>NZ_CP108983.1:0-4800000 GCF_045161735.1 Streptomyces sp. NBC_00726 | reverse complement strand
GACGCGGCGGCCGGGCTGGAACTGGAGCCGTTGTGGCTGCTGATGCCGGACGGCGGGCACTGCCCGGACTTCTTCTCGCCGCCGCCCGTGGGGCCGCTGGCCTCCTTCGAGGAGGAGATCGCGGCGGTGCGGGCGGTCGGTCCCGAGCTGGCCCGCCAGGACATCGCGGCCTCGCTGCGGGACCGGCCGGGGGCGCTTGGCTCGCCCGTCGGGCAGGCGTTGCTGGCCGATCCGGCACGGAGCGTGCGGGAGCTGGCGGACCTGCTGGAGCGGGCCTGGGAGGTGCTGGTCGCGCCGCACTGGCCCCGGTTGCGCGCGCTGCTCGAAGCGGACGTGGCGTACCACTCGCGGCGGCTGGCGGCGGTCGGTTTCGAGCAGCTGCTCGGTGAGCTGAGCCCCCGGCTGCGCTGGTCCGGCTCGACGCTGACCATCACCGACACGAAGAGCCGGCACTCCCGGGTGCTGGGCGGCCAGGGTCTGGTGCTGATGCCGTCCGTGTTCGTCTGGCCGGCCACGGTCGCCGGCTTCGAGGACCCCTGGCTCCCGGCCGTCGTCTACCCGGCGCGCGGCATCGGGGGCCTGTGGACGGAGCCGGGCGCGAGCACCCCTCAGGCGCTGGCGCGGCTGCTCGGCCGGGCCCGGGCGGACGTGCTGTGCGCGCTGGACGAGCCGGCCGGCACGAGCGCGCTCGCCCACCGGCTGGGCCTGGCGCCGTCCTCGGTGTCGGAGCATCTGTCGGTGCTGCGGGCGGCGGGACTGCTGACCTCGCGGCGCTACGGACACCAGGTGCTGTACGAGCGGACGCCGCTGGGGATCACGCTGGCGGTCCCGGAATGAGGAGAGCCCCCGCCGGTCCGGCAGGGGCTCATGGGCGGTACGGGGTCACTCCGCGAGGTAGCGCTCGACCGTCTCGACCTTGGCGGTCAGACCGTCGGTGACCCCGGGGCGGATGTCCGCCTTCAGGACCAGGGAGACCCGGCCCGCCCGCGCCTCGACAGCGGCCACCGCGCGCTTGACGACATCCTTCCCCAAGCTCTCAACTACGTTCGAGCAGGGGAGACCCCACTCTCGTCCCACTCCCCCTCGATGGAGGTGAACATGGCGTCCGTACGGTTGGGCAGCCCCGACTCGCGGACGACCCGGACGGCGTCGGCGACGTACTCGCCGACGTCCTCGCCGACTCCGAGCGGGCTGACGGAGAAGGCGACGATCATGCGCTGACCGTGCCTTCGCGGCGGGCCCGGGCGGCGATCACGCTGTCCGCCTCGTAGCGCTTGAGCACCTTGTCCCCGTACAGACCGCCGAACGGCAGCACGCACAGCAGGAAGAAGAACGCGACGCGCTTCAGCGGCCACTGGGTCTTCGCCCACACGTCGAGCAGCAGCACCACGTAGATCACGAAGAGCACGCCGTGCAGCATGCCCAGCGGCATCATCAGGAAGTCGATGTCGGAGACCCGGCTCAGCACCGAGCCGAAGAGGATCAGCGCCGGGAAGGACAGCGCCTCGGGAATCGAGATGAGGCGCAGCCGGTGCAGGGCGTTAGCGGTCTTGATGTCCACGGGGGCACCTTCGGTGGGAGGGGCGTGACGGCTTGTGAACGCACGCACAAGCGGCACCCATTGTGACATCGCGGGCGGGCACCTCCGGCGCCGGGTACCACCCCCCTGGCCCGGCGGCGGTGGCTGCGGCTATTTTCGGCGGGTGGCAATGTTCCGGCTTGAGGGAAGCAAGACGCTCGCCGTCGATCTGGCAGGCGATGCCGTCAAGGCGAAGAACGGCTCGATGGTCGCGTACGAGGGCCAGATGACGTTCAAGAAGATGACGGGCGGCGGTGAGGGACTGCGCGGGATGGTGACCCGCAGACTGACCGGTGAGTCGATGGCGGTGATGCAGGTCACCGGCCAGGGCACCTGCTACTTCGCGGACCGGGCGAGCGAGATCAACCTCGTCACGCTGCACGGCGACAAGCTGTACGTCGAGGCGAGCAATCTGCTCTGCACCGACGCGGGTCTGCGCACCGGCACCACGTTCACCGGCCTGCGCGGCGGGGCGACGGGCAACGGCCTGTTCACCACCACCGTGGAGGGGTCCGGCCAGGCGGCGATCATGTCGGACGGCACGGCCGTGGTGCTGCGGGTCTCCCCGCAGTACCCGCTGTTCGTGGACCCCGGCGCGTACATCGCCCACCAGGGCAGCCTCCAGCAGAACTTCCAGTCCGGGGTGAACTTCCGGACGCTGATCGGCGAGGGTTCCGGCGAGTCCTTCCAGATCCGGTTCGAGGGCGACGGACTGGTCTACGTGCAGCCCAGCGAGCGGAACACGATCGGGGGGAACGTCTGATGCCGTTCCGTGAGATCAACTCGAAGATGGTCGAGGCGACGGTGGTCCCCGGCCAGAAGATGTTCAGCCAGCGCGGGGCGATGCTCGCGTACCGGGGTGAGGTGGCGTTCACGCCGAACATCCAGGGCGGTCAGGGCGGCATGATGTCGATGATCGGCCGCCGGATGGCGAACGAGGCGACCCCGCTGATGACGGTCGAGGGCAACGGCACGGTGATGTTCGGCCACGGCGGCCACCACATCCATGTGATCAGCCTCTCCGGGGACACCCTCTACGTGGAGGCGGACCGGCTGCTCGCCTTCGACGGCACACTCCGGCAGGGCACGATGTTCATGGGCTCGCAGGGCGGGGTGATGGGCATGGTGCGCGGCCAGGTGACCGGGCAGGGCCTGTTCACCACGACGCTCCAGGGGCACGGGGCGGTGGCCGTGATGGCGCACGGCGGGGTGATCGAGCTGCCGATCGCGCCGGGCCGCACGGTGCACGTCGACCCCCAGGCGTACGTCGCCCACCACGGCGACGTACGCAACAAGCTCTCCACCGCGATCGGCTGGCGCGAGATGGTGGGCCGCGGCTCGGGCGAGGGCTTCCAGCTGGAGCTGAGCGGCAGCGGTGCGGTGTACGTCCAGGCGTCGGAGGAGAAGCTGTGAACGGGCCCGTGGTCTTCGACCCGATGACGTTGCCGGCGGACGACAACGTCAACGCGTACACCTTCTGTGTGGAGCTCAAGGGGAGCCAGTGGTTCCTCCAGAAGGGCAAGATGATCGCCTACTACGGGCAGATCGGCTTCGACGGCATCGGACACGGCCGCTTCGAGCGGCTGGTCCGGTCGAGCTTCCACTCCCCGCTGCACGCGAGCGACTGGGTGGTGGCCGAGGGCAGCGGCAAGATGCTGCTCGCGGACCGGGCGTTCGATGTGAACTCGTACGACCTGGACGACGGGAACCTGACCATCCGGTCCGGCAACCTGCTCGCGTACCAGCCGTCGCTGGCGCTGAAGCAGTCGATCGTGCCCGGGTTCCTGACGCTGATCGGCACCGGCAAGTTCGTCGCCGCGTCCAACGGGCCGGTGGTCTTCATGGAACCCCCGCTGCGGGTGGACCCGCAGGCCCTGGTCGGCTGGGCGGACTGCCCGTCCCCCTGCCACCACTACGACCACGGCTACATGACCGGCCTCCTGGGCGGCCTGCGCGGGCTGACCGGATTCGGCGGTGCCTCCGGCGAGGAGCACCAGTTCGAGTTCGTCGGCGCCGGTACGGTGCTGCTCCAGTCCTCCGAGGAGCTGATGGCCGAACAGCCGGCGGGGGCGGTGCCGCAGCAGGCGGGGGTGCCGGGTGGTCAGCGGGGGGACCTCCAGCGTCGCTTCGGTTCGTGAACGGTAGTCTGCGGAGTGTGACGTCGAACGTCTGCGCCCCGGTGCGGGCCGCCCGTGCGGGCGGCGCGGTGCCGGGTGTCACATCCCCACACTTCGTCCGGCTTTCAACTTCTTAGGTAGAATCCATACATGGAGACCGAGACGGCCACCCGCTGGCTGAGCGACGCCGAGCAGTGCGCCTGGCGCACCCACCTGGACGTCAGCAGGCTGCTGATGCACCAGCTGGAGAAGGACCTCCAGCCGTTCGGGCTGACCAACAACGACTACGAGATCCTCGTCAACCTCTCCGAGTCGGACGACCTCCGCATGCGGATGAGCGATCTCGCGGGCGCGACCCTTCAGTCGAAGAGCCGGCTGTCGCACCAGATCACGCGTATGGAGAACGCGGGCCTGGTACGGCGGGAGAACTGCGAGTCGGACCGGCGGGGGCTGTACGCGGTGCTGACGGAGGAGGGCGCGGAGACGATGCGGCGGGTGGCACCGCACCATGTCGCGTCCGTGCGGAGGCACTTCGTGGACCTGCTGTCGGCGGAGGGGCTGGCGGAGCTGCGGGCGGCGTTGACGCCGGTGGCGGAGCATCTGCGGGGACAGCGGTAGGGGGCCTTGGGGGCGGGTGCGGGTGCGTTACGCCCGCGGCGGGCCTGTGGGCGGGAGCCGGAGCTCGAAGCGGGCTCCCGACACCGTGAGGGTTCCGCCGTGGTGCGTGGCCACGTCTCGGGCGATGGCCAGGCCCAGGCCCGCCCCGCCGTCATCGCGGGCGCGCGCCTCGTCGAGGCGGACGAAGCGTTCGAAGACGCGGTCGCACTCCGCATCCGGCACCCCGGCCCCGTCGTCCGTCACGGCGACGAGCACCTCTGCGGCGTCCCGGGCCACCGTGACGGACACCGAACGCACCGCGTGCCGCTGGGCGTTGTCCAGCAGGTTGCCGAGGACCCTGGCCAGGCGGGCGTGCGAACCGGCCACGTCGAGGCCGCCGTCGCTCACGGACACCGTGACCGGGACGCGGTCGCCGACGCGCTGGGAGACCTCCTCGCGGACCAGCGCCCCCAGGTCGAGCCGCGTGAGCCCCGCCCGCTCCCCCGCGTCCAGCCGGGCCAGCAGCAGCAGGTCCGCGGCGAGTGCCTGGAGGCGTACGGTGTCGGCGACCGCGCCCGGCACGTCCAGCAGCTCCGGGTGCGCGGCGCCCACCTCCAGCTGGGTGCGCAGCGAGGCGATCGGGCTGCGCAGCTCGTGCGAGGCGTCGGCCACGAAGCGCCGCTGCCGGCCGACGGACTCCTCCAGCGCGGCGAGGGTCTCGTTGGTCGTACGGGCCAGCCTCGCGACCTCGTCACGGGAGCCCGGTTCCGGCACCCGCCGGGCCAGGTCCTCGGACGCGGTGATCGCCGCCATCTCGCGCCGGATGCCCTCCACCGGGCGCAGGGCCCGCCGGGTCACCAGCCAGGTCACCCCGGCGACGACCAGGAGCACCACGGGCAGCCCGGCCAGCATCGCCGAGCGCACGCTCTCCACGGCCCGCCGCTCGGCGGCGAGCGGGGCGCCCGCGTGGACGGTCAGGGTGCGTCCCGCCGGGTCCGTCGCCTCGACCGCGGCGAACCGGTAGTCGGCGCGGTCGCCGTCCACGGTGGCGGTGCCGTTGCCGAAGTCCGGTTCGTCCGTGGAGACCTCGCCGCGGCCCGGGTCGTCGTCACCGTCGCGGTCGTCGTCGTGGTCGTCGTCGCCCGCCCCTGCCGTCCCCGATGCGTCGACCCGGTCCGTGCCGGTGCCGGATATCGACTCCAGGTCCTTGGAGACGGCGACCACGCGCCCGTCCTCGTCGGTGACCTGGACCGGGTGCTCCTCCTCGTCACCCGTGTCCAGCTCGGCGTACGGCACACCGAGGGCCAGCTGTCCGGCGACCTCCCGGGCCGTCACCTCGGCCTGGAGGCCCGCCTGGTCGGTGAGGTTGGCGCGCAGAACGAGCAGGACGGCGATCCCGGCGGCGCCCAGGGCGAGGGCGACGACCACGGTGGCGCCGAGCGCGGCCCTGGCCCGTACCGACCTCACAGCGCCTCCAGCCGGTAACCGGCGCCCCGCACCGTGCGGATGGCGGCCGCGCCGAGCTTGCGGCGCAGGGTGCTGACGTACACCTCGACGATGTTCGGGTCGCCGTCGTACGCGAAGTCCCAGACGTGTTCCAGGATCTCCGCCTTGCTCACCACCTGACCGGCGCGCAGGGCGAGTTGTTCGAGCACGGCGAACTCCTTGGCCGTCAGTGCGATCTCCTCGCCGTCGAGGTGCAGGCGGCGGGCGGCGGTGTCCATGCGCAGGGCCCCCACGGTGACCACCGGCGAGCCGGTGCCGCCCCGGCGGCGCAGCAGGGCGCGGACCCGGGCGACCAGCACCACGTAACTGAACGGCTTGGTCAGGTAGTCGTCGGCACCCGTGTCCAGGCCCTCCGCCTCGTCGTACTCGCCGTCCTTCGCGGTCAGCATCAGCACCGGTACGTCGTGGCCTGCGGCGCGCAGGGCTGCGCAGACGCGGTAGCCGTTCATCCCGGGCAGCATGATGTCGAGGATCACCAGGTCGTAGGCGCCGTCCGTCGCCCGGTGCAGGCCCTCGGCCCCGTCGTGCACGACGTCCACGGCGAATCCCTCGGCGGTGAGCCCCCGGGCCAGGGAGATCGCCAGCCGTTTCTCGTCCTCCACGATCAACAGGCGCATGCGCCCAGCGTCCCAAACGGAAGCTGAAGACGGTTTCAGGTGGCTTCAGGCTGCGTTCAGGGTGGCGCGGGCAGTGTGGGGGCGTCTCAGTGGTTCGTATCGATTCCGGGAGGAACCCTCATGAAGCGGAAGATCGTGATCGGTGTGGTGACGGCGGCGGTGCTGATCGGTGGCGGGACGGCGACCGCTGTCGCCCTCGCGGACGACGACGGCGGCGGTACGGCGCGTGCCGCCGCCTCGCGCGTCACGGTCGGCGAGGCGGTCGCGGCCGGCCGGAAGGCCGTCCCCGGCACGGTGACCGAGGCGGAGCTCGACGAGGAGGACGGGCGGCTCCGCTGGGAACTGGAGGTGTACGGGGCGGACAAGGTATGGCGCGATGTGACGGTGGACGCGGAGAGTGGAAAGGTGCTGGGCAAGCGGGTGGACCGGGACGAGGACGACAGCCGGAGCGCGCCCCGGACGGTCTCGGTCTCGCTGGAGGAGGCAGCGGGCGCCGCACTCAAGTCGGTGCCCGGCGTGGTGACGTCGGTGGAGCTGGAGGGCCGGCACGGCGGGGCAGCGCACTGGGAGACGGACGTGCGCGGCAAGGACGGCGGGGAGCACGAGCTGTCGGTGGACGCGCTGACGGGGGTCGTCACGGCGGACGGCCGGGACGAGGACTGAGTTCAGGGGAATGGCTCCGGGCCCGTATCCCTCCATGCGCCGGGGGCGACGGTGCGGCGCTTGTCCGGGGCCTCCATGTCCACGATCGTCAGACCTTCGCGGCCCGAACAGAGCAGCTGCCGGGCGCCGTCCGCGGCCTTCACGGCGGTGACGGCCTCGCCCACCGCGACGAGACGGTCACCGGCGAGGAGCAGGTCGGCCTCGTCCGCCGGTGCCGGAACCGGCGGCCATCCTGCCACGGGGGCAAGGGAGTTGAGGCACGCAGAGCCGGTCCGGGGGCACTCCCGGGGCGCGGCCCGCACGCCGCGCCCCGGGAGAGGCCGTCAGCTCTCGCCCGTCAGTCCCGCCACCAGTTCGTCCGCCGCCGTGTACGGGTCCAGCCGGCCGGCCACGATGCGGGCGGCCAGGGTGTCCAGGCGGCGGTCGCCGTGCAGGGAGCCGATGCGTTCGCGGAGGCGGGTGACCGCGATCGTCTCGACCTCGCGGGCGGCGCGGGCCGCCCGGCGTTCGCCGAGGACGCCGCGCTCCTCCATCCAGGCGCGGTGCTTCTCCAGGGCCTCGACCAGCTCGTCGACGCCCTCGCCCCGGGCGGCGACCGTCCTGACGATCGGCGGGCGCCAGTCGCCGGGGGCCCGGGACTCGCCCAGGCCCAGCATGTGGTTGAGCTCGCGGGCGGTGGCGTCCGCGCCGTCCCGGTCCGCCTTGTTCACCACGTACACGTCGCCGATCTCCAGGATGCCCGCCTTCGCGGCCTGGATGCCGTCGCCCATGCCGGGGGCGAGGAGGACGGCCGAGGTGTCGGCCTGCGAGGCGATCTCCACCTCGGACTGGCCGACGCCCACCGTCTCGACCAGGATCACGTCGAAGCCCGACGCGTCCAGCACCCGGATCGCCTGCGGGGCCGCCCAGGCGAGGCCGCCGAGGTGGCCGCGGGTCGCCATGGAGCGGATGTAGACGCCCGGGTCGGACGCGTGGTCCGACATCCGGACCCGGTCGCCGAGCAGCGCCCCGCCGGAGAACGGCGAGGACGGGTCGACGGCGAGCACCGCGACCCGCTTGTCCTGCTTCCGGTACGCGGAGACGAGCGCCGACGTCGACGTGGACTTGCCGACGCCCGGCGAACCGGTCAGGCCGACCACGTACGCGCGGCCCGCCAGCGGCGCCAGGGCCGCCATCACCTCGCGCAGCTGCGGCGAGGCCCCCTCCACCAGGGAGATGAGCCGGGCCACCGCCCGGGGTCCGCCCGCGCGGGCCTGCTCCACCAGGGTGGGGACGTCCACCATCACCGCTCCGTTCCGCTCGACGCTCGTTTCCGTACCGCTCTACTTGCCCGGCACGCGCAGGATCAGCGCGTCGCCCTGGCCACCGCCGCCGCACAGCGCCGCCGCACCGGTGCCGCCGCCGCGCCGCTTCAGCTCCAGCGCCAGGTGCAGCACCACACGGGCGCCGGACATGCCGATGGGGTGGCCGAGCGCGATGGCGCCGCCGTTGACGTTGACCTTGTCCGAGGTGACGCCGAGGTCCTTCATCGACTGGACGGCGACGGCCGCGAACGCCTCGTTGATCTCGATGAGGTCCAGGTCCTCGACGCCGATGCCCTCCTTCTTCAGGGCGTGCCGGATCGCGTTGGACGGCTGCGACTGGAGCGAGTTGTCCGGGCCCGCCACATTGCCGTGGGCGCCGATCTCGGCGATCCACTCCAGGCCCAGCTCCTCGGCCTTGGCCTTGCTCATGACGACGACCGCGGCGGCGCCGTCGGAGATCTGCGAGGAGGTGCCCGCGGTGATCGTGCCGTCCTTGGCGAAGGCCGGGCGCAGCTTGCCCAGGGACTCCGCGGTGGTCTCGGGGCGGATGCCCTCGTCCTTGGCGAAGAGGACCGGGTCGCCCTTGCGCTGCGGGATCTCGACCGGGGTGATCTCGGCCTCGAACAGGCCGTTCTTCTGGGCGGCGGCGGCGCGCTGGTGGGAGAGGGCGCCGATCTCGTCCTGGGCGGCGCGGTCCAGGCCGAGGCGGGTGTTGTGCTTCTCGGTGGACTCGCCCATCGGGATGTTCTCGTACGCGTCGGTCAGACCGTCGTACGCCATCGAGTCGAGCATCTCGATCGCGCCGTACTTGTGGCCCTCGCGGGACTTGGGGAGCAGGTGCGGGGCGTTCGTCATGGACTCCTGGCCGCCGGCCACGACGACGTCGAACTCACCGGCGCGGATGAGCTGGTCGGCCAGGGCGATGGCGTCGAGCCCGGAGAGGCACACCTTGTTGACGGTGAGCGCGGGGACGTTCATCGGGATGCCGGCCTTGACCGCGGCCTGGCGGGCGGGGATCTGGCCCGCGCCGGCCTGGAGCACCTGGCCCATGATCACGTACTCGACCTGGTCGCCGCCGATGCCGGCCCGGTCCAGCGCCGCCTTGATGGCGATCCCGCCGAGGTCCGCGCCGGAGAAGGTCTTCAGGGAGCCGAGGAGCCGGCCCATGGGCGTCCGGGCGCCCGCGACGATCACGGAGGTGGTACCGGTCGTTCCTGACATGAGGCACAGCCCCTTGGGTTAGATGTGAACGAGGGTGGGAGGGGCCGGCATGTGAGGGGCGGCGTCACAGGCCCTGGCACGCACATCTGCGGCGTTGTCGTCGGTCGGCGTGGCTCCGCCACGCCTCCCTCCTCCGCCTTGCAGCTGCACGCACCAGGCCCTGCTCCTTCTTCCACCCCTCACATGCCGGCCCCTCCGCTTGAATGTACTGAGCGGTACCCGCCCCGTCATCCGCCCGCGGGTGTGATCGCGCGCACGTTGCGTAACCATCCGGAGCGCGCTGCACTGGTCCCATGCTGACGCGAATCGACCACATCGGAATCGCCTGTTCCGACCTCGACGCGACCGTCGAGTTCTACCGCTCGACCTACGGGTTCGAGGTCCTCCACACCGAGGTCAACGAGGAGCAGGGTGTACGCGAGGCCATGCTCAAGATCAACGATACGTCCGACGGCGGCGCCTCCTACCTCCAGCTCCTGGAGCCCACCCGCGAGGACTCGGCCGTGGGCAAATGGCTGGCCAAGAACGGGGAGGGTGTGCACCACATCGCCTTCGGTACGGCGGACGTCGACGCGGACGCCGCGGACATCCGCGAGAAGGGGGTCAGGGTGCTGTACGACGAGCCCAGGACGGGTTCGATGGGGTCCAGGATCACCTTCCTCCACCCGAAGGACTGCCACGGCGTCCTCACCGAACTGGTCACGGCGAAGACGGAGCACTGACCCCAGCCATACCCGCCCGGTAGAGTGGGCTCTTCCGGGCCGGGGCCGGGTCGGGGGTGCGCCGCGTCCCCAGCCGTTGATCTGTCACCATTCCCCGAACGTTGAGAGCTCGGGGAAGGATGGGACCGCGCAGTGCGGGGCTACGAACGCCAGGAGAGCCACCGAGCTGAAGAGGACCATCTCTCGCGGTTCGAGGCCGAGATGGACCGGCTCAGGACCGACCGGGAGAAGGCCGTCCAGCACGCCGAGGACCTCGGCTATCAGGTCGAGGTCTTGCGCGCCAAGCTGCACGAGGCACGGCGCAGTCTGGCGACGCGTCCCGCCTACGACAGCGCGGACATCGGCTACCAGGCCGAGCAGCTGCTCCGGAACGCCCAGGTCCAGGCCGAGCAGCTGCGCAGCGACGCCGAACGCGAGCTGCGCGACGCCCGCGCCCAGACCCAGCGCATCCTCCAGGAGCACGCCGAGCACCAGGCCCGCCTCCAGGCCGAGCTGCACACCGAGGCGGTCCAGCGCCGCCAGCAGCTCGACCAGGAGCTGGCGGAGCGCCGCCAGACCGTCGAGTCCCACGTCAACGAGAACGTCGCCTGGGCCGAGCAGCTGCGCGCCCGGACGGAGTCGCAGGCCCGCCGCCTGATGGAGGAGTCCCGGGCCGAGGCCGAGCAGGCGCTCGCCACCGCCCGGACCGAGGCCGCCCGGCTGACCGAGGAGACCCGGCAGCGCGTCGGTTCCGAGGCGGAGTCCGCCCGGGCCGAGGCGGAGTCGATCCTGATGCGGGCCCGCAAGGACGCGGAGCGGATGCTCGGCGCCGCGGCCGGCCAGGCCCAGGAGGCCACCAGCCACGCGGAGCAGCTGCGGCTGACGACGACCGCGGAGACCGAGCAGACCCGGCAGCGGACGACCGAGCTGAACCGGGCCGCCGAGCAGCGCATGCAGGAGGCCGAGACCCGGCTGCGCGAGGCCCGCCTGGAGGCCGAGAAGGTCCTCGCCGAGGCCAAGGAGGCCGCGGTCAAGCGGCTGGCTTCGGCCGAGTCGCAGAACGAGCAGCGCACCCGGACCGCCAAGACGGAGATCGCCCGGCTGGTCGGCGAGGCGACCAAGGAGTCCGAGACCCTCAAGGCAGAGGCCGAGCAGGCGCTCGCGGACGCCCGGGGCGAGGCCGAGCGGCTGCGCTCGGAGGCGGCCGAGACCGCGCGCACCGCCGCCGCCGAGGACGCGGCGGCCCAGCTCGCGAAGGCAGCCCGGTCCGCCGAGGAGATCCTGACCAAGGCGTCCGACGACGCGAAGACGGCCACCAGGGCGGCGGGCGAGGAGGCCGAGCGCATCCGCCGCGAGGCCGAGGCGGAGGCGGACCGGCTGCGCGGCGAGGCGGCCGAGCAGGCCGACCAGCTCAAGGGCGCGGCCAAGGACGACACCAAGGAGTACCGGGCCAAGACGGTCGAGCTCCAGGAGGAGGCGCGCCGGCTGCGCGGGGAGGCCGAGCAGCTGCGGGCCGAGGCGGTCGCGGAGGGCGAGCGCATCCGGGGCGAGGCCCGCCGCGAGGCCCTTCAGCAGATCGAGGAGGGCGCGAAGACCGCCGAGGAGCTGCTGGCGAAGGCCAAGGCCGACGCGGAGGAGCTGCGCGGCACGGCGACCGCCGAGGGCGAGCGCGTACGGACCGAGGCCACGGAGCGGGCCGCCGCGCTGCGCAAGCAGGCGGAGGACGCGCTCGACCGGGCCCGCGCGGAGGCCGAGCAGCTGCGCACCGAGGCCGAGGAGCAGGCCGAGGCGGCGCGGACCGCTGCCGAGGAGGCGGCGGCCGCGCTGCGCGAGGAGACCGAGCTCGCCGTCGCGGCCCGGCAGTCGGAGGCGGCCGGTGAGCTGACCCGGCTCAAGGACGAGGCCGCGGCCCGGGTCACCGCCGCCGAGCAGGCGCTGGGCGAGGCGCGTACGGAGTCGGAGCGCATCCGGCGCGAGGCCGGTGAGGAGTCCGAGCGGCTGCGCGCGGAGTCCGCCGAGCGGCTGCGGACGCTCCAGGAGCAGGCGGAGGCCGAAGCCCAGCGGCTGCGCGACGAGGCCGCGGCGGACGCCTCGCAGTCGCGTGCGGAGGGCGAGGCCGTCGCCGTACGGCTGCGCACCGAGGCGGCCACCGAGGCGGAGCGGCTGCGGACCGAGGCGCAGGAGAGCGCCGACCGGATGCGTGCGGAGGCCGCGGCGGCCGCGGAGCGGGTCGGCACGGAGGCCGCGGAGGCGCTGGCCGCCGCCCAGGAGGAGGCGAACCGGCGCCGGCGCGCGGCCGAGGAGACGCTGGACGCGGCCCGCTCCGAGGCGGACCAGGAGCGTGAGCGCGCCCGTGAGCGGAGCGAGGAGCTGCTGGCCTCCGCGCGCAAGCGGGTCGAGGAGGCGCAGGCCGAGGCGCAGCGCCTGACCGGCGAGGCGGAGACCCGGGCGGCCGAGCTGGTCGCGGCGGCCGAGCAGACCGCCCAGCAGGTGCGGGACTCGGTCAGCGGGCTCCAGGAGCAGGCCGAGGCGGAGATCGCCGGGCTGCGCTCGACGGCGGAGCATGTCGCGGAGCGGACGAAGTCGGAGGCCCAGGAGGAGGCCGACCGGCTGCGGTCCGACGCGCACGCCGAGCGGGAGCGGGCGGGCGAGGACGCCTCGCGCATCCGCCAGGTGGCCAAGGAGGAGACGGACGCCGCGAAGGCGATGGCGGAGCGTACGGTCTCCGACGCGATCGCGGAGTCCGAGCGGCTGCGGGCGGACACCGCCGAGTACAGCCAGCGGATGCGGACCGAGGCGTCGGACGCGCTGGCGTCCGCCGAGCAGGACGCCTCGCGCAGCCGGGCGGAGGCCCGCGAGGACGCCAACCGGATGCGGACCGAGGCGGCGGCCCAGGCGGACCAGCTGGTGTCCGAGGCGACCGCCGAGTCCGACCGGCTGCGCACGGACGCGGAGCGCCGGGCGGCCCGGACGGTGGACGAGGCGGCGGGCGACGCGGAACGGATGCGCGCGGAGGCTTCGGCCACGGTGGGCTCCGCGCAGGAGCACGCGGCGCGCACCCGGGAGGAGTCGGAGCGGCTGCGGTCGGACGCGGAGGCGGCGGCCGAACAGATGCGGGCCGAGGCGCGCCAGGAGGCGGACCGGCTGCTGGACGAGGCGCGCGAGGCGGCGTCGAAGCGCCGGGCGGATGCGGCCGAGCAGGCGGACCAGCTCATCGCCAAGGCTCAGGAGGAGGCGCTGCGGGCCGCCACGGAGGCCGAGGAGCAGGCCGACACGATGGTCGGGGCGGCGCGCAAGGAGGCCGTGCGGATCACCTCCGAGGCGACGGTCGAGGGCAATGCGCTGGTGGAGCGGGCCCGGACGGACGCGGACGAGCTGCTGGTCGGCGCGCGCCGGGACGCGACGCAGATCCGGGAGCGGACCGAGGAGCTGAAGACCCGGGCGGAGACCGAGGTCCAGGAGCTGCACGACCGGGCGCGCCGGGAGACGGCCGAGCAGGTCAAGACGGTCGGCGAGCGCGTCGACAAGCTGATCAAGGCCGCCACCGAGCAGCGCGAGGAGGCCGCGGCGAAGTCCAAGGAGCTGCTGGCGGACGCCAACTCGGAGGCGAGCAAGGTCAGGATCGCCGCCGTGAAGCGGGCCGAGTCGCTGCTGAAGGAGGCCGAGCAGAAGAAGGCCAGCCTGGTGCGCGAGGCGGAGAAGCTGCGGGCGGACGCCGAGACGGAGGCCAAGCGGGTGGTGGACGAGGGCCGGCACGAGCTGGAGGTCCTGGTGCGCCGGCGCGAGGACATCAACACGGAGATCTCCCGTGTCCAGGACGTGCTGGAGGCGTTGGAGTCTTTCGAGACCCCCGCGGCGGGCGGTAAGGGCGGCGGCTCCGCACCGGCCGGCGGCGTCAAGGCCGGGGCCGCGGCGGGCACTCGATCGAGTGGCAAGCAGTCCGATGGCTAGCCGACGGGCCGTCGTCCGTGGTTCCGCATGGACCGTCATTCGTCCGAGTGGCAAGGGTTACGGGGGTCAGCCACTCAAAAGGGGTGTCATTCTCCAGATCAAACCGGCATCCGCTCGATGACACGCCGTTTCGGCCCCTAGGATTCCCTCTATCACCTCACCGGTCTCACTTCGACAGGAACCCCATGAGTGACCCTTCCTCCCCCTTCGGCTTCGAACTCGTGCGGCGTGGTTACGACCGCGGTCAGGTGGATGACCGCATTACCAAGCTCGTCGCCGACCGTGATAGTGCTCTCGCCCGCATCACATCGCTGGAAAAGCGCATCGAGGAGCTGCACCTCGAAACGCAGAACGCCCAGGCCCAGGTGAACGACGCGGAGCCGTCGTACGCGGGTCTCGGCGCGCGTGTGGAGAAGATTCTCCGCCTGGCCGAGGAGGAGGCGAAGGACCTGCGCGAGGAGGCCCGTCGCGCCGCCGAGCAGCACCGCGAGCTCGCCGAGTCCGCCGCCCAGCAGGTGCGCAACGACGCCGAGACCTTCGCCTCCGAGCGCAAGGCCAAGGCCGAGGACGACGGCGTACGCATCGTGGACAAGGCCAAGGGTGAGGCCACCGCGCTGCGCGCCGACGCGCAGAAGGACGCGGCGCAGAAGCGCGAGGAGGCCGACGCCCTCTTCGAGGAGACCCGCGCCAAGGCCGCCCAGGCCGCCGCGGACTTCGAGACCAACCTCGCCAAGCGCCGCGACCAGTCGGAGCGCGACCTCGCGTCCCGCCAGGCCAAGGCCGAGAAGCGCCTCGCCGAGATCGAGCACCGCGCCGAGCAGCTGCGCCTGGAGGCCGAGAAGCTGCGCACGGACGCCGAGCGCCGGGCCCGTCAGACGGTGGAGACCGCGCAGCGCCAGTCCGAGGACATCGTGGCGGACGCCAACGCGAAGGCGGACCGCATCCGCAGCGAGTCGGAGCGCGAGCTCGCAGCCCTCACCAACCGCCGCGACTCGATCAACGCGCAGCTGACCAACGTCCGCGAGATGCTGGCGACGCTGACCGGTGCCGCGGTGGCCGCCGCCGGCACCCCCGCCGACGAGGAGCCCGCCTCCCGCGGCGTCCCGGCCCAGCAGACCCGCTGACCCGGGAAGCAGCACCCGTTTTCGCAGGCCCGCGTGCCCGGTTCCGCCTTTGTGGTGGCGCCGGGCACGCGGGCGCTCTAGCGTGAACGCATGATCGAGCTCGATGGCCTCACGAAGAGGTACGGGAACAAGATCGCCGTCGACCAGTTGTCGTGTGTGATCAAACCGGGAATGGTGACGGGTTTTCTGGGACCCAACGGGGCGGGCAAGTCCACCACGATGCGGATGATGCTCGATCTCGACAACCCGACCAGCGGTTCGGTACGGATCGACGGCAAGCACTACCGCGAACTCGAAGAACCCCTGAAGTACATCGGGGCGTTGCTGGACGCCAAGGCGATGCACGGCGGGCGCAGCGCGTACAACAATCTGCTCTGCCTGGCGCAGAGCAACCGCATTCCCGAACAGCGGGTGGCGGAGGTGCTGGAGACCGTCGGTCTGACCGCGGTGGCGCGGAAGAAGTCGAAGGGGTTCTCGCTCGGCATGGGCCAGCGCCTGGGCATCGCGTCGGCGCTGCTCGGCGACCCCCGCATCCTGATGTTCGACGAGCCGGTCAACGGGCTCGACCCCGAGGGCATCCACTGGATCCGGAACCTGATGAAGACGCTCGCCTCGCAGGGCCGGACGATCTTCGTCTCCTCGCATCTGATGAGCGAGATGGCGCTGACCGCCGACCATCTGATCGTGATCGGCCAGGGCAGGCTGCTCGCCGACACGTCGATGGCCGACTTCATCCAGGAGAACTCGCGCAGTTACGTCCGGCTGCGCTCCCCGCAGCAGGAGCGGCTGCGGGACGTGCTGCACCAGGAGGGCGTCGTCGCCGTCGAGGCGGACGGCGGCACGCTGGAGGTGGACGGTGCCACCACCGAGGACCTGGGCGAGCTGGCCGCCCGGCACTCGATCACACTGCACGAGCTGAGCGCCCAGCGGGCGTCGCTGGAGGAGGCGTTCATGCAGATGACGGCGGGCTCCGTCGAGTACCACGCGCACTCGGAGCCGGGCGGCGGCGCACCACCGCCCGAGGGCGCGCAGTGGGGCGAGGGCTGGGTCCAGCGGCCCGGCGGCGGAGAGGGGGCATAACGATGGCTTCGGTTCCCGCGGTCCTGAATTCCGAATGGACCAAGATCCGCACGGTCTCCTCCACCACCTGGACGCTGATCTCGGCGTTCCTGGTCACCGTGGCGATGGGCGCGGCCCTGTGCGCGGTGATGAACGCCCAGTTCGACGACCTCAAGGAGGCCGAGCGGCTGACCTTCGACCCGACGCTCATCAGCTTCTCCGGGATGATCCTGGGCCAGCTGGCGATGGTGGTGTTCGGGGTGCTCGTCGTCGGTACGGAGTACAGCTCCGGCATGATCCGCACCTCGCTGGCGGCCGTGCCGCAGCGGGCGACCTTCCTGCTCAGCAAGATGCTGGTGGCCGGGGCCCTCGCGCTGGGGGTGGGGCTGGTCACCAGCTTCGTCACGTTCTTCCTTGGCCAGGCGCTGCTGGGCGACCACGGTACGGACATCGGCGCGGACAACGTGCTGCGCGCGGTCGTCGGCGGCGGGCTCTACATGGGGCTGATCGCGCTGTTCTCCATGGGGGTGGCGGCGATGCTGCGCAGCTCCATGCTGTCGCTGGGCATCCTGATGCCGTTCTTCTTCCTGGTCTCGCAGATCCTGTCGGCGGTGCCGGGTGCCAAGAACGTCGCCCGGTACTTCCCGGACCAGGCGGGCTCCAAGATCATGCAGGTGGTGCCGCACGCGATGAACAGCGATGCGGGGCCGTACGGGCCGTGGGCCGGGCTGCTGATCATGGTGGGCTGGGTGGCGGCCGCGGTGCTCGGCGGCTTCCTCGTACTGAAGAAGCGGGACGCCTGAGGGCCCCGTACGACAGGGTGGCCCGGGACTCACCCCCGTAACGACTTGGCCGGAACCGTCAAGGCGCGGATATCCTCCTAACTCTTACGGGGGCGTACGGCCGGACGTCGTGTGCCCCGACGACCGATGAGCCGATGGGGCTGGACCATGATCGAGGCAGTCGGCCTGACCAAGCGCTACGGCGCGAAGACGGCCGTGTACAACCTTTCCTTCCAGGTGCGGCCGGGTGCCGTCACCGGGTTCCTCGGTCCCAACGGGTCGGGCAAGTCGACCACCATGCGCATGATCCTCGGCCTGGACCGGCCGACGGCCGGCCGGGTCACCATCGGCGGCCATGAGTTCCGGAGCCTGCCGAACGCGCCCCGCCAGGTGGGCGCCCTGCTCGACGCGAAGGCGGTGCACGGCGGGCGCAGCGCGCGCAACCACCTGCTCTCGCTCGCCCAGCTGGCCGGTATCCCGGAGGCCCGGGTGGACGAGGTGCTGGGTGTCGTCGGCCTCCAGGACGTGGCCCGTAAGCGCTCCAAGGGGTTCTCGCTGGGCATGGGGCAGCGGCTCGGCATCGCGGCGGCGCTGCTCGGCGACCCGCAGGTGCTGCTGTTCGACGAGCCGGTCAACGGCCTCGACCCGGAGGGCATCCTCTGGGTCCGCAATCTGATGAAGCTGCTGGCCTCCGAGGGCCGCACGGTCTTCGTCTCCTCGCACCTGATGAGCGAGATGGCGCTCACCGCCGACCATCTGATCGTGATCGGGCGCGGCCAGCTGATGGCCGACATGAGCGTCAAGGACTTCATCTCGGCCAACTCGGCCGACTTCGCCCGGGTGCGCGTCCCGGACGAGACTCCGGAGCAGCGGGAGAAGCTGACGGCCACGCTGACCGAGGCGGGCGGCCAGGTCCTGTCCGAGCCGGACGGCGCCCTGCGGGTCACCGGCCTGGCGCTCCCCCGGATCAGCGATCTGGCCCATGGGTCGGACGTCCGGCTCTGGGAGCTCTCGCCGCACCAGGCGTCGCTGGAGGAGGCGTACATGCGGATGACGCAGGGCGCCGTGGACTACCGTTCGACGGCCGACCAGCGGGCCCACCTCCAGCAGCGGCCCCCGCATCCCGGCTACGGGCAGCAGCCGGGGTACGCGCCGCCGCCGCAGCAGCCCGTGCCGGACGTGCCGCAGCAGGGCTGGTACGCCCCGCCGCCGCCCGGACAGAACCCGTACGCGGTCGGCGCACCGGCCCAGGCGCCCGTGCCCCCGGCCGAGGCACCGGCCGCCGCCCCGGCGGCGCCCGCCCCCGCAGACCTGACCAAGCGCGAGACCAGCGAGGACCCCCGATGAGCACGCCGCCGGCGCCGCAGGCGCCGTACCAGCAGCCCGCGCCGCAGCAGGCGTACCAGCAGGCACCGGGCTCCTACGTCTCGCCGATCCCGCTGCGTCCGGCGACGCTCGGGGACGCGATCGCCTCGGAGTGGACCAAGATCCGGTCCGTGCGCTCGACCGTGTGGACGCTCGGTGTCCTGACCGCGCTGCTGCTGGTCATCGGGGTGCTCGCGGCCGTCGCCGTCTCCGCGTCCGACGCGGAGATGGGCGAGACGCCGGTGCTGAGCCTCGGCTTCTTCGGGGTGCTGCTCGGCACGATCTGCGTGATCACGCTCGGCGTGATGACGATCGCCTCGGAGTACGGCACCGGCATGATCCGTACGACGCTGACGGCCTGCCCGAGCCGGGGCCGGGTGCTCGGCGCCAAGGCGCTCGTCTTCTTCCTGCTCACCTTCGTCATCACCACGGTGATGACGTCGATCGTCGCCCTGATTCAGTCGTCCATGCTGGACGCGGTGTCGCCGACCGGCGAGGAGTGGCTGCGCGCCACGGTCGGTGTCGGGCTCTATGTGGCGACGCTGGGGCTGCTGGCGCTCGCCGTCGGGGCGCTGATCCGGCACTCGGCCGGGGCGATCACGATCATGATCGGCGTGGTGCTGCTGCCGCTCGTGCTGGCCATCTTCATGTTCGCGTCGTCGCTCTCGACGCTCCAGGAGAAGCTGCTGGAGTACTCGATCCCCAATCAGCTGAGCGTCTTCTACGACAACTCGGTCACGTCGTCCGGCGGCCCGTCCGGCTGGGAGCCGCTGTGGATTCTCCTCGTCGTGACGGGACTGGCCATGGGCGGGGCGTACCTGTCGATGAACCAGCGCGACGTCTGAGGCCCTAGTAGCGGGGCGCGTTCCGGGACCGCTGCACCTTCGTGGTGCGGCGGTCCTTCGCGTTCCAGCAGGCTTTGTGCCAGTGCCTGCGGTCGTCGACGCCGCCGTATTCGGACCAGGCCACCAGATGCGGGACGCCGGACGGGATCTCCTGGTCGCAGCCGGGGCAGCGGTAGCGCTTGCCGGCCGCGCTCGCGCCGCTGACCGGGCGCACCGACCACTCCTCGCCCTGCCACTCCTCGGTACGCCCTCCCCCGCCGTACCGGTCCGCCGACTCGCTCGCACTGTCGTTGCGGCTCTCGCCGCCTCGGGGGCGGTTGTGGCGCGGGGACACGTGTTTCACCTCACGGAACGGGCTGGGCGGGACTCGTCCAGCGTAGGGCCATTCGGGCGGGGTGCCCGACTTCCGGGCTTCGTGGCGCGAGCGGTTACCGGAAAATCGCAACAACTCCGTGCCGGACCGTGCCTTTGGCACGTGTCAGACGTTGTTGCCAGTAGGGGAGAGCCGGGTCGGCCGCAAGGAGGCAATTGGCGATGCGTGTCGGAACGTTCGTACTGGCGGCCCAGTTTCCGGGCCAGGGGCCGGGGGAAGCGCTGCACCGCGCGATCCGGTCCGCCGAGGTCGCCGAGGAGTCCGGGCTCGACTCGGTCTGGCTGGCCGAACACCACTTCGTGCCGTACGGGGTCTGCCCGTCCGCCGTCACCCTGGCCGCGCAGCTGCTCGGCCGGACCCGCCGCATCCGCGTCGGTACGGCGGTGAGCGTGCTGCCCACGCAGCATCCGGTGGCGCTCGGCGAGCAGGCCGCGCTGCTCCATCTGACCAGCGGCGGCCGGTTCAGCCTCGGGGTCGGGCGGGGCGGTCCGTGGGTGGACCTGGAGGTGTTCGGCGGCGGTCTGGAGGCGTACGAGAAGGAGTTCCCGGAGTCCCTGGGGCTCCTGCTCGACTGGCTGCGCGAGCCGCGTGTGGCCGGCCGGGGCGGGCGGTACGCCTTCCGCGAGGTCGCGGTCGTCCCCCGGGCCGGCGAGCTGATCGGCGCGGACGGGGCGGAGCGGGCCGGGCCCGAGGTGATCGTCGCGTGCACCTCCCGCAAGACCGTGGAGCTCGCCGCCGACCGGGGTCTGCCGATGCTCCTCGGCATGCACTGCGGGGACGAGGAGAAGGCGGAGATGGCGGCGCTCTGGCGGTCCCGCGCGCTGGCGGCCGGCCATGCGCCGGAGCGCGTGCACGGGGCGGGACATGTCTCGGCCGGGGTGGCCCAGATCGCCGACCGCACCGAGGACGCCGTCGAGACGCTGGTGAAGGCGATGCCGGGCTGGCTGCGCCAGGGGCTCGGCGCCCATGTCACCGTGGACGGCCGGCACCGCGTGATGCGGGACCCCGTCGGGTACGCGGAGCTGCTGTGCGGCCTTCATCCGGTGGGCACGCCGGAGCTGGCGGCCGAGCGCCTCGCGGTCACCGCCGAGCGCACGGGCATCACCCGCTTCGCGCTCCTGGTGGAGGGGTCCGGAGATCTCGTCGCCACGGAGGAGAACGTAGCGCGGCTGGGCACGGAGGTACGGCCGCTCCTCGAATGACCCCCGCACGCGGACGGAAGGGTGTACGGCGGTGTGCGTACGGAGCCGCCGCCCCGGACCAGTTGCACCTCCCGCGGCCCGGAACGGCGACGGAAGCGTTCAGCAGTCCCGTAGTTCGGGCGACTGGTTGAGCAACTGACCCCTCACCGAGGTGAACTTGGCCAGTCGGTCGTCGACCGAGGCGTCCAGCGGGAACACCGCGACCCGGTGGCAGTTCTGGAATGCGAGGCGCACCCCGAAGTGCCGCTGAAGCGCTCCGCGTATCGCATCACTCGCGAGCGCGCGCAGCAGCTGACCACGTGCCTGCTCGTTGGGCGGCGGCGTCTGGTTGTCGGCGAACTCCCCGCCGTCGACCTTCAGCTGAGCCACCAACGAGCTGATCATCTCCCATGCGTAGGGCAGGGAGGTCCGGACGCAGTCGACGAAGTCGGCTTCGTCGACCTCGCCTCGCTCGGCCTGTTCCAACAGCGCCGGTGAGACGTCGAGCGACATGGGTTCTCCTCTCGCGGCCCCGGCGGATTACCGGAGCCTTACGGGCAGGGAAGAAGGCCGACGACGACGCAGCGTGCACGCACGGCGACCTCCCGCTTCCACGGTAAGGGCGCAGTCCGGGCCGCACCAGGAGAATGGGAACACAACCGGCCAATAACGAAGGGGTTCAAAGAGGGGCAAGACAGAAAGCGTCAACTCCGGAAGGGGCGGGAGTGACGGATGGGTGAATCGCGCCGGGCCCCCGACGTCGAGTAGCGTTGCCGACCATGCGTCTCGTCATCGCCCGCTGCTCCGTGGATTACGCCGGCCGGCTCACGGCCCACCTGCCCTCCGCTCCCCGCCTCATCCTGGTGAAGGCGGACGGGAGCGTGTCGATTCACGCCGACGACAGGGCGTACAAACCGCTCAACTGGATGTCGCCGCCCTGCACCTTGAAGGAGGGCAGCGGTGACACCGAGGGTGTCTGGACCGTGGTGAACAAGGCGGGCGAAAAACTGATCATCACGATGGAGGAAATCCTCCACGACTCCAGCCATGAGCTGGGCGTCGACCCGGGGCTGATCAAGGACGGCGTCGAGGCGCACCTCCAGGAACTGCTGGCGGACCGCATCGAGACCCTGGGCGAGGGCTACACGCTGATCCGCCGCGAATACTTCACCGCGATCGGCCCGGTCGACATCCTGTGCCGCGACGCGGACGGCCGGACGGTGGCCGTCGAGCTGAAGCGACGCGGCGACATCGACGGCGTCGAGCAGCTGACCCGCTATCTGGAACTCCTCAACCGCGACCCGCACCTGGCCCCGGTGAAGGGCATCTTCGCCGCCCAGGAGATCAAGCCACAGGCAAGGGTCCTCGCCACGGACCGCGGCATCGGCTGCGTGGTCCTGGACTACGACGCGATGCGAGGCATCGAGGACGACAAGCTGCGCTTGTTCTGAGCGGTGGGGCCGGGGCCCCGCGTGGCGGGCTACGTCTCCGAAGGGCTGCCGCTCACCGTGGTGGAGGAGCCGCTCGCCTGTTCCGGGGTGCCCGGCTTCGTGCCCGGATCGTCCGGGTCCGGGGTGTCCGTCTCCGTCGGGCTCGGGGGCTCCGTCTCCGTCTCCGTCGGCGTGGGCGAGGTGGCCGTCTTCGTGGGCGTCGGCGAGGCCGACGTCGGCTTCACCGACGACTCGGTGGCCCGGGGCGACGACGGCGACCCCGGGGACGACGGCGTGCCCGGCGCCGAGGACGTCGCCGAGGGCGGCGGCACCGCCGGCCCCGACTCGCTGCCCGTGGCGGACGGCGTCACCGAGGCCGAGGCGGACGCGGACTCGGAAGGCGCCCCGGTCGTGGGCGGCCCGTCCGCCGGCTCCCCGGTCTCCAGCTCCTCGTCGTAGATGCCGTCGTCGTCCGGCACTTCCTGCTCGGTCGACGTACCGGCCCCGCCCTGCGGGTCGCTGCTCGACGTCAGCCCGAGCGTCACCACCGTGCCGAGGACCCCGGCGAGCAGCACGCCCGCCCCGGCGGCGACCAGATTGCGCCGGGCCCCGCCGATGAGGGCCAGCGGCCCGCCCCGCGCCGCACCCTTGCCGCCGCCCGCCGCAGGCACGGGCGCGGGCACGGGCGCCGTCACCGGCTCCTGGCGCGGCACCACGGCGGTCTCGGCGAACGCACTGGTCATCGAGACCGGCACGACGGCCGGCACACCCAGCGGCGGCGACGCCGCGTCGCCCCCCGTCGCCGGCCCCGCGGTCCGGTCCTCGACCAGGGCGAGCGCGCGCCGCCCGGCCACCGCGCCGCTCTTGTCGGCGAGCGCCCCCCGCATGCTGATCGCGGTCTCCAGCTCGGCCCTGGCCCGGTCGGGGTGACCGGTGCAGAGCGCGAGGACGCCCAACTCGTGGTGGAAGTACGCCTCTTCCGCGACCTCCCCGGCGAGCCGCCCGGCCTCCTGGCCGATCCGGAGCGCCCGCTCCCAGGCCCCCCAGAGCAGCCCGGCCGCGAAGGCGGGCGCCGCGCTGCGGGCGAGGAGCACGGCGGCGCTGGTCCCGCCGGCCGCCTCCCCGGGCACCAGCCGGCCCATGGCGGCGATGATCGCGTCGGCCTCGGCGGCCGCCCGTTCGGGGGTGACCGAGGGGTGCCCGGTCCACCAGGCGTAGTGCTGGGCGGCGGTGCGGGCGCGGTCGGCGGCGTCGTCCTCGTAACCGGCCGCCGCCAGCTGGGCCAGGACCCCGGCGGCCAGCCGGTAGCGGGAGCCGGACGGGGAGAGGAGCCCGCAGCCGGCCAGCTCGCCGAGGGCGGCGTCGGCATGGGTGTCCCCGATGAGCGCGGGCAGATGGGCCTGGTGCGGCACCTCACCGCCGAGGGCCACCGCGAACCGCAGCGTGTCCCGGGCGGCGCCGCTCAGCCGGGAGGCGAGCAGGGCCGCGGGCGCCGCGCCCTCGCCGAGGCTGGGCAGCGGCACCTCGGGCTCCTCGGTCGCCTCGGGCGCGGGCGGGGCCTCGGCGGGCCGGTTCTCCAGATAGCCGTACTCGTCGTACGCGGTGGCGTCGGTGTGCAGCTGGTCGCGCCGGCGCAGCAGCGCACCGGCCTGGACGAAGCGCAGCGGCAGGCCCTCGGACTCGAACCAGAGGTCTCCGGCCCAGTTGGCCTCCTCCTCGGTGAGCCGGCGTTCGACCACCCGGCGCAGCAGGTCGAGGGAGGTGGCGCGGTCGAGGCCGGTGAGGAAGACCTCTTCGAGCGCGGAGTCCGCGCCGGGCGCGGCGGTCTCCGGCGTGGCGGCGAACAGGAAGGCGCACTCGGGGGTCGCGTCGAGGAGTTCGTCCAGGGCGGCGCCGCCGAGCTCCAGGTCGTCCAGGACGACGACGGCGCCGGTGGAGCGCAGCGTCTCCAGCAGGAGCGCCCGGTCCGGCCGGTGCAGGGGGGCGTCGTGGACGGCGTCGAAGAGCGCGTACAGCAGATCGGTGGCGGTGCGCTTGTGACCGCTGAGGCGGACGACCCCGTCGGGCGCGAAGTCCGCGCAGTCGGCGGCGACGGCGTCGAGCAGGGCGGTACGGCCGGAACCCGCCGGTCCGGTGAGCCGGACGGAGCGGCCGCGGGCCAGCAGGCGGGTCAGCCGTTCGCGTTCCTCGTCGCGCCGCAGCAGCGGGAGCTGGAGGACGGGCGGGCCGGGCGGGACGGGGGGCGTCGCGGAGCGGGCGCGGGCGGCGCGCTCCTCGGGGGTGCGGCGGACGGGCGCGGCGGGCCGCTCACCGGGCGGGCACGGTTCGACCTCGCTGCCGTCGACGGGGTTGACGGTGAGCGTCAGGTCGCCGGCGACGAGGGTGACCATGCGGACCTGCTGAGGTGTTTGCTGACCGAAATCCGGGGTCAGTGGATCGCGGGAGGGGCGGCGCGGGCCGGCCTCGTCGGCGAAGTCGTTGCTGTCGTGGCCGAACTCTTCCGGCCCCCGGTGTATCGGGTCCATCGCCAAAGCTCCCAAGACGCGTCGAGCACGGTTGCCCCTCCCGGCCTCGCACGTCCAGATGCCGCCCACGGTCCGGTGTCCGCCGGGTCGGGTCCGTCAATCGGCAGACGGCCGAACCCTAAACCTTCGC
The DNA here is from genome assembly GCF_045161735.1 of Streptomyces sp. NBC_00726. Classification (NCBI taxonomy): domain Bacteria; kingdom Bacillati; phylum Actinomycetota; class Actinomycetes; order Kitasatosporales; family Streptomycetaceae; genus Streptomyces; species Streptomyces sp. NBC_00726. Next base: position 4,774,930 of record NZ_CP108983.1, on the reverse strand, counting down.
ACAGTATCCACGACCATCCGGGCTGGCGCGCCGCCCCGAGATCACGGTCTCGTGAGGATTGTGTGCCGTCTTGCCGTACGGTCACCGAGGGTCGGGCGGGGGCGACGCGGTGTCCCCGTAAAGCCCCTTCGGATTCAGACGCGGGGCAGGGACTCCGCCGCGATGCCGCCCTCGATGGCGAGGATGCGGTGCAGCCGGGTGGCCACCAGGAGGCGTTGCATCTGCGGAGGCACGCCGCGCAGCACGAGGCGCCGTCCGGCGCGCCCGGCCCTGCGGTGTGCGCCCATGATGACGCCGAGGCCGGTCGCGTCCCACGAATCCAGCTCGGTCAGGTCGAGCACCAGATCACCGACGCCGTCGTCCAGGGCCGAGTGCAGGACCGTACGGGCGTCCGCCGCGCTTCGGACGTCGAGGCGGCCCCCGACGACCAGCTCGGCGTGGTCGCCCCTGATGTACATACGCGCTCCCCTGGAATGCTCCGTGGCCCGGTCCGTCTGTCCGAAACTGTCTCTGCCCCAACTGACTGCGGCAGCGACAGGGTAGTTGCCGTCTGTAAGCGAACCGATACCGAATTCACTCCGAGGAGTGATACGGGATGGTCACGGACGCTGGTGGATCCGGTGGATCCGGACGGTGTACCCCGAACGGCACCCGGTCTGGCTGACAGCGGATCAGCCGGACCGGACCGAAAATGATCAGTAGGTGTAGAAGCCCTGCCCGCTCTTGCGCCCGATGTCACCTGCATCGACCATCCGGCGCATCAGCTCCGGGGCGGCGAACTTCTCGTCCTGCGACTCGGTGTAGATGTTGCTCGTGGCGTGCAGCAGGATGTCGACCCCGGTGAGGTCCGCGGTCGCGAGCGGCCCCATCGCATGGCCGAAACCGAGCTTGCAGGCGACATCGATGTCCTCGGCCGTGGCGACACCCGACTCGTACAGCTTGGCGGCCTCGACCACGAGCGCCGAGATCAGCCGGGTGGTGACGAAGCCGGCCACGTCGCGGTTGACGACGATGCAGGTCTTGCCGACGGACTCGGCGAACTCCCGCGCGGCGGCCAGGGTTTCGTCGCTGGTCTTGTAGCCGCGTACGAGCTCGCAGAGCTGCATCATCGGGACCGGCGAGAAGAAGTGCACGCCGACCACGCGCTCCGGGCGCTCCGTCACGGCCGCGATCTTGGTGATCGGGATGGCGGAGGTGTTGGAGGCGAGCACGGTGTCGTCCCGGACGATCTTGTCGAGCGACCGGAAGATCTCGTGCTTCACCTCCAGCTTCTCGAAGACCGCCTCGACCACGATGTCCGCGTCGGCGACGGCGTCGAGGTCGGTGGTCGTGGTGATCCGGCCCAGCGCGGCCTCGGCGTCGGCCGCGGCCAGCTTGCCCTTGGCGACGAACTTGTCGAAGGAGCCCTTGATGCCGTCGCGGCCGCGGGTCAGGGCCGCGTCGGTGACGTCGCGCAGGACGACGTCCCAGCCGGCCTGGGCGGAGACCTGCGCGATGCCGGACCCCATGAGTCCGGCTCCGATGACGGCGAGCTTCCTGGCCACGTTGGCACCCCTCTGTATGTGTCGCTTCGGCATGTGTCGCCGGTTCCGGTCCATGCCCTCCGGCGGAGGTTAGTACCCGGGGCGGGTGCTGGGGCCACGAAGAGATGCGCGTCACGTCTCAAATGACGGACATCACACCGGGGGCCGTCATTCGGCGGCGCGCCGGGCATAGTTGAGCACCTTTTCGCCCAGCAGGTCCCTCCGGAAGGTGCCGGGACATAACTAGGCTGGCCGCATGGTCAATCTGACGCGCATCTACACCCGTACCGGCGACACCGGCACCACCGCCCTCGGCGACATGAGCCGCACCGCCAAGACCGATCTGCGGATCTCCGCCTACGCCGACGCCAACGAGGCCAACGCGGTCATCGGCACCGCCATCGCCCTCGGGCAGCTGGCCGAGGACGTCGTGAAGGTCCTCGTCCGCGTGCAGAACGACCTGTTCGACGTGGGCGCGGACCTCTCCACGCCGGTGGTCGAGGACCCGGCTCTTTCAAAAACGATGGCCCCGCCCCTGCGGGTGGAGCAGTCGTACGTCGACAAGCTGGAGGGCGACTGCGACCACTACCTGGAACAGGTGGAGAAGCTCCGCAGCTTCATCCTTCCGGGCGGTACGCCGGGCGCGGCGCTGCTGCACCAGGCGTGCACCGTGGTCCGGCGCGCCGAGCGGTCCACCTGGGCGGCGATGGAGGTGCACGGCGAGGTGATGAACCCGCTGACGGCGACCTATCTCAACCGCCTCTCCGACCTGCTGTTCATCCTGGCGAGGGTGGCGAACAAGGAGGTCGGCGACGTCCTGTGGGTGCCGGGCGGCGAGCGCTAGGGCCGCGCAGCCGGGCCCAGGCGGCGCTCCTGGCACAGGAGTTGGGGGTCTGAGGTTTATTCAGCGAGTGGTCACGATCTTTGGTCCAGACCTCTTGACGATTGGTCCAGACCTTCCTAATCTCACCGAACACACTGCGGTGAGCCTGCCATGACAAAGGTGGGCTCAGGGCGGCGCAGGGTTGCAGTTCACGGACCACCCCGTATGTCCGGACCTCACCCGAGGAGCACCGTTGAGCACTGAGACCCCCCGCCGGACCCGATTCAGACTCGGGTCCGGTCAAGCCACCAGTACCAGAACCAGAGCCGTCGCGGGCCTCACCGCACTGCTCCTTCCGCTTGCCGCCATGGTCGGCATGGCCTCCCCCGCCGAGGCGGCGACCTCCGCCACGGCCACGTACGTCAAGAAGTCCGACTGGGGCACCGGCTTCGAGGGCCAGTGGACGGTGAAGAACACCGGCACCACGGCCCTCAGCTCCTGGACCATCGAGTGGGACTTCCCCAGCGGCACCGGCGTCGGCTCCGCCTGGGACGCCACCGTCACCCACACCGGTGACCACTGGACCGCCAAGAACGTCGGCTGGAACGGCACCGTCGCCCCCGGCGCCAGCGTCTCCTTCGGCTTCAACGGCACCGGCTCCGGCAGCGGCGCCGCCACCAACTGCACGCTGAACGGCGCCTCCTGCGACGGCGGCCCCACCGTCCCGGGTGACAATCCTCCGTCGGCGCCGGGCACGCCCACCGCAAGCTCCATCACCGACACCTCGGCGAAGATCAGCTGGACCGCGGCCACCGACGACAACGGCGTCAAGAACTACGACGTCCTGCGCGACGGCGCGGTCGTCGCCACGGTCACCGGCACCACGTACACGAACACCGGCCTCACCGCGGGCACGGACTACTCGTACAGCGTGCAGGCGCGGGACACCGCCGACCAGACCGGCCCGGTCAGCGGCGCGGTCAAGGTCCACACCACCGGTGGCGGCGGCGGTGACGACGGCGGCGACGAGACCGGCGACAAGGTCAACCTCGGCTACTTCGCCGAGTGGGGCGTCTACGGGCGCAACTACCACGTCAAGAACCTGGACACGTCCGGTTCGGCCGCGAAGATCACGCACATCAACTACGCCTTCGGCAACGTCCAGGGCGGCAAGTGCACCATCGGCGACTCGTACGCCGACTACGACAAGGCGTACACCGCCGACCAGTCCGTCGACGGCGTCGCCGACACCTGGGACCAGCCGCTGCGCGGCAGCTTCAACCAGCTGCGCAAGCTGAAGGCGAAGTACCCCCACATCAAGGTGCTGTGGTCCTTCGGCGGCTGGACCTGGTCCGGCGGCTTCGGCCAGGCGGCCCAGAACCCGGCCGCGTTCGCCGACTCCTGCTACAGCCTGGTCGAGGACCCGCGCTGGGCCGATGTCTTCGACGGCATCGACATCGACTGGGAGTACCCGAACGCCTGCGGTCTCACCTGTGACACCAGCGGCCCGGACGCGCTGAAGAAGCTCACCTCGGCGCTGCGTACCAAGTTCGGCAAGGACTACCTGGTCACCGCCGCCATCACGGCCGACGGCTCCCAGGGCGGCAAGATCGACCTGGCGGACTACGCCGGCGCCGCGCAGTCGCTCAACTGGTACAACGTGATGACGTACGACTTCTTCGGCGCCTGGGACGCGAAGGGCCCGACGGCCCCGCACTCCCCGCTGAACTCGTACTCCGGCATCCCGATCGACGGCTTCAACTCCGCCGACGCCATCGCCAAGCTGAAGGCCCAGGGCGTCCCCGCGTCCAAGCTGCTGCTCGGCATCGGCTTCTACGGCCGCGGCTGGACCGGCGTCACCCAGGACGCGCCCGGCGGCACCGCCACCGGCGCCGCCCCTGGCACGTACGAGGCGGGCATCGAGGACTACAAGGTCCTCAAGAACACCTGCCCGACCACCGGCACGATCGCCGGCACCGCGTACGCCCACTGCGGCAGCAACTGGTGGAGCTACGACACCCCGGCCACCATCAAGTCGAAGATGGCCTGGGCGAAGACGCAGGGCCTGGGAGGCGCGTTCTTCTGGGAGTTCAGCGGGGACACCAGCAACGGTGAACTCGTGAGCGCGATGAACACCGGCCTCAAGTAACCCCGAGCGCCACCCCCCGAAAAACGCCGGGGAGACAGGTCCGCCCCCTGTCTCCCCGGTTTTTCGCGTGTGCGCACGCCCGCTCAGGCCACATTGACTCGCTGGCCCGGCGGGGCCGCCTCCAGCCAGGCGAGGAAACCGGTCAGCGCGTCCTCGCTCATCGCCAGCTCCAGGCGGGTCTCCCGGTGGAGACAGCCGAGCACGATCGCGTCGGAGAGCAGCGCAAGCTCCTCCTCGCCCTCCGGCATCCGGCGGGCCACGACCTCGATCGCGGACCGCTCCAGGACCCGGCGCGGGCGCGGCGAGTAGCTGAAGACCCGGAACCAGTTCACCTTGTCGCCGCTGTAGCGGGCGACGCCGTACACCCAGCCCTTGCCGGACAGGTCGGGCTCCTCCGGCACATTCCACCGGAGACTGCAGTCGAAGGTCCCGCCGGAGCGCTGGATCAGCCGCCGGCGCAGACCGAAGACGAAGAGCCCCACTGCCACCAGTGCGACGACCAGTCCGCCCACCCACAGCGCGAGGTACATCTCCACCGACCTCCTCGCATCATCGAGTAGACGGACACCGTCCGTACGTCACCTGCATCTGCATCGCCTCAGCCGCGACACGGTCCGGAGAGGTCTCCGGCACGGGCCGCGGCTGAGGGTAAAACCTGTCGTGAGGTGGCTAGTGTGCCGCCACCGCACGCAGTCGTACTTCGGCGCGCCGCTCGGAAGCGGCGTCCGTGTCCGACTTCGCACGCTCAAGCGCGCGCTCGGCGCGCTCGACGTCGATCTCGTCGGCAAGCTCCGCGATCTCCGCGAGAAGCGACAGCTTGTCGTCGGCGAACGAGATGAAACCGCCGTGCACGGCGGCGACGACGGTCGCGCCCTCGCTCGTACGGATCGTCACCGGGCCCGATTCCAGCACACCCAGAAGCGGCTGGTGACCGGGCATGACGCCGATGTCGCCGGACGTGGTGCGCGCGACGACCAGGGTGGCCTCGCCGGACCAGACACTGCGGTCCGCGGCGACCAGCTCGACGTGCAGCTCAGCAGCCAAGGGTGGCTCCTCGGGTCACCACCCGGCGGTCGTGCCGGGTGTTGGGTCAATTCTACGGGGCGTGGTGAGGGGGACGGGACGCACCCGCCCCCCTCGGTGAGCCGGGGGCTCAGGAGACGCCGAGCTCCTTGGCGTTGGCCTTCAGGTCCTCGATGCCACCGCACATGAAGAACGCCTGCTCGGGGAAGTGGTCGTACTCACCGTCGCAGATCGAGTTGAACGCGGCGATCGACTCGTCGAGCGGAACGTCCGAACCGTCCACGCCGGTGAACTGCTTGGCGACGTGGGTGTTCTGCGACAGGAAGCGCTCGACGCGACGGGCACGGTGGACAACGAGCTTGTCCTCCTCGCCCAGCTCGTCGATACCGAGGATCGCGATGATGTCCTGGAGGTCCTTGTACTTCTGGAGGATCCCCTTGACACGCATGGCGGCCGCGTAGTGGTCCGCCGCGATGTACCGCGGGTCGAGAATGCGGGACGTCGAGTCCAGCGGGTCCACGGCCGGGTAGATGCCCTTCTCGGAGATCGGGCGGGAGAGCACCGTCGTCGCGTCGAGGTGGGCGAAGGTGGTGGCCGGCGCCGGGTCGGTCAGGTCGTCCGCGGGGACGTAGATCGCCTGCATCGAGGTGATCGAGTGACCGCGGGTCGACGTAATGCGCTCCTGGAGCAGACCCATCTCGTCGGCCAGGTTCGGCTGGTAACCCACCGCGGACGGCATACGGCCGAGCAGGGTGGACACCTCGGAACCGGCCTGGGTGTACCGGAAGATGTTGTCGATGAAGAAGAGCACGTCCTGCTTCTGCACATCGCGGAAGTACTCCGCCATGGTCAGACCGGCCAGGGCGACGCGGAGACGGGTCCCCGGCGGCTCGTCCATCTGGCCGAAGACGAGCGCCGTCTTGTCGATGACGCCGGAGTCGGCCATCTCCTCGATGAGGTCGTTGCCCTCACGGGTGCGCTCACCGACGCCCGCGAACACCGACACACCGTCGTGGTTGTTGGCGACGCGGTAGATCATCTCTTGGATCAGCACGGTCTTGCCGACACCGGCACCACCGAACAGACCGATCTTTCCACCCTTGACGTACGGGGTGAGGAGGTCGATGACCTTGACGCCGGTCTCGAACATCTCGGTCTTGGACTCGAGCTGGTCGAAGTTGGGCGCCTTGCGGTGGATCGGCCAGCGCTCGGTGACCTCGGCCTCGGCCTCGGGCTTGTTGAGGATCTGGCCGAGGGTGTTGAACACCTTGCCCTTGGTGATGTCACCGACGGGGACGGTGATGCCCGTGCCCGTGTCGGTCACCGGGGCCTGGCGGACCAGACCGTCGGTGGGCTGCATGGAGATCGCGCGGATCACGCCGTCACCGAGGTGCTGGGCGACCTCGAGCGTCAGCGTCTTGAGCTTGCCGTCCTCGGCCGGGTCGGCCACCTCGACGGTCAGCGCGTTGTAGATGTCCGGCATCGCGTCGACGGGGAACTCCACGTCGACGACCGGGCCGATGACCCGGGCGACGCGGCCCGTGGCAACGGCCGTCTCAACTGTGGTCGTCATTACTTGTCACTCCCCGCGGTCGCGTCGGCCAGCGCACTGGCACCACCGACGATCTCGCTGATTTCCTGGGTGATTTCGGCCTGGCGGGCCGCGTTGGCAAGCCGGGAGAGCGTCTTGATGAGCTCACCGGCGTTGTCGGTGGCCGACTTCATCGCGCGGCGGCGGGCGGCGTGCTCGGAAGCAGCGGCCTGAAGCAGCGCGTTGTAGATACGGCTCTCGACGTACCGCGGAAGCAGGGCGTCGAGGACGTCCTCCGCCGACGGCTCGAAGTCGAAGAGCGGCAGGATCTCGCCCTTGCCGGTCTCCTGCTCCGTGGCACCGAGACTGAGCGGCAGCATCCGGTCGTCCACCGGGTTCTGCGTCATCATCGACACGAACTCCGTGAAGACGATGTGCAGCTCGTCGACGCCGCCCTCGGCGGTCTCCTTGGACACCGCCTCGATCAGCGGGGCAGCGGCCCGCTTGGCATCCGCGTACGTCGGGCTGTCGGTGAAGCCGGTCCACGAGCCCGCGATCTTGCGCTCGCGGAACCCGTAGTAGGCGACACCCTTGCGGCCGATCACATACGTGTCGACCTCCTTGCCCTCACCGCGCAGCCGCTCGGTCAGCTTCTCCGCGGCCTTGATGGCGTTGGAGGAGTAACCGCCGGCCAGACCGCGGTCGCTCGTGATGAGCAGGATCGCGGCCCGGGCCGGGGACTCGGCCTCGGTGGTCAGCGGGTGCTTGGTGGTGGAGCCGGTCGCCACCGCCGTCACCGCGCGGGTCAGCTCGGTGGCGTACGGCGTCGACGCCGCCACCTGGCGCTGCGCCTTGACGATGCGCGAGGCGGCGATCATCTCCATCGCCTTGGTGATCTTCTTCGTGGCGGTGACGGAGCGGATGCGGCGCTTGTAAACGCGAAGCTGAGCGCCCATCGATCAGCCCTCGCCCAGGAGCTTGCCGTCCGAGGTCTCGAACTGCTGCTTGAAGGCGGCCACGGCGTCGGCGATCGCTTCCAGCGTGTCGTTGGACATCTTGGCGCCCTCGCGGATGCTGGTGAGGAGGTCCTTGCGCTCGCGGCGCAGGTACTCCAGCAGCTCCGTCTCGAAGCGGCGGATGTCCTCGACCGGGACGTCGTCCATCTTGCCGTTGGTGCCGGCCCAGACGGAGACGACCTGCTCCTCGACCGGGAACGGGGCGTACTGCGGCTGCTTCAGCAGCTCGACCATGCGCTTACCGCGCTCCAGCGACGCCTTGGAGGCCGCGTCCAGGTCGGAACCGAAGGCGGCGAACGCCTCCAGCTCGCGGTACTGGGCGAGGTCCACGCGGAGCCGGCCGGACACCTGGCGCATGGCCTTGTGCTGGGCGGAGCCACCGACGCGGGAGACCGAGATACCGACGTTCAGGGCCGGACGCTGGCCGGCGTTGAACAGGTCGGACTCCAGGAAGCACTGGCCGTCGGTGATGGAGATGACGTTGGTCGGGATGAACGCCGACACGTCGTTCGCCTTGGTCTCGACGATCGGGAGACCCGTCATCGAACCGGCACCCATGTCGTCGGAGAGCTTGGCGCAGCGCTCCAGCAGACGCGAGTGGAGGTAGAAGACGTCGCCGGGGTACGCCTCACGGCCCGGCGGACGGCGCAGCAGCAGGGAGACGGCGCGGTAGGCGTCGGCCTGCTTCGAGAGGTCGTCGAAGATGATCAGGACGTGCTTGCCCTGGTACATCCAGTGCTGGCCGATGGCCGAACCGGTGTACGGCGCGAGGTACTTGAAGCCGGCCGGGTCGGACGCCGGGGCGGCGACGATGGTCGTGTACTCCAGCGCACCGGCCTCTTCGAGGGCGCCGCGCACGGACGCGATCGTGGAGCCCTTCTGCCCGATGGCGACGTAGATGCAGCGCACCTGCTTGTTCACGTCGCCCGAGCGCCAGTTGTCGCGCTGGTTGATGATGGTGTCGACGGCCAGAGCGGTCTTACCCGTCTGACGGTCGCCGATGATCAGCTGACGCTGGCCGCGGCCGATCGGCACCATGGCGTCGACGGCCTTGTAGCCGGTCTGCATCGGCTCGTGCACCGACTTACGGACCATGACGCCAGGGGCCTGCAGCTCAAGGGCGCGGCGGCCGTCGGTCGCGATCTCGCCGAGACCGTCGATCGGGTTGCCGAGCGGGTCGACGACGCGGCCGAGGTAGCCCTCGCCGACGCCGACGGAGAGCACCTCACCGGTGCGCTGCACCGGCTGGCCCTCCTCGATGCCGCTGAACTCGCCGAGGACGATGGCACCGATCTCGCGCTCCTCAAGGTTGAGGGCGAGGCCGAGGGTGCCGTCCTCGAACTTCAGCAGCTCGTTCGCCATGGCGGAGGGCAGGCCCTCCACCTTCGCGATGCCGTCGCCGGCAACGCTGACCGTACCGACCTCCTCGCGCGAGGCCGCGTCCGGCTTGTACGACTGGACAAAGTTCTCCAGCGCGTCCCGGATCTCCTCCGGCCGGATCGTGAGCTCCGCCATCTGGGTTCCCTGCTCTCCTTGTTGGGCCCGAAGTTTCTTAAGGGGGTCTGGGGGCGACCCCCAGGAATCTTCTGCAGTTTCTGCACGGCCCAACCGGGCCGCTGGTCTTGCTCTGTTCTGTTGCGCCTGCGTCAGCCGGCCATACGGCGGGTCGCCTCGTCGAGGCGGTCCGCGATGGTGCCGTTGATGACCTCGTCGCCGACGCGCACCGCGATCCCGCCGAGGACCGCGGGGTCCACGTCCAGGTTCAGGTGCATCTGGCGGCCGTAGATCTTCGCCAGGGCGGCGCCCAGGCGCTGCTTCTGCCGGTCGCTGAGCGGCACCGCGGAGGTGACGATCGCGACCGTGCGCTCCCGGCGCTCCGCGGCGAGCTTGGACAGGGAGTCGAGTCCCGCTTCCAGGCTACGTCCACGCGGCTGGGTGACAAGCCGCACGATGACGCGCTCGGTGGCGGGCCGCGCCTTGCCGCCGAGCAGGCTGCGGAGCAGCTCGCCCTTGGCGGACGGGGTCGCGGTCCGGCTGGTGAGCGCGGCACGCAGGGCGGTGTCCGAGGCGACGATGCGGCCGAACCGGAAGAGTTCGTCCTCGACGTCGTCCAGGTCGCCGGTGCGCTGGGCGGCGGTGAGGTCGGCGGTGTTCGCCAGCTCCTCGACCGCGTCGACCAGGTCACGCGACTGCGACCAGCGCGAACGGACCATGCCGGAGACCAGGTCGACGGCTTCGCCGCCCACCTGGCCGCCGAGCAGGCGGCCTGCCAGCTCGGCCCTGGCCTCGCCCGGCTGCGCCGGGTCGGTCAGGACCCGGCGCAGCGACACCTCGCGGTGCAGCAGCGCCGTGACGCCGGCCAGGTCCTCGGCGAGCTTCGCCGCGTCGACCGACGTGGAGTCGGTCAGTGCGTCGAGACGCTCGCGTGCGGCAGCCAGTGCCTCGCGGCTCGCGCTGTTCATCGGACGGCCTCGGCCTTCGCTTCGAGCTCGTCGAGGAAGCGGTCGACGGTGCCACTCTGCCGGGCGTGGTCCTCCAGGGACTCACCGACGAGCTTGCCGGCCAGGTCGGTGGCGAGCTTGCCCACGTCCTGGCGCAGCGCGGCGGCGGCGGCCTTGCGGTCGGCCTCGATCTGGGCGTGGCCGGCGGCGACGATCTCGTCGCGCTGGCGCTGGCCCTCGGCGCGCATCTCCGCCAGGATCACGGCGCCCTGCTCCTGCGCCTCCTGGCGCATACGAGCGGCTTCGTGGCGGGCCTCGGCGAGCTGAGCCTTGTACTGCTCAAGAACGCTCTGGGCCTCGGTCTGGGCCGCATCGGCCTTCTCGATACCGCCTTCGATGGCCTCGCGGCGCTCCTCCAGAACCTTGTTGATGTTCGGGAGGAGCTTCTTGGCGAGGAAGCCGAAGACGATAAGGAAAGCGATGAGGCCAATGACGAGCTCGGGAATCGGCGGGATGAGGGGATTTTCCATCTCCTCGGCCGCGACCGTAAGCAACTGGCTCACGTCAGTGCCTTTCGTCTAGGGGGCTGGTCTGTGATCCGGGGATCAGGTGCCGTAGACGAACGGCATGACCAGACCGATGAGGGCGAGCGCCTCACAGAAGGCGAAGCCGAGGATCTGGTTGGCACGGATCAGGCCGGCCGCCTCGGGCTGGCGGGCGAGCGCCTGGGTGCCGTTACCGAAGATGATGCCGATGCCGACGCCGGGGCCGATGGCGGCGAGGCCGTAACCGATGGAGCCGACGGAGCCGCTGACGGCAGCAAGAGTCTGGGACATGCCAGTTCTTCCTTTTCTTTCACGGACCGGTGGGGGTTGGCCACCGGACGACTGCGAGTGGTGCGGGCGGGACTCAGTGGTGCTCGGCGAGCGCGCCCTGGATGTAGCTGCAGGTCAGGAGCACGAAGACGTACGCCTGCAGCGCCTGGATGAAAAGCTCGAAGGCGGTCATCACGATGGTCATCACGAAGGACACGCCGGCATAGGCGAACCCGATGCCGTTGAGCAGGTACCAGCTGGCGATCGTGAACAGCAGCAGCAGCGTGTGGCCGGCAAACATGTTCGCGAACAGTCGGACCGCGTGCGTGAACGGCCGCACCAGCAGGTTCGAGAACAGCTCGATCGCGGCGGCCAGATACGCGACGGCGCCGAGCGACTTGTCGAAGCCGGTGAAGTTCTTGAACGCTCCGACGAAGCCGTGGCGCTTGAACGTCAGGCTGACCCAGACGATGTACACGATCGCCGCGAGCACTGCGGGGTACGCGATGATCGCCGTCACCGGGAACTGGGCGACCGGGATGATCGACCAGAGGTTCATCATCCAGACGAAGAAGAACAGCGAGACGACGAGCGGAACGTACTTCTCGCCCTCACGCTTGCCGATCGTCTCGTAGACGATGCCGCGGCGGATGAAGTCGTAGCCGGCCTCGGCCGTCATCTGGAGCTTGCCGGGCACCATCTTCGGCTTGCGGAAGGCGGCCCAGAAGAAGCCGACGATGATGATCGAGCCGAGCAGGGCCAGCAGCATCGTCTTGTTGAAGTACAGGTTGCTGTCCGCGTCACCCCACAGAGGCTCGAACAGGAACGAATGCAAGCCAGGTGCATCGAAACCACAGCCGGAAAAGATGTGGCAATCGGTCTCGAAGGCGAGCACCTGTGTCGGGTCAGCACTCACCGCGGGCTCCTTCAGCGTGGCGCATAGGTACGGCAACCTCGTTGTGTCGGCGCGGCGCGCAGCCGCGGTTCGGCACTGGACTGGTGTTTCGGATGTGTGAGCGGCAGTCAGGCATGTGAGCCTCGCGATCGAGCAGGCGTCAGCTCACATGCACGCGCCCGCAGTGCCGCAGTTGGAACCGGACGATAGCAGGGTCCTGACCCCGCGCTTATTCCGCCCCTACCCTTCACGCTTCGGACCCCGGTTTCCGGCCTTGTCGGCCTTCTCGGATTCGGGTTCCACGTAAAGGATCTTGGCCTTCATGTGCGCACGCGCCTGTGCGCCGATCCACACGAGGGTCGTCGCGACCAGGGTGATCGCGAACGCCTTCGGGTTGAACAGCGAGGTGTTCTTGAACACGGCGACGAAAATGAACAGCAGCAGCAACTGAGCCGTATACAGCATCAGCCCCATCGCCTGGAACAAGTGCGGCAGGGACTTGGCCGTCCGTTGCAGAACCGCCAGCCCGATCCCCATGAAGACGATCACCACGACCGTGGCAACGATCGCGCCCAGGGCTCCCTTGCCGCCGGCGACGCCAGCGCTGATCGCGGCGGCGACAGCGCCGGCGACAGCGGTGGGTACGGCGGTCTGGAGGAGAGTCCGGACGTCGTTGGACGGCATGGCGGCAGCTCCGCTTGCAGGGGGTGGGCAGTGTGTCGTCATGGACGAGCGTAGGCCCGGTCCGAGTGAATCCCTCGGGCCGATGGACCGTGCTACATCAGGTCCTTCGGCTGTGTCACCGGGCTTCGTGAACGGTATCACAAACTATTTGATGAGGTCTTTACCAAGAAAGTGTGCTCGCCGTCACACGTGAGGGCTAATAAGCACGTGTGAGCGAGGCGCGGCTTCGCTTTGTCTGCTATTGGGTGCCGGTGACCGGTTCAGCGGCGGGTGGAACCGGCCGCCCGGCGGTCGCTCGTACGCGAACGGTGGCCGATAGCGGTCGCTCCGTTGACGCCCGAGACACCCGCGGCGACGGGCGCCCCGGCGGCCGCCTCACGCTCCTGGGCACCGTCCACGGCCTCACCGGCCCCACCGGCCCCACCAGTCCCCATCTGGCCGTCCACGGCGCCCTGTTGGCCCTCCGCGGCCTCCCCGGCCTCCTCCGGCGCGGCGGCACCCGGCACGGCGGCACCCGGCTCCTCCGCCCGACGCCGTCTGCGGCGGTAGCGCGGCGGCACGAAGCGTTCCGCCCAGTGCGGGGCGCGCGGGGTGAAGCGGGGCATCAGGAGCAGGATCAGCCCGAGCGCGCTCAGCCCCACGATCACGATCACGATCCACAGGGACGTCGAGTGCACCGAGTACCCCACCGCGCCGAACGCGATCAGCGCCGACCAGAAGTACATGATCAGCACCGACCGGCTGTGCGAGTGGCCGATGTTGAGCAGCCGGTGGTGCAGGTGACCGCGGTCCGCCGCGAACGGCGACTGGCCGTTCCAGGTGCGCCGGACGATCGCCAGCACCAGGTCGGCCGCCGGGATCGCGATGATGGTCAGCGGCAGCAGCAGCGGGATGAAGACCGGGAGCATCGCGTGGGTCGCCTGGCGCTCACTGCCCTCGAAGATCTTCATGGTGTCCGGGTCGACCTGCCCGGTCACCGAGATCGCGCCCGCCGCGAGCACCAGGCCGATGAGCATCGACCCCGAGTCACCCATGAAGATCCGCGCGGGGTGCATGTTGTGCGGCAGGAAGCCGAGGCACATGCCCATCAGGATCGCCGCGAACAGCGTCGCCGGGGCAGCGGCCTCGATGGTGTGCCCGTACCAGAGCCGGTAGGTGTACAGGAAGAACGCGGCGGCGGCGATGAGCACCATGCCCGCCGCGAGCCCGTCCAGGCCGTCCACGAAGTTGACCGCGTTGATCGTGATGACGACCAGCGCCACGGTGAGCAGCGTGCCCTGCCACGGGGTGAGGGCGACGGTGCCGACGCCCGGGATCGGCAGCCACAGGATCGTGAGGCCCTGGAGGACCATCACGGCGGCGGCGAGCATCTGCCCGCCCAGCTTGATCAGGGCGTCGATCTCGAACTTGTCGTCCAGGACCCCGATCAGCCAGATCAGCGCCGCCCCGGAGAGCAGCGCTCTCGGTTCACTGGAGAGCTCGAAGACGCCGTCGAGGTTGGCCAGGTGGTTGGCGACGATGAGCCCCGCGCACAGCCCGCCGAACATGGCGATGCCGCCGAGCCTCGGGGTCGGTTCGCGGTGGACGTCGCGCGCGCGGATCGCGGGCATCGCCCCGACCGCGATGGCGAACTTGCGCACCGGACCGGTGAGCAAGTAGGTCACAGCGGCCGTGACACAGAGTGTCAGCAGGTAATCACGCACGGGCTGCCCCACAGATATCGCCGGCCATCTCAGCCCACACCTTAACTAGACAGGTCCCATGGTTGAGGACACGAAGCTGTCCGCGATGGTTGCACGGCACCGCTCAGGAAGATCATCGAGGGCCCCCGCGGGAAGCCCGCCGCCGGGGTCAGCGGTGCGCGGAGACGCCGGTCAGCGCGGTGACGACCGGGTCCAGGGCCTGGCTGATCTCGTCGCCGATGGACCGGAAGAAGGTGATCGGGGCGCCGTACGGGTCGTGGACCTCGTCGGCGTCCGCGGTCGGGGCCAGCAGCCAGCCGCGCAGCGCCGCGGCGGCCCGGACCAGGGCGCGGGCGCGCTCGACCACGCCCTCCTCGCGGGCGTCGGGCAGGGTGGCCGGGTCTATGGCCCGGACCAGCCTGGTGAACTCCTTGAGCGTGAAGGTGCGCAGCCCGGCCGAGTGGCCCATGGAGATGACCTGGGCGCGGTGGTCGCGGGTGGCGGTGAGCACGAGGTCGGCCCGGATCACATGCTCGTCCAGCAGCTCACGGCCGGTGAAGCCGGAGGCGTCCGCGCCGAAGTCGGCGAGGACCACCTCGGCGTTGGCCTCCATCGGGGCGCCCTCGTGGCCCCAGGTCCCGGCGCTCTCCACGATCAGCCCGCCCTGGAGCGGGTCCCCCAGCCGGTGCACCAGGGCGTGCCGGGTCAGCCGCTCGGTGATCGGCGAGCGGCAGACGTTGCCGGTGCTGACGTGGAGGATGCGGAAAGTGTCGGGCCGCCCCGCTATGCCACGCCCCTCGGGGGCGGTCAATTGGCCACCTCAAGGTCGGGGACCACCTTGCGCAGCTCCTCCGCCGAGATCGCCCCGGCACGCAGCAGGACGGGCACCTTGCCGGTGACGTCCACGATGGAGGAGGGCACGATGCCGGGGGTCGGGCCGCCGTCGAGGTAGACGGAGACGGCGTCGCCGAGCATCTCCTGGGCGGCGTCGCAGTCCTCCGGCGAGGGGTGGCCGGTCAGGTTGGCGCTGGACACGGCCATCGGGCCGACCTCGGTGAGCAGCTCGATGGCGACCGGGTGCAGCGGCATCCGGACGGCGACGGTGCCCCGGGTGTCGCCGAGGTCCCACTGGAGCGAGGGCTGGTGCTTGGCGACCAGGGTCAGGGCGCCCGGCCAGAAGGCGTCGACCAGCTCCCACGCCTGCTCGGAGAAGTCGGTGACCAGGCCGTGCAGGGTGTTCGGGGAGCCGATGAGGACCGGCGAGGGCATGTTGCGGCCCCGGCCCTTGGCCTCCAGCAGGTCGCCGACCGCCTCGGAGGCGAAGGCGTCCGCGCCGATCCCGTACACGGTGTCGGTGGGCAGCACGACGAGCTCGCCGCGGCGGACGGCCGACGCGGCTTCGCGCAGCCCCGTCGTGCGGTCCGTCGCGTCGTTGCAGTCGTATCGCCGTGCCATCAGCCGGCCTCCTCAAGCATGTACGGGTAGGGGTGCGGGGCGCCGGCCCGGGTCACGGCATCGCCTTGCGGGCGGTGGCGAACCGGGGCCGCCGGTTGAGGTCGGGGTGGTCGGCCGCGTCGGCCCAGCCCCGTTCCTCGGTGAAGATCCAGGGCACCTGGCCGCCCTGGGTGTCGGCGTGCTCGATGACGACGAGGCCGCCGGGGCGGAGCAGCCGGTGCGCGGTGCGCTCGATGCCGCGGATGGTGTCGAGGCCGTCCTCGCCGGAGAACAGCGCCATCTCGGGGTCGTGGTCGCGCGCCTCGGGCGCCACGTACTCCCACTCGGTGAGCGGGATGTAGGGCGGGTTGGAGATGACGAGGTCGACCTGGCCGTCCAGCTCGGGCAGGGCGGTGAGCGCGTCGCCGCGGTGGACGGTGACGCGGGAGCCCTCGGCGTTCTTCCGGGTCCACTTCAGGGCGTCCTCGGAGAGCTCCACGGCGTGCACCCGGGAGCGCGGGACCTCCTGGGCCATGGCGAGGGCGATGGCGCCGGAGCCGGTGCACAGGTCCACGATCAGCGGCTCCACGACGTCCATCGCGCGGACGGCGTCTATGGCCCAGCCGACGACGGACTCGGTCTCCGGGCGGGGCACGAAGACGCCGGGCCCGACCTGGAGCTCCAGGTAGCGGAAGAAAGCGCGGCCGGTGATGTGCTGGAGGGGTTCGCGGGCCTCGCGGCGGGCGATGGTCTCCCAGTAGCGGGCGTCGAAGTCGGCGTCCGGCACGTTGTGCAGCTCGCCCCGCTTGACGCCGTGCACGAACGCGGCGAGTTCCTCGGCATCGAATCTCGGTGAGGGAACACCGGCGTCGGCCAGCCGCTGGGTGGCCTGGGCCACCTCGGCGAGCAGCAGGTTCATCGCGGTCTCTCCGTACGGGTTCACGAGCGGGGCGGGGCGGGCGGTGGGCTCAGGCGGCGGCCAGCTTGGCGGCGGAGTCGGCGTCGACGCACGCCTGGATCACCGCGTCCAGGTCGCCGTCGAGCACCTGGTCCAAGTTGTACGCCTTGAAGCCGACGCGGTGGTCCGAGATCCGGTTTTCCGGGAAGTTGTACGTCCGGATCTTCTCGGAACGGTCGACCGTTCGCACCTGGCTGCGACGTACGTCCGAAGCCTCCTGCTCGGCGGCCTCCTGGGCGGCGGCGAGCAGCCGGGAGCGCAGGATGCGCATCGCCTGCTCCTTGTTCTGGAGCTGGCTCTTCTCGTTCTGGCAGGAGGCGACGACACCGGTCGGCAGGTGGGTGATGCGGACGGCGGAGTCGGTCGTGTTGACGGACTGGCCGCCGGGGCCGGACGAGCGGTAGACGTCGATGCGGAGGTCGTTGGCGTGGATCTCGACGTCGACCTCCTCGGCCTCGGGGGTCACGAGGACACCGGCGGCGGAGGTGTGGATGCGGCCCTGGGACTCGGTGGACGGCACGCGCTGCACGCGGTGCACCCCGCCCTCGTACTTCATCCGGGCCCAGACGCCCTGGCCGGGTTCGGTGGCCCCGTTGCCGCCCTTGGTCTTGACGGCGACCTGGACGTCCTTGTAGCCGCCGAGCTCGGACTCGGTGGAGTCGATGATCTCGGTCTTCCAGCCGACGCGCTCGGCGTAGCGCAGATACATGCGCAGCAGATCGCCGGCGAACAGCGCGGACTCGTCGCCGCCCGCCCCGGCCTTGATCTCCAGGAGCACGTCCTTGTCGTCGCTGGGGTCCCGGGGGACGAGCAGGAGGCGGAGCTTCTCGGTGAGCTCCTCGCGCTGCTGCTCCAGCTCCTTGACCTCGGCGGCGAAGTCGGGGTCGTCGGCGGCGAACTCGCGGGCGGTCTCGATGTCGTCACCGGACTGCTTCCAGGAGCGGTACGTCGCGACGATCGGGCTCAGCTCCGCGTAGCGCTTGTTGAGCTTGCGCGCGTTGCCCTGGTCGGCGTGGACCGCGGGGTCGGCGAGCTGCTTCTCAAGATCGGCGTGCTCACCGATCAGTTCCTCGACCGCCTCGAACATCTCGGGCTCCTGGTTCCTTCGCTCGTCGTGCCTGCCGGCCGGTGGGTGCCTGCCGGGGCCGGGGTACGGAGACCCCGTGCCCGGACCGGAAAAAAACGCCGGCCACGGCGCCCCCGGGAAGAGGGCACCGCGGACCGGCGCGGACGGCTCGCTACTTGCCGGCGGCCTTGGCGCCCTTGCCGAAGCGGGCCTCGAAGCGGGCCACACGGCCACCGGTGTCGAGGATCTTCTGCTTGCCCGTGTAGAACGGGTGGCACTCGGAGCAGACCTCGGCACGGATGGTGCCGCTGTCCAGCGTGGAGCGGGTGGTGAACGACGCGCCACAGGTGCAGCTGACCTGCGTCTCGACGTACTGGGGGTGGATGTCGCGCTTCAAGGGTGTCTCCTAGGTTCGGGAGGGCTCCGGGTCGTACGCGCGGATTGCGCGTCCGTGAACCGGGGCCGACGTACCAGTCTGCCAGGACCGGCCGTATCTCCCAAAACCAGGGTGGAGGGCCGGGTATTCCCCCGGTGTGCGGCCGGGGGTCCGGGTCACCGGACGATCTTGCCCGCGTCGCCCTTGTCGCCGGCCGACTGCTCCGTCGCGGAGGCGGGGATCGGCTTGTCGGCGTTCAGGGCGTCCCAGACCTGCTGGCCGGCCTCCTCCAGCGGGACGACCCGGTTGGGGTCGGCGGGGTCGTACTCGACGGGCAGGGTCACCATGTTCACGTCGTCGGAGCCGAGGCCCTTGAGGCCCTTGGCGAAGCCCGCGAGCTTGGTGACCGAGCCGAGGTCGGAGTCGGTGGTGACCGCCTTGGTGGCGGTGTCCGCGATGCCGTAGAGCTTGGTGCCGTCGAACACGCCCACGCTCTTGACCTGCTGCATCAGCGCCTTGATGAACGCCTGCTGGAGCTGGATGCGGCCGAGGTCGCTGCCGTCGCCGACGCTGTGCCGGGTGCGGACCAGGCCGAGGGACTGCTCGCCGTCCAGGGTGTGGGTGCCGGGTTCGAGGTCCAGATGGCTGTCGGGGTCGTCGATCGCCTCGGTGGTGGTGATCTCGACGCCGCCGAGCTTGTCGATCAGCTTCTTGAAGCCGGTGAAGTCGACCTCGATGTAGTGGTCCATGCGGATGCCGGACATGGATTCCACGGTCTTCACCGCGCAGGCCGGCCCGCCGACCTCGTACGCCGTGTTGAACATGGCCCGCCGCTGCCCGGCCACCGGGTCGCCGCCGGCGCCGGTGCAGTCGGGGCGGGTGACGAGGGTGTCGCGCGGGATGGAGACCACACTCGCGGTCCGGTGTCCCTTGTTGACGTGGACGACCATCGCGGTGTCGGAGCGGGCCGCGCCGCCGTCCTCGCCGTATTCGCCGTTGGCGCCGGAACGGGAGTCGGAGCCCAGGACGAGGATGTCCTCGGAGCCGTTGTCGATGTTCTCGGGGCGGTCCTTGCCGAGCGCGGTGTTGATGTCGACGGCCTGGAGGTTTCCGTTGAGATGGACGTACGCGTAACCGAGCCCCGCACCGCCGACGACGACCGCGCCGGCCAGGCCCCAGAGGGCGATCCGGGTGGCCCTGCGACCGCGGGACGGCTTCTTCCGGCGTTTGCCGGTGGCCCGTATTCGGCCGCTGCTCCCGCTTGGCTCGCTCATGCGTCTCCCTCGTTCCGTCGGTGACCCCCTTGCGGTGGTGGCGACGAAAAGGTTGGCACAGGCGGCTGTGGCCCCCGGCTGCGCCCGGACCGGCCCGCGCGGGTGCGGTGCCGGCCGGTATTCCGGCGCCCACCTGCGGTTTCGTGGCCCGTACAACGGTTGTACGGGGTGCTGCGCGCCGGCGCCCGTGTGGCGAAGGTCTCGGAACGGCAACGGGGTACGGCACAGGGCCGCCCCCGCACCGGAAGTGCGGGGGCGGCCCTGTGTGCGGCCGGGGGCTGCGACTAGTCGTTGTTGCCCGGGGCCGGCGTCGTCTTCTGGATCTGGAGCAGGAACTCCGCGTTCGACTGGGTCTTCTTCATCCGGTCGAGCAGGAGCTCGATGGCCTGCTGCTGGTCGAGCGCGTGAAGCACCCGGCGCAGCTTCCAGACGATCGCCAACTCCTCGCCGCCCAGCAGGATTTCCTCCTTGCGGGTGGAGGACGCGTCGACGTCCACCGCCGGGAAGATCCGCTTGTCGGAGAGCTTGCGGTCGAGCTTGAGCTCCATGTTGCCGGTGCCCTTGAACTCCTCGAAGATCACCTCGTCCATGCGCGAGCCGGTCTCGACCAGCGCGGTGGCCAGGATGGTCAGCGAGCCGCCGTCCTCGATGTTGCGCGCGGCACCGAAGAAGCGCTTCGGCGGGTAGAGCGCGGTCGAGTCGACACCACCGGACAGGATGCGGCCGGAGGCCGGGGCGGCGAGGTTGTACGCGCGTCCCAGGCGGGTGATCGAGTCCAGCAGGACGACCACGTCGTGGCCCAGCTCCACCAGGCGCTTGGCGCGCTCGATGGCCAGCTCGGCGACCGTGGTGTGGTCCTCGGCGGGGCGGTCGAAGGTCGAGGAGATGACCTCGCCCTTCACCGACCGCTGCATGTCGGTGACCTCTTCCGGACGCTCGTCCACGAGGACGACCATCAGGTGGCACTCGGGGCTGTTGACCGTGATCGCGTTGGCGATGGCCTGGAGGATCATGGTCTTGCCGGTCTTCGGCGGGGCCACGATCAGACCGCGCTGGCCCTTGCCGATGGGGGCGACCAGGTCGATGATCCGCGTCGTCAGGACGTTGGAGTCGGTCTCCAGGCGGAGCCGGTCCTGCGGGTAGAGCGGGGTCAGCTTCTGGAACTCGGGGCGGCCGCGGCCCGATTCGGGCGCCATGCCGTTGACCGAGTCGAGGCGGACCAGCGCGTTGAACTTCTCGCGGCGCTCGCCGTCCTTGGGCTGGCGCACCGCACCGGTGACGTGGTCGCCCTTGCGCAGGCCGTTCTTGCGGACCTGGGCGAGCGAGACGTACACGTCGTTCGGGCCGGGCAGGTAGCCGGAGGTCCGGATGAACGCGTAGTTGTCGAGGATGTCCAGGATGCCCGCGACGGGGATCAGGACGTCGTCGTCGGTGACGGGCGGGGCGTCAGCGAATTCGTCGCGCCCGCGCCGGCCCCGGCGGTCGCGGTAGCGCCCGCGCCGGCCGCGCCGGCCGCCGTCGTCGTCGAAGCCGTCGTCCTGCGGGCCGTTGCCGCCCTGGTTCTGGCCGCCGCCCTGGCGCCGGTTGCCGCCCTGGTCGTCGCCCTTGCCGCGCTGCCGGTCGCGCTGGCGGTCGCGGCGCTGCTCGCCGCCCCGGTCGCCGCGCTGGCGGTCGCCGCGGTCGCGGCGGCCCTCGGCGTTGTCCGCGCCGGACTCGGCCTTGGACTCGGTCCTGGAGTCGGCGGAGCGGTCCTCGGCGGGCGCCTCCTGCTTCTGCTCCTGCTTCGGCTCGTCCTGGGCGCGGTCCTTGGTCTGCGCCTTGGCGTCCGGCTTGCTCTCCGGGCTGCCCGCCTGCGCGGTGGCGCGGCGACGGCGGCGCTCGCCCGCGGGCTGGTCGTCGCTGGCCGGCTGGCCCGGGATGTCGATCTGCTGCTGGGCCGTGGCCTTCTCGACGGGCGCGGCGGCGGCCGGGGCGGCCTCGTCGGCGCCGGTGCGCGCCTTGGAGGTGGCGCGGCGCTTCGGCTTGGTCTCGGCGCCTTCGGCGGGGGCCGCGGCGGCCTTGGTCTTGGGGGCGGAGGAGCCGCCGCCGGCCTGGGCCTCCTTGATGACCTCGATCAGCTGGCTCTTGCGCATCCGCGCGGTGCCCTTGATACCGAGGCCGGACGCGACCTGCTGGAGCTCGGCCAGGACCATGCCCTCAAGGCCGGTGCCGGAGCGGCGGCGCCGTGCGGTGGTGCCAGTGGCAGCACCTTCGGCGGGCGCGGCGCTGTCGACGCTCTTGTCGGCAGTCACGCCCATCAGATCGGTGGTGTCGCTCACGAAGGGTCCTTCCCTGGAGCGGACGTCGGCCTTCTGGCTCGGCGACCGGTTGTGCTGTCCGGCTGCGGTCCTCGGTTGGTGCGGCCCGTGCCGGGGCGGTGGTCCGCCGGATGGAACGGCGGAGAGATGAGGTGTGCATGTGCCCGGCGCGAGCATCCCCCTGCTCGGCCCACTCCTGGACGAGCGAGGGGTGTCGTGCCGGTTCCGGAGCGTGCTCGCAACTGCTCAGGCAGGCTGCTCAGGCAGTTGGGGAGGCTCCCGGAAGAAATGGTGGTCCCGAAGGGGACACGAAGCAACGCGCCTCATGGACGTCGATTGCAGACTTGAGGTTAACACTACCGGCTCCAACAAACATTCCCCCTCTCACTCACCGGCAATCACTTCTCGGCCAGCGGCCCCGCGGCTACGGCGCGAGCGGCAGGACGCTCGCGCCCCGCGCGTCGAGGGCGAGCCGGTTGGCCGCCCAGCCCTCGCCCGCCAGCCGGGCGACCTTGTCGGCGTCGCCGTCCCCGGCCAGGGCCAGCACCGTCGGTCCGGCGCCGGAGATGACCGCGGGGACGCCCTCGGCGCGCAGCCGGCCGACGAGTTCGACGCTCTCGGCCATGGCGGGCGCGCGGTAGTCCTGGTGCAGCCGGTCCTCGGTGGCCGTGAGCAGCAGCTCGGGGCGCCTGGTCAGGGCCTCTACGAGGAGGGCGGCACGGCCTGCGTTGAAGGCGGCGTCGACGTGCGGGACGGTGCGCGGCAGGAGTCCGCGGGCGGTTTCGGTGAGCACCGGCTTGCCGGGGACGAAAACCACCGGAACGATGGAATCAGCGGGGTCCATCCTGATCGCGCGGGCGGATGCGCCGTCCATCCAGGCGAGCGTGAATCCGCCGAGCAGGCAGGCCGCGACGTTGTCGGGGTGGCCCTCGATCTCGGTGGCGAGCTCCAGCAGCGCGGCGTCGTCCAGCCGGGCGTCGCCGCCGGTCGTCACGGCGCGGGCGGCGACGATTCCGGCGCAGATGGCGGCGGAGGAGGAGCCGAGGCCGCGGCCGTGCGGGATGCGGTTGGCGCAGACGATCTCCAGGCCGCGCGGCTGTCCGCCGAGCAGGTCGAAGGCGGTGCGCAGGGACCGTACGAGCAGGTGCTTCTCGTCGCGGGGCAGGGTGTCCGCGCCCTCGCCGGCGATGTCGATGTGCAGTCCGGAGTCGGCGACGCGGACGACGACGTCGTCGTACAGGCCGAGCGACAGGCCGAGGGTGTCGAAACCGGGGCCCAGGTTGGCGCTGGTCGCGGGGACGCGCACCCGGACGGCGGCGGCTCGGAAGGCGGGACCGGCCATCGCTGTGACGACTCTCCTTGTGAGGCGGCGGGGATTCCGGGGGCTGCGGGCGGGGATTCTTCGGGGGAGCCGCAACGGCCCGGGGCACCCCGGCAGATGCGGCGGGGCGGGTTGGGTACAGCTTATCGAAGGAAGGTTCCGTGGCGACATAGGGCGCACGGGAGGCGCACGATGCGTGTCGCACGCCCGCGGTGCGCTCTTGTTGCCGGAAAGGGCCGGTAGGGCGCCCTTTCTGACGAGTCGTCGCGCAGGGCCTTTCGTTTGGATCAGACCGGATCAGGGAGCGGGGCCTGGTGCCGTGCATCGCAAGGCGGAGGATTGAGGCAACGCGGAGCGTTGGTGACTGACGACAACGCCGCGAGGTGCGGCACCAGGCCCCGCGAGCCCGGCATGATCCAAACGAAAGGCCCTGACCCCGGGCCGTCGTCCGGACCGGCCCGGGGGTGAGGCGTTACGTGATTACGCCAGGCCCAGCTTCTCGGCGGCGGCGGCCGCGTCGACCGGGACGGTGACGGGCCGCGGGGCGCCCGCGACGGCCCAGTCCGGGTCCTTGAGGCCGTTGCCGGTCACCGTGCAGACGATGCGCTGGCCGGGGTCGACCTTGCCCTCCTCGGCGGCCTTGAGCAGTCCGGCGACCGAAGCGGCCGACGCGGGCTCCACGAAGACGCCCTCCTGAGAGGCCAACAGCCGGTAAGCGGACAGGATCTGACGGTCCGTGACCTCGTCGATGAAGCCGCCCGACTCGTCCCGCGCGGCCAGCGCGTAGTTCCAGGAGGCCGGGTTGCCGATCCGGATCGCGGTGGCGATGGTCGACGGGTCCTTGACGACCTCGCCGCGCACGATGGGCGCGGAACCGGACGCCTGGAAGCCCCACATGCGCGGCTTGTGCGTCGACACACCGTCCCCGGCGTACTCGGTGTAGCCCTTCCAGTACGCGGTGATGTTGCCCGCGTTGCCGACCGGGAGGACATGGATGTCCGGGGCGTCGCCGAGCGCGTCGACGATCTCGAACGCGGCGGTCTTCTGGCCCTCGATACGGACCGGGTTGACCGAATTGACCAGCGCGACCGGGTAGTTGTCCGAGAGCGAGCGGGCCAGCGTGAGGCAGTCGTCGAAGTTGCCGTCGACCTGGAGGATCTTGGCGCCGTGCACGAGCGCCTGGCCCATCTTGCCGAGCGCGATCTTGCCCTGCGGCACGAGGACCGCGCAGACCATGCCGGCCCGGACCGCGTAGGCGGCGGCCGAGGCGGAGGTGTTGCCGGTGGAGGCGCAGATGACGGCCTTCGCACCCTCCTCCTTGGCCCGGGTGATGGCCATGGTCATGCCGCGGTCCTTGAAGGACCCGGTGGGGTTGGCGCCCTCGACCTTGAGATGCACCTCGCAGCCCGTGCGCTCGGAGAGGACCTGAGCGGGGACGAGCGGCGTACCGCCCTCACGGAGCGTGACGACCGGCGTCGTGCTCGTGACCGGGAGACGGTCCCGGTACTCCTCGATGATGCCGCGCCACTGGTGGGTGCCCTTGGTGGTCATGGGTCCTTACTCCCCTTCAACACGCATGATGCTGGCGACACCGCGTACGGTGTCGAGCTTGCGCAGCGCCTCGACGGTCCCTGAGAGGGCGGCGTCGGGCGCGCGGTGGGTGACGACGACGAGCGATGCCTCGCCGTCGGTTTCCTGACTGTCCGGCCGGCTCTGCTGGCGGACCGTATCGATGGATACGCCCTGGTCGGCGAAGACCGTCGCGACCTGGGCGAGCACGCCAGGCTTGTCGGCCACGTCGAGGCTGATGTGGTACCGCGTGACGACGTCGCCCATGGGGCTCACCGGCAGGCGCGTGTACGCGGACTCGCCGGGCCCGGGGGCCTCGTTGAGCTTGTTGCGGCAGACGGCCACGAGGTCGCCGAGGACCGCGGACGCGGTGGGCGACCCGCCCGCGCCGGGACCGTAGAACATCAGCTGTCCGGCCGCCTCGGCCTCCACGAACACCGCGTTGTACGCCTCGCGCACCGAGGCGAGCGGGTGGCTGAGCGGGATCATCGCGGGGTGCACGCGGGCCGTCACGGAGGCGCCGTCGGCGGCGCGCTCGCAGATGGCGAGGAGCTTGACGGTGCAGCCCATGCGGCGGGCGGAGGCGATGTCGGCCGCGGTGACCTCGGTGATGCCCTCGCGGTGCACGTCGCCGATCCTCACCCGGGTGTGGAAGGCGATCCCGGCGAGGATGGCGGCCTTCGCGGCGGCGTCGAAGCCCTCCACGTCGGCGGTGGGGTCGGCCTCCGCGTAACCGAGGGCGGTGGCCTCGTCCAGCGCCTCGGAGTAGCCGGCGCCGCTGGTGTCCATCTTGTCGAGGATGAAGTTGGTGGTGCCGTTGACGATGCCGAGCACCCGGTTGACCTTGTCGCCGGCCAGGGACTCGCGCAGCGGCCGTACGAGCGGGATGGCACCGGCCACGGCGGCCTCGTAGTAGAGGTCCCGGCCGTGCTGCTCGGCGGCGGCGTGCAGGGCGGCGCCGTCCTCGGCGAGCAGCGCCTTGTTGGCGGAGACGACGCTCGCGCCGTACTCGAAGGCGGTCCTGATCAGCGTACGGGCGGGCTCGATGCCGCCGATGACCTCGATGACGACGTCGATGTCGCCGCGTTTGACCAGGGCGGTCGCGTCCGTGGTGATCAGCGCGGGGTCGATGCCCTCGCGCACCTTGGAGGGCCGGCGGACGGCGACACCGGCGAGCTCCACCGGCGCGCCGATGCGCGCGGCGAGGTCGTCGGCGTGCGTCGTCATGATGCGCGCCACCTCTGAGCCGACCACACCACAGCCCAGCAGCGCCACCTTCAGCGGACGCGTACGCATCATCCGACCTCGTTTCCTTTACACCTGTAGTACGGACCAGTCTCACTCACCGGACGGGTGTTCCCGCCACCCGTCCGGATCCTGAGATGTTTACCGGGACAGCGTGGTACGCCCCCGGAAATACGGCATCAGCCGACGTCGAGACGCAGGAGATCTTCCTCCGTCTCGCGCCGGACGATCACCCGCGCCCCGCCGTCCCGCACGGCGACGACCGGCGGGCGCAGGGCGTGGTTGTAGTTGCTCGCCATGGAGCGGCAGTACGCGCCGGTGGCGGGCACGGCGATCAGGTCGCCGGGGGCCAGGTCCGCCGGCAGGAAGGCGTCCTTGACCACGATGTCGCCGCTCTCGCAGTGCTTGCCGACGACCCGGACGAGCATCGGTTCGGCGTCCGAGGTCCGCGAGGCCAGCGAGACGCTGTACTCGGCGTCGTACAGCGCGGTCCGGATGTTGTCCGACATGCCGCCGTCGACGCTCACGTAGGTGCGCAGGCCCTCCAGCGGCTTGATGGTGCCGACCTCGTACAGCGTGAAGGCGGTCGGGCCGACGATGGCGCGGCCGGGCTCGACGGAGATACGGGGGGTGGCGAGCCCGGCGGCCTCGCACTCGCGGGTCACGATGTCGCCGAGCGACTTGGCGATCTCGTACGGTTCGCGCGGGTCGTCCTCGGAGGTGTACGCGATGCCGAGGCCGCCGCCGAGGTCGATCTCGGGCAGTTCGACGCCGTGCTCGTCGCGCACCTCGGCGAGCAGCTGCACGACGCGCCGGGCGGAGACCTCGAAGCCGGCCATATCGAAGATCTGGGACCCGATGTGGGAGTGGATGCCGACGAGTTCGAGCCCGTCCAGGGTGAGCGCCCGGCGCACGGCCTCGGCGGCCTGTCCGCCGGCGAGCGCGATGCCGAACTTCTGGTCCTCGTGGGCGGTGGCGATGAACTCGTGGGTGTGCGCCTCGACGCCGACGGTGACCCGGATCTGGACGCGCTGGCGCTTGCCGAGGCGCTGCGCGACGTGGGCGACGCGGACGATCTCCTGGAAGGAGTCGAGGACGATGCGGCCGACGCCCGCGGTGACGGCGCGCTCGATCTCCTCGACGGACTTGTTGTTGCCGTGCAGCGCGATGCGCTCGGCGGGCATTCCGGCGTCGAGCGCGGTGGTCAGCTCGCCGGCCGAGCAGACGTCGAGGTTGAGCCCCTCCTCCTTGAGCCAGCGCACGACGGCCCGGGAGAGGAACGCCTTGCCGGCGTAGAAGACGTCGGCCCCGGGCCCGAAGGCGTCGGACCAGGCGCGGCAGCGGGCCCGGAAGTCGGTCTCGTCCAGGAAGTAGGCGGGGGTGCCGAACTCCTCGGCGAGGCGGGAGACGGTGAGCCCGCCGACGGTCAGGGCGCCGTGCTCGTCACGGGTGACGGTGCTGGACCACACCTTCTCGTCCAGGACGTTGAGGTCGTCGGCGGGGGCGAGGTAGTGGCCGTCGGACATGACGTCGGCGTGACGGGGTCCGGCGGGGTGTGCGGATCGGCTCATGGTGTGGGCTCGGCTCTCTCGGGTGGTCAGAGGTGTTCGGGCGCGCTGACGCCGAGCAGGGACAGGCCGCCGGCCAGCACCGTCCCGGCGGCTTCGGCGAGGGCCGTCCGGGAGCGGTGGGCGGCCGAGGGTTTCTCCTCCCCGACGGGCAGCGGCGGGGCGGCGTCGTGGAAGTCGAAGAAGGCGGCGGCGACCGCGTCGAGGTGCCGGACGAGCCGGTCGGGGGCGCGGTGGCGGGCGGCGCCCGCGAGGACGCCCGGGTGCGCGTCGAGCAGCGTGAGCAGGCCGGCGGCCCCGGTCGCGTCGATGTCCTCGCCGGGCCCCGCGACGGCGACCCCGAGCCGGTCCGCGCCCCGGAGCACGGCGCGGGCGCGGGCGTGTGCGTACCGGACACGGAAGAGGCCGTTGGCCTCGGTCTGCGCGAGGAGCCCGGGCCCGAGGGGGGCACGGTCGTGCCCGGCGACACTGAGCAGACCCCAGCGGGCGGCGTCTCGGCCGAGCCGGGCCGGCAGGGCGGCGGCGGTGTCGCCTGCGGGGACGGGGCGTATGAGGGCTTCCGCCTGGGCTCCGGGGACGCGCGGTTCGTCGTGCGCCGCGCCGGGCGCCTCCGCCTGCGGCATCCCGTACGCCTCCGTACCCACCCCGAGCCGCGCCCAGTCCGGGTCCGGCTCGCCGTCGCAGGCGAGGTGTACGTCGGCGCCCTGGGCGGTCAGCAGCCGGCGGACGGCGTCGGCGGTGACGGCGGCCCGGACCTCGCGGGCGTGGCCGAGCCGCAGCCGCTGTCCGGCGAGGGCGTCCCCGTGTCCGTACCGCCGCCCCTGCTCCCGGACCCGGTGGACGAGGTCGCGGTGGGCGGCGGCGCCGGTGGCGGCGTCGAGCGTGAAGTTGAGGAAGCCGGGTCCGGTGATCTCGACGCCGGCGACTCCGGGGGCTCCGGCGAGCCGGTCGCGCAGGATCTCGGCGACCTCGCCGGCGCGGAGGCCGGCGAGGCCGGCGAGCTGGAGGGCGACGGCGCTGGCGTAGTCGCCGCGCCCGCCGGGCCGGGTCCTCTCCACCCGTACGCGCGCGGGCACGGGCGCGCGCAGGGCGTCCTCGCGGACCGCGCGGCGCACGGCGTGCAGCACGGTCGTGGAGAGATCGACGGGGGTCACGGGACAAGCGTATGGGAGGAAGGGGGGCCCTTCGCGAACCGGTTTCGCCATCCGGTCAGCCGACGGCGCTCTCCGCCCGCCCGTCGAGCGCGGCCCGCCGCCCGCGCTCCATCAGCCGGCGCACGAGCCGCACCAGCTCGGCCGGCTCGAAGGGCTTGGCGAGGAACGCGTCGACCCCGGCGGCGACCCCGCTGTCCACCTCGTACGGCGTGCAGGCGCTGACGATCGCGAGCGGCAGATGCCCGGTGCGCGGGTCGGACCGCAGCCGGGTGGCGGTCTGGAGGCCGTCGAGCCGGGGCATGACCACATCGAGCGTGATCACGTCGGGCCGGACGCGGTGCACGAGATCCAGACACTCGACACCATCGCCCGCGGTCACGACCTCGAAGCCCTCCAGCTCAAGGTTGACCCTGATCAACTGCCGGATGACCTTGTTGTCGTCGACAACAAGCACGCGGCCGCATGCCCCAGACACCCTTCGAGAGTAGGCGCGCCGGAGGGGCTGCGTCCGGGTTTTGCCCACTTCCGCCCCCGGAAGCGGCCCCGTAAGGATGGCTGAATGTGTGTACGAGGGGGCGCGGACCGTCACGCGATGACGCGGAATACCTGTTCACGGGCACCCCGCCGGAGCTGGTAGTGTTTCACCCGTCGCAGAGCAGCACAGCGATACGCCCCCGTAGCTCAGGGGATAGAGCATCGGCCTCCGGAGCCGGGTGCGCAGGTTCGAATCCTGCCGGGGGCACCTCCAGAAGGTGCCAAAGACCCCGCCGTCAGCGGAAACGCTGAGGTCGGGGTCTTCGCGTATGTACGGGCGCCCTGCCGGAGCCGTAAGGCCGCCGGCGTAAAGCACCGAGGGCCGCACCTCGTCGGATGCGGCCCTCTGTCCCTCAAGCGGGGCCGGGATCGAAGATCTCGTGCCCACCGACTCGGCGCCAGACGATATGCGGCTCACCCGCGCGGATTTCATCCGCGTACTGCCAGGTGGCACGCCCGTCGGGCACCCATGTCATCTCCATGACGGGACGCGCGCCGGCTGGGAGTGGCACTCCCTGGACCGGTTTGACCCGGAGGCCGGGCCGAAACCGCCCGTTGGCCGCGTCCGGCACGAACTTCTTGCGAACGCAGTCCTGGAACCGTGCCCGCTCCTCGGGGAGGAGCTTCTTGAAATCACGGTCGAAGCGAGCGGTCGTCTCGAAAGTCGGCAATGGGCCTCCCAGGGGTCGGGGTCAGTTCTCCTCGGCGAGGTGCGCGAACATCTCGTCCGCGTCCTCATGCCGGGTGGTGCGCCCCGCGGCGATGTCCTCGCTCGCGTCACGCTCACCCGCCTGCCACCGCTCCGTCCAGAACCACGCCTGGTCCGTGCGGATCTTGCGTAGTCCGTGCACCTCGACAACGCCGTCGTCGTTGATGGCGAACTCAAGCTCGTCGCCCGGGGAGACTCCCAGCGCCTCGCGGACCCCTGCGGGCAGCGTCAGCTGCCCCTTGTCGCGCACGCCGGCATGGAACGTGGTCGCAGCCATGAGTGACCTCCCTATCCGCATTCCGTGTCTGCCTCGTGGCACCAGCGTACCCGAACCGGCAGGAAAGTGAGAGATTCCTACTTTCGGAACTTCCGAATCCCCTCGCAGGGGCACGGCGGCCCGAGAGGAGGTGTTGCCGGCTACTGGGGAGTCCTCGCCCTCAGCCCGCCGGCTCCAGCTCGGCCACCACCGTCTTGCCCAGCGGCACACGGTCCAGCACCTCCCACCGGTCGGCGAGCGCCGAGACCAGGAGCAGGCCACGGCCGTCCTCGGCGAGGGGCGCGGGATCGGGCACGTCCCCGGTGGACGGGCGGCGTTCGCCCCGGGCGTCGAGCTGGTGCAGGGTGAGGCGCCGGGCGAGGCGGGCGCCGCGCGGGGTGGAGCTGAAGCGCTGGGTGAACTCGGTTGCGGTGGCGGGGGCGTGGGGGGCGACCGCGGCGGGCAGTGGTGTCATGCGTTCAATCTGGCGCTACGTCCACGGCGCGCACCAGCAGCAACCCGCGTACTCCGGTGCGGAGTACGCGGTCAGCGCGCCCGCATCAGGTCCCGTAGCCCGGCGACCCGGGCCGGGACGTCAGCGGTGTCGTCCGAGGGCGTCGCGGGGGACGTACGGCAGGGGCCGCAGAGGCCGTCCGGGAGGGCTTCCGCCGGGCCCGGGCGGCCGCATTCCACGCACTCGACCCTCAGGCCGCCCGCCGGGGCCCCCGCGTCCGGCAGCTCGGGCGGCATCTTGTCGGCCAGGCGGCGGCGCACGAGCCCGAGCGGGAACGCGACGTGCTCCGGGAGCCCGGCAGTGAGCGCCGCCGTCAGGTGCTCGGCGCCCGCGCCGCGTGCGAACCAGGCGGCGGCCAGCGGTTCCAGGGCGGCGCAGTCGGCGGCGGAGAGCGCCAGCCGGGGTTCGCGGCGGCCGAGTCCGGCGAGGGCGCGGTACGCGTCGGAGGGTGCGCCGGGAGCCTTCGGCGGCGCGGGCGGCTCGGGGGCGATGCGCTGCGGGGGCACATCGGCCGGTCCGGAAAGCGCGGCGCTCCACCACTCATTGTCGCGGGCGGTCCGGGACCAGTACGTGTACGTCACCCACCGGCATGTGCCTTCCCCGTCGACCCGCCGCCGTACGCGGCGCAGGTGCCCGGCCACCGCGAGCGCGCGCAGGGCGGAGCCGATGGCCATCTGGCCGTACAGGGGGAGGTCCTTGGCGAGCGACTTGATGTCCATCGCAGCGCCGTCGGGCAAGCGGTCGATGTACGCGGCGACGTACCGCTCGCGCTCGGGGAGGCCGGTGAAGTCTGCGGGGCGGGGTGCGTCCTGACCGGGCGGCGCGGAACGCTTGCCGTAGCCGGGGCGGGCCGCGCGGGGGCCTTCGGCGGAGACGGGCAGGGCGGGACTAAAGTGCTGGGCAGCCATGAGATCGGGACTTTCCGCTGGGTCGATCTTGGGTCAGACCCCGGCCGGTGCGACTACACCGCGTCGGGGTCGTTTCGTTGGGGGCACCGTAAGCAGTCGCGACTTTCCGCTGCAATTCGCTCACTATTAGTCATACTTGCTGGCCGTGACGGGGTGGGGAGGGCAGGAGGGTTTCCCCATCCCTCACCTACCCGCCGGACGAAGAACACGGCTCGGACCTCGAATCCCGAAGCTCAAGCGCTACCCGGGCGCCGAACACGACTCCCCCACGGCGCCCGGAACCCGAGCTCCGGGTTTCGAGATCCGAGCGCCGATCAGGAGTCGAGAGCGGCAATGGCGTTCGCGATGATTCCGCGGGCCGCCTGCCCCCGTACGGCGTGTTCTGAGAGCCGATCGAATGCCCGCGCATACAGGGTCACCTGGCTCGGTTCAACGAGGGTCTGGGCAGCGTCGAGCGTGTCGGCGTGGATCCTCTTCCCGTCGAACATGGTGAAGGTGGCCATCGGCCAGACGGTGCGCTCAGCGGCGAACGGGATGATGCCCAGGGCGACGCTGGGCAGGGCCATGGCGGCCAGCAGGTGCCCGTACTGGACGGCCATCGTCTCGGCGTCGGCGACGCGGTACCGCAGGACCGACTCCTCCAGCACGATCAGGAACCGGCGGTTGCCCTCCCTGATGACCCGATTGCGGTCCATGCGGGCCGCCACGGCCTCGCCCACGTCGTTCTTGGTCCCCCGGAAGGCCGCGATGGACGAGAGCAGCGCCGTGGCGTACTCAGGCGTCTGCAGGAACCCGGGGATCACGTCGGAGCAGTAGACGCGGAACAGCTTGGTCCGGTCGTACAGGGATGCCCCGCTCTCCTGCAAGCGTCGCAAGCCGGTGCCCTGGAGGCGCCTCCACTGGACGTACGACTCCGCCGACTGCCGGTTGGCCGCCACCAGGTCGTCCGCCTGCCCAGGGGCGCCACAGGTGGCACACCAGGCCCGGATGTCGGCGTCCGAAGGGGGCGTTCGAGCGTTCTCGATGCGCGAGGACTTCGACTCGTGCCATCCGCAGCGAACGGCCAGTTCGCGCCCTGAAATACCGGCGTCCAGACGTAGCTCCCGCAGGCGGGCAGCTATCGCCTCACGCGCCTTCTGGACGTTGGGCGACGGGTGTTGGGACAACGAACCGGCCGTTCTGTCAGATCTCGAACTGTTCGTGCGGGGTGGCGAGTTGCCAAACCGTATCGAACGCGGAGCGGCACAGCGCCACAACGGCCGGCTCGTTCGTGATCTCGTCCTCCACCACGGCACCGTCACCCGAGAAATGGTGAACCCGCAACAGGGTGCCGTCGAACAGCCAGAAGTCGTTTCCCGGCAGCGCGATGCCGGTCGCCAACCTTCTGGGCAGCCATCGGACCTGTTCACCCACTGTCACGTTGGCGTGAGTGACGTAGTGCTCCCAGCGGATGTACTCGCTCACCGGCTCCGAGACGATCCGGGCACGCCGGATGGTGACGCCACGGGCCACGGTTTCGGAGATCAGTTGGTCGTACGGATGCCACCAGGACTCACGATCGGCCCAGTTGATGCGCTCGCCCCGCTGCCACGCCTCGAATCGTTCCGTGGGCGCGTAGGAGTCGCGCAGCTCCAGATGGACGGCGGTCCGCTGGCACTTGCCCAGCAGCTCACCGAAGCTGGGCACGCTCGACGGCATCACATGCCTCCCTGATCATCGGGATCATCCGGGCCGGGATCCGGACGATCGCTTCGGTGTCCGGCACGGAGCCGTTCGCCGGACTGGTCGCCTCACACTGGGCATGGGTCTTGGCGTCAGGCTTCCAGCCCTGGAGGAGAACTTCCTGCGCCTCCCCGTCGGCCCACACGGTCGGGCAGTGGTCGCGGTCGGTGTTGGGGTCGATCCCTACGAACTCCACGGACATGCCAGCCTCCCGAATCAGGTGCTTGCTCAGACTTGCATCAGCCTTCCCGACCTGTGCAGATACGTCAAGACCCCCCTATGCAGGCGTAATTGCCGTGCAAGCTTGTGCAAGGAACTGGAGCCCCGGCACAGGTGTTCCCTAGCGTCGCCGCAGGGCCGACCAGGGCTCTCCCACCACACCTGTTCGCAGCCGGGGAGAATTGACGATGCGACACAAGAGCACCCAAGAGCCACCCATCGACCTTCCCGTGGGCTTCTACGCCTGGCTGCTGGACTGTGCCCCGGCCCCGGGCTGCACGACCTGCGGTACCGAGTGGCGGAGTCTCAAGTCCGCCAAGGAGGCCGGGGACGTCTGGCAGGCCGCGCGGCACGCCACGAAGATCCGCGACCATGCCTCGGGGAGCCACTGATGCCGATGGACATGCAGACCTATCGAGACGGCCGCCAGGCCGCCGACGACGCGGCCGACGCTCTCCGGGCGGCCCTGGCCGGACTGGGGCTGCCGGAACGGGTCTGGGTCAACGCGCGGCCGATGGTCACCCACAGCGGCAAGCCGTACGTGCACCTCGGCATGATGCGCGCCGATGCCGTGGCCGCGATCACGGAAGCCATCGGCGTCCCCGCGGACGCCTGAGCCCCGCGCCGGACACCTCCGGCGCGGGGCACTGTCGCACGCGGCGGCTCACCCCACCGGCAGGCCCGGGGCCGGATACGCGTCCATCAGGTCCTTCACCTCGGCGCGGACCTTCCCGATCGTGTCCTCGTCACCCGTGATCACGCGGTCGATCCAGTCCGCGATCCTGGCCATCTCCGAGACGGGAATGCCCCGGGACGTGAGCGCCGGGGTGCCGAGGCGGATGCCCGAGGGGTCGAACGGCTTGCGCGGGTCGTACGGCACCGCGTTGTAGTTGGCGACGATGCCCGCCCGGTCCAGGGCCTTGGCCGCCGGCTTGCCCGGGACGCCCTTGGCCGTGAGGTCCACCAGCAGCAGGTGGTTGTCCGTGCCGCCCGAGACCAGGTCGTAGCCCCGGGCCGCCAACTCCTCGCCCAGCGCGCGGGCGTTGGCCACCACCGCGTGGGCGTAGGAGCAGAAGGCAGGCGTGGCCGCCTCGCTCAGGGCTACGCCGATGGCCGCCGTGGTCTGATTGTGCGGGCCGCCCTGGAGGCCGGGGAAGACGGCGCGGTCCAGGGCGCGGGCGTGCTCGGCGCGGCTGAGGAGCATCGCGCCGCGCGGGCCGCGCAGGGTCTTGTGGGTGGTGGTGGAGACGACGTCCACGTGCGGCGCGGGCGAGGGGTGGGCGCCGCCCGCGACCAGGCCCGCGATGTGCGCGATGTCGGCGACCAGGACCGCGCCCACCTCGCGGGCGATCTCCGCGAAGCCCGCGAAGTCGATCGTGCGGGGCACGGCGGTGCCGCCGCAGAAGATGAGCTTGGGCCGCTCGGCGAGGGCCAGGTCGCGGACCTCGTCCAGGTCTACGCGGCCGGTGTCGCGGCGTACGCCGTACTGGACGCCGTTGAACCAGGTGCCGGTGGCGGAGACGCCCCAGCCGTGCGTGAGGTGGCCGCCCATGGGCAG
Source organism: Streptomyces sp. NBC_00726 (assembly GCF_045161735.1). Classification (NCBI taxonomy): domain Bacteria; kingdom Bacillati; phylum Actinomycetota; class Actinomycetes; order Kitasatosporales; family Streptomycetaceae; genus Streptomyces; species Streptomyces sp. NBC_00726. The sequence goes on along the minus strand of NZ_CP108983.1, from coordinate 4,739,666 downwards.
GGCCATGCCGAGCACGGTGTCGCCGGGCTTGAGGAAGGCCAGGTAGACGGCGAGGTTGGCGGGTGAGCCGGAGTACGGCTGGACGTTGGCGTGGTCCATGCCGAAGAGGGCGCGGGCGCGCTCGGCGGTCAGGGTCTCGACCTGGTCGATGACCTGCTGGCCCTCGTAGTAGCGCTTGCCGGGGTAGCCCTCGGAGTATTTGTTCTGGAGCACCGTGCCGGACGCTTCGAGCACGGCGGCGGAGACGTAGTTCTCGCTGGGGATCAGGCGCAGGGTGTCCGCCTGAAGCCGCTCCTCGGCTGCCACCAGGGCGGCGAGTTCCGGATCAGCGGCCAGCAGGGCGGGGTGGCGGGGCTGTGCGGGTACGGACGCGGTCACGGGTTCCTCCCGGGTCGGTCGCATGGCTGCGGCGTGGACCCGGATGCCCAGGCGGACGGCTCTCCGGCATGACGCCCCCGGGCACGCCCGGGGTGTGCCGCTCCCTCGTGGTCGATTCCACTGAGCACCCCGTGAGGGATGCGCGCCAGTCGCGGCCCTCCGCACCTTACCGGGCGGCCGGGCCGGGCGCCCGGCGGTAAGTGAACCGGCCCGGTTCCCACGGCACTTGGTCGAGTCTTGGGTAACGCATGCCCCCTGCATGAAGCGTTCCTCGCAAGAGTGGCGCATTACATGTGCACTTCATTCGGCACATGCTCCGTACGCGAGACCCATATCGCAGGGGGTTGTTTTGATATTCAGCCGCGCAGGACGACGCGCCGGGCTGAGCATGGCAGTGACACTGCCGCTGCTCGCCGGGGCGCTCGCCCTCGGGATGCCCGACGCCAGTGCCGATGCCGGGCACGGGGGCCGGAACGCGTTGCAGGGCACCAAACCGGCCTGGGCCACCGCCTCGGCCGACCAGGGGGCCGCGTCCGACAGCACGAAGGTGGCCGTCCGGGTGCACCTGGCGGGCCGGGACGCGAAGGGGCTGGCCGCCTACGCCGCGGCCGTGTCGGACCCGGACTCGTCCTCGTACGGGAAGTTCCTGAGCCCCGCGCGGGCGCGGGCCCGGTTCGGGGCGAGCCGGGAGCAGATCGAGCAGGTCTCCCAGTGGCTGGAGGACGGCGGGCTGACGGTCACCGGGGCGAACGAGCACTACGTCTCGGCCACCGGTGATGTGGCCGCCGCCGAGAAGGTGTTCTCCACCCAGCTGCGTAACTACCGCAAGGGCGGGCGTACTTACCGGGCCCCGGCCGCCACCGCCTCGGTGCCCGCCGCGCTCGGTGACGCCGTGCTCGCCGTGTCCGGGCTGGACAACGCCCCGCACACCGCCCGCCACGACGACGTGCTGCCGCCGCCGGACGCGGTGTTCCGCAACTCCGGCCCGTTCTCCTCGTACTTCGGGTCGAAGACGGCCTCCTCGCTGCCGAAGGCGTACGGGTCGAAGGCGCCGTACGCCGTCAAGGGCTACACCGGCAAGCAGCTGCGCGCCGCGTACGGGGCCGGGAGCTACACCGGCAAGGGGGTGACCGTCGCCATCACCGACGCGTATGCCTCGCCGACCATCGCGAAGGACGCCGCAGAGTACGCGAAGCGCCACGGCGACGCGCCGTACAAGCGGGGGCAGTTGAGCCAGGTGCTGCCGGACGACTACACGAAGACCGACGAGTGCGGGGCCTCCGGCTGGTACGGCGAGGAGACCCTGGACGTCGAGGCCGTGCACGCGGTCGCGCCCGCCGCCGACATCGTGTACGTGGGCGGCGCCTCCTGCTACGACGACGACCTGCTGGACTCGCTGAACAAGGTGGTCGACCACCGCCTCGCGGACATCGTCTCCAACTCCTGGGGCGATGTGGAGGCCAACCAGACCCCGGACCTGGCGCTCGCCTACGACCAGGTGTTCAAGATGGGCGCGGTCGAGGGCATCGGCTTCTACTTCTCCTCCGGCGACGCGGGCGACAACGTCGCGTCGACCGGCACCAAGCAGATCGACGTGCCGTCCAACTCGGCCTGGGTGACCTCGGTCGGCGGCACCGCGCTCTCGGTCGGCAAGCACGACAAGTACCTCTGGGAGACCGGCTGGGGCACGCTGAACGCCCCGCTGGCGGCGGACGGCCGCAGCTGGGACGGATTCCCCGGCGGGTACACCTCCGGCGCGGGCGGCGGCACCAGCTCCACCGTGAAGCAGCCGTTCTACCAGCGCGGGATCGTGCCCGACTCGCTGGCGCGGGCGAACGGGAAGACCCGGATGCGCACGGCCCCGGACATCGCGGCCGTCGCGGACCCGAACACCGGCTTCCTGGTCGGGCAGACCCAGACCCTGCCCGACGGTTCGCTGGGCTACGACGAATACCGCATCGGCGGCACCTCGCTGGCGGCCCCGGTCATCGCGGGCATCCAGGCGCTGGCGCAGCAGGCCCGGCACGGGCGGCCGATCGGTTTCGCCAACCCGGCGATCTACGCCCGGTACCACTCGAAGGCGTACCACGACGTGACCGACCACCCGCTGGGCGCACACCGTGACCTGGCGGTCGTCCGGGTCGACTACGTCAACGGCTTCGACGCGGCGGACGGTCTGCGGACCACCGTGCGCAGCCTGGGCAAGGACGCCTCGCTGGCGGCCGTGCGCGGCTACGACGACGTGACGGGCGTCGGCACCCCGGCCGCCGGTTATGTGAACTCCTACCGCCGGCGCTGACCGCCCGGCGCTGGGACGAGGCGTGGGGCCGCCACCGATCCTGGTGGCGGCCCCACGTTCATTCGCAGAGGCTCAGGCCGAGGCGCGTTTGCGGGACGCCGTGCTCTTCGAGCCCGTCTTCTTCGCCGTCGTCTTCTTGGCGGCCGTCTTCTTCGCGGTGCTCCTGGTGGCCGTCTTCTTGGCCGCCTGCTTGCCCGTGCCGCTCGCCGTGGACTTCTTGCCGCCGCCGGTCTTCGGGGCGGAGGCGGACTTCTTGGCGGCGCCGGACGACTTGCGGTCGGCCAGGGACGTGACGTCCGCCACGGAGTCCTCCTCCTCGCCCCGGGCCTCCTTCGCCGCCTTGACGCTGCTCTCCAGGGCCGCGAGCAGATCGATGACCTTGCCGCCGCCCTTCGCGCCCGGCTCGGCCGGCTCCGGCGCCTCGCCCGACGCCTTCGCGGCGATCAGCTCCTCGACCGCCTCCCGGTAGTCGTCGTGCAGCGAGTCCATGTCGACCTCGCCGAGGGTGTCCATCAGGGCGTCCGCGAGGTCCAGCTCCGCGTCCCGGACGGTCACGTCGGACTCCGGGGCGACGCCCTCGGGGGCCCGGATCTCGTCCGGCCAGAGCAGCCCGTGCATGGCGATCACATCGTCCACGACCCGGAGCATGCCGAGCCGCTCGCGCCCGCGCAGGGCGTACTTGGCGAGGGCCACCTTCCGGCTCCGCTTCAGGGCCTCGCGCAGCAGGGTGTACGGCTTCGCCGCCGGGACCCCGTTGGCCGAGAGGTAGTAGGCCGCGTCCATCTGGAGCGGGTCGATCGCGTCGGCCGGGACGAAGGCCACGATCTCGATGGTCTTCGCGGTGGGCAGCGGCAGCCGGCTCAGATCCTCGTCGGTGATCGGGATCATGGTGCCGTCGGCGTCCTCGTACGCCTTGCCGATCTCGGCGGGCGTCACCTCCTCCCCGTCCAGCTCGCACACCTTGCGGTAGCGGATGCGGCCGCCGTCCTCGACGTGGACCTGCCGGAACGAGATCGAGTGGTTCTCGGTGGCGTTGACCAGCTTGATCGGGATGCTGACCAGCCCGAAGGAGATGGCGCCGTTCCAGATGGATCTCACCGGTTCACCCCTTGCATCCGCTTATACGAAGAAAGCAGCGTTTCGCGTGTGATTCTTATCGTATGACGCCGATCACCGAGGTGGAGGGGCGACGGCTGTCCCTGAGCAATCTGGACAAGGTGCTGTATCCGGCCACCGGCACCACGAAGGGCGAGGTGCTGCACTATTACGCGGCCACGGCGGCCGGGGCGCTGCTCGCGCATCTGCGGGACCGGCCGGTGTCCTTCCTGCGCTATCCGGACGGGCCGGAGGGCCAGCTGTTCTTCACCAAGAACCCGCCGCCCGGTACTCCGTCCTGGGTACGCCGGGCCCCGGTGCCGCACCACGGGAGCGAGCCGTCCGAGCAGGTGGTCGTGGCGGATCTGGCCTCGCTGATGTGGGCGGCCAACCTGGTGGTGGAGTTCCACACCCCGCAGTGGCGGGCCGGAACCCCCGCGGTGGCCGACCGGCTGGTGTTCGACCTGGACCCGGGGCCGCCCGCCACGGTGGTCGAGTGCTGCCGGGTCGCGCTGTGGCTGCGGGAGCGGCTGGCCGAGGACGGCCTGACGGCGTACGGGAAGACCTCGGGCGCCAAGGGCCTGCATCTGCTGGTCCCGATCGTCCCCACGGACTCGGCGGCGGTGTCGGCGTACGCGAAGGGCCTCGCCGTCCGCGCCGAGAAGGAGCTCGCGAACCTGGCGGTGCACCGGATGCGGAAGGCGCTGCGGCCGGGCAAGGTCTTCGTCGACTTCAGCCAGAACGCCGCCGCGAAGACCACCGCCACGCCCTACACCCTGCGGGCCCGCGCCGAGCCGGCCATCTCGGCGCCGGTCACCTGGGCGGAGATCGAGGGCTGCCGCTCCCCCGGCGATCTGGTGTTCCTGGCGGACGGCATGGCGGCGCGGCTGGCCCGGCACGGCGATCTGCTGGCCCCGCTCTGCGATCCGGACGCGGGACGGCCGCTTCCGGTCTGACCGCGCGCACCCGCCCCGCCCATACCGTAAGCACGCGATTCTTGTCATGCTCCAGGGCAAATGCGTGCCGGAGATGGTCGGATCGTCCGAGCGGTGGTGCACACTCTGCGGCAGACACTGCGTGTGTGACGTCGGCGGGGAGGCGATGGCGTGTTCGCGGGGATCGAAGAGGTCGACTGGGCCTCGATGAGACATGCCTACGGGCCGGCGGACGATGTGCCGGCGCTGTTACGGGGGCTGGCCTCCGCCGATCCGGCGGAGCGGGAACGGGCGCTGGACGGGATGTACGGGGCGGTGCACCACCAGGGTGACGTCTATCCGTGCACGCTGGCCTGCATCCCCTTCCTCTTCGAGCTGGTCGCCGATCCGTGGGTGCCGGACCGGGGCGACATAGTCGAGTTGCTGACCAGCATCGGCGGCATCGACCTGGGCTCGGACGACGAGGAGGAGATCGGCGAGGACGAGGCGGAGTGCGCCGCGAACTACGCGATGGCGGCGGCGGCCGTCTCCGCCGGGGCCGGGGTCTTCTTCGCGCTGCTGGCCGACGAGGACCAGGGCGTACGGCTGAGCGCCCCGCTCGCGCTGGCCGCCCTGCACGACGAGCCGGCCAGGGTGCTGGCCCTGCTGCGGGCGCGGCTGGCGGCGGAGCGGGACGAGGAGGTGCGGCTCGCCCTGGTCGAGGCGGCGGGGCGGCTCGCCCTGCGCCACCGGCCGCTGGCCGGCCCGGTCGCCGAATGGCTCGGCCGGCTCGCCGGCGACGCCGGCCCGCCGGGGCTGCGGCTCGCGGCCCTGGCCCAGCTGGCGCGCTGCGCCCCGTGCTCGCTGCCGGCCGATGTGGTGCCCGTGGTGACGGGCCTGCTGCGGCAGCTGCGCACCGCGTCCGCGGGGCCCGGCGGCACCCGGGCGCGCCCCGTGGAGCCGCCGGATCAGGGCGCCGAGGCGGTCCCGCTGACCCTGCGGGGGCAGGTGCGGGCGCTGTCCGCCGAGGAGGCGGCGGGGCGGGCCGCGCCCTGGACGGCCGATCTGCTGCGCACCCTGCACGCCGGGCTGAACGACCGGGTCGCCGAGCGGACCGCGCTCCTGGCCGACCAGTTGCGCAGCCCCGACCCCTGGGAGCGGGTGGACGCCGTCCGCATGAGCGACCGGCTGATCGGCGGCCGGCGGGGCTCGTACGCGGAGCTGGTGCGGCTGGTGGGCGAGCAGCTGGCCGCGCCCGAACCGAGGCTCGCCGAGTCCGCCGCGCAGCTGCTGGAGGGGCTGTCCGGGCTGGCCGCCCCGGCGGCCGACGCGCTGGCGGAACGGGTCGCGGCGGACCCCGGGGCCTGGGTACGGACCTGGCCGGACGGGCGGACCCGGCTGGGCAGCGCGGCGACGGCCCTGGCCCGGCTGGGCGACCCGCGCGCCCTGCCCGCCCTGACGGCGGCCCTCCGCCATCCCCTGGTGCCAGCCGAGGTGGCGTCCGGGGTCGCCCGCCTGGGCGACGCGGCCCTGCCGCTGGCCGGTGCGCTGCGGCAGCGGCTGGGCGACGCGGTGCTGGACGAGCGGGCGTACGAGCGGGTGGGCCCGCTGCTCGGCGCGCTCACCGCGCTCCGGGCGGGCGGGGCGGCCCCGGAGGTGCTGCGGGTGCTGCGCGGGGCCCCGGACTTCGGGGGCGAGCGGGTGCGTACGGCGGCGCTGCGGGCCCTCGCCGCCTTCGGGCCCGCCGCCGGCTGCGCCGTACCGGAGCTGCGGGCCCTGCTGCGGCGGACCGGCACGGTGGAGGCTGCGGAGGCGGCCGGGGCGCTGTGGGCGGTGGAGGGGGACGCCGACGCGGTGCTGCCCGCGCTGATCGCGGGGCTGGGCACCTGGGACGGGGAGGCGCGGCGGGCGGCGGCGGGCGCGGTGGGGCGCCTGGGCTGGCGGGCGGCGGCGGGCGCGCCCCGGCTGCGGGAGCTGCTGTACGACGGGAACGTGTGGCTGCGGGTGGACGCGGCGATCGCGCTGTGGGAGGTTTCCGGTCGTGCCGAGGACTCCGTCCCGGTGCTGCTGGCCGCCTGGGGGCAGAACCACCGGGTCCGGGTCCGGGTGGCGGAATGCCTGGCGCGGATGGGACCCGCCGGTGCAGGGTCGGACGCGGCACGTGTGCTGCGCGCCGAACTCACCTCCGTACGCCGTCACAACGCGCCGGAGGGCGACTGCGGCAGCCACGACACGTACACCGACGAAAAGCTGCTGGCGTTCTGCCGGCGGGCGCTCCCGGGGAACACGGGGAAGGAAACGACATGATCATTTTCGGCACGCGAGGCTATCTGTACCAGCTGGCGATCCTCACGCTGGTCTGCGGCTGGTGCGGGAATCCGGCGGCGCACACGCTGCGCAAGCGGGTCACGAAGTTCACGCTGTTCTTCGTGCCGCTGTTCCCGATCTCGACCTCGTACGCCACGCAGTGCACGTTCTGCGGCGGCGAGCAGCGGATACCGAAGGAGCAGGCCGAGCAGCTGCTGGCCCAGCAGGTGGCCTCGCAGGGCGGCAATCCGTACGGCCAGGCGCCGCAGCAGGGGTACGCGCCGGGCGCCTCGGGGCCGAACCGGCACTAAATACACATTAGAGACTTCCTTCCGCATAGGGTCGGCGGGGTCGGCCCGTCCGGCCGCCGGGAACGGAGGAAGTCATGCGTCTGCGGCTGCCCGCCCTGGCGACCCTGGGCGTCGTGCTGCTGGCCGGCTGCGGCACCGGCGGGGAGCTGCGGAGCGCCGGCCGGGCGGCGCCCGCGGACGGCCCGGTGCGGCTGTGGCCGACGCTCCCGCCGGCGTCCGCGGCCCCCTACGACTACGGCGAGGGCGAGACCGCGCGCATCCCCGGCATCCGGGTCACCGGCGGCGATGTGCGCGGGCTCGACCCGGTGGCGGTGGTGCGGGCGGGCCTGAAGGTGCCGCCCGAGCGGGCCGGCGGGGGCGGTGAGCTGCCGGCCCGGACCGTGCGGCTGGTCGAAGCCTGCGAGTCCGTGCCCCGGACCTGCCCGGTGCTGCCGCCGTACTTCCGGGACCTCACGGGCGACGGGCGGGACGAGATGGTCCTCGCGGTCCGGATGCCGGGCCGTCAGCTGTCCGTACGGGTCTACATGCCGGAGTCCGGCGGGCTGACCCGGATCATGTCCACGTCGGACGCGGTCATCAGCGTCCAGCTGGCCGGGCGCGACCTGATCATGCGGGCGCCGTCGGCGATCACCGGGTACGAATACCGCACGGCCTGGTCCTGGGACGGGCGGCAGCGCGCGATGCTGCCGGCGCAGGACGAGATCCTGCGCACCCGGGACGGTGGGCGGCGCACTCCGGTGCCACGGCCCTCCGCGCCGCGCACGCCCCGGCCCACGGCCTCCGTGCCGGCGGAGCGCCGGTGAGCCGCCTGGTGGACGCGCCTCGGCGGCGGTCGCGGTCACGGCTGCGGCTGCGGTCACGGCTGCGGCTTCCGGCCTGGACGGCGACGCTGACCTGGAAGGCGGCCGTCTTCATCACCGTGATGTGCTGCGTGCTCGCCGCGCTCCTCGGTGTCCTGGTGCACACCGCGGTCACCCGCCAGACCGTCGGCCACGCCCGCGAGAAGTCCCTCGCCCGGCTGGCCGAGGTGTCGCGCGCCTACGAGGCGGGCGAGGCGCTGCCGCCGCGTTCCGGGGTCGATCCGCCGGGGCTGCCGGGGCCGTTGCGGGCGCTGGCGGCGGGCGGGCGGCGCGGGACGATGGTCGGCCGGCTGCGGGGGCGGCCCGCGATGTGGGCGGCGGCCCCGGCGGACGGCGGGCACGCGCTGGCGGCCTGGACCGACTACAGCCAGAGCGCCCGCACCATCAACGGCCTGGACGGGGCGATCATCGGCTCCTCGGTGCTGGCGATCGGCGCCACGCTGCTGGCCGGCGCCTTCGCGGTCACCCGGGTCACCCGGCGGCTGCACCAGACCGCGCGGGTGGCCCGGCGGATCGGGGCGGGTGACCTGGACGCCCGGGTCGGCGACCCGCGCACCGCGGACCCGTCGCGGCGGCAGGACGAGGTCGCCGTCGTCGCTGGGGCGCTGGACACCATGGCATCGACGCTCCAGCGCAAGCTCCAGGCGGAGCAGCGGTTCACTGCGGACGTGGCGCACGAGCTGCGGACCCCGCTGACCGGTCTGTCGGCCGCCGCCGAGCTGCTGCCGCCGGGCCGCCCGTCCGAGCTGGTGCGGGACCGGGCCCGGGCGCTGCGCGCGCTGACCGAGGACCTGCTGGAGATCTCCCGCCTGGACGCCCGCACCGAGCACGTGGACCTGGCCGTCCACGAACTGCCCCCGCTCGCCGCCCGGGTGGCGCGGGGCACCGACACCCGGGTCGAGGTCACCGGGGAGCCGGTGCGCGTCGAGACGGACCGGCGGCGCCTGGAACGCGTCCTGGGCAACCTGATCAGCAACGCCCACCGGCACGGCGGGCCGCCCGTGGTGCTCACCGTCGACGGGCCCGTGGTGACCGTGCGGGACCACGGCGACGGCTTCCCGGACTACCTGACGGCGGACGGCCCGCAGCGCTTCCGCACCGAGGGCGGCGGCAAGGGGCACGGCCTCGGGCTGACCATCGCGGCCGGCCAGGCCGAGGTGATGGGTGCGGCGCTCACCTTCGGGAACGCGCCGGACGGCGGCGCGGTGGCCCGGCTGACGCTGCCCCGGTACCTGGGCCCGGAGGGCGGGCAGCCGCCCGTACGCGCCGCGACATAGCCGACATACCACCCGGGTCTTGCTACGTTGCGGGGCATGACCGCATCCACGGCGGACGCACCCCCGCCCGAGCTGCGCCTGCCCCGGCGGCGCGGCGTGGAACTCTCGCTCCTCATCGGGGCCGTCCTGATCTCCGTCTACGGCTACGCCGCGGTCGGGCTCGCCCACGACGACGCGGTGCCGCCCGATGTCGCGGGGTACGGCGGCGGGCTCGGGCTGCTGGCGCTGCTCGCGCATCTCGCGGTACGGCTCCGCGCCCCGTACGCCGATCCGCTGCTGCTGCCCATCGCCGTCCTGCTCAACGGGATCGGCCTGGTGCTGATCTACCGGCTCGATCTGGAGACCTCGGGCGACCGGGCGGCGACGACCCAGCTGATCTGGTCCACGATCGGCGTCGCGTTCTTCATCGCGGTCGTGGTGTTCCTGCGCGACCACCGGATGCTCCAGCGGTACGCGTATGTGTCGGTGGCCGCCGCGCTGGTCCTGATGATCGTGCCGATCTTCTTCCCGGCGGTGAACGGGGCGAAGATCTGGATCCGGGCCGGCGGTTTCTCCTTCCAGCCCGGCGAGTTCGCCAAGATCCTGCTCGCGGTGTTCTTCGCCGCCTACCTCGCGGCGAACAGCAACGCGCTCGCGTACACCGGCCGCAAGGTCTGGAGGTTCCAGCTGCCGACCGGACGGGTGCTCGGCCCGATCGTGGCGATCTGGCTGCTCAGCGTCGGCGTGCTGGTCCTGGAACGCGATCTGGGCACCTCGCTGCTGTTCTTCGGCCTGTTCGTGATCCTGCTGTACGTGGCGACCGGGCGCCGGGGCTGGATCGCGGTGGGGCTGCTGCTCGCGGCGGTCGGCGCGTTCGTCGTCGGCTCGTTCGAACCGCATGTGCACAGCAGGGTGCAGGACTGGCTCGATCCGTTCGCCTCGATCGACGCCGGGCGCGGTCCCGGCCAGCTGGCCCAGTCGCTGTTCGCCTTCGCGGCCGGCGGGATGCTCGGTACGGGGCTGGGGCTCGGGCACTCCGTCCTGATCGGGTTCGCCGCCAAGTCGGACTTCATCCTGGCGACGGCCGGCGAGGAGCTGGGGTACGCCGGGCTGACCGCGCTCTTCCTGCTGTACGCGCTGCTGGTGGCGCGGGGTTTCCGGGCGGGGCTCGCGCTGCGCGACGCGTTCGGGCGGCTGCTCTCGATCGGCCTCGCCTCGATCCTGGCGCTCCAGGTCTTCGTGATCGCGGGCGGGGTGACGGGGCTGATCCCGCTGACCGGGATGGCGATGCCGTTCCTGGCGCAGGGCGGTTCGTCCGTGGTCACCAACTGGATCATCGTGGCGCTGCTGATCCGGGTCAGCGATCTCGCCCGCAGGCCGGCGCCGGACGAGGTGGAGCCCGGCGTGGTGGCGTCGGTCCCGGCGGGCCCCCCGGAGCCGCCGGCCGCGGAGGACGAGCGGTGATCCGCTACATCCGGCACGCCGCCGCGTTCTGTCTGCTGCTGCTCGTGGCGCTGCTGGCCAACGCCGCCCGGGTCCAGGTCTTCGAGGCCGACGCACTGGACGACAACCCGGCCAACCGGCGTAACACCATCGCCCGTTACGACCAGCCGCGCGGCAACATCCTGGTCGACGGACGGCCCGTCACCGGCTCCAAGGACACCGGCGAGCAGCTGGCGTACGAGCGGACCTACCGCTATGGGCCGCTGTACGCGCCGGTGACCGGATACGCCTCGCAGACGTACGGCACCACCCTCATCGAGAACGCCGAGGACGGCATCCTCGCCGGCACCGACCCGCTGCTCGCCCCGCTCCCCCTGTGGGGCGAGGTGAGCCGGACGCAGCAGCCGGGCGGGGACGTCGTGACCACGGTCCGGGACGCGATGCAGCGTGCCGCGTACGAGGGTCTCGGCAACCGGCGGGGCGCGGTCGCCGCCGTCGAACCGTCGACCGGGCGCATCCTGGCCCTGGTCTCCACGCCCTCGTACGACCCCGGGCGGCTGTCCGGGACCGGCGCGGCCGTCACGGGCGCCTGGCGGGAGCTGAACGACGCGGAGAGCCGGCCCATGCTCGACCGGGCGATCCGGCAGACCTATCCGCCGGGCTCCACGTTCAAGATCGTGACGGCGGCGGCCGCGCTGGACGCGGAGGTCGTCACCGATCCGGACGAGGAGACCGACACCCCGTCCCCGTATGTCCTGCCGGGCACCTCGACCGTGCTGCCCAACGAGTCGCGCGGCTGCGAGAAGGCGTCCCTCGCGGACGCGATCCGGGTCTCCTGCAACACCGTGATGGCGCACCTGGGGGTGCGGGTCGGGCTGGACGGGATGGTGGCGGCGGCCGAGCGGTTCGGCTTCAACGACACCGGGCTGAAGATCCCGTCCGGGGTGGCGAAGAGCAACTTCGACACGGAGATGAGCGACGACCAGCTGGCGCAGTCCTCGATCGGCCAGTTCGACACCACCGCGACCCCGCTCCAGATGGCGATGGTCGCGGCGGCCGTCGCCAACGGCGGGGAGCTGATGTACCCGCACCTGGTGGAGCGGACGACCAAGCACGACGGGGCCACGGTCCGCACCACGGGGTCGAAGTCGTACCACCGGGCGATGAACCCGATGACGGCGACGCGGCTGCGGCAGATGATGGTCGACGTCGTCCAGGACGGTACGGGCTCGAACGCGGCGATCGACGGGGCGACGGTCGGCGGCAAGACCGGCACCGCCCAGCACGGCGTCGACAACTCCGACCTGCCGTACGCCTGGTTCATCTCCTGGGCGCAGGCGGACGGCGCGGCCCGCCCGGCGGTCGCGGTCGCCGTCGTCGTGGAGGACGCCGAGGCCGACCGCGTCGACATCAGCGGCGGCGGCAGCGCGGCCCCGATCGCCCGTGCCGTGATGGAGGCGGCTTTGGAAGACTGAACGCATGACCGCTTCCGGGGACATACGCGGCGAACTGCGCGAGGTGCTGGCCTCGATCGACCGCGAGGACCCGGCCCTGTGCGCCTTCCTCGACGTCTGGCCCGAGGACGCGCTCGCCCGGCTGCCCGCCGCGTCCCGGCTCCCGCTGTCCGGTCTCCCCTTCGCGGTGAAGGGCCCCACCGGCCTCCGTTCGTACGCGGCGCGCCGGCTGATCGCGGCGGGCGGCGTCCCGGTCGGCTCGACCTCCGTGCCCGGCCCGGGAACGTACTGGCAGACGTGGGGCCTCGGCCGGCACGGCCGAACGGCCAACCCCTGGCGCCCGGACCGGACTCCGGGCGGTTCCTCGGCGGGCTCGGCGGCGGCGGTCGCGGCGGGGCTGGTGCCGCTGGCGACGGGGAGTGACGGGGCGGGGTCGGTGCGCATTCCGGCCGCCTGGTGCGGGGTGTTCGGCCTGAAGACGACGAACGGCCTGCTGCCCTCGCCGGACCGGTCGGGGCTCGCGTCGGCCGGAGTGCTGGCGGCCTCGGCGGCGGAGGCGGGGACGTATCTGCGCTGTGTCCTGGACGGGTACGCGCGTGTTTCGCCGGTGCTGCCGCTGTCCGCCGCCTACAGCCCGGACCTGGGCTTCGCGGAGACCGAGCCGGAGGTGGCGGCGGTGGTGCGGGGCGCGGTGCGGCAGCTGGAGGCGGCCGGGGCCGTGCGGCTCGTCGGGGGCGGCTGCGATCTGCTGGACCCGGCGGCGGCGTGGTTCGCGGTGCGAGGCGGGGGCGTACGGGCCTCGGAGGCGGCGGTGCGGGACGGGAACGTACGGCCGCCGGAGGCGGAGGTGCGGGCGGAGAACGATCGCCGGCTGGACGCCTTCTTCGCCCGGACGCCGCTGCTGCTGACCCCGGTCACGCCCAACCGCCCGCATGGCCACGAGGGCCCGGGCGACACCTTCTCGACCGCGCTGACCTGGGCGTTCAACCTGGGCGGGCAGCCGGCGGCGAGCGTGCCCGCCGGGTTCACCGGGGACGGCTGCCCGGTGGGGCTCCAGCTGGTCGCCGCCCGGGGGCGGGACGCGGAACTGCTGGGCGCGGCGGGGGCGGTGGAGCGGGCGCTGTGGGGGCCGGGTGCGCCGTTCGCACGGGTACGCGGACCTCGTGGATGAGTACGTGTACTCAGGGCGGCCGGAGGGCGGGGCAGGCAGCCTGGACCGCGACCACCGTTCTTTGGAGGAGTGCCACGATGCGTACGACCAGTCGTCCCCGTTCGCTGCGGACCACCGCCGCCCTCGCCGCCGGCGGTGCGGTGTTCGCGCTGCTCACGTCCGCGTGCTCGACGGCGGACGCGGTGTGTTCCGGCGGCGAGTACCCGGTGCTGTACGTCGGCAGCACGGGCAGCGCGTGCGTGAAGGACGGCGAGGAGCCGCCCGAGGGGTACGCCCGCTACCCCGAGGGCAAGGTCCCGGAGCATGTGGACGACAAGTGGTGGACGTACTGGAACGAGCACAGCCTCGACAAGGACGGCAACATCATCGAGGTCTCGCAGTGACGGCCGGTCAGCCGGCCACCCCCGTCCCCGCCCCGATCGGCTTGCGCATCTCCTTGCGGACCTGGGCCGCCTGCCGGGCCGCCTCGGCGAGGTCGACCTCGTCGGGGTCCTGGAGCGCGGTCTCGGGGGTGACGACGGCGACGAAGGAGGCGGTGTTGTCGTCGCCCCAGGCGCACATGGGCAGGGTGCTGGTGATGTCCCCGTCCTCGGAGCGGACGACCTCGCAGGCGACGGTGATCCCGTAGCCCGCGGGGGTGAACTCCCGGGCGGGCACCGCCACGGTCATCCCCTCGGCCTCGGCGGCCCCCTTGAGGATCGTGTCGCGGGAGAACTCGGGCTTCTTGATGCGGCCCCACATCCCGGAGACGATCAGCGTCCCGCCGTCCTTGGACGTGTACTGCGTGACCACGGCCTTCGGGTCGCGGATGGTCGGGTCGTACGTGTCCTCGATGTCCTTGCCGTCCGTCGCCGAGGTGTCCGCCAGAAGGGTGTAGTCGCCCTCCAGCAGCGTCTTCGGCACGGTGAGCTTGTACTCGGCCGCCGGGAACCCGCCGGACCCGCCGGACACCGGCAGCTTGTCGTCGGCCTTGTCCCCCAGCTGTACGACGCCGAAGACGACGCCGCCGGCCACCAGGAGCGCCCCGACGACGACCGCCGCGATCACCCCGGGCCGGGTCCGCCGGGGCGGCGGGAACCCGGGCCCGCCGACCGGAGCCCCCCACGGCTGGGGCCCGCCGGGCGGGGCTCCCCAGGGCTGGGGCCCGGCGCCCTGCGGGGCTCCCCAGGGCTGCTGCTGGGCGTACGGATTCGGCTGGGGCTGCGGCGGCCCGTAGGGGCCCTGGGGTGCACCGTAAGGGTCCTGCGGCGGCGGGGGCATGCTCATGCCGCACAAGCTACGGCATGCGTACGCACCGCTTTCCGGGGCGGGCCCCGCCGTGCGCTCCCCCGCACGGGCTCACCCCTCCACCCCGCCCTGTGCGATCGCCTCGGACACCTCCGCCACCCGCGCCCGCTCCTCCGCCTCGAAGCGGTCCTTGTCGAGCTGTTCGGCTATCTCCTCGTCCTGGGCCATGAGCAGGTCGAGGCTGGAGTCGCCGAGTTCGAGGACGCCCATGTCGACGTACGCCTTCTGGAGCCGTTCGCCCCACAGGCCGATGTCCTTGACGCACGGGACGATGCGGCTGAACAGCAGCTTGCGGAAGAGCTGGAGGTATTCGGAGTGCTCCGAGAGCTCCTTCGCCTCCTGCTTGCCCACGCCGAAGTTCTCCAGGACCTCGACCCCGCTGAGCCGGTCGCGCATCAGGTAGCAGCCCTCGATGACGAACTCCTCGCGCTCGCGCCGTTCCGCGTCGCTGAGCTGCTGGTAGTAGTCGCGCAGCGCCATCCGGCCGAAGGCCACGTGGCGGGCCTCGTCCTGCATCACGTACGCCAGGATCTGCTTGGGCAGCGGCCGGGTCGTGGTGTCGCGGATCATGCCGAAGGCGGCCAGGGCCAGGCCCTCGATGAGGAC
The DNA here is from genome assembly GCF_045161735.1 of Streptomyces sp. NBC_00726. Lineage (NCBI taxonomy): Bacteria > Bacillati > Actinomycetota > Actinomycetes > Kitasatosporales > Streptomycetaceae > Streptomyces > Streptomyces sp. NBC_00726. The sequence goes on along the minus strand of NZ_CP108983.1, from coordinate 4,724,285 downwards.
CTGCATGCCGAGGTAGGGCATGTCCCAGCGGGAGTCGCGCAGGGTGTCACCGAGGAGGCCCTGGAGGTTGCTGTTGACCGGGTAGAGCATCCCGATCTTCTCGTGCAGGAAGCGGCCGTATATCTCCGCGTGCCGGGCCTCGTCCATCGCCTGGGTCGCGGAGTAGAACTTGGCGTCCAGGTCGGGGACGGCCTCCACGATGCGGGCGGCGCAGATCATCGCGCCCTGCTCGCCGTGCAGGAACTGGCTGAACTGCCAGGAGGTGTAGTGCTGCCGCAGCTCGCCCCGGTCCTTCTCGGTCATCCGCGCCCAGTGCGGGGTGCCGTACAGGGTCAGGGCCTCGTCGGGGGTGCCGAGCGGGTCGGCGGGGTCGACCTCCAGGCTCCAGTCGATGCGCTTGTTGCCGTCCCACTGCTTGTCCTTGCCCTTCTGGTACAGGGCGAGAAGGCGCTCACGGCCGTCGTCGTAGTCCCAGCTGAAGCGGGCGGCGCCGGTGGCGGGCACGGTCCACAGCGGTTCCTGGGGGGCGGTGGTGTAGAGGTCGTGGGTCGACACGGACGGGCTCCTTAGCCTCGCGACTGCCGGGAAGTCGGCGGGCTCCCCGCTCAGTTGGCAGGTTCACACGTTGGTAGACGCGCGGTCAACAAGTCGCGCGCAAGGGATTGACGGCCTTGCTGACAAGCAGTCTCATAGCGGGTGACCGTCGGTAACCCATGGGTGAGGTGGATCCGCGATGACGACCGTGACCGAAAGCGACCTCCAGACGCTCCGCGACGCACTCGGCCCGCTGCGCGGCCGCGAGCAGATCGCCGAACGGCTCCTGGAGGCGTCCGCCAAGCACTCCTTCGACCCCGACAAGGAGCTCGACTGGGACACACCGCCGGAGGACGGCAAGTGGTTCTGGCCGCCGGAGCTGGTCTCGCTGTACGACACCCCGCTGTGGCGGCGGATGTCGCACGACCAGCGGCAGGAGCTGGCCCGGCACGAGGCCGCGTCCCTCGCCTCGCTCGGCATCTGGTTCGAGATCATCCTCATGCAGCTGCTCGTACGGCATGTCTACGACAAGCCCCCGACCAGCAACCACGTCCGCTACGCGCTCACCGAGATCGCCGACGAGTGCCGGCACTCGATGATGTTCGGCCGCATGATCACCTGGGGCGGCGGGCCCACGTACACCGTGCCGCGCCGCTACCACAACATGGCGCGCGTCCTGAAGAGCGTGTCCACGACGCCGGGTTCGTTCGCCGGGACGCTCCTCGGCGAGGAAATCCTCGACTGGATGCAGCGGCTGACCTTCCCCGACGAGCGCGTCCAGCCCCTGGTACGCGGAGTGACCCGCATCCACGTCATCGAGGAGGCGCGGCACGTCCGCTACGCCCGCGAGGAGCTGCGCCGCCAGATGGTGACCGCGCCCCGCTGGGAACGCGAACTGGCCCGCGTCAGCTGTGGCCAGGCCGCCCGCGTCTTCTCCGTCTGCTTCATCAACCCGCGGGTGTACGAGAACGTCGGGCTGAACCGCCACGAGGCGGTCGCCCAGGTCAAGGCCAGCGGACACCGGGCGGAGGTCATGCAGACGGGCGCCCGGCGGCTGACCGACTTCTTCGAGGACATCGGCGTCCTGAACGGGGTGGGGCGCCGGCTCTGGAAGAGCTCGGGCCTGCTGGCGTGAGGGTGGGTGCGCTTAGGGCCTGTATTGAGTTGTGGCGCGGCGTCGCGACGCCCGGCACGCACGCTCACGGCACGGCCGAAATACCCAAGTAGCTCCGCTACGAGGACATCCCGACCGCACCGTGATCGCACGCACCGAACGCCGCTCCTTCTCCCGCGCCACAACTCAATACAGGCCCTAGTCTGGGGGCCATGACCCCAGCCGCCGCGCCGACCGGACGTGCGTACCGAAGACTCAGCGTCGAGGAGCGCCGCACCCAGCTGCTCGGCGCGGCCCTCACGCTCTTCGCGCACCGGTCCCCCGACGAGGTCTCGCTGGACGAGGTCGCGGCGGTGGCAGGGGTGTCGCGCCCGCTGGTCTACCGCTACTTCCCGGGCGGGCGGCAGCAGTTGTACGAGGCGGCGCTCCGTTCCGCCGCCGAGCAGCTGAAGCTGTGCTTCACCGAGCCGCCCGAGGGCCCGCCGACCGAGCGGGTGACCCGCGTCCTCGACCGCTATCTGGCCTTCGTGGACGAGCACGACGCCGGTTTCAGCGCACTGCTGCGGGGCGGCAGCGTCGCCGAGACGTCCCGGACGACCACCATCGTGGACGAGGTGCGGCGCGCGGCGGCCGAGCAGATCCTGTGCCATCTGGGGCAGGACGCGCACAGCGAACCCGCGCCCCGGATGAGCATGATGGTGCGCACCTGGATCGCCGCGGTCGAGGCCGCCTCGCTGATCTGGCTGGACGAGGGCAAGCGGCCGGACGCCGCCGAGCTGCGGGACTGGCTGGTCGACCAGTTCATCGGCCTGCTGGCCGTCACCTCGTCCTCGGACCCACGGACCGCGGCCGCCGTGGCCGCGCTGCTCCCCCTGGAGACCGTGGAGGGCCCGGCGGGACGCCTGGCGGACCGGCTGGCCCCGCTGACCGGCGCGGCCGCGCATCTGCTGCCGCCGGAGTGATCGGTCAGACTGACCCGGTGAGAAGTGAGAACACCGCCTTCGTCGGCGGCCCGCTGGACGGCCGGGTGCTGCCCGTCCTGACCGGCGCGACCGGCCACCCGCCCAAGTGGTACGAGGTCCCGGTCCCGGACGCGGCCGGCGGACCGCCCGCGGTGTACGCGTACCGCAGGACCCCGGCGGGTCACACGAAGCGGCTCGGCATCCAGCGGGGGTGGATCTACGAGTACGCCCCCGAGGGGCGCGAGCGGGCGCGGTGGCCGTGGTCGAAGCCGGGCGGTGGGCGGCAGGAACCACCCCACTAGGATCGAACGTCTGGTCCCTGGGGACGGGACGGGACGGTCACAAGGGGGGATGCGCCATGGAGGCGCCGCGTCAGGACGAGCCACGCCGCTTCGGTTCGTACACCGTGCTGGCCCGCTTGCGTGAGACGGCCGCCGCGGCGCAGTACCTCGCATACGGTACGGATCCCGCCGAGCTCGTCGTGGTCACCGCCGCCCGGCCCGGGCTCGCCGCCTCGCCCGCCTTCCGCCACCGCTTCGACGCGGAGGCGCGCCTTGCGGGCCGGCTCGCCGGGGGCTGGGTCGACGGGCCGCTGGAGACCCGCACGGACGGGTCCGACGCGCCGTGGACCGCCGCGGTGTACGTCCCCGCGCTGACCCTGGCCGAGGCCATAGAGGCCGCGGGACCACTGCCCGCGCGTGCTGTGCGGATACTGGGCGCGGGCCTGGCCGAGACCCTGTCCCGCGTCCACGCCACCGGCGCCGTGCTGCACGGCCTCGCGCCCGGGACCGTGCTGCTCGCCGAGGACGGCCCCCGGCTCACCGCCTTCGGCCCGCTGGGCGCGGCGGCCGAGGCATCGGCGGGCCCGGGCGGCCGGCTCTCCGTGCGGCTCGGCTATCTGACCCCCGAACAGCTCGCGGGCGAGGAGGCGGGCCCAGCCTCCGACCTCTTCGTGCTCGGCCTGCTGCTCGCCTACGCCGCGACCGGGACGACCCCGCTGGCGGATGGCCCTCCGGCCGAGGCCGCCGACCGCATCGCCGAGGCCGCCCCGGAACTCGGCGGTGTCCCCGACGAGTTGCGCGACCTGATCGCTCGCTGCCTGGCGAAGGACCCGGCCGACCGTCCCACGGCGGGCACGGTGGCCGCCGAACTCGCCCTGGAGGGAGCGGCCGCCCTGGCCGCGTCCGGCTGGCTCCCGGAGGAGCTGGCGGCGGCGGTGGCCGAACAAGGGTCCGGGGCCCGGCGGCTGGCGGGAGGGGCGGACTCGCCGACCGGCGCCGACGCCACGCCCGTAAGCACCGCCCCGCCCGTGAACCTGCCCGTGCCCGTAAAGAACACGTCTGTGGAGAACCCCGTGTCCGATCAGTATCCGGTGTCCGACGAGAACCCCTCGGGCGCCCGGGGTTCGAATGCCCCGAAGTCGTACGGGGATGTCTGGGACGCCGTCGCGCCCGCGCCCCGGCCGGAGCCCGAGCCCGACATACAGGACGCCGTGCCGCCGCGGCACGAGCCGACGCCGGTGCCCGAGTGGCAGCAGCCGACAGTCGCCGGTGGCAGCACGGGCCCCGACACGTCCGCCATCCCGGACACCCGCACCACGCAGCTCGGGGCGATCGGGCAGCCGGGGCAGCCTGTCCCGCCCGTCCAGCCCGGGCAGCAGGCTCCCTGGCCTGACCCGTCCGCGTACGGGTACCCGCAGGCCCAGCCCCAGCACCCGTACCAGCACCAGGCTCCTCAGCCCGCCCCCGTACCGCTGCCGCCCGCGCCCATCCCGAACATCGCACCGCCCGCCGAGCCGCGGCGCTCCGGGCCCAGCCGGCGCGGGCTGCTGTTCGGGGCGGTGGGCGGCGTGGCCGGGCTGCTGGTCGGCGGCGGGACACTGTACGCGCTGACGTCCGGCGAGGACGACGACAAGCCGGGCCCGGACCCGAAGCCGGCACCGACGTCGGGCGGGCCCAGCGTGGCAGGGCTCCCCCCGCAGCCCCAGTGGGTCTACAACCACCCGGCCTCCGATCCGCTCCCCCGGACCGCCGCGGTCTGCAGGAACCGCCTGCTGGTCCTCACCGACGACAGCCAGGCCACAGCCGTCGACCTGCGGACCGGCCGCCGGCTGTGGCAGAACGCGGACGGCGCGAAGGGCCAGGCGGCGCTGGCCGCGGACGACGAGTTCTGCTTCGTCGCGACGCCGACGGAGTTTCTGTGGCTGTCCGCCAAGGACGGCAAGACGGCCCATCGGGTCCCGTTCTCCGACGGCTTCCAGGGCGTGCCCGGCATGACGATCCGCACGCTGATCGGGTCGGAGGGCGCGACCATCTGGTTCACCGGCTCGCACCGGACCACCGTGAAGGCTCCGAAGCCGAAGAAGGGCCAGAAGCCCGGCAAGGACCAGCAAGTCGTCAAGTCGTACCTGTTCGGGTACGACATCGTGCAGCGCAAGGAGCTGTGGCGGACCCCGGTGCCCAGCGGCCGCGGCCCGATCGCGCCCGTCTTCCGGCTGATCGCGATCCGGCCCGACGCCATCGTCGTGCGGCAGGACTCTCGGACGCTCGCCCCGGCCGCCCTGAAGGCCGCCAAGAAGAAGGGCGTCTTCCGCAGCTTCGACCGTAAGACCGGCAAGGCGCAGTGGAGCCGCAGGTTCGGGAACGTCGCCCTCGACGGAGCGGCGGCCGGCGACGCGGAAGGCACCATCTACGCGGCGGACGGCGCTGATCTGCGCGCCTTCGAGACGCCCGCCGGCAAGGCGAAGTGGACGCTGAAGGGCACCCGGGGCTCCGTCTTCGGGACGTCCCTCCCCTCGGGCGACCTGCTCTACACCACGAACCGCAACCAGGAGGTGGGGGCGCTCGACCCCAAGACCGGGAAGCCGAAGTGGCACCGGTCCACGGAGGCGGCGGGCCACAAGGCTCCCGTGATCTCCGTCAGCGGCTCGGGCAGCACGGTGCTCGCGGCCGACCCCGGCCAGGTCACCGCGTTCGCGGCCTCCGACGGCAAGCGCCTCTGGAAGTTCCAGGACATCGGCAACCAGGCTCCGGACGGCGAGCCCGTCAAGGCCGGCTACCAGGTGCTGACGTACGACAAGACGGCGGTCGTCCGGCGCGGCCGCACGGTGTACGCGTTCCCGGTCGCCTGACCGCACCGCACCCGCCCGGCGTACGGGCCGCCGCCTTCCGGGCGAATCCGGAAGGCGGCAGGGGGTCCCCACGGCCGTGGCTTCTTGCATCGCCCCGTCGCACGGGTGAGCGTATGGACGAATTGCGCTCACTCATGGGGTAGTCGCACGATTCACCCCGGTTCCGGAGGTGATGTCGTGTCGTCGGGCACCCTGGTGCGTTCCCTCGGTACGGCGGCGCTGGCCGCCGTCGTCGTGGTCTCGCCGGCCACCGCCGTAGCCGCCCCCTCGCCCCCGCCGGGTGACAGCGTCGCCGGGCTGCTGACCGAGTTGCAGCGGCTCTACCAGCAGGCCGAAGCGGCCACCGAGACGTACAACGGCACGGCGGCCGAGCTGAAGAAGCGGACCGCGCGGGCGAAGAAGCTCGACGCGGCCCTCGTCGCCGCGCGCCGTTCGCTGGACAGGGGGCGTGACGCGGCCGGGCAGCTGGCCCGCGAGCAGTATCAGGGGCGGTCCGAGCTCTCCGCGTATCTGCGGCTGCTGCTGATGCGCGACCCGGAGGCCGCCCTGACCCAGGGACAGGTCATCCAGCGCCTCGCCGCCGGGCGGGTGGCGGCCGTGCAGCGGCTCGGCGCGGCCGAGAAACGGGCCGGCGAGCTGGCGAAGGAGTCCCGGAAGGTGCTCGCCGAGCAGCGGACCCTGGCCGCGCGGAAGAAGAAGGACCGCGACACCGTACGCACCCGGCTGAAACAGGTGGAGGCGAAGATCGCCTCGCTCTCCGCGGATCAGCTCGCCGATGTCTCGGGGCTGGAGCGGAAGAACACGGACCAGGCCCAGAGCGCCCTGGTGGCCTCCGGCGCGCTGTCCTCGTCCCGGCCGCCGACCGCCCAGGGCGGCGAGGCCGTCGGGTACGCGGTCCGGCAGATCGGCAAGCCGTATGTGTGGGGCGCGGAGGGACCCGGTTCGTTCGACTGCTCCGGGCTCACCTCGCAGGCGTGGGCGAGTGCCGGCCGCGTCATCCCGCGCACCTCGCAGGAGCAGTGGCGGCAGCTGACCAGGGTCCCGATGAACGCGCTGCGCCCCGGCGATCTGGTGGTGTACTTCCCGGAGGCGACCCATGTGGCGCTGTACATCGGCAACGGCCTGGTGGTGCAGGCGCCCCGGCCCGGCGCCAGCGTGAAGGTGTCGCCCGTGGCGTCCAATCCGGTGCTCGGCGCGGTCCGGCCCGACCCGGCCGGCACGCCGCTCGCCTCGTACCGGGGCCCGGAGCTGCCCGCCGGGGCGACGGACGGTTCGGACGAGGGGTACGGCTCCTCCTCGGCCCCGGCCTCGTAACGGCCGGGACCGGAGGGGCGCCGGGTCAGGCGGCCGGGCCCGCCACCGAGGCGAGGTAGGCGTCGGCCTTCTCCGGCTCGAAGAAGAAGTTCTCGAAGTCCGCCGGGTCGTTGAAGCCGTTGGCGAAGCGGTCCGCGACCGGCGGGAGCTGTCCGGCGGCGCCGATCAGATTCAGCACGTGCTCCGGCGGGACGCCGAGCATCGCGTTGGTCCACTTGGTGACGTGCTGGGCGGTGTCCCAGTACCGGTCGAACGTGGCCCGCATCCACGCCTCGTCGAACTCGCGGTCGCCGTGCTCCACGATCGCGTCGAGGTAGGCGGCCGCGCACTTGGACGCCGAGTTGGAACCCTGTCCGGTGATCGGGTCGTTGGCGACGACGACGTCCGCGACGCCGAGCACCAGACCGCCGCCGGGCAGCCGGCCGACCGGCTTGCGGACGGTGGGGGCGTAGCGGCCGGCGAGGGTGCCGTTGGCGTCGGTCAGCTCGACCTTGGTGGCGCGGGCGTACTCCCAGGGCGTGAAGGTCTCCATCAGCTCCAGGGTCTTCGCCAGGTGCTCGGAGGGGTCCTTGACGCCCTGGAACGCGTCGAGCGGCCCGCCCGGGACGCCCTCCCAGAACAGGATGTCGGCGCGGCCGGACGTGGTCAGGGTCGGCATCACGAACAGCTCGCCGACGCCCGGGACCAGGTTGCAGCGGACCGCGTCGAAGTCGGGGTGCTCCGGGCGCGGGCCCATGCCGTGGACGTAGGCGACGGCCAGCGCGCGCTGCGGCGCGTCGAACGGCGAACGGGCGGCGTCCCGGCCGAACATCGAGACCAGCTCGCCCTTGCCCGCGGCGACCATCACCAGGTCGTAGGTGCGGGAGAAGTAGTCCAGGTCGGAGACGGCCGCGCCGTGGATGACGAGCTGGCCGCCGCGCTGGGCGAAGGTGTCCATCCAGCCGGCCATTTTGACGCGCTGGTCCACGGACTGGGCGTATCCGTCGAGCTTGCCGACCCAGTCGACGGCCCGCGAGGAATCGGGGGCGGCGACCGAGACGCCGAGGCCCTCGATGCGGGGGGCCTGGGACTCCCAGAAGTTGAGCCGGAGGTCCCGCTCGTGCTGGAGCGCGGTGTGGAACATGCACTGCGTGGACATGACCCGCCCGGAGCGGATCTCGTCGGCGGTGCGGTTGGACATCAGGGTGACTTCGTATCCCTTGGACTGAAGTCCCAGGGCGAGCTGGAGCCCGGACTGACCGGCTCCGACTATCAGTATCTTCCGCATCGCGGTTCTCCGTTGTGTGTGATCAGAAAGGCTCTAGGCCGGGGTGGCGTCGAGGGCGTGGCCGACGAGGGCCAGCAGGGACTCGACCACCGTGATCCTGTTGCGCGCGTCCATGATCACTATGGGCACGTGCGCCGGTACGGTCAGGGCCTCCCGGACGTCTTCGGCCTCGAAGCCCGGCGTCCCCTCGAAGTGGTTGACGGCCACGATGTACGGCAGTCCGCAGCTCTCGAAGTAGTCGAGGGCGGGGAAGCAGTCGGCGAGGCGGCGGGTGTCGGCCATGACGACGGCACCGATCGCACCGCGCACCAGGTCGTCCCACATGAACCAGAACCGCTGCTGGCCCGGGGTGCCGAACACGTACAGCACGAGGTCGTCGTCCAGCGTGAGCCGGCCGAAGTCCATGGCGACGGTCGTGGTGGCCTTGTCCGGGGTGGCGCTGAGGTCGTCGGTGTCCTCGCTGGCCCGGGTCATCATGGCCTCGGTCTGCAACGGGGTGATCTCGGAGACCGCGGTCACGAAGGTGGTCTTGCCGACGCCGAAGCCGCCCGCGACCACGATCTTCGTGGCGATCGGGGCCCGGGTGCGGTCCAGCTGCCAGGGCTGGAGCTGCTCCTCGGGCCGCTCCTCCGGGCCCGGCTGCCGCGGCGCGAACAGCGACTCAGAGACGGCGGAGTCCATCGAGCACCCTTTCGAGCAGTGCGCGGTCGGGCTGGCCGGTGCCGTGCCCGGTCCCGTACACGCGGATCTTTCCCTGGTCGGCCAAGTCGCTGAGCAGCACCCGGACCACGCCGAGCGGCATCTTCAGCAGCGCCGAGATCTCGGCGACGGTACGCATCCGGCGGCAGAGCTCGACGATGGCCCTCAGCTCCGGCATCAGACGGGTCGCCAGATTGCCGTTGGTGAGCTCGCGGCGCTCCTCGGGGGCCTCCAGCGCGGCGACGAACGTCTCGACCAGCAGGACGTGTCCGAAGCGGGTGCGGCCGCCGGTGAGCGAGTACGGGCGGACCCGCGCGGGCCGTTTGCCGGCCCCCCGGACGGGCAGTTTGCGGGCGGGTCCGGCTGCGGCGTGGCTCACTGGGCGCTCTCCATCGATTTGCGCAGCTCACTGCGGAGTTCGGGGGTGAGTACGTGTCCGGCTCGGCCGACGAACAGCGCCATGTGGTACGCGATGACGCCCATGTCGCAGTCGGGCGCGGCGTGCACCCCGAGCAGTGATCCGTCGCTGATCGACATGACGAAGACGCTGCCCTCCTCCATGGCGACCATGGTCTGTTTCACGCCGCCGCCGTCCATCAGCTTCGCGGCGCCGACGGTGAGGCTGCCGATGCCGGAGACGATGGTCGCCAGGTCGGCGCTGGAACCTCGCGGTCCGCTCCGCGGGGCCGCCGGCTCGGCGGCGTGGTGGCCGGGGTCGGAGGACAGCAGCATCAGCCCGTCGGACGAGACGACGGTGACCGAGTGGACCCCTGGCACCTCCTCCACGAGATTGCTCAGCAACCAGTGCAGGTTCCGGGCCTCGGTACTCAGCCCGAATGTGCTGGGCGCAGTCAACTGCGTGCCTCCTCGACTGTGTCCCCCGTCTCTCCGGTCCGGCCGTCGCTACGGCCTGCCGGCTCGGCGTGCTCGGTACGTGTGGGGCTCGCGCCCTCGGCGAGTTCGGCCTCGACGTCACGGCGGCCGTCCCTGGCCCCCTGCTGAAAGCCGCCGAGCCTGCGCCGCAGGGCCTCCTTGTCGACGCTCCCCCGCCGCTCGGCCACGGGCGCCCCGGCGGGCCGCACGACCTTGGGCGTCCGCTTGGGCAGCCCCTTGTCGGTGACCGGGTCGGCCTCGGGCCGACGGGGGGCGGGCACGGCGTCCGCCGGCGCGGGGGCCTCGGTGGTCACGGGGGCCGGGGCCTCGTCGGCGGCGCGCTCGTGGCGGTCGGGGCCGATGGCGTAGGGGCCGGCGTCCGCCGGATCTGCCGCGTCCGCCGCCTGCGGCGGCTTGGGCAGGCGGACCTGGAGGGTGCGCTCGGGGTCGGCCTCGGGCTCCGGCTCGGGGGCGGGCTCCGGCTCGGGGGTCACATCGGCTTCAGGGCCCTCCGGCGCATCCGGCGCCTCCGCCAGGGCCCGTTCCGCCGCCGCGATCATCGGGTCGTCCGAGGTGGGCGCACCGCGCCCCGGCAGGGTGTTGGAGTTGGCCTCGGCGACCGAGCCGGGGAGGTTCAGCGTGGGGGCGTCGCCCGGGGCGGTTACGGGTGGGGGTGTCGCCGCCGGGAGGGCCTTGGGCAGCAGGGCCCCCGGGAGGACGACGACCGCGGTCACCCCGCTCCCCTTCTGCTCGCGCAGCTCCACGCGTACGCCGTGCCGGGCGGCGAGCAGCGAGGTGACCTGGAGGCCGAGCCCGGCCCCGTCCGCGTTCTGCTCGCCGGCCTCGAAGAGGGCCGGGTCGGCGAGGCGGGTGTTGAGTTCGCCCATCCGTACGGCGGACATGCCGATGCCCTCGTCCTGGACGGAGAGCATCACCTCGCCGCTCTCCAGGAGCCAGCCGGAGAGCTGGATGTGAGAGTCGGGCGGCGAGAACGAGGTGGCGTTCTCCAGCAGCTCCGCGACCAGATGGCTGAGGTCGTCGGCGGCGAACCCGGCGACCTGGGCGTGCGGCGGCAGGGACTGGATGGTGACCCGCTCGTACCGCTCGATCTCGCTGACGGCCGCGCGCAGGACGTCGACCAGCGGGATCGGGCCCGGGTGGCCGTGGCCGTGGTCCGCGCCCGCCAGGACCAGCATGTTCTCGCTGTGGCGGCGCATGACCGTGGCCATGTGGTCGAGCTTGAAGAGGGTGGCGAGCCGTTCCGGGTCCTGCTCGCGCTCCTCCAGGGACTCGATGACGCCGAGCTGCCGTTCGACCAGGCCGAGGGTGCGCAGCGAGAGGTTGACGAAGGTGTGGTGGACGGTGTTCCTCAGCTTCTCCAGCTGGGTCGCGAGGTCCGCCGCGTGCACCTGGAGTTCGGCGCGCTGCACCGTAAGGGCCTCGCGTCCGGCGAGCAGTTCGGCGCGCTCGGTCTCCAGGTTCTCGAAGCGCCCGTCGAACTGCTGAAGCAGCTCTCGCAGGCGGCCGTGCAGGGCGTTGATGGAGCGGACGGTCTGGGCGAACTCGTCGTTGCGGCCGGTGTAGCGGACCGGCTCGGCGGTGGCGGGTTCGGCGGCGAGGCGGGCGGCGCCGATCCGGAGCACGGCGAGCGGCTGGGTGAGGGTGCGGGCGACGGCGGTGGAGACGGCGACCGCGACGAGGAAGCAGCCGCCGAGGAGCGCGATGCGCAGTTCCAGGGCGGTGACGTCGTCGTCGCGGAGCTGTTCGAGGCCCCGGACCTGGGTGGTGCCGAGCGCGGCCTCCACGGAGCGCATCCGGTCGACGCGGGCGGTGAGGGCCGCGGCGACCTTCTTGCCGCTGACCTTCAGGTCGTCGTCGGAGAGCTCGGGGCGGTCGGTCAGCTCGGCGAGGTATTTCTCGGCGCTGTTGACCTCGGGTCCGGTGACGGTGGAGGCCAGCTTGTCGCGGGCGGTGGCGCCGGCGGACTGGTCGAAGTCGGCGAGCGCGGAGAGTTCGCCGACCCGGGCCCGCTGGGCGGCGGCGCTCAGCTCGTCCCGGGTGCGGTCCTCCTTGGTCTCGCCCTCGTCCTCGCTCTGCACGGGCAGCCCGGTGAACGGGTCGGTGCGCGGCGGCGCCGGCTCCGGGCGGGGCACGGCGAGCGCGGCGAGCAGCAGCCCCCGGGCGGCCGACGCCTCCTCGGTGGCCCGGCCGAGCGCCTGCGGGGTGCGGGTGGCGTCGGCGGCGCGCGGCGGGGTGGAGCGGGCGAGCTGGTCGGCGAGGCCGTGGAGTTTGGCGATGACCTCGGAGTACGCCCGATGGGCCTCCAGGGCCGTGCCCTTGCCGCTGATCGCGTCGCGGCGCAGGGACGGGACGGTGGAGAGGTCGCGCAGGAGGTCGGCCGGGGCCGCCGCCCGGATCTCGTCCACCTGCTGGTCGACGCGGGCGCCCCGGTCGCCCGGCTCGCCGTCCCGGCCGCCCGCGATGTAGACGGTGACCTCGTCGCGCTCGTCGGCGAGGGAGTGGGCCAGGGAAATCGCCTGCTGGTTCAGCTGGGCGAGGGTGACCAGGTGCTGCGAGTCGGTGAGGTCGGACGAGGCGGCGAGCACGGCCGGTGTCCCCGCCGCTATGGCGGTGATCCCGACGACGGCGACACCCGCGACCAGCCGGCTGCGGACGCGTACACGGCGACCGCCCTCGGCCCGGTCCGTCGGCGCCGCCTCGGAACCGCTGTTGCTGCCGCCCTTGCTCCGAGGCCGCTTCTTCTGCACCGGTGCTCGCAATCTCGACTCGTCCGCCCTTGAAGCAGAGGTGACGCACGGTCACATGAACGAGCGTCCCGCCCCCTGGTACGGCTTCCGACCATTCCAGTGCTTTTCAGGAGGGGGCGCGCATCAACCGCTCCGCCACACGAACGAGTGAACAACACTCCGGAGTTGGCGAACAAGTCTCCCCGGCGGGACCCGGCGCCATGCGTGGACACCGGCTGGAACTTCCGCCCGGGCTTTGGCAGGATGCCCGCCCGCATCTCGGGGCGGAGGGGCTCCTTCCGCCCCGTCACGCTTCTGACCTGCTGGTACACACCAATCGCGGTGCGGTGCAGGCACGGTGAAGGCATCGTGCAGACTGACCGTATGCGTATCGAACTCGCGACCGCCCCCGGCGCTCCGGACCGCCCGAACGAGGACTGGACGGCCTCGGTCCTCCCCGCCTCCGGTCGGGGCGGCGGGCTGGTGCTGCTGGACGGTGTGACCCCGCCGAAGGGCGATGCCGGTTGTGTGCACCCGGTTCCGTGGTTCACCGCCCGGCTGGGTGGGGCCCTGGTTGAACTGTCCGGTTCGCGGCGGGATCTGACCTTGCGGGAGGTCCTCGCGGAGTCCATCCGGCGCACCGCGGACGCTCACCGCTCGACCTGTGACCTTTCTCACGTACGTACGCCGCAGGCAACCGTCGTCGTGGTGCGTTGGGACGAGGCCGAGGTGGAGCACCTGGTGCTGTCCGATTCGGTGCTGCTGCTCGCCTCGCCCGCCGGGGACGTCCGCGCGGTGCTGGACGACCGGCTCGACCGGCTGCCCCGGGAGTTTCTGGTGTCGGACGCGGTGGCGGACGCCCGGGCGCGCAACAAGGAGGGCGGCTTCTTCACGGCCGCCGCCGACCCGGCCGTGGCGGAGCGCGCGGTCACCGGGCGGACGCCGCGCGCCGGGGTGCGGGCCCTGGCGGCGCTGACGGACGGGGCGAGCCGCTGGACGGAGATGTTCGGCGAGGGCGACTGGGCGGCATGCCTCGGAATCCTGGAGAAGGAGGGCCCGCAGGCGCTGATCGACCGGGTCCGCGCCCTGGAGGACGCGGACACGGAGCGTAAGCATCTCCGGGGCAAGACCCACGACGACGCGACGGCGGCGTACGTACGGCTGTGAGGCATCGCGCACCCCGCGCGCTCAGTCCTCGGCGCGCGCGTTCAGCTGGTGCAGCAGGCGGGCGAGTTCCGCGACCTCGGCGCGGTCCCAGTCGGCCAGCTTGCGGACGTAGCGGTCGCGGCGGGCGTCGCGGACGCTCCGGAAGCGGGCCAGCCCTTCCTCGGTGAGGTGCACGAGAAACGCGCGCCCGTCGGCCGGATCGGGCTCGCGCGCCACCAGGCCGAGCGCTTCCAGGGCGCGGAGCTGCCGGCTCATGGTGGCCTTGCCGACGCCGAAGTAGGCGGCGAGATCGGTGGCCCGCTGCCGGCCGGCGGATTCCAGGCGTACGAAGAGGCCGTAGGCGGCCGCCTCCAGTTCGGGATGGACCTCGCGTGCCATCTCGCCGGAATTGGCCCGCGCGCGGCGCAGAAAGACGGCCAACTCCAGCTCCAGGGCGAGGAATTCGTGGTCCACACCACTTCCTCCGGTAGCGCCGGGTTTACGCCCGCTTTCACTCCCGTGCACGTCAACTCCCCTCAAGAGCTTTCCCGCAGATGAAAGTTTCTTCCGCCGACGGCCATCGCCGCAGCTCCGCCAGTATTTCGCAGGAGTAGACCAACGGCGCCGTCCAGCCCCCCTTCCCGGCACGGGTCTACGTGCGTAGCGTCATGCATGGCATGTCCACACCATGGCATGCCGCCGGGGTCGCCGTGCGGCGCCTCCCGGGTCGGCAGATCCCCCCACCGAGCTCTCGGAGGCACGCAATGCCCGTGCACAGATCCGGCTCCACGAAGTCCCGCCGCTCGCGCTTCGCCGCGGCCGGCACCCTGCTCGCAGCCCTCTCCCTCCTCATCGCGCTTCCCGGCGCCTCGAACGCGGCGGGCGGCGACCCCACCGCACCCGCGCGCGGCACCGCCACCATGGGCATGGGCGTCATCGCCCACGACGGCAAGGGCGGCCTGCCCATCGAGAGCCGCGCCGTCCAGACCGAGGGCGTGGACGTGGCCAGCTACCAGGGCAACGTCGCCTGGCCGACGCTCTGGAACAGCGGTGTGAAGTGGGCCTACACCAAGGCCACCGAGGGGACGTACTACCGGAACCCCTACTTCGCGCAGCAGTACAACGGCTCGTACAACGTCGGGATGATCCGCGGCGCGTACCACTTCGCCACGCCCGACACCACGAGCGGCGCCGTCCAGGCCAACTACTTCGTGGACCACGGGGGCGGCTGGTCCAGGGACGGCAAGACCCTGCCGGGCGTGCTCGACATCGAGTGGAACCCGTACGGCGCGCAGTGCTACGGCAAGAGCGCGGCCCAGATGGTCGCGTGGATACGTGACTTCGTGAACACGTACAAGGCGCGCACCGGGCGCGACGCGGTGATCTACACCGCGACCAGCTGGTGGAAGGACTGCACCGGCAACAACGCCGGCTTCGCGACCACCAACCCGCTCTGGGTGGCCCGCTACAACACCACGGTCGGCGAGCTCCCGGCCGGCTGGGGCTTCTACACGATCTGGCAGTACACGTCCTCCGGTCCGACGGTGGGCGACCACAACCACTTCAACGGCGCCCTCGACCGCGTACAGGCACTCGCCAACGGATAGCGGCGCCGGCCTCCCCGTACGGCGCGAAGCCCGGTGACATCCCCCGTCGCCGGGCTTCTTCGCGTCCCGGACACCCCACTATGAACCCGGTGTATACATCACAGGTATAGTCATCGTTCCAGGTCGCACACCAGTGCGTCCGTTCACCAGAGGGAGTGGCACGCCGTGCCCAGTAAGAGGAAGTCCATCGGTACGGGGTTGGCCGCCGCTCTTGTGACAGCGCTCACGCTCACCCTGAGCGGCTGCGCGATGGAGACCACCGCGCCCGCCTCGGCCCGCGACGACGCCGCGTCGGACGCCAAGGCGCCAATGGGCCCGGTGGACTGCCGCAAGGCCAAGTGCATCGCCCTGACCTTCGACGCGGGCCCGGCCGAGGACACGCCCCGTCTGCTGGACATCCTCAAGGAGAAGAAGGTCCACGCGACGTTCTTCCTGCTCGGCAAGAACCACGTGAAGAAGCACCCGGAGACCGTGCGGCGGCTCGCGGCCGAGGGCCATGAGATCGCCAACCACACCTGGTCGCACAAGATCCTGACCGACCGGAAGCCGGCCGAGATACGCGCCGAGCTGGAGAAGACGCAGAACGCGATCGCGGACATCACCGGCAAGAAGCCCCGGCTGATGCGCCCGCCGCAGGGCCGCACCGACGACACGATCTCCGGCATCTGCAAGGACCTCGGGCTCTCCCAGATCCTGTGGAGCGCCACCGCCAAGGACTACTCGACCACCGACTCCGCGCTGATCAAGAAGCGGATAGTCGACCAGGCGAGCAAGGACGGCATCATCCTGCTGCACGACATCTACAAGGGCACCGTGCCGGCCGTGCCCGGGATCATCGACACCCTGAAGAAGCAGGGCTACACCTTCGTGACGGTCCCCCAGCTGATGGCTCCCGCCGAGCCGGTGCCGGGCACGATCTACCGCCCGTAGGTCCGGTACGGAGCCGGGCGCGGCGGTACGCGGAACGGCCCGCGCGTCCGGGCCGTTCCGCGTCCGTGGCTGCCGTCGCCGCCGTTACGCGGCCTGCGCCGCCGGAATCCGGCGCTCCGCCGTGGCCGGGGCCAGGGCGATCTCCAGGACCTGGCGGACGTCGGTGACCGGGTGGACCTCCAGGGTCTCCAGCACCTCGGCCGGGACGTCGTCCAGGTCGGCCTCGTTCCGCTTGGGGATCACCACGGTGGTGATGCCCGCCCGGTGCGCGGCCAGGAGCTTCTGCTTCAGGCCGCCGATCGGCAGCACCCGCCCGGTCAGCGAGACCTCACCGGTCATCGCCACATCCGTGCGGACCAGCCGGCCGGAGAGCAGCGAGGCCAGCGCGGTCGTCATCGTGATGCCCGCGCTCGGGCCGTCCTTGGGGACCGCGCCCGCCGGGAAGTGGATGTGCGCGCCCCGGTCCTTGAGGTCCGCGACCGGAAGCTCCAGCTCCGCGCCGTGCGACCGGAGGAAGCTGAGCGCGATCTGCGCGGACTCCTTCATGACGTCGCCCAGCTGGCCGGTGAGGGTGAGACCGGATGCCCCGGTCTCCGGGTCGGCCAGCGACGCCTCCACGAAGAGGACGTCCCCGCCGGCCCCGGTCACCGCGAGCCCGGTGGCCACGCCGGGCACCGACGTACGGCGCTCGGCCGGGTCCTGGGCGGACTCGGGCACATGGTGCGGGCGGCCGATGAGGCCGCGCAGGTCGTCCGCGCCGACCGTGAACGGCAGCGCGCGGTCGCCCAGCTCGCTCTGGGCCGCGACCTTGCGCAGCAGCCGGGCGACGGCGCGCTCCAGATTCCGTACGCCGGCCTCGCGGGTGTACTCGCCGGCCAGCTTGCGCAGCGCCGGTTCGTCCAGGGCGACCTCGTCCTTCTCCAGACCGGCCCGTTCCAGCTGGCGCGGGAGCAGGTGGTCACGGGCGATGACGACCTTCTCGTCCTCGGTGTAGCCGTCGAGCCTGACCAGCTCCATGCGGTCCAGCAGGGCTTCCGGGATGGCCTCCAGGACGTTGGCGGTGGCCAGGAAGACGACGTCGCTGAGGTCGAGCTCGACCTCCAGGTAGTGGTCGCGGAAGGTGTGGTTCTGCGCGGGGTCGAGGACTTCGAGAAGGGCGGCGGCCGGGTCGCCCCGGAAGTCGGAGCCGACCTTGTCGATCTCGTCCAGGAGGACGACCGGATTCATCGAGCCGGCCTCCTTGACGGCGCGCACGATGCGTCCGGGCAGCGCCCCGACGTACGTACGCCGGTGGCCGCGGATCTCCGCCTCGTCCCGGACACCGCCGAGCGCGACGCGGACGAACTTGCGGCCCATGGCGTGTGCGACGGACTCCCCGAGCGAGGTCTTGCCGACGCCGGGCGGCCCCACCAGGGCCAGCACCGCACCGCCGCGCCGGCCGCCGACGACGCCGAGGCCGCGGTCGGCCCGGCGCTTGCGGACCGCGAGGTATTCGGTGATGCGCTCCTTCACGTCCTGGAGGCCGGCGTGCTCGGCGTCCAGGATCGCCTGGGCGCCCTTGATGTCGTAGGCGTCCTCGGTGCGCTCGGTCCAGGGCAGTTCGAGGACGGTGTCGAGCCAGGTCCTGATCCAGGAGCCCTCGGGGCTCTGGTCGGAGGCGCGCTCCAGCTTGTCGACCTCCTTGAGCGCGGCCTCCCGGACGTGCCCGGGCAGGTCGGCGGCCTCGACACGGGCCCGGTAGTCGTCGGACTCGTCCTCCGCGTCGCCGTTGAGCTCGGAGAGTTCCTTGCGTACGGCGTCGAGCTGGCGCCTCAGCAGGAACTCGCGCTGCTGCTTGTCGACGCCCTCCTGGACGTCCTTGGCGATGGACTCCGCGACGTCCTGCTCGGCGAGGTGTTCACCCAGCCACTGGATGGCCAGCTTCAGCCGGGCGACCGGGTCGGTGGTCTCCAGGAGGCGGACCTTCTGGGCGGTGGTGAGGAAGGGCGAGTACCCCGAGTTGTCGGCGAGCGCGGAGACGCCCTCGATCTGCTGCACCCGGTCCACGACCTGCCAGGCCCCGCGCTTCTTCAGCCAGCTGGTGGCGAGCGCCTTGTACTCCTTGACCAGCTCGGCGACGGACCCGGGCAGGGGGTCGGGGACGGATTCGCCCACCCGGACCCCTTCCACCCAGAGGGCGGCACCGGGGCCGCCGGTGCCCGCTCCGATACGGACCCGGTCGCGGCCCCGGATGAGGGCGCCCGGGTCACCGTCGGAGAGCCGCCCCACCTGCTCGACGGTGCCGCGGACACCGATCCCGGTGTACGTCCCGTCGATGCGCGGGACGAGCAGCACCTCGGGCTTGCCCCCGCCCTCCCGGACGGCGGCCTGCGCGGCCTCCACGGCGGCGCGCACCTCGGTGTCCGACAGGTCCAGCGGCACCACCATTCCCGGCAGCACGACCTCGTCGTCAAGCGGCAGCACGGGCAGGGTGAGTGGTGTGACGGCAGTGGACTCAGTAGCCATGATCTCCCCTTCGGCAGTCAAGTTGAGCTATACCGACTCAATGCTTGTGAGCCCCGCAATGTTCCCCGGGGCTGTTCGCTCTGAGCGATCAGGCATGGGCCCGTTGTCAGTGGTGCCTGTCACGATGCGTGGAGATCGATTCGGCAAGGAGACGCATATGGGTACGTGGGACGTGGGCCCGTTCGACAACGACACCGCCGCCGACTGGTGCGGAGGGCTGGACGACGCCGCACCGGAGGCGCGCGAGGGGATGGTCCGGGCCGCGCTGGCCGAGACGGCCGGCACCACCGACTACCTGGACTCGGACGTGGCCAACGAGGCGATAGCCGCGGCCGCCCTGGTCGCGGCGCAGTGCCCCGGGGGTGCCCCCGCCGACTCCGCGTACGGCCCGGACGAGCCCCTTCCGGACCTGACCGGCCTGCGCGAACTCGCGCTCCGGGCGCTGGACCGGGTCCTGACGGAACCGTCCGAGGCGCTGGAGCTCTGGGAGGAAGCGGAGGACGGGCCCTGGCACACGGGGATCAACCAGCTGCGCGGGACGCTTATGCCCCGGCCCTGAGCGGCGGGCCCCTGCGCGGCGGCCCCGATATTCCGTGGAGCGCCGGCCCCGCACCGGACAGGATGGCCGCATGACCGAGACCCCGCTCCCCGTGCAGGCCCTGATCGTCGTGGATGTGCAGAAGGACGGGGTGACCGGCGCGGGGGCCGTCCCCGGGGCCGGTGTGCTGCTGGACCGTACGGCGGGGCTGCTGGCGCGGGCCCGGCGGGCGGGCGCGGTCGTCGTCCACCTCCAGAACGACGGCGACCCCGGGTCGGGCGACGAGCCGTACACGCCGGGCTGGGCGCTGCATCTGCCCGTCGGGGCCGGGCCCCGGGAGTCCGTGATCCGCAAGACCTGGGACGACGGCTTCAAGGACACGTCCCTGGGCGCCGTGCTGACGGAGGCGGGCGTCGAATCGCTGGCCGTCTGCGGCGTCATGTCGGAGATGTGCGTCCAGGCGACGGCCCGCACCGCCCTGGAGCTGGGCTACCGGGCCGTCCTCCCGCACGACGCCCACGCCACGCACGACGTCCCGCCCGCGCCCGGGATCAGCGCAGCGGTGCCCGCCGCCGTTGTCTCCCGGGTCGCCGCCTGGGCGATCAGCGCGGACGCGGACGTCACCACGCCTGCCTCGGCCGTACGGTTCACGGCGCCGCCGGGCGCGTGAACCGGTCGGCGGGCGACCGCCGATAGAGGGGGTGTGAGCGACTTGCGCCCCTCGGGGGACGACCGGACCGACGAGGCGCTGCTGCGTGCCGTCGCGCAGGGGGACACGGCCGCCCTGGCCGCGTTCTACGACCGGCACGCCGGCTGGCTTCTCGTCCGGCTGGGCCGCCGCTGCCCGGACCCGGAGACCGTACGGGAGGTCGTCCAGGACACCTTCGTGACGGTCTGGCGCTCCGCCGCCGCGCACCGGGGCACGGCGGCGGGCGGCTGGCTCTGGGTGATCGCCGCCCGGCGCCTGGTCGACGCCCAGCGCACCCGGGCCCGTACGGAACGCGCGGCAGCGGCCGGACAGGCGGGCGACACCCGCTGGACCTCCCCCGCACCATCCGCCGAGGACCGCGTCCTGGCCGGCCTGGAATACGGCGACGTGGGCGCCGCGCTCGACCGCATCTCCCCCGAACTCCGGGAGGTCCTGCGGGCCACGGTGGTCGACGGCCTCACCACCAGAGAGGCCGCCCGGCTCCTCGGCATACCCGAGGGCACGGTCAAGACCCGAGCCATGCGCGCCCGCCGCGAACTACGCACCGCCCTCGACCGGCTGACCGCGGAGACCGGCCCCCTGGGAGGCACGGCATGAAGACCTGGCACGTAACGAACGTCCTCGCCCTCCGCTACGCGGCAGGCACCACCCCCGAACCGGACGCCTGGTCCGTGGAGAGACACGTCGAGTCCTGCACGGACTGCGCGGAACGCGTGTCGGCTGCGGTACGCGACCGGGGGGCCGGGGCCATGGCGCTGGACGCGATCCGGACGGCGGTCCTGGCGGAGGCGGCGGCGCGGCCGGTTCCGGCGGCGGGGGCGCGGCGTCGGGCGCTCGGTGTGGGGCCCGGGGCCGCCTGGCGCCGTCTGCCCGGGCGCCACCACGTCGGCCGGGTGTGGTGGGCGGCCGGGCCCGCCCTGCGGGGGCCGTGGACCGGGGCCCTGGCGCTGGTGGTGTGCGCGGCCGTCGCGCTGGCGTACGGGGGTGGGTTCGGTGGGGCGGTGCGGGCGTTGCTGCTGCTTGTCGCGCCTGTGCTGCCGCTTGCCGGGGTCGGGGTTTCGTACGGGCGCTCCGCCGACCCGTTGCACGAGATCATCGCCACCTCGCCCGGCGGCGGACTGCGGCTGTTGCTGGCCAGGACGGCCGCGGTGCTCGGGGTGACCGTTCCGGTGCTCGCGCTGGCCTGGTTGGTGCTGCCCGCGTCGGCCGGCGGGCCGGGGCCCCTGGCCTGGCTGCTGCCCGGGCTCGCGCTGACGCTCGCGGCGCTGGGGCTCGGCTCGTACGTCGGCTGCCGCACCTCGGCGCTCGTCGTCGCGGCGGGGTGGGCGGCCGCCGTCACCGTACCGGCGCTCGACACCTCCCCGGCCGCACTGCTCGACGGAACGCCGACGGCGCTCCGCTACTTCGCGGGGCTGCCCGCACAGGGCGCGTGGGCGGTGGCGGCCGTGCTCGGTGCGGCGCTGCTCGTCCTGCGCCGCCGATCCTTCGACCATCTGGAGACGTCATGAGCGCGATCAGCACCGTGAGAGCGTCGGGGCTGACGGTGCGGCACCGCCGCCGGACCGCCCTGGACGCCGTCGATCTCGCCTTCGGGCCCGGAGTGCACGGGCTCCTGGGCCCCAACGGCGCCGGCAAGACCTCGCTGATCCGGGTCCTGTCCACGGCCACCGCGCCGGACGCCGGGCGGATCGAGCTGCTGGGCGCCGACGTGGGGGCGGCGTCCGACCACCGCGCCCGGGCGGAGGTCCGGCGCAGGCTGGGCTATCTGCCGCAGGAGTTCGGGCACTATGCCGGGTTCACCGTCCGCGAGTTCGTCGCCTATGTGGCGTGGCTCAAGGAAATGGACGGGACCCGGGCGGCCGCCGCCGTGGAGCGCGCGGTGGACCGCGTGGGTCTTGCCGACCGGATCGACTCCCGGATGAAGACGCTGTCCGGCGGCATGGTCCGGCGCGTCGGCATCGCCCAGGCGATCGTCAACGAACCGGAGCTGCTGCTCCTGGACGAGCCGACCGCCGGGCTCGACCCGGAACAGCGCGTCGAGTTCCGGGCCCTGATGCGGGACCTGGGGAAGGACGCGACGGTCATCCTCTCCACACACCTGGTGGAGGACGTGGTGGCGGCCTGCGAGGACGTGACGCTGATCGAGGCGGGCCGCGTCGCGTACCGGGGGACGACGGACGAGCTGGCGGCCCTCGGCAAGGACGACGACGATCCGGACGCGCTCCACGGCAGCCCTATCGAGCGCGGATACACGACGGCCCTGCGCTCCCACCGGGCGACGGCGGGCGCCCGATGACCGTCACCGAAGCCCCCGTACGGCGCAAGACCCCAAGCCCCCCGCTGCGGGCCGAGGCGCGGCGCGGTATCGGCCCGTGGACCGGGCTGTCCACCGCGCTCACGCTCGGCGTGACCATGGCCGCGAAGGCCGACGACTGGCAGGGCGACTGGATCGAGACCCAGAGCCTCCTGCACTCCGGCGCCACCCTGCTCGCGGGCCCGCTGGTGGCCGCGGCTGCCTGCTGGCAGGGCGCCCGCGACCACCGGCGCGCCACCGATGAGCTGTGGCGCTCGACGCCGCGTGCGCGGTGGCGGCGCATGGCGGTGGCCGCGCTGCCGCTCGCGCTGTGGGCGGTCGCCGGGTACGTGGTCGCGCTGGCCGGGGCGCTGGGGGCCACCTGGCCGTACGCGGGCGGCGGCGGCCCGCTTCCCTCGCTCGTCGTCGTGGACGCCGCCTTCCTGGCGGCCGTGGCGCTGCTCGGGTTCTCCGTCGGCGTGCTGTGCCGGTGGCGGCTGGCCGCGCCCGTGCTCGCCGCGTTGATGTACCTGGTGCTCGGGGTGCCGAACTACTCGGAATCCCCGGCGCGGTACCTCGACCCGGCCGAGCAGTACGCGCTGTGGGACCAGCTGCCCGTGTGGTGGTTCGCCCCCGCCATGGTGGCCTGGACCGGCGGACTCGCGGCCGCCGCGCTCACCGCCGTCGCGGCCCGGCGCCGGCTCACCGCTCTCGTACCGCTCGCCGTGGCGGCCGCCGTCGCCCCGCTGGTCGTGTCCACGGGCGACGGCCTGTTCCGGGACGACCCGGCGGCCCACCACCTCGCCTGCACGGAGGGGAGCCCGCAGATATGCCTGAGCGGGCGCCAGAAGCACCTGCTGCCCCAGGTCGCCGAGGCGCTGTCGGAGCTGACCGGGCGGCTGGAGGGGGTGCGGGGCGCACCCGAGCGCTACGTCGACCGCCTTCCCGAGCAACGCCCCGACGACACATGGATTCCAACGCCGAACGCAGGCTGGTACCTCCTGCGTGGACGGTTGCAGCACACGGAGGACTACGCCTGGCAGGTGGGTTACCACTTGACGGACCGGGGATGCCACGGTTCGGACTCCATGGACGCCGACGACGGTCGGGTTCGGACGACGGACCACGCTGTCGCGAGCTGGCTCAACGGCCCCTCCGCGTCGGTCCCCGGTGACGAGGAGTCCCCCGAGTTCCGCCGCCTCGAAGCCATGCCCGACGCCGAGCGCCGCGCCTGGCTCGGCCGCTACATGGCCACGCGCACCAGCTGCGACCCCTCGGAGGTGCCGGTCCTGTGAGCCTCCCCGTCCTCTATCTCCGCTCCCGCGCCCTCCCCCGTACCGCGGCCGCCGTGGCCTGCACGGCCCTGCTCGCCGCCTGGGCCGCCCACTGGATCCAGGCACAGCCGACCTTCGACCACAGCGCCCGCGTCCCCGTCCTGGTCCTCGCGCCGCTGCTGGCCGCGTCGGCCATCGGCACGAGCCTGTACGCCGCCGCCGACGAGCTCGACCGGACGGCGGTCCGGCGCTGGTGGCCCCGACGGCTGGCGCACCTGCTCGCGCTCACCGTCCCGGCCGCCGCCGCCCTCGCGCTGGCCGTCCCCGGGCACCCGGAGGCGTTCGGCGCGCCCGGCATGGTGCGCAATGTGCTCGGCGCGACCGGGATCACGGCCGCCGCGGCCGCCCTGATCGGGGCCCGGCTCAGCTGGCTGCCGGTCACCGTGTACACCGGCGCGGTCTATCTGGCCGCGCCGCGCGCCCCGGGCGGAGCCGCGTCCGTGTGGGCCTGGCCGATGCAGCCGGGGCCGCAGGTGTGGGCGTGGGCCGTCGCGGCGGCGGCGTTCGCGGCGGGGGCGGCGCTCTACGCGGTACGCGGGGCGCGCCGCGAAGGCGGCTGACCGAGGCGGTCCCTCGTACGAACCCGCTGGCCCCCGCCCGCCCCCGCGCGACAGGATGGCGGGGACAGTCCGCCCCGGCCACCGGAGATCAGTGCCATGCCCCACACGTTCGGCCCCGACGCCAACGCCCCCGTCACCCTGGACCGCCGCGAGGGACCGTACGGGGAGGTCGTCCTCCGGCGGCGCGGGGAGGACTTCGAGATCATCGCCAACGGGTGCTTCCTGATGGACACCTCGGACGGGCGGTCCGAGCGGCTGCTGGTCGACGCCGCGCTCGCCGCGCTGCCGGCCGGCCGCACCGCGCCCGCGGTGCTGATCGGGGGGCTCGGGGTCGGGTTCTCGCTCGCCCGGGCCGCCGGCGAGCCCCGGTGGGGCCGGATCGCGGTCGCCGAGCGGGAGGGGGCGATCGTGGACTGGCACCGGCGGGGGCCGCTGGACCGGATCTCGGGGCCCGCGCTCGCCGACCCCCGTACGGAGATCCTGACGACCGACCTCGTCGCGTATCTGCGTACGACTACGGACCGTTACGACGCACTGTGTCTGGACATCGACAACGGGCCGGACTGGACGGTCACCGAGGACAACGACGACCTCTACTCCCCCGCCGGGCTCGCGGACTGCCGGGCGCGGCTCAACCCGGGCGGGGTGCTCGCCGTCTGGTCCGCGCAACCGTCCGCCGCATTCGACCAGGCCCTACGGAATGCCGGGTTCCAGGGGGTACGGGCGGAAGAAGTGGGCGTTGCCCGAGGTGTGCCGGACGTGGTCCATCTCGCAGTCCGGGGCGACTGAGATCCCCC
Organism: Streptomyces sp. NBC_00726; assembly: GCF_045161735.1. Lineage (NCBI taxonomy): Bacteria > Bacillati > Actinomycetota > Actinomycetes > Kitasatosporales > Streptomycetaceae > Streptomyces > Streptomyces sp. NBC_00726. The sequence goes on along the minus strand of NZ_CP108983.1, from coordinate 4,699,226 downwards.
CGGCGGGTATCGAAAGCCCCCGAACGCCCCGGGGCCAAGGCCCACAAGCGCGACACTCCGCCCTGTCCGGGGGCCGCGCGGGGCGGTCCGGCCTTGCACCCTGCGTAGCCGGAAAGCCTCCGCTGCCTCTACGCTGCTGACCGGTAGCGGGATCACCCACGAAATTCACGAACGAAAACCGTACGTCCGGGGGAATGGCCTCCGTGAGAACGGGCAGGGGCGGGGCGATGGAACAGACACACACCACCCACACCGGCGTCGCGGCCACCCCGGGCGCGCAGCGCCGGGTGCTGGTGGTCGAGGACGACGCCACGATCGTCGATGCCATTGCCGCCCGGCTGCGGGCGGAGGGCTTTCTCGTGCAGACCGCGCTGGACGGCCCGGCCGCCGTGGACGCGGCCGAGGCATGGCAGCCGGACCTGATGGTGCTCGACATCATGCTGCCCGGCTTCGACGGCCTGGAGGTCTGCCGCCGGGTCCAGGCCCAGCGGCCGGTGCCGGTGCTGATGCTGACCGCGCGCGACGACGAGACGGACATGCTCGTCGGGCTCGGGGTCGGCGCCGACGACTACATGACCAAGCCGTTCTCGATGCGCGAGCTGGCCGCCCGGGTGCATGTGCTGCTGCGCCGGGTGGAGCGGGCCGCGCTGGCCGCGGTGACGCCGCGCAGCGGCATACTCCGCCTCGGCGAGCTGGAGATCGACCACGCGCAGCGCCGGGTCCGGGTCCGCGCCGACGACGTGCATCTGACCCCGACCGAGTTCGACCTGCTGGTCTGCCTGGCCAACACCCCGCGCGCGGTGCTCTCCCGGGAGCAGCTGCTCGCCGAGGTGTGGGACTGGGCGGACGCCTCGGGCACCCGGACGGTCGACAGCCACATCAAGGCGCTGCGCCGGAAGATCGGCGCGGAGCGCATCCGTACCGTGCACGGCGTCGGTTACGCGCTGGAGACCCCCGCGCCATGACCTCGCCCGGACCGGGGCTGCGGCCGTTCTCGATCAAGGCCAAGCTGGGCACCCTGGTGGTGGTCTCGGTGTTCATCACCACCGGGCTGATCATGGTGGCCTTCCGTACGCGGACCGAGCTGCGGTTCATCACCGTGTTCTCGGTCATCGCGACCCTGCTGATCACCCAGTTCGTGGCGCACGGCCTGACCGCGCCGCTGGACGAGATGCGCGCGGTGGCCCGGTCGATCTCGCACGGCGACTACACGCGGCGGGTCAACGGCGCGGGCCGGCGCGACGAACTCGGCGACCTGGCGCAGACCATCAATCTGATGGCCGACGACCTGGCGGCCGTGGACCGGCACCGCAAGGAGCTGGTGGCGAATGTCTCGCACGAGCTGCGCACGCCCATCGCGGCGCTGAGAGCCGTCCTGGAGAACGTCGTGGACGGGGTGTCGTCGGCCGATCCGGAGACGATGCGGACCGCGCTGAAACAGACGGAGCGCCTGGGCCGTCTCGTGGAGACGCTGCTCGACCTGTCCCGGCTGGACAACGGCGTCGTCACGCTGAAGGCCAACCGCTTCGAGGTGTGGCCCTATCTGTCCGGGGTGCTGAAGGAGGCGAACCTCGCCGCCGCGCACCGCCGGCTCTCCTCCGGGTCCGGCAACCACTCCCGTACGGACGTCCATCTGCACCTGGACGTGTCGCCGCCGGAGCTGACCGCGCACGCGGACGCGGAGCGGCTGCACCAGGTGGTGGCCAATCTCATCGACAACGCCGTCAAGCACAGCCCGCCGCACGGCCGGGTCACGGTGCTGGCCCGGCGCGGCCCGCAGGCCGAGTCGCTGATTCTGGAGGTGGTGGACGAGGGCCCGGGCATTCCCGAGTCCGAGCGCCACCGGGTCTTCGAGCGGTTCAACCGGGGCGATGTGGCATCCCCGCACGGCCCGGGCAGCGACGGCGGTACGGGGCTCGGCCTGGCCATCGCCCGCTGGGCGGTGGATCTCCACGGCGGCCGGATCGGCGTGGCCGAATCTGCACGCGGCTGCCGCATCCGCGTCACCCTTCCAGGGATTCCTCAACAGCGAGGTTGACATAGGGTTCGAACCGGAAGGGCACGTTCTGCGTGTTCTTCTCAAGGGGTACGGTCCAGGGGGCCGCCGCGGCGGCCTCGCGTACCCGGAGTGAAGCGGAACCATGCTTGTTTCCCGCCATTTCCAGTGCCGAAACCCGGCTTCCGATGTGACTTGCACGACGAAGACCTCCCCGGCCTGCAAGGAACGGCCGCGGAGGCGTAGCCTTGATTCCCGCTGTCCATCACCTTGCGAAGCGGAAGAGGGCGGTCACCGCCGTGTCGTCTCAGTCCCCCAGTAACTCGAGCATCTCGACCGACCAGGCCGGCCCGGGCACCAACCCGGCCGCGGCGTTCGGCGCCAATGAGTGGCTCGTCGACGAGATCTACCAGCAGTACCTCCAGGACCCCAATTCGGTCGATCGTGCCTGGTGGGACTTCTTCGCCGACTACAAGCCGGGCAAGACCGGCACGGCGGACAAGACCGGCGCCGCAGCCGCGGGGGCTGCTGCGCCCGCGGCCCCGGCCGCCCCCACCACCGCACCGGCGGCCCCGGCACAGCCCGCCGCCCAGGCCCCGGCGGCGCCCGCCGCACCGGCCCAGGCGGCCCCGGCCGCGCCCGCCGCCCCCAAGGCTCCGGCGAAGGCCGCCCCGGCTCCGGCCGCCAAGGCCCCCGCCGCGAAGGCCAGGGCCGCCGCGGACACCGAGGCGCCGGCCGGTCCCGAGTACGTGACGCTGCGCGGCCCGTCCGCCGCGGTCGCGAAGAACATGAACGCCTCGCTGGAGCTGCCCACGGCCACGTCCGTGCGCGCCGTCCCGGTGAAGCTGCTCTTCGACAACCGCATCGTCATCAACAACCACCTCAAGCGCGCCCGGGGCGGGAAGATCTCCTTCACGCACCTCATCGGGTACGCGATGGTGCAGGCGCTCAAGACCATGCCGGCCATGAACTACTCCTTCGCGGAGAAGGACGGCAAGCCGACCCTGGTCAAGCCGGAGCACGTCAACCTCGGCCTCGCCATCGACCTGGTGAAGCCGAACGGCGACCGCCAGCTGGTCGTCGCGGCCATCAAGAAGGCCGAGACGCTCAACTTCTTCGAGTTCTGGCAGGCGTACGAGGACATCGTCCGGCGCGCCCGCAACGGCAAGCTCGGCATGGACGACTTCACCGGCGTCACCGCCTCGCTGACCAACCCCGGCGGCATCGGCACCGTCCACTCGGTGCCCCGCCTGATGCCCGGGCAGGGCCTCATCATGGGCGTCGGCGCGATGGACTACCCGGCGGAGTTCCAGGGCACCTCGCAGGACACCCTGAACAAGCTGGGCATCTCCAAGGTCATGACCCTGACCTCGACCTACGACCACCGGGTCATCCAGGGTGCCGCGTCCGGCGAGTTCCTGCGCATCCTCTCCCAGCTGCTGCTCGGCGAGAACGAGTTCTACGACGAGATCTTCAAGGCGCTGCGCATCCCCTACGAGCCGGTCCGCTGGCTCAAGGACATCGACGCCTCGCACGACGACGACGTCACCAAGGCCGCGCGGGTCTTCGAGCTGATCCACTCCTACCGGGTCCGAGGCCATGTCATGGCCGACACCGACCCGCTGGAGTACCACCAGCGCAAGCACCCCGACCTCGACATCACCGAGCACGGCCTCACCCTGTGGGACCTGGAGCGGGACTTCGCGGTCGGCGGGTTCGCCGGCAAGTCGATGATGAAGCTCCGCGACATCCTCGGCGTGCTGCGTGAGTCGTACTGCCGCACCACCGGCATCGAGTTCATGCACATCCAGGACCCGAAGCAGCGCAAGTGGCTCCAGGACCGGGTGGAGCGTCCGCGCCCCAAGCCGGAGCGCGAGGAGCAGCTGCGCATCCTGCGCCGGCTGAACGCCGCCGAGGCGTTCGAGACGTTCCTCCAGACCAAGTACGTCGGTCAGAAGCGGTTCTCGCTGGAGGGCGGCGAGTCCGTCATCCCGCTGCTCGACGCGGTCATCGACTCCGCCGCCGAGGCCCGCCTGGACGAGGTCGTCATCGGCATGGCCCACCGCGGCCGGCTGAACGTCCTGGCGAACATCGTGGGCAAGTCGTACGCCCAGATCTTCCGCGAGTTCGAGGGCAACCTCGACCCGCGCTCGATGCACGGCTCCGGCGACGTGAAGTACCACCTGGGCGCCGAGGGCACCTTCACCGGCCTGGACGGCGAGCAGATCAAGGTCTCGCTGGCCGCCAACCCCTCGCACCTGGAGGCGGTCGACCCGGTCCTGGAGGGCATCGCCCGCGCCAAGCAGGACATCATCAACAAGGGCGGCACGGACTTCACCGTCCTGCCCGTCGCCCTGCACGGCGACGCGGCCTTCGCGGGCCAGGGCGTCGTCGCCGAGACGCTCAACATGTCGCAGCTGCGCGGCTACCGCACCGGCGGCACCGTGCACGTGGTGATCAACAACCAGGTCGGCTTCACCGCCGCCCCGGAGTCCTCGCGCTCCTCGATGTACGCCACCGACGTGGCGCGCATGATCGAGGCGCCGATCATCCACGTCAACGGCGACGACCCCGAGGCCGTCGTCCGGGTCGCCCGGCTGGCCTTCGAGTTCCGCCAGGCGTTCAACAAGGACGTCGTGATCGACCTCATCTGCTACCGCCGCCGCGGTCACAACGAGGGCGACAACCCGGAGTTCACCAACCCGCAGATGTACACCCTGATCGACAAGAAGCGCTCGGTGCGCAAGCTCTACACCGAGTCCCTGATCGGTCGCGGCGACATCACCCTGGAAGAGGCGGAGCAGGCGCTCCAGGACTTCCAGGGCCAGCTGGAGAAGGTGTTCGCCGAGGTCCGCGAGGCCACCTCGCAGCCCGCGCAGCCGCATGTCTCCGACCCGCAGGCGCACTTCCCGGTCGCCGTGAGCACCGCGGTCTCCGCCGAGGTCGTCAAGCGGATCGCCGAGTCGCAGGTCAACATCCCCGAGTCGATCACCGTGCACCCGCGGCTGATGCCGCAGATGCAGCGCCGTGCCGCCTCGGTGGAGAACGGCACGATCGACTGGGGCATGGGCGAGACCCTGGCCATCGGTTCGCTGCTGATGGAGGGCACCCCGGTCCGGCTCGCCGGCCAGGACAGCCGCCGCGGCACCTTCGGCCAGCGCCACGCGGTGCTGGTGGACCAGGTCACGGGCGAGGACTACACCCCGCTCCTCTACCTGACGGACGACCAGGCCCGTTACAACGTCTACGACTCGCTCCTCAGCGAGTACGCGGCGATGGGCTTCGAGTACGGCTACTCGCTGGCCCGCCCGGAGTCGCTGGTCATCTGGGAGGCCCAGTTCGGTGACTTCGTCAACGGCGCGCAGACCGTCGTGGACGAGTTCATCTCCTCGGCCGAGCAGAAGTGGGGCCAGACCTCCGGCGTCACGCTGCTGCTGCCGCACGGTTACGAGGGCCAGGGCCCGGACCACTCGTCCGCCCGCCCGGAGCGCTTCCTCCAGATGTGCGCGCAGGACAACATGACGGTCGCGATGCCGACCCTGCCGTCGAACTACTTCCACCTCCTGCGGTGGCAGGTGCACAACCCGCACCACAAGCCGCTGATCGTCTTCACCCCGAAGTCGATGCTCCGTCTCAAGGCGGCGGCGTCGAAGGTGGAGGAGTTCACCTCCGGCGGCTTCCGCCCGGTCATCGGCGACGACACGGTCGAGCCGAGCGCCGTCCGCAAGGTCGTCTTCTGCGCCGGCAAGGTGTACTACGACCTTGAGGCGGAACGTCAGAAGCGTGGCGACACGGAAACCGCGATCATCCGGCTGGAGCGCCTGTACCCGCTGCCGGGTGCCGAGCTCCAGGCCGAGATCGCCAAGTACCCGAACGCGGCGAAGTACCTGTGGGCCCAGGAGGAGCCGGCCAACCAGGGTGCCTGGCCGTTCATCGCGCTGAACCTGATCGACCACCTGGACCTGGCCGTCGGCGCGGACGTGCCGCACGGCGAGCGCCTGCGCCGCATCTCGCGGCCGCGCGGCTCGTCCCCGGCGGTCGGCTCGGCCAAGCGCCACCAGGCGGAGCAGACCCAGCTGGTCAACGAGGTCTTCGAAGCCTGACCGGCAGCCCGTACGCCCGAGGGGCCCGTCCCGCGATCCGTTCGCGAGGCGGGCCCCTCGGCCGTGCCGGCTCAGGTGACGAGTGGTTCGAAGGGCCAGAACCGGGGAAGCGGGTCCGCCGGGCCGGCGGTGACCACCTGACGGCAGGCCATGGCGAGCGGGTGGCGGGGGCCCAGCGCCTCGTCGGCCCGGGCGCTGTTCGTACGCCCCGGCAGCCGCCGGTCCGCGGGCCGCACCAGCGCCACGTTCAGCGCCCAGCCGATCGCCCAGGGGTGCCCGTCGCCGACGGCCCGGGCCATCCGGACGTCGGCCCGCTCGATGCCCTCGGCCCCCCGGTCCCGGTCGCCGGCCGTCCAGCGCATCAGCCCCAGGTTGCCCCGGGTGCCGATGGTGTACGGGTGCTCGTCGCCCAGCATGCTGCGGTAGCCGGCCACCACCTGTTCGTGGAGGTCCAGGGCTTCGCGGGGTTCGCCCGCCTCCCGCCGCACGGACGCGGTGCCGGTGCTGATCATGAGGGTGAGCGGGGCGTACTCGCCCAGGGTGCGCAGGGCGTCCGCCCTGATGCGGTTCAGGTCCTCCAGCACGGCCGGGGCGCCTCTGGTCTCGTACCGGCACAGCGCCAGGTGGTAGCGGCCGCGCAGGGTCTGCGGGGCGTTGCCCCCGAGCACCCGCAGATGGTGGTCGACCGTTTCCCGCAGCGCGTGTTCCGCCTCCCGGTACCGGCCGAGGAGCCGCAGGTCCATGGCGAGGTTGAGCTCCGAGTACAGCGCGGGCGGCGCGTCCGGCGAGAGCACCGCCCGGCGGAGTTCCAGGCAGTGTTCGTCCAGGGCGAGCGCGTCCCCGTACCGGCCGACGAGCCGCAGCGAGACGGCCAGGTTGTTCTGCGCGTTGAGGGTGCGCGGGTCCTCGGCGCCGAGGAGCCGGCGGTCGCGTTCCAGGATCGACGCGGACAGCTCCACCGCCTCCTGGTAGCGGCCGAGCCCGCGCAGATCGGCGGCGAGCCCGCCGGCGGCCCGCAGATGGTCCAGGTCCAGTTCGCCGCGCTCGGCGGCCAGGGAGTCCGCGGTGGCGCGCTCGACGCGCTCGCTGCTGCGGTAGTCGCCGAGGGCCCGCAGCAGATTGGCGTAATGGTGGCGCAGCGCCCAGATCCGCGGGTCGGCGGCGCCGAGAGCGCTCTCCCAGGACCGCATCGCCGGGGCGGCGAACCGGATGCCGCTGCCGTACTCGCCGGAGAGGTACATGTAGCGCAGGCAGTTGAGGACCAGCTGGTGGACCCGCGGGTCCGTGCTGTCCAGGACCTCCGCCCATTCGAGGTGGGTGGTGAGTGCGGCGTACGCGGGCCAGTGGCGCGGGTCCGAGGGGTCGCCCGGGTCGGCGGCGGCGAGCGCCCGGGCGGCCCCCTCGGCGAGCGCCCGACGCTCCCGCTCGGGCAGGTCCTTGCGGATGATCTGGTGGACCATGCGGTGCAGGTGGACGGACTCCTCGGTCCCCCGGGACTCCACCCGGATGACGGAGAACCGGCGCAGCCGGCGCAGTGCGCCGTTCCACAGCTCCGGATCGTTCATCAGCCGGGCGAGCCTTTCGGGCAGCACCTCCGGCGGTACGGATCCGAGCAGCGGTACGGGGATGGCGCCGGGTGCGAAGAAGCAGCAGAGGTCCAGCAGTTCGACGGCTTCCGGGGCGGTCTCGCGGAGCCGGTTCAGCAGGAGCGACCAGGCGGTCCGGAAGGCGACCGGGAAGTCGGCCGACACCCTGAGGACGTCCTGTTCGGCGCCTTCTTCGAGCAGTGCGATGTACTCCTCGACCCGCATCGCGGATTCGCTCAGCCAGCCCGCCGCCTGGTCGAGCAGGAGCGGGAGCCCGTCCAGGGCCCCGGCCAGCCGGGCGGCCTCCTCCCGGGTGAGGCGGGGGGCCCGGCGGCGGACGAAGGCGACGGACTCCTGAAGCGTGTACGGGGGGACGTCGAGGGCCGCGCAGCCGTGCTCGGTCCACTCGGGGTTGCGGGAGGTGATCAGGACATGGCCGGGTCCGGTGGGTACGAGGTCCTGGATCTGCTCGGGGTCGTCCGCGCCGTCCAGGACGAGCAGCCACCGCGGGTGGGGTTCGCCGCGCCGCAGCGCGTCCCGGACGGCGCGCAGGCGTTCGCCGTACTCGGCCCCGGTGGAGAGCCCCAGCTCCGGGGCGAGGTCGGCGAGTTGCTGCCGGAAGGCGGCGCGCCGCTCGGCGGGCACCCACCACACCACGTCGTAGTCGGACCCGAAGCGGTACACGTACTCCAGCGCGAGCTGGGTCTTGCCGATGCCGGGCATGCCGTGCAGGACGACACGGCCGGGCCGGGTCCCGGTGGCGCGCAGGAGGTCGTGCACGGCCGCCAGCGTTTCGTCGCGGCCGGTGAAGCGGCTGTTGCGGCGGGGGACGCCGCCCCATACGGCGGGCGGGTCCGGCGGGAAGCGGGGGCCGGCCGGTTCCGTGGACGCGTGGGGGCCGGTGGGCAGTCCCAGCCGCTTGAGCAGCCGTGACTCCGCGGTGTCCGCGCCGACATGGGTGAGGTCCGCCGCGTTGAGGGCCGTGGCGGCGCCGGGCTGCGCGGAGGCCGTGAGGGTCACCGCGGCGAAGCGGTCCGGGTCGCGGGCGACGACGGCGCGCAGGACCCGGTCCCAGTCGTCGTGGCCGCGAGAGCCCTGCCGGAAGAACGAGCCGCTGAGCAGCAGGAGGACGCGGCCCGATGCGCGGGCGGCGAGATCCTCAAGGGCCTCCTCCAGCGGCACTTCGGGTGCCGGGTCCCACTCGCGGTGGCTCACCGGTACCCCGCGCCGCTCCAGCCGGTGCCCGATCCACACCGCCCAGGCCCGGTCGTATCCGGTGGCACCGATGGTGATGCCCGCGTCGGGCTGCGGGGGCCCGGGCGGGGCCCACGCGTTCGGGCGCGTCGCGACCGTGCCCCGTACCACCGCGCCGGGCGCGGCCGACTCCGTGATGGCACAGGGCAGTTCGGCCTTGCGGACCGAGGCGCCCCACTGGTTGAAGATGGTCAGCCGCAGCACCCCTGGGCCGGCCGCCGGGCCCGCGGTGACGAGGAACGTCGCGGGACCGTACGTACCGCCGAAGCGGTGCAGGACGAGGCCGGGGTCCTCGATCGCCTCGCAGACGAAGTGCGGCGCGCCTTCCAGGGCGACGCTGAACGTCAGCTCCTCCTCGTCGTACGGCCAGGCGTCGCCGTCCGTGTCGCCCCGGGCGTCGAGCGGGCCGCGCAGGTCGACGCTGACGCACTGGACGAGGCCCGGCTCCACCTCGGGGAGCCAGCCCACGACGGGTTCGATCAGCAGCGGGCGTGCGTCACGGGTCATGGCCGCCCACCCGCCCCGGCCGGTACGGGTGAGCCGTGCGGGCGTGCGGTGAGGCGCAGGGTGCTGAGCGGATGCCCGTAGTACTGAAACATCAGGCTGTACAGCAGGCGCAGCACGTTCCGCTGCCGGTCCGCGTCGAAGGTGCCGTCGTCCGTGACCATCATCGGGACTCCGCCGCCCGCGAGGAAGCTGTCGTGGACCTCCGCGCGGAAGGCCCGGAGCGCACCGGCGACGGGCCGGCCGGAGTCCTCGGTCACGGTGTCGACGATGCGGCGGATCATCACCCGGGCCTCGGGGTCGCCGACCGCGCCCGCCGAGACGATGCAGCCGCCGGCGCCGTTGCGCAGGAAGATCTGGGTGAACCCGCGCAGATACTGTCTGCCGTCGCCGCCGTAGTCGAGGAAGCGTCCGGAGTGGCAGGCGTTGAGGCAGACCAGGGCCTCGTCGCGGCCCAGGAGGCGCATGTCGAGGTCGTGGTAGTCGGCCCAGGTGCCGCCGGCCAGGGTGACCTTGCCGAGTTCCTGGCCGAAGGTGCCGTGGCAACCCATGTAGACAAGGCCGGTGCGCTGCTCGGCGAGATCGTCCAGGTTGTTCAGGAAGCTCTCGATGCCGAAGTGCGGCCGGTGTTCGTACGGGTCGAAGAACTGCTGGTCGTGGGTCATGTCGGCGTGGAAGAAGCTCAGGACCCGGCCGTCGGGGGCGACCGCCCGGTCCGGGAAGTCGTCCAGCCAGCGCGCCACGTCCACGAGCGCGCCGAGCGGCCCGCCGCGCAGCCCGGCGCCCGGCTCCGGGGGCAGGTCCAGGGCCTCCCACGGCAGTTCGAAGCCGGTCTGGTCCAGGACGACGATCTGGAGGGCTTCGCCGTGCACCCGCCGGCACCGGTTGATCCAGCCGGTCAGCCGGTCCTGGTACCTCGACCAGCGCCGGATGGACCGGAAGAGCTCGGAGGGCGGGGTGCCGCCCCGGCGCGCATGGCCGAATCCGATGTCCCCGGGCCGCAGTTGGCCGGGTCCCGTGGTGTACGGGAGGTGGTCCACGCCCGCGCACCACGCCTCGATCCCGAACGCGTCGGGGTCGCCGGCCCCGGTGTGGTGGCGTCCGACCCGGATGCGGGCGTACGCCGTGTCCGGCGGGCGGGCGGCGTCCACGGGTGCGGCGCCCAGACCGCGTGGCTCCGCGGTGCGCGCGTCCCCCGGGCCCGGCGGGCGCTGGCCGGGCAGCGCCTGTGCGGCGGAGGCGACCATGCTCCGGATCAGCCGGAGCCGGCCGTCAGCCATGGCGCGCCTCCCGGTCCGGGGCGCCGGGGGCGTCCTGCTCGTCGGCGCGCGCGACGACCCCGCCGCCCAGGGCCTCGGCGAGGGCGGCCGGGAGGCGGGTGTACGGGGGCCGGCCGGGGTCCACGACGACGCTGCGGAGGCGGCTGCGGCCGAGGGCGCGGATGTGTGCCGCGACGGCCACGGCGTCGTCCACGCCCGTACGGCACACCGGGCCGGGCCCCGGCCGGCCGCTGCGGCTCACGGCGAGCGGGACGTTGCCCCGGCCGTCGGTGGCGACGACCAGGAGCGCTTCGACCGGTCCGGCGCCGTGGTGCCGGAACGCCCGCCGCAGCGCCTGCCCGGCGAGGTCGAGTCCGTGGGCGAGCGGGGTGGCCCGGCCGGGGTGCCTGGCCAGCGCGGCGGCGATGCGGGGGTCCCGGGTGGAGCGGGCGGTGAACGCGCGGGCCCGGAGCTCGTCCGGCTCGCCCCCGCCGCCGACCTCGACCACATGGACGGCGGCCCGGGTGACGTACGCCCAGCGCAGGAACGGTTCGAGGGCCGGGTACCAGTCCCAGCCGCCCCGGCACGTGTGGTCGAGGACGACGGTGAGCATCCGTACGGGCTCCGGGGCCCGGACATAGCCGCGCAGGTCCGGCGGGGCGATCACCAGCCGGCCTCCCCTACCGCCCCGGACGGCCCGGTGTTTCGCGGCCTCCATCGCGGTGCGGACCGGGGCCAGGTCCCACAGGTCACGGGCGCGCCGCACCCCGATGACGGGCCCCCGGGAGGCCCGCGCCCCCGCGCCACGCCGGACCGGCACGCGCAGCGTGGCCTCGTGGTGCCCCGGACCGGCCGCGTCCTCCGGGTACGGGAGGTTGTCGGGCGGTGCCGGTTCCCCGGGGGTCGCCGCCGGGCCGAGCGGCTGCGCGGATTCCGGCCCGTGCACAGGGACCCCCGCTTCGGCCTCCTGCTCCGCACCGCGCGGGACCTCCGGCCACGGCAACGGCCGCCCCGCCCCCGGCGGCTCGGGCGGCTCCCGGTCCGGGGCGTGCTCCGGCCGCGCTTCCGGGCGGTGCGGGGTGCGGAGCCGGATGAGGCGCGCGGCACGGTCGACGTGGGCGGGGGTGACGGGGAGACCGTGCTCCGGGGTGCCCGCCGCGTCCGCCGGGCCGTCCAGCCGGGACAGGGCGCGGGCGATGCGGGCCAGGGCGAGGGCGCGCCGGTTGCCGCCGCCCTCCTGCTCGTCCAGGAGGTCCAGCACGGCGGAGGCCGCTTCGCCGGTGAGCGTGGCGCGGGGCCGGGGGGTCTGCGGGGCGAGGGCCGTCGCCCAGCCGGCGGGGAGCGGGCCGAGCGGGTCGGGTCCGGGGTGCGGGCGCAGGCCGGGGGCGGCGAGGCGCAGGGCGAAGCGGTCCAGGAGGTGCGGGGAGAGGAGTGCGGCGTCCTCGGACCGGCAGCAGGCCAGCCACCGTGCGCGGGGCCGCCAGTGGTGCCGGATGCCGGAGTGCTCCAGGGCAGCGGTGTCCGCGCCGAGCAGCTGGACGGCGGCGCGCCGGCCGGGGACGCTGAGCCGGGCGAGGTCGGGGACGACGACCAGGCGGGGCCCGGCGTCCGGCTCGGCGAGGGGCCCGGGGCCGAAGGTGAACCCGATGCCTTCGGGACCCCGGCGCACTCGGGGGCGTATCCACAGGTCCTCGTCCACGGTGGCGGAGTCCAGCACGGTCCGGGGCGCGGGGCGGCCGGCGTCGGTGGCGCGGCCGAGCAGGCGGGCGAACGTCCGGGAGACGGCGGGCAGGTGCTCGGGCGGGAGGTCGAAGAGCAGGACCCCGGCGAGCGAGGGTTCCAGCGCGGCGGAGGCGAGCACGGTGAGCAGGCGCCGGAGGACCCCGTCCGGCTCCTCCGGGTCCTGGTCCCCTGTCGTGTGCGCCGGCGTCCCCATGTCAGCCGAAGAGCTCGTCCAGCACGGATTCCTCTTCCTGCCCCCAGGCCGGTTCGGGTCCGTGCACCGAGTCGGGCCGGCGGTGGCGCAGGGCGAGCGGCACCACCCGTCGTACGTGGGCACGCGCCACGGCCGGGGCGCCCTCCCGCGCGGCGAGGGCGCGGGCGGCCTTGGCCACGAGCAGGTCGCCCCGCTGGCCGACGGCCCCGGTGCGGGCGGCGGCCTCGGCGCAGAGCCTGCTGATGTCCGGGTCCAGCCGGACCGCCGTGAGCCGTTCGCGGGCGGTGACCAGAGCGTCCCGCAGGCGTCTGTTGTCGTCCTCGGCCTCCCGTAACCAGGCGGAGTCCGCGACGAGACGTTCCTCCTCGAAGGCGAGCACGGTGGTGATCATCCGGTGCCGCTCCTCGATGTCCAGCTCGGCCGCGGTCACCATCAGCCCGAACCGGTCGAGCAGCTGGGCCCGCAGACTGCCTTCCTCGGGGTTCATCGTGCCGACGAGCCCGAACGAGACGTGGGCCTCGGTGTCGATGCCCTCCCGCTGCACGGACAGGACCCCGGTGGAGACGACGTCGAGGATGATGTTGACGATGTGGTCGTCCAGCAGGTTGACCTCGTCCACGTACAGCAGGCCCTTCTCATGGGCCTCCTCCAGAAGGCCGGGCTGCCGGCGCGCCCGGCCGTGCATCAGGGCGTCGAGCTCCCAGCCGCCGAGCACCCGGTCGTCGGTCGCGTTGATCGGCAGCGTGACGGGCAGGCATCCGCCGGTCATCAGCGCGAAGGCCCGCACCACGGTGGACTTGGCCGTGCCGCGCTGTCCGGCGATGAGGACGCCGCCGATGGCCGGTGCGATGAAGTTCAGCTCCAGGGCCAGCTTCAGTTCGTCCTGCCCGACGATGCGGCTGTACGGGAGGATCGGCGCGGACAACGCCTCGGCCGCCGTTTCGCTCACGAGGGCGCCACCGCCGTGGACACCCGCTCCTCGCGCCCCGGCTGCCAGCGGAAGGTGACCTGGATCTGCGCCTCCGCCCCGGCCTTCACCACGGCGGCCATGCCCGCCTCGAAGGTGATGCCGACCTGGAGCTCGACCTCGTCGGGCCGCAGCCCGTCCCCGAGATCGCCCAGCCTGCGCATCGCCTGCGACGCGCAGCGCCGGGCGAGGTCGAGGCCGTCCCCGTACAGATCCCGCGCCGTGCCGAGCGCCCGGCGCCCGGCGCCGTCCCGGGTCTCCTCGCTCCCGTACAGGGAGTCCGCATCGGTGACGGGCACCCCGGTGGCGGCGAACGCGTCCGCGTCCACGACCACCGGGATGGGGGCGTCCTCGCCCGGTGCGGGTGAACCCACGACTACCGCCATCACTGCCCCCTGAATTACCCAATTGCCTTATACAGCAAGGTTACTGACTGGCAATCATCTACGCCATGCCGTCAGATGATCTGCGGCTCGAAGTCCCAGTACGGCCGGTTGCGGGAGCGCGCCGACACAGTGTGCACGTGCTGCGCGCCGAGCGTGGCCACCAGGTCGTCCAGCGCCTCCGACTCGACCTTGTCCGCCCGCTGCCTCTCCCGGATTCCGCGCAGGTCCGCGGCGTGGGCGATACGGGCGGAGAGCGTCAGGGGGTGCGTACGCCCCAGGACCTCGATGGCGCGTGTGACCAGGGAGTCGGTCAGGGCCACGGCCCCTTCCACATCACCGACCAGGTTGCGCATGGCGGAGGTGTTGACGGCACAGCCGAGCGTCCAGGGATGGTTCTCTCCGACAGCAAGACCGAGGTCGGCAAGTGCTTGCTCCGACAGATGGTGCGCCTGCTGGCGCTCCCCCACACTGCGCAGGATCAGGGCGTGGTTGGCGCGGGTGCCCGCCACGAATGGATGCTCCTCGCCCAGCATGTCCACATAGCCCTGGACGACCTTCTCGCTTATGGCCCTGGCCTGGTCGATGTCGCCGTGCTCGCGCGCGAAGAAGCTCTGGCTGGCGGCGAACATCAAGGTCAGCGGGTCGCTCTCGCCGAGCACGCGTTCGGCCCGCTCCAGCACGCCGGTGAACAGCGCCGCCGCCTTGTTCCGCTCACCCGCGCGGTATTGGCAGAGCGCCAGGTTGTGCTCGGCACTCAGGGTCTGCGGGTTGTCGGCGCCCATTACGGTCTGGTGGACGCCGACGCTCCGTTCCTGGATCGACTTGGCGTCCTCGTAGCGGCCGAGCAGGCGCAGGTCGGTCGCGTAGTGGATCTCGGAGTAGAGCGTCCAGGCGTGACGCGGTCGCAGCAGCTGGCGGCGTGCTTCGAGGGTGCGGCGGTTGAGGCCCAGTGCCTCTTCGTAGCGGCCGAGGAGCCGCATGGACGTACCGAGGTTGTTCTGGGCGTTGAGTGTGCGGTAGTCCTGCTCGCCCAGCAGCTCCCGGTACTGCGTCAGGATCCAGCTCGACAGCTCCCGCGCCTCCTCGTAACGGGCGAGCCCTCGCAGGTCCGCCGCGAGGCCGCCGGCCGCACGGATGTGCTCCAGGTCCTGGGGCCCGCGTTCGGCCCGCAGGTGTTCGACCGCGGCCCGTTCGATGGCCTCGGTCCCGGCGTAGTCGCCCACGGCCCGCAGCAGGTTGGCGTAGTTGTAGCTCAGGTCCCAGACGCGCGGATGGTTCTCCCCGAGCAGTTCGCGCCAGGCGGTCATGGCGCGCTCGCCCAGCTTGATCCCGGCGCGGTACTCGCCCGAGATGTACATGTACCGCAGGCAGTTGAGCACCAGGTTGTGCACGGCCGGGTTCGTGCTGCGCAGGACGTCGGCCCACTTCAGGTGCGGGGTGATCTCGGCGTAACGCGGCCAGAGCCTGGTGTCCGTCGGGCGGCCGGGGTCGGCGGCGGCGAGTGCGCGGCGGACGACGTCGATGAACTCCCGCCGGTCCTGGTCCGGCATGTCCTTGCGGACGATCTGGTGGACCATGCGGTGCAGGTAGACCGACTCGCCCGAGGACGTCTCGTCGACGGCGGTCTCATGGGACTCCAGCCGCACCACGGAGTACTGGCGCAGCTGGCCGATGGCCCTGTTCCACAGCAGCGGGTCGTTCAACAGCCCCGAGAGCTGTTCGGGCAGCTCACCGGCCGGCATCTCCTTCAGCAGGCGTACGGGGATGGAGCCGGGTGCGAAGAAGCTGCACAGGCGCAGCAGGTCGACGGACTCGGGGACGGTGTCCCGGAGCTTGTTCAGCAGTATCGACCAGGCGGTCTGGAAGGCGAGCGGGAAGTCCGCGGACACCTTGACGACGTCCTGGTCGATCCCGCCGTTGAGGAGTTCGATGTACTCCTCGACGGACATGTCGGAGTCGTTCAGCCAGCCCGCCGTCTGGTCGAGGAGCAGCGGCAGGTCCTCCAGCGCGTCGGCGAGCTGGTCGGCGTCGGCCGGGGTCAGACGCGGGGCGCGGCGGCGGATGAAGGCCACCGACTCGTCGCGCCGGTAGACGGGCACCTCGACCAGGTTGCTGTTGTGCTCGCTCCACTCCGGGTTGCGGGAGGTGATGAGCACATGCCCGGGCCCGGTGGGCACCAGGTCCCAGATCTGGTCGGGTTCGTCGGCGCCGTCCAGGACGAGCAGCCAGTGGGAGTGCGGGTTGCCCCGGCGCAGCGAGTCGCGGACGGCGCGGAGCCGTTGGCCGTATTCGGCACCGGTGGACAGGCCCAGCTCCGGGGCGAGTTCGGCGAGCTTCTGCCGGTAGAGCGCGCGCCGGTCGGCGGGGACCCACCAGACGACGTCGTACTCGGAGCCGAAGCGGTAGACGTATTCGGCGGCGAGCTGGGTCTTGCCGACGCCGGACATGCCGTGCAGCGTCACCACGCCCGCGCCGCTGCCCGCCTCCTGGAGCGCCTGGTACGTCTCGGCCAGCAGCCCCTCGCGGCCCGTGAACCGGGTGTTGCGGCGCGGCACCCCGCCCCAGACCTCGGGGATGTCCGCCGGGTAGCGGGGCCCCGGGCGCGCGGCGGCGGTCTCCGGGAGCGGGTCGGTGGGCAGTCCCAGCCGGACGAGCAGCCGGCGCTCCGCCTCGTCCGCGCCGACGTTGGTCAGGTCGGCGGCGGCGAACACCGAGGTCGCGCCGGGCAGGGCCGCGGTGGTGACGGACGCGGCGGCGAAGCGGTCCGGGTCGGGCACGACCACTTCGCGCAGGGCCCGGTTCCACTCCTCGTGGCTGCGCGGCCCGAGCTGGAAGTACCAGTCGCTGAGCAGGACCATGATCTGTCCGCGCGCGAGCATCAGGTCGCGGAGCGAATCCTCCAGCGGCACATCGACCGGCGGGTCCCAGCGCTGCTGGACGACGGTCACCCCGCGCCGCTCCAGCCGGTCCGAGATCCATGCCGCCCAGGCCCGGTTGTACCCGGCGAAGCTCAGGGTGATGGTCTGCGCCCCGATTGCTCCAACTTGCTTACGCGTAGCGGGCATTGAACCGTCTCCCTGACCTCGTTGTGAGCTTTTTCAAGATACACCGGGGCATGCGCGCGCCGGTCGCGATCGCGTGGCCGCTCACCTCCTGGATGAGCCGTTCCTCTGCTGCCATATCACTTTGGCGGTGGACACGTACGCCTCCGCACGCGCGAGGTGACCCGTGGGTGGCGGCGAATCCTCCAGACGGTGGTAGAGGGTGATCATCTCGTTGACGAGCGTGCGTCCCTCGGCGGTGAGCGCGGCCGAGCCGGCCAGCACCGGCAGTACGGCCCCGACCTGCTGCCGGCAGCGGGCGTGCTCGGCCCAGGCCGGGTCCCGGTGCGCGACGCGCCGGGCGTGCAGCGCGAACCGCTGCCAGTAGTCGGCGAGCGCGAGGTGCGAATAGGCGCCCTGGAGCAGCCCGTCGAAGGGCCGGGGGTCGGGACGCCAGGGCGCGAAGTGCCGGGGCGTCGCGTCCTCGTGGTGCAGCGGGACGAGGGCGCAGAGCGCGGCGAGCTTGGTGTGCTGGAGCTCGTGCACGAGCGTGGAGGCGAAGTACGCGGCGGTGGCGGGCTTGCTGCTGAGGACCGCGCCGAACGCCTCGCGCCGGGTGCCGCTGCAATGCGCCGCGCTGCGCCCGGTGGGCCCGGAGCCGGGCGGCGGCCCGAGCGGCACCATGCAGCGCAGCAGGACGGCGGCCTCGGTGAGCCGGTGCTCCCCGCCCAGCCGCAGCAGCGGTTCGACTCCGGACCAGGACTCGGTCCACGCCTTGCGCTCCCAGTCGTCCAGCTGGGCCGACCCGCTCAGCCCGTGCCCCGCGAGCCCGCCGCCGCCCGTCCGGTACGGGTCGAGGTCGTCCAGCACCACGGGCCCCGCCCCGGGCACCGTGGCGGGCAGCATGACCAGGGGCACCCAGCGCGGGTCCGCCGAGCTGGTGGCCCCGTCCGGCTGGACCCGGACGGTGAAGGGCGCGCCGACGGCGGGGCGTACCGTCAGCTCGCCCGCACGGCAGTGGAGTTCGACCGGTCCGGTGTCCGCGCGCACGGCTCCCAGCGTGGGCAGCGACAGGAGCCCGCCGCGTGGACCGAGCCGCACCCGGAACTCCACCCCCGCCCGCGCCCCGGCGGCGGCGACCAGCGCCGTCAAATGGGCCAGGTCGGCCAGCAGGTCGGGTCCGGCCGCCGCCTCCGCCGTCAGCCCGCCCAGCAGCCGCTGCGCCCAGGGTCCGGCCAAGGGGTGGAAGAGAACCGTGCGCACCGCCCCCCGGTCCGCGTGTTCGGCGGCTTCGAGGAGGGCCCAGTCCGCGCGGAGCCGGTCGAGCAGCGGGGGCGGGCACACGGTGGCCGGGGCGGCCTCCGCCGCGTCGAGCACCGCGCGCAGGAGGACCAGGCGGCGGGTGTCCTGGTCGCGGACGAGCAGGCCCAGCGATGCGGCGTCGCCCTCGGTGCGGCCGAGTTCGCGCAGGACGTGGTCGGGGACGGGGCTCATGGGGGGCCTCCAGCGGTTGCGTCGGCGAGCCGGTCCGCGATGTGGCGGATCAGCCGTTCGAGGTCGGCGCAGTAGACGGAGGGGTTCCGGAAGCCGTTATCTGCGCGGTAGCGGTGTGCGTAGTGGCCGCCCCCGCACACGGTCAGCAGCGGGCAGGCGCGGCAGGCGGCGGCGAGCGCGCCGGCCCCCGCCTGGCGGGCGGCCACGCCCGGGTGGCGCAGCGCCTCGTCGAAGGTGTGGTGGAAGACGTCGAGGCCGGTGGCGGCCGCGCCGTCGTACGCGGACTTCAGCGAGTCGACCTGCTCGATGGAGCCGTCCGTCTCGACCACGACCGCGTTGACCGGGTCCAGGCCGAGGGATTCGGTCGCGGCGGGCAGCCCGAGAAGCAGGGCGAAGCACTCCTCGAACAGCCGGATGCGGGTCTCCCGCCGGGGCGCCCCCCACCAGCGGTCGAAGACCGTGCACAGCCAGTCGCCGTACGGGGTGGGGCGCCCCGGACCGGTCGCGGCGGAAAGGCCCGGCGGCGGGCTGGACCAGTTGCCGTGCGGCAGCAGGAGGTCCAGGGCCGGCGGGCGCAGGGCGAGCAGGGATTCGTACATCTCCACCGGGTCGGTGGCCGGGTCCACGACGGTGAGGATGCCCGCGTACGCCTCGGGGTGGTGGTCGGCCAGGAGCCGGGCGCCCCGGGAGGCGGCGGGCCAGGAGGGGCGGCCCGCGTGGTCGGTGCGCAGGGTGTTGTGGGCGGCGAGCCCGCCGTCGAGGCTGATGCCGATGCGGATGCCGTGCCGGGCGAGCGTGCTGACGGCGGGTCCGGTGAGCAGGGTGGCGTTGGTCTGCACCGTGGTGTGAACGGCGCAGCCGGCCGGCGCCCGTTCGCGCACCGCGTCGGCGAGGGCGGCCAGCCGGCCGGGCCCGGCGAGCAGGGGTTCGCCGCCGTGCAGGACGAGGGCGATGCCGCCGAGCCCGTGGGCGGCCGCGTGCTCGGCGATCCGGGCGGCGGTGCGGTCGAGGACGGCGGGCGAAGCGGCGGACGGGCGGTCGCGCCAGGTGCGGTCGGGCCCCTCGTACAGATAGCAGTAGCGGCAGGCCAGGTTGCAGCGGCCGTGCACCTTCACGATGAACTGCCCGAAGGGCACCGGGTGCGCACGGGTATCGCCTCGCGGCGCGGGCGCGGCCCCCCGAGGCGTCGTCGGTCCAGCCATTCGAGCACCCCCGTGCTGTACGCCGGCCGGGATGGCCCCGCCGCCGGCCCGGGGTGAGTGTCCCCGGGGTACGGCGGACGCAGGCCCGGCCCGGGCCATGATGTCCGGATCGGGCACACCCCCGGCCGAAACCGTGCGGGTCCGGCGCTCATCAGAAGGCGTTGGTGAACCCCCAGAGCATCTCCTTCGGCTGCTCCGCCCGGCCGCGCAGATCGGCCACCACCTCGGACAGCACCGGGTGGTCCATCGTCCGCAGGGTCGCCAGGTCCAGGCCCAGCAGGTCCGGCAGTTCGCCCGCGCCGGCCGCACCCGTTCCCTCGTACCGTGTCGACTCGCTCATCACGTCTCCCCGTACCGCAGCACCGGGCCGGCCGGTGACCCGCTCGCCGTTGAGCGCGTCCCGCCGGTCCCGCATCCCTGACCTGCTCCGTCGTCCCTCTGCCCGGCGTGTGCGCCGGAGCCCGGGCGCGCTCGCCGTCGAGCGCACCGCTCTCACCGCTCCAGCTCCGCCAGCCGCTCGTCGGTCGCCTCACCCGCCGCGCCGCCGGTGTCCGGCAGTTTGCGCCACTCCCGGCGGGCCGCCCGGTACGCGTCGCGCGCGGCCCGGGGGCGTCCCGCCCTCTCGTACGTCATACCCCGCCAGTGGTTGGCTGTAGCAGCCAACTCCACGGCTTCCCGGAGATGTTGTGGACTCTCCGGCTCCATTTGTGCCTCGCCGGCCGCGTCGGCGGCCGACCGGAACGCCTCCGCGGCCTCGTCGCGGCGGGCCGGGCGGTCGAGGACACCGGCCGCCTGGAGGAGGGCCCGGCCCAGCTCCAGCCAGCAGCGGGCGGCGGTGAGCGGGGCGATGGCCTCCTCGGCCGCCAGCTTGAAGAGGTATTCGGCCTCCCGCAGGTCGACCCGGTCCGCCGTGGCGCGGTGGCGCAGCATCAGGGCGCGGCCCAGCATCAGCAGCCGCTCGGACTGCTGGGCGCCGCCGGCCGGCGTCTCGGAGCGGCAGTCGCGCAGCACCCGGACCGCCGCGCCGATGTGCGCGCCGCCGTCCGGGAGTTCGGCGCGGCGCAGCAGTGTGGCGCCCCATTCGGCGAGCAGGTCGGTGTAGGCGCGGGAGTCGCGGGGGATGCCCCGGGCCGCGCGGGCGAACCACTCGGCGGCGGCGACGAGTTCGGCGGGGTCGCCGGTGTGTTCGTAGCGGGCGGTCCGGACCCGGCCGGCCCGGGTCTGGAGCTGGGCACGCTGCCGCTGGTCGCGTACGGTCGCCAGCGACTGGGCGGTGAGCGTTGCGGCCTCCTCCGGCTCGGCGCCCGAGGCGAGCAGCGCGTCGACCAGGTCCAGGACGATGCGGACCTCGGTGCCCATGGTCTGCCCGGTGCTCCGGGCGAACGCGGTGCGCAGGGACCGGGCCGACTGGCGGGCGTATTCACGGGACTGTTCGCCGTCCTGGGTGGCGCGGGCCAGCTTCAGGAGGGTGCGGCCGTGCTGGAGGGGCAGGACGGCGGGGCGGTTCTCCTGGTCGGGCCAGGCGTCGGCGAAGGCTTCGAGCATGCCGCAGGCGCTCTGGAGCAGCGCGGTGTCGCCGTCGAGCCGCCACTGCGCCTCCAGGGCCCGGACCCGTTCCAGGGTGAGGCGGAGGGCTTCGCCGGGCTCCAGGCCGGGGCTGGCGCAGGCCGCGGTGTACTCGCGGTCGGCGCGCCGCAGCAGCTCCAGCGCGCCGCGCCGGTCGCCGCGTCTGCGCCGGTCGTCGGCGGCCGCGTGCAGCACCTTGGCGAGCACCGCGCGTTCCCGTACGGCGCCGGGGCGGGCGGCGGCCCGTTCCGCGGCGTGTTCGGCCTCTTCGAGCAGGTCGGCGCCGCCCTGGACCTCCCACAGGCGCAGCACGCAGCGCGCGTACTCCGCCTGGAGTTCGGTGTCGTCGGCGGCGGCCCGGCCGTGCTCGGCGGCGCCTCTGAGCAGCTGTACGGCGTCGATCAGGCGCTGCACCATCTTGTCGGTCTCGAAGTGGCGCACGAGTTCCCGCGCGCGGTGCACGGCGAGCCCGGCGGCCGGGAGGCTTCCGGAGGGCCTGGTTTCCCGGGTGACGAATCGTGGCGGTACGGGCATGAATCGCTCCAGTACACGGGCTGCGACTTCGGCAAAGGCGTGGGGGACACGCGGACCCCCGGGTCTCCCGGTCCCCCCGTTCCCGTCGTTCTCCTCGTTCTCCTCACCGTCGTCGGCGTCGGCGTCGCGGGCCCCGGTGTCCGTGCCCGGGAGGGGCCAGGGGGTGCCGTGCGCGGCGTCGCCGGTGGTGCCGTCGCCGAGCTGGGCGTAGGCCAGGGCCGGGAAGTTGGGCCCGCCCTTGCCGAACCGCTGCTCTATGTACTGCGAACAGTGCTTGAGCACGAGAAGGGCCTCGTCGCGGCCGAGGGGACCGAGCAGTGCTTCCTGGACGTCGGGCTCGAAGACGTACCACTGTCCGCGTCCGGTGCCGCCGCCCTGCCGCTTGAGGAGTCCGCTCAGCAGGACCTCGGCGAGTTCGGAGGGGCCGGAGTGGGGCAGCATCGTGCGCTGCACGAGTTGCATGACGGGCAGATAGAGGGGGGCCGCCGCGAGGTAGACGGCGAGCTGGCCGGCCGCCGGGGAGGCCGTCGAGCGGAACCGGCTGACGAGTTGCAGCGAGGACGGGGCCTCGCCCGCGCGGCGGGCGGGGGCCGCCGGCTGGTCGGCCCGGACCCAGCCGACCGCGCCCGGCACCGAGGCCGCGCCGGTGCCGGAGAGCAGCCGGGCCCAGGCGGCGAGCGCGTCCGCGACCGGCGGCAGCACCGGGACGGCGAGGGCGCCGGGGTGCGCGGGGCCCGTTCCGGCGTCGCCGCTGACCTTGAGGAGGGTGGCCCCGGCCGGGCCCTCGCCCCGGGTGAGCGAGCCGAAGGTGACCGGCAGCCGGGTCCGGTTCCACATGCGCTGCGGCAGCGGCTGGAGCACGGCGACGGGGGCGAGCCGGGCGAGCTGGTGCAGCAGCCGGTGGGCGTGTCCGGTGCGCCAGAGAGGGCCCGCGCAGTCGCTGACCACGACGGTCACCCGGCGTCCGGTGGGGTCGCTGAGCCGGTCCGCGGAGTGCAGCGGGGCGGCGGTGGGGTCGGGGCTGCGGCTGACCGTGCAGCCGCCGTCGGGTCCGGGGTGGAGGTAGCGGATCTGGACGTCCCGGAAGGCGCCGATCCGGGCGAAGATCTGCTGGAGCTCCTCGAACAGCCGGTCCCAGACCAGCATCGAGGAGGAGGCATCCATCACGCACTGCACCACGGCGTCGCCGCGCCGGACCCCCCGGAAGACCGGCATGACCACGCCCCCGGCGCGGGCGCTGCGTTCGGCGGTCGCGGACTCGTCCAGGACCTGGCGCAGGGGTGCGGATACCGGGCGGTAGCGCTGCAACGGGCGCAGTGCGCGGGTCAGTTCGAGGGGGGCGGGCAGCACGGGCGCGGCCGGTACACCGAGGGGCAGCACGGCGGCGCGGGCGTCCGCGCCGGGCCGGATGTCCGCCGGGTCCGGTGCCGGGTCCGCCGCCGGGTCCGGGCCGCCGGTCCGCGTGCGGCCGGGGACGGGGTGCAGGGAGATCCGCTCGCCGTCCCCCGGTGCGGGCGTCTCCTCTCGGCGGGCGTCCGGGGCCGTGCCCGGGGAGCGGACGTCCGGGGTGGCGGTGCGGCGGGGGACGGGGCGTTCTTCGGCGGGACGGCGGCCGGGGCGGTGCGCGGGGTCCCGGCCGGCGCCCTCCTCGTCGGGCACGGACGCGCGGCGGGTCCACCGGGCCAGCCAGAGGGCGTCGCAGAGCTGCTCGACGTCCGGGTCGAGCCCGGCGCCGCGCAGCCGCGCGACCAGCTCGGGCAGTAAGCCGTCGTCGTGGAGCTCCGGGGCCCCGGGCCCGCCGCCACCGCTCTCGTCCGCCGCACCGGGCATCAGCGCCTCACCTCGGCCGGTCGAGTCGCTGGATGAGCAGGTCCGCGAGCCGGTCGCGGCCCGCCGGTGAAGCGGCGTGCGTGAGGTATATGGCGTTCAGCAGCTGGTCCGTGGCGAGGAGTTCGGTGCGGGACCGCTCCAGGAAGTGGGCGATCAGGTCGTCGCTGGCGCGGGCGGCCTCCTCGCCGAGGTGGGCCTTGACGAAGGAGGCGAGGCGCTTGTGGTCGGGGCGGCCGAGCTCCAGGTGGATGCAGCGGCGCATCAGCGGGGCCGGGAAGTCCCGTTCGCCGTTGCTCGTGAGCACCACGAAGGGGAAGGCCCGGCACTCCACCCGGCCGCCCTTGATGCGGACCTTGTTGCCGTCGTGGTCGAGGACGTCCGCCTCGCCGTCGGGCAGCCGGTCGGCGATCCGCTCCAGCTCGGGGATGGCGAACTCGCCCTCCTCCAGCACGTTCAGCAGGTCGTTGGGGAGGTCGATGTCGCTCTTGTCCAGCTCGTCGATGAGCAGGACGCGCGGCCGGTCCGAGGGCAGCAGCGCGGTGCCGAGCGGGCCGAGCCGGATGTAACTGCCCACGCTCTGGGCCGCGTCGGCCCCTTCCGCGCCGCCGGCCGCCGCGTGCGAGGCGATCTGGACGTCCTGGAGCCTGGCGATGGCGTCGTAGTGGTAGAGGCCGTCCTGGAGGGTGGTGCGGCTGACCACCGGCCAGCGCAGCACCTTGCCCAGCTCCAGCTCCCGCGCCACGGAGTGCGCCAGGGTGCTCTTGCCGGCGCCCGGGTCCCCGGTGACGAGCAGGGGGCGGCGCAGATACAGCGCCGCGTTGATCATCTCCAGTTCCTCGGCGCCGGGCCGGTGCTCCTCGGCGACCCGGCCGGGGATGCCGAGCCGCCGGTCGGCGGACTCGCCGCCGTCCGCCCCGCCGGGCCCGCGCCCTCCGGTGAAGTCGCGCCAGGGCGGCGGGGGCGGCAGCTGGGGAACCTGGTCGTGCGGTTCGCCGATGCCCCGGTAGATGAGCCACTCGCTCGGTTCGCTCATAGCGTGCCCCTCGTTGTCACTCGTCCGCCAGGGGCGGCCTGCGTCGGACGTGCCCTACCGTAGCGATCCTGTTCAACACCCGTAAGGGGAAGGTCAGTTCGCGTACACGACTGATGCTTTGCGCGGTGGCTCACGGCGCCTCCAGGAAGTCGGAGCCCGGCAGCGGACGGTGTGGATCGTCGTAGTAGAGGGCGGCGCCGGCGGACCAGTACATCTCCGTCCGCCCCGCGCTCACCCCGCGTCGCAGTTCGTGGATCTTCCACGGCAGCCGGTCATGGGTGCGGGTGTCCGACACCGCCTCGGCCACGCGCCGGTGGAACTCCTTGCAGACGGTGTCGCCCTCCGCCGTGCGCCGCTGGAGCAGCGCCACACCGAAGCCGCTGTCGAGCAGCCGCACCACCCCGGCCGTCACATCGGGGTCCGGGCTTCCGTAGCGGCACAGGACGGGCACGGTCTCGTGGGCCATGGCGCGCAGCCGCGCCGACTCCGGTACACGTACCCGCAATTCGTCCTCGCAGTCGACGACCTCGGCCCGGATCGCGGCCGCGAGACCCGCGTCCCACCGGGCGGGCCGCTCCTCGGCCGCCCCCTGGTAGGGGCTGCGCAGCACCACGGGCCGTACGGCTCCGAGGCGCATCCCGGACGGCGGCAGCTCCCAGTCGTCCACCGGGAGGCCGAAGAGCGCGGGCGCGACGACGACCTGGAGCATGGCGGGGCTGTCCGGTTCGTCGCACCGGCGGAACGCCTCGGTCAGCGCGGCGGCGAGCCGGTCCGGGACGGTGCCGAGCGGCACCCCGCGGCTGTCCTCGTCCACGGGCTCCGCCTCGCCGGCCCGGCGGTCCACGGCGACCCGCCAGTCGTACTGGTCCCGGGCCCAGCCCTGGAGGTCCACATGGAGCACGACGCAGTCGCGTTCGCCGTGGCGGACGGGGTCGCCGGCCGGGGCACGGGCGGCCCGCCCGCGGTTCTGTTCCAGCCGGAGCCGGATCGCGGCCCACTCCACGTCGAGCTGTCGGCGCAGGTCGCGGGGCAGTTCGCTCTCGGCGATGCGCTTGACCCAGTCCCAGAGCCCCTTGACGCCTCGCTCGGAGAGCCGGCCGCAGGGGTGGTCCGCCGCGAGAACGCCCATGCAGTAGCGGATGATCAGCTCGAACCGCGCCTCGCGGTCGCGGGCGCGGGCGTCGTACAGCGCGCCGAGTCCGTCGCGCCAGCCGCGCGGGGCCGGGCGGTGGTCGCGGGCGTAGACCCCGGGCAGCCGGTCGAGCAGCGTCAGCAGCGACCGGGTGCTGGCCGGGGGCGACAGCTCGGCGAGCCGGCCCAGGAGTTCGGCGCGCAGCTTGGGGCCGAGGATGCCGCCGGGCGGGTCGGGCAGCTCGCTCTGCGCGTCGGTCCAGGTCCGCTCGGCGCCGGCGGAGCTGGTGTGCCGGTCGGCGTGGTAGCGGTCGTGGGCGTGGAAGACGGACTGGTATATGTCGTCGGTCTCGGTCTCGACGGGCCCGGCCGGCACCTCCAGGGTGCGCAGCCGTTCGACGCCGACGGCGGTGCCGCCCTGGTGGCCGTCGATCTGCGACTTGATGACGCCGACGACCTCGCCCCGGGCCAGGTCGACCAGCGGGCCGCCGGACATGCCGAGCTCCACCCAGTCGCCGTCGATCCTGACGACCTGTTCGGCGTCGCCCGATGCCCCGTACGAGCCCTTGACGACGCAGACGCCGCTGCGGTTCCGGAGGCCGCCGCCCTGGACGGGCGCCCAGCCCACGCAGCGGACCTCGCGGCTGCGGAGCATCGCCTCGGACCGCTCGGTGACGTACACGCAGGGGTGTTCGACGGGGCGCTGGAGCTGGATGAGCGCGAGGTCGGGGGCGGGCCAGCCGCCCGGGCCCGGGGGGCGGGTGCCGGGCAGGGCGGCGACGACGCGGCCCGGCACCTCGGTCAGTTCCGTGCTGTAGCGGTCCTCCTTGAACCACACGCCCACCATGCCCGCCTCCCCCCGCATCGCCACATGCGCGCATGTGAGGACCCAGCTGGGTGCGACGAAGAAGCCGCTGCCCAGGAAGTCCCCTTCCGGCCCGTCCTGGGCATACCCGGACGGCGGGCGATGGATGCGTACGGTGGCGTCCTGGACGAGGTCCATGAGGGCGGCCTGAGCGGGGCCGAGGGCCCCCTCTGCGCCCCCCTGTTCCCCGAAGGTCATGCCCCGCCGCCGTCGGTGTCGCCCGCACCGCCGGGGTGTGCCGGTGCGCCGGGGGGTGCCCCGGCGGGCGGGCGGCCCGGAGGTGCGCCGGCGCCCGGCGGCGTGCCGGGGGGTGGTGCGGGGGGCGCGAAGGGCACGGGGTCCGGCGGGGCCGTCTGCGCCGGTACGGGGGCGGGCGGGGGCGGGTCGACGGGTGGCCCGCCGCCGTTCCAGGTGAGGGTGACCGTGATGGCACCCTTGGCCTCGCCGTCCGCGAGCAGCCCGACGATCTTCCCGGCCTTGGCGGTCAGCTCGATACCGAACTCGACGCTCACCTCGTCCGGCCGCACCGCGCGCAGCGGCACGGCGAGCGAGCGCGCCACCCCGGTCACCACGGAGTGCAGGCTCTCGACCCGGGCCTGCACCTGGTCCGCGAAGTCCCCGAACCCGGTGTCCGTGTAAGTCGGACCGCCGCCGGGCGCGGGAGCGGTCAGCTCCTCGGCCCCGGAGATCCTGGCCCAGACCGGCGTACCGTCCGGCAGCTCAATGCGCGTAATACGGGACCCACTGTCACCCATGACACCCCCCGTTCGCCAACTACCCGCAGATTAACCGGCGTAGTCGGCGGATGCGGGGCGGATCGGCGAGGAGGCGTCCAGAGGTGTGCGAAGGCGCCTCTAGACTTGCGGTCATGTACTTCACCGACCGCGGTATCGAGGAGCTGGAGAAGCGGCGAGGCGAGGAAGAGGTCACGTTCGAGTGGCTCGCCGAGCAGCTTCGTACGTTCGTCGATCTCAATCCCGACTTCGAGGTGCCGGTCGAGCGCCTCGCGACCTGGCTGGCCCGTCTGGACGACGAGGACGAGGACGAGTAGGGGTTCACTCCCCGGTAAGGGTCACTCCCCGCCGGGGTGCCCTCCGCGTACGCGGTCGTACGCGAGTCCCAGCGCCCCGTGCGCCATCAGGAGCACCCCGGCGAAGGCCCAGCCGCCGCTGCGCCGGGCCGCTCCCCACAGGGCGAGCGGCAGTCCGGCCGCGAGCTGGGCGCCCGCGAGGGCCCGTGCCCGCGGGCCCCGCACCCACGGTCCGAGCCGGCTGTGCTCCACCGCGCCCAGGTCGACCCTGACCGCGTCGCGCCAGCCGGGCCATTCGATGCGCTCGGCCCCTTCCCACGCCTCGCTGCCGGGCTCGCTCCCGGCCGGCAGCGCGAGGCCGGTGCGGCCGAGCACGGCGAGCAGCCCGCGCAGCCGGGCCCGGGCGTCGGCGTCCGGGTCGGGCCGGGTGAGCGCTTCGAGCGACTGCACGTCCAGTACGGGGTCGAGCCCCAGCCGCTCGGCGAACGTACGCATGGCCTCGTCCTCACCGGCCGGGGTGCCGTCCGCCAGCCAGACGTAGCCCACGGGGCGGCGGAATCCCGAGGCCAGCGTGTATCCGGCCCGGTCGCCGTCCCACCACAGCGCGAGCACCGGCCAGGTGGAGCCGACGGCGAGCGCGGTGGCCCAGCCGCCCAGCACCCGGTCGACGGGCTCGGCCCGCTCCCCCTCTCCCGCCCTGGCCCGGCGGCCGCCCTGCCAGGGCTCCCCCTCCGGTACGAGAACGCTCCAGCCCGGTCCGGCCGGCGCGAGCAGCAGCGGTTCGCGGAGCAGCTGCGCGACCGGGCGCACGGCGTCCGGCACGGTCCGGCACAGCAGCAGGGCACCCACGGGTGAGGTCGCGTCCATGCCTCACACCGTAGGACACCTTGCCCCTGCTTGCGGGGTTTTGCGCACCCCGCCCACCCGCACCGGAGTCCGTTTTCTTGACTTCCCGAAGCCGCGATATATCGTGTTCTTCAAGAGACGCGATATGTTGCGTCGTCAGTGCTATCGGGAGGTCAGATCCATGCCTGTCTCGACGTGGGCCGTCGCCGAGCCCCGGAAACTGACCTTCGAGGACCCCGTGACCGCGCTGAAGGTGCGCGTCGTCAACGGCACGGTCAACGTGGTCGGCACCGACGAGCCGACCGCGCGCCTGGAGGTCTCCGCCATCGAGGGCCCGCCGCTGGTCGTGACGCAGGAGGACGGCGTCCTGACCGTGGCGTACGAGGATCTGGCCTGGCAGAACCTGCTGAAGTGGTTCGACCGCAAGGAGTGGCGCCGCAGCGCGGTCGTCTCGCTCGCGGTGCCCGCCGGCTCCTCGGTGGAGGTCGGCGTGGTCGGCGCCGGGGCGTTCGTCTCCGGTGTCCGGGGCCGTACGGAGGTGCGTGGCGTCACCGGTGACACCACGCTCGTCAAGCTCTCCGGGCCGGTCGGCGCGGAGACGGTGTCGGGCAGCATCGAGGCGCAGTCCGTCACCGGGGACCTGCGCTTCAAGTCGGTCTCCGGCGAGCTGACGGTGGTCGAGGGCGCGGGCGCCTCCGTGAAGGCGGAGTCCGTCAGCGGCGGCATGGTGCTCGATCTGGACCCGACCGGGAAGCCCACGGACATCCGGCTGACCACGGTCTCCGGCGAGATCGCCATCCGGCTGCCGCACCCCGCCGACGCGCGGGTGGAGGCGAACACGGCGAGCGGTTCCGTCTCCAACGGCTTCGACGACCTGCGGGTCAGCGGCCAGTGGGGCGCGAAGAAGATCACCGGCACACTGGGCCCCGGCACGGGCACCCTGCGGGCGACGACCGTATCGGGGTCGATCGCGCTGCTGCGCCGCCCGCCGGCCGAGGAGGAACCGTACGACACCGAGCAGACCGGGAAGGTGCTCTGACATGCCCCCCGTATTCGCCCACGGCCGGCTCCGGCTGTACCTCCTCAAGCTGCTGGACGAGGCCCCCCGGCACGGCTACGAGGTGATCCGCCTCCTGGAGGAGCGCTTCCAGGGCCTGTACGCCCCCTCGGCCGGCACGGTCTACCCCCGGCTCGCCAAGCTGGAGGCGGAGGGCCTGGTCACGCACGCCACGGAGGGCGGCCGCAAGGTCTACTCCATCACCGACGCCGGCCGCGCCGAACTGGCCGACCGCACCGGGGAGCTGGCCGATCTGGAGCTGGAGATCCGCGAGTCGGTCTCCGAGCTGGCCGCCGAGATGCGCGACGACGTGCGCGGCGCGGCGGGCAAGCTGCGCAGCGAGATGCGGGCGGCGGCCGACGAGTCGCGCCACACGCCGGGCGGCGCTTCGGGCGGCAGGGACCCGTTCGGCGACCACGAGACGTGGCGTACCGCCAAGGACGAGCTGCGCAGGGCCAAGCAGGAGTGGAAGGAGCAGGCCCGCCGCGCCAAGGACGAGTCCCGGCGCGCCCGCCAGGACGCCCAGCAGGCCCGCCGCCAGGCGAAGGAGGCCCAGGACCGGGCGCGCGAGCAGATGCAGAACGCCGCCCGCCAGGTCCAGGAGCACTTCGCCCGGGGCGACTGGCCGGCCGGGGTCCGCGAGGGCCTGGCCGAGATCACCGGCCAGCTCGGCGGCTTCGCCCGTACGGGGAGCTGGGGGCCGCACGCCAAGCCCGACCCCGCCGGCACCGAGTGGGCCCGGGACACGGCCGGCACGGGCGACCCGGCCCGCGACCTGGACCGGCTGCTCGACCGCTTCCGCGACGAG
The DNA here is from genome assembly GCF_045161735.1 of Streptomyces sp. NBC_00726. NCBI lineage: Bacteria > Bacillati > Actinomycetota > Actinomycetes > Kitasatosporales > Streptomycetaceae > Streptomyces > Streptomyces sp. NBC_00726. The sequence continues at coordinate 4,668,798 of NZ_CP108983.1, read as the reverse complement.
ATCCGCGACGCGGCGAGAGACCACGGAGTGACGGAGGACCAGCTCACGGAGGCCCGCCACCACCTGGCGACGGCGGTCGCACAGGTGGGGGCGGTGCTGCGGGGGGACGGGGAGAGCTAGGGCCTGGACGCGGGCCGCCCGCGGGGTCAGCCCGCCTTGCGGGCCTCGCCGTCCGCGCCTCCGTTCCCGTACAGCGCGCGCCCGGCCGAGGCGTACGTCACCCCGTGGTCCGCGAGCACGTCCGCGACGGGGCCGGGGTTCGCGGTGAGGGCCAGGAGGAGGTGTTCGCCGCCGATGAAGCGGTCGCCGCGTCCGAGTGCGACGCGCAGCGACTTCTCCAGGGTCTTCTTGGCCTCCCGGGAGAAGGACGGGCGGCCGGCCCGGCGGCGGCCGCCGCCGCCCCGCAGGGCCCCTTCGCCGTGCGCCTCCTCGATGCGCGAGACGACGGCGGTGAGGTCGATGCCGATGTCCGCGAGCGCGTCGGCGTCGGCCCTGCTCATGCCGCCGCGCCGGCCGGCCTCGGCGAGCGCGGCGGCGACGGACTCCCTGCGGTCCACGAGCCCCAGCGCGGTGAGCGCGAACGCGGCCCGGCCGCCTTCCCGGTCCAGCAGGGCGAGCAGCAGATGTTCCCCGGTGACCGCGCCGGCCCCGGTCCGCTCGGCATGGTCCACGGCGCCGGTCACCGTGGCACGGGCTTCCTTGGTGAATCGCTCGAACATCAATGCCTCCCGTACTTCTTGTGCACGGCCTGCCTGCTGACGCCCAGTTCGGCGGCGATCTCCTGCCAGGACCAGCCCTTGGCGCGGGCGCTTCTGACTTGTACGGCTTCCAGCTGCTCCAGCAGCCGCCGCAGCGCGGCGACCGACCGCAGCCCCACCCGGGGGTCGCGGTCGCCCGCCCGCTCGGCGAGATCCGTTGCTTCGGTCATGATGTCAACTTACATTGACACCTCGACCTTGTCAACCATTGTTGACAGTGAGCACGATCTTCCCGAACTGGTCGCCCGCCGCGAGGCGTTCGAAGCCCTCCCGGGCGCGGTCCAGGGGCAGCACCTCGTCGATCACGGGGCGCACGCCGGTCGTGGCGCAGAAGGCGAGCAGGTCCTCCAGCTCGTCCTTGGAGCCCATGGTCGAGCCGACGACCTTCAGCTCCAGGAAGAAGATCCGGGTCAGCTCGGCGTGCGAGGGGCGGTCGCCGCTGGTCGCGCCGGAGATGACCAGCGTGCCGCCGGGGCGCAGCGACTTGACGGAGTGGGACCAGGTCGCGGCGCCGACCGTCTCGATGACGGCGTCCACCCGGTGCGGCAGCCGGGCGCCCGCCTCGAACGCCTCGACGGCGCCCAGCTCGACGGCCCGCCGGCGCTTGGCCTCGTCCCGGCTGGTGGCGTAGACCCGCAGCCCGGCCGCCCGGCCGAGCACGATCGCGGCGGTCGCGACCCCGCCGCCGGCGCCCTGCACGAGCACCGAGTCCCCGGGGCGCACCCCGGCGTTGCTGAACAGCATCCGGTACGCGGTGAGCCAGGCGGTCGGCAGGCAGGCGGCCTGCTCGAAGCTCAGCTCCCGGGGCTTGGGCAGCACGTTGTACGTGGGAACGGTGACCCGTTCCGCGAACGTGCCCTGATAGCGCTCGGTGAGGATGGACCGGGGCTCGTCCGGCCCGACCCCGTGCCCGGTCTGCCCGATGACGGAGTGCAGGACGACCTCGTTGCCGTCCTGGTCGATCCCGGCGGCGTCGCACCCGAGGATCATCGGCAGCTTGTCCTCCGCGAGGCCGACGCCGCGCAGGGACCAGAGGTCGTGGTGGTTGAGGGAAGCGGCCCGGACGTCGACGGTGGTCCACCCGGGGCGAGCCCGCGGGGCTGGGCGGTCGCCCAGTTCGAGGCCGTTGAGGGGGTGGGCGGGGTCCAGGGCGGCTGCGTAGGCGGCGAACATGCCGCCGACGATAGGCGTCACCGTACCGGTACGTAACCGCCTGCGACTGTGACCCGCACCGCGCGCCGGGGGCGCCCGCACGAACGCCGGAGGGGCCTGAAGTGGCCTCGGCCAGATCAAGCCCCTCCGGCGATTGAGGAGCGGGGGTCCGGGGGCAGCGCCCCCGGGAACGTCAGCGCCGGGCCACACCCTCCGCACGTGCCGCCGCGGCCACCGCGGCCGTCACCGCCGGAGCGACCCGCTCGTCGAACGGTGACGGAATCACGTAATCCGCCGCCAGCTCATCGCCGACGACGTCGGCCAGCGCGTTGGCCGCCGCGATCTTCATGCCCTCCGTGATCCGCGACGCCCGCACCTGGAGCGCCCCCGCGAAGATCCCGGGGAAGGCCAGCACGTTGTTGATCTGGTTCGGGTAGTCCGACCGCCCCGTCGCCACGACGGACGCGTACTTGTGGGCGATGTCCGGGTGGACCTCCGGGTTCGGGTTGGCCATCGCGAAGACGAAGGCGCCCGGCGCCATCGAGGCGACCGCCGCCTCCGGCACCGTACCGCCGGAAACGCCGATGAAGACGTCGGCGCCGGCCAGCGCCACCTCCAGGGGGCCGGAGATGCCCGCCCGGTTGGTGAGCTCCGCCAGCTCGCGCTTGACGTCGGTCAGGTCCTCGCGGTCCCGGCTCACGATGCCCTTGCGGTCGGCGACGGCCACGTCGCCGAGACCCGCCTCCAGCAGGAACTTCGCGATGGCGACCCCGGCCGCACCGGCGCCGGAGATCACCGCGCGCAGGTCGCCCAGGCTGCGCCCGGACAGCTTCGCGGCGTTGCGCAGGGCGGCCAGCGTGACGACGGCCGTGCCGTGCTGGTCGTCGTGGAAGACCGGAATGTCCAGCCGCTCCTGGAGCTTGCGCTCGATCTCGAAGCAGCGCGGCGCCGAGATGTCCTCCAGGTTGACCCCGCCGAAGGAGGGCGCGAGCCGGACGACGGTCTCCACGATCTCGTCCGCGTCGGTGGTCGCGAGCGCGATCGGCACCGCGTCCACCCCGCCGAACTGCTTGAAGAGGATGGCCTTGCCCTCCATCACGGGGAGGGACGCCTCGGGACCGATGTCGCCGAGGCCGAGCACCGCCGTGCCGTCCGTGACGACGGCGACGACCTGCGACTTCCAGGTGTAGTCGTGGACGAGCTCCGGCTGCTCCGCGATCGCGCTGCACACCTTCGCCACGCCCGGCGTGTACGCGAGGGACAGGTCGTCCCGGTCCCGGATCGGGACGGTGGCCCGCACGGCCATCTTGCCGCCCCGGTGGAGCGCGAAGGCCGGATCGAACGGCTCGTCGGTGGTGCTGTCGGTACTGCTGTCGCTGCGAGGATTGACGATCTCCGCTGCCATGGTGTTGACCCCTTAAGTCTTCATCGTTTGAGGGTGGCCACTCCTGGTTGAGGAGGGGTGGGCGGACCCGCGTACGTGCCCTGCGCCTGGCGGTTGGCCCGCCCCGGCAGGGGGAGATACGTACGCGCGGGCGCGCCGCACACGCGCCCTGAGCCCCGGATGAGGGGTGTAAAGGTCTTTCTTACCGGACGGACCTGGTCACGGACGAGTCCATATGCGCTCCGTGACATGACTCATACCTGGCTGCCATTTCAACAGGTCAGCCTTGTGCCGGAGCTGAGTCCGGCACGCGAGACGCGCCGCAGATCCTCCGGCCGTGAGAAGGAAACCCCATAAAAGGTCCGGCCTTGGTGTACCGGCCTCAAGAGGTTCGGGGATCGCCCGTTATCCGATTTTGACATGCCGGGCCCCCTGTTCGGGCTAATCCGCATGGCAACATGCCGTAATCACACAAGGCGGCGACACCCGACGCCGCGTGCCATTACCGCCTGGCGAACCATCCCCACCTGCCGGAGGAACCCGAACATGACCGCACGCTCCACCCGTCGTACGGCCGCGACCACCCGCATCGCCGCGGTCGGCGCCATCGCGGTCGCCGGCACCATGCTGCTGACCGCCTGCGGCGACCAGACCAAGAACAACGACGCCGAGTCGACCAAGGCCGGCACCGGCACCTCCGCCGGTACGTCCTCCCCCGCCGACCTGCTGCCCGCGGACATCAAGTCCAAGGGCGTCATCCGGGTCGGCTCCGACATCGCCTACCCGCCGGTCGAGTTCAAGGACAAGTCCGGCAAGACCGTGGGTATCGACCCCGACCTCGGCGACGCGCTCGGCAAGGTGCTGGGCGTCGAGTTCAAGTTCGAGAACGGCACCTTCGACACCCTGGTCACCGGCCTGCGCGCCAAGCGTTACGACGTCGCGATGTCGGCGATGACGGACAGCAAGGAGCGCCAGGAGGGCATCGACCCGGAGACGAAGAAGAAGGTCGGCGAGGGCGTCGACTTCGTGGACTACTTCACCGCCGGTGTCTCGATCTACACCAAGAAGGGCGACGACCAGGGCATCAAGACCTGGTCCGACCTCTGCGGCAAGAAGATCGCCGTCCAGCGCAACACGGTCTCGCACGACCTGGCCAAGGACGAGTCCAAGAAGTGCACCGGCGGCAAGAAGGTCGGCATCGAGCCGTACGACACCGATCTGGAGGCCCAGACCCGGCTCCGTTCGGGCGGTGTCCAGGCCGTTTCCTCCGACTTCCCGGTCGCCGCGTACGCCGTGAAGACCTCGGGCGGCGGCAAGGACTTCCAGATCGTCGGCGACCAGGTCGAGGCGGCCCCGTACGGCATCGCCGTCGCCAAGGGCAACGACAAGCTCACCCAGGCCATCGAGGCGGCCATGAACGAGATCATCAAGAGCGGCGAGTACGACAAGATCATCGCCAAGTGGGGCGTCGAGGCCGGTGCGGTCACCGAGGCCAAGGTGAACGGCGGGTCCTGACCGGATCCCGCGCTGAAAGGCATCAGCCGTGACTGACATCAAGAAGACGGGACCGGCCGACGAGCCGCCCGCATCCGCCGCCACGGCGGCGGCACCCGCACCGGAGGCCATCCGGGCCATCCCGGTCCGGCACTACGGCCGGTACGTCTCGGCGCTGGTCGCCATCGCCGTACTCGCGTCCCTCGTCTACGCCTTCAGCCAGGGCAAGATCAACTGGGGCGCGATCCCGGACTACTTCTTCGACGACCGCATCATCGACGGTGTGGGCCAGACCCTGCTGCTCACCGCCCTGTCGATGCTGATCGGCGTGGTCGGCGGCGTCCTGCTCGCCGTCATGCGCCTGTCGAAGAACCCGGTGACCGCGTCGATCTCGTGGTTCTACATCTGGTTCTTCCGGGGCACCCCGGTCCTGGTGCAGCTGTTCGTGTGGTTCAACCTGGGTCTGGTCTTCGAGTACATCAACCTCGGGCCGATCTACAAGGACTACTGGTCCAGCTTCATGACGCCGCTGCTCACGGCGCTCCTCGGACTCGGCCTCAACGAGGCCGCGTACATGGCGGAGATCTGCCGGGCCGGTCTGCTCTCGGTGGACGAGGGCCAGACCGAGGCGTCGCACGCGCTGGGCATGAGCCACGCCAAGACCCTCCGGCGCGTCGTGATCCCGCAGGCCATGCGGGTGATCGTGCCGCCCACGGGCAACGAGGTCATCAACATGCTGAAGACGACCTCGCTGGTGGCGGCGGTGCAGTTCTACGAACTCTTCAAGAACGCCCAGGACATCGGGAGCGGTTCCGGTTCGCCGGTGGAGATGTACTTCCTCGCCGCCGCCTGGTATCTGATCATGACCTCGGTGCTGAGCGTCGGGCAGTACTACCTGGAGCGGTACTACGCGCGTGGATCGAGCCGCAGCCTGCCGCCGACCCCGTTCCAGAAGCTGAGGGCCACCGTGCTCTCGGTGGGCCGCCCGAAGGGAGGCATCGCATGACCGCGATGGTGAAGGCCGAGGGCGTCCACAAGTCCTTCGGCACCGCGCACATCCTGAAGGGCATCGACCTGGAGGTCGCCCCGCGGGAGGTCTTCTGCCTGATCGGCCCGTCCGGTTCCGGCAAGTCGACGTTCCTGCGGTGCATCAACCACCTGGAGCAGATCAGCGCCGGACGGCTGTACGTGGACGGCGAGCTGGTGGGCTACCGCCAGAAGGGCGACAAGCTCTACGAGCTCAAGGACAGCGAAGTCGCCCTGAAGCGCCGGGACATCGGCATGGTCTTCCAGCGCTTCAACCTGTTCCCGCACATGACGGCGCTGGAGAACGTCATGGAGGCGCCCGTCCAGGTGCGCCGCGAGGCCAAGGCGGTCGCCCGGGCCCGCGCCGAGCGGCTGCTCGACCGGGTCGGCCTGCGCGACAAGGCCGGGAACTACCCCTCGCAGCTCTCCGGCGGGCAGCAGCAGCGGGTGGCCATCGCCCGGGCGCTGGCCATGGAGCCGAAGCTGATGCTCTTCGACGAGCCCACGTCGGCGCTCGACCCGGAGCTGGTCGGTGATGTGCTCGACGTGATGCGGGGCCTGGCCGAGGACGGCATGACGATGATCGTCGTCACGCACGAGATGGGCTTCGCCCGCGAGGTCGGCGACGCGCTGGTCTTCATGGACGACGGCGTGGTGGTCGAGTCGGGCCACCCGCGCGACGTCCTGACCAATCCGCACCACGACCGGACGAAGTCGTTCCTGTCGAAGGTGCTCTAGGCGGTACGGGTGTTACAGGCGTTACGGGCGTTACGGGGAAGGGCGGTACGGACCACGTGGTCCGTACCGCCCTTCCGGCTTCCCCGGGTCACTTCCCCGGCAGCAGCTCCGTACGCAGCACCAGCGCGCGCAGCTGGGCGCGGGTGAGCGGCGGGGTCTTCAGCAGCGGGCCCTGGACGACATCGGCCTGGAAGCCGGTGCTGTCGCGTACGCCCAGCAGGGTGCCGTCCGCCAGGGTGAGCCGGGCGGCCAGCTCCGGCCCCCATTGCGGGGTGCCGTCGCCGTAGTCCATGCCGTCGCTCCAGATGGTGAGCACCCGGCCGCCGGACAGTTCCTCGCGGACGCAGTCGCCGGGGGCCGGCTCCCCGTTCGTCGGGTGGCACAGGTCCACGGCCGGCGCCCCGCCACCGAGCTTCTTCTCCACCGCCTTCGCGTCCATGACGTCGACGGTCAGATAGCCGACTCCGCCGTCCCGCCGGACGGCGTACTGCCCGTCCAGCGGCCCGGTCCTGGGCGGCTCGGGCGGCAGGGGCGAGGCGTGCTTGATGATGTCGGCGAACGACACCTCCTCGACCGCGCCGACCCCCTTCGGCAGCAGCGCGGTCAGCCGCGCGGCCCGCCCGGTGGCGGCGGGCGACCCGTCCGACGAGGCCACGGACGAGGTCTGCGGGCCGGCCGGCGCGGAGCCGGTGAGCCCCGGCACCAGGAACACCCCCGCCGCCACCGCGCACACCGCCGTCCCCGACACCGTGGCCCGCCGCTGCCGGCGGACCCGGGCGGCCTTCGCGTAGACCGCCTCCGTGCTGATGACGGGCCGTCCGGCATCGGCGGCGGCCCTCCCCAGCAGCTCACGCACGTCGTTCATACCCATACCTCCGCCATCTCGGCGCGCAGCGCCGCCAACCCCCGAGCCGCGTGGCTCTTGACCGTGTTCTCCCGCATCCCGAGCGTCTCGGCCGTGGCCTCCACGCTCAGGTCCTCCCAGTAGCGCAGCACCAGCACCGCCCGCTGCCTGGGCGTGAGCCGGGCGAGCGCCGCCCGTACCGCCAGGCCGGTGTCGGTGTCGGGTGCCTCGACGGCTCGCTCGGGCAGTTCCCCGTACGCCTGTTCGCGGCGCCAGAACCGGCGGCGGCCCGCGATGAAGGTGTTGACCAGGGTCCCCCGCGCATACGCCTCGATGTTGTCGAGCCGCCCGTGCCGCCGGCCGCCGAGCACCACCTTGACCAGGGTCGTCTGGACCAGGTCCTCGGCCTCGTGCCGGTCGCCGCAGAGCAGGAACGCGCTGCGGAACAGGGCGGTACGTCTGTCCTCCACGAAGGCGTGCAGCGCGGCGTGGTCATCGCTCCGCATCCGGTCGTCCCTCCCCCGGCCCGCGGGCGCGGACCGTCTCACCCTTCCAGTGCGGTGGCCGGCCCGGCGGGTTGCGGCCCGCGCGGGGTGATTTCGGGGCGCCTCGGCCTCCCGAACACCCCACCCCTCGCCCGTAATACCCTGTAGGCTGAGCGACCCATTACGCCTGCTTCGCACCGCCCCTGGCCCGACGCCGTAAGGACACCTCGTGGAACTCGCCTATTACGCGGACTACGCCGTGCGCCTGGTCAACACCGAGCAGCCGGCCCGGAACACGGACACCCTCACCTCCGTCGACGCGGTCCGTGACCTGTTCGGCCCGAGCGGCTCGGCGGCCCGCCGGGCGACCGACGCGGATGTGACCCGGTTCCGTTCGGTACGGGCCCGGCTGCGCGCGGTGTTCGAGGCGGCCGACACCGGGGACGAGCGGCTGGCGGTGGACCGGCTGAACTCGCTGCTGATGGAGTTCCCGGTCAGCCCGCAGGTCTCCGGGCACGAGGAGCGCGACGTGGACGGCAGGCCGGACTGGCACATGCATCTGGCGGACCACCCGTCCAACGCCACCGCGGGCTACGCCGCGATCGCCTCCATGGGCCTGGCCTTCCACCTCACCTCGTACGGCGTGGACCGGCTCGGCCTGTGCGAGGCCGCGCCGTGCCGCAACGCCTATCTGGACACCTCGACCAACCGCTCCCGCCGCTACTGCTCGGACCGCTGCGCGACCCGGGCGAACGTGGCGGCCTACCGGGCCCGCAAGCGCCTGGAGACGGAGCGGGCCGCCGAGACCGGGCGCAGTGCGGAGACCGCCCAGGTCACCACCCCGCGCACCGAGCGCTGACCCTTCGTCAGCGGCCGGTACCGGGCCCGGGCCCGGGCCAGCACCAGCTCCTCGGGCACCGCCCCGTAGTCCGTGCTGTCCCCGCCCGCGTAACTGTTGTCCCCCAGCACCCACCAGCCCCCGGCCCGCCGCTCCACGGCCCGCTTCACCACCAGCAGGTCCTGCTGGAACGGGTGGCGCAGGATCACCACGTCACCGGGGCGCACCGGCGCCCCGTACTGCACGAGCAGCCAGTCCCCGTGATAGAGCGTGGGCACCATCGAGGGCCCCGTCACCTCCACCACCTGGAACGGCACCCGCCCCGCCAGCCCGCGCACGGGCTGCTCATCGGCCGGCTCCGGCACCTCCGGCACCTCCCTCATCTCCGTTCCCCACAGGGTTTCGTACATTCGGCCACTGGTCCCACACTCATCCCGGACTTTTGGCCTAAGCCCCTGGGGGCACTAGCTGAAACGGGCTTCTCACGGAGTAATGTCCCACCTGAGAAGACGATCACGAGGAAGGACAGCTCAATGCTCTCCCGCCTGTTTGCCCCCAAGGTGAAGGTCAGCGCCCACTGCGACCTGCCCTGCGGCGTGTACGACCCGGCCCAGGCCCGCATCGAGGCGGAGTCCGTCAAGGCCGTCCAGGAGAAGTTCCAGGCCAACGAGGACCCGCACTTCCGGGCCCGCGCCGTGGTCATCAAGGAGCAGCGCGCCGAGCTCGCGAAGCACCACGTCTCGGTGCTGTGGAGCGACTACTTCAAGCCCCCGCACTTCGAGAAGTACCCGGAGCTGCACCAGCTGGTCAACGACGCCCTGAAGGCCCTCTCGGCCGCCAAGGGCTCGACCGACCCGGCCACCGGCCAGAAGGCGCTGGACCTGATCGCGGAGATCGACAAGATCTTCTGGGAGACCAAGAAGGCTTGATCTCTGGCTAGGCCGTCTGACCTGCGGTTTCGCTGGTCATGTCGCCTACCTGTCCGCACCCGGTCCGCAGGCCGCCGAGAACGGCGTCCATCACGGACCGGGTGCGGTCTTCTTCCCCCGGCCACAGGTGCGCGTAGATCCGCAGCGTGATGACGGCGGACGCGTGGCCGAGGACCATCTGGACCTGCTTGACGCTCGCGTCGCCGGCGATGAGCGCGGAGGCGTAGAAGTGCCGCAGGTCGTGGGTCACCAGGTGCGGCAGCTCGACGGGCTTGCGGGCCCTCGTTCTTGGCCGCCTCGCTCTCCTCCGCCTGGAGCGCCCTACGGGCGCAGTTCCACTCGGTCTTCCAGCGGCGGTAGTTGAGGGGCTCCCCCTCCTCCATCGTGAACAGCCACTCCGTGGAGGGGCGCGCGGCGAGGTGTCCGAGGAGCGCGTCGGTGACGACCTCCCCGACGGGGACCGTCCGACGTGACTTCGCGGTCTTCGGCGGGCCGACAGCGCCGAGCGCCCCGCCGAGGTCCTCAACTGGCGCATCACCGCTCAGCCGAACCGGCGGAGGCAAGCGGCTCGCAGCCGAAGCATCACCAGCGAAACGACGTCCACGTCCGCCAGGCCGCGCCCTTCAGCTATATCAGTGGTCAGGAGGCCCGAAGAGCGCAGCCGACACCGCTGACGGCCTGGGCAGATGCTCTCGCCACGCCCTTTCAGGCGTAGTTCCACTCTTCGCTGGGCAGCGAGTGCCACAGGTCGAGCCAGTCATGGAGCAGGAAGAGCGGTCGGGTCAGGACGATGTCGCCGGCCCGCTGGGACCTGATCGCCAGGCCGAGGTCGTGGAAGACCGGATCGGCGGCGGGGCTGTACGTCAGGCTCCCGGACCGTGTTGTCCGGTGGACGAGCCAGTCCTCCACGTGGGAAGGTGCGCAGCCGGTCAGCGGGGCTGCGTCCAGTCTCACCTGGGGGCCGGTGAGGGCGTTCACGGCGACACACCCGAGGCGGCCTCCCTCAAAGAGGGCTCTGACCCCACTCTCTGCGAAATCAGCGTAGTTGAGCTGTTGGTCTTCGCCGTGACTGGAGTGGGACAAGACGACCGGTTCTTCCCCGAGGGCGCTTGTGATCTCCTTCAGGGTCATCCCGAAACGCAGGGGGCCGACTCCTACGTACGGCGTGAACGTCCACTCGGCGCGCTCCTCTTCCCTGGCGATCCGCCAGGCGCCGAGGTACCCCGCCTCGCTCCCCGGATTGGCAATGGGCGGCTCGGGTGCTGACTCGTGAGGAGCCGCCTGTAGTGGCGCGGTCCGGTCCTCACTCCGGCGGCTGAGTTGTTCCGGAGCTGCAGTGTCCTCGGGTTGCTCTTCCAACCAGCGGATCGCCTGCTCCTGGCCCTCCCCGAACGGGTCGTCCGCCAGAGCGTGTGCCCTGTTCAGGGCCGCGTGATGGTCCCTCTCTGCGGCGACGAGATCGGTGACGTCCTCGCCCCAGGCTGCCAGGCGCTCCCGGGCGATCCACCGGTAGTACGAGTCTGCGCTCACAGCGAGGACCGTACGGACGGCGGGTGCGTATCGGGGGACAGCCGGCGCGAGCGCGGGGTCGGCCAGGAGCAGGGCGGTGGCCGCGAGCGCGGCCTCTCTCACCAGTGGATCATTGGCATCACAGAATTCCGCGATGCGGACGTGAAGCACTGGCCGTGCCGCACGGGCAGCGGTCAGATCCTGCGCGGCCCCGGCACCGTCCTCGATGTCCAGGCGACTGATGTCAGCGAACGAGGCCAGCCAGTTCAGCAGTTCGGCGCGGAGCGGTCGTCGGCCGGCCCTGCGCCCCCATCGGTCCTCGGCGAGGGTGCGCGGGTCGTCGAGAAGGCGAGTGAGGACCAGGGCCGCCGAGGCGGTTGCCGGAAATACCCGCGCCCCGTTGAGAAGCAGTTGGTACAGATCCTCAACCGCTCGCACTCGGTGGGCCGGGTCGTCGGCGAGCACGGCGCCGAGGATGTCCGGTGTATCGGGCACACCGTGCAGGCCCGTGCAGATATGTGGCAGGTCTTCCCAGGCTGTTCCGGCGAGCTCCGCCCGTGCTGCGGGTGGCAGGGAGCTGACGGGCGTGTTGGGAAGGTCTGGGGTTGTTTCGTTGATCACAGCCGCAGTGTTCCAGCCGACTCCGACATTGGCGTTGCCGATGCCTGCCACGAACCGCAGGCGGCTCACGCACGAGCAACACCCTGATGCCCTCGCTGCTCGTGGCGGCGAGGGCATCAGTCGTCAGACGGCGCGGGCTGTGGGTGACTGCGAGACCCACTTCGTCACCTCGGTCAGATGCTCGGGTTGCAAACCGAGATGTTGGTCGGGCTGCACGAGGAGGGTCGGCGCTCCTCTGGCGGTGCGCTCCGCCGCCCAGGCGTGGTCGAGGCCGGTGAAGTCGTCGTCGATCCAGACGGCGGGGGCGTCTGCCAGCCAGACGTCGACGTGGTCGCGTTTCCAGAGGTAGCCGTCAGGGTGGCTGGTGGTGATCTGGGGGCGAGGCAGGTCGAGGTATGGGAAGTCGGGCAGCCCCAGGAGAGGGCCGATGATCGTGGTGGCGTCCTTGCGCCAGCTCGTGCACCACACGGGGGTGACGAGTTCGCTGGTCAGGAGGTCGGTGAGAAGGACGCCGTGGCTCGGGTCGAGCCAGATGGGCACGGGGTCGTCGGGGTGTCGGCCGGCGGGCAGGACGGTGTGGCGGACGTGCGTGGGCGGAGTGCTGCCGTCGGCGGCCGGGAACGGGATGAGGACGCCGTCGATGTCCAGGAGCAGGTAGGGCAGGGGCATCGTTGTTTCTCTCGGTCAGCGTTTGCGGGCGGTGATCAGGAGGGTGGTGGGCCACGGGTCGCGGCGCGGGTGCCGCAGCTCCAACGCCGAGGTGACGCGCAGGCCGGTCCGGGAGAGGTGGGCTTCCCAGCGGCGGGAATCGAACTCCCATCGGGCGAGGGGCAGTCGGGTGCGGTCGGGCATGGTGACGTAGTCCTCGCGCGGACCGTCGTCCGTGGATGGATGTCTTCCGGCCCGCGCCGGGTGAGGGACGGAGAACGCCAGGACACCGCCCGATTTCAGGCGTCGGGAAATGGCAGCGAGGAGGAGCTCGGGGGCGACGAGGCCGACGGCACCGAAGACGGAGTAGATCGCGTCGAAGGTCCGGCCGGTGGCCTGCAGGTGGTGCAGTGCGTGGCCAGCAGCGAATGTGGCGCCGTCAATGTGGCCGTAGTGGGAGCGGGCCCGACGCACCTGGAGGACGACCAGGTCCACGCCGGTGGCGCGGGCCTGGTGGTGCTTCGCGAGGTGGGCCACGTTGTGGCCGGGGCCGCAGCCCAGCTCCAGGACGCGTTTGCCGTACAGGTCCCGGCCCAGAATCTCGGCGCCGGGACCGATGCCCGCGTGGGTGCTCCATTCCATTCGGGCCGGTGCGGTGAGGGCGTGCGCGGGGGCGGCGGCTGTGCGCTGGGCTGCGTGGGCGTACCAGGGGGAGATCTGAGCGAGCACCTAGACCTCCAGGAGTTGGACCACATCGCCCAGGTGGCGACGGACAATCGGGATGTACGCGGGGTCCTTGGCCGGGTCGTCGATCCAGCGGATGGCCTGCTCCATGAACCACTCCACGGCCCACATGCGGTGCCAGCCCAGGGCCCATGCCTCTGCGGCCAGTCCGCCCCGCGCGGCGAGGGCGTCTTCATGACCGCCTGCGGTGACGTACTGCTCCAGGAACACCCGCATGCGGAAAGGGCTCGGCACGTCGGTGGTGCCGTGGTACGAGGCGAGGTCGATCAGGCCGGGGCCGGTGAAGGCGCGTGCGAAGTCGAGGAGGTGCCATCCGTTCTCCCCGATGTGGACGCTCGTGGGGTGGAACTCGGAGTGCACCCAGCCGAACGGGTCGAGCGTCGCCCCCTGGACCCGGGTCTCGGCTGCGGCGGAGATCTTCCCCAACGCCGTCTCGATGTCGTCGCAGTCCGTCCATCGGTCGGCTTTCTGGAGCCGCTGGAGGTGATCGAGGGCCCGGCCGGGCAGGGCCGCGAGGCCCGCCCCGTCGAGGAGGGGTAGACCGCCCGCCGGGCGGGCGGCATGGAGCATGACGGCGGCGGCGACGCCGTCGAGGTCGTCGGCGTCCCGTACGAGGGTGCCGAGGTCGTCCATGAGCATCCCGAGCCACTTGTCCTGCATCGCGGTGGCGTGGAGCGCGGGGACCGGGAGCCCGCTCTGGTATGCCGCCCGCAGGGCCTGCGCCTCGCGGTCGAAGGGCTCCTTGGCGTACTTGAAAACGGCTGTGGTGCCGTCGGGGAAGGTGACGCGTTCGACGCCGGACATGCCCCAGACGCGAATCTCGGCACGGTTGGGGAGGGGCTTGCCGACGAGGGTGCACAGGTCGTCCAGCAGGGTGGCGGACAGGCTCTGGTCCATGGGGGTCTCCAGGGGCTGGTGGGCTCCGGGGCGGGCGCGCGCGAGCTGGCCCGCCCCGGATCCGTACTGGGGCAGGGTTACTCGGCTGCAGTCAGGCGGTGGGCGTAGACCTGCTCGATCCAGCCCGCCTTGAACTCGGCCAGGTCGTCACGGAAGTTGGCCATCGAGGCACCGTAGGGCGCGACGACGCCGCCGGACTGGTCCGGCACGGACTGGCAGCCGTGCACGAGCCGGCCGCCGAGTGCGGCGTGGGCCTTGATGGACTCGATCCGGCGGTGCTCGTTGAACCAGCCGCCGTGGTAGACCTCGTCGAGCATTCCGCCCGTCTCGTCGTCCAGGTCGAAGACGACGGAGGTGGCGGCAGGAAAGAACCAGCACGGGCCGACGTTGGAGATGTGCCCGTCCAGCTCGACCTTGTTGAGCGCCATCAGCGTGGCCGCTTCGCGCAGCATGCGCAGGTGGTCGGCGGTGACCTGCGGGAGGCCGAGGCCGTCCAGGTGTTCCTCGCGGAAGAGGTACGAGTACACCCCGTACGCCGTCGCCAGCACGCGGGCCTCATCGGAGGTGGACTCGCCGTGGCTCTTGATGAAGTCGAGCGCGAGCTGCTCGACCGCGCTCTCGGTCGTCTCGTCCACGTCCAGGAGCTGAGTCTTGACCAGCTCCCAGTCGGCGACGAGCCAGGTGCTGGACTCGAAGCGGAAGAAGTACTCGGCAGGGTCGATGGTGACGCTCCGGCCGTCCACGTGGATGCCGGGCAGGCGGTTCCAGCGCGGGTCGAAGGCGTCGGGCAGCTCGACCGTGATGGTCGCGGTGTCGATGGTGGTCACCGTGTCTCCGTCTCTGATCGTCCGGGCCCGGGGCACAGGAATGCCCGAGCCCGTTAGGGCGTACGGAACTTGGGGGCCGCCCGGCCCGCGATGCCGTGAGTGGGGCGGCTGTCGATAAGTGAACCGCCCGCTACGCAGAGTGGGTACGGTGTGACCGAGGTCAAGCGGTATACACGGTTTACGGATCCGGAGCGGAGGCGATCGTGCCGACACCGACCAGCGCCAACTCCCGCCTGCGCGACACGATCAACGCGGCCGGGTGCACGTACGACGCGCTCGCCAAGGACGTACGCCGCATCGCCGCCGAGAACGGCGAACTGCTCCAGACCAACAAGTCGGCCATCTCCCACTGGGTGGGCGGTGCCCGCACGCCGACCGGCCAGACAGGCCAGTACCTCGCCGAAGCCCTCTCACGGCGGCTGGGCCGCGTCGTCACCCGAACCGAGCTCGGCCTCCACTCACCCGACACGGAGTCGCCACCAGACACCGACCCCGTCACCGCAGTCACCGGCCTCGCCCGCGCAGACGTCGAACGCAGCCGCTTCCTCGCCATCGCCGCCTTCACCACGGCCAGCGTGGCCATGCCGCTCCTGCACGACCACGAAGCCACCTCGCGGATGCTCCGCGCCCGCACCGCCCGCTCCCTCGTCGGCAGCGACGACATCGACGTCGTACGACAGATCACGGCAGCCTTCAGCGCCGCCGACGAACGCCTCGGCGGCGGCCACGGCCTGACCACAGTCACCGCCTACCTCGCCGACACGGCAGCCCCATACTGCGCTGCCGCTTCCCCACAGAAGCCTTACGCCAGGCCGCCTTCGGCGCCGTCGCCGAACTCGCCTACC
Source organism: Streptomyces sp. NBC_00726 (assembly GCF_045161735.1). NCBI lineage: Bacteria > Bacillati > Actinomycetota > Actinomycetes > Kitasatosporales > Streptomycetaceae > Streptomyces > Streptomyces sp. NBC_00726. The sequence continues at coordinate 4,653,059 of NZ_CP108983.1, read as the reverse complement.
TCGCAGGGTGGAAGCACCACGACCTCGGACACGAAGGCGCTGCCCAGCGCTATTACCAGGTCGGCTACCAGCTCGCCTGCGAAGCCGACCCCCACGGCCATGCCGCCTGGATGATGCGCGCCCTCGCCCACCAGTCCCTCAGCCTTAAGCAACCCCACCACTGCGTGGACCTCGTCAAAGGCGCCCTCGCCCGCGGCCTCGGCCACGTGGACGGTCAGACGGAAGCGCTCCTCCACATCACGCACGCCCGCGCCTACGCAGCCGTAGGCAAGAACCCATTGGCCGCCCGCGCTCTCCTCGCCGCCGAAGACGCCCTCCTGCGCGAGGACGGACCCCAGCCCAGCTTCTCCCGCGTCAGCGGCCCCGCCGCCGGCACCGTGGCCAGCCATACCGCCCGCACCTTGACCGACCTCGCCGACCACATCGGAACGGAACAGCAGCACCGCGACGCGCTCACCCGCTGGGACCCGGAGAAGTACAAGCGCGTCCACGCCCTCACCCACGCCGACCTCGGCGACAGCCTCGCCGCCCAGGCCCGAGCCGACGAAGCAGTCGCCGCCTGGACCCAGGCCCTGGTCCTCATGGAAGGCATGACCTCCGACCGCACCCGCAAGGCCATCACCTCAATCCGCTCCACGCTCGCGATCTACCAGCGCCGCCGCGTCCCCGGCGCCGCCGATCTCGCCCGCCGAGCCCGCGAGGCCCTCGCCTAACATGCCCAACAACCCGCCCGACGAAGGGAACCCCGTGGCCCAGCAGACCGACAACCGTCCCCCGGCCCTCAAGCCGGCGCTCGAATCGATGACGCTGCTGGTCGCGGCCGTCATCGTCCACGACAAGGCCACCAACCGCGTCGTCCTACTCCAGCGCAGCAAGAACGCCAAGTTCGCCCAGGGGATGTGGGACCTGCCCGTCGGCAAGAGCGAACCGGGCGAGCCCATCACCGAGACGGCAGTCCGCGAGCTCTACGAGGAGACCGGCCTCACGGTGAAGCCCGAGTCCCTTAAGGTCGCGCACATCATTCACGGAGCCTGGGGCGTTGAGTCCCCCAATGGATTCCTCACGGTCGTATTCGCCACCCACGAATGGACCGACGAACCCGAAAACCGCGAACCTCACAAGCACTCCCAGGTCCGCTGGGTCGACGCCGACACCATCCCCGACGCCTTCGTGGGAACAACCTCCAGCGCCCTACACCATTACCTCGCAGATGGCCCGGAAGTCTCTCTCGACGGCTGGGGATAGGGAGCCAAGTTCGTGCACCCGGGTGGAGCTTGAGATAAAAGGTTCAAACTGGAAGTTTCATGAGAGACGGCGACACACAGTGGTACGTCACCGCGCGCTACCCCAGCCCCGCAGTGGCTCAAAACAGTCAGCCGAAACGGCGGATCCACGGTTTGGACACCTGCTCCTCGCAGCCGATTTAGGTTCATCCGCGAACCAACTAGCGGGCAGCCCAACCTGATCAACAAGTATCGCCAAAAGGACCTTGGATGAGCACGAACGCCAGCCTTAAGAACGTTATAGCCACCAAGCTCCTCGAAAGTGACCTCATGTCCTCTCGTCGCTTCCTCGGGAGCATACTTGCAGACCAGGAAAACTCGGTCATTCCGGCCTTCTGTATGAATAACTACCTCTCGCTCTTCATCTACGAGTCGCATAGGACCCTAAAGGTCATCGACCCGCAGCGAGCGGCGCTCTTGGCTTACAGCAACGAAGCCGTGATTGAGAAAGCGCGACACAGCGTCAAGCTGTTCGATGGATCCAAGGTTGGCCACTCTGGCGTCCTCGGTGACTTCACAGCGATCATCTCCGCCGGTCGAGAGAGGTTCCTCAACAACACCTGGTTTCCACCGGCCAGAGTGTTGGAAACCGACCTTGGCGAGTGGCGGTACCGAGGTCGGCTAGTAACGACAACCCAGGTGGCCAGTTTCTTCATGGGCATCCCCACTATTGCTACGTCCGACATCCCTGCCATCGGCCGCGCTTTCATGACCGTGGCCGAGTCCCAAGCGCGCTATGTGGACCAGGCAACCGAGTTACTGCCGTGGCACGGACCGTCGTTCATGACCACCATGAAATTCGGAGAGCTCAAGAGCAGGGACCGGCGGTCTGAGCGATACTTCAAGCGCCTCTTCGATCCGGCCCTATCAGATGAGCTAACGGCTTCACTATCCGCATTTCAATGCTCGCTTAACTTTCTCGACGTAATGCTGTCAGCTGACCAGACAGCTGCTTCGGCAGAAACCATGCTCAAACTCAGGTTCATCACGCTTTACCACGTGCTCTCAAGTCTCACTGAACTTAAGGTCGAGTACGGCAGCAAACTGAACAGCAGGTCCCTGGTCCTCTTGAACGCCATTCTGAGTCATAAGTCGAGCGCCACTATCATGCACGCAGAGGGGCGAGGCTTCCGTAACACGCTCGTTCACTACACCCCCGAGGAACGGGTTGCACCCCGGCTGTCTTTGAGCTTGCCGTATTACGGGCTGGTCGAGGAATATTACCCGGCGCACGACTTCGCCACGCTGGGCCAAGAGCTCTGTGAGCACACGACGCGTTTGGCAATGCTTCTCGATGAGTGGGAGCGAAATTAAGCGCACCGTGAAGATATGCGCCTGCTCAGGAGACGGGGCTCCATGCCTACCTCCTGGAACCGACGACTGCGGCCTTTGCCGGATCACATCCATCGCTCCCGGTGTCGGCTCTACGCTGCGTCATGCTATTGATCGCTGAGACGCAAGCGAGGGCTCTCGGCCCAGTCCGCACACAGTCCGCAAGACACCCGATCAGGACCGTCGCACCCCGTCACCAGCCATCAGTAAAAGGCCAGGCCAGTGGCCTACCGGGAAGATCCCCGCAGGTCGCCGCCCCGCCCCATTACTAGGAGACCAAGAAGGCTTGATCTCCCGGCCCTGTCCCGGAGGGGTACGACCGCCGAGCGGTCGTACCCCTCCGGGCATTTCGGAACTGCGGTGAGGAAGAAACTGTTTGGACGTGTTCGTGTGTGCCGAGTGCGGCACGGAGCTGACGGCACCGGTGGCCCGGGGCGTCCTCCCGGTCCCGTCGCGGACCTGCTGGGCCACGCCGTCGACCACTACCTTCCCGGCGGGCCGGTGGCCCGGTCCGGGGGGAGGCCCGGCCCCGCCCCGACGTCCTCCTCCCGTCCCGCCGGTCCTGAGCCCAGCACGGGGCGATCCGTGCCGTTCACGGCGTGCGGCCGTTCCTGTGGTGGTCGCGGATGGCCAGGGCGATGCAGAGGGCCGTGATGGCGATGCACGCGTAGATCAGGGGGTTGGCGAAGGGCGGGACGAAGCTGTAGCTGCGGCCGTCGTTCCAGTGGCAGGTGGCGGTCAGTGGGAAGGAGCTCTGCTCGAACCAGTCCGCGTCGCGCGGCGGACGGACCGCTTCGTGGCCGCACATCTTGGCGAAGTCCACGAAAGCAACGAACCAGAGGAGGCCGGTCGCGTAGACGAGCACCGAGGCGGCCGTCGAGAAGAGCGCGGCGGCCGGTCGGCGGCTTCCGCGGCGCCACAGGGTGACTCCATGCCCGACCAGGACGACGGGGGCGAACAGGGCCACGAGGATCACAGTGGCGATGAAAGTCAGCATGGCGTCTCCCGGCAGCGGCCCTGTGCGCTCCGAACCCGCACCCCCGCGAGGCTACGCCGGCGGGCGTGAGCATGACGTCGCCGGTGCGGGGGTGCTCTTCGACGGGGAGCGCAACGGGTTCCGGCACCCCGGCCGGCCGCAGAGGCCGACCGCACCGGCCGGTCGGGCAGCCTCCACGCGCACGCGGCCGTCGGCTTCTGGTCGTACCTCGTGGAGGGCGGACCGGGGATCGACGCCCTGTGCGGCCCACCGGCGGAGGCGATTGGCGAGGAGGCGCCGCGCCTGCTCCGGAATCCGGCCTGAAACCCGAGCGGCCGGGCCCCCGCCGACAGGGGCCCGGCCGCGCGGGTTTCACGGAGTCAGGTCAGCACTTGCCCGCCGGGCGGTCGCGCTTGACCAGGTTGGTGTAGCCGGTGGTGCCGTCCAGCCACAGGACGCGGGTGCCCTCGTCGGCGGTGCCGAACGCCTGCTCGCCGCGGTTGCAGGACATGCGCTGCGGGCCGCCCTTGCCGTCGGGCGCGACCTGATACAGCTTCATCAGCGTGTCGTTGGCCCACCAGGTGGCCGGCATGGCGGTCGAGATGCTGACCGCGTCGTCCGAGGCCGTCAGCGAGTAGGCGTAGAGGGAGCCTTCGCCCGCCTCCGGGGTGACGGTGACCGGGTTCGTACCGTCGAGGTTCGCGCGGCGCACCGCGGCCTGGCCGTTGTCGGTGGCGTCGTCGTCCTCGATCCAGAAGACGCCGTCGTCGGTGATCGCGGTCTGGCCGATGCCCATGACACCGTCGGCGACGGGCATCTGCTTCTTGGCACCGGTGGCGGCGTCGAAGACCTCGACGCCGACCTGCATGTCGCCGTTGGCGTCGGGGTACACCCTGGCGTAGGCGATCTTCCCGTCCTTGATGGAGGCCAGGCCCGAGACATTGGCGGGACGGCCGTCGTCGACCAGGCCGATCTTGCCGGTCTTCATGTTGACGTACCGGACGTTCGTCACCCCGAACTGCGGGTTGACGGCGGTGTACGCGACATAGTCGCCGTCCACGACGAGGCCGGAGACGTTGCTGCCGATGGAGTCGACCACCTTGGCGAGGCCGCCCTTGACCGGCCGCGCCATGATGTTGACGCCGGTGGCGCTGTAGTCCGCCCAGACCACGGTCGTGCCGTCAGTCGTCGCGTAGACGTTGTAGTCACCGTTGTTGGGGCTCACCAGCTGCGGCCGGCCCTTGCCGGAGGTGTTGCCCAGCCACACCGAGTACGGCTCGCTGCCCTCCTCGTTGGAGCGCGAGACTGCGTACTTGCCGCCGCCGGCGCCGACCCCGGTGCTGTAGATGTTGACCTTGGAGATGATGGTGTCGGTGTCGATGCCGAGCGCCTTCTCCCACCCGGGCGTGATGCCGTGCGCGTCGAACGAGCGCTTGACGGTCTTCAGCTGGGCCTTGGTGGCGCCCAGCTCCTTCGCGGCCGCGATGACCGCGGCGCGGCCCTCGGTGAAGCCGTCCAGGGGGGTCATGTACGCGGAGAGCGCGCGGTAGACGATCTGGTCGGCGAACTCGGGGGCGAGGTCCTGGCGCATGTCCCAGAGCGCGCCGGAGAAGATCGTGGAGTTGAGGTGGACGCCGCCGTTGTCACCGCCGTAGGTGACGCCGATGAAGTTCTTCGACGTGGTGGCGCCGTCGTTCAGGTCGCGCAGGGCGCACTCGCGCGGGCTCAGCGTCGTGCACAGGTCCTCGCCGAGGAGCCCGGCGTCCGGGTCGTCCATCGACTGGCCGTTGGCCTCCAGGTCGATGGCGTTGCCGAAGTAGTCGGCCAGGGCCTCGTTCATGGCGCCGGACTGGCCCGCGTACACCAGGTTCGCGGTGTGCTGGACGACACCGTGCGTCATCTCGTGCCCGACGACGTCGGTGTCGGCGGAGAAGGTGCGGTAGTCGCCGCCGCCCTGCCCGTACACCATCTTGGTGCCGTCCCAGAAGGCGTTGTTGTACGGCATGCCGTTGTTGACGACCCCGACCAGGGAGTAGATGAAGCCGTCCTTGCCGTCCAGGCTGTCCCGGTCGAAGTGGTTCTTGTAGTAGTCGTACACCTTGCCGGCGGCCCAGTGGGCGTCCACGGCGCCGGATTCGGTGTAGTCCTCGCCCAGCTCCGGGGTGGCGGGACGGAAGGTCTGGATGCCGCTGGGCCAGACGCCGGAGGCGCTGGACGCCTCCTTGCCGCGGGCGTCGTACGTGGCGATCATCGGGCCCTCGTACGGGGAATCCGCGGCCCGCTTGCTGTAGTCGATCATCTGGAGGCCACCCTTGGTGTCCTGGTACAGATTGATGTCGACTTTCCGGCCGTTGTAACGGACGCCGCTGCCCTTGACGACGAGCTGGTCGGCGGCGGTCGAGGCGTCGGCGGGGGCGGCCGCGCCCTGGACGGAGCCGCCGCCGGAGGTCGTCGCGCCGAAGGTCTGGATGCCGCTGTACTGCATGACCGGGAAGCCGGAGTGCGCGTCGATGTACACCTCCTGCTGGACCGGCGAGCCGTCGGCCGGGTTGGTGCCCGTGACGGTGATGTGCCGGGTGAGCACGCCGGTGCCCTGCGGGAGGATCGTCACGGCGCCGGCGGTGCCGGTGAAGCCGGCCTCGGCGGGGGCGCGCAGGAGGCCACGGTCGTACCGCGCGGTGACCGCGCCGACCGCGCGTTCGATCGCGGTCTTCTCGGAGACCTCCGGGGCGACCGTGTCCAGCTTCAGCCTGGTGAAGTAGTTGCCGGAGGTGCCGGTGACGGCGCGCTTGCCGTCCTTCCTGGTCATCCGGACGACGTACTGGCCGCCGAGGACCTCGACGCCCTTGTACTTCTGCTGGAGGCGGACCGTCTCCCCGCCGCCCTTCTCGGTGGTGGTCCCGACGGAGGTCAGGTCCTTCGCCGAGGTGTCCGCGATGTGGTAGCGGCCCTTCCTGGCCCTGAGGTGGCCCCGGGCGGCGTCGGCCGCGCTGCCGGTGGCGGCGACCTCCTCGTGCAGGCCGGTCACGAGCGAGGGGGTGTCGGTCTCGCCGCCGGGCGTGGTGTCGGAGGCGGCGGGGGCGGCCGCCGCGGTGTCGGCGTGCGCTGCCGGTACGGCGGTGGCCATCAGGCCCGCCGTGGCCAGCAGCGCGGCTATGCCCTGGCCGACCATGACGCCGGTGCGGCGTCCCCGGGAGCCGGCTGCTCGTCTGCGTACTGAAGTCCGCACGGTGTTCCTCCGGTTGCCACAAAGGCGTGAACGGTTATCGGATGCCGACATGGAAGACCCGGAGCGGGGTGGGAACAATGCGTTCCACCAGCACACTTCTGTACGTGGACACTTGTGTGGCCTGCATGCGGCGGCGAAGATCAGCGGGTGAAATGGGCTGATCTGGACGAACAGTGGCGGGCCCTCGGGCTCGGGGCGGACGAACTCCGGGTGTACGAGGCGCTGTTGAACACCCCCGGCAACGCCACCCGGGCAGCCCTCGCCCAGGCCGTCGCCCTCTCGCCCCGGCAGCTCCGCAACGCGCTGGACCGCCTCGCCGAGCGCGGCTTCACCCGCCCCGCCCGGGGCGCCGGGCTGCCGGTCCCGGACGCCCCGGCCACCGCGCTGCGCAATCTCATCCATCTGCACCAGGCGGAACTGCTGCGGCGCGAGGCGGAACTGGAGGAGCTGACCGGCTCCGTGGACCGGATCGCCGCACAGCTCATGTCCGCCTCGCACACCCCGCGCACCCTGGGAATCGAGACGCTGCGGGGGCGTAAGGCGATCGCCGAGCGGGTCACCTCGCTGGTGGTGTCCGCGACCGAGGAGGTGGCCCTGCTGGACCGGCCCCCGTACGCCGCGAGCGAGCCGGACGGCATGCCCGAACCGATCGACATGGCCGAGCCGGTCCGGCGCGGAGTACGCGTGCGGGCCGTGGTCGACCGGGAGGGGCTGAGCTTCCACGGGCGGGCGCGCGGGCTGAACGTGCTGGCCGCGGAGGGGGTGCAGATCCGGCTCGGCATGGCCCTGCCGACGAAGCTGATCACCGTCGACCGCCGGATGACGCTGCTGCCGCCGACCGACGCGGCCGACCCCACCGCCACCGCCCTGGTGGTCAGCGACGCGCTGCTGAGCAACGCGCTGGTGCCGCTGTTCGAGGCGGTGTGGGAGCGGGCCGTCCCGATCGGCTCGGTCGACAACAGCCAGGTCACGGACGAGGACCGGGAGCTGCTGACGATGCTGTCCTCCGGCCTGAAGGACGAGGCGATAGCCCGCCGGCTGGATGTGCACGTCCACACGGTCCGCCGGCGCATCAGCCGCCTGATGCGGGAACTGAGGGCGGAGACCCGCTTCCAGGCCGGCGTACAGGCGGCTTCGCGTGGCTGGCTGACGCTGTGAACCCGCCCGGTTTGATACGGCGAAGGCGGGGCGCGTACGTGGGGTGAGCGGCGGGGTGCGCCCGTCTCACCCCGCGAGTGCCGCCCGCAGCCGGGCCGCCCATGGGTGGTCCGCGCCCTCGGTCAGCGTGATCGTCTCGGCCAGCCAGGCGCGTCCGTGGTCGTCCAGGACCGGCAGCGCCGCCTCGAAGTCCCGCTCGTCCTTGGGCCTCCGGGACCTGGACTTGTAGAGGAGCTGGATCTCCGGCGCGAGGTAGCGGACGCCGTCCGGCGAGACCCGGCCCAGCCGCTCCAGCGGGAGGCGGACCCGGGGGTCGCGGCGGAACACCCAGTCGTCGCCGTCCGTGTCGTCCAGCATGAACTGCAACCGCCACGGCTCGTCCGGCCCCGGCCGGCACCAGATGTCGTGGACACCGGCGGGCAGCGTCTCGCCGGGGCGCCAGGGCCTCAGCGTGCCGGGCGGATCGGCGGCCCACCACTCCCAGCCGGCCAGGACCCGCTGCGCCTCCGCCTGGTCGCGGCGCAGCAGGAGCACGTCGATGTCCCCGTGCTCCCGGTAGGCGCGGCCCACCGCCAGCTCGACCGCGTACCCGCCGGCGATCCACCACGGGGCGCGCAGCGGGGCGAGCAGGCGGACGGCGTCGGCGAGCGGCGGCGGGTCCCAGACGCCCCAGGGGGTTTCCGTGCGCACGGCGGGTCAGCCCTGCTTCAGGAGGTGGCGGTAGCTGTCGGGGTGCTCGCGCAGATAGGTGGCCAGGTCCGTGGCGGGGCGGCCGGTCAGTGTCGGGACGGCGTCCGAGACGGTGGCCATCTCGCCGGCCGCGATGGCCTCGTACGAGGTGACCCAGCCGGCCACCTCCCAGTCCTGGGCCCCGTATCCCGCCCGTGAGGCGTACGCCTCCTCGCGGGTCTCCGGCACATAGCTGACGGTCCGTCCGGTGACCCGGCTCAGCTCCTCCGCCGCCTCGGCCAGCGTGAACGCCTCGGGGCCGGTCAGGTCGTAGGTGCGGCCGTCGTGCGAGGGGCCGGTCGGGTCGGTGTCCGCGAGGAGCACGGCGGTCGCGGCGTCGGCGATGTCCTCGTGGGCGACGGCGGCGACCCGGCCGTCCCCGGCGGGGCCGCGCAGCACACCGTCGGCGCCGGTCATCGCGGGGAGCCCGGCGAGATACCAGCTGTCGCGCAGGAAGGTGTGCCGGACGTCGGCGGTCCGGATGTGCGCCTCGGTGTGCCAGTGGTCCCGGGCGAAGGTGAACGTGGCGTCGGGGGCGGCGCCCAGGAAGGAGACGTACACGATGCGTTCGACGCCGGCCGCGACCGCCGCGTCCACCGCCGTCGTGTGCTCCCGGACCCGGTCCGGGCTCTCGTGCGCCGAGACGAGGAACAGGGTGTGCGCCCCGGCCAGGGCGCGCCGCATGGCCTCGCCGTCGCCGTAGGGCGCGGGCGGTGCGAGGTCGGCGCCGGGGATCGCGGGCAGCCGGGAGGGGTCGCGGCCGAGCAGCCGGACGGGGACGCCGGCCCGGGCCAGCCGGGTCGCGACGCGGCCGCCGAGCGCGCCGCTCGCCCCGGTGACGGCGGTGGGGGGACCGCTGGTGACGGGCCCGGATGCGGGTTCGGATGCGGGGTCGGTGGCGGGGTCGGTGGCGGGGTCGGTGGCGGGGCTCATGCGGGGGTGCCCTCCTCGGACGGCCAGGGGCGCACCTCGACGACCGCGTCGACGGGAAGCGGTCCGTAGATGTGCGGGAACTCCTCGCCGCCGGGCGCGACCGCCTCGTACCGCAGGGGCGCGGTGAGCCGTGCGGGATCGATGACGAGGACCACGAGCTCCTGGCCGGCGGCTCCGGCCCGGCTCTCCGCTCCGTACAACAGCTCGGCCACACCGGGCAGCTGGTGGGGCAACGAACAGTGGATGAAGCCCTCTTCGTGCAGGGTGCGGCCGCGGGTGGACATCTCGTACGTCCCGATCCCGCGCGCCGCCTCCCAGAGGGGTGCTTCGGTGAGGTGCAGCAGTTCGGCCATGGGCCGAGGCTAACGCCGTGACGGGGCTCGGGCCGGACCCTGTGGATAACCCCTCGCCGCGTCGGCGCGGCGGCCCGCTCTCAGCCTGCCAGAAGCTTCGCCTCCGTTTCCGGGGCGAGGCCCACGGCGGGGCGGTCGGGGCGCTGCGGAGCCGTACCGCCCAGCTCGCGCAGCCAGGCCCAGGTGTCCGCGACGGTCTCCTGGACCGGGCGGCAGCGCAGTCCGGCCGCGTGGGCGCGTCCGACGTCACCCTGGTGGAGGGCGTCGTACGTCTCGCCCGGCGGCAGCCACACCGGCAGGCCGGTCCACGGCTCGACGCCCGCCGCGAGAATCTTCTCCGCCGGGGTCCAGCGCAGTTCGGCGTCCGAGCCGGTGGCGCGCACGCAGGCGTCGAGGAGTCCGCCCATGGTGGTGTGCCCGGGCCGGCTGACCAGGTTGTACGGGCCGTGCAGCCCGTGCCCCGCCGCGTCGAGCACCCAGTCGGCGAGGTCGCGGACGTCGATGTACTGGAGGTCCGTGTCCGGGGTGCCGGGGGCCAGGACCGGGCCGCCGCGGGCGATCCGGTTCAGCCACCAGGGCAGCCGGCCGATGTTCTCCCAGGGGCCGAGGATCAGGCCCGCCCTGGCCAGGAGCGCCCGGTCACCGAAGGCGTCCTGGGCGGCCAGTTCGCCGCCGCGCTTGGCCAGGGCGTACGACTGGTCGTCACCGGCGTCCGGCGAGGCGCCCGGCACCACGGGGCCGTCCTCGGTGAGGCCCGCCGGGGTCGGGAAGTCGTAGACGGAACGGCTGGAAATGTACGTGTAGCGGGCGGCCCGGGCGGAGAGCAGCCGGGCGGCGTCGCGCACCGCCGAGGGCGCGCCGCTCCAGGTGTCGACCACCAGGTCCCAGGTGGGGCCTTCGGCATCCGGGGCCCCGGCGAGCGCGGCCAGGCCGTTGCCGGCGGTGCGGTCGCCGATGATCTCGGCGGTGCCGGGCGGGGGCGCGTGGTGGCCCCGGTGGAAGACCGTGACCTGCCAGCCGCGCCCGAGGGCGGCTTCGGTCACGGCCCGGCCGACGAACTGCGTACCGCCCAGCATCAGAAGCCTCATGTCCCCGACTCTGCCCTGTCGCGGCCCGGTCCGGAACGGCCCACGCTCTCGGCTGAATCGCCCGGAAGCGGGAACTTCCCGGGCAGGCCGCCGGGCCGGGGCCCCCGGGCTCAGGAGCGGGCCAGCGGGCTGCGGTTGCGCAGCAGCCACTGGTGGTATCCGGCCACCCGGCGCGCCGCATCCCGGTAGGCCGCCTCCAGTTCCGCGTACACCGCCGTCATGTCCGCGCCGGGCCGGGAGACCAGCAGCAGCCGGACCCCGAGCGGGTCGTCGCGCAGCGGGCGGATCGCCATGTCGTCGCGGGGGCCGGAGGTCGGCTGGCAGGGGGCGACCGCCTCACCGAGGACGACGAGAGAGGCGGCGGTGAGATAGTCGCCGTGGAGCATGACGGGCGCCAGCCCGGCCTCGCTGAACATCCGGCGCAGCCCGTCCCATTCGCCGTCCACCGTGGGATCGACCATCCAGCGGTCGGCGGCCAGGTCCGCCAGGTCGACCACGGGCAGCGCGGCGGCCGGGTGGTCGCGGGCCATGGAGACGAACTGTGGTTCGCGGTCCACCAGGACCCGCTGTTCCAGCCCGTCCGGGACGGTGAGCGGGCAGCCCTCCACCTCGTGCACGAAGGCCACGTCGAGCCGGCCCGCGTCGACCGCGCGGAGCAGGGCGTGGGCGGAGACGTCGACCCGCAGCGAGATGTCGGTCCCGGGCAGCCTCAGCCGCAGGCGGCGCAGCCAGCCTCCGATGACCCGGCTGGCGGTGCAGCCGATGCGCAGCCGGGGCCCTTCGACGGCCGCGGCCTCCGCCTTCGCGTCGCTGACCAGGGCGCTCATGCCGTCGACCAGAGGGCGGGCGCGGCTGAGGACGGCGCGGCCGAGGAGGGTGGGGCGGCAGCCGGTGCGTTCTCGGCTGAAGAGTTCGGCGCCGAGCGCGTTCTCGATCCGGCGCAGCTGGGTGGTGAGCGCGGGCTGGCTCACGCCCAGGGTGCGGGCCGCCCGGTGCAGGCTGCCGGCGTCGGCGATGGCGCACAGCGCCCTGAGGTGTCTCACCTCAAGCTCCATGGTGCCGAGGTTAGGGCGGCGGGCCGGGCCGCACCATGGGCCGTAACCCGGCCAAAGGCGGGCGATTCAGCGGGCGTTGGGCATCTGGATGACAGGTGTGCACGGGTTGTCCACACACCGGTGATAGGGCCGCGTTATCACCGGCTGACATCATCCGCGCGGGCTCCGTTTCCCCGACACTCGCTGCGTACCGCCCCCGTCCGAGTCCGATCATCGGACGGGTTCCTCTGACAGGTAACTGGTAGGAGACCCCCCACATGAGACACCCCAGGACCGTCATGTCCGCCGTGCTCGGACTCGGCCTCACCATCGCCGCGCTGGGCGCGGGACCGGCGATCGCCGCCCCCGAGGCGACCGCGCACGTGGCGTACTCGGCCGCGTCCACCTCGCACGAGGACGCCGCCGCCAACAAGGCGTTCTTCGAGGCCGTCACGAAGTCGGTGGCCGAGAAGCGGGCGGCCAACCCCGGCGCCCAGTCCATCACCATCGTCTACAGCGCCGCCAACGCCCCCAGCTTCCGGACCCAGATAGCCAACAGCGCGGCGATCTGGAACAGCTCGGTTTCCACCGTCCGGCTCCAGGAGGGCTCGAACGCCGACTTCGTTTACTACGAGGGCAACGACTACCGGGGCTCGTACGCGAGCACCGACGGGCACGGCCGCGGCTACATCTTCCTGGACTACGCGCAGAACCGGCAGTACGACTCGACCCGGGTCACCACCCACGAGACCGGGCACGTGCTCGGCCTGCCGGACCACTACTCGGGGCCGTGCAGCGAGCTGATGTCGGGCGGCGGTCCCGGCCCGTCCTGCACCAACCCGTACCCGAACGCCAATGAGCGCAACCAGGTGAACTACCTGTGGCAGTACGGCTTCGCGGCCGCGCTGACCAAGGCCGCTTCCTGACCGGTCCCGCTCCCACCCGCCGATGGGCCGCCTCGCAGGACGGGGCGGCCTGTCGCCGTGTCGCCATATCGGTGTGCCGATGTGTCGCCGTGTCGTCAGCCGGTGCCGTATTCGGTACGGACCAGGGTCAGCAGTTCGTCCACCGTGAGGCCGAGGCCCCTGGCCTCGCCGACGGTCTCGCGGACCCGTTCGAGGAGGCGGGCGCGGTGCGGGGACGCGCCGTCCGCGATGGCCGCGCCCCGGCCCCGGCGCAGCTCGATCAGGCCCTCCTCGCGCAGCCGCTGGTAGCCCCGCAGCACCGTGTGCACGTTGACGCCGAGCGATTCGGCCAGGACCCGGGCGGCGGGCAGCCGTTCGCCGGGGGCCGCCGCGCCGTCGGCCACGGCGCGCCGTACACAGGCGGCGATCTGGTCGCCGAGCGGCACGGTGGAGGTGGGGTCGACCCGGAAGAGCATGGTCAGCGCTCCGCTCGGCGCCGGTCGATGAGGGTGTTGAGGAGCGCGGCCCCGGTCGCCGAGTCGTCCACGGTCACCGCGAAGTCGCGGCCGTTCGTCAGCCGGGCCACGATGCCCTCCCCCGACCGGATGATGACACCGCTGCGCCCGGGCCGAATGCGGTACCCCCAGCCGCCGTACTCGCTGAGCGGCCGGATGTCACGGCTGGCCGCCGCCTCGATCCGGTCCAGCGGAATCCGGATGCGCGGCCGGGGCAGCAGCCCGGAGACGATGATCCCACGCCGGTCCACGGTGACGTACGGGCGGGCGAAGGCCGCGATGAGCAGGCCGAGGACGAGGGGCAGCAGGGCGAAGGGCCAACTGGCCGTGAACAGCATGGCGATACCGGTCCCGATGACCAGGAGCCCGGTGAGCGGCAGCCACCAGGACCCGGCGCCCCGGCCCCACCCGGCGACCTCCCCGGCACCCAGCGCGATGCGCTCGCCGTCCCCTTCGGGCCCGTCGTCCGCGACCGGTCCGGGGACCGGCGTCAGCATCGCCGCGAGGTAGCCGATCCCGAAGGCGACGACGCCCGCCCCGAAGGCCGCGGCCATGTGCCACATGGGGAAGTGGACGCCCTGGCCCCGGCCCTGCGCGTCCTCGACCGCGTCCACGTTGATGAGGAGCACGGCCCCCATCAGATAGCCGAGGAAGGCGGCGAAGCCGTACCCGAGGGCGACCATCACGCGGTAGGCCGTGCCGGCGAACTTCCCGAACCCCGCCGCCAGCACCCACAGCAGACCGACCCCGAGCAGTACGAGCGTGGTGGCGACCAGGTACGAGGTCTGGCCGGCGTAGTCGTCCACCCGGCCGTTCCCCACGAAGTGGCTGGCCAGCCGGGCGGGCAGCCGGTCGCGGCGGGTGGCGAAGAGCAGCAGGTCGACGGCGAGCGCGAGCAGAAACGGCAGGGCGGTGAGCGCCACGCGGCCGATGGATTTCAGATTCATAGAAACCTCCCTTGTTCGCATGTTAGTAGAACAATGAAGGTGACGGCAACGAGGTGCGGAGTTACGTGGGAGAGGGCGGCGGGCGGAATGGTGCGGGGCGGTACGGCGGGCGGGCTCGGCGCGCCCCGGCGGTCAGGCCGTTTCCAGTGGAAACGCTCCCCGGTGGCCCGTACCCGCGCCCTCCGTCGGCCGGGGTTCGAACTCGCGGCAGCTCCAGACCTCCTGGACGAAGCCGGTCCGCCGCTCCCACAGCCCGAGCACGTCCTGCTCACCGGCCGTGCCCCGGTACGCCTCCTTGGCGCCCCGGAAGCAGGCGAGTCCGCCGGAGAGACCGCGCACCGGGTCCGGGGCCGGGAAGTAGTCGGAGAACGCGCAGGCTATGCAGGTCCGCAGGCTGACCCCGGGCGGCAGCTCCCGCTGGATCGTCGCCAGCGCGGACCCGAAGTCACTCTCGGCCCGCTGCGAACCGAAGGCCGCCCCGCCGAACCGGAGTTCCAGGAAGAGATACGGGTCGGGCCTGCGCAGCGCGAGCAGACAGCTCAGGGTCGCCTGCCGCTCCACGCCCTCCGCCATGACGGGGAACGGCAGGTCCCATTCCAGGACGCAGTCGCCCAGGACGCCGTCCGTCAGCGCGAACAGCCCCTGCTCGGCCGGTCCGGCCGCCACCGGGCGCAGGCCGTCGAAGCTGCCGCCCTCGAAGTCCACGCCCCGGACGCGGAGGCGGAGTTGCTGCCCGTCGGTGGTGAGGATGACGGCGTCCGATCCCTGCCGGTCCCGGTACCACCCTGCCCACGACTCATCTGTCATGAGCAGGGACTGTAGCTCCTGCCTCCGACACCGCCCCGGCCGCCCTCCGCCTGGCCGGCCCCGCCCTTCAACACCCCCTCTCGGCGGGCGGTTCGACCGTGCTCCTCATCAGTGCTTGCGGCGGGTGACGAACTCGGCGAGGGCCAGCAGATCGCCCGCCGCCGAGAGGTCCGGAACCGCCCTGGACAGGTGGTGCACGGCCCGCGCCATGCGGTCCGCGGCGCAGCTCTGCGCCCAGTCCCGGCCGCCCGCCCGGTCCACCGCCTCCGCGGCCCGGCTCACCTCGGCGCGGGTGTTCATCGCGCCCCGGTACAGCTCGGCGAGCTCGGCCGCGGCCGGGCCGCCCGCGGTGAGCGCGGCCACCACGGGCAGCGACTTCTTGTGGGCGCTGAGATCCGCGCCGACCGGCTTTCCGGTCTGGGCCGGGTCGCCCCAGATGCCGATCAGGTCGTCGATCAGCTGGAAGGCGAGCCCCGCCTCCCGGCCGAAGCCGTCCATGGCCCGGACGGCCCGGTCGTCGGCGCCCGCGTAGAGCGCGCCCAGGGCGCAGGCGCAGCCGAGCAGTGCGCCGGTCTTCGCCGTCGCCATGGTCAGGCACTCGTCCAGCGACACCTGGTCCGGGTCGCGGTCCTCGAAGGCGCAGTCGGCCTGCTGGCCCGCGCACAGCTCGATGACACAGGTGGAGAGCCGGGCCGAGGCGCCGGGCGACATCGCTCTGCCGTCCTCGGCGAGCAGCCGCTGGGCGAGGGCCAGCATCGCGTCGCCGGCGATGACGGCGTCCGGGACGCCGAACACCGTCCAGGCGGTGGCCCGGTGGCGGCGGGTGTGGTCCTCGTCGATGACGTCGTCGTGGAGCAGGGTGAAGTTGTGGACGAGCTCGACGGCGACGGCGGCCCGGACGGCCTGTTCGGGGTCGCCGCCCAGAGCGCGGGTGGCCGCCAGGACGAGCGCCGGTCTGATCGCCTTGCCCGCGCCGCCCGACGCCGGGCTGCCATCGGCGTGCTGCCAGCCGAAGTGGTACATCGCGACCCGCCGGATCGAGCCGGGCAGGGAGTCGACCGCCGCCCGCAGACGCGGGTCCACGAGGGTCCGGGTGTACTCAAGGAGAGCCGCTGCCTCGTTGCCCTCGGTCGCGGCGTCTGTTCGGGTCATGGTCAATCGGTCACCCCTGTCGTTGCCGCCCCGCCCGGCCGCCGGCGCGGCGGGGCGGGGACGTGGGTGGTTGCTGAGCGTGCGGGCGGCCGGGGGCCCGGACCGCGAGGGGTCCGGGCCCCGTGGCTCACCGCCAGCGGCTGACCTCGACGTTCTCCAGGACGCCGAGGGCGTCCGGGACGAGGACCGCCGCGGAGTAGTAGGCCGTCACGAGGTAGGAGATGATCGCCTGCTCGTCGATGCCCATGAAGCGGACCGAGAGGCTGGGCTCGATCTCGTCCGGGATGCCCGTCTGCTGGAGGCCGATGACCCCCTGCTCGGCCTCGCCGGTCCTCATGCAGATGATCGACGTGGTGCGGGCGTCGCTGACCGGGATCTTGTTGGAGGGGAAGATCGGGACACCGCGCCAGGCCGGCACGTGGTGCCCGCCGATGTCCACGCTCTCCGGTACGAGACCGCGCTTGTTGCACTCGCGGCCGAAGGCGGCGATGGCGCGCGGGTGGGCGAGGAAGAGCTTGGAACCGCGCCGGCGCGAGAGCAGTTCGTCCATGTCGTCGGGGCTCGGCACCCCGTCGTGCGGCTGGAGCCGCTGGCCGTAGTCGCAGTTGTTGAGGAGGCCGAACTCGCGGTTGTTGATGAGCTCGTGCTCCTGGCGCTCGCGCAGCGCCTCGACCGTGAGCCGCAACTGCTGCTCGGTCTGGTTCATCGGCTGGTTGTAGAGGTCCGCGACCCGGCTGTGGACCTTCAGAACGGTCTGGGCGACGCTCAGTTCGTACTCGCGGGGCGCCGCGTCGTAGTCCACGTACGTGTGTGGGACGACGGCCTCGCCGACGTGGCCCGCGGAGAGGTCGATCTCCGCCTCGCCGTACTTGTTGGTGCGCTGCTGCGGGACGGCCAGCAGCCCGGCGAGGTGGTTGCGCAGCGAATCGGCGCGTTCGGCGAGGTTGAGCACATCGGCGCGCGAGAGTGTCAGCACCGTGCACGCGGTGACGGCGCGGGCGGTGTACTCCCAGACGGCGTCGCCCTCGATGAGGGAGTGGTCCCCGAAATAGGCCCCGTCCGCATGGACCCCGAGCACCGTCTCGTCCCCGTAGGGGCCGGTGCCGACCTTCTCGACCTTGCCGTGCGCCAGCAGGTAGACCCGGTCCGCCGCCTCCCCCTCGGTCGCCAGGAGCTGGCCGGCGGGGACGTCGCGCTGCTCACACCTCCGGGCCAGCTCGGCCAGCACCTCCTCGTCCCCGAAGTCCCTCAGCGCCGGAAGCTCACCCAGCTCGGCGGGGATGACCGCGACCCGGTCCCCGGTCTGCACGAACGTGACCCGGCCGTCCCCGACCGAGTAGCTCAGTCGGCGGTTCACCCGGTACGTGCCGCCCTGCACCTGGACCCAGGGCAGCATCTTCAGCAGCCACCGTGAGGTGATCTCCTGCATCTGCGGAGCGGACTTGGTGGTCGTCGCGAGGTTCCGCGCGGCTGCCGTGCCGAGACTCTGCTGCGGCGGCACCTGCACGTTCTGAACCTCTTCACCAACGGACATCTGTCGTCCTCTCGATCTATCGGCTGACCTGCGGGAAGAACACTTCCAGCACGAGGACCGGGAACGCCATTACACAAAAGAGTGTGACTAATCGGGCTTTGGGCGGGGCACAACGCTGCGCGATACCTCCGCCGGCCTAAATTTGGATCCGGAATGCCAATTAACTAATCTGACCGGCATGCGGCTGACCAAGTTCACCGACGTCGCGCTGCGCGTCCTGATGCGCCTCGCCGTCGTGAAGCACGAGGATCCGCCGACCACCCGCGAGGTGGCGGCGGTCATGCAGGTGCCGTACTCGCACACCGCGAAGATCGTGGCCCGCCTCCAGCACCTCGGCCTGGTCGAGGCGCGACGGGGCCGGGGCGGCGGGCTCACCCTCACCGAGGCGGGCCGCACCGCGTCGGTCGGCGCCCTCGTCCGCGAGCTGGAGGAGCCCGGCGACGTGGTCGACTGCGAGGGCGCCACCCCGTGCCCGCTCCGGGCGGCCTGCCGGCTGCGCGGCGCACTGCGCGAGGCGCAGGAAGCCTTCTACGCCTCCCTCGACCCGCTCACCATCGCGGAGCTGACCGCCGCACCCACCGGCCCCCTGCTGATCAGCCTCGGCAGCGGGCCGCCCCCCGGGGACTGACCCCCGCCGCACCGGGCCGCCGGCCCGTTGCCTACACTGCCGTTAAATGCGCATCCAAGATGCCAATTCAAAATCCGAGGAGTCACGATGCTCTCCGAGCCGTCCACCGCCACCGTCCGCGCCACCCTGCCCGCCGTCGGCGCGGCCATCGGGGACATCGCCGATCTCTTCTACCGGAAGCTGTTCGACGCCCACCCGGAGCTGCTTCGCGACCTGTTCAACCGGGGCAACCAGGCGTCCGGCGCCCAGCGCCAGGCGCTCGCCGGCTCCATCGCCGCCTTCGCGACCCAGCTGGTCGAGCAGCCCGACACCCGCCCCGATGTGATGCTCGGCCGGATCGCGCACAAGCACGCCTCCCTCGGGGTCACCCCGGCCCAGTACGAGGTCGTCCACACCCACCTGTTCGCCGCGATAGCCGAGGTCCTGGGCGACGCGGTGACCCCCGAGGTCGCCGCCGCCTGGGACGAGGTCTACTGGCTGATGGCCAACGCCCTGATCGCGATCGAGGAGCGGCTGTACGCGGAGCAGGGCGTCGTCGCCGGCGACGTCTGGCGCGACTGGGAGGTCGTCTCGCGCACCGAGGAGACCGACGACGTCGCCCGGTTCCGCATCCGCCCCGCCGACGGCTCCCCGGCCCCCGCCTTCCGCCCCGGCCAGTACGTCTCCGTACAGGTCGAACTCCCGGACGGCGCCCGTCAGATCCGCCAGTACAGCCTGTCCAGTGCCCCCGGCTCGGCGGTCCGCTCGATCACGGTCAAGCGGGTGCACGGCAACGACGCCCCGGACGGCGAGGTCTCCCGCCACCTGCACGCCCGGGTCCGCGCCGGTGACCGGCTCCGGATCTCGGCCCCGTACGGCGACCTCGTACTGAAGTCCGACGAGGCCCCGCTGCTGCTCGCGTCCGCGGGCATCGGCTGCACCCCGATCCTGTCGATGCTGGAGCACCTCGCGGAGTCGGAGCACCGCGCCCCGGTCACCGTCGTGCACGGCGACCGCTCCCCCGCCGACCACGCGCTGCGCACCGACCACACCGCGCTCACCGCCAAGCTGCCCGACGCCGTCGCCCACTTCTGGTACGAGAACCCGGAGGACGGCCACCCCGCCGACCGCACCGGGCTCGTCGACCTGAGCGAGGTCGTCATCCCCTCCGGCACCCACGCCTACCTCTGCGGCCCGCTGCCCTTCATGCGCGCGGTCCGCACCCAGCTGCTCGCCAAGGGCGTCCCGGCCTCCGACATCCACTACGAGGTGTTCGGCCCCGACCTGTGGCTCGCCTCCTGAGCCACAGCATGTCCGGATCGGCTCGCACACGATCCGAACAGGGCCCCGCCGTCGCCGCGCGAACGGTCGGGGCCCTTCCGGCCGGGTAGAAGCGCTCCAACCCACACAAAAGGAGCCGGTCATGTCCTCACCCATGTCCGCGAGTGCGTTTCTCGCCGCTCTCAAGAAGGAAGGGCTCACCGTCGTCGAGGTCGGCGACTGGCGCAGCCACAACCGGAACCACAAGGGCCCCTGGGGCCCCGTGAACGGGGTGATGATCCACCACTCCGTCACCAAGGGGACCGACGCCACCGTGAAGCTGTGCCGCGACGGCCACCCCGACCTGCCGGGCCCGCTCTGCCACGGCGTCATCGCCAAGGACGGCCGGGTCCACCTGGTCGGCTACGGCAGGGCCAACCACGCGGGCATGGGCGACGGCGACGTCCTGCGCGCGGTCATCGCGGAGAAGAAGCGCCTTCCCCACGACAACGAGGCCGACACCGACGGAAACCGGCACTTCTACGGCTTCGAGTGCGAGAACCTCGGCGACGGCAGGGACCCCTGGCCCGGCGCCCAGCTCGAAGCGATCGAGAAGGTCTCGGCGGCCATCTGCCGGCACCACGGCTGGACCGCCCGTTCGGTCATCGGCCACCGCGAGTGGCAGCCCGGCAAGGTGGACCCGAAGGGCTTCACGATGGACGCCATGCGCGACCGCATCCACGACCGCCTCAAGTAAGCCCCCGGCAGGACCCGCCGCCACAATGGGGGCATGCCCGCCCCGTCTCCCGCGTCCCGGCTGCGCCCGCTGCTGCCCTCGCCCGTGCAGCAGGCCGAGGACGGGCGCTTCGCCCGGCACGGGGTGACGCTGCTGCTCAAGCGCGACGACCTCATCCACCCGGATCTGCCGGGCAACAAATGGCGGAAACTCGCGCCCAATCTGGCGGCCGCCGCCGGGCGCCCCGTGCTCACCTTCGGCGGCGCGTACTCCAACCATCTGCGGGCCACCGCCGCCGCCGGACGGCTCCTCGGATTCCGCACCATCGGGGTCGTACGCGGTGACGAGCTGGCCCACCGCCCGCTCAACCCGTCGCTCGCCCGGTGCGCCGCCGACGGGATGCGGCTGCACTTCGTGGACCGGGCGACATACCGCGCCAAGAGCGATCCGGCGGTCCTGGCCGGGCTGCTGGCGGCGTACGGGGACTGCGAGGTCGTCCCGGAAGGCGGCAGCAACGCCCTCGCGGCCCGGGGCTGCGCGGCGCTCGGGCGCGAGCTGCGGGGCGTGGCCGATGTGGCGGCGGTGGCCTGCGGCACCGGCGGCACCCTGGCCGGGCTCGCCGCCGGACTCGCGCCGGGGCAGCGCGCGCTGGGCGTCCCGGTGCTGCGCGGCGGTTTCCTGGGCGAGGCGGTGCGGGAGCTCCAGCGGGCGGCGTTCGGCGGTCCGGCGGGCGACTGGTGGCTGGACGAGCGGTTCCACTTCGGCGGCTACGCCCGTACGACACCGGCCCTGCACGCGTTCGCAAAGGATTTCGAGGACCGGCACGGGCTGCCCGTGGAGCGGCTGTATGTGGCCAAAATGCTGCACGCGCTCACCGTGCTGACCGAGGAGGGCGCCTTCCCCGCCGGGACCACCGTCGCGGCCGTGATCACCGGCCGCCCCGACGAGCCGGACGACGACGTCTAGGACGACTCCTCCCGGTAGGCCGCCGCCTCCTCCAGGTCCAGCCGGCGCAGCAGGGTCCGCATCATCTCGTCGTCGATCCCGCGCTCGTCCCGCAGCCGTACGAAGACCTCCCGCTCGGTCTCGATCATCTCGCCGGCCAGCCGCCGGTAGGTCTCGTCCGCCGACTCGCCGGTGACCGGGTTGGCCGTGCCCAGGCGTTCCCAGACCGCGTTGCGGCGGCGTTCCAGGACGGTCCGCAGGCGGTCGGCGAGCGGCGGGGGCAGCCGGTTGCGCTCATCGGTGAGCAGCTCGTCCAGGCGGGCCTCGGCGGCCGTGGACGCCTCGCTCTGGGCCTGCGCCTCGGCCAGGGTGTCGGCCTGCCGGTCCCGGCCCGGGAGCTTCAGCACGCGCACCAGGAGCGGCAGGGTGAGCCCCTGGACCACCAGCGTGCCGATGACCGTGGTGAACGTCAGGAACAGCACCAGATTGCGGGCCGGGAAGGCGTCGCCGTCCGCGGTGACCAGCGGGACGGAGAAGGCGATGGCGAGCGAGACGACCCCGCGCATCCCGGCCCAGCCGACGATGAGCGGCGAGGTCCAGTCCGTACCGCTCTCGCGCTCCCTGATCCGCCGCGACAGCCACCGGGGCAGATAGGTCGCCGGGTAGACCCAGACGAACCGGACCACCACCACGGCCAGGAAGACCAGCACCGCGTACCCGAAGGCGTCCGCCACGGAGTGGGCGCCGAGCCCCTTGAGCACGAACGGCAGCTGGAGGCCGATCAGCGCGAACACGGCCGACTCCAGGACGAAGGCGACCATCTTCCAGACGGCGGCCTCCTGGAGCCGGGTGGCGAAGTCGACCTGCCAGGACCGGTGGCCCAGATACAGCGCGACGACGACCACGGCGAGCACCCCCGAGGCGTGCACGCGCTCGGCCGCCGCGTACGCCACGAACGGGATGAGGAGCGACAGGGTGTTCTGGAGCAGCGGTTCCTTGAGACGCGTACGCAGCCAGTGCAGCGGGACCATCAGCAGCAGGCCGACCCCGACGCCCCCGACCGAGGCCAGCAGGAATTCCCGTACCCCCGCGCCCCAGCTGATGCCCTCCCCCACGGCGGCGGCCAGCGCCACCTTGAACGCGGTGATCGCGGTGGCGTCGTTCACCAGGGACTCGCCCTGGAGGATCGTCGTGACACGCGCGGGCAGCCCCACCCGGCGGGCGATGGCCGCGGCGGTGACGGCGTCCGGCGGGGCGATCACGGCACCGAGCACCAGCGCGGCGGTCAGCGGCAGGCCGGGCACCAGCAGATGGGCCAGCCACCCCACCGCGACCGTCGCGAACAGGACGTACCCGACGGACAGCAGGGCCACCGGCCGCAGATTGGCCCGCAGGTCCAGGTAGGAGCTGTCCACGGCGGCCGTGTAGAGCAGCGGGGGCAGCAGCAGGGGGAGCACGATGTGTGCGTCCAGGGTGTACGACGGCACCCCCGGCACATACGAGGCGATCAGGCCGGCGGCGACCAGGAGAAGCGGGGCCGGCACCGGGGTGCGGCGTGCGAGGCCCGCGGTCGCGGCACTGCCCGCGACCAGCGCCACCAGGGGCAATGCGTCCATCTCATGATCCTCGCATCCGTCGTAACCTGGCCATCATGAGTGGTTGCCCGCATGTACCGGACCTGCCGCGCCCCGAGCCCGCGGCCCTCGGTGAAACCTGTCCCGAGTGCCTGGCGGCCGGCACCCACCCCGTACAGCTGCGGCTGTGCCTGAGCTGCGGCCATGTCGGCTGCTGCGACTCCTCGCCCGGGCGGCATGCGACGGGGCACTTCGAGCGGACCGGACATCCGGTCATGCGGAGCTTCGAACCGGGCGAGAAGTGGCGTTGGTGCTTTGTCGACGGTTCGATCGTCTGACGTCCGGGTACGTCAAACCGGCGCGCGTTGTTCGTAATTGAGCGACGCAGACCCCTAGGCACTGTGTGTACTCATGGGCTTACCATGAGTGACAGCTACAGGAAGGGATTCCGGCGACACGGCATCATGGATCGCGATAGCGTCGCCGGACCGACAACCGAAGACGTACCGCATGGCTCCGGGCGTTCTCCCGGAACCTCGAATGAGTTTGTGCCACCTTGGAGGTGAGGGTGTCCCAGATCGCAGGCGAGCCCGGGAATCAGGACTTCGTAGAGGTCCGGCTGCCCGCTGCGGGTGCCTACCTGTCGGTGCTGCGCACGGCCACGGCCGGTCTCGCAGCACGCTTGGACTTCACTCTCGACGAGATCGAAGACCTTCGCATCGCGGTGGACGAGGCGTGCGCGATCCTGCTTCAGCAGGCCGTGCCCGGCTCCGTCCTCAGCTGCGTGTTCCGTCTCATCGACGATTCACTCGAGGTGACGGTCGCGGCCCCGACCACGGACGGCCGCGCCCCGGAGCGCGACACCTTCGCCTGGACGGTGCTCTCCGCACTGGCCGGAAAGGTCGACTCCTCGGTCGCCGACGACCGTACGGTCAGCATCAGCCTGTACAAACAGCGCGGCGCGGGACCCGGGCCGGCGTGAGCGACGGGAACGGGGACGGTCCTGTGCGGGACGAGACGATCCGACCAGGGGTGGTGCGTGCGGCAGGCATCCCGGAGCAGCAGGCCCTGCCTCATCCGGTGGACGGGGCAAAGTCGCCCCGTGCGGTGGACGGGCCGGACGGGCCCGCCGGCATTACGGTCGCGGTGGAGCAGTCGCAGGCGGAGCGGGCAGGCCAGATGAGCGAGCACGGGCACCACGATCCAAACGACCGCAGCGAGGCGCGGGCGTTGTTCATCGAGCTGGGCAAGCTCGCCGACGGTTCGCCGGAGCGGGCGGAGCTGCGCAACCGGCTGGTGCGGATGCATCTGCCGCTGGTGGAGCACCTGGCCCGCCGCTTCCGCAATCGCGGGGAGCCGCTGGACGACCTGACCCAGGTCGCCACGATCGGGCTGATCAAGTCCGTCGACCGGTTCGACCCGGAGCGGGGCGTCGAGTTCTCGACGTACGCGACACCGACGGTCGTCGGGGAGATCAAGCGCCACTTCCGGGACAAGGGCTGGGCGGTGCGGGTGCCGCGCCGGCTCCAGGAGCTGCGGCTGTCGCTGACCTCGGCGACGGCGGAGCTCTCCCAGCTGCACGGCCGCTCGCCGACGGTGCACGAGCTGGCGGAGCGGCTGGGGATCTCCGAGGAGGAGGTCCTGGAGGGCCTGGAGTCGGCCAACGCGTACAGCACGCTCTCGCTGGACGTGCCGGACACCGACGACGAGTCGCCGGCCGTGGCGGACACACTGGGCTCCGAGGACGAGGCGCTGGAGGGCGTCGAGTACCGGGAGTCGCTGAAGCCGCTCCTGGAGGACCTGCCGCCGCGCGAGAAGCGCATCCTGCTGCTGCGGTTCTTCGGCAACATGACCCAGTCGCAGATCGCGCAGGAGGTCGGCATCTCGCAGATGCACGTCTCTCGGCTGCTGGCCCGCACGCTGGCGCAGCTGCGCGAGCGGCTGCTCGTGGAGGAGTAGCGGGCGCGTTTTTACGCGGAAGAGGCCGCCGGGTCGTTCCGGCGGCCTCTTCGTGTGTGCGGGGAGCCGTCAGGCGTCCTCGGTGTCCGTCTCGGGTGCGCTGCCCGGCCTGCGGATGCCCAGGGCGTCGATGGTGGCGGGCCTGACCAGCTGGTAGAGCGCGGTCAGGGCGACCGCCGCGAGGACGATGCCGGCCGGGATCAGCACGCCGTGGGAGCGCAGCAGCGTCCAGGCCACCGGCAGCGCGATGATCTGCGTGATGAGCGCGGGGCCCCGGCTCCAGCTGCGGCGCAGCAGCAGGCCGCGGGCGGCGACGAGCGGGATCAGGCCGAGCGCGATGACGGTCAGGCCGCCCATCTCGGCCTGCTCGGGGCTGTCGGGCTTGCCCAGCAGGCCCATCACCAGCATGTAGATCCCGCCGATGACGAGGGCGGCGCCTTCGAGGCCGCTGAGGGCGGCCACGAGCGTGATCCTGGCCGGTTTCGCCGGCTCGGCCAGGGGCGAGGGCGCGTTCTGCTGAGTGCTCACCCTTGCAGGTTGGCATCCCGGCCCCGGCGAAGGGAAGCCGGGGTGGCGCGTGCCACCGCCGCATCCCCGTACCGTCACCGAGCGTGAGGTTCCGCGGGCAGGACTTCAGGGGGGTACCCCGCGGTAGGTAGGCTGGCAGTCATGCGCGCACTTCTTGTGGTCAATCCAGCCGCCACCACCACCAGTGCGCGGACCCGTGATGTGCTGATCCACGCGCTGGCGAGCGAGATGAAGCTGGAGGCCGTCTCCACGGAGTACCGCGGGCACGCCCGCGACCTGGGGCGGCGGGCCGCCGACAGCGACGACATCGATCTCGTGGTGGCGCTCGGCGGTGACGGCACGGTCAACGAGGTCGTCAACGGCCTGCTGCACCGGGGCCCCGATCTGGACAGCCTGCCGAAGCTGGCCGTGGTGCCCGGCGGGTCCACCAATGTCTTCGCGCGGGCGCTCGGGCTCCCCAATGACGCGGTGGAGGCGACCGGCGCCATTCTGGACGCGCTGGCGAACCGGACCGAGCGCACGGTGGGTCTCGGTCTCGCGGCGGGGACTCCGGGCACGGAGGACGAATCGGTGCCGGAGCGCTGGTTCACCTTCTGCGCCGGCCTCGGATTCGACGCCGGAGTGGTCGGGCGGGTCGAACAGCAGCGGGAACGCGGCAAGCGTTCGACCCATGCCCTGTACGTGCGCCAGGTCCTCCGGCAATTCCTGGACGAGCCGCACCGAAGACAGGGCGTGATAACGCTCGACGTGCCCGGCGAGGAGCCGGTCACCGATCTCGCGCTTTCCATAATCTGCAACACGAACCCGTGGACGTACCTGGGGAACCGACCGGTGTACGCGGCCCCGAAGGCGTCCTTCGACACCGCCCTGGACGTGCTGGGCCTGCGGAAACTCTCCACGGCGGCGGTCGGCCGCTATGCCACCCAGCTGCTCATGTCGAGCCCGGAGAAGGGCCCGCGGGGGAAGCACGCGGTTTCACGGCACGACCTCACGGACTTCACCTTGCATTCAAAGGTTCCACTGCCCTTCCAGATGGACGGTGACCACCTCGGAGTGCGTACCAGTGTGACGTTCACAGGCGTACGCCGTGCACTGCGTGTGATTGTGTGAGTGGAAGGGACCAAAGTCCTTTAACTCGAACGTTTGGACTGGCTTCCACCCTCTAGAAGTACGGCTGTGACCTAGCCGACACCGAGGAATCAAAAAAAACTTTCCTGAAGGGGTTGTATCCGCCGCCGAGGTTTGCGAATCTCTACATGGCGATCGGGACGGCCCGCAACAACGGCCTCCACTGAGAGTCAGAACCCCTCCTCACTGCACAGGACCACAACCAGTTCATCTGGGCGTCGGGCCTGCACCTGCGGGGGGATTCGTGAAAGCGTTCACATTCACAAGCCACAGTACGTAACACCAAGGAGAGGTAGCAGCCATGGACTGGCGTCACAACGCCGTTTGTCGTGAGGAAGACCCGGAGCTGTTCTTCCCCATCGGCAACACCGGTCCTGCGCTGCTGCAGATCGAGGAAGCCAAGGCCGTCTGCCGCCGCTGCCCCGTCATGGAGCAGTGCCTGCAGTGGGCGCTTGAGTCCGGCCAGGACTCCGGCGTCTGGGGTGGCCTCAGCGAGGACGAGCGCCGCGCAATGAAGCGCCGCGCCGCTCGCAACCGGGCGCGCAACGCCAGCGCCTGACCGACGCCACCGCTACGAACCTCAGCGCAGGCGGCGCGTACAGCGTGTACGCACCACCCCGCCCCCCGAGTCGCAGCGCGCAGTACCCCCGAAGCGCATGCTTGGCCGAAGAGCCCGGACCGTTCACCAACGGTCCGGGCTCTTCGGTGTGTTCGGGCGGTCCCGCCACTACTTCTCGTTGCGGACCGGGATGTCCAGGACGACCTGCGTCCCGCGCTCCGGCGCCGGCACCATGCCGAAGGTGCCGCCCAGCTCGCCCTCGACCAGCGTGCGGACGATCTGGAGACCGAGGTTGCCGGCCTTCTGCGGGTCGAACCCCTCGGGCAGACCGGAGCCGTCGTCCTGGACCGTGATGAGCAGCCGCCCCTCGGCGGGCGAGCCGCCCCGGACCGCCGAGACCTCGACGGTGCCGGACTCCGCGACGGAGAAGGCGTGTTCCAGGGCGTTCTGGAGGACTTCGGTGAGGACCATCGAGAGCGGCGTCGCGACCTCGGCGTCGAGTATCCCGAAGCGTCCCGTGCGGCGGCAGGTCACCTTGCCCGGCGAGATCTCCGCGACCATGGCGATCACCCGGTCCGCGATGTCGTCGAACTCCACCCGCTCGTCCAGATTCTGGGACAGCGTCTCATGCACGATGGCGATCGAACCGACGCGCCGAACCGCCTCGTTGAGCGCCTCGCGGCCCTGCGGGGAGTCCATCCGGCGGGCCTGGAGGCGCAACAGGGCGGCGACCGTCTGGAGGTTGTTCTTCACCCGGTGGTGGATCTCCCGGATGGTGGCGTCCTTGGTGATCAACTCGCGCTCGCGGCGGCGCAGTTCCGTCACATCGCGCAGCAGGACCAGGGAGCCGATGCGGACTCCCTTGGGCTTGAGCGGGATCGCGCGCAGCTGGATCACCCCGCCCGCGCACTCCACCTCGAACTCACGGGGCGCGTAACCGCTGGCCAGTTTGACCAGGGCCTCGTCCACCGGGCCCCTGGACGGGGCGAGTTCGGCGGTGATCTGGCCGAGGTGCTGGCCGACCAGGTCGGAGGCGAGGCCGAGGCGGTGGTAGGCGGAGAGGCCGTTGGGGCTGGCGTACTGCACGACCCCGTCGGCGTCCAGCCGGACCAGGCCGTCGCCGACGCGCGGGGACGCGTCCATGTCCACCTGCTGGCCCGGGAAGGGGAAGGACCCGGCGGCGATCATCTGGGCCAGGTCCGAGGCGGACTGGAGGTAGGTCAGCTCCAGCCGGGACGGGGTGCGGACGGTGAGGAGGTTGGTGTTGCGCGCGATCACGCCGAGCACCCGGCCCTCCCTGCGTACGGGGATCGACTCGACCCGTACGGGCACCTCCTCGCGCCACTCCGGGTCGCCCTCGCGCACGATCCGGCCCTCGTCCAGCGCGGCGTCCAGCAGCGGGCGGCGGCCGCGCGGGACCAGATGGCCGACCATGTCGTCCTGGTAGGAGGTCGGGCCGGTGTTGGGCCGCATCTGCGCGACGGAGACGTACCGCGTGCCGTCGCGGGTGGGGACCCACAGGACGAGGTCGGCGAAGGAGAGGTCGGAGAGCAGCTGCCACTCCGAGACCAGCAGATGAAGCCACTCAAGGTCGGTGTCGCTCAGGGCGGTGTGCTGGCGTACGAGGTCGTTCATGGAGGGCACGGGTGCGAGCGTACCCGTGGATGCGCGCCGGTCCGAACCGGAAGCGCCGCCCGTACGTGCGGTGAACCGGGGCCGACATTGGCGCCGCGCATGGATGGACACGGCCCAGTGGTCTAGTCCACAATGCTTGGTGTAGGGCTTCCGCTCTCCCCGCACAGGGGAGCGGAACGAGGTACCCGCGCTCTCTGCCCTGACTGCGCCGGTGCCTCTCCCCCGGCCGGGGGCACCGCACACCGCCGGCCGAGCCGGCCGCCCGCGAAGGCGGCCCTACTCCGGGCTGCGGTGCTGGTCGGGCTGAGGGTCCCGGCCCGGCGCCGCGGCCCGCGGGTTCTTCCGGGGGCTCCCCGCCTCAGCGGGTCTCGGTGACCTTCGCGATCGCGCGCGGCGCGTCCGGGTCCTGGCCCCGCGCGATCGTCACCTCGTACGCCAGCATCTGGAGCGGCAGGATCTCCAGGACCGGCTGGACCTCCTCCGCAACGCCGGCCGTCGGCAGCACGAACCCCGCGGACGCCGCCGCCACCTGGGCCGCGGGCCCGACGACGAAGAGGTCGGCGCCCCGGCCGCGCAGCCGGTCCAGGACGGGCTGAAGGGCCTCGCCGCCCCGGCCGTCGGTCACCACGGCGATCACCGGCGAGATGTTGTCGACCATCGCGAGGGGGCCGTGCAGCAGGTCGGCGCCGGAGTACGAGAGCGCCGGGATGTAGCTCGTCTCCATGAGTTTCAGGGCGGCCTCCTTGGCCGTCGGATAGCCGTACCCCCGCGAGGTGATGACCATGCGCTCGGCGAAGCGGTAGCGCGAGGCCAGGGCCCGCACCTCGTCCTTGCGGGCCAACACCTCTTCCGCGAGGTCCGGCAGGACGGCGGCCGCCGCTCCGTCGCCGCCGCGCAGCCCCTCCACGAGGAGATACAGCGAGAGCAGGGACGCGGTGTAGGTCTTGGTGGCCGGCAGCGCCTTCTCGGGCCCGGCCAGGATGTCGATGTGGTATTCGGAGACGGCCGCGAGCGGCGAGTCCGGGTTGTTGGTCACCGCCAGGGTCACCGCGCCGGCCTCCCGGGCCGCCTTGGTGGACGCCACCAGGTCGGGCGAGCCGCCGGACTGGCTGACGGTGATGACCAGCACGTCACGGAGGTCCGGCTTCGCGCCGTACGCCGTGGTGGTCGACATCGAGGCCAGCCCGCAGGGCAGCCCCAGCGTGATCTCCAGCAGGTACTTCGCGTAGAGCGCGGCGTTGTCGGAGGTGCCGCGGGCGGTGAGCAGGACGAAGCGCGGGTTCCTGGCCGCGATCCGCCCGGCGGTCTCGCGGATGGCGGGCGCGCCGCGCTCCAGGACGCGGCGGAGCATCGCGGGCTGCTCGGCCATCTCGCCGGACATGATGCGGCCGGGCCACTCGCCCTCACCGGCCGGGTACGTGGCGGACATGTCTGGTACCTCCCGGGGGTCGCGCTGGCTCGCCCAAGTCGAACACGGGGTACGCGGGGGCCGCCAGCGGGCGGCGGCCGGCGGGGCGTCCGCGTACCGGTACGGGCCCCGGGAAGCGGGCCGAGTCTGCTAGATTGGGACCTTGATTGGTCTATACCACATATCGTCACTCTCGATCGGATCGGCAGGCCCCGCGTGGAAGTTGTCATCGTCCCGGACGCCAAGGCAGGCGGCGAACTGATCGCGGGGGCCATCGGCGCCCTGCTCGGCCGCAAGCCCGACGCCCTGCTCGGCGTTGCCACCGGCTCTACCCCGCTGCCCATCTACCAGGCCCTCGCGGACCTGGTCCGCTCCGGTGCCGTGGACGCCTCGCGCGCCCGCGTCTGCCAGCTGGACGAGTACGTCGGGCTGCCGGCGGGCCACCCGGAGTCGTACCGCTCCGTGGTGCTGCGCGAGGTGATAGAGCCGCTCGGGCTCTCCGAAGCCGCGTTCATGGGCCCCGACGGCTCCGCCGAGGACGTCCAGGCGGCCTGTGAGGCGTACGACAGGGCGCTGGCCGAGGCCGGCGGCGTCGACCTCCAGCTGCTGGGCATCGGCACCGACGGGCACATCGGCTTCAACGAGCCCTGCTCCTCGCTCGCCTCCCGCACCCGGATCAAGACGCTCACCGAGCAGACCCGGGTCGACAACGCGCGCTTCTTCGACAACGACATCGACCAGGTGCCGCACCACGTCATCACCCAGGGCATCGGCACGATCCTGGAGGCCCGCCACCCGATCCTGCTCGCGACGGGCGAGGGCAAGGCGGACGCGGTGGCCGCGACCGTCGAGGGTCCGGTCGCCTCGATCGTGCCCGCGTCGGCGCTCCAGCTGCACCCGCACGCGACGGTGGTCGTGGACGAGGCGGCCGCGTCGAAGCTGAAGCTGGCGGACTACTTCCGCGCGACGTACGCGGCGAAGCCGGCCTGGCAGGGGCTGTAGTTCTCATACGGGAGAGGGCCAGGACACCGCGTGGTGTCCTGGCCCTCTCCCGTATGCGGGGTCAGCTTCCGGCGATGATCTCCGCCGCCGCCTGGCCGCAGACCCGGGCGGCACCGTGCGTCGCGATGTGCAGGGCTCCCCGGGGCTCGGCCTGGGGGACGCCCATCTCGACCACCACGGTGTCCGGGCGCGCCGCGACCAGTGCGTCCAGGGCCTTGGTCATCCACGCGTGCCGGTGCGCGTCGCGGACCACGGCGACGATGCGCCGCTCCCCCGCCGCCCTCAGCGCGGCCTCGGCCGGGGCCTCGGACTCGCTGTCGTACGTGTCGGTGCCGGTGCCCGGGACGAGCCGGGCCAGCTCGGCCGCGAGGCCCCAGGGGGTCTCGTCGCCGACCGCGATGTTCGCGACCGGGGTGAAGGCGGCCACATAGGCGGGACCGGTGAGCGGTGCGGCCCGGCCGGTCACCGTCACCGCGCGGCGGGCGGCCACCAGACCGATGTCCGAGGCGATGCCGGTGCTCTGCGCGGTGCCGGGCGCGGTCCCCTCCTGTGCTGCCGCACCCGGCTCCCGTACAGCCCCCCCGGCCTCCCGCGTCCATGACGCGAGGGCGCGGACCCGGGCAGCGGCGTCGGCGAGCCGCTCCTCGGGAAGTTCACCGGAGCGCACCGCGGCGACCAGCGCGTCGCGCAGCCGCAGGACGGTGCTGTCGTCGTCGAGCCCGCCGCCGACGCAGAGCGCGTCGGCACCGGCCGCGACGGCGAGGACGGAGCCGCGTTCGATCCCGTACGTCGAGGCGATGGCCTGCATCTCCACGGCGTCGGTCACGATGAGCCCCTGGTACCCCAGATCCTCGCGCAGCAGACCGGTGAGGATCTGGGGGCTGAGGGTGGCCGGGCGGTGCGGGTCGAGAGCGGGCAGCAGGATGTGCGCGCTCATCACCGACTTGGAGCCGGCCGCGATGGCCGCCCGGAACGGGACGAGCTCCCGGGCGTGCAGGGTCTCCAGGTCGACGTCGATCCGGGGCAGTGCGTGGTGCGAGTCGACCGCGGTGTCGCCGTGCCCGGGGAAGTGCTTGGTGCAGGCGGCGACCCCGGCGGCCTGAAGGCCCTCGACGTACGCGGCGGTGTGCCGGGCGACCAGGTGCGGGTCGGCGCCGAAGGAGCGGACGCCGATGACGGGGTTGCCCGGGTTGGAGTTGACGTCCGCGGACGGGGCCCAGTTGAGGTTGACCCCGCACTCGGCGAGCCGGCGGCCCAGCTCGTGGGCGACGGCCCGGGTCAGGTCGGTGTCGTCCACCGCGCCGAGCGCCAGGTTGCCGGGGAAGGAGGAGCCGTGCCGCACCTCAAGGCGGGTGACGTCGCCGCCCTCCTCGTCGATGGCGACGAGCACGTCGTCCCGCTCGGCCCTGAGCTGGGCGGTGAGCGCGGCGAGCTGTTCGGGCGTCTCGATGTTGCGGCCGAACAGGCCGACGGAGGAGAGCCCTTCGCCGACCCGGCGGAGCAGCCACTCGGGTGCCGTGGTGCCGGTGAAACCGGGCTGTAGCACGGCGAGCGCGTCACGGGTGACGGTGTCCGTGGTGGAGGTGAGGGTGGTCATGGGGCGGCGTTATCCCTTCACGGCGCCGGAGGTGAGCCCCGCGGCCATCTTCTTCTGCACGAACATGAAGAAGATGACGACCGGAAGAGCGATCATGGTGGACGCCGCCATCAGGGCGCCGTAGTCCGTACCGCGCTCGCTGGTGAACGTCATCAGCCACACGTTGAGCGTGTACTTGGAGTTGTCGTTGATCAGGATGTAGGCGAAGAGGTACTCGTTCCACGCGTTCACCAGTGCGAAGATCGACGCGGCGGCGAGGCCGGGCGCGAGCAGCGGCAGGATCACGCGGCGGAAGGCGCCGAAGCGGGTGCACCCGTCCACCATGGCGGACTCCTCCAGCTCCACCGGGATGTTCACCACGAAGCCGCGGATCATGATCGTCGCGAACGGCAGCGTGGAGACCAGGTAGACGACGATCAGGCTCCAGTACTCGTCGATGCCGCCCATGGCGTTGAGCTGGGCGTAGATCGGGATGAGCATCGCCGTGGGCGGCAGCATCTGGACCAGGATCATGATCAGGAGCAGCGGCTTGCGGCCGAAGAAGCGGAACCGGCCGATGGCGAGCGCCGCCAGGGTGGCGATGATCATGCCGCCGACGACGGCGGTGATCGTGACGATCAGGCTGGACTGGACCGCGGTGCCGAAGTTCGGCTGGTGGACCGCCTTGACGAAGTTGTCGAAGGTGATCGAGGAGGGCCACAGGGTCTGGTCGTACGAGCGGATCTCGCGGCTGGGCCGCAGGGCGCTCACGACCAGCCAGTAGACCGGGAAGACCATGACCAGCGAGATGCAGAGGCCGAGGATGTTCAGGCCGACGCGGGACTTCTTGCGGTCCGGGCGCAGGACCTGTGGTGTGTCGGTCGTGGTGCTCATTCGACCTCTCCCGTCTTCATGAGCTGGCGCAGGTAGTACACGGCCACCGCGGACAGCAGGATCACCGTGATCAGGGCGATCGCGGTGCCCTGGCTGAAGGAGGTGGACTCGAATGCCTTCGAGTAGGAGTAGAGGCCGAGGGTCTCGTACTCGGGCTCGGGCTTGCTGCCGCGCAGCAGCCAGATCTGGCCGAACACGTTGAAGTCCCAGATCACCGACAGCGTGGCGACCATGGAGAAGACCGGCTTGATGACCGGCCAGGTCACGTAGCGGTAGACGCCGAAGCTGCTGGCGCCGTCGAGCGAGGCGGCCTCCTCCAGCTCCTGGGGAACCTGGGTGAGGGCCGCGTACAGGGTGACGACGACGAAGGGGATGGCGCCCCAGACGACCAGCAGCGTGATGATCGCGAAGCCCTGGACCGGGTCGAGGTACCAGTTGTGGCCGAGCCAGTCCTCGCCCACGACCTTCGCGATGAGGGTGTTGATGAGGCCGTAGTCGGAGTCGGCCATGAACCGGAAGATGGAGGCGGCGACCATCAGCGGCATCGCCCAGGCGGCGATGAGGCAGAAGGTCAGGATGAGCCGCACCCAGCTGGACAGCCGGCGCATCAGCAGGGAGATCAGGAGACCGATGCCCATGGTCAGCGTCACACAGACGGCCATGAAGACGACGGTACGGAAGGTCACCCACCAGAACTCGGAGTCACCGAGGATGTTGGTGAACTGGTCGAAGCCGACCCAGGGTGCGGGATCACCGGTCCACAGCTCGCGCCGGCCCATGTCCTGGAAGGACATGATGACGGTCTTGGCGAGCGGGTAGAGGTAGACGGCGGCGATCGCCACGATCGCCGGGAGGATCAGGAGGTAGGGCAGCAGTTCGCCCTTCTTCCGCTTCCTCTTCTGCTTCAGGGGCACGTTGCCGCCCTGATCGGACAGCGGGCTCCCGTCCGCCTGGGGATCACGTGGTACGGGGACCGGTGGCCCGGCGGCCTTGGTATCGGCGGCAGTCACGTGGCTGACCTTCCATCGCGGGTCCGAGGCAGCCCCCGGATAACACGGCGTTCTTGAGCTAAAGGGGAGCGGGGGCCCGGCGCAATGCCGGGCCCCCGCCTGGCGATCGGAAGACTTACGCCTTCTTGTTGATCAGTGCGTCGATCTCGCTGTCGGCCTTCTTGGTGGCGTCGGCGACGGACGTGCCCTTGAGGATCTTCAGGAGCATGTTCTCCAGAATCTCCTCCTTCTCGATGGAGGCCCAGCCCGGAGCGATCGGCGTGAACCAGGCGTCCGGCACCGCGTTGGCGATGGCGGCCGTCTCCGGCTTGGCCTTCAGCGGCTCCAGCTGCTTCTCGTTGTTCGGGAGGATGTTCTTCGACGCGAGGACGTCCATGGACTTCGCGTTGGTGAAGAGGGAGATCCACTCCTCGCCGAGGTCCTGGACCTTGGACTTGGAGATGGTGGCGAGGTCGGAGCCGCCGATGAAGGACGGGAGCGCCTTGCCGTTCGGGCCGGGCATACCGGCCGTGGCGATCTTGCCCTCAAGCTTCGGGTTGCCGTTGTCACCACCGGTGACGCTGCCGGCCTCCCAAGCCTGGCCGTAGATGACCGCGGCCTTCTCGTTGGCCATGACGTTGGCGTGGTCCTGCTCGTCCTTCGTCTGGTCAGCCTTGTTGTACTTCTTGACCAGGTCGATGAAGTGCTGGATGCCCTTCTGCGCCTCGGGGGTGGAGAGGGTGGCCTTCCACTCCTTCGAGCCCTCGTCGTACTTGGCGATCTGGCCGCCCTCGGCCGCGACGTAGGACATCGCGGCGTACCAGTAACGGCCCGGGTAGTACAGGGACGAGGCGCGCTTGTCCTTCTTCGCGAGCTCGGCCTGGACCTTGTCCATCGCCTTGAGGAAGTCGTCCTCGTTCTGCGGGAGGACGTCGCTGCCGGTACCGGCCTTCAGCATGTCCTTGTTGTAGACCGCGAGGCGGGCACTGGCGTAGTAGGGAACGCAGTAGATCTTGCCCTCGTAGGAGCAGGTGTCCTTCAGACCCTTGATCCAGGTGTCCGAGTTCTCGTACTTCGAGGTGTCGATCTCGCCGAGCGCACCGTTGAGGATGTACTGCATGGTCTCGGTGTTGCCGAGTTCGACAACGTCCGGGAACTTGTCGCCACCGAGGGAGGTGTCGAGCTTCTTGACCTTGTCAGCCCAGCCCTGGTACTGGATCTTGACGTTGACGTTCGGGTACTTCTTCTTGAACTGGGCGTTGACGTCCTTGACCAGTTCGGGCCAGGTCGACTGGGCTTCGCCCATGAGCCAGACAGTCAGGTCTTCCTTGCGGTCCTTCGGGTCCTTCGAGGACGTCTTGTCGTCCGAACCACATGCCGCGATGGAAACCAACATGCCCGCGACGCCGATCGCCGCGATGAGCTTGCGCTTCACGCCACCCTCCTCAGGGATGCTGCAACCCCCTCCCCACCGCGCGAGAACGTCGACGAGTACCTCTGGGGCTGGGACCTGGTCTTTAATGGTTTAGACCAGTACCGGGAGCTTGGCCTAGACCTTTAGGGGTGTCAAGGGTGTATAAGAAGTGCACTCGCGTCCGTTATAGGACCGACACCTGAGGGAGGGCGACCAGCCGTGACCGGACCGTGCCACCATGTGAGCCGCGACAGACGGAGGAGCCGGTGACGGCAGCAACGCAGCAGTCGGGAAGGCGGGCCATGGGCGCCGACGGGGGCAGTTCCGAGAACGAGACGGGCGCGGGCGCCGGGACGCGCACCGCGCGCGTACCCAAGTACTACCGGCTGAAGCGACATCTCCTCGACATGACGGACACCATGCCGCCGGGCACCCCCGTCCCCCCGGAACGGACCCTGGCGGCCGAATTCGACACCTCGCGCACCACCGTGCGCCAGGCGCTCCAGGAGCTGGTCGTCGAGGGCCGGCTCGAACGCATCCAGGGCAAGGGCACCTTCGTCGCCAAGCCGAAGGTCTCCCAGGCCCTGCAACTCACCTCGTACACCGAGGACATGCGCGCCCAGGGGCTCGAACCGACCTCGCAGCTCCTGGACATCGGCTATGTCACCGCCGACGACACCCTCGCCGGGCTGCTCGACATCAACGCCGGCGGCCGGGTGCTGCGCATCGAGCGCCTGCGCCTGGCGAGCGGCGAGCCGATGGCCATCGAGACCACGCATCTTTCGGCCAAGCGCTTTCCCGCACTGCGCCGTTCACTGGTCAAGTACACCTCGCTCTACACCGCGCTCTCCGAGGTGTACGACGTCCGGCTGGCGGAGGCCGAGGAGACCATCGAGACCTCCCTGGCCACCCCGCGCGAGGCCGGGCTGCTCGGCACCGACGTGGGCCTGCCGATGCTGATGCTCTCCCGGCACTCGCTGGACGAGCAGGGCGAACCGGTCGAGTGGGTGCGCTCGGTCTACCGCGGCGATCGCTACAAGTTCGTGGCCCGCCTGAAGCGGCCGCTGGACTGACCCCTCGCACACGTGCTCCCGGAAAGGCCCCCGGACCCGCCTCCGGGGGCCTTTCCGGTCCGGACCAGCCACGGACGTTTGCCGCCATTGGGGCCATCCGCCCGTCCCCCGACGACCGTTGCCGGACCGCAATACGGACGGGGGGTGACGCTGGCCGGATCCCTCGCCTAGATTTCCTGCGCACTACAGGTGATCAGCGAGGGGACGGAGTCGCCGCCATGGCGGAAGAACCTGAAGGAAAGCCACCCACGGTCACACCGTTGCGAGTGGTCATCGCCCTGTGCCTCATCGCGCCGTTCGTGGCGAT
Organism: Streptomyces sp. NBC_00726; assembly: GCF_045161735.1. Taxonomy (NCBI): domain Bacteria; kingdom Bacillati; phylum Actinomycetota; class Actinomycetes; order Kitasatosporales; family Streptomycetaceae; genus Streptomyces; species Streptomyces sp. NBC_00726. Next base: position 4,615,490 of record NZ_CP108983.1, on the reverse strand, counting down.
GCTCTGGGTGAGTTCGTACGCGAAGCTCGACCCGGCCTTCATCGGCATCCCGTTCTTCTACTGGTACCAGATGCTCTGGGTGCTGATCTCGACCGCGCTCACCATGATCGCGTACAAGCTGTGGCAGCGTGACCAGCGCGCCCGCAAGGGGGGTGCGTCGGCATGAAGGACGGCGTGAACGGCGTCGCGCTCGGCGTCTTCATCTTCTTCTTCCTGGCCGTCACGGTCATGGGCTTCCTGGCCGCCCGCTGGCGCAAGGCCGAGAACGAGGCCACGCTGGACGAATGGGGCCTGGGCGGACGGTCGTTCGGCACCTGGGTCACCTGGTTCCTGCTCGGCGGCGACCTCTACACCGCGTACACCTTCGTCGCCGTGCCCGCGGCGATCTACGCGGCGGGCGCGGCCGGCTTCTTCGCCGTGCCGTACACCATCCTGGTGTACCCGCTGATCTTCACCTTCCTGCCGCGCCTGTGGTCGGTCTCGCACAAGCACGGGTACGTCACCACCTCGGACTTCGTCCGCGGCCGGTTCGGCTCGAAGGGTCTTTCGCTGGCCGTCGCGGTCACCGGCATCCTCGCCACCATGCCGTACATCGCGCTCCAGCTCGTCGGCATCCAGGCGGTGCTGGACGTGATGGGCGTCGGCGGCGGCGAGAACACCAACTGGTTCGTCAAGGACCTGCCGCTGCTGATCGCGTTCGCGGTGCTCGCCGCGTACACCTACTCCTCGGGGCTGCGGGCGCCCGCGCTGATCGCGTTCGTCAAGGACGGGCTGATCTACCTGGTCATCGCCGTGGCGATCATCTACATCCCGATCAAGCTCGGCGGCTTCGACGACATCTTCGCCTCCGCCCAGGACAAGTTCACCAAGGCGGGCGCGGGCGGCCTCGCACCGGCCGCGGCGGGCCAGTGGGGTTACGCGACCCTGGCGCTCGGGTCCGCGCTGGCGCTGTTCATGTATCCGCACTCGATCACGGCGACGCTCTCCAGCCGCAGCCGTGAGGTGATCCGCCGCAACACCACGATCCTGCCGCTGTACTCGCTGATGCTGGGCCTGCTCGCGCTGCTCGGCTTCATGGCGATCGCCGCCGGCGTCAAGGTGGACAACGGCCAGCTGGCCATCCCGCAGCTGTTCGAGAACATGTTCCCCGACTGGTTCGCGGGTGTGGCGTTCGCCGCGATCGGCATCGGCGCCCTGGTGCCGGCCGCGATCATGTCGATCGCCGCGGCGAACCTCTTCACGCGCAACATCTACAAGGACTTCCTGAAGCCGGATGCGACGCCCGAGCAGGAGACCAAGGTCTCCAAGCTGGTCTCGCTGCTGGTCAAGGTCGGCGCGCTCGCCTTCGTCCTCACCATGGACAAGACCGTCGCGATCAACTTCCAGCTGTTGGGCGGGATCTGGATCCTCCAGACCATGCCGGCCCTGGTCGGCGGCCTGTTCACCCGGTGGTTCCACCGCTGGGCGCTGCTCGCCGGCTGGGCGGTCGGCATGATCTACGGCACGGCTGCCGCGTACGGGGTCGCGAGCCCGACGCAGAAGCACTTCGGCGGGTCCTCCAAGGAGATCCCGGGCCTCGGTGAGATCGGTTACATCGGCCTCACCGCGTTCGTGCTGAACGTCGTGGTCGTCATCGTCCTCACCTTCGTCCTGAACGCGGTCAAGGCCCCCGCCGGGACCGACGAGACCTCCCCGGGCGACTACACCGCGGACGCGGGCGACCCGGGTGTCCAGGAGAAGCTGCCGCCGGCCACGGCGGGAGCCCCGGGCGGTCACTGACCGCACACCTTTACGCCTCGCGACACAACATGTGGGGGCTGCCCGACAGGGCGGCCCCCACATGTATGCTCATGCTCGCTGTCGCCGCAGGGGAATCCGGTGCGAATCCGGAACTGTCCCGCAACGGTGTGATCGGTGTGCTTTCGCGCACCCGTGGAGTCCGAGGACCTGCCGACGGCGCATCCGGCTCGACCGAACCGGATGCCCAGACGTCCGGGCCTCGTGGATGGGCCGGTGGACGCCGCACGGAGTGCCGCCCCGACCGGGCCCGCTCCTGCCCGGCTGCCCCCGCTCCCCGCCGGCCCAGAGCCGAGCGAGGGAGAGCACCACGTGACCATCGCGCCAGCCGATCCGGTTTCAGCGGCCGAAGCAACGGGGACCGGGAACGACGGACCGGGCACCGCACTGCTGCGGACCCTGACCGATCTCACCGCCGACCTGCCCGACACCGACCCCGGTCGCGTCGCCGCCGCCGCACTGCGCGGCCGCAACGCCCGGTCGGACGAGGCGGAGCTGCGCTCGCTGGCCACCGAGGCCGCCGCGGGCCTCATCTCCGAGGACCCGGCCTACTCCCGGCTCGCCGCCCGGCTGCTCACCCGGACCATCGCGGACGAGGCCGCGGGCCAGGGCGCCACCTCCTTCTCCGCCTCGGTCGCCGTGGGCCACCGCGAGGGCCTGATCGCGGACCGGACCGCCGAGTTCGTCACGCTGCACGCCGCCGCCCTGGACGCCCTGGTGGAACGGTCCCTCGCGGACGGGGCCGACGACCGCTTCGGCTACTTCGGCCTGCGCACCCTGCACAGCCGCTATCTGCTGCGCCACCCGATCACCCGGCAGGTCATCGAGACCCCCCAGCACTTCATGCTCCGGGTCGCCGCCGGGCTCGCCGAGGACACCTCCGAGCGGGCGCTGGACGAGGTCGCGGCGCTGTACGGGCTGATGAGCCGGCTGGACTACCTGCCGTCCTCGCCGACGCTCTTCAACTCCGGCACCCGTCACCCGCAGATGTCGTCCTGCTATCTGCTGGACTCGCCGCTGGACGAGCTGGACTCGATCTACGACCGCTACCACCAGGTGGCCCGCCTGTCGAAGCACGCGGGCGGCATCGGCCTCTCGTACTCCCGCATCCGCGCCCGGGGCTCCCTGATCCGGGGCACCAACGGGCACTCCAACGGCATCGTGCCGTTCCTCAAGACGCTGGACGCCTCCGTCGCCGCCGTGAACCAGGGCGGCCGGCGCAAGGGCGCCGCCGCGGTCTACCTGGAGACCTGGCACGCGGACATCGAGGAGTTCCTGGAGCTCCGCGACAACACGGGCGAGGACCAGCGCCGCACGCACAACCTGAATCTGGCGCACTGGATTCCGGACGAGTTCATGCGCCGCGTCGACGCGGACGCCCCCTGGTCGCTGTTCTCCCCGGCAGACGTGCCCGGGCTGACCGACCTGTGGGGCGACGAGTTCGACGCCGCGTACCGGGCGGCCGAGGCGCAGGGGCTGGCCCGCAAGACCATGCCGGCCCGTGAGCTGTACGGCCGGATGATGCGGACCCTGGCGCAGACCGGGCAGGGCTGGATGACGTTCAAGGACGCCTCCAACCGCACGGCGAACCAGACCGCCGAGCCGGGCAGGGTCGTGCACTCCTCGAACCTGTGCACGGAGATCCTGGAGGTCACCGACGACGGCGAGACGGCCGTCTGCAACCTCGGCTCGGTCAACCTCGGCGCGTTCGTGGCCGGCGGCTCGATCGACTGGGAGCGGCTGGACGCCACCGTGCGCACCGCGGTGACCTTCCTCGACCGGGTCGTGGACATCAACTTCTACCCGACCGAGCAGGCCGGCCGGTCCAACGCCCGCTGGCGGCCGGTGGGCCTGGGCGCGATGGGCCTTCAGGACGTCTTTTTCCAGCTGCGGCTGCCCTTCGACTCCCCCGAGGCCCGGGCGCTCTCCACGAAGATCGCCGAGCGCATCATGCTCGCCGCCTACGAGGCGTCCTGCGACCTCGCGGAACGGTCCGGTCCGCTGCCCGCCTGGTCCGGGACCCGGGCCGCGCGCGGCGTGCTGCACCCCGACCACTACGACACGGAGCTGAACTGGCCGGAGCGCTGGGACGCGCTGCGCGCCCGGGTCGCGAAGAGCGGGATGCGGAACTCGCTGCTCCTGGCCATCGCCCCGACCGCGACGATCGCCTCGATCGCGGGCGTCTACGAGTGCATCGAGCCCCAGGTCTCCAACCTCTTCAAGCGGGAGACCCTGAGCGGTGAGTTCCTCCAGGTCAACGGCTATCTGGTGGATGAGCTGAAGCGGCTCGGCGTGTGGGACGCGCGGACGCGTGAGGCGCTGCGCGAGTCGAACGGCTCGGTGCAGGGCTTCGCGTGGATTCCGGCGGACGTGCGGGCGCTGTACCGCACCGCGTGGGAGATCCCGCAGCGCGGCCTGATCGACATGGCGGCGGCCCGTACGCCGTTCCTCGACCAGAGCCAGTCGCTCAACCTGTTCCTGGAGACGCCGACGATCGGCAAGCTCTCCTCGATGTACGCGTACGCCTGGAAGCAGGGCCTGAAGACGACGTACTACCTGCGGTCGCGTCCGGCGACCCGGATCGCCCGTGCCGCGTCCGGGACCGCGTCGGCCGCCGCCCCCATCCCCGTACAGCAGGCGCAGGCTCCCGACGCGGACGCCATCGCCTGCTCCCTGGAAAACCCCGAGTCCTGCGAGGCATGCCAGTAATGACCACCGAGAACACCACGAAGAACCTGCTCGACCCGGGATTCGAGCTGACCCTGCGGCCCATGCGCTACCCGGACTTCTACGAGCGCTACCGGGACGCGATCAAGAACACCTGGCACGTCGAGGAGGTCGACCTCCACTCCGACGTGGCGGACCTCGCGAAGATGACGCCCGCCGAGCAGCACCTGATCGGACGCCTGGTGGCGTTCTTCGCGACCGGTGACTCGATCGTCGCGAACAACCTGGTGCTGACGCTGTACAAGCACATCAACTCCCCCGAGGCGCGGCTGTATCTGTCGCGGCAGCTGTTCGAGGAGGCCGTGCACGTCCAGTTCTATCTGACGCTGCTCGACACCTATCTGCCCGATCCGGACGACCGCGCGGCGGCGTTCGCGGCGGTGGAGAACATCCCCTCGATCCGCGAGAAGGCGCAGTTCTGCTTCCGCTGGATGGACTCGGTGGAGAAGATCGACCGGCTGGAGTCGAAGGCGGACCGCCGTCGCTTCCTGCTGAATCTGATCTGCTTCGCGGCGTGCATCGAGGGGCTGTTCTTCTACGGCGCCTTCGCGTACGTGTACTGGTTCCGCTCACGCGGGCTGCTGCACGGTCTCGCCACGGGGACCAACTGGGTCTTCCGCGACGAGACCATGCACATGAACTTCGCGTTCGAGGTCGTGGACACGGTCCGCAAGGAGGAGCCGGAGCTCTTCGACGACGCCCTGGAGCAGCAGGTCACCGACATGCTGAAGGAAGCCGTCGAGGCGGAGTTGCAGTTCGGCCGCGATCTGTGCGGCGACGGGCTGCCCGGCATGAACACCGAGTCGATGCGCGAGTACCTGGAGTGCGTCGCCGACCAGCGGCTCACCCGGCTCGGCTTCCCGGCGGTGTACGGATCGCAGAACCCGTTCTCGTTCATGGAGCTCCAGGGGGTCCAGGAGCTCACGAACTTCTTCGAGCGGCGCCCGTCGGCGTACCAGGTGGCCGTCGAGGGCACGGTCGGCTTCGACGACGACTTCTAGATCCTCGCCCAGCTCCTGACGTACGGACGCCGTGCGGCCGCCACCGGCCGCGCGGCGTCCGCGCTCTGCGGTGGGCGGGTGCTCCGGTCCCGTTCCGCTTCGCGCAGCTCGCGGTCGATGCGGCGCTCGCGGGCGACGCCGGCCAGTGCGGGCAGCAGGACGAGGGCGAAAAGTGCGGAAATGCCGAGGAAGTTCAGGAATGTGTTCATGCCTCTACTGTCCTCGGTCCGGCGGAAAAGCGGCAGTGGCAGGACTGTCATAGGGCATCGAATTACTGCCACACTGGTTCCATGCTGAACAACGTCGCCGCCCTGCTGCTCGATGATGTCCACCCCTTCGAACTCGGCGTCCTCTGCGAGGTCTTCGGCCTCGACCGCAGTGACGACGGCCTGCCGGTGCACGATTTCGCGGTGGTCTCCGGCGAGGGGCCCGAGCTGCGGACCCACGCCGGCTTCACGATCCACACCCCCTACGGCCTCGACCGGCTGGAGGAGGCCGACCTGATCGCCGTACCGGCCGGCAGCCGCTTCCCGCACCGCGAGTTCCCCGCGGAGGTCCTGACCGCCCTGCGCCGGGCCGTGGAGCGGGGCGCCAAGGTGCTCAGCGTCTGCTCGGGGGCGTATCTCCTGGGCGCGGCCGGTCTGCTCGACGGCCGCCGCTGCACCACGCACTGGCGGCACGCCGACGACCTGGCCCGCCGCTTCCCCGGGGCCGCCGTCGAGCCGGACGTGCTGTACGTGGAGGACGGGCCGGTCACCACATCGGCGGGGACGGCGGCGGGGATCGACGCCTGTCTGCACCTGGTCCGCCGGGCTTACGGGCCGGCCGCCGCCAACACCATCGCCCGGCGGATGGTGGTGCCGCCGCACCGGGACGGCGGGCAGGCGCAGTACATCCAGCGGCCGCTGCCGCGCAACCGGTGTGACACCGTGGGCGACACGCTGGCCTGGATGGAGCGCCACCTCGACCGCGAGATGACCGTCGAACAGCTCGCGGACCGGGCGCACATGTCGCCGCGCACCTTCGCCCGCCGCTTCCAGCAGGAGACCGGGACCACTCCGTACCGCTGGCTGCTGCGCCAGCGCGTCCTGCTGGCCCAGCATCTGCTGGAGACGTCCGACGAGACCGTCGACACCATCGCCGACCGGACCGGCTTCGGGACGGCGGCGGCGCTGCGCCATCAGTTCGTACGGGCGCTGGACACCACACCGCAGGCGTACCGGCGCACCTTCCGGGGGCCCGCCGTCCTCGGTGAGGCGGCCTGAGGCGGTCCGCGCGAAGGGGGCCCGCCGGTGACCGGCGGGCCCCACCGTGCGGGTCAGATCCCGCAGTTGGGCGCCGACCAGTAGTGGCTGGGGCCCTGGTTCACGTGGACGTGGTCGTTGTGGTCCGGGTAGCCCGGGCCGAGGATTCCGTTGAACCCGTGGTTGCGGGCCTCCTTGGCGAGGGTGCAGAACGCGATCCCGCCGAGGTCGGCCGCGTCACCGTACATATGGCGGCTGTTCGAGGCCCCGCCGACGGCGCTGTTGCAGGACTTCGAGCGGAATCCGCTGTTGATGTTGATGGGCCGGTCGCCGAGCGCGTGGCGCAGCGCCTCCAGCTTCCACATGGTGCTCAGCGCGTTGGCCTTCGCCGTGGCCGCCGAGACCGCGCCGCCGGACCAGGTGCTGTTGCAGCGGTTCATCTCGGCGTACGTGAAGTGCGCCGGGGTGCAGTCGTTGTCCTGGAGGGCGTAGAGCTTGGCCTGGGTGGCGGGGCCCGCGATGCCGTCGGCGGCCAGCCCGTAGGCGGCCTGGAAGCGCTTGACGGCGGCGGTGGTGGCGGGGCCGTACGAGCCGTCGATGGCCAGCACCGAGTTGTAGCCGGGGTAGCCGGCGACCCGGATCTGGAGCTGCTTCACGTCGTTGCCGGTGGCGCCGGACTTCAGGGTGCGGGTCCAGGTGTAGCAGCCGTCGGCGTGCGCGGTACCGGCGGTGACCACGGCACCGCCCAATGCGAACGCCATGGCCATGACAAGGCTGAGCAGGAGTCGTGCGGAACGTCTGATCACGGGGGCTCCCTACCACGGTCGAAGGTGTGGTGCATGAGCCTGTCGGATGCGGCGGGGTCCGTCAACTACGCGTGTAGAAACGGTGGTTGGCGGAAAAGCGAACGCGGCGCGGGAACGGCCCGCGCCGCGTTCGCCTTTTCGCCCCACAAGCTCAGTCGTTCGGGACGACCTCGTAGCGCGGGGTGTTCTCCGCCATCTGCCGCAGCGCGTCCTTGCGCTCGCGCTTGGAGAGCCGGTCGATGTACAGGTAGCCGTACAGGTGGTCCGTCTCGTGCTGGAGGCAGCGCGCGAAGTAGCCGGTGCCGCGCACCCGGACCGGATTGCCCTCGGCGTCCTGGCCGCGCACCACCGCGTAGTCCGGGCGGGCCAGCTTGGCGTACGCCGTCGGCACGGAGAGGCAGCCCTCGCCGGAGTCGTCCAGGACCCGCGCCTCGGGCGGCAGCTCCTCAAGGACCGGGTTGCAGATCGCGCCGACGTGCCGGACGCCCTCGTCGTCGGGGCAGTCGTAGACGAAGACCTTGAGGTCGACGCCGATCTGGTTGGCGGCCAGGCCGACGCCCTCCGCCGTGCGCTGGCTCGCGAACATGTCGTCGATCAGCGCGGCCAGCTCGTCGCCGAACTCCGTGACGTCCTTGCACTCCTTGTGCAGGACCGGGTTGCCCACGACCGTGATCGGACGGGAGGTACCGCGCTCGCGGTGTGCCGTCTCGCGCGCCTCACAGTCCTCGGTGTCGATGAGGAAGCCCTCCTCGTCGACGCTGACCTGCTCGTCCGTCTCCTGCTGCGCCATGTCCGCCGTACGCCTTCCTCAAAACCCGAATCGATAGGCGTACAGCCTATGGCCTGTCCGGCGGATCGGGGCCGGACGGGATGCGGGGCGGCGCTCAGCAGACTTCTTCGAGATCGCGCCACTCGCGGCTGTCCGGGCTGTCCGCCACCCAGCCGTCCAGCAGCCCGCGCACCAGTCCGGCCGGGGCCGCGAGACCGCACTCGCGCTCCGGCACCCACAGCTCACCGGCCGTGCGATGGCCCAGCGGGCCCGGATGCCCCGGCTCGCTGTGGTCGTGCGGGTCCAGGTGCTCGCCGTCGCCCTCGTCGCTCTCCATCCGGCTCTCCGAACAGGACCGGCACAGCAGCCGCACCGAAGAGGACCAGTCCTCGGCTGCGAAGCCCGCGTCCGAGGCCAGCTGCTCCAGCGCGTCCCGGTCCGCCTCGGTGGCCGCCTCAAGCAGCACCACCCAGGTCGGCACGGGCGACGGGGCCCACAGCTCGATCTCGTCGAACACCGGATAGGACGGGCCCGCCGCGGTGATCCGCTCGCCGTTCGGCACCCCGTCGTGCAGCACGACCTCGCCCCAGCGCCGCCCGGACGACGGCAGCGGGATCGACAGCACCTCTATGCGGGCCGGGTCCAGCCGGCGGCCCCAGACGACCTCGGCCTCGCCCTCCGGCGACAGCCGCACCGCCGCGCTGCCCAGCTCCATGCCCACCGGCTCGCTGCCCGCGGCCGGGGTCTGCTGCCCGCCGCCGGGGACCTTCAGGCCGTACGCCTGCCAGGCGCGGCGCGCCAGCGGCCAGTCCTGGAGGGCGGTCGCGGCGATGCCCACGTTCCACCAGTCCGGCGCTCCGGACTCCTTGTCGAGCAGGGCGACGGCCCGCAGCCCGGCGGCCCTCGCCTGTTCCCAGTCGTGCCGGAACTTATGCAGCAGCGCCAGGTTGAACCATGACTCGGAGAGCCAGGGTTCCAGGTCCGCGGCGCGTGTCAGCAGCGCCCCCGCGTCCTCGTACCGGCCGTCGCCGATCAGCGTGAACGCGCGGTCCGTGGCCTGCCGCCAAGAGGCGGACGGCCGATGCCGTACCTTCCCGAAGATCCTCACGATTCCCGCCTGTCCCGACTGGACACCCTCGTTCTACCGCTCTCTTCGCATCCAACCATGCCGGGCCAGGGGCCCGCTCATTACCCATCGGTTACCCGGGCGGGACGGGGGTCGGACCGCCCCGGGCCAGCACCCGGGCCAGCGACTCCACGACCTGCGGCTGGTAGTCGTGCCCGGTGCCGAGCCTGAGCTGTTCCAGCGCGCCCAGTGGCCCGGAGAGGGTTTCCCCGCTGAGGTCGTCGTATGCGTTCACCGCCCGGACGATCCTGGCGGACAGCGGCTGCTCGCGATAGGGGTCGGCCTGCCGCTCCACCACGACGGCCACCTTCGCGTCCACCCCGGTCTGCCGGACCACCGCACCGCCGAGCAGCGCGATCCGGCGCTGCTCGGCGGCCGGCAGCAGGGCCGTCGCCCCGTCCGGCACCGGGTCGACCAGGGAGAGCTGGCCGATGTCGTGCATCAGCGCCGCGTACTCCAGGACGGTCAGCTCCGGCCCGGACAGGCCCATCTCGCGCCCGACGGCCGTGCACAGCTCGGCCACCCGGCGGGCGTGGCCGTGCGGGGTGTAGCCGGCGATCTCGGTGGACCGGGCCAGCGAGGCGATGGTCTGCCGGTACGTGGTGCGCACGGCGGCGAACCTGCGGTACGAGAGCTGGGTGAGCAGCAGCGGCACGCAGAGCACGGGCAGCGCCCACAGCCCGGCGGCGGCCACCCCGAGCGCCATGACCGCACCGGTCGCGCAGACGGCCGAGCCGATGCCGGTGAGCGCCCGCAGCTCGTCACGGAGCAGCGGGCCGTACGGGGCGGGGGCGGCGCGGGAGCCGCGTGGCCGGGTGCGGGCACGGCGCAGGAGCGCGGCGAGGACCGCGTCGCAGAGGGCGGTCAGGCCGAGCAGCAGGAGCAGGAAGGCCGCGTAGTACGGACCGGCGCCGAACCACCGCTCGCTGAGGCCCGCGTTGTACAGCGGCTGGAAGCAGACCGCCGCGAAGGTCACGGTGAGCAGCCGCCGGGCCACCTGGTCGGCGCCCGGCCCGTCGCCCCGCGCCAGCTGCGGCACCGAGGCGACGAGCTGGGCGGCGGCAAGGACCGCGACGACCTGGAGGACCCCGTGGCCGGTGGGCTGCCCGCCGCTGCGACCGAGCAGGGCGTACGCGAGGGCCCCGGCGGCCCCTAGGGGCGCGGGCTCCCGTTCCCCGGGCAGGGCGCCCCAGCGGGCCAGCTCCCCGATGGTGATGAGGGTGCCGAAGGCGAGGGCGTGGCCCGGATCGTGGACCCCGCGCCACAGGGTGTGGCCGAGCCCGGCGGCGGCGAGCAGCAGGGCGGCGCCGCGCACACCGAGGGTCACCGGCCCTGGGGTCACCGCGGCCCCTCGGTGGCGTCGGGCGGCCGGGGGCCGGCGGGCGGGCCGGGGCCGAGCGGCGCCTTGAGGACCTCGGTTCCCTGAGCGCCCCGGCCGCCGTCCTCCGTGCGCGGGGGCGGGAGCCGCGCGTCGTCCGCCGTGACGGCCCCGAACCAGCCGTAGCGCTCCAGGCCGCGCGCCAGGGCCCGCACCATCTGGGGGTCGAACTGGGTGCCCGCGCACCGCTTCAACTCCTCCACGGCGACCGGGACCGGCCGGCCCCGCCGGTAGGAGCGGGTCGAGGTCATGGCGTCGAAGGCGTCGGCGACGGCGACGATGCGGGCGCATTCGGGGATGCCCCGGCCGGAGAGCCCGTACGGGTAGCCGCTGCCGTCGAGGCGTTCGTGGTGGTGCAGGATCGCGGCCCTGGCCTCGCCGAGGAAGCCGATGCCCCGGACGATCTCGTGCCCGTACTCCGGGTGCAGCTCGATGACGCGCCGCTCCTCGGGGGTGAGGGGGCCGTCCTTGCGCAGGACGCGGGTGGGGACGCCCAGCTTGCCGACGTCGTGGAGGATGCCGGCGAACCGGAGGACCTCGACGCGTTCCCGGTCGAGGCCCAGTTCATGCGCGATGAGGACGGAGGCGCGGCCGACCCGTTCGCTGTGGCCCCGGGTGTAGGTGTCCTTGATGTCGACGGCCTGGACGAGCGCCCTGATGGTGGCCCGGTGCGCGGCGTGCTCGCGGTGGTACTGGGCGTAGACCCAGCAGGAGATGTACATGGGCAGCAGCACGAAGAGCGCGGTGAGCGGCCCGTACGAGCTGTTCCAGAGGACGGCCATCATCAGCCCGGCGAGGCCGTGCACCAGGTGGGGGGCGAGTGAGCGCGGCAGGAGCCCGCGCCAGGCGCGCCGGGCCGGGAGCTGTTCCGCGGCGAGCAGGATCGAGCCGTCGAGGGCGGCGAGCACGGCGCTGAAGGCGAGGGCCGCCGCGCAGACGGGCAGCAGCGCGTAGGGCAGGTCGGGCGGGCTGTCGAGCGCGGCGGGCCCGCCGAGCAGCGCGTGCACCCGGGCGGCCGCCCAGACGGCGAGGGCGAGCTCGGCGGCGCGCCAGATCCGGCGGGCGGCGGCGGGCGGTTTCCCGGCCCGGCCCGCGAGGGAGCCGGGGACGGCGACGAGCGCCGCCGCCGCGGGCGGCAGCAGGAAGGCGGCGGCGAGCAGCAGCGGGAAGAAGGAGCCCGCGCCGACGGCGCCGACCGGGAAGGGGCGGCGGCCGAGGAGTTCGCAGGCGAGGTACAGCCCGGCGAGCAGGGCGAGGGTAGTCCACGGGGTGGCGGGGTGCAGGGCGGGCGCGGCGCACAGGGCCGCGCCGAGGGCGACGGCACCGATATGGGCCCGCGCCGCCCCGCGTGTGGCTCTCACCCTCGCTCGCCCCCCAGCTCCGCTCATGGAGGGGCCACGCTAACGAGCGGGGCGATCCGGGCGGGCGCCGTTGGGGGCGATTAGCACGTTCGGGTGAAGCGGGGGTTGGTGCGGCGCGAGGCGGTGAAGCGGCGGGGCGGAAGGCGCCGGGCGGCTATTCCTTCGCGGCGCTCGGTACCTCGGGGCCGGAGACCGCGACGTCCTGTTCGGGCACCGCCTGTCCGGAGCGGATGAGGTCGATGCGGCCCATCACCTTGGAGCGCAGGTCGGCCGGCACGTCGTCCTGGCCGCAGCAGCGCTTCACGAGCTTCTTGACGGCCTGCTCAAGGCCGTACTTCTCCAGACACGGGGAGCACTCCACGAAGTGCTCCTCGAACTTGGTGCAGTCGCTGTCGGGCATCTCCCGGTCAAGAAACTCGTAGAGGTGGTCGAGGACCTCTGCGCACTCCGTCTCGTGCGGCTCTCCGCAGCTCATGAGCCCGAGCCTTTCCGATCGTCCGACTCCCCGGCGCCGGCCGGGACGAGCCCGCGGTCACGAGCGTAGTCCTCCAGCATGCCGCGCAGTTGACGGCGGCCCCGGTGCAGTCGGGACATCACCGTACCGATGGGAGTCCCCATGATGTCCGCGATCTCCTTGTAGGCAAAGCCCTCGACGTCGGCGAGATAGACCGCGATGCGGAACTCCTCGGGGATCGCCTGCAACGCGGACTTCACGTCCGAGTCGGGCAGGTGGTCGAGGGCCTGGGACTCGGCGGAGCGCAGCCCGGTGGACATGTGCGACTCGGCGCGGGCCAGCTGCCAGTCCTCGATCTCCTCGGCGGCACTGCGCTGGGGTTCGCGCTGCTTCTTGCGGTACGAGTTGATGAAGGTGTTCGTGAGGATGCGGTACATCCACGCCTTGAGGTTGGTGCCCTCACGGAACTGGTGGAAGGAGCCGTACGCCTTGGCATACGTCTCCTGGACCAGGTCCTCGGCATCCGCGGGGTTGCGCGTCATGCGCAGGGCCGCCGAGTACATCTGGTCGAGGAAACCGAGGGCGTCGCGCTCGAAACGCGCGTTGCGCTCGGCCGTCGTCTCCTGCGGGCGGCCGTCGTCGGTCCCTGTGTCGGTCCCTGTGACCGGACCCACCTCCTCCAACGCTGGGGCGGAGCCGAAACCGGACCCGCTCGAATCGGAGAATAGTCGACCTTGGTCCGGCGCGGGCTGTCGTTCCGTTCCGCCGGGTGACCGCTCGGGAGTGGTCTTGGCCGCGTGCAGGACCGTCCACTCCAGGTCAGCGGTGTTCGAGCGACGCGGGCAGATGGTCGAACCCATACGACGGACTCCCTCTCCACTTACGACGTTGGCGTACCGATGTCCCTCACAACAGCGGCCCCCCGCCGGGCATTCCCGGGGGTGCGAGGGTGGTTCTCGTCACTTCACATCCGCCAGCCATTCGGTGACGGACGCGGTGAGGATCTCCATGGCCCGCTCCTCGGTGAGCCCGGACTTCTTCGGTACGGCGAAGCCGTGGTCCCCGTACGGCACCTCGGTGATCCGGTAGTCGCCGGGCGGGAATTCGGCGGGCTTCCCGAACGGGTCGTTGCCGCCCTGGACGACGAGCGCGGCCACCCCGCAGCCCAGCAGTTCGTCGGCGCGGGTCTTCTCGGGGCGGCCCGGCGGGTGCAGCGGGAAGCTGAGCGCGAGGACCGCCCGGGCGCCCAGCTCGGCGGCGGTGCGGCAGGCCACGCGGGCCCCGGCGCTGCGTCCCCCGGCGACGACCGGCAGCCCCGGCCCCGCGAGGGCCGGCCAGATGCCGCGCCAGCCGGTGTCCAGGGTCTTCGGGGCGGGCCCGAGCTTCCTGCCGGCCACCCGCCAGGGCTGTTCCACGAGGGCGACGCTCACGCCGTGCGCGGGCAGGGCGGCGCCGAGGGCCCTGAGGTCGCGGGCCTCGATGCCGCCGCCGGCGCCGTGGCCGAGGGCGAGCACGAGGCGCGGGGCGGGGGCCGCGAGCCAGGTGATGCGGGCGGTGCCGGTGCCGGTCTCGACGGTCTCGGTCCGGGGGGTCACGTCGTCGGTGTTCACGGTCGCCATCCAACCAACACCCGGTGTCCGGTACGGGGATGGCGCGAGGCCCCCGCGTGCGTGGCTCAGAAGAGGGTGCTCACCTCGGGCTCGGCCAGCTCCTCCTTCAGCTCGGGGCCGTTGTTGCGGACGTTGCTGACGGCGGTCGCGACCGGGTGAGCGCGCATCAGGCCGGGCGGCGGCGGTGTCAGCAGGGCCCGCAGCTCCCCTATGTCGGTGCGCGCGGGGTCCAGCCAGTCGTCCCAGCGGTCCGGGGTGAGCATCAGCGGCATCCGGGGGTGAATCTCGGCGAGCGAGGCCGGTCCGTCGGCGGGGGCGACGGCGAGCGGGGTGGTCTCCGCCTCAGTGGTGATCACCGAGCAGGTGACCCACCACGCCTGCGGGTGGTCGTCGGGCAGGGTGCGGTCGCGCCAGAACTCGTACAGTCCGGCCATCGCGAAGACCGAGCCGTCGGCCGGGGTCACGAAGTAGGGCTGTTTACGGGGCCGCTTGCGGCGCCCCTTCTCCTCCAGCTGCCGTTCCTCGGCGCCGGTCACCCACTCGTAATAGCCGTCGGCGGGCAGGATGCAGCGCCGGGAGACGAAGGGGCGGCGGAAGGACGGCTTCTCGTGCACGGTCTCGGCCCGGGCGTTGATCATCCGGGCGGCGCCCTCCGGGTTCTTGGCCCAGGACGGGACGAGCCCCCATTTCAGTGCCCGCATCTGACGAACCGGGCGCTGGTCGTCCGCGTCTTTCACAGGACGTTCCAGTACGGCGTAGACCTTCTTGGTCGGCGCCACGTTGTAGTCGGGCTCCAGCGCCTCGGCCGGTTCCCACTTCTCCACCTGGAAGAGTCCGGTCAGGTCCTCGGGCCGCCGACTCGCTGCATACCGTCCGCACATGAGTGCCAGACTGCCACGACCGCCATCCCGAACGGACCCCTATCCGGCAAGGAGCCGCCCGCCCCATGGACAGCACCGATCTCGGCAACCTGTGGGACCGCGTCACCGGCACCCAGCCCGCCCCCGAGCAGTGGCTGGTGGTGGTGACCGCGACCGCGGCGCTCATCGCGGTCGTGCCGAACATCCTGTGGCGGATGTCCCGGAACGCGATCACCATCGCGCACGAGGGCGGCCACGGACTGGTCGCCCTGCTCTCCGGCCGGCAGCTCTCGGGCATCCGGCTGCACTCGGACACCAGCGGCCTGACGGTGAGCCGGGGCAAGCCGACCGGGATCGGGATGGTGCTGACCGCGGCGGCGGGCTACACCGCGCCCTCGCTGCTCGGACTGGGCGGCGCCTGGCTGCTGGTGGACGGCCGGATCACGCTGCTGCTGTGGCTGGCGACGGCCCTGCTCGCGGTGATGCTGGTGATGATCCGCAATGTGTACGGGGCGCTGACGGTGATCCTCACCGGTTCGGTGTTCCTGCTGGTCTCCTGGCTGGCCTCGCCCGCCTGGCAGTCGCTGTTCGCGTACAGCGTGGTGTGGTTCCTGCTGCTGGGCGGCGTACGCCCGGTGTTCGAGCTCCAGTCGAAGCGACGGCACGGCGGCGCGCCGGACTCGGACGCGGACCAGCTGTCCCGCCTGACCGACGTCCCGGCGGCGCTGTGGCTGTTCCTCTTCCACGCGGTGTCGCTGTGCTCCCTGATCGGCGGCGGGCGCTGGCTGCTGGGGCTGTGACGGACTGTGACCGGGCTCACTGCTGGCCAAACCTCTAAAGTGAGCGCATGACCGAAAGCTCCGTGACCCCCGCCCTCTGGCCCGCCCCCTTCGCGAGCGGGGCTGTCGACGCGACCGTCACGGTGCCCGGTTCCAAGTCGGTCACCAACCGGGCGCTGGTGCTCGCCGCGCTCTCCTCGGAGCCGGGCTGGCTGCGCCGCCCGCTGCGCTCCCGGGACACCCTGCTGATGGCGGACGCGCTGCGCGCGATGGGCGTACGCATCGAGGAGACGGTGTCCTCCAGCTCGTCGGCGACGCCCGCGACCGCCGGGGCGGAGGCCGCGGGCGAGGCGTGGCGGGTCATCCCGGCCCCGCTGCACGGCCCGGTCACCGTGGACGTCGGCAACGCCGGTACGGTCATGCGCTTCCTGCCCCCGGTGGCCACGCTCGCCGACGGACCGGTCCGCTTCGACGGCGACCCCCGCTCCTACGAGCGCCCGCTGACCGGGGTGATCGAGGCCCTGCGGGTCCTCGGCGCCCGGATCGACGACGACTCCCGGGGCTCGCTGCCGATGACCGTGCACGGCGGCGGCGCGCTGGACGGCGGCCCGGTCGCGATCGACGCCTCCTCGTCCTCCCAGTTCGTCTCGGCGCTGCTGCTGTCCGCGCCGCGCTTCAACCAGGGCGTGGAGGTCCGGCACACCGGTGACCGGCTGCCCTCGATGCCGCACATCCGGATGACCGTGGACATGCTCCGGGCCGTCGGCGCGCAGGTGGACGAGCCGGAGACGGGCGGCGAGCCGAACGTCTGGCGGGTCTCCCCCTCGGCGCTCCTCGGCCGCGACCTGACCATCGAGCCGGACCTGTCCAACGCCCAGCCGTTCCTGGCGGCGGCGCTGGTCACGGGCGGCCGGGTGACCATCCCGGACTGGCCGGCGCGCACCACGCAGCCCGGTGACGCGCTGCGCGACATCTTCACCGCGATGGGCGGCAGCTGCGAGCTGACCGAGCAGGGGCTGACCTTCACCGGCTCCGGCCGCGTCCACGGCATCGACGTGGACCTCTCCGAGGTCGGCGAGCTGACCCCGGGCATCGCCGCCGTCGCCGCCCTGGCCGACTCCCCCTCCACGCTGAGCGGCGTCGCCCATCTGCGGCTGCACGAGACGGACCGGCTGGCCGCGCTCACCAAGGAGATCAACGGCCTCGGCGGCGACGTCACCGAGACGGCCGACGGCCTGCACATCCGCCCGCGCCCGCTGCACGGCGGTACCTTCCATACGTACGACGACCACCGGATGGCCACCGCGGGGTCCGTCATCGGCCTTGCCGTCCCCGGAGTGGAGATCGAGAACGTGGCGACGACCGCCAAGACCCTGCCGGACTTCCCGCGGATGTGGACCGGAATGCTCGGGGCCTGAGACATGCGCCGCTACGGCAAGAACCCCGACGAGGACGACATCCGCGTCCGCCCCAACCGCAAGGGCAACCGCCCCCGCACCCACATCCGGCCCAAGCACGAGGACGCCGAGGACGGCATGGTCCTCACCGTGGACCGGGGCCGTCTCACCGTCCTGGTCGGCGACCGCACGATCGTCGCGATGAAGGCCCGCGAACTGGGCCGCAAGGCCGCGGTGGTGGGCGACACCGTCTCACTCGTCGGCGACCTGTCCGGCGACAAGGACACCCTCGCCCGGATCGTCCGGATCGGTGAGCGCCGCTCGGTGCTGCGCCGGACGGCGGACGACGACGACCCGTTCGAGCGGGTGGTTGTGGCCAACGCGGACCAGCTGGCGATCGTGACCGCGCTGGCCGATCCGGAACCGCGTCCGCGAATGATCGACCGGTGCCTGGTCGCCGCGTACGACGGGGGGCTCTCCCCGCTCCTGGTGCTGACCAAGTCCGACCTGGCGTCCCCGGACCAGCTGCTGGGCGCGTACACCCCGCTGGGGGTGCCGTTCGTCGTCACCAGCCGCGAGGAGCTGGAGAACGGGGACGCGGCCGACCGGGTCCGCGAACAGCTCGACGGCCGGGTGACGGCCTTCGTCGGGCACTCGGGCGTCGGCAAGACCACGCTGGTCAACGCGCTGGTGCCGAAGGAGAAGCGGCGCACCACGGGGGTCGTGAACGCGGTGACCGGCCGGGGCCGGCACACCACCACGTCGGCCCTGGCGCTGCCGCTGCCGGGCTACCGGGGCTGGGTGATCGACACCCCCGGGGTGCGCTCGTTCGGGCTGAACCACATCGACCCGTCGCGGGTCATCAACGCCTTCCCGGACCTCCAGCCCGGGACGGAGGAGTGCCCGCGCGGCTGCACCCACGACAGCCATGAACCGGAATGCGCGCTGGACGCCTGGGTGGCAGCGGGGCACGCGGACCCGGCGCGGCTGGACTCGCTGCGTCGGCTGCTCTCGACCCGGAACAGGCGCGAGGGCGACTGAGCGGCGACCGGGCCGGGCACGTTTGCGATCACTTGCTTCCGGTAAGTGCATAATCACGCCCAGCGGCACCGGCCGGTGCGGGGCGGTGGGCGATGCGGGAGGGTGCGGACGATGGCATGGCTGCTGGTCGTGGTCGCGGGACTTCTGGAGACCGGGTTCGCGGTCTGCCTGAAGCTCTCGCACGGCTTCACCCGGCTGTGGCCGACCATCGCGTTCTGCGTCTTCGCGCTCGGCAGCTTCGGTCTGCTCACCATGTCGCTGAAGAAGCTCGACGTCGGGCCCGCGTACGCGGTGTGGACCGGCATCGGCGCGGCGGGGACGGCCATCTACGGCATGGTCTTCCTCGGTGACATCGTCTCCACGCTCAAGCTGGTGTCGATCTCGCTGGTGATCCTCGGCGTGATCGGCCTCCAGCTCTCCGGCTCCGCGCACTGACCGCCCCGGGCCGGTGTGGCCCGGCTCACCGGCGGGTCGATACTGTGACGGCATGCCCGATTACCACGATGATCTGCGCCTGGCCCACGTACTGGCGGACGCCGCCGACGCGGTGACGATGGACCGGTTCAAGGCCCTGGACCTCAAGGTCGAGACCAAGCCGGACATGACGCCGGTGAGCGAGGCCGACAAGGCCGCCGAGGAGCTGATCCGGGGCCATCTGCACCGGGCGCGCCCGCGCGACGCGATCCTGGGCGAGGAGTACGGCATCGAGGGCACGGGTCCGCGGCGCTGGGTGATCGACCCGATCGACGGCACCAAGAACTACGTACGGGGCGTACCGGTCTGGGCGACGCTGATCTCGCTGATGGAGGCAGGGGAGAAGGGCTTCCAGCCGGTCGTGGGTGTCGTCTCGGCGCCCGCGCTGAACCGGCGCTGGTGGGCGGCGAAGGGCTCGGGGGCGTACACCGGCCGCAGTCTGACCTCCGCGACCCGGCTCCGGGTCTCCAGCGTGGAGCGGGTCTCCGACGCCTCGTTCGCGTACTCCTCGCTGACCGGCTGGGAGGAGCAGGGGCGGCTCGACGGCTTCCTGGACCTGACCCGGGCCTGCTGGCGCACCCGGGGTTACGGGGACTTCTGGCCGTACATGATGGTCGCCGAGGGGTCCGTGGACATGTGCGCGGAGCCGGAGCTGTCGCTGTGGGACATGGCGGCGACCGCGATCGTCGTCCAGGAGGCGGGTGGCAGGTTCACCAGTCTGGACGGTGTGGACGGGCCGGGCGGCGGGAACGGCGCGGCGTCGAACGGGGCGCTCCACCGCGAGCTGCTGGGCTACCTGAACCAGCGTTACTGAGTGCGTCCCGCCCGCAGGGCGGCGTAAGGGCATACGAGGGGCGTGCGGCCGGGTCCGCACGCCCCTTTCGTGATCTTCGCGACCCCTTGTCGGCTTCCCGTATCGGTGCAACTCTGATGATTCCCCCACTTGTGAACTTGTGAATCGGCTCACGCGGTCGCTTCACCGAGGAGGTGGCACCCTTCATGCTCGTCCGTGACGCCATGAGCACGATGGTCCTCACCATCGGCCCGGCCCATACGCTGCGCCAGGCCGCCCGGCTGATGTCGGCCCGCCGGATCGGGGCGGCCGTCGTGCACGACCCCGACACCTGCGGGCTCGGCATCCTCACCGAGCGCGACATCCTCAACGCCGTCGGCGCGGGCCAGGACCCCGACACCGAGACGGCCTCCGCCCACACCACCACCGATGTGGTGTTCGCCGCGCCCTCCTGGACGCTCGAAGAGGCCGCGGCGGCCATGACCCACGGCGGCTTCCGCCATCTGATCGTCCTCGACGACGGCGGCCCGGCCGGCATCGTCTCGGTCCGCGACATCATCCGCTGCTGGTCCCCGTCCCGCCCCCGCCCGGCCGCCCTGGTCGGCTGACCACCCCCGCACATGCGACCGGCCCGGCCCCCGCGGGTGCGGGGCCGGGCCGGTCGTACGACCGAGGGGACTCAGGCGCGCAGCGCCTGCACGGCCGCCTCCAGCCGCTTGCCGAAGTCCTCGTCGGCACGGCGGAAGTTGCCGATCGCGCGCTCGGCGATGTCGTCGCGCGAGACCTTCGCGATGAAGCCGGACAGATTGCCGACCAGCCGGGCCTTCTCGTCCTCGGACATGAGCCGGTACAGGTTCCCGGCCTGCACGAAGTCGTCGTCCTCGGCGTGCAGCGGGGTCGGGTGGTTGCCCGTGACGCCCGTGACGGGGGTGGCTCCCGAGAGCGGCCGGCCCGTCTCGGCGGGGCCGCCGAAGCTGTTGGGCTCGTAGTTCTTCGCGCCCTTGTGGCGGCCGTCGTACAGATAGCCGTCCCGGCTGTTGGTCCGCGCCTCGGTGGCGTGCGGGCGGTTCACCGGGAGGTGGTCGGCGTTGATACCGACCCGGTAGCGGTGCGCGTCGCCGTACGCGAAGAGCCGGCCCTGAAGCATCTTGTCCGGGGACGGACCGATGCCGGGGACGAAGTGCGCCGGGCTGAAGATGGACTGCTCGACCTCGGCGAAGATGTTCTCCGGGTTGCGGTTGAGCTCCAGTTTGCCGATCTCGACCGGCGGGTAGTCCGCGTGCGGCCACACCTTGGTGAGGTCGAACGGGTTGAAGCGGTACGTCGCCGCCTCGGCCGCCGGCATGATCTGCACCTGCACCGTCCAGGACGGGAAGTCGCCGCGCTCGATGGACTCGCGCAGGTCCCGCTGGTGGCTGTCCGGGTCCGCGCCGGCGAGACGGTCGGCCTCCTCGGCGGTGAGGTTCTTGATGCCCTGGTCGGTCTTGAAGTGGTACTTGACCCAGAAGACCTCGCCCGCCTCGTTCTGCCACTGGTAGGTGTGCGAGCCGAAGCCGTCCATGTGCCGGTACGAGGCGGGGATGCCCCGGTCGCCGAAGAGCCAGGTCACCTGGTGGGTGGACTCGGGCGAGAGCCCCCAGAAGTCCCAGATGTTGTCCGCCTCGGAGGAGCCGGTGTACGGGTCGCGCTTCTGGGTGTGGATGAAGTCGGGGAACTTGATCGCGTCCCGGATGAAGAACACCGGGGTGTTGTTGCCGACGAGGTCGTAGTTGCCGTCCTCGGTGTAGAACTTCAGCGCGAAGCCGCGCGGGTCCCGTACCGCGTCGGCGGCACCGAGGTTGCCCGCGACGGTCGAGAAGCGCAGAAACGTCTCGGTCCGCTTGCCGACCTCCGAGAGGAACTTCGCCCGCGTCCACTGCGACACGTCACGGGTCAGCGTGAACGTCCCGTACGCACCGGCGCCCCGCGCGTGCACCACGCGCTCCGGGATGCGCTCGCGGTTGAAGTGCGCCAGCTTCTCCATCAGCAGCTGGTCCTGCACCAGGACCGGGCCGCCGATCCCGGCGGTCTCGCTGTTCTGGTTGTCGGCGACCGGTGCGCCTGCCTCCGTGGTGAGCGGTCCCTGCGTCACGTGCGCCTCCTGCGTCGTTCCCGCACGCCATGCCTTCATGCCGTGCCCGCGTCCGGCCTTCCTGTCCTCCGGCCGACGCCATATGCGATCCTACATTGGACAAAGTCCAAGTCAAATGGACATCCAAAGTCGCACCTATTCAAGACCTGGCCCGTGCGCTGCTAGAATGACGCCCATGAGTGACCTGCTGGAACGACTTCGAGGACGCGGCTGGCGCATGACCGCGCAGCGGCGCGTCGTGGCCGAGGTCCTCGACGGGGACCATGTGCACCTGACCGCCGACGAGGTCCATGCCCGCGCGGTGGCCCGGCTGCCCGAGATCTCCCGCGCCACCGTCTACAACACGCTGGGCGAGATGGTGAGCCTCGGCGAGGTCATCGAGGTCTCCACCGACCGCCGCGCCAAGCGCTACGACCCCAACGCGCACCGCGCCCACCACCACCTGGTGTGCGCCCAGTGCGGTGCCATCCGCGATGTGCACCCGTCGGGCGACCCGCTGGCGGACCTGCCGGCCGGCGAGCGCTTCGGCTTCACGATCTCCGGCGTCGAGCTGACCTACCGGGGCATCTGCCCGGACTGCGCCGCCGCTGCCTGAACGCACCGGACCGCCCCCGGGCCGGGGGCGGTCTTCGCGTGCGCACACGACGGCGCATATGACGACGCATACGACTGAGGGCCGGATCTTCGAAAAGATCCGGCCCTCAGTCTTCAGTAGCGGGGACAGGATTTGAACCTGCGACCTCTGGGTTATGAGCCCAGCGAGCTACCGAGCTGCTCCACCCCGCGTCGTTGTGTTCACAACCCTACGGGACGGCTCGGACCAGTGCAAATTCGTTTGTGCGGCTTCGTTTGCGGGGCTTTGTTTGCGCGGCTTCGTTGCGCGGCTTCGTTTGCGGGGCCGCCCTGACGTGGGGCGGCCCGGCCGCCCCGGGGCTCACGCCGTCAGCTCCTGGTGCAGGGCCTCGCGCAGCCGCGCCGCGCGCTCCGCGACCTCCGCCGGGCCCAGCTCGACCGCCCGGGCGCACCAGCGCTGCCCCTCCGCCAGCTCACCGCGGCGCGCGGCGAGCAGGGCGAGGCGCAGCGCCGCCCGTCCGTGCCCGTCGGCGGCGGCGCGGGTCCACCACAGGGCGGCCTCGCGCTCGCTGCCCTCCCGGGCCAGGAGCAGGCCGAGGTTGAACGCGCCGTTGCGGCTGCCGGACTCGGCCGCCGCCCGGTACCAGTGGCCGGCGCTCTCCACGTCGCCCCGGGAGGCGGCGAGCATGCCGACGCGGACCTGGGCGCGGCGGTGCCCCTGTTCGGCGGCCCGCTCGTACCACTCCTCGCACTCGGTCTTCTCGGGCAGCGGCTCGCCCAGCGCGGGCGGCCCGGGCGGCGGCTGCCGCGCGTCCAGCAGCCCGGCCAGCCGGAAGGCCGCCTCCGCGCTGCCGCCGCCCGCCGCGCAGCGCAGGTGGCGCTCGGCCTCCTGCTCCTCGCCGTGGTGCAGGAGCGCCATGCCGACCTGGAGCGCCGCCTCGGTGTGCCCGGCCGCGGCGGCCCGCTCGTACCAGAGCAGGGCGGTGCGGTCCTCGTCGCGCCCGGCGTAGAGGATGCCGAGGTTGAAGGCCGCGTCGACGCTGCCCGCCTCGGCCGCCTTGGAGAACCAGGGCTCGGCGCCGGCCGGGTCGCCGGCCTGGAGCAGGAGCACGGCGAGCGCGTTGGCGGCCTCGCGGTGGCCCGCGTAGGCGGCGCGGCGGTACCACTGCTCGGCCTGCGCGGTGCGGTCCTGGGCGGCGCAGAGCAGCCCGAGGTTGTACGCGCCGTTGACGTCGCCCGCGTCCATCGCCGCGCGGTACCAGCGCTCGGCGGTCTGCTGCTCGCCCCGGGCCGCGTGCAGCGCGCCGAGGGCATTCGCGGCGTTGCCGTCGCCGTCCTGGGCGGCGCGCAGCCACCACACGGCGGCGCTCTCCCGGTCCCCCGCGTCGCGCAGCAGGAAGCCGAGCGCACAGGCGGCCCGGGCCTCGCCCGCCTTGGCCGACATGAGGTACCAGCGCCCGGCCTCCTTGAGCTCGCCACGCTGTTCGAGGATCGCGCCGAGGTGCAGGGCGGCGCGCCGGTGACCGCGCGCGGCGGCCTGCCGGTACCACTGCTCGGCCTCGCCGCCGCGCGCGTGGCCGGGGCCGGCGACGGGGCCGTCGCCCTCGGCGGCACGGCGGGGCGCGCCGGGGTCCGTGCCCGGGTCCGCGGCGGGCTCCGCGCCCGTGCGCGGGCCCAGGCCGGGGCGGCCGAACACCTCGTGCGCGGCGTCGGCGGCGTTGCTCTCCAGGAGGCGGGCCAGCCGGTAGGCCGCCTCGCGGTGGCCCTGTTCGGCGGCGGCGCGCAGCCAGCGCTCGGCGCCGACGTCGCTGCGGTGCTCCAGGAGGTCGGCGAGGGCGTAGGCGCCGAGCGCGTGGCCCTGCTCGGCGGACTGGCGCAGCCAGTACTCGGCGGCGGGCTCGTCCCCGCGCTCGCGGAAGTGCCGGCCCAGGGCGTGCGCGGCCGCGGCGGAGCCGGCCACGGCGGCGGTGCGCCACCAGCCGGCCGCCTCGTCGGGGTAGCCGCGCTGGTGCAGCAGGACGCCCAGGTTGTTGGCGGCGGCCCGGTCCCCGTCGGCGGTGGCGCCCCGCAGGTAGGGTTCGGCGCCGGCGAGGTCGCCCCGGCGCAGGAGCAGCGCGCCGAGCACGCTCATCGACGCGGTGTCACCGGCGTCGGCGGCGCGGCGGTGGCGTGCCTCGGTCTCCGCGCCGTCCGCGCTCGCCTCGGTCTCCGCCCGCTCGGCGTTCTCCACACCGTCGGCGGTCTCGATGCTCTCTGCGGTCTCGGAAGTCTCGGCGCTCTCGATGGTGTCTTTGTACTGCTCGGCGGCAGCGGCAAACACCTCATCCACCAACTTTTCCGCCGGATGGACGTGCCCCCGCGCAAACCGCCCTGTCTTCAACAGAGTTGACCTGTCCCCCATAAATACCATCGTCGCACCACCTGTAACCCGCGTACACCTGGTATATCGCGGTCAGTGACGTCACTTCAGCGTTTTGTCGACATGCCCACAGAGAGACAAGTCAAACACGTCTCGGGCCAACTCGTGCCCCTCGAACCGCACTTCACGCCCACCTCGCGAAACAGGCCACCACGGCACGACGAAGGCCCGGATCCCCTGGAGGATCCGGGCCTTCGTCTTTCAGTAGCGGGGACAGGATTTGAACCTGCGACCTCTGGGTTATGAGCCCAGCGAGCTACCGAGCTGCTCCACCCCGCGTCGTTGTGTTCAAACCGTATCACGACGCGGAGGTGGAGCTTTACCGGGTTACTCAGCCCCCGCCCTCATCACCCGCCTTGTCCGAAGCACTGGCCTTGTCCGTGGCACCGGCCTTGTCCGAAGCGCCGGCCTGGCTCGCCTTGTCGGGCTTGGCCGCCTTGCCGTCGTCGGACTTGTCGGCCTTGCCGTCGCTGTCCGCCTTGGACTGGGCCGCGGCGGCCCGCTCCAGCGCGTCCTGAAGATCGGTCTGCGCCTTGCCGTAGGCCGTCCAGTCCTGCTTCTTCAGGGCCGCCTCGCCTTCGTCGTACGCCTTCTGGGCGTCCGCGATGGCCTTCTTGAGCGCGGCGTCACCGGTGGCCGGCGGCTGACTGGTGTCCGGCGGCTCGGTGGTGTCGCCCGGTGGCTCGCTCGTATCGGAGCCCTCGGCGCCGAACACGGCGTTCAGGGCCTCGCCGAGGCTGTTCTCGAAGACGATCTTCGAGCCGTACGAGGCGGCGACCTTGCGCAGCAGCGGGTAGTTCTGCGTACCACCGCGCGTGTAGACCGGCTCGATGTAGAGGAAGCCCCCTTCGAGCGGCACGGTCAGCAGGTTGCCGTACTCGATGTCGGAGTCGGTGCCCTTGAGGTTTCTCACGAACTCGGCGACGTCGTCGTTGCCGTTGAGCTCACTCTGTACCTGCCCGGGGCCCTTCACCGCACCGGTGACTCTCAGGAGCCTTATGGTGCCGTAGTCCTTGCTGGCCGCATCGGCGTCCACCGCCATGAACGCCCCGAGGTCGGGCCGCCCCTTCGGGGTGAACGTCGTGGTGAGCGAGAACTTCTGAGCCGTCTGACCCGGCATCTTTATGCTCAGGTAGTACGGCGGGACGGAGCCGGACTCCTTGTTGGTCGGGTCGTCCGGGACCTGCCAGGCGTCACTGCCGCTGTAGAACTGGGCGGGGCTCGTGACGTGGTAACGGGTCAGCAGCTCGCGCTGCACCTTGAACAGGTCCTGCGGGTAGCGCAGGTGGTCCATCAGGTCCTGCGGGATGTCCGCCTTGGACTTCACGGTCCCGGGGAACGCCTTGCGCCAGGTCTTCAGGACCGGGTCCTTGGTGTCCCACTCGTACAGCGTGACCGTGCCGTCGTACGCGTCGACGGTCGCCTTCACCGAGTTGCGGATGTAGTTGACCTGGTTCTGCTGGGCGACGACCGCGCGCTGGTTGGTGGTCAGCGAGTCGGCCGTGGTGTCGCCGAGCGTGGTGCGCGAGGCGTACGGGTAGCCGTTGGTCGTCGTGTAGGCGTCGACCACCCACTGGATGCGCTTGTTGACCACGGCCGGGTAGGCGTCGCCGTCGATGGTGAGCCAGGGGGCCACCGCCTCGACGCGCTCCTTGGGCGTGCGGTTGTAGAGAATCCGCGAACCGTCGCCGATGGCGCCCGAGTACAGGATCTGCGGCTCGCTGAACGCCACGGCGTACGCGGCGCGGTTGAACGTGCTGGAGAGACTGACCCCGCTGTTGCCCTTGTAGCTGGTGGTCTTCTCGCCGTCCTCCTCGTAGTCGAGCTCCTTCTGGGGCCCGCCGACGATGGAGTACTGCTCGGTCTTCTCGCCGTAGTAGATCTCCTGCTTGTACGTGCCCAGGTCGCCGGTGGTCGGCAGTCCGGACTCGGTGAAGTCGGGAGATCCCTTCGGGTTCTTACCGGTCGTGGTCCCCCGGGCGGCGATGGCGCCGTAGCCGTGGGTGTAGGTGAAGTGGTCGTTGATCCAGTTGCGCTTCGGGATGCCCTGGATGTTGAGCTCGCGCAGACCGATGACCGTGTCCTGCTCCTTGCCGGAGGAGTCCTTGTACCGGTCGACGTCCAGCGTCTTGGGGAACTGGTAGTAGTTCCTCTTCTGCTGGAGCTGCTGGAAGGCCGGCGAGACGACGTTGGGGTCCATCACCCGGTAGCTGGCCGCGTCGTTCGCCGCGGCCCGGAGCTTGGTGTCGTCGTCCTCGGTGGACTTGCCCGTGTAGTCCGAGACCTGCGCGTCATCGATGCCGTACGCGTTGCGCGTGGCCTCGATGTTCTTCCGGATGAACGGGGCTTCCTTGGCCTGCTCGTTCGGCTGGACCTGGAACTTCTGCACGATCGCCGGGTAGAGGCCGCCGATCAGGATGGCCGAGAGCACCATGAGCCCGAAGCCGATCACCGGCAGCTGCCAGGTCCGGCGCCAGAGCGTCGCGAAGAACAGCACGGCGCAGATCGCGGCGATGCAGAACAGGATCGTCTTCGCCGGAAGGTACGCGTTGGCGTCGACGTACCGCAGGCCCGTCCAGTTGTCCGTGGCCTTGAAGTCACTGGACTTCACCGCCAGGCCGTACCGGTCGAGCCAGTACGCCACGGCCTTCAGGGTGACGAAGACCCCGAGCAGCACCGACAGGTGGCCGGTGGCCGCGCCCGTCGCCCGCGCGCCGGGGCTGGTGACACGCAGCCCGCCGTACAGGTAGTGGGTCAGCGCGGCGGCGATCAGCGAGAGCACCGTGGCCGCGAAGCCGAAGCCCAGCAGGAAGCGGTACCAGGGCAGATCGAAGGCGTAGAACGACACGTCCAGATGGAACTGGGGGTCCTTCTGGCCGAACGACACGCCGTTCACGTACATCAGCCAGGTCCGCCACTGGCCCGAGGCGGAGGCGCCGGCGATCAGACCGACCAGCGCGGTGACCGCGAGCAGCACCCACTTCTTGTACGGGGCGAGGCTCATCCGGTAGCGGTCCAGGCTCTGCTGCTCCAGCGACATCGCGCTCAGCGGCGGCCGGAGCCGGTGCGCGAGCCAGATGTTCAGGCCGACGGCCAGGGCCATCAGCAGTCCGAAGACGAGGAACAGCCCGATCTTGGTCCACAGGGTGGTGGTGAAGACGGACGAATACGCGACCGACCGGTACCAGAGCCAGTCCGTCCAGAACCCGGCGAACATGACGAACGCCATGGCGAGAATCGCCAGGACGCCCAGAGTCATGAGCAGGGTTCGGGCGCGCCGGGACGGGCGGCCGACTCTGATCCGTGGCCCGGTCGGGCCTCCGCCGCGGTCCGGCATCTGGAAAGCCAACGTGCGCACCTCGAAGTTCGCGGGTCGTGTGGAGCGGGCCCAGCGATCGTAGAGCCCATCCCTTCAACTTACTGATGCTTTACCTAGTTCCCGTTCCGGGGGCGGAAGGAGGCAGGATGTTGTCCATGTCCAACGTTTCCCCCTCAGGCCCCCCGATGGCCGCGAGCCCGCTCACCGTCGCGGTGCTCGAAATCGATGAGTACGTCTCCACCCTCGGCTGGGACCAGCCGGCCCGCCTCTTCGCCCTGGTCGACACCGCGCGGCTGCGGGCGCAGGAGCCCGGCCTGGCCACCCAGCTCGGCCTTGACGACGACGGTGCGAAGGCCGCCGCGCTGACCCCCGTCGAGCAGGAGGAGCTGCCCGCGGGCACGGCGCTGGACGAGTTCCTCGCCACGATCGCCTGGCCCGACGCGGTCGCCGGGTGTGCGATGACGGTGGAGCGGCTGATGCTGCCGCCGTCCGCCGAGGCGTCCGTGCCGGACGGGCTGGACGACGAACGGCTGACCAAGTGGGTCGCCGAGCACCCGGACCGGCAGGAGGTGCGGATGACCGTGGCCGTCCTGCGGGACGGGGCGCGCGAGTCCGCCGTACGCCTGCGCGAGAAGGACTCGGCGAGCGAGGTGCTGACCGGCGCCGGTCTCGTGCCGGGGCTGGCCGAGGCGCTGGCGGCCACCTTCGAGTCCTGACCGCCGCCGTGTGTCGCGGGGGCGCGGTCAGCCTGCCGAGCAGCTCGGCAGCCCGGCCGTGTCCCCCGTACGGAGCTTGTCCAGCGACTTCCTGGCGTCGTCGATGTTCTTGACGCGGATCAGGGTGAGCCCGTCGGGCGTGTCCGCCGCGGCGGCCGCGCAGTTGTCGTCGGGGGTCAGGAAGTAGCGTGCGCCCGCGTTGCGCGCGCCGACCAGCTTCATGGTGATCCCGCCGATCGGGCCGACCTCGCCGTCGTCGTTGATGGTGCCGGTGCCGGCGATGAACTTGCCGCCCGTCAGCTGCCCCGGGGTCAGTTTGTCGAGGATGCCCAGCGAGAACATCAGCCCCGCACTCGGACCACCCACGTCGGCGAGCTTGATGTCGATGTCGAAGGGGAAGGTGTGGTCGGTCCCCGCCTGGATGCCGACGATCGCGCGGTTCTCGTCGGGGTCGGCCTTCACGGTGGTGAGGGTGATCTTCTCGGTTCCCTCGGGCTCCTTGCCGGCCTTCTCGGCCGCCGCCGCGTTCTTGGCCGGGATCACGGTGAAGGTGACGTCCTGGCCGGGCTTGTGCTTGGTGACCAGCTTCGCGACGTCCTCGGGCTTCTCGACCGCGGTGCCGTCGACGTTCTTGATGATGTCGCCCGCGTGCAGCTTGCCCTGCGAGGGACTGTCCTTGACGACGCTGGAGACCACGACGTGCGAGGTCACCGGGATGTTCAGTTCCTTGAGGGCCGCGACCTTGGCGCTCTCCTGGGACTGGCTGAACTCCTCGGCATTCTCCTGCGTCGACTCCTCCTCGGTCTTGCCGTCCGGGTAGAGGGTGTCGTGCGGTACGACGACGCTGTCGTGACCCAGCCAACCGGCGACGGCCTCGACCAGATTCATGCTGTAGTCGGCGCCGGTGACGCGGACCGTCGTCATATTGAGGTTGCCGGACGTCTTGTACGTCTTGTGGCCGGTGATCCGCAGGACGGGATCGCCCTCGACGTCACCGAGCGTGTTCACCGTCGGACCGGGAGACATCTCCGAGTACGGCACTTTGATCAGCACGCCTGCCATGATCAGCGCGATCAGGATCAGCGTGGAGGCGAGCATCGTCGCGGTGCGGCGTGGCATGGAACGACAGTACGGGAAGGGTCTGTCAGTGCACCGCCGGGGCCGGTCCGTACGGGGCCGCGGGCGGGCGGGGTGAGAACGCGGGATGCGGCCTCAGACGTTCGATATCTGCTCCACCGGTTCGGAACCGGAGTGGGACTTCTCCATAGCTTCGCGGAACCTCGCGTACCCGGCGAGCTCGGTGACGTCACCGGTGGTGCGGTTGCGGGCGGCCCAGCCTCCCCATATCGCCGCGCCGAACGCGGCGAAAACCGGAATCAACAACCAGGCGAGCGCTGCCATGCCGACCTCCCTACCCCCTGATACGGCCTACTGGCCGATCAGCAGATTAACCATGTGGAAAACCAACGCTCGTGGCAGGGGTGCGGTTACGCAAATCGGGGCGGATGCCCGCCGTTCCGGTTTGCGCTCAGCAGGCGCCGACCCACTCCTCGGTGCCGTCCGAGAAGCGCTGGTGCTTCCAGATCGGAACCTCGTGCTTGAGGTCGTCGATGAGCTTCCGGGAGGCCGCGAACGCCTCCGCGCGGTGCGGGCAGGAGACCGCCACGACGACCGCGATGTCACCCACCCGCAGTTCACCCACCCGGTGGACGGCGGCCAGCGCCCGGACCGGGAAGTCGGCGACGACCTTCTCCGCCACCCGGCGCAGCTCGGCGGCGGCCGAGGGATGGCACGAGTAGCCGAGTCCGTCGACGTCCTGTCCGCCGTCGTGGTCACGCACGGTGCCGACGAAGAGGGTGGTGCCGCCCGCGGCGTCGTCACCGACGGCCCGGAAGACCTCGTCCACCGACAGCGGCGTGTCACGGATGTCCAGCAGCCGGATCGGGTCCTGCGCCGTCTGCTCGCCGGGGTGGTCGTACGTGAGTGCCATGACCCCATCGTGCCGTACGGCACCCACGGGACGGAACTGCCGATTCGCCCGGCGGGCCGCGCCCCGTCTTGGAGTCTTCTACAGGGTGCCCGGGCACCGGATGCTCAGATGCGGCGGCGGGCCTTGCGGGCGCGGCGCACCAGGGCCGCGGTGCCGAGCAGTGCGACGGTCGCCCCGGCGGCTCCGGCGGCGGTGGCGTCCTTGCGGCCGAGGCGGCGGCCGGCGACGGTGTGGCGCCCCTCCACCTCTTCCAGGAGCGCGGCGAGCACCTCCTCGTTGGTCCAGGCCGGGCGCCAGCCCGCGTCGTGCAGCCGGCTCACGCTGACCACCCAGGGATGCATGGTGTACGCCAGGTCGCCCGCGGGCGAGGGGGTGAGGCCGATCCGGTGCAGCCGGGCGGCGGCGCCCAGCGCGACGGCGGAGGGAAGCTCCATCCGGCGCACCCCGCTCAGCTCCTCGACCTCCTCCTGTTCCAGCCAGCCGTCGCAGCCGACCGCGAACTCCCCGTCGATCCTCTCCAGGGCGGCGTACTCCAGCGCCGTGACCAGGTCCTCCACATGGCAGAACTGCCAGGCGGGCCGGGAACCGGCGACCACGAGCAGCCGGGGTGACTCGAAGTAGCGGGTCAGCGCGGTGTCCGTGCCGCCGACCAGCACGGCGGGGCGTACGACGGTGACGTGCAGCCCGGGGTGGGCGCGCGGGGCGCGACGGCCGAGCCGTTCGATCTCCAGCAGGTCGCCGACGCCAGTGGCCTCGGCGGTGGCCCGCAGCTCGGCGTCCTCGGCGAGCGGGAGGTCGTTGTCGGGCAGCGCCCCGTAGACCATGGCGGAGGTGCACAGGACGACGCGGTGGACGCCGGCGGCCGCGGCGGCGGTCAGCACGGTCTGGGTGCCGCGCACGTTGTAGGCGGTGCGCGCGGCGGGGTCGGTCTCCAGGTCGAGGTCGAGCGCCAGGTGGACGACGACGTCCGCACAGCGCAGCTTGTCGGCGATGGCGGGGTCCCGGACGTCCAGGAGGTGCCAGGTCGCGTCGGAGACCTCGCCCCGGCGCTCGTCGATGGCGATGACCTGCTTGATCTCCTCGGAGGCGGCGAGGCGGGCGGTGAGCAGCTCACCGACGCCCGTCGCGGCTCCGGTGACGGCCACGACCGGGCCGCGGCCTCTGGGGCGGCCGGGCGCGGATTTCTTCTCGGGTGACGGGTCGGCCAGGTTTCGCGCTGCGCGAACCTGCGGATCTGGGGAACTCACCGGGCGGCTCCAGCGGTTGTCTTCAGTACGTACCCGCGTGACACGTACGTACCAGGTGGCGTCCATCCTGCCGCAGGGCCGGACCGGGCGGAGCACTGAGGCCCTGAGCGGACTTGGTGTCTACGCTGGATGGTGATGTCGGGCAGTCGCCGTCGGTTCCCCCGGCGGCCCTACGAGCCGAGGAAACCCGTGAGTGACACCCCATTCGGATTCGGCCTTCCGCCGGAGGAGCCGGACGACGGCGACAAGGGCAAGAAGAACGACCCCACCGGAGGTGGGCAGGGTTCGGGCGGTCCGGCGAACCCGTTCGGCTTCGGCCCCGGCGCGGGCGGTGACAATCCCTTCGCCGCCATGTTCGGCTCGATGAACCCGAACGACCTGGGCGCGGCCTTCCAGCAGCTCGGCCAGATGCTGAGCTACGAGGGCGGGCCGGTCAACTGGGACATGGCCAAGCAGATCGCCCGGCAGACGGTGTCGCAGGGCACGCCGGACGGCTCCAAGGACGCGAGCGTGGGCCCCGCCGAGCGCTCGGCGGTCGACGAGGCGCTGCGGCTGGCCGACCTGTGGCTGGACGGGGTGACGTCGATGCCGTCCGGGGCCGTCTCCAGCGTGGCGTGGAGCCGCGCGGAGTGGGTCGAGGCGACGCTCCCGGCCTGGCAGCAGCTGGTCGACCCGGTCGCCGAGCGGGTGGGCCTCGCCATGGGCGATGTGCTGCCCGAGGAGATGCAGGCGATGGCGGGCCCGCTGATCGGCATGATGCGGTCGATGGGCGGCGCGATGTTCGGTCAGCAGATCGGGCAGGCCGTCGGTGTGCTGGCGGGCGAGGTGGTCGGCTCGACCGACATCGGGCTGCCGCTGGGCCCGGCGGGCCGCGCCGCGCTCCTTCCGCTGAACGTGGAGCGGTTCGGCAAGGACCTGTCCGTCCCGCAGGACGAGGTGAGGCTGTATCTGGCGCTGCGCGAGGCCGCCCACCAGCGGCTGTTCGCCCATGTCCCGTGGCTCCGCTCGCATCTGTTCGGCGCCGTCGAGGGGTACGCGCGCGGCATCAAGGTCGACACCAGCAAGCTGGAGGACGTGGTCGGCCAGTTCGACCCCTCGCAGCCCGAGCAGTTGCAGGAGGCCCTTCAGCAGGGCATGTTCCAGCCGGAGGAGACGCCGGAGCAGAAGGCGGCCCTGGCCCGCCTGGAGACGGCCCTCGCGCTGGTCGAGGGCTGGGTGGACGCGGTGGTGCACGCCGCCGCGAAGTCCCGGCTGACCTCGGCCGACGCGCTGCGCGAGACGATGCGCCGGCGCCGTGCGTCCGGCGGCCCCGCCGAGCAGACCTTCGCCACTCTGATCGGCCTCCAGCTGCGTCCGCGCCGACTGCGGGACGCCTCGCGGCTGTGGGCCTCGCTCACGGACGCGCGCGGTCTTGAGGGGCGCGACGCGCTGTGGGAGCACCCCGACATGCTCCCGACCGCTCACGACCTGGACGATCCGGACGGCTTCGTCCACCACGAGCAGCTGGACTTCTCCGAGCTGGACAAGATGCTCGGCGAGGCGGCGAACGGCCCGAAGAAGCCCGAGCCGGGTGCGGACGCCCCGGACGAGGGCGAAGGCGACGGCAAGGACGACTCCGACAAGTGAGCCTGCACGATGACGCCGTCCTCGTACTGAAGGGTTACGGGGCGGGAGCCGGCCCCGCCCAGGAGGAGCTGCGCGACACGTATCTGGAGCACCTGGCGCGCCATCCGGACGGCATGTGGAAGTCCTGCGGAGCCGGGCATCTGACGGCCAGCGCCCTGGTCGTGGACCCGGAGCACGGCCGGGTGCTGCTCACTCTGCACCGGAAGCTGCGGATGTGGCTCCAGATGGGCGGCCACTGCGAGCCCGGTGACGCCACGCTCGCGGCGGCCGCGCTGCGGGAGGCCGCGGAGGAGTCCGGGATCGCCGGGCTGACGCTGCTGCCGGGCGGGCCCGTGGTGCTGGACCGGCATCCGATCCCCGCGCCGTGCCACTGGCACCTGGATGTGCAGTACGCGGCGGTGGCGCCGGCGGGGGCGACCGAGAGCATCAGCGACGAGTCCCTGGATCTGCGCTGGTTCGCCTACGACGAGGTGGCCGGGGTCGCCGACGCCTCGGTGATCCGGCTGATGGAGCGTACGCGCGCGGTGCTGGAGGGCGGCCGGTAGCCACCCGTACGACGTGACAATCGGTAAGGGGCGGCCTCCTGGGAGGCCGCCCCTTACCTTCGCCGTGTGGCTCAGCTCCAGGCGTTGCCCTGGTTCTGGCCGTGCGCGCCGTGCTGCCCCATGCCGTACTGGGCGGCGAGGCCCTGTCCGATCTGGGCGTTCTGCGGCGGCATCAGCTCGCTCGGCTGGACCAGGGCGAAGCCCTGTCCGAGGAAGCTGAGCTCCCAGCCCTCGCCGGTGTTGCCGCGTCGGCGGAAGACGCCCGAGGAGTGCGTCTGGGCCTGCATCTGCACCCGCAGCGAGGTGGACCAGGCGACGATGGCGTCGGCGTCCGCGCTGACGTACTTGTCGGGCGTGACCTGCATCATCAGCGGCTGGCCGGACGTCATCAGGGCGACCTTGCCGGTGCCGGAGATGTTGAGCTGATATTTGCCGGTGCCCGAGATGCCGTACTGGCTGTCCACCGCGATGACCTCGGTGTGCAGCGAGGAGTCGAGCGCCAGGACGTAGGAGCTGTCCACGGTCAGGCCGTCGTGGTCGACGTCCACGACGTGGATGTACTGCGCGAGGTTGGCGAAGTAGACGGTGCCCTGTCCGGAGCAGCGCATCAGGTCCAGGCCCTCACCGGTGTGGGCGCGGGACCGGCGCTGGCTGTTCGACTGGTACTCGCCGTCGAACTCCATCAGCCCCTGGTAGGCGACCATGGCGCCCTTGCGGGCGAGGACGTCGTCGTGGCCGGTCAGCGCGACCCTCAGCAGCTGCGGGTTCTGGATGGTGTAGCGGTCCTGGGACTGCTGTTCCGTGAGGCCGAAAAGCGAACTCTGCATGGTGTGTTCTCCCTCCCCGTCAGTGCCGGACGCGCAGCCGGTCGGTGCTGTCCTCGCTCGGCTGGACGACGACGATCCCCTGGCCGGAGAAGGCCATCTGGAACGCCTCGCCGCTGCCCCGGCCGATGAGCGACGCCGCCTTGAAGCTGCGCTTGCCCTTCACCTTGAGGTTCGGCGACCAGGCGACCAGCGCGTCCGGGTCGACGTACGTCTCGTCCTCGCCGCGTCCGCAGTCGACCACGAGCGGTGTGCCGCGCGAGGTGATCGCGACCCAGCCGGTGCCCGAGATGCAGACGTTCCACAGGCCCTGGCCGGCGAACTTGGCGAGGCCCTTGACCCGCTCGACGCCCCAGGTGAGGTGGCCGTCGAAAGCGAGCACATTGGTGCCGTTGACCGAGATCGAGTCATTGTTGAGGTTGATGACGACGACGTCGGCGCCGTAGTCGGCGAGATAGAGCAGCCCGTCGCCGGCGCACTTCATGAGGGGCGTGCCCTCGCCGGTGATCCACTGCGAGGCGATCTGGCGGACGGCCGGCGGGTTGGGCTCGTACTGGATGAAGCCCTCGTACGCGACCATCGATCCGGTGCGCGCGTAGAGGTCCTGGCCGGTCGCCATGGCGACCTTCAGCATGGAATGGCCGTGGTTCTCCATCCGTGCCGTGACGGGGGTCGGGGCGTAGCCCGCGAGTTGCTGGTTCATGACGGGCTCCCTCAGACCTCGTAGGGCTGGACGACGATGAAGTTCCCGGGCGCGCCCCGGAACTGGAGGTTCACGGTCTCGCCGCTGTGTCCGGGGTACGCGTTGCGGCGCAGCCGGACCTGGCTGGAGATGATCACCTGCGATGCGGACGACCACGCCACGACGGCGTTGCAGTCGGCGAAGGTGGTCGGGGTGACCGGGAGCACGACGGGGGTTCCGTGGGTCTTGATCACGATGGTGCCGGTGCCCTGGAACTGCATGGTGAACAGGGCGCCGCCGGGGATGCCGTGGCCCTCGATGCGGCGGACCTCGTACTGGAGCGACTCGTCGAAGGCGAGCACGTTCTCGGCGGAGACGCAGATGCCGTCACCCTGGAGCTCGACGGCGTGCAGATGAGTGCTGTCCTCGGCGAGGAAGACCTGTCCGCGGCCGGTACAGCGCATCAGCTGCATCTCCTGGCCGGTGGCGTTCCCGACGAGGCGGCCGGCGAAACCCGCGCCCTTGTAGCTGAAGTCGACCTTGCCCTGGTACATCACCATGCTGCCCTGCCGGGCGAGCACGCCGGCACCACCGCTCATACCGAGGTCGACCCGCATGAGCTTGCCGTTCTGCGGGGTCCAGCGCTGGCCGGTCTCGGTTTCCTTGTACAGCTGGAGCGCGGCCTGGAGACCGGCACCGGCGGCCTGCGGCATGCCGCCGGGCATGCCCTGCCCGCCCGGCGGCATGCCGGGAGGCTGCTGGCCGTACGGGGACGGGGGCTGCTGTCCGTAGGGCGCGGGCGCCTGGCCAGGGACCTGCCCGAACTGCTGCTGGGGCTGGTGGGGCGGCTGTCCGAAGTGCTGCTGCGGCTGCTGGCCGGGCTGCCCGTACGGGGCCGGCGCGGGCGGCGGGGGCACGGTGCCGCCGGGCGGGGTCATCGGAGCGATGATCGTCGGCGCGGCGTGCATCTGCTGCTGCGGGGTCGGCGCCGGGCCGGGGGCGGGCGGCGGGGTCCCGAAGGAGGGCGCGGGCTGCGGGGGCTGGGGTGCCTGGGGTGCCTGCGGGGCTGCCGGGGCGCCGAAGGACGGGGCCGGGGCTGCCTGGGCGGGCGGCGCGAAGGACGGGGCGGCGCCCTGCGGCGGCGCGGGGGCGGCCGGTTCCTCCTCGGCGACCTCGCCGCCGAAGTTCTTCAGCAGCGCTTCGAGGCCGCCGTCGAAGCCCTGGCCGACCGCGGCGAAGCGCCAGACGTCCTTGAGGTAGAAGTCGCCCAGCATGACGGCACGCTCGGTGCTGAACTCCGAGCCGTTGAACGCGTACCTGACGACTTCCTCGCCGCCCGCGACAATCCGGATGTATCCGGGTCCGACCTGCGACATCTGTCCGGCACCGTCCACGGTCGCGGTGAACGACAGCTTGTGGATGTTCGCCGGAATACGGTCCAGGGTGACGCGGAACGACTCGGTGTCACCGGCCTGGGCGCCGAGGAGCTGAATGGACTCCTCGGGGGATTTCGGCTGGTTGAAGAAGATGAAATACCGGTCGTCGGAGAGCTGCTCATTGGCATCGAGCCCGAAGCAGCTGATGTCAAAGCTCAGCCCGGGGCCGGCGATCTGCACCCCTACGTACAGGTCCGTCCCCGGCGTGAGATCGCTGATCTTGGCCTTGTGGCCGCGTTGGAATTCCCTGGCCATGCGTAACGACCGTCCCCCATCCGGAAGGTGAATGCGTCGCGTCAGGCTATCCGCAAACTCCGGCATCGGGCGAAGCCGGTACAGACCCGGTACAGAAACACCCGGCACCGCTCACCCGGCGCCACCACCGGTCACTCGCCGCGTGCGGCCGGCAGATGCGGCAGCCGGTCGGCGGCCACCACACCCTCCAGATAGCCGCGGGCCCGCTCGGTGCGGGGGTAGGCGTCCAGCAGCCGCCAGAACCGGGGCCCGTGCCCGGGGACCAGGAGGTGGGCGAGTTCATGGACGAGCACGTAGTCCACGACGTATTCCGGCATGCCCTGCAACCGGTGCGACAGCCGGATGCTGCCCTCGGACGGGGTGCACGAGCCCCACCGGGTGTTCTGGTTGGTCACCCACCGCACGGACGCGGGCCTGGCCCGGCCCTCGAAATACTGGGCGGACAGGCGCTCTGCCCGCGCGGCGAGCTCGGTGTCGCCGAGGACGCGCTTGCTCTCCTGGGCGGCCAGCTTGTCGAGCATCACGTCCACCCAGCGCTGCTCCTCGGCCTCGGACATCCGGGCGGGGATGAGCACGATCGTGCGGTCGCCCTCGCGGTAGGCGGAGACCGTTCTGCTCCGGCGGGCGCTTCTGCGGACCTCGACCGCGCTCGTCGCCGGGACGCGGCGGGCAGGGTCCGCACCGCGCCGGCGGGGTCCGGCGCCGGGCACGGCAGGCTCCCCGGCGGAGCCGGGCGACGGGTCGGCGGGCACATCTCGACGTTACCCGCTGTGTGCGGGGGAAGTCCCGCCTCCGGGACGGTTCTCCATGATCGGCTTCACGCCTTGCACCATTTGAACGACTAATACCCACGCCTGTGGATAACTTTCCGCACGTCTCGGCGCCCCGCTGCATTCTGGCAAAGGAACACGCGCAGACACAGACACACAGACCGGGGGAAGCCGTGCATCCGATGTTGAAGCCCGCACTGCGCCGCGCTTGGCGGGGCGGGGACACCGTGCAATTCGGAGTGACACCCGCACATGCGGTGAAGGTCGGCCCGATGGATATCGCGACGGGCTGTTTCATGGAACTGCTCGACGGCACCCGAGGCATGCCGCTGCTCCGCGAACAGGCCAGGGCGATGGACTTGACCGAGCGTCATGTGGACACCCTGGTGACGCGGCTGGTGGACGCCGGCCTCGTGGACGACGTACGGGCGGGCGGACCGGCGGCGGAAGCGCTGCGGGCCAGGTCCGATGTCCTGGAGCGCCACCGGCCCGACCTGGCCTCGCTCTCCGTCGTGCATCCCGAGCCCGGCGCGGGGATGCGCAGACTCGCGGCCCGCCGCTCGATGCGGGTGCAGGTCAGGGGCGCGGGCCGGGTCGGCGCGGCCGTCGCGGCGGTGCTCTCAGGAGCGGGGGTCGGAAGGGTGGAGGTCATGGACGGCGGGTGTACGGAGCCGGGGGACGTGTCCCCGGGCGGGCTGCCCGCCTCCGCGGTCGGGGAGCGCAGGGACCTGGCGGCCCGGCAGCTGGTCCGCCGGTCGGCCCCCGGCCCGGGGCCCCGGGCGCCCGGGGCCCCGGGCTGCGGTCCGGCCGGGCACGAGCCGGGGCTGTCCCTCATCGTGGTCGCCCCGCGCGACGGACTCTCGGCGTACGTCCCCGATCCGGGCACCGCCGAGCCGTGGATCTCCTCGGGCACCCCTCATCTGTACGCGGGGGTGATGGAGGCCACCGGGTTCGTCGGGCCGCTGGTGCTGCCCGGCGGCACGGCCTGCGCCGGCTGCCTCCAGCTGCACCGGCGGGACCGGGATCCGCAGTGGCCGCGCATGCTGGCGCAGTGGCAGTCGGGGCGGCGCGGCGCGGCCCAGGCGTGCGACCTGGGCCTGGCGACGGCGGTGGCGGGGCTCGCGGCGGCGCACGCGCTGGCCTTCCTGGACGGCGAGCTGCCCGTGAGCACCGGCGCGCGGTGGGAGGCGGCGCTGCCGCTGTTGGACTGGAGGTCGGAACGGATCGGGGCGCACCTCGACTGTTCCTGTGGCGCCGCCGGTCACACTGAGGGGGTCCGCGCCTCCGAAGCCGGCACGGCGCACGACACAATGGCCGGGTAACCGCCGCACGCAGCGCGGCAGTCTGGGAATTGGAGGGGCATATGTCTGATCTTCCCCGGAAGGCGGTCACCCGTACCGCCAAGCTGGCCGCGCTGCCGTTGGGTTTCGCCGGCCGTGCCACCTGGGGGCTGGGCAAGCGCATCGGCGGGAAGTCGGCGGAGCTGGTGGCCCGCGAGGTGCAGCAGCGCACCGCCGACCAGCTCTTCAAGGTCCTCGGGGAGCTGAAGGGCGGGGCGATGAAGCTCGGCCAGGCCCTGTCCGTCTTCGAGTCCGCGCTGCCCGAGGAGGTCGCGGGGCCCTACCGCGCGGCGCTCACCCGACTCCAGGAGGCCGCCCCGCCCATGCCGAGCGGCACGGTGCACGCGGTCCTGGCGGAACGACTCGGCGAGGAATGGCGGGAGCTGTTCCTCACCTTCGAGGACAAGCCGGCGGCCGCGGCGTCGATCGGCCAGGTGCACCGGGCGGTGTGGCACGACGGCCGGGACGTGGCCGTGAAGGTGCAGTACCCGGGCGCGGGCGAGGCGCTGCTCTCGGACCTGACCCAGCTCAGCCGGTTCGCGCGGCTGCTGGGCCCGCTGGTTCCGGGCATGGACATCAAGCCGCTGATCACGGAGATGCGCGACCGGGTCTCCGAGGAGCTGGACTACGAGCAGGAGGCGCGGTCCCAGCGGGCGCATGCCGAGGAGTTCGCGGACGATCCCGATGTCGTGGTCCCGGCGGTGGTCCACCAGTCGGCGCAGGTGCTGGTCACCGAGTGGATGGACGGGGTCCCGCTGGCCGATGTGATCTCCGACGGCACGGCCGGGCAGCGGGACCGGGCCGGCCAGCTGCTCGCGAGGTTCCTCTTCTCCGGCCCCGCGCGCACGGGCCTGCTCCACGCCGACCCGCACCCGGGCAACTTCCGGCTGCTGCCCCCGGACCCGGAGACCGAAGCGTCCGGCGACGAGGATGCGGACACGGTGCCGTGGCGGCTGGGGGTGCTGGACTTCGGGACGGTGGACCGGCTGCCGGGCGGGCTGCCGCAGACCATCGGGGACGCACTGCGGCTGACGCTCGGGGGCGACGCGGACGCGGTCTACGAGATGCTGCGGGCGGAGGGGTTCGTCAAGGACTCGATCGACCTGGAACCGGACGCGGTGCTGGACTATCTGCTGCCGATCATCGAGCCGGCCGAGGTGGAGGAGTTCACGTTCAGCCGGAGCTGGATGCGTCATCAGGCGGCCC
Organism: Streptomyces sp. NBC_00726; assembly: GCF_045161735.1. Classification (NCBI taxonomy): domain Bacteria; kingdom Bacillati; phylum Actinomycetota; class Actinomycetes; order Kitasatosporales; family Streptomycetaceae; genus Streptomyces; species Streptomyces sp. NBC_00726. Next base: position 4,574,794 of record NZ_CP108983.1, on the reverse strand, counting down.
GGATAGCTGATCCCCGTTCCCCGGCCCACCAGTTGGGCAAGCAGCTGAACCTGCCGCCGTCCTACCTGCTGATACACCGGGTGACGCTGAGCACGATCGGGGTGCTGTGCCAGCTCGGCGCCGCGGTCCGCCTCCGCGACGAACTCGAATCCTGGCTCCCGGGCTTCCTGCCGCCGGAGGGCGAGGAAGGCGAGGAGGTCTCGGAGGATCTCGCGGGCGACGAGGTCGCGGAGGACCTGGAGGCCCCGGAGGACCCGGGCTCGAAGGACTCAGGCTCGGAGGGCCAGGGCCCGGAGCACGTGCCGCCGGCGCCGAGGTCCGCAGAGACGGTGGACGCCGGCTAGCCGGGCTGGGGCCGGCCGACCGGGGTCCCGGGTCCCGCCCGTACCCCGCCACGCCCTACCCCGCACCGCCCCGCCCCGCACCGCCCCGCCCGCACCCGAAACGACCCCGGGGCCGGTCCGTTGGGCGGATCGGCCCCGGGGTGGGGTGTTGCTGCGCGGGTGGTGCTGGAGGCGTGGCCCGCCGGGCGCAGAGAGCGGCTGCGTCCGGGCGGGGGCCTCCGTGGCCGGCCGGGCCCGGTCAGTGCATGACGGCCATGGCCAGCGCGCGGCGGGCGCGCATCGAGGCGCGCTCGGCGCGGCGCTGCATCCGCCGGGCGGAGATCAGGCGCACGGCCTGACGGTCCGCGTCGGCTTCGCGCAGGCGCTCGTGCATATGCGCACGGGCCAGGGCTTCTGGGATGAGTTGCATTTCGCGGGTCCTGTTCTGACGCGAGTCGTTCGCGCCGATGATGGTGACGTCTGGGGTCGCGGAGCCGGCGGGCTCGGACGTGGGGGTGGGGATGGTCATTGGAGCCTGGTTTCGGGGATCGTGGGTCAGGGGACGGTCGATGGTTCCGATGCGCTTCATGGGCTTGGGGGCCGGGACCCCCAGGTCGGCGGTCACGCCGCGACCGGGTTCTTGCGCGGACGGCCACGCGGCCGCTTCCGGGCGACGACGACACCCTGGATGAAGAGCTCGCCACCCCAGACACCCCACGGCTCGCGGCGCTCCTTGGCGCCCGCGAGACACGCCTCGACAAGCGGGCAGGTGCGGCAGAGGGACTTGGCGTACTCGACGTCGGCCGGCGACTCGGCGAAGAAGACCTCCGGGTCGTAGGCGCGGCAGGGGACGGGCACACCGAGGTTCTCGATGGCGTCGTCGAGCGCGGTGAGCGCAGTGAGGGGGGTCAAGGTGGAGTCCTCCGTGAGGCCGGGCGGGGAGATCGTGTCGGAAGGCGGTACGGACGGGGCGTGCGCTTCGAGTTGCACGGTGGTGGTGTCCTCGTCTGGTCGTTTCCGGCCTGTTGGCCGGGGGGCGGCTGGTACCAGGTCCTGCTTGTCCCGAGGCCCCTTCTCCTTGTCTCGCCCGTTGAGGCAAAACAAAAGGGCCGCGGATCCCGAGTGGGGTTCCGCGGCCCTGAAGGCGCCGGCCTGATGCTGGATCAGGCTGGATCACTCCAGGGTTCAGGCCCACGGAAGGCCCACATCGTGTGGTGCTGCTTCGTCTGCTCGGTGACGCCGGCTTCCGCTCCCGCACCGACGGCCGCAAAGGCATAGGCCGGGGCCTGTCCCTTCGCTACTGCTGCTGCCGGTGCCTGGGTCGGTCGCTCATTGCGCTCCCGCACGGGAAGACCGGCCAGGGACATCGGAGCGACGGCGGAGACGCCGGACACACCGGTGGCGCGCAGGGAGGACTTCGGGGCACGGGCGAGAAGGCCGAGCGAGCAGGCGGAGACGACCGAGAGATCGGTCATTTTGTTGGTCTCGATGATGCTGATCACTTCAATCGCCTCCTCTCGGCGTCTCGGGGGGACCGGCGGGCCGGTCCTGCGTATTCGGATAAGTACAGCACGGATCCAGGGCTTCAGAGAAGCCGCTGTTTCCGTGGTTAAGAACCTATGGTGATGACTGGGGCGGGCGCAAACTATTTTTGCGACGAGTTTTTCTCACCTCTCCCCGGCGGCCTTCGCCTCACCCTCGCATCCGTCCCCACCTGCGCAGATGTCCAGAACGGCGGCGCCGAAGCGGCCGAGCTTCCGCGCGCCGACCCCGGGGATCCCGGCCAGCTCGCCCTCGGTGCCGGGCACCGCCTCCGCGATGGCCATCAGCGTCCGGTCGGTGAACACGCAGTAGGCGGGCTGGCCGATCTCCCGTGCCCGGGCCGCCCGCCAGTCGTGCAGCCGCTCGTACAGCGCCTCGTCCATGTCGGACGGGCAGTCGTCGCAGCGCATCAGCTTCATCTCGCCGGCGTCCGTCAGCGTCCTGCCGCAGACCCGGCACCGGGCCGGCGTCCGGGGCTTCCGCCTCGCCGCCGCCGACCGCCCCTCGCCGCCACCGCCGGCCGCCCCGCCCTCGCCGCTCCGGAAGCCGTCGCCGGCCCAGACACCGCCCGGGCCGGCCGCCGCCGCGCTCCGGCCGCCGGGGCCCGTGGAGCCGGGGCGGAGCCCGTTCAGGAAGCGGGTCGGCCGGCGTCCGGGGCGGCCGCCGGGCGACCGGGAGAGCGACCAGGACAGGGCGAGGTGGCAGCGGGCCCGGGTGACGCCGACGTACAGCAGGCGGCGCTCCTCCTCGATCTGCTCCGGCGTCTTGGCGTAGGTGATCGGCATCATGCCCTCGGTCAGCCCGACCAGGAACACCGCGTCCCACTCCAGGCCCTTCGCGGAGTGCAGCGAGGCCAGGGTGACGCCCTGGACCGTGGGCGCGTGCTGGGCGGCGGCCCGCTCGTCCAGCTCGGCGACCAGGTCGGAGAGCGTCGCCCCCGGGTGGGCCCGCTCGAAGTCCTCGGCGAGCCTGACGAGGGCGGCCAGGGACTCCCAGCGGTCGCGCACCGCGCCGGACCCGGCGGGCGGCTCGCTGCGCCAGCCCTTCGTGGAGAGCACCGCGCGCACCTCTGCGGGGAGGTCGTCCGCGTGGTCCAGCAGGGAGTCGTTGCCCCCCGCACGGGCCGCGCCGCGCAGGGCCACGCCCGCCTCGCGGACCTCCGCGCGCTCGAAGAACCGCTCGGCGCCCCGGAGCTGGTAGGGCACGCCCGCGTCCGCGAGGGCCTGCTCGTACACCTCTGACTGGGCGTTGACCCGGTAGAGCACCGCGATCTCGCCGGCCGGGACGCCCGCCGCGATCAGGTCGCGGATGCGGCGGGCGGTGCCCTCGGCCTCGGCGGGCTCGTCCGCGTACTCCACGAAGGCGGGCTCGGGGCCGCGCTCCCGCTGCGAGACCAGGTCCAGGCGGTGTTCGGCGGCCCGCCCGGTGGCCTGGGAGAGCAGCCCGTTGGCCAGGTGGACCACCTGCGGGGTGGAGCGGTAGTCCCGGACCAGCTTGACGACGGTCGCGCCGGGGTGGCGGGTGCGGAAGTTGAGCAGGTGGTCCGGGGTCGCCCCGGTGAACGAGTAGATCGTCTGGCCGGCGTCCCCGACGACGCAGAGGCTGTCCCGGTCGCCGAGCCAGAGGTCGAGCAGCCGCTGCTGGAGCGGGCTCACGTCCTGGTACTCGTCTACGACGAAGTGCTGGTACTGGCGGCGGACATGGGCGGCGATGTCGTGCCGGTCCTGGAGGATGCCGACGGTGAGGAGCAGCACGTCCTCGAAGTCGATCACCGTGCGCTCGCGCTTCAGCTCCTCGTAGGTCTCGTAGACCTTGGCGACCTCCGCCGCGTCGCGCGGGGCGTCCCGCTGGGCCTTGGCGACCACCGCCGGATAGTCGGCGGGGACGGTCTGGGTGACCTTGGCCCACTCGATCTCGCTCGTGACGTCGCGCAGTTCGTTGCGGTCGAGCCGCAGGCCGCTGCGGGCCGCCGCCTCGGCCACCAGCTGGACCTTGCGCTCAAGGAGCCGGGGCAGCTCGCCACCGACCGCTTTCGGCCAGAAGTACTGAAGCTGGCGCAGGGCCGCGGAGTGGAACGTGCGCGCCTGCACCCCGCCCGCGCCCAGCTGGCGCAGCCGGCCGCGCATCTCGCCCGCCGCCCGGTTGGTGAACGTGACGGCCAGGACGCTCGACGGCTGGAGCATCCCCGCGCGCACCCCGTAGGCGATGCGGTGCGTGATGGCCCGCGTCTTGCCCGTACCGGCTCCGGCCAGCACGCACACCGGGCCCCGCAGGGCCGTCGCCACCTCGCGCTGCTCGGGGTCGAGCCCGTCGAGGACGGCGTCCGCGGTGTCCGGGACCCGGGGGAAGAGGGTGGAGTGCGTTGCTGATGTCACCCCGCCATGCTGCCAGGTCGCCCGGGACGCGTGCGGCGGTTGTCCACAGGGCCGAGGTATCCGTCGTACTAACGCGGGAGCGGGAATGGCTGCCGGGGCGCAGACGTTCACCTGGCGTGCGGCAACGCACGCCCCTGCCCCGTGTGACGTACCAGACGCGTGGGCGGCCGTCCGGGCGTGACGGGATTTGCCGGGACCGAAGAGACAGAGGAGCGCGAAGACATGCCGGGCACTGTGATGATGTACAGCACCACCTGGTGCGGCTACTGCCGTCGGCTGAAGGGGCAGATGGACCGCGAGGGCATCGCCTACACCGAGATCAACATCGAGCAGGACCCGGAGTCGGCCGCCTTCGTCGAGAAGGCCAATGGCGGAAACCAGACGGTCCCGACCGTGCTCGTGATCCCCGAGAGCGGCGGCCAGGACGTCGTGATGACGAACCCGAGCCTGGCCCAGGTCAAGCAGGCCCTCGGGGCCTGATCCCCGGGCACCCCGCCCCCTCCGGTCCGCGCACCGGTGGGGGCGGTCGTATGTCCGGGCCCGGGTCAGACGCCCGCGCGCACCGGCTTCGGGAGCGGCTTTCCGTACCAGAGCTCGATCAGCCGGGAGGCGATCGAGATGCCGAACGGGGGCAGCATCTCGCCCGATTCGAAGGCGGCGGTCAGCTCCTCGCGGGAGAACCAGCGCGCCTCCTCGATCTCCTCGCCGTCCACGTTGATGTCGAACGTCCTGGCCCGGGCCATGAAGCCCAGCATCAGGCTGGACGGGAACGGCCAGGGCTGGCTGGCGACGTACTCGACCTCGCCGACCGTGATGCCGGCCTCCTCGAAGACCTCGCGGGCCACGGACTGCTCGATCGACTCGCCCGGTTCCACGAATCCGGCGAGCGTGGAGAAGCGGCCCTCGGGCCAGTGCACCTGGCGGCCGAGCAGCGCCCGGTCCTGGTCGTCGGTGACGAGCATGATGACCGCCGGGTCGGTGCGCGGGTAGTGCTCGGCGCCGCAGGCCGGGCAGCGGCGGATGTGGCCGGCCGCCGCGATCACCGTGCGCTCGCCGCAGCGGGAGCAGAAGCGGTGCAGCCGCTGCCAGTTCTCCAGGGCCACCGCGTGCACCATCAGGGCGGCGTCGCGCGGGCCGAGCAGCATCCCCGCCTCGCGCAGCCCCGCCGGGCGGGCCGACTGGTCCATGCGGCCGGGCAGGGTGTCCTTCTGGAGGGCGAAATAGCTGACGCCGTCCGCGTCGGTGCCGAGGAAGTAGCGGTGGGTCTCGGTGACGGGGGCCTCGAAGGCGGGCGTCATCACGAGCTCGGTGCCGTCGTCGGTGTCGTCGATCAGCGCCTGGCCCCCGGAGACGACGAAGACCCGGGTCGTCGGATGGCTCCACGCGGCGGACAGCCATGCCTCGTCGAGGCGGTGGTGCGCCGCGCGGTCGATGCCGCTCGGCGCGGTCAGACCGATGGGCCGGTCCGTGGTGGCGTTGTCGAAGGTGCTCACAGGTGCTTCCTACTCCCCCGGGATGGATCGGGCGTTCAGAGAATTCAGCGGAGGGCGGCCGCCAGGTCGCTCCAGAGGTGGGCGGCGGTCTCGACGCCCTTGAAGAGGAGGTCCAGTTCGACCTTCTCGTCGGGGGCGTGCCAGCCGTCGGACGGTACGGAGATGCCGATGAAGAGGACGGGCGCGCCGAGCACGTCCTGGAGGTCGGCGGCGGGTCCGGAGCCTCCTTCGCGGGTGAAGAGGACCTTCTTGCCGAACGCCCGCCCCATGGCGCGGACCACGGCCTGGAGCGCCGGGTGGTCCAGGGGCGTCAGACAGGGCCGGGTGGCGGGGAGGAAGGTGATCCGGTGGCTGATCCCGGCCGGGACGCGGGCCTCGGCCCAGGCCCGTACGGTCTTCTCGATGTGGTCCGGGTCCTGGCCGGCGACCAGCCGGAAGCTGATCTTCGCACGGGCGGACGCGGGGATGATCGTCTTGCTCCCGGCGCCCTGGTAGCCGCCGCCGATGCCGTTGACCTCGGCGGTCGGGCGGGCCCAGATCCGTTCCAGCGTCGAATACCCGGTCTCGCCGGAGGCGGCCCGGGACTTGGCGGTGTGCAGCCAGTCGGCCTCGTCGAAGGGCAGCTCGGCGAAGAGCGCGCGTTCGGTCGCGGTCAGCTCGGCCACGCCGTCGTAGAAACCGGGGACCGCGACCTTCCCGTCCGCGTCGTGGAGCGCGGCGACGAGCCTGGCGATCTCGGTGGCCGGGTTGGGGACGGCGCCGCCGAAGGAGCCGGAGTGGATGTCCTGTGCCGGTCCGTGGAACTCGATCTCGCACTCGGCGAGGCCGCGCATGCCGGTGCAGACGGTCGGCGTGGTCTCGTTCCACATGCCGGTGTCCGAGACGATCACCGCGTCGGCGGCGAGGCGGCCGGCGTGCCGCTCGACCAGGTCGCGGAAGTGCGGGGAGCCGGACTCCTCCTCGCCCTCCACGAGCAGCTTGAGATGCACGGCGGGGGCGGTGCGGCCGGTGGCGGCGAGGTGGGCCCGGACGCCGAGGGTGTGGAAGAACACCTGCCCCTTGTCGTCGGCCGCGCCGCGCCCGTACATCCGGCCGTCGCGGATCTCCGGCTCGAACGGCTCGCTGCTCCAGCCGTCCGCGCGGGCGGCGGGCTGCACGTCGTGGTGTCCGTACACCAGGACCGTGGGCGCCGACGGGTCGTCGGAGGGCCATTCGGCGAAGACGGCGGGTGCGCCGTCGGTCTCCCAGATCTCGGTGACCGGGAATCCGGTCTCCTTCAGCTCGGCCGAAAGCCACTCGGCGCTGCGCCGTACGTCGCCCTCGTGCTCCGGCTGAGCGGATACGGAGGGGATGCGCAGCCACTCGGCGAGGTCTTCGAGGAAGGCCGCGCGGTGCTGCTCGGTGTACGTGCGGACGGCGCTGTCCGGGGTGTCGCTCATGACCTTCAGCTTATCCGTCCGACGGAAGTGGCTCGTCCAGGAGGATGCGCTCCAGCTCCGGACGGCCCGGCAGGGAGGCCGGGCGGACGGCCTCGCCGCTGCGGACGAAGAGGAAGGTGGCGGTGACGTCGGTGAGCGGGAGTCCGTGCAGTTCGGCCCAGGCCAGCCGGTAGACGGCGAGCTGGAGCGGGTCGGCGGTGTGGGTGCGGCCGGTCTTCCAGTCCACGATTTCGTATGTGTCCCCCGTGCGGTACACGGCGTCGATACGGCCCCGGATGACCCGGCCGGCCAGGGTGATCTGGAACGGTGTCTCCACTCGGTACGGGGTGCGGCGGGCGTACGGGGTGCGTTCGAAGGCTTCCTTGAGGTCGGCGAGGTCGCGTTCGTCGGCGATGTCGGCGTCGCTCTCGTCGCCCCCGGGCAGCTCGTCGGGGCCGAGCATGGGCAGCGGCAGCTCCTCGAACCGGGACTCCACCCAGGCGTGGAAGCGGGTGCCCCGGCGGGCGGCGGGCTGCGGCGGGCGGGGCATGGGCCGGGCCAGCTCCCGGGCGAAGGCGTCCGGGTCGTCGGCGAGGCGGAGCAGCTGGGTGGCGGAGAGCGAGGCGGGGACGAGGACGTCGCGCACGGTGGCACGGGCCCGGCGCAGCTCCCCGGCCAGCGCGTCGAGGTCCCGGTCCCAGGAGGCGAGGGTGCGGGTCTCCTCGGGGGTGAGACGGGGGGCCGGGAGCTGAGGAGAGTGCGCGTGCTCGTCGCCGTCCGGGGGCTCCGGGGCGTCCAGCAGCTCCATGACCGTGTCCGCCGCGGCCCTGCGGCGGGCCAGGGCGGTGTCGTCCAGCGGGAGCGGCCAGGCGTGGTCGGCGGACGCCTCGGCCAGGGCCGGGTTCTCGTCGGTCTCCGCCGGGGCGTCCGCCCACACCTCGATCTCGCCGTACCCGGCAGCGCAGTGCTCGTACAGCGCGTGCAGGAAGGCGGACGGGCCGCGCGGCTTCTTCTGGGTGGGGCCCCACCAGTGGCCGGAGCCGAGCAGCAGGGTGCGGGGGCGCGTGAAGGTGACGTAACCGAGGCGCAGCTCCTCCGTGTGCTGGTGCTCCTTCAGCTCCGCCTTGAAGCTCTTGAGGCCCTTGGCGTCGTAGCCGCGGAGGGCGGGCAGGGTGGCGGTGTCGCCGCGCAGGGCGTGCGGGAGGACCTTGGCCTGGGAGGTCCAGGCGTCCCGGGACTGGCTGCTGGGGAACTGGCCGGTGACCAGGCCGGGCACGGCGACGACGTCCCACTCCAGGCCCTTGGACTTGTGGGCGGTGAGGACCTTGACGGTGTTCTCGCCGCCGGGCAGCGCGTTGTCCAGGCCCTTCTCGTACTGGACGGCGGTGCGCAGGAAGCCGAGGAAGGCGAGCAGCGTGGCCTCGTTGTCGACGGCGGCGAAGCGGGCGGCGACGTCGAGGAAGTTGCCCAGGGTCTCGCGGCGGCGGGCGGCCAGCGCCTGCGGGGACGCGGACAGCTCGACCTCCAGGCCGGTGGTGGCGAGGACGCGGTGCAGGACGTCCATCAGGGGGTCGGCGAGGGAGCGGCGCAGGTCGCGCAGTTCGGCGGCGAGGCGGGCGAAGCGGACGCGGGCCTCGGCGGAGAACGGAAGCCGGTCGTCCGCCTCGCCGCCCCCGTCCAGGAAGGTGTCCAGGGCGTCGGCGAGGGAGATCACCTCGGCCGGGTCGATCCCCTCGACGGCCTCGGCGAGCCTGCGGTCGGGGTCGTGGTCCTCGTCGTCGGCGTGGGCGGCGCGGTGCACCAGGAGGCGGGCCCGGCGGCCGAGCAGGGCCAGGTCGCGGGGGCCGATCCGCCAGCGGGGGCCGGTGAGCAGGCGGACCAGGGAGGCGTTGGCCCCCGGGTCCTGGAGGACTTCGCAGACGGCGACGAGGTCGGCGACCTCGGGGAGGTGGAGCAGCCCGGAGAGGCCGACGACCTCGACCGGGATGTCGCGGGCGACCAGCGCGGCCTGGATCTCCGGGAAGTCACCGGCCGTGCGGCACAGGACGGCGATCTCGCCGGGTGCCTTGCCGGTGCGCACGAGGTGGGCGATGGAGTCCGCGAGCCAGGCGATCTCCTCGGTGTGGGTGGGCAGCAGGGCGCAGCGGACGAGGCCGTCGCGCTCGGCGCCGGGGGCGGGGCGCAGGGCTTCGACGCCCTCGTGCATGGCGCGCAGGGGCGCGGCGAGTCCGTTGGCGAGGTGGAGGAGGCGGCCGCCGCTGCGGCGGTTCTCGCTGAGGGCGTAGCGGGTCGCGGGGGTGCCGTCGGCGTGCGGGAAGTGGCTCGGGAAGTCGTCCAGATTGGCGACGGACGCGCCGCGCCAGCCGTAGATGGCCTGGCAGGGGTCGCCGACGGCGGTGACGGCGTGCCCGGTCGGCCCGTCGCTGCCAGGGCCGCTGCCGAAGAGGGCGGAGAGCAGGAGGCGCTGGGCGACGGAGGTGTCCTGGTATTCGTCCAGCAGGACGACCCGGTATTCGTCGCGGAGAATCGCGCCGACCTCGGGGCGGGTGAGGGCCAGCTCGGCGGAGAGGGCGATCTGGTCGCCGAAGTCGAGGAGGTCGCGGCTCCGCTTCGCCTCGCGGTAGCGCCGGGTCAGCGCGAGCAGTTCGCGGCGGGCCTCGGCGGTCGTGGGGATCTTGCGCAGCTCGTCGTTGCTGAGCTTCGCGGTCGCGAGCGCGTCCAGCAGTTCGGTGTCGTACGCGTCGAGCGCGTCGGGGCGTACGAGGTGTTCGGCCAGCTCGGCGTCGAGGGCCAGCAGGTCGCTGACGAGGGTGGGGAAGGACCTGGTCAGGGCCGGGTAGGGGCCGGGGGCCTCGCGCAGCACGCGGGCGGCGAGCTGGTAGCGGGTGGCGTCGGCGAGGAGGCGGGTGCCCGGTTCGAGTCCGATGCGCAGTCCGTGCTCGGTCAGCAGCCGCCCGGCGAAGGCGTGGTACGTGGAGATGCCGGGCTCGCCCGGGGGGTTGTCCGGGTCGATCACGTCCGGGTCGGTGATCCCGGCGGCGACGAGTGCCTTGCGTACGCGCTCGGCGAGCTCACCGGCCGCCTTGTTGGTGAAGGTGAGCCCGAGGACCTGCTCGGGGGCGACCTGGCCGGTGCCGACCAGCCAGACCACGCGGGCGGCCATCACCGTGGTCTTCCCCGACCCGGCTCCGGCCACGATCACCTGCGGGGCGGGCGGCGCGGTGATGCAGGCCGTCTGCTCCGGGGTGAAGGGGATGCCCAGCAGCTCCTTGAGCTGCTCGGGATCGGTGAGGCGCGGGGACACTCCACAGAGGCTAACCGGCGCCACCGACAACCCACGAAATCGTGGAGGGGGCTCACATCCCCGCCTCCCGGTGGCGTCCGTCACACCGAAGCGGGTCTAAATTATCTGCTTGTCGCACCAACAGCCTTACGAGGACGGTCATATGAGCGCCGACGCACCCGCCCCTGACGCCACCGAGCTCAGAAAGCGCATCGACACGACGAAGGCGCATCCCGCACGGGTGTACGACGTCTTCCTCGGCGGCAAGGACAACTACCCGGCCGACCGCGAGGCCGCGGCCATGGCGCTGGCCGCCAATCCGCGCGGCTACCTCACCGTGCGGCACAACCGGGACTTCATGCGGCGGGCGGTCACCCTCGCCGCGAACGAGGGCATCCGGCAGTTCCTGGACGTCGGCACCGGGCTGCCCACGCAAGCGAACGTGCACCAGATCGCACAGCGCATCGCACCCGAGTCGCGCGTCGTCTACGTGGACAACGACCCGGTGGTCCTCGTGCACGCGCAGGCCCTCCTGACCAGCGGTCCCGAGGGCCGCACCGACTACATCGAGGCGGATCTGAGGGACCCCGGCCGCATCCTGGAGGCCGCCCGCCGCACGCTGGACCTCGGCCGGCCGGTCACCCTGGTCCTCGCGGCCGTGACCCATTTCATCGAGGACGAGACGGCCTACCCGGTCGTGAAACAACTGGTCGACGCGCTGGCCCCGGGCAGCGTCCTCGTCCTGAGCAACGTCAGCTCGGACCTCAACCAGGAGCAGGTCGGCAGCATCACCAAGGGCTTCAAGGAGCGCGGCTTCGCCATGGTGCGCCGCTCGTACGCCCAGATGGAACGGTTCGTCACCGACAACGGCCTGGAACTCCTCGAACCCGGCATCGTCCCCGTGCACCGCTGGCGTCCCGAGCGGGTCGTGGACCTGCCGGAGGCCGCGGAGCCGGACCCGGAGTTCGTGGCGGGCCTGGACGAGCTGGACCGTACGCGCTACCAGGACATCAACGACGTCACCGACGCCGACGTCAGCGTCTACGGCCTGGTGGCCCGTAAGCACTGATCACTCGATGACGTGCCGGCCCTCCGGCTGCGCGCTGCACGACGCCTTGAAGGAGCAGTGGCCGCAGTGCTGGCCGGTCGTCGGTGTGAACCGTTCGTCCAGGACCCGGCCCGCCGCGGTCGCCAGCAGGTCGGAGACCCACTCGCCGTCCGGCGGCGCCTGCGCCTGCACCTTGGGCGCGGCGTCGCCGCCCTCCTTCTTGGGGGCGGACTGCCGCAGCTGTACGAGTTCGGCGCCGCCCGGCCCCGGCCGCGTACCGCCGAAGGCGCCGTCGACCGCGCCTTCCCGTACCGCCAGCTGGTAAACGGCGAGCTGGGGGTGACGGTGGACCTCGTCCTTCGTCGGGGACTGCTTGCCGGTCTTGAAGTCGACCACATAGGCGCGGCCGTCGGCGTCCCGTTCGACGCGGTCCATGGAGCCCCGGATGCGCACCGCGTACTCCCCCGCCTCCAGCGTCACGTCGAAGCCGTGCTCGCTGGCGACCGGGGTGCGTCCGGCCCGGTCCATGACGTGCCAGCGCAGGAAGCGTTCGAGGGCGGCGCGGGCCTGCTCCTTCTCCTGGCGCGACTTCCAGGGGGCGTCGAAGACGAGCCCGTCCCAGACCGAGTCGAGCCGTTCCATGAGGACGGCCAGATCGGCGGGCGTACGGCCGGAGGCCACCTCGTCGGCCAGCACATGGACGACGTTCCCGAAGCCCTGGGCGGCGGACGCGGGCGCGTCGGCCTTCACCTCGCGGCCCAGGAACCACTGGAGCGCGCAGGTGTTGGCGAGCTGGTCGAGCGCGCTGCCGGACAGGGTCACCGGCTGGTCCCGGTCGCGCAGCGGCACGGCCGAGCGGGTCGGCTCGTACAGGCCCCACCAGCGGTACGGGTGTGCGGCCGGTACGAGCGGCTGGCCGTCGTCGTCGGTGAGCGCCGCGAGCCGGGCGAGGCGGCGGGCGGCCTCCTCACGCAGCCCGTCCGAAGCGGCCGGGTCCACGGTGGTGGCGCGCAGCTCGGCGACGAGCGCGGCAACGGACAGCGGGCGGCGCGGGCGGCCGGTGACGTCGCGGGGTTCGGCGCCCAGCTCGGCGAGGAAGCGGGAGGGCTGGTCGCCGTCGTCGGCGGGGGCCTTGACCGCGGTGACGACCAGGCGGTCGCGGGCCCGGGTCGCCGCCACGTAGAACAGCCGCCGCTCCTCCGCGAGGAGGGCGCCGGGCGTCAGCGGTTCGGCGAGCCCGTCGCGGCCGATCCGGTCCGCTTCGAGGAGCGAGCCCCGGCGGCGCAGGTCCGGCCACAGCCCCTCCTGGACGCCCGCGACGACGACGAGCCGCCATTCCAGGCCCTTGGAGCGGTGGGCGGTCATCAGCCGGACGGCGTCGGGGCGGACCGCGCGGCGGGAGAGGGTGTCGGCCGCGATGTCCTGCGCGTCGACCTCTTCCAGGAAGTTGAGGGCGCCCCGGCCGCCGGTGCGTTCCTCGGCACGGGCGGCGGTCTCGAACAGCGCGCACACCGCGTCGAGATCGCGGTCGGCGTTGCGCCCCGCGGTGCCCCCGCGCAGGGCCGCCCGCTCCAGCCTGCCCGGCCACGGGGTGCCGGACCACAGCGCCCACAGGGCCTCCTCGGCGGTGCCGCCCGCCTCAAGCAGCTCGCGGGCGGTACGCAGCAGCGCGCCCAGGCGCTGGGCGCCCCGGGCGTACGCCGGATCGTGCGTGACCAGGCGTTCCGGCTCGGCGAGCGCCCGGGCCAGCAGCTCACCGGAGGGCGCGGGCACCTTGTTCCCGGCGGCACGCTCCTCGTCCCGCAGGGCGCGGCCGAGGCGGCGCAGGTCGGCGGCGTCCATCGCGCCGAGGGGCGAGGCGAGCAGGGTCAGCGCGGTCTCGGTGCCGAGCCAGGAGGCTTCCCCCTCTTCAGGCACCCCATCCCGCACCGCCGCCTCCGCCACCGCGCGCAGTGCCGTCAGGAGCGGGCCCACCGCCGGTTCGTGGCGCAGGGCCAGGTCGTCGCCGTCGACCTCCAGGGGGACGCCCGCCGAGGTCAGGGCCCGGCGGAGAAAAGGCAGCATGCGGCCGCCGGCGCGGACGAGCACCGCCATCTCGGACCACGGCACCCCGTCCTCCAGATGCGCCCGGCGCAGCAGGTCCGCGATGTTGTCCAGCTCCGTGGAAGCGGTCGGATAGGTGTACGCCTCGACGGAGCCGCCCTCGCGGACCGCGCCGAGTTCGCGGTGGGCGCGGACCTTGGCCGACGGCAGCCGGGTGAGCGGCATCCGCCGGGTGAGCAGCCGGGTGGCGGCGAGCAGCCGGTCCCCCGAGCGGCGCGAGGTGGTGAGGACGCCGACCGGGGCGGGGGCCCCGTCCGCCCGCCGGAACATCTCCGGGAAGTCGAGGATGCCGTTGACGTCGGCGCCCCGGAACGCGTAGATCGACTGGTCCGGGTCACCGAAGGCGATCAGGTCGCGCCCGCCGCCGCCCACCGGGGCGCTGCCCCGGTTACCGGCCAGCGCGTGCAGCAGCCGCACCTGGGCGGGGTCCGTGTCCTGGTACTCGTCCACGAAGACCGCGTCGTACGCCCCCGCCAGCTGCGCCGACACCTCGGGGCGCTCCGCGAGCAGCACCGCGCGGTGCACCAGCTCCGCGTAGTCCAGCACGCCCTGGGCGTCGAGCACGTCGAGGTATTCGGCGAGGAAGCGGGCGGCAGCGCCCCAGTCGGGCCGGCCGGTGCGCCGCGCGAAGGCGGCGAGGGCGTCCGGGCCGAGGCCCAGTTCACGGCTGCGGGCGAGCACCGCGCGTACCTCGTCGGCGAAGCCGCGCGTGGTCAGGCAGGCGCGCAGCTCGTCGGGCCAGCTGATGTGCGGGCGCCCCTCCTTCTCCAGTTCGAGCTGGCCGGCCAGGAGGTCGCGGACGGTCACGTCCTGCTCCGGGCCGGAGAGCAGCCGCAGCGGGTCCGCGAAGAGGTCGGCGTCCTGGTGGGCACGGACCAGGGCGTAACAGAAGGAGTGGAAGGTGGTGGCCTGCGGGCCCCGGGCGGCGCCGAGCCGGGCCGCCATCCGGTCGCGCAGTTCGACGGCGGCCTTGCGGCTGAAGGTGAGGACCAGCAGGCGGGCCGGGTCGGCGCCCCGGGCGATGCGCGCGGCGACGGCTTCGACCAGCGTCGTCGTCTTGCCCGTACCGGGTCCGGCGAGGACCAGCAGCGGACCGCCCGGGTGGTCAACCACCGCGCGCTGTGCCGCGTCCAGGAGAGGGGGCTCCACCGAACCCGGCAGGGTGCGCACCAGCCGGTACGGGCCCGTGGTCCCCGGCCGTGCGTGACGGTGAGGACTGTGCCGGGTGGTGGAGGAGGTGCTCACGTGGGTTCGCCGGTCCTGGTGGGTGTACGGGTGGTGAGGGCGCGGCGCCCGCCGCGAACTGAAGACGCTACTCCGGCGCGCCCCCCGAATGCGGCGGGACGGCTGCGGGGATCGTCACGTTCTTCCGGCCGCACACCGCCGGACGGCCCGCCGCACGCCCGGCGCACACCGTACGGACGCGGATCCGCCCGTTCCGCCGTCCCATGGCCGAAGCTGTCAGGTGTGAGCTCCCCCACCGCCGCCCGTCACGCCGTCCCATCGCGCGCGCCGCATGTCCAGGCGCGGCAGGTGGCCCTCCGCGCTCGCCGGGGCCTCGCGCAGCGGGGTGCTCTCCGCGCGGTAGTGGTCCAGGGCGCGCAGCTCGTGGCCGGGCAGCAGCCTGCCGTCGGAGCGCACCACGCGCCACCACGGCACCGCGCTCCCGTACAGCGCCATGACCCGGCCGACCTGGCGCGGGCCGCCCTCGTCCAGCCACTCCGCGACATCGCCGTACGTCATGACGCGGCCGGGCGGGATCAGGTCGGCGACATCGAGCACGCGCTCCGCGTACTCCGGCAGCGCGTCGCCCGTCGGGTGTTCGCTCATCCGCCCCATCCTGCCGTACGCCACCGACACCCCCGACCCCGCCGTGTTCGCGCGCACACACAGCGTGCACAGGCTGGGAAAGGAGCGTATGTTGCGCATCGCACGCCCCCGCATCGCACCCTGATGCCCCCTTGCGCCCATCGGCCGTGCCACCATCATGCGGGCGGTGACCGGTGATACGAGAACACGAAGACCAATCAGAGGCGACGAAGGAGCAGGGCGTGCAGCCACCGAAGGCGGCCGACGCCTCCGATGCCGAGCCGCGTCCGGACAGCCCCCGGCGGGAGCCGGGCACGGACGCCGGGACCTCGGCCGGGTCCACCCTCGCCGGCTCCGACGCCTCGCAGGCCGAGCGCGTCTCCGGTGACGAACCGCTGCTGCCCGCCCGGGTGCACCGCCCCTCCGACCTCATGCGCCTGCTCATCGGGGTGCTCGCGGTCGTCGTGCTGTTCTCCGTCGCCGCCTTCGCCCACGGCACGACCACCGGCCTCGAACAGGACATCAACAAGGGCACCGGACAGGCCCCCGACCTGCTGATCAAGCTCGCCGGGCTGGTCTCCAGCATCGCCGTGCTGCTCGTGCCGGTCGCCTTCGCCATCGAGCGGCTGATCAAACGCGACGGACTGCGGATCGCCGACGGAGTGCTGGCCGCGGTGCTGGCGCACGGGGTGACGCTCGCCACGGATCTGTGGGTCGCCAAGTCCGCCTCCGGCACCCTCCAGGACGCGCTGACCCAGCCGCAGCCCGGCGACGCGGTGACCGATCCCGTACACGGCTATCTCGCGCCCGTGATCGCGTACATGACCGCGGTCGGCATGGCGAGACGGCCGCGCTGGCGGGTCGTGCTGTGGGTGGTGCTGCTGCTGGACGCCTTCGCGATGCTGGTCGGCGGCTACACGACCCCGTTCTCCATCGTGCTCACGGTGCTCATCGGCTGGACGGTGGCGTACGGCACGCTGTACGCGGTCGGCTCGCCGAACGTCCGCCCGACCGGCCAGCACCTGATGGCCGGTCTGCGGCACGTCGGCTTCCGGCCGGTCACCGCGATGCGGGCGGACGACGCGCCCGACTCCGGCGACCAGAGCGACCGGGGGCGCCGCTATCTGGTCTCGCTGGAGGACGGGCCACCGCTCGACGTGACCGTCGTGGACCGCGAGCAGCAGGCCCAGGGGTTCTTCTACCGGGTGTGGCGCAGGCTCACCCTGCGCGGGATCACCCAGCGGCGGTCCATCCAGTCGCTGCGCCAGGCGCTGGAACAGGAAGCGCTGCTCGCGTACGCGGCCATCGCCGCCGGGGCCAACGCGCCCAAGCTCATCGCCACCTCCGAGCTCGGCCCGGACGCCGTGATGCTGGTCTACGAGCACATCGGCGGCCGGTCCCTGGACGCCCTGGAGGACTCCGAGATCACCGACGATCTGGTGCGCGGGGCGTGGAGGCAGGTCAAGGCCCTCCAGTCGCGCCGGATCGCGCACCGCAGGCTCACCGGTGACGCCATACTGGTGGATCGTTTCGGCACGGTGTTCGTCACCGATCTGCGCGGCGGCGAGATCGCGGCCGGGGATCTGGTGCTGCGGATGGACGTCGCGCAGCTGCTCACCACCACCGGGCTGCGGGTGGGCCCCGAGCGGGCCGTGGCCGCCGCGCTCGCCGTGCTCGGCCCCGACGCGGTCGCCGACTGCCTGCCCCTCCTCCAGCCGATCGCGCTCAGCCGCTCCACCCGGGCGCAGCTGCGCAGGCTCGCCCGGGAACGCTCGCAGCGCGAACGCGAAGCGGTCCTCGAAGCGTCGGACGCGGCCAAGCGCGCCCGGACCGAGGACGCGGAGCTGTCCGGGGACGGTGACCGCAAGAACGACCGCAAGTCGCTGCGCACCGAGAAGCAGGCCGAGAAACGGGCCATGGACGACGCCCTCGAAGAGGCGCGCGAGGAGGACCTGCTCTCCCAGATCCGCCGGGAGGTGCTGCTGATCCGGCCGCAGGCCCCGGTCGAGCCGGTCCGCCTGGAACGCATCAAGCCGCGCACCCTGTTCAGCTTCATCGCCGGCGCCATCGCCGCGTACTTCCTGATCTCACAGGTCACCGAGGCCGACTTCGGGGCGGTCGTGGAGCAGGCGGAGTGGGGCTGGGTGGCCGCCGCGCTCGGCTTCTCGGCGCTGAGTTACGTGGCCGCCGCGATGAGCCTGCTGGGCTTCGTACCCGAGCGGGTGTCGTTCGGGCGGACCGTCCTGGCGCAGGTCGCCGGGTCGTTCGTGAAGATCGTGGCACCGGCGGCGGTCGGCGGGGTGGCGCTGAACACCCGGTTCCTCCAGCGCTCCGGGGTCCGGCCCGGTCTCGCGGTGGCCAGCGTGGGCGCGTCCCAGCTGTTCGGGCTCGGCTGCCACATCCTGCTGCTGGGCGCCTTCGGCTATCTGACCGGCACCGAGAAGACGCCGTCCTCGCTCACCCCGTCCAGGACCGTGATCGCCGGGCTGCTGACGGTCGCCGTGCTGGTCCTGGTGGTCACCGCGATCCCGTTCCTGCGGAAGTTCGTGGTGACCCGGGTGCGGTCGCTGTTCGCCGGGGTCGTGCCCCGCATGCTCGACGTGGTGCAGCGCCCTCAGAAGCTGCTCACCGGGATCGGCGGGATGCTGCTGCTGACCGGTGTCTTCGTGATGTGCCTGGACGCCTCGGTCCGGGCGTTCAGCGGACCGGACACCCCGCACCTCAGTTACGCGAGCATCGCGGTGGTCTTCCTCGCCGGCAACGCGCTCGGCTCGGCCGCGCCGACACCGGGCGGGATGGGCGCCGTCGAGGGCGCGCTGACGCTGGGTCTGATCGCGGTCGGGCTGCCGAAGGAGGTCGCCGCACCGGCGGTGCTGCTGTTCCGGCTGATGACCCTGTGGCTGCCGGTCCTTCCCGGCTGGCTGTGCTTCAACCACCTCACGCGCAAGGGGCAGCTGTAAGTCCGAGCGCCCGGAGGACCTGCGTGCACCGGCCACCCACTTGGACCGGCACCCCGTGCGCGCGCCCACGCGCCCCCGCAGCATGGAGCGATGAGGACCTCCCCTGCCCTGCGCGCCGCGGCCCTCGCCGCCACCGTGACCGTGCTGCTCCCCCTCGCCGGCTGTGCGGACGGCGGTGACAAGGAAACCGCCGAGCCGACGAGCCAGGCCCGCGCGGCGAACGCCGCCACCGGCAGCCCGTCGTCCGGCCTCGCCGCCCAGAAGCTGACGTGGAAGAAGTGCCCCGCCCCTTCCCAGGCACAGGGGGGCGGCAAACCGCCGTCGCCGCTGCCCGGCGGGGCGAACTGGGAGTGCGCTTCCATGAAGGCCCCCCTCGATTACGCGAAGCCGGACGGCGACACCATCGAACTGGCGCTCATCCGTGCGAAGGCGATCAGCCCGAAGAAGCGGATCGGCTCGCTCATCTTCAACTTCGGCGGCCCCGGCGGCTCGGGCGTCGCCACCCTCCCCGCATTCGGTACGGCGTACGACAAGCTGCGTACCCGGTACGACCTGGTGAGCTTCGACCCGCGCGGAGTGGGGAACAGCGACGGCGTCGAGTGCGAGACCGACAAGCAGCTGGACGCCCGCTACCAGGAGGACGGCACCCCGGACGACGCGGCGGAGGAGAAGGCGTTCGTCCAGGACACCAAGCGGTTCGCCGCCGCCTGCGAGAAGCGGTCCGGCGAACAGCTCCCGTACGTCGGCACCACCAACGCCGCCCGCGACATGGACCTGATGCGCCAGGTGCTCGGCGACGACAAGCTGTACTACTTCGGCATCTCGTACGGCACCGAGCTGGGCGGCGTCTACGCGCACCTCTTCCCGAAGAAGGTCGGCCGGGCGGTCCTGGACGCGGTGGTCGACCCCACCGAGAACGCCGAGGAGTCCTCGCTGAGCCAGGCCAAGGGCTTCCAGCTCGCCCTGGAGAACTTCACCAAGGACTGCGCGGACCGGGGCGACGCCTGCAAGCTGCCCGGCTCCGACGCGAAGGAGATCGAGAAGGGCATCGCCTCCCTGCTGGACCAGCTGGAGGAGAAGCCCATCAAGGGCATCGGCGCCCGCAAGCTGACCGAGACCCAGGCCACCACCGGCATCGCGGCCGCCCTCTACTCCAAGGAGACCTGGCCGCTGCTCGAACAAGGTGTGGACGAGGCCGACGGCGGGAACGGCTCCCTGCTCCTGGCGCTCGCCGACTCCCTCAACGGCCGCTCCGACGACGGGCGCTACGACAACTCCGCCGCCGCCTACTCCGCGATCAGCTGCGCCGACTCGCGCGAGCGGTTCACCCTGGAGCAGACCAAGGCGAAGCTCCCCGAATTCCGCGACGCCTCGGCGGTCTTCGGCAACTACCTGGGCTGGGGCCTGATGGGCTGCACCGACTGGCCGGTCGAGGGCACCTGGAAGACCCCCGACGTCAGCGCCCCCGGCTCCGCCCCCATCCTCGTCATCGGCAACACCGGCGACCCGGCGACCCCGTACGAGGGCGCCCAGGCGATGGCCGACGAGCTGGGCGAGGACGTCGGCGTGCGGATGACGTACAAGGGCCAGGGCCATGGCGCGTACAACAGCGGCGACGCCTGCGTGCAGAAGGCGGTCGGCGGCTATCTGCTCGACGGCAAGGCCCCGGAGGCCGGCACCGTCTGCGGCTGAGCCCCTGCGGCACGCCCCCCTACGATGAGCGAACTGCCGTACGGGCAGCGCTCGACGGAGAGGGAACGCACACGTGGTCGCACACGCACGGGCCGGGGCACTGGCCGCCGCCGCACTCCTGCTGACGGGCTTGCTCGCGGGCTGCGAGGACGGTACGGACGACAAGCCGGGCGAGCGGGCGGACGGCGGCACCGCCTCGTCGCCCGCCTCGCGGCAGTCTCTGGACTGGACCCGCTGCAAGGCCCCCGAGGGCGGTGAGACGCCGGGCTCCGAGTGGCGCTGCGCGACGGTGCGGGTGCCGCTGGACTACGCGAAGCCCGAGGGCGACACGATCGGCATCGCCCTGATCCGCAAGGAGGCCACGGACAAGTCCAAGCGCCTGGGCTCGATGCTCTTCAACTTCGGCGGGCCCGGCGGCTCCGGCGTCTCGATCCTGCCGCGCGCCGCCGCCGGCTACACCACCCTCAACACCCGCTACGACCTGGTGGGCTTCGACCCGCGCGGGGTGGCGCAGAGCGCCGGGGTGCGGTGCCGCGACGACCAGGCGCAGGAAAAGGCGTTCCAGAATGTGGACATGACCCCGGACACCGCGGCCGAGGAGGCGGCCTTCATGGCGGACGGCGCCGACTTCGGGGCCGGCTGCGCCCGCCTGTCCGGCAAGGTCCTCCCGTACGTCGGCACCACGAACGCCGCCCGCGACATGGACGTGATCCGCCGGGCTCTCGGCGACGAGAAGCTGACGTACTTCGGAATGTCGTACGGCACCGAGCTGGGCGGCACCTACGCCCACCTCTTCCCGGAGAACGTGGGGCGTACGGTCTTCGACGCGGTCGTCGACCCCACCGCCGACGCCACCGGGCAGGCGCGCAACCAGGCGACCGGCTTCCAGCGGGCCCTGGAGAACTACCTCAAGGACCGCGGCCAGGACCCGGAGGCGGGCACCCGGCGGATCGCGGCGCTGCTGAAGCGGATCGACGCCGAGCCGCTGCCGACCGGCACGGACCGCGAGCTCAACGAGTCGCTGGCGCTCACCGGCATCGTGCTCCCCCTCTACTCCAAGGACAGCTGGCCCACCCTCACCCGCGCCCTGGACAAGGCCGAGGACGGCAGCGGAGCCGCGCTGCTCCAGCTCGCCGACTCGTACAACGGCCGGGACGAGAACGGCCACTACGACACCCAGAACCACGCGCAGCGGGCCATCTCCTGCGCCGACGGCAAGGCGCGGCCCACGGCGGCCGAGGCGAAGGCGCTGCTGCCCGAGTTCGAGAGGCTGTCCCCGGTCTTCGGGCCGTTCCTGGCCTGGGACACGGCGGGCTGGTGCTCCGGCTGGCCGGTGGCGGGCGAGCACGACCATCCGGAGGCGAGCGCTCCGGGCGCCGGTCCGATCCTGGTCGTGGGCACGACGGGCGACCCGGCCACACCGTACGAGGGCGCCCGGCGGATGGCGGACGAGCTGGGCGAGGGCGTCGGTGTGCTGCTCTCCAACAAGGGCGAGGGGCACGGCGCGTACGGCGGCAACAGCTGTGTGACGTCGGCCGTGGACGCGTACTTCCTGGACGGGAAGGTCCCGGCGGACGGCACGACCTGCTCGTAACGGCACCGGTGAACGCCGAAGGGGCCGGCCCGCGCGATGCGGACCGGCCCCTTCGAGGTCTGCTAGTAGACCGGCTTCTCGGGCTCGATCTGGTTGACCCAGCCGATCACGCCGCCGCCCACGTGGACCGCGTCGGCGAAGCCCGCCGACTTGAGGACCGCGAGGACTTCCGCACTGCGGACACCCGTCTTGCAGTTCAGGACGATGCGCCTGTCCTGCGGAAGGTCCTGGAGGGCGTTGCCCATCAGGAACTCGTTCTTCGGGATCAGCCGGGAGCCCGGGATCGCGACGATCTCGTACTCGTTCGGCTCGCGGACGTCGATGATCTCGATCTTCTCGTCGGCGTCGATCCACTCCTTGAGCTGCTTCGGAGTGATGGTCGAACCGGCCGCCGCCTCTTGGGCCTCCTCCGACACGACGCCGCAGAACGCCTCGTAGTCGATGAGCTCGGTGACGGTGGGGTTCTCGCCGCAGACCGCGCAGTCGGGGTCCTTGCGCACCTTGACCTGGCGGTACTGCATCTCCAGGGCGTCGTAGATCATCAGCCGGCCGACCAGCGGGTCGCCGATGCCGGCGAGCAGCTTGATGGCCTCGTTGACCTGGATCGAGCCGATGGAGGCGCAGAGCACACCGAGGACGCCGCCCTCGGCGCAGGACGGAACCATGCCCGGCGGGGGCGGCTCCGGGTAGAGGCAGCGGTAGCAGGGACCGTGCTCGGACCAGAACACGGACGCCTGGCCGTCGAAGCGGTAGATCGAGCCCCAGACGTAGGGCTTGTTCAGCAGGACCGCGGCGTCGTTGACGAGATAGCGGGTGGCGAAGTTGTCCGTGCCGTCCACGATCAGGTCGTACTGGGAGAAGATGTCCATCACGTTCTCGGCTTCGAGCCGCTCTTCGTGAAGGACCACGTTGACCAGGGGGTTGATGCCCTGGACGGTCTCCTTGGCCGACTGGGCCTTGGACTTGCCGATGTCGCCCTGGCTGTGGATGACCTGGCGCTGGAGATTCGACTCGTCGACCTCGTCGAACTCCACGATGCCGAGCGTGCCGACACCGGCGGCGGCCATGTACATCAGGGCCGGCGAACCGAGGCCGCCGGCGCCGACACAGAGCACCTTCGCGTTCTTCAGCCGCTTCTGCCCGTCCATCCCGACATCCGGGATGATCAGGTGGCGGGAGTACCTGCGGACCTCGTCGACGGTGAGCTCAGCAGCTGGCTCGACCAGGGGTGGCAGCGACACAGGAACCTCAACAATGCAGGTGGTCGGTTTCTACGTACTTCGACTACGTACGGTTGTTCTTCCCGTAACACTGCCACGCCCCCTCTCATTCCGAGATACCGGGTCCGATCCGCGAGACGATTTCGTCCCAGTACCTGGGCAGTGCCGCGAATGGATCGCTTTGTCCCTGACCGTTCCGGCCGTTCCCCGGACCGGACCGGCCGCCGCGGTCGGTGAAGAAGATCGTCCCGGCGCCCTGCCAGCGGGCGATGCGCATCGCCTCCTCCAGATGCGTGCGCGGAACGCCGTGCACGAAGTGTGCGAAGCGGCCGGGCGGGTAGGCCGCGGTCCACTCCGCCACCTGCGACCAGCGGTAGTCGCTCCACGCGCCCCGGAACGTGACGAGCTGGTCCCCCGTCTCCGCGTAACCGGGATACGGATGGGTGTCGTGCCCCAGCACGAGGTGCCCGTCGTCCTTCCCCAGGAAGGCCCGCAGGGTGCCGGTGAGCCGTCGCACGGCGGGCAGCTCGGCGCGGCCGGCCGGGCAGCGGTCCAGGTAGAAGCCGTCCACCCGGTACCAGTCCAGGTACGACCGGGCGTCGGCGAGCAGTTCCCCGAACGGCCGGGTGCCGTGGGCGAGATCGAGCTGCCCGAGCAGCCTGCCGCCATAGGCCCGTACGGCGTCGAGCGGGTCCCCCTCGCGCAGCGCGCGGGCGCGGGCGTTGCGCAGCCGGCCGGCCGCCTCCAGGCAGTGCGGGTCGGGCCGGCTGCCGGGGCCGTTGTCGATGTTGAGGACGGCCCAGTGCAGCGGGGTGCCGGGGCGGCTCAGCTCGGCCCACTCGGCGGGGGCGAGCAGCGGGTGGGCGTAGCCGGGGACGCCGAAGCCGAGCCGGTCGGCGCCGCTGGTGCGCCGGGCGGTGCCGGTGCTGGTCAGATACGGCACGCCGCCTCCATCCAGATGTCGGCGAGCGATTCCTCCAGATTGATCCGGGGGCGCCAGCCGAGCCGGTCCCGCGCGGTGCGCACATCGGCCTGCTGCCAGGCGCCGCAGCCGTCCGGGTACGGGGACGGGGTGGCCGAGAGGTGTTCGATGACCGACTCGGTGGAGGTGCGGGGCGCGCCGATGGGGAGGCGGGCGGGGGGCGTGTCCAGCTCGTGGAGCGCGCCGGCGTATCCGGCGACCTTGGCGAGGACGGCCGCCGTGTCGCGCAGCCGGACGGCCCGGCCGGTGCCGATGTTGACGACGCCCTGCGCGGCGGAGAGCGAGGCGGCGTGCACGGCCCGCGCCACATCGCGTACGTCCACGAAGTCCCGCTGCACGCCGAGGCCGCTGAGCTTCAGCTCGCCGTCGCCGGCCTGCATGGTGCGGCGCATCGCCTCGGCGAGCCGGCCGAGCGGGGAGCCGGCCGGGGTGCCGGGGCCGACCGGCGAGAAGACCCGCAGGACGACCGCGTCGAGCCCGGAGCCGAGGACCAGCTCGGTGGCGGCGAGCTTGCTGACGCCGTACGGGCCGCCGGGGCGCGGGATGGCGTCCTCGGCGGTGGAGGACCCGGGCTGGGAGGGCCCGTACTCCGAGGCGCAGCCGACCTGGACCAGGCGGGCGGTGCAGCGGCTGCGCCGCATCGCCTCGCAGACGGTGGCGACGGCGACGGTGTTGTGCCGGGTGAGGTCGCGCGCACCGCCCCGGGTGGCGCCGGCGCAGTTGACGACGACCCCGGGGTGGACGGCGTCCAGGAAGCGGGTGAGCGCTCCGGGGCTGCCGGTCGCGAGGTCGAACCGGACGTCGGCGTCGTCGCCGCGGCCGAGGGCCGTGAGGTGGACGGCGGGGTCGGCGAGCAGCCGGTCGGCCACGAACCGGCCGATGAATCCGTTGGCTCCGAGCAGCAGCACCCTCATCGCGCACCGCCCCGGCCTGAGGGCCGACGGCGGGCTGCCGGTGCGGGGGATTGGCGGGTCATGTCGGTGTCTCCTTGAGGGCTGTCCCGTACGCGTCGGTGCGTACGGTGCGGGTGGTGACGGCCCGCGGCGTCGGCTCCGCGGGTGGATCGGGGGCCGCCTCAGGGGGCGGCGTGGGCGGAGGCCCGGGAGAGGGCGAGGACGGCGGTGATCAGCAGGCCGAACGCGGCGGTGCCGCAGGCCAGTACGGGCACGGCCCCGGGGCCCGCCGCCTCGATGAGGGCGTCGACGGGGCGGGCGGCCGCGTGCAGCCCGGGCAGCCGCCCGGCCAGGATCAGGGCGGGGGCCGCGGCCTCCATGGCGCAGGCGGCGGCGATTCCGGTGGCGGCGGGTTCGGGGAAGCCGTGGACGGTCAGCAGGCGGGCCAGCAGGAGCAGCATCCCGAGGGCGGCGGCCCCGGCCGGTGAGCCGCCGGTGCCGAAGCCGAGGCGGGCCAGGCAGAGCAGTGCGGCGAGGGCGCAGGCGAAGAGCGCGACGACACCGAAGAGCAGGGGGCGCACGCCCGCCCCGAACTCCTCCAGCGCATGGCTGCCGTGCAGCCGGCGGTGCGCGGCCAGGGCGAAGAGGTGCGCGCACCAGGCGGCCGGGGCGACCGCGACGGCGAGCCCGAGCAGGGGTGCCGGGGTCAGGGTCCAGGGGCCCTCGGGGCCGCCGCTGAGGACCTGGTGGAGCAGGTCGTCGCCGTACAGGACATAGCCGAGCAGCCAGCAGACGCCGAGCGCGGCGGCGCCGGACGAGCCCGCCCCCTCCCGGGCGCTGAGCGGGCCGGTGCGCAGGGTGAGGGCGAGGCCGGTGAGCGCGAGGAGCGCCCCGGCGGAGGCGAGGGCGAGGCGGGCGTCGCCGCCGAGCACCCCGTCGGTCAGCCCGAGCGCGACGAGGGTCGCGAGGCAGGCGGCGCCGGGCAGCAGGGCGCGCAGGGACCAGGCGGCGCGCGTGGTGACGTCGCGCGCCGGAGCGGGGCCCGCCGCCACGGGCTCCCCCGCGACCGCGGGTACCCGGGCGAAGAGTTCCTCGGCGAGCGAGAACACGTCCCGGTAGCGGGCGGCGGTGCGGTCGGTGACCCCGTGGGCCTCCAGCCCTGCGGCGATCTCCAGCGGGTCGACGGCCCGTTCGCACAGCTCCCGGTGCCGGTGCATGAGCGCCCGCACCGGGTCGGCGGTCCCCCGCCGTCCGACGGCCGCCTTGCGCAGGGCGGCGGCGGGGTGGGCGTGCGCCACTTCGGGGGCGCGCGCGGGCGCCTCCCCGGGCGCTTCCCCGGGCGTGACCTCCTCCGCCGGGGCGGCGTCCCCCTGGTGGCCCTCGCGGCTCATCGTCGTTCCTCCGTGGTGCTGTTCGCCCGGTGCCGGGGCTGCCGTCTCGTGGCTACGCATCGCCGCTCCCGGCGCCCGCCCAGCTGGGGGTGCGGTCGGCGTGCTCCGGTCCCGCCCGCTCCGGCCAGTGGCCCAGGACATGGGCCTCCGGCGGGGTGGCGAAGGGGCGCGGGCCGTCGTGCGGGGCGGGATGCGGCCTCTCGCGTACCGGCGCCCGGGCGATCAGCTCCAGGTAGATGCCGTGGAAGGCGGCGAGATTCTGGTCGACGGTGAAGAGTTCGAGCGCCCGGGCGCGCGCCGCCGCTCCCAGGCGGGCACGGCGCTCGGGGTCGCGCAGGAGCGCGAGGCAGGCGTCCGCGAGCGCCCGGGGGTTGCGCGGCGGGACCACGAGCCCCGTACCGCCGATGACCTCGACCACCGCGCCGACGTCCGTCGACACCGTGGCCCGGCCGCAGAACATCGCCTCGACCAGGCTGATCGGGAAGCCCTCGACCACGCTGGAGAGGACGACGACCCCGGCCGCCGCGTACGCCTGGGCCAGCTCCGGGACCTCGGGCCCGCCGATCTCCTCGAAGCCGACCGCGTCCTCCTCGGGGAAGAGCCGGCCGGCCAGGGCGCGGCAGCGGGCCAGACAGGCGGCGCCCGCGGGGCCCGGGGCCGGGGCGCCGATGATCCGCAGCCGGGCGTCCGGCTCGGCGAGGCGCACCTCGGCGAAGGCGTGCAGAAGGCCGGTCAGGTCCTTGGCGGGCTCGATGCGGCCGACCCAGACCAGCGTGTCGGGCCCCCCGTCGTCCTCGCTCTCGCCGAGCGCGGCGAACCGGGCCGCCTCCATGCCCGGGTACACCGTCCGCAGCTTCGCCGGGTCGGCCCCGCAGCGCTCCTGCCAGCGGCGGGCGTGGGTGTTGCCGGGGGTGATGAGGTCGGCCTGCCGGTACACCTCGGTGGCGAGCCGTCCGTGCAGGTTGGCGAGGAGGGCGCGCACCGGCGCGCTGCACGGCGCACCGCCCGAGGCGAGGTAGTGCGCCCGGACCCGGACGGCGTACTCGGTGACCAGCAGCGGCACCTCGAAGAAGCGTTTGGCCAGCAGCCCCGGCAGTGCGGCGGCACCGCCCGCCGTCGCGTGGCAGAGGTCCACGGCGCCGAGGCCGTCGTCCTCGTACCAGTCGAGGGAGAGGGGGCGCAGCACCCGGTCCAGCTCGGCGGTGAAGGCGAGCAGGTCGGTGACGGTGGCGGTCTGCACGGTGCGTCCGGTGCCGGGGGCGCGGCAGGCGGCCTCCAGGATGCGCACGGCCGTCTCGGAGCGCAGGGCGGCGGGCAGTCCGCCGTGTTCCCGGGCGAGTTCGGCGAGGCCGTAGAGCCCGCGGGTGAACCGCTCGTCCGCGAGGCGGGATTCGGCGCAGACGGAGGCCGCGAGGTCCGCGAAGTGCGCGGCGAAGCGCCGCCGTTCGCGCCGGGCGTATGTCCGCGCGCCCCCGCCGGTCAGCAGCCGGGCGAGCGGTCCCCGGGGGGCGTGCAGGCCGAGGGTGTCCTGGTCGGCGGTCCACAGGGGCGCGGTGCGCACGCCGGCGACCTGGTGCGGGAGCCGGACCCAGCCGGCCGCCTCCTGCTCGGCGGAACGGCTGAGCGCGAAGAGGTCGTACTCGTGCTGTGCGAGCCCGCGGACGAGCCGGTCGCACCAGAGCCTGGCCTCACCGGTCGCGTACGGATAACCACCGTCGGTGAGCAGTCCGATCCGCACGAGCGCACCCCCGATCTCCCTTGTGAGCGGCCGCCGTTCCTTCGGCGACTCGCGGCGGGACGACCGTAAGCGGATACGCCGGTGGCGCGACGGACGGTTGTCCATCGCGCCACCGAAAGGGGTGAACCGGCGTAACTTTCCCGGCGCGACGACGTTCTGTCGCGCTATAGAAACTGAGGGTTACTCAGCGGTGGGGTAGACCCACGGATTGGGGCGGCATTTGATGCCGTTGAGATCCAGCGTCTTGGTCTGCTGCTGCATGACCGGCGCGAGCGCGCCTTCCGTCCGGCAGCTCGCGTGATTGTGGCCGAGCCGGTGGCCGACCTCGTGGTTGATGAGCATCTGCCGGTACGCGTACAGCTTGTCCGGTCCGAAGGTGGCCGAACCCTGCGCCCAGCGGTAGGCGTTGATCATCACGCGCTCGGTGGCGGCCGAGTCGCAGGAGACGTTGTCCTCCATGGTGTCCAGGCCGGACTTGGCGCACCACTTCCCGGTGGTGCCGGGGCTGGCCAGGGTGATGACGAAGTCCGGCTTGCCCTCGGAGATCCGTTCGAAGGTCATATCGCCGTCGTGCGCCCAGCTCCGGTCGTCGTTCAGGATCTTCTGGACGGCCTGCGCGAACAGTTCGGCGTCGAGCCCGAGGCCCTTCTCCACGTCGATCCGGTAGCGGTGGACCGCCCCCTTGCCGGGCGCCTCGGCGGTGCCGGGCACGGTCTCGAACTTCCCCGGGCCCGTCAGCGCCGGTGAGAGCGGATAGGGCTTGGCCATTTTCTGGTCGTACGTCAGGGGCTTGACCGCCACCGCTTCGGGCGAGGGGGTCGTACGGCTGTCCGAACGGGAGGCGTCGTCCGTGTCGTCCCGGTCCACCTCGGTGGCCTGCGCGGCGCCGTTCCCCGAGGTGCTGTCGTGGGCGACCTGCCCGGCCACCACGACCGCGAGGACGGTGGTCACCGCGGCGGCCGCGATACCGGTGAACGTACGGCCCTTGCCGCCCTTGGCCTCCCTGACCGGGGCCGCGTCCTCGTCGTGCCGGGTCTCCGGCTCGCGGGTGTCCCAGTCGGTGACGGAGCGGTACGGGTCCTCGGCCACCGGGCCGCGCCGGTGCGGGTCCGAGGGGGCGGGCGGTGCGGGCGGGCTGTCGAAGGCTTCCACGAACTCGCGCCGCGGGCCCGGTATCAGCGGCCGGGTGCCGGTGGCCTGCTGGTGGTTCGGGGCGCCGGGGCGCGCGCCGGGCGCGGGCGCCTGGAGGCCGGGGCGGGAAGGGGCGCGCATGGGGCCCGCACCCCAGCCGCCGCCCGGTTCACGCTGTTCGGGGTGACCGCCGCGCACCTCGGGCGCTCCCGCGAAGGGCGCGGGTCCCGCCTGCCGTCTGCGCCGTCCGGTGCCGGCGACGGGCCGGGCGGCCTCGCGCCCCGCTTCGTCCGGCTCCGCCTGCCCCGTCACGGGCGCGCTGGGCGCAGGGCCCTTCCGGCTGTGTCGTCCCACGCCCTGGATCAGCTCCCGCCGCATTCGTCGAGCAATTCCCGGAACGCCTGGGCGACCGCCTCCGGGTACTCCATCATCGCCACGTGCCCGGCATCGGGCAGTGTCAGCAGGCGCGCGTCGCGGAAGGCCGCGGACGCCCTGCGGGCCATCCGGAACGAGACGAGCCGGTCCCGTCCGCCGTACACCAGCTGGGTCGGCGCGAGCACCCGCTCGGCCTGGCGCCACAGCCCGTGCTGTCCGCCCAGCGTGTACGCGTCGACGATGCCACGGGCGGAACGCGCCATGGCGTCCCAGAAGTACGGCAGTTCCAGCCGGCGCTCCATTTCGGCCACCGCGTCGCGGAAGCCCGTCTCGGAGACCCGTGCCGGATCGCCGTAACAGAGTGCCATGACTCCGCGGGTGCGTTCCTCCGCGGTCCAGTCCCGGGAGAGCCGGGCGAACAGGGAGGCGACGCCCGGCAGTGCGAGCAGGGCGGTCGGGGCGGCCGTGCGCTGGACCCGGATCTCCGGGAGCGCGGGCGAGACCAGCGTGAGCGTACGCACCAGGTCGGGGCGGACCGCGGCGACCCGGGTGGCGACCGCGCCGCCCATCGAGTTGCCGAACAGATGGACGGGGCCGCGCTCCTGGGCGTCCAGCAGACGGATGACCGCGCGGGCGTGTCCGGTGACCGAGTAATTGCCGTCGTCCGGGGGCGGCGAGTCACCGAAGCCGGGCAGGTCGACCGCCTCGCAGTCGGCCAGGTCCTCCAGCAGCGGCATCAGGGCCGACCAGTTCTGCGAGGAGCCGCCGAGGCCGTGCACGAAGAGGGCGGGCGGCAGCCCGGGCCCCCGGGACGGCCGCGAACGGACGGTGAGCGTCAGCCCGGGCAGTTCGACGGAGCGCAGCCGCTCCCCCGCCGCGACCCGGACGGCGCTCACCGTGGGCGACACCGCCGCGGCGGCGGCGCGGACTCCCGGCAGCTCGGTCGAAGACATGCGGCAATGTTACGAGATGATCACACCGGGGTTCATGTGTTCGCCGTCACACGATCGTATAGCGGCTTCACCGGGTACCTCATAGGCTCGAACCGAGGAAGGGAGTCACCATGACGGTCGACCCGAGGGAGCCGGAGACCTTCGAGGGCGTCCAGCCGGACGAGCCCGACCAGGAGACGCCCGAGGCGGACGCCGCCGAGCAGCACACCGACCTCCGTCCGGAGAGCGACGAACCGCTCACGGACCTCGACCGCAGCGGCGCCAGCGAGGCGGACGCGGCGGACCAGGCCCGCGTGGTCCCCCAGGATGAGGACGATTACCGCTGATACGTCCCGCTCTGCGCACGGGAAGGGGCGGTCTGCGGCTACCGCAGCCGTCCGGTCCGTGAAATTCTGCGTCCGCGCCGCGCATACCGGGGTTACCCAAAAGTACGATGTCGGTATGGCGCGGCACGTACGGAACGGCTGTGTCGGACCACGAATTTGGGAGGCGGCGTGACAGCCATCGAGCAGACCGAGGCGGCGCGCCCGCGGGGCACTCGCCTGCCCCGCCGCGCCCGACGCAACCAGCTGCTGGGAGCCGCGCAGGAGGTCTTCGTCGCGCAGGGTTACCACTCCGCGGCGATGGACGACATCGCGGAGCGCGCCGGGGTCAGCAAGCCGGTGCTCTACCAGCACTTCCCGGGCAAGCTGGAGCTCTACCTGGCCCTTCTCGACCAGCACTGCGAGTCGCTGCTCCAGGCGGTGCGCACGGCCCTGGCGTCGACCACGGACAACAAGCTGCGCGTCGCCGCCACGATGGACGCGTACTTCGCTTACGTGGAGGACGAGGGCGGCGCCTTCCGGCTGGTCTTCGAGTCCGACCTGACCAACGAGCCCGCCGTGCGCGAGCGCGTGGACCGGGTCTCGCTCCAGTGCGCCGAGGCGATCTCCGACGTGATCGCGGGCGACACGGGCCTGTCCAAGGACGAGTCCATGCTTCTCGCGGTGGGCCTCGGCGGGGTGTCCCAGGTGGTCGCCCGCTACTGGCTGTCCAGCCAGTCGGCCATTCCGCGCGACACCGCGGTCCAGCTGCTCACCTCGCTGGCCTGGCGCGGCATCGCCGGCTTCCCCCTGCACGGCATCGATCAGCACTGACCGCCCGGCGCCCGCCCGTGTTCGCTGCGGGCGTGCCCCGGGGAGCCCTGACGAGTCCCCTCAGCGGGCTAATGTGTGCTGCGTACGGCGCGGCTCACCGCGCAGGGACTGACCGTCGGAGGGACATAGCCGTGGAGGTCAAGATCGGGGTGCAGCACACGCCCCGGGAGATCGTTCTGGAGAGCGGGCTTTCCGCCGAAGAGGTCGAGAGCGCGGTGTCCGAGGCGCTCTCCGGCAAGGCGCGGCTGCTCAGCCTCACGGACGAGAAGGGCCGCAAGGTCCTGGTGCCGGCCGACCGGATCGCCTATGTGGAGATCGGCGAGCCCAGCACCCGGCGGGTGGGGTTCGGCGCGCTGTAGAGCGTACGAACGCGAGAAGCGGCCCGGTGGGAATTTCCCGCCGGGCCGCTCTCGTGTCCGGGGCCGGCTGTGCGGCGGCTGAGCGAAGCCTGTGCGCGGGAGGGTTGTGAGCGGTCGCTCACGGGTAGTACCAGCAGGACCGAAGCGCCCGTTCCGCATACCTGCGAGGTGATCGTCCGTGATCCTGGAAACCGTGAGCGCCGTCGTACTCGGAGTGGCCCTTTCCTGGGCGGCGCTGCGCTCGCTCCCCGGCCGGCTGCCGGCCCGCCGGACCGTGTTCGGCACGGGGGCGCTCGGCGGCCTGTTCGGCGCGTCCCTGATGCACTCGGTGCTCGGCCCGGACCATGCGGCGCCCGTCGTGGTGGGCGCCGTGCTGATCGCCGCCGTGACGGTGTCCCTGCTGATCCGCCCCCGCAGCCGCCGGCTGCGCCGCTCGGCCGCCGCCTGACCCGCCGGTCCGTTACGCGGCCAGCCCCAGGGCGGCCATGCGCTTGGTGTGCGCCTCGGTGATCCGGGAGAACATCCGGCCCACCTCCGCCAGGTCGAAGCCGTCGGCGACCCCGCCGACCAGCATCGTCGACAGCGCGTCCCGGTCCGCGACCACGCGCTGCGCCTGCGACAGCGCCTCGCCCATCAGCCGCCGCGCCCACAGCGCCAGCCGGCCGCCGACCCTCGGGTCCGCCTCGATCGCGGCGCGCACCTTCTCGACGGCGAAGTTGCCGTGGCCCGTGTCGTCCAGCACCGCCAGGACGAGCGAGCGGGTGTCGGAGTCCAGGCGGACCGCGACCTCCCGGTAGAAGTCGCTGGCGATCGAGTCGCCGACGTACGCCTTGACCAGGCCCTCCAGCCAGTCCGAAGGGGCGGTCTGGCGGTGGAAGTCGTCCAGCGCCCGGGCGAAGGGCTCCATGGCGGCGGTCGGCTCGACCTCGATGGCGGTCAGCCGCTCCGTCAGCCGCTCGAAGTGGTGGAACTCGGCGGACGCCATCTTCGCCAGCTCCGCCTTGTCGGCCAGCGTCGGCGCCAGCTTGGCGTCCTCGGCCAGCCGCTCGAAGGCCGCGAGCTCCCCGTAGGCGAGGGCGCCCAGCAGATCCACGACGGCGGCCCGGTACTGCGGCTGCTCGGACGCGGTGGCCCAGTCCTGGTCGGCGATTCTGGTCGTCGCGGGGGCTTCATTGGCGTTGTCAGGCGTCTCCATGCAGCGCAGAATAGCCCGCCCGGGCAGCGGCGTAAGGGCCCGCCCGACGACCGACGTCACACCGTTCCGCCGCATTCGCCCAACACAGATGCGCGGATCCGGGGTACAGTGGTAATGCGCTTACTGAGCACTTTGCATCTGCTCGTGGCGCGAAATTGAATGAGGATGCCCGGTCGGTGGCCCGATCGGCTCCGACCCGACAGCCCTCCACGCGGTGTGTGCACACGTACGACCGCAGATGAGGGGCCCCCTCAGCGGCACGAGCGCTCGAGCGACGGCAGTGGTCCCGCGCCACCCGGCACATCCGCCGGATGACCAACCCCGGCACGGTACGACCCCCTTCGTTCGCCTCGGACCGCGTCTCACAGAAGAGGCAGCACCCTGACTACGTTCCGAGACCTCGGGATTCTTTCCGAGACGGCCGAGGCCCTTGAGGCCGTCGGCATCACGTCCCCCTTTCCCATCCAGGAGCTGACGCTCCCGGTCGCCCTCTCCGGCTCCGACGTCATCGGCCAGGCCAAGACCGGCACCGGCAAGACGCTCGGCTTCGGCCTCCCGCTCCTTGAGCGCGTCACCGTCCTCGCCGACGTCGAAGCGGGCCGCGCGAAGCCGGAGGAGCTGACCGACTCCCCGCAGGCCCTCATCGTGGTGCCCACCCGCGAGCTGTGCCAGCAGGTCACCAACGACCTGCTCACCGCCGGCAAGGTGCGCAACGTACGGGTCCTCGCGATCTACGGCGGCCGGGCCTACGAGCCCCAGGTCGAGGCCCTGAAGAAGGGCGTCGACGTGATCGTCGGCACCCCCGGCCGGCTGCTCGACCTCGCGGGCCAGCGCAAGCTGGACCTGTCCAAGGTCCGCGCGCTCGTCCTCGACGAGGCCGACGAGATGCTGGACCTGGGCTTCCTGCCCGACGTCGAGCGCATCATCACGATGCTGCCGGCGAAGCGCCAGACCATGCTGTTCTCGGCCACCATGCCGGGCGCGGTCATCTCGCTGGCCCGCCGCTACATGTCGCAGCCGACGCACATCAACGCCACCTCGCCCGACGACGAGGGCACGACCGTCAAGAACACGGCGCAGTACGTCTACCGCGCCCACTCGATGGACAAGCCCGAGATGGTCGCGCGCATCCTCCAGGCCGAGGGCCGCGGGCTCGCGATGATCTTCTGCCGCACCAAGCGCACCGCGGCGGACATCGCCGAGCAGCTGGAACGGCGCGGCTTCGCCTCCGGCGCGGTCCACGGCGACCTCGGCCAGGGAGCCCGCGAGCAGGCCCTGCGCGCCTTCCGCAACGGCAAGGTCGACGTGCTGGTCTGCACCGACGTCGCCGCCCGCGGCATCGACGTCGAGGGTGTGACGCACGTCATCAACTACCAGTCCCCCGAGGACGAGAAGACCTATCTGCACCGCATCGGCCGCACCGGCCGCGCGGGCGCCAAGGGCATCGCGATCACGCTGGTCGACTGGGACGACATCCCGCGCTGGCAGCTGATCAACAAGGCCCTGGACCTGAGCTTCCCGGACCCGGCCGAGACGTACTCCACCTCCCCGCACCTGTACGAGGACCTGGCCATCCCGGCCGGCACCAAGGGTGTCCTGCCGCGCGCCGAGCGCACCCGCGCCGGTCTCGGGGCCGAGGAGATCGAGGACCTGGGCGAGACGGGCGGCCGCGGCCGCAAGTCCGCCCCGCCGGCCGCCCGCGAGGAGCGGGCCCCGCGCACCCCGCGTCAGCGCCGTCGCACCCGTGGTGGCGCGTCGGTCGCCGAGGGCACCGCGACCGTGCCCGCCCCGGCCGCCGAGGCCGGTGCGGAAGCGGTGGCCGACGCCCCGCGCACCCCGCGCCGCCGCCGGCGCACCCGTGCCGGTGCGGCGGAGGCCATCGCGGCGGAGGCCGTCGCCGCCCAGGCCGCGGTCGCCGTGGCCGAGGCCCCCGCGGCCGTGGTGGCCGAGCCGGAGGCCGAGGCCGCGCCGAAGAAGCGCACCCGGACCCGGAGCGCCAAGCCGAAGACGGAGGCCGTGGCGGAGACCGTCGCCGCCGAGGCCGTCGCGGAGAGCGCGACTGCCGAGGACGAGGCCAAGCCGCGTCGTCGCCGGGCCCGCGCGGCCAAGCCGGTGACCGAGGAGGCCGTGGTCCAGGCCGCGCCGGCGGCCGAGCCGGAGGCGCCCGCCGTCACCCGGCCGCGCCGTCGCCGGGTGATCAAGCCCGCCGAGGACGAGGTCGACTTCCAGATCGCGCCGATCTCCGAGCCCGAGCCGGTCCGTCGTCGTACACGCACGGCGTCCAAGCCGAAGACGGAGGCCGTGGCGGAGACCGCGGCCGCCGAGGGCGAGGCCAAGCCGCGCCGGCGCCGGGCACCGCGCGCCACCGCGAAGGCCGAGGGCTGAGCGGACCACGCAGCAGCTGACGGGCGGCCCCGGGGAACTCTCCCCGGGGCCGCCCGTCGTTCGCGTACGCGCGGGACGAATTAACCTCGTTCCATGAGCCGGCCACCCACCTTCATCCCGCCCTCCTGCGCCCGCGCCCGTGCGCTGTCCACCGCGCGCGGGAACTTCGCCGTGCTGGACGCGGCCCCCGCCGGGACCCCGCGCGGCACCATCCTGCTGGTGCCCGGGTACACCGGCAGCAAGGAGGACTTCATCGCGCTGCTCGAACCGCTCGCGGAGGCCGGCTACCGGGCCGTCGCCGTCGACGGACGCGGGCAGTTCGAGAGCCCGGGGACGGACGACCTCCAGGAGTACGCGCAGGAGGAGCTGGCCCGTGATGTGCTCGCACAGACGGCCGCGCTCGGCGCCGGCGAAAACGGGGGCGCCACCGGGAGCGAGACCGGGGGCGGGGTGCATCTGCTGGGGCACTCGCTCGGCGGACAGCTCTGCCGGGCCGCTGTCCTGCGGGACGCGGCGCCGTTCCGCTCGCTGACCCTGATGTCCTCCGGGCCCGCCGAGGTGGTCGAGGCGCAGCAGGTCAAGCTGAAGATCCTCGGTGACGCGCTGGCCACCATGACCATGAGCACGGTCTGGGACGCGATGCGCGCCTTCGACCCGCCGGCCGAGGCGGAGACGGGCGGCGAGGACCTGCGGCGCCGCTGGCTGCTCCACCGGCCGGCCCAGCTGATCGCGACGGGCCGTCAGCTGGCCACCGAGCCGGACCGGGTGGCCGAGCTCGCCGCGACCGGGCTGCCGGTCCATGTCATCTCCGGCGAGGTGGACGACGTCTGGCCGGTGCCGGTGCTGGACGGGATGGCGGTACGTCTCGGGGCGCGCCGGACCCGGATCGCGGGCGCCGAGCACTCCCCCAACACGGGCCGCCCTGAGGAGACCGCCGCCGCGCTCGCCGCCTTCTGGGACGGCCTGTAGCCCTTCCCCGTACCGGCGGGCCCCAAGCACCGCGGCTTTCAGTACCGGGACTGGAGGTGCTGCCAGAAGCCGTCGCGCAGGGCCCGGCGCAATGGGGGGTGGCCGCGCAGAGAGCGCTGGAGGAGGCGTTCGGCCTCGTGCAGCAGGTCCTGGTCGACCGAGCCCGGCAGGAAGGGGTGGCCGGGCAGCAGGTCGGCCAGGGATTCCCGGCCGCGCGCGGCGAGCCAGGCCGCCGCGATCTGCGCGCCGACGAAGTGGACGTCCTCGCGGGAGGGCACGGGGGCGTCGTCCTCGTATGTGGTGACGGGGCGTCTGGTCACGTAGGGGCGGCAGAAGTCCAGGTCGAAGGTGCGCTGGCTGTCCACCTCCCAGAGCAGCGGTTCCGCCTGGTTGCGCCCCTCGCCCGCCTCGATGCCCCAGAGGTGGACGCGGGCGCCGTAGCCCTGCGCGGCCTCGACGGCCGAGACCAGGTCCTCGTCGCCGCCGACGAGCGCGGCGTCGCTGATGGCGCGGTGGCGGGCCAGCGACTCCAGGTCGGTGCGGATGAGGGAGTCGACGCCCTTCTGCTGGTTGTTGGCGTTGAGGTTGCCGAGCCTGACCTTGACGTCGGGGAGTTCGGCGATGGTCTGCTGCTCGGTGGTGTGGATGCGGCGCCTGGCCCCGTCGTACCAGTACACGCGCAGCAGTCTGCTGTCCGCGAAGATGGTGCGGGCCTTGTCGATGAACGCCTCGATCAGCCCCTCGGCGTCGAGGTCGAAGGAGCGCCGGTCCTCGGTGCCGGTGACGAGCAGCCCGGCGGCGGCGTACACATAGCCCGCGTCCACGAAGATCGCGTGGGTCGAGGGGGTCTTCGAGACCTCGGCGAGCACGCGTTCGAGCAGGGCGTTGGTGCGGTCCAGCCGCTCGCCGATCTCCACGTCGTTCATGCGCGTCCCGTCGCGCCCGCACGCCTGATTACCGGCCGGTACTTAGACATCCGAAAAATTTCCTTAGCGTAGGGAATGATTGCAGGAGGCAAGTCGTTGTATCCACCGTGGGGCGCACGACAGGCATGCCTGGCGCTCCTCATCCTTGCGGACGGGACACCGTCCTCCCAGTAGTTCTCCAGCAGGA
This sequence comes from Streptomyces sp. NBC_00726, assembly GCF_045161735.1. NCBI lineage: Bacteria > Bacillati > Actinomycetota > Actinomycetes > Kitasatosporales > Streptomycetaceae > Streptomyces > Streptomyces sp. NBC_00726. Next base: position 4,537,314 of record NZ_CP108983.1, on the reverse strand, counting down.
GGATCAGACGAAGGGAAGCCTTGTGCGCTTCGAGATCACGCGACTCGACGATGTCGACGGTACCGCCGTGGACAGCACCGTTGTGGACGCCGCCTCCGTCAAGCGGATCGTGCAGCAGGCCGCGGCTACGGGCCAGCGCATCTATATCCGCCCGGCCGAAAGTCCGGCTTCGTAATATTTTGCCGATGTGAGTTGCCGTCGTAACGAAGACGAGGCGCCCCCGCACGAAACGATCGTGCGGGGGCGCTGTTGCGTCCGGGGGCCGCTCAGCCGCCCTGGATGACCTGGGTGACGCCGTTGATGATCTGCTGCACGGCGATGGCGGACAGCATCATGCCGGCCAGCCTGGTGACGAGCACGACGCCGCCGTCCTTGATGACGCGGATGATCAGCAGCGAGTAGCGCATGGTCAGCCAGAGCACGATGTGCATGGCGAGGATCGCCGCCCAGACGGAGACCTGGCTCGCCACGCTGTCGGCGTGCTGCACGGCGAGGATCACCGAGACGATCGCGCCGGGCCCGGCGAGCAGCGGCATGCCGAGCGGTACGAGGGCGACGTTGACGTCCTTGGTCTGCGTCGGCTCGTCGGTCTTGCCGGTCAGCAGGTCGAGCGCGATGAGCAGCAGGAGCAGCCCGCCGGCGATCATCAGCGCCGGTACGGAGACGTGCAGGTAGTCCAGGATCTGCTGGCCGAGCACGCCGAAGACGGCGATGACGCCGAAGGCGACGGCGACGGCCTGGAGGGCCATCCGGCGCTGCACCTTGGCGGGGCGCCCGGCGGTGAGGGCGAGGAAGATCGGAGTGATTCCGGGCGGATCCATAATCACAAAAAGGGTGAGAAAAAGGGATCCAAAGACAGCGACGTCGAACACGGGTGAGCCTTGTGGGGAGTGAGCGGGTGTGCGGCGGTTGACCGCGGGGAAGGGAGGCGCACCGCACCGCCGTCCGGACATGCCGGACGGCGGCGGGGCGTAAGGAGAAACGAGCGGGCGGGGCCCGGGTGCCGTTACGCGGGGGCGGGTCCGCCGGCGCCCGGCACCGGGAAGGCCCCCGTGGCGCGCCGGGTGATCTCGCCGTAGATCTCGGGGTCGGTGGTGTACGCGCCGAGCTGCACGGTCTTGCGGCTGCCGTGGTAGTCGCTGGAGCCGGTCGTCAGCAGCCCGAGTTCGCGGGCGAGGGCGCGCAGCCGGGTCCTGGTCGGCTCGTTGTGGTCCATGTGGTCGACCTCGATGCCGTCGAGCCCGGCGGCGGCCAGCTCGGCGATCCGCGCCTCGGGCACCGTACGACCGCGTTTGACGGCGGCCGGGTGGGCGAAGACGGTGACGCCGCCCGCGGCCTTGACCAGCCGGATCGCGTCGAAGGGGTCCAGCTCGTGCTTCTCCGCGTACGCGCGCCCGCCGTCGCCGAGCCAGTCGGGCGTGAAGGCGTCGGACACGGTCGGGACGACGCCCAGCTCCACGAGGGCGGTGGCGACATGCGGCCGGCCGACCGAGCCGTCGCCGGCGATCCGGGCGACCTGCTCCCAGGTGACGGGGACGCCCAGCTCCCGGAGCTTGCGGACCATGGTCCGGGCGCGCGGCACCCGGTCGTCGCGGACCAGCTCGCGCTCGCGGGCGAATGCGGGCTCGGCCGGGTCGAAGAGGTACGCCAGCATGTGCAGGCCCACGCCGTCGATGCGGCAGGACAGCTCGGCGCCCGTGACGAGGGTGAGTCCTGCGGGGAGCGCGGCGGCGGCCTCGGCGTGGCCGCGCACGGTGTCGTGGTCGGTGAGGGCGACGACGTCGAGGCCCGCGGCGGCGGCATTGCGGACCAGCTCGGCCGGGGTGTCCGTGCCGTCCGACGCGGTGGAGTGGGTGTGCAGATCGATGCGCACGACTCGTACTCCAGTGCTCGCGGCCGGACAGGGGGACGCTCAAGGATAACCGGCGCGCGCGCTGGGTCCGGCCGCGCTCAGGGGCCCGTCAGGAGGCGGGGGGTGAGGGCGCCGCAGGGCACCAGGTCGACCTCTCCCCCGGCGTCGCGCAGGTCGGTGAGCACCAGCTCGTCGTACATGAGCAGCCCGGACTGCTCGGGCCACACGATGGCCCACAGCCACAGGCCGCACGCTTCGCCCGCGAAGACGGCGCGGTCGGCGGGGGCGTGTCCGACGTGCCAGAGCGGGGTGGGTCGTCCGGCGGCGAGCACCTTGGATTCCGGGGGGCCGTCCACCCGCAGCAGGGGCCCGGGGTCGGGTCCGTCGATGCCCGCGTACCGCGCGCCGAGCCCGACGCCCAGCTCCTCGGCGACGAGCAGCAGTTCGCCCATGCCGCCGAGCGGTCCGGGTCCGGAGCAGGCGACGGCGGTGGCGCGTCCGCCGGTGCGGTCGTCCCCGGCCGAGGCGACGCCGGTGAACAGCCAGCCGACGGGGAGCGGCCAGGGCATCCACACGGGGACCTGTGCGCGGTGCACCACCACGCCGAGCGCCTCGACGCTCGGCGGGACGACCGGCTGGAGCGGGTGCACGCTGCCGTGCTCGGCGCACTGCCAGGTGTCGGCGAAGAGCCCGGGCGCCCTGACCCGGCCTCCGCACTTCGGGCAACTTGGTTCGCCCCTCATACCTTCTTACGGTCCTCTCCGGCCGTCGCCGCGTCAAGGACGATCACCCTCGCGCGCCGCGCACCAGGCCCCTCTACCCCGCGCGCGTCCCGGCCACCGGGCCACCACCGGGGAATTTAGATGTAACTTGCATTCATTAGCTTCTCTAACTTATTCTGTGCATAACACATCGATCCAGTGGAGCCGACGGAGAGGAAGAGGCCCATGCCGTCAGAGGCAGTAACGGGAGAGGATCCGTTCAACCAGGAGCCGGTCAGCATCCTGCGCCAGCCGAAGGCCGTCTGGGCCACGGCGGGCGCGTCCGTCGTGGCCTTCATGGGCATCGGCCTGGTGGACCCGATCCTGCCGTCCATCGCCAAGGGCCTGGACGCGACGCCGAGCCAGGTGTCGCTGCTCTTCACCTCGTACTTCCTGATCACCGCCGTCGCGATGCTCGTGACCGGCTTCGTCTCCAGCCGGATCGGCGGCCGCAAGACGCTGCTGGCCGGGCTGGCGCTCGTGGTGGTCTTCGCGGCGCTCTCCGGCACCTCGTCGTCCGTCGGCGAGCTGGTCGGCTTCCGGGCCGGCTGGGGCCTCGGCAACGCGCTGTTCGTCTCGACCGCGCTCGCGGTGATCGTCGGCGCGGCGGCCGGCGGCAGCTCGGCGGCGATCCTGCTGTACGAGTCGGCGCTCGGCCTCGGCATGGCGTGCGGGCCGCTGCTCGGCGCCCTGCTCGGGGACGCCAGCTGGCGCTACCCGTTCTTCGGGACGGCCGCGCTGATGGCGATCGGCTTCGTCTGCATCACGGCGTTCCTGAAGGAGCAGCCCAGGCCCGCCCGTAAGACCTCACTGCTCGACCCGGTCAAGGCGCTCGGCCACGGCGGGCTCGCCTCCGTCGCCGCGTCCGCGTTCTTCTACAACTACGCCTTCTTCACGATCCTGGCGTTCACCCCGTTCGTGCTGGACATGACGCCGTACAAGTCCGGTGCCGTCTTCTTCGCCTGGGGCCTGCTGCTCGCGGTCTTCTCGGTGCTCGTCGCGCCCCGGCTCCAGCAGCGGTTCGGCTCGCTCAAGGTGCTCGGCGCCTCGCTGGTGCTGCTCGCCGCCGACCTGGTGGTCCTCGGTTACGGAAGCCACACCACGGCCATCGTCTGCACCATCGTGTCCGGTGCGCTGATCGGCATGAACAACACCGTGTACACGGAGCTGGCGCTGGGTGTCTCGGACGCGCCGCGCCCGGTGGCCAGCGCGGGCTACAACTTCGTCCGCTGGTTCGCCGCCGCCGCGGCGCCCTACCTGGCCCCGAAGGTCGAGGAGTGGAGCAACATCCACATCCCGTTCGTGGTCGCCGCCGGCGCCTCGGTGACCGGTGCGATCGTGGTCTGGGTACGGCGCTCCGCGCTGACCCACGAGGCCGAGGAGCTGGAGCCGAAGCACGCCACGGAGGACGGCGTCACGGTCTTCGCCGGCTGACGCCGTCAGTCCAGACCGGCGGAACGTCGCAGGGGATCGCGCAGGTCGGTCCCCTGCGACAGCCATTTCTCCTGGAGCTCCTGCGCACCCCGGACCCGCTTCCAGGCGGCCTCGTTCTGCGTCATCGGCAGGAGCGGCAGAAAGCGCACCGGCTCCAGCGGCTCGTCCAAGTCCAGATCCTCGACCAGCCCCCCGCTCTCCGCGACCAGCACCGAGGTGAACGGCGCGCCCGGCCACAGCGGTTCGCCGACGTCCAGCGAGGCACCGGGCGCCACGACCAGGCCCTCCACCTGGGGCGAGGCCGCGAGCACCGCGAGCTTGCGCAGCACCTGGTCGGTGTCGGCCAGGCCGCCGCGTACCGACAGGATCAGCTCGGCGCGCGGACCCTTCAGCGGGTCGGCCACGACGGCCGTCGGGTCGGACATCGGCTGGGCGGACATACCGAGCGTGGCGTACCGCACGAGGTCGCCGTCGATGAACCGGAGCACCTCGATCCGGTCAGTCCCGAGAAACGTCACTGCCGCACGTGCGTCCGGTTCACCCAGGGCCGTCCGCAGACGAGCCTCGACCAGAGCAAGAATTTCTGCCATGCCGCGAGCATAGGTCGCGTATGGAACGGGCAAAGTAAGGGATTGGCCCTCTACCGGCTGCTAGCCTGGGGTGTCGGCCCGGGACAGCACGCTGAAGCGTCGCTCTCAAGTCCCGGCGCTACGTCATCCCCCACGGGGGACCGGCAGGAGGAGGTGGGGCTGCGGTGGATCCGAGTCGATCGTGCAGTACCAACCGCTCTTCCACCGGACGCCCCTCCGTGTGATCTGACACCCGGTCGGGCCCTGGCATGTCGCATGACGGAAGAGCACGTCTTTTTGCCTGTCTGTAGCGAACGCCGTCATCGTGCCGCCGCGGTGCCGCCCGCTTTGCGGATGTGAGTCCACGTCCCCATTCCGGGCTGTTCCAGGCCCTCCGACGACGGCCCTCCGTGAAGGAGCCAGCCATGTCGATGATCCGTGACCTGCGCGCCGTCGTGCGCCCCTCCCTGCGCAAGAGCGCCCCCCTGCACAACGGCTACGACGCCACCCGCGACCCGTCCGCCTCCAGCGCGGTGGTCGACTGCGCGGTCTACCGAGACGGCCGCCGGCTCGCCGAGGCGGACGGCACCTGCCGCACCGCCCGCGAGGCCATGCTGCGGGTCCGCGAGAAGGGCGGCTTCGCCTGGATCGGGCTGCACGAGCCGACCGAGGAGGAATTCGCGGGCATCGCCCGGGAGTTCGGGCTGCACCCGCTGGCCGTGGAGGACGCGGTCCACGCCCACCAGCGCCCGAAGCTGGAGCGCTACGACGACACGCTGTTCACCGTCTTCAAGACCATCCACTACGTCGAGCACGCCGAACTGACCGCGACCAGCGAGGTCGTGGAGACCGGCGAGGTCATGTGCTTCACCGGCCGGGACTTCGTCATCACCGTCCGGCACGGCGGCCACGGCTCGCTGCGCGCGCTGCGCCACCGCCTGGAGGAGGACCCCGAGCTGCTGGCCAAGGGCCCCTCCGCCGTGCTGCACTCCATCGCCGACCATGTGGTCGACGGCTACATCGCGGTGGCGGGTGCCGTGCAGGACGACATCGACGAGGTGGAGATCGAGGTTTTCTCCACCCCGGACAAGGGAAGCGCGCGCGGCTCGGACGCCGGACGGATCTACCAGCTCAAGCGCGAGGTGCTGGAGTTCAAGCGGGCCGTCTCCCCGCTGCTGCGCCCGATGCAGCTGCTCAGCGAACGGCCCATGCGGCTGATCGACCCCGACATCCAGAAGTACTTCCGGGACGTCGCCGACCACCTGGTGCGGGTCCAGGAAGAGGTCATCGGCTTCGACGAGCTGCTGAACTCCATCCTCCAGGCCAACCTGGCGCAGGCCACCGTCGCGCAGAACGAGGACATGCGCAAGATCACGTCCTGGGCGGCCATCGTCGCCGTGCCGACGATGATCTGCGGGGTCTACGGCATGAACTTCGACCACATGCCGGAGCTGCGCTGGACGTACGGCTATCCGATGGTGCTGGGCTTCATCGGCGTGGTCTGCTTCTCCATCCACCGCATGCTCAAGCGCAACGGATGGCTCTGAGCCCTTCCCGTACGCCGACGTTCTGAAACCGGCCGGTCTAAGCTCTGCCCATGACTGCTGCTGACACGCTGCTCGGGTCCGCCCTCGTCGAGGAGGCCACGAAGAAGTCCGGCCTCGTCTGGGTGCGCTCCACCGGCGCGGCGCGGGCCCTGTGGCACGTATGGCACGAGGGCGCCGCCCACCTCGTCGGCGACGGCCCCGGCGAGCAGCCGCTGCCGTCCGGGCTCACCGAGGGCGCCACCGCCGAGGTGACCGTCCGCAGCAAGGACAAGGGCGGCCGCCTCGTCGCCTGGTCCGCCTCGGTCGCCGTGCTCGCCCCGCACTCCGAGGAGTGGGAGGCCGCCGTCGCCGAGCTGAAGGGCAAGCGGCTGAACGCGCCGGACGCGGAGCGGCTGACGGACCGCTGGGCGCGCGAGTGCCGGGTCGTCCGGCTCACACCCCTCGACGCGCGCACCGAGCTGCCCGGGACCTCCGGGGCCGCGGCACCGCTGCCGACGACGGCGACGACCCGGCTGCCGGTCCCGGCGGGCCTGCCGCGTCTGCTGAAGCGCTCCCTGCGCAAATGAAGGTGTCTCAGGACGAGGTCTTCGGCAGCTGCTTGCCGTAGTCGACGGTCTCGTCCTTCGCGGGGGCCTTCAGCGCGAAGTCCTTGCCCCAGTCGGCGAGCGTGATCACGCCTCCGCCGCCGCCCCGGGCGAAGCGCAACGGATACGGCTTGCCCTCCAGCGCCACGTCGAGCGCGCCGCCCGCGCCCTCGCCGCCCATGATCCGCACCGTGCGCACCCCGGCGACCTTGTCGCGGTCGCCCTTGGTGAGCTCGCCGTGCAGCGTGAGCATCCCGTCGAGCAGCACCTTCTTGTCGGTGAAGCCGCTCAGCTGCTTGTACGTGGGGTCGCCCTCGGGGACCTTGACGTACTTGCCCTCCAGCTTGTCCGCCGCCGCCGCGCCGTCCTTGCCACCGTCCGCCCCGTCCTTGCCGTCGTGGCTCCAGAAACCGGCGTCGGCCTTGAGATAGAGCTCGTCGCCGATCCGCAGCAGCGTGAAGGTGCTGTTCTTCGAGGTGACGGAGCCCGCGCCGCCCTGGTCCTTGAGCCGCATGTCGATCTTGTACGTGCCGCCCTTGCTGACCAGCGTCCCGGCGAGCCGCACCGCGTCGGCGGAGTCCGTCGCGGCCTGCGCCTTCTTCTCGATCTCCGGCGCGGAGAGCTTGCCGACGCCGTTGGTCCCCTCGTCCGGGTCCTCGCTCCCGCAGGCGGTCAGCGCCGCGGTCAGCCCCGCGCACAGCGTGACGGCGAGGAACGCGTTCCGGCGGCGGGCCCGTACGGCCGGGGCGGAAGAGGTCACAGGCGCACTGCCTCTCGTATCCATGGTGGGGGGTGGCAGACGGCAGCGTACCCGGGTGGCCTACGCCATCGGACCCGGAGCCGTACGGACGGCCAGCCGGGGCGGTCCGCGTGCGCACGGGCTAGCCTGATCACGTCATAACAGCGCGATAACTGTCGGAAGCGGGCGGCCGGGGGCCGTCCGAGGCGAGCGAGGAGGTGCGGGATGACACCGGTGACGCCCCGGGTGTTCGTCTCGCATCTGTCCGGTGTGCCGGTCTTCGACCCCAACGGCGACCAGGTGGGACGCGTCCGCGACCTGGTCGCGATGCTCCGCGTCGGCGGCCGTCCGCCCCGGCTGCTCGGCATGGTGGTCGAGGTGGTGAGCCGGCGGCGGATCTTCCTGCCGATGACCCGGGTGACGGGCGTGGAGTCGGGGCAGGTGATCACCACGGGCGTGGTCAACATGCGCCGCTTCGAACAGCGGCCCACCGAACGCCTGGTGCTCGGCGAGTTCCTGGACCGCCGGGTGCGTCTGGTGGAGACGGACGAGGAGGTCACCATCCTGGACGTGGCCATCCAGCAGCTGCCCGCCCGCCGCGACTGGGAGATCGACAAGTACTTCGTCCGCAAGGGCCGGGGCGGGGCGCTGCGCCGCAAGGGCGAGACGCTGACCGTCGAGTGGTCGGCGGTGAAAGGTTTCTCGCTGGAGGAACACGGGCAGGGCGCCGAGTCCCTGGTGGCCACCTTCGAGAAGCTGCGCCCCGCCGACGTGGCCAACGCGCTGCACCACCTGACCCCGAAGCGCCGGGCGGAGGTCGCGGCGGCACTGGACGACGACCGGCTCGCCGACGTCCTGGAGGAGCTGCCCGAGGACGACCAGGTGGAGATCATCGGCAAGCTCCAGGAGGAGCGCGCGGCAGACGTCCTGGAGGCGATGGACCCGGACGACGCGGCCGACCTGCTCTCCGAGCTGCCCGAGGAGGACAAGGAACGGCTGCTGACGCTGATGCGCCCCGGCGACGCGGCGGACGTGCGGCGGCTGATGTCGTACGAGGAGCGCACCGCGGGCGGCCTGATGACGACGGAGCCGGTCATCCTGCGCCCGGACGCCACGGTGGCCGACGCGCTGGCCCGGGTGCGCCAGTCGGACCTGTCCCCGGCGCTGGCCGCACAGGTGTACGTGTGCCGGTCGCCGGACGAGACGCCGACGGGCAAGTACCTGGGCACCGTGCACTTCCAGCGGCTGCTGCGGGACCCGCCGTTCACCCTGGTCAGCTCGCTCCTGGACAGCGATCTGGTGCCGCTGCCGCCGGACACCCCGCTGTCGGTGGTGACCAGCTATCTGGCGGCGTACAACCTGGTGTCGGTGCCGGTGGTGGACGAGAGCGGTTCGCTGCTGGGCGCGGTGACCGTGGACGACGTGCTGGACCACCTGCTGCCGGAGGACTGGCGGGAGACGGACTTCCACGGCCGTGAGGGGGTGCTCCGTGACCGGTGACGACCGCGCCCGCGCGTCGAACGGCTCGACGGCGCTGACCCGTACCCCGAGGAACCGGCTCGACCAGCCGAAGGCGCCGCGCCGGCGGCTGCTTCCGGAGTACGACCCCGAGGCGTTCGGCCGGTTCTCGGAGCGCATCGCGCGCTTCCTGGGCACCGGCCGGTTCATCGTCTGGATGACGCTGATCATCATCGTGTGGGTGGCGTGGAACATCTTCGCGCCCGAACACCTGCGGTTCGACCAGTACCCGTTCATCTTCCTGACCCTGATGCTGTCGCTCCAGGCGTCGTACGCGGCTCCGCTGATCCTGCTCGCGCAGAACAGGCAGGACGACCGGGACCGGGTCACGCACGAGCAGGACCGCAAGCAGAACGAGCGCTCCATCGCCGACACCGAGTACCTGACCAGGGAGATCGCGGCGCTGCGGATGGGCCTCGGCGAGGTGGCCACCCGGGACTGGATCCGGTCCGAGCTGGAGGACCTGGTGAAGGACCTGGACGACCGCCGGGCCCTGCTCTCCGCCGAGAGTGACGAAGACCGCTGACGGAGCTACCCGCGCGTACGGTGAGGCGCCGTACCGCCCTCCCGTCGCCCACCACCACCCTTGCAGGAAGCGCTGCGCGCACCCGTACTATCGATGTATGGCTACGGAAGACGCGGTGCTTGAGGCACTGGCGACAGTGAACGACCCCGAGATCCACCGTCCGATCACCGAGCTGGGCATGGTGAAATCGGTCGACATCGATCCTGACGGTGTGGTCGCTGTCACGGTGTACCTCACCGTCTCCGGCTGTCCCATGCGCGAGACGATCACCCGGAACGTGACCGACGCGGTGGCCCTCGTCGAGGGCGTCTCGCGGGTCGACGTCACCCTCGACGTGATGAGCGACGAGCAGCGCAAGGACCTCGCGGCCTCGCTGCGCGGCGGCACGGCGGAGCGCGAGGTGCCGTTCGCGAAGCCCGGCTCGCTGACCCGGGTGTACGCGGTCGCCTCCGGCAAGGGCGGCGTCGGCAAGTCCTCGGTGACGGTGAACCTGGCCGCGGCGATGGCCGCGGACGGCCTCAAGGTCGGTGTCGTGGACGCGGACATCTACGGGCACAGCGTGCCCCGGATGCTCGGTGTGGACGGCCGTCCGACCCAGGTCGAGAACATGATCATGCCGCCGTCCTCGCACGGTGTGAAGGTCATCTCCATCGGCATGTTCACCCCGGGCAACGCCCCGGTGGTCTGGCGCGGCCCGATGCTGCACCGCGCGCTCCAGCAGTTCCTGGCCGACGTCTTCTGGGGCGACCTGGACGTCCTGCTGCTCGACCTGCCGCCGGGCACCGGTGACATCGCGATCTCGGTCGCGCAGCTCGTGCCGAACGCGGAGATCCTGGTCGTCACGACCCCGCAGCAGGCCGCCGCGGAGGTGGCCGAGCGGGCCGGTTCGATCGCCGTGCAGACCCACCAGAAGATCGTCGGCGTCGTGGAGAACATGTCCGGGATGCCGTGCCCGCACTGCGACGAGATGGTCGACGTCTTCGGCTCGGGCGGCGGCGCGAAGGTCGCCGAGGGGCTGACGAAGACGGTCGGCGCCGAGGTGCCGGTGCTGGGCGCGATCCCGATCGACGTACGGCTGCGCGAGGGCGGCGACGAGGGCAAGCCCGTCGTGCTCTCCGACCCCGACTCCCCCGCCGGCAAGGCGCTGCGCACCATCGCGGGCAAGCTGAGCGGCCGTCAGCGCGGCCTGTCCGGCATGTCGCTGGGCATCACCCCGCGCAACAAGTTCTGACCCGCGTACGGACACGGGGAAGGCCGGGGCTCGAACGCCCCGGCCTTCCCCGTTCTCGTATGCCTTACGCGTACGCCTGGATGTCCTTGACCACCGAGAAGCCCAGCCCATAGGCGCTCATCCCGCGCCCGTAGGCGCCGATGTGCACCCCGCCGGGCGCGGAGCCGGCGAGCACCCAGCCGAACTCGGACTCGCGGTAGTGGAAGGGGACCGGGACGCCGTCGACCGGCAGGGACAGCGCCGACCAGGCGGGGCCCTCCAGATCGTCGGCGAGCTCGAACGCGGTCTCCGTCTGCTGGTCCAGCCAGTCGTCGCGCAGGGTGTGGTCGAGCTGCGGGGGCCAGGTGCAGGACAGCAGCCCGGAACCGGCCAGCCAGGCCGCGGAGGACACCGTCGTCGCCTCCAGCACCCCGGTGCCGTCACCACTGCGCCGTACGGGGCTGCTGGCGACGGTCACCACGACCGCGAACCGCTGCTTGTCGGCGCCCGCGTCGCCCCGGACCAGCGGCTCGTCGCCGTGCCCGATGGAACCGTGCTGCACCTCGCCGTCGGCGGCGGTGCCCAGCGGCATCAGCCGGCGCGGACCGGTGAACGCCTCGTCCAGCGCGTACCAGGGGAACGGGGCCTTCAGATAGCCGTCGACCACCGTCAGCCGGGCCGCCGGGACCGCCTCCACCGTGTCCGGCGCGTCCTGTGCGCCCACCCGACTCGTCGTCTCCATCAGCCCGGCCGCCTCCTCGATCCATGGGTCCGGAGCGGCCCGCCCCCCGCGGGCGTCTCACAACCGGACAGATGGAGAATAGCCATACCGTCCGGACGACCCGGGATTGGCCGCCCTCAGGTGGCGTCCGCGTCGAACGGCGGCGGGGTGTCCTTCGGCGGCTGCTCGCCCTTCTTGAGCAGGTCCGGAGCGCCCTTCGAGCCGTTCGCGGCCGTGACCGAGGCACCGCCCGACACGCCGGTCTTCGCCTCGACGGACTCGGTCCCGCGCCCGTTCACCGCGTCGGTGACCTCGGTGATCTCCTTGCGCAGGTCGAAGCTCTCGCGGATCTCCTTCAGCCCCAGGTCGTCGTTGCCGTCCATGAGCTGCTTGCGGACGAACGTCTTGGGGTTGAGGTCCTCGAACTCGAAGTCCTTGAACTCCGGGCCCAGCTCCGTGCGGATGTCCTCCTTGGCGCTTTCCGAGAACTCACGGATCTTGCGGATGAGGCGGGAGGCGTCCTGGATGACCTTGGGCAGCTTTTCCGGACCGAAGACGAGCACGCCGAGAATCGCGAGCGTCAGCAGCTCTAGTGCGCCTATGTCGTTGAACACCTTGCGGCTCCTCGTATTCTCCGCGACCAGCTCGGATGAGGTCCGGACATCGAACACGGTACCCGGCGAATCTGTCCGGACGGTAGCGTCCCGGGGCCGTCACGTGCCGGTTGCCGAGCCCAGCGTCAAAGTTATGGACAGGTCTTTACCACCGCGGGTCACGGTCAGCTTGAGATCGTCCCCGGGCCGGTGCGACCGGATCTTGACGATCAGCTCCTCGCCGCTGTGCACCCGCTTCCCGTCCACCGCGGTGATGACGTCGTCCGCCTCGATACCGGCCTTGTCGGCCGGACCGCCCGCCGTGACCGGCGAGGACCCCTGCACGCTCCCGCCGACCTTGGCGCCGTCGCCGGTGTACTTCATGTCGAGCGTGACGCCGATCACCGGGTGGGTGGCCTTGCCGGTGTTGATCAGCTGCTCGGCGACGAGCTTGCCCTGGTTGATCGGGATGGCGAAGCCGAGGCCGATGGACCCGGCCTGCCCGCCCTCGCCGGACGAGCCGCTGTCGGCGGCGCGGATGGCGCTGTTGATGCCGATGACATGGGCGTCGGTGTCCACCAGCGGGCCGCCGGAGTTGCCCGGGTTGATCGGGGCGTCGGTCTGGAGCGCGTTGACGTAGCTGATGTCGCTGCCGTCGCCCTTCTCGCCGCCCGCGGTGATCGGGCGGTCCTTGGCGCTGATGATGCCGGAGGTGACGGTGTTGGACAGGTCGAACGGCGCGCCGATGGCCACGACCGGGTCGCCCACCTGGACGTTGTCGGAGTTGCCCAGCGGGAGCGGCTTCAGCCCGGAGACGCCGCTGACCTTCACGACGGCCAGGTCGTAGCCGCTGTCCTTGCCGACGACCTCGGCGGTCGCCGTCTCGCCCCCGCTGAACGTCACGGTGATCTCGCCGGACGAACCGGCCGGGGCGACCACGTGGTTGTTGGTGAGGATGTGGCCCCGGTCGTCGAGGACGAAGCCGGTGCCGGTGCCGGACTCGGTGGCGCCGCTGACGTGCAGGGTGACCACGCTGGGCAGGGCGCTGGCCGCGATACCGGCCACACTGTCCGGGGCGCGTCCGCCGCCGTCCCGCTCGTCCTGCGGCAGCTCGACGCTGGTGAGACCGCCGTTGCGCTCTATGTACGCGCCTATGCCGCCGCCGATGCCGCCCGCGACCAGGGCGAGGAGCAGCGCGCCGATCAGCATCGCGCCGCGCCGGTTCTTCCGCCGGCCGTCCGGGAGCGGGGGGCCCGGCTGGGTGACGAGCGGCTGCCGGGGTGCGCCCCAGGGGTCGTAGCTCTGCCACGGCGGGGCGGGCGGGTGCGGGTCCTGCGGGGCCGGCGGAGGCGCGACGGACATCCCCGCGCCGTTCGTCCCCGCGTACGGCGGGGGCACGGGCGTGCCGTGCGCGGGCGTCGGCCGCTGTACGGGAGGGGCGGGCGCCCAGGGGCCCGGGCCGCCGTAGGGCGGGGTGCCGTACGGGTCCGGCTCGTGCAGCGGCTGGGGCGCGGGGGCGTCGTGGGGCGCGTCGGGCAACGCGGGCGCCTCGGGGGCGGCTGCGTCGTGGGCTTCGGGTGCCTTGGGCGTTGCCGGGGGCACGCTCGCCGTGGGCGCCTCAGCCGACACGGGCGCCGGGGCCGGCTGGGCCGGCTGGGCGGGCGCGGGTTCCGGGGCCTCGCCGGCCGTGGCCGGCCCCGGTGTGGGCCGGCTCCACCACTTCGCCCTGGGCTCGGTCGGCTTCCCGTCGTCCATGTTCTCCCCGCAACTGCCGCAACCGGCCCTCCGCACGCCCCGCAGGGGCGTCCCTCCCGAAAATCCTGCCGGAATTCAACCAGGTTTGGGCCGGGGGTGCGCAGCCCGTACGGGGTGCGGGATCAGCGACGGGGCGAGAGGGGCAGTCCGTGGTCGGCGGAAGCCGGTTTCGCGGCGGCGGAGGTGGGCGGCAGGGAGGGCTGCGGGGTGGGGGCGGGCAGGACCGGGTCGAGCCCGCCGCCCAGGCTGCGGCCCAGCAGCGAACCGGCCCCGCCGGGCCGTATCGCGGACATGCCGGAGCGCAGGCCCAGCCCGTACGGATTGCCGGAGAGGCGGCCGGTGCCCAGCTGCGACGGGGCGGCGAACCCGGCCGACACGGTGTTCACCGCGAGGGGGGCGTTCACCGCGAGGGGGGCCGAGCGGTCCGTCCGGCCGGACATGGGGCGCATGCCCTGCCCCGTCCCGTTCCGCCGGGCGGCCAGGATGGAGCCGCCGGTCCGGGCGTCGCCGCCCGCCGGGGTCACGCTGTTGCCCGAGCCGGAGGCGCGGGTCGGCGTCTCGCCGGTGGTCGTCGGGAGGGCGCCGCCGAGCGCGATGGCGGCCAGCGAGACGGCGCTGGCGGCGGCGAAGGCGAATCTGCGGCCGCGCCACGGCGAGCGGTCGCCCTCGCGCCCCACCTCATGGATGCGGAAGCCCGTACCGGCCGGGGGCAGCGCCGTGGCCCCGCCGTGCGCCGCGGGGAGGTAGCCGAAGCCGTCCAGGGGGCCGGGGGCGGTGGTGAGGTCCGCCCGGCCGCCCGGCGGGCGCGTCCCGGGGAAGAGTCCGTCACCGAACCGCCCGGAGGCGCCCTCGGGTCTTCCCTGCCGGTCGTCGTCACCCCCGGGCGGTCCGCCCGGAAGCCCTTGGAGGCGGGCCAGGAAGCCTTCGGAGGGCGAGGGCGGGGCGGCCTGCGCGAACACGTTCTTCAGGCGGCGCTGGGCGGCCGCCTCGGCCGCGCAGCGGGCACAGGTCGCGAGATGGGCGAGCACCCGGTCGCGGGCATCGTGTTTCAGCTCGCCGTCGACAAGCGCGGCGAGGCGGTCCCCCAGGTGTTGTTCCGCGGGGGTCGGATCCGGACCACTCACGCCGTGCCGCCCTCCCCGGCCAGGAGGGCGCCGGCGCCCGCGAGCGAGCGCTGCTCGGCGCGCGCCTCGGGCGAGCGGTGCCGCAGCGCCTTGCGCAGGTGGGAGCGCCCGCGGTGGATACGGCTGCGCACGGTGCCCAGCTTCACGCCGAGCGTCGCCGCGATCTCCTCGTACGAAAGGCCCTCGATGTCGCAGAGGACGACGGCGGCCCGGAATTCGGGCGCGAGGGTGTCCAGCGCCTGCTGGACGTCGGCGTCGAAGTGGGTGTCGTTGAAGACCTGCTGGGGCGAGGGCTCACGGCTGGGCAGCCGCTCGGCGGCGTCGTCCCCGAGGGAGTCGAAGCGGATGCGCTGCTTGCGGCGGACCATGTCCAGGAAGAGGTTGGTCGTGATGCGGTGGAGCCAGCCCTCGAAGGTGCCGGGCGTGTAGGTCGACAGCGAACGGAAGACGCGGACGAAGACCTCCTGTGTGAGGTCCTCCGCGTCGTGCTGGTTTCCCGTCAGCCGGTAGGCGAGGCGGTAGACGCGGCCGCTGTGCGTGCTGACGATCTCTTCCCATGTGGGCGGGGTCCACGCCTGGGATTCCGCATCGGAGGCGAAGGTCGCGGTCGGTGCGGAGTCTTTGGAAGAACGGTCAGCAATGTCGGTCACGGATTTCGGCTCACCCGCCGACCTGAGAAAGCGCCGCAGCACTCCTCCCCGATCCACAGGCGCAGCCGCACCTCCCCTATCGGCTCTGGTGGTGTCCAGTGGAGCCCCTACCATAACCACCTCGCCCGTTAGCTCCGGATAAGCCTTTTTGCAGCTGGGGCCGGGGAAATCCCCGGAAGCCCACCCGTGCCGCGCACCCGACCGGCGGGCCTCGACACCGGGCTTCTCCCCGCCTTTGGACAACGCCCGGTCCCATCTGCGGGTTCCCGGGTCCAGCGGATACAGTCACCGTTGCGCCAACTAAGGGGACAGGAGAGGGTCATTACCGCCAACCGGCAGACGAGCTGGGCGTTCGCCGACGCCTTTGTCGCCGAGGACGAAGCACTGCGCTGGGCCCGGGACCGGGCCCGCGAGGCAGGGCTCCGCTCGGTGTCGCCAGGCACCGGGGCCGCCCTGCGCCTGCTCGCTGCCACCACGGACGCCAAGGCCGTGGCGGAAATCGGTACCGGCACCGGCGTGTCCGGCATCTATCTGCTGCACGGGATGCGGCCGGACGGGGTGCTGACCACGGTCGACCCGGAGCCCGAGCGCCAGCAGTTCGCCCGGGAGGCGTTCCGCGCGGCGGGCTTCGCGGCCAACCGGTCCCGCTTCATCCCCGGGCGCGCCCTCGATGTGCTCCCCCGGCTCGCGGACGGCGGCTACGACCTCGTGTTCTGCGACGGCGACCGGATGGAGAGCCTGGACTGTCTCGCTGAATCGTTGCGCCTGCTGCGACCTGGGGGTCTCGTCTGCTTCGAGGGCGTCTTCGCGGACGGCCGTACGGTCGACTCGGCCGCCCAGCCGGCGGAGGTGCTGCGGGTACGGGAGCTGCTGCGGGCGGTCCGCGAGAGCCAGGAGCTGATGGCGACGCTGCTGCCGGTGGGCGACGGTCTGCTCTGCGCGGTCCGGCGCGGCTGAGGCGTAAGCACGCCGCTCCACCGTAAGAAGTCACCCGGCTCCGGACGCAGAAGTCGCCCGGCTCCGGACGCGCCGCTGCCCCGGCACGGGAACCATGCCGGGGCAGCGGTGAAGTTATGAGCGTCTGCTCAGCCGACGACCTGCTTGAGGGCGTCGCCGAGGGCATCGGCCTCGTCCGGCGTCAGCTCCACGACAAGCCGACCGCCGCCTTCGAGCGGAACTCGCATGACGATGCCCCGCCCCTCCTTTGTCACCTCGAGCGGGCCGTCGCCCGTCCGCGGCTTCATGGCCGCCATGCTCGTTCCCCTTCCTGAAACCAGCTCATCGCAACCGGCGGCCCCATGACAGGCGCTGCCTCACCGGCATCGAACACAATGCTTCCACGCCATTATCCCGCATCACCGACCCCGATGACCAACATCGCTCTGCATCTCTTGGGCAACGCGCTCACTCAAAACCACCCAATTCGGGGACCTCACTGGGATACTCCGGCCCCTTGGGCCCCTCCACAGCGCGAAAATGTTTGACGCAGGTCACATGTCCGCCTTCGGCGAAGTCGGCCATGCTTGCCTGGACACGCAGGTCGACGACACGCAAAGGGGACCCCTCACATGGCCGATCACGACGACGTGGTGCGGTACGACATCAGCGACGGGCTCGCGACCATCACGATCGACCGCCCGGACGCGATGAACGCCCTGAACACCGCCGCGAAGGTCGCCCTCCGTGACGTGCTGCGGTCCGCCGCGGCAGACACCGGCGTCCGGGCGGTGCTGCTCACCGCGGCCGGGGAGCGCGCCTTCTGCGTCGGACAGGACCTCAAGGAGCACCTGTCGAAGCTGGCCGAGACCGAGGCGGCGGGCGGGGGCAACCCGCTCAGCACCGTGCGGGAGCACTACAACCCCATCGTGCGGGCGCTGACCGAGATGCCGAAGCCGGTCGTGGCCGGGATCAACGGCGCCGCCGCGGGCGCGGGCTTCGGCTTCGCGCTCGCCTGCGACTACCGGGTGGCCGCCGACACGGCCTCTTTCAACACCTCGTTCGCCGGGGTCGCGCTCACCGCCGACTCGGGCGTCTCCTGGACGCTGCCCCGGCTCATCGGCCAGAGCCGCGCCGCCGACCTGCTGCTCTTCCCGCGCTCCATCTCCGCGCGGGACGCCCATGAGCTGGGCATCGTCAACAGGCTGGTGCCCGCCGCCGAGCTGGCCGCCGAGGCGGCCGCGGTGGCCCGCGCCCTGGCCGACGGCCCGACCGTCGCCTACGCGGCACTCAAGGAGTCGCTCGCCTTCGGAGCGAGCCACAGCCTGGCCGAGGCCCTGGAGAAGGAGGACGAGCTCCAGACCAGGGCGGGGGTGTCCGAGGACCACGGGATCGCGGTGCGGGCGTTCCTCGCGAAGGAGAAGCCGAAGTATCTGGGGCGGTAGGCGGGTCCTACGTGGGGCTGGGGCGGGAGACGCAGTCGGCGAGGTGGTCGTCCACCAGGCCGCACGCCTGCATCAGGGCGTAGGCCGTGGTCGGTCCGATGAACCGCAGCCCCCGCTTCTTCAGCTCCTTGGCCAGGGCCGTGGACTCGGGGGTGACCGCCGGTACGTCCCCGAGGGTCTTCGGGGCCGGGCGGCTCAGCGGGTCGGGGGCGTACGACCAGATCAGCTCGTCCAGCTCGCCGGTGGCCCAGCCGGCCAGCACCCGGGCGTTGGCCATGGTCGCGTCGACCTTCGCGCGGTTGCGGATGATCCCCTCGTCGGCCAGCAGCCGCTCCCGGTCCGCCTCGGTGAACTCCGCGACCGCCGGGATGCTGAAGCCGGCGAACGCGCTGCGGAAGCCCTCGCGGCGGCGCAGGATCGTCAGCCAGGACAGGCCCGACTGGAACGCCTCCAGGCACAGCCGCTCGAACAGGGCGTCGTCGCCGTGGACCGGGCGGCCCCACTCCGTGTCGTGGTACCAGAGGTAGTCCTCGGTGGACAGGCCCCAGGGGCAGCGCAGCCCGCCGTCCGCCGCCGCCACGGCTCCGCCGGTCATCGCCCGGGCTCCTCGTCGTCGCGGCGGGGCTGGTCGTGCCCCTCCTTGAACAGGTCGGGCCCGCCCGTCCTGGTCGCCTGCGCACCGGCGAGGGCCGACTCCAGCTCCGCGATCCGCGCGTCCCGCTCGGCGAGCTCGGCGCCGAGCCGGGCCAGCGCGTCGTCCACCTCCGGCATCCGGTACCCCCGCAGGCCGACGGGGAGCCGCAGCGCCTCGACGTCCGCCCGGCCGACCGGACGCGAGGCGGGCAGCGGGTCCGTCAGCTGCTCGGGCGCCACGTCCTGCAGGACGGCGCTCCTGCCTCCACCGACCACCGCGAGGGTGACCGCGGCAACCACCACCACCATCGCCAGCAGCAAGAACCAGAACACGCGTATCTCCCCGGGAGCGGAATTCGTCCGGGTCCGATCGTGCCATGCGGCACTGACAGTTAGTGTCGGCTGTCGGCCCCGGCGGATGGTGCGGGGCCGGATTCACAGGAAGGGACACGGATGGCAAGCGGTGTGCTCCGGCTGGGGCGGCGTGAATTCGGGGCGCACGAGCAGGTGATCATGGCGATCGTGAACCGCACCCCGGACTCCTTCTACGACCGGGGCGCCACCTTCCGGGACGAGCCGGCGCTCGCCCGGGTCGAGCAGGCCGTGGCCGACGGCGCGGCGATCATCGATATCGGCGGCGTCAAGGCCGGGCCCGGCGACGAGGTCACCGCCGAGGAGGAGGCCCGCCGCACGGTCGGGTTCGTCGCGGAGGTGCGCCGCCGCCACCCGGACGTGGTGATCAGCGTCGACACCTGGCGCCACGAGGTCGGCGAGGCGGTCTGCGAGGCGGGGGCGGATCTGCTGAACGACGCGTGGGGCGGGGTGGACCCGAAGCTCGCGGAGGTCGCCGCGCGGTACGGGGCGGGGCTGGTGTGCACCCACGCGGGAGGGGCGGAGCCCCGGACCCGGCCGCACCGGGTGGGGTACGAGGACGTGATGGCCGACATCCTGCGGGTGACCGTGGGGCTGGCCGAGCGGGCCGTCTCCCTGGGGGTCAGGCCCGACGGGATCATGATCGACCCCGGTCACGACTTCGGGAAGAACACCCGCCACTCGCTGGAGGCGACGCGCCGGCTCGGCGAGATGGCGGAGACGGGGTGGCCGGTGCTGGTCTCGCTCTCCAACAAGGACTTCGTGGGCGAGACGCTGGACCGGCCGGTGAAGGAACGGCTGCTGGGCACGCTGGCGACGACCGCGGTGTCCGCGTGGCTGGGGGCGCGGGTGTACCGGGTGCACGAGGTGGCCGAGACGCGGGATGTCCTGGACATGGTGGCGTCTCTCGCGGGGTGGCGGGCACCGGCGGTCGCACGGCGGGGGTTGGCGTAGGGGCGGAAAGCCAAGCCCCTCCGGCGTTTGAGGAGCGGGGGTGCGGGGGCAGCGCCCCCGCGGGGCACAGCAGCCCCCGCGGGGCACGGCCCCCGCAAAGCTCAGCGGCCCACTTCCTTCGTCACCAGCGCCACCGCCTCGTCCACGTCATCCGTCACGTGGAACAGCAGAAGATCCCGCTCCGACGCCTTGCCCTGGGCCACCACCGTGTCGCGGAGCCAGTCCACCAGGCCGCCCCAGTACGCCGTGCCGAAGAGGACGATCGGGAAGCGGGTGACCTTGCCCGTCTGGACCAGGGTCAGGGCCTCGAAGAGTTCGTCCAGGGTGCCGAGGCCGCCGGGCAGGACGACGAAGCCCTGCGCGTACTTGACGAACATCGTCTTGCGGACGAAGAAGTAGCGAAAGTTGACGCCGATGTCGACGTGCGGGTTCAGCCCGGACTCGAAGGGCAGTTCGATGCCGAGGCCCACCGAGACGCCGCTCGCCTCGCGCGCGCCCCGGTTCGCCGCCTCCATCGCGCCCGGGCCGCCCCCGGTGATGACCGCGAAGCCCGCGTCGACCAGCGCCCTGCCGATCCGTACCCCCGCCTCGTACTCCGGCGCACCGGCGGGCGTACGGGCCGAGCCGAAGACGCTGATGGCGCTCGGCAGTTCGGCGAGCGCGCCGAAGCCCTCCACGAACTCCGACTGGATGCGCATCACCCGCCACGGGTCGGTGTGCACCCACTCGGAGTCGTCCTCGGAGTCCAGCAGCCGCTGATCGGTCGTGCCGGGCTGCACCTGGTCCCTGCGGCGCAGTACGGGGCCGAGGCGCTGCTCCTCGGGCCGTACCGCGCCCTCGGGAATCTCCGCACCCCCGGGAATGCGCGCGTCCTCGCGGTTGCCCATGATCTGCTCCCTCCGCCGACGTCGGGGGCGCCCTGCGACGCCTCCGTCTCCCGCCAGCGTAGATCGCCACGGGTTACGGACAGGGGAATCCGGGAGGTCAGGTCGTGGGTCAGGCGGTGAGCCAGGAGCGCAGGCGCTCCTCGCAGTGGGTGATGCGCTCGACCTTGACGTGCTCGTCGCGCTTGTGGGCGAGGACCGGATCGCCGGGGCCGTAGTTGACCGCGGGGACGCCGAGGGGGCCGAAGCGGGCCACGTCCGTCCAGCCGAACTTGGGCCGGGCGACACCGCCGACCGCGTCCATGAATGCCTTGGCCGCCGGGTGGGAAAGGCCGGGCATCGCCGCGCCGGAGTGGTCGTCCACCGTGAACTCCGCGACGCCGCAGTCCGCGAAGACCTCGCGGACGTGGGCCAGGGCCTCTTCCTGGCCGAGGTCGGGGGCGTAGCGGTAATTGACGACGACCGTGCAGGCGTCGGGGATGACGTTGTTGGCGACGCCGCCCTCGATGCGTACGGCGTTCAGGCCCTCGTGGTATTCCAGGCCGTCGATCACCGGCCGCCGGGGCTCGTACGCGGCGAGGCGGGCGAGGACCGGGGCGGCGGCGTGGACGGCGTTGGACCCCATCCAGCTGCGCGCGGAGTGCGCCCGCTCGCCCGCCAGGTGGAGGAAGACCCGCAGGGTGCCCTGGCAGCCGCCCTCGACCTCGCCGTTCGAGCCCTCCAGCAGGATGGCGAAGTCGCCCTTCAGCCAGTCCGGGTGGGCTTCGGCGATGCGGCCGAGGCCATTGAGGTGGGCGGCGACCTCCTCCTGGTCGTAGAAGACGAAGGTGAGGTCGCGGTTGGGCTCGGGCACGGTCGCGGCGATGCGCAGCTGGACGGCGACGCCGGACTTCATGTCGGAGGTGCCGCAGCCCCAGAGGAGACCGTCCGCGTCGAGCCGGGAGGGCACGTTGTCGGCGATCGGCACGGTGTCGATGTGCCCGGCCAGGATGACGCGTTCGGAGCGGCCGAGATCCGTCCTGGCCACGACGTTGTTGCCGTACCGCTCGACGCTCAGATGCGGCAGCGCGCGCAGCGCCGTCTCGATGGCGTCGGCGAGGTCCTTCTCGTCCCCGCTGACCGAGGGGAAGTCCACCAGCGCGGCGGTGAGGGCGGGCCCGTCAAGGGCGAGGTCAAGCATGCTGTCGGCCATGGCTAGGAGCCTAGTGCCTCGC
This sequence comes from Streptomyces sp. NBC_00726, assembly GCF_045161735.1. NCBI lineage: Bacteria > Bacillati > Actinomycetota > Actinomycetes > Kitasatosporales > Streptomycetaceae > Streptomyces > Streptomyces sp. NBC_00726. The sequence goes on along the minus strand of NZ_CP108983.1, from coordinate 4,515,293 downwards.
GTACGGTGGCCCCGTGACCAGGACCGATTCCGCTGCTCCCCGGCGTCCCGGCCGCAGTCGTCGGCTGCGGGTCGTGGCGGCCGTCGGTGTGCTCGTGGCGGTGGCCGGTTATCTGGCGGTTCAGTACGTTTCGGGTGAGCGCGGGTCCGATCAGTGCACGGTGCGGTCCGCGGACGGTTCGTACCGGCTCACGCCCGAGCAGGCCGCAAACGCCGCGACGATCTCCGCCGTCGGCACCACGCGCGGGATGCCGGAGCGCGCGGTGACCATCGCGCTGGCCACGGCGTTGCAGGAGTCCGCGCTGCGCAATCTCGACCACGGCGACCGGGACTCGCTCGGGCTGTTCCAGCAGCGGCCCTCGCAGGGCTGGGGCACCGCGCGGCAGGTCATGGACCCGGTGTACGCGGCCGGGAAGTTCTACGAGCACCTGGCCGAGGTGCCGGGATATTCGCGGCTGCCGCTGACCGAGGCCGCGCAGCGCGTCCAGCGCAGCGGTTTCCCGCAGGCGTACGCGAAGCACGAGCCGGACGCGGCGCTGCTGGCCGCCGCGCTGACCGGCCGCACCCCGGCCGCGCTGGACTGCGAGCCGCCGCGGACCACCGCCGGGACGGGCGACGCGACGAAGGTGCGGGCGGCCCTGGTGGGCGCGTTCGGCAAGGGCGTGCTCCCGGCCGGCACCGGCACGTCGGGCCCCTCGGCCTCGGGCGCGCTGACGGTCCCGGTGCGGGCGGACCGCCGCGCCGACCGGGACGGCGTACCGCAGCGGGGCTGGGAGCTGGCGCACTGGGCAGTGGCCCAGTCGGAGGCGCTGGGCATCGATCAGGTCGCGTACGGGGGCCGGGTGTGGGCGGCCGGCGCGGGCTGGCGCACGGAGCGCGAGGGGACGGAGCGCGAGGCGTCGGACACGGACGAGGTACGGCTCCGCCTGGTGAGCTGAGAGCACCAGGGGCCGCCCGCGCAGGCGTGCGGGCCGTCGCCCGGACGGGGGTACCGCCGTGCGCCCCCCGGCGCCCCCCGAAGGTCCGTCGGGGGCCGGTCGCGCGCCTCCCGCGAGCCTTGTGACGCAAGGGGAGTGACGGTTCGCCGGGTGACGGCGGAGCGCACGGTTTGCCCGGGTTCCTCCGCTGAGGATTATCCGACGCATTACTCAGTCTTTACGTCGCCACACCGCAACCTCACCCGCCCCCACGACGGTTGTCAGGGCGTCCGGCTCACGGACAGCCCGAATTCCTCTCCCGTCGAAGGAGCATCATGTCCCTCCCCCTGACCCGTCGGATCGCCCGTACCGCGCTGCTGATCGCGGCGGGTGCGGCCCCCGTGGTCGGTGCGGCCGGTGCCGCGGGTGCCGCGGAGCTCCCGCAGGCCCCGGACCTCGGCGGTCTCACCAGCGTCGAGGGTTCCGGTCTCGGCAAGACGGTCGAAGGCGCCGCCAAGCCGGCCTCGGGTGCGGCGAACGAGACCGGCGGCAAGCTCGTCGGCACCGCGCTGCCGGTGGCGGGCAAGACGCTCACCGACGTCGGCGGCAAGGCCGCCCCCGCCGCGAACAAGGTCTCCGGCGCCACCAAGGGCGCGACCAAGGGCAAGAGCGCGACCAAGGGCGCCGACGTCACCGGCGCACTCACCGACGCGGCCAAGGGCGGTCTGCCCACCGACGCCCTTGGCAAGGGCCTGCCGCTCGGCTGACGCCCGCCCGACGCGAGAGGGCCCCGGGAACGCGTGCTCCCGGGGCCCTCTCGTACGCCGGTGGTCAGCCGAGCCGCTTGACCGCCGCCGCCACGCGCTCGTCCGTGGCCGTGAACGCGACGCGGACGAAGCGGTCGCCGGCCGGTCCGTAGAAGTCGCCGGGTGCGACCAGGATGCCCCGCTCCGCCAGGTACGCCACGGTGTCCCAGCAGGGTTCGTCGCGGGTGGCCCAGAGGTAGAGGCTCGCCTCGCTGTGCTCGACGCGGAAGCCGTGGGCCTCCAGGGCCGTGCGCAGGGCGGCGCGCCGCTCCGCGTACCGGGCGCGCTGTTCGGCGACGTGCGTGTCGTCGCCGAGCGCGGCGACGGTCGCGGCCTGGACGGGCGCGGGCGTCATCATGCCGCCGTGCTTGCGGATCAGCAGCAGCTCGCCCAGCACGGCCGCGTCGCCCGCGATGAACGCGGCCCGGTAGCCGGCGAGGTTGGACCGCTTCGACAGCGAGTGGACGGCGACGATGCCCTCGTACGTACCACCGCAAACGTCCGGGTGGAGCACGGAGACCGGCTCCGCTTCCCAGCCCAGCTCCAGATAACACTCGTCACTGAAGACCAGTACGCCGTGCTCGCGCGCCCAGGCGACGATGCGGATCAGCTCGTCCTTGGCGAGGACGCGGCCGGTCGGGTTGGACGGGGAGTTGAGCCAGAGGAGCTTCAGACCGGCCGGGTCCAGCTCGGTCGGGTCGTCGTAGACCACCGGCTCCGCGCCGCAGAGCCGGGCGCCGACCTCGTACGTCGGGTAGGCGAGGCGCGGGTAGGCGACCTTGTCACCGGGGCCCAGGCCGAGCTGGGTCGGCAGCCAGGCCACCAGTTCCTTGGAGCCGACGACGGGCAGCACGTTCTCATGGGCCACCGACACCGCGCCGAGCCGCCGCTCCACCCAGCCGGTGAGCGCGTCGCGCAGCGCGGCGGTCCCCCACACCGTCGGATAGCCGGGGCTGTCCGCGGCCGCGACGAGCGCCTGCCGGATCAGCTCGGGCACCGGGTCGACGGGGGTGCCGACGGACAGGTCCACGATCCCGTCCGGGTGGGCCGCGGCCGTCGACTTGTAGGGCGCCAGCTTGTCCCAGGGGAAGACCGGGAGGCGGGAGGAGACTGCGGACACGGCTCTCTGCTTTCTCGTACGGAGTTCACGCGGGCGGCCCGGCGGGTACCGGAAACACCGCGGTCCCGCACGGCGGCGAGCCGTACGGGACCGGGGCGGCGCACGTGCCGGGGCGCTGTTACTGGTTCTGCGGCGGCAGCGCGGCGATGAACGCGTGGTCGCGCTCGATCAGACCAAGCTTGGAGGCACCACCCGGCGAACCGAGGTCATCGAAGAACTCGACGTTCGCCTTGTAGTAGTCCTTCCACTCGTCCGGGGTGTCGTCCTCGTAGAAGATCGCTTCCACCGGGCAGACCGGCTCGCAGGCTCCGCAGTCGACGCACTCGTCCGGGTGGATGTACAAGGACCGCTGGCCCTCGTAGATGCAGTCGACGGGGCACTCTTCGATGCAGGCCTTGTCCTTGACGTCGACACAAGGCTGCGCGATGACGTAGGTCACGCTGTCGTTCCTCCTCGGTAGGGCGTTGGCTCTCGCGCGGGAGCGCGGCGTCGTCGATGCCCACACCTAGTATCTCCGTTCGCGGGCACGATCCGAACAGGAGGGGCGGACAGAGCTGTGGAATTCACCATCGGCGGACGGCTTGAGGTCCGAATTGCACCAGCTGACGTGGGCAAACGGGTATCAGTCCGGCGTCTGGGCGGAGACGGCTCCGACGGGTCGAAATTTACCGACACGGTCGGAGTTCTCACATCATGGAACGACGGTGTGCTGTGCGTCACACCCAAGAACGGCGTGTCCGTGCGGATCGCGGAGTCCTCTCTCGTGGCGGGCAAGGTCGTGCCCGCCGCCCCGGCCCGGCGGCGCGGCCCCGCCGCCTCGTTCGCCGAACTCGCCCAAGTGACCGCGCGTGCCTGGCAGCCGGTGGAGAGCGAACCGCTGGGCGACTGGCGGCTGCGCGCCGCCGCCGGATTCACCCGCCGCGCCAACTCGGTGCTGCCGCTCGGCGATCCGGGCGTGCCGCTCGACGCGGCGCTCGGACGCGTGCGCGAGTGGTACGCGGAACGGGGGCTGCCCCCGTACGTACAGACCGCGACCGGTGCCGAGGGTGCGCAGGAGGAGCTGTGCGCGGCGCTGGAGGAGCACGGCTGGCGGCGCGAGGTGACGGCGGAGGTGCGGATCGCGGCGCTCGCCCCGGTCGGTGACCTGCCGGCCGAGGTGTCCCGGGTCCGGCTGGAGCGTACGGCCGGTGCGGCGTGGCTGGCCCGCTACCAGCGCGTCGGGGCGCCGGGGCCTGAGGTGACGGCGGTGCTGCACAGCGGCCCCTCGGTGTGGTTCGCGACCGTGCCCGGCGAGGACGGCGAGGCGCCGGCCGCGATCGGGCGGTGTGTGGTGGACGGGCGGTGGGCCGGCTTCATGGCCGTCGAGGTGGCTCCGGAGCACCGCCGGCGGGGCCTGGCGACCGCCGTGATGACCGCGCTGGCCCGGCAGGCCCTGGACGAGGGCGCGTCCGCCGCCTGGCTCCAGGTGGAGGCCGACAACGAGGGCGCCCGCGCGCTGTACGACGGGATGGGCTTCGCGACGCACCACCGCTACCACCACTTCCGGCCGGTGTGACCGGTGGCGCCCGAGGGGAACGACCGCGAGGAGCTGCGCCGCAGGTTCGCGGAGGAGGCCCGGGCCGAGCGGCCCGACCTGGCGATGCTGTGCCTGCTGGTGGCGGCGGAGGCGGATCCGGAGCTGGACGCGCACGGCATGGACGAGGCCCAGATCGAGCTGGACCGGCTGGCCGGGCTGCTCCCGTACGGGCTGCGCGGGGCCCATGCCTGGGCGTCGGCGCTGGCCGAACTGCTCGGTGAGCGGTGCGGGTTCGAGGGGGCGGCGGCGGACTACCAGCGGCTGGAGTCGTCCCTGCTGCACGAGGTGCTGCGGCGGCGGCGCGGGCTGCCGATCCTGCTGTCGGTGGTGTGGATCGAGGTCGCCCGGCGGGCGGGCGCCCCGGTGTACGGGGTGGCGCTGCCTGGTCATTTCGTGGTCGGTTTCGGCGACCCGGCCGAGCGGGTGCTCGCCGATCCGTTCGCCGGTGGGCGGCCGCTGACGGACCAGGACGCGGAGCTGATGGTGACGAGCGCGACCGGGGAGCGGTGGGAGCCGTCGTCGCTGGAGCCCGCGCGGCCGCTGGAGGTCGTGCTGCGGGTCCTGAACAACATCCGGGCCTGGGCCGCGGCCCGCCCGGAGCACACGGCCGTGGCGCTGTGGGCGGCCGAGCTGTCGCTGCTGCTGCCGTCGCACCCGGCCAGGCTGCGCTACGAGCACGCCCAGCTGCTGGTGCGCGCGGGCGAGTTCCTGCGCGGGGCGGCCGAGATGGAGGAGTACGCGCAGGTCGTGGAGGAGGTCGAGCCGGCCGTGGCGGAGGCGGTGCGCAACAGTGCGCGGGCGGCGCGGGCGCTGCTGAACTGACGGCGCGGGAGGTGGGGCGCGGCGCCCAAACCTCGTGGGGCGCGGCATGCCGTCCAATGGGTGATTATCCGCTCTTCGCCACTCGATGGGCCCACGCCGTAGCCCCAATGCGGCGCTCTCCGATGGCGCGCTCCCGGGTTCGGACTGACGGTGGATCACGTAGCCGCTGCGTCACCAGGAGTCGACATGCCGTCACTCCTCGCAGGGGCGACGAAAGGAAATGTGTACAGATGCGCTCTGCCCGCACGCTGTTCGCTTCGGCCGCCGTCACGGCGGTCCTCGCCATCACCTCTCCCTCGGCCTACGCGATGACCGTCGCCGCCGACCAGCAGCACGGCGGCTCGTCCGCCTCCGACCACGAGCACAACAACTCCGACGGCGAGTGGAAGAAGGACAAGCCGCACGGCGGCATGCACACCGGTGGCGGTGCGCTGTCGAAGACCGTCACCAAGGAGTGGAAGCCGGGCGACGAGGGCGGCAAGTACAAGGACGAGGACAAGCCCCACGGCGGCATGCACACCGGCGGCGGCGCCCTCGCCAAGTCGGTCGCCGAGGAGTGGAAGCCCGGCGACGAAGGCGGCAAGTACAAGGACAAGGAGAAGCCGCACGGCGGCATGCACACCGGCGGCGGTGCGCTGGCCAACACCCTCGCCAAGGAGTGGAAGCCGGGCGACGAGGGCGGCAAGTACAAGGACGAGGACAAGCCCCACGGCGGCGTCCACACGGGCGGCGGCGCGCTGGCGCAGACGGTCGCCGAGGAGTGGAAGCCGGGCGACGAAGGCGGCAAGTACAAGGACGAGGACAAGCCGCACGGCGGCATGCACACGGGTGGCGGTGCGATGGCGATGACCGGCAGCGGTCTGGCGGCCGGTTCGCTGCTGCTGCTCGGTGGCGCCGGCGTGGCCGCGTACCGGCTCCGCCGCCGTCAGGCGTCCGGCGGTGCGATGGCCTGACCGGCCCGCGGGCCTCTGTCGTCGCGGTCGCCGTCCCTCCGGGACCGGCGGCCGCGGCGCCCGCGTTTTCCCCGGTCCTCCGCACTCGTACCGCCCCCGTACGGACGAAAGGCACGTTCTCCATGGCCGCCCCGCAGACCTCCGAAACCCCCTCCCCCGGGGCCGCGTCCCGCACCGGCTCGCTCGGCCGGGCCCTGTTCTGGCCCCTCGCGACGGCCGGTCTCGGCATGACCCTGATCTACCACTCCATCGGTTCGCCGGCCGACGACAAGGCGCCCGCCCCGCCCCCGGCCGCCGTCGCCGCCGCGTCCCCGTCGGCCTCGGCCTCGGCCTCGGCGGAGGCCGCTCCGAGCGAGTCGCCCGCGCTGCCGCGCTCGGTGCCGACGAGGCTGCGTATCCCGACGATCGCGGTGGACGCGCCGTTCACCCCGCTCTCCATCGGGGCTTCGGGCCGGCTCGACGCACCGCCGCCGAACGACAAGAACCTGGTCGGCTGGTTCAAGGACGGTGCGACACCCGGGGAACGGGGGGCGTCGATCGTGGCGGGCCATGTGGACACCACGACCGGTCCGGCCGTCTTCCTCCAGCTGCGCTTCCTGAAACCCGGGGCGACCGTCGACATCACCCGCGCCGACGGCACGGTGGCCACATTCGCCGTGGACACCGTGGAGACGTTCAGCAAGGCGGACTTCCCGGACGACAAGGTGTACGCCGACACCCCGGACGCGCAGCTGCGGCTGATCACCTGCGGGGGCAACTACGACCGGAAGGCCAAGGACTACGAGGACAACGTCGTGGTCTTCGCGCACCTGGACTCGGTGAAGAAGGGGTGAGCGGCTGCCTTCCCCCGCGTACGGGCGGGAAAACCGGATGCGCGCGGGCGCGGGGCGCGGTTAGCGTCGGAACCATGCAGCGTGCCGCCGTGAACACGACGACGCCGGAGAGTGTCCCGGCGCGCTGACTGCTGACCAGCCGACAAGCCCCGGGGCGAGTGCCCCGGGGCTTTCGCGTGGGGTCGCTCGCCCTTCCCACGCGAGGAGACCGCCATGCACGACCACCGCAGACTCGGCCGCGAGCTCGAACTGTTCGACACCGATCCGCTGATCGGCGCGGGACTCCCCTACTGGCTGCCGGACGGGGCGGAGCTGCGGCACACCCTGGAGGAGTACATCCGGGAGGCCGAACGGCGGGCGGGCTACCGCCATGTGTACTCGCCGGTGCTCGGCAAGCGGGAGCTGTACGAACGCTCGGGGCACTGGGCGCACTACAGCGACGACATGTTCCCGCCGATGGACCTGGGCGAGGGCCGGCAGCTGGTGCTGCGGCCCAGCCTCTGCCCGCATCACGCGGTGATCTACCGCTCCCGGGCGCACAGCTACCGCGAACTGCCGCTGCGGATGGCGGAGCTGGGCGGGATGTACCGGGCGGAGCTGTCCGGGGTGCTCGGCGGGCTGACCCGGGTGCGCTCCATCCAGCTGAACGACGCGCACATCTTCTGCACCGCCGAGCAGGTCGCCGACGAGGCGCGGGGGGCGCTGGACATGATCCTCCGGGCGTACGAGGCGCTGGGCATCCGCGCGGCCCGCTTCCGGCTCTCGCTGCCGGGGCCGGGCGGCAAGTACGTCGACGCCCCGGAGCTGTGGCGGCGCTCGACCGCGCTGCTGACCGAGGTGCTGGAGGCGTCGGGGCTGCCGTACGAGGCGGCGGAGGGCGAGGCGGCGTTCTACGGGCCGAAGATCGACGTCCAGGTGGAGGACGCGGCGGGCCACGAGTTCACCCTGTCCACCGTGCAGGCCGACTTCCACCAGCCGGAGCGCTTCGACCTCCACTACACCGGGGCCGACGGGGCGAAGCACCGCCCGGTCATGGTGCACCGCTCCGTCATCGGCAGCGTCGAGCGGGCCGTGGCCCATCTCATCGAGCAGCACGGCGGCGCCTTCCCGGCCTGGCTCGCCCCGAAACAGCTGGCGGTCCTGCCGGTGTCCGACGCCGAACTCCCGGACGCGGAGGCGCTGGCCGGGCGGTGCGCCGGACTGGGGCTGCGCGCGGAGATCAGCGGCCGGGAGCGCGGCAGCCTGGGCGCCCGCATCCGCGCGGCCAGGCTGGTGCCGTATCAGGTGGTGATCGGCGCGGCGGAGGCGTCGGCCGGGCTCGTCGCGCTCCGCCTGCGCGACGGCCGCCGGCTCGCCCCCATGCCGGCCGGGGATGCGCTGTCCCGGATCGCCGCGCTGACCGCCGCGCACAGCACCGCGCTGTGGGACGAGGAGGCGTGACGGGGCGGCCTCCTCAGGGCGCGACCGGCGCCGCCTCCGTCCCGGCCGCGTCGCTCTCGCGGCCGGGGCCCAGCGCCCCGGCCAGCAGCGCCGCCACGGCCACCAGGACGAGCACCACGGTCATCGTGAGGCGCAGGCCGATGTGGTCGGCGAGGAAGCCGAGGGCGGGCGGGCCGACCAGGAAGGCGCCGTAGCCCGCCGTGGAGACCGCGGCCACCCGGGCGGCGGCGTCCGTCGGGTGGTCGCCCGCGGCGGACACCGTGACCGGGAAGCCGAGCGAGGCGCCGAGCCCCCACAGCACCGTGGCGGCGCCCGCCATCAGGGGGCTCGGGGCGACGACGACCACCGCCAGGCCCAGCGCGGCGGTCAGGCCGCTGACCCGGACGACCAGCGCCCGGCCGAACCGCTCCAGGAAGGGGCCGCCGGCGAGCCGGCCCAGGGTCATGGAGGCGGCGAAGACCAGGAAGGTCAGCGAGCCCGCCGTGGGGCTCACGTCGTACCCGTCGACCATGAGCAGCGGCAGCCAGTCGTTGGCCGCGCCCTCCGCGAAGGCCATCGCCAGCACGATCACGCCGATGAAAACGAGCTGCCGGTCGCGCCAGACGTGCAGCTGTCCGCGCAGGCCGCCCTGCCCTGGGCCGGCGGCGGGCGCGTCGTCCTTGCCGGTACCGGGCGGGATGGCGAGGAGCGCACGCGTACCGGCCGCGGCTATCAGCACCGCGACGAGTGTCAGATGCCATCCGACGGGGAACGCGGCCGCCGTCAGCGCCATGCCGAGGAGCGCCCCGACGACGGTGCCCAGGCTGAAGCAGCCGTGCAGCACCGGCAGGACGGGCCGTCCGATGGCCCTCTCGACGGCGGCGCCCTCGATGTTGAACGCCACCTCGCTCATCCCCATCCCGCCGCCGAACAGGGCCAGTCCTCCGAAGACCACGGCGGCGAGCGAGAGAGCGGTGCCCGCCGCGACGACCAGCAGCCCGGCGACGATCAGGGCGACCCCGCCGAGGATCGTCGCCCGGCCCCCGTGGCGCCGCACCAGCGGCCCGGACGCCATGACACCGGCCATGGAACCGGTGGAGAGCCCGAACAGCACCAGGCCCATCGCGCCGGTGGACACGTCGAGCCCGTCCCGGACGGCCGGGGTGCGCGCGACCCAGGAGGCCATGCCCGTACCGGCGGCGAGCATGAAGAGGAACAGTGCGGCACGCCAGCGGCGTGTGGCGGCGGTGGCGGCATCCATACGGCGGGGCCTCGTCAGACGGTCGGAAAGGTGGCGGACGCCACGAGCGTACGATCGTACGCCTGGAGTGTACGCTCGTACCCATGACGGACTACTTCGCGGGCGATCCGCGTACGAACCACGAGCGGATGCTCGCCGGAGACCTGTACATCGCGGACGACCCGCAGATCGTCGAGGCCCAGAAGCGGGCCGTGCGGCTGACCGCCCGTTATCTCGCCGCCTACACCGAGGACCCGGACGCGGCGCAGCCGGTCGTCGCCGAACTCCTCGGCGGGCTCGGCGCGGGGGCGCACATCCGGCCGCCGCTGTACGTCGACTACGGCTCGTACCTCACGGTCGGCGAGGACACGTTCATCAACTACAACCTCACCGCGCTGGACGTCGCGCCGATCACCATCGGCCGCGACTGCCAGATCGGGCCGAACGTCCAGCTGCTCACGCCGACGCATCCGGTGGAGCCGGAGCCCCGCCGGGACAAGCTGGAGGCGGCGCGGCCCATCACGATCGGCGACAATGTCTGGCTCGGCGGCGGGGCGATCGTGCTGGCCGGGGTGACCATCGGGGACAACAGCGTCATCGGCGCGGGTGCCGTCGTCACCAAGGACATCCCCGCCAATGTGGTCGCCGTGGGCAATCCGGCCCGGGTGATCCGTTCGATCTAGACGAGGGACAGCGCGTGGCGACCGGACAGAACGACCCCGAGCGGCGGGAGCGCATCATCACCGCCGCGCTCGACCTGATCGCGGCCGAGGGGGTCGCCGGGACCTCGCACCGCAAGGTCGCCGCGCGTGCCGGGGTGCCCCTCGGCTCGATGACGTACCACTTCGCCGGCATGGACGAGCTGCTGCGGGAGGCGTTCACCCGCTTCTCCAGCGGTATCGTCGCCGTCTTCGAGGAGCGTCTGGGCGCCGCGACCACGCAGGACGAGGCCCGGGAGGCGGTCGCCGATCTGGTGCACCATCTGTCCGGCGGCAATCAGCGCGAACTGGTCCTCACGCACGAGCTGTACACCCTCGCCGCCCGCAAGCCCGCCTACCGCGAGCTGACCCGCGAGTGGATGCGCCGCAGCCGGGTCGCCCTGGAGTGGCACTTCGACCCGGCGACGGCCCGTCAGCTCGACGCGCTGATCGAGGGCCTTTCCATCCACCGCGCGCTGGAAACCGAACCGCACGACCGCGCGCTGACCGTCGAGGCCATCGCCCGCATCACGCGCGCCTGACCCGCACCCACAGCTCCTGGCCGGCACCCCACCTGACCAAGGTGCCGGCCAGGTCACCCGTCACGCACCGGCCGCCCGGGCCAGCACGCACACCTGGGGCCACCTCGTGCCCGGGGTGGTCAGCCGGGCGGTGAGGGTGAACCCGGCCTCTTCGAGTTGTCCGACAACCCGGTCGGTGGACAGCAGGTGGATGGCGTACGCGAATCCGCCGGCCCGCTTCTCCGAGACATAGGGCTCCCCGTTCCCGGCGTGGAACCCCAGCAGCAGCCGGCCGCCGGGGGCCAGGGCGCGGCGGAACTCCGCGAAGAGGGGCGGGAGCAGGTCCGGCGGGGTGTGCAGGATGGACCACCAGGCGACGATCCCGCCGAGGCCGCCGTCCGGCAGGGCGAGCGCGCCCATCGTTCCGGTCTCGAAGCGCAGCTCCGGGTGGCGGCGCCGGGCGATCTCCACCATGCGCGGCGACACGTCCACCCCGTGGGCGTTCAGCCCGAGGCCGGCCAGATGAGCCGTCACATGGCCCGGTCCGCAGCCGAGATCGGCGACGGGGAGCCCGCCGCCCGCGCGGACCTCCTCCGCGAACGCGCCGATCAGCGCGCGCCCCGGCACGTCCTCGGCGAAGAGGCCGGGGACGCGGGCGGCGTAGTCCTCGGCGACGGTGTCGTAATAGGCGCGGGTCGCGTCGAGTTCGGTCATCCGTACGACCCTACGGGGTGGGTTACGCCGGTGAGGGCCGGGTACCCCGCGCTCCCCGGCAGTCACCGCCAGTTCCTGAACACACGAGCACGCCGAACTGGCCACAGAGCGGGCCAATTGCCGTGCCGCAGACATTATTTGTTGCGCACGACGTGGTTCGGTTCAGGCTTCCGACGCACACCTCTTGACGTGTCCCGGGTAACAGCGGAACCATCAACACCCACCGGAGAGCGCTCTCTGAACGTTTCACCGGACTGTTCGTGGCGTCACCCGCACCAAGACCCAGGAGACGTACGTCCATGCACCTTCCCCCCACGGAAGCCCCCACAACACCCCCCACATCCACCCCCACCGCACCATCCCGCCGCAAGCGCCGGGGCAGGGCCCTCGGGTTCGCCGCGTTCGCCGTATCGCTACTCATGGCCGTCCCCGCGGCGCAGACCGCTTTCGGGCAGGACGCGCAGGCCGTCGAGGGCGGTGGCGATCTCGGGCCGAACGTCCTGGTGTTCGATCCGTCGACGCCGGGCATTCAGGCCAAGGTCGACGAGGTCTTCGAGAAGCAGGAGTCGGCGCAGTTCGGTGACGGCCGCTACGCGCTGCTGTTCAAGCCGGGCACGTACGACAACATCAACGCGCAGATCGGCTTCTACACCTCGATCGCCGGTCTCGGCCTCAAGCCCGACGACACCACGTTCAACGGTGATGTCACCGTGGACGCGGGCTGGTTCAACGGGAACGCCACGCAGAACTTCTGGCGTTCGGCGGAGAACCTGGCGCTGAACCCGGTCAACGGCACCGACCGCTGGGCCGTGTCGCAGGCCGCGCCGTTCCGGCGGATGCACGTCAAGGGCGGGCTCAACCTCGCCCCGAACGGCTACGGCTGGGCCAGCGGCGGGTACATCGCCGACAGCAAGATCGACGGGCAGGTCGGCCCGTACTCGCAACAGCAGTGGTACACCCGTGACAGCTCCATCGGCAGCTGGGGCAACGGCGTCTGGAACATGACGTTCTCCGGCGTCGAGGGCGCACCGGCACAGAGCTTCCCCGAACCGCCCTACACCACACTCGAAAACACCCCCGTCTCCCGGGAGAAGCCGTTCCTCTACCTGGACGGCAACGACTACAAGGTGTTCGTCCCCGCCAAGCGCACCAACGCGCGCGGCGTCTCCTGGAACGGCACCCCGCAGGGCGACTCCATCCCGCTGAGCCAGTTCTACGTCGTCAAGCCGGGGGCCACCGCCGCCACCATCAACGCGGCCGTCCAGCAGGGCCTGCACCTGCTGTTCACACCCGGCATCTACCACGTGAACCAGACGATCAACATCGACCGCGCCGACACCGTCGTGCTGGGCCTCGGCCTGGCGACGATCATCCCGGACAACGGAGTCACCGCCCTCAAGGTCGGTGACGTGGACGGCGTGAAGCTGGCCGGCCTCCTCATCGACGCCGGCACCACCAACAGCGACACCCTGGTCGAGGTCGGCCCCGACGGCGCCTCCGCGAACCACTCCGCCAACCCGACCAGCGTCCAGGACGTGTTCGTCCGGGTCGGCGGCGCGGGCGCCGGCAAAGCGACCACGGGCATGGTGATCAACAGCAACGACACGATCATCGACCACACCTGGCTGTGGCGCGCCGACCACGGCGAGGGCATCGGCTGGGACACCAACCGCTCCGACTACGGCCTCCAGGTCAACGGCGACAACGTCCTGGCCACCGGACTCTTCGTCGAACACTTCAACAAGTACGACGTCCGCTGGTCCGGCGAGAACGGCAAGACCATCTTCTTCCAGAACGAGAAGGCATACGACGCCCCCAACCAGGCCGCCGTGCAGAACGGCGACATCAAGGGCTACGCCGCCTACAAGGTGGACGACTCGGTCAACACCCACGAAGGCTGGGGACTCGGCAGCTACTGCTACTTCAACGTCGACCCGAGCATCCGCCAGGACCACGGCTTCGAAGCCCCGGTCAAGACGGGCGTGAAATTCCACGACCTGATCGTCGTCTCACTCGGCGGCCAGGGACAGTACAACCACGTCATCAACGACACAGGTGCACCGACCTCGGGTACGGAGACCGTCCCGTCGCAGGTGGTGTCGTTCCCGTAGAACGGTGACAAATACGGGACTCCGTTCGCCGGAGTCCTCCGCGAGGACGCCCGCTCCGTCACTTCCGACGGGGCGGGCGTCGTCGTGTCAGGGGCGGCCGCCCGCCAGCAGGGATTCGAGTCCGGCGAGCCCTTCCAGGACGAACGCACCCAGGCCGCGCACCCCGATGGTGTCGATCCAGCGCTCGAACGCGACCTTGAAGACGGCGATGCCCGCCTCGGCCGCCAGGCTCGCCGCCGGTTCGCTGACGCCGCGCGCCCGCAGGGCGTCCCTCAACGCCGCGGCGAGCGACGCGAGCTTGACCAGCTCGCGTTCCTGGAGCTCCGTGTTGGCCGCGATGATCCGCTGCCGCCGCATGGCCTGCGTATGCCGCTCGTCCAGCACGGCCGCGGCCGCCTGGAGCGCCGCCGCCACGGCGTCGATCGGGGGCGCGGTCGGGGGCGCCCCGGCGAGGCCGCTCACCATGCGCTCCTGGAGCAGGGCGGAGCCCGCGAACAGCACTTCACGCTTGTCCGCGTAGTGCCGGAAGAACGTGCGTTCCGTGAGCCCGGCCCGCTTGGCGATCTCGGTCACGGTCGTCTGCTCGTAACCCCGCTCGGCGTAGAGCTCCATGGCGGCCTGCTCCAGCCTGCCGCGTGCGTTCGGCTCCCATCGACCCATGCGGCGAGTCTATGGGATGACAGTCACTGACATCAGGAGTAGGCTGATGTCAGTCGCTGACATCGGGGTCCGGCAGCGTTCCCGCCGCCCGGATCGTCGGCCTGTTCCAGGAGGTCTCCTCATGCGTGTATTCATCACCGGCGCTTCCGGCTGGATCGGTTCCGCGGTCGTCCCCGAGCTCATCGGGGCAGGTCACCAGGTCGTCGGGCTCGCCCGTTCGGATGCATCGGCCGAGGCGCTGGCCGCCGCCGGGGCCGAGGTGCGGCGCGGATCGCTGGACGACCTGGACGTGCTGCGCGAGGCCGCCGCCGGCGCGGACGGGGTGCTCCACCTCGCGTTCAAGCACGACATCGCGTTCTCCGGGGACTTCCAGGGCGCCACCGACGCGGACCGGAAGGCCATCGACGCCTTCGGGTACGCGCTCGCCGGCTCCGGCAAGCCCTTCGTCATCGCGTCCGGGCTCCTCGGTCTCGCCCCCGGCCGGGTGGCGACCGAGGAGGACGGGCAGAGCGCCGACCCGGACGCGCCCGCCGGGGGCCCGGGCGGCCGCCAGGACAACGCGCGGGCGACGATCGCCCTCGCCTCCCGCGACGTCCGCTCGTCCGTCGTCCGGCTGCCCCCGACGGTCCACGGCGACGGGGACCGGGGCTTCGTGGCCTCCCTCGTCGCCACCGCCCGCGCCAAGGGCGTCTCCGGCTACGTCGGTGACGGCTCCCAGCGCTGGCCGGCCGCCCACCGAGAGGACGCCGCGCACCTGTTCCGGCTGGCCCTGGAGCAGGCCCCCGCCGGCTCCACGCTGCACGCGGCGGCCGAGGAGGGCGTCGTGCTGCGGTCCGTCGCCGAGACCATCGGCCGCCACCTCGGCGTCCCCACGGCCTCCGTCGCCCCCGAGGACGCGCCCGGCCACTTCGGCCGGCTGGCCGGCATGGTGAGTCTCGACTCACCCGCCGCCGGCACGCTGACCCGCGAACGCTTCGGCTGGCAGCCGGCCGGGCCCGGGCTCATCGAGGACCTGGACCAGGGGCACTACTTCGGCGCGCCCGGGGCGTAACACGTACGCTCGCCGCCCTCACTGATCGCGGCGGTGCACCGCGCACACCGCCACGGCCCCCGCGACCAGCGCCCACAGGGCGTAGACGCTCCAGGCGCCCGCCTCCGACCACGGGTAGAGCTCGGCCGGGGGTTGCGGAAGGGCGCCGCCCGCCAGCCGGTCCCAGGCGCTGAACGGCAGGGTGTGCCGGAGCACCGCCGTCAGGTGACGGCGGTCGCTGAGGACCATCGGGAGCAGGAGCAGCACCACCACGCACGCCACGGTCGACGTCCCCGTGTGCCGGATCACCGTGCCGAGCGCGAGGCCCGCGAGCGCGGCGACCGGGGCGAGCAGCGCGGAGGCGGCGAGGACCTGGAGCGTTCCGGGGTCGCCGAGGTCCACGGAGGCGCCGCGTCCGGACAGGATCGCCCGGGTCGAGGCGAAGGAAGCGGCGGCGACGAGCACGCCGAAGACCGTGGTGACGGCGGCGAGCACGAGAACCTTGGCGGCCATCACCGAGCGCCGGGCGGGTACGGCGGTGAACGTCGTGCGGATCAGCCCGGTCCCGTACTCGCCGGTGACCGACACGGCTCCGATCGCGGCCAGCGCCAGGACCAGCACCAGGGCGGAGTTGTCGGTGAAGGCGTCGACCAGCGCCAGCCGGTGGCTGACGAAGAACTCCTGGCTGCCCTTGTCGTACTGGTACCAGTACTTGTAGTGGTCGTAGGCCGTACCGGCGTTGAACGCGACGACGGCCAGCGCGCCGATCACGTACAGCCAGGGCGTCGAGCGCAGCGACCACGTCTTCAGCCACTCGGCGGCGATCAGGTCGGTGAAACGCGCGCGGGTCTCGTCGCACGTGACGGGGGTGGCGGTCGCCGTGGTCATCGGGGGGCTCCTGCCGGGTACTGGACGCTGTCCGCGGTGAGTTCCATGAACGCCTCCTCCAGCGAGGCGCCGAGGGTGGTCAGTTCGTGGAGCAGGACCCGGTGGCGCAGGGCGAGTTCGCCGATGCGCTCGGCGGGGAGCCCGGTCACGGTGAGCCGTTCGCCGTCCCCGGTCACCGCGGCGCCCTCGGCGGTGAGCAGCGGCGACAGGTCCGCCGCGTCCGGGGTGCGTACGGTGACAGTGCGGCGGGTGGAGCGGGCGGCGAACGCGGTCAGGCTCTCGGCCGCGATGAGCGCGCCGCGCCCGATGACGACGAGCCGGTCGGCGGTGTGCTCCATCTCGGTCATCAGGTGGCTGGAGACGAAGACGGTGCGGCCTTCGGCGGCGAGCCGGCGGAAGAGTCCGCGCACCCACAGCACGCCTTCCGGATCCAGGCCGTTGAGGGGTTCGTCGAAGAGCAGGACGGGCGGATCGCCGAGCAGGGCCGTGGCGATGCCGAGGCGCTGGCGCATCCCGAGCGAGAAGCCGCCGACGCGCCGGCGGGCCGCTGCCGCGAGGCCGACCTCTTCGAGGATCACGTCGGCCCGGGCGCGGGGGATGCCGTTGCTCCGGGCCAGCACGGCGAGGTGGGCGCGGGCGGTCCGGCCGCCGTGGACGTCGCCCGCGTCGAGCAGGGCGCCGACGTGGCGCAGTCCGCGTGGGTGGTCGCGGAAGGGGCGGCCCCGGACGGTGGCCGTTCCGGCGGTCGGCTCGACCAGGCCGAGGAGCATGCGCAGGGTGGTGGTCTTCCCCGCCCCGTTGGGCCCGAGGAAGCCGGTCACCTCGCCCGGCCGGACGGTGAAGGTCAGGTCGTCCACGGCGGTGGCGCCGCCGTATCGCTTGGTCAGTCCGTTGACTTCGATCACGGACCCCACCCTGCGGGCCGCGACCGGGCGGTGTCGTCGGGCCGTCGCTGACATCCGGGCGCGGCCGTCTGCACCCGTGGGTGTACAACCGTGGGCCGATGTGCGGGGGTTCGGGGC
Organism: Streptomyces sp. NBC_00726; assembly: GCF_045161735.1. Taxonomy (NCBI): domain Bacteria; kingdom Bacillati; phylum Actinomycetota; class Actinomycetes; order Kitasatosporales; family Streptomycetaceae; genus Streptomyces; species Streptomyces sp. NBC_00726. The sequence goes on along the minus strand of NZ_CP108983.1, from coordinate 4,497,964 downwards.
TGGTTACGCTCTGCACATGTCCAGCTCACCCGTGCTGCCCCTACTCAAGCGCGTCCCACCCGGTGCGTGGGTGGCGGCTGCCTGGTTCGCGGGCATGGTGCTGACCCTGCTGATGCGGGTGCGACTGCCCGGCGAGCAGCAGGCGTCGATCCTGCCCGGGGTCCTCTTCTACCGCTGGGACGGTCTGCTGACCCATCTGCTGTCCACCGCACTGCTCGTGGCCGGCTGCCTGTGGCTCACCCGGCGGCCGCTGGGCGCCATGGCGGTGCTGCTCGCCGCCTCCGCGCTCGCCACGATGCCGCTCGGGGTCGCGGAGATACCCCTGGCGCAGTTCCTGGCCGTCGATCTCGCCCTGTACTTCACGGCCGCCGCCCGCCCCTTGCGCACGGGCGTCCTCGCCCTCGTCATGTCGGTGACCGTCCTGGTTGCGTTCGTCGGCGGCCGGGCGCTCTCCGGGTGGCCCGCCGGAACGTCGGCGGAGCTGGCCGTCGCCCTGGTGGCGGTCGTCGCATGGCTGATGGGCCGCTTCGTGTACGAGAGCCGCAGGCACGACGCGGACCTGACGGCCCGCGCCACGGACCGGGCCCTCGTCGCCGAACGGCTGCGCATCGCCCGCGAGATGCACGACATGGTGGCCCACAGCGTCGGCATCATCGCCCTCCAGGCGGGCGCCGCGGCCAGGGTTGTGCACACCCAGCCGGAGGCCGCCCGCGAGGCGATGAGCGCGGTGGAGACGGCGGGCCGGGAGACGCTGTCCGGGCTGCGCCGAATGCTGGGCGCGCTCCGCGAGACCTGGCCCGGTCAGGACACGGCGGAACGCGAGAACGCCCCCCTCCGCCCCACCGAGGGCCTGCCCGACATCGACCGCCTGGCCCGGACCACGACCGCCGCCGGGGTCCGGGTCGAGGTGGACTGGCGGGGGGAACGGCGTCCGCTGCCGCCCGAGTTGGAGCTGTCGGCGTTCCGAATAGTCCAGGAGTCGGTCACCAACGTGGTACGCCATGCGGAGACCGACGCCTGCCGGGTCCGTGTCGAGTACGGCGAGGAGGAGCTGACCGTCGAGGTCACGGACCGGGGGCGGGGCCCTGATCGTGGCGCCGGTCGTGGCGCGGGGCGCGGCGCGGCCCCCGGGTTCGGCCTGGCCGGGATGCGGGAGCGGGTGGCCCTGCTGCACGGCGAGTTCACCGCCGGCCCGGGCCCGGGCGGGGGCTTCCGGGTGACTGCTTGTCTGCCGGTGCCCGGGCGGGAGCCCGCGCGGGAGGCGATACCCGTGCCGCCGGAGCCGGAGCCGATACCGGCACGGGGAGCGGCGCTATGAGCGGCGGCCGGCAGCCCGGAGCCCCCGTCGGCGCGCCCCTCGACGCCGCCCGGGGCGTGGCCGGTGCGGAGGACGGCGGGGCGCCCGCCCCTCCCCCGGTCCGCGTCGTGCTCGCGGACGATCAGCCGTTGGTGCGGGCCGCGTTGCGCATGGTCATGGCGGACACCCCGGATATCGAGGTGGCCGGCGAGGCGGGGACGGGAGAGGAGGCGGTTCGGCTGGTCGCGCGGCTGGCCCCCGATGTCGTGGTGATGGACATCCGGATGCCCGGCATGGACGGCATCGAGGCCACCGAGCGCATCACCGCGCAGGGCGGCGAGACGCATGTGGTGGTCCTGACGACGTTTGACGACGACGATTACGTGTACGGGGCGCTGCGCGCCGGCGCGGCCGGGTTCCTGGTCAAGGACATGGCGCTGGACGACATCCTGGCGGCGGTCCGGGTGGTGGCCTCCGGGGACGCCCTGATCGCGCCGGGCGTCACCCGGCGGCTGATCAAGGAGTTCGCGGCCCGGCCCTCGCCCTCCGCCCCGGCTCCGGCACCGCTGACCGCGATCACCGGCCGGGAGCGGGAGGTGCTGGTCCTGGTCGGCGGCGGGCTCTCGAACGCGGAGATCGCGGAGCGCCTGGTCATCAGCGTCGCCACGGCGAAGACGTATCTCACCCGGCTGCTCGCCAAGTTGGGGGCGCGGGACCGGGTGCAGCTGGTCATCATCGCGTACGAGGCGGGGCTGGTGTCCCCGGGCCGGTGACGCCGCCCTCGGCCACGCCGGTGCCCCGTCTAGAGCCAGCCCTTCTCCCTCGCCATGCGGACCGCTTCGGCCCGGTTGCGGGCGGCGAGTTTCTGGATGGCCGTGGAGAGGTAGTTGCGGACGGTGCCCTGGGAGAGGTGGAGGGAGGCGGCGATCTCCGCGTTGGTCGAGCCGTCCGCGGCGGTGCGCAGCACCTCGCGTTCGCGGTCGGTGAGGGGGTTCGCGCCGTCGGCGAGGGCGGCGGCGGCCAGGCCGGGGTCGATGACGCGTTCGCCGGCGAGCACCTTGCGTACCGCTTCCGCGAGCTGGGACGCGGGGGCGTCCTTGACGAGGAAGGCGTCGGCGCCGGACTCCATGGCGCGGCGCAGATAGCCGGGCCGGCCGAACGTCGTGACGACGACGACCTTCACGTCCGGCAGGGCCTCGCGGAGCAGGGCCGTCGCCTCGATCCCGGTCATGCCGGGCATCTCGATGTCCAGGAGGGCCACGTCGACGGAGTGTTCCCGGGCCGCCGCCAGGACCTCGTCGCCGCGGGCGACCTGCGCGACCACCTCGATGTCCGGTTCCAGGCCGAGGAGCGCCGCCAGGGCCTCGCGCACCATGGACTGGTCCTCCGCGAGGAGAAGTCTGATCATGCTCATTCCGCGGATCCTAGGCCGGATTCGAACGGAACGCTGAGGACCATGGTGAAGCCTTTGCCCGAACGGGGCTGGGTGGCCCGGGTGGTGAGGGTGCCGTCCACGGAGGCCAGGCGTTCGGTGAGGCCGGTGAGGCCGTTGCCGGGCGTGGTTCCGGTGCCGCCCCGGCCGTCGTCGGCGACGGTGAGTTCGAGCACCCGGCCGTCCAGCGTCTGGCGGGGCGTCAGGGTCACCGTGCAGCGGCGCGCACCACTGTGGCGTACGACATTGGTGACCGCCTCCCGCAGCCCCCAGGCCAGCACCTCCTCCGCCTCCTCGGGCAGCCCCTCGGGGACGTCGGCCGGGATGTCGGCGTCGACTCCGGCGGCGGCCAGCGCGGTGCGGGCCCCGGCCAGTTCGCCGGGGAGCGTCGGCCTGCGGTATCCGGTGACGGCGCTGCGTACGTCCACCAGGGCCTGGCGGCTGACCTGTTCGATGTCCGCGACCTGGGCGGCCGCCAGCTCGGGCCGGTCGGGGAGCATCCGGCCGGCCAGCTCGCTCTTGAGGGTGATCAGCGAGAGGGAGTGGCCGAGCAGGTCGTGCAGGTCGCGGGCGAGCCGCAGCCGCTCCTCGTTGGCGGCGAGCTGCGCGACGGTGGCCCGGGCCTGGCGCAGCTCGATCGTGGTGCGGATCATCTGCCGGATACCGGTCATCGCGAAGCCGCCGAGCAGCGCCGGGAAGACCAGGGCCGTGATGGTCTCGCGGGGGCTCTCGTAGGTCAGGCCGATGGCCACCAGGACGGCGGTGACGGCCGGGATCAGCCAGCGCGCGGTCCGCAGCGGCAGCGTGGCGCCGACCGAGACCGACACGTACACGAACAGGACCAGCCAGGGCCTGCCGAGGGTCAGCGACATCAGCACCGCGACCGCCCCGAGGAAGGCGATCGACGCCCGCACCCGGAAGGGGTCGAGCGCCTTCGACGTGTGCCGGAAGACCAGCACCAGATAGGCGCCGACGAAGACCAGCAGCCCGAGGACGCCGAGCGCGGTCGCCCACGGGGTGTGGTTGCCGTCGGCGAGGTCCTTGACCGGCGCGCTCATGAAGGCGAGCCAGATCCCGATCCACAGCAGCTTGGCCCCGGCCTGCCGGGCGGTCGTTGGCGGCCGCCCGAGCCCCACCGACGTCTCGTCGTCGTTCACGCCTTCAAGGTGTCCTTCCGGTAGAGCCAGGCCGCGCCGCCCGCGAAGAGCAGGAAGTAGACACAGAGGACGGCGACGTCCTTGGCGTGCGGCGCGCCGCCCATTTCGACGGCCTGGCCGAGTGCAGCGTACGCGTGTGTGGGAAGCCACTCGGAGATGTTCTGGAGCCACTGCGGGAAGGTCGCGGTGGGCATCCAGAGGCCGCCGAGGATGGAGAGCCCGAAGTAGATGATCATCGTGATCGGGCGGACCGCGTCCCCGCTGGCGAGGTAGCCGATGGCGACGCCGAGCGCGGCGAAGACCAGGGAGCCGGCCCAGATGACGCCGGTCAGCGCGAACCACTGCCAGGCGTCGAAGCGGACGTGTTTGACCGAGGCGGCGACGAGGAAGACCACGACGATGCATGGCAGGGTGACCATGGCGGCGCTGGCGATCTTCGCCAGGACGTAGCCCCGGCCGGGCAGCGCGGTCAGCCGCAGCTGGCGCACCCAGCCCTTCTCGCGCTCCTTGGCGATGCGCTCGCTGTTGCCCATGAGGACGGCGGTCAGCGCGCCGAAGGAGGCCATGGAGACCATGAAGAAGGACTGGAGGGTCAGATCGGTGTGCGGGATCTTGTCGGTGTCGTTCTGGGTACCGGAGATCAGCAGGTAGATCACCGACGGGTAGATGACCGAGAAGAACATGAACTTCTTGTTCCGCAGGGTGCGGGTGACTTCGAGCCGGATCAGGGCCCCGGAAAAAAGATTCAGCATGGGGTCTTGGCCTCCTCGGCCTCGGTGATGGCGACGAATGCCTGTTCCAGGCCGAGTCCGGCGACTTCCAGTTCACGCGGGTAGAGGCCGAGGCCGTAGACCGCGTGGACGGTCGCGTCGGCGTTGTGGGACTGGATGCGCACCCGGCGGCCGTTGACGTCGAGCGAGGCGAGGAACGGCAGGGCGCGCAGGGCGTCCTGGTCGATCGCGCCCTCCAGCTCGAAGGAGATCCGGCGGGCCCCGGCCTTCGCCTTGATCTCGGCGGCGGTGCCGTCGGCGAGGAGGCGGCCCTTGTGCAGGACCAGGACGCGGTCGGCGATCGCGTCGGCCTCTTCCAGGTAGTGCGTGGCGAACAGGACGGTACGGCCCTGCTCGGCCTGCTCGCGCATGGTGGCCCAGAACGCCTGGCGGGCGGTGACGTCCATGCCGGTCGTCGGCTCGTCCAGGACGATGAGGTCGTTGGCGCCGGCGGTGGCGAGCGCGAACCGTACGCGCTGCTCCTGGCCGCCGGAGAGCTTGTTGACCATCCGGCCGGCGATCGACGCGACGCCCGCCCGGGCCAGCACGTCGCCGACCGGGTGCGGGCGCGGGTGCAGATCGCAGGCGAGCCGGACCAGTTCCTCGACGGTGACGTCCTCCATCAGGCCGCCGCTCTGGAGCATGGCGCCGACCCGGCCGGCCTTGATGGCCTCCTGCGGGGTGGTGCCGAAGAGGCTGACCGTGCCGGAGTCGGCGGTGCGCAGGCCGAGGAGGAGGTCGAGGGTGGAGGACTTGCCGGCGCCGTTGGGGCCGAGGAGCGCCACGGTCTCGCCGGGATGCAGGTCCAAGGTGAGCCCGTCGACGGCGCGTACGTCCCCGTAGACCTTGCTGACCTGGTCGAAGCTGACCACCGCTGTCCTCGTCGCGGTCGCTCCGGTGGCTGTCGTTGTCATGCGTCCAGCCTGACGGACCGGGGGGTGTGCGCGGCAGGGTCAGCGGTCGTGCATCCGGGATGACAGATGTCATGTGCCGGGGATGACGGGCGTACGGGAGCGGGTGTACGGGGGCAAGCGGGTGTACGGGGGTCTGCTGCGGGGAAGCCGCCGCGCCGGCCGGGGTCCGGTTCCGCCTGTTTACGCCGCCGCCCCCGGCCGGGGTCCGGTCGGGGGCGGGTGGGCCGTGGTGCGGGCGGGTCAGCCGTTGCCGTCGAGGTCGATGGTGACCGTGCGCTCGGCGGGGGTCTTCCCCAGCAGCGCGCCCTTCATCGCGTAGGCCACGTCGTCCGCGCTGAGCTGGTGCTTCTTGCCGTCACCCTTGGTGATCATGATGCCGTCGAAGACACCGGCGCAGAGCCGGTCGATCGCTTCCTTGTCGTAGACGTCGACCAGCTTCCCGTCGACCGCCTTCATCGACAGGATCTGCGGCAGCGACTTCGCCGGGCCGAACGGGATCTGCTTGCCGCCGGCCCTGATGGTGACCAGGCCGGACATCGCGGGCTCCGCGAACTCCTTCATCGCCCGGTCCAGTTCGGCCTGGGTGATGGTGGGTTCCTTGGTGACCACGGGCAGTTCGACGGTCCTGGCGCTGCCGGTCTCGACCTGGGCGCGGTAGGCGTCCCGGACGGAGCCCATCGACTTGTTGACGTCGATCGTCTTGCCGGACTTGCCCGGTACGGCGACGGCCTTGCCGGGCTCGAACCTGATGGTCCCGTCCTTCACGGTGCCGGAGCCGCCGGCCAGGTCCTGGAGCGCGACGCCCAGCTTCTCCTCGTCCACCGGGAAGACCGGCTCGACGGTCCGCTCGCCGCCGAACAGCGAGCCGATGACGGAGACCGGGTTGTAGTCGCTGCCGGCCGCGGCGCGCACGGTGGCCTGGCTGTCCAGGGAAAGCCCGGCCTTGTCCGGGGCGAGCTGCGTCTCCTTGCCGTCCACGGTCAGCTTGAGCGGGGTCGCGGCGCGCTTGGCGAGCGCGGCGTCCAGCTTCTCGACGCCGTCCTCCTTGGTGCCGCCGCCGATGTCGACGCCGAGGACGGTGGTGCCCTTGGGCACGTCGGAGTGGTTCATCAGGAGTCCGGCGCCGTACGCGACACCGAGCAGGCAGACGACCGCCGCGCCGAGCAGGACCAGCTTCGAGCGGCCCTTCTTGGCGGGCGCGGGCTTCGGCGCGGGCCGGGCCGCGGCGGCCGGCTTCGGCGCCGCGCTTCCGGGGCCCCCGGGGCCACCCGGTCCACCCGGCCCGGTGCCCATCGGGTCGCCCGGGATGCTCCGGCCGCCGGGCACGACGGGGATGCCGCTGTTCAGCGTGTCACCCGAGACGTTGCCGCCGGGGCCGCCCGGGGGCGGGGCGAACTGCGGGGTGAGGATCGCGGTGTCGTCGGACATGCGCGGCGGCACACCGCCCTGCCCTGGGCCGCCCGTGTTCAGCGGACCGGGGCCCGGAGGGAACGGGCCGGGGCCCGGCGGGAAGGGACCGGGGCCGTCGAGGTTCGGGGTGAGCGGCGAACTTCCGGCCGCCGGGCCCGTGGTGGGGCCGGCCGGGCCGGGCGTACGCACGCCGAGGTCGGGGGTGGCACGCGGGCCGCCGGGGCCCTCGCCGGGCCCCTCCGGGAAGTCGCGCTGCGGCCCGTCCGAGAAGTACGGCAGGTCGGTACGGGGGCCGGAGGGCGGGGAGACACGGCCGGGCCCGCCGGGTCCGGGTGCGCCCGGACCAGCGGGGCTGTTGGGGGCACCGGGCCCACCCGTAACACCAGGCCCGCCCGGCCCACCAGCACCGCCAGGCCCGCCGGAAGCACCAAGCCCACCGGGAGCACCCGACGCACCCGCGCCACCCACCCCCGGGAAGCCCGCCCCATCCGTGTCGCCGGGGCCGTCGCTCGTCGGCGGCTTCGCGGCTGCCGGGGGCTTGCGCGGGGCGAACCAGTCGCTGCCGCCGCTCTTCTCCTTGGCCGGCTTCTCCGGCTCCGCCGGACCCGCGTCGTCGCCGGACTCCGCGGCCGGTGCGTGGGGCGTCTGCGGTGCGCCGCCCGGCGCGGAGGCGCCCGGACGCGGGGTCGAGCCGGTGCGCTCGCCCTCGCTCTCGGCGTCACTCATGGGCGTACGCATGACAACAGGCGGGATGGGGCGCGAGCCCGGGATGTTGATCCGGATGCGCGTCGTCAGCGTCGTCTCGGTCTTCGGCTCGTCGGGCAGGCCCGCGCCGTCGGGTTCCCGGGACCCTTCCGGGGCGTCCTGCGACGGGTGCGTCGACGGATACTGGCGGGATCCGTACGGCGGCGTACCCGAGGGGTACGCGGCTCCTCCGCGGCCCTGGGGCCCGGAGGACGAACTGTCAGTTTCACGACTCAAAGCAGGTTCTCCCGATTGGCTCCGCCGCCCGTACTTCCCCCGTGCCACAGCCCGGGCGCGCGAACCACCATACTGGCCGCCGCCGGTACACACCCCGCGACCGGGGGAAACGACCGCGCACCCGCCGGGCGGGCACAAGGCGTTACGGGACCGGACGGAGCACATTACTTGGCAGGTCGGCCGCTTTCGGACCGCTGCCCGGATGATCGCGGCATGGTGGCGCAGATCACAGCGATGCCCATTCCGCCCAGCATGAAGAGCCCGAGGCCGAGCGCGTCACCGAAGACATAGTCCCCTTCGGGCCGCCCGCTGAGCAGAAAGACGATCGAAATCAGCCACCCCGCCGCCGGCGCCACAGCCCCGGGCTGGGTGCCCGTCAGCGTGCGCCCGCCATGGAAGAGGCCGGCCGCCGCCGCCAGCGCGATGAGCAGGCCGCCGGGGAACCAGGCGGCCTGGACGAGCGTTCCGGCGATGCCCACGACGGCGCCGAGGACCGCGAGCCCGAACAGGGCGGCGATCCGGGCGGGGTTGAGGGGTGCGGCCAGACCACTGGCCGGAATGTCCCGCTTCTGTGCGCTCGTCCGGTCGCCGCCGGCCCGCGCCCTGCTGTCGCTCATCGGTCCGCCCCCGGCACACCCGCGAAGAGATCGCGTTCGCGTTCGCCCGCCGGGGCGCCCGGCGTGCCGCTGACCAACTCGTAGTACTCCGTGGTGAAGACGGGCTGCCCGAGATCGTTCGACAGGGCGAACCAGGGCCCCTGGACGGCGATCTGGGTGGCGTGCGCCCGCATCGCGGCGGTCTTCGCGGCCTCGTATCCGGCGCCGTCGATCACGGTGGTGATCCGGTCGTCGTCCACCACACCCGGTACGTCGCCGATCGCGGCGATCCCCGGGAACGCGTCCGGGGCCTGGGCGCGCAGCGCGGCGAAGCCCTCCTCGGCGACCGGGCGCGGCACCCGGTTCCAGTAGACCTTCGCGACGGTGTGCGGGGCGCCGGAACCGGGCCGGTGCGCGGCGTCGGCGGCCAGCTCCGCGGCGCGGGTGGCGACGCGGTGGGCCTGGATGTGGTCGGGGTGCCCGTAGCCCCCGTCGGGGTCGTACGTCACCAGGACCTGGGGGCGCACCTCGCGGATGACGGCGGCGAGGTGTCCGGCGGCCTCGTCCACATCGGCGGACCAGAAGGCGCCGGGGCGGCTGTTCTGCTCGGCGCCCATCATCCCGGAGTCCCGGTAGCGGCCGGGCCCGCCGAGGAAGCGGTGGTCGGTGACGCCCAGCTCCTTCATGGCCGCCGCGAGTTCGCCGCCGCGGTACGGGCCCAGGGCGTCGTCGCGGTCGGCGGCGAGCCGGGCGAGCGAGGGCGGGATGATCTCGCCCTCCTCGCCGAGCGTGCAGGTCACCAGCGTGACCAGGGCGCCCTCGGCCGCGTACCTGGCCATGGTGGCGCCGTTGTTGATCGACTCGTCGTCCGGGTGCGCGTGCACCAGGAGCAGCCGCCGGGCGGGAAGGTCCGTCATGGGGACCACCCTACGAGCCGGCGGCACGAGCGCCCGCCGACGGGTGACCGGGTCAGAACTTGATGCCGCCGATCATGCCCGCCACATTCGTGGTCAGCTCCGAGATGGTGGGTGCGATGGACGAACTGGCGAGATAGAAACCGAGCAGCGCGCAGACGACCGCATGTCCTCCCTTCAGTCCGGACTTCCGGATCAGCAGGAAGACGATGATCGCCAGCAGCACCACCGCCGAAATCGAGAGCGCCACGGCGGTTCACCTCCATCTGTACGGTCGGGACGGGCAGCACGCATGGAGCCAGCAGGTTCATACCCACCGAGCGCTACGGATCATAACTATCCGTGGCAACGCATTGTTCGGGGCACAGCAGCACGAGGGGCGCACGGACGGGCGCGGGTCGATAGGTTCGGCGCATGACTTCGTCAGAGATCACGTTTCCGCTCCAGCAGGCCCGGACCATGAGATTCACCCTCGGGGCACCCCGTGCGTTCACGGTGTCACCCGACGGTGGACGCGTGGTCTACCTGCGCTCGGCTTCGGGTACGGACCGCTCGGGGCAGCTCTGGGCGCTGGACCTGGACGAGGGCTCCGGACCGCGAGAACGCCTGGTCGCCGATCCGCAGGCGCTGCTGGGCGGTTCACCGGAGCGTCTGTCGGCGCAGGAGCGCGCCCGGCGGGAGCGCAGCCGCGAGGGCTCCTCGGGGATCGTGGGCTACGCGCTGGACGGGGCCGCCGAGTTGGCCGCGTTCGCGCTCTCGGGGAAGGTGTACGTCGCCGATCTGGGCGCGGGCACGGCGCGCGCACTGCCCGTTCCCGGCCCGGTGATCGATCCGCGCCCCTCCCCGGACGGGCGACACGTCGCCTATGTGTCCAAGGGTGCCCTGCGCGTGGTCGGGGTGGACGGCGCGGCGGACCGGGCGCTCGCGGAGCCGGAGGACGGCCATGTCACGTACGGGCTCGCGGAGTTCATCGCGGCCGAGGAGATGCACCGCTTCCAGGGCTTCTGGTGGTCGCCGGACTCGGACCGGCTGCTCGTGGCCCGGGTGGACGACAGCCCCATCCAGCGGTGGTGGATCGCGGACCCCGCGCACCCGGAGCGCAAGCCTGCCGAGGTCGCGTACCCGGCGGCGGGCACGCCCAACGCGGAGGTGGGGCTCCAGGTCGTGGACCTGGCCGGCAAGCGCACCGAAGTGGTGTGGGACCGAGAGCGGTTCCCGTATCTGGCGCGGGTGCACTGGTCCTCGTACGGGGCTCCGCTCCTTCTCGTCCAGGCCCGGGACCAGCGGAGCCAGCTGTATCTGGCGGTGGACCCGGAGACCGGGGCGACCCGGACCGTGCACGCGGACGAGGACCCGGTCTGGCTGGAGCTGTTCTCCGGGGTGCCCGCGTGGGCGCCGGACGGGCGGCTCGTGCGGATCACGGACGAGGGCGGGGCGCGGCGGCTCGCGGTCGGCGACCGGACGCTGACCCGGGGCCGGCTGCACATCCAGTCGGTGCTGGACATCGGGGACTCCGATGTCCTGGTGTCGGCGTCGGCGGGCGAGACGGCGGACGAGCCGGAGACCGGCGAGACCCATGTGTACCGGGTCAACGAGCTGGGTGTGGAGCGGGTCTCCGAGGGCGTCGGGGTGCATACGGCGGTCCGGTCGGGCCGGGTGACGGTGCTGGTCTCGGCGGTGCCGGAGCGGCCCGGGTCGACGGCGCGGGTGCTGCGGGACGGCAAGGAGGTCGCCGTCGTGGAGAACCGTGCGGAGCGCCCCGTGCTGACCGCGCGGCCGGTGTTCACCGAAGGGGGCGCACGGCGGATTCCGTGCGCCGTGTTGCTCCCCACCGGGTACTCGGAGTCGGACGGTCCGCTTCCGGTCCTCATGGACCCGTACGGCGGACCGCACGGCCGGCGGGTCGCGGCCGCCCACAACCCGCATCTCACCTCGCAGTGGTTCGCGGACCAGGGCTTCGCGGTGATCGTCGCGGACGGGCGCGGCACGCCCGGTCGCTCGCCGGCCTGGGAGAAGGCGGTCAAGGACAATCTGACCCTCAGCCTGGACGACCAGGTGGACGCCCTGCACGCGCTCGCGGACCGCTTCCCGCTGGATCTGGACCGGGTGGCCATCCGGGGCTGGTCGTTCGGCGGCTTCCTGGCCGGGCTGGCCGCGCTGCGGCGGCCGGACGTCTTCCACGCGGCGGTGGTCGGCGCCCCGGTGACCGACCAGCGGCTCTACGACACCCACTACTCCGAGCGCTACCTGGGCGACCCGGCGCGGAGCCCGGAGGTGTACGCGTACAACTCGCTGATCACCGACGAGGGGCTGTCGCACGCGGCCGAGCAGGTACGGCCCATGATGATCATCCACGGGCTCGCGGACGACAACGTGGTCGTCGCGCACAGCCTGCGGCTGTCCTCGGCGCTGCTGGCCGCGGGCCGGCCGCACGAGGTGCTGCCGCTCAGCGGGGTGACCCATATGACCCCGCAGGAGAACGTGGCCGAGAATCTGCTGCTGCTCCAGGTGGACTTCCTGAAGCGGTCGCTGGGGCTCTGAGGGGGCGGTCCCGGCTACCAGCCGGGCGGCGGCTGCGAGGGCGGCGGGGGCGGGCCGAAGCCGCCGCCGCCCTGCGGGTGGCCGTAGCCGGGCCGCTGTCCGAGGTGCGGGGGCGTGGCCGGTGTGGGGCCCCAGCCCGGTCCGGTGCCGGTCCAGGGGTCCTGGCCCGGGGCGCGGACCGGGCCCGGCACGGCGAGGGCGATGAGCGCGGCCAGGGCGGCGAGCACCTGGAAGAACGAGCTGAGCAGGCTGAGCTGGAACTCGGTCGACAGGTCGCCGAAGCGGTCCAGCATGTCGTAGTGCACGATCCGGACCACCCCGAACACCCCGCCGGGCAGCAGCACCGCCGCGGCCACCAGGCCGAACGGGCGGGCGTGCGGGGCCCGGGCCACGGCGCTGATCCCGGCGAACCCGCAGAACAGGGCGAGCATCACGGTGCCCCAGCCCGGCGGCGGACCGGTCAGATACTGCGCGATCCGGTCACCGCCCACGTACCAGTCGGGGAAGAACCCGGGGTCCCGGGCGACCTGGCGGATCTCCCAGGCGATCAGCACGGCCCCGCCGCCGCACAGCGCCAGGAAGGCCGACACGCCCGCGCCGGGGCCCGGACCGGCCGGGGTCCGCTCGTAGGAGTCGGCGGGCGGCCGGCGGCCCGCCCCGGCGGTGATGATCATCGCGACGGCCGCGGCGATGGCGACGAACGCGCAGATCAGGGCCCGGGAGCGCAGGTCGTCGGAGTACGCGGCGGCCATCCGGCGGTTGTCGATGGTCCAGAGCCCGGGGAGCCGCACGGTGACGGTGACCACCCCGGCGGCGACGAGCGCGGACGCGGCGGACGCGGCGCGGAGCGCGGCCACGGCGACGGCCACGTACACCACGAACAGCACGAGGTCCGTGCCCGAGGTGGTGGGGACGGTCGGCAGCCGGGCGTCGTACAGCCCGGACCAGTACCGCCACACTTGGCCGAATCCCAGCGCGTCGACGTCCCGTATCAGCCAGCACGCGACGATCACCGCCAGTACGGCGGACAGAGCGGCTCCGGTGACTCTTGCTCCGCGGGTGAGTATCACACCGGCGATACTTCCGTGCGTCCGCGCTCCGGACAAGGGGGCCCGCGCAGCCGCCTGTACGGCGACCGGCCGGGGGGCGTCACACCCCGCCGGCCGGTTCCACGGCACCCGCACGGCCGTACGTTGTCGATGGTGCCGCGTCCGTATATCGGGGACGTTGCCCGCGTGTTAACGCCGCGTCAGACGGCCCGGCTGCTCCCGGAGGGCGGGGGCGGGCCCTCGTCGCGGTCCGCCGGGCCGGGCCGCTCCGCGGTCTCCGCCGCCCGTGCGGCCGCCTCCTCCTGGCCGTCCTCCCCCGGCACCGCGTCGAGGGTGCCTTCCGGCGGGACCACCCGCTTCTCCTCCGCGAAGTGGCAGGCGGAGGCGTGCCGGGCCGGGGTGTCCACATCCTGGAACGCCGCGGGGACCGCCAGCAGCGGCACCTCCAGCGCGCACCGCTCCTGGGCCTTCCAGCAGCGCGTACGGAAGCGGCAGCCGGAGGGCGGATTGGCGGGCGAGGGCACGTCGCCGTGCAGGATGATCCGCTCGCGGAACTCGCGCGCCGCCGGGTCCGGCACCGGCACGGCGGAGAGCAGCGCCTGTGTGTACGGGTGCGTGGGGTGGTCGTAGATCTCCGCGTCGGTGCCGATCTCCACGAACCGGCCGAGATACATCACGCCGACCCGGTCCGAGATGTGCCGCACGATGGAGAGGTCGTGCGCGATGAAGACGTAGCTCAGGTTGAACTCGGCCTGGAGCCGGTCCAGCAGGTTGACGACCTGGGCCTGGACGGAGACGTCGAGCGCGGAGACGGGTTCGTCGGCGACGATGATCTCCGGGTTGAGCGCCAGGCCGCGGGCGATGCCGATGCGCTGGCGCTGACCGCCGGAGAACTGGTGCGGATAGCGGTTGATGTACTCCGGGTTGAGCCCGACGACGTCCAGCAGCTCCTGCACCTTGCGGCGCCGGCTGCCCTTCGGGGCGACCTCCGGGTGGATCTCGTACGGCTCCCCGATGATGTCGCCCACCGTCATGCGCGGGTTGAGCGAGGTGTACGGGTCCTGGAACACCATCTGGATGTTGCGGCGGACGGCCTTCAGCGCGCGGCCGGACAGCTTGGTGATGTCCTCGCCCTTGTAGCGGATGGCGCCGGCCGTCGGCTTCTCCAGGTGCACGAGCAGCCGGGCGACCGTCGACTTGCCGCAGCCGGACTCCCCCACGACGCCCAGCGTCTCGCCGGCCCCGAGGTCGAAGGTGACCCCGTCGACGGCCTTGACCGCGCCGACCTGCTTCTTGATGAGGATGCCCTGGGTCAGCGGGTAGTGCTTGACCAGGTCGCGCACTTCCAGGATCGGCTCGCCGCCCGCGTACGCGCTCTCCCGGCGCGACTTGGACAGCAGGGTGCGCGCGGTCTCGCCCTCCTCGCGCGCTTCCTTGCGCCCCGAGTGGTCAGCGTGCATCGAGCGTCTCCTTCCAGAAGTGGCAGGCGCTCTGTCGGTGCTCGGCCACGTCGTACAGCGGCGGCACGTCGGTGCGGCAGACGTCCTGGGCCATCGGGCAGCGCGGGTTGAAGGCGCAGCCGGGCGGGATGTGCAGCAGGTTGGGCGGCAGGCCCTTGATCGCGTACAGCTCCTGGCCCTTCTGGTCCAGGCGCGGGATGGAGGCCAGCAGGCCCTTGGTGTACGGATGGGCGGGCGCCTTGTAGATGTCGTGCACGGGCGAGGTCTCGACGATGCGGCCCGCGTACATCACGGCGATCTTGTCGGCGACGTCTGCGACCACGCCGAGGTCGTGGGTGATGAGGATCAGGCCCATGTTCAGTTCGCGCTGGAGTTCCGCGAGGAGGTCCATCACCTGGGCCTGGACGGTGACGTCGAGGGCGGTGGTCGGCTCGTCCGCGATGATCAGGGAGGGCTCCAGGGCGAGCGCCATCGCGATCATGATGCGCTGGCGCATACCGCCGGAGAACTGGTGCGGATAGTTGCCGACGCGCTCCTTGGCGGCCGGGATGCGGACCCGGTCCATCAGCTCGACGGCCTTGGCCCTCGCGTCCTTGCGGGACATCCCGCGGTGCACGACGTACATCTCGCCGAGCTGCTCGCCGACGGTCAGGACGGGGTTGAGGGAGGACAGCGCGTCCTGGAAGATCATGGCCATCTCCTGGCCGCGGATCTTCCGGCGCTCCTCCTTCTTCATGGTCAGCAGGTCGCGGTCCTTGAACAGGATCTCGCCCTGCGGGATCTTTCCCGGGGGCATGTCGAGGATGCCCATGACCGCCTGCGCGGTGACCGACTTGCCGGAGCCCGATTCGCCGAGCACCGCCAGCGTCTCGCCCTCGGCCACCGAGTAGTTGACCCCGTTGACGGCCTTCACGACCCCGTCCCGGGTGTGGAACTCCACGTGCAGATCGCGCACTTCGAGCAACATGGCAGCGGACTCCTCAGCGCAGCTTGGGGTCGAGGGCGTCGCGCACCGCGTCGCCGAGCATGATGAAGGCCAGCACCGTCACCGCCAGCGCGCCGGCGGGCCAGAGGAGCATGTGCGGGGCGTTGCGGATGTACTGGGACGCGGCGGAGATGTCGATGCCCCAGGAGACGGCGGGCGGCTTCAGGCCGACGCCGAGGAACGACAGGGTCGCCTCCAGCGAGATGTACGTACCCAGCGCGATGGTCGCCACGACGATGACCGGGGCGACGGCGTTCGGCGCGATGTGGCGCAGCATCATCCGGCTGTTGGAGGCGCCGAGGGCCCGGGCCGCCTGCACGTAGTCGTTGTGCTTGGCGGTGATGACGGAGCCGCGGGCGATGCGGGCGATCTGCGGCCAGCCGAGCAGCACGATGAAGCCGATCACCGGCCAGACGGTGGAGCTGGTCACCACGGAGAGGAAGACCAGGCCGCCGAGGACGACGGGGATGCCGAAGAAGATGTCGGTGAGCCGGGACAGGAGCGCGTCCCACCAGCCGCCGAAGAACCCCGCGAGGCCGCCGAGGACGCTGCCGATCAGGGCGACGCCGAGGGTGGAGCAGATGCCGACGGTGACGGAGTTGCGGGCGCCGTAGACGACGCGGGTGTAGACGTCGCAGCCCTGTCCGTCGTAGCCGAAGGGGTGGCCGGGCTGGGAGCTCTGCTGGGCCTTGCCGAGGTCGCAGTCGAGCGGGTCGCCGGAGGCGATGAGCTGCGGCCAGATCGAGATGACCACCAGGAACAGGATGATCAGCGCGGAGATGATGAAGACCGGGTTGCGGCGCAGGTCGCGCCAGGCGTCGGACCACAGGCTCTGCGCCTTGGTGTCCGGGCCGGTGCCGTCCGGGCCGCCGGGGGTCTTCTCCAGGCTGTCGCCCTCCGCGAGCGCGAGGTCCGTGGGCCCGCCGGCTCCGGCGGCCGAGATCGCCTCGTCCGGTGTCTGCTCAGGCATAGCGGATCCTCGGGTCGAGTACGGCGTAGAGGAGGTCGACGATCAGGTTGGCCGCCAGGAAGACCAGCACCAGGACGGTGACGAAGCCGACGACGGTCTGCGAGTTCTGGCGGAGGATGCCCTGGTAGAGCTGGTAGCCGACGCCGTGGATGTTGAAGATCCGCTCGGTGACGATCGCCCCGCCCATCAGGGCGCCCACGTCCGTACCGATGAAGGTGACGACCGGGATCAGCGAGTTGCGCAGCAGATGGCGGATGACCACGCGGCGCCGGGGCAGCCCCTTGGCGGTCGCGGTGCGGACGTAGTCGGCGCGGGTGTTCTCGGCGATCGAGGTCCGGGTGAGCCGGGTGACGTACGCCAGTGAGACGGAGGCGACCACCAGGCCCGGGATGATCAGCTCGTTCAGGGGGGCCTCGGGCGAGACGGACGGTTTGATGACACCCCACTCGACGCCCAGGAGCAGCTGGAGCAGCAGACCGGTGACGAAGGTCGGGATGGAGATCACGATCAGCGTCAGGATGAGGACGGTGGTGTCGACGGGCCGGCCGCGGCGCAGCCCGGTGACGACGCCGAGGCTGATGCCGATGACGATCTCGAAGACGATCGCGACGAGGGTGAGGCGGATGGTGATGGGGA
This sequence comes from Streptomyces sp. NBC_00726, assembly GCF_045161735.1. Classification (NCBI taxonomy): domain Bacteria; kingdom Bacillati; phylum Actinomycetota; class Actinomycetes; order Kitasatosporales; family Streptomycetaceae; genus Streptomyces; species Streptomyces sp. NBC_00726. The sequence continues at coordinate 4,480,852 of NZ_CP108983.1, read as the reverse complement.
AGGCGGTGCCCATCAGCTCGGTGACCTCCTGCCCGTTGAACGCGGTGCCGAAGTCGCCGGTGAAGACGTTGCCCATGTAGGTGAGGTATTGCTGCCACACCGGCTTGTCGAGGCCGAATTCCGCGCGGAGTTGGGCGGCGGTCGCCGGGTCGCACTGGCGGTCGCCGCAGAGGCCCGCGATGGGGTCACCCATCACGTTCACCATCAGGAAGATCAACAGCGTGGTGCCGAAGAAGACCGGGATCATCTGCAGCAGCCGCCGGATCACATAACGTCCCATGAAGGGCTCCGGGGGTCGCGGGGGCGGAGGCTCGGGAGTCGGGGGACGGGGAAGCCGGGCGGCCGGTGCGTCACCGCACGGGTCACCCGGCTTCGTCCGTTACTTGACCTTGATCTGCTCGTACACCGGGACGCTGAACTGGTTCAGCGAGACGTTGGTGACGTTCTCCGAGTAGCCGGCGCTGCCGTTCTGGTACCAGAGCGGAATGACGGGCATCTGCTGGACCATCACCTTCTCGGCGTCCTGGAAGGTGGAGACGGCCTTGGCCTTGTCTGACTCGGCGTTGGCCTTGTCCACGAGGTCGTCGAACTGCTTGTTGCTCCACTTGCCGTCGTTGGACGAGGCGTTGGTGTAGTACACGGGCTGGAGGAAGTTCTGGATGAGCGGGTAGTCCATCTGCCAGCCCGCGCGCCAGGCGCCGTGCAGCTTCTGCTGGGAGACCTGGCTGCGGAAGTCGGCGAAGGTGCCGACGGGGGCGCCCACGCACGCCTTGTTGTCACCCATGACCTTGTTGATGCTGTTGCAGACGGCGTCGACCCATTCCTTGTGGGAGCCGGTGTCCGCGTTGTACGAGATCTTGAGCTGACCGCCGGGGATGCCGCCGCCGTCCTCGATCATCTTCTTGGCCTCGGCGGCGTCGTACGTGCACTCCTTGCCGCAGAGCCCCTTCTTGAAGCCGCCTTCCTCGCCGAGGACCGGGGAGGTCCAGTCGGACGCGGGGGTGCGGGTCTTCTGGAAGATCTGGTCGGTGATCTGGGCGCGGTTGATCGCCATCGACAGGCCCTGGCGGACCTTGATCGCGCCGGGGGTGTTCCAGTTCTTGTCGTAGAACGGGAAGGCGAGGGTCTGGATGATGCCGGCCGGGGTGTTGATGTAGCGGTCACCGAGGTCCGACTTGACGTTCTTGAGCTGCGAGGCGGGCACGTCGTCCACGAGGTCGAGGTTGCCGGCCGTCAGGTCGGTGTAGGCGGTGTTGTTGTCGGTGTAGACCTTGAGGTCGATACCGCCGTTCTGCGCCTTGTCGTCCCCGGGGTAGTCGTCCCACTTGCGCAGGCTCATCGAGGAGCCCTTGGTGTACTTGTCGATGGTGTACGGGCCGTTGCCGATGGGCTTCTTGAGCCAGGACGCGTGGTCCGTGAAGAAGGTCTTGGGGAGCGGCGCGAAGGCCGGGTAGCCGAGGGTGTCGGGCCACAGCGAGAACTTCTGCGACAGCTTGACCGTGAAGGTCTTGTCGTCCACGACCTTGAGGCCGGACAGCTTGGTGGCACTGGCCTTCCCGGACTCCGGGTGGACCTTGTCGTAGCCGTCGATGTAGCCGAAGAAGTAGGCGTTCTTCTGGTTGTTCTTCAGGACCGCGCCGTAGTTCCAGGCGTCCACGAAGGACGAGGCGGTGATCTTCTCGCCGTTGCTGAAGGTCCAGCCGTCCTTCACCGTGACGGTGAAGTTCTGGTTGTCCTCGGTCTCGATCTTGTCGGCCAGCATGTTGATGGCCTCGCCGGTCTTCGGGTCGTACCTCTTCAGACCCCGGAAGATCATGTCGAGAACCTTGCCGCCCTGCACCTCGTTGGTGTTGGCCGGCTCCAGCGGGTTCTGCGGGTCACCCCAGGACGAGCTGACGATCCCGTCGGCGCCACCTCCACCGCCACCGCTGTCGCCCCCGCCGCAGGCCGTCGCCGCCAGGGCGACGGCCGCCGCACATGCGGCCCACTTGACGTGTGTGGCTCCGCGCATGGAGTGCCTCCTCATTGTGCTCCGTCTTACGTGAGGTCAAATATCACCTCAGAACGGGGTGTACGCATATCTACTCCCCCCATTCGGGCAGCGTGGCGCCCGTCCGGGCCCCGGCGGACGCGCCCGGACACCGGATTCCGGACGCGGACACGACACCTCGACGGGCGGCCCCACCCCCTCTGACGAGCGGCGAAGCGATAACGACGGAGCAACGAACCGGCATCGGCCGCATAGCACCACATGCGGATGTACGAATTCCGAGACAGCGCCGCCCGGATATCGAACTCAATGCCCGGATTGCATGGAATTGCAGGCCAATATGCCTTGGAACGAGTAAATGGAAGGCAAAGGACTCGCCATGTTAAGGTCATGAATAGGTCAAGGTGCCAAAGAGCAGACCAAGGCGGCTCGACATTCATTGACCCTGCGTGAATTGCGTTGAAAAAGTCCGGGTAGCCCGTGGGTGTGCCCTGCGGAGTCCTTCGACCCTCCGGGCCAGGAGCACCATGACGATTCCAACCTCGAACGCAGCAGCCACCCTTGAGGCGGCGGACGTGACGGCGGCCCCGCCGCCGGAATCCTCCGCCGGCAAGAGCGGTGACGGCCGGTCACCCGGAAAGCTCGCCTGGCGCCGCTTCAAGCGGGACCGCACCGGCGTGATTTCCGCCTATGTGGTCATTTTCTTCTTCGTGGTGGGCATTGCCGCCCCGCTGATCGCGAAGCTGTACGGAAAGGACCCGTACACGACGTACGGGCAGAACGACACCAGCCTGCTGGACGACTTCGGCTCCCCGGTCCTCCCCAACGGCGGCATCAGCGGCGACTTCTGGTTCGGCATCGAGCCCGGTCTCGGCCGCGACGTCTTCACCTTCCTGCTCTACGGCATCCGCAACTCCCTGCTCATCGCCGCCGCCACCACGCTGCTCGTCACCGTGATCGGCATCGCGATCGGCATCACCGCGGGCTACCTCGGGGGCAAGACGGACTACCTGGTCGGCCGGGTCATCGACATCCTGCTGGCCTTCCCCTCCACGCTCTTCTTCATCGCCTTCTGGCCCGTACTGCTCTCGATCCTGGTCGACCCGGAGGAGAACACTCCGGTCTGGCTGACCGTGGTCACCCTCATCTCGGTCATGACCGCCTTCGGCTGGGCCTCCATCGCCCGTCTGCTGCGCGGTGAGGTGCTGGCCCTGCGCGAACGCGAGTTCGTGGAGGCCGCCAAGGTCACCGGCGCGTCCCCGGCGCGGATCATCTTCAAGGAACTGCTGCCCAACCTCTGGACGCCGATCCTGATCCAGGCCACGCTCGCGCTGCCCGCCTATGTGACGGCGGAGGCGGGCCTCGCCTTCCTCGGCGTCGGGCTGACGTCACCGACCCCGGACTGGGGCGTGATGATCCAGCGCGGCTCGGACGTCTACCAGAGCGACATCACGTTCATGCTCTTCCCCGGCGCGTCGATGGTGATCTTCGTGATCGCCTTCAACCTCCTCGGCGACTCCGTGCGCGACGCGCTGGACCCCAAGACCAAGCGCTGAACCCGCCGTACTCCGGACGGGCGACGGGGCCCACCCGGATCCATCGTTTCTCCACTCGACCAGAGCAGGAAGCCATGTCTCTCTCCCGCAGAAACTTCGTCATCGCCACGTCGGTCGCGGCCGGCGGCTCGATGGTGCTCACCGCATGCAGCAGCGGCAGCTCCAACACCGGCAAGGACGGCAGCAAGAGCAAGGGCCACGGCGGCACCGACAAGTACACCGGCTCGGTGGTCGTCGGCACCAAGGAGGACTCCACGGGCGCCGCTCCGGAGATCCCCGGTGCCAAGAAGGGCGGGACGATCCGCGGCATCGCGCCCGACGACTTCTCGCACCTGGACCCGCAGCGCATCTACTTCTCGTGGAACTCCGCGGTCGGTGACCTCTTCATCCGCTGCCTGACCGGCTACAAGATCGCCTCCGACGGCTCGATGAAGCTCGTCGGCGACCTCGCCACCGACGCCGGCACCACCACGGACGGCGGCAAGACCTGGGCGTTCACGCTCAAGGACGGCCTCAAGTGGGAGGACGGCAAGGACCTCACCGTCGAGGACGTGCGCCACGGCATCGAGCGCGGCTTCGCCAGCTTCACCACCGAGGGCGCCGGCTACGCCCAGCAGGCGCTCACCGGCACCACCGACTTCCGCGGCAAGTACAAGGGCCCGTTCAGCGGCAAGCACCTGGACTCGGTCGTGATCGACAAGGCCGCGAAGAGCATCACCTTCAAGCTCGCCGAGGCCCGCCCGGACTTCAACTTCACCCTGGCGATGAGCTCCTACGGCGCCGTCCCGGTCAAGGGCGACAGCAAGGAGAAGTACGACAAGGACCCGGTCTCCTGCGGCCCGTACCGGATCAAGGCGCACTCCGTCGACAAGTCGATGACCCTGGTCCGCAACGAGCACTGGGACCCGAACACCGACGCGATCCGCAACGCGTACCCGGACAGCATCGTCTACGAGTTCGGCCCCGAGTCGCTCCAGGCCACCGACCGCATGATCGCCGACTCCGGCGACGACCAGTACGCCGTCATGGCGTACAGCGGCGTCCCGGCCGAGCGCATCCAGAAGGTCCTCACCGACCCGGAGCTGAAGAAGCGCACCTTCAACGGTCTGCTCACCGGCGTCTACTACTACGCGATCAACACCAAGCGCATCACCGACCTGAAGGTGCGCCAGGCCCTGATCCACGCGTGGCCGCTGGAGCAGATCCGCAAGATCTACGGTGGTCCGTCGGCCGGTGACTACGCCACGTCCATCCTGAGCCCCGACATCATGGGCTACGCCAAGGACGACGTCTACGGCAAGCTGAAGAAGCCGCAGGGCGACCCGGAGAAGGCCAAGGCGCTGCTGAAGGAGGCGGGCAAGGAGGGTCAGAAGATCGTCTACGCCTTCCCGCAGAGCAACACCTACGACAAGACCAAGGTCGTCATCGAGAACGCCCTCAAGGCGGCCGGCTTCGAGGTCGTCCTCAAGCCGCTGGAGTCCACCAGCTACTACGACGGCATCCAGAAGATCGACAACAAGTTCGACGTGATGTGGTTCGGCTGGGCCCCGGACTGGCCGACCGGCTACACCCTGATGCAGCCGCTGTTCGACGGCGGCACCATCGCGGACGGCGCGAACAACATCTCGCAGCTGAACGTCGACTGGGTCAACGAGGCCATCAAGAAGAACGTCACCATCGCCGACCCGGCCGAGGCCGGCAAGGCATGGGCCGCGCTCGACAAGCGGATCATGACGGAGGAGGCGCCGATCATCCCCGAGACGTTCCAGCGCCGCTTCTACCTGTACGGCTCCAAGGTCGGCGGCGCCATGTTCCACCCGCAGTACTCCTCGGCCATCTTCTACAAGCTCTTCGTGAAGTCCTGAGCCGACACCCCCTGAGGCGGGGCGCCCCTGCGGCGCCCCGCCCGCTCCACTCCCCCTCGTCGGCGTCTGTCAGGGAAATCCATCGCCATGTTCCGCTTCCTCATCCGCCGGGCAATCGGCGCACTGGTCATCCTGCTGATCATCAGTGCCATCACCTTCGTCCTCTTCTACGTCGCGCCCCGCGACCCCGCGCGCGCGGCCTGCGGCAAGATCTGCACGCCGGAGACGCTGGCGCTGGTCAAGCAGAACCTCGGCATCGCCGACCCGCTGCCCGTGCAGTACTGGCACTGGCTGGAGGGTGTGTTCGTCGGGCGCGACTACAGCTCGTTCGGGCACTGCCCGGCACCGTGCCTGGGCTACTCGTTCCGCAACCGCGAACCGGTCCTCGCCACCATCATGGACCGCCTCCCCACGACGTTCTCCCTCTCCGTCGGCAGCGCGGTCGTCTTCGTGCTCTTCGGTGTGGGCACCGGCATGCTGGCCGCGGTGAAGCAGGGCAAGTCGCTGGACAAGGTCGCCTCCTCGGCGTCCCTGATCGGCTCCTCGATGCAGATCTACATCGTCGGCGTGGTCGCCATGTACTACCTCAGCGACCAGTGGCACATCCTCAGCCGTCCCAAGGACGTCGAGTTCACCCAGGACCCGGCCGGCTGGTTCTCCGGACTGCTGCTGCCCTGGATGGTGCTGGCGCTGATCTTCACCGCCAACTACACGCGTATGACCCGCTCCCAGCTCGTGGAGACGATGAGCGAGGACTACGTCCGCACCGCCCGCGCCAAGGGCCTGTCCCGGCGCACCGTGTTCTTCCGGTTCGCCTGGCGCGGCGCGATGGGCCCGATCGTCACCATCTTCGGACTCGACCTCGGCCTGCTGCTCGGCGGCGCGATCATCACCGAGAAGACCTTCGGTCTGCACGGCATCGGGGCCCTGTCGATCAAGGCGGTCTACGACAACGACCTGCCGATGATCCTCGGCGTCGTCCTGGTCGCGGCGGCGGCGATCGTCCTCTTCAACATCATCGTGGACGCCGTCTACGCCCTCATCGATCCACGCGTCCGCCTCGCCTAGGGAGAGAACCCCATGAGCACCCCCTTCCTCTCCGTACGCGATCTGCGCGTGCACTTCTCCAGCGAAGACGGCATGGTCAAGGCCGTCGACGGGCTCTCCTTCGACCTGGAGCGCGGCAAAACCCTCGGCATCGTCGGCGAGTCCGGCTCCGGCAAGTCCGTCACCAACCTGGCCATCCTCGGACTGCACCACCCGGAGCACACCGAGATCGAGGGCGAGATCCTGCTCGACGGGCAGGACCTGCTGGCCGCCTCCGAGCGGGAGCTGGAGCGGCTGCGTGGCAACAAGATGGCCATGGTCTTCCAGGACGCCCTGGCCTCGCTGTCGCCTTACCACACCATCGGCCGGCAGATCGGCGAGACGTTCCGCAAGCACACCGGCGCCTCCAAGAAGGAGGCCCGGGCGCGGGCGATCGACATGCTCACCAAGGTGGGCATCCCGCAGCCGAACCTGCGCGTGGACGACTACCCGCACCAGTTCTCCGGCGGTATGCGCCAGCGCGCGATGATCGCCATGTCGCTGGTCTGCGACCCCGCGCTGCTGATCGCGGACGAGCCGACGACCGCGCTCGACGTCACCGTGCAGGCCCAGATCATGGACCTGCTCAAGGACCTCCAGCAGGAGTTCGGCACCTCGATCATCTTCATCACCCACGACCTCGGCGTCATCGCCGACATCGCGGACGACGTCCTCGTGATGTACGGCGGGCGCTGTGTGGAGCGGGGTACGAAGAAGGAGGTGCTGCGCACGCCCCAGCACCCGTACACCTGGGGCCTGCTGGGCTCGATGCCCACCCTCGAAGGCCCGGTGGACGTGCCGCTCTCACCGATCCCGGGCACCCCGCCGAGCCTCCTCAACCCGCCGACCGGCTGCCGCTTCCACCCGCGGTGCTCGTTCACCGAGCGGGTCGACGGCGACCGCTGCTCATCCCAGCAGCCTCCGCTGGACCTGGTGTCCGGGCGCGGGGCGGCCTGCCACCTGACCCCGGAGCAGCGCGCGGAGTTCTTCACCGACTTCGCCGGCACCCGGGCCAACTGACGTACAAGAGACGGGACTTTCCCACCATGAGCAGCACCGATCCCCTCCTGGACGTCTCCGGACTCACCAAGCACTTCCCGATCAAGGGCGGCTTCCCGATCCGGCGGACCGTGGGGGCCGTCCAGGCCGTGGACGGACTGGACTTCACCGTCGCCGAGGGCGAGAGCCTGGGCCTGGTCGGTGAGTCCGGCTGCGGCAAGTCGACCACGGGCCGGCTGGTCACCCGGCTGCTGGAGCCGACCGCGGGCCGGATCACCTATCGCGGGCAGGACATCACGCACGCCGGCCGCAAGCAGCTGGCGCCGGTCCGCTCCGAGATCCAGATGATCTTCCAGGACCCGTACGCCTCGCTGAACCCGCGCCAGACGGTCGGCAAGATCGTGTCGGCGCCGATGGAGGTCAACGGCATCGAGCCGCCCGGCGGCCGCGAGGCCCGGGTCCGGGAGCTGCTGGAGACGGTCGGGCTCAACCCGGAGCACTACAACCGCTTCCCGCATGAGTTCTCCGGCGGTCAGCGCCAGCGCATCGGGGTGGCCCGCGCGCTGGCCCTGGAGCCGAAGCTGATCGTGGCGGACGAGCCGGTGTCGGCGCTCGACGTGTCGATCCAGGCGCAGGTGGTCAACCTGTTGCAGAAGCTCCAGAAGGAGCTGGGGATCGCCTTCCTGTTCATCGCCCACGACCTGGCGGTCGTACGGCACTTCTCGCAGCGCGTGGCCGTGATGTACCTCGGCCGGATCGTGGAGATCGCGGACCGCGACGACCTGTACGGGAATCCGCGCCACCCCTACACCCGGGCGCTGCTCTCCGCCGTGCCCGAGGCGACCGCGGACGACACGCCGGCCCGTGAGCGCATCCGGCTCACCGGTGACGTCCCGTCCCCCGTCAACCCGCCCTCGGGCTGCCGCTTCCGTACCCGCTGCTGGAAGGCGACGGACAAGTGCGCGAGCGAGGCGCCCCCGCTGGTGCAGATCTCCGGCAGCCGTGAGGGCCACCTGACGGCCTGCCACTACCCGGAGGACTCCCAGTCGGTGGCCGCCGTCCCGAAGGCCCGCACGGAGGGCGCCAAGCCCGCCAAGAGCCTCGGCACGGGGGACGCGAAGCCCGCCAAGAGCCTCGACAAGGCCGGCGGGTCCGAAGACCGCGAGGCGCGAGGCTGACACCCCTCGCCTCGGCCCCGGGGCCGTACGCCCGGCGCGGGACCCGACCGGTCCCCGCCCGCCGTACGGCTCCGGCCGGGGGAACCGAGCCCGCATCGGTCCATTGACCCGAGCACCCTGCGAGCCCGGTTCCCGGAACACGGGAAGGCGCCCCGGAACCGATCGGTTCCGGGGCGCCTTTTGCTGCGCGCGCGGTGTCAGGAGCCCGCGTGCACCACGTCCTTCTCCTCCGCGAAGTGGCAGGCCGACTCGTGGGCGGCCGGCGTCTTCGAGGTCTTGAAGCGCTCGGGGACCGCGAGGAGCGGCACCTCGGTGGCGCACTTGTCCTGGGCCTTCCAGCAACGGGTACGGAAGCGGCAGCCCGAGGGCGGGTTGGCCGGCGAGGGGACGTCACCGGAGAGGATGATCCGCTCGCGGCCCTCGCGGGCCTCCGGGTCGGGGACCGGGACGGCCGACAGCAGCGCCTGGGTGTAGGGGTGCGTCGGGTGGTCGTAGATCTGGACGTCCGTACCGATCTCGGCCATCTTGCCGAGGTACATGACGCCGACCCGGTCCGAGATGTGCCGGACGATCGACAGGTCGTGCGCGATGAAGAGGTAGGACAGGTTGAACTCGTCCTGGAGCTTCTCCATCAGGTTGACGACCTGCGCCTGCACCGACACGTCGAGCGCGGAGACCGGCTCGTCGCAGATGATGATCTCCGGGTTGAGCGCGAGGCCGCGGGCGATGCCGATGCGCTGGCGCTGACCGCCGGAGAACTGGTGCGGGTACCGGTTGATGTACTCCGGGTTGAGGCCGACGACGTCCAGCAGTTCCTGGACCCTGCGCCGCCGGTCGCCCTTGGGGGCCACCTCGGGGTGGATCTCGTACGTCTCGCCGATGATGTCGCCCACCGTCATACGGGGGTTGAGCGAGGTGTACGGGTCCTGGAACACCATCTGGATGTTGCGGCGGACGGCCTTCAGCGCGCGGCCGGACAGCTTGGTGATGTCCTGGCCCTTGTAGAAGACCTCGCCGGCGGTGGCCCGCTCCAGCGACATCAGCAGCTTGGCGACGGTGGACTTGCCGCAGCCGGACTCGCCGACGATGCCCAGCGTCTCGCCCGCGTACAGGTCGAACGAGATGCCGTCGACGGCCTTGACCGCGCCGACCTGCTTCTGGAACAGGATGCCCTGCGTCAGCGGGAAGTGCTTGACGAGGTTGCGCACCTGGAGGATCGGCTCCCCCTGCGACACGGGCGCGTCGATGGCGGCTACGGCCTCCGCCTCGGTCGCCGCGTCGACGGTCTCCACGTCGGAGACGTTGGGGGTGGCGTCCACGGACTCCTTCGAGATGTCAGCCATGGATCGTCTCCTTCCAGAAGTGACAGGCGCTGCGGCGGCCGGCCAGCTCGGTGCCGTCCTGCTCGGTCACCGGCCGGAGGGCCGGGATGTCCGAACGGCAGATGTCCTGGGCCATGGTGCAGCGCGGGTTGAAGGCGCAGCCCGACGGCACGTGCAGCAGGTTGGGCGGCAGGCCCTTGATCGCGAAGAGCTCCTGGCCCTTCTGGTCCAGGCGCGGGATCGAGGCCAGCAGACCCTTGGTGTACGGGTGGGCGGGGCGCTTGTAGATCTCGTGCACCGGGGCGGTCTCGACGATCCGGCCCGCGTACATCACGGCGATCTTGTCGGCGACGTCCGCGACGACACCCAGGTCGTGGGTGATCAGGATCAGGCCCATGTTGTACTCGCGCTGGAGCTCCGCGAGGAGGTCCATCACCTGGGCCTGGACGGTCACGTCGAGCGCGGTGGTCGGCTCGTCCGCGATGATCAGGTCCGGCTCCAGGGCGAGCGCCATCGCGATCATGATGCGCTGGCGCATACCGCCGGAGAACTGGTGCGGGTAGTCCGAGACCCGGGCCGCGGCGGCCGGGATCTTCACCTGGTCCATCAGATCGATGGCCTTGGCGCGGGCTTCCTTCTTGGACAGGCCCTGGTGGACCCGGAACATCTCGCCGAGCTGGTAGCCGACGGTGAGGACCGGGTTCAGCGAGGACAGCGCGTCCTGGAAGATCATGGCGATCTTCTGGCCGCGGATCTTCCGGCGCTCCTCGTTGGACATCTTGAGCATGTCCTGGCCGCGGAAGAGGATCTCGCCCTGGGGGATCTTCCCGGGCGGCATGTCGAGGATGCCCATGATGGCCTGGGCCGTCACGGACTTGCCGGAACCGGACTCGCCGAGGACGGCGAGGGTCTCGCCGGCGTCCACGCTGTAGTTGACCCCGTTGACCGCCTTGGCCACACCGTCGCGGGTGTGGAACTCCACGTGCAGGTCACGGACTTCGAGCAGGGGGCCGACGTGGTCGTCACCCCGGCGTGCGGACGGGACTTCGGCGGTCTTGTCGATGGTGGTCACGTTCGCCCTCCTATCGCGACTTCGGATCGAGGGCGTTGCGGACGGCTTCGCCGAGCATGATGAACGCCAGAACGGTGATGCTGAGCATGATCGACGGGTAGATCAGGATGTGCTGGGCCACCCGGATCTGGTTCGAACCCGTCGAGATGTCGATGCCCCACGAGATGGTCGGGTCGGCGAGACCGAGGCCCAGGTACGACAGGGTCGCCTCGGCCGAGATGTACACACCCAGCGAGATGGTGGCGACGACGATCACCGGCGCCATCACGTTCGGCAGGATGTGCCGGAACATGATCCGGGTGGTGCTCGCACCGAGCGCCCGCGCCGCCTGTACGTAGTCGGCCGCCTTGGCGGTGATCACCGCGCCACGCATGACACGGGCGATCTGCGTCCAGCCGAGGAACGCCAGGGCGAGCACGACGACCCACACCTTGCGCTCGCTGAAGGACTGGAGCACGACCATCGCGCCGAGCAGGAAGGGCAGGCCCAGGAAGATGTTGGTGAAGCCGGAGAGGATCGCGTCGACCCAGCCGCCGAAGAACCCGGACAGCATGCCGATGAGGCCGCCGAACAGGGTCACCAGCACGGTGACGCAGACGCCGACGGTGATCGAGGCGCGGGTGCCGTAGATGACGCGGGCGTAGACGCTGCGGCCCTGCCCGTCGTATCCGAGCCAGCCCTCCGAGCCGATCTTGCTCAGCTCCGGCTTCTTCAGGAAGTGCTTCCCGAGGTCCGCGTGGGTCGCCGAGGCCCCGGTGAACAGGCCGGGGAAGACGGCTATCACCAGGAGGATGACGATGAGGACGGACGACACCAGGAAGTACGGGTTGCGACGCAGGTCGGCCCAGGCGTCGCCCCACAGGCTGCGCGCCTTGGCGGCCTTGACGACGGAGGTCGGGTCCGTGACGGGGCCGTGGACGTCCTCGGGCGCGGGTGCGGTCTTGGTCACGTCAGGCATAACGGATCCTCGGGTCCAGGACCGCGTACAGCAGGTCGACGATCAGGGTCATGAACAGGTAGACGAGCACCAGGATGGTGACGAGGCCCACCAGGGTGGTGCCTTCACGCCGGGTGATCGACTCGACGATGGTGCCGCCGATGCCCTTGACGTTGAAGACGGACTCGGTGACGACCGCACCGCCCATCAGGGCGCCCAGGTCGGTGCCCAGGAAGGTGATGACGGGGATCATCGAGTTGCGCATGAGGTGCACACCGATGATGCGGCGCCTGGGAAGTCCCTTGGCGACGGCCGTACGCAAGTAGTCGGACCGCAGGTTCTCGGCCATCGTCGTACGGGTCAGCCGGGCCACGTACGCGAGGGAGAGCGAGCCGAGCACGATGGCCGGGGCCAGTAGCTCGCTCCAGGTCGCCTCGTTCGAGACGTTGGGGGAGATGACCCCCAGCTGGTCGGCGAAGACGGACTTCACGATGTGCGCCAGCACGAAGACGGGGATCGAGATGATCAGCAGCGTCAGGATGAGGACCACGTTGTCGGCCAGCCGGCCGGCGCGCAGACCCGCGACCATGCCCAGGCCGATGCCGAGGATGATCTCGATGACGAACGCCATGCCCGCAAGTCGCAGGGTGACCGGGAAGGCGTCGCCGAGCACGTCGGTGACGGGGCGCCCGCTGGCTATCTGGGTGCCGAAGTCCCCATGAAAGACCATGCCCTTCATGTAATCCCAGTACTGCACCAGAATCGGCTGGTCCAGTCCGAGCTTGTGCCGCATCGCTTCCAGAGTGGCCGGGTCGGCCCCCTTGTCCCCGAAGAGCCCGCGCACGGGGTCGCCGGGCAGCGTGTAGACCATCAGGAAGATCAGCAGCGTTGTCCCGAGAAAGACCGGGATCATCTGGAGCAGTCGTCGTGCGACATAGCGCCCCATCATGCCTCCATGTAATAGGCGGCGGCAGCCGACGGGCCCTCCCCCGCACCGACTTCCCCTGAGGGTGGGTCGGATGCGTGGAAGGGCCCCCCGGCCACTGCGTGCGGCAGGCGCGGGACCGTCCTTCTGTATTGGTCCCGCGCGTGCGCGCGGACTACGTCGGTGTGGTTACTTCTTGACTTCGATCTGCGTCAGGATCGGGTCGCCGTCCTGGGCGTAGTCGACGTTCTGGACCTTCTCCGAGTAGCCGGCGTTGACCTTGTAGTACCAGAGCGGGATGGAGGGCATGTAGTTCACCAGCTCCTTCTCGATCTTCTGGTACGCGGCGACGGAGTCCTCGAGCGAGGCGGCGGAGTCGGCCTTCTTGATCTCCTCGTCCAGGCCCTTGTTCGAGAAGTCGCCCTGGTTGCCCGCGGCGCCGGTACGGAACAGGTCCGAGATGAAGTTGGCGTTCACCGGGTAGTCGAGCACCCAGCCGGACCGGTACAGGGACTTGACCTGCTTGGCGTCACGCGCGTTGGTGTCGGCCTGGAAGTCGGCCTTCGAGTCGGTGGTGCACTTCACACCGGTCGACTGCGTGATGCTGTTGCAGACCGCCTCGACCCATTCCTTGTGGCCGCCGTCGGCGTTGAACTGGATCGAGATCTTGTTGCCCGGAACGCCGCCGCCTTCCTTGATGAGCTTCTTGGCCTGGGCGGGGTCGTACTTGGTGACGTCGCCGGTGGCGTTCGGCTGGTAGCCGAGCACACCCTTGGCGACCCAGCCGGTGGCGGGCTCGCGGGTGCCCTGGAGCACGGTCTTGGTGATCGTGTCGCGGTCGATGCCCATCGACAGGCCCTGGAGGACCTTCGGGTCGATGTTCTTCCACTGGTCGGTGTAGAAGGCGACGGCGATCGTCTGGATGGCGGAGTACGCCTTGTCCACGGCGCGGTCACCGAGGTCGGACCGGTAGACCGGGAGGTCCTTCGGGCCGATCTGGCGCAGCACGTCGACGTTGCCGGACTTCAGGTCCTCGTAGGCGGTTTCGAGGGTGGTGTAGTTCTTGAAGATCACACCGCCGTTCTTCGCCTTGTCGAGACCCTTGTAGTCGTCGTTGCGGACGACCTTGATCTGCTTCTTGTGGTCCCAGCTGACGAACTTGTACGCGCCGTTGCCGACCGGCTTCTCACCGGCGGCCTTCGGGTCCGCGTAGAAGGACTCGGGCAGCGGCGAGAAGACCGTGTAGCCGAGCTTGTACGAGAAGTACGGCAGCGGGGCGTTGAGCTCGATGGTGAACGTGTAGTCGTCCACCTTCTTCAGACCGGACATGGTGTCCGACTTCGGCTTGGCCTTCGCGTCGGACGGGTGAACGTCCGCGTAGCCCTTGATGTCGCCGAACCAGGACGCGTTGGTCTGGTTGTTCTTGATGTTGGCGGCCCAGTTCCAGGCCTTGATGTAGGACTCGGCCGTGACGGGGGTGCCGTCGTGGAACTTCCAGTCCTTCTTGAGCTTGACCGTCCAGAGCTTGGAGTCCTTGGTGTCGACGGACTCGGCGTTGATCATCTCAAGCTTGCCGGAGGCGTCGTAGTCCACCAGCTGCGAGAAGATCGCGTCGGTGACGATGCTGCCGTTCGACTCCATCGTGTTGGCCGGCTGCAGCGGGTTCTGCGGCTCACCGACCTCGACGGAGAAGATGCCGTCCGGGTTCACCGCGCCCTTGGCGGTCTTGCTGCCCTTGTCGGCATCGTCGTCGCCGCCACCGCAGGCAGTCGCAGCCAGGGCGATGATGGCCGCTCCCGCGACCCACTTGGCGCTCTTGGCACCACGCATGGGTTTCCTCCTCATGAGTCCACTTTTGACTACAAGAAGGGCACTGGGTTGATACACCGACACCCCTGACGGTGATCGTTTCAGTGCCCTTAGTGTGCTCGTGAGTCGGCGCACTCCCCACGGTGCGTGACCCATTGACCCGAGCTCAATGGAGCCAACTATTAAGTACGACAGGGCCGTAAACCACACTTAAAGGGTCTCGGTTTGACAACATCCGACCCTTGCGCGGACCAAAATCCGGACAAAGCGATCCCAGACAGACACCCCCGAAACGGACTGTTAACACATGTTTCGGAGAGCAACCTCCGATAATCGGACGTTTTTGTCTCACATGCTGGTCAGGCAAGCCGAAATCCGGTTGACCACGACCGAGGGCCCCCACAGTGTCTGTGAGGGCCCTGGGCTACGGCAATGCCTGGAGCTGACGGATCGTCGGCCGGAAATCGCCTACCGGCGCCGGCTCAGCCGTGCTTGGCGCGCGACGCGCTGCGGTTGCGCTCCTTCTGGTCGAGGACGACCTTGCGGATGCGGACGGCCTCCGGGGTCACCTCGACGCACTCGTCGTCGCGGCAGAACTCCAGGGACTGCTCCAGCGAGAGCTTGCGCGGCGGGACGATCGCCTCGAAGGAGTCGGCCGACGAGGACCGCATGTTCGTGAGCTTCTTCTCCTTGGTGATGTTCACGTCCATGTCGTCGGCGCGCGAGTTCTCGCCGACGATCATGCCCTCGTACACCTCGGTGCCGGGGTCGGTGAACAGCACGCCGCGCTCCTGGAGGTTGGTCATCGCGAAGGCGGTGACGGCACCGGCGCGGTCGGCGACCAGCGAGCCGTTGTTACGGGTCGTCAGGGTGCCGAACCACGGCTCGTGGCCCTCGTGGATGGAGTGCGCGATACCCGTACCGCGGGTGTTCGTCAGGAACTCCGTACGGAAGCCGATGAGGCCGCGGGACGGGACGACGAACTCCATGCGGACCCAGCCGGAGCCGTGGTTCGACATGTTGTCCATGCGGCCCTTGCGGATGCCCATGAGCTGTGTGACGGCGCCCATGTGCTCCTCGGGCACGTCGATCGTCATGCGCTCGACCGGCTCGTGGGTCTTGCCGTCGACGTCCTTGGTGACCACCTGGGGCTTGCCGATGGTCATCTCGAAGCCCTCGCGGCGCATCTGCTCGACCAGGATGGCCAGCGCCAGCTCACCGCGGCCCTGCACCTCCCAGGCGTCGGGGCGCTCGGTGTCCAGGACGCGCAGCGAGACGTTACCGATCAGCTCGCGGTCCAGGCGGTCCTTGACCTGGCGGGCGGTGACCTTGCGGTCCTTGACCGCGGCCTTGGCGTCCGCGCCCTTGCCGGTGCCGCCCCGGCCGACCAGCGGCGAGGTGTTGGTGCCGATGGTCATGGAGATCGCGGGCTCGTCCACCGTGATCAGGGGCAGCGCGACCGGGTTCTCCGGGTCGGCGAGCGTCTCACCGATCATGATCTCCGGGATACCGGCGACGGCGCAGATGTCACCGGGGCCGGCCACCTCGGCGGGCTTGCGGGTGAGCGCCTCGGTCATCATCAGCTCGGTGATGCGCACGTTCTGGATCGAGCCGTCGCGCTTGATCCAGGCGACGGTCTGGCCCTTGCGCAGCTCGCCCTCCTCGACGCGGAGGAGCGCGATGCGGCCGAGGAAGTTGTCGGCGTCGAGGTTGGTGACGTGGGCCTGGAGCGGCGCGCCCTCCTCGTACGTCGGGGCCGGGACGTGCTCCAGGATCGCGGAGAAGAACGGCTCCAGGCTGGTGGAGTCGGCCGGGACGGTGCCGTCCTCCGGCTTGGTCAGCGAGGCGATGCCGTCACGGCCGCACGCGTAGACGATCGGGAACTCGATCTGCTCCTCGTCCGCGTCCAGGTCGAGGAAGAGGTCGTAGGTCTCGTTGACGACCTCGTCGATCCGGGAGTCGGGGCGGTCCGTCTTGTTGATGCACAGGATGACGGGCAGGCGCTGCTGGAGCGCCTTGCGCAGCACGAAGCGGGTCTGCGGGAGCGGGCCCTCGGAGGCGTCGACCAGAAGCACGACCGCGTCCACCATCGACAGGCCGCGCTCGACCTCGCCGCCGAAGTCGGCGTGGCCGGGGGTGTCGATGATGTTGATGGTGATGACGTCGCCGCCATCCTTGGGGTGGTACTTCACGGCCGTGTTCTTGGCCAGGATCGTGATGCCCTTCTCACGCTCCAGGTCGTTCGAGTCCATCATGCGGTCGTCGAGCGACTCGGCGGCGTGCGCGGCGAAGGAGCCGGCCTGCTTGAGCATGGCATCGACGATGGTCGTCTTGCCGTGGTCGACGTGGGCGACGATGGCTACGTTACGGATGTCGTGGCGCGTGGGCATGGTGTGGCTTGCGCTTCTCTCGGATCGGGGATTCAGGCGCCTGGGTCGGTCTTGAGTCCTCGTACGCCCGCCGGGCGGACGCGCCACGGCTACTCCCATGGTACGGGGCGGCCGCTGATGCGGCTTCCCCGGCAAGTTCCGCCCTACTTCTGCCGCCCGGCCGGGGCTCCCGCCTGCGGGGCCTTGTAGCCGATGTCCTGGTAGTGCGGTACGCCGAGGCCGAAGGCACCGACGTTCACGAGCTGCTTGCCGGTGGCGACGAGCTGGGGGCGCTGGAAGAGCGGAATCGATCCTGCGGCGGCCCAGATCCGGGCGTCCGCCTGGCGCATCAGGTCCCGGGCCGCCTTCTCGTCCAGCTCCGACGCCGCCTGGTCGAAGAGCTGGTCGATGTGGTCCGTGCCGACCCGGGTGTAGTTCTGCTCCACCAGCAGCGAACCGTCCGACGCGGGCAGCGGCTTGGCGTAGATCGGGCGGTCGTCGGTGGCCGGGTAGGCGGTGGCGGGCCAGGAGTACAGGGCCATGTCGTAGTCGCCGGAGGCCACGTGGTCGCGGAAGTAGCTGTCGTCGGAGACCTTGGTGATCACGGTGCGGATGCCGATCGTGTCGAGCATCGCGGCGATCTTCTCGCCGACGCTGCGCAGACCGGCCGAGCCGGGCCCGGACGGCAGGACGAAGCGCAGGCTCAGCGGCTTGCCGTTCTTGCCGAGCGGGCCGCGCGCGGTGTCGGCCGCCGCGGCGGGCGCGGCGGTCCCCGCGGGCGCGTAGGCCCCGGCGGCGCCGCCGGGCCGGCGGTCCTGGGCGGGGGCGAGGACGTGGACGGCGGTGCCGCCGGGCTTGTCGTCGGCGGCGTGGACGGCGGTGCCGCCCGGCTTGTCGTCGGCGGCGTGGACGGCGGTGCCGCCCGGCTTGTCGTCGGCCGTGGTTGCGCCCGCGGCCCGGTTTCCCTTGCCGTCGTCCGCGTCCTTGCCGGCGCTCCCCTTCTTCTCGGCGTCCTCCTTCTCGGTGCCCTTCTCCGCCTTCTCCTCCTTGCCGGCGTCCTTCTTCTCGCCCTCGCTGCCGGCCTTGGTGCCGTCGCTCCGGCTCAGCGCGCCCTCGCGCGTCCAGCCGGCGTCGGCGAGCAGCGCCTGCGCCCGCTCGGTGTCCTGCTTGCCGAGCGCGGCGCTGCCGTCCCGGTAGACGGGCTGCCCGGCGACGGCGAGGTGGCTGCCGAGCGGCCGGGCGGGCAGCCCGAGCGGCTTGAGCACGGTGTCGGCCAGCTCCTGGCGGTCCAGGGCGCGGGCCACGGCCCGGCGCACCCGGTCGTCGGCGAGCGGCCCGGTCTCGCCGTTCAGCGCGAGCTGGGTGTAGGCGGGCTCCAGGGACTTGCGGACCGTGTAGGCGCGCAGCCCGCTCTGCTCGGCGGCGTACGCGTCGGCGGCCTCGGCCTTGTCGTCCCGCGCCTTCTGCTCCTTCGCGGCCGCCTTCGCGTCGGTGCCGTGCGCCACGGCCCAGGAGCGCAGGGCGTCCGCCGGGCGCTGCGCGGCGCCGGGGCCGTGGGCGGGCGGTGCGCCGGCCGCGCCCTCGCGGGCCGCCTGGGCGATGCGGTGGGCGGTGGTGGAGTCGATGTCGGCGATGTCGACGGCGCCCTCGGCCAGCGCGTCGGTGCGGTCCTCGGGCTTGACGGCCTTGAAGACCAGGGAGTCCAGCTTGGCGCGGCCGCCCCACCAGCGCGGGTCGCGGGTCAGTGTGACGGAGCCGGTCTTCTTGTCCACCTCGCGCAGCCGGAACGGCCCGGCCGTCGCCTTGAGGGTGGTGCGGGCGCCGTCGTTGAAGGCGTCCGGGGAGCCGGTCATCTGCTTCGGGTAGAGCGGCGAGAACAGCGAGCGCCAGTCCGCGTACGGCTTGGCGAAGGTGACCTTGACCTCCAGGTCGTCGTGGCCGCGCTCGATCTTCTCGATGCGTTCGTAGCCGGCGTTGCGGGCGGTCCAGAACGCGGAGTCCTTGCCGCTGAGCGCGCGCCACTGGGCGACGAAGTCCGGGGCGCCGATCTCCCGGCCGTCGCTCCAGACGGCCTGCTGGTTGAGGCGGTAGACGACGACCTGGCGGGGCTCGGTCTCGGTCACCTTCGCGGATTCGAGGTAGTCCGGGTTGAGCTGCGGCCGGCCCTGGGCGTCGAGCGGGAAGAGGGTCGGCAGCAGGGCGCCGGTGATCCGGGTGGTAGCGCTGTCGGCGTCCGCCTGGAAGGCGTTGAAGGTGGTGGGGAGCGCGTCGATCGCCCAGGTGGCCTTGCCTCCGTCGGCGACCTGGGCGCGGGCGGCGCGGGCCACGTCCTGCGGTACGGCGGCCACGGCCGCGGTGTCCTCGCCGCCCGAGCTGCATCCGGCCAGCGCGGGGAGGGTGAGGACGCCTGCGGTGAGAAGGGCGGGGATGCGCCTCTTCCGGGCCGTGCCGCGCGGTTCGCTGACGTGGGACATGGCTGATACCTCCGGGGACGGCCCGGCCGCACCGGGAAGGGCCTGATTGAGCGTTTTTGGTGGCATTTGCAGTTGATCACACTGGTTCCGCCCCTCCACTGAAAACGCCCTCGCGCGGGAACGCCGTGCCGACACGGCGGGTACGCCCCGAAGCCCACCCGTACGGCGGAGCGCCGCGGCCCGGGTGGGCCGCGGCGCTCCGTCCGGTGCGGGTCCGGTCAGCCGAGGAGCTTGACGATCTCGTCGGTGGTGCCGGTCTCGCCGAGGCGCGGGAAGATCCGCCGCACGCTGTTGTCGTGGGCCTCGCCGCTCATGTCGGTCATCGCGTCCGTGGCGAGGGTGACGTGGTAGCCGTGCTCGTGCGCGGAGCGGGCGGTGGACTCGACGCCGATGCTGGTCGCGATGCCGGCCAGCACGACCTGGGTGACGCCCCGGCGGCGCAGCTGAAGGTCGAGATCGGTGCCGTAGAAGGCGCCCCACTGCTGCTTGGTGACGATGATGTCGCCCTCGCGCGGGCCCATCTCGGGCACGATCTCGGCCCAGTCGGCGGCCGGGGTCCCGGACCGGGCCGGGCCCTCGTTGCGGCCGGGGGCGCCGCCGGTGACGCGGACGAGGACCACGGGCAGACCCTTGGCCCGGAAGGCGTCGGCGAGGGTCGCGGCGTTCTCGACGACACCGGCGGAGGGGTGGGCGGTGGGCAGTCCGGTGATGCCCTTCTGGAGGTCGACCACGATCAGGGCGGTGTGGGGGTCGAGGACGGTGGCGGTCATGGGGGTGCTCCTTGGGGGTGGTGCGGATGAGCGCCCGCGGGATGCGCGCGGCGCGGGGCGGCGGTTCAGCGGGGTGAGCGACGAGCCGTTACGAGCCGACCAGGCGTTCGATGAGGGCCACGGCCTCGGCGACCGTCCGCCGCTCGTGCCCGTCCAGCTCGGCGGCGACGGCCTCGGCCAGCCAGTTCCGCTTGGCGGCCCGGACCCGGGCGAGCGTCGCGCGCCCGGCGTCCGTGACCGTCATGACGGACTTCCGCCCGTCGGCCGGGTCCGGCGCGCGCCCGACCAGCCCCTGCGCCTCCAGCGCGCCCAGGGTCAGCCGCATGGACTGCGGGCGTACGCATTCGGCGCGGGCCAGGTCCGCGGTGGTCGCGGCGCCGGCGTCGTCCAGCCGGGCCAGCACCGAGCGCTGGGTCGGCGTCAGCAGCGACTCCGACGAGGAGGACCGCAGCCGCCGCAGCAGCCGGCCGACCACGGAGGCCAGCTGATCGGCCACCTCTTCGGCCGTGGGACCGGCGCCCGCGCCGGGTACGTGCGTCATGCGTTCACCGTACGAGAATGACAGGCAACCTTGCAAGACAGCCTGCTGTTCTCCGGCGGCCACCGGGTCCCGCTCCGCGCGGGCACCTCGTGTCGCGGCCGCCCGGAGAGGGACATAGCCTCACAAACGTGACGCCGCCTGTGAGCCGAACCCGGATTCTCATACCGGGCCGGGCCCTGCTCGCCGTGCTCCTGACGGTGTGCTGGCTGGCCCTGGCCCCCGCACCGGCCGCCCGCGCCGACGACCCGGTCACGCTGTCCCGCGACGGGCAGATCACCGACAAGGTGGGCGCCCTCGGCGAACGCCGCCCCCAGGTGGTCACGGCCCTCGACCGGCTCTACGCCGAACACCGCCTCCAGCTCTTCGTGGTGTACGTACGCGACTTCTCCGGGCGCTCCGCGCAGGACTGGGCCGACGCGACCGCCGACCGCAACGGCCTCGGCCGCGACGACGTCCTGCTGGCCGTCGCCACCCACGCCCGGCAGTACGCCTACTCCGTCGACCAGGACGCCCCCCTCACCGACACCCAGCTCCGGGATGTGGCGAACACCGCGATCGAGCCGGCGCTGAAGGAGAACGACTGGGCGGGCGCCGCGATCGGCGCCGCCGACGGCTGCACCGCCGTCCTGTCCGGCGAGCCCGTGCCCTCCCCGGCGATCACCCCCGGCCCCTCCGACCCGGGCTCGGGATCGGGCGGCACCAGCACCGGCGACCTGCTGCTCCCGGTCGTCCTGCTCTGCGCGGTCGCGGCCGTCGCCGCGTACGCGTTCCTGCGGCGCAAGCGGCGCGCCACCACCCGGACGACGCCCGGCACAACCGGCTGGGGCGGCGGCGTCCCGGTGCCCACCCCGCTGCCGGAGCTCGACGCGAAGGCCAAGGAGACGCTCGTCGCCACCGACGACGCGGTCCGCACGAGCGAGGAGGAACTGGGTTTCGCCACCGCCCAGTTCGGGGAAGAGGCCGCCGCGCCGTTCGCCGAGGCGGTGGCGTACGCCAAGGGCGAGCTGACCACCGCGTTCCGGCTGCGCCAGCAGCTGGACGACGCGTTCCCGGAGGACGACGGGACGCGCCGGCGGATGCTGGACGAGATCATCAGCCGCTGCGCCGACGCCGACGGCTGCCTCGACGCCGTCTCCGAGGACTTCGACCGGCTGCGCGAGCTGGAGCGCGGGGCGCCGCAAGCCGTGGCCGCCGCCGGGACCGCGCTCGACGAGCTGACCGGGCGCGTCCCGGCCGCCGATTCCGCGCTCGCCTCGATGCGCGAACGATACGCGGACCAGGCGTCGGCCCCCGTGGCCGGTGACGCCGGCCAGGCGAAGGACCGGCTCGCCTTCGCGGCCTCCTCCCTCGACAGCGCCCGGCAGGCGGTGGACGGCGGCGACCACGCGGCGGCGGCCGTCTACGTCCGGGCCGCCGAAGGCGCGCTCGACCAGGCGGGCACCCTGGTCGACGGCGTGGAGCGGCGGGCCCGCGAGCTGGACGCGGCGGCGGACCGGCTGACCGCCGCGCTCACCGAGCTGGACACCGACCTCGCGGACGCGGGCGGGCTGCTCGACGGCACGGCGCGGGGGGCGTCCACCGCCGACCTGAGCGGCCGGATCGCCCGCGCCCGGGCGGTGGCCGCCGACGTACGCGGGGAACAGGGCGGCCGGTACGACCCGATCGACGCGCTCCGCCGGGTGGAGGAGGCGGACCGGGCGCTGGACGAGGCACTGGCCGGCGCCCGGGAACGGGAGCAGGGCGACACCCGGGCGCGCTCGCTCCTCGACGGGGCGCTGCTCACCGCGCGCTCCTCGGTCGCCGCCGCCGCGGATTTCGTCACGACGCACCGGGGCGCGGTCGGCAGCACCGCCCGGACCCGGCTCGCGGAGGCGCAGCGCCGCCTGGAGCAGGCCGCCGCGCTGGCGGACAGCGGCGACCCGCAGGCCGCCCTGACCGAGGCGAACCACGCGGACGCGCTGGCCGACGAGGCGCGGGGCCTGGCCGAGCAGGACGTACGCGGCTACGGCGGGCGCGGCGGCCCCGGCTCCATGGCGGGCGGAGGCGGCGGGGGCATGGGCGGCGCGGTGCTGGGCGGAATCATCCTCGGCGGCCTGATGGGCGGGGGCGGCGGCCGGGGCGGATTCGGCAGAGGCGGAGGCGGCGGGGGCTTCGGAGGCGGCGGGCCCGGCAGCTTCGGCGGCGGCGGGACGCGGGGCCGCCGGGGCGGCGGCGGCCGCTTCTGAGTCGGGGAGCTTCCCCGTACCCCGTACGCGTAACCCCACCAACCGCACAACCCCACAAGAGAGGCCCCCATGAGCAAGCAGACCATTCTCGGGCGTGTCACCCAGCTGGCGAAGGCCAACATCAACGCGCTGCTCGATCAGGCCGAGGATCCGCAGAAGATGCTGGATCAGCTGATCCGCGACTACACCGCCAACATCGCCGAGGCCGAGCAGGCGGTGGCCGCCACCATCGGCAATCTGCGCCTCATGGAGCAGGACCATGTGGAGGACGTGGCGGCGGCGCGGGAGTGGGGCGGCAAGGCGCTCGCCGCGAGCCGCGAGGCGGATGAGCTGCGGGCGGGCGGTTCGGGCCCCGAGGCGGACAAGTTCGACAATCTGGCCAAGGTCGCGCTGGGCCGGCAGCTCCAGTCGGAGAAGGAGGCCAGGACCGCCGAGCCGGTCATCGCGGCGCAGACCGAGGTGGTCGGCAAGCTCAAGACGGGCCTGGACCAGATGAAGGCGAAGCTCTCGGAGCTGAAGGCCAAGCGGGACGAGCTGGTGGCGCGCGCCAAGTCGGCCCAGGCGCAGAACCGGATGATGGACGCGGTGAAGAACATCGACGTCCTGGACCCGACCAGCGAGCTGGGCCGGTTCGAGGACAAGGTGCGGCGCGAGGAGGCGCGGGCCCTGGGCAAGCAGGAGCTGGCGGCCTCCTCGCTGGACGCGCAGTTCGAGGACCTGGACGCGCTGGGCGACAGCGCGGAGGTGGAGGCCCGGCTGGCCGCGCTGAAGACCACGAAGTGAGCCGCGCCCCGGCCGCCGCTCAGAACATGCTGAGCAGCTCCTCCACCGAGCGCTCGGCGGGCGGCCGCCCGTCGGGCAGCGGCAGTTCGAACCAGACGGTCTTGCCGCGCGGCGTCCGCCGCGCCCCCCAGGCCGCGCTGAGCAGCCCCACCAGCTGGAGGCCCCGGCCGCCCTCGTCCGTGTCCCGGGCGCGCCGGCGCCTCGGCTGGACGAGACCGGCGTCCCACACCTCGCAGACCAGGGTGCGGTCGCGCAGCAGGCGGAGCCGGATCTCGCCCTCGCCGTAGCGCAGGGCGTTGGTGACCAGCTCGCTGACCAGCAGCTCCGTGGTGTCGACCAGGTCGTCGAGGCCCCAGCTGGTCAGCTGGCCCCGGGCCAGCTCGCGGGCGCGGCCGACCGAGCGGGGCTCGCGGGGCAGCCGCCAGTCGCCGACGGCCTCGGTGGGCAGGCCCTGGATGCGGGCCATCAGGAGCGCGATGTCGTCCTCGCCGTGCCGGGTGTGCAGCGAGCCGAGGACCCGGTCGCAGACGTCCTCCAGCGGCTGGGCCGGTTCGGCCAGGGCCTTGCGGAGGGCGGCCAGGCCCTCGTCCAGCGGATGGTCGCGCGATTCGACCAGGCCGTCGGTGTAGAGGGCGAGGAGCGCGCCCTCCTTCAGCTCGACCTCGACCTCCTCGAACGGTTCGCCGCCGACGCCCAGCGGCATCCCCGGCGGTACGTCGAGGAGCTGCGCGGCCTCGCCGGGCTCGACCACGACGGGCGGCAGATGGCCCGCGTTGGCGAAGGTGCAGCGCCGGGTGACCGGGTCGTAGACCGCGTAGACGCAGGTCGCCAGATACACCTCGGAGAGGTCCGCCTCACGGGACTTGTGCGCGGCGCGGGCGGGCCACTGGGCGCCCCCGCCACCGGAGGCGGAGGCGGCGCCGGGGGCGCCGAGGCCCCGGGCGACCTCGTCCAGCGCGGACAGCACCTCGGCGGGTTCCAGGTCCAGGAGGGCCAGGGTGCGCACGGCGGTGCGCAGTTCGCCCATGGCCACGGCGGCGCGCAGACCGCGCCCCATCACATCGCCGACGACGAGCGCGGTGCGGTGTCCGGGCAGCTCGATCACGTCGAACCAGTCGCCGCCGACCTCGTTGGCGGTATTGCCCGGGAGGTAGCGACAGGCGATGTCGAGCCCGGCGGCCTCCGGGTCGCCGGGGGGCAGCAGGCTGCGCTGGAGGATCAGGGCGCGTTCGTGTTCGCGGCGGTAGAGGCGGGCGTTGTCGATGCAGACGGCGGCGCGGGCGGCCAGCTCGGTCGCGAGGGTCCGGTCCCGGGCGTCGAACGGCTCGCTGCCCTTCGTACGGGAGAAGCGGACGAGGCCCACCACGGTGTCGTGGGCGACCATCGGCACGGCCAGCGTGGACTGCACGAAGCCCCGGTCGTCGCCCGGCACGTCCTCGACGCGGCCGGTGCGCAGTGCGACGGCGCCGGGCGAGCCGAAGGGGTAGCGGTGGACGGAGCCGAGGGCGGGGGGTGCGGCGGCGGCGCCCGGCGGGCCGGAGTCGGAGGCGCCGGGGGCCGGGTGCGGCAGGGCGTCGGACACGGCGCTGGCGAAGGCGACGCGGCGCAGTTCGGCGGAGCCGCCGACCGCTTCCCGGCCGAGCGGGCTCCAGCCGCCGGGCGCCGCCTCGTCGCCGGTGAGCAGGGCCTGGTAGAGGTCGACGGAGGCCAGGTCGCAGAAGACCGGGACGGCGACGTCGAGGAGTTCGCGGGCGGTGGTCTCCAGGTCCAGGGAGTTGCCGATGCGGGCACTGGCCTCGTTGAGCAGGGCGAGGTTGCGGCGGGCGCTGGCGGCCTCGCGGGCGGCGGTGTGACGCCGGGTCACATCGGTGGCGAGTCCGGCGATGCCGATGGGGCGGCCCGATCCGCTGTGCACCCGGTAGAGGTTGATCGACCAGTGGCGGCGCTCGGTGTCGCCGGGGGCCGTGCCGACGAGCTGGAGGTCGGTGACGGAGTTGCCCGTCTCCAGGACCCGTTCGAGCGTTGCGGTCAGGCGGTCGGCATCGGCGCCGGTGAGGTAGTCGCCGACGGTGCGGCCCCGGTGGTCGTCGGCGCGGCCGCCGAAGACGGTGGCGAAGCGCTCGTTGGCCCGGACGACGGTGAGGTCGGTGCCGAACAGGACGAAGCCGAAGGGAGATTGGCCGAAAATCGCCTGCGAGGCGGCGAGGTCCGTCTCGATGCGGCGCAGGGCGCGGACGTCCACGACGATGCAGACCGCCGCCCGTTCGCCGGTGGCCGTCTCGCTGGGCATCACATAGATCTCGGCGAGGCCGTGCGCCCCGCCCTCGCCGGGCATCCGGAAGGGGACGAGCCCCGTCCACTCCTTGCCGTCGAGCACCTCGCCGACCCGGCGGTGGCCCTCGCGGCGGACCTCGCCCGGCAGGAACGCCTCGACCGGGTCCCTGCCCACGGCCTCGTGGGCGGCCACGCCGAAGAGACCGGCGGCCCGGCGGCTCCACTGCTCGATCAGCCCGTCGGGCCCGATCGAGAAGGAGGCGACTCTGATGTAGTCGTAGATCGAGCCGGGCGGACTGCTCTGCCACACGACGTCGCCCGCTGTCCCAGGTATTTCGCTCACGCGACCGTCCCCTCCAGCTCACACACCGGACCGGTCATGCCCGCAGTATTCAGCACTACGGCCCCGTCCGGCACGGCGTTCACGATCACAGCACGGTCTCAGTCCCTTTCAGCCAGGTTCGGCCCCGACCTCCGGTGATCGCTGTGCGTCCCACCTCACTCCTAACCAGGCAGAGCCAGCTCGAACCACACCGTCTTGCCGCTCTTTCCCCGCCGGGTCCCCCAGCGCCGGGCCGAACAGGCCACGAGCAGGAGTCCCCGGCCGTTCTCGTCGTCGGGTCCCGCCGTACGTTCGGTGGGTGGGTCGGGGAGCGGATCGGAGACTTCCACGAGGAGACCGGGCCGGGCGGCGGAGTGGTCCCCGTCCGGGCGGGGGCGCAGCAGCCGCACCCCGATGGGGCCGGGTGTGTAGCGCAAGGAGTTGGTGACCAGCTCGCTGACCAGCAGCATCGCCTCGTCACCGACGGCGGCGTCGAGCCCCCAGCCGCGCAGGGTGTCGTGGACGGCGTGCCGGGCGGTGCGCACGGCGCCGGGGACAGCCGGAAAGCTCCACTCGGCTCGATCGCCTTCGGTATCGGTCACGCCGATCACTCCCAGAGCCGGCAACGGTGACGCCCTGTCCGCACGGGGCAAACAGCACATACCCGATAATCATGACCAAATACCGCCGGGATCGGCATGCGGGGCGTACGGGTGTACGGCGGCGCGCACGTACAAGTGCCCGGGAAGCGGGGGCGCACGCCCTGCGGCGCCACGCGCCGCACCATGATCCGCGCGCCGCGTCCTGATCCGCGCGCCGGCTCAGGCCAGGTCGCCCGACGCCCTGAGGTCGTCGAAGAGCAGCTGGTCGACGGGGGGTACGCGGTCGCGGTCGGCGTACGAGAACCACGCCACGTCCTCGATCTCGCTGCTGGCCGTCAGCTCACCGCTGAACCCGGCGGTGTAGCAGGCCATCCGGACCACCGCACCCTCCGGCAGGCCGGGTCCGCCGGCCTCGTACGTTCCCACGTGCGCGACGGACTCCGTGTCGATACGGACCGTCAGCTCCTCCTCGATCTCGCGCACCAGCGTGTCCAGGTCGCTCTCGGCGCCCTCCCGCTTGCCGCCCGGGATGTAGAAGACGTCCTTGCCGCGCGGGCGGGCGCACAGGATGCGGCCCTCCTCGATCAGCACCCACGCCACCGTGTCGATCAGCACCGCCGCCTCGCCGCCCGCCAGTTCGCCGATCGCCTCGGCCAGCCACTTCTTCTCCTCGGTGCCCGTGGCGCGGGCGATGCGCAGCATGCCCCGCCGGAAAAGCGTGGCCGCCTCCTCGGCCCGCACCGGCTCGCCGTCCCGGTAGAAGAAGCTCGCCGGGACGTCGAGGAACGCCTGCCTCCGGCGCAGGACGGCCGCCTGTCCGGCACGGTCCGGGAGGTGGTGCAGAAACGCGAGCAGCGTGAAGAAGCGCTGGCCGTCGGCGATTTCGGCGTCCGCGGGGCGGCCGAGCCGGATGTGCAGCTCCTCGCGCCCGGCCCCGGTGAGGGACAGGACGCGGCGGGGCGCGGCTCCCGTGCCGGGCTCGGTGCGCTGGTCGACCAGGCCCGCCTTCACCAGCCGGGAAATGGCCGGATAGAGCGCCCCGTCGCTCACCGTGCGGATGTGGCCGCCCAGGGCCTGGATGCGGGCCTTCAGCTCGTATCCGTGCAAGGACTCCTCGGCGAGGAATCCCAGAATCGACAGCTCCAGCACGCGCCGAGCTCCTTACCGCGTCCGTCATCCGCCTGCCCGTCAGGCGCTTGCCCGTCCGGCGTCCTCATGGTAGCTCTTTCCGCTGTACCTCGAATCGATGTACAGCGGAAAGAGGGGGCGGCCATGGAAGCGGCGGAGCACCGGCGCACGCTGGTGGTACTCGCGTATCCGGTCTACTTCGAGCTCCTGGCGGGGGTCACGGCCGGGATCATCAACATGGTCTGGGTGGCCCGGCTGGGCGGGGCGGCGGTCGCCGCGGTGGCCGCCGCCACCAATGTCGAGAACCTGCTGCTCGGCGTCATCCTGGTGGCCGGCTCGGGTACGACGGTGCTCGTCGCACGGGCCAGGGGCGCGGGCGATCCGGCGGCGCTGCGCTCGGCGGTGCGCGGCGGCTGGGCGCTGTGGGCCCTGGTCACCCCGGTGGTCGCGGTGGGCGGCCATCTCTGCCGCGCGCCGCTGGCCCGGCTCGTCCTCGGGAACGGCGACGGTGACGCGGCGGCGGCCCTGGCCACCGGCTACTTCGCGATCGCGCTGCCGGGCATCGCGGTGTTCTTCGCGACCAATGTGGTCGACGGCATCCTGAAGGGCGCGGGCGACACCCGCACCCCGATGCGGCTCGCGATCCTCGCGAACGGCCTGATCCTCGGTCTGGACCCGCTGCTCATCCTGGGGTTCGGGCTGGGGGTGCGCGGCGCGGCGGTCGCCACGGTGCTGGGCCGGACCGCCGCGCTCGGCTGCGGCCTGGTGGCGCTGCGCCGCAACGGCGTGCTGCGGCGCGCCGGTGCGGCCGGCGCGGGGCGGGTGCGCGGGGGTCTGGTGGCCGACGTGCGTGGGACCGCCGCCACGGGGCTGCCCATGTCGGCCGACTTCACCGCGCGGATGGCGGGGGCGCTCGCGCTCGTCGCCGTCGTCGCCCGGATCGGCGTGGCCGAGGTCGCCGCGTACGGGATCGCGACGAAGGCGATGTACGTGGCGACGATGGCCTTCTACGCGGTGCGCCAGGCTGCCGCCATCCGCACCGCCCATCTGCTCGGCGCCGGGCGCGACGCGCGGCGGGCCATCGGGCGGCAGGCGCTGCTGGTGGCCGCGGTGCTCGGCGTCACGGCCGCGGCCGCGCTGCTCGCGGGCGCGCCCTGGATCATGCGGGCCTTCGGCAGCGAGGGGGCGGTGGCCGGGGCCGGGGCGCTCTATCTGCGCTGCGCGGGGCCGTATCTGCTGTTGCTGGCCTGCTTCATCGCGCTCGGCGGCGTCTTCGAGGGCAGCGGCGCGAGTCCGGCCCTCGCCCGCGTCACCGCCTGCGGGGTCGCCGTCCAGCTCGCGCTGGCGTACGGCATGTCGGGGTGGGGGCTGCCGGGCATCTGCCTGGCCATGGGCCTCGCGACGGCGGCACAGTGCGCCGCCCTCACCCCCTTGTACCGGCGTACGGCGCGCTAGCGCGCCGTACGCCGCACCCATCCCCTACGACTGCGCGGCCTGCCCGACCCGTTCCACCCAGTACAGCTGCTTGTGCCCCCGGTCCTGCAACTTGTCCGCCGCTCGCTGGGCCTCGCCCTGCGTGGCGTATCTGCCCACGCGGTAGCGGTTGCCGTTGTCGTCCTGCCGTATCACCAGCCAGGGAAGCACGGCACCGCTGTCACCCATCGTGTTTCTCCCGAGCATCGCGCCCCTCCCCTGAACGATGTGCACGCTTCTAAGGAACTCCAGGAAACCCCGGTACGCATATGCCTGACCCTACGCCTGACCTTCACTCAACGGATACGTCTTTACACAAAGAGGTACCGATCCGGCCAGGAACGGACCAACGCCCTGGGGGCGCACTCACGTGAGTGCGCCCCCAGGGCGTGCAGCGGGAACGGGACATGACCATCACGGGGGCGGCGGCCCACCCGGCGGCACACCGGGGGCCACCGCCCGGGGCTCACCGCACCGGAAGCCGGTACCCCACCCGGTAGCGGTCGGCCGGCACCACCACGTCGGCGGTCTCGACGGGCCGCCCCGAGGCGTAGAAGGTCCGCTCGACGACCATCACCACATGGCCGGGGACCCCGCCCAGCGCCAGGAGCTCCTCCGCAAGCCCCGGGCGCGCGCCCACCTGCTCGGCCACGTTGTCCACGACCACGTCGATGGCGGCCATCCGCTCGACCACCCCGCAGCCGCCCAGCGGGCCCTCCTCCGGCAGCATCACCGGCGTACGCCCCGTGATGGCCAGGGGCTCCCAGGAGGTGGAGAGCATCACGGGCTCACCCGCCGCCCGGAACACGTAATGCGTGCGCATGACGCGGTCGTCCGGTTCGATCCCGAGCCGGGCGGCGATCTCGGGGCTCGCGCCCTCCTGCTCGCTGCGCGACTCCCAGGTCCCGCGCACCCCGTCCGCCGCCTGCTCCTGGCGGAACGGGCCCGCGCCCGCCTCGGGCCGGAAGCCGGAGCGCTCGATCATGCGGGGCACCGGCCGCTCGCGCACATACGTCCCCGAGCCGGACCGGCCCTCGACCAGGCCCTCCGCCATCAGGACCTTGCGCGCCTCCAGCGCGACGGTGTCCGAGACCCCGTACTCCTCGCGGATGCGCGCCTGCGACGGCAGCCGCGTGTGCGGCGGCAGCACACCGTTGACGATCTTCTCTCTCAGATCGCTCGCCACGCGCAGATAGGCGGGCTGCTCGCCGAAAGCCACAGGCCACTCCCCAAGAGGTTGACGGACTGCGACAGCGTCGCAACCGTGGGTTCCGGACCGCAAGCGCAGGCCAGAGTTTCACTCGAAGTGATGACATTGGGCAGGCCCGCGCATGGATCGCGCACGGCCCGCCAGACATGGACCCGAACCCCTTTAAGCCGCCTTTGCCAAACCCTTGACCCCGTTTGGTCCAGACCAATAACTTCTGGCCTCATGCGTCGAAGAACCCTGTCTTCACTCGCCATCGCCGCCTGCGCTGTCACGCTCGCGGCCTCCTTCTCCCCCGCCGCCAACGCCTCGTCCGGGCACGGTGGTCACGGCGGCGGCCACGGCCACCACGGCTCCGCGCCCGACTACAAGCGCGTCGGCTACTTCACCCAATGGGGCGTCTACGGGCGCGACTTCCAGGTCAAGGACCTGGAGACGAGCGGCACCGCCGCCAAACTCACCCACATCAACTACTCGTTCGGCAACGTCAGCGCGGACGGCAAATGCTTCACCGGCAATGTGCCCGGCGAGGCCGACGCCTGGGCGGACTACGTCCGTCCGCTCGACGCGGCCGGCTCGGTGGACGGGGTCGCCGACACCGACGACCAGAAGCTGGCGGGCAACTTCAACCAGCTGCGGGAGCTCAAGGCCGAGCACCCCGGCCTCAAGGTGATGATCTCGCTCGGCGGCTGGAGCTGGTCCACGCACTTCTCCGACGCGGCCCGCACCGCCAAGTCGCGCAAGGCGCTCGTCTCCTCCTGCATCGACCTGTACATCAAGGGCAATCTGCCGGTGGACGGGACGCGCGGCGGCGAGGGCGCGGCGGCCGGGCTGTTCGACGGCATCGACATCGACTGGGAATGGCCGGGATCCGCCGGTGACACCGACACCGTGTACCGCCCGGAGGACAAGCGGAACTTCACCGCCCTGGTCCACGAGTTCCGCACCCAGCTCGACGCGTACGCGAAGAAGACCGCCCGGGCCGAGAAGGGCCGGCACCACGGCGCGAAGCCCAAGCACTACGACCTCTCGGCGTTCGTCCCGGCGTCCCCCGAGAAGATCGACGCCGGCTTCGACGTGCCGCGCATCATGCGGGACTTCGACTTCGTGAACCTCCAGGGCTACGACTTCCACGTCTCCGGCGAGGCGAGTACCGCCCAGCAGTCCGCGCTGTACGCGAAGAACGACTACAGCGTCGACCGGACCGTGCGGGACTGGCTGAAGCGGGGCGCGCCGGCGCACAAGCTGGTGATGGGCATGCCCTTCTACGGCCAGGGCTGGACGGGCGTGACCGGCGGCGGCGACGGCCTCGGCCAGCCGGCGGCGGGCCCCGCCCCGGCGACCTGGGCGGCCGGTTACGAGGACTACAAGGCCCTCAAGGAACTGGCCGAATCCGGTACGTACAAGGTGCACCGGAACGCGCGCGACGGCAGCGCCTGGCTGTTCGACGGCAGCACTCTGTGGACGTACGACGACCCCCGGGTGCTGCGCACCAAGGCCGCGTACATCCGCGACCACCGGCTCGGCGGCGCGATGTTCTGGTCGCTGGACGGGGACACCGAGGACGGCGAGCTGATCACCGCCGTCGACCGGGGTCTCTCCTCCCGCCGCTAGCAGCGTTGAACGCCCGGGGGGCGGTCGCCGGGCGCACCGGCGACCGCCCCCCGGGCGTACGTACGGTCACCAGTCGACAGTGTCCGTCCAGATCGACTGAATGTAGCCCGAGCCCCACGGGTTGGCGGCGACGGACTTCTGGCCGACCGGTGCCCAGTTGCCCAGAACGATCCGCTGCGGAAGGCGCGGGTCGAGCGCCCTGAGCACCGCGTGGACGCGATGGTGCCCGGTACCCGAGGTGCACAAGCTGGATATCTGGCTGCCGCCGGGGCTGACCGTGCAGTTCGTCGGCGCTGCCTGGGCGGTGGGTGCCGCGGTCAGCATCGCGCCTACTGCGGCCATCGCCAGGGCCGTTGCGCCTATCACACTACGCTTCCGGAACATGTGACTCCTCGGTCCAGTGAGTGGGTCCTGCCACGATCCGCCCGACTCCCGAAACCTGCGGAGTTCCCGAGGCTTCTGGAGATCGCGTGAAGGATCCTGCACATATGTGACGACATTGACAAGAGCGTCGCCCAGTTCGGTCCAGACCAATCCGGCCGAACCAGGGTCCGGAACCCCGCATAGGGAAACCCCTCGGCATTCGCCGGGTGCCTGGCAGCCCCGTCGGGCGGCTCCCCACACTCGTGCGTCGGCACCGCCCTCACCACCCCACGGGACGGTGGCCGGATTCCGCCTGTACGAGGTGAAAGGACACCCCCGTTCCTATGTACATACGAAGAGCCACGAGGCTTCTGACGGCCACTCTGGCCTGTGCGTGTGCCTCCGCCATCGCCCTCCCCGCCGCGTCGGCCTCCCCGGCGCCGCCCGCCCCCGCTCCCACCGCCGGGCCCCATGCCTTCGCCCCGGCCCCGTACACGACGAATCCGACGGCCGCGGTCCGGCGCGATGTCGAGGCCGACGCGAAGAAGGCCCTGTCGGCGCACGGCCGCGCCGCGCACCGCGGCGGTTCGGACGCCTTCACGGTCCGGAATCTGGTCGTCGACCGCGACGGCTCCGCGTCCGTGCGCTTCGACCGCACGTACAAGGGCCTGCCGGCGTACGGCGGCGACGTCGTCGTCCACCTCAAGAGCGACGGCAGCTATGAGTCGCTGACCAGCGCCGCCGAGACCGCGCCCACGCTGTCCACCGACCCCGGGCTCACCGCGTCGCGCGCCGCGAAGCTGTCGGAGAAGGCGTTCCGGGGCTCGGCCGACACGGTCTCGAAGCCGCACCTCGCCGTGCAGCTGGACGGCACCGCGTCCGCCCTGGTCTGGGAGACCGTGGTCAGCGGGGTCCGCCCCGACCAGACGCCCAGCCGGCTGCACGTCCTGGTCGACGCGCACTCCGGCAAGGTCCTGCGCACCCGGGACGAGGTGAGCACCTTCGCGCCCGAGGGCGCGGCCGCCCGGTCCCGTACCACCGAGGCCACCGGCGCCACCGCGCCCGCGCCCTCCGCCGCCGCCACCGCGGTCACCGGCCGTTCGATCTACAGCGGTCAGGTGTCGCTGGACGCCACCCAGTCCGGCAGCGGGTACAGCCTCCAGGACCCCTCGCACGGCAACGGCTACACGACCAACCTCAACCACGCCACCAGCGGCACCGGTTCGCTGTTCACCAGCTCCACCGGCACCTTCGGCAACGGCTCCCCCAGCGACCCGGCGTCGGCCGGCGCGGACGCGCACTACGGGGCGGCCATGACGTACGACTACTTCAAGACGGCCCACGGCCGCAGCGGCATCTTCGGCGACGGCCGGGGCGTGCCCTCGCGGACCCACTACGGCAACGCGTACGTGAACGCCTTCTGGGACGGCAGCCAGATGACGTACGGCGACGGCCAGGGCAACCAGCGCCCGCTGGTCGAGCTCGACGTCGCCGGGCACGAGATGTCGCACGGCGTGAGCGGCGCGCTCACCGGCTGGGACGAGACCGGTGAGACCGGCGGGATGAACGAGGGCACCAGCGACATCTTCGGCACGCTGGTGGAGTTCTACGCCAACAACCCCGTCGACCAGCCCGACTACACCATGGGCGAGCTGATCAACATCAGCGGCAACAACCAGCCGCTGCGCTGGATGAACCAGCCCTCGCTGGACGGCGCCTCGCCCGACTGCTGGAACAGCAACAACGGCAGCCTGGACCCGCACTACTCGATGGGCCCGCTCAACCACTGGTTCTTCCTGGCCGCCGTCGGCAGCGGCAACCACGGCTACGGCAACAGCCCGACCTGCAACAACTCCACGGTCACCGGCATCGGCAACGACAAGGCCGGCAAGATCTGGTTCAAGGCGCTGGCCACGTACGCCAACAGCCGTGAGAACTACCACCAGGCGCGCATCGACTCGCTGAAGGCGGCGGCCGACCTCTACGGCGCCCACTGCACCGAGTACAACACCATCGACGCCGCCTGGGCGGCGGTCAGCGTCACCGGCGCCGACCCGGTCCCCGGCAACTGCGGCAGCCAGCCCGGCTCGCCCTCGGTGACCAACCCCGGCAACCAGACGACCGCCGTGGGCACCGCCGTCTCGCTCCAGATCCAGGCGAGCAACCCGGACGGCTCGACGCTCACCTACAGCGCGAGCGGCCTGCCCGCCGGCCTGTCGGTCAACTCCTCGACCGGCCGCATCTCCGGCACCCCGACCACCGCGGGCACCTCGTCGGTGACCGTCACCGCGAAGAACACCGCGGGTGCCACCGGCACCGCCGCCTTCACCTGGACCGTCAACGGCGACGGCACCCCGCCCGAGGGCTGCGGCAACCTGCCGGCCTGGAGCGCCACCACCCCGTACACCCCGGGCGACCAGGTCTCGTACAACGGCCACACCTACACCTCGCAGTGGTACTCCACCGGTGCGGAGCCGGGGGCCCCGGGCTCCTGGGCGGTGTGGACCGACGGGGGCGCCTGCTGAGCCTCTGACGTAGGACACCGGCCACGGCGCGCGCCGCACGCGCCGTGGCCGGTCAACACATGTGCACCGAGGCCCCGTTGACCTCTCCCCCGGCCGGATCTACATTCGGGCCTGGTCATGGGCGGGCCCCGTCGCACGGGCGGCGAGGGTACAAGGCTGCGCGCGAAGGGGCCCCGATGACCCGCACCGGACACGACCGTTCCGCCTCCCCCGGCGGCACCCGCGCCGCGCTGCGCGAGGCGGCCCGCGCCCAGCTGGAGGGCGGCGGCTCCGTCCTGCTCACCGGCCCGGCGGGCATCGGCAGGAGCACGGCGGCGGTACGGATCGCGGACGGCTTCGCGGCGCGCGGCCACCGGGTCCTGCGCTGCTCCCCGTCCCCGGCCGACCGGGACAGCCCGTTCCTCGGGCTGATCGACCTGCTGGGCCCGGCCGGCGACGAGGCCCTGGCCCCGTTGGCCGCCCATGAGCGGTCCGTGCTCGAAGGCGCCCTGCTGCGCGGGACGCCGCCCGCCGGCGCCGACCCCACGGGCGGCCGGGACGCGCTGGTCCTGCGGGTCGCGGTACGCAAGGTGCTCGCCGCGCTCGCCACCGCGGGCCCGCTGCTGCTGGTCGTGGACGACGTGCAGTGGCTGGACGAGCCGACGGCCCGGGTGCTGCTGTTCCTGGCCCGCCGCACCGGTCCGCACCACGCCGTGCTCGCCACCCTGCGCACCGCGCCGCACACCGGCCCGGACGCCTCGGCCGCGCGCGAGCTGTGCCCGCAGCCGGTACGGACGCTGCCGCTGCCGGCCCTGACGGTGCGCGAGATCGCGGACGTGCTCGACGCGCACGGACTGCACGGCGGACCGGCCTGGCCCCGGCAGCTGGTCGCCCGCCTCCACGAGGCCGCGTCCGGCAATCCCCGTACCGCCCTGGAACTCGCCGCCGGGCTGCACGAATCGGCCGCCGCCGGGGCGCCGCTCCCCGACTCCTGGGAGCCGCTGCCGGTCCCCGGATCGCTGAGCCGGCCCGTGCTTGACCGGGTGGAGGCGCTGCCGGCGCGGGCCCGGCAGCTGCTGCTGACGGCGAGCGCGGCGGCCCGGCCGACGGTGGAGCTGCTGCGCCGGGCGGGCTGCCGGCAGGCCGCGGCGGACGTCGACACCTGCGTACGGCACGGGCTGCTGGCGCCGCCGGACCGGGGCGCGCTGCGGTTCGCCGATCCGCTCACGCCGATGGTGCTGGAGGCGCGGGCCCCGTACGCACTGCGGATGGACGCGCACCGCGCGCTGGCCGATGCGGCCGACGACCCGGTGGAACGGGCCCACCACCTCGCCCGGCTGACGGCGGGCCCCGACCCGGCGGTCGCGGACCGGCTGGCGGAGGCGGCGTCGGCGGCCAGGCGCCGGGGCGCACCGGGCACGGCGGCCCGGCTCGGGCGGCTCGCGGCGCGCCACACCCCGGCCGGCTCCGGGCACACCGGCACGGCCCGCCGGCTGACCGCCGCCGAGGACGCACTGGACGCGGGCGATCTGGACTTCGCCCGGGAGCTGGCGTACGAGGTGCTGGGCGACGCGGTCCGGCCCGCCGACCGGGTGCGCGCCTGGACGGTGGTCGTGGACGCCTCGGGGCAGGCGATGTCGGAGATCGCGGACGTGTTCCCGGAGGCGGTACGGGACGCGGGCGACGACCCCGGGCTGCTGGCGCCGCTGCATTACCGGATGAGCTGGCACGCCTGGATGGTGGGCGGTTCGGCGGAGCGGGCCCGCGATCACGCCGCGCGCGCCGCGGGGCTCGCCGCGCGGGCGGGCGACCGGCGGACCGAGGTGCTGGCGCTGACCCAGCAGGCGTCCCTGGAGCTGTTCCTCGGGCGGCCCGACGCGGAGTCGACGCTGGCCGCCGCGCTGGCCGCGCCGCACGACGCGTACGCGATGAGCCACCACAACGGGCCGATCTACCTCAAGCACCGCTTCCACCTGGCACACGACCAATTGGACGAGGCGCGGGCGGAGCTGCGGACGCTGGTGTACACGCTGCGGCAGCGGGGTTCGGCGGACTGTCTGAGCCAGTGTCTGATCGGTCTCGCCCAGCTGGAGATCCAGCGCGGGCGGTGCCGCCAGGCGCTGTCGATGGCCCGGCAGAGCCTGCGGATCACGGAGCACGCGGGGCTGAGCCAGGGGCCCGCCTGGTACGTGGTGGCGCTGGCCGAGACCGCGGGCGGCAGCCTGAGCCAGGCCCTGGCGGCGGCAGAGGCGGCGAGGCGGCACAGCGAGGACGACGACGACCGGCTGTTCCTGCCGAGGGCGCTGCACGCGGAGGGCCGGATCAGGCTGTTCGGCGGTGAGTTCGGGCGGGCGGCCGGGCTGTTGCGCCGTACGGCGGAGCTGGAGAGCGCCCAGGGTCAGGGCGATCCGGCGGCCCGCCGCTGGCACGCCGATCTCGCGGAGGCCCTGGCGCGCTCCGGGGCGGTGGACGAGGCGGATTCGGTGATCGACCGGGCCCGCGCCCAGGCTGCCCGGCTCGGCCGCACCGGCGTTCTGGCGACCCTGGACCGGGCGGCCGCGGCGGTGTGCGAGGAGCGCGGGGGCTTCGGGGCCGCGGCGGTGGGGTACGAGGAGGCGGCGGCACGGCTGCGGGCCGCCGGGTATGCCCTGGAGGAGGCGCGGACCCGGGTGGCGCTGGGCCGGGTCCGCCGCCGTCTCGGGGACGAGGGCGGCGCGCATGCCGCGTTCACGCAGGCGCTGCGGGTGTTCACGGCGGCGGGGGCGCGGGCCTGGGTCGCGGGGGTACGGGCGGAGCGGGACCGGTCGGACGAGGCGCCGCTGCTGCATCTGGACGACCAGGCGTGGCCGGAGCGGCTGAGTTCGACGGAGCGCAGTGTGGTGACGCGGGTGGCCCAGGGGGCGACGAACCGGGAGATCGCGGCGGGCCTGACGCTCAGCGTGAAGACCGTGGAGGCGGCGCTCACCCGGTCCTATCGCAAGCTGGGGGCGAAGTCCCGGGTGGAGATCGCGCGGATCGTGATGACCCGCCCTGCGATATGACGTCTCGTCAAGATTCTTACGTACAAGCCATGTTCACACCCGGGCCCTATTACGTACAGAACTATTGACGAGTACACGCCCGTGGGTATGGTCTAGACCTAAGGTGAGCCGTGGTCGCCCCCGGGCGGTCGTCGGCGTGCGCGGGGGCTGCGGGCGGCGCCCCCCTCGCCACCGGCCGTACCCCTGCCCCCACCGCGCCGGCACCCCCCAGACACGGGCCGCTGCCCGGTGCGGGCATGTCCGACCGCTGCCGTCACCCCACGGCAGTCCCCAGCGAAGGAGTTGGCATGAACGCGAAGCGAAAACTGGCCCTCGTGCTCGGTGCGGGAGTCGCCCCCCTGCTCGCGGTGGTCCTGCCGGCCACCACGGCCAGTGCGCACGGTTACGTCTCCTCGCCGCCGAGCCGCCAGGCGCAGTGCGCGTCGGGTGTGGTCGACTGCGGCCAGATCAAGTACGAGCCGCAGAGCGTCGAGGGCCCCAAGGGCCTGATGAGCTGTAGCGGAGGCAACGCGCAGTTCGCCGAGCTGGACAACGACAACAAGGGCTGGAAGGCGACCCCGGTCGGCAGCTCCGCCGACTTCTCCTGGACGCTGACG
The DNA here is from genome assembly GCF_045161735.1 of Streptomyces sp. NBC_00726. Classification (NCBI taxonomy): domain Bacteria; kingdom Bacillati; phylum Actinomycetota; class Actinomycetes; order Kitasatosporales; family Streptomycetaceae; genus Streptomyces; species Streptomyces sp. NBC_00726. The sequence goes on along the minus strand of NZ_CP108983.1, from coordinate 4,441,827 downwards.
GCCCGCCACGCCACGAGCACCTGGCAGTACTACATCGGCGGCTCGAAGATCGCCGAGTTCAACGACAACGGCGCCCAGCCCGGCGCCACCAAGACCCACCATGTGAACCTCGGCGGCTACTCCGGCCGCCAGAAGGTACTGGCCGTCTGGAACATCGCGGACACCGCCAACGCGTTCTACGCCTGCATCGACCTCCAGATCGGCGGGGGCGGCACCCCCGGCGACGGTGACGGCGACGGCGGCGACCCGGGCGACTGCGCCGCCTCGGCGTGGGACGCCGGCCGCGTGTACAACGGCGGCGACACGGTCTCGTACAACGGGCACACCTGGCGCGCCAAGTGGTGGGTCCAGGGCGACCAGCCCGGCACGACCGGCGAGTGGGGCGTCTGGGAGGACCTCGGCACCTGCTGACGCGCGTCTCTCCGCGGGGCTCCGGCCTCGCGGAGAGGTACGTACGGGGCCGGGCTCATGCCGCGTACGACTCGCTCCGCGCGCTGCCCCCGGAGGCGAGGACCTTACGGGTGACCCGCTCGGCGATCGCGGCGACCAGGGCGCGCGGCCGGCGCGGCAGCAGGTGCGCGGACAGGGAGTTGCCGAACCCCGGGGTGACATAGGCGCGGTCGCGGTCGAGGGCGGCCAGCGCGGCGCGCACGACCGGCTCCGGGGTGCTCATCGACCCGTTGACGGCTGCCTCACGGGTGCCGATCGCCTCGAAGAACGGGGTGTCCACGGGCCCGGGGCACAGGGTGAGCACACGCACGCCGCGGCCGCGGCACTCCTGGCGCAGGGACAGCCCGAAGTTCAGCACGAACGCCTTGGCCGAGCTGTAGACCGCGAAGTACGGGGCGGGCTGGAAGGCCGCGGTGGAGGCGACGTTGACGACGGCGCCGGTGCCGCGTTCCAGCATGCCGGGGAGCAGGGCGTGGGTGAGGCCGACGAGCGCGACGACATTGACCATCAGCTGGTCGTGGTCGCGCTCCGCGTCGATGTCCTCGAAGCGGCCGCAGGTCCCGAACCCCGCGTTGTTGACCAGCAGTCCGATCCGCAGGCCGAGCGCGTCGAGCCGGCCGGCGACGGCGCGGGCGGCGCCGGGCTCGGCGAGGTCCTGGACCAGGACGTGGGCGCGGACGCCGTGCTCGGATTCCAGCCGCGCGGCGAGGGCGGTGAGCCGGTCCTCCGAACGCGCGACCAGGACGAGGTCGTGCCCACGGGCGGCGAGCTGGGCGGCGAACTCCGCGCCGAGCCCGGAGGAGGCACCGGTGACGAGGGCGGTTGCGGGCATGGGAGGTCCCTTCGCTGGACTGGCCGGACTGAACGAGTAACTGAGACATCACCGTACACCTTTCCCAACTAACTGCAACGGGTAAGTCTCACTTAACCCAGAGGTGGCGCACCCCTGTATCGTTTCGAGGGTTCAGGGCCGACACGGGAGGCGCCATGGGAGACACGACGGCAAAGCCGCTGCGGGCGGACGCGGAGCGCAGCATGCGCCTGATCCTGGAGGCGGCGGAACGCCTGCTGTCCAAGGACCCGGGCGCTTCGATGGAGCAGATCGCGGCCGAGGCGGGCGTGTCCCGCACGACGATCCACCGCCGCTTCGCACACCGCCAGGCACTGATCGACGCCCTGGCCCTGTCGGCGGCCCGCCAGCTGGCCCAGGCGGTGGACGACGGCCGCCCCAGCACCGCCCCGCCCCTGGTGGCCCTGCACCGCATCACCGCCAACGTCCTGGAGGTCAAGGGCGCCTGGACCTTCGCCCTGAGCCTCCCCGCCACCCCCGGCACGGAGGCGGCAGCCCTCCACGGAACGATGACCGAACACTGCCTCACCGTCCTGGCCCGCGCCCGCGAGGACCACCTCATCACCCCCTCCGCCGACCTCCCCTGGCTCCAACGCGTCTACTACGCCCTCCTCGGCGAAACCCTCCACGGCAACCCGAACGACCCGGTGACGGACCCGGACGCGATGGCGGCACGGGTGGTGGAGACGTTCTTGCACGGGGCGGGGGCGCGGGGCTGACGGCCCTCCGGTGGCCTGTTGCGTACCACCGCGTCCGGGCCGGGCGGGTGACTCCCGTGGCCCTCGGGTCGGTACCTTCACGAGGTAACCGGCTCACCCGACCTGGCTGCTGTTGCCGCACTCATCGGCGATCGCACGCGCGCGAAGATTCCGCTGGCCTTGCTGGACGGCGGCCCGATGACGGCCTCGGCCCCGGCCGAGCGGCGGAGACGGGGATTGCGCTGATCAACGGCGCGACCGAGTTCCTCGGGCAGCCAGTGCTCCGGAAGACTCGGTGACCTGTTCCCCGTCGAGGACCCTGGGGACTCTGGCTACTGGCCCGGCATCGCGGACGATCTCATCCACATACAGCCCGGACTCTTCCAGATCCGGTAGACGGGCTGGTTGACAGCACAGCCGGGCATCCGGTCCGGCTGATGGGCGATGTCGACGATCCCCCGGCTACCGTCCTCCCTCAGCACAGCCGCCGGAGCCGGTGTGTCCCGGCCGAGAAGGCGGAAGAAAATCGAGGCGTCCCGTCGTCACTGTCGACGCCTTGATCACCTGATCGTTGGCAGGCTCGCCCGCGTATGGGTAGAAGCCTTCCGCGCGCCACGAGTCGACGAGCTCCTGACGCCGCTCGTCTGCACGGGAACGGAAGTGCACACGCATGCGCTCCCGAGCTTCGGCCAACACCTCGGCAGCGGGCCCTTCGGGTGCCCAATCGGCAAAGGCAAGGTCGCCGACCGCTTCGTCCTCGAACCCTGACCAGGAGAGGTACGCCGTGAAGTGTGGACTCCAGGTCAGGCGCGGGATTCTTGCCGCAGCGAAGGCTCCGACCAGTCCCGAGCAGCCCTCGCCACACTCAACGCCCCGCCCACAGCTCGTCAGAAAGCGGTGCGGCGTTCAGGCCATCGCGACGGCTGCGCCAGTTCGGCAAGAAGCTGTCCAACAGCTGAGTGAAGCGCTGACCGTGCCCTCGTTCGAGATAGTGGACCATCTCGTGCACGACGACGTATTCGACGCACTCGGGATGCTTCTTTGCCAGCTCGGAGTTGAACCACAGGCGGTGGGTCTCCCGGTTGCAGGAGCCCCACTTGGTCTTCATTCGCCGGATGCCCCACCACGGGACCGACACCCCTAGCTTGGGCTCCCAGCGTTCGATGAGCGCAGGGATCGCCTGCCGGAGCTGCTGGCGACTCCACTGGTCGAGCAGGTCGCGGCGGCGCTCCTCACTCGTGCCGGCCGGCACGTACAACAGCATCCGGTCACCGTCGATCTCCACATGCGGGCGTCCCGGGCGCTCGATGACCTTCAGGCGACGTCGTACACCCCAGACGTAGTGCGACTCACCATTGACCATCTCGCGTACCGACTGCCGCTGGGCGGCGCGCAGCTGATCCTGTTGGCGCTTGATCCACGGCAACCGCTGGATGACGGCCAGGCGGACCTGATCGTCATCCAGCTGCCGAGGAGCAGCCACCCGGACACGCCCCATGGGCGGGTATACGCCGATGTGCAGGTTCTTGATGTCCTTGTAGATCACATCGACGTCGATGCCTCGGACAGCGAAGCGGGCGCTAGTGGTACTCATGCCGTGCTTTCACCAGTTCGAAAAGCTCATCCAGCCGGTCGAAGTCATCGGGAAGTGTTCGCTTGATCGCATTGCGGACCTTGCGCTCCCTCAACTGGTTTCCCACCCAGGCATGCGGCTTGGAGTGGAGCACCGCTGTATCGACCCCGACGGCCAGATGCTCGTCCGGGAGGAAGAAGTCAATCAGGGCCCGCCTCGCCTCATTGGTGGCCCAGGCAGGGTACTTGTAGCCGTCACCGGAATCACCCCTACCGAGCTGCGCAGCAGTCTCCAGCAATTTGGCAAGGTAGTCCTGGTACTCGATCGCACCCCTGCGCCGTTCCTCGATTATGGCGTCGAGGAGCTCCGACATCTTGTCGAAGTACTTCGGGTTCGTCGCACGCTCTTCAACGATCAGTTTGCGCACATTGTTGGCGACCGTCTCGGCAACCGCTTCAGGACTGCTCCTGATTCCCTTCGGCAGCTTATCGAGGGCTCCGGCACCGAGTTCGACGATGAGCTGGACGAGACCGGCCTCCTCGAAGTCGAACAGGGCCTCGGACGCGTCCGCCTGGATGTAGGTGTCCAGGAGGAACCGCATGCCGGCCTCGTACTGCTTGAAGTCGACGTCCTCGCCGGCCCCGAGCTTCACCTCGTCGCGGACAGCCGTGTAGTGACGGATCTCAGCCCGGATGCCCTCGGCCTCCGGGCGCGTGTACCCGGCGGCTTCCATGTCGTTCGCCAGGTTAGCGAAGGCCCGTGTGACGGCAGCCACGGCCTTGTAGAGCTCGACCCGCTTGGGCTCGTTAGCCTTCAGCTGCCCGGCGTTGCCCGGCTCTGCCGCGCAGAAGTACTGCTGGTACTGGAGCGTGTGCCGGGGCTGCGCGACCACCTCGCAGAGCGCGCGGATCCGTTCCAGCGCTTCGTCGAGAGCTTCCCGCGCCTTACCGAGCCGGTCAGTCAGCAGGCCCTCGATGTCCTGCGGCTCGTACCCGTCGAGTGCACCGGAGGTGTAGTCGTTGATGGTGTCCTGGAGCGAGTTGAAAAGGTCCCGGTAGTCGACGATGCCGCCGAATTCCTTGTCGTCCCCGTCAAGGCGGTTGACTCGGCAGATCGCCTGGAACAGGCCGTGGTCACTCATCTTCTTGTCGATGTAGAGGTACGTCGCGCTCGGGGCGTCGAACCCGGTCAGAAGCTTGTCGACCACGATGAGCAGGCGCATGCGGCCCGGCTCTTCGACAAACTGCCGCTTGACCTCTTTCTCGAACTGCTCGACCTTCGTCATGGCGACGTCTTCGGACTCTGCGAAGTGGTCGGCGAGCATCCTTCGATAGATGTCGTACTGGCGGAGCTTCTCCGTCTGGCCTGCGCCGGAGTCCTCCTTGGAGATGTCGCCGGGACGCGGGGCGTAACTGGTGACGATGGCGCACTTCCCCCGGAAGCCCGCGTTGCAGAACAGCTCGTAGAACTTGCACGCCTGGTAGATGCTCTCGCCCACGAGCATCGCGTTGCCCCGCCCGTCCATCAGCCGGGGCTTGGTCTCCATGTCGAGAAGGATGTCCTGCACGATCTGCTTCGCCCGGGGCTCGGAGGAGACGACCTTCTGCATCGTGCCCCAGCGCTTCTTCAGCTCCGCCTTGGACAGGTCGGTCATGCCTCTGGTCTTGGCCTCGAACCACTTGTCCACCTGCGCCGGCGACGTGAGGTGCTGGTCAATGGAACGGGGTTCGTAGCGCAGATCAAGTACAGCGCCGTCCTCGACGGCCTCGTCAAACTTGTACGTGTGGATGAACGACCCGAAGGTCTCCATGCTGGTGGCCTTGTCCGCCTTGAGCAGTGGCGTTCCTGTGAACCCGATGAACATGGCGCCCGGCAGCAGGTCCTTCATCGCGTCGTGCATCTTGCCTGACTGGGTGCGGTGGGCCTCATCGACGAACACGAAGAGGTTGCCCTTGGCCTTGAAGCCCTTGGAAACCCTGGCCTTGAGCTCCTTGATGAACTCGTTACTCGCCTCGGCTGTGTCCGCACCATCCGCTGAGCTACCGAATTTGTGGACGAGAGAGCAGATGAGCCACTCGGTGGATTTGTTCAGAGTGTCCAGGAGATCCACGCCGCTACTGGTGCGATAGATCTGCTCGTTGACGCCGTTGAAGACCTTCTCGATCTGCTCGTCCAGCTCGGTGCGATCGGTGATCAGGAGGACTCGCGCGTCCTTCTGATGCTCCCGGATCCACTTCGCCAGCCACACCATCGTGAGCGACTTCCCCGACCCCTGGGTGTGCCAGATGATGCCGCCCTCGCGTCGACCGATACGTTCCTGCGCGGCCCTGACACCGAAGTACTGGTTGTGACGGCACACCTTACGGACGCCGGAGTCAAAGACAGTGAAGTCATGGATCAGCTCAAGCAGTCGCTCCTTGCCGCACATCTGGATCAGGGCGCGGTCCAGCGGCTCCTCGACGTCGGAGGACTCCTTCCACTGCAACCAGTACTTCTCAGGCGTGTCGATGACGCCGTAGCGCAGACCTTCCACGTCGTTGCCGGCGAGCACGAGCTGGACAGTGGAGAAGAACGGCCGGATGAACCCGGGCTTCTGGTTGCCGATGGTCTGCCGGATGCCCTCGCTCACCGCCACCCGGGAGCGCTTGAGTTCCAGAGTCACCAGAGCCAGACCGTTGACGTAAAGCACGATGTCGGGCCGCTTCGTCTGCTTCCCGACAATCGTCACCTCCTCCACGACGACGAAGTCATTGGCCTGCGGGTCGTCCCAGTCGATGAGCTTGACCGTCTCGTACCGCTCACCGGCGCCCGGTTTGACCCCGACCCCGTAGCGCAGCAAGCCATAAACGGCACGGTTCGCTTCGTACAGGTCGCGACCGCCGCCGAGCGCGGCGGCCTTCATCAGCTGGTCGATTGCTTTGCTCACGAGGGCGCTGTCGTAACCGCGAGCTCGGAGGTTCGACTCCAGTAGCTCGACCTCGATGTTCGAGTTGCCGGTGCGGTACTCACGACTGCCAAGGTAGCGGTAGCGCAGCCGCTCCCTGAACAGCCGGACGACCCGGTCCTGGGTCTCGCGCTCGAGCTGTCCGACATCGCTCACTTGGCTTCCTCCGTTCCCACCGGCAACTGGGTTCGTCCGGTGAGCAGTTCCTGCATCAGGCTGACCTTGACGGCCCTCGCCTTGGTGAGCCGCTCTGTCAACACACGGATCTCGGCACCGGCGTCGTCGAGAGCGCGTGCGATGGCTTCTTGCTCCGCCAGCTCCGGAACGGCCAGCGGAAACATCTTGAAGGTGGGCAGTCGAAGGGAATCAACGGTCGCTTTGACGCTGTTCTCCATGGCGTGCGCGCCGAAGTAGTGCTTCATGTACTGGAATACGAAGCGCCCGTTTACAGAATCACCGAAATCATTGATCACGTATACGCGCTGGTGCGCCTCGAACTTGCCGACGATGTAGTGGAAGATCGATCCGATGCCGCCTTCTCCGGGGACGAGAATCGCTTCACAGTCGTAGGAGTACGAGTCGATCCGCTCCACATTTGCCGAGCGCACAAAGAACGGATACGGCCCCGAAGGGGTCTTGTCCTGGTTGTTTCGAGAGCCGGTCTTGATCCGTGCGACATCGCCGAGTCGGGCCTCGCCCCAAGGTGCGGAGAATCCGGCAAGCCGCGTGGACCCGGTGAGCAGTTGCTGGGCGAGACCTTGCGCGATCTGCTGCTTCTTCACGAGAAGACGGCTCAGCCTCTGTACGTACTCATCGGCGGTGAAGACGGCGTCCGCGATCCTCTTCTGCTCGGACGGATCGACGGGAAGGCAGATAGGTACGTGGGCGATGTCTCCCATATTGATCTTCTTGGGGATGGCCCAGAGGAGAGATCGATCCTCCACCGCCTTCACAAATCGGCGGGATTTGGTGAAGACGTACAGATATCGGCCGTCAATCTTCGGGCCGGGCCGCAGCAGGGCCAGGCTGACATAGATACTGGCCTCGACATCCCAGTCGAGAAGTTTCGTGTCGGCCAGCGATCCGATTCGCGTCATGAGAATGTCGCCGCGCTGCGGCCGGCAGCGCGAGATCAACCGACGGTGCTCTTCCGGGGAGATGTGCTTCACATTGACGAATTCGCCATTCGTGACGCTTTCGACGCTGAAGAACGGAATGCCGCGTGGCACGTAGGTGGGAGTGTGGTGCGTCCCATCGGTGATGACATCGCAGAGCTCCCCAAGGGATCGCTCCACCCATCCGTCCGGAACATGAGCAGCGTTTCCCGATTCCATGGTCACTTGACCCCCAGCTGGGCGAGGATCGTGGCGACGCTGTCTTCGAGTTCGTCCGCTGCGGCCTTGAGCGCGTCCACGGTCTGCCCGTAGCGGCCGCCAAGCTCCTGCATCCGCTTGACCAGACCCAAGGTGAGCCCCTCGACCTCAGAGGTCACCCGCGTGGTGAGCGTCCCCAGCCACTTGTCTGCCAGCACCAGCGTCCGTACTTCGCTGTCCGTGAGCTCGCCGTACTTCTTCAGCACGGCGAGGCCGAGCGTCGACTCTGCTTCTTTGCTCGCCTTCTTGGCTACTGCCTCCGCGTTGTAGAGCTTGACCAGATGCGCGAGAGCCGCGATTTCCTCGGCGTCGGCCTTCTCGTGGCGGGCCTTCTTCAGGCGGTCCGACGCGAGGGCCTTGGTGATCTTTCCGTCGTCCAGGGCTTCCGCCAGGAGCCCATCCTCGACGGCATGCTCCTCGACGTACTCGTCGACGGCACGACCGGCGTCTTCCGCTTCCGTCACCAGCCCATCGGCCTCGGCGCGTTCCTTCGCGAAGTAGCGCGCCACAATCAGGGCCGGCGGGATGAGGTCCGTCTTGTACTTGGTGGCGCCGCGGCCGGTGCCCACAACGAGGTCGGGCGCCTCGGAGAGCTTGCGAGTCTTGTCCACCACGATGGCGCGCGGTTTGGCAGCGCCGAGCCAGCCCTCATTCATGATCATGAAGACGTCGTCGTGCATGACGTCGTGCCAGTACGTCATAAGTTGCTCGTAGACGTCGTACTCGTCCAGCAGGGGCACCCGCTTGAAGCGGGCGAGCAAGTCGTCGCCAAGGGCGGCGATGAGATCATTCGGCCGAGTAGTCTCGTCGATCCCTTCGAGCTGCTCGCGATGAGTCTCGAACCACTCAGTATTGAGCTCCCGGGCCTCTTGGGTGAACTTCTGGAACTCGGGGGAATCAAGAATGGCCTGCTGAACTTGGCTAACCTCGATGGTCAGATCGCTGTAGCCAGGGCGGTTCGGCTCGAACAGCCGGCCCCGCAACTGCGGGAAGGCGTCCCAGTAGCCCCCGAGCGCGTCGAGGTCGTGGTCAGGAATGCCGCCGTGCAGGTGCGCGTGGAGGTCCTGGATGTCCTCGGGTTCGGAGGAGTCGATGTAGCGGGGGATGTTGAGGTTGTAGTCGTTCTTCGGATCTGCGATCTCCGACAGCGGGACCATGCGCGAGTAGCGTTCGATCGTGGTCTGCCGCGTGAAGACATCGACGATCTTGTGGATGTCCTGACTGCGGAGGCGGTTCTTGTTGCCGTCCTTGATAAAGCCCTTAGACGCATCGATCATGAAGACGCCTGTGCGGCCGACGGCGTTCTCCTTGTCCAAAACGATGATGCCGGCGGGAATGCCAGTCCCGTAGAAGAGGTTCGCGGGGAGGCCGATGATGCCCTTGATGAACCCTTGCTTGATTAGGCGTCGCCGGATGTCGGCTTCGGCGTTGCCGCGGAAGAGCACGCCGTGCGGAAGGATGACGGCTGCCTTGCCCGCGCTCTTGAGCGACTTGAGGATGTGCAGCAGGAAGGCATAGTCGCCGTTCTTCTCCGGCGGCCGGCCATACTCGAAGCGGCCGTACTCCTGCTCCAGTCCGTTGCTCCAGGACTTGATCGAGAACGGTGGGTTGGCCACGGCGAAGTCGAATGTCTGGAGTGCGTTCCCGTTGGTGAACTGAGGGCTTGTGATGGTGTCGCCCTTGAGGATCCCGGCGTCCTCGTGCCCGTGCAGGATCATGTTCATTTTGGAGAGCGCCCACGTGGCGTTGTCCTTCTCCTGGCCGTAGATCGTGATGCCGCGTGATGTCTCGGCAGCGACCTTCAGGAGAAGCGAGCCGGAGCCGCAGGTCGGGTCGTAGACCGTCTGGTCCTGGCGGGTGGCTTTGGTGATGCCGACCACCTTGGCCAGCACGCGGGACACCTCGGAGGGGGTGTAGAACTGGCCCTTGCTCTTGCCGGACTCCGTGGCAAAGTGGCGCATCAAGTACTCGTAGGCGTCGCCAAGGAGGTCGTCGCCCTCAGCTCGGGAGCCGCGGAAGTCCAGGTCGCTGAAGATCGTGACGAGCTTTGAGAGCCGATCCTGGATCTCCTTGCCCTTACCGAGCTTCTCCTCGTCATTGAAGTCGGCGAGGTCGATGACGTTGCGCAGGCCGTTCGCCTCGGCGAGCCGACTAATAATCTTGTTGAAGCGGTCGCCGATCTCCTTGTCCCCCTTGACGGCGACCATGTCGTCGAAGGAACCGCCCGGCGGGACGTCGATGAGACTGTCGGGGTCCGCCTTGGCCTTGTCTGAGACATACTTCACGAAGAGCAGCGTGAGAATGTAGTCTTTGTACTGGCCGGCGTCCATCCCGCCGCGCAGCTCGTCGCAGCTCTTCCAGAGCGAGCTGTAGAGGTCTGTCTTCTTGAGGGCCAAGGCTCTTCTTCCCGGTATGTCATGGCGGTCGCGCGGGCCGCCAACCCTGATGCCTGCGGCGTGAAGCACGTCGCGCGGCCGTTCCCAGCCATCGATGCGAGTTCCACGCGTGCGGCGGCCGAGTCCACGCGGGAAGCGTAGTAGAGAAAGCGACCGAGCTGCCCTGTACGGGAAGAGAGACGACTTGCGGTCCCCGCCAGCAGGGCAGCCCGACGGGTCACAGAGCGAAGACGGCAATCAGGTCTGCGGTGGCCAAAGGATGCACCTTCGCAAGACCTGAAGACGTACGAGCGCCACGGAACCTGATCGGGCAATGTCAGCTGATTGCCTGACTGTTGAGGGCTGCGTCCGGTAAATCTGTGTGAGTGACTGACTCCACGCCCAGCGAGCCCACCGCCGACGATGGCGAACCCACCTCTTTCCGCGAGCGGGCGAAGGGCTGGGCCGAGAAGCACCCGAGGACGATCCAGGTCGTCAAAACCATGGCCGTGACCGTGGGCGTCGCTGCGGGAGTGGCTGTCGCCGTCATGGCCTTCAAGTCGGACGGTATGGCGCAAGACGAAGCCGAGGATGCCGGGTACGCCGAGGACGGCGAGGCGCAGGAGCCTTTCTCCGATCCTGAAGCCGCGAGCCAGACCCGCCAGTCCCACCCAGACCCCGATCGCGACCCCTTCCTGCGAAGGCTCCCCCGTGGCCAGCAAGCCAGCCCGGAGGCCAGGGAGAGATACAGGGAGCTGACGGATGGGGGTGAGCTTCCTGACGGCTACACCCTGGTTAGCCGGTGGCTCTACGAGACCGCAGCCTGAGCGTCCGGGTGAGGGGCTCCGCACAGTGCCGGCAGAGGCCCCCGAGACGCTCTTGCCCCCACTGACCTAATGGAATGCTGACCTTGACGAGGTGCACTGGGAGGCTCTCGTCGGTCTTGGAACCGTGGCAGAACCTGAGCTGCTAAGACGTGGCGGCCGATGAAGCGGGCTTCAAGGGGTCATACCTCCACCACCCGCGACTTCGGACGGACCTCTCCACTCAACAAGTCATGCCTCTCATCGCTATCGATCCTGGCCACCATCGTCTGTGTTTTGTACGTCTCGTGCATCTCGTACGTCTCCCCGCCTAGGTTCTCCGATGTCACGGCATCCTCGCCGAAGAGCGTCAGTTCCTCGTATCCGGCGAACTCGTCGAGGTACATCCGGATGTCCCGTGGGTCGCGGAAGACCATGACCCCGGTGGTTGTCTCCACCGTCACCAAGCGCTCGTCGTACATGGTGAACGTGTTCAGAGGGCAGCCCGGCAGGTGGGTCAGCGACGCCAGCCGGTCCAGTTGCACGGCATGGCGTCCGGAGGGACGAAGGGGGAGCGCGCAGCTTGTTCGGTGACGAGGAACGTGAACTGCTTGCGGCGGTCGTAGAGGACGTCCTGCCGCTCCAGCTTCTTCGCCGCCGCCCGGCTGTGGTCACCGGGGATGTGCTCCAGCCGGCCCGGATGTACTCCGGGGTCGACAGCAGAGCCGTGAGCATGTAGGGGCCAACGCCGATACCTCGGCCACCAGGGCCGACGGGGCTTCCAGGGCAGTGAGCAGGCACTCTATGTCCACCAGAGTGGGGCGCACCCTGCCGTTCCCGATACGGCTCACCAGCGTGGCGGCGAGTTCCTGAGCGGACTGGCCGAGCTGCTCGGGCTCGAACGTCACGCAGTCACGTACTCCAGGAACGGGGCGGGATCACCTTCGTACAGTTCCCGCTCGATCTGCGTCCCGTCGTCGGCGTACTTCATCAGGACGACCGTGGAGCGGTCGAACATCCAGAAGTCGTCGACACCTCCCAGGGTTCGTCCGGTCCGTGACGTCGAGGATGCGGATCAGCGCCGTCCAGTCATCCTCGTAGGGGCCGGGAAACCGCTCCCCTGCGAACCGGGAGAACTCGTCAGCCTCCTGTGGGACGCGGTAGACGGGGGGTGTCTCCAGCCGCCAAGCCCCGCTCGTGAACTCGCTGAACTTCGCCTGCCACTTCTCACCAGCCAAGAGCAGGGCTGCCTCCCGCAACACGCTCCCGTGAACCCCCAAGTCCGCAGCCCCGCCGGAAGCCGCCCAGAACGACGGTGCGGACGTCATGCACGGCCGTCTACGCACTCTCGCGACCATGCGCGTTCTTGCATAAAGAGGGCCTGCGAGCGGGCCACTGAGGACTCCCGTCCTCTTTCCCTCGCCAGAGTCATCCCGGCACCTGCGATGCCCCTTCGAAAGCCCAGGTCATCACCGCCCCAACCACCTCCCCAGAGTCAGCACGAAGTCAGCACACAACCCGGAAAATGCCTGAATCCACCGGAGAAAACAGGAAGGGACCAAACCCGAAGATCTGGCCCCTGACCTGGGGTTTCCTACTACGACCAGCCACTTTCGGCGATCAAGGAATCAGGCATTACACGTTGAAGCGGAACTCCACCACGTCCCCGTCCTGCATCACGTACTCCTTGCCCTCCATGCGGGCCTTGCCCGCTGCGCGGGCTTCGGCTACCGAGCCGGTTTCGGTCAGGTCTTCGAAGGAGATGATCTCTGCCTTGATGAAGCCCTTCTGGAAGTCGGTGTGGATGACGCCGGCGGCCTCGGGGGCGGTGGCGCCCTTCTTGATGGTCCAGGCGCGGGTTTCCTTGGGGCCTGCGGTGAGGTACGTCTGGAGGCCGAGGGTGTCGAAGCCGACGCGGCCGAGGGTGGCGAGGCCGGGTTCTTCCTGGCCCATGGACTGGAGGAGTTCCAGGGCCTCGTCGTCGTCCAGCTCGATCAGCTCGGACTCGATCTTGGCGTTCAGGAAGATGGCCTCGGCGGGGGCGACCAGGGCGCGCTGTTCGTTCTTGAAGTCCTCGTCCACCAGCTCGTCCTCGTCCACGTTGAACACGTAGATGAAGGGCTTGGTGGTGAGGAGGTGGAGCTCGTGGAGGAGGCGGCCCTTCTCCGTGGAGGCGGTGATGCCCGCGTGGAAGAGGGTGTCGCCGGCTTCGAGGATCTTCTGCGCCTCCTCGACCGCCGCGAGCACCGCGACCTTCTCCTTCTGGAGGCGGGACTCCTTCTGGAGGCGCGGGATCGCCTTCTCGACGGACTGGAGGTCCGCGAGGATCAGCTCCGTGTTGATCGTCTCGATGTCGTCCTTGGGCGAGACCTTGCCGTCGACGTGGACGACGTTCTCGTCCTTGAAGGCGCGGATGACCTGGCAGATCGCGTCCGACTCGCGGATGTTCGCGAGGAACTTGTTGCCCAGGCCCTCGCCCTCGCTCGCGCCCCGTACGATCCCCGCGATGTCCACGAAGTCCACCGTCGCCGGCAGGATCTTCTGCGAACCGAAGATCTTTGCCAGGGCGTCCAGACGGTGGTCCGGGACGCCGACCACGCCGACGTTCGGCTCGATCGTGGCGAACGGGTAGTTGGCCGCCAGCACGTCGTTCTTGGTCAGGGCGTTGAACAGGGTCGACTTGCCGACATTCGGCAGTCCGACGATTCCGATACTAGTACTCATGCCACAAACGTCCGCTCAGGATCAAGAAGGGTGGGGTCGGCCGCGACGGCGGCCCAGGCGCGCCATCGTCCACGTGCGCGTATCACGGTACAGGGACAAGGGTGCGTAGCTCTCCCCGGTCAGAACCAGTGCAGGCAGTGCGGGGCGACGTCGCTCGCGAACAGCGCGTCCGCGCGGGCGGCGGCGGCCGGGTCGTGCGCCCGGATGTGTCCGGCCCTTACGAGGGTGCTCGGCCGGGTGCCGCCGAGGTAGACCGAGCCCAGGTCCCGTACGTCCAGCGACAGGTCGGGCCGCCGGTCCGTGGCCACGCACTCCGCCCTGCCGTCGCGCACGGTCAGCAGGTAGCAGCCGTGCTCGCCCAGGAACGGGTCGGCCACGTCCAGCACGAGCTCCCCGTCCGTGGACCAGCCGCGCGCCGTCAGCGCCCGCGGTACGTCGAGCAGGCGCACCCAGAGCCAGTCCGTGTGGCCGCCGACCTCGCCGGCCCGGATGTCCGCGAGCTGCCGGCGCAGCGGGTGTTCCGGCGGGACGTGCCGGAACACGACCTGGGAGACCAGGTCGTGCCCGAGGGCGTACCGGGCCAGGGCGGTGAAGGCCGCGTCGTCGGCGGCGATGGTCTCGTCCACCGTCAGGGTGCCGGACTCGGTCGAGTAGCTCGCGTACCCGTTCGGTGTGCCGTCCGCGTCCCGGTGGACGGCCACATAGCGGGGCGCACGGGACACCGGGGGCTGGCCCGCGCCCAGGTCCCACCAGTGGTGCGGCCGGGACAGCGCGCCGGGCTGCGCGCGGCGGTACCGGTCGTAGACGGCTTCGAGGATCTCGCCGCAGTCGGCCCGCCGCAGGACCTCCACGGAACCGGAACCGGAGCCGGAACCAAAACCGGAGCTGGTCCCGGAGCCGGACCCGTCCTCGGCCGCACCGCCCCGCGGCTCCGCCCACTCCGCCCGGTGCCGCTGCACCGTCAGCCGCGCCGTCATCGTCGCCGGGCCGTACCCGTACCGCCCGTAGATCCGCGCCTCCGACGCCAGCAGCACCGACAGGAACTCGCCCCGTTCCCGCACCTCGGCGAGCTGGTGGCGCATCATCGCGCTGAGCACGCCGCGCCGCCGGTGCGAGGGCAGGACGCCGACGGCGGTCACTCCGGCGGCCGGGGCGAGCTCGCCGCCGGGGAGGGTCAGCTCGAAGGAGTGCGCGGCGGCGGTGCCCACGGGCTTGCCGTCCGGTGCCACGGCGAGCAGGCCGCGGTCCATCTCCAGGGCCGACCACCAGCGTCCGCCGTCCGCGATCGGGGTCTCCGGGAACTGTCCGAAGGCCGTGTGGACGGTCTCCACGAAGACCTGGAAGTCCTCGTCGGTCGTGGGACGGATCTCCATCACTGGGTTTTCTCCTCGGGGTCGGAAAGGGGCTCAGGGTACGGGTGACCCCGCGCCGGGCGCACCGGATTACCGGCGGACGGAGCGCAGGGTCACAGCCCCGCGGAAGCCCCCCGGCGCCATCCTCGACATCGCGTCCAGCGACGCGTCCGGCACCGGAAGCAGGTGGGCGTCGACCCAGGTGTCCCCGGTCGCGCCGTTCGCCCACGGGTCGTCGATCACCACGGCGCCGGGCACGACACCGTGGCAGAGGACCCAGTGCGGCACCTCGAACCCCTGCATCGCGGCGAGCGAGAGCAGCAGGAGTACGTGGTCCTGCCGGCCGATCGCGTCCCGGACCGCGCTCAGCGGGAGGTGGTCCGGGTCGACCGGTACGCCGATGCGCCCGGCCTCCGTACGGGATTCCCGCTGGAGCAGCGCGCGCCACTCCGCCTCGCCCGGGTCGAGGTGGTCGAGCATGACCGGCCGGTCCGTGTCCAGGTGGACCGTCACCCCGCACGACGGCTGCGCGCGGCGCAGGGCGACGCCCAGGCCGACGGGCTCGCACGCCATGAAGTTGGTCGCGTCCCGCCACAGCGTCAGCTCCGCACCGCGGTCCAGCGCCTCGCGCGGCAGGGCGCCCGCGTGCACCTGCGCGACGAGGGCGGTGACGGCACCGCAGCTGAAGTGGGTGGTCTGCCCGTAGTACGGAGGCGCGGTAACCTCGCGCCCGTAGTACGGAGGCTCGGTCACCGCGCGCCCGCAGTACGGAGGCGTGGTCACCGCGTCCTCGCTGAGCCACCGGACGTAACCACTGGCCGGCCCGTTCGCGCCCGCCGACTGCGAGAGCGGCGGGTCAAGAGGCGCGAAGCCCTCGGCGGCCGCCTCCTCCGGCGTGACCGTCCAGCCTTCCCACTTCAGCTGTACGAGGCCCTGTTCGCGCGCGTGCACGGCGACGGCCTCCATGACGGCCGGTACGTCACCCACGGCATCCACGATCTTCAGATACGCCGTGCCAGGGCGGGCGGTCACGAGCGCGGCGCCCGTCCACTCCTCGCCGGCACCGGGGACGGCGACGATCTGCGGGGCGTGGGCGGAGCGGTCGACCGTGTCCCAGCGCTCCGCCACCTCCGGAGGGAGTGCGGACGCGAGGCCGGGCTCGTACGGCATGACGACGCTGTTCACGGACGGCAGGGACCCTTCTTGCGCGGCGGGGGACGATGGCATGCGAGTGCTCCAGGGAAAGTCACGCGCGGGACTGCTTCAGCACCCACACGAAGTACGGCGCGCCGACCAGCGCGATCATCAGCCCCGCCGGCACCTGGGAAGGGGCCGCGACCGTGCGCCCGAGCGCGTCCGCCACGCACACCAGCACCCCGCCGAGCAGCATCGCGACCGGGATCGCGCGGGCCTGCCGGGCGCCGACCAACGAACGGGCGAGGTGCGGGGCCACGAGCCCGACGAAGCCGACGACGCCGATGGCGATCACGCTGAGCGCGGCGAGCACGGCGGCTATGGCCAGGGCCGCGAAGCGGGTGCGCTCCACCCGGACGCCGACGATGCGCGGGGTGTCCTCGTCCACGGCGAGCAGGTCGAGCCGTTCGCGCATGGCCAGCAGTACGGGGAGGACGAGGGCCAGGGCCACGGCTACCGGGACCGTGTCGGAGAACGTACGGCCGTAGGTGGTGCCGGAGAGCCAGGTGAAGATGCGGGGCGTGTTGTACGGGTTGGCGCGCAGCAGCAGGAACGTGGTCACGGCGCTGAGGCCGTACCCCACACCGATGCCGATCAGTACGAAGCGGTCGGGCAGGAAGCCGCCGCGCCAGGCCAGCAGGGCGATCACCGCGAAGGTGGCGAGCCCGGCCGCGACGGCGACCGCGACGAGCACCGTCCGTCCGCCGCCGAGCCCCGAGGTGACGACGCCCGCAGCGCCGAGACCGGCGCCCGCCGTGATGCCGAGGATTCCCGGCTCCGCGAGCGGGTTGCGTACGGTGCCCTGCACCACGCATCCGGCGAGTCCGAGCGCCATGCCGGCGAGGATCGCGGCGGTGACCCGGGGCACCCGGTCGTCCAGGGCGGCCCCGATCAGGTCGGGGGCGGTGCCCTGGAGCCAGAGCGCGACATCCCCGGTCTTCAGCCAGAGGCTCCCCGCCAGGGTGCCGACGAGGGCGACCACGGCCAGCAGGACCGCCGCGCCGGTCACGACGAGGAGGTAGGCGCGCCGGGTGCGGGCGGCGACCCGGGCCCGTGGCGGCTGCTGGATGCGGCCGGTGTCGCGCAGCCGCAGCGCGAGGACCACGATCACGACGGAGCCGAGCAGCGCGGTCGGCACCCCGGTCGGGATGGAGGCCGCCCCGTCCGCCCCCTGCACCGCGCGCAGGACCGCGTCCGCGAGCAGGATGAGCAGCGCGCCGAGCAGACCGGCGGCGGGGATCAGGAGCAGGTGCCGGCGCAGCGCGCGGACCCGCCCGGCGATCAGGCGGGCGAGGACGGGGGCGCCGAGGCCGACAAAGGCCATCGGGCCCGCGAGCGTGACCGAGGTGCTGGTCAGGAGGACCGCGCAGACCACGGCGAACACCCGGGTGCTCCGGATCGGCACGCCGAGGGTGGCGGCGGTGTCGTCGCCCAGGTTCATCACGTCGAGCCGCCGGGAAAGGGCGAGGGCGGCGCAGAGCACGAGGGCGACGAGGGGGATGGCGCGCAGCGACGCGTCGATGTCGAGCTGCGAGAGCGAACCGCTGCCCCAGGCGTAGAGGCCGGTGGTGTTCTGCTTGAACAGGATGAGGAGCATCCCGGTCGCGGAGTCCAGGGCCATCGCCAGCGCCGATCCGGCGAGGATGAGACGGGTGCCCGAGGTGCCCGCCGCCCGGCCCGCGAGGAGCAGCACGAGCGCCGCCGCGGCCAGGCCGCCGGCGAAGGCGACGACACCCGAGGCCCACAGCGGTACGGAGAGGCCGAAGGCGGCGACGAGCGAGACGGCGAAGTAGGACCCGGCCGACACCGCGAGGGTGTCGGGCGAGGCCAGCGCGTTGTGCGTGACGGACTGGAGCAGGGTGCCGGCGCAGCCGAGGGCGAAGCCCACCGCGACGCCCGCGAAGAGCCGCGGCAGCCGGGAGCCGGTGAGGATCTCGCCGACCGGCGCGCCGTCGGCGCTGTCCCGCTCCCCGGCGAGGTGGCGCACCAGGTCGCCGAAGCCGACGCCCGAGGTGCCCTGGGTCAGGTGCCACAGGCCCACCAGGACGGTCGCGGCGAGGAGGACCGCCAGGACGGCCGCCCCGGCGGGAGCGCCGCCGCGTTCCTTGAGTGGGTGTGTGGACGCTCCCTCGGTGGGTACGGCGCTCACTTCTTGTCGAGTACGTCGACGTAGGCGTCGATCGCCTGCTCGTTGGAGCGGGGGCCGCCGGCGCCCCACACCCGGGCCGGGAAGGCGTGGGCGCGGCCTTCCTTGACGGCCGGGAGCTTCTTCCAGATGGGGTTCTTCTGGAGCGCGGCGACGTAGCCGCCGGCGCCCTCGTCGTTGGCGTAGAAGAGGTTGGCGTCGCCCACTGCGACAAGGCCCTCGACATCGGTCTGCGCGAGGCCGTAGGCGGGGTCGACGCCGCCGTCGCCGTGCTCCTTGTTGACGCTGCTGGTCCATGCGGGCTTCAGGCCGAGTTCCTTGCCCAGCTCGGTGAAGAGGGCGCCGTCGCTGTAGGGGCGGACGGTGAGGTTGTTGCCCTCCAGCCAGCCGTCGAAGAACACGAAGTCCTTCGTCGGCAGGTCGGCGTCGGTGACCTGCTGCTTGGCCTTCGCGAGGTGGGCGTCGAACTCCTTGAGGACCTGGTCGGCGCGCTCGGTGCGTCCGGTGGCCTGGCCGATCATGCTGAAGACCTGGCGCATGTTCCCGATCGGGTCCTTCGGGTTGGCGCCGCGCGTGGCGAGTACGGGGACGCCGCGCTTCTCCAGCTTCTTGATCATCTCGTCCTTGGCGTCGAACGCCTCCACGACGATGAGATCGGGCTTGGCCGCGTACAGGGTGTCGAGGTCGGGCTCCTCGCGGGTGCCGATGTCGGTCACCCCGTCGGGCAGCTTCTCCGCGCTGACCCAGGTGCTGTAGCCCTTCGCGTCGGAGACGGCGGCGGGGGTGACGCACAGGGTCAGCGCGTCCTCGACCTGCTGCCACTCCAGGACGGCGATGCGCTTCGCGGGCTTGTCGAGCTTCACCTGCCGGCCGACGCCGTCCGTGAGGGAGACGGGACCGGTCGACGTGGTGGTGGTGTCGTCGGCGCAGCTCTTGGACGCCGGGGCCGCACTGGTGCTGCTCTTGGCCGTGACGTCGTCGGCGTCGGTCGTACCGCAGGAGGTGAGGGCGAACAGGGCGAGCCCGGTCGAGGCTGCGGCCGTCAGGCGGCTGACGCGGTTCATGGAGGGTCCTCTTTCTCAAAATGTTCGGGGGATGCGGCGGAGCGCGGCACGGCTGCTCCGGGAAGGGGTGGGGCCTCGTCAGGTGAGGTGGCGCCCGAGGGGGTCGATGCGCAGCCGGCCCGTACGCGGGTCGAGGGCGACGTCGACGCGGATGTCGTAGACCAGGCCGATGTTCTCGGCGGTGAGCACGTCGGCGGGGGTGCCCGCCGCGTGGATGCGGCCGGCGTGCATGAGGACGAGCGTGTCGGCGATCCGGGACGCCTGGTCGAGGTCGTGGAGCACGATGCCGACGGCGAGGCCGTGCCGCTCCACGAGGTCCCGCACCAGGTCGAGCGTTTCGAACTGGTAGCGCAGGTCCAGGTGGTTGGTCGGTTCGTCCAGCAGCACGACGCCTGTGTCCTGGGCGAGGCAGGCCGCGAGCCAGACGCGCTGCATCTCGCCGCCGGAGAGCTCCCCGACCTGCCGGTCCGCCATGTCCCGGACGCCGGTGACGCCCATGGCGCGGTCGACGGCGGCACCGTCCTCGGGGGTGGGTCCGGCGAAGCCGTGCCGGTAGGGGTGGCGTCCGAAGGCCACCACCTCGGCGACCGTCAGCCCCTGGGGTGCGGGCCGCGACTGGGAGAACAGGGTGACCTCGCGGGCGAATCCGCGCGGGCTGAGCAGGGCCGCGTCGCGCTCGGCCGTCCCGTCGGCGGCGCCGAGGGTGACCCGGCCGCCGTCCACCTGGTGCAGCCGGGACAGCGCGCGCAGCAGCGTGGACTTGCCGCTGCCGTTCGGCCCGACGAGGGCGGTCGCGCGGCCGGGCTCCAGGGTGACCGAGACGCCGTGGACGACCGGCTCGCCGCCGTAACGCAGCACCAGGTCGCGCCCGTGGAGCGCGGACGCCGGTGCGGCGGGGCCGTCCGGGAGTCTTCCGGCACGGCGGAAGGGGCTTGTGAACATGACGAGGTCCGGGTGATCGGAGGGGCGCGGTGTGGGGCACCCCCCGCCCGGCCTTCACGGGCCGGGCCGCGCGCTCTCCCGTACGCGGACAGCACCGCATCCGGGCGTGCGCGGGCAGCACCGCGCACGGCGAGCAACAACTAAGGGTTACCTAACTCGAAGAAGACTATATTCCGCTTGTCATGCAGACAATCCGGTGTTCTCGCCACCCGATACGGGATTCCGGACATCCCCGGAGGCCGCAGCCGCCCCGGAGAACGCGCCGGGCGTGGTGCCCATGACGCGCCGGAACGCGGCGATGAAGGAGCTGGGCTGCGCGTAGCCGAGCTGTTCGGAGACGGACATCACATCGAAGCCGTCGGACAGGAGCATCAGTGCCCGGTGCACCCGGAGCATCTGCCGCCACTGTGCGAAGGAGAGCCCGGTCGACCGGCGGAACGCGCGGGTGATCGTGCGGTCGCTGGTGCCCAGACAGCGCGCCCACTCCTCCAGCGAGCGGCCGTCGGCGGGATCGTCCAGCAGGGCTTCGGCGATGGCGTCGATCCGGGGGTCGCCGGGCAGCCGCAGCGCCAGCTGGTGTTCCGACGGCTCGATCACGTCGAAGACCACGGCCTCCGCCCGCAGCCGGGCGGCCTCGGCGAGGTCCGTGCGCGACAGGTGCGTCAGCAGCGATACGAGCAGCGGAGTCATCGCGATCGCCTTCGGCTCCCCGAAGGCGAAGGGTGTGCGGGCGGGGGCGAAGAAGGCGCTGTGGAAGCGGGCGCCCTCCGTCGCCCGGCCCGCGTGCACCACCCCGGCGGGCATCCAGAGCCCGTGCCCCTCGAACACCGTGAAGACCCGGTCGCCCACCCGGGACGTCAGCGTGCCGCCGCGCACCCAGACGAGTTCGTGCAGCCGGTGCGCGTGCTGGGTCCACTCCGTGGGGGCGGGGACGATCCGGAACTCGGCGACGACGGCGCCGGAGTCCGTCGCCCGCTCGGGCAGCGCCCCGGCCCGGCGTACGACCGTGCCCGCCTCGCGGCGCCAGAGCCCCGGGCTCACCTCAGGGGACTGCGACCGGACCATACGAGCGAGTCTAAGCGGCCACCCCGATCCGGTTCCCGTTGCGCCGTGTGGCATCGAACTCATCGCCAAGGTCGGCCAAAGGGCGTGTCCCGTACCTGATTCCGGCCTCCCGGCGACCTACGTTGTCCCGGTGGAGCAGCACAGGACACGTCCCCCGCAGCGCAGGCAGACCCGGCAGGCCCCGTTGTCCCCGCTGGGGACGGCCAAGGGAGCCCGGAAGGCCGACGGCGCGGGGGCCCTCGGTTACCGGGTGATGCGCGCGCCCGCCGGGCGGCCGGTCCCGCCCGCCGCGGGCGTCCTGCGCCGGCTGCCCAATCCCCGGCTCACCGGGATCGGCGCCGGGCTCTTCGCGGCCGCCGCGATGTTCCTGACCGGGTGCCTGGACTGGCTGCTGTTCGATGAGTCGCCGGTCGTGTTCGGCGTGCTGTTCCTGCCTGTCAGCGCGCTCACCGCGCTCTGGGTGCGGCCTGCGGACCTGGTGACCGCGCCCATCGGCGTGCCCATCGCCTTCGCGCTCGGCATCGCCCCCATCGCGGGCGGCACCGGCGGCCTGGGCGGCCGGACGATGGCCGTCGTCACCGCGCTCGCCGTGCACGCCGGCTGGCTGTACGGCGGCACCCTCGTCGCGGGCCTCATCGCCTCCGTACGCAAGGTGCGGCTGATGAGGGCCCGGCAGCGGCGGCTGCTGCCGGCCGCGCACACCGCCCGGCCGGCCGCCGCCACCGCCTCACCGGCGCCGGCGGGCCGCGCGGCGGGGCGAGCGGCGGGGCGAGCGGCGGGGCAGACACCCCGCCGGCCCTCGCAGCGCTGAGCCGGGGCCCTCGCGCCGAACGGGCCTCCCCCGCGCCGAGCCGTCAGTCCGAAGCCGCCTTCGCGGCCATCGCCGCGCCCACGATCCCCGCGTTGTTCTGAAGCTCCGCCGGGACCATCTCCGCCCGTACATGCTCGATCAGCGGCAGGAATTTTTCGGCTTTACGGCTGATTCCGCCGCCGATGATGAACAGTTCGGGCGAGAACAGCATCTCCACATGGGCCAGGTACTTCTGGAGGCGGCGGGCCCAGTGGTGCCAGCCCAGGTCCTCGTCCTCCTTGGCCTTCGTGGAGGCGTGCTTCTCCGCGTCGTGGCCGCCCAGCTCCAGATGGCCGAGCTCCGTGTTGGGGACGAGCCTGCCGTCGGTGAAGAGCGCGCTGCCGATCCCCGTACCGAGGGTCAGCATGATCACCGTGCCCTTGCGGCCCCGGCCCGCGCCGAACGTCATCTCGGCGATGCCCGCCGCGTCCGCGTCGTTGAGCACGGTGACCGGGAGGCCCAGCTTCTCGCCGAGCAGATGACGGGCGTCCTGGTCGATCCAGCCCTTGTCGACGTTGGCCGCGGTGCGGGTGAGGCCGTCCGTGACGACGCCCGGGAAGGTGATCCCGACCGGGCCCTTCCAGTCGAAGTGGCCGACGACCTCGGCCACGCACCCGACGACGTCCTCAGGGGTCGCCGGGTGCGGTGTCAGCACTTTGTGGCGCTCCTGCGCCAGGTCTCCGCGGTCCAGGTCCACGGGAGCGCCCTTGATCCCGGATCCGCCGATGTCCACGCCGAAGATCTCCATGTGATCCACGGTACGGGCAGCGGCGCGCGCTCACTCCCGGAACGGCATCCGAAGGACGCCGGTCACTCGCCCTTGAGGGCCGCCGCCTCCGCGCGCAGGTCGCGGCGCAGCTCCTTGGGCAGCGAGAAGACGATCGACTCCTCGGCGGCCTTCACGATCTCGACGTCCTCGAAACCCCGCTCGGCCAGCCAGGCCAGCACGCCGTCGACCAGCACCTCGGGCACGGAGGCCCCGGAGGTGACGCCGACCGTGGAGACGCCGTCCAGCCACGCCTCCTCGATCTCGTCGGCGCCGTCGACCAGGTGCGAGGCGCCCGCGCCCGCGCCGAGGGCGACCTCGACCAGGCGGACCGAGTTGGAGGAGTTCTTCGAGCCGACGACGATCACCAGATCCGCGTCGGCGCCCATCTGCTTCACCGCGGTCTGGCGGTTCTGCGTGGCGTAGCAGATGTCGTCGCTGGGCGGCGAGATGAGCAGCGGGAACTTCTCCTTGAGCGCGCCGACCGTCTCCATCGTCTCGTCCACGGAAAGGGTGGTCTGGGAGAGCCAGACGACCTTCGACGGGTCGCGCACCTCGACGTTCTCGACGTCCTCGGGGCCGTCGACCAGGGTGATGTGCTCGGGGGCCTCGCCGGAGGTGCCGATGACCTCCTCATGGCCCTCGTGGCCGATGAGGAGGATGTCGAAGTCGTCCTGCGCGAAGCGGACGGCCTCCTTGTGGACCTTGGTGACCAGCGGGCAGGTCGCGTCGATCGTGGCGAGCTTCCGCTCTGCCGCCTCCTGGTGCACGGTCGGGGCGACGCCGTGCGCGGAGAACATCACGATCGAGCCCTCGGGGACCTCCGCCGTCTCCTCGACGAAGATCGCGCCCTTCTTCTCCAGGGTCTGTACGACGTACTTGTTGTGGACGATCTCGTGGCGCACGTAGACCGGGGAGCCGTACTGCTCCAGGGCCTTCTCCACGGCGATCACGGCACGGTCCACGCCCGCGCAGTAGCCACGGGGAGCGGCGAGGAGGACGCGTCGGGGGGTCGTAGCAGTCATGCGTCCCATCGTAAGGCCGTACCGGACGGGCGGAGGGAGGGGCGGGTCGGGAGACTGGAGGGACGCCGACTACGGAGGGCTCATGGCCGACAGCGGTACGCGATCCGACAGTGCCGGCTCCACGGAGCGGGCGCGGCTGCGGCGGACCCTCGGCTTCCGGGACCTGGTGGTCTACGGGCTGCTCTTCATCGCCCCCATGGCCCCGGTCGGCGTGTTCGGGACGCTGGACGCGAAGTCGGACGGGGCGGTCGCACTGGTGTACGTCGCCGCGACCGTCGTGATGGCGTTCACCGCGTTAAGTTACGCACAGATGGTGCGGGTCGCCCCGATGGCCGGGTCGGTGTTCGCGTACGCCCGCAAGGGGCTCGGGGAGGGGCCGGGTTTCATCGCGGGGTGGATGGCGATGCTGGACTACCTGCTGATCCCGGCGGTGGCGTACCTCTTTTCGGGGATCGCGATGAACTCGCTGGTTCCCGGGGTCTCGCGGTGGGTATGGACGGCGCTCGCGGTGGTCGTGACGACGCTGCTCAATCTGTGGGGCGTGCGGGCCGCCGCCCGGGTGGGTTTCGCGGTGCTGGCGATGGAGATCGTGGTGCTGCTGGTGTTCGTGGCGTCCGCCGTGGTGGTGCTCGTACGGGACGGGGCGCAGCGCGGCTGGCTGTCGCCGCTCACCGGGGATTCCGGGTTCTCCACGACGGCGGTGCTGGGCGCGGTGTCCGTGGCGGTGCTCTCGTATCTCGGGTTCGACGCCATCGCCTCGTTCGCCGAGGAGGTGACGGGCGGCTCGGCGCAGGTGGCGCGGGCGGTGCTGTTCTGCCTGGTGCTCGCGGGGACGCTGTTCGTGGCGCAGGCGTATCTGGCGGCCCTGCTGGAGCCGATGACCTCGGCGGAGCTGACCGCCGATCCGGGGGCGCAGGGCTCGGCGTTCTACGACACGGTGGACGCCTCGGTGGGGACCTGGCTGCACGATCTGGTGGCCATCAGCAAGGCGATCGGGGCGGCGTTCGCGGCGCTGGCGGGGCAGGCGGCGGCGGGGCGGCTGCTGTTCGCGATGGCCCGGGAGCGGCGGCTTCCGGGGCTGCTGTCGCGGGTCGATCCGCGTTCGGGGGTGCCCCGGGTGGCGATCCTGCTGGCGGCCGTCGTGACGCTGGTGGCGGCGGTGTGGGCGGCGCGGCGGGACGACGGGCTCGATCATCTGGTCTCGGTCGTGGACATCGGCGCGCTGACGGCGTTCGTGCTGCTGCACGCGTCGGTGGTCGGCTGGTTCGTGGTGCGGCGGATGGCGGGCGAGCCGAGCTGGTGGCGGCATCTGGTGGTGCCGGTGGTGGGGGCCGGGGTGCTGGTCGCGGTGATCGTGGAGGCGACGGGGAGCGCGCAGGTGGTGGGCGCCTGCTGGCTGGCCGTGGGTCTGGTGGTGCTGCTGGTGCAGCGGGGGCGGCGGGGCGTGGCCCCGTAAGGCGTGACGGGGCCCGTTGTCGGTCCCGGCCGTTACGCTCGCTCGCATGGCTCTGAACACTTCCCCGGAAGCGCCGCTGCCCGTCGGTGACGTGTCGCGGCTGATCGGCGGCTGGATCGACCGGCTCGGTGCGGTCTGGGTCGAGGGCCAGATCACGCAGCTGTCCCGGCGGCCCGGTGCCGGGGTGGTGTTCCTGACGCTGCGCGACCCGTCGCACGACATCTCGGTGAGCGTGACGTGCTTCCGGCAGGTCTTCGACCGGATCGCCGATGTCGTCTCGGAGGGCGCGCGGGTCGTCGTCCTCGCCAAGCCGGAGTGGTACGCGCCCCGGGGGCAGCTGTCGCTGCGGGCGACGGAGATACGGCCGGTGGGCATCGGCGAGCTGCTGGTGCGGCTCGAACAGCTGAAGAAGTCCCTGGCCTCCGAGGGTCTTTTCGCCCTGGACCGGAAGCGGCCGCTGCCCTTCCTGCCGCAGCTGATCGGCCTGGTCTGCGGCCGGGCCTCGGCGGCCGAGCGCGATGTCCTGGAGAACGCCCGCCGCCGCTGGCCGGCCGTCCGCTTCGAGGTCCGCAACACCGCCGTGCAGGGGGTGCACGCGGTCAGCCAGGTGGTGCGGGCGGTCAAGGAGCTGGACGGCATCCCGGACGTGGACGTGATCGTCGTGGCGCGCGGCGGCGGCAGCGTCGAGGACCTGCTGCCGTTCTCGGACGAGGAGCTGATCCGTACGGTCGCGGCCTGCCGTACGCCGGTGGTCTCGGCGATCGGGCACGAGCCGGACTCCCCGCTGCTGGACCTGGTCGCGGACGTACGGGCGTCGACGCCCACGGACGCGGCGAAGAAGGTCGTGCCCGACGTGGGCGAGGAGCTGGACCGGGTGCGGCAGCTGCGGGACCGGGCCCTGCGGACGGTACGGGGGCTGCTCGACCGGGAGGAGCGGGGTCTGGCCCATGCGCTGGGGCGGCCCTGCATGGAGCACCCGCAGCGGATGGTGGACGAGCGCGAGGCGGACGTCGACGCGCTGGCCGGGCGCGCCCGCCGGGTGCTGGGCCATCTGCTGGACCGGGCCGATTCGGAGCTGTCCCACACCAGGGCCCGGGTCCTCGCGCTGTCACCGGCCGCGACCCTGGAGCGCGGTTACGCGGTGCTCCAGCGCCCGGACGGGCATGTGGTGCGGGAGCCCGCGGACGCGGGCGCGGCCGGGGAGCCGCTGCGGGCCCGGGTGTCGGGGGGCGAGTTCGCGGTGCGGGTCGCGGAGTAGGGCGGGCCCCGGGCCCCCAGGGGCGGGAATCGGCGCAGAGGCCGGACACATGACGACGCATAGGGTGGAAGACATGACGGACGACGGGACGGCGGCCGCCGCCGCGACGAGCCCGCTGGGCTACGAGCAGGCGCGCGACGAGCTGATCGAGGTGGTGCGCCGCCTTGAGGCGGGCGGGACCTCGCTGGAGGACTCCCTCGCGCTCTGGGAGCGCGGCGAGGAGCTGGCGAAGGTGTGCCGGCACTGGCTGGAGGGCGCCCGCGCCCGGCTCGACGCCGCGCTCGCGGGGCCGCCGGAGGACGAGGCGTAGCCGCGGGGCGAGGCGGGCGAGGCACGGGCGAGGCACGGGCTTATTCCGGCTTTCCCGCGTGAGTCTCCCCACTTCCCATTTAGTTGAAAGTTAATGCACTTCCGCCGTACCGTGATCGTCGTGGCCGGTTCCCCCGTGTCCGTGGCCCGATCCCCCCGTGTTCGTCCGGAAGGTAATACGCACGATGTCCCTCGTTCTTGACCCCGCAGCCCAGGACCTCCTCTTCCGCGAGGCCCGCACCGCCAACACGTTCACCGACGAGCCGGTGACGGACGAGCAGGTCCAGGCCATCTACGACCTGGTCAAGTACGGCCCGACCGCCTTCAACCAGTCGCCGCTGCGCGTCGTCCTGGTGCGCTCCGAGGACGCCCGCGCGCGTCTGGTGCAGCACATGGCCGAGGGCAACCAGCCCAAGACCTCGACCGCGCCGCTGGTCGCGATCCTGGCCGCGGACAACGAGTTCCACGAGGAGCTGCCGGCCCTGCTGCCGCACTTCCCGCAGGCCAAGGACATGTTCTTCTCGGAGCGCCCGGTCCGCGAGTCCGCCGCCTCGCTGAACGCCGCCCTCCAGGCCGCGTACTTCATCATCGGCGTGCGCGCCGCCGGTCTGGCCGCCGGCCCGATGACCGGTTACGACGCCGCGGGCATCGAGAAGGAGTTCCTGGACGGTGACCACAAGGTCCTGATGGTCGTCAACATCGGCAAGCCGGGCGAGGACGCCTGGTTCCCGCGCCTGCCGCGCCTGGCGTTCGACGAGGTCGTCAAGACCGTCTGAGTCACGGACGTTTCCGAACGGCTGAACACGGGGAAGGCCCCGGAGCACCCGCTCCGGGGCCTTCCCCGTTTTTCCGTACGCCGTACTGCGGTCAGGACGTCTTGAGCGCCGCCACCATCTCCGCCAGCCGCTTCGCCGGGGCCGAGCCGGTCACCACGGTCGTGGCGCCCTTCTCCTCGCGCACCAGCGCGTCGTACTTCGGGCCCTCCCAGCGCTGCCAGGTCTGCCCGGCGACCTCCTGGGTGCGCCCGGTGTTCTTGGCCTCCTGGCTCACCTGGGAGATGTAGGAGTTCGCCGGGGCCGTGGACTGCTCCACCGCGACGTACTTGCCGTCCGGGTCGAGGAAGCCCAGGTGCCAGCTGTTGCCCTTGTCCCGTTCGTACGTGACCGAGGTGGGCTTCCAGCCCGCGGGCAGGCCGTCGGGGGCCGCCACCGGGTACGGCGCGGCGCGCCGCGCGGTCAGGAGCTCGACGCGGTAGTCGACCGCCTTGACCGGGTCGGCCTTGTCGTCGTGCGGGATGAAGATGTAGACGACACCCGCCACGGCGGCGATCGCCAACAGCGACAGGATCATGTCCCGGACGGTCTGCTTGCCTTGCTTGCTTGCCACGCCCCCATCGTCGCATCAGCCTCCGTGCGCCCGAACCGGGGGCCACCCCGCTCAAACGTGACCCGGTCTGCTCATTTTATCGGCCTGCCGATAGAGTCAGATCACCCTCATCCGGTCGTCGCCGTACAGAAAGGTGCGCTCCGATGTCCGAGCATCATCTGCCGTCCCAGCTGGAGGTCTCCCCGGAGGCCCCCGACCGCAACCTCGCCCTGGAGCTGGTCCGGGTCACCGAGGCCGCCGCCATGGCCGCCGGGCGCTGGGTCGGCCGCGGGGACAAGATCGGGGCCGACGGCGCCGCCGTGAACGCCATGCGGACCCTGGTCTCCACCGTCTCCATGAACGGCGTCGTCGTCATCGGTGAGGGCGAGAAGGACGAGGCGCCCATGCTGTTCAACGGCGAGCACGTCGGGGACGGCACCGGGCCCGAGGTGGACATCGCCGTCGACCCGATCGACGGCACGACCCTCAACGCCAAGGGCATGCCGAACGCGATCGCCGTCCTGGCCGCCGCGGACCGGGGCGCGATGTTCGACCCGTCCGCCGTCTTCTACATGGACAAGCTGGTCACCGGCCCGGAGGCGGCCGACTTCGTGGACATCAACGCCCCGGTCTCGGCGAACATCCGCCGCGTCGCCCGGGCGAAGAACTCCACGCCCGAGGACGTCACCGTCGTCGTCCTGGACCGCCCGCGCCACGACGGCATCGTCAAGGAGATCCGGGAGACCGGCGCCCGCATCAAGTTCATCTCCGACGGCGACGTGGCCGGCTCGATCATGGCCGCCCGCGAGGGCACCGGCGTCGACCTGCTCATGGGCATCGGCGGCACGCCCGAGGGCATCATCTCGGCCTGCGCCATAAAGTGCCTCGGCGGCGTCATCCAGGGCAAGCTCTGGCCGAAGGACGAGGCCGAGCGGCGGCGCGCCCTGGACGCCGGGCACGACCTGGACCGTGTGCTGTCCACCGACGACCTGGTCAGCGGGGACAACGTGTTCTTCGTGGCGACCGGGATCACCGACGGCGAGCTGATGCGCGGGGTGCGCTACCGCTCGGAGACGGCGACCACGGAGTCCATCGTCATGCGGTCCAAGTCCGGCACCATCCGGACGATCAGCTCCACCCACCGGCTGTCGAAGCTGCGCGCCTACAGCGCCATCGACTTCGACCGCGCGAAGTAGCGACTTCGCACCCGCCCGAAGAGGCGCCCCCCATGTGCGGTGGGGGCGCCTCTTCGTATGTGCGGATACGGGAGCGGCGGCCCGGTCAGCCCGCCGCGGCCACCCGGCCCGAGGCGCCCGCGGCCTTCAGCTCCACATCCCGCCGCCGGCGCCGGGCGAGCGCCACGCGGCGCTCCGCGGCCGTCAGGCCGCCCCACACCCCGTACGGCTCGGGCTGCATCAGGGCGTGCTCGCGGCACTCCACCATCACGGGGCAGCGCGCGCAGACCCGCTTCGCGGACTCCTCGCGCGAGAGGCGGGCGGCGGTCGGCTCCTTCGACGGGGCGAAGAACAGCCCGGCCTCGTCCCGGCGGCACACCGCCTCCGAATGCCAGGGGCCTGCCTGATCCTCCCGAGCGGGGACCCGCTGCGGGGGGACGGCGGCGACCTCCAGGGGCTGATGCGGCAGTTGCAGCACGGTCCACTCCTGACGACAGGCTTCGCGAGCGAGGGGCGATGCAGCAGTCCCTACCCGCTGTGCGCGCGCCTATGCACTGAGTGGTACTCAAGTCCGTTTCACGTATGTGCGGTCGAGTGCTCTTCCGGCCGGATGAAACGGCTCGGCGACCGAGGCTCAGCGGCCGAGGTGTTTACGCAGCCGGTCCTGGAGGTCCGCGATGAACTTGCCGCGTTTCGGCTTCGCCTCCACGCTGCCGAACACCGAGTATCCGTTGACGACGACCACCGGCGCCTCGGGGTCGGCGGATTCCAGCGTGCGGACTTCGAAACTGCCGAAAATGCCCGTCCCGCTGCCGCGCATCGAGATGTTCTCGGGGACCCGGATCTCCACGCTGCCGAAGACGGAGGTCGCGTTGATGACGGTGAGACGCTGGCCGAAAAGCGCCTCCGTCAGGTCGATTTCCACACTGCCGAACAGCGAGAACGCATTCGTGCGGGCGCCCACCCGCCAGCGGCCCTTGCGGGTGGAGCTGCTGAAGATCGCCACCAGATTGTCGGCGGGACCGGCGGCCGGCTCGGGGCCGTACCCGTAAGGCGTGCCGGCGGCGGTCCTGGGCGCACCGCCCGGTGCCGGCAGATCCCGTACGAGCGGTTCGAGCTCGCCGACGGTCTTGGCGCGGTAGACGGAGTCGACCCGCTCCGCGTGCTCCTCGGCGGTCAGCCGGCCCTCGGCCAGCGCCTCGCGCAGGATGTCCGCGATCCGGTCGCGGTCCGCGTCGGAGGCGCGGATGGCGTCGGCGTCCGCCGGTGCGGTGGGCTGCTGGGGCTGCTTGTCGAGGTCCACCGGCCCAGCTTACCGAAACGCGATAGATCGCGACAGGGGTGGCGGGTCCTTCGGTGAGCCCTACCTCACAAGCCCGCCGCTTCCGGCGCGTCCTACCCTGGTGGGTGCGCTGTCCAAGGGTGGCCAGCCGCTGTCTGCCGAGTGAGGAATGGCCGTAATGCCAGAGTTTGCGTACTCCGATCTGCTCCCTCTGGGAGAGGACACCACGCCGTACCGTCTGGTCACCGCCGAGGGTGTGTCCACCTTCGAGGCCGACGGGCGTACGTTCCTCAAGGTCGAGCCGGAGGCGCTGCGCACCCTGGCCGCCGAGGCCATGCACGACATCTCGCACTATCTGCGGCCCGCGCACCTGGCGCAGCTGCGGCGGATCGTGGACGACCCGGAAGCCTCGTCCAACGACAAGTTCGTCGCACTCGACCTGCTGAAGAACGCGAACATCGCCGCCGCGGGTGTCCTGCCGATGTGCCAGGACACCGGCACCGCGATCGTCATGGGCAAGCGCGGGCAGAACGTGCTGACCGAGGGCGGTGACGAGGAGGCCCTGTCGCGCGGCATCTTCGACGCGTACACCAAGCTCAATCTGCGTTACTCGCAGATGGCCCCGCTGAACATGTGGGAGGAGAAGAACACCGGCTCCAACCTTCCCGCGCAGATCGAGCTGTACGCCACCGACGGCGGCGCGTACAAGTTCCTCTTCATGGCCAAGGGCGGCGGCTCGGCCAACAAGTCGTTCCTCTTCCAGGAGACGAAGGCCGTCCTCAACGAGGCGTCCATGATGAAGTTCCTGGAGGAGAAGATCCGTTCGCTGGGCACCGCGGCCTGCCCGCCGTACCACCTGGCGATCGTCGTCGGCGGCACGTCCGCCGAGTTCGCGCTGAAGACCGCGAAGTACGCCTCCGCGCACTACCTGGACGAGCTGCCCGCCGAGGGCTCCCCCACCGGGCACGGCTTCCGCGACAAGGAGCTGGAGCAGAAGGTCTTCGAGCTGACGCAGAAGATCGGCATCGGGGCGCAGTTCGGCGGCAAGTACTTCTGCCACGACGTCCGCGTGGTGCGCCTGCCCCGGCACGGCGCCTCGCTCCCCGTCGCCATCGCCGTCTCCTGCTCGGCGGACCGCCAGGCCACCGCGAAGATCACCGCCGATGGCGTCTTCCTGGAGCAGCTGGAGAAGGACCCGGCCCGCTTCCTGCCGGACACCACCGACGAGCATCTGGACACCGAGGGCGACGTCGTCCGCATCGACCTGAACCGGCCGATGGACGAGATCCTCGCGGAGCTGACCAAGTACCCGGTCAAGACCCGGCTCTCGCTGACCGGTCCGCTGGTCGTGGCGCGCGACATCGCGCACGCCAAGATCAAGGAGCGCCTGGACGCGGGCGAGGAGATGCCGCAGTACCTGAAGGACCACCCGGTGTACTACGCGGGTCCGGCGAAGACCCCCGAGGGTTACGCCTCCGGTTCGTTCGGCCCGACGACGGCCGGCCGCATGGACAGCTATGTCGCGCAGTTCCAGGCGGCGGGCGGCTCCAAGGTGATGCTGGCCAAGGGCAACCGCTCCAGGCAGGTCACCGACGCGTGCGGTGAGCACGGCGGCTTCTACCTCGGCTCGATCGGCGGCCCGGCGGCCCGGCTCGCGCAGGACTGCATCAAGAAGGTCGAGGTCGTCGAGTACGAGGAGCTGGGCATGGAGGCGGTCTGGCGGATCGAGGTGGAGGACTTCCCCGCGTTCGTCGTCGTGGACGACAAGGGCAACGACTTCTTCACCGAGCCCGCCCCGGCGCCCACGTTCACCAGCATTCCGGTGCGCGGCCCGGGCCTGGGCTGAGCCCCGCGGCGAGACGGTATCCGGTGACAGGGGGGGCGATGGCCGGCGCCGCGCGCGGTGAGCGCGCCTTCCGTTCCATGGTGGCCGGGTACGCGGTCTCCTCGTACGGCACGTTCCTCAATATGGTGGCGCTCAATCTCTTCGTCTACGAGACGACGGGGCGGGCGCTCGCGATGGGGCTGTTCATGGCCCTGCGGCTGGGGGCCGGATTCCTCGCCGGGCTGTTCGCGGGCGGGCTGCTCGCGCGCCGCACGGCGAAGAGCGTGATGCTCTGGACGAATATCGCGCAGGGCGCCGTGATGGTGCCGCTGATCGTCGCGCCGGACGGCTGGCGGACGCCCGCGCTGTTCGCCGTCTCCGTGGTCGTCGGGGCCTGCGGGACGCTGTTCACGGTGGCCCTGCGCAGCTCGGTGCCGGAGATGGTGGGCGAGGAGCGGCGTTCCTGGGCGAACTCGTTGTCGGTGACCGGGCGTTCGCTGGCGATGGTGGCGGGCTTCGCCTCGGCGGGTGTGGTCGTGTCGCTGGTGGGGTACACCGCCGCGTTCGTGGTGGACCTGTGCACCTTCGCCGTCTGCGCGCTGACGGTGGCGCTGCTGCCGGTCGCGGGCGGCGGGAAGGGGCGCGCCGAGACGGCGCCCGCGAAGGAGGACGAGCCCCGGCGGCGGAGCCCGGTCGCCTTCGCCGCGCTGGCCGCGGTGCCGGGGCTCGGGCTGATGGTGGGGCTGCGCGGGGTGGACGCGCTCGGTTCCTCGTCGCACAACGCGGCGCTGCCGGTGCACTCCGCCGCGCTGGACGACGCGCACCCCGCGCTGTTCGTCAGCGCGTTCTGGTGTCTGTGGGCGGTCGGCAACATCGTGGCGCAGCAGGTGATCCAGCGGTACGGGCGGCGCACCGGCCGGTCCGTGGGCGCGGCGGGCTTCGGCTACGGCACCTGTGTGATGTCGGCGGCGTTCATCCTGGCGTTCGCCGGGTTCCCGGTGGCGGCCACGGCCGTGATCGCGCTGGTGGCGGGCGCGGCGGACGGCCTGACCGAGGTCTCGTACACCTCGCACCTCCAGACCCTGCCGGCCGGGCCCCGGGCGCACGCCTTCGGGCTGTCCGCGACGGTGGAGAACCTGGGCTTCGGGGCCGGGATGATCGCCGTGGCGGCGGCCCTGGAGCACTTCAGCCCGCTCGCGGTCGTCGGCTGGTCGCACGGCGCGGCCCTCGCCGTCGCGGTGGTGTTCCTGGTGCGCACGGCGGGAACGCGACGGGCACAGGCGGCCGCACCGGCGCCGTGACGGCGTGACGGACCTGGCGGTCATGGCGGGACAGCGGCCCCGGCCGGACGCGGGGCCCCTACACGTACATCGGAAATCAGCCAATCTCGCGTAACCGGCGCGACGCCCGCGCCACGGCGCCGGCCGGACCCGCGGGGACCCGGCAGGGACCGGAGCGGGGCCCCGAACGCCCGCCCGGCCTTCGCGGCGCCCTGCGGCGCACCGCCGCTTTCGCGCACCGGGCCGCCCGCCGGACTTGCGGGGCAGCACACGAATGCGGTGGGTTGTCCGGCGTTGCCGGAGAACTCCGCACCGCCGGGCGGCCGGCCCGGTGCCGCCGTCGGAAGCGGGCGCCCCCACGGGTCCGCGGCCGTCCTCGCCCCCTGCCGACCCCGTCCGAATCCCGGGCGGCAGTGCCACCCTCACCGTCCCACTCCGGAAAGGCGGACACCGCATGATCCCGGTCCCCCACCGCAGCCATGCCGACGACCTGCTCACCTTCATCTCCGCCAGCCCCTCCCCGTACCACGCCGTGGCGAGTGCGGCCCAGCGGCTGGAGAAGGCGGGCTTTCGTGAACTGCGCGGAACCGACGACTGGACGGGCACCACGGGCGGCACCTTCGTGGTCAACGGGGGCGCGCTGATCGCCTGGTACGTTCCCGGTTCGCTGCCCGCCCACACCCCGTTCCGGATCATCGGCACGCACACCGACTCGCCGAACCTGCGGATCAAGCCGACGCCCGACACGAGTTCGGCGGGCTGGCGGCAGGTGGCGGTGGAGATCTACGGCGGGGTGCCGCTCAACACCTGGCTCGACCGCGACCTGGGCATCTCGGGCCGGCTCGCGCTGCGCGCACCGGGCGGCGGGACCGAGTCCCGGCTGGTGCAGATCGACGAGCCGCTGCTGAGGGTGCCGCAGCTGGCGATCCACCTGGACCGCACCGTCAACGACGGGCTGGCCCTGGACCGGCAGCGGCACATCGCGCCCATCTGGTCGCTCGGCGCGGCCGACGAGGGCGCGCTGCTGCGCCGGGTCGCGGCGGCGGCCGAGGCGGAGCCGGGCGAGGTGCTGGGCTGGGACCTGATGCTGCACGACGTGCAGCCGCCCGGCCATCTGGGCGCGGAGCGGGAGTTCCTGGTGTCGTCGCGGCTGGACAACCTGGTGTCGGTGCACGCCGGGGTGACCGCGCTGACCGCGGCGGCGACGGCCGCCGAGCCGCCGGCGTACATCCCGGTGCTGGCGGCCTTCGACCACGAGGAGGTCGGCAGCGGCTCGGACACGGGGGCGCAGAGCCCGATGCTGGAGCGGGTGCTGAGCCGTTCGGTGTCGGCCCGGGGCGGCAGCTCGGAGGACTGGTCGCGGGCACTGGCCGGTGCGTACTGCGTGTCCGCCGACATGGCGCACGCGGTGCACCCGAATTACGCGGAGCGCCACGACCCGGGCCACCAGCCGCTGCCCAACGGCGGCCCGACGGTCAAGGTCAACGTCAATCAGCGGTACGCCACCGACTCGACCGGGATCGCGCTGTTCGCGTCGGCCTGCGAGCGGTCGGGGGCGCCGTGGCAGCCGTTCGTCTCCAACAACGCGATGCCGTGCGGCACGTCGATCGGCCCGCTGACGGCGGCCCGGCTCGGTGTGCCGACGGTGGACGTGGGGGTGCCGGGGCTCTCGATGCACTCGGCCCGTGAGCTGTGCGGGGCGCGGGACCCGGGTCATCTGGCGTCGATCCTGACGGCGTTCGTGACGTCTGCGTAAGGCGTTCGTGACGTCTGCATGAGGAACGGCGGTACGGGGAAGGGCCGCGCGGGCCCCTCCCCGTACCCATGTCAGCGGCGGGTCATGCGAAGCGCTGCTTCGCGGTGCCGTCGCAGGGTTGCAGCCTCAGCGGGTCATGGGCGCCCGCGAGGGTCGCGCACAGGCCCGTGGCGGCGGCCGGACGCAGGGTGCCCGACTGGCTCACGAAGCGCTGGTTGGCGGCGCCCGAGCAGTTGTAGAGGATGAGCGAGGCACCGGCCTTGTAGTCGGCGCCGGGGACGTCCAGGCAGCGGTCGTGGCTCAGTTCGGTGCGCAGGGTCTGCGTGCCGGAGTCGTACCACCAGCCCTGGTTGCGCCCGCCGTGGCACTCCCAGCCGGTGACCCCGGTGTCGTTACGGGTGACGGAGGCGGGGGCGTCCAGGCAGGTGTCCGTCGCCTCGCCGCGCAGCGGCTTGAAGACGTCGTCCCAGGCGACCGGCTGAAGGACGGGCTGCCCGGTGCTCGCCGGGTCGGCGCAGCTCGCCTCGCGCAGGCCGGAGTCGTAGATCTGCGTCAGGCACGAGGCGAAGGCGCCGTGCCCGGCCGCGTTCGGGTGGAAGGACTGGCGCACCGAGTTGGAGTCCGGCGGGAAGTGCGACAGGTCGATGTAGAGGCCGCGCGCCCAGGTGGACTCGCTGCACACCTCGTGGCCGTGGAAGAGCCGCGAGTTGTCGAGGTAGACCGCTCCGGTGTCGGCCGCCGCCTCGCGCATACCGCGCTCGAACGCGGGAACGGCGGTGTTGCGGCCCCAGGTGGCGTCGGAGTCGTACCCCGCGCAGCCGCCGGGAAGCTTGCCGGGGAAGTTCGGGTTGTCGTAGAAGTCCGGGCCGATGGGGCTCGGGTAGCCCATGACGACGAGCTTGTAGTCGCTGTCCGCGTAACCGGCGCCGGTCATCACGGTGCGCAGGTCGCGCACGGTCTTCTCGACCTTGGGGACCAGCCCGTCCACGCGGGCCTGCCAGCCGCCCTCGTACTTCGACTGGCACGGGCCCTGGATGAGGATCCAGCGCTCCACGCAGTCCGTCATGACCGGGCCGAACTGGAGGTCGTCGTTGGCGCCCGCGACCAGCACGATCATCTTGATGCGGGTGTTGCGCGCCTTGATGGCCAGATTGTCGCTCTGCACCAGCTCGTCGGCGTACTGCTTCGAGCCGCCGATGACGATGTTCCCGGTGTACGCGCCGGAGCACGAGACGTTGTACGTGACGTCGGCCGGGATGCCCGTACGGTGGATGGCGGCGTCGGGCGAGCGGTGGCACCAGTTGTCGGGGCCGTTGGTGCCCGCCTCGTACGTGCCGACGCCCTCGCCGGAGATCTCGCTGTCGCCGAGCGAGATGAGCCCCGTCTTGCGTTCGGCGAGCGGGCGTTCGGCCGGGTCGCCGTACAGCCGGGTGGCCTCCGCGGCGCGGATGGCCTCCAGTTCGGGCGACAGGGGGGTGGATGCGGTACTGCTGGTACCGGACGCGGCGGCGGCCGTACCCGTTGCCGCGGTCATCCCGCCGAACGCCGCCGCGATGGCCGCGGCGGCCGCGACGATACAGCGGATTCTGTGCCTGGTGCGCCTCATTGCGCCTCCCCGGGTTGTGGTTACCCCCGGTATTTACTGGCCGGTAGGCGTCTTGGGAATACATCGAACAAGACAAGTGCTCATCTTTTTGGGTGACTTCAGAGAGGTTGAACGATGACGGATCAGGGAACGGCCGAGGGCTACCGCGTCGAGCACGACTCGATGGGCGAGGTCAGGGTGCCCGCCGACGCGAAGTGGCGGGCCCAGACGCAGCGGGCCGTGGAGAACTTCCCGGTCTCCGGCCAGCGCCTGGAGCGGGCCCACATCGAGGCCCTGGCCCGCATCAAGGCCGCCGCCGCCAAGGTCAACGCCGAGCTGAAGGTCCTCGACCCGGACATCGCGAAGGCGATCCAGGAGGCGGCCGGTGAGGTCGCGGAGGGGCGCTGGGACGCGGAGTTCCCGGTCGACGTCTTCCAGACCGGCTCGGGCACCTCTTCGAACATGAACACCAACGAGGTCCTGGCCACCCTCGCCACCGAGCGCCTGGGCCGCCCGGTCCACCCCAACGACCACGTCAACGCCTCGCAGTCCTCCAACGACGTGTTCCCCTCCTCGATCCACATCGCCGCCACCGCCGCGGTCACCGCCGGCCTGATCCCCGCCCTGGACCACCTCGCCGCCGCCCTGGAGCGCAAGGCGGCGGAGTTCGCGACGGTGGTGAAGTCCGGGCGCACCCATCTGATGGACGCCACGCCCGTCACCCTCGGCCAGGAGTTCGGGGGGTACGCCGCCCAGATCCGCCACGGCGTCGAGCGGCTGCGCGCCTCGCTCCCCCGCCTCGCCGAACTCCCCCTCGGCGGCACGGCCGTGGGCACCGGCATCAACACCCCGCCCGGCTTCTCCGCCGCCGTCATCGCGGAGGTGGCCCGCGCCACCGGCCTTCCGCTCACCGAGGCCCGCGACCACTTCGAGGCGCAGGGCGCCCGGGACGGCCTGGTGGAGACCTCGGGCCAGCTGCGCACCATCGGTGTCTCGCTCACCAAGATCTGCAACGACCTGCGCTGGATGGCGTCCGGACCGCGCACCGGCCTCGCCGAGATCTCCCTGCCCGACCTCCAGCCCGGCTCCTCGATCATGCCGGGCAAGGTCAACCCGGTCATCCCCGAGGCCGTCCTGATGGTCGCCGCGCAGGTGACCGGGAACGACGCCACGGTCGCCGCCGCGGGCGCCGCCGGGAACTTCGAGCTGAACGTCATGCTCCCGGTCATCGCGAAGAACCTGCTGGAGTCCGTACGGCTGCTCGGCAACGCCTCGCGGCTGCTCGCGGACCGTACGGTGGACGGGATCACGGCGCACGCCGAGCGGGCCAGGGAGTACGCCGAGTCCTCGCCGTCCGTCGTCACCCCGCTGAACAAGTACATCGGCTACGAGGAAGCGGCCAAGGTCGCCAAGAAGTCGCTCGCGGAACGCCGGACGATCCGTGAGGTCGTCCTCGAAGCGGGCTATGTGGAGCGCGGAGACCTGACCGAACAGCAGCTGGACGAGGCCCTGGACGTACTGCGCATGACCCGTCCGTGACGGGCGCCGCCGGGCCGGGGCCGCGCGCTCCGTAGGATCTCTCCATGACGGGTACCGGAGAGGCCGGGCGCTGGGCGCCGGGTGACCAGATTCTGTGGCGCTACCGCGGCAACGGCCCCGAACGGCCGGATTCCGCCGCTCACGCGTTCCACATCTGCCGCCCGGTCACGGTCGTCCAGGACACCGAGGAGCTGCTGGCGGTGTGGGTGGCACCCGGCACCGAGTGCGTCAAGCCGGTCCTCGCGGACGGCACCGAGGTGCACGCCGAACCGCTCGCCACCCGGTACACCGCCCCGCGCACGACGGCCCGTTCGCTGTGGCTGGGCAACGGCGTGCTGAAGCTGGCCAGACCCGGCGAGCCCTGGTCCGTCTGGCTGTTCTGGGAGCGCGGCTGGCAGTTCCGCAGCTGGTACGTGAACCTGGAGGAACCGCGCACCAGGTGGGCCGGGGGCTCCGACTCCGAGGACCATTTCCTGGACATCTCCGTCTACCCGGACCGCAGCTGGCTCTGGCGCGACGAGGACGAGTTCGAGCAGGCCCAGCGGGTCGGCCTGATCACGCCGGACACGGCGCGCCGGGTGCGCGAGGCGGGGCGCGCGGCGGTCGGGCTGATCCGCTCCTGGGGGGCGCCGTTCCGGGACGGCTGGGAGGACTGGCGGCCCGATCCGGCGTGGCGGGTGCCCGAACTCCCGGACGACTGGGACCGCCGGCCGGACGGTTCGGACCGTCGGGCTTCCGCCATGCCGTCATGAGACCCTTGATGCACCCCAGGGGGGCAAACGTAGGATCGTCCCGAGGAGCGCGGCCCGGCCCCAACCGGCAGGCGGGGTGCAGGGCCTGACCGCAAGTCATCGGCTCGTCGCGTGGACCGCGCCCTCAAGGGTCGCATCGGCGTCACGAGTCGCACGAGTTGCCCGCATCGCATGAGCCACTACGAGGGGGTGGAGACGTGTCGGCTGGCCGCTGCCGCCCCCATGGAAACGTTGTCACCGGCATCCTGATCGGACATCGCGTTTCGGCCCCGTACGACGGGGAAGGCGATGTCAGCCGTTGTTATTGCCGCTCCTGCCGGGGCACAGTAGCGCCCCACAAGGTGATTGCCTCATACAACCGGCCCGGACGGACGGAATCCCACGCGTGACGGAGCACCCCACCTCCCACGAAGGCCGGCAGCCTCTCGCCGCCCGGCCGCAGGAACGCACCCGGCCGCGGCAGCGGGACGCCGCCGTGGCGGCCGCCGCTGCCGCCACGGCGATCCCGGCACCCGCCAAGGGCCCCGCGCCCGATCCACAGGCGGCGACGCGGCGCGAGGGCGACCGGCTGCGCTTCGTGGGGGCCGCGACCCGGCGGATCGCCCGGGGCATCGATCTGGACGAGATCGTGCTCGGACTGTGCCGGGCCAGTGTGCCGACGTTCTCCGACGCCATACTCGTCTACCTCCGCGACCCGCTACCCGTCGGCGACGAGCGGCCGGTCAACCCGTTCGTGCTGCGGCTGCGCCGCTCGGACCGGCTGCGGCTGACCGACGAGGAGACGGAGAGCCCGTCGGAGACGGAGCGGCTGCGGCTGCCCGCCGTCGACCCGCAGGCCGACCTGATGCCCGCCGCCGAGCTGTGCGAGGTCCGGCCCGGGAGCGCTCTCGCCGAGGTGCTGCGCGGGGTGCGGCCGGTCTTCGGCGACTCCGCGGCGGCCCGCGTCGCGCTGCCCGAACTGCTGGGCGCCGACCGCTCGGTGCCGTCCGGCCACCGGGTGATCCTGGCCCCGCTGCGC
The DNA here is from genome assembly GCF_045161735.1 of Streptomyces sp. NBC_00726. Lineage (NCBI taxonomy): Bacteria > Bacillati > Actinomycetota > Actinomycetes > Kitasatosporales > Streptomycetaceae > Streptomyces > Streptomyces sp. NBC_00726. The sequence goes on along the minus strand of NZ_CP108983.1, from coordinate 4,401,033 downwards.
GGCCGGCGTCGGGTGATCGGGGCGGCGGTCTTCCTGCGCGGCGCCGAGCGCCCGGCCTTCGAGGCCAATGACCTCCTGGTCGCCGCCCAGCTGGCCACGCACACCGCCCTCGGCATCGACAAGGCCGTGCTCTACGGGCGCGAGGCGTACATCGCGGACGAGCTCCAGCGCACGATGCTGCCCGACTCGCTTCCCCAGCCGACCGGTGTGAAACTCGCCTCGCGCTATCTCCCGGCCGCCGAGACGGCCCGGGTCGGCGGCGACTGGTACGACGCGATCCCGCTGCCCGGCAGCAGGGTCGCCCTGGTCGTCGGGGACGTCATGGGCCACTCCATGACCTCCGCCGCGATCATGGGCCAGCTCCGGACCACCGCGCAGACCCTGGCCGGGCTCGACCTGCCCCCGCAGGAGGTCCTGCACCATCTGGACGAGCAGGCGCAGCGCCTCGGCAGCGACCGCATGGCCACCTGCCTCTACGCGGTGTACGACCCCGTCGCGCACCGCATCACCGTCGCCAACGCGGGCCACCCGCCGCCCGTCCTGCTCCACCTGGGCGGCCGCGCCGAGGTCCTGCGGGTGCCCCCGGGCGCCCCGATCGGCGTCGGCGGAGTGGACTTCGAGGCCGTCGAACTGGACGCCCCGGCCGGCGCGACGCTGCTGCTGTACACGGACGGTCTCGTCGAGTCCCGGCTGCGGGACGTGTGGACGGGCATCGAGCTGCTGCGGGAACGGCTCGCCGCGACCGCCCGGCTGACCGGCCCGGACCACTCGCCGCCGCTGGAGGCCCTGTGCGACGACGTGCTGGACATGCTGGGCCCGGGTGACCGCGACGACGACATCGCGCTGCTCGCCGCCCGCTTCGACGGGATCGCGCCGAGCGACGTCGCCTACTGGTTCCTGGACCCGGACGAGTCCGCCCCCGGCCGGGCCCGCAGGCTGGCGCGCAGGGCGCTCGGCCGATGGGGCCTGGACGACCTGTCGGACTCGGTGGAGCTCCTGATCAGCGAGGTGGTCACCAACGCCGTGCGGTACGCGGAGCGCCCGGTCACCCTGCGGCTGCTGCGCACCGAGACGCTGCGCTGCGAGGTCGGCGACGACTCCCCGCAGCTGCCCCGGCAGCGCCGCGCCAAGGACATGGACGAGAACGGGCGCGGCCTGTTCCTGGTCAACCGCCTGGCCCGCCGCTGGGGCGCGACCCGCCTGTCGACGGGCAAGGTGGTGTGGTTCGAGATGCCGACCGGGGGGCGGTGACCCGCCGGTTCAGCAGGTGGCCACGGGCACCGCGGTCACCGCGGCGGCGTCCGTGGCACGGCCGCGGGTGAAGGCGTAGCACTGCTGTACGGGTGCGCCGTCGACGCTCTCCCGGACGAGCACCGTGATGACGTCCGCGCCGCCGGACCGCTCCGCCTTCCTGACGGTGTACGGGCGCTGCCGGTGCGCGGGGTCGAGGACCCGGGCCGCCTCGGCCGGGGTCACCCGGCCGGTCATGGCCGCGAGGCGTTTGCGCGCGAGCGTCACGTCGAAGCCGACGACCCGGCCGCTCCGGCACGCGCTGTCGTCCCGTTCGGCGTGGGTCGCGGTCCACTCCGTGGCGGGCGCCTTCCACGTGAACGTGAGGGTGAAACAGCGTTCCGTCCGGACGGGCCCGGCGGCGAGCGGGAACCCCTTCTCGTCGTGGTCCGACGAGAACGCGGCGGTGGCGGTGTAGGTCCCGTGCTCCGGGTCGTACGCGATGACCGGGGCGTGCGTGTGCCGCCAGATGACGCCGACCAGCGCGTCGGGGGCGGTGGCGTGACCGGCCGACAGCGCGCGGGCCGTGGCGTCCGAGGTGCGCCGGGCCTGTGCGCGGACGGAGGCCACCGCCGCCTCCTCCCGCCGGTCGTTCACCCGGTCCGCGTGCCGGGTCGCGTAACCGGCGTACGCGAGCAGCGCGGCCGGGATCATCAGCAGCAGGAGGCAGCCGGTGGTGGCGCGACGGCGAACCCGCCCCGCCACCACCGGACCGCCCGGGACCGATGTCATCCGCGGATCATCCGGTCACCGCTCGTCGCTGTTGTCCGGCCGCCGGTCCCCCGTGATGTCCGGGAGCTCCACGGTGGACGAGGGGTCCGGGTCCGGGTTGGTCGACGGGTCCGGCGGCGGTTCGCTCGTCGGGCCGCCCGTGGGCGAGGCGGGCGGGGAGCTCTGCGGGGACTCGCTGACCGGCGGCGGCTCGGAGGACGGCGGCCGGGTGGTCGGCGAGTCCGAGGGCGTCGGGTCGTCGGAGGGCGAGATGCTGGGGCTCGGCGAGTGGGACTCGGGCGGCGGGCTGACCGCGGCGCCCATGTCCGTGTCGAGGTCGAACTCGCGGGCCTTGCCGACGGAGTGGCCCATGTAGTCGGCCCAGATCTCGGCCGGGAAGCCGCCACCGTTGACGCGGCCTCCGCCGCCGGCGCCCTGGAGGGTCACCTGCGCGCTCTTCTTGATCTTCTTGCCGTCGTCGCCGGTGCGGTCGAAGGCCGCCTCGCCGAACAGGCCGACCGAGGTGACCAGGTCGGGGGTGTAGCCGGTGAACCAGGCCGACTTGTTGTCGTCGGAGGTACCGGTCTTGCCGGCGATGTCCTTGTCGGAGAGCCCCTCCGCGTTGCGGACCGAGCCGCGGGCCGTACCGTCGTCGACCACGCCGGTCAGCACGGACGTCACGGAGTCCGCCGCCTGGCGGGAGATCACCTGGTCGCCGATCGCGTCGGGCATCTTCAGCGGGGAGTCGCCCTGGTGCGCGGCCGACTTCACGATCTGCGGGGTGACCTGCCTGCCGTGGTTGTCGAGCGTGGCGTAGACCCCGGCCATCTCCAGCGGGCTGGCGCCCATGGAGCCGAGGGTCATCGCGGGTGCGGCCTCCAGGTCCTTCACGTTCATGCCGAGCTTGCCCGCGGTCGCCAGCACCTTGTCCATGCCGACGTCCACGCCCATCTGCGCGAAGACGGAGTTGACGGACGCGTTCATCGCGGTCTGGACGGTGATCTGACCGTAGTTGTGGTCGTCCTCGTTCTCCGGCGCGAAGTACCGGTCACCGCCGACGACCGGGCGCTTGCTGGTGCCGTCGTAGCGGGTGCTCGCGGTGATCTTCTCGTCGTCCTGCGTCTTCGACTCGTTGTCCAGGGCGGAGGCGAGGATGACCGGTTTGAAGGTGGACGCGGGCTGGTAGTCCCTGCGCCCGGCGTTCGAGATCCAGTGCTCGCTCTGGCCGCGTCCGCCGTACAGGGCGAGGACCGCGCCGGTCTTCGGGTCGACCGAGGCGGCGCCCGCCTGGATGTCCTTGTCGAGCTTGCGCTTCTTGGTGTCCAGCTTGTCGAGCAGCTTGGCCTCGACCGACTTCTCCAGCTGCTGCTGCTTCTTCTTGTCGATGTTGACGGTGATCGTCCAGCCGCCGAGGTCGAACTGGTCGTCGGTGATGCCCGCCTGCTTGATCACGGCCTCGCGGGCCGCCTGGACGATGTAGCCCTTCTGGCCGGCCGTCCCATTCAGCGGCTTGGGGTCGTGCGGCTTGGGGAACGTCAGCCCCTGCCGCTTGCCGGAGTCGAGCCAGCCCTCCTCGACCATGTTGTCCAGGGTGTACGCCCAGCGCGCCTTGACGAGCCGCTTGCCGTTCGGACCGGCGACGGCCCAGTCGTACTGGCTCGGCGCCTGGAGCAGCGCGGCGAGGTAGGCGCCCTGCGAGACGTCCAGGTCCTTGGCGTCCACGCCGTAGTACGCCTGCGCGGCGGCCTGGATTCCGTAGGCACCGCGGCCGTAGTAGCTGGTGTTGATGTACCCGGCGAGGATTTCCTTCTTGGACTTCTTCTGGTCCAGCTTCAGCGAGATGACCAGCTCTTTGAGCTTCCGGCTGACCGTCTGGTCCTGGTCCAGGTAGTAGTTCTTGACGTACTGCTGCGTGATGGTCGAGCCACCCTGCTTGCCCTTGCCGGACAGCGTGTTGAGCAGACCGCGCGCGGTGCCCTTGAAGTCGACGCCGTGGTCCTTGTAGAAGGACTTGTTCTCGGCGGCGACGAAGGTGTCCTGCACCTCCTTGGGCACCTCGGCGAGGCTCACGATCTCGCGGTTGACCGCGCCGGTCCTGGCCAGCAGGGTCCCGTCGGCGTACTTGTAGACGTTCGCCTGCATCTCCGCCTTGGGATTGCCCTCGGGCACGTCCACGAGCATGTAGAGCACGGCGAAGGCGCCCATGCCCAGCAGGATCACCCCGAGGGCGGTGCCCAGTAGTTTGCGCCAGGTGAAGAGCCCGCGTATACCGCCGCTCTTCGCAGCCCGCCGCTGGGCTCGTCGCGCTTCCGCTCGACCCATCGCTTGGTCGCTCCCGTTTCTCTGCTCTGCTCCGCCGATTCAACCCGGACCTGCCAGCTAACACCGTCGGCAAGGCCGAAAAGCCGACGATCCGAGGTTTCACCGACGTGAGAATCAGCACCCGTCTTCGATGGAACCGACTCCCGAGGGGTGCGCAAGGTTGCGAAAACCGTTAATGTGTAATCACATTGCTAGCGACCGGCTAGCTGACCATGACGGGGGCCACCATGACCGATCCGCACCATCCCACCACCGCCGCCCAGCCGTCCGCCGGACTCGCCCCGGACGCGCCCGAGATGCCGGAACCGCAGGTCCGGGAGATGAAGGCGCACAGCATCGGCGGCGGCCTCGGCCTGCTGCTGACCGTGCTCGGGGTGATCGCCGGCATCGCCCTCGCCATCGTCGGGGGCGTCATCGGCTCGAACGGGAACAACGCCGTGGGCATCCCGCTCTGCATCCTCGGCGTCCTGCTCGCCATCGCCTCGTTCTTCTGCATGGGCGGTGTGAAGATGGTCGCACCGGGCGAGGCTCGGGTGATCCAGCTGTTCGGCCGGTACGTGGGCACCATCCGCACCGACGGACTGCGCTGGGTGAACCCGCTGACCTCCAGCCGCAAGATCTCCACCCGGGTCCGCAACCACGAGACCGCCGTCCTCAAGGTCAACGACGCCTACGGCAACCCGATCGAGCTCGCCGCGATCGTCGTGTGGAAGGTCGAGGACACCGCCCAGGCGCTCTTCGAGGTGGACGACTTCCTGGAGTTCGTGGCCACCCAGACCGAGTCCGCCGTCCGCCACATCGCCCTGGAGTACCCGTACGACGCCCACGAGGAGGGCGGCCTGTCGCTGCGGGGCAACGCCGAGGAGATCACCGAGAAACTGGCCGTCGAGCTGACCGCCCGGGTGCAGGCCGCGGGCGTGCGGATCATCGAGTCGCGCTTCAGCCACCTCGCGTACGCCCCCGAGATCGCCTCCGCGATGCTCCAGCGCCAGCAGGCCGGCGCGGTCGTGGCGGCCCGGCAGCAGATCGTCGAGGGCGCGGTCGGCATGGTCGAGATGGCGCTGACCCGGATCGCCGAGCAGGACATCGTGGAGCTGGACTCGGAGCGGAAGGCGTCCATGGTGAGCAATCTGATGGTGGTCCTGTGCGGTGACCGCGCCGCCCAGCCGGTCCTCAATACGGGCACGCTCTACCAGTGACCGGGGAGAGCCCGGGGGAAGCGCGGGAAGCGCCCCGCGCCCGGCCGCGACAGCGCAAGCAGATGCTGCTGCGGCTGGACCCCGCCGTGCACGACGCGCTGGCCCGCTGGGCGTCGGACGAGCTGCGCAGCGCGAACGCGCAGATCGAATTCCTGCTGCGCCGGGCGCTCGCCGAGGCGGGCCGGCTGCCGGGCGGCGCGGCCCCCATCCCCCGCCGGGGCCGCCCCCCGAAGCCCGTATCGGAGCCCACGCCGGAGCCGCCGGGCGAAGAGTAGGACCCGAGGCCCGTCCCGCCAGGGGCGGGCCTTTCGCCTGCCTGCCGCTTGCCCCCACCCCCTTTCACCTGCGCCGTTCGGATGTACCCCCCGCGTATACACGGCAGGTATACACACCATGTAGAGTGCTCCGCATGTCTATCGGCCACACCCTGCTCGGGCTCCTGGAGTCCGGCCCACGCCACGGTTACGATCTCAAGCGGACGTTCGACGAGAAGTTCGGGCACGACCGCCCCCTGCACTACGGGCAGGTCTACTCGACCATGTCCCGGCTGCTGAAGAACGGCCTTGTCGAGGTCGACGGCGTGGAGAGCGGGGGTGGCCCCGAGCGCAAGCGTTACGCGATCACGGACGCCGGCATCACCGATGTCGCTTCCTGGCTCGCGCAGCCCGAGAAGCCGGAGCCGTACCTCCAGTCGACCCTGTACACCAAGGTCGTCCTGGCCATGCTCACCGGCCGCAACGCGGCCGACGTGCTGGACGCCCAGCGCTCCGAACACCTGCGCCTGATGCGCATACTCACCGACCGCAAGCGACGGGGCGACCTCGCCGATCAGCTGATCTGCGACCACGCCCTGTTCCATCTCGAAGCCGATCTGCGCTGGCTGGAACTGACCGCCGCCCGCCTCGGCCAGCTCCAGAAAGTGGTGGCCCCGTGACCCCCGCCGGCTCCCTGCTCTCCGCGCACGACCTGCACAAGACCTACGGCTCGACCCCCGCGCTCGACGGCGCCTCGTTCTCCGTCCACCCCGGCGAGGTCGTCGCCGTGATGGGCCCGTCCGGCTCCGGCAAGTCCACGCTGCTGCACTGCCTGGCCGGGATCATCACCCCGGACTCCGGCACCATCACCTACGACGGCCGCGAGCTGTCCGCCATGTCCGACGCGGAGCGCAGCGCCCTGCGCCGCAGCGACTTCGGGTTCGTCTTCCAGTTCGGCCAGCTCGTGCCCGAGCTCACCTGCGTGGAGAACGTCGCCCTGCCGCTCCGGCTGGCCGGCACCCGCCGCAAGGACGCCGAGCGCACCGCCCGCTCCTGGATGGAGCGCCTGGAGGTCGAGGACATCGGCGCCAAGCGCCCCGGCGAGGTCTCCGGCGGCCAGGGCCAGCGCGTCGCCGTGGCCCGCGCGCTCGCCGCGTCCCCGAAGGTGATCTTCGCGGACGAGCCGACCGGCGCACTGGACTCCCTCAACGGCGAGCGGGTCATGCAGCTGCTCACCGACGCCGCCCGCTCCTCCAACGTCGCGGTGGTCCTGGTGACCCACGAGGCCCGCGTCGCCGCCTACTCCGACCGCGACGTCACCGTGCGCGACGGCCGGGCCCGTGACCTGGAGCACGCCGTATGACGCTCCTGGACGAGAAGCGGACCCCGGCCCCCGCGCCCACTCCGCCGCCGGCCCGCGCATCGCGCACCGCGCCCTGGCTGCGCGATCTCGCGCTCGGCGTCCGGTTCGCCGCCGCCGGCGGGCGCGAGGGCTGGACCCGCACGATGCTCACCGCGATCGGCGTCGGCCTCGGCGTCACGCTGCTGTTCCTCGCCGCCTCGGTGCCGCACGCGCTCGACGCGCGCAACGACCGCGACACGGCGCGCAGCGAGACCAGGATCTCCGAGAACCCGGACGCGCAGGGCAAGAAGTCCGACACCTCGGTCCTGCGGATCGGGGCCGACACCGAGTACCACGACCGCAGCATCACCGGCTATCTGATGCGCGCGGAGGGCGGCCACCCGGTGCTCCCGCCGGGCATCGACGCCATGCCCGCGGGCGGCGAGATGATCGTCTCCCCCGCTCTCGAGGACCTGCTGAACGACCCGGACAACGCCCTGCTCAAGGAGCGTTACCCGTACAAGATCACCGGCACCATCGCCGACGGCGGACTGCGCTCACCCAACGAGCTGATGTTCTACGCCGGCAGCGACACCCTGACCCCGAGCACGGGCGGCCACCGCGTCACCGGCTACGGCGACCCCGAGCCGACCCCGCCGCTCGCCCCGCTGCTCGTGGTGCTGGTGATCATGGTCTGCGTGGTGCTGCTCGCGCCCGTCGCCATCTTCATCGCCACCGCCGTGCGCTTCGGCGGCGACCGCCGCGACCGCCGGCTGGCCGCGCTGCGCCTGGTCGGTACGGACATCAGGTCGACCCGGCGAATCGCGGCGGGCGAGGCCCTGTTCGGCTCCGCGCTCGGTCTGCTCATCGGCCTCGCCCTCTTCCTGGTGGGGCGGCGGTTCGTGAGCCACATCGAGGTCTGGGACGTCAGCGCCTTCCCCTCGGACCTCGCCCCCGACCTGCGGCTGTGCCTGCTCATCGCGGTCGCCGTCCCGCTGACCGCGGTGCTGGTCACGCTGTCCGCGATGCGCTCGGTGGTCATCGAGCCGCTCGGGGTCGTACGCAACAACCGGACCCGCAAGCGCCGGCTGTGGTGGCGGCTGCTGCTGCCGCTCGCCGGACTCGGCGTGCTCGTACTCACCCGCCCGACCGGCGAGTACAAGGAAGTCGACCCCTACTCGATCACCACCGGCGCGGTCCTGGTCCTCGTCGGACTCGCCCTGCTGCTGCCCTGGCTGGTCGAGGCGTGCGTGAACCGGCTGCGCGGCGGCCCGGTGCCCTGGCAGCTCGCCACCCGCAGGCTCCAGCTGAGCAGCGGGACCGCCTCCCGTGCCGTCAGCGGCGTCACCGTGGCGGTGGCCGGCGCGGTGGCCGTGCAGATGCTGTTCGCCTCGATGAACGCCGACTTCAACAAGGCCACCGGGCAGGACCCCACCCGCGCCCAGTTCTACGCCGTGTCGGAGAAGGTCAACGGCAACGCCGCCGTGGAGACCATCAAGGAGTTCCGCGCCACCAAGGGCGTCACCCAGGTCATCGGCATGGTCGAGGCGTACGTCACCAAGCCGGGGAAGTACGCCGAGGACGACATCCAGCCCACCACCTCGCTGAACGTCGGTGACTGCGCCACCCTGCGCGAGGTCGCCCGCATCGACTCCTGCGAGGACGGCGACTCGTTCGTCGTGCACCCCAGGAACGACAAGGACATGGCCGGCTGGATGGACAAGACCGCCCGCAAGGGCAAGGAGGTCGAGTTCGAGTCGGAGAGCGGCAGGAAGCTGCGCTGGACGCTGCCCGCCGACGCGAAGACCGTGGTCAGCCGCAAGGACCCGGTCGGCGAGGACCGCTGGGGGATCATGGTGACCCCCGGGGCGATCGACGCGACCACCCTGCCGGGGGCGACGACCGTCTCGCAGATCCGCATCGACGAGAGCGTCCCGGACGCCGCCGAGTACGTACGCAACACGGCGGCCCGCATCGACCCCGGCATGCGACTGGTCACCCTGACGTCCGTCTCACGCGACCGCCAGTACGCCAGCATCCAGACCGGCCTCCAGGTCGGCGCCACGGTCACGCTGCTGCTGATCGCGGCCTCCATGCTGGTCTCCCAGCTGGAACAGCTGCGCGAGCGCAAGCGGCTGCTCTCGGTCCTGGTCGCCTTCGGCACCCGGCGGGCCACCCTCGCCTGGTCGGTGCTCTGGCAGACCGCGCTGCCGGTGGTCATCGGGCTCGCGGTGGCGGTGGCCGGCGGCCTCTCGCTGGGCGCGACGCTGTGCTGGATGGTCGACAAGCCGGTCGATGACTGGCTGGTGTTCCTGCCGCTCGCGGGAGCGGGCGGGGCGCTCATCCTGCTGGTCACGCTGCTGTCCCTGCCGCCGCTGTGGCGCATGATGCGCCCGGACGGGCTGCGCAGCGAGTAGCCCTCACCTCGCGGGCGGCCGGGCCCGGTTCGTACGGCCGTACGAGTCAGGCCCGGCCGCCCGTCACGCGTACCGGCAGCGCCCGCATCGTCTCGCGCAGCGCCGCCGCCAGCTCCTCGAACTCCTCCTGCCGCGCCGCCCCGGTCCGCATCGCCAGCGCCACCCGCCGCGTCGGCGCCGGGTCCGCGAAATACCCCGTGGTCAGCGCCTCGTTGCGGGCGGTCTCGACGGTGACCGCGGTGCGCGGCAGCAGCGTGACCCCAAGGCCCCCGGCGACCAGCTGCACCAGTGTGGAGAGCCCGGCCGCGGTCGTGGTGACCGGGGCGCCCTCCGTACGGCCGGCCTCGCGGCAGATGTCGAGGGCCTGGTCGCGCAGGCAGTGCCCCTCGTCCAGGAGCAGCAGCGGGAGCCTCCGGAGCGCGTCGCGGGGGATGTCGGCGCGCCCGCCGAGCGGGTGGCCGCGGTCCATCACGAGCACGAAGTCCTCGTCGAACAGCGGCAGCTCGCTGACGCCGGGGACACCGAGGGGCACGGCGAGCAGCAGCAGGTCGAGCCGTCCGGCGCCCAGTCCCTCGATCAGCGAGGAGGTCTGCTCCTCGTGCACCTGGAGGTCGAGGGCCGGATAGCGCTCGTGGACCAGCCGCAGCACGGCCGGCAGCAGATACGGGGCGACGGTCGGGATCACGCCGAGCCTGAGCACTCCGGTGAAGGGGGCGCGGACCGCCTCGGCCTCCTCCATCAGCTCGCCGACGGCGTCGAGCACGACGCGCGCCCGGACCGCGAGCCGTTCCCCGGCGGGCGAGAGCAGCACCTTGCGCGTCGTACGCTCGATGAGCTGGGCACCCAGTGCCTCCTCCAGCGCGGACACCGCCCCGGAGAGCGCGGGCTGACTCATCCCGATTGCGGCTGCCGCGTCCCGGAAGTGCAGATACTCGGCGACGGCCGCGAAGGCGCGCAGCTGCGAGAGGCTGGGCTGTTTGAGCCGGTTGCCCGGATTACTCTGCGCCACTGATAGGCACCTCCGATCATCACGACCGAGTGTAGCTATTTCCGCGATCAATGCACTCTGTGCCAAGGTGGAGATCGTCCAACCCCCAGGAACTCCCTCAAAAAGGGAGAACCTACGCTGCAAGGAGAGCGCGTGCTCACTGTCGGTGACAAGTTCCCCGAGTTCGACCTGACCGCCTGTGTGTCGCTGGAGAGCGGCAAGGAGTTCGAGCAGATCAACCACAAGACCTACGAGGGTCAGTGGAAGATCGTCTTCGCGTGGCCGAAGGACTTCACCTTCGTGTGCCCCACCGAGATCGCCGCCTTCGGGAAGCTGAACGACGAGTTCGCCGACCGTGACGCCCAGGTCCTCGGCTTCTCCGGCGACTCCGAGTTCGTGCACCACGCCTGGCGCAAGGACCACCCGGACCTCACCGACCTGCCCTTCCCGATGCTGGCCGACTCCAAGCACGAGCTCATGCGTGACCTCGGCATCGAGGGCGAGGACGGCTTCGCGCAGCGCGCCGTCTTCATCGTGGACCAGAACAACGAGATCCAGTTCACGATGGTGACCGCCGGTTCCGTGGGCCGTAACCCCAAGGAGGTCCTGCGGGTCCTCGACGCCCTCCAGACCGACGAGCTGTGCCCGTGCAACTGGACCAAGGGCGAGAACACCCTGGACCCGGTCGCGCTCCTCTCGGGCGAGTGAGCTGATACCGACATGGCTCTCGATGAACTGAAGTCCGCCATACCGGACTTCGCCAAGGACCTGAAGCTGAACCTCGGTTCGGTCATCGGCAACAGCGAGCTCCCTCAGCAGCAGCTCTGGGGCACCGTCCTGGCCTGCGCGATCGCCTCGCGCTCGCCGAAGGTGCTGCGCGAGCTGGAGCCGGAGGCGAAGGCCAACCTCTCCGCGGAGGCGTACACCGCCGCGAAGTCGGCCGCCGCCATCATGGCGATGAACAACGTCTTCTACCGCACCCGCCACCTGCTCTCGGACCCCGAGTACGGGAACCTGCGCGCGGGCCTGCGGATGAACGTCATCGGCAAGCCGGGCGTGGAGAAGGTCGACTTCGAGCTGTGGTCGCTGGCCGTCTCCGCGATCAACGGCTGCGGCCAGTGCCTCGACTCGCACGAGCAGGTGCTCCGCAAGGCCGGCGTGGACCGCGAGACCGTCCAGGAAGCCGTCAAGATCGCCTCGGTGATCCAGGCGGTGGGTGTGACCCTCGACGCCGAGGGCGTGCTCGCCGAGTAGGCACCGTACTCTGAATACGGGAAGGGCCCCGAGGACGACCGACCGTCCGAGGGGCCCTTCTTCCTGTGCGTACGCGCTACGAGGCGTCCGGTGACGGCTCGTCCCCACCCCTGCCCGGCGGGCTTGCGGCGGCCGGGGTGGGCGCCGCGTCCAGCGCGGTCGACCCGTGCGGGGGCGGCGAGTGGCGGCGCGACTCCTCCTGCCCGTAACTGCGCAGATAGCCGACCACCGTATTGGTCACCGCGACCAGCGGCACCGCCACCACCGCACCGCCGATCCCGGCGATCATGCCGCCCGCCGCGACCGAGAGGACCACGGCCAGCGGGTGCACCCGCACCGCCCGGCCCAGGATGAACGGCTGGAGGACATGGCCCTCGATCTGCTGCACGGCGAGGACCACGGCCAGCACCATCAGCGCGGTGAACACGCCCTCCGTGACGAGCGCGACGACCACCGCCAGCGCCCCGGAGACCACCGCGCCGACGAGCGGGATGAAGGCGAACAGGAAGATGAAGACGGCCAGCGGCACCGCCATCGGCACGTCGAGGAAGTAGATTCCGAGCCCGATGAAGATCGCGTCGATCAGGGCCACGATGACCGTGCCGCGCACATAGGCGGTCAGCGTCCGCCAGGCGCGCGGACCGGCTCCGGCGACCCCGGGCCTCGCCTGCGCGGGCACCAGCTTGAGCACCCACTGCCAGATGCGCGCGCCGTCGTAGAGCAGGAAGAGCGTCGAGAACATCGCGAGCAGCGCGCCGGTCATGAACTCCACGACCACGGTGACGCCCTGGAGCCCCGCGGTGGTGATCGCCTCGGTGTTGGTGCCGACGGTGTCGCTGAGGTTCTTGGCGATGTCGTTGATCTGTTTGTCGGTCACATGGAACGGGCTGTCCAGCAGCCAGTTCTTGAGGTCGTCGATCCCCTTCGTCACCTTGTCGGACAGGGTGTCGATGTTGTCCATGACCTGCCACACCACGAACCAGCCGACCAGGCCCATGATGACGAAGCCGGAGATCGCGGTGACGGCGGTCGCCAGGCCCCTCGGCAGCCCGTAGCGCCGCAGCCGGGCCACGGTCGGCTGGAGCAGCGCGGTGACGAGCAGCGCGGCGACGAAGGCCAGCACGACCAGCTGTACGGCGCTGATGACCCGCATCAGCACCCACAGGGTCCCCGCCAGCACCAGCAGCCGCCAGCCCGCCTCGGCCGCGACCCGCATCCCCCACGGGATCGCCGCGACCGGATCGGGCCGCGCGGCCACGGTGGGCGCGTAGCTGGGCGGGGCGGGCACCTGGTCGACGTGGGCCGACTCGTCCTTCCCCGGCTCCGCCGGGACCCGCGCGTGCGGGTCCGCGTCGGCGGGCAGGGGGTCGTCGGCCTCCGTCTCGGCCCGTCGTTCGTCAAGGCGCTCGCTCAGCCTGCTCAGTTCGGCGCCCACTTGTCCGAGCCACCCCGGCAGTTTCGACATAACGCTTCCTCTACCCCCGTCCGCTCTCCCCACCGCTCCCCCGGGAGCGTTCCGCACGACCGTACACGCGTGAGGCCCCCCACCGAAGGACGGCGGGGGGCCTCACGAGGTTGAGCTGGTGAACCCTGGTTCTAGTACCAGTGGTTGGCCTGCCAGAAGGACCAGGCACCGCAGGGGCTCTTGTAGCGGTTGTTCATGTAGCTGAGGCCCCACTTGATCTGGGTGGCCGGGTTGGTCATCCAGTCGGCACCGGCCGAAGCCATCTTGGAGCCGGGGAGGGCCTGTACGAGACCGTAGGCACCCGAGCCCGGGTTGCTCGCCCGGTAGTTCCAGCTCGACTCGTGGTTCACGATGTTGCTGAAGCACTGGAACTGGTCGGCCGGCACGATCTGCCGCGCCATGGCCTGGACCTCGGCCACGGTGTAGGAGCTCTGCACGGCGAACGAGGTGGAGCGGACCTCGGAGCGGCTTGCGCGCTCCTGGGCTTCCTTGTCCTTCTTCGCCTGGCGCTCGCGCTCCAGCTTGTCCTCGGCGGCCTGCTTCTTGGACTTCGCGTCCTTGGCGGCCTGGACGCGGGCGGTCTCCTCGGCGGACTTCTTCGCGGCGGCGTCGGCCGCGGACGCCTGGGCGTCGGCCTGCTGCGTCAGCGAAGCGGTCTGGACCTGGGCCTGCTGGCCCGCGGGGATGTCTGCGAGCAGCGTGGTGTCGGCTGCGGTCGCCTCGAAGTTGTTGTCGTCGGCAGCAGGGGTGCTGCCCGATGCAACGCCTACGACGGCGCCTACGGTGGTGACCGCGGTGGCGGATGCCACGGCGAACCCCCGGACCGAAATCCGGCTCACACGGTGTCCTTCCAGCATCGCCCGCTTAGGTGACCTCGCGGGCGCAATCGTGCCCCTGGCACTGGCCTCCCTACTGCTTGGGTCACGGGAAGGCACGGGCCCGGTGGGCGGCTCCCCGGAGGAAGCGCCGCGTGGTGCTCGCGGGCGGCATACGGACGGCGGTTGTTGAGTTGTGTGGTGCGTGGCGCCTCTGGAGGTGCCGGTGTGCCGTATGCGGGGCCTGACGGAAGCAAGACTCTGCCGGAACGGGACCGCGGGAAGCAATTCTCCGCTGAGTGTGAAAGGTCACACCTCGTTTGGCGGACCTTAATTACGGAAAAGGCGCCGCAACACGCCGCCGCCCGGCTAGGCTGCTTGGCCCGCCGGGCGGCGTCAACGTCCCAACCCGTATCAGATCTGACCTTCCTCCAGCATTTCGGTCACCAGTGCGGCAATGCGGGATCGCTCCGAACGCGTGAGCGTCACATGGGCGAAGAGCGGATGCCCCTTCAGCTTCTCGACCACGGCGACCACTCCGTCGTACCGGCCGACCCTGAGATTGTCCCGCTGGGCCACGTCATGCGTGAGGACGACCCGGGAATTCGTGCCGATCCTGGACAACACGGTCAGCAGGACGTTCCGTTCGAGCGACTGGGCCTCGTCCACGATCACGAAGGCGTCGTGCAGGGAGCGGCCCCGGATATGGGTGAGCGGCAGGATCTCCAGCATCCCGCGCCCCAGCACCTCCTCGATGACCTCGCGCCCGGAGACGGCCGAGAGGGTGTCGAAGACGGCCTGCGCCCAGGGGCTCATCTTCTCGGCCTCGCTGCCGGGGAGATAGCCGAGCTCCTGCCCGCCCACCGCGTACAGCGGGCGGAAGACCATCACCTTCTTGTGCTGCCCGCGCTCCAGCACCGCTTCGAGCCCCGCGCACAGCGCCAGCGCCGACTTGCCGGTGCCGGCCCGGCCGCCCAGCGAGACGATGCCGACCTCCTGGTCGAGCAGCAGGTCCAGGGCGATCCGCTGTTCGGCGCTGCGGCCGTGGATGCCGAACGCCTCCCGGTCGCCGCGGACGAGCCGCACATTGCCCTCGGGGGTGACCCGGCCGAGCGCCTTGCCGCGCTCGGACTGGAGGACCAGGCCGGTGTGCACGGGCAGCTCGGCGGCCTCGGGGACGTACAGCGTCTCCTCGGCGAAGAGCAGGTCCACCTGGTCGGCGGCGAGGGACAGTTCGGCCATGCCCGTCCAGCCGGAGTCGGTGATCGCCAGCTCCGCGCGGTACTCCTCGGCGAGCAGGCCGACCGATGACGCCTTGATGCGCAGCGGGAGGTCCTTGGAGACGACCGTGACGTCGTACCCCTCGGCCTGAAGGTTGCGCGCGACCGCGAGGATGCGTGAGTCGTTGTCCCCCAACCGGTAGCCGGCGGGAAGGACGCCGGGATCGGAGTGGTTGAGCTCGACGCGGAGCGTCCCGCCGAGATCCCCGAGGGGGATCGGCGCGTCCAGCCGGCCGTGGCGGACCCGGAGGTCGTCCAGCAGGCGCAGGGCCTGGCGGGCGAAGTAGCCGAGCTCCGGATGGTGCCGTTTGGCCTCCAGTTCCGTGACCACGACGACGGGGAGCACGACCTCGTGCTCGTCGAAACGGGCCATGGCGTTCGGATCGGCCAGCAGGACGCTGGTGTCGAGAACGTAGGTGCGCCTGTCGGGCAGGCGGCGCTTTGTGCTGGTCACCACGGAAGGACGTACCCCCTCGGAAGAGGCTGGCGTGCGACGGCGGGCCGTCGCGGAGCATCCCGCTTGTCATCGGCGCCCACCTGGCTGGTGACCGGGCGCCGGCCTGTCAGGGATATGCCCTCTTACCCGGCCGGCCATGCCGACCGGATCTCTTCCGGGGAACGGCGGGGCGGACCCCGCCGGGCTCAGCCCCCGTAGCGCCGGTGGCGGGCGGCGTAGTCGCGCAGGGCCCGCAGGAAGTCGACGCGGCGGAAGGCCGGCCAGAAGACCTCGCAGAAGTAGTACTCGGAGTGGGCGCTCTGCCAGAGCATGAAGCCGGACAGGCGCTGCTCGCCGCTGGTGCGGATGACGAGGTCGGGGTCGGGCTGGCCGCGCGTGTAGAGGTGCTCGGAGATCAGGTCGGTGGAGACGATCTCGGCCAGGTCCTCGAAGGAGGTGCCCTTGGCGGAGTGGTCGAGGAGCAGGGAGCGCACGGCGTCGGCGATCTCCTGCCGGCCGCCGTAGCCCACGGCGACGTTGACGAGTATCCCGTCGACCCCGACGGTGGCCTGCTCGGCCTCCTTGAGGACGGTCTGGGTGTGGGCGGGCAGCAGGTCGAGCGTGCCGACGTGGTGGACCCGCCAGCGGCCGTCCGCGGCCAGGCCGCGCACGGTGTTCTCGATGATGCCGAGGAGCGGGGTCAGCTCGGACTCGGGCCGGTCGAAGTTGTCGGTGGAGAGCAGCCAGAGCGTGACGACCTCGACGTCGGTCTCGCTGCACCAGCCGAGGAGCTCCTTGATCTTGTCGGCGCCGGCCTGGTGGCCCTCGGCCGCCGTGCCGCCGGACGCCTTGGCCCAGCGCCGGTTGCCGTCGAGGATGACGCCGATGTGCTTGGGCACCTGGGAGTGGTCGAGGCGGGCTTCCACCCGGCGCGCGTAGAGCCCGTACACCAGGTCGCGCAAGTTCACTGAGTCCACCTCTCGGTTCCATGCGGGCCCGCCGGCCCCGGATCAGGGGTCCGGGGTCGTCCCCTGGGGATCGGATCGCCGCACTGGAAGGGGGCGGATCGCCCCGCCGTGTCATGGCAGTCCCGTCAGGCCACATTACTGCGCGGGCCCCGCACGCACCCAACCCGGCCTGTCACAAGTCCGTGATAAGGAGAGAATCGTGACTGATTCCTCTTCCCCCTACCAGGCCGCCGCAACCCGCTACGACACCATGAAGTACCGCCGCAGCGGACGCAGCGGGCTCAAGCTGCCGGCCGTCTCGCTCGGCCTCTGGCACAACTTCGGCGACGACCGGGCGCTCGGCTCCCAGCGGGCCATCCTGCGCCGCGCCTTCGATCTCGGTGTGACCCATTTCGACCTGGCCAACAACTACGGCCCGCCGGCCGGCTCGGCCGAGCTGAACTTCGGCAAGCTCTTCCGCCAGGACTTCGCCCCGTACCGGGACGAGCTGCTGATCTCGACCAAGGCGGGGTACGAGATGCACCCCGGGCCGTACGGGGAGTGGGGCTCGCGGAAGTACCTGCTGTCGTCGCTGGACGCCTCGCTGAAGCGGATGGGCCTGGATTACGTCGACATCTTCTACTCGCACCGCTTCGACCCGAAGACCCCGCTGGAGGAGACGATGGGGGCGCTGGCCTCCGCCGTACAGCAGGGCAAGGCGCTGTACGCGGGGGTGTCCTCGTACAACTCGGCACAGACCGCCGAGGCGGCGCGGCTGCTGCGGGAGATGGGCGTACCGGCGCTGATCCACCAGCCGTCCTACTCGATGATCAACCGCTGGACCGAGGACGACGGGCTGCTGGACACACTGGAGGCGGCCGGGATGGGCTGCATCTCCTTCGTGCCGCTGGCCCAGGGGCTGCTGACCGGGAAGTATCTGAACGGCATCCCGGAGGGCTCGCGGGCCACGCAGGGCAAGTCGCTCGACCCGGACCTGCTGTCGCAGGAGGTGGTGCGCCGGCTGAACGGGCTGAACGACATCGCGCGCCGCCGGGGCCAGTCGCTCGCCCAGCTGGCCCTGGCATGGGTGCTGCGCGACAGCCGGATGACGTCCGCCCTGATCGGCGCGTCGAGCGTGGGGCAGCTGGAGGAGAACGTGGCGGCGCTGGCGGGCCCGGAGCTGTCGGCCGAGGAGCTGAAGGAGATCGACGTCTTCGCCGTCGACACCGAGGGCACGAACATCTGGGCCGCGCGGGGCTGAGCGAGCGTGTCCGGCCCGGCGCCGGGCACAAAAAACGGGCCGGTCCGTGGGGGGGGGTTACGGACCGGCCCGAGGGGGGGTTTCCACCATAACCCTTCGTAAGTGATGCTGGGTGCCGCGGCGCGAAATAATTACTCTCCGAGAGTGAACGGCTTCGTTCCGGACCCAGCCCTGGCGGCCGCTTTACGGCTGTGACCTGCGGCGATACGACCCACCCCCGAATGGGCGCCGGGGACACGCCCGAGACGTCCACAGGATGTCCACATTCCGCTCGTCAGTGGCCGCCCCTGGGCTTCACGCAGCCCGTTCCCTCCATGTAACGGCCATGCACCTCCGCGTTGACGAGTCCGTTGACCTCGCCGTCCAGCGAGCCGTCCACGCAGAGGGTCCCGAGGGACACGGTGAAGGAGGTGCGGTGGGTGCCGAAGGTGCTCGTGGTGACCGATCCGTCCGGGTATCCGAGGGCCTGGAGTGCCTGGAAGACCGTGTCCTCGGTGGACTCGCCCCCTTCCGCGAGCGCGGCGAGCCCCTGCTTCACCCGCCTCACCTCCGCCTCGCCCCGGGCGCGGTCCGCGTCGGACAGGTCGAGGGTGGACTGGAAGGCGTGGTTCTCGGCGTAGTGCGGGTTGGCGTCGCCGCCCTGCTGGACGGGCCGGCCGGTGGGCTGCCCGGCGGGTCGCTCGGTGGGCTGCCCGGTGGGTCGCTCAGCGGGCGGCGTCGAGGGGGCGGTGGGCAGGGCCGAGGGGGCGGCGGGTGGTGCCGCTTCGCCGGGAGTGGCCCGGACTTCGCCGCAGCCGGTGAGGGCGGCGGCGGTCAGGAGCAGGGCGGCGGTACGCCTCGCGAAGGTCATGGGTACGAGTATGGGACGGCAACCCGGCGCGCGGCGGCGGGAGTCGGCCTCCGATGCCGATCCGTCACGTCGGGGCCGCCGCGCCCCGGTGGCCCCGGGTGAAGCGGACGCCCACGGTGTCCCCGCCGACGACCACGAACCGCCCGCCCTCGCAACGGATCACCGCCTCGTGGACCTCGCCCCGCTCGTCCCTGCGCTCGTCGGTGCTGAGCACGGTCCAGCCGCCCTCCGGCGGCTGCGGCAGACCGGCCGGCCCGGCGAACTCCCACTGAGCGGCGGGCACACACCAGTCGGGCAGCTGCGGCCAGGTGCCGGCACCCACGTGCAGGGTGCCGTCGGATGCGCAGGTCAGGCAGACCGACTGGCCGTCGTCCAGCACGAACGAAACGGCCTCCGGCTCGCCCATCCGGCCCTCGGGCCGGTAGAAGATCCCGAGGACGCCGACGATCCTGGCCCCCTTGAGCCACTCGGCGCCACCCCGGCGCGGGCCGCGCGCGGCATCCCCGTCGGTGCCGAGGTCCATGCCAGCTCCTTCCCGAGCGCTCGCGACCAGAGTGCCATCCTTCGGGCCCCGAGGGGGCGTTGGTCTCACTCGGGTTTACGGGCCTCGATCAGGAAGCGGGTGGTGTGGGCAACGAACGGACCCTCGGTCTCCAGCCGGTGGTGGAGCGCGGCGAGTCGGGGACGGTACCGCTCGACGGTGAAGCCGGGCACCATCCAGACCACCTTGCGCAGGAAGTAGACGACGGCCCCGATGTCGGAGAACTCGGTGCGCAGCCGTTCCGCCCGCAGGTCCACGACGTCGAGCCCGGCCGCCTCGGCGTCGGCCCGCGCCCGCTCCGGGTCACGCTCGCCGCGCACCTCCGGGGGCTGCGGCCCGAGGAAGAACTCGACCAGCTCGAAGACGCTCGCGGGGCCCACCTGTTGCGAGAAGTACGTGCCGCCGGGGGTCAGTACGCGGGCGATCTCGTCCCACCACGTCGTCACCGGGTGCCGGCTGGCCACCAGGTCGAACGCCCCGTCCCCGAACGGCAGCGGCGGCTCGTCCGCGTCCGCGACGACGGCCACCCCGAGCGGGTGCAGCAGCGCGGTGGCGCGTGCGATGTTCGGCGGCCAGGACTCGGTGGCGACGGCGAGCGGCGGCAGCTCCGGCACGGAGGCCAGCACCTCGCCCCCGCCCGTCTGGATGTCGAGCGCGGCCCGCGCCCGCCCCATCCGCTCCCCCATGGCCCGCGCGTACCCCCAGGAGGGCCGCTGCTCGGTGGCCCGTCCGTCGAGCCAGGAGAAGTCCCACCCGTCGACGGAGACGCTGTCCGCCTCCGCGACCAGAGCGTCGAACCGGGCGGCTTCACCGGGCGTGGGCGGGGTGGCGTCGGATTCGGCGGGCATGCCCCCATCGTCCCAGCCGGGCGGGGGCGACCGCGACTGCATTACGGGCCCGTCGGAGCGGGGGCCGAATGCGGACGGTGCCATGGACGTCGCACGAACACGTCCATGGCACCGCGGCTGCCGTCCGGGGCCGGATCACCACCAGAAGACGGGATACGGCTGCTTGTTGACGCGGTTACCGACCAGGCCCACCAGCACCAGGATGACCGTGGCCGCGGCGAGCAGGGCGAGGAAGGGGGCGAACGAGGGGCCGGTGGCGGCCACGATGACGGCGGTCGCGGCGGCGGGTGAGTGGGCGACCCGCAGCAGCATCATCGCGCCGAGCGCGAGACCGCCCGCGATGCCGGAGGCCCAGACACCCTGACCGAGGACGGCCAGGACGAGGAACCCGGTGACCGCGGAGACGAGTTGGCCCCCGATCACGCTGCGGGGCTGCCCCAGCGGCGTCTGGCTGGCGCCGGCGATCAGCGCCATGCTCGCCGCGAGCGGCGGGATGAGGAGGATCTGGTGCGACCACTCCCCGATGGCCACCAGGAGGGTCAGGGCGATCACGCTGCTCGCCGTGGCGACCGCCATCGTCAGCACCGGCGGCCGGGGCGGTGCCTGTGTCGCGTGCCACGGACGCGTGGGGGCGGGGACCTCGGCCGTGGGCCTGGTCTGCGTCATTGTGTCGATTCCTTTCGAGTCACTGAGTGGTGCACGACCGCCGCCTAATGGCTTACCCATTAGCGCTGACGGGATGAATGTACCCGCAACCGGCCGCCCGTGCGGCCGGTTGCGGGAGTACGGGCCGGGAATCAGCCGACGAGCGACGCCTCACCGAAGGGATCGGGGCCGCAGGGCAGCGGCAGCTCGCGGGCCTGCTCGGCGAGGACGGCCCGTCTGACCTTCCCCGACGTGGTACGCGGCAGCGCCTCGACCACGGAGAAGGCCCGGGGGCGGGTGTGCGGGGCCAGTCGCCCGGCGCAGAACTCCGCGAGCTCCCTGCCCAGTTCCGGCTCCGCCACCGCCTGGGGCAGCGTCTCCAGATACGCGACGGGCACCGCGCCCCCGACGGGATCGGGCTGCGGCACGACCGCCGCCTCGCGCACCGCGGGATGCCGGCGCAGCACCGCCTCGATCTCGTAGGGGGAGAGGCGGTGGTCGTACGACTTGAAGACGTCGTCCGCCCGGCCCAGGATGCGCACGAACCCCTCCGCGTCCCGCACGGCGATGTCACCGGTGCGGTAGAGCCCGGACTCGACGGCGGGGCGGAGCTCCCCGGTGTCGTCGAGATAACCGGCCATCAGCCCGGCGGGGCCCGCCGTCACGTCGACGCACAGCTCCCCGGGGCCGTGGTCCGTCGGGCCGTCCTCGCCCATCAGGATGAGCGCGTAACCGGGCAGCGCCTTGCCGAGCCGGTCGTCCGGGCCGCGCAGGCCCGGAGTCGTACCGACCATGGCCGTGGCCTCGCTCTGCCCGTACCCGTCGCGCAGCCGTACGCCCCAGTGGGTGCCGACCACCGCGGCCTCGGCCGCCGTCAGCGGCTCGCCGGCGCTGGTCGCCTCCCGGAGCAGGCCGGGCCGGCGCCGGTCCAGATGGGGCATCAGCAGCCGCCAGACGCTGGGCGGCGCGCAGACCGAGGTGACCCGCAGCCGGTCGGCCGTCGCGCCGAACTCCGCCGCGCCGAACGCCCCGGGGGCCAGGGCCACGATCGTCGCCTCCGCGTTCCACGGGGCGAAGAAGCCGCTCCAGGCGTGCTTGGCCCAGCCGGGTGCCGAGATGTTGAGGTGCCTGTCGCCGGGGCGCAGCCCGTTCCAGTACATGCTCGACAGATGGCCGATGGGGTAGCTCGTGTGCGTGTGCGCGACCAGCTTCGGCGCGGAGGTCGTGCCCGAGGTGAAGTAGCAGAACGCGATGTCGTCCGCCCGGGTGGGGCCGTCCGGTTCGAAGCGGTCCGGCATGGACTCGCGTTCCGCGTACCGCAGCCAGCCCGCGGCGGTGCCCTCGACCAGGACGCGCGCGCCGGGAACGGCGGGCACCTCGGCGGCGGTGTGCTCCTCGGAGATCACGTGCCGGATGCGCCCGCGCTCGACGCGCTCGCGGATCTCCGGCCCGGACAGGCTGGTGTACGCGGGGATGACGACGGCGCCGGTCTTCAGGCAGGCGAGCAGAATCTCCCAGAGCTCGGGGCGGGCGTCCAGCAGGAGCAGAACGCGTTCACCGCGCCGTACGCCCAGCTCCCGCAGCCAGTTGGCGGTGCGGTCGGACTCGCGCGAGAGCGCGTCGAAGGTGCTGTCCGACGCCGTTCCGTCGGCCCGCACGAGCGACAGGGCCGTCGCCTCGTTGCCCCGGGCGATGACGTCGAACCACTCCAGCGCCCAGTTGAAGTGGCGGGGGCGCGGCCAGCGGAAGGCCGTGTACGCCGCGTCGTGGTCGTCCCGGTGCGCCAGCAGGGTGTCGCGGGCGGTGCGGAACTCCTGGTGGGCCGGTGTCCGCCGGTGCGTCCAGTACGGGCCGGCCTGGGCGGTCACCGCGCCTCCCGGCCGGTGAGCTGCGGCACGGCGCGCCGGGCGAGCATGTCCTGGGCGATCGCGTCGGCGTCCGCCATGAACTCGCCCCAGGCACCGGGCCGGCTGCTGCCGACCTGGGTGAACCAGCGGGCGTGCTCGGTGGGTATGCCGAGCGCGTACAGTCCGGCCACCGGCTGACCGTGCGCGTCGACCGGGTGGAAGGGGGCGCCGGTGACCGCGAGGCCGCCCGTGTCGAACACCGCCTCGTCGTCGACGTTGGCGTAGCTGGTGACCAGCCCCCGTTCGCGAAGCGCGGTCATGAGGGGGCTGCCGTCCCGGCGGATGTCCGTCGTGGGGATGCGGGCGTCCACGACCACGTCCACCGGCAGCTCGGAACCGGCCACCTGCCGGGACGCCGCGACGAAGGTGTCGCGCTCCGGGTCGGCGCGGAACTCGGCGCCGGGGCCGAGGATGTGCAGCACGCCCGCCTCCATCAGGGCCAGCACCTGACGCAGCCGTTCACGCGGTGGACCGGCCGCCAGGTGGGAGCTGACCGGGACGAACCGCCCGAGGAAGTCCACCTCGTGCGAGCGGGCGGTGAGGCCCCCGAGGTCGACGGCGAGCCGGATGGTGGAACGCACGTCCCGCAGCGTGTCCAGCGCCGCCTTGACGGGGCCGTCGTGGTTGCCCTGCTCCGCGTGGGCGAGGTCGTCCTCGATCAGCTCCGTCAGCCGCTCGCGGTAAGCGTCCGGGCCGGCGAAGACCTCGTCCCGGAACGGCCGGGCCCACGCGAACAGGTCCACGCCCGGGTCCTTCACGCCGAAGCGGCGGGCTCTGCGGGCGACGGCGAACTCCGGCGCGGCGTCCACGGAGGCCGCACGGGTCGCCTCCGTCACGAAGGCCGCGGCGGCCCGGGGCCCTTGTCCGGCCCGGATCAGGGTCTCGAAGTAGACGAGGTTGACCTCGGCCATGATCCACGGGAGCACCTGGCGCTCGAAGTCGAGCTTCCCCGTCTCGGCCAGGGTCCGGACCCGCTCCCTGGTGAAGATCCGCGCCCGGTAGGAGTGGTCGTGGGTCTTCTGGTTGCGGCCGCGGGCCGGCAGGGGCACTCCGCTGCGGGAACCGGCGACGATCTTCGGCTCCCGCCCGCTCGGGAGATAGCGGAGCACTCCGTGCGCGTCCTCCTCGTAGCGGCCGCCGCGCTCCTCGGTGAGCAGGCTCATGACGTCGTAGAAGGCCAGGCCGAGGCCCAGCACCCCGACGGTGGCGGTCGACGGCACGTCCCGCAGGGCCATGTCGGCCGCGGAGTCGCCGCGCACATGGCGCAGATGCGGCCGCCCCTCGGCGAACTCGGCCAGCAGCCGCTGATCCGGCAGCAGTTCGGGCACGGCGTGGCCGGTGGTGAGAGCGACCCGGTCGACTGCGAGGTCCTCGCCGCTCGCCAGGCGTACGAGCCGGCGGCCCGCGTCCTCGCCGGGGAGCAGGTCCACCACCCGGTCCGTGCGGCAGGACACCTTCACGTGTGCCGGGGCGTTGGCCGTGACCGCGTGGAGGACGAACCGCAGGTACTCCCCGTAGACCGCGCGCGGCGCGTAGCCGAGCGGGTCGCCCTCGCGCGGGTGGGTCCGCTGCCACCACTCCCCCAGCGAGGGGCCGGCGCCCGCGCGGGCGGGGCCGTCGTCGGCGGGCCCGGAGAACATGGTGACCTCGCCCGCCGGCGTGTTCATGAGCAGCGTTCCGGGCTGGTCGGTCCGCCAGACGCGCCCGGCGCCCGGCTGGTGGTCGTCGATGACGTCGACGTGCGTCCCGCGGGCTTCCTCGTCGGCGGCGGCACGGGCCACCAGGCGCTCCAGCACGGCCAGACCGCGCGGGCCGGCGCCCACGATCGCCGCGCGCAGCGGTGTCGCGTCGGATGTCACTGCTCTCTCCTCGTGCAGTGCCTGCCGGTCGTACCGGTCGGCCGTGTGGTTGAGCATGCGCAGCAGTTCGTGGGAGACGAGGCTGCTCCTGCCCGCCCGGCCGGGCAGGGGGAGGTTTCCGGTCCTGGCCCACTGGAGGCGTCCCTCGGGCCCGATGGCCCCCTGGGTGAGGCCCTTGTTGTCCACGTGCAGGCAGTACGGCACGTCGAGCAGGCCCTCGCGGAACGCGTACAGCAGTCCGGCGCCGATGTCGCCCGCCTCCAGTACGGGGGCGATGAGCGCGCGGGCCTCCCGCAGGATGTCGTCCGGGTCGGCCTGGCCGTGCCACGGGAGCGCGCTCTCGTGCCGGGCGTTGCGTGCCACGGCGTCGGCGAGGCGCAGGGCGGCGAGGTTCTCCTCGACGCTGGGGATGCGGTGTGCCTCCACGGAGGTCTTCACGATGAGCCGTTCGGCTCCGCCGCGTACCGCGACCTCGGCACTGGTCGCCTGGAGGAGTTCCGCACCGGGCAGGCTGCGGGGGAAGACACCCATGTACGCGTAGAGGACGAGGTGCCGCTCCACCCACGGCGGAAGCAGTTCGTCCGCGAGTACGCGCATCGCGGCCAGCGCTTCGATGTCCTGGGCCGGGCTGGTCTGCTGCGCGTAGCTCAGGCTGACGGACGGCACCCCGCACTGTGCGAAGAAGAGGGCTTCGAGGACGCTCATCGCCACCAGGAGCGAGGGCGGGCACAGCTGGCCCAGCAGGCATCCGCCGAAGGTCTCCAGATGGGCTGCGAGCCCCTGGGCGCGGCAGTCGTCGGCGAGTTGGGTGCTCGCGTCCCGCCAGCAGGCGACGGATTCGGCGAGCGGAGTGCGCCCGTACGGCAGGCAGTAGGAGACCGGCCCTCCTTCGCTCACGGAGAGTCCGGATGCGGCCATGACGGCGAAGATGTCGGCGGGCTTCGCGGAGCCGTGCCGGATCTGGACGGGGAGGGGCCCCGCCGCCCGTGCGACGGCTCTCGTGACCTCGGGGCCGTGGGCGACCAGGGGAAATCCGTTCAGCGGAAGCGCCTCGTCGAGCGCCTTGCGGGCGCCCGTGTGGTCCCCGACGCGGGTGTAGCTGTCCAGTGTGATGGTGCCGACGGCGCGGAGGCCGCTGTCCGCGACGGAGCGCAGTCCGGCCGCCATGTCCGCCGGCAGTGCCATTCCCATGCGCGGCTGCACGACGAGCCGTCCGTCGCGGGCGGATCTGGCCACGTGGCCGTCGAGGCCGGGCGATATGACTTCGGTCATGTGACCCGCCCTCCCACGAGTTCGTGCGGCCGGGCGTCCGGGAGCCCGCGCAGATAGTCGGTGAGGGCTTCGGGAGACGTGCTGTCGGTGAACACGGCGTCGAATCCGGCCGCGACGAGTTCGTCGGAGTAGCGGTCGTTCCCGTCGCCGAGAATCCCGAGCTTTCCGCCGATCATGACCGGTAAAGTGCGGCCTTCCGGAATGCTCCGGAGCTTCTTGATGACGCGTCGGCCGTCAAGGAAACCGTGGCCGTTGACCGAACTGATCACCACGGCGTCGAACCGCTCGGCGCGCACGGCGTCGAGGATGACGTCGTCGGGAACACAGGATCCGAGATTGGTCACCTCGTTCCCGCTCTCCTCCAGCAGGAGCTGTAGGAAAACCAGGTTCCAGGTATGCGAATCCGAGGACACGGTCGAAAGCAGTACACGGCGCCTGGGCCGTCTTGCGGGTGCGGTCATTTCCCTTTCCTGATTCGTTCGGTGCGGCCTGCACCGGCTGGGGGCTACCGTCCGTAACCCGGTAGCCCCACATCCGGAGGGAGCGGTGCCTCAGCGTTGCTGCGCGGCGTAGACTTCCGCTCGCGAGTCGGCAACCTCATCGCCCCGCGCCTCGCGCGGCGCCGCAGGTCGAGTGCGTATGGCCAGGACGGTGCAGCCCGTGGCGCTGGACATCTGGTGTCGCGTACCAGGGCGTTCGACCACCAGATCGCCCTTGACGAAGGAGCTTCCGTCGCTGTGGTCGAGAGTGCCGTCGAGAACCAGCATCAACTCGTAACCGAGGTGCTCGTGGAAGTCTCCGTGCGCTCCGGCCGGAAACCGCAGGAGGAGGCCGACGGAATCCTCCTCGGCGCCGTCCGGGGCCCACAGCGGGTAGTGGTCGACGCCCGTCCGGCCCGGCTCGACCCAGGAGACCCAGTCGAGCTGGTCGAGGCTGAAACCGCTACGGAAGACATTGCGGATCACTTCGATATCGGACATGAAGTCTCTCCCAGAGAAGGAATGGAGTACGAAGTACGGCAGGCGGAGAAGAAGGCACGCGTCATCGCGGGCACACGCCACGCAGAGAGAACATGCGGGCAGCGCGGACAGGCACGAAGAAGACAGGCACAAAGAAGGCGGGCGTTATCGCGACGCCGCCACAGGAAATCCCCCCACGGGAACTCAGGCCAAGCCCTTCCGGGGCTAATGGCTTGAACGTTAGCCGTTGGAAGTGACGATACATCAAGAATCCGCCACATGGGGCTACGTCTCGGTATCCGAGAGGGAGTCGGAATGACCACACATGGCAGGGATACTCTCGAAATCCGCCTCCTTGAGCCACTGGCGGTGGAATTCATCAGTTCATGGCATTACGAGGCGGGTGTCCTGATCGACGAGGTGAACACCCCGCAGGGGCTGGCCCACTGGGTCGGCGCCTACCGTTCGCGCCTCGGCATGGGCGCCGGCACACCGGTGGACGTCGGCGCCGCCGACGTGACGACCGCTCTCGCCGTACGTGGAGCGCTCCGCGACCTGCTCGACGCACTGGTCGACGCGGCGCGGCCGCCCGCCGCCTCCCTGGCTCTGGTGACCGAGCGGGCCCAGCGTGTCCAGGAGGCGCGGGTCATCTGGCCGCCGGCCGGTCCGCAGCTCGAATGGCCCGACGGCGTAAGGACGATGGACATCGTTGCCGCGCAGGTGTGCGCGTCGGCGGTCCGGCTGCTGACGTCGCCTCGGCGCGACCTGCTGCGCCGGTGTCCCGCGCCCAGCTGTGTCCTGTTCTTCACGGCTCTGCGCACCGGCCAGCAATGGTGCAGCCCCGCCTGCGGGAACCGCGCCCGGGTGGCACGGCACAGCGCCAAGACGCGCTGAGGGCGGTCAGGCCGCCAGGCCCCCGGACAGCAGGCCCAGGAACGCCCCCGCGATCATGAACGGACCGAACGGGATGCCCGTCTTCCGGCCCGCGCGGCGCAGCGCGACGAGCCCCGCCCCGTACACCGCGCCGAACAGGAACCCCGCGAAGCCGCCCGCGAAGACGACGGGCCAGCCGTACCAGCCGAGGACCGTGCCCAGGGAGAGGGCGAGTTTGACGTCACCGAAGCCCATGCCGCGCGGGTTGACGAGGAAGAGCAGGAAGTAGAACGCGCCCAGGACGAGCCCGCCGAGCAGGGCCGAGGGCCAGGAGCCCGCGTGTTCCGGCAGCAGTGCCGCCAGGCGCAGAAGTACGACAGCGGCTCCGGCGGCCGGCAGGGTCAGCCCGTCCGGCAGCCGGTGCACGCGGTGGTCGATGCTCGCGAGGAGCACGGCGACCGGGGCGAGCAGCAGCCAGGCCGCCAGCTCGGGGCGCGTGCCGGTGGACCGGGCCAGCGCGGCACAGGCGAGCGCGGTGACGACGGGGGCGAGGCGGTGGGGGGCGTAACGGGGGGTGGGCGGGGGTGTGTCCGCGCCGGGGCCGCCCGCACGCGTCTTTGCGACCGCTCCCTCCGCGACCGTCCCCTCCGCGCATCCGCCGCAGCGCGCCGCGCCGAGCCAGGCGCGGGCGGGGCCGGTGAGCGGGTGGCCCGCCGGGCAGGCGTCCCGCCGGGGTTCGCCGGGCGGGACGGAGAACCGGTAGGCGGCGCGCGGGACCAGGAGCCCGGTCGCGACGCCCCAGAGCGCGGCGACCCCTGTCAGCATGGCGTACACCCGATCGATCCTAATCGGCATGGGCCGGCCGGGGTTGGGCCTGTGGATTCCGGCCCGGCGGCGGGCCCGCGCCGCTACCGTCGGGCCATGGCTCGATGGCGCGATGGCGCGGGGACGCTGACGATCACGGACCGGGACGGGGTGACCGAGACCCGGGTGCCACTGCGGATCGCGGCCTCCTACCGGCACCGGGCGCGCGGGCTGCTCGGCCGGGACGGGGTCGACGGGGCGCTGATGATCACGCCGTGCGGAAGTGTGCACTCCTTCCGGATGCGGTTCACGATCGATGTGGCCTATCTGGACCGGAAGTTCAACGTGCTGGCGGTCCACACGATGAAGCCGGGCCGCCTCGGCCTGCCCCGGCCGCGCGGCCGGCATGTGATCGAGGCGGAGGCGGGCGCGATGGCGGCGTGGGGGATGCGGCCGGGCGTACAGGTCCGGGTCGAGCAGGCACCGTAAGCACGCACGGTCTGCGCACATGGCCTATCTGCGGGGCACATCGCTCCCGTAGACGACCCACGGCGACTGCTGGAACGAGTTCACGCCGGACAACTGCGGCTGTGCGGCGGCCACTTCGGGGAGCAGGGCGAGCGTGTCCGGCCAGCAGTCGAAGTACACCGATCCCTTGACGATGAAGCCCGCCCAGTCGGTGGCCGCCGACGCGCCCTCGCGGTCGAGCACGAAGCCCACGCAGAGCAGCGAGGCCCGCCCTATCGCCTCGCGCACCGCGCGGACCACCCGTTCCCGGTCGTCGCGGTCCAGCGCACCGAGGCCGAAGCGCAGTTCCACCGTGCCGTCGTCGCCCCGGCCGACCCTGGCCCGTATCTCCTCGCCGCCGGGCAGCCAGAGCAGGAAGTCGACCCGGTCCAGGCGTTGCAGCCCGGCGAGCAGCACGAGCTGGTCCCGGCTCACCCAGGACTGCGTACCGGACGGGTCGGCCCCGGGGCTGACCAGGGTGATGCGCCGGGTGACCGGATGGTCCGCCCGCACCCCCGCCGCCTCCAGGTCGCCGAGCAGCGACTCGGCGTCGGGGCGGCTCCAGCACAGGTGGTACGAGCAGAAGAAACCGTCACTCATCGGCGCGTCACCTCGGTACTCGTGGTGGCTGCCCGCCCCGCCCGCGGCACCGCACGGGGCGGCGGCGTGGGGGGCCGGCGGGTGGTCGGTATCCGAGCGTACGGGCAACCCGTGGTCCGGGGCGCGGGTCCGGGGCCTTCGCCTCACCGCATAAGCGATGGACATCCCCCTTCCGCCCGGGAAAGCTGTGCGGCGATGACACGCACCGACACGCCTCCCGCATGGGACGAGCGCACCCAGCTGACCACGTTCCTCGACTACACCCGCGCCACCGCGGTCGCCAAGTGCGAAGGGCTCTCGCAGGAGAACGCCGTGCGGGCGCCCCTGCCCGGCTCCCCGCTGATGACCATCGCGGGGGTGGTCAACCATCTGCGCTGGGTCGAGTACTACTGGTTCGAGGTGGTCCTCCTCGGCGGCGAGGACGAGGGCCCGTGGACCGACGAGGACCCGGACCGCGAGATGCGGATCGCCGTCGACATGCCGCTCGCCGATGTACTGCGCGAGTACGAGGAGCAGTCCGCCCGCTACCGCGAGCTGGTCGCGTCCCACGACCTGGACACCCGGGCCGTGCGGAAGCGTTCCAGCGGCTCGGCCCCCGACCTGCGCTGGATCCTGCTGCACCTCGTCGAGGAGACGGCCCGTCACAACGGCCACATCGACATCATCCGCGAGATCGTGGACGGGACGACCGGGGACTAGAGCGTTTCGGTTCGGATCATGCCGGGCACGTTCGCGGCCGCCGCGCCCGGACCCCGTTGTCGTACCCCGCCCGTACGCTCCCCTCATGAGCGTCTCCCTCTACTACACCGCGCGCCGCGCGACCCCGCTGACCGGGTCCGAGTCGGCCGCCGTCGCCCGTATCGTCACCGCACGCCAGGCGTCGTTCCCGTACGAGGACGAGGAGAGCCTGTATGTGTACGACCCCCGGGCGGCGGAGCCGGAGTCCGTCCTCGACGGCTCCACCAAGATGCCGTTCGACCCGGGCCGGCTGCTGCCGGTGGTCGCCCATGTGCTGGACTCGGTCACGGAGTTGCGCCGGGCGCTGCCGGACGCCGACTGGCGTGTGCACATGGACGACCTGGACGTCGAGTGGGACGAGGCCAAGGGCTACGAGCTGCCCGGGATGCGCGATCCGGACCTCATGGCGGAGTTCGCGGCGGTCCCGGACGCGGTGGAGGGCGCGCCGGACGGCCGTGCCACGCTTGGCCCGTGACGACGACCTCGCCCGTGACACCCGATGCCCCCGGCATCCTGCGCCGCCCGCTGCTCACCCAGCAGTGGCTCGACCTCTGCTTCGTCCACTGGGCCGCGGAGCCGGCCGCGGTGGCGCGGCTGCTGCCGGCGGGGACGGTGCCCGACACGTTCGACGGGGTCACGTACGTCGGTCTGGTGGCCTTCCGGATGCACCGGGTGGGGTGGCTGGGGCTGCCCGGGGTGCCGTATCTCGGCTCGTTCCCCGAGACGAACGTCCGCCTGTACTCGGTGGACGAGCGGGGGCGGCGCGGGGTCGTCTTCCGTTCGCTGGACGCTTCCCGGCTGGTCCCCGCGGCGATGGGCCGGCTGGGCTTCGGCCTGCCGTACGTGTGGTCCCGGATGCGGGTGGCGGCGGCCGGCGACACGATCGACTACACCAGCTCGCGCCGCATACCCGGCCCGCGCGGCACGTACAGCCGCATCACCGTGCGCCCCGGCGAACGCATAGACCGGCCGACCGAGTTGGAGCACTTCCTCACCGCACGATGGGGCCTGCACCAGTCCCTCCTCGGCCGCACCGCCTATCTCCGCAACGACCACCCCCGCTGGCCACTGCACCGCGCGGACCTGCTCCGCTGCGAGGAGAACCTGATCGAGACGGCGGGCCTGCCGGCCCCGAGCGGGGCCCCCATCAGCGTGCTCTACTCCCCCGGTGTGCCGGTCCGTCTCGGCGTCGTACGCGACCGGAAGTGATCACCGGCCGACCAAAATCCGCTTGCAGGCGCTCAATCCCCTGCCTACCTTGGGGCGCATGGGTTCTCTGTGATACTTCCCCTGCGCCTGCGTTGAGCCCGGCTCCGCAGTAGCGCGTTCTCCCGCGCATCCGCACCCCCACGCCTTCGCAGCTCCGTGACACCTGCCCTTCCGGCACGGCCACGGCGCGTCGTCGGCGTGCACGGGCCGAGAAACAGGGGCTTTTCATGCACACCGGACAACTCACACTTCAGAACGTCACCCGCCGCTACGACGACCGCGTCGTGCTGGACGACGTCACCTTCACCGTCAGGCCCGGCGAACGGGCCGGCGTCATCGGCGACAACGGGGCCGGCAAGTCCACGCTGCTCCGGCTGATCGCCGGGCTCGACCGGCCCGACAACGGGGAGCTGACCGTCGTCGCGCCCGGCGGCACGGGCCATCTCGCGCAGGCGCTCGGCCTGCCCGCCGGGGCCACCGTCCAGGACGCGGTGGACGCGGCGCTCGCCGGGCTGCGGGAGCTGGAGGCCCGGATGCGCCGGGCCGAGGCCGGGCTCGCGGACCTGGCGGGCGCGGAGCTGACGGCCGCGCTCGATGCGTACGCGCGGCTGGTCGCGCGGTACGAGGCGCGGGCCGGTTACGAGGCCGACGCGCGGGTGGACATCGCCCTGCACGGTCTCGGACTGCCCGGCCTGGACCGGGACCGGCCGCTGTCCACACTGTCCGGCGGCGAGCGGTCGCGGCTGGCGCTGGCGGGAACGCTGGCCTCCCGGCCGGGGCTGCTGCTGCTGGACGAGCCGACCAACGACCTGGACGACCGGGCGGTGGACTGGCTGGAAACCCACCTGCGGGCGCACCGGGGCACCGTGCTCGCGGTGACGCACGACCGGGTGTTCCTGGAACGGGTCACCACGACGATCCTGGAGGTCGGCGAGGGCCGGGTGACGCGGTACGGGGACGGCTACGAGGGCTACCTCGCCGCGAAGGCCGCCGATCGCCGGCGCCGGCTGCGGGAGTACGCGGACTGGCGCGCCGAGCTGGCCCGTAACCGCGAGCTGGCCGCGTCCAACGTGGCCCGGCTGGACGCGATCCCGCGCAAGGTGCCGCTCACCGTGTTCGGGCACGGCGGGTTCCGGGCGCGGGGGCGGGGGCACGGGGCGATGGTCCGCATCCGCAACGCGAAGGAGCGCGTCGAACGGCTCACGGAGCGGCCGGTCGCGCCGCCGCCGGATCCGCTGGTGCTCGCCGCCCGGGTGACCGCCGCGGAGGCGTCCGCCCCCCGGGTCGCGGCGGAGCTGGCCGGAATCCGCGTCGGCCGCCGTCTCGCCGTGCCCGCGCTGCGGATCGGCGGCGCGGAACGGCTGCTGGTCACGGGGGCGAACGGGGCCGGCAAGTCGACGCTGATGCGGGTGCTCGCGGGTGAGCTGCGGCCGGACGCGGGGACCGTGCGGACGCGGGGGCGGGTCGGGTACCTGCGCCAGGAGGAGACGCCGTGGCCGGCCGCTCTGACGCTCCCGGAGGCTTACGCCCACGGGCGCGGCGGTGACCTCGACGCGCACACGGAACACCTGCTGTCGCTGGGCCTGTTCGGCCCGGCGGACCTGCGCCTGCGGGTGGGCGAGCTGTCCTACGGGCAGCGGCGCCGCATCGAACTGGCCCGCCTGGTCGGCGAACCCGTCGACCTGCTCCTGCTGGACGAGCCGACGAACCACCTCTCCCCGGCGCTGGTGGAGGAGCTGGAGGGCGCGCTGGCCGGGTTCGGGGGTGCGGTGGTCGTGGTGACGCACGACCGGCGCCTGCGGGAACGCTTCCGCGGGAGGCGGCTGGAGCTGGACGGTGGGCGGGTGGTGGAACGTACGGAGGCGGCTTGAGCGGCCGATAGGGCACTGGTTTGACGGCTGAAAGCAACCCCATCCGGACGGCCGAAAACAGCCCCCTCCAAAGGAATCCAGTACCAGTCATATGAACACCAGCCGACTTATCGACAGCCGGCTCATAGACGACCCCTGGGGGGGCTTTGCATCTGTCCGCACTGAAATCCGGCCGCACCGGCCGCGCGTACTCGAAGCGTGCGAGCCGGATCGCGGCCTGCACCGCGCTCGTCCTCTCCGCCGGCGTGCTGCTGGCGGCCCCGGCCTCGGCCGACGACGCGAAGGGCGCCGAGGCGCCGAAAGCCGTCGGCTCGACGCCGCGCATGGACATCACCGGCGACGGCGAGAGCGACATCCTCTACCAGAACCGGCAGGGCCGCCTGATGCAGTCGGTGGGCGCGCCGGTGGCGGATTACCCCGTCGGGTTCAACGACCCCGACGACCCCGACGAACAGCTCGTGTACAAGGACATCATCGCTCCGGGTGATCTCCAGGGAGACGGCCAGGTCGAGCTCCTCACCCTGACGGAGTCCGGCACGCTCACCCTGCACCCGATGGTGGGCATGGACCCGACGGGGGGCACTCCCACCTGGTCCGGGAAGGGCTGGCAGAAGTACAACAAGATCGTCGCACCGGGCGACCTGACAGGCGACGGTCACAACGACCTGATCGCGCGCACGCCCGCCGGCGACCTCTACCTCTACGTCTCCACCGGGCGCATCGACGGCGAGCCCTTCGAACCCGCCGTCAAGGTGGCCTCCGGCTGGGATGCGTACGACCAGATCGTCGGCATGAACGACTCCACCGCCGACGGGATCGGCGATGTCGTCACCCGGACCCCCGACGGATATCTGTACTTCCACGCCGGCACCGGGAACCCGGCCAAGCCCTTCAAGGCACCGTTCATGATCGGCTACGGGTTCGACACCTACAACCAGCTCGTGGGTCTCGACGACATCAACGGGGACGGTCTCGGCGACCTCATGGGCCGCAAGGAGAACGGCGACACGTACATCTACCGCGCCCTCTCCAACGGCCACCTCCGGATGAGGATCCCCGGCACCTTCGGGTGGCACAAGGCCGCCGTGTTCGTCGGGGCGGGCGGCAATCCGGGCGCGGCCAAGCGCAGCATCCTGGGTGTCAACGCCAAGGGCGACGGATACTGGTACGACTCCAAGAACAACGGCGAGCTCTTCAGCCGCGTGGGCCGGTTCCCCCAGCCCGAGGGGTGGCTCGCCGCCTCCCTCAACGACGACGGGCAGGCCGACAACCTCTGGGTGGACAACGGCGTGCTGTACATCGCGGGCGCGCGGATCGGCAGCGGCTGGGGCGTCTACAACAACCTCATCGGCCCCGGCGACCTGAGCGGTGACGGCGCGGGCGACCTCCTCGCGCGCGACGCCAAGGGCGACCTCTACCTGTACCAGGGGAACGGCAAGGGCACCGCGCTCGCGGCGAAGATCAAGGTGGGCTACGGCTACGGCTCGTACCGCCACATCGTCGGCGCCGGAGACCTCACGGGGGACGGCCGGGCGGACGTGGTGGGGATCGCCGAGGACGGCACGCTGTACCTGTACGAGGGCACGGGCAAGGCGTCCGCGCCGCTGAAGGCACGCGTGAAGATCGGCTACGGCTTCGACATCTACAACAAGTTCGCCGCGATCGGCGACCTCAACGGGGACGGCAAGGCCGACCTGGTCGGGGTCAACGGCTACGGCGACCTGTACCGGTACACGTCGACCGGGACGGGCAAGATCAACAAGCGCGTACGGATCGGCTACGGCTTCAACACGTACAAGGCGCTGTACTGATGCCCCCCCGTGCGGCGGCGGTCCTTGTGCCGCCGCCGCACGGGCCCGGTCAGCTCTGCGTGCCGCTCTCCCCGCGTTGGAAGGAGACCTCCACGCGGCGGTTCTTCCGGCGGCCCTCCTCGTCTTCGTTGCTGGCGATCGGGTAGTCCTCGCCGTAGCCCCGGATCTCGAAGGTGATCCCGGAGCCGCCGAGGGCCTCGTCCAGCACGTTGTGGACGGCCTCGGCGCGCTTCTTGGACAGCACGTCGCCGTGCTCGGACGAGCCGAGGTCGTCGGTGAACCCGAAGACCCTGACCTTCTTGGCGTCCTGCCGCTTGATCTCCTCGGCGATGGCGTTGATCCGGCCCCTGGCCTCACCGCTGAGCTTGGCGCTGTCCTTGCCGAAGAGCACTTCCGCCTGAAGGGCGAACTTGATGTCGGCGTTGGTGTCCTCGCGGCGTTCCTCGCCGCCGAGGTCCTCGATGACGGACTTGATGTCGAGGACCTTGGGCGGGGCGAGGGTGGCGCCCTCGGGGAGCTTCAGGTCGGTGTCGTGGGGGTCGATCTCGACGGGGGGTTCGGCGGACGCGGACGGATAGGGACTGTCCCCGGCAACCGCCTCCGGGGCCATGGCCCCGACGCCCCCCAGGGCGACCACCCCGGCGAGGAGGGTCGTCGTGACGCGGCGGGGGGTCATCCGGAGATCTCGATCGTCGCGTTGGGGAAGCCGGGGAACTGCACACCCACTTCGTGGGTGGACGCCTCGGGCGCGGGGAACTGCGCGAAGAACGTAAGGGTGGCACCGGCCTCGATACTCGGCTCGTAACCGCTCGTCGTCAGCGGGCGGTTGTCCGTGTCACGGAGGACGTAGTAGCGCTTCTTCGCCTTGGAATCCACCAGCGTCATCGCTGCGAGAGACCGGCCATTGGCCGCAACCGCGGTTTCCCGGCCGCTCCATTGAATCGGTGTGGTGTAGGCACCGCTCCCAGCGTTCTTGAACTGCCCGTTCACCGTCAGGAATCCACCCGAGTCTCGCATCGCTGAAGTGATGACCATCTCCACGCCCGAGTCCCCCTTGACGTTCGCCAGGACCGTGTCGGCTTCCGGAGCCGTCTCACCGGACTTGCTCTTCGCCTTCCCGGAATCCCGTGGCGTCGTAGGGCTCGACGCCCCCTTGTCCTGGCCGCTGCCGTCGTCATCGCCGCCGCACGCGGCCGTGGAGAAGGCCAGTGTCACCACCAGGAGCACGGCAACACCGGTCCGGCGCGTTTTCCTCACGTACCGAGCAGTCATCGATCCCTATCCTTTGCGGTCAGTCTCAGTCAGTCTTCGGCCAGGCGTACGGTGAAGAGGTCGACCACGTCCGGCACGAGCGACGGATCCTCCGGGTCAACCGACCAATCCGGGCCGCCGTCACAGTGGATCCTGCCGATCGGTACGGATGGCGGATCCGCGTCCGCGTCCGGGTCGGAATCGAGGGCTGAGGTCTCGGCCGGAACAAAGGCACAACGGGGCTCGATCACGGCCACGGCCGTAGCCTCCGCCTTTCTTCCTTTCGTGCCCGGCACGATGTCCGTGCTCATTCCCTTGGCCGACTTCAGACGGACTTCGTAGCCCCATCTGCCATCGGCCAGTGGACGGCATCGGACGCCGTCCGCCTTGTTCCGAGCAGCGAAGTCCGATGCCTTCCGGCAAACATTGCCCGTTCTCCCGAGGTAGGACGCGCTAAACACAGATTCGAAGAATTTTGGGTCCGCGAGGTGTGCCTTCAGATCTGGTTCCAGAAGGCTGCGCGATTCCTTAGCGACCGCCAGCGCGGCGGCGTCTGCCGCGCTCTGTGCGCCATTGCGGCGAATATCGGCTTCTCCGAACGCGAATAGAACCAGCGCAACGAAGAGCACGCCCACCACCGCCGCGATGTAGAGCGGCGCAGCCTGCCCTGCTTCGGCTTTCCGCCAGCCAATCACCTGTTGAGAACTGAGTTGATCTTCGCCGTGAACTTGTTCCCGATGGTGGAGCCCATGTCTGTGTTCAGCAAGGCAATCACGATCGCCACCACCAGAATCGTGATGCCGACATACTCGATCGCCCCCTGCCCTCTGTCCTTCCGGCGCGTCATGCGGTCCGCGGTGGTGTGCGCCCAGTGGGTCACATAAGTCTGCGTCCGCACCGCCGCCCTGAG
Organism: Streptomyces sp. NBC_00726; assembly: GCF_045161735.1. Taxonomy (NCBI): domain Bacteria; kingdom Bacillati; phylum Actinomycetota; class Actinomycetes; order Kitasatosporales; family Streptomycetaceae; genus Streptomyces; species Streptomyces sp. NBC_00726. The sequence goes on along the minus strand of NZ_CP108983.1, from coordinate 4,363,597 downwards.
CGCGATGTCCTTCATGGCGATGTCCCCCTCCGGGTTCGACCGACCGGGAATCGGTCGACGTTGATCCATAAACTCGTGTGTCGCGGGCAAAGTACGTCGGTGCGGTGGCCCTCGTCGTGGGCTGCCGGGCCCATTCCCACTCCGGGGGCTCGTCAGACGTATCGCTTTCAGCCATGCCGCCTCTCCCGCCCCTTCCTCTGCTCTGAATGTCCCACAAATAGCCCTCTGGGGAGGGCACTTCGCAGGCTCAGCTGCCGAAGATTTCGTTGATGTTGACGTTCGCCGCGTAGTAGAAGCCCACCGCGATCAGGATGATCGTGCCCGGGAGCATGAAGCTCGTGACGATCAGCGTGGCCTTGGGGACCGCCTTGGCGGCCTTGCGGCGGGCGTTCTGGGCGTCCGTGCGGCGCATGTCGTTGGCGATCTGGATGAGGGTGTCGACGATGGGGGCGCCCAGCTCCTCGCCCTGTTGGAGGGCGGAGACGAACATGGAGACCTGTTCGGACTCGTTGCGGCGGCGGAGCTGGTCGAAGGCGTCGCGTCTGCTGACGCCCATGTCCATCTGGCGCAGGGTGATGCGGAGCTCGTCGGACCACGGCCCGGTGTACTTCTCCGAGACCCGCTCCAGCGCCTGCCGGAAGCCGAGGCCGGCCGAGACGACGACCGCGAGGACGTCCAGGAAGTCGGGCAGGGTGCGCTCGATGTCGTCCTTGCGCCGGGCGATGGCCGCCCGGAGGATCACGTCCGTCCAGAACAGGCCGTAGACGAGCAGGATGACGGCCAGGACCACCTGACCGTTCATCAGCATCGCCAGGGCGGCCAGGATGCCGAGCCCGCCGAAGACCGCGCGCCGGGCGGCGTAGCGGTCGACGGTCAGGCCGCGCGGGTTCCCGGCCATGTCGAGCTTGCGGCGGATGCGGTCGACGCGCCGGGGGCCCATCAGCGACAGGACCCGGGGCGCGTACCGCATGCCGATGCGGTCGATGGCCGACCCGGTGGCGCTGGTACGGCTGGCGCCGACCTCCAGGGCGAGGACCAGGTCGCCGGGGAGCTTGGCGTCCGCGCGGTACATGCGCACGCCCTGGAAGGCGCCGAGGACGGCGAGTCCCATGACGGCGGCGAGCAGGATCTCCATGTGTGTCTCCTCCGGCCCTCAGATGCGGACGCGCGTCAGGCGGTTGATCAGGAAGAAGCCGAGCCCGTAGAGCCCGGCGGCGACGACGATCGCGATGCGGCCGGGGGTCGCGGCGGCCATGTCGTCCAGTGCGCCGCCCCGCATGGTGTTGATGAGGAGCAGGAAGAGCAGCCCGAGGACGGGGACGGCGACGGCGGTGACCTTCACCTGGGAGAGGAGGGTGGTGACCTCGCGCCGGGTCTCCTTGCGCTCCTCCAGCGTGTTGGTGAGGTTGCGCAGCGAGGAGACGATGGTGCCGCCCGCCCGGTTGGAGAGGATGAGGGTCGAGACGAGGACGGTCAGCTCGCGGGAGGGCAGCCGTTCCACCAGTTCGTTGAGGGCGTCGTCCAGGGAGTGCCCGATGGCCAGGCGGTCGGCGACGCGCCGCAGTTCCTCGTGGGCGGGGTCGTCCAGCTCCTCGACGGCCATGGAGATCGCGGTGCGCAGGGCGAGTCCGGCCTGGGTGGCGTTGGCGAGGACGCGGGTGAGTTCGGGGAGCTGGCCGATGAACGCCTCGGTGCGTTTGGCGCGCTGCCAGTTGAGGAAGGCGTTGCCGCCCCAGGCACCGATGAGGACGGCGAGGAGCCCGAAGAACGGGGCGAAGACGGCCGCGGTGACGAGGTAGAGCCCGAGCAGGGCGGCGGCAACGTACACCGCGTACTCACCGGGGGTGAGGTCGAGCCCGGTGACGGCGAGCTTCCGCTCGATCCGCTTGCCGAGGCCGGTCCGCCGCAGCCGGCGGTCGACGGCCCGGAAGCGCCGGGCGCGCCCCTCGATCGCCGGGGGGCCGGTCCGGGACAGGCGGTCGATGAGCGCCCGCTGCTGTTCCCTGCCGGAGGCGAAGACATGCAGGCCGACGACGGCGAGCACACCGGCGAGCAGGGTCACGCCGACCGTCAGGAGCGGGAGGTTGTCCATGTCGGGAAGCGCCTTCCAAGGGGTGAGAGGGTCAGGCCGTGGGCGTACGGGTGAGCAGCTGCTCGTCCGTGTGGGCGACCCCGAACGCCGGCGGGACGGTCTCGTTCGCCATGTAGAAGCGGTCCGCGACCCGGCGGGGCACGGGGAAGTAGGCGAACTGCCCGTACACCCGCCCGTCCGCCGCCATCGGGAGGGCGTCGAAGCGGCAGACGGAGACGATGCGGTAGTCCTCGCGGCCGTACGAGTCCACGACGGCGATCTCCGTGACCCGGCGGGAGCCGTCGCCGTGCCGGGTGAGCTGGATGATGACGTCGACGGCGCTGTTGATCTGGTCGTGGATCGCGGCGAACGGGATCTCGACCTCGGACATGGAGCTGAGGGTCTGGAGCCGCATCAGCGCGTCCTCCGCGCTGTTGGCGTGGACGGTGGCGAGGGACCCGTCGTGGCCGGTGGACATGGCCTGGAGCATGTCGAGGGTCTCGCCGCCCCGGACCTCGCCGACGATGATGCGGTCGGGCCGCATGCGCAGGGAGTTGCGGACGAGGTCGCGGATGGTGACCCGGCCCTTGCCCTCGACGTTGGGCGGGCGGCTCTCCAGCGTGATGACGTGGGACTGCTGGAGGCGGAGTTCGGCGGAGTCCTCGATGGTGACGATGCGCTCGCCGTCGGGGATCAGCCCGGAGAGCGCGTTGAGCAGGGTGGTCTTGCCGGTGCCGGTGGCGCCGGAGACGATCACGTTGAACTTGGCGCGGACGAAGCCGGCGAGCAGGAGCAGCATGGGCTCGTCCAGCGAGCCGAGCGCGATCATCTCCTGGAGCGTGAAGGCGCGGGGGAAGCGCCGGATGGTGAGGATCGGCCCGGACAGGGAGAGCGGCGGGATGACCACGTTGACGCGCTCGCCGGAGGGCAGCCGGGCGTCGACCATCGGATTCGACTCGTCCACGCGGCGGTTGACCGTGGAGACGATGCGTTCGATGGTCTGCATCAGCTGTTCGTGCGAGGAGAAGCGCATCGGGAGGAGTTCGAGGCGGCCGCCGCGCTCCACGTAGACCTGTTCGGGGCCGTTGACCATGATCTCGCTGATGGAGGCGTCCTCCAGGAGCGGTTCGAGGATGCCGAGGCCCAGCGCCTCGTCCACGACCCGGCGGATGAGCTGTGAGCGTTCCACGGAGGACAGGACGGGGCCCTCGCGGCTGATGATGTGGCCGAGGACGCGTTCGAGCCGGGCCCTGCGGTCGGCCGCGGGGAGGGCGGACATCTCGGCGAGGTCGATCTCCTCCAGCAGTTTGGCGCGGTAGGCGCCGACGAGCCGGCTCTCCTCGCTCATCCCGTTCGCGGGTTCGGGGCTGGTGATGCGTGCCCGCAGGCTCATGTGCTCAACTCCTTCGAAACTCCATCGATTCCGGTCGGCGCCGCTTCGGTCCGGGTCAGTCGCGGGGCATCGTGGCGCTCTTCTCGACGGAGCCGAAGGAGAGCATCGGCAGCAGGCTGGGGATGCGCACGCGCACCCGTACGGTGACGGCCTCGCCGCCGGTCTCCTGGGTGACCGAGGCCCCGTCGGCCAGCCAGCCGCTCATGGACTGCCTGGCGACGGCGGCCCCCCGGCCCTGCTGGCCCTCGGTCGACGCCACCCGGGCCGCGGTCCGCGCGGCCGTACCCGCCTGCTGGGCGGCGTAAACGGCGATGCCGAGCTGGGCGACGGCGAGCGCGACGACGAGGAGCAGGGTGAGCACACCCACGTACTCGACGACGGCCTGCCCGCGCTGCCGGGAGCCGAAACCGGGCGTCCGGGTCACCATGCGTCCCGCCGCTCGTTCCTGGCCTTCGCCTCGCCGGTGGCGTGCATGGGCACGCTGAACGCCCCGGGGAACAGCAGGGGTACGTCGATGCGCACGGTCGCGGTGACCAGCTCGCCCGAGCCGTCGCACCGCACCACCGTCGACCAGGCACCGGGGACGTCCTCGTGCACCGCCCGCTCGCAGGCCGCCCCCGGGTCGCCCTCCGCGACGGCGGCGGCCCGGACGGCCTTGTCGGCGGCGTTCCCCGCCAGGATCCACGTGTAGCAGACGAGCCCCGCCTGCCAGAGCAGGGCGAGGGTGAGCAGGATCAGGGGCAGGGTGCCGACGAACTCGATGGCGGTCTGGCCCCGGTCGGAGCGGGCGTCACGGCGCACGTCCGCGCGTAAGAGGTTCATGGCACGGCACTCCCCCTCGGTGGTCATTTCGCGCGCGCCCGCCGGCCGCCCGACGTGCCGCGCTCTCCCTTGAGCCTGCCCCCTCGGGCGGCCGCTTCCGCGTGCTTGACGAGACCGAGGTCGCCGGCCAGCCCCCACAGGGCCTGTTTCACGGTGGACCTGGCGTCCAGGTCCTGGAGGCGTCCGGCGTCCACGACCGTCTGGAGCTCCTTGAAGTTGGCCGGGACGGCGATCCGGGCGACCTTGGTGGCGGTGATCTTCTCGATCAGCGCGGGCTGGATCTCGGTGTGGCGGGTGTGGCGGTTGACGACGGTGACGGTCTCCTCCGCCTTGCGGACCTGGAGCCGGTCCCAGAGCCGGACCATGCGCTTGGCGGCCCGGACGGTGATCACGTCCGGGGTGGTGACGAGCACGGTGCGGTCGGCCATCTCGACCGCCGCGGCGTTGGCCGAGTTCATATACGTGCCGCAGTCGATGACGACGACCTCGTAGCGGTGCCGCAGGGCGCTGACGGTCTGGCGTACGACGCGGTCGGTGACGTCCTCGCCGCGCTCGCCGTCGGCCGGGGCCAGCAGCAGGGCGACGCCGGACTCGTGGTTGTACAGGGCGTCCTGGAGGACCCGGGGCGAGATGTCCTGGATGGTGGCGAGGTCGACCACGGACCGGCGGAACTGCACGTCCAGGTAGGAGGCGACGTCCCCCGACTGGAGGTCCAGGTCGGCCAGCGCGACGGTGTGCCCGGAGGCGGCGGCCGCCAGGGCGAGCTGGACGGCGGTGACCGTGGTGCCGACGCCGCCCTTCGCGCCGCTGACGGTGACGACGGTGCCGCCGGGTCCGGTGTGCAGCTCGGCACCGGCCCCGAGGTGGCGGCGGACGCCCACGGACCAGCCGGCGGCGGCCTGGACGCGCTGCGCCAGTTCCTCGTACGAGAGGGGCAGGCCGACCAGGCCGCGCGCGCCGGAGTCCATGGCGGCGGAGTAGAGCCCGGGGCTGGTGTCGGCGGTGACGAGGACGACGCCGACGGCCGGGAAGCGCAGGGCCACTTCCCGGATCAGCTCCAGGGCCGGGACCGGGCCGATCCGTTCGTGCACGAGGACGACCTCGGGCAGCTCGTCCAGGGATTCGGCGGCGAGCCGGGCGAGGGTGTCGAGCAGTGAGGTCGAGTCGCCGAGCGGGGCGGCCGGCTCCGCGTCGGGGAGCTGGCCGAGGAGCCCGGAGACGGCGCGGGCGGCGTCGGCGTCACCGACGGCCGGGAGGATGCGTGTGCTCATCCGGTCCTCACTTGTTCTTGTCTTCGTCGAGGTCGTAGCTGCCCTCGCCCGGGCGCAGGGTGGTCGGGCTGTCGGCGGGGAGCAGGGCGAGGCGTACGTGTTCGGCGAAGGACTCCGCGTAGGCGACGCGCTGGGCGTCGTCGGTGTTCAGGGCGAAGGTGATCGGCACGGCCTCGGTGGGGCCGTCGCCGCGGTCCGCCGGCTTGGGTTCGAGGGAGGTGAGCCGGCCGACGTCGATGACCCGGGCGTTGGCCACGATGACGCGCGAGGTGGGCTTCTCCTTGTCGGTGCGGCCGGCGAAGGTGGCGTAGATGTTGACGAGGTTGCCGGGCCTGATCTTGCCGGCCACACCGGTCGCCGCGTCGATCATGATGGCGATCTCCTGCTGCCCGCTCTTCAGCTTCGGGCGGTCGACCAGCATGTCTTCCTGAAGCAGGGAGCCCGGGTGCAGTTCGGTGACGGCGATCTTGCCGCGGAGGGCGGAGAGGTCGGTGACGGCGCTCTTGGACAGCCACCGCTCGGGCATCGAGATCTTCTCGAACTGGCTTGATTCCAGCGGCTTGTAGGGCGCGATGGTGGTCTTCACCCGGTACGCGGTCACCTCGGGGCCCACCTTCGCGTTCACATCACCGATCACCGAGATCACACCGGCGAAGGCGGCGAGGGCGCACAGGACCGACAGGACGAGCAGGATGACGCCGCGGCGTTGCCGTGAATTCATGGGCGGAGCGACCTCGTTGGGGTATGTGGGCCGGTGGTCGGGGCGGGGCGGTTGACCTCAGGGGTTCAGGGCGGCGGGGCCGCGCGTGCGGTCCTCGGGCGGGTTCAAGGGGGCGTTGCAGAGCCCGCAGCGGTCGCCGATGAGTTCGTTTCCGCACCAGGTACAGACCTCTCTGCGCACCGAGGAGACCAGTTGGTAGATCAGTGAGATGTCGGGCAGATAGGCCGCGAACTCGATCATCTTCGGAGTGCCCCACCAGCCGGGGGACTCGTCGGGCAGGACGGCCTCGTGCACCGCCTGGACCTGCCAGGCCGGGGCCAGCGTTCCGGTCACCCACTCGGACGTGGACTGCCCCCGGGCGACCAGGAGGTGGGTGGCGAAACGGGGGCCGGAAAGCTCCCCCGTACCGGCTCTGACCAGCTGGGGTTCCGGGTTGGCGAGCACACCGAACTGGGCGCCGGGGACCCAGGACTTGGCGTGCGACTTGAGGCTGACGGGCACCCGGTCGAGCCGGGTCACGGAGTGCAGCAGGGCGCCGGCGTGCACGTAGTGGGACAGGAGCCGCACGGCGGAGGCGATCACTCCGGCGCTGAAGTCGCAGACGGACAACTGCCGTAACTGGCGCACCAGTACGGCCACGCCGAGCGGCGGCAGGTCCGATTTGAGCAGGGCGATCCGGTCGCTCTCCAGGATCGCGCGGACGGTGTGCAGCCGGCGTTCGTGCGCGGCGGGGATGCCGGCCGGGTAGACGGCGATGACGTGTCCGTGCTGCTCAAGGAGGCGCCGCATGTCCTCCAGCGCCTGGTCCAGGGACTGTTCGCCGGGGCCGCGCAGGACGACCGCCGGGGGCGTCTGGCGGTCCTGCGGGGGCAGCACGAGGCCGGTACCGGTCACTGCTATGGCTGTCGGCACGCCGCTCCCCGTTCCTCGGGCCGCCGCGTACCGCCGGCCGCACTCGCTCCCGCCGGGTGCTTCCGCCCGGACGCTCCCACCTGAGCACTTTATCCACGTACGGCAGGACAGAGAACACTTTCAAGAAGCCCGCGAAGCACGGGTGATGAGGTCATCGGGGGACTCCGGGGCGACCGGAGGCTGCCAGAGGTCTTGACAACTTGATTGGTCTGGACCAGTTTATCGGCCAGCGGTGGCCACCGTTCCTCGATTCCACACCCCCGGCACCCCCCGTGCCGCCCCCCGCCATCCCCGACTCCCCCCGGAGGCAGCAAGTGGATCGTTCCCCCGCCCCGAGCCGCAGAAGACGCCGTACCCGTCCGCTCCTCGGCTCCGCCATGGCCGTCGTCGCGGCCGGCGCCCTGACCCTCACCGGGCTCGTGACCAGCGCCGAGGCCGCCGACGTCAACGTCGCCAAGAACGCCGGCTTCGAATCGGGCCTCGCCAACTGGACGTGTACCGGCAATTCCGGCACCACCGTCTCCTCCCCCGTGCACGGCGGCACCTCCGCCCTGAAGGCCACCCCGGCCGGCCAGGACAACGCCAAGTGCTCGCAGACCGTGGCGGTCAAGCCCAACTCCACGTACCAGCTCAGCTCCTGGGTCCAGGGCGGTTACGCGTACCTGGGCGCCAGCGGCACCGGAACCACCGACGTCTCGACGTGGACGCCCGGCTCCTCCGACTGGACGCAGCTGAAGACCAGCTTCACGACCGGCGCGAACACCACGTCCGTCACCGTGTACACGCACGGCTGGTACGGCCAGGCGGCCTACTTCGTGGACGACTTCTCGGTGACCGGCCCCGACGGGGGCGGCGGCACCGACCCCGGCCCGTCGATCCCCGGCGCCCCGGCCGGGCTCGCGGTCGGCTCGACCACCACGTCCTCCATCGACCTGACCTGGAACTCGGTGTCCGGCGCGACCGGCTACACCGTCTACAAGGACGGCGTGAAAGCGACCACCTCCACCGGCACCTCGGCGACGGTCACCAATCTCGCGGCCGACACCGCGTACCAGTTCGCGGTGACCGCCACCAACGCGGCCGGTGAGTCCGTGAAGTCGGCGACCGTCAGCGGCCGGACCGCCAAGTCCGGTGGCACCGAGCCGAACCCGGGCACCTCCGTGCCGAAGCACGCGGTCACCGGCTACTGGCAGAACTTCAACAACGGCGCGACCGTCCAGAAGCTCAGCGACGTGCCCGCGAACTACGACATCATCGCGGTCTCCTTCGCCGACGCCACGACCACGCCCGGTGCCGTCACCTTCAACCTGGACTCGGCGGGCCTGAACGGCTACACCGTCGACCAGTTCAAGGCCGACGTCGCCGCGAAGAAGGCCGCCGGGAAGAACGTCATCATCTCGGTCGGCGGCGAGAAGGGGTCGGTCGCGGTCAACAGCGACGCCTCCGCCACCAACTTCGCCAACTCGGTCTACTCGATCATGCAGGAGTACGGCTTCACCGGGGTCGACATCGACCTGGAGAACGGCATCAACTCCACGTACATGACGAAGGCGCTGCGTTCGCTGTCGCAGAAGGCGGGCTCCGGCCTCGTCATCACGATGGCCCCGCAGACCCTCGACATGCAGTCGACGGGCACCGAGTACTTCAAGACGGCGCTGAACATCAAGGACATCCTGACCGTCGTCAACACCCAGTACTACAACAGCGGTGCGATGCTCGGCTGCGACGGCAAGGTCTACTCGCAGGGTTCGGTGGACTTCCTCACCGGGCTCGCCTGCATCCAGCTGGAGGGCGGCCTCGACCCGTCGCAGGTCGGGATCGGCGTCCCCGCCTCCACCCGTGGCGCGGGCAGCGGTTACGTGGCCCCCTCGGTCGTGAACGCGGCCCTGGACTGCCTGACGGCCGGCACCAACTGCGGCACCTTCAAGCCGTCGAAGACCTACCCGAGCCTGCGCGGCGCGATGACCTGGTCGACCAACTGGGACGCCACGGCCGGCAACGCCTGGTCGAACGCGGTCGCCCCGCACGTCCACGGCCTCTCGTAGACCACCGTCTGCCGGCCTCCCCGCCGGCGGTCCCGACCAGCAGCGCCGCCGCTCCCCCGGCGGCGCTGCTGCGTGTACGGGCCGGTGCCGGCGGGACCGGCTTCGATACCGGTAACGCAACAGTCCTGTAGGGGAGTTGTGCCACCGCATGGCTGTCCGCGCCGGTCCGTGGCACCGTTGTGGGCGCGGTGCTGGGGCGACAGGGGGAGTGACATGGCCGGGGCGCGGATCGAAGCGCTGGGCGGGGACGATCCGGTGACACTCGGGCCGTACCGGCTGCTCGGGCGGCTGGCGTCCGGCGGGATGGGCCGGATCTATCTGGCCCGGACCGGCGGCCGGGAGCTCGTCGCCGTGAAGACGCTCCTCGCGGAGGGCCGGGTCGGCGACACCGACCGGCGGCGCTTCGCCCGTGAGGTGGCGGTCGCCCAGCGGGTGGACAGCGCCTACACCGCGCGCGTACGGGACGCCGATCCGGACGCCGAGCGGCCCTGGATGGCCATCGACTACATCGCCGCGCCCCCGCTCTCCGAACTGGTCCGGTCCTGCGGTGTGCTGCCCGCGTCGGCCGTACGGTGGATAGCGGCCGGCACCGCCGAGGCCCTGGTCACCCTGCACGGGGTGGGGATCGTCCACCGCGATGTGAAGCCGCAGAACGTGCTGCTGCCGCTGGCCGGGCCCCGGGTCATCGACTTCGGCATCTCGCACGCCAGCGACCTCACCCTGACGGGCCTCACGCTCGGCACGATCGCCTTCACCTCGCCGGAGCAGGCGCGCGGCGAGGAGTCCACGGCCGCCTCCGACGTGTATTCGCTGGGTGCCACGCTCTTCCTGCTGGCCACCGGCCGGGCACCCTACCGCGCGGACGGCGACACGCTGCGGCTGCTGGCCCGGGTGCAGCGCGGCGAGCTCGATCCGACCGGGCTGCCCAAGGAGCTGGTCGCGACGATCCGGCCGTGCCTGGCCGTGCAGCCCCGGCACCGTCCGACCCCCGCCGAGCTGCTGGCCCGCTTCCGCGAGCAGCAGGCCGGGCTGCCGATGACGACGAGCGGCACGCGCTGGCTGCCGCCGCGCTGGACGGCGTTGATCGACGCGTACGTGCACCAGGGCCGGGAATGGGCGGGTGGCCGGCCCCCGGGTGGCCCGTCGCACGTCCCGCCGGTGACGCCGCGGACGCGCGCGGTGCCGAAGCCGCCCCCGACGCTGGTGTATTCGCCGCAGCGGCAGGCCCGGGCCGACCGCGACCGGACCCGCCGCGAGATGGCGGCCCTCGCCCAGCTGGCCGACCGGCAGCGCGCGGAGCGGGAGCAGTCGGAGCGCGAGGAGGCGGAGCGGGCGCGCGCGGGGGCCGCGCGCCTGGAGGCGGAACGGGCGGCCCGGGTGCGGGCCGAGCGGGAGCGCGCGGAACGGGCGGCCCGGGCCGCCTCGCCCGCCCCGGCCCCCTTCGTTCCGGCCCCCTTCCCGGCCCCCGCACCGGCGCGCCCCCGCATCCGCTCGTCGTCCTCCGGCGCCGCCGTCCTGGGCTGGCTGCTCGCGCTGATCGCCGTGGCGGGGCTGCTGACGTGGCAGCCCTGGGAGAAGGCGGGCGGAAGTTCCGCGTCGGGCGGCAGCGCGTCCGGCTCCGTCACCTCGGGCACCGGCCTCGACACGCACACGGACGACAGCACGACCGCCGGCACAGTCACCGAAGACCCGACGCCGACCCCCACCCCGACCCCGACACCCACCATGGACTCCACCGACCGCGCCTTCGCCGCCGTGCACGCGGGTGACTGCCTCAACGTGTACAACGACGGCTACGACAACATGAGCGCGAGCCGCCCGATCCGGGTGAAGTGCGCCGCCTCGAATGCGTACATGCACGTCAACCGGGTAAGCACCCGCACCGGCGCGTCCGGTTCCTGTGACACGGGGGCGGGTTTCACCTGGTGGAGCCGGTCGGGCGACGACGGGATCACCCGGACACTGTGCCTGGACCGGGTGTACAGGGCGGGTCAGTGTTTCCCGGCGAAGGTGAACGGGGAGACGAACGCGGACCTGACGGTGGTCTGGAAGTGCAACGCCTCGAAGGTGCCGAAGGCGGGGCAGTCGATCCTGCGGATCACCGGCTTCTACCGGGCCCCGAAGAAGGGCCGGAACTGGACCTGTCCGGCGGGGCCCGGCGAGCGGTTCTGGTACTGGCAGGTCAACCAGGGCCGCAGCATCATCTGCGCCTCGGCCGCGTGAGCCGTACGCGGACGAGAGGCCCTAGATCACCAGGCTGAGCAGCGCGGCGACGACGAACCCGGCGACCGACAGGACGGTTTCGAGCACGGTCCAGGACTTCAGGGTGTCGCGTTCGGAGATGCCGAAGTACTTCGACACCATCCAGAAGCCGCCGTCGTTGACGTGCGAGGCGATGATCGAGCCGGCCGAGATGGCCATGATGATCAGCGCGAGGTGGGCCTGTGAGAAGCCCTGGTTCTCCACGAGCGGGACCACGATGCCGGCGGTGGTGACGATGGCTACGGTCGCCGAGCCCTGGGCGATCCGCAGCACGGCGGAGATCAGCCAGGCGAGCAGGATGACGGGCAGGCCGACGTCGTTGAAGGTGTCGGCGAGCGCGTCCGCGATGCCGCTGCCCTTGAGCACGGCGCCGAAGATGCCGCCCGCGCCGACGACGAGCAGGATGTTTCCGACCGGCTTCAGCGAGGAAGTGGACACGGATTCCAGGGACTTGCGGGACCAGCCGCGCCGGATGCCGAGCAGGTAGTACGCGAGGAGCAGCGCGATCGTCAGGGCGACGAAGGGGTTGCCGAAGAACTCGATGGCCGAGCGGCCCGTCGAGGGGTCCATCGCGATCGAGGAGAAGGTGGCGGCGAGGATCAGCACCAGCGGGGTGCCGATGATGGCCAGCACGGTGGAGAGAGCGACCGGTGCCTCGTGCGGGGTGACCCCGGCGGCCCGCTGCTCGGCGACGACGGCGGCCTTCGCCTCCTCGGCGGCCTCCACCATGTCCTGCGGGACGTCCACGAAGATCCGCCTGCCGATCCAGGCGGCGTAACCCCAGGCGGCCAGCACGGACGGGATGCCGACGAGGGCGCCCATCAGGATGACCCAGCCGAGCGAGACGTGGAAGAGACCGGCCGCGGCGACCGGGCCGGGGTGCGGCGGCAGGAACGCGTGGGTCATGGAGAGCCCCGCGAGCAGCGGCATGGAGTACAGCAGGATCGATTTGCCGGACCGCTTGGCGGCGGCGTAGACGATCGGCGCGAGGACGAAGATGCCGACGTCGAAGAAGACCGGGATACCGAAGATCAGACCGGTCAGACCCATCGCGAGCGGGGCGCGTTTCTCGCCGAAGAGCCGCAGCAGCCGGGCGCTCAGCACCTCGGCGCCGCCGGACACCTCCAGGATCGCGCCGAGCATCGTGCCGAGGCCGATGATGATCGCGACATGGCCGAGGATGCCGCCCATCCCGGATTCGATGACGGAGACGGCGGCGGACTTCTGCACGGTGCCGAAGAGTTCGGTCACCGAGAGCCCCGCGCCCAGGCCGACGACTATGGAGACCGCGAGCAGCGCGACGAACGGCTGGAGCCTGACCTTGATGATCAGGAAGAGGAGGAGCGCGATACCGAGGACGGCGACGGTCAGCAGACCGGGCGTGCCGTCGATCAGGAGAAGGAGTCCACCGGTGTGGGGTGGCGTCTCGGGCGGGGTGGGGCCTGCGGCGAGCTGCATGGGTAACTCCGTTGTTCGTCCATGTTTCCGGGCAGGGGGGACCGCGGCACGGCGCCACAGTGTTGTACGGCGCCGTGCCGGGAAGGGTGCGGATTACGGGTATGGGTCAGCCCAGGACGGCGAGGGCGTCGATCTCGATGAGGAGGCCCTTCGGGAGGCCGACGTAGACCGTGGTGCGCGCGGCCGGGGCCTCCTTGAGGTTCTGCTCGCCGAAGTACGCGTTGTAGATCTCGTTCATCTCGGCGAAGTGGTCCACGTCCGTGAGGTAGACGCGCATCATCATCACGTCGTCCCAGCTCGCGCCGCCCTCCTCCAGGATCGCCTTGACGTTGGCGAAGGTCTGGAGGGTCTGCTCGCGCAGGGTGGGGCCGGCCGGGGTGGGCGCCTGGCCCTCGACGGCGGGCAGGAAGCCGACCTGGCCGGCGACCTGGAGGATGTTGCCCTTGCGCACGCCGTGCGAGAACTTCGCGGGCGGGGTGGTGTGGGTGCTGGGAGTGAGCGCGGTCTTGTCGGTCATGGCGGATCAGGCTTTCTTGGGTCGGTTGCTGCCGGAGTACTCCCGGCTGATGGTGTCGGCGGTGCGACGGACCAGGGGGAGCAGGGTGAGGAGTTCCTCGGCCGTGACGACCACGTTCGGCGCGGAGACCGACATCGCGGCGACGACGCGCCCGTCGGCGCCGCGGATCGGGGCGCCGACGCAGTTGATGGACTCCTCGTGGCCGCCGAGGTCGGTGGCCCAGCCCTGTTCGCGTACGGCGGCCAGCTCCTTGAGGAACGCGGCGGCGCCGGGCGTCGAACGGGACGTGTACATGGGGTAGTCGAGCTTGTCGGCGATGGCCCGCCGCTCGGCCTCGCTCAGGTCGGCGAGGAGCAGCTTGGCGACGGCGGCGACGGTGATCGCGACGGGCTTGCCGATCCGCGAGTACATCCGGACCGGGTAACGGCTCTCGACCTTGTCGATGTAGAGGACCTCGTTCTCCTCGTACACGGCGAGGTGGACGGTGTGCCCGCACTGCTCGTTCAGCTCCACGAGGTGCGGGTGGGCGATCTCCCGTACGTCGAGATTCTCGACGGCCTCCTGCGCGAGCGCGAACAGCCGGGCGCCGAGGCGGTAGCGCTGGTCCTGCTGCCGGTAGACGAGCCCGTGCTCGTGGAGCGTACGCAGCAGGCGCAGCGCGGTGGACTTGTGGACGCCGAGGCGGTCGGCGACCTGTCCGAGGTCGGCGGGGCCCTGGGCGAGGAGCGGCAGGATGCTCAGCGCGCGGTCGACGGTCTGGCTCATGGCGTACGTACCTCCGTGTCGTCCCCCGTCCACCCGGGGCCGAGACGCAGTCTCCCCCACGCGTCGTCGTCCAGTGCGGTGAGCCGGTCGGCGTGCTCGCGGGCGGGGGGTGCGGTGAGGTCGCCGGGGACGGTGAGGGTGGCTGCGGCCATGAGGTGGCCGTGCCTGGCGCGCTCCCGCGCGGAAAGTCCCCGCAGCGTGCCCGAGAGGAACCCGGCGGCGAAGGCGTCGCCGGCGCCGACGGGGGCGATGACGTCCACGCGGAGGGCGGGGACGTGGGTGACGGTGTCGGGGCCGCTGCGCGGGGCCTCTCCCCACCCCGCCCCTTCCCGAACCGGGGCTCCGCCCCGGACCCCGCTCCTCAAACGCCGGAGGGGCTGAAATTCGGGCTGTCCGGTATCCGAGGAGAACACCGTCACCCCGTCGGCGCCGCGCTTCACCACGACCACCCCCGGCCCCGGCAGCGCCTCCCGGATCGCCGCAGCCCCCACGACCCCCCACGCCGCCTCCGCCTCGTCCTCCCCCACGAACACCACATCGGCCCGCCGCGCCAGCTCCAGCAGGACCCCGGCGGACTCCCCGCGCCACAGCCCCGGCCGGTAGTTCACGTCGAAGGAGATCAGCGGCCGCCCCGCGCGCGGAGCGGTCAGCTCGTGGAGCAGCGCCAGGCAGTCCGGCGAGAGGGCGGCCGTGATGCCCGACAGGTGCAGAATCCGCCCGGCGGGCAGCCCGTCGTACGGCACGGTGGACGGCGACATCGCGGAGGCCGCGGACCCGGCCCGGTAGTACGCCACCTCGTGGACATCCGTGGCCCGGTCCGTGGCCGTGCGGAAGTAGATCCCGGTCGGCCGCGATGGATCGCGCCGTACGAAGGACGTGTCCACGCCGTACGCGGCGACCGCCTCCACGAGGTGGTCGCCGAAGCCGTCCGCGCCGACCCGGCTCACCCACGCGGCCCGGTGCCCGGCCGCCGCCAGCGCGCAGGCGACGTTGGACTCGGCGCCGCCGATGCCGCGGTCGAAGGACGGCACATCGGCGAGGCGCCCGGGCCGGGAGGGCAGGAACGTCACCATGGACTCACCGAGGCACACGACATCGGCGGGCGTCGTTCCGGACACGCGGGGCTCCTCAGCAGTCGGGCGGCGGCACCGGCACTCACCATTGACCGGGCGTCGGCTCGGATGTTAGACAGCCCTGAGCGATATACGCAATGGGTGTTGCACATGTTGCAATCCCGATGACGGACCCGGACCGAGGAGACCCCATGGCCGCCGCGCACGACGTGACCGCTCTCGCCGACGAACCGGTCGATCACCGGTTCAAGGGCCTCCCGCCCGACGCCGAGGGCCTGACGGTCGGCGCCCTGGCGGCCGAGCGCCGCAATCTCTTCGGCGGCGGGTTCACCACCCCCGTGCTCGCCCTGTCCGCCGAGTCCGTCGCGCACAACCTCGCGCTCCTGGAGACGTACGCGGAACGCCACGGCCTCGCCTTCGCCCCGCACGGCAAGACGTCGATGTCCCCGCAGCTCTTCGCCCGCCAGCTGGCACACGGCGCCTGGGGCATCACGGCCGCCGTTCCCCACCAGGCGCGGGTCTACCGTGCGTTCGGGATCGGCCGGATCTTCCTCGCCAACGAGCTGGTCGACGCCGCCGCGCTGCGCTGGCTGGCGGGCGAGCTGGACGCCGACCCGGACTTCGCCTTCGTCTGTTACGTGGACTCCGTGCGCGGGGCCGAGCTGATGGACGAGGCCCTGCGCGCGGCGGGCGCCTCCCGCCCGGTCGACGTCGTCGCGGAGCTGGGCGCGGGCGAGGGCGCGCGCACCGGCGCCCGGACCGAGGCGGACTGCGCGGCCGTGGCCGACGCGGTGGCGGACGCGGCGACCCTGCGCCTGGTCGGCGTCGCCGGTTACGAGGGCGAGGTGCCGGACGCGGACGGCGACCGGGTCCGGGCCTGGCTGCGCCGGCTCGTCGCGCTGGCGGCGGACTTCGACGCGGCGGGCCGCTTCGGCGCGCTGGGGGCCGGTGAGCGCATCGTGATCAGCGCCGGCGGCAGCGCGTGGTTCGACGCGGTGGCGGACGTGTTCGCCGAGATCCCCGCGCTCTCCGCCCCCGTACTCAAGCTGCTGCGCTCGGGGGCGTACGTCTCGCACGACGACGGCCACTACCGCCATCTCACCCCGTTCAACCGCGTCCCGGAGGAGGGCGCGTTGCAGCCGGCGTTCCGGCTGTGGGCGCAGGTGGTGTCGCGCCCGTCCGCCGGGCAGGCGTTCCTCAACGCGGGCAAGCGGGACGCGGCGTACGACCTGGACCTGCCGGAGGCACAGGTGGTGCGGTCGGGCCGGGACGGCTCGGAGCGGCCGGCCGAGGGGATCACCGTCACCGGCCTGTCCGACCAGCACACCTGGGTCCGCACGGACGAGGGCGCGCGGCTTGAGGTCGGGGACTGGGTGGGGATGGGGCTGTCCCACCCGTGCACCAGCTTCGACAAGTGGCAGCTGATCCCGCTCGTGGAGGCGGACGGCACGGTCACGGACTTCGTCCGCACGTTCTTCTGATCAGGCCCAGCCCTCCGAGAAAGGCCAAGGCCCCATGGACCTCGTCATCCGCGACGCGACCGTCATCGACGGCACCGCCACGCCCTCCTACCGCGCCGACGTGGCCGTCACCGACGGCCGCGTCGCGGAGATCCACCGCGAGGACTCCCCCGGCCCCCGCCCCACGGGGACCCGCACCCTGGACGCCGACGGCCTCGCCCTCTCCCCCGGCTTCATCGACATGCACGCCCACAGCGACCTCGCGCTGCTCCGCGACCCCGACCACAGCGCGAAGGCCGCCCAGGGCGTCACCCTGGAGGTCCTGGGCCAGGACGGCCTGTCGTACGCGCCGGTGGACGACCGCACGCTCGCCCAGGTCCGCCGCTCCATCTCCGGGTGGAACGGCGACGGCGAGGACATCGACTTCGACTGGCGGACCGTCGGCGGCTATCTGGACCGCCTCGACCGCCAGGGCATCGCGGTCAACGCCGCCTATCTCATCCCGCAGGGCACGGTCCGGATGTACGCGGTGGGCTGGGACGACCGCCCCGCGACCGACGCCGAGCTGGACCGGATGCGGCACCTCGTGGACCAGGGCATGCGCGAGGGCGCGGTCGGCATGTCCTCGGGCCTCACCTACACCCCCGGCATGTACGCGGACGACGCCGAGCTCACCGAGCTGTGCCGGGTGGTCGCCGCCCACGGCGGCTACTACTGCCCGCACCACCGCTCGTACGGGGCAGGCGCCCTGGAGGCGTACGAGGAGATGGTGCGGCTCACCCGCAGCGCGGGCTGTTCCCTGCATCTGGCCCACGCGACCATGAACTTCGGGGTCAACGAGGGCCGCGCCCCCGACCTGCTCGCCCTCCTGGACGACGCGCTGGACGCGGGCGCCGACATCTCCCTCGACACCTACCCGTACACCCCCGGCTGCACAACCCTCGTCGCGATGCTGCCCAGCTGGGCGAGCGAGGGCGGTCCGGAGGCGGTGCTGGCCCGGCTGGCCGACGCGGAGACGGCCGCCCGCATCCGGCACGACCTGGAGACCGTGGGGTCGGACGGCTGCCACGGGGTGCCGATCGAGTGGGACACCATCGAGATCTCGGGCACCGGAACGCCCGGCCTCGCCGGATACGTCGGGCGTACGGTGGCCGAGTCGGCGGCGCTGCGGGGCGAGGAGCCCTGGGTGACCGCGCGGCGGCTGCTGGTGGAGGACCGGCTCGGGACGACGATCCTCCAGCACGTCGGCCACGAGGAGAACGTCCGGCAGATCATGCGCCACCGGGTGCACACGGGCGGCAGCGACGGCATCCTCCAGGGCGACAAGCCGCACCCTCGCGCGTACGGCACCTTTCCCCATTACCTGGGCCGTTACGCACGCGAGCTGGGCATCCTCTCCCTGGAGGAGTGCGTCGCCCACCTCACGTCCCGCCCGGCGGCCCGGCTCCGCCTCCCCGACCGGGGTCTCGTACGCGAGGGCTACCGCGCCGACCTGGTGCTCTTCGACCCGGCGACGGTCGCGGCGGGCTCGACGTTCGCGGCGCCGCGCACCCTGCCGGCCGGCATCCCGCACGTACTGATCGACGGCCGCTTCGTCATCGAGGACGGCCGCCGCACCCAGGTGCTGGCGGGGCGGTCGGTGCGCTCGGCGGCGGGCGCGGTGTAGGGGCGGGGCCGCCGCGGCCCCGCCCCCGCGTCACGTACGACGGATCACGGCTTGGGCAGCGCACACCCCGCACGGTCCAGGTCGAAGACGTTGCCGGTGCCTATGCACGCGGCGATGCCATAGGTCTCCTGGGCGTAGTTGATGCCCTGGCGGACCGTCACCCGGCCGTTCTCGTCCACCTCGCACGGGTTGTTGTCCGTGCAGCGCTGGCCGTCCTCGTTACCGGTGTTGTTGACGGCGACCACCTTGCCGGTGGCGTTGTCGATCACGGGCGAGCCGGAGGTGCCGCCGATGGTCTGGCAGGCGGAGGTGTAGCGGACCGAGTCCTTCCAGGTCCAGTCGCCCTCCTTGAGGCGGTAGACGAAGCCGTCCACGTTGCAGCTGTAGGTGCGCTTCCAGTACCCGGACGCGACGGTGATCGCGGTGCCCGCGACGGGATGCGTGGTGCTCAGCTCCAGCGCCTTGATGCCGTAACGGCTCTCGATCTGCGCGTACGTGGAGGTGAGCTGGTACACCGAGATGTCGGTGTCCGTCATCGTGCCGTACGCGATCTTGCTGGCCCGGAGCGTGCCGACACCGCTGCCCGAGGCGTTGAGCAGGGTGAAGCCGCGGCTGGACGAGCGGTTGAACACGACCGCGCCGGGGGCCGGGAAGCCGGTCTCCAGGCAGTGCCCGTTGGACAGCACGAGGGCGGGGTCGCCCGGCTGCGAGGAGGGCGTGCGGACGACCGAGCCGGAGCAGTTGCTGAGCGCCACGGTCCCGGCGAAGTTGACCGCCTTGGGCCGTACCGCCTTCTCGGCCCCGACCGCGGTGTGACCGGACGGGGCCGAGGCCCCGACCGTGCCGGCCGGTGCCGCGCCGTGGCTCGTGGCCGCGGTCGCGGGTGCGATGCCCGCCCCGAGGAGCAGCACCGCGAAGAGTGCACCGACGAGAGGCTTTTTCATGTGGGGGTCCCCTCTTGCGACTGAACAGAGCACGACTGGCCTCTGCGACCGAAGTTCCTTCGGTTTGACATGCGCATGCTGGCGCATGGAGAGGGGGCGCACAAGGGGCGGATTCCGGCCGCGCGTTCAGGTCACCAGGCCCCGGCGGTACGCGTAGACGACCGCCTGGACGCGGTCACGGAGCCCGAGCTTGGCCAGGATGCGTGAGACGAACGTCTTCACGGTCTCCTGACTGATCACGAGCGCGGCCGCGATCTCGCTGTTGGAGAAGCCGTCCGCGATGAGGCGCAGGACCTCCAGTTCGCGCGGGGTCAGCGGGATGTCGGACGAGGAGTCCCCGGTGGGGCGGATCCGGGCGGCGTAGCGGCCGACCAGCCTGCGCGTCACCTCCGGGTCGATCAGCGCCTGGCCCGAGTGCACGGTCCGGATGCCGTGCAGCAGCCGGTCGGGCGGGGCGTCCTTCAGCAGGAACCCGCTCGCCCCGGCGCGCAGCGCCTCGTACACGTACTCGTCCAGGTTGAAAGTGGTCACCACGAGCACCTTGGCGGGCCGCTCCACACCCGCCCCGGCCAGCAGCCGGGTCGCCTCGATGCCGTCGAGCTCGGGCATGCGGATGTCCATCACCACGACGTCCGGGCGCAGCCGCCCGGCCATCTCGACGGCGGTCCGCCCGTCCCCGCACTCGCCCGCCACCTCCAGGTCCGGCTGGGCGTCGATGATCGTGGCGAGGCCGGTGCGGACGAGCACCTGGTCGTCGCAGACGAGGACGCGGACCGGTGCGGTCACGAGGCGCTCCCGGAAGGTATGCGGGCCCGCACGGTGAAGCCGCCGTCCGGACCGGGCTCCGCGCGGAACTCGCCGCCGAGCACTCCGACCCGCTCGCGCAGCCCGGCGAGCCCCCGCCCGCTGCCCGCGGGCACCTTGGCGCGCCCCCCGGAGCCGTCCGTGCCGACCTCCACGGTGATCTCTCTTCCGCCGTGCCGCACGCGCACCGAAGTCCGGGCGCCCTGGGCGTGCTTGAGGGCGTTCGTCAGCGCCTCCTGGACCACACGGTAGGCCACGAGATCGGCGCTCCCGGTGGACTCGGCGGGGACGCCCTCCTCGCTGAAGTCCACGTCCTGCCCCGCCTGCCGCGCCTGCTCGACCAGGCCACGGATGCGGCCGGCGGCCGGTGTCCTGGCCCCGGCGCCGTGACCCGGGTCGAGCAGGTCGAGCAGGTGGCGCAGGTCGTTGACGGCCCGCCGCCCGGTGTCGGTGACGCTGCTGAGGGCGCTGTCGAGCCGGTCGGGCGCGGCGGTCAGATAGCGAGCCGCCTCGGCCTGGACGATCATCGCCGTCACGTGATGGGTCACCACGTCGTGCAACTCGCGGGCGATCCGGGTCCGTTCGGCGGCACGGCTCTCCTCAGCGACCCGGAGCCGGCGGTCGGCCTCGGCGGCCCGGGTGGCCCGCAGCCACGCCCCGACGCCCCAGACGAGGACCAGCACCAGATAGAACGTCAGGA
The DNA here is from genome assembly GCF_045161735.1 of Streptomyces sp. NBC_00726. Taxonomy (NCBI): domain Bacteria; kingdom Bacillati; phylum Actinomycetota; class Actinomycetes; order Kitasatosporales; family Streptomycetaceae; genus Streptomyces; species Streptomyces sp. NBC_00726. The sequence continues at coordinate 4,342,713 of NZ_CP108983.1, read as the reverse complement.
ACTCCCCCGCCGGTTCGGTGCCGTACCGGTACAGGGCGAGCGCCAGCGGCACGTACGCGGCGGTGAACGCGACCGCGGCGACGCGGCGGTGGCGGTCCAGGTGGGCCCCTGCGCTCAGTACGGCGAGGGGCAGCGCGGTCCCGGCGACCAGGTGGTAGCCGCCCAGCTGGTCGACGGCGAAGCCCAGTGAGACCAGGGCCAGGCAGATCACCGGCCACCGCCGCCGCAGGGCGAGCGACAGGCTCTCCAGTACGGCGGCCACCGCGGCCGACACGTCGAACGGACGCTCCGCCACGGCTCCGAGATCCGTCCCGTGCCGGTGCAGGGCGGGAACGAGCGACATGGCCAGGAGCAGCAGCCCGAACGGCAGGTCGCGGACGACGGGATCGAGCCGCTGCCACCGCACCGGCCACCGGGCGGCGGTGTCCAGCCGCCGCCACCGGGCCGGTACTTCACGAAGACCGGTCACCGGGGCACTGTAGTGGCGGCCGGGGCCGGGGCGGCGCGCCGTCCACCACGCGGCGCCAGATGGCCGCGCCGGCGGGCCAGCCACAGGAACGCGAGCGTCACGAGCACCCCGAAGACCACGGAGTACACACTCGCCTCCGGCCCGAAGTCGCCGCCGGTGACCAGTTCGGAGCCGGTGGCCGTCGAGTCCAGGAGACCCTGCGAGGCGCCGTTGCCCGAGACCTCCGAGCTGAAGATTCCCGCCGCGGCGAAGTTCCAGGCGAAGTGCAGGCCGATGGGCAGCCACAGGCTGCGGGTGGCGGCATACGCGGCGCCGAGCATGCCGCCCGCCTCGATCGCGATGGCGAGCGCGCCCCAGAGGCTCGCGTCCGGGTTGGCCAGGTGCATCAGCCCGAACAGCAACCCGGTCGACGTCAGCGCGATCAGGGTCCCGGCGCGCTCCTCGACCAGCCGGAACAGCACGCCCCGGAACACCACTTCCTCGGTGACGGCGGCAGCGGCCATGAAGCCGACGAACCCGACCGCACCCGTGACCGACCCCAGGCCGTTCACCTCGTAGTCCCCGAGGAGGGCGATGTTCGCGATGACGGCCACGAACAGCACCAGCCCGATCAGCGCGCCGCGCCCCAGAGCCGGCCCCGCGCCCTCCCGGGCGAGCTCGGTGACCGGGCGGTGCTCGGTGCGCCCCACCACCCACCGGTAGACCAGGACGGCGAGCACCGACGTCACCAGGCCGAGCACGAGCGTGAGCCACGGATTCCCGTCCACCGCGCTGACGCACTGACCACCGATCGCCCAGACCGCCACGACGGCGAGAAGCTGCCGGACCACTCTCATGAGTCCCCCTTCGACGTGCCGCGGCGGCCTGCCGCGACTGCCCCTGAACGCTATGAACGTCCGGCGCCGAAAGCGTCACCGCCGGGTGGACACCTGCGCGTAGCTCGCACGGGGGACAACGCGGGCGGGGCCGGGCGGGACTTTGCGGACACGCCCTAAAGCGTGTTGCAGAAGGCTGCGAGGTGGGTATTTCTCCTGTATGGGTGGGGTGTTGCGGGCCGAGGCGTTGTGGGTGGAAACGTTCACTGGGCTGCGGATGCGGCAGTTCGACCGGCTGCTGAAGGTCGTGCGTGAACGGGGTGGGAACGGTCCTGGCGGGGGTCGGCCGTGGTGCCTGCCACTGGCGGACCGGGTCCTGCTGGTGGCCGTCTACTACCGGACCAACCTAACGATGCGGCAGCTCGCGCCGCTGTTCGGCTGTTCGCCGGCCACCGTGTGCAGGGTCATTCACCGGCTGCGGCCACTGCTGGCGATCGAGCCGGCTGCCCGCCCCGCTGATGCTGTCGAACGGCTGTGGATCGTGGACGGAACCTTGATCCCGGTCCGGGACCGGAAGGTCGGCGCGTCCTCACGCAACTACCGCTTCTCTGCGAACGTGCAGGTCATCATTGACGCCGACACCAAACTCGTGATCGCTGCGGCCCGTCCGGTGCCCGGCAACACCGCGGATGCCAAAGCGTGGCGGGACTCCGGTCCGGCCGATGTATGCCAGGACGTGACCGTGCTCGGTGACGGCGCCTACATCAACACCGGACTCGTCATCCCACACCGCAAACGGCCCGGCCGCCCACTCCTGCCCGGCGAGGAATCCGACAACGCCGAGCACCGACGCGTGCGGGCCCGCGTGGAGCATGCCTTCGCCCGCATGAAGCACTACAAGATCCTCCGCGACTGCCGGCAACGCGGCAACGGCCTCCACTACGCCGCCCAAGCCGTCGCCACACTCCACAACCACGCCCTGGCCGCATGATCCACAAGGGCACAGAACCCGGCTTCACCTGCCCGACGCCAGACTTCTGCAACACGCTTTAGGGTTTCGCCGCCACCCCCGCCGCTTCCCGCGCCAGCTCCTCACGCAGCGCGGCGGCCACGGCGTCCGCGTCCCGCACCACGATCACGGCCATGTCCTTCTTCCCGTTTCCGATCATGTACCGCCCCTCCCCCGGAGCACCCGGGCGCATACGGCTGTTGAGCTGCTTCAGAGGTACGGGCGGGCCAGGACGGGCCGGGACCGCGCGCCCCGGGAGCCCTTCCGCCGCACCTGCCGGAGGGCGCGCCTCTTCCCGCGTGAGCCCCGGCGCACACCACTCCGTGGCGTATCTCACCCGTTCCGGTCCGTCACACCGCCGCGCCACCCCAATCCAAGCCCCGGGCCCCCCGTGACCGGCGTTCCCACGGCTCGCGGGAGGCGGGCGCATGGCGATGAAAGCCCGGGCGGAGGCGGGCCGCCGCCCGGGCGGGCCAACCGGCGGGCAAAGCCCGGGCGGCCCGTGAAACACAGTCGTAAGCTCGCCGACATGCAGGTCATCCAGTCCACGAAGCTCGCCAACGTCTGCTACGAGATCCGCGGCCCCGTGCTTGAGGAGGCGATGCGGCTGGAGGCGGCCGGGCAGCGCATCCTCAAGCTGAACACCGGCAACCCCGCCGCATTCGGCTTCGAGTGCCCGCCCGAGATCCTTGAGGACATCCTGCGCAACCTCGCCGGGGCGCACGGCTACGGCGACGCGAAGGGGCTGCTGTCCGCGCGCCGGGCGGTGATGCAGCACTACCAGACCAAGGGCATCGACCTGGACGTCGAGGACGTCTACCTCGGCAACGGCGTCTCCGAGCTGATTCAGATGTCGATGCAGGCACTGCTGGACGACGGCGACGAGGTACTGGTCCCGGCCCCGGACTACCCGCTGTGGACGGCCTCGGTCTCACTGGCGGGCGGCACGGCCGTGCACTACCGCTGCGACGAGCAGGCGGACTGGATGCCCGACCTCGCCGACATCGAACGCAAGATCACCGACCGCACCAAGGCGATGGTGATCATCAACCCGAACAACCCGACGGGCGCCGTCTACGACGACGAGATGCTGCGCGGCCTCACGGAGATCGCCCGCCGGCACAACCTGGTCGTCTGCTCCGACGAGATCTACGACCGCATCCTGTACGACGGCGCCACGCACACCCCCACCGCGACGATCGCCCCGGACCTGATGGTCCTCACCTTCAACGGGCTGTCCAAGAACTACCGGGTCGCCGGTTACCGCTCCGGCTGGATGGCCGTCTGCGGCCCCAAGGCGCACGCCACCTCGTACATCGAGGGGCTGACGATCCTGGCCAACATGCGGCTCTGCGCCAACATGCCCGCGCAGCACGCAGTGGCCACCGCGCTCGGCGGCCGGCAGTCGATCAACGACCTGGTGCTGCCCGGCGGCCGCATCCTGGAACAGCGCGATGCGGCGTACGACCTGCTGACGCAGATCCCGGGCGTGACCTGCGTGAAGCCGAAGGGGGCGCTGTATCTCTTCCCCCGGCTCGACCCCAAGGTCTACAAGATCAAGGACGACCGGCAGATGGTCCTGGACCTGCTGCGGGCCGAGAAGATCATGGTGGTGCAGGGCACGGGGTTCAACTGGCCGGATCCCGACCACTTCCGCGTGGTGACGCTGCCCTCGGCCGAGGATCTGACCGATGCCATCGGCCGGATCGCCCACTTCCTGGACGGCTACAGCCAGGTGTAGCGGATCTCCGCTCAGGCTTTCCTCGCTCAAGCCTTCCTCGAAGAGGAATAACTTTAGACTAAATCCAAGGTAGGATGGTTCTCTCAGTGTCACCAGGAGGCCATCCATGTACGAACCGATCCGCACCAAATCGGTCCACACACCGGCCGACCACGCCGGCGACTTCCCGCACCGCACCCGCGAGGAGGAGCTGGACATCCAGCTCGCCGGACACCTGGCCGCCCTGCTCGCGGTCACCGACGAGCTGGGTCTCGGCGAGGCGGGCGACCGCATCGCCGGGCAGGTCGCCAGGTTGCGCGGCGCTCCGCCCGCCCGGCACGCCGGACTGAGCGCCGCGCCCGCGCCCGCCCTCCACCGCCGCGCCCACACCCTCGCGGGCCGGGCCCTGGTGGTGGCGGCCTCGCGCGCCGACACGGCGGTCGCGATCCTCTCGGCCGAGCGCATGGACGCGCACACCGAGGCGCTCACGGCCGAGGCGCGGACGCCGGTCGGCGCCCACTGACGGCCCCGGTCCACGCACCGCAGAGGCGCGTGGACCGGGTGCCAACCGTGCTCAGTTGTCACGCGTGCACATCAGTGCCGGCCGCGCGGCCCGGACTTCATCCGTACGGTGACGATGCCGGCCAGCAGCAGGAGTACGGCCGCGCTGCCGGTGTCGGCCATGCCGCCACCCCCGCCGTGGTGCCCCCCGTGCGGGTGCGGCCCCGGGGTCCAGGACGGGCCGGGGGTCCAGGACGGGCCCGGTCCGTGGGTGTGCGTGTGCGACGGGTGCGGCGACGGGCTCGGGTTCGTCACCGGGACCTCGGTGGCGCAGGGCAGCTCGGGTGCCCCTTCCGTGGTGCAGCGCGCGCCCGGCGTGTCGGAGGTGACCGCGTTGCGCAGGACCGCGTCACCCTCGTCCGGGTCGTCCACGGTGACCGTGTAGGTGATCTTCACGGCGGCCCCGGGGGCCAGCTCGCCGGACCAGTCGAGCGTGTCGCCGTTCACCTGCGCGGTGCCGGTGGTCGGTGGGCCCCGTGGTGAGCGAGGCGTCGTCCAGGACGCCGGACAGGTCGTCGGTGAGGTGGGCGGGGCCCAGCGTGGTCTCACCGTTGTTGGTGGCGGTCACGGTGTAGGTGATGGCGTCGCCCGGCTCGGCCTCGGCGGGCTCGGCCGTCTTGGAGATGTCCAGCACCTGGTCCAGCTGCTCGACCGGCACGGACGCGGAGGACTCGTTGGACGTCACCTCGTTGTCGCCTGCCGCGCCCTGCGCGGTGGCCGTGTTGGTGAAGGTGTCGTCGACGACGTCGGCCTCGGTGAGGCGGGGCCGGCGGACTGGTCGACCCCGGAGGCGGTGGTCAGCAGGAGCCCCAGCGCCGTCCCCGCACAGGCGGTGGCCGCCACTGCCGGAACGTGAAGCAGCCGTTCATATTTGCGCATAAAAAAACATAAGAAAACAGGATATGACGCTTGCTCGGCCCACCCAGGACACGCCGCAACGGCGGCCGAATGGCGGCGCGGGCCGCCGGGCGCAGGGCTCAGGGCGCGGACGGGTGCGGCGACACCGTCGCGGCACCCGCCGTCGACTGGAACGTCACGTCGTCGGCCTCGCACTCCGGCGGCCCCAGCACCGCGGTGGGCCCGACGACCCGCTCCGACACCGTGGCGCCGACCGCTAGGTCCTCCACGGTCAGGGTGCGCTTCCCGGCGGCCGCGTCCTTCCCGCTCCCGGCCGCGCGGTCCCGGAAGACGAGGTGCACGGTGTACGTCCCGCGCCGCGCCGCCCCACTCGTGATCCGCACCCCCGCCACGGGGCGGCGCGTCTCCTCGTCCATCCGGCAGGAGGTGACGGTGACATCGTCGTACGGGTACCGCATGTCCGCGTGGACCTCGCCGTACGCGTGGGCGAACAGGATCATGCCGACGAGCCCGCCCACCGCCGCGAGGGCGACCAGCCCGCCCACGGTGATCAGGACGATCGTCATGCCGCCCATCCGGCGCCCGGGGAAGAGCGGAGGACCGCCCTCCGACGTTTTCGGGTACGGCGGATACTGCATGCCGAGCGCCCCCCTCCGCCGCCGCGCACCTGCGGCGCGGCCGGGTCAACCGTACGGCCGCGCGGCTCAGCCCCGTAGCGCCGCAGGGTCACAACACCACTACGAACAGGGCACGTTGGACAGGCCGATGGCCCCCGAAGCGGCTTCGGGGGCCATCGCCGTACGTACGCGGGGACTCAGCCCAGACGCTCGACCAGCGAGCGGTACTCGTCCCACAGCTCCTTCGGCGTGTGGTCACCGAAGGTGTTCAGGTGCTCGGGGACCAGCGCCGCCTCCTCGCGCCAGACCTCCTTGTCGACCTTCAGCAGGAAGTCGAGGTCGGACTCGGAGAGGTCCAGGCCCTCGGTGTCGATGGAGCCCTTCGCGGGAAGGATGCCGATCGGCGTCTCGACGCCCTCCGCCTTCCCCTCCAGGCGCTCGACGATCCACTTCAGGACGCGGCTGTTCTCACCGAACCCGGGCCAGACGAACTTGCCCGCGTCGTTCTTGCGGAACCAGTTCACGTAGTAGATCTTCGGCAGCTTCGACTGGTCCGGCTTGTCCGCGCCGACCTTGAGCCAGTGGCCCATGTAGTCGCCCATGTTGTAGCCGCAGAACGGCAGCATGGCGAACGGGTCGCGGCGCAGCTCGCCGACCTTGCCCTCGGCGGCGGCGGTCTTCTCGGAGGCGACGTTGGCGCCGAGGAAGACACCGTGCTGCCAGTTGAAGGACTCGGTGACCAGCGGGACGGCCGAGGCGCGGCGGCCGCCGAAGAGGATGGCCGAGATCGGCACGCCCTTCGGGTCCTCCCACTCGGGCGCGATGATCGGGCACTGCCCGGCCGGGACGGTGAAGCGGGCGTTGGGGTGCGCGGCCGGCGTCCCGGACGCGGGCGTCCAGTCGTTGCCCTTCCAGTCCGTGAGGTGCGCGGGCGGCTCCTCGGTCATGCCCTCCCACCAGACGTCGCCGTCGTCGGTGAGCGCGACGTTGGTGAAGACGGAGTTGCCCCACATCGTCTTCATGGCGTTGGCGTTGGTGTGCTCGCCGGTGCCGGGCGCGACGCCGAAGAAGCCGGCCTCCGGGTTGATCGCGTACAGCCGGCCGTCCTCGCCGAACCGCATCCACGCAATGTCGTCGCCGATGGTCTCCACGGTCCAGCCGGAGATCGTGGGCTCCAGCATCGCGAGGTTGGTCTTGCCACAGGCGGAGGGGAAGGCTGCCGCCACGTACTTCGACTCACCACGCGGGGGCGTGAGCTTCAGGATCAGCATGTGCTCCGCGAGCCAGCCCTCGTCGCGGGCCATGACGGAGGCGATGCGCAGCGCGTAGCACTTCTTGCCGAGCAGCGCGTTGCCGCCGTAGCCGGAGCCGTACGACCAGATCTCGCGGGCCTCCGGGAAGTGCGAGATGTACTTGGTCTCGTTGCAGGGCCAGGGGACGTCCTCCTGGCCCTCCGCCAGCGGGGCGCCCAGCGTGTGGACGGCCTTCACGAAGAAGCCGTCGGAGCCGAGCTCGTCCAGCACCGGCTGCCCCATGCGCGTCATGGTGCGCATCGAGACGGCGACGTACGCGGAGTCGGTGATCTCGACGCCGATCGCGGACAGCGGCGAGCCGAGCGGGCCCATGCAGAACGGGACGACGTACATCGTGCGGCCGCGCATCGAGCCGCGGAAGACACCCTGCTCACCGGTGAAGATCTCCCGCATCTCGGCGGGGTCCTTCCAGTGGTTCGTCGGACCGGCGTCCTCCTCCTTCTCGGAGCAGATGAACGTACGGGTCTCGACGCGGGCGACGTCGCTGGGGTCCGAGGCCGCGTAGTAGGAGTTCGGGCGTTTGATCTCGTCCAGCTTGGTGAAGGTGCCCTTGGCGACGAGCTCCCCGCACAGGCGCTCGTACTCGGCCTCGGAACCGTCGCACCAGACCACCCGGTCCGGCTCGGTGAGTGCTGCGATCTCGTCCACCCAGGACATCAGCTCCTGGTGGTTGGTGGGAACAGTGAGGGGAGCCGCGATGTCGCGCGCCACGATCGCTCCTTGATGAGGGTGTATTCGGTTGGTGCCCTGCTGCCCCGTGGGGGCTGCGACCCGGATGCGTGTACCCCTTCGAATTCCCCTGGCGCTCATCCGGTGCCGACCGCACTCATTTGATCATCCGACCCTCGCGCCCATATGTCCAGAGGGCCGCCCATGTGAGCATCCACACTTGGCTCCGGCCCATATCCGGTACCTACGGGCCCGTAGGTACGATGCGGGAATGACTGCTGCCGCTGCCGCACCCGACAACGCCGGCCCCCCCACGGCCCCGCTCGCCGACGCCCCGCTGAAGCCCCTGATGCGCGGCTGGCTGCACGCCGGAATGTTCCCCGCCGTGGTCATCGCGGGCATCGTGCTCGTCGCGCTCTCGGACAGCACCCGGGGCCGGATCGCCTGTGCGATCTACGTCGTCACGGCGTGCCTGCTCTTCGGTGTGAGCGCGCTCTACCACCGGGGTACGTGGGGGCCGCGCGGCGAAGCCGTGCTGCGCAGGCTCGATCACGCCAACATCTTCCTGATCATCGCGGGGACGTACACCCCGCTGACCCTGCTCCTGCTGCCCGAGTCCACCGGGACCCCGCTGCTGTGGGCGGTGTGGGCGGCGGCGCTCGCGGGTATCGCCTTCCGGGTCTTCTGGGTCGGCGCCCCGCGCTGGCTGTACACGCCGTGCTACATCGCGATGGGCTGGGCGGCGGTCTTCTTCCTGCCGGACTTCATGCGGACCGGCGGGATCGCGGTGCTGGTGCTCGTGGTCGTCGGCGGCGTGCTCTACAGCGCGGGCGGCGTCATCTACGGCATCAAGAAGCCGAACCCGTCACCGCGCTGGTTCGGCTTCCACGAGGTGTTCCACTCGCTGACGCTGGCCGCGTTCGTGGTGCATTACGTGGGCATCTCGCTGGTGGCGTACACCCACAGCTGACGTCTTCGCGGGGGTTTTCATGCGGGGGCGCCTCGGGGGCGCCCCCGCACAGGCGTCACGCCCCGCCGAGTGCGCGGGCCAGCGCCTCCGGGTCCGTCGTCGGGGCGTCGCAGACGAAGTGCCGGCAGACGTACGCGGTCGGCGCACCGCCCGCCATCGGCCGGCCGGCCAGCAGCGGGAATTCCGCCCCGCCCGACTCCCCCGCCGCGACGACCGCGCCGGGCGTCCGTCCGAGCAGGGCCGTACGGTGCAGCTCCCCGCCGACCGGCCCGGCGACGGCCACCTCGCGCGGCCCGTCGAGCAGCGCCTCGGCCACCGCGAGCCCCCAGCCGATGAAGCGCGGGGCGCGCGGGCCCAGCGCCTTCACGACACCCAGGGCCTCCTCGGCGGCGGTCCGGTGCGGCTCGGAGCCGGTGTGCGCGGCGTACGAGAGGAGCGCGCCGGCGGCGGCCGTCCAGCCGGCCGGGGTCGCGCTGTCGGTGGGGTCCTGGGGGCGCCGGATCAGCCGCTCGGCGTCGTCCGCCGTGTCGTACAGCTGGCCGCCCTCGCCCCGGAAGTGCTGGAGCACGATGTCCAGCAGGAACCCGGCGAACTCCAGCCACGCCCCCTCGCCGGTGACCCCGGCCAGCGCGAGGAAGCCCTCCGCGACGTCCCCGTAGTCCTCAAGGACCCCGGCGTGGTCACCGGCGCGCCCGTCCTTCGACGTCCGTACGAGCCGGGCGACGGGGCCCATGTGCACCCGCACCAGCAGGTCGGCGGCCTCGGTGGCCCGCTCGATCAGGTCGGGCCGGTCGAAGAAGGCTCCGGTCTCCGCGAGGGCGGCGATGGCGAGCCCGTTCCAGGCGGCGACGATCTTGTCGTCGCGCCCGGGGCGCGGGCGCTCCTCCCGGGCGGCGAGCAGCCGTTCCCGTACGGCGGCGGCGCGGGGGTCGTCGGGGTCGCGGAGGCCGTCGGGGCCACCGGGCAGCTGGAGCACCGAGGAGCCCTCCTCGAAGGTGCCCTCCTCGGTCACCCCGAAGTGCGCGGCGGCGAACGCGGCGTCCTCCTCGCCCAGCACCTCGCGCAGCTGCTCCGGCGTCCACACGTAGTACGCGCCCTCGACGTGCTTGCCGTGCGCGTCCTCGCTGTCGGCGTCGAGCGCGGAGGCGAAGCCGCCCTCGGGCGTCCGCAGCTCGCGCACCATGAAGTCGGCGGTCTCCAGGGCCACCCGCCGGGCGAGCTCGGACCCGGTGGACCGCCAGAGGTGGGCGTACACGCGGCAGAGCAGCGCGTTGTCGTACAGCATCTTCTCGAAGTGCGGGACGACCCAGTCCCGGTCCACGGCATACCGGGCGAACCCGCCGCCGAGCTGGTCGTAGATCCCGCCCCGGGCCATCGCCGCGCAGGTGTCGGCGGCCATCTGAAGGGCGCCGTCCGCGCCGGTGCGGGCGTGGTGGCGCAGCAGGAACTCCAGCGCCATGGACGGCGGGAACTTGGGCGCCCCGCCGAACCCGCCCCGCTTCTCGTCGTAGTCCCGGGTCAGCCCCAGCAGCGCCTGCGCGAGCTCCGCCTCCCCGGGCGCCCCGTCCCCGCCGTGCGCGAGACTCCTCTCGGACAGGTCCCGCACGATCCGCCCGGCGACCTCCCCGACCTCGTCGCGCCGGTCGTTCCAGGCGGCGCCGACCCCTTCGAGCACCTGCCGGAACGACGGCATCCCCTGCCGCGCCTCGGGCGGGAAGTAGGTCCCGAAGTAGAACGGCTCCGCGTCCCCGGTGAGAAACACGGTCATCGGCCACCCACCCTGCCCGGTGGCCGCCTGCACCGCCTCCATGTACACCGCGTCCACATCGGGCCGTTCCTCACGGTCCACCTTGACGGACACGAAGTGCTCGTTCATGTACGCGGCGGTCGCCTCGTCCTCGAACGACTCGTGCGCCATGACATGGCACCAGTGACAGGACGAGTACCCCACGCTGAGCAGCACCGGCACGTCCCGCCGCTCGGCCTCCGCGAATGCCTCGGGTGACCACTCCCACCAGTCGACGGGGTTGTCCGCGTGCTGAAGCAGGTACGGGGAGGTGGACTGCGCAAGTCGGTTCGCCATGCCCCAATCCTTGCGCACCGGCCCCCACGACGGGGCTGCGCCACGGGGCTGCGTGTGAAGGGGCAGGTGAGAGGAGTCGGGACCGCGGACGCCGGGCGAAAGTCTCCCGTCTTCCCGGGCGGCCGCTCACACGTCGTCCGCAGGGCTGAGCCGTGGCTCCTTCTCGGTGGTGGTGGGTGCGGGGGCGGGCGTGTTCGCGTCCGCGCGTTGGAAGCAGTAGAGCGCGAACAGCATGACGGCGCCGCCCAGGAACTGGAGCGGGCCCATTCCCTCGCCGAGGATCAGCCAGGCCAGGATGGCGGCCACGACGGGGCGCAGCAGGCCGGACATGGATGCGAGGGCGGGGTCCACGGTGCGGAGCGCGTAGGTCATCAGGCCGTGTCCGAGCAGTTGGCTGACGAGGGCGTAGCCGAAGACGAGGGCGTAGCCGGCGAAGGTCTTCGGCAGCAGGGGATCGCTCGTCGCGATCGCCACGGGGGCCAGCATCACCATGATCACCAGTGAGTTGGTGAGCATGATGACGGTCGTGGGGATGCGCTCCCGCAGGCGTTTGGTCATGAGGAGGAAGACGGCGTACAGCGCGGCGGACGTCAGGGCGAGGCCGTCGCCGAGGGCGTGCAGGCTGCTCGGTGCCCGGTCCCCGCCGCCGGCCACGACGAGGGTGCCCCCGACGAGCGCGACGGCCACCGCCACCGTCTTCATCCGGGCGACGCGTTCGCGGTACACCAGCCAGGCGATGAGCAGTACGAACACGGGCGATGTGTTCATCAGGAACGCGGTGTTGGCCACGGTGGTGTAGTTGACGGCCCACTGGTTGGCCAGCAGGTCGAGTCCGGAGACGATGCTGGCCAGCACGAGGAGTCCCATGTCCCGGCCCCGGATGTCCCGTACGCGCACCGCGGCGCTGCGCGGTGCGAGGACCGCACCGATCAGCATCGAAGCGGCCAGCATGCGCAGCATGAGCGTCGCGGTGGGGTCCACCTCGCTCAGGCGTACGAAGATGAAGGCCGAGCCGATCCCCACGACGCTGGCGGCGAGGGCGAGTTGCCCCCGTACTCGCTCGGTTCGTGTGGTGTGCGGACCCGTCTCGGGCGCCGTCGTCATGGAGTCTCGTTCTCCTGTTCCGGAACGCGAACGGTGTTGAGTGCGCAGTGGACGCTTCCGAAGAGCTTGTGGTGATGGCCGAAGGGCACGCTCACCACCTCGATGCCCCGCGGCTCCAGAAGCGGCGCCAGTTCCTTGTGCGCGGCCGACGAGGTGAGGACGGTCCGCTCGTCGGGCAGGAAGAAGCTGTTGGCGGCGAAGAGGAGTTGTTGTCCGGCCGAGAGGGGGACGACGTCGGTGCCCGTCGCGTGCAGTGCCTCGCGGAGGGTCGTCGCGGTGCCGGACTCGTCCGGGCCTCGGTGCACGACGGCCGATACGTCGGCGTCGTCCAGCCGGTCCTCGGCCACGAGGGCGAGGCCGGGGCCGAGGGCCAGCCAGTGGTCGAGGTGGAATTCCTCGGGGCGCCGGCGTCCGTCGCGCACGCTGATGACGGCCCGGTCCCCGGTGACCAGCCGCCGGCGGAGCGGGTCCATCGCCTCCGGGCTGCTCCGGAATCCGCCGCCGAGGACGGCCAGGCGTTCCGCGACCGCGGCGTCCCCGCCCTCCAGCCAGCGGCCCTCCTCGGTCGTGAGCTCGGCGGGCCGGCCCCGGAGCTGTTCGAGGACCGTCCTGACGACCGCGGTCTCCCGCGCCCGGTCCTGTCTGCGCAGCCGCCCGAGCGCCACCGCGTCCCCGAGATCGACGTAGTGGTCGCGCGGGAACATCAGGCCGAACAGGGGGCGGATCTCGTACGACTCGTAGGCGGCGTCCGGGCTGATCTCGGCCAGCTGGGGATCGGCGTGCGTACGCAGATGCGGCCGGCGGATCACGATGTCCGCCAGGTCGTTCCCGCTCCAGCTGTCGAAGGCCGCCCGGATGCCGGGCCAGCGGTCCGGCTCGTCGGTGCCGATCGCGGCGGTGGCGAGGCCGACCAGCGCCTCCCGGGGGGCCTCCGTCAGGAGCTGACGGACACTCAGGCACTCGGCCCCGCGGCTGACCAGGACCTCCTTCAGCGCGGCCGACTCCGCGGCGGCGCGCCCCGGGTCGTAGGGCGGGTCCTCGCCCATGAAGAGCGCCATCTCGGCGGGCATGACGTCGCCCGGGTTCTGGATCAGAAAGACGGTACGGCTCATCGGCCCTCCTCCGTCAGCACGTAACGGTACGTGCGCAGCGTCTCGGCCACCGCGTCGGTGAGGTGCTTCGCGGACGGCGCGCGGTAGCGGAACCGCCCGAGGAGCTCGTCGTAGCCGCCGGTGCCGTCGAAGCGGTGGCCCGGCTCGGGCAGCACCTCGGCGTACAGGCAGTCCACCCGGTCCACCAGGCTCTGCCGCGAGACCAGGGTCCGCCCGGTCGGTTCCGGCAGCATGAGGAAGCCGGCGTGCTCGCGTGGGGCGCCCTGGGGCAGCGTACGCGGAGCCCGTCCCAGGACGACGCGGAGCCAGTCGCCCACGAGATCCACCCCGTAGACGTCGTGCAGCACGAACGGGATCTCGCCGCCGCCGACGCGCGCTCCGACCTCAAGGAAGACCGGCCCGTCGGCGCTCTCGATGACCTCCAGGTGGAACGGCCCCTCGCGCAGGTCCAGCGCGTCCAGGCACCGGTCGGCGAACTCACCGACGAGGGCGGCCGGCTCGTCCAGGCGCACCACGGAGGCGAGCGGCTCGCCCTGCGCGAATCCGTAGCAGGTGCCGAGGTACTGGGAGCTGAGCCGGAAGCACGTACGGCCTTGGTGGCGCAGGCCGTCGATGTGCCAGATCGGTCCGGAGACATGCTCCTCGGCCTCGTAGTCGGCCAGGTCGAGACCGGCGAGCGCCGCGGCGGGGTCGGTGCCGGGCTCGATCACGACGACTCCGCCGGACGCCGCGCCGGCGCACGGCTTGGCCACCACCGCTCCCCCGCGGGTACGGGCGAACTCCACGACCTGCGCGGCCGAGGTGACGGGGCTGAACCTCGGAACCCGGAGCCCGGCCGCGGCGACGGCCTCCTTCATGCGGGGCTTGTCCCGGAACAGCCGGGTGGCCTCCACCCCGGGGCCGGGCACGCCCAGCCGTTCACGTACGGCGGCGGCGGTCAGCAGGTCGAACTCGGACTGGGCGAACACCACGTCGAAGGGGCCGGCCTCCCGGTGGCACCGCTCGGCGGCCGCCAGCACCTGCTGCTCGTCGACGAGCGAGGGCAGCACCTCCAGATGGCGGCTGAACCGCTGGACCATGGGCACGTGTGCCGGGACCGTCACATAGGAGACCTCGTGCTCCTCGTGGTCGACGTACCGGTCGTACTCCGCGAAGCTGTCGCTGTGCCGGTTGAGGATCAGGAGGCGCATGCGGCGACGCTCCTCACGGACTGCTCGACGTGCGTGTCCACTTCGGTGAGCGCGGCGTCCAGCGTCCGCCGGTCGTCGGCGACGAGGACGGCGTGCCCGAAGCGGTCGCGGAAGTCGGTGGCGGGTCGCAGCGCGGCTCCCGCCGTCCGGTCGACCGAGGCGCCCCGGCACCCGGTGACGGCGGAGATCCGGCGGACGAGCCGGTCCGGATCGCCGAGCACGGCCGGTCGCGGGACGCTGAAGAAGCGCACTCCCGCGACGCGTGGCCGGCCGCCCACGTCCGGCGGTGCGACGGGCAGCCCGGCCAGGGCCCGGATCATCGCGCGGGGCAGGTCGAATCCGTACGAGGCCGCGACCAGCTCCGGAATCCGGTCACCGCCCAGGCGCGCGCCCACCTCGATCACCACGGGTCCCGACGCGGTCAGCCGCGCCTCCAGGTGGAAGACCCCGACGTGCAGGCCGAGGGCCTGGACGGCGGCCCGGGTGACCCGCTCCACCTCGGCCCGGGTCTCCGGTCCGAGCCCGGCGTCCACGATGTGCCCGATCTCCACGAAGTGCGGCTCGGGGCCGAGTTGTTTCTCGGTCACGGCCACGACGCGAACGGTGCCCTCCGCGACGTACCCCTCGACACTCACCTCGGGGCCCGTCACATACGACTCCACGAGGAGCCGGCCACCGATGCTGAGGCCCAGGTCGTCCAGGGGGTCGTTGCGGGACAGCTCCACCTGGTCGCACAGCTCGCCGAAGTCCTCGACGCGGCGTACCCGGAGGCTGCCGCTGCCGTTGACGGGCTTGACGACCGCGGGGAAGCCGACCTTGCGGGCCACGTCCTTGAGCAGGGAGTCGTCGGCGCGTTCGACGGCGACCGGGACACCGCTGGCCACTCGCACGCCCTGGACCGCGAGCGCCTGTTTCATCCTTCGCTTGTCCCGCAGCAACTCGGCCGACCGGGGGGCGATCCCCGGCAGGCCCAGGCGCTGCGCCACAGCGGACGCGGTGGGTATCGCGTACTCGAAACCCGGTACCACCGCGGCGATCTCGGTCCGCCGGGCCAGGGCGGCGGCCATGTCGGCCACCGCCCCGGCCGACCGTGTGTCCACCTGGTGGTGGGCCGCCGTACCCGCGGCGACGGCCTCCCGTGCCGCGGTGGGCAGCTCCTGGACCGCCCGGCGATCACCGATGTGGACACCGAATCCGAGCGCGAGCGCTGCCGGGATGAGGTCGACGCCGGATGACTCCGGTTCGAGTATCAGGACGGTCCTGTCGGGCACTGCGAATCCTTACGGTCGACATCATGGCGTGACGCGGATGTACGGGCGGTCCAGGGCTTCGCGGTGGCTCAGACCTTGCGGCCGGCCGTGGTTTCGTAGAGCTCGGTGAAGTAGAGCGCGATCAGGTCGATGAAGTTGGTCAGGTGCCGTTCGGCGTCTTCGAGGGAACCCCAGCCCTTGATGGCCCGGTCCACCGTGCCCCACATCAGCTCGTCGTGGTCGTGCGACTCGTCGTAGTCGATGTGGGCCTGGGAGCCCTTGACCTTCTCCAGGCCGTAGATCTCGGCCGCGTGCTTGGTGATGCCCGGGTTGTAGCGGTCCGAGTACCACTCGACGAACCAGTTCCAGACGGTGGTCGGGAGCGGCCCTTCCTGGTTGATGGAGAAGTACATGTACCCGATGAGGTACTCGGTCGAGGGCAGGGGACGTGTCGCGTCCACGTCGTCCTTGCTGAGACCGAACTCCTTCAGGTCGCGCAGGAACATCCCCTCGTGGTTGTTCTCCTCGGAGAGGTACCTCGCGAGCGTCGCGGCGAGCCGGTGGTCCTTGTAGCCCACCTTGTAAAGCCCGTACGCGTCCACCTCGTTGTTGAGGCGAATGCGGAGCACGGTCTCCACGAGGTGACGCCGGTAGTAGTCCGGGTCCGACCACTCTGCGGCGTGGAATTCACGGGCCTTCGGAACCTTCTCGAAGAGCCGCTCCATTCCTTCGGCGGCAAGCTTTTCGAGGCGTTCGCGTGACATATAAGTGCCCTTCATCGCTCGTTGGTGATGGCTTTCCTGGCACCCTCGGGCGCGCCGTGAAGGTCATGGGCGCGTTCCGTCAGCAGGGCGCGTCGTACCGGCAGGCGTGAATGTGTCTGGTCGCACGTGAGGTCATGGAACGGGTCATGGACTGACGTGGGCGTCCCACGTCGACGCGCTTTGCCGTCGCAGTAATCGCCGTGGAGTCGGCTCTTGCGGGAATGCGGCTCTCCGATGCCCGGTCTCCGCTCCGGGCGGCGTGCTCACCTCCGGCATGAGACCACTCACCGTGGGGCTCATGAGGAAAGTTGTTCCTAATGTGGCACAGATCACATGCCCTGACGTCGGCCAACTCCCCAGTAGCCTCGGGCACTTGATCTCCACATCGCGCGGCCGGGGCAACCTTGACGCCGGCCGGGCGCCGGCCCGAGCATCTTCAGCGGCTCAGACTCCCCCCACCCGGGCGTATCCACATCGACGCCCGACAGCGCTCCGACAACACCCCGACAACGCAACAGTCCAACAGCCTTGATACTGCGTGAACTTGACGAAAAGTCTTGTTAACCAGGCCCCAATTGACACCCACTTCACCGCTACTTAACATGACCGCATGGTTACATCTAGATCGTATGTCCTCCTCTTAGGGATCGGTACGCGCCTATTCCTGCGTGAGCGCTCGTTCTCGGGTGCCAAGGATGCGAGTTCCATGCCCGTGTGGTCGACAGCACTCGATCCTCAGCGTTCCCCACAGCGCTTCTTCGACCGAGTGATTGCGGCGGACGACGGTTACGCGGATTCCGTGCTCACGGCGGTCGCCGAGTGGAAACGGCGCGGCTGGGATCTGGCGGCGGTCGTGCCGATCAACGACTGGGGTGTACCGACGGCGAGTGCCGTGGCGAAGGAATACGGATTGCCCGGACTCTCCACGGATTCCGCACATGTCACACGCGACAAGTACGCGATGAAGGCACGTTTCGAGGCGGCGGATCTGCCGACTCCGCGCTCCATCGCCGTCACCTCCGAAGCGGAGATGCTCGCGGCGGCC
The DNA here is from genome assembly GCF_045161735.1 of Streptomyces sp. NBC_00726. Taxonomy (NCBI): domain Bacteria; kingdom Bacillati; phylum Actinomycetota; class Actinomycetes; order Kitasatosporales; family Streptomycetaceae; genus Streptomyces; species Streptomyces sp. NBC_00726. Next base: position 4,325,164 of record NZ_CP108983.1, on the reverse strand, counting down.
GGGGAGATCGGATACCCGGTCGTGCTCAAGCCCGCCGACTTCAGCGGCAGCGGCGGGGTCAGCCTCGCCCATACGCGCGACGAGGCGATCGCCGCATTCGCGGCCTCGGTGGAACACATCGAGCGCTACCGCGACGATTTCCCCATCGAGGGCACCCACTACCTGGTCGAGCAGTACGTGGACTCCCTGGAGGAGGTCTCCGTCGAGGTGCTCTGTCACGGGGACCGGCGCAAGACGCTCACGGTGACCGAGAAGTACCTCTCGGATCCCCCCGTGTTCGCCGAGCTGGGGCACCTCGTGCCCAGTCACCGTACGGGCGACAAGGCGCTGACGACCTTGGCGGAAAAGGCGTGCGAGGTCCTGGGAATCGACCACGGGATCGCGCACGTCGAGGTCAAATTCGACAGCAAGGGCGCTCCGTGGCTCATCGAGGCCGCGGCCCGTCCCGGCGGTGACGGCATCATGGACCAGCTGGAGCGTGCCTACGGGTACAACCCGTACACCCTGCATGTGGCCTCCTACTTGGGGATCGATCCCTTCCCGCTGGTGCGCGGCGAGCCCACCCGCAGCAGCGCCGTGGCCTTCCTGAAGGCGCGGCCGGGAGAGATCGCCTCCGTGAGAATTCCCGAGAAGCTTCCCGAGAACGTGGTCTCCGTCCATGTGTCCAAGGCGCCCGGCGATGTCGCGAAGCCCGTCGCGGACTGGACCACCCGGGACGGCGTGGTCGAAATCGCGTGGGACGAAATCTTCACCGAACGCACCCTGATGCCCGTCAAGATCGCGGATACGCTCTCCGATGAAATCTTCGGCTGAGCCGAAATTGAAGTCATGGAAAAAGCCTTGCCGACAGCTATGATGCGCTATACCATCGTTTCGACCGCTTACCGCCTCTTCGCCGGCACTTTCCTCGTCGTGATCAACTGGCAGATCGCGACAGCGGAAGGCGGAGGATACTGGCGGTTGGTCGTTTCGACGCTGTTGTCATATCTGCCGGCACTGGCGGTTCCACTCGTACTCCGCCGCATTACTATCTCGGGACAGCTGCTTTCTGTGCTGTCTCTGCTTTATGTGGCCATGATCGCGTTCGTGGTCAGTTTTCTCGTCGAGAATCCCACCGGGCTGGTCGTGGCGAATCTCTTCATGTGGATCGGCTTCTTTTCCCTGGAGGCGAGCTGGGAAAGCTGGTTCAACGAGGAGAAGCGTCGGCAGGATGTGTCGTGGGCCAGCTCCGTCACCATGTCGGCCAATCAGGCGGCGCTGATGATCGGGCCGTTGCTGGCCCCCGTGATCATCGGGCTGGTGGGCACCCGCGGCATCGTCCAGGCGTTGACGGCGGGTTTTGTGCTGGTCGCGGCGTTCAGCTGGCCGGGAGCGGGTGCGGCCGCGGTCCCGGCCACGGCCGACGAGCCCGAGGCGGAGGCGGAGGCGGAGGCGGCGGCCGGACCCCCGGTGAAGCCTGCGGCTCCCCGGCGTCTGATCGCCACGTTCGCGCTCGTCTGGCCGGTGCTGGGCGCGTTCAATCTGATGCTGCCGCTCCAGGTCAGTGACCGCGGCGCCGGCCTGGTCGCGGTCGCCGTCGTGGACGCCTGCCTGGGCATCGGCGTCATCGTCTCCGGTGTGCTGTCGGCCCGTACGCGACTGTCCTCCCCCACCCTCTCGAAGCTGGTGATCGCCTGCACCGTACTGGGCGGGGTCCTGTGGGCCCTGCCGACGGGTGGAGCCGCCGTCATCGCGATGGCGCTCTCCACCTTCGCGCTGGGGACCGGCTTCGGCGCGCTGCGCATCGCGCTGCGCGAGTACACCGCCACCCATCACGACTCCGCTGTCACCGGCCATGCGGTCGCCCTCGGCAATGCCACGGCGATTCCCGTCCTGGCCGTCGTCTTCCTCGTTCTCGGTGCGGCGCAACCACTGGTGTGGATCGCGCCGTTCGTACTCGTCCTCGTTATGTCGTACTCGTTCCAGGGGTGCCGAACATGGATAGCATCGTTGAAGATCTAGTCGCCCTCCGCCTCGACCCTCACACTCTTCGAGGCGCTGACCCCCACCACGGCCTCGTGGCTGCCGCCGAAGGCGTCACCACAATGGAGGCCGCACGATGTCGTGAGGCAATCGATGTTCTCGAATCGATTGCCCCCCAATCCCTCGATCCCGAATACCGCACCACCCGCGAAGCCGTGCTGAGCTGGGCGCGCGGGGATTTACCGAGTGCTCGCGATATGCTGGCGAGCAGCCTGGAGAACTCCGGCGGAGAGCACGCACTGCTCAACGGCTTCCTCGCGCATATGGCCGACTTCTCCCTGGGCGACGACGAAGGAATGCTGGAGACGGGCCGCGTCCTCGCCAAACTGCGCACCACGATGACCCGTCGCGCCGCCGGCCTCTGTGACGGCCTTCTCGCCTTCGCGCTGGAGGAATGCGGGGAGTATTCCGACGCGATCGTCTCCGCCGAGCGTGCGATGAGCGTCAATCCCGATGATGTCTACGCACTGCACGCCAAGGTGCATGTGCTCCAGCGGCTGCACGACCACCGGTCGGCGCGCGCGTCCATCTCGCACTACTCCAACGGGTGGGGTGCGGCGGAGCCGATGCGCATCCACATGTGGTGGCACTTCGCCATCGGGCTGCTCGGTGAGGGCGAACTGGACGAGGCGCTGCGCTGCTACCAGCTGGAGGTACGCCGCAAGTCGCGGGCGGGAGCCCAGGAGGACCTCGACGCGGTCGCCCTGCTGTGGCGGCTGGAGATGCTGGGCGGACCGGATTTCTCCGAGCTGCTGTCGCCCCAGTGGTCGACGCTCGCGGACGCCTGGGGCGCCTACGCGACGGACCCGAACTACGTCTTCAACGACCTGCACGCGGCGATGGCGTTCGCGAAGGTCGAGGACTACCGCCTCTTCGACAGGATCGTGGCCTCCTGCCGCACCCGGGAGTCGCCGGAGTTCTTCCACTCGGTGTGCCGGCCCCTCTTCGAGGGCATCGCGGCCTTCGCGCAGCAGGATTACGCGACCTCCTCCCGGGTCATGAACCTCGCCCTGGAACAGCAGCGGTTGAGCATCGGCGGCAGCAAGGTGCAGCAGAACATCTTCCACTGGACCCGGGATGCGGCCGACGCCCATCTCCGCGGCAGCAAGCCCATCGAGCTGTTCAGTTCTCACATTCACGCACAGACGGGAAATTGACATCCTCCCCGCCCTTGGAGGGCGGGGATTCCTGGCTCACGTTGGCTGGGGACCTGCGGTCTACCGGCTCTTACACGATCGGCACCAGCCGGGTTGAGACCAGCCCGGACCAGCATCACGCGCGCGGAGTTCTTGTCCCTCGGGGACACGGCTCCGCATGTGGTGCAGGTGTAGGTACGTTCCGAAAGGGGAAGTGCGTGCTTGGTTCTCGCACCGCACCGTGCGCAGTCCATCGTGGTTTGTGCGGGATGCACGAGACGGACGTCCCGCCCGTGCTTACGGCCCATCTCGATCAGGGCGGTCTTGGTGGCGCTGATCGCGGCGTCGGCTGCTTTGCGGGCCATGCTGGTCTTCGCCAGGAACTTCGGGCGGAAGTCCTCGACGGCGATGGCATCGTGGTCACGGACCACCGTCTTGGCCCACTTGCGAGCGGTGTCCTGCCGCTGCCGGACCACCTTCTTGTGCACCTTCGCGGCCTGCCGTTGGGCCTTGCGGTAGCCCTTGGACGCGGCTTTGCCCTTGGCCGGGCGGCGGCGGGCCATCATCCGCTGATACCGCCCCAGCCTCCGCGCCGCACTCTTCCCATGACCGGGGTGGGGCAGGTCGTGGGCGTCCGATGTGGTAGTCGCGGTCTCCTTCACACCCCAGTCCACACCGAGCACACGCCCGGTGGCGGGGAGCGGCTGAGGTTCGGTGGCGACGACGAACGACGCGTACCAATGCCCCACGCTGTCCCGGTACACCCGCACCGAGGACGGCACGGATGGCAGCTTGCGGGACCATACGACCGTCAGGACGATGCCGCCGGCGAGGTGCAGGCGGCCGTCCTTGAGGCGGAAGCCGCGCCGGGTGTAGTTCAGCGTGGGCCGTGCGTCCCGCTTCCGCTTGATCCGGGGCATCCCGGCCCGCCGCCGGAGCGGCAGCTTCGCCTTGATGTCCTTGAGCGCCTTGGCGCGGGACGTGGCGAAGTCACGGATGGTCTGCTGCTGCAGTACCGACGCACCTCCACGCAACCAGGGCATCGACTGCCGGGCCTCGGTCAGCAATCTGTCCAGCCGGCCCGGACCACACGTCGCTTTCTCAGCGGCGTCGCGATTCGCGGCGTGGACCTTGCGGGACATCGCCACGCACTCGTTCCACACCCACCGACACCGCGCCCACTCACCCTCCAGCCGGGCGAGCGCCGCCGACGACACACGCAGCCGAAAGGTGTACCGGGCACGCCCGGGCCCCTGACCAACTGCCGCTTTCGTCGCCATGATCCGCAACCTAACAGCCCCCACTGACAACGAAAGAAAGCACAGGCCAGGACCGATGTGGAGCGAACTCCGCCGCTTCGCGGCTCCGCTCCAAGGACCCATTCCTCCCCGTCCCGAAGGACGGGGCATCCTCGGAGAATCAAGGGGAACGATGACTGAGAAGATCACTGTCGCCATGGACGCGAACGAGGTCGTGCAACTCGACTATCCGGAGCCCGCGTCACTGACGGTCACCCGGGGCAGGCTCGGCTTCTACTATCTGCCCGACGACGGCTACTCCGAGGAGGAGTTGCGCGAGGCCGTGACGGTCATCGGCGTCGGCGAGAAGATCAGCATCGCGGCGGGGAAGAAGCTTTTGCTGACGGCCGTGCTGCCGCAGACGGAGTACAGCAACGAGAGCACGGCGGTGCCGCAGCAGCGCACCATATCGCCGGACTACCCGATCGTCTCCGCGATGCGCAAGTACGTGACGGAGAAGGGCTATTACTTCGGGTACGAGGACCGCTACGCGAAGGTGTACGAGCACGGCGCGGCGTCCTGGGAGGATGCCTCCGAGAACGCGAGCCTGCGCGAGATCCTGGCGCGGCACCCGGATCTGTTCAAGGGTGACATCGTGGACCTGGGCACCGGCGAGGGGCGCGACAGCCTCTTTCTGCTGGGCAGCCGAACAGGCCGTACGGTGACCTCCTTCGACGTGTCACACAGCGCCCTGGAGAATGCGCGCCGGCGTGCGCGGGAGCAGGGGCTGCCCGCCGACGGGTTCATCGAGAAGGACATCATCTTCCTGCGCGACGTGCCGGCGGAGTCCTTCGATCTGGCCCTCAACATGGGTGCGCTGCACATGCTCGACCGGGCGGAGGACCGGGCACGGCACATCGCCCGTGTCTTCGACGTGCTGCGCCCCGGTGGCCACTTCATCGTCGACCACTGTGCTTCGGAGTGGGGGCGCGGCTTCCACACCATCAAGGACTACGACGACATCGCCGCCGACCTGGTGCCCGGGCGCACCATCACCCGCTATGTCGAGATCGACGGCGAGCGCAAGCCCATCGACCTTGAGGTGCTGCACTACTCCGAGCGTTCCGCGGAATCGCTGCTCGCCGAGTTGGCCGCCGCGGGCTTCGAGGAGTTCGCGCGCCTCGACACGGACACGGAAGCCTTCGGCAACTCGACGTTGCAGGTGGTGCGGAAGCCCGGGAAGGATGCCAAGTAGATGACATCCGATCTCTCATCCACCGTATCGGCCGAGGCGAGTGTGCTGGCGCTGGCGAAGGACCTGGCCGCGGGCGCGGTCGCGCGTGACGGTGGCCGCGAGCTGCCGCGGGAGCAGGTGCGGGCCGTGGCCGACGCGGGTTTCAGCCGGCTGCGCATCCCGAAGGAATGGGGCGGTGACGGGCTCACGATTCCCGAGTGGGGGGACGTGCTCATCGAGCTGGCGGCGGCCGACTCCAACATTCCGCAGATCTTCCGGGGCCACATCGCCTTCGTGGAGGACGTCGTGCACCGGCCGGACGAGGACTACCGCAAGCGGTGGCTGCCCCGGCTCCTCGACGGACAGATGGTCGGCAACGCCTGGTCGGAGGCCGGCCCGATCGCGATGGGGCAGAAGAACACGCTCTTCGCCCTGCGGGACGGCGAGATGACGGTCTCCGGCAAGAAGCACTACACCACCGGTTCCATTTTCGCGGACTGGGCGGATGTCTCCGGGATCTACGAGGACCGGAGCGTGGCCGGATTCGTCTCGATGCGTCAGTCGGGCGTCACGGTCCACGACGACTGGGACGGCTTCGGCCAACGCACCACCGGCACGGGCACGTTGTTCTTCGAAGAGGCGAGTGTCGACCCTCGCGACGTCGCCTCCTTCGATGAGCGCATCCGCTATCAGACGCCGCTCTACCAGTGGATTCTGCTCGTCGTGCAGGCCGGTATCGCCGTCGCCGTCGAGCGGGACATCGTGGCGGCGGTGCAGAACCGCCAACGGAACTACTCGCACAGTTCCGCGCTTCTCGCCAAGGACGACCCGAACATCCAGTCGGTCGTGGGAGAGATCTCCTCCATCGCCTACACGGCGCGGTCGCTGGCCCGGGGAGTGGCGGAGACGTTGCAGCGGGCCTCGGAGACGGGCCTCGCCGGGCGTGATTCGGAGGAGGACCGCGAGGCGAACCTGGTGGCGGAGATCCGCTCCGAGCAGGCACAGGTGATGCTCTCCGAGCTGGTGCCGCGCTCGGCGACCCTGCTGTTCGACGCGCTGGGCGCCTCGGCGACGAGCACCGGTCGCGCGCTGGACCGGCACTGGCGCAACTCCAGGACGGTCGCCAGCCACAACCCCTCGATATTCAAGCAGCGGGCGGTCGGCGACTGGCTGCTCAACGGCACTCCGCCGCCCGTCGACTGGCAGGTGGGCGCGCCCTCCACGAAGAAGCCGGCTTCGGACTGACGTCGTGGAGCCGCTTGTCACGGCAGGGGCGACGGGTACGGCGCCCCTGCCGTGTGCCGACACTTCCGCACCCGCCGACCACCCTTCCACCGCACCACTCCACCGGCCGCGTCACGCGACAAGGGAGCTGTGTCCATGACCGCACCGCCCGTAGTGACCTCACAGGACTTTCGTGCCGTCATGGCCCGGTTCACCTCGGGCGTCACCGTGGTGACGACGACCGACGGAAGAGGTGCGGATCACGGCTTCACCGCCAGTTCGTTCACCTCTGTCTCCCTTGATCCCCCGCTGATACTGGTCTGCCTGGCCCGGAACGCCCGCTGCCACCCGGCCTTCGAGCAGGGATACCGTTTCGGGGTCAGCGTCCTCGCGTCCGACCAGGGGCCGCTGGCGCAGCGCTTCGCGAGTTCGTCGGACGACAAGTTCCAGGATGTCGCCGTCACCCGTACCGGCCATGGGACGCCGCTGATCCAGGGCGCGTTGTGCACCCTCGAATGCGAGACGGACGCGCAGTACGAGTCCGGCGACCACACCATTCTGGTGGGGCGGGTGGCAGAGGCGGAGTCCGGCGAGGGCAGCCCGCTCGTCTGGTACGAGAGGGGCTTCCACTCACTCGCCGCTTTGAGCCACCCGCAGGCGTAGAGCGCGGAGCCGGGCTTTCGTAGGGTGGGCCGCATGACGACGGCGGAGGGGGCGGGGCGGCGGGCCGTCGACGGGCGGTTCGAGTTGCTGGAACGGCTCGGCGGCGGGGGCATGGGCCTCGTGTGGCGGGCGCGCGACATGGAGTTGCACCGTGAGGTGGCGCTCAAGGAGGTGCGCCCGCTCGATCCGAGGATCGCGGAGAACGGCTCGGCGGAGGCGGCCGTGCTGCGGGAACGGGTGCTGCGGGAGGCCCGGGCGCTCGCGCGGCTGCGGCATCCCCAGGTGGTGACCATCTTCCATATCGTCACCGGCCCGGAGGTGCGGTTTCCGTGGCTGGTCATGGAGTTGGTGCCCGGCGGCTCGCTCGCCGACCGGCTGGAGCGCGGACCGCTGGCGCCGGCCGAGGCCGCCCGGCTGGGCCGGGGAGTGCTGGCCGGCCTGGTCGCGGCGCACTCCGCGGGCATCCTGCACCGCGATGTGAAGCCGGCCAACGTGCTCATCCGGGAGGACGGCAGCCCGGTCCTCACCGACTTCGGGATCGCCGCGCTGGGCGAGCTGTCCACGCTGACCACGACCGGCGCGCTGATCGGCTCCCCCGAGTACATCGCGCCCGAGCGGCTGCGCGGCCGGGAGGGCGATCCCGCGTCCGACCTCTGGTCGCTCGGCATGCTGTTGTACGTCGCGGTGGAGGGCGCCCATCCGATGCGGCGCGGCACGGTCCTGGCGACCCTCACCGCGGTGCTGGAGGAGTCCGTGCCGCCGCCCGCCCGCGCCGGGGCGCTCGCCCCCGTGCTGACCGCCCTCCTGCACCGCGACCCCGCCGCCCGCCCGGACGCGGCGGAACTGGAACGGCTGCTCGCGGCGGTGGAGGCGGGCACGGCGGGCGGCGGCCGCGCCGATACGGGGGCGGGCGCGCCCAGCCCCACGCCCAACCCCGCGCCGGACGCACCCGGATACGCCGACCTGCCGACCCGCTCCGCGCCCCTCCCCCGCCCCGACGCGGCGCAACCGTCCGACGCGGGGCACCCCACCGACGCGCAACCGTCCGCGGCCGAGCCCTCCGACGCCGTCCCGGACCGCACCGACGAGACCCCCGCGCCCCCTCCTCCCACCAGCCGCCCCCGTCGCCGCCTCCTCCTCACCCTCGTACAACTGGCCGTCGTCCTGGCCCTGATCGGTGCCGGGGTGCACTACCTGCCGGGGCTCGTGGACAAGGCCGGGACGGCCACCGGTGGCGCCTCGCCGAAGCACCGGTCGGACGGCTACTTCCTCACCCCGAAGGGCATGCGCGAGGCGGTGGCCGCGCTGAAGGCGAAGACCGGCGGCACCGTCGTCCAGCAGGTGACCGCGCACGGCTATCTGGTCTCGGTCAGCGTCCAGCGCAAGGACCGGCCGGAGGTGCGGATCGGCTACGACTACCGGGGCGACAAGGTCGAGGGCGGCACCCCGGCCGGGACGGTCAGCACACCGGACGCCGTCGACATGGCCGCGTTCGACTGGGACCTGCTGGACGACCTGTGGCCCAGGGCCCAGTCCGAACTGGGCATCGAGAACGCCGAACGCAGCCATCTGATCCTCGGCTACGACCCCGAGATCAAGGGATCCGCCGTCTCCCTGTACGTCAGCGACGCGTACGGCACCGCGTACCTGATGGCGGACGGCAAGGGCAAGATCGTGTACCGGAATCCCAGAGAGGCGCCCGGAAAGGGGTAACGGTCCGGTCGCGGGGTGTCCGGGCGGGGCCTGGGGATTCCGCATGACGGGGTGTCGCGTTGCGCGGGCGAGATCGTCGCGACGGACACGTACTGGTCGCTCAGCAATCTCAGCCGTACGGCGACCTATGCCGTCGAGAACCCCGAGGGTGCCGGGGAGCACATCAAGGTGGCGCCCGGACGGGGAGGCGACCGCGCTCGCCTTCCGCTCGACCGGTCGAAGCGGTATTTACAACATCCGCTCCCACAAGTGGGTGAGCAGCTGCGACAACCTGATGCACTGACCCAACCCCCCAGCGGCCCACCGGCGTTCCCGGGCGGTGGGCCGCTCCCCCTCCCTCGCGCAGACGCGTCGCACGAAGGACACTGGACCTCGCGACCAGCGAAGCCGGAGGGGGACACGGATGCAGTTGAGAGACGGCCACCGGGCCGACGCGGAACGGCTGTTGGTACGGGCCGTGGAGGAAGAGGCGCGGCGCAGCGGCGGGCGGACGGACCCGTCCGTCCTGCTGACCCGGGCGCGGGCCGCGCTCGACACCATCGCGGAGGGCGCGGCCGAGGAGTACGCGGCGTATACGCAGGCGCTCGACGCCTCGGCGAGCGGACAGCGCTTCAGCCGGGAGAGCATGGCGACGCCGTTACTGGTGACCGGTGTCGCCGCCGCCGCGGCCTTCGGCGCCGATGTGGCGCTCGGTACGGCGTCCGGGCTCGCGCTCGGCGCGGGCGCGGTCGTCGCCGTGGCGGGGGCCACCGCGACGGTCGCCAAGGCCACCGCCTCGCACCGGCCGGCCGACCGGGCGGGCGCCACTCCGGAGCAGCTGCGGCTGCAATGGCTGGCCGCCCTGGACGTACGGGGCATCCGCCCGTTCCTCGACCAGCAGCGGATGCTCACCGCCACCACCCGAGCCCCGGCGAAGAAGGCCGCCGCCAAGGCCCGCACCCCGTTGCGCGGCGGGGACCGCAGCGCGGCCGCGCGGATGCGGTCGCTGCTTGAGCAGTCGTTCGGCCATCTCCCGGCGGCCGACGGGCTGTTCGCGGGGCGGCGGGCCGAGCTGGCCCGCATCGGCCAGTGGGTGCACGCGGCCCGCGCGTCGACCGAGACGAAGCCGACCGTTGTCGTGCTGCACGGCCCGCCGGGCGCCGGGCGCACCACGCTCGCCGTACGGGCGGCGCACGAGCTGAGGGACCAGTTCAAGGGCGCGTGCGTGGTGGACCTGCGGGGCAACGCGGAGGGCGAGGCACCGTTGCCGACCCGGGACGCGCTGCTGCATCTGCTGAACCGGCTGGGCGCGCCCCGTGAGCAGCTGCTGTTCCGGGACAGCGCGTCCGCCGAGCAGCAGGTGCGCCGGCTCGGCGAGCTGTACCACCAGCATCTGACGGGCACCGCCGTGACGATCGTCCTGGACGACGCCCGGGACGCGGAGCAGGTCGCGACGCTGATCCCGGAGCGCTCGGACAGCCTGGTCCTGGTCACCACCCGCGAGCCGCTGGACCTGCCCGATTCGCTGCCCGCCTGGGTGCACCGGCTGGAGGTCGGGGCGCTCGATCCGGGCGGTGCGGAGGAGCTGCTGCGCGGGGTCTCGCAGGAGGCCGAGCCGGGTCCGTACGACTATCCGTCCAGCGAGGCGATCACCGAGCTGTGCGGCGGGCTGCCGCTGGCGCTGCGCGTCGCCGGTTCCGCGCTCGGGGCGCGTACGGCGGACGTGCTGGCGGCGGACCTCGCCGCGTACGGCCCGGTGCCGCCCGTCGAGCGCGCCCTGTGGCTGCGCTACACCGACCAGCCCGAGCAGGCCAGGCGGCTGCTGCGGCGGCTCGCGCTGGCGGGCCGGGCGAGCCTGGGCGCGGCGGCGGCCGCGGCGCTGCTCTCCGCCGACGAGCAGGAGGCCGGCCGGCTGCTGACGGCCCTGTCCGGGGCCGGGCTGCTCGACCATGTGCGCGGCTCCCGCTACCGGCTGCACGATCTCGTACGCGGCTTCGCGCTGGCCCGGCTGCTGGACGAGGAGGAGCCGGCGGAGCGGGCCGCCGCGCAGGAGCGGCTGATCGCGAACTACGCGGAGCTGGCCGGTGCGGTGATCCGGATGGTGGACGGCAAGATGTCGACCCGGGCCGGTCAGTTCGGCTCGCACGGCTTCAGCTCGCTGGACGCGGCCCTGCGCTGGCTGGACGACGAGTCGAGCTTCATCACCTCCGCCCTGCGCCACGCGGAGGGCGTCGACCAGGCGGCGGTGCTCGCCCTGCTCGGCGCGCTGTGCGACTACTGCCTGCTGCGCGGCGACCTCTACCGGCTGGGTGAGATCAGCGAGCTGTCCCAGGCGGTCGACCAGGGGCTTCTGGAACGGTCGGTGCAGTGGCGTACGGGCATCGCGGCCCGGCAGCTCGGCGAGCTGGACAAGGCCCGCAGCACGCTGTCGTCCGTCGTCGGCCTGTACCGGGAGGCGCAGAACGACGCCGGTACGGCGCTGGCGCTGTGCTCCCTCGGCATCACGCTGCACCACCAGGGCAATCTGACCGAGGCGGCGGCCCGGCTCCGCGAGGCGATGGCGCTCCAGCTCGCCGCCGGGCAGGACGCGGACCGGGCCTGGTCGCTGCACGCGCTGGCCGCCGTCGAACGCGACCGGGGCGATCTGGCCGAGGCGGTCGCCCTGCTGGACACCGCGCTCACCCTGCACCGCGAGGGCGAGTCGCTGCACGGCGAGGCGTGGACCCGCTTCCAGTCGGGCCAGGTCCGGCTGCGCCTGGGCGAGGTGGAGCAGGCCGAGACCGCTTTGCGCGCCGCCCTCGATCTGTACGGGCGGACCCGGGACGAGCGCGGCGAGGCGTGGGCGACGACCCAGCTGGCCCGGGCCCGGCTGCTGGCCGGCGAGCCCGGCGCGGCCGTCGAGCAGCTGGCCGCCGCCCTGGCCCGGCACCGCGACAACGAGGACGCGCGCGGCGAGGCGTGGACGCTGTACTACCTGGGCCAGGCGCTGGAGGAGACCGGTGACACGGTGGAGGCCGTGCGGCATCTGGAGCGGGCCCGCACGATGTTCTCGCGGATGCGCGATGTCTACGGTCTGGCGTGCGCCCGGCACCACTCGGGGCGCGTCACCCGGGACCAGCGGGCCGCGCAGACGGGCAACCTGCGCAATTCCGGGTTCGCCCGCCAGCTGCTGGCCGACGCGCGGGCGGACTTCCGGCGCATCGGGGTCGCCCACGGCGAGGCGTGGAGCTGCCTGGACCTCGCGCTGATCGACGCGGGCAACCAGCGGACGCCCCAGGCCCTCGGGCTGTGCGACGAGGCGGTCGCCCTGTTCGAGTCGTACGGGGACGCGCGCGGCGCGGACTGGGCGCGCTTCCTGCGGTGCACGCTGCTGCCGTACGCCTCACCGGGCGGCGCCGAGGTGGGCACGGTGGTCGCCCAGCAGGAGCTGGCCGAGCTGCGCGCGGCCGGCCACCCGGCCAGGGACCCCAAGGTGGACGACTGCGCGGACACCTACCGGGTGGTCCTGGACCGGGGCGCGGACCTGGAAACGGGCTGGCAGGCGTGGTCGCTGCACCTGACGCCGTCCCGGCGGACCCGGGAGATCATGGGCGTGAGCGTCTGATCCGTCCGGCGCTCGGGGACACGGCGGGCGGGGCGCACCCGGGCGCCCCGCCGTCCTACTTCCGCTTCGCGGACACCGGCTCGGCCGGCTCCTCGGCCGCCGCCGGGTCCGACGCCGCCGGGGTCTCCTCGAAGTTCACCCGCCCCATGTGCCGGTTCATCGACTTCATGAGCGCCCACACGCCCACGGCGAGCGCCGCGAAGACGATGAAGCCGAGGACCCCGGGGGTCACCTTGTTCTTGTCGAGTTCCTCGGCGAGCGGGACGAGGTTCGTCAGTGCCTGAGTCGCGTACATATCAGGCATTGTCGCGGATGCCCGCGAAGAGGTCGCTCTCGGGGAGGGAGGTATCGACCAGAGACTTCGCCAGCTCGTACTCCTCGGTCGGCCAGACCTCCCGCTGGATGTCCATCGGGACGCGGAACCAGCCGCCGTCCGGATCGATCTGCGTGGCGTGCGCGATCAGCGCCTTGTCACGGATCTCGAAGAAGTCCGCGCACGGCACGTGCGTGGTCAGGGTGCGCTCGGCGCGCCCGAACTCCTTCCACCGCTCCAGCCACTCCCCGTACGGCGACTCCATGCCGCGGGCGAGCAGCGCCTCGTGCAGGGCGACCGTGCGCGGCCGGTTGAAGCCCTGGTTGTAGTAGAGCTTCCGCGGCGCCCAGGCGGGGCCGAACTCGGCCTCGGGGAACTTCTCGGTGTCCGCCGCGCCCTCGAAGGCGATCATCGAGATGGTGTGGGTCATGATGTGGTCGGGGTGCGGGTAGCCCCCGTTCTCGTCGTACGTGGTGATGACCTGCGGCCGGAACGCGCGGATCTTCGCCACCAGGCGGCCGGCCGCGACGGTCTCGTCCTCCAGGGCGAAGCAGCCCTCGGGGAGCGGGGGCAGCGGGTCGCCCTCGGGCAGGCCCGAGTCCACGAAGCCGAGCCATTCCTGCTTCACGCCCAGGATCTCCCGGGCCTCGTCCATCTCCTTGCGGCGCACCTCGTGGATGTTCTCCTCGATGTAGGCGTCGCCCTGGAGTTTCGGGTTGAGGATGGAGCCGCGCTCGCCTCCCGTGCAGGTCACGACCAGCACGTCCACCCCCTCGGACACATACTTGGCCATGGTGGCCGCGCCCTTGCTCGACTCGTCGTCGGGGTGAGCGTGTACGGCCATCAGTCGAAGCTGCTCAGTCAAGACTCGATCCTCAGTGATTGGTCGCGAAGTGCAACTTCTATAGTGACCGAACCGGGGGGTGGAAAATTCCTCGATCCCCGGTACGGGAGGAACGATCATGACGGCGGTGCGCGAGACGCTTCCCGAGAACCGCTACGGCCGCTCCGCGGACCAGCGCGCGGACCGCAAGCTCAAGATCATCGGTGCGGTGCTCGGCGCCGCCCTGCTGGGCGTGATCGGCTGGATCGGCTACGACTACGTGGGGGGCAAGGGCCTCAGCGCCGAGATGATCAAGTTCAAGGTCACCTCGGACGAACGCGTCGAGGTACACCTTGAGGTCCGCAAGGGCCGGGACGACCAGGGCTACTGCACCCTCCGCTCGCTCAGCGAGAACGGCACGGAGGTCGCCCGCAAGGACTTCCGTTTCGATGACGACAGCAGCCGGATCGACAGGATCCTGACCCTGCGGACGACGTCCCGGGCGACCGCCGTCGAGCTGCTGGGCTGCACGGCGGACGACGGGGCGCCGCGTTGACCGCAGCACGCCCGTCTTAACCCCATTTAAACGGCCCTGACCTGCGGTTTCCACGGTCGGGACCTTTGCCTTCTCCCCCTTTTCCCGGTGAATTGTTAGGCTCGTGGTTTCGCCCACCCGTAGCAGCGCATGCTTGCGGGTAGGGCGTTGCTTTGTATTCCCAGTACCGACGAGGAGCACCCTGTGACCCAGACCAGCGAAAACGTCACCTGGCTCACGCAGGAGGCGTACAACCAGCTCAAGGCCGAGCTGGAGCACCTGTCTGGTCCCGCGCGCACGGAGATCGCCGTCAAGATCGCGGCGGCCCGTGAGGAGGGGGACCTGCGCGAGAACGGCGGGTACCACGCGGCCAAGGAGGAGCAGGGCAAGATGGAGCTCCGGGTGCGCCAGCTGACCCAGCTCCTCGAACACGCGAAGGTCGGCGAGGCGCCGGCCGACGACGGCGTGGTCGAGCCCGGCATGGTCGTGACGATCGCCTTCGACGGCGACGAGGACGACACCATGACCTTCCTTCTCGCCTCCCGTGAGTACGCGAGCGCGGACATCGAGACGTACTCCCCGCAGTCGCCGCTCGGCGTGGGCGTGAACGGCAAGAAGACCGGCGACAACGCCGACTACGAGCTGCCGAACGGCAAGACCGCCACGGTGAAGATCCTGTCGGCGAAGCCGTACACCGGCTGATCCGTACGTGGGAGAGCCCCGGCCGCGCGATGCGGCCGGGGCTCTTCCGTGTCCGGGGCTCCGGCGCCCTCAGTGGGAGACGGAGCGGTACTTGCGTACGGCCAGGGTCCGGAAGACCACGATGATCAGCACGGACCAGATCAGCGAGGCCCAGACGGGGTGCTCCATCGGCCAGGCGCCGGTCACCGACTTCGGGACGCCCGCGATCGTGTTGCCGAACAGTTCGCGGGCCGCCGCCACCGTCGCGCTGAACGGATTCCACTCGGCGACGTACTGGAGGAACGTCGGCATCCCGTTGACCGGCACGAAGGCGTTCGAGATGAACGTCAGCGGGAAGAGCCAGATCAGGCCGCCGGAGGTGGCCGCCTCCGGGGTGCGGACGGTGAGGCCGATCAGCGCGCCGATCCAGGTGAACGCGTAGCCGAGCAGGAGCAGCAGGCCGAAGCCGCCGAGGACCTTGCCGATGTTCTCGTGGGTGCGCCAGCCGACGAGCAGCGCGACTCCCGCGAGGACGACGAGCGTGACGGCGGTCTGCACCAGGTCGGCCAGCGTCCGCCCGGTCAGCACCGCGCCCCGGGCCATCGGTAGCGACCTGAACCGGTCGATGAGGCCCTTGTGCATGTCCTCCGCGATGCCCGCGCCGGCGCCCGCCGTGGCGAAGGTGACGGTCTGCGCGAAGATGCCCGCCATCAGGAATTCCTTGTACGCGCCGGCGCTGACGCCCGCGCCCGGGATGGCGATCGAGCCGCCGAACACGTAGGTGAAGAGCACCACGAACATGACCGGCTGGATGATCCCGAACAGGATCATCTCGGGAATCCGGGTCATCCGGATCAGGTTCCGCTTGCCGATGACCAGCGAGTCGCGGACCGACTGGCCGATGCCGCCGCCCGGGCGTGGGGCGGCGGTACGGGCTTCGCTGAGGGCGCTCATTTCTCCGTCTCCGTTCCGGGGTTCCCGGCCTCGTTCTTCTCCTGTTCGGCCGCGTGGCCGGTGAGGGAGATGAACACGTCGTCCAGGGTGGGGCGGCGCAGCCCGATGTCGTCGATCTCCACGCCCTGGGCGTCCAGGTCGCGGATGACCTCGGCGAGGAGCTTGGCGCCGCCGTCGACCGGGACGGTCAGCTTGCGCATGTTCGGCAGGACGGCGGTCTCGCCCTCGCCGAGGCGGTTGAGGACGGTGCGGGCCGGCTCGATCTGCCCGGGGTCGTGTACGACGACCTCGACGCGCTCGCCGCCGATGCGGGCCTTGAGCTGGTCGGAGGTGCCGCGTGCGATGACGCGTCCGTGGTCGATCACGCAGATGTCGTGGGCGAGGTGGTCCGCCTCCTCCAGATACTGCGTGGTCAGCAGCAGGGTCGTACCGCCGGCGACCAGCTCCTCGATGACCTCCCAGAGCTGCTGGCGGTTGCGCGGGTCGAGCCCGGTCGTCGGCTCGTCCATGAACATGACCGGCGGCGACACGACGAGCGCCGCCGCCAGGTCGAGGCGGCGGCGCATGCCTCCGGAGTACGTCTTGGCGGGGCGGTCCGCCGCGTCGGCCAGATTGAACCGGTCGAGCAGCTCGCCCGCCCGGGCCTTCGCCGCGCGTCCGCTCATCTGGTAGAGCTGGCCGACCATGCGCAGGTTCTCGCGGCCGGTCAGATATTCGTCCACGGCGGCGAACTGGCCGGAGAGCCCGATCGAGCGCCGCACCTCGTTGGGATGCTTCAGGACGTCGATCCCCGCCACGAAGGCGCTGCCGCTGTCCGGCCTGAGCAGCGTCGTCAGGACCCGGACGGCAGTCGTCTTGCCGGCTCCGTTGGGGCCGAGGAGTCCGAGCACGGTGCCTTCCGGCACGTCGAGGTCGACACCGCCGAGTGCGGTGACGTCACCGAAGGTCTTGACGAGCCCTTCGGCGTAGATGGCGCCTGGCATATGGGATTCCCCCAGTGCGTT
This sequence comes from Streptomyces sp. NBC_00726, assembly GCF_045161735.1. Lineage (NCBI taxonomy): Bacteria > Bacillati > Actinomycetota > Actinomycetes > Kitasatosporales > Streptomycetaceae > Streptomyces > Streptomyces sp. NBC_00726. Next base: position 4,308,041 of record NZ_CP108983.1, on the reverse strand, counting down.
CGGGTGGCTACCTCTCGGGTCCAGATCCTAGGTACGCCGGGGGCGCGATGCCCGATGAACACACAAGTGGGGGCATACGTGTCAGCCCATCACCAGATAGCCGGCGTCCCGCAGCGCCGCCTTCACGTCGTCGCAGTGCTCCGGCCCCTTGGTCTCCAGGTGCAGTTCCACCTCCGCCTCGGTGAGGCCGAGCCGGGGGTCCGTACGGGCGTGGCTGACGTCCAGCACATTGGCGTCGGCGACCGAGAGAACGCCCAGCATCGCGGCCAGCGCGCCGGGCCGGTCGGTGAGCCGCAGCCGCAGGCTGAGGTAGCGGCCGGCCGCCGCCATGCCGTGGGTGAGGATGCGCTGCATCAGCAGCGGGTCCACATTGCCGCCGGAGAGCAGCGCCACCACCGGGCCGTGGAACGCCTTCGGGTCGCTCAGCAGCGCGGCGACCGGGCTCGCCCCGGCCGGTTCGACCACCATCTTGGCCCGCTCCAGGCAGAGCAGCAGGGCGCTGGACAGCTCGTCCTCGGAGACCGTACGCACCTCGTCCACCAGGTCCCTGACCAGGGCGAACGGCACATCGCCCGGGCGCCCGACCTTGATGCCGTCGGCCATGGTCTGGAGCGTGCCGACGGAGACGGGGCGGTCGGCCGCCAGGGACGGCGGGTAGCAGGCGGCGCCGGCCGCCTGCACGCCGACGATGCGCACATCGGGCCGGACGGCCTTGACCGCGACCGCGATGCCGGCCGCGAGCCCGCCGCCGCCCATGCCGACGACGATCGTCCGGACCTCGGGGCACTGCTCCAGGATCTCCAGGCCGACCGTGCCCTGCCCGGCGATGATGTCGGCGTGGTCGAAGGGATGGATGAACACCGCGCCGGTCTCGCGCGCGTACTCCTGGGCGGCGGCCAGGGTCTCGTCCACGACGGTGCCGTGCAGCCGCACCCGGGCGCCGTACTCGCGGGTGGCGGCGACCTTCGGCAGCGGTGCCCCGACGGGCATGAAGACCGTGGAGCGTACGCCGAGGAGCGCAGACGCGAGGGCGACACCCTGCGCATGGTTCCCGGCGCTCGCGGCCACCACCCCCGCGGCGCGTTCGACCGGGGTGAGTCCCGAGATGCGTACGTAGGCGCCCCGCAGTTTGAACGACCCGGTCCGCTGGAGGTTCTCGCACTTGAAGAGGACGGGCGCGCCGACGAGGCCCGAGAGATGGCGGCTTCCTTCGAGCGGGGTGAGCCTGGCGACCCCGGAGAGCATCTTCTGCGCCCCCCGCACGTCATCGAGGATCACGGGGGGAAAGCTGCCGGGCGACGGGAAGTTCATACCGTAAGTCTTGCAGCTCGCAGGGGTTCCGGCCGCCGCTTGCGGGGCCGTCCTGCGCCGATGTCCGCAGGTTTGTGCAGCACTGGTACGCGTTGCCCCGGGGCCGCGTACTCTGTCCCCCACCCATCCGACACCGCACGAAGAGAGCCCCCGGCCATGCCCCCTCAGGACATGACGACTGCCTCGTCTCCTTCCGGGGGCGCTGCCCCGGAAAACCCGGGTCCCGACCACGTTCTCGACACCCTTCAGCATCAGGTGGCCGTATTCGCCCGCCGGGCCGAGCAGACCCGCCTCGGCGGGGTGGGCCAGGTGCGCAACTCCATGGACCGGGCGGCCTATCTGCTGCTGAACCGGCTGGATCTGGAAGGTCCGATGGGCGTCAAGGCGCTGGCCGCCGGGATGGGGATCGACTCGTCCACGGTGACCCGGCAGGTCGCGCCGCTGGTCGACACCGGACTGGTGAAGCGGACCTCGCATCCGGAGGACGGCCGGGCGGTCGTGCTCCAGCTGTCGCCGCGCGGCCAGGCCCGTCTCGACGAGGTCCGGGACTCGCGGCGGGAGTTGATGTCACAGGTGACGGACGGGTGGACCGAGGAGGAGCGGGACACGTTCTGCGCGCTGCTCACCCGCTTCAACGCGGCGCTGGCGGCCCGGCAGGCCGCGCACCAGACGGCGCACGCGAACTGAACGCACGCCGCGTACCGGGGGTTGACCTGGGGGCCGTGGCGCGTTCGGATTGATGTGTGCGAGAGCGTCATGCGGGCCCGCGGCGGGACCGCGCCCAGGACTTCGAGTCCTTCGTCGCGGGCGCGGCGGGCCGGCTGCTGCACACGGCGACGCTGCTCACCGCCGAACCGGCGGACGCGTCCGGCTCCAACCCGCGCGCGCTGCGGCTGCTGACGGCCTCGCTGGCCCGGACGTTCGCCGACTGGGAGCGGCTGCGGGGCGAGGACCCGTACAACCGCACCCGACAGGAGCTGGCGGCCAGGTTCGCCCGCGAGACATGGCGCCACCACCGGCCGCGCGGCGGCCTGCTGGACCGGCTGACCCCGCAGGAACGGCTCGTACTGGTGCTGCGGCTGTACGAGGGGGTCCCGGAGGAACAGACGGCGGCGCTGCTCGGACTGCCCGAGGAGCGGGTGCGCGCGGTCTGCAACCGGTCGGTGGCCACCATGCGCGGCACCAGGAGCCCGACCACCCGCCGGGGCCCGGCCCGGCTGCTGGGGGCCGCGCCGTGAGCGGCACCGGGCGTCGCGAGGACGAGGTGCGCCGGATGCTGGAGGGCCCGCATCCGCCGGTGCCCGCCGGTCTGGCGGCGTCGGCGGCGGCGCGGGGAGCCAGGCTGCTGCGCCGGCGGCGGGCGCTGCGCCGGCTCTGGGTGCTGACGCTGGTCGCGGCGGTGACGGTGTTCACGGTGTGGGCGCTGGCCGCCCGGCCGTGGGAGGCGCCGCCCTCGGGGACGACGCCGCCGCTGGAGGGCTGGTGAGGGGACCGGGCGCACCGGCCCCCTCTTGCCTCAGCCCAGCTCCACGCCTCAGCCCAGCGCCTGCGTCAGGTCCGCGAGCAGGTCGTCCGCGTTCTCGATGCCGACGGAGAGGCGGACCAGGTCGGCCGGGACCTCCAGCGGGGAGCCGGCCGCCGAGGCGTGCGTCATGCGGCCGGGGTGCTCAAGCAGCGATTCGACGCCGCCCAGGGACTCGCCCAGGGTGAACAGCTTCGCCCGGTTGCAGACTTCCAGCGCCGCCTCCTCGCCGCCCTCGACGCGGAAGGACACCATGCCGCCGAAGGACCGCATCTGCTTGGCGGCGATCTCGTGGCCCGGGTGCTCGGGCAGGCCCGGGTAGAGGACCTGGGTGACCTTGGGGTGGCCGGTCAGCAGCTCGGCGATCCTGGTGGCGTTCTCGCTGTGGCGGTCCATGCGCACGGCGAGCGTCTTGATGCCGCGCAGCACCAGCCAGGCGTCGAACGGGCCGGCCACCCCGCCCATCGCGTTCTGGTGGAAGACCAACTCGTCGGCCAGGTCGGGGTCGTTGACGATCAGCGCGCCGCCGACGACGTCCGAGTGGCCGCCCATGTACTTGGTGGTGGAGTGCACGACGACGTCCGCGCCGAGCGCCAGCGGCTGCTGGAGGTAGGGGCTCGCGAAGGTATTGTCCACGACGAGCCGCGCCCCGGCGGTGCGGGCGACCTGGGCGACGGCGGCGATGTCGGTGATGCCGAGCAGCGGGTTGGACGGGGTCTCCACCCAGACCGCCTTGGTGCGCGGGGTGATCGCCGCACGGACCGCCGCCACGTCCGAGGTGTCGGCGACGGAGAATTCCACGCCCCAGCGCGCGGCGACCTTCGCGAACAGCCGGAAGGTGCCGCCGTAGGCGTCGTTCGGGATGACCACGTGGTCGCCGGGGGTCAGCAGCGTACGGAGGAGGCAGTCCTCGGCGGCGAGGCCGGAGGCGAAGGCGAGGCCGCGCCGGCCGCCCTCCAGGGCCGCGAGGTTCTCCTCCAGGGCGGTGCGGGTCGGGTTGGCGCTGCGGCTGTACTCGTAACCGCCGCGCAGCCCGCCCACGCCGTCCTGCTTGTACGTGGACACCTGGTAGATGGGCGGGACCACGGCGCCGGTCAGGGGGTCGGCCGTGTTCCCCGCATGGATGGCGCGGGTTTCGAAGCTGTGCTGGTCGCTCATGGGGCCGAGCGTAGTTCGTCCCGAGGGGCCGCACGGGTCACCCGGCCGTCCGGTGACAATGGGGGCATGGAGATTCTGTGGTTCCTGCTCGCGCTGTGCATGCTGACCGCCGTGATCGGCCCGTACGTGCTGCGCCGGCGCGGCGGCATCCGGACGGCCGTGCCCGGCTCCCCCGACGCCGCCGACCCGCAGGACTACGGCTTCGTACGCCAGGAGGAGCTGGACGTCCGGACGCCGGGCCCCGACCAGGACCTGCTGGACGTGCTGGAGGTCGTACAGCACACGCAGGAGTGGCGGGCCGCGTCCCAGCTGCTGGCCGGGACGCCGAAGGAGGGTGAGCTGCGCTGGCAGCGGGTACAGGCGTTCGCCGGGGCGGCCTCGCTCGAACTGCTGGAAAAGCCGGGCGCCGGCGGTGCGTGGCTGCGGAAGTGGCGCGCGGAGGCGCCGAAGGACGCGGGCGCGGCGGCGGTGCACGCGGAATTCCTGGTGCAGCAGGCGTGGCGCTCGTCCACGGCGGGTACGGACGACTTCCGGGTCATCCTGGAGGAGGCCCGCAAGGTGATCGGCGAGGCCGCCCTGCTGGCCCCGGGCGACCCGGTCCCGTACATCGTGGAGCTGGCGGTGGCGCGCGGACTGGGTTATTCCGGCGAGGAGTTCGACCGGTTGTGGGCGAAGATCATCGACCGGGCCCCGGCGCACCTGGGCGCGCACATCGCGGCGCTGCACTTCTGGAGCGAGCGGTGGCACGGCTCGCGCGAGGAGGCCGACCGCTTCGCGACGGCCGCCGCCGCCCGCGCCCCGCAGGGCTCGCTGCTGGCCGGGCTGCCGCTGTTCGCGGTGTACGAGCATCTGCCCGAGGTCAATCTGGTGCGCGGCTTCTACCAGAGCCAGGTGGTGACCCGGGCCGTGGAGGGCGCGATGTACGCGGTGCACTCGGCGCGCGGCGACGACCCGATGCTGCCGCAGGTGCGCCATCTGCTGGTGCTGTTCCTGGTCCGGATGGAGCGCTGGGCGGAGGCGGTGCGGCAGCTGGTGCACATCGACGGATACGTGGGCGCGCTGCCGTGGACGACGAGCGAGGACCCGGCCGCGGAGTACGCGGTGTACCGGGCGCTGGCGGTCGCGGGCTACGAGGCGAACGGCGGCAGCCCGGCGTCGCTGCCGCGTTAGGGCGTGTCCCAGGAATCCGCGGGGCTGTTCGCGCGTTGTAGCGACAGACGCCGATCCAGGAGGAGCCCCCGTATGTTCCCGCACCGCCGTACCCCTCAGCTCCCCACCCCGGAGGAGGCCCTGCGCGGCCGCCCCGTCCCCGAGTTCACCGTCCCGGACCGGCACACGGTCCTGGGCAATCCGCTGCTGGGCCCGTATCCGGAGGGGCTGGCGGTCGCGGACTTCGGGCTGGGCTGTTTCTGGGGCGCCGAGCGCAAGTTCTGGCAGACGGACGGCGTCTGGACGACGCTCGTCGGCTATCAGGGCGGCTATACGGAGAATCCCGCGTACGAGGAGGTCTGCACGGGCCTCACCGGCCACACGGAGGCGGTCCGCGTGGTGTACGACCCGAAGTCCGTCACGTACGCGGAGCTGCTGAAGCTGTTCTGGGAGTCCCACGACCCGACCCAGGGCTTCCGCCAGGGCAACGACGTGGGTACGCAGTACCGCTCCGCGGTCTACACCCACACCCCGGACCAGGCGGCGGCCGCCGAGGCGTCCCGCGAGGCGTACCAGAAGGTGCTGACGGCCGCCGGCCACGGCGGGATCACCACGGAGATCCTGCCGGCCGACGGCCGCCCCTTCTACCCCGCCGAACCGGCGCACCAGCAGTACCTGGACAAGAACCCGGCCGGTTACTGCGGCATCGGCGGCACGGGCGTCTCCTGCCCGGTGGGCGTGGCCTAGGTCAGGCCCAGGTCAGATGAGGCCCTGGGCCAGCATCGCGTCGGCGACCAGTTCGAAGCCGGCGATGTTGGCGCCGACCACGTAGTTGCCGGGGCTGCCGTACTTCTCGGCGGTGGTGTAGCAGGAGTCGTGGATGTGGCGCATGATCTCCGAAAGGCGCTGCTCGGTGTGGGCGAAGGTCCAGGAGTCGCGCGAGGCGTTCTGCTGCATCTCCAGGGCGCTGGTGGCCACGCCGCCCGCGTTGGCCGCCTTGCCGGGGGCGAAGGCCACACCGGCGTCCTGGAAGACGCGGACGGCCTCGGGCGTGGTGGGCATGTTGGCGCCCTCGGCGACCGCCTTGACGCCATTGCGGACGAGGGCGAGCGCGTCGGCCTCGTGCAGCTCGTTCTGGGTGGCGCAGGGCAGGGCCACGTCGACGGGGACGGTCCAGACGCCGGCGCCCTCCACGTACTTCACATGCGTGCCGCGCCGCTCGGCGTACTCGGAGACGCGGCCGCGGCCGCGCTCCTTGATCTCCTTGAGCAGATCGAGGTCGATGCCCTTGTCGTCCACGACGTAGCCGCCGGAGTCGGAGGCGGTGATGACGGTCGCGCCGAGCTGCTGGGCCTTCTCGATGGCGTAGATCGCGACGTTGCCGGAGCCGGAGACGGAGATCCGCTGGCCGTCCAGGGACTCGCCCCGGCTGCGCAGCATCTCGGCGGTGAACATCACGCAGCCGTAGCCGGTGGCCTCGGTGCGGACGAGGGCGCCGCCCCAGCCGAGGCCCTTGCCGGTGAGGACGCCGGACTCGTGGCGGTTGGTGATCCGCTTGTACTGGCCGAAGAGGTAGCCGATCTCGCGGCCGCCGACGCCGATGTCACCGGCGGGCACGTCGGTGTACTCGCCGACGTGCCGGTGGAGCTCAGTCATGAAGGACTGGCAGAACCGCATGATCTCGGCGTCGGAGCGGCCCTTCGGGTCGAAGTCCGCGCCGCCCTTGCCGCCGCCGATGGGCATGCCGGTGAGGGCGTTCTTGAAGATCTGCTCGAAGCCGAGGAACTTCACGATGCCGAGGTTGACCGAGGGGTGGAAGCGCAGACCGCCCTTGTACGGGCCGAGCAGGCTGGAGAACTCGACGCGAAAGCCGCGGTTGACGTGGATGTCGCCCGAGTCGTCCGACCACGGCACCCGGAAGATGAGCTGCCGCTCCGGCTCGCATATGCGCTCGATGACCCGGGCGTCCACGAACTCCGGCCGCTTGGCGAGCACGGGGGCGAGGGTTTCCAGGACCTCCCGGACCGCCTGGTGGAACTCCTTCTCACCCTGGTTACGGCGCAGCACCTCTGCGTACAACGGCTCGATGACGCGGTTCTCGGCGGCGTGCGAGGTGGCGGAGTCAGGGGTGACCGGCATCTGATCAAGACCTTCCATGGGTCGGCACATACGCGGGGGCACCCCCGTCCCGAGGGGCGCCAGGTCCCCCTCCCCATTGAGGGTGTCGCCGGAACTTCGCGCGTACCGCTCGCGAGCGCGGCGTAACAGGACCGTCGTGGCGTATCGATTCTCCCAGTGACCCGGCGCCCCGGCCCGTGGCATCCACCTGGCGATCGGGCCCCCGGAAGCCCCGGACCTGGACCAACGGCCTTGCGGGAGGCCGGTTCCGGGCACGATTGGCCAGGTCGGGGCCGTGTCCGGCCCACCGCCGAAGTGGTGAATCTCACAGCCGCGCCGCCTCGGCGGTGAGGTTTCGGAAACCCAGGCGTTACGCCACCGGGGCGGTGCCCCGCAGCGCCGCCGCGGTCGCCCCCGGGTCGTAGTCCGGCGCGACGCCTTCCACGAGCACCACGTCGCCCGCCATGTTCCGGGCCCGCAGCGGCACCAGCTCCTGGTAGGCCGGGGAGGCGTACCAGGCGCGCGCCTCCTCGATGGAGGGGAAGCCGACGACGACCACCGCGCCGGGCCACGCGCCCTCGATCACCTCGACCGGCGTGTTGTGGACCAGGAAGCGGCCGCCGAACGGGTCCAGCGTCGACTGGATGCGGTCGATGTAGTCGATGACCTCCGCGTTGGGGCGGCCCTCGGGGTACAGGTGCGCGATGGCGTAGGCGGTCATGGCGGGTCCTCCGGTTCGTGCGGTCGTCCGTCGGCTGATGGAATCCATGCTGCCGGGGGCGCCGGAGCGCGTCGATTACCCGCGGGGTAATACGGAACGCCCCGGGACGTAATGGCGGCGCATCAGACATGATTCGCTCATGACATCCTCGTTACACCCCGGCCCGCGCACCCCGCCGCGCGCGGGCGAGCCGCGCCGCTGTCTCGCGGTGGGCCTGGACTGCTACCTCTGCGTACTCACGGCCGGGCTGCTGGCCAGGCCGTACGTGGACACCGCGTCCCTGCCCGAGGCGGCGGCGCTGCTGGCCGGTCCGATGCTCGTGCTGTCCTTCGTCAACCAGGTCGTGCTCACCGCGTTCCTCGGCGCGGGCGCCGGCAAGCTGATCATGGGCATACGGGTGGTGAGCCTGCCGGACGCCCGCCGCCCCGGACCCGGCCTGCTGGTCCGGCGCTGGCTCTACGGGCTGGCCTGGCTGCCGCTGCGCCCCTGGCACGGGCTGCGCGCCGGACACCGGACCGGGCGGCGGCCCGAGGAGACCGGACCGGTGCGGGTGCGGACCTGCGAGCAGGGCGTCTCGTACGCGGACCCGCTCGGCCTGCGCCAAGTCCGCCGGGGTGACCTCGTGGCGTACCGCAGGGCCGCACGGCCCGGGGCATGACACCGCCGCCGGGGGCACGGAGGCCCGCCGGCGGCGGTCGGGGACGGGAGCGGGACGGGTCAGGCCGGGGCGTTCTCCGTGATGGTGACCCTGCCCTTGCGGATGGTGGCCAGACGCGGGGCGCGGCGGGCGATCGAGCTGTCGTGGGTGACCATGACGAAGGTGAGCCCGTGCTCCTTCCACAGGGTCTCCAGGACCTCCATGATCTCGTCGCGCATGGACTCGTCCAGATTTCCGGTGGGCTCGTCCGCGAGAAGCACCTTGGGCCGCTTGACCAGGGCCCGGGCGATGGCGACGCGCTGCTGCTGGCCGCCGGACATCTCGCCGGGCACATGGCCCAGGCGCTCGCCGAGCCCGACGGAGTCCAGCGCCTCGGCGGCTCTTCCGCGCCGCTCGGACGCCTTGACGCCGAGGGGGACGAGGGCGGTCTCGACGTTCTCCTGGGCGGTGAGCGTCGGGATGAGGTTGAAGCTCTGGAAGACGAAGCCGATGTTCTCGGCGCGCACCTTGGTGAGCTTGGCCTCGCTGAGCTTCGCCAGGTCCATCCCGTCGAGCTCGATGCTCCCGGCGGTGGGCCGGTCCAGGCCGCCGAGCATCTGGAGCAGGGTGGACTTGCCGCCGCCGGTGGGGCCCTGGATGACCAGGCGGCCGCCGTCCTCGATGGTGAGGTCGACGCCGGCGAGGGCGTGCACGGTGGACTTGCCGCGCCGGTACTGCTTGGTGACGCCTTGAAGGGTGTACATGGGTGGTCTCCTGACGGGGTGTGGGGTCCGGGCTGCTACTCGACGCGGCGGAGCGCGTCCGCCGGGCGCAGCCGGGAAGCGCGCCAGCCGCCGAAGGCGCCCGCGATCAGCCCGCCCGCCACGGCCAGGGCGACGGCGGTGAGGATGACGGAGAGGGAGACGGGCGCGGTGAGCGCGATGTCGAGGGCCTTGGACGCGCTCTGCCGGCCGGGGCCGCCGCCGCCCATCATTCCGCCGCGCATCCCGCCGCCGCCGGAGGAGCCGAGCTCGGCGGTGAGCGTGGGGCTGACGGCGGTGACCACGTAGGCGCCGGCCAGGCCGATCGCGATGCCGAGGACGCCGCCGATCAGGCCGTTGACCAGGGCCTCGCCGACGACCTGGCGGGTGACCCGGCCGCTCTTCCAGCCGAGGGCCTTCAGCGTGCCGAATTCGCGCACCCGGCGGCTGACGGCGGAGGAGGTGAGGAGCCCGGCGACCAGGAACGCGGCGGCCAGGACCGCGAAGGACAGCCACTTGCCGACGCCGGCGGCCAGGTCGGACGCGGTGGACAGGGAGCCGGAGACGGTGTCCGCGAGGTCGGCGGAGGTGGTGACGGTGGTGCCCGAAATGTTCTTCTGGATGGCCGACTTGACGCCGTCGATCCGCTGCGAGTCCGCGGCCTTCACATAGACCGTGGTGACCTTGTCCTTGGAGCCGGACAGGGTCTGCGCCTGCTTGAGCGGGATGTAGAGGTTGGCGGCGGCGTCGCCGCTGTCGGCCGTCGAGACGCCGATGACCGTGAACCCGGTGCCGTGGATGGTCACGGTCTTGCCGGTGGAGAGGGTCTTCTCCTTGGCGTAGGCGGAGTCGACGACGGCCACCTTCGCGTTGGTCTCGGTCGCCTTGAACGTACGGCCGGAGGTGATCTTCGAGGAGGTGAGCGGGCCGATGTCCTGCTGGGTGACGTCCGTTCCGTACACCGTGTAGGAGTTGACGTCGAAGGAGGCGCCGCCGCCCCTGACCTCGCCCGGCGGCTGGCCGCTGCCGCCGCCGGGCCCGCGTCCGCCGCCCTGGCTCGTGCCGCCCTCCTGCTTGAACTCGCCGCGCTTGAACTGCCCGTCCACCTTCATGACGGACAGGCTCAGCCCGCCGACCGCGCCGGCGACGCCGTCCTGCTCGCCGACCTCGGTGACGGTGGAGGAGGCCAGGGTCTGGAAGCCCTGGACCATGACCCGGTCCGTGCTCTGGGTCGCGTCGTCGTCGCTGTCCTTGGCGTCGAACTCGAACTTGGGGCGTTCGGACGAGCCGGACTTGGGCGCCGCGGCCGCCTTGGTGACGGTCATGTCCGTGCCGAGCCCGTACAGCGATTCGAGGACCTTGTCCTGGGCCTTGCTCATGCCCGAGGAAACGGAGCTGACGACGATGACCAGCGCAATGCCGAGAGCGAGCCCGGAGGCGACGACGAGCGCCGCCTTTCTGCGGCGGCGCAGCTCGCGCCGGAGGTAGGTGAAGAACATGGCGCGAGGTTAGGAACGGCTCGTGATGGTGGGTTAAGCCCACCATGAGAGCCGGATGAGAACAGTGTGTACGCCCAAGGCGGCGGCACCGGAACGGGGTGCCGCCGCCTTGGGCGTACGGGGTGGGGTTCGGCCGGCCGGGCCGGTCAGGCGGTGGAGCCCGCCGTCCACTCGGCCCAGCTGAGGTTCCAGCCGTTCAGGCCGTTGGAGGGCTGGATCGTCTTGTCCGGGGAGTTCTTGACGATGACGACGTCACCGATCAGGGAGTTGTTGTAGAACCACGCGGCGGGCTGGTCGGCGTCACCGGCGCCCTTGACGTCCTGGAGGCCGACGCAGCCGTGGCTGGTGTTGACCTGGCCGAAGATGCCCTTGCCCCAGTAGTTGCCGTGGATGAAGGTGCCCGACGTGGACAGCCGCATGGCGTGCGGCACGTCCTTGATGTCGTACTCGCCCTTGCCGTCGTCGTCCGTGAAGCCGACGGTGGCGCCGTTCATCCGGGTCTCCTTGTACTTCTCGGAGATCACCATCTGACCGTTGTACGTGGGGTTGTCGGGCCCGCCCGCGGAGATCGGGATGGTCTTGATCGTCTTGCCGTCCCGGGTGACGGTCATCATGTGGGTCTTGGCGTCGACCGTGGAGACCTGGTTGCGGCCGATCTTGAAGGTGACCGTCTTCTGCTGGACGCCGTAGACGCCGTCCGCGCCCTCGACGCCGTCCAGGGACAGCTTCAGGGTGACGGTCGAGCCGGCCTGCCAGTAGTCCTCGGGGCGCAGGTCGAGGCGCTGGTTGTTGAACCAGTGGCCGACGACCTCCTGGCCGCTGCTGGACGTCACCTTGATGCCGTCCTGGACGGCCTTGGTGTCGGTGATCGGCTTGTTGAAGTTGATCGAGACGGGCATGCCGACGCCGACCGTGGAGCCGTCCTCGGGGGTGAAGTTCCCGATGAAGCTCTTGTCGGGCGAGACGGTGGTGAAGGACGAGTTCTCGTGCGCCTCGCGGCCCTTGGCGTCCTTCGCCGTGGCGCTGACCTTGTAGGTGGTCGAGCGCTCCAGCTGGGCGTCCGGCTGCCAGCTGGAGCCGTCGGCGGAAAGGGTGCCCGGCACGCTCTTGCCGTCCGCGCTGGTCATGGTGACCTCGGTCAGCTTGCCCTTGGCGACGGTGACCTTGGCGGCGTTGTTGATGCTCGCGTTGGTCGCACCGTTCTTCGGCGCGATCGTTATCTGCGCCTCGGAGGTCTCCTGGGCCGCCGCCTTGTCGACGTCGGCCGCCTGGGACTTCGAGCTCTCGGGGCTGGGACCGCCCTTGTCGCCGCCGTCGTCGCAGGCGGAAAGCACCAGTACGCCGCCGAGCAGTGCGGACGCGGCCATCAGGCCCTTGCGCCGCTTGCTGTCCGTCATCACACGCTTCTCCATCGTTGCCGAAATCCCCAAAAACCCCGAACAAGGCCGCCCAACGGCGAAACCCCGTCAATGTTCCAAGAACCCCTTGTACGGGATCCCCGTTCCACGTGCGTCGAATGTGTGGGGAACACCACTCTTCGACGCCGTGCCGGGGGCGGTGGTTCCCGCGTCCGCGACACGGACCGGCTCGGGTCCGCCGCGAGCGGACAGCGCCCGCGTTTCCCCAGGTCGGGCCCGCCGCTCCGGGCCGCCGAAGCCGTCGCCCTCCCTCCCATTGTGCGGGATGCGCGGGGTGCGCCCCGCCGTGCACGCATTCCCCGGCACCCTCGCCGTCATGCGTTCACCGAGGCCCTGGCGTGATGCGAATGACAGGCCCTAGCATCGGGACGAGCCGGACGTCCGGCAGTTTGAAGACAGGCCCTAGGGCCTGTCGTAGGGAGATCCATTTCGTGGCTGTCGCTCGCCGCCCGCTCCTGACCGCCACCGCCGCGGGGACGCTGCTCTGTGCCTTGTGGTTCGTCCCGTCGGCCAATGCCACGGGCGATCCGGGCACCGCGCCCGGCACGATGGCCACAGGCGCGGCGACGGCGGGCGGGGGCGCGGAGTCCGGCGCCCCCGCCGAGACGGGGACGGGCGTCGACACCACCCCGTATGTGCTCGGCGGTGCCGCCTTCCTGGGCCTCGGGGCCGGGTTCGTCACGTACTCGTCCCGGCGGACGGGCCCGAGCCCCGCGCTCTGACGCCCGCCCCGGTCAGGCCAGCGGCCCGGTGACCGGCTCCACGGCGGAGAGCAGCCCGCCCGCCCGTACGAAGGCGTCGGCGGCGGCCAGGTCCGGCGACAGGAAGCGGTCGGGTCCTGGACCCTCGACACCGGCGGCCCGCAGCGCCTCGATGACGGCGCGCGTGGCGGGGGCCGGGGTCAGCCCCTGCTCGGCGCGCAGCTCGACCGCGCGGGTCGCCGCGTACAGCTCGACGGCGACGATCCGGGCGAGGTTGCCGACGGCGGTACGCAGCTTGCGCGCGGCGGACCAGCCCATCGAGACGTGGTCCTCCTGCATGGCGGAGGACGGGATGGAGTCGGCGGAGGCCGGGACGGCGAGCCGCTTCATCTCGCTGACCAGGGCGGCCTGGGTGTACTGGGCGATCATCAGCCCGGAGTCCACGCCCGCGTCGTCGGCCAGGAACGGCGGCAGCCCGTGCGAACGGTTCTTGTCGAGCAGCCGGTCGGTACGGCGCTCGGTGATCGAGCCCAGGTCCGCGGCGGCGATGGCCAGGAAGTCGAGGACGTAGGCGACGGGCGCCCCGTGGAAGTTGCCGTTCGACTCGACGCGGCCGTCCGGAAGGACCACCGGGTTGTCCACGGCGGCGGCCAACTCGCGGTCGGCGACGGTCGCGGCATGGGCGAGGGTGTCCCGGCCCGCCCCGTTGACCTGCGGCGCGCACCGCACCGAGTAGGCGTCCTGGACGCGCGGCGCGTCGTCCTGATGGTGACCGGTGAGGCCGGACCCCGCGAGGACCCGCAGCATGTTGTCCGCGCTGGCGCCCTGGCCGGGGTGCGGGCGGATGGCGTGCAGCTCGGGGGCGAGGACCTTGTCCGTACCGAGCAGGGCCTCCAGGGAGAGGGCGGCCGTGATGTCGGCCGAGGTGTAGAGCGTCCGCAGATCGGCGAGGGCCATGATCAGCATGCCGAGCATGCCGTCGGTGCCGTTGAGGAGGGCCAGGCCCTCCTTCTCGCGCAGCTCGACCGGGGTGATGCCGTGCGCGGCGAGCAGTTCGCCGGCCGGGCGGACGGTGCCGTCGGGGCCCTCCGCGTCGCCCTCGCCCATCAGGGCCAGCGCGCAGTGCGACAGGGGCGCGAGGTCGCCGGAGCAGCCGAGCGATCCGTACTCGTGGACGACGGGGGTGATCCCGGCGTTCAGCAGGTCGGCCATGGTCTGCGCGACCTCGGGGCGGACCCCGGTGTGGCCGGAGGCGACCGTCTTCAGCCGCAGGAACATCAGCGCGCGGACGACCTCGCGCTCGACGCGCGGGCCCATTCCGGCGGCGTGCGAGCGGACGATGTTGCGCTGCAACCGGGCGCGCAGCTCCGGGCTGATGTGGCGGCTGGCCAGGGCGCCGAAGCCGGTCGAGACGCCGTAGACCGGCTCGGGCTTCGCGGCGAGCGCGTCCACGATCTCGCGGGCCGCGGCCAGCCCGGCGATCGCGTTGGCGGAGAGCTCGACACGGGCGTTGCCGCGGGCCACGGCGATGACGTCCTGAGCGGTGGTGCCGGACATCCCCACCACGACTGTATGCATATCCATATTCAGCAGCGTACGGATTGAAACCCTTCATGTCACCAGTGGTCGGCGGGTGGAACCCTTACGCGTATGCCGGCCGTACGGGTCAGAGTTCGGGCGGGCTGCCGCGCAGCCGGCGGCGGTCGTGCGGGGGCTTCGGCGGGGAGTCCGCCAGCCGGATGACCTCGTCGTCGCGCCCCGCCACCACCGGCCGGTCCGAGCGGGCCGCCTTCGCCCGGTACTGCGCCGCGTCCGCCAGCCGGAACAGCCGCCGGGCCGAGACCACGGGCCCGATCTCGTCACCGGTGGACGCGATCCCGCAGGCGACCCCGTTGCCGAACTCAAGACCGGCCGCCCGCTCGCACAGCTCGGTGGCGACGGCGACCACCTCGTCCGCCCCGGGACCCACCGCCAGCAAGCAGAACTCGTCGCCGCCCAGCCGGGCCGCCAGCGCGCCGGGCAGTATCGCCCCGCACCGCGACAGCACCGAGCCGAAACGTTCCAGCAGCCGGTCGCCGACCGCGTGGCCATGGGTGTCGTTGACCCACTTCAGCCCGTTCAGGTCGCAGACGACCAGGCTGACCACCGCCCCGTCCGCCCGGTGCCGCTCCAGCGCCTCGTCCAGCCGCACATCGACGGCCCTGCGGTTGGCGAGGCCGGTCAGCGGGTCCGTGAAGGCCAGCTTGCGGACCTCCTCCAGGCGCTCGGTCTGGGCGAGCCCGGCGGCCACCACGGCGGCCAGCACCGTCGCGAAGTCGGCGTCCGCCCGCCCGAAGACCGGCTCGCCCACCGGCCGCGCCACATACAGCTCGCCCCAGGCCCGCCCGTGCAGCACGATCGGCGCGACCACACAGCAGCCGCGCCCGCGCCGGCGCAGCGCCGCCACCCGCTGGTGGCAGTAGCCGGGCCCGTATCCGTGCGCCCCGGCCGCCCCGGCCTCGGGCCCGCCCTCCACCGGTCCCTCGGCGGTCTCCACCCAGGCGTCCGGCTCACCGCCGCCGGCCCACCGCTCGTGCAGGAACTCGGTGATCTCCGGGAACCGGTGGACCGGATAGACCTCCTCCTCGGGGAACTCCTCCTCGCCCTCGGCCCGCTCCCCCGCGTTGACCAGGACCCTCAGCCGGCCCCGGTCGCGCTCCCAGACCGAGAGCGCGGCGAAGCCGCCGCCCAGCGCCTCGCAGGCCCCCAGGGCGGCAGCTCGCCAGCACCCCCGGGGCGTCTGCGCCGCGGCCATCATCTGCGCCAGCGAGACCACGGCGCGCAGTCGTGCGTCGTCTCCACCCATTGCGCCAGTTTAGGGCGATATAGGCTCCGCGATCACTCGACGACTCCGGAGCGTGACCGATGAGCTCAAGAACGGGCACCCAGGGTCACTCCCCCGGCCAGTTCGCCTTCCGCTTCTCATTGAACGCGGCCACACCCTCCGCCCGGTCACCGGAGAAGGCCACCGACCGCCACGCGGAGTCCTCGACCTCAAGCCCGGCCCGCAGGTCCAGCCCGTGCCCGAGCCTCAGCGCACGCTTGGCCGCCCGCAGCCCGACCGGCGAGTTCGCGGCGATCCGGCCGGCCAGCGCCAGCGCCTCGGCCCGGTCCTCGCCCTCCGCCACCAGCTCGTCCACCAGACCCAGCTCCCGCGCCTCGGGGCCGTACACCCGGCGGGCGCTGAAGATCAGCTCGGCGGCACGCGCGGCCCCGACCCGGCGGGGCAGCAGCTGGGTGCCGCCGCCGCCCGGGATGACGCCGACGGAGACCTCGGGCAGCCCCACCAGCGCGGTCGGGTCGGCGACGATCAGATCGCAGGACAGGGCCAGCTCGAAGCCGCCACCCAGCGCGAAGCCGTGCACGGCGGCGATCGTCGGCATCGGCAGATCGAGCACACCGGTGTACGCGGCGCGCGCGGTGGGCCGCTGGCGCACCAGGTCGGCGTCGGAGAAGGAGTTGCGCTCCTTGAGGTCCGCGCCCACGCAGAAGGCCCGCTCGTGGCTGGAGGTGAGGACGGTGACCCGTACGTCCCGGTCGGCGGCGAGCGCGTCGCAGGCGGCGGCGATCGAGCGGGCCATGTCCGTGGACACCGCGTTCATGGCCTTCGGCCGGTCGAGAACCAGCTCGGCGACGTGATCGAGGCCCTCGTGACCCCGGACGACGACGAACTCCCCGTACCGCTGCTCGGACGTGACGGTCATGCTGCACCCCTGTCGGTTAACGAGCGTTACCCGAGGGATCCTAGAGCTCTCCCCCGAAAGGGTGTGCGGAACGGATTCAGGAGCCGCCGCGCCGGGCCAGCAGCCACGGCTCGACCACGCCGAGCCCGCGGACCGGGCGCTGCCACATCGGCTGGAGGCCGAAGCGGTACTTCGGGACCGGGGCCGCCTCGGCGTCCGGGCCCTCCTTCTCGGCCCGCTCCGCCGCCGCGGTGGCCTCCTCGGCCGCGCGCGCCTCGGAGACCGGGGCGTCGCCCGTACGCGTCAGCTCCTCGGCGAACGCGCCGTCGACCAGCACCGCGTCCTTGGGCGCTATCGAGGTGAGCCGGCTGGCCAGGTTCACCGTGGTGCCGAAGACGTCGCCCATCCGGGTGGTGACCGTGCCGAAGGCGATGCCGACCCGGAGCGCCGGCATGGTCTCGTCCAGGGTCATCGCCTCGACCAGGCGCAGCGCGATCTCGGCGGCGGTGCCCGCGTCGTCGGCGGCGAACAGGACCTCGTCGCCGAGGGTCTTGATGAGCCGGCCGCCGTGCGCCGCGACCAGGTCGGCGCAGGTGGTCTCGAAGGACTCGACCAGCTCGCCCAGCTCCTCCTCCTCCAGGCGGCGGGTGAGCCGGGTGAAGCCGACGAGGTCCGCGAAGCCCACGGCCAGCCGCCGGTCGACCATCTCGTCGTCGTCGGCCGCCTGCACGACCCGGCCGGTGGCGGCGGCGAGCTGGCGCCGCCACACGTACACCAGGAACTCCTCCAGCTCGGGCAGGAGCAGTTCGACCAGGGGGTATGTGACCTCGGTGCGGGTCATGCCGGGCTCGGGGGGCTCGGTCAGGCCCTCCAGGAAGGAGTCGATCTGCCATTCGGCCAGCCGGGCGGTGGTCTGCCCGGTCGACCGGGCGACCTGGATCGCCATCGGCTCGCTGAGCAGCCCGGCCTCCACCAGACCGGAGAGCCGCCGCAGGGCCAGCACATCGGCCTCGGTGAGCGCCTTGGCCTGGCCGATGTCCGCGAAGCCCATGGCCCGCCAGAAGCGGGAGGCCAGATCCATGGAGACGCCGGCCGTGCGGGCCGCCTGGAACGGCGTGTAGCGGCGGTCGGCGCCCAGGATCAGCTGTTCCAGCCGGATCGCGAGGGGGTCGTCGGTCGGCTCGGCCGTGTGGTCGACTTCGTGGTGCGGTGTGGCGTGCACCGAGGAGTCCGACGACTGCTGCGCACCATCGCCGGAGGTCGTGTCGTCGACGGTCACCAGCCGCCTCCTGCCCGTTCCCTGCGCACTGCCCTGCCGATCTGTCCGTCGGTGGATCACCTCAACGATACGGCAGGTGCGCCCTACCTCACGTCCTCAGGGCACGGTGCGCGGGCGGCGCCGGTTCAGGTCAGGCCGCCCGCCGCGCCCCGCAGGTGCACGATGTCGCCCGCGGAGACCGGTTCGCGCAGCCCGCCGCCGGTGGCCAGGACGAGCCGCCCGTCCCCGTCGACGGCGACGGCCTCACCGGTGAGCGTGCGGTCGCCGGGGAGCTGGGCCCGTACGGCCTTGCCGAGGGTCGCGCAGCCCGCCACGTACGCCTCCTGCACCCCGCTCGCCGCCGCGTCGCCGTCCGCGTCGCGCCAGAGCCCGTACCAGTGCTCCAGCGAGCGCAGGACGCCCCGGAGCAGCGTCTCGCGGTCGGTGGAGACCGCGCCTGCCAGGGCGAGCGAGGCGGCGGTGGGGGCGGGCAGCTCGTCGGCGCGCAGGGAGACGTTGAGGCCGATGCCGATGACGACGCCGTCGCCGGCCCGCTCCGCGAGGATGCCGCCGGTCTTGCGCTCCTCGCCGGATGGGGTCTCCCCTGGACGGAGCCTGTCGGAGTCCTTGGGGATCGAGACGAGCAGGTCGTTGGGCCACTTCAGCGCCATGTCCACGCCCGCCGCGCGCGCCAGACCGGTCGCGGCGGCGACGCCGGTGAGCAGCGGCAGCCAGCCCCAGCGCTCGGGGGGCACGTCCCCCGGGGTCAGGTAGACGGAGAAGAACAGCCCGGAGCGGGCCGGGGCGGTCCAGGTGCGCTCCAGGCGGCCGCGCCCGGCGGTCTGCTCCTCGGCGACGAGGACCGTGCCCTCGGTGAGGCCCGCCGCGCGCGCGGCGAGATCGGTGTTCGTGGAGCCGGTCGACTCGACCACGTCGAGGGCGGTCCACAGCGAGCCGGGCCGCAGCAGTCCGCGGCGCAGCGCGGGGACGTTGAGGGGCGGCCGGCCGAGGTCCGACCACCGGCTCCGTGGCGCATCCGAAGGTGTCATGCAAGCCACCCTAGGTGTGTCAAAGGACGCACTGCCGAACCGTATCCGCGCCGATACGCTACGGGTCAGTAGCTGTTCGTCAGCAGATCAGCAGCCAAGTCGTCCCCGTGACCAGGCAGGGAGCCGCCACCCGATGTCCGAGCCGGAAGAGACCGACATCCACACGACCGCGGGCAAGCTCGCGGACCTTCAGCGCCGCATCGGCGAGGCGACCCACGCGGGGTCCGCGCGGGCGGTGGAGAAGCAGCACGCGAAGGGCAAGCTGACGGCGCGCGAGCGCGTCGGACTGCTGCTCGACGAGGGTTCCTTCGTGGAGCTCGACGAGTTCGCCCGGCACCGCTCGACCAACTTCGGCATCGAGAAGAACCGCCCGTACGGGGACGGCGTCGTCACCGGCTACGGCACGGTCGACGGCCGGCCCGTCTGTGTGTACTCGCAGGACTTCACCATCTTCGGCGGCTCGCTGGGCGAGGTCTACGGTGAGAAGATCGTCAAGGTGATGGACTTCGCGCTGAAGACCGGCTGCCCGGTCATCGGCATCAACGACGGCGGCGGCGCCCGCATCCAGGAGGGCGTCGCGGCGCTGGGGCTCTTCGCGGAGATCTTCCGGCGCAATGTGCACGCCTCGGGTGTCATCCCGCAGATCTCGCTGATCGTCGGCCCGTGCGCGGGCGGCGCGGTGTACTCCCCCGCGATCACCGACTTCACGGTGATGGTCGACCAGACCTCGCACATGTTCATCACGGGCCCGGACGTCATCAAGACGGTGACCGGTGAGGACGTCGGCTTCGAGGAGCTGGGCGGAGCCCGTACGCACAACACCACCTCGGGCGTCGCGCACCACATGGCGGGCGACGAGAAGGACGCCATCGAGTACGTCAAGTCGCTGCTGTCCTACCTCCCGTCGAACAACCTCTCGGAGGCCCCGGCCTTCCCGGAGGAGGCGGACCTGACGGTGAGCGACGAGGACCGCGAGCTGGACGCGCTGATCCCGGACTCGGCGAACCAGCCGTACGACATGCACACCGCGATCGAGCACGTGCTGGACGACGGCGAGTTCCTGGAGACCCAGGCCCTGTTCGCGCCGAACATCGTCACCGGCTTCGGCCGCGTCGAGGGCTACCCCGTCGGCATCGTCGCCAACCAGCCGATGCAGTTCGCCGGCTGTCTGGACATCAACGCCAGTGAGAAGGCGGCGCGTTTCGTCCGCACCTGCGACGCGTTCAACGTGCCGGTGCTGACCTTCGTGGACGTGCCGGGCTTCCTGCCGGGCGTCGACCAGGAGTACGGCGGCATCATCCGGCGCGGCGCCAAGCTGATCTACGCGTACGCGGAGGCGACGGTCCCGCTGATCACGGTGATCACGCGCAAGGCGTTCGGCGGCGCCTACGACGTGATGGGTTCCAAGCACCTGGGCGCCGACATCAACCTCGCCTGGCCGACCGCGCAGATCGCCGTCATGGGCGCGCAGGGCGCGGTGAACATCCTGCACCGCCGTACGATCGCCGCCGCCGAGGATCAGGAGGCGACCCGCGCCGAACTGATCGCGGACTACGAGGACACGCTCCTCAACCCGTACGTGGCGGCCGAACGCGGGTACGTGGACGCGGTGATCATGCCGTCCGACACCCGGGCCCACGTGGTCAAGGGTCTGCGCCAGCTCCGCACCAAGCGCGAGTCCCTGCCGCCCAAGAAGCACGGCAACATCCCCCTCTAGAAAGGGTCCTGGCCATGATCAAGGTCGTACGGGGCAACCCGACCCCGGAGGAACTCGCCGCCGCGCTCGCGGTGGTCCAGGCCCGTGCGGCGGCGGTCTCCGCCGTGTCGTCCAACGCCCCGGAACCGCCCGCCGGCTGGTCCCACCCGAGCCGGCTGGCCCGGCGCGGCCGCCACCTGCCGGGCCCGCGCGCCTGGGCCCGTACGTACTGGCCCGCGTAACCGCTGGTGGCACGGGTACCGGGCGGCGGTTGAGTACGCGTACTCAGGCGTCGCCCGGCCCCCCGCAGCAGGATCGGGTCATGCTCTGGTCCGACCCCGAGAACAAACCCCCCAAGGAACTCCGCGACGCGGAGACGATGATGCGCCGGGCGGGCCTGGTCCTGGCCCTGGCGATGGTCGTCGCGATGCTCGTACTGGGCACGCGCTGAGGCGTTTCGAGCGGCGCTCTACGATGGCGCCCATGACCGCCCAGCGCCTCGTCCTCGCCTCCGCCTCCCCGGCCCGCCTCGGCCTGCTCCGCCAAGCCGGGCTCGCCCCGGAGGTGATCGTCAGCGGCGTCGACGAGGACGCCCTCACCGCGGACACCCCCGCGGAACTCGCCCTCGTGCTCGCCGAGGCCAAGGCGGCCGTCGTCGCCGCGCTCCCGGAGGCCGCCGGCGCCCTGGTCATCGGCTGCGACTCCGTGCTGGAGCTGAACGGGCAGGCGCTCGGCAAGCCGGCCGACGAGGAGGAGGCCACCGCCCGCTGGAAGTCGATGCGCGGCCGCGCCGGAATCCTGCGGACCGGGCACAGCCTGACGGACACCACGACCGGCCGGACGGTCTCGCGGACGGCGTCCACCACGGTGTGCTTCGGAGAGCCGTCGGACGCCGAGATCGCCGCCTACGTGGCCTCCGGCGAACCGCTGCACGTGGCGGGGGCCTTCACCCTGGACGGGCGCTCGGCGCCGTTCGTCGACTCCATCGAGGGCGACCCGGGCAATGTCATCGGGCTCTCACTGCCGCTGCTGCGCCGCCTGCTGGGCGAGCTGGACATCCGGATCACCGACCTCTGGGCCTGAGCGGGGATCAGGCCGGCCCGGGCTCCGGCTCGGGCCCGGCCGCCTCGGGCCCGGCCTTCTCGGACCGGGCGGCCGGCTCGGCACCGTACGCCACCAGGACGAGCACGATCAGGCCGAGCGTCACCATCATCCAGGCGAACGCCGCCCAGCCGACGAGTCCGACCGTCAGCGCGCCGAGCACGCCGTGGACGACCGCGCAGCAGATCAGCACGATCCGGCCGACGCGCCCCGGCGCCCGGTCGCGGGCGCCCGTCAGGACGAGGAGCGCGGCGCACAGCAGCAGAAAGACCCCGGAGACCCCGCCGAGCGCCCAGGTGCCCTTGGACATCGCCCCGGGGTCCGTGCCGGCGAGGGACATGTCCTGGTTCTTCACGACCGTGCCCAGGACCACGTTGATGATCACGATGCACACGGCCTCCACGGCCAGCACGAGCGCGGCCAAGAAGGCGGCCAGCCTGCGCACCACGACACTCACCCCCTGTTACCAGCAGTACGTGCAATAGCGCGGACCCTACTAACGGGTAATGGCCACGACAAGAGCCGTGCGCGACCCGGCCGCGCCCCCACCCCTCCGGGCTCTCGTGGGTCGGGCAAAGAATTGCCCACCCCTTAGTGGGAACTCCACAAAGAATCACGGTAAGTCGCTGCCCGTGCCGATAGAGACCTGGGCCACACCTGGTGGCTACTGTGCGGTTTCAGTACCCGGCGTACCGTGGTGGCACAAGGGATTTCGCGACTCGAGCACACCTCGAATCACACTCCGTGTGGGCAAGCTCACCATTGGGGACGGGTCGTAGGACCGTGTCGGTAGTCCCTAAACTCAGCTTGTTTCAAGGAGGGAGCCATCGTGCGCAAGGTGCTCATCGCCAACCGTGGCGAAATCGCTGTCCGTGTTGCCCGGGCCTGCCGGGACGCGGGTATCGGCAGCGTGGCCGTCTACGCCGATCCGGACCGTGACGCTCTGCACGTCCGTGCGGCCGACGAGGCATTCGCTCTGGGCGGTGACACCCCGGCGGCCAGCTATCTGGACATCGCCAAGGTGCTCCAGGCTGCCAAGGACTCCGGGGCGGACGCGATCCACCCGGGTTACGGCTTCCTCTCGGAGAACGCCGAGTTCGCCCAGGCCGTGCTGGACGCCGGTCTGACGTGGATCGGCCCGCCGCCGCACGCGATCCGGGACCTCGGTGACAAGGTCGCCGCCCGGCACATCGCGCAGCGCGCCGGTGCCCCGCTGGTCGCGGGCACCCCGGACCCGGTCTCGGGCTCCGCGGAGGTCGTCGCCTTCGCCGAGGAGCACGGCCTGCCGATCGCGATCAAGGCCGCGTTCGGCGGCGGCGGCCGCGGTCTGAAGGTCGCGCGCACGCTGGAGGAGATCCCGGAGCTGTACGACTCCGCCGTCCGCGAGGCGGTCGCCGCCTTCGGGCGCGGGGAGTGCTTCGTGGAGCGCTACCTCGACAAGCCGCGGCACGTGGAGACCCAGTGCCTCGCCGACACCCACGGCAACGTGGTCGTCGTCTCGACGCGTGACTGCTCGCTCCAGCGCCGCCACCAGAAGCTCGTGGAGGAGGCCCCGGCCCCCTTCCTGTCCGACGCGCAGAACGCCGAGCTGTACGCGGCCTCCAAGGCGATCCTGAAGGAGGCCGGCTACGTCGGCGCCGGCACGGTCGAGTTCCTGGTCGGCATGGACGGCACGATCTCCTTCCTTGAGGTCAACACGCGCCTCCAGGTGGAGCACCCGGTGACCGAGGAGGTCTCCGGCATCGACCTGGTCCGCGAGATGTTCCGGATCGCCGACGGCGAGGAGCTGGGTTACGAGGACCCCGTCTCGCGCGGTCACTCCTTCGAGTTCCGGATCAACGGCGAGGACCCGGGCCGGGGCTTCCTGCCGGCGCCCGGCACGGTGACGAAGTTCGAGGCGCCGAGCGGTCCGGGCGTGCGCATGGACGCGGGCGTGGAGTCCGGCTCGGTCATCGGCCCCGCCTGGGACTCGCTGCTCGCCAAGCTCATCGTGACCGGTGCGACGCGTGAGCAGGCGCTCCAGCGTGCGGCGCGTGCCCTGGCGGAGTTCAACGTCGAGGGCATGGCGACCGCCATCCCGTTCCACCGTGCGGTCGTGACGGACCCGGCGTTCACCGCCGACCCGTTCCGCGTCCACACCCGCTGGATCGAGACGGAGTTCGTCAACGAGATCAAGCCGTTCGCCGCGCCCGCCGAGGCGGAGGCCGACGACGAGGCCGGCCGCGAGACGGTGGTCGTGGAGGTCGGCGGCAAGCGCCTGGAGGTCTCGTTGCCCTCCTCGCTCGGCATGAGCCTGGCCCGTACCGGCCTCGCGGCGGGCGCCAGGCCCAAGCGCCGTGCGGCGAAGAAGTCCGGCTCGGCCGTCTCCGGCGACACCCTCGCCTCCCCGATGCAGGGCACGATCGTGAAGATCGCCGTGGAGGAGGGCCAGGAGGTCAAGGAGGGCGACCTGATCGTCGTCCTGGAGGCCATGAAGATGGAGCAGCCGCTGAACGCGCACCGCTCCGGCACGGTCAAGAGCCTGGCCGCCGAGGTCGGCGGCTCGGTCTCCTCGGGCGCCGTCATCTGCGAGATC
Organism: Streptomyces sp. NBC_00726; assembly: GCF_045161735.1. NCBI lineage: Bacteria > Bacillati > Actinomycetota > Actinomycetes > Kitasatosporales > Streptomycetaceae > Streptomyces > Streptomyces sp. NBC_00726. Next base: position 4,283,645 of record NZ_CP108983.1, on the reverse strand, counting down.
AAGGACTGACCCGCCCTCTTCCCCGCCGGTGCCCCGGTCATGTCGTCGGACGTGACCGGGGCACCGGCGCATTCGGGAACGGCGGCCGCCCGCGCGATGGCATCCTGGAGACCGGGAGACAGGCCGGGAAGACAGGAGGGACCGCACCATGGCGATGAGCCAGGCAGGGGCACCGGCCCGGCCCATGCGTGCCGACGCGCGCCGCAACTACGGCCGGCTGCTGGCGGAAGCCCGTACCGCCTTCGCGGAACACGGCACGGACGCGTCCCTGGAGGACATCGCCCGGCGCGCGGAGGTGGGCATCGGCACGCTGTACCGCCACTTCCCGACCCGGCACGCCCTGATGAGCGCGGTCTTCCAGGAGGCGGTGACCTCCCTGATCACCCGCTCCCGCGAACTCGCCGAATCGGACCGGCCGTGCGCCGCGCTGGTGGAGTGGCTGGGCGCGATCGTCACCCACGCGGGCGAGTACCGCGGCCTGGCCCAGGCCCTCATGTCGACCTGCCGCGACGAGAGTTCGGCCCTGGCCCGCTGCAACACCCCGCTGCGCGAGGCGGGCTCGGCGCTCCTGACCCGGGCCCAGTCCGCCGGCGCGGTCCGCCGGGACGTCTCGATAGACGACCTGATGCAGCTGACCAACGCGATCGCCCTGGCAGCGGAACAGTCCCCGGACGACCCCGAACTGGCCACCCGGCTGCTGAAACTGACGCTCCGAGGGCTGCATCCGAGCCCCACCGGCGGCGAATCGGGCCCCTGCGGCGATTGAGAAGCGGGGGTCCGGGGTACGGGGCAGCGCCCCCGGGCTACCGCCGCCGCAGGTCCGCCACTCGTGCCCGGTCCCGCTCCACAGCCCCCTCGCCCAGCGCCCGCAAGGGCTGCGTACGCCGCTGCCCGGGCAACGGCATCTCGCGCCTGGCGGCGGGCCGCCCGCCCGCCGCCCCCGGGTCCGGGGCGGACGACGTCCCCCCGCCCCCCGCGACAGCGATCCGTACGCCCTGATCCGCCAGCGCCTGCAACTCCGCCGCCGCCCGGTCGTCGTGCGCGGCGGGCTCGTCCGTCACCAGATGGGTGATGAGATCCGTGGGCACGGTCTGGAACATCGTGTCGGAACCGAGCTTCGTGTGGTCCGCGAGGACCACCACCTCCGCCGCGGCCTGCACCAGCGCCCGGTCCACGCTCGCGGAGAGCATGTTGGACGTGGAGAGCCCGCGCTCGGCGGTCAGCCCGCTCCCGGACAGGAACGCCCGGGAGACCCGCAGCCCCTGGAGGGACTGCTCGGCCCCGCTGCCCACCAGGGCGTAGTTGGAGCCACGCAGGGTGCCCCCGGTCATCACCACCTCCACCCGGTTGGCATGGGCCAGCGCCTGGGCGACGAGCAGCGAGTTGGTGACGACGGTCAGGCCGGGGACGCGCGCGAGCCGGCGGGCCAGCTCCTGCGTGGTCGTACCGGCACCGACGACGATGGCCTCGCCCTCTTCGACCAGGCCGGCGGCCAGGTCGGCGATGGCCGTTTTCTCCGCGGTGGCGAGATGGGATTTCTGCGGAAAGCCGGACTCCCGCGTAAAACCGCCCGGCAAGACCGCACCGCCGTGCCGGCGGTCGAGGAGTCCTTCTGCCTCCAGTGCCCGCACGTCCCGCCGTACGGTCACTTCGGAGGTCTGGACGACGCGGGCGAGCTCACGGAGCGATACCGCCCCGTTGGCGCGCACCATTTCGAGGATCAACTGACGACGTTCTGCAGCGAACACGAAACTGACAGTAACGTGACCGCGCGAGACTTTTCAGCAGTTTGCGCCGAATAGCAGAAGTTGTACATACAGGCGGTCACCAAGTGGTATGGGCCGGACCGCGGCCCGGCCCACAAGCCCCGTCACGCCCCGCCGGTGCGCTTACGGCTGTGCAACTGGCGGGCCACTTCCGCGATCGATCCCGACAGGGACGGGTACACAGTGAAGGTGTTCGCGATCTGTTCGACCGTCAGATTGTTGTCGACCGCGATCGAGATCGGATGGATCAGTTCGCTCGCCCGGGGGGCGACGACACAGCCGCCGACCACGATGCCGGTGCCGGGGCGGCAGAAGATCTTGACGAAGCCGTCCCGGATGCCCTGCATCTTCGCGCGCGGGTTGCGCAGCAGCGGCAGCTTGACGACCAGCGCCTCGATCTTGCCCGCGTCGACGTCCGCCTGGGTGTAGCCGACGGTGGCGATCTCCGGGTCGGTGAAGACGTTCGAGGAGACCGTCTTGAGGTCCAGCGGGGCCACCGCGTCGCCGAGGAAGTGGTACATCGCGATGCGGCCCTGCATGGCGGCGACGGAGGCGAGCGCGAAGACGCCGGTGACGTCACCGGCCGCGTAGACGCCGGGCGCGCTGGTACGGGAGACCTTGTCGGTCCGGATGTGCCCGGAGTCCTTGAGCCGGACGCCGGCCTCCTCCAGGCCCATGCCCGCGGTGTTCGGGATGGCGCCGACGGCCATCAGGCAGTGCGTGCCGGAGATGACCCGGCCGTCGGCGAGGGTCACCTCGACCCGGTCGCCGACGCGCTTCGCGGACTGGGCGCGGGAGCGGGCCATGACGTTCATGCCGCGCCGCCGGAACACGTCCTCCAGGACGGCCGCCGCGTCGGGGTCCTCGCCGGGGAGCACCCGGTCGCGGGACGAGACGAGGGTGACGCGCGAGCCGAGGGCCTGGTAGGCACCGGCGAACTCGGCACCGGTCACACCGGAACCGACGACGATGAGCTCCTGCGGCAGCTCGTCGAGGTCGTAGACCTGGGTCCAGTTCAGAATCCGTTCGCCGTCCGGCTGCGCGTCCGGGATCTCGCGCGGGTGCCCGCCGGTCGCGATCAGCACGGCGTCCGCGGTGAGCGTCTCCTCCGTGCCGTCGGCGGCCGTGACGACGACCTGGCGGGAGCCGTCGGCCGCCTGAAGGCCCTCCAGCCGGCCGCGGCCGCGCATGACGCGGGCGCCGGCGCGGGTGACGGATGCGGTGATGTCGTGGGACTGGGCGAGCGCGAGGCGCTTGACGCGGCGGTTGACCTTCCCCAGATCGACGCCGACCACACGTGCGGCCTGCTCTATGTGCGGGGTGTCGTCCGCGACGATGATGCCCAGCTCCTCGTACGAGGAGTCGAAGGTGGTCATCACCTCGGCCGTCGCGATCAGGGTCTTCGAGGGCACGCAGTCGGTGAGGACGGACGCGCCGCCGAGGCCGTCGCAGTCGACGACGGTCACCTCCGCGCCGAGCTGGGCGCCCACCAGGGCCGCCTCGTACCCGCCGGGTCCGCCGCCGATGATCACGATCCGGGTCACGAAAAGTCCGCCTCGCGTTTCTCGTCCCACGGCCGTCTGCTGCCCCGGCCGGGGGTCCGGGGGATCGCCCCGGGGGAATGCAGTACGTACTTCATTGTCCCGCACGCGCCAAGGTGCTTCTCCCCGGGGCCCTCCATACGTGCGCCGGGGCGCACGGCGCACGTGCGCGGCGGACGCGTCCGCCCCGTTCCCGCCTCCCCTCGGGGTCGTTCCTCACAGGAACCGGCATGCCCGCCGCCACCTCCCGTACCCTCGATCACATGTCGCTCTACGCCGCGTACGCCGGCAACCTCGACGCGCGGCTGATGACGCGCCGCGCCCCGCACTCACCGCTGCGCGGGACCGGCTGGCTGAACGGCTGGCGGCTGACCTTCGGCGGGGAGCAGATGGGCTGGGAGGGCGCGCTGGCCACCGTGGTGGAGGCGCCCCGCTCGCAAGTGTTCGTCGCCCTCTACGACCTGGCCCCCATGGACGAGGACTCCATGGACCGCTGGGAGGGCGTCGGCCTCGACATCTACCGCCGCATGCGGATCCGGGTGCACACCCTGGACGGCGAGGAGCCGGCCTGGATCTATGTGCTGAACGGTTACGAGGGCGGCCTGCCGTCCGCCCGCTATCTGGGCGAGATCGCGGACGCGGCGGAATCGGCGGGCGCGCCGCACGACTACGTGATGGAGATGCGCAAGCGCCCCTGCTGACGGCAGCGTGATTGTCGGAACACACGAACGAATCCGGCAAGACTCTGTACAGGGGCATCTACGCGCGTAGGGGTTCAGCGGTTACGCTCGTCCGCGTGAACGCATCACTTATTCCGGACCACATCCAGGGCGACCCGCACGCCGCCGCCGCCGACGCCGCCGCCCGCCTGCGCGAGCTGACCGGTGCCGAGACTCACGACGTCGCCCTCGTGATGGGCTCCGGCTGGGCGCCGGCCGCTGCCGCGCTCGGCGTTCCGGCGGCCGAGTTCCCGGTGACGGCCCTGCCCGGCTTCCCGGCGCCCGCCGTGGAGGGCCACGGCGGCACGATCCGCTCCCACGTGATCGGCGGCAAGCGGGCCCTGGTGTTCCTGGGCCGCACGCACTACTACGAGGGCCGCGGTGTCGCCGCCGTCGCCCACGGGGTCCGCACGGCCGTCGCCGCGGGATGCCGCACGGTCGTCCTGACCAACGGCTGCGGCGGCCTCCGCGAGGGCATGCGCCCCGGCCAGCCGGTCCTGATCAGCGACCACATCAACCTCACGGCGGCCTCGCCGATCATCGGCGCCAACTTCGTGGACCTCACCGACCTGTACTCGCCGCGCCTGCGCGCCCTGTGCAAGGAGGTGGACGAGACGCTCGAAGAGGGCGTGTACGTCCAGTTCCCCGGCCCGCACTACGAGACCCCGGCCGAGATCAGCATGGTCCGCGTCATGGGCGGCGACCTGGTCGGCATGTCCACGGTCCTGGAGGCGATCGCCGCCCGCGAGGCGGGCGCGGAGGTCCTGGGCCTGTCCCTGGTGACGAACCTGGCGGCGGGGTTGAGCGGGGAGCCGCTGAACCACGAGGAGGTGCTTCAGGCGGGGCGGGATTCCGCGACGCGGATGGGGTCCCTGCTGGCGCGGGTGCTGGACCGGATCTGAGGTTGCCCTGGGGCGCTGCCCGCCCGCACCCGCCCACCCCCAGCGCACCGCACAAGAAAGGCACCCCGTGACGACACCCCCGGACCTCCTCGCCCGCGCCAGCGTCTGGCTCGCGGAGGACCCCGACCCCGACACCCGCGAAGAGCTCGCCAAGCTCATCGCCGCCGAGGACACCGCGGAGCTCACCACCCGCTTCGCGGGCACCCTCCAGTTCGGCACCGCCGGACTGAGGGGCGAGCTCGGCGCCGGCCCGATGCGCATGAACCGCTCCGTGGTCATCCGCGCAGCCGCCGGCCTCGCCGCGTATCTGAAGGACCACGGACAGACCGGCGGTCTCGTCGTCATCGGCTACGACGCCCGCTACAAGTCCGCCGACTTCGCACGGGACACCGCCTCGGTGATGACCGGCGCCGGCCTCCGCGCGGCGGTCCTCCCCCGCCCGCTGCCCACCCCCGTACTGGCGTACGCCATAAGGCACCTGGGCGCCGTCGCCGGCGTCGAGGTGACCGCCAGCCACAACCCGCCCCGCGACAACGGCTACAAGGTCTACCTCGGCGACGGCTCGCAGATCGTGCCGCCGGCGGACGGCGAGATCGCCGCGGCCATCGCGGCGGTCGGCCCGCTGGCCACCGTGGACCGCCCGGAGACCGGCTGGGAGACCCTGGGCGACGAGGTCCTGGAGGCGTACCTGGCGCGGACGGACGCCGTGCTCGACGCGGACTCGCCCCGCACCGCCCGCACCGTGTACACCGCGATGCACGGCGTCGGCACCTCCGTGCTCACCGCCGCGTTCGACCGGGCCGGCTTCCCGGCCCCCGTGCTCGTCGCGGAGCAGGCCGAGCCGGACCCCGCCTTCCCCACCGTGGCCTTCCCCAATCCGGAGGAGCCCGGCGCGATGGACCTCGCGTTCACCACCGCGCGCCGCGCGAAACCCGATCTGGTCATCGCGAACGACCCGGACGCGGACCGCTGCGCCGTCGCCGTGCCGGACCCGGCGGCGGACGGCGGCTGGCGGATGCTGCGGGGCGACGAGACCGGCGCGCTGCTCGCCGCGCACCTGGTCCGCCGGGGCGCCACCGGCGTCTTCGCGGAGTCGATCGTGTCGTCGTCGCTGCTGGGCCGGATCGCCGAGAAGGCCGGCCTGGGCCACGAGGAGACCCTGACGGGCTTCAAGTGGATCGCCCGTGTGGAGGGGCTGCGTTACGGGTACGAGGAAGCGCTCGGCTACTGCGTGGACCCGGACGGCGTCCGCGACAAGGACGGCATCACGGCCGCGCTGCTCGTCGCCGAGCTCGCCTCCGTACTGAAGGAGCGGGGGCGCACGCTCCTGGACCTGCTGGACGACCTCGCGCTCGAACACGGGCTGCACGCCACCGACCAGCTGTCGGTGCGGGTCGAGGACCTGTCGGTCATCGCGGACGCGATGCGCCGGCTGCGCGAGCGGCCGCCGGCCGCCCTGGCGGGGCTGCCCGTGACCTCGGCCGAGGACCTGTCGCGGGGCACGGACCGGCTGCCGCCGACCGACGGGCTGCGCTACACGCTCGACGGCGCCCGGGTGATCGTCCGCCCGAGCGGCACCGAGCCGAAGCTGAAGTGCTACCTGGAGGTCGTCGTGCCGGTCGGCTCCGCCGACGCGCTGCCGGCGGCCCGCGCCCGGGCCGCGGAGCTGCTGACCGGCATCAAGCGCGATCTGGCGGCAGCGGCGGGCATCTGAGCCGGCACGGCCGGGGCCCGGCCCGGTCGCGCCACCCCTCCGGCCCCCGTGCCGTCAGCCGGTCGCGCCGAGGACCACGAGCAGCACCGCGCCGACGACGGCCGGCGCGATGACCTCGTACGCCCAGCGCACCGAGGCGGCGGGGGCCTCGGCCACCGGCTTGTCGCCGGCCCGCTCGGACAGCTCGCGCAGGTCCGCGACGGCCTGGTCGGCGGCCGCGGTACGGGCCTTGGTGTTGCGTACGTCGGCGATCGTGGACGTACGCCGGTACGGGTCCTCCACCGCCTGCCGGGACTGCTGACGGGCGGCCTTCTTGCGCTGCCGCAGCGACACGGGGACGGCCCAGAGCTGGAACTTCGTACCGTCGTGCGTGAAGAGCTCGCTCGAATACCCGGCCCGTACGTCGGCGACGTCGCTCCACGGCAGCGTGATCGTGCGGAACGGGTTGCGGATGCGGATGCGCCGGTCGTTCGCGGCGACCACCGGGCGCAGTGTGAAGGCCACGACCAGGGGCACCGCGGTCAGCATTCCGGCGAGCGCCATCCACGGCACCCGGCCGTCGCCCCGGACCGCGGCGTCGCCGCCGATCCCGCAGACGAGCACGAGGAGCAGGATGCCGCCGGCCAGCCCGGCGGGCGACCGGAAGGTCCGGTCGGCGTAGGTGGGCTCGTCGGCAGGCGTGGGGCTCGTCATGAGCCCGATTGTGCCTGACGCGGCGCGGGGGCGCGGTGGCGGCTTCGCCCGCGCCGGGGGCCGGCTGCGGGAACCCTCGGTGACCAGGGTCCCTGTACAGGTCGCTACGCGCGTAGATATGCTCAGGTGGTGACCATGCCCACCACCCTCCCCGCATTCGCCGACGCGACGGCGTCCGACAGTGCGCTGCGCCGCTTCCTGCACGGGCTGCCCGGCGTCGACCCGGTCGGCCTCGAAGCGCGCGCCGCCGCCCTCGGTACCAGGTCGATCAAGACGACGGCCAAGGCGTACGCCATCGACCTCGCCATCTCGATGATCGACCTGACGACGCTCGAAGGCGCGGACACCCCCGGCAAGGTCCGGGCCCTCGCCGCCAAGGCCGTCAACCCCGACCCCACCGACCGCACGACGCCGCGCACCGCCGCGGTCTGCGTGTATCCCGACATGGCGGCCACCGCGGCCGCCGCCCTGGCCGGCTCCGGCGTGAAGGTGGCGTCCGTGGCGACCGCCTTCCCCGCCGGGCGCGCCGCGCTCGACGTGAAGCTCGCGGACGTCCGGGACGCCGTGGCGGCCGGGGCCGACGAGATCGACATGGTGATCGACCGGGGCGCGTTCCTGGCCGGCCGCTATCTGAAGGTGTACGAGGAGATCCGCGCCGTGAAGGCGGAGTGCGGGTCCGCCCGGCTCAAGGTGATCTTCGAGACCGGTGAGCTGTCCACGTACGACAACATCCGGCGGGCCTCCTGGCTCGGGATGCTGGCCGGCGCGGACTTCATCAAGACCTCGACCGGCAAGGTGGCGACGAACGCCACGCCCGCGAACACCCTGCTGATGCTGGAGGCGGTGCGCGACTTCCGCGCGCAGACCGGCGTCCAGATCGGTGTGAAGCCGGCCGGCGGCATCCGCACCTCGAAGGACGCGATCAAGTTCCTCGTGCTGGTCAACGAGACGGCGGGCGAGGACTGGCTGGACAACCACTGGTTCCGCTTCGGCGCCTCCAGCCTGCTGAACGACCTGCTGATGCAGCGCCAGAAGCTCAGCACCGGCCGTTACTCCGGCCCCGATTACGTGACGGTGGACTGATACCCATGGCATCCGCATTCGAGTACGCACCGGCGCCGGAGTCCCGTTCCGTCGTCGACATCGCCCCCTCGTACGGCCTGTTCATCGACGGTGAGTTCACCGACGCGGCCGACGGCAAGGTCTTCAAGACGGTCAGCCCGTCCTCCGAGGAGGTGCTGTCCGAGGTGGCCCGGGCCGGCGCCGACGACGTGGACCGGGCAGTGAAGGCGGCCCGCCGCGCCTTCGAGAAGTGGTCGGCGCTGCCCGGCTCCGAGCGCGCCAAGTACCTGTTCCGGATCGCCCGGATCATCCAGGAGCGCTCGCGCGAGCTGGCCGTCCTGGAGACGCTGGACAACGGCAAGCCGATCAAGGAGACCCGCGACGCGGACCTCCCGCTGGTCGCCGCGCACTTCTTCTACTACGCGGGCTGGGCCGACAAGCTGGACCACGCGGGCTATGGCCCGAACCCGCGCCCGCTGGGCGTGGCCGGCCAGGTCATCCCGTGGAACTTCCCGCTGCTGATGCTCGCGTGGAAGATCGCCCCGGCGCTCGCCACGGGCAACACGGTGGTCCTGAAGCCCGCCGAGACGACGCCGCTGTCCGCGCTGTTCTTCGCGGACATCTGCCGCCAGGCGGGCCTGCCCAAGGGTGTGGTGAACATCCTGACGGGGTACGGCGACGCGGGCCAGGCGCTCGTGGAGCACGGGGACGTGAACAAGGTCGCGTTCACCGGTTCGACCGCCGTCGGCAAGGCCATCGCCCGGAGCGTCGCCGGGACGGACAAGAAGGTCACCCTGGAGCTGGGCGGCAAGGGCGCCAACATCGTCTTCGACGACGCCCCGATCGACCAGGCCGTCGAGGGCATCGTCACCGGCATCTTCTTCAACCAGGGCCAGGTGTGCTGCGCGGGCTCCCGCCTGCTGGTCCAGGAGTCCGTCCAGGACGAGCTGCTGGACGCCCTGAAGCGTCGGCTGTCCACGCTGCGCCTCGGCGACCCGCTGGACAAGAACACGGACATCGGCGCGATCAACTCCGCCGAGCAGCTGGCCCGGATCACCGCGCTCACGGAGACCGGCGAGGCGGAGGGCGCGGAGCGCTGGAGCGCCCCGTGCGAACTGCCGTCGGCCGGTTACTGGTTCGCCCCGACGCTCTTCACCAACGTGACCCAGGCGCACACCATCGCCCGCGACGAGATCTTCGGCCCGGTGCTCTCGGTGCTGTCGTTCCGTACGCCGGACGAGGCGGTCGCCAAGGCGAACAACAGCCAGTACGGCCTGTCGGCCGGCATCTGGACGGAGAAGGGCTCGCGCATCCTGGCGGTGGCGAACAAGCTCCGGGCGGGTGTCGTCTGGGCCAACACGTTCAACAAGTTCGACCCGACCTCGCCGTTCGGCGGTTACAAGGAGTCGGGCTTCGGCCGCGAAGGCGGCCGTCACGGCCTGGAGGCGTACCTCGATGTCCGATAACCGTCTGAGCGTCTTCAAGACCTACAAGCTGTACGTCGGGGGCAAGTTCCCCCGCTCCGAGAGCGGCCGGGTGTACGAGGTGACGGACTCGAAGGGCAAGTGGCTGGCGAACGCGCCCCAGTCCTCCCGCAAGGACGCCCGCGACGCGGTCGTGGCCGCCCGCAAGGCGTTCGGCGGCTGGTCCGGCGCGACCGCGTACAACCGCGGCCAGGTCCTCTACCGCGTCGCGGAGATGCTGGAGGGCCGCCGCGAGCAGTTCGTACGCGAGGTGGCCGAGGCGGAGGGCCTGTCGAAGTCCAAGGCGGCGGCCGTCGTGGACGCGGCGGTGGACCGCTGGGTCTGGTACGCGGGCTGGACGGACAAGATCGCCCAGGTCGTGGGCGGCGCGAACCCGGTGGCGGGCCCGTTCTTCAACCTGTCGACGCCCGAGCCGACCGGTGTGGTCGCGGTCCTGGCGCCGCAGGAGTCCTCGTTCCTCGGCCTGGTCTCGGTGATCGCCCCGGTGATCGCGGCCGGCAACACCGTGGTCGTGGTGGCCTCCGCGAAGGCCCCGCTGCCCGCCCTGTCGCTGGGCGAGGTGCTGGCCACCTCGGACCTGCCGGGCGGTGTGGTCAACGTCCTGTCGGGGAAGACCGCGGAGATCGCCGCGCCGCTCGCCGCCCACCAGGACGTGAACGGCATCGACCTGACGGGGGCGGACGCGGAGCTGGCGAAGGAGCTGGAGATCGCGGCGGCCGACAACCTGAAGCGCGTTTCTCGTCCACAGGCTGTGGAAGGCGACTGGACCGCCGACCCAGGCATGCACCGCCTGACGGCGTTCCTGGAGACCAAGACGGTCTGGCACCCGACGGGCGCGCTGGGCGCGTCGGGCTCCTCGTACTGACCGCACACGGCGACGGCCCGTTTCCCGGAGGCGCATCCGGGGAACGGGCCGTCCCGCTGCCCGCGGAAACTCAGCCGCGCAGGCCCTCCACGACCGGGCCCACCACGGGCAGGTCCTTGATGGCCCCGCCGCTCGTCAGCGGGTCGGTGACCAGCGCGGTGGACAGCGGCTTGAAGTCGGCGACCTGGGTGCCCACCGCGTTGTCCAGCGGGTCCGTGCCGGTACCGGCCAGCGGGTCGAGCCGCAGATGCGTGACGGGCGCGACGCCGTGCTCCAGCGACTGCCCGAGCGCCCCGGTGACCGCGCCCCCGGCCGCGCCGGTGGCCTCCGCGAGGCCGACATCGGCCCCGGTCTCCTGGACGACGGGCAGCGGGGCGGCCTGCGCCGCCGCACCCCCCGCGCCGAGTGCGGCGCCGACCGCGGTGACGGTCAGACCTGCGCGCAGCAGGGTGCGGCGCCGGGACTTGGAAAGTGCGTGACGTGCCATGGATTTCCCACCTGATCGGGACGATCGGACCATCGGTCGGGTAATCAACCGAATGCAAAGAGTAGTTGAGGTGTGATGCGCGATACCAACAGGACCTCCGGGGGGTCCCTTGTTCGGGTCAATGCCTCACACTCGTGTCCTGTGAGTTCCCAAGCGCTTTCGACCCGCGTCGTCCTGTTGACGGGCCCCTCCGGCTCCGGCAAGTCGTCCCTCGCCGCCCGTACCGGCCTCCCGGTCCTGCGGCTCGACGACTTCTACAAGGAGGCCGGCGACCCCACGCTGCCGCTCGTCAGCGGCAGTACGGACATCGACTGGGACTCCCCGGGCTCCTGGGACGCCGACGCGGCGGTCACCGCGATCACGGAGCTCTGCCGGACCGGCCGCACCGATGTGCCGGTGTACGACATCTCCACCAGCTCCCGCACCGGGCACGAGGTGCTGCACATCGGGCGCACCCCGCTCTTCGTGGCCGAGGGCATCTTCGCGGCCGACATCATCGACCGCTGCCAGTCCCTGGGCCTCCTGGCCGACGCGCTCTGTCTGCGCGGACGCCCCTCCACGACCTTCCGCCGCCGGCTCCTCCGCGACCTCCGCGAAGGCCGCAAGTCGGTCCCGTTCCTGCTGCGGAGGGGGTGGCGCCTGATGCGTACGGAACGCCGCATCGTGGCCCGGCACGTCGCGCTGGGCGCATACGCCTGCGCCAAGCCGGAGGCCCTGGGCCGCCTGGCCGCCGCGGCGGCGGGCCGCTGCCGGATGTCGGCGGCGCGGTAGGACTGCGTGAGACGTCATCACCGCTCAACGACTGCTACGTCCTGGAGATGATCAAGGTCTCCCAGGCCGCTGCGACCCTGTCCGGGGCAAGGCGCACGGCATCTTCCTGTCCTGCACGAGCCATGGCGGCGCGACGGATGGGGTCGGTCAGGAGGCCGATGGCGGCGGTGGCGAAGGCGTGCTGGGTGTCGGGTTCGTCGATGTCGCCTTCGATGAGGATGCCGGTCTGGTTGTGGTGGACGCGTTCGGTGAGGGCGTCGACAGGGCTGGTGATGACGGGGGTGCCGGCTGCGGCGGATTCGGCGGCCGAGAGGCAGAACATCTCCGGGAAACGGCAGGGATAGAGGGTGACGGCGGCCTGTTGCTGGATCTCGATCAGTTCGGCGCGGGGGCGGGTGCCGAGCAGGCGGACGCCGTCGGGGAGGGGACGGCCACCGAGGATCTGGTGCCAGCGGTCGTCGGACTCGGAGTTGGTGAAGCCCCAGAGCTGCCAGCCGCTGGTGACCCAGAGTTCGGCGTCGGGGACGGCAGCGCGGATGCGTGGCCAGACGGCGAGGGCCGCGTCGAGGCCGCGGTTGGGCATGCTGGCGAAGAGGCAGATGGGACCGCGACCGGTGAGGGGACGGGTGTAGCGCTCCGTCTCGACGGGGAGCGGAATCAGATGGGTGGGGATGTCCACGGCAGCCGCCTGGACCCGCTGCCGCATGGCATGGGAAGCGAGGACGACCTGGCCGCCCCGGTCGCGGAAGGTGTCGGCAAAGGCGGCCGGGCCCCGAGCTCGATCGTCGAGCATCCAGAAGAGGTGGTGTCCGGCCTTGGAGTCGGCGGGCCACAGGGCCTCGTCGAAGCGGACCGCGACGGCTACGTCAGGGGCAGGGGTGGTGTCGAGTTCCCAGGTCATGCGCCAGGTCACGCCGTCGTAGACGCCGGGGCGGTAGCAGCAGTTGAAGACCTCGACGTCGTGGCCTCGGGCGGCGAGGGCGCGGGTGAGGAGGACCAGGGAGGCTTCGCAGCCGCCGAGTCCGGGGTTGTCGTAGTCGGGCGGGTAGAAGCTTGTGCGCTTGGGGTAATGGAACTGCCATCGCATCGGGGCTCCCTGAGTTCCTCGGGTGGGTGGGTCAGTTGCGCCAGGTCTCCTCGCGGACCGCTGCCGGGTCGAGGCCGAGCTGGTAGGCGGCCTGGACGGCGGCTGCGGACTGGAGGAGTCCGTCGATGCCCCAGTCGAGAAGCGCCGGGGCCTTGTTGAGCGGTGCGATCAGCCGGCCGTAGGTTCGGCCAGTGTCGGGGTCGGGCTCGCGCGGGAGGAAGTCGGTGATCCGGACGGCCAGGCGGAGCTGGGCGTACGGCGGCAGCCCGTCCTCGGTGACCTCCTGGTAGCCGAGGTAGACCGGCTCACCGATGGTGATCTGGCTTTCCTCGCGGCACTCGCGGGCGAGGACGGCCGGGGCGTTCTCGCCGCGTTCCGGCTTGCCGCCGGGCAGGCCGTAGCGGCCGGCGTCCTCGCGGAGCAGTACGCGGCCGGTGTCGTCGAAGCAGAAGCCGTACACCTGGCGGACGGGGATGCCATCGGGCAGGGGGGCGGTGATCCAGCGGAAGAAGACCACGGGGTTTCTCCTGGTCGTGCGAGTTCTCGGAAACGGCTTGCCCGGCAGTGGAGTTCGGTGTGAAGTCCTGGGCATGCCTGTGGTGTTCTGCAAGCCTGACGCACTCGACGGCCCGCACAGCACGGTGCGCGGTCACCGTGCTGCTGGTTTCTACGCGGCTCTGGCGGCCCAGTGTGCTGGTGAGGGCCCGGAGGGCCTGGTCGAGCCGTGGCGTTCGAGCGCACGGCGGGCTGCCACCCAGATTGCTGAACGAGCACAGACCGAGGACGCGTTCAGGGGCGCAGCGGTGGCTCCCGATGCTGTAGCCGAACGGCTCCGGCAGGCAGGGCGGTTGCTGGCGGACGGCCCAGAGCAGACCCGTGGCGTCGTACGGCGGGCCGTTCGCCTGCTGGGGTTCGAAGTGGAGGCCGAGCGGCGAGTCGTGCTGGGCGAGGCCGGAGTCGAGGCGGTGTACGGCGGGGCCACCACCACGGTGGAATTCGAGCGGGTTCGCGCCGATCTCGTGGGCTACCTCGCCTCCGATCCCGTGGAAGTGTGGCTGCTGTCCGGACGGCAGGACCCGTGCGTGCTTCAGTGGTGGAAGACGTACGTCCGGCACATGCTCCTGGACCGCAAGCCCGGCGAGTACTTGCTGCGGAACCTGGTCCATGTGTGCGACGGGCCGGATGCTACCTACCTGGCCGGCCTGCCGCGCGGCTGACCTCACCGGCGGGCCTCCCAACACGAGGCCGCGTGCGAAGCGATCTTCGCGGCGAGTTCGTGGGGGTCCGCGCCAGTGCTGTCCAGCCGCAGCAGGTGCGGAACCTGCGCAGACATGAGGCGGTCGAGAGCGGCGTGCCAGGCGGCGAAGGCCGCGGGGTCCGGTCCGAAGAAGCGGCGGCGCTCGACCTTGGTAGTGCGGCCGGCGGCAACATCGGCCCGGTGCCGGGCCAGGCGAGTACCGAAGTCGGTATGGAGGAGGGTGGCTCCCGCGTACCGGAGGTGGACGGCACGGGTGCAGCGGTAGCCGGCGGCCATCCACCGGTCGTTCTCGACTGCGGCGCGGGCCCAGGCACGAAAGTGGGTGCTGACCTTCAGAGCCCGGACCGGCCCGGGGCGGACCAGGAGCCCGTCGAGCGCGGGCTCGGCCACGTACAGCCCGCGGCGAAGCAGATCGGTCGGGGTGCCCCTGGGGACGGCGGTGGTGATGTTGGCGAGCCGAGCGTCGAGGCGGCCGAGGCTGCCTCCGAGGACGGGGCCGATCACGATCCGCGTGTCCAGCCCCTGCTCGCGCAAGTGTTCTTGGACCAGGGCGGCGATCGTCTTCTTACCGGAGCAGTCCAGCCCCTCCAGCGCGTACGGTCTCATCCAGGTCTCCTCCCTTCAGCTCCAGGTGGATGGGGGAACCTTTGGCCAGCGAAGCCTTGATGAGCACTTCGGCGGCGGCGTGGCCCTCGGCTGTACAGGCGGCCAGCTCAACGAGGTGGAGCGGGTAGCGGTGGTCGTCGCCGTGCGGCAGGTCGGCGTAGTGCCAGGAGTCCTCGTCGTCCGGGCAGCAGGAAATGGCCGCCGCCTCCGGAGCAGCGAGCAGAGTGCTCGCGATGTCGAAGGCGCCGTATGTGTTACCGAAGTGGCGCACGGGGGTGCCGACAAGGTGCAGGGACACTTCCGCGAGCGCGGTCAGGCGGGAGCTTGGGACCAGTCGGCCGGCATCGAGGAGGTTGATCAGTTCGTCCTCGCCGAGCGGGACGGGGCGTCCCGTGGGATGGGCGCCGCTGGTCGTCGGCAGCGGCGAGAGGTCGAAGCGACCGCCCACGGCATGGAGACGAACGCGCAGCGGCACGCCCTCGGGGCTGGTAGCCACGGCGAGCAGTGGCCACATCGGCCGGTGCTCCTGCTCGGCCCAACGCACGAGGGCAGTGAGCAGACCGCCGGGTACGCGGCCGAGCGCCCGAGCCAGCGTGTGCCGTGCGTCGGAGCGGGTGATGCTGGTGAGGGTCAGGCGAGGCAGGGACGGGGTGAGTCTGCGGTGGAGGGCGTCGGTGGCCTGCCACAGCGCCTCGCCGATCGTGAGGCCGTTGCTGCCTTCCGCGCACCGTGCTGCGAAGTCGTCTCGTAGGACGGCGAGTACCCGGCGCTCCGCTTTCGTCGGCTCCGGATGTCGCAGGGCCGTCTCGTACACCTGGGTGATGTGCCGTACGGCGTCGGGCTCGGGGGCCGGGAGCCACCACGGGGCGAAGACGCTGTCGCCGCCCAGCTCCATGACATGGAGGCGTCCGTCCCGGACGCGCGGGAGGCGGATGGTGGTGCCGCCGCGATGGCGCGGGAACTCGTTGAGGAGTCCGTCGCCGTGGCCGAGGACCGCGAGGTGGCGGTGGTGGTGAACGGGCATACGGGCGGACGGGTTGACCGTGGGGTGCCAGGCGTCCGTAACGTCGAAGGTCATCGGCGCACCCCGACCGGATTCGGCACCTGCCAGGGCAGCGCGGCGCGTCCGTCCAGGTGGTGGGCGTAGCGGTTGAGATTGGCTGCGAGTTCGGCGTCTCGGCGTGCGGCGCTGCCCGAGCGGGGCGGATGCTCGCGGTGGAACACCCCGGTGGACAACACCGGTACGACGTACGAGCCTCGGGCGATGGCCTTGGCGGCGAAGCACACGTCCTCCGGTCCCCAGCCGGTGAAGTCGGGCGGGAAGCCGATGGAGCGGGCGGTCGCGGCGGGCAGGGCCAGGTTGTTGCCCTTGACCATGAAGGGCAGGTCCACAGGGCCGAGGCGTCGGCCGTTACCGAAGTCCCGGAAGCCGCGCGTCTGCCGGATCGGGTGGACGGTGACCGGCTCAGGCACGGGGACCAGGCCGAGACGCCCCGGCTTGTAGTGCGCGGAGACGCGGGAGTCCCGGCTGCCGTCGGGAGCCTGAGCCGGGACAGGTAGATGGGCGGGGATGTGGTCACGCAGCGAGACGGTGATCAGGTTCGGGGCGAGCAGGTGGCGGGCGACGTGCTCGGTCAGGTAGTCGGGCGCGAGGTGAGTGTCCGCGTCGCAGAAGAGGACCAGGCCGTAGCGGCTGCGGGCCATGCCGTGGTTGCGGGCGCCGCCACAGTGGAGCTGAGTGTCGGAGCGGACCAGACGGATCTGGCGGGGCAGCCCAGGCGGAAGGCTGAGCAGCGGGTCGCTGGCGTCGTCGACAACGATCGCCTCCCACGGGGTGCCAGCCGGGAGGCGGGCAGCGGCGTCGGCAAGCGCGTGCAGTACGCCTGGTAGGACGTCGTGGACTCCACGGGCCGGGATCACCACGCTGATGCCCGCCCACCAAGGCAACGGCGGGGCATGAGCCACGTCCGTGGGGCCGAATCCGATTGCACGGGCGGCCAGGTCTAGCGTCCAGTAGTCGTTGCTGCGGGCCGCAAGCGCTTCTCGGGTCCGAAGCCCTTGGCTGCCGATGGGCTTGGTGTCGGGCCAGCCGAGCCACCCGGTGACCACCCAGGGATGTGAGACGTCGGCCTCGCCCAGGATCGCGAGGACGCGTCGACGACCACGCTCGGCCAGAAGCAAACGGACGGGTCCTGCGGCCTGGTTCGTGTCGGCGAGGAGGGCCAACGCGTGCCGGGCCGGCGCGTGCCTCCAGGTTTCGCCCCGGCCGATCCAACTCGGCCGTCCTGGCGCGGCGAGGCGGACCGTGGCCGACGGCATCGGGACCTCGACCAGTACTTCGAGCGGGGCATGCCCGCACCGCGCCCACAGCGGGGCCACTTCGCCAGATCCGCTCGTCAGGCGGAAGTCCTGGGGCGCGGTCACGACGCGAACTCCGCGCCGACCAGATCCGTCGCCTCGGGCAGTCCCGGCAGGTCGTGACCCATCCGGTCCCGCTTCGTGCGCAGGTACTCCAGGCTGTGGATGTTGGCGTCCACCAGCAATGGCAACCGCTCGGCCACATCGACGCCGAGTGCGGTGAGGGCCTCGACCTTGTCCGGGTTGTTGGACAGCAGCCGCACCGACCGCACACCGAGATCCGCCAGAACCCGGGCGGCGACCCGGTAGTCACGGGCATCCTCCGGCAGCCCCATCGAGGCGTTGGCGTCGACCGTATCGAACCCTGCGTCCTGGAGCGCGTAAGCCCGCAGCTTCGCCAGCAGCCCGATCCCCCGGCCCTCGTGTCCGCGCAGGTAGAGGATCACCCCGACGCCCTCGGCGGCCACCGCAGCCATGGCCGCGTCCAGCTGCGGCCCGCAGTCGCACCGCAGTGAGCCGAGTGCCTCGCCGGTCAGACACTCCGAGTGCACCCGTACGAGCACCCGCTCGGCGTCCCGGACTCGGCCGAGGGTGAGGGCCAGGTGTTCTCCGCCCTCCAGCACATTGCGGTATCCCCAGGCGGTGAACATGCCATGGGCGGTGGGGATACGGGCCTGGGCGGCGCAGCCGAGAGTGCCGGAAAGGTCGGTCGTCCGCGCGGCGCACGCCTCGTGGGACTCCGAGGTCTCCCGCCGGGCCTGCTCGCGTAAGGCCATAAGAATCAGCCCCATCGTGTTCTGACCGTGCCCGGCGCACACACCCCAGAACTCGTCGCCCCAGTCGTTGCCCTCCACCAGCTCAGCCGTGCCCGTCGCGAGTAGCCTCTCGCGCAGCTCCGGGTCCTGGAACTTCTGCTCGACCAACGAGCGCATCACGGCCACCTTCGCCTCCTCCCAGTCGGGGCGGTCGGCGTGGCGCCGGCCCAGGCGCTTGGCCTCGCCCGGGTCGGGCTCAGTGGCAATCCGCGTACGGATGGAACGGTTAAGGGTCTTGGCGGCCTGGTAGGCGTGCTCGACCGTAGGGTATTCGACCCCGTCGAGCCGGACCACGGCGGCCGAGTAGTTCGACAGGAACTCCCACGGGCCGGTGAACTGGTCGATGGCGCGGGTGGACGGGGTGGGCTTAGCCGGTGCCGGAGTCATGGCACTCTCCTCAAAGTTGGATGACAAGGAAAGGTCGAACGCGGCCCAGCAGCGCTTGCCGCCCGCCGTCGGCTCGGTTCCGCAGCGATCGGCGTACTCGGCGACCAACAGCAGTCCGCGCCCGGACTCGGCCTCCGGCCCGGCAGTGGTCGCCCGGGGAAGGGCCGGCTCCGTGTCGTAAACGGCGACGACCAGTTCGGTGCCGTCCAGCCGGACGTTCACCGTGATCGGGCCGACCCCGGCGTGTAGCACCGCGTTCGTAATCAACTCGCCTGCCACCAGCTCGATCCCGCCCAGCCGCTCCTCACCGAGCCGTATGTCCCACGCGCTGACGGCGGCCATGAGACGGTGGCGCGTTTCACGGACGGCGTGCGTGGTACCGACGACAGGGAACCAGAGCTGGTGGTGGGCTGCCATGAGCGGGCCTCCTGAGCTGCCAAGGCGTGCGAGACCACGGCGGCGAAGCCTCCGAAGCGAAGAAGACGAACCGCCGGGACGAAGACGAAGTGTTCTCCGTTGCCCGTGTCTGAACGAGACCCTGGGAGATGTCTGACGCAGCCTTTTCGTGCCCAACCGATGTCGAATCGCCGAACGGCAGCGTTTTCCGGCGAACTTGGCTACATCGGCCACTGATTGATGTCTAGCGTGGGTGGCGAAGCGGGCGCCGACACCGGGGAGACGCCGTGCACGCAACAGGGAAGACCCTCTTCCAGACCCTGATCAACCAGCGCGGCTGGCAGGACCACCAGGTCTTCAAGAGGCGCTATGAGCAGGCGGCCCGGCAGTTGGCCGAGCTGGAGGGTCCGCCCTCGATCGCGACCGCGACGATCGAGAAGCGGCAGTTCTTCCGGTACGCGCACGGCGAGGTCCGCACTCCTCAGACCGTCGCGCGCCGGGTCCTGGAGTTCATGTTCCCCGGTATCCCGGCTGCCCGCCTCCTCGGCCCCGCACCGTCCGGACCACAACCCGAGACCGCACCGTCCACGGCGAGCCGGGGCAGTTCAATGGAATCGTCCGAGTACGGCCTTGAGGACGTGGTCACAGTGGCGGCCGACGAGTCGGCACGGTTCGCGGCCCAGGCAGAAAGCAGCAACGTGGGACCGCACACGCTGGAACAGATGGAAGCCGACATCCGCCGCATCGTCGACTCGTACCCCAACCGGCCCGTGGGACCTTTGTTTCACGAGGTGCGTGCCCTGCGCGACCGCGCCTTCGAACTCCTCGAAGGCCGCCAGCCACCGAAGTACACCCGCGACCTGTACGTCGGTGCGGGCGTCCTGTGCGGCGTGCTGGCCAACGCCAGCTTCGACCTGGGCCGTTACGACGCGGCCGAGACCCAGGCCCGCACGGCCTTCCTCTTCAGTGAACTGGCGGGTCACAACGGTCTGCGCGCCTGGGTACGGGGGCTCCAGGCACTCATCTCGTACTGGGACGGCCGTCCGGCCGACGCCGTACGCCTCGCCGAGTCCGGCACCGGCTTCACCCCCGAATCCGGAACGGCCCATATCCGGCTGGAGAGCATCAAGGCCCGCGCATACGGCCAGCTGGGCAGGGTGGACGACGCTCTCGGCGCCCTCGCCACCGCCGACCGGCTGCGCGAACGGCTCACCGATGCCGACGAGCTGCCCGGCGGCATGATGGCCTTTCCCCCGGAGAAGCAGCTTTTCTACGCCAGCAGCACCCACCTCTGGCTCGCCGGCCCCCAGCACCTCAGCGACGCCGAAGCCCGCGCCGCCGAGTCCGTGGAGATGTTCGAGGCCGCACCGCCCGAGCGCCGACGGCTCGGTGAGATGTCCCTGGCCCGTATGGACCTCGCCATGGCCCGCCTCGGCCGCGGCGACCTCGACGGTGCCGCAACGCAGATCCAGGAGGTCCTCGACACCAGCGCCCGGCGCCGCACGGAAAGCGTCAACCGTCGCATCAGCCACTTCAGCCGTCGGCTTGCCCTGCACCCTGGAGCGGGCTCCCCTGTCGCGGTCGGTATGCGGGAGTCGATCATTGCTCACCAGGAACACACCATCGCCGAGCTCCCGCCAGGAGGCAGCCCGTGACCACCGTGACCCTCTTGCACCCCGGCTTCATGGGCGCCGCCGTCGCCGCCCAGGCCGTCGCCGCCGGCCACGAGGTGCTGTGGGTACCGGAGGGCCGCAGCGGAGCCACCCACAGCCGTGCGAGGAAGGCCGGAGCCACGGCCTGCGACTCTCTCCCGGAGGCACTGTCCCGGAGTGCGGTCGTCCTCTCCATCTGCCCGCCCCAGGCGGCGGAGGATGTCGCGGCGACCGTGGCCGCGCACAACTTCTGCGGGGTGTACGTCGACGCCAACGCCATCAGTCCCCAGCGCATGCAGCGCATCGCTGAGAGCATCCACCCAGGCTCCGCAGTCGTCGACGGCGCGATCTTCGGTCCCCCGCCGGGCGACGAGCGCACGGCCCGTCTCTACCTCGCAGGGGACAGCTCAGCCGTCGACCAAGTGGAGTCGCTGTTCACCGACACTGCTTTGCACGTGCGCCGGGCGGGCGACACCGTCGGCTCCGCGTCCGCCCTGAAGATGGCCTTTGCCAGCTATCAGAAGGCCGCCCGCACCCTCGCCGGCGTCGCCCACGCCCTCGCGGACGCCCACGGGGTCGGCGACCAGCTCACGGCCGAGGCCGAGGTCATGGTCTCCGCGATCCTGTCGGACCCCGAGTACCTGCCAAGCGTGGCTGCTCGTGCCTGGCGCTGGGCACCGGAGATGGGCGAGATCGCGGACACCCTCCACGCGGCCAACTTGCCGACCGATCTGGCTGACGCAACGGCCGAGGTGATGTGCCGCTGGGAACGGGACAAGGACCAGCACGACCTGCGGGTGGAGGAGGTGCTGGCCCACCTGCGCAACCAGGTGAAGTTCCCCGGCTGAGGTCAATCGCCGGAGAGGCTTGAAGACAACCCGCTGCAGGGCCGGACAGGACCGTTCCTATTCAGTGAGCAGGAGTGAGTCTTGGACCCACACCCTGGCACTGCGGACATCCCGAACGGTGTTGGGTGTCCTGGTTGCCCGCGTTCTCGCCGTGTCCGGTGGCACGGATCGTGTCCGTGGTCCGGGGATGTGGGGGCGGGGTCCCTCACGCCCTGGGGCACCTGGTGCGGCCTGGACGGTCCGATGCCCGTGCGCATCGCTCTGGTGTGCACGGGGCGGTGTCGTCCGACGCCGGATCGGGTGTCCGAGGGCGCGTCGCCCGATCGCGATACCGGCGGCATCGTGACGGGACATCTTCCGGTGCGGGGTGGTCAGCGGTTTCTGCCAGTGCTGAGCACCCCACCGTGAGGTGTAGGCGGGGTCGACCGCGATGATCGCCAGGTCCTGTTCGGCGGCCATGGAGACAAGGCGGGCCTTGAGCTTTCCGGTGGGCATACCGGAGATCAGCTGCCGGAAACGCTTCCTGCGCCCGTGCTTCTCCCGCGTCTTCTCCGCCCCGAAGTCCAGGTCCTCGATCGCGATCGCGGTGACACCGGTCCGGCGGGCCCAGTGCAGGAGGCGGGTGAGAGCGTGGCGGACCTGCGCATCACGATGCTCTGCCGATCCGCCGAGGTCGTACGGAAAGCGGCGGGGGTCGCCGACCGGGTTGCCGTGGGGGTCGAGGCGGTAGGCGGCGAAGTGGCCGGCGTTGGTATCCACCCCGATCACACCACCGGCCCTCGCAGCTTCCAACGAGAGGGCCTGCACAACTGGTTTCTGCCAGGACGCGGTCAGATACCAGCGCCCCCGGCCGGTGTCGTAATGGATGCGATAGGCCACAGCACGGTTCGCCTCAATACGGTCGGCCCACTCCACACCCCGGTGCGCGAACCCGACCGTGGGAGTGAGGGTGTAGCGGCCGTGCTTGGTGTTGGCCAGGTGGGCCAAGGGGGCGGGAAGCTTGATGCTGACCTGCCCCTCCGGAGTGATGCGGATGGTTTCGTTCCCGTACCGCTTCCCCGACTCACCGTCCGCCGCCAGAAACCACCGCTCCGCCTCCCACCGCTGACGCCACTCACCCTCGCTCAGCCCGGCCTCGGCCAGATGATGGCGGGTGTTCAACAGGCGCCTCCCGCCACGCACGACCCGGACCCGTCCCGACCGCCAGTCCGCAACAGCGGCAGCGAGCCGGTCCTCCAAGGCTTTGAGACGGCGGGACTTGTGAAACCACTCACCCCTGGACCGGTAACCGCCCGGCGCACGCTTGGTGCCCTTCACCCCGACCGGGAGCAACAACCGGTGCCGCAACGTCCTGATCCCGGCCTCCAGCGAACGGATGTGCGCGGCCAGGCACCGCCGGGCCAGCGCCCACTGATCATGAGACGCCTTCGTGACCGCCCCAGCGATCCGCGACGACGACACCCCCGTCCACCCACGCTTCCGCACAGCCCACGACTCGGCACTGTGATTCAGGCCGGCCGCACACCGGGCCTTCAGATCACGCGACGCCAGCCCACCCTGATACGCGCCAACTGCCCGCAACACCCGCTCGTCCTGTTCGGTGAGGCACTTGAGACGGCCCCGCACCGCCACCCCGGAGGGCCCCGGCACCACGAACGACGCCGCCAACTCCCTCACCGCGCCCACCATTGCACCCCCTACCGGCCCAGCCCGTCACCCAGCACAACGAGCAACCACCCACCAAGTCACCCATTCGATCCCAGAACTCACATCCTCATGCCATCCACCCGCACCACCCTGCCCACAACACCACTGCATCCCCGGCGCGGCAGCGCCCCCGCGCCTCAATCGCCGGAGGGGCTCGAAAGGAAACGCTGCGGGGTCGGACAGGCCCCCGGCCCGTCCGACCCCGCAGCTTCCCCGTATCCCCGTTGTCCCCCGAGATACCCCCGTATCCCTCGGGCCCCGTTGCTTCCCCCGTAACAACACCACCGCGTCCCCCGACGCGGCAGCGCGCCCCCGTTTTTCCCCCCGCCTTCAGGCCACCAGCTCGCCGAAGGACTCCTCCTCGTCACGGCCGAAGCTGAGGACCTCGTCCTCGCGCAGCCGGCGGAGCGACCGCCAGATGCTCGACTTCACCGTGCCGACACTGATGTCGAGGATCGACGCGATCTCGGGGTCCGTACGACCCTCGTAGTACCGCAGGACGAGCATCGTGCGCTGCAACTCGGGGAGGCGCGCCAGCGCCTGCCAGAGCACGGCGCGCAGCTCCGTACCGCGCATCGCGTCCGTGTCGCCCGCCGTCTCCGGCAGCTCCTCGGTCGGGTATTCGTTCAGCTTGCGCCTGCGCCAGGCGCTGATGTGCAGATTGGTCATCGTGCGACGCAGATAGCCGCCGACGGCGGCCTTGTCGCTGATGCGGTCCCAGGCCCGGTACGTCGAGAAGAGGGCGCTCTGAAGCAGGTCCTCGGCCTCGAACCGGTCACCGGTCAGGTGGTAGGCGGTCGCGTACAGGGAGGCGCGGCGCTCCCGGACGTAGGCCGTGAACGCCGCCTCGGCGTCCCCGGACCGCTCCGGTGCCTTCCGCTCCCCCGAGTCCTCCCCGTACGCGCTTCCCCCGTTGCCCCCCGCGTCAACCACCGTCATGAACGACGTGTGCTGACGCCCGGCGCCACGAACGCACCCCCGTCCGTTCATTGCGGCGCCGGACTTCTCGGTGCTCCGCCCGACGTCGTGGAGACGCGTGACGACTGCGCTTGCGTTGATGCTGTGAGTTGCGTTCATCTCGCGCCCCCCATCGGTGGAGTCCGTCCGTTCCTTGTGCCAACGAGCTTGCCGGGGCAGTTTCATGGCGCTGTCCGCCGACTGTCACGGGACTGTCACAGGGCCCGGCGACGGCACGAATCCGTGCTTCCGGATGCATGAGGGACGTATGGGGCGCGTATCAGGGGGGTCCGACTGTCGAACTGGGGCGCCCCATGGGTCAGAATGACCCAGTGCCTTTCCTGTTGCTGATCGAGGACGACGACGCCATCCGCACGGCCCTCGAACTCTCGCTGTCACGCCAGGGCCACCGTGTGGCCACCGCGGCGACGGGAGAGGACGGCCTCAACCTGCTGCGTGAGCAGCGCCCCGACCTGGTCGTGCTGGATGTGATGCTGCCCGGGATCGATGGTTTCGAGGTGTGCCGCCGCATCCGCCGCACCGACCAGCTGCCGATCATCCTGCTGACCGCCCGCAGTGACGACATCGACGTCGTGGTGGGGCTTGAGTCCGGCGCCGACGACTACGTGGTCAAGCCCGTGCAGGGCCGGGTGCTCGATGCCCGTATCCGCGCGGTGCTGCGCCGCGGCGAGCGGGAGTCGACCGACTCCGCGACGTTCGGGAACGTGGTGATCGACCGCTCCGCCATGACCGTCACCAAGAACGGCGAGGACCTTCAGCTCACGCCGACCGAGCTGCGCCTGCTGCTCGAACTGAGCCGCCGGCCCGGCCAGGCCCTGTCCCGGCAGCAGCTCCTGCGCCTGGTCTGGGAGCACGACTACCTGGGCGACTCCCGGCTGGTCGACGCCTGTGTCCAGCGGCTGCGCGCCAAGGTGGAGGACGTACCGTCCTCGCCGACCCTGATCCGTACGGTACGGGGCGTGGGTTACCGGCTGGACTCGCCGCAGTGAGCACGGCTGTGCGGCGGGGCCTGAGCGCCGGGCTCCGCTGGACCAGCCTGCGACTACGGCTCGTCATCGTCTTCGGCCTGGTAGCGCTGACCGCCGCCGTGTCGGCCTCCGGCATCGCGTACTGGCTCAACCGCGAGGCCGTGCTGACGCGTACGCAGGACGCGGCGCTCGGGGACTTCCGCCAGGAGATGCAGTCCCGGGCGGCCTCGCTGCCGCTGCGCCCCTCCAAGGAGGCCCTTCAGACGGCGGCCGTGCAGATGGCGAGCAGCAGCCCCGGCTACAGCGTGCTCCTGATCGACGAGCGCGACCCGGGCAAGCCCATCGTCGGCAACAGCGACCTGGACACCTTCACCCGCGACAACGTGCCGCTGTCGTTGCGGGAGCAGGTGGACCGCAAGCAGCCGGTGAAGGCGGGCAACAAGTACGAGTACCACCTGTTCTGGCAGCGCACCTCGATACGCGGCACGCCGTATCTCGTCGCCGGTACGAAGATCATCGGCGGCGGGCCGACCGGCTACATGCTGAAGTCGCTCGACCAGGAGCGGCAGGACCTCAGCTCGCTCGCCTGGTCGCTGGGGATCGCGACGGCGCTCGCCCTGGTCGGCTCGGCGCTGCTCGCGCAGGCGGCGGCGACGACCGTGCTGCGGCCGGTGCAGCGGCTCGGGGACGCGGCCCGCAAGCTCGGCGAGGGCAAGCTCGACACCCGGCTCGTGGTGTCCGGCACCGATGAACTGGCCGATCTGTCACGCACGTTCAACCGGACCGCGGGCTCGCTGGAGAAGAAGGTCGCGGACATGAGCGCCCGCGAGGAGGCCAGCCGCCGCTTCGTCGCGGACATGTCGCACGAGTTGCGTACGCCGCTGACGGCGCTCACCGCGGTCACGGAGGTGCTGGAGGACGAGGCCGACAGCCTCGACCCGATGATCGCGCCCGCGGTGAACCTGGTGGTCAGCGAGACCCGCCGGCTGAACGACCTCGTGGAGAACCTGATGGAGGTGACCCGCTTCGACGCGGGCACCGCCCGCCTGGTCCTGGACTACGTGGACGTCGCGGACCAGGTGACCGCCTGCATCGACGCCCGCGCCTGGCTGGACGCGGTCGAACTGGACGCCGAGCGCGGCATGATGGTCCGCCTCGATCCGCGCCGGCTCGACGTGATCCTCGCCAATCTGATCGGCAACGCGCTCAAGCACGGCGGTTCGCCGGTACGGGTCTCGGTGCGCATCGAGGGCGAGGAGCTGGTCATCGAGGTCAGGGACCACGGCCCCGGCATCCCCGAGGCCGTCCTGCCGCACGTCTTCGACCGGTTCTACAAGGCCAGCGCCTCGCGGCCGCGTTCGGACGGCAGCGGGCTGGGGCTCTCCATCGCCATGGAGAACGCGCACATCCACAACGGCGACATCACCGCCCGCAACTCCCCCGACGGCGACGGCGCGGTCTTCGTGCTGCGCCTGCCGCGCGATCCCGGGGGGCCGGGCGGTGCCGCCGGGGATCACGACGCACCGATACCGGACCACCAGGAGGACGACGCGACGTGAGGCGCAGCGAACGCCGGGGACACCGAACCGCCGCCGCCCTGACAGGTGCCGCACTCTGTGCCGTACTGGCGGCGGGCTGCGGCATCCGTACGACCTCGGTGCCGGTGGACGCCGGTGCCGCCCCGTCCCGGGTGCCGTGCGCGGTGCCCGCCGGGGACTCCGCGGCCCAGTCCGGGCGGGGCAGCCCCGTGCAGGTGTATCTGGTCTGCGCCGCGCAGCTGGTGACGGTGGACCGGGCGGTGCAGGTGCAGGAGGCCGACGCGGACCGGCCGGCGGTCGCCACGGAGCTGCTGGACGAGTTGCGCAGGCAGCCCACGGCGGACGAACGGCAGGCGGGCTTCTCCACCGATGTGCCCGGAACGCTCCGCGTCTTCGGACCGCGTCCGGGCGATGCGAAGGACGCGCTGCGGCTCAACGAGCAGCCGGAGGACCTGCCCGCCGAGGCCCTGGCCCAGGTCGTCTGCACCTTCGCGGACAGCGAGGCCCTGGCCTCCGGCGACACGGTGACGCTGGGTGGCCCGGGCGACTACCCGGCCCGCGGCTATCTGTGCACGGCGGAGACGAAGGCCAGCCCGACGTCGGTGCCGAGCACGGTGGGGTTGCCGTAGGGGCCCCGGGCGCCATCGGGTGCCTCGGGGCCCGTCGTGAGGCAGGTCTCCCCAGGTCCGGCGGAACCGATCCTGCCGCCGCCCGCGTCTAGGGCAGCGTGCGTCAAGGTACGGACGGCCAGGCCGTCATCCGCTTCCGCGCGGTCGGGGTGTCACTGCTCCTCGCGCATCTGCTGCTCGTCGGGTGGCTCACCCTGCGTCCGCTGGACGTGCCGTGGATGGACGCCGCCAATCTCTCGCCCTTCGCCGGCATCAGGGCCGATCTGTCGCTCGGCCCCGCCGCCGCGTTCCGCCGGATCGGCGGCGGGCTGCTGCTCCTGGCACCACTGGGCGTGCTGCTGCCGATGGCCGGGGGCCGTCTTTACGTGTCCCCGTGGCTCTCGCTGGCCCGTACGGTCGCGGCCGGCTCCCTGATCTCGCTGGCCATCGAGCTGGGGCAGACCGGGGTGCCCGGTCAGGTGGTGGACGTGGACTCGCTGTTCCTGAACACGGCGGGCGTCGCCCTCGCCCATGTCCTGGTGGTGCCCGCGTGCCGGGCGCGGCTGCGGCGGCGCGGTGGCGGGGCGCCGCGGACGCGGGTGGTGTCGCGGAGGGGGCACGAGGCCCCTCAGGGTTCGACCCCGACGATTTCCGGGGTCGGGATGGCCCCGTAGAGCGACGCTTCGTCCGGTTCGTCGCGGGACCATGGACGTATCGGGAGCACATCGGACTGCTCCCCGCAACGGTTCGCGAAGGAGCTTCCCATGGCCGCACTTGCCCGCCCCCGTGACGGACGCATGCTCGGCGGAGTGTGCGCAGCGCTGGCGCGGCGTTTCGGCACGTCGGCGAGGACCATGCGCATCATCTTCCTGGTCTCGTGCCTGCTGCCGGGCCCGCAGTTCCTGCTTTATCTGGCGCTGTGGCTGCTGCTGCCCCAGGAGGGGTCGTCGTCCTCGACCGCCTGGTAGCCGTTCCCGTACGCATGCCGGTGGGCGGGCACCCGCTCGGGGTGCCCGCCCACCGGTGTGGTCCTGCTTCGGCTCAGCCGCCGAGCGGGAGACCGTTGGCGGACAGGCCGCTGGTGGTCAGACCGCCGGCCGGCATGCCGCCGAGGAGGCCCTTGACGGGGGTGGTGGCGTCGCCGAGGAGCTTGGTCTGGCTGGTGCCGAGGAGCTGGTCGGCGGTGTCCTGGACCGGCAGCGTCGAGGTGGCGTCGGCCAGGGCACCGGCGACGGGCAGGACGCTGGTCGCGGTCTCCAGCGGCAGCGCGGAGGCGGACGCGGTGCCGGCGGCGGCAGCGGCGAAAGCGGCACCGAGGGCGGCGACGCCGAGAGTCCTGGCGGCAGACTGCTTCATATGACATTCATCCTTGGGGAAGGGGATGTGAGCGGCTATGCAACGTAGTCAGCCGCGCCCCCGCTCCGCAAACATGCGACACCATGGAAAACGGCCGGGAAAATCTTTCCCCGGCCGTTCCCCGTATGCCCGTTTCAGCCTGCCAGTGACGAAGACACGCTGGTCGCGGCGGTCTGCTCGAAAAGCCATTCGGACTTCAGCTCGGCATATCCGGGCTTGATGACGTCATTGATCATCGCCAGACGTTCATCGAAAGGAATGAACGCCGACTTCATTCCATTGACGGTGAACCACTGCATGTCATCGAGCGTGTATCCGAAAGCTTCGGTCAGCTTCTCGAATTCCTGACTCATGGTCGTACCGCTCATCAGCCGGTTGTCGGTATTGACGGTGGCCCGGAAGTGCAGCTTGCGGAGCAGCCCGATGGGGTGCTCGGCGTACGAGGACGCGGCGCCGGTCTGGAGGTTGGACGTCGGGCACATCTCCAGCGGGATGCGCTTGTCCCGTACGTACGAGGCGAGCCGGCCGAGCTTCACGGAGCCGTCCTCCGCGACCTCGATGTCGTCGATGATGCGGACCCCGTGCCCGAGCCGGTCGGCGCCGCACCACTGGATGGCCTGCCAGATCGACGGCAGCCCGAACGCCTCGCCCGCGTGGATCGTGAAGTGGTTGTTCTCGCGCTTCAGGTACTCGAACGCGTCCAGGTGCCGGGTGGGCGGGAAGCCGGCCTCGGCGCCCGCGATGTCGAAGCCGACGACGCCCTGGTCCCGGTAGCGGTTGGCGAGTTCGGCGATCTCCAGGGAGCGCGCGGCGTGCCGCATGGCGGTGAGCAGGGCGCCGACGCGGATGCGGTTGCCGTCCTGCCGGGCCCGCCGCTCGCCCTCGCGGAAGCCCTCGTTGACGGCCTCGACCACCTCTTCGAGGGTCAGCCCGGCCTCCAGGTGCTGCTCGGGGGCGTACCGCACCTCGGCGTACACGACCCCGTCGGCGGCCAGGTCCTCCGCGCACTCGGCGGCGACCCGGACCAGCGCGTCACGGGTCTGCATGACCGCGCAGGTGTGGGCGAACGTCTCCAGATACCGCTCCAGCGAACCGGAGTCCGCCGCCTCCCGGAACCAGATGCCGAGTTTGTCGGGCTCGTTCTCGGGAAGCGCGTCGTAACCGACCGCCGCGGCGAGGTCGACGATCGTTCCGGGGCGCAGACCGCCGTCGAGGTGGTCGTGCAGAAGGACCTTGGGGGCGCGCCGGATCTGGTCCGGGCCGGGCACGTGGAGGGTCGGGCTCATCATCCAGGCACTGTAGCGCCTACGCGCGTAGAGCGGGCTGGTCCGTTGCATAACGGTACGGTCGAGCCTTCCCGCGCCCCGCTGCGTAACAGACCCCGCGAACAGGGGTGGCGGACCCCCACTCGTCTGACACTGTTACGCCATGGCACAGCGCGCACTCCCCCGGCCCGCGGCACGGCTGGGACGGGCCGTCGGAGCGGCGGCCGGAGCAACAACGGTCGGCGGCGTGGTCCTGCTGCTCCCGGACGGCGAACCGCACTCGCACCGCCGCCCCTCCGCCCTCTCCCACGCCCGCCTGCTCCCGCTGGCCCGCGCCCTGGCCCACGCGGGCCGCGCCGACGGCCTCACCGCCCACGTCGTGCGGTACCGCTGCCGCGGCTGGAACGAGGACGACGCGCACCTCGCGGCGGACGCGGAGTGGGCGGTGGACGAGGCCGTACGCCGCTACGGCGACGTCCCCCTCTGCCTGGCCGGCCACGGCATGGGCGCCCGAGCGGCCCTCCGCGCGGGCGGCCACCCGGCGGTCACCGCGGTCCTGGCCCTGGCCCCCTGGCTCCCCAGCACCCCGTCCGCCGCCCCCGAACCGGTCAAACACCTGGTCGGCCGCCCCGTCCTGCTGGTCCACGGCACCAACGACACCCGCTGCGCCCCGGACTCGTCCTTCCGCCTGGCCGAACGCGCCAAGAAGACCAACCGCGACACCTGCCGCTTCGAGGTCCACTCGGACGGCCACGCACTCCGCCAGCACCGCGCCGAAGTCACCGCCCTGTCCGCCGACTTCGTACGCGGCACGCTCTTCGGCCACGCGTACGCCCGCCCGGTGACCGACGCGCTGGCGGCGCCGCCGCCGCTGGGGCTGCGGATGCCGCTGGCGGTGGGGTTCGGGGAGTCGTTGGGGGTGGGGTGAGGGCAGCGAGTGAGTGGCCGATCCGGCCGGATAACCCGCGCCCCCGCGGCCAACCGCTCACCCTCTCCCGAACCGGCGCCTCTTCGCCGCCCTGCTCCAGCCCGGCTTCGGCGCGTCGGAAGGCTTCGGGGACTTCGGCGCCGACTCGCTCGGGCGGCGGATCAGGGTCAGGCCCTCGTAGTCGGCGGGGTGCCATTTGTGGTCGTGGGTGCGGAAGGTGAAGCCCTGTTCGGTGTCGGCGGTGTGGGCCAGCAGGGCGCGGCCCTGGTCCGCGTACTCCTGGACCTCCGCCCAGAGCACGTCGCGGATCCTCGCCGAGGGGTTGCCGATGAAGACGCCCGCCGAGATCTCCAGGAGCCAGCGCGTGAGGAAGCCCCGGAGGCCGGCCGGGCAGTTGGTGAGCACGATCACCGTCACCAGAGAAGCTCCTCGGCCTCGTAGGCGTCCGTACCGCCGTAGTTCCGGCCGGCGGCGACCTCCTCGCCGCCGTCGCTCCGGAGCGTGACCACGTCGCGGTCGGCGGGGGCCGTGGCCACGCCCATCAGGCCCTTGATGTCGTCCACGCACCGGTCCAGCAGCGAGGTCCCGTTGATGCGGTCGCGCAGGGCCCTCCGGGTCCGGGATGCCACGTCCTCCTCGCTCTCCGCGGCCACGTCGAAGGCCAGCGGGATGCCGACCTCCGTCTTGTACAGGTCGGCGATGTCGAGGACGAAGGAGAGTTCGTGGCCGGAGTGGACGAAGCCCAGGGCCGGGCTGCACCCGAGGGACGACACGACCGCATGGGCGACCCCGTACATGCACTGGGCGGCGGCGGTGATCGCCTGGTTGACCGCGTCGCCGGCCGAGAAGTCGCCGGGGACGTACTTCCGGCCCCGCCAGCGGATGCCCGTACGAGCCGCCTCGGCCCGGTAGCAGTCCTTCACCCGACGGCCCTCGCGGCCCAGAAGCCCCTTACGGGTGAGCCCTTCGGGGTCCTCGTCGGGGAAGCGCAGCCGGTACATCGCACGGGCCACGGACAGGCGACTGCGGGCGTTGGCCCACTGGACCGCCTGCGCCTCGGCGAGCGCGGACGAGCGGGTCAGAGCCCGCCCGCCCGCGTAATACCGCACGCCCTGCTCACCGACCCAGGCCACTGCGGCACCGGTCTCGCCCAGGACGCTCATCGCCTGATGGGTGATCCGGGTACCCGGCCCCAGGAGCAGCGTCCCGATCGTCGCGGAAGGGATGTGCGTCGTGCCCTCCGCGTCCTCGGCGGTGATCGCGTTGGCGTCCCGGTGCACCACACAGCGCTCCAGGTAGACGAAGGACAGCCGTTCGCCGGTACGGGTCAGATGGCGGGGCGTGAGCGCGTTGCGCTGGGAGACCGTGGCCACCGGCTCAGTCCGTTCCGTCGAGCGGCGCCAGCGTCAGCAGACCGCAGCCGTACGCCTTCGCCTTGCCGATTCCCTGGGTGAGTGCCCGCCGGAACACGGCCGGGTCCCTCACCTCCAGCCGGCCGTCGAACGTCACGGTCACGATGCTGACGCGGCCGGGCCGCTTGCCCTCGCCCCGCCCCTTGTCGAAGGCGAGTCCCCGGCGGTCGCCGACCGTCAGCCGGTACCGGTCGCCGTGGTGCTCATGACCCCGGTGCGTGGTCCCGGCCGGGAGCAGGCGTTCGCTCTGCGGCTTTTCGACCACCTGGAAACCGCAGCGCTCCTGACGGTCGAGGAGCCACCCCATCTGGTGAGCGGGGGTGAGGTGGGCGGTGCGCTTACGGGGCTCGTCCGGCTTACGCCGTATGTCGTGGACCGGGTTGGCGGTCAGCCGGAACGCCCACTGCTGTCCCTCGGCCAGGCGGTCGAGGAGCGGGGCGTACGGCCGGGTCTGCCAGCCCGGGGACTGGGCGTCGGCGACCGCGGGCCAGCCCGCCTGCTCCACCAGGTGGGTCAGATCGGGCCGGTCGGGGCTGACCACGTACAGCAGCACCTCGGCCCGCGCGTTCTGGTCGAGGCGCCACAGCACCCGGGGGCCGTCTGCGGCGGCGGCCGCCTCTGTGGGCAGGAGTCCGGGGAACGACGCCATGACGGCGGCGTGCAGCACCTGCGGGGAGGACAGCAGACGGCGTGCGCCGGTGCGCGCGGTGTTCATTCGGAAGCGGGTCAGGAACATCAGGCGCTCTCCCCCAAGGCGTCGAACGGCTCGTGCCGGGGTCGTACGGTCTGTCGGGGCGCGGCGTCCGGGTTGGGGACGGTCACCGTCCTGCTGACCACCGTGCGCAGGGCGTGCCGGCGCTGCTCGGCGGCGAAGCTGAGCGGCTGGTCGCGCTGGTGGTCCGCGTCGGTCTCCTCCTCGTCGGCCTCGCGGAGCACCGTCAGGGACACCGTGGTCTCGCCCCTGTGCCGGCGGCGGTACCAGGCAGCGGCCTGCCACGGCTCGTCCGCCAGCACCTGCTGGACCGAGTCCCCGTCCCGTACGCCCAGCTCCACCGGCTGCGCGGGCGGGCAGGAACGACGGCCGAGGAACGGTGGATACGCCGGCGCCCGCAAAGACGTGTGCAGGCGGGTGAGAAGGCCGCTCTCGCCCGCAACTGCCGCCACGAACACCGCGTCGGCCAGGTAGAAGCGTTCCGACAGCGGCATGGAGGCGCCGGTAACCCCGTGATGTGCCGTCTGGAAGTCCCGTACACGGCTGCCCGGCTGGTCGATCCGCACGCCGAAGCGCAGACCGGTCAGGGCGGCCAGTGCCTCGTCGTCGCCCCTCTCGATGCCTGCCGCCGCCGCGAGCAGACCGATCACTCCGCTCTTCGTGGGCGCCGATTCCGTGGTGCGCCGAGTGAAGCGGGCGGACGAACCCCAGGACTGCAAGGGGCCCGCCAGCCGCATGGTCAGCACGCTCATTCCGGCTTCTCCAGGCGTTCGGCGACGGCCTGGCCCACCGAGGCGACGAGTTCGCCGATGGTCCGGAACTCCGTGCCGATGTCCGCAAGCCTCCGGGTGTTCGGACCGACGCGGAGCACCCACGTGAGGGTGGACCCTTCGTCGCCGTACGCCCGCTCGACGTCCGGGATGTACTCCGCGAGGCGCGCGCACGCCTCGGACATGTGCCCGCCGAGGTCTCCGCGCACCGGCTCCTCGAAGGCCGCGACGAAGCTGATGGGACGGGTGGTGCGAAGCTTGACGACGACGGCGTCGGGCCGCGTGTGGTGGCCGAACGTGTTGATCTTTCCGGTGGGCAGCGACTCCACGAAGCCCTGGACGAACGCTTCGGCGGCCCGGCGCACGGGGGTGACCTTGGAATCGTCCTCCTGAAGTCCCTCCCCCAGGTTGGCCGCCAGCTGATGGACGCCGAGGGCCGCGTAGCGGTAGAGCGTCGCCGAGTTGAAGTCGACGGTACCGATCATTCCGGCGCCCGGCTCGGAGTCCTTGTTGTGGTCGTCGACCGCCGTGTAGTAGTCGGACTCGTTGTCCACGCGGTGGACGCTGATGGCGTGGGCGACCTGCACCGCCGCGTCCACGTTGAAGTCGGTGGCATCCGCGACCATGCGTCCGAACA
Source organism: Streptomyces sp. NBC_00726 (assembly GCF_045161735.1). Lineage (NCBI taxonomy): Bacteria > Bacillati > Actinomycetota > Actinomycetes > Kitasatosporales > Streptomycetaceae > Streptomyces > Streptomyces sp. NBC_00726. The sequence continues at coordinate 4,249,355 of NZ_CP108983.1, read as the reverse complement.
GCGCGATGTCGACCGAGTGGAGGGTGTCCGCGATCTGCTTCACCCGGGCTTTGTTGTCCTTGGCCTTCAGGAACCCCGCGATGTCGGCCGCGCCCTCGACGGCGAACCGGGCCAGTCCGTCGAGCTGGCGCGCGCTGAGGAAGACGAGGTACTTGGCCTGGGGCAGCGCCTCCTTGGTCTCTTCGCCGCCTTCGGCGTCGTCGGCCTCCGCCTTCTTCGAGCTCTTGCGCTTGGGAACCTCGACCTTGAGCCCGGTGGCCACGATGACATCTGCCGCCAGCTTCAGGGCTTCGTCCTCGGCGATGGCCGCGTCGTGCTCACGGATGCGGCCGGCCAGCACCTCGACGACCTTCTTGGTCCGCACACCCAGCTCGCTCGGGTCGAGGAGGTGCTCGGACTTGAAGTAGTCCCGGGTGGCCTTCTTCCATGCCTGGCTGGAGACCCGGGCTCGGGGGACTCCCCCGTACACCGACGACTTGGGGGAACCGGTGTCGTCCCGGTTCAGATTGCTCGGTGGAACGGTCTGCAGGGCATGGACATCGAGGTAGAAACGGTTCACGAGGCTTCCTTGTCGTGCTGGCTTATGTGTGGGTGCTGCCGGTTCGGCGGAACACCGTTAGTCCGGACCGGGCTTGGGGGAACGCTCGGATGTCACTCGCCCACCGGTCCGTCGTCACCCGGCTCCTCACCGTCGGTCGGCTCGCCCACCTGCCGGGCGTGGAAGGACCGCCCCCATTCCCTGCGCACCCGGTCGGGACCGTCCGGCCACTGCCAGGTGTAGAGCTGCCCTGCGAGCAGTGCGTAGTCGAGAGGCAACCGCTCGCGCCGCAGGAGCAGGACGATGTCCCTCAAGCGCTGGGCGAGAGTGGGCAGGTCCGGCGCTGTACCGACCCGGACCAGCCGTTTGCGCAGCGAGTCGTCGATCTCGTCCGGCTTCATCATGCGGCGCACCGCGGCACCGACCCCGCGTGGCTTCCCGCGGTCGCCCCGTTCATGCATGCCCGCATCGCGGCGGGACTGCTGGTGCAGCGCCCACAGCGTGAGAGCCGTGTGGAGGGCGTTCTCCGCGCGTTCGAGTTCGGGCTCGCTCAGCTCGCGGGCGTCTTCGCGCGGTTCATACAGGGGTGAGGTGTCGACAAGGCCCCACAGATCCGGGCAGCTCTCCAGCTTCTGCCCGGCACCTCGCCGCAGTCTGGCGAGAGCCGCCACCGACTTCGCCCGATCAGCGAGGTATCCGGGTTGGTAGGTGGCGATGCGTTCACCGGCGAGCTCTTCAACTCGCTTTCGGGGTGTGACCGGAGTTGTGGTGATCGTCGTCATACGTGTTCCTTGGTGGCAAGCGCGGCGGTGGGCGTGGCGGCCTCTTGTCCGCCGCCCGTGTCCGTCGGTTGATCGGAATCCCCGGGATGGCCCAGAACGCTGTCGAGGCGGTGGCGGAACCAGTTGCCGGCGAGGCCGGCGTTCAGCCATTCCGTACGCGACTTGACCGTGATGAGCACGCCCTGCCAGGCGGCATCGCCGGCCCGGTCGATGAGGTCATGGCCCAGCCGGGAGACGATCTCGTGCGCCTGTTTCTGCCAGTCGGCCCGTGCCGTGTACGGGTCCGTGCTGCCGTCCAGGGCTGCGAGCCAGGTCCGGTAGTGGGTGCCCAGCACGTGGAATCCCGCATCGCGTGCCGTGGCCCGGGGGCCGTCGCTTTCGGTGCCGGCGGCGCGGGCGAGGTTCGTCGCGAGGTCCCCCAGCGCCATGACGGCGTTGTCGGCGTCGGTCACGGCGCTGATCGCCTGCTCCGCGTACTCGCTCTTGCGCTCGTGGAGCAGGACGACCGCCATGGACACGTGGTCGTCCACGACCTCGTCGATCACTGATTGCTGCGTCCCGTACTGGGCGCCGACGATCCGCGCCCTGATCAGGTGGCCCTCGTCCAGCTCGCCGTCCGTCACCAGCTGCGCGATCCACTCGAAGAGCCTGGGCGGGAGGTGGTCGGCGGCTTCCGCTCCCTGTGCGGGTGCGCCCCTGTCGGCGATCAGGGAGGCGAGCCCCCGCCACGCCGAGCGGGCCGGGTCGTGTTCGCGGGGCATGTAGGCGGTCGCCTCGCCGTGCTTCTTCTCCTGCGTCTTGCTGCGCCGCCAGGCGGTCATCGGCTCGCACCCGTGCTTGTTGCGGGCGGTGAGCGGGTCTCCGTAGCCGAGGACCACGCCGTGGACGCCGTCGCCGTCCGCATGCAGCAGGATGCGCCGGGTCTGCCAGGTATAGAGGTCACGGACACCGGTGGGACGGCGTACGGGCTCCGCGCCCGGCCCGCAGGCCCTCCGTCGCCAGGCGGGGAGGTCGTCGCCGGCCTCCCAGTCCCTGAGACCTGCGGTGTCCGCGGGCGACACCATGTTGAGCAGGAGGGTTTCCCGCAGCGTTTCCCCCTCCGCGAAGACACCTCCCAGGTTGCCCGCCCAGCCGACCCCGAGCGGGTAGACCTTGCCCTTCTTGGCCCGGTCGTCGCCCACGACACCGGTCTTGATGCCGGAGGTGTCGTACGCGTGCGCGTGCACGATCCATCGGGCGGATTCCGCGTACGTCAGCCGGCCGGCGCCCGGCATCCGCGAGCTGAAGAACGGCGCTCCGTTGGGCACATCGGCCACGATGCGGTTCAGGGACGAGACCTCGCCCTTCGCCGTGTTCAGCCCGACGACCTGGAAGAACGGCGTACGGGCATGGAAGAGGTCGAAGCGGTCGCGATGCTCGTCGAGGTAGCCCCCGACCGGAGTGAAGCAGTCGTCGTCGGCCCACAGCTCCCCCCAGTGCGCGGTGTCCCGGGGGCCGTCGAGTGCGTCGTGGGCGACGGCGAGCAGGAGGCGTAACAGAGCGAACTCCTGGGTGGGCAGGTCGCCGACGATCCGCCGCAGCTTGCGGGCCTCTTCGAACACCTGCCGCAACGACAGCTCCGCGTGTTCGCCGTTCAGACGCAGAACCGGAATCCACGGCTCCGTCGTGAGGTCGAACGACAGCGCGCGGGCCGCGTTCTCATGTGTCTCAGTCACGGGTCACCTCAAGGCCGTCGCTCTCGCTGTAGCTCAGGGAAAAGCCTGCCAGGTGGGTCTGACAATTCTCGTCGAGCGCGAGAATCAGCCGGCCGGAGAGCCAGTGACTGTCCTTCACCTGCCAGGCAGGTACGTACAGTTCCTCCAGTTCGGCGATGGCCCGGTCCATGACGTCGGCGTACGAGAACTGCATCGGCAGCCTCAGCCCGCAACTCGCCGCCGCCCTCGCCGCCCGCCGGGTCGGCACCTGGTCCCTGGGCAGGTCCAGCCCGCCGAGCGCGTTGCCGTGCCGGTCGGGAGCGAGCCACGGAAGGGTCGTCAGCGTCCCGTCGTCCCTCCGCCGCACCACGACGACCTCCAGGTTCTCCCGGCTGTCGCGGACCTGCGCACGCCCGGCAGGGGTGTCGTCCGCGTCCCCCACTCCCGCCGCGACCCACCCGAAGAGCGGCTTGCCGGCCGCGCCCACCTTTCCCAGCCGGAACACGGCTGCCCGGTCGGACTGGTCGGCGCGGTGGTCTTCATGGCGTTCGCGCGCGTCGGTCAAGGCGTCCGCCCAGCCGGCGGGCTCATCGGTGCCGTCCGCGTACGCGGCCTGAACCAGGGGACTGATGTCGTCGGGCAGTCGTACGGGATGCTCCTCGCCCTGCTCCAAGTGCGGAAGGAGAGCTGCGGCCGACCGCAGGAGCGCATACGCCCCGTACACGGCGACCGACCCCCGTACGGGTACAGGCACCTCGGCGCCCCAGTCGGCGCCCGTGACCAGGCAGCGGGCACGGCGAAGCCGCTCGGGACGGTCCCGCTGGTCCACGCCGCGCTGGTGCCGGTGCAGCCGGCCCATGCGCTGGAGCAGGAGGTCGACCGGGCAGAGGTCGCTGACGAGCAGGTCGAAGTCGACGTCGAGGGACTGCTCCGCGACCTGGCTGGCCACGACGATGTGCGGGCCCGGAGGACGGCCCTGCGCCATGCCGGGAGGCCCGAAGCGCTTGAGGAGGTCCGCGTCCTTGGCGGCCCGGTCGACATCGACGAAGCACGAGTGCGCGACCGTCACGTTCTCGTCGCCGAACCTGGCCCTGAGCGCCTTCGCGGTGTCCAGCACCCGCTTGACGGTGTTGCGTACGACGAGCGCGCAGCCACCGCCCTCCAACTCGTGAGCGAGACGGCCGGCCAGGACGTCCATGTCGTCGCCGAACGGTTCGAGCACGACGTCCGTGCCGCGCCCGGAGGCGCCGGGGGCGCGCATGACCGGCGAGCCGCCGTGCCTCACGGCGGTCAGCAACGGATAGGCGGTGGCCTGGGCCACGGCCCCGAACGCTTCCTCCCGCGCGGCCGCTCCCGCGTATGCCTCGATGAGTTCGCGCCGCCTGCGAGCGGGAAGAGTCGCGGACAGGACCACGACCGGCACCCCGTACGCACCGAGCCACGCCAGCACGCGGTCCAGATAGACGCTCATGTACGTGTCGTACGCGTGCGCCTCGTCGATGACGACGACCTTCCCCGCCACGGCGAGGTGACGCATCGCCAGGTGACGGCTCTTGAGGCCGGCGAAGAGGAGCTGATCGATGGTCCCGGCGACGAAGGACGCGAGCATGGCCTTCTTGCGGCCGCGCAGCCAGGCGTGCGCGACGAGTTCGCCGGAAGCGGCGTGCGGCGTCTTCGGGGCGTCGAGATCGACGGCGACGATCTGCTGGGCGCTGTCGCGCATGAGGTCGGCGAAGTGCTCGTTCAGCGCGGCCTTGGAGTGGGCGAGGAGCACGGAGTGCCGCGCACCGCGGGCGGAGGGGAGCCGGTCGATCCAGTCCAGCAGACGGGGGAACATCGCGTTGCCGGTGGCCATCGTGGGCAGGGCGAAGAAGACGCCTCCGGCACCGGAGAGGGCGGCGAAGATCTCGGCGACGGCGAGCGCGGCCTCCGTCTTGCCCTCGCCCATGGGCGCCTCGATCACCATCAGTCCCGGCCCGCCCATGGAACGGGCCAGCTCGACGGCAGCCTCCTGCACCGGCCGGGCCTTCGCCCCGTCGGGCAGCCCGAACCGCGAGCCGATCAGCTGCTGGGCGTCCTCGGCGGGTACGAGCGGGGACCAGGGGGCGGGGAGGTCGAGCCCGCGCCAGGCGGCGGCGACACGTTCCTCACCGCTGCGGGCGGCGTCCTGTGGGAAGTAGGGGAAGAGGTCGGCGTTGCTGGCGATCCAGTCGGCGACGATCACGACCGAGGTGAGCAGCACTTGCGCGGTCTGCGGCAGCCGCACGTCCCGCCAGGCGTCCAGCCGGTCCTGTACGCGGTACTCCTCCGCACACGCGTCGAGCAGTTCGCCCTGCACCCGCTGCCAGGCGTCACGGCTCGGGCCCGGGCTGCGTAAGAGGTGCCCGTGCTTCTGCAACGCGGTGATCTGCCCGGGCTCCGGGGGTACGCCGTGATGCCCGCCGACGACGACGGTCAACTGCCCGACCTGCTTCCCGGCCCAGCCGTGCCGCTCCCGCAGCCACTCCCCGAGCAGCGCCTGGCCGGCGAGCCCGTGCGGGGCGATCCTGCGGTCCGGGCCGAGGGCCTTGGCGGAGCGCATCTCCAGCCCGGCGTCCCGCATGCGGTCGGCGAGCGGATCGACCTGGCAGGCGAAGGCGGGCGTGGCCTTCCCGATGTCATGGACCCCGGCAAGCCAGACGGCAAGCCGCCGCCCGTCACGCTCCCCTTCGGGAAGCCCCGAGCTGACGAGCGCCCGGATGCTGCGGGGCAACCACGTATCCCAAAGCAACCCGGCGACCGCTGCGCTGTCCTCCATGTGCCGCCACAACGGCAACCACCCGTCGGTACCCCGATCGTGCTTGGCCCACACGGTACGGGCGGGGGCGGTGAGCCTGGCGCGGAGGTTGGGGTGTCTTGCAGCGGTCATGAATCATGAATACACGAGGGGGCAAGGCAAGATGTTCATACGATGAAAGTTGCAGAGATTCAGGGGTAGTTGGGGTGAAGTCCCCACCATGAGGATGACTCACGGATATAATCCCCTCTCAACTTGATCCACTTGATGAGCTGATGAGCGACTTAGGACCGTTATGCCGGATTCCATGAAAGTGGCCAGAAACCCGACCCTCGCCGAATAAAGTCGCAGGTCACGCAGTCTGCTCCCCGCACGCGCGGGGATGGTCCCTACGCGGCATCAGGAATTCATAGACGATTCCGCTGCTCCCCGCACGCGCGGGGATGGTCCCTCCTTCTTCTGTACGGCGCTGCCGATCTGGCGCTGCTCCCCGCACGCGCGGGGATGGTCCCAGGGAGCTGGCCAACGTGCACCGTGAGCTCAACTGCTCCCCGCACGCGCGGGGATGGTCCCGACCCGCCGGGCTCCGGTCGTACGCGGAGCCGCTGCTCCCCGCACGCGCGGGGATGGTCCCGGCTGTGCGGGGCTGTGAGCGTCTGCGGCAGACTGCTCCCCGCACGCGCGGGGATGGTCCCAACGCCAACAACGGGGCCCGCCGCGTCCGTGACTGCTCCCCGCACGCGCGGGGATGGTCCTCGTGTTCGACGGAAAGGGTGTCGAAGTGGACACTGCTCCCCGCACGCGCGGGGATGGTCCCGCCGAGGACGCTCTGCGCGACCAGGCGCCCCTCTGCTCCCCGCACGCGCGGGGATGGTCCCATCAGCACCCTCGCGATCGTCGTCATCCTGCTCTGCTCCCCGCACGCGCGGGGATGGTCCCTTGCGGGGGATGAGGCCGCGCAGGATCTGTCCCTGCTCCCCGCACGCGCGGGGATGGTCCCATCGACACGTCGGACGGGAAGTTGGTCTGGCCCTGCTCCCCGCACGCGCGGGGATGGTCCCGCCGCCACCACCGACTTCGACTTCGCCCACGTCTGCTCCCCGCACGCGCGGGGATGGTCCCGAGGAGTCCCAGAACGAGCGGGTGTCCCCGCCCTGCTCCCCGCACGCGCGGGGATGGTCCCTGGACGGAGGTGGCCGGCGCGGCGTCGTACCGCTGCTCCCCGCACGCGCGGGGATGGTCCCATCAAGGCCCAGGCCGCCTACTTCGTCACCAACTGCTCCCCGCACGCGCGGGGATGGTCCCTCGGGGACGGGGGTGCTGATCTTGAAGGTGCTCTGCTCCCCGCACGCGCGGGGATGGTCCTCGCACGGGGCGTATCGGCCATTCCGCTTTCCGCTGCTCCCCGCACGCGCGGGGATGGTCCCCGCTGTGGAAGCGGCGCGACGTGAAGAAGCTGCTGCTCCCCGCACGCGCGGGGATGGTCCCGACGGTGACGACCGGCTGCGGGGCCTTGGCGGCTGCTCCCCGCACGCGCGGGGATGGTCCCGCCCAGGTGGCCAACTCGGCGGCCTACCGGGCCTGCTCCCCGCACGCGCGGGGATGGTCCCTGGGGCCCGGGTGTTACTGGTTTTTGAGGCCGCTGCTCCCCGCACGCGCGGGGATGGTCCCGCCTGTACGAATTCGGCATGCCCGAATTCAAACTGCTCCCCGCACGCGCGGGGATGGTCCCCGCAGCTTCGGCCTCCACCTGGGCCAGGGCATCTGCTCCCCGCACGCGCGGGGATGGTCCCACCACAGCCGAGGCCGCGCAGGAGCACTGCGACTGCTCCCCGCACGCGCGGGGATGGTCCGTCCGAGTGGATCCGGACGGTCGGCCACTCCCGCTGCTCCCCGCACGCGCGGGGATGGTCCCGCGAGAGCGATTCCGGTGGCCGGCGTCGGGTTCTGCTCCCCGCACGCGCGCGGGGAACGCCCCCCCCGGCGCCACGCCCACCGCGCCGCACAACCCCCCACCCACGTGCGGTGCGTGACGAATCACTCACTCCACGCCACCGATGAGCGTACGCTCGACAAGTCTGCGGGCACTCCAAGGCAAGCGAGATAGCGGGGAGTTGTACGGATGAGCGAACAAGCGGAGCAGGATCGGGAGCCCTCGAACGGTGCTGCGTACTTCGGGGAGGAGGTCAGGGCGCTGCGTGAGGCGTTGGCCCTGTCGCAGACAGGGTTCGCGGACCGGCTTCACTATCAGCAGGCGCAAGTCAGCAAGGTCGAGAACGGCGCGGTGCTGGCGTCGGAAGCGTTCGCGCAGGCCATGGACCGCGTCGCGGGCACGCCAGGTACGTACATTCGCCTCCGCGCCAGGCTGAGCAAGAGGGGTCACCCCAAGTGGTTCGTTCCGTACATCTCCCTTGAGGAGTCCGCGAGCGGGATCACGGACTACTCGTGCACGTTCCTCATGGGCCTGTTGCAGACTCCGGAGTACGCCGCCGCCGTCTTCCGTGCCGCTCACCCGCGCGAGACAGAGGATCAGATCAAGGAGCGCGTGGAGCTGCGCGTCAGGCGACAGGCCGTCATAGAGCGTGCCGATCCGCCGCTTCTGTGGGTCGTGATCCACGAGGCCGTCCTACGGGCGTGCGTCGGTGGTCCCTCGGCCATGATCGCGCAGCTTGAGCACCTGACCGTGCTGATGGCATCCCCGCACGTCACGATCCAAGTGCTCCCGTACAAAGCCGGTGCCTCGCCCAGCAACCTGCCCTTTACGCTGCTCTCGTTGAACGGCGCACCCCACGCTGTCTACACCGAAACACCCACCCATGGTGGGCAGATGGACGACACGGCTAGCGTGGTGGCGAAAGCCATCGACACCTTGGACCGGCTTCGTATGGCGGCACTGTCCGAGGAAGAGTCGCTGGCCCTGATTCGCAAGATCATGGAGGACCACGCCAAATGAGCAGCACATCCGCCCCTCAGCCCGTGCGCTGGGTCAAGAGCACCTACAGCGGCGGTGACGGGGGGCAGTGCGTCGAATGGGCGCCGGACCACGCGTACACCACGGGCGAGTTCCTGGTCCGTGACAGCAAGAACCCGGACGGCCCGCACCTGCATCTCTCCTCCGCCGGGTTCACCGGCCTCGTCGAACTCGCCAAGCGCCGCGGGTAATCCAACGCCTCACCGACCGCCGAGCGACCGGCCCTAGCCACCTGGCGGGGGCCGGTCGCCGCACCTCACCCCGGCAGCAGACTCCCCCGCCGCCCCAGCAGGAACTTCTTGAACGCCGCCACCGGGGCCGTGTCCGGGTGCCCGTCCAGCCAGGCCACCCCGATCTCGCGCACCGCGCGCGGCGCCGTCACCGTCAGTTCCACCACGCCCGGGCGGGCCACCGCCGGGGGTGGGAGGAGGGCGACGCCCAGGCCCGCCGCGACCAGGCCGCGCAGGGTCTCCGCCTCCTCGCCCTCGAAGGCGACGCGGGGGGCGAAGCCCGCTGCCGCGCAGAGGTCGTCCGTGATGCGGCGGAGGCCGTAGCCGGGTTCGAGGGTGACGAAGGTTTCGTCGGCGGCTTCGGCGAGGCGGATGCGGCGGCGGGTGGCGAGGGGGTGGTCGTCGGGGACGACCAGGCGGAGGCGTTGTTCGTCCAGGCGGCGGGTGACCAGGTCGGGGGCGTCCGGGACCGGGGAGGTGAGGCAGAGGTCGAGGCCGCCGGCGCGGAGGCGTTCGATCATGGCCTCGCCGTAGTTCTGGACGAGTTGGAAGCGGACCCGGGGGTGGTCGGCCCGGAAGGCGCGGATGAGGGCGGGGACGGTTTCGGAGCCCATTGTGTGGAGAAAGCCGAAGGCCACCTTGCCCGCGGTGGGGTCGGCGTCGGCACGTACCGAGTCGGCGGCCTTCTCCACCTCGGCGAGGGCGCGTTCGGCCGAGCCGAGGAAGGTGCGGCCGGCCGGGGTCAGGGACACCGTGCGGCCCTTGCGTGCGAACAGGGCGACGCCCAGGTCGTCCTCCAGCCGCACCATCGCGCGCGAGAGCGTGGACTGCGGGACGCCCAGCTCCTGCGCGGCGCGCGTGACGTGCTCGTGGCGGGCGACCGCCTCGAAGTACGCGAGGCGCGGCGCGAGGACCGCGCGGATGTCTTCTTCGTAACTGCTCGGTGACAGCCGTGGCTGTGAGCTGCGTTGATGCACCATGGGATTGATTATTCGCTGTTTGTGCATTGGACGCATGAATCGCGGGAGGCATACGTTTCACGCATGCCTCCCGCCAGTACCGGGGCGTCCACCCTCACCGTGGCCGCCTCGACCCCGTCGTCCCCCGTCACCGACACCACCGACCGGCTCGAACCCGGGCGCCCCGGCTATCGCCGGATGAGCTTCGCCCTCTTCGCCGCCGGTGTCGCGACGTTCGCGCTCCTCTACTCCACGCAGGCGCTGCTGCCCGCCGTCTCCGCGTCCTTCGGCGCGACGGCCGGGCAGGCGAGCTGGACGGTGTCCGCCGCGACGGGCGCGCTGGCGCTGTGCGTACTGCCGATGAGCGCGCTGTCCGAGCGGTTCGGGCGGCGGCAGATGATGACCGCCTCGCTGGTGATCGCGGTGACGGTCGGGCTGTTCGTACCGTTCGCGCCCTCGCTGGGCGCGCTGATCGCGCTGCGCGCGGTCCAGGGCGCCGCGCTCGCCGGACTGCCCGCCTCCGCGATGGCGTACCTGGCGGAGGAGGTGCGGCCCAAGGCGCTCGTCGCCGCGATCGGGCTGTTCGTGGCCGGGAACAGCATCGGCGGGATGAGCGGCCGCATCCTCACCGGCTGGGTCGCGCAGCTGTGGGGCTGGCGGGCGGCGCTCGGCGCGGTCGGGCTGCTGGCCGTGGCCTGCGCGGTGGTCTTCCACTTCATGATCCCGCGCGCCCGCCACTTCACCCCGGGCACCCTGAACCCGAAGGCGCTCGCGCGTACGGTCGGTTCGCACCTCGCCAACCCGCTGCTGCGGCGGCTGTACGCGATCGGCGCGCTGTTCATGACGGTGTTCGGCGCCGTGTACACGGTCATCGGATACCGGCTCGTGGACGCCCCGTTCAACCTGCCGCAGGGCGTCGTGGGCTCGATCTTCCTGGTGTACCTGGTCGGTACGGTCTCCTCCGCCGCCGCCGGACGGCTGGTCGCCCGGATGGGGCGGCGGGGCGCGCTGTACCTCGCCGTCTCCACGACGGCCGCGGGCCTGCTGCTCTCGCTGAGTGACCGGCTGGCCGCCGTGCTCCTCGGCCTGGTGCTGATCACGGCCGGCTTCTTCGCCGGGCACGCGGTCGCCTCCTCCTCGGTGAGCCGTACGGCGACGACCGGCCGCGCCCAGGCGTCGGCGCTGTACCAGTCGGCGTACTACCTCGGCTCCAGCGCGGGCGGCACGCTCGGCGCGGTGGCCTTCCACACCGGCGGCTGGGCGGGCACGGTCGCGCTGGGCCTGCTCGCGGTCCTCGGAGTCGTATCCATCACGCTGTACGGGACGCGGGCCGCCCGCGCCGAACGGCTGCGGCCCGCCGCCGTGGTGCCCGTACGGAACTGACGAGAACTCCGGAGCGCGTACGGGTCACGACATGCGCGCCCCGGACGCGAAGTCATACTGGAATTCACTGAGGAACGGCGACGACGTCTCCGTGTACGGCCGCAAGCCGGGGACCTGACGGCTACCGCTCGCCCACCCCGTTGTCAGTGCCCCGCTGTAGCTTCCGGAGTACTGGACGAAGTGAGCGGTCGCACGGCGGGACAGGGTGGATCGGCGATGAGTGAACCGACGGCGGCGGGGCCCGGGGCGCCGGGCGACATCGACAGCCGCCTGGAAGGGCACCGGGTCGAGCTGACCGGTTACTGCTACCGGATGCTCGGCTCGGCGTTCGAGGCGGAGGACGCGGTCCAGGACACGCTGGTACGGGCCTGGCGCGGCTTCGACGGATTCCAGGGCCGGTCCTCGCTGCGGTCCTGGCTGTACCGCATCGCGACCAACGTCTGCCTCGGCATGCTGAGCGCGGGGAAGCGGCGGGCCCGGCCGGTCGATCTGACCGGGCCGACGCCGCTCGCCCGGGCCGCGCTCAATCCGCTGCCGGAGAACACCTGGCTGGAGCCGATGCCGGACGGCCGGATCATCCCGACGGCCGACGACCCGGCGGAGGCGGCGGTGGCGCGCGAGTCGGTGCGGCTGGCGTTCGTCGCGGCGCTCCAGCACCTGCCGCCGAAGCAGCGCGCGGTGCTCATCCTGCGCGAGGTGCTGGCCTGGAAGGCCGCGGAGGTCGCGGAGCTGCTGGACACCTCGGTCGCCTCGGTCAACAGCGCCCTCCAGCGGGCCCGGGCGACCCTGACCGACCACGAGTCCGTGGCGGCCGACGCGGCGGACCCGCTGGACGCGGAGCAGGCCGCCCTGCTCGAACGGTACGTGGCGGCGTTCGAGGGCTACGACATGCGGGCCCTGACCGCCCTCCTCCACGAGGACGCGGTGATGACGATGCCGCCGTTCGACCTGTGGCTCCGGGGCCACGACGACATCACCGGCTTCATGACGTCCCTGGGCGCGAGCTGCGCCGGCTCCCGCCTCCTCGCCACCTCCGCCAACGGCACCCCGGCCTTCGCCCACTACAAACCCGACCCGGAGGGCCCCGGCTTCCTCCCCTGGGCGGTCCAGGTCATCGACATCCAGGACGGCACGATCACGGGCCTCCACTGCTTCCTGGACACGCCCCGGTGGTTCCCGCTGTTCGGGCTGCCGGAGCGGCTGGAGGCGGTGGAGGCCGCCGACCTGGGAAAGCCGCAGCTCAGGCGATACGTTCCCGCACCACCGGGGTAGCCGTGTACGGCGTGCCCGCGGGCTCGATGTCGTAGGCGTCCGGGAGGGCCTTGAGGGCGTAGTCGAACTTTTCCGGGGTGTCCGTGTGCAGCGTCAGCAGGGGCCGGCCGGCGGTGATCTCGTCGCCGGGCTTGGCGTGGAGTTCGATGCCGGCGCCGGCCTGGACCGGGTCCTCCTTGCGGGCGCGGCCCGCGCCGAGGCGCCAGGCGGCGACGCCGATGTCGTAGGCGTCCAGGCGGGTCAGGACGCCGGAGGAGGACGCCTTGATGACGTGCTGCTCGCGGGCGACGGGGAGCGTGGCGTCGGGGTCGCCGCCCTGGGCGGAGATCATGCGGCGCCAGACGTCCATCGCGGAGCCGTCCCGGAGGGCCTTCTCCGGGTCGGCGTCCTTGAGGCCGGCCGCGTCCAGCATCTCGCGGGCGAGGGCCAGCGTGAGGTCGATGACGTCCCTCGGGCCGCCGCCGGCCAGGACCTCGACGGACTCGCGGACCTCCAGGGCGTTGCCGGCGGTGAGGCCGAGCGGGGTGGACATGTCGGTGAGCAGGGCGACCGTGCGGACGCCGCTGTCGGTGCCGAGGGCGACCATCGTGGAGGCCAGCTCGCGGGCGTCGTCCAGGGTCTTCATGAAGGCACCGGAGCCGACCTTGACGTCCAGGACCAGGGCGCCGGTGCCCTCGGCGATCTTCTTGGACATGATCGAGCTGGCGATGAGCGGGATGGCCTCGACGGTGCCGGTGACATCGCGCAGCGCGTACAGCTTCTTGTCGGCGGGGGCGAGGCCGTCGCCCGCCGCGCAGATGACCGCGCCGGTGGTGTCCAGGACGTCCAGCATCTCGGCGTTCGAGAGGTGGGCGCGCCAGCCGGGGATGGACTCCAGCTTGTCGAGGGTGCCGCCGGTGTGGCCGAGGCCCCGGCCGCTGAGCTGGGGGACGGCCGCGCCGCAGGCGGCGACCAGCGGGGCGAGCGGCAGGGTGATCTTGTCGCCGACGCCGCCGGTGGAGTGCTTGTCCGTGGTGGGGCGGGAGAGGCCGTCGAAGTTCATCCGCTCGCCGGAGGCGATCATCGCGGCGGTCCAGCGGGCGATTTCCGTACGGTTCATGCCGTTCAGCAGGATCGCCATGGCCAGCGCGGACATCTGCTCGTCGGCGACCTCGCCGCGGGTGTAGGCGTCGATGACCCAGTCAATCTGCTCGGGGGTCAGCTCGCCTCGGTCCCGCTTGGTGCGGATGACGGAGATGGCGTCCATGGTCTGGCGTCCTTCCGGCCGGTACGTACAAACGCGTGGGTCCCGTTGACTCTACGCGCATAGAGAGGGGAAAAGGTGCCGGGCGGGCCCGTATCGAGGGCCCGCCCGGCGGAAGGCTTCAGTCCAGGTGTGCCGGGCCGAATGCCTGGGGCAGCATCTCGTCCAGAGTGCGGAAGCCGTCCGGGGTCTCCAGGATCAGCTCCGGTCCGCCGAACTCGTACAGCAGCTGCCGGCAGCGGCCGCACGGGACCAGGCTCTCGCCCGCCCCGTCCACGCAGGTGAAGTGGGTCAGCCGGCCGCCGCCCGTGGCGTGCAGCTGGGAGACCAGGCCGCATTCGGCGCAGAGCCCGATGCCGTACGAGGCGTTCTCGACGTTGCAGCCGGTGATCGTACGGCCGTCGTCGACACGGGCGGCGACGCCGACCGGGTAGCCGGAGTACGGGGCGTACGCCCGGGACATGGCGTCCCGGGCCGCGGCCCGCAGGGCTTCCCAGTCGGCCTCGGTGAAGGGCGGGGGCGTCACTTGCCCTGGCCCTTGCGGTAGCGCATGCCGTCCGCCTTCGGCATCCGCAGCCGCTGCGCGGAGAGCGAGAGGACGAGCAGCGTGACGATGTACGGGGTGGCGCTGACGAACTCCGTGGGCACGCTGTCCGTACCGAGGTACCAGACCAGGACCACGGCCGCGATGACCGCGCTGACGACGCCCTGCGTCCAGCTCTTGCGGTAGAGCTTCCACGCGGCGATACCGACGAGCACCACGAACAGCAGCAGGAGCAGCGCGTGGACGGACTCGCCGCCGTTGCGCAGCTGGAGCGCGTCGGCGAAGCCGAACAGGCCCGCGCCCATGGCGAGTCCGCCGGGGCGCCAATTGCCGAAGATCATCGCGGCGAGACCGATGTAACCGCGTCCGCCGGTCTGGCCCTCGTTGTAGATGTGCGAGGTGACCAGGGAGAGGAAGGCGCCGCCGAGCCCGGCGAGCCCGCCGGAGACGATCACCGCGATGTACTTGTACGTGTAGACGTTGACGCCGAGCGATTCGGCGGCGACCGGGTTCTCGCCGCAGGAGCGCAGCCGCAGGCCGAACGCGCTCTTCCAGAGGACGAAGAAGGTCCCGACGAAGAGGACGACGGCGAGGATCGTCAGCAGCGAGAGGTTGGTGACGAGGCCGCCGAGGATGCCGGCCAGGTCGGAGACGAAGAACCAGTGGTGCTTCTCGATGGAGTGGAGTCCGTCGGAGAGGCCGGGGATCGTCACCGAGGTGATCGCGTCGGCAGGCGGGGACTGCTTCGGGGAGCCGCCCGCGGCCGCCGCGTCGCCGGTGTTGAACCACAGTTTGGCGAAGTAGGTGGTGAAGCCGAGCGCCAGGATGTTGATCGCGATGCCGGAGATGATGTGGTCGACGCCGAAGGTGATGGTCGCGACCGCGTGCAGCAGGCCGCCGAGCATGCCGCCGACGACACCGGCGAGGACGCCCAGCCAGGGGCTGGTCTGCCAGCCGGCCCAGGCGCCGAAGAAGGTGCCGAGGATCATCATGCCTTCGAGGCCGATGTTGACCACGCCGGCCCGTTCGGACCAGAGGCCGCCGAGACCGGCGAGGCCGATCGGCACGGCCATGGCGAGCGCGGCGCTGATCTGGCCCGCCGAGGTGACGTCCTGGGCGCCGGTGATGGCGCGGACGGCGGACAGCGCGAGCAGGACGCCCGCGATGATCAGCAGGACGACGGGGAAGGACAGGCGGGAACGCCCGCTCTTGCCGCCGGAGACCTTGGGGGCCGCCGGGGGCGGGGTGGAAGTCGCCGTGACGGTCACGCCGACACCTCCTGCTGGTCGGAGTTACGGGCGGCCTGTGCGGCGAGTTCCGCGCCGACCTTGCTCTGCTGGCGCTTGAGTCCGTAGCGGCGGACGACTTCGTACGCGATGACGACGCACAGGACGATGACGCCCTGGATCACGCCGACGATCTCCTTGTCGTACCCCTCGAACTCCAGCTTTCCGGTGCCGCGCTCCAGGAAGCCCCAGAGCAGCGCGCCGAGCGCGATGCCGATGGGGTGGTTGCGGCCGAGGAGGGCGATGGCGATACCGGTGAAGCCGATGCCGACCGGGAAGTCGCCGCTGAACTCGTGGCTGTCGTTGAGCAGCGTCGGCATGCCGATGAGGCCGGCGACGGCGCCCGAGATGAGCATCGAGGTGATGACCATGCGGCGGACGTTGACCCCGCTGGCCTCGGCGGCGGAGCCGGACTGGCCGACCGTGCGCAGGTCGAAGCCGAAGCGCGTACGGGAGAGGGTGAACCAGTACGCGATGCCGGCGGCGACGGCGACGACGATGAAGCCCCAGATCGGCGTCGGCTCGGTCGGGAACTCGAAGAAGTGCGAGGACTCCGGGAGCGGCTTGGTGGAGATCTTGGTGCCGGCCTCGTCCAGGTGGCCGAGGCGGTTCTGCTGGAGCAGATAGCCGATGACCGCGGTCGCGATGGAGTTCAGCATGATGGTCGAGACGACCTCGCTGACGCCCCGGGTGACCTTGAGCAGACCGGCGATGCCGGCCCACATGGCGCCGACGATCATCGCGGTGAGGATGATCAGCGGGATCTGGAGGGCGCCGGGCAGGGTCAGCGCGCCGCCGAGCGCGGCGGCGAAGAAGGCGGCCAGGCGGTACTGCCCGTCGACGCCGATGTTGAAGAGGTTCATCCGGAAGCCGACGGCCACCGCGAGACCCGCGAGGTAGTACGTCGTCGCCTTGTTGAGGATGTAGACCTGGCTGTCCGACTTCAGGCCGTAGTCGAACATGATGCCGAAGGCGCTGAACGGCTCCTTGCCGGTGGCGGCGAGCACGAGCGCCGTCACCAGGAAGGCGACCACGATCGCGAGTACGGGGGCCGCGATCCCCAGGAGCAGCCGCTCCTTGTCGATCTTCTTCATCGGTTCTCTTCCCCTTCGCGGGGGTCGGTGTCGTCGTCCGTGGCGGGCGCGGCGGACGCCTCGCCCTCCTCCGGCGCTTCCAGGTGGCCGCTGGCCGCGCCGGTCATCGCCGAGCCCAGCTCCTCGGGGGTGATGTCCGCGGGGTCGGCGTCCGCGACCAGGCGGCCGCGGTACATGACGCGCAGGGTGTCGGAGAGCCCGATCAGCTCGTCCAGGTCGGCGGAGATCAGCAGGACCGCCAGGCCCTCGCTGCGCGCCTCGCGGATCTGGTCCCAGATCTGGGCCTGGGCGCCGACGTCCACGCCCCGGGTGGGGTGCGCGGCGATCAGCAGCTTGGGCTTGTGGCTCATCTCGCGGCCGACGATCAGCTTCTGCTGGTTGCCGCCGGAGAGGGAGGCCGCGGTGACGTCGATCCCGGGGGTGCGGACGTCGTACTCGCGCACGATGCGCTCGGTGTCGGTGCGGGCGGCCTTGATGTCGAGGAAGACGCCCCGGCTGTTGGGCCGCTCGGTGACATGGCCGAGGATGCGGTTCTCCCAGAGCGGGGCCTCCAGGAGGAGGCCGTGCCGGTGGCGGTCCTCGGGGATGACGCCCATGCCGCCCTCGCGACGCCTGCGGGTCGGGGTGCGGGAGATGTCCGCGCCGTCCAGCGTGAGGACGCCCGCGTCCGGGTTGCGCATGCCCATGATCGCGTCGACCAGTTCGGACTGGCCGTTGCCCTCCACGCCGGCGATGCCCAGGACCTCGCCCTTGTGGATGGTGAAGGTGATGCCGTCGAGCACGGCGCGCACGGCGCCGTCCGGGTCGGTCGCGGTGAGCCGCAGGCCGTCCACGGTGAGCATGGGTGTGTCGGTGACCGTGGACTCGCGGGTCTCCGGGGAGGGGAGTTCGCTGCCGACCATGAGCTCGGCGAGCTGCTTGGTCGTGGTGTTGCGGGGGTCGGCGGTGCCCACGGTGGTGCCGCGCCGGATGACCGTGATCTCGTCGGCGACCGAGAGGACCTCGCCCAGCTTGTGCGAAATGAAGATGACGGTCAGGCCCTCGGCCTTGAGCTCCCGCAGGTTGTCGAAGAGCGCGTCGACCTCCTGGGGGACGAGGACCGCGGTCGGCTCGTCCAGGATCAGGGTGCGGGCGCCCCGGTAGAGGACCTTGAGGATCTCCACGCGCTGCCGGTCGGCGACCCCGAGGTCCTCGACCATGGCGTCCGGGCGGACGCCGAGACCGTACGCCTCGGAGATCTCCCGGATCTTGGCGCGGGCCCGGTCCCCGATGCCGTACAGCTTCTCGGAGCCGAGGACGACGTTCTCCAGGACGGTGAGGTAGTCGGCGAGCATGAAGTGCTGGTGCACCATGCCGATGCCGCGGTCGATGGCGTCGCCCGGGTTGGCGAACACGGCCTGTTCGCCGTCGATCGCGATGGTGCCCTCGTCCGGCTTCTGCATGCCGTAAAGGATCTTCATCAGGGTGGACTTGCCGGCGCCGTTCTCGCCGACGAGGGCGTGGACGGTGCCGCGGCGCACGGTGATGTCGATGTCGTGGTTGGCCACGACCCCGGGGAACCGCTTGGTGATACCGCGGAGCTCCACGGCGTTGGGACTGCTGGACGCGTTGATGGCGCACTCTCCTTGGCAGGAGCGGAGGGCGGGGGCGGTGAGGACGGGAGGCGGGGGGTGGAAAACGTATCGCGCCCGGCCGGTTCCAGTCCCGACGCTACGCGCGTAGCGTCGCCGAATCGTTGGCCACCTGATCACAGGTGGCCGCCACCCCGCCGGGGGTACGTGAATCGGGGCCCGGAACGGGCGGCCGAAGCCGCTCGCCGGGCCCCGATCGACGGTGGATCAGGTCGTGGTCTTGACCGTGATGGTGCCGTCGACGATCTTCTTCTTGGCCTCGTCCAGCTGGGTCTGGATGTCCTTGAGGTGGTCACCCGTGGGGGTCAGGCTGACGCCGCCCTTGGCCAGCGAGTAGGTCTGCGTGCCGGTGATCGGCTTGCCGTCCTTGACCGACTTGACCAGGTCGTAGACGCCGGAGTCGACGTTCTTGACGACCGAGGTCAGGATCGTGTCGGCGTACTTCGACAGGGCCGGGTCCTTGGCCTGGTCGGAGTCGACGCCGATGGACCAGGCGCCCTTCTTGCCGGCGACGGCCTCGATCGAACCGGCGCCGGAGCCGCCCGCGGCGGCGAAGATGACGTCGATGCCCTTGTCGAGCATGCCCTTGGCGGCGGCCTTGCCCTTGTCGGGGCTGCCGAAGCCGGAGAGGTCCGAGCCGGTGGACAGGTACTGGATCTGCACCGTGGCCTTCGGCTTGGTGTCCAGGACGCCCTGGCGGAAGCCGGCCGCGAACTTCTTGATCAGCGGGAGGTCGACGCCGCCGATGAAGCCGATCTTGTCGTCCTTGGACTTCAGCGCCGCCGCGACACCGGCGAGGTACGAGCCCTGCTCCTCGGTGAAGACGATGTTGGCGACGTTCTTCGCGTCGGAGACCGAGTCGACCAGGCCGAAGCTGACCTTCGGGTACTTGGGCGCGATCTTGTCGACCGCCTCCTTGTACGCGAAGCCGATCGCGATGACCGGGTTGTAGCCGCCCTCGGCGAGCGACTGGAGGCGCTGGTCGCGGTCGGCCGAGCTCTCACCGGTCTTGGCGGTGAGCTCCTTCGTCTCGGCGCCGAACTCGGCCTTGGCCTTGTCCAGGCCGCGCGCGGCGGAGTCGTTGAACGAGTTGTCGCCACGGCCGCCGACGTCGTAGGCCATGCCGATCTTCATCTTGCCGTCGTCCGAGCCGCTGCTCTCGTCGGACGACTCGCCGCACGCGGTGGCGGTGAGAGCGAGGGCCGCGGTGACGGCGATCGCGGCGCTGAACTTGGATACCCGGCGCAAGGGAAGGCTCCTTCAAACCTGACCGAAGCGCCTCTTCCGGCGCTGGTTTCGCCGCGATCGTAACGCGCGTAGATGTCAGATAAAGACCTGTACGGAAGCCGTTATCGGATCGTCGCGAACGCGCGCCGAACCCGGGGCGACGTGTCCGGTTACAGGTGGTTGACGTGGAGCAACGCGGAGGCGGTGAAGAGTTCGACGCCGACCGTGATCGCTTCCTCGTCGGCGTCGAAATTGCCCCGGTGGAGGTCGAGCCCGCGCGTGTCGCCGGGGGTGCGGACGCCCAGCCGCGCCATGGCGCCCGGGACGTGCTCCAGGTACCAGGAGAAGTCCTCGCCGCCGAGGCTCTGCTCGGTGTCCTCGATGGCGTACGGTCCCCGGCGCGCGGCCATCGCACCGGCCAGCAGGTCGGTCGCGGCGGCCTCGTTGACGACGGGCGGGACACCCCGGACGTAGTTGATCACCGTCTTGGCCCGGTGCATTCCGGCCACCTCGTCGATCGCGGCGTGCACCAGGTCCGGCGCCTCGCGCCACGCCTTGAGGTCCAGGCAGCGGACCGTGCCGGAGAGCTCCGCGTGCTGCGGGATGACATTGCAGGCGTGGCCCGTCTCCAGGCGCCCCCAGGTCAGGGCGAGCCCGGCCCGCGCGTCGACCCGGCGGGCCAGCAGGGCGGGCACCTCGGTGGCGACCTTGGCGGCGGCGGTGACCAGGTCCGTGGTGAGGTGCGGGCGGGCGGTGTGGCCGCCGGGTCCGTCCAGGGAGAGTTCGAGGCGGTCGCAGGCGGAGGTGATCGCGCCGACCCGGAGCCCGATCCGGCCGACGTCCACCTTCGGGTCGCAGTGGACGCCGATGATCCGGCCGACGCCGTCGAGGACGCCGGACTCGATCGCCTCGGGCGCCCCGCCGGGCAGCACCTCCTCGGCCGGCTGGAAGATCAGCCGCACCGGGTTGGGCAGCAGCCCCTGCCGGTCCAGCTCGGCGAGCACGATCCCGGCGCCGAGCACGGTGGTGGTGTGGATGTCGTGCCCGCAGGCGTGCGCCCGGTCGGGCACGGTGGAGCGGTAGGGCACGCCGCTCTTGGTGTCCGGGATGGGCAGCGCGTCGATGTCGGCCCGGAGCGCGAGCATCGGCCGCGTGTCCTCCCCGCGCGTCCCGACGTCACACATGAGCCCGGTCCCGGAGGCGAGCACCTTCGGCGCGAGCCCGGCCTGCTCCAGCCGGGCCTTGATCGCCGCGGTGGTGCGGAACTCCTGGTTGCCCAGCTCGGGGTGCATGTGGAGGTCCCTGCGGAAGGCGATCAGCTCGGCGCGCAGGGCGTCGGGCAGCGCGCCGGGCAGGTTCTCGCCCTGGGAGGGACCGGCTTCGGACTCGGGGCAGATCAACTGGCTCACCTGTTGAAGGGTAAGGCCCTTCCCTCCTCAACTGACCATGAAACAAGAAAACTTCAGCCACACAGGCGAATGTTTGGCCGCGTCTCGGCGTGTGGGACGTACGCGGGATGGGTAAACTGCCGCGCTCGTTTCCCGGTGGAACCCGGCTCAATCGCCTGTACGGCCACCCGGGCCGCGGCCTACTGTGCGGTCGCGGACTCGCACATGCGTCCGACATGTATCTGAGCGGTCTCCGGTCCGGAGCCGTGGGACGAGGGGGGCCTCGGCAGTGCTCGACGCGGTGGAACAGCGCATTCAGTGCCCGGAGTGCGGGGCGGAGATCCGGACGCACCACGGGTTCGTGCGGTGGTGCGCCGGCTGCGACTGGAATGTGGACCCGGGGCAGCCGGAGGAACCGGCCGGCCGGCTGGACGTGCTGCGGCGCAGGCTCGCACAGCGGCACGGCGAGGCGCCGCTGACCGAGGTGACGACGGGCGAGGCGCCGCGGCCCCGGCGCGACACGGCCGGGGTCCTGGCCCTGGCCCTCGCGGTGGCCGTGCACGGGGTGACGGCGGCGCTGGTCGTCGGCGGGGTGCTGCTGGTGGTGCTCGGCTGGGGTGGGGCGTTGCCGGTCATCGGCGCGGTCTGCCTGATCGTCGCCCTCGTCCTGCGGCCGCGCTTCGGCAAGCTCCCCGACGATGCCCCGGTCCTGCTGCGCGCCGACGCGCCGGAGCTGTTCTCGCTGGTCGACGAGGTCGCCGCCGTGGTGGGGACCCGGGGCGTGGACGCCGTCGTGGTCGACGGCGAGTTCAACGCGAGCGTGTCCACGTACGGCATCCGGCAGCGCCGGGTGCTGACCCTGGGGCTCGGCCTCTGGGAGGTCCTCACGCCCGGTCAGCGCCTCGCGCTGCTGGGTCATGAACTCGGCCACTACGCCAACGGGGACTCTCGGCACGGATTCGTGACCGGGAACGCGCTCCGGTCACTGGACGCCTGGGTCTATCTGCTCGGCCGGACCGAACAGCCCACGCCCGGGGAGGCCGTGCTCAACGGAGTGCTTCTGCTGCCGCGCTGTGCGGTGACCGGAGTCCTGCTCCTGCTGGACCGGCTGACGCTGCGGGCCACGCAGCGCGCGGAGTACCTGGCCGACGACAGTGCCGCGCGATGCGGTTCCACCGAGGCCGCCACCGGTCTGATGGACCGCCTGCTGATCGCGGACTCGGCGGCCGTCGTGCTGCTGCGGGAGTCCAACTCCGCGCAGACGGTCCGCCGCACGGACGCCCGGGATGCCTGGCGAGGTCTGTGGGACCGGCTGGCCGCGCACCTGGACACCGTGCCGGAGAGCGAGCGCGAACGGCTGCGCAGGGCCGGGGCCCGTCGCGGGCACAGCGTCGACGCCACCCATCCGCCGACCCATCTGCGCCGGGCCCGTCTCCTCGCCTCGTCCCCGGTGCCGGCGGCGGTCACCACGGACGCGGCGCGCGAGGCGGCCCTGGGCGAGGAGCTGGCGGGGGCCCGGGAGCGCGTGGCCCGGCAGATCCTGAACGGCCGCTGAGCCCTCCGGGCTCCAGGCTCCGCGTCCTTTGGGCGTCACGCCTCCCCCGTCACCGCCGTAACCGCCGTCACCGCCGTGACCCGCCACGGTGCCAGGCGGTGGACGTCGCGGGCGGTCTCCGTGACGCCGCTCAGGAAGCCCTGGGCGCGCGGGGACGCCGTCTCGTGGAGCCATTCCGGGGCGATGTCGCAGACCGCGACCTTCACCTCGGTGCCGGACAGGGCGAGGGGCAGGGTGTGGACCACGGTGGACGGGAAGCTCAGGACCGTACGGCCGATGGGGCCGCGGCGGGCGATGAGCTCCAGGGGGAGGTCGGGGCGGACGATCTCCAGGCCGGTGGCCGCCTCCAGGGCGTGCAGCTTCTCGGTGGATTCACGGCGGTGCGCGAAGTAGCGGGTGGCGCCGTGCGTACGGGCGAGGGCGGCGACCGCCTCCAGATAGCGGGCCCGGTCCACCACGCCCGTCTCGACCAGTGAGGTGCCGACCAGGTCCGCGCCCTTGGTGAGCGAGGGCGGGCCGAAGCGGGACCGGGTCCAGGAGAAGGTGTTGGGGATCAGGGTGACGCCCGGCGGCGGGATCACTGGCATGGCGGTGAACAGCTCGACCTCCCGCGCCGCCGACGGGGTGAACCTGCGCCGCGCGGTGGACGTCACCGGGGCGAGGGCCAGGCCGCGCGGGTCGAAGCCGCCGCGCCGGTGCCAGCGCACCAGGCGCTCGCCCCGGGTGAGCTGGGCGACGAACTCCATGGTCGCGGTGCCGTCGTCCACCACGGTGAGGCGGCGGGGGCGTACGAGCGACAGCAGCAGCTGCACGTAACGCGAGAACGGGTCTCCGATGACGATGTGGTCGGCGTTGCGGACGAGCCGGGTGAGGGCGCGCAGCGACTTCAGGGGGGTGCCCGAGTCGCCGCGCGCCTCCTGCCAGCGCACGGTCATGCCCTCGTCGCGGGCCAGCTCCGCCATCCGGCGCAGCTGACCGCGCGACATCGGGTCGACCGGGGGGAGGACGACGACGGTGACGTCCGTGAGGACGCGCCCGCCGCCTCCCTCGGTGACGGCCCACTCCAGGACGTTCAGGAGCTGGACCGGGCTCTCGACGAAGGCGAGGTTCACCGGCCGGCCCGTCAGACCGCGACCGGCTCGGCGGCGGCCGGGGCCGCCGCGTCGCTCTCCGCCACGACGCCCGGGACCCGGCGGAGCTTCTTCATCGGGCCGAGCTCGGACTCGTACACCTTCTTGACGCCGTCGCCGAGGCTCGCCTCGATGGTGCGGATGTCGCGGACCAGGCGGGACAGGCCCTGCGGTTCGACGGACGCGGCCTGGTCGGAGCCCCACATGGCGCGGTCCAGGGTGATGTGGCGCTCCACGAACGCGGCGCCGAGGGCGACGGCGGCGAGGGTGGTCTGGAGGCCGGTCTCGTGGCCGCTGTAGCCGATCGGGACGTTGGGGTACTCCTGCTGGAGGGTGTTGATGACCCGCAGGTTCAGTTCCTCGGCCTTCGCCGGGTACGTGGAGGTGGCGTGGCAGAGCAGGATGTTGTCGGAGCCCAGCACCTCGACGGCGTGCCGGATCTGGCGCGGGGTCGACATGCCGGTGGACAGGATCACCGTGCGGCCGGTGGCGCGCAGGGTGCGCAGCAGCTCGTCGTCGGTGAGCGAGGCGGAGGCCACCTTGTGGGCGGGGACGTCGAACTTCTCCAGGAAGGCGACGGCCTCGGTGTCCCACGGGGATGCGAACCAGTCGATGCCGCGCTCGGCGCAGTGCTCGGAGATGGCCCGGTACTCGGTCTCGCCGAACTCGACGCGGTGCCGGTAGTCGATGTACGTCATGCGGCCCCAGGGGGTGTCGCGCTCGATGTCCCACTGGTCGCGCGGGGTGCAGATCTCCGGGGTGCGCTTCTGGAACTTGACGGCGTCGCAGCCGGCTTCGGCGGCCACGTCGATCAGCGCGAGGGCGTTGTCGAGGTCGCCGTTGTGGTTGATGCCGATCTCGCCGGTGATGTAGACGGGGTTGCCGGGTCCGGCGGTGCGGTTGCCGAGGGTGCGCAGGCGGGAGGTGCTCATGAGGGTGTTCCTTACTGGGTGGGGACTGAGGTGGGGACTGAGGTGGGGACTGAGGTGGGGGCTGTGCTGAGGGTGGGGCCCAGGAGCCAGGCCGCGATCTCGCGGATGGCGCCGGAGCCGCCGGGGGTGGTCGTCACGGCGCGCGCCGCTGCGCGCACCGAGTCGTGGGCGCTCGCGACGGCCACGGGCCAGCCGGCGAGCGCGAAGCAGGGGAGGTCGTTGACGTCGTTGCCGACGTACATGACGCGTTCGGGTGCGAGGGACTGCTCGTCGCACCACTGCTTGAGCGCGAGGTCCTTGCGGTCGACGCCGTGCAGCACGGGCACCCGCAGCTTGTGGGCGCGGGCGGCGACGACGGGGTTCTGTTCGGTGGACAGGATCAGCAGCGGCACGCCCGCCTTGCGGAGGGCGGCGATGCCGAGCCCGTCGCCCCGGTGCACGGCGACGGTCTCGCGTCCGTCGGAGTCCACGAGGACCCGGTCGTCGGTCTGGGTGCCGTCGAAGTCGAGGACCACGGCGTCGATGTCGTCCAGGGTGGGCAGCGGGGCCGGGTCTGGACCGTGTCCACGAAGTCCCGTCGTACGCCCGAAGGGCGTGGCCTGCGGCGTCTGGTGCGTGCTCTCGGCGTGCCGGCCGACATCCCTCGTACTGGATGTACTAGGGATTTCGGCCGGTGCGGCGAGAGTGCGTGCCAGGCGTCGCGGGCCAGACGGGACTTCGTGGACACGGTCCAGGAGCGGGGCGAGCGCGCGGGCGCGGGCCAGGTCGTGGGGGTCGTCGATCTCCAGGACGCGCGCGGGGTCGGTGCGGACCAGCGCGGTGTGGCCGAAGAAGCGGTGGCGGTGGGTGCGGAAGCCGGCGGCGTCCATGGCGTAGGCGGCGCCCGTTTCGAGCAGGTCCTCGGGGCGGTCCTGGCGGCGCGGGCGGACCCGCTTGTCGTGGTTGACGCCGTAGTTGTGGTCCTCGACCGCGGTGCCGTCGCGCCACAGGAAGCCGTGGAAGGGGGCGACGGTGACGGCGGTGTCGGCGCCCTCGCGGGCGACGGCGGCGGCGACCCCGTCGATGTCCTCGCGGGTGACGAAGGGGCTGGTGCACTGGACGAGCAGGACGACGTCGGCGGTACGCCCCCGCAGCGCCTCGTAGGCGTCGAGCGCGTGCAGCACGGCGGCCTCGCTGGTCGCGGTGTCGCCCGCGATCTCCTCGGGACGCTGTACGCAGTGCAGCCGGCCGCTCTCGCCGAGGGCTCCGGCCGCCGCGCGGGCGGCCTCGGCGACGGCGGGCGCGTCGGTCGTCACCACGACGTCGGTGACCTCGCCGGAGGCCAGGCAGGCGTTGACGGCGCGGGCGACGAGCGGGACGCCGCCGACCCGGGCGAGGTTCTTGGCGGGTACGCCCTTGGAGCCGCCGCGTGCGGGGATGACGGCGAGCACGGTGGGTCGGTTCATCGGTGCTCCAGTAGGTGACGTGGCAGTGGTGTTCACAGCTCGCGTATTCACAGCTCCCCCAGCCGGCGGACGACCGGCGCGACGCGCTGGACGCCGTGCCGGTACGCCCCCCGGGCCGCGTCCCGGACCGCCTCGCGCACCGCCGTCCTGACCCGGCCGGCCTCGCGGGGCGCGGCGGCGCCGGGCAGCGGGTGGCCGTCGGGGGCGAGGTGGTGGCGGGCGAGGATGCCGGGGAGGTAGCCGGGGGCGGTGGCGGGCGTGTAGTAGGGCGCCGGGTCGGGCAGCCGGCCCCCGGCCAGCAGTGCGGTGACCCGGGTCCGGGCGGTGTCGTACGCCGTGGGGTAGCTGCCGTCGGCGGCGACGCCCTGGCCGGCCAGCCACTCCGGGTCGGGTTCCGGGTGTCCGCCGCCGTCCAGGTGGTCGAAGGAGGTGAGCAGTCCGGAGCCGGTGAAGTGGTGGTTGCCGAGGGTTTCGCGCACCCCGAGGTCGGTGAGGACGGCGGTGGGGATGCGGCGGTGCAGGGACTCCAGGGCGGCCGTGGAGGACACGGTGACGAGGAGGTCGGTGCGGTCCAGGACCTCGCCCATGTGCCCGTACACCAGGCGGAAGTTGGGCGGGAGGCCGCCGGGCAGCCGCTCGGCGAGCCGCTGGTAGGGGTGCTCCTCGATGTGCGTGGTGTGCTCACCGGGCCTGGAGCGCAGCTTCAGCAGGACTTCGCGGCCGGGGTGCAACCGGGCGTGCTCGACGAGGCGCCGCAGCAGGTAGGTCCGGTCGGCGCGGTTCTCCGGTACGGAGGGCTGGGCGGCGAACACCAGGGTGTCGCGGCCGGGTTCGGGGCGGTACGGCTCGCCGCCGAGGAACGGGAGGGCGGCCTCGGTGACGGCCGAGGCATCGGCGCCCACTCCCTCGTACACCGCGCGGAAACGCCGCGCGTCGTGGCGGGAGTTGGCGAGGACGATGTCGGCGCCGTGGCGCAGCAGCAGCCCGTCGGTGAGCTTCTCGTAGACGACGCCGACGTAGCCGGTGACGAGGACGGGCCTCGTGGGCAGCCGGAGCGCCGCGATGCCGTGCAGCATGGCCTGGACGGCGCCGCCGACGAGGGCGAGGACGACGACGTCGTATCCCTCGTCCCGTACGGCGTGCAGGAATTCGACGGCGGTGACCTCGCGCACCCGGTCGGCGGGGATTCCCACGTCGCCGACCTCGGCGAGCTGGCGGGGGGTCGGGGTCGCCCGGCCGCGCAGCAGCAGTCCGCTGATCTCGGCCCGCTGCGCGGGTGCCCCGGACACGGGGGCGGTGAGGCGGTGCGCGGTGAGCGCGCCCCATTTCCACCGGGTGTCGGAGTCGGCGATCACGGCTGCCCTGAGGGCGGTCGTCTTTTCGGTACGTCGTGGCACGTCTTCGAATTTAGGAAGGCATTCGGATTCGCGGCCCAACGTGACGGCAACAGCGGGTTAACAGCCTGCCGACGAACGGCGAATCAGCTGATGAGAAGACCCGTGCGCGGCAGGGAAACGGGCCGGTTCATTGCCCCGACATTCTTCGTTCACCTGTCGTACCCGCAGGGGCCAGAGCAAAGGCCGGACCGGCGCCTAGCGTGTGGGCGTGGTCAAGCTCTCCGTCATCGTGCCGTTCTACAACGTTCGGGCCTACGCCCCCGACACCCTGAGAAGTCTGCGGGCGAATGCCCGTGAGGGGGTCGAATTCATCCTCGTCGACGACTGCTCGACGGACGGGACGGCGGAACTCCTGCGCCGCGCCCAGGAGGACATTCCGGGGGTCGTGGTGCGCACACATGAACAGAACGGTGGGCTCGCCACCGCGCGCAACACCGGTCTGGACGCGGCTCGCGGGGAGTTCATCACCTTCCTGGACGGCGACGACTGGCTCGCGCCCGGCTACTACACCGAGCTCGTGGCCCATGCCGAACGTCTCTCCTGCGACTTCGTCCGTACCGACCACGTCCAGGCCCACGCCCGGACGCGCACCGTGCAGCGCGCCCCGCACGGCCTCCGGGACGTACCTCTGGATCCGCGCGCGGCGATCCTGCCCGCCACGCGCTCCACCATGGTCGACTATCCGTACGCCTGGGCCGGGATCTATCACCGCCGGCTGCTGGACCGCGGTCTGCTGCATTTCACGGACGGGCTGCGCACGGCGGAGGACCGGCCGTGGATCTGGCGGCTGCACCGCGAGGCGGATTCCTTCGCGGTCCTCGGCCTCCTCGGAATCTTCTACCGGCGGGGCGTCGCCTCGTCCCTGACTCAGATCGGCGATATGCGCCAGCTCGATTTCATTCGCTCGTTCGACCAGGTCGTACGGGAAACCGCGGCGGACCGCGACGCGTCCGCGCTGCTGCCGAAAGCGGTGCGCAACTATTGCGCGATCATTTCGCATCATCTGGGCTCGATGGAAAGGTTCGAGCCTCCGGTGGCGCGTGCGCTGAAATCGATGAGCGCGGGCGCGCTGCGGCGGATGCCGCAGGAGGTCCTGGACGAGGCCCTGGACTCGATGGACGTCGGGCGCGCGACCCTGCTGCGCCGGCTGCGCCGCCGTCCGGCGAAGGCGGTGACGGCCGCGTGAGCAGCAGCCGAACCCGTACGACTCAGGTCTTCCTCGCCTCCACCCTCTACGGCACGGCGACGCTCGCCGCCGCCCTGGACGCGGGCCTCTTCCCCGACGCGGACCGGCGCGTTCTGCTTGTCTCGAACAACGCGTCCGTCCCGGAGACGGCCCCTTCCCTCGACGCGATGCCCGGATTCGACGCCCTGCGCACACGTTTCGACGAGGTCGTGTCGTGGAACGCGACGATCGCCCCGCACCACCCGGGCGCCTGGTCGCCGCGCCCGGACGACGTGCCGCTGTGGGAGCGGCATCTGCGGCTGGCGTGGGGGCTCGGCGACGACGAGGTCGAGCTGGCCGTGGAGTCGATCCAGGTCGACCCGGCCATGGCCCTGTGCCGGATCTTCACCGGGGCGCCGGTCGATGTGTACGCGGACGGGCTGATGAGCTACGGCCCGACCAGGAACAGGATCGATCCGCTGGTCGGCACCCGGGTGGGCCGCCTGCTCCACCTCGATCTGGTGCCGGGGCTGCGGCCGCTGCTGCTCACCGAGTTCGAGGTGCCGGCGCGGACCGTGCCGACGGACGCCTTCCTGAAGGTGCTCGGAGAGCTGGACGACGCGGCCGGGGCGGCGGGGCTGCCGTCCGTGGAGTCCCCGGCGCTGCTGCTGGGCCAGTACCTTTCGGCGCTCGGGCTGATCGGCGCGGCCGAGGAGGAGGAGCTGCATCTGCGGATGATGCGGGGCGCGGTGGCGCTCGGCCACCGCCGGCTGGTGTTCAAGCCGCATCCGACGGCTCCGGCGCAGTGGTCGCGGGCGCTGGAGGAGGAGGCGGCCCGGCTCGGCGCGGAACTGACCGTGCTGGACGCGGGGCTGCTGACGGCTCCGGTGCTCGCCGAGGTGCTGTACCGGCGGATGCGGCCCGCCCTGGTGGTCGGCTGCTTCTCGACCGCGCTGCTGACGGCGTCGGCGTTCTACGGGCTGCCGGTGGCGCGGGTCGGCACCCGGACGCTGCTGGAGAGGCTGACGCCGTTCGAGAACAGCAACCGGGTCCCGGTGACGCTGGTGGACGCGCTGGTGCCGGACCTGGAGGACGGGGGCGCGCCCGCGTCCGTCCCCCCGGTGGCGCCGGAGGGGCTGAACGACCTGGTGACGGCGGTCGGGTTCGTCATGCAGCCGAGGATCTACCCGCAGTTGCGGCCGGTCGCCGAGCGGTATCTCGCCGCCCGGACCTCCTCGGCCCCGCGCTACTTCAAGCGCAAGCGGCTGACGTCGCTCGGGCTGCCGGGCGGGGTGCCCGGACAGTTCGCGTTCCTGCCGCGCAACGCGACGGTGCGGCGGGTGGCCCGGCGGGCGAGGGCACTGCGGCGGATGGCACTGCGGTAGGTACGCATGACGAAGGGGGGCGGGCCCGCCCCCCTTCGTCATGCGTCAGACGATGCCCTTCAGCTCGGCCGCGTTGGTCTCCGTGACCTTCCACAGCTCCTGCTGGCGGGCGTGCACGTCGGCGACCGCCGCCGCGTGGTCGTCCAGGAGCCCTGCCGCCCGTTCTGCCAGCCGTTCCCCGAGGTGGCGGTCGTGGACGGAGATGCCCCACTCGGGCCGGTCGATGTCGGACAGGAAGTACGCCATCTTGGGGTGCGAGATCAGGCTGATGACCGGGGTCCCGCAGCCGAACGGGATCATGCCCGCGTGTCCGCGCATCCCGATGACCAGCTTGGTCCTGGCGTAGGTGTCGCGGATCTCGTCGTTGCCGAAGTCGTACATCGGGACGACGGGGAGCGAGACGCCGTGCTCGCGCCGCAGGTCGAACGCGATGCGCTCGTCGTCCAGGGAGTGGGCCACGCACTTGACCTCGGCGCGGGTGCCGAGCGCCTTCACGGCGGTGGCCGTCTCGGCGAGGAAGTGCGCGTAGTCGTGGCCGAAGCGGAGCCCGGAGCGGTCGTACGCGGCGTTGAGCAGGACCGTGTCCTCGCGCTCGGCCGGGTCCTTCCAGCCGTCCACCAGATGCCGGGTGACGGTGGTGGGACAGGGCTGGAAGCGCACCTTGTCGTGCAGGGACGCGGGCAGCAGCGCCCGGACCTTCTCGATCGAGCCGTGGTTGCGCAGGCCGAAGAACGCGGCGCGCTCCACGAGCTTGCGCAGCGAGGACAGGAACCTGCCGCGTCCGTGGCCGTACGCCTGGCCGTCGAAGGCGTTGAAGCCGACCGCGTAGACGATGACCGGCACGTCGATCCGCTCCAGCAGCCGGTCGGGCACGTTCCACTGCCAGCCGCTGTTGCCGTTGGGCGCGGTGTCCGGGATGAACAGCCCGCCGCCGCCGATGACGAGCCCGCGCCGGGTGTTGACGCGTTCGAGGGCGGCCTCGTCGAAGAGGCGGTGGGCGTGGACGGAGTGCCAGCGGTCCGGCCCGGTGTCGCGGTCGAAGGCGAGCCGGACACTCTCGGGGAGGAGCTTGTCGCCGGCGTTGCCCTGACGCTCCATGTAGAAAGCGACATGGGCGAGCTGACGCTCCGCGGGGCCCTCCCCGGGTGCGGGGGCGGGCTGGGTTCGCAGGTGCGTCAGCCGGTTCGCCCGGTGGGTCGGGTCCACGGCGAGCCCGTCGCGCGCGTACCGGGACGCGGCCTCGTCGTCGCCGTGTATCCAGGCGATCTGGGCGAGCCGCGAGAAGGCGGTGGCGGCCCGGTTGGGGGCGGCGGCGGCCAGCAGGAGCTGGGTGCGGGCCTCCTCGTAGCGGGAGACGCTCATCAGCGCGTGGCCGAGGACCTCGTGCGGCCACGCCTCGTCCACGGGGATGCGGACGGAGCCGAGCAGGTCCGCCGCCTCCTGGTACTCGCCCGCGGCGATGTGCGCGGCGGCGACCCGGCGGGCGCTCTCCGGGTCGCCGGTGCGGCGGACGTGCGGGGTGCCGTAGTGGACGAGCAGGTCGTGGTGTTTGGAACCCGGTGCGGCGAGGTAGGCGGCGTGGAACTCGGCGTCGCTCAGGTCGAAGTCGCGCCAGCGGTCCTCGGCCTGCCCGTACCCGGCCTCGCCGCCCTGCCAGGGCTTGTGGCGCCCGGTGAAGTGCAGGATCGCGGTGGTGTCCGGCACCGGGAGGTCGCCGGAGAGGCGGCGCTTGACGTAGTTGTAGCGGGCGTCGAGCCGGACGAAGTCACCGTCCAGCACGGCGTTCAGGATGCCCTGGTCGTGCTTGTCGAGCTCGTACGCGCCGGAGCGGCCGGTCTCGTCGATCCTGGCGCAGAAGTCGTCGCTCAGGTACGGGCGCTGGATGACCAGCAGGCCGCTGTTGAGCTTGTGCCGCCCGTAGAAGAACTGCGGTACGGCGGCGAGACCGTCGCGCAGCTTCAGCAGTTCGCCCAGGTCGTCCAGGACGATCATGTCGGTGTCGAGGGTGATCACGGTGTCGTAGTCGCGCACCCGGAAGACGTCGAGGATGAAGTACGCCTTGCGCACCAGGTAGTTGTCCTGGTCACCCTTGGCGTACGAGTCGTAGTGGTCCGCGTCCACACGGCGGAAGTCGGCGCGCGGGTGCAGGGCCCTGATCCGTTCGACGGAGGCGGGGCGCAGCCCGTCGTGCAGGACGATGAAGTCCTCGCAGACGCCGGGGTTGGACAGGGCCAGGCTGCGCAGCAGGGTGAGGAAGCCGGGCAGGTAGTTCTCGTCCACGAAGCTCGCGAAGGCGACGCGGCGCTTGCCGGTGAGGGCGTTGGCGGGGGCCGTCGGGGCGGGGGTCGTCGTCGTCATCGCAGGGCGATCCTCGTCTCGGTGACGCTCTGGGCCCGTTCCATGACCCACGCCTTCTCACTGGTGTACTCGTGCACGGAGGTGATGGGCATCTTCATCGCGGCGGGGATGCGGTAGGCGCCGCTCTCGTAGAAGTCGAAGCCGATCAGGTCGAGCTTGGGGCTGACGTCCAGGAAGTCCAGCAGCCACAGCATGTTGAAGCCGCTGGTGGGGATGGCCGGCCAGACGTCGGTGCCGGCCTTGCCGATGTCGCGCAGCGGCCAGCGCAGCGACTCGTCGCCCAGATACCGCTGGGCGCCCGGCACCAGCCGGTTGCGCAGCGAGTGCTTCCAGTCGCCGGAGATCCCGCCGAAGACCAGCCGGGTGTCCACCTTCTTGTCCCAGTTGAAGCCGTGCTTGTGGATGGTGGCGTGGATGTCGGTACGGCTGCCGGTGGCCGCCGGGTCGATGCGGTACGAGTTGAAGCGGACGACGAGGTCGTACGCGTCGATCTCGGGACCCAGCGAACTACTGCCGACGCGCTGCGAGTTGGCGATGAGGCAGATGGACTTGCCGGCGATCCGGTTGCGGAACTCACCGAGCGTGGTCCAGGTGACGCCACCGAAGAGGGGGTCGGCCACGGGTCCGCGCATCCGGGTCCGTCGCTGTGCGGCGTAGAGCGTGACCAGCTCGTTGAGCGCGGCCGTGTCTCCCGTGGTCGTGGGGGTGCCGCCGCTGCCGGGTGCGCCGGCCGCCTCCAGCGCGAGGGCGAGGTGCTGACCCAGCGCCTCCTGGATCTCCGGCACGGGGGCGCCGGTGCGCTCCTGGGCGAGGAGGGCACCGATCAGCCGGGAGCGCGCCCGGTTCCAGTCGCCCCGGCCCGCGAGGGCCAGGCCCTCGGCCCAGGTGTCGGTGACGGAGGCGGCGGCGAAGGCGCCGGCCTCGGGGCAGCCCTGCTCCAGCTTCCGCAGCAGCTCGCCCTGGCTCTCGGCGCCCGCCCGCAGCCCTGCGGTCTTCGCCGCGACGCCGAAGCCGTCGTCGTCGGTGAGGGCGAGGTAGCGCTCGTACGCCTCGACGGCGTCGCTCTCCGCACCCATCGCCTCCAGCACGCGGGCACGCAGCCGCCAGGCCGCGCGGGAGCGCTTGCGCTGGGTGAGCACGGTGTCCGTGACGAGGACGGCGAGCTTCAGCTCGTCCTCGTAGCCGCAGTCCAGCGCCCTGTTGCCGACCGCGAGCAGCGGGTCCATCAGTTCGTCGGGGAGGGTCGTGCCGCCCCGGGAGGGGCGCCGCAGGAGGGGGGCCGGGGAGGGGCCGGGGGCGGTCTGTTCGACGGCGGCGTGGGTGGCCAGCAGGTGGCGCAGGGCTTCGGCGAGCGCGGTGCGCCGCCGGTCGAGCCCGGCGACCAGCTTTCCGCTGTGCGCGGCGCAGGCCCGCAGGCAGGTCTCCAGTTCCGTCGGCCGGACGGTGGCGCGGGAGACCGTGCCGTCGCCGGGCGCTGTCGGTTCCGGTGCCTCACGCTGCCGTGGCCAGCGGGTGCGGGCTTTCGTCATGGCGCTCCAAGCGTCTGGTGCCCGTGGGGGGAGGGGCGTAGGGAGGGGCCGGATGTTCGCCGGCCGTTCGGGGTTCCGTGGCACGTTAGGAAGCCTGAACGGCCGGGGGATGAACTCACCCTGTCGGCCCGGAGAACTGCGTTCGGCTCGTCCGCCCGGTGCGGCGGCCACCCGGGGGGACCGGCCCCGGGCCCGGATGAACGCCTGCGGACCATCGAGTGAACTGCCGCCCGCACCAGAGGATTTCACGATGTCCGATGACATATTCGACGCATCATGAGGACTCCGTCGCTTCTCCGATCGCCGCGCGGCCGGAGTGCCGCCACGGCCGCCCTGCTCGCCGTCGTGACCGTCTGCGCGGGGGACGCGGTGGCGCGTGGCTTCCCGTTCGGCCCGCGCACCCGCGCCGTGAACGATCTGGGCAATCAGTTCGTCCCGTTCCACACCCACCTGTGGGACCTGCTGCACGGCCGGACGGACGGCGAGCTGCTGCTGAACTGGCGATCCGGCTACGGAAGCAGCTTCCTGCCGGACCTCGGAACGTATCTGACCAGCCCGTTCGCGCTGCTCGTCGGGGTGTTCCCGAGGGACCGGGCCGACCTGGCGGTCTACGCGGTGACGCTGGTGAAGACGGGCGTGGCGGCGGCGGCCATGACATGGCTGCTCACCGCCTTGCGCCGGGCGCGCGGCCGGGAGTGGGTCGCGGTCGTGCTGGGCGCCTCGTACGCGCTGTGCGGCTGGTCGGTGACCGAGGCCGTGTACAACCCGATGTGGCTGGACGGGCTGATCGCCTTCCCGCTGCTGTGTCTGGCCGGTGAGTGGGCGCGGACGGCGCGGCGGCCGGTGCTCGGCACGCTCCTGGTGACGCTCGCCTGGGTGTCGAACTTCTACACCGCGTACATGGCCACGCTCGGGGCGGCGCTGGTGCTGGCGGTCCGGCTGCTGCTCCAGAACGGGACCGCGCGTGAGCGGATACGGGGGCTGGGGCGCGCGGCGCGCACGGTCCTGCTCGGCATCGGTCTCGCCGCCCCGGTCCTGCTGCCGGTCTTCCTCGGCACCCGGCACGCCTACCCGGGCCTGGACCGGGAGTTCGCCCCGGCCGACTGGTCCGATGTGGCGGCCCGGCTGCTGCCCGCCACGTACGGCTTCTTCAGCCCGGCGCTCTTCCTCGGCACCGGCTCCCTGCTGCTCGCCTGCGCGCTGGCCTTCCACCGCGGGGCGCCGCGCGCCGAACGGTGGGTGTGGCCGGGGCTGGTGGCGCTCGTCGCCCTCTCCTTGCAGTGGGGGCCCACGCATCTGCTCTGGCACGCCTTCGCGACGCCCAACGGCAGCCCGTTCCGCCAGACGTTCGTGCTCTCGGGCCTGGTGGTCGTCGCCGCCTGGACCGCTGTGGCGCACGGCCGGCCGGACCTGCGGGCGCTGCTGGGCGGGGCCGGGACGCTGGTGCTGATCGCCGTGTGCGCCGCGCCCAGCGACCTGGTCAGCCGCTGGACGTATCCGCTGTTCGCGGCGGGACTCGTCGCCTCTGTGGGCGCTTTCGCGCTGGTACGCGGCGGCCGTTTCGCCCTGCTCGCGGCGGTGCTGCTGGTCGGGGCGCAGGCCGGGCAGGCCGCCGCGACCACCGCGTACGCCGACCGGCAGCGGCTGCGGCAGCTCGACGACTACGCGCCCTGGGGCGAGCGCCAGCGCCTCCAGGCCGACGCGGTCGCCCGCGCCGACGGCTGGCCGCGCTACCGCACCGACCCGGGGCTCGAACAGTCCACCGCGAACGACCCGTTGACGGTCGGCGGCCAGGGCGCGGCGTACTACAGCAGCCATACGCCCGACGTGACGACCCGCACCTTCCTCGCGCTCGGCGGCGGCTGGACCTCGCGCGGGCGCGCCTTGCAGAGCCTGGACAATCCGGTGACCGACGCGGTGTTCTCGGTCGGCGCCCGGGTCCACATGCCCCGCGACCCGCACCAGAGCTGGAACCGCCCCGACGACCGTCCGGTGACCGTGACCCGGCGGGACGTGCCGCCGCTGGTGACCGTGCGTCCCCCGGGTCCCGCACCCGCCGGCTGGGGCCGCTCGCCGTTCCGCAACCAGGAGAAGCTGCTGGGCGCCCGGGTGTACACGCTGCCGGCGACCACACTGCGCTCCGCCGGCGGCAGGCCCGCCGCCGACCGGAACGCCCACGCGTACGAGGTGGCGCCCGGCGCGTACACGCTGAGCGCGAGCTGTCCTGCGGGCAGCCGGGTGTTCCTGTGGGCACCGGACCTGTTCGGCACCGCGCTGCTGGGCACGGCCGGCGAACCGATGGACATCCGGGGCGATCTGCCGGCCCGGCGCGCCGGAGTGCTGCCGCTCGGCGCGGGATCGGGCCGGATCGCGGTGACCCTGCGGGCGGAGCGGTCCGGGACCGTGCCGCACGACTCCGTCGGCTGCCTGGCCCCGGACCGGCTGGCCTCGGCGGTGGCGGGGCTCAAGCGCACGGGGGCGACGCGGGTGTCGGCCTCCGGCAGCGGTGTGCACGCCGAACTGCCGGCGGGCGCCCGGGGGGTGGCGGTGCTGGCCGCGCCCCGGATCGCGGGCTGGAGCTGCGACGGACGCCCGGCGGGCTCGTACCTGGGCCTGGTGGCGGCGCCGTTGGAGGAGGGCCGGACGACGGTCGACTGCGAGTTCCGCCCACCGGGCCTGAGGGCGGGAACGGCGACCGGGGCGGCCGCCCTGGCCGCGCTCCTCGCGATGGCGTGCGCGCCGAGGGCCGCGGGGTGGATACGTCGTCGCCGCGGGCGGGGGCATGGATGAGGGGAGGGCGGGGTACGGCGTGGGCGGGCCGAGCCGGCTCCGTCAGACGCTGCTGAACGACAGCTTCGCCGCGAAGCCCAGGAACAGCACCCCGGCCGCCGAGGTGGCCCCGGCCGAGAGCCGCCGGCGCCTGCGGAAGGCGGCGGACAGCCGGGTGCCGCCGAAGATCAGCATCGACAGGTACAGGAAGCTCGCGATCTGGAGCAGGGTGCCCAGGACCAGGAACGACAGAGCCGGGTAGGCGTAGCCGGGGTCCACGAACTGCACGAAGAACGAGATCAGGAACAGGATCGCCTTCGGGTTGAACAGGCTGACCACCAGCGCCCGCCGGTACGGCCGCTCCATCGCGCCCGGGGCCTCGGCCCCGGCCCGCTCCTCGCCGGTGATCTCGGCGACCCGCCGGTGCCGCTCACGCCACATCGCCCCGGCCGCCCGCAGCATCCCGATCGCCATCCAGGTCAGATAACCGGCGCCCGCGTACTTGACGATCGCGAACAGCACGGGCGTCGTCCGCAACAGCGACGAGGCACCCAGCGCGGACAACGTCATCAGCACGGTGTCCCCGGTCCACACCCCGGCCGCTGCCACATACCCGGTGCGCACCCCGCGCCGCGCGGCGACGGACAGCACGTACAACGAATTCGGCCCCGGCAGCAGAACGATCAGCGCGAGGCCGGCGAGATAGGTCGGAAGGTCGGTGACACCCAGCATGAAACGGAGTCTCGCACGCGGCCGCGACCGCACGGAAGCGGGAATTCCGGGTGCAGGCGTGCGGGAGGGTGCGTTCCGCGTCACAGACGCGCGACGGTAAGCGTGGTGCAGGATTCGGCAACCGGTCGGCGTGGAAACCCGTCCCATGAGATACGCGAGGGCGCGGGCCGGAGATGCCGGGGCCGAGGATGCAGGGGGCTGGGATGATACGCACGGGCAGGACCGGGCGCGGTTACGCGCTCCGAGGGGCCGCCGTGGTGGCCGTGGTGGTGATGGCCGGGGTGACCGCCGGGTGCAAGGAGCAGCCCGCCGCCGGCGCCCCGGCCGCGCCCTCCGCACCGGCGGGCAGCAGTTCCGCCGACGACGACGCGAAGCCGGACGACGGCTCCGCGAGCCCTTCGGCGGGCGCGACGCCGAAGCCGGAGGAACCGGTCAAGGCGTCACCGAAGCCGACCGCGACCCGCACCACGCCGGCGGCCGACCCGCAGGGGAAGGTGCTGCTGGCGAGCGGGGCCGAGGGCAAGCAGGTGCGGGAGCTTCAGGCCCGGCTGCGGCAGATCGGGCATTTCAACCGCACCCCCACCGGCTACTACGGGACGGTCACCGTGGCCGCCGTGCAGTCCTTCCAGGGCAAGCGCGGGCTGAACCGGACCGGCAAGACCGACACGCTCACCTGGCGGAAGCTGCTCGGCATGACCCACGAGCCGACCGCCGCCGAGCTGAACCCGCCGACCACCCGTCCGGTCGCCAAGCCGGACAAGCGGTGTCTGACGGGGCGGGTGCTCTGCATCAGCAAGAACAGCCGCTCGCTGTCCTGGATGATCGACGGCAAGGTCATCTCGTCCATGGACGTGCGGTTCGGCTCGCAGTACACGCCGACCCGCGAGGGCACGTTCTCGGTGTACTGGAAGTCGCGCCACCACGTGTCCTCGATCTACCACACGGCCATGCCGTACGCGATGTTCTTCAGCGGCGGCCAGGCGGTGCACTACTCCTCGGACTTCGCGGCCCGCGGCTACAACGGGGCCTCCCACGGATGTGTGAACGTCCGGGACGAGGGGAAGATCGCGGCCCTGTTCGCCGCCGTCCGCACCGGCGACAAGGTCGTCGTCTACAAGTGAGGCGGCAGGAAAGGTGAGGGGCGCGGGCGGGACCGGGGGAACGTGTCCCGCCCGCGCCGTGTGCGCCGAGCCGTAGGTACGGGGGGAACCCCGGCTCCGGGCGCTGCCGATGACCAGTCGGCTCATTCCGTACAGCGTCAGCAGGCCGGAAAACGTCACACCGGCCGGTAGCAAGGGTCAGCGGGCCGCCGCCGGGGCGGTCGGCCGGGGGTCCTCCGAGGCGGATTCCGTCGGCTCCGGGTCCGGCGCGACGGCCGCCGTCGAGGGGCCGGGCGACTCGGTGAACCGGATGGCGGGGAGCGGCGCGGAGGCGTCGCCGCCCTGCTCGGCGTCGCCCGTGCCGCCGTGTTCGCCGTCCTCGGCGTCGAGCAGCCGGTCGCAGAACCGGTCGAGGTTGCGGGCGCCCTTGGCCAGGGCTTCGAGGCGGGTGCGGCGGTCGGCGTCGAGCGTGCCGTCGCGGTAGTCGCGGCATGCCTGGAGGGTCTTGGCGTACCAGGAGCCGGAGTAGTCGTCGCCGGAGTGGCCGCTCCCCCGGCCGGAGTCCTCGTCGCCGTCGTCGTCGGACGCGCCGCCGCCGGAGTGCGCCCCGCCGCCGGTGCGGCTGTCGCCCGTACGGTCGGTGCCGCCCGGGTCGTCCTGGCCGCTCCGGTCGTCGTGGGACGCGCCGCCGCCGGGGCGCGCGGTGTCCTCGTCACCGGCCTCGGGGCTGTCGCCGGGGGCCGGGGCGTCCGGGGTGGGGGTGCCGGGCTGCGGGGGCGCGGAGGTCTCCTCGTCGGGGACGACGCCGGTGGCCGGCTTCTCCGGGGACTCGGCGGCCGAGACCGAGGTCGCCGGTGAGGGGGTGTGCCGGCTGAAAGGGCTGGGCAGCATCCCGGACCCGGCGGCCACGGCCACCCCTCCTATGGCACAGCAGGCCAGCGAGGCGGCGAGCCCGAAGCGCAGCGGCCGGCTCCAGCGGAACGGGCGGTCGGCGCGCGGACCGGCCGCCCGGCCTAGGTGGACCGGGGCGAGCATCGCCGTCCCGGCCTCGTCGTCGTGCGTGGCCGTGATCCCGGCGGTACGGGGGGTGCGGGGGGCGGCACGGAAGGCGGCGAGCGCGGCGGCCTCGCCGGGGAGTTCACCGGTGGCGGGACGGGCGGTGCGGGCGGCGGCGTCGAGGGCGGCGGCCAGGCGCTCGGCGTCCTGGCGGGGACGGCCTTCGGCAGGGTCGACCGGTTCGCCGCGGAGCAATTTCTCCGCCGCTTCCTTGTCAAGCCATGCGTACTGCTCGTCGGCCATCACATGTCCTTCTGCGTCCACAGACGCGAATGCGTCACACCGGCGGGAGCCACCAGGCCGGTGCGTGGGGGGCGCTGTACGGGTACGGCACCGAGCTCCCCGGTCCGTCCCGGCGCGTCCCCGGCATTCTTCCGGAAGGCCGCCGAAGGCGCCTCGGGGCCCTCCGGCTCCGGCCGGTGCCGCCGGGTGCCGTCCGCCTGACCGGGGACGGGGGCGGGCCCGTCCCCGCCGCCCGGGCGCTGGGCCGCGGTCCCGGCCGAGTCCGCCCCGAGCAGTTCGGCGAGCCGCTTCAGCCCGCGGTGGGCGGCGGTGCGGACCGCGCCGGGCCGCTTGCCCAGCGTCTGCGCGGCGCTCTTCGCGTCGAGGCCGACCACCACGCGGAGCACCACCGCCTCGGCCTGGTCCTGCGGCAGCTGGGCGATGAGCGACATGGTGCGCCCGGTCGCCAGGGACTCCATCGCCTCGTCGGCCGTGTCGGAGACCGCCGGCTTGTCGGAGAGCTCCGTCTCGTCGCCGCC
Organism: Streptomyces sp. NBC_00726; assembly: GCF_045161735.1. Classification (NCBI taxonomy): domain Bacteria; kingdom Bacillati; phylum Actinomycetota; class Actinomycetes; order Kitasatosporales; family Streptomycetaceae; genus Streptomyces; species Streptomyces sp. NBC_00726. The sequence continues at coordinate 4,209,023 of NZ_CP108983.1, read as the reverse complement.
GATGGAGGGGCGCCTGCCGCGCATCCGGATGTGGTCCAGCGCCCGGTTGCGGGCTATGCGCGCGGCCCAGCCCCGGAAGCGGTCGGCGTCCCCGCTGAAACGGTCGAGGTCACGCGCTATCTGAAGCCATGACTCGGACGCCACGTCCTCGGCGTCCGGCTCCCCCACCAGTGTCCTTATGTAGCCAAGCAGCCGCGGCTGCACAGCGCGGTACACAGTACGGAAGGCGTCCTCGTCCCCGCGCTGTGCCGCGAGCACCGCGGCAGTAAGCCCCGCGTCGTCCCCCAGCACTACCTCAACCCTGCCCTGCTGTCCGAATCGCAGCTGGTCACCACTGCCGCGCCACCCTGCGCGACTCAGCACGCTACGTCCTCGGCGTGCACCGCGTCCATGACTTGTACAACCCGCAACATTCCATCGCCCCACCCCGGTGTGACAGAAAACGCACCCGCGGCGCAGAGATGAGTACGGGGTCGTCCTGCGGCCCCGCGGAAGACGACCGGGGCCTCTCCTGTGGGGGGTGGCGGCCCCGGTCGTCCTCGTTCTTCCCGCCGCTCGGCGGCGGGCCCGGTCCTCAGGACCGCACCCGCCCCCGTCGGGCCGCCGCCGCGCGGAGTATCCGGCCGCCCTCCGTGGAGACGTCGCGGATGCGGGGCAGGCCGGCCGCGGCGGGGGCGTCCTCGTCCACGGCGGCCAGCATCTCCAGGATCGCGGTCTGGCGGGCCGCCTCGCCGGCCAGCAGCGGGCCCGCGCCCGAGGGGTCGCCCGCCCGGCAGCGGGCCACCGGGTCCGGGATCGCGGGGGCGGTCATGTCGTGGCCGAGGTGGACCTCCAGGGCCAGCACCGAGCAGGCGTCCGCCCAGGCGCGCAGCGGTTCGCCCGCCCGGTCGGCCGGGGCGGCGGCAAGCAGTTCCCGGACCCGGGCGGCCGGTTCGCCGGGGTGCCCGGGGGTGTCCAGGACGGTGCGGGCCCCGGCGAGGCGGGCGGGCCAGAGACGGGGTTCGGCGCAGGCGGCCCAGAGCGGGCGCAGCGGTTCGGGGCCGGTGCCCGGGGCGGGCTGGGGCAGACAGCGTTCGAGGCAGGCGACCGCGGAGGCGGCGAGCCCGCGTTCGTCGGCGGCGGCGATCAGGTCGAGCAGGCTCATCGGCGTCTCCTGTCAGCCCTCCCGTGGTGCCCCATGCCGGACACAGGGGGGCGCAGCGCTTCCTGTTATCGCATTCAGCGCCGAATGGCCGAAAAGCGTCACTGCCGCTGGCCGATTACCGCCGCCCCGCCCGTCTCGGATGCGCCCCGCAGCCCCCTCAGTGCGCCCGGAGCGGACGCGGCACCGCGGGGACCGGGCCGAGGTCCACGCGCCGGGACTGCATCGCCGTCACCCTGCGGACGACCAGGATGGCCAGGACCGCCGCACCGAGGTCCAGCGCGTCGGTGGCCGCGAGCAGGTCGAGCCCGTGGATGACCTCGTCGGCGGTCTCCGCGTCGGCGTAATAGCGGGTGACACCCCGGCTCACGAGCTGGTCCACGACCAGCGCCGCCCACCACGCGTTCAGCAGGCCGCGCGGCACGACGGGCCGGCGGCCGTGGCCGTCGAGCGGGGCACTGGCGGACCACACACCGCTCACCACCCGGTACGGCAGCCACAGGTTGCCGACGGGTACGAACCAGCCGCCGATCGCCCAGCCGGGCCGCAGCGAGTGGGCGGACGGGTCGAACACCTCCGCGTTGCGCCGGACCCGGCGCAGCCACACGAGGAAGACAACAGCCGTCGCCACGAAGGTGAGCAGCTGGAGGACGCCCGCTGACCCGGTCATGTTGTCGGCGAGGGTCAGTTCGTGGTCGTCCACCGTCAGGAAACCGTCGTCCAGCCCGTCCGCGAGCAACATGCGCGTGTGGACACCGGCGGCGATCGACAGCACGTCCGCGACGGCCGCCGCGCCGAGCAGCACGCACACCGCCTTGCCGAGGCCCACCGGCGAGCGCAGCTGGGCGAGCCCGAGCGGCTCCGGCGCCCAGCCGGGGCTGCCGGCCCAGGACTGGCCCCGGCCGGCGCCCGCCGCACCGGCGCACACGGTGCACCGCACATCGGAGCCGCCTGCCGGTCTCGTACCGCAGAGCGAACAGAGCATGGAAACGGAACCCCCCAGGATTCATACGTCGACGCGAGAAGCGCGCGCGTCCCTCCCGGACGGCGCGGCCACCGGACCGTAATGCCCGGCGGGCCGCATTGTCCATGGTCAGAGGCGTTTCCGGGGGGGGGCTCAGCCCGCGTCGATCTCCTTCGCCAGCGCCTGGAACCGCGCGTAGCTCAGCTTCGGCTTGCCCGGGACCCACAGCTTCTGGGCCGTCGCCCGCAGCGGCATCCGGATGCCGGCCGCGACCTGGTCGGCGGTCTGGGCGTTCGGGAAGTCGCCCCAGACCGCGAACCGGCCGCCGAGGATCTGGTCCGAGTAGCGCGCCGGGACCGGGGTGGTGCCGCGCAGCACGAGCGGGGTCCACTGCTCGTAGATCCGCTTGCCGGTCGGGTAGACGAAGGCGTTGGGCTGGCCGAGCACGTAGTACATGAACTCGTCGTTGAGGTTGAGGACCTTGCGGCCCTCGCTCAGATACTCCTCCGGCGACCGGGCCCCGTACTCCTTGCCCGTCCAGTACTCGACCTCGATGTCCTTGTCGGCGCGCACCTCGCTGTCGCGGAACTGGCCGTCGTTCCACGCCTTCGGCTGCTTGCCGTGTTTACGGACCACCTTCGCCCGGTCGTTGAGCCAGCCGGTGGCGAGGTCGGCGATGCCGGCCCCGGAGCCGTACTTCGCGACGGCCGCGCGCTGGAGCTGCGGGTAGGAGGCGGCCGGGTTGCTTGCCATCAGCGCCCGGTACTCGTCGCCGCCCAGATGCCAGTACGCACCGCCGAACAGCTCCGCGTACTCGCCGAGGAGTTCGTCGATCAGCTTGGCCGCGCCCGGCTTGGAGATGTCCAGCGAGCCGGTGGAGGCGACGCCGGAGACGTTGTGCAGCTGGAGGTCGGGGTGGGCGCGCAGCACCGCGCCGAGGTGACCCGGCGAGTCGATCTCCGGGACGACCTGGATGTGCAGCCGGCCGGCCAGGGCGACGATCTCCCGGACCTGCTTCTTGGTCAGGTGGTCCGGCGAGACCACCTCGGGGTGCGTGTCCGACTCGATGCGGAAAGCCTGGTCGTCGGAGAAGTGCAGGCCGAGCTGGTTGAGCTTGAGGTCGGCCATCTCGCGCATCCGGTCCTCGATCCAGGACGCGGTGTAGTGCTTGCGAGCGATGTCGAGGTTGAGGCCGCGCTGCGGCTTGTCCGGCCGGTCGCGCACCTCGCCCTCGGGCATCGAGCCGTCGGCGCGCACGGACTGCTTGAGGGTGCGGGTGCCGTAGAAGACGCCCGCCTCGCCGGGCCCGCTGATCCGCACCCGCCCGTCGGCGGTGCGCAGGGTGTACGACTCCGGCCCGCCGGACGCCTTCGGGGTGAGGGCCAGCTCCACGTCACCGGCGCGGGCGGCCGCCTCGCCCCGGTAGTGGATCTTCAGCTCGCCGGCCAGCAGCCTGCCCTCGTCGGCGAGCTTGCCGCTGCCCTTCGCGAGGACGACCCCGCTGTCCTCTCCGGGCTTCCAGCCGGGCCCGTGGGCGGCGGTGTGCTCGCGTACGGCGGGGATGGTGCGGGGCGCCTCGGAGAGCGGGTAGCTGCGGGTCGGCGACGGGGTGGGGGAAGGGGTACGGGAGGGGGACGACGCCGCACGGGACGTCTCGGGGCCGTTGCCGTGCTCGGTTCCGGAGCCGCCGCAGCCGGCGAGCGCGACGCTCGCCGCGGCCGCCGCCGTCACGGCCAGGAGGGCGCCGCGTGAGGATGCCATCAGTCAGAAACCTCCGGTTCGGGGGAACGTGGGGGGAAAGTCAGAGGCAGAGCAGGGGCAGAGCCGGGAGAAAGGGAGCAGAACTGCGAGAAAACAGGGCAGATGAAGGGAGGTAACCGGGCATTCTCCTCATACATCCGCTCGCCGGGCATCACGAAACTCTCCCGTCCGGGTGAAATTCGCGCACCCTTCGCCCACCCTCACCCCCGTCTCGCTAGCGTTGGGCCCCCGCAGTCCCTTCAGTCTCTCCATTCGGGAGCTCCCGCTGTCCAGGTCCAGCGAGTCCCACGCCGGCCTTCCCGAGCAGCCGCCCCGGCCCGCCCGGCGCACCGCCGTGCCCGTGCAGAGCCGCAGCGGCGGACCCGCCCGGTCCGCCGCGCCCGCCTGGGGCCTGCCCCGGTTCAACGGCGCGCCCGCCGCCGAGGCCGAGGCGGCCCTGCTGGCGTGCTTCGGCAGCGCGACCTGGGCGCGCCGGCTGGCCGGCCACCGCCCCTACCCGGACACGGACGCGCTGCTCGCCGCGGCCGACGAGGCGGCCTACGATCTGGCCCCCGCCGATCACGCCGAGGCGCTGGCGGCCGAGGAGTCCCCGGGGCTGCGGCCGGACGCGCCACGCTCCGCCCATCTCGCGCTGGCCGCCGCCCACGCCGAGTACGAACGCAGATTCGGCCACGCCTTCGTGATCTGCCTGGACGGCTACCCGCCCGCCGAGCACCCGGACCAGGTCCTCGCCGGCATCCGGGCCCGGCTGGGGCACGAGGAGGACCGGGAGCGGGCGGTCGCGGCGGACGAGATGCGGCGACTCGCCCGGGGCCGCCTGGCCGCGTTGGTATCGAGTCGATAACGGGTTGCGGGCGGGCCGGGCGGGCCGGAATCCCCGGCACGGAGGGGCCGAGCAGGGGCGCGGAGGGCCGTCCATAGCCCGTCCGTGCCTGTTTCGTTGCCACTTTGATCACACCGGAGGGCCCCGCGCGATCGAACCGACAATCCGTCGCTACGATGGCCGGGGCCGGTGGACCGTACCCGGCCGGGTCAGACCGACAGTCAAGCCGGCCGACCCCAATCCCCGCTCCCGGAGGGTTCTTCCGTGCCGGCTGGAACGCTGTACCGCGGCCGGGAAGGCATGTGGTCCTGGGTGGCTCATCGAGTCACCGGTGTCCTCATTTTCTTCTTCCTGTTCGTGCATGTCCTGGACACCGCCCTCGTCCGCGTCTCCCCCGAGGCATACGACGACGTCGTGTCCACGTACAAGACGCCGATCGTCGCGCTGCTCGAATACGGCCTGGTGGCCGCGATTCTCTTCCACGCGCTGAACGGTCTGCGCATCGTCGCCGTGGACTTCTGGGCCAAGGGCCCGCGCGTTCAGAAGCAGATGCTCTGGGTCGTGCTGGGCATCTGGATCGTGCTGATGCTGGGTGCCCTGTACCCCGTGCTCGGCCACGCCGTACGCGAACTCTTCGGGAGCTGAGGCCCATGTCCACCGAGACTTCCGCGATCGGCGCCGTCGAAGGCGTCTCCCTTTACGACGTCGACAACCCGGCCCCCGTCATCGAGCCGCCGCGCAAGCGGACCGGCAAGACCCCCAAGGGCTCGCGCACCAACTTCGAGATGTACGCCTGGCTCTTCATGCGCCTGTCGGGCATCGTGCTGGTCGTCCTGGTCCTCGGCCACCTGCTGATCCAGCTGGTGCTGGACGGCGGCGTCTCCAAGATCGGCTTCGCCTTCGTGGCGGGCCGCTGGGCCTCGCCGTTCTGGCAGGTCTGGGACCTGGCGATGCTGTGGCTCGCCATGCTGCACGGCGCCAACGGTCTGCGTACGGTCATCAACGACTACGCCGAACGGGACAACACCCGCTTCTGGCTGAAGATGCTGCTGTACACCGCGACGGTGTTCACCGTCCTGCTGGGCACGCTGGTGATCTTCACCTTCGACCCGAACATCCGCTAGGCGCCGGGCCCGAAGGACCAGAGGTAAACCATGCAGATCCACACGTACGACACCGTCATCGTCGGCGCCGGCGGCGCCGGCATGCGCGCGGCCATCGAGTCGACCAAGCGCAGCCGCACCGCCGTGCTGACCAAGCTCTACCCCACCCGCTCCCACACGGGCGCCGCGCAGGGCGGCATGGCCGCCGCGCTGGCCAACGTGGAGGAGGACAACTGGGAGTGGCACACCTTCGACACGATCAAGGGCGGTGACTACCTGGTCGACCAGGACGCCGCCGAGATCCTGGCGAAGGAGGCCATCGACGCCGTTCTCGACCTGGAGAAGATGGGCCTGCCGTTCGGCCGCACGCCCGAGGGCCGGATCGACCAGCGCCGCTTCGGCGGTCACTCCCGCAACCACGGCGAGGCCCCGGTCCGCCGCGCCTGCTACTCGGGCGACCGCACCGGCCACATGATCCTCCAGACGCTCTATCAGAACTGCGTCAAGGAGGGCGTGGAGTTCTTCAACGAGTTCTACGTCCTGGACCAGCTGGTGGTCGAGGAGGACGGCGTCAGGAAATCCGCCGGCGTCGTCGCCTACGAGCTGGCGACCGGCGAGATCCACGTCTTCCGCGCGAAGGCGGTCATCTACGCCTCCGGCGGCACCGGCAAGTTCTTCAAGGTGACGTCGAACGCGCACACCCTGACCGGTGACGGCCAGGCCGCCTGCTACCGCCGGGGGCTGCCGCTGGAGGACATGGAGTTCTTCCAGTTCCACCCGACCGGCATCTGGCGCATGGGCATCCTGCTGACGGAGGGCGCCCGCGGTGAGGGCGGCATCCTCCGCAACAAGGACGGCGAGCGCTTCATGGAGAAGTACGCGCCCGTCATGAAGGACCTCGCGTCCCGTGACGTCGTGTCCCGCTCCATCTACACGGAGATCCGCGAGGGCCGCGGCTGCGGTCCCGAGGGCGACCACGTCTACCTCGACCTGACGCACCTGCCGCCGGAGCAGCTGGACGCCAAGCTCCCGGACATCACCGAGTTCGCGCGTACGTACCTCGGCATCGAGCCCTACACGGACCCGATCCCGATCCAGCCGACCGCGCACTACGCCATGGGCGGCATCCCGACCAACGTCGAGGGCGAGGTGCTGGCCGACAACACCACCGTCGTCCCGGGCCTGTACGCCGCCGGCGAGGTCGCCTGTGTGTCGGTGCACGGCGCCAACCGCCTCGGCACCAACTCGCTGCTCGACATCAACGTCTTCGGACGCCGCGCGGGCATCGCCGCCGCCGAGTACTCCGCGAAGAGCGAGCTCCCCGAGCTGCCCGAGGACCCGGCGCAGCAGGTCATCGACCAGGTCGAGCGGCTGCGCAACTCCACGGGCACCGAGCGGGTCGCGGCGATCCGCCAGGAGCTCCAGGAGTGCATGGACGCCAACGTGATGGTGTTCCGCACCGAGCAGACGATCAAGACCGCGGTCGACAAGATCGCGGAGCTGCGCAAGCGCTACCTGGACGTGTCCGTCCAGGACAAGGGCAAGCGGTTCAACACCGACCTGCTGGAGGCCATCGAGCTGGGCAACCTGCTCGACCTCGCCGAGGTCATGGCGACGTCGGCACTGGCGCGCAAGGAGTCCCGCGGCGGTCACTACCGCGAGGACTACCCGAACCGCGACGACGTCAACTTCATGCGCCACACCATGGCGTACCGCGAGGTCGCCGAGGACGGCACCGAGTCGATCCGGCTGGACTACAAGCCGGTCGTCACGACCCGCTACCAGCCGATGGAGCGTAAGTACTGATGGCTACACCCACCCTGGACAAGGCCGACAAGGCTCCCGAGCCGGAGCCCGGCTTCGCCGACTCGCCGTACATCACGGCCACGTTCCGCATCCGGCGGTTCAACCCGGAGGTCTCCGACGAGGCCCAGTGGCAGGACTTCCAGATCGAGATCGACCCGAAGGAGCGTGTCCTCGACGCCCTTCACAAGATCAAGTGGGACCAGGACGGGACGCTCACGTTCCGCCGGTCCTGCGCGCACGGCATCTGCGGTTCGGACGCCATGCGGATCAACGGCAAGAACAGGCTCGCCTGCAAGACGCTGATCAAGGACCTGAGCCCGGAGAAGCCGATCACGATCGAGGCCATCAAGGGCCTCACGGTCCTCAAGGACCTCGTGGTCGACATGGACCCGTTCTTCCAGGCGTACCGCGACGTCATGCCCTTCCTCATCACCAAGGGGAACGAGCCGACCCGCGAGCGCCTTCAGTCCCCCGAGGACCGCGAGCGCTTCGATGACACCACCAAGTGCATCCTGTGCGCCGCGTGCACGTCCTCGTGCCCGGTGTTCTGGAACGACGGCCAGTACTTCGGCCCGGCGGCGATCGTCAACGCGCACCGCTTCATCTTCGACTCGCGCGACGAGGGCGGCGAGCAGCGCCTGGAGATCCTCAACGACCGTGACGGTGTGTGGCGTTGCCGCACCACCTTCAACTGCACGGACGCCTGCCCGCGTGGCATCGAGGTCACCAAGGCGATCCAGGAGGTCAAGCGCGCGCTGATCACGCGTCGCTTCTGATCCCCCGAGCATGTGAAGAGGCCCGGTCCCCCGCGGGGGGCCGGGCCTCTTGCCGCGCCCCGGCGGCCCGGGCGGTACGGTCGTCCCGATGACCACCCTCCGCCACTCCGTGACCGTCCTGGCCGTCGAACGCGCCCTCGTCGCCGAACTCGCCCCGCTCGTCTGGGACCTGGCCGAGTCCACCCGGGCCGAGGGCACGACCGTCCTCACCCCGGACGGGGAACCCGTCGAGGACCTGCGGCTGCTGAAGGGGCGGCATCTGCGGACCGGGGCGCTGTACGAGGTCGGCCGGGCGGACGACGACGAGCGGATGGCGATACGCGTACGGGAGTGGCGGCGCGCCTCCGCGGTCGAGCTGGAACAGCGGATGAGCGCCCCGGACCTGAACGCCAGGGTCTCCCTGCGGCTGACCGCGCCCGACCGGCCCCGGCTCGTCGAGGGCCGGGGGCGGATATGGGGGCCGGACGGCTCGGGTGTGCTGCGGCGCGGTTCGGGGAAGGGCCGGGCCGATCTGGCCGCGTGGTGGGACGCGGCGGCGCTGCCGCCCGGTGCGCCGCCCGCCGCGCGCGCCCCGGTGACCGTGCGGCTGAAGCACCTGCTGGGCGAGGCGCGGCTGCGTCTGCGGCCCCGGCGCGCGGAGGACGGGCGCTGGGTGGTGGAGGCGGTGGCCTCGGTGCGCGGGCGGTGGCTGCTGCGCCCGGTCGCCGCGGTCGCGCTGCTGCTGGCCGGGGGGCCGTTGCGGCGGGGGTTCCGGGACGCGGTGGAGCAGGCGGCGGAGGGGTGGAACGAGGCGGTGGCCCGGCTGCTGGAGCTGGGGCCCGACGGGGTCCGGGAGGAGCTGGCCCGGCAGGTTCCGGGCTGGAAGCCTTAGGGCCTGTATTGAGTTGTGGCGCGGGCTCAGTCCCAGGCCGTCCCGTCCCGGTCCTCCGCGAGGATCATGACGCGCCGCAGCATGTCGTTGAGCAGCGCCCGTTCGTCCGCGTCCAGGACGCCGAGCAGCCGTTCCTCCTCGTGCCCGAGGAAGGCCATCGCGCCGAGCCAGGTCGAGCGGCCCTCGTCCGTCAGCACCACGTCGACGCGGCGCCGGTCCGTGGTGGACGGGGTGCGGCGGACGAAGCCGCGGCGCTCGACGGCGTCCAGCCGGCCGGTGACGGACGCGGGGGCGAGGTCGAGGTCGGCGGCCAGTTCGGACGGGGCCGCCGTGCCGCCGCGTCCGGCCAGTTTGTGCAGGGTGTCGAACTCCTGCCGGTCCAGGTCGAAGTCGACGAGGGACTGCTCGCGCACCCGGCGCAGATGGACCGAGAGCTTCTTCATCCGGGTCACCGCGCCCTCGACGTCCGCGTCGAGCTCGGGAAGCACGGGCCGCCACCGCTCCACGTGCCCGTCGGTCCAGTCGCGCAGCTCCATGGCGCTCAGCGTACGCGCACCAGCGGTTCCGCCATGGGGGCGCGGGATCGGCCATGGGCGGTGCGGGCGGCGCCCCCTTCCCGGATACGCTCGGGGCCGTGGTGAAGGAAGAGAAGGACGCGAAGGCCGTCAAGGCACCCCGGAGTGAGCAGACCCGTGCGCTGATCCTCGAAACCGCGCTCCGGCTCTTCCGGGAAAGAGGATTCGACCGGACGACGATGCGGGCCATCGCCCAGGAGGCGGGCGTCTCCGTGGGGAACGCCTACTACTACTTCTCGTCCAAGGAGCACCTGGTCCAGGGCTTCTACGACCGGCTGGCCGCCGAGCACGCGGAGGCGGTGCGGCCGGTCCTGGACGGTGAGCGGGACCTGTCGGCGCGGCTGCGCGGGGTGCTGCTGGCCTGGCTGGACGTGGCGGAGCCGTACCGCCCCTTCGCCACGCAGTTCTTCAGGAACGCGGCCGATCCGGAGAGCCCGCTCAGCCCGTTCTCACCGGAGTCGGTCACCGCGCGCGAGGCGGTCGTCGCCATCCACGAGCGCTGTCTGACCGGCTCCGCCACCCGGACGGACCCGGAACTGGCCCCGCTGCTGCCGCGGCTGATGTGGCTCGCGCACATGGGCCTGGTGCTGTTCTGGGTGTACGACCGGACGGGCGGCGCCGCCCGCAGCCGCCGCCTGGTCACACGTACGGTCCCGATCGCCGCCCGCGCGCTGGCCCTGTCCCGGTTCCGGGTGCTGCGGCCGCTGGTGCGGCAGATCCACGAGGTGCTGGAGGAGTTCCTGCCGGAAACGACGGCGCGGACGGCCGGACCGGTGAGGTCCTAGCCGCCCGCGCACCCGGACAGGGATCAGATCCAGCCGAGCTCCCACAGGCGCCACACGCCCGTGCCGTCGGAGAGGTACTGCGAGCCGGAGATGTCCGGCTTGGCGATCACGTAGTCCTTCTTCTGCCACAGCGGCACCAGCGGCACGTCCTCGCCGACCAGCTTCTGGAGCTCCTTGAAGTCGTTGGAGGCCCGGCTGCGGTCGCTGTACTGGAGCGTGTCGCTGATCAGCTGGTCCATCTTCTTGCTGGTGTAGCCGTTGTGGAGGCTGCTGTCGCGGCCGACGAGCGGCTGGCTGAAGGTGTCGGGGTCCGGGTAGTCCGGGAGCCAGCCGACGGTGTACATGTCGTACTCGCCCTTCGCGTAGCCCTTCTGGAAACGGGTCCACTCGACGGCCTTGATGGAGACCTTGAAGAGTCCGGTGGCGTTCAGCTGACGCTGGATCTCCTTGGTCTCGCCGGTGTACTGGTCGCCCTCGCGGTAGGCGAAGGTGAGGGCCAGCGGCGTCTGGACGCCGGCCTCCTCCATGAGCCCCTTCGCGCGCTTGACGTCCGGCGAGGGGTAGGCGTCGAAGAACGGGGTGCTGTGCCCGATGGTGCCCTGCGGGATCAGCGAGTAGAGCGGTTCGACGGTGCCCTGGTAGACCTTGGTCACCAGCGGGCCGCGGTCGATGACCGCCGCGATGGCCTGGCGGACCTTGCGGTCGTCGAGCGGAGCGCCCTCGCGGACGTTGAAGACGAGGTTGCGGATCTCGGCGCTGTCCGCCTCGGTGACGCGCTTGTCGGTGTCGCCCGGGTTCAGCTCGGCGAGCGTGGACGGCGGCAGCTGACGGTGCGTGACGTCGACCTGACCGGACTTCCAGGCCGAGAGAAGGTCGTCGGACTCCTTGTAATACCGCACGGTGATCGGGCCGCCGGTCTTGGTGACCGCGCCCTTGTACCGCGAATTCGGCACGAGTTCGGCCTTCACGCCGGCCTCGTAGGACTTCAGGACGTACGGCCCCGAGCCCGTCACATGGCCGTCGTTGCGCAGCTTGTGCTCCGCATAGGCGTCCTTCTGCACGATGGAGCCCGCGCCCGTGGCGATCTTCTGCGGGAAGGTCGCGTCACGCGAGGAGAGGTTGAAAGTGATCAGCCGGCCCTCGGCGACCACGTTCTTCAGACTGGGGAAGAGAACCGAGGGACCGACGTCCGTCTTGATCTCCAGCATCCGGTCGAACGAGTACTTGACGTCCTCGGCCGTGACCTTGTCCCCATTGGAGAACGTCAGGTCGTCACGGAGCTTGCACTGGTACGTCTGGAGCTTGGCGCCGATGAACTCGCAGTTCTCGGCCGCGTCCGGCTCGGGCACGATGCCCCCGGACTTGAACGTCATCAGGGACTGGTAGACGTTGCTGTACATCGCCCAGGAACCGGCGTCATAGGCGCCCGCCGGGTCGAGCGAGGTCACCGCGTCGGTCGTCCCGACGACGATCGGATCGGAGTTCCCCTCGTCCGAGGGAAGCAGTTGCCAGGCGACCACGCCTGCGATGACCAATACCGCGAAAATCGCGAGAATCCGTAGCCGGATCGACCGCATTGACGTGCTCTCCCTTAACTGCCCCACCTCGGTGTCGCGCTCAGATACGCAGATCACCGCACGTTCGCGCCAAGCAAATCACACGATTTTCACATCTGGAAGGGCGGATCAGAGGCTCACAGCCAATTGTTTGCCAGTCGAAACCTTTGACGCTTACGCCGAATACAGAGGGTTCCCGGACGGTCACCCGTTCCATCATTTCGCATGCGTACGCGGATGATTACTCCGGCTGCGGAGCGAGCCCGGGCCCCGCCCTTTCAAGCCTTCTCGGCGCGCAGGGCCCTGACGCCCCGGAACCCGATCCAGCCCACGCCCGTCCCCAGAAGAAAGGACGTGACGGCGAGCAGCAGATGTACCCAGAAGTACGCGGTCGGGTCACCGGCGTCGTCGAAGGCGAGGCCGCTGCCGTCCTTCCACAAATTCTTGACGAAGGTGACCCAGATGACCCACGACCACGCCCCGAAGGCGAGCAGGAACCAGGAGACCGGGCGGCTGAGCTTCATGGCCCCAGTATCGCCGCCGCGCTCCGGGCGGCGCGGGCGGGGTGGTCCGTCCCGGCGGTCCGCCCGGCGGGTCACGTCGCCGGTACATATATTCACATCAACTGCATGTACGTTTTCGACCGTGCCAGCTCTCAAGAAGGCCGCTTTGGCGGTCACCTCTGCCGCCCTGCTGTCCGCTTTCGTCGTCACGCCCGCCTCGGCGGCCGACGGGGACGACGACGCCCCCAAGCCCCCGGCGACCATGTCGCAGATCGGCGGCGCGCAGTTGGGGCAGTCCGGCACCCAGGTCAACCTGGGCCCCGGCGCCCCGGTACTGCCCAAGAAGCTGACGGGCCGGTCGTGGATGGTCTCGGACGCGGAGACCGGCGAAGTGCTCGCCGCGCACAACGCGCACTGGCGGCTGCCCCCGGCGTCCACCCTGAAGATGCTCTTCGCGGACACACTCATCGGTGATCAGGCGCTCCTGCCGAAGACCCGGGAGTACACGGTGAAGGACGAGGACCTCGCCGGCATGGGCGAGGGAAGCAGCCTCGTCGGCATCAAGGAGGACCTCAGCTACACGGTGCACGACCTGTGGCTCGGGGTCTTCCTGCGTTCGGGGAACGACGCGGTGCACGTACTGGCCTCGATGTACGGCGGGGTGCCGAAGACCGTCCAGGCCATGCAGGACCGCGCGGAGGAGCTTCAGGCGCTCGACACGAAGGTGGTGTCGCCCGACGGGTACGACGCGCCCAAGCAGGTCTCCAGCGCCTACGACCTCTCGCTCTTCGCCCGCGACGGACTCCAGAACGCGGACTTCCGGGAGTACTGCTCGACCGCCGAGGCGCAGTTCCCGGGCGAGAAGAAGAAGGGCAAGAAGCGCGAGACCTTCGGCATCCAGAACACCAACCGGCTGCTCACCGGGGCCGACGGCGTGAACGCGTACAAGGGCATCGCGGGCGTCAAGAACGGCTACACCTCGCACGCCGGCAACACCTTCACCGGTGTCGCCGAGCAGGGCGGCAAGGTCCTCCTGGTCACCGTGATGCACCCGGCCGACGACGAGACGCACGCGGTGTACAAGGAGGCGGCCCGGCTGCTGGACTGGGGGTTCGCCGCGACCGGCAAGGTGACCCCGGTCGGTGAGCTGGTCGCGCCGAGGTCCGCGGTCACCGGCGACGGCACGGACACCGCCGGGGCGGGCAAGGGCGCCGAGGCGGACAAGGCCGGCCAGGGCGAGCACGGACCGGACAAGACCGCCCGGGCGGCGGCCGCCACCGACGGCTCCAGCGGGGTCGGGATCGCGCTGGGCATCGTCGGCGGGGTGCTGGTCCTGCTGGCCGGCGGGGTGTTCCTGGTCAACCGGCGCTGGCCGCTGCCGGACCTGATGCGTCGCCGTCCTCGCCCGTGACGCGCCGGGCGGCGAGCGTGGAGCCCCCCTCCGCGTCCGCCGCCCGCTCGTCCTCCTCCTTGCCCGGGGTCGCCGTCCAGGCGGCGCAGAACAGCAGCAGCTTCGCCGTGAAGTTGATCCACAGCAGCAGCGCGATCGGCACCCCGAAGGCGCCGTACATGCTCTTGGACGCGACGCCCTTCATATAGCTGCCGAGCAGCAGCTTGAGCAGTTCGAACCCGACCGCGCCGAGCAGCGCGGCCACCACCAGCCGGCGGCGCGGCGGTTCGACGCCGGGCAGCAGGGTCAGCAGATAGAGCAGCAGCAGGAAGTCGGCGATCACCCCCACCAGCAGGGCGGCGATCCGCAGCAGCACCCCGCCCGCCCCGTTCTCGGGGATGTCGAGCAGGTCGGCGACCCGGCCGACGGCCACCGAGCCGACCGAGGAGATCGCGAAGGTCACCAGGGCGGCGCCGCCCAGCCCGAACAGCAACCCGGCGTCCTTGAGCTTGCGCAGAACCGGATTGCCCTCGTCCAGATCGTCCATCTCCCAGACCGCGCGCAGGCAGTCCCGCATCGAGCCGATCCAGCCGACACCGGTGAAGAGCAGCAGCGCACCGGCCACCAGACCGACCGTCCCGGCGTGGGCGACCAGATTGTCGATGCCGAGCTGGTCGGAGATGCCGGGCACCTGCTCGGCGAGCTTGTGCTCGATCTTGTCCAGCTGCTTGTCGGTGAGCAGCGCGGCGCCGATCGCCGCGCCGACCGCGATCAGCGGGAAGAGCGCGAGGAAGCTGATGAACGTGATGGCGGCGGCCAGCCGGGCCCAGTGGACCCGCACCAGCGTCTCGTAACTGCGCCACGCGTGGGTCTCCATCAGCCGGGAGACGAGTGGCCCGATCACGGGGAGTTTTTTCAGCCAGTCCATGGGTCACTGCTACCCCTCCGGCGCGGGAAAACCGAAGCCCGGTGCGAGACGGAGGAGATGACGGACCCTCAATCACCCATTTCGGTGAGTGTTGTAACAAATCCCTCAAAGGTGTTATCTCGGGCGATACGGTCACCCTCATGTCTGTCGACACCGTGTCCCTGACCGGCTGGGGCCGCACCGCCCCGACGACCGCGCTGCGTTTCCGTCCCCGTAGCCACGAGGAGGCCGCGGCGGCCGTGCTGGGCTGCGGGCCGCGCGGCTCGATCGCCCGGGGCCTGGGCCGGACGCACGGCGACGCGGCGCAGAACGCCGGGGGCTCGGTCCTCGACATGACGGCGCTGGACCGCGTACGGACCATCGACGCGGCGGCCGGCCTGGTGGTCTGCGACGCGGGCACGACGCTGCACCGGCTGCGCGAGGTGATGCTTCCGCTCGGCTGGTTCCCGCCGGTGGTGCCCGGCGGGCGTTACGTCACGGTGGGCGGCGCGATCGGCTCGGACGGGCACGGCGACAACCACCGCGCGTCCGGCTCCTTCTCCCGCCATGTCACGGAGTTCACGCTGCTCACCGCCGACGGCGAGGTGCGTACGGTGCGCCCGGGCACCCCGCTCTTCGACGCGACCGCCGGCGGCCTCGGCCTGACCGGGGTGATCCTCTCGGCCACCCTCCGCTTCCGGCCCGTCAGCACCGCCCTGATGGCGGTCGACACCGAGCGGGCGGCCGGCCTGGACGACCTGCTGGGCCGGATGGCACGCGGCCACCGCCCCTACGAGTTCGCCCGGATCGACCTCACCGCCCGGGGCCGGGCCACCGGCCGCGGCGTCCTGGTCCGCGCGGACCACGTCCCGGTGCGGGCGCTCCCGGGACACGCCCGGCACACCGCGCTCGCCCTCGGCCCGGCGCGCCGCCCCGCCGCTCCGCCGCTGCTCCCCCGCCTCTTCGGCCGGCTGTCCGCCACCGCGCTCAACGAGCTCGGCTACCGCGCCGCGCCCCGGTCCCGCACCGGTGAACTCCAGCCCGTCGGGGCCTTCTTCCGCGCCCTGGACGCCCGGCCGCACAGCAACCGGGTATCGCCCACCGGCGGCCGCATCCACTACGCGTTCCTGGTCGGGCACGGGCAGGAGGAGACGCTGCGCCGGATCGTCGGGCGCATCGCCCGCAGCCGCTGCCCGTCCTTCCGGGCGGTACTGAAGCGGTGCGGCGAGGGCGGTCCGGGCTGGCTGTCCTTCCCGGCGCCCGGCTGGCACCTCTCCCTCGATCTGCCGGCCGGGCTGCCGGGGCTCGCCCGCTTCCTCGACTCGCTGGACGAGGAGGTGGTGGCGGCGGGCGGCCGGGTCTCCCTGACCGAGGACGCCCGGCTGCGCCCCGGCGCGCTCGCCGCGATGTACCCGCGGCTGCCCGAGTTCCGGGCGCTGCGGGCCGAGCTGGACCCGAACGGGGCGTTCCGCTCGGACCTGTCCCGCCGGCTGTCCCTGTAGATCCCCTCTTCCCCTGCAAGGAGCGTTCCCGTGAAGGATGCCTTCGGTGCCCCGCAGTCCCTGCTCGTCCTCGGCGGCACGTCGGAGATCGGGCTCGCCACCGCACGCCGGCTGATCGCCCACCGCACCCGCACGGTCTGGCTGGCCGGCCGCCCCTCGCCCGCCCTGGAGGCCGCGGCGGAGGACCTGCGCCACCGGGGGGCGTACGTCCAGACCGTGGCGTTCGACGCGCTGGACACCGAGTCCCACGAGACGGTCCTCGGCAAGGTCTTCGCCGAGGGCGACATCGACATGGTGCTGCTCGCCTTCGGCATCCCCGGCGACCAGGGGCGCGACGAGGAGGAACCGCTCGCGGCGGTCCGGGTGGCGCAGACGAACTACACCGGCGCGGTCTCCGCCGGTCTGGTGTGCGCGGGCGCGCTCCAGGCGCAGGGACACGGCTCGCTGGTGGTGCTGTCCTCGGTGGCCGGTGAGCGGGCCCGGCGGGCGGACTTCATCTACGGGTCGAGCAAGGCGGGCCTGGACGTCTTCACCCAGGGCCTCGGCGACGCGCTGCACGGCACGGGGGTGCACGTGATGGTGGTGCGCCCGGGGCTCGTGGTGCCGGACGCGGCGGGGGTGCGGGCGGCCGGGGGCCCGCTGGCGACGATCCCGTTCACCCGGACGCCGCTGGTGACGACGCCGGGTGCGGTGGCGGACGCGATCGTGACCGGGCTGCGGAGGCGCCAGGAGACGGTGTGGGTGCCGGGGGCGCTGCGCGCGGTGATGTCCGCGCTGCGGCACATGCCCCGGCCGCTGTTCCGGCGGCTCCCGGTGTGACCTTCTTACGGGTGCAGCGAGGGGGCGTCCAGGGTGCTGCCGCTCTGCGCGGGGACGGCCGGGCCCGCGCCCCCGGCGCCGAACGGGAACTCGTTGATCTTGCGCCAGACGCGGTCCAGCCGGCCCTGCTCGTACAGCGCGAAGGCGCCGCAGATCCAGGACGCCTCGTAGTCGGCGAGCTCCTCGTACGCCCGGTCCATCGCCGCTTCCGGGATGTCGTGGGCGACGGTCACATGCGGGTGGTACGGGAACTGGAGCTCGCGCACCAGGGGCCCGGAGGCGTCCCGTACCCGCTTCTGGAGCCAGGCGCAGGCCGAGGCGCCCTCGACCACCTGGACGAAGACGACCGGCGAGAGCGGGCGGAAGGTGCCGGTGCCGGAGAGACGCATCGGGAAGGGGCGGCCACCGGTCGCGATCGTGGCGAGGTGCGCCTCGATCGCGGGCAGGTCGGCCGCCCGGGCCTCGGTCGGCGGCATGAGGGTGACGTGGGTGGGAATGCCGTGTGCGGCAGGGTCCCCGAAGCTCGCGCGCCGCTCCTGGAGCAGGCTGCCGTAGGGCTCCGGGACCGCGATCGAAACGCCGAGCGTTACGGTCCCCACGTCGTTCTCCTCAATCCTCGGTGGTCTGTTTTCAGCCACTGACGGCCGCAAGCATCACGCCGTAAGTGTGCCGCCTGCGGGCCCTTTGCCGCCAGGGTCCTTGGACTCAGTGCTTGGCGGGCAGAAGGCCCATCCGGTCGTAGGTGAGCGCCAGGGTCTCCGCCGCCACGGCCCGCGCCTTCTCGGCGCCCGCGGCCAGGATGGAGTCCAGCGTCTCCGGGTCGTCCAGATATTCCCGCGTCCGGGTGCGGAACGGTGTGACGAAGTCGACCATGACCTCGGCGAGGTCCGTCTTCAGCGCGCCGTAGCCCTTGCCCTCGTACTTCTGCTCCAGCTCCGGCACCGAGACGCCGGTGAGCGTCGAGTAGATGGTGAGCAGGTTGCTGACGCCGGGCTTCTCGGCGCGGTCGAAGCGGATCACCGTGTCGGTGTCGGTGACGGCGCTCTTCACCTTCTTGGCGGTGGTCTTCGGCTCGTCCAGGAGGTTGATCAGACCCTTCGGGTTCGCCGTCGACTTGCTCATCTTCGAGGACGGGTCCTGGAGGTCGTAGATCTTCGCCGTCTCCTTGAGGATGTACGGGTCCGGAACGGTGAAGGTCTCGCCGTAGGTGCCGTTGAACCGCTCGGCGAGATTACGGGTCAGCTCCAGGTGCTGGCGCTGGTCCTCGCCCACCGGGACCTGGTCGGCCTGGTAGAGCAGGATGTCGGCGACCATCAGCATCGGGTAGGTGAACAGGCCGACCGTGGTGCGGTCGGCGCCGTGCCGGGCGGACTTGTCCTTGAACTGCGTCATCCGGGACGCCTCGCCGAACCCGGCCAGGCAGTTCATGACCCAGCCGAGCTGGGCGTGCTCGGGTACATGGCTCTGGATGAACAGCGTGCAGCGCTCGGGGTCGAGCCCGGCGGCCAGCAGCTGGGCCACGGCGAACCGGGTGTTGGCCCGCAGCTGCGCCGGGTCCTGCGCGACGGTGATCGCGTGCAGGTCGACCACCATGTAGAAGGCGTCGTGGGATTCCTGAAGGGCCACCCACTGGCGGACCGCGCCGAGGTAGTTGCCGAGGTGGAACGAGCCGGAGGTGGGCTGGATTCCGGAGAGCACACGGGGACGTTCAGAGGCCATGGGCTCATTGTCTCAGGTGTGCGGCCCTTCCCGGGCAGCCGGTGGAGGAATCGTCCGGCGGACCCGCGCCGCGGAAAAATCAGCCGCGCCGTGAACCGAAGGTTTCCCCGCGGGAGAACCGACCGACGATACAAAGTGGGCCCACCCAAGGCTCACACCGCACGACGATCGGAGATCCCGTGTCGACCACGGAAAACGCCATCGCCTCCGCCGAGGCGCACAGCGCGCACAACTACCACCCGTTGCCCGTCGTCGTCGCCACGGCGGACGGGGCCTGGATGACCGATGTCGAGGGCCGCCGCTACCTCGACATGCTGGCCGGATACTCGGCGCTCAATTTCGGCCACGGCAACCGCCGGCTGCTCGACGCGGCCCGGGCCCAGCTGGAACGGGTGACGCTGACCTCCCGGGCCTTCCACCACGACCGGTTCGCCGACTTCTGTACGCGCCTGGCGGAGCTGTGCGGCATGGAGATGGTGCTCCCGATGAACACCGGGGCGGAGGCCGTCGAGACGGCGGTGAAGACCGCCCGCAAGTGGGGCTACCGGGTCAAGGGCGTACCGGACGGCATGGCGAAGATCATCGTGGCCGCCGACAACTTCCACGGCCGCACGACCACGGTGATCAGCTTCTCCACGGACCCGGAGGCCCGCGCCGACTTCGGCCCGTACACCCCCGGTTTCGAGATCGTGCCGTACGGGGATCTCACCGCGATGCGCGCGGCCATGACGGAGAACACCGTGGCCGTGCTGATCGAGCCGATCCAGGGCGAGGCGGGCGTGCTGGTGCCGCCGCCCGGCTATCTCGCCGGGGTACGGAAGCTGACCCGTGAGCGGAACGTGCTGTTCATCGCGGACGAGATCCAGTCCGGTCTGGGCCGGACCGGGAAGACCTTCGCCTGCGAGCACGAGGGCATCGTCCCCGACATGTACCTGCTGGGCAAGGCGCTCGGCGGCGGGGTGGTACCGGTGTCGGCCGTGGTGTCGTCGGCGGCGGTGCTCGGGGTGTTCCAGCCCGGCGAGCACGGCTCGACGTTCGGCGGCAACCCGCTGGCCTGCGCGGTGGCGCTGGAGGTGATCGCCATGCTGAACACCGGCGAGTACCAGCAGCGCGCCGCCGAGCTGGGCGACCACCTCCACCGCGAGCTGGGACTCCTGGCGGGCGGGGGCGCGGTCCAGGCCGTCCGGGGACGCGGGCTGTGGGCGGGCGTGGACATCGAACCGGAGCTGGGCACGGGCCGGGAGATCTCCGAGAAGCTGATGGAGCGCCGGGTCCTGGTGAAGGACACCCACGGCTCCACGATCCGGATCGCGCCGCCGCTGGTGATCGGCAAGGAGGACCTGGACTGGGGGCTTGAGCAGCTGCGGGAGGTCCTGCTGGGCTGAGGGACGGTCTACGTCAGCACCCGTAGCAGCGCCTCCAGCGCCCCCGCCCACGCGCTGTCCGTCGGGGTGCCGTAGCCGATGACCAGCGCCTCGCGCTTCAGGTCGGCGTCCGGGTGGCGGTAGAAGGCCAGGCCCTCAAGCGCGAGGCCCTGCCAGGCCGCCGCCCGGATCACCTCGGCCTCGCCGCCCTCCGGAAGTTCGAGGAGGGCGTGCAGCCCGGCGGCGATCCCGCTGACCCGGATCTGCGGGGCGCGCTCGGCCAGGGCCGCGACGAGCTGGTCGCGGCGGTTGCGGTAGCGCAGCCGCATGGACCGGACGTGCCGGTCGTACGCCCCCGAGGCCATGAACTCCGCGAGCGTCAGCTGGTCCAGCGCGCCCGGCGCCCAGTCGCTCGCCCCCTTCGCCTCGGCGACCGCGGCCGCCAGGGCGCGCGGCACCACCATCCAGCCGAGCCGCAGCCCCGGGGCCAGGGACTTGCTGGCGGTGCCCAGGTAGACGACGCGCTCCGGGTCCAGGCCCTGGAGGGCGCCGACCGGCTGGCGGTCGTAGCGGAACTCGCCGTCGTAGTCGTCCTCCAGGATCAGCCCGCCGGTGGCCCGCGCCCAGTCGACGGCCGCCGCCCGCCGGTCCGGGTGGAGCGGGACGCCGGTGGGGAACTGGTGCGCCGGGGTCAGCAGGACCGCGCCCGCCTGGCGCAGGGTGTGCAGCTCGCCGGTCCGGGTGCCCAGCTCGTCGACGGGCAGGCAGGGGATGCGCAGCCCGGCCCCGGTGAGCAGGCGGGTGTGGATGCCGAGGCAGTACGACTCCACGGCCACCTCCCGAACCCGGCGCCCGCGCAGCACCTTGCCGAGCAGCATCAGCCCGTGCACGAATCCGGAGCAGACGATGATCCGGTCCGGGTCGGCGTACACCCCGCGCGCCCGGGCCAGATACTCGGCGAGGACCGTGCGCAGCTCGATCCGGCCGCGCGGGTCGCCGTAGCCGAAGGCGTCGTTCGGCGCGGCGGACAGGGCACGCCGGGCCGCCTTCAGCCACTCGGCGCGTGGGAAGGTGGCCAGGTCGGGGGTGCCGGACTTCAGGCTGTACGCGGGTGCGCTGCGCGGTGGCCGGGCGCGCGGGGCCTCGGGCGCCGCCGGGGGGCGGGGGTCGGCGCGGCGGGCCACCCGGGTTCCGGAGCCCTGGCGGGCGGTGAGCCAGCCCTCGGCGACCAGCTCCGCGTAGGCGTCGGCGACGGTGTTGCGGGCGATGCCGAGGTCGGCGGCGAGAGTGCGGGAGGACGGCAGGCGGGTGCCTGGGGTCAGCCGGCCGGTGCGGACGGCCTCGCGCAGGGCGTCCATCAGGCCGGCCCGCAGCCCGGTCGAGCCGGTCGGGTCGATATGGAGGTCGGCGCCGAAAGTGGCCCAGGCATCCGTCATGGAAATGGACCATACCGCTGCGCCACTCTCTCCGTAACCTGGTGGCATGACGACGAACGAGAACAGCGACAGCACCTCCGGCTACTGCCCCGAGCACACCCCGCGCCTGGCCTGGGCGCAGCACGCTCCCGACGTCTACAAGGCGATGGCCCGCCTGGACGCCGCGTCCCGCAGGGGCGTCGACCCGGTGATCGGCGAGCTGGTGAAGATCCGCGCCTCGCAGCTCAACCACTGCGCGTTCTGCCTGGACATGCACACCAAGGACGCGCTCGCGGCGGGCGAGTCGCTGGAGCGGATCGTCCAGCTCAGCGCGTGGGAGGAGTCGCGGCACTTCTACACGCCGAAGGAGATCGCCGCGATCGAGCTGACCGAGGCGGTGACCGTGCTGACCGACGGCTTCGTACCGGACGAGGTGTACGCGCGGGCCGCGAAGCACTTCGGCGAGGAGGAGCTGGCCCACCTCATCGCGTCGATCATCACGATCAACGCCTGGAA
Organism: Streptomyces sp. NBC_00726; assembly: GCF_045161735.1. Classification (NCBI taxonomy): domain Bacteria; kingdom Bacillati; phylum Actinomycetota; class Actinomycetes; order Kitasatosporales; family Streptomycetaceae; genus Streptomyces; species Streptomyces sp. NBC_00726. The sequence continues at coordinate 4,186,727 of NZ_CP108983.1, read as the reverse complement.
CCGCTTCGCCGTGACCACCCGCATGGTGCCGGGCCACTACACGCCCGGCGACCACGGCTGAGCGGCCCGGTGACCGCGTCGGGCCTGCGGGCCCTGCACCACGGCCGCACCCCCGGCGACCCGCTGGTCCTCCCGGGCCCGTGGGACGCCGCGAGCGCCCGGGTCCTCGCGGACGCCGGCTTCCCCGCGCTCGCCACCCCGAGCGCGGGGGTCGCGGCTTCGCTGGGTTACGAGGACGGCTCGACGCCCGCCGGTGAGATGTTCGCGGCGGTGGCCCGGATCGCCCGGGCCGTCTCCGTACCGGTGTCGGCGGATGTCGAGGCCGGGTACGGGCTGCCGCCCGGCGAGCTGGTGGAGCGGCTGTTCGCGGCGGGGGCGGCCGGCTGCAATCTGGAGGACACGGTGGACGGGGTCCTGCTGGACGCCGGAGCGCAGGCGGACCGGCTGGCCGCGGTGCGGGCGGCGGCCGGGGACGCGCTCTTCGTGAACGCCCGGATCGACACGTATGTCACGGGTGTCCCGGCCGGGGTGGACCCGGCGGCGGAGACCCTGCGCCGGGCCCGGCTCTACGCGGCGGCGGGCGCGGACTGCGTGTACCCGATCCTGGCCCCGCCCGAGGTGTTCGGGCCGCTGGCCGGTGCGCTGCCCGGGCTGCCGCTGAACGCGCTGGCCGGGCCGGACGGGCCGGGGCCGCGCCGCCTCGGTGAGCTGGGGGCGACCCGGATCACCTTCGGGCCGGGGCTCCAGCGCCGGGCCATGGGGGCCCTGCGGGAGATCGCGGCCGGGCTCTGACCCGTAAGGAAACACACCACGACCCCGGCAGCTCGACGGCTGCCGGGGTCGTGTGCGTAAGCCTGAAGGGCTCAGATCAGGCCGAGCTCGCGGACCGCGTCGCGCTCCTCGGTGAGCTCCTTGACCGAGGCGTCGATGCGCGCCCGGGAGAACTCGTTGATGTCCAGGCCCTGGACGATCTCGTACTTGCCGTCCTTCGTGGTGACCGGGAAGGACGAGATGATGCCCTCGGGGACGCCGTAGGAGCCGTCCGACGGGATGCCCATGGAGGTCCAGTCGCCCTCGGCGGTGCCGTTGACCCAGGTGTGCACGTGGTCGATGGCGGCGTTGGCGGCGGAGGCGGCGGAGGACGCGCCACGGGCCTCGATGATCGCGGCGCCGCGCTTGGCGACGGTCGGGATGAAGGAGTCGGCCAGCCACGCCTCGTCGTTGACGAGCTCGGCGGCGTTCTTGCCGGCGACCTCGGCGTGGAAGATGTCCGGGTACTGGGTGGCCGAGTGGTTGCCCCAGATCGTCAGCTTCTTGATGTCGGAGACGGCGGCACCGGTCTTGGCGGCCAGCTGCGAGATCGCGCGGTTGTGGTCCAGACGGGTCATCGCGGTGAAGCGCTCGGCCGGCACGTCCGGGGCGGCGGCCTGTGCGATGAGCGCGTTGGTGTTGGCCGGGTTGCCGACGACGAGGACCTTGATGTCGTCCGCGGCGTTGTCGTTGATCGCCTTGCCCTGCGGCTTGAAGATGCCGCCGTTGGCGGAGAGCAGGTCGCCGCGCTCCATGCCCTTGGTGCGGGGGCGGGCGCCGACGAGCAGGGCGACGTTCGCACCGGCGAAGCCGACGTTCGCGTCGTCGGTGATCTCGATGTTGCGCAGCAGCGGGAAGGCGCAGTCGTCGAGCTCCATCGCGGTGCCCTCGGCGGCCTTCAGCCCCTGGGGGATCTCCAGGAGGCGCAGGTTGACCGGCACGTCCGGGCCGAGCAGGTGGCCGGAGGCGATGCGGAAGAGCAGTGCGTAGCCGATCTGGCCGGCTGCGCCGGTCACGGTGACATTCACGGGAGTGCGGGTCATGGCGATCTCCGTTAGACAGCTGGCGGTCCGGGCTCCTGGCCCCTGGTGCGGGACATCCCTGAATCTTGATGTGAAGAGATATCCGTCGGCCAGGCTATCCGACCCGGAACCGCGCGGCCGCCCGGCCCCCGTTGCCTGTTGATCACACCATGGCGGAATGGTCACTTCCGTGCCACAGCGGCAAGCCATCCCTTGAACGGGTGAGGGCCGTCAACAAGGCTGGACGCAGGACGGGGCAAGGCCGCTCGACGCCGCTTCGGGAGCTTCGCGCTCCGGTTGCCCCCGACCCCCGGTGTCCGTCCCTTCTCGGGGGAGGGGACGGCCACCGGCTCTTCGGCACCCGCTGCTTCCGCTCTCCGGCGCCCGGGTCAGCGGACCGTGAAGTGGACCGCGTCCTCCAGGAACGGGATGTCCAGCCACGGCTTCGGCTGCGCGACCAGCGCGAGCAGCACGATGAGGACGCCGAGCAGGCCGTACGTCACCAGATCGGTGAAGCGGGACCGCACCGCGAGCATGCCCACCGACCGGACGGTCACGCGCAGCACCGCGCCCAGCACGAGGGCGGCGCCGATCAGTATCGTGCCGGCCCGGAAGGCTTCCTCGAACGGATCGGCCGCCACGATCAGCAGTCCGGCGCCGGCCGTGCAGAGCACCGCGAGCAGCGGCCACTGCCGGGCCGGGGCCGGCGCGTCCCCGCCGGCCGCCCGCCCGCCGCCCTCGGGCCGCGCGGTGTCCCGGGTCAGCGAGAACCGCCGGGACCGCCGGGTCGCGGCGGAGGCGTCGGGGGCCGCCGCCTCACCGGCCGCCGTGGAGCCGGTGTCCGGACTCGTACCAGCGCCCACGGGGTCAGCCGGCGGAGCCGGCGGCCGCGTCGCGCTCGGCGGCCTCGACCACGTTGACGAGCAGCTGGGCGCGGGTCATCGGGCCGACACCGCCCGGGTTCGGCGAGATCCAGGCGGCGACCTCGGCCACGCCGGGGTGGACGTCGCCGACGATCTTGCCGTTCTCGTCGCGGCTGACGCCGACGTCCAGGACGGCCGCGCCCGGCTTCACGTGCTCGGGCTTGATGATGTGCGGCACGCCCGCGGCGGCGACGACGATGTCGGCCTGCTTCAGATGGGCGGCCAGGTCCCGGGTGCCGGTGTGGCACTGGGTCACCGTGGCGTTCTCCGACTTGCGGGTGAGCAGCAGCGGGATGGAGCGCCCGATGGTGACACCGCGTCCGACGACCACGACATGGGCGCCGTTGATCTCGACGCCGTGGTGGCGCAGGAGCTGGACGACGCCCTGCGGGGTGCACGGCAGCGGTCCGGTCTCGTTGAGCACCAGACGGCCGAGGTTCATCGGGTGCAGGCCGTCCGCGTCCTTGGCCGGATCCATCAGTTCCAGGACGCGGTTGGTGTCGATTCCCTTGGGCAGGGGAAGCTGCACGATGTAACCCGTGCAGGCGGGGTCGGCGTTGAGCTCGCGGACGACGGCCTCGATCTCCTCCTGCGTGGCGGTGTCGGGGAGTTCGCGCTGGATGGACCCGATGCCGACCTGGGCGCAGTCCTTGTGCTTGCCGTTCACGTACCACCTGCTGCCCGGGTCGTCCCCGACCAGCAGGGTTCCCAGGCCGGGCGTGACGCCCCGGGCCTTGAGGGCCGCCACGCGGGCGGTCAGATCGGACTTGATCGCGGCTGCGGTGGCCTTGCCATCGAGAATCTGGGCAGTCATGGTCCCCATACTCCCGGATGACCCCGCCCTCGGACCAATCAGGTACCAGGCGTGGACGCAAGGTTGCACTTGGACAACTTCTTGCGCTGCGGCTGGACAAACGTACTAACGGCTTATAACGATGAGGGCCGCTGTGCCGCAGCAGTAACCGGGGGGCTGGACCGCTGACGTTTTCTCTCTCCTCCGTGCGGCCGCACCGTCCCCGTACGTCTGTTGGAGGAACGCCCATGAGCTTCGGCGACCCGAACCCGAACAACCCCTACGGGCAGCAGCCCGGTCAGCCGCAGCAGCCGGGCTACGGCTACCCGCAGGCCCCGCAGGGTGTGCCACAGCAGGGCTACGGCTACCCGACCGCCCCGCCGGTGCCCGGCGGCGACTACGGCCAGCAGCCCGGTTACGGCGCCCGCCCGCCGCTGTCCGGCTGGTGGCGGCGTGTCGGCGCGATCCTGATCGACGGCATCTGCATCGGCATCCCCTACGCCGTCATCATGGGCATCGGCGGCGGCATGGGCGGTGGCGCGGGCACCGCGGTCATGTTCCTCGGCATCATCGTGGGCATCGGCGGCGGCCTCTTCAAGCTCTACAAGGAGGGCACGACCGGCCAGTTCATCGGCAAGAAGGCCCTCGGCATCAGCCTGCTGCGCGAGGCCGACGGCCGCCCGCTCGGCTTCGGCATGGCCTTCGTCCGCTACATCGCCCACTTCCTGGACAGCCTCGCCTGCTACATCGGCTGGCTGTGGCCGCTGTGGGACGACAAGAACCAGACGTTCGCGGACAAGGTCTGCTCCAGCGTCGTCGTGCGCGTCGGCTGACCGACCGCCCGACAGGCCGAGGGCCGTAACCGCACGCGCATCGCGTGGGGTTACGGCCCTCGGTCGTACGGGAACGAGTCGGCCCGGACGATTCGGCTCAGTGGAAGAAGTGCCGGGTGCCCGTGAAGTACATCGTCACGCCCGCCTTCTTCGCGGCCTCGACCACCAGCTCGTCGCGGACCGAACCGCCCGGCTGGGCCACGGCCTTGACGCCGGCGGCGGTCAGGATCTCCAGCCCGTCCGGGAAGGGGAAGAAGGCGTCGGACGCCGCGTAGGAACCGGCGGCCCGCTCCTCGCCCGCGCGCTCGACGGCCAGCTTCGCGGAGTCGACCCGGTTGACCTGGCCCATGCCGACGCCGACCGAGGCGCCGTCCTTGGCGAGCAGGATCGCGTTGGACTTGACCGCGCGGCACGCCTTCCACGCGAAGGCGAGCTCGCGCAGCTCGTCGGCGGAGAGCGCGTCGCCCGTGGCGAGCGTCCAGTTGGCCGGGTCGTCGCCCTCGGCCTGGAGGCGGTCGGTGACCTGGAGCAGCGCGCCGCCGTCGATCGGCTTGACCTCGACCTCGGCGGACGGGGCCTCGGGGCAGCGCAGCACCCGGATGTTCTTCTTACGCGCCAGGATCTCGACCGCGCCGTCCTCGTACGCCGGGGCGACGATGACCTCGGTGAAGATCTCCGCGACCTGCTCGGCCATGGCGACGGTCACCGGACGGTTGACGGCGATCACGCCGCCGAACGCGGAGAGCGGGTCGCAGGCGTGCGCGTTGCGGTGCGCCGTGGCGACGTCGTCGGCGATGGCGATGCCGCACGGGTTGGCGTGCTTGATGATCGCGACGCAGGGCTCGGCGTGGTCGTACGCGGCACGCCGGGCGGCGTCGGTGTCCGTGTAGTTGTTGTACGACATCGCCTTGCCGTGCAGCTGCTCCGCCTCGGCGAGGCCGCCGGTGCCGGAGGTGTAGAGCGCGGCGGGCTGGTGCGGGTTCTCGCCGTAGCGCAGGACGTCCTCGCGCGCGTACGTCGCACCGAAGAAGTCCGGGAAGCCGGAGTCGTCGGCGGCGGCGTAGTCGTCGGCGAACCAGCCGGCGACGGCCACGTCGTAGGCGGCGGTGTGCTGGAACGCCTCGGCGGCGAGCCGCTTGCGGGCGGTCAGGTCGAAGCCGCCCGCCTTGACCGCGGCGAGCACGTCGGCGTAACGCTCCGGGCTGGTGACGACGGCCACGGACGGGTGGTTCTTGGCGGCGGCGCGGACCATCGACGGGCCGCCGATGTCGATCTGCTCGACGCACTCGTCGGCGGTGGCGCCGGAGGCGACGGTCTCCTTGAACGGATACAGGTTGACGACGACCAGGTCGAACGGCTCGACGCCCAGCTCGGCCAGCTGCGCGCGGTGCGCGTCCAGGCGCAGGTCGGCGAGGATGCCGGCGTGGACGCGGGGGTGCAGCGTCTTGACGCGGCCGTCGAGGCACTCGGGGAAGCCGGTCAGCTCCTCGACCTTGGTGACCGGGACACCGGCGGCGGCGATCTTTCCGGCGGTGGACCCGGTGGAGACCAGTTCGACACCCGCCTCGTGCAGACCGCGGGCGAGGTCTTCGAGGCCCGTCTTGTCGTAGACGCTGACCAGGGCGCGGCGGATGGACTTATTCTCCGACATGACCGAGATGAACCTTTCGTCCCTCAATGCGATAGCCGTCGCGGGCGAGCCGCCCCACGGCCTCGGCGAGCAGCTTGCGCTCGACTTCCTTGATGCGTTCGTGGAGGGCCGCTTCGCCCTCCGGGGTGTCCTCTTCGGTCACCTCGACCACGCCCTGCGCGATGATCGGACCGGTGTCGACGCCGTCGTCGACGAAGTGGACGGTGCACCCGGTCACCTTCACTCCGTACGCGAGCGCGTCACGCACGCCGTGGGCGCCGGGAAAGCTGGGGAGCAGGGCGGGGTGGGTGTTGATGAACCGGCCGCCGAACCGGGCCAGGAACTCCTTGCCCACGATCTTCATGAACCCGGCGGACACCACGAGGTCCGGCCGGTGCGCGGCGGTGGCCTCGGCGAGCGCGGCGTCCCACTCCTCGCGGGTGGCGTGGTCCTTGACGCGGCACGTGAAGGTGGGGAGCCCGGCGCGCTCGGCCCGTGCCAGGCCGGCGATGCCGTCGCGGTCGGCGCCGACCGCGACGATCCGGGCGCCGAAGCCCTCGGGATCGTCACCGATCACATCGAGCAGGGCCTGGAGATTCGTACCGGAACCGGAGACCAGGACGACCACACGGGCCGGGGCGGCGGAGGGAAGCGGGGAGGCCACGGCTGGGCCCTTTCTCGCGTGCGAGCGGTTCGAAGCGGCCGGCCCGCCACCACGGCACCGGGGCGGCGGCCTGCGATTTGTACGGTCGTACGAAAGAAGCGCACTCCCCCATACGGGGAACTCTACGAACGGGCCGACCGTCAGCAACGATACCGGCACCTCGCCGCTCCCCCGTCTGACGGGGGTGACGGACCCCCGCGCTCCCCGCTTTCGGCCCCTCCGCGCCGGAAGGTAGCGTCAGGGGCAGCGAACCGTCCGCCGGGCGGAAACGACGAGATGGGGAAGACGTTCACCACATGCCGGATCGACGCCGCACCGCCTTCCGCCAGCCGCTGCCCGAGCGGGCCGCCGTGCTGATGCGCGAGCGCTCCTCCTCGTCCTCTTCCACCGGCTCCTCCGGTTCCTCCGGGAGCCCGAACGGTTCCTCCGGGAGCCCGAACGACGACAACCCCTTCGCGCCGCCGCCCGAGGGCCGGCCGGACCAGCCCTGGCAGCCGCGCCACCCGTCCGGCTCTCCGGACGGGTCTCCGGACGACTCCTCGGACAGCTCCGCGAACGGCGGCGACCGGCCCGCGTGGGGCAGCCAGTGGAGCAGCCGGCAGCCCGGCCGTCAGAACGGCTCCTTCGGCGGGCGGCCCTCCGGTCCCGGCGGTACGGAGCGGCCCCCGGCCGGTCCGCGCTGGGACCCGACCGACCCCATCCAGCGCCGCGCCCGCTACGCGCTGCTCTCCGGCATGTGGGCCTTCTTCTTCGCGATCTTCGACTTCTCGGAGATCGCCCTGCTGCTCGGCGCGCTCGCCACGTACTGGGCGGTCAGCGCGCTGCGCGCCAAGCCGAGGCCGCCGGTGGCCGGTGACGCCGCCGCGCCTGCCGGGGCGGCAAGCTCCCAGGCGGACGGGACCGCTCCCGCGCCGGACACGCTCGCCGCGCAGCGCGGGGGCCGGCAGCAGACCACGGCCGCGGTGAGCGGTCTGGTGACGGGCGTGGTCGCGCTGGCGATCGTCGCGACGACGTTCACGGTGCAGATGGTCTACCGCGACTACTACACCTGTGTGAACGACGCCCTGACCAAGTCCGGCCAGCTGACCTGCAACGACCTGCTCCCGAAGCCGCTGGAGCCGTTCTTCGGCGTCAAGCGCTAGCGGCCGGGGGGCCGGGGGGCGCGTCGGCCTCCCGCTCGGCCTCCCGGGCGTGCCAGGGGTCAGTGGGCAGGAAGTCGTACGCGTCGAGGTCGTCGTCCCCGTCGTCGCCCTGGCCCTCTTCGCCGGCCTCGCCCGTGTCCACGCCCGTGTCCTCGGCCTTCGCGGGTGCGGGCGGCTGGGGGACGACGGGTGCGGGCTGCTTGGGGGGCTTGGGGGGCTTGATCGTGCTCACCGAAGGCGCCGTGGTGCCCGGCTCCGCCGGCTCGGCGCCTTCCTTCTTACGTCCGCGCAGCCGCCAGGCCCGTAGCAGCAGGGCCGCCGGGACGCCGATCGCCGTCGTCCACGCCAGGGCCGCCGCCCCGGTGAGCCACCACACCGGTCCGAAGTCCGCCAGGGCGTGGGTGCCGAGCGGTCCCCCGGCGGCGGCCGCCAGCAGCGCCGTGCCGAGCCCGCAGCCGGCCGCCCCCAGTGCGGTGGTGAGCGCGGTCTCCCCCAGGCTCCACGCCTCCTCCCGTACGCCCTCGGCCGGCACCGCTCTCCGTACCGTGAACCAGGCCACCGTCAGCGCCGCCGCCACCGGGACCGCCCCGGCCGCCCAGTTCAGCGGCGCGCCCGGGCCGGGCGCGGGCATCGCGGCGAGCAGCGGGAAGTCGGGGACGGCCGGGGGCCCGGTGAAGGCCAGTGGGGTGACCGTCGACGCCGTACCGAGGGCGAACCCGGGGCCGAGCCCGTACGCCGCGCCCCACACCGCCGCGTTCGGCACGAGCCCCAGCGCCAGCAGGAGCACGGCGATGCGGCCGCCCCAGTCGCCGGAGAGCCGGAGGAACGACTCCTGGACCGGTGCGCCGTGCCACACCAGGGCCGCCGCGACGACCAGCGCGCCGCCGCCCAGCAGCACCGCGGTCCCGGCCAGCGCCGACCGGCCCACCGCGTCGGCCCGCCGCAGGAACCGGCTGCGCGCCATCGCCTCGTGCAGCCGCACCGGCGCCCAGGACGGCGGCGGGCCGAGCGGGCGTCCACGGGCCGTCCATACTCCGGCCGCCGCCGCGCCCGCCACCACGAGGGCGCCGGGGAAGAGCAGGGAGAGCGGCCGCGCGGACAGCGACGCGCCGCGCGCGTAGAGGGCGACCGCGCCGCCGACCAGCAGATATCCGCCCGTCACCAGGGCGAACGCGCCCCCGGGCGACGGGGCGCCGCGCCCCTCGTCGGGCTCCAGCACATCCCTGGCCGCCCGGTGCACCAGCCACACCGGCAGCACGGCGAGCAGCAGCGGGACGACGCCCATCGGTGCCGGGGCCCCGGTCAGCGTCTCGGTCCTGACCAGCTCGGCGCCGTGCGCGAGGAGCCAGAGCGCGGCCGCCGCGTGGAACGCCTCGCCGGGGCCGCTGCCCGGGGCCGGTGAGCTGACCCAGAGCACGGCGACGAGGACGACGAGGGAGCCCAGGCCGAGCCCGGCCGCGACGGCCCCGCGCAGCACCGCGGAGACCAGTACGACGGGCCGTTCCCGCTCGTCCTGCGACAACAAGGGGCTGCGTTCGGTCACTTGGGTCACGCGGTCATGCTGCCAACGACACGCGCTTATTTCGTGTAACGGGCGAACAGCCGGGGTGTCGATCAATATACGTTTATGTACTTTTTCACCCGGTGCAGGCCGTGCGGGCGGCCCTCATGACGCAGAGCACGTCCGAGAAGGCCGCCGCCCCTCCGCTGCCCTCGCCGAAGGAGCGGCGCAGGCTGCGGGAGGCGCTTTCGCTGACGGAGGACCAGGTCGCGTCGGCCGTCGGGGTGACCCGGGCGACGGTCCGGGCCTGGGAGACGGGCCGCAGCAGCCCGCGCGGGCGCAAGCGGGAGGCGTACGCACGGCTGATCGGGGCGGGCGCCACCGCCCCGGAGCCCCCGGCGCCCTCGGCGCCTCCGGAGCCCCCTCCGCCGGTTCCGGTCGCCGTTGAGCCGGACGAGGCTGTTGTGGCTGAGGTGGCCGAGGTGGCCGAGGTGGCTGTTGTGCCTGATGCAGCTGAGGTGGCTGAAGTGCCCGACGCGCCTCCCGGCGATCCGGAGCACGCGCCCGACGACACTCCCGCCGCCGCGTTCGACGCGTTGTACCAGTACGCCGCCTCGGCCCTCTTCCAGCAGACCTATCTGCTGACCGGGCAGCGCGCGCTGTCCCGCGCGGCCGTGACCAAGGCGTTCGAGCTGGCCTGGGAGCGGTGGCCGGAGGTCGCGGTGGACCGGGACCCGGTCGGCTGGGTGCGGGCCGCCGCCTATGAGTACGCGATGTCCCCGTGGCGCCGGCTCAACCGGGAGCACCGCCGCCTCGACCCGCCGCCCGAGGCCCCGGCCTCGCGGGCGCTGCTGGACGCGCTCCTGGCCCTGCCCCCCTCGTACCGCCGCACGCTGGTGCTGCACGACGGGGTGGGTCTCGGGCTGCCGGAGACCGCGGCGGAGACCGAGGCGAGCACCCGGGCGGCGGCCGGGCGGCTGGTGACGGCGCGGGCGGCGGTCGCCGAGCGGCTGCCGGAGATCGCGGAGCCGGACGCGCCGGCCGGGCAGTCCGCGCTGATCCACGAGCACCTGGGCACCCTCGCCCGCAGCCGGCCCGTCGCCCCGCTGCCGGTGCCGGAGCTGATCCGTACCGGCAGCGAACGCAAGGCGCAGCTGTGGGCCCGGACGGCCATCGCGTTCACCGTGCTGATCGTGGGGCTGACGCTGATCACCCTGGCGACGGCGCCCCGGAAGTACGAGACACCTCCGGCGCCCGCCCAGAAGGTCGGCGGGGTGCCGCCGGTCGGGGGCCCGCAGAAGCTGACGCCGCAGGACGTCAAGCTGCGGAAGAAGCTCGGCGACGAGTTCTTCCACGGCCCGGCCCGGCTGGTGCCGGAGGCCGGCTGAGCAGGTCCGGCGCACCACGACGACGCGGGCCCGTCCCCCGGGTGTGGGGGACGGGCCCGCGTCGTGCGTACGGTGACACCCTGCCGCGCGAGCGCGGCGCCGGGGTCAGGCGCCGAGGATCTCGCGCGCCAGCTTGGCGGTCTCGGTCGGCGTCTTGCCGACCTTCACGCCGGCGGCCTCAAGGGCCTCCTTCTTGGCCTGCGCGGTGCCGGAGGAGCCGGAGACGATGGCGCCCGCGTGGCCCATGGTCTTGCCCTCGGGGGCGGTGAAGCCCGCGACGTAACCGACGACCGGCTTGGTGACGTTCTTCGCGATGAAGTCGGCGGCACGCTCCTCGGCGTCGCCGCCGATCTCGCCGATCATGACGATCAGGTCGGTCTCGGGGTCCGCCTCGAACGCCGCGAGGGCGTCGATGTGCGTCGTACCGATGACCGGGTCGCCACCGATGCCGACGGCGGACGAGAAGCCGATGTCGCGGAGCTCGTACATCATCTGGTAGGTCAGCGTGCCGGACTTGGACACGAGACCGATGCGGCCGGGCTTGGTGATGTCGCCCGGGATGATGCCGGCGTTGGACTGGCCGGGGGTGATCAGGCCGGGGCAGTTCGGACCGATGATCCGGGTCTTGTTGCCCTTCGAGCCGGCGTACGCCCAGAAGGCGGCCGAGTCGTGGACGGCGATGCCCTCGGTGATCACGACGGCGAGCGGGATCTCGGCGTCGATCGCCTCGATGACGGCGGCCTTGGCGAAGGCCGGCGGCACGAAGAGGACGGACACGTCGGCGCCGGTCTTCTCCATCGCCTCGGCGACGGAGCCGAAGACGGGGACCTCGGTGCCGTCGAAGTCGACGGTCGTGCCGGCCTTGCGCGGGTTCACGCCGCCGACGATGTTGGTGCCGTCGCCGAGCATGAGCTTGGTGTGCTTCATGCCCGTGGCGCCGGTCATCCCCTGGACGATGACCTTGCTGTCCTTGGTGAGGAAGATAGCCATGGTGGTCTGAGTCCCTCTTCCTTACTTCGCAGCCGCGGCGAGCTCGGCGGCCTTGTCGGCCGCGCCGTCCATGGTGTCCACGCGCTGGACCAGCGGGTGGTTGGCGTCGGAGAGGATCTTGCGACCCAGCTCCGCGTTGTTGCCGTCGAGACGCACGACGAGGGGCTTGGTGACGGCCTCGCCCTTCGACTTGAGCAGCTCCAGGGCCTGGACGATGCCGTTGGCGACCTCGTCGCAGGCGGTGATGCCACCGAAGACGTTGACGAAGACGGACTTGACGTCCGGGTCGCCGAGGATGATCTCCAGGCCGTTCGCCATGACCTCGGCGGAGGCGCCGCCGCCGATGTCGAGGAAGTTGGCGGGCTTCACGTTGCCGTGGTTCTCACCGGCGTACGCGACGACGTCCAGGGTCGACATGACCAGACCGGCGCCGTTGCCGATGATGCCGACCTCACCGTCGAGCTTGACGTAGTTGAGGTTCTTGGCCTTGGCGGCGGCCTCCAGCGGGTTGGCCGCGGCCTTGTCCTCAAGGGCCTCGTGCTCCGGCTGGCGGAAGTCGGCGTTCTCGTCGAGCGAGACCTTGCCGTCCAGGGCCAGGATGCGGCCGTCCTTGGTCTTCACCAGCGGGTTGACCTCGACGAGGAGCGCGTCCTCGGCGACGAAGGTCTCCCACAGGGTGACCAGGGCCTCGGCAACGCCCTCGGCCACGTCGGCCGGGAACTTCGCCTGGGCCACGATCTCGCGGGCCTTGGCGATGTCGACGCCGTCGACGGCGTTGACCGGGACCTTCGCAAGGGCCTCGGGGGTCTTCTCCGCGACCTCCTCGATGTCCATGCCACCCTGCACCGAGGCCATGGCCAGGAAGGTGCGGTTGGTGCGGTCGAGCAGGTACGAGACGTAGTACTCCGCCTCGATCTCCGGCGACAGCTCGGCGATCATCACCTTGTGGACCGTGTGGCCCTTGATGTCCATGCCGAGGATGTCGGTCGCGCGGGCGACCGCCTCGTCGGCGTTCGCCGCCAGCTTGACGCCGCCGGCCTTGCCGCGGCCGCCGACCTTCACCTGCGCCTTGACGACCGACTTGCCGCCCAGCCGCTCGGTCGCCTCGCGGGCTGCCTCAGGCGTGTCGATGACTTCACCGGCCAGCACCGGTACACCGTGCTTGGCGAAGAGGTCCCTCGCCTGGTACTCGAACAGGTCCACGCGCGTCCGTCCCTTATCAATGGTCTCGCGGTTGGTTTTCTGCGTGGGCGTGCCGCGAGGGGCAACGTGACTGCGGTGTCACTAGGAAGGCGCACACGGTGACCGGATACGCGGCATGTCCATCTCGCAGGTTATCCCCGAGGCCGGTGTGACCCTAAATCGCAGATCACACCTGGGCGGTGATTACGGTCACAGATTCCCACTGGTGGGGGCGGTCTCCGGGTCCGGTATCGGCAGGGGGCGCTTCTCGATCGCGGCGGCCATGACGTCCGGGAAGAGGTCCGGCGTGCAGGCGAAGGCGGGGGCGCCGAGGGCGGACAGCGCCGCCGCGTGGTCGCGGTCGTAGGCCGGGGCGCCCTCGTCGGAGAGCGCGAGCAGCGTCACGAACTGGACCCCCGACGCCTTCATCGCGGCGACCCGCTTCAGCATCTCGTTGCGGATGCCGCCCTCGTACAGGTCGCTGATGAGCACGACGACGGTGTCGGCCGGCCGGGTGATCCGGGACTGGCAGTAGGCCAGGGCGCGGTTGATGTCGGTGCCGCCGCCGAGCTGGGTGCCGAACAGGACGTCCACGGGGTCGTCCAGCTGGTCGGTGAGGTCGACGACGGCCGTGTCGAAGACGACGAGCCGGGTGTTCAGGGCGCGCATCGAGGCGAGCACGGCGCCGAACACCGACGCGTAGACCACGGAGGCGGCCATCGAGCCCGACTGGTCGATGCAGAGGATGACGTCCTTCTTCACGGACCGGGCGGCCCGGCCGTAGCCGATAAGCCGTTCGGGGACGATCGTGCCGGCGCCGTCCCGGCCGGGGAGCTCCAGGTAGTTCTTGAGGTTGGCCCGGATGGTGCGGTCCCAGTCGATGTCGTGGTGGCGGGGGCGGGTAACCTTCGCCGACCGGTCGAGCGCGCCGGTGAGCGTGGCCCGGGTGCGGGTGGTGAGCCGTTTCTCCAGCTGCTCGACCACCTTGCGGACCACGGCCCGGGCGGTCTCCTTCGTCGTCTCGGGCATGGCCTTGTTGAGCGAGAGCAGGGTGCCGACGAGGTGGACGTCGGCCTCGACGGCCTCCAGCATCTCCGGTTCGAGCAGGAGCGCGGAGAGGCCGAGGCGGTCGATCGCGTCGCGCTGCATGACCTGGACGACGGAGCTGGGGAAGTACGTCCGGATGTCACCGAGCCAGCGCGCTACGGAGGGCGCGGAGGCGCCGAGCCCGGCGGAGCGCCCGCCGCCGCCCCGGCCGCCGGGCCGTCCCCCGCTCTCGTAGAGCGCGGTGAGCGCCCGGTCCATCGCGGCGTCGCGGCCGGTGAGCGCGCGGCCGGTGCTCTCCTCGCCGTCGGCGCCCAGCACGAGGCGCCAGCGGCGCAGCCGCTCGTCGTGGGCGGTGTCCTCGTGGGCGGTGTCCTTGACCGTCATGCCGTTTCCCCCAGGGGCGTGTCGTCGTGGTGCGCGGGCTCCGTCGTCGCCGGGCGCTCGTCCAGGCCGAGGAGCAGGCGGAGGACCGGGACCACCGCGTCCGCGCGGGCCGTGTCCAGGACCGGGCCGAAGCCCGGGGCCGTCGCGCCCGCCCCCGACGGGGAGCCGGCCCCGGTCGCCCCGGCGGGGGCCGGGCCGCGCCGGACGAGGTCGCCCAGGGTGCGCCGGACGCCCGGCTCGTACGCGGAGAAGGTGCGCCGCAGCAGGGGCAGCACGTCGGTGAACGTGTCGGCGGGGACTCCGGTGAGCCAGGAGTCGACCAGGGCGAGCAGCCGTTCGTCGTGGACGAGGAGCATGCCGCCGCCCGCCGCCCCGCCGACGAAGCCCTCGATCCAGGCGGCCGCGTCGGCGGGCGGGGTGCCCGGGGAGAGGGCGAGGCCCATCAGCCGGGCGGCGGCGTCCTGGTCGAGATGGCCGTCGTCCAGGAGCAGCCGGGCCGCCCGGCCCCGGATGACGCCCGCGACCGTGTCCCGGACGGTGAGCTTGTGCAGCACCGCGCGCCACCGTGTCCGCAGCCCGTCCGCGTTTTCCGGGACGGCTCCGGCGAGCAGCCCGATCGCGGTGTGGACGCCGTCCACCTGGCGGCGCAGCGCCTCCGCGCCCTCGGCGTCGAGCCCGGTGCAGGCGGGGGGCAGGCCGACGCAGATCCGCTCCGCGAGGCCGGCCGCGACCCCGCCGAGCGCGGTGGTGTCCGTGGCGCGGACGTCTCCGTAGCGCAGGGTGCGGGCCAGGGCGGGGAGGGCGTCCGCGAGGTGGCCGACGTCGGCGTCGAGCGCGGCGCGGTCGGCGAGGGCCCGCATCACGACCGGCAGGGCGTCCGGCAGGCCGGCGAGCAGGCAGCGCTCGGCCAGCGCGGTGACCTCGGCGAGCGCGGTGGCGGCCAGGGCGTCCGACTCGGCGCGGGCGGTGGCGGCGGAGAGCACGGTGGTGCCCCAGACGCCCGCCTCGGCGACGCGCACATACAGCTCGGGCTCCCAGCGCAGCCGCCAGCTCTCCCGGAAGGTGCCGGTGCTCCCCCGGCCCGTGGCCGGTTCGCCCCAGGCGATGCCGAGGAGGCGGAGCCGGTGCAGCAGGCGGCTGCGGGAGGCGTCGGTGTCCTTGCGGAGGTCGAGCTCGATCTCCCGCTCGTCGGCCTCCGGCTTGAGCCGCAGGGTGCGCTGCCGCCGGGTCAGGTCGCGCTGGAGGGGGACGGCGGGGGCGGTGTCGGGGACCTCGCCGAGCGTGGTGCCGACGACGAGGCGGTCGTGGACGAGCGCGAGGGGCACGTCGGAGCCCTCGCACATGACGGCCCGGATCGCGTCGGTCGTCTCGCTGAGCCCGGCGAGCGGGCGGCCGCGCATCGCGGCCAGCGTCTCGGCGAGCCGGACGGCCTCGATGGCGTGCGCGGACGAGACGAACCGGTCCTCGGCGCGCAGGAGTCCGGCGACCTTCGTCATCCACCGCTCGATGGGGCGGTCCGGGGCGGCGAACAGGTGCTCGTACCAGCCGGGCGACTCGATGCCCGCGCCGTATCCGCTGTGCCGGGCGAGCCTGCGGTGGGTCCAGGGCACCCAGGTCAGTTCGGCCTTGGCCTTGGGCAGGCCCTTGAGCAGGGCCCGGTCGGCGGTGAGCGTCGTCCGCGTACGCAGGGCGGGGACGTGCCAGGCGCCGCAGACCACGGCGAACCCGTCGCCGAACTCCTTGGCGGCCGTACGGATCTGGATACGCATGTACGCCTCGCGCACCGCGTCCCTGGGATGCCCGCCGTCCCCGTACGCCTCGCGGAGCGCGGTCATCGCCTCGCCGAGCGCGGCGAACGCGGCGAGCGGTCCGGCCGCCTCGCCGCTGCCGGGCGTGCGGTGCTCGACCACGTCCTCCCACCAGCGCTCGGGGTCGTCGTATCCGGCGGTCTCGGCGAGCACGCGGATCGGGTCGACGGGGACGGGCTGTTCCCCCTCGGTGTCGTCCCGGTCCGCGTCGGCCTCCATCGCCAGCGAGTGCGCGGCGGGCAGGTCGATGAAGCGGACGGGCACGTCCCGGGCCAGGGCCCAGCGGATCGCGACCCACTCGGGGGAGAATTCGGCGAACGGCCAGAAGGCGGCCCGGCCGGGGTCGTCCACCGCGTGGGCGAGCAGGGCGACCGGGGGGCGCATCTCCTCGTCGGCCGCGAGCGGCAGCAGCGCGTCGCCCTCGGGCGGGCCCTCGATGAGGACCGCCCGGGGGTTCGCCGTGTCGAGGGCGGCGCGGACGGCGCGGGCCGAGCCGGGGCCGTGGTGCCGCACCCCCAGCAGCAGCGGCCCGGCCGCGCGGGTGCCGGTCATGCGGACGCCTCCCGGCAGGCACGGTAGAAGTCCTTCCAGCCGTCCCGCTCGCGCACCACGGTCTCCAGATACTCCTGCCAGATCACCCGGTCCGCCGCCGGGTCGCGGACGACCGCGCCGAGGATGCCGGCCGCGACGTCCCCGGGGCGGAGCACGCCGTCGCCGAAGTGGGCGGCGAGCGCGAGGCCGTTGGTGACGACGGAGATGGCCTCGGCGGTGGAGAGCGTGCCCGAGGGGGACTTGAGCTTGGTGCGGCCGTCGGTGGTGACGCCGTCGCGCAGTTCGCGGAAGACGGTGACGACGCGGCGGATCTCGGCGAGGCCGTCCGGCGCGGGCGGCAGGTCGAGCGAGCGGCCGACCTGGTCGACGCGGCGGGAGACGATGTCGACCTCCGCCTCCGGGGTGGCGGGCAGCGGCAGGACCACGGTGTTGAACCGGCGGCGCAGCGCGCTGGACAGCTCGTTGACACCCCGGTCGCGGTCGTTGGCGGTCGCGATGACGTTGAACCCGCGCACCGCCTGGACCTCCTGGCCCAGCTCGGGCAGGGGCAGGGTCTTCTCGGAGAGGATCGTGATCAGCGAGTCCTGCACATCGGCGGGGATGCGGGTCAGTTCCTCGATGCGGGCGGTCATGCCCTGGGACATGGCCCGCATCAGCGGACTGGGCACGAGCGCGTCGCGGCTGGGGCCGTTGGCGAGCAGCTGCGCGTAGTTCCACCCGTAGCGGACGGCCTCCTCCGGGGTGCCCGCCGTGCCCTGGACGAGCAGCGTCGAGTCACCGCTGACGGCGGCGGCCAGGTGCTCGGAGACCCAGGTCTTCGCCGTGCCGGGGACGCCGAGGAGCAGCAGCGCCCGGTCGGTGGCGAGTGTGGTGACGGCGACCTCGACGAGGCGGCGCGGGCCCACGTACTTGGGTGTGATGACGGTGCCGTCGGGCAGGGTGCCGCCGAGCAGATACGTCGCGACGGCCCAGGGCGACAGGCGCCAGCGCTCGGGCCTGGGGCGGTCGTCGGCCGCCGCGAGCGCCTTCAGCTCGTCGGCGAAGGCGTCCTCGGCATGCGGGCGCAGCGCCTCGCCGGTGCTCGCCTGGGTGGTTTCGGACACGGTCATGGATCCCCCTCCGGATCGGTCGCCAAGTCGGTCGGCCGGATGTGGTTCCACCGTGCACCATGGCACTGACAATCGACCTTTGCGCAGGTCAGGGCGATTGTCAGTGGGGCCGCCTAACGTCGTTGGCATGCTGCTGACTGACGGGGGAGAACCCTTGGGCGCCGCTGCCCCGGCCGCGCGCCGGACGGTGGAGCAGGTACTGGCCCTGGCTCCTGACGACGCCTCACGCAAGGCGGGGAACAAGCTCGGTACGGCCGGCTCCTGGTCGGACACCGGGTGGGACGGGACGGGTGCGGTGTGGGGGCTGTGCAAGGGCAGCGGAAGCAGGCCGTACCGGACGGTGGTCGACGCCACCGGTCCCGCGTACAAGTGCAGTTGCCCCAGCCGGAAGTTCCCGTGCAAGCACGCACTGGGGCTGCTGCTGCTCCGCGCCGCCGACGATGCGGCGGTGCCCGCCGGGTCGCCGCCGGACTGGGCGCGGGAGTGGCTGGACGGCCGCCGCGCCCGTGCGGAGGCGAAGGCGCGGCCCGCCGTGGAGGGGGCGGCGGGCCTCGCCGATCCGGAGGCCGCGCGCAAGCGGGCGGAGAAGCGCGCCGAGCGGATCGGGGGCGGTGCGCGGGAGTTGGAGCAGCGGCTCACCGATCTGCTGCGGGGCGGTCTCGCGGCGGCCGAGCAGTCGGGGTACGGGCTGTGGGAGGAGACGGCGGCCCGCATGGTCGACGCGCAGGCGCCCGGTCTCGCGGGCCGGGTGCGGGAGCTGGGCGCCGTCCCAGCGTCCGGTCCGGGCTGGCCGGTGCGGCTGCTTGAGGAGTGTGCGCTGCTCCATCTGCTGGACTCGGCCTGGCTGGGCCGCGACCGGCTGCCGCCCGCGCTCGCGGCCACGGTCCGCACCCGGGTGGGGCTGCCCGCCTCCCCGGAGGGTCCGCCGGTCCGCGACCGCTGGCTGGTCCTCGCCCAGTACGACACGCCCGAGGGCAAGATCGTCACGCGCCGCATCTGGCTGTACGGGGAGGAGTCGGGGCGCACGGCGCTGCTGCTGTCCTTCGGGGCGGCCGGCCGCGCTCCCGCCCAGGCGCTGCCCGTGGGCGCCACGGTCGACGCCGGCCTGACGCCCCATCCGGGGTCCGGGCAGCTCCGGGCCGAGCTGGGCGAGCGCTTCGGCGTCCCCGAGCCCGCCGTGACGCCTCCGCCGGGCGTCACGGCCGCCGAGGCGATCGCCGCGTACGGACGGGCCCTGGGCGACGACCCGTGGGCGGAGTCCTGGCCGGTGACCCTGCGCGACGTCATACCCGTGCCGTCCCCGGACGGCTGGCAGCTGGTGGACGCGGAGGGCCGGGAGGCCCTGCCGGTGACCCCCGCCGCGCTGAACCGCCCGTCGCTCTGGAAGCTCGTCGCGGTCTCGGGCGGCGCCCCGCTCACGGTCTTCGGCGAGTGCGGCCACCGGGGCTTCGACCCGCTGGCGGCGTGGCCCGCGGGCGGGACGGGTGCTCCCGTCGAGACCGTCACGCTCATCTGACCCCGTAGTCCGGCTCCCGAGGAGGGGCGATGTCCCGTACGACCACACCAGCCGCCACCCCGACAGCGGGCGCGGCCACCGCGTCCGACGCGCTCGCCTCCGTGCCGTGGGAGGAGCTGGTCACCTCGGCCCTGCTCGGCACGGACCGCCGGCCGCCGGCGGGCGTGTCCGGCACCGGCCCGGACGGCGCGGCGGCCGCGCTGCTGGCCGCCGCCGCGCTGCACACCGTGTGCCGGCGGGCGGGGCTGCTGCCCGCCGCCGCGTCCCCGCGCCCCGCCGTGGCGCCCGACGATCCCCGGCCGCCCCTGCCGGAGGCGGCCCGGGGTCGGCTGGCCCAGCTCCTGGCGGACCGGGCGTCGGGCTCCGGCGGCAGGCGGGGCGCGGCCCCGGACCTGACGGAGCTGATCCCGCAGTGGCTGGCCACCGCCAATGTGCACGGTTACCGGGCGCCGGACTCCGCGCTGCCGGCCCTGCTGGACGCGGCCCGGGCCCGCACCGATCTGCGCCCGCAGACCCTGGAGTTCGCCGGGCCGCGCGGCCTGTGGCTGGCCGGTCTCAACCCGGAGTGGAAGTTCGCGCTGCGCGGCGCGTCCGGCAGCGCGCTGCTGCCCTCGCCGGACGACGCCGAGGCGGTGCGCCGGCTGTGGGAGGAGGGCCTGTTCGCGGAGCGGATCGCACTGCTCGGAGCCGTACGGGCGTATGACGCGGAGGCGGCCCGCGCGCTGCTGGCCACCACATGGAAGACCGAACGGGCCGAGGACCGGCTGATGTTCGTGGACTCGTTGCGCACCGGGCTGTCCGCCGGTGACGAGGAGTTCCTGGAGCGGGCGCTCACGGACCGCAGCCGCAATGTCAGGGCGACGGCGGCCGAGTTGCTGTCCGCGCTGCCCGGTTCGGCGCTGGCCCGGCGGATGGCGGACCGGGCGCTGTCCTGTGTGAGCCCGGGGCTCACCGGGGACGCGCCGTTCGTCGCGGTGGAGGCGCCGCACGAGTGCGACGAGGCGATGCAGCGCGACGGGGTGGTGCCGCTCCCGCCGTCCGGCCGGGGCGAACGGTCGTGGTGGCTGGGCCAGTTGGTGGAGGCGACCCCGCTCGCCGTCTGGCCGGGACGGTTCGGCGGGCGCGGCGCGGCGGAGATCGTGGGCCTGCCCGTGGCGGACGGCTGGGGCGAGGAGCTGCACGCGGCCTGGTGCCGGGCGGCGGTGCGGCAGCGGGATGCCGCGTGGGCGCGGGCGCTGCTGGGTCCGCCCTCGACGCCCCCGTCGAACGGCCCCGGTACGGCGTCGCTCGCCGAGCGGGCGAAGCTCCTGGCGGTGCTGCCCCCGGCGGAACGGGCCGTCTGGGTCGCGGATTTCGTCGCCGCGCACGGTTTGTCGGAGGCGTTCCAGCTGCTGGGGGTCTGCCCGGTCCCCTGGGCACCGCCGCTCGGCCGCGCCGTGGTCGACGCGCTCGACATCGCGCGGGACGCGGGCAGCTACCCGTGGAGCTTCAGCGGCGTCATGGGCCTGGCCGAACGCTGCCTCGACCCCACCGAGGCGGCCCGCCTGGAGGTCCTGACCACCACCCCCGCCGAACCCGCGGACGCCTCCCCCGGCGCGAACGGCTACTGGACGGAGGCGTTCCAACGCCTGGTCTCCACCCTGCGCCTACGCGCCACGATGGACAGCGAGCTGTCCGGGGCCCCGATACGGTGACCCCGCGCCCCCGCGCGTGAATCCCGCCTCCTGACGGGCGCGGGGGCTCAGGGCGATCCCGTCAGCCCGGGGCCTGGGCCGCGGGGGGCCGCACCCCGGACCGCAGCGCCCCCGGACCCCGGCGCCCCCGGCGCCCTACGCCTCGGCCGGGTGGCGGACGTTCGCGTTGACCCAGTCGACGATCGCCGTCGTCGTCGCGCCGGGGGTGAAGATCTCGGCGACGCCCTGGTTCTTCAGGGGGGCGATGTCATCCTCCGGGATGATGCCGCCGCCGAAGACCTTGATGTCCGCCGCGTCGCGGGCCTTGAGGAGTTCGATCACCTTGGCGAAGAGCGTGTTGTGCGCGCCGGAGAGGATCGAGAGGCCGATCGCGTCGGCGTCCTCCTGGATCGCCGTGTCCACGATCTGCTCGGGCGTCTGGTGCAGGCCGGTGTAGATGACCTCCATACCCGCGTCGCGCAGTGCCCGCGCGATCACCTTCGCCCCGCGGTCATGGCCGTCGAGGCCCGGCTTCGCCACCACCACACGGATCGGACCGGTCACACCCATCACTGCCTCCACATGCGTCTCCCGTGCCTGAAGGGCCGGGGATGTGAACGAACGTTATCCACAGCATCCCGCAAGCCGCCGTTTCGCGGTGGGCCGGGAGGGGGAAATCACACATGGGACATTGTTCACGGGCACCAGCCCCCGCATTCCTCGGCGGTTTCGCCGACCGGGGCCGTTGCCCGGGGAGCCGCACCGGGTCGCCGTGTCACCGCGCCGTCAGCCGCACGGCGCGGTGACACGGGCCCTCCGTCCGCACGGGCCGCAGCCCGTCTCCGCGGCGCCCGTCCGGAGCAGGAGGCCGACCATGAAGACCCCCAGCCTGCCGTTCCCCGCCCCGCCGGCCGCCCTGCTGAGAGCGACCGCGCTGGAGCTCTTCGTACTCGCCGGGCACGCTCTGCTGTATCCGACCGGGATCGCGGGTGAGCGCCACCCGGGCCGCGCACCGGCCGGTGAAGGACCCGAGCCCGCCGGGCGCCCGGACATCGCGCCCACCGACCGGCCGCCCGTCGTCCTTCTCCACGGTTTCATCGACAACCGCTCCGTCTTCGTCCTGCTGCGCCGCTCGCTGGCCCGGCACGGCCGGCTCCATCTGGAATCGCTCAACTACTCCCCGCTGACCAGCGACATCCGTACGGCCGCCGAGCTGCTGGACCGGCACATCGAGGAGATCTGCGCCCGCACCGGCCACCCCCGGGTGGACATCGTGGGCCACAGCCTGGGCGGGCTCATCGCCCGTTATTACGTACAGCGGCTGGCCGGTGACCGCCGGGTGCGGACTCTCGTCACGCTGGGCACCCCGCACTCCGGGACCGCCGTCGCACCGCTGGCCGGGGCGCTGCCCATCGTGCGGCAGATGCGCCGGGGCTCGGCCCCCGTCGAGGAGCTGCGGCTGCCCGCGCCCGGCTGCCGCACCCGGTTCGTCAGCTTCTGGAGCGAACTCGACCGGGTGATCGTCCCCGCCGAGGCGGCCCGCGTCGACCACCCGGACCTGGACGCGGTCAACGTACGCGTCACCGGCATCGGCCACCTCGCGCTGCCGGTGCACCCGGCCGTGGCGGCGGCCGTACGGCAGGCGCTGGACGAGCCGGAGCCCGCCCGGGAGACCCCCGGGGCCACCGCCGGAACCACCCGCACCAGCCCCGCCGCCTAAACCGAACAAACTTCGAACATAGAGCCAAGGCTCTGTGCGGGCGCCGCCGAAAGACGGCCGATTGCCCGTTTTCCCGTGCGCCCCGGCGCCGTCGAAGATTGTCGACGGCGGATACCGCCGGGTACAGTCGCCGCCAGTTCTCCCGGGGTACCCCACACCCCCGGAACCTGCGTCCTGCTGCCGAGGCGAGAGAGAAGTTGGTGAACGACCAGCACCCCCACGCCGGGTATGCCGGATACGACGGCTACTCCACAGGCAGCTTGGAAACGGGCGGCTTCGAGACGGGCAGCTTCGAGACGGACCCGCTCTTCGGCTCCCTCCCCGGCACCGGCGCCACCTACGACGGCGCCTATGACGCCTCGTACGACACCTCGCAGGGCTACGGCACCGCGTACGGCACCACCCAGTGGGACACCGGCGCGCACCACGCCTACCAGGCCCAGCAGCACCCGCAGTACGACACGACCGCGTACGCCACCGCCACGTACGACACCACCACGACCTGGCTGCCGGAGCAGGGCTACGACTCCGGCCAGTGGGACACCACCACCTGGACCGCCGCCACGCCCGCGTGGCCCTCGGACGACACGGGGACGTACGACACCGGCGTGTACGACGCCACCGCCTGGAACACCGGCGCCACGCCCGGGCACGAAGAGCAAAATGTGCAAAGCCCGGCCGCCTCGAACGAAGCCGAACAGGCAGCCCCCTCGGAGACGTACGAGACGTACGAGACGTACGACAACAGCGAGTCGTACGAGAACGGCGACTACGACCCGTACGAGCCCCACCGCCGCGCCGCCGACGGCATCGAGCCGGACGAGACCGCCGCGCCGCACCCCGGTCCCGCCCCCGCCGAGGCCCGTCGCGGCGGCCGCAGCCGCAGGCGTTCCCCCGCGAAGCGCTCCGCACTCCTCACCGTCGCCGTTCCCTCCGCCTGCGTGATGAGCGTGGCCGGGATCGCCGCCGCGTCCGTGAGCGGGATGGGCGGGGACGAGACGAAGAAGGACGCGACCACCACCATGGCCGCCGCCGACCCCGGCACGGTCAAGCCGGTCGTGGCGAACAACGCGCTGGACACCCAGCTCGCCAACCTCAGCGCCGACGCGGAGAACTTCGCGGACCGCGCCAGCCGCACCCAGGAACGCATCGACCTGAAGGAGCGGCAGGCCGCCGAGAAGAAGAAGCGCGAGGAGGAGGCCGCCCGCAAGGAGGCCCTGCGCCCCAAGTTCGTGATGCCGGTCAAGCAGCACGGGCTGAGCGCCTACTTCGGGCAGGCGGGCGTCAACTGGATGTCCGTGCACACGGGCATCGACTTCCCCGTCCAGTACGGCACCCCGGTGATGGCGGCGACCGACGGCACGGTCCGTACGCAGTACAACAGCGCCTACGGCAACATGGCCATCGTGACCATGGCCGACGGCACGGAGACCTGGTACTGCCACCTCAGCAGCACCCGTATCCGCTCGGGCCCGGTCAAGGCCGGTGACGTCATCGCGTACTCCGGGAGCTCCGGGAACTCGACCGGCCCGCACATGCACTTCGAGGTGCGGCCGGGCGGCGGCGCGGCGATCGACCCGCTGCCGTGGCTGCGCGGCCACGGGATCAACCCGACCTGAGAGCCGGCCCGCGCGGGACGAACGGCGACGACGGCCGGGGCCTCGGGGGCTCCGGCCGTCACGCGTGTCTCAGAGCTTCTGCACCGGCGCGTACCGCAGGAGCAGCTTCTTGGGGCGGTCGTCGCCGAAGTCGACCGTGGCCTTCGCCTGGTCGCCGACGCCCTCGACCGCCGTCACCGTGCCCAGGCCGAACTGGTCGTGCGTGACCCGGTCGCCCGCCACCAGTGTGATCGTCGGCTTGTCCGAAGTCCGCCGGGTCGCGAAGCCGGAGGGGCCGGAGCGGGTCCGGGAGGCGGAGAGCGACGAGGTGATCCCCGAGGTGGGGCCGGCCGGGGCGGCCATCGGGCCCTTCCGCTTCCACTCCAGATGCTGGTCCGGGATCTCCTCAAGGAAGCGCGACGGCGGGTTGTACGAGGGCTGGCCCCAGGCGCTGCGCATGGCGGCCCGGGTCAGATACAGCCGCTCACGGGCGCGGGTGATGCCGACGTACGCGAGACGGCGCTCCTCCTCCAGCTCCTTGACCTGGCCGAGCGCCCGCATGTGCGGGAAGACGCCGTCCTCCATTCCGGTCAGGAAGACGACCGGGAATTCGAGGCCCTTCGCGGTGTGCAGGGTCATCAGCGTGATGACGCCGGAGCCGTCGGTGTCCTCGTCGGGGATCTGGTCGGAGTCGGCGACGAGCGCGACCTGTTCCAGGAACTCCGCGAGCGTGCCCGCACCCTCCTCCTCGCCCCGGTCCTGCTCGAATTCGAGGGCGACGGCGGCCAGCTCCTGAAGGTTCTCGATGCGGGTCTCGTCCTGCGGGTCGGTGGACGCCTGGAGCTCGGCGAGATAGCCCGTACGCTCCAGGACCGCTTCCAGCACCACGGCGGGTCCGGCACCGGACTCCACGATCGTGCGCAGCTCCTCCATCAGCGTGTTGAACCGCTTGACGGCGTTGGCGGAGCGGGCGGCCATGCCGTACGCCTCGTCCACCCGGCGCAGCGCCTGCGGGAAGGTGATCTTCTCGCGCAGCGAGAGCGCGTCGATCATGGCCTCGGCGCGCTCGCCGATGCCGCGCTTGGGCACGTTGAGGATGCGGCGGAGCGGGACGGTGTCCTCGGGGTTGGCGAGGACCCGCAGGTAGGCCAGGACGTCCCGGACCTCCTTGCGCTCGTAGAAGCGGACGCCGCCGACGACCTTGTAGGGCAGGCCGACCCGGATGAAGATCTCCTCGAAGACACGGGACTGCGCGTTCGTCCGGTAGAAGACGGCGACGTCGCCGGCCTTCGCGTCACCCGCGTCGGTGAGGCGGTCGATCTCCTCGGCGACGAACTGCGCCTCGTCGTGCTCGGTGTCCGCGACGTAGCCCGTGATGCGGGCGCCGGTGCCGGCGTTGGTCCAGAGGTTCTTGGGGCGGCGGCTCTCGTTGCGCTCGATGACCGCGTTGGCGGCGGACAGAATCGTCTGGGTGGAGCGGTAGTTCTGCTCCAGCAGGATCGTCGTCGCGTCCGGGTAGTCCTCCTCGAACTGGAGGATGTTGCGGATGGTCGCGCCCCGGAAGGCGTAGATCGACTGGTCCGCGTCACCCACGACGCACAGCTCGGCGGGCGCATGCTCCGGACCGGCCGGGCCGACCAGCTCGCGTACCAGCGTGTACTGGGCGTGGTTGGTGTCCTGGTACTCGTCGACGAGGACGTGGCGGAAGCGGCGGCGGTAGTGCTCGGCGACGTCGGGGAACGCCTGGAGCAGATGGACCGTCGTCATGATGATGTCGTCGAAGTCCAGCGCGTTGGCCTCGCGCAGCCGGGCCTGGTACATCGCGTACGCCTGGGCCAGCGTCTTCTCGAATCCGTCGGTGGCCTGCCCGGCGAAGGTCTCCTCGTCGATGAGCTCGTTCTTGAGGTTGGAGACCTTGGCGGTGAAGGACTTCGGCGGGTAGCGCTTCGGGTCCAGCTCCAGGTCGCGGCAGACCAGGGCCATGAGCCGCTTGGAGTCGGCCGCGTCGTAGATCGAGAACGAGGACGTGAAGCCGAGCCGCTTGGACTCGCGGCGCAGGATGCGGACGCAGGCGCTGTGGAAGGTCATGACCCACATCGCGTTGGCCCGGGGCCCGACCAGCTGCTCGACGCGCTCCTTCATCTCGCCGGCGGCCTTGTTGGTGAAGGTGATCGCCAGGATCTGGCCGGGGTGGACGCCCCGCTCGGCCAGCAGGTGGGCGATGCGGTGGGTGAGCACCCTGGTCTTGCCGGAGCCGGCGCCTGCGACGATGAGCAGGGGCGACCCGGAGTGCACGACGGCGGCGCGCTGCTCGGTGTTCAGCCCGTCGAGCAGCGCCTCGGGGTCGATGACGGGGCGGTGCGCGCCGTCGCGGTAGTACGCGTCACGGGGCGGCGGGGGCCCGTCGAACACGCCCGCGAACAGGCCCTCCGGCACCGCTTCGGGTGCGGGGTCCTCGGGGGGCGGCGGGGGCGCGTCCTCCTCCTGCTGGAGGCCGGCCAGGAAACTGTCGTCAAAGAGGCTGCTCATCGCTGTCCGAGTCTAGGGCCTGTCCGACGGACAGGCCCGGGCTCTCCACTGACACCCGGCCCCGCTCCGAAAAGGTCACGGAAATGTATCGGGCATATCGCACATCAACCTTCACAGCGGCCCCATGAGTTGGCTAGCGTGCACGTTCGGACGGCCCGTACCCCCAGAGGCGACCTACGCCGAGCGTGCCGCCACGCCGAATCCGGGCCCGCCCGGAACCGGGGACCCACACGCATCACCGGGGTGAATCGGTCCTCCCCCACCGGACCGTAGGGCAGCCTTCCGTTCCGCCCGAACCCGACAGCTAACCCGGTAGGCGGTCCACGGAAGGAGATGCCGGCCTTGGCGTCGCATCGCAAACCGCGCACCCGGGTGCGTTCCACCGCCCCCGCCGTCGGGCTGACCTCGGCGGCGCTGGCCTCGGTGACCCTGCTGTCCTCGCAGAGCGCGATGGCCGCGCCCACCCCGAAGCCGAGCATCGCGGAAGTCCAGAAGAAGGTGGACGACCTCTACCGGCAGGCGGGCAACGCGACCCAGAAGTACAACCAGGCCAAGGAGGCCACGGACCAGCAGAAGTCCAGGGTCGACACGCTCCTGGACGACGTGGCCAAGCGCACCGAGAAGCTGAACGACGCCCGCAGGACGCTGGGCAACTACGCCGCCGCCCAGTACCGCAACGGCGGCCTCGCGTCGACCGCGACCTTCTTCCTGGCCGACGACCCGCAGTCGTTCTTCGCCCAGACCCACCTCATGAACCGGATGGCCGAGCGCCAGCAGCAGGCGGTCACGGAATTCCGTACGCAGCAGGCGAAGGCGTCCAAGCAGCGGGCCGCGGCCGTGCGAAGCCTGGAGACGCTGACCAAGTCTCAGGCCGCGCTGCGCACCAGCAAGCAGAACGTCCAGACGAAGCTGACCGAGGCCCGGACGCTGCTCTCGAAGCTGACCGCCGAGGAGAAGGCGCGGCTGGCGGAGCTGGAGCGGAAGAAGAAGGCGGAGGCCGAGCGGAAGGCCGCGGAGCTGGCGAAGAAGCAGGCCGCCGCCAAGAAGGAGGCCGAGCGGAAGGCCAAGGAGTCGGGCGGCAGCGGTACGGAGACGGGCTCGGGCTCCGGCACCGGCACGGGCTCCGGGAGCAGCGCCTCCACGAAGGCGGAGAAGGTCCTCGCCTTCGCCCGCGCCCAGATCGGCAAGCCGTACGTCTGGGGGGCGACCGGCCCCTCCTCGTACGACTGCTCGGGACTGACGCAGGCGGCCTGGAAGGCGGCGGGCGTCGACATCCCGCGCACCACCTGGGACCAGGTGAACGTCGGGACGCGAATCGCCACGGCGGATCTGCAACCCGGTGACCTGGTGTTCTTCTACGACGACATCAGCCACGTCGGGATCTACAAGGGCGACGGGATGATGATCCACGCACCGAAGCCCGGGGCGAATGTGCGCGAGGAGTCGATCTACTACATGCCGATCTACGGGAGTGTGCGCCCCGCCTGACCGGGGAAGAGAGCCGGTCCGCGCGGGGCCGGCCCCCTCTTTCGAGGCGCGTCCGCCGCTCAGGTCCAGAGCGTGGCGATGAAGATGTTCGCCAGGGTCAGCGCGCCGACCGCCGCGAAGGCGCCCTTTTCGACCTTCTCCTCGTCCCGCTTGACGTAGACGAGCCCCAGGATCACGACCAGGAACAGCAGCTTGATGCCGATCTTGACGTTGTTCACGGGGTGGTCGTCGGCCTGGTCCAGGCCGACCAGGGCGACGCCGGTGACGAGCATGGTCAGCGCGCCGTGCAGCATGCCGGGGACGAACCGGGCGGTGCCGGCCTTCATCGCCTTCATCTGGCCGAGGAAGCCGCCGAGCAGGGCGGCGATGCCGATGATGTGCAGGGCGACGACGAAATCGATGAGTACGCGCATGGTTCCGCACCCTAGAACCCTCGCCCCGGACCGCTCCGGGCAGGGTGGGCCCTACGGGTCGCTTGAATGATGAATGCACTTTTTGCCTGATTCTGGGGTGCTTTTCCCGTTCAATCGGGCTTCATGTGCGGTCATTCGGCGACAATGCCACGCCAAGAGCGACCAATACCCGCCATAACGACACCTTCCCGTGACCTCGGATTAGCGTCCCTTCCCGGTGGCCGTGGAGCAGGAACC
Organism: Streptomyces sp. NBC_00726; assembly: GCF_045161735.1. Taxonomy (NCBI): domain Bacteria; kingdom Bacillati; phylum Actinomycetota; class Actinomycetes; order Kitasatosporales; family Streptomycetaceae; genus Streptomyces; species Streptomyces sp. NBC_00726. Next base: position 4,157,775 of record NZ_CP108983.1, on the reverse strand, counting down.
GTCCTCGCCGGCCGCCGGAGAAGCCCGCCGGTATACCCCGTCGGGCCGTCGCACGGAAGGACGCCCGCCCCCGTGGCAGCGCATCGCAAACCCAGGCAGCGCCTCATCACCGCCTCCGCGGCCCGCACCGCGGCGACCCTCGCCGTCGCCGGAGCCGCGACGGCCGCCGTGCTGCCGGGAGCCGCGCACGCGGACCCCGCGCCCACCGCGAAGCAGGTCAAGGCCCAGGTGGACCGGCTGTACCGGGAGGCGGAGGTCGCCACCGAGAAGTACAACGGCGCGAAGTCCGAGGCGGCCGCCGCCGCCAAGTCGGTCGACGCCCTGCGCGACGAGGCCGCCCGCCGGACCGCCCGCCTCAACACCGCCCGCGACGTGCTCGGCGCGTACGCCGCCGCGCAGTACCGGTCCGCCGGAATCGACCCGTCCGTACAGCTGGCGCTCTCCTCCGACCCGGACCAGTACCTGCGCCGCGCCACCTACGCGGAGCGGGCCGGTGAGCGCCGGGCCACCGAGGTTCGCTCGGTACGCCGCCAGGTCGCGGAGATCGCCCAGGTACGCGCCGAGGCGGCCGGGAAGCTCACCGAACTGGCCTCCCGGCAGGCCGCCCTGAAGGAGCACCGGGCGACCGTCCGCGCCAAGCTGGCCGAGGCCCGCCGCCTGCTCGCCCGCCTCACCCCGGCCGAGCGCGCCTCCTACGACGCCGCCGAGGACGGGCGCGGGGCCGGTCACGCCGACCGCGGCGCGCCGCGCGCCGCCGTCGCCGCGCCCAACGCGCGCGCCGCGCAGGCGGTCGCCTTCGCGTACAACGCCCTGGGCAAGCCGTACGTATGGGGTGCGACCGGGCCCAACGCCTTCGACTGCTCCGGGCTCACCCAGGCCGCCTGGCGCGCCGCCGGGGTGTCGCTGCCCCGGACCACGTACACCCAGATCAACGCCGGGCAGCGGGTGCCGCGCTCCCAGCTGGCCCCCGGGGACCTGGTGTTCTTCTACTCGGGCGTCAGCCATGTCGGCCTGTACATCGGGAACGGCCGGATGATCCACGCGCCGCGCCCCGGGGCTCCGGTCCGGATCGCGCCCATCGATCAAATGCCCTTCGCGGGGGCGACCCGGGTGGCATAGGCCCCGGCCCTCGCTGCCCCGGCCCGATCAGGACCGAAGCCGCCTAGACGAGCCGTCGCGCGGTCGCCCAGCGGGTCAGTTCGTGGCGGTTGGAGAGCTGGAGCTTGCGGAGCACCGCCGAGACGTGGGACTCGACCGTCTTCACCGAGATGAACAGCTGCTTGGCGATCTCCTTGTACGCGTAGCCCCGGGCGATCAGGCGCAGCACCTCGCGTTCTCGCTGGGTCAGGCGGTCCAGGTCCTCGTCGACCGGGGGCGCGTCCGTGGAGGCGAAGGCGTCGAGGACGAAGCCGGCCAGGCGGGGCGAGAAGACGGCGTCGCCGTCCTGGACCCGGAAGACGGAGTCGACCAGGTCGGTGCCGGTGATCGTCTTGGTGACGTACCCCCGGGCGCCGCCGCGGATGACGCCGATGACGTCCTCGGCGGCGTCGGACACGGAGAGCGCGAGGAAGCGCACCGGGTTCTCGGCGGTGCCCATCAGGGGTGCGCAGCGGCGCAGCACCTCGACGCCGCCGCCACCGGGGAGGTGGACGTCGAGGAGGACGACCTCGGGGCGGGTCGCCGTGATGACGGTGACCGCCTGGTCGACGTCGGCCGCCTCGCCGACGACCTCGACGCCGGTCTCCTCGGTGCGGCCGATCTCGGCCTGGACGCCGGTGCGGAACATCCGGTGGTCGTCGACGAGCACGACTCGTACCCGGCGCTCCGGGTTCTCCTGGCCCCCGGTCGCCTCACTGGTCCCGTTCATCGCTCGTCCTCTCCATCTCAAGCTCGACCTCGGTGCCCCCGCCGGGCACCGAACGCAGCCGGGCCGTGCCGCCGTTGCGCTGCATCCGGCCGATGATCGATTCACGTACGCCCATTCTGTCCCCCGGTACGGAGTCCAGGTCGAATCCCGGTCCCCGGTCGCGCACGGAGACGAAGACCGTGCGGCCCTCGACCTCCGCGTAGACCTGGACGGCGCCGCCCTCGCCACCGTACTTGGCGGCGTTGACCATCGCCTCGCGTGCGGCCTGCATCTGTGCGGCCAGCTTCTCGTCCAGCGGGCAGTCGCCGACGACGACGACCTCCAGCGGGACGCCGTGCTTGTCCTCGACCTCGGCGGCGGCCCGTTTGACGGCCTCGGCCAGGGTCTCGGGCTCGTCGTCCTCGTCCTTGCCGGTGCCCTCGGGGTTGTACAGCCAGTTGCGCAGCTCGCGTTCCTGGGCGCGGGCGAGCCGGCGGACCTCGCCGGCGTCGTCGGCGTTGCGCTGGATCAGGGTCAGGGTGTGCAGGACGGAGTCGTGGACATGGGCGGCGACCTCGGCGCGCTCCTGGGCCCGGATGCGCATGAGGCGTTCCTCGGAGAGGTCCTGGGTCATGCGGACGAGGTAGGGGCCGGCGAGGAGGGCGATGCCGGTGAGCACGGCGATGGCGGCGGTGATGACGTTGCCGAGCTGGGCGGCCGAGCCGCGTACGACCATGAAGACGGCGAGGCCGAGGCCGACGAGGGCGACTCCGGCCAGGGCGCGGGCCAGTTGCAGGACGCGGCGGCGGCGGCCGACCTCCATCCAGCGGGCGCGGCGGGCGTTGTCCGCCTGGCGCCAGACCAGGACGGAGCCGGCGCCGATGAGGAGGCTGGGCCAGATGTAGCGGTCGGCCTTGCTGCCCATGTCGACGTTGCCGACGAAGATGGCGGCGCCGACGAGCAGCGCGATGAGGGCGAAGAGCTGGCCCTTGTCGGGTTTGCGGAGGCGGCGGGTGCCGTCGGGGGCGGTCTCGAAGACGGATCGGGGGCCGTCCACACCGCCGACGCCGAGCGGGACCACGATCCAGAACACCGCGTAGAGCAGGGCGCCGAGGCCGTCCGCGAAGAACAGGCCGAGGAAGACGAACCGGAGCCAGGCGACCGGGAGTCCGAGGTGTCCGGCGAGTCCGCGCGCCACACCGCCGAGGAGCCGGCCGTCGGCGCTGCGGTACAGCTTGCGCAGCGGAGGCTCCTCCGGGTCGGGGGCGTGAGAGCTTGCGGCTCGGCTGGTGGCGGCTGGCATGGTCCGATCGTCACATGCCCGTACGGGCGAGGGCATCAGGGTCGGCCCCCACTTCGACCCTGAGACAGCCGGGACCGTAGCAGGGTGGGGCCCGGGGCGGGGGTCCGGCATCCCTGAGAGGCGGGCCGGCCAATATCAGGGACCGGCCAGGGTCGGGGCGGGTGCCGGTGGGGCGGGTGGGCCGTCACCATGGAGTCATGACCGTTCCCCAGGACGCGCCGCCCGGCGCCGCACCTCCCCCGGACCCCGCTCCGCGCCTGCACCGCAGCCCGCGGCACAAGGTGGTGGCCGGGGTCTGCGGCGGGCTGGGCCGGTACTGCGACGTCGATCCGGTGATCTTCCGGATCGTGCTCGGAGTGCTGTCGGTGACCGGCGGCTTCGGGCTGATCTTCTACGGCTTCGCCTGGCTGCTGATCCCGGCGGAGGGCGAGGAGGAGAACGAGGCGCGGCGGCTGCTGTCGGGCCGGGTCGAGCTGGCGTCGCTGAGCGCGGTGCTGTGCGCGCTGATCGGCTGCGGTCTCTTCCTGTCGATGCTGGGCAACGGCGGCACGCTGGCGTTCTCCGCGCTGCTGTCGCTCGCGGTCCTCGGCTTCTCCATGTGGACGCAGGCGCGCAAGAAGGCCGGTCCGGAGGACCCGCTGCACCAGGCGGCCGCGCAGGCCGCGTCGGAGGCACCGCCCGAGGTGAAGGCGCCGCCGGTGCTGTCGTGGCCGTCGTGGTGGCGCGACCCCATAGTGAAGGACGGGTCGACCGGGAAGGTGGCGATCGGCTATCTGTGGGGGCCGCACGACGCCGCGGTCCTCGGCGAACCGCGCGGGGCGACGCCCGAAGCGCCGTTCCGCCCGCCGCCGCCCCGGTCGCGGGAGGTGCGGGGGCCGCGGTCCATCGCGGGCCCGGCGTTCGCCGGCGCGCTGGTCGCGGGCGGTCTCGGTACGGGGCTGACCTGGGGGTCCCAGCCGATGGGCACGAGCCTGGAGATCGGGTTCGCCGCCGCGCTCGGGGTGTTCGGGCTGGCGATCCTGATCAGCGCGTTCATCGGGCGGACCGGGTTCGGCACGCTGCTGCTGGCGATGATCACGTCCGGGCTGCTGGTGGGCGCCGCCTCGCTGCCCAAGGACATCGGCACGCACTGGGTGCGCGAGGAGTGGCGCCCGGCGTCCGTCGCCGCGGTCCAGCCGTTGTACGCGATCGGCTCGGGCCAGGCCGAGCTGGACCTGACCCGGATCACGGTGCCGAAGGGCGAGACCGTGGGGACCCGGGTGGAGGCCCGGGCGGGCCGGGTCGTGGTGCACGTCCCTCCGGAGGTCACCGTCCGGGTGCACGCGCGGACCCGGTTCGGGGCACTGGTGGTGGTGGACGGCCATCGCAAGGGCGATCTGGACATCCGCGCCACGCAGGAGCAGCGCCGGACCATGCCGCCGGCCGAGGGCAGCACCCCGGGCGGCACGATCGACCTGGATCTGGAAGTGGACTACGGACAGCTGGAGGTCAACCGTGCCGCGTCATGAGTTCCGGCCGGGGCGGGCCGTCACCGGCCTGGTGATGCTGTCCCTGGCCGCCGGATACGCGGTGGACGCGGCGGGCGGCTGGGACGCCCCGCCGCAGTTCTTCATCGCGCTGTTCTGCGGCGGGCTGTGGACGGCCGCGTGGGTGACCTGGATCGCTTACCGGATACGCCGCCGGCGCGCGGCGAGGAGCGCGTCCAGGGAGAGCGACGCGGCTCCGCCCAGCAGCAGCGGCAGCCATGCCATGAGGTAGATCAGGTCGCTGCCGAGGTAGTAGGGGGAGGTCTGCCAGCTGACGGTGAGCCACAGGCTCAGCGAGATGAGGGCGCCGCCGAGCGCGGCGATCCTCGCCCACAGGCCGAGGAGGGTGCCGATGCCGACGGCCAGCTCGCCGAACGCGATCGCGTATCCGAAGCCGGACGGGCTGTTCAGCGCCAGGTCGATCAGGCCGGGGATCGCGGCGGAGTCGCGGAGAAAGTGCATCTGCTCACCGATCGACCCCGGGCCGGTGGCGTGGAGGAACGCGCTGTCGGTGAGCTTGTCGAGCCCGGCGTACACGAAGGTGACGCCGAGGAAGATGCGCAGCGGCAGCAGGGCATGCTCCCGCGCGAGGTCCCGCAGGCTGCCGCCCTCGCCCTGTACCCGCCCCGGCCCCCGCCCGTTCCCGCCGTACCCGTACATGCTGCTCCCGCCTTCCACGACCGCGTGTCGCCCGCCACCGGACCGTACGGCCCGTCACCCGACCTTACGTACGAACGGGGTGGGGGGATCGGGCGCGGTACGGGTTGGCGGGGCGCGGTCGTGGTCGTGGTCGTGGGAGACGGTCGCCGGACGCGGCGGCGGGGGCGCGGCGGCCGGGTGGGGTCAGTCCGTTACGGCGATGGTGATCGGGGGTGTTTCCGTGCCCGCGGCCGTCACCACCTGTACCTCGGCCGTGCCCGGTTCGACCTCGACCGGTACCGGCACGGTGAGCAGGGTGTCGGAGGGGTTCGCGAAGCCTCCGGGAACCGGGACCAAGGGGACGTGGACGTGCACGGTGCCGATCCGCACCACGACGCGGGCCAGCCGGTCCGGGGCGCCCGCGCCCGGCGGCACGAATCCGGCGCCGCGGATCTCGATGTCGTCCCCGGTGCGGATCGGCGCGTCCAGGTCGCCCGCCTCGCGGGACCGGACGACCGAGAGCACGACGGGCCGGCCGCCCTCGGCGAACTTCCCGGTGAAGTAGACGGCCGCCGACACGGCCACCAGGAGGGCGAGGCCCCACGGCAGGTCGGGCAGCTGCTCGGGCCTGCGGGCCAGGCGGACGGCGGCGAACACCACGGCGACCGTGGACACCAGCACGTACTGCACATCCGTGAAGCCGCCGCGCCCCGAGTCGTCGGTGAGCAGGTCCGCCGCGCGCGGCCGGTCGGCGCGCAGCTTCTGGAGCCGCCCGGACAGCACCCGTACGCTCACCACCCGGCGCACCGCCACCGCCACGGCGCACACCAGCGCGAGCACCGCCACGATGCCGGCGCCGCGCGCCAGGTCCAGGCCGTCGATCAGCTCGTCGCGCCGGGCGTGCCCGGAGGCGGCGGCCAGTTCGAGGGCGAGGACGAGCACGGAGAACACGGCGAGCAGCACCCAGGACGCGGCGACCGCGCGGGAGGTGGAGAGCCGGTTGTCCTCACCGATCAGCGGGGCGAGCAGGCCGCCGCGGGCCCGGTGGACATGGGCGGCGGCGGTCAGCAGCCCGGCGGTGACCAGGCCGGCGACGAGTCCGGCGGTACGGGCGTGGGTCCAGCCCGCGCCGATCGCGGTCGCCGCCTCGGCGAGGGCGAGGACGGCGAGGCCGCCCCAGACGACGACCAGGGTGCGCTGCCACACCCGGTACAGCCAGGCGTCCCCGGCCTCGCGGCCCCGGTCGGCCACCTCGCGCGCGGACTCGGTCAGCTCGTCGGAGACCCACTGCCGGGTCGCGGACGCCGACTGGGCGACCCCGGCGGGCAGCCCCTGTCCGGCGGCGAACTCGTCGCGCTTGGCCAGGAAGGCGGCCACCGCGCGCCGGTGTCCCTGGCGCGCCCCGTGCGGGCAGTCCCCGCAGGTGCAGCCGCCGCCGTGCGCGCCCTGTCGTGCCTCGTCCAACGCCACGGAGAACGCCGCCCTTTCCCGCCCCTGTTGCCGCCGTCGGCGGGTCAACTCGTCTGTGAACGCTGCGAATTGTGCCGTACGGGGTGGAGGGGCGGCGCATCGGGGCGCACCGGAAGGGTGTCTTCGTCAGCGTGTTCGATACCTGCTCAGGCGCCGAGCACGAGGTGGGCCAGGCCGAGCGTGCCCCGGTAGCCGCCGCCCCTTCCCGGAACCGGGGCTCCGTCCCGGGCCCCGCGCCTCGAACGCCGGCGAGGCCGAGTTGCGCGCCGGGGCCGCATACGACGATGCCGCCGCCCGGTCGTCGGGCGGCGGCATCGTCAGCGGGCTGCGGGAAACGTCACTCCCACTCGATCGTCCCCGGCGGCTTACTCGTCACATCGAGTACCACTCGGTTGACGTCGGCGACCTCGTTCGTGATGCGGGTGGAGATCCTGGCCAGGGTCTCGTACGGCAGTCGGGACCAGTCGGCGGTCATCGCGTCCTCGGAGGAGACCGGGCGCAGCACGATCGGGTGGCCGTAGGTGCGGCCGTCGCCCTGGACGCCGACGCTGCGGACGTCCGCGAGCAGGACCACGGGGCACTGCCAGATGTCGCGGTCCAGGCCGGCCGCGGTCAGCTCCTCGCGGGCGATGGCGTCGGCCTCGCGGAGCAGGTCGAGGCGGTCCTTGGTGACCTCGCCGACGATGCGGATGCCGAGGCCGGGGCCGGGGAAGGGCTGGCGCTGGACGATCTCGTCCGGCAGGCCGAGCTGCTGGCCGACCATCCGGACCTCGTCCTTGAACAGCTGGCGCAGCGGCTCAACCAGCTCGAACTCGATGTCCTCGGGGAGACCGCCCACGTTGTGGTGGGACTTGATGTTGGCGGTGCCGGTGCCGCCGCCGGACTCCACGACGTCCGGGTAGAGCGTGCCCTGGACGAGGAAGGCGACCTCGGGGCCGTCCTCCTGGAGGATCTCCAGCTGGGCCTGCTCGAAGACGCGGATGAACTCGCGGCCGATGATCTTCCGCTTCTGCTCCGGGTCGGAGACGCCGGCCAGCGCGTCGAGGAAGCGCTTCTCGGCGTCGACCACCTTGAGCTTGGCGCCGGTCGCGGCGACGAAGTCCTTCTCGACCTGCTCGGTCTCGCCCTGGCGCATCAGGCCGTGGTCGACGTACACACAGGTGAGCTGGGAGCCGATGGCCTTCTGGACGAGGGCGGCGGCGACGGCGGAGTCCACGCCTCCGGACAGGCCGCAGATGGCGCGCTTGTCGCCGACCTGGGCGCGGATCGCGGCGACCTGCTCCTCGATCACGTTGCCCGTGGTCCAGGTGGGCTCGATGCCCGCGCCCCGGTACAGGAAGTGCTCCAGGACCTGCTGGCCGTGCGTGGAGTGCATGACCTCGGGGTGGTACTGGACGCCGTAGAGCTTCTTCTCGTCGTTCTCGAAGGCGGCGACCGGGACGACCTCGGTGGACGCGGTGACGGTGAAGCCCTCGGGGGCGGCGGAGCAGGCGTCGCCGTGCGACATCCACACCGACTGCTCGGCCGGGGTGCCCTCGAAGAGCGTGGAGCCGGACTTGGCGACGGTCAGCGGGGTGCGGCCGTACTCGCGGGCGCCGTTGTCGTCGACGGTGCCGCCGAGCGTGGTCGCCATCAGCTGGAAGCCGTAGCACATGCCGAAGACGGGGACCCCGGCCTCGAAGAGCGCGCGGTCCAGCGTGGGCGCGCCCTCGGCGTAGACGGAGGAGGGGCCGCCGGAGAGGATGATCGCGCGGGGGTTCTTGGCCAGCATCTCGGCCACCGGCATCGTGGACGGCACGATCTCGCTGTAGACCCGGGCCTCACGGACGCGGCGGGCGATGAGCTGGGCGTACTGCGCGCCGAAGTCGACTACCAGGACCACGTCGGTGGTGGTGTCGGGGGCGGCGGGGGGTGCTGCTGGCACGGGCGGCCTTCCGGCGGTGGAGAGGGGTCGGTCCTCCAATTCTACCGGCGGCCGGAAGCGACCTGCCCCGGTCCGAGGGGGTGTGCGCCGTCTCACGATCCGGGCCGGGTGCGTAAGGCCCGGGGGCGAGGGGCCATACTGTCCGCATGCGTCAGCACACGACCTTCGTCTTTACCTATGGCATCCGGCCCGCCGGCTGCCATGGTCGTGCTGCTTGAGCAACTGACAAGCAACGTTCCAGGCGCCCCGGGCCGACAGGCCCGGGGCGTTCCGCGTTCCGGACCCGTCCGGCCCCGGGTGCCGCATCTCACCGGGAGACCGTCATGAGCAGCACCACCAGCCCCGCGGCGAAGACCGCCGCCGAGACGACCGGCGCCCGCACCGACGAGGCCGCGTCCCTGATCGGCGACGCCCGCACCCGTATCGATTCCCTGGACGACCGGATCATCGGGCTCGTCCAGGAGCGGATGGCGGTCTCGGCGGTGATCCAGGAGGCCCGGATGACGTCGGGCGGCCGCCGGGTCAATCTGTCCCGCGAGACGGAGATCCTGGTCCGCTACCGCGAGGCACTGGGCAAGCCGGGCACCCCGCTGGCGATGACGCTGCTGGAACTGTGCCGGGGCCGGGTCTGAACGGCGCTCCCCCGCCGTATCCCAGTTCGGGCGGAGTCTCACCCGTACGGCGCGTGACCGGGTCCGGCGCGGCTTCGTTGGTCCCGGTGTCCGTGCCGGCCAGGCGCGGGTCAGGGGAACCACATGTGGCTCCGCCGGGGTGTGTGGCGTACCGCGTGTACGCCGTGGGACCACGCACCGGCGTTTGTGACCGGTCGGCAGGGGACAGCAGCCCGGTCACTCGGAGGGACCGCCAGGTCTCTCCGGGGAAACGGCCGGCTCCGGGGACGCCCGGGGCCGGCCGTTTCCGCGTGTACGGGGATCAGCGCGTCGCGCGCCGCCTGGACACCGTGAACAGGACGCCGCCCGCGAGCAGTGCGACGAGCGCCGCGCCGGACGCGGCGAGCGCGACGGTGCCGGTGGAGGCGAGGGAGCCGTCACCGGAGCCGGAGCCCGTGGTGCCGGAGCCGGAAGTGCCGCCGGTGCCGGACGAGGACGAGCCGGAGCCGTTCGTACCGCTCGTGCCGTTCGTACCGCTCGTCCCCGACGAGGACGAGCCGCCCGTGGCCGTCGAGCCGCCGTTGCCGGAACCGCCCGTCGTGGCGTCCGAGTCCTCGGCGTTGAGCACCACCGACGCCTTGTTGTTGCCGGGCTCCGGGTCGAAGGCCAGCGGGGGCGCCTGGAGGTGGGTGTTGCGGACGACGACGTCACCGGTCGCCCCGGCCTCCGCCGAGACGAGCTTCAGCCGGAACGGCAGGGCGAAGTCGGCGTCCTCCAGGACGGTCATGGGCGTGGTGCAGAAGTAGCGCGGTGCCTTCTCCTGGTTCTCGCGGTATTCGCCGGCCGCGGTCACGCCCCGGCAGATGTCCGGCTTCGAGACGACGTAGCTGCCGTGGGGCACGGTGAAGTCGACGGTGGCGACGGGCTCGCCGGAGCGGATGTAGCCGATCCAGGCGGGGCCCTTGTTGCGGAAGCCCAGGGTCACGTCGACGGTGTCGCCCGGCTTGCCCGCGGCCTGGTCGCCGTAGGCCGCGAAGTCGGCGGTGTTGGCGGTCCGGAAGTCGGCTTCCTGCTGGTTGTCCGACGGGTCCAGGTCGGCCGAGCGGGCGGCCGGGGCCTTGCGCAGGGCCAGCTTCGCGCCCTTGCCGGGGCTGAAGCGGGCGCCGGAGCGCAGCGCGGCGCGGGCGTCGGTGCCGTCCTCGCCGATCCGGTAGAGGAAGGTGTCGTAGAAGGCGCGCTCGGTGGCCCGCAAGGTGGGCGGCACTTCCAGCGTGTACGTGGCGCCGGGCTCGTAACTGCCGGGGAAGGTGCAGAGCGCGGTGGACCAGGCGCCGGGGCTGCCCATACCCAGGTCCTCCTCGCTGTACTCGCAGTTCTCGTACCGCTCGGTGAATTCCAGCCCGCGCGTGTTGCGCAGGGTGAGCAGGACGCCCTGGGCGGCGCGGGTGCCGTTGTTGGTGAAGGTGACGGGCACCGGCTGGCTGTCGCCGGGCTTGAGCTCCGTCCTCAGCGGCAGCTGCTTCATCGACAGGTCGGGCCCGCCGATCGACACCCGCGCGGTGAACGGGCGGAAGGTGACGCCGTCCGCCTCGGCGGTGACCTCGATGGTGCCTGAGTCGCCGTCCTCGCTGCCCTCGGCGGCGCTGACCTGGAGCTCGGCGAGGGTGCTCAGGCCGGGCCAGATCCCGTAGTCGTGGCAGACGGCGGTGGTCCCGGTCCGCTCGCAGTCCAGGCTGCTGTCCTTCTCGAAGGACACGTCCGCGACGCCCGCCAGCTTCCCGAGGTCGAAGCGGACGGTGTACTCGTCCCCGAAGACGCCGTTCTCCTCGTCCTCGGACGGATTGGTCACCGTGATGTCCAGGCTCGCCCGCTGCGGGGAGCCCGTGGCCGGATACGGGTGCAGGGCGGTCTCGGCGGGGCCGCCGATCGTGAACTCGGGACCGGCCGCCTGAGCGGGGCTGCTCAGCGTGAGCAGACCGCCCGCCAGCAGGCCGGCCGAGGCGACGATGCCCGCCGCACGGCGGAACGGGGTCGTGCTTCTCATCTGGGGCCTTCGGGGTCGTCGGGGGCTGTGTGACCGCTGTGGCGGCGACAGGGGGTACGACCGGGGGCGCGCGGGAAAAGTTGCCCGAAAACAGATCACGGATCGGGCACGACAAGCGGAGTGATCCACCTCACATAAGGATTTCATCAGTGCGAGGACAACCATCCGGGGGTCCGGCAGGTCATGCATGCGGAACACCGGTTGTCGGTTGTTGAACGATGGACCGGTTACAGCGTGAGGGGCTGCACTGGGAGGGGGGTGCAGCCCCTTCTGCTGTTCCCCGGGGCCTGTCCTGGCTTTTACGCCTTCCCCTTCGGCGGCACCGCCGGCATCCCCAGGAACGGCAGCCGGAGCGCGCCGAACGCCTCCTTCGGGACCGCCGGCGCCTGCGGCTCCACCGCCGCCAGCCGCTCGTACGCCTCACCCTGCGCCGGGCGCCGGTCCGGCTCGCCCTTGTTCGGCCAGAACGACATCGCGCGCTCCGCCTGGGCGGTGATCGTCAGCGACGGGTTGACGCCGAGGTTCGCGGAGACCGCGGAGCCGTCGACCACCGAGATGCCCGGGTGCCCGAAGAGCCGGTGGTACGGGTCGATGACGCCCTCCTCCGCGGTGGCGCCGATCGGGCAGCCGCCGAGGAAGTGGGCGGTGAGCGGGGTGCCCATCAGCTCACCGATGTTGGACCCGGGGAAGCCGTTGATCTCCTCGGCGAGCAGGGTCGCGCTCTGCGTCGCCTCGGCGATCTGCGTGGGGTTGGGCGCGCCGTGGCCCTGGCGGGCGGTGAGCAGGCCCTTGCCGATGCCGCCCGGCTTGCGGTAGGCGGTCAGGGAGTTGTCGAGCGACTGCATGACGAGCCCGATGATGACGCGCTCCGACCAGCGCCGGTTGGAGAGCGAGCGGACGGCGATCGTGGGGTGCTTGACCAGATTGCCGAACCAGGCGCGGACCCGGTGGGCGCTGTAGGGGACCTGGACGATGGTCATGCCGCCCATGGCGTTGGAGCCCTTGCCGTAGCGGACGGGCTCGATGTGGGTGTTGGCGTCCGGGTGGATGGACGAGGTGATGGCGACGCCCTTGGTGAAGTCGGGCTTCGTACCGTGCTTCTTGCGGTAGCGCCGGTCGGAGGTCTGGGCGCCGACCAGCCCCTCGGAGTTGGTACGGGTCAGCTCCCCGAGCCGCGCGGAGAGCCGGGGCAGCAGTCCCTTGTCCTTCATGGTGTGCAGCAGGGTCTGGGTGCCGTACGTGCCCGCCGCGACGACCACCTTCCGGGCGCGCAGGTCCGTGGGCTTCGCCTTCCGGCGGCGGTCGGTGGGCACGGTGGCGACGCGGTAGCCGCCCTCCGGGTGCTCGGTGACGCCGACGACGGAGGTCATGGGGTGGATGACCGCGCCGGCCTTCTCGGCGAGGTGGAGGTAGTTCTCGTTGAGGGTGTTCTTCGCGCCGTGCCGGCAGCCGGTCATGCACTCGCCGCACTCGGTGCACGCCTTGCGCGCCGGGCCCGCCCCGCCGAAGTACGGGTCCGCGACCGTCCCGCCGGGCTTGGCGCGCGCGGCGCCGTCCGCGTCCCGGCCGTCGCCGAAGAAGACGCCGACCGGGGCGAGGTGGAAGGTGTCGCCGACGCCCATGGCCTCGGCGGTCGCCTTGAGGTGGACGTCGGAGGGGGTCGTCGTGGGGTTGAGCCGGACCCCGAGCATCCGCTTGGCCTGGTCGTAGTACGGCTTCAGCTCGTCCTGCCAGTCCGTGATGTGCGCCCACTGCCGGTCCTCGAAGAACGGGGCGGGCGGCACGTACAGCGTGTTGGCGTAGTTCAGCGAGCCGCCGCCCACCCCGGCGCCGGCCAGCACCATCACCTTGCCGAGCAGGTGCACGCGCTGGATGCCGAAGAGGCCGAGGGCGGGCGCCCAGAGGTAGTTCCTCAGGTCCCAGGAGTTCTTCGGCAGGGTGCCCGGGGTGAAGCGGCGCCCCGCCTCCAGGACGCCGACCCGGTATCCCTTCTCGGTCAGCCGCAGCGCCGAGACCGCACCGCCGAAGCCGGACCCGACGACGATCACGTCGTAGTCGTACGCGGCGTCATCGGCCGCACCGGCCGGCCGGTCCTGATTCTGGGCAGGGCTGTCCTGGGACATGGCACTCCTCGATACGAAAAGGACAGAAAAGGACAGAAGTGGTACGAGGGGGTCGGCGGGCTCAGCGCAGGCGGAACGCCTTCATCGCCTTCAGGCTGCGGGTCATGAACGCGGCGTACTTCTCGTCGTCCATCCCGAAGGACGGGGCGAGCGGGATCAGCCGCTGCTGGGCGACGGTCTGGGCCTCGGTGTACTTCAGGATGCCCTCGGAGCCGTGGCGCCGGCCGAGACCGGAGTCCTTCATGCCGCCCATCGGGGACTGCACGCTGCCGTACGCGGGGGCGTACCCCTCGTTGATGTTGACGGTGCCGGTGCGCAGCCGGGCGGCGACGCGGTGGCCGCGCCGGGAGTCCTTGGTCCAGACACTGGAGTTCAGGCCGTACGGGGTGGCGTTGGCCAGGTCCACGACCTCGTCCTCGTCGCGGAAGCGGTAGATCGAGACGACCGGGCCGAAGGTCTCCTCGGCGCACACGGCCATGGGCGCCTCGACGCCGTCCAGGATTGTCGGCTCGTAGAAGAGCGGGCCGATGTCCGGGCGGGCGACCCCGCCGGCGACCAGCTTGGCGCCCTTCTCGACGGCCTCGGCGACATGCAGGCTGACGGTCTCCAGCTGCCGTGTCCCGACCAGCGAGCCCATGTCGGCGCCGTACGCGAGGGAGCTGCCGAGCCGCATCGCCTTGGTACGCGCGGCGAACCGCTCCACGAAGTCGTCGGCGACCGACTCGTGGACGTACAGCCGCTCGATGGAGATGCAGAGCTGTCCGGCCGAGGAGAAGCAGGCGCGGACGGCGCCGGCGGCGGCCTTCTCCACGTCGGCGTCGGCCAGGACCAGCATGGCGTTCTTGCCGCCGAGCTCCAGCGAGACCCCGACGAGCCGGGCGGCCGCGCCCTGGGCGACCTCGCGGCCGGTGCGGGTGGAGCCGGTGAAGGAGACGTAGTCGGCGTGCTTGACGACCTCCGGGCCGACGACCGGTCCGTCGCCGATGACGACCTGGAAGACCTCGGCCGGGAGCCCCGCCTCGATCAGCAGGTCGCGGGCCCACAGGGCGGTCAGCGCGGTCTCGGTGTCGGGCTTCATCACCACGGCGTTGCCGGAGACGAAGGCGGGCAGCGCGTCGCCGACGGACAGCTCCAGCGGGTAGTTCCAGGGAGCGATCTGGCCGACGACACCGCGCGGCTGACGGAGCTCGGTGACCTTGGTGAGCGCCGGCACGACCCCGGTGTGCCGCTTCGGCTTCAGATACGCGGCCGCCCTGCGGCCGTAGTGCCGGGCGGCGACGGCGACCGCCTGGACCTCCTCGTGGGCGTGGAGGCGGGCCTTGCCGGTCTCCAGCTGGACGAGGTCGAGGACTTCGGACTGACGGTCCATGAGCAGGTCGTGGAAGCGCAGCAGCACCGCGGCCCTGGCCCGGACCGGCAGGGCGGCCCAGGCGGGCTGGGCGGCGCGGGCGTGCGCGAAGGCGGCGGCCACGTCCTCGGGGGTGGACTCCGGCAGGTCGGCCAGCTTCTCGCCGGTGAACGGCGTGTGGTTGGCGGTGCGGCCGGAGCCGGTGACCCCGCGCGTCAGCCGGGCGACGACCTCCGGCGTCACGACATCGGCGGCCGTGCGCACGCCCGCGGGGGCGGCGGCCACGGGGTTGGTGCCGGCCGTGGCGGCGGCGGGGGACGTGGGGGCCTGCGAGTCCGTCATGAGGGCGAGAGTACGTCGGCGGAAGGGCTTTGGGTACCCGTGGGTAACACCTTTTCACCGTCTCTCCCGGAGTCCCGCCACAGCCTCGCCAACTCAGCCAGTGATCACTGGCGGCATAAGCCCTGATCAGGGGCTATGGCCCGGCGGACTACTGCTCGGCCGGGGGCCGCCAGCTGCGGAGGATCGCGTTGAACCGGTCGCGGGTGTCGTCCCAGTCGTCCGCCGGGCCCGTCATGTACAGCGCGTACTCCGGGCCGCCGTCCCGCGCGAGGTACATCTGGTCGATCGCGTGCCGCGCCTCGCCGTTCTTCTCGGTCCAGGTGAACTCCCAGACGGACCCGATGTGATCGCGGTAGACGTTGCTGTTCAGCTCGATCCGCTCGTAGTCGGGCAGCCGGGTGCTCAGCTGCTCCTCCAGACCGATCATGTGGTCGTAGGGGTGGTCGTAGTCGGGGGACGCGTCGGAGCTGACCCGGAGGTAGTGCACACCGTCATCGGGGGTGTAGTCGATGTTGTTGTCGGTGACCACGCGCTTCCAGCCCTCCGGCAGCAGCACGCTGAACCCGGACGGGTCCACGACGCGCCGCCACCCGTCCGGCACGTCCTGCCTCACGGTGTCCGAGGGGCTCGGTGTGGGCGTCGGGGTCGGCGTCGGCGTGACCGGCCCCGGGGTACGGGTGCCGTGCGCGGCCGTGCCGCCGTCCGTGCCGCCGGCCGCCTCGGTGCGGTGCGCGTACATCATCGCGGCGGTGGCCGCGCCGCCGCCGATCACCGCGGCCAGGGCGACGACCAGGACCCTGATACGCCACCGGCTGCGGCGGGGCGCCGGGGCGGGGGCCGGGACCGGCTGCACGGCGGGCCCGGGCTGGGGCAGCACCGCGGTGCCGCCGCGCAGCATGTCCCCGGAGACCTGCTGCGTCGGGACGAACGCCTGGGCGGCCCGGGGCGAGCGGCCCTCCATGGCTTCCAGGAGCATCCGCTCGGTCTCGGCGGCCGACGGGCGGTCCGCCGGCTCCTTGCGCAGCAGCGCGGTGATGACGGGGGCGAGCGGCCCGGCCCGGCCGGGCGGCGGCGGTTCCTCGGTGACGACGGCCTGCATGGTCGATATGGGGGACGTCCGGCGGAACGGCGAGCGCCCCTCGACGGCCGTGTACAGCGTGGCGCCCAGGGACCAGAGGTCGGAGGCGGGGCCGGGGTCGCCGCCGCGTACCCGCTCGGGCGCCAGATAGTCGATGGAGCCGACGAGTTCACCGGTCCTGGTGATGGTGGAGTCGCCCTCGATCGCGGCGATCCCGAAGTCGGTGAGCAGCACCCGGCCGTCCCGGGCGAGCAGCACGTTGCCCGGCTTCACGTCCCGGTGCAGCACCCCGGCCCCGTGCGCGGCGCGCAGCGCGCCCAGCACGTGCAGCCCTATCCGGGCGGCCTCGCGGGCCTCGATCTCACCGCCGGACTCCTTCGCCCGGTCGGCGAGCGACGGCCCGTCCACGTACTGCATGACGATCCACGGCCGGTTGTCGTACTCGACCACGTCATGGACGGTGACGACGCCGGGGTGGGTGATCCGGGCGGCCGCGCGGGCCTCCTTCTGGGTCCGGGCGTGCAGCACGACCCGGTCCGACTCGGCCACGTAAAGACCGGCGGTCAGCTCCTTGACGGCGACCGTGCGGTGCAGCACCTCGTCGTGGGCGCGCCACACCTTGCCCATGCCGCCGCGTCCGAGGACCTCGCCCAGCCGGTACCTCCCGGCCAGCAGCAGCCCCGCTTCCGTGCCCTGTGATCGATCCACCTGTGTCCCCGCCCCCGTTGCTTCGGAAGACAGGTTACGGAGGGGACGCGCGGCCACGGAACCTCGCATCGCCCACGAGACCGCACTGTGATGCGAATCCCGTGCGTCAGCCCGTCACACGGTAGGAGACGCTGGCCTGTTGGTAGATCTCGGTGATCCGGTCGCGCTCGTCCTCGGGGCCGATGACCTGGAGGATGTGGTACCGCCCGCCGACGAGCATGACGAGGTTACGGACGTACACCTCGCGGCCGTTGGCGTCCTGCCAGGTGAACTGGCCCTCGGCCATGGCCTGTCGGCCGACGTCCGTACGCCGCAGCCCGCTCGCCGACGACCAGCTGGAATCCCGGAACGGCTTCAGCTCCGGCTCCTTGTCCCGCTGGTAGTCGAGCGGGTCGCTGCCGTTGGCCTTGGCGGTGTCGCGGCCGGGGACGATGAGCACGCTGAACCCGTCGCTGCCGTAGCGGATCTGACGCTCCGCGTTGGCGGGGCTGCGCTGCCAGCCCTTGGGCAGCCCGACCTCGAAGCCCTCGGCGTCCTTGCGCAGGGTGTACCCGGGCGCGAGCGCTGCGGCGGACCGGCTGGTCTGCGGCTTCTGCGCCCCGGAGGAGGCGGGCGCGGACGGCTTCCCGGACGCGCCCGTCGTCGGTTCGGGCGTCGTGGCGGCGGGTGGTGCGGACGCGGTACGGGAGGGGGCGGGCCCGGCCCCCTTGTCGTCCTCGCCGGACCCGGGCAGGAACAGCACGGCGTACGCGATGGCCGCGACGAGCGCCAGCATGATGAGGACGAGCAGCGTCCGGCCGAGCCGGCGCGGCTGGTCGCCCTCGCGCAGCGCGCGGGGTTCCCGTGGCGCGCGGGGCTCGCGGGACGGCTTCAGGCGTGGCTCGTGGTGGGTGACGGCGGTGCGGTCCACGGCGTCCCGGTTCTGCCGGTGCCGGGCGTGCGTCCCTCCGCCGCGCTTGGCGCGCCGCTTACGGACGAGCTCGCCGCGCCTGCGGACGACGGGGAGCCGGGTGGCGTCCTCGGCGGGCAGCGGCACGATGTCGAATCCGGCCTCCGGCTCCGGCGCCGACCGTACGAGGGAGCGCAGCCAGCCGCTCAGCTCCTCCACATCGGGCCGTTCGGTGGGGTCCTGCCTGAGCAGCGACTCCACGACCGGGCGCAGCGGCCCGCACTCCTCGGCGAAGGCGGGCGGTTCGCCGCACACCATCTGGACCAGCTCGGCCGCGCTGTCCTCGGGGTAGGGCGCGTGCCCCTGGACGGCGCGGAAGAGCAGTGCGCCGAGGGCCCACAGGTCGGTGGCGGGCCCGATGGGCGGCGCCAGCTGCCAGTTGCCGTGCACCGGCCCGGCCTGCTCCGGCGCCCACCGCTCGGTGACCGCGCCGACGACGGTGATCCGCGCCTGCCGCGCCCGCTCGGCGGCGAGCGCGGTGGCGGGCCCGCGGTACCCGGCCGCGCCGGGGGTCCCGGGGTCCTCGTCGCCCCAGCGGTCCGCGGGGGCGTCGGGGCTCGGGGCGTCGGGGCCGTGGCCGGGCGCCCCGGGGGTGTACGCGTCCCGGTCCGGCGGGGGCAGTTCGGCGCGGGCGCCCGGGGGTGTGCCGCGCCGGGCGGCGTCGGCGCGCAGCGCGTCGCGGGAGCCGCCCGCGGGCACGGGGCGCCCGGCGGCGGGCCCGTCGTCCCAGGTGCCGGCGAGGTGGAGACGGCGCGGCGCCGGACCGTCGTCCTCCCCGTCGTCGTAGGGGTGGGCGTCGTACGCCCCCGACGCGTCCGGGTCCCGCACCCAGCCCCCGGGCAGCTGCGGCAGCTCGGGACGCGGCCGGTCGGGGGCAGCGCCGTACACGTCGTCGCCGTACGCATCGTCCCCGTAAGCGTCACCCCGCCCCGGCGGCAGGGCGCTCCACGGCTCGGCGGTGTCCTCGTCCCGGGGGCGGCCCGGCGCGCCGGGGCCCGACGGTGCGGTGTCCCGCGCCCACTCGTCCCGGTCCGGGGGCGCCTCCCGGCGGGCGGCGGCGCGGGTACCGGCCCGGTACGCGGCGATCGCCCCGGCCCGGGCACGCGCGGCGCTGTCCGCCCCGGCGGCGGGCAGGGGCAACCCGGCGGGCGGCACCGGCCGGGAGGCGGGGTCCTCGGCGGAGCCGTCCTCGGAGTCCTCCTCGGAGTCGTACGGGCGGCCGGACTCTATCGCCGCCGGCCCCCGGGAGGCGGGCAGCAGGCCGGTGGGCGGGATGTACGGGCCGGTGGGGGCGGTCTCGACGGCGGGGCCGCCGAAGCCCTCCTCGGCCGGCTCCTCGTCGTCGGGGCTCGGCACCGGGCTGTAGCCGCACAGCGCCTCCTCGGCCGCCCCGGCGGCGAGGCCGGTGAGGACGACGCGCCCGTCGTCGCAGACGAGCACCGTGCGTACGGTGATGTTGCGGTGGGTCCAGCCATGCGCGTGCAGCACGCGCAGCGCGGTCAGCACGTCGGAGCCGATCTCGGCGGCCCGGTAGGGATTCAGCGGGCGCTCCGCGAGCAGCGCGGCGAGCGGGCGGGACGCCACGAGTTCGCTCACTATCCAGAGCGAGCCCGCCTCCGCGAACACGTCGAAGACCTGGTCCAGGCGCGGATGGTCGGGCACCTGGGCCGCCGCCTGGGCGGCCTCGATGGCGCGCCGCACGGCCGGGTCGGCGGGCCGCCGGGCGGTGCTCGGCGCGGCGGACGTCCGGCCGTCGCCCTCCACGAACTCCGCGTCCACGATCTCGGGCAGCGGCACCTGACGGACCAGGACCTCCTGCCCGCTGTAGGTGTCGAAGGCCCGTGTCTCCACGAGTTCGTACGCGTCGGACGGGGGCAGCGGAAGGCGGTAGCGGTCGGCGAGCACCCGACCCGCGTAGTCGTCCACGACGCCTCCCCAGAGCGCGCTGTCCCCCGGTCACGGAGACCGCGCCGAATCGGTCAATCGCAGTCGCTCGCGGTGCAATTGACTGCGTGTTCCGGCTGCGTACGGTCTCCGGACTCTCACCATACGTGGCAAGTGGCGACCGCGCGGCAGGGTCCGCGCAACCGGCGGCGCGGCCGCCCCGAATCCCGCCGCCGGCTCAGTCGACCGGCTTGAACGAGGCGAACGCCGCCTTCCGCAGCGCCCGGCACTCCTTGCCGTCCCACTCGTCGGCCTTGCAGCTGATCATGATCGCGTAGCCGTGGCTGCCGTCGGCCTTGAAGCCCCGGTTGAGCACCCGGACCCGCTGCCCCTGCTGCGTACGCTCGAACTGCCAGTCGGCGACGGTCGGATAGCCGTTGTACGACACCTTCTTGATGCCCAGGTGGTGGTACTTCGTGCTGGTGGCGGCGACCCCGCCCCGGGCGGAGTTCCACGAGGCGGCGGCGTCTTTCCCGGGCGAGGAGGTGTAGTCGACCTGGAGACGGGGAAAGCCGCCGCCCTCGTTGTAGATCGCACCGGCGCCCTGGCCGGAGTTGGTGTCGAAGCTGAAGCCCTCGGGCATCGCGATGGAGAAGTGGAACCGCTTGTTGGTCACCGTGCGGTAGCCGGCGGGCACGGCGTCCTCGGTCCTGCCGTCCTTCTTGCCGTCCTCGCCCTGCTCACCGGCCGCGTCGTCGTCCTCGCCCTTGTCCTGACCCTTGTCCTCGCCCTGGCCGGTGTCCCGCTCCTTGCCGCTGTCGCCCTGGGCGGCGTCGGAGGAGCCGGACGGGGCGTCGGCGCTCGGCGCCCCGGCGGGGGCGGAGGCGCCGGTGTTCTTCCCGCCGGAGTCGTCGGGCTTGTCGTCGCCCCCGCCGAGGGTGAGCGCCAGCACCGTGCCGAGGACCGCGAGCACGATGACGGCCGCGATGATCGCGAGGGTGCGGCGCGGGACCACGTCCGTGAGGGACGCCCGGGGCGCGGTGACCGGCGAGGAGGCCGGGCGCTGCGGCGGCACGGTCCCGGAGGGGGACGCGGCGCCGGGTGCGGCGGCCGGGCGGGCCGGGACGGGCGGTGCGGCGACGGGGGCGGCGGCCGCCGCACCGGCGGCGGGCGTCCTGGCGTTGCGCACGGAGCGCAGCGCGCCGCGCAGCCGGTCCCTGGCGCCCTCGCCCGTGTCACCGGACGCGGGCCCGGCGTCGGCGACGCCCTTGGGCAGCGCCATGACCTGGGTGGCGTCGGCGGGCGGCGGAACGGGGCGCTCCGGCTGCTCGAAGGCGCTGATGACGTCGGTGAGCAGGGCACGTGCCCCGGCGTCGTCCAGCCGCTGTTCGGGGTCCCGGGTGAGCAGCCCGTAGATGACCTCCTTCAGCGGGCCCGCGTTCTTCGGCGGGTCCAGCGGCTCGGTCATGACGGCGGTCAGGGTCGCGATGGCGGAGCCCTTGTCGTACGGCGGGGAGCCCTCGACGCTCGCGTAGAGCAGGCCGCCGAGCGACCAGAGGTCGGCGGGCGGTCCCGGTTTGTGGCCGCGTGCCCGCTCCGGCGAGATGTAGGAGGGGGCGCCGACGAGCATGCCGGTGGAGGTGACCGACGGGTCGCCCTCGACCTGGGCGATCCCGAAGTCGGTCAGCACGACCCGGCCGTCCTCGGCGATCAGCACGTTGGACGGCTTCACGTCGCGGTGCAGGATGCCCTCGCGGTGCGCGGAGCGCAGCACGTCGAGGAGGGCGAGGCCGATCTCGGCGGCCCGCTTCGGCGTCAGGACCCCGTCCTCGCGGACCGCCTCGGCCAGCGACTTGCCCTCGATGAGCTCCATGACGATCCACGGCCGGTCGTCCTCGTCCACCACGTCGTAGACGGTGACCGCGCCGTTGTTCCGGATGCGCGCGATCGCCTTTGCCTCGCGCAGCGTACGCGTGATGAGGCGGCGCTTCTCGTCGTCGTCGATGGCCGACGGGAAGCGCAGTTCCTTGACCGCGACCGTGCGGCCCAGGGTCTCGTCGACGGCACGCCAGACCGTGCCCATACCGCCCCGGCCGAGCACCTTCCCCAGCCGGTAGCGCCCCGCCAGGAGACGTCCGTCCGTGTCCCCTTGGGGCTCCCGTGCCTGCTCCGCCTCCGACATGCGTCCCCTCTGCGATCAACCCGCCCTGGCAGAGCGTTCATTGTCCCTCACCCCGGGACCGGTCCCGGTGCCGGGTCCTGATGCCGCTCCCGGCGTGGTTTCCGGCTCGGTTCCCGGAAGCGGAGTTCTGCCAGGAACCGGAGTCACAGCCGGAACCGGACTCCGGCCGGGGCGAGGTCACAGCAGCGGCACGATGTCCGGCGCCCCCAGCCTCGCCGCGTCCGCCGTCAGGTCGTCCGGCTGGCGCTGCGACTCGCGTTCCGCCTCCACCCGCTTCTCGTAGTGCTCGGTCTCCCGGTCGATGCGGCCTGCGTCCCAGCCGAGGACCGGCGCCATCAGCTCGGCGCAGAGCCGGGCGGAGCGGGTGCCCCGGTCGAAGGTCTCGATGGAGATCCGGGTGCGCCGGGTCAGTACGTCGTCCAGGTGCCGCGCGCCCTCGTGCGAGGCGGCGTACACGATCTCGGCCTTCAGGTAGTCGTCGGCGGCCGGCAGCGGTTCGCCCAGCCCGGGGTCGGAGACGATCAGCTCAAGGATCTCCTCGGTCATCGAGCCGTACCGGTTGAGCAGATGCTCCACCCGGGCGACATGGAGGCCGGTGCGGGCGGCGATCCTGGCGCGCGCGTTCCACAGGGCGCGGTAGCCCTCAGCGCCCAGCAGCGGGACGTCCTCGGTGACGCAGTCCGCGACCCGCTGGTCGAGGGCGTGCACCGCCTCGTCCACGGCGTCCTTCGCCATCACCCGGTACGTCGTGTACTTGCCGCCCGCGACGACGACGAGGCCGGGCACCGGGTGGGCGACCGTGTGCTCGCGCGACAGCTTGCTGGTGGCGTCCGACTCACCGGCCAGCAGCGGCCGCAGGCCCGCGTACACCCCCTCGACGTCGTCCCTGGTCAGGGGCGTCGACAGGACCGCGTTCACATGTTCGAGCAGATAGTCGATGTCGGCGCTGGAGGCGGCCGGGTGCGCCTTGTCCAGGTCCCAGTCGGTGTCCGTGGTGCCGACGATCCAGTGCCGGCCCCAGGGGATGACGAAGAGCACGGACTTCTCGGTGCGCAGGATGAGGCCGGTCGAGGAGTGGATGCGGTCCTTGGGGACGACCAGGTGGATGCCCTTGGAGGCCCGTACGTGGAACTGGCCGCGCTCGCCGATCAGCGACTGGGTGTCGTCCGTCCAGACCCCGGTCGCGTTGACCACCTGTTTGGCCCTGACCTCGTACGTACCGCCCGCCTCGACGTCCTCCACGCGGGCGCCGACGACCCGTTCGCCCTCCCGGAGGAAGCCGGTCACCCGCGCCCGGTTCGCCACCTGCGCGCCGTACGCGGACGCGGTGCGCACCAGGGTGGCGACATAGCGGGCGTCGTCCATCTGGGCGTCGTAGTACTGCAACGCCCCCACCAGGGCGTCCCGCTTCAGGGCCGGGGCGACGCGCAGGGCCCGGCGGCGGGAGAGATGGCGGTGCGTGGGCAGGCCCCGGCCGTGCCCGGAGGAGACCGACATCGCGTCGTACAGCGCGACCCCGGAACCGGCGTACAGCCGCTCCCAGCCCTTGTGCTGCAAGGGGTAGAGGAAGGGCACCGGCTTCACCAGATGCGGGGCGAGCCGTTCGAGCAGCAGCCCGCGCTCCTTCAGCGCCTCCCTGACCAGGGCGAAGTCCAGCATCTCCAGATAGCGCAGGCCGCCGTGGATCAGCTTGCTCGACCTGCTCGACGTGCCGGACGCCCAGTCGCGCGCCTCGACCAGACCGGTCGAGAGCCCTCTGGTGACCGCGTCCAGCGCCGTCCCGGCGCCGACCACGCCCGCTCCCACGACCAGCACGTCCAGTTCGCGCTCGGCCATGGCGGCAAGCGCCTCGGCGCGCTCCGCGGGTCCCAGTGTCGCTGTCCTCACCGCTGCCTCCCGGTTGCTCGGGGTGGTCCGGCACGGATCGCGGCCCCGACCATGCGTTCGGCGCCCGTGCCCACAGATCGATTCTGTCCGCGCCGCGCGACTTCAGCCACCGCCTGTGGACAACACCCGGACGACAAGGGCCCCGCAATGCGACATATAGGTCATATTTACGCCTAACCTGACATAGCGCTGTCCACAGCGGTTGCGCTTTCTGTCTCCTGGTCTTAAGGGAAGGACGGCCCACCCAGTGCCTGCAGACCTCGCCGTCATCGGACTCGGTCACCTCGGCCTACCCCTGGCCCAGGCCGCCGTCCACGCCGGTATCCAGACCATCGGCTACGACACCGACCCCCGGGCCTTCGCGGAGGTCGCCGCGGGCCGGGCCCCGGTCGAGGGATCGCTGCCGGCCTCCGACATCCGCCGCATGCTCTCGCTGGGCTTCCGGCCCACCACCGACCAGGCCGAGCTGGGCCGCGTCCGCACCGCCGTGATCTGCGCGCCCACCCCGCTCGGCCCCGACCGCACCCTGGACCTGAGCGCCGTCGCCGACGCGGCCCGCGCCCTGGCCGCCCGGCTGCGCCCGCACACCACCGTGCTCCTGGAGTCGGCCGTTCCGCCCGGTACGACGGAAGGCTTCCTGCTCCCGATCCTGGAGGAGGGCTCGGGCCTGCGCGGCGGGCGCGACTTCCACCTCGCGCACTCCCCCAGCCGGCTCGACCCGGGCAACCGCGCCCATGTCTACGCCAACACCCCCAAGGTCATCGGCGGCCTCACCCCCGCCTGCACCGAATCCGCCGCCGCCTTCTACGGCCGGCTCAGCGACAAGGTGGTCCGGGCCCGGGGCACCCGCGAGGCCGAGATGACAAAGGTCCTGGAGACCAACTTCCGGTACGTCAACATCGCCCTGGTCAACGAGATGGCGGTGCTCTGCCACGATCTGGGCGTCGACCTCTGGGACGTCATCCGGTGCGCCGAGACCAAGCCCTTCGGTTTCCAGCCCTTCCGCCCGGGCCCCGGCGTCGGCGGCCACGGCGCCCCGGTCGACCCGGGCCATCTCCCGTACCACCACCGCACCCCCGGCCCCCCGCTGCGGATGGTCTCGCTGGCGCAGGAGATCAACGAGCGGATGCCGCAGTACGTGATCCAGCGCTGTGCCACCCTCCTCAACGAGCACGGGAAAGCGGTGCGCGGCGCGCGCATTCTGCTGCTGGGCGTCACCTACAAGCCCGACCTCGCCGACCAGGAGGCGTCGCCCGCCCGCGAGATCGCCACCCGGCTGATGGACATGGGCGCCCAGATCGGCTTCCACGACCCGCACGTCCTGGACTGGCGCGTCCGCCAACTCCCCGTCCCCCGCGCCGATTCGCTCTACGAGGCGGCCGCCGGCGCGGACCTCACGGTGCTGCTCCAGCAACACCGTACGTACGACCTCCAGGGCCTCGCCGTGAAGGCGCAGCTGCTCCTGGACACCCGGGGCGCGACCCCCGCCGGAGCCGCCCACCGGCTGTGATGACGGGCCCTCAGCCCAGTCCCCCCAAGGATTCCGGTGGGCCGATGTCGGAACCGGCTGCTAGCCTGCGGCGTCACTCCTCGCACAGCAGTGCGTAAGACGTCCCCAGGGGGAGAACCCAGCATGAGCCAGTCCGTACCACCGCCGAACCAGCCCTACGGCGGTCAGCCCCAGGGCGGCAACCCGTTCGCCGGCCAGCAGCCCGGCGCCCCGTTCGGCGGCGGCCCCGCGCCCTTCACCCCGGCGCCTCCGGCCCGCAACAACATCGCGCTCGGTCTCGGCGCGGGCGTGGTGGCGGCGGTCGTCGGCGCGCTCGTCTACGGCCTCATCCTCGGCAACTTCGAGCACGAGATCGGCTACCTCGCCGTCGGTGTGGGCTTCCTCGTCGGCTTCGCCGCGAGCAAGCTCGGCGGCGCCAACCCGGCCCTGACCGTCGTCAGCGCCCTGCTCTCCGTCGGCGCCGTGTACATCGGTCAGCTCGCGGGCATCTCGATCGTGCTCTCGGACCTCGCGCACGAGTCGGCGACCAGCATCTTCTTCGACCACTTCAGCGCCCTCACGGACGCGTACAGCGAAGCGGCCGACTTCAAGACGTACCTCTTCCTGGCCCTCGGCGCCGTCGGTGCCGTCGCCGGTGCGCGCAAGGGCGCGTAACGCGAAAGCCCGGAGGGCCCGGACCGCGCTTGCGGTCCGGGCCCTCCGGCGTACGTACGGGAAACTCAGCGGCGGTGCTGCGAGTCCGCGACCGTCACCTCGACGCGCTGGAACTCCTTGAGGTCGCTGTAGCCCGTGGTGGCCATCGCGCGGCGCAGGGCGCCGAAGATGTTCATCGAGCCGTCCGGGGTGTGCGAGGGGCCGGTCAGGACCTCCTCGGTCGTCCCGACCGAGCCCAGGTCCACCAGCTTGCCGCGCGGCACGTCCTCGTGAACGGCCTCCATGCCCCAGTGGCGGCCGCGGCCCGGCGCGTCCGTCGCGCGGGCCAGCGGGGAGCCCATCATCACGGCGTCCGCACCGCAGGCGATGGCCTTCGGCAGGTCGCCGGACCAGCCGACGCCGCCGTCCGCGATGACGTGCACGTAACGGCCGCCGGACTCGTCCATGTAGTCGCGGCGGGCACCGGCCACGTCGGCGACGGCGGTCGCCATCGGGACCTGGATGCCGAACACGTTGCGCGTGGTGTGCGCGGCGCCGCCGCCGAAGCCGACGAGGACACCGGCCGCGCCGGTCCGCATCAGATGCAGGGCCGCGGTGTACGTGGCGCAGCCGCCGACGATCACCGGGACGTCCAGCTCGTAGATGAACTGCTTCAGATTCAGCGGCTCGGCCGCGCCCGAGACGTGCTCGGCGGAGACCGTGGTGCCCCGGATCACGAAGATGTCCACACCCGCGTCGACCACGGCCTTGGAGAACTGCGCGGTGCGCTGCGGGGAGAGCGCGGCGGCGGTGACGACGCCGGAGTCGCGCACCTCCTTGATGCGCTGCCCGATCAGCTCCTCCTGGATCGGCGCGGAGTAGATCTCCTGGAGCCGGCGGGTCGCCGTCTCGACGGGCATCTCGGCGATCTCGTCAAGGAGCGGCTGCGGGTCCTCGTGCCGCGTCCAGAGCCCCTCAAGGTTGAGGACGCCGAGGCCGCCGAGCTCGCCGATGCGGATGGCGTGCTGCGGGGACACCACGGAGTCCATGGGGGCGGCCAGGAACGGCAGCTCGAAGCGGTAGGCGTCGATCTGCCAGGCGATCGAGACCTCCTTCGGGTCGCGGGTCCGGCGGCTCGGGACGACGGCGATGTCGTCGAATGCGTATGCCCGGCGGCCGCGCTTGCCGCGCCCGATCTCGATCTCAGTCACGATGATGTGGCCTTTCCCTCTGCGTCTGCGCTGTCCAGTATCCCCGACACGCAGGTGAGGGGCGGTCCCGGGAACCCGGGACCGCCCCTCACCTGCGTCGTCGCGTTACTTCTTGCTGTAGTTCGGCGCTTCGACCGTCATCTGGATGTCGTGCGGGTGGCTCTCCTTGAGGCCCGCCGAGGTGATCCGCACGAAGCGGCCCTTGCTCTCCATCTCGTCCACGGTCGCGGCGCCCACGTAACCCATGGTCTGGCGGAGGCCGCCGACGAGCTGGTGCAGCACGTTGGCGAGGGGGCCGCGGTAGGGCACCTGGCCCTCGATGCCCTCGGGGACGAGCTTGTCGTCCGAGGCGACCTCGGCCTGGAAGTACCGGTCCTTGGAGTAGGAGCGGCCCTGGCCGCGGGACTGCATCGCGCCCAGCGAGCCCATGCCCCGGTACGACTTGAACTGCTTGCCGTTGATGAACATCAGCTCGCCCGGGGACTCCTCGCAGCCCGCGAGGAGCGAGCCCAGCATCACGCTGTCGGCACCGGCGGCGAGCGCCTTGCCGATGTCGCCCGAATACTGGAGGCCGCCGTCGCCGATGACCGGGACGCCCGCCGCGCGGGCGGCCAGCGCGGCCTCGTAGATCGCGGTGACCTGCGGGACGCCGATGCCGGCGACGACGCGGGTGGTGCAGATGGAGCCGGGGCCGACGCCGACCTTGACGCCGTCCACACCGGCGTCGATCAGGGCCTGGGCGCCGTCGCGGGTCGCCACGTTGCCGCCGATCACGTCGACGTTCACGGCGGACTTGATCTTGGCCATCCAGTTCAGCGCGTTGCTGTTGTGGCCGTGCGAGGTGTCCACGATGAGGAAGTCGACGCCCGCCTCGGCCAGCGCCTGGGCGCGGTCCAGCGCCTCGGGGCTGGCGCCCACGGCGGCGCCCACGAGCAGCCGGCCGTCGGCGTCCTTGGCCGCGTTCGGGTACTGCTCGGCCTTCTTGAAGTCCTTGACCGTGATGAGGCCCTTGAGGAGGCCCGCCTCGTCCACCAGCGGCAGCTTCTCGATCTTGTGGCGGCGCAGCAGCTCCATGGCGTCCACGCCGGAGATGCCGACCTTGCCGGTGACGAGCGGCATCGGTGTCATGACCTCGCGGACCTGGCGCGAGCGGTCCGACTCGAACGCCATGTCGCGGTTGGTGACGATGCCGAGCAGCTTGCCCGCCTGGTCGGTGACCGGGACACCGCTGATGCGGAACTTGGCGCAGAGCGCGTCCGCCTCGGCGAGCGTGGCGTCCGGGCCGACCGTGATCGGGTCGGTGACCATGCCGGACTCGGACCGCTTGACCAGGTCGACCTGGTTGACCTGGTCCTCGACCGAGAGATTGCGGTGCAGCACGCCGACGCCGCCCTGGCGGGCCATCGCGATGGCCATGCGGGCCTCGGTGACCTTGTCCATGGCGGCGGACAGCAGCGGGATGTTGACGCGGACGTTGCGCGAGATGAGCGTCGAGGTGTCGACCGCGTTGGGCAGCACTTCGGATGCGCCCGGCAGCAGCAGCACGTCGTCGTATGTCAGCCCGAGCGTCGCGAATTTCTCGGGCACTCCGTCGACGTTTGCAGTCATGACACCTTCCCCAAATGGCCTTGATCGGTGCGGATGTCCATGCTAACGGCCTCTGGAGGCGTCTCATTCCACGAGCAAGATCACCCGCAGGTTCTGTAGCTTTCTACGGCTGTGCTGTACGGCTCCGAGGCGCCCGGCCCTCCGTTCGGCGCACCCGCCCGCCCGGCTCACTGTTCGGCGAGGGCCCTGAGCCGGCTCAGCGCGCGGTGCTGGGCGACCCGGACGGCGCCCGGGGACATGCCGAGCATCTGGCCGGTCTCCTCGGCGGTCAGCCCGACGGCGACGCGCAGCACGAGCAGTTCGCGCTGGTTCTCCGGGAGGTTGGCCAGCAGCTTCTTGGCCCAGGCGGCGTCGCTGCTGAGCAGCGCGCGCTCCTCGGGCCCGAGCGAGTCGTCGGGGCGCTCCGGCATCTCGTCGGAGGGCACGGCGGTCGACCCGGGATGCCGCATCGCGGCGCGCTGGAGGTCGGCCACCTTGTGACCGGCGATGGCGAAGACGAAGGCTTCGAAGGGCCTGCCCGTGTCCTTGTAGCGCGGCAGCGCCATCAGGACGGCGACGCAGACCTCCTGCGCCAGGTCCTCCACGAAGTGGCGGGCGTCACCGGGCAGCCGGTTCAGCCGGGACCGGCAGTAGCGCAGGGCGAGCGGGTGGACGTGGGCGAGCAGGTCGTGCGTGGCCTGCGCATCGCCCTCGACGGCGCGGTGCACCAGGGCACCGATCGCCGTCGTCCCGTCGTCGCGCATCGAACCATGGTGCCCCGGCCCCGCTTCATCCGCGGCACCGCCTCCGTAGTTGTGCACCGAAGCGTTATGAGCGGGTGCGCCGGAAGTCATGTCCTGCGCCCTCCCCTTCCGCTCGACCGAATCGTTCCCGAGGAACTCCACGTCTCAAGGATGCGGCATCGGCCGGGAAGCGTCACATACCGCCGGATCGGCGGGGTACGGCTCGCGCCGCACCCCGTGGGCCCGGGCCCTCGGAGCCCGGGCCGATCGTCAGCGCACCAGGCCCCATCGGAAGCCCAGGGCCACCGCGTGGGCGCGGTCCGAGGCGCCGAGCTTCTTGAAGAGCCGCCGGGCGTGCGTCTTCACCGTGTCCTCGGAGAGGAACAGCTCGCGGCCGATCTCCGCGTTGGAGCGGCCGTGGCTCATCCCCTCCAGCACCTGGATCTCGCGCGCCGTGAGCGTGGGCGCCGCACCCATCTCGGCCGACCGCAGCCGGCGCGGGGCGAGCCGCCACGTCGGGTCGGCCAGCGCCTGGGTGACGGTCGCCCGGAGCTCGGCCCGGGAGGCGTCCTTGTGCAGATAGCCGCGGGCACCGGCGGCGACCGCGAGCGCGACGCCGTCCAGGTCCTCGGCGACGGTCAGCATGATGATCCGGGCGCCGGGGTCGGCGGAGAGCAGCCGGCGGACCGTCTCCACCCCCCCGAGCCCGGGCATGCGTACGTCCATGAGAATCAGATCCGAACGGTCGGCGCCCCAGCGGCGGAGGACTTCCTCGCCGTTGGCGGCCGTCGTCACCCGCTCGACGCCGGGCACGGTCGCGACCGCGCGACGGAGCGCTTCTCGGGCAAGCGGGGAGTCGTCGCAGACGAGGACGGAAGTCATGACCGCCCTCCGCAGCTGATGCGCGTCACCTTGAGCCTCCAGGCTGTTACAAGTCGTCACCTGTGCGGTTGACGCTCTCGGACATCTGCCCGATCGCTCTTTCTGCCAACCGCCTCCGCACTCTCAA
This sequence comes from Streptomyces sp. NBC_00726, assembly GCF_045161735.1. Lineage (NCBI taxonomy): Bacteria > Bacillati > Actinomycetota > Actinomycetes > Kitasatosporales > Streptomycetaceae > Streptomyces > Streptomyces sp. NBC_00726. The sequence goes on along the minus strand of NZ_CP108983.1, from coordinate 4,127,218 downwards.
CGATGGTCACTCGAAAGAGTTACGGGTTGGAAGACCGAGTTCGGCACTCTACGTGAGTACGCGCTCACGGAGCAGAGCGCCACGGGTCGTCCAGCCGTCAACCGAAACTTTTGGCGGCTCCGTGCCCCATTTAGCGGGATTTCTTCCCTTTTAGTGGTGTCTGTGGCTAGATTCGCAATCAGTCATATTTACATCTACTAGCACCGTAGATGTACGGTCTTGTACGCGGTCATCGACGAGCACCCACCCACGACGAACACGACGTTTCCGACTCAGCACGGTTTCGAGGGGACAAGCAATGGCCGATTTCTCCCGACTTCCCGGACCCAACGCCGATCTGTGGGACTGGCAGCTGCTGGCGGCCTGCCGCGGCGTCGACAGCTCGCTCTTCTTCCATCCCGAGGGGGAACGCGGGGCGGCCCGGAGCGCGCGTGAGACCTCCGCGAAGGAGGTCTGCATGCGGTGCCCCGTACGGGCCGAGTGCGCGGCGCACGCGCTGGCCGTTCGTGAGCCCTACGGGGTGTGGGGCGGGCTCACCGAGGACGAGCGTGAGGAGTTGATGGGGCGGGCGCGCAATCGGCTGATCACCGCCGCGGCGCCGGCGTCTCCGCCGGGGCATGGGTGACCTTCGCTGCGCGTATCGGGGGGAGAAACGTTTCTGCACCCCACCCCGCCCCTTCCCGAAACCTGGGGCTCCGCCCCCGGACCCCCGCTCCTCAAGCGCCGGAGGGGCTGGATTTGGCGCCGGCGGGGCCGGAATTGCCCGCCGTCAGCGCCAGGTGGTCCAGGGTGGCCGCCACCGCCGGGACCCTTGCCAGGTCCGGCAGGGTCAGGGCGACGATCTCGCGTTCGATGGCCGGCTCCACCGTGAGGGTCCTGGCGCCTCGGGGGCGTACCGACTCGATGGCCAGGGCGGGCAGTACGGCGACCCCCAGGCCCGCGCCGACCAGGCCGATCACCGCCGGGTAGTCGTCGGTGGCGAAATCGATGCGCGGGGTGAAGCCGGACTCCTCGCACACCTCCACCAGCTGCCTGCGGCACCGGGGGCACCCGGCGATCCAGGACTCCCCGGCCAGCTCCGCGATGCCGGCCTCGTCCCGGTCCGCCAGCGCGTGCCCCTCGGGGACCAGGCCCGTGAGGCGGTCGGTGAGCAGGGGGCGGACCACCAGGTCGTCCCATTCGGCGTCCGGCTCCCCGTAGCGGAAGGCGAGGGCGATGTCGCAGTCACCGTCGCGCAGCATCTCGACCGACCGGGGCGGCTCGGCCTCCACGAGGGAGACCCGGGTGCCGGGGTGGGCGGCGCGCAGGGCGGCGAGGGCGCCGGGGACCAGCGAGGAGCTGCCGCTCGGGAACGAGACGAGCCGGACCCGGCCGGCCCGCAGTCCGGCGATCGCGGCGACCTCCTCCTCGGCGGCGGTGAGCCCGGCGAGGATGCCGGAGGCGTGCCGTACCAGCGTCTCGCCCGCCTGGGTCAGCCGCATCTCGCGGCCGGTCCGGATGAGCAGCGTGGTCCCCGCGGAGGACTCCAGGGCCTTCATCTGCTGGCTCACGGCGGGCTGGGTGCAGCCCAGCTCCCGGGCGGCGGCGGAGAAGGAGCCGGTGGTGGCGACGGCGCGCAGGACGCGGAGGTGGCGGGCTTCGATCACCCCTCCAGCATAAGTGACCCTTGGGGTGGGTGCGAGATATTCGCGCGCGACTTTGAGCCGGCCTTGGATACCGTTCCGGTATGACCGCGATGACAGTGCTGACCGTGAACGCGGGGCGTCCCACGGCGGCGTCCTACACCGACGCCCCCGGTGGCCGGACGGGGATCGACAAGCACCCCGTGGACGGGCCGGTACGGGTCTCGGACCCCGGTCCGAAGGGTGCGGGCGGCAGCGGTGTTGCCGGGGACGCGGTGTGCGATCTGCGCCACCACGGCGGCTCGGACAAGGCGGTGTACGCGTTCGCCCGCGAGGACCTGGACGCCTGGGAGCGGGAGCTGGGCCGGGCGCTGCCCAACGGCTCGTTCGGCGAGAACCTGACCACGGCCGGGCTGCGGGTCGGCGAGGCGCTGATCGGCGAGCGCTGGCGGATCGGCGGGGAGCTGGTGCTGGAGGTCGCGTCGGGCCGTATCCCGTGCCGCACGTTCCAGGGCCACCTGGGCGAGGCCCGCTGGGTCAGGCGGTTCACGCGGGCGGCGGCCCCCGGGGCGTATCTGCGGGTGATCACGCCGGGGTCCGTCCGGGCGGGCGACCCGGTCGAGATCGTGCACCGGCCGGACCACGAGGTGACCGTGGAGCTTCAGTTCCGGGCCGTCACCACCCGGCGGGACCTGCTGCCGCTGCTCCTCCCGGCCGGCGAGGCGCTGTCCCCGTCGACGCTGCGGAAGGCGCGCGCGTACGCGGCGGAGCTCACCGCCTCCTGAGGGCGCGGGAGCCCCCGGAGGCGCGGTTCCGGGATGCTCTAACGTGCCGCGTATGACGACTGCACTGATCACGGGTGCGACGGCGGGTATCGGTGCCGCCTTCGCCCGGCGGCTCGCCGCCGACGGGTACGACCTGGTCCTGGTGGCCCGGGACGCGGAGCGGCTGCGTGAGCAGGCAACGGAGCTGCACGACCGGCACGGCATCGAGGCGGAGGTGCTGCGGGCCGACCTGTCCGACGACAAGGGCATCCGCGCGGTCGAGGAGCGCCTCGGGGACGCCCGGCACCCGGTCGACCTGCTGGTCAACAACGCGGGCTTCGGCAACAAGGGACGCTATCTGGAGGTCCCGATGGCCGACGAGCTGTCGATGCTGAAGGTGCACTGCGAGGCGGTGCTGCGGCTGACCTCGGCGGCGGCGGCCCCGATGCGGGAGCGCGGCCGGGGCGGCATCGTCAACGTGGCCTCGGTCGCGGCGTTCGTCCCGCGCGGCACGTACGGCGCTTCGAAGGCGTGGGTCGTGCAGTTCAGCCAGGGTGCGGCGAAGGATCTGGCCGGGTCCGGGGTGCGGCTGATGGCGCTGTGCCCGGGCTTCGTGCGTACGGAGTTCCACGAGCGGGCCGGAATGGGCACGGGCAACATCCCGGGCTGGATGTGGCTCGACGCGGACAAGCTGGTGACGGCCGCGCTCGCGGACCTGGCGCGCGGGAAGTCCGTGTCGGTCCCGGACCCGCGCTACAAGGCGCTGATGGGCGCGGTGAAGCTGGCCCCGCGCGGCCTGCTCGGCGGGCTGACCTCGCGCACGGGCCGCAAGTACGGGCCGCAGTAAAGGGACCAGGGCTACTTCACGCCGCGGCCCGCGCAGGCACCGATGCTGGGGCGCCGGCTTCAGGTGGTTGCCGAAGTAGTCCTGGCCGTCGTTGTCCTCGACGGCCGCGCCGGCGGCGAGGGCCTGGGAGCCAGCGCCGAGCCGGAAGTCGTCCAGCAGCAGCGGGTCGGCGGTGATGCCGCCCGGGTTCGGGCGGGTCGTCGGGGCACCGTGGAACGCGTTGTGGTCGAAGGCCAAGCCGGGCGTCGGGCTGGTGAAGCCGTAGCCGCCGGTGCCCTCGCTCACGAAGAGGTTGTTGGTGATGTGCTGCTCGTGGACAGTGGTGGCCGGGCTGCTGTTGTCGTCCTGCACCAGGTACTTCGGCACGGTGTCCTTCTCGCTCGCGAAGGTGTCGTTGCAGACCCGCGTGTTGAGGGTGGGGCCCATCAGTTCTGGAGCAGCCGCTCGCCGTCGTTCCGGCTCACGTTGCAGCGGGCGACCGTGTCGACGGTCTTGGTGCCGCTGTAAGGGCAGACCAGCAGAAAGCCGCCCTTGTTGTCGTGGCTGTAGTTGTACATGGTCGGGGCTCCTTGGCTGTATCGGCTTCGGCTTCCTCGACCGACCATCCGACCATCCACGACCCGCAAGAACCGTTCCTATTCAGTGAGCAGGAGTGGGTCTTGGACCCATTCCTGCTCACTGCGGACATCCCGGACGGTTTTGGGTGTCCTGGTCGCCCGCGTTCTCGCCGCATCCGGCGACACGGATCGTGTCCGTGGTCCGGGAATGCGGAGGCGGGGTCCCTCACGCCCTGGGGCACCTGGTGCGGCCTGGACGGTCCGATGCCCGTGCACATCGCTCTGGTGCGCACGGGGCGGTGTCGTCCGACGCCGGATCGGGTGTCCGAGGGCGCGTCTCCCGATCGCGATACCGGCGGCATCGTGACGGGACATCTCCCGGTGCGGGGTGGTCAGTGGCTTCTGCCAGTGCTGGCCACCCCACATCGAGGTGTAGGCAGGGTCGACCGCGATGATCGCGAGACCGTGTTCGGCCGCCATGGAGACAAGGCGGGCCTTGAGCTTTCCGGTGGGCATACCGGAGATCAGCTGCCGGAAACGCTTCCTGCGCCCGTGCTTCTCCCGCGTCTTCTCCGCCCCGAAGTCCAGGTCCTCGATCGCGATCGCGGTGACACCGGTCCGGCGGGCCCAGTGCAGCAGGCGGGTGAGGGCGTGGCGGACCTGCGCATCACGGTGCGCAGCCGTTCCGGACAGGTCGTAGCCGAAGCGGCGGGGGTTGCCGACCGGGTTGCCGTGGGGGTCGAGGCGGTAGGCGGCGAAGTGGTCGGCGTTGGTATCCACCCCGATCACACCACCGGCCCTCGCAGCTTCCAACGGAACGGTCTGCACGGCAGGGCGTTGCCAGGACGCGGTCAGATACCAGCGGTCCCGGCCGGTGTCGTAATGGATGCGGTAGGCCACAGCACGGTTCGCCTCGATGCGGTCGGCCCACTCCGCCCCTCGGTGCGCGAACCGGACCGTGGGGGTGAGGGTGTAGCGGCCATGTGCGCTGTTGGCCAGGTGGGCCAAGGGGGCGGGGAGCTTGATGCTGACCTGCCCCTCCGGGGTGACGCGGATCGTCTCGTTCCCGTACCGCTTCCCCGACTCACCATCCGCCGCCAGAAACCACCGCTCCGCCTCCCACCGCTGACGCCACTCACCCTCGCTCAGCCCGGCCTCGGCCAGATGATGGCGGGTGTTCAGCAGGCGCTTCCCGCCACGCACCACCCGCACCCGCCCCGACCTCCAATCCGCGACAGCAGCCGCGAGCCGGTCCTCCAATGCCTTCAGACGACGCGACTTGTGGAACCACTCGCTCTTGGACCGGTATCCACCTGCCCCGCGCTTCGTGCCCCTGGTCCCGACCGGGAGCGACAGGCGGTGCTCGAGCGTCTTGATCCCGGCCTCAAGGGTGCGGATGTGCGCGGCCAAGCACCGCCGGGCCAGCGCCCACTGATCATGCGACGCTTTCGTGATCGCCCCCGCGATCCGCGACGACGACACCCCCGTCAACCCACGCTTACGTACAGCCCACGACTCCGCGCTGTGCTCCAGACCATCTGCACACCGTGCCTTCAGATCCTGCGACGCGAGTCGCCCCTGGTGCGCACCGACAGCCCGCAGGAGCTGCTCATCCTGTTTGGTGAGGTGCTTGAGACGGTCCCGCACCGCCACACCGGACGGCCCAGGCACCACGAACGACGCCGCCAACTCCTTTACGTCTCCCACCGCCACACCCCCAACCGGTTCATCACGTCACCCGGCGCAACGAGCAACCACCCACAAGGTCACCCATTCGACTCCAGAGACTGCGTTCCCCAACCCCCACCCACCACCACGCCACCTGGGCGCTACAACTCGCTTATGCGCACTCAGCCCACACAAGTTCAGAAGCCCAGGCCGTCGGTCCTGCTCGCCATGGGCCCGGACATCTGCGAGCGCCTCTTCGCGCCCCGCCACCGCGACCGGCTCGCCGCCCTCGCCCGTACGGACCCGGCCCTCGTCGCCCACGACCTGGCCGCCCCGGACCCGCGCGTCGCCGCCGCCCTCGCCGAGGCGGAGGTCCTGTTCACCTGCTGGGGCGCCACCCCGCTCACCCCCCAAGTCCTGGCCGCCGCGCCCCGCCTGAAGGCGGTCGTCCACGCGGCCGGTTCCGTCAAGCACCACATCACCGACGCCTGCTGGGAGCGCGGCCTCGCCGTCTCCTCGGCGGCCGGGGCCAACGCGCTGCCGGTGGCCGAATACACCCTGGCCACGATCCTGCTGGCCAACAAGCGCGTCCCGCACTCCGCCCACGTCTACCGCGAGCTCCGCGCCGACCACGACTGGCGCGCCGAGCTGGACGGCGCCGGCAACTACCGCCGCACGGTGGGCGTCGTCGGCGCCTCCCGCATCGGCCGCCGCGTCATCGAGCTGCTGCGCCCCTTCGACCTGACGGTCCTGCTGTACGACCCCTTCGTCACCGCGGAGGAGGCGGCCCGCCTCGGCGCCGAACCGGCCGCCCTGGACGAGCTGTGCACCCGCGCCGACGTCGTCTCCGTGCACGCCCCCCAGCTCCCCGAGACCCACCACATGATCGGCGCCCGCGAGCTGGCCCTGATGCGGACCGGCTCCACGCTGATCAACACGGCCCGGGGCTCCCTGATCGACGAGGCGGCTCTCCTGCGCGAACTGGTCCCGGGCCGCCTGCACGCCGTACTCGACGTGACGGACCCCGAACTCCCGCCGTCCGACTCCCCGTTGTACGACCTCCCGAACGTCCTCCTCACCCCGCACGTGGCCGGCTCCCTCGGCAACGAACTGCACCGGATGACCGACCACGCCCTGGACGAGCTGGAACGCTACGCCCGGGGACGGCCGTTCGCGGAGCCGGTGCTTCCGGCGGCACTGGACCGGTCGGCGTGATGTACGGGGGTGGCGCGGAGATCGAGGAGCTGCCGCGTATGCCCGGGTACGTGGTCCTCGGCGAGGCCGTCCACGAGGCTCGCCAGCGGCATCGGCCGGTCCAGCACGACGGCGTCCCGCGACAGGAGCAGCGTCGGCACCGGCACCGAGGCGGCCTCCTCGCCGAGCCGGTCGGCGATGTCGCACAGGACGCCGGCCTGGCTCCGGACGTGGTCGATCAGATCCGCCCGGCCCGCGTGCTCCCTGATGATCCGGCCGAGATTCCAGGGGTCGAGGGAGACCCGGTTGTCGAAGGCGGGCCGTGATCCGGCGACGACGGCCAGGGCGACCGCCGCGAGCGAGGCGTCGACACTGAGGAGATGGGCCAGGATCTCGTCGGCGTTCCACCCTCCGTCGTCGGCGTCACCGAGGCCGGGGAGGGCCGCCGCTTCGAGCAGCTTGTCGTAGGCGGTGCGCAGTGCCGTGGTGTCCATGGCGTGCTTCCTTCACTTCTGTTCCGCCGCCTCGGCGACGCGCTTGATGCGGGCCAGCCGCCGGTCCCAGGAGGCCGCGAGCGAGGCCATCCACCGCGCCGTCGCGTCGAGCGCCGCGGGCCGCACCGCGTAGCGCACCTCGCGTCCGACCCGGCCGCCGGAAACCAGCCCGGCGGCCTCCAGGACGGCGAGGTGCTTGACCACCGCCTGCCGCGAGACGGGAAGCGGTCCGGCGAGCGTCGTGGCCGTGGCCTCGCCCTGCTCGGCGAGCAGATCGAGCAGCCGGCGCCGCGTCGGGTCGGCCAGTGCGGCGAGGACACCGTCGACGGCCTCGGGACGTTCCTCCGTCACGCGGCGGGCTGTTCGGCGCGGCTCTTGAGCGCGTCCAGCTCCAGGGGCCAGCCTCCGGCGTGGTCCTTCAGATTCTGACCGCGCACCTCCTCGGACGCGGCCAGCGCCGCGAACCCGCTCTCGACCACCCGCAGCCGCGTCTGCTCGCCCTCCCGGGTCAACGTGAACTCCACCAGGGTGCTGTTGGCCTCCCGCAGCTCCTCCCCGGGGAACGCGCTGGTCCACCGGTACGCCAGATACGTGGGCGGCTCCACCTTCTCCACCCGCACCGGAAAGTCGCCGTGCTCGGTATTCCTCGCCGTCATCAACGCCCCCTCCTCGGCCACGGTCCCGGGCAGACTCGCCTTGTCGGCCACCCAGAACCCGGGCTGAGCCACCAGCGCCCAGACCCGCTCCGGGGGCGCCGCGATCAAGGTCTCGCTTTCGATCCGGTCCTCGCTCATGAGGGCTCCTTCGTCGTCACCATCGAATGCAACTCCAGGGTTGCACTTCAACCACCCAGACGCAACCCGAGGGTTGCACCCTGCCGCAGCAGGAAGGCCCTGCCCCCTCCCGGGGTGCCGGGCCTTCCTGCGCTTGGTGGCTGCTCAGGCACCTACGGCCGAGAATCCGCCGTCCACGTGCAGCACCTGTCCGGTGATCGCGCGGGAGTCGTCACCGAGGAGGAAGGCGACGGTGTCGGCGACCGGTGCGGCGTCCGAGGTGTCCCAGCCCAGCGGGGCGCGCTGCGGCCATGCCTCCGCGAGGGATTCGAAGCCGGGGATGGACTTGCCGGCCATGGTGGTGATCGGGCCGGAGTCGACCGCGTTGACGCGGATACCCTTCACTCCGAGATCGCGCGCCAGGTACCGGTTGGTCGACTCCAGGGCCGCCTTGACCGGACCCATCCAGTCGTAGACCGGCCATGCCACGGTCGCATTGAAGGTGAGGCTGACGACCGAGGCGCGCTCGGCCTGCTCCAGCAGCGGCAGCACGTGCGCGGTAAGGCTCTTCAGGCTGAACGCCGAGACGCTCATGGCGGTGGCCACCGACTCGAACGGTGTGTTCAGGAAGTTGCCGCCGAGGGCATCGGCCGGAGCGAACGCGACCGCGTGGACCACCCCGTCAAGGTGGTCCCAGTGCTTGCCGATGTTCCGGGCCAGCTCAGCGAGATCCTCGTCGTTGGTGATGTCGGCTTCCAAGCAGTCGACCGGTGGCTTCGGCAGGCGGGTCACGATCCGCTTCATGATGCTGCTGGGACGGCCCGGGGCGTTCGCCACGATGACGTCGCCGCCGCGGTCCATGACGGATTTCGCGATCTGGAAGCCCATCGAGGGTTCGGTGAGGACACCGAAGACCAGGACCTTCTTACCGTCGAGAGTCATGCCCATCCTTCTTTTGTCGGGTCCATACGGCACAGATGCCGTCCTGGTAGTGGCCGTAGAAGTTGTGCAGGGAGGTTTCCATCCCCCAACTCTGTAGAGTTTTCTCGTCAAGAGCTGAAACATGGGTGGGGTCCTGCGCAAAGACGTCGACCACGTTTTTGTTGGGTGTGGTCAGGACGAAGCCCTCGACCGCCCATTCCATGAGCCGCTCGACCAGCGAGCGCGGGTCATTCAGGTGCTCGATGACCTCCAATGCCGCGTACCAGTGGTACGGACGCGGCGGCTGCCAGGTGAGGAGATCGAAGGTGCCGTCGATCCAGACGTCGGCCGGTACGTAGCGGCCCCGGAAGCCGTACGAACTGCGTAAAACGTAGTCCAGCTCGGTGTAACCGGCGCCCAGGTCGATCAGGACGTGCTCGTCCGACAGACCTCGGGCGCGCATCCGGTCGCCGGCGGCCTGGAAGCGGGAGGCCCGCTCGTGGTGCAGGCTCTTATGGCCGCGCAGATAGTCCTCCGCCATCTCGATGCGGCTCGACGGGGATGCCGCGAGCGCGTCGTTCACGGCCCGGGTGAGATCGCCGACCATACGCACCCGGGCCGTCACCTCGTCCGGGATGATCACGTGGCACCGGTTCTGAAGAATCGTGATGATCTCCTGAAGAGCGAGGCTGTCGATGTCCAGCTCGGTGAACAGACCTACGGTCCGAGCCGCGCACGCGGACGTGGGCTTCTCGGCAACGAGCGCCAGCGTCTCGGTGACGATGTGGTCGATCACCGCGCGACCTCCTCGCGGAAGAGGCTGTCTGCCGAAAAGATGGGCAGCCTGGGCAGACCGACGCGCTCACCGGTGATGCCCTCAACCTTGTCGATGAGCATCGTGCACGAGCCACAGAAGCTGCCACACGTCATCGCATCCGTGGTCGACTTGGGCACGATCGACCCGACGCCGGCCAGGCCACTACCCTCGCGCACCGTGCGTACATAGCCGGTCGCGTTCACCCGGTCGAGGATCGTGCGGAAGCTCTCTTCCAGCAGGTTCCCGAACCTGAGCTTCTCGGGGACGTTGAACGCGGCGCACGAGTAGAGGTCCCCGCTGACCTTCATCAGGGCGTGCGGTAGGACGTACGTCCCTACCGTGGGAGCGAAACAGTCGTAGCAGTTCCTCATCCACCGGGTAACGCTGGTGCTGCCCGGCCGGTGAATCTCCGCCTGGTTGCTCAGCCGGTCATTCTCCAGGTACACACGCATCGTGCTGTGGACCCGGTCGTGCGGAAAGTCGCCGTACGCTTCCTGGTAGACGTCCAAGAGCTGGAAGAGCTGCTGGTGCTCGCGCTGCGAGGGGTCGTCCAGGCTGGACAGCGCAATGTTCAGCTCACGATCGCTGAACTGTGTCACGACGTAGTGGATGATCCGGGCGACACGGTCGAGCGGAGTGGTCTGCTCTCCGACAGAGAGCATGATCACCGGCACGAAGACCCGGTTGTCGAGCAGACCGGCCTCCACGAGCTGGTCGAAGCGACGGCGGGTCGTTTCCTCGCCACCCCAGATGCCGTTCGTGGTGAGCTTGCCCAGGTCGACCCGCCCTCGGGCGCGCTTCATGAAGTACAGGAGCGCTTCCATTTGAGTGAAGGGCTCGCCGCCGGTGACGGCGTACGAGGGGAGCGAGACGTCGGTGAACTGGTTCACCAGATGGTCGAGCTGCTCTCGCGTGAGGGTGACTCCATCACTGAGCGGTTTGGCACCCATGCCGCACGAAGGACAGGAGTCATTGCACCCGTCTGTGATCTCGAACTCGACACGCAGCGGGTTGTACGGAAGGTCGGCCGCCAGGCCCGCTCCCTGCCAGCCTGCGCGGATCATCTCGAACGGGTTGGGGACGGCTACCGCGTACTTCCCCGTGTAGGGAACGACTGCGGCGCCACCCTCGATGTAGGTGAACTGACCTTCTTTGATCACGACTTACCACCTCGGTTTCCGGAAGACGTTGCACCGGCGCTTTGCTCAGCGCACGGTGAATCTGGGAGTAAGCCCGTCGTCGGGCCCGGCGTACTCGATGCGCCGGCCTCGGCCCGGCACGGGCACCGGGGCGGGCACCGGGGCGGGTGATGCGTGACCAGGAGGATTGCCTCATGCCGATACCTCCGGCAGGAAGCGGACGCACTTTCCACCCCGATCGTCCTGAACCACTCGGTACCCAGGGGCGAGCAACTCCAGAAGATCGAGCCCTCGGCCCCCCTCGGACTCCAGGCCGTGTTCCCGCTTGTGCGGCAACTCGCTTCCGGCATCCCACACTTCGACCCAGCCGTCCCCGCAGACCACCACCGTGTAGTCCGCACCCTGGCCATGCATGACGGCGTTGGTGACGACCTCGGAGACGAGGAGTCGGTACGTGTCTAACAACTCTCCGGCAATGCCGAAGGTCTCGCAGACCTTGGTCGCCCAACTGCGGGCTTCAAAAACGGAGTCGGGCTCTGAGGTAAAGGTCTTCACCTCAGAGGCCCGGCCGGACAAATCCGCGATCGCGGGCATGGCAGCCTCCAGCACGCGGCTGCGACCAGCCGCACAACTCGTCACACACCGCCACGTTGTCCGTCCGGTGCGTAATGACGAGTGTGGTGCGTACGCAACTGCGTACGCAACCCCGTTGCCGGAAGTACCCCCGGAAGTGCTGTCCGAGAGGGGGCGCGCGATACGCTCTCGCCAAGGGACGGCCGGAGAGGGGAGGGCGATCCATGGCGCTCAATCCAGTCGCCAACTCAGCGCGGCAGCGCTTCGGGGAGGCGCTGAAGGAGGTCCGCCTCGCCGCCCGGCACGACGGAGAGCCGGTGCAGCAGCTCGACCTGGCTCGCGCGCTGGGCCTGAAGTCGTACCATCGCGTCTCGCGTATGGAGCGCGGGGAGACCTGGCCCAAAGACAAGGAGTGGGCCACCATCTGCACGTTTCTCCAGATGGACGACGTCACACGTGTCCGCCTGGAGACCATGCGCTCCGAGGGCCTGGCCCTCGTCCAGAGCGCTTGGTGGAATGCCCCCGAGTTTGCCGACGACACCGACGCCAGTCTTCTGGTCTTCGTCACCAACGAGCAGATCGCAAGCCGGATCACCACCTGCGCCGGCAGCATCATCCCCGGGCTCTTCCAGACCTGGGACTACGGGCGCACCGTCACGAGCTACCTGGGCAAGTCCACGATGTCCACGGCCGCCATCGAACGCTCGGTCAAGTTCAGGCAGATGCGCCGAAAGCTGTTCGAGCGGCCTACCCCGCCGACGATCGAAGCCATCATCGGTGAAGCCACCCTGCACCAACGTGTGGGCGGGGCCGAGGTGATGGGCCGCCAGCTCGACGCCCTCGTGGCCGATGTCCACGAACGCTCCGTTACCGTGCGCGTGGTCCCCTTCGAAGCGAACGCGGCACTGGCATACCCGCTCCACCTGCTGGAGTTCGGGGAGAACGAAAGGCCGGTCGCCGCGTTCGATGCCATGACGGGCATGATCATGAAGGACACCCCCAAGGAAGTCCGGGGGTTGCGTGACTTCATCGGGGACCTGAAAGACCTCTCGTTGAGCCCGGATGAGTCCGTAGAGCGAATCGAAAAGATCAGAAGAGAGCTATCCCGTGACTGACGAAGCTCGTAACGCCAAGCTGAAGGTGCTCCAGGAGCTGGACGCCATCCCCGATGACCACCTCTCCTTCGAGAAGTCGGAGGCATCCACCGGCGGGTCCGGGGACTGCCTCGAAGTGGCGAAGGTTCCGGGCAAGGGGTACGTGCTCCGGCACTCCATCCTCAAGAACCGGCGCATTCCACTGACGGAGTCCGAGTACGCCGCATACGTAGCAGGCGTGCGAGCGGGGCAGCCCGGCCTGATGCCCGGCCTGTAGCCGCCGCGCAGCCCAACGCGAAAGGCCCGGCCCCCGCAGGGGACCGGGCCTTCGTGGCTGAACGCTAGTGCGAGTGGCCGTGGCCGTGGCCCGCGGCCTCCGGCTCCTCCTCGGCCGGCTTCTCGACGACCAGGGTCTCGGTCGTGAGCAGCAGCGAGGCGATGGAGGCGGCGTTCTCCAGGGCGGAGCGGGTGACCTTGACCGGGTCGATGACGCCGGCCTTGACCAGGTCGCCGTACTCGCCGGTGGCGGCGTTGAAGCCCTGGCCCTTGTCGAGCTCGGCGACCTTGGAGGTGATGACGTAGCCCTCAAGGCCGGCGTTCTCGGCGATCCAGCGCAGCGGCTCGACGGCGGCGCGGCGGACGACCGCGACGCCGGTGGCCTCGTCGCCGGTCTTGTCGAGGTTGCCCTCAAGGACCTTGACGGCGTGGACGATGGCGGAGCCACCACCGGAGACGATGCCCTCCTCGACCGCGGCGCGGGTCGCGGAGATGGCGTCCTCCAGACGGTGCTTCTTCTCCTTGAGCTCGACCTCGGTGGCGGCACCGACGCGGATCACGCAGACCCCGCCGGCCAGCTTCGCCAGGCGCTCCTGGAGCTTCTCGCGGTCCCAGTCGGAGTCCGTGGCGTCGATCTCGGCCTTGATCTGGTTGACGCGGCCGGCGACCTCGTCGGACTTGCCGCCACCGTCGACGATGGTGGTGTCGTCCTTGGTGACGGTCACGCGGCGGGCGGTGCCCAGCACGTCCAGACCGGCCTGGTCGAGCTTGAGGCCGACCTCCTCGGCGATGACGGTCGCACCGGTGAGGGTGGCGATGTCGCCGAGCATGGCCTTGCGGCGGTCGCCGAAGCCGGGCGCCTTGACGGCGACGGCGTTGAACGTGCCGCGGATCTTGTTGACGACCAGGGTCGACAGGGCCTCGCCCTCGACGTCCTCGGCGATGATCAGGAGCGGCTTGGAGCCACCGGCCTGGATGACCTTCTCCAGGAGCGGCAGCAGCTCCTGGATCGAGCCGATCTTGCCCTGGTGGATCAGGATGTACGGGTCGTCCAGGACGGCCTCCATACGCTCCTGGTCGGTCACCATGTACGGGGACAGGTAGCCCTTGTCGAAGGCCATGCCCTCGGTGAAGTCGAGGTCCAGACCGAAGGTGTTGGACTCCTCGACGGTGATGACACCGTCCTTGCCGACCTTGTCCATCGCGTCCGCGATGAGCTCGCCGACCTGCGGGTCCTGCGCGGAGAGCGCGGCGACGGCGGCGATGTCGGACTTGTCGTCGATCGGGCGGGCGGTCGCGAGGAGCTCCTCGGACACGGCCTTGACCGCGGCGTCGATGCCCTTCTTCAGGGCGGCCGGGGAGGCGCCGGCGGCGACGTTGCGCAGACCCTCGCGGACGAGCGCCTGGGCCAGGACGGTGGCGGTGGTGGTGCCGTCACCCGCGACGTCGTTGGTCTTGGTGGCCACCTCCTTCACCAGCTGGGCACCGAGGTTCTCGTACGGGTCGTCCAGCTCGACCTCGCGCGCGATGGTGACACCGTCGTTGGTGATGGTGGGGGCGCCGAACTTCTTGTCGATGACGACGTTGCGGCCCTTGGGGCCGATCGTCACCTTGACCGTGTCGGCAAGCTTGTTGACGCCGCGCTCAAGGGCGCGACGGGCGTCCTCGTCGAACTTCAGGATCTTCGCCATGGAGCTGAACTGTTCCTCTCAAAAACAAGAACTGCGCCCCTGCCGCCCGGCTAGTTATGTCGCAGGGGGCCAGGGGCGCAGAACAGAAGCAAACGTGGGTGAATTACTTCTCGATGATCGCGAGGACGTCGCGCGCCGAGAGGACGAGGTACTCCTCGCCGTTGTACTTCACCTCGGTGCCGCCGTACTTGCTGTACAGCACGACATCGCCGGTCTTGACGTCGAGCGGCAGACGCTCGCCGTTCTCGAAGCGGCCCGGGCCCACGGCCAGGACGACGCCCTCCTGGGGCTTCTCCTTCGCGGTGTCCGGAATAACCAGGCCGGAGGCCGTGGTCTGCTCGGCGTCGAGCGGCTGGACCACAATGCGGTCCTCAAGCGGCTTGATCGCAACCTTGGAGCTGGCGGTCGACACGATCCGGTCTCCCCCTTCGGAGATCTCACGGGGTTTAACAGTCTTTGGGGTGGCGACCAGGTGGGCCCGTCGTCGCGGGTGCCGGACCTGCCGGTCGCACAGAAGTGCTGGCACTCTCCGATGGGGAGTGCCAGCACTGAGACTATGGCCGCGATTAGCACTCGGTCAAGCGGAGTGCCAATTCACGCCCCTCGTGGCGTACGCGGGGGCCGCCCGCGCCCGTGCCGCCTCCTATACGTAGTCCTCCAGGCGGGCCACGGCGTAGCCCTTGTCCGTGATGACCTTCATGACGGACCGGACCAGGTCGGGCATGCTCCCCTTCCAGTCCGCCTTGCCGCGGAAGTGGGTGAGGATGATGTCACCGGGGTGCAGGTCCTGGTCCTCCTCGCGCCACTCCATGTGGTCGGGGAACGCCTCCGCCTCCCAGAGCGGCACGGCGGTGATGCCGCAGGACTTGGCGATCTTCAGCGTGTCGGTGTTGTAGTTGCCGTACGGCGGCCGGAAGAGCCGGGGCCGCTTGCCGAACTGCTTCTCCAGGATGTCCTGCTGGCCGCAGATCTCGCGCTTCTGCTCGTCGTGCGAGAGGCCCGGCAGATAGCGGTGGTTGAGGGTGTGGTTGCCGATCACGGTGCCCCGGGACTGGGCGTCCGCGAAGTACGTGTAGTCGTCGCGCACCAGGTAGTCGGTGAGGAAGGCGCTGTACGGGATGTTCAGCTCCGACATCATCTTCAGCAGCTCGGGGTCCTTGTCGTCCCCGTCGTCCATGGTCAGGAAGACGACCTTGTCCTTGGTGGGGACCCGGGTGAAGACCGGCGGCAGCGAGTCGTTCTGGCCGGAGACCTCGAAGCCCTTGCGGGTCGTGATGTGCGGCTTCTTCGCGGGCGGTACGGGCGCCGCGAGCGGCGTGGCCGCCAGGCCCCACTTCTTGGCGGCGACCGCGCGGGCCGCCTGGGCCAGCTTCGCCCGCTCCGCCTGCGCCGCGCGGGTGCCGAGCGCCCCGGCCGCCGCCGGTTCCGCCTGCGGGCCCGCCTGGCCGGCCTGGGCCTTCGCGCTCCGGGCCGCGGCGCCCGAGTCGTCCCCGGCCGCGCAGCCGGACGCGGCGGCGGCGACCAGGAGCGCGGCGAGGACCGCGTAACCCGGCCTGCGCCGCAGGCGGCCCCGTACCCGCTGCCGCCCGCCCGTCACCGCACCCGTTTCACGCCCATTCATGGCCAATTTGTCCTTTTGTCGTACTGGCTGCATGGCGCCGGATACTGCCAGTACGCGACGGGGCATCGGCTCCGACACCGCCGCCGGGCGCGCGCGGTCCCCCGGGTGGCTCACACGGGGGCGGCCGAACGCGTCACGCGAGGTCGGTGAGGTCGTCCGCGTACACCTGCGAGAGCGGCTGAGGGCCTACGTACTGCTGGCAGTTGCACTGGCCGGACTCGAAGCGGACGGGCTTCTTCTGCTCGTCCCAGGCGGTCGGCAGCTCGACCCGCTCATGGCACTTGCCCTGCTTGTCGTGCTTGGCGAGGTGGTGCGTGCAGCCGCAGACGGGCTCGGGCGGCCGGTTCGCCGCCTCGACCGCGAGCCGTTCCTGCCGGCCGGCCTCCAGCAGCTCAAGCCTTCGGGTGTGCCGGTTGCGCAGCGCCGTACGGACGTTGTCGGCCAGCCAGCCGAAGCCGCCGGTCCAGAAGATGATGAGCACCCACCAGTACCACGCCATGAAAAGCCCTCCCCTGTGTCGGCGCGCCACCACGGCCACGCGTGTACACGCCAAGGGTAGGACGCCGGGCTCAGCGGTGGACGCCCCCGCCCTGCGCGACCGGTGCGGGCCGCGTGGTCGCCCCGGCCAGCGTCCGTACGATCCAGCGCCGGTGCCAGAACGCCTTGAAGACGCCGACGAGCCCGATGAGCCAGGCCAGCAGCCCGAGCCCCATGAGCGCCGCCATCAGCCCGTACGTGTCCTCGCCCCGGACCGCTTCCGCGGGCACCACGACGCAGACGTACAGCCCCAGCGCGCCGAGCACGAAGGAGGGCAGCAGCCAGCCCAGCGTCGTGCCGGGGAGCCGGAGTCCGGCGTCGCGGGCGGGGTCGCGGTCCAGCTCGCCCCACTGCGTGAGCAGCCGGCGCAGCGCCGCGTCCCGGCGCACTCCGACGACGGTCAGGATCACCGCGGGGATCAGGGCGGCGGCGCCCAGTCCGGTCATCACCACGCCCATGATCGCGCTGATGACGTCGTACGACTGCTCGAAGGTGATGATCGCCGTCCCGATGACCGACCAGCCGATCGCGCCGACCACCCCCCACAGCCACAGCAGCCCGAGCCGGCCGGGGCCGATGTGCGCCTTGACCAGGACGCCGAGCAGGAAGGACCGGTCGGCGAGCAGCGCGTCCCGGTCGGGCCAGGCGCGTATCTGCACGGGTGGCGGGGGCGGCGGCAGCACGAAGCGAGGGGACATGGGGCAGACCTTATCGAGCGCCCATGGCCCCAATCCCCGCGCGGGGATCAGGCGTTGCGGATGGCCACGACGCGATTCAGACGTAGTGGCCGACCGCTTCCTCGATCCGGTTCTTCTTCGAACCACAGAAACGTGTTGAATCCTCCCCCAGCGGAAGCAGGGGGATTCCTGGCTCACGCCGCCTACGGGTCAGCGACCCGACAGGTCTTCCACGATCAACACCAGCCGGGACGAAACCTGCCCGGTTCGGTACGGCAAAGCTTGGTGGTGCATGTGCCGTCTTGGTTCTCGATCAGCACGCGTACGGAGCTTGGTTCTCGCACCGCACGCCGGGCAGCATACCCGTTCAGAGGGCGCTCCTTCGCCGTGAGGGCGCCGGGCCTGCAAGGGCCCGATGCCTCCCCGGCCCGAAAGCCGGGGCATCCCCGAAGGCCACGGTGACCTTCTGCATGGTCCTCTCCTCACGTACGGGGGCAAAGTGCCGTGAAGGGTAGACCGCGCGGGCTCCCGGAACTCATCGACGTGCCGTGGCCAGGCCCTAGACCGCTCCCAGCGATTCGAAGCGCCAGCGGTGGACCGGCCGGGTGACGAGGGCCGGGTCGGGCTCGGGGAGCTCCGGCAGCTCGTCGGCGTACCCGCCCTGCCACCAGGTGATGACGAGGACCCGGTCCTGCGGGGCGCGCAGCAGCTCGCCGCGGAGCGGGGGGCGGGGCAGCGCGGCGGCGCGGGCGCGGGCCCACTCCGCCAGCTCGCCGCCCCGGCCCTCGGCGGCGCGGGCCTCCCACATCAGGGCGGTGACCGGGGCGCTCATGAGTAGAGGTTGTCCTTGCTGATCTCGTGCACGTGGTCGTGGTCGTGCGTGTGGGCGCCCGGGACGTGGGTCTCGGTGACGGGCAGCGAGGAGTCGGCGGACAGCTCCAGGTCGGAGGCGGGCCGGTTGCGGGCGACCATCTCGGCGCCGAGCGCGGCGACCATCGCCCCGTTGTCGGTGCACAGCTTGGGGCGGGGCACGCGCAGCCGGATGCCGGCCCGCTCGCACCGCTCCTCGGCGAGCGCGCGCAGCCGGGAGTTGGCCGCGACGCCGCCGCCGATCATCAGATGGCCGACGCCCTCGTCCTTGCAGGCGCGGACGGCCTTGCGGGTGAGCACGTCGACCACGGCCTCCTGGAAGGACGCGGCCACGTCACGTACCGGCACCTCCTCGCCGGCCGCCCGCTTGGCCTCGATCCAGCGGGCGACGGAGGTCTTCAGGCCGGAGAACGAGAAGTCGTACGCGGGGTCGCGCGAGCCGGTGAGCCCGCGCGGGAAGGCGATGGCGGCCGGGTCGCCCTCGCGGGCGAGGCGGTCGATGACCGGGCCGCCGGGGAAGCCGAGGTTCAGCACTCGGGCGATCTTGTCGAACGCCTCGCCGGCCGCGTCGTCGATGGTCGCGCCGAGTGGCCGCACGTCGTTGGTGATGTCCGGCGCGAGCAGCAGCGAGGAGTGCCCGCCGCTGACCAGGAGCGCCATGGTGGGCTCGGGCAGCGGGCCGTGCTCCAGCTGGTCGACGCAGATGTGGGAGGCCAGGTGGTTGACCCCGTACAGCGGCTTGTTCAGCGCGTACGCGTACGCCTTGGCGGCGGAGACGCCGACGAGCAGGGCGCCCGCGAGGCCGGGTCCGGCGGTGACGGCGATCCCGTCGAGGTCGCGGCCGCTGACCCCGGCCACCTTCAGGGCGCGCTCGATGGTGGGGACCATCGCCTCCAGGTGGGCGCGCGAGGCGATCTCGGGGACGACGCCGCCGAAGCGGGCGTGCGTGTCGACGCTGGACGCGACGGCGTCCGCGAGGAGCGTGGTGCCCCGGACGATGCCGACCCCGGTTTCGTCGCAGGAGGTCTCGATGCCGAGTACGAGCGGTTCGTCAGCCATCAGTGGATCCCGTTTTCTTCCGCTGCTTCTTCGTGTACGTGGAGGCGCATGACGAGCGCGTCGATGTTGCCCGGCTGGTAGTAGCCGCGGCGGAAGCCGATCGGTTCGAAGCCGAAGCGCTCGTAGAGCTTCTGGGCGCGCGTGTTGTCCACGCGGACCTCAAGGAGCACCTCGGCGCACTCGAAGGCCGTGGCGTGCCGGAGCAGGTCGGTCAGCAGCTCGGAGCCGAGCCCGCCGCCCCAGTGGTCGCGGGCGACCGCGATCGTCTGTACGTCGGCGAGGTCGCCGGCGGCCGCGAGGCCCGCGTATCCGACGATCCGGCCGGTGCCCGGCTCCTCGGCGACGACATAGCGGCGGGTGGCCGCCGGGCCGCGCGCGTGGGCCAGCTCGGACCAGAACATGCCCGCCGACCAGGCGTCCTCCGGGAACAGCTCGTGTTCGAGGGCGAGCACGGGGTCGATGTCCCACCAGCGCATCCCGCGCAGCACCGCGGTCGTGACGGTCACTTCGGGGTGACCACCTTGTAGTTCTTCGGGACCTGCGCGTCGGGCCTGCGGAGGTAGAGCGGCTGGGGCGGCAGCAGCTCCCCGCCGGCCGCGAGGCGTTCGGCGGCGAGGCCCGCGAGGGCGCCGGCCGCCAGGTGTTCGGGGCCGCGCGCGTCCGGGAACGCGTCCGGGTAGAGCACCGCGCCCGCGCCGACGACCGGGAGGCCCGCGAGCCGGTCCGCGAGGTCGGCGGGCCGGTCGACGGCGGGGCCCTCGGTCCGGGTCCGGGCGTCCTCGTAACGCGCCCAGTAGACCTCCTTGCGGCGGGCGTCCGTGGCGACGGCGAAGGGTCCTTCGAGCCCGGCGGCGTACGCGAGACCGTCCAGGGTGCACAGGCCGTGCACGGGCACGGAGAGCGCCGAGCCGAAGGTGGCGGCCGTCACCAGGCCGACGCGCAGTCCGGTGTACGGGCCGGGGCCGACGCCCACGACGACGTCCGTCACGGCGTCGAGTTTCAGCCCGGCGTCGGCGAGGACCCGGTCGACGGCGGGCAGCAGCAGCTCCCCGTGCCTGCGGGCGTCGACCTGGACGGACTCGGCGACGACGCGGGTCCCGTCGTGCAGGGCGACGGTGACGGCGGGGGTGGCGGTATCCATTGCGAGCAAGAGCACGCAAACAGCCTACGGCTCCGGCGCGGCCCGCCCCGCGCCCCGTACGGCGTCCCGGCCCGGGCGGTCCCGGCTGCTACCGTCACCGGGTGTACGCGGAGTACGTGTAAACGCTTGTACGACTTACGGTTCGCGTACGACGTACGGTTCGCGCCTTACGGCATACGACAGCGAAAGAGGCACGCACGGTGGCAAGGGGCAGCTCGGGAATCGTGGCCGCGCTCACCGCGGCGGCCGTCGCGGCGGTCGGCTTCCTGGCGTACCAGGCTTCCGCGAATGTGCCGGACGATCTGGCGACGAAGCCGAAGGCGTCGAGCAGCGCGTCGGCGTCCGCGCCGGCCGGGGGCCACGGCAAGGCCAAGCCGAAGAAGGACCCGCTCACCGTGCCCGCCGGCTCCGGGACCGGGGCGCGGGTCGTCTACGCGCTGCACGACCGCCGGGTGTGGCTGGTCGACGCGAAGGGCAAGGCGACGCGGACGTTCAAGGTGATGCCGAGTCCGGTGCTCGCGGAGCCGGGCACGTATCACGTGACGTCGCGCTCGGGCAGCGTGCAGGGGTCCGACGGGGTGCCGATCGAGCATGTGGTGCGGTTCGCAACGGTGAACGACGTGACGATCGGCTTCAGCGCGGCGCGGGACGGGTCGATGGAGGAGCCGGACCCCACGGTGAAGGCGGGGGGCGTGCGGATGTCCCGGGCCGACGGGGATGCGGTGTGGCGGTTCGCCACGGTGGGGGCGGCCGTCGTGGTGGTCCCGTAGCCCGGACCTGCCCCTTTGCCCTCAATCGCCGGACGGGCTCGGTTTGTCGGCGCGGGCCGTCGATGCCCCCGTCACAGATGTCCTCAAGCGCCGGGCGGGCTTGGTCCGGGCCGGCTTGACCGGCGGCGTCGATACCGCCGTTGCCGCCGCGCCCGCTGCCAGCAGGGCCGTCATCGATACCGCCGGTCGCGGGTCCGGGGTGCGCTCGGACGTCGGCATGAATGCCTCCTGGAGATCCGGTGGAAGGCGTGGTTAGGTAGACCTAACCTGCTCTCGTCCTCCATGTCACCATGTCCGCCCCGTCCCGCGCAACATTTTGCCGACACCACGTCGGAAAGCGCGGGGCGGTCAGCCCCACGGCGTCCAGGACTCGTTGCGCAGGCCCGCCCAGCGCGCCCCGACGCCCACCAGGGTCACCGTGCGGCGCTCGTCATCGGTGTCGCCCACCGCGCGGTCGATGAAGACCTGGAGGCGGTCGTCCGAGAGCTCCTCGACCTTGCCGTCGCCCCACTCCACGACCACCACGGAGTCGGGCAGCGACACATCGAGGTCCAGGTCCTCCATCTCGTCCAGACCGCCGCCCAGGCGGTACGCGTCGACGTGGACCAGCGCGGGGCCCCCGGCCAGCGGCGGGTGGACGCGGGCGATCACGAACGTGGGGGAGGTCACCGCACCCCGCACCCCCAGGCCCTCGCCGAGCCCCCGGGTCAGGGTCGTCTTGCCGGCGCCCAGCTCGCCGGTGAGCATGACGAGGTCGCCGGGGCGCAGCGCGGCGGCGAGCCGGCGGCCGAGGGCCCGCATCTGTTCGGGGGATTCGAGGGCGAGGCGCACGGTGACGGCGCCGGGGGTGTTCTCGTACGCGGTGGCCTCAGCGGCCGCCGGGCTGTTCTGCGGTTCCATGCCCGCCAACGTTAGAGGACTCCGGTACGGCTCCGGCCCGCACCAGCAGGTCCGCGAGCCGGTCGGTCACCGTCTCGGGATGCTCCAGCATCACCAGGTGCCCGGCGTCCGGCACGATGACGAGTTCCGCTTCGGGCAGCAGGTCCGCGATGGCCTCGCTGTGCGAGCTGGGCGTCACCAGGTCCTTGTCGCCGGCCAGGATAAGGACCGGGAGGTCGCGGAAGAGGGGCAGGGCCGCGCTCTTGTCGTGCTCCGCGAAGGCCGGGTAGAACTCGGCGACCACATCGATCGGGGTGGACTCGATGAGCCGTTCCGCGAACCGCGCGACGGCCGGGTCCACGTCCCGGGAGCCGAAGGAATACCGCTTGATCAGCCCGGCGAACAGGTCGGCGGTCGCCCGGCGCCCCCGTTCCACCAGCTCCGTCTGCGAGCCGAGCGCCCGCAGCACCCCGGGGAGGACGCGCCGCACGGCGTTGACGCCCATCACGGGCAGCCCGAAGCTCACCTCGTTGAGCTTCCCGCTCGACGTACCGACGAAGGCGACGGCGGCGACCCGGTCGCGGAGCAGGTCCGGGTACTGGTCGGCGAGCGCCATGATCGTCATGCCGCCCATCGAGTGACCGACGAGGACGAGCGGGCCTTCGGGGGCGGCGGCGTCGATGACGGCCTTGAGGTCGCGGCCGAGCTGGTCGATGCCGACGGGCACCCCGCCGCCGGCGCGGGCCTGGGCGCGGCCGCGCTCGGAGCGGCCGTGGCTGCGCTGGTCCCAGTGGACGGTGCGTACGAGGCCGCGCAGGGCGGCGCGCTGGAAGTGCCAGGAGTCCTGGCCGAGGCAGTAGCCGTGGCTGAAGACGACGGTGACGGGGGCGGGTGCCTTGCGCCCGAAGAGCCGGCGCCTGCGGGAGCCCGCGGGGGCGGTGTCCTCGGGCGGATCGACCTCGTCCACCTCGTAGTACAGCTCGGTGCCGTCGTCGGCGGTGGCCCGGCCGGGCGTCCCGCGCAGCGCGCCGTACGGGCCGGTGGCGTCCAGGGCGAGGCGGGCACGCTTTCGCATGCCCCGGCCGACGGTCAGCCGCTCCACGGCGACCCCGGCCGCGGCCCCGGCGGCGAGCACGCCTATGGCGGCGCCGGCGATGCCCGCCCGGCGCCAGCCGGCCCCCGGAGCGGCGGCCGCCGCCACCACGTCACCCGTGCTGAAGTCGCTCACCCGTGCCCCGCTCCTCGTGGGTCGTGTCCGTGGGTTGTGTCAGTGGGTCGTGTCAGTCGGTCGTGGCGCCCAGGTGGACGCGCGGTACCCGGCCGCCGATCCGGGTGACGATCTCGTACGCGATGGTTCCGGCGGCCTGTGCCCAGTCCTCGGCGCTCGGCTCGCCCCGGTCGCCGGGCCCGAACAGCACCGCCTCGCTGCCCGCCGCGACCTCGTCGCCGTCCAGGTCCACGACGAACTGGTCCATGGCGACCCGGCCCGCGATGGTCCGCCGCACCCCGCCGACCAGGACCGGGCCCCGGCCGGACGCGTGGCGCGGGATGCCGTCGGCGTAACCGAGGGGCACCAGGCCGAGGGTGGTCTCGCGGGGGGTCGTGTAGTGGTGGCCGTAGCTGATGCCGTGGCCGGCCGGGACCTGCTTGACCAGGGCGACGGACGCGGCGAGCGTCATCACGGGGCGCAGCCCGAAGCCGGCCGATGTGCCCAGCTCCGGGCTGGGCGAGATGCCGTACATGGCGATCCCGGTCCGCACCAGGTCGAAGTGGGACTCGGGGACGGTCAGGGTCGCCGGGGAGTTGGCGATGTGCCGCACCTCGGGCTCGACGCCGGCCTTCTCGGCGTACGCCACCATGTCGCGGAAGGTGTCCAGCTGGGCGGTGATCGAGGGGTGGCCCGGCTCGTCGGCGCAGGCGAAGTGGGACCAGAGGCCGGTGACGCGGACGGTGCCGGCGCGCTCGGCGGTGCGGGCGGCGGCGACCAGTCCGGGCCAGTCGGCGGGCTGGCAGCCGGCCCGGCCGAGTCCGGTGTCGGCCTTGAGATGGATACGGGCGGTCCGGCCGGCCGCCGCGGCGGCCCCGGTGACCTCGTCCAGCGCCCACATGCCGCTCACCGACACGTCGATACCGGCCTCGATCGCCTCGCGCCAGGGGCCGCCCGGGGTCCAGAGCCAGCACAGCATCGGCCCGTCGAGCCCGGCGGCGCGCAGGGCCAGGGCCTCCTGCGGGGTCGCGGTGCCCAGCCAGGCGGCGCCCGCCTCCCGCGCGGCGCGCGCGCAGGGGACCGCGCCGTGCCCGTAGGCGTCGGCCTTGACCACGGCCATCAGTTGCGCCCCGGCCGCCCGGGCACGCAGGACGCGCACATTGGCGCGGAGTGCGGCGAGGTCGATCTCGGCACGGGCTCGCAAGGACGCTGTCTCGTTCATATCGCGCCCAGTGTCTCAGAGCCGCCCGTGCGGGCCGGTCCGGCGGGGCGCGTCAGCGGTGGCGCAGCTCGTGTTCCAGATGGTCGGCGAGGACCGGTACGTGGCTGTGCTCGACGTCCTTGACGGCGGTGACGAGCGTCACCGGGCCGCCCTCGCGGACCAGCCCGGCCAGCTCGTCCACGGCCGCGGTCTCGGCCGGTCCCGCCAGCTCCGCGCGGTACCGCTCGACGAAGGTGTCGTAGCGGGTGGCGGAGCGGTCCTCGTGGTACCAGGAGCGCAGCTCGTCCGACGGGGTGAGGTCCTTGAGCCAGCGGTCGATCGCCGCCTTCTCCTTGGACACCCCGCGCGGCCACAGCCGGTCCACCAGGACGCGGGTGCCGTCGTCCTCCTCCACCCCGTCGTACACCCGGCGTACGCGTACGTCACCGCTGCTGCTCACGGCCGGTCACCTCTCCTTCGGACGGTCGGGTCCTCCTCAGCTTCGCTCAGGCCCGGACGTCCCGCCACGCCCCGGGGATCGCGTCGGCGACGTCCATCGCGGCGAGCGGGGCGCCGCCGGCGGCGCGGCGGGCGGCGAGCCCGTGCAGATACGCCCCGGCCGATGCGGCGTCGAGCGGGGCGAGTCCGGCGGCGAGCAGGGAGCCGGTGAGGCCGGAGAGCACGTCACCGCTGCCGGCGGTGGCCAGCCACGGGGTGCCGGTCGGGTTGACCCGGACCGGGGTGTGCGGGGTGTCATCGGCGATCAGGGTGGTCGAGCCCTTGAGCAGCACCGTGGCGCCGAACCGCCCGGCCAGCTCCCGTACGGCGGCGAGCCGCCCCGCCTCCACCTCCGCGCGCGCCGCGCCGAGCAGCGCGGCGGCCTCCCCGGCGTGCGGGGTGAGCACGGTGGGTGCGGTACGGGCCCGCACCACGTCCGGGTCGAGCAGCCGCAGTCCGTCCGCGTCGACCAGCACCGGCACCTCGGTGGCCAGTACGTCGGAGACGGCCGCCACGGCCTCGGTGCCGTCGCCGAGCCCGGGGCCGACGACCCACGCCTGCACCCGCCCGGCCGCCGAGGGGCGGCCCGCGTGGACCAGGGCCTCCGGATGGCGGGCGATGACCGCGTCGCCGCCGGGGCCCGCGTAGCGCACGGCGCCCGCGCCGGCGCGCAGTGCCCCGGAGACGGCGAGGACGGCGGCGCCCGGGTAGCGCGCCGATCCGGCGGCGATGCCGACGACCCCGCGCCGGTACTTGTCGCTCTCGGCGGCCGGTACGGGCAGCAGCGCGGCCACGTCCGCGTACTGGAGCGCCTCCAGGTCCGGCACGGCGGGGAGTTCGGGCCCGAGCCCGATGTCCACGAGGCGCAGCGCCCCGGCCCGTTCGGCGGCCGGGTCCACGAGCAGCGCGGGCTTGTACGCGCCGAAGGTGACGGTGGCGTCGGCGCGCACCGCGTCCCCGGTCACCTCGCCGGTGTCGGCCTCGACCCCGCTGGGCAGGTCGACGGCGACGACGGGCGCGCCGTGCGCGGTGTACTTCCGGACCAGCTCGGCGGCCCCCGGCCGCAGTCCGCCGCGCCCGCCGATCCCGGTGATGGCGTCCACGACGAGGTCGATCCGCCCGGCCCAGTCCTCGTGAGCGGTGCTCTCGGCCCCGTCGACCACGTGTCCCCCCGCCGCGACCAGGGCCGCGCTCCCGCCCTCGTGGGCCCGGCCCGGGGTGACCCGCACGGCGACCACGCCCGCGCCGCGCCGGGCGAGCCGCGCCCCGGCGTACAGGGCGTCGCCGCCATTGGCACCGGTGCCGACGAGGAGGACGACGCGCGCCCCGTAGACCCGCCCGGCCCGGCGCAGCAGATCGGCACAGGCGGCGGCGAGCCCGGCGGCGGCACGCTGCATCAGCGCCCCTTCGGGCAACCGCGCCATGAGGGCCGCTTCGGCGGCCCGTACGGTGTCAACGCTGTAGGCGGTACGCATGCCTTCCAACGTACGCAGGTCGAGAACCCCACGCAGGCGATGGACGGCACCGCCAAGCGGCCACCGGCCGCATCAAGCCCGTCCGGCGACTGAGGACGGAACCGGCCCGCCGGACCCCCCGAGGCCACAGGGGCGGAGCCCCCGTCACCCCTCCGCGATCACCACCGCGGAAGCGACCCCCGCGTCGTGGCTGAGCGACACATGCCAGCTCCGCACCCCCAGCTCGGCGGCGCGCGCCGCCACCGTGCCGCTCACCCGCAGCCGCGGCTGCCCGCTCTCCTCCACGTACACCTCCGCGTCCGTCCAGAGCAGCCCACCGGGCGCGCCGAGCGCCTTCGCCAGGGCCTCCTTCGCGGCGAACCGGGCGGCGAGCGAGGCGATGCCGCGCCGCTCGCCGCTCGGCAACAGCAGCTCCGCGTCCACGAAGAGCCGCGCCGCGAGCTGCGGCGTACGCTCCAGCGCCGCGTCGAACCGCTCGATCTCCGCCACGTCGATCCCGACCCCGATGATCACGTTCCCACCCTCACTGCTCGGCTCACTCCACGGTGACGGACTTCGCCAGGTTGCGCGGCTGGTCCACCTCGTTGCCGCGGGCCGTCGCGAGTTCGCAGGCGAAGACCTGCAACGGCACGGTGGCGACCAGCGGCTGAAGCAGCGTAGGCGTTGCGGGGATGCGGATGAGGTGGTCGGCGTACGGGACGACCTCGTCGTCGCCCTCCTCGGCGATGACGACGGTACGGGCGCCGCGGGCCCGGATCTCCTGGATGTTGGACACGATCTTGCCGTGCAGCACGGACCGCCCGGCCGGGGACGGGACCACGACGACGACGGGCAGGCCGTCCTCGATGAGCGCGATCGGCCCGTGCTTCAGCTCGCCCGCGGCGAACCCCTCGGCGTGCATGTACGCGAGTTCCTTGAGCTTCAGCGCGCCTTCCAGGGCGACCGGGAAGCCGACGTGCCGGCCGAGGAAGAGCACGGTGTCGTGGGAGGCCAGCGACCGGGCCAGTTCGCGGACCGGCTCCATGGTCGCCAGGACCCGTTCGACCGAGCCGGAGATCTCGGAGAGCTGCCGGATCACGGTGCGGATCTCGTCGCCCCACTTGGTGCCGCGTACCTGGCCGAGGTAGAGGGCGACGAGGTAGCAGGCGACGAGCTGGGTGAGGAACGCCTTGGTGGAGGCGACGGCGACCTCGGGCCCGGCGTGCGTGTAGAGGACGGCGTCGGACTCGCGCGGGATGGTCGAGCCGTTGGTGTTGCAGATGGCGAGGACCTTCGCGCCCTGCTCGCGGGCGTGCCGCAGGGCCATCAGGGTGTCCATGGTCTCGCCGGACTGGGAGATGGCGACGACCAGGGTGTGCGGGTCCAGGATCGGGTCGCGGTAGCGGAACTCGCTGGCCAGCTCGGTCTCGCAGGGGATGCGGGTCCAGTGCTCGATGGCGTACTTGGCGATCATTCCGGCGTGGTACGCGGTGCCGCAGGCGACGATCACCACCTTGTCGACCTCGCGCAGCTCGCCGCGCGTGATGCGGACCTCGTCCAGATGGAGGGTGCCCTCCGGGTCGATGCGGCCGAGGAGGGTGTCGGTGACGGCCTTCGGCTGCTCGGCGATCTCCTTGAGCATGAAGGACGCGTAGCCGCCCTTCTCGGCGGCCGAGGCGTCCCAGTCCACGTGGTATTCGCGGACCTCGGCGGGCCGGCCGTCGAAGCCGGTGACGAGGACGCCGTCCCGGCGCAGTTCCACCACCTGGTCCTGGCCCAGCTCGATCGCGGACCGGGTGTGCTCGATGAACGCGGCGACGTCGGAGGCGAGGAAGGACTCGTCGTCCCCGAGCCCCACGACGAGCGGGGAGTTGCGCCGGGCGCCGACGACGACGTCGGGCGCGTCCGCGAAGACCGCGACCAGGGTGAACGCCCCTTCCAGGCGGCGGCACACCTGGCGCATGGCCTCGGCCGGCTCCCCGCTCTGGCTGTACGCCTCGGCGAGGAGGTGGGCGACGGTCTCGGTGTCGGTCTCGGACAGCAAGTCGTGACCGCGCCCGCCGAGCTCGGCGCGCAGGGCGGCGAAGTTCTCGATGATCCCGTTGTGGACGACGGCGACGCGGCCGGCGTTGTCCAGGTGCGGGTGGGCGTTGGCGTCGGTGGGTCCGCCGTGGGTGGCCCAGCGGGTGTGCCCGATCCCGGCGGTGCCGGCCGGGATCGGGTGCTCGCTCAGCGCCTTCTCCAGGTTGACCAGCTTCCCGGCCTTCTTGGCGGCGGCGAGCCCGCCGTCGGCGAGGACGGCGATGCCGGCGGAGTCGTAGCCCCGGTATTCCAGCCGCTTGAGGCCCGCGACGACGACGTCCTGCGCCGACTGTCCGCCGACGTAACCCACGATTCCGCACATAGTGGTCCCTTCACGATCACTGGCCCCTGTTCTTCGCATAATCGCAGAAAACCGGGCCCATCAGCCGATTGAGGACCACGCGCCGCCGTGCCCTCATCCCGCCCGTACGGCCTCCGGCGCGGCTTCCTTCGCCTCCGGCGCGGCCACCGGCCGCTCCCCCTTCACCAGCAGCAGCACCGCGACGCCCGCGACGACGCCCACCGCACCGGCCACCACCGCGGCCGTGTTCAGCCCCGAGGCGAACGCCGTCCGCAGCGCCTGCTCCGGCATCCCGGCGGCCCGCAGCCCCGCCGCGCCGCCGCCCGCCAGGGCGTGGGACGCGCCGTCGCCCAGGCTCTCCGCCATCCGGGAGGTCAGCACCGTCCCGAGCACGGCGACCCCGAAGGCGTAACCGAGCTGGCGGAAGGTGTTGACCGCGCCGCCCGCCATGCCGGCCCGCTCCGGCGGGACCGCCGCGAGCGCCGCGCCCGCGATGGCCGGCGAGACCAGGCCCGTGCCGATGCCCGCCAGCGCCAGGCCCGGGATCAGGGCGGGCCAGGAGGAGCCCGCGCCCAGGACCGCCTGGGCGAGGGTGCCGGCGCCGATCAGGGCGAGTCCGATGCCGATGGTGAAGCGCGGCTGCACCCCGTGCAGCAGCCGGCCGCCGGCGGCGGCGACCACGAACGAGGTCGCGGCGAGCGGCAGGACCGCCAGGCCGCCCTGGACCGGGCTGAGTCCGAGGACCGTCTGGAGCCAGATCGAGGTGTACGGCAGCACACCGAAGGCCGCCATGTTGAAGGCGAGCGACCCGGCCATCACCCCGGTGAACGCGGAAGTGCGGAACAGCGACAGGTCGAGCAGCGGGTGTGCGACGCGCAGCTCCACGACGACGAAGCAGACCAGGGCGAGCGCGGCGATCCCGAACGTGGCGAGCGTCTGCCCGGACGCCCAGCCGGCGCTGCCCGCCCGGACGACGGCGTACGTGGCGGCCCCGGCGAACACCGCGAAGGCGGCGGTCCCCGCCCAGTCGGTGCGCCGGTCCCGCGCCCCGTGCGACTCGGACACGGTCCGGCCGGTCAGCCAGATCGCGGCGACGCTCACGGGAAGGTTGACGAAGAAGATCCACCGCCAGCCGGGGCCCTCGGCGAGCAGCCCGCCGACCACGGGCCCGATCGCGGCGGCGCCCCCGGCCACCGCGCCCCAGAGCCCGAGCGCCACGGACCGGTCCTTGCCCCGGTAGACCGAGGCGAGCAGCGGCAGCGTCGTCGCGAACATCGCGGCGGCTCCCACGCCCTGGACGGCGCGTGCCGCCACCAGCAGACCCGGCGTCGAGGCGAGCCCGCAGGCCAGCGAGGCGGCGGCGAACAGCACGACGCCGACGACATGGACCCGGCGCCGGCCGAGCCGGTCGGCCGCCGCGCCTATGCCGAGGAGCAGGGCGGCCAGCGCCAGGGCGTAGCCGTCGATGACCCATTGCAGGTCGGAGAGCGAGGCGTCGAGCGCCTTCGCCATGTCGGGCAGTGCCACGATGACGATCGTGACGTCCAGCAGCAGCATGAACGTCCCCAGACAGACCGCGGTGAGCGGCCCCCACTTACGCATGTCCTGTGTCCTTCTCCCGTACGGGTTCCGTGTGACCGGCGGCCACCCCCGTACGATCGGACGCAGGCGGCCGGAACCCCCAGCCAGTGACGCCCCGGCGCCGGAATCCGACATGGAAGGGGCCTTCGGCAGTGGAATCACACACCCGGGGCGACGTCCTGGACCTGCGCGTCCTGCATGCGCTGGAGCTGGACGCCCGCGCGCCCTTCAGCCGGATCGCGGCCGTCCTCGGCGTCTCCGACCAGACGGTCGCGCGCCGCTTCCGCGCGCTGCGGACGGAGGCCGGGCTTCGGGTGGTGGGGGTGCGGTGCGCGGCGTCCGAGTCGTTCGAACACTGGCTGCTGCGGGTGCGGTGCGCGCCGGAGGGCGCGATGCCGATCGCGGAGGCCCTGGCCAAACGCCCGGACACCTCCTGGATCGGGCTGACGTCGGGCGGTACGGAGGTGACGTGCACGGTCAACGTGCGCAGCCGGGACGACGCGGACGACCTGCTGATCGGCAAGCTGCCGCGTACCCCGCACATCGTGGACATCCGCGCGCACCAGCTGCTGCACCGGTACTACGGCGGTCCGGCCGGCTGGCTGCACAAGAGCGGGGCGCTGACCCCCGAGGAGACCGCCGCGCTCGCCCCGCCGGCACCCCCGGCCCCGCCCGGCCCGGCCGTCATCACCGCCGACGACGAGCCCCTGGTCGCCGCGCTGGAACGGGACGGCCGGGCCACGTACCCCGAGCTCCAGCGCGCGACCGGCCTCTCCGAATCGGCGGTCCGGCGCCGGCTGGCCCGGCTGGTGGCCTCCGGCGCGCTGTACGTGGACGTGGAGTTCGACTCCGGCCACCTCGGCTACCGCAACTCCAGCATGCTCTGCGTCACCGCCGCCCCCCGCGCCCTCCACGCGGTGGGCGAGGCGCTGGGCGCCGACCCCGAGGTGGCGTACGCGGCGGCCACCACGGGCCCGTCGAATCTGATGGCCGTCGTGATCACCCGCAATTCCGGCCACCTGTACCGCTACCTCAGCGACCGCCTGGGCGGCCTGGACGGCGTCGAGCACGTGGAGTCGATGCCGCTGCTGCGCCGGGTGAAGCAGCTGACGTACCGGCCGTTCCGGGGGTAGGACCTGGGGCCATAGGAATCCGTATACCGGGCATGGGCGCAGCTATTTTCCGGCGGCGGCCCGCAGTCCCTAGATTCCTGGGGAACCCACCGCACACCACGGCCCGTACGGGAGACTCCACCATGTCCAAGAAGGTTCTCTTCGCCCTGACCAGCCACGACACGCTCGGGTCGACCGGCCGCAGGACCGGTTTCTACGTCCCCGAGGTCGCCCACCCGGCCGCGGTCTTCCGCGCGGCCGGTTACGACATCGCCTACGTCTCCGTACGGGGCGGCGCCGCCCCGCAGGACGGCGTCGACCCCGACGACACGGTCGTCACCGAGTTCCTCGCGGACCCCGCGACCGCGGAGGCGCTGGCCGCGACGCCCACGCCGGGCGAGGTGAGGGCCGAGGAGTACGACGCGATCTACTTCGCCGGCGGCCACGGCACGATGTGGGACTTCCCCGAGTCCGCGGAGCTGGCCTCCCTGGCGGCCGCCGTCTACGAGCGGGGCGGCGCGGTCGCGGCCGTCTGCCACGGCCCGGCCGGGCTGGTCAACATCAGGCTCTCGGACGGCAGCCACCTGGTGGCGGGCAAGCGGGTCTCGGCCTTCACCAACGAGGAGGAGGCGGCGGTGGGCCTGACCGGCGTCGTCCCCTTCCTGCTGGAGAGCACCCTCGCCGAGCGCGGCGCGAAGATCACCAAGACCGGCAACTTCGCCCCGCACGCGGTGGCCGACCAGCGCCTGGTGACCGGCCAGAACCCGGCCTCGGCCGCCCGGGTCGCGGAGCTGGTCGTCGAGGAACTGGCCGCCCGCTGACCGGGCGGCCCCCCGTCCCGTAATCTCGGGCTCACCGCCGGTCCGGCCCGCCCGGACCGGCACAGAGCTTCCGGGGGGATGGCTTGTCGGTACAACTCGGCTGGGTACGCACGTTCGTCGCGGTCTACCGGCTCGGTTCGTTCACCAAGGCGGCACACCGGCTCGGTCTCTCCCAGCCCGCGGTCACCCATCAGATCCGCAACCTGGAGCAGGCGATGGGCCGCCCGCTCTTCGACCGGCTCCCGCACGGCGCACGGCCCACCCGGGCCGCCGACGGTCTGATCCGCGAGGTCCAGGGCCCCATCGATCTGCTGACCCACGCGGTGGACCGGGCCTTCGGCGACGCCCCGGCGGCCCGCCCGCTGACCGTGGCAGGACCGGTCGAGCTGACGACGGCCCGTGTCATCCCGGCCGTCAGCGACCTCGTGTCGGAGGGCATGCGGCTGACCTTCACCTTCGGGCTCTCCGACGACCTCCTGGACCGGCTGGCGGACGACGAGTTCGACCTCGTCATCTCGACCGTGCGCCCGCGCGGCCGCCGGGTGACGGCCGCCCCGCTGGCCGACGAGGAGTTCGTCCTGGCCGCCTCGGCCGAACTGGCCGCGCGCCTCCCCCCGGACCGCCTCGCGGCCGAGGGCCCGGGGGTCCTGGCCGGCATCCCGATGATCAGTTACGCGGAGTCCCTGCCGATCGTCCGCCGCTACTGGCACACCGTCTTCGGCCTCCCCCTCACCACCCCGCCCGCCCTGGTCATCCCCGACCTGCGCGGCGCCCTGGCGGCGGTCCGGGCCTCGGCCGGCATCTCGGTCCTGCCCACGTATCTGTGCGCCGACGAACTGGCCGACGGCACGATCGTCCCGCTCATCGAGCCGGAGATCCCCCCGCTGAACACGTTCTACCTGGCCACCCGCCGGGGCAGCCCTCCGCACCCGGACCTCACCCTGCTCCACGGCCATCTGCTGACGAAGGCCCAGCTGTGGAGCTGACCCCGCCGGGCGGGCGCCCCGGCCCCGGGTGAGCAGATGGAGTTCGACGGCCGCTCCCCCGGGCGGCCGGCTGCACCCGGAGATCGGCTCCGTCCGCGACTGGTCGCGCACCGGGGACGCGGTCGCGGACATCCGGGCGCGCCGGGTGCGGGGGAACGCGGTGCTTACGGTGGGATGAGGGCCGGGACGGTGTACGGCGATGAGTCCGGGCCGCCCGAGGAGTCACCCCTTGCGTTGTCACCCATTCACGGGAGAAGAGCACCCATGACTCAGCTGCTGAAGGTCCAGAACTTCACCGTCTCCGCCGACGGCGTCGCCTGCGGGGAGAACCAGACCCTGGAACGGCCCTTCGGCCATGTCGACCCGGGGCAGCTGTTCTCCTGGGCCGGGGCGACGGCGAGCTGGCCGAACCGGACGGACCCGGGCGGCAGCCGGGGTCTGGACGACTACATGACGCGGGACTTCTCGCACAACATCGGCGCCGAGATCATGGGCCGCAACAAGTTCGGTCCGCAGCGCGGCCCGTGGGAGGACCACGCGTGGCAGGGCTGGTGGGGCGAGGAGCCGCCGTTCCACACCCCGGTGTTCGTCCTGACCCACCACCCGCGCCCCTCCTTCACGCTCTCCGACACCACGTTCCACTTCATGACCGGCGAGCCCGCCGAGGTCCTGGCCCGGGCCCGGGCGGCGGCCGGCGGCAAGGACGTCCGGCTCGGCGGCGGGGTCTCCACCATCAGGGAGTTCCTGGACGCCGGCCTGGTCGACACCCTGCACGTGGCGGTGGCCCCGCAGAAGCTGGGCGCGGGCCTGCGTCTCTGGGACTCCCCGGACGACCTCCGCGACCGCTTCCACCTGGACGTCGTACCGAGCCCGAGCGGCATGACGCACCACCTGTTCTGGCGGAAATGAGCCCTGTGGGCGCGGGAGACGAGGGCGTCGCAGGCCCAGGAGGACGAGGGCGTTGCATGATCATGCGAGTTGATGCATAATCTTCCTATGTCCAAGGTCCTCACCTCCCTGCCCACCGGCGAACGCGTCGGCATCGCCTTCTCGGGCGGCCTCGACACCTCGGTCGCGGTCGCGTGGATGCGCGACAAGGGTGCCGTTCCGTGCACCTACACCGCCGACATCGGCCAGTACGACGAGCCCGACATCGCCTCGGTCCCGGGCCGCGCCAAGACGTACGGCGCCGAGCTCGCCCGCCTGGTCGACTGCCGCGCCGCACTCGTCGAGGAGGGCCTGGCCGCGCTGACGTGCGGGGCGTTCCACATCCGCTCGGGCGGCCGGGCGTACTTCAACACGACGCCGCTGGGCCGCGCGGTCACCGGCACGCTCCTGGTCCGGGCGATGCTGGAGGACGACGTCCAGATCTGGGGCGACGGCTCCACGTTCAAGGGCAACGACATCGAGCGGTTCTACCGCTACGGCCTGCTGGCCAACCCGCACCTGCGCATCTACAAGCCCTGGCTGGACGCCGAGTTCGTGACGGAGCTCGGCGGCCGCAAGGAAATGTCGGAGTGGCTGGTCGCCCACGGCCTGCCCTACCGGGACAGCACCGAGAAGGCGTACTCCACGGACGCCAACATCTGGGGCGCCACCCACGAGGCCAAGACGCTGGAGCACCTGAACACCGGTGTGGAGACCGTCGAGCCGATCATGGGCGTGCGGTTCTGGGACCCGTCGGTCGAGATCGAGACCGAGGACGTCACGATCGGCTTCGACCAGGGCCGCCCGGTCACGATCAACGGCGAGAAGTTCGAGACCGCCGTCGACCTGGTCCTGAAGGCGAACGCCATCGGCGGCCGGCACGGCCTGGGCATGTCCGACCAGATCGAGAACCGGATCATCGAGGCCAAGAGCCGGGGCATCTACGAGGCCCCCGGCATGGCCCTGCTGCACGCCGCGTACGAGCGCCTGGTCAACGCCATCCACAACGAGGACACCCTCGCCCAGTACCACAACGAGGGCCGCCGCCTCGGCCGGCTGATGTACGAGGGCCGCTGGCTGGACCCGCAGGCGCTGATGGTCCGCGAGTCGATCCAGCGCTGGGTCGGTACGGCCGTCACCGGCGAGGTCACCCTGCGGCTGCGGCGCGGCGAGGACTACTCGATCCTCGACACCACGGGCCCGGCCTTCAGCTACCACCCGGACAAGCTGTCCATGGAGCGCACCGAGGACTCCGCGTTCGGCCCGGTCGACCGCATCGGCCAGCTCACCATGCGGAACCTGGACATCGCGGACTCCCGCGCCAAGCTGGAGCAGTACGCGGGCCTCGGCATGATCGGCACCGCGAACCCGGCCATCGGCGCGGCCCAGGCCGCCGCCACCGGCCTGATCGGCCAGCTCCCCGAGGGCGGCGCCGAGGCCATCGCCTCGCGCGGCGAGGTCTCGGACCAGGACGAGATGCTGGACCGCGCGGCGATGGAGTCCGGCACGGACTGACCCGCCCCCGCACGGACGACCGGCCGGACACCTCTCGGGGTGCCCGGCCGGCTCCGTTCCGTACGGGGGAAGTGCGCGGAGCCACGGTCAGGGGCGCCCCGCCGGTTCGAGGGTGCGCACCGGGTCGTCCCCGGCGGGCGCGGCCGCGGCGTCCTCCGGGAGGCCGAAGCTCGCCCTGACCGCCCGCTTCTCCTTCCACAGGTGGTACACGGCGACCGCGAGGATGGCCGTCCCGACCGCGTTGGCCACGAAGTGCCACCAGATCCGGTACGTGGCCAGCGCCGGACCGGGCTCGATGGCACCGAACCAGGTCGACAGGCCGATGGCCCGGCTCGCGCCCAGCGCGACGGAGAGGGTCAGCACGACGTGCTCCAGGCCGTGGATGCCCTGCATCCAGACGCCCATCCGCCCCCACTTGCGCGACTTCAGCACCCCGCTGACCCGGTGCGTGATCTGCACGATGCCGACCAGCCCGGCGAGGAAGATGAAGTTCCCGATCAGATGCAGGATCTCCATCCCGAGCGACGGCTTGCTCGCGTCGATCTGCCCGAACCCGCGCGAGAAGCTGTTGCCCCACGGCGTCATCCACGCCGGGTCGTAGGGATGCCCGATCCAGTACGCGGCCTGGGCGACGTGCTCCTGGAAATGCCCGATCTGGCCGATGACACCGATACCGATGAGCGCGACGGCGACCTTGTACACCCACGCCCGCACCGGCCGCCTGTTACCGACCGCGAGCACGACGACGGCGCCCCACATCGCCACGGCCCACCCGATGAACAGGACGGCGCCCAGGGTGTCCACCGTCGATGCGGTGGCCTCCATCCCCGGCATAGCAGTCATTCCCGGCATTCCTGAGTGATCCATACGAGGTCCCTTCGGGAAAACACATACCTGTGCGAAGAGACTGCTGCCGAACCGCCCGTTTCGCTTCTTCCGGATTGCTGAATCCAGCGGAGAACCGACCGGTGCGAAGCCGCTCCCCCACGTGACCGAGCCCACCCCCCGCTCCCGCGGAACTCCCGCAACAATGAATACGTGATCACTTCACCCGCACGGAGCCCCCGGCGCGCCGAGCACGCGGCGACGCCGTACGTCGATCTCTCCCGGGCGGAGTGGAGCGCGCTGCGCGACAAGACGCCGCTGCCGCTGACCGCCGCGGAGGTGGAGCGGCTGCGCGGGCTCGGGGACGTCATCGATCTCGACGAGGTGCGGGACGTCTATCTGCCGCTCTCGCGGTTGCTGAACCTGTACGTGCAGGCCACCTCCGGGCTGCGCGGCGCGCTCAACACCTTCCTCGGGGACGCGGGGAACGGGCAGGGCGCGCAGCGCGGGACGCCGTTCGTCATAGGGGTCGCGGGCAGTGTCGCCGTGGGGAAGTCCACCACCGCGCGCATCCTCCGGGCGCTGCTGGCCCGCTGGCCGGAGCACCCCCGGGTCGAGCTGGTCACCACCGACGGGTTCCTGCTGCCGATGAAGGAGCTCCACGCGCGCGGCCTGATGTCCCGCAAGGGGTTCCCGGAGTCGTACGACCGGCGCGCCCTCACCCGTTTCGTCGCCGACATCAAGGCGGGCAAGGACGAGGTCACCGCCCCGGTCTACTCCCACCTGATCTACGACATCGTGCCCGGCGAACGGCTCACCGTGCGCCGCCCGGACATCCTGATCGTGGAGGGGCTGAACGTCCTCCAGCCCGCCCTGCCCGGCAAGGACGGCCGCACCAGGGTCGGGCTCGCCGACTACTTCGACTTCAGTGTGTACGTGGACGCCCGGCCGGAGGACATCGAGACCTGGTATCTCAACCGCTTCCGGAAGCTGCGCGAGACGGCGTTCCAGGACCCGTCCTCGTACTTCCGGAAGTACACCCAGGTCTCCGAGGCCGAGGCGATGGAGTACGCGGCCACCATGTGGCGGACCATCAACCGGCCGAACCTCGTGGAGAACGTGGCGCCGACCCGCGGACGTGCCACGCTGGTGCTGCGCAAGGGGCCCGACCACAAGGTCCAGCGGCTGTCACTGCGCAAACTCTGACTCCGGAAGGGGCCGCTCCGTGCTGCATCTGCGCCTGATCGTGCCCGCCGGCCGCACGGACGAGGTGACGGACCTGCTGGAGCGGACCGTCGGCACCGCGCACCTCGCGGTGCTGCCGGGCGTCTCGCGCGACCCGGTGGGCGACATGGTGCTGTGCGACGTGGCGCGCGAGGCGGGCGACGAGCTGATCGCGGCGCTGCGCCGGCTCGGTCTCGACGAGTACGGAGCGATCACCGTCGAGAACATGGACCTGACGCTCTCCGCGCGCGCCGACCGGGCGGAGGAGGAGGCGCCGGGCGAGGGGTCGGACGCGGTGCTCTGGGAGGAGCTGGTCGAGGCCACGCACGACGACTCGACGTTCAGCGCCACCTATGTCGCGTTCCTCGCGGTCGCGACGATGCTCGCGGCCTGCGGGGTGATGCTCGACAACGCGATCCTGATCGTCGGCGCGATGGCGGTGGGCCCCGAGTTCGGGCCGCTCGCCGGAATCTCGACGGCGCTCGTGCAGCGCGCCCCGCGCCTGGTGGGGCGCTCGCTGACCGCGCTGATCGGCGGGTTCGCCGCGGCGATGCTGCTCACGGTGGGCTTCGCCTGGCTGATGGACGTCTTCGGGCTGTTCGACCGCGCGATGATCGAGGGGGACCGGCCCAACACCGCGTTCGTCTGGCAGCCGGACTGGATGTCGTTCGTCGTGGCGTTCCTCGCCGGCATCGCCGGCACGCTCTCGCTGACCTCGGCGAAGTCCGGCGCGCTCATCGGGGTCGCGATCTCGGTGACGACCGTCCCGGCGGCCGCCAACGCGGCGGTGGCCTTCAGCTACCGGGACTACGGCCAGATGACCGGGTCCGTCCAGCAGCTGCTGGCCAACCTCGGCGGGATCGTCGCGGCGGGAACGCTGACCCTGCTCGCCCAGAAGGCCCTGTGGCGCAGGACCCGGCACTTCCAGCGCGCCCACACGAAGCCGACGGCACCATAGGCCGGTGCCGGACCGGCAGGGTGAGGGCCGCCGAGACTTCCGTAACCCCCACAAGTACCGGGCGGGGAGCCGATGGCAGTCTTCCGCCATGGCCGAAATCGGGGAAGTGATCTGCCGCGCTCCGTCACGGCGCGCGCTGTGGTGGGGCGTCGGCGTGGGCGGCGCCGGGGCGGCCGTGGCCGCGCTGCGCGCGGGACACCTGGGCGGCCCGCTCGACCCGTGGTTCACCGCGGGGGCACTGGTCGCCCTGCTGGGGCTGCTCTTCCTGTACGCGGCCACCGCCCGGCTCAGCGCGGGGGCGTACGGACTGCGCTCCCGGACCCTGCTGCGCCGCCGTACGGTGCCGTGGTCCCGGATCGTGGATCTGCGCCGGTACATCCAGACCGGCCGGAACCAGGACATCCACCGCGTCAGCGTGCTGCTGGAGAACGGGCGCGCCTGGCGGCTGCCGGTGCCGACGAGCGGGGCCGCCACCACGGACTTCGACGCCGGCCTGGAGGCGCTGCGCGCGCTGCACCGCCGTTACGGAAGCCCCGCGTCGGACGGCGAGGCCCCGGTCATCACGCCCCGGTCGGCGGGGCGCCGGCCCG
This sequence comes from Streptomyces sp. NBC_00726, assembly GCF_045161735.1. NCBI lineage: Bacteria > Bacillati > Actinomycetota > Actinomycetes > Kitasatosporales > Streptomycetaceae > Streptomyces > Streptomyces sp. NBC_00726. The sequence continues at coordinate 4,087,952 of NZ_CP108983.1, read as the reverse complement.
TCATCACCTGGATCGTGGGCGTCGTGCTGCTCACCGCCTCGGCCGTGGCCGCGTCGTACGTCGCGGACGCCGCGTCGGAGCAGCGGGCGTGGCGGGCGGCCGTGGCCTGCACCGACGCCACTCCGGCCGCCGAGCGCCGCGACTGCCTGGCCACCTTCGACGGGGTGATCGAGCGGACCGACGTCAACCGGGGCAGGGGCAGCAGCTGGCTGTACTTCACCGACGACCGCCCGGTCCACCGACTCGCGGTCTCCCAGGACGACGCGGCGGCGTTCCGCGCCGGGGAGAAGGTGGAGCTGGTCTTCTGGCACGGCTCGGCCAGGACGGTCACCGGCGAGCACCGGGTCTGGCACGACCACCTGATCAGCCCCGGGGAACTCGCGGTGTTCTCCGCGCTCTGCCTGCTGGGCGCGGGTTACGCGGGGGCCCGGCTGCTGGTCCGCGGGCGCGGGCGCGGGCTGCGGGACGACGAGCTGCTGCCCTCCGCCCTTCCGTTCGCGGGCGCCCTCGGCGTGACGGCCGTATGGCTGCTGCCCCTGCTCTACCTGCACTCCACGGACCCGCTGGGCTCGCCCGGGAGGGTCGCCTGGGCGGCGGCGGGCACGGTGGCCGGCGCGGCCGCGCTCGGCCTCGCCTGGCGCGCCACCCGCGTCCGTGTCCCGGGCGAGGCCCGGGCCGCCGCCCCGGACGGGCACGACCACTTCCTGGCCGCCCGTTTCCTGGAGGCCACCGCCTACAACCCGAACCACTTCGGCACCCATGTGGTCGTCGGCGGCGGCCCGCCGGCCGTGACGCCCCACGCGGGTCCCGGCCGCTTCGCCGCCCGCCGCATCCCCGCGGACCGGCTGACCGTCACGGAGCTGCGGCGGGCCCGGGGCAGCGACGGCGACGCCGTCCCCCGGGACTGGCACATCGCCGAGCTGGACGACGCCGGCGCACCGGTCCGGCTGGCCGCCGCCCCCGCGGACCTGGCCCGCATCATCGACGCGCTGGAGCGCGAGCGGGGCGACGGCGGGCGGGCGGCCCCGGACACGGCGGCACCCCGGCCGTGAGCCGGGGCCGCCGCCGGGACCGGACCGCTCAGCCCAGCGCCGACTTCACGACGTCCGCCAGCTGCCCCGCCACCGTGCGGGCCTGCTCGATGTCCGCCGCCTCGACCATGACCCGTACCAGCGGCTCCGTGCCCGAGGGGCGCAGCAGCACGCGGCCGGTGGCACCCAGCTCGCGCTCGGCCTCCGCGACGGCGGCGGACAGCTCCTGCGAGGTGTGCACGCGGGACTTGTCCACGTCCGGGACGTTGACCAGGACCTGCGGCAGCCGCTCCATGACCCCGGCCAGCTCGGCGAGCGAGCGGCCCGTCGCGGCGACCCGGGCCGCGAGCATCAGGCCGGTCAGGGTGCCGTCGCCGGTCGTGGCGTGGTCCAGGACGATGACGTGCCCGGACTGCTCGCCGCCCAGCGCGAAGCCCTCGGCCTTCATGGACTCCAGGACGTAGCGGTCGCCGACGGCCGTCTGGACGAGCTGGATGCCCTCGCGCTCCATGGCCAGCTTGAAGCCGAGGTTCGACATCACGGTGCCGACCACGGTGTCCCCGCGCAGCTGACCGGCCTCGCGCATGGCGAGGGCCAGCACGGCGAGGATCTGGTCGCCGTCGACCTCCTCGCCCGCCCCGTCCACGGCCAGGCAGCGGTCGGCGTCGCCGTCGTGCGCGATGCCCAGGTCCGCGCCGTGCTCCACGACGGCGGCGCGCAGCAGCTCCAGGTGGGTGGAGCCGCAGCCGTCGTTGATGTTCAGCCCGTTCGGCTCGGCACCGATCGTGACGACCTCGGCCCCGGCGCGGGTGAACGCCTCGGGCGAGACGCGGGCGGCGGCGCCGTGTGCCTCGTCCAGGACGACCTTCAGGCCGTCGAGGCGGTTCGGCAGGACGCCGATGAGGTGGGCGACGTACCGGTCGAAGCCCTCCACGTAGTCCGTGACGCGGCCGACGCCGGCGCCGGTGGGGCGGGTCCACGGCTCTCCGGTGCGGTGCTGCTCGTAGACCGTCTCGATGCGGTCCTCCAGCTCGTCGGCGAGCTTGTGGCCGCCCCGGGCGAAGAACTTGACACCGTTGTCCGGCATGGCGTTGTGGCTGGCCGAGAGCATGACCCCGATGTCGGCGCCGAGCGCGCCGGTCAGATAGGCCACGGCCGGGGTCGGCAGCACGCCGACGCGCAGGACGTCGACGCCCGCGCTCGCCAGGCCGGCCACCACGGCGGCCTCCAGGAACTCCCCGGAGGCGCGTGGGTCGCGGCCCACCACGGCCGTCGGCCGATGGCCCTCGAAGGTGCCCGCCTCGGCCAGTACGTGTGCCGCGGCCACCGAGAGGCCGAGCGCGAGCTCGGCCGTCAGGTCCGCATTGGCGACACCGCGCACGCCGTCCGTGCCGAAGAGTCGTCCCACTGGTGTCCTCCGAAAGTGCTCCGAAATGCAAAAGATCAGATCACACAACCAACAAGCCTATGAACGCCTTATGCCGTTATATGCCCGAGGATGTCGATAAACGAACGCCCCGGCAGCACGAGAGGTGCCGCCGGGGCGAACGGTAACGCGGGTGAGCAGGCGGTTTAGCGCTTGCTGTACTGCGGGGCCTTGCGGGCCTTCTTGAGACCGGCCTTCTTGCGCTCGACCGCACGGTCGTCGCGGGAGAGGAAGCCGGCCTTCTTCAGGGTCGCGCGGTTGTTGTCCACGTCCGCCTCGTTCAGCGCGCGGGCCACGCCCAGGCGCAGGGCGCCGGCCTGACCCGAGACGCCGCCACCCGCGATGCGGGCGATGACGTCGTAACGGCCGTCGAGTTCGAGCACCTTGAAGGGCTCGTTGACTTCCTGCTGGTGCACCTTGTTGGGGAAGTAGCTCTCCAGGGTGCGACCGTTGATCTTCCACTTGCCGGTACCCGGAACGATCCGGACGCGGGCGATCGCGTTCTTGCGACGGCCCAGGCCGGCGGCGGGCTGCGGGTCGCCGAAGCGGCCGGCGAGCGACTCGGAGGTGTACTCACCCTCGACGGGGACCTCGGACTCGAAGGTGGTCACCTCGGCGAAGGTCTCCTCGCCCTCGGTGCCCTCGACGGTCTCAACAGTGGTCTCGGCCACGATTCTCCTCAGATCTTTCTTTGTGTCTTTGGGGGGAGGCCGGAACTACTGCGCGACCTGGGTGATCTCGTACGGGACCGGCTGCTGCGCAGCGTGCGGGTGCTGGTCGCCCGCGTAGACCTTCAGCTTCGAGATCATCTGACGGCCCAGGGAGTTCTTGGGGATCATGCCCTTGATGGCCTTCTCGACGGCCTTCTCGGGATTGTTCGCGAGCAGGTCGTCGTAGCGCACGGAGCGCAGACCGCCCGGGAACCCGGAGTGGCGGTAGGCCATCTTCTGGGTCCGCTTGTTGCCGGACAGGTGAACCTTGTCGGCGTTGATGATGATGACGAAGTCGCCCATGTCCATGTGGGGGGCGTAGATCGCCTTGTGCTTGCCTCGCAGGAGATTCGCAGCCGTGGTGGCGAGACGGCCCAGGACGACGTCCTGCGCGTCAATGACGTGCCACTGGCGGGTCACATCGCCGGGCTTGGGGCTGTACGTACGCACTTCGTAGCCTTCGCTTCTTCAGTGGATGGGGTCCAGACACACGACACCTCTGAAGCGATCATGCAGCTGGGGCCCGCAGTGCCGGGACGACGCCCGTATGCGAGCCACTGGTAACTGCTCCAGAGAACCTGCGTACGGGCGCGTCGCACCTTGACGGTGCAGCCCATACGCATAACAAACGTCGAGACTACCCGCCCGGCCCCGGACCGGTCAAAACGCGCCCGCCGCTACCGCGCCCGCGCCACCCGCCGCTCGTCCCACACCGGCTCCGAGGTCTCGCGGACGACCCCGTCCGAGCCGAAGACCAGGTAGCGGTCGAAGCTCTTGGCGAACCACCGGTCGTGCGTCACCGCGAGCACCGTGCCCTCGTACGCCTCCAGACCGTCCTGCAACGCCTCCGCCGACTCCAGGTCCAGGTTGTCCGTCGGCTCGTCCAGCAGCAGCGCGGTCGTGCCGGACAGCTCCAGGAGCAGGATCTGGAACCGGGCCTGCTGCCCGCCGGACAGCTTCTCGAACGGCTGGTCCCCCTGCCGCTCCAGCTCGTAGCGGCGCAGTACGGACATCGCCCCGCCCCGGTCCTTGGCGTGCTCGGTCCACAGGATGTCGACCAGCGTGCGGCCCAGCAGCTCCGGGTGCGCGTGGGTCTGCGCGAAGTGCCCGGGGACCACCCGCGCACCGAGCTTCCACTCCCCCGTGTGCGCGACGGGCTCGCCCGCGAGCAGCCGCAGGAAATGGGACTTGCCGGAGCCGTTGGAGCCGAGGACCGCGACCCGTTCCCCGTAGAAGACCTCCAGGTCGAACGGTTTCATCAGGCCGGTCAGCTCCAGGCCCTCGCAGGTCACCGCCCGCACCCCGGTCCGGCCGCCGCGCAGCCGCATCCGGATGTCCTGCTCGCGCGGCGGCTCCGGCGGCGGGCCCGCCTCCTCGAACTTCCGGAACCGGGTCTGCATCGCGTGGTAGCGGCTCGCCATGTCCGGGCTGATCGCCGCCTGCTGGCGCAGCCGGTGCACGAGCGCCTTCAGCCGCTTGTGCTCCTCCTCCCAGCGCCGCAGCAGCTCCTCGAAGCGGGCGAACCGCTCCTTGCGGGCCTGGTGGTAGGTGTCGAAGCCGCCGCCGTGCACCCAGACGTCGCTGCCGGCCGGGCCCGGCTCCACGCTGACGATCTTCTGCGCGGCGCGGGACAGCAGCTCCCGGTCGTGGGAGACGAAGAGCACCGTCTTACGGGTCTCCCTCAGCCGTTCTTCCAGCCACCGCTTGCCGGGCACGTCGAGATAGTTGTCCGGCTCGTCCAGGAGCAGCACCTCGTCGGGGCCCCTCAGCAGGGCCTCCAGGACCAGCCGCTTCTGCTCACCGCCGGACAGCGTCCGCACCTCGCGCCACTGCGCCTTCTCGTACGGGACGCCGAGCGCGGCCATCGTGCACATGTCCCAGACCGTCTCGGCCTCGTAGCCGCGCGCCTCCGCCCAGTCGCTCAGCGCCTGCGCGTACGCCATCTGCGCGGCCTCGTCGTCCACGGTGAGGATGCGCTCCTCGGCCCGGTCGACGGCCAGCGCGGCCTCCCGGATACGCGGCTGCGCGACGGAGACCAGCAGGTCGCGTACGGTGCGCTCGTCGCGGACCGAGCCGACGAACTGGCGCATCACCCCGAGCCCGCCGCTCACCGACACCGAGCCGCCGTGCGGCTGGAGCTCCCCGGCGAGCAGCCGCAGCAGCGTGGTCTTCCCGGCGCCGTTCGCCCCGACGAGAGCGACGACGGCACCATCCGCCACCCGGAACGAGGCATCGCCGAGCAGCACCCGCCCATCCGGAAGGTAGTACTCAAGGTGGCCCGCTTCGAGATGTCCCATACAGAGCATTGTCACGGGCGCCGCCGGGTTGGCCCAACCGGATTACGCGGCGTCTAGGATGCGCGGCATGAGCTTTGGGGACGGGGGGCCTTCCGAGGGGTCCGGGGGCGGCGGCACTCCCGACTGGGAGGCGTTGGCCGATGCCTCCGCGGCCCGGGCCCGGCGCAAGAAGTGGCTGCTGACCGGCGGCGGCGCCCTCGCCACGGCGGCCGTCGCCGCGGTCGTGGCGACCGCGGTGGTCTCCGCGAACGGCGACGCCCGGGACACCTCCGCCGGCACGCACCCGGCCGAGCTGCCCGAGCCGTCCTTCTCCTCCGTGGCGCCCCCGCCCCCGCCGGACCCCCGGGACTACATAGCCGACGTGCGGACGGACCGGCTGCCGGTCGACATCGACGCCTTCTTCCCCGATGACCGGCTGACCGCCGGAGGCCGTACGTACGCCAGGGCCGCGACCCACCGCACCGAGCAGTGCGCGGCGGCCGCCCAGGGCGGGCTGGGCGCGGTCCTCACCGCCAACGGCTGCGACCAGGTCATCCGGGCCACGTACAGCCGGGACGGTGTGGCGGTCACCGTCGGCATCGCGGTCTTCGACACGGAGGCCCGGGCGAAGCGGACCGCCCGGCTGGCGACCGGCGGCCTGACCCCGCTGACCGGGCCCGGCGTCCCGGCCTTCTGCCGCGACGGCGTGACCTGCCGCCGCACGGCGAGCTCGTACGGCCGGTACGCGTATTTCACGGTCGGCGGCTTCACGGACGGCCGCAACGCCACCAAGGCCGACAAGGACGTGTACACGACCGGCGACGACCTGACGGACCACACGTTCCGCCGCATCCGCCACCGCGGCGAGATCCAGGCATCGGCCGCCGCCGACATCACGACGACCTAGGTCCTGTCGTCAAATTCCCGTCTGCCGGGCGACGCCATGCACGCACTCTCGCCGCACCGGCCCCAGACCCCAGTACATCCAGTACAGGGGTCTGGGGCCGGCACACCGAGAGCACGCACCTGACGCCGCCCGGCCCGCCCTCCGGGCAGACGACGGGAATTTGACGACAGGACCTAGCAGCAGCCCGCCCCGGGAAGCGTCCGCACATTGCGCGCCTCCACCGCGCGCGCCGCCAGCAGCTCGTCCGCCGGGTACGCGACCTCCTCCAGCGTCAGCCCGTGCGGGCGCACCACGTGCACCCCGGGGTCGCGCACCCCGGCGGCCAGGACCTCGGCCGGCCACGGGTCGGGGCGCCGCCCGTCGCCGACGAAGAGCATCGCCCCGACCAGGGCGCGCACCATGTTGTGGCAGAAGGCGTCCGCCTGCACGGTCCCGGTGATGATCCCGGTCCCCGCGTCCCGCACCCAGTGCAGCCTCTGGAGCGTCCGGATCGTCGTCGCGCCCTCGCGCTTCTTGCAGTACGCCGCGAAGTCGTGCTCCCCGGTCATCCGCGCCGCGGCCGCGTTCATCGCGGCCACGTCCAGCGGCCGGTCGTGCCACAGCACATGGCCCCGGACGAGGGGGTCGACGCCGCCGGGGCGGTCGGCGACGCGATACGCGTACCGGCGCCACAGCGCGGAGAACCGGGCGTTGAACCCCGGCGCCGCCTCCGCGATCCGCCAGACCCGCACATCGGGGGCCATCCGCCCGGCGAGCCGCCGCAACAGCTTCTCGGCGTGCTCGGCCCACACCTCTTCCGGCAGGTCGGCATGGGCGACCTGGCCCCGGGCGTGCACCCCGGCGTCGGTGCGGCCTGCCACCGTCAGGTCGTACGTGCGCGAGGAGCGGGTCACGGTCCGCAGCGCATCCTCGATCTCGCCCTGGACCGTCCGCCGCGCGGTCTGTTTCGCCCAGCCCGAGAAGTCCTTGCCGTCATAGGCCAGGTCCAGCCGTACCCGTACGGAACCGGGCTCCACCTCGTCACTCACCAGCGCATCCTTTCAAGATCCCGCACAGCCGAACGGGCCCGCACCGCCCCGGAGGGTGATGCGGACCCGTTCAGTGGTTCCGGAACGCTCAGGCGTCCTGCGCGTCCTCGACGGACTCGACCGGGGTCTCGTCCTTCTTGGCCGCGTCTTCCTTGACCGCACGCTTGGTGGCGGCCTCGGCCTCACCGGTGGCCTGCTGCGCCACGGTCAGCGCCTCGACCAGCTCGATGACGGCCATCGGGGCGTTGTCGCCACGACGGTTGCCGATCTTGGTGATGCGGGTGTAACCACCGGGGCGGTTCTCGTACCGCGGCGCGATCTCGGTGAAGAGCGTGTGGACGATGCCCTTGTCCGTGATCGACTGAAGCACGAGGCGACGGTTGTGGATGTCGCCCTTCTTCGCCTTGGTGATGAAACGCTCCGCGACCGGACGCAGGCGGCGGGCCTTGGCCTCGGTCGTGGTGATGCGGCCGTGCTCGAACAGCGACTTCGCGAGGTTGTTGAGAAGAAGCTTCTCGTGCGCGGCGCTGCCGCCCAGACGGGCACCCTTGGCGGGCTTCGGCATGGGTTTTCTCCTTGTGTGCTGCACCGGCCGTATCAGGTACCGATGTCAGTTCCCGCCCGGCGGCCGCCGGGCGGAAGTGTGAAATCGAGCCCGTCCGGCGGTTGAGGACGAGTCCTCAACCGCCGGACGACAGGCTCAGTACTGCTCGGTCTCCACGAAACCGGCGTCCGCGTCGTCCTCGGCGCCGAAGGCGTCCGCGGCGGCGGTCGGGTCGAAGCCGGGAGGCGAGTCCTTCAGCGCCAGGCCCATACCGGCCAGCTTCGCCTTGACCTCGTCGATCGACTTCGCACCGAAGTTGCGGATGTCGAGCAGGTCCGCCTCGGAGCGGGCCACCAGCTCGCCCACCGAGTGGATGCCCTCGCGCTTCAGGCAGTTGTACGAGCGGACCGTGAGCTCCAGCTCCTCGATCGGCAGCGCCAGGTCCGCCGCGAGCGCGGCGTCCGTCGGCGACGGGCCCATGTCGATGCCCTCGGCGTCGATGTTGAGCTCGCGCGCCAGACCGAACAGCTCGACCAGGGTCTTACCGGCCGAAGCCATCGCGTCACGCGGACGCATGGCCTGCTTGGTCTCGACGTCGACGATCAGCTTGTCGAAGTCGGTGCGCTGCTCGACACGGGTCGCCTCGACCTTGTACGTGACCTTGAGCACCGGCGAGTAGATGGAGTCGACCGGGATACGGCCGATCTCCTGGCCCACCTGCTTGTTCTGGACGGCGGAGACGTAGCCGCGACCGCGCTCGACGGTCAGCTCCATCTCCAGCTTGCCCTTGCCGTTCAGCGTGGCGAGGACGAGGTCCGGGTTGTGCACCTCGACGCCGGCCGGCGGAGCGATGTCCGCGGCGGTGACCAGGCCGGGGCCCTGCTTGCGCAGGTACATCACGACGGGCTCGTCGTGCTCCGAGGAGACGACCAGCTGCTTGATGTTGAGGATGAGGTCGGTCACGTCCTCCTTGACGCCCGGCACGGTGGTGAACTCGTGCAGGACACCGTCGATGCGGATGCTGGTGACAGCGGCACCCGGGATCGAGGAGAGGAGCGTGCGGCGCAGGGAGTTGCCGAGCGTGTAGCCGAAGCCGGGCTCCAGCGGCTCGATGACGAACCGCGAACGGAACTCGTCCACGACCTCTTCGGTCAGCGACGGACGCTGAGCGATCAGCATGATGTGAATCCTTCAGTCGGGGGCACCCACTATTTGATGCCCGACAGATGTAACAAGGGTACGGGCGGTACGCCTCAAAAGAGGTGTACCGCCCGGACCCGGCGCTACTGGCGCACGGCCGTCACCGGCCGTGACGACTCAGACGCGGCGACGCTTCGGCGGACGGCAGCCGTTGTGCGGCGTCGGGGTGACGTCCTGGATCGAGCCGACCTCAAGGCCGGTGGCCTGGAGGGAGCGGATCGCGGTCTCGCGGCCGGAGCCCGGACCCTTCACGAAGACGTCGACCTTGCGCATGCCGTGCTCCTGCGCGCGGCGGGCGGCCGACTCGGCGGCCATCTGCGCGGCGAAGGGGGTGGACTTGCGCGAGCCCTTGAAGCCGACGTGGCCGGCGGAGGCCCAGGAGATCACGTTGCCCGTGGGGTCCGTGATCGAGACGATCGTGTTGTTGAACGTGCTCTTGATGTGCGCGTGGCCGTGAGCGACGTTCTTCTTTTCCTTGCGACGCACCTTCTTGGCTGCGCCCTGACGACCCTTGGGGGGCATGTCTTGACTCCAGATGGAGAGGGGGAGGTGATCGGTCCTACAGCGAAGACCGCTGGTTGCTGCGGAGGCCGGATATGCCGGTCACCCGCAGTGCGTCCGCTGAGGACTACTTCTTGCCGGGCTTCTTCTTGCCGGCGATCGCGCGACGCGGACCCTTGCGGGTACGGGCGTTGGTGCTGGTGCGCTGGCCGTGGACCGGCAGACCGCGGCGGTGACGGAGACCCTGGTAGCAGCCGATCTCGACCTTGCGGCGGATGTCGGCCTGGATCTCGCGGCGGAGGTCACCCTCGGTGCGGAGGTTGGCGTCCACGTACTCGCGGATCTTGACCAGGTCCTCTTCGGCCAGGTCGCGAACGCGGGTGTTCGGGTTCACGCCGGAGGCGGCGAGGATCTCCTTGGACCGGGTGCGCCCGATACCGAAGACGTAGGTGAGGGCAACCTCCACGCGCTTTTCGCGCGGGATGTCAACACCTGAAACGCGTGCCATTCAATGGCTCCAGTTGTTAAGTCGGGGGTCTTCCGCAGAGCCACTCCCGGCCGCCGACCCCTCGCTGGGAGAGGTGGTACGTCCGGGTCCCCGGCCCCCGCCGGAGGTGCCGTCAGCCGTGGCTTGGACGGGCTCTGCGTATGTACGTGTTACGTGCGTCGCGCGAACTGCGAGATGCAGGGGGTCGTGCGTCAGCCCTGGCGCTGCTTGTGGCGCAGGTTGTCGCAGATGACCATGACCCGGCCGTGACGGCGGATCACCTTGCACTTGTCGCAGATCTTCTTGACGCTCGGCTTGACCTTCATGGGATGTCAGGTTCTCCGGGTCAGTGCCCACGTCCGCACGAAGCGGACGGCGGCAAGATCTACTTGTAGCGGTAGACGATCCGGCCACGCGTCAGGTCGTACGGAGAAAGCTCCACGACGACCCGGTCATCCGGGAGGATGCGGATGTAGTGCATACGCATCTTGCCGCTGATGTGCGCGAGGACCTTGTGACCGTTCTGGAGCTCCACCTTGAACATGGCGTTCGGGAGGGACTCGATCACGGTGCCCTCAATTTCGATGGCACCTTGCTTCTTGGCCACGCTTCGCCCTTCGAATCGGCTACCTTGATCGACTTTCGTTCCCCGCATGCGGACACACGGATGCACGAGAGCCGACGAGTCAGTCTACGTCAGCGGACTCCCAAAGGCGAATCCGTCAAGTTTGCCCACCCGGGGAGATCCTTAGACCTCTCCGCGGACCCCAATCAGCCAATGGGGTCGGGGGCGGCCTCCACACCGTACTGCGCCAGCTTCTCGCGGCCGCAGTCCGGGGCGGTGAGGACCAGCGGGCCCTGCTCCGTGAGGGCGATGGAGTGCTCCCAGTGCGAGGACCAGGTGCCGTCCGTGGTGATGACGGTCCACTCGTCCGCCAGCACCTCGGTGTGCGGGGTGCCCAGCGAGACCATGGGCTCGATGGCCAGGCAGAGGCCCGGGACCAGCTTGACGCCCTTGCCGCGCTTCCGGGAGACGTAGTTCAGCAGGTGCGGGTCCATGTGCATCTCGGTGCCGATGCCGTGCCCGCCGTAGTCCTCGATGATCCCGTACTTGCCGGTGGCGGGGCGGGGCTGGCGGCGGATGTAGGACTCGATCGCCTTCGAGATGTCGACCAGGCGGTTGTTGACCTTCATCGCGGCGATGCCGGCCCACATCGACTCCTCGGTCACCCGGGAGAGCTCGATCAGCTCCGGCGCGTGCCCCGTACCGACGAAGGCGGTGTACGCGGCGTCGCCGTGCCAGCCGTCCACGATCGCGCCGGCGTCGATGGAGATGATGTCGCCGTCCTTGAGGACCGTCTTGTCGTCCGGGATGCCGTGGACGACGACCTCGTTGACCGAGGTGCAGATGGTCGCGGGGAATCCGCCGTACCCGAGGAAGTTCGACTTCGCGCCGTGGTCGGCGATCACCTTGCGGGCGACCTGGTCCAGGTCCCGGGTGGTGGCGCCGGGCACCGCCGCCTCACGGGTGGCCGCGTGGATGGCAGCGACCACCAGCCCCGCCTCGCGCATCTTCGCGATCTGCTCGGGGGTCTTGATCTGCACCATGCTGCGGCGCCTTTCCGGTGGGACGGTGACGGGGGGCGGGTCTTCCACGATACGCGGGGGCAAGCAGTCGGCCGCGGCGTCCGAGGACGCCGCGGCCGGCTTGTACTGCGGGGCTGCTACGGGAGCGCTCAGTCCTCCGCGGACTTCTTCAGCGCCTCCATGGCCCGGTCGGTCACATCGGTGACCTTGCCGAGCGCGGAGATGGTGACCACCAGGTCCTGCGACCGGTAGTAGTCGATGATCGGCTCGGTCTGCGTGTGGTAGACCTCCAGCCGGGTACGCACCGTCTCCTCGCTGTCGTCGTCGCGCTGGTACAGCTCGCCGCCGCAGGTGTCGCAGACACCCTCGGTCTTCGGCGGGTTGTACGTGGCGTGGAAGACGTGCGCGCTGTCGTTGCGGCAGATGCGGCGACCCGCGATCCGCTTCACGACCTCGTCCTCGGGGACCTCCAGGTCGAGCACGGCGTCCAGCTTCACGCCCTCGTCCTTGAGCATCACGTCCAGAGCCTCGGCCTGGCCCACGTTGCGCGGGAAGCCGTCGAGCAGGAAGCCGTTGACCGCGTCCGGCTGGGACATGCGGTCCTTGGCCATCCCGATCGTCACCTCGTCCGGCACCAGCTGCCCCGCGTCCATGTAGGCGCGGGCCTGCTTGCCAAGGTCGGTGCCCTGGCTGATGTTGGCGCGGAAGAGGTCGCCCGTGGAGATGTGCGGAATCGACAGGTTCTTGGCAAGGTACGCGGCCTGCGTTCCCTTGCCGGCACCCGGCGGGCCGACGAGGACGATTCGCATCAGCGGAGGAACCCTTCGTAATTGCGCTGCTGGAGCTGACTCTCGATCTGCTTCACGGTCTCCAGACCCACACCCACGATGATGAGGATGCTCGTCCCGCCGAACGGGAAGTTCTGGTTGGCGCCACCACCGAAGCTTGCCAACGCCATCGTCGGCACCAGAGCGATCAGACCCAGGTACAGCGAGCCCGGCCAAGTGATCCTGTTGAGCACATAGCTCAGGTACTCGGCAGTCGGTCGACCAGCCCGGATACCCGGGATGAAGCCACCATACTTCTTCATGTTGTCGGCGACTTCCTCGGGGTTGAACGAGATCGCCACGTAGAAGAACGCGAAGAACACGATCAGCAGGAAGTAGACCGTCATGTAGTAGGGATGGTCGCCCTTGGTCAGGTTGTCCTGGATCCAGATGGCCCAGCCCGCCTTGGAGTTGGAGAACTGGACGATCAGGGCCGGGATGTAGAGCAGCGAAGAAGCGAAGATGACGGGAATCACACCCGCCTGGTTGACCTTCAGCGGGATGTAGGTCGAGGTGCCGCCGTACGAACGGCGTCCGATCATGCGCTTCGCGTACTGCACGGGGACCCGGCGCTGGGCCTGCTCCACGAAGACGACGAGCGCCACCATGACGAAGCCGATGAGGATCACGGCGGCGAACTCGATCCAGCCGTCCGCGAGCTTGCCGCTGGTCTTGATGGCCCACAGGGCGGACGGGAAGGTGGCGGCGATCGAGATGAACATCAGGATCGACATGCCGTTGCCGATGCCGCGGTCGGTGATGAGTTCACCGAGCCACATGACGGCGGCGGTGCCGGCGGTCATCGTGACGACCATCGTGATCGTCGTGAACAGGGAGTCGTTCGGGACGATCTGGTCGGCGACCGGGCAGCCGCTGAACAGCGCGCCGCTGCGGGCGGTGGCCACCAGGCCGGTGCCCTGGAGGATGGCGAGCGCGACCGTCAGATAACGCGTGTACTGCGTGATCTTCGCCTGGCCGGACGACCCCTCCTTCTTGAGCGCCTCCAGTCGGGGGATGACCACGGTCAGCAGCTGGAGAATGATGCTGGCCGTGATGTACGGCATGATGCCGAGCGCGAAGATCGTGATCTGCAGCAGCGCACCACCGCTGAACATGTTCACCAGGCCGAAGAGGCTGTTGTTGCCCTTGCTGGCCTGATCAACACAGGTCTGGACGTTCTCGTAGCTCACACCGGGAACCGGGATGTGGGCCCCGAGCCGGTAGAGCACGATGATGCCGAGAGTGAAGAGCAGCTTCTTGCGCAGGTCGGGCGTCTTGAACGCCCGGGCGAAGCCGGTGAGCACGGTGCCTCCTGCGACCCCCGCGCAGAGCGTAGAGGTGACGGTCTTGAGGATCGACGGATACGTAAAAGCCAAGGAGCCCGGACGCGTGCGCCCAGGGGATACCACAGCAACGGACGCCACCTTACCGGCGTACATGCCCCCCTAGGAACGACCAACCGGGGATGCCCTATTTGAGAGGGCATCCCCGGTCGGATGTTCAGGTCACCTGAGTGTCCGAGTTGTCTCAGACGAGCTCGGTGACGGTACCGCCGGCGGCGGTGATCTTCTCCTTGGCGGAACCGGAGACGGCGTCAACCGAAACCTGGAGCGCCACGGAGATCTCGCCCTGTCCGAGGACCTTGACGAGGTGGTTGTTGCGCACGGCACCCTTGGCGACCAGGTCGGCCACCGTGACCTCTCCACCCTCGGGGTAGAGCGTCGCGAGCTTGTCCAGGTTCACGACCTGGTACTCCGTGCGGAACGGGTTCTTGAAGCCCTTGAGCTTCGGGAGACGCATGTGGAGGGGCATCTGGCCACCCTCGAAGCGCTCCGGAACCTGGTAGCGGGCCTTGGTGCCCTTGGTGCCACGACCGGCGGTCTTACCCTTGGACGCCTCACCACGACCCACACGGGTCTTGGCGGTCTTGGCGCCCGGGGCAGGCCGGAGGTCATGGGCCTTCAGCGGCTTGTTCTCCGCCATGTCAGTCGACCTCCTCAACCGTCACGAGGTGGCGGACGGTGTGCACCATGCCGCGGAACTCGGGGCGGTCCTCCTTGACAACCACGTCGTGCAGGCGCTTGAGCCCGAGCGAACGCAGGGTGTCGCGGTGGTTCTGCTTGCTGCCGATGTACGACTTCGTCTGCGTGATCTTGAGACGGGCCATTACGCACCCGCTCCCGCACGCGCACGAAGCAGGGCCGCGGGGGCGACGTCCTCAAGGGGCAGACCGCGGCGGGCCGCGATCTCCTCGGGACGCTGCAGGCCCTGGAGGGCCGCCACGGTCGCGTGCACGATGTTGATCGGGTTCGAGGACCCGAGCGACTTCGACAGGATGTCGTGGACGCCGGCGCACTCCAGGACGGCACGCACCGGGCCACCGGCGATCACACCGGTACCGGGGGAAGCCGGCTTGAGCAGGACGACGCCCGCGGCCTTCTCACCCTGGATCGGGTGAGGGATGGTGCCCTGGATGCGCGGGACCTTGAAGAAGTTCTTCTTGGCCTCTTCCACGCCCTTGGCGATGGCCGCGGGAACTTCCTTGGCCTTGCCGTAACCGACACCGACGGTGCCGTCACCATCGCCCACCACGACCAGCGCGGTGAAGCTGAAGCGACGACCACCCTTCACAACCTTGGCGACTCGGTTGATCGCGACGACGCGCTCGACGTACGCGGTCTTCTCGGCGGCGGCAGCGCCGCCGTCACGGCCCTTCCGGTCCCGCCGCTCGCCGCCACCGGCACCGCTTCCGCGGCGCTGGGGTCCAGCCATTGGATTTACCTCTCTCTGTTACGTCCGCTGTGCGTAGGAACCGGGGCTAGAACTTCAGCCCGGCTTCACGGGCGGCGTCAGCCAGAGCGGCAATCCGCCCGGCGTACTGGTTACCACCGCGGTCAAACACGACGGCCTCGACGCCTGCGGCCTTGGCACGCTCGGCGACCAGGGCGCCGACCTGCTTGGCCTGGCTGCTCTTGTCGCCCTCGCCACCACGGATGGAGACGTCCAGGGTCGACGCCGACGCGAGCGTGTGGCCCGCGATGTCGTCGATGATCTGGGCGACCATGTGGCGGTTGGAGCGGGTCACGACCAGGCGCGGACGCTCCGGCGAACCGGAGATGTGCTTGCGGACGCGGATGTGGCGCCGCTTGCGAGCCGCGCGCTTGTACGCGTCGCCCTTGGCGATCTTCACGCCGTATGCCATGGCTACTTACCAGCCTTTCCGACCTTGCGGCGGATGACCTCGCCGGCGTACTTGACGCCCTTGGCCTTGTACGGGTCAGGCTTCCGCAGCTTGCGGATCTTGGCCGCGGTCTCGCCGACCTTCTGCTTGTCGATGCCCTCGACGGTGAACTTCGTGGGGGTCTCCACCTTGAAGGTGATGCCCTCCGGGGCCTCGATCAGGATCGGGTGGCTGTAGCCCAGGGCGAACTCCAGGTTGGAGCCCTTCGCCTGGACGCGGTAACCGACACCGCTGATCTCGAGCGCCTTGATGTACCCCTGGGTCACACCGGTGATCATGTTCGCCACCAGCGTGCGGGACAGGCCGTGCAGGGCCTTGTTCTGACGCTCGTCGTTCGGGCGGACGACGTTCAGGACGCCGTCCTCACCCTTGGTGACCTCGATGGGCGACGCGACGGTGTGCGTGAGGGTGCCCTTGGGGCCCTTCACGTTGACCGTGCGGCCATCGATGGTGACGTCCACACCGGCGGGAACCTGGATGGGGAGCTTGCCGATTCGCGACATGAGCTATTCCTCCGTTCCCGACTACCAGACGTAGGCGAGGACTTCCCCACCTACGCCCTTCTTCTGAGCCTGCTGGCCGGTCAGGAGACCGTGGGACGTGGAGATGATCGCCACGCCCAGGCCGCCGAGGACCTTCGGCAGGTTGGTGGACTTTGCGTAGACACGCAGACCCGGCTTCGAGATGCGCTTGATGCCGGCGATCGAGCGCTCGCGGTTCGGGCCGAACTTCAGGTTGAGGACGAGGTTCTTGCCGACCTCGGCGTCCTCGACCTTCCAGCCGGTGATGAAGCCCTCCTGCTGGAGGATCTCCGCGATGTGCGACTTGATCTTGCTGTGCGGCATCACGACGTCGTCGTGGTACGCCGAGTTCGCGTTGCGCAGACGCGTGAGCATGTCTGCGATGGGATCAGTCATGGTCATGAGTTGGCCTTCGGCCTCTCTCGCCGGGGTTTCCTGTATGCGCCATCCCTCTCCCCGCTCAGAGGCGGGACGGGTGCGGTGCGGGGACCTACGGCGTAGTAAGTCGGTCATGGGCGGCAGGCGCCCAACCCTGCAAGCCTACGGCATGCGGGGCCGGACTCCTGCCGACCAGATGCTTACCGAGAGTCTCCGGTGATTCCCAACGCCCAAAGGGCGAAGGAGAATTACCAGGAGCTCTTGGTCACGCCCGGCAGCTCGCCACGGTGAGCCATCTCACGAAGGCACACGCGGCACAGGCCGAACTTGCGGTAGACGGAGTGGGGCCGGCCGCAGCGCTGGCACCGGGTGTAACCCCGGACGCCGAACTTCGGCTTACGGGCGGCCTTAGCGATCAGAGCCTTCTTCGCCACGGTCAGTTCTCCTTGAACGGGAAGCCGAGGTGACGAAGGAGGGCACGACCCTCGTCGTCATTGGTCGCCGTGGTGACCACGGTGATGTCCATGCCCCGGACCCGGTCGATCTTGTCCTGGTCGATCTCGTGGAACATGACCTGCTCCGTGAGACCGAAGGTGTAGTTGCCACGGCCGTCGAACTGCTTGGGCGACAGGCCGCGGAAGTCACGGATACGCGGCAGCGCGAGCGACAGCGTACGGTCCAGGAACTCCCACATGCGGTCACCGCGGAGGGTGACGTGGCAGCCGATCGGCTGCCCCTCGCGCAGCTTGAACTGCGCGATCGACTTGCGGGCCTTGGTGACGGCCGGCTTCTGACCGGTGATCGTGGTGAGGTCCTTGACGGCACCGTCGATCAGCTTGGAGTCGCGGGCGGCGTCGCCCACACCCATGTTGACCACGATCTTGACCAGACCGGGAATCTGCATGACGTTCTCGTAGGAGAACTCCTCACGCAGCTTGCCGGCGATTTCCTCGCGGTAGCGCGTCTTGAGACGCGGCGCGGTGGTGGTAGTCATCAGATGTCCTCACCGGTGCGCTTGGCAACACGGATCTTGTTGCCCTCGTCGTCAAAGCGGTAGCCGACGCGAGTAACGACCTTGTTGCCGTCCTTCTCAACAACCAGCTGCACGTTGCTGACGTGGATCGGGGCCTCGGTCGTCACAATGCCACCGGTCTGCGAACCGCGAGCGGTCTGGCCGGCCTTGGTGTGCTTCTTGACCCGGTTGACACCCTCGACGAGGACGCGGTCCTGAGCGGGGTAGGCCACGATGACCTTCCCCTGCTTGCCCTTGTCCTTGCCGGTGATGACCTGTACCAGGTCGCCCTTCTTGATCTTCATGCTTACAGCACCTCCGGCGCGAGCGAGATGATCTTCATGAACTTCTTCTCGCGCAGCTCACGGCCCACCGGGCCGAAGATACGGGTGCCGCGGGGGTCGCCGTCGTTCTTCAGAATGACGGCGGCGTTCTCGTCGAAGCGGATGTACGAGCCATCCTGGCGACGACGCTCCTTGACGGTGCGAACGATGACCGCCTTGACGACGTCACCCTTCTTCACGTTGCCACCGGGGATCGCGTCCTTGACGGTGGCGACGATGACGTCACCGATGCCCGCGTAGCGGCGACCCGAGCCACCGAGAACACGGATGGTGAGAATTTCCTTCGCACCCGTGTTGTCGGCGACGCGCAGTCGCGACTCCTGCTGGATCACGTCTATCTCCTGATCGTCTGCCGGTTCCCGGCAGGGGCCCCGTTTCCACGGGAGCCCCTGCCGAGCCTGGCGGAACTGACCTGAGGGGAAGTCCCCTCAGGAATTACTTGGCCTTCTCGAGGATCTCGACGATGCGCCACCGCTTGGTGGCGGACAGCGGCCGGGTCTCCATCAGGAGGACGCGGTCGCCGACACCGGCGGCGTTCTGCTCGTCGTGGGCCTTGAGCTTGTTCGTACGGCGGATGACCTTGCCGTACAGCGCGTGCTTCACGCGGTCCTCGACGGCGACGACGACGGTCTTGTCCATCTTGTCGCTGACGACGAGGCCCTCGCGGGTCTTGCGGAAGCCGCGGTCGGCGGTCTTGCTCTCAGTCACAGTCTTCTCGCTCATCAGACGCTCTCCACCGTCTCGATACCGAGCTCGCGCTCGCGCATCAGGGTGTAGATCCGGGCGATGTCCTTACGGACGGACTTGAGCCGACCGTGGTTCTCGAGCTGGCCCGTCGCCGCCTGGAAGCGGAGGTTGAACAGCTCTTCCTTGGCCTCGCGGAGCTTGTTGAGGAGCTCCTCGTTGCCCAGCTCGCGCAGCTCGGACGCCTTGGTACCGGCCGACATCACGCTTCACCTGCCTCGCGCTTGACGATCCGGCACTTCATCGGCAGCTTGTGGGCCGCACGAGTCAGCGCCTCACGGGCGATCTTCTCGTTGGGGTACGACAGCTCGAACATGACGCGTCCGGGCTTGACGTTGGCGATCCACCACTCCGGAGAACCCTTACCGGAACCCATGCGGGTCTCGGCGGGCTTCTTGGTGAGGGGACGGTCCGGGTAGATGTTGATCCAGACCTTGCCGCCACGCTTGATGTGACGCGTCATGGCGATACGAGCGGACTCGATCTGACGGTTCGTCACGTACGCCGGGGTCAGCGCCTGGATGCCGTACTCGCCGAACGCAACCTGCGTGCCACCCTTGGACATGCCGCTGCGCTTCGGGTGGTGCTGCTTGCGGTGCTTGACCCTACGGGGGATCAGCATTTCGGTCAGGCCTCCGTTCCGGTGCTCTCAGCAGCCGGAGCAGCGGCGGTCGCCTCGGCCTTGGGGGCCTCGGCGGCCGGAGCCGACTGCTGCGGCTTGCGGCCGCGGCCGCCACGCTCGCCACCGCGGCCACCGCGGCCGGCCGGGCGGTCAGCGCCGCCACGGGCCGGGCGGTTGCCCGCACGGGCAGCAGCGTTCTCGGCGCGGACCTCGGCGATGTTCTTGACGTCGCCCTTGTAGATCCAGACCTTCACGCCGATGCGGCCGAAGGTCGTCTTGGCCTCGAAGAAGCCGTAGTCGACGTTCGCGCGGAGCGTGTGCAGGGGCACACGGCCCTCGCGGTAGAACTCCGAGCGGGACATCTCGGCGCCGCCGAGGCGGCCGCCGCACTGGACCTTGATGCCCTTGGCGCCGGCCTTCATCGTGCTCTGCATGCTCTTGCGCATGGCACGACGGAAGGAGACGCGGGAGGAGAGCTGCTCGGCGACGGCCTGGGCCACCAGCTGAGCGTCCACCTCGGGGTTCTTGACCTCAAGGATGTTCAGCTGGACCTGCTTGCCGGTCAGCTTCTCCAGCTCGCCGCGGATGCGGTCGGCCTCGGCGCCGCGGCGGCCGATGACGATGCCCGGGCGAGCGGTGTGGATGTCGACGCGGACGCGGTCGCGGGTGCGCTCGATCTCAACCTTCGAGATGCCGGCGCGCTCCATGCCCTTCGTCATCATGCGACGAATGGCGACGTCTTCCTTGACGTAGTCCTTGTACAGCTTGTCGGCGTACCAGCGGGACTTGAAGTCCGTGGTGATACCGAGCCGGAACCCGTGCGGGTTTACCTTCTGGCCCATTACCGGGTTCCTTCCTTGCTGCTGACGACCACGGTGATGTGGCTGGTCCGCTTACGGATCCGGTAGGCACGGCCCTGGGCACGCGGACGGAACCGCTTCAGGGTCGGGCCCTCGTCCACGTACGCCTCGCTGATGACCAGCGAAGAGGCGTCGGTGTGGTCGTAGTTGTGTGCGGCGTTGGCAATGGCGCTGTCCAGCACCTTGCCGACCGGCACGCTCGCGGCCTGCGGGGCGAAACGCAGGACCGCCTGAGCCTCCGTGGCATCCATGCCACGGATGAGGTCCACCACGCGGCGGGCCTTCATGGGCGTGACGCGGATGTACCGCGCCTGGGCCCTGGCTTCCATGGTTGTCCCTTCGGTGTAAGTCATAGTCAGTCACCCCGCGTTAGCGGCGCTTCGACTTCCGGTCGTCCTTGACGTGGCCGCGGAAGGTGCGAGTCGGCGAGAACTCGCCGAGCTTGTGGCCGACCATCGACTCGGTGACGAACACCGGGACGTGGATCTTGCCGTTGTGCACCGCGATGGTGTGACCCAGCATGGCCGGGACGATCATCGAGCGACGGGACCAGGTCTTGATGACGTTCTTGGTGCCGGCCTCGTTCTGTACGTCCACCTTCTTGGCGAGGTGGCCGTCGACGAAGGGCCCCTTCTTGAGACTGCGCGGCATCTAAACCCGCTCCTAGCGCTTCTTGTTCGTCTTGCGGCGGCGGACGATGTACTTGTTCGACGCCTTCTTGGGCGAACGAGTACGACCTTCCTTCTTACCCCACGGCGAAACCGGGTGACGGCCACCGGAGGTCTTACCCTCACCACCACCGTGCGGGTGGTCGACCGGGTTCATCACGACACCACGGACGGTCGGGCGGACGCCCTTCCACCGCATACGGCCGGCCTTGCCCCAGTTGATGTTCGACTGCTCGGCGTTGCCGACCTCGCCGATGGTGGCGCGGCAGCGGGCGTCGACCAGGCGGATCTCACCCGACGGCATACGAAGGTGGGCCATGGTGCCCTCCTTCGCCAGCAGCTGCACGGAGGCACCCGCGGAGCGGGCGAACTTCGCGCCGCCGCCGGGCCGCAGCTCGATGGCGTGGATGGTGGTACCGACCGGGATGTTGCGCAGCGCCAGGTTGTTGCCGGGCTTGATGTCGGCGGCCGGGCCGTTCTCGACACGGTCACCCTGCACCAGGCCACGCGGGGCGATGATGTAGCGCTTCTCGCCGTCCGCGTAGTGCAGGAGCGCGATGCGCGCGGTGCGGTTGGGGTCGTACTCGATGTGCGCGACCTTGGCCGGCACGCCGTCCTTGTCGTGACGACGGAAGTCGATCACGCGGTAGGCGCGCTTGTGGCCACCACCCTGGTGGCGAACGGTCACACGACCGGTGTTGTTACGGCCGCCCTTGTTGTGCAGGGGGCGGACCAGCGACTTCTCCGGCGTGGACCGCGTGATCTCGACAAAGTCGGCGACGCTGGAGCCACGACGGCCCGGGGTCGTCGGCTTGTACTTGCGGATACCCATTTCTCAGTCCTCGTCCGATTCCGGACGACTCGGCCTCACTAGGAGGTCGGGCCGCCGAAGATGTCGATACGGTCGCCCTCAGCGAGGGTCACGATGGCGCGCTTCGTGTCGGCGCGCTTGCCGAAACCGGTGCGGGTGCGCTTGCGCTTGCCCTGGCGGTTGATCGTGTTGACCCCGGTGACCTTGACCGAGAAGACCGCCTCGACGGCCTGCTTGATCTGGGTCTTGTTGGAGCCCGGCGCGACGATGAACGTGTACTTGTTCTCGTCGAGCAGCGCGTAGCTCTTCTCCGAGACAACCGGCTTGACGAGAACGTCGCGCGGGTCGTCGTAGGTCTTGCTGGTAACGGTCGCCTCGCTCATCAGGCGTCGCTCCCTTCGGTCTCAGCGGTCTGGGGGCCAGACACGAAGGACTCGAAGGCGGCCTGGGTGAAGACCACGTCGTCAGAGACGATCACGTCGTACGTGTTCAGCTGGCCCGGCTCCAGGATGTGCACCTGGGGCAGGTTGCGTGCGGAGAGCCACGCGGCCTCGTCGTTGCGGTCGACGACCAGGAGCAGGTTCTTGCGCTCCGAGATCTTGCCGAACAGCGTCTTGGCGGCCTTGGTGGAGATCCCACCCTCGACCACTCCGGTGACGACGTGGATACGGGAGTGACGCGCCCGGTCGGAGAGGGCACCGCGGAGGGCGGCGGCCTTCATCTTCTTCGGGGTGCGCTGCGAGTAGTCACGCGGCTGCGGGCCGTGGACGACGCCACCGCCGACGAACTGCGGCGCGCGGGTCGAGCCCTGGCGCGCGCGGCCGGTGCCCTTCTGGCGGTACGGCTTGCGCCCACCACCGCGGACCTCGCCACGGGTCTTGGTCTTGTGCGTGCCCTGACGGGCAGCTGCCAGCTGTGCGACGACGACCTGGTGGATCAGCGGAACGCTGGTCTTCGCGTCGAAGATCTCCGCGGGGAGCTCGACGGTACCGGCCTTGTCGCCTGCCGGCGAAAGGATGTCAATGGTGCTCATTACCTCAAGCCCCCTTGGCCGCGGTACGGACCAGGACGAGGCCGCCGTTCGGACCGGGGACCGCGCCCTTGATGAGGAGCAGACCCTTCTCCGCGTCAACCGCGTGGATGGTCAGGTTCTGGGTGGTGACGCGCTCGTTACCCATGCGACCGGCCATGCGCATGCCCTTGAAGACACGCCCAGGGGTGGCGCAGCCACCGATCGAACCGGGGGAACGGTGCTTGCGCTGCACGCCGTGACCGGCGCCGAGGCCCCGGAAGTTGTGACGCTTCATGACACCGGCGAAGCCCTTGCCCTTGCTCTTGCCCGTGACGTCGACCTTGACGCCGGACTCGAACACCTCGGCGTTGATCTCCTGGCCGAGCGTGTACTCGCTCGCGTCAGGGGTACGGATCTCCACCAGGTGGCGGCGCGGGGTGACGTCGGCCTTGGCGAAGTGACCCTTGAGGGGCTTGTTCACCTTGCGCGGGTCGATCTCGCCGAAGGCGATCTGCACCGACTCGTAGCCGTCGCTGTCGTTCGTGCGGACCTGCGTCACGACGCACGGACCGGCCTTGACGACGGTCACCGGGACAACCCGGTTGTTCTCGTCCCAGACCTGGGTCATACCGAGCTTCTCGCCCAGGACGCCCTTGATGTTCTTGCTCATCTCGGCCCGTCCCCTCAGAGCTTGATCTCGATGTCGACGCCGGCCGGCAGGTCGAGGCGCATCAGCGAGTCAACCGTCTTCGGCGTGGGGTCGAGGATGTCGATGAGGCGCTTGTGCGTGCGCATCTCGAAGTGCTCGCGAGAGTCCTTGTACTTGTGCGGCGACTTGATGACGCAGTACACGTTCTTCTCAGTGGGCAGCGGCACCGGGCCCGCGACCGACGCACCAGTGCGGGTCACCGTCTCGACGATCTTCTTCGCCGAGGAGTCGATGACCTCGTGGTCGTAGGCCTTGAGCCGGATGCGGATCTTCTGTCCCGCCATGGCTACTAGTAGTCCTGTCTCTCGTTTAACGCTCTGGAACCCGGGGTTCGGTAACTTCTCCTCCGACCCACGCGGTCGGGCGTGTCGCATCCCCTCTACGCAGAAGTCCCGAAGGATTTCCCAACCAAGGGGGTGCGGGCCGAATACCACGCTGCCGGGGGTGAAACCCCACCGGGTGCCTGGCCGGTGCCCCACTTACGCTTCCCGGAAGATTCCCGTACGTCCGGCCCGCATGGGGCCGACGAGTACTGTGGGACTCGCTTCCGGTCCTCCCGGCGGGAGGCGCGCAGCATTGACACTCAACCGAGCAACCTGGCTAGTGTGCCATACGGGCTGCGAGCCTGGCCAATCGGGCCGGGGATCTTACCCCGCCCGAGTGTCCGGTCAAACGCGGGCACGCGTACGGGGCTCCCGCGGCCCTGATCCGCCGGACACGCCCTAGGTGCGGGTCACCGTTCCGCAGCTGCCGTCGGCCGGCACCCCCAGGGAGCGGTGGCGGTCGTACGGGTCCACGGCGGGGCCTTCGGCGGGGTCTCCGGAGTGGGGGCCGTCCTCGAATTCCGGGTGGTAGTAGCCGTCGTACACCTTGCACGCGCTGTTACCGACCTCGCTGTAGTACCAGCCCAGGTTGAGCTTGCCCCGGGTCACCAGCCACCGGGCCGGGTCCATCAGGGAAGCCTTCACGTCCCGGCGGACGATCGTCCGCGTCACGGAGCCGTCCCCGCCGGCCCGTACCAGCGGATAGACGAACGTGTAGTCCGCGTGCACCCGCACCTCGCCCCTCTTCCCCGCGCCGAACGTCATACGCCCCCGCACCCGGACCACGTCACCGGCCGGCGCCACCTCGTCCGGGTCGAAGCGGGTGACCAGGTTCAGCGGGTTGTGCTTCTCGTCCGGGTCGCGCAGGGCGCGCCGCAGCTCCGGCAGCGTGTCCGGCGCCTTCGGGTCGAGCAGGGCCATCGCGGCGGTGGGCTGCCCGCCGCGCAGCACGGCCGGGTCCAGATTGGTGCCGACCAGGAACTCCTTGGTCAGGCGCAGCGCGAGCGCCACGTCCGCCTTGCTCATCCCGCCCACCGCCTTCGCCTCCGGCAGCACGATGGCGTCGGCCCCGGACGCCCACCGCTCGGCGGGCGACCCCCGGAACGGGTGCGCCCGGTCGGGCAGCCCCGACCGGGCCGCCGGGGCGGCGTCCGGCCGCGCGGTCTCGGCGGGCAGCGGCGAGGCGTCGGCGTGGTGCCCGGGCAGCCGGTCCAGCAGCAGCGCCGGCCGTACGACGACCAGGGCGACCCCCGAGACGAGCGCCAGCACGAACACCGTACGAACGGTGCGGAGCCGGTTGCGCCGCCCGTTCAGCTCCTGCCACGCGGGCCCGGTACGCCACCCCTCCGGCAACACCGGCTCCACCACCCGCTCCCGCCGCCACCACCTCCGGCGGCCCGTCCC
Source organism: Streptomyces sp. NBC_00726 (assembly GCF_045161735.1). Taxonomy (NCBI): domain Bacteria; kingdom Bacillati; phylum Actinomycetota; class Actinomycetes; order Kitasatosporales; family Streptomycetaceae; genus Streptomyces; species Streptomyces sp. NBC_00726. Next base: position 4,062,779 of record NZ_CP108983.1, on the reverse strand, counting down.
CGGCTCCTCGGCGGGTCTGTCGTCGGGGTGCTCGGGGGGTATGACGGCGCTCATGGGGGCTCTTTCGTGGGAGGGGGATAAGGGATGGCGGGGGCGGGTCAGTCGATCTCGGCCGGATATGTTCCCGGGGGCTTCTCGAAGCGGCCGTAAGCCTCCAAGCACGTACCCGCGCCGCCCAGCCACGTACCGTCGTGAGGCTCGAAGGCGACCGGTACCTCGCCGTCGGTCTCAGCGATGAACGGCATCTCCACGGTGTCCCACACGAAGGTGTGCAGGAACGCGGTGAAGCCCTCGTCGAAAAAGGCGAGGTCCGACCCTCGGCCCGGGCGGCCCGCGACGGTCCAGCTGTCGGGGGCACCTTCGGACGTGACCCAGTACAAGCCGTCACCGCCCGTGGTGAAACCCCAAGGCAGCCATCCGCCCGGCTCCGGGAACAACGGCACACGAGGCGCCGCACCGGTGAGCCGAGTACGTACTCGGGCACCCTCGTGCGCCGCGGCAAGGCGTGCGGCCAGCTCCGTGTTGCTGTTCTCGACGCCGGGCACACACACGATCAGATAGTCGTCGAAGCCACCGGGGCCGAACCAGTACACATACTCCTTGTAGTCCGCCGGCAGCCCCGTCCCCACAGCCGCCTCTGCGCGGTCTCAGTCCACCTGGTAGCGACGGGGAACGGTCAGCCCGGCGGCACGGGCCAGTCGCTCGATACTCACGGTGTACCTCCAGTGGCGAGCGAATCCGGAAAGGCAGCACCTCGTGCCCGATTTCATTCCTTTTGATCTCATTAAAATCTCGGACGGCGAGCAGAGCGTCACCCTTCGCGTCATCGAAGGGATGCATTTCTCGGGCTCCGACGATTATGACGCTCTCCACGCCGAGGTACTGATCGGCACCGACTTCCTGAACGGCCGCGTCGAGGCGTACCTCAATTCCCATGATCTCGACGCCTGGGGCGAGGCCCTGGACGCTCTGGCCACGGGCCGGCAGGTGACCTGGCTGGAAAGCGGCCGCTCCCCCCGCCTCACGGTCTCTCCGCAGGAGCGGACCGAAAGCGGGTGCACGGAGGTGAGTGTCTACGACGTCGTCGGTTCACAGGTCTTCGTCACCGTGCCCGTCGCGACGGAAGCCGACTGGATCGCGCGCCACCGTGAACTCCTCGCGGAGGCCGGGAACCGATTCCCTCTGACACGGTGAGGCGAGCGCATCAGAGAGAAGGCGGCCCTCCGAAGCCGGTTGCGCCGCCCGTCCGTCTCCTGCCACGCGGGCCCGGTACGCCACCCCTCCGGCAACACCGGCTCCACCACGGGACGGCGGGGCCTGGTCAGTCGATCTCGACCGTCGGGTTGTCCACCGGGAAGTCCGGCGGCAGACCGTCCGGTGCCACCGTCCCCTTCACCAGACCTGCCAGGTACTGCGTGAGGGAGCCGGGAAATTCGCACCAGTCGTCGTTGCGCCCGGCCACCACGATGGTCCATTCGTCCGGCCCGTCTCCCCCGGTCTTCCAGTAGAAGTCGTCACCGTCGCAGGAGTCACCCCAGGGAACAAGACCACCGGACTCGGGAAAGGGAACGTACCCGTGGGACATTCCGTCGTCCCGGAGGCTCGTCAACGTACTTGCCATCCGCCGGATCCCTGAAACGAAGTTCCGCTCCCGGCCCGCTTCGGGGATATGGACGGAGAGGAAGTCATCGAGGACAAACGGCGGGTAGTACGTCGCCAGCGCAACGAAATCCGCCGGGAAGGCGCAGCCGGCCTCCCGCTCGATGAGCGCCCAGTCGACCGGAGAAAGGTCGCTGCGGCGGTGTGCACGGAGAGCGGGAAGGGCCTCTTCGAGTTCATCGAGCATCAGCACGTCACCTGGCTTCCCGGAGCGTTCGACACGAACACGCCCTTGAAGAGCACACCATCAGTATCAGAAATAGCCGTCATATTGATTCCGGTGGGAATCTTGCCACGCCCATTGCCATAAACGAGCTGGCCGGAGTATATCACGCGCTGCTTCTTTTCCAGTGCGCTCGCCATCTTGTTCTCGCACCGCTTCATTCCGGGATCATTCATCTGCCGGTAGCCGGTGAATATATTCTCGTTGCGCCATTTTCCATTGAAACGGTCGCCCAGAATATGGGTGCGCGCATACGTCCAGAGGTTGTCGTCGTCCCGCTTGGCTACATAGCCGGGAGGGTTCATGTTGGCGGGCCGCCGCGCGCGCGAGTTCTTCCCCTTCAGGTCGGACGGACACAGCAGGGCCACGACACCGGTCGCCGTTCCGCTCACCAGGGGCTCGTAGTAGTGACGGTCGTCCCTGGACGCCTTGCAGGGGTCTTCGGGCGAAGAGGTGCCACTGCCCGCGGACGGACTCGGCTGCGGTGACGGGGAGCTGTTCGGGTCCGGCTGGGTGGTGCTGCCGGGGAACAGCTTGAAGTAGCCGCGCAGCTGCTCCTCGGTGAGGTTGAGGTCCTTCTGGGCGCGGGTGAAGGCGTCGTCCACGTACCGCTGGTGCTCGGCGTCCGTGTCCGTGCTGCCTGTCGGCCTGGCCTGGACCACGCGCAGGACGGCCTTGATCATCTGGGCCCACGGCGGCGGCGGGGGCGGCGGGGGCGGGCCCGGGGGACGGGGGGCCTGCGGGCGGCCGGGGCCGCGGTAGCCGGGGGAGCTCGGGTGATCCAGCACCGGGGTACCGGCGTTCCTCCGGGCGGCCGCCGCCTGGGCCGCCGCCTGGGCGGCGATGGCGCTCGCGGTGGACGACGTCGCGTTGCTGAAGACGTTGGGGTACGTGGTCGCCGCCGAGCTGCTGCTGGAGTGCGACCACGGCCAGGAGAAGGACGGCCACGTGATGTGCACCGGGTGCTGCCGGTAGTACTCGGAGATGGACGACCCCACGTACCCGGCCAGCAGGCTGACCACGATCGCCTCGCCGACGCACAGGTCCTCAAGGCAGTGCCCGCTCGGGTCCGTGTTCAGCAGCGGACTGCCGGCCCCGTACGCGTAACGGTTGGCCTGACCGGACGGCGCCGGGTTCAGGGTCCAGGAGTCGCGGGAGGAGAAGCCGCCGGTGGACGGGTCGTACCAGCGGGCGTGCATGTCCACCTGCCCGGAGTCCGGGTCGGTGTACTCGCCCTGGTAGCCCAGGGTGCCCGTCCCGTCCGCCGTGCGGGCGGTGACCTGGCCGAACGGCGAGTACGCGGAGGAGCCCGAGAGTTCACCGGTGGCCGGTGCGAAGCGGCCGGTCACATCACCGTGCTGGTCGGAGAGGACCGCCGAGGCGTTGCCGCCGTCCGGGTCCGCGGTGGCCAGCGCGTCCCCTGCGGGATCCCGGACGACCAGCGAGCCGCCGCCGCTGACCAGGTTGTTCGACTGGTCGGCGTAGGCGAAGGTGTCGTCCCCACGGCCCACCACGCGGCCGAGGCCGTCGTAGGTGTAGGTGGTGTCGTCGCTGGTGATCATGCGCCCCAGCGCGTCGAACGCCGCCGTGTGCGTGACGCCGCCCTCGGTGCTGCCGGTGCGGGTGCCGCGCGGTGAGTAGCTGTACGAGGTGTCCCCCGCGGTCAGCAGCCGGTTCCGGGCGTCGTACGTGGCCGTGACCGTACCGGCCTTGGTGCGGTTGCCGGCGGCGTCCCAGCCGTACGGCGTCTTCGCGCCGTCGGCCGCGGTCCACTCGGTGAGCCGGCCCGCCCAGTCGTAGGCGTAGTCCTGCTCGCCGTCGCCCGCCGTGCCGCTGGTGGTCTCCGAGACCAGGCGGGACGCCTCGTCGTAGCCGTATCCGGTGGCCGCGGTCGTCGCGCCGCCGGGGGCCTTGAGCGTGTCGGAGGTCAGCCGGTCCAGGGCGTCGTAGGAGAAGGACCGGTTGGCGCCCGACGCGCCGTAGCCGACCGAGGTCAGCCGGGAGGCGTTGTCGTAGCCGTAGGTCAGGGTCGTCGCGGTCAGCGGATCGGCCGCCGAGGCGAGGCGGCCCGCCGTGTCGTAGCCGAAGACCGCGTGGCCCGCGGCGTCGGTGCGCCCGGTGAGGTGGCCCTCCTCGTCGTAGGACAGGGTGGCCGTGCCCGAGGGGCCGGACGTGGTGAGCAGGTTGCCCCGGTCGTCGTAGGTGTAGTGGTCGGTCCCGCCCGGGGCGCTCACCGAGGTGAGGTTCCCGGCCGCGTCGTAGCCGTAGCGGTCGGCGGTGGTCGCCGCCTCGGCACCGGAGCCCGTGACCTCGGTGACGTGGCCCAGCGCGTCGAAGGTGCGCCGCTGGGTCACCCCGCCCGGCCGGCGCTCCTCGGCGGGCCGGCCCGCCGCGTCGTACACCGTGGTCCAGGTGCGGTCGGCCTCGGCCGGGTCGGCCGTGGTGGACGGCTCGACGATCGACTCCGGCTGTCCGTGGCTGGTGAAGGTGGTCCAGGTGGTGTTGCCCCGGCCGTCGGTCAGCCGGGTCCGCCGGCCGGCGGCGTCGTAGCCGAAGGTGGTGGTGATGGACGTGTCGGCGTCGACGGGCTCGACCAGCTCGGTGAGCCGCCCCAGCGCGTCGTAGCTCTGCCGGACGGTGTGGTGCAGGGCGTCCGTGACGGTGACGGGGTTGCCGTCGGCGTCGTACGTCGAGCTGCGGGTGCTCAGCACCTTGCCCGTGGCGTCCTCGTCGGAGGCGGAGACGGCGCGCCCGGCCAGGTCGAATCCGGCGCGGGTGGTCCGGCCCTGCGGGGTGGTGGTCGAGGTGGTGAGCCCCGTCGGCCCGTAGGTGTGGAGCGTCTTCTTCCCGGCGGTGTCGGTCTGTGAGACCGGCTCGCCGGCCGCGTTGTACTCGCTGCCCTCGGTGAGCCCGGTGGGGCTCTTCGTGGCGACCAGGTTGCCGGCGTCGTCGTACGTCAGCGTGGTGGTGAAGGCGCCCGGAGCGGGTGTGCGCTCCAGCCGGGTCGAGGTGATCTGCCGCCCGAGGTCGTCGTAGGTGGCCTCGGAGCGGGCGCCGGTGGGCCCGGTGACCGACAGCTGCTCACCCAGGAGGTCGTTCGTCATCGTGGTGACGGGCCGGTCGGCGCCCTCGGTGGGGGCCGGCCGGGTCACCCCGGCGAGGTTGCCGAGCTGGTCGTAGGTGTAGGTGGTGACCCCGCCCAGCTCGTCCGTCTCGGTGACCGGCCGCCCCGCGGAGTCGTAGGTGCGGGAGGTGCGGGTGACGAGCGGGGAGCCGCCCGGCGGGGTGTAGCCGGGCAGGGTGGTGGTGGTCTCCCGGCCGAGTCCGTCGTACGCGGTGTGCGTGACGTTCCCGTCGGGGTCCTGCTGGTCGGTCGGGTCGCCGAAGGCGTTGTAGCCGGTGCGGGTGACCGGGCGGACGGTGCTCGCGCCGCCGTCGCGGGTCTCCGCGGTGACCGGGGGCGCCTTCGCCTCGGTCTGGCGGCCGAGCGCGTCGTAGCCGTAGTCGGTGGTGTACGCGGCGGCGTCCGCGCCGGGTGCGTTGCCCCGCGCCGAGGTCTCGGACAGCACCAGGCCGCGGTCGTCCACGGTCCGGGTGGTGACCAGGTCCTCGTCGCCGTTCTCCACCGTCAGGCGGGTGGCCTCGCCGGTGATGTCGCGCTCGTAGGTGACCTTCTCGGCGCGGCTGCCGCCCGCTCCGGTGTGCGTCTCGGTGAGGACGGCGCCGGACGCGTCGAAGGTGTAGGCGGTGCGCCGCGCCAGGCCGGCGGGGTCGAGGACCTCGGCGGTGGTGCGGCCGGCCGCGTCCACCTCGTAGGCGGTGGTGACGGTGCCGTTGCCGGTGGTCTCGGAGGTGAGGTTGCCCGCGGCGTCGTACTTCTTCTCGCTCAGGACGAGATCCCGGGTGGTGCCGTCCGGGTCGTGGAACCCGGTCAGGATCTGCCGGGCCTCCAGCCCGTCGTCGTAGTAGGTGGTGCGGGTGGTGCGGCCCATGGCGTCCGTGTGCTCGGCGAGCCGGCCCGCCGGGTCGTACGCGTAGGAGTCGATGACCTTGTCGACGGGGTCGGACGGGTTGTTCGGGTCGCCCTTCCAGTCCTTCAGGGTCACCTCGGCGACCGCGCCGAGCGCGGTGTAGGTGTACGCGTAGCTCTGGCCGTCGGCCGTGGTGCCGGCGACGCGGTGGCCGAACACGTCATAGGTGCTGGTCCCGGTCGCCCCGGACGGGTCGGTCTCCGACTTCTGCCGCCCGTGCGTGTCGTAGCCGCGCTCGGTGGTGCGGGCCGGGTCGCCGCCCACGGTGTCGGAGACCGACTCCGTGAGCACGTTGCCGTCGGCGTCGTAGGTGTACGTGGTCCTCGCCCGGTGCTGTTTGCCGGTGACCGCGTTGGTGACGGCGGGGTCGGTCACCGTGACCGGCCGGGATTCGCCGTCGTAGACGGTCGTCGTGGTGACGCCGTCGGGCTGGGCGTCGGACGTCTCCGTCTGGGAGGTCTCGCGGCCGAGCGCGTCGTAGGCGTACGCGGTGGCCACGCCCGCCGGATCGGTCACCTCGGCCAGGTCACCCGCCGCGGTGTACGCGCGCTCGGTCACCCCGCCCCGGGCGTCCGTCGTGTCGGCGAGCAGGCCCGCCGGGACCGTGCCGCCGCCCGCCGCGGGCTCGGTGCCGTCGGTGAAGGTGGAGGACTCGGTGCGGCCGGAGGGGAAGTCCGGGGTGGCCGGGGTCGTGGTGGACGTGCGGTCGCCGTGGGCGTTGTAGCCGTACGTCGTCTTGTACGTGTCGTCGGTGGCGTTCGCCGAGCGGGCGTCGCGGACGGCGGTGAGCTGGTCGTTGCGGGGGTCGAGCGGGTTGTCGGCGTTGAGGTAGTAGGCGTAGTACGCGGTGTGGCAGGTGGCCTCGTCGGCGGCGTCGCGGCAGGTGGTCTGGGAGACCTTGTTGCCGCGTTCGTCGTTGCCGAAGCGGGTGACGGTGCCGTCGGGGCCGGTGGTGGCGGCCAGGAAGCCGCCGGTGTCGTAGGCGAAGGTGCCGGTGTGGCCGGCCGCGTCCCGCCGGCTGATGAGCCGGTTGCCCTGGAGCGGGTCGTAGGTGTACGCGGAGGTGCGCTTCCCGGGGTCGGTGACCGTGACGGTGAGGGTGCTGGTGCCGTCGACGGCGCCCTGGTCGTCGGTGGCGGGCTTGGCGTCGGTCCCGGTCGCCGCGAGGTCGGAGAGCGTGTAGTCGCCGCCGTTCGCGTCGGTGTAGGAGGACACCCGGTCGTGCACGGTGTCGTACGCGACCGCGGAGTGCACGCGCCCGCTGGGCAGGGTCACCCCGGTGAGCTGCTGGGCGACCTGGGCGGCGGCGTGGTGCTGGGCGATGGTGCTCGCGCCGAGGGGGCGGCTGTAGACGGCGGCCTCGTCGATGTCGCCGGTGAGGTGGCCGATGGTGCCGGTGGTGGCGGCCCAGCCGTTCCAGTAGCCGGCGCCGAGGTAGACGAAGCGCTGGTCGTACTGGGTGATGTCGCCGCTGAGGCTGCCGGCCTTCTTGCCGTCGAGGTACAGCGTCTGGGTGTTGCCGGCGGCGGTGAGGGCCGCGTGGTGCCAGGTGCCGTCGTTGACGGTGCCGGCCGAGGTGATGGGCGCGGCCTTGCCGTTCCAGAACTCGCCGCGCAGCTTTCCGTCGGTGCCGACGTAAAGGGCGGGGGTGTTCTTGCCGGCGGTGGCCTCTTCCAGGGTGTGGTCCTGGTAGCTGAGCAGGACACCGCTGCCGGTGGTGCGGAACCACAGTTCGGCGGTGAGGTACGGGGTGTCGGAGATCAGCTGGTCCGGCAGCTGCACGTAGGACGTGGTGCCGTTGAAGGTGGCGGCGGTGTCGGCGCTGCCCTTGAGCGCGCCGGCGGTGCCGAGCCGGACGTCCTGGTACGTCGCGGCGTGCTCGTCGCGGTCGAGCGGGAGGTCGCTCGCGGCGTCGGTGGCGCCGTCCTTCTCGTCCAGGCGCCAGTAGGAGAACGGTCCGGCGTCGTGGACGACGGTGCGGTGGTGCGAGCCGTCGCCGTAGCTGTAGGCGGTGCAGTGCCCGGTGGTGTCCTCGGGGCCGCAGACCTGGGTCAGCCGGTCGCCGTCGTAGGTGTACGTCCAGGTCAGCGGGTCCGCACCGGCCGCCGGGGCGTCGGTGGTGACCGTCTTGACGTGGCCGCCGGACCAGGTGAGGTGCAGGGCACGGCCACCGGCCGCGGTGACGGTGGTCAGCTCGCCGGAGGTGTTGTACGTGAGGGTCTGGGCGCGGTCGCGGTAGTCGGTGACCCGGGTGAGGCGCCCGTCGCCGTCGAAGACGTACGAGGTCTGGTCCTTGTCGGTCAGCTGCCAGCCGCCGCCGGTGACCGAGGTGAGGGTGGAGAAGCTGCCGTACGGGGGTGCGTAGCTGCCGTCGGGGTTCTTGCCGAAGCGGACCTGGCGGCCCGTGGGCAGGGTGGCGACGACGTTGCCGGTGCCGTCCCCGTCGGGCGCGATCCGCATGTCGTAGCGGGTGGTCCAGCCGGCCCCGAAGGCGTTGTCGGAGCGCGGGTCGCGGCTGTTGTAGGTGCGGGCCACGGTCAGGCCGGGGCCGGTCGTGGCGACGGTCGCGTCGGTGTCGGTGGTGGTGTAGTTGCCGATGCCGGGGTCGACCTCGCGGCCGTCACCGACCGGTCCCTGGTCGCCGAGGTGCGAGGTGATCGCGGGCTGCTCGACTGCGGTGGTGAAGGTGTAGAAGGGGCTGAGCGCGGTCGCCAGGCCGTTCTCGCGGGCCTTGACGCGCCAGATGTACTGCTTGCCCCAGGTCAGCTTGGCCGCGGGGACGTTCCAGGTCCGCTTGGTCTGCCAGCCGGAGTTGACGCAGCCGGTGGGCTTGGCCGCGGTGCCCGAGCAGACCTCGAAGTAGTGGTCGATCGCGGCGCCGGCCGGGTAGTGGTCGACGGTCTCGGTGTCCATGAACAGGGTCGGGGTGAGGCTGCCGACCTGTCCGCCGGGGTGCGGGTAGACGTCGGTGACCCGGGGGCCGATGTCCTGGGAGGTGACGGTGACGGTGGCGACCGGGACGCTCTCGGTGGAGAACCACTTCTGATCGCGCAGCCGCTGCACGTCGAAGTTGAGTTTGTACTTGCCCGGCGGAAGCGGGGGTATCCGGGCGCTGAGGGCCGCGTCGTCGCCCGGGGTCAGGCGCTCGTTGAGGCGGGTGAACGCCTTCTGTTCCATGAGGGCGCCGGTGCTGTAGTTGCGCACCCGGGTGCCGAGGCGGACCTCGTTCCAGCCCTGGGGCTCCCAGGTGAAGTCGCCGGTGTTCTTGACGGTGACGGTCACCTCGCCGCCCTGGCCGCCGGTGAGCGGGGCGGTCTGGGAGCCGACGGTGTACCGCGCGCCGTAGGCGCTGTGGGTGACGCTGAGGTAGGGCTTGTTCGCCGAGTTGGCGCTGCCGAACCGCTTCCAGGGGCCGGAGGTCCCGAAGTCGGCCCAGATCGCGAGCCCGTTGTTGGTGATGGAGCCGTCGACCCAGCCCTGGACGAGGTCGACGCCCTTGTTGCCGAGGTCGATCGTCCGCCACTTGGAGCCGCCGCAGTTCTCGCCGTACGCGAACGAGTCGGTGGCGATCAGGTGGTCGAAGCTCGGCGGCCGGTTGTTCCAGGTGACCGTGGTGGAGCTCCACGAGCCGGTGACCTGGTTGACGGTCATTTTCTGGGCGCTGCAACTGGACGACCAGACGTTGAACAGGCCGAGGTCCGCGTTGAGGATGTACCGGTGCTTGAGCTTGCTGGTGACGTTGTTGAACCGCATCAGGCTCATGGCACGGCTGGTGCCCGCGTCGTAGCTGCCGATCTTCAGCTCGTCGTCGCCGGCGAAGTTGCTGTCGGGCCAGGAGTTCTGGACGAAGGCGTCGCCGTTGCTGTCGATGTCGTCCACGCTCGGGTCGACCTTGACCGGGTAGACGCGCTCCGGCGCGTCCAGCCACGCGTCGTCCAGTTCGACCTTCAGCGACCAGTGGCCGTCCTGCTCGGCGAGGGCGTAGCCGACGTCGCCGGAGAGGGCGGGGCCGCCGGTCTCCGGGTCGTGCGAGGAGTCCTCCATCCAGCCCTTGGGGATGACGGCCTGGGCGGCGCCGTCCGCGTCCTTCAGGAGGACCGCACCGTGCTCGTCCAGGGAGGGGGTGAGCCCGTCGAGGTCGAGCGGGAACGTCCAGACGTGCGGGGCGTCGGCGGAGGCGAGGACGATGGTCTCCTTGACCGCGCCGTGCGTCGCCTGAAGGCTGACGTCCGCGTCGGGCCGGATGCCGGCGTAGTGCGCGGTGTCGCCGTGGACCTGCGCGGTGGTGTCCGACGCGCCGTCGAGCCCGAAGCCGACCGCGTGCTTGCCCTCGTCCAGGGTCAGCCGGGCCAGGGCCGGGTCGTCGCCCTGCGGGGCGAGGGTGAGTCCGGTGTCGTCGGAGGCGGCGGCGAGCCGGTCGCCGTCCGTCTTCGCGGCCTCGGGGGCGCCCTTGGCCTGGTCGGCCGGGACCAGCGAGGTGTCGATGTCCTGCCAGCTGCCGGCCGCGTCCTCGTAGTGCACGGGCTCGGTGTAGACGCGGGTGGTGCGGGTGCCGTCGGGGTTGCCGAACTCCTTGGAGGTGGCGGTCCGTTCGGCGGGTATCTCGACGCTCTCGTCCGGGTCGTAGCCGGTCGCGCCGCCCTCGTCGGCGGCCTCGGTGCCCGGTTCGAGGGCGGTCCGCGCCGCCTCCGGCTCGACCGTCGTGAACCCGTTGCCCCCGTCGTGCAGCGGCAGGGCGCCGTCGCCGGTCTCCAGGTCCGCCGGGTCGAGGTCGTTGTCGCCGGTGGCGTCGGTGCGGCCGGCGGCGACCTCGTGGTCGCGGCCCGCCGCGGTGCCGGTGCGCTGGGCGGGCGGCCGGGTGTCGGACCAGGGCGCGGCGGCGTCGGCGGCGCGCGCGAACGGCGTCATGGCGGGGGGCGGCAGCAGGGCGGCGCCCAGTGCCAGGAGCACGCTGCCCGCCGTCAGGGCGGCGGCGCGCGGGGAACGCCCCGCGAAGGGGTGCCGGAAGACCGCGTGCGGACGGGGGCGGGGGCGGCTGGGCACGGAACTCCTTCAAACCGAAGACCGACCGCCCACCCATGGGGAGCGATCGGCCGGAAGCAGGGAGCCGGGGCCGCGATGAGGATCAGGGAGACCTCGGCGGCGTACACGTTAAGTGATCAACGCACGCCCGAATCATGGCCATGACAACGGATTCATAACGACATGTCACCCCGAGTCCGGGTCACACAGGGCCTCCACGCCTCCCCCACAGCCCCAACTACCCATCCCTGCCTGCGACAAACAGATTCAGCCAGTCCTGAATCACCGCTCCGCGCGCCCGTCCGACCGTGATCAAGTCGAGATGATCAGCGGGATAACCTGCGACGTCGATCGCGCGGACCGCGCCGCGGGCCACACCGTTCCCGCCTTCCGCGTGACGTACTCATGGTGCGAAAACCGGCCATGGAGCGAACTCGGCATGCCCCGGAGACGAGTGAAGGACAGTCATGGCCGAAGAGAAGGCAACGAAACGTCGGCCCAAGGCGTGGCATGCGGCCGTCGCCCTGCTCGCCTCCGCGGGCGTGGTGGCGACGGTCGCCCTCACGGCCGGCTCCGGCCACGCGGCCAAGCCGTATGACTTCAACGGCGACGGCAAGCCGGACCTCGTCGTCGGCCTGCCCGGCAACACGGTGTCCGGCCACGCGCGCGCCGGTTCGGTCATCATCGCCAACGGCACCGCGAGCGGGCCCTCGCGCAGCGCGGTCCGCATCGACCAGGCGTCCCCGGGCGTGGGGGGCGACCCGGAGGACGACGACGCCTTCGGCCAGTCGGTGGCCAGCTGCGACTTCGACAACAACGGGTACGCCGACCTCGCGGTGTCCTCGCCCATGGAGGCGATGGGGGACGTCGAGGGGGCCGGGATGCTGAGCGTCCACTACGGCGGCTCCGGCGGGATCTACAAGGCCACGACCGAGACCTTCAGCGAGGACACGGCGTCCTACCCGGGCGCGGTGGCCAAGGACGAGATCTTCACGTACACCCTGGCCACCGGTGATGTGAACGGCGACGGCTACTGCGACCTCGCCATCGGCCAGCCGCTCGACAGCGCCGGCGGCGCGGCCAACGCGGGCACCATCAAGATCATGTTCGGTACGTCCACCGGCCTGAACGCCAAGGACACCGTCCAGATCGACCAGAACACGCCGAATGTGCCCGGCGGCCCCGAGAAGGAGGACCGTTTCGGCGAACAGCTCGCCGTGGCCGACGTCAACGGCGACGGGGTCGGGGACCTGATCTCCGCCACCATCGGCGAGCAGATCACCGGCAGTTCCGACCGGGGCTCGCTGCACGTCCTGTACGGCCCCTTCAAGAACGGGGCCCCGGCCGCCGGCGGTTACGTCGACTCCGGCAACGTCGACGGCATCGGCGAGTTCGCGGGCAGCGCGCTGGCCGTGGGCCACTTCAACGACGACGCCTACGCGGATGTCGCCGTCGGCGTGTCCGACGAGCAGGTCGGCGGGAAGGGCGCGGCCGGCCGGCTCGCGGTCTTCTACGGGAGCGCCCAGGGTCTGTCCGCCACCAGCCGTGTGAAGCTCTTCGACCAGGACTCGCCCGGTATCGCCGGCACCCCCGAGATGGAGGACTACTTCGCGTCCAGCCTCGCCTCGGGCGACTTCGACGGGGACGGCACGGACGACCTGGTCGTCGGCATGCGCAGCGAGGCGATCGGCTCCGCGACCGGCGCCGGCGCCTCCATGATCCTCTTCGGCAACGCGACCGGCGGCATCACCACCAAGGGCGCGCTCTGGATCGACCAGGACACCGACAAGGTGCCCGGTGTCACGGCCGTCGGCGACCACTTCGGCTGGACGGTCGGTGCCCTGGACACCGACGGCAACGGCCGCGTCGAACCCCTGGTCGGCGCCCCCGGCAACGCGGCCGGCACGGTCACCGTGCTCAAGGTCAAGCCCGGCACCCTGGAGTCGGCCGTGGCCCTAGCGGAGGCCGACCTCGGCTTCACGGCGGGGAGCGACGGCGACGCGTTCGGGGCCGCGCTGCCGCACTGACGCGCGCGTTATTCGTTCGTACGCGCAAGGGCCCCGCCCCTACAGTTCCGACCGGATACGGCAACGGCACGGGGGCGGAAAATCATGCGGACGCACTATCCACGGACGCCTCATCTGCCCTGGTCGCCCGGCGCCACCTCCGACGACGTACGGATGACGGACCTCGCGGCGCTGGCCGGGACCGAGGTCGTCGTCACCGAGAAGCTGGACGGCGAGAACACCACGCTGTACGCGGACGGGCTGCACGCCCGTTCGCCGGACTCGGCGCACCATCCGTCGCGGACCTGGGTGAAGGCACTCCAGGCCCGCGTCGGGGCACGCATTCCGCAGGGGTGGCGGATCTGCGGGGAGAACATGTTCGCCCGGCACTCCCTCGCGTACGACTCCCTGGAGAGCCACTTCTACGGGTTCTCCGTGTGGGACGGCGACCGCTGCCTGGGCTGGGACCGGACCGTGGAGTTCCTGCGCTCCCTGGGCATCCCGGCGCCGCCGGTGCTGTGGCGCGGGATGTTCGACGCGAAGGCGCTGCGCGCGCTGAAGCCGGACACGGGGCGGCAGGAGGGGTACGTCGTCCGCCCGGCGGCGGGCTTCCCGGCCGCGCTGTTCGGGCGCGTCGTCGGGAAGTGGGTGCGGCCGGGGCATGTGGTGACCGATACGCACTGGATGCACACGGAGGTCGTGGAGAACGGGCTCGGTGCGGGGGCGGCGCTGTGGGCGGTACGGAGCGGAGCCCCGGTGGACGCGGGGGCGCTGCGCGCGGCGGTGGGCGCCGGTCCGGAAGCCGGACCGGCGCCGGGAGCCGGGCCGGAGAAGGCCCTCGCCGCCGCCGACGCCCTGGACGCCCTCGGCCGCACCGGGGACGACCGCCTCGCCGGTGTCCTCGCCGCCACGCTGCACGGCACCCCCCGCGCCGCCCTCACCCCACTGCTGGCCCCCGCCCTCGGGATGCCGCTCGCCCGTCGCGTCGCGGATCTCGTCGGGCTGGCGCCCGGGCTGCACCGGCCCTACCCCGACGAGGAGCGGCGCGCCGGGCTGGCCCGGATGGCGCTCGCCTCGGACCTGCCCGTGCTGCACGCGGTGTCCGGGGCGCTGGCGGAGACCGGCGAGGCGGGGGAGCAGGTCGAGTGGTCGGCGCTGCACGCGGCGGAGGTGCGGGAGCCGGACGGGCTCGCCGGGGCGTTCGCCGGCCTCGGGCCGGAGGCCGCCGCGCGCTGCCTGGCGCAGGCCCGCGAGGCGTACGCGGACGGGCGCATCGCCACCGCGGAGGAGGCGGTCGCCGCGACCTGGCGGTGGCGGTCCGGGGACTTCCCGCACCTGGTCCAGCTGGTCGGCCCCTCGGGCAGCGGCAAGAGCACCTTCGCCCGGGGCCTGCCGGGCGTCGCCACGTACATCTCGCTGGACGATCTGCGCCTGGCCCGGGGCTCGCGCGCCGGCCAGAGGGCCAACGGGGACGTATTGCGGGCGGGCCTGGACCGCCTGGACGCGGCCCTGGTCCCCGGCGCGACGGTGGTCTGGGACGCCACCTCGCTCAACCCGCACCAGCGCTCGCTGGTCCACGCGGTCGCCCGCCGCCGCGACGCCCTGGTCACGCACGCCGTGGCCTGGATCGGCGAGGCGGAGCTGACCGCGCGCAACGGGCGCCGGGGGCACCCCGTACCCCCGCGGGTGCTGGCGTCGCAGCTGCACCGGTTCGTACCCCCGTACCCCGGCCAGGCGCACCGCACCTGGTACATCGGCACCAGCGGAACCGTGGAGGACCGGGCCTGATGCGGACGAGCGAGGAGATCTACCACCGGGTCCGCTGGGACGCCCGCTTCGACCCGGCGCGCTTCGTGCTGGGCGTGGCGCAGCGCGGCCGGGAGCCGAAGCGGGTGCCGCTGGACCGGTTCACGCCGGGCGGCGACATCCCGTGGCACCGGGTCCTCTTCTTCGAGGCGGACGGCGAGGTCGTCTGGGACCGGGCGACGGGCACGGACCGCATCGACGCGACGGACGCCGGCCGGATACGGGCCCCGCGCCGCCTGCCTTCCCCGTACTTCACGGCCCGGACCCCGCACGCGTACTCCCCCGCGACGGGCACCTGGGAACCGGCGCCGGCCACGGCCCCCGGCCCGCCGGGTCCGCTGACGGTCGTCACCTGGAACACCCTCTGGGACCGCTACGACAGCGACCGCATCGACACCGCGCGCCGCCGCTCCCTGCTGACCGAGGCGCTGCGCGCGGCGGACGCGGACGTGATCGCGCTCCAGGAGGTGGAACCCGCGCTGCTCACGCTGCTGCTGGGCTGCGACTGGGTGCGGGCCCACTACACCCTCGCGACCGACCCGGCCGGGCACGACGTCCCGGACAACGGCCTGCTGCTGCTCAGCCGCCTGCCGGTGAGCGAGACGGCGGTGCACGTGCTGGGCCCGCACAAGGCGGTCGCGGCGGCGGCGGTGGAGACGGCGGACGGCCCGGTCACGGTGGCCGTCACGCACCTCAGCAGCGACCACTCCCCCGAGGGCACGGCTCGCCGGGAGGCGGAACTCGCGGACCTGGCAACAGGGTTGGCGAACGTGGCGGGCGAACTGCTGCTCGTCGGCGACTTCAACGACGGCGGCGACCACCCGCAGACCCGTCTGACGCTGACGGACGCCTGGACGGAGGTCCACGGCCCCGCCGACGACACCCCGACCTTCGACCCGTCGGCCAACCCGCTCGCCGCGATCTCGTCTCTCTCGGGCCGGGTGTCCCGCCTGGACCGGGTGCTGCTGCGCACGGACCGGCTGCGGGCGTGTGGGGCGGTGCTGCTCGGGGAAGAGCCCGGGCCGGGTGGACTGCATGTGTCGGATCATTACGGGGTACGGGTGGGGCTCGGCGCGGCTTCCCCGGAGACCGAGTCCGTAACCCTTCGCGTCGCCGCCGCCCTCCCCGAGGCGCACGTCCACCTCGTCGGCTCCCGGCGCATGGGCTGCGCGCTCCCCGGTGCCGACCTGGACCTGGTGGCGGCGCTCCCCGACGTCGCAGGCGTACGGGACCGGCTCGCCGCCGCCTTCCCGGAGGCGCGGGACCTGCGCGAGGTGAGCGGGGCCCGGGTCCCCGGCCTGCGGTGGCACGTGGACGGCCTGCGGGTGGACCTGGTCACCGTGGCGACGGGCACCGTGCCCCCGGCCGAAGCGGTGGCGCGCCGCGCGGAGTTGGGCGAGGCGGCGGCGGTCGCGCTGAGCGCGGTGAGCGACGCGGCGGCGTTCCCGCGCCAGGAGGCGTTCACCGCGCTGGCCCGGGACGTGAAGGAGTGGGCGGCGGCGAGGGGCCTGGACTCCGCCCCGTGCGGCGGGCTCCCTGGCCTCGCCTGGACGACCCTCGCGGCCCGCACGGCACACGAGGGCGGCGGCCTCCAGGACTTCTTCGCGACCTGGGCGGCCTGGGACTGGCGCACCCCGGTGGGCGAGGGCCCGGCGACGGGCGCCCCGGTGACGATCTACACCCCCACGGCACCGGTCCGCTCCTGCACGGCCCAAGTGAGCCCCGCAGGCCGGGACTTGCTGACGGCGGAGCTGTTCCGGGCCTGGGAAACCCTGGACGCGGAGCCGGAAGCGCTCTGCGCCCCGCCCCCGCTCACCGAGCACACCGCCTGGGCCCTCGCGACGGCAGCCCCACCCGAGGAGGGCCGCCTACGAGGCCGCCTCCTGGCCCTGACGACCGCCCTGGCTGAGGCGGGCACCCCGAACACCCGCGTCTGGCCCCGCCCGATCACCACCCCCGACCACACGGGCTACGCGATCGGCCTGGGCACGACGCCCCCGCAGGCCCACCGCCTGGCGGAGATCGGGGCGGAGGTCCTGCGGGGCCTCAAGGGGGCGTCGCTGGGCCCCGGCCCGAACCCGTTGGCGTGATGCGCGTGTAACGCCTTTCCCGCCCACTGCCAAGTAGGGGTGACAGCCAGGCCGGAAGACGGGGAGACACCACTTTGAAGAGCGACACCCGCAGCAAGGAAGGACCAGCGGCGGCGGCACGCGATCCGGACCTCTTCGAGGAGTTCTACCGGCGCCACTTCGACGCGATCACCCGCTTCGTCGCCCGGCGCGTCGCCGACCCCCACACGGTCGCCGACCTGACGGCGGAGGTCTTCCTCGCCGCGATCGACTCCGCGGACTCCTACCGTCCGGGCCGGGGCAGCGAGACGGCCTGGCTGTACGGCATAGCCCGCAACCTGGTCGGCGCCGAGGCCCGCCGCACCGCCCGCCAAGCGGCCCTGGGCGCCCGGATCGCGGGCCGCAGGCTGCTGGAGGCGGACGACATCGCGCGTCTGGAGGAGCAGTTGGACGCCGAGGCGGCCGGCCGCCGGGCGCTGGCCGCGCTCGCCGGCCTCCCGCAGGGCGAGCGCGCGCTCTTGGAGCTCATCACCGTGGACCAGCTCACCCTCCCCGAGGCCGCCTCGGCGCTCGGCCTCCGCCAGGTGACCGCCCGGGTGCGGCTGCACCGGGCGCGCAGGACGCTGCGCGGGGCGGCCCGCAGCATCCCGGATCAACCGCCCCCGGAACCGGCACTCGCCAGGGACACACTCATCGCGGGCACAGGGGAGCGAGCATGAACGCGACATTCGAGGACCGGCTGCTCGAAGAGCTGAAGCGGGAGATCGAGGCGCGCGCACCGCGGCCCGCCCCGGCGCGCCCGCGCCGCGTGGTCACAGCACCGCGGCTCGCGCTCGCGGCCGGACTGGCCACCGCGGCGACGGTGGCAGCGGTGCTGCTGCCCGGGTCACCCACGACAACGAAGGCGTACGCCGTGGACCGGAACGGGGACGGCAGCGTCACCGTCACCCTCTACGACCTCACACCGGACCCCGAGGAACAGGACGCACTCGTAGCGCGGGTGCGCGAGCTGGGCGTACTGGTGAGCATCGACAGCCCGCCCGACGGAACCACCTGCACCCAGCCCAGGGGGGAGGTCATCCAGTCCCCGGCGGGCGTCGCGGACCCCGGGATGAAGATCGAATTCGGGAAGCCCGCGAAGGCCCCGCCCGGAGTCCCGACCCCGCCGGTCACCAAGGGGAAGGCCCCTGATCCCGACACCGGCTGGCGGGCCACCCTCCACCCCGGCGACACCCTGGTGATCGAGCACGACCACGAGATCGCCTGGTTCTCCGCGATCAAGGGCGCCGCCACCCCGTGCAACCCCCGGCCCGTCACCCGGTCCAGCCTCATCCCGCCCCCCGCCATCGGCGACTGACCTCGTCGCCGTGCTCGACGGCTCGGCCGAGGGGCCGACGATCGCGTACCGGGCCGCTGCCGGGACTGCCGCGAAGCGGAACCGTACAGAGCCGCCCGACCAGGCGAAACCGCCCGGCCGGCCGGGGCGTCCTCCCGTACATGGACACCGAACCGCGCATGGACACCGAACAGACGGCCCCCCGGCGCGAAGCGCTCACCGGTACCGCGGGGCTGCTCACGGCGGCGCTCGGCGCGCTCGCGGGTCTCGCGGTCTGGCTGCCGTACGGGCGGCGGGGGCTCTTCGGCGCCTTCGAGGGCGAGCGGAACACCGATGTCCTCCTGCTGGGCCTGCCCCTGCTCCCGCTCGGCGGCCTCATGGCGGCCCTGGCCGCTTTCGCCGCCGTACGGGGGCGGTGGCGCACCGCGTTCGGGCTGGTGGCGGGCGTCGCGGGAGCCGCCGCGCTCGGGTACGGCTTCGACGTCCTGGCGGGCCCGCAGGCGGTGAGCGACTGCGGGGTGCCCTGCTGAGGACGCGCTACGCCGGATGCGCCTCCCGCCAGGCCCGCATCGAGCGGTCCCACTCGTCGCCCGTCAGCGCCGTGAGCGAGGCCGGGAAGAGGCCGTCCTCCTCCTTGGCGATGTGGTGGTGCAGTTCGGCCACCGCCTCGCGCAGCCGGGCGATGTCCTCGGCGCGGGTGAGGTCGATCTCCCGGAGGAACGCGCCGAGTTCGCGGTGTTCGCGTACCAGCGCGTCGATGTAGTCCGCGTACTCCGGATCGGCGCTCATCACCGCGAAGAGGCCCTGCTCCTCGCCCTGCCAGTGCGCCACGAGCTCGCGCTCCATCCGGGCCACCAACCCGCCCACGACCCCGTGGTCCCCGTCGTCCAGCGCGCGCAGCGCCGCGCCCGCCGTGTCCGTGACGGACTCGTGCTCCGCGATGAACTCCTTGATCAGCGGGATGTCGCGACAGCCGCAGTAATGGCACATGCGGGGCATTTTGCCGGAAGTGCCCGGCCACCTCGCCCTCTGACGGACTCCCGCCATGCATGTACGTACCACTCAAAGCTGGGACCTGCGCCCCGCCGCCCCGGCGACCTGGACGACACAGCCGAGCTCCGGGCTGTCGTGATGCGCCCCGAGCGGGAGGACGCGGTGGACGTGTTCATGGTCAGATGGCCCGTACCCTCCGCGCAACCCCCTTACCGGCAACCGTAGTTCGCACCGGCACGGTCTGGTCACGGCCGGTCACTCATGGTGGAATGTGGACGCCGTGGGGGGATTCGGCGAAGATCGGACCCGCCTTCGCACCGCCCCGGCGACACGTTGCGTACAGGGGGATATCGACGTGCAGCAAGGCATGCGCAGGGCGCGGCAGGACGGGCTTTTCACCTCGCGGGAGTCCGCGCTCCGCGCGCTCACCGCTCTCCTGGACGACGACGCCCCACGGCGCGTCGCGGTGATCGAGGGGCCGCCGGGCATCGGCAAGTCGCGGCTGCTGCGGGACTGGGCCCGGCTCGCCGTCGCGTCCGGCCGCGAGGTGCACGGGGCCTACGGGGCGCTCGCCTACCGGACGGTGCCGTACGGGATGCTGCTGGACGCGGTCCAGGAGACCGGGGCGGCCGAGGTGCTGGCCCGCGCGTCGGCCGGCCGGCCCGACGACCGCCCCGACGACGGGGCCACCCGCCACCACGCGCACCTGCGGGTCGCCAAGGCGGTGTGCGCCGCGCTCGCCGCGCCGAAGGCCGCGCTGGTGCTGGACGACGTGCAGTGGTCGGACACCGAATCGCTCGCCGTGCTGGAACGGCTGGTGCGGATGCCGGGCCCCCCGGAGGCGCCGGTCTTCGTGCTCGCGTACCGGCAGGGTGAATGCCCGGACGGGCTCGCCCGTACGCTCAGCGCGGCCGACGCGCTGCATCTGCCGCTGCCCCCGCTGGACGAGGCGGAGACGGCCCGGATGCTGCCGGACGCCTCCTCCGCCGACCGCGCCCTGCTGGCCCGGCTGAGCCGGGGCAACCCGCGGCATCTGCGGCTGCTGGCGGGCCTGCCGCCGGACCGGCTGGCCGAGCTCGCGGAGAGCTATCCGCACCACGGGGGCAGGCCCGGGGCCTGGGAGTGGAGCGAACCGGCCCGCCCGGTGCAGCGCCGCACGCTGCGCGGGACGAGCGAGGCCACCGCGATCCGCTGGGAGTTCGACGGGCTGCCGGGGCCGACGCTCCAGGTCCTCGCCTCGGCCGCGGTGCTCGGTCCCGAGGTGACCCCGCGCGAGGTGGCGGCGGTCGCGGAGCTGCCCCCGGAGGACGTCACGGCGGAGCTCGACCTGCTGGTGCAGCGCGGCTATCTGGAGGTCGCGGACTGCCGCTTCCGGTTCGTCTACCCGCTGGGGCACCTCGCCGCGTACCGGCAGTACGGCCCGGCCTGGCGGGCCGCCGCGCACCGCAGGGCCGCCGCCCATCTGATGCGGCACAGCAGGGAGCCCGCGCAGTGGGCCGCGCATCTGGAGCAGGCGCTGCCCGAGGTGGAGACCCAGGAGCTGGCCCAGCTCGCCCGGGCGGCGGTCTCCGCGCTGCCCACCACCCCCGAGCTGAGCAAGCGGTGGCTGAGCAAGGGCCTGCACGCGATGAAGCACCAGGGCGGCGAGCTGCCGTTACGCGATGAGCTGGCGATCGACCTGGGGCGCGCGCTCGCCGTGCGGGGCGAGTTCGTGGACGCGCGCCGGGTGCTGCGGCCCGCGCTCGCGGCGTCCGGCGCACCGGGCCGGCAGGCCCAGGCCCTGCTCGCGCTGATGGACCGGCTCCAGGGCCGGACGGACAGCGCCTACGAGGTGCTCGCGGACCTGACGACGGACGGCGAGGCGGAGACGCCCGCCCCGGAAGCGCCCGACGCCGTCCCACCCGCCCCCGGCGACCGCCACCTGCCGCAGGCGGATCTGCCGCACGGCGACGGCGCGGAGCTCCAGCTGGCCCGGATCGAGCTGATGAACGGCCGCGTCCGGGAGGCGGCGCGCCGGGCCGAGGCACTGCGGGCCGGGGCCACGGACATGGAGGAATCGCTGGGCCCCACGGTGCTGGCCGCGATGTGCGCGCTGGCCGGCGGGGACACGGACGCCGCGCGCCGGGGCGTCGACGACGCGGCCCGGCTCTGGGAGCGGCTGAGCGGTCCCGGCCGGCTGCGCACCCTGAGTGTGGTCCCGGAATTCGGCTGGGCCGGTTTCTTCCTGGAGCGGTACGGGAAGGCGAAGCGGCGCCTGGACACGGCGGCGGACGCGGCCGGGCGGCACGGCCAGCACTACCTGCTGCCGCATCTGCACACCCTGCGCGCCTGTCTGTACGGCACGACCGACGACCTGGCGGAGGCGCTGGCGGCGGCCGACACCGCGATGGAGGTGTCCGCCGCTTCCGGTTCGACGGAGATGGTGGCCCTCGCGGCGGCGTTCCGGCTGCGCCCGCTGCTGTGGAGCCGGGGCACGGAGGCGGCCGGTGCGGGGCTGGCCCTGCTGCGCACCCTGCCGGAACCGCCCGTCGCCTGGTGGCGGGCCGCCCTGGTGTACGCCGAGGTGGAGGTGGGCATCGCCTGCGGGCGGCGGCCGGCCGGTGCGGAGACGGTGCGGCTGCTCGGGCTGGACGACACCGCCCGCCCGGACCCGATGCTGGCCTACCGGTGCGAGCTGGCCGCCTCGGTGTACGCGGAGGAGGGCGACGAGGAGGCGGTCGCGGCCCTGGTCCGGCGGGCCCGGGAGTCGGCGGACGCGCTGGGGCTGCGCGGGGCACGGGCGGCCGCGGACCAGGCGCGGGCCCGGCTGCTGGTGCTCCGCAAGGACCCGGCCTCGGCGGCGGAGGCGTGCGAGGCGGCCGCCGCCGGGTTCGAGGGCGCGGGCCAGCTGGTGCGGGCGGGGCAGGCGCGGGTCCTGGCGGCCTGCTGCACGGGCCTGGCGGGCCGATCGGCGGACGGGGCGGGCGCGGCGGCCTCGCTGGCGGCGGGCCTGGCCCTGTTCGAGAAGGCCGGGGCGCGGGCCCTGGTGGAGTCGGCCGGCGCCGACGGCTTCCTGCCGCGCGCGGCGGCGGCGCTGCGGCGGCGGCCGGTGCTGCCGTGGCCCGGGGTGCCGGAAGGGGCCTCGGAGGGGGCGCCGGAAGGGTCCGGGCCGGGGCGCCTGTCGCCCCGGGAGCGGCAGATCGCGGACCTGGTGGCCAACGGGCTGTCGAACCAGGCGACGGCCCAGCGGCTCTTCGTGAGCGTCCGCACGGTGGAGACCCACCTCACCAGCGTGTACCAGAAACTGGGCATCCGCTCCCGCGCGGCGCTGGCCCGCGCCCTGGACCGGTACGACGGGCGCTGACCGCTCACCCCCCGGCCCGGACGGGCTCCGGCACCCCCGCCGACGCCGCGGACAGATCGCGGTAGAGGCCGGGCCGGGCGGTGAGTTCGGCGTGCGTACCGGCGTCCGTGACGCGCCCCCCGTCCAGGACGATCGTCAGGTCCGCGTTGCGGAGGGCCGAGAGCCGGTGCGAGATCACCACACGGGTCACCTTCAACTCGCTGAGGGCCGCGTCCACCTGCTGTTCCGTCAGCGCGTCGAGATGGCTGGTCGCCTCGTCCAGGAGCAGCAGCCGCGGGCGGTGGATGAGCGCCCGGGCCAGGGCGACGCGCTGGCGCTGCCCGGCGGAGAGCGCCGCACCGCCCTCGCCGACCGGGGTGTCGTACGCCATCGGCAGCCGCCGTACGTCCTGGTGGAGCCCGGCGATGACGCAGGCGCGCTCGATCTCCGCCTCGTCGGCGTCGGGCCGGCCGAGGAGGAGATTGTCCCGGATGCTGCCGCTGAAGAGGCGCAGCTCCTGGAGGACGGCCCCGAAGCCGGACCGGAGTTCGGCCGGGTCGATGTCCCGGACGGGCACACCGTCGAGCAGCACCTCCCCGTCCTGCGGCCGGAGCAGCCCGAGCATCAGGAGGCCGAGGGTGCTCTTGCCGGAGCCCGTACGGCCGACGATGCCGAGCTTGCCGCCGGCCGGGAGTTCGGCGCTGACGCCGTCCAGGACCGGGGTGGCGTCGCTGTGGTAGCCGAAGCGCAGGCCGCGCAGCGAGAGGGCCAGCGGGCCGCTGCCGGGGAGCGCGGCGCGGCCGGGCGTCTCCGCCGGGGTGTCCAGGACGTCGTACACGCGCTCGATCTGGGCGCGCATCGTGGAGAAGCTCTGGGTGGCGGTCACCAGGCTCTGGACCGGGTGCAGCACCGACAGGGCCAGTGAGTTCGCGGCCAGCATGGTGCCGAGGGACATCTGCCCGGCGAGCACGAACCGCAGCCCGCACCAGAGCAGGATCAGGGGGGCCAGCACGGTCAGCGTGGACTGTGCGGCCTGCACCCAGGCGGCCGTGCCGGCCCGGGTCGCCATCGCCTCCTGGTACCGGTCGAACAGGGTCCGCCAGTGCCCGCGCACCCGCTCCCCCGCCCCGTTCGCGCGGACCGGCACCATCGCGTCCAGGGTCTCCACGAGATAGCCCTGCTCCTCGGAGCGCAGGGTCAGTTCGCGTTGCGCGAGGCGTTTGATCCTCCCGTAGGCCCCGGCGAGAACCGCGCCCTGGAGGGCGGCGAGCAGCAGTACGACGGGCAGGTAGCCGGGCACCATCACGGTGAGGATCGCCGCGTAGATCAGCAGGGTGCTGCCGTCGAGCGTGGCGGTCAGCAGATGCTGGGTCAGGACCTCCCGGGTGCCGGACACGCTCTGCACCCGCAGCATGAGGTCGCCGCGCGAGCGCTGGAGGAAGAAGCTGATCGGCAGCCGCCACAGATGGTCGATGAACCCCTGCGTCAGCTCGGCGTCCGAGCGCACCCGCAGCCGCACCATGAGCAGCTGGCGCAGCAGGGACAGCACCCCGTAGAGCAGCACCGAGCCGAACAGGGCGACCGTCAGGGTCCCCATGTCCACCCCGCCCCGGCCGGGCACGATCCGGTCCACGGCGACCTTGGTGGCCAGCGGCAGCGCGAGCCCCAGCACCTGGAGCAGCGCGGCGATCACGGTGATCAGGGCGAGCATCCGCCGGTTGCCCGGGGCAGCGACGAACTCACGTACGTAACGCGCCAACGGCAGCTGCCGCCACGGCATCCGGCGGCGTACGAAACCGGGCCCGGGCGCCATGGCGAAGGAGACGCCCCCGTACGCCCGGCGGAACTCCTCGTGGCTCTGCCGGTGGCGGCCGAGTCCGGGGTCGGCCACCCGCACCCCGCGCCGCGTCACCGACTCCACGACCACGAGGTGGTGCCGGGCCAGGAACGCCACCCGGGGCAGCGAATCCGGCGCCCAGGACTCCGCCCCGGAACGTTCCGTACGCACATCGAGGCCGTAGTCGCCGGCCACCCGCACCAGCCGGTTCAGGCCGACGCCGTCGCGTCCTGGCCCCAGCCGCTCGCGGCACTCGGCGACCGGGACGTGGTGCCCGTGGTGGCCGAGCACCATCGACAGGCAGGCCGCGGCGCACTCGGACTGCGCGAGCTGCTGCCGGAACGGCACCCTGGCCGGCCGGCGGAGGAGCGTACGGAACATGCCTGAACTCCCGGACTGTGACGGCCCGTCGGGCCGCCCGTGGATGACTCCTGACATCTGCGGCGCGGATGGCACCGCGCCGCTCGATGGTCCGCTCCGGACGCCCTCCGGACATCGTGGATTCCCGCAGTCCCCCGCCCCTCGCTTCCCTGCGGGTTTCCCGGATACCAGCCCGCGGGGGCCGCCCTAGCTTGTTCCCGGCGCCGCACCGGCGGCGTCGCGACAAGCCCGCTTCGGGCCCAGCCACAAGGAGCACCCATGCAGAACGAGCAGCAGGGCATCGACGAGCTGCTGGCCGGCTACAGCACCTACACCGACTCCGAGGAGCTGGTGGCCGCCGGTGTCTCGCGGCCGATCATCGCCACCCTCACGATGACCCAGACCGAGACGACGATCTTCACCCCGGAGAGCCCGCTGACCACGCTGCCCTGCTACCTCGCCTGATCCAGGTTCCGGGTGCCGTGCGCCGCCCTCCGGCGCACGGCACCTCCCGAAGGGAGGAGTGCTCCGCCGTGTCCGTCACCGATGGGGGCCGTACGGTCCTCGCACCGCCCCCGCTCGACGCTGCGGGGGACGTCAATGTGCTGCTGTCCGACCTCGGCCTCGGCATCCTGCGGGAGGAGCACGCGGGTTCGTTCGCCGGGCGCAACGACAACTGGTTCGGCCCGACCTCGACCGGGGCCGCCGTCTTCGTCAAGCGGATGAACGGCTGGGACGTGCCCGGTCGCATCGCCCGCATGACCGCCTTCGACCACGCCTTCACCACCGCCCGGGCGCACCTGGCCCTCAGCTGGGACACCCCGCGCCTGCTCGGCCTGCGCCCCACGCACGGACTGGCCGCCTTCACCCTGCTGGAGGGCGCCGAATCGCTCGCCGATCTCGCCCCGGAAGGCGTCCTGCCCGTCGACCTGTGCCGCCGTACGGGCCGGGCCCTGGCGGAGGTCCACATGCTGCCGTGGCCCGACGCGCCGCCGCCTCCGGAGGACGCCCCCGTGGCACCGGTCCTGCGGTTCCTGGGCTTCCTCCCCGAGAAGACCTGGCAGACCGCCAGCGCCGCCGAGCTGGAGCTGTGGTCCCTGCTCCAGCACGACGCCGCGCTCGCGGACGGACTGCGCGCCCTGTCGCACGCGGGCGGCTCGGGGCTCGTGCCCTGCCACGGCGACCTGCGCCTGGACCAGTTCCTGCTGCACGGGGACCGGCTGCACCTCACCGACTGGGAGGAATTCCGCCCCGCCGAACCCGAGCTGGATCTCGGCAGCCTGGTGGGCGAGTTCGTGCACCGCGCGGTCCGCTGCCTCACCGACGCCGTGGACGACGAACTGGCGGACGACCCGCGGGCCGCCCACACCGCGATCATGGCCCGCGGCCGCCTCGCCCTCACCCGCATCCGGCCCGGCGTCACCGCGCTCATGGCCGCCTACCGCGCGCGGCGCGGCCCGGTCGACCCCGCCAGGATCGCCGCCCGCGCCGGCTGGCACCTCTTCGACCGCATCCTCGCCGGAGCCCGCCACGCCAACCGGCTCCACCCGCTCGACCGCGCCCAGGCCGGCATCGGCCGGGCCATGATCCTCGCGCCCCAGCGCTCTTCCGGCGCGATCGGACTGACGGAGGCACACTGATGGACCGCCCGGCCACCGGCACCATGACCGGACCGCAGGGACCCCCGCCCGCTGCCCCGGCCACCGGCCTCCCCGACGCCCTGACCGCGCTGCTGGACACCGTCTCCGTCGACCACACCGCCGGCACGGTCACGGTCGGCGGGCGCGTCCACCCCTTCGAGCAGCCGCAGCACGCCCGCGCCGTCCTGCGGAACGCGCTGTACGAGGACTGGCACGCCGGCATGGTCCCGGCACCCGAATCCGACCGCCCCCGGGGCGCCCCCCGGGGCGGCGGCGCACTGGAGCGCGCGCTGATCGACGCGGTCCCGCACCGCCGGACCCGGGCCACCGCCACCGTGACCGGCCCGGCGCCCGCCGGCTCGGCGACGGACCCGGCCGCCGAGGCGGTGATCGTGGAGCACCAGGGCGTACGGCTGTGTGTCCCCAGGTCCGCGGTGACCGGGCCGGACCTCGTGCCGGGGGCCTCGGTCCTGGTGGACGTGCCGGCGGTGCGGCCGTGGCTGTCGCCCGGGTTCCTGCTGGTGCACGGGTCGGCGGGCGGTGCGCGGCGCGGGGGCGCCGGGCTGGTGCGGGTCTATGTGCACCTGCGCGCCCCGGAGGACGCCGCGCCGGTCTGGGCGGCCGTGCTCGGCGCGCTGGAGGGGCTGGGGATTCCGTACCAGGCGAAGGTCCTTTCGCACCGCCGCCACTATCCGCGCCGGGACGCGCTCGTCGTCTACCTCGGGGACGCCCACGCCGAGGCCGCGGACACCGTGGCCGGGGCGGTGGCCGGCTGCCGGGCGACCGGCGACGGGACCTCCGTCTTCGCGGCCCGGATCGCGCCCGGCGTCGCGCTCGCCCGGGAGCCGGCCGACCCGCGGCCCGGGTGGCGGGGGCTCAGCTTCGGGCAGCACCGGGCGGGGGCGGTCGCGGACGGGCTGATCGCGCACTCCCTCGCCCCGGGGGCCGGATCGCGGGCGGCGGCGGTGCGGGAGGCCCTGGTCAGGGCGGGGATCAGCCCGTCGGCGCCGGACCGCAATCTGCGGCCCGGGCCGGTCGCGTAAGCCCATAGCAGGAAGGGCCCCGTCCCACCGCTCGCGCGGTGGGACGGGGCCCTTCCTGGTGCTCTGTGCGGAGCAACCAGGTCAGACGAACAAGTGATTACTTGTTGATCTTGGTGACCTGGCCGGCGCCCACGGTCCGGCCACCCTCACGGATGGCGAACTTCAGGCCCTCCTCCATGGCGACCGGCTGGATCAGCTGGACCGACATGACGGTGTTGTCGCCCGGCATGACCATCTCGGTGCCCTCGGGGAGGGTCACGACGCCGGTCACGTCCGTGGTACGGAAGTAGAACTGCGGGCGGTAGTTGTTGAAGAAGGGGGTGTGACGGCCACCCTCGTCCTTCGACAGGATGTACGCCTGGGCCTCGAACTCGGTGTGCGGCGTGACCGAACCGGGCTTGATGATGACCTGGCCGCGCTCGACGTCCTCGCGCTTGATGCCACGGAGGAGCAGACCGACGTTCTCACCGGCCTGGCCCTCGTCGAGCAGCTTGCGGAACATCTCGATGCCGGTGACCGTGGTGGTGGTCTTCTCCTGCTTGATGCCCACGATGTCAACGGTCTCGTTGACCTTGAGGACACCACGCTCGATGCGGCCGGTGACGACGGTGCCACGACCGGTGATCGTGAAGACGTCCTCGATCGGCATCAGGAACGGCTTGTCGACGTCGCGCTCGGGCTGCGGGATGTTCTCGTCCACGGCCTTCATGAGCTCGAGGACGGTGTTGCCCCACTCCTTGTCGCCCTCAAGCGCCTTGAGCGCCGAGACCTTGACGACCGGCAGGTCGTCGCCCGGGAACTCGTACTCGGAGAGCAGCTCGCGGACCTCGAGCTCGACGAGCTCCAGGATCTCCTCGTCGTCCACCATGTCGGCCTTGTTCAGGGCGACGACGATGTACGGAACGCCGACCTGGCGGGCCAGGAGCACGTGCTCCTTGGTCTGCGGCATCGGGCCGTCGGTGGCGGCGACCACGAGGATGGCGCCGTCCATCTGCGCGGCACCGGTGATCATGTTCTTGATGTAGTCCGCGTGACCCGGGCAGTCGACGTGCGCGTAGTGACGCTGCTCCGTCTGGTACTCGACGTGCGCGATCGAGATGGTGATACCGCGCTGGCGCTCCTCGGGAGCCTTGTCGATCTGGTCGAAGGCCGAAGCCTCGTTCAGGTCCGGGTACGCGTCGTGCAGCACCTTGGTAATGGCGGCCGTGAGGGTCGTCTTACCGTGGTCGATGTGACCGATGGTGCCGATGTTGACGTGCGGCTTAGTCCGCTCGAACTTCGCCTTCGCCACTGGGTCCTCCTGTGGAGTGGTTCTGTACGCCTTGCTTCATCGGCGCCAGGTGATCTTTGCTGGGATGCCGGCCCCCGGGGGCATTCTCCGCGAAGTGTGAACTGCGCGACGAATGCCCCACGGGCTCCGGTGACAAGCCTAAAGCGTGAGCTCGGGAGAGTTACTCGCCCTTGGCCTTCGCGATGATCTCCTCGGCGACGTTCCGCGGAACCTCGGCGTAGGAGTCGAACTGCATCGAGTAGCTTGCGCGACCCGAGGTCTTGCTGCGGAGGTCTCCGACGTAGCCGAACATCTCCGAGAGGGGCACGAGGCCCTTCACGACGCGAGCGCCGCTGCGCTCCTCCATGGCCTGGATCTGGCCACGGCGGGAGTTGAGGTCGCCGATGACATCGCCCATGTAGTCCTCGGGCGTGGTGACCTCGACGGCCATCATCGGCTCAAGGAGCACGGGGGACGCCTTGCGGGCACCCTCCTTGAACGCCTGCGAACCGGCGATCTTGAAGGCGAGCTCCGAGGAGTCGACCTCGTGGTAGCCACCGTCGAGAAGGATGACGCGGACGCCGACCATCTCGTAACCGGCCAGGATGCCGAACTGCATGGCCTCCTGGGCACCCGCGTCCACCGAGGGGATGTACTCACGGGGGATGCGGCCACCGGTGACCTTGTTGACGAACTCGTACGACGCGTCGCCGCCCTCAAGGGGCTCGATGGCGATCTGCACCTTCGCGAACTGGCCGGTACCACCAGTCTGCTTCTTGTGCGTGTAGTCGATGCGCTCGACGGCCTTGCGGATCGTCTCGCGGTACGCGACCTGCGGCTTGCCGACGTTCGCCTCGACGCGGAACTCGCGCTTCATGCGGTCGACGAGCACCTCAAGGTGCAGCTCGCCCATACCACCGATGATGGTCTGGCCGGTCTCCTCGTCGGAGTGCACCTGGAAGGACGGGTCCTCCTCGGAGAGGCGCTGGATGGCGACACCCAGCTTCTCCTGGTCACCCTTGGACTTGGGCTCGATGGCGACCTGGATGACCGGCGCCGGGAAGTCCATGGACTCCAGGATGACCGGGTTCTTGTCGTCGCACAGCGTCTCACCGGTGGTGGTCTGCTTCAGGCCCATGACGGCGATGATGTCGCCGGCGCCCACCGAGTCGATCTCCTCACGCTTGTTCGCGTGCATACGGTAGATCTTGCCGATGCGCTCCTTCTTGCCCTTGACGGAGTTCAGCACCGCGGTGCCGGCGTCCAGGCGACCGGAGTAGATCCGGACGAAGGTGAGCTTGCCGAGGTGCGGGTCGCTCGCGATCTTGAACGCCAGAGCCGACAGCGGCTCGTCGTCCGAGGGCTTGCGCTCGATGACGGTCTCGGCGTCCTTGGGGTCGTGGCCCTCGATGGCCTCGACGTCCAGGGGGGAAGGCAGGTAGCGGACGACCGCGTCGAGCAGGGGCTGGACGCCCTTGTTCTTGAACGCGGTGCCACAGAACACCGGGGTGACGGTGACGGAGTCGGCGCCGCCCTTGGAGGCCAGCGTGATCCGACGGATCGCCTCGTGCAGCTGCTCCTGGGTGGGCTCGGTGCCCTCCAGGTACAGCTCCATCATGGCGTCGTCGTTCTCGGCCACGGCTTCGAGCAGCTTGCCGCGCCACTCGTCCGCCTGCTCCTGGAGGTCGGCCGGGATGTCAACGACGTTGTACATCTCGCCCTTGGCGGCCTCTTCGGGGTACACGAAGGCCTTCATCGACACGAGGTCGACGACGCCCGTGAAGTCCGCCTCGGCACCGATCGGCAGCTGCATCACGATCGGGGTCGCGCCGAGGCGGTCCACGATCATGTTGACGCAGCGCAGGAAGTCGGCACCGGTGCGGTCGAGCTTGTTGACGAAGCAGATACGCGGCACGCCGTAGCGGTCCGCCTGACGCCAGACGGTCTCGGACTGCGGCTCGACGCCGGCCACACCGTCGAACACGGTGACGGCGCCGTCGAGGACGCGGAGCGAACGCTCCACCTCGACGGTGAAGTCGACGTGACCCGGGGTGTCGATGATGTTGATGGTGTGGTCAACATCGTTGAGCGGCCAGTGACAGGTCGTCGCGGCGGACGTGATGGTGATGCCGCGCTCCTGCTCCTGCTCCATCCAGTCCATCGTGGCAGCGCCGTCGTGGACCTCACCGATCTTGTACGAAACGCCGGTGTAGAACAGGATCCGCTCAGTGGTGGTCGTCTTGCCCGCGTCGATGTGGGCCATGATCCCAATGTTGCGGACCTTGGCCAGGTCAAGCGAAGTGGTGGCCATAAGGCTCAGTCTTCTCTCGGTCTCGATGGGGGTAGCGACTACCAGCGGTAGTGCGCGAAGGCCTTGTTGGACTCGGCCATCTTGTGGGTGTCCTCACGCTTCTTGACGGCAGCGCCAAGACCGTTCGAGGCGTCGAGCAGCTCGTTCATCAGCCGCTCGGTCATCGTCTTCTCGCGGCGGGCGCGGGAGTAACCCACGACCCAGCGGAGCGCCAGGGTGGCGGCACGACCGGGCTTGACCTCGATCGGCACCTGGTAGGTGGCGCCACCGACACGGCGGGACTTGACCTCAAGCGAGGGCTTGACGTTCTCCAGCGCGCGCTTCAGCGTGATGACCGGGTCGGCGCCGGTCTTCTCACGAAGACCCTCCATGGCGCCGTACACGATCCGCTCGGCGGTGGAACGCTTGCCGTCGAGCAGGATCTTGTTGATCAGCGACGTGACAAGAGGAGAGTTGTAGACCGGGTCGATGATGACCGGGCGCTTCGGGGCGGGGCCCTTACGAGGCATTCTTACTTCTCCTTCTTGGCGCCGTAGCGGCTGCGGGCCTGCTTGCGGTTCTTGACACCCTGGGTGTCGAGCGAGCCACGGATGATCTTGTAACGAACACCCGGCAGGTCCTTCACACGGCCACCACGCACGAGCACGATGGAGTGCTCCTGGAGGTTGTGTCCCTCACCCGGGATGTAGGCCGTGACCTCGATGCCCGAGGTCAGACGCACACGTGCGACCTTCCGGAGCGCGGAGTTCGGCTTCTTCGGGGTGGTCGTGAACACGCGCGTGCAGACGCCGCGGCGCTGGGGCGAACCCTCGAGTGCGGGCGTCTTGTTCTTCTCGACCTTGTCCTGCCGGCCCTTCCGGACCAGCTGCTGGATCGTAGGCACTACTTCTCCGGTTTCTGTGTGCCGTCGGTGAAACTAACCTGGAACGTCGCCGACCCACGCGGTCGGGTGTGTCGAATCCTGCGAGCCCGTACCGGAACGGTATGAGGAGCACGGATCACGGTGGCCGAAGACAGGCTCGCCATGCGGTTGAGGACACGCACGCGAACCCAGGCACACCCCAGGCACAAGGTCTGAGCGTACCTACCTCACGGACCTGGGTCAAAACAAATGGCGTCCGGCCCGGGCGGCCGGCCCGCGCGCCCGGCTTGTCCCGACCCGTACGGATGCCTCAAGGCCCCCTGAGAGCGCCTCTGCGGCCGTACGGGCCCGCACGGGGCCCCGGGGAGCCTCGCCGTCCGGCCCGCCCCTGTGACGTATCACACGCCGAAGGGCGGCCGCCCCGGATGTCCGGGACGACCGCCCTTCGGGCGTATCAAGCGACTCGCTTACTGGTTGTACGGACCGTAGTCGTAGTCCTCCAGCGGAACGGCCTGGCCGGAGCCGGTGCCGAACGGCGAGTAGTCGATGTCGTCGTAGCCGACGGCCGAGTACATCGCGGCCTTGGCCTCCTCGGTCGGCTCGACCCGGATGTTGCGGTAGCGGGACAGGCCCGTACCGGCCGGGATGAGCTTACCGATGATGACGTTCTCCTTGAGGCCGATCAGGGAGTCGGACTTGGCGTTGATCGCCGCGTCCGTCAGGACCCTGGTCGTCTCCTGGAAGGAGGCCGCGGACAGCCACGACTCCGTCGCCAGCGACGCCTTGGTGATACCCATCAGCTGCGGACGGCCGGAGGCGGGGTGACCGCCCTCGGTGACCACACGACGGTTCTCGGTCTCGAACTTCGACCGCTCCACCAGCTCGCCCGGCAGCAGCTCCGCGTCGCCGGACTCGATGATCGTCACGCGGCGGAGCATCTGCCGGATGATGATCTCGATGTGCTTGTCGTGGATCGACACGCCCTGCGAGTTGTAGACCTTCTGGACCTCGCCGACCAGGTGGACCTGGACCGCGCGCTGGCCGAGGATGCGCAGCACGTCGTGCGGGTTGGTGGCACCCACGGTGAGCTTCTGGCCCACCTCGACGTGGTCGCCCTCGCCCACCAGGAGACGGGCGCGCTTCGAGATCGGGAAGGCGATCTCGTCGCTGCCGTCGTCCGGGGTGACGACGAGCTTCTTGGTCTTCTCGGTCTCCTCGATGCGGACCCGGCCCGCGGACTCGGAGATCGGGGCGACACCCTTGGGCGTACGCGCCTCGAAGAGCTCGACGACACGCGGCAGACCCTGGGTGATGTCGTCACCGGCCACACCACCGGTGTGGAAGGTACGCATCGTCAGCTGGGTGCCGGGCTCACCGATGGACTGGGCGGCGATGATGCCGACCGCCTCACCGATGTCGACCAGCTTGCCGGTGGCGAGCGAGCGCCCGTAGCAGAAGGCACAGGTGCCGACCGCGGACTCACAGGTCAGGACCGAGCGGGTCTTGACCTCCTCGACGCCGGCGCCCACCAGGGCGTCGATCAGGACGTCACCGAGGTCGACGTTGGCAGGCGCGATGACCTTGCCGTCCACCACGACGTCCTCGGCGAGCATGCGGGCGTAGACCGAGGTCTCGACGTCGTCCGTCTTGCGGAGGACACCGTCGGCACCCTTGACGGCGATCTTCAGCTTGAGGCCGCGGTCGGTGCCGCAGTCCTCCTCGCGAATGATCACGTCCTGCGAGACGTCCACCAGACGACGGGTCAGGTAACCCGAGTCGGCGGTACGCAGGGCGGTGTCCGCCAGACCCTTACGGGCACCGTGCGTGGAGATGAAGTACTCCAGAACGGTGAGGCCCTCACGGAAGGACGCCTTGATGGGACGCGGAATCGTCTCGTTCTTGGCGTTGGACACCAGACCACGCATACCGGCGATCTGACGCATCTGCATCATGTTTCCTCGGGCACCCGAGTCAACCATCATGAAGATGGGGTTCGTCTTGGGGAAGTTCTCGTTCATGGCCTCGGCAACCTCGTTGGTCGCCTTGGTCCAGATCGCGATGAGCTCCTGCGTGCGCTCGTCCTTGGTGATCAGACCGCGCTCGTACTGCTTCTGGACCTTCTCGTCCTGCTCCTCGTAGCCCTTGACGATGGCCTTCTTGGCCTCGGGCACGACGACGTCGGAGATGGCCACGGTGACGCCCGAACGGGTCGCCCAGTGGAAGCCGGCCGCCTTCAGGTTGTCGAGCGTCGCCGCCACGATGACCTTGGGGTAGCGCTCGGCGAGGTCGTTGACGATCTCGGAGAGCTGCTTCTTACCGACCGAGTAGTCCACGAACGGGTAGTCCTCGGGCAGCAGCTCGTTGAAGAGCGCGCGGCCCAGGCTCGTCCGCAGCCGGAAGGTGTCACCCGGCTGGTACTCGGGCTCGCCCTCCTCGGCGACCGGCGGCACCCAGCCACGCGGCGGGATGGTGCCCACCGGGAAGCGGATGTCGACGGACGACTGGAGCGCCAGCTCGCCGGCGTCGAACGCCATGATCGCCTCGGCCGCGGAACCGAACGCACGGCCCTCGCCCTTGGTGTCACGCAGCTCGCCGTCGGTGGTCAGGAAGAACAGACCCAGCACCATGTCCTGGGTCGGCATCGTGACCGGGCGGCCGTCGGCCGGCTTCAGGATGTTGTTCGAGGACAGCATCAGGATGCGGGCCTCGGCCTGCGCCTCCGCGGACAGCGGCAGGTGCACGGCCATCTGGTCACCGTCGAAGTCCGCGTTGAACGCGGTGCAGACGAGCGGGTGGATCTGGATGGCCTTGCCCTCGACCAGCTGCGGCTCGAACGCCTGGATGCCGAGGCGGTGCAGCGTGGGCGCACGGTTCAGCAGCACCGGGTGCTCGGCGATGACCTCTTCGAGGACGTCGTACACCACGGTGCGGCCGCGCTCGACCATGCGCTTGGCCGACTTGATGTTCTGCGCGTGGTTCAGGTCGACCAGGCGCTTCATCACGAACGGCTTGAAGAGCTCCAGCGCCATCGCCTTCGGCAGACCGCACTGGTGCAGCTTGAGCTGCGGACCGACGACGATCACGGAACGCGCGGAGTAGTCCACGCGCTTGCCGAGCAGGTTCTGACGGAAACGGCCCTGCTTGCCCTTCAGCATGTCGCTGAGGGACTTCAGCGGGCGGTTGCCCGGGCCGGTGACCGGACGGCCGCGACGACCGTTGTCGAAGAGGGCGTCCACGGCCTCCTGGAGCATGCGCTTCTCGTTGTTCACGATGATCTCGGGCGCGCCGAGGTCGAGAAGCCGCTTCAGGCGGTTGTTGCGGTTGATCACGCGGCGGTACAGGTCGTTCAGGTCGGAGGTCGCGAAGCGGCCACCGTCCAGCTGCACCATCGGACGCAGGTCCGGCGGGATGACCGGCACGCAGTCCAGCACCATGCCCTTGGGCTTGTTGCTGGTCTGGAGGAACGCGGAGACGACCTTGAGGCGCTTGAGCGCACGGGTCTTCTTCTGGCCCTTGCCGGTACGGATGATCTCGC
Source organism: Streptomyces sp. NBC_00726 (assembly GCF_045161735.1). NCBI lineage: Bacteria > Bacillati > Actinomycetota > Actinomycetes > Kitasatosporales > Streptomycetaceae > Streptomyces > Streptomyces sp. NBC_00726. The sequence goes on along the minus strand of NZ_CP108983.1, from coordinate 4,027,454 downwards.
GGAGGCGCTCGGCCTCCTCGTCCAGGTCGAAGGACTCCAGGCGCTTCTGGAGCGCGGCGGCGCCCATGCAGCCGTCGAAGTACGTGCCGAAGCGGTCACGCAGCTCGCGGTAGAGCAGCTCGTCGCCCTCCAGGTCCTGGACCTTGAGGTTCTTGAAGCGGCTCCACACCTCGTCGAGGCGGTCGATCTCGCGCTGCGCACGGTCGCGCAGCTGCTTCATCTCGCGCTCGGCACCTTCGCGCACCTTGCGGCGTACGTCGGCCTTGGCGCCCTCGGCCTCCAGCTCGGCCAGGTCGGATTCGAGCTTCTTGGCGCGGTTCTCCAGGTCGGAGTCGCGGCGGTTCTCGATCTGCTGGCGCTCGACGGAGACGTGGGCCTCCAGGGAGGGGAGGTCGCGGGTGCGGCGCTCCTCGTCCACGAACGTGATCATGTACGCGGCGAAGTAGATGACCTTCTCAAGGTCCTTCGGCGCGAGGTCCAGCAGGTAGCCCAGGCGCGACGGGACGCCCTTGAAGTACCAGATGTGGGTGACGGGAGCAGCGAGCTCGATGTGGCCCATGCGCTCGCGGCGCACCTTGGCGCGCGTGACCTCGACGCCACAGCGCTCACAGATGATGCCCTTGAAGCGGACACGCTTGTACTTGCCGCAGTAGCACTCCCAGTCCCGGGTCGGACCGAAGATCTTCTCGCAGAAGAGTCCGTCCTTTTCGGGCTTGAGGGTGCGGTAGTTGATGGTCTCCGGCTTCTTGACCTCGCCGTGGGACCAGGTCCGGATGTCGTCCGCGGTGGCAAGGCCGATCCGCAGCTCGTCGAAGAAGTTGACGTCGAGCACTTGTCGTCAATCCCTCTTTCGGGGGTTCGAGCCCCCTCGCGTCACGCGAGTAAATCGGGGCACTTCAGCAATGGTCTGAACGGGTCCGGGGAGAGCCGGCCGGATCACGGGGATCCGGCCGGCCAACCCGTCAGACCTCTTCGACGCTGCTCGGCTCGCGCCGGGACAGGTCGATACCGAGCTCCTCCGCCGCGCGGAAGACGTCCTCGTCCGTGTCGCGCATCTCGATGGACATGCCGTCCGAGGACAGCACCTCCACGTTGAGGCAGAGCGACTGCATTTCCTTGATGAGCACCTTGAAGGACTCGGGAATGCCCGGCTCGGGGATGTTCTCGCCCTTGACGATCGCCTCGTAGACCTTCACACGGCCGGTGACGTCGTCGGACTTGATCGTCAGCAGTTCCTGGAGGGCGTAAGCGGCGCCGTAAGCCTCAAGGGCCCACACCTCCATCTCACCGAATCGCTGCCCACCGAACTGCGCCTTACCACCCAGCGGCTGCTGCGTGATCATGGAGTACGGGCCGGTCGAGCGGGCGTGGAGCTTGTCGTCGACCAGGTGGTGCAGCTTGAGGATGTACATGTAGCCGACCGAGACCGGGTCCGGGAACGGCTCGCCGGAGCGGCCGTCGAACAGCTTGGCCTTGCCGGAGGGCTGCACCAGACGCATGCCGTCGCGGTTCGGGATCGTGGCCTCGAAGAGACCGGAGATCTCGTCCTCGCGCGCGCCGTCGAAGACGGGCGTGGCGACGTTGGTGCCGGGGGCGACCTGGTCGGCGCCGATGGCCTGGAGGCGCTTGGCCCACTCGTCACCGAGGCCGGAGACGTCCCAGCCGCGGCTGGCGAGCCAGCCGAGGTGGATCTCCAGGACCTGTCCCGGGTTCATTCGGGACGGGACACCCAGCGGGTTGAGGATGATGTCGACCGGGGTGCCGTCCTCCAGGAACGGCATGTCCTCGATCGGCAGGATCTTCGAGATGACGCCCTTGTTGCCGTGCCGGCCGGCGAGCTTGTCACCGTCGGTGATCTTGCGCTTCTGCGCGACGTAGACGCGGACCAGCTGGTTCACGCCCGGCGGCAGCTCGTCGCCCTCTTCGCGGTCGAAGACGCGGACGCCGATGACCTTGCCGATCTCGCCGTGCGGCACCTTCAGCGAGGTGTCGCGGACCTCGCGCGCCTTCTCACCGAAGATCGCGCGGAGCAGGCGCTCCTCGGGGGTCAGCTCGGTCTCGCCCTTGGGCGTGACCTTGCCGACGAGGATGTCGCCGGCGACGACCTCGGCACCGATACGGATGATGCCGCGCTCGTCCAGGTCGGCGAGGACCTCCTCGGAGACGTTCGGGATGTCCCGGGTGATCTCCTCGGGGCCGAGCTTGGTGTCACGGGCGTCGACCTCGTGCTCCTCGATGTGGATCGAGGAGAGGACGTCGTCCTGCACGAGGCGCTGCGACAGGATGATCGCGTCCTCGTAGTTGTGACCCTCCCACGGCATGAACGCCACGAGCAGGTTCTTGCCGAGCGCCATCTCACCGAACTCGGTGGCCGGGCCGTCGGCGAGAACCTGGCCCTCGATGACGCGGTCGCCCTCGGAGACGACGACCTTCTGGTTGACCGAGGTGCCCTGGTTGGAGCGCATGAACTTGGCGATGCGGTACGTGGTGTACGTACCGTCGTCGTTCGTGACGGTGATGTAGTCCGCGGAGACCTCCTGGACCACACCGTCCTTCTCGGCCTTCAGCACGTCACCGGCGTCGGTGGCGCAGCGGTACTCCATGCCGGTGCCGACGAGCGGCGCCTCGCTCTTGATGAGCGGAACGGCCTGGCGCATCATGTTCGCGCCCATGAGGGCACGGTTGGCGTCGTCGTGCTCCAGGAAGGGGATCATCGCGGTCGCGACGGACACCATCTGGCGCGGCGAGACGTCCATGTAGTCGACCTCGCCACCGGGGACGTAGTCGACCTCGCCGCCACGACGGCGGACCAGGACGCGGGGCTCGGTGAAGCGCAGGTCGTCGGAGAGCGTCGCGTTCGCCTGAGCGATGACGAAACGGTCTTCCTCGTCGGCGGTGACGTAGTCGACCTCGTCGGTGACCTGGCCGTCGACCACCTTGCGGTACGGCGTCTCGATGAAGCCGAACGCGTTGACGCGGCCGTACGAGGCGAGCGAACCGATCAGACCGATGTTCGGGCCTTCGGGGGTCTCGATCGGGCACATGCGTCCGTAGTGGGACGGGTGCACGTCTCGAACCTCGAAGCCGGCCCGCTCACGGGAGAGACCACCCGGGCCAAGAGCCGACAGACGGCGCTTGTGGGTGAGACCCGACAGCGGGTTGTTCTGGTCCATGAACTGCGACAGCTGGCTGGTGCCGAAGAACTCCTTGATGGAGGCGACGACCGGCCGGATGTTGATCAGGGTCTGCGGCGTGATCGCCTCGACGTCCTGGGTGGTCATGCGCTCGCGCACGACGCGCTCCATACGGGCGAGACCCGTACGGACCTGGTTCTGGATGAGCTCGCCGACGTTGCGCAGGCGGCGGTTGCCGAAGTGGTCGATGTCGTCGGTCTCGACGACGATCGTCCGGCCGGACTCGCCGACCGTCTCGGTCTCACCGGCGTGCAGCTTGACCAGGTACTTGATGGTCGCGATGACGTCGTCGGTGGTGAGCACGCCGGCGTCCAGCGGCTCGTCCGCGCCGAGCTTCTTGTTCACCTTGTAGCGGCCGACCTTCGCGAGGTCGTAGCGCTTCGGGTTGAAGTAGAGGTTCTCCAGCAGCGTCTGAGCGGCCTCGCGGGTGGGCGGCTCGCCCGGGCGGAGCTTGCGGTAGATGTCGAGCAGCGCGTCGTCCTGGCCCTGGGTGTGGTCCTTCTCCAGGGTGGCGCGCATGGACTCGTACTCGCCGAACTCCTCAAGGATCTGCTCGGTGCTCCAGCCGAGCGCCTTCAGGAGGACGGTGACCGACTGCTTGCGCTTACGGTCGATGCGGACACCGACCATGTCGCGCTTGTCGATCTCCATCTCCAGCCAGGCACCCCGGGAGGGGATGATCTTGGCGGAGAAGATGTCCTTGTCGGACGTCTTGTCGATCGAGGAGTCGAAGTAGACACCCGGCGAGCGGACCAGCTGCGACACCACGACACGCTCGGTGCCGTTGATGACGAAGGTGCCCTTGTTGGTCATGAGCGGGAAGTCGCCCATGAAGACCGTCTGGGACTTGATCTCGCCGGTCTCGTTGTTGGTGAACTCGGCCGTGACGAAGAGCGGGGCGGCGAACGTGAAGTCGCGCTCCTTGCACTCGTCGATCGAGTTCTTGGGGGGCTCGAAGCGGTGGTCGCGGAACGTGAGCGACATCGACCCGGAGAAGTCCTCGATCGGAGAGATCTCCTCGAAGATCTCCTCCAGGCCGGACTTGGTGGGGACGTCTTGTCCACTGTCCAGAGCAGCCTCGACGCGAGCCTTCCAGGCGGCGTTGCCGAGGAGCCAGTCAAAGCTCTCGGTCTGCAGCGCGAGGAGGTTCGGAACCTCGAGGGGCTCCTTGATCTTTGCAAAAGAGATGCGCAGCGGGGCGGTGCTGGCGCCGTTGTTCGTATTCGCGGTCGAGGCGTTGCGCGAGGCGGCCAAGAGGGGGTCCTTCCGAGGGCTCGGACTCACTACGCGCGTACCGGTCCCAAATTGGACATGAGGGCAGAAAATCCCAGGTCAGGGATGATCTGTCCACGATGCTCAAGATGGGTATGCCCCTGGTGACGGGCAGGAGGCAGCTAACAGGCAGCGCAAAGGGTCAGTGTAGCCAAGTGCCACACTGATGTCCAGTCGGGGTTTTCAGAGACCCACGTTGCTCTCAACAGCTCTTCTCAACACCTATGTCCAGCCCTGCGCGAGGTGCGCCCTTCCTTACTGCCCGCTTCGCCATCGATCCATGCCTCGGATTCGGATCGATTCGACGACGCGCCTTGAGAATTGCGCGCCGCGTGCGGTTCGTCAAGGGCCCCCTCGGCCCCGGCCGCCCTCGGGCCTCGCGAGAGGCGCACGGCGAAGATCACCATACTCGTCAACGCGGGAAGGGCAAGGCACCCTCCTCCGGTACGCCGAAAGGCGATCACCCGTACGGGTGATCGCCTTTCGCGATGTGACTCCGCGCCTCGCGGCACGGGGGTCCTGAGGAGTCAGACGACTCCTCGGGTCACTTGACCTCGACGGAGGCGCCGGCGCCCTTGAGGGACTCGGCAGCCTTCTCCGCGGCGTCCTTCGCGACCTTCTCCAGGACGGGCTTCGGGGCGCCGTCCACCAGGTCCTTGGCCTCCTTCAGGCCGAGGGAGGTCAGCTCGCGCACGACCTTGATGACCTGGATCTTCTTGTCACCGGCGGCGGTGAGGATGACGTCGAACTCGTCCTTCTCCTCAACGGCCTCGGCGGTGGCGCCCGGGCCGGCGGGGCCCGCGACGGCGACGGCCGCGGCGGCGGTGACGTCGAACTTCTCCTCGAAGGCCTTCACGAACTCGGCGAGCTCGATGAGGGTGAGCTCCTCGAACTGAGCGAGCAGGTCTTCCTGGGACAGCTTCGCCATGACAGGCGTCCTTCCACTATTCGGCAGGTGCCGGATGTATGTGTCGGCGGGCGTACACGGTGCCCGCTGGACCGCTGAGCGTGATTACTCGGCGGCCTCGGCGGGAGCCGGCGTACCGGCACCGCCCTGCTCCTCCAGCTTGACGCGAAGCGCTTCCGCGGTGCGGACGAACTTCGACGGCAGCGCCTGGAAGAGCTGCGCAGCCTGAGTCTGCTTGCCCTTCATGGCACCGGCCAGCTTGGCGAGCAGAACCTCGCGGGACTCAAGGTCCGCGAGCTGCTTGATGTCATCGGCGGACAGCGCCTTGCCGTCAAGGACACCGCCCTTGATGATCAGGTTCGGGTTGTCCTTGGCGAAGTCACGAAGACCCTTCGCCGACTCCACCGGGTCACCGGTGACGAAGGCAACCGCCGTCGGACCTGCGAACAGGTCGTCCAGCGTGTCGATCCCGGCCTCGTTGGCCGCAATCTTGGTCAGCGTGTTCTTCACCACGGCGTACTGGGCGTTCTCACCGAGCGAACGGCGCAGCTGCTTGAGCTGTGCCACGGTGAGACCCCGGTACTCGGTCAGCACGGCGGCGTTCGAGCTGCGGAACTGGTCCGCGAGCTCGGCTACCGCAGCAGCCTTGTCGGGCCTAGCCATAGCGTCGGCCTCCTTCCGGGTGATGAGGACCGCTCGAAAGGGACCGGAAAGACGAAACGCCCCGGCGCAGGCGCCAGGGCGTAGCTCGACCGAACGAAGTCCGGGAGCTCTCCACAGTCACCTGCGCAGGTCGTCCGCATCAACGGAGCCTTCGGTTGCCTGAATCCATCGCAGATTCAAGAAACGACCAGCGGTCTTTGGCTTCCTCAGGAGAGTACGCGACTCGGGTCGCGCCGGGCAAGTCCGTCCCGCTTCGGGTGGTGCGGGGAGGTTTGAACTCGCCGGAACCGGGTTACGAAGCGGCTCCCTGCTGCTGCTTCATCAGCTCGGCGAAGTCGACGGTCTCGGCGGCCGGCGGGCGCTCGACGGAGACCTTGGTGCCGTAGTCGCTGTAGTACACCGTGGAGTTGAGCTCGCCGGTCTTCATCTCGCCGCGCTCGGTCTTCTTGACCAGCAGGTCGTTGTCGTCGACCCATATGTCGACGGTCTCCGTGGTGACGCCCGCGTCCGCCAGCTGCTTCTTGAGGGCGTCGATCTCGTCGGCGCCGAGGCTGCTGTTCTTGGCGGTCAGGGCGGCGACGTCGACCGTGCCCGCGTAGTGCGTGGTGCTGACGCCGCGGACGTCCTCCTTGCCGACCTTCTTCACGTCGCCGGAGGCCAGCAGCGACTTCACGCCCTGCTCGGGGGTGCTGTTCTGCATCTGGTCCTTCAGCGCCGCCCCCGAGGCGCCGGCCATCTTCTCCAGGTCGTCGTAGCTGTAGCTGATCCAGCGCTTGCCGCCGGTCTGCTGGGACATGGCCTCGCCCATGTCCGCCGCGTACCCGTCCTTGAAGTAGCGGGCCTCCATGGTGCCGCTGCCGCCGGCCTGCTTCATGGCGTCGGCCATGGTGCCGCCGGTGTACGTGATTTTCATGGAGCCGGTGATCCCGTCGGACCAGTCCATGACACCCGACTGCTTCATGGACATCGCGCTGCCCATGCTGGTCTCGCCCTCGACCCGGGCCGAGTGCGCCTGGCCGGTCTTCTTCTGGACGGCGACCAGCGCGGCGATCGGGTCGACCTTCGCCACGGAGCGGGCGGCGCTGTCCTTCTTGGCGCCGTCCTTGCCGCCCCCGTCGTCCGAGCCGCCACAGGCCGCGACCGAGGTCAGCGCCGCGGCCACAGCGACGGACAGGCCCACGCGCCGTACGGTATTGGTCAGCATCTGAGATTCCACCCCTCGTTCGACTCTCGGTCACCCACGCTAACGCAGGGCTCCGACAGTCATGTCCACGTACGAATGAGGACGGGCCCCGCACCTCGAAAGGTTGCGGGGCCCGTCCCATGTCACACGTAACACGACGGTCGTACGAGCGCGGAGGCTCAGACGGCGGCCGGGTCCTCCTCGACGAGGAGGTTACGGGTGCGGTTGGAGTCCAGCGGGATGCCGGGGCCCATCGTGGTCGCCAGGGCGGCCTTCTTGATGTAGCGGCCCTTCGCCGCGGACGGCTTGAGGCGGAGGACCTCTTCCAGCGCCGCTGCGTAGTTCTCCACCAGCTTGGTCTCGTCGAAGGAGACCTTGCCGATGATGAAGTGCAGGTTCGAGTGCTTGTCGACGCGGAACTCGATCTTGCCGCCCTTGATGTCGTTGACAGCCTTCACGACATCGGGGGTGACCGTACCGGTCTTCGGGTTCGGCATCAGACCACGCGGACCGAGCACGCGGCCGAGGCGGCCGACCTTGCCCATGAGGTCCGGGGTCGCGACGACGGCGTCGAAGTCCAGACGGCCCTTCGCCACCTCGTCGATGAGCTCGTCGGAGCCGACGATGTCGGCGCCGGCGGCTTCCGCGGCCGCAGCACGGTCACCGGTCGCGAAGACCAGGACCCGGGCGGTCTTGCCGGTGCCGTGCGGGAGGTTCACGGTGCCGCGGACCATCTGGTCGGCCTTGCGCGGGTCGACACCCAGGCGGAAGGCGACCTCGACGGTGCCGTCGAACTTCGTGGTGGCGGTCTCCTTGGCGATACGGACGGCCTCAAGCGGGGCGTACAGGCGCTCCCGGTCGATCTTGGCGTCCGCAGCGCGGAGGTTCTTGCTGCGCTTCACTTCTACTCCTGATGGTTTCAGAGTGTGGAGTCGTGGTGCGGACCAGCGCCGGTCCTACCACTGAGGGCGTGGGGCTGAATCAGCCTTCGACCGTGATGCCCATGGAACGGGCGGTGCCGGCGATGATCTTCGACGCGGCGTCGAGGTCGTTGGCGTTCAGGTCGGGGAGCTTCGTCGTGGCGATCTCGCGGACCTGGGCAGCCGTCAGCTTGGCGACCTTGGTCTTGTGCGGCTCGCCGGAGCCCTTCTCCACACCCGCGGCCTTGAGGATCAGCTTGGCGGCCGGCGGAGTCTTGGTGATGAAGGTGAAGGAGCGGTCCTCGTAGACCGTGATCTCCACCGGCACGACCATGCCACGCTGCGACTCGGTCGCGGCGTTGTAGGCCTTGCAGAACTCCATGATGTTGACGCCGTGCTGACCCAGTGCGGGGCCGACCGGCGGGGCCGGGTTGGCCGCACCGGCGTTGATCTGGAGCTTGATAAGCCCCGTGACCTTCTTCTTCTTGGGAGGCATGTGCTCTCTCCGGGTCCTAGTGAGAGTTTTCGCCTTCATCCGGTCATCCGGATGCAGGCATACCGCACAACGATAACGGGTATAGCCGTGCGACCAAAAACCAAGCAGGTCAGACCGGCTGCGGGAGCCTGTCTGACCTGCTCGGTAGGCATGTGTCCAGAAACGGGCGGAAAGCTCAGTTCTTCTGGATCTGGTCGAAGCTCAGCTCGACCGGGGTCTCGCGACCGAAGATCTCGACGAGGCCCTTGACCTTCTTCGAGTCGGCGTTGATCTCGTTGATCGTCGCCTGGAGCGTCGCGAACGGGCCGTCGGTGACGGTGACCGAGTCGCCGACCTCGAAGTCCAGCACCTGGACCTCGACCTTACGGGCCGGAGCCGGCTTGCCCTCGGCCTCGGCGGCCTCGCGGGCTGCCTTCTCCTCGGCCTCCGGGGCGAGCATCTTGACGATCTCGTCCAGCGTCAGCGGGTACGGGTCGTAGGCGTTGCCCACGAAGCCGGTGACACCGGGGGTGTTGCGGACGACGCCCCAGGACTCGTTCGTCAGGTCCATGCGCACCAGGACGTAGCCCGGGAGCTTGTTCTGGCGGACGTTCTTGCGCTCGCCGTTCTTGATCTGGACGATTTCCTCCTCAGGCACCTCGGCCTGATAGATGAACTCCTCCACGTTCAGCGAGACGGCGCGCTGCTCCAGGTTGGCCTTCACACGCTTCTCGTAACCGGCGTACGTGTGGATGACGTACCACTCGCCCGGCAGCCCGCGAAGCTCCTCGCGCAGGGCCGTGACGGGGTCGACGGGCTCGGCCGGCTCGGCCTCCTCCTCGTCGGCCGCGTCCGCGGTCTCCTCGGCGGTGTCCTCGGACGCCTCGTCGGCGGCCTCAGGGGCCTCGTCGGCGTCGGCGGCCTCGGCCTGGTCCGACTCCTCGGCGTCCGCCGCCTCGACGATGTCGAGCTCGTCCTCGGCGGACTCGAAGGCGCCCGCCGTCGGCTCGACGGCGTCGTTCAGGTTCGGGTCAGACACGGTGGCTTCTTCCTGAATACATATGGGTGGAACATGCGAAAGGGGCGCCCATCAGGCGCCCTTCGCGTGGATCAGCCGAAGACGTACTTGATGACCCGCGCGAAACCGAAGTCAATCACGGTTACGAGGCCGATCATGACGACGACGAACGCAATCACCACAGTGGTGTACGTCGTCAGCTGGTTGCGCGTCGGCCAGACGACCTTGCGGAGCTCCGCGACGATCTGGCGGTAGAAGAGCGCGAGACGGCCCAGCGGGCCCTTCTTGCCGCGCTTGCCGCCCTTCCGAGTCTTCTTCTTGGACTCGGGGGCCTCGTCCTCGGCATCAGGCTTGTCGATGGAGCCCACGGCGTCCGTCACGCTTCTCACCTGATTCCGGGTCGTGGCCGTGCCGCGCCCGGTGGAGCCGCACGGCGGTGCATTGAAGTACGTACATGCGCACACATCCTGGCGAAGGAGTGTGTAGCAGGGCCGGAGGGACTTGAACCCCCAACCGCTGGTTTTGGAGACCAGTGCTCTACCAATTGAGCTACGACCCTTTGTGGATTCCACCAACCTACCGCATGCTCCCGGAAGACCCGAGTGCAGGAACGGTGCGGCTGGCGAAGGCCAACGACAGCAGAGTGTACGTGCTCAGCGGCCCGGCGTCGAACAGAAAGCTGCTGATCGCTCCTGGTCGCTTCATGTCCGCATGCTGTCCGAGTGCTGTCCGGTCCCTGAAACCCCCGTGCCGACGCGGAAAACGGTCTGCGAGCATGGGGCCATGAGCGCTGCTACCACTCCGTCCGAGCGCCGGGTCTCCGCCCGCATCGGTGCCATCTCCGAGTCCGCCACCCTCGCCGTAGACGCCAAGGCCAAGGCCCTCAAGGCCGCCGGTCGCCCGGTGATCGGCTTCGGTGCCGGCGAGCCCGACTTCCCGACCCCCGGCTACATCGTGGACGCCGCAGTCGAGGCGTGCCGTACCCCGAAGTACCACCGCTATACCCCGGCGGGCGGGCTCCCCGAGCTCAAGGCCGCCATCGCGGAGAAGACACTGCGCGACTCCGGTTACGAGGTCGACGCGTCCCAGATCCTGGTGACCAACGGCGGCAAGCAGGCGATCTACGAGGCGTTCGCCGCGATCCTCGACCCGGGCGACGAGGTCATCGTCCCGGCCCCGTACTGGACCACCTATCCCGAGTCGATCCGGCTGGCCGGCGGCGTCCCAGTGGAGGTGGTGGCCGACGAGACCACCGGTTACCGGGTCTCCGTCGAGCAGCTGGAGGCGGCCCGTACCGAGCGTACGAAGGTCGTCCTGTTCGTCTCCCCGTCGAACCCGACCGGCGCGGTCTACAGCGAGGCCGACACCGAGGCGATCGGCCGCTGGGCCGTCGAGCACGGCCTGTGGGTGATGACCGACGAGATCTACGAGCACCTGGTCTACGGGGATGCGAAGTTCACCTCGATGCCGGCGGCCGTACCGGAGCTGCGCGACAAGTGCATCGTGGTCAACGGCGTCGCCAAGACGTATGCGATGACCGGCTGGCGGGTCGGCTGGATCATCGGCCCCAAGGACGTCGTGAAGGCCGCGACCAACCTCCAGTCGCACGCCACGTCCAACGTCGCCAACGTCTCGCAGGCCGCCGCGCTGGCCGCCGTCTCCGGCGACCTGGACGCGGTCGCCGAGATGCGCACCGCCTTCGACCGGCGCCGCCGGACCATCGTGCGGATGCTCAACGACATCGACGGCGTGTTCTGCCCTGAGCCCGAGGGCGCGTTCTACGCGTACCCGTCGGTCAAGGAGCTGCTCGGCAAGGAGATCCGCGGCAAGCGCCCGCAGACCTCGGTGGAGCTGGCCGCGCTGATCCTGGACGAGGCCGAGGTAGCGGTCGTCCCGGGCGAGGCGTTCGGCACGCCGGGCTACCTGCGTCTTTCGTACGCGCTGGGCGACGACGACCTGGTCGAGGGCGTCTCGCGGCTCCAGAAGCTGCTGGGCGAGGCGAAGGCGTAATCGCCGCCCCCTTCCCGTAAAAGCGACCCCCGATGCCCGAACCGGGGGTCGCTTTCGCGTTCGAGGGGGCACTCGATGGAGAAAGCGGCTACCGCACCGCCCCCTCCGTGCGGCAGGATCTTGCAATGGAACGTGATGTACGGCTGCTGCCCAAGGCCCACCTGCACCTGCACTTCACCGGGTCGATGCGGCCCACGACGCTGCTGGAGCTCGCCGACAAATACGGGGTGCGGCTGCCCGAGGCCCTGACCGGCGGCGAGCCGCCCAAACTGCGCGCCACGGACGAGCGGGGCTGGTTCCGCTTCCAGCGGCTTTACGACATCGCCCGGTCCTGTCTGCGAGCCCCCGAGGACATCCAGCGCTTGGTCCGCGAGGCCGCCCAGGAGGACGTGGCGGACGGCTCCGGCTGGCTGGAGATCCAGGTCGACCCCACCTCGTACGCGCCCCTGCTCGGCGGCCTGATCCCGGCGATCGAGATCATTCTGGACGCGGTGGACGCCGCCTCGCGCGAGACCGGGCTGCCGATCCGGGTGGTCATCGCGGCGAACCGGATGAAGCACCCGCTGGACGCGCGGACCCTCGCGCGGCTCGCCGTGCGGTACGCGGACCGGGGCGTCGTCGGCTTCGGCCTCTCCAACGACGAGCGGCGCGGGATGGCCCGTGACTTCGACCGGGCGTTCGCCATCGCCCGGGAGGGCGGTCTGCTGGCCGCTCCGCACGGCGGCGAGCTGTCGGGTCCGTCCAGCGTCCGGGACTGCCTGGACGACCTCGACGCGGCCCGGGTGGGGCACGGGGTGCGCGCCGCCGAGGACCCCCGGCTGCTGCGCCGGCTCGCGGAGGCGGGGGTGACCTGCGAGGTGTGCCCCGCGTCCAATGTGGCGCTCGGCGTCTACGAGAAGCCCGCCGATGTCCCCCTGCGCACTCTGTTCGACGCGGGGGTGCCGCTGGCCCTCGGCGCGGACGACCCGCTGCTCTTCGGCTCCCGGCTGGCCGCGCAGTACGACCTGGTGCGCCGCAACCACGCGTTCACCGACACGGAGCTGGCCGAGCTGGCCCGCCAGTCGGTGCGCGGTTCGACGGCGCCGGAGCCGGTGCGGGCGGAGCTGCTGGCGGGGGTCGACGCGTGGCTGGCGGGGCCGGTGGGGACGGTCGGGCCGGTGGGCTGAGCTTCAGCCGGCGAGGCCGCCGAGCAGGGTGCGGGCCAGGGACGCCGCGAATTCGTCCAGCGGCTGGGGCGGCTCGCCGGTCTCCGTGGCGTCGTAGGCGAACGCGCGCTGGGCGCAGGCGCCGAGGAGCAGGGAGGCGGCCGCGTAGGTGTCGGCGTCGGGCCGGACGCGGCCGGCGCTCTGTTCGGCCCGCAGATACGTGTCGACGCCGCGGATGGGCAGGTGGGGGCCGGTGCCCAGTTCGCGCATGGCCGCGTCGTGGCGCTCCTTGAGCCTCGGTTCGGCGTACAGGGAGGCGGCGATCGGGAAGCTCTGCTCGTAGAACAGGGCGGCCTGGCGGGCGATGCCGGTGAGGTTCTCCTCGACGGACCGCTCCCCCGCGCCCGGGTCGGCGATGAGTTCGCGCAGGTCGGTCCTGGGCAGCCGTTCCTGGAGGACCACCACGAACAGCTCCTCCTTGCTGAGGAAGTGCTTGTAGAGCGCGGCCTCCGAGCAGCCGGCGGCCTTGGCGATCTCCTTGGTGGTGGTCCGGGCCAGGCCCTTGGTGAGCATGAGCTCGTGGGCGGCGTCGATGAGGCGGACGCGGGCCGGCTTCTGCTCCATGAGCACTCCGATAAGACTTGACGGGTGAGTGATTACCCACCCACTCTAGAGGTGAGTGAACACTTACCCACCTCGAAGGGGTGTGCCATGAAGCTCACGGTTTTTGGTGCGACCGGCGGTATCGGGCAGGAGATCGTCCGCCAGGCGGTGGCGGCGGGGCACGAGGTGACGGCGGTGGTCCGCGATCCCGCCCGGCTCGCGGTCCCGCTCTCGGACATCACGGTGCACACCGCCGCCCGGGTGGACGACCCGGAGGCGCTGCGGGAGGCGGTGGCGGGCCGGGACGCGGTCCTCTCCGGCCTCGGCTCCAGGGTCCGGAAGGCGGACGGGATCGCCGAGCGGCTGACCCGTGCCGTGCTGACGGCCATGGAGGCGGAGGGCACCCGGCGGCTGCTGGTGGTCAGCGCCGCCCCGGTCGCCCCCACGCCCGCCGGCGAGCCGCTGCTCGACCGGATGATGCTGTCGATGATCGGCGCGATCCTCAAGGAGGTGTACGCGGATCTCACCGCGATGGAGGCGGCGCTGGCGGCCTCCGCCACGGACTGGACGTCGGTGCGGCCGCCCAAGCTGACGAACGGCCCCCTGACGGGCACCTACCGCACGGTCGTCGGCGGCAACCCACGCAGCGGCCGGTCCATCTCGCGGGCCGACGTGGCCCACGCGACGCTGGCACTGATCGGCGACCCGGCGACGGTGAAGCAGGGCGTGGGCGTGGCGTACTGAGGCCCGGGGAGGGGCAGGGGCGCGGACGGCCCGGGGCGCCCGGGGCACGGGGCCCGGGCGCGCTACAGGCTGACGCCCACCGTCACCGGCTCGTTGACCAGGGTGACGCCGAAGGCCGCGTGCACCCCGGCCACGACCTCTCGCGCGAGGGCGAGCAGGTCCTCCGTGGTCGCCGCGCCCCGGTTGGTGAGGGCGAGCGTGTGCTTGGTCGAGATGCGGGCGGGTCCGGTGCCGTAGCCCTTGGTGAAGCCGGCCCGGTCGATGAGCCAGGCGGCGGAGGTCTTGGTGCGCCCGTCGCCGGCGGGGAAGGCGGGGGGCGTCACCTCGGGGCCGAGCCGGTCGGCGACCCGGGCGAGGAACGCGTCGAACTCGGCCTGTTCCAGGACCGGGTTGGTGAAGAAGGACCCGGCCGACCAGGTGTCGTGGTCCTCGGGGTCGAGGACCATGCCCTTGCCGGCACGCAGCCGGAGCACCGTTTCGCGGGCCTCGGCGGCGGGAACGCGGTCACCCTCCCGGACGCCCATGGCCCGCGCGGTCTCCGGGTACTTCAGGGGCGCCGAGAGCCCGCCGGCCTCCTCCAGGCCGAAGCGGACGCGCAGCACCACATACCGGTCGGGGTCGGCCTTGAAGCGGCTGTGCCGGTAGGAGAACGCGCACGCGGAGTTGGGCAGGACGACCGTTTCCCGGGTGCGCCGGTCGTAGGCGACGACCTCCGTGATGGTGGCGGACACCTCCTGTCCGTACGCCCCGACGTTCTGGATCGGCGTCGCACCCGCCGAGCCGGGGATGCCGGCCAGGCATTCGAGGCCCGCGAGACCGGCTTCCACGGTGCGGGCGACGGCGTCGGTCCAGACCTCGCCCGCGGCCAGTTCCAGGGAGCCGCCGTCGAGGACGAAGCCCTTGGTGGCGATCCGCAGGGCGATGCCCTCGAAGCCCTTGTCGCCGATGACCAGATTGCTGCCGCCGCCGATGATCAGGAGCGGGGTGCCGCTGTCGTCGGCCTCGCGCACGGCGTCGATCACCTCGGTGTCCGTGGTGGCCGTGAGAAGCCGGGGGGCGGGGCCGCCGAGCCGGAAGGTGGTCAGGGGGGCGAGGGGCGCGTCGTGGAGTTCCTGCACGGGGACAAGGGTACGGTCCGCGGCTCCGCCGTCTGGGCGGGGCCACGGACCGTGTGGTGTGTGCGGGGTGCGTCAGGCGGGTACGGAGACCGGCTCCTCGGCGTGGGTGCCGGCGCCGCCCTCGGCCGTCTCGGCGGCGGTCTCCCGCGTACCGGCGGCGCGGCGGCCGGGGATCATCAGGGCGACGAGCGCGGCCAGGGCGACGACGCCGGAGCCGATCCAGACGGCGGGCACGGTGCCGTCGGTGAAGGACCGCGCGGACTCCAGGCCGCCCTGCGAGGCGAAGACGGTGGTGAGCACGGCGACCCCGAGGGCGCCGCCGACCTCGCGGAGGGCGTTGTTGGCGCCGGACGCGATGCCCTGGTCACCGGGGCGGACGCTGGACATCACCAGGCTGGCGGCCGGCGCGAAGTACAGGGCCATGCCGATGCCGCCGATGATCAGGGCGGGCAGCTGCGAGGCGTAGGACGCGTCCGGGGCGATGGTCATGGCGAAGAGGGCGAGGCCGGCCGCCTGGAGGGCGAGCCCGGTCACGACCACCGGGCGGCCGCCGAACCGGTCGGAGAGCATCCCGGCGACGGGGGCGACGATCATCGGCATGCCGGTCCAGGGCAGCATCCGCAGCCCGGCCTCGGCCGGCGAGTAGCCCAGGACGCCCTGGAAGTACTGGCTGAGCAGGAAGATCGCACCGAACATCCCGAGGTACATCAGCAGGCCGGCGATGTTGATCCCGAAGAAGCCTCGGTCCCGGAAGAGCCGCATGGGGAGCATGGGCTTGCGGCCCCGGAAGCCGTGGCGGACGAAGGCGCCGATGAGCGCGATGCCGACGACGAGGGAGGTCAGGACGGTCGGGCTGGTCCAGCCGTCGGCGTTGGCGTTGACCAGGCCGTAGACGAGGCCGAAGAGGCCGCCGCTGACGAGGAGGGTGCCGGGGACGTCGAGCCGGGCGCCGGGGGCGTACGACTCCGCGAGGCGGAAGCGGGCGAGCGGCAGCAGGAGCAGGCCGATCGGGACGTTGAGCCAGAAGATCCACTGCCAGGAGATGTGCTCGGTGAGACTGCCGCCGATCAGGGGTCCACTGGCCACGGCGAGGCCGGTCGCGGCGCTGAAGATGCCGAGCGCCATGCCCCGCCGGGCGGGCTCCACGGCGGCGGTGAGCAGGGTGAGCGTGAGCGGCATCATGATCGCGGCGCCGACGCCCTGGACGGCGCGGAAGGCGATGAGTTCGTTGATGCCGGGCGAGAGGGCGGCCGCGGCGGAGGCGCCGGTGAAGACGGTGAGGCCGGTGAGGAAGAGCCGGCGGCGGCCGAAGCGGTCACCGAGGGCGGCGCCGAACATCAGCAGGACGGCGAAGGTGAGCGTGTAGGCGTTGACCGTCCACTCCAGCTCCTCCATCTCTCCGCCGAGGCTTTCGCGGATGGACGGCAGGGCGGTGGTGACGACGAGGTTGTCGAGTGCCGCCATGAAGCCGGCGACGCTGGTGATGACGAGGGCCCAGGCCGTTCCCGCACGGCCTGTCGATTGCTGGTTCACTGCTCCCCCTGAGGGTTAGTTATCCATTACTAACTTTTCCGGGCAGAAAACCGGGCCGAGCCCGGGGCCGTGCGCGTTCAGGAGACCGGCTGCGCGGAGTCGTAGAAACCGGACCAGATCCGGTGTCCGGCCGGAAAGCCGAGCGAGGTCAGCGTGTTGGCGAGCATGCCGTACGCGAGGAACTGGGTGGTCTCGTTGGCCTCGGCGCCGAGCGCGAGGTTGACGGAGTCGAAGAGCTCCAGCCAGCCGGCCCGCACCGATTCGCCGAACTCGTGGTCCCCGGCAGCCTCCGCGGCGGCGACCGCCGCGTACACCTGCATCTGCATGAGCAGCTTCTCGGGGTCGTCGGCGATCAGCTCCTGATAGGCGCGGGCCATGGCATGCAGCGCGTCCTCGCCCTCCAGCCCCTCGGCCGCCGCGGCGAACACCTCCCGGGTCTCCACGAAGCAGCGCTCGGCCGCCGCGAGGAACATCGCCTCCTTGTTAGGGAAGAGGCGGAAGAGGTACGGCTGCGAAACGCCCACCCGCTGGGCGATCACCGCGGTGGAGGTCGCGCTGTACCCGCCGCGGGCGAACTCGGTGACCGCCGCGCGGATGACACTCTCGCGTCGCTCATCTGCACTCATCCTTGCCATGCCCGTAAGTTAGTATCCAATCACTAACTTCGTCAAGCGGGGTGTCGCCCGGAGTTGGGAACGGGGTTACGCGTAAGGGGCACGGCCCCATGGCCCGTGCCCCTTACATCGCATCGCGATCGCCCGCCCTCGCTAGGCGAGCCGCACCACGGCCCGGGACATGCCCAGGACCTTCTTGCCGTCGCTCATGACCGTCAGGTCCACGCGCACCCGCCGGTCGTCCAGCAGCGCGCCGACCTTGCCGCTGACCTCGATCCGCGCGCCCTTGTCGTCGTCCGGGACCACGACGGGCTTGGTGAAGCGCACTCCGTACTCGACCACCGCGCCCGGGTCGCCGGTCCAGTCCGTGACCACCCGGATCGCCTCGGCCATGGTGAACATGCCGTGCGCGATCACATCGGGCAGCCCGACCTCGCGCGCGAAGCGCTCGTTCCAGTGGATCGGGTTGAAGTCGCCCGAGGCACCCGCGTACTGCACGAGCGTCGCCCGGGTGACCGGGAAGGACCGCGCCGGCAGCTCCGTACCGACCTCGACGGACTCGTAACTCACCTTCGCCGTCATCACGCCTCCTCGGCGGCGCGCGCCACCAGCTTCGTCCAGGCGGTCACGACCAGCTCACCGGACTCGCCGTGGACGTCGCCGCGGACGTCCAGGATGTCGTTGCCCGCCATCGACTTGACGGCCTCGATGGTCGAGACGACCGACAGCCGGTCACCGGCGCGCACGGGGCGGACATAGACGAACTTCTGATCGCCGTGCACGACCCGGCTGTAGTCCAGGCCGAGCTGGGGGTCCTCGATGACCTGGCCGGCGGCCTTGAAGGTGATCGAGAACACGAAGGTCGGCGGCGCGATCACATCGGCGTGGCCGAGGGCCTTCGCGGCCTCGGGATCGGTGTACGCGGGGTGGGCGTCGCCCACGGCCTCGGCGAACTCGCGGATCTTCTCCCGTCCGACCTCGTACGGCGCGGTGGGCGGATAGGTCCGTCCCACGAAGGACTGGTCGAGCGCCATGAACTCGCAACCTCCTGATGAAAGAACGACTGGGCCGGTCTGTGACGGCGTCCGGCCCCATTCAACGCCAAACCCGCCGCACAACGACACGAGGCCGCCCCCCGAAGGGGACGGCCTCGTGTACGAGCCTGATTCAGCGCGTTTCGCGGTGCGCAGTGTGCGAGTTGCAGCGCGGGCAGTGCTTCTTCATCTCAAGACGGTCCGGGTTGTTACGCCGGTTCTTCTTGGTGATGTAGTTCCGCTCCTTGCACTCCACGCAGGCCAGCGTGATCTTCGGGCGGACGTCGGTGGCAGCCACGTGAGTGCTCCTTGGACGGACGATGGACGGATGAACGCAAAAAAGAGTAGCCGATCGAAGGACCGACCCCACAATCGGCTACTTTTAGTAGCGGTGACCGGACTTGAACCGGTGACACAGCGATTATGAGCCGCTTGCTCTACCGACTGAGCTACACCGCTTTGATGACTGGGCCCCCCGCCGAAGCGGGGTTTCCGATCACCAGAGCCCCAATGCGGAATCGAACCGCAGACCTTCTCCTTACCATGGAGACGCTCTACCGACTGAGCTATTGGGGCGAGCGATGAAGACATTACACGCTCGGTCGCCGATCGCCCAAATCCGTTTCCCGGCACCAGGCCGACCTGGTCCCGTACCCCGCTACGGGCGCCCTCACACCGCTGATCAGCAAGGCCGCACCGGTACGACTATTGCGCTCCTCCTCCGGCCGGGCCGCGCCCACCCCTAGGCTCTACTCACTCTGCGTGATCTTGACCCCTTCCCAGGAGCACGATGTCCGACAGCCAGCCGCGGCGGCCCGACGACCACGCGGCCGACACCACCGGCGGCCCGGAGACCTCCGCCCTGACGCTCTGCGGCGCCCGTCTCGCCGACGGCCGCGTCGTGGACGTACGGGTCTGCGGCGGCCGCATCGAGGCCGTCGGCACCGCGGGCAGCCTCACCGCCGCCCCCGGCGCCCGCCTCGACCTGCGCGGGCACCTCCTGCTCCCCGCGCCCGCCGAGCCGCACGCCCACAGCGACACCGCCCTCACCGCCGACGGCCCCGGACCCGCGTCCGAGCGGCCCGAGGACATCCGGCGCCGCGCCACCGAAGCCGCCCTGCTCCAGCTCGGCCACGGCGCGACGGCCCTGCGCTCGCACGTGCGGATCGGCGATCTCCAGGGCCTGGCGGCGCTCGAAGCCGTCCTCCGGGCCCGGCGCTCGCTGCGCGGCCTGGCCGACCTGACCCCGGTCGCCGTCCCCCGGCTGCTGACCGGCGTCGCCGGGGCGGGCAACCTGGCGATGCTCCGCGACGCGGTGAAGATGGGCGCCGGCGCGGTCGGCGGCCGTCCGGACCTCGACCCGGACCCGGCGGGATATGTGGAAGCCGTCCTGGAGGTCGCCGCCGAGCACGGCTGCCCCGTGGACCTGCACCTGGACGGCGACGACCCCGCCCGGCTCGCCCGGTTCGCCGCGCTGGCGGGCGGGCTGCGCCAGGAGGTCACCATCGGCCCCTGCGCCGGTCTCGCCCGCCTCCCCGCCGACGCCGCCGCCCGGGCGGCCGGGCAGCTGGCGGCCGCCGGGGTGAGCGTCACCTGCCTCCCCCAGGGCGGCTGCTGCGGTACGGAACACCGGGGCGCCGCCCCCGTACGGCTGCTGCGGGAGGCCGGGGTGCGGGTCGCCGCGGGCGGCGGGGCGCTGCGCGATCCGGCCAACCCGGTGGGGCGCGGCGACCCGCTGGAGGCGGCGTTCCTGCTGGCCTCGCAGGGCGGACTGCGCCCCGAGCACGCCTACGCGGCGGTGTCCGCCGAGGCCCGGCACGTCATGGGCCTGCCCGAGGTCCGCGTCGAGGCGGGCTTTCCGGCCGAGCTGCTCGCCGTACGCGGGGAAGGGCTGGCCGGGGCGCTGTCGCTGGCGTACAGCCGGATCGTGGTGCACCGGGGGCGGGTGGTGGCCCGGACCAGCGCGGTGCGCGAGTACTGCGACTCGGAGGCCGGCGGCGGGCCCGGTCTTCCCCGCCAGGGACGGCCTGAATCCACCGGCGGGCCGTGAGCGTCGCGACGCGCTCCGGCGTACCGTCGGTCGTATGCGCATTGTCATCGCAGGTGGACATGGTCAGATCGCGCTGCGGCTGGAGCGGTTGCTCGCCGCGCGCGGGGACGAGGCGGCCGGCATCATCCGCAACCCCGGACAGGGCGACGACCTCAGGGCGGTGGGCGCCGAGCCGGTGGTGCTGGATCTGGAGTCGGCCACGGTCGACGAGGTCGCCGAGGCGCTGCGGGGCGCCGACGCGGCGGTCTTCGCGGCCGGCGCGGGCCCCAACAGCGGCACGGCCCGCAAGGACACCGTGGACCGGGGCGCGGCCGTGCTCTTCGCGGACGCGGCGGAGCGGGCGGGGGTGCGGCGTTATGTCGTGGTCTCGTCCATGGGCGCGGACCCGGACCACGCCGGGGACGAGGTGTTCGACGTGTATCTGCGGGCCAAGGGCGCGGCGGACGCGGACGTGCGCTCCCGCCCGGCCCTGGACTGGACGATCCTGCGCCCCGGGATGCTCACCAACGACGCCGGCACCGGCCAGGTCCTCCTGGCCGCGTCCACGGGCCGGGGCCCGGTCCCCCGCGACGACGTGGCGGCGGCCCTGGTCGAGCTGCTGGACACCCCGGCCACGGCGGGCCTGACCCTGGAACTGATCTCGGGCAACGTGCCGTTGACGGTCGCGGTGAAGGACATCGCGGGCAACTGACCGGCACGACGAAGAAGGCCCCCGTTCGAAGAACGGGGGCCTTGCTTGTGGCGGCGCCAGGGTTCGAACCTGGGTAGGCTGAGCCGGCAGATTTACAGTCTGCTCCCTTTGGCCACTCGGGCACACCGCCAAGGGTTGCCGCCTTCGAGTCCCGGTTTCCCGTGGTGCTCTCCGGCAACGACGTAAACAATACCTGATGACCGAGGGTGCTACGCCACCGGATTGTTCGGAGGCCCGTGCGGTCTCGGGTGGCTAGGCTTTACGCGGCCGCTGCGCCAGTACGCACTTTCCAGCACCCCCGATCCAAGGAGCCACACGTCATGGCCGACTCCAGTTTCGACATCGTCTCGAAGGTCGAGCGGCAGGAGGTCGACAACGCCCTCAACCAGGCCGCCAAGGAGATCTCCACCCGTTACGACTTCAAGGGCACGGACGCGTCGATCGCGTGGTCCGGCGAGAAGATCCTGATGCAGGCGAACGGCGAGGAGCGGGTCAAGGCCATCCTCGACATCTTCCAGTCCAAGCTGATCAAGCGCGGGATCTCGCTGAAGTCGCTGGACGCCGGGGAGCCGCAGCTGTCCGGCAAGGAGTACAAGCTGTTCGCCTCGATCGAGGAGGGCATCTCCCAGGAGAACGCCAAGAAGGTCGCGAAGATCATCCGCGACGAGGGACCCAAGGGCGTCAAGGCCCAGGTCCAGGGCGAGGAGCTGCGGGTCACGTCGAAGAGCCGGGACGATCTGCAGGCCGTGCAGGCGCTGCTGAAGGCCCAGGACTTCGACTTCGACGTGCAGTTCGCGAATTACCGCTAGAGCGTTGTGGCCCGGGCGCGGAAGCTTTCGTTCCGCGCCCGGACTGCATGTCCGAATACCGCCGGTCCCGGCGGTTCGGGCGCAGCAGACTGGTCCGTGCCGGCCGGCGTTCCGGCCGGTCGTACGGACGAGGAGAGGGACCGGTCATGACCATGTACGCGACGGTCGACAGCCCGCTGGGTGAACTGCTGCTGGCCGGGGAAGAGGCCCCGGGCGGGGCGGGTGTCGCGCTCGTCTCGCTCTCCGTGCCCGGCCAGAAGGGCGGCGCCGTCGTCCAGGACGGCTGGGTGTACGCGCCGGAGGCGTTCGCGGGGGTCGCCGCCCAGTTGCGGGAGTACTTCGAGGGGCGCCGGACGCGCTTCGACCTGGTGTACGCGCAGGGGCGGGGCACTGACTTCCAGCGGCGGGTCTGGGCCGCGCTGGACGCCGTTCCGTACGGCGAGACGGTCTCGTACGGGCAGATCGCCGCGCGCGTCGGCGCGAGCGGGGCCGGGGTGCGGGCCGTGGGCACCGCGATCGGGCGCAATCCGCTGCTCGTCGTGCGGCCGTGTCACCGGGTGATCGGTGCGGACGGCGCGCTGCGCGGGTACGCGGGCGGTCTTGAGCGCAAGGAACGGCTGCTGGGGCTCGAAGGGGCCCTGGCGGGGCGGTGACGGGGCGTTGACGGGCCGCTGCTGATGGACGGGCTCTTCCCCAGATCACCGGCCGTCATCGCGCCGGGGGCCGTGCATGTGCCCGACTGGCTGTCGCCGGAGCGGCAGCGGGAGTTGGTGGCGGCGTGCCGGGAGTGGGCGCGGGGGCCCGTGCCGCTGCGGCACACCGCGCTGCCGGGCGGCGGGGTCATGTCGGTGCGGACGGTGTGCCTGGGGTGGCACTGGCAGCCGTACCGCTACTCGCGTACCGCCGACGATGTGAACGGCGCCCCGGTGGCCCCGTTCCCGGAGTGGCTCGCGGAGTTGGGGCGGGCGGCGGTGGCGGAGGCGTACGGGCCGGGAGGCGGCTCGGAGGCGTACGCGCCGGATGCCGCGCTGGTCAACTTCTACGACGGTACGGCCCGGATGGGCATGCACCGGGATGCCGAGGAGCGGTCCGGGGCGCCCGTGGTGTCGCTCAGCATCGGGGACACCTGTGTCTTCCGGTTCGGCAACACGGAGGGCCGGGGCAGGCCGTGGACCGATGTGGAGCTGGCGTCCGGCGACCTGTTCGTGTTCGGCGGCCCGGCGCGCCGGGCGTTCCACGGGGTGCCGGTGGTCCGGCCCGGCACCGCCCCTCCCGGTACGGGGATGAGCGGTGGCCGGCTCAATGTGACGTTGCGTGAAACGGGGCTGAAGGGCTGACGTCAGCGCCGTTCGCGGGAGTTGCCGAAGAGCAGGCGGTAACCGATCAGCAGGATCAGGGAGCCGCCGATGGCCGCGATCCAGGTCGCCGGGTCGAAGAAGTCCTTGGTGATCTCGCGGTCCAGGAAGCGCGACGATATCCAGCCACCGAGGAACGCGCCGACGATCCCTATGAGCGTGGTGCCCACCAGGCCGCCGGGGTCGCGCCCCGGCAGCAGGACCTTGGCGATGACGCCTGCGATGAGCCCGAGAATGATCCAGCCGATAATGGTCATGCGTGCGAACCTACCCGTCCCTCTGTCCTGGAATCCAAGACGCCGGGGGCGGGCGGGTGGTTGCGTGCGGCGGGCCGCGGTCCCGGGAGGGGCCTACCAGCCGGCGAACTGCTCGTCGGTGCGCACGATCTCCTTGCCGAACGGCATCAGGGACACCGGGATGAGCTTGAAGTTGGCGATGCCCAGGGGGATTCCGATGATCGTGAGGCACAGGGCGATGCCCGTGGTGATGTGGCCGAGCGCCAGCCACCAGCCGGCGAGGATCAGCCAGAGCACGTTGCCCACGCAGGAGGGGCCGCCCGCGTCCCGGCGGTCGACCACCCGGTGTCCGAAGGGCCAGAGGGCGTAGACGCCGATCCGGAAGGCGGCCAGGCCGAAGGGGATGCCGATGATCGTGACGCAGAGCAGGAGTCCCGCGAGCAGGTAGCCGAGGAACATCCAGAATCCGCAGAGGACCAGCCAAATGACGTTGAGAATGGTTTTCACGGGCGAGGACCTGCCATCTGCTCTAGTCGGGCGATGCGTTCCGCCATCGGCGGGTGGGTCGAGAACATCTTGGACATCCCCTGCCCCGCGCGGAACGGGTTGGCGATCATCATGTGGCTCGCGGTCTCGATCCGGGGCTCCGGGGGCAGCGGAAGCCGCTGGGTCCCGGCCTCCAGCTTCCGCAGGGCACCGGCGAGGGCCAGCGGGTCGCCGGTGAGCCGGGCGCCCGAGGCGTCCGCCTCGTACTCCCGGGAGCGGCTGACGGCCAGCTGGATGACGGACGCGGCGAGCGGCCCCAGGATCATGATCAGCAGCATGCCGAGAAGGCCCGGGCCCTCGTCGTCGTTGGAGCGGCCGACCGGTATCAGCCAGGCGAAGTTGACCAGGAACATCACCACGGAGGCCAGCGCGCCGGCGACGGACGAGATGAGGATGTCCCGGTTGTAGACGTGGCTCAGCTCGTGGCCGAGGACGCCGCGCAGCTCGCGCTCGTCCAGGAGACTCAGGATGCCCTCGGTGCAGCAGACCGCCGCGTTGCGCGGATTGCGGCCGGTCGCGAAGGCGTTGGGGGCCTGGGTCGGGGAGATGTAGAGCCGGGGCATGGGCTGGCGCGCCGAGGTGGAGAGCTCGCGGACCATGCGGTAGAGCTGGGGCGCCTCGAATTCGCTCACGGGGCGGGCGCGCATGGCCCGCAGCGCCAGCTTGTCGCTGTTCCAGTACGCGTACGCGTTGGTGCCGATCGCCACCAGGAGGGCGACGATCAGGCCCGTACGACCGAAGAAGCTGCCGATGACGATGATGAGTGCGGACAGGCCCCCGAGGAGTACGGCGGTTCTCAGCCCGTTGTGCCGGCGGTGCACGGTACGCCCTCCAAATCGTGCGGCAGGGGAGCCCTTGGCGGGTGGGGCTCCACCGCTCAGTGGAGCCTCCCGTACAGGTCAACGCCAGGCGGCGGGAGCGAGTTCCCTGGTCCGGACGGCCCGACGGCCCAGGCCGGCCCCCGCTGTACGCGTGGGTCCGGGCTCTGGGCCGTCCGGGTGGAGAGGTGTGGCGTGTGCTCAGCGCTGGGCGGGGAGCTTGGCGAGTTCCAGGGCCTCGGGGTCGGGCTCGACCTCGCTGGTGCAGTGGGCGCAGCGGGAGGCGATGGCCGGGATCTCGGTGTAGCAGCGGGGGCAGTCGCGCAGGGCGGCCTTGATGTCGACCGGCTCGTCGGCGTTCTTGGCGAAGCGGTCCTGGACCTTGGCCATCGGCATGACGACGCAGAAGTAGAGGACGGCGGCGGTGATGAGGAAGGCGATCGCGGCGCTGACGAACAGGCCGTACGGGAACTTCACCCCGTCGACCGTGAAGTGCGCCTTGCTGAAGTCACCGGTGCCGCGCGTGATGATGCCGATCAGCGGCACGATGAAGCCGTTGCTGAACCCGGTGACGACGGCGGTGAACGCGGCTCCGACGGCGAGACCGACCGCCATGGAGATGACGTTTCCGCGCAGGATGAAGTCCTTGAACCCGCTCAGCACTGCTCTGGCTCCTTGTGGTGATGAGAACGTCGTACGCGTTCCAAGGCACCCGACCTTGCCCTGTGCGGGTGGCCCGGGGCAAACCGATCTTGTCACCTTTCGAACTGGCGCTCGATCATCAGAAGAGTCAGAAGAGGTTGACGGCGGCGAACCTCAGCACGGTCTGCGGGGCGCCCGACAGGACGACTCCGGCGGCGGCGGTGAGGACGATCGCCGCGGTCAGCGGGGCCGGGACGCGGTGCCGTACGGCGGGCGCGGCCTCTTCCCCGTCCGCGGGGGCGCGGAACAGGGCGGCCGTCCACTGGAGGTAGTAGTACAAGGCGACGACGACGTTGACGGCCATCACGACGGCGAGCCAGCCGAGGCCCGCGTCGACGGCGGCGGAGAACACCGTGACCTTGGCGAAGAGCCCGATGATCCCCGGCGGCAGCCCGGCCAGGCAGAGCAGGAAGAACGCCAGCGCGAGGGCGGCCAGGGGCCGGGTGGCGTACAGGCCGCGGTAGTCGTCCAGCCGGTTGCCGGGGCGGGTACGGGCGACCAGGGCGGCCACCGCGAACGCGCCGAGGTTCACGACGGCGTACATCAGGGCGTACGCGACGGTGGACCCGATCCTGCGCTCCCCGGCGTACGCGGCGGCTGCTACGGGGACGAGCAGATATCCGGCCTGGGCGACGGAGGACCAGGCGAGCAGGCGTACGGCACCGCGCGCGCGGGAAGCGCTCTGGCGCAGCGCGGCGACGTTGCCGACGGTCATCGTGAGCGCGGCCAGGACCGCGAGGGCGGGGCCCCACACGTCCGCGTACGCCGGAAAGGCGATCACGGTGACGAGGATGAGGCCGGTGAAGCCGACCGCCTTGCCGACGACCGAGAGATAGGCGGCGATGGGCAGCGGGGCGCCCACGTAGGTGTCGGGCACCCAGAAGTGAAAGGGCGCGGCGGCCGTCTTGAAGGCGAAGCCGACCAGGGTCAGCGCGACGCCCGCCCCGGCGAGGGTGGAGAGCTGGGGGTCGACGCGGCCGAGGCGCCCGGCCAGGTCCGTGAGGTGGAGCGTGCCGGTGGCCGCGTACACGAAGCTGACGCCGAGGAGCATCACGGCGGTGGCGGTCACGGAGGACAGGAAGAACTTCAGCGCGGCCTCGGAGGAGCGCCGGTCGCCGCGCTTGATGCCGACCAGGGCGAACGCGGGCAGCGAGGCGACTTCCAGGGCGATGACCAGCGTGGCGAGGTCCCGGGCGGCGGGCAGCAACGCGGCTCCGGCGGCGGACGAGAGCAGCAGGAACCAGAACTCGCCGGCCGGGAGTTTGCGGGTGTCACCGAGGGAGAGCAGCGCGGTGAGCAGTGCGCCGCCGAGTACGAGGGCCTGGATGACCAGCGTGAAGTGGTCGGCGGTGTAGCTGCACGCGTGGCTGCCCGTGGTGAGGCAGAAGGTGGAGCGGTCGCCTTCGTGGAGGGGGACGATCAGGGCGAGCGCGGCGACGAGCCCGGCGACGGCCCCGTAGCCGAGGAGCGGTTTGCGGGCCTCGGTGACGAAGAGGTCGGCGACCAGGAGGACGACGGCGACGGCCGCGGCGGTGAGCGGGGGCGCGAGGGCGAGCCAGTCGACGGACTGGACGAGGCTGGTGGTGCTCTCGGCCGCTGTGGTCACGACTTGCCTCCTGCGAGGAGCTTCTGCACGGCCGGGTCGGTGAGGCCGAGGAGGACGGCGGGCCACAGGCCGGCGAGGACGGTGAGGGCCGCGAGGGGGGTCCAGGCGGCGAATTCGTAGCTCTGGACGTCGGCGATGGCCTGCGGTTCGTCGCGGTTCGCGCCCATGCAGACGCGGCGGACCACGATCAGCAGATACGCGGCGGTGAGCAGGGTGCCGAAGGCGGCGATCGACATGAACGTCAGGAAGGCGGGCCGGCTCAGCCCGTCGGCCGGGTCGAACGCGCCGAACAGGGCCAGCATCTCGCCCCAGAACCCGGCGAGTCCGGGCAGCCCGAGGGAGGCGACCGCGGCGAAGGCGAGGAGGCCGCCGAGGCGGGGCGCGCGGCCGTAGAGGGCGGCGCCGGTGGCTCCGGCGAGGGTGTCCAGGTCGGCGGTGCCGTACCGGTCCTTGACGGCGCCGACCAGGAAGAACAGCAGGCCGGTGATGAGCCCGTGGGCGATGTTGGCGAAGAGCGCGCCGTTGACGCCGGTGGGGGTCATGCTCGCGATGCCGAGGAGCACGAAGCCCATGTGGCCGACGGAGGAGTACGCGATGAGCCGTTTCAGGTCGCCCTTGGCGCCGGGCCGGGCGAGGGCCAGGCAGGCGAGCGATCCGTAGACGATCCCGGCGACGGCGAAGGCCGCGAGATACGGGGCGAAGGTGTGCATCCCGTCGGGGGCGACCGGGAGCAGGATGCGGACGAAGCCGTACGTGCCCATCTTCAGCAGGACGCCCGCGAGGAGCACGGAGCCGACGGTCGGGGCGGCGGTGTGGGCGTCGGGCAGCCAGCTGTGCAGCGGCCACATCGGGGTCTTCACGGCGAGCCCGATCCCGATCGCCAGAACGGCGGTGACCTGCACGGACGAGGTGAGCCCGCGGCCGTTGTCAGTGGCGAGTGCCACCATGTCGAAGGTGCCGCTCTTCAGTCCGATGAGGAGCAGGCCCAGCAGCATGACGACCGAGCCGAGCAGTGTGTAGAGGATGAATTTCCAGGCGGCCGCCTGCCTCCCCGCACCGCCCCATCGGGCGATCAGGAAGTACATCGGGATGAGCACCATCTCGAAGGCCAGGAAGAACAGGAGCAGGTCGAGGACGGCGAAGGTGGCGAGGGTGCCGGACTCCAGGAGGAGGACGAGCGCGACGAACGCCTTCGGGGAGGGGCCTTCGGGGAGCTTGAAGTAGCTGTAGAGCGCGCAGAGGAAGGTCAGCAGCGCGGTCAGGACGAGCAGGGGGAGCGAGATGCCGTCGATGCCGAGGTGGATGCGTACGTCCAGCGCCGGAATCCAGCTGATGTCGGTGGTGGCCTGCATCTTCGACGGGTGGTCGTGGTCGAAGCCGGCGGCCAGCACCAGGGTCGCCAGGAGGATGACCCCGGTGACGGTCACGCCGTGGCGGAGCACGGCCTGGTCGGGGCTGCGGCCCTTCAGCCCGGGCGGGGCGGGGAGCAGGGCGGCGACGGCCCCGATGAGCGGGCCGACGACGACGAACGCCAGAAGGAACTGCATCACGGATGCGCTGATATCGATCACGGCTCAGGACCCCGCGTTGACGTTGGCGAAGACGACGGCGGCGACCGCCAGGACCAGGGAACCGGCCAGCAGTGCGCTGAGGTAGGTCTGCACATTGCCGGTCTGGGCGCGGCGGACCGCCGTGCCGAGCCAGCGGGCGCCGGTGGCGGAGCCGCGTACGTAGGTCTCCACGACCTCGCGGTCCAGGAAGCGGACGAGGCGGGCCGCGGCCTGGACGGGGCGGACGAACAGCGCCGCGTACAGGGCGTCCAGGTGGAAGCCGGTGGCCGCGTGGCGGTGGAGCGGGCCGAGCAGCAGGCGTCCGGGGTCGGCGGGGTCGGGGGCGTCCCCGGCCGGGCCGTAGGCGGCGGTGCGGGCCTCGATCGCCTCGATCTCCACGAGAGCCGGTTCGGCGTCCGGGTGGGCGACGACCGAGCCCATGGGGACGCGGGCGGCGAGCGCGGTGGTGTGGCGCCAGGCCGCGTAGGTGACCAGTCCGCCGACGAGGCCGACGCCGGTGGACAGGACGGCGGTGGTCAGCGAGGGGACGAGGCGGTGGCCGTCGAACCAGTCGCCGATGACGCCGACGCTCAGCCCGAGGGCGATGGTCGGGACGGCCAGGACCCAGAGGACGGCGGTCATGGCGGCGGGCTGCCTGCCGTGGTCGGGGGCCTCGGCGCCCCGGCCCCGGAAGGCGAGGAGCCAGAGCCGGGTGGCGTAGCCGGCGGTGAGCACGGCGGCCAGCAGCCCGGCGACGAGGACCGTCCAGCCGGCGGCGGCCGGGGCGACGTGCCGGTCGCCGAGGGCGGTGTGCTCGGCGGCGACGAGGACGGCTTCCTTGGAGAAGAAGCCGGCGAACGGGGGGATGGCGGCGAGCGCGAGCAGCGCGACGGTCATCGTCCAGTAGGCGTCCGGGATGCGGCGGGCGAGGCCGCCCATCCGGGACATGGCGGCCAGTGAGTTGGTGCCGGCGGCGTGGATGACGACGCCGGCCGCGAGGAAGAGGACCGCCTTGAAGGCACCGTGCGAGACGAGGTGGAAGACGGCGGCCCCCCGGTCGCCGACGGCCAGGGCGCCCGACATGTAGCCGAGCTGCCCGATGGTCGAGTAGGCGAGGACGCGCTTGATGTCGTCCTGGGCGAGCGCGGCGAGCCCGGACCCGATCATCGTGACGGCCGCCATCACGGCGAGGACGACGAGGGCGGCGCCGGAGGCCGCGAAGACGGGGAGGAGGCGGGCGACGAAGTAGATGCCGGCGGCGACCATCGTCGCCGCGTGGATCAGCGCCGAGACGGGGGTGGGGCCGGCCATGGCGTCGGGCAGCCAGGTGTGCAGGGGGAACTGCGCGGACTTGCCCGCGACCCCGGCCAGGAGGAGGAGCGCGATGAGGGTGGGGTGATCGAGGCCGCCGTGGGCGACGGCGCCCAGGATGCGGGTGATGCGGAAGGAGCCGGTGTCGGCGGCGAGCGCGAACAGGCCGATGAGGAAGGGGACGTCGCCCAGCTTGGTGACCAGGAACGCCTTCAGGGACGCGGCGCGCGCCTCGGGCGTCTCCCAGTAGTGGCCGACCAGGAAGTACGAGCAGATGCCCATGACCTCCCAGCCGACCAGCAGCACCATCAGGTCGCCGGAGTAGACGACGAGCAGCATCGCGGAGGTGAAGAGGGAGACCAGCGCCGCGTACGAGGGGTAGCGGGGGTCGTCGCGCAGATAGGCGGTCGAGTAGATCTGCACGCAGCTCGCGACCAGGGCGACCAGCACGGCGACGAGGACGGCGAAGCCGTCGAGGTGCAGCGCGAGGTCGATGGGGACGGAGCCGGTGGGGGTGAGCTGGGTCGCCGCGTCGATGGCCCGGCCGCCGCCCTGGCGCGCGGCGACGGTGGCCGCGAGGACGAGCGAGACGAGGGAGGGCAGTACGGCGAGCGGGCGCACGTATTCGGGTGCGGTGCGGCCGAGGAGCAGTCCGGCCGCCGCGCCCAGGAACGGGAGGAGGGGGACGAGGACGGCGAGGGTCGTGGTGGTCACGGGGTGGCCTCCGCCTTCTTTGCCTTCCCTGCCGCGGCAGTGGCCTGGTCTTCGGGGCGGTCGGTGTCCGCCGGGGCGTCGTCCTCGTCGTCGCCGGCCGGGACGGTCTCGGCCTCGTCGGTCTCGGCGGTGTCGCGGAGCCGGTCGATGTCGGAGCTGCCCCGGTTGCGGTAGACGGCGAGGACGATCGCCAGGCCGATGCCGATCTCCGCCGCCGCGATGGCGATGGTGAACAGGGTGAGGGCCTGGCCGGAGTGCAGGCGGTCGCGGAGCCAGACGTCGAACGCGACCAGGTTGAGGTTGACGGCGTTGAGCATCAGCTCGACGGACATCAGCACGAGGATCGCGTTGCGGCGGGCGAGGACTCCGTACAGCCCGGTGCAGAAGAGGAGGGCGGCGAGCACCGCGGGATAGGCGAGATGCATCAGCGCGTGGCCTCTCGGTTGCTCGGGTCCTGCCGGCCGGTGGCCCCGGCGTCGGCCCGGCCGCCCTTGCGGGAGAGGACGATCGCGCCGACCAGGGCGGCGAGCAGGAGGACGGAGAGCGCTTCGAAGGGGAGCACCCAGTTGCGGAAGAGGAAGGCGCCGGTGACCTCGGTGGAGCCCTGGGCGGGCCCGTCCAGCTCGATCCACGTCGTGCGGAAGGCGTCCACGACGACCCAGACCAGGACGCCGGCGGAGGCGGCGGCGACCGCGAGGGCGGCCCACCGGTTCTCCGAGTCGGCGTCCGGGGAGCGGCCGACCGGGGCCCTGGTGAGCATCAGCCCGAACAGGAGGAGGACGACGACGGAACCCACGTAGATCAGTACCTGCACCCAGGCGATGAACTCCGCCGTGAGCAGGAGGTACTCGACGGCGAGGCCGCCGAGCGCCACGATCAGCCAGAGGGCGGCGTGCACCAGCTGCCTGGTCGTGACGGTCACCAGAGCCGCGCCGAGGGTGGCGATGCCGACGAGGACGAAGGCGATCTCGACGCCTGTCGGGGAGAGGAAGCCGGGGGCCGCCGGGGCGGCCGCCGCGAGGGCGGTGATCACGCGTTGCCCTCCTGCCCCGTGTCCTGCTCCTGCTCCTGCCGGACGCGCTCCTGCTCCCGCTCCTGCTGGGCGCGCTCCTGCTCCTGCTGGGCTCGGAGCTTGTCGGCCGTCTTGCGGGCCGCGGCGAGTTCCTTCGGTTCCTCGGCGCGCGGGTCGAGCGCGGGCGGTTCCGGGACCGTCCACATCCAGTCGCGCAGCTTGTCGCGCTCATGGGTGAGGTCCAGGATGTCCGTCTCCGCGTACTCGAACTCCGGCGACCAGAACAGCGCGTCGAACGGGCAGACCTCGATGCAGATGCCGCAGTACATGCAGAGCGAGAAGTCGATCGCGAAGCGGTCGAGGACGTTGCGGCTGCGTTCGCGGCCGCCCGGGGCCGCGGCCGGCACCGTCTCCTTGTGGGAGTCGATGTAGATGCACCAGTCGGGGCACTCGCGGGCGCACAGCATGCAGACCGTGCAGTTCTCCTCGAACAGCGCGATGACGCCGCGCGAGCGGGGCGGCAGTTCGGGCTGCACGTCCGGGTACTGGGCGGTGACGGTCTTCTTCGTCATCGTCCGCAGGGTGACGGCGAGGCCCTTGGCCAGACCTGAGCCGGGGATCGGGGGCACTAGTTGATCGCCACCTTCACGATGCCGGTGAGCGCGATCTGCGCGAGAGCGAGCGGGATGAGGGTCGTCCAGGCGAGCTTCTGCAACTGGTCCTCGCGCAGCCGCGGGTAGGTCACGCGCAGCCAGATCACGACGAACGCGAGGATGCCGGTCTTCAGCAGGGTCCACACCCAGCCGAGTCCGTCGGCGCCCAGCGGGCCGTGCCAGCCGCCGAGGAAGAGGACCGTGGTCAGCCCGCAGAGCACGACGATGCCGGCGTACTCGGCGAGCAGGAACAGCGCGAAGCGGAGGCCGGTGTACTCGGTGTACGCGCCGAAGATGATCTCCGAGTCGGCGACCGGCATGTCGAACGGGGGGCGCTGGAGTTCGGCGAGTCCGGCCACGAAGAAGACCAGGGCGCCGGTGATCTGCCAGGGCAGCCACCACCACGCGAACGCGTCCAGGATGCCGGGCAGCGAGACCGTGCCCGCCGCCATCGCCACCGAGGCGGCGGCGAGCAGCATCGGCAGCTCGTACGCGAGGAGTTGCGCGGCGGTGCGGAGGCCGCCGAGCAGGGAGAACTTGTTGGCCGACGCCCAGCCGGCCATCAGCGAGCCGAGTACGCCCACGCCCATCACGGCGAGCACGAAGAAGATGCCCGCGTCGACGACCTGGCCGACCGCGCCCTCGCCCGGGCCGATCGGGATCGCGACCAGCACGAGCAGATACGGGAGGAGGGCCACGGCCGGCGCCAGGCGGAAGACCTTGCGGTCGGCGCCGGCGGGGACGATGTCCTCCTTCTGCGCGAACTTGACGCCGTCGGCGACGAGCTGGGCCCAGCCGTGGAAGCCGCCGGCGTACATGGGGCCCAGGCGGCCCTGCATGTGGGCCATGACCTTGTGTTCGGTCTGGCCGACGACGAGGGGGAGGACCATGAAGACGGCGAAGACGATGACGATGCGGAGGGTGACGTCCAGGGCGTCGTTCACGCTTGACCGCCTCCGTTGTCGGGGGTGTCGGGTCGGACCGGGGGCTGGTTCTCCGGCGCGTCGCGCCACGGGGCGTCCGCCGCCGGACGGGCCCCCGGCGCACTCTGGCTCGCCGAGCCCTGGGACGCGCTGCGGGTGCGACGGGGGCGGGGTTCCGCCGGGGCCGTCGGCGTCGCGTCGCCCGCCGTGCGGGCCCGCCTTGCCGGGCGCGCCGGAGCCGGCGGCAGCTGGCCCTTGAGAGGGCCCCACTCGTTCGGGTCCGGGACGCCCGGGGGAAGCATCGTGCGGCGCTTCGGGCCGCCGTGGTCCGACTCACCCGGTTCCTTCGCGCCCGGCCATGCCTTCGCCACGCGGGCGGCCAGCACGAAGTCCTTGCGGAGGGGGTGGCCCTCGAAGTTCTCGGGGAGGAGGAGCGGGACCAGGTTCGGGTGGCCCTCGAAGACGACGCCGAACATCTCGTGCGTCTCGCGTTCGTGCCAGGCGGCGCCCGCGTACACACCGGTCGCGGTCGGCAGGGCCGGGGCCTCGTGCGGCACCGTCGTGCGCAGCAGAAGGCGGCGGACGCCGGAGCCGGCCGACGGCAGTGCCGCCACATGCGCGCACACCCGGAAGCCCATGCCCGGTTCGTCCACCGCGCTCAGCCAGTCGAAGTACGTGCAGCCGAGGGCGTCCCGGGCGGTCTCCAGGGCGGTGATCCACGCGGTGGGCGGAACGTCGACCGTGAGGAGGTCGTACGCCCGCTCGGCGGTGGCGTCGTCGCCGAAGACCTCGGCGACGGCGTCCGGAAGGCGGTCGAAGGCGGCGGTCACTTGTCCTCCCCCGCGGCCGGAGGCGAAGTCACCAGGCCGCTGCGCAGCGCCTCCGTGGACGGGCGGGCGCCCGCGGCAGCCGCGTAACGCTCCCCCAGCGACTCGCGCGCGATCTTCTCCTGAAGCTTCAGGATGCCCTGGAGCAGCGCCTCGGGGCGGGGCGGGCAGCCGGGGACGTAGACGTCGACGGGGATGATCTGGTCGACGCCCTTCGTGACGGAGTACGAGTCCCAGTACGGGCCGCCGCAGTTGGAGCAGGCGCCGAAGGAGATGACGTACTTGGGCTCGGGCATCTGCTCGTACAGGCGCTTGACCGCCGGGGCCATCTTGTCCGTCACCGTGCCGGAGACGATCATCAGGTCGGCCTGGCGCGGGCCCGGCGCGAAGGGGATGACGCCGAGCCGGATGAAGTCGTGGCGCGCCATGGAGGCGGCGATGAATTCGATGGCGCAGCAGGCGAGTCCGAAGTTGAAGACCCAGAGGCTGTAGCGGCGGCCCCAGTTGAGGACCACCTTCATCGGTTCCGGCGCGAGCCTGGACAGGACGCCCAGGCGCTTCGGTTCCGGGAGGAACGTGGGTACGGCGGCGGGTTCGTCCCCCGCCCCGGCCGACGACGGGCTCGTCACGTCCATTCGAGGACGCCCTTCTTCCATGCGTAGAGCAGTCCCACGGCCAGGAAACCGAGGAAGATGAACATTTCCACCAGCGTGGTCGCGCCGTAGCCCGGCGCCGCGAAGACCGTCGCCCAGGGGAACAGGAAGATCGAGTCGACGGCGAAGATCACGTACAGGAAGGCGTACACGTAGTAGCGGACCTGGGTGTGCGCCCAGCCCTCCCCCACCGGGTCCACGCCGCACTCGTAGGTGAGCAGCTTCTCCGGCGTCGGGACCACCGGCCGCAGCAGCCGGCCCGCGCCGAAGGCGACGGCGACGAACAGGACGCCCACCAGGGCGAGGAGTCCGACCACCGAGTAGCTGTGGAAGTAGTCCGACGACGCGAGCACCGTCCGCGCCGGTGTCGATGCCGCACCGGGAAGACCCGTCACGTCCGCCCCTCGCTCCCTAGCCCCGTCCGAAGCCCCGTCCACGATCTGTACGCACGGGAGTCTAGGCCCTGTAAAGGGCGGGTAAGCAGTTGCGTCGGGCAACGGACGGGGAACGAGAGCGGGACGGGTGGGGCACGAGTGGGGTGCGAGGTGGGGCACGGGTGGGGATATCCCTACTTCACCTCACCCACGAGCCCCATGGCATCCGCCCCGCGCGCCCGGCAGGCTTGTCGTATGACCATGAGCCCCCAGGTGCCCGCCCACGACGGGCCGCCCCCCGTCCGCTTCGCCTTCGGCCGGTGGACGTGGAAGGAGGTCGCGCACCTTCTTTCCAACCTGCCGATGGCGATCGTCGGATTTGTTTACACAGTGTTGATGATCGCGATCGGCGTGGGCCTCGCGGTCACCGTCATCGGTCTGCCGCTGCTGGCCGCCGGACTCCAGGGGTCCCGGCTGATCGGCCGCGCCGAGCGCGCCCGCGCCCGCAAGCTGCTGGGGGTCGCGGTCGAGGAGCCGAGCCCGCCGGCCCGGGGCCGCCAGGACGACGGGTTCTTCGTGTGGCTGTGGACCAGCCTGCGCGACCCGGTCGCCTGGCGGGCGGCCCTGTACTCGTTCGTACGGCTGCCGTGGGGCATCCTCACCTTCGCCGTGACGCTCGTCTGCCTCATCGTGTGGCCGGCGCTCCCCTATGCGGCGCGGCTGATGGGCAACGCGGACCGGGCCATGGTGCGCGGGCTGCTGTCCCCCTCCGACGACCTGGAACGCCGCATCGCGGAGCTGGAGTCGGACCGGGGCGTGGTGGTCGACACGGCCGCCGCGGACCTGCGTCGCATCGAACGGGACCTGCACGACGGGGCGCAGGCCCGGCTGGTCGCCCTCGCGATGGGCCTCGGCCTGGCCAAGGAGAAGCTGACGGACGACCCGGAGGCGGCCGCGCGGATGGTGGACGAGGCGCACGGCGAGGTGAAGGTCGCCCTCCAGGAGCTGCGCGACCTCGCCCGGGGCATCCACCCCGCCGTCCTCACCGACCGCGGCCTGGACGCCGCCCTCTCCGCCGTCGCTTCGCGCTGCACCGTGCCCGTCACCGTACGGGTGGATCTTCCGGGGCGCCCGGCGCAGGCCATCGAGGGCATCGCGTACTTCACCGTCTCCGAACTCCTCCAGAACGTCAGCAAGCACAGCGGGGCCCGTACGGCGTCCGTCGACGTGTGGCGTACGGGCGACCGGCTGCTGATCCAGGTCGGCGACGACGGCCGGGGCGGGGCCTCGATGGACGGCGGTACGGGCATGGCGGGGCTCGCCGAGCGGCTGGACGCCGTGGACGGGGTCTTCGTACTCGAATCGCCCGCCGGCGGCCCGACGACCGTCACGGCGGAGCTGCCGTGGCGCGACCGGGGCGCGGAGAAGAGCGCGCCCGGGGCGCGCAGCGCGTAAGGGGTGGGGAAAACCCCCGGTCCGAGACGGATACCGCCCTCATGGTGCGACGGCGCACGACCCAGCACCCTAGAAGTACAGAACGCACGCACCTCCACAGACGCACGCGCATTCACAGACGCACGCACCTTCACGGACGCGGAAGAAACGGACGGAACCCCATGGCCACGGCATACGGACCGGACACACGGGACCCTCAGCGGTCGGGCAGCGGTCTCGGGGACGGTCCCGCGCGGCGGCACGTCCTGCCTGCCGCGCTGCGGGCGCCGCTGGAGGCCAGGACCTGGCGCGAGTTCTGCTATCTGCTGCTGAGCCTGCCGATCAGCATCGTGCTCTTCACCTTCGCGATCACCATGTTCTCGCTGAGCGCCGGGCTCCTCGTCACCTTCCTCGGCATCCCGGTGCTCGCAGCGGGCCTGGTCCTGTGCCGGGGCTTCGGGATGCTGGAGCGGACCCGGGCGCGGGCGCTGCTGCGGGTGGACGTGGCCGATCCGGCGCCGGTGCGCGGCCGCAAGCGCGGGCTGATGTCCTGGATCGGCGCGGTCCTGAAGAGCGGGGTGTCCTGGCGGCACCTGCTGTACACGCTGCTGCACTTCCCGTGGGCGGTCTTCGCGTTCTGCGTCGCGCTGCCGCTCCAGCTGTGGGGCTGGGCGGCCCTCACCTACCCGCTGTGGCACTGGTTCGTGCCCGCGCACGCCGGCGTCGCGGGCATCCAGCTGTACGGGGACGACCAGCACGAGATCTATCTCGACTCGGGCGTCGATCTCGCGCTGACCGCCGGGCTCGGCCTGGGCATCGTCCTCGTCACCCCCTGGGTGATCCGGGGCCTGGCGACCGTCGACCGGCTGATGGTGGCGGGGCTGCTGAGCCCGTCCCGGCTGGCCGAGCGCGTCACGGAGCTGGAGTCCGACCGGGGGGTCGTCGTGGACACCGCCGCCGCGGACCTGCGTCGCATCGAACGGGACCTGCACGACGGGGCGCAGGCCCGGCTGGTCGCCCTCGCCATGGACCTGGGCCTGGCCAAGGAAAAGCTGACGGACGACCCGGAGGCGGCGGCGCGGATGGTGGACGAGGCGCACGGCGAGGTGAAGGTCGCCCTCCAGGAGCTGCGCGACCTCGCCCGGGGCATCCACCCCGCCGTCCTCACCGACCGCGGCCTGGACGCCGCCCTCTCCGCCGTCGCCTCGCGCTGCACCGTGCCCGTCACCGTGGAGGTGGACCTCCCGTCCCGCCCCGCGCAGGCCATCGAGGGCATCGCGTACTTCACCGTCTCCGAACTCCTCCAGAACATCAGCAAGCACTCCGGCGCCACCCGCGCCTCGGTCGACGTGTGGCGCACCGAGGACCGCCTCCTCCTCCAGGTGACCGACGACGGCCGCGGCGGCGCCGACCCGGCGTCGGGCAGCGGGCTCGCCGGGCTCACCGAGCGGCTGGACGCCGTCGACGGGGTCCTGGTCGTCGACTCGCCGGCGGGCGGCCCGACGAAGGTCACCGCGGAGCTGCCCTGGCGCGGCTGACCGCAGGCCCCCGGCACGGCACTTATCGGGTCAACCCCGCGAACGCTCGCGACGTCACTGCCGTTACTGGGATGCTGGACGGCGTACGGGCCGTGCCGGCGAGCGAGCAGCAGTGGGGGAAACAGCGTCGTGGAGGACAGGGTGCGCGTGGTCATCGCCGAGGATTCGGTACTGCTCCGGGAGGGACTGACCCGGTTGCTGACCGATCTCGGGCATGACGTCGTCGCGGGCGTCGGGGACGCGGAGGCGCTGATCAAGACGATCGGCGACCTCGCGGGGCAGGACGCGCTGCCGGATGTGGTGGTCGCGGATGTGCGGATGCCCCCGACTCACACCGACGAGGGCGTGCGGGCCGCGGTGCGGCTGCGCCGGGAGTACCCGGGGATCGGGGTGCTGGTCCTGTCGCAGTACGTGGAGGAGCAGTACGCCACCGAGCTGCTGGCCGGGTCCAGCCGGGGCGTCGGGTATCTGCTGAAGGACCGGGTCGCCGAGGTCCGGGAGTTCGTGGACGCGGTGGTCCGGGTGGCGCAGGGCGGTACGGCGCTGGACCCGGAGGTGGTGGCGCAGCTGCTGGGCCGCAGCCGGAAGCAGGACGTGCTGGCCGGGCTGACGCCGCGTGAGCGCGAGGTGCTGGGCCTGATGGCGGAGGGGCGTACGAACTCCGCGGTGGCCAAGCAGCTGGTGGTGAGCGACGGGGCGGTCGAGAAGCACGTCAGCAACATCTTCCAGAAGCTGGGCCTGGCCCCGAGCGAGGGCGACCACCGCCGGGTGCTGGCCGTACTCACGTATCTGAACTCCTGACGGGCTCCGGCTCCCCTGGCCCGGCGCGCCCGGCCAGGGGAGCCGGGCGGCTGATGGATCATGGCCGGGCGGTACCGGAAAGGTCCCCGCATGCCATACGCGAACGTGCCGAATCGCGTCTCAAATTGCCGTCCATCATGTGATCTGCCGGAGGAAGGCGACCCTTACGGACGTAGGGTGGGCGGGGGACCTCCGGCGGGCCGGACGGTTCCGAGCCACCGTGCCGAGGGAGGTCCAGTAAGTGACCAGCCAGGTCAGTAGCCCAGCCGAGCAGGCCGATGAGGCCGGCGAGGCGCTCGTAGGGGGACAGCGCGCCCCCCAGTCCGCAGCCGCGGGAAGCGGCGAGAAAGAAGTCCGTCGTCTGGACCGGGTCATCATCCGCTTCGCGGGCGACTCGGGTGACGGCATGCAGCTCACAGGTGACCGGTTCACCTCGGAGACGGCGTCCTTCGGGAACGACCTCTCCACGCTGCCGAACTTCCCCGCCGAGATCCGCGCCCCCGCAGGCACCCTGCCGGGGGTTTCTTCGTTCCAGCTCCACTTCGCCGACCACGACATCCTGACCCCGGGCGACGCGCCGAACGTGCTGGTCGCGATGAACCCGGCGGCGCTGAGGGCGAACATCGCGGATGTGCCGCGCGGGGCCGAAATCATCGTGAACACCGACGAGTTCACGAAACGGCCGATGGCGAAGGTGGGGTACGAGACCAACCCGCTGGAGGACGGCTCGCTGGAGGCGTACAACGTCCATCCGGTGCCGCTGACCACGCTCACGATCGAGGCGCTGAAGGAATTCGGGCTCTCCCGCAAGGAGGCCGAGCGTTCCAAGAACATGTTCGCGCTCGGGCTGCTGTCCTGGATGTACCACCGGCCGACCGAGGGCACCGAGGCGTTCCTGCGGGCGAAGTTCGCCAAGAAGCCGCAGATCGCCGAGGCGAACGTGGCCGCGTACCGGGCCGGGTGGAATTTCGGTGAGACGACGGAGGACTTCGCCGTCAGCTACGAGGTGGCGCCGGCCGCGCAGGCGTTCCCCGCGGGCACGTACCGGAACATCTCGGGGAACCTCGCCCTGTCCTACGGCCTGATCGCCGCGGGCCGCCAGGCGGACCTGCCGGTCTACCTCGGCTCGTACCCGATCACACCGGCCTCGGACATCCTGCACGAGCTGAGCCGGCACAAGAACTTCGGCGTGCGCACCTTCCAGGCCGAGGACGAGATCGCGGGCATCGGGGCCGCGCTGGGTGCCGCGTTCGGCGGTTCGCTCGCCGTGACGACGACCTCCGGGCCCGGGGTGGCGCTGAAGTCGGAGACCATCGGGCTCGCGGTCTCGCTGGAACTGCCGCTGCTCATCGTGGACATCCAGCGCGGCGGCCCGTCGACCGGGCTGCCCACCAAGACCGAGCAGGCGGACCTGCTCCAGGCGATGTACGGGCGCAACGGCGAGGCCCCGGTCCCGATCGTGGCCCCGCGCACCCCGGCCGACTGCTTCGACGCGGCGCTGGACGCGGCCCGGATCGCCCTGACCTACCGCACTCCGGTCTTCCTGCTCTCCGACGGCTATCTGGCCAACGGCTCCGAGCCCTGGCGCATCCCGGAGCCCGACCAGCTGCCCGATCTGCGCATCCAGTTCGCGGGCGGCCCGAATCACGAACTGGCCGACGGCACCGAGGTGTTCTGGCCGTACAAGCGCGACCCGCAGACGCTGGCGCGCCCGTGGGCGGTCCCGGGCACGCCCGGTCTCGAACACCGCATCGGCGGCATCGAGAAGCAGGACGGCACCGGCAACATCTCGTACGACCCCGCCAACCACGACTTCATGGTCCGCACCCGCCAGGCCAAGGTGGACGGCATCGAGGTCCCGGACCTGGAGGTCGACGACCCCGCCGAGGCCCGGACCCTGGTGCTCGGCTGGGGTTCGACGTACGGCCCGATCACCGCGGCGGTGCGCCGGCTGCGCTCCTCGGGGCGCTCCATCGCCCAGGCCCATCTGCGCCACATCAATCCGTTCCCGCGGAATCTGGGCGAGGTCCTGAAGCGTTACGACAAGGTGGTCGTCCCCGAGATGAACCTCGGTCAGCTGGCCACGCTCATCCGCGCCAAGTACCTGGTGGACGCGCACAGTTACAACCAGGTCAACGGCATGCCGTTCAAGGCCGAGCAGCTCGCGGCAGCTCTTGAGGAGGCCATCGATGCCTGAGGTGAACGAACTGCTCCAGCTGGTGCCCAAGGCCGAGGCGAAGCAGTCCATGAAGGACTTCAAGTCGGACCAGGAGGTGCGCTGGTGCCCCGGCTGCGGCGACTACGCGGTCCTCGCCGCCGTGCAGGGCTTCATGCCCGACCTCGGTCTGGCGAAGGAGAACATCGTCTTCATCTCCGGCATCGGCTGCTCCTCCCGCTTCCCGTACTACATGAACACGTACGGGATGCACTCGATCCACGGCCGCGCCCCGTCCATCGCGACCGGCCTGGCCACCTCGCGGCGCGACCTGTCGGTCTGGGTCGTCACGGGTGACGGCGACGCGCTGTCCATCGGCGGCAACCACCTGATCCACGCCCTGCGCCGCAATGTGAACCTCAAGATCCTGCTGTTCAACAACCGGATCTACGGGCTGACCAAGGGCCAGTACTCCCCCACCTCCGAGCTGGGCAAGATCACCAAGTCGACGCCGATGGGCTCGCTGGACGCCCCGTTCAACCCGGTGTCGCTGGCGATCGGCGCGGAGGCGTCGTTCGTGGCCCGGACCGTCGACTCGGACCGCAAGCACCTCACGAGCGTGCTGCGGGCCGCCGCCGACCACCCGGGCACGGCGCTGGTGGAGATCTACCAGAACTGCAACATCTTCAACGACGGCGCGTTCGAGATCCTGAAGGACAAGGACCAGGCGCAGGAGGCGGTGATCCGCCTGGAGCACGGGCAGCCGATCGTCTTCGGCGCGGAGGGTTCGAAGGGTGTCGTACGGGACTCGCTGACCGGTGACCTCAAGGTCGTCGCGGTCACCGAGGACAACAAGTCGCAGATCCTCGTCCACGACGCGCACGCGCCGAGCCCCACGACGGCGTTCGCGCTGTCCCGGCTCGCCGACGCGGACACGCTGCACCACACCCCGATCGGGGTGCTGCGCAGCGTGGAGCGGCCGGTGTACGACACGACGATGGCCGAGCAGCTGGACACGGCCGTGGAGCGGCACGGCAAGGGCGACCTGGCGGCGCTGCTCGCCGGGAACGACCACTGGACCGTGGTCGGCTGACGTCTTACGCCGGAGCGCGCCGGACCTGCCCTCACGGGCGGGACCGGCGCGCTTTCGCGTAGGTCACACCTCGTACACTTTCTTTTAGTTAGCGCATTCCATAAGGTGGTGTGAGAACGAAGCGCCCGAACGAGGAGATACCCCCCATGAGCATCGTCGTCACCGGAGCCACCGGAGCACTCGGCCGGCTCGTCGTGGACCACCTGCTGGCCACCGTCCCCGCCGCCGAGGTCGCCGCCGTGGTCCGCGACAAGGAGAAGGCCGCCGCCCTCGCCGCCCGGGGCGTCGAGCTGCGCATCGCCGACTACGACCGCCCCGAGACCCTGGCGGACGCCTTCCGCGCCGGCGACCGGGTCCTCCTCATCTCCGGCAACCAGGTCGGCAGCCGCGTCCCCCAGCACGCGGCGGTCATCGACGCGGCCAGGGCGGCGGGCGTCGCCCAGCTCGCGTACACCGGGATTCTCGGCGGGCCGGAGGCCGACTTCACGCTGGCCGACGAGCACCGGGCGACCGAGCGGCTGATCCTGGACTCCGGCCTGCCGTACACCTTCCTGCGCAACGGCTGGTACACGGAGAACCAGACCGAGAACCTGGCCCCGGTCCTGGCGCACGGCGCGGTCGTCGCCAGCGCGGGCGAGGGCCGGATCGCCTACGCCTCCCGCGACGACTACGCGGCCGCGGCCGCCGCCGTCCTGACCGGCGAGGGCCACCTGAACCGCGCGTACGAGCTGAGCGGCGACACCGCGCTGTCCTACGCCGACTACGCGGCCGTGGTCGCGAAGGCCACCGGCAGGGAGATCGTCCACAACGACGTCCCGGCCGCCGTCCACCAGGAGATCCTG
The DNA here is from genome assembly GCF_045161735.1 of Streptomyces sp. NBC_00726. Lineage (NCBI taxonomy): Bacteria > Bacillati > Actinomycetota > Actinomycetes > Kitasatosporales > Streptomycetaceae > Streptomyces > Streptomyces sp. NBC_00726. The sequence goes on along the minus strand of NZ_CP108983.1, from coordinate 3,984,328 downwards.
GCCGGCGCCGGGCTGCCCGAGGGCTTCGCGGCGATCCTGGTCGACGTGGACCAGGCCGTCCGGCGCGGCCGGCTGGCCGGCACCAGCGGCGATCTGGCCCGCCTGGCCGGCCGCCCGACCACCCCGGTGGCCGACACCGTCGCCGCCGCGGTCGCGGCGCTCTGACCCGTACGCCTCCGGTGTCATGACCGTCTGACGATACGGGCATGACACCGGGCCCCGGCGGCGCTACCTTCATGTGGTTGACGATCGAACGACAGCCGCCACCAGGAGGGCCCGTGCAGGGGACGAATGACCAGCGGGCCGGACTCCTCTCCGGCCTCGCCGCGTACGGGATGTGGGGCGCGGTCCCGCTGTACTGGCCGCTGCTGAAGCCGGCCGGGGCGGTCGAGATCCTGGCCCACCGCATGGTGTGGTCGCTCGGTGTGGTGGCGGTCCTGCTGCTGGTCCTGCGCCGGTGGTCCTGGATCGGCCCGCTGCTGCGGCAGCCGCGCAAGCTGGGGATGCTCTGCGTCGCCGCCTCCACGATCACCGTCAACTGGGGCCTGTACATCTGGGCCGTGAACAGCGGCCATGTGGTCGAGGCGTCCCTCGGCTACTTCATCAACCCGCTGGTCACCATCGCCATGGGCGTCCTGCTCCTGGGCGAGCGGCTGCGCCCGGCGCAGTGGGCGGCGGTCGCCACCGGCGTCGTGGCGGTCCTCGTGCTCGCCATCGGTTACGGGAAGCCGCCCTGGATCTCGCTGATCCTGGCGTTCTCCTTCGCGACGTACGGCCTCGTCAAGAAGAAGGTCGACATGGGCGGCCTGGAATCGCTCACCGTGGAGAGCGCCGTGCTCTTCCTGCCCGCGCTCGGCTATCTCATCTGGCTGGGCGCGCAGGGCACCTCGACCCTGACCTCCGAGGGCGCCGGGCACACCGCGCTCCTCGCCTCGACCGGCGTGGTCACGGCGGTGCCGCTGATCCTCTTCGGGGCCGCCGCGATCCGCATCCCGCTCTCGACCATCGGGCTGCTCCAGTACATGACCCCGATCGCCCAGTTCCTGCTGGGCGTCGCCTACTTTCACGAGGAGATGCCGCCGGAGCGGTGGGCCGGGTTCGGCCTGGTGTGGGCGGCGCTGATCGTCCTCACCTGGGACGCGCTGCGGACCGCCCGTCGCAACCGGGCCCGGACACAGGCGGCCCGGCTCGCCGCGACGGCGACGGCCGCACCGGCGGGCGCGGAGCGGACCCGGTCGCCGCAGACCTGAGCGAAAGCCCCGGCGCCGGGCCAGAATGCCGGTCATGACCCTTGAGTGGAAAGTCGTCATCGACGCCGCCGACCCGCACGCGCAGGCCGGCTTCTGGTCCCAGGCCCTCGGTTACGAGATCGAGGACAACAGCCCCCTCATCGAACGGCTCCTCGGCCTCGGGGCCGTACCGGAAGCACTCACCACCACCGCGCACGGCCGGCGCGCCTGGCTCGACCTGGCGGCGGTCCGGCACCCCGACGACCCGTACGACGAGGACAGCGGCACCGGCCACGGCCGCCGGCTGCTCTTCCAGCGCGTCCCCGAGCCGAAGACCGTGAAGAACCGCCTCCACCTCGACCTCCACGCGGGCCCGGAGCGCCGCGAGGCCGAGGTGGCGCGGGTGGTGGGGCTGGGCGCGAAGGTGGCGCGCGAGGCGGAGGAGCCGGGGGGCCGGTGGACGGTACTCACGGACCCCGAGGGCAACGAGTTCTGCGTGCAGTAGGCGCGGAAGGGGGTGCCGGCCCCGTGGCCCGGCACCCCCTCAGCTCCTAGCCGACGAAGGTCACGTCCCAGTGGCTGCCCTCGTCCGCGTAGATGTTGCCGGACGGCGCGGTGTAGAGCGCGGCGCCGTCGCTGCGGGTGCCGGTGTGCGTGAAGGTGCCGGTGATGTGGCTGGTCAGGCAGGCCACCCGCTGGAAGTCCAGCTTGTAGCCGTTGCCGTGGCTGTACGTGCCGGAGGCGTGCCCGGTCTCGGTGCCGCCGGTGATGGTGAGCGTGCAGCCGCCCACCGCCTGCTTCAGCGCGACGGCCCCGTTGGCCGTGGTGGCGCGCAGCCCGTCGAAGGAGGTGCAGGTGCTCCTGGTGCGGTCCGAGCAGTTGCCGGACGAGACCCAGCCGATGCCGGCCGCGTTGAACCGGGCGGCGGCCTGGGCGTGCGTCAGGGTGCCGCTGCCGCCGGTGGACCCGGAGCCGGAGAGCAGCGCCTCCCAGGTGGCCGGGCCGACGATGCCGTCGACCGGGCTCAGGCCCTTGGACTGCTGGAACGCGCGCACCTTCGCCTCGGTGCCGGCGCCGAAGGCCCCGTCGACGGCGAGCCCGGCGCCGTACTTGTCGAGCTGGACCTGAAGGGCCTTGACGGCCGGGCCGTTGCTGCCGTTGCTGACGGTGACGATCAGTTTCGGCCAGGAGGCGGGGCCGACCGCGCCGTCGGCGGACAGGCCGTTGGCGCTCTGGAAGCTGCGGACACTGCTCACGGTGCCGGGGCCGAAGTCCCCGTCGGCGGTGGTGCTGTAGCCGCGCGCGGTCAGCAGGTGCTGCACGGTCGTGACGTCGGCGCCCTTGTCGCCGCTGTCCACGACGGGCCAGCCGGCGGCCTGGGCGGCCGGCACGACGAGCAGGGTGGCGAGGAGGGCGGCGAACACCGCGGTGATGACGGACGCTGCGCGTCTCATGAACTCTTCTCCTGTGGGATGAGGTACGGAAAGTTGGGGCTGGGGCTTTTCCTCGGATCAGGCCCTACCCGAGCCCTACGCGACGAGCCGGCTCCACGTACGGGCGTCCACGACGCCGTCCGCGGGCAGCGACCGGGTCGTCTGGAACCGGGCCACGCTCGCCGCGGTCCCGGGTCCGAAGGCGCCGTCGACGTCCGTGGCGATGCCGTGCGCGGCCAGCTGGCGCTGAAGCGCCTCCACCGCCGCGCCGGAGTCGCCCTGCCGGGCGGGCGCGGCGAGCTGGTTCCAGGTCTGGCGGCCCGCGACGCCGTCCGGGGTCGCGTGCATGGTGTGCTGAAAGGCGAGCACCGCGGCCTGCGTGGCGGGCCCGTAGTCGCCGTCCGCCGTGAGCGCGGCGCCGCGCCCGTTCAGCAGGAGCTGGAGCGTACGGACGCGCTCGCCGGTGTTCCCGGTGGCGAGCAGGGGCCACACGGCCGGGGCCGGGTCGCCGCCGATCCGGGCCGCCACGTCCTGGCGCAGCCGCGGCAGCAGGGCGTAGAGCCGGTCGCCGGGGCACTCGGTGCTGTTGAAGTCCCGGTGCCCGTAGATCTGGTAGGCCGCCAGCCCGTACTGCCGGCAGATGTGCGCGCACAGCTCCACCAGCGCGGCGTACTGCTCGCTCCGGGGGTCGACCGTGGTGTACGTGCCCTCGTTCTCGATGCCGATGGCCACCGTGTTCTGCCCGGTGCAGTGCGCCGACTCCACCTGCCGCGCCCCGCCCTGGAGCGCGGCGAGACTGCCGTGCCGGCCCTCCATCACGTAAGCGCCCCGGCTGATCGTGAAGTGCTGGCCGGTGTCGATCCAGTGCTCGGTGTCCATCTGGTACGCCTGCATCGACCGGGCCAGCGCGAAGGCGTGGGACTGCGAGTAGTCCGTGGAGTTGGGGTCCGCGGTGTGGTGCACGATGATCTTCTGCGGCGGTGTGGCCAGGCTCTTCACCGGACTGCTCGCCGGACGCGCCCCCCAGGCCGCGCAGTCGGAGATCACGGGCCCCGTCGCGGCCCGCGCCCGCCCCGGCACGGCGAGCGGCAGCAGCGCGGCGGCGCCGAGCGCGAGCGTTCCGGTGAGTACGGCCCGGCGGCGCGGGTACGGCTGGTATCGGTCGAGCGCGGTCATGCGAGGCCCTTCGAGGTCAGTGGGTGGGCAGCACGGCGGAGCAGGTGCTCTTCATGCCGGGCGATGGGGCTCTCCTGAGGGGTGCGACGACCCGGACGGGGCCGACGCCAATGAACCTAGAAAGCCCGAAGCCCATCCCTCCACGCCTTCCCGTCCCGGGAGCCGGATGAGTCGGCACGGGACACCTGTGGGACGCGGGCGCGGATGCGGTGACCTGCGGTGATGCGGGTTTACGGGGCTGACGCGGGGCCGTCGCCCGGGACGGCGGGACGGGGCGGCGGCGGGCCGGGCCCCGCTTCCAGGCCCTTTCCGCAGACATCACCGACCGGTCGCCGCTCCGGCGCCGGCCACATACGCCCGCGCGGCCTCCTCGATCCTGCGGGCGGCATCCACGAACGCTTCGCGCCCCTGCCCGAAGGGGTCGGCGATTCCCCCTCCGAGTACATGCACCGAGCGGCCCGGCGCCCGCTCGGCGAGCGCGTGCGCGGTCTCGTCATCCACGGCCAGCAGATCATCGGCCCACTCGACCAGCGCGGGCGTCAGTGCGGCCCCCTCATGCCCCGTCAAGTCGTAGCCGAGCCCGGTCGCCGCCGCGACCATCAAGGGGTGGGCGGGCATGCCCACATGCCAGTCGCGGAGCCCGGCGGACGCGGCTTCGATCCTTCCTTCCGACAGCACACCGATCAGCAGCGCGGCAAGCGGAGAGCGGCAGTGGTTCCCCTTGCACACGACCAGGGCCCGTCCAGGGCGCTGGTCACTCATCCGATTCCGCGCGTTCGATCTCGAACACCAACACACCAAGGGCCTCCTTGGCGGCCGGAAAGATGGCTCGGATCGCCCGAAGCTGCTCCTCCTCGGTCGCGTGCGGGTTGACGGCCCCCACGTCCTCGGTGCCGAACATCTCGGTGAACGTCCGGTACTGCCCCACGCGGACCACACGGGTCAGACAGCTCTCGCCCCGGCAGGTGAAGTTGATCAGGTCACCCGCCTTGACCCGCTTCATGGACTCGTATGCGACGCGGACTTCTACGGTCTTCTCTCCACTGGTGATCAGGTCGAAGTATTGCTTGTAGATCTGCATGTTGCGTCGGTAACCCTGCGTCCGGGACCGGCGAGTTGTCGGCTGGCGGGTGCTCATGAGTCGTTCCATCTCGGTAGTCGTGTAGGACCGGAAGAAGTGCCGGGGACTGGAGAGCAGCAGCTCACCGAACCCGGTCAACGCCTCCACATAGTCCTCGGGGGCTCCTGGCCACAGCGCAGGGTTGAGAAGCCACCCGAGCAGGGCGCTCCTGCCGGACTCGGTCTCGGCCTCACGGAGCAGGCTCTTACTGAGCTTGCCCCCGTCAGGACCGAGGATCTGGGGAGTGAAGACGCGCACGGGAGCGGACTCGGCAGAGCCAATGGCGGACTGTGCCCCATCCACCAACAAACAGCCGAACGCCCAGTCGCCCCCCTTGACCATCACGCGCAGGGTGCCATCGGGGCGGTAGGACCGCTCCTTGACCACGTTCCGGTACAGCGTGGACAGGTCCACGTACCCACCACCCAGCGGCGTCACGTCGGATTCGTAACGGCCGTGGTGCAGGCAGACGGACTCGAACAGGGCGCCCGAGTCGTCGAGTTCCAGCAGCCGCGTCCGCTCCGCGTACTTCTCGGCCCACCCGCATCCGGGGCACGGAAGACGAATGTGCGCCGAGCCGGCCGAGGGGTCGAGCCAGAACCGGATGTCGTCCAGGTGCTCCAGTGTGCGGATGAACTCGGCACGGAACTCCGGGCTGTTCTGCTGCTCGGTGTAGGTCGTCAGGGTGTACCGGACCCCCGTCCGAAGCGAGAGCGCCGCGAACAGCGGTGTGTAGTGCTCGGCGATTACATCGCGAATCGCGTCCGGTCCGAGCTGGTGAAGGTAGGTCCGCTGGTACCGGTATCCGCTCGTGGCCTCTCGCACAGTCGCGGCAGGGGCGTTGTCGAGCGCGTGGAACTCCACGTCCACGTCGATTCCGTAGTCGTCACGCGCCCGCTCCGCGATCAGGAAGGCTAGCGACTGCACCAGGTGCGTGCCGATGTGCGGGTGACCGTTGATCTGAGTTCCGACCGTGAACCGTATCGTGTCCGGTTTCTCGGCGTGGATACGCGGACGGAGCACGTCCAGCGTGCTGTCGACAGCATTTGCCAGCACGGTGTTCGGGGAGCGGAGGCCGTCCGTCCCCGGTACCGAAGTGGTCATTGCGTGCCCTCCCTCGGGTCGGTGGTTCCGTCGGGTACCACCACGGGCAGTGCGGTTGGCGTCACGCTACGAAATGCAGGCCACTGCGAGCCAGCCAGTTCTACGCAGTTCCACAGCAGTCAGGAAAGTGCGTCCACGGCAGAAGTGATCAAGTCACGGGCACGGGCGCCGTACACAGCGATCCTCGCGAATTCCCTGAACGCCTTGACGTACTGCTCCACCTCGGAAGGGGCGGTGACGTTCACTTGCGCCGTCAGTGTCTCCACCTGCGCTTGACGCTGATCATAGATGCTGAATGTCTCAATCATCCACATTCCACGATCAGCCGTGAAGGGGATGATGCCGAGGGACACGGAAGGGATCGCCATGACGGACAACAAATGATCGAGCTGCCCCGCCATCACTTCCGCACCACCCACGCGATGGCGCAGGACCGATTCCTCGACCAGCAAAGCAAATCTGTGGTCGCCCTCACGAACGATACGAGAGCGCCGCATTCGGGCAGCCACGGCAGCGGACACATCGTTCGGAGTGCGCCGGAATTCGGCGATCGACCCCAGCAGGGCGGCAGCGTAACCTTCCGTCTGGAGGAGGCCGGGCACGACGTTCGAGCAGTAAATGCGGAACGATTGCGTCTGCTCGAACAGCGAAACGTAGGATTCTTGCAGCCTCCGCAAACCCGTCCGCTGCAATCTGCGCCAGTCGACATAGGCATGATCCGCCAGCCGGGACGCCGCGATGACGTCAGAGGCCATCCCATCCGCACCGCAGGCGGCACACCACGCGCGGACATCATCGTCGGATGGAGGTGTGACAGCATTCTCCAGCCGCGAGACTTTCGATTTGTACCAACCAGTCCGCTCGGCAACGTCCTTCGCCGTCAGATTCGCATCTCGACGGATCTCCTTCAAGCGCTCCGCAACAGCCTTACGCGCGGCCTGAACGCTCGATGAGGGGGAAGCGGTCATGGTTCCTTGCGGCCGTCAGATCCTGTACGCGTCGTGGGGTGTCGCCGCGTCCCATACGGCCTCGAAAGCGGTGGCGCACAGCTCTGCCACGGGAGAGTGGTCGGTCACCTCGTCGCCCAAGTAGGCGCCTTCACCCGAGAAGTAACCGAACCGAACGAGAGTTCCGTCGAAGAGCCAGAAGTCGTTACCGGGAAGCGCAAGCGCTGACGCCGCCTTCCGAGGAAGCCAACGGATCTGCTCGCCGGCCGCGATGTTGGCGAAAGTACCGTCGTAGAGGTAGCGGGTGTAGCGACTGACCGGTTCCGAAACGATGCGTGCACGGCGAATCTCCACCCCGCGAGCGACCGTCTCCGCAACCATGTCGAGCCAGGGGCGCCACCAGGAAGCACGGTCGGCGGGGTCGGGACGGAACCCGGATTCCCAGGCGGCGACACGCGGGGCCTCGTCCGGGTCGTCGTAGTGATCGCGCATCTCAAGGTGCACCGCGGACCGTTCACACCCTGCGAGCAGTTCACCGAACGGTGGAGCGGTCCGCCACATCACAAGCCTCCCGAATTGCCGCCACCATGCGCATGGGCAGCCGCACGACTTCCTCAGTCTCCGGAATCGGGCCGGCCTTCAGGCAGTCGGCCCGCACATCGGCGTCGGTCTTCCAGCCCTGGAACACTAACTCCTGTCGGGCCTCGTCCACCCAAACCGTCGGGCAGTTCGCCCCGTCCGTGTTGGGGTCCTTGGCAATGAATCGCAGCGTCATGACAGCCCCCGGTTCACTATGTGCTCGGCGTCGGTCCACAAACGATTGAGGGTGAGGCGCAGTGTCGTCAAGGGCGTCGGTCAGCCACGCGGTGGGCGGCCGCCCGGGTTTCCGCCGTGCGCACCCGTAGGCCCCTGGCGCCCAGGACGGTCAGCAGGAGCAGGGCGGCGGCTGTGCCCGGGATCAGGATCGCGAAGGTGATCGGCGGGTGGCCGCTTGCCACGCCGACCAGGTCTTCGGGGTCGTGCAGGACCTCGAAGCGGTCTCCGGGGCGGGTGGCCGGGCCGCACTCCCCGAGGTTCTGGACCCAGAAGGTGTCCCCCTGCACTTCGAGCTTGCAGTTGTGGTTGTCGGAACTGGTGTACGTGGAATGCGGATGGCGCACCTCGATGACCGTGGCCGTCACCCACTCGCCCCGCGAGTCCAGGACCGCGCTGCGGAACCCGTTCTGGACCCCGATGGCGAGGAGGATCCCGATCAGGAGCGACGACACGGCGCGCGCCACCGAGGGGATACCGAGCGTGACCAGAACGGCTATGGCGCCGAAGTCGACCAGGAAGCAGCCGAGCCCGTAGTAGAAGGGCGCGCTGTGCGCCACGTCGTACCCGACCCCGGCCCCTGCGATCGCGACCCCCGCACCGAGCCCGAGCACCGCCCCCAGGGCCCGAGGCCGCCGAGGCTCCAGAAACACCCCCCGCACCCGCGCGACCACCCCGGCAACCATCCCCGCCCCCGTCCCAGACGCCACCCAACTCGCCTACCCGGCGACGGTGTTCGTACACCAGAGGGGCCGGACACGGCTCAGACTGGCAGCTCCCACCCCAGGCCCTCGTCGGCAGCCGGCCACACTCGCTGCCGTGCGGCCGAGACGGTGAGGCGGAACGCCTCCTGGCCGGGCTCACCGAGGGCCTGCCACTTTCGCACCGCCTCCTCCACCCGGTCCCACAGCCGTACGGGCCCTCGCTGCACGACGGTCCACCCACCCCTGGAGTCAGGCGCTGTCCGGGCCTGCGAACCGGTGGCAACGTCCCAGAGGATCTGGTCCGGTCCCGCTCCCAGGCGCTCCGCCGACGGCGCCGCGAGCTGGGCGATCCAACCACCGGTCCAGTCGTCCAGCTTCGCTGGGTCGATACGGCTCGCGCGCTCGTCCCCGGGCAGCAGCGTCAGCGTCGGACGGGGCGGCCGGTCGTGCGGCCGGGCGATCATGAAGCTGGTGCCGCCGGGCAGAAACCGCCCGGCGGCCTCTCCCGGCCCGGTCACTTCGAGCAACGCGAGGGCGTTGGCATAACTCCATCCGGACAGCGTGACCAGAATTCTCCCGCCTGGCTCTACCTGATGCAGCCAGGGCAGCGGGATGTACCGGACCGAGCAGGTGGCGATCAGCCGGTTGTACGGCCCCCCGTCCGGGGCGCCCCGCAGCCCGTCCCCGATGAGCAGACGAGGTGCGTATCCGGCGGCCTTGAGCGCCGTCGCGGCGGACGCGGCCACCTCGGGGTCGTACTCGATGCTCGTGACAGCGGCATCCCCGAGGCGATGGGCTCCGAGAGCGGTCGAGTACCCGGTCCCGGTGCCGATCTCCAGCACCCGGTACCCGGGTTCGGCCCCTAGCCGCTGCCACATGCGCAACACCAACGACGGCAACGTGGAAGACGACGAGGGCGAGCCCTGGACTGCCTCCCCGGACACGTCGTCCGGCCTGATGCGGCCGTCGAGTTGGGTGATCAGCGTCTGATCCGCGTACACCCCCTCCAGCCACCCGGGCTCCTCCTGCCGGACCGGTCGGAACCGGGTCGGGGCGGTGCCGGGCACGGGCCTGAAGTAGGACCCGGTGAACAGTTCACGAGGCACCGCACCGGCGGCCGCCCTCCACCCGGGTCCGGCGAAGACGCCGGCCTCGGCCAGTCCGTCCACCATGGCTGCGCGGAGCTGTGCTGCTGTGCTCACGACTCGGGGCCCCTCTCCAGTTGGTCGGCGATGGCGTGAGCGATCGCCGCAGTGATTGCCACCGGCTGCCAGGCCCATTGGCCATTCGGATTGCACTCAAGGAAGTGCCAGACGCCCGCGGAAGTGACGGCGAAGTCGAAAGCGCCGTAGACCAGGCCGAACGCCGCCAGATATGCGGCGGTCGCCCGGGCGACCGCCGCGGGCACATCGATCGACGCGCATGTCATCAGGTCCTGCCGGTAACGCCAGTCGACCTCTGGACTGTCGATGCGGGTCCCGAAGAGCCGACCGCCCACAGCGGTCACCCGCACGTCGAACGCCTTGGCCACTTCTTCCTGGAACATGTGCGGGCAGACGGACACCGCATCGGTGATCTCGTCCGCGCCCACCCGGCGGACCCACACGCTGTGCGGCCGGCCGTCGACGCGATACGGCGTGTTCCACAGCGGCTTGTAGACGACACCACCGGCCTGACCGGCCACGAACCTCCGTGCCTCACAAGGGTCGTTGGTGATCAGTGTGGCGGGCACCTGGAATCCGCAGTGCTCGGCCGCCACGAGCTGTGCGGGCTTGGACTCGGCGGCCCGGTTGCGCCAAGGATGATTGATGTACTGCGCGCATGGCAGCGACGCAAGAATTCCTCCCGCACCCCACAGCGCTTGCGCGGCGGCGAAACGGCGGTCCTGGCCTCTGAGGCCCGAAGGTCCCTCGTAAGGAGAGGGCCTTCGGACCCAGACGGACCGAATCCCAGTGGTGTCGATCTCCCGGGTGGCCGTACGCAAGGTGCCGCGCTGACCGCCCCGCTGGTAGGAGGCGGTCAGCACCGCGCCTGTGTGCAGGTCGGCTCCCGGATCGAAACGGGCCACGGGCACCCCTCGCTCCGCGAGAAGCCTCAGCACCACATCCGCCGTCACATCGTGGGGGCTGCTCAGCACCAGAACCGACCTGCCGTCGCTCATCAGCCTGAACTCTGGTCCTGGTCGTACGACTCGGTGCTGTCCGAGTCGCTCGCACCCCCGGGTCCGGACCCGTCTCCGGGACTGGTCGAGGTCGGGGTGAGGCCGCTCGTGCTGGTGCCGTGGTTGCCCAACTCGACCGTCTGTCCGCGCTCGTCCACGATGACGGCGATCTGTGTTTCCGGATCGATTACGGGCGTGTACGCCGGAATCTCGGCGGTGGCCGCGTACGGCCCCATTCGTTGCGTTCCCCATGGTGCGGTCGTCTGCGTCATCCGGGCTGCGCCTCCGATCTACGACAGTGCCGGCACATTCGGCTTCCGGCTACGGGAATCACGTTAGGCACCGCACCCGTTACCCACCAGACTTATTAGCGTTGTCGGGTAAAGGCCACGGACCACTCGGACAGGAGTTCGCGGCACTCATCACCGAAGACAGCGTGCCGCTCGTAATTCTCGAATTCCGCGAGATAGGCCGAGACATCTCTGTGATCCCGAAGGAGCAGCGCACCGGTGCCCGTCTCCACGGTAGCCAGCCTGCGGTCGTACACCGTGAACGTACTCAGTGGTCTCTCGGGTACGTGCCCGTTCAGCGGAATCACCCCGAGACGCACCTGAGGGATCCGGGAGACAGAAACCAGCCGGTCCAACTGCACGGACATGGCCGCCGGTGGAAGCAAGGGCCATCTGGCCGCTTGCTCGGTAAGAATGAAGGTGAAGGACTTCGCGGGGTTGTGCAGAACCTGCTGCCGCTCCAGCTTCTTCGCAATGGTCTTCGACTGATCCCCGGGAACATCGGCAATGCTTGCCCGCACATAATCAGGCGTGGCGAGCAGACCTGTGATCATGGAAAGCAGGAAGAATCTGAATTGCCGGGAAACGTCTTCCAGCCCGGCAAGCTCGTTCTGCTTCTTGTCCAGCCCCCTGCGGCGCGATGACCAGTGGTCCCGCCATTCCGTGTTGGCCCTTCTGGCCAGAACCAGGATCTCGGCCGACAGCGAGTCGGACACTGCGAGGGCTTCCAGCATCAGTTCGACGTCGAGCGGTGTCGGCGTGAGCCTTCCGCCCTCGATGTTGCTGACCTTGGTCTGGGACATGTTGCAGCGGCGAGCGAGCCAGGTCTGCGTTTTCCCGGCTCGCTTGCGCTCATCTCTCAGCAGTGCCGCCAGGTCCGACCTGGATCGCCCCAGCTTCGCGGGCTCAAGCGCCAAGGCCCTTCACGTACTCCTCGAACGGTACGGACTCGGCCAGCGCGACGCGTTGGTGCTCGATGAACGGCGCCGGGTCCCCTTCGTGGACTTCGCGGCTGATCTGCCGGCCGTCCGGGTCGTAGTTCATGAGGACCACTTCGGACCGGTCGAAGAGCCAGAAGTCCTGAACGCCCTCCAGCGGGTTCGCCCGGCCGGTCACGTCCAGAATCCTGATCTGCTCCCCCGCCAGCGCGTGAGGCGCGTAGTACTGGGAGAACTCGAACCGCAGGTAGTCGGAGAGCGGCCGGGCCACGATGTGTACGCGCCCCTGCGAGCGCCCCTCCGCGACCTGTCGGCGGAGCCGGTCCGTGTACTCGTTCGCGACCGTGCGGGGGTCCACGCGCGCCCCGGCCCCGAACGCCGCGAACTCGGCCTCCTCCTGCGGCATGAGGTACTGGGGCAGCGTCTCCAGCCGCCATGCTTCGCGCCGGAACTCCTCGAACCGCGCCGACCATTCCTCACCAGCCAAGAACACGTACGGCCTCCCTCAGCACACTCTCGGGGATCTCCACGATTCCCTCGCCTCCCGGCGGGGTGAAAGCCTCGGAGACCGTTCCCTGAACGACGAACGAACCGTCGGCCGTACGGTAGACGTTCGGGCAGTCGTCCTTTCCGCACTCGCCGTTGCCGTTCCCGGTGAGCCGGGTCAGTTCCTCACGAGCCACGTCGAACCCCCTGGTCCACGGCCCCGGCAGGGCCACCGCAGTCGAAGGTACGGAGACGAGGCCCGGGCCGTCCATGCGACAGCGCCGATATTCGCGTTGTCGGGTAACAAGCGCCGGAAAGCACTCTGGCATGATCGCCGACCATGAGCGACCTCGCGTTCGACGCCCTGTTGTGCGATCTGGACAACGTCATCCGCTTCTTCGATCTGGACGAGGTGACCCGCCAGGAGGAAGCCGCCGGGATCGCTCCCGGTACCACGATGGAGATCGCGTTCGCGCCCGAGCGGGATCTTCCGTTGCTGCTGGGCCGGATCAGCCGGGACGAGTGGGCGGCGTCCATAGCCGAGGCGCTGGCCGCCCGGGTCCCCGGCCCGCAGGCGGTCGCTCTCGCCGCGGCCTTCACCCATACGCCGTCCCGGGTGGACCAGCAGGTGGTCGAGCTGTTGGGCCGGGTCCGTCGCAGCGTCCCGGTCGTCCTGGTCACCAACGCCACCGTCTGGCTCGACGACGACCTCGCCCGGCTCGGCCTCACCGGCCTTGCCGACGACGTGGTCAACAGCTCGCGCGTCCGGATCGCGAAGCCCGATGCGGGGATTTACGAGATCGCCGCCGCGCGGGCGGGCGTCCCCGCGCACCGCTGCGCCTTCGTGGACGACAGCCGGGCGAACGTCGAGGCGGCCCGCCGGGCGGGGATGACCGCTGTGCTCTACCGGGACATCTCCGACCTCCGCCGGCTCGTCGCCCCGCTCGTGGGCGAGGTCGCCCCGTCCCCCGCGAAGGAGATGCGAACAGGCCCGCGCGGTTGACCGCCACGCGCCACCTTGGGCATGCGGCACGGATGTCCGCCCGGGAAAGGGGGGGCGGGGGACGCAGCACCTTCCCGCCGCATGCGTGCCGGGTGTCCAGCGCCGTTGTTCCGTCTACGAGTTGGACCAGGTACGGGTGGACAGCACCAGCAGATAGCCGTCGGGGTCCTGGAGCGTCACGCCCCAGGTGTCCCAGTACGGGTTGTGAGCCGGCACCCGCTTCCCGCCGTGCCGCTCAAGCCGTTCCACCAGGGAGTCGGGCACCGGTTCGCCGAGGTAGACGACCAGGAGGTCTTCGGGGGTCGGCCGTGGCTCCACGGGCGCCGCGGGATCGTGGACGAGTTCCAGATGCCAGCCGGCGCTGGGCCAGCCGACCATGAGCAGTGAGCTTCGCCCCGGGGTGCCGTCCGCCGCATGCCGGTACAGGACGCCGAGGCCGAGGCCCGAGACCCAGAAGTCCTCTGCCGCCCGGAGGTCACGCGAGGGCCGGGCGAAGCGGATGTGAGCTGCGGAATCAGCCGGCATTGTGGTACCTCCCGATGGGGACGGGCCCGGCGATGGCCGGCGGGCGCGTCCGGGGCCGTGGACGGCAGTGAGCTTAGAGATCACGCGGCCGTGTGCCATCGGGCGCTGGTCCTAGTCAGGACCGAAGGTACGGATGCGGCGGCCCTTTCCCGTCCGTGCGCATGGGTCTCTAGGGTGCTCGCCATGGATGAAGTGGTCGCCGCCCTCGGCGCCCTGACCGACGGGCCCCGCCACACGGCGGAAGAAGCGCTCACGGCGGTCCCGGGTGCGGCCGGGCTCTACGCGGTGTACGGGGACCTGCCGGCGATCCGGGATCTCGCCGCCGGTACGGCCGGCCGGCCCCTCTATGTGGGCAAGGCGGAACGCAGCCTCGCCGGCCGCGATGTGCGTACGCACTTCGCGACGGGCCGGACCGGCTCCTCCACCCTGCGCCGCACGCTCGCGGCGCTGCTGCGGGAGCCGCTCGGGCTGCGGGCCGTGCCGCGTAACGTCGCCCGGCCCGATGGCAGCGCCAACTACTCGCTGGAGAGCGCCGGGGACGAACGGCTGACGCAGTGGATGCACGCGAGGCTGCGGCTCTCCGTCTGGACCGGGCCGGCCGGCGCCGTGCTCGACGAGGCGGAGACCGCCGTCCTCCACGCGCTCCGGCCGCCCCTCAACCTCGCGAAGACGGGCGGCCGGGCCGACCCCCGCGTGAAGAGCGCCCGCGCGGCGATGGCGGACGAAGCGAGGGCCTGGCGGCCGGCCTGACCGGGCGGCCGGCCGTCCGTCGACTCGGGCGCCTTCAGGCACGGTCGTCGTGGTCCGCGGCCACGTGGCGGCGGCGCAGTACCCGGGCGTCCGTCTCCCGGCTGCCGTCCCGCTCGCTCCGGGCGACGGCCTCTTCGAGGTCGAACTCCTGGCACGTGCGGCACGGTTCGGGCTCCGCCGGGGCGCTCACGCGACCTCGCCCCGGCTCCGCGCGTTCTCCCTCGCGGTCCGCGCCGCGAGCCGTTCGGTGGGGGTCGCCTCCCGGGTGTGCTCCGGCCGGACCTCCCACTCGGTCCCGCCCTTCGGTGACCGGAGCGTCCAGTAGGGGCCGGCGACCCCTCGGAACTCCCCCACCAGCGGCTGATCCCACCGCCCAACGTCCACGACGATCGCCCCGATGGCCGGAACCTGCTCCTCTTCGGACATGACTGTCCCTCTCCGTAGTCGTTCCACTACCAAGCGGACTCAGCGTGGCTTAGAGTCGGCATGTCATCAACTTACGGAAACTGACAGACAAGTTGGACAGCCGATGGTGAACCGGAAGGAACTCGACCCCGAGCAGTCCCCCCGCGCGGCCTTCGGGGCACTGCTTCGCAGGTTACGAGAGGAGCGCGGCTGGACCCAGGACGAACTCGGCTCCCGGGCGGGCTGTTCGGGGGCGCATATTTCCGCCGTAGAAACTGGTCGCAGGGCATCAACTCAACGGTTTGCGGCAAGTTCTGACAGGGCGCTGGGAACCGGGGACCAACTCAGGCGGGCGTGCCGTTCCGCGCAGCATCGATCGCTGCTCGAAGGGTTTCCGGAGTACGTGGACCACGAGGCGCGCGCAGTGGAGATCCGGCTCTACGAGGTCGGCGTGATACCTGGACTGTTGCAGACGCATGAGTACGCATCCGCCCTCAACGACAGCACCGTGAAGCGAGGCGTCGCGACCCGTGAGCATGCGGACGAACGGATCTCCCTGATCGCCCAGCGCCAGGCCACCCTAGAGCGAACGCCAGCACCGCTGATTGTCGTGGTGCTTGACGAAAGCTGCCTGCTCAGGCCGATCGGGAGCAGCGCCCTCATGGACGCACAGTTCCAGCGCCTGATCGAGTTCTCCGAGCTGCCGAACACTGTTCTCCAGGTGGCACCGTTCAGCATCGGTGTTCGCCGCCCGATGACGCTGCCGGTAACGGTGCTCACGATGCCGGACCGATCGCTCATCTCGTACGCGGAGTCAGCAAATCGCGGCCACCTTGAGCGCGACAACGACTCCGTGGTGCCCATCCTGACGGACTACCATCAACTTCAGGCCGAATCGCTGCAACGCGCCGCGTCCGTGGCCATGATCAGCAAGTTACGAAAGGGCACCCTGTGACGACCGAATCCCCCCGTTGGTACACCTCGTCGTACAGCGAGAACGGCGGCCAGTGCGTCGCGGTCGCCACCAACCTCGCCGCCACCACCGGCACCATCCCCGTCCGGGACACCAAGAACCCCACCGGCCCCGCCCTCGGTCTCCACGCCGACGTGTACGCGGCCTTCGTGACGGGCATCAAGGACGGCGGGTTCAACACCCTCTGATCCACCCTACGAAGGGAAGCCCCGTGGCGACCGAATCCCCCCGCTGGTACACGTCCTCGTACAGCAACAACGGCGGCGACTGCGTCGCGGTCGCCACCAACCTCGTCGCCACCACCGGCACCATCCCCGTCCGGGACACCAAGGTCCCGGACGGGCCCACCATGCGGCTCCATGCCGACGCGTTCGCCGCCTTCGTCGCGGGCGTCAGGCAGGGCGGGTTCGGACCGGCCTGAGCCGAGGACCGGGCGGGTGGGGACGCCCCACCCGCCCCGCATCGTTGATTTCCTGCGTCGCAGGCGTAAATCAGGCGCAGCCATCAAATCCCGCCCACGGCATGACATAGCCGCCCTCCAGGGCGGAGCGCGGCCACCGCACGCCGTACAGGCCGGTCTCGTTTTCGTTACAACCCGTTGCGTCCGCAACGCGGAGCCGACGTAGCAAATGACGGCACATCAGCTCTCGGGCAGCGCCGGCCAACCCCACCACATGCCGTGCGATTTGGCCGACGCTGACCGCCGCACCCCCTCCGCCACTCCGCCTCGCCCCGGCCCCGCGGCGCCGCGTCCGGCGCGATCCCACTCACAAGGAAATCTTCCGGTTTGCCCCGCATATGGACTGCTTGCCATCACCTTGACCTGCGGATTTAGTGCACGGGTCAGTGTGAAGAAGATGTGAGTCCGGGGTGGGAACAATGAGGTGGCACGTGCCGCGCGCACGACGCGGTCACAGGCGATGGGACGGCAGACGCTTCGCTACGGCGCTGCTCGCCACGGCGATCACCGTGGGAGTGCAGAGCCAGGGACTGGTGACGCCATCGGCCGCCGCCGAGCCCACGGCACGGACGGAGGCTCAGAAGGCCCTGGCCCAGGCCGAGGAAACCGGACAGCGGGTGGAGCTCGTCGGCCGGCGCACGCCGTACGAGACGACGTACGCGAACCCTGACGGTTATTCCTTCCACTTGGTGGACTCGGCGGTTCCGGTGCGGGTCCCCAAGGAGGGCGGCGGCTGGCAGCAGCCGGACGACACCCTGGAGCGCCGCCCGGACGGCTCGGTGGCACCGAAGGCCGCCGCGGTGGACATGGCGTTCTCCGGCGGCGGCGGCGGCTCCGCCCTGGTGCGCATCGCCGACCAGGGACGTTCGCTGAGCCTCGGCTGGCCGGGCAAGCTGCCCGCGCCGACGCTGGACGGTGCCACCGCCCTGTACGCCGATGTCCTCCCGGACGTCGACCTGCGGATGACCGCCACGGTGGAGGGCTACCGCCAGGTGCTGGTCGTCAAGACGCCGGAGGCCGCGGCCGATCCGGAGCTCAAGAAGATCGACTACGCGCTGAAGGCCACCGGGCTCACCATCCGCAAGCAGTCGGGCGGCAGCCTGGCGGCCGTGGACGAGCAGGGCCGTACGCTGTTCCGCGCCCCACGCGCCCAGATGTGGAACTCGGCGGGTGCCGCCGGGAACACGCCCACGGTGGCCGCCGCGAAGTCCGCCGCGAAGTCCGCGCCGGCCGAGGGCGGCTCATCCGAGGACGCCCCCTCCGACGGAGGCGGCGTCGACCGCTCCCAGCAGCCGGCCCACGACGACGACGTCGCGGTGATGGACACCCAGGTGACGGACTCCTCCCTGTCGGTGGTGCCCGACAGCGGCCTGGTCCGTGCCACGGCCGCCGACCAGTACCCGATCTACATCGACCCCACCGTCACCTGGGGCGAGTCGGAACGCACCCTGCTGCGCTCGGACGGTTACGAGTCCTACGGCTGGGGCAACGGCTCCGACGGCCAGGGGGTCGGGGTAGGCCACTGCGGGACCTGGAGCGGCTACTACTGCGGGAGCGGGTACACCCAGAAGCTGTACTTCGAGTTCTCACCCTCCGGCCTCAAGGGCAAGCAGGTCCTGGACGCCACCTTCCGCGCCACCGAGACCTGGTCGTTCACCTGTGACGCGCGCTGGGTCGACCTGGTGCGGACCAACAACATCTCCTCGTCCACGACCTGGTCCTCGCGGCCCAAGGAACTGGACTGGATGGTTGACCGGTACGTGTCGGCCGGGCGCGGCTCCGCGTGCAGCCCCTCGCAGCCCTCCGCGCCCATCGAGTTCAACGACAACCCGGAGGAGACCAACGAGAACCTGACCCCCACGGTGAAGGACTTCGCCGCGGGCAAGTTCTCCCGGCTCACTCTGGAGCTGCGCGCCCACGACGAGTCGGACACCTCGGCCTGGAAGCGCTTCAAGAACGACGCCGTACTCGCCGTCGACTACGTCGGGCTGCCCGCCAAGCCCTCGGGGATCGGCCTGAACGCCGGCAACAAGCCGGTCTGCGAGACCAACGCCGCCGATCCGCAGATCGTCTCCGACCCGACGCCCAACCTCATGGCCACGGCACAGACCGCCTCCGGTGGTGAGAGCGGTGCCCAGTTGCGCGTCTACTTCGACATCGACCAGCAGGACTCCGGCGGCACCTGGCTGGACAGTCCTGCGGGCAACGGTGACCTACGCCCCTCCTCCGGGTACGTGGGCGACAACACGGCGCTCAACATGAACTGGCCCTCGCTGGCCGACGGCACCCTCTACCGCTACCGGGCCTGGGTCCGCTCGTACTACAACGGCGGCTCCAGCTACCTGTCCGGCCCGTCCAACGGGTCGACGACCGGCTGGTGTTACTTCAAGGTCGACGCCGAACGGCCGCACGCACCGCGGGTGACGATCGGTTCGCCGTACACCGAGTGCACCGCCGACGCCTGCGCACCGCACGGCGGTCCGGGCGAGACGGCGTCCTTCACCTTCAACCCGAACAGCGCGGACTCCGACGTCACCGGCTACGAGTACCGGCTGGAGCCGGACGGCGAGTGGACGAGCACGGGCAGCGGCACCAAGGCCACCGTGTCCGTCACCCCGGACACCGCCGGCACGAAACGGATCGCGGTCCGGGCCAAGGACTCCACCGGCCCCGGCGCGCAGAGCCTGCTGGACTTCCTCGTGGCGGCCGGTGACGGACCCGTGGGCCGCTGGCACTTCGCCGAGTCGGACGGCGCGGCCACCGATTCCGGCACCGCCGCCGGCTCGACCCGTCACCACGCCGCCCTGGCCGGTGGCGCCACCCGGGACGACCGGGGCCGCCGCGGCGTACTGACCCGGGACGCCTCCGGCGCACCTCTCGACGCCCCGGTCACCGACCGGGGGCTGGCGCTGAACGGTTCCACCGGGTACGCCGTGACCGACGGCCCGGTCGTCGACACCCGCGCCTCCTACACCGTTTCGGCCTGGGCCAGACTCGACGCGGGTGCGACCGGCAACCGGACGGTGCTCGGCCAGGACGGCGACTTCTACAGCGGCTTCTACCTGTCGTACATGGAGTCGCAGGGCACCTGGACGCTGCGGACCTCGCCCACGGACGACACGAACGGGAATCTCACCGAGCAGTTGATCGTCGCGAAGCAGCCCGCGGCGTTCGGGGTGTGGACGCATCTGGCGGCGTCCTACGACTCGCAGGCCAAGCAGATCCGCCTCTACGTCAACGGCAAGCTACAGGGCACGCACACGGTGGCTCCCTCGTGGCAGGCGTCGGGTCCGCTGGAGATCGGCCGGGCCTACTGGCGCGGTTCGTACTGCGACTACTTCCCCGGCTCCATCGACGAGGTCAGCGCCTGGCAGCGCGCCCTCACCGACGGCGAGATCGCCGACGACGCCGCGCTCGCCACCAGCGACGGCTTCAACGGCGCCGAGCTGATGGCGGCCTGGGCCCCCGCGTCCGGCACCGGCACCACCGTGTCCGACACCGCCTCCGGCTACGGGCACACCCTGGCCCTGGCCGGTGGTGCCTCGCTCCAGGACGGCGCGATCGTGCTGGACGGCGCGGACGGCGCGGCCACGACGGCCGGCCCGCTGGTGGACGACACCGGTTCGTTCACAGTGACCACGGCGGTCTCCCTGGACGGGGCCGCGCTGGCCGCCCGCCCGGTCGGCACCGTCGGCCAGGTCCTCGGCCAGCGCAGCTCGGACGGCTCCGCCTGGGGCCTCTGGTACGAGGTCACCGGGAAGGACACCGTCGTCGACGAGGAGACGTTCGAGGAGAAGACGGTGCCCGTGGGCATCTGGCACTTCGGGCGGCTCAACGGCGACGGCACGTTCAGCTCGGTCACCTCCGACGCGACCGCCGAGCTGGACAGCCCGGTCCGTCTGACCGGTGTGTTCGACGCCCAGGCCGCAACCATCAGCCTGTATCTGGGCCACAACCGGAACGGCGCCGACACCCCGTTCACCGCGAAGACCGGACACGGCGACTTCGCTCTCGGCAAGGCATTCGACAGCGGCTCCTGGGGGCACTACCTGCCCGCGAGCCTGGCCGACGTACGGCTGTGGGCCGGGGCGATGGCCTCGTCCGCGCAGATCGACGAGACGGTCGGCGACTGACCGGGGCCGCGCCGGATGTGTCCGGCGCGGCCTCCGAGGGCCGGGCGCGGCGGTGCGGGAGCACCGGCGGCCCGGCCCTGCCCCGGGCCTGCCCTCAGCGGCCCGGAAGCCCCCTTTCACGCCCCCACACCGGGGATCGAGCAGGGAAGACACATGAGATTTGGCACATTCGGAGCGCGCGGCAGACGTCTGCTGAGGCCCCGGCAGCTGGCCGCGGCCCTGGCCGTGGCCGTGGCCGTCCCGACGACTCTGGCCCCGATCGCCGCGGCGGCGGAGGCACTGGGCCGCCCCGGCGTACCGGACCAACACGTCAGCAAGGTGCACAAGGCGTCCCCCGGCGCCAAGAAGCTCCGCAAGCGGGTCGCCGCCGAAAAGGCCGCCGACACGACACGGGCCGAGCGCGCCACCGCCGAACGCAGGACCTCGTGGCCGAAGCCGGGTGAGAGCGACGTCGCCCTCGCCCGCGGCAAGCACGCCGCCGCCACTCCGGGCGGGCTGCCCGTACGCCTCGCCCCGGCCACCGGGAAGAAGAACGCGCGGGCCGCCGCCGGAACCGCGACGGTCGCGGTCCTCGACCAGAAGACCGTCCGCCGCGCCGGGCTGACCGGCGTACTGCTGACCGCCACCGCGCAGAACCCCGGAAGTGCCGAACTCTCCGTCGACTACAGCTCGTTCGCGGGCGCGGTCGGCGGCGACTGGGGCCGGCGGCTGCACCTCGTCCAACTGCCCGCCTGCGCGCTCACCACCCCGCGGAAGGCCGAGTGCCGCGAGCAGACCCCCCTCGCGACGGCCAACGACGTCACCGCGCACACCCTGTCCGCGACCGTGCCGCTGGGCGCCGGCGACGCGGGCGTGTCCACCCAGGCGGTCGCCTCCGCGACCGTGCTCGCCGTAACCGCGTCCGGCGGCGGGGCGGCCACCGGCAGCGGTGACTACACGGCGACCCCGCTCGCCGAGTCGTCCTCGTGGCAGGCGGGGGCCGGCTCCGGCGCCTTCACCTGGTCCCACGACTTCGACCTGCCGCCCGCCGCGGCGGGCCCGAGCCCCGAACTGTCACTGTCCTACGACTCCGCAGGCATCGACGGCCGGACCGCCGGCACCAACAACCAGGGCACCACCGTCGGCGAGGGCTTCTCGCTCACCGGCTCCTACGTCGAGCGCTCCTACGGCAGCTGCGACAAGGACGGCCACAGCGGCGTCCACGACCAGTGCTGGAAGTACGACAACGCGACCCTGGTGCTCAACGGCTCCTCGACGCAGCTCGTCAAGGACGACGACACCGGCCACTGGCACCTCGCGGGCGACGACGCCTCCAAAGTGACCCGCTCCACCGGTGCCGACAACGGCGACGACGACGGCGAGTACTGGACCGTCGTCACCGGCGACGGAACAAAGTACGTCTTCGGCCTCGACAAGCTCGACGGCGCGGACAACCAGCGCACCCACTCCACCTGGACCGTCCCGGTCTTCGGTGACGACTCCGGCGAGCCCGGCTACTCCAAGGGCAGCGCCTTCGCGGACCGCTCGGTCGCCCAGGCGTGGCGCTGGAACCTCGACTACGTCGAGGACCCGCACGGCAACGCGGTGACCTACTGGTACACCAAGGAGTCCAACCACTACGCCAAGAACAACGCGAGCACGGCCAACGCGGCGTACGTCCGCGGCGGTTACCTCAAGGAGATCGACTACGGTCTGCGCGCCGGCGCCCTGTTCACCGACAAGCCGGACGCCAAGGTCACCTTCTCGCACGCCGAACGCTGCACCGCGTCGGACTGCACCAGCCTCACCAAGGACACCGCCGAGAACTGGCCCGACGTCCCCTTCGACGCGATATGCGCGAAGGGCGCCGACGACTGCTACGCCACCGCGCCGTCCTTCTTCACCCGCAAGCGTCTGACCGGCATCGACACCTTCTCCTGGAACGCCTCCTCGGCCGCTTTCGACCCGGTCGACTCCTGGGCGCTGAAGCAGAAGTACCTCGACGGCGGGGACATCGGCGACAGCTCCGACCAGGTGCTCACGCTCACCTCGCTGCGACGGACCGCCAAGGCAGGCACCCCCCTCACCCAGGACCCGGTGACCTTCACGTACCAGATGCGCCCCAACCGGGTGGACGCCACCGACGACGTGCTGCCGCTGACCCGTCCGCGCGTCTCCACCATCACCTCGGAGACCGGCGCGATCACCACGGTGACGCTCTCCGCGCCCGAGTGCACGGCGAGCCAGGTCGCCGGCGCCGCCGAGGACACCAACACCCGCCCCTGCTACCCGCAGTACTGGAACGTCAACGGCGCCACCGAGGCGTCCGTCGACTGGTTCCACAAGTACCGCGTGGAGGCCGTCGTCACCACCGATCCGACCGGCGGCAACGAGCCGGTCGAGAACGCGTACTCCTACGCCGGCGCCGCCTGGCGGCACAGCGACGCCCCGTTCACCCCGGCCGACGAGCGCACCTGGTCGGACTGGCGCGGCTACCGCCAGGTGACCGTCTACTCCGGCGCCACCGGCAGCAAGCGCACCAAACGGGTCTCCCTCTACCTCCAGGGCATGGACGGCGACAAGAACAAGGACGGCTCCACCAAGTCCGTCAACGTCGCCCCGCTGTCCTCGCCCGCCCTGGGCGCCGCGACCGTCAAGGACAGCGAGCAGTACCAGGGCCGGCTGCGGGAAGAGGTCACCTACGACGGTGACACCGCGATCACGGCGACCGTCGAAGACCCGTGGTCGAAGGAGACCGCCCGGCAGACCGTGCCCGGCGCCCCCGACGCGGTGGCCCGCTTCGTCGACACGGTGAGGACCACCTCCTACACGTATCTGACGGTTCCCGAGAAGTGGCGGTCCACCAGCACCACCAAGACGTTCGACTCCTACGGCATGGTCAGCACTGTGGAGGACGGCGGCGACACCACGAAAACCGGCGATGAGACGTGCACCCGCACCTGGTACGCCCGCAACACCTCGGCGAACCTGCTGGACGCCGTCTCGCGCACCCGTGTCGTCGCCGCGACCTGCGCCACCCCGGACAAGGACCTGGACCTTCCGGCGAACAGCGCGACCCGCGGCGACGTGCTCTCGGACACCGTGACGGTGTACGACGACGCCGACGCCACCGCGTGGAACGCCGGCCAGAAGCCCGCCAAGGGCGACGCCACCTGGACCGGCCGCGCTGCCGGCTACCCGGCGGGCGCGAACCCCGACGGTGACCGCGACCCGAACGCCTGGGCCACCCTGAGCCGTGACACCTTCGACGCCCTCGGCCGCACCCTGTCCAGCACCGACGCGGACGGGAACACGTCCTCGACGACGTACACCCCGGCCGGCGCCGGACCGCTGACGAAGACCATCGCCACGGACGCCAAGGGCTTCCGCACGGCGACGTTCCTCGACCCGCGCCGCGGCACCACGCTGCGCAGCTACGACCCGAACCTGAAGAAGACCGAGAGCACCTACGACGCGCTCGGCCGGCTGACGGCCGTCTGGCAGCCCAACCGGAACAAGGCCGCGGGCCAGGCCGCGAGCGCCACGTTCGCCTACCACCTGGACAACTCCGCGCCGTCGTGGGTGTCGACGTCGACGCTGAAGGCCGACGGCACCACGTACAACACCAGCTACCAGCTGTACGACTCGATGCTCCGCGAACTCCAGACCCAAACGCCGTCCCCGCGCGGCGGCCGGATTCTCACCGACACCCGCTACGACTCGCGCGGCAAGGCATACGAGACGTACGCGAACATCTACGACAGCACCACCGCCCCGAGCGGCACCTACACACGGGCCGACTACGGCGAGGCACCGCGGCAGACCCAGACCTCCTACGACGGCGCGGGCCGCACGACCGCCACATCGCTGTACGTGTACGGCGCCGAGAAGTGGACCGTCACGACGAGCTACACCGGTGATTCCTCGGCCACCTCGGCCGTGGCCGGCGGCTCGGCGACCCGGAACATCTTCGATGTGCGCGGCCGCACCGTGGAAACCCGCGAGTACGCCGGCACCAGCCCCACCGACATCGAGTACGGCGGCGGACTCGCCGGCTCCGGATACGCCCCGGTGAAGTACGCCTTCTCGCTCGACGACAAGAAGACGGCGATCACGGGACCGGACGGCGCGGAATGGACCTACGCCTACGACCTGTTCGGCCGCCAGACCACGACGCATGACCCGGACGCCGGCACCAGCACCACCGTCTACGACGAGCTCGACCAGCCGGTGAAGGTCACCGACGCCCGGGACAAGGCGGTCCTCACGGACTACGACGAACTCGGCCGCGTCACCGCCACGTACAGCGGCTCGCGCTCCGACGCCCACCAGCTGACCGCGCACACCTACGACAGCCTGCTCAAGGGCATGGCCGACAGCACCGTGCGTTACGTCGGCGGCAGCACCGGCGACGCCTACACCCAGAAGGTCACCGCGTACGACAGCCTGTCCCGGCCGACCGGCACCAGCCTGACGCTGCCCGCCGACGACCCCCTGGTCGGCGCGGGGACACCGCGCACGCTGGAGTTCGAGAAGTACTACAACATCGACGGCACCCAGCAGAACTACACCGAACCCGCTCTGGGCGGGCTGTCCGCCGAGACCGTCGAGTACGGCTACGACGACCTCGGCGCCGTCGAATCGGTCACCGGCGCGAGCGGCTACGTCCGCGCCACCGACTACTCGGCGACCGGCCAGGTCCAGCAGCTCACCCTTGGCACCGGCGGCTCCGGCGCCAAGAACGCGTACGTCACCCAGACCTGGGACGAGGGCACCGGACGCCTGCTGCGCAGCCATGTCACGGACCAGACGCACGCGTACATGCTCCAGGACCTGACCTACGGCTACGACGACGCCGGCAACGTCACCTCCATAGCCGACCCCGCCACCCTGGGGGGCTCGGAGAGCGCCGAGACGCAGTGCTTCGCCTACGACGGCCACCGGCGCCTGACCGAGGCGTGGACCCCGGCCTCGCAGAAGTGCTCCGACGACCGTGGCACCACGGCACTCGGCGGCCCGTCGCCGTACTGGACCAGCTGGAGCTACAACGCGGCGGGCCAGCGGGCGAAGCAGGTCGAGCACACCGCATCGGGCATGGCCACGACGGCCTACTGCTACGGCGCGGACCAGCCCCACACCCTGACCGGAACCAGCACCACCGACTGCACCCTGACGGGCGCGTCCTACGCCTACGACGCCACCGGGAACACCACCCGGCGGCCCGCGGCCACGGGCACCGGCACGCAGACGCTGGACTGGTCCGACGAAGGCCGGCTCAGCAAGGTCAGCGCGGGCGACACCGACACCGACTACCTGTACGCCGCCGACGGCACCCTGCTGATCCGCGCCACCCAGAACGGCGACCGGGTGCTGTACGCGGGCACCACCGAGCTCCATCTGAAGGCCGACGGCACCACCTGGGCCGAGCGCTCCTACGGGGCCGGCTCCATGACGGTGGCGTTCCGCACCAACCAGTCGGGCAAGGAGAAACTGTTCTTCACCGCCGGTGACCAGCACGGCACCCAGTCCCTGGCGATCGCCTCGGACACCCAGGCCGTCGTCAAGCGCCGCAGCGCCCCGTTCGGTGCGGACCGCGGTACCACGACGGGCGGCGACTGGCCCACCGACAAGGGGTTCCTCGGCAAGCCGGTCGACGACTCGACCGGTCTGACCCACATCGGGGCCCGCGAGTACGACGCCTCCACGGGGCAGTTCCTCAGCGTGGACCCGGTCCTCGACGTGACGCAGCCGCAGTCGCTGAACGGCTACAGCTACGCCGACAACTCACCGGTCACCATGTCCGACCCCGACGGCCTCCGGCCCCTGGGCCCGACCGACGGCGGCACCACCGCCGACAACAAGTGGGCCAAGGACCGCGGCATGGACGCCGGGTACACCTACGAGGGCGGAAAGTGGAACTGGAAGCAGACCCCGAAGAAGGACAAGGAGTCCCGCAAGCGCTACGCCGCCTACCAGGCCAGCCCGACGCACTACCTGATCGACGACTCGGCCGCCCGTAAACGCGCCACCCAGGCCGCTGCCGCCCGGCAGAAGGCCCTGGCGGAGAAAGCCAACAAGGAGGCGGCGGAGCAGCGGAAGAAGGACGGCGTCCTCGGCAACCTCTTCAAGGGGAACTTCAGCGCGGCCTGGGACAACGCGAAGAGCGACGCCCATGCCTACGTCGACGCCCACGTGAACGCGGTCATGGGTGCGATCGACTTCACCAAGGAGCACTGGCGGGGCATGCTTCAGGTCGGCGCCTTCGTCGTGTGTGTCGCCGCTTCCGCCGGATGGTGTCTGGCCGCAGGAGCCGCCGTCTTCGTGGCCAACAACGCGAAGGCCATCGGAAACGGCCAGTGGAATTCCCAGATGACGACGGACGCCCTGTTCACACTGGCCGGGTTCGGCGCGGCCGGGGCACTCGGCCGCGCAACAGGAAGCACGTGGAGAGCAGCTTTCACATCGTCGGCGGTCGCCCGCTCATCCGGGGGCGCGTTCGACGCCGCTCGCACCTATGTCAACATGTCGACTAATGCCAAGATGGCGCTGGTCGGATGCGGCGTGGGCGGATTCAGCCCCAGTTACTGCACGCGGTGAGGCGAATGAAAAGCGATGACGTGCTGGTGTTGCGCCGCAAAGGGTCCGTGGCCGCCGGAGTGGTGCTGATCATCGCCCTCCATGTGGTCAACCTGATGACGGTCATCACCATCGACCTGGACCCCGGGGTGTCGTACGGCATGGCCGTGCTCCGGTTGGGTGTGGCCACCGGCCTGGCGTGCACCGTCGCCTGGTCGGCGGTCGTCAGGTCACGGGTGGTCCTTACCCGGGGCGAGGGAATCCGGGTGATCAACCCATTGGGTCGCGCATGGATGCCCTGGACCTCCTTCGTGGATGCCAGGCGTAGCAGGTCGGGCCTGGAGATCAGGGGCACCGGTGACTTCGTGGTGCACGCCTGGGCCTTCAGCTCCTCGATGCTGGACATGGGCCGGACGGACCGCGCCCGGTCGACGATCGACCAGGCCGCCGCCTATGCCCGCCACACGGGCGAACTGGGTTCGGGCAGCCCCGGAAGATCCTGGTCGCTGCCCTGGCGCGCGGCCCTCGTACTGATCGCCACCGAAACGGCCATGGGGTGGCTCGCGCATCAAATGTCCAGCTGAGTCAGCAGGCCCCCGGCAGGTTCGCCCGCCGGGGGCCTGTAACGATTACCGCCGCGTGACGGGCGGGACCGTCCCGGCCGGGGCCACCACGCCCCCGCCCCGCCACAACTCCGGCCGGGCTCCGGGCGCGGGCGCCTACGCTTGTTGCCATGCTCATCCCACCCGCATATGCCCTCGTCGCCACCGACCTGGACGGCACCCTGCTGCGCGGCGACGACACCGTCAGCGTCCGGACCCGCGCCTCGCTCGCCCTGGCCCGCGCGGCGGGCGCGCGGCATCTCGTCGTGACCGGGCGGCCCGTGCCGGGTGTGCGGGAGCTGCTGGACGGGCTCGGGTACGAGGGGCTGGCCGTCTGCGGGCAGGGGACGCAGGTGTACGACGCCGGGGCGCGGCGCACCGTGCGGGCCGTCACGCTCGACCGGGAGGCGGCCGGGGCCGCGCTCGGGAAGATCGAGGCCCAGGTGGGGCAGGTCTTCGCGGCCGTCGACCAGGACGGGGCCGAGGGGCGGACGCTCGTCGAGCCCGGCTACCGGCTGCCGCACGCCACGCTGCCCGCGCAGCGCACCCGGCACCGGGACGAGCTGTGGGCCGAGCCCGTGATCAAGGTGCTCATCCGGCACCCCGAGCTGAGCGACGAGGCGCTGACCGCCGAGGCCCGCGCGGTCGTCGGGGACCTCGCCACGGTGACGCACTCCGGCCCCGGGACCGTCGAGCTCCAGCCGTACGGCATGGACAAGGGCGCCGGGATCGCGCTCGCCGCCGAGGAGCTGGGCGTCGACCCGCGCACCGCGATCGCCTTCGGGGACATGCCCAACGACCTGCCGATGTTCCGCAGCTGCGGTTACGGCGTCGCCATGGGCAACGCCCACCCGGAGCTGCGCGCGGCCGCCGACGAGGTGACGCTGTCCAACGAGGAGGACGGGATAGCGGTCGTGCTGGAACGGCTCTACGGCTGAGGCCCTACAGGGTCGCGCCCAGCGCCCGCAGCACATGGTCCACCAGCTTCGCCACGTCCTCCGCGTCCTGCATCGGCTTGCGCAGCACATGGCGGTAGTACAGCGGGCCGTAAAGCATCTCCACCGCGAGGTCCAGGTCCGCGTCCGGCGGGATCTGGCCCCGGTCCCGGGCGCTCCGCAGCCGGCCGACCGCCTCCTGGAAGCGGGGGTCGATGAGCTGTGTGCGAACTGTTTCAGCCAGTTGGTCGTCGTGGTGGAGCTCCGAAAGGATGCCCGCGTAGGCCGGGCCGAAGGGGGGTACGGCGAGGACGTTCACCGCGCCCGTGAGGTGGGTACGCAGATCCTTCGCGATGTCCCCGGTGTCCACGAACGGAGTCGCCGACACCAGCATCTCCGTAAAGGCTTCCAGCAGGACCGCGCTTTTCGACGGCCACCAGCGGTAGATCGTCTTCTTGCTCACGCCCGCCCGCGCCGCGATCGCCTCGACCGTGACCCGCCCGTAGCCCCTCTCCGTACACAGGTCGAGGGCGGCTTGCAGGGTCGCCCTGCGTGAGCTCTCGCTCCTGCGCAGTGAACTCGGCGATGTGTTCATTCGGTGAGCATAGGTCTGTTTGAGCCAAACGTTATTGACAGTGCGTCGCTACAAGTCGAACAATGCTCTGGCGGAAACGGAACGTACCGTGTCGGCTCGTTCCTTCTGTTTCCGCGCCGTTCGTGCCGTTCGTGCCGCGACGAGCCGATCGGGGGACGGCTCGCCGGCCGACGGTGCGGGCACGTGTCCCGGTCAGGCGGTGATGTCCTTCGTGGTGAACCGGGCCCAGGCCGCAGAGCCGAACACCGCCACGTACAGCCCCTGAAGTTCCAGGTTCTTCAGCAGCTCGTCCCAGTAGACGGGCTCCCGCAGCAGGTCCGCGAAGGACAGCCAGTAGTGCGGGAAGAGATAGGGGTGCACCCCGCTCAGCTGGGGAATGGTGTCCACGATCTGGACGGTGATCAGCACTCCGACCGTCGCCGCCATGGCCCCGATGCCACTGTTCGTGAGCGTCGAGACGAACAGTCCGAGCGCCGCGAAGCCGGTCAGGGACGCCGCCACGAAGACCGCGACGACCCCTGCCCGTACCAGGCCCTCGCCGAAGCCGATCGTCGTCCCCGAGATCGTCGTGACCTCGCCCACCGGGAACAGCAGCGCGCCCACCGCCAGCGCCGACGCGGCCACGACGAGCGTCGCGACCAGGCAGAAGCCGAGCGTCGCCGCGTACTTCGCGAGCAGCAGCCGGGTCCGGCCGGCCGGGGCGACCAGCAGATAACGCAGGGTCCCCGCATTCGCCTCGCCCGCGACCGCGTCGCCCGCGATGACGCCGACCGCCATCGGCAGGAAGACGGGGAGCGTCGCGGCGAGCGCGGCGAAGACCAGGAAGAGCCCGTTGTTCGTCACCTGGGACAGGAACGCGGGCCCGCCGTCCCCTCCCCCGGCCCCCGCCGATGAGCCGTCCGCCGTCTCGATGCGCACGGCGATCCCGATCAGGACGGGGACGGCGGCCAGCACACCGAGCAGCGCGAGGGTGCGCCGGCGGCGCAGGGTGGTGGCGAACTCGGAGCGGAGGATGCCGAGGGTCCAGAGAGGGTTGCGCCCTGCGGACAGGGTCTCCGGCGCGGTTTCAGCTCGTGACATCGAATCCCTCTCCCGTCAGGGCCACGAACGCGTCCTCCAGCGAAGCCCGTTCCACGCCGAACGCGCGCACCCGGACGCCCGCCCGGACCAGCGCCGCGTTGAGCTCGGCCGCGTCCACCGTGCCCGGCGGGGCGTCGGCGCGGACCCGGTCGCCGTCCACCGTGATGCCCGTGACGCCCCGCTCCTTCAGCACCCGCGCCGCGTCCGCCGGGTCCGGCGTGGTCACCGCCAGGCGGCCGCCCGCGGCCAGGCCCGCGACCGGGCCCTGGGTCAGCAGGCGGCCCCGGGCCATCACCGCCGCGTGTGTGCAGACCTGCTCGATCTCGTCCAGGAGATGGGAGGACAGGAACACCGTGGTGCCGTCCGCCGCCAGCTCCCGGACCAGGGAGCGGATCTCGCGCATGCCCTGCGGGTCCAGGCCGTTGGTCGGCTCGTCCAGGACGAGGAGCCGACGCGGCCGGAGCAGGGCGGCGGCGAGGCCGAGGCGCTGCTTCATGCCCAGCGAGTACGCGCGCGCCTTCTTGCCGGCCGCCGGGGCGAGCCCGACCCGCTCCAGCGCCTCGCCGACCCGGGCGGCGCGGGTGCGCGGGTCGGCGGTGGGGTCGGCCCGGTCGAACCGGAGGAGATTGTCCCGGCCGCTCAGGAACCCGTACAGCGCGGGCCCCTCGATCAGCGCGCCGACCTCGGGGAGCACGGTGCGCGCAGCCTCCGGCATGGGGCGGCCGAGGACGCTCGCGGTGCCGGAGGTCGGGGCGATCAGGCCCATGAGCATCCGGATCGTGGTGGTCTTGCCGGAGCCGTTGGGCCCGAGGAAGCCGAAGACGCTGCCGCCGGGGACGGTGAGGTCCAGCCCGTCCACGGCGAGCTGCCCGCCCCGGTAGCGCTTGGTCAGACCGCGCGTCTCGATGACGGGCGCGGCGCCGGGCGCCCCGGGCCGCCCGATGGGCGTGGCGTCGGGCCCTGCCATGCGTGCTCCCCACTGGTCGTACGGTCGCGCCCGCCCCGCCGCGCGCGGCACGCACGGCGGGGCGGGCGAAGGAACCTCGCGGCTCGGCCGCGCTCGCGCGTCAGCCCGCGTTCGCCGCGGCGACCAGCGCGTCCTTGGTGACCGCGCCCACGTAGACGCGGCCGTCGTCCGTCATCAGCGCGTTGATCAGGCGGGTCTTGAAGACCGTGCCCGAGCCGAACTTGCCGGTGACCTTGTCGCCGAGCGCGTCCAGGAACTGCTGGGCCTCGGCCGGAACGTCCTTCGACGCCTTGGACGGCAGGGCCGCGCCGCCGGGGGTCTTGAACTCGGCGATGCTGTTCCAGCCCTTGCCGATGATCGTCGGCGCGCCGACGCCCTCCGCGTCCTTGAGCTTGCCCAGGTCGCCCCGCGGCTTCTCGTGGGCCTTGGCCTTGGCCTCGGCGTCGTCGGCCTCGGTGACCTTCGCGCCCTTGGGCGGGGTGAAGTCGAACGAGGACGCGGCGGGCTTCCCGAAGTCGACGGAGGTGAAACCGGCGTCCACGACCGCCTTGCCGCCGCTGCTGGGCTGAAGCGTGAACTTCAGCGGCACGCCGTTCTCCGCGTCCACCGCGACGGTGACGGACCCGACCGTGGAGCCCTTCTGCTCGGGCTTCAGGACCAGGCGGTACGCGTCGCGCCCGGCGACCCGCGCGGTGCCGTCGACCGTGACGGACGTGGTGCCGTCGGCGGCCTTCAGCGCCTCCTCGGCGAGCGCCTTCGGCGTGGTCGGGACGCCCTCGGGGGCGGCCTGCTCCTTGCCGTGCGGCGCCTTGCCGTGCGGCGCCTTGCCGTGCGGCGCCTTGCCCTTGCCGTCCGCGTGGTAGACCTCGTTGGAGCCGCTGTCGTAGGCCCAGACCTCGTCGCCGTTGTGGATGAGGCTGTACTCGGACGCCTGGTCCAGGACGGACAGGCGCTGCCTGTCGGGGCCGTCGGCGGCCACCCGGAGGGTGTGCGTACCGGAGGCCAGCTCGGTGAGCTTGCTCTGCGGGTCGGCGCTCGATCCGCCCTTGCCGCCGTCGCCGCCCCCGGCCGCGCCGGACAGGAAGGAGCCGGCCAGGCCGCCCATGGACGGGATGCCCAGGTCGGTGCTGATCTTCACCGTGCCGGAGAACTGCTCGGTGTCCGACGCGGCGATCTTCTCGATGAGTTCCTGCGCGGTGATCTTCGGCAGATCGGGGTCGCCCGAGCTGGCGAGCGCGGGGACCAGGCCGATCGTCGCGGCCGCCACCCCCGCCACCGCGACGGGGACGATGTAACGCGCGGCCCTGCGGCGGCCGGCGGGCCTCCGGGCGGCCGTGCCGTTGGTCTCCGCGCTGTCGTTCGGTGCCATGTGTGCCCTACCTCCGTGGTCGGCGGCTTCCGTCGGGATGCACTCGTCCACTCCGTGCCGCCATTCTCACCCGTTTTGGTCAGGAGTGGTTGTTCTCCATCTGACCAAATCGGGCGGCCCGAAGCGTCAGCCCCCGGGAGCAACCTCGCGTACCTCTTCGGTATGACGATGGAGGGCCATTTCTCCGCCGTCCAGTAGGGGTTGGGCCCTCACCCGGCCCTCACCCCGGCCCTCACAGGCCCTGCGGCCCGTCAGCCCGCGCGGTGGACCACCGCGTCGCACATCTCTTCCAGGGCGAGCTTCGCGTAACACTCCGGCAGCGGCTTCAGCGTGGCCCGCGCCTCCTGCGCGTACCGCACGGTGTCGCGGCGGGCCTGTGCCAGCGCCGGGTGGGCGCGCAGCAGACGCAGCGCCTCGGCGAGCCGGTCCGGGTCCCCGAGGTCCCCGTCGAGCAGTTCCACGAGGGCCAGGTCGTCCGGCTTGCCGTCCGCCGCGGCCTGCGCCCTGAGGTGGAGGACGGGGAGGGTCGGGATGCCCTCCAGGAGGTCCGTGCCGGGGGTCTTGCCGGACTCGTGGGAGTCCGACGCGATGTCCAGGACGTCGTCGGCGAGCTGGAAGGCCACGCCGAGCCGTTCACCGTACTGGGTGAGGATGTCCACCGCAGAGTCGTCGGCGCCGGACATCAGCGCGCCGAAGCGGCAGGCGACGGCGATCAGGGAGCCGGTCTTGCCGCGCATCACTTCGAGGTAGTGGTCGACCGGGTCGCGGCCGTCGCGCGGGCCGGCGGTCTCCAGGATCTGGCCGGTGACCAGGCGCTCGAACGCCTCCGCCTGGATGCGGACGGCCTCCGGGCCGAGGTCGGCCAGGATGTGCGAGGCGCGGGCGAAGAGGAAGTCGCCGGTCAGCACGGCGACGGAGTTGCCCCAGCGGGAATTGGCGCTGTCGACCCCGCGCCGTACATCGGCCTCGTCCATGACGTCGTCGTGGTACAGCGTCGCCAGGTGGGTCAGCTCGACCACGACGGCCGCGGGCACCACGCCCGGCGCGTCGGCGTCGCCGAACTGGGCGGCCAGCATCGCGAGCAGCGGCCGGAACCGCTTGCCGCCCGCGCGCACCAGGTGCTGGGCGGCTTCCGTGATGAAGGGGACGTCGCTCTTGGTGGCATCGAGCAGGCCCGACTCGACAGCAGCCAAACCGGCCTGGACACCGGCTTCAAGAGCCTGGTCCCGCACGCTCAGTCCGAACGGCCCGACGACGGTCACGAGGGGATCTCCTGTCTGCTGACGATCACACGGAATGTCGATGTGTCGTTGTCACCACTCAAGTCAGCGTATCCGGTCCCCTTTGGATCACCGTGGGCGCCTTCCCGCCACCGCCGGTATGTTCGGGATCAGCTCATACGATCAGGAGTTGCCGCTTTGTCCCCCACAGCAGCAGACACCGAACCGGCGCAGCCACCCCCGGCCGACGACCACGCCTTTTTCGGCCAGCCCCGGGGTCTGATGACCCTGTCCGGCCTGGAGGTCTGGGAGCGGTTCTCGTTCCTCGGCATGCAGGCGATCCTGGTCCTCTACTTCGCGGACACGGTCGCCGACGGCGGCATGGGCATGGAGGCCGGGACGGCCGCCTCCGTCTCCGCCGCGTACGGCACGCTCGTCTATCTGGTGTCCGTGGCGGGCGGCTGGCTGGCCGACCGCATCCTCGGCTCGTACCGGGCGGTGCTGTACGGCGGCATCCTGATCGCCTGCGGGCATTACGCCATGGCGGTGCCCACCGACGCGATGACCTGGGTCGGCCTCGGTCTGATCAGCGCCGGTACGGGGCTGCTGAAGCCCAATGTGGCGACGATGGTCGGCAAGCTCTACCGCACGGACGACGAGCGCCGGGACGCGGGCTTCGCCCTTTACTACATGGGCATCAACATCGGCGCGTTCCTCGGTCCGCTGATCACCGGCTGGCTCGGCGACCACGCCAGCTGGCACTGGGGCTTCTCGGCCGCCGCCTTCGGCATGACGCTGGGCCTCATCCAGTACGTGGCGGGCCGCCGTCACCTGGCCGGGCGAAAGCACGCCGCCGAATACGCGCTGGCCCCCGGGCCCATGCGCCGGGCGGTCCTGCTCATCGCCGTCGGCGCGGTGGTGGTGGCGGTGGTCGCGACCGCGCTGGCCCTCGCCGGGTGGCTGACCATGGACCGGTTCGTGGACCTGCTCACCCTGATCTCGGTGATCGCGCCCGTCGTCTACTTCGTGGTGATGTTCCGCAGCCCCCGGGTCACCGCCGACGAGCGCGGCAGGCTGCGCCCGTACGTGGTGCTGTTCCTGGCGTCCGTGGTGTTCAACTTCATCCTCTTCCAGGCGTACTCGACGATGATGCTGCTCGCGTCGACCAACGCCCGTACGGAGATCTTCGGCTTCCACTTCCCGGCGAGCTGGTACGCCTCCGCGCTCGGCGCCTTCGAGGTGCTGCTCGCCCCGGTGGTCGCGGCCGTCTGGGCGCGGATGGGGCCGCGCCAGCCGCACGCGTCCA
This sequence comes from Streptomyces sp. NBC_00726, assembly GCF_045161735.1. NCBI lineage: Bacteria > Bacillati > Actinomycetota > Actinomycetes > Kitasatosporales > Streptomycetaceae > Streptomyces > Streptomyces sp. NBC_00726. Next base: position 3,949,049 of record NZ_CP108983.1, on the reverse strand, counting down.
ACAAGATCGCGATCGGGGTGATCCTCGGCGGTCTCTCGTTCCTGCTGATGGTCCTGCCCACCTCCGGGCACACCGGCGACACGTACAAAATGGCCGCCTGGTGGATCGTCGGCTCCTATCTGCTGCTCGGGCTCGGCGACATCCTGCTGGAGACCTCCGGCATGTCGGCGACGACCAAGCTCGCCCCGAAGGCGTTCGCCAGCCAGACCATGGCCCTCTGGTTCCTCTCGCTGGCCCTCGCCAACGGCATCCAGGCCCAGATCGTGAAGCTGTACGGCGAGGTGTCCAACCCCGCCTACTTCGGTGTCAACGGCGCCGTCGCGGTGGTGGCCGGTGTGGCCGTCATCGCCGCCGCACCCTGGCTCAGGCGCACGATGCACCCCGTCCACTGAGGTACGCCCATGCACATCCAGACCGCGTTCCCGTACGAGACGACCCACGAGGACCTCTATATCCCGCTCGCGGACGGCACCCAGCTGTACGCGCGGATCTGGCGGCCGGTCACGGACGAACCCGTGCCCGCGCTGCTGGAGTACCTGCCGTACCGGCTGAGCGACTGGACCGCGCCGCGCGACTGGCAGCGCCATCCCTGGTACGCCGGACACGGCTACGCCTCCGTCCGGGTCGACGTACGCGGGCACGGCAACAGCGAGGGCATGCCGGGCGACGAGTACGACGCGACGGAGCTGGCCGACGGGGTGGAGGTCGTCCACTGGCTGGCGCGGCAGGAGTGGTGCACGGGCCGGGTCGGCATGTTCGGGATCTCCTGGGGCGGCTTCAACTCGCTCCAGATCGCCGCGCTGGCCCCGGAGCCGCTGAAGGCGATCGTCACCGTGTGCTCGGCGGACGACCGCTACGACAACGACGTCCACTACATGGGCGGCTCGGTCCTCGCCGTGGACATGCACGCCTGGGCGGCGACCATGCTGGCCTTCGTCTGCCGGCCGCCCGACCCGGCGGACGTCGGCGACGACTGGCGGCAGATGTGGCTGGACCGGCTGGAGGCGGTGGACCCCTTCATCCACACCTGGCTGTCCCACCAGACCCGGGACGCCTACTGGAAGCACGGCAGCGTCTGCGAGGACTACTCGGCGATCCGGGCGAACGTCCTCGCGGTCGGCGGCTGGCACGACCCGTACCGGGACACCGTCCTCCGGCTGGTCGAGCACCTGGACCCGGCGAAGGTGCGCGGGATCATCGGCCCCTGGTCGCACCAGTACCCCGACCGGGGGCTGCCGCCCGGACCGGGCATCGGCTTCCTCCAGGAAACCCTGCGCTGGTGGGACCAGCACTTGAAGGACGAGGACACCGGGGTGATGGCGGAGCCGCTGCTGAGGTCCTGGATCAGCGAGTCGCACCCGCCCGCCACGGTGTACGAGACGCTGCCGGGACGCTGGGTCGGCGAGACCAGCTGGCCTTCGGAGAACGTCACGCCGGTCGCGTACGCCCTCCAGGGCGGGCCGCAGATCGTCCGCTCGCCGCAGCAGACCGGGCTGGACGCCGGACGGTTCTTCCCCTTCGGCAACGACGCCGACCTGCCGCCGGACCAGCGCGACGAGGACGCCAAATCGCTCTGCTTCGAATTCCCGGTGGCCGACGCGCCGATCGAGATCCTGGGCCGCCCCCGGGTGAGCCTGCGCCTCACGATGGACGCCCCGCGCGGCCAGGCCGTCGCCCGGCTCTGCGACGTCGCCCCCGACGGCTCCTCCACCCTCGTCACGCGCGGCGCGCTCAACCTCGCCGCCCGGGGCGGCCGCGACCGCACCGAGGACTGGCCGCCCGGCGCCACCGAGGACGTCACCTTCGAGCTGAACGGCATCGGCCACACCTTCCCGCCCGGCCACCGCATCCGGCTCGCCGTCTCCTCCTCGTACTGGCCCTGGATCTGGCCGCAGGCGGGCTCGGCGGGCTTCACCCTGGAGGCGGACGGCAGCCTGGTCGAGCTCCCGGTGCGGCGGCACACCGAGGACCCCGCCATCCGCTTCGAGGAGCCCGAGCAGTCCGAACCGCTCGGCGTGTCCTACCCGGAGACGCTGGACGAGCCGCGCCCCGAACGGCTCGTCGTCCGCGATGTCGCCAAGGGCGAGTGGCGGCTGGAGGTGGACCCCCGCTACGGCGGCACGCGGGTCTACCCGGACGGGCTCGAATTCACCGAGAACGCGATGGAGACGTACACCATCCAGGAAGGCGACCCGCTCTCCGCGCGGACCCGGTCCGACTGGACGATCCGGCTGCACCGGCCGGAGATGTCCTGGGACGTGCAGATCGACACCCGCTCCGAGATCACCGCCGACGCGGACGACTTCCACACCGCCAACGAGGTCGTCTGCACCGAGGGCGGCGAGGTCGTCTTCCACCGGACCTGGGAGAAGAGCATCCCGCGGACTTCCGGGTGACCTCGCGGGTGAGGTCGTAACGTTGACCCCAAGCGACCCGGAAAGCGAGGCAGCGAACGATGCCCGAGCAGAGCAGTCCGCTCGATGTGCCCGAGGGCGACCCCTTCGGCCCGCACAACCTGCCGTACGGCGTGTTCTCCACCCCCGACCGCCCGGGCGAGCGGCGCGTCGGCGTCCGCATCGGCGGCCACGTCCTGGACGCCGGGGCCGCCGCGCTCGCGCTCGGTTCGCCGTACGCCCAACTCCTGGCCCAGCCCGACCTGATGGCCCTGCTCGCGGCCGGGCGCACCGCCTGGCGCGATGTGCGCCGGGCGCTCACCGCATGGGTCACGGTGCCCGCGCACCGCGCGGACATGGAACCGCTGCTGCACCCGCTGGACGCGGTCACGCTGCATCTGCCCTACCAGGTCGCGGACTACGTCGACTTCTACGCGAGCGAGCACCACGCCACCAACGTGGGCCAGATCTTCCGGCCCGACGCGGACGCGCCGCTCACGCCCAACTGGAAGCACCTGCCGATCGGTTACCACGGCCGCGCCGGGACCGTCGTGGTCTCCGGCACCGATGTGGTCCGCCCGGCCGGCCAGCGCAAGGGCCCGGCCGACCCGGCACCCGTCTTCGGTCCGTCCGTGAGGCTGGACATCGAGGCGGAGGTCGGCTTCGTCGTCGGCACCCCGTCCGCGCAGGGCGAACCCGTCGCCCTCACGGACTTCCGCGACCACGTCTTCGGGCTCTCGCTGCTCAACGACTGGTCGGCGCGCGACATCCAGGCATGGGAGTACGTCCCGCTCGGCCCGTTCCTCGGCAAGTCCTTCGCGACCTCCGTCTCCGCCTGGGTCACCCCGCTGGAGGCCCTGGACGCCGCCCGCACCGCCCCACCCGCCCGCGACCTCCCCCTGCTCCCCTATCTGGAGGACGCCGACGAGGACGAGCCCGGCGGCTACGACCTGCGGATCTCCGTCGCGGTCAACGGGCACGTCGTCGCGGAGCCGCCGTTCTCCACGATGTACTGGACGGCCGCCCAGCAGCTCGCCCAGATGACGGTCAACGGCGCATCGCTGCGCACCGGCGACCTCTTCGGCTCCGGCACCGTCAGCGGCCCCGAGCCGTCCCAGCGCGGCTGCCTCCTGGAGCTGACCTGGAACGGCCGCGACCCGCTGGAACTGCCCGAGGGCAAGCGCACGTTCCTGGAGGACGGCGACACGGTGACGATCACCGCGTGGGCACCGGGGCCGGACGGCACGCGGGTGGGGCTGGGCGAGGTCTCGGGGCGGGTCGTGCCCGCGGAGTGAGCGCGGCGGACCGGGCGGGGACGGTCCGCATCCCGGACCGGCGGGTGGCGGATCTCACCCCGGCCGGTCCCGTCCTCGCAGGTCAGGGCCGTTCCGCCGGGCCCCCTTGATGGCGCAACACTGCGGCAACACCAACTCCCGTACCCCGTCGGTATGGTCCACCGCATGCCGGCCGAACGCACCCGCGAGCACACCGTGCCCGTCGCCGCCGCCCGCCGTGCGCGCGGCCGTCGCGGCGTCCCTGCGCGAACTGGTGGAGGTCCTGCCCCCGTCCCCGGAGCTCCGCACCCCGCTGGCCACCGCGCTCTCCTCGGCCGACGCGGTGGTCCGCGCCGCCGCCCTGGACACCCTGCGGGCACTGCGGCTGGGCGACGCGGAGCTGTACGCGGACACGCTGGGCGACCCGGACCCCGGCGTCCGGGTGGAGACCGTGCGGGCGCTGGTCTCGGTGGACGCCGTGGCGGGCCTTTCCCGCGCGGCGGACGACCCGGCCCGCGAGGTCCGCGTCGCGGTGGCGAAGGGCCTGGCCGCCGTCCACTCCCCCGCCCCGGCCCCGCTCGCCCCGCTCCTGGACGACTCGGACGCGCTGGTCCGCGCGGCGGCCCTGGGCGCACTGGCGGAGACGGGCTGCCCGGAGCCGTACGCCGACCGCGCGGCCGCCGACCTGACGAACCCCGCCTGGCAGGTCCGCGCGGGCGCGGCGAGGGGGCTGACCTCGGCTTCACCGGCCGCCGCGGTGGCCCCGCTGGCCGCCGCGCTGACCGACGCGAACGCGGACGTCCGCAAGGCGGCGGTGCTGGCGCTGCTGCGTCACCGGGATGCGCCGGGGCCCGGGAGGCGTTGGCGGGGGCGGTCGCGGACCCGGACGCGGATGTGCGGGCCTATGCGGGGCGGGGCGTGGCGGTCAAGGGCGCGTGATTCGTTCACACGTTCAGGGGAACCGCTTCCGGTTCCCGGCGGATACGCTGAAGACTCCCGCGAGACTCCGTCCATGGGAGCACTGATGAGCATCGAACCCGAGGCCCCCGAGCCGCGGTGGGCGGTCCCGCCCGAGGGCGGCTGGACCGCCGATGACCTGGACACACTCCCGAATCTGCCTCCGCATACGGAGCTGATCGACGGGAGCCTTGTTTTCGTGAGTCCGCAGAGCCTGTTCCATTCTCGGGCGGTCAGCTTCTTCGAGTGGCAGCTGCAATCACTGGCACCGCCCGACCTGGAGGTCGTGCGTGAGTTCACGATCGACATCGACCGCTACAACCGGCCCGAACCCGACGTGATCGTGGTGGACGGCGAGGTCATCCAGGACCCGAGCCAGACCCGCTTCCCCGCCGAATCCGTCCAGCTGGCCATCGAGGTCGTGTCGCCGGAGTCGCGGTCGCGGGACCGGGAAACCAAGCCGGTGAAGTACGCGCGGGCGAAAATTCCGCACTTCTGGCGGGTGGAGAACCACGACGGCCGTGCCGTGGTCTACGTCTTCGAGCTGGAGCCCGCCACCGGCGCCTACACCTCGACGGGGATCTTCCACGACCGGATGAAGGTGTCCGTCCCCTTCCCGGTCGACCTCGACCTCAGCGCCATCACGCCGCGCCGCCGGGCGGCGGACCCGCGATAGGGTCCGCCGCGGCCGGCCCCGCTCACTCGTACTCCGGGGGCTCCTCGTCCCAGCCGAATTCGGCTTCGTCGTGCGGGGCGGAGGGCACCGGCTTCCGGGACGGGGCGGCCGGGGCCGAGGGCTCCGCGACCGCCGTCGGGGGCTCTTCCGGGGCGAGGCCGGCCAGGACCTCCAGGACGCCCTCGCCGTACGTCGCGAGCTTCTTCTCGCCCAGGCCGCTGATGCCGCCCAGCTCGCCCAGGGTCGTCGGGCGGAGGGTGGCGATCTCGCGGAGGGTGGCGTCGTGGAAGATCACGTAGGCGGGGAGGCCCAGTTCCTTGGCCTGGGCGGAGCGCCAGGCGCGCAGGGCCTCGAAGACGGGGACGGCCGTCTCGGGGAGGTCGGCGGCGGCCGCCGCCTTCGGCTTGCGCTCGCCGCGGGCGGACGAGGAGCGGGAGGCCGTCGGCTTCTTCGGCTCCTTGCGGAGCTGGACCTCGCGCTCGCGGCCCAGGACCGCGCCGCTCGCCTCTGTGAGGACCAGCGTGCCGTACTCGCCCTCGACGGCGATCAGGCCCTGGGCCAGGAGCTGGCGGACCACGCCGCGCCACTCCGCCTCGGCCAGGTCCTCGCCGATGCCGAAGACCGACAGCTGATCGTGGTCGAACTGGATGACCTTGGCCGTGCGGCGGCCGAGCAGGATGTCGATGATCTGGCCCGCGCCGAACTTCTGGCCGCGCTCCCGCTTCAGCCGTACCACCGTGGACAGCAGCTTCTGGGCGGACACCGTGCCGTCCCAGGTCTCCGGCGGGGTGAGGCAGGTGTCGCAGTTGCCGCAGGAGGTGGTCGCCGGCTCCTGGCCGAAGTACGTGAGGAGCTGGGCGCGGCGGCACTGGGCCGTCTCGCACAGGGCGAGCATCGAGTCCAGGTGCGCGGCGGCCCGGCGGCGGAAGGCTTCGTCGCCCTCGCCGCCCTGGATGAGCTTGCGCTGCTGGACGACGTCCTGGAGGCCGTACGCCATCCACGCCGTCGACGGGGCCCCGTCGCGGCCGGCCCGGCCGGTCTCCTGGTAGTAGCCCTCGACGGACTTCGGGAGGTCCAGGTGGGCGACGAAGCGGACGTCCGGCTTGTCGATGCCCATGCCGAAGGCGATCGTCGCGACGACGACCAGGCCCTCCTCGCGCAGGAAGCGGGACTGGTGCGCCGCGCGCGTCCCCGCGTCGAGCCCCGCGTGGTACGGGACGGCCTCGATGCCGTTGCGGCAGAGGAATTCGGCGGTCTTCTCCGTGGACGCGCGGGAGAGGCAGTAGACGATGCCCGCGTCCCCGGCGTGCTCCTCCTTGAGGAAGGCGAGCAGCTGCTTCTTCGGGTCGGCCTTGCCCACGATCCGGTACTGGATGTTGGGCCGGTCGAAGCTGGCGACGAAGTGCTTGGCTTCGGGCATGCCGAGCCGCTGGGTGATCTCTCGGTGCGTGGCGTCCGTCGCCGTGGCCGTCAGGGCGATGCGCGGCACGTCCGGCCAGCGCTCGCCGAGCACCGACAGGGCGAGGTAGTCGGGGCGGAAGTCGTGGCCCCACTGGGCGACGCAGTGCGCCTCGTCGATGGCGAAGACGGAGACCTCGCCCCGGGCCAGCAGCGCCAGCGTGGCGTCCAGCCGCAGCCGTTCCGGGGCCAGATACAGCAGGTCCAGCTCGCCCGCGGCGAACTGCGCCTCCATCGAGCGGCGCTCGTCGAAGTCCTGCGTGGAGTTGATGAAGCCGGCCCGCACGCCGAGCGCCCGCAGCGCGTCGACCTGGTCCTGCATGAGAGCGATCAGCGGGGAGATCACGACGCCGGTGCCCCGCCGGACCAGGGCCGGGATCTGGTAGCAGAGGGACTTGCCGCCGCCGGTGGGCATGAGCACGACGGCGTCCCCGCCGGCCACCACATGGTCGACGATCGCCTCCTGCTCGCCGCGGAACGTCTCGTAACCGAAGACGCGGTGCAGGGTGCGCCGCGCCTCGCTCTCGGCCGTGGCGGCGGCCCCGCCCGTGCTCACATCCGTGGTCATGCCCGTCACGCCCGTCCCGCTCATCGCTCTGTCCCCCGATACCGGCCCCGCTGCGTCCCAGCGCTCTCCCCTGCCACGATAGGCGCCGCCTGTGACAACGCCGGACGGGCTTGACTTCCCGAGGGAAGACCAAGCCCGTCCGGCACCGTCGTACGGCCGTCTCCGGCTACCTCGCGAACGTCCCGGCCTGGCCCGCCAGGTCCAGGAAGTACTGCGGGGCCACACCCAGGACCACGGTCACGGCCACGCCGATCGCGATGGTGGTCATCGTCAGCGGGGACGGGACGGCGACCGTGGGGCCGTCCGCCTTCGGCTCGCTGAAGAACATCAGCACGATGACCCGGATGTAGAAGAACGCGGCGATCGCCGAGGAGATCACACCGACCACCACCAGGCCGCCCGCGCCGCCGTCCGCCGCCGCCTTGAACACCGCGAACTTCCCGGAGAAGCCCGAGGTCAGCGGGATACCGGCGAAGGCCAGCAGGAACACCGCGAAGACCGCGGCGACCAGCGGCGAGCGGCGGCCGAGCCCGGCCCACTTCGACAGGTGCGTCGCCTCGCCGCCCGCGTCCCGTACCAGCGTGACCACGGCGAAGGCGCCGACCGTCACGAAGGAGTACGTGCCGAGGTAGAAGAGGACGGACGAGATGCCGTCGGGGGTGGCCGCGATCACACCGGCCAGGATGAACCCGGCGTGCGCGATCGAGGAGTAGGCCAGCAGCCGCTTGATGTCGGTCTGCGTGATCGCGACGACCGCGCCGCCCACCATCGTGACGATCGCGACGCCCCACATGACCGGCCGCAGATCCCAGGTGAGCCCGGGCAGCACCACGTACAGCAGGCGCAGCAGCGCGCCGAACGCGGCGACCTTGGTGGCGGCGGCCATGAAGCCGGTGACCGGGGTCGGGGCGCCCTGGTAGACGTCCGGGGTCCACATGTGGAACGGGACGGCGCCGACCTTGAAGAGCAGGCCGGTCAGGATCATCGCGCCGCCGATGAGCAGCAGCGCGTCGTTGCCCATGGTGTCGGCGAGCGCCGGGTCGATCTTCTGGATCGAGCCGTCGACCACGGTCGCGATCCTGGCGTACGAGACGGAGCCCGCGTAGCCGTAGAGGAGGGCGATCCCGAACAGCAGGAACGCCGAGGAGAACGCGCCGAGCAGGAAGTACTTCACGGCCGACTCCTGCGACATCAGCCGCTTGCGGCGGGCGACGGCGCACAGGAGATACAGCGGGAGGGAGAAGACCTCCAGGGCCACGAACAGCGTCAGCAGGTCGTTGGCCGCCGGGAAGACCAGCATGCCGGCCACCGAGAAGAGGACGAGCGGGAAGACCTCGGTGGTGGTGAACCCGGCCCGGACCGCGGCCTTCTCGCTGTCGCTGCCGGGCACCGACGCGGCCTGCGCCGCGAAGGAGTCCACGCGGTTTCCGTGCGACTCGGGGTCGAGCCGCCGTTCGGCGAACGTGAAGACCGCCACCAGGGACGTCAGCAGGATGACGCCCTGGAGGAACAGGGCCGGTCCGTCGACCGCGACGGCGCCCATCGCGGCGATGTGCGCCTTGGTCGTCCCGTAACCGCCGGCCGCGAGGCCGACCACCGCGGCGAACGCGGCGACCAGCGCGACGACGGTCAGGAAGACCTGGGTGTGATAGCGGGCCCGGCGCGGCACGAACGCCTCGACCAGGACGCCGATGACGGCGACGCCGATCACGATCAGGACCGGGGTCAGCTGGGTGTACTCGATGACCGGGGCCGTGAACTTCTCGTCCGGTGCGGCGGATGTCACCCCGCCCGCCGTCGTCCACAGGCTGTGGACAGCTGTTGCGCTCACTTGGCGGCCTCCACCTCGGGCTGGGGGTCCTTCTTCTGTACGTCCGACATGGTGTGCCGCACCGCCGGGTTGACGATGTCCGTCAGCGGCTTCGGGTAGACACCGAGGAAGAGCAGTAGCGCGATCAGCGGGACGACCACCACGAGCTCACGGGCCTTGAGGTCCGCCATGCCCTGCACCTCGGCCTTGACCGGGCCGGTCATGGTGCGCTGGTAGAGGACCAGGACGTAGATCGCGGCGAGCACGATGCCGGTGGTGGCGATGATGCCGACCGCCGGATACGCGGCGAACGCGCCGACCAGGACCAGGAACTCGCTGACGAACGGGGCGAGCCCCGGCAGCGACAGCGTGGCCAGGCCGCCGATCAGGAAGGTGCCGGCCAGGACCGGGGCCACCTTCTGCACCCCGCCGTAGTCGGCGATCAGGCGCGAGCCGCGCCGGCTGATCAGGAAGCCCGCGACCAGCATCAGCGCGGCCGTCGAGATGCCGTGGTTGACCATGTACAGCGTCGCGCCCGACTGGCCCTGGCTGGTCATCGCGAAGATGCCCAGGATGATGAAGCCGAAGTGCGAGAGGGACGCGTAGGCGATCAACCGCTTGATGTCGCGCTGGCCGACCGCGAGCAGCGCTCCGTACACGATGCTGATCAGCGCGAGCACCAGGATCACCGGCGTCGCCCACTTGCTGGCCTCGGGGAAGAGCTGGAGGCAGAAGCGGAGCATCGCGAACGTGCCGACCTTGTCGACCACGGCGGTGATCAGCACGGCGACCGGGGCGGTCGCCTCACCCATGGCGTTGGGCAGCCAGGTGTGCAGCGGCCACAGCGGGGCCTTCACCGCGAAGGCGAAGAAGAACCCGAGGAACAGCCACCGCTCGGTGCCGGTCGCCATGGAGAACGTGCCGTTGGCCCGGGCCTCGGCGATCTCGGAGAGCGAGAACGAGCCCGCGACCACGTACAGGCCGATCACCGCGGCCAGCATGATGAGGCCGCCGACCAGGTTGTAGAGGAGGAACTTCACCGCCGCGTACGAGCGCTGGGCCGCCGCGTTCTCGTCGCTGCCGGTGTGCGCCCGGTCCCCGAAGCCGCCGATGAGGAAGTACATCGGGATGAGCATGGCTTCGAACAGGATGTAGAAGAGGAAGACGTCGGTGGCCTCGAAGGAGAGGATCACCATCGCTTCGACCATCAGGATCAGGGCGAAGAAGCCCTGAGTGGGGCGCCAGCGCGAGGAGTTCGTCTCCAGGGGGTCGGCGTCGTGCCAGCCGGCCAGGATGACGAACGGGATCAGCAGGGCGGTGAGCGCCATGAGCGCGATGCCGATGCCGTCGACGCCCAGTTCGTAGCGGACGCCGAAGTCCTTGATCCAGGCATGCGATTCGGTGAGCTGGTAGGGGGTCCCCCCGGTCGAACCGAGTTGAGACTGGGGGAGGCTGCCGCCGGGCTCGAAGCGGGCGAGCGCGATGCCCGCCAGGACGAGCGTGCCCAGTGAGAAGGCCAGCGCCAGCCATTTGGCGGCGGTGCGCCGGGCGGCCGGGACGGCGGCGGTGGCCACCGCGCCGATCGCCGGAAGCGCCGCCGTCGCTGTCAGGAGGGGAAAGGACATGATCAGACCGCCCTCATCAGCAGGGTCGCGGCGATGAGAACCGCCGTACCGCCGAACATCGAGACCGCGTAGGAGCGGGCGTAGCCGTTCTGCAGCTTGCGCAGCCGGCCGGAGAGCCCGCCCATGGACGCGGCCGTGCCGTTGACGACGCCGTCGACCAGGGTGTGGTCCACGTAGACCAGGGAACGGGTCAGGTGCTCGCCGCCCCGGACCAGGACCACGTGGTTGAAGTCGTCCTGGAGGAGATCGCGGCGCGCGGCGCGGGTGAGCAGCGAGCCGCGCGGGGCGGTCACCGGCACCGGCTTGCGGCCGTACATCGCCCAGGCGATGGCGACACCGATGACGAGCGCCACCATGGTGGCCGCGGTGACGGTCGACGCGCCGATCGGGGCGTCGCCGTGGTCGTGGCCGGTCACCGGCTCCAGCCAGTGCAGGAAGCGGTCGCCGATCGAGAAGAAGCCACCGGCGAAGACCGAGCCGAAGGCCAGCACGATCATCGGGATCGTCATGGAGTTCGGGGACTCGTGCGGGTGCGGCTCGTGGCCCTCCGCGTCGGGCTGCCAGCGCTTCTCACCGAAGAAGGTCATGATCATCACGCGCGTCATGTAGAACGCGGTGATCGCGGCGCCGAGCAGGGCCACCGAGCCGAGGATCCAGCCCTCGGTACCGCCCTTGGCGAACGCCGCCTCGATGATCTTGTCCTTGGAGAAGAAGCCGGAGAGGCCGGGGAAGCCGATGATCGCGAGGTAGCCGAGGCCGAAGGTGATGAAGGTGACCGGCATGTACTTCCGCAGGCCGCCGAACTTCCGCATGTCCACCTCGTCGTTCATGCCGTGCATGACCGAACCGGCGCCGAGGAAGAGCCCGGCCTTGAAGAAGCCGTGCGTCACCAGGTGCATGATCGCGAAGACGTAGCCGATGGGGCCGAGCCCGGCGGCCAGGATCATATAGCCGATCTGCGACATCGTGGAGCCGGCGAGGGCCTTCTTGATGTCGTCCTTCGCGCAACCGACGATCGCACCGAACAGCAGCGTGACCGCGCCGACGACCACGACGACCAGCTGGGCGTCCGGGGCGGCGTTGAAGATCGCGCCGGAGCGGACGATCAGATAGACACCGGCGGTGACCATGGTCGCGGCGTGGATGAGGGCGGAGACCGGGGTCGGGCCCTCCATCGCGTCACCGAGCCAGGACTGAAGCGGCACCTGGGCGGACTTGCCGCAGGCGGCGAGCAGCAGCATCAGGCCGATCGCCGTCAGCTTGCCCTCGCTCGTCTCCCCGGTCGCCTCCAGGACGGGTCCGTACGCGAACGTGCCGAAGGTGGTGAACATCAGCATGATCGCGATCGACAGGCCCATGTCGCCGACGCGGTTGACCAGGAACGCCTTCTTGGCGGCGGTCGCCGCGCTGGGCTTGTGCTGCCAGAAGCCGATGAGCAGGTACGAGGCGAGGCCGACGCCCTCCCAGCCGACGTACAGCAGCAGGTAGTTGTCGGCGATTACCAGGATCAGCATCGCCGCCAGGAACAGATTCAGATAGCCGAAGAAGCGGCGCCGGCGCTCGTCGTGCTCCATGTAGCCGATCGAGTAGATGTGGATCAGCGTGCCCACACCGGTGATCAGCAGGACGAAGGTCATCGACAGCTGGTCGAGCTGGAAGGCCACATCGGCCTGGAAGCCCTCGACCGGAATCCAGCTGAACAGCTTCTGGTGCAGCGCCCGGTCCTCGGCGCCCTTCCCGAGCATGTCGGTGAAGAGCACCACGGCCACGACGAACGAGGCTGCGGCGAGCAGGGTGCCGAGCCAGTGCCCGGCGCGGTCGAGGCGGCGGCCGCCGCACAGCAGCACCGCCGCTCCGAGCAGGGGCGCCGCGACGAGCAGCGCAATCAGGTTCTCCACAGTGCAAACGCCCCTTACAGCTTCATCAGGCTGGCGTCATCGACCGAGGCCGAGTGGCGGGAACGGAACAGCGACACGATGATCGCGAGCCCGACCACGACCTCCGCGGCGGCGACGACCATCGTGAAGAAGGCGATGATCTGGCCGTCGAGATTGCCGTGCATCCGGGAGAAGGTCACGAACGCGAGATTGCAGGCGTTGAGCATCAGCTCCACGCACATGAACACCACGATCGCGTTCCGCCGGATCAGGACCCCGGCCGCGCCGATGGTGAACAGCAGGGCGGCGAGATAGAGGTAGTTGACCGGATTCACTTGGCGACCTCCTCTTCTTCGGTGTCCCGGCCCAGCCGCTCACCGGAGCGCTGCTCCAGTGCCTTGAGGCCGGCCAGTGATTCCTGGGACACGTCACGCATCTGGCCGCGCTTGCGCAGCGTGCTCATGACGGTCAGCTCGGACGGGGTGCCGTCGGGGAGCAGGCCCGCGATGTCGACCGCGTTGTGCCGGGCGTAGACGCCGGGGGCGGGCAGCGGCGGGAGGTGGTTGCTCCGCACGCGGTCCTCGGACATCTCCCGCTGGGTCTTGGCCCGTTCGGTGCGCTCGCGATGCGTGAGCACCATCGCGCCGACGGTCGCGGTGATCAGCAGCGCGCCGGTGATCTCGAAGGCGAAGACGTACTTGGTGAAGATGAGGCTGGCGAGCCCCTCCACGTTTCCGCCGTGCACGGTGTTGGCGGTGCCCAGGCCGTTGAAGCTCTTCAGCGAGGCGTTGCCGATACCGGCGATCAGCAGGACGCCGAAGCCGATGCCGCAGCCGGCGGCCAGCCGGCGCTGGCCCTTCAGGGTCTCCTTCAGCGAGTCCGCCGCCGTGACGCCGACGAGCATGACCACGAAGAGGAACAGCATCATGATCGCGCCGGTGTAGACGACGATCTGGACGATGCCGAGGAAGTACGCGCCGTTGGCGAGGTAGAACACCGCGAGGATGATCATCGTCCCGGCGAGGCTCAGCGCGCTGTGCACGGCCTTCTTCATGAGCACCGTGGACAGGGCGCCGATCACGGCGACCGTGCCGAGTACCCAGAACTGGAACGCCTCGCCGGTCGAGGTCTGCGAGGCCGCTGCGGCCAGGCCGGTCATGCGTCCACCTCCTGCGAAGCGTCGTTGCCCCGGGCCTCGTCGGACGGCTTCTCGCCCTTGGAGACGGCGAGCTGACGCTCCGTACCGGGGGCGGCCTCGGTGACCAGGCCCCGGTAGTAGTCCTGCTCGTCCATGCCGGGGAAGATCGCGTGCGGGCTGTCGACCATGCCTTCCTCCAGGCCCGCGAGCAGCTCGTCCTTGGTGTAGATGAGGCTTTCGCGGGTGGTGTTGGCGAGCTCGAACTCATTGGTCATCGTGAGCGCCCGGGTCGGGCACGCCTCGATGCACAGTCCGCAGAGGATGCAGCGCGCGTAGTTGATCTGGTAGACGCGGCCGTAGCGCTCACCCGGGGAGTAGCGCTCCTCCTCGGTGTTGTCCGCGCCCTCCACGTAGATCGCGTCGGCGGGACAGGCCCAGGCGCACAGCTCGCAGCCGACGCACTTCTCCAGCCCGTCCGGATGGCGGTTGAGCTGGTGGCGGCCGTGGAAGCGGGGCGCCGTCACCTTCGGCGTCTCCGGATACTGCTCGGTGAGCCGCTTCTTGAACATGGCCTTGAAGGTCACGCCGAAGCCGGCCACCGGGTTGAGGAACTTGTCCTCCGAGGACTGGGAGGACTGGGAGGACTGCGACGCCGTCGACCCCGTCGGGCCGGTGGATTTCGCCGGCCTCCTGGACCCCGGCGAATCAGGCAGTTCAGACACCGTCGGCCTCCTTTCCGTCACTCGGGTTTCCGTCACTCTGAGTATCCACCCCGCCACTGACAACGAGCTCCCGCTCGCGTCGCGGCCTGCGCCGGGGCACCGGCGGCAGGGTCTGTCCGGGCAGCGGCGGCACCGGGAATCCGCCCGCCATCGGGTCGAACGCCGGCTCGGGCCCGGCCTGTTCGGCGGCGGCCTTGTCCTTCTTGTCGCGGAAGATGTCGGCGACGAAGGAGATCAGCAGCACCGCGATCACGGCACCGGCCACGTAGAGCAGGATCCTGGAGAAGTCGTAGCCCTCGTTGCGCAGCGCCCGTACGGTCGCGACCAGCATCAGCCAGACGACGGAGACCGGGATCAGGACCTTCCAGCCGAGCTTCATCAGCTGGTCGTAGCGGACGCGGGGCAGCGTGCCGCGCAGCCAGATGAAGAAGAACAGCAGCAGCTGGACCTTGAGGACGAACCAGAGCATCGGCCACCAGCCGTGGTTCGCGCCCTCCCAGAAGGTGCTGACCGGCCACGGGGCCCGCCAGCCGCCCAGGAACAGGGTCGTGGAGACGGCCGAGACGGTGACCATGTTGACGTACTCGGCGAGCATGAACATCGCGAACTTGATGGACGAGTACTCGGTGTTGAAGCCGCCGACCAGGTCGCCCTCGGACTCCGGCATGTCGAACGGGGCCCGGTTGGTCTCACCGACCATCGTGACGATGTAGATGATGAAGGAGACCGGCAGCAGGATGATGAACCAGCGGTCCTGCTGCGCCTCCACGATCTTCGACGTCGACATCGACCCGGAGTAGAGGAACACCGAGGCGAACGCGGCGCCCATGGCGATCTCGTACGAGATCATCTGCGCGCAGGACCGGAGCCCGCCGAGCAGCGGGTACGTCGATCCGGACGACCAGCCGGCCAGCACGATGCCGTAGATGCCGACCGAGGCGACCGCGAGGATGTACAGCATCGCGATCGGCAGGTCGGTGAGCTGCATCGCCGTACGGTGCCCGAAGATCGAGACCTCGTTGTCCGAGGGCCCGAAGGGGATCACCGCGATGGCCATGAAGGCGGGGATGGCGGCGACGATCGGCGCGAGGACGTAGACGACCTTGTCCGCCCGCTTGACGATGACGTCTTCCTTCAGCATCAGCTTGATGCCGTCGGCGAGCGACTGGAGCATGCCCCAGGGGCCGTGCCGGTTGGGGCCGATGCGCAGCTGCATCCAGGCGACGACCTTGCGCTCCCACACGATGGAGAAGAGCACGGTCACCATCAGGAACGCGAAGCAGAAGACGGCCTTGATGACGACGAGCCACCAGGGGTCGTTGCCGAACATCGACAGGTCCTCGGCGGCGAGCACCGAACCGTGCGGTGCCGCGGCCAGTTGAGCGAAGGCGGTCACGCCCGCACCTCCGGTGTGACGTCGGGAGTACCGGCAGCGGCGGGGCCGATCCGGACCAGGCCGCCGGGGCGGGCCCCGGTCGTGGCCGGCACGCCCCGCCCGGCCGAGTTCAGCGGCACCCAGACCACGCGATCCGGCATGTCGGTGACCCGGAGCGGGAGTTCGACGCTGCCGGCCGGGCCGGACACCGCCAGCGGGTCGCCGTCCTTGACCCCGGTCTCCGCGGCCGTGGCGGCCGACAGCCGGGCCACCGCCTCGTGCCGGGTCCCGGCGAGCGCGGTGTCGCCCTCCTGGAGGCGGCCCAGGTCGAGCAGCATCCGGTGGCCGGCCAGGATCGCCTCGCCGTCGCCGGGCCGGGGCAGCGGCTGCGCGGAGACGCGCGGGTCGTCCGCGTACCCGCCCTGCCAGCCGCCCAGGCGGTCCAGCTCGCGGCGGGCGGCCCTCAGGTCCGGCAGCGCGAAATGCACGTCCATCACATCGGCCAGCATGTACAGCACCCGCGCATCGCCCGGGGCCAGGTTCCGCGTCATCTGGTCGGGCTTCAGCGCGGCCTCGAACATCCGCGCCCGGCCCTCCCAGTTGAGGAAGGTCCCGGACTTCTCGGCGACCGCGGCCACCGGGAACACCACGTCGGCGCGGTCGGTGACCTCGCTCGGCCGGAGTTCGAGGGAGACCAGGAAGCCGACCCGGTCCAGGGCCTCCAGGGCCCGCGCCGGGTCCGGCAGGTCCTCGGTCCCGACGCCGGCGACGACCAGCGCGCCCAGCTCACCGGTGGCCGCGGCCTCGATGATCTGGCCGGTGTCGCGGCCGAAGCGGGACGGGAGTTCGGCGACGCCCCACGCGGCGGCGACCTCGTCCCGGGCGCGCGGGTCGGTGGCCGGGCGGCCGCCGGGCAGCAGCGACGGGAGCGCGCCCGCCTCCACCGCGCCGCGTTCGCCCGCCCGGCGCGGAATCCACACCAGCCGGGCCCCTGTCGCGGTCGCGGCCCGGACCGCGGCGGTCAGCCCGCCGGGCACCCCGGCCAGCCGCTCGCCGACCACGATCAGCGCGCCCTCACCGCGCAGCGCCTCGGCCGCGGCGGCGCCTTCGCCCTCCAGGCCGACACCGCCCGCGATGGCGTCCAGCCACTCGGTTTCGGTGCCGGGCGCGGCGGGAAGCAGCGCGCCGCCGGCCTTGGCCAGGCCCCGGGTGGCGTGCGAGGCGACGGAGAAGGTGCGCTGCCCGTGCTTGCGGTGGGCCTTGCGCAGCCGCAGGAAGACCCCGGGGGCCTCCTCCTCCGACTCGAACCCGACCAGCAGCACGGCCGGCGCCTTCTCCAGCGAGGTGTACGTGACACCGCCGCCGTCCAGGTCCTTGCCGCGCCCCGCGACCCGGGCGGCCAGGAAGTCGGCCTCCTCGCCGCTGTGGACCCGGGCCCGGAAGTCGATGTCGTTGGTGTCCAGGGCGATCCGCGCGAACTTGCTGTACGCGTACGCGTCCTCGACGGTCAGCCGGCCGCCGGTGAGGACGCCGGTCCGGCCGCGCGCGGCGGACAGGCCCTCGGCCGCGGCGGCCAGGGCCTCGGGCCAGCTCGCCGGTTCCAGCTCGCCGGACTCGCCCCGGACGAGCGGGGTGGTGAGGCGGTCGCGCTGCTGGGCGTAACGGAAGCCGAAGCGGCCCTTGTCGCAGAGCCACTCCTCGTTGACCTCGGGCTCGTTGGCCGCGAGGCGGCGCATGACCTTGCCGCGCCGGTGGTCGGTGCGGGTGGCGCAGCCGCCGGCGCAGTGCTCGCACACCGAGGGCGTCGACACCAGGTCGAAGGGGCGGGAGCGGAATCGGTACGCCGCCGAGGTGAGCGCCCCGACCGGGCAGATCTGGATGGTGTTCCCGGAAAAGTACGACTGGAACGGGTCGCCCTCGCCGGTGCCGACCTGCTGGAGCGCGCCGCGCTCGATCAGCTCGATCATCGGGTCGCCGGCCACCTGGTTGGAGAACCGGGTGCAGCGCGCGCAGAGCACGCAGCGCTCACGGTCCAGCAGCACCTGGGTGGAGATCGGCACGGGCTTCTCGTACGTCCGCTTCTTTCCGTCGAAGCGGGAGTCCGGGTCGCCGTGCGACATGGCCTGGTTCTGGAGCGGGCACTCGCCGCCCTTGTCGCAGACCGGGCAGTCCAGCGGGTGGTTGATGAGCAGCAGCTCCATCACACCGCGCTGCGCCTTGTCGGCGACGGGCGAGGTGATCTGCGACTTGACGACCATGCCGTCGGTGCAGGTGATGGTGCAGGACGCCATCGGCTTGCGCTGGCCCTCGACCTCGACGATGCACTGGCGGCAGGCGCCGGCCGGGTCGAGGAGGGGGTGGTCGCAGAACCGGGGGATCTCGATGCCGAGGAGTTCGGCGGCGCGGATGACCAGGGTGCCCTTGGGCACGCTGATCTCGATGCCGTCGATGGTCAGCGTGACCAGGTCCTCGGGCGGGATCGCCGCTTCGCCGCCCCCGGAGGGCGCACTCGTGGTGACTGTCATGCGTTCACCCCCTGGTGAGCGTTCTTGTCGTCGGCCCAGAGGGTCGACTTGGCGGGATCGAAGGGGCAGCCCTTGCCGGTGATGTGCTGCTCGTACTCCTCGCGGAAGTACTTCAGCGAGGAGAAGATCGGCGAGGCGGCGCCGTCGCCGAGGGCGCAGAACGACTTGCCGTTGATGTTGTCGGCGATGTCGTTGAGCTTGTCGAGGTCGGACATCTGGCCCTTGCCGGCCTCGATGTCGCGGAGCAGCTGGACGAGCCAGTAGGTGCCCTCGCGGCAGGGGGTGCACTTGCCGCAGGACTCGTGCGCGTAGAACTCGGTCCAGCGGGTGACGGCCCGGACCACGCAGGTCGTCTCGTCGAAGCACTGGAGCGCCTTGGTGCCGAGCATGGACCCGGCCGCGCCGACGCCCTCGTAGTCGAGGGGCACATCGAGGTGTTCCTCGGTGAACATCGGCGTGGAGGAGCCGCCGGGGGTCCAGAACTTGAGGCGGTGGCCGGGGCGCATGCCGCCGCTCATGTCGAGCAGCTGGCGCAGCGTGATGCCGAGCGGCGCCTCGTACTGGCCGGGGCCCGCGACATGGCCGCTGAGCGAGTAGAGCGTGAAGCCCGGGGACTTCTCGCTGCCCATCGACTTGAACCAGTCCTTGCCCTTGTTCAGGATCGCGGGAACCGAGGCGATGGACTCGACGTTGTTCACCACAGTGGGGCAGGCGTACAGACCGGCGACCGCGGGGAAGGGGGGACGCAGCCGGGGCTGGCCACGCCGTCCTTCGAGAGAGTCGAGCAGCGCGGTTTCCTCACCACAGATGTACGCACCGGCGCCCGCGTGCACCGTGAGTTCCAGATCGAGCCCTGAACCCAGGATGTTCGTCCCCAGATATCCCGCCTCGTACGCCTCTCGAACGGCCTCGTGCAACCGTCGCAGTACGGGGACGACCTCACCGCGCAAGTAGATGAACGCGTGCGACGACCGGATCGCGTAACAGGCGATCACGATGCCCTCGATGAGGCTGTGCGGGTTGGCGAAGAGGAGCGGGATGTCCTTGCAGGTCCCCGGCTCCGACTCGTCGGCGTTGACAACCAGATAGTGCGGCTTGCCGTCCCCCTGCGGGATGAACTGCCACTTCATGCCGGTGGGGAAGCCGGCGCCGCCGCGTCCGCGCAGACCGGAGTCCTTGACGTACGCGATGAGGTCGTCCGGGGACATGGCGAGGGCCTTGCGCAGTCCCTCGTAGCCCTCGTGGCGGCGGTAGGTGTCCAGGGTCCAGGATTCCGGCTGGTCCCAGAAGGCGGACAGGACGGGCGCGAGCAGCTTCTCGGGGCTGGTCCCGTTCTGGTTGAGTTCGGTGGCCACCGTCATCACTCCCCCTCCTCGGCGGCGGGTCCTGCCGGGTGGTCGCCGGGCGTCTCGCCGCGCGGGCCCACCACCCGGGCCTGCGGTGCGGCCTCGCCCTTGGCCAGCTTGAGGCCGATGAGCGAGGCGTGGCCGGCGCCGCCGGTGGCCTCGACGGCGCCGGGGCGCTCGTCGGGGAAGCCGGCGAGGATGCGCGCGGTGTCCTTGTACGTGCACAGGGGCGCGCCGCGGGTGGGTTCGACGGTGCGGCCGGCGATGAGGTCGTCCACCAGCTGGGTGGCGCTCTCCGGGGTCTGGTTGTCGAAGAACTCCCAGTTGACCATCACGACGGGCGCGAAGTCGCAGGCGGCGTTGCACTCGATGTGTTCGAGGGTGACCTTGCCGTCCGCTGTGGTCATATCCGGCTGGCCGTTTCCGACACCGAGGTGTTCCTTCAGCCGGTCGAAGATCGCGTCGCCGCCCATCACCGCGCAGAGCGTGTTGGTGCAGACGCCGACCTGGTAGTCGCCGCTCGGCTTGCGCCGGTACATCGTGTAGAAGGTGGCGACCGCGGTGACCTCGGCGGTGGTGAGGCCGAGCAGCTCGGCGCAGAAGGCCATGCCCGTACGCGAGACGTACCCCTCCTCGGACTGCACGAGGTGCAGCAGCGGCAGCAGCGCGGAGCGGCTGCCGGGGTAGCGGGCGATCACCTCCTTCGCATCCGCTTCGAGCCTGGCGCGCACCTCGGCCGGGTAGGCGGGGGCGGGGAGCTGCGGCATCCCCAGACTGACTTCCTGACGTGCTTCGGTCACCGGTCGACGCCTCCCATCACGGGGTCGATGGATGCGACGGCGACGATGACGTCGGCGACCTGGCCGCCCTCGCACATCGCCGCCATGGCCTGGAGGTTGGTGAAGGACGGGTCACGGAAGTGGACCCGGTAGGGGCGGGTTCCGCCGTCCGAGACGACGTGCACGCCGAGTTCGCCCTTGGGGGACTCGACTGCGGTGTACGCCTGTCCGACGGGGACCCGGAAGCCCTCGGTCACCAGCTTGAAGTGGTGGATCAGGGCCTCCATGGAGGTGCCCATGATCTTCTTGATGTGGTCCAGCGAGTTGCCCAGGCCGTCCGGGCCGAGCGCGAGCTGAGCGGGCCAGGCGATCTTCTTGTCGCCGACCATGACCGGTCCGGGTTCGAGCCGGTCGATGCACTGCTCGATGATCCGCAGCGACTGGCGCATCTCCTCAAGGCGGATGAGGAAGCGGCCGTAGGCGTCGCAGCTGTCGGCGGTGGGGACCTCGAAGTCGTAGGTCTCGTAGCCGCAGTACGGGTCGGTCTTGCGCAGGTCGTGCGGGAGGCCGGCCGAGCGCAGGATCGGGCCGGTGGCGCCGAGGGCCATGCAGCCGGTGAGGTCGAGATAGCCGACGTCCTGCATGCGGGCCTTGAAGATGGGGTTGCCGGTGGCGAGCGCGTCGTACTCCGGCAGGTTCTTCTTCATGGTCTTCACGAACTCGCGCAGCTGGTCGACCGCGCCCGGGGGCAGGTCCTGGGCGAGGCCGCCGGGGCGGACGAACGCGTGGTTCATGCGGAGCCCGGTGATCAGCTCGAAGAGGTCGAGCACCAGCTCCCGGTCGCGGAAGCCGTAGATCATGATCGTGGTGGCGCCCAGCTCCATGCCGCCGGTGGCGATGCACACCAGGTGCGAGGAGAGCCGGTTGAGCTCCATCAGGAGCACGCGCAGGACGGTGGCCCGGTCGGGGATCTGGTCCTCGATGCCGAGCAGCTTCTCGACGCCCAGGCAGTAGGCCGTCTCGTTGAAGAACGGCGTCAGGTAGTCCATGCGCGTGACGAAGGTGGTGCCCTGCGTCCAGCTGCGGAATTCGAGGTTCTTCTCGATGCCGGTGTGGAGGTAGCCGATGCCGCAGCGGGCCTCGGTGACGGTCTCGCCGTCGATCTCCAGGATGAGCCGGAGCACGCCGTGCGTGGACGGGTGCTGCGGGCCCATGTTGACGATGATGCGTTCGTCGTCGGAGGCGGCGGCGTTCTCTACGATCTCGTCCCAGTCGCCGCCGGTGACCGTATATACAGTCCCCTCGGTGGTCGCTCGGGGTGTCGCGTGGGGAGTGGTCATCAGGAGTACGACCTCCGCTGGTCCGGAGCCGGGATCTGGGCGCCCTTGTACTCGACGGCGATGCCGCCGAGCGGGTAGTCCTTGCGCTGCGGGAAGCCCTGCCAGTCGTCCGGCATCATGATCCGGGTCAGGGCGGGGTGCCCGTCGAAGACGAGCCCGAAGAAGTCGTACGCCTCGCGCTCGTGCCAGTCGTTGGTCGGGTAGACCGGGACCAGCGAGGGCAGGTGCCGGTCGTCGTCCGGTGTGGAGACCTCGACGCGGATCAGCCGGCCGTGGGTGATCGAGCGCAGGTGGTAGACCGCGTGCAGCTCGCGGCCCTTGTCGCCGGGGAAGTGGACCCCGCTCACCCCCGTGCACAGCTCGAAGCGCAGGGCCGGGTCGTCGCGCAGCGTCTTCGCGACGGTGACCAGGTGCTCGCGGGCGATGTGGAAGGTGAGCTCGTCCCGGTCGACCACCGTCTTCTCGATGGCGTTCTCGGGGAGGAGGTCCTGTTCCTCCAGGGCGCCTTCGAGCTCGTCGGCGACTTCGTCGAACCAGCCGCCGTAGGGGCGGGAGGAGGCGCCGGGGAGGGCGACGGTACGGACCAGGCCGCCGTAGCCGGAGGTGTCGCCGCCGTTGTCGGCGCCGAACATGCCCTTGCGTACGCCGATGACCTCGCCGTGCTCGTCGCGCGGGGCGGGGACGGCTGAGCCGTTCTGCTCGTCGCTCATCGCAGGAGCCCCTTCATCTCGATGAGGGGCAGGGCGTTGAGCGCCGCTTCCTCCGCCTCGCGGGCGGCTTCCTCGGCGTTGACCCCGAGTTTGGAGCCCTGGATCTTCTGGTGCAGCTTGAGGATCGCGTCCATCAGCATCTCGGGCCGCGGTGGGCAGCCCGGCAAATAAATATCAACCGGGACAATGTGATCAACACCCTGAACAATGGCGTAATTGTTGAACATTCCGCCCGATGATGCGCAAACCCCCATGGAGATGACCCACTTGGGGTTCGGCATCTGGTCGTAGACCTGCCGCAGGACGGGCGCCATCTTCTGGCTCACCCGCCCGGCCACGATCATCAGGTCCGCCTGCCGCGGCGAGCCGCGGAAGACCTCCATGCCGAACCGGGCCAGGTCGTAACGGCCTGCCCCGGTGGTCATCATCTCGATGGCGCAGCAGGCGAGGCCGAAGGTCGCCGGGAAGACGGAGGACTTCCGCACCCAGCCGGCCGCCTGCTCGACGGTGGTCAGAACGAAGCCGCTCGGCAGCTTCTCTTCGAGTCCCATGGTGTGCCCCTCAGCCCCTCAGTCCCATTCCAGACCGCCGCGCCGCCACACATACGCGTAGGCGACGAAGACGGTGAGCACGAAGAGCAGCATCTCCACGAGCCCGAAGATCCCCAGGGCGTCGAAGCTGACCGCCCAGGGATAGAGGAAGACGATCTCGATGTCGAAGACGATGAAGAGCATCGCCGTCAGGTAGTACTTGATGGGAAAGCGGCCGCCTCCGGCCGGCGTGGGTGTGGGTTCGATACCGCACTCGTACGCTTCGAGCTTTGCCCGGTTGTACCGCTTGGGGCCGATAAGCGTGGCCATGACCACGGAGAAGATCGCAAACCCTGCCCCGAGGGCGCCGAGCACGAGGATGGGCGCGTAGGCATTCACGCTCCTCGCTCCTTCCAGTCGTCCTTGACCGTTGGACCGCATCGGGCGAACCGGCTCCCCGCCTCACCAAGATCGTGCACATGTGAGGCAGTTCACAAGCCCGACTGCCCCGCATCCTATGCCCGCCGTCCTGTGATCTGCGACACGGGGGTCACCAACGTCTTTGTGATCTCCACCACCTGACGAACGATCATGAAGTCGGATGAGCGGTGATCTTCGTACACGAAGCGGCCGAGTGATCACGAGAGGTGACATCTACTACCGTTGTCGCTGGTCACAGGGGTGTTGCACTATCAAGCCACGGCGCCGCACGCAAAATTGGCGGTGGACACGATCGGGTGATAAAGGGATCTGCCCCACTCTGGGGTCGTGCGGGCCGGGATGGGGCAGCCGGGGGCGGCCGAGGGCGGAGGCCGGACCGGATCGCTCACGCGAGGGTTCACACGGACCACATGTGAGCTGCGTCACTCGGCATCAGCCGTTATAGAAGCGGGCTTGGCCAACAGTGTGAACGGATGGTAAGCGACGGGCAATTCGGGCGTATTACAGAAACCCCGTGATCACAGCCATGATCACGGCTGCCCGATTTGCCCGTTACGGCGTCAATAAAGGCCACCAGAAAGCGGATTCACAGATTCCGGACGTAACTGTGTCGCAACACACGTTTCTTGATGGGACCCCGCGCGCCCTGATAGCGCTAGTACCCATGTCCCACACCGCTCACATACCCAGCCACCGGAAGCCCCGCCGAAACGCCTCGACGTCGGCGCTGCGGGCCGGAGTTGCCGGTGGCGTCCTCAGCACCATCGCGGTCGCGGGTGCCGCGGGCCCGGCCCAGGCCGAACCGGTCACCCAGACGATCGAGATGCCCACCATCACGGCGGGACTCTCCACCACCGTCGCCGCCTCCGCCGAGGCGACGCAGCAGATCGCCCAGGACCTGGAGACGCAGGCCCAGGAGGACGCCGCGGCCAGCAGCGCCGCCAAGGACGCCAAGAAGGCCAAGGCCGAGGCCGTCCGCAAGGCCGAGGCCAAGAAGAAGGCCGAGGCGGCCGCCAAGGCCAAGGCGGAGGCCGCCGAGCGCGCCTCCCGGGCCGCCGAGCGCACCACGCTCCAGCCGGCCACCGGCTCCTCGTCGTCCGGCACCACCACCGCCGCCACGACCTCGTACTCCTCCAACGCCACCGGCTCCGCGGCCTCCGTCGTCGCGTTCGCCCGGGCGCAGGTCGGCGACGCGTACGTGTCCGGCGGCACCGGCCCCAACTCGTGGGACTGCTCGGGCCTGGTCCAGGCCGCGTTCCGCACCGTGGGCGTCGACCTGCCGCGCGTCTCGCAGAGCCAGTCGACCGCCGGCACCCAGGTCTCGCTGAGCAACCTCCAGCCGGGCGACATCCTGTACTGGGGCGGCGCGGGCAGCGCGTACCACGTCGGGATCTACGTGGGCGGCGGCCAGTTCGTCGGTGCGCAGAACTCCTCCACCGGTGTGGTGCAGCGCCCGCTGGACTACGACATGCCGACCGGCGCGGTCCGCGTCCTCTAGGACCGCTCCCGCGTTCACGGATTCACAAGCGTCTCGGCGCACTTCGCAGGGCCGTCGCTCCCCCGCTCGGGAGCGACGGCCCTGCGGCGTTTCCCGCAGTACCCGCCCCGTGGCCCGCTGCCGGCGGAATCACGGAAAGGCGCCACCACCCCGCCGGTCGCCATGGACATCGCGGACCGGCCGGACACCGGCCGCCTGCGCTTGTGAACCGGCGCGAACAGCTACTCGGCGGTCTCGATCAACAGGTCGACCGGCTCCGGCCCGGCGCCCGCCACCGTGATCCGGTCCAACGAGGCCACCCGGACGACAGGCCCTTCCAGCGCGTCGGGCCAGGCCGCGCCCGCGTCCGTCACCGCGATCAGCCGCATGCCCGCGGCGAGTCCGGCAGCAGCGCCGGACGGGGCGTCTTCGATCACCACGCACTGTGCGCTGGTCACTCCCAGCTCGGCGGCCGCCCGCAGATAGGGTTCGGGATCCGGTTTGCCCCGGACCACGTCGTCGGCGGTGATCATGGTCTTGGGGGTCGGCAGGCCCGCGGCGCGCAGCCGGCCGCGCGCCACCGGACCGGAACCGGAGGTGACCACCGCCCACTGGCGTTCGTCGAGCCGTTCGATCAGTTCGGCGGCTCCGGGACAGGGCCGGCAGCCGTGGAACTCGGTGAGCTGCCAGTGCTGCATGAGCGCGACCTGTTCGCCGGGATCGGACGACGGGACCAGCTCCGCCGCCAGCTCCGCCTCCCGTCTGCCGTGCGCCGTCCGGTGCACCAGCGCCCGGTCGAGCCGGTGCAGATCGGCCCACCGGTCCAACAGCCTGCTGATCAGCGGCATGGAGTCGACCAGGACACCGTCCAGGTCGAACAGCACGGCCCGAGCCGTCCATCGTTGCTGCCCGGTCACATCGGCTCCTCTGCTCAGAAGGTGTCGGGTATCCATGCCTCGCGCGGCACGATCGCGGCGTCCAGCAGGTCGATCTCACGGTCCTCGCCCCAGGCCCGGCCGAAGTCCCGGCCCCGGCGCATCGACATCGCGCCGGCGTACCAGGACGCCAGCGAGCCCTCGGTGCACCACACGGCAGGCGTACCGCCGGTCTTGACCGACACCCGTCCGCCGGAGAAGTCCAGGGTGTACGCCCGGACCGAGTCGTCTGCGAACTTCACCTCCAGACAGACCGAGGCTTCGACGGCGGTGGACCAGCCGCGGGCCTCCAACGCTCGCCGAACGTCGAGGATCTTGAAAATGACCGGGTATCTGCCCTGTTCGACCAGGGTGTACTGCGGCAGCTCCCAGAGCGCGTACGGGGCGCGGGACAGCACGGAGCGCCTGAACTCGATCTCCCGCACCTGGAGCGCCCTGGTGCTCAGCATGTCCAACGCGCCGGGGATGTGCTCGGCGTGATCGGCCCAGAAATCGTGCACGACGACACGGAAACCCCAGGGCTGGACCGGCTCCTCGGTGAAGGACGCGAAGGCGACCAACTCGCCCTCCCTGCGCACGCCCAGCGTGTGCAGGGACGGGGTGCACCGCTGCTTCCAGGCGTCCCACCAGTCCGGCCGGCGCAGCGGCCCGTCCCAGCGAGGAGCCAGCCGCTGGTGGAGCGCGCGGCACTCCTGCGTGGTGGGCAGCACCGGCTCGAAGGACCGGTCCGCTACCGGAATCTCGGACGGGCGGACGGTGAAGGCCGAGCCGATGGCCCCTACCTCCCAGCCCCAGCTCCGGTACATGCCGGTGGCGGGGCTCCAGCCGGAGGTGACGGCGGCGCCGCACTCCTCCTTCAGCCAGGCGAGTTTGCTCTGCATGATCCGCCTGCCGAGCCGTTCACCGCGGGCCCAGGGAGCCACCGCCAGCCAGGCGGTGCCCCCGGAGGGAACCGCCCGCCCGCCGAAGTACTGGTCGAAGGCGAAGACAAGGCCGCCGCCGACGATCTCCCCGCCCTTGGTGGCCACCTTTCCGTGCCCCTCGCGCAGCAGTGTCTCCGGCTCGTACGGTGATTTGCCGAAGGACCGCCGCATGTGCACCAGCGCGGCGTTCAGCTCGTCCTCGCCCGCCATGGGCCGGATCTCGTACCCGCTCATCGTGGTCACTCCTCAACCCGAGCCGACTGCCGGCCGGACGCCGGCGAAATACTCCGCGGCCGACTCGCAGACGAAGTCGATGTCGTTCGCGCCGAGGTCCGGCCTGATCGGCAGGCACAGATTCTGTGAGGCGAGTGCCTCCGCGACCGGGAACGCTCCGGCACGACCACCCAGTGGGGCGAAGGCCGGCTGTAGGTGCAGTGGTGCCGGGTATCGCACCACGGCGTCGATCCCCCTGCTCTGGAGGTGGTCCACCAGTCCGTCGCGCACCTGCTGCGACTCGGTGCGCAGCTGGAACAGGTGGTAGACGTGTTCGCCGGGTGCGCCGGGTGCCTGGAACGACACCGGCAGGCCGGTCAGCCGCTCCCGGTATGCGGCGGCCACCTCGACGCGGGCCGCGTTCCACCGGTCGAGCCGGTCGAGCTTCTCCGTCAGCAGGCACGCGTGCAGTGCGTCCAGCCGCGAGTTGTAGCCGAGCAGCTCGTGCTGGTTCTGCCGGGACTGGCCGAAGTTGCGCAGCAGCCGCAGCCTGGCAGCGGTGTCCGCGTCGGCGCTGGTGACCGCGCCGCCGTCACCAGCGGCGGCCAGGTTCTTGGCCGGTGCGAAGCTCCAGCAGCCGGCTGCCGACGTGGTGCCGACCCGGACGCCGGCGAACCGGGCGCCCGTGGCCTGCGCGCAGTCCTCGATCAGCTCGGCCCCCGACCGGCGGCACAACTCGGCGGCGGCGGACACATCCACGCTGCGGCCGAAGAGGTGCACCACGATGACGGCCTTCGTCCTCGCGGTCATGGCGGCGGCCACCTGGTCCAGATCGATCAGGAAGTCCTGCTCCCCGCAGTCGACCAGAACGGGGGTGGCGCCGAGCCGGACGATCGCCTGGAGCGTCGCGTGGAAGCTGTTCGCGACCGTCACGACCTCGTCGCCCGGCCCGATGCCCAGGGCGTCGAGCGCGAGCACCAGTGCGTCCGTCCCGGAGTTGAAGCCGACGGTGTGCCCGACGCCGAGGTAGTCGGAGAACGACCGCTCGAAGCGTTCGACCTCCGGGCCCAGGACGTACTCGCCGGAGAGAAGGATGCGCCGGAGCGCCGGCAGCGTCACCGTGTCGATGTCGGGGAACTGGTCGGCGTAGTTGTACTTCGGTACGCGGTATTTCGAGGGGTTGGTCATGGCACCGGCCTTCCCTTCACCCGGCCTGGAGCTGCGGCTCGGGCCGGTACCAGCGGTCCGAGCCGGCCAGCAGATAGCGCTCGATCAGCAGGGTGAGTTCGGAGACGATCCGGTCCCGCAGGCCCGGAAGGCCG
The DNA here is from genome assembly GCF_045161735.1 of Streptomyces sp. NBC_00726. Lineage (NCBI taxonomy): Bacteria > Bacillati > Actinomycetota > Actinomycetes > Kitasatosporales > Streptomycetaceae > Streptomyces > Streptomyces sp. NBC_00726. The sequence goes on along the minus strand of NZ_CP108983.1, from coordinate 3,920,635 downwards.
CGTGCCGCGAGCACGGCGTCCAGCTCGGCGCGGATGTCGTGGAACTCCTCGGTCTCGAAGACGTAATGGCCCGAGATGACGGCGCGTTCGTAGTCGGTCGCGGGCGTGTCCGCCCTCATCCACTTGGCCCACTTGCCCGAATCGAAGGCAAGCGCGAGGAACCGCTCCGTCGCCTTGGTGAGCTGGAACTCCCCGAGAAGCCGGAGCACCACCCGGGTCTCGGCGGTGCCGAACTCGGGTGCGACGTTGGCCGAGTGGACTCCGGCCCGGGCCAGCGCGCCGATGTCGGCCGGATTCAGGTAGTCGCAGTTGTGTGCCTTGAGCAGGGTCCCCCGCTCCCGGCAGGTCTCGGCGAAGGCGGCGATCCGGGCCCTGACCGCGTCCCGGGACTCCGGCTTCAGGAAGGCACCGGTGTTGGACAGCTCCTGCACCTTGGTGCCGGTCTGGGCCACGACGAAGACCGGGCCGGCGAGACCGCGTCCCATGATCTCGGCCCACACCTCGTCGAGCTGCGAGGCGAACTGCTCCGGGTCATTGGCCTCCACCCCCTGCGGCTCGAAACCGATCTCGAAGCGGATGGCGCGCTGTGCCTCGTCGGCGGCTGCCGCACAGCGCTCGTAGAGCGACACCAGACGGCGTGCGGCCGGGGCGAACGGCGCCTCACCCGACCGTTCCACCGAGGAGTCGATGTGCAGAATGTCGAAGCCGGCCCGGATGTCGTTCCGGAAGGATTCCATGCAGGAGTCCAGCGCTTCGTCCTCGGCCGTCAGCGACCGCTCGGAAGGGTGCTGCCACGGACCGCCGTGGTCCCGGCACAGCAGGGCCAGCCGCCGCGGGTCGCGGGCACGCACGTACTCGGCGAACTCATCGGTCGACCAGCCCAGGTAGCCGCCGCCGAAGCGCTCGGCGTCCACCTGGGAACGGCTGGGTATCAGCATGATCCTGCTCCCGCAGCGGTACGCGGCGGAGAGGGCAGCGTCGACCGTGTTCCGTGACACGGGGCCGATGCCGAGGAAGGGGAGTTGCTCCCTGTCGGAAGGGGAACGGTGCACGTTCTTCTCCTCAGAGGTGTCAGAGGTGCTTGCCGAGCTGAGTGCCGAGCGGCGAACCCGGCTGTTCGCCGCTGTATTTGCCGAGGTCCCCGATGGGGGAGCCGGAGTCGGCGGGCCAGGTGCACCACGGGAAGACATCCAGCGCGGGGGGCCGGTCGGCGGTGTCGGGCGCGGTGCGCTCGTGGTGGAGATGGAGCAGGCCGGTATCGAACCGCTCCAGCCCGCCGTACAGTTCCGCGCGCCAGGCGAAGTCGTTGTCCTCGCCGCCCCAGCCCTCAAGGCGCTCGTCCATCCCGGCCATCCGGTCGAACAGGGCTCGGCGGACCCAGACGCAGCCGCCCGGCGTCCGGTGCAGGTAGGTCCCCCGTAGCTCCTCGACGTCCGCACCGGTCCGGTCCGGCCCGCAGCGCCGCTCCACAGCCAGGTCGCTGCTGGGGCCGTCGGCGAACAGAACGTGCTGGTAAGGCCAGTGGCCCTGGAGGGTGTCATCCTCGAAACGGGCGATGGAGCGGGAGAGGAAGCCGGGTTCGAGCAACAGGTCACCGTCCAGGACGCAGACCAGTTCGTCGGGTCCACCGCCGTGCACCACACCGCAGTTGACCGTCCACGCCTTGTTGAAACGACCCGGCGCATACGCGAAGACGTAGCTGTCCGCGTACGGGCCGAAGACAGACTTCCAGCGCGGCCGTGTGTCGGACTCGACGATGACCACACGGTACTGGTCTCTGGGCAGATCCTGGTCGTTGAGCGAGGCCAGGCAGGCGGCGAGATTGCGAGCCCGTCCGTCGTCGGCGCCCGCGGACCGGAACGGGACGACGATGGTCGCCAGGACCGGACCGGCTGCCGGGCGGCGGCGGGAGCTGTCGATTCCCGCGAGAATCCGTTCCGTGGAGAGCGGGATGACAGGCGGCCGCTCGGTGACGTCCGCGCCGACGTGCGCACTGATCCTGGCGGTCTGCCGCAGTGCGCGAACCGTGTCCGTCAGAGCCGCGGCGGTCGCCCGGTCCTCGTCCAGCATCGTGGCGGTCGCCTCGGTGAGCGCACGGAACGAGGTGAGGTCCCGCGGTGCGGCGGCCAGGGCGTCGATCAGGGGCGCGAGGTGCGCCCCGCCCAGTTCGCGGTACTGGGCGACCGCTGCCGCGTAGTCGCCGCGGCACCACTGCCACATCCCCCACGCGGTGCTCTGCGCTACGGGATCGGCGCTCAGCACGACGCAGCCGGCCAGCCGGCGGGCCAGTAGGTGTGACCCGGAGCCGCCGTCGGCATCACGAAGGACCATCGCGGTCTTCGCCTCCTTCTCAACGATCGGTGACCAGCCCGCGCTGGCTGGACAGGACGGTGCAGCCGCCGGCCGCGACCAGCACGCCGACCGCGAGGAGCACGAGCCGGGGGCCGACCTCGTAGAGCGCGCCGACCAGAACCGGCGCGATACCGAAGGCGACCGCACCGGTCATCTGGAACACGGACATGTAACTGCCGCGCATCGCTTCCGGCGCGTGTGCGGCGACGGCCGCGTTGCCGGCGGGCACGCACAGCATCTCGCCGACGCTGTAGACGACGACGGCCGCGATCAGCATGGTCAGCACCGCCGTACGGCCGACCTCGGCGGCCAACGCCAGCAGCACACTGGTGACGATGAAACAGGCGGCGCCGATCGCCATGGTCCGGGTGCGGCGCTGCTTGCGTACGAGGTGGGTGACGGGCAGTTGGAACACGAACAGCAGCAGGTAGTTGACGCAGGTGGCGGCCATGACCCACCAGACCGGCAGATCCAGCGACCTGACGAGGTAGAGCGACAGGAAGCTGCTCGGCAGCGTCCAGGCCGTGGCGATCAGAGCCTGGCCGGCCAGCAGTCTCAGAAAGCCGCGGTCCCGCAGTACATGGCGGAAGCCGCCTCGCGGGACCGCGTCCGCCGCCGCGGTCCGCCCCCGTTGCAGGTGCCGCCTCGGCAGGGACAGTGTGAGCACGGCCGAGGCCAGCGAGGTGGCCGCGTTGACGACCACCAGGGCGTCGAGCGAGCCCGGAGCCGAACCCGAACCCGCCAGGAACACTCCGCTTGCCAGGGCGCCCAGGCCGAGACTGCCCGACCCGGCGGCCTGCATCAGCGCGTACCAGGCATCCAGCCGGCCGGGACCGGCGATCGCGGCGATCAGTGTGGGCCAGGCCGCGTAGTACATCCGGTCCCCCGCCATCACGGCGAACACCGCAAGGAAGAGGCTGGCGTAGCCGCCGACGAGGGGATAGGCCAGAAAGCCGGCCGCGGTCACCACATTGCTCAGCACCGCGATGTTGCGGGGACCGAACCGGTCGGTGGCGGCCCCGGCCACCGGCGCCAGTGCCAGTGCGGTGAGGGTCGCCGCGCTGGTCGCGGCGCCGACGCCTGCCACCGGAAGACCGGTGGTGACAGTGAAGTAGTAGAGGGACAGGGGCAGGAACAGGCCGACCCCGAGGGTGTCCACCGCTGCCGCCACCACGATCCTGCGGTGTTTGCCGACCTCGGGTAACGACCTCGACAACACCCTGAACACCATCTGGCGCAACCCCTTCGGCGGCCGGCCTAGTGCTCCGTCTCGACTCTTCCGTCACCGCGCCGGTAGTCGTCGTCGAGACGCACATTGTCCGAACCGTCGTCGGGCGTGCACACCTCCACCAGGACGATGTCGGTCAGGGCTTCCACCCGGTGCACACTGCCCGGGTCGACGTGGGCCAGAGTGCCGGACGGCATGGGGAGTTTCAGGGTGGGGCTGTCGTGGTCGGCCCGGTAGTGCAGGACTGCCTCCCCTTCCAGGATGAAGTAGCTCTCCCGCTTCTCCCGGTGGTACTGAAGGCTGGTCCGGCTGCCGGCGGTTATGCGGATCACTTTGAAGCCGTACGGCGCGTCGTCCTCATGGAGCCACCGCTCGCGGCCCCAGGGCTTGATGACGACCTTCGTATCGGTGAAATCCAGAACTCTGAGGCCCGAAGTGACCGAGCGCAGGTTCCTGGTGTCGTGCGGTTCGTTGCCGTCGGGTTCGGCGATTCCCGAGGAGGGCCGAGCTGGCAGTGCACGTTCCACGATGCTCCATTTCCGAGGCAGGTGGGGACAGACCGGCACCTGGCCGACGCGGTGCGACAGGCGAGGCTGTTGGTCTAGACCAGGAGGTTAGCAATGGTGCTCATGGGCCGCAAGGGATTTCAATTCGCCCTGGACATAGGGAAGTTGTCCCGAGTCACAAGGTGCCTACGACCGGGCGGCCGCTCCCCGCAGAAAAAAATCCCGCCGCCCCGGCAGGGGCGGCGGGATCGGATCGCGTACGGGCGCTACGAGCGCGGCGCCACCTTCGCCAGGCCGTTGATGATGCGGTCCATCGCGTCCCCGCCGGCCGGGTCGGTGAGGTTGGCGAGCATCTTCAGGGTGAACTTCATCAGCAGCGGGTGCGTGAGGCCGCGCTGGGTCGCGACCTTCATGACCTTCGGGTTGCCGATCAGCTTCACGAAGGCGCGGCCCATCGTGTAGTAGCCGCCGTAGGTCTCCTTGAGCACCTTCGGGTAGTTGTTCAGCGCCAGCTCCCGCTGGGCGGGGGTCGCCCGGGCGTGTGCCTGGACGATGACGTCGGCCGCGATCTGGCCGGACTCCATGGCGTACGCGATGCCCTCGCCGTTGAACGGGTTGACCATGCCGCCCGCGTCACCGACGAGCAGCAGGCCCTTGGTGTAGTGCGGCTGGCGGTTGAAGGCCATCGGCAGGGCGGCGCCCCGGATGGGCATCGTCATGTTGTCCGGGGTGTAGCCCCAGTCCTCCGGCATGGACGCGCACCACGCCTTCAGGACCTCGCGCCAGTCCAGCTCCTTGAAGGCGGACGAGGAGTTGAGGATGCCGAGGCCGACGTTGGAGGTGCCGTCGCCCATGCCGAAGATCCAGCCGTAGCCGGGCAGCAGCTTCTCCTGGGGGCCGCGCCGGTCCCACAGCTCCAGCCAGGACTCCAGGTAGTCGTCGTCGTGCCGGGGCGAGGTGAAGTACGTACGCACGGCGACGCCCATCGGGCGGTCGTCGCGGCGGTGCAGGCCCATCGCGAGGGAGAGCCGGGTGGAGTTGCCGTCGGCCGCGACGACGAGCGGGGCGTGGAAGGTGACCGGGGTCTTCTCCTCGCCGAGCTTCGCGTGCACCCCGGTGATCCGGCCGGTGCGCTCGTCGGTGATCGGGGCGCCGACATTGCACCGCTCGTACAGCCGGGCGCCGGCCTTCTGCGCGTTCCGGGCCAGCTGCTCGTCGAAGTCGTCGCGCTTGCGGACGAGTCCGTAGTCCGGGTAGGAGGCCAGATCCGGCCAGTCCAGCTGGAGCCGGACGCCGCCGCCGATGATGCGCAGGCCCTTGTTGCGCAGCCAGCCCGCCTCTTCGGAGATGTCGATGCCCATGGCCACGAGCTGCTTGGTGGCGCGCGGGGTGAGGCCGTCGCCGCAGACCTTCTCGCGCGGGAACGCGGTCTTCTCCAGGAGGAGGACGTCGAGTCCGGCCTTGGCCAGGTAGTACGCGGTCGTGGAGCCGGCGGGGCCCGCTCCGACGACGATGACGTCCGCGCTGTGTTCGGACAGGGGTTCGGTCACGGTCGGTTCTCCCGAAGACTCGAATTCGCGTGCCGCGCGGCACAGGTCCAAGGCAGTCTATGGGGGCCTGCCGATCAACCCTCCGAAGGGCTGCCTCATGTCAATCGCGCCTGCCGCTCCGCCCGTCGTACAGCTGCGTGTCCCGACCGACGAGGACGCCGTCGCCTGGCACCGGGCCTTCGACGACCCCGAGGTGATGCGGTTCCTCGGCGGCCGGGCCGAGGAGCTGTCGATGTACGAGGAGTGGACCGCCCGGCAGCGCAGACACGACGCCGAACTCGGGTACTGCCTGTGGACCGTGCTCGACGGCGAGGGCCGGGTCGTCGGTTTCACGGGCGCGCAGCCGTGGGGGCCGACCGCCTACGGTCCGGTGGGCGAGACCGAGATCGGCTGGCGGCTGGCCCGCCCGGCCTGGGGGCGCGGTTACGCGACGGCCGCCGCGCGCCTCACGCTGGAGCGGCTGCGCGCGGCGGGGGTGGAGCGGGTGGTGGCCGCGGTCGACATACTCAACGACCGGTCGGCCGCGGTGGCCCGGCGCCTGGGCATGGAGCCGGCCGAGACCTTCACGACGTCGCTGCCGGGCCAGGAGGTCCGGGTCTTCCGGCTGGAGCTGTGACGATCACTCGACGTCGTTGAGCATCCACGTGGACAGGGCGGTGTCGAAGACCTCCCGGGCGGCGACCCAGTCCACGTCCCGCTCGGTGACGTAGATGGCGTACTCGGTGCCGTCCTCGGCGATGTAGCTCTGGTCGACCGCGTGGACTGTCTGTCCGCTCTTGTCCTCGTAGGTGTACTCCCAGCGGGCACCCGGGCGGCCCTGGAAGGTGTTGGCCGACAGCTGGATCTGCTGGTAGTTCCGCTGGTTGGCGGTGGTGGTCTTCTCCAGCGCCTTGAAGTTCTCGTACGAGGTGTAGGGGGCGTCCGCGATGACGCCGACCTTGAGCAGGGCGGTGTCGCCCGGGGCCGCGGCGTAGGTGACCTGGTGGTCCTTCTCGCCCTGGCGCTCCCAGTTGTCCGGCAGCGCGAACGCGAAGCCGGCGGTGTCGGCGATGACGCTGTAGCCGTCCGGGACGACGGGCTCGGCCGGGTCGGTGGTGGCGGACGCCTCGGCCGAGGGGGACTCGCCGGTCCGGTCCTGGGCGGCCGTCGCCCGGTCGCTCCCCTTGCCCCGGGCGTTCGCCGAGGTGCCCGGGGCGTCGTCGTGGCGGTCCAGCAGCGCGAGGGTGCCCGCGGTGGCCCCGCCGCCGAGCACGAGCGCGGCGACGAGCGTGGCCCCCCAGACGAGGACGGGCCGCCGGCGGCGGGGGGCGGGGGGTGCGGCGGGCTCGACGACCGTGGCCTGGGCGGGCGGGGTGTGCGGGCCCTGGCCGGGGGCCGGGGTGTGGCCGGGCGCGGGGGTGTACGGGCCGGGGGCCGGGGTCTGGCCGGGGGCCGGGGTGTACGGACCCGGGATGTGCGGGCCCTGGTGCGGCGGGCCCTGGTGCGGCGGGCCGTACGGGCTCGGCGGGGCCGGGTACGCCGGGGAGCCGCCGCCGGAGCCGCCGCCCGGGCCGCCGCCCCCCGTCATCCGCGCGAGGTACGGCGCGACGAGCACCGCGCCGCCCACCCACAGCAGCCCGAACAGCAGCGCGTCGGCGACGCTGGGCGAGATGTCCAGGGTGCCCGAGCCGCCGATGTCCGCGACGTTGCCGGAGAACTCGGCGGACAGGCCGCTCATCGCGGTCAGCGCGAGGAAGCCGAGCAGGAACAGGCCGCCGGCGGTGACCTGTTCGCGCCGGTCGGCGGAGCGGCGGCCGGCGAGCAGCCCGACGATGAGCGCGCAGACGAGGCCGGCGGCGAGCGCGCCGACGAGGGCCCAGTCGTTGGCGGCGTCGCTCAGCTCCCCGAGCCCGAACGCGCCGTGCTCCGTACCGGAACCGAGCAGGTCCGCCTGGCCCCGCATGTCGTACTCGACGGAGCCGCCCCAGCACACCGAGAGCACCATCAGCGCGATGTTGGGCAGCAGCGGCAGGGCGGTCAGCAGGGCCGTGCCGTGGACGTCGTCCTGGGTGGCGTACGTGAGGTAGCCGATCAGGCCGCAGAGCAGCAGGACCGCGCCGAGCGCGCGGACGGCGGTCCCGGTGGCGCGTACGAAGCTCCGCGCGCCCGGCCGCTGGGCCAGCCAGGCGGCCGCGACGTCGCGTTGCAGGACGGCGCAGGTGGTGACGAGCGCGAGGGCGAGGGCGCCGAGGGCCGCGAGGACGGGCGAGGAGTGGAGCGACAAGCCCTCGATCTCCGGCTGGGCGTACAGCCCGAGGACCAGGACCGCGGCGGTGGCCAGGGCGCTGATCCGGACCGCCGCGTCGAGCCCGCCGCCCTGCCGGCGGACGCCCCGGGCGCCGAGGACGAGGGCGGCGATCCACAGCACGGTGACGGTGAGCGGGATCAGCGAAAGCGTCATCTGCCGCTGCCCGCCCGGATCGAAGTCGCCGTACGTGTCCCCGTACGGCGAGGCGCCCCCGTATCCGCCGCCGCCCGTCACGACGGCCCGCACCTCGAAGCCGCCGCCGAACGCCTGGAGCAGCATCGCGAGCGCGATCCGGAGCCGGTCGCTCCACCCGACGACGACGTCGTCCCCCTGCCCGTAGTCGGGGATGGCGAGCGCCACGGCGAGCCCGACGATCAGCCCGGACGGCCAGACGGCCGCCTTCAGCGAGCCCGCCCAGTCGCCGCGCACCACCCGCCCGAAGAAGAGCGCGGCCGGCGAGGGCCCGGCCGGCACCGGCGCGTATCCGGGCGGCGGCGCGGCGGGCCGCGTCATATAGGCGGGCACGGCGGGCGGTTCGACGGCGGGTGTCCCGGCCGGCGGAGGCGGAGCGGCGGGCTGCGGAGGCGTGGCCGGCACGGCGGGCCGTTCCCGCCCGCACTTCATGCAGAAGCGCGCCTCATCGGGCGCCTGGGTTCCACAGAAGGGGCAGTACGAGGGCATGGGTGCTCCGCAGCGGGCCGGGGACGGGCGAGACGGTGACACACGGAAACGGGGACGACGCGTGCCGTGTCAACGGACACATCTTCCCCGTCCACCGGTTCCCGTCAACTCGGAATCCCAGCGACCGCTTTCGCACCCGCACATGTGCGGCCCCAGGGACCGCGGGAATCAGTCGCGCACGCCCCGGTGCAGGGCCACCACTCCGCCCGTGAGGTTGCGCCAGGCGACCTGGGACCAGCCGGCCTGCTGGAGCTTCTTCGCCAGGCCGGGCTGGTCGGGCCAGGCGCGGATGGATTCGGCGAGGTAGACGTACGCGTCGGGGTTGGAGGAGACCGCGCGGGCGACCGGGGGCAGGGCGCGCATCAGGTACTCGATGTAGACCGTGCGGAACGGGGTCCAGACGGGCTGGGAGAACTCGCAGATGACGACCCGGCCGCCCGGCTTGGTGACCCGGTACAGCTCGCGCAGGGCCGTGTCCGTGTCCTGGACGTTGCGCAGGCCGAAGGAGATGGTCACCGCGTCGAAGGTCTCGTCGCGGAAGGGGAGTTTCGTGGCGTCGCCGGCGGTGAAGGGCAGCCAGGCGTGGCGCTTCTTGCCCTCGCGGAGCATGCCGATGGAGAAGTCGCACGGCACGACGTACGCGCCGGTCGCGGCGAACGGCAGCGAGGACGTCGCCGTGCCGGCCGCCAGGTCCAGGACCTTCTGCGCGGGCCGGGCGTCGACCGCCCTGGCGACCTCCTTGCGCCACAGCCGGTCCTGGCCGAGCGAGAGCACGTCGTTGGTCAGGTCGTAGTTCGCCGCCACGCCGTCGAACATCGAGGCGACTTCGTGCGGCTGCTTGTCCAGGGATGCTCGGGTCACGCACCCCATTCAAGCAGCCCGGTCCGGACGGCGGCGGGACCGGGCCCGCCCCGAGGATTCCCGGAATTCGTTCTCAACCTTTTCCGCGGGAGGCCGCTCTGAAGTGGTGACACACGACGTGCGAGGGGGAGGAGTGCGATGCCGGCGGACCCAGGAGCCGGGCCCGGCCACATGGTCACCGACCCCAGTGACGCGAGCTTCGAGGCGTACGCGCGCGCGGGCCAACGGCGCCTCTACCGGACGGCCTATCTGCTGTGCGGCGACCCCGAGGGCGCGCGCCATCGTCGTGCTGCGTTACTGGGACGACCTGAGCATCAGCGCGGCGGCCTCCCTCCTGCGGTGCAGCGAGTCCACCGTCAAGAGCCAGTGCTCACGCTCCCTGGCCAGGCTGCGGACCCGGCTCGGCGACGCCCGTCTCTACGCCACCGGGAGCTGATCGCGATCATGGATGCGGATCTGCCGGCCGGCCGGCAGCGCGAGGAAGACATGCGCGAGGAGAGCGTGCTCAGGGACGCGATGAGCCAGGCGGCGGACGCGCTGCCGCCGCTCCCCGATCTGGTGCCGGCCGCGCTGAGCCTGGGCCGGCGCCGGCGGGCCAGGGCCCGGGCCCGGGGGGCGGTGGCCGGAAGCGTCTTCGGGGTGGTGACGGCGGTGGCCCTGGGCCTGTCCGTACTGCGTCCGTGGTCCGGGCGGGAGGCGGACGCGCCCCCCGCGCGGCCGCCCGTGTCCGCGTCCCCCACCCCGTCCGCCCCGGAGCGCGCTCCCGTGCATGTGGAGCCCGGGCCTGGCCGGAGCTTCCCGAACGCCCGGCTGCCGAAGGCCGAACGCGCACGGCAGGACACCTTCCAGCAGACGGCCGCCGTGACACTGGACGACGTACTCCCCGCCTCGGTCGGTACGATCCGTCCGCAGGACAACGACGTCCGCTACTTCCGGGGGGAATCGGCGGGACGCGCCGTCACGGTCGTCTTCAGTGTGCGGTCGCGGCCCGAGGCCGTCCCCGAATCCTGTGTGAACGAGCCGCGCAAGCACGCGACGTGCGAGGTGGTCGCGCTGAAGGACGGCTCGCCCGCCCACGTACGGAAGCTGCCCTCGCACGCGTACGGCGCCACGGAGGTGTCGGTCGGGTTCCGGTTCGGCGGCAGTGACGTGTCGCTGACCGTGTCGCCCGGCAGCTCGTCCGCCGCCTCCGCCCCCGTCACACCCGCCCAGCTGGTCAGGGCGGTGAACGATCAGCGGCTCCGGAAACTGATGATGTACGCAGACGAACATCCCGTACTGAAAGACGGTGGGTCCTCCGAATGAACGCGGGGCAGCACAAACAAGGCATATCGCACCGCGATCGCGGAAGCCGGCCCTCGCACGGCCCCCATTCGGACCGGGGTCCCGGGCGCGGGCAGACCCGTCGGCAGTCCCGGGCGCGCCGAAGACGCAGACAGGGGCGCCGGGCGCTCCTCGCCTCCCTGGCGGTCGCCGCCGCGGTCACCGTGACGTACCTCCTCGTCACGCCCCCCTGGGAGAGCGCGAGCCCGGCGGCGGCCGCCGACCGCGGGCAGGCGAGCCCCACCCCGGCCACCGGCGCACCCCGCACCCCGTCCGGGCCCCCCTCCCCCTCCCCCTCCGGCGTGACGGCCTCCGCCTCCGCCAAGTCCTCGCCGACCCCGCGGAAGACCAAGTCGGCGCCGCCCGTGATCCCCCCGTCGGGCCCCGGCACGTTCACCGTCGCCCGCGCCGGCGTGTCGTCCGGCGGCGGGAACGCGTACCGGGTCGAAGTGGAGGACGGTTCCCACGTCGACCCCGACGAGGCGGCCGCCCGGGTGGCCGCCATCCTGGCCGCGCCGCGCGGCTGGGCGCACAACGGGGAGCACACCTTCCGCCAGGTCGCCGAGGGGCCGGCGGGGCTGGTCGTAAAGATCGCCACCGCGGCGACCACCGACCGGATCTGCGGCCAGCACAACCTCAACACGCACGGCGAGGTGAACTGCCGGGTGGGCGAGGTGGTGATGGTCAACCTCAAGCGCTGGCAGACCGGCTCGCCCGAATTCGACGGCCCGCTGAACGACTACCGCGCGCTGATCATCAACCACGAGGTCGGCCACTGGCTCGGCCACGGCCACGAGACCTGCCCCGGCAAGGGCCGCCCCGCCCCCGCGATGATGCAGCAGATCTACGGGCTCAAGGGCTGCGTCGCCAACGCCTGGCCGTACGACGATAACGGGACATACCTGGGCGGACCCTCGGTGCCGTAACGATTCCTCCGGTGCCCTCCCCACGACCCCACAGGGAAGTGGACTGAACCAATCGCCCCGATCACCGGTCCTACAGCGGGGGACGGAACGTCGATCGCTGGGGAGGATGACGGATGCCCGGATGGAAAGGGCGCCGGGGGGAGAGCGGCCGGAACAGGCTGCTCGCATGGGCTGTCGTCCCCGTCGTACTCGCGGCCGCCACCGTCGCCGGCCTCCGCTGGAACGACGCGCGCGGGCCCGCACCCGCCGCCTTCACCATGGCCCGCGCCGCCGCGACCGACAGCGGTACGGGGAACGCCTACCGGGTGGAGGTGGAGGACGGCTCCGGGCTCGACGCGGACAAGGCGGCCTCCGTGGTCGCCCGCATCCTGGCCTCGCCCCGGGGCTGGTCGCACCACGGCGAGCACCGCTTCCGCCAGGTCGCGAAGGGCCCGGCAGGGCTGGTCATCCGGATCGCGACCCCGGAGACCACCGACCGCATCTGCGGCGCGAGCGGCCTCGACACCCACGGCGAGGTCAACTGCCGCGTCGGTACGGTCGTGATGGTCAACCTGAAACGCTGGCAGACCGGTTCACCCGAATTCGACGGCCCGCTGGGCGAGTACCGCGCCCTGATCATCAACCACGAGGTCGGCCACTGGCTCGGCCACGGCCACGAGACCTGCCCCGGCAAGGGCCGCCCCGCCCCCGCGATGATGCAGCAGATCGACGGCCTGAAGGGCTGCGTCGCGAATGCCTGGCCGTACGACTCCGAGGGGGCGTACTTGGGCGGGCCGTCGGTGCCGTGAGGGATTCGGCAGCCCCGCCCCGGAGCGCCGGGGCGGGCCGCCCGGCGCCGCCGCTCCGTCATCCGCCGCTCTGAGTAAGGGGGAGGTGTTTCCCCTCACCGCCGGCGGTACACCAGCCGCCCGCCCAGCACCGTCGCCACGCACGTCCGCGCGCCCGCCGTGCGGAGCGCCGTCGCATCCGGTACGTCGAAGACCGCGAGGTCGGCGCGGCCGCCTCCGGTGAGGGGGCCGTGCTCCGCGCCGGGCACGTCCCGGCCCCGCACGAAGGGGTCGAGGGCGGGCTCGCCGCGGTCTCCGGAGGGCGGGACCACGGTCAGTCCGGAGCGGGTGACGACGGTGCCGACCGCCGGATCGGTGAACGGGCCCGCAAGGTGCGTCGTCCCGTACCGCAGCATCTGCTGCAGCCCGCGCCGCACGCTGCCCGCGCGCCAGGTCTCCGCGGGGCCGAGCGCGTCGAGCGCGGCGCCGGTCAGGGGCTCGGTGCCCAGCGCGTCCGCCTCGCGGGGGTCGGGGAAGTACCACTCCTCCAGGAGCCGGACCGCGTCCCGCTGCACCAGCCCCGGGGTGAGGACGCCCGGCCAGCGCCGGACCCGGGCGCCCGGGTGGGCTGCGGCCAGTTCCTCGTACGGGCCGAAGGCGGCGACCACCGCGTCCCGCACGGCCACCGCGCCGCCGGGCACGGGTGCGCGGCCGCCGCCCGGCAGGAGCAGGGCGGCGGCGTGAATCGTCAGCAAGGCGCGGTCAGTTGGCGCTGAGGAGCTTGAGCTCCGGGTGTGCCGTACCGCCCTCGATCGCGACGGACGAGATGTGCGAGACGACGCGCTCGTCGACCGGGTCGTTCGCCGGGTCGTCGTGCACGACCAGGTGCTCGTACGTGGTGGCGCGCTGGGCCGGGACCCGGTCCGCCTTGCGGATCAGGTCGATGATCTCCAGCCGGTTGGAGCGGTGCTTGGCGCCGGCCGAGGAGACGACGTTCTCCTCCAGCATGATCGAGCCGAGGTCGTCCGCGCCGTAGTGCAGCGACAGCTGGCCGACCTCCTTGCCGGTGGTGAGCCAGGAGCCCTGGATGTGGGCGACGTTGTCCAGGAAGAGCCGGGCGATGGCGATCATCCGCAGGTACTCGAAGAGCGTGGCCTGCGTCTGGCCCTTCAGCTTGTTGTTCTCCGGCTGGTACGTGTACGGGATGAACGCCCGGAAGCCACCGGTGCGGTCCTGCACGTCACGGATCATGCGCAGGTGCTCGATGCGCTCGGCGTTCGTCTCGCCGGTGCCCATCAGCATGGTCGAGGTGGACTCGACGCCCAGGCCGTGCGCGATCTCCATGATCTCCAGCCAGCGCTCGCCGGACTCCTTCAGCGGCGCGATGGCGGTGCGCGGCCGGGCCGGCAGCAGCTCGGCGCCGGCGCCCGCGAAGGAGTCGAGACCGGCCGCGTGGATACGGCTGATCGCCTCCTCGGCGGAGACCTTCGAGATCCGGGCCATGTGCTCGATCTCGGAGGCGCCGAGCGAGTGGATCACCAGCTGCGGGAACGCCTTCTTGATGGCCGAGAAGTGCTCCTCGTAGTACTCCACGCCGTAGTCCGGGTGGTGCCCGCCCTGGAACATGATCTGCGTGCCGCCCAGCTCGACGGTCTCCGCGCAGCGGCGCAGGATGTCGTCCAGGTCCCGGGACCAGCCCTTGGCGGTGTCCTTCGGCGCGGCGTAGAACGCGCAGAACTTGCAGGCCGTGACGCACACGTTGGTGTAGTTGATGTTGCGCTCGATGATGTACGTCGCGATGTGCTCCGTACCGGCGTAACGGCGTCGGCGCACGGCGTCGGCCGCCGCGCCCAGGGCGTGCAGCGGCGCCGACCGGTAGAGGTCGAGCGCCTCCTCCGGGGTGATCCGGCCGCCTTCGGCGGCTCGGTCGAGGATGGGCTGAAGGTCGGCCTTCTCGGTCACCGGGCTGTCACCTTTCGGCGGTTTTTCAACGGATCTACGGTCCGGTTCAGCGTACGCCAGCACTCCCGCGCGTCTCTCGCCGCACCCTCGCCGCGGGGTGGCGCCCCCAGGGGTCAGCCGACCGCCTCGTCGAGGCTGCGCCAGGTCGGCAGCAACTCGTCGAGCAGCGCTTCCGTACGTGCCGGAAGCCCCCGGCCGCCGGCACCCGGCCGGTCCGCGCGCGTGACAAGGAACGCGGCCAGCTCCGCCAGGCGCGCCATGTCGCCCGTGGCATGGGTCGCACGCAGCAGCTCGTTCCACAGCCGCTCGTCGCCCTGCGACGGGGAGAGTGCGACGGTGAGCGCGGCAACGGCCGGTTCGGGCTGCCCCTGTCCGAGGTGGTGCTCCGACAGGGCGAGGGCCACGTCCGCGACGAGCAGGGGAAGCTGGGCGTCGATGATCTCGTGGGCGAGCCAGCCGTACCGGCCCTCGGGCCGGCCCGCCAGCAGCGGGCCGCGGACGAGGCCGAGGGCATCGGTGAGCAGCCGCTCGCGCACGGCCGCGTTCCCGGCTCCCCGGCCCCGGGTCGCTTCGTGGTGCAGGGAACGCAGTACGTCCAGGTCGGAGACCACGGAGACGGCCAGCGTGAGACGGCCCGCGTCGTCCAGCCGCAGCCGGGGCGTGCCGTCCGGGTCGTCTCCGAGCCACTCCCGCATCCGCTCGACGAGCGCGTCCCTGACATCCGCCGTCACCCCGCGTGGCCACAGCGAGGCGGCCAGCACCTGCGGGTGCACACCCTCACGGTGCAGCAGGAGCAGCGCCAGTGCCTCGTGCAGGAGCACGCTGCGCTCGCTGTCCGGGGGATCGAGTCCGATCAGCTCGTACGCACCGACGAGCCGGGCGTAGACCGCGGGCCGGCCGCGCTCGGTGATGTCGACGAGGAAGGGGGCGGACGACGGGCCGGGGCCCGGATCGTGACCGGGCTCGGCCTGCGCGAAGAGCTGGATCACCGCGTCGTGCTGGACGCGTGGCAGCATCTGCGCCTTGAGGTCGAGACCCAGCAGCGGGGCGAGCAGCCGGCCGTCGGGGGTGACGTCGAGCTGCCACACGGCTCCGGGCACCTGGGCCGAGCCCGTACTGACGAGATAGCCGATGCCCAGCCGCCCCGCGTCGGAGGCGAGTTCGGTGAGCCGTGCGGCCTGCGCCTCGGTCGGCTCGGCGGTGAGCAGGACGAGATGGGGCGCCCAGCGGTGGTTCTGTACGTGACCGGTGCGACCGGTGAGGACGGAGTCGTGGCCGGCCGCACCCAGAGCGCCCCGGCGCTGCCGGGTCTCGGCTTCCATGACCTCCAACAGGCCGTCCAGCCCTTCCAGATGACGCAGCCGGGTGGGGGCCAGGGCGCGGAGTTCCTCCCCGAAGCCCACCAGCGTGACGGTCATCCGGTCCGACCAGCCGCTGGTGGCCAGTTCCGCGGCGATCGAGGCCAGTACGGCGGCACGGTCCTGCGGGGCTCCGGTCAGCGAGACGAGCCCGGGTACGGACTCCAGGTTCAGCAGCAGCCGGGACCCTTCACGCGTGCCCAGGCTGACCAGACCGGGGTAGGGGGAGACGGTGTCGCCGTTCTCGTACGTGCCGGTGGCGGACCGCTCCACGTACCAGACGCCGGGGTCCTTGCCCTCCTGCCACGGGGCGGGCGGGCGGGCTTCGGGGCGGCCGAGCTGAAGGTGCAGTTCGCCTTCGGACAGCCAGGCCGCGTGCACGACCGGCAACGGGCGGGACTCCGCGGCGAGCGAAGCGGACAGGCCACGCAGGGCCCGGTTCAGGAAACGCACGGCCTCGGGGTCGGCCCCGACCAGCAGTGCGTCCTGGGCGTCGGCGGCGGCGCCGGTGGGCACCGACGGTTCCCTGCCGCCCCGGCCCACGACGGCGCCCATCGCCGACTGCCACAGCGCGGTACGCCGCCGGTGGCCCAGGGCCGCGAGCAGTCCGACGGCGAGCAGCGGAGAGGCGATGAGAGCCTCGGAGAGGCCGAAGGAGGAAGCCGAGGAGTGGGCCGGGGTCGCGGCCTCCTCGCCTGCCGGGCCGTTGTCCGGGGCGGCCGGCCGCTGCGCGGGCAGCGCGATCTGCGCGGTGTCGGCGTCGCCGCCCTGCTCGGCACCGTCTCGCGCCTTGCCCCGCGTGTCGTCGTATTCCTGGATCTGCTCCCGGACTTCCCTGGACACCTGAGGCGCGTCGTCCGGCATCTCGACGACATCACCGCCGTGGGCGTCCGCCGGCATCTCCATGATCCAGCCCGGGCGGATGAGGCTCGCCTGCGAAAGCCTCGATCCGTCCGGCTGTACCCGGTCCTTGTTGAGCTGGTAGATCTCGTTGTACCGGCGCCCGTCCCCCAGATGCCGTTCGGCGACCTCCCAGAGCGAGTCGTGGTGCCTGCCCTCCGGAGGCTGGATCCGGTAGAACTTGGTCCCCTGTTCCTTGCCGGTCTCCGCCGTTCGTTTCGCGCTCTCGGCCTGTGCGGCCGCCTGCTCCCGCACCGCATCCCGTATCTGCCGGCCGGGAGTCTGCTGGGCGGACGAGGCCACCGCCGGGCGGCTCGGCTCCTCCGGGCCGGAGCCCAGCTGGGAGAGGCCGGGGGCAAAGCTCGCCGCTCCCGCCATCACCAGCAGCAGCGCCGCCACCAGTCGCCGCGCGAGCGCCTGGCTCATCCCGGAAGCCGGAATCCGGGCCGGCATGCCGACCCCGGAGACAGCCGCCTTCACCTCGACCAGGACGCAGGCGGTGAACTGCGCCCAGGCCAGCCAGACCACCACCGTCAGCACGCTGATGAACGTGTCGACGGTGATCTGCTGCTGAAGCATCTCCAGCGAAGGCATCTCGTCCGCCAGCGGCCAGCCCACGAAGTACGCCAGTGCCCCGGGCACGCCGACGACGAGGGCGGCCAGCGCCAGGAGCGCGAGGAACGCCTTGACGAAGTCGGTGAAGCTCCGGGACGGTCCCGGGCCACTGCTCGTACGGGAGGTGGAACGTGCCATAACAGGGTTCCTCTGGAAAAGGACGGTCGGACAGGGCGGCGAGCGGTCGCTCTCCGGCCACGTAACTACCCGGCGACGGACTCGGCGACCGATCTGCCGTGCACGGTCAGCTGCCCGCCGAACAGCATTCCGCTCAGCACGGGCTGGTAGGTGAGCCGGATCTCGGCCTCGACCCGTTGGGCGTCCGCCGTCACACAGCCCGAAGCGGCGACGTCCGGCTCGGACATCCCCTGCTCCCGGGCGAAAGCGCGTACCCGGGCGTCGCAGTTGCCGAAGTTGATGGGGGCCGCGCCACCGGATTCGTCGTACAGGGCGGCCCTGTCGATGTCCTGAGCCGCGTACCGGGCGGCCTGTTCGGCGATGTCCGCGGCCCGTTCGCGCTGGGAGATCGCCAGCCCGCCGTCGATGACGAAGGCGGCCAGCACCATGAAGACCAACGCGAAGATGATGACGGCGCCGGCGCCCGAGCCCCTGTCGTCCAGACGCCCGCGCCATGCCGCCCGCCATGCGAGCGGTGTCTCCCGCCGCGCCTTCATGCGGCCCTCCTGAAGGGATCGAGCGGTGAGGCGGACCGGCCGGTGAGGGTGGTCGGGATGTTGAGACCGAGCATCCCCAGACCACGGACCTCGCAGCTGACCTCGACGGTGAAGAATCCCCCGGGCTCGAAGCCCTCGCTGGTCTTGGCCACCGTCACCGGTCCCGCGCAGATGTCGGCCAGATCGGCCTCGGCCGCCTTCCGCGCCTCGGTCATCGCGAGACCGCGGTCCTTCTGGATCGAACCGGCGCGGGCCGCGTCCCGTGCGGCACCGTCGACCGCTCCCCTGCCTTCGACGAGCTGTCCGAAACCGACGAGGACCAGGATGAAGAGGATCATGACGGGTGCGAGGACGACCATCTCGATCGTGGACAGGCCGCCGTCACCGGCGACGTCCGCGGCCGTAGCCCGGTCGCCGGCGGCCCGGCCACGCGTCCGCGCGCGCACCCGGTCCAGCGCACTGGTCACGCGGTTCATCCCCCTCACTGCTCCCCATCCGGTACGAATCGCTCCACCGGCCCCTGGGACTGTGCGTGAATCGTCAGGTCGAGCCCCGGAAAGACGCTCGGCACCCTCGCGGTGATCTCCACACCCACGGTGGCCGCGTCGGGCTGGTAGGCCCGGACATCGGGCGACAGGACCAGCTGCGGCCCCAGCTGCTGTATGTATCTTCCGGCCACCGCCCGTCCCTTGGCCTGCCACCCGCCCGGATCCTCGTCCGCCTGGGCCCGTGCCTCGCGGGCGCCCGCCTGGGCGGCGGCCTGCGCCACATGATCCGCGAAGGAGTACAGCGCGAACTGCACGGTTGCGAAGATCATGAAGAACAGGAGCGGGGTCAGGAAGACGAACTCGATCGCGGTCGCGCCGGAGTCACCGCGCCCGGACGCCGCGTCCACGCGTCGGCGCACGGCGGCACGCAGCCGCCGCGTGGCGCGGCTCGCGGCATCGGAACGGAGTGGCTCGACCGTGGGCATCCTTCGGGTCAGCAGGTCGAGTCGGCGTCGCTGCCCGCGATGCACTTGCCGACCTTGGTGGCGCCGTCCTTGAGCGCGAGGTTGAGGATCGCGGCGACCACACCGACGATCGCCACGACCACGGCCGAGATGATCACCCACTCGACGGCGGACGCGCCACGGTCGAGCTCGCTTGAGCGGGCCCGCTCCACCCTGGCCCGCAGGAAGGTCAGCAGGAAATCGATGGCCGGATGACTGATACGGGGACCGTCCATGGACTCGGATCCTTTCGGAGAAGGGGCATTCGGGTTACGGAGGTCAGCTGACCTGGAAGACGCGCACGGCGGCCGGGAAGATGAGGAAGACAAGGAATCCGGCGCAGAGCAGCAGCTGGGCGACGAGCATCGACTGTGACTTCTCACCCGCGCTGCCTTCGATCTGGGCCATCTCCCGGTGCCGCATCGTCTCGGCCCTGGAGGCGAGGGACTCACGTACCTTCGCTCCGTCGTCGGCGACGAGCGCCAGCGACGCCGAGAGGTCCTTCAGCTCGTCGATGCCCAGCTGTTCGCCCAGCCGCCCAAGGGCCTGCCATTGGCTGGTCCCGGTGATGCGGGCGTCCGCCAGGGTGTTACGGATCCGCCGCAGCGCCGCACCGTCGCTCACCTCGGCCGCCGCCATCAGCGCTTCGGGAAGGCCGCGGCCACCGGCCAGGTTCATGGCGACCAGGTCGAGATAGGCGCCGATGGCCCGCCGCAGGTCGCGGCGCTTCTCGGCGGCGTCCCGCCGTACTTCGAGGTCCGGCAGGAAGAAGAACCCGGCAGCGAAGGCCAGCGCCAGCCAGAGCGGGACGATCGGGCCGCTGCCGAATCCGAGCGTCCAGATGACCACGAAGACGAGCGGGCCGAAGAAGAGGCCGGCGGCACCCAGCAGGATCTTGGTCGCCAGGAAGTGCTCCCACCCGCGTTCGAGGACCGAGAGATCAGCCCGTAGCGAGCGCTGTTCCCAGCCCTGCTGCACATAGAAGTCGGCGACGCGGGCGCCGGCCCGGACACGCAGCGAGTCCAGCCGCCCGGTGGGCGCGTCCCCGTCCCCGTTCGGGCTCGTCTCGTAGGCCGTGCCACGCGCACGCATGGCGTCGATACGGGCCACCGTCGCGACCGCGCCCCGCCTGGACGGCAGCAGCGCCCGTACGAGTGTGTAGACCCCGAGACCGAGTACGGCCCCGACCACCACGGGCAGGGTGAGGTTCATCGCGGGAAGACCTCCTCGTTACCGGGCGCCGAGGACCGGACCCGCTGGGGCGACGACGCTGACGGCTGGGGGCGCACAAAGCGCACCGCGATGTCGTCCCGCACCAGGAAACGCTCAGGGGTCTCGATGGTGGAGAGCTTGCGCAGCCACCAGAACCCCAGGGCGAACAGACCGCACACACACAGGAGGACGAGCTGGCCCAGCGGTGTGCCGTACGGGGAGACGAAGTCCCGGTTGAAGATCGCGAGTCCGAGCACGAAGACGACGCTGACGCCGACGACGATTTGCACACTCCGCCGGGTGCTGGACCGCTGGGCCATCACGCGCTGCCGCATGTCGACTTCCTCGCGGGCCGACTTGGCCAGGGCACCGAGAACCTGTCGCAGGCCCGGTCCCCGGAGTCGTGCGTTGAGGATGAGGGCCGCGACGATGATGTCCGCAGATGCGTCATCGATCTCGTCGGCGAGTATCTGAAGTGCGTCGGGCAGCGGCGTACGCGCCCTCAGCCGGTCCACGAGCATGTCCAGGTGGGAACGCAGAGCGGGTGCGGCGGCCCGCGCCGAGGCCGGGATGGCCTGTTCGAGTCCGACGGCACCGGCGATGGTGTCGCGCAGCGACTCGGTCCATGCCGCGAGGGCCTCGACCCGGCGCATCGCGGCCCGCTCCGCCGCGGCACCGCCGAAGAGACGGTCCCAGAAGAAGACCAGCACACCGGCTGCGATGCCTGCCACGATCCAGCGGGTCAGCAGCAGGATGACGAGCCCGGCACCGATCGAGACCGAGCCGCGGCGCCCGGTGAACCGGGCCAGTTCCGCGAGGCGTTCATTCGATCTGGCCTTCTCGTGCGGTGCCTTCGCGGGTGTGCCCCGGACGGCGAGGACCAGAAGGGCGAGGCCGCCTCCGGCGAACACCCCGCATACCACCGCGTACAGCACGGGCAGCGAGAAAACGCCGCTCAACGAGGAGATGCCGTTCATGTCTCTCCGCTCACCCCCAGGATCCGCTGGGGCGGTAGCCGTGCGCGGCCAGTTCCTCGGCACAGGCGATGGGTGCGTGCGGTACGAGCCGGCCGTCGGGGGTCTCGGCGAACACCTCGCTGGACAGCACCCGGCCGTCGACGCCGTTCACCTCACGTACGGAGGTGACCAGACGGCGCAGGGTGCCGCCCTTCCGGAAGTCGTTGCGGCGCTCGATGAAGACCACGAAGTTGATGGCTCCGGCCACCAGCATCTGGCTCGCCTCGATGGGCAGCCGTTCGGCGGCCTGTAGGGCGTAGGTGGAGATACGGGTGAAGACCTCGCTGGAGCTGTTCGAGTGGATGGTGGACAGCGAGCCGTCGTTGCCCTGCGACATCGCGTTGAGCATGGTGACGATCTCGTCGCCGAGCACCTCGCCTACGATCACCCGGGACGGGTTCATACGCAAGGAGCGGCGCACCAGTTCGGACATCATGATGGCGCCCTGGCCCTCGGAGTTGGGCAGCCGCTCCTCGAACGCCACTACGTTGGGGTGCAGGTCGGGAAACTGGTCGAGGCCCAGCTCCAGGGCCCGCTCGACGGTGACGAGCCGCTCCTGCGGCGGAATCTCGTTGGCGAGCGCGCGCAGCAGGGTGGTCTTCCCCGCGTTCGTCGCGCCCGCGATCATGATGTTCTTACGGGCCCGGACCGCGCAGGCCAGGAAGTGCCCCAGGTCCGGGGTGACCGTGCCGTTCCCCACCATGTCGGACATGAAGACCTTGCCCATGCGGGCCCGCCGGATGGACAGCGCGGGCCTTCGGGTCACGTCCATCACCGCGGAAAGCCGGGAGCCGTCGGGCAGCCGCAGGTCGAGCTGGGGGTTGGCGGAGTCGAAGGGCCGTGACGACAGGCCCGAGTACGCGCCGAGGATCTGGACCAGCTCGACAAGCTCCTCGTCGGTCTCGGCCACCGGGTCCCCACGCACTTCCCTGCCGTCCGCGTACCCGACGAAGACCTGGTCGCAGCCGTTGATGTCGATGTTCTCGACCTGGGGGTCGTCGAGCAGCGGCTGTAGCCGCCCCACCCCGAAGAGCGCGGCGTGCACGGCCGCGGCGGACTGCTCCTCCGTCTCGGCGTCGAACGGCGTCCGGCCGGCGTTGATCTCGGCCCGCGCGTACTCCTCCAGGATCTGAGCGATGACGGCGCGCGCATACTGGCGTTCGTCCTCGCTGGACATCTGGCGGACGCCGGACGCCTGGTCGATCCGGCGCTGTTCGGCGATCCGGTCTCCGGCTTCCTGCCGGAAGCGTTTGACCAGCTGGTGGTCGACGGCGGTCATCGGCGCGCACCGGGGATCGGGCCCTGCGCCGCTCCGGGCATCTGGCCGGGCATGTACCCCGGTGCCGCTCCCTGGACGGGGAACGTCCAGGCGGCGCCGTACTGCTGGTAGATGTCACGAGCGATCTGCCGGGCCGACCGGATCAGCAGCGACCTGTCGAGCCGGCCGCGCTTGCGCCCGGCCAGCTGCTCGGCGCCGGACGGGTCGTGGGCCAGCGTGCCCATCACACGGGCGCCGGACTGCGCGCCGATCAGCATGCTGTCGACCTGGCCCGCCACCTTCGCCGAGTCACTGGGATCGGCGACCAGCAGGACGCCGATGAGCGGCGTCGCCGGCTGGGCGCCGCCGCGCGACGCACCGTGCAGCCGAGTGGAGAGCGCGAGCACCCGGTCCCGCACGCGGGCGATGCTCTCGGGCTGGGTACGCGCGACGAGCAGCACCAGACTGGCGTGCGCGAACAGATCGAGGGCGGGGGTGTCCCCGCTGATCCGGCCGCAGTCGGCCATGACGTCGGCGGGGGCCTGCGGGGACTCCGCCAGCGCGGCGAAGGAACGGCCGAGCAGGGACCACTGGCCGGCCAGCCCCGCCGCCTGTTCGGAGGAACCGATGCCGACAAGAACGTCGAGGCCGCCCGACAGCGTCTGGGAATGGTCCCAGAGCTGGTCGGGCGCGAGACCGCGACGCGCGGTCGCGGCGATCGAAAGCATGCCGGCGTTGGGGTTCAGCGGACCGCCGTGGGCGGCCTGGCCGCGGTAGACGAGATCGCCACCGGCGGGATCCGCCTCGGCCAGCAGCACGCGGCGCGGCCAGACGGCGGAGAGTGCGACGGCTGCGGTGGTGACACCCGGCGACCCCTTGTCCGCCGCGAGCGCGATGAGCGCCATTTCTTCTGCTTCCTGTGCGCTCGTGAATCAGCTGGTGGGCGAGGGGACCAGCACCAGCGCGACCTGACCGGTCGCGGCGGCCTGGGTGAGTCCCTCGACGTCGGAACTGCTGACCAGGAGGGTGACGGGCAGACTGCCACTGCCGACCAACGAGTTGTCGCCCCTGACGACGTCACTGACCTTGGCGCTCCGGACGATCAACGCGTTGGCGCCGGCGGCATCCTTGTCGCTGTCGGCGCCGACGCGGTACGCGGATACCTCGTCGCCCGTCTTGATGCCGGCCGGGTACTGCCCCTCCTTGAGGGCGAGCCCCACGAATGCCTTCCCGTCCGGCAGCCCCATGTCGTCCGAGAACATCTCACCGATGGGGATGGTGCCTGCGACCAGAGTGCTCTTGGCCCGGAGCTTCTTCAGCTCGTTCTTCTGACTCCACGGCACGTAGTGGATACCCGGGTCGTCCGCCACCATGACGGACGTCATGGAGTCGTCGGTCACGGCCTTCCCCGCCGGCACGTCCGCGGAAAGACGCACGACCTTGATCCGGTCACCGGCCCGCAGCACGAGCACGGTCGCACCGAGTGCGCCGACGAGAATCAGCAGTACGGCGAGCGCGGCAAGCGCGGGCTTGCGTTCACGCACCGGCGCCGGAAGCCGCTCACCTGCATGCTGGGCCGGTCCGGAACTCCGCTGGTTCCCCGCCCCCGTACGGTCCCGCACCTTCACGCAGCCGCTCCCCGTTTACCACCACAGACAATTCGGCCATTCACCAACGCGTCAGGACTGACAGGTGAGTTGGCCGGACACTGAAGACACCCAAAGGCCCTTGCAGCTTAACATTCGCACATATGTAGCATCAAGATGTTACGGCGGCAACCGTGATGCACCACAAGACAGTTCACCTCCCCTGCCGCCGACGCGCGGCCCCACATCCGCCGGGACGGACGGGCTTCGCAGCACAACCCACCTCCCACAACACGCCCGTCGGACAGGTCCAGCGACCGCCGGGACGATTGGCAAGTTCACGATGGCGAAACCAATGGCCCCCGGATAGCGTCATGTTGCCTCGGACATCAGTTGACCCACGGGAGTCGCCAGTGAACCGCCGCACGTTGCCCATTGCCACCGCGCTGACCACCGCGGCATTCCTCCTCCTGACCGCATGCGGCAGCGACGACGAGCCCGGGGCGAACGACAAGATCGCGGGCGTCGACTCGGGCGGGCCGAAGTCCGCGAGCCCGAGCGCACTCCCCGAAAATGACGTCAAGCGGCC
The DNA here is from genome assembly GCF_045161735.1 of Streptomyces sp. NBC_00726. NCBI lineage: Bacteria > Bacillati > Actinomycetota > Actinomycetes > Kitasatosporales > Streptomycetaceae > Streptomyces > Streptomyces sp. NBC_00726. The sequence goes on along the minus strand of NZ_CP108983.1, from coordinate 3,895,993 downwards.
CGACATCCAGCTGCCCGGCGACATCAAAGACAGCTTCGAGGACTGGAAGAGCAGCGACCCCACGAAGGACGCGGTTCTGACGGACGCCGCCGAGGCGATGACCGCCACCAACTACGCGATCACTCAGGGGGATCCGGACGAGCCGGCTCTGGCCTTCTACCACCGGGGCAATGCGCTGGTGGGAGCCGCCGACTGGGTCAAGACGTTCGTCGACGCCGGACTCACCTACACGGGAACGGTCCGCTACTACGACCCCGAACTCCAGATGTTCGATTCGAAATCCGGAGGACTCGTCTTCTGTGCTGATGAGTCCCAGGCTTTCAGCAAAAACCGGAAGACCGGGAAAATCAATAAGACTCCGGTCACCAAGACTTCCTACGTTCTCTACAGCACCCGTCTGGAGAAGAACGCGGACGGCATTTGGCAGACCACCGAACTCAAGTCGAAGAAGGGCCAAGAGAAGTGCACGCCGTGAACAGACGAACACCATACCTGGCAGCCACCCTTTCCTTCGGCCTGATCGCGCTCCTTCCGGCCACGGCTTCGGCGGAGATCATCCCCGGGGGATCCCGCGGTGAGTCGAAACCTTCCGCGGAGCGGAACGGACATACCCTCACCTCGCGCATCAGCTACTCCGGCTCCACGAAGGGCACCTCCGGCAAGTCGTCCGGCGGCTTCGCCCCCACCGGCAACTGGACGCCCCCCGCCTGCTGGTACGAGCCGCGCTCCCCCGCGGAGTTCAAGAAAAGCGTCGAGGACATGTACACGACGACCGTGAACACGCCCGGCCAGCACAGCTACGCCAAGACCGCCGCCGGGCAGTACCGGGACATGTACAAGGACGGCAAGTACAAGAACTACAACCTGGACAAGGCCGACGAAGGCGCCTTCTGGGTCTCGGTCCAGGACGAGGACCGCTGGGACGAGCCGGGCGCGTGGAGCTGTAGCGAACTGCCCTTCTGGGTCGAGAAGGGCAAGGCCCCCCAGGTCAAGAACAGCGTCACCCCCGAAGTCCTCGCCCAACTCGCCTACAACCAGGTCGATGTCCCGAAGACCGAGGTCAGCCTCGCCCCGGCCGGCAACACCAAGGTCAACCTTCCCACCTGGGCCTGGCTCGACGAAGCGACCTTCAAACCCGTCTCGGTCACCGCCTCCCTCGACGCCGGCGGCGTCAGCCTCCGGTCGACCGTCACCGCCACCCCGGTCTCCCTGCACATCAAACCCGGCACCAAGGACGCGACCCTGCATCCCGGAAGCGGCGAATGCGCCTTCCGCGGCGGCCACATCGGCACCCCGTACGCCAAGGGCGACGCCGACAAGACGCCCTCGTGCGGAGTCACCTACCTGCGGTCCTCCGGAAACGGCTCGTACGCGCTCCAGGCCACCCTGACCTGGAACGTCACCTGGACCGGAACCGGCGGCGCGGGCGGCACCCTCCCCACGGGCACCTTCGGCACCACCCAGAACATCACCGTCCAGGAAATCCAGGCCATCAACCGTTGAGCGGAATCGGACGGAAACTCCATACAGCCGACCGCCGAAAGGCCCCGAATGTACACCGAAAAGCTCCCCAGAACATGGTCCGCCATCTGCATCGGCATCTATGTCGTCGGCGTCGCCTACATGGGGTTCGACTCGGTCCCGGAGGACACCGGACCGTGGCTCGCCGTTTCGGCGGTTTTCCTCCTCGTCCTCATCCCCTGCCTCTCCGTCCCGATCTCGAAGGCCATTTACAACCGCATCCACATCGATCCGGCGCGGAACCTGCTCCGCGTCGGCCGGGAACGAATGGCCCTGACGGATGTGGACCCCGCATCCGTCGTCCAGGAGATCCAGCGGCAGCCCCTGAGCCCCGCTCAGCGATACGCCGCGTCGCTGGGCAACATCGACGCCCCGGTTCCGGGGCTCCGGGCGTCCGATCGCGCCGCGCCGCGCCTCGTCGGTGGCGGATGGGGTGTCCCCATGGGAATGAAAAGCGTGGAAATCCGTACCCGGCAGGGCGAACGGCTCTCCATCGCCACACACGACCGGATGGCCTTCCTCACCGCCCTGGCCGGCTCCACCACCCACGGAACACCCGAAAACCGATAGGAGAGGATGAGCGGCATGCCTTCCTTCGACAGCTCCCGCGGCCGGTTTCGACTGGCGGACCGTCACATCACCGTACTGGCACACCTCATGGACAAGGAGGCGCCGCCGGCCGAGCTCTTTCATTCGCTGGGCGAGCTTCAGCGCATCGGCCTCGTCGGCCCGGAGGGCGAGCTCTCGCCGTTGCTCCGCGACCTGCTGACCGCTCTCGCCCAGCCTCTGGTCCTGATCCAGGCCGAAGTGACCGGCCCGCAGGGACCGTTGAACCACGGCGTCGTGGTCGGCCAGGACACCGTGTTCTCCCACGACGGCTGGCCCGGGGACGAGGAGTCCGAATACGTTCCCATCCAGCCGAGCACTCTGGTGTGGGAGCTCGCTCGCAAGGTCAAGCTGCAAAGCATCGACATCGAGGAGTCCGAGTTGCTCGGCGTCCCCGAGATCACGACGACGATGGGCGCGCTGGATGCGGCATTCGCGGTGATGGAACAGGCGACGGACGACGTGGATGCCACCAGGACGGCCGTCATCGCCGCCGTTTCCGGTGCGAGCGACCTTGCCGAACCCGAGCTGTCGGCCCTGGCCGAACTGGCCATGTCCCTCAACTCCACCTGGCGCATGACCACCACCTGGGGCGGCGCATCGGAAGCGGCCTCGGTGCGGAGCATCGCGGTGTGGGACTGCGGACACCACGGCAACTGGGAGCGCGTACAGCCCCAGGAGCCCATCCAGGAGGGGCAGATCGGCCCCGACACCACGCTCCGGGTCGTCCGGACCAGTTCCCGCGACCTCTGGGACAAGCTCGCCGACCTGCTCCCCGACAAGGAAGACCTCGTCCCGAGCAACGCGTAGCCGCAGGAATTTCACCCGGGGGACCACCGTGCGCAACGTCAACGCAGATGATCTGGATGAACTCGCCAAGCTCATAGACGGCAAGGGCGGGATGGGAGACAAGCTCACCGAGGCCCTGAGCCGGGCCTCCTCGCTCGGGGTCTCGGACCGTCTGGCGCCGATCAAGCCGATGCGCAGCTGGGTCACCGAGTCTGGCCCGGACATGCGCCGCCGTGCGACGACGGTCAGAGAGGAGAAGCTGCTCGAACGGGGCGACCGGGAGACGTACAGCGAATGGCTGGCACGGATCGAAGCCCACTATCTGAAGAAAGTGCCCGGCCTCGACAAGTACAGCGAGAAGGAGATCGAAGAGGTCCTGAACGATATTTCGGATTACACCACCGGATTGAAGATCGGCGGCCTCACCCTTATTTCGGGCCCCGCTATGGCGAACGTGCTCTTCAGGAACTCCTGGCACAGCGGCTGGCTGCGCACCATTGTCGATTCCGGGAAGCTCGGCAGCTACCTGCAAGGCCGCGCTCCGGGAATTCTCCGCTCGCTCTCTGCCCCTGGGAGCTGGCTCCCCAGCCAGCTGGCGGGCCAGGTCAACAGCCGTAGCGCGCTCTACCGGGCTCTCAGCCGAATCCCGTTCACCGGGACGCGTGAAGCCAGTATCTTCGGCACCGCCTGGGATGCGGCCCGGGGACTCCCTGTCCTGAACTCCCCCTTCGTGAGCCGTGGCATCAACGCCATCGTCGGATCGGACGCCGCAGCGGCGCTGTACGGCGGAGTGACCCATTCCGGTGCCCTCGTCACACGTGCCGCCAACGCGAACCTGTTCAAGGTCTGGCGCAGCGCGTCCTACTTCCAGCAGCTCTCCAACGCCCGGCCCTCGGTCATCGCCGCCGGCAAGACCGCCTCCCCGTTCCTCAAGGGACTCGCCGCGACCGGGAAGACCGCTGGATTCCTGCGGGGCGCCGGCATCGCGGGCTCCGCCCTCGCAACGGGTGTGAGCGTCGCCAACGTCGCGGCGCAGGGAAACCCCGTCGATGCCTTCAAGAAGAAGGGGGCCGGGTATGTGGCGGACGTGGCCGAGGTCGGCTTCAACGCATCGTTGACGGCCGCCATGATCGCTCCGAACCCTGTCACGATCGGGGCGACCGTCGTATTCGGCGGTGTGTACGTCGGTGCGAAAGTGGTGGAGCACTGGCCCGAAGTAAAGGAAAAGTGGAACGATACGAAGGACTGGGTCGGCGACAAGGCCAAGAAGGTCGGCTCCGGAATTGCGAACGGCGCAAAGAGCATCGGTAAACACGCGAACCCAATGAACTGGTTCTGACATGACGAGGAAGGAGAGGCATGAATGAGTGAGATCACCTTCGAACTCACACCGTTCACCACCAAGAAGGAGTCCGGCCGCAAGGGGATCGTGGGCCCCTACGGCGAAGTGAGTCTTGGACATACGCGCATCAAATGGCCGTTGTCCGCCGCGAAGCCGCTGGAGCTTCGCCTTCATGGCGCGCAGATGCCTGACGCCACGTACACGTCACTCAGCAACTATCGCCCCACACTGAAGGCTCCACGCCTCCTTCTTGACGGCACGCCCGTCGAGATGTCCTTCAAGAGCCGCGCGTTCCGGAAGCAGGACCGCGTACTGCGGCTGTCCTGGCTGGACCGCAGGTACGACTACACCGTAACGGGGCTGAAAAAGGGAGCCGTCCTCAGTCGGCCCGGGGTGAAAATCACCACTGAACGCAGGAAGAACCCGGCCGGAAAGGGGCTCTGTAGCTGGGGCACCGCGACCGGGGAGTGCGATGCCACCGATCTGGCGCTGGCCATCCTTTTCGAGGAGGTCGATACGATCGAACTCACCACGTACGCGGCGGCGATCGAGGTCTTCAACAAGGTGACCACTCCTCGGCGACCCGAACCGATGGACTGAATCACGCAGCGCGGTCACGACCGCATCAAACGGGGAGATCGAGGAAATGGCAGACCCGGAACTCCAAGAACTCACCAGGCGCGCGGGCGAGCTCCGTAGCCTCGCCGACCACATCGCGAGCATCGCGAACGCCCCGCACACATACGCGACCGCCACCATGAAGACCTGGAAGGGCCCCCACGCCGAGCGCACCCGTGGGCAGCTGAAGTCCTGGCGGGCGAAGTGCGACACGGTGGCGGAGGCGCTGCGCGAGGAGGCCCGTACATGCGACCAGTCGGTCAAGGACGCCCGGCAGAGGCAGAAGACCTGAGCCGTCGCATGCCGAAGTGAACGCGCCCCCATCAACCGGCGGTCCGGCAGCGGACCGGGAGGAAGTAATCCATGCGAGTCCTGGTGACGGTCGTGCGGGAAGGGGTTGCCCCGCAGGACCTTCTGGTCACCCTGGAGGCGGAGGCGACCGCCGCCGATGTGGCGGCCTGCCTGACCGGTGGCGACGGGCGGGCATCCGGGGCGGCGGCCGGGCAGTCGCCGTCCCGGGCCGTGGTGGTGTCGCGTTCCGTGTGGGGCGAGCGGATACCGGACCCCCGCGACGCCGGGGTCCCGCTCTGGGTCGACGGCCATCGGTGCGCGCCGGACGAGCCCGCGCGGTCCGTCCTGCGGGACGGTGCCCGCGTCACCACGGACGACGCCATCGGGCCGTTCATGCGGGCAGGAGAGCCCACGGGGCGGTACGAACTCCATGTCAGCGGGGGACCCGGTTCCGGGCATGTGGCCCGTATCCAGGTCGGCAGGTCGACCATCGGCACCGGTTCCTCGTGCACCCTTCCGCTCGCCGACCGCTCGCTGCCCCCGCTCGCCCTCGAACTCTCGGTCGGCCTGGACGGGGCCGTGACGCTCCATCCCCGGGAAGGCGTCTCCGCCTCCATCGGCGACGACGTGGTCACCGCGGACTGCGACTGGCCCGTGGGCGCGGTCGTCCGCGTCGGTGACTCCGTCATCGGGCTGCGGGAACCGCAGCGCCCGGACGCCCACTTGGCGCCCACGGAGGACGGCGGCTACGCCTACAACCGTCCGCCGAGGCTGTCGCCCCTGCGACGGCGCCCCCGCCTCATCGTCCCGGTGGAGCCGGTGAAGGGCGAGGGGCCACGCCTCCAGCTGCTGGCCTCGATGATCCCGGCCTTCTTCGGTGTCGGGATGTACTTCATGACCAAGCAGCTCTACACACTGCTGTTCTGCGCCATGAGTCCGCTGATGATGATCGGCTACTGGGCCGGCGAGGCCCGGCACGAACGCAAGCGGTACAAGCGGGCGGTCAAGCAGTACAAGGCGGACAGCGCGGCGTACGCGACGAAACTGACCGAGCTCGGCGTGGAGGAGCAGCGCGGGCGCCGGGAGGCCCACCCGGATCCGGCGGAGCTGCTGCTGTGGGCCACCGGCCCCCGCAGACGCCTCTGGGAGCGCCGGATCGTCGATCCGGATGCGCTCCAGCTCCGGGCCGGTCTCGCCGCTCTCCCTTCGGACGTGGAACTGCGGTCCGCCAACGGCGGCACTCTCGACGATTCGGTGCGGCCGCCCGTCCTCGCGGACGTACCCGCCGTGCTGCCGCTCGCGGAGCTGGGCGTCGTCGGTGTCGCGGGGGACCGCGGGTCCGCCCTCGGTGTCGCGAACTGGATGGTCGCGCAGGCCGCGATCCTGCACAGTCCCCGGGATCTCGCGCTCGTTGCGCTCTCTTCCTCGCCGGATGCCCAGGACGTCTGGACATGGGTGCACTGGCTGCCGCACACCACCCCCCAGACGGGGCAGAACTGCCTTTCGCTGGTCGGCTCGGACCCCGAGGCCATCGGACGCCGGGTCCAGGAGCTGCTGGCCGAACTGGAGCGCCGGAAAGCGGCGTCCCAGGGGTTCGGCACAGCGGGCGGACTGAGCCCCGATCCGTACACCCTGATCGTTCTGGACGGGGCGCGGCTGCTGCGGCGCGTCCCCGGCATGCCGCAACTCCTCAAGGAGGGCCCCCTTTTCGGCATGTTCGCCCTCTGCATCGAGGAGGACGAACGGCTGCTGCCCGAAGAGTGCAAGGCGGCCGTCAGCGGCCGGACCGATGCCCCGCACCACGTCGAGATCAGCGGCGGGGGGCTTGAAGCCCTGGGCGACGTACTGGCGGATCAAGTGTCGACGGCCTGGTGCGAGCTCGTCGCGCGTTCGCTGGCACCGGTACGGGACGTGAGCCAGGACGACGCCAACGCGGCGCTGCCCACCGCGGCGCGGCTGCTGTCGCTGCTCGGGATGCCCGATCCGGCCGGTGCGGATGTCGCCGGTGTCTGGAAGCGGGGCGGGTCGACCACCGAGGTGCCGATCGGCATCGCCGCGGACGGCCCGTTCACGCTCGACATCAGGCGCGACGGCCCCCACGCCCTGGTGGCGGGTACGACCGGCGCCGGCAAGTCCGAGCTGCTCCAGACGATCATCGCTTCGCTGGCCGTCGCCAACCGGCCCGATGCGCTGAACTTCGTCCTGATCGACTACAAGGGCGGCAGCGCGTTCATGGACTGCGCCCGCCTTCCGCACACCGTCGGCATGGTGAGCGACCTCGACGCGCACCTGACCGAACGTGCCCTCGCCTCCCTGGCCGCCGAGCTCAAACGGCGCGAGGAAATACTCTTCGAGACGGGCACCAAGGACATCGAGGACTACAACGACACCCGAAGGCTTCGCCCCGGACTGGAGCCGATGGCCCGGCTCGTCCTGATCATCGACGAGTTCGCCTCGCTCGTGGCCGAGCTGCCCGACTTCATCGCGGGCCTCGTCGACATCGCCAGGCGAGGCCGCTCCCTCGGGGTGCACCTCATTCTGGCGACCCAGCGTCCGGCGGGCGTCGTCAGCCAGGACATCCGCGCCAACACCAACCTGCGCATCGCACTCCGGGTGACGGACAGCACCGAATCCACGGACGTCATCGAGGCGCCCGACGCCGGGGCCATCGCGAAGTCCACACCTGGCCGGGCGTACGTCCGTTCCGGCGCGCAGTCCCTCGTGGCCGTCCAGTCGGCCCGTATCGGTGGCCGGCGCCCGAGCATCGGCGCGGACCGTCCCAAGGCCGTCGCGGCCGCTGTGGGCTGGAGGGACTTCGGCCGCCCGGCGCCCAGCGCAGCCGAGGGCGAGGACGACGGAACGATGGTCACCGACCTCAGCCTGCTGGTCGACGCGGTACGCGACGGTGCGGAGCTGATGGGTTTCGGCCCCCGGCCCAGCCCCTGGCTCCCGCCGCTGCCCGAGCTGCTGGCGGTCGGCGACCTGCCGGAGGCCACCGACGCGCCGGAGCCCGGCGGCGAGGTCGCCCCGATCCGGATGGGGCTCACGGACCTTCCCTCGGAGCAGGCGCGTGCCGCGCTGACGCTGGACCTCGTCCACGGTGAGCACATGATGCTGATCGGCGGGGCGCGGTCGGGCCGCTCCACCGCGCTGCGTACCCTCGCCGGTTCGCTGGTCGCCACCACGTCGCCGAGGGACGTACACCTCTACGGCATCGACTGCGGAGCCAACGCGCTGCTGCCGCTGACCAGGCTTCCGCACTGCGGGGCGGTGGTCACCCGTGACCAGCCCGACCGGGTGCGACGGCTGCTCGGCCGGCTGACCGACGAGATCTCGCGCCGCCAGCAGCTCCTGGCCATGGAGGGCCTTTCGAGCGCCGCCGAACAGCGCGCGTCGGCGGCCCCCGAGGACCGGCTGCCCTGGATGGTGCTCCTCCTGGACGGCTGGGAGGGGTACACCGCGGCGCTGGAGGGCATCGACTACGGCCGGCTCATCGAGATGATCATCAAGATCTTCCGGGAGGGCGCTGCCGTGGGGGTGAAGGTGGTCATGACCGCGGACCGGAGCGGGTTCAGCGGCCAGGTCTCCCCGTCGTTCGGCGACAAGCTCATCCTGCGTATGACCGACAGCAGCGACTACACACTGGCCGGCCTGTCCACCCGCGACACGCCGAAGAGCATGCCGTCCGGCCGGGCCCTGCGTCTGACCGACCACGGGGTCCAGGAGAGCCAGATCGCGCTCCTGACACCCGACCCGGCCGGGCAGGCCCAGGTCGCGGCGTTGCGGGACATCGGCGAGGAGGCGCTGCGACTCCACGGCGTTCCGCCCCGAGGTCTGCGGCCGCTCCGGGTGGACGAGCTGCCCGTGCGGCTCACCGTGGCGGAAGCCAGGGCGCTCGCCCCCGACTTCACTCCCCCGTCACCGCTCTGGGCGCTCTTCTGCGCGGGCGGCGACGAGCTGGAGCCGATCGGGATCGACCTGGAGGAGTCCGGTCCCGGGTTCCTCGTCGCCGGTCCTCCCAAGTCGGGCCGTTCCACAACGCTCCTGGTGGCCGCGCGCACCCTGCTCGGCCAGCAGGTACCTCTGATCCTCGTGACACCCCGGCGCTCTCCGCTCCGTGCTCTGGAGGCCGAGGCGGGCGTCCTCGGCGTGCTCGACTCGGAGAGCTCGGCCAAGGATCTCGCCAAGCTGACCGGACGTACGAACGGTACGTACGCGGTCGTGGTGGACGATGCCGAGATGCTCTACGACTCCGAGCTCGACACCGCCCTGGAGGAGGTCGCGCAGGCCGGACGGGACGGCGCGATCGGCATCATCGCCGCCGGTGCCACGGACACGCTCAGTTCGCAGTACCGGGGGTTCGGTGTGGAGGTCCGGCGGTCGCGCCAGGGCCTGATCCTCTCGCCCCAGAGCACTTCGGACGGCGAGCTGTTCAACATGCGGCTGCCCAGTCCCGGCAGCGGCCCCACCGGGCGTGGTCTGCTCATTCGCAACGGACAGGTGATGCCGGTCCAGGCATTGCTGGAAGCGTAGGGGCGGGGGCCGAGCCGGCACACAAGAATGCCGGGGCGGTCCGATCGGACCGCCCCGGCATCACCCCGTACGAAGGCCGCTACCTGGTTGCCTCGTCGATCCGGTCGTGACTGCTCTTCGCGGACTTGTGAGCATCGCCAAGGGAGTTGGCGAGCTTCTCAAGGTGCGGCTTGAAGCCGGTCCAGTCGTCACGGAACCGGTCGGCGCCAGGGCCCCGCCAGGAATCGTGGCTGTTCTTGGACTTGCCGTCCAGGAGAGTGATGAGGTCGCGGACCTCTCCCTCCTTCTTCTGGAACGCTTCGTACAGGCCCTTGAGCTCTGTGAGACTTGCACCGCGGTCGATACCGCCGGGTCCACCAGCCATCCGAGACCTCCCCGTGTCGCATCGCAGACAACTTCAGCTGTTTCAGGGGACGCTACCGCATCACAAGCAACATCCGGAAGAAGATCGGACAGCCGGTGGGACCGGACGGACAACCGCGCCCGGCCCACTCGAAATGGCCCACCAGTCAGGAGACTCACCCGCGCCGGCCTTATGCGGCCGCCTCAATTCGTCCCCTATTGCATGGCCGGCCGAATAGCCGGACGGATACGGACCGCGGACCCGCGCGGCGAGAAACCGGCCCGCTTTTCAGGTCCGGGACAATTTCGCGATTTCGCCCCCTGGGGAAAAATGCCCATAGGACACCTCATCCCCCGAGCAGCTCCACCTTCACGTCCGCCGGGAAGCCCGCCGCCTCGCCGGTGCGGCGGGCGAACTCCCGGACGCCCGCCAGCTGGGCCGGGCCGAAGCGGAAGTCGAGCGTCGTGAAGTAGCGCTCCAGGACCTCCGCGTCGAACGCCTCCCAGCGCGCCGCCTGCTCGGCGACCTTGGTGACCTCCTCCAGGGACAGGTCGCGGGAGGCGAGGAACGCCTCGTGGACCTGCTTCACCGCGGTGGGCTCGGCCGCCAGGTAGTCCTTGCGCGCGGCCCAGACGGCGAAGACGAACGGGAGGCCCGTCCACTCCTTCCACATCGCGCCCAGGTCGTGGACCTGGAGCCCGAGGCGGGGGGCGTCGTGCAGGTTGGCGCGCAGGGCCGCGTCGCCGATGAGGACGGCGGCGTCCGCCTCCTGCATCATCAGGCCCAGGTCCGGCGGGCACGTGTAGTAGTCGGGGGTGACGCCGTACCGCTCGGCGAGCAGCAGCCGTGCCAGCCGTACGGAGGTGCGGGAGGTCGAGCCGAGGGCGACCCGGGCCCGGTCCAGGTCCTCCAGCGGCCGCTGCGAGACGATCACGCAGGACATGACGGGGCCGTCGCAGCCGACCGCGATGTCGGGGAAGGCGACCAGGTCGTCCGCGTTGCGCAGGAACTCGACCAGGGTGACCGGGGCGATGTCCAGCTCGCCCCCGACCAGTTGCTCGCTGAGCTTTTCCGGGGTGTCCTTCGACAGCTCCAGGTCGAGCAGGGTTCCGGTGCGTGCCAGCCCCCAGTAGAGGGGAAGGCAGTTGAGGAACTGGATGTGGCCGACGCGCGGCCGGGGGCGACGGTCGTCGCCCGCGACGTTTGAAACGGTTGAATTGTCCACATCGCGAGGCTAGACCCGTACCTTCCGGACCGCCCCACCGGGGGCGGCGGCACACGGGAAGGCGCTCTCGGATGGCTCATCCGGACGGCTATCAAACATCCGGGTGAAGTGATCTTTCCCTCTACCCCTACGGACACGCTGCGTGCTAGGCTCGGTGGCAAGTTGCAGTTTGGTTTCCCTTGCAGTACAGAGCCTGCGGAGCATGTAACCCGCAGGCTTTTGTAGTTTTCAGACTTCATTGCAGGTTCTGGAGCAGGGCAACCCTTTGGCCCAAGGAGGGCTTATGGCTACCGGAACCGTCAAGTGGTTCAACGCTGAAAAGGGCTTCGGCTTCATCGCCCAGGACGGCGGCGGCCCGGATGTCTTCGTCCACTACTCCGCGATCAACGCGTCCGGGTTCCGCTCCCTCGAGGAGAACCAGGTCGTGAACTTCGACGTCACTCAGGGCCCCAAGGGTCCGCAGGCTGAGAACGTCACCCCGGCCTAGTTGCCCGGGTCGGCCGATCGCGGCCGGTAAGAGCAGTACCCAAGGAGCCCCGCTCCTCCGCACCGGCGGAGGAGCGGGGCTCCTGCCCGTGCGCGGGCCGTTCCGAATCGTTGTCGAGGGCTTGTGCAGAGAGTCATCCGTTGCTGACGGGCCGACCCTTCACAAGGCAGACTGTTGACGGCGATATCAACGGTATGGAGCAATCCGGACGGTCTATGACCGATCCGGACACCGTGACCGTGCCGGGCCGTGCGCAGGCAGGACAGGAGGCAGCAATGGGCCGTGACGACGGGCCACGGGTACGCGTTCCGCAGCAGCGGACTCCCGAGCGGGGCCCGGAGGACGAGGCCGTGCTGTACTTCTCCGTACTCGGCCCGGTCCGGGTCCACCGGTGCGGCGAGACGCTGTCGTCCGGGTCGCCCCAGCAGCGCGCGCTGCTGACCGCGTTGCTGCTGCGCGGCGGGCACACCGCGACGGCCGCCGAGCTGATCGACGGCATCTGGGGCGACGAGCCGCCGTCGCAGGCGCTGGCCGCCGTACGCACGTACGCGTCCCGGCTGCGGAAGGTCCTCGGACCGGAGACGCTGGTCAGCGACTCCGGCGGTTACGCGATGCGCACCGGCGCCGACGCGCTGGACCTGACCGTGGCTCAGGAGCTGGCGGCCGGCGCGGAGAAGGCGCGGGCGGGCGGCGACCGGGACGCGGCGCGGGCCCTCCTGAACAAGGCGCTCGGGCTGTGGGACGGCGAGGCGCTGGCCTCCGTGCCCGGCCCGTACGCGGACTATCAGCGCACCCGTCTGGAGGAGTGGCGGCTCCAGCTCACCGAGACCCGCCTCGATCTGGACCTGGAGGCCGGCTGCCACGCGGAGGCGGTCTCCGAGCTGACCGCGCTCACCGCGACGCACCCGCTGCGGGAGCGGCTGCGCGAGCTGCTGATGGTGGCCCTGTACCGCAGCGGCCGGCAGGCGGAGGCGCTGGCCGTCTACGCGGACACCCGGCGGCTGCTCGCCGAGGAGCTGGGGGTCGATCCGCGTGCGGAGCTGGGCCGGCTCCAGCAGCGCATCCTGCGCGCCGACGAGGAGCTGGCCCGCCCGGCCGACGAGCCGGCGCCCGCGGCGGCGCCGGTCCGGCCGGCCCAACTACCCGCGACCGTGCCCGACTTCACCGGGCGGGACGCGTTCGTCCGGGAGCTGGGCGAACGGCTCGGCACGGCGGAGGGGTCCGTGATGGCCGTCTCCGCGCTGGCCGGCATCGGGGGCGTCGGCAAGACGACCCTCGCCGTCCATGTCGCCCACCGGGCCCGTCGGCACTTCCCGGACGGGCAGCTGTACGTCGACCTCCAGGGCGCCGGGGCCCGGGCCGCCGAGCCGGAGACGGTGCTCGGCGCGTTCCTGCGGGCGCTCGGGACCGCGGACTCGGCGATCCCGGAGACGCTGGACGAGCGGGCCGCGCTCTACCGGTCCACGCTGGACGGGCGCCGGGTCCTGGTCCTCCTGGACAACGCCCATGACGCGGCCCAGATCCGCCCGTTGCTCCCCGGTACGGAGGGCTGCGCGGCGCTCGTCACGAGCCGGGTGCGGATGGTCGACCTGGCCGGGGCGCATCTGGTCGACCTGGACGTCATGTCGCCGGAGGAGGCCCTTCAGCTCTTCACCCGGATCGTCGGCGAGGAGCGGATCAGCTCGGAGCGGGAGGCCGCGCTCGACGTGGTCGCCGCGTGCGGCTTCCTCCCCCTCGCGATCCGGATCGCCGCCTCCCGGCTGGCCTCCCGCCGCACCTGGACCGTCTCGGTCCTCGCCGCCAAGCTGGCCGACGAGCGCCGCCGCCTGGACGAGCTCCAGGCGGGCGACCTCGCGGTCAAGGCCACCTTCGAACTCGGCTACGGCCAGCTGGAACCGGCCCAGGCCCGCGCCTTCCGCCTCCTCGGCCTGGCCGACGGCCCCGACATCTCCCTGGCCGCCGCGGCCGCCCTCCTCGACCGCGACCCCCACACGGCGGAGGACCTCCTGGAGGCCCTGGTCGACACGTCCCTGGTCGAGTCCGCCGCCCCCGGCCGCTACCGCTACCACGACCTGGTCCGCCTGTACGCCCGCTCCTGCGCGGAACGGGACGAGCAGGAGCCCGGGGAGCGGGAGGAGGCGTTGTCGCGGCTGCTGGACTTCTATCTGGCGACGGCGGCGGGGGTGTATGCGCTGGAGCGGCCGGGGGACCGCACCGTGGACCACCTGGAGCACACGAACCGTCCCGGGCTGTCGTTCTCCGATCACGGCCGGGCTCTCGACTGGCTGTACGCGGAGGCGAGCCCGCTCCTCGCGTGCGTCCAGCAGAGCGGTGCCGCCGGAACGGTACGGCGTGCGGTCGACCTGCTTCTCGCCTCCAAGGATCTCGCGGAATCGGGCGCCAACTCACGCCAGTTCGAATCAGCTGCCACAACCGTACGAAATGCCGCGACTACGGCTGGTGACGCCCGCTCCGAGGCGAGGGCACGGACGACACTCGCCCAGGTGCACAGCACGGCCGGCCGTTTCGACAGGGCGGAGGAGGAAGCCCGGCAGGCCATGGCTCTCGGCTCGTCGATCGATGACGTCTGGACCCATTGCAACGCGCCGAACGAACTCGGGATCATCGCCGCGTACCGCAATCAGCACGACGAGGCGGAAGTCCTCCTCCAGCAGACCATCACCGCGTTCCGGGCCGACGGCAACCAGGCGGGCGAGGCCAGTGCGCTGTGCAACCTGTCCCGCGTCCATCTGGCCATCGGGCGGACGGCCAGTGCCGTCGAGCTGGCCGGCCGGGGAATCGACCTCTACGCGCACCTCGGACTCACCCTGCGCCTGGCGAATGGCCGGTACGCGCTAGGGCTCGCCCTGACTCGGGCGGGCCGGCAGCGCGAGGCCGAGGCGCGTCTCACCGAGGCCCTTTCCGTCTTCCGGGAGAGCCGCCAGCGGCTCTGGGAGGGGATGACCCTCTTCCGGCTGGCCGAAGTACATCTCGCGGCCCGGCGTCCGGCCCGCGCCGCCGAGTTCTCCGAGCAGGCGCTGACGGTGCTGCTCCACGTCGGAGGCGACTGGCGGCGGGCCAATGTGCTGACCGTGCTGGGGCAGGCCCTGGCCGGCATAGGGCAGGCGGATCGTGCCAAGGTCTGCTGGCAGGAGGCGCTGGTGCTCTTCGACCAGCTGAAGGCTCCCGAGAGCGACATGGTGCGCGGCCTGCTCGGCCGTACCTCGTCCCAGGCCCGCTGACTCCGCGTTCATCGTTCGTTTATCGCCACCCGGCAGCCTCGTGCCTGTCGATGCGTCGCGTCGGGGGGCAGGCGATTCGACAGTGGAACCGCGCACTAAGGTGAACGGCTCTGAACAGCCCGTCCGGCAGCCCACGGGGGAGCAGCCGGACGGGCTTTGCCGACCAACCATGCACTGAGTAACGGAGTTCACAGCATGAGCGACGACAAGAAGATCAAGCTGACCACGCCGAAGCCCGGCACCACCGGCGAAGTCGAGCCGACGGACAGCCACATGACGGGCGAGCCCGAAATCAAGCCGCTGGACAGCCACATGACGGGTGAGCCCGAGATCAAGCCGCTGGACAGCCACATGACGGGCGCAGACCCGCGTTGAACCACCTGGCGGAACCCCGGGGGTAGGGGGAACGGCCGCGGCGGCGCGGAGGGGAAGCCGCCGCGGCCGCCGCGTGTCCGCACCCGGCCGGTCAACGCGATCACATCGACGTTCGGCCGCTTCCCGCCGGAGGGCCGCGTCCGGGGGCGAGCTACAGCCCCCGTACCAAGACCCCCGCCCCGCACAGCTTTTCCATGTCGTCCCGGTCCGAGGTGAAGACCACCGCCCGGCCGGGCTGCCGGTTCGCGATCACCGCGAGAACCGCGTCGATGGCGTACTTGTGGCCGTGCAGGCCGGTGGCCCGGAGGAGGCGGATCGCCTCCTCGGCGACCTCCTGGGTCACCGGCTCGACGACGATTCCGGACATCGCCCAGTCCCAGGCCGGCCGGCGAATCCTGTCGTGGTATGCCTCGACCAGGGTCATGGACGTGGTCATCACACGGATACCGGTGCGGTGCGCGTCCTTGAGCAGGGCCTTCATCTTCGTATCGCCGAGCGCGGCCCTGGAAAGCCCTTCGCAGTCGAGCACGTACGTCACATCGGCCATCAGGCGGCATCCCGCCGCTGCGGTTCCTCGCTCGCGCGCTGCTCGTCAAACCACCGCTCGATCTCGCGCCGCTCGGCCTCGGCCGCCTCCAGCTCGGCGTCCGTCACCCGGCCGAACTCACCCTCAAGCCGCCCCACCAACTCACCCAGCCGGTCGTGCTCGCGCTGGCGCTCTATGGCACGCGTGACATACGCGCTGAAGGCCCCGGGGCCGACCTCGCCGCGGATCTCCTCGGCCAGCTCCTCCGGCAGGGTGACGGTGTACTTCTTGGTTGCCATACACCACACCATACCGCCCCCGCAGGGGCGGCGTGTTCGGTCAGTAGCTCAGCGTCGCCGTGACCGCGCACTTCGTGATCCGGGTGACCTTGTCCGGGTGGTCCATCGGGACGGACACCGTCTTCGTCTCGCCGCGGGACGCCTTCGCCGTGGCGCGGCCCGTGTCCACGACGACACCGGAGGCGTCGAGGAAGGTCACGTCGACGTTGTACGTGTGACTGCCGCTCGCGGTCGCGGTGAGGCGGACCGTGGAGGTGGTGACCGCCTTGGCCGTGCCCTTCGCGGGGGTGGCGCAGCGGAAGACGTACGCCTTCGGGGCGGTGGTGGACGTGGGGGTCGGGGAGGTGCGGGTGGTGCCCGAGGTGGTGCCCGACGTCCGGTTGTAGCGGGTGCCGGAGTCGGTGTCGTGGTACGTGCCGTTGCTCTTCTTGTCGTTGGAGCAGCCACCACCGCTGCTGTGGCTGGAACGGCTCTTGCCGCTCCTGCTCTTGCTCCCGTGGCTGCCGCTCGAAAAGCCGGTGAGCGCGAGTACCACCGCGACCAGGACCACCGTCAGCTTGACGTGCTGCCGTCTCATCGAATCCGCCCCCGATTGTCTGCTGTTGGCGTCGCCGGCCCGGATGGCGGGCGACACGGAACCGTAACGCACAGCATGGCGCGGATGACCGGCGGGCCGGTCATGGCCCTGTCACGGTCTCGTCTCCGTCTGGTGGCGGCTGTCACCCGGGCGGCGTAGCGTCGGAGCGAGAGCGCTCTGGAGGTACGGAGATGATCCGCAACGTCCTCGGTGCGGTCCTCGCTCTCGCCGGAGCGGCGGCCGCCGTGCTGAGCCCCTTCCGTGACTGGTACGACGGCCGCCTCGGGCGGCACTACCGGCTGGGCGACCTCTTCACCGGCACCGGTGTGACCGGTACGCAGTCCGGCGGCCTGTTCGGCTCGCTGTGGCTGCCGTTCCTGTGCGCGGCGGTCGTCACGGTGCTGGGGGTCCTGCTGCGCTCCCGTACGCTCGTCGCCCTCGCGGGCGTGGTGGTGCTCGGGTTCACCGTGCTGTGGATGGTCCGCGTCTTCCAGGTGACGGACAGCCTGGCCGTCGCGGGCGACGGCTCGGGCCTGGACGTGGGCGTCGCGCTCGCGGCCGGCGGGGGTGTGCTGATCCTGGCGGGGGCCGGTGCGATGCCGGGCCGCCGCCGCGCACCGAAGTACACCGCGCCGAAGTACACCGCACCGGACTCCGCCGCCCCCGACACCTGGCCCCCGACCCGCGAACCCGGTCCCTCCGTCCAGACGAGCCCGTGGCCGGAGCCGGAGGGGGACGACCCTTACGTGGGTCCTGACAGATCAAGCCCGCCCGGCGATTGAGGAAACGCCCTACGCCCGGGCTCGGGCCCCCGTGCCCGTGCCCGTGCCCTTCAGCGCGTCCAGCGCGTACACGCAGCGGTCCTTGCTGCACGCGTACACCACACCGGACCTGACCACGGGCGAGCCCGTGATCTCGCCGCCCGTGGCGAGCTTCCAGCGGAGCTGGCCGCCCGCCGCGTCGAGGGTGTACAGGACGTGGTCCGCGGAGCCGAAGTGGACGCGGCCGTCCGCGACGACCGGGGCGCCCACCACCTCGCCGCCCGCCGCGAACCGCCACTTCGGGGTGCCGGTGACCGCGTCCAGGGTGTAGAGCGCGCTGCCGCTGCCCACGTGGACGTTGCCCGCGACGACGAGCACCGGCTCCGCCGACTGGCGGGACTCCGTGGCGATGCGCCAGCGGTCCTTGCCGGTCGCGGCGTCCAGGGCGTACACCGTACCGAGGTAGTCCGCGAGGTAGACCCCGCCGCCGGTGACGGCCGGGCCGGGGGCGAAGGCGGGCGGGGAAAGGAAGACCGCCGGGCACTCGAAGTGCCAGCGGACGTGCCCGGCCGCGATGTCCACCGCGAGCACCCGCGTCCCGGCGGCGATGTACACGTAACCGTCCGGCGCGGGCGTCACCCGGACCGGGACGCCGCCGCAGGAGGCCGCGTCGCCGATGGGGTACGACCAGCGCTCGACGCCGGTCCGGGCGTCGAGGGCCTTGAGGCGGGCGTCCTGCCAGACGTACACCGTGCCGTCGTGGATGACCGGCCCGCCCTCCGGCGTCTCGAAGTCCGTCTGCGCGCCGCTCAGGTCCCACAGCTTCTCGCCGGTCGCCGCCTCCCACGCCTGCACGCCGCCGCCCCGGGTGGCCGTGACGACCGTGCCCCGGTCGGCCTTGAGCGCGTACACCCAGGCGTCGGCGCCCACCCGCCACCGCTCGGCGCCGCCTGCGGCGTCCAGGGCGTAGAGGGAGGGACCGTCCGAGGCGTGGATGCGGCCGCCGTCGACGGCCATCGCCCAGGCGACGTCCCGGGTCTTGAACTGGCGCCGCCCGTTGCCGGTGTCCAGCGCGTGGACCTCGAAGGACGTGACGTACAGCAGGTCGCCGACGACGACGGGCGTGCCCCACACGTCGTTGGACATGCGGAACCGCCAGGGCCGCCAGCGGGCGGGCCCGGACTGCGCGGCTTCGGGCGCCTGGGCCGGCGGGGGCACGGCGGGCGGAGGCGTGCCGTTGACCCCGCCGGGCGGGCGGACCCAGCCGGTCGCGGGGCCCGCGTCGGCGCCGGAGGCGGCCGAGGCCCGGACGTCCTGGACGCGCGGCCCGGGCCCGATCGGCACCTGGACCCCGGTCAGCCGCACCGGCCCCCCGGCATCGGGCACCGGCGGGGCGACAGGCGGTGCGACGGGCGGCGAGGGCGGGGCGGCCGGGGCGCGGCCGCCGCCCCGGCGCCGCTCGATCAGCGCGGTCGCGGCGGCCGGCAGCCACGCGGAAGCCGTACCGCCGTCGTCACCGCCGCCGGCGGCGAAGAGGTGCGGGGCGAGCTGGGCCTGGAGGTCGGCCGGGGTGGGCCGCAGAGCGGGGTCGGTCTGCATGCACGAGTCGATCAGCGGCCGCAGATCGTCCGGCAGGCCCGACAGGTCGGGGCTCTCGCGCAGCAGCATGAACACCGTCTCGACCGGGTTGGCCCCCCGGTACGGGGCGTGCCCGGTCGCGGCGAACACCAGCGTCGAGCCGAGCGAGAAGATGTCGCTGGCCCCCGTCACGCTCCGCGAGTCCCGGGCCTGCTCCGGTGACATGTACGCGGGTGTGCCGACGGCCACGTTGGTCATGGTGAGCCGGGTGTTGGAGACCCCGGACGCGATGCCGAAGTCGATCACCCGGGGGCCGTCCTCGACGACGAGCACGTTCGACGGCTTCATGTCGCGGTGGACGAGCTGCGCCCCGTGGATGGACTGCAACGCCTCCGCGATGCCCGCCGCCAGCCAGCGGACCGCCTGGGTCGGCATGGGCCCGCACTCGTTCACGATCTCTTCGAGCGAGGGGGCGGGCACGTACGCGGTGGCGAGCCAGGGCACGGCGGCGCGCGGGTCGGCGTCCACGACGGCGGCCGTGTAGAAGCCGCTGACGGCCCGGGCGGCCTCCACCTCGCGCGTGAAGCGCACCCGGAACAGCTGGTCCTCGGCCAGTTCCGTACGGACGGTCTTGATCGCCACCCGGCGGCCCGACGCGGACCGGGCCAGATAGACCAGCCCCATGCCGCCGGCCCCGAGCCGTGCCAGCACCTCGAAGGGGCCGATCCGCCTCGGGTCGTGCTGCGTCAGCTGCTCCACTACTTGCCACCTCCCCGTACGGGCCTCTGTTCCCTGAGGCCCGCGAAAATCCCGCCGGGTGCAGCGTCTCATCCATGGACGCGGCCCCGCGGTGCGCACCCCGATTGTTCCTGGCCGGGGCCCCGGTTGCGAACCCGGGGGCGGATCGGGGTGTCCTGTGCCACTCCGCCCGTATCAGGACACAGGCTCCTGAAGTACGGCGAACTCGGCGCCCTGGTCGTCCTGGAGGACCGCCCTCCTCCCGTACGGGATGTCCAGTGGGGGTTCGGTGACCCGGCCGCCGAGCCGCTGGACGGTACGGGCGGTGTCGTCGCAGTCCGCGACGTTGAAGTAGTTCAGGAAGTGGCTGGGCAGCTCGGCGGGGAACGCGGCCGTGATGACGCTCCGCCCGCCGACGGCCGTCTCGGGGCCGGGTTCGGTGCCGGGCGGGGACCACGTACGGAAGTCCACGCGGTGCTCGTCGGTGTCGGGGACGTCCAGGGGTGAGTCGTCCACGTCCGCGCCGCGGAAGCCGAAGACCTCCTCGTAGAAGGGGTCGACGCGCTCCTTGGACCGGGTGTGGACCTCGGTCCAGCAGAAGGAGTCGGGTTCGTTCCGCCGCTGGAAGCCCTCGCGGTCGCCGGCCTGCCAGAGGCCGAAGACCGCGCCGGCCGGGTCGGCGGCCTGGGCGAGCACACCGTGGCGGCCGGCCGGGACGGGTTCGGTGATCACCTGGCCGCCGGCCGCGCGGACGCGGGTGACCGATGCCTCGATGTCGTCGGTGGCGAAGTAGACACCCCAGGCGGTCGGCATCCGGCCGTCCTTCTTCGCGGCCAGTGCGGCGACGAGCCTGCCGTCGCCGAGGGCGTCGGCGCGGCGATCGCCGTCCGGGCGGAAGGTCCAGCCGAACAGCTCGCCGTAGAAGCGTTTGCCCGCTTCCAGGTCGGGGAGCTGCACATCCACCCAGCACGGTGCGGACTGCGCGAACGCGGCCATGGGCCCGGTCCTTCCGTCGTCGGGGTGACGCCCGTCACACTCACGGTAGCTTTACGGTGCGGGCGGCGCGCCCCGGAGGATTTACACCCGAACACCGGTTCGAAAGTTATCCACCGAAGTTATCCACAGGCTGTTAATAACACTGTTCGGACTGTGGGCGCCGAGGGGCCCGAACGGGCCCCGTTCCCCATTTGCTTCGGCCGAATCGCGCTCCGATCACCCGTCGGTAAGCTGACGGCATGACAGGACAAGTACGCACCGTCGACGGCCGCGTGGCCGGTCGACGCGGTCAGGCGACGCGGCAGAAGCTGCTCGACTGCCTCAGCGAGATGCTCAGCTCCTCGCCGTACCGGGACGTCAAAGTCATCGACGTCGCCCGGAAGGCGGGGACTTCACCAGCGACCTTCTACCAGTACTTCCCCGACGTCGAGGGCGCCGTCCTCGAACTCGCCGAGGACGTCGCCAGGGAGGGGGCCGGGCTGACCGAACTGGTCTCCGGCCGCTCCTGGGTCGGCAAGGCGGGCTGGCAGACCTCCGAACAACTCGTGGAGGGCTTCCTCGACTTCTGGCGGCGCAACGACGCGATCCTGCGCGTGATCGATCTCGGCGCGGCGGAGGGCGACAAGCGGTTCAACAAGATCCGCATGAAGGTCCTGAACTCCGTGACCGTTTCCCTGACGGAGTCCGTGAAGGAGCTCCAGGCGAAGGGCAAGGTCGACAAGGACATCAGCGCCGCCGCGATGGCGGGCTCCCTGGTCGTCATGCTGGCCGGCGTCGCCTCGCACCAGAAGGGCTTCACGTCCTGGGGCGTCAAACAGGCCGAACTCAAGCCGAATCTGGCGCAGTTGGTGCACCTCGGCATCACGGGCAAGAAGCCGGCGAAGTAACGATCCCCGCTGGGGCGACGCGCGGCGACCCCGGCGCCCCCAGGTCCTGTCTCACCGACGGCGGACCACACCTGTGGTCCGCCGTCGGCGTATCCGGACGGGGGCCACCCAGGGGCCGTTGGCACGGCGGGCCTCCCCGGCTTCGCCCCGGACAAGCGCGCCGCTGCTACGTGCGGGTGCCGGCGGGCGAACCCAGCCCGCCCGCCCGGATCGCCCCCACCGGGCACGCCCGGACCGCCTCCGCCACCATCGGGCCCGGCTCCGCCTCCGGCAGGAGTTCGCTGAGGCCGTCATCGTCCTGGGTGAAGACCTTCGGGGCCGCCAGGGCGCACTGCCCGGCGCCGATGCACACGTCCTTGTCGATGTCGATCCGCATGGCTCGCTCCCCCGTCACCAGGTCACCGGCAGTTCCAGCAGGCCCTGCACCGTGTCGCCCGGTTTGAACGGGACCTCCTCCGGGTCCACCGCGAGCCGGAGGCCCGGCAGGCGGCGGAAGAGGGCGGGCAGGGCGATCTCCAGTTCGGCGCGGGCCAGGTTCTGGCCCAGGCACTGGTGGATGCCGAAGCCGAAGGCGACATGGCCGCGCGCCGCGCGCCCCAGGTCCAGCTCGTCCGGGGTGTCGAAGACCGACGCGTCCCGGTTGATCACCGCGGTGGACAGGAGCACACCGTCCCCCGCGCGCAGCGTCTCGCCGCCGATCTCGATGTCCTCCACCGCCACCCGGGACAGCCCGTCCGCGATGGACAGGAACCTCAGCAGCTCCTCCACGGCCGCCGGCACCGCCGCCGCCCCGCCGCCGGTCAGCCGGGCCAGCTGGTCCGGATGGCGGAGCAGCGTGAACGTACCGAGCGAGATCATGTTCGCGGTCGTCTCGTGCCCGGCCACGAGCAGAATCTCCGCCAGCCGCACCAGCGCGTCCCGCTCCACCGCCCCGGTCTCCAGCTGCTTGGCGATCAGCTCGTCCAGCACCCCGTCGCCCGGATCGCGCCGCTTGTGGGCGATCAGCTCGCGGAAGTACGCGTCCAGGTCCTCCCTGGCCGCGACGACGTCCTCCGGACCAGGCCCCCGGAGCAGCTTGCGCGAGCGGTCCTCGAAGAACTCGTGGTCCTCGTACGGCACCCCGAGCAGCGCGCAGATGACCATGGACGGCACCGGCAGCGCGAACGCCTCCACCAGCTCGGCCGGCGGCCCCTGCGCCACCATCGCGTCCAGCAGCCGGTCCACGGTCTCCTGGATGCGCGGCCGCAGCGCCGCCGCCCGCCGGACCGTGAAGCTGGGGATCAGCATCCGGCGCTGCGCGTTGTGCTCCGGGTCGTCCACGCCGAGGAGTTCGACGCGACGCTGCGTGACCGCGGCGAGCCTCGGCGCGAAGAGCGGGAAGTCCGGGTGCGCGCGGTCGGACGACAGCCGGGGGTCGGTCAGCAGCGCCCGCGCCTCCGCGTGCCCGGTCACCAGCCAGACCGTACGGCCGTCGAAGAGGCGGACCCGGGACACGGAGCGCTGCCCGCGGCTCTCGCTCGGGTAGCCGGCGGGCGGGTGGTAGGGACAGGTGCGGTCCTGCGGGAAGGCGGTGGTATCGGACTGGGTCACGGGCCGGGGCCCGGACTGGATCTCTGTCATGACGGACCTCGCAACGAGGGGGTGTGGTCGTCCTGCCGATCACCCTCACTAGATGCCTCAGGCATCTACCCGGCCTAGGTGATGTTCGGCCATACCCGCCGAACGGAGCATCGGCATCCACTTTCGGCCGCCGAGGAGCACCATGGAGACAGGCGAGGAGTGGAGGTCGGCCCATGGCCAGAACCCGTAGCCGGTACGCCACCGACCGTGGCCTGACCACGCGCATGGTGACCACCATGTTCCTGATCGGACTGCTGTACGTGGTGCTGGTCGGCGTGCTCCTGGCGGTGCTGCGCGGGGCCTGGCCGATCATCCTCGTGATCACCGGCGGCATGTTCGTCGCCCAGTTCTGGTTCAGCGACCGGATCGCCGCGTTCAGCATGGGCGCCCGGGAGGTCTCCCCCGCCGAGGCGCCCGAGCTGCACGGGGCGATCGACCGGATATGCGCCCTTGCCGATATGCCGAAACCGCGGGTGGCCATCGCGGAGAGCGATGTGCCGAACGCGTTCGCGACCGGGCGCAGCCAGAAGTCGTCGCTCGTCTGCGCCACGACGGGGCTGCTGCGCAGACTGGAGCCGGCGGAGCTGGAGGGCGTCCTCGCGCACGAGATGTCGCATGTCGCGCACCGGGACGTGGCCGTGATGACGATCGCCTCGTTCCTCGGCGTCCTGGCCGGGATCATCACCCGGGTCGCGCTGTGGGGCGGCTTCGCCCGCAACAGCCGCGGCAACGACCCGATCGGCATCCTGGTCCTGCTCATCCCGCTGGTCAGCGCGGTCGTCTACGCGCTGAGCTTCCTGCTCACCCGGGTGCTCTCCCGCTACCGGGAGCTGTCCGCCGACCGCACGGCCGCCCTGCTGACCGGCCGCCCCTCGGCCCTCGCGTCCGCCCTGACCAAGGTGAGCGGCCAGATGGCCCGGATTCCGACGGAGGACCTGCGGAAGGCGGAGCCGTACAACGCCTTCTACTTCGTCCCGGCCTTCGCCTCGAAGGAGAGCATCGGCCGGCTGCTCTCCACCCACCCGACGCTGGAACAGCGCCTGGACCAGCTGGCCCGTATCTCGGCCGACTTGTCCCGCCCGTGAGTGAAGATGCCCGTCCGTAAGGAGTCCCCGTGGGCCTGCTCGACACGATCCTGGGCCGCAGCAAGCCGGTCCGCCCCGACCTCGACCAGCTCTTCGCCGTCCCGTCCGCCGCGCTGACCCTCCGGGCCGCGACGGGCTTCACGCCGACGGGCCTCGGCTCGGTGTGCTTCGCGGGCGTGGAGGGCTCCGCCTTCGCCCGTGTCCAGCAGGACGTACGCGAACTGCTCGACGCGGATACGGGCCGCGGCGGCATCCCGGTGGAGTTCAGCCACGACCCGTACGGCTACACCTGGCTGCTGGCCCGGCAGCCACCGGAGGACACCGCCGCGCTGGTCAACGACCTGCACGCGGTCAACACCCTGCTCCAGGACGGCGGCTTCGGCCCCCAGCTCCTGTGCTCACTGGTCGCCTTCCACGACGGGGAGGGCCGCTCGCTGGCGCTGGTGTACCTCTACAAACGCGGCACGTTCTATCCGTTCGCCCCGGCCCCGGGCGGCGCCGAGAAACGCGACAACCAGCTGGAGCTGGAGGTCCGGGCCGTGCTGGGCGACGACCTCCGGGTGGAGCAGGACCTGTCCCGGTGGTTTCCGGTGTGGGGGGCGCCGGGGTTGTGACGAAGACCGGCGACGTGTTCATCCCGCTTCAGAGGGCAAGGACGTGTTGCAGAGCCGTGGAGACCTTGATCATGGTCTGGTTCGAGAGCGCGCCGAGGTCTTCCATGATCTCGTCCCTGTACATGGGGCCCAGGTCGTCGCAGAGCACACGCCCCACGAGCGGTTCGGCGGGTCCCAGCTCCACGATGCTCGCCAGCGCGGGCTTGACCGACGTGGTGATGCGCACGACCAGGACGTCGTTGAGGGCACGGTTACGAGCATTGTTCGAAACCACTAGCCACGGTTTGGGACCTGCGCCGAGGTCGGCGCGGTACACGCGGCCACGGATGGGAACGATCTCGCTCATTCACCGGTCCCGACTCGGCTCCGCCGACGGGCCCCTCGGGCCCGCACAGCTGCCTCGTATGCCCGGTCCTCCTCGTCGTGGGCCGCCGCGAGAGCGGCGTAGCCGTTCTCCATGGCCTTCTCCTCCACCGCGTGACAGCCGGCATGCAGCAACGCGCGAAGCACTTCGGCTTCGGACGTGTCGTCGTCCACCCTTATGCCCGTCACCTGCCACAGGGCTTGGTTCTCCGGAGCGCCGTGGAGCCGGAAACGCTGTATCGCGTCTTCGAGCATGTCGTCCAAGGGAACACTTTTACGGATCACAGCAGCCATGCATCACAGGATGCAGCACATAGTGCTGCACGTCAATCGGCGGGGATGGTGGAGAGGGCCGACTCAGGGGTGCTCGAACCACTGGAGCACCCCCGTCGCCGCGAAGCACAGGGCGCCCGCGAGGGTGCCGGTGTTGGAGATCGCCAGGCTCACCGGGACGTGTTCGCCCGGGGTGACCAGGTCCGCCAGGGCGGCGATCATGAAGAGGGCCGAGCCGGCCATGTTGACGGTGACGATCCACCAGCCGAGGTCGTGCGGGCGGACGCCCGTGGGGGCGTGGCAGACCTCGGCGAGGGAGAGCTGGCCGGAGATCAGGAAGAGGACGCAGCCGATCACGTCCGGGGCCCACACCAGGCGGGCCGCCTGCTGGGTGCTGAGGCCCTGGAGGAACGAGTCCAGCAGGTTGAGCCCGAAGACCAGGGTGCCGGTGAAGAGCAGGAACGCACTGAGCCAGTCGATGCGCATCGGCTCGTAGCTCCACCACCGCCACGCCTTCGCCTCCAGGCGGTACGCGCCGGGCGGGCGGCGCGGGGCGTTGACGGCCTGGAGGAGGGACGCGTAACCCCCGACGTTGAAGAAGAGGCCGCCGCCGAAGTACGTGGCCGACACGGCCGTCGCCGCCGCGCCGGTGAGCGCGAGCGCCGCGCCCGCCGCGAAGAGGAGGCCGCCGAGGGTGAACGTCACCGCCGCGACGGCGTTGAGCGTGCGCATCCGGGCGAGCGTCCGGGCGTCGGCGCGGTGGACGACCGGCGCGGCGCCGTCCGCCCCGCGCACCGTCAGCGACCCCCGTCTGCGGGCCCGGCGGGACTCCCACACCGCTTCGGCCCCGCCGCTCCCCCGCAGGGTCAGCCGGGTGGTGAACGGGCCCACACCCTCGGCCAGTGTCCCGCCGTCCGGACCGGCCGCTTCCTCGTCTCGACGCACCCGCGTCAGTGTAGTGTCCGAAATATCCCGAAAGACCGGAACGGGCACCAGGAGGTACGGACATGGCCGGCGTCATCCACAACACCGGGGACGTCCCGGACGCCCGGACGGCGCGGGCGGCGGTCTCGACCGGGCGGCTCCCGACCGCCGAGGCCGTCCGGGCCGCGCTGGACGGCGTACGGCGGCGCTTCCAGGGCGACCGCGAGGGGCAGGTCCCCGACTACATCCCGGAGCTCGCCGAGGTCGACCCGGAACTGTTCGGCATCGCCGTCGCGCATGTGAGCGGCAACGTGTTCTCGGTGGGCGACGCGGAGCACCCGTTCTCGATCCAGTCCGTCTCGAAGCCGTTCGTCTTCGCGCTCGTCAGCCATGAGCTCGGGCGCGACACGGTGCGCGAGCGGATTGGCGTCAACAGCACGGGCCTGCCGTTCAATTCGGTCCTGGCGGTCGAGCTGAACCACGGCAGCCCGATGAACCCCATGGTCAACGCGGGGGCCCTGGCCACCAACGCGCTGGTGCCGGGCGCGTCGACCGACGAACGCTGGGAGTTCATCCGGCGCGGCCTCTCCCGCTTCGCGGGCCGCGAACTGCACCTGGACGAGCGGGTGTACGCCTCCGAGTCGGGCACCAACCAGCGCAACGAGTCGATCGCCCGCCTCCTCGACAGCTACGGCGCCCTCGCCCGGGACCCCGTCGAGACCACCGACCTCTACACCCGCCAGTGCTCCCTGACCGTCTCCGCGCGCGACCTCGCGGTCATGGGCGCGACCCTCGCCAACGGCGGCGTCTGCCCGCTCACCGGCGAGCAGGTGATCGACGCCGGAGTCTGCCGCGACACCCTCTCCGCACTGGCCACGGCGGGCCTCTACGAGCGCAGCGGCGACTGGCTGTACGAGGTCGGCATGCCCGGCAAGAGCGGCGTCTCCGGCGGCATCATCACCGTCGCCCCCGGCAAGGGCGGGCTCGGCGTCTTCTCCCCCCGCCTGGACGAGGCGGGCAACAGCGTGCGGGGGCAGCGCGTCGCCCACTTCCTGTCCGGGGCGCTGGGCATGGACCTGTTCGCGTCCACGCCGCACGGGGCCCGCCCCCGGTGATCAGCGCGCGGTCGCGTGACCCAGGAACGCGGTCCAGGCGGCGGGGTCGACGGCGAAGGTCGGCCCGTCGGTGACCTTGCTGTCGCGGACGTGGATGGAGTGGGGGCAGGTGGCGACCTCTACGCACTCGGCGCCTGTGTTGCCGCTGTAACTGGACTTGTGCCAGTTGTAGGCGACCTCGATGCACTCGGCGCCTTCGTTGCCGCTGTAGCTGGACTTGAACCAGGTCAGTCCGGCGTCGTGGTAGCTCACAGTTGCCCCATCTTCTTCTCGATGATCTCTGCGGACTCCCAGGGGTTTTGTGCCTGGGCCCGCATGATGCCGAAGAGGTCGAACATGTCAACGACCTGGTCCGGCTGCGTGACAAACCTATCCCCGCCGCGCGCCTCCACGTACACAAGTGCACGCCCTTCTGCCGTGGACATCAGCTGCATGGGACCCATCAGCCCCGCATGGGTGTGCTGCGACGTCGGCATGACCTGCACCGTCAGGTGATTGTGACGCTCGATGCAGTCAAGGAGATGACGCAGTTGCTGCTTCAGCACCTCCGGGCCGCCGAGCGTCCTCTCCAGCACCGACTCCTCGACGACGAACCCGATGTGCGGAGGCGGCGTACGCGTCAGAACCGCTTGTCGCTCCAGCCTCGCTTCGACGCGGCTGACGATCTCGGCCTCGGTGTACGTGGGCACTCGCGCCCGGTGCAATGCGTACGCGTACGCCTCGGTCTGAAGCAGCCCGGGGAACACCATCGTCTCGTACCCATTGATGATTCGTGCGGTGCGCTGGAACTTCGCCCAGTTCACGAACTTCGGCGGGTACTTCTCCTCATCCAGCATGTCGCAGCAGTCCTTCAAGGCGCCATTGGCCGCGAACAGCTCCTCCATCTCCAACAGCAGCTCGTTCGCAGGAATGCGCTCCGCGCGCTCCACCGCGCCCATCAGCGACTCCGAGATGCGCAGCTTCTCCCCCGCGCTCTTCTGCGTGTACCCGGCCCGGATTCGGTGGGCTCGAATCAACTCGCCCACGAGTCGGCGTACATACGACACCTCGTCCATCCTCACAGCCCACCACCCCTTCCCCACATCTCACCGATGTGGACCGCTACCTTCTGGTCACGCTACGCACATACCGGAATGCTTAGCGGCATGACGCAGAAGAAACTCCCCGAATGGGTTCCCTCCTCGGGGCACCAACTCCACCTGACCGGAATCCACTTCGACGCCATCCGGCTCCGGGGCGTACGCGGTGAGGCGGTGGTGCACCATCTCGTGACCCTCACGGACGGTGAACCGGGCCCGGTGGTACGGGAGATCGCGGGCGCGCGGTGGACGTACTTCCTGCTGGAGCCCGGGGCCAGCCAGGACTTCGACTGGCCGCCCGGCGCCAAGTGCTTCGGGCCCGCCGCGCGGGACCACTACGTGGGGATTCCGGCAGCCCACGGCAACACCTATCCGCTGAGCTGGCGTTGCGGGCCGCCGGAGGACGGGGACTTCGTGGACGCGGAGCTGCTGCACGGCGTGGTCACCGCGCAGCTCGTGTCCGAGGAGTAGCCGCTCCGGCGGATTACTCTGCCCGTCGGGCAGGTGGACACAAGGGGGGCGAGGCCATGTCGGGGTACCAGCTGGTCGATGAGGTGCGGGCCGGGCGTGCGCACCTCGTGCGGGACGCACTGTGGGCGGGCGCCGACCCGGAGACGACGGACGCCGACGGGGTCCCCGTACTGTGCGTCGCCGTCGCCGCGTTCGACGGGTACGTGGCAGACGCTCTGCTGGACGCCGGTGCCGATCCGCTCCGGCCGCTGCCGGACGGGAGCACGCCGCTGCTGCGGGCCGTGGTCTCCGGCCATGCCGGCCTGACCGCCGCCCTGCTCAGGCAAGCCGCGGACCGGCTCACGGAGGAGGACCGGGCCGAACTCATGGCCTGTGCCCGGCGCTGGTGCGGAACCGGAGCCGAAGCGGGGCTGCGCCTCGCGACCGGGGCGGCGGGTCCGGCGGTGCGCCGCAGGGTCGCGGACGACTTCGGCATCGCCGCGTACGACCTGATCACGCTCGGCGGGATGAGCGTGTACGACGGCCATTCTGCCGTCCTCACCCGTCTGGAGGCGGTGTTCGGCCTGCACCGGCCGTTCGACGTCCTGCTCGCCCGTGCGCTGGCTCGTGCCGACGGGGAGCACGCCGACTGGACGGAGGTGGTCGCGGTGCTCGCCGAACGGTCCGGTGCGGAGGTCTGGGACAGGGTCCCGGCCCTGCGTTCGGCCTCCGATCCCCTGCGGCGGCTGTTCGCCGCGGACCTCGTATGGGGTCTTCTCGTCCTCGACGAGGAGTCCGCCGAGCGTCGGGCCGCGGACATCCTCCCGCCGTGGGCCGCCGAGGAGACGGACCCGGCGGTGCTCGCGTCGGTGCTGCGCGGACTGACGTACGTCGACGTCGCAGGGGACGGGGAGCTGGGTCCGGCCCACCGCGCGCACCCCGATCCCCGCGTACGCATGGTGGTGCCGTCGCTGCTGCACAGGACGCGGTACGCGTACACGCACCCCGAGGCGTGGGACGTGCTCGCCGCGCTGGCGCGCGATCCCGACGCCCGCGTCCGTGCGGCCGTGTGCGAGTGCCTCTACGAGTTCGAGGGCCGGGAGCCCGCCCGCGCCGACATCCTGGCCGGTTTCCTGGGCGAGGACGACCAGTTGGTCCGCGTCAAGGCCGTCAGCGGCCTCGCCCTCGCCGACGACCCCCGCTGTGTGGAGCGGCACCGACGCTGAGCCGGGTGGCCGCCGCCCCTATGTCCGCTTGAAGTACTCGATCTCGCCCAGGGCGATCGGGTGGCCGGCGTCCTGGCCGGTCGCCTCGCGGATCGTGAAGCGGATCGATACGACGTCGCTGATGCCCGTCCTCAGGGTCTGTTCGCCCGGTTTGTCGGCGAGGGTCATCGTCTTCTCGTGGGTCTTGCCGTCCTTCGTCGTGATGGTCAGGTCCGCCTTGGTCGGCCTGGCGCCCTTCTGGAAGACCTCCGGCTTTGTCGAGACGCCCGTGTGAACCGTGACGCCGACCAGCCGGAACGGGTCCTCGAACTCGGCGGTCAGCGCGTCGCCCACCTCGGGGGCGCCCCAGTACGTGTTCGTCACGCTGTCCACCGCCGCCTTCGCGGGGTGTCCGGGGGCCGAGGCGGTCGCGGAGACGTGGGCCGGGGAGACCTCGCCCGTGGAGCCGAGCTTGTCGCGTACGTCCTCCACGACGTAACGGCCCGCCGGGATCAGCAGGAAGCCCGCGACCAGGAGGCCCGCGATCACGAGGGCGATGAGGCTGCCGCGCAGCAGCCGTCCGGAGCCTGCCCGGACGCGGCGGTTGAACGGCCAGCGGGTGCGCCACCAGGGCAGCGGGGCCGCCGTGGCACGGGGCTTCAGGGGCTCGGCGCAGTTGCGGCAGAACGTGCGGCCCGGGCGGTTGTTCGTGCCGCAGGAGGGGCAGGGCTCGCCGTCCGGTTCGTCGTCCACCGCCGCCGTCCGGACGGTGGGGCGGGCGGCGACGGGTACACCGGGCCGGACCGCGCCCACGGGCTCCTCGGCCGACTCCGGCTCCGGTTCCGGCTCTCTCGGCCGCGCCGGCTGTACGGGGGCGGGCGCGGGGGGCCGTGGGGCGACCGGTTCCGGCGTGAGGGCCGGCCGGGGCTCGGGTTCCGGTTCCGGTTCGGGCGCGGGCACGGGCACGGGCTCGGGGGGCGCGGCGGGGCTCGGGGCCGTGCGCTGCTCGGGGGCCGGGGCCAGCGGCTCCGCGTCCGGCCCCCCGGGCCGTACCCGCGTCGACCACCCCAGATACGTACCGCAGCTCCCGCAGAAGTCCTCGTCCTCCGCGTTCGCCGCGCCGCAGGACGGGCAGGGGCGGGTCATCTGGGGCTCCCGGTGATGTCGACCCGGCAGGTCAGGTGCGCCGGGCAGGACGCGCGGGCCACTGCCAGGACGCGGGTCTCGTCCAGGGGGTGGTCCGTGTGGATGCGGATCAGGAGCTCGCCCGTCCCGGGGGGCGGCAGCGCGGAGTCCGGTTCCGACGACCAGGTGACGCCGCCGCCGTCCTGGATGTCCGCCTCCACGCCGAAGCACAGGCGCAGGTGGTCCGCCAGGCCCTGGCGGGTGCCCCGGCGGCGGTGGAGTTCGACAGCGCGGGCGACGGCCGCACGGCGGCGGTCCTCCGGCCAGGCGGGGTCGATGCCGGCACCGACCCAGGAGGAGAGCCAGGGGAGGAAGTCCGCGGGGGCAAGCGCCGGGTCGAAGTAGGCCGGGAGGTTGTCGAGCGTGGACAGGATCGGGGCGAGGACCGTGTCCAGGCCCGCCGTGAAGCGCTGGGCCAGGTCGTCGTCCGCGTACAGGGCGGGCAGCAGCGCGCCGATCGGGTAGCGGCTGGGGAGGCCGGGAACGGCGGCCCGGGTCATGAGCGCTCCTCGGTGGCGGTGACTGCGGACCTCGTGGCGGCGGACCTCGTCATGCGCGCTCCCCCGCAGCCGACACCGCGATCTGGTGCTGGTGGGAGAAGACGAGCGCGTTCGGGGCCACCTCGACGCGGTCCACCGCGCCGCCGCGTCGCCCGGTCAGCGGATCGGCCGGGAACAGGCGGACCTCCTCGACCAGGCGGACGCCGGGGACGTTCTGGAGGGCGGCGAACACCTCCCCGTACTGCACGGGCCTGCCGAACGGCCAGCCCGTGCCGTCCGCGCCGCCCCGCAGCGGGTCGATGAGGCGGAAGAGCGCGTCGAGCGCGGCCGTGCGGACGCGGTCCGTTTCGGTCTCGTCCGCGACCAGGCCCGCGACGACCGTGACGCCCTGGTACGCGGGGGGTTCGACCACCAGGCGGGTGCCGACGAGTCGCCGTTCGTCCAGGCGTCCGGCCACCGCCGCCAGCACCGTGTCCGGCGGGATCAGCTGCTCGAAGCGGAGCCGGCCGCCCTCGTCGGGGACCGCGTCCGGCACGACCAGGACGCGGACGGCGCCGCCCTCGCCGGGGGCGGCGGGCAGGCAGCGGACGCGGCGCAGCGAGGGCGCGGCCTCGCGGGCGATGGCCTCGTGGTCCTCGGCGGTGACGGCCCGCTCCTGGACGCGCAGGATCTGCGGCGCGCGCAGCTTCGCGTTCTCGACGGTCTCGCCGTCCACGCCGCCGCGCGCCGCCTCCCGGTTGTCGACCCCGGCGACGTAGGGGACGGAGCTGCGCAGGACGCGGATCGCGCCGCGCGCCACATTGCCGGCGGCGCCGCCGCCCGTGCGGTAGCGGGGGAGGCGGATGTGGGCGCCCTTCGGGGGCACCGCCCCGTACGCCCGTATGGTGCCGTCCGCCTCACGCACCTCGGGTGGGAAGGCGAACCGGCCCTCGACCGCGTCGATCCGCACATGCCGGTCGCCCGGGCCGGACGCGCCGAAGTGCTCGACCGGGGTCCAGGTCTGCCAGCCGTCCGCCGATGACACCTCCACGCGCGGCGGGTCCCCGTCGAGCAGGACGGGCGTCCGGGGCGCCGCGAACGTCTGGCCCGCGACCCCCTCGGAGGTGCCGAGCGGCACGTCGTACACGGTCTCCGCGTGCTCCACCCCCACCGTGCCGCCGACGGTGAAGACCTCCGCCTCGCGGATCGTCGGGGACTCGGAGTAGAAGGGCTGGCCGGGGGCGGCCTCGGTGACCCGGCAGCGCAGCCAGCCCGCCCGGATGCCGGCGGTGACGGACGCGGTGTGCCCGGCGGGCACGAACACCGTGATCTCACCGGGCTTGTTGAGCCCGCCGGTGGAGTCGACGCCGGTCGCGCACGGCACCCAGCGGGCGCCGTCCCACGCCTCCCAGACCAGCGGCGGCTGCCGGGGGTCGACGCCGACGCCCTCCACCCGGCTGTCCAGGCGTACGGCGACGATGCAGCGCGGCACGGCGGTGGGCAGCCCGAACAGGAGCGCGTCGCCGGGCTGGGGTCGGGCCTGGAAGCAGGGGATGTCCCGGCCCTCGGCGAGCGGCGCGGTGCGGTCGGTCTGCTCGCCGGACGCCGGGACCGTGACCAGGCGGACGAGGGAGCTCGGCACGATCGCCAGGTCCTCACCGGTCGAGAAGACGACCGCCTCCTCCGTCTCGCCGCGCGCGGTCGCCACCTCCGTACCGGCCGGGAGGCGCACCGTGTCCGGCTGTGGCGCGGACAGCCAGAAGTCGACGTCGGCGCGGGCGGCCGTCGGCGGGAACAGCCGCACGCCGAGCAGGTCCAGGAAGGCGAAGTAGTTGCGGTCGGGCACCCGGTTCAGCCGGTAGAGCAGCTGGTCGACCATGTACGCGAACGTCTCGATCAGCGTGACCCCGGGGTCCGACACGTTGTGGTCGGTCCACTCGGGCGAGCGCTGCTGGACATACCGCTTGGCCTCGTCCACGAGCTGCTGGAAGCGGCGGTCGTCCAGATTGGGCGGGGTCAGGGACATCAGCGGGCTCCCGCCTCGGGGATCGTATAGAAGGGGAAGACGAGGTTGCGCAGGTCGTTGGTGGACCGGACGGTGTAGTGCACGTCGATGTAGAGCGTGCCTTCCTCGACGGTGTCGTACGCGACGACCACGTCCCGGACCTCGATGCGCGGCTCCCAGCGTTCCAGGGAGGTACGCACCTCATGGGCGATCCGCCCCGCCGTCGCGCCGTCGCCGGGCGCGAAGACGTACTCGTGAATGCCGCAGCCGAATTCCGGCCGCATGGGCCGTTCGCCGGGCGCGGTGCCGAGGATCAGGCCGATCGACTCCTCGATCTCCTGCTCCCGCTCGACCATGCCGATGCCGCCCGTGGCGCCGACGCGCAGCGGGAAGCCCCAGCCGCGCCCGATGAACCCGTGCTCGCTCATATCGGGCCCCCGATCAGGACGTTGGGCGCCCCCATGAGGATCTTCGCGCCGCAGCTGGTGGTGTCGCCCATGCGGGCGGCGGGCAGCCCGCCGATGAGGACCTGGCCGCCGGCGGCCGCCGCCGGGTTCGGCATGATGACGTTCCCCGGGCCGAGCAGCGCGTGCGGGGGCACGACGCACACGTGCAGGCTTCCGGTGACGGCGGCGGGCTTGCCGCCGATCCACACGGTGGCGACGGCGGCCGCGCCCGGGGGCGGGGTGCCGATGGCGCCCCCGTGGACGGTGGGGTCGCCCGTACGGGCTGCCTGGGGCATGGCTGGTGATCTCCTCGGTGGAACGCGTCAGTTGATGCGGACGAGTGCGGCCTTCAGGACGGCGAGCAGGCCGCCGTCGACGGTGACGCCGGTCTTGCCGTTCACGGTCACCGACGCGCCCTTCACATGGACGTCCCCGGTGCCCGCGTCGAGTGTGATCCCGGTGCGGCCGAGCGACAGGGAGCTGAGGACCCGGGAGGTGCCGCGCGCGTACACCTTGAGCGCGATCTCGCCGCGCCGCTCGTCCAGCACCACCTCCAGCTGCTCGTCGCCGGTGGCGAGCCGGACGCCGGACGGGCCGCGCGGGGTGTCGAGCAGTTCGATCCGGTTGCCCGAACGGGACACCAGGGAGCGGCGGTTGACCTTTCCGCTGGTCGGGTCCACCAGGGGCACGTCGTGCGGGGACGGTTTGTCGCGGCCGTTGTAGAGCCCGCCGAGCACGTACGGGCTGTCGATCAGGCCCTGTTCGAAGCCGACCAGCACCTCGTCGTTGACCTCGGGGCTGAACACCCCGCCGCCGCCCTGGCCGCCCCACTGCACCGTACGGACCCAGTCCGTGACGTAACTGTCGTCCAGCCAGGGGAACTTGAGCTTCACCGAGCCGCTTTCCTTGCCCCGGGCCTCGCGGATGTCGGTGACGACGCCGATCGCCAGGCCCGGCATCCGGGGCCCGGGCACGGGTGCGCCCGGCCCGCCGGTGAGGCCGGTCAGCGAGCGGTCCGGGTCGGTGCTGACCAGGACGGTCGTACGGTAGCCGCTCTGCGGGTCCAGGGTGTGGTGGGCGGCGGTCGCGGTGTAGCGCCCGGCGAAGTCGGGGCCGACGTTGCCGAGGGCGACCGGTTCGCCCGCGCGGAGCTTCGGGTTGCCCTCCGCGACCGCCTCGATCTCGCCGAAGCCGGCGGCGACCCGTCCGGCGACGGCACCGGCGACCGCGCGGGCCTCGGCCTGGGTGCGGTACGGGGTGTCGGCGACGGTCATCCGGGCGTTCTTCCCGAACAGGGCGGCGGGCGTGGCCGGGTTGGCGCCCGGGGTCACGGTCTCGGAGCGGATCGACTGCTCGCGGGCCAGGACCGGGACCTTGTTCTGCACGTCCCAGCCGCGCACCTCCACACTGTCCGCCCCGTCCGACGCGGACAGCACGGCCCGCAGCGCCAGCAGATTGCGGCCGTACTCCAGGACCATCGGGTGTTTGGACGCGGAGGTGGACGGCGACGGCGCCGAGGAGGCGGGCTTCGGCTTCACGAACTGGAGCACGCCCTTCTCGTCCACCCGGACGTGTGCCCCGCACTCCCCCGCGAGGTACTGGAGGAAGTCCCAGTCCGAGATGTTCGGCTGCGTCAGCTGCTTGTACATCACCGGGGCCGCCTCGACCTTCCCGCACCGCAGCCCGGCTTCGGCGGCGACCTTGCGGACGATGTCGGCGGCCTTCATGTTCCGGTACGCGACGACCTTGCGGCCGCGCCGCAGCCGGTGCGCCCTGGAGAACGCGCGGACCACGGTGAACGAGCCGGTGGTGTCGCTGTCCAGTTCCAGCGCGGTCACCTCGCCCGTGAACAGCCGCTCGCGCGCCCGTTCCTGGACGGTGACCACGGAGATCTTCAGCTCGGTGCCGATCGTGATCCCGGTGGCGGTGAGCAGTGTGTGATACGGGTCGCGGTAGGTCAGGACCGCGCTGTCGGGCAGCCCGATGTTCTCGTCCACCGCGCAGCTCACCAGCTGGGCGGCCCACGCCTGGGGCAGCTCGGCGGGCGCCTCCACGATGGGGTCGGCGGCGAAGGAGCGGGCGGGGCCGGTCATCGGGCCGCCTCCGGTACGCCGTCCCCGGCCGCGCCGTCCTCCAGCGCGGGCACCAGGAGTTCGCTGCCCGGGGGCAGGTGCATGGGGTCGTCGATGCCGTTCGCCTCCGCGATCGTGCGCCAGGCCGTGGCATCGCCGTACTCCCGCCAGGCGAGCAGCGGCAGGCTGTCCCCGGCGACGACCGTGTGCGTACGCCGGGCCTCCCGCGAGCCGGATGTGGGGTTCTGCCCGGCCGGGTCGACGCTCGCCTCCTCGATGGACAGCGAGCAGGTGGCGCGCAGCGGCTTCCCGTCCACGTCGAAGAGCGTGTACGAGACGGACAGGCTGGACAGCACCCCGTCGAACGACGTCGTCCTGGACGTCCCCCAGTCGAAGCGCACCCAGGGGCTCGACGGCTTCTTCCGGCCCAGGCTGCTGGGTGTCGGCACGCAGGCGGTCATCAGCTGCTCGACCGCCTTCTCCACGGAGTTGTCGTGCGTGGCGGTGGCGTCCAGGAACACGTCCAGGGACAGGGCGCGCGGCCCGCTGCCCACGAATTCGGGCAGCGCGGACTCGCCCGCCGTGCGGGACGGGGTGCGGCGCCACTCGGTGGACTTGCGCAGCGAGAGCGTCGCCGGGTTGAACTGGAGCGTCAGCCGGGCGAGCGTCCCGCCCGGCTTGGCGCCGACGTCGGACGGCGGCTCCATGATGGTCAGTTGGGCGCGGGCACGGCTCGTGCGGGCTGCGGCTGCCACGGCTTCCCTCCTTCCTGGATTCCTCTGCGGCGGCGCATCAGGAGGGCACCAGCCCTTCGTGCGCGATCTCCAGCGTCTCGACGGCCGCCTGCGAGCTGGCCGGGTCGAAGGACGGCCCCTGCCAACGGACCGGGACGATCCCCTGCACCTGCCAGCTGACGATCCGGCTGAGGTCGGGGCGCAGGGCGACGATCTCGCCGTCCTTGCGTTCGACGCGCTGCGTCGTCTCGTTCAGCCAGCGGGCGATTTTGAGGGTGTCGGCGGTGACGGGCCGGGTCAGCGTGATGTTCGTCCACGTGATCCGCCCCGGCAGCTGCCAGGTGTACCCGTTGTTGCCGCCCTCGGCGTACTGCTCGATCTCCACCTCGGCGCCGAGCCCCGAGCAGGTGTGGAACGCGCCGAGATCGCTGCCGCCGATCGTGAGCTTGAAGAACACGCTCGTCGCGAAGATGTTGTCCGTCATCTGCTGCTTTCTCTCTTCAGCGCCGGCCGTCGTACGGGCGTCCGGAACGTTCGCGGCCCCGCCGCAGGTCCGCCCGGAGCAGCCGGGCGACGGGGTCGATGAGTCGTCGGGCGAGGTCTTCGACGTCGAGGTCGGCCGGGGGTTCGGCGGGCCGCTCGGGCGCGGGGGCCCGGGCGGGCTGCCGCTGCACGACGGTGACCGGCACGCCGGCCAGGCCGGCGCGTTGGAGGGCCTGGGCGGTGGGCGGTGGGGGCGTCCGGGGTCGCGGGCCGGAGGCGGCGCCCTCGGGCACCCCGGTCTCCGTCGCGACCGGCGTCGCGAGGCGCTGTACGGGGGCGGCGGGGCCGCCGGGCCGGTGCGGACGGACGGCGGGGCTCCGGGGCACGGGCCGCGGTTCGAGGCCGGCCGGTACGGGGGGCTCCTGCGGTGCGGCGGCCCGGGCCGGGAGCGGTGCGTGCGGGCGGGGCGGGGCGAGGGGGTGGGCGGCGACGCGCTGGATGACGGGGGTGGGCGGGGTGTCCTGGGCGCCGGGGGCGGCCGGGGTGCCCTGGGCGCCCTGGGCGCCGGGAGCGGCCGGGGCGCCGGGAGCGGTCTCCGCGCGCGGGGTGTCGCGTCGCCAGGTGGCCGGTACGACGGGCCGGGACGCGGCGGATTCGCGCGCGGTGAAGCCGTCGGCGGCCCCGGTGCGCACGGCGATGCCCCGATCCGCGAGGAGCGCGCGGGCGCGCTGGACGGGGGCGGGCCGGGGGGCGGGGCGGACACGGACGGGCCCCTCCGGGGTGCGCTGGACGACAGGCGGCACGGTGGGGGCGGCGCGCAGGGGCATCGCGGGATGCGGAGTGGCCGCCGCCTGCGCCGGGCGCGCGGTGCCTGCGGTCGGCGGGAGGGCGGACAGGGGCGCGCCGAGTCCGCCCCGGGTACGGGCGTGGGAGCCGGGGCCGCTGGGCGGGGTGCCCGGAGCCGGGCGCGCGGGGTCGGGGGTCTGCCGCTGGACGACGGGCAGCGCGGGGCCCGCTTCGCGGGCGGGCGGGACGAAGGGGGCCGCGCCTGCGGGAAGTTCACGCAGGGGCCTGCCGAGGGTGGGGCGGGCCGGGGTGGCGGGGGCGTCCGCCTGGCGCTGGATGACCGGCGGGGCGGGGCTGCCCGGGGACGCCACGGGCGGCTGCGCGCCGGGGGCGGGGCCGTCGTCCGCCGGACCGGTGGGCGCGTCCGCTTGCCGCTGCACCACCGGGAGGGCGGGCCCGGCCGGCGTGCCCGACGCGGGGTGCCCGGGGGCGTCCGCCCGGCGCGGCATGCCCGGGGCCGCCGCGAGCGGCTGCGCGTCCAGGGTCGGGCGTACGGAGGGGTTGGCCGCCGGACCGGTGGACGCGGGTGCGTCCGCCTGGCGCGGGAGGGCGGGGCCGCCCTGGGCACCCGGCGCGGGCTGCCCTGGAACGCCGGGGGCGTCCGCCTGGCGCTGGATGACCGGCGGGGCGGGGCTGCCCGGGGACGCCACGGGCAACTGCCCGTCCAACGTCGGGCGCACGGACGACCCGCCCCCCGGAACACCGGAGGCGTCCGTCTGGCGCTGCACCACCGGGAGGGCAGGCCCGCCCGGGCCCGCCCCGAACGGCTGTGCGTCGAGCGGCGGGCGCACGGACGCCCCGACCCCCGGACCGGCGGACGCGGACACGTCCGCTCGCCGCTGCACCACCGGCAGTTCGGGCCCGCCCGGGGCGCCGGAGGCGTCCGCCTGGCGCTGCACCACCGGCCGGACAGGCCCGCCCGGGCCCGCCACGGGCAACTGCCCGTCCAACGTCGGGCGCACGGACGACCCGCCCCCCGGAACGCCAGAGGCATCCGCCTCGCGCTGCACCACCGGCCGGACAGGCCCGCCCGGGGACGCCACGGGCAACTGCCCGTCCAACGTCGGGCGCACGGACGGGTTGGCCGCCGGATCGGCGGACGCGGACGCGTCCGCTTGCCGTTGGACCACCGGGGAGACGGGACCGCTCCGGGCGTCCGGCGCGGGGTGCTCGGGGCCGGTGGAGGCGTCCGCCTGGCGTGGAACGGGCCCCGGGCCCGTCGCGGACGGCTGCCCGCCCGGCTTCGGGCGTGCGGAGGAACCACCCGACGGACCGGTGGGCGCGTCCAACTGCCGCTGCACCACAGGCGACGGGGTCGCGGCGGACGCGTCCGCCCGGCGCTCAACCACCGGCAGAGCGGGTCCGGGCGGGGCACCCGGCCCGGGCCGCTCCGATCCGGCGGAGGCATCCGCCTCCCGCTGGACAGGGCCGCCAAGCGTCGGACGTACGGCAGAACCGCTCTCCGGACCGGTAAGCGCGTCCAACCGCCGCTGGACCAACGGGATATCAGGACCGGCCGGGGCGCCCGGCGCGGGCCGCTCCGGGGCAGCGGCGGACGCGTCCGACTGCCGCTGAACCAACGGAAGGACGGGCCCGTCCGGGGCAGCGGCGGACGTGTCCGCCCGGCGCTGGACCACCGGCAGCGCGGGCCCGGAGGGGTCCGGGGCCACAGCGGTGGGATGGGGCGAAGGGGCGTCCGCAGAAGGCGGTTCGTCCGAGGGCCCGCCCAGGGCGGGCCGTACGGCAGGCCCGGTCGGGCCTCCCGGCGCGTCCGTCCGGCGCTGGACCACCGGCGCGGGCACCCCGGACGACGGGACGGCGGACACCGTGCGCGGGGTGTCCTTCGCCGGGTGACGGGCGACGATCAGCGGGGGCGCGGTGCGCCGGGCGCGTACCGGGGCGGGAGGCGTCCGCGCGGGCGGTCCGTCCCCGGACGGGCGGGACGCCGATCCGGGCACCGCCGGGACCACGCGCCTGGGCACGGTCGCGGTCCGGCCCGCCTGGGCCTCCCCCTCACCCGGCGCCGGGGGCGCCGAGGGCTCCGGAGGCGCATCCACCGAACGCAACACCAACGGCGCCCCCGAGGACGCGGTACGCGGGGTGCCCGGTGTCCGGGTCACCCCGTGCACGAGCCCCACCGGGGCGGACGGGAGGACCGCGTGGCCAAGGGCGCCGCCGCTGTAGGCCACGTTCTGCCAGGACGCGAGGCGGGAGCGGAAGCGGAGGCCGTCGCTGACGCCGATCGAGGACCGGGCGACGGTCACGGCCGGGGGCGCGACGCGGCGCCAACCGCCGTCCCAGTCCGCCCCGGGACGTGGAGAGCCGGGCCCCGGTGCCGGGGCGTCCCCGGGCCCGGGCTCGGGAGCCCGGGCCGCGTCGGGGGCGCCCGCCACCGCACGCTTCCGGAACCAGCTCCTCAACTCCACGTCCTCACCCGCTCTCGTTCACGCGGGTGTTGATCCGCGCTATCTCCCTCACCCATTCCTGCCGCTCACCATGCGTGAGGTCGAGGATCTCCTCGCGCTGCCAGTGGAAGTGGTAGGCGATGTACGCGATCTCCTCCCGCAGCCGGGAAGGCGCGTACGTCACGATTCCCCCAGGCGCTCACCCGACAGGTCCACCTCGAAGGAGCCCTGGCACAGCGGGCAGGTGACCGCCGCGTGGGTGTGGCCCTCGCTGTTGATGCGGCGGTAGAAGTCCTGGAGGAACGCCACGTCGGTCGCGTACATCCGCTCGACGACCCCGGCGTGCACGTCGGTGATCGTGCCGAGGCGGGTGATGACCTGGCTGAGGAGGACCACGCTCAGGTAGGCGGGGTTCTCCTTGACCCGGAGGTCGATCTGCGGACGCAGCTCGTCGCGGGCGGTGGCGAGGCGCATGGTGCCGGTGCGGTGGGTGCGGCCCTCGTCGTCCAGGTAGCCGCGCGGCAGCTCGAAGTCGAACTCGTCGGGACGGCGGGCGGCGGCCGGGACGGGCGCGGGGGCCTCGGACGGCGCGGGCGCCGGCGTCGCGGCGGCGAGGGTGTCCAGGACCTCTTCTAGGCCGCCGCCGGAAACGGTCCTGCGCCTCATTCGACCACGATCTCCTCGAAGGTGATGGTCACCGTCTCGGTCGCCGGGCTGGACTCGCCGGCCTTCAGCGAGGGGCCCTCCCAGCGGCTCGCCCAGCCCTGCATCAGCTGGATGCGGCGGACGGTGTCGCCCTTGGAGTCCTTGATCTCGATGGTGAGGTTCTGCCGCGCGGTGTCGACGGCGCCGTTGTTCAGCGTCTCCTTGATCCACTTGGTGAACTCGCTGCTCTTGTCGAGTCCCCGGGTGATCGTCACCTCGCCGGCCTGCCGCGCGCCGGGCTGCTTGCGGATGATCTGCTTGCCGGTGGAGGTCACCTGCCGGACCTCCACCACCTCCTCCTCGACGGTCAGGCCGCTGATCTCCTGGATGGACTCCACGAGGTAGCCGCCGAGCTGCACGCCGAAGACGTGGGTGGAAAGAGCGTCGCCCTCTGCCATGACTGTGTGTCACCTGTTCCGTTGGTTGCCGTCTGCTGAGTTGCTACGGGAGAGGGGCGCGGTCACTCGTCCACGAGGCTCGTGCTGTCCGAGAACTGGGAGAGGCGGAAGACGACGAACTCCGCCGGCTTCACCGGCGCGACGCCGATCTCGCAGACGACCTGGCCGAGGTCGATGGACCCCTGCGGGTTGTTGTCCCGGTCGCACTTGACGTAGAACGCCTCCTCCGCCGTACGACCGAAAAGCGCACCCCGGCGCCACTCCTCGGAGAGGAACGCGGTGACGTTGCGCCGGATGCTCGACCAGAGGCGGTCGTCGTTGGGCTCGAAGACGACCCACTGCGTGCCCAGGAGGATGGACTCCTCCAGGTAGTTGAAGAGCCGGCGGACGTTGAGGTAGCGCCAGGCCGGGTCGGAGGAGAGGGTGCGGGCGCCCCAGATCCGGATGCCCCGGCCGGGGAACGCGCGCACGCAGTTGACGCCGATCGGGTTCAGGAGGTCCTGCTCGCCCCGGCTCAGCCGCAGTTCGAGGTCGAGGGCGCCCCGGATGACCTCGTTGGCGGGCGCCTTGTGCACCCCGCGTTCGCCGTCGCTGCGGGCCCAGACACCGGCGACATGGCCGCTGGGCGGCATCAGGGTCTGGCGGCCGGTGGCCGGGTCGAGGACCTTGAGCCAGGGGTAGTACACGGTCGCGTAGCGCGAGTCGTAGCCGGCGTCGTCGTTGCGCCAGGTGCGGACGCGCTGGGCGTTCATGCCGGGCGGGGTGTCCAGGACGGCGACCCGGTCGCCCATCTGCTCACAGTGCGCGATGAGGGCGAGCTGTACGGCGCGGACGCCCTCGTCGTCGATGTCGCCGCGCTGGTGGGCGCTCATCAGGTCGGGGACGGCGACCATGGTGATCTCGTCGATCGCCTCAAGGGCCGCGATGCCGGTACGCGCCGACGCGTCGCCCACGTACTCGGTGGGGCCGGTCCGGCCGGTGGCGGACGCGTCCGGGGTGGCGGGCGCGAGGGTGAGGCTCTGCTTCTCCGGGCGGGACTGCGCCGCGCCGGGCTGCTCGGTGACCTCGATGAGCTTCGACTGGCGGGCCTGGGTGACCAGGTAGCCCTTGACGTTCTTGCGTACGGAGGTGTCGAAGGTCTCCACGACCTTGCCGCCCTGACGGACCAGCAGGCGGAAGCGGTCCTCCGGCGGGTTGTCGCCCTCGGCGTCCGCGATCTCGATGGAGATCCCGTCGCCGGCGCCCGCCCGGGCCGAGACGAGGAAGCCGCCGACCGCCACGGAGGGGGCCGTCGCGGGCGCGTCGGACCGCGGCGCGTCCTCGGCGGGGCCGCCGATGCGCACGATGTACGCGGCGCCGCCGCCGTTGCTGAAGAACCCGTGGACGGCGAGCGTCAGATACGTGTCCGGGGTGAAGGTGCCGAACTCCGACACGTACTGGTCCCAGCTGGTCACCAGCGTCGGCCGGTGGAAGGGGCCGGTCTCCGCGAAGCCGACGAAGGCGGCGACCGCGGTGCCGACACCCTCGATGGGCCGTGCTCCGGACTGCACCTCCTCCACGTATACACCTGGGGTGAGGTACGACGGCATGCTCGCTCCTTCGGCTGGTCAGACGTTCGCCCGCCCAGTCTTGCCGGGGCGTACGCACCGGCAGTAGGCCCCAAAGTCCTGGCCCGGGGGCAGGGCCACTGCCTTTCCGGGCCCGCCGGGTCACAGCCACCAGCCGCCGATTAATTTCAGCCAGAAACTACCCGGGCCACGGGGTGGGATCGGCTGAATTTCCATGGTCGTCCGGGGGAACCGGAAGCGGCCCGATCCACTCCACCCCACCTGGTACACCGGTGGTCCAGTCCAATTGGCACTCGCGGAAATGCCGGGAATCACCCGGGAATCCCCGTGATTCCCCTGGTGACCGCAGTCCGCGCATTTACCCGTCCAGTCCTTCCGGGTGTGTCCGGGTGTGTGAAGGGACACATCCGGATGAACGCCCGGTGGCGCATCCTCGCAGGTGGGAAACCCGTCTGTTCACACAGCCGGAACAGCGCGATGGGGTCCCGGCGCTATCGTTCCTCTCGCGAGACATCGCTCAGCACGCCGCTCACATTGAGCACTTGGTGGCATCCGGAAGCCTGCTTACCGGTGGCCGGAGTCCCAGGCTTCGCACAGGTCACGGAAACGGTGACCGCCGCCTTCTCCGGTATCTGAATGGGGGTGACCCAGTGATAGTCCTGGTTCCTGAACGTCTCCAGGGCAATGG
The DNA here is from genome assembly GCF_045161735.1 of Streptomyces sp. NBC_00726. Taxonomy (NCBI): domain Bacteria; kingdom Bacillati; phylum Actinomycetota; class Actinomycetes; order Kitasatosporales; family Streptomycetaceae; genus Streptomyces; species Streptomyces sp. NBC_00726. Next base: position 3,851,517 of record NZ_CP108983.1, on the reverse strand, counting down.
TGGTGATCTTCCGCTTGCCGAAGGAGATCGTCAGCAGCCCCTCGTCGCCCTGGAAATTGGCCACGACGATGTCCGTGACCCCGAAAGTCTTGCCTTCCGGGATCACATAGGTGCCGGCCTTCCGGCCCCCGGCGGCGGTCTGCACGTCGATGGTCTCGGAGCTCTGCTCGCCGTCGCCGTTACCGGAACCGGAACCGCCCGAGCCGCCGCCCCCGGTCGAGCCGGCACCGCCCGTCGCGCCGCCGGACCCGTCGGCACCCGCCGAGCCCTCCCCCTGACCCTGGGGGTCCTGCTGCCCGCCGCCCGAGGCCGAACCGCCCTGCCCGGGCTGCCGGTTCTCCTCCTGCGCGGCCTTGGCGCCCGCCTCCTCGGCAGTGGAGCGGACGGCCGGGCGCACCAGCGCGAACCAGGCGAGCAGCAGCGCGAGGACCGCCGCGAGCAGGATCAGCAACCACTTGGGGAACACCGGGACTTGGGCGAACTCGCCCGGCAGCGGCTCCGGCCTGCCCGGCCGCGGGCCCTCGGCCCCGGCGTCCTCCGGCTCCCCGGCCACCACCTCGAACGGCCAGGCGGCCGGCGCGCCGAACCAGATCAGCTTCCGCGCCCGGACCTTGAGGCCCGCCTCGGCGGACTCGCCCGGCTCCAGCTTCCTGCGCTCCGGCGTGAACGCGAGGCGCAGTTCCTCGCCGGGCTGCCGGGCCGCGAGCGCGACCTCCGTGGGAGCGTTCCCACGGTTCTGTACGACGGTACGGAAGCGGGCCCCCAGCCAGCCCCGGCGGCGCCCCGGTTCCAGGCGTGCGCGCAGCTCGTGGAACGGCTCGACCACCACCGTCATCTCGGGGACGGCCACCGACTCGGGGTGCTCGGCGGGCAACACCCGTATAGCCAAAGGCTTTTCACCGGCGTGGACCTCGTGGGACCGGGGCGGCGCGAAGCGCACCGTGACGGTCTCGGAGGTGCCGGGGTAGAGGGAGACCCGGGCCGGTTCCACCGTGGTCCACGCCGCACAGTCGCCGACCACGTCGAGGGTGTACGCCTCGACGATGTCCCCGTCGTTGCGCACGGTGAGCGTGGTCGTCGCTTCGGCGCCGGGCGACACCGTCACCGTGGGCATTGCGAGTTCGGCAGATGTGGTCACCCTGCGACGTTAGGCCGCACCGCGCCCCCGGCAGCAGGGGCGCGAGGGCAATGTACGGGCAGGGGCGGTGCCCCTAGGGCCTGTCTGACAATTCCCGTCGTCCGCCCGGAGGGCGGGCCGGGCGGCGTCAGGTGCATCCCCAAGTTCTCGGCTCCGCTCGAACAGGGGAGACCCCACTTCTCGGCGTGCCGGCCCCAGACCCCTGTACTGGATGTACTGGGGTCTGGGGCCGGTGCGGCGAGAGTGCGTGCATGGCGTCGCCCGGCAGACGGGAATTGTCAGACAGGCCCTAGGGCACACCCGCGCCGGATGCCCGCACCGCATCCCCGGGCCAGGTCGCCCTGCCGGTGCGTGGCGTACGCGTACGGCACCGGACGTAACGGAATGCGGCGGAAGCGGCCCGGAAGGACGAGCACATGACGACGATCACGACAGACATGACGACGACGGGGGCGGCGGGCCACCGCGCCCTCGCCCCGCCCGAGCAGCCCGCGCCGGGGATATCCGCCCCGGCGTCCGGCCGGGTCTCGGTGGCGGTGTACGCGGAGGACCTGATCCTCCGGACCGGGGTGGTGCAACAGCTGCGCCGGCGCCCGGAGATCGAGCTGGTCCCGGAGGCGGAGGCGGACCGGGCCCAGGTCTCCCTGGTGGTGGTGGACGTGGTGAACGAGCCCGCCGTCCAGCTCCTGCACCGCCTCCAGCGCAACACCGCGACCCGGACCGGCCTGGTCGTCGGCTACTTCGAGGCGGGCGCCCTCCAGACACTCATCGAGTACGGGGTGGCCGCCGTGCTGCGGCGCGGGGAGGCCGACCAGGACCGGCTGGTCCATCTCGTGACGGCCATCGCGAGGGGCGAGGGGGTCCTTCCCGGGGACCTCCTCGGCAAGCTCATCGACCACGTCAGCAGCCTGCACCGCTCGGTCCTGGACCCGAGGGGCCTCTCGCTGTCCACGCTCACGACCCGGGAGGCGGAGATGATCCGGCTGGTGTCGGAGGGCTACGGCACCGCGGAGATCGCGGAGAAGACCTCGTACTCCGAACGCACCGTGAAGAACGTGCTGCACGAGGTCGCAACCCGGCTCAATCTGCGCAACCGGGCCCACGCGGTGGGGTATGCGATGCGGCACGGACTGATCTGACGCACCGTCGGTACCGGGAGGGCAGCCGCGGTTGCCCCCTCGGTGCCCCGGTCCGGCCCATCGCGCGGACCGGCCCCCGCCGAACGGGCCGGACTCCTGGAGGTCCAGCGCACCCTGGGCAACGCGGCCGCCCTGCACCTGCTGCGGCGGGCCGGGCAGGCGCCGGAGCGGCCCGCGCGTCCGCCGCCGGGGTCGGGGCCCGCGCCTACACCAGCGGCCACCACGTCGTCATCGGCGAGGGCGGCGGACGGACTCCATCCGGGAGGCGTGGGCGGACGGCCTCCAGTCGGTGTTCCGCATCGAGTACGCGGGGCGCGGATTCACCCTGGTGATCCGGATCGCCGAGGACCAGCAGCCGCACATCGAGCTCATCGGGAGCCCGGCCCACGCGGCCGGGATCACCACCTCGCTGGGCAAGGCGCCGGGCATGAGCGTGCAGCACGTGCTCGAAGCCCTGACCGCGATGGCCTCCGGCGATGTGAACGAGCGGGTGCGGGGTGCAGTTCGTGCTGCGGTTCAACTTCGTCGCCCGGACCTACGGCACCACGCGGCTGGCCTGACGGGCCCGGCAGCCGCAAAGGGCACCCCCTCTTCCCCCGCCCCGGGTACTCCCGGCCCTGTTCCGCCGGTCTCCGGCGGCGGATGCTCACTGTGGAGAACCATCGATCCAGGTGGAGAACCATCGATCCAGACTGTGAGGTGGACTGTGGGCGGTCCTGCTGGCCCGGCAAGGGGAGCCCGGTTGCGCCGGCTCGGCGGCGCGGTCGTGCTGCTGACGCCGTTGCTGGTGGCGGGGTCCGTGTCCGCCCCGCAGGGCGCCCAGCCGGCCGCCGCCGCGACGAAGGCGGTGGCCGACACCGGGCGGATCGCCTTCGCCGGCACGGGGCACCGCAGCCTCGGCCGGGTCACGTCCGAGAAGGAGACCGAGGACCTGTTCGGGGGTGGCGGCCCGGCCCACTACGACCAGGACGCCTACGGGCGCGGCGACGCGCTCGTCTTCACCGGCCTCCGGGACGAGGTGCGCCCCCAGGTGTACGTACGCGGCGCGGACGGCACCGTACGGCGGCTGACCTCCGGGATGGACGCCGCGCATCCCGAACTCTCCCGCGACGGCCGGACCGTGGTCTTCGACGCGCCCGGGAACGCCGGCCGCCGGGACCTGTGGTCGGTGCCCGCCGACGGGTCCGGGAAGCCCCGGCAGCTGACGGACACCCCGGCGGACGAGACGTCCCCGACGCTCTCCCCGGACGGCACCCGCATCGCGTACGCGAGCGACGGCGGGCCCGAGCCCGGCACCCAGGTCTACGCCCGCGACTTGGGCGGCGGCCCGGTGACCTGCCTCAGCGACAGCGCGGAGGGCGACGCGGACGAGCCCGAGTGGAATCCGGTGGACGACGACGTGCACCGGTCCCGCGTCTCGTACACGCTGCACGTCGAGCCGGCCTCCGACACGGACACCGGTCACCGGCTGCGCGTCACCGACGGGCCCGGGACCGCCCGGCCGGTGCTGACCGGGCTCGGCGACGACTGGGGCTCCCGCTCCTCGGCCTGGCTGCCGGACGGCGAGGGCCTGCTCTTCCTCAGCCCCAACACGGACTGCGGCTGCTCCGTCTACGACCACGTGTACCGGATCGTGTCCCTCGGCGACCCCGCCCCGCACATGGTGCTCGACGAGGACCGCGAGGTGGGGCCCCCGGCGGCGCTCGGCTCCCCGGACTCCTGGTCCGCGGTCGTCACCCGCCGCACCACGAAGGACGCCGCCCTCGTCACGCTCCAGGACATGCGGCAGGACGGCTCCGACCCGCGCGACCTGCGGATCGACGTCCTGCGCGAGGACCCCGCCGCCAAGACCAACACCAGCGACGACCCCGCCGACGACCCGCTGTTCCACCCGGGCGAGGGCTACGACCCGTGGACCGAGCGGCAGACGTACACGCCCGACGGGCGCCAGATCGCCGTGACCCGCTTCGAGACCATCGACGGGCAGCGGGTCCAGCGCATCTGGCTCGCCGACACGGACGGTACGCACCCCTCGGCCATGAAGCTGGACGGGCGCGGCCCCCGGGACCGGGACACCGACCCCTCGTTCTCGCCGGACGGCACCCGGCTCGCCTTCACCCGGTCCACGCCCGGTACGGACGGCTCCTGGACCAGCCGGGTGCTCGTCGCGGACGTGGCCTCCGGGCGCATCACCGGCGAGGTCGTGCCGCCCGAGGGCGAGGTCAGCGGCGCCGACGCGCAGCCCGCCTGGTCCTCGGACGGCACCCTGCTGGCATTCACCCGGGCCGAGGTCATCCGGGGCCTCGGCGGCATCAAGCACGTCTGGACCGCGCCGGTGAAGGCGCTGGAGCAGCAGCTGGACCTCAGCCGCACCGGCGGCTGCCCCGGCGAGTGCAAGGTCATCGACGACAGCCCCGCGTTCTCGCCGGACGGCAGGTCCATCGCCTTCAACCGCAAGGACCGCGCGGACCAGATCAACCAGCGGGCCAGCGTCGTCGTCATCGCGCCGGACGGGACGGACTGCCGGGTCGTCCTGCCGGCCGGCCGGAGCGACGACCCCGGCGCGTGCGCCGCGAAGATCCCGGACGTCGAGACGACCGGCCCTTACCAGCCGCGTGACGTGGCCTGGTCGCCGGACGCCTCCCGGCTGGTCCTCAGCCACCGCCGGGGCCGGGCGCCCAGCGCCCCGGAGCAGCTCTCCCGACTAGACCTGGCCACCGGCACCCTGACCCCGCTCACCGCGGAGCTGCCCGGCCGGCAGAAGGAGCCCGCGTTCCAGCAGAAGGTGGACCTGGCCGTCACCGCGCCGCCCACCGCGCCCACCGTGGAGACCGGCTCCTCGGTGACCGTCACGGTCACCGTCACCAACAACGGCCCTGCCTCCTCCCCCGGCACCACCCTGGTCGCCGACCTCCCGCCGGGCGTCCGGCTGGACGGCATGACCACGCCCACGGGCCCGTGTGCCGGGGACTCCCCGGCCTGCGACCTCGGGGTGCTGGCGCCCGGCGACGAGGTGCCGGTCACCGTGCGGCTCATCGGCGTCACCAACGGGCCCTGGCAGCTGGGCTGGTCGGTCAACGGCGCGGTCGTGGACCCGAACCCCACGGACAACGCCACCGGCACGACCGTACGGGTCCGCACCACGCCCGACCTGCCCAGCCCGCCGCCCTCCGGACCGGCGACCCCGCCCAAGCTGCCGCCCCCGGCCGCACAGCCGCCCGCGCAGCCGCCCCTGCCGCCCGTGCCCGAGGCCGGTCCCGGTGTCGTCGTACGCGCACAGCCCAGCCCGGGCTATGCCGGCGGCCGGGTCGTGGTCACGTACACCGTCCGCAACGGGAAGAACGCCCTGGCCACCGGCCTCCGGCTGCGGCTCGGGCTGCCCGCCGGCATCCCCGTGGCGACGCTCCCGGCGGGCTGCGCCGGCGGGGTGTGCGCGCTCCCCGACCTGGCGCCGGGCGCCTCCTCGGTCCTGCGGGTGGTGCTCGCCCCGGACCACGCCGTCAGGACCCGGATCACCGCCACGCTGACCACCACCGGCACCGACGCGGACCGGGGCGACAACGTCTCCCGTATCCCGCTGCGCATCCTCCAGCCCCGGATCGTCTCGGTGCCGGAGATCGGCAAGCCCGGGTTCGTCACCTCGGTGCGCGGCAAGGACTTCCCGCCCGGGGTGCCCGTGAAACTGGCCTGGAAGCCCGGGATCACGGCCGCCGCCGCGCCCACCCTGCCGGGCCGTGACGGCACGTTCATCGCCCAGCTCCTGATCCTGGTCAAGGACCGGACCGGGCCGCGCACGATCACCGCGTCAGGACCCGGCTTCTCGCCGGTGAAGACGGACTTCCTCGTGGTGACGGGCAACCTGGTCCCGCCGGACGAGATGGGGCGCCGGTGATCCACGAAGTGGACGAGGCCCTGCGGCTGTTGCTGGTGGACGCGGGCCTGGAGGACAGCGGCGTCGACCTGGTCTTCGACGCCCCGACGAAGGACTGGTCCGCCCGCCGCAACGCCCCCACGGTGAGCGTCTTCCTGTACGGCATCCGCGAGGACGCGACCCGCCGCCGCAGCGGCACGTCCGAGGAGTACGACTCCGAGGGCCTGGTCACCGGCCGCCGCGAACCCCCGCGCTGGTTCGAGCTGACCTACCTGGTGACGGCGTGGACCAACCGCCCCCAGGACGAACACCGCCTGCTCTCCGAGGTGTTGCGCTGCCTGATCCGCACCCGCGCACTGCCCGCGCGGATGCTCACCGGCAGCCTCGCCGACCTCGCCCTCACGGTCGAGATGGAGGCCGCGTCGGCGGGCTCGGGCGACCGCCCGTCCACGGTCGACGTCTGGTCCGCGCTGGGCGGCGAGCTGAAGGCCGCGATCGACGTACGCGTATGGGCCCCGCTCTCCGGCGAGTTGGACCCCACCGGCCCACCGGTCACCGAGGGCCTGCTCATACGCACGGCCGCCGCCGTGGACGGCGAGCCGGCGGAACCGGGCCGCCGCCTGCGGTACGAGGGCCCCACGGACGCGTCCGGCGAGGGCTTCGCGACGGAACGCGAGCGCCGATTGCCGCCCGGGCGGCGGCGGCGCGGGGGCGGGGTCGCCCGGTGACCACCGTTCAGCAGCTCCCCCTCGCCGAGCTCTGGGAACGGCTCGGGCAGGTCGAGCGGCGGGTGCGGGCCGCCGTCGCGCTGCGGCACGAGGGGGACCCCGCGCCGGACGATCCCCTGCGGGGGCAGTACCTCACGCCTTCCGGTGTCGAGCGGGTCCTGGACTCGCGGGACGCGTTCCTCCCCGTACCGGACCTCGGGTCCGAACCGCCCGCCGAGCGCGGGCGGATCGCGGAGCTGGCCGGGCGGTTCGGGCTGACCGGGCCGGACGTGGACCTGCTGCTCGTCGCCATGGCGCCGGACGTCGACGCGCGGTTCGAGCGGCTGTACGGGTATCTCAACGACGACCTGACCCGGCGCCGCGCCACGATCGGGCTGGCGCTCGAACTGTGCGGGCTGCCCGGCGCGGGGCCCGGCCGGTTCCGGTTCGCGCCGGCCGCGCCGCTCGTCGCGGCCGGGCTCGTGGAGGTGCTGGAGCCCGAACGCCCGCTGCTGTCCAGGGTGTTGCGCGTCCCGGACCGGATCACCGCGCATCTGCTCGGCGACGACGAGGTGGACGCGCGGCTGCACGGGCTGGTCCGGGTGGCGGGCCCGGACGGGGAGCCGGACGACGGCCCGGTGGCCCGGCGGGTCGCGGCGGCGGCCGGGACGGGGAGCGGGTTCACGCATCTGCTGGACCGGGGCGGCGACCCGGCCCGGCTCGCCGTCGGCGCGCTCGCCGCGTCCGGGCTGCGCCCGCTCGTCGTGGACCCGGCGGCCCTGGCGGCGGCGCCCGAACCGGCGCGGGCGGTCGGGATGCTGGCGACCGAGGCCCGGCTGAGCGGCGGCGGGCTCGTGCTCGGGCCGCTGGAGACGCTGGCCCCGGAACAGCCCAAGGGCGCCGCGCTGCTCGGGGCGCTGTGCGCGGCGCTCGGCGGCGGCTCACCGTTGCTGGTGTACGGGCGGAAGCACTGGGACCCGTTGTGGGCCGGGGCGAGCCCGGTGACGGTCCCGGTCCCGCCGCCGGACCCGGCGGACGCGGTACGGCGGTGGCGCGGCGCGCTCACCGGGGCCGGTGCGGGGGCCGGTCTCGCCGCCGGGACGGCGGAGGCCGACGCCCGCCTCGCGGACGCCACCCGGGCGTACCGGCTGGACTCCGGCCAGATCCGCCGGGCCGCCGACGTGGCCGCCCGGCTGGCCGCGCAGGAGGGCCGCCCGGTGGGCGCCGCCGACCTGCGGACCGCCGTCCGCGCGCAGAACGGCGCGGGGCTCGCCCGGCTCGCCCGGCGCATCGATCCCACGGTCGGCTGGGACGACCTGGTGCTGCCCCCGGCGACCCGCCGCCAGCTCTCCGACCTGGCCCTGCGCGCCCGCCACCGCGATCAGGTGCTCGGCCGCTGGCGGATGCGGCCGGGCGGCGGCCGGGGGCGGGGCATCGTCGCGCTGTTCGCCGGGGAGTCCGGGACCGGCAAGACCATGTCGGCCGAGGTCGTCGCGGCGGACCTGGGCATGGAGCTGTACGTGGTCGACCTGTCGTCCGTGGTCGACAAGTACGTCGGGGAGACCGAGAAGAACCTGGAACGCATCTTCGTGGAGGCGTCCGAGGTCAACGCGGTGCTGCTGTTCGACGAGGCGGACGCCGTATTCGGCAAGCGCTCGCAGGTCAAGGACGCCCAGGACCGGCACGCGAACGTCGAGTCGGCGTACCTGCTCCAGCGCGTCGAGTCCTTCGACGGCATCGCCGTCCTCACGACCAACCTGCGCGCCAACCTGGACGAGGCGTTCACCCGCCGCCTCGACGTGGTCGCCGACTTCCCCGTACCGGACGCCCAGCAACGCCTGGCCCTGTGGGAACGCTGCCTGGGTACGGAGATCCCCCGCGCCCCGGACCTCGACCTGCCGACCTGCGCGGACCGCTTCGAGCTGACGGGCGGCTCGATCCGCGCCTGCGCGGTCACCGCCGCGTACCAGGCGGCGGAGTCGGGCCGCCCCCTGGACACGGAACAGCTGGTCGGGGCGGTGCTGGCGGAGTACCGGAAGCTCGGACGGCTGGTCCTGGAGAGCGAGTTCGGCCCGTGGCTGGAGCGCACGAGACGGCGGGGTTAGGCCCTTGCCCCGGGCGGCCCGGCTTCGTGGACCGCGAGTTCGTCCGGAGTGCCGAGGAAGGCCGGCCCGCATCCGGCCGGAAGGCGCTCCACGACCATGGCGATGGCTTGCGAGACCGTCTCCGCAGGCCCCACGGTCTGCGAACGGAGAGGACCCGATACCCAGTAGCGGCCTCCGGTATCAGGCTGGATGTAGGGGATGTCCCACGTCCACCGCCCTTCGGTGCACCGGCTGAAGTGCAGCTCGCCCATGCCGGTCCAGGGGAACAGCTGCCGCAGGCGCGGTTCGGCATACGCGGCTTCCAGCAGCTCCGGGCGGACACGCCCGTCGGCGCGGACCTCCTGCCAGCCCGCTTCGACGGCTTCACCGCTCGATGGTCCCGATGTCATGGGGACATCATGACCGCCATGCCGCCGGCGACGCCGGCATACGCCGAGCTCAGAGCGGGCGGACGGTGAGAATCTGCTCCGCCCGGCCGACCGGCCCGTCGATGTCGTGCAGGACCGTGCTGGTGAGGCCCTGGCCGGTGGGACCGAAGACGACTGTGGTGTCGAGGCCGGTCCAGCGGCCCCGGGCCGGCGGTGCAGATGGATCGTCAGGTCCACGTTGGGGCGCTCGACGGCTGGACGAGGAGTCCGCTGAACGGGCTGAAGTGCACCTCGTCCGCGCTCCACGCGCCGCTCGCCAGGGCGGTCGGCTTCTCGACGGTTTGCGTCGATGCGCTCGTATTGACTCCCGCTCCCCGCCCTAAAGGACGGGGATTCCTGCCACGGTCGGTTGACCGTCTCGGTGGGTTCCTGCTTCTTCGCGCTGTGCCGGGATCAGAGATCCCGGGCCTACCTGCGCTCGACAGGCTGATACCGCCAGTCCGGCGGCCAGTGCGACGTTGACCGCCGCGTTGATGTCCCGGTCCAGGACGGCTCCGCACCCCTGGCACTGCCACACCCGGATGTGGAGGGGCTTGGGGCCGTCCTTGGTACCACAGACGGAACACACCTGACTCGTGGGCTCAAAACGACCGATCCGGATGAAGACCCGCCCGTACAGAGCGGCCTTGTACTCCAGCATCGCGACGAACGACGCCCACCCCGCATCGTGCACGGACTTCGCGAGACGGGTGCGGGCGAGCCCGTTCACCGCCAGATCCTCCACAGCCACCGCTTGGTTCTCGCGAATGACCTGTGTGGACAACTGGTGATGGAACTCGCGCCGCGCATCAGCCACCCGCGCATGAGCACGGGCCACCTTCACCCGCGCCTTCTCCCGGTTCTTCGAACCCCTGGCCTTGCGGGACAGGCTGCGCTGCTCCCGCTTCAGCTTCTTCTCCGCCCGCCGCAAAAACCTGGGGCCGGCGACCTTCGTCCCGTCCGACAGGACCGCAAAGTGTCCGAGCCCGAGATCGACACCCACCACCGACTCCACCACGGGCAGCGGTTCAGGCCCGGCCTCCACGACGAAGGAGGCGAAATACCGCCCGGCCGCATCCTTGACCACCGTCACCGTGGAAGGGACCGAGGGCAGGGCACGGGACCACTTCACCCGCACCGCGCCGATCTTCGGCAGCACCAGATCCCCACCCGGAGTGATCCTCCACCGGGCGTTCTTCGTGAAGCGGACCGACTGACGGCTGTCCTTCCGGGACTTGAACCGCGGCTCCGCGACCTTCGGCCCCTTACGGGTCCCCTTCAGCGACGCGAAGAAGTTCGTGAACGCCGCGTCCAGGTCCCGCAGCGACTGCTGCAACACCACCGCCGATACCTCACCCAGCCACGCCCGTGCCGGAGTCCTCTTCGCCTCGGTGATGACCTGCTTCGACAGCTCCCCGGACCTCAGGAACGGCAGCCCCTGCTCGTGCGCGTCCTTCCGGGCGCGCAACGCGTCGTTGAACACGACCCGAGCGCACCCGAACGCCCTCGACAGCGCAACACGCTGAGGACCATTCGGGTACGCACGGAAGGAGTACCGAAGCTGCACACCGAAAACCATAAGACCGTTGGGCCATGACCGAATATCAGAACATTCGTACCGGTCGTCACTGTGCATTCGTCTTCCGCCAGTACATAGAGCAACAGAAGCGATTCGGTCCAGTAGCTGCCGGTGTTCAACAGATCGCTTCCCTCACAGCTGTACGGATCGGGCATCCCCCAGCGTGCCACCGGGGGCGTTCCGGCCCGCACGCGGGCACCTCGCCCCGCACCCGCGTTCGAGCGTGATCAATTCGCAATCGATTCCGGTCTTGACCGAGACCCATCAAGCAGTCACGCGATTACGCTCCGAAGCATGTCCGACAGCGCACCTACCGCCGGTAGCACCTCCCCGGCCCCCACCGACCTCACCGAGGACCGCCCCGTCTACGTCGTCGGCGGCGGCCCCGGCGGACTCGCCGCGGCGGCCGCCCTGCGCGCGCGGGGCGTCCGGGCGGTCGTGCTGGAGAAGTCCGGGGCCGTCGGCACGTCCTGGCGGGGCCACTACGACCGGCTGCATCTGCACACCACCCGCCGCTGGTCCGCGCTGCCGGGGCTCCCGATGCCGCGGAAGTTCGGGCGCTGGGTGGCCCGGGACAACGTCGTGCGGTACCTGGAGAAGTATGCGGAACACCACGAGCTGGAAGTGATCACCGGCGTCGAGGTCTCCCGGATCGACCGCGCGGCGGACGGCACCGGCTGGCGGCTGAGCGCGAGCGGCGGCCGGGAGCTGACCGGGCGCGCCGTCGTCGTCGCCACCGGCTTCAACCACACCCCGCGCCTGCCGGACTGGCCGGGCCGCGAGACGTTCACCGGGGAGCTGCTGCACGCCTCGGACTACCGCTCCCCGGCCCCGTACGCGGGCAGGGACGTCCTGGTCGTCGGCGTCGGCAACACCGGCGCGGAGATCGCCGTCGACCTCGTGGAAGGCGGTGCCGCGCGCGTACGCCTCGCGGTGCGCACCGTCCCGCACATCGTGCGCCGCTCCACGGCGGGCTGGCCCGCGCAGGCGACCGGCATCCTGGTCCGCCGGCTGCCCGTCGCCCTGGTGGACCGGGCCGGCCGCCTGATGGCCCGCGCCGCCGTCCCCGACCTCTCCGAACACGGGCTGCCCCGCCCCGGCACGGGCCTGTACTCCCGCGTCAAGGAGGGCGCGATCCCGGTCCAGGACGTCGGCCTGATCGACGCGGTGAAGCGGGGCCGGGTCGTCCCGGTGGCGGCCGTCGAGTCGTTCGACAAGGACGCGGTGGTCCTCGCGGACGGCACCCGGGCCACCCCGGAGGTCGTGATCGCGGCCACCGGCTACGTCCGGGCCCTCGAACCCCTGGTCGGCCACCTCGGCGTCCTGGACGACCGGGGCCGCCCGGCCGTCCACGGCCCCCGCACCCCGAAACAGGCCCCCGGCCTGTACTTCACCGGCTTCACGAACCCGATCAGCGGCATGCTCCGCGAACTGGCCCGGGACGCGGAACGGATCGCGAAGCGGGTGGCCCGCAAGGGGCGTTGAGGGTCAGCGGGTGAGGGTGTACCAGTGCGGGTCGTCCACCACGCCGTATTCCCGGTTCAGCTTCGGGTGCCCGGGCGTACCACTGATCCGCCAGTCGGGCGCGCAGTCCTCGAACTCGGTCAGCACGAGCTGGTCCCAGGCGGTAGGACCGTCGGGTGCGTACGACCAGGTACCCGTTCCGGTGCAGTGGAACTTGAGGTCGTCGGCGCGGGCCGTACCGTCGGGTGACAGCCGCAGGATGCCGCCGTGCCCGTCGCTCCAGGTACCCACGAGCCCCGCGGCGTTCACCTTCGGTGGGCTGTACTCGGTGACCAGCCCGGTCCCGAACGCCGCAGCGCCCACGCCGAACACGGCCACCGCCGCCAGCCCGCCGTAGCCGAGTACGCGCAGCAGCCGCCGCCCGTGCAGCGCGGCGTCCCGCGCGATGAGCGCGGCCCCGGCGAGCAGCACCACGCCGGTCAGCCATGCCCAGGCCGGCGCACCGGCTCCCAGGTGCTTCGAGATCCCGACGACGGCCGTGGCCGCGCTCACCGGCACCAGGGCCATGACCGGCACCCACCACCAGGCATCGCGCCCGGTCAGCCGCGCGCTCGCCCAGCGGGCCGCCGACACCGTGGGCAGGACCAGCCACACGTTCGCCACCAGGGCGGACGGGACGCCGAGGCAGGTGAGGAACGGCACGACGAGCATGGCTCCCTCGGGCCCTTCCCCCTGGGCGGGCGCCTCGGCGGCAAGCCCCGCGAAGCCGTACACCTCGACGGCGAGCGCGGCCCCCACGTACAGCGCACCCGCGCCGGCGGCGACCGCCCGCCCCGACCACACCGGCGGTGGCCCTTCGGACGCCTCGGCTCGTTCCCGTACCCGCTCCGCGGTGTTCTCCGACATGGGAACCCCCTCCCACGTGCATTTTGGCCCTACGCCAACAGCGCCGTCCCGGCGGGCCCCCGGACCCGCCGAATCACCAGCACCATCAGCGTCGCCACCGCGCACAGCGCCCCCGCCGCGTACCAGACCACGTCATACGTACCGAAGTAGTCCCGCGCCACCCCGCCCAGGAACGCGACCAGCGCCGCGCCCAGCTGGTGCGAGGCCAGGACCCAGCCGAAGACGATCGCGCTGTCGTCGCCGTACTGCTCGCGGCACAGGGCCAGGGTCGGGGGGACCGTGGCGACCCAGTCGAGGCCGTAGAAGACGATGAAGAAGACCATCGGCGGCTCCACCGTGGCCTGCATCAGGAGCGGCAGGAAGAGCAGCGAGATACCGCGCAGGGCGTAGTACACCGCCAGCAGGCGGCGCGCGTCGAAGCGGTCGGTGAGCCAGCCGGAGAAGATCGTGCCGATGATGTCGAAGATCCCGATGACCGCGAGGAGCGAGGCGGCGTCGGTGATGGGCATGTGGTGGTCGTGCGCCGAGGGAATGAAGTGCGTACGGATCAGGCCGTTGGTGGAGGCGCCGCAGATCGCGAAGGACCCGGCCAGCAACCAGAACGGACCCGTGCGCGCCGCGTCGAACAGCACCCGCACGGTCCGGCCCGCCGCCCCCCGCGCGGGCGCCGGCTTCTCGGCGTACTCGCCGCCGTACGGGGCGAGCCCCACGTCGGCCGGGTGGTCGCGCATCAGGAGCCACACGAACGGGACGACGACGAGGGCCGCCAGCGCCACGGTCACCGAGGCCGGGCGCCAGCCGTGCCGGTCCACGATCCACGCGCAGAGGGGCAGAAAGACCAGCTGCCCGGAGGCCCCGGCGGCGGTGAGGACACCGGTCACCAGACCGCGCCGGGTGGTGAACCAGCGATTGGTGACCGTCGCGGAGAACGCCAGCGCCATCGAACCCGTGCCGAGCCCCACGAGGAGGCCCCAGTAGAGCATCAACTGCCAGGCCGCCGTCATCCACACACTCGCCAGCGCCCCGGCCGCGACCATGGTCAGCGCCACGGCCACCACCCGGCGGATGCCGAACCGGTCCATCAGCGCGGCGGCGAACGGCGCGGTGAGCCCGTACAGCCCCATGTCGATGGAGACGGCGAGCCCGATCTGCCCGCGCGACCAGCCGAAGTCGTCCTGGAGCGGGTCGAAGAGGAGCCCGGGCAGGGAGTTGAAGGCGGCCCCGCCGATGATCGTCACGAAGGTGACGGCGGCGACGATCCAGGCACGGTGGATACGCCACCGGCCGGGCTTCCCGGGGACGTTGGGCGCGGGGGCGACGGGAGCAACGCTCTCGGTTGTCGGATTCACCTGCCCAGCATCCGGGCCCGGCCCGGCTCCAACGAGTGGCCCGAGGGTCATGCTTCGCAAGATTCGGGCCACGCTCCCCGGAGGGCTGCTCGTCTGTGCATACGATCTGCCTCGCCCTGCGGCAGCCACACCGTGCGCATGCCGCTTCGTCCAACCCTCGGGGGATTTCCATGCAGTGGGCCGAACGCCAGCGCTTCAACCACGGGTCGTCGCTGATGCAGGGCTGGGGCGTCCTGCTCCTGCTCATCTCCTGCGTACTGTGGGTGTGGGTCGGCTCCCTGATCTGGGACACCGAGGACACGCTGTACTGCTTCCGCGCCTACTCCCGCTGCGAAATGGACACCACCATGCCCAAGCAGCTGACCCTGCTGGGCATTTCCGCCCCGCTCTCGGTGGTCGGTACGGGGCTGCTCGTCGCCGGACTCGTGCGCCGCCACACCAGCGCACACGTCCTGCGGGTCATCGAGATGCAGCAGTCCGAGGAGCGGGCGCGCAACAAGTAACGCTCCCGCCCTTGCCCCCTACCGGTCCTTCCCGAACCGGGGCAGCGGCGCGGCGAAATCAAGCCCCTCAGCCGATCCGTTCCAGGCGGCGGATCGGGCGGGCCGCGAGCAGCACGGCCACCGCCAGCATGTTGACCACCGCACCGGCGAACAGCACCTCCGGGGCGCCCAGTTGGTCCGCGAGCGGCCCCGCGAGCGCGCGCCCCGCCGCCACCATGAGCAGCGATCCGGCGACGTCGTACGCGTGCAGGCGGTTGAGGGATTCGGGCGGTACGTGGGTCTGGACCGTGGTGGACCACATCACCAGCCAGAACGCGGAGGCCGCGCCCGCCACGAACTGGCCCGCGCCCAGGGCCGCCACGGAGAGCCCGAGGCCCAGCACGACGAGGTTCGCGCAGACGCCGGTCAGCGCGACGGCGCCCGCCGCGAGGGGGCGGCGCGGGCGAAGGCGCAGGGCGAGCAGGCCGCCGACGACGCTGCCCGCGCCGTTCACCGCCATCATCGCGCCGTACGTCCCCGAGCCGTGCGCCTCGGTGACCCGGACGGCGGTGAGCGGAAGCATCGGGCCGAGCACGGCGAAGCCGTACACCGTCCAGACGGCGATCACGCCCCAGAGCCAGCTGCGCGCGGTGAACTCCCGCCAGCCGTCCACCAGCTCGGCGAGGAACGAGCCGCGCGGCGCCTCGTCCGAGGGGGCCGGGGCGAGCCGGAGCAGGAAGAGGCAGGCGCCGGAGACCAGGAAGGTCGAGGCGTTGGCGGCGTACACCGCGCCCGCGCTCGCCAGCCCGACGAGGAGGCCCGCGAAGGCGGGGCCCGCCATGGTCATCAGCGCTTCGGACACCCGCAGCGTGGCGTTGGCGCGCTGCACGTCCGGGGCGACGCGCGGCACGGTGGACGCGACGCCCGGCTGGAACAGGGCCGCGCCGACACCGGCGACCGAGCTGAGCGCGTACACCGCCCAGAGCGGCGGGTTGCCGGTCGCGAAGGACACGGCGAGCACGGTGGCGCCGACGAGCCGGAGCGCGTCCGCGATGATCATCATGCGGCGCGGTGTGAACCGGTCCGCGAGGACCCCGCCGAACAGCACGAACACGGCGAGCGGGCCCATCCAGCAGGCCAGCGCGTAACCGACCGACGAGGCCGGGCGGCCGGCGCCGAGGAGCCCCGCGGTCAGGGCGACGGGGATCATGCCGTCGCCGAAGACGGCGGCGGTGCGGGCGACGAAGAACAGCCTGAAGTTACGGTTCCAGAGCTGCCTGCCGGGCTCCTCGCCGAAGAGGGGCGGCAGGGGCGGGAGAGGGGACGGGCCGCCGGGGGCGGCCTGGGGGTCCGCGGCGGGAATGCGCACGGAGTCTGCTGACTTTTCCTTCACACCGATGACATGTATCAGCTTATGGTCTATACCAGCCAGAGGCTTTTTTTACAGGCCCTGCCGGCCGAAGGGAGTCCGCTGTGCCGCACCGGGTCGTCGTTCTCGCTCTCGACGGGCTGCTCCCCTTCGAACTGGGCATCCCCCAGCGGATTTTCGGGCTCGCCCGCCCCCTGGAGCAGCAGAACCGGGCGCGGAAGCTGTACGACGTCGTGACCTGCTCGGTCCGGCCGCCGGGGCCGGTCCACACCGACTCGGACTTCTCGATCATGGTCGAGCACGGGCCGGAGGCGCTCGCCACGGCCGACACGGTCGTCGTCCCGGCCAGTTACGAGCTGGGGCCCGTGTACGACGAGGGGCGGCTGACCGACGAGCTGGCCGCCGCGTTCCGGCACATCCGGCCGGGCACCCGGATGGTGTCCATCTGCACCGGCAGCTACGTGCTGGCCGCCGCCGGCTTCCTCGACGGGCGCCCCGCCACCACGCACTGGGCCTCCGCCGACCACTTCCAGCGGCTCTTCCCCGGCATCCGGGTCGACCCGGACGTGCTGTTCATCGACGACGGGGACGTGCTGACGTCCGCCGGGGTCGCCGCCGGGATCGACCTCTGCCTGCACATGGTGCGGCGCGACCACGGGACCGCCGTCGCCAACGACGTCGCCCGGCGCACGGTCGTGCCGCCGCACCGGGACGGGGGCCAGGCGCAGTACATTCAGCGGCCCGTGCCGGACAACCGGTTCGCCACGACGACGACCGCGCGGGCCTGGGCGCTGGACCGGCTGGAGCGGCCGATCCTGCTGCGGGACATGGCCCAGCAGGAGTCGATGAGCGTACGGACGTTCACCCGGCGGTTCCGCGAGGAGGTCGGCGTCAGCCCCGTGCAGTGGCTCACCCAGCAGCGCGTGGAGCTGGCGCGCCGGCTCCTGGAGTCCACGGACCTGTCCATCGACCAGGTCGCCCGGGACGCCGGCTTCGGCACCTCCACGTCACTGCGGCAGCACCTCCAGACGGCGCTGGGCGTCTCGCCGACGGTGTACCGCCGCACGTTCCGCTCGACGGCGGGGAGGAGCGCCTAGCGCCCAGCGCCTAGACCGCGTGGCTGGGCTCGGCGCCGTGGGTGCCGGGCTGGAGCTGAACCTGGATCAGCGGGACGCCGCGGTCCACCTCGCACCAGATCCGCTTGCCCGCGCCCTCCGGCTGCCAGCCCCAGCGGTCGGCGAGGCCGTCGACCAGCTCCAGGCCCCGGCCGCCGGTGTCCTCACCCCGCGCGTGCCGCTGCTGCGGCGGGCGGCAGCTGGCGTCGGCCACCTCGACACGCACGGTCCCGGCGCCGCCGGGGGCGCCGGCCGGGCCGAAGAGCATGCGCAGCACGGCCGGACAGCCGGTGTGCACGACCGCGTTGGTCACCAGCTCCGAGATGAGCAGGATGAGCGTCTCGGCCAGCGGCTCGTCGTCTCTCACGCCGGAACCGGCGAGCCGTGAGCGCGCCCATCTGCGGGCCCGTCCGACCTCCGCGGGGTCGGGCCCGACCTCCAACTGAACCTGAAGCACCTGCACCGCTCACACCATCCGAACCGGCGGACACATCGCCTCGCGCCTCCAAAGGGTCACGGAACGTGATTCCCTTGCACGACAGCATGGTTGACGTACAGTCACCGCAACAAGCGCTTCGGGCATATTCCAGCGCGAAGGAGTACGCGTGGCGCATACTGTGCGACGCACATTGCGGGGAGTCGAACAGCACCTCACCGGGACCCGGCGCGCCCCACAGGCCGCATCCGGACCGACAGGTTCCAGAACCACTCGCATCCCACGGAGGGTACCCGAGCCGGGCACCGACTCCACGCCGTGACGAATCACGCAAAGGACACAAGCCGGTATCGGTGACCGATGGTCGCGCTGTGTCACGCCCAGGGGCCGGGTACCCCTGGGCGCCGGCACCTAGGGCCTGTCTTCAAACTGCCGTCTGCCGCGCGACGCCATGCACGCACTCTCGCCGCACCGACCCCAGACCCCAGTACATCCAGTACAGGGATCTGGGGCCGGCACGCCGAGAGCACGCACCTGACGCCGCCCGGCCCGCCCTCCGGGCGGACGACGCCAGTTTGAAGACAGGCCCTAGTCCGGCTCGATGACCGTCACGTACGCCGCCAGCGCGGCCACCGCGTCCTCCTCCACGACCCCGCCGTCCCGGTCCGTGTCCAGGCTCTGCGCGGCGAACGCCGCCGCGTCCGGGCCGGCGCCGAGGACCCTGAGGGCCCGCTCCACGGTCGGCACCGGCGCCCTGTTCCCGCCGGACGGCCCCGCCGCCACGGCGAGCGCGGCGCGCAGGAAGGGGCGGGCGATCTCCGCGAACCGCTCCGGGTTGTCGCGCAGCCTCTTCACCGCGCCGCCCACGAACTCCTCGCGGGTGACGCGCTGGTCACCGTCCACGTCGGCGATGCCCGCCATGCCCTGCCAGAACGCCTCGGCACCGCTGTAGAGCGCCTGGCCCTTGTCGCAGCGGGCCGTCGTGCCGAACTCGGTGAGCAGACGGGCCGCGGCGGCGTTGAAATCCGCGCGATCGATGTATCCGTTGCCGTCCTGGTCGAAGGCGGCGAAGCGGAAGGCGATCTTGCGCTCATACTCTGCGCTGTCCATGCGGGGAGCGTACGACGCCGCCAGGCGTCACGTGTCACTTACGGGGCCCAGCCCTGTGACAGCTCCGCACGAACCGGTGCGGGGACGGCCGTTTCAGGCCGTCAGCGGCTCGGCCTCCTCGTCCACGGCCGCGTCCCAGTCCGGGAAGACGTCGAACAGGCGGCGCACACCGAGGGCGGCGAGCACGCGGTTGACGTGGGAGCCCTCCTCCGCGCCCCGGGCCGGCAGGATCAGGCGCAGCCGGCCGCCGCAGGACCGCATCAGGCGGCGCAGGGCGATGAGCACCCCGACCCCGCTGGAATCGCAGAACCGGACCCCGGACAGGTCGAGGACCACGTCATGGCGGCCCACGGCCACCACCTCGTGGACGGACTGGCGGACGATGGCCGAAGTCAGCAGGTCCAGTTCGCCGCCTATGTGCAGCACGGTCCATCCGCCCCGCTCGGTCTCCGAGACTTTCAGGGTCACGCGACTGGGCCTCTCGTTCCGGGGATTCCGGGCAGCCCGGTGATCCGGAAGTTTGCGTTCCTCCTCTGGCGGCTGCCCCCGTACGTCCCTCGCGAAACACCCGTCTCGCAAAGACGGCGCGTTCCGGGGGTGCCGTGCCAGACGCCGCGGACCCGGCCCTGACCGGCAAGGCACCCCCGGGGACGTACTTGTCGTAAAGGGGCGTGCTCCCCGGGAGGTGGGGGCTACATTCGGACAGGACGAGTGGGACAGGGACGCACAGGTCCGACGGTGGAGGGGTTGGTGTGCAGATGGCCGAAAACGCACCACCCCGCTGGGACCGCAGGATGCAGCAGCGGCTGTCACGCGGCGAGGCCGCCGCGCTCGGTGAGATGTACGACCGGTTCGCCGCCCTCGTCCACAGCCAGGCCCACCGGATGCTGGACGATGAGGACGCCGCCGACGCGGTCACCCGCGAGGTCTTCGGCCACGTCTGGGAGAACCCGGACCTGTACGACCCGAAGCAGGGCTCCATGCGGGCCTGGCTGGCCTTCCTCACGCACCGCGAGTCCGTGCGGCGGCTGCGCGACGCGGCGGACGCGGACCCCGGCGCTCCGGACGGTCTGGACGAGCGGGTCCGGCGGGCCACCGCCGCCGCCCGGGCCGACTACATCGTCGCCTCGATGCCGGCGCCGCTGCGGGCCGCCCTGGAGCTGGCCTACGTACAGCGCCGCGACTACCGGCAGGCGGCGGCGGACCTCGGCGTCACGGAGGACGAGGCGCGGCGCCGGCTGCGGCTCGGGCTCCAGCTGCTGTCCACCGCCCGGACCCGGCCGGTGGAGGGCGCCCCGCCGCCCGGATACGGGAGGGCGCTGTGAGCGGCGACGCGGACGGCGACCGGGACGAGGAGGGCCGCGACGAGGTGCGCGGCGCCCGTCGGATACCGGGGCCGCGGCCCGCCGCGGACGACTTCGGGAACCTGGGGCGCGTATCGCCGCCGGAGCCGCCGCCCGCCCCGGTCCTCCCGCACCGGGTGCTTCAGGCGCTCCTGGGGGCCTGGGCGCTCTCCGCGTGCTCGCCCGAGGAGGCCGAGGCCGTCGACGCGCATCTGACCGCGTGCCCGCCCTGTGCCGACGAGGCGCTGCGGTTGCGGGACGCGGTCGGGCTGCTGCACACCGACCGGAGCCTGGATCTCGATCCGCTGCTGCGGTCCCGGGTGCTGGAGGGCTGTCTGAGCCGGCGCCCCGCGAAGGTCCCGGTGCCGGACTGGGCCGCCCCGTACGACGCCGAGACGGCGCGGCTCGACGCGCTGCTGCGGGACATCGACGCCGCCGAGTGGCACGCCCCGGTGCGGCTGAAGTGGTTCGAGGACGAGCGGCGGACGGGCCGCCGGACCACGGTCGCCGGGGTGATCGGGCATCTGATGAGCGTGGACGGCCTGGTGGGCGCCGCGCTCGGCCTGGACGACCCGCTCCCCGGCACCCCGCTCACCCCGGCCGCGCGCACCGAGGCGTACTGGTCGTCCGCCCGGAGCCCGCTCACCCGCGCGGTCCGTGAGCCGTGGCGGGAGCAGAGCCACACGCTGATCAGGACCGTGTCGTTCGCGCGGCGCGGGGCCTCGGAACTGTCCGTGCCGTACGGGGATTTCGCGCTGCCGTTGCAGGACGCGATGCTCGACCGGGCCTTCGAGTGCTGGGTGCACGCGCGGGACATCGCGAAGGCGGTGGACTACCCGTACGAGCCGCCGTCCGCCGGGCATCTGCACCGGATGATCGACCTGGCGGTCCGGATGCTGCCGGGGGCGCTGGCGGTGCGGCGCCGGGCGGGGCTCGCGGGGCCGGCCAAGCGGCTGGTGCCGGCCGGGTCCCCGGGGCGCTCGCTGCATCTGGAGATCGAGGGCTCGGGCGGCGGCGACTGGTACATCGCGCTGGACTCCCCGGCCGCCCTCGGGTGCGCCGAGCACGCGGTGGCGCAGATCGCGCTGGACGGCGTGGAGTTCTGCCGGCTGGTGGCGGGGCATGTGCCGCCGGTGGAGGCGGCGGCCGGGCAGCGCGGGGACCGCGAGGCGATCGGCGATGTGCTGTCCGCGGCGGCCTCGCTCAGCCGGCTGTAGCCCGGCCCCGTACGGCGCTCAGTCGAAGACGACCGTGCGGCGGCCGTTGAGCAGGATGCGGCGTTCCGCGTGCCACTTCACCGCGCGGGCCAGCGCCTGGCACTCCACGTCGCGGCCGATGGCGACCAGCTGGTCCGGGGTCACGTTGTGGCCGACGCGCTCGACCTCCTGCTCGATGATCGGGCCCTCGTCCAGGTCGGCGGTGACGTAGTGGGCGGTGGCGCCGATGAGCTTCACGCCGCGCGCGTGCGCCTGGTGGTAGGGCTTGGCGCCCTTGAAGCTCGGCAGGAACGAGTGGTGGATGTTGATGATCCGGCCGCTCAGCCGCTTGCACAGGTCGTCCGAGAGGACCTGCATGTAGCGGGCCAGGACGACCAGCTCCACGTTCTCCTCGCGGACCAGGTCCAGCAGCTCCGCCTCGGCCTGCGGCTTGTTGTCGCGGGTCACCGGGATGTGCCGGAAGGGCACCTCGTACGAGGCGACGAGCTCGGCGAAGTCCGGGTGGTTGGAGACGACGGCGGCGATCTCCACCGGCAGGGCGCCGGTCCGGGACCGGAAGAGCAGGTCGTTGAGGCAGTGGCCGAACTTGCTGACCATGAGCACGATCCGCATGCGCTCCGAGGCCCGGTGGAGCTGCCAGTCCATGGCGAAGGAGTCGCCGATCGCGGCGAAGCTGGCCCGCAGCTTGTCGACGGTGACCGGGGTGCCCGCCGAGAAGTGGACGCGCATGAAGAACAGCCCGGTGTCGTGGTCCCCGAACTGCTGGCTGTCCTCGATGTTGCAGCCGGTCATGAAGAGGTAGCTCGACACGGCGTGCACGATGCCCTGTTTGTCGGGGCAGGACAGCGTGAGGACGTACTGGTCGGGGGCAGGCTGCGGCGCGGTCATCCCCGTAGCGTGCCACACCGGCCGGGTATCAGGCGGACCTGGTCAGAATGCGGAGGACGTCCAGGGAGCGCGGCGGTGTGCCGGGGTCCTCGCCGTCGTTGGCGGCGAGCAGCACATGCGCCTCGCGGGCGGCCGCGACGGCCTCCGGCCAGCCGGGGTGCTCCAGGTAGACGGAGACATGGGCGTCCGCGCCGACCTGGTGCAGGATGCGCAGCACCCGGAGTACGGCGGCGTCCACGAGGGCCGCCTCGGCGGCGTCCCGGAAGATCGTGCCGACGTACTTCTCGGCGGACCAGTTGTCGAGCCAGGTGTCCTCGACCAGGCGGTACACGGCGTCGGTGACGTCGCCGTATCCCTCCCGGCCGGCCAGCCAGCAGTCGCGGTGGAAGACGGGGTCGGAGAGCATGTGCAGCGCCGAGCGCACGTTGCTGCGCCAGCGCCACCACGGAAGGTCGTTGAGCGGCATGCCGCCCATGGTGGAGGAGCGACGGCCGCGACGGGAAGAGTTCTCGGAACCTTGCTGCACGGTTGTCGATCGTACGTTCCCTTTTCGGTGGCCTTGACCGGCCCCCGGCGTTCACGGTGACGTCACCGGCCGTTGACGGAGGCACACCACGGCGTTACCCGGGGCGCGGAAGGGTCTGGGTCCATGACCGGACGGCGACGCCCCCTTCCCACCCGCCCCTTCGGACTGCTCACCGGTGCGGTGACGGCCGGGGCGCTGCTGCTGTCCGGCTGCGGCGCGCTCCCTGGAGCTTCGGGGGGCTCCAGGGAGCCCGTCACCGTCGTGACCTGGGCGCCGGGCGGCGGCTCGGCACCGGACGCCGCGAACATGGCCGGTATGACCGCCATGGCACAGGCGTACGGGCGCTGGATCAACGCGCGGGGCGGGATCGACGGGCACGAGCTGCGCGTCATCACCTGTGACGAACAGGACGCCTGGACCGGGGCCGGGGACTGCGCCCGCAAGGCCGTCGAGGAGAAGGCGGTCGCGGTCGTCGGCTCGTACAGCCGGCACGGACGGGCGTTCATGGCCCCGCTGGAGGTCGCCGGGATTCCGTACATCGGCGGTTACGGGGCCTCCGAGGAGGAGTTCCGCAGCTATGCGTCCTACCCGGTGACCGGCGGCCAGTCCGCGCTGCTCGCCGGGACCGCCGAGCAGCTGTCGCACGGCTGCGACCGGGTCTCGCTGGTGCGCCCGGACACACTGGCCGGCGACAGCCAGGCGTGGCTGCTGCGCACCGGCCTCAAGGAGGCCGGCCGGCCCCTGCCGCTCGACATACCGGCCGCCGAGGGCGCCACCTCGTACGACCCGGAAGCGGAACGCGCGCTGTCCGGCGCGGGCACCACCGGCGGATGCGTGACGTCTGTGCTGGGCGACCGCACGGAGACCTTCTTCGACTCGTTCCGGCGGCTGGAACCGGAGGGCACCGCGGTGCGCGTGGCCTCGGTGCTCGGCAGTGTGGAGCAGCCGCTCATCGACCGCACCGGCGGCCGGGACAGCCCGTTCGAGGGGGCGTACGTCACCGGCTGGTACCCGCCCCCGGGCGACGCCAGGTGGGACACCATGCGGAAGGTGATCCGCGAGTACGCCTTCGGCGACAACCGGATCGACCCGGACGACACGGGCGTGCAGACCACCTGGATCGCGTACACCGCGCTGAAGTCGGTCATCGAGTCCATGGACGAGTCCGGGATCACCGCGGCGAAGCTCACCCGGGCGCTCGGCCAGGGGGTGCGCGCCGACACCGGGGGCCTCACGCCCGTGCTGCGCTGGCGCTACGAGGACATGATCGGCTCCCGGTCGTATCCGCGCGTCGTCAACAGCAAGGTGACGTTCCAGGTGGTGCGCGACGGGCGGCTGGTCGCCGCGCGGAAGGACTTCGTGGACGTGACGGAGACCATGGCCGAGGCCAGCGCGACCCGCTGAACCGGCGCGGGCGCACCGGTCCGGCGGGTCCGGGCGGTCAGAGCGCGGTCGCCTGGCGCTTGGTCAGGCCGTACTTCTCGGCGATCTTGTTCCACAGCGCGGCCGCCTGCCGCTTCGCGTTGCTGGCCTCGCCGCTCTTCACGGTCGCCTGCTGGGTGTGCGAGGTGGTCTTCGCGTGGCCGTGCTTGCAGACCTTCTTGCTCTTGGCCTGCACCGCCCAGGCCGCGTAGTGGTCGTCGGCGGACGCGGACGCCTGCCACGCCTTGGTGAGCTGGGCGGTCAGCCGCTCGTGGTCCGGCAGCTTGTCGACGGAGAGCGCCTGGAGCCGGGTGACCAGCTCGCGGCGCTGCTTGGCGGCGCCCTTGAGGTCGGTGACGGCCGTGTCCAGGTCGGTGCAGGACTTGGTCTTCTCGACCGCCCCGATCACCGCGGCGCGGCTGCTGTTGCTGTCCGCGAGGAGCTTGTCCAGCTCCTCGGCCTGCGGCTTCGCCGGGTCGGCCGCGGGCTGCTCCCGCTCCTTGGAAGGCTCACCGGCGGCCGGTGAACTCGCGGACGCCACCGGCTGCTTGGCGTCCTTGTCGTCATCGTCGCCGCCGCTCATCAGCGCGCCGGCGCCGAGCCCGATCACCGCGCAGCCGACGACGACGGCCGCGATCAGCGGCACCGCGCCGGACTTCTTGCGCCGCCCGCCGTCGCCCTCGTCCTGCGGCAGCCCGTCCTGGGGGCCGCTGTACGGGGACGGCTGCCGGAAGCCCTGCTGCGGCGGCGGGCCCGCCTGGTACGGGGGCTGCTGCGGGCTCTGCTGGTACGGGGGCTGCTGCTGGGCCGGGTCGAACCGGGGCATCTGCTGCGTCGCGCCCTCGGGGGCGTCGCTGCGGAAGAGGTTGTCGAACTCGGCGGGCGGCTGCCGCTCACCGGGCGTCCCGGGCCGGATATCGTACGGGGCGCCGCCGGGCACCGGAGGTATGTACTGCGTCGCGTCGGCGTCCCCGCCGCCCTGGGGGCCCTGCGGGGCGTGGCCCAGGAACTGCGTGGACTCCGCGGGGTTCTCCGGCGGCAGCCCGCCGGGCGCGGGGCCGCCGGGCGCGGGGCCGCCGGGCGCGGGGCCGCCGGGGACCGGCGCGATGAACTGCGTGGCGTCGGCGTCCCCGCCCGGAGCGCCCCCGGGCCCGGCCTCGGGCGGCAGGGGCTGGGCGTAGGGCTGGGGCTGCTGGGGCGGCAGGGGTGCGCCCTGGCCGTACGCGTCCTGCGCGTACCCGCCCTGCTGCTGCCCGTACGGGTCCGGCTGCTGCGGGTACGCCTGCTGCTGGGGCTGCTGCTGCGGCTGCCCGTACGCGTCCTGCCCGCCGCCGCCCTGCGGGCCCCACGCCTGTCCCCACGGCCGGCCGCCCGCCGGGGCCGCCTGGTCCGCCGCTCTGCCCGGCGTCCAGGGCTCGCCGCCGTCCGAGGGCAGCACGACACCCTCGTGCGCGGGTCGTACAGCAGGGTGCTGCTGCTCGTCGCCCTGTCCGCTCTGTGTCACCGGGACTCCTACGTGCGTGTCAACTATGGAATCGTCGGCTCACGCTATCGGGTGCCGGCCGCGGTGTGCCAAGTGCCCGCGGTCCGCAGCGGACCCGTGACACGGGGTGTAACAGCGGGGCCGCTCAAGACGCAGTTAAGGGTCTTCCCCGCCCCCGCTCAGGCCGCCTGGAGTTCGAGCCGGGCGCCGAACTCCCTTACCGCGGGCTCGTCCCCGTACGGCAGCAGCCGCTGCTGGAGGTCGTCCAGATATTCCGCGCCCCGGGTCGAGCGCACCGTGCCGAGGAGCTCCAGCGCCCTGGTCCCCGTGTGGCACGCCTGCTCGATCTCGCGCAGCTGGACCTGGGCCGTGGCCAGCAGCGCGAGGCCGATGCCGCGGCGCCGGGCGCGGGACTCCGGGTGGCCGTCCAGGGACTCCTTCGCCCGGCGCGCGGCGGCGTCCGCCTGCCCCAGGTCCCGGTGGCAGTGCGCGAGTTCGTCCGCGAGATAGGCGTGGTCGAAGTGGGCGATCCAGTCCGGGTCGTCCCCGCTGTCCGGCTCGGCCCGCTCCAGGGCGGCCTCGGCCCGGCCCGCGACCTCCAGGCAGGTGCGCGCGTCCCCGAGCAGCGCGTGGCCGCGCGCCTCCGCCGCGTAGAACATCGCCTCCGCGCGCGGGGTGACCCGGCCGCGCGCACCCTCCTGCGCGGCCCGCGCCAGCTGGGCGATCTCGCGCGGATTGCCGAGCTGGGCGGCGAGATGGCTCATCGACGCGGCCAGCACATAGCCGCCGTAGGCGCGGTCGCCCGCCGCCTGGGCGAGGCGCAGAGCCTGGATGTAGTAGCGCTGGGCCAGGCCCGGCTGGCCGGTGTCGATCGCCATGTAGCCGGCGAGTTCGGTGAGCCGGGAGACCGCGGCAAAGAGCTGACGCCCCGTCGACTCTCGGTACGCCCCCGAAAGCAGCCCGGAGACCACGCTGTTGAGGTAGTGCACGAGGACCGGGCGGACATGGCCGCTGCCGAAGCGGTGGTCGAGGTCGACCAGCGCGGCGGTCGTCGCCCGCACCGCCTCCACGTCCGGCATCCCGACCCGGGACCCGGCGGCCCGGGCGACCTGGGGATCGGCGCCGGTGATCAGCCAGTCGCGGCTGGGCTCCACGAGCGCGGACGAGGCGACCGCCGAGCCGGTGAGGAAGTCGCGGCGGCCGACGTCGCTGCGCCAGAGCTCGCAGACCTGCTCGATCGCCCCGATCACGGTCGGCGCGAACTGGAGGCCGACGCCCGAGGCGAGGTTCTTGCCGTTGGCCATGCCGATCTCGTCGATCGTGACCGTACGGCCGAGCTTGCGGCCCAGCGCCTCGGCGATGGTGCCCGGGGCCCGGCCGCGCGGCTGCTGGCCGCGCAGCCAGCGGGCCACGGAGGTCTTGTCGTAGCGGAGGTCGAGGCCGCGTTCGGCGCCGACCATGTTGACCCGGCGGGCCAGGCCCGCGTTGGAGCATCCGGCTTCCTGGATGAGCGCCTGAAGCCGTTCGTTCGGCTGGCGTGCGACGAGTGGCCTGGCTGCCATGTGTGCCCCCCTGAGGCCGCGGTGATAGGTGGCGGGATCACTGCCCGGCATATGTCCGAGAAATGCGCCGATTCATCGTGTTGGTCACTTTCCGCGCGACTTACCTCATTCGTCACGTCCAGTCACTAAAATGCCGCGCCGGACCGCGCCGGACGACACCGGCCGGACGTCCCGTAAGCAGCTACCCGCCCCGGGCCCGTGCCTCTCCCACGCGCCCCCGCCCGTGCACCCGTGCGCCCCGTGTGCGGAACCGCGCACCGGGCGGCCGTAACTCTTCGTGAAGCCCGTAGTTGAGCTGGACGTGGAAGAGCCCATCGGAGTCATGGAAGCGGCGCAGGTCCCCCGGCAGCGCGTGGAGCAGCTGCTCGACGCCGCCGTGCGGTACACGGAGGAGCGGCACTGGGACGTGTGCCCGGGCACCTGGCTGGAGCCGTCCGGCGCCGGCCGCCGGTGCTCGTGCGGCGAGGAGGCGTGTGCCGCGCCCGGCGCCCATCCGGCCGGGGACGGCTGGGCGGACGGCGCCACCGGCAGCGGCGCGGCGGCCCGCCGGATGTGGACCCGGCGGCCGGGGGCGGCGGTGCTGCTGCTCACCGGGCGCGCGTTCGACGCCGTGGACGTGCCGGAGTCGGCGGGCTTCCTGGCGCTCGCCCGGCTGGAGCGGATGAGCCTGCCGCTCGGCCCGGTCACCCGCACCCCGGACCGCCGCATGCAGTTCTTCGTGCTGCCCGGCGCCGCCGCGAAGGCGGACGACCTGGTCCGCCGGGCCGGGTGGAACGCCGCCTCGGTCGGCCTGCGCGGCATCGGCGAGGGCGGTTACGTCGTCGCGCCGCCGACCCGGGTCGGCGGGGTGGGCGCGGTGCAGTGGGCCCGCACCCCCACGACCGCCAACCGCTGGCTGCCCGAGGTCGAGGAGCTGATCGGCCCGCTCGCGTACGCCTGCGGCCGGGCGAAGGCGGACGCGCCCCTTTCGTAGGGTGGTCCCCGGGTACGACACGTACGTACGGGGACTTCGAAAGGCGCGCGCATGCCGGACCAGGCACGACACGAGGGCACGGAAGGGAACGGGGCACCGCGGGCGACACCGCCCGCGGTGCGCGTCCAGGGGCTGTGGAAGCGGTTCGGCGAGCAGACCGCCGTCGCCGGGATCGATCTGGAACTGCCCGCGGGCAAGTTCATCGGCCTGGTGGGGCCCAACGGGGCGGGGAAGACCACCACGCTCTCGATGGTCACCGGGCTGCTCCGGCCCGACCAGGGGCGGATCGAGATCGGCGGGCGCGACGTCTGGGGCGACCCGGTCGAGGTGAAGTCCCGGATCGGCGTCCTGCCCGAGGGGCTGCGCCTCTTCGAGCGGCTGTCCGGCCGCGAACTCCTCGCCTACACCGGCCGGTTGCGCGGTCTGCCCGGCCAGGAGGTGGACAGCAGGGCCACCCAGCTGCTCGACGTGCTGGACCTGGCGGGCTCCCAGCACAAGCTGGTCATCGACTACTCGACCGGGATGCGCAAGAAGATCGGGCTCGCCGCCGCCCTGCTGCACAACCCCGAAGTGCTCTTCCTGGACGAGCCGTTCGAGGGCGTCGACCCGGTCTCGGCGCAGACCATCCGCAAGGTCCTGGAGCGCTATACGCGTTCCGGGGCGACCGTCGTGTTCTCCAGCCATGTGATGGAGCTGGTCGAGTCGCTGTGCGACTGGGTGGCCGTCATGGCGGCGGGCACCATCCGCGCCCAGGGCCCGCTGGCCGAGGTGCGCGGCGAGGCGTCCTCGCTCCAGAACGCGTTCCTGGAGCTGGTCGGCGCGGGCGACCGGGACGCCGGAGCGACCCTGGACTGGCTGGGCGGCGGCCGATGAGCGTGCTCGACGCCCCCGCCGGCACCAGCCCCCGGACCGGGGCCGCGACCGGGGCCCCGGCGCTGATCCCCGTATTCGCCCGGCTCAAGGTGGCCCTGCTCCGCAACGGGCTGCGCCAGTCCAGCGGGCGCAGAGCGGTCTACCTGATCTCGGTCGTGGGCGCCCTGCTGATCGCCGCCGGCCAGCTGCTGGGGCTGGTCCTGCTGCGCGGCCACGCCCACGCGGACTCGGTGGTGGTGCTGCTCACCGCGGTCGTGGCCCTCGGCTGGGCGGTGATGCCGCTGTTCTTCTCGGCCGGGGACGAGACCCTGGACCCGACCCGGCTGGTGATGCTGCCGCTGCGGCCCCGGCCGCTGATCGTCGCGCTGCTGGTGTCCTCGCTGATCGGGCTCGGCCCGGTCTTCACGCTGTGCCTGGCGGCCGGCTCGGTGGCGGCGCTGGCCGAGGGGGCGGGCGCGGTCGTCTTCGCGGTGCTCGCCGTCCCGCTGACCCTGCTGGTGTGCGTGGCCCTGGCCCGTGCGGTCGCCGCCGCCAACACCCGGCTGCTGACCTCCCGCAAGGGCCGCGACCTGGCCGTTCTCAGCGGCCTGGTGATCGCGGTGGGCATCCAGGTCGTCAACTTCGGGGCCCAGCGCCTCGGGCGGGCCGGCGGGCTCTCCTCGCTCGACCCGGCGGCGGACGTGCTGCGCTGGCTGCCGCCCGCCTCGGCCGTCGGGTCCGTGGGCTCCGCCGCCGAGGGGGCGTACGGGCGGGCCGTCGTCCAGCTGCTGATCGCGGCGGCCGCGCTGGTGGCGCTGCTGTGGCTGTGGCAGCGCAGCCTGACGAAGCTGATGACCGCGCCGGACGGTTCCACGACCGCCGCCGCACCGGACCGCGAGAAGTCCGGGCGGATCGGCGCGGGCCTGTGGGCACTGCTCCCCGAGGACCGCACCGGCACGGCGATGCAGCGGTCCCTGCGGTACGTGGCACGGGACCCGAAGACCAAGGCCGCCTGGGTGACCGCGCTGGCGATCGGGCTGATCGTCCCGCTGATCAACGCCCTCCAGGGCCAGGGCACGGTGTACTTCGCCTGCTTCGCCTCCGGGATGCTCGGCATGCAGATGTACAACCAGTTCGGGCAGGACACCTCCGCGTTCTGGATGGTCGCCCAGACGATCTCCTCGCCCCGGGACGCGTATCTCGAACTGCGCGCCCGGGCGCTGGCGCTGCTGCTGATCACGCTGCCGTACACGGTGCTCGTGGCGGTGGTGACGGCGGCGCTGCTCGGCGACTGGAAGCCGCTGCCGGGGGTGGTCGGTCTGTCGTTCGCGCTGCTGGGCGCGATGCTGGCGACGGGCTCGGTGGCCTCGGTGAGCTTCCCGTACTCGATTCCGCAGGAGGGAGCCTTCAAGAACGTGGCGCCGGGTCAGGCCGGGATCGCCTGGATCTCCATCCTCGGCGGCATGGTCTCGGCGGCCGTGCTGAGCGCCCCGGTGATCGCCCTGACGATCACCCTGCACGTCACGGACCGCACGGACTGGCTGTGGCTGCTGCTCCCGGTCGGGGCGGTGTACGGGGCACTGATCGGCTGGGGCGGTCTGCGGTTCGCGGCCCCGCGCCTGGCCCGGCGGCTGCCGGAGATCCTGGCGGCGGTCAGCAAGGGCTGAAATCGGATTTACGGGGGGGCTTACGGGTGGCTTACGGGGAAACCGGCTCGCGGTCGTCCCGCGCGTCCTCGGAGAGCTGTTCGAGGAACGGTTCGACCGCGGCCCGCCAGCCCTCCGGCTGGTCGAAGTGCACGAGGTGGCCGGCGTCGGCCACCTCGGCGTACCGGCCGCGCGGCAGGACCCGGACCATCTCCTGGGCCTCCGCCCGGCCCAGCTCGCCGTCCAGGCCGCGCAGCACCAGGGTCGGGCACCTGACCTGGGCCAGCTCCTCCCAGTGCGCGTCGAACACCCAGGTGGCGCGGGACTCCAGCATCTGGCGGCGGGAGAACACGGGCCACCAGCCGCCGTCCCGCTCGGCCATCACCTCGGCGTAGAACGCGCCCCGGGACGGGCTGGGGCGCTCCACCCAGGGGTCCTCCTCGCCGAACCAGCGCCGCACGGCGTCGGGCGAGGCGAAGGGGAGCGGCCAGCTTCCGAACCAGTCCTCCCACTCGCGCTGGGAGGCCGCGCCGAGCGCGGAGGCGCGCATGTCGCAGACGACGAGCGCGCGGACCAGGTCGGGGCGCTTGGCGGCGAGCTGCCAGGCGGTGAGCGCCCCCATGGAGTGGCCGACGAGGGTGACGGGGGCGAGCCCGAGCTGTTCGATGACGGCCTCGGCGTCCGCCACGTAGGCGTCGCGGGTGTAGGGGCCGTCGGCCGGTTTGCCGCTGTCGCCGTGGCCGCGCTGGTCGAGGCCGACCGGACGGTGCC
The DNA here is from genome assembly GCF_045161735.1 of Streptomyces sp. NBC_00726. Classification (NCBI taxonomy): domain Bacteria; kingdom Bacillati; phylum Actinomycetota; class Actinomycetes; order Kitasatosporales; family Streptomycetaceae; genus Streptomyces; species Streptomyces sp. NBC_00726. The sequence continues at coordinate 3,819,657 of NZ_CP108983.1, read as the reverse complement.
GTTCGGCGAGCCAGCCGGCGGTGGACGCCCAGTGCGAGGCCCGGCCCATCAGGCCGTGCAGCAGTAAGACGCCGGGGGCGGGGGTCTCGTCCGCGCCCGCCCGGGGCGGGTCGGCGAACTCCCAGGCCGTGAGGCGTACGCCGTCCGATCCGGTCACTTCGATGCGCCGCGCCATAGCTTCTGGCACCCCCTTCTCTCCCTGGGTCCCCGGCTGGATCACCGGGTGGTCGTGTCGGCCAGACTATCGAACCCCTATTCGAAAACCGGGATCTGCCGGCCAACACCGCTCGTTCGAGTGACTGCTTCCCAGGATTGACGACGGCAGCCGCGGGGAGATGTTCTGGCGGGAGGCGGGCCGCTCGGGGATGAGGGCTCGCGGGACCGACCTTGAGAGCTCGGGGCTCCAGGTCGGGCACAGGGAGGGACAGGCCCCGGCGCCTCGCGGCGCCGGGGCCATCCGCTTGTCCGCGTACGACGGGTGCATCGCGGCTCCCCTCCCGGCGGGGCGGCGGCCGACACGCTCAGCCACCCCTCCGGCACAGCCTGGCACGGTCCGCGCCGGAGCGCTGCGGTTCCGGCCGGAAAAAACAGATCCGGACGGAAAAGGGAGACCGGCCGGAAAAGAGAAACCGGGCACCGGCGGCTGCCGGTGCCCGGTCTCCCGGAAGGCGGGTCTACCGCTTCGCCACGAAGACGTGCGAGGCGATCTCGGAGTCGAGCTCCGCCGCCTCGCCGCTGCTGCCGACCAGCACTCCGCCGGGCGACTGCGTCACGCTGACCACGGAGCCGGGCTGCACGCCCGCCCGCCGCAGCGTGTACATCAGCTGGGCGTCCGTCTGGATCGGCTCCCCGATCCGGCGGACCACCACCGTCTTGCCGTCGCTGCCCGGGTCGAGATCGGACAGGCTGACCATGCCCTCGTCCAGGAACGGATCGGCCTCGGTGCTCTCACCCAGCTCCTCCAGACCCGGAATCGGGTTCCCGTACGGCGACTCCGTCGGGTGCCGCAGCAGCTCCAGCACCCGGCGCTCGACCGCCTCACTCATCACGTGCTCCCACCGGCACGCCTCGGCGTGGACCTGCTCCCACTCCAGCCCGATCACGTCGACCAGCAGGCACTCGGCCAGCCGGTGCTTGCGCATGACGCGGGTCGCCAGGCGGCGGCCCTCCTCCGTCAGCTCCAGATGGCGGTCGCCCGCGACCTGTACCAGGCCGTCGCGCTCCATCCGCGCCACGGTCTGGCTGACGGTCGGACCGCTCTGGTCCAGCCGTTCCGCGATCCGGGCGCGCATGGGGACCACGCCTTCCTCTTCGAGTTCGAGGATGGTGCGGAGATACATCTCCGTGGTGTCGATCAGTCCGGACATTCGTGCCCCTCGATGCAATCGTGCGCTGGCCCTGCACCAATTCTGACGCATCGCGCGCGGAACCGTGTCTCGCCGTCGTCACCGGGGCCGTGCGGTATTGACAGTTCACTGGTCCAGACCGCAACGTGATCGGCGTTACGGACGCCCCCTGGACATCCCACCCCGTCGGAAAGGCCCTCCCCGATGAGCGAAAGCAAGCTGGCCGGTCAGTTCCTCGATGCGGCGATCGGCCTGCTGGGGAGGGTACGGGACGAGGAGGCCGGGAACATCGCGGCCGCCGGGGCCGCGATCGCCGACACCGTCGAGGCGGGCGGCCGGCTCTTCGCCTTCGGCGCCGGGCACTCCTCGCTCGCCGCGCAGGACGTCGTCTACCGGGCGGGCGGGCTCGCCCTGATGAACCTCATGGCCGTCCCCGGGGCGCTCGGCGTGGACGTCATGCCCGCCACCCTCGGCTCGGCCCTGGAACGGGTGGACGGCCTCGCGGGCGCGGTGCTCGACTCCAGCCCGGCGAAGTCCGGCGACCTGCTCGTGATCATCTCGCTCTCCGGGCGCAACGCGCTGCCCGTCGAGATGGCGCTCAACGCCCGCGCGCTGGGCCTGAAGGTCATCGGCGTCACCTCGGTCGCGTACGCGGAGGAGACCAGGTCCCGGCACAGCTCGGGCGGCTTCCTGCGGGACCACTGCGACATCGTCCTCGACAGCAAGATCGCGATCGGCGACGCGGAGCTGGAGGTGGACGGCATCGAGGCGCCGTTCGCGCCCGCGTCCACGGTGGTCACCAGCGCGATCATGCAGGGCATGATGGCCGCGGCCGCGGAGCGGCTGCTGGAGCGCGGCATCGAACCGCCGCTGCTGCGGTCGGGCAACGTGGACGGCGGCCACGAGTGGAACGGGCGCGTGATGACGCAGTACGCGGACCGCATCTTCTACCGGCACTGAGCCTTCACGGGGCACCCCGGCGACCCCGGTCCGGGAGGCGCCGTTAATTCGGTTGTGCGGCCCGGAGGCGGTTCCTAAGCTGTCCGTACACGTTGAAAGGAGGTGATCCGAAAAGTGCAGTCTTATCGGATTCGTGAGGTGGCTGCGGGCTGACAGCCCGTCGTCGCACTTCGTGCACCTCGGCGGGCTGTCCGCCGAAACCCAGGCAGTCACCGACCCGCAGGCTCGCCGGTAGATCCGGCCGGCTCCTCCGCAAGGAGGGACCAGAGCCTGCGGGTTTCCGCATGCCGGGGGTGATTTACGGGCACAGCCGCTCGACCCGCCACTTGCCTTCCTCGCCGCCCTCGCGGACGTAACGCAGCCGGTCGTGGAGCCGGTTCTCGTGGCCCTGCCAGAACTCGATCGTCTCCGGGACCACCCGGAAGCCGCCCCAGTGCGGGGGCGCCGGGACCTTCTCGCCCTCCGGGTAGCGGGCCGACAACTCCTCGTAGCGGGCGGTCAGCTCCGCACGGCTGCCGATCACCGTGGACTGCTCGCTCGCCCAGGCGCCGAGCTGGGAGCCGTGCGGGCGGGTGCGGAAGTAGGCGACGGTCTCCTCGCGGGGGACGCGGGCGGCGGCGCCGGTGACGATGACCTGGCGGGCCAGCGGGTGCCAGGGGAAGAGCAGCGAGACATAGGGGTTGGCGGTCAGCTCGCGGCCCTTGCGGGAGCCGTAGTTGGTGAAGAAGACGAAGCCGCGCGCGTCGTACATCTTCAGCAGCACCGTACGGGAGGAGGGGCGGCCCTCGGGGGTCGCCGTGGAGACCACCATGGCGTTCGGCTCGTGGAGCATGCCACCGGCGGCGACTTGGCGGAACCAGCGCGCGAACTGGTCCATCGGATCGGGCGCGAGCGAGTCCTCGGTGAAGGTCTCGGATCGGTATTGCTCGCGCATCGCGGCCGGATCGGTGGTGGAATCGAAGGAGGAGTCTGGGGTGGGCACGGTGCCATCCTGCCGCAGCGGCCGGACGGGCCGGAGGTCCGCCCGGCGCAACCGTCGAACCGAGGGAGCCGCCTGATGTCCGACTTCGTACCCGGACTCGAAGGAGTCGTCGCGTTCGAGACGGAAATCGCCGAACCGGACAAGGAGGGCGGCGCGCTCCGGTACCGGGGCGTCGACATCGAGGAGCTGGTCGGGCACGTCTCCTTCGGGCAGGTGTGGGGGCTGCTGGTGGACGGGGCGTTCGAACCCGGTCTGCCGCCCGCCGAACCGTTCCCGCTGCCCGTGCACTCCGGCGACGTCCGGGTCGACGTGCAGTCCGCGCTGGCGATGCTCGCCCCGGTCTGGGGGCTGAAACCGCTGCTCGACATCGACGCGGAGACCGCCCGCGAGAATCTGGCCCGGGCCGCCGTGATGGCGCTGTCGTACGTGGCGCAGTCGGCACGCGGACAGGGCCTGCCGATGGTCCCGCAGCGGGAGATCGACAAGGCCGGGTCCGTGGTGGAGCGGTTCATGATCCGCTGGCGGGGCGAGCCGGACCCCCGGCATGTGAAGGCCGTCGACGCGTACTGGACGTCCGCCGCCGAGCACGGCATGAACGCCTCGACGTTCACCGCCCGGGTGATCGCCTCGACCGGGGCGGACGTGGCGGCCGCGCTGTCCGGCGCGGTGGGGGCCATGTCGGGCCCGCTGCACGGCGGCGCCCCGTCCCGGGTGCTCGGCATGATCGAGGAGATCGAGCGGACCGGGGACGCCACGGCGTACGTGAAGGGGGCCCTGGACCGGGGCGAGCGGCTGATGGGCTTCGGCCACCGCGTCTACCGCGCCGAGGACCCGCGCGCCCGGGTGCTGCGGCGCACCGCCGAGGAGCTGGGCGCGCCCCGCTACGAGGTGGCGCGGGCGCTGGAGCGGGCGGCGCTTGAGGAGCTGCACGCGCGCCGCCCGGACCGGGTGCTCGCGACGAACGTGGAGTTCTGGGCGGCGATCGTGCTGGACTTCGCCGAGGTGCCGGCGCCCATGTTCACGTCGATGTTCACCTGCGCCCGTACGGCGGGCTGGTCGGCGCACATCCTGGAGCAGAAGCGGACGGGCCGGCTGGTGCGCCCGTCGGCGCGTTACGTGGGCCCGGGCGCGCGGAGCCCGCGCGAGGTGGCGGGGTACGCGGAGCCGAACGGGGGCCAGGGCAGGGGCTGATCGTGGTGAAGCCGCATGCCGCGTGCGGGGGACAACACGGCATGCGGCCGTTCCGGGGGGTGGCGGTGACGCCTTGCGCGGGTGATGCCTTGCGCGGTGATGCCTTTACGCGGCCTGGGGCACCCATTCGACGCCGTAGCGGGCGAAGATCAGCTGGATGTCGTCGTCGTTCGGCAGGTGCCCGGCGCCGCCGGCGAGTTCGGCGGCGATCAGCCCGGTGACGTCGCCGACGCTCTCCAGCGACATCGCCTTCTCCGGCGGGAGCGGGTCGAGCCCGAACAGGTCCTCCAGGGTGAAGGCGAGTTCGGCCAGGGCCAGCGAGTGGTAGCCGAGGTCGGAGATGAGGCGCTGCTCGGGGCGGCTGTGCTCGTTCCGCTGGGGGGCGACGAGCAGCACGAGCCTGCTCACCAGCTCCTCCACCGAGCCGGAGTCGATCGCGGTGCTGCGGTCAGTCATGGGGCTTTCTCCAGAGTGCGGGTGCCGTGCCGGACACCGGTACGGAAGGCCCTCACCATGTTCCGGTGGGTGATCACCCGCACTCCAGGCAACAACTCCGGCAAGGGCGCGGCAACTCCGCATGCCGGAATCGTTGCCTGGAGAGGGCACCTGGGTCGCTGCCACAATGCTGTCCGACCGTGACGGACGGCAGAGGTGGACCGGATGAGTGGGACGGCACGGCCGCAGGACGAACGCTGGGTCTCCGGCCGGCTCGCCGTCGGCACCCCGCACACCCGGCTGATCTGCGTACCGCAGGCGGGCGCGGGCGCCGGGGCCTTCGCGGGGTGGCGGCGGCACATCCCGCCGGGGATCGAGCTGGCCCCCGTGGAGCTGCCGGGCCGGGGCACCCGGCAGGACGAGCCGATGCCGGCCGGGTTCGACGAGCTGGCCGAACGGCTGCTGGCCGGGCTGACGCCCGAATTCACCATGCCGTACGCCCTGTTCGGGCACAGCTTCGGCGGGGCGCTGGTCTACGAGCTGAGCCGCCGGATCGCGGCGCGCGGGCTGCCCGCCCCGGTCGCCACCCTCGTCTCCGCCTTCCGGGCCCCGCACACCCCGCCCCCGGCGACCATGTCCCGGGCGACCGACGAGGGGCTGCTCGACTGGCTGCTCCGCAACGGCGGACTGCCCGAAGAGCTCCTCGCCTACCCGGAGTTCCTGCGCCAGATCATGCGCCCGATGCGCACCGATCTCCGGCTCGCGGAAAGCTATCTGCTCGCCGCACCGGACCCGCTGCCCGGCCCGCTGCACGTGTTCGGCGGCGCGGACGACGAGGTGACGCGCGCCGACCGGCTGCCCGAGTGGCGGCACTGCGCCGGGGCCGCGTTCTCGCTCACGCTGCTGCCCGGCGGTCACCACTACCCCCACACCGACCCCGCCGCGATGGTCGCCGCGCTCACGGACGCCCTCGCCCGCACCGCGTAACCCGTGCCCCCCAAAAAACCCAGACCCCGAGGGAACGCCCATGCTCAGCCTGCTCGCCCACGGCTCCGCCGCCCCCACCGCGCAGCTCGCGGCGGTCCACGCCGACGGGAGCGGCGACTTCGCCGTGGTGTTCAACACCGTGCTCGTCGTGGGGATCACGGTGGGGGTGCTGGTCACCCAGTTCACCGCGCGGGAGGTGCGGCCCCGGATGTACTTCTGGTGCGCGCTGCTCGTGGCGCGGGGCTGTGTGCCGCCGGGCCCGAGCGAGGCGACGAAGGGCGGCATCGGCTTCCTGGTGCTCGCGCTCGCCGTCTCCGTGCTGTTCGGCGCGCTGCGCGCCCGGTCGATGCCGATGTGGCGGGACACCGCGGGCAAGGTGATCCGCAAGGGCGGCATGGGCACGATGTGGCTGTGGCTGGCGACGATCGCGGCGCGGCTGGTGGTGGGCGCGATCGCCCATGTGACGACCGGTGAGCCGATCAACGTGAACGCGCTGTGGCTGGGCATGGGTGTGACGCTGCTCGTCCAGCAGTACTTCCTGGGGCTGCGCGCGAAGGGCTCCACCCTGCCGGTACGGGAGCCGGCCGCGCCGGCGCCCGGTCCCCGGACCTCGGAGTGACGGCCGGGCTGCTGCCCGCCGGGGTGATCCTGGTCGAGTCCTTCGGTGACACGGGGGCCGCGGCCGGGATTCGCCTTTTTCCGGCGGAGGAGGCGCTGGTCGCGGATGTGGTCGCGGAGCGGCGGCGCGAGTTCACGACCGTACGGGGCTGCGCCCGCGAGGCCATGCGGCAGTTGGGCAGGCCGCCCGCGCCGCTGGTACGGAAGGGGCGCGACGGACCGGTGTGGCCGGCGGGCCTGGTGGGCAGCCTGACGCACTGCGTGGGCTACCGGGCCGCCGCCGTCGCCCCCGCCGGGGCATTCCGGGCGGTCGGGATCGACGCGGAGCCGAACGCGCCGCTGCCGCGCGGGGTGGCCGGGCGGGTGCTGGGCGCCGGGGAGCGGGCGGCCGTCGCGGAGCTGGGGCGCGCCGAGCACCGGCCGGTGGCGTGGGACCGGCTGGTGTTCTGTGTGAAGGAGGCCGTGTACAAGGCGTGGCATCCGCTGACCGGGCTGCCGCTGGGGTTCCCGGACGCGGAGGTCTCGCTTTCGGCGGACGGCACGTTCACCGCGCGGGTGCCGGGCGGCGGGCCGGTGCCGGGCGGGCCGCCGTTCCCGGAGCTGCTGCGGGGGGCCTGGGCGGCCGGGCGCGGGCTGCTGCGGGTGGGCCTGGCCGTGCCGGCCCCGGTACCGGACAGTGGTACGGGGCCGGGCGCGGCGGCTGTTCAGGCGGAGGTCAGGGCGGGCTGAGGGGTCAGGGTGACCGGGAGGCTCGCGAGGCCGTTGAGGAAGTTGGAGTAGACCCGGCTCTCCTCTCCGGTGACCGCCAGCTCCGCGGCGTACTCGCGCAATCCCTCGACCACGGCGGAAAGTTCGGCCCGGGCCAGATAGGCGCCGATGCAGAAGTGCGCCCCGTGGGCGAAGCTCAGGTGCTTGTTCGGGGTGCGGGCCAGGTCGAAGCGGTAGGGGTCGGGGAAGACCGTCTCGTCGAAGTTGGCGGAGGCGTTCCAGACGGTGACGACATCGCCCTCCTCGATGAACTGCCCGCCGAGGAAGGTGTCCTGGGTCGCGGTGCGGCCGCTGTGCAGGGCGGGCGTGGTCCAGCGCAGGATCTCCTCGACGGCCTGGGCCACCGGGACCTCGTCCGCGCACAGCGCCCGCCACTGCTCCGGATGGTCGACCAGGGCGCGGAAGCCGCCGATCATGGCGAGCCGGGTGGTCTCGTGACCGCCCATGATGATGCTGTAGCAGTTGAAGATGATCTCCTCGTGGGTCAGCGGGCGCCCGTCGACCTCCTTTCCGACGAGCAGGCTGACCACATCGTCGTACGGCTTCTCGCGCCGCGACTGGGCCAGTTCGGAGAAATAGAGCAGCAGATCGTTGCGGGACGACCAGGTGCCCTCCTGAGTGGGGGCGCCGTCGGTGGAGGAGAGCGCCGAGGACGTCAGCTCAATGATCAGGCCCCGGTCCTCCGGCGGCACGCCGAGCAGGTCGCAGATCGCGGCGAGCGGGATGTGCGCGGCGACATCGGTCGCGAAGTCGCAGCCGCCGCGCTCCACGGCCTGCCGGATCAGCTCGCGGGTGGAGCGCCGGACGCTGTCCACGACGACGTCCAGCGAGCGCGGTGAGAAGGGCTTGCTGAGCACGCCCCGGAGCGCGGAGTGCGGGCGGCCGTCGGTGACGGCGAGCATCCGGCCGGCGGCGGAGTCCCCGCCGTGCAGGAGGGTGTCGAGCACGTTGCCGCGCTCGGAGGTGAAGGTGCGGCTGTCCTTGTAGACGGCGGCGACGTCCTCGTAACGGGTCAGCACCCAGAAGCCGTCGGCCTCGCCGGCCGGCGGGTGCCAGTGCACCGGGGACTCGGTCCGCAGGTGGCTCCACAGCTCGCGCAGGTCGTACGTGGCGTGCAGCCGGGGATCGGACAGGTCTGCCGTGCCGAGGTGCGCCGGGTCGAACACGGGGCGCTCGGTCATGATCGTGCCCTTTCTGCGGTCGTGGGCGGGGCGGTGTGGCCGGGGAAGAAGGCCGTCGTGGCGCCGGCGGTCTCGCCGCCGTCCACGACGAGTTCCTGCCCGGTGATGAACCGGGCCCCGTCCGACGCCAGATAGTGGAAGGCGGCGGCGATCTCCTCCGGCAGGGCGTGCCGCCGCGCCGGAATCCGCGCGTTGACCTCGTCCAGCATGGCCGGGGTGTACTCCGCCTCCTGCATCGGTGTGAGCACCGCCCCCGGGGTCACGCACGCGGTCCGGATCAGCGGGCTCAGCTCCATGGCGAAGGTCTGGCAGAGCGAGGCGACGCCGGCCTTGGAGGCGTTGTAGTCCGCGTAGAGCGGGTAGCCGCGCGAGCCGTTGACGGACGCGGTGGCGAGCAGCACGCCGTGGCCCCGGCGGACCATGTGCCCGGCGGCGTGCCGCCACAGCGCCAGGACGCCCATGAGGTTGACGTCGAGGGTCCGGCGCGCCTCGGCCTCGGTGAGTTCGAGGACGCCGTGGCGGATGCTGATCCCGGCGTTGGCGATCACCACGTCGAGCCGGCCGGTGGACTCGCTCACGGCGGCGACGGCCTCGCCCACGGCGTCCCAGTCGGCCACGTCCACGTCGAGCCACTGGACGCCGGGGGCCTCGCCGTCCGGCTTGGCCACGTCCAGGTTGACGACGTGGTCGCCGTCCCGGGCGAAGCGGGCGGCGACCGCGCGGCCGATGCCGCTGGACGCGCCGGAGACGACGACCGTACGGGGCCCGGTCACAGGATCACCCGGTGGCTGTCCGTGGTGGACGTGTTCAGACCGCGTCGCAGATTGCGGCTGACCAGTTGCTTCTTCAGCCAGCGGTCGGTGCCGTCGTAGCGGGCCCGGAACGAGCGGCGGCCGTGCGCGGCCAGGTAGTTGTCCACGACGAGCAGGGAGCCCTGCTCGACGACGACGTCCTGCTGGACGCGTTCCAGCTCCGCCATGAGCCGGTCCAGGGCGGCGACGGCCCGGGGGTCGTCGTCCACGCAGCGCATGAAGGGCCGGTCGATGCGCAGATACGGGCTGAGCCGGTCGCCGAGCAGGACGGCGCTGGGCACCGGTCGTTCCAGCATCCGGCGGGCCTCGGCGAGCGCCGGGTGGTGCGGGTTCCACGCCTCCAGCTGCCGGATGTGCTCGGTGTCCGGGAGGATGTGGAAGCTCTCGGAGGCCAGGATCTCGCGGTCCTCGTCGGAGAGCCGGATGTCGCGGACCGAGGCGACGATGGTCGGCACCCGGTCGTGGTTGCGCAGGCCGAGCAGCATCAGGTAGTCGCAGCGCTGCGGGTGGAAGCCGTCCTCGGTGTGGAACTCCAGGAGCGATTCGCTGCCGTAGCCGCTCTGGTTCTCCTCGTCGCCCGCGATCGGCAGGACGTTCTGCACGAGCCGGCCCTGCTGGAGGGTGGCCCAGGCGAAGGGCTCGCCGAGCACCATTCCGCACAGGGCGAGGGCCAGTTCCTGGTCGAGGGCGTTCTTGACGGTGATCGCCTCGCTCCAGTGCGCGGGGGTCGCGCCCAGCGCCTCGTCGTCCACGGGGAAGCCGTGGACCAGGCAGGCGGCGGACTGCTCGGTGCGCCGGAAGTCCTCCAGGAAGGTGCGCAGCCCGGCCGGCAGCACCTCGACGGCCTGCCAGGAGTGGTCGTAGAAGCCGGGGAACGACGGGTCGCCCGCGCTGTCGCGCAGCGAGGCGAGCCCTTCCCCGAGTTCGGCGGTCTCACGCCCGGTGAGGGTGTACGCGGCGACGCTCTCCAGGACGGTCATCGGACGCTCCCCCCGGTGGCGGCGGCCAGGCTCTTCGGGCGCATGTCGGTCCAGCCGGCCTCGATGTACGCGAGTGCCGCCGCCCGGTCGGAATCGCCCAGCGCGGTCGTCCAGCCGGCCGGGACGTCGGCGAAGGACGGCCACAGGGAGTGCTGCCCCTCGTCGTTGACGAGGACCATGAAGGTCCCCTCCTCGGCGTCGAACGGATTCGCCATCGTCGTGTCCTCTCTCTGGCCGGCCGTGGCCGGTCGGGTCCGGTCCTGTTGCGGCCCCATCGGCCGCGGGGTGGCGCCGCCCTCGGACCCGGCCGAGCAGGGTCCCTGCCGGGTCGTCGTCGGGCGTGGTCCCCGGCGCGCGGGCGCGCCGGGGAGGTCTCAGAGCGTGTTGGCGAACCCCCGTCCGGATCAGACCGAGTGGTCTGGTGCCGTCGAATCCAAGGCGGAGGAGGGAGTCGACGCGGAGCGTCGGCGACTGACGACAACGCGGGAGGCGGCGGTGCCAGGCCACTCGGGCCCGGGCGCGGGTTTGCCAACACGCTCTCAGGCGGAGTCGTCGTCCCACTCCGCGGTGAACTCGGCCAGCTCGTCCTGGTCCAGGGTGACCAGCGGCTCCTCGGGGGCGGCGGGCTGCCGGGCCTCGGAGCCGAGCCGTTTGGCCAGCGCGGCCAGACCGGCCACGGTGCGCCCGGCGAACACATCGCGCGGGGCGATCTCGTAACCGGCCTTGCGCGCCCGGGTGACGAGCTGGATGGAGGTGATGGAGTCGCCGCCCAGGTCGAAGAAGCTGCTGTCCGCGCCCGCCCGGTCCACCTGGAGCACTTCCCGGAACAGCGCGCAGAACAGCTCCTCGGCCTCGCCGCGCGGGGCGCGCCCGGTCGCGGCGGCGGCGAAGTCCGGGGCGGGCAGGGCGTTCCGGTCGAGCTTGCCGCTCGGGGTGACCGGCCAGGCGGCCAGCTCGACCACGGCGGCCGGGACCATGTAGTCCGGCAGCACCGCGCCGACCCGCTCCCGCAGGGCGGCCGGGCTGACCTGCTGGCCCGGTGCGGCGACGACGTATCCGACGAGGCGCCGGATGCCGGGGGCGTCCTCGCGGGCGACGACCACGGACCGGGCCACGGAGGCGTCGGCGGTGAGCGCGGCCTCGACCTCGCCGGGCTCGATGCGGAAGCCGCGCACCTTGACCTGCTCGTCGCTGCGGCCCAGGTATTCCAGCTGCCCGTCGGCGGTCCACCGGGCGAGGTCGCCGGTGCGGTACATCCGGGTGCCGGGCGCGCCGTACGGGTCGGCGACGAAGCGCTGCGCGGTGAGCGCGGTCCGGCCGAGGTAGCCGCGGGCCAGCCCGGCGCCGGCGATGTGCAGTTCGCCGGGCACCCCGGGCGGGACCGGGCGCAGCGTCTCGTCCAGCACGTAGACGCGGCTGCCGGCGACCGGGCGGCCCATGGGCGGGGCGGTGCGCCCGGCCAGGGGGGCGCTCATGGTGGCCATGACGGTGGACTCGGTCGGCCCGTACGCGTTGACCATGCGGCGCCCGGCGGACCAGCGGGCCACCAGGTCGGGTGCGCACGCCTCGCCGCCGACGACGAGCGTGACGCCCTCGGGCAGCCCGTCCTCGGGGACCACGGCCAGCGAGGACGGCGGCAGCAGCAGGCAGCTCACCCCGTACCGGGCGACGGTGTCCACGAGCGGCTGCCCGGGCAGGAGTTCGGCGGCCGGTACGACGACGGCGCAGGACCCGGTGAGCAGCGCGGTGCACAGCTCCCACACGGAGGCGTCGAAGCTGGGCGAGGCGTAGAGCAGGACCCTGCCCAGGGGCTTCGCGTCGAGCCCGTCCGCCTGGGCGGCCATCATCGAGGCGAGCCCGGCGTGGGTGACGAGGACGCCCTTCGGGGTGCCGGTGGAGCCCGAGGTGTAGATGACGTACGCGGCGGACGCCGGGCGCAGCGGGCCCGTCCGGTCGGCGTCGGTCAGCTCGGCGTCCGAGGTGTCTTCGGGGACCGTCAGCTCGTCCACGTACAGCCGGGCGGGTCCGCCCTCCTCGGCGGGCAGGCCCTCGGCGGCCTCGCGGGTGGTGAGGACGAGGTGCGGGGCGGCGTCGCGGAGCATGAAGGCGACCCGGTCCGCCGGGTAGGTGACGTCGAGCGGCAGGTAGGCGGCGCCCGCCTTGAGCGCGGCGACGATCGAGACCACGGAGTCCGTCGAGCGCGGCATGGCGACGACGACCAGGCGTTCCGGTCCGGCGCCGTGGGCGGCGAGGACGCGGGCCAGGCGGTTGGCGCGGGCGTCGAGTCCGGCGTACGAGAGGGTGCCGCCGGGTCCGGTGACGGCGGGTGCGTCGGGGCGGGCGGCGACCTGCCGGGCGAACAGCTCGGGGAAGGTGGCCGGGGTCGCGGTCCGGGCGTCGGCTCCCCGGTTGGGCTCGGCGACCAGGCGGTCGAGCTCGGGTGCGGAGAGCAGCCCGATGCGGCCCGTCGGCAGGTCCGGGGTGGTGGCGAGGGCGTCCAGGACCCGGCCGACCACGGCGAGCAGCCGGTCCGCCTCGTCGGGTGTGAACAGGTCGCCCCGGTAGTTCAGTTCGAGGCTCAGGCGCTCGCCGGGCACCACGACCAGGCTGAGCGGGTAGTGGGTGGCGCCGGGTGCGGCGGTGTCGTCCACGGAGATCCGGAGCCCGGGGACCTGCTCCTGGACGGCGGCGCGGTCGACCGGGGTGTTCTCGAACCCGAGGACGGTGTCGAAGAGTTCGCCGTGTCCGGCGCCCTGCTGCACGGCCGCCAGGGAGACGTGGTGCGCCTCGCCGAGGGCGGCCTGCTCGTCCTGGAGCCGGGCGAGGACGCCGGAGAGGGTCTGGCCGGGCTCCCAGCGCACCCGGACCGCGATGGTGTTCATCAGCATGCCGACGATGGACTCGGCGCCGGGCAGCCGCGGGTCGCGTCCGGCGACGGTGGCGCCGAAGACGACGTCGCGCCGGCCGGTGAGGCGGCCGAGGGCGACCGCCCAGGCGTACTGGAGGACGGTGTTGAGGGTGAGCCCGTGGGCGCGGGCGGCGGCGGTGAGCGCCCGGGTCTCGTCGGCGCCGAGGCGGTGCGCGACGAGGTCCGGGACGACGGCGGCGGCCGCGTCGGCGCCGGGGGCGACCAGGGTCGGCCCGTCGAGCCCGGCCAGCGCGTCCCGCCACAGCCGCTCGCCCGTACCGTCCAGGGAGGCGAGCCGGCCGAGGTGATGGCGGTACGGGGTGACGGCCGGCAGCGACGCGGTGGCGCCGCCGTTCGCGTACAGCTCGAAGAGGTCGCGGAACATCAGGGGCAGCGACCAGCCGTCGAGCAGGATGTGATGGTGCGTCAGCAGGAAGAGGTGGCGGTCCTCGGCGAGCTTGACCAGGGTGACCCGGACCAGCGGCGGTTCGGCCAGGTCGAAGCGGCGAACCCGGTCCTCGGCGAGCAGCGCCGCGACCCGGTCGCGCCGGGTCTCCTCGTCGAGCCCGGTGAGGTCGAGGTCCGTCCACGGCAGGGTGACGGCTGCGGGCACCACCTGGACGGCGGCCCCGCCGGCCGGGCGGACGAACGCGGCGCGCAGATTGCCGTGCCGGGCGAGCAGCGCCTCGCAGGCGGTCCGCAGCACGCCCGGGGCCACCTCGCCGGCGAGGTGCAGGGGCCGCTGGGTGTTGTAGACGTCGACGCCGTCCTCGGCGAGCAGGGCGTGGAAGTGCATGCCCTGCTGAAGCGGGGTCAGCGGCAGGACGTCCAGGTGCCCGGGGAAGTCCCGGTCCAGCTCCGCCCGTTCGTCGGCGCCGAGGGTGACGAGCGGCCCTTCCGGCGGTACGAAGGCGGGCTCGGCGTCGGCGGTCTCGGTGGCGGCGGTGGCCAGCGCGGCGACGGTGCGGTGGGTGAAGACGTCCCTGGGGGTGAGCACGAGGCCCGCCTTGCGCAGCCGGGAGACCAGCTGGAGGGAGAGGATCGAGTCGCCGCCCAGGTCGAAGAAGCTGTCGTCGGCGCCGACGCCTTCGACGTGCAGCACCTCGGCGAACAGCTCGCACAGCAGCCGTTCCCGGTCGTCCTTCGGCGCCCGGCCGCCGGCCGCGCCCGCGAACTCCGGGGCGGGCAGGGCGCGGCGGTCCAGCTTGCCGTTGATCGTCAGCGGCAGCTCGGGCAGCGTGACGACGGCCGCGGGCACCATGTGCGCGGGCAGCACCCCGGCGAGCCGGCCGGGCAGCCCGGCGAGGTCGGCGGTTGCGTCGGCGGAGGCGTCGGCGGCTGTGTCGGCGGGCACCACGTAGGCGACGAGGCGCTTGACGCCCGGGCGGTCCTCGCGGGCCACGACGGCCGCCCGTGCCACGGCCGGGTCGGCGGCGCAGACCGCCTCGATCTCGCCGGGCTCGACGCGGAAGCCGCGGATCTTGACCTGGTCGTCGGCGCGCCCGGCGAACACCATCGTGCCGTCGGGCAGCCACCGGCCGAGGTCGCCGGTGCGGTACATCCGGGTGCCGGGCGCGCCGAAGGGGTCGGCGACGAAGCGTTCGGCGGAGAGCCCGGGGCGGCCGAGGTAACCGCGGGCCAGCCCGGCCCCGGCGATGTACAGCTCGCCGTCCGTACCGGCGGGCACCGGGCGCAGCCGGCCGTCCAGGAGGTAGACGCGGGTGTTGTGCGCGGGGCGGCCGATGGCGGGGCGGTCGCTGTCGCCGGTGCGGCAGAGCATCGCGTCGACGGTGCACTCGGCGGGGCCGTACAGGTTGTAGCCGTTCAGGCCCTCGGTGGCGCGCAGTTCGTCCCACAGGTCGTCGCCGACGGCCTCGCCGCCGAGCGCGAGCGTGGTCGGGCGGTGTCCCCCGGCCGCGTGGCCGAGGAGCCCGGCCGCGAGGAGGGTGCGGGCGAAGCTGGGCGTGGTGTCGAGGACGTCGATGCGGTGCTCGGTGACGTACGCGGTCAGCGCGTGCGGGTCCTTGCGGGTCTCGTCGTCCACCAGGTGCAGTTCATGGCCGCCGGTCATCCACAGGAGCTGGCTCCAGGACGCGTCGAAGACCAGCGCGTTGGTGAGCGCGACCCGCATCCGCCGGCCGCCCGCCGCCTCGGACTCCGGCGCGAAGAACCGGTCCCGGTGGCTGTGGAACATGTTCACCAGGGCGCGGTGCTCGACCGCGACGGCCTTGGGCGTGCCGGTGGAGCCCGAGGTCGAGATGGTGTACGCGAGGTGCGCGGGCAGCAGCGGGGCGGTGCGGTCGGCGTCCGTGAGGTCGGTGTCCATGAGGCCGGTGTCCGAGGGCGCCCCGGCGTCGGGCTGCGCCCCGGTGCCCCCGTCGAGCCGGTCCGCGAGGGCGTCGAGCGAGAGCCGGTCCGGGCCGCCGTCCGGGAGTCCGGCCGCGACGGCGTCCGTGGTCACCAGGAGGACCGGCGCGGTGTCGGCGAGCAGCGCGGTGATCCGGGCGGCCGGGTACTCCGGGTCGATCGGCAGGTAGCCGGCGCCGGCCTTGAGCACGGCGAGGATCGCCATCACGGTGTCGGCGGTACGGGGCAGCGCGAGCGCGACGAGGGTGTCGGGGCCGGCGCCCCGGGCGGCGAGGAGCCGGGCGAGCCGGTTGGCACGGGCGTTGAGGGCGTCGAAGGTGAGTGCCTGCCCGCCGCCGACGAGGGCGGTCGCGTCGGGGGTCGCCCGCACCTGCGCCTCGAACACGTCGGGGAGCGTGGCGGCGGGGACCTCGCGGGCGGTGTCGTTCCAGGTGTGCAGGGTGCGGTGGCGCTCCTCGTCGGTGAGGAGGGCGACGCGGCCGGCCGGGGTGTCCGGGTCGGTGACGAAGCCGTCGAGGAGCAGCCGGAGCCGGCCGAGCAGGGCGGTCGCCGCCTCGGTGTCGAAGAGGTCCTGGCGGTGGTTGAGTTCGAGGCGCAGTTCCTCGCCCGGGTAGACGGCGAGGCTGAGCGGGTAGTGGGTGCCCTCGTGGGCCTCGTGGCCGGTGGCCTCCACGATGGCGATGGCCATGCCGGGGATCGCCTTGGACGCGGCCAGCGGGTCGATCGGGAAGCTTTCGAACGCGACGGTGGTGTCGAAGAGTTCGGTGTGCCCGGTGGTCCGGTGGATGTCGGCGAGGCCCAGGTAGTGGTAGCCGCCGAGCCGGGCCTGCTGGTCCTGGAGCCGGGCCAGCATCGCGGACAGCGGCTCGTCCGGGTCGATGCGCAGCCGGGCCGGCACGGTGTTGATGAGCAGGCCGACCATGTGGTCGACGCCCGGGATCTGCGGCGGCCGGCCCGCCACGGTGGCGCCGAACACGACGTCGTCGCGCCCGGTGAGCGAGGAGATGAGCAGCGCCCAGGCACCCTGGACCACGGTGTTGAGGGTCAGCCCGCGCTGCCGCCCGGCCGTGCCGAGCGCGGCGGTCAGCCCGGCCGGCAGGTCCGCGATGACGCGCTGCTGGCGGCCCGGGGTGCCCGCGGTGGCGGCCGGGGCGACCAGCGTCGGTTCATCGAGCCCGTCCAGCGCATCGGCCCAGGCGCGTTCGGCCTCGGCCCGGTCCTGGGCGTCGAGCCAGCCCAGGTAGTCGCCGAACGGGACGACCGCCTCCAGGCCGGGCAGGCCGGCGTCGCCCCGGGCCCGCCGGTAGAGGCGGAAGACGTCGCGCAGCACGATGGGCAGGGACCAGCCGTCGACCAGGATGTGGTGGTTGGTGATGACCAGGACGTGGCGTTCGGCACCGAGACGGACGAGGGTGAAGCGGACGAGCGGGGGCCGGGCCAGGTCGAAGCGGCGTTCCCGGTCGGCGGCGAGGAGCCGGGTGAGCCGGGCCCGCTGCTCGGACTCGCCGAAGCCGCTGAGGTCGCTCTCCTCCCAGGGCGTCTCGACGGCACGGGCCACGGCCTGGACGGCCTGCCCCGAGCGGCGTTGCAGAAAGCCCGCACGCAGACCGGAGTGGCGTTCCAGGAGCTGCCCGCAGGCGCGCTTCATGGCCTGCGTGTCCAGGGCCCCGGCCAGCTCCAGGGGCGTCTGCATGTTGTAGAAGTCGACGCCCTCGGAGTCGTAGAGAGCGTGGAAGAGCATGCCCTCCTGCAAGGGGGACAGCGGCAGGACCGCTTCCAGCGAGGTCTGCTTCACTTCGAGTTCTCCCATTGGGCTTCGAGCTCTTCGAGCTCGTCCAGGTCGAGCGGGACGAGGGGCTGCTGGGCGGGGGTCCAGGCGTCCTCGCCCGCCGCGACGTCCTTGGTGTGGGGGGCGAGCGCGGCGACGGTCTTGTGCGTGAACACATCGCGCGGGGTGAGGTCGAGCCCTTCGGTGCGGGCGCGGCCGGCCAGCCGGATCGACAGGATCGAGTCGCCGCCGAGGCCGAAGAAGTCGTCGTCGATCGAGACCCGTTCCAGGCCGAGCAGTTCGGCGTACAGGCCGCAGAGCAGCGTCTCGCGGGCGTCGCGCGGTTCCCGTCCGGCGGGGGCGGCCGAGGATTCCGGTGCGGGCAGGGCCTTGCGGTCCAGCTTTCCGTTCGGGGTCAGCGGCAGGGCGGCGACCTCCATCAGGACGGACGGCACCATGTAGCCGGGCAGCGAGGCGGCGAGGTGTTCCCGCAGCGCGTCGGCGTCGAGAGGGCCCGCGGCCGGGACGGCGTACGCGACGATGCGCGGGGCGCCCGCCCGGTCCTCCCGGACGATGACGGCGGCGCGGGAGACCGAGGGGTCGGCGGTGAGCACGGTCTCGATCTCGCCGAGCTCGATGCGGTGGCCGCGGATCTTCGTCTGGTGGTCGGCGCGGCCCAGGTATTCCAGCTCCCCGTCCGCCCGGCGGCGGCCGAGGTCGCCGGTGCGGTACATCCGGGTGCCGGGCGCGCCGTACGGGTCGGCGACGAAGCGCTCGGCGGTGAGCCCGGGCCGGCCCGCGTAGCCGAGGGTCACACCGGGTCCCGCGATGCAGATCTCGCCGCTCACCCCCGGGGGCACCGGCCGCAGCCGGGCGTCGAGCACGTACACCCGCAGGTTGGCGGCGGGGCGGCCGACCGGCACGGCGGCGGGTTCGGCGCCGGCGACCGCCAGGTGGCTCGTGGAGTAGACGGACACCTCGGTCGGCCCGTACAGGTTGTGCAGGGCGGCCCCACTCACAGCGCGGAACCGTTCGACCAGGCCGGCGGTCATGGCCTCGCCGCCGCAGAACACCCGCCGCAGCCCGTCGCAGCGGTCCGCGCCCGGTTCCTGGACGAAGACCTCCAGGGTGGACGGGACGAACTGGGCGACGGTGACCTTCTCCCGGCGGATGAGATCGGGCAGATAGCCGGGCCGGGTGTGGCCGTCCGGCTCGGCGATCACGACGGCGGCGCCGGTGATCAGCGGCCAGAAGATCTCCCACACCGAGGGGTCGAAGCTCATCGAGGTGCGCTGGAGGACCCGGTCGCCGGGGCCGAGCGGGAAGGCGTCCTGCATCCAGTGCAGGTAGTTGGCGACCCCGGCGTGCGCCACCACGATCCCCTTGGGGCGGCCGGTGGAGCCGGAGGTGTGGATGACGTAGGCCGGGTGCGGCGGCAGCGGGCGGTCCGGGGCCGGGCCGCCGGCGGCCGGGGCGCCCGAGGTCAGCGCCGCGTAGTTCGCCGGGTCGATGACCAGGACCGGGTCGGCGTCGCTGAGCATGTTGCGGACGCGCTCCGCCGGGTAGTCCGGGTCGATCGGCAGATAGGCGGCCCCGGCGCGGTGCACGGCGTGCAGGGCGACGATCAGCTCCACCGAGCGCGGCAGGCTCACCCCGACGACCCGGCCGGGCCCGGCCCCCTTGGCGACGAGTGCGGCGGCGAGGCGGCCGGCCCGTGCGTCCAGTCCGGCGTACGTGACGGTCTCGGCGCCGCGGACGACGGCGACCGCGTCCGGGGTGCGGGCGGCCTGGGCCGCGAACAGCTCCGGCAGGGTGGCGTCCGGGAAGGCGCGGACCGGGCCCCGGCCCGCCGCGAGCGCCCCGGCCGTCTCCTCGGCGGTGAGCAGCGGGATCGCGGCGACCGGCCGGTCCGGGTCGGCGGCGAACGCGGCGAGGGCGAGCCGGAGCCGGGTGAGGACGGCGTCCGCCTCAGCCGCGCCGTACAGGTCGGCCCGGTAGGTGAGTTCCAGCCGCATCCGGTCGCCGGGGGCGGCGATCAGGCTGAGCGGGTAGTGGGTGGCGCCGGTGGCATCGGACTCCTCGACGCTGATCCGCAGCCCCGGGACGGCCCGGCCGATGGACGCGCGGTCCACCGGGGCGTTCTCGAAGACCGTGCTGGTGTCGAAGAGTTCGGGCATCCCGGTCAGCCGCTGGAGCGCGGGCAGCCCGAGGTGGTGGTGCCCGGTCAGCGCGGCCTGCTCCGACTGCACGGTGGCGAGGAGCGCGGCGAACGGCTGCGCGGGGTCGACGCGGACCCGGACCGGAACGGTGTTCATCAGCATCCCGACCATCTCCTCGACGCCCGGCAGCAGCGGCGGCCGGCCGGAGACGGTGGTGCCGAACACGACGTCGTCGCGGCCGGTCAGCAGCGCGAGGAGCAGCGCCCAGGCGCCCTGGACGACGGTGCTGGTGGTGAGGCCCCGGGTGCGGGCGGCCGCGCCCACCGCCCGGGTCAGCTCCTCGTCCAGCTCGGTGACGGCGAGCGCCGGGGTGCCGGTGGCGGCCTGGGCGCCGGGGGCGACGAGCGTCGGCTCGTCCAGGCCGGCGAGGGCGGTGCGCCAGGCGTCCTCGGAGGCCGTACGGTTCTGGGCGGCGAGCCATGCGAGGTGGTCGGAGACCGGGACGGCGGGCGGCAGCGCGGCCCCGGTGCCGCCGTCCGCGTACAGCAGGAACAGGTCCCGCAGGACGAGCGGCAACGACCAGCCGTCGTACAGGATGTGATGGTTCGTGATGACGAGCAGATGCTCGTCCGGGGCGGTGCGCACGAGGCCGAAGCGGATCAGCGGCGGCGCGTCCATCGGGAAGCGGCGGGCCTTGTCCGAGGCGAGCAGCCCGCTCAGCGCGGCGGCCCGGTCCGGCTCGGCCAGGTCCGCGAGGTCGTGGAACGCCCAGTCCGGTTCGAGGCCGCCGCAGATCACCTGGACGGGCACCCCGGATTCGGCGCGGTCGAAGCCGGCGCGCAGCGCGGGGTGCCGGTCGAGCACACTCCGGCAGGCGCGGCGCAGCGCCTCGGTGTCGAGCGGCCCGGCGAGCCCGAAGACCTTCTGCACGTTGTACGGGTCGGGGCCGGCGTCCGCGTCGCCGTCGCGGAGGGCGGCGCCGGAGTAGAAGGCGTGGAAGAGCATGCCCTCCTGAAGCGGGGCGAGCGGGAGCAGGGCTTCCGCGTTCCGCCCGGCCCAGCGGGCGCGCAGGGCGGCGGCCTCCTCGGGGCCGACCGGTTCGCCGACCGGTTCGCCGGCCGGTTCGGGGACCGGCGGGGTGCCGGCCGGCCGGCCGCCGGGGGCGTCGGTGCCCGCCGCGTGGGCGGCCATGGCGGCGACCGTGCGGTGTGTGAAGACGTCCTGCGGGGTGAGGCCGATCCCGGCGCGGGCGGCGCGGGTGACGAACTGGACGGCCACGATCGAGTCGCCGCCCAGGTCGAAGAAGTTGTCGTCGATGCCCACCGCGGTGGCGCCGAGGAGTTCGCCGATCAGCGCGCACAGCAGGCGTTCGCGGTCGTCGCGCGGGGCACGGCTCTCGGCGGCACCGGTGAACTCCGGTGCGGGCAGGGCGTTGCGGTCCAGTTTGCCGCTCGGGGTGAGCGGCAGCGCGTCGAGCACCACGACGGCGGCGGGCACCATGTATTCGGGCAGCCCGGCGGCGGCCCGTTCGCGCAGCGCGGCGGGCTCGGGCACCGCGCCGGGGCGGGGCACCGCGTAGGCGACGAGACGGCGCACGCCGGGGGCGTCCTCGCGGACGACGACCGTGGCGTGCCCGACGGCCGGGTCGGCGGCTAGGACGGCCTCGATCTCACCGGGCTCGATGCGGAAGCCGCGCACCTTGACCTGGTCGTCGCCGCGCCCCAGGTATTCCAGCTCGCCGTCCGGGGTCCAGCGGGCGAGGTCGCCGGAGCGGTACATGCGGGCGCCGGGCTCGCCGTACGGGTCGGCGACGAACCGCCCGGCGGACAGGCCGGGGCGGCTGAGGTAGCCGCGCGCCAGGCCGGAGCCCGCGATGTAGACCTCGCCGGCCACGCCCGCCGGGACGGGGCGCAGCGCCTCGTCCAGGACGCGTACCCGGGTGCGGTGCACGGGGCGGCCCATCCGGGGCACGGTGCGCCCGGCGAGCGGGTCGCTCATGGTGGTGATGACGGTGGACTCGGTGGGCCCGTAGGCGTTGACCATGCGGCGCCCGGGCGACCAGCGCTCGACGAGGTCGGGCGGGCACGCCTCGGCGCCGACGACCAGGGTGACGCCGGGCGGGATCGAGCCCTCGGCCATCACGGACAGCGCGGAGGGGGCGAGCAGCAGGCAGCTGACGCCGGTCTCGGCGATCAGGCCGGCCAGGGCGGGGCCGGGCTGGAGCCGTTCGGCGGGGGCGACGACCGCGCAGCCGCCGGTGAGGAGCGCGGTGCACAGCTCCCAGACGGAGGCGTCGAAGCTGGGCGAGGCGAACATCAGGACGCGTTCGCCGGGCCGCAGCGCGAGCCGGTCGGCCTGGGCGGCGGCGAGGGCGGCGATCCCGGTGTGCGGGACCAGGACGCCCTTGGGGCGCCCGGTGGACCCGGAGGTGTAGATGACGTACGCGGTGTGGCCGGGGCGCAGCGGCGCGGTGCGGTCCGCGTCGGTGAGGTCGCTGTCGTCGGCGTGCGGCGCCAAGGACGCCTCGTCCAGGACGAGTTCGTCCAGGAAGAGGTCGCCGACGAACAGCTCGTCCAGGAACAGCTGCTCGGGGAGTTCCGCGAGGCCGTCGAGCCGGGCGGCGGCCGCGCGGGTGGTGAGCACGAGGGCGGGGCGGGCGTCGTCCAGCATGTACGCGATGCGCTCGGCCGGGTACGACACGTCGACCGGCAGATGCGCGGCGCCCGCCTTCAGGACGGCGAGGACGGCGACGACGGCGTCCGGGGAGCGGTCCATGGCGACGGCGACCCGGGTGTCGGGTCCGGCGCCCTTGCGGGCGAGGAGGCGGGCCAGCCGGTTGGCGCGGGCGTTGAGCCGTTCGTACGAGAGCGTGGTCCCGCCGGCCCGTACGGCGTCGGCCCGCGGGGTGGCCCGGACCTGCCGCTCGAACAGCTCGGGGAAGGTGGCCCCGGCGTCCGGCCGGCCGGTGTCGTTCCACGTCACGAGGACCTGTTCGTGCTCGGCGGGGCCGAGGAGCGGGACGCGGCCGATCGGGAGGTCGGCGGGGGCGGTGGCCAGCGCGGTGAGGTAGCGCAGGAAGCGGTTCTGGTGGGCGGCGAGTTCGTCGTCGGTGTAGCGGTCGGCGGGGGCCTCGAAGTCGATGGCGGCGCCCTGCCCGGTGCCCTGGGGGCGGACGCTGATGTTGAGGTCGGGGACCGGGCCGCCCTGGAGGGTGCGGGCGTAGGTGGGGTGGCCGTCGAAGAGCAGGTCGCCGCTGGTGGGGATGATGTTGACCTGTACCCCGAAGAGGTGGCCGCCGCTGCCGACGAGCTTCAGGTCGCGCCGCAGGTCGTCGTACGGGTAGTTCTGGTGCTCCAGGAGTTCGGCGAGCCGGGACGCGACCTGGCGGAGCAGCTGGGCGCGGGTGGCGGCGGGGTCGACGGTGAGCCGCAGCGGGAGCTGGTTGGCCATCATCCCGGGGTTGTTGCGGGCGATGTCGGTGCGCCGGGCGGCGACCGGGACGCCGATGGTGAGGTCGCGCTGCCCGGTCATGCCGTGCAGATACGCGGCGACCGCGGCGAGCACCGGGACCGTCCAGGTGGTCCGGGCCTCGCGGCCGGCGGTGCGGAGCGCGGCCAGCGCGGATTCGGGCAGCTCGGCGGTGCGGGTGGGCAGCACCTCGCCGGCCCGGCCCGGCACCGTGCGGTCGGACAGGGTGGCGGTCTCCGGCTGCACCGCGAACCGGTCGAGCCAGTAGGCCCGGTCGCGCGCGAAGCGGTCGGACGCGCGGTAGGCGGCCTCCTCGGCGACCAGCTCGGCGAGGGTGTTCAGCGGGGCGCCCGCGGGCTCCTCACCGGCCGCCTCGGCGGCGTACAGCTCGGCGACCCGGCGGGTGAAGAGGACGCTGCCGAAGCCGTCGATCAGGATGTGGTGGCAGCGCTTGTACCAGATGAAGTGCGCGTCCCCGAGCTTCAGCAGCACCTCGTTGAACAGCGGGTCGCGGACGAGGTCGAGGGCGGTGTGCCGGTCCTCGGCCATCCAGCGCAGCGCCTCGGTGTGCGGGTCGGGCCGGCCGGTGAGGTCGATCTCCCGCAGCAGTGCGCCGGCCTGTGCGACGGCCGTCTGGTACGGGCCCTGCGGGCCCTCGCCGAAGGCCACGTCGAAGGTGCCGCTCTCCACCTCGGCCCGGCGGACCGCGCGCCGGAGGATGCCGGCGTCCACCGGGCCCCGGATCTCCAGGTAGTCGGCCAGGTTGAACATCGAGGTGGGCGAGGCGAGCCGGTGGGCGAACCAGACCCCGCGCTGGGCGGCGGTCAGCGGAAACGGGGTGCCTTCGGTGACGAGCGGAGTCATCGGACGACGACCACCTTCCCGGCGCGTTCCAGCGCGCCTCGGTCTGGTGCCCTGGGCCGGATCGCGGGGTGTTCGGCGCGGTCCGCAGGGCGGGACGTCCGGCGGTCGTGGGGCGCCGGGGTGACGGCGGGCGCGGCCGCCCCGGGGCGTGCGGGGCGGCGACGGCAGGGTGTCGACAGGCCGGCGCCGTGGCATCAAGGCTCGCCGAACGCACGTGCGGTCACCAGGAAAGCGACCGGCAACCGGTGCCGCCGGCTGCCGGTCGGCGGCCGGGGCGAGTTACCGGATTCTTGCCTGGAAGGGGCCCGCCGCCGCTCGGCATGATGCGCAGCAATGCCCGCAGAGGCTGAGAGGACCACTGCTTTGACCCGTCCCGAGAGCTATCCCGACCGAGCCCTGCTGGAGTGGCTGACCGACGCGCCGGCCGACCGCGGGCTGTACTTCGCCGGACCCCGTGACAGCTGGGACTTCCACTCCTACCGGTCGCTGGCCCGGCTGACCCTCAGCACGGCCGCCGCGCTGCGCGCGCACGGGGTGCGGCGCAACGACGTGGTGGTCGTGGTGCAGCGCTCCAGCCCCGGTTTCGCGGCCAGCCTGTTCGGCGCGCTCGCGGCCGGGGCGACGCCGTCCTCGATCGCGCCGCCGTTCGCGTTCCAGCGCAGCGAGGACTACCAGCGCCACGCCGACCACCTCTTCCGCACGGCGGCCCCGGCCCTCACCATCTGCGACGAGGACTCCTTCGAGGCGGTCAGCAAGACGTGCGCGGGGCTCGGCATCCGTCAGCCGGTGCTCTTCGACGAGCTGGTACGCGACGTGGCGCCGGCGCCCGCCCCGTACGCCCTGCCGGACCATGCGCTGCTCCAGTTCACCTCCGGGTCCAGCGGCTTCTCGCGCGGGGTGCGGGTCGCGTCCGACGCGCTGCGCGCCAACATCACCGCGATGCGGCGCAGGCTGCGGTGGCGGCCCGAGGACGCCGGCATCAGCTGGATGCCCGTGCACCACGACTTCGGCCTGACCGGCTGCCTGATCAACATGGTGGTCACCGGGTGCGACGGCTGGCTGATGCAGCCGGAGCACTTCCTGCGCGACCCGGTCCGCTATCTGCGCTGCATGAGCGAGCACCGGATCGGCCTGACCGCGATGCCCAACTTCGGCCTGGCGTACATCCTGCGCCGGGTCCGCCCGGCCGCCCTGGCGGGCATGGACTTCAGCGCCCTGCGATCGGTCAGCCTGGGCGCCGAGCGCATCGACCCGGACGCCCTGGAGGCTATCGAGGCGCTGCTCGGCCCGTACGGCTTCCGGCGCGGCGTCTTCACCCCGGCGTACGGCGGTGCGGAGGCCACCCTCGGGGTGACCGGGCTGGCCCCGGACGAGGGCTGGACGGCCTCGGCGCCGGACGGCGGGGACGGGCGGCCCGGCACGGCCCGGATCGTGGGCTGCGGGCGCCCGATGGAGGGCGTCACGGTGTCCGTGCTGGACGAGGACGACCGGCCCGTGCCGGACGGCACCGTGGGCGAGATCGTCGTCGGCGGGACCTCGGTGCGCGGCAACAGCTATGTGGGCGAGGCGGGTTCGGCGTCCGGGACCAGCCTCGCGTCGGGCGTGCTGCGCTCGGGCGACGCCGGGTTCCTGCGTGACGGGCAGCTGTTCGTGCTCGGCCGGCTCGGTGACGGCATCAAGATGAACGGCAAGATGGTCTTCGCGGAGAGCCTGGAGGGCCGGCTGCACGAGCTGGGCGTCACCGAGCGCCGGACGGCCGTGCTGCTGGGCTTCCGCGACGGGGTCGCGACGGCCGCCGTGGTCATGGAGGGCGCCAGGCCGGAGTGGGACGAGATCGCCCGGGAGGTCGTCACCGAGTCGCTGCCCGACGCGGAACTGCTGCTCGTCCACGTCCGCCGCAGCGGCCTGGCGGTCACGTCGAGCGGCAAGCCGCGCCGGCGGCTGATGTGGAAGCAGCTGTGCGACGGGACGCTCGCGCCCTGACTCGTACGCACGTGAAAGGGGGGCCGGTCGGTGACCGGCCCCCTCGCTGTTTTCAAGAGTACGAGCGGAACGCCAGCACCACGTTGTGGCCGCCGAAGCCCGCCGCGTCGGACAGGGCCGCGAGGTCGCCGGCCGGCAGGGCGCGGGGCACGGTGCGCACCACGTCCAGCGCGATGGCGTCGTCCACGTCGGCCAGATTCGCGACGGGCGGGACCGTGCGGTCGCGCAGCGACAGCACCGCGGCGAGCGCGCCCAGCGCCCCGGAGCCGCCGATCAGGTGCCCGGCGGCCGACTTGACGGCCGAGACGGCGTAACCGGACTCCCCCAGCACGTGGTTGAGCGCCCGGCTCTCCGCGATGTCGCCCTGCGGGGTCGACGTGGCGTGCGCGCTGACGTGCGCCACGTCGGCCGGGGTCAGCCCGGCGTCCGCGAGCGCCTTGCGCAGGGCGCTCGCCAGGCCGAGCCCGTCCGGTTCGGGCCGCACCATGTGGTGGGCGTCCGCGCTCACCCCGGCCCCCGCCAGCTCGCAGTAGACCCGGGCGCCCCGGGCCCGGGCGTGCGCGGCGGACTCCAGGACGAGGACGGCGGCGCCCTCGCCGAGGACGAACCCGTCGCGCTGCTTGTCGTAGGGGCGGGAGGCGCCCGCCGGGTCGTCGTTGCGCCGGGACACCGCGTGCATCGCGGCAAAGGCGGTGAGCGTCAGCGGGCCGATGACGGCCTCGCCGCCGCCGACCGCGACCACGTCGGCGCGGCCCAGCCGGATCATGTCCAGGCCCGCCGCGACCGCCTCCGCCCCGGCCGCGCAGGCCCCCGCCGGGGAGTGCGCGGCGGCCCGGGCGTTGAGCGCGAGGCTGACCGCCCCGGCCGCGCCGTTCACCATGACCATGGGCACGGTGTACGGGGAGATGGCGCGTTCCCGTCCGGTGCGCAGCTGTTCCTGGGCGCGCAGGAGGGCGCCGACGCCCCCGATGCCGCTGCCGATGACGACGCCGACGCGTTCGGCGGGCGGCTGCCCGTGCTCACCGGCCGGGCCGCGGAAGCCGGCGTCCCGCCACGCCTCCTCGGCGGCGACCAGTGCGAACCGGGCGGCCCGGTCGAGCCGGCGGGCCCGGGTCCGGTCCAGGGCGGTGTCGGGTTCGACGGCGGCCCGGGCCGCGATGCGGACGGGCAGTGCTTCGGCCCAGGGCTCGGTGAGGGCGCGGGCGGCGGACCGGGCCGCGACGATGCCCGCCCAGGTGGTGGGGGCGTCGCCGCCCAGCGGGGTGGTGGCGCCGAGGCCGGTGACGACGACCTCGGGCAGGCGCGTACGGGCGACGGACATCGCCGGCCTTCTCCTTCCGCTTCGGGGTACGTCGTACGGGCGGCCTAGGCGGCGGTGCGCAGGGCTTCGGGCCGGGCCAGGTTCTCGGCGAGGAACAGCTCGCGCAGCTTGGGGGTGAGCAGGCCGAGCTGCCGCAGTACGTGGATCACCTGCTGGAACAGCAGCTGCCGGTAGCCGAACATCATCGGGTCGGTACGGGCGAAGGCCAGGCCCCGTTCGACGTCGAGGCCCATGTTCTCCCAGACCTCGCGCAGCAGGAACCGGCGGGACATCAGGTGCACCGCCTCAAGGAGGAACGCCTCGCGCTCGTCGCGCTCCCGGGTCGTCATGTCGTTGTAGAGGCCGGTGAGGGAGACCACGCCGAAGCCGATGTGCCGGGCCTCGTCCTTGGCGATCATCCGGGTGATCGAGGTGATCAGCGGGTCGCCGAAGCCGCTGCTGGCGAGCCGGGTCGCGGCCAGCGCGAGCCCTTCCACGATGACCTGCATGCCGAGGTAGACGACGTCCCAGCGGGACTCGGCGAGCAGGTCGCGCAGCAGGGACTTGAGGCCGGGGTTGATCGGGTAGGAGACGCCGATCTTCTCGTCGATGTACCGGGCGAACGCCTCGACGTGCCGGGCCTCGTCGGCGACCTGGGAGGCCGCGTACACCTTCGCCTCCAGGTCGGGGACGGTCTCCACCAGCCGGGCCGTGGTGACGAGGGCGCCCTGTTCGCCGTGCAGGAACTGGCTGACCATCCACGCCTGGTACTCCCAGCGGAAGCTGTTGAGCAGTTCGCGGGGCACGGGGCTGTTCTCGGAGACGACGAACGAGGCGAGGCCGGCGCTCTGGTCGTCGGAGAGCGGGGCGCCGAAGCGGACGTCGTAGCTCCAGTCGATGTAGGTGTCGGCGTCCCACTGGTTCTGCTTGTTGCGCTGGTACAGCTTCCAGATGCGGCTGTCGCGCCCGTCGTAGTCCCAGGTGAGGCAGGCCCGGATGGAGGCGTCGACCTCCATCAGGTCCTCGCGGGCCCGGTCGAGGGTGAAGAGCGTGGAGTCGGCCGAGCCGTCCTCGCCGCGCGGAGGGGCCGAGCCCTCAACGGAAACGTCGGTCATTCGGGATCGCGATCCTTTCATCCACCGTGGCCCGTCGGCCCCGGCCCACACCCTCGCCCGCCCGGGGGCGCCCGGCCAGGAAGGCCCTGGGCAATTTGCGGGCATCAACAGCTGCCGGTCGGTTGCCTGGTGACCCGCGCGCCCGCGCGCCGAGCATGGGCACACCCGCCCCCGTGACCCGGCGGGCACACCTCCCACACCCTCATGGAGCTGTTCCGATGACGCTGGAGCATGCCCGGCCGACCCTCGATGCCGTCGCCTCCCTGGAACGGCTCCTCGGCGACCCGGCCGACGGCGAAGGGCCCTTCTCGTTCGCCGGGATCGTCGCGGCCGAGGAGCGCGACGAACTGCCGGCCGGCGCGAAGAAGCTGCTGCTGGAATGGGGGTTCGCCGGCTTCCTGGTGCCCGAGGGCGACGGCGGCCGGCTGCGGAACCTGGAGTCGGCCCTCCTGCTGACCCGCACCCTGGCCCGGCGCAACCTCACCTTCTCCGTGCTGTTCGGCTCGACGCTGCTGGGCGCCGCGCCCGTGTGGCTGTGGGGCACCGACGAGCAGCGGGCCCCGGTCGCCGAGGGGCTGGCCGCCGGGGCCATGGCCTGCTTCGGCATCTCGGAGCGCGACCACGGCAGCGACCTCGCGGCGAGCGGCACGACCGCCGTGTCGGACGGCGACCACATCGTCCTCAACGGTGAGAAGTGGCCGGTCGGCAACGCGACCAGGTCGCGGTTCGTCAGCGTCCTCGCCCAGCACGACGGGCGCGGGCTCTCGCTGTTCCTGGTGGACAAGGAGCGGCTGGCGGACGGGGCCTGGACGAACACCCCGTTCGTGAAGGGCGCCGGGCTGCGCGGCCACGACCTGAGCGGGATCACGTTCCACGACGCGCGCGTCCCCCGCTCGGCGCTGGTCGGCCGGCCGTACCGGGGGCTCGCCTCGGTGCTGAAGACCCTCCAGATCACCCGGACCGCCATCGGCGCGATGTCGCTGGGCACCATGGACTCGGCGCTGCGGATCGGGATGCGTTACGCGAACGAGCGGGTGCTGTACGGGTCCCCGGTCAAGGAGATCCCCGTGGTGCGGGAGCATCTGGTGGGTGCCCATCTGGACCTCCTGATCGCCGAGTGCGTGGCGCTGCCCGTGGCGCGGGCCCTGTCGGTGGTGCCGTCGCGGATGAGCCTGTGGTCCTCGGTCGTGAAGTACCTGGTCCCGGTGATGGGCGAAGAGGTGCTGGACCATGTGGGCAAGGTGCTCGGGGCGCGCGGCTATCTGCGCGAGGGCGTCGCCTCGGGGGTCTTGCAGAAGCTGCGCCGCGACCACGCCATCACGACGGTCTTCGAGGGCACGACGCACGTCAATCTGCACAGCATCGCGACGCAGCTGCCGACGGTCGCCGCCGTCGCGGACCGGCCCGCCGAGGGCGGCCGCGAGGTGCTGCGCGCCCTGTTCGGCTGGTCGCGCGAGGCTCCGGTGTGGTCCCCGTCCGGCGACACCCTGCAACTCACCAGCGCCGCCCAGGACGAGATCACCCGGGGCTGGACCGAGGCCGTCCAGGAGGCGTCCGCCGTCGCGAAGGAGCGCCTGGACGAGGAGTCGGCCGCCGAACTCGCCCTCGTACTGGCGGAGCTGACGTCCCACCGGGCGGCCCTGTACGCGGAGGTCACCGGGGCGGACCGGTCGCCGGACTCGGTGGCGGCGTCCCGCGCGGCGGCCCGGCACTGCGTGCTGCACGCGGCGGCGTCCTGCCTGTACGTATGGCTGTACGGGGGTGCGCGGGAGCGGAGCGCGGTGCGCGGCGACGCCTGGCTGATTCTGGCTCTTCAGCGCCTCGTACAGCGTCTTGAGCCCGGCCGGCTGCCGGCCGAACGGCACCGGGACGGGTTTGTGAGATGTATGGAGAGCGCGTTGGCGAAAGGTGAAGACTTCTCGCTTCTCCCTACCGTCTCTTGACCCTCTTTTGACTGGCACTAGGCCAACCGTGCCGCCAAAAGGATGGGACATATACGCATACACGCACCTACAGCCAACCCTTCACCGGAGCTACACTCCTGCGGGTCGAGGGGCCAATGGACAGCGGCCCCACAAGGGGTGCGCGCCTTTTGCGTTACCCCTCGGTATGCGTTGTGGGGGACAACAATGCTGAGCAGACTGGGCTTCGAATCCCATGAAGAGGACGTGTACCGGCTCATCCTCGAAAACCACGGGCTGCGGCCGAGCGATGTGCGGCAGCGGCTGAATCTGACCGAGGAGCAGGTACGGCGGGCCGTCGACCAGCTGATCGACCGCAAGCTCCTGGCCGTCCCGTTCCAGGACGAGCTGCGGCCCGTGGACCCGAATCTGAGCCTGTACTCCTTGTTGAGCGACCAGCTCTCCGAACTGCACGACCGGCAGAAGGAGTACGAGCGCACCAGAGCGGACATCCGGGCGATGCTGGCGGAGTTCGGCCATCTGTACCCGTCGCGTTCGCAGCCGGACGCGGAGCGCCTGATCGGCATGGACTCCGTACAGGAGCGCATGCAGGATCTGGCGGACGCGGCCCGGCAGGAGTGCATGACGTTCAATCCGGGCGGCGGCCAGTCGGCCGCCAGCCTGGCCGCGAGCAAGCCGCTGGACAGCGACGTCATCGCGCGCGGGGTGCGGATGCGCACGGTCTATCTGGACAGTGTGCGCAACGATCCGACGACCGTGGAGTACGCGGGCTGGCTGACCGGCCTGGGCGGCCAGGTCCGGACCGTGCCGGTGCTGCCGATACGGATGGCGGTCATCGACCGCGCGGTGGCGATCCTGCCGATGGACCCGGATCACACCCGCAAGGGCGCCGTCCAGATCAACTCGCCCGGGGTGGTGAAGGCGCTGACCGAGCTCTTCGAGCGGGTATGGGCGGACGCGGTCCCGCTCGGCGACGGGCACGACCGCTGCGAGGAGCTGGACGAACACGGACTCGCCCGGCGCGAACAGGAGTTGCTGCGGCTGCTCGCCCAGGGGCTCACCGACGCGGCCGCGAGCAAGAGCCTCGGCGTCTCGCTGCGTACGGTGCGCAGGATGACGGCCGATCTGAGTGAACGCCTCAACGCCCGGAGCCGGTTCGAGGCCGGTCTCCGGGCGGGGCAGCGCGGCTGGCTCTGAACTAGTTCGCCCCGGCGTCGAGCGCGCAGACGGGCGCCGAGTCCCAGTTGAGGTTGCCGTCCGGCAGCTCCACGTGGAGGCCGAGGCCCAGGCCCAGGCCGTCCGGTACGGAGTCCCAGTTGAGGTTTCCGTCGGGGATCAGGTCCCAGTTCAGGTTGCCTTCCAGGGTCGCGCCGGCGGCCTCGCAGTTCAGGGAGACACCGGCGTCCGCGGGACCGGCACCGGTGTCGGCCTGGGCGGTCGCGCCCAGGGAAGCGAATGAGAACACAACCGCGGCGGTCGCGAAACCGAGAATTCGACCAGCGCTGCTCATGCCTTTGTCCCCCAATTGTCATCCCCGCCCGCCGGGTGGTCCTGAAACCGGACGGCAACGGGTAACCCTGCTCTGTCCGTGATCCATTCTGAGCGAAAAGAAGGCACCGGGAAAGGTTTTCCGGTGGCAGGAAAAGACCAGCGGCAGCCTCATGCCACCACGGCCACCGGTCCGGGTGTCACCGCAGCTGGCGAGGGGTGCGGCGGGCCGCCGGCGCAAACCGGCGCACCGCCTTTGGCATGGTGCTGCCATCGGGAAAATGCTGCCACCAATACCCCCTTCCGCGCGTGTGTTCGCATGAGCAGAATCCACCCGGCGGGGGTTTCTTCCATCATGTACGGACGGCCCCCGCCTGAAACGCCAACGTCAACATCTGGCCGGATTCCCTCCATCTCTCATTCACTTCACCGGAATCCGGTCCGCTTCGAAGGGGGACTTCCCGATGCGCCGCACCATGCTCAAGTCCAAGATCCACCGGGCGACGGTCACCGAGGCCGACCTGAACTACGTGGGCTCGCTGACCCTGGACCCCGTCCTCATGGAGGCGGCGGACCTGCTGATCGGCGAGCAGGTGGCCATCGTGGACGTCAACAACGGCTCGCGCCTGGAGACATACATCATCGAGGGCGAGCGCGGCTCGGGCGTCGTCTGCATCAACGGCGCGGCGGCGCGCCTGGTCGCCCCGGGCGACATCGTCATCATCATCGCGTACGGGTCGGTGGAGGAGGACGAGATCGGCAAGCGGGAACCGCGCGTCGTCTTCGTGGACGACGCCAACCGCATCGCCCACATCGGCAGCGACCCTTCCTCGTGACCCGGTAGCACCCGACGCCCCCGTGCCCCCGTCCGCTCCCGGCGGGCGGGGCGGGGCGGCGTCACACCGCCACGGCCACGAGAAACAATCGGGGGATCTGCACATGATCGAGGCCATCGAACAGCCCATGTCCGCGACGCCGGACGTCCGCCGGCTGCGCCATCTGCTCGCCGAGCGGAGGCAGGCCCGCGGCTGGACCCAGGAGGAGCTGGCGGAGCGCTCCGGGGTCAGCGTGCGCACCATCCGCAACATCGAGACCGGCTCCAACAACCGGCCCCGCCGCGCCTCCGTCGACCTGCTGCTGGGCGCCTTCGGGACCTCGCTCGCCGAACTCGCCGGCGCGGAGGGTCTCCACCCCGGCCAGGAGGTCACGCCGCTCTTCCTGCCCCGCCAACGGGACACCTCCGGGCACTGGCCGCATCCGGTCGACCCGGACCGCTGGCGCGGCCCCCGCCCGCTCACCGAGGCCATGGCCGGGCGCGACGACGACCTGCGCCATGTCCTGGGCACCATGCGCCGGGGCAGGCTGCTCGTCCTCACCGGGCCCGGCGGCGTCGGCAAGACCCGGCTCGCCCTGACCGCCGCCGCCCGCCTCCAGGAACGCTTCCGGGACGGCGTCGGCGTGGTCGAACTCGGCGCGTGCGTCCCCGAGTCGGCGGACCCGGCCGCCGCGCGGGACCAGGTGCACCGGGCCGTCGACGCGGTCCTCGCGGAGGCGGTGGCCCGCGAGCCGGGCCGGGAGCTGGACCTGCTGCTCGTCGTGGACAACGCGGAACACGTCGTCGCGACGGTCTCCCGGCTGGTCCTGCGGCTCGTCGTGACGCATCCCGGACTCCGGGTGCTGATCACCTCACGGCGGCCGCTGGCGGTCCTGTCCGCGGACGTCTGGGAGGTGTCCCCGCTCCCGGCGGGCGAGCCGTGCGCGGACCCGGCGACGAGCGGTGCGGCCCCGCACGCGGGAGACGGCGTCACCGGGAGCCCGGACGCCCTCCCCGCCGCCGTGGAACTGTTCCTGCGCCGTGCCAGGTCCACCGTGCCCACGCTGGACCTGGGCAGCCGCCTCCCGCAGGTGGCCGAGCTGTGCCGGCGGCTTGACGGGCTGCCGCGCGCGATCGAGGCGGCCGCGCACTGCATCCGGACCGTGTCGCTGGAGTCCCTGCTGTACAGCGGTCCCGCGCTGTACATGTTCGACCGGTTCGACCTGTCGGCGGTCTCGCACCACCGGAATCTCGCGGACAGCGTGCGCTGGAGCTACGACCTGCTCACCGCCGAACAGCGGGACCTGCTGCACCACTTGGCCCGGTCCTTCGACTCGTTCACCGTCGAGGACGTGGTGAGCGACCACCCGGCGGGCGCCTGGACGGCGGGCAGCGTCGTCTGCGGCCTGGCCGAGCTGGCCGACGCCTCCCTGATCCGCGTGCACCGCGGCACCCGGTACGGCTACCGGGTCTACGGATGGATCAAGGCGTACATCGACACACTCGACGAGGAGTCCGGCCGCACGCTCGGCGCCTGACGCCCATCGGAATCCCGCGCCCCCTCCCCCTCCCCCTCACCCCGCCCGCAGGGCCAGCGCCACCTGGTGGCCGCCGAAGCCCGACGCGTTGCTCAGCACAGCGACCGGTCCGGCGGGCAGGGGGCGCGGGGCCGCCCGGACCACGTCCAGCTCGACGGTCTCGTCCAGCTCCTCGATGTTCACGGTGGCCGGCGCCACCCGGTCCCGCAGCGCGAGCACCGCCGCCACCGCGGACAACGCCCCGGCGGCGCCCAGCAGATGGCCCGTCATCGACTTGACCGCCGACACCGGGACCCCGCCCGGCCCGAACAGCGCCCCGATCGCCCGGCTCTCGATCATGTCGCCGCCCGGGGTCGAGGTGGCGTGCGCCCCGATCTGGACCACGTCCGCGGTGGTGAGGCCGCCGTCCGCGAGGGCCCGTTCCATCGCCCGGGCCAGGGACTTCCCGGTGGGCTCGGGCCGGGCCATGTGGTGGGCGTCCGCGCTCATCCCGGCCCCGGCGGCCTCGCAGTAGATCCTGGCGCCCCGGGCCCGCGCGTGCTCGGCCCGTTCCAGGATCAGCACCGCGGCCCCCTCCCCCATGACGAAGCCGTCCCGGCCCGTGTCGAAGGGGCGCGAGGCCCGCTCCGGGTCCTCGTTGCGCCGGGACAACGCGGTCATGTTCGCGAACCCGGCGATCGCCAGCGGATGGATCGCCGCGTCGCTCCCGCCGACCGCGACCACATCGGCGCGCCCCAGCCGGATCAGGTCCAGCCCGGCCGCCACGGCCTCGGCGCCCGCCGCGCACGCGGTGGCCGGGGCCTGCGCGCAGGCCCGGGCGCCGATGACCATGCTGGCCTGGGCGGCCGGGCTGTTGGCCATCAGCATCGGGACCGCGATCGGCGAGACCTTCCGGGGCCCGCCGGTCCGCCGCGCCTCCTCGCCCGTGAGGGCCGTGCCGAGCCCGCCGAACGCGGTGCCGACGACCGCCGCCGTCCGGTCGGCGTCCGGGCCGCCGTCCTGCCCGGCCGGGGCGGTGAACCCGGCGTCCGCCCACGCCTCGCGGAGCGCGACGACGGCGAACTGCCCGGCCCGGTCCATCCGCCGCGCCTCGATCCGGTCCAGCACGGACGTGGGCTCCACGGCCGCCCGGGCGGCGATCCGCACCGGCAGGTCCTTCGCCCACCGCCCGGTGAGCGCGACCGCGCCGCTGCGCCCGGCGAGCAGCGCCTGCCAGGTGGCCGGGGCGGTGCCGCCGAGCGGGGTGGTGGCTCCGAGGCCGGTGACCACGACGTCGTGCAGGGTGCGGGACATGGACTCGTTCTCCTCGGCGGCGTACGAAGGGGATGGGGCGTACGAACGGGACGGGGTGTTACGCGGTCGCGTCGATGAGGCTCTTGGGCCGCATATCGGTCCAGTTGGCCTCGATGTACGCGAGCGCCGCCGCCCGGTCGGACTCCGCGTGCGCCACGGACCAGCCGGCCGGGACCTCCGCGAAGGACGGCCACAGCGAGTGCTGTCCCTCGTCGTTGACCAGGACCACGAAGGTCCCCTCCTCGTTGTCGAACGGGTTCGCCATCACTGCTCTCCTTCGGTGGGTACGAGCACGGCGGCCAGGGCGGCCGGAGTGCGATAACGGTGAAGTGTCACGAGGTCCGGCCCGGCGCCCAGCGCCTCCCGGACGCGCCCGGCGAGCCGGAGGGCCCGCAGCGAGTCGCCGCCCGCGTCGAAGAAGTCCTCGTCGGCGCCGTGGTGTTCGCGCCCCAGCACCGAGGCGAACAGCGCGCACAGCGCCTCGGTCCGCGCCGGGGGCGCGGCGGCGGGCGCGGGCGGCGCGGCGGGCACCCCGCGCACGGCCAGGACGGGCAGCGCGGTCCCGGGCAGCGCCCCGGCCGGGGTCCCCGGGTCCTCGGCGAAGGCGGTGAGCAGCGCGGTGAGCCGGTCGAGCACGGCGGCGGCCTGTCCGGCGTCCACCAGCTCGGCGCGGTGGCTGACCTCCAGATACATCCGGTCGCCGGGGACGGCCATCAGCTTGAGCGGGTAGTGGTAGGCGTCCCGGCCGTGGAAGTCGGCGACGCGCAGGCCCGCGCCGGGTACGGCGGGCAGGGCCGCGGCTCTCGGGTAGTTCTCGAAGACGATCGACGTGTCGTAGAGCGGCCCGGCGCCCCCGAGGCGCTGGATGTCTGCGGGTCCGAGGTGGTGATGGTCCGCCAGTCCGGCCTGGGCGGCCTGTACGCGTACGAGCAGGGCGCGCAGCGGCTCGGTGGGGTCGGCCGCGTCGACGCGGACCGGCACGGTGTTGATGTACAGGCCCACCATGTCCTCGATGCCGGGCAGTTCGGGCGGCCGCACGGAGACGGTCGCGCCGAACACCACGTCCCGGCGGCCGGTCAGCTCGGCGATCAGCAGCCCCCAGGCGCCCTGGACCACGGTGTTCGGGGTCACCCCGGCCGCGCGGGCGGCGGCGGTGAACGCGGCCGTGAGGTCCTGCGGCAGTTCGGCGGTGATCCGCTCGGGGAGGGTCGTCAGGGTGCCGGTGTCGTGGCCGGGGGCGATCAGGGACGGCCCGGGCAGGCCCTTGAGCGCGGTGCGCCACGCCTCGCGGGCGGCCTCGCGGTCCCGGCCGGCCAGCCAGGCGGCGTACTCCTGGGCGGGGACGGGCCGGGGCAGCGCGGCCGGGTCTCCGCCGCTCAGGTACAGCGTGAACAGGTCGCGCAGCAGCACCGAGGTGGACCAGCCGTCGGTCAGGATGTGGTGGCTGGTGAAGACCAGGGCGTGCCGGTCCGGCCCCGTCCTGAGCAGCGTGAACCGCAGCAGCGGCGGCCGGTCCATGGCGAACCTGGCCCGCCGGTCGCGGGCCAGGAAGGCGTCCAGCCGGGGGCGTGGCGACGAGCCGTCCGGGCAGGTCAGGTCCAGCTCGGCCCAGGGCACTTCGACGCGTCCGGCGACGGCCTGGACGGGTTCGCCGGAGGCCAGCAGCGGGAAGCCGGTGCGCAGGGCCTCGTGCCGGTCGGTGAGGGCCTGGCAGGCGCGGCGCAGGGCCCCGCTGTCCAGGGCGCCTTCGAGTTCGGCGACGAGCTGGACGTGGTAGACGTCGGCGGCCCCGCTGTCGTACCGGGCGTGGTGCAGCAGCCCTTCCTGGAGCGGCGTCGCGGGCAGCAGCCCGGTGGGCGGGCCCGCGGGCCAGGTGGCTTCGAGGGTTTCCAGCTCGTCCTGCCCGATGTCCACCAGCGGTACGTCGGAGGGGGTGAGGCCGCCCGCTCCGGGCCGCGCGGTGTGGGCGACGAGCTCGCGCAGGGCGGCGAACCACGCCTCGCCCAGCTCCGCCGCGTCCGCCTCGGTGAGCAGGGCCCCGGGCCAGGACCAGGTCGCGGTGAGCCGGGGCCCGTCCGGCAGGTCGTGCGTGACGGCGTTGACCTCGATGACGTGCGGCATGGGCAGCCCGTCATCGGTCCCGGACACCACGGCGTCGGCCTCGGCCGCGATGTCCCACACGCCTTCGCCGGGTCCGGAGATGCGGCCGAGGTAGTTGAACCCGATCTGCGGGGGCGCGTACGCGGCGAGCGGGCCGGCCGTGTCCGGGTTGAGGTGGCGCAGCAGCCCGTAGCCGATGCCGTGGCCGGGGATGGCCCGCAGCTGCTCCTTGACCCGCTTCACGGCCCGGTCGAGGCCACCGGTGCCGGGGTCCACCCGTACGGGATACAGGCTGGTGAACCACCCTGCGGTACGCGACAGGTCGAGCCCGTCCGCGATCTCCTCCCGCCCGTGCCCCTCCAGGTCCACGAGCACCCCGCGCGCCCCGTCCGTGCCGCGCGCCCGGCGCCAGGAGTCGACGGCCAGGGCGAGCGCGGTGAGCAGGATGTCGTCGACGCCGGTCCGGAAGGCGGCGGGCACCCCGGTCAGCAGCGGTTCGGTGTACGCGGCCGGCAGGGTCAGGGTCAGCGAGCGCGCGGTCCCGTACACATCGCGCGCGGGGTCGAGCGGCCGCGCGGCGAGCGCGGGATCGCCGCCGGACAGGATGTCTTCCCAGAGCGGCAGCCGCTCGGTGTGCCGGGGGTCGAGCGCCGCCGTGTGCAACCGCTCGGACCAGGTGCGCAACGAGGTGTGTACGGGGTCGAGTCCGGGCGTACCGCTGTCGGCGGCGGACTCCCACGCCCGGTGCAGGTCGGGGAGCAGGATGCGCCAGGAGACGCCGTCCACGGCGAGGTGGTGCACGGTGAGCAGGAGGCGGCCGTCCGCGTCGGGGCCCGCGTCGAACCAGACCGCCTCGGCCAGGCGGCGGGCGGCGGGGTCGAGCCGGTCGCGGGCGGCGGCGGACTCCTCGGCGACGGCCGCCCGCAGCGCGTCCGGGCCGAGGCCGGTGACGTCGCGGCGGCGCACCAGGTCCTCGGCGCGGACCGTGCCGGGTGCGGCGATGTCCAGGGCCCAGTCCCGGCCGTCCGGTCCGGTGGCGAGGCGGCGCATGCGGAGCGCGTCGTGCCGGTCCAGGACCCGCTGGACCGCCCGGGCCAGCCGGTCGGTCGTGCCCAGGTGCGGGACGCGGATCAGGACGGACTGATGGAAGCCGTCGGAGGGCCCGCCGCGCTCGCGGAGCCAGTGCATGACCGGGGTGGGCCTGAGCGGTCCGACGCCCGCGTCCGGGTGTTCGGCCGGGCGGTCGGCGACGGTCCTGGCGACCCGGGCGAGAGCGGCGGCGGTCCGGTGCGTGAAGACGTCCTTCGGGGTGATGACCAGGCCCGACTTGCGGGCCCGGGCGACGAGTTGGATCGAGATGATGGAGTCGCCGCCGAGGTCGAAGAAGCTGTCGTCCACCCCGGGCGCGGCCACGCCCAGCACCTCGGCGAACAGCGCGCACAGGGTCTCCTCGGCGTGCCCCGATGGGGCCCGCCCGCCGGAGCCGGTCGCGGCGGCCGGGGCGGGCAGCGCGCGGCGGTCCAGCTTCCCGTTCGGCGTCAGCGGCAGCCGGTCCAGCCAGACGACGGCCCCGGGGACCATGTATTCGGGCAGGGCCCCGGCCGCGTGCGCGGTGAGCGCGGCCGTACGCCCTCCGGCATCCGTGGTGCCCGCGGCCACCACGTATGCCACCAGGCGCTTCACGCCCGGCTGGTCCTCCCGGACCACGGTCGCGGCCTGGGCCACCGACGCGTGGCCGGCCAGGACGGTGTCGATCTCGCCCAGCTCGACGCGCAGGCCCCGGATCTTGACCTGGTCGTCGCTGCGGCCGAGGTATTCGAGGACCCCGTCGGCCGTCCAGCGCACCACGTCACCGGTGCGGTACATGCGGGTGCCGGGCTCCCCGTACGGGTCGGCGACGAAGCGCTCGGCGGTGAGGACGGGCCGGTGCGCGTAGCCGTGGGCGAGCTGCGCGCCCGCGAGGTACAGCTCGCCGGGGACTCCGGGCGGGACGGGCAGCAGTGCCTTGTCGAGCACCAGCAGGCGGGTGTTCCACACGGGCCGGCCGATGGGCACGGACCCGGCCCCGGCGTCCGGCCGGCACTGCCAGTACGTGACGTCGACGGCCGCCTCGGTCGGCCCGTACAGGTTGTGCAGCTCGGCGCCCTCGGGACCGAGGAGGTCCAGGAAGCGGTTCTGGGTGGCCACGGGCAGCGCCTCGCCGCTGGAGAAGACGCGCCGCAGTCCGGTGCGGCGCGCGGCGGCCGGTTCCTGGAGGAAGACCTGGAGCATCGAGGGCACGAAGTGGGCGACGGAGACGTGCTCCCGCCGCACCAGCTCCGCCAGATAGGCCGGGTCCTTGTGCCCGTCCGGGCGCGCCACGACCAGGGTGGCGCCGGTGTGCAGCGGCCAGAAGAACTCCCATACGGAGACGTCGAACCCGCACGGGGTCTTCTGGAGCACCCGGTCCCCGGGCCCGATCGGATACCGGTCCTGCATCCAGCGCAGCCGGTTGACCACGGCGGCGTGCGGCACCATGACGCCCTTGGGCCGCCCGGTCGACCCGGACGTGAAGATGACGTAGGCCGCGCTCTCCCCTCGCGGCCCGTCCGGCGCCCCGGAGACGTCCTCCCCCGGCTCCACCGGCTCCACCGGTGCGTCGAGCAGCAGCCGGGGCGCGGCCGTCTCCGGCAGCGCGGCGGCCGTCGCGGTCCCGGTGAGCAGCAGCGCGGGGGCGGCGTCTTCCAGGAGCCACCCGATCCGCTCGGCCGGGAGGTCCGGGTCGACCGGCACATAG
The DNA here is from genome assembly GCF_045161735.1 of Streptomyces sp. NBC_00726. Lineage (NCBI taxonomy): Bacteria > Bacillati > Actinomycetota > Actinomycetes > Kitasatosporales > Streptomycetaceae > Streptomyces > Streptomyces sp. NBC_00726. Next base: position 3,779,534 of record NZ_CP108983.1, on the reverse strand, counting down.
GCGGCGCCCGCCGCCTGCACCGCGTGCAGGGCGACGACCAGGGCGGCGGACCGGGGCAGCGCGACGGCCACGGTGTCGCCGTGCCGGACCCCGTGCCCGCGCAGCCGGGCGGCCAGGGCGCGGACCCGCTCGGCGGTCTCGGCGTACGTCAGGGTGGCGTCCTCGGCGACGAGGGCGACGGCGTCGGGGGTACGGGCGGCCTGCTCGGCGAACATCCGGGGCAGGGTGGTGTCCGCGACCGGGTGCGCGGTGTCGTTCCAGGTGTCCAGCACCCGGCGCCGCTCGTCCGGGGTGAGCAGTGCGACGCGTCCCACCGGGGTGTCCGGGGCGGTGAGCCAGGTCTCCAGGAGGTGGCGGACCCGGGCGGCGACGCTCTCCGCTTCGGCCCGCTCGTACAGGTCCCGCCGGTAGTTGACCTCAAGCCGCAGCCGCTTGCCGGGGACGGCCATCAGGCTGAGCGGGTAGTGGGTGGAGCCGGCCGAGCCGTCGCCCTCGACGGCGGTCAGCCGCAGGCCGCCGGCCGGTGCGCGTACGTCGTCCCAGCTCATCGGGGCGTTCCCGAACGCCACGGAGGTGTCGAAGAGTTCGCCGAGCCCGGCCCGCCGCCGCACATCGGCGAGGCCCACATGATGGTGCGGTTCCAGCGCCGACTGCTCCCGCTGGATGCGGGCGGCCAGCGCGCCCAGCGCCTCGCCCGGGTCGAGCCGCACCCGGACCGGGGCGGCGTTGATGAGCAGGCCGACGATGTCCTCGACGTCGTCCAGCCCGGCCGGGCGGCCGGACACGGTCTGCCCGAAGACCACGTCCCAGCGCCCGGTCAGCCCGCCGAGGACCAGCGACCAGGCGGCCAGGACCACGGAGTTGAGGGTGAGCCCGGCCGCGCGGGCGGCGGCGGTGAGCGCCCCGGTGGTCTCCTCGGTCAGCTCGGCGGCGGCCAGGCGGGGCATCGCGGCGCCCCCGGCCGCGTCGGCGCCGGGCGCGACGAGGGTCGGCTCGCCGAGCCCGGCCAGCGCCTCGGCCCAGGCGTCCTGGGACGCGGTCCGGTCCTGCCCGGCGAGCCAGGAGAGATAGCGGGCGAAGGGGACCGCGGGCGGCAGCGCGTGGCCGTCGCCCCCGGCCGCGTACAGCACCAGCAGGTCGCGCAGCACGATCTGGAACGACCAGGCGTCGAGCAGGATGTGATGGTACGTCAGGATCATCACGTGCTCGTCGTCGGCGAGCCTCGCCAGGGTGAAGCGGATCAGCGGCGGGCACCCCATGTCGAAGCCCCGGGCCCGGTCGTCGGTCCGGTAGCGGGCCAGCCGGTCCCGCTGCTCGTTCGCCGGGAGCCCGCTCAGATCGAGGTCCGTCCAGGGCGTCGCGGCCCGCCGCCGTACCAGCTGCACGGGCTCGCCCGTCTTCCGCTGCTGGAAGCCCGCCCGCAGCACCGGATGCCGCTCCAGCAGCGCCCCGCACGCGGCCCGCAGCCGGTCCGCGTCGAGCGCCCCGCTCAGCCCGAAGGCGACCTGGATCGTGTAGACGTCGACGCCCTCCTCGTCGTACAGGGCGTGGAAGAGCATCCCTTCCTGCAACGGCGACAGGGGCAGGGCCGCTTCGAGAGGAGACGGCTTCACGTGGAGCCTCCGGCAGGAGAGGGCGGGCGGGTGGTCAGGCGACGGAGCGCGACGGCTTGGCCGCGACGAACGCGGTGATCGCGTCGACGGAGCAGAAGTGCACTTCGTCCAGCTCGTCGGTGCCGACCTGGACGCCGAACGCGCGCTCCACGTAGGTCACGAGCTGGATGGTGAACAGTGAGTTGGCGAGGCCCGCGCCGAAGATGTTGAGGTCGTCGGCGACGGGCGTCGCCAGCTCCTCGGTCAGATAGGCCCTCACCTGGGTGCGGATGGCTTCGGTCTGCTCGGTCGTGGTCACCGGGACGGTCCTTCCTGTGGTGGATGTACGGGGACGGGGACCGGCAGGACGCCGGTCAGCGCGGCGACGGTCGCCGCCGGTTCGGACTGCGGGAAGCCGTGCCCGCCGGGCAGCAGCGTCGTGGTGTGCTCGCCGGCCGCGCAGGCGCGCCACCCCTCGATCAGGGCGGGCGGTGCGAGCGTGTCGTCCACCCCGCCGAACACATGGAGCGGGCAGCCGACCCGTACCGGCCCGGCCGTCACGATCCGTTCGGCCAGCGCCAGATCGGCGCGGACCGTGCGGAACACGTACGCGGCGTACGCGCCGTGCCGCAGCAGCTCCGGCGGCAGCCCGCCGATCCCGGTCAGCCAGTCGGCCAGGCCCCGGTCGTCGTAGGCCGCGACCGAGGCGCCGGGCGGGGTGTGCGGCGCCCGCGACCCGGACACGACGAGCGCGGCCGGTGCGGGCACCCCCTCCCGGGCGGCCAGCGCGGTCACCGCGTGGGCCAGCAGCGCGCCCAGACTGTGCCCGAACAGGACGTACGGCACATCGAGTTCGGGGCGCAGCCCGTCGAGCAGCCGGCGCGTCACGGTGGCCGGGTCCGGGGGCAGCGGCTCGGCGGTCCGGGGCCCCCGGCCGGGCAGGGTCACGGTGGCGATCTCGACGCCGGGCGGCAGATGCGGCCGCCAGGCGGTGAACGCGGCGGGCCCCGCGCCCGACTGCGGCAGGCAGATCACCCGCGTACGCGGCCGGTCCACGGCGCCGAACCGGCTGCCGATCCACGGGTTGTCCCCGGACGTGACGGTCATCGGATCAGGCCAGGTATCCGGTGAGCCGGTCCAGCACGGACTCGGCGAGCCGGGTGCAGAAGGCGCCGGACGTCCGGTCCGGGTGGTAGCCGATCACCAGCCGCCCGTGCGTTCCGGCGGCCGGCCAGACCTCGGCGTGCACCTCGCCGGAGACCCCGGGGTAGTGCGGCCGGAAGAACTGCGACGCCATCCCCTTCAGGGCCAGTTCGCCCAGGCCGTTGTCCTGGAGCACGAACATCGTCTGGAACATCCGGTTGCGGTCCGTGGACTCCGTCTTCAGCTGGAGCCCGGCGATCTCCGAGATCGACAGGTCCTGCGCGGAGAACGCCTCCGCGACGGCCGCCGCGGTGGCGGCGATCGACGCGGCGGGCGAAGCGTCCGGGTCGGTCCTCGGCCGCAGCGGCAAAATGTCGATCAGGCAGCCCGCGGCCCGGCTCAGGACGCTGTTGCCGCGCCGGTTGACCGGTGTGCCGACACCGAAGTCGTGCTCGCCGACGAGCTCCGCCATGGCCTGCCCGTACGCGCTCAAGTACACGGCGAACGGGCTGACCCCGTGGCGCTGCGCGAGCCCCCGCACCCCGTCGGCGAGCCCGGCGGGCAGCGGCAGGTCGATCATCCGGCAGGGCGTCCCGCGCGGCGCCTCCGCACCGCCCGGGTAGTCCAGCGGCGTCATGCCGTTGATCGTGCGCCGCCAGTACTCGCGCTGGGCGTCGAGATCCACGTACGGGAGATGCGCCTCCAGCGCCTCCGCCACCTCGCGCGGGCCGGGGGCGGGCTCCAGATCGGGCGTCCGGCCCTCGGCGTACGCGTTGTAGGCGGCCGACAGGTCGTGCGCCAGGACCTCGGAAGAGCCGCCGTCGAACGCCACGTGGTGGACGGCGTATCCGAAGAGGGTGACGTGCGCCTGGCGCACCGCGACGAAGACCGGCCGCCACACATCGCCGCGCACCAGCCGGAAGGGCTTGGCCAGTTCGCGGGCGAGCACGCTCTTCGCCTCCTCCTCGGTGTCCGCGAGGAACGCGCCGAGCGGCGGGGCGGGCAGGGCGGCGGGGCGGACGTACGGCTGCTCCTGGAAGAGGTATTCGGCGCTCAGATAGCGGTGCCTGCGGTGCAGGTACTCCACGGCGGCGGCCAGCGCGGCCCGGTCGGGGCGGCCCTCGATGCGCCAGCAGCGCACCGAGTGCAGCGACAGGTCGTCGGGCTTGAAGACGTGCTTCATGAACATGAAGGTCTGCGTGGGCGAGAGCGGGGCGCGCGTGTCGTCTCCGGCCTCCGCGCCCTCGCCGGGTGCCTGCCGCGGCCGCCCGTCCGTGGCGTGAATCCACTCCGCGAGCCCGGCGGCGGTCCGCTGCCGGTAGATCTGCGAGATCGGCACCGGCCGCCCGAGCGCGTCGCCGAGCCGGGCGCAGACGCGGCCGATCTCCAGCGAGGTCACGCCGAGCGCGGTCAGCCCGGTGTCCCAGGGCACGTCGTCGGCCGGCAGCCCGGTGACCCCGGCGAGCGCGGCGGCGACGGCCGCCCGGATCGCGGGCAGCCCCCGCCCCACCGCGTCCCCGCCCCGCTCCGGACGGCCGGGGTCACCGGCCGCCACCCCCTCCGCTGCGACGGTCGCCGCGAACGGGACGACGGCATGGGGGCCGGTGCTGGCGGGCATAGCGGGTCTCCTCTATACGTCTGCGGGGGGGCGGGTCCCCGGCGATCCTGCCAACGCCCGGGAACGCCTTCCAGGCAGGAACCCGGCAACTGGCACCCCGCCCCGAACGGCCCCGTACTGCCGGTTCGTTGCCTGGTCGGCGGGGTTTCGCCCCGGCAGCATCGAATGGGACCAGTGCGCGAAACCCCACCGAGAGGAACCAGCGGGCATGCGACGTGACGGTACGGAGACGGGCCCGCCCCAGGACGATCCGCCCGCCGGTGCCCGGGTCTCGCTGTGGCGCAACCGGGACTACGTCGGCTGGTGGACGGGGCACGGCCTCTCCGCGCTCGGCACCAGCGTCTCGAACATCGCCTTCCCGCTGCTGATCCTGTACGCCACCGGATCGGTCGCCCGGGCCGGGGTGATCACCGCCGCCACGATGGTCGGCACCCTCGCGACCACGCTCCTCGGCGGCGCGCTCGCGGACCGCGTCTCCCGCCGGCTCATCCTGATCACCGGCCCCCTGGTGCAGGCGGCGGCGCTCGGCGCGGTCGCGTACGCCGTCCACCGGGGCGAACTCGCGCTGTGGCTGCTGTGCGTCCTGGCCTGCGTGGCCGGTGCCGCGTCCGGGATCACCTCGGGCTCGACGATCCCCTCGCTGCGCCGGATCGTGCCGAAGGAGCAGATCGGGGAGGCCACCGCCCGCTCGATGGGCCGGGACATGGCGGCCCGGGTCATCGGCGCACCGCTGGGCGGGCTGCTGTTCTCGGCGGCGCGCTGGGCGCCCTTCCTGGCGGACGCGGTGTCGTTCCTCTTCGCGTCCCTGGGCGCCGCGCTCATCCGCCGCCCGCTCGGCCCGGACCGCGCACCGGGCGCGGAGCGCCCCGGCATCGGCCGGGACGTGCTGGCCGGCTACCGCTTCGTCCGCGACCACGCCTATCTGCGGTTCACGGTGATCTGGGTGGCGCTGCTCAACGCGGTCGCCCAGGGCTTCTTCCTGCTGCTGATCGCCCTCGTGAAGCACCGCGGCGGCGACCCGCAGACCATCGGCCTCGTCAACGCGACGGCCCTGGTCGGCGGGGTCGTCGGCGCGGTGATCGGCCCGCTCCTGCTGGCCCGGGTCCGCGCCCGGACCGCGCTGCTGGTCTCCGCCTGGGTCTTCGTGGAGTCCTTCGCCGTCGTCGCCCTGGTCCCCGAGCCCTGGCAGATCGGCGCGGTGCTGCTCGTGGCGACGGCGGCGATGGTCCCGCTGAACGTGATCCTGGAGTCGTACGAGGTCCGGCTCGTGCCCGACGAGTACAGCGGCCGGGTCTCCGCCGTGAGCCGCTTCGGCATGCAGGCCCTGCAATGGACGGGCCCGCTGGCCGCCGGCTTCCTGGGCGACCGGCTCGGCGTGCAGGGCGCGGTGCTGTTCCTGATGGTGCTGATGGCCGCGCTGGCGGTCGCCCTGCACCTGACCCGCTCCCTGCGGGTGCTGGACGAACCGGTGGACGCGGTGGCGGAACTGCCGGTGCCGGGCACACGGGAGGGCGCGGGGGTCCAGGGCGTGTCCGACAGGCCCTAGGACCGGTCGAGCGCCCAGGTCTGGAGGGCGTACGGGCGCCCCTTCTCCTCGCCCTCGATGAGCGGTACGCCGAGCAGCCGGAAGCCGGTCGCGGTGGCGACGGCGACGCTGGCCGCGTTCTCCGCCTCCAGCTCCAGGATGACCCGGTCGGCGCCCAGCTCCTCGAAGGCGTACGCGGCCATCACCCGCACCGCCCGCCCGGCGAGCCCCTGCCCGCGGTGGGCGGGGCCGACCGCGTAACCCAGCTCCGTGCCCTCCGGGGCGCGCCTCAGCATGACCTCGCCGAGCGGGGCGCCGCCGTCCAGCGTGATGGCGAGCAGGACGGCCGTGCCGTCCGCCCGCAGCTGCCGGGCCTTCACCAGCCGGGCGCGGGCGGCCTCGGCGTCGAACGGCGAGACGATCGGCGTCCAGTGCGCGATGTCCGGGTGGTCGAAGAGCCCCGGCATGGCCGCGAGGTCGTCCTCGGTCCAGTCGCGCAGGACGAGCCCCTCACCCGTGAGTTCGATGTGCTGGGGGAAGGGGGGCGTGGCGCTGCTGGTCATGCCGGGGACCCTATCCGGGCGTTCCCGGGACACCAAGGCGTTTCCCCGGTCCGCTCAGCCCAGGGCCGTGTCCAGCAGCTCCGCCCACTGGGCGACCACCTTGCGGCGGCGGGCGGTGTCGTCGGTGAGGACGTTGGCGAGGCCGAGCCCCCGGGCCATGTCGAGCAGCCCCTGCACGGTCTCCCGCACCCCGGGCCGCGCCTCGTCGGCGCGCAGCAGGTGGACGGCGATGCGGTGGGTCTCGCGGCCCACCCTGGCCTCCAGCTCCGTGACCCGGGGGCGTAGTTGCTCCTCGTTGGACGCGGCGACCCAGAGCTGGAGGGCGGCGCGGAAGAGGGGGCCGGTGTAGAGGTCGACCAGAGCGGCGACGACGGCGGCGCGGTCCTGGTCGGGGACGGCGCGCAGGGCGGCCGAGCGTTCCTCGGCGACGTATTCGACGGCGGCGGTGAACAGGTCCTCGCGGGTGGGGAAGTGGTGCTGGGCGGCGCCCCGCGAGACCCCGGCCCGTTCCGCGACGACGGCGACGGTGGACCCGGCCCAGCCGTGCTCGGCGAGGCAGGCCACCGCGGCCTCCAGGAGGCGCCGGCGGGTGGCGCGGCTGCGGTCCTGTTTGGGGCCCGGGCTGCTGCCGCCCGGTGTCACAACGCCCATGCGGGGTCCCGTCGTTCGAGGAAGGCCGTCATCCCCTCCCGGGCCTCGTCGGAGGCGAAGAGCCGGGCGGAACGGGCGATGAGGTCTTCGGCGTGCTGGTCGAAACTCTGGAGCACAGTAGCCGTGACCAGCGCCTTGGACGCCGCCAGCCCCTGCGGCGAGGCCCGCCGCAGATCGTCCAGTACGAGGCCGAGCGAGCCGTCCACGTCGGTGGCGGCCATCGTGACGAGGCCGATGCGCTCGGCCTCGTCCGCGTAGAACTTCTCGCCGGTCAGGTAGTAGCGGGCGGCGGCGCGCGGGTCGATGCGCGGGAGCAGCGGCATCGAGATCACGGCGGGCGCGAGGCCGAGCCGTGCCTCGGTGAGCGCGAAGGTCGACCCGGTCCCGGCGACGGAGATGTCGCAGGCCGCGAGCAGCCCGAGCCCGCCGGCCCGCACATGCCCGTCGACCCGGGCCACCACGGGCTTCGGCAGCGCGACGATCCGCCGCATCAGGGCCACGAAGTCGTGCGGATCGGCCGGCGCCCGCAGATCCGCGCCCGCGCAGAAGGTGGTCCCGGTGTGGGTGAGCACGACGGCCCGCACGGACTCGTCGGCCGCGCACGCGTCCAGCGCCTCCGCGAGACCGGCGACGAGCCCGGCACTGAGCGCGTTGCGATTGCCGGGCGAGTCGAGCGTGAGGGTGGTGACGCCGCGCGTGTGGGCGGGCGGTGCGAGCGGGCTCATACGCGTACTCCTTCTCTGCCGGCCGTGGTGTCGAGCGTGGCAGCAGGCCCGGGAACAATCAAGCGCGCTTGCATGATTTTACGGTCGTGCGGGCCGGTCCGCCGTGACCAGCCAGGAGGTGCTGCGCAGCCGGACCGTGCCGTCCGCCGCCTCGTGGCCGCGCAGATGGCCCGCGAGGACTTCGCGCGCACGGGCGCGGGCCGCCGGATCGGCCTGCCGCATCAGATGGCGCCCCGGCCCCGTGCCCAGCAGAAAGTCCGCCGCGTCCCCGGCATCGGCGCCCCATGTCCCGTACGCCTGGGCCTGGTTGACGGTGATACGGGAGTAGCCCGCCGCCGTGAGGATCTCGCGGATGCGGTCCGGGGCGGCCAGCGAGAACATCCCCGGGAGCCCCGGCCGGCCGAAGTCGCCGACCGGGAGGACACCGCGGAGGGCGGCCATCGCCACGACCCAGTCGTTGAGCGCGGCGTCGGCCGGGCAGACGAAGGCGAGGCGCCCGCCGGGGCGCAGCGCGCGGCCGATGTTCCCGAAGGCGGCCACGGGGTCGGCGAAGAACATCACCCCGTACCGGCTGATCGCCGAGTCGTGGGCGCCGGGCTCGAAGCGGTGCGTCTGGGCGTCGCCCTGGACGAAGGACACGTTGCCGACGCCCTCCCGCTCCGCGCGGGCCCGCGCCTCGGCGAGCATCGGCCCGGACAGGTCGAGGCCCGTCGCGCTCCCCCGGGGTGCCCGGAGCGCGGCGAGGCGCGTGGTCCGCCCGGTGCCGCAGCCGAGGTCGAGGGTGCGATGGCCGGCGGTGATGCCGGCGGCGTCGAGGAGGGGGGCGTCGAAGCCGCCATTGACAGCGTTCCAGCGGTCCTGATGGACGACCCAGTGCGCGCCTTCGGGGCCGTTCCACGCCTGCGCCTGCTCGGTGTTGACGATCTCGGACACGGGTGCCTCCTGGGTGGGCGCCGAGGTATGGGCGTACGCCCAAACAGTATGGGCGAGCGCCCAAACCCGCAATCCCCGATACCATCCGGAGCGGTCGCGCCCGTCAGGGGCGGAGGAAGCAGAACGGAAGAAGGCCCATGTCACCGCGCGGAGTGGCGACGCCGGACGTGCGCGAGCGGCTGTTCGCGGCGGCCGAGCGCATCGCGGAGAGGGACGGCCCCGGCGCGCTCACCAGCCGGGCCGTCACGACGGAGGCGGGCTGCGCCAAGGGGCTCCTGCACACGCACTTCGCGGGCCTCGACGCGTTCATCGCGGAACTCTGCCTGGACCGGTTCGCCCGGACGGCCGAGAAGGCCCGCGCCCTCGCGTCGCTGACCGGCCGGGCGACCGTCCAGGAGAACCTGGAGACCGTGGTCCTCGCCCTGTTCACCTCCGGCGGCCCCGCGATCTCGGGCCTGGCCATGACCCGCCCGGCAGCCACGACCCGCGTCCGCCAGGCCCTGGAGTCCGGCGCCCCGGGCTTCACCGCGGTCCAGGACGCGATCACGGCCTACCTGACCGACGAGCAGGCCCGGGGCAGGGTGCCATCGACGGTGGACGCCCCCACGGCGGCCCTGGCGATGGTCGGCACCGCGCACCACCTCCTGATGACGACATGGCCGGACGCGCCGGACCCCCGCCCGGCGATGACCCGGCTGGTGGGGGTGCTGGTGGGGGGCTAGGGCCTGTCCCGCCCCGGCCGTTCGCCCCGGGGCCATCCGGTCAGCTTCATCGCGCCGTAGCCGACCCGGGCGACCCCCAGGTCCCCGCCCATGTCCCATCGTATGGAGTTCATGTGACCCAACGTAGGACACCGGCCACCCGTCACCGCCCGTCCAGCTGCAACGGCGGGTTCGGGTCCGTCTCGTCGCTCATGAAGTCCTTCATGCCCTGCCACAGCGACCGGGCCCGGTGGACCGTGGCGCCCCGGGCGTCGGCCAGCACCTCGGCACGCTCGCCGTAGCCGGCCGGGAGCGGCGGGAGGCCCAGCGCGGTCAGGGTGCGGATCAGCAGCTCCGACGGGTCGCCCGGGTCCCGCAGCAGCCGTGCGATCTCGCGGGCGTCGCCCTGCCCGGCCGCCGCGACGAGCAGTTCCGCGTGCCCGCGCGCGGTCTCCTGGGACGGCGTGGAACCGGCCCCCGCCCACCGGTGCCGGACGGCCGTCCGGCCCTTGGCTACGACGCTGAGGACCCGCGCCCCGCGCCCCTCGCAGCGGGCGACCAGCGTGGTCAGCCCGACGGAGTCGAACGCGGTCTCCGCCACCGCCGCGAGCCCGTCGAGCCGCAGCACCGTCGCCCGGCGCCCGCGCTTGCCCGGCGGCTCCTGCGAGGGGGCCGGCTCCATCAGCGTCCACCGCCCGGCCGGGGCGAGCCGGACGGTCGCCCCGCACAGCAGCAGCTCCTGCGAGACGCGCTGCGGTACGCCGGGCACGTACGCGATCTCGTGGGCCGCCTCCGCCCGCGCGGACTCCGGCAGCGGTACGCCGGGGGCGGGGACGGTGCCGTTACGGGGGACGGCGGCGGCGAGCCCGGCCCTGGCCCACTCCCGGACCTCCCGGAACGCCGCCAGGGGCTCGCCCATGTAGACCCACGGGTGCGCGGTGGCGTACCGCCCGATGGACCGGTAGACGTCCAGCGACTCGGCCCAGCGTTCCCGCCCGTTCAGCGCCCACACCAGGTGGTTGCGGATCAGCCGCGCCGCGTGGTCCTCGGGCGGGCGCGAGACGGAGTACGCCTGCGCGGTGGCGATGATCGCGTCGATCCGGTCGGGGCCGAGGACTCCCCGCTTCCTCTCCTCCGGGCCGAGCTCGGCCAGCGCGACGACCTCCAGGGCGCGCAGGGGCGAGCCCTCCGGCGCGTCGGCGGCGACGCCCGCCGCGTAACCGAACATCTCCTCATGGCTGCCGTGCCACTTGGCGGCGAGATACTGCACCGCGTGCACATGGGTGGGCAGATGGTGCGGCGCGCAGGCGAGCGCCTGGCCCAGGCAGTCCTCGAAGACGTCACGCGGGGCCTGGGCACCGATGCAGTGGGGCAGCACGGCGGACCACGGCACCGGGTCGCCGGGGCTCGCCGCGACGGCCGCCTCGATGACCGGCAGCGCATCGTCCAGCAGCGCGTGGAAAGCCCGGAACCGCTCCTCGCCCACGTCCTCGGCCCACGCGGCCGTACGGACCTCCCACGCCTCCTCGATACGCCGGAACGCCTCGACGACAAGCGCGTCGGGATCGTCCGGCGCCGCCCCCGGCCAGACCGCGCCGCTCTCGGCGAGGGCGGTGACGACCTCGTGCCGCAGCATCCAGTCACCCTCCGCGCGGGTGGCGGCAAGGAGCGCGCGCACCGCCTCGTACGCCCCCCGGCGGGCCGCGGCCAGCGCCTCGACGGCCCGCGCGTCCGGCGCGTCCACGACGACCGCGTGATCCGGCACCAGCCCGACCCCGGTCGCCTCCAGGTTCCGAACCATCCGCCCCACTTTGCCGAACACCCGCGCCCCCTCCGTAAAACCGTATGCCCCGCCCTGGAGAGGGAGAGGCGCAGTTAATCACGGGTGGGTCATGACGCGGCATTCCGGGCGTCGATCAATCCCCCGATGGTGAGGAGAACCGCGGGAAACACGATCAGCACGCACGCCATCAGCCAGCCCATCCGCTTGGTCGTCCTGACCGCCACCTTCCTGCAGAGCAGGACCGCGGGGCCCAGGTAGAGAAGTAGGCCGAAGAAGGCCAGGTACAGAAAGCCCACGAGGCTGCATCCCTCCGATCGCCGGATGAGGGGACCGACCGGTGCGGGTCGGTCCCCTCATCCTCTCAGTGCGTCAGAACGCCGGTTCGTTCACCCCTCACCGTGTGAGGTTGACGGTGAACCGGTTCGCCGGCTCGTCACAGTGCACCACCCCGTCCGGCCGGTTGCCCGGGCCGTCACCAAGGAACGGAACCGGTGCGTCCACGCCCCACGGGTTGCCGCCGCTGCCGCGGTGGTACACGTCACACGAGCCGTACGCGTTTCCGTTCGGAGCGGTCAGGGGAAAGTTGGAGAAGTTCTTCCAGTCGCCGACGTTGACCCGGTGGTTCGACGGGTTACCGAGGTTGTCGGTCATGAGGCCGTCGACGTACACGTACAGGTCGGGCATGTAGGACTGGAAGACGATCCCGTTCGACGGGTTGGCGTCCTTGTCCTCACGCAGATGGGTCGGCTTGACCGACCCGTCCGCGCAGAAGGCCGCGGAGATGTCCTGCCAGATCGGCGGGGCATTGCCGATCATGGATCCGCCCATGTTGTTGGTCCCCGATCCCGTGTTCTTGAAGAACATCGAGTAGACGTCCCCCGCGAACCGCTTCACGGCGTAATTCGTCTCCAGGTTGGAGTTGATGGCGTCGACCCACGCCTTGACGTTGTCGTTGATGTACTCGTGGCCGATCATCGCCCGGTAGCCGTGCACACCGCCACCGACGCCACGGAAGTCCACGCACTCCCCCGCGTCGTCGAGGCGGGCACCGCGGAAGTGGGGGAAGTATGCCTGGCCAGGCGTGTCTCCGTCCGTGTAGGGACGTGAGTAACGGTCCTCGCCGTACTCCAGTGCGTCCTGAGTGGAGTAGTCGATGTCCGGCGCGGGGATGTCGTAGTCCGCCTCGATGGTCTTCATGATCTTCGTGACGAAGTGGGGCAGGTGGGCGTTGCCGACGCGGGAGCGGAAGTCCGACCCCACGCTGCCCTCGACGATCTTTCCGTCCTCACCGACCACGAAGGTCACGTTCACATCGGATCTGATCTTGTAGCTGTTGGGGTCCTTGTACGCCTCGGACGCCGACTTGGACGGGTCGGGGCGCTGGTTGGACATGGCCATCCACACCGGGATCGACATGGCGGGGGCCGAACCGTCGGCGCGTGGCTCCCAGCCGCCTGCCTTGATGTCCTTCGCCCAGGCGTCGGCCGCGTCCCACGTCTTCTGTCCCGTGCACTCACCGACGGCGTCCGCCGTCGGGCAGCGTGCCTCAGAGGTCAGACCGTGTGCGTCGGCCTCGGTGTTGTTCCACAGGGGGCCCTGGTAGGCGAGCCCCATGCCCCAGTCGTAGAGCGACTTCATCGACCGGACGGGTGAGTTGATCTCGGTCGACACCGGCCAGTTCGAGTTGAGCTCCTGGTTCGGGTCGAAGATGGCGGCCGCCGTGACGGACCGGTGCACAAAAGTGCCCTTGATCGGCTTGAACGCGACGGAGTTCCAGGCGACGTCCCGGTCGGCGGTGCCTGTCTTGGTGTAGTTGGTCAGCGTGACCTTCGGCGTCGAGGTGAACTGGTAGGCGCCGAGCTGGACCCACTTGCCGTTGTTCGCGTTCTGGTCGACATAGCGCTCGTACGGGCCGCCGGAGGCACCACTGATCACGTACCGGGCGTGCCGGGTCTGCGCGCCGGTGTCCGGGATGTAGGCGTACACGGCGGCGAGGTCGTAGGACTTGCCCGCCGTCCAGGTGCCCTCGATCGACATCCGGTTGCCGTCCCCGCCGAGGTGGTCCTCGTTACGGGTATGGGTGTACCAGAAGTGGCCGCCGTGGCCACCGCCGATCGAGTGCAGGTCCGCCTTCGCCTCGTAGTGGCCGTCCCAGTCGGGGAAAAATGTGAACTGGAAGCTGCCGGTGGAGGACGCCGCACCGCAGGTCGACCAGGTTTCGGTGCCGTTCGGGATGGATGTCACCACGTCCGAGCCCGAGGGAGCGGTGCCGCACACCGGCGTTCCGTTCTTCAGCCGGTAGCCCCGGCCGGGTTCGGAGCGCAGGGTGACATACTTGATGTTCTCGTTTCCGCAGGTCGTGGCGCAGTCGGCCTTCCAGGTGGCGTTCTCCTCGTTCCACCAGAACTGCCGATAGCATGCCTCGTCCGGGCAGTCGATCGGGCTGGTCGTACTGCAGTTGTTCTTCTCGTTGCAGAAGGTGTCGAGCGGCGGGCTGACATGGCGGCGGTCCTCGACGGTCGTCCACCAGGCCGGGCGGAAGCCCGCCGAGGAGAACCCGGATTCGCCCTTCCAGTCCTGCCGGCCGTCCGTGGCGTACGAGAAGCCGGTGTCGATGGACCAGGCGGACCAGCCCATCACCTTCTCCTCGTACGGCCAGTACTGCGGGTGTGCCGCGTCCCGGATGTAGTCGGGGTCGATGCTGACATCCATGAACGGGTGGTCCCAGGCGCCTTCCTTGTACATGGGATTCGCCGGGTTGTTGTACCAGCCCAGGCCCCACTTGCCCCCGTTCTCGCCGGACGCCGAGGGCGGGTTGAAACCGAGGTTGTAGTTCCAGGCGGCGGTGAACCAGTTCTCCACCCGGGACGGGTCGTCGTTGTTGACGGTGACCCGCTGCCCGGAGGTGTGCACCTCGTTCCACTTGTCCGCGAGGATCTTCATGGAAGCCGCGATGTTGGCCGCGTAGTCGATCGAGACGAGCTTCTGGAGCTTCGGGTCGAGACTGGTCTGGCCCGGCTTCTTGTGCTCGGGCAGCCGCATGCCGTCCGTCACCTGCCCGACTCCGTAACCGCAGTCGGAGTCCTCCCAGTCGATGCGCCAGTATCCGAGCAGGGTGTCCTTCGCGTTATGGCCGTAGTAGCCGTCGACGGCCGCCAGCGGATTGCCCATCTGGCCGGGAATCGCCCCGGACTCGGCCTGCCACAGGTTGGATTCCTGGGCCAGGATCCCGAGCAGGACGTTGGCGGGAATCCGTCCGCCGCCCACGAGCTCCGGACGCTTGAACAGACCCTGCGGATCGATGGTGCCCAGACCGGCCTGACTGCGGTAGTCGCCTTGGCGCAGCCAGTTGCCGTGCAACTCGCCGCGCACCGCCATGTCGACGGCCCACTCCACCTGGTTCGGCGTCGGCTGCAGCGCCTGGAGGCTCATGTCGTTGCGGGACACCGAGCACCAGCGGTCGGTGTCCCGCGGGTCGTGGGAGACGGGGGCGTCCGCCGCCGTGGCCGAGGTGCGCGACAGAGTGCGTGGCTTGGTGTCACCGGTCAGCGCGGGTGACAGACCGTCGTCCATGCGTGGCGGTGTGGAAACGACCCGTTGTTCGATCTCCTCACCCGTCGTGGTGGCGGTCGAGGTGACGGTGAGTGTGGTGTCGTCGGCACCTGTGGCGGGAGCCTCGCCCGACCGGTCGCGTACCCCGGCCTGCGGCTCGTCCACCTTGTTGAACCCCTTGCCGACCGACCTGATCCTGGTCAGTCCGGCTCGGACCCCGGGCGTCAGGACCGGTTCGACGGCGAGCCGGCCGTGCGAGGAGACAGCGGTGTCGGCCGGTGCGTCCAGCCTGGTGACACCGGTTCCCTTCACCCGGACGTCCTTGGCGTGTCCGGTGAGGAAGGCGCGGCCGTTCGCGCCGGGGGTGAGGTCGAGGTCGCCGAGGCGGCCGGTGGCCACGGTCTTCGGCCTGCCACGGCCGCTGTACACCTTCGCCTGTGCCGTCTTCGTGCCCTTACGGTCCACGAAGCCGATCCGGCCGTCCGTCATGGGACGGATGTCGAAGGGAATGCTGTCGCCGGTGGCGAGCTTGCGGATTCGGCCCGAGCCGTTGATGTGGACCAGGTCCCGGCCCAGGCCGGCGACGAAACCGTCCGACACCGGTGCCGCCGACGACACCTGGCCGCGCAGCTCACCCGACTTCAGCACGGTCCTGCCGGCGGTGTCCACGGTGATCACTCGCGTTTTGACCTTCGACACGTCGTTCATGTCGCGGTACTGGGTGAACGCGGCGGTGTGCGTGGTCGTGTTGCACGTGGGGTCGAAGTAGGCGAGCGTCGCGGTGAAGGGCAGCTTCGTGACGTCGCCGGTCTTCGTGTTCACGATCGCGGTGAACGCGCCGCCCTGCATCAGGTCCGGTTTGTTCGTGAACGCTCGCGGGGCGTAGACGGCCGCGACATGGGAGTCGTCCATGACGCACTGGTTGCCGATCCATGAATCGGCGGGCATGCCCGGTTCGTTGAGGACCGCTGCCGTCTGCCAGGCGTAGGCCGTCTCGGCCTCGGCGGCGAGGATGTGCAACCCGTCGGCGTCGGCGGCGGCCGTGACCGCCCGGTCCTCGGAGGTGGCCCAGCCCTTGCCGAGCCGCTGGTCGGGATCGCTGACCCGGCCCGATCCCTCGGGGTGGGCAGCGGCTTTGGGCGAGGGTTTCGTCGGTGGGCGTTCCGGTATGGCGGCCTGCGCCGCACCGCTCTGTATCAGCCCGGCCAGGACGGCGCCGGCCGCGAGGCCCGCCATCCAAGGACGGTTCGTTCTGGGGTGTTTCAACACGACTTCTTCCATGGGTGGTTGACAGGTGCGGACCCGAATGTTGATCGGTCCGCGCCAAGATCATGCCCACAGGACACTCCAAGGATCTTCACAGGGATTGGTTTAAACCACGTGTTCCTTCTCACGCCGCCCAGGGAGGTCACGCCTGCCATTCGGGCTTGACTGACGCGTCCATGATCGAACAGGGTTACGTCCGGACCTACTTGGTCTATACCGTTCCGGCGCTGTTGCCAGCTGCGGCAACGGCTGAATAAAGGGGGAGTTTCATGCGTATGAGACGCACAGGCATGGCCATCGCCGCGTTGTTCTCCGCGGTCTCGGCGGTCGGGTTCTCAGGGGGGCCGGCCGCCGCGGGAGTGACCACGGAGTACGTCAGCGACAACTGCGAGTTCATGAACTGCGCCTACGGCGACCTCATCCTGAACTACCACTCGGTCGCCACGTCGGGCCAGGGAAACCCGTCGGGCAGCTTCGCCCAGTTCTACGGCAACATCTATGACCTCGCCGGCACTTACGTCAATTACAACGGGGCCAGCGCCGTCCACTACATCTACATCTTCCTCAAGGGCCAGGGTGACGGCGGCGGCCAGAAGGTGAAGAACAACGCGGCGTCCGCCAACAACTGCTCGACCGTGGACGGCTACCGCGTGTACTACAACTCGGGCTATGCGGGCCACTCCCAGTCCATCCCGCACTACTGGAGCTGCGCCTCCAGCACCAATCTCGACTCCACGCTGAAGAACGAAAATGCGTCGTTGCACTTCGCATAGGGCCGAACGCCGGTTCCGGATCGCGGTGGCGGTCACCGCCGCCGCCGCGTCCGCCCTGCTCACCGCCTGCTCGTCGACCCAGGGAACGCCTGCCGCAGACACCGGCGCAGGCGCGACCCCAGCGGTCGGTGACACGGCGAAGTGGCCGAAGGCCGTGGCGGATTCGGGTCTGGCCAAGGGGCTGACGCTGCCGTTGCAGGCGTACATGCAGACCTACGAGGACTCAATGGTGATCGAGCGTGCCGGGCGCATGCTGGAAACCAGGTGCATGTCCGACTTCGGGTTCACGGTGAAGTTCCCACCCGTGGGCGTGAACCCGCCGCCGAACGCGGACGACTCGAACCTGCCGCGCCGGTACGGCATCAGCGACCGGGAGAAGGCCGCCCAGTACGGCTACCAACTCCCTCCCGAATCGGAGGAGCGTCCACCGCCGCCCGAGCTGTCGCCCGCCGCCCGCGCCGTGCTGACCGGACTCAAGGGCATCGGCCAGCAGGCGGAACCCGCGCCGGATACCTACGAGGGGAAGAAGATCCCTCGGGGTGGCTGCCAGCAGAAGGCGTTCGACCAGCTTGGTGCGCGCATCGACTTCGGCCTGCCGTCCAGGCTGGACCACGAGAGCCTGGTCAAGTCCCAAGCGGACCCCCGGGTGCGTGAGGTGATCGATGCGTGGTCCGGCTGCATGGAGGGCAAGGGCTACACGCTCGCCGATCCGTTCGCAGCCATCGACTTCTCGGTCGGCAAGGAAAGAGGGAGCTCCACCGAGGAGGGGATCACTCTGGCCCTGACGGACATCGACTGCAAGAAGAAGACGCATCTGATCAAGGTGTGGCACCAGGTGGATGCCGAGATCCAGGAGCATCAGGTGGAAGAGAACCAACTCGCCCTGCGGCAGCTGAAGGACAGGAACAGCAAGGCGGTCAAGGCGGCGGAAGCAGCGCTTCGTGGCTGAGCCGTCCGGACACGCGCCCGGCACGGACGATGCCGCACCCGCCGGTGGGCGGCAGTTGGTCCGGCGCCGACGCGTACTTGTCATCATGCTGGTGGGGGCGGTCGCCGTGTCGGCCCTGGGTATCGGGGCGTCACAGGTCGTCAAGTCGCCCGCCCAGGCGGCGGCCGACACCTCGGCACCGCCCCCCAGCGTGATGACCGCCGCAGTGGAGAAACGCGTCCTGCGCAACTCCGTGGTCGTCCGCGGCACTGTCTCCGCCTCCCAGTCCGTGCGGGTGGTACCGGCCGGGTCCGCGCAGCGGGGAGCCGGTGGCTCGGTCGTGACCGCGATCGGCGTGCACACCGGTGGGACCGTTCGGCCGGGCAAAGTACTGATCGAGGTCTCCGGACGCCCCGTGATCGCCCTCAAGGGTGACCTGCCGGTGTACCGCGACCTCAAGCCGGGAGACGAGGGCAAGGACGTCACCCAGTTGCAGCGCGCGCTGAAGGAGACCGGCAACCCGGTGGGCGGCGACCGGGAGGGATTCTTCGGAGCGGGCACGAAGACCGCGCTGTCGAAACTGTACCGAAGCGTGGGATACGACCCGTTGCCTGCCGACCCGGAGGGCGAGACGACCCTGGCCGGCGCGCGTGACGCGGTGACCGAGGCCACACGCCACCTGGAGGACGTCAAATCGGCCCGCGAGCCATCCGGTGCCACGGGCGAAGGCAAGAAGACCGGTGCCTCTGGAGAGGAGTCGTCCGCCCGGCGGGAGAAGGAGGTCGAACGTGCTCGCGAAGATCTGGAACGGGCGCGGGAGGAACTGGCCGACACGGAGGCTGCCAACGGCCCCATGTTGCCCGCCTCCGAAGTGGTGTATGTGAAGAGTTTCCCCGCCAGAGTCGGCGACGTCGGCGCCCGTGTGGGCGACCAGGTGTCGGGTACGGCCATGACGATCTCCGCGGGCCCCCTGGTGGTGACAGGCAGCCTCTCCCGGACCCAGCGCGGTCTCGTACGTGCGGGGCAGCGCGTCCAGATCCTCTCCGAACTCGACGGCACCACGGCCGAGGCAAAGGTCCGGTCCGTTTCGGACACCGTGGAATCCGTCCGAAGCTCCGGAGACCAGGAGGATGGCCCGGCGCCGGCCCGGGCCGCCGCTCCCGGCTACCGGCTGACGGTGGCACCGGACAAACCGCTCGCCGCGTCGATGACGGGCCAGGACGTACGGCTCACCGTCCGGACCGCGGCCACCGAGGACAAGGTCCTCGTCGTTCCGGTGTCCGCGATCTCCGCCGGGGCGGACGGTGCGACAACGGTGACGGTCGACTGCGCCGACGGCTGCCGCAGGCGGGTGCCGGTGACGACCGGCGCATCCGGCGACGGATACGTGGAGGTCCGGCCGAAGCCGGGCACACGGCTCGCGGCCGGAGAACGGGTCGTCGTCGGAGCAGTGCGGGCGGGGGGCGGGAGGTGACGGTACCGGTGATCTCACTGGAGGGAGCCGGCCTCACCTATCCCGGCCCCCCTGCGGTGACGGCGCTGCTCCCCTGCGACCTCGAAGTCCACCAAGGGGATTTCGTGACGGTCGTCGGACCCTCAGGTTCCGGCAAGTCGACGTTCCTGAACATCGTCGGCCTGCTGGACTCGCCGACGCAAGGACGATATCGGCTGTCCGGTGTCGACACCGGACAGCTTGGCGACGCCACCCGCTCGGCCTTGAGGGGACGCCGTATCGGGTTCGTCTTCCAAGCGTTCCACCTGCTTCCGCACCGTACCGCTGCGGAGAACGTACAACTCGCCCTCGTCTACCGGCGGGTAGCCCGTCGGGAACGGGCGGATCGCGCCCGTGAGCTGCTTGCCCGGGTGGGCCTCGGGCATCGGGCCGATGCCCTGCCCACGACTCTCTCGGGCGGCGAGCGGCAGCGGGTCGCGATCGCACGGGCCCTGGTCGGGACGCCGTCCGTGCTGCTGTGTGACGAGCCGACCGGCAATCTCGACACCGCCACGTCGGAACAGGTCCTCGGCCTGCTGGAGGAGCTGAACAGCGACGGAGTGACCATCGTCGTCATCACCCACGACCCCTCGGTGGCCGCGCGAGGCACCAGGACGCTCTCCATTCGCGACGGAGTCCTGACCGAGCCGCAGGCCCGGAGGGGACACGTATGAGGGACCGGAAAGCGCCCAGACGCCGGAGCCGGTTGCCGCGCCGGCTCCTGCCCGCTTCGCGGTCCGGCGGACAGGGGCAGGACGGCGGGGCGCATGAGGGGAGCCGGGACGGCACCGACCACATCAGGCCCACACGCTTCAGTTGGCGGGACGCGCTGTCCGAGGCGACCCTCGGCGTCCTCCAGCGCCCGACTCGGGCCGTCCTCACCGCCCTCGGCACCGTCCTGGGGGTCGGTTCCTTCGTCGCGGTCCTCGGCCTCACCGCTACCGCCGCCTCACAGATCGACAACCGTTTCACCATGCTGGCCGCCACCGAGGTCACGGTCCACGACGTCGCCCGTGACCACACGGAGTTCGTGCCGCTGGCGTTCCCCGACGACGCGGCGCACCGGGTCGAGAGCCTCAACGGGGTCGAGCACGCTGGGGTGCTGTGGACCGTGCCGACCGGAGACGAACGGCCGGTGAGCTCCTCTCCGGTCGCCGACACCGCCGTCGGGCGGCAGATCCAGGTGGTCGCGGCCTCGTCCGGGGCGGTCCGCGCCGCCGAACCCGAACTGCGGCAGGGGGTCCTGTTCAACCGCTGGCACGACGCGACGGAACAGCGGGTCGCTCTGCTCGGCGTGAGCATGGCCGACCGGCTCGGCATCAGCACCCTGGACACCCGCCCGGCCGTCTTCATCGGCGACGAGGCGTTCACGGTCATCGGCATTGTCGGCGATGTACGGCGCAGGGCTGATCTGCTGATGTCCGTGATCGTCCCGCGCAGTACCGCCCAGGAGCTGTGGGGGCCGCCGAAGGACGGGGCGGACATGCTGATTTCCACCCGCCTCGGCGCGGCCCAGCAGGTGGCACGCGAAGCCCCCTTCGCCCTGCGTCCGGACCACCCCGAGTACTTCGAGTCCATACCACCGCCCGACCCGAAGGGACTGCGCGGTGGGGTGAGTGACGACCTCGGTCAGCTGTTCCTCCTCCTCGCCACCGTCTCCCTGTTCATCGGCGCCGTCGGCATCGCCAACACCACGCTGGTAGCGGTCATGGAGCGCACCGGCGAGATCGGACTCCGACGGGCTCTGGGAGCCCGGTCCCGGCACGTCCTCACCCAGTTCCTCACCGAGTCGGCCGTCCTGGGCACCCTTGGAGGACTGATCGGAACCTCTCTGGGGGTCCTCACCGTCGTCGGCGTCGCGATGGCACGGGACTGGACACCGGTGGTCCAGCCGACAACGGTGTTCGCCGCGCCGCTCATCGGCCTGGTGACCGGGGCACTGGCCGGCCTCTACCCCGCCTGGCGCGCCGCCCGCATCCAGCCCGTCGCAGCACTCCGCCGTTAGATGAACGAGTGGTGATCGTGGCCGCCGGGCCACCATCACCGAACGCAGGAGAGGTCAGGACGACGGGCGGTCCGTCTCACGGCCGGCTCCGGTGTCGTCCGCCGACTGCCGGCGGCGATAGTGGCGGGCCGCCCTCGCGCGGTTTCCGCAGGACGGTTTGCACCACTCCTGGCGGCCGTGGGTCTTGATGAAGTAGCGGACGCAGCGCGGCGCGGTGCAGGAGCGGAGCTGGGTGCGTTGGGGGCCGGTCAGGAAGGTGATCGCGTCGCGGGCCAGGGCCGCGATGAGGCGGGTGTGGGGGTCGGTCTCCGCGGTCAGCAGGTTCATCGCGGGGGTGGCGTCGGGCGGCCAGGCGAGCTGTGGGGCGACCGGCTCCCGGGCGGCGGCCGCGTTGAGGCGGGACATCGCCTCTTCGGCGGGCATCAGGCGGTGGGCGTCCGCCGGGCTGGGGGGTGCGGGGCTGACCGCTCGGGCGAACAGGGCGCGGACCGCCTGCCGTAGCTCGATGATCGCGAGCCGCAGAGGTTCGTCCGCCACGAGGTCGCCGGCCGCGACGCCGCCGGCCGGCAGGTCCGCCCGCTCCTGAATCCAGCGCGTCGTCCCGGCGACCGTGGCCAGGTCGTCCGCGACACCACCGTCTCCGTCGTGGCGGATCGTGCTCGCCAGTTCCAGTGCCGGCCACCGCTCCACAGGCGCGCCCCTTCCTCTTCGGTTCCGACCACTTGAACACACGTCCACGTACACCCTAAAGCCCCTAACGGAAAAATTGAAAACAACCGTTAGAGGTGACCACGGCATGACCCTGCTCGCACAGATCAGCGACCTGCACCTGGACGGCAGTACGCGGGCGGCCCGCCGCGCCACCCGCGTCATGGACCACCTGCGCACCCTCCCCCGCCCCGTCGACGCGCTCCTGGTCACCGGGGACATCGCCGATCACGGCGCGGAGGCGGAGTACGAGGAGGCGGCCCGCATCCTGGCCGCCCCCTTCCCCGTACTCATGTGCCCCGGCAATCACGACGCGCGGCCGGCGTACCGCAAGGCCCTCCTCGGAGAGGCGCCCGGCGACGGCCCCGTCAACCGGGCGCACGACATCGGCGGCACCGCCGTCCTGATGTGCGACGTCACCATCCCCGGCCGCGACGAAGGGCGCCTCGACGCCGAAACGCTGGCCTGGATCGACGCCACGCTCACCGCGCTGCCGCAGGGCACCCCCGCGCTGATCGCCTTCCACCAGCCGCCGGTCGCGCTCCACCACCCGCTGCCCGACTCCGGCATGCTCGAAAACCCGGAGGACCTGGCCGGCCTGCTCGCCGCGCACCCGCAGGTCGTCGCCGTCCTCACGGGCCACGCCCACACCGCGGCCGCGTCCGCCTTCGCCGGGCGGCCGTTGATCGTCGGTCCTGCGGTCACCTGGACGCTGCGCCTGCCATGGGAGGGCGACGAACCCGCGGACCTGGACCAGCCGCCCGGCCTCGCGTTCCACGTCCTGTCCGACGACCACCGCCTGACCACGCACTACCGGGCCGTGCTCTGATCCCCGTGGTCCACCCGGTCGCCGTCGCCGGGTTCCTGGTGGCGGTCCTGCCCCTGATCGCCACCCCCGGCGCCAGCCTGGCCCTGCTGGTCCAGTACGTCACCGACGGCGGCCGGCGCCGGGCGCTTCCCGTCGTCCTCGGCACGGTCACCGGCCTGTACGTGCACGCCGCACTCGCCGTGGCCGGCCTGTCGGCCCTGGTCATGCACTCCAGCGTGGCCTTTACGGTCGTACGGCTCACCGGCGCGGCCTACCTCATCGGCCTGGGCGTGTGGACCTGGCGAGCGCCCGCGCCCCGACGCCGCCCTCGGCCGAGGCGTACGGACTCCGTCTACGCCCAGGCGCTCCTGGCCAACGTCCTCAACCCGAAGGCGGCCGCGATCTACCTGACCCTGGTCCCCCAGTTCCTCACACCCCACGACCCCCTGCCCGCCCAAATCCTCACCCTGGCCACGGCCCAGGCCCTCCTGATCACCCTCTGGCTGACCGCCTGGACGTTCCTCATCCTCCGCGCGACCCGCGTCCTCCAGACCCCCCGCTTCAAACGAACGGCCACCAGGGCCACTTCGGCGGTCCTGATCGCCCTGGGGGTCCGCGCGGCGGTGACGTAAGCGGCCGGGTCACGGGGTCGGCGTTGCCCGGCATGTCGGTCACGCCGGGCACCCTGCCGACGCCATCGGGCCCTGCGCACCTTTGTTTTCGCCCGACTTGGGGGACGCGCCGGCCGCGTCGGTAGTCTCTCCGGAACAGCCCCGGCGAATTGTGAGAAGCCAGTGGTCCGAGACCTGTACAACGTCCGTGTGCAGTGGCCGGAAGGCGGCCCTGCGCCGCTGACCGAGGAGGAGGAGCAGCGCGCGCGGGCGGTGCTGTTCAGCGACCTCGGCAACACCATCGCCGAACGGGGCTGGGTCCGGTTCCCCGCGTACTCGCCGGAGGAACGCCGCCGACTGGTCGACGTCGCGCACCGCCTCAGCGCCCACTGGGGGCAGCAGGTGTTCATCGAGGCGGAAGATCAGTGCGCCATGAAGCTCTACCTCGCCGGTCACGGACCGCAGCCGCCGAACCCGCCGCTGCCGTAGGCACCCGGGCCGGCCCAGGCGCCGGCAGGGAGTACGCACGCCCCTCACGCTCTCCGTCCGGCACGGCGCCGTACTACTTCGTCTCGTTCGGGTGGCTCGTGTGCACCTGTTCAAGGAACACCGTGCGCCCGTCCACGAAGTACCAGATGCGGGCGGTGCCCTTCGCCGTCGGCTTGTGCTGCCAGCGGTCGTGGGTGGCGCCACCACGCCGGATCACCCCGAGCTCACCCTTCAGCCGGTAGTTCGTGGGCGTCGTGGACAGCGGTGTCCGGGTGAGGAAGTCCCACGTCTCCGTCATCTGGTTGCGGATCGTCGCGACGAGGTCCCGCCACCCCTTCAGCGCGTCGGCGGTGGCGAAGCGGATCTCGTACTCGGTCTTCCTCGGGGGCCGGGGAACCAGTTCCCCCTTTTTCGCGGCGGCCACGGTCAGGGACGCTCCACGCTCTCGTCCTCGTCCAGCCATTCGAGGTCGGCGCCGCCGAGTCCCGCGGCCACCGCCGTAGCCGTCTCCCTCCAGGACGTCAGCTCGGCGATCGCCAGATGCGGCTGGTTGGTGGCGAACGACGCACGCGCGGCGTCGACCAGGTCCTGCGCGCAGGACTCCCGGTCGGACGGCGACAGCGCGAGCATCCAGGGGAAAGCCTTGGCCATGCGCGCGGAGAGCGGGCCGCGCTCGTCAAGCGTCACGGTGATGAGCTGCGCGGCGAAGTCCAGCAGACGGGCTCGGCCCTCTGCCTCGCGCTGGGACATCAGGACCAGCGCCGCACCGTCTCGGCGGGTCACCGTGACGGGGTGATTCTCGGCCTCGGCGAAGACCTCGGCCGGGTGCTTGCTCAGGTCCGAGGAGCGCCGGGTCGTGGCGGAGAGGCCAGCCGTGATGGTCATATACCGAGGGTATTCGGAACGTGTTCGGAAGTCCAGTGGGCCACCGCCGGCTCGGTCCCGAGGTCGACGGCGTACGCGAGGGCCGCGACCGCCCACAGCGGGAGCAGATCCGGCTCGGGCCGATTGCGCTGATCGAGTCTGATGGTCATCTCCCGTCCGACCCGCACATCGGCCGGCGCCTGCTCCATGAGGGCCACGGTGAGCATCGTGACGAGGTGGCCGTGCCACCACCGCTGTGGGGAGACCACGAAAACGAGGGCTCCATCGATCAGCTCGGTGTGGCGCGGTGCTTCCGGGAGGCGGTCCAGATCCTCCGCGTACCAGCCCCCTCAGGAACTCCCCGCCCGCCCCCGCAGCTCCCGGCGCAATATCTTCCCCGACGCCGCCCGCGGCACCGTCTCGATGAACTCCACCTCCCGGACCTTCTTGTACGGAGCCACCCGCTCCGCCACCCAGCCCATCAAACCCTCCGCCGTCACCGCCGCACCCGGGCCCCGGACCACGAATGCCTTCGGGATCTCGTTGCCGTCGGGGTCCTGGACGCCGATCACCGCCGCGTCCGCCACGCCCTCATGGCCGAGGAGGAGGGCTTCCAGTTCGGCGGGGGCGACCTGGTAGCCCTTGTATTTGATGAGTTCTTTCACGCGGTCGACCACGAAGAGCCAGCCCGCCTCGTCGACGTGGCCGACGTCGCCGGTGTGGACCCAGCCGTCGGGGTCGATCATGGCGGCGGTGGCGTCGGGGCGGCCGAGGTAGCCCTTCATGACCTGGGGGCCGCGGATCAGGATCTCGCCGGGCTCGCCGGCCGGGGCGTCGGCGGACGGGTCGTCCAGGGACACGATGCGCATCTCCGTGCTCGGGAGGAGCGTGCCGACCGCGCCCGGCGGCGGGTTCTCGGCGGCGAGCGGGACGACGTGGGTGCCGGGGGACAGCTCCGTCATGCCGTACGCCTGGCGGACCGGCGGCAGGCCGAGGCGGCGGGAGCAGGCGGCGGCCAGGTCCGCGTCCAGCGGGGCGGCGGCGCTGACGATGTACTCCAGCGAGGACAGGTCGTAGCGGTCGACCACCGGGTGCTTCGCGAGGGCCAGCACGATCGGCGGAGCCACGTACAGGCCGTTGATGCGGTGCGTCTCGATCGCCGCCAGGAACTGCGTGAGGTCGAAGCGCGGCAGGACGACGACCGTCGCGCCGAGGCGCAGGGGGGCATTCATCAGGGCCGTCAGGCCGTAGATGTGGAAGAAGGGGAGGACCGCCAGAATCCGGTGGCCCTCCCCCAACGGCACGAACGGGCCCAGCTGTTCCAGGTTCGTCGCCATCGAGCGGTGCGTCAGCATGACGCCCTTCGGGGCGCCCGTCGTGCCCGAGGAGTACGGGAGGGCCGCGACGTCCTCCGCCGGGTCGAGGGTCACCATCGGTTCCGGGGCGGTCGTGGTGAGCATGTCCAGGAGCGAGACGTGCCCCTCCGCGTGGTCGCAGACGAACACCTCCTCGATGCCGCCCACGAGTTCGGCCGCCCGGCGCGCGACCGCGAGCAGCGGGGACACGGTGACGATCCAGCGCGCGGAGGAGTCGCGGAGCTGCTTCGCGAACTCCTCGGCCGTGGCCAGCGGGTGCACCGTCGTGACCGTGGCACCCGCCCGCGTCGCGGCGTAGAAGACGGCCGGGTAGGCGATGGTGTTCGGGCTGTGCAGGGCGAGCACATCGCCCTTGACCAGCCCGGCGGCGGCGAGACCGGCCGCGATTTTACGGTGGAAGGCGTCGAGCTGCGCGTAGCTGAGGCGGCTGCTCTCGTCGGTGCCGTCGATCAGGGCGACGGTCTCGCCGAACCGTTCGGTGGCGTGCCCGAGCACCGCGTCGTGAATGGCGGCGTCGAGCGGCTGGACGTCGGGGTAATCGCTGCGGAACACGTGCGCCATGCTGGGTCGGTCCCTTCGATGCGGTGGGGGCGGCTGCCTCTCGCGTGCGTACGGGCAACTGTGCGCCTCTCAGTACGACTTGGGGAGACCCAGGGTCTGGTGGGATATGTAGTTGAGGATCATTTCCCGGCTGACCGGGGCGATCCGGGCCACCCGTGCCCCCGTGATCAGCGAGGCCAGCCCGTATTCGCGGGTCAGTCCGTTGCCGCCCAGCGTGTGCACCGCCTGGTCCACCGCCTTCACGCACGCCTCGCCCGCCGCGTACTTCGCCATGTTCGCCGCCTCGCCCGCGCCGAAGTCGTCGCCCGCGTCGTAGAGCCGGGCGGCCTTCTGCATCATCAGGCGGGCCAGTTCGAGTTCGATGTGGGCCTGGGCCAGCGGGTGGGCGATGGCCTGGTGGGCGCCGATGGGCTCCTTCCAGACCTGGCGCGTCTTCGCGTACTCGACCGCCCGGCCGAGCGCGTAACGCCCCATGCCGATACCGAAGGCCGCGGTCATGATGCGCTCCGGGTTGAGGCCGGCGAAGAGCTGGAGCAGCCCCGCGTCCTCATCCCCCACCAGCGCATCGGCCGGCAGCCGCACGTCGTCCAGGACCAGTTCGAACTGCTTCTCCGGGGCGTGGACCTCCATGTCGATCCGGTTCCGCTGGAAGCCGGGCGTCTCGCGCGGGACGATGAACAGGCACGCCTTGAGCTTGCCGGTCCTCGCGTCCTCCGTGCGGCCGACGATCAGCGTGGCGTCCGCGATGTCGACGCCGGACACGAACACCTTGCGGCCGGTGAGCAGCCAGTCCCCGCCGTCCCGGCGCGCCGTGGTCGTGATGCGGTGCGAGTTGGAGCCGGCGTCCGGCTCGGTGATGCCGAACGCCATGGTGAGGGAGCCGTCGGCGAGCCCGGGAAGCCACTGCCGCTTCTGCTCGTCCGTGCCGAAGCGGGATATCACCGTGCCGCAGATCGCGGGCGACACGATCATCATCAGGAGCGGCGAGCCGGAGGCGCCCAGCTCTTCGAGGACGATGGAGAGTTCCGCCATGCCCGCGCCCCCGCCGCCGTACTCCTCGGGGAGGTTCACGCCGAGGAAACCCGCCTTCGCGGCCTCGGACCACAACTCGCGGGGGTGGGCCCCCTCGCTGACGAGGGACGTCATGTACTCGCGCCCGTACCGCTTGCCAAGGGCGGCGACGGCGGCGCGCAGGGCCTGGTGCTCTTCGGTTTCGAGGACGGTGCTCGTGCTCATGCGGGCTGCTCCTCAGCGGGGTCGGTGACTACGGCGAGCAGGGCGCCGACCTCCACCTGGAGGCCGGGCGCGGCGTGCAGGGCGGTGAGGGTACCGGAGGCGGGGGCGAGGATGCGGTGCTCCATCTTCATCGCCTCCAGCCAGATCAGCGGCTGCCCGGCCTCGACGGCGGCCCCCTCCGCGAGGCCGTCCGCGAGGCGGACGACCGTGCCGGGCATGGGGGCGAGCAGCGAGCCGGGCTCGGTGCGGTCGGCGGGGTCGGTGAAGCGGGGCAGGGCGGTGAAGGTGTACGCGCCGGAGGCGGTGTCCACGTAGACCTTGCCGTCGGCCGGGAAGACGTCGAAGTGCCGGGTGACGCCGCCGTGTTCGAGGGTGACGCGGGCGCGGCCCGCCGACACGACGCGGACATCGTCGGCGCCGGTGCCGCTGCCACCGCCGACACCGACACCGACGCCGACGCCACCGACGCCACCGACGCCACCGACGATCAGGCCGCCGTCGCGGGTCGGCCGGTACGCGATCTCGTGCTCGCCGCCGTCCGGTTCGCTGCGGTAGCGCCGGAGCTGGGGCTGCGAGGGGAGGTTGCGCCAGGCGCCGAAGCGGGTGAAGCCGCCCCGGGTGGTGGAGGTGGCGTTACGGGCCGCCTCGGCCACGGCGGCCGCGGTGGCCGCGAGCCGGGTCGCGGTCGCGTCCGGGGCGCGGGTCAACTCCGGCAGGTGCCGGTCGTAGAACCCGGTGTCCAGCCGCCCGGCCACGAAGTCCGGGTGGCGCAACGACCGGACGAGCAGGTCCCGGTTGGTCACCGGCCCGTGGACGCGCGCCCGCTCCAGGGCGCGGGCGAGCAGCCGCACCGCCTCGGACCTGGTCGGCGCCCGGGCGATCACCTTGGCGATCATCGGATCGTAGTGCACGCCGATCGTGTCGCCGCCGGTGTACCCGGTGTCGAGGCGCACCCCCGGCACATCCCGCACCCCCGGCACATCCAGCGAGAGCAGTGCTCCGGTCTGCGGCTGCCAGTCTCGCGCCGGGTCCTCCGCGTACAGCCGGGCCTCCACGGCGTGCCCGGCCGGCGACGGCGGCCCGGCGGCGGGCAGCGGCTCGCCCTCCGCGATCCGGAGCTGGAGCGCGACGAGGTCGAGCCCGAACACCTCCTCGGTGACCGGGTGCTCCACCTGAAGCCGCGTGTTCATCTCCAGGAAGTACGGCCGCCCGCCCGGGGCGACCAGGAATTCCACGGTCCCGGCCCCCTGATACCCCACGGCCCGGGCGGCCGCCACCGCCGCCTCGTGCAGCCGCTCCCGCAGCGCGTCCGGCAGGCCCGGCGCCGGCGCCTCCTCGATGACCTTCTGGTGCCGCCGCTGGAGCGAGCAGTCCCGGGTCCCCAGCGCCCACACCCCGCCGTGCCCGTCCGCCATCACCTGGACCTCGACATGCCGGCCGCGCTCCACGTACGGCTCGGCGAACACCTCGCCGTCCCCGAACGCGGACAGCGCCTCGGCCCGGGCGGCGGTCAACTCACCGGCCAGGTCGTCCAGTTCCCGTACGATCCGCATCCCCCGCCCCCCGCCGCCGGCCGCCGCCTTCAGCAGCAGCGGCAGGTCCTCGGCGGTAGCGGCGGCCGGGTCGACCGGCGCGAGGAGCGGCACCCCGGCGGCGGCCATCAGCTCCTTGGCACGGGTCTTCGACGCCATCAGCTCGATCGCCTTCACGGGCGGCCCGATCCACCGCAGCCCGGCGTCCCGCACGGCGGCGGCGAAGCCCGCGTTCTCGGAGAGGAACCCGTACCCGGGGTGCACGGCGTCCGCCCCGGCCGCGAGCGCGGCGGTCACGACGAGATCGCCGCGCAGATACGTATCGGCGGGCGCCGCGCCCGGCAGCCGTACGGCGGTGTCGGCCTCCCGGACGTGCAGCGCACCGGCGTCCGCGTCCGAGTACACGGCGACGGTGGCGATACCGAGGGCCCGGCAGGTACGGAAGATCCGGCAGGCGATCTCGCCCCGGTTCGCGACGAGCAAACTCTTGATCATCTCAGCTCACATCCGGAAGACGCCGAAGCCGCCCCGGGCGCCCTCGACCGGTGCGGTGTGGATGGCGGACAGGCACAGACCGAGGACGGTCCGGGTGTCGCGCGGGTCGATGACCCCGTCGTCGTACAGCCGCCCGGACAGGAACATCGGCAGGGACTCGGACTCGATCTGCTGCTCGACCATCGCGCGCAGGGCGGCGTCCGCCTCGTCGTCGTACGGGCGGCCCTTCGCGGCGGCCGAGGCGCGGGCGACGATGGAGAGCACCCCGGCCAGCTGCTGCGGGCCCATGACGGCGGACTTGCTGCCGGGCCAGGCGAAGAGGAAGCGCGGGTCGTACGCCCTGCCGCACATGCCGTAGTGTCCGGCGCCGTAGGAGGCGCCCATCAGGACCGAGAGGTGCGGGACCTTCGAGTTCGAGACGGCGTTGATCATCATCGCGCCGTGCTTGATGATGCCGCCCTGCTCGTATTCCCTGCCGACCATGTAGCCGGTGGTGTTGTGCAGGAAGAGCAGCGGGATGTCGCGCTGGTTGGCGAGCTGGATGAACTGCGCGGCCTTCTGCGACTCCTCGCTGAACAGCACGCCCTGCGCGTTGGCGAGGATGCCGACCGGGTAGCCGTGCAGCCGCGCCCAGCCGGTGACCAGGCTCGTCCCGTACAGCGGTTTGAACGCGTCGAAGTCCGAGCCGTCGACCAGCCGGGCGATCACCTCGCGCGGGTCGAACGGCACCTTGAGGTCGCCGGGCACGATCCCGATCAGCTCGTCCTCGTCGTACTTGGGCGGCTCGGCCGGGCCCGGATCGGCGTGCGCTTTGCGCCAGTTGAGGCGGGCGACGATCCGGCGGGCCTGGCGGAGCGCGTCGGGCTCGTCCACGGCGAAGTGGTCGGCGAGCCCGGACGTACGGGCGTGCATCGCGGCGCCGCCGAGCGATTCGTCGTCGCTCTCCTCGCCGGTCGCCATCTTGACGAGGGGCGGTCCGCCCAGGAAGACCTTCGAGCGCTCCTGGATCATCACGGTGTGGTCGGACATGCCGGGGACGTACGCGCCTCCGGCGGTCGAGTTGCCGAAGACCACGGCCACGGTGGGGATTCCGGCGGCGGAGAGCCGCGTGAGGTCGCGGAAGAGCGCGCCGCCGGGGATGAAGATCTCCTTCTGCGACGGCAGGTCCGCGCCCCCGGACTCGACCAGGCTGATGACCGGCAGCCGGTTCGCGAAGGCGATCTCGTTGGCCCGCAGCGCCTTCTTCAGCGTCCACGGGTTCGACGCCCCGCCGCGTACGGTCGGGTCGTTGGCGGTGATCAGGCACTCCACGCCCGCCACCACCCCGATCCCGGTGACGAGCGAGGCGCCGACCGCGTACTCGCTGCCCCAGGCCGCCAGCGGCGACAGCTCCAGGAACGGCGTGTCCGGGTCGAGCAGCAGCTCGATGCGCTCGCGGGCGAGCAGCTTGCCGCGCTTGCGGTGCCGCTCCACGTACTTCTCGCCGCCGCCCTCCAGCGCCTTGGCGTGCGCGGCCTCCAGCTCGGCCAGCTTGTCGAGCATGGCGGCCCGGTTGGCCGCGTAGTCGGGGCTCGCGGTGTCGAGCCCGGTGGGCAGGACGGTCATGCGGGCACCTCCAGAAGGGTGACGGGTATCTCCAGGTGGCGGGCGCGCAGCCACTCGCCCAGCGCCTTGGCCTGCGGGTCGAAGCGGTGCTGCGCGGCGACGCCTTCGCCGAGCAGCCCGTGCACGGTGAAGTTCAACGCCCGCAGGTTGGGCAGGACATGGCGTACGACGGTGAGTCCGTCGGCCTCCGGGAGGAGTTCCCGGAAGCGGTCGACGGTCAGCTCGTGCGCCAGCCACCGCCACGCGTCCTCGCCCCGCACCCACACCCCGACGTTGGCATCCCCACCCTTGTCCCCGCTGCGGGCCCCGGCGACGCGGCCGAGGGGAGCGCGGCGGGTCGGTCCGGGCTCCAACGGCATTGGCAGGGACGGCTGTTCGACATCCCGTAGAGGCTGTGTCCGCGCAGGGGCTTTGACAGGTTGGCGCGTCCCGTCGGGCAGTACGGCGATGTGCGCCACGTCCTCCGCCGATACGTACCGCGCCTCGAACACCCCGTACGGCGCGCCCTTCCCGGGCGGCGCCGTGACATGGAAACCGGGGTAGCTGCCGAGGGCGAGTTCGATCGCCGCACCGGACAACGCCCGCCCCACGGGCTCCTGTTCGGGGTCCCTGACGACGAGCCGGAGCAGCGCGCTCGCGGTCTCCTCGGTGCCGGCGTCGGCCCGGTCCGTACGGGCCAGCTCCCAGCGGACGTCCCGCGGCCGGCGGCCGGCGCGGGCGAAGGCGTCCGCGAACTGGTCCCGGACCAGCGCCGCCTTGGCCTCGATGTCGAGACCGGTGAGCACGAAGACGACCTCGTTGCGCCAGCCGCCGAGCCGGGTCAGCCCGGCCTTGAGCGTGGGCGGCGGGGCCTCCCCGCGTACGCCGGAGACCGCGACCCGGTCCGGCCCTTCCTGCGTCAGCCGTACGGTGTCGAGCCGGGCGGTCACGTCGGGGCCCGCGTACCGGGCGCCGCCGGTCTCGTAGAGGAGCTGGGCGGTGACCGTGCCGAGGTCCACGACGCCCCCGGTGCCGTCGTGCTTGGTGATGACCGAGCTGCCGTCCGCGCGGATCTCCGCGACCGGGAAGCCGGGGCGGCGGATGTCGTGGTCGCGGAAGAAGGCGTAGTTGCCGCCCGTGGCCTGCGTACCGCACTCCAGGATGTGCCCGGCGACGACGGCTCCGGCGAGCGCGTCGTGGTCCTCGGGGCCCCAGCCGAAGTGGGCGGCGGCTGGGCCGGTGACGAGGGCGGCGTCCGTCACCCGGCCGGTGACGACGACCTCGGCACCGGCCCGCAGGCAAGCCGCGATGCCTGCTCCGCCAAGATACGCGTTGGCCGTGAGAAAGCCCTCCGGTACGGGGATGTTGTCGCCCTCCACATGCGCGACCCGGACCGGCACGCCGACCTTCCCGGCCAGCTCCCGGATGGCGTCGGCGAGCCCGGCCGGATTGAGCCCGCCCGCGTTGGCGACGATCCGCACTCCGCGTTCGTGGGCGAGCCCGAGGCCGTCCTCCAACTGCCGCAGGAACGTGGAGGCGTAGCCGCGCGCCGGGTCCTTCAGGCGGCTGCGGCCGAGGATGAGCATCGTCAGCTCGGCGAGATAGTCCCCGGTGAGGACGTCGAGCGGGCCGCCGGTCAGCATCTCGCGCAGGGCGTCGAAGCGGTCGCCGTAGAAGCCGGAGGCGTTGCCGATGCGGAGGGGTTCCGGGCCCCCGGGCCCAGTCACCCCAGGCCCAGGCACCCCGGCCCCAGGCACCCCGGCCCCCGTCATCGCTCCCCCTTCGGCGCCCGCCCCGCCCCCGCGGGCCCCGCGAACGCCTGCGCGATCGACAGCCAGGCGTCGGCGTCGGCCCCCTCCGCGCGGACCGCCAGGTCGTCCCGGTGGGCGCGCTGCGTGACGAGCAGGCAGAAGTCGTGCAGCGGCCCGGTGACCCGCTGTCCGGCGTCCTCGGGCCCGTACGTGATCAGCTCACCGCCGGGCGCGGCCAGCTCCACCCGGAACTCCTCGGTGGGCGCCTGCTTTCCCCGTACGAAGAAGGCGTAGTCACGGGCCCGGACCCCGATCCGGGCCACATGCCGCAGCCGGGCGGTCGGGGTGCGGGTGACTCCGAGGGCGTCGGCGATGTCCTGGCCGTGCGCCCAGGTCTCCATCAGCCGCCCGGTCGCCATGGACGCAACACTCATCGGCGGCCCGTACCAGGGGAACTTCGTCCCGGCGGGCGCCGCGCGCAGCGCCTCCTGCAACCGCTCCCGCCCCGCGCGCCAGCGACCGAGCAGCGCGTCCGGCGGACAAGCGGCGACGATCCCCTCGGCCGCCCGGTCCACGAAGCCCTCGGGGTCCTCCATGGCCCTCGCCACCTCGTCCCCGAAGCGGCCGGGATCGGTGACGGAGATCAGCGCGACGTCGTCGGTCCAGCTCAGATGCGCGATCTGGTGGGCGACCGTCCACCCCTCCGCGGGAGTCTCCCCCGCCCACTGTCGCGCGCTCGCCCCGGCGACGAGCAAGTCGCATTCCAGGCTCTCGCTGCGCAGATCATCCAGCACGGCTGAGGCATCGGACACGGTGCGCTCCCCTCGGGGCATGACGACGTGCCCGGGAGCCTGCCAGCGGAACGTAAAACAATCAAGCATGCTTGCATGATTTTTTTCGCCGAAGCGGGGCGGAAGCCCGCCCGGCTCCTCGCCTACTCCCTCCCCACCATCTTCGCGGTGGTGCTCGCACCGTCCAGCGCCTCGCGGACGATGTCGGCGTGACCGCTGTGGTGGGCCGTCTCGCGGAAGATGTGCCACAGGACGTGGCGGACGGTCCAGCGGACCGGCTCGGGGGGCGACCAGGGATACGTGGGCAGCACGATCTCCCGGTCGAGGTCGGCTTCCTCCCGCACCACGCGGTCGAACGCGGCCGCCATCGCCCGGAAGGTCTCCATCAGCTCCGGCAGACCCTCGGAGTCGGTCATCCGGTCGTTGTCCGGATCGAGGTCGCTCCACTCGATCTTGGCCGGAGCGGTGCCGTCGATCACGGCGAGCCAGATGCGGTGCATCGAACCGAGGTGCTTGAGGATGCCGCCGAGGGTCAGCTCACTCACCGTCGTACGGGTCCGCGCCTGGTCGTCGTCGATCCCGGCGACGGTGTAGAGGAAGTTGGTGCGCTGGTCGTCCATGAGCGCGAGAAGATCGTCACGTTCCGTCATATGGTCCTCCAAGTCGGTTGCCGGCAGCCTATGTTGGAGGACCGGGGCGCTCGGGCCCCCGGTGTGCGGCCGGATACGGACTCACCGCTTCGCGGCCCCCCGCACCTGCCCCCGTACCGCCCCCATGCTCGCCCCGATGACCAGTGCGATGGCGAGGGCGTCCGTCAGGGACAGGGCCTGGTGGAGGATGAGGAAGCCGGCCATGGCGGCGACCGCCGGTTCCAAGCTCATCAGGATGGCGAAGGTGGGGGCGGGGAGGCGGCGCAGGGCGATGAGTTCCAGGGTGTACGGGAGTACGGAGCTGAGCAGCGCGACGGCCGCGCCGAGGCCGAGCGTCGTGGGGACGAGGAGCCTGGCGCCCGCGTCCATGATGCCGAGGGGGAGCGAGAGGAGCGCGGCGACCACCATCGCCAGGGCGAGGCCGTCCGCCTGCGGGAAGCGGCGGCCGGTGCGGGCGCTGAAGACGATGTATCCCGCCCACATCGCCCCGGCCCCCAGCGCGTAGGCGGCGCCCGCCGGGTCGAGCCGGTCGAAGCCTCCGCCACTGAGCAGGACGACGCCGCCGAGGGCGAGGGCCGCCCAGACGACGTTGACCAGGCGGCGCGAGGCGATCACGGACAGGGCGAGCGGGCCGAGCACTTCGAGGGTGACGGCGGCGCCCAGCGGGATGCGGTCGGCGGCCTGGTAGAACAGCGTGTTCATGCCGCCCATCGCGATACCGAAGGCGACCACGGTGCCCCAGTCGGCCCGCGAGTGGCCGCGCAGCCTCGGCCGGCAGACGACGAGCAGGACGAGCGCGGCGGCGGCCAGCCGCAGCGTGACGACCCCGAGCGCCCCGGCCCGGGGCATCAGCAGCACCGCGATGGCGGCGCCGAACTGTACGGACAGCGCGCCCGCGACCACCAGCGCGACCGGGGCGAGCGCGGCCCGCCGCCCACCGGGCCGCTCCGGACCGCCGGGCACCGGCGATGCGACCGCCTCCGGCACGGCGACGGCGGCGGCGGCCGGTTCTGCGGCGGTCTGGTGGTTCACCGGGGGCCTGCCCTTCTCACTCCTGAAACGTGCGGTATTGCCTCACCAGCCAGGTTAACGGTCAGAAATTGACAAGTTGAAATCAGAAACAGAACAGGTCTCACCACAAGTTCTTCCCAAAGGGATCGTCAATTCTCATATAGTGACGGGGACTTACCTGAGAATCCCCTGTTCCAGTAGTCACGCTTGTCGCTCGCGTCACACTCGCCCGAATCGCCCCGTCCGCCGCCGTCCGCCCCAAGGACTCCGCTTTGCGCCCCTCTACCCGGCCGACCGCACTGGCCCTTCCGGTCACGGTGGCCCTCACCGCAGCCCTGAGCGTGTGGGCGACCTTCGCCGCTCCCGAATCGGCCAGGACCGCGGTGGCCTGGGGCTCCGGCGGGGCCGCCGTGCTGCTCGTGGCCGCCGTCACCACCGCCGTCCACGCCCGGGCCACCGTGCGCCGCCTCCGCGAGACCCACGCCGCCGAGAGCGGCCGGTTCACGGCGGAGGTCTCCCGCATGGTCTCGGCCTCCGCCGCCGAGGCCCAGCGGTTCACCGCGGAGAGCGCCCGGCTCCGGGCGGCCGCCGCCGCCGAGACGGCGCGGGCCAGGGAGGAGGCCGAGGCCGGCACCGCCCGCCTCACCGCCGAGAACGCCCGGCTGAAGGCCCGCGCCTCGCGCGCCGAGACCGAGCGCTCCGCCGCCCTCACCGCCTGCGCCAACGCGGCCGGCCGGATGCAGGCCCTGGCCACGAGCATGCTCGCCGACCTCCGCGAGATGGAGCACCGGCACACCTCCGAGGACGTCCTCGCCGACCTCCTCCACCTCGACCACCGCACCGCCCAGGCCGGCCGCCTCGCCGACTCCATCGCCGTGCTCACCGGCGCCCGCTCCGGACGGCGCTGGGCCAAGCCCATCGTCATGGAGTCCGTGCTGCGCGGCGCGATGGGCCGGATCAGCGGCTACCAGCGCGTCCGGCTCCACTCCACCAGCGACGTCGCCGTCGCCGGCCACGCCGCCGAGGGCGTCATGCACGCCCTCGCCGAGCTCCTCGACAACGCCGCGAACTTCTCGCCGCCCACCGCCGAGGTCCATGTGTACGTGGAGGAGGTGCCGGCCGGGATCGTCGTCACCGTCGAGGACAGCGGCCTCGTCATGAGCGACGTGCAGCTGCGCCGGGCGGAGCGCGCGGTCTCCGCGGACGACGCCGACCTCACCGGCCTGACCGGCACCCGCCTCGGCCTCGCCGTCGTCGGCCGGCTGGCCCGCAAGCACGGGCTGACCGTCTCCTTCCGGCCCTCCGCGCGCGGCGGCACCGGCGCGCTGATGATGCTCCCGCAGGAGATCGTCACCCGCACCACCACGACCCGGACCACCCCGGCCCCGGCGGCCGCCCCGGCCACCACCGCGCCGGCCACCACCGCGTCCGCCGCCGCCCCGGCCACCACCGCCTCGCCCGCCACCCCCTCGGCCCCCGCCGAGACCGAGCCCGAGCCCGTCCACACCCTGGGGACGGACCCCGCCGCCCGGCCGCCCGCCCAGGAGCCCATGCGCTCCGACTCCGCCTCGGAGACCACCGGCCATCTCCCGAAGTTCGGCGAGAGCGGCCTGCCCAAGCGCTCGCGCGGGCGCACCCTGGCCGCCGCCGAGGCCAGGGCCCGGGCCGCCGCCCCCGAGCCCGCCCGGGAGACCGGCGCGGCCGCCGACGCACCCGACCCCAAGGCCCGGGCGGCCCGCTTCAGCAGCTTCCGCAACGCCGTACGGCCCGACTCCCCACCCCCGGAGGACAGCTCCCGATGACCGCGACCACCGACGAGAAGCTCAACTGGCTGCTGGAGGGGCTCCTCGAACGGACCCCCGGCGCCCGGCACGCCCTCGTGCTGTCGAGGGACGGCCTCAAGCTGTGCCGTACGCCCGAACTCTCCGTCGACCAGGCCGACCAGCTCGCCGCGATCTCCGCCGGCATCCAGAGCCTGTCCCACGGCGCGTCCGTGGAATTCGGCAACGGCAGCGGCGGCGTCCGCTCCGCCATGGCCGAGTTCTACGGCGGCATCCTCTTCATCGTGGAGGCCGGCGCCGGCGCCCATCTCGCGGTCGTCGCCGCCGAGAGCGCCGACGTGGGCCTCGTCGGCCACAACATGAGCGAGCTGGTCGAGCAGCTGGGCGAACACCTGGTCGCCCCGCCGCGCGACCCCGTCGACGCGGTCGCCGCCGCCCGGGGCACGGCCGTATGACACCCCGCTCCCGCCCCGGCAGGAACGACGCGCCGGACCGGCTGTACACCCTGACGGGCGGCCGCACCCGGTCCGACTCCGCCGCCTTCGACCTGGTCACCCTGGTCGTCGCCGAGTGCGAGCCGGCCCCCGGCATGCAGTCGGAGCACGTGGCGATCCTCCGGATGTGCGAGCGGCCCACCGCCGTCGTGGAGATCGCCGCCGACCTCGACCTGCCCGTCAGCATCGTGCGCATCCTGCTCTGCGATCTGCTCGACACCGGCCGGATCAGCGCCCGCCATCCGCGTACCGCACGCGTATCGGACCGGCTTCCCGCCCCCGACATCCTGGAACAGGTGCTCGTTGGACTCCGCAACCTCTGACCGCGCCGCCCTGAGAGCGACGGCCGACAACGGACTGAAGATAGTCGTGGTCGGCGGCTTCGGGGTCGGCAAGACCACCATGGTCCGATCCGTGAGCGAGATCCGTCCGCTCAACACGGAGGAGACGATGACCCGCGCGGGCGAGGCGGTCGACCACCTCGACGGCGTCGGGTCCAAGACGTCCACCACGGTCGCCTTCGACTTCGGCCGGATCAGCCTGGACGAACGCTCGGTGCTCTACCTGTTCGGCGCGCCCGGCCAGGAGCGCTTCTGGTTCCTCTGGGACCGGCTGTTCTCCGGCACCCTGGGCGCCGTCGTCCTCGTCGACACCCGGCGCCTGGCCGACTCCTGGTACGCGATCGACCGCCTGGAACACCACGGCACGCCGTTCATCGTCGCCTGCAACGACTTCGGCGGCCCGCTCCACACCGAGCAGCAGATCCGGGAGGCGCTCGACATCTCCCCGGACGTCCCGCTCGTGGAGTGCGACGCGCGCGACCGGTCCTCCAGCAAGTACGTGCTGATCACCCTGGTCGAGCATCTGCACCGGCTCTCGGCGGCCCGTACGGGGGACACCCCCGCGCCCGCCGAGGACGCCACCGCCCTGACCCCGGAGCCCACCCCGTGACCGAGTGCCCCCACGCGGCCGGTGCCGTGCCGCTGTCCGGACCCCGCTTCCAGGGCGATCCGGCGGCCCTCTACCGGGAGTTGCGGCGCGACCACGGACCGGTCGCCCCGATCGTGCTGCCCGGTGACGTGCCGGCCTGGCTCGTCCTCGGCTACCGCGAGCTGCACCAGGTCACCGGGGACCCGGCCCTCTTCACCCGCGACTCGCAGCTGTGGAACCAGTGGGACGCGATCCCCGAGGACTGGCCGCTGATGCCGATGATCAGCCGGGACCAGCCGTCGATCCTCTACACGGTCGGCGAGCGCCACACCCGCCGGGCCGCCGTGATCTGCGAGGCGCTGGAGGCCACGAACCCCTTCGAGCTCAAGAAGGGCACCGAGGAGTTCGCGGACGAGCTGATCGACGCGTTCTGCGCGGCCGGGTCGACGGACCTGATCGCCGAGTACGCGACGCTCCTCCCCGTACGCGTACTGGCGAAGCTGTACGGCTTCTCCGACGACAAGGGCCCCGCCCTCGTCACCGCGATGAACGACATGATCAACGGCGGGCCCACCGCGCTCGCCGGCCAGAAGCACATCGCAGGCTCCATGTACGCGCTGCTCGCCGACCGGCGCGCCGAGCCCGGGGACGACGTCGCGTCCCGGATGCTCGCCAACACCGCCGGGTTCACGGACGAGGACGTGGCCCGGGACCTCATGGTGATGATGGCGGCCGGGCATCAGCCGACCGCCGACTGGATCGGCAACTCGCTGCGGCTGATGCTCACCGACGACCGCTTCTCCGCCTCGCTCTCCGGCGGCCGGCACAGCGTCGCCGAGGCCATGAACGAGGTGCTGTGGGAGGACACCCCCAGCCAGAACATCGCCGGCCGCTGGGCCGCCCGCGACACCCACCTCGGCGGCCGCCACATCAAGGCCGGGGACCTGCTCGTCCTCTCCCTCGCTGGGGCCAACGCCGACCCCCAGGTCCGTACGGACGGCTCCACGCTCACCGGCGGCAACAACGCGTTCTTCTCCTTCAGCCACGGCGAGCACCGCTGCCCGTTCCCGGCGCAGGAGACCGCCGAGGTCATCGCCCGTACGGCCATCGAGGTCATCCTCGACCGGCTGCCCGACGTCGACCTCGCCGTCCCCGCCGAGCGGCTGACCCGGCGCCCCTCCCCCTGGCTGCGCGGCCTCACCGCCCTGCCCGTGACCTTCACGCCCACCCCCGCTCTCGGAGGCCCCCGATGACCGCGCCCAGCACCGAAGCCACCGACCGCATCGTCCTCGACCCCTTCGTCACCGACCTCGCGGGCGAGAGCGCGCGGCTGCACGCGGCGGGCCCGCTCGCCCGGGTCGAGCTGCCGGGCGGGGTGCCCGTCTACACCGTCACGCACTACGCCGAGGCGAAGGCGCTGCTCACCGACAGCCGCCTGGTCAAGGACATCAACGTGTGGGGCGCCTGGCAGCGCGGCGAGATCCCGCTCGACTGGCCGCTCATCGGCCTGGTCAACCCGGGCCGCACCATGCTCACCGCCGACGGCGCCGAGCACCGCCGGCTGCGCGGCCTGGTCGCGCAGGCGCTCA
This sequence comes from Streptomyces sp. NBC_00726, assembly GCF_045161735.1. Lineage (NCBI taxonomy): Bacteria > Bacillati > Actinomycetota > Actinomycetes > Kitasatosporales > Streptomycetaceae > Streptomyces > Streptomyces sp. NBC_00726. The sequence goes on along the minus strand of NZ_CP108983.1, from coordinate 3,739,023 downwards.
CCGTGCGCCGGGTGGAGCGGCTGCGCGAGGGCATCGAGGCGCGGACGAAGGTGCTGCTGGACCGGCTGGAGGAGCACGCGGCGGGCGAGACGGTGGACCTGAAGGCGGAGTTCGCCTACCCGCTGCCGATGAACGTGATCAGCGAGCTGATGGGCATCGACTCGGCGGACCTGCCCCGGATGAAGGAACTGTTCGACAAGTTCTTCTCCAACCTGACGCCCCGCGCCGAGGTGCCGCAGATGATGGCGGACATCCACACCCTGTTCGCGCGCATCCTGGCCGAGAAGAAGGAGTCCCCGGCCGACGACCTGACCGGCGCCCTGCTGGTGGCGTCCGAGGACGGGGACCACCTCACCGACGACGAGATCCTCAACACCCTGAAGCTGATCATCGCGGCGGGCCACGAGACGACGATCAGCCTCATCGTGAACGCGGTGGTCGCGCTGGAGACCCACCCCGAGCAGCGGCGGGCGGTGCTGGCCGGCGAGGTGGGCTGGGACGGGGTCATCGAGGAAACGCTGCGCTGGTCGGCGCCGACCTCGCACATCCTGATCCGGTTCGCGTCGGAGGACATCCGGGTGGGCGACCGGGTGCTGCCGAAGGGCGAGGGTGTCATGACCTCCTTCGCGGCCATCGCGCACGACGAGGGCCAGTGGGGGCCGTCGGCCACGGAGTTCGACGTGACCCGCTCCCCGAACCGCCACATCTCCTTCGGGCACGGCCCGCACGTCTGCCCGGGCGCCGCGCTGTCCCGCCTTGAGGCGTCGGTGGCGCTGCCCGCGCTGTACGCCCGGTTCCCGGAGCTGTCCCTGGCCGTCCCGGCGTCCGAGCTGCGCAACAAGCCGATCGTGACGCAGAACGACCTGTACGAACTCCCGGTGACGCTGCGCTGACACGTACGCACGGATGTTCCTCCGACTGTTCCTCCGACGACCACGAGTCGGAACCCTGTCTCATCCGACGGACAGGCCGCGTGGCCTCCGCACCGAGGCGTTACGCTCCGACTCGTGGCCGACATCCAGATTCCCGCTGACATCAAGCCCGCAGACGGGCGCTTCGGCGCCGGTCCCTCCAAGGTGCGGACCGAGGCGCTCGACGCGCTGGCCGCCACCGGCACGTCTCTGCTCGGTACGTCCCACCGCCAGGCCCCGGTGAAGAACCTGGTCGGCGCGGTGCGCGAGGGCGTACGCGACCTCTTCTCCCTCCCCGAGGGCTACGAGGTGATCCTGGGCAACGGCGGCTCCACCGCCTTCTGGGACATCGCGACGCACGGTCTGATCGAGTCCAGGTCCCAGCACCTCAACTTCGGTGAGTTCTCCTCGAAGTTCGCGAAGGCCGCCAAGCTGGCCCCGTGGCTGGCGGACCCGACCGTCATCGCCTCCGACCCGGGCACCCACCCGGACCCGCAGGCCGAGGCGGGCGTCGACGTCTACGCCTTCACGCACAACGAGACCTCCACCGGTGTCGCCGCGCCCATCAAGCGCGTCGCGGGCGCCGACGAGGGCTCCCTCGTCCTGGTGGACGCCACCTCCGGCGCGGGCGGCCTCCCGGTCGACATCGCCGAGACGGACGTCTACTACTTCGCCCCGCAGAAGTCCTTCGCCTCCGACGGCGGCCTCTGGATCGGCGTCTTCTCGCCGGCCGCCCTGGAGCGCGCGGCCCGGATCCACGCCTCGGGCCGGCACATCCCGGAGTTCTTCTCGCTGCCCACGGCGATCGACAACTCGCTGAAGAACCAGACGTACAACACCCCGGCGCTCGCCACGCTCTTCCTGCTCAACGAGCAGCTGACGTGGATGAACACCCAGGGCGGCCTGGACTTCACGACCGGCCGCACGGCCGCCTCCTCCGGCCACCTCTACGGCTGGGCCGAGGAGTCCAAGTACGCGACCCCGTTCGTCACCGACCCGGCCAAGCGCTCCCAGGTCATCGGCACGATCGACTTCGCGGACGAGATCGACGCCACCGCCGTCGCCAAGGCCCTCCGCGCCAACGGCATCGTCGACACCGAGCCCTACCGCAAGCTCGGCCGCAACCAGCTCCGCGTGGCCATGTTCCCGGCCATCGACCCCACGGACATCCAGGCCCTGACGGCCTGCATCGACTACGTGATCGAGAAGCTGTAGCCCGTACGTCGGTGAGGGCCCCGCACACCCGGTGTGCGGGGCCCTCACCGTACGCTCACCCGCCGCCCAGCCCCCACCGCTCCTCGCCGTCCTCCCACTCCCCCGTCCGCGCCAGGCCCGCCCCGGCGGCCACCGCCGCCGACGCGGCGTGTTCGGGGTGGATGTGGGCGACGACGGTCGTGACGCCCACCTCCCGCAGGTGCGCGACCAGCCCTCGGGCCGCTTCTCCGGCGTACCCCCGCCCCTGCCACGGGACGCCCACCACCCAGGCGATCTCGGCGCGGTCGCCGCGTACCGTCGCCTGCACGTAGCCCACGAGGGTGTCCTCGGCGCGCAGCGCCCAGTTCCACCACAGCTCACCGGCGTCCGGCGACCCGGCGGCCTGTCGTACGTACCGCGCCCGCAGGGCCTCGGGGGTGTCCGGGGTGCCGCCCGTGAACGCGTGCAGGGCCGGGTCGGCCAGGACCGCGGCCATCTCGTCCGCGTACTCCACCCGTAGGGGCAGCGCGGCCAGGCGGGGCGTGGCGAAGGGCTCGGGGGTGCGGGGGCTCATGGCCGGGGACCCTACGGGAAACCCCTGCGGGGCGCCCCGTGCCCGGATGAGCCCCGGTCCGTACCGGCGGACCATGGAGGCATGGATACGATCCCGCAGCTCAAGCCCTTCGTGAAGCAGTACGCGGTCCTGCTGAGCACGCGGCGGCAGGACGGGACGCACGCCGACACCCCTGTGAACATCGCGGTCGAGGGCGACCACGCGTACATCCGGACGTTTTCCTCGGCGTGGAAGGTGGAACGCATGCGCAACCACCCCATGGTGCGGATCGGCCCGTGCACCGTACGCGGCCGCCCCACGGGCCCGCAGATCGAGGCCCATGCGCGCCTCCTCCCGGCGGGGTCGAAGGAGAACACGCACGCGTCGCGGATGCTGTCCCGGAAGTACCCGGCGATGCAGGGCGTCCTGGTCCCGCTGGCCCACCGGCTGAAACGGGACCGGACACTGCATTACGAGATCCGGCCGATGGAGTCCTGAGCGCGCTCAGCCCTTGCGGCGCCGCCTGCCGAGGAAGAGCAGCAGCCCGATCCCCGCGAGCACGGCGACACCGGTCAGCGTCGTGCCCTTCACCGGCACCCCGTCCCCGTCCCCGCCGCCGGCCGTGTCCTTCGTCCCCCCGGCCCGGTGCGCGGCCCCGCCGCCGCCCCCGTCCCCGCTCTTCTTCAGGTCCACCCGCACGACACTGCTCCGCTTGCCCTCGGAGCCGTACATCAGCGCCGAACCGTCCGCCGTGAACGTCACGGACTCGGACTGCGGGAGCAACGGCGACTCCACGTCGTGGTCCTCGCCGAGGCGGCCGTCGGCGAAGGCGTAACCCCGCGCGCTGAAGTAGGAGCGCAGGACGAGTTCCTTCCCGTCCGGGGAGAACGCGCCGTCCGTCACCCAGGGGACTTCCCCGACCCGCCGGAAGACGTTGTCGCCGCCGGTGGTGAGCTTCGCGGGCCCCTCGTACAGGCCGCCGCCCTCCTCGTTCTTCGACGCGATGTAGACGCGCCCGGTCTTGGGGTGGACCATCAGCGCTTCCGCGTTGCGCGGCCCGTCGGCGTACTTCACGTCGTACTGGGTGGCCCGGACGGTCGCGTCCTTGAGCGTCTTCGGCTCCGGGAAGCGGTAGATCCAGACGTGGTCCCAGCTGCCGTCGAGGTTGTCGCCGATGTCGCCGACGTAGATGTTCCCGTCCGGCCCGATCGAGATGGCCTCGACGTCGCGGGGGGCGCCGACGCCCTTCATGGTGATGGTCGCGACGGTCTTTCCCGTACGGGAATCGACCGCGAAGACGTAAGGGCCGTCGTCGCTGTCGTTGTGCGTCCAGTAGATCCCCGGGTGGACCCGGCTCGCGGCGAGCCCGCTGGACTCGGTGATCCGGGGGTCCTCGATGGTGAAGCTCCGGTCGGCCCCGTCATCGGCGTGCGCGGGGGCCGCGGCGAGGGCGAGGAGGACGGCGGCGCCTAGGGCAGACGTCAGTCGGTACGAACGCATGGCACAAGTGTCCATCGTCACGTACCGGCGCGTAGCCAAGATCCGCCATGATGACGCCATGCGTTTCATGTGTGTCGGCGATTCCATGACCATCGGACGCGCCGGCGACTTCACGTGGCGCTACCGCATGTGGCAGCACCTGGAGGCGGCACCGGACGGCCCGCACGAGCTGGTGGGCCCGCGCACGGCCCTGTACGACGCCGCTACGGGCACGGCCTCGTCCTCCGCGTACGCCGCCGACGACTTCCCCCCGCCCGCCCGCCGCCACCTCGCGGGCTGGGGCGAGGGCTGGCTCCACATGGCCCCCCTGATAGCGGACGCGGTGACCGCACACCGCCCGGACGTCCTCCTGGTCTCCCTCGGCCTGATAGACCTCGGCTTCTACACGGACAGCGCGCAGACGGCGGAGAACGCCGCCGCGTTCCTGACAGCGGCCCGCGAGGCGAACCCGCGCATCCGCGTGGTCCTCCTCCCGGTGATCCCGAACATCCGCGCGGAGACCGACGCCCCGTTCGCGGCGGAGTGCGCGCACTTCAACACCCTCCTGGCCAAAACCGCGGCCAACCTCTCCACCCCGCCCTCCCCCCTCCTCCTGGCCTCCCACCCCCCGGCGTACGGCATCCACACCTCCACGTACGACGGCACCCACCCGAACCCCACCGGCGAACACCACCTGGCAGCGGCCTTCGCGGACGCGCTCCACGAGGCGTGGGGAGTGGGCGGGCGGTACGCGGGGGCGGCCGCCTCAGGCACCTGCTGAGGTCGTCAACGGTTCCATTCGGCCAGCGGGGCTGCGGCCGGGGTGATCGCAGGCGATGGGCGACGAATGCCGGCGGGATCTTGGGGCGGGGCCGGAGTGGCGGACTCCGCTGGAGGCGTAGCCAAACCTCTCGGAGACGCGACGCAACGTTGTCCGCGAAAGCGGACGAAGTCACGCGTTCAGCACCGAGTCGGCGGCACGCATCGCCTCCGGCAACCGTGACTTCGGCGCCGGCATCATGTCCAACCTCACCTACCAGGCCACCTGGTTGAAGGAGCCCCGCACGGCCGTGGAGATCCTCAAAAGTGCCGTCGCCCGCACGGACAATCCGGCTACCCGTTGTCTGTTGCACCTGCGCCTGGCCCGCGCACAGGCCGCGCTCGGCGAGCCGCATGCCTGCCACCGCTCTCTGGCGGCGGCCGAATGGGAACTCGCCCGGACCTCCGGAGGGGCGCCCGCCTGGTGTGCTCCTGGATGGCACCCGCCGGACCCGCACCAATTGTCCGACGGGAGTACGGCAACCTGCGTGTCGGTCTGTGGATGAACGTCACTCAACCCCGGCGTCGGCAAGGGCACACGTACGCAGGGCTCCCCTGGCTGCGCTATTTGTCGTTGCCCTCCTGCGGCGTTCCGTCTTCCTGCGTCCGTTGGAGCAGCGTGGCGAACTGGAGAAGCATCGCGGTGGCCCGGTGAATCTGCTCCAGGCCGTCGGTGAGCTTGGCGCTGTCGCCGTCCCGCAGTCCTTGGACGCAGTCGGTGCCGCCCTGTACGGCTTCCTCCGTGGTTTGCTGCCACAGCGTTTGGAGCGGTGTGTCGGGTACCGGCAGGCCAGCCTGGGCCTCGCGGCCTTGTGCGATCCAGTTGCCGCAGAGCGGGCGGAAGACCTCGGGGTCGACCTTCCCGTCCTTCTTGGCTGCCTCGCCGAGTGCGGTCCCGAGCGCGGTCGTCTCGTCGGTGAGGTTGTCCATCGCCGTCGTCCCGCCGGTCGCCAGCCAGGCAGTGATCCGCGCCCGCCGCTGGCCGGTGGAAGGATCCGAGGGAGTGCCGGTTTGCGTCCTTGAGGGGGATGCCGTGGGTCCGATGCTGCCGTTGTGTGGCTGCCACCAGCTGGAGGTAGCCACAAGCGCTACGAGGCAGGCCGCAAGGGCGTACGCCCGGCGTGCCCATAGACGGCGGACGGTCCTGGTGCCGCCCTGTGGTAATAGCCCGGGTCCGGATGCCCGGCCGCGCATCCGGTGCCATGCGATGGCGAGTACGATCAGTACTGCCGCCGCGCAGATCGCCTGTCCGAGTGCGGCAGGGAGCAAACCGACGCGGATCAGCGCCCATCCGAGGCCCGGACGCCAACCGCATGTATCTGCAAGGGTGTTGAGGCGTCGCACACAACCGTCAGTGGCCCCGAGAAAGAACGCCGTTGAGCTCCCGACCAGCAGCGCAGCCCCGCCAGCGGTCGTTATCACTAGCGCCCGGTGCCAAAACGGTCGGCGGCCGGTCGCCGCCGTTGCTACCAGTACGGTCAGCGCCACGGTCGCGACTAGTGCCGCAGCGGTCCATTCCTGAGAATACTGATACCACGACGTGGACCATTCTTCCGGTCGACGTCGTTGCAGCCAGGCCCGCACCGCCACCACCCCAAGGACGCCGAGGCCCGCGCTCAGCCCCGCCAGAGCCCATGCCCGGCGCCCACCGACCGGCCGGAGGGCGGTACCGTCAGCGGCGTTCGGGAATGTTGGTGAAACCTGGAGCTCCGGACGTGCTGGTTTCCCCAACCGCTTTGCAGCCAGCCTGCGGGCCGCTGGGCCTGCGAGCATCGGGACAGTCACGATGTAGAAGCCCATGCCGAGCATAAACAGACCGTCGAAGTTCCGCAGTTGGAACCAGGCCCACTCCGTCTTCCAGCCGCAGACTCGGGAGTGGACCGCCAGCGCCGGTACGCAGCCATCGGTGGCATTCAGGGCGAATGCTCCGCACACACCGACCAGCGCGGCGGTCCCGGCGGCGACCAGCGCGACCGGTAGCGGGTGGCTGGGAGCCCGGGCATAGGCGATCACGGCTGTGACGGCAATGGTGGTACAGAGCGCGACGACAGTCCACAGCGAGTCGAGCGCGACAGAGAGAGCAGTGTGCCCGCCGGTCATGACCGGCCCGGTGTGCAGCCACACTCGAGTGGTCACTACTGCACAGACTGCCAGTGCACCCGCGCCAGCTCCGTACCCCAGCACCCCGTGCAGCGGCGGGAGTCCGGTCCAGCCGTTGGACTGCGCACCAGTGAACGGCAGTGCCCGGCGAACCCACCGCGGTACTCCGCCGACCGGGCTCCGAGCCCACGCCGCTAGAGGAAAGAGCCACAACAGAGCCCCGCCGAAAGGTAGCAGTGGCGCCCGCATCATCTGCCACACCATGGGCAGGGCGGGCCCAAATTGCCTCATCATCTCGCTTTGTCCGGCGGTACCGGTGAGTGACTCGACTGCTGACAGGGCCAGCGCAGAGGTTAAGGGGCGGCCCCCGTCAAGGTAGAGGTAGAGATACCCCGTGGAGTACCACCATACGAACCAGGCACCGAAGACGATCAACATCGCCGCGAGCCCGAGCAGGTGAACGGCATGCAATGACCGTCCCGTTGAGGTCCGGATCCATACCTCTGCGCTTTGCGTGGTCCACCAGGTGAGGATCGCTGGCGCAGCGACCAGCACCAGCAGCACCTGTGGTACTGGTGGCAACCAGCCGTCGTATGCGTGACGGAACGTCAGTAGTTCTACGGAGGCGAGCCCAAGCCCCAGCCAGACTCCAGCCCGTAGTCCGGATGGCACCTGCCGCCCGGTGAGCACCGCATGGGTGACCGCTCGCCACAGAGAAACCCCGGTGATACCGGTGATCAGCGCAGCGGCGGGCCATGCAGCGAGCCACTCAACCGTAGAATGGGAGACCCCCGTGCCGCTGAACATCAGGAAGATGCCCGCGGCCACTTCCGCCGCCGCAACGGCGGACAGGAACATCGTGATCGCCCGCACACCAAAAAGAGCCGCGGGATCGAGAAGCGACTCGGCCCGCTCCGACCATGCTGGATGGGTGCGCCACAACGCTGCGAACCTCGCCAGCGCCCCCCGGTCCGATTCGACGGTGCTGTCGGGCAACTTCCGTGCCCCGGCCCAACGTGCGGCGTCCAAATCCGCGTACAGCTCCCGGGTGCGCAGCACGTCGGCGCGCGCCAACAGTACGACAGCGGCCAGAACCATCGGGTGCAGTAGCTGCTGCAGGCCCCACTGCCAGCGGGTGCGCCACAATTCGATTACGTCGCCGAGTGTCGTGTGGCCGGGCAAGGGATAGATGCACAGTACGGTGTAGGGCAACAGGATGACCAGCATGAAAGCCCGCCGCAGAGCTTCCGTGGCGTAGGCGATGTTGACGTCACCGTTGCGGATGTGGGCGAGTTCGTGGAGGACCACCGTCCGGAAGCCCTCCGGGTCAGCCGCCCGCCGCGCGATGAGCCCGCCGTGCAGACTGACGGTGTAGCTGCGCCAGCGCCCGAACACCACCGCGCTCGGAGTAACAGCCACCGGGTCCATGACAAACTTCGGTTTCTGGGCCGGTCTCAACCCGGCCGTCTGGCTCAACTCGGCTAATAGATCCAGAAGTTCCGGGTTACGGATCGATACGAGTCGGCCGCCCCGGGACTTCCAACGCGGCAGCCACCAGTACAAGACCAGTGCAAGGACAAACACCAGGGCCGTGCCAGCCACAACCCAGACCCAGGGCCGGTAGGAATAGCGCCATACACACTCCTCATACCCCGGGGACGTGCCATTCAACGCGAGCCGGAATACGCTCGCCAGGCTGAAGGTTTCTGGGTTCTCACCCGCCGCGAGTGCACAGGTGACCTCCGGGTTGCGGAGACCGTGGACCGGCCGGGGCGCCTTCAGCCAGATCAGCTGCGAGCAGCTCACCGCGACCAGCACGGCCAACAATACAAAGCGCAGGGTGGTGCCCGATCTCAGCACTCTGCGATCGAGGTCGGAGACGCCGCCGCTGACCACCGGTGCGTTCACGCGGCCGGTCCAGCCTCCGGTTGGGTCTCCGGCGTGTCTGGCAGTTCGCCGAGCGAGAGCCGGGCTGCCACCGAGTCGGCCACAGTGACGGCCCGCGCCTCGTCCATCCCGGCTGCGGCGCACCGGACCAGGACAGTTCGCCGCACGTGAAGGATCTGTTCCCGGTCCAGCGGCGGCAGGGCCAGCGGCTCGGTGGCCGCAGTCGACCGACCCAATCGCCGCCTGAGGCGGGTGATCCCGCCCTGAGCCGCGCCTTGCAGAGTCTGCCTGGCGACCTCGGCCAGAGCACCCCACACCACTGGGACGACCAGGGCGACGACAGTCTCCAGACCGAAGCCCAGCGGTTCACGGCCACGTGAGCGGCGTGTCAGAGCTCGTTGCACACCAGCGTCATCGAGCAGCCCCAGCACCCCGTCGAGGAGAGGCAGTTCCTCTGGGGCAACCTCGGAAACTACATCCCGCACAACCTGGCGTACCATCAATAAGGTCATCAGTCCCCGCCATCCATAGCTGCCGATCCAGGAACCGTGAATACCAGAAATCGGCTGCCAGTCACAAGGCGAGGCCGGATTCCTCACCGCGGCTTCACCGAGGACGGCCATGGGTGGCCGCCGTGCACAGTCGTCGAAGGTCTGAGGGATACGCTCGGCGTCGCCTCCGAAAACTCGCTCATGGGAACCCTTCTGCCCGACTCGATACGGGTGGTTCCGGTGGGCTCTCTCGGCCAAATGCTTGCCGGCTAGGCCGAGAGGGCCCATTTCGCACGAACCACACCTCCTGCAAGGTGGGGTTGGTCCAGTTGTTTTCGAAGTCTAAAGCGGATGCCGCGCAGGCCCGCTGCGTATCCCTGTCCAACCGCATGGAACTTCCACTGGCCCCCGGCAGCGGACCTCACCGAAGATCACAGCAGAGTCCGTAAAGGCATCTCCGCAGGTCGTAGCCAGTACAGGAAGGGGCGGACAAGCTTGACGTGCGCGTCAGGCGTGCCCGCGAGCTCGTGCTCCAGCCAACCAGGGATGCGTTCGATGTCTCATAACGCTCATCCAACATGGCGGTGTGTACCAGGGGTTGTCGAATATAACACTGGTTCCGGCTAGGCGGGAGCGCGTACAGCAGCTCGCGGCTCAGGGGCTGGCCTTCGCCCCGCGAGCCGGGCAAGAAGCCTGGTGTTCGGGCTCTCCTTGATCCACTGGATGGCGCACGTACGCGGTGCTGACGAACCCGCGCAATGGATTGACCAGGCAGTCCGAGCGCAAGGGCGCGGCAGACTCTTTAGCTACGAAGGGGGAGGGATGTACGCCATGGAGGAGCTGCGGGGCGGCTACCGGGTTTGTTTCTGGGTGGTGTTGGGGGTGTGCGGGGCTGATCTGGTGTGTATGGCCTCGACCTGGCTGCCCGGTGCGTACACCGTGCCGGAACGGGTCGTGACGGGGTTGTTCCTCTCGGTGTTCCTGGTCTTTCCCTTCGCGATCATCTGCGCCTTCATCAGCGGGGCCTCGGCCCAGCTGATGGGCTCCCGCAATGCCGGCCGGGCCGCCAGGTACGTCCGGCTGCTGCCACCCGCCCTCAAGCTCACCTACGCGGGCGTCATCTGCCTGGTCGCGCTCGGGTTCGCGACCGGTGCCGGTACGGCCGAGGACGCGAAAGCGGATGCGTCGGGCTACTACTACACCTACCGGGACAAGACCGCGTACCCGCAGCACAGCGTCAGGGTGGAGCTCACCGAGGCCGCGTACTACGAGGCGCTGAAGGGGGAGCTCCGGATCTCCAGCGCCGGCTCGGCCGTTTTCCACGCGTTCGGCAGCTTCCTCGTGCTCGCCTCCGCGTCGGCGACCGCGGGCCGCGCCCGGATCGCTCCGGAGTTCCCGTGACACGGCGGGGCGCGGCCGCCGCACCCCTCACCCCGACGGCTTCGCCCGTACGTGCATCCGCTCGCCCTGCGGCCCGAACAGGCTGAGGAATTCGACCGGGTCCGGCCCCGCCGCCCCCCACCAGTGCGGCGTATGGGTGTCGAACTCGGCCGCCTCGCCCGCCGTCAGGACCAGGTCGTGGTCGCCCAGGACCAGCCGCAGCCGGCCGGAGAGGACGTACAGCCACTCGTAGCCCTCGTGGACCCGTTGCTCGACCGGGCCGGACGGGCCCGCCGCACCCGGCATGACCTGCTTGTACGCGTTGACGCCGCCCAGATGCCGGGTGAGCGGGACGAAGGTCATCCCGTGGCGCTTGAAGGGGCGGAAGGTGACGCGGGGGTCGCCCGTGTCCGGCGCGCCGACGAGTTCGTCCAGCTGGACGCCGTATGCCTTCGCCAGGGGCAACAGCAGCTCCAGCGTCGGTTTGCGGCCGCCCGACTCCAGGCGGGAGAGCGTGCTGAGCGAGATGCCGGTCGTCTCGCTCAGCTGCGTCAGCGTCGTCCCGCGCTCGGTGCGCAGCGCGCGCAGGCGGGGGCCGACGCCCGTCAGGACGGCGGCCAGGTCCTCGTCACCCATCGGGTCTGCCATGGTTCCATTTGCCGACCCGGCAAGGCACCTTGTCAACCGGTGGCGCCCGGGGAGCCCGCTTCCGCCGGACCGATCATCGCCATCGACAGCCGTGTGAACTCGCTGGTCAGCCACGTCGGCGGCACCTGCCGGGGCCGCCGCCCATGGTGGGCGAGCAGCTCGTCCACGGACCGGGTCAGCACCTTCACCACGACCGCGAGGTCCCCGTCCACCCCGTGCCCCCGCGTCCGGGCCCGCTCGGACTCCGCCGTCAGGAACTCCACCCACACCGAGCGCCACATCGTGAGGTGCTCCTCCATCGCCCGGCTCACGCCCAGCACCTCCACGAAGGCCACCCGGGCCGCGTGCGGGTCCCGCGTCACGGCCCGGACATACGCGTCGAAGAGCCTGCGGACCCGCTCCTCGGTCGGGCAGGTCTCCATGCCCTCCGCCGCCAGCTCCGCCTGCGCGGCCTGCATCCCGGCCATCGCGACCTCGTCGTACAGATCGGTGAGCAGCGCCTCGCGCGAGGCGAACTCGCGGTGGAAGTCCCGCACCTCCACCTGCGCCTCCGCGCAGAGATCCTCGACGGACGTGTGCGCGTAGCCGTACACCGCGAACAACGTCCGCCCGGCCGCCATGAGTTGCGCACGCACCCGCGCGGGGTCGCGCACCGCTCGTACGCCGTCCCAAAGCTCCACCACGGTATCCACCACGGGTCCTCCTCAGTCCGAACCGGCCCCCGAACCACCACTGTCCCCGCCCCGCCGCATCCACGGCAAAGACCGCCACACCGCGAACGGACGTGCGCCTCACGTCGCTGCGGCGTCCACGGCCAGGATCGTCGCGACCCGTTCCCGCCAGGGCTGCGGGCGCGGTGGGTACTTCGCGAAGTGGGCCTCCTCGGCCGCCTGCTGGGCGCAGGGGCCGCACAAGGTCTCGTCCGCCCTGGGCCGGAAGACATGCTCCGGCCCCTCCCCCTCGCACGTCACGTGCGGCCTGACCGTCGCCACCGGTGCCACGGGGGCGGGTGCCTCCGGCAGCTTGTGTACGAGGCGGTGGCGTACGAAGCCGTAGGCCGACCGCACTCCTTCCGCCGGGAGGGAGTTCACCAGCGCCTGCCGCAGCTCCGACGCCCGCACGCCCCGCCGCAGCCAGTCCGCCGCCATCTCGGACAGGCTGCGCGCCTCGCGTACGCCGAGGTGCAGTTGCGGGTTCGCGTGCCGCAGCGAGAGCAACACGCGTTCCGCCTGGACGACTTCCGGGTCGGCCTCCGCGACCGGCTCCGGCGCCGCCTCTGCCGCAGGCGCTTCGGTGGGTGGGTGGGGGGTGTTCTTCTCCCGTTCTTCTTCAACCTCTGGTTGGGGAGTGCCGACCGTCCGAGTGCCCGCCTGACCGCCCGCCGGTGACCGATCAGCCGGTTTGGCCTGCGCCTTCGCGCCCCTGAGCCCCCGCGCCTCCTCGTCCGTGAGCGGCACGTTGGAGAACACCTGATCCGTCATCCACAGCCCGCCCTGGCCCTGCCACCGCCACTCATGGACGTAACCGGCCTCCTTCAGCTGGGACTTGGCCCGCTGATAAGCCCGCCCCTTGATCCCGATCCTCTTCGCGTGATCGCTCAGCGCCTCGCTCGCGCAGGACTCGGGCAAACCCTGCACATACATGATCAGAACCTTTGCATCACTGCTCAGATTCGAATGACGTACGACATCGTGCGCGGCCTTCACATAGGCGCGGGAGGGCGAGATAGCATGCCAAAGCATCTTCGGTGGACCTCGTGAATCCATCAGGGGTGAAGGCCCTCGGACCCGGGTGTTGCGACCACCCCCCGAGGGTCGCTCCGTGCGCAATGCGCACGGAGCGTAACGACGCGATCACCGTACAGCAGAAATTCCGTCCGTCACCACCCTGATTACCAGCTCGAACAGAAGTGCTGTATCCACGAACGGATCGTCGGCGGTCGGCCGCGAACGCCAGTCCAGCGGGTACGTCGGCCCGCGCAGCGCGGGCACTCCGATGAAGTCCGAACCCTTCCGCACGAGCGCGTCCACGCCCGCCGGCCAGCGGTACGCACTCGCCGTGCCGGGCTCGACCAGGAAGTACATGCTCCGCATCCCGATCCACGAGCGGATGATCGGCCCCGCCTGAAAGTCCGTGAACTGCATGATCTCGTACGAGACTTGCTCGCCCAGCACGCCGGAGATCCGGACGGCGTCGAAGTGGATGCCCGCGTGCCGCAGGGCGTGACCGCTGACGGGAATCCAGTTGGGCACCAGGGCAGGTGAATTTTTCTGTTCCATACGTTAAGCGTCGGCGCCCGCACTTAACGTGACCAGGGACACAGGCCGTCTGTGCACTCTTGTGAACTTGGAGGTGGGGCTGTGCACTCCAGTCATACCGGCGACGGTAACGCCGCGATGTTCGGGGCGCTGTTACGGCACTACCGCGAGCTGGCCGGGCTCTCACAGGAGGCGTTGGGGTTCAAGATCGGCTTCTCCAAGTCACAGGTGGCGATGGTGGAGCGGGGGCAAAGGCCGCCGAGAGGGGACTTCGTCCCGAAGGCGGATGCGGCGACGGGGGCGAACGGGGCACTGATCGCTGAGGCGCTGAAGCTGAAGTTCAGCCACTTGGCTTCCTGGTTCGCACCGGTCGCCGAGGAGGAAGCCAAGTGCGTCGCGCGGTACCAGTACGAGTCCAGCGTCATGCCCGGGCTCCTACAGACCGAGGCCCACGCGCGTGCGCTGTACCGGGGGGCGTATCCGCCGCTTGAGGACGACGAGATCGAGAAGCTGGTCGCCGGACGTCTAGCCCGGCAGAACTTGCTGACCCGCAAACCGCCGTCGGACATCAGCTTCGTCGTTGAGATAAGCGCGCTCACACGCCCGATCGGCGGGCGGGACGTGCACCGGGCGCAGCTCCAGCACCTTCTCGACATCAGTGAGCTGCGCAACGTGCACATCCAGGTAATGCCGCCCATGAGCGAAACGCACGTCAGCCTCAGCGGCCCCTTCGTCCTACTGGAGACCGAGGACCGGCGCCGACTGGCGTACTTGGAAGTGCAGGGTCGGAACTTCCTTATCAGTGAAGAGCCCCAACTAGGGAGCCTGTTCGCCACGTATGGGATGCTGCGCTCCCAGGCTCACGGGCTGGGTGAGTCACGCGAGTTGATCAAGCAGATGGTGAAGGACTATGAGTACTGACTTGAAGTGGTTCAAGAGCAGCTACAGCGGCCAGAACGGCGGCGACTGCGTAGAGGTCGCACTCTCCTGGTCCAAGTCCAGCTACAGCGGCACGAACGGCGGCAACTGCATCGAGGTCGCCACCTGCCCCCACACCGTCCACGTCCGCGACTCCAAGGACATCACCGTCCCGGCGCTCGCTGTCTCCCCCGCCGTCTGGGACACGTTCATCCGCCACACCGTCGCGTAACGCGGCACCCCGAGGGCGGTCAGCAACGAAAACCGCTGGGGCCGGGGGGATCGGGGCTGCGATGATGCCCGGATGGACGCGCCGATCCCTGTCGACCTGGACGCCTGGCCGCGCCGGGAACACTTCGCGCATTACCGACACCGGGTGCCGTGCACGTACTCGATGACGGTGGAGGTGGACGTCACCGCCTTCACGGCCGCGCTGCGGCACTCGCCGCGTAAGTCGTACGTGGCACAGGTTTGGGCGCTGGCCAAGGTGGTGAACGGGCGCGAGGAATTCCGGCTGTGCCTGACGGAGTCGGGGGACCCGGCGGTGTGGCCGGTGGTGCACCCGGCGTTCACGGTGTTCAACGCGGAACGGGAGACGTTCGCGTGCGTGTGGGCCCCCTATGACGCGGACTTCGGCACATTCCACGACGCGGCGGCACCCCTGCTGGCGGCGCACGCGGGGGCAACGTCCTTCTTCCCCCAGGGCCCGCCCCCACCGAACACCTTCGACGTGTCGAGCCTGCCCTGGCGCGCCTTCACCGGTTTCAACCTGAACATCGACGGGAACTGGGACCACCTGGCCCCGATCTTCACCCTGGGCCGATACGTGTCGCGCGACGACCGCGTCCTCCTCCCCCTGGCGGTGCAGATACACCACGCGGCAGCGGACGGCTTCCACACGGCACGCCTGATAAACGACCTGGAGACGCTGCTGGCGGAGCCGGACTGGCTGTAGGGCGCGGCAGCACTGCGACGACCTCGTTCGGGTGAACAAATCCAGCCGCCCGAGCACAGGCGGCCTTGACGCTGCGCAGCCGACGGTCGACGCTCGTGCAACGAGACGCAACCGAGTAGCTGGGGGTCGACGTCATGGCTTTACTGCTCTTCGGCAAGGACCCGAACACCAACGGCGACAACTGCCCGACGGTGTGGGTGGACGATGTGTCGGCCGATCTGGTGGTGCAGGGCTGGAAGGCCGACGAGGGGACCGAAGCGGAATGTCTGGTGGTCGGGCACATTCCCGACTCCGAAGCGGTGATCCGTATCCCAGCGCGCATGGTGCCGCTGATCAGGAAGGCGTGCGATGAGGCCGAGCAGCGTTCCGCCGTTCAGTGAGCTGATCGGGGAGTGCCGTCGTTCGGCCGTTCATCTCGAACTCCGGGACACGTACGAGGGATACGACGACGGCGGACGGTTCGCCGAGTGGAAGCGGGAGGGCGGGATCACGCCCGCCTTCGAGGAGGACTTCCGGGCGTGGACCGGCCTTGTACGCGAGGCCGTGGCCCGTGGCGTCGAGATGCGCCGCGTCCGTGTGGTCTCCGTACCGGTCAGCGAGTACATCCGCTTCGAGTACGAGGCGACACACCTGAACCAGGAGGCCGGCGAACAGGTGCGCTGGCTGCCGCGCACCGAGGCCGCCACCCTGCTCGTACCGGGCGCCGACCTGTGGATCTTCGATGACCGGGCGATCCGATTCGGACACTTCACCGGGGACGGGGCGCTGGTCCGCAACGAGATGTGCCACGACGCGTCGGTGATCGCGCAGTGCAGCGAGTCGTTCGAGACCATCTGGCAGCGCGCGACCCCGCACGAGCTTTTCACGGTCTAGCCTCGCCCGCTCATGCCCCAGTACCAGTCATCCAGTGTCGAAAGCGCCCGCAAGGCTGTCGCGGGGCGGCTCCGTGAAGTGCGGCTGGACTCCGGCCTGAAAGGACATGAGCTGGCCGCACGCTGTGGCTGGCACAAGTCCAAGACGTCGCGGATCGAGAGCGCACGCACGCCGCCGTCCGACGCCGACATCCGCACGTGGTGTGCCGCCTGCGGCGCGGACGCCGAGGCGGACGACATCGTGGCGGCCTCCCGCACGGCCGACTCCATGTACATGGAATGGAAGCGGCTCCAGCGCACTGGGCTGCGTCGCCTGCAAGAGGCGCGCATGCCGCTGTACGAGCGCACCAGGCTGCACCGGGGCTACGCGTCGCACGTCGTGCCCGGCCTCTTCCAGACGCCCGCGTACGCCGCGGCGCTGCTGTCGTCCGTGAGCCGGTTCCACGGAACCCCCGACGACACGGAGGCGGCCGTGGACGCGCGCATGGCGCGCGCCCGTGTGCTGCACCAGGGAAGCCATCGCTTCGCGCTGCTCATCGAGGAGGCGGTCCTGCGGTATCAGGTGGGCGACGCCGAAGCGATGGCGGGCCAGCTGGGCCACCTGCTGTCGGTCATGTCTCTGCCCGCCGTCTCCGTGGGCGTCATCCCGTTCTCCGCACGAAGCCGGAACATGTGGACTCTCGAAACCTTCGACGTCTTCGATGATCAGCGCGTACATGTGGAACTGCTGACGGCTCAGGTCACCCTGACCGCGCCGAGTGAGGTCGGCATGTACGTCAAGGCTTGGACGGACCTGCGCGGGCTGGCCGTCTACGGGGCCGGCGCCCGCTCGCTCGTGGCGGATGCCCTCGCGGCTCTGGGCTGAGACTGGTGTGCAACTCCGTAGAACCTGCTCGGTGACGGGGCTGCGGACGCTCTAGCGTTGTGGCCCATGAAACGGATCGTCGCCCGCGTGTGGAAACTGATGCGCGGCCCGCTGCAATGGCGTGTCCTGTGGTTCGCCCACGCCAAGTTCATGGTCGGCGTCACGGGTGTCGTGCGCAACGAGGCGGGGGAAGTCCTGCTCCTGAAGCACCGCATGTGGCCGGCCGGCCGCCCCTGGGGCCTTCCGACCGGATACGCAGTCAAGGGCGAGGAATTCCCGATGACGGTGGTGCGCGAAGTCCGGGAGGAGACCGGCCTCGTCGTGGTGCCCGGGCGGCTCGTCCAGGTGACCAGCGGCTACAGGCTCCGCGTGGAAATCGCGTACGAAGCTCTGCACGTCGGCGGAACGCTCAAGATCGACAGCTTCGAGATCCTGGAGGCGCAGTGGTTCAGTCCGGACACGCTCCCGGAAGGGTTGCAGGAGTCTCACGTCCAGCTCATCAAGTCGGCGCCCACGCGTTGACGGCACTCGCCCCGAACGAGTCCGTCACGGGGGCGAGGGCCCTGACGTCCCTCGCCGCCATGCGTGCCGACACGTCCGTGCTCAGGGCGAAACACCCCGACCACGTGTTCCACCCGCTCTCGGACATCCTCGACCGATGGGACGCCGAGGGGATCGACACGTCGCCCTTCCACTCGGGTGTGGCGGACGCCGAGCAGCGGTATGCGGGCTTCGGGCTGTCGAGGATGCTGCCGCTCGACCGCGTGCTGGTCGGCTGCGAGTCCTCTCGCCCCGGGGCCTACGGCGGATTCCATCACCCCGACCAGGGCTACCGGCACCTTCAGATGGCCGCCGTCGTCACCATGCAGGGCCCCATGGAGCGGGGGACTCCCGAGCACCCCTCGCTCGCGCTGCTCGACCTGCTGCGCGCGTACGCCCATGACTGCCTCCACTTCGGCTCGCGGCGCCGGTACGTGGACGCGGCCGGGGTGCCCGTCCGCACCCAGTACGGGATCAACTACCGCCGCGTGACGGGTCAGTCGTACTCGGCCGCCGATGCGCGAGGAAGTCGCCACACACGCAACCTCGGGATCGTCATGGAGGGTGCGTGCGACAGGGAGGCCCGCTCCATCGCCCGGAAGGCCGCCGAGTGCTCCGGCATCGCGGCACCCCCGGACGTCCTCGGCTCGCTCGCCTTCCGGGATGTGACGGGAACGCTCACCGAGGACGACCGCCGCCGAGCGGTGACCGTCCCGGACAGCGCCGAGCGGACGCGATACGCCGCGGCGCTCCGGAACTACGAAGCGGGCGTGAACCGCCGGTACGCGCACTTCCTGGGGGAGTTCGCCCCCGGCGAGAAGCACGAGTGTCACGGGCATCTGCTCGCCGCCATCATCAGCGGCGCCACGACGGAGCTCGGCACCTGGCTCGACGACCGCCACGGCCCCGGCACCTTCGCGGGCCTGTTCCGCACACCGGGCTACTTCGAGCCCGACCTGACCGCGTAGGGGAGGGCCCGGACGGCCCGGCCCCTGGGCGTCAGCCCCGCAGCTCCGCCACGTCCTCCTCCGTGAGGACCAGGTCGCGGGCGGCCATGTTCTCCTCCAGGTGGGCGAGGTTTCCGGTGCCGGGGATGGCGAGCATGGCGGGGGACGCGGTCAGGAGCAGGGCCAGCTGGACCTGGGTGGCCGTTGCGCCCAGGCGGGTGGCGACCTTGGTCAGGCGGGTCGTGTCCAGGGGCTCGCGGCCGCCGCCGAGGAGGAAGAACGGGACGTACGCGATGCCCGCGGCCTCGCACTCCGTGAGGAGGGCCAGGTCGTCCGCGTACGGGTTCTGGACGCAGACCACGGGGGCGATGGCGCGGGCCTCCGCGAGCTGGGCGGCGTCGATGTTGCTGACGCCCAGGTGGCGGATCAGGCCCTCCTCGCGGAGGGCGGCCAGGGCGGTGAAGCGTTCGGCGACGGACTCGCCGCCGGGGCCGCTCATGCCGCCCACCCGGAGGTTGACGACGTCGAGCCGGTCGACGCCGAGGGCGGTCAGGTCCGCCTCGACCAGGGCGCGCAGCTGGTCGGGGGTCGCCTGGACGCTCGGGTGGCCGTCGGGGCCGGGCAGGGGGCCGACCTTCGTCGCGATGACCAGGTCGTCGGGGTAGGGGGCGAGCGCCTCCCGGATGAGGGCGTTGGCGCGGACGTCGCCCCGGGCGTAGAACGCGGCGGTGTCGATGTGGTTCACGCCCAGCTCGACGGCCCGGCGGAGCACCGCGATGCCGTTCTCCGGGGTGCGGGTGGGGCCGTCGAACGTGCTCATGGGCAGGCGCATCGCGCCGAAGCCGAGCCGGTTGACGGTGAGATCGCCGCCGAGGGCGAACGTGGTGGTCGTCATGGATTCATGCTCTCCGGGGGGCCGGGCACGGCCCAGCGCGTGGCAGGTTGCTGCCAGCCGTACTGCCAGACTGACGGTATGCGGAACGAACAGATCTTCTCGGTCCACGGCGACGCGGAGCTGCTGACCCGCGCCGGGCACCTCCTCGAATCCGCCCGCACCGAGTTCCTGTGCGCCGCCCGTACGCTGACGACCTGGCCCCGGCCGCAGACCTGGACGACCCCGGGCCCCGGCTTCACGACACGGAAGCTGCTCACCCCGGCGGCCCTGGCGGACGAGGCGACCCGCGAGCACCTGCGGCTGGTGCTGGACGCCGGCGCCCAGGTCCGGATCACCGACGCGGAGCTCCCGCACGAGACGATCATCATCGACCGCCGGGTCATGATCCTCGCGGGCCGCGAGGCGCCCACCGGTCGCGAATACTCGGTCACGACCGCGAAGACCATGATCGACGGCGTGCATTCCCTGCTCGACGCGATGTGGAACCAGTCACCGGACTACGACGCCTACCTCGCCATGGACACCCCGCAGCTGACCCCGGACTCCCGCCGCATCCTGGAAGCCCTGAGCACGGGCCGCACCGACGACTCGGCCGCCCGCCACCTCGGCCTGTCCCTGCGCACCTACCGCCGCCGCGTGGCCGACCTGATGGTCACACTCAAGGCCGCCTCCCGCTTCCAGGCGGGGCTACGGGCGGGGGAACTGCGGACGCACCACTCAGGGGGCGCACCGACCGGCGGGTGACGGCATCAGCCTTGGAGTCACTTCTTCTTACTGAAGGCCAGGGCCTTCACGACTTCCGGCACGTCACGGCTGCCGCAACGGCGAAGCGAAGCGGTGACCGTTCCGGAGCGGTGCTTCTACGCCGTTGCCATTCTCAATGACATGGCACACGTGGGCCGATACGGCAACGGAAACTGAGACCGTAATGCCGAGGGGAGCTGAGCGAATCCGACACGCCGGCCGGCTCGCGGTTATCGGCCTCGCGCCCCGCCGCTCGGACGGAACCCGATCAAACCCCCAAAAATCCCGTCCGAGCACTCTCGCACCGCATAGCGCGCTCCCTCTGTCGGTTGACCGGATAGTGCTGTGACCGCATAGGTTCGCCGGGTTGCTGATCGAGTAGTGGGCAGGGCTGTCCTTCCGCCGCGTGTCAGGATGTCGCCATGCAGGTCTCGGATGCTCTCGTGTCTTTACAGGCATCGGTCTACGCGGAGCGGAGCGCGCTGGCAGACTTCGTCAGATCCAGCGGCCCCGTCAGGGACTGGAGCGCTGCCGTCCGAAAGGGAGCTGCCAGACTTCAGAGGTCCCTCGAAGAGTCAGAGCACACGTTGCAGCAGGCGGTGCGAGGTGCTGCGCGTACAGAAGACCAATTTCGCCAGTTGCGGCACGCTCTGAGGCGGCGGGCAGCAATCCGCCTGGCGAAGAAGAGTTCAGCCCCGGAGGTCTGATCAGGCGGCGAGGGCTGGTCCGCCGCCCCAGCGGATGCCCTTCTCGCTACGGATGCGGGCACGGCCGCGCCGTTGGGCGGCCAGAACGTCGGGCTGGCGGGCGTTCTTGTTCCGCCAGCGCAGATAGGCGTGCAGAGCGCGTGTCTGGACGGTGTGGTTGGGGTGGCTGGAGTTGGCAACGGTGAACTGCCGTAGTGGGCCTCGATCGGGTCAGCGCCTTTGTGGGCGGACAGGTTGTCCAGGATGACGTAGATCGGGCCCCATCGGGCCGGGTGGCACGAATTGACTTCAGCACGGCCAGGGCGTTCACGGCACCCTGGCTGGCAGAGGGTGGTCGCTGCCCGCGTGAACCGTCACCGCGACGTGAGCCACGCGGCAAGTCCGCTTCCCGTGGCCGTGGCAAGGGCCACCACCAGCCATCCGGGAACATGTTGGATGGTCAGATAAAGCCCGCCGCAGCGGAGTTCAAACTTCGGGGGTGCCTGCGTTTCCGGTAGCTCGTCTCTCATCGAGGCTCACCGACGCGAGGTCGAGCAACAGCGCGATACGTCCAACGAACGCGGCTCCACCACACGGTGGCAGCGCACGCGTAAGGCGTACCTGTACCGCAACCCGTGGTGTCTGCTGTTCGGTCGCACGGCCACGGTGGCGGACCACATGGCACAACCGCGAGACTGCGCAACGGCAAACCGGGCGTTCGGGCTGCCGCGAATGCGAAGCCGATTCGGACATAGCTCACGGCTCGACCAGGGGGTATGGCGGACTTTGCTATGCCGGAACCAGCTCAGGCCGAACGGTCTCTCGGGCACGCTGATAAAGGGCTTGGGCGTCATGGTTTCTAATGTGAGGACGGATGAGGTTGAACATGTCCGTCATTCGCTTGTCAATGCGCCCCGAGTTGACCAGAGGGTAATCGTCCAAAGCGAGCCCCCATGTCTGGCACGCGGCTTCGAGGTGACCCACGGCTAGTTGCCGCTCGGCGAGGATCGCCCGTTCCTTGACGCGTGTACGCCGATAAATGCTGTACCGAAGACGGTCCGATTCCTGCATAGCGGCAACAGCGCCGTTCACGTCGCCCATCTCGAACCGCACTTGACTGGTGTGATAATTGAGCGACGCGGGGTCATACGAGCCGAAAACTTTCCCGTGCGACTCCGCCTTCTCCATGGCAATTTCGGCTTCCTGCAAGTACATGAGCGCGGACCGGCGGTCTCTTATCTGCGCGGCTGCATGTGCCTGCTGGCCGGCTAAGAAGGCGCGCATCCGCGGACCAGCCTGCGGGGAGGAAGCCGCCGCAGCATCCGCGAGCCGCATAGCCATCGGCCCTTGGTTCAGGTCCACTGCTTGCACGCTCATTCCCCGGAGCGTGGTGCAGTACGTCAGGTGATCTTCCGATGCTCCTGCAAGCTCCAACGCTTTCAGGTAGTAGCGTTGCGCGAGACCGTGCAACCCCTCGTCAACGGCCATGTATCCGGTGAGGTAGCAGAGATCGGAGGCCGCAGACATCATCGCTTTGCGTACGTCCTCGGGACCGTCCGTCCGCAGGAACGGCGCAACCGTGTTCACCAGGAAGGTCGCGGCAAGGGGGCGGGCTGTCCGGCCCCCGAACTGGTCATCCATCGACGAGAGCTGTTCCGTCATGGCTGTGACCGTTTGTACGTCGGACGCGCCGATGCGGGTCCGGGTACCGTTCTGCGCGGCTTCCATGCGGCCCACAACGTCCGGCCAGCCGGGAACGGTGAGCGCGACGGAGAACAGCCCTGCACCTAGGACGCTTCGGCGTGACGGGTCCATGTCTTGTCTCCCGAGGTCGACCAGCCCTTCCACGGTAGTCGGGTGACTCTTCGGCTCTTCCGAGGGTGCCGGAAATCCCGCCTCGGCGTGCGTAATGGGCCGGAGCAGTCTCCGGGCGAGCGCTTCGAGAATCAGCGGTCGGACGGATCCTTTCGGTAGGTGGCCGCTCAACCACTGGTGCACTGACGACTGTTGGTACTTGAGAGGGGTGCCGCGTTCGGTTCCGATGCGGTTGATCTCTTGGGCGAACTGCCGCAGGGTCCACCCGCTCTCGCGGTACAGCCGCTCAAGTCCGGCGTTCGGCTGCCGTGTCGTCACTGGTCCCCAACTCCCGTGCTCTCACCGCTTAACGCTCTTAACTTCTGCCCTCTTCCCAACGGTACCGCTGTGCGTGGTCGGACGGTTGCCTAGTGCGAGCACGGACCACCGCGGGATGACAGTGCGAGGTGGCCCCCTAATCTCCCGTCCTTGCCGAACGTGGCCGTAGTCGAGGCTCCCCCGTACTCGATTCGGTATCTCGGCAGGGACGGGGCTCGACCCCCGTTCCGACCGTTCTCGCCCCTGGACAGGACACACGGTCGGAACGGGCCAACCCAACAAGGAAGGCAACACAGATGCGAAACGCACTCGCGTTACTCACCCCCGAAGGGCTTGGGGGTGTCGTCGCAACGGTCATCGACAACAACCCCGGCATGACCGAGGGTACGGCGCAACGGATCGTCGCGGAGGCGATCAAGTTCGTGGACGCCGCAGCGCAGTTCCCCACCACCAGGATCGCCCCTTCCAAGGTGGTGGACGAGGGGTGGCACGCGTTGATCCTGCACACCGATCTGTACGCCAAGCTGTGTGAGGGACTGGGCCGGTTCGTGCACCACTACCCCGAGCGCCCCGACCCCGGGCGCTTCGACGCGCACATCATCACCCGCACCATGGCGACCATCGGGCAGGCCGGGTACGAGACGGACTCGGACCTGTGGACGAGCCCCACGAAGTCCCTGGTATCCGTGGCGGCACAGTGCCAGCACACGCCGCCCGGTGGCTGCGGCCCGGTCCGACCGGGCAACTGTGCGACCACCGGCGAGTAGCTACGCTGCCCGCACACGACGGAAGGTGACTACATGGACGCGGAACAGGCCCAACAGGTAGACCACGTATTGCGGCAGTTGGGCATCCCAGGTGTCGTCGCGCCGGAAGACCCGGAGAACCTGACAGGCCCGTGGCGCGTGTTCGACAAGGCCGATCCGGCAACCCGCAAGGACACCACTGCTGACGCGCTGGCAGCCCTGGCGGCAAAGTTCCGGCCGTCCACCACTCCCGACCCTGCCCCTCCGCGGCAGAGCGGGCCTACCAGGGGCTTCGTGCTGCCCCCGAAGAAGGACGACGAGTAGCAGCACCTCATACCGCCCCGGTCGGCGTCCCCCGGATGCCGGCCGGGGCTACTGCGCGTCCTGGCCCACGTCCGTGCGGGTGGCGCCCGGGGCGAGGAGGCGGGAGCCGATTCCGATGGTCATTCCGCCGCCCTCCGAATCGTGAACTCGTTGCCGTCCGGGTCGAGGAACACCCCGTCCGGGCCGCGCCGTGCGCCCAGTTCCAGGAGGCGGGTGATTCCGGGCTCCGCGTCCGGCGGGAGGGTCAGTTCGAAGTACAGGCGGTTCGTGTCCGGCTTCTCGTTGACCGGCGGGCCGCCCCAGGTGAGCTTTGTGCCGCCCTCCGGGGACTGGACCGCCGTCTCCTCGTCCTGGTCCCAGACCAGCGGCCAGTCCAGGGCCGCGCTCCAGAAGTAGCCGACCGCCTGGGAGCCGTCGCAGGCGACCGCGCCGATCACCCCGGTGTCCGCGAGGAACTTGTTGCCGGCCTCGATCACGCAGAACTCGTTGCCGTCCGGGTCGGCGAGGACGATGTGGCCGTCCTCCGGGGTCTGGCCGATGTCGATGTGCCGGGCGCCGAGTGCCAGCGCCCGGTCCACCGTCTCCCGCTGGGCCTCCGGGGTCGCGCTCGTCAGGTCGAAGTGCGCCTGGTTCTGCCGGGTCTTGGGCGCCTGGCTCTCGGTGAAGCGGAGCGCGTAACCCCTGCCGTCCGGGGGAACGACGACCGTGCCGTCACCGGACCGCTCCCAGCGCAGGAGACCGGCCCAGAAGCGGGCCAGGTCCGGCGGGTCGGTGGCGTGGAAGCCGATCGCTGAAAGATGGGGCGTCATGTGCCGTACGTCTCCGATCGGTTGGCGGGTCGCCCGCGCATATTAGGGACGGCTTACGGGAAGGGCATCCCGATTTCGGGGGCGCCCTCAGTCGAGCGTCACCCGGGCCGTCACCGGCAGGTGGTCGCTGCCGGTCGCCGGGAGGGTGCGGACCCGGCCCACCGTCGCCTCCCTCGCCATCACCTGGTCGATCCTCACCAGCGGGAAGGACGCCGGGAAGCTGAACGCGAACCCGCGCTCCGAGACGTTCAGCCGGGACTTCAGGGGGCCGATCCCCCGGTCGTCCACCGTGGCGTTGAGGTCGCCGAGCACGATCACCGGGCCGGTGGTCTCCGCGTCCAGCGCCCGGCCCAGCAGCCGGGCGCTCTCGTCGCGGTTGGCAGTGCCGAGGCCGCCCGCGCCGAGCCGGAAGGACGGCAGATGCGCCACGTACACCGCGACCTCGCCGTGCGGGGTGCGGGCGACCGTGCGCAGCCCCCGGCTCCATGGCCCCGCGATGTCCGCCGGCTTGATGTCGACCGCCCGGGTTCCGGTGAGCGGGTGCCGCGACCAGACCCCGACCGTGCCCCGGACCTCGTGGAACGGATAGCGGGCCGCGAGCTCGTTCTCGTACGCGGGCAACGCCTCCGGGACCAGTTCCTCCAGCGCGATCAGATCGGCGCCCCGGGCCGCCAGCGCGCGGGCCGTGCCCGCCGGGTCCGCGTTCACGTCGCTGACGTTGTGCTGCACCACGACCAGGTCACGCGGGCCCGGGTCCGCCGCCGGAAGCAGCAGCCCGCCGAACGCGTACGCCCACGCCACCACCGGCAGGACCACGGCCACCGCCGCGAGCGCCGACCGCCGCAGCACGGCGAGGGTCAGCAGCGGTACGACGACGAGCCCCAGCCACGGCAGGAACGATTCCAGCAGGCTGCCGAGGCGGCCGGGGGTGTTGGGGACGAGGCCGGGAGCGAGGAGGAGCAGCGCGGCGAGGGCGGAGACGGCGGCGAGGACCCTGCCGCGCCGCCAGGGGCCGGGGCGGGGCGGGGTCGTGCCCGGGGCCTGCCCGGCGGCGCGCTCGCGGGTCCGCCACCGCACGGCGGCACCCGTGGCCCGCTCCCGTACGCGCCACCGCACGGCGGTCCGCCACCGCGTGCTCACGCCCGCCCCCGCTGCCCCGACCTGCGCAGCCGGGACCGTACCGCTCGCTGGGCGACCGGGCCCAGGCCCTCCAGGGCGGTGGCCAGGGCGGCGAGCTGGTCCAGGGATGCCAGGGCGCGTTCGGCGCCGGACGGGTCGACGCCCTCGTACAGTTCGAGGCCGACGAAGGCCGCCGAGGCCGCCTTCGCCAGGCCCGTCACGTCCACGAACTCGGCGAGCGGTGTGCCCGCGAGGACGCGGGTGAGGACCCGTTCGATCTCGTCGGTCCAGAGGGCGAGGCCGGCCGCCGTGGCCGCCGCGAGGCGCGGTTGCGTCTGGCCTCCGGCGAGCAGCTGGCCCAGCACGGCGACCTGGCCGCCCGCGCGCTCGGAGGCGTTCAGCTCGCGGGCCACGGTGAGGAGTTCGGCCAGTGAGCGGACGGCGTCCAGGCGTTCCCGGTAGGTGGCGAGGCGCTGTTCCGCGCCGTGGCGGCAGGCGGCGGCGAGCAGGTCGTCGACGGTGCCGAAGTGGTAGAAGACCAGCGCCTGATTGACCCCGGCGGTCGCGGCGATGCTCCGCGCGGAGGTCTTCGCGATGCCGTGCTCGGTGAGGGTGGTGAGGGCGCCGGTGAGGAGTTTGGTACGGGTGTCCGTCGCGGTGTCCTTCGTGGTGCCCCTGGCCCCGGAACCGCCGCTCTTCCCCGCGGACGCCCCGCTCATGCCCGTACCTCCTCGCGTACCGGACGCAGATCCTGCCGTATCCCGCGCGCCGGTGCGTACTCCGCCGTGAACGAGCCCTCGTAGCCGAAGAGGGGGCCGAAGCGGCGGTTGGTGACGCGGACCTGGATGCGGAAGCGGTCCGCCGCCTCGTCGTACGACTCGCGGACCACCGCGTCGCCCCCGATCAGATGCGGCACCCGGGCGTCCACCGGGCCCTCCCGGAAGCGGTGTTCGCCGGAGCGGATGACGAGGGCGCCCGTGTCGTCGGCCGAGAGGTGCAGGTCGGTCGCGAGGTGCTGGTGCGTACCCAGGTAGTCCACCACGCAACCGCGTTCCGGGCTGTAGACCATCGTCGCGTCGAAGCGCCGGGGCCCGTCCGGGAAGGCGAACGTCCTTACGAAGGTGACCGTTTCGCGGCCGAAGGAGTCCGTGAAGGGCACGTTCTCGATGGTGAAGGGGATGTCGCGGCCGGCACGCGGGAGCAGGATGTTGCGCGTGCCGCCCAGCGCGAGGAACGGCCGCACCCATGGGCCGCCGTGCCAGACGCGGTCCATCACCCCGCGCCCCGTACAGGACTCGCCGCTGTCGAGGCCGACGGAGAAGCGGCGCCGGATGCGGGGGTGGAGGCGGTCGAAGTCGGCCCCCAGGGCCTGCCGGAAGATCGAGTTCACGGGCGCTCCAGGCGGTCGAGCAGGGCGGGCGGGGTAGCGACGGCGGTGGTGGCGGCGGCGGTGGCGGGGCCTCGCCCCGGCGGGCGGCGCAGGCAGCGGCGGGCCGCCGGGGTGCCGGGCAGCGGTGGCAGCAGGACGGCGGCGAGCAGCACCGGCACGGCGGCCGGCAGTGCGGCCCAGGCCGCCAGCGCCACCGCCGCCAGCCGGACCGCCACCTCCCCCAGGCCCCGCCACAGCGCCCGTTCCGGGGTGATCCCGCGCTCGCACCACAGCCGCAGCCGGTCGAACGACCAGGCGGTCGCCCAGCCCATCAGCGGCCGGAAGAGCAGGCGGTCCGCGAGCCGGCCCCAGCGCGGTGCGTAGTCGTACCCCGTGAGGAAGCGGAGCCCGCCCTCCGCGCAGGGCACGTAACGCCAGTAGCCCCGGCCCTCGGTGAGGAACGACAGCGGATGCGCGCAGGCGAACCGGAGCGCAGACGTCCGCGTCCCGTCCGGGCGGTGGCGCTCCCCGGCGGAGATGCCGGTGCCGGAGACGAAGAACCCGGGCAGCACCCGTACCCCGTACGTGAAGCGCTGCGGCTCCCCCTCCGCACCCGGCAGATACGCGATCCGCGTGAACCGCAGATCCCAGCGCTGATGCTGGGCGGGGTCCTGGGTGCGTTCCCAGACCTCGTCCAGGTCAACCCCGATCCGCGCCTCGATGTACAGGCCGTCGCCCACTGTCCCCTGACCCTCCCCCTCGGGCCGATTGAGCAGTCGCTCAAATCGTGATGGCGCAGACAGTAGATGAGTTTGAGCGACTGCTCAAGTGGGGGTTCCGTGACCAATGAGGGAAGGCCGAGATCGACGGCTACCGTCCGCTGCTCCCCGATCTGGCCGTACCGGCTGGCGGACCGGCTCGTCCCGGGGGCCGGTCACTGTTTCGAGGGGGCGGATCCGGGGGAACCCGTACGCCTCAGCCTGGACTTCTTCGACCGCCACCGGTGAGCCGGGACCGGCTCACCGCCCCGGAAACCGCTCCCCGCACGCGCTGCAGAACACCGGCGCCGACTCCGGGGACATCCGCCCGCACTCCGGGCACACCCGGTCCAGCGCGCAGGGCGCCTCGCCGCCCTCCTGTGCGTACACCGTCGGCTTGAGCATCAGGCCGGGGCGGCGGCGGTGCACCGTCAGATAGGCGAGGCCGTCCGGGCCCGCCGTCACGGAGCGGCGCGAGGTGCGCGGGAGCCAGGTGACCGTGCTCGGGGCCAGCGTCAGCGGCGCGGAGCCGTCGCCGGGGACGATCCGGCCGCCGCCCGCGAGGACCACCAGCAGCACGTCGAGCACGTCCTCCTGATGCTCCCCGACCTCCGCGCCCGGCGGCAGCCGCACGAGGTTCGCGTCCAGCTCCCTCCCCCGGCGGTCCAGCTGCCACAGGGCCCCCCGCTCCTCGGGGCCCGCGGCGGCGAGCAGTTCGTCCAGTACGGCCAGCACCTCGGGAGTCGCGTTCACGCCACCCAGGCTACGACCGCACAGGCATACGCTGTACGCCGCCGAGTTAGTTAGGGAGACGCCGCGTCATGGGACGGTTGCCCGACGAGAAATACCCCCCGATCGAGCCCCATGACCACGGCATGCTCGACGTCGGTGACGGGAACCGCGTCTACTGGGAGGTCTGCGGCAACCCCGCCGGAAAGCCCGCCCTCGTCGTCCACGGCGGTCCCGGGTCCGGCTGCACCGTGCGGCCCCGGCAGTACTTCGACCCGGAGCGCTACCGCGTCGTCCTCTTCGACCAGCGCAACTGCGGCCGCTCGACGCCGCACGCGAGCGACCCTGCCGTCGATCTGCGGCACAACACCACGGACCACCTGGTCGCCGACATGGAACGGCTCCGCGCACACCTCGGCGTCGACCGCTGGCTGCTGTACGGGGGTTCCTGGGGCTCCACGCTGATCCTGGCGTACGCCGAGCGGCACCCGGAGCGGGTCACCGAGATCGTGATCCCGGCGGTGACGACGACCCGGCGCGCCGAGATCGACTGGCTGTACCGGGGCGCCGGGCTCTTCTACCCGGAGGCGCGGGACCGCTTCCGGGCCCACGTCCCGGAGGCCGCGAGCGACGCGACCCCGGATGTGCTCGCCGCGTACGCCCGGCGCACCGTGGACCCCGATCCGGGGATACGGGCGCGGGCGACGGCGGAGTGGTGCACCTGGGAGGACGCGGTGCTGTCCGGGGAGGCTTACGCGGGCCCTCCCCCGTACAGCGGGCGGCCCGGCCGGGCGCAGGCGGCGCTGGTGCGGATCTGCGCGCACTACTTCTCGCACGGCGCCTGGCTGGAGGAGGGGCAGCTGATCCGGGACGCGGGGCGGCTGGCCGGGATTCCCGGGGTGCTGGTGCACGGGCGGCGGGACATGGGCGGGCCGCTGGGCACGGCGTGGGAGCTGGCGCGGGCATGGCCGGACGCGGAGCTGACGGTGATCGAGGACGCGGGGCATCTGGGCGGGGCGGCGACGAGCCGGGCGGTCCTCGCGGCGCTGGACCGGTTCTCGGGGGCGTGATCCGGCAGGCGCGAGGAGACACGCTTGCTTCGAGCGCGCTCGAAGGAGTTGGCTTGGGGTCCATGAAGTACACGCAGCTCGGACGCACCGGACTCAAGGTAAGCCGCCTCGTCCTGGGGACGATGAACTTCGGCCCCCAGACCGATGAGAGCGACAGTCACGACCTCATGGACGCCGCGCTGGACGCCGGCGTCAACTTCTTCGACACCGCGAACGTCTACGGCTGGGGCGAGAACAAGGGCCGCACCGAGGAAATCCTCGGCACCTGGTTCGCCAAGGGCGGCGACCGCCGCGACAAGGTCGTGCTCGCCACCAAGGTCTACGGCAACATGGGCGCCGACGGCGAGGCGTGGCCGAACCACGACAAGCTGTCCGCCGTCAACATCCGCCGGGCGGTCGACGCCAGCCTGAAGCGGCTCCGGACGGACCACATCGACCTGTACCAGTTCCACCACGTCGACCGGAACACCCCGGTCGAGGAGATCTGGCAGGCCATCGACGTACTGATCCAGCAGGGCAAGATCCTGTACGCCGGTTCCTCGAACTTCTCCGGCTACAAGATCGCCCAGGCCAACGAGCGCGCCCGGCAGCGCGGCAGCTACGGCCTGGTCAGCGAGCAGTGCATCTACAACCTGATGGAGCGCGGCGCCGAGATGGAGGTCATCCCGGCCTCCCAGGAGTACGGCCTCGGCGTCATCCCGTGGTCGCCGCTGCACGGCGGCCTGCTCGGCGGCGCGATCCGCAAGGAGCGCGAGGGCGGCGGCGCCCGCTCCACCTCCGGCCGCTCCGGCGAGGCACTGGCCGACCCGAAGGTCCGGGCGCAGATCCAGGCGTACGAGGACCTGCTCGACAAGCACGGCCTGGAACCCGGTGAGGTGGGCCTCGCCTGGCTGCTGACCCGGCCCGGGATCACCGGCCCGATCTCCGGCCCGCGCACCCGGGACCAGCTCGACTCGGCGCTGCGCGCGGTGGAGCTGGAGCTGTCGGCGGAGGTGCTGGACGCCCTGGAGGAGATCTTCCCCGGCCCGGGCCCGTCACCGGAAAACTTCGCCTGGTAACAGCGCCCGTCAGCCGAGCGCGGCCGCCACGGCGACAACGGCGAACATCAGTACGAGCACGGCCGCCATAATGCGGTTTCTGGTCTTCGGGTCCACCCGACGAGCGTAACCGCCCCGGCATCCGCGACCACGACGCGGCCCCGCCCCGGAGAACCGGGAGCGGGGCCGCGTCGGCCTGTTCAGCCGCCCGGAAGGAGAACCCGATGACCGGCACGGACACACACCCCGCACTGCGGCACCTGTGGGCCTCACCCGCCCTCTTCATCACAGGAGCCTTCGCGGCGTTCAACATCTTCGGAAGCCGGGACGCCGGCTGGGCCCTGATGGCGGCGAGCCTTCTCGGGCCGCTCGTCGCCCTCGCCTGGGGCGGCATCCGGCGCGAGCGGCCCGACTCGTTCGTGATCGTCCCGCTCGGGGCGGTGGCGCTGTTCGCGGTGCTCTTCGGGCTGACCGAAGGGGTGCCCTGGTCCTGACCGGGTGGTCAGGACCAGGGCCGAGCACGCGGGACCGGGGCCGCGTACGGGCGTACGGGCAGTACGGGCGTAACCCCTACGCCGCCGTGGCCAGCTGTTCGCGCTGGACGAAGCGGACGTGCGGGCGGCCCGGGCGCAGGTCGAGCTTCAGGCGCAGGCCGCCGAGGCGGGCCAGGATGATGCCGATGCCGACCGCGGCCGTGAGGGACAGGGCGCCGCCGACGATCATGCCGGTGCGGGCGCCGTACGCGTCGCTGATCCAGCCGACGATGGGGGCGCCCACCGGCGTACCGCCGGCGAAGACCATCATGTACAGGCTCATCACGCGGCCGCGCATGGCCGGGTCGGAGGCCATCTGGACGCTGGTGTTGGCGCTGATGTTGGTCGTCAGGCCGATCATGCCGATCGGGACGAGGAGAACCGCGAAGATCCAGACCGACGGCGCGAGCGCCGCGATGATCTCCAGCAGGCCGAAGGCCGTACCGGCGGCGACCAGCATCCGCAGCCGCGAGGAGCGGCGGCGGGCGGCGAGCAGGGCGCCGGCCAGGGAGCCCGCGGCCATGAGGATGTTGAAGAACGAGTACATCCCGGCGCCGCCGTGGAAGATCTCGTCCGCGAAGGCCGTCAGCCAGATCGGGAAGTTGAAGCCGAAGGTGCCGACGAAGCCGACCAGGACGATCGGCCAGATCAGCTCGGGGCGCCCGGAGACGTACCGCAGCCCCTCGCGGAGCTGCCCCTTCGCGCGCGGCACGACGGCGGACTTGTGGAGCTCACTCGTCCGCATCATCATCAGGCCGACGAGCGGGGCGAGGAACGACAGGCCGTTGAACATGAAGGCCCAGCCGCTGCCGACCGTGGTGATCAGCACACCCGCGACGGCGGGACCGATGAGCCGGGCCGACTGGAAGTTCGCCGAGTTCAGGCTGACCGCGTTGCGCAGCTGCGCGGGGCCGACCATCTCGGACACGAACGCCTGTCGGGCCGGGTTGTCGACCACGGTGACCATGCCGAGCAGGAACGCGATCAGATAGACGTGCCACACCTGGACCACGCCGGAGAGCGTGAGCACGGCGAGCACGACACCGCAGGCGCCCAGGGCGGCCTGGCTGACGAGCAGGAGCTTGCGCTTCGGCAGCCGGTCGGCGATGACACCGCCGTACAGGCCGAACAGCAGCATGGGGAGGAACTGGAGCGCCGTGGTGATGCCCACGGCTGCGGCGGACCCGGTGAGGCTCAGCACGAGCCAGTCCTGCGTGATGCGGGACATCCAGGTACCGGTGTTGGAGATCACGGCGCCCGTGGCGAACAGGCGGTAGTTGCGGATCTTCAGCGACGAGAAGGTCCCGCCGGTCTTGCTCTCGTGGGTGGAAGTCGGTGCGGGGGCGGAGTCTGCTCCGGATCCCGTACTCAAAAGGGTTCGCCTCCTCGGCGTGGACATCTTGCTGGTCGACGGGACGGTGAGGCGTCTCCGTACGGAGCCGCGCCTCTCACAGGTGGGCGAGCTTCTCCAGCACGGGCGCCGCGTTGCGCAGCGTCTCCCACTCGTCCTCGTCCAGGCCCTCGGCGAGCGTGGTCAGCCAGGCGTTCCGCTTCTTGCGGCTCTCGGCGAGCATCGCCTCGGCCTGCTCGGTCTGGCTGACCATCTTCTGGCGACGGTCATCGGGGTGCGGTTCCAGCCTGACCAGCCCCTTCGATTCCAGCAACGCGACGATGCGGGTCATCGACGGCGGCTGGACGTGCTCCTTGCGGGCCAGCTCACCCGGCGTGGCGGAACCACAACGGGCGAGCGTCCCGAGCACCGACATCTCGGTCGGGCTCAGCGACTCGTCGACACGCTGATGCTTCAGGCGCCGGCCGAGCAGCATGACGGCGGAACGGAGGGAGCTCACGGCGGCGGCACTGTCGCTGTCGTGGATCAGGTCAGGCATGTTTGTTAGCGTAACTCATTACCTACCCTAAAGACCACTTGTGTTACGCGCGCGTAAGCGGGATCACCTCGCCCGCTGGAGCAGGATCACCAATCGATCACCCAAACGAGTGAGCCGGTGGCGGAAAATCTCGCGCGGCGGGCCCGTGGGGCGTAACCCTGCTTGGCATGGGATCGACAGTGCTCAGCCTGCGCATAGACGGTGAGCTGCTCGACCGGCTCAAGCAGCATGCCGCAAAACGCGGAATGAGCGTCCAGGACTATGTGGTCCGGACGCTCATTCGCGACGACTTCGACGAGCGCTTCCAGTCGGCCGTCGAGGAGACGGAGAAGTTCTACGGGCCGGAGAAGCTCTGCCCGGCGGACGGCGTGCCGGCCGAGGAGGCCAACTGACCCCCGGGGCCGGCCCGCGCCCCGCCCCTACGTGAGGCCGAGCGCCGGCATCAGGTAGTAGAAGACGAAGACCGCCGACACCGCGTACATCGCGGCGGGCACCTCGCGGCCCCGGCCGGCGGCCAGGCGCAGCACGGTGAAGGCGATGAAGCCGATGCCGATGCCGTTGGTGATCGAGTACGTGAACGGCATCATGACCATCGCGAGGAACGCCGGGATCGCGAGCGTGAAGTCGCTCCAGTCGATGTCCCGCACCGAGCCCGCGATGATCAGGAACCCCACCGCCAGCAGGGCGGGGGTCGCCGCCTGCGAGGGGACCATGGTCGCCAGCGGCGTGAGGAACAGCGCCACCGTGAACAGCAGACCCGTGACGATGCTGGCCAGCCCCGTACGGGCGCCCTCGCCGACGCCCGCCGTGGACTCCACGAAGCAGGTCGAGGCGGAGGAGGAGCTGGCACCGCCCGCGGCGACCGCGACACCGTCCACGAAGAGCACCCGGTTGATGCCCGGGAAGTTGCCGTCGGCGTCCGTCAGCTTGGCCTCGTCGCCGACACCGAGGATGGTGCCCATCGCGTCGAAGAAGCAGGACAGCAGCACGGTGAAGACGAACAGGATGCCCGTCAGCACGCCGACCTTGTGGAAGCCGCCGAACAGGCTGAAGTGACCCAGCAGCCCGAAGTCCGGCGTGGCCACGGGGTTGCCCGGCCACTCCGGCACGGTCAGGCCCCACGCCTCGCCCGGCAGGTCGGCGACCGCGTCGATGATCAGCGCGACGACGGTCATCGCCACGATGGAGATCAGGATCGCGCCCGGCACCTTGCGGACGATCAGGATCAGGGTGAGCAGCGCGCCCAGCACGAAGACCAGGACGGGCCAGCCGTTGAGGTGGCCGTCCGAGCCGAGCTGGAGCGGCACGGTGGTGTGCGCGGCGTCCGGGATGCGGGAGACGAAGCCCGAGTCGACCAGGCCGATGAGCAGGATGAACAGGCCGATGCCGATCGCGATGCCCTTGCGCAGCGAGCCCGGTACGGCGTTCATCACGCGCTCCCGGAGCCCGGTCGCGACGAGCAGCATGACCACGATGCCCGCGAGGACCACCATG
This sequence comes from Streptomyces sp. NBC_00726, assembly GCF_045161735.1. Taxonomy (NCBI): domain Bacteria; kingdom Bacillati; phylum Actinomycetota; class Actinomycetes; order Kitasatosporales; family Streptomycetaceae; genus Streptomyces; species Streptomyces sp. NBC_00726. The sequence goes on along the minus strand of NZ_CP108983.1, from coordinate 3,703,871 downwards.
CCCATGGCGTCGGGCCAGCTCATCCGGGGGGCGAGCTGGAGGGCGACGACGGTGTTGACGCCGAGGCCCGCGGCCAGCGCGATCGGCACGTTGCCGATGACGCCCATGAGCAGCGTGGAGAACGCGGCGGTGAGCACGGTCGCGGTGACCAGCTGGCCGCCGTCGAGCTGATGGCCGTACATGTCCTTCGCGCTGCCCAGGATGATCGGGTTCAGCACGATGATGTAGGCCATCGCGAAGAAGGTCGCGAATCCGCCGCGGATCTCGCGGGCGACCGACGACTTCCGCTCGGAGATCTTGAAGAAGCGGTCCAGGCCGTTGGCCGGCCGGGGAGTCGGGGCGTCGACCGGAGCGGTGGCCGAGGGGGACATGTATGACCTCAGTCGGGTACGTAGAGGGGATCAAAAGTGGTCAGCTTTGGACTTTTACACGAATAATTCGAGCCAGCCATAAGCAGATTCAGTATGAATACATAAGTCGAAGATCGCTATCTCCGCGCGTAGACCCTTGGGCCGACTGGGCCGACAGCGCTTATATACGCGCCGCATACACTGGCCACATGGCGAAGTGGACACCCAAGCACGAGGCACCGGAGCCCCTGGAGGGCCCGGTCGTCGCGACCATCACCGGCGGCACGATCCTCTGGTTCGTCCTCTTCCTCGCCCAGCTCCCGTTCTACGGCTGGTACGACGACCACGGCCATCTGTGGTGGGTGTGGACCTGCCTGGCCGGCGCGGGCCTCGGCCTGATCGGCATCTGGTACGTACGGGGCCGCGACGCGGCCCTCAAGCGCGCGGCGGCCGCGGCGACGGCGGCGGACCCGCAGGCCGACTGAGGCGGAGCCCCGTACCGTCGAACCATGACGCAGCGGGCATCCGAACTCTCCGGGGAGCAGCGGGCCGGCGCTCCCGGGCGCGGGCTGACGGCGGCCGAGGTCGCCGAGCGGATCTCGCGGGGCGAGGTCAACGACGTACCGGTGCGGTCCTCGCGGTCGCTGACCGAGATCGTCCGGGCCAACGTCTTCACCCGGTTCAACCTGATCATCGGCGTGCTCTGGGTGATCATGCTGAGCGTCGCACCGATCCAGGACAGCCTGTTCGGCTTCGTGATCATCGCCAACACCGGCATCGGGATCGTCCAGGAGTGGCGGGCCAAGAAGACGCTGGACAGCCTCGCGGTCATCGGTGAGTCGAAACCCGTCGTCCGGCGCGACGGGCGGGCCGCCGAGATCCGCACCTCCGAGATCGTCCTCGGCGACCTGGTCGAGCTGGGCCCCGGGGACAAGGTCGTCGTGGACGGCACGGTCGCCGAGGCGGACGGTCTGGAGGTGGACGAATCCCTGCTCACCGGCGAGGCGGACCCGGTCCTCAAGAAGACCGGCGACCCGGTGATGTCAGGCAGCTTCGTCGTCGCCGGCGGCGGCGCGTTCACCGCGACGAAGGTCGGCCGCGAGGCGTACGCGGCGCAGCTCGCCGAGGAGGCGTCCCGCTTCACGCTCGTCCGGTCCGAGCTGCGCAGCGGCATCTCGACCATCCTGAAGTACATCACCTGGATGATGGTGCCGACCGCGACCGCCCTGGTGATCAGCCAGCTGGTGGTCAAGGAGCACAACTTCAAGGACTCCGTCGCCCGCACGGTCGGCGGGATCGTGCCGATGATCCCGGAGGGCCTGGTCCTGCTGACGTCGGTCGCCTTCGCGATCGGGGTCGTACGCCTGGGCCGCAAGCAGTGCCTGGTGCAGGAGCTGCCCGCCATCGAGGGCCTGGCCCGGGTCGACGTCGTCTGCCTGGACAAGACCGGCACGCTCACCGAGGGCGGCATGGACGTCACGGAGCTGCGTCCGCTGGGGGACTCCGAGGAACCGTATCTGCGCCGGGTCCTGGCGGCCTTCGGCGCCTCCGAGCCCCGGCCCAACGCCAGCCTCCAGGCCATCATCGACGCCTACCCGGCGCCGGAGGACGCCCCGGAGAACGCCCCGGGGAACGCCCCGGCGGACGGCGCCTGGACGACCACCGGCACCCTGCCCTTCTCCTCCGCCCGCAAATACAGCGGCGCCGCGTTCACCGAGGACGCCGGCGCCTCCTCCGCCTGGCTGCTCGGCGCGCCCGACGTGCTGCTGTCCGAGGACGACCCGGCGCTCGCGGAGATCGGGCAGCTCAACGAACAGGGCCTGCGGGTGCTGCTGCTGGCCCGGGCGCGGGGCGCGCTGGACGCGCCGGACGCGGCCGCGGGGGCGGAGCCGGCCGCCCTCGTCGTACTGGAACAGCGGCTGCGGCCCGACGCGGGGCGCACCCTCGCGTACTTCGGCGAGCAGCGGGTCGCCACGAAGGTGATCTCCGGGGACAACGCGGTCTCGGTCGGCGCGGTGGCCGCGAAGCTCGGGATGGAGGGCGCGGACCATCCGCTGGACGCGCGCCGGATGCCCGAGGACCCGGACGAGATGGCGTCCGCGATGGAGCGGAACTCGGTGTTCGGCCGGGTCACCCCGCAGCAGAAGCGGGAGATGGTCGCCGCGCTCCAGTCGCGCGGGCACACGGTCGCGATGACCGGCGACGGCGTCAACGACGTGCTCGCGCTGAAGGACGCCGACATCGGCGTCTCCATGGGCTCGGGCTCCGAGGCCACGCGCGCGGTCGCCCAGATCGTGCTGCTGAACAACAGCTTCGCGACCCTGCCGTCCGTGGTCGCCGAGGGCCGCCGGGTGATCGGCAACATCACCCGGGTCGCCACCCTGTTCCTGACGAAGACCGTGTACTCGGTGCTGCTGGCCGTCCTGGTGGTCTGCTTCCAGGTCGAGTATCCGTTCCTGCCGCGCCATCTGACCCTGCTGTCGACGCTGACGATCGGCGTCCCGGCGTTCTTCCTGGCGCTCGCCCCGAACAAGGAGCGCGCGCAGCCGCACTTCGTACGCCGGGTGATGCGGTACGCGATCCCCTCGGGCGTCATCTGCGCCGCCGCGACCTTCGTGATGTACCTGATCGCCCGCCACCACTACTCCGGTACGGGCGCGCTGGACGCGGAGACGAGCGCGGCGACGCTGACGCTGTTCCTGGTCTCGATGTGGGTCCTGGCGATCATCGCCCGCCCGTACACCTGGTGGCGGATCTGCCTGGTGGCCGCGATGGGCCTGGCCTTCCTGGTCGTCCTCGCGGTGCCGTGGCTCCAGGACTTCTTCGCCCTGAAGCTGGTGGGCACCGAGATGCCGTGGACGGCGGTGGGCATCGCGGTGGTGGCGTCGGCGGCGCTGGAATACGCGTGGCGGCTGGTGGGCCGCCGCTTCGGGGGGTGAAACGGCGGCCCGGGCCTCAGTCGAACCAGCGGTCGCGGGCCAGCTCGGGCGTACGGGACGGGTCTTCGAGCAGCGCCGCGACCTCGAAGCGGCGGGGCCACTGCGCGGCGGCCCAGGCCAGGCCCGCCGCCACGCCCTCCAGGGTCGCGGCGTGCACCACACCGTCCGGGGTGCGGCGCCAGTCGAGTTCCACGCCGCCCGCGCGGAGTTCGCCGTGTTCGATGTACGTGGCCGGGGTGGCGGGCCCCAGCAGGACGCGGACGGGCTCGGGCACCTCGTGCTCCTCGCCGTCGCTCGTGACCTCGGCCGCCACGGTCTCGCCGAGCCGCCGCACCTGGAACAGCTCGGCCAGCTCGGCGGCGTGCGCCGGGGCGACGGGCAGCAGCGGCAGCCCCTCGGTAAGCGGCAGCAGATCCGGCGCGTCCGCGATCACCGCGTCCGCCGCGTCGACCACCCGCACCTCGCCGTCCACGACCGCCCGCAGCTCGTCCGGCAGCGTGACCCGGTCCGGGTCGAGCGCGGACAGCGCGGTGTACAGCGCGTGCAGTTGTACGGGGGTGACCGGGCGGTCCTCGTCGGCGAGGCGGCCCAGCAGCTCGGCGGCGCCGCCCGGCTCGTCCAGGAGGGCGGCGACCGAGGTCCGTACGCCCAGGGCGCGCAGCACCTCGGCGTCCTCGAAGCCGGTCGCGTCGGCGGAGTCGTAGAGCCCCGCGAGCCGGGGGTCCGAGCCGTGGGCGCGCAGGCCCGCCGGGCGGCGGCCGTCCAGCACCGGGTGGCCGCGCAGCCACCAGGCGGTGTACGGGCGGACGGACTCCGTGGTGCCGTCGGGGAGCAGCACCCGGACCGGCTGGGTGAGCGCGTCCCGCAGCGGCGGCCGGGCCAGCATCGCGAGGGCCTGCGGCCAGGCGTCGTCGTCCACCAGGTCCAGGTCGCGTACGGCGACGAGCTCGGTCGCGACCGGCGGCACGGGGCTGTCCGGCCACTGGTCGAGGATGTCCTCGCACCACACGTCCACCGCGTCGAGCAGCCCGGCGTCGTCCGGCTCCGCGAAGTCACCGTCCCGGGGCTCCAGTTCGTCCGGGTCCAGGACGACATCGGTGGCCCGCACGAGGGCGAAGGTGGCGAGCACTCCGCAGGCGGTGAGCGGCTGTTCGCCCCAGCGCTCGGCCAGCTCCGCGTCGCACAGGGCGAGTTCGCCCTCGCGCATGACGGCCGCGAACGCGCTGCCGGGCAGCACGAGTTCCCCGGCCGGGGCGAGTTCGCCGTCCTCGTCGGGCAGCGCGAGCGCGCCGAGCCAGGGCTCCTCGCCCGGTTCCAGGGCCGCGTCGCGGACCAGGGTGAGCACGGTCTCCACCAGCTCGTCGCCGTCGAGCGCGTCCTCGTCCCAGATCTCGCCCGCGTCCAGCGACCCCGCGACGGCGGCCCGCACCTGCGGGGTCGTCAGCACGGCGCGCGGTGTGGCGGGCAGCGCCCCCAGCTTCTCCAGGAGCGGATGTGCGGCATCCGGATGCGCGACCTTGAGCCCGAGCCGGCCGAGGCGGTCGAGCACCGGGCCGGGAAGGGCGTCGGGGAGCGGGAGGAGGACCTGGCGGGGGCCGATGGTGGTACGGGGAAGCGCGTCCGGGGTGGCGCCCGCGAGGGGGACCGGGAGGCCCGAGAGGCGGTCCGGGTCCACGCCGGCGAGGCTGTCGTAGAGCCGCCGCCACCAGGCGGGTTCGCGTTCCAGGCCGGCCAGGCGGTCGATCGCCTCCGTCAGCGGGACGCGGGCGACGCCGAGCGTGCGCAGCTCGACGCGCCGTTCCAGGCCCGCCGGCAGCAGGCACGGAAGCACCTCGGCCAGCACGGCGACCGTCAGCGTGCCGGCGCCCTCCACCACCTCGGCCTCGACCGGCCGCAGCCCGGCCGTGTCCTTGCGGACGCCCTCGTCCCAGTCCTCCCAGCGCTCCGGTTCGCGCGGGGCGGCGGGCTCCAGGAACGCCACGCGCGGCAGCCGCTCCAGGATCGCCCCGCGCAGCGCGCCGTCCAGCGCGCCCTGCCCGAGGGGGCCCGGGACCAGGGCGATCGTCGCGACGGACACCGGGTCCCAGTCGCCGAGCAGCTCCGCGTACGCGTCGGCGGCGCGCTGCACCAGGAAGTCGGTGAGCGGTCCGGGGGCGGGGTGCCTGCGGGTGGTGTCCAGCGGCAGCGAGGCGATGAGCAGCGCGGGCAGGCCGAGCGGTTCGTCGGTGGGCGTCGGCGCGTGCACGACGGGTGCGGTACGGGGGTGGCGCGGGGCGCCGTCCGCGTCGACCGGGACGGCCCAGGTCACCGACCAGTGCGGGCGAAGGCGCTCCTCCAGCGGGCGGTCGGCGAGCAGCGCGGGCTCGATCGGGCCGTGGTGGGCGGCGGTGCGCCAGCGGTTCGTACCGTGCGCGGAGTCCTCGATGTGGGTGTACGGGCCGTGCTGGGAGCGGTGGAGGGTGCGTACGCCCTCCGGGGTCTCCACAACGACCTCGTCAAGGCCGGTCAGGGTGAGGAGCAGGGCGTCGTCCACGGCGGCCAGCAGGCGTCCGACCAGGTCCTCGGCGACGCCGTCGCGCAGGGGCAGCACGACGACGGTGTCGTATCCGTCGGGCGCGGTGCCCTCGGCGGGCAGCGGGAGGCGCAGCAGCGGTACGTGGCCGTCGCGGCGGCGCAGCTCGTCGCCCAGGCCGGGGCTGCCGATAGCGGCCTCCCGGGCGAGTTCGCGGGCCTCCGCGAGGGACCAGCGGACGCCGCCGTGCCGGCCGGTGACCGCCGGCTCGTCGCTCACCGCGAGCACGGCGGCGAACCCGACGCCGAACCGTCCCACGGCGCCCTCGTGCCCCTCCCGCTTCGCGGACGCGCGCAGCGTGGACAGCGATTCGACGCCCGTGGCGTCCAGGGGTGCGCCGGTGTTCGCCGCGGCCAGCACGGCGGGCGTCCCGTCCCCTGCCGGGTGCAGCGTGAGCCTCAGCCGGCCCGGGGTGCCCGCCCGGGCGGCCGCGTCGGCCGCGTTCTGCGCCAGCTCGACCACGAGCCGGTCCCGGTAGCCCCCGAGCGCGAGGTCCTCCTCCGCATTGGCGTCCTCCCGGAACCGGGCGGGCCCCGCACCCCACGCCGCGAGCACCCCACGCCGCAACCGCGCGGTCCCGAACGGATCCCCCTCCGTCGCGATGCTGCTCACGCGCGTACTCCCTCTGCCGGAACCGGAAACCGTACCCCGCGAAGCTACCGGTTCCGGACCACCGCGAACTCCCCGGTCCCCGGGGGCGCGGGTCCTCCGCGTACGGGGTTCCGTCCTCAATCGCCGGAGAAGCCCGAGCCGTGGGGCCCCGGGCAACGCCCGGGCTACGCGTGGCGCGGGTCCGGGGACGGCGCCTCGTGCAACGGATACTCGTCCACCCGCACCGTGTCCAACGCATGGGCCGCCGCCGCAGGCGGCTTCGGCATGACGGCCGCCTCCGAGTGCCCCCCGCACCCGTACGACAGCGACACCACATGCCCGTCCGCCGGACCGAACTCGTTCGCGCACACCCCGAACGCCTGCCGCAGGGAGCCGGTCAGCGGGACCAGGAAGGCGCAGGAGACGCAGGAGGCCGGCGCGGCCTGTGCCATCGGGGTCTTGGGGCCGAACTCCTCGTCCCAGCGGTCCGCCGCCGAGTGCAGCCCGTAACGCGAGAGGACCCGCGCCCGCCGCATGCCCAGCTCGTCCGCCACCGCCGCGATAGATCCGCGCGCGGCCGGGTCCGGGCGCGTCGTCAGCTCCGCGTCCTCGACGTCCACCAGGTCGGCCAGCTCATCGGTGGCCGGCGCGTTCGGCGGCGGCTCGTCCGCCCCCGTGTAGCCCGGTTCGAGCCGCAGGTCGTCCGCCTCGGTCGGCAGCAGGTCGCCGGGGCCCATGTCCCCCGGCCGCAGCCGCTCGCTCCACGGCACCCACTCCGGCGCGAGCAGCGCGTCGGAGCCCGGCAGCAGCACGGTCTCGTCCAGGGTGACGTTCTTCGCGCGGGAGGCCCGGGCCACCGTCACGGCCCAGCGCCAGCCCCGGTAGCCGGGGTCCTCGCACTCGAAGTAATGCGTGACGACCCGGTCCCCCTCGGAGACCACCGCCACATGCTCACCCACGATCCCCGGCGCGGCCGCCTCCTCCGCCGCCGCGCGGGCGAGGTCTACCGCCTCGGCGCACAGACGGTCGGGAGCGGGGGTACGGGCGGTACGGGCCGTACGGCCTCGCGTCGTCGCAGCACTCACAGGTCTCGCTTCTCTCCTACGCCAGTCTCACGAGCGCGCCAGCACATTCGACCATCGATTTCGGCCATCGGTCGCGGACGGAGCGGACCTGAGGGCCGCGTCGACGTCCACACCCGTTGAGCCAACCTCGGGCACGCCTTCCGTAATCCATTCTGCGGGATCGCCGAGAGGCGCGCGGCCGAGAACAACCGCCGGTGGCGCGCTACGCACGCTACCCTCTCCGCCGCTCCCCGCCCACCTGCCGTCCGAAACGCCGCCGTTTCCGCCCCCGCGCAAGACCGTTTCCGGCCCCCGCGCGCGCCCCTTCCCCGCCCCCCGCACACGATCGTTTCGCGCCGAACCCGGCGCCGCGCGCCCCACCCCGGCACTGACCCGACGGGGCGGTCCCGGCCGTGCCCCGGCGGGATGCCGGTTCGCACGGCCCGGTCCTGGGGCACTATGACCAAGTGGCTTCAGCCAGGTCGCACGACGGTCCCGGCCCGCTCCGCAGTGCGGGCCGGTCGATCGGTCATGCCCTGCGTGTCCCCTTCACCGGCACCGCCCGCTCCATCCGCAAGGCGACCCACGCGCACGGCGCCGGCGAGAGCGGTCTCGGCAAGCTGATCGAGCTGCACGCGGTGAACGGCGCGGGCGATGTGATGATCACCGTCGCGCTCGCGTCCACCGTGTTCTTCTCCGTACCGACCGACCAGGCGCGCGGCCGGGTCGCGCTGTACCTCGCGGTGACGATGGCGCCGTTCATCCTGCTGGCCCCGGTCATCGGCCCGCTCCTGGACCATCTGCCGCACGGCCGCCGGGCCGCGATGGCGGGATCGATGCTGGCTCGGGCGGTGCTGGCGCTGACCATGTCGGGCGCGGTCGCCACAGGTGACCTGGAGCTGTACCCGGCGGCGCTCGGCGTACTGGTCTGCTCGAAGGCGTACGGAGTGGTGCGCAGCGCCGTCGTACCGCGGCTGCTGCCACCGAAGTTCTCGCTGGTGAAGGCCAACTCGCGGGTGACCCTCGCCGGGCTGCTGGCCACCGGGGCCGCCGCGCCCGTCGGGGCCGGGCTCCAGACGATCGGCCCGCAGTGGCCGCTGTACGGCGCGTGCGCGATCTTCGTCGGCGGCGGCTTCCTGGCGTTCACGCTGCCGCCCAAGGTCGACTCGGCGAAGGGCGAACGCCGGGCCCAGCTCGTACCGCCGCACGGCGAGAGCGCACCGCGGCCGCCCTCCGGAACCGGAACGAAGACCGGGACCAAGAACGGGTCCAAGACCGGGACCAAGACCGGGGCCAAGGGCCGCGAGCGGCGGCCCGGTCTGCGGTCGGTCGGTCCGTCCGTGCTGCACGGCCTCCAGGCCAACGCCTCGCACCGCGCGCTCTCCGGGTTCCTGATCTTCTTCCTGGCGTTCCTGCTGCGCGAGCACCCGCTCGCCGGGCAGAGCGCCGCGATCTCGCTGGGCATCGTCGGCGTGGCGGCGGGCGTGGGCAACGCGCTGGGCACGGCGGTCGGCTCCTGGCTGCGGGCGCGCGGCCCGGAGATCATCGTCGCCTCGGTGCTGGGCCTGGCCCTGGGCGTGGCCGTCCTCGCGGCCGTCTTCTTCTCCACGGTCATGGTCGCCGCGCTCGCCGCGACGGCGGGGCTCACGCAGGCGCTGTCGAAGCTGTCGCTGGACGCGATGATCCAGCGGGACGTACCGGAGGAGGTGCGGACCTCCGCGTTCGCCCGCTCCGAGACGGCGCTCCAGATGGCCTGGGTGGTGGGCGGCGCGATCGGCATCGCCCTCCCCCTCAACGGCGTACTGGGCATGTCCGTCGCCGCCGGGCTGCTCGCGCTCGGTGCTTCCGCCTCCGTACGGGGGCTGCTGGGCGCCGCGCGGCGCGGCTCGCCGCACCCCCGCGTGGCGTGAGCGGGAGCGACCGATAGCCTTCGGCCCATGACCGTTGCGTTCTTCTCCGGTAAGGGCCGTCGAATCGGCGTCGCTCTTGGTGCCGTGTCCGCGGGACTCCTCGTCCTCTCCGCCTGCGACAAGCCGACGCCGCTCGCCACCGTGACGGTCGGCGACAACTCGGTGAGCTCCGAGGCCGCCTGCTACAACGACGGCAAGGCCCTCAAGAGGTCCGAGGCCGAGAAGTGCCTCAACAAGGAGGCGGAGAAGACCGTCAAGGTCGCGATGTCCGACACGGTGCACTTCGGGGTCGACCCCGAGATCGCGGACAACGGCTGGACGCTCTTCATCGACGGCAGCAACGCCGAGCAGGAGCCGTTCAAGAAGACCTACCGCTCGATCTCGGGCAGCGCCTTCTTCTCCAGCCGGACCGGCGAGGCCGCCGCGAAGGACACGCAGATCAGCGTGGTGGAGACCAAGGGCAACGACGTGATCGGCATCTGGCACTTCAAGCTGGTGAAGACCGACTGACGTGCGCGTACTCGTCGTGACCGCGGTCCCGGTGGAACGGGACGCGGTCACGCGTGCGTACGGGGACGAGCCGGCCGTCCACCCGCTCCGCGGCGCGGAGATCCACCGCGCCGGCCCGCTGGACGTGCTCGCGGGCGGCGTGGGCCCGGCCGCGTCGGCGGCGTCGACGGCGTTCGCGCTGGCGGCGGACCGCTACGACCTGGTGATCTCGGCGGGCATCGGCGGCGGCTTCGCCCCGGTCGCCCCGGTCGGCTCGCTGGCCGTGTCCCGCCGCGTCGTCGCGGCGGACCTGGGCGCCGAGACCTCCGCCGGCTTCGTGCCGGTGACCGAGCTGGGCTTCGGCCGCGCCGCGCACCTCCCGCCCCGCTCGCTCGTCCGGGCCGCCGCCGAGGCGACCGGGGCGGCGGCCGGCGACATCCTCACCGTCTCCACGGTCACCGGCACGGCGGACCGCACCGCCGCCCTGCTGGCCGCCCACCCGCAGGCGGTCGCCGAGGCCATGGAGGGCTTCGGGGTCGCGGAGGCGGCGGACCTGGCCGGCGTACCGGTCCTGGAGCTCAGGGCCGTGTCGAACACCGTCGGCCCGCGCGACCGCGACGCCTGGCGCATCGGCGACGCGCTGACCGCGCTGACCGAGGCGTTCGGGAAGCTCATACCCGTACTGGAAGGCTGGACCCGCCATGACCGAGACGACACCGCAGGCTGACGCGCTGCGCATCGCCTTCTCGCCCTGCCCGAACGACACGTTCGTCTTCGACGCCTGGGCGCACGGCAGGGTCCCCGGCGCACCGGCGCTGGACGTCACCTTCGCGGACATCGACCTCACCAACGGCATGGCCGAGCGCGGCGAACTGGACGTGCTCAAGGTGTCGTACGCGGTGCTGCCCTGGGTCCTGGAGGAGTACGCGCTGCTGCCGTGCGGCGGGGCGCTGGGCCGGGGCTGCGGCCCGCTCGTCCTCACCCGCGAGGCGGGCACCGATCTGACCGGGAAGACGGTCGCCGTACCGAGCGAGCGCTCCACGGCGTATCTGCTGTTCCGGCTCTGGGCGGCCGAGGTGGTGCCGGGCGGGGTCGGCGAGATCGTCGTCATGCCCTTCGACGAGATCATGCCCGCCGTCCGGGACGGCAAGGTGGACGCCGGTCTGGTCATCCACGAGGCGCGCTTCACGTACCAGAACTACGGCCTGCACAACCTGGCCGACATGGGCCGGCACTGGGAGGACACCACCGGCCTGCCGATCCCGCTCGGCGCGATCATCGCCAAGCGCTCGCTGGGCGCGGACACGCTGAAGCTCCTCGCCGAGTCCGCCCGCGCGTCGGTCCGGATGGCGTGGGACGACCCGGAGACCTCCCGCCCGTACGTCCTCGCGCACGCCCAGGAGATGGACCCGTCCGTCGCGGACCAGCACATCGGCCTGTACGTGAACGAGTTCACCGCGGACCTGGGCGAGGCCGGCTACGCGGCGGTCCGCGGCCTGCTGACCCGCGCGGCGGCGGAGGGCCTGGTCCCGCCGCTGGCCCCGGACGCGCTGTCGTTCGGCTGAGTCCGACGGCCCCGGGGGTTTCGGGGAGGGGGTCCCGGGCGGGGGAACGCCGGCCCTAACGGTCGCGACGCACCGGGTCGGCGCAGACCCGGTCGGCCAGCTTCTCCGACCTGGGGTGGCCGAGCTTCCTGCTCAGCTCGACCCGGTAACAGGCCGCCACTTCCTGGTGCTCGCCGGCGTCGCCGTAGCCCGCGTGCGCGGAGTACGTCACGACCGTGGCCGCGCCCTGCCGCGAGAGCCCGACGACCTCGATGCGCACGTATCTCGGCTCGGGCACGGCGGCGAGCCCGGCCTCGGTGAGCGGGCCGCCGCGCGCGGCCGCGAAGAGGCGGGCGTCGTACTCCTCGACGCCCTCCGACACATGAGAACCCGCCACCTGCCGCTCGCTCCTCATCGGGGGCGACGGCCGCTCGGGGAGCGTCGCCATCACCCATACGAAGCCGATGACGACGACGGCCGCGAGGGTCCCGCCGCAGCCGGCGATCGCGCGATAGGCCGCGGACTGACGCGGCGGGGAGTAGTCGGCGCTCATGGCGGTCCTTCGGTGCGTCGGATGGTGGTGGCTCCCATGCTGGGGCAGATCGGATTGCCCGGGTAGGGGAAGTCGCCCGATATCCATCGGCGGGACCTGCGGCCACATCATTGATGCCCGAGGGTTGTCGCACAAAGGCCACGGGAGCCCCGCATGACGATGTCCTTGGGCTTGGCCGGAATCGACTGGACGCCCCTCAGGATCGCGTCATTCTTTTCCCGCTTTCCGCTGGGCGGAAGTTGATTACCCTTGAATTATGCAGACCTGGCAAACGGCTGCCCATATCTGCGAACAGGGGATTCCATGAGCCCCTTTATGAGTCGGCACGGCCGCCACCCGATACCGATAACTCCCCGCACACCCCCGCCGCCAACCCCGCAGAGCATGACGTAAATACGTCAGCCGGGATGCGCATCGAGTAACCTTGGGGCGATTCGCGGGGGCTGACCGACATCCCCGAGTGCGATAACTTGGTTCACGCCACAGACTTAGCGATCCCCGGGGGGGGAAATGAGTAAGTCGGACATAGGTAACGGAGTCAACGAAAGAGAGCTAAGGCTCCTGCAACTCCTGTATTCCGGATATGAGGATGCCCGGGCGGCGCGCGCCCTGGGCCTGAGTCACCGCACCGTGCAGCGTGATGTGAAAGGGCTGATGCTCAAGGTCGGCGTGAACAGCAGGCTGGCACTCGGCGCACGGGCGCAGGAACTCGGCTGGCTCGACCGGACCCTCGGAAACAGTGAGGGCCGCCCCGAAGCACCGTGGGAACAGGGGGTGGCCGACCAGGAGGCCGCCTAGGGCCTGTCCGGCCCTGGCCGAGCGACGCCGGACCGGGGGCGGACACAGATGTGGGCGTCCCCGGCCGGGGACGCCCACATCACGATGCGTCGCGGCTACACGTCGAGCTGGTCGGCGACCGCTCTCAGCAGCCCGGCGATCTTCGCGCCCGCCGCCTTGTCGGGGTAGCGGCCGCGCTCCAGCATCGGCGTGATGTTCTCCAGGACGGTCGTCAGGTCCTGGACGATCGACGCCAGTTCGTCCGGCTTGCGGCGCTGGGCGGCCGCGACGGACGGGGTCGGGTCGAGGATCGACACGGAGAGCGCCTGGTCACCGCGCTGGCCGGCGACCACGCCGAATTCGACGCGCTGACCGGGCTTGAGAGCGTCGACCCCGGCCGGGAGCACGGACGAGTGCACGAAGACGTCGCTGCCGTCGTCGCGGGAGAGAAAGCCGAAGCCCTTCTCACTGTTGAACCACTTGACCTTGCCAGTCGGCAAAGCACGCACCCCATCTCAACCCGTATGCCGGAACGTATGCCCTCAGCAGGTCAGGCCGTCCTGTGGTCGCGCTCCCCTGCTGCGTGAAGCCTCCACAGGGGAAGTACCCCTCGTCAAGCCTGGTCATCCGGACTCTGTCCGGAAACGACACCTGCGCCACCCGGGCACGGTTCCGCCCCGCCCGGGAACTACCCTGACGAGGTGAGTACCTCATCTCCCGGCGCGGGCGACCGGCTGGTCCGGATCGGCGCGATCATCTTCTTCATCGGCGCCCTCTCCACCCTCGCCACCATGGCCCCCCTCTTCCTCGGCACCCATCCCCTGCCGTCCATCGCCTGGTCCCTCTGCATGCTGATGGGCGTCGGCTTCCTGACCGCGGCGGCGGGCGTGTTCCGCTCGGCGCGGGCGGGGTCGCGGGAGCGTTAGCCCAGGGCCTTCGTGTACGCCTCCAGCCAGGCGGGCAGTTCCGTGAGCGAGGCGAGGACCACGTCCGCGCCCGCCTCACGCAGTTCCTCCGCGTCGCACGGGCCCGTCGCGACGGCCACCGGGACGGCGTTCGCGGCCCGGGCGCCGCGCACGTCGCCGACGTGGTCGCCCACGTAGACCGTGGCGCCGTGCTCCTTCAGCGCCACTGCCTTCTGCTCGGCCCAGAGGTCGCCCGCGACGACGTCCGGCTCGATGCCGAGGTGCGCCAAGTGCAGCTTGGCGTTCGGTCCGTACTTGGCGGTGACCACCATCGTCCGGCCGCCGAGCGCGCGGATCGCTTCGATCGACTCCCGCGCGCCCGGCATGGCGAGCGTCGGCGTGATCGCGTACGACGGGTATATCTCGCGGTACCGAGCCGCCATCGCGGCCACCTGGCCGGCCGGGAACCAGTGCGCGATCTCCTGCTCCAGCGGCGGGCCCAGACGGCTCACCACCAGGTCGGTGTCGATCGTGGCGCCGGTCTCGGCGGCGAGCACCACGAAGGCGGCCTTGATGCCCGGGCGGGAGTCGATGAGCGTCATGTCCAGGTCGAAGCCGACCGTCAGCGGTGAAGGAGTCATGCCTCCATTCTGAAGGCCGTACGAGCCCGGCCGGGCGGCCCCTCTACCGACGCCTCGCCCGCCACATCAGGAACAGCGCCGAGGCCACCGCCGCCGCGCGGACCGTGACCGGCCATACGTCGCCCAGCGCGTCCTTCATGCCGTGCTCCGGGATCGGCGCGCCCCAGCGCCCGTCCAGGCGGCCCCAGAGCCAGACCAGGGCGGCCGCCGCGACCACGCCCGGGAGGCCCATCGCGGCCCACTTCGCCTCCGCGCGGGACAGCTTGCGGGAGCTGTACGCGAGCAGCCAGCCGCCCGCGAGGGCCAGCAGGGAGCCCATCGCGGCGCCCACCACGAGGAGGGCCGCCGCCAGCAGCAGCACGGGGTGGCCGAAGCCCCGGCGAGGCGCCGCCTCGGGGGCCGCCGGGGCCGCCGGGCGGGCGCGGCGGAACCGGCGACGGGCCTTCACCGGAGCCGCCTCCGCCTCCGGCTCCTCCTCATCCGGGACCTCGTCCTCCGCTTCCTCCTCCGGCTCCTCCTCCGCCTCCGGCGGCCGCAACAGCGCCGGGATCTCCACGCCGCCCCGGAACCCCGGCACCTCCGTCCCCGGTCCGAACTCCCCGAACGCCCCCGGCCCGGCCTCCCCGAACGGCCCGGGCTCATCCCGCCACCACTCGCCGTCACCGGCATCCGCCCCGAGCTCGTCCATGCCGAGCCGGTGCGGGGCGGAGTCGTCGGGACCGGTCCGGTACGGGGCGGAGTCGTCCGGACCCGCCTGCTGCGGCACCGAGGCGTCGGCGCCCGAGTCCGGCCCACGCCGCCCCACGCCCCGGAGACGCGCGCGGCGTGGTTCCGGGATTTTCGGAGGCTCCGGGGGCTCCGACGCCCCCGCCCGCGCCGCTGCCGCCACCAGGGCGTCCGGGGTGCCCAGGGTGCCGATGATGCGGCGGACCTGGCCGGGGGTGTGGGCCCCCTGGGCCTCGCGGCGGCGGTCGATTTCCGTGCGGAGCTCCGTCACCAGGCGCATTCGGGCGCCCGACGGAAGCTGTTGCTGCTGGGCCAGGTCGCCGACCCGGCTCAGGTAGTCGTAGACGAGCTGGTCGCTCTCGATCGCCACGCGTCGCTTCCCCTCGGTTCCCCGGCACCGGCCTGCACCGACGGTAGCGCCCTCAGGGCTGTCCGGAGCGGCTACCGTGGGGCGGATGGGGACGACCACACCACCGCGGACGCTCGCCGAGGCGCTGCGCGCCCGGGACGACGAGTCACTGGCCGGGCTGTTGCGGGCGCGGCCCGATCTCCTCTCCCCCGTGCCGGGCGACATCACGCAGCTCGCCACCCGCGCGGGCACCCGCGCGTCCGTCGTACGCGCCCTGGAACGGCTGGACCGGTTCGCCCTCCAGGCCGCCGAGGCGCTCGCGGTGGCGCCCGACCCGGCACCGTACGAGACGCTGCTCGGGCTGCTGACGGGGGACGGGCAGGACGACGGCGAGCAGCGCGACGACGTGGGCGCCGCGATCACCGAGGCGCTGCCCGGCGCGCTCGGGACCCTGCGGGAGCAGGCGCTCGTGTGGGGCGACGACGACCGGCTCCGGCTCGTCCGCACGGCGCGGGAGCTGCTGTCGCCGTCGCCGCAGCACCCCTCCCCCACCGGCCTCGGGCCGACCGTCGCCGAGGCGACCGCGGGCATGTCGCCCGGCCGGCTCCAGGAAATCCTGGCCGCCGCCGGGCTGCCCGCCACGCACGACCCGGTGTCCGCGGTGGCGGCCCTGACCGGGCTGTTCACCGACCGCGCCCGGATGGGCGAGCTGCTGGACACCGCGCCCACGGAGGCCCTGGCGGTGCTGGACCGGCTCGTGTGGGGGCCGCCGTACGGGGAGGTCACGCCGAATCCGACGGCGCCCGTGAAGTGGCTACGCGACCGGGGGCTGCTGCTGCCCGTCTCGACCCGGACCGTCGTGCTGCCGCGCGAGGCGGCGCTGCATCTGCGGGCCGGGCGCGCCCACCGGACGCCGGAGCCCCGGCCTCCGGCCGTGGCCGCCGTCGCCGAACGCGATCCACAGGCTGTGGACAGCGCGGCGGCCGGCCAGGCGTTCCTGGCGGTGTCGACCGTCGAGGAGCTGCTGAAGCACTGGAACGGCGGCGGCCCGGCCGTCCTGCGCGCGGGCGGGCTGAGCGTCCGGGAGCTGCGGAAGACGGCCGCCGCGCTGGACGTCCCGGAGCCGGCCGCCGCGTTCTGGGTGGAACTCGCTTACGCCGCCGGGCTGCTGGCCTCCGACGGCGAGGCGGACGAGCGGTACGCGCCGACGCCGGCCTCCGACGAGTGGCTGGAGGCGCCCGCGCAGGAGCGGTGGGTCACCCTCGCGACGGCCTGGCTCACCGCGACCCGGACCTCCGGCCTGGTCGGCGGCCAGGACGCGAAGGGGCGGGCGCTGTCCGCGCTCGGCCCCGACCTGGACCGTTCCGCCGCGCCCGAGGTACGCCACCGGGTCCTCGCCCTGCTCGACGCGCTGCCGGCCGGCACCGCGCCCGACCCCGAGTCCGTGCTCGCCCGGCTCCGCTGGGAGCGGCCGCTGCGCGGGGGCGCCACCGAGGGGACCACGGATCTGCGGTCCCGGATCGCCCTGTGGACGCTGAACGAGTCGGAGCTCCTGGGCGTCACCGGGCGCGGCGCGCTCGCCGGCCAGACCCGCGCCCTGCTCACCGAGGGGCCCGCGAAGGCCGCCGGGCTGCTCGCCCCGCTGCTGCCGGAACCCCTGGACCACGTCCTGCTCCAGGCCGACCTGACGGCCGTCGCGCCCGGTCCGCTGGAACGCCCGCTGGCCGGCCTGCTCGGCACGCTCGCGGACATCGAGTCCAAGGGCGGGGCGACGGTGTACCGCTTCACGCCCGGGTCCGTACGCCGGGCCCTGGACGCCGGGCAGACCGCCGCCGACCTGCACTCCTTCCTCGCCACGCACAGCCGTACGCCGGTGCCGCAGCCGCTGAGTTATCTCATCGACGACGTGGCCCGCCGGCACGGGCACCTCCGGATCGGCGCGGCCTCCTCGTACGTGCGCTGCGACGACGAGACCGTGCTCGGCGAGATCCTGGCCGACAAGCGGTCCGCCGCGCTGCGGCTGCGCCGGATCGCGCCGACGGTGCTGGCCGCGCGGGCCGACCCCACGTCCCTGCTCGACGGGCTGCGCGAGATGGGCTACGCCCCCGCCGCGGAGTCCGCCGACGGCGACGTCCTGATCACCCGGGCCGGGGCCCACCGCACCCCGCCCCGGTCCGCGCCCGCCCCCGTCCCCGAGGGCCCGCCCGTGCCGGACACCACGCTCCTCGGCGCGGCGGTCCGGGCGATCCGGGCCGGCGACGACGCGGCGACGGTCGTCCACGCCCGGAAGGACACCGCCGCCCCCGCGGCGCCGCCGGGCGCGCTTCCCCGTACCACCGCCGCGGAAACCCTGGTCACCGTCCAGGCCGCCGCGATGACCGGCTCCGCGGTGTGGATCGGCTACGTCAACGCGGAGGGCACCGCGAGCCAGCGCGTGATCGCGCCGGTCCGCGTGGAGGGCGGCTATGTGACGGCGTACGACCACACGGCGGACGAGATCCGCACGTATCCGCTGCACCGGATCACGGGTGTGGCGGAACTGGCGGAGTAGCCGCCCCGGGCGCTGAGGACGGGCCGGGTGCCCCCGCTCACCGCTGCACCAGCATCGCGCACAAGGTGCGCGACCCGCTGAAGACCGTCCAGCTGAGCGTCGTGCGGCCGGTGCGCCGAGGGCATTGGCCGTCGCTCAGCAACGCGGTGATGACCATGAGCGCGTTCTGGCCGGACGGCCCCTTCGTCCGGTCGCAGCCCCAGACGGTGAACAGCCGTCCGGTGCCCTTGAGGCTGCCGTCCGCCTGTTTGGTCAGGGCGGCGGGGAAGCACTGGCCGGCGGCGAACCGCCGGTCCAGGCACAGGGCGATGAGGGACCCGTCGGCGTTGACGTGGCCCCAGCCGTAACGGCCCGCGCCGTCGGGGCAGTTGCGGGCGGACGTGGTCACCATGGTCACCTGTGTGAAGGCGAAGCTCGCCGCGCAGTCGACGGCCTCGGGCCGGTCGTGGTTCAGCTTGCCCCAGCCGGCATCGAACACGTTGAGGCAGGTGCCGGCCCGGACGGACGCGAACGCCAGGTCGACGGGGTCCGGCGGATCGGGCGTGGGGGTCGGCGTGGGGGTGGGGGTCGGGCTCGGCGTGGGCGTCGGCGTCGGGGTCTCCGTCGCGTCCTGGTCCGGCTCCTCCTCGTCGTCCCGGCTGTCCGGCGGCGGGTCCCGGTGCGGCCGGGACGAGGGCTCCGACACCACGGATGCGGGCTTGTCGTCGTCGCCGCCCTGCTTCTGCCACGGCTGCCACAGGCCCAGCAGGAGGGCGACGGCCACGAGGCCGATCAGGACCGCGGACGAGGCGCTGACGAAGTACGTGCTGCTGATGTCCCGGCCGGCCATCGTGATCCGGGACCGCCCCGACGCCCGGGCGTCCATCCGGATGCCGCCGTCGTCGGCGTCGTCGGGGCCCCCTCCTGCGTAACTCAAACGATCACCCCTTCGTGATGTTGACGTCCCGCCCGGCCATCGTGACGCGGGCATGGCCGGAAGCAGTCGCCTTCATGGTGACCGTCCTCGGCGCCGCGTCGCCGGCGTCGGCCGGCCGCAGCTCGTCCATGACGCGCCGGAGTTCGGGCACCAGCTCCGGGTGGGCGGCCAGCAGCCGCCGGAGCCGGGCCGCCCACTCGTCCACGAGGCCCTGCGCCAGCTCCTCGTCGCCGGTGCGGCGGGCCGCGAGCGCGTCCGTGCGGGTGTCGGTCAGATCGGCCGCCACCCGGTCCGCGCGGTCGGGCTGCGCCCGTCCCCAGAGATCCGCCAGCGCCTGCCGGGCGCGCTCCCAGCCCGCCGTCGCCAGCCCGTCCACCAGCGTCGACGCCGCCTGACCCGCCAGAGCCGCCAGTTCGATCTCCATAGCCCACTCCCTGCGCTCGCTCGCCCATCGGGAAAACGTGTATATCGCCCCGAGTCATGGGGCCGTCACCGATTTGAGGACTTCCTGAGCCTGTACGCGCGCGGAGCCGGCGCCCGGGCCGGGGCACCCGCGCAAGGCCCTCCGGAACGGGCCGGGCCAACGACACACCGCCCGCCGATGCGGCACACTGGAGGTTTCCCCCGAGCCGGAAGGGCCAACGCGCGTGAGCGGACCCCTCATCGTCCAGAGCGACAAAACACTGCTCCTCGAAGTCGAGCACGAGCAGGCCGACGCCTGCCGGCGGGCCATCGCGCCATTCGCCGAGCTGGAGCGGGCTCCCGAGCACATCCACACGTACCGGCTGACCCCGCTCGGGCTGTGGAACGCCCGCGCGGCCGGGCACGACGCCGAGCAGGTCGTGGACGCGCTCGTGACGTACTCCCGGTACCCCGTACCGCACGCGCTGCTCGTCGACATCGCCGAGACGATGGACCGCTACGGCCGCCTCACCCTGTCCAAGCACCCCGTGCACGGGCTCGTCCTGACGACGACGGACCGGCCGGTGCTTGAGGAGATCCTCCGGTCGAAGAAGGTCCAGCCCCTGGTCGGGGCGCGGATCGACCCGGACACCGTCGCCGTGCACCCCTCCGAGCGCGGCCAGGTCAAGCAGACGCTGCTGAAGCTCGGCTGGCCCGCCGAGGACCTCGCGGGTTACGTGGACGGCGAGGCGCACCCGATCGAGCTGGACGAGGACGGCTGGGCGCTGCGCCCGTATCAGCAGCAGGCCGTCGACGGCTTCTGGCACGGCGGCTCGGGCGTCGTCGTGCTGCCCTGCGGCGCGGGCAAGACGCTCGTCGGCGCGGGCGCGATGGCGCAGGCCAAGGCGACGACCCTGATCCTGGTCACGAACACCGTCTCCGCCCGGCAGTGGAAGCACGAGCTGGTGAAGCGGACCTCGCTGACCGAGGACGAGATCGGCGAGTACAGCGGGACGCGGAAGGAGATCCGGCCGGTCACGATCGCCACCTACCAGGTGCTGACGACCCGCCGGAAGGGCGTCTACCCGCATCTGGAGCTGTTCGACTCCCGCGACTGGGGCCTCGTGATCTACGACGAGGTGCACCTCCTCCCGGCGCCCGTCTTCAAGTTCACCGCCGACCTCCAGGCCCGCCGCCGCCTCGGCCTGACCGCGACCCTCGTCCGCGAGGACGGCCGCGAGTCGGACGTGTTCTCGCTCATCGGCCCCAAGCGGTTCGACGCCCCGTGGAAGGAGATCGAGGCGCAGGGCTACATCGCCCCGGCGGACTGCGTCGAGGTCCGGGTCAATCTCACGGACTCGGAGCGGCTGGCGTACGCGACCGCCGAGGCCGAGGAGAAGTACCGGTTCTGCGCGACGACCGCGACGAAGCGGAAGGTCACCGAGGCGCTGGTGCGCAAGCACAAGGGCGAGCAGACCCTGGTCATCGGGCAGTACATCGACCAGCTGGACGAGCTGGGCGAGCATCTGGACGCCCCGGTGATCAAGGGCGAGACGAGCAACGCGCAGCGCGAGAAGCTGTTCGAGGCGTTCCGCCAGGGCGAGCTGAACGTGCTCGTGGTGTCGAAGGTGGCGAACTTCTCCATCGACCTGCCGGAGGCGACGGTCGCCATCCAGGTGTCGGGGACCTTCGGTTCGCGCCAGGAGGAGGCGCAGCGCCTGGGCCGGGTGCTCCGCCCGAAGGCCGACGGGCACGAGGCGCGGTTCTACTCGGTCGTCGCACGCGACACGATCGACCAGGACTTCGCGGCGCACCGCCAGCGGTTCCTGGCCGAGCAGGGGTACGCGTACCGCATCGTGGACGCGGACGAGCTGCTGTCGGACGGCTGAGGGGGGGGCGCGCGGGTGCGGCGGTCAGCGCCGCCGCACCCCCGCCTCCTCCGCGTACTCGCCGAGGACGACGACGCCGAAGGCGGCCTGCGCGAAGACCTTCACGGCACGCAGGGCGCCGGAGGCGCGGTTGTGGGGGTGACCGGGGGCCGCGGTGGCCCCGGTCCTTCGCGGGTCAAGGGTGACGGTGCTCATGTATCCATGGTGCTCCGGACGGGTACGCCGGGGCGTCGCCCCGCAGACGGAAGCGCGACGCCCCGCGCGTACACCTCCGGTCGCACGGCACCCCCTACGGGAGGACGGCGTCACCTAGGGGACGGACGAGCGACGAGCCTCGGAGCCGTAAAAAAGCATTCGCGCCCATCCCCCACGCCCCGGTACACTCCCCGGTCTGCCCGCCTCCCGCACCGTGGTACCGGCGGCCCCCGAGGGGCCCTTCCGGCAGCCGGGGGAGCGCCGCCGACCGGACGGAAACCGGCCGACACCGTACGCACGATCGATCCCCGAGCGGACCGCACACCCCCAAGGGTGAGACGCGGTCCGCCGTCCTGCGTTGAATGCCGGAGGCAACACCGTGCCCGCGCACGAATTCGAGAGCGACACCACCACCGACCCCCTCGCCCATGAGCGCGCCCATCTCGCGGCGTCCCGCGCCGCGCTGCGCGCCATGCGGGAGGACGCCCAGGCCCTGGACATCCGCGACGTCACCGCGAACTGGGTGAACGCGGCGGTGCTCCAGGCCCAGATCGACGAGCGCATCAAGTCGCTCGCGGACCTGGCCCACACCCCGCTGTTCTTCGGGCGCCTGGACTATCTGCACGTCGTCGGGGCGGAGGAGGCGGAAGGCGCGGAGGGCGAGCGGTTCTACATCGGGCGCCGCCATGTGCACGACGCACAGGGCGACCCGATGGTCATCGACTGGCGCGCCCCGGTCTCCCAGCCGTTCTACCGTGCCTCCCGCAAGGACCCGCTCGACGTCGGCCGCAGGCGCCGCTTCGGCTACACGGGCGGCGACCTCACCGCCTACGAGGACGAACACCTGACCGCCCCTTCCCCAAGCTCTGAAGGAGCAGGGGAGACCCCACTGGCCGAACAGACGAGCAAGCTGCTCCAGGCGGAGATCGAGCGCCCCCGCGTCGGCCCCATGCGGGACATCGTCGCGACGATCCAGCCGGAGCAGGACGAGATCGTCCGCAGCGAGCTGGGCGGCACGGTCTGTGTGCAGGGCGGCCCCGGCACCGGGAAGACCGCCGTCGGCCTGCACCGGGTGGCGTATCTGCTGTACGCGCACCGCGAGCGGCTGGCCCGCACCGGCACCCTGGTCGTCGGGCCGAACCAGTCCTTCCTGCACTACATCGAGCAGGTGCTCCCGGCTCTCGGCGAGCTGGAGGTCAAGCAGGCGACCGTCGAGGACCTGGTGACCGCGCAGATCGAGGTCCGGGGCACGGACGAGGCCCCGGCCGCCGTCGTGAAGGGCGACGCCCGCATGGCGGAGGTCCTGCGGCGCGCGCTGCGCTCGCACGTCACCCCGCCGACCGAGCCGGTCATGGTGGTGCGCGGCTCGCGGCGCTGGCGCGTACCGGCGTACGAGATCGAGGAGATGGTCCAGGAGCTGCTGGCCCGGGACATGCGCTACGGCGCCGCGCACGAGGCGCTGCCCCAGCGCATCGCGCACGCCGTCCTGGTGCGCATGGAGCAGTCGGGCGAGGCCCCCGACGACCGGGTGCAGAATTCGGTGGCCCGCAACCCCGCGGTGAAGGCGGCCGTGAAGGCGGTCTGGCCCGCCGTGGACCCGGCGAAGCTCGTCCTGCGGCTGCTGTCCGACGCGGAGTTCCTGGCGGAGCACGCGGAGGGGCTGCTCTCCGAGGACGAGCGGAAGGCGATCCTGTGGACCAAGCCGGCGCGCAGCGTGAAAACCGCCAAGTGGTCGGCGGCGGACGCGGTGCTGATCGACGAGGCGGCCGACCTGGTGTCGCGTACGCACTCGCTCGGCCATGTCGTGATCGATGAGGCGCAGGACCTCTCCCCCATGCAGTACCGCGCGGTCGGCCGCCGCTGCTCGACCGGTTCGGCGACCGTCCTCGGCGACCTGGCGCAGGGCACCACGCCCTGGTCGACGCGGAGTTGGGAACAGGCGCTGCACCACCTGGGCAAGGCGGACGCGCTGGTGGAGGAGCTGACGGCCGGCTTCCGCGTGCCGCGCGATGTGATCGCGTACGCCTCGCGGCTGCTCCCGGTGATCTCGCCGGGGCTGACGCCGGTGGCGTCGGTGCGTGAGTCGCCCGGTTCGCTGTCGGTACGGGAGGTGGGCGCCGACGGTCTGGACGCGGCGGTCGTCGCGGCCTGCGAGGAGTCCCTGACGCACGAGGGGTCGATCGGCCTGATCGCGGCCGACGCCCGCGTCCCGGCCCTGGCCGAGGCGCTGACGGCGGCCGGTCACGCGTACCTCTCCCCGGGCCAGGAGACGACCGCCGAGTCCCGGCTGACCCTGGTCCCGGCGTCACTGGCGAAGGGCCTGGAATACGACTACGTGGTGCTGGACGAACCGGCGGCCGTGGTCGACGGCGAACCGGACGAACGCACGGGCCTGCGCCGCCTGTACGTGGCGCTGACCCGTGCGGTGTCCGGCCTGGCGGTGCTTCACGCGTCGCCGCTGCCGGGGGTGTTGGCGTAACGGAGGAGCGGGGGCGGGAGGACCCTCGCGTCCACTCCCGCCCCCGCCCGGTCATCAACCTGCGGTGCAGGCCCGCCCGTTGAGCTTCACCGTGCCCGGGTCGGCCGCCGGCCCGGTGCGGCTGCTGTTGAACCCGAAGTCGATCGAGGCTCCGGGTGCCAGCGTCCGGTTCCAGGACAGCGGAGTGGCCGTCACCGTCCGTCCGTACTGGCCGAGTTCGGCGCTCCAGGTGTGGCTGAGCTTCTGGTCGCCGGGCAGCAGCCAGGTCAGGGACCACGGGGTGACGGCCTCGCTGCCGGTGTTCTTCACCGTGACCGTGGTGGTCGAGCCGGTGTTCCACGGGTGCGAGGAGTACGTCACCTCGCAGGCCCGCTCCGGGCCCGTGGCGTCGCCCGCGTCGTCCAGGTAGGAGGCGATGTAGGCCAGCGGGGCGTTCCAGTTGACGGCGACCTCGTTGGTCGCGTACGAGCCGTTGTCGTCCAGGTAGCACATCGCGGCCGCGCACCCCTTGAGCTTCGCGGCGGCCTCCGGGTCGCCCGAGGTCGGCGCGGTCAGGTTGGGCCCGCCCGCGAGGGACCCGGCGGGCGGGTGCGGGAGGGACGGGTCGGACTCGTGCGCCCAGAACCGGTGGTGCTGGTTCTGCGAGTACCGCTCGCCGTAGCCGGTGACGTACGACTGGTTGAGCGGGTTGCGCCCGAAGAGGTAGTCCGCGCCGCGCAGCACCGCGTCCCGGTAGCCGGTGTCACCGGTGAGGTCGGCGGCGGTCGCCAGCACGATCATGTTGTTCAGGACCTGGCTGTTCGAACCCCAGGCGTAGTTCAGGTCCTTGGGCGCGTACGGCACGCCGTACAGCTGGTCCTCGGTCTGCGCCCTGTACTGGTCGGCGGCGGTCGTCACGACGTTCCGTACGCCGGCGAGCTGGGCGGCCGTCAGGTCGTTCGGGACCGTGGCCAGGGTCAGCACGCCGAGCCCGGCGGTGCCGCCCCACCACATCCCGCCGTCGGCGGGGAAGGCCGCGTCCACGTCACCGTGCAGCGGCGAGCCCAGCAGCGCCTGCCGGTACGTGTCCTCGCCGGTCGTGGTGAACAGCTCGGCGGCGGCCCAGTAGAACTCGTCGCGCACGTCGTTGTCCTCGTACGTCCCGCCCCCGACGCCGTCGGCCGGGCTGGCGTACACCGCCGGATGCGCCCGCGCGGCGGCCCACGCCGTCTCGGCGGCGGTACGGCACCGGGCCGCGAACTCCGCGTCGAACGGGGCGTACAGCCGGGCGCACTGGGCGGCCGTCGCGGCGAGGTTCAGGGTCGCGGCGGTCGACGGCGGGTGCAGTTCGCGCTGCTCCGGGTCGAGTTCGGGCCGCATCGGGATGCCGGTCCAGTTGGCGTCGTGCACCTTGTGGTGGGCCATGCCCGCCAGCGGCTCCCCGGCCGGGACCTGCATGCGCATCAGGAACTCCAGCTCCCAGCGCGCCTCGTCCAGGATGTCCGGCACGTCGTTGCCGTGCTCGGGCACCCGCAGCGCGCCGTCGCCCAGCTCGGCCGCCTCCGCGCCGTCGGCCGTCAGCGTCCGCTCGTAGGTGTCCATCAGCTCGGCGACCGCGATGCCGCCGTTCACGACGTACTTGCCGTGGTCCCCGGCGTCGTACCAGCCGCCCCGCACGTCCAGCCGGTAGTCGCAGACGCCCGCCTGGCAGGGCACGTCCGTGTCGCCCTTGTTCGGCGCCACACCGAGGTGCCCGGCCGGCCGCGCGTACTCCTCACCGACCAGATCCGCGTCGATCGCGATGCCGCTGCGGTTCTGGTAGAAGTACGCGAGCGAGTCGGACCGGAGCCTGTCGTACAGGTCCGCCCGGATCGAGAACGGCTCGCTGACCTGCCCGTCCGCCTCGATCGTGAACCCGTCGCCGGTCGCGGTGGCGTCGCTGAAGTCGAAGGTGTGCACATTCTGCCGCGAGGTCGGGTCCTCGCCACCGGGCACGGTCGTCCCACTCGCGACGGTCTCCCCGTCGGCCGCCTTCAGCGCCCACGGCAGCGGATCGGTCGCGTCGGTCACCAGGGTGCCGTTCTTCGGCCCCTTCGGCAGATAGCCGACCTGGTTGACCCGCACGGGCGACCCGGTGTCCGGCTCGTACACGGGCGGCTCGGCGCCCCCGCGCAACGACACGTCGTCCACACAGAAGGTCGCCGCCTCCGCGCCCCCGCCGACCTGGAACGCCACCTGCGCGCCCTCCTGATCGGCGGCGGCCGTGAAGACGTGCGTGTAGACGGTCGCCTCGGCCCCGATCCGATCCGTCGCGGACAGATCAGTGGTGTACGGCTCCGTCGCCATCTGCACGTTGGTGTGAATCGACAGCGGTACGCTCGAACTCGCCGTGTACGTAAGGCTGTACGCCTCCCCCGCGACGAGCGGAATGTCGTTCTGCCCGACAATCGCGTCCCACGGGTTGGCGGTCCCGCCCGCCACCTCGGCACACAACCGCCCGTCCACGACGGCGACCGGCGCATTCGCCGTGGACCACCAGGGCGCGACCCCCGCGGAAAAGTCACCATTCACGACCTGCTCCGGAGCGGGATCACCGTCAGCGGCAACGGCACCGGGCGCGGTGAGAATGCCGCCACAGAGCGCGGCAACAGCCAGCACTCCGAACACACGGCGCCTTCGCCGAACGAAGGACGGGGGCGAGGAGACGTTCACCGGGAACCTTTCGTCGTGGGAGCCGAGACGTTGATGGGAGCGCTCCCACAACCGACGGGCATGCCGGGGAGGCGCGCCATGGGAGCGTTCCCATCGCCGCGAGGCCATTGTGGGGCGGGGGGCGGGGGTTGCGCCAGGGTCATGACAGGACGACGTTTTACGGTGGCGGGTTCTGGGGGGGGAGCCGGTCCGGGCGGGGCCGGGCGGGGCCGGGCGGGCGGGTGCGTCGGGCGACCCGTCGGGCGTCTCGGCGCCGGGCTCGGCTGGGCCCCTCGGCCCGCGATGGCCGGGCGGGCCCGGTCCGTCCCGCCTTTGCCGGGTGCGCCCCGAGCCCGGCCCCTGACTCCGGTCCGCCTTGACCTGGACCGCCGGGTCCGCGCTGCCGGCCTGCCCGGTCAATTCGAGCACCGCCGGCAAATTTCAGCCCCTCCGGCGCTTGAGGAGCGGGGGTGCGGGGGCAGCGCCCCCGAAACCACGGCGCAACGCGCGGGCGGCGCACCCAAGCCCACCCGATCCAGCCCCTCCGGCGCTTGAGGAGCAGAGGCCCGGCGGCGGCGCCCCCGAAACCACGGGGTCACGCGCAGGGGCAGAGCCCAGCACCGCCAACAACGCCGGCGCCACCCGGCAGCCCCAGCACCGCCACCAATTCCAACGCCGCCGGCAATATCAGCCCCTCCGGCGCTTGAGGAGCAGAGGCCCGGCGGCGGCGCCCCCGCGACGACGACGCGCGACGGGCGCACCCGGCGGCACCACACCGCCCCCGCCCCCGCCCCCGCCCCGGCCCCGGCCCCGGCCCCGGCCCGAAGGGCTACGCGTCCAACACCGTCCGCCACTCCCTCACCGCATCCGCGTCCACCGGCCCGCCCCAGCCCCCCGGCCGGGCCGCGCCGCCGATGTGGACGGCGTCGATGCCCGCGTCCAGGAGTGCGGGCAGGTGCTCAAGCCGCAGCCCGCCCCCCACAAGAATCCGCGGCTCGTATCCGGGCTCGCCCCGCCGCCCCGCCTCGGCGACCAACGTCGGTATCCCGGCGTCCACGCCGGCCGCCGCCCCGGCCGTCAGATACGTGTCGAGCCCGGGCAGATCGGCAAGCGCCTTGCGCAGCGCGTCCCGGTCGGCCGCCCGGTCGATCGCCCGGTGGAACGTCCACCGGCAGCCGTCCAACACGGCGACGAGGCGTTCGACCGCGACGAGGTCGGGGTTCCCGTCGGAGTCCAGGAAGCCGAGCACGAACTCGTCCGCCCCCTCCGCCCGCAGCTCACGCGCCTTGCGTACGAGTATCTCGACGTCACCGGCCGCGAAACCGTCGGCGACCCTGAGCATCACCCGCAGCGGAATGTCCACCGCGGCGCGGATCGCCGCGAAGGTCGCACAGGACGGGGTGAGGCCGTCCGCCGCCATGTCGGTGACCAGCTCAAGCCGGTCCGCACCACCCGCCTGGGCAGCGACCGCGTCCTCCGCGTCGAGAGCGATCACCTCCAGGACTGCACGGTTGCTCATGGGAACCCAATCCTCCAGGAAGCAGCTACAGGTCTAGTCCAATGACCCAGCCTACGGGGCGGTAGGCCGAGGGCGCAGCCCGACCGTGAACGTGAAGATACGCGAGGCCAAACGGCCGACGAGCGACCGACCGGCCCACCCCGCGCACACCACCAAGGATCACCCTTGCCCATACATAGGGGGTGGGGGTATACATGAGAGCAGAGAGAGATACCCCCAGGGGGTACCCAGAACGGGGTACCCGGGGACCACCACAAGGAGGGCCGCCCCGTGTCAGCGCCCACAACGCACACCGCGCACCCAGCGCATCCCGCACAGGCCGAGGTAGAGCTGGCCATCGGCGGCATGACCTGCGCCTCCTGCGCGGCCCGTATCGAGAAGAAGCTCAACCGGATGGACGGCGTCACGGCCACCGTGAACTACGCCACGGAGAAGGCCCACGTCACGTACGACGGCGCCGCCGCCTCCGTACAGGACCTCGTCGCCACGGTCGAGAAGACCGGCTATACCGCGCACGAACCCGCACCCCCGGCGCGTAAGACGGAGGAGGCGGCCGTACCCGCCCCGCAGGCGGTCGACACCTTGCGGCAGCGACTGATCACGGCCGTGCTCCTCGCGGTGCCGGTGGTCGCGATGTCGATGATCCCGGCGCTCCAGTTCGACAACTGGCAGTGGCTCGCGCTCACCCTCACCGCCCCCGTCGTCACGTACGCGGGCTGGCCGTTCCACCGGGCCGCGTGGACAAACGCCCGGCACGGCGCGGCGACGATGGACACGCTCATCTCGCTCGGCACGTCGGCCGCGTTCCTGTGGTCGCTGTGGGCGCTGTTCTTCGGTACGGCCGGGATGACCGGCATGACACACCCGTTCGAGCTGACCATCGGCCGTACGGACGGCGCGGGAAACATCTATCTGGAGGCGGCGGCCGGCGTCACCGCGTTCATCCTCGCCGGGCGCTACTTCGAGGCCCGGTCGAAGCGGAAGGCGGGCGCCGCGCTGAAGGCGCTCCTCGAACTGGGCGCCAAGGAGGTCACCGTCCTGCGCGACGGCCGCGAGGTGACCGTGGACACGGCGGACCTCCATGCCGGCGACCGCTTCCTCGTGCGCCCCGGCGAGAAGATCGCCACGGACGGCACGGTGGTCGAGGGCTCCTCGGCGGTCGACGCGTCGATGCTCACCGGTGAGTCCGTCCCGGTGGAGGTCGGCGTCGGCGACACGGTCACCGGCGCGACCCTCAACGCGGGCGGCCGCCTCGTCGTCGAGGCGACCCGCGTCGGCGCGGACACGCAGCTCGCCCGGATGGCGAAGCTGGTCGAGGACGCGCAGAACGGCAAGGCGGCGGCGCAGCGCCTCGCGGACCGGATCTCGGCGGTGTTCGTCCCCGTGGTCATCGCGCTCGCGCTCGGCACGCTGGGCTTCTGGCTGGCGGACGGCGCGGGGCTGACGGCCGCGTTCACGGCGGCGGTGGCGGTCCTGATCATCGCCTGCCCCTGCGCCCTCGGCCTCGCCACACCGACCGCGCTCATGGTCGGCACCGGGCGCGGCGCCCAGCTCGGCATCCTCATCAAGGGCCCCGAGGTCCTGGAATCCACCCGCCGCGTCGACACGATCGTCCTCGACAAGACAGGCACCGTCACCACCGGCCGCATGACCCTCCAGGCCGTCCACACGGCCCCCGGAACGACCGAATCCGACGCCCTCCGCCTCGCCGGTTCCCTGGAACACGCCTCCGAACACCCCATCGCCCAGGCGGTGGCGGCCGGGGCTGCCGAACGCACGGGCGCCGCTCTTCCCACCCCGGAGGACTTCGCAAACGTTCCCGGCCTGGGCGTGCAGGGCGTGGTCGACGGCCACGCGGTCCTCGTCGGGCGCGAACAGCTGCTCGCGGAGTGGGAGATACGCCTCCCGGCGGACCTGGCTGCCCGCAAGGCCGAGGCGGAGGCAGCCGGACGGACGGCCATCGCGGTCGCCTGGGACGGCGAGGCGCGCGCGGTGTTTGAAGTCGCCGATGCGGTGAAGGACACCAGCGCGGAGGCGATCGGACGCCTGCGCCGGCTGGGCCTGAAGCCCATCCTGCTGACCGGCGACAACCGGGCGGTGGCGGAGTCGGTCGCGGCCGAGGTCGGCATCGATGAGGTGTACGCGGAAGTCCTGCCGCAGGACAAGGTGGACGTCGTCAAGCGCTTCCAGGCGGAGGGCCGCTCGGTGGCGATGGTCGGCGACGGCGTGAACGACGCCGCCGCGCTGGCCCAGGCCGACCTGGGCCTGGCGATGGGTACCGGCACCGACGCGGCGATAGAGGCCGGCGACCTGACCCTGGTCCGCGGCGACCTCCGCGCGGCCCCGGACGCGATCCGCCTGGCCCGCCGGACCCTGAGCACGATCCGGACGAACCTCTTCTGGGCCTTCGCGTACAACGTGGCAGCGCTCCCGCTGGCCGCGGCGGGCCTGCTGAACCCGATGATCGCGGGGGCGGCGATGGCGTTCTCGTCGGTGTTCGTGGTCGGCAACTCGTTGCGCCTGCGGGGGTTCAGGCCCAGCCCGTCCGGCGTTTGAGGACGGAACCGTTCAGGACGGAACCGTTCAGGACGGAACCGTTGAGGACGGAACCGTTCAGGGGTGGCCCCGAACCCACGGAGCCACCCCGAGGAGCCTCCTACGCACCCCCCATCCGCGCCTCCAGGCGCCCCCGTACGCCCGGCCACTCCTCCCCCGTGATCGAGAAGATGGCCGAATCCCGCAACCGCCCCTTCTCACCGGGCACCCACGACAGGGACCAGTTCCGCAGGACGCCCTCGAAACGCGCCCCCACCGACTCGATGGCCGCCCGCGAACGCTGATTGCGCGCATCGGTCTTCAGGTCAACGCGCGAGACGCCCCACTCCTCGAACGCGTGTCGGAAGAGCAGGTACTTGGACTCGGTGTTCACCCCGGTGCCCTGCGCGGACGCGGCGAGCCAGGTGAAGCCGACCTCGATGGCGGTGAGGCTGTCGTCGCCCGTCCAGTAGCGCGGCTCCCAGAAGGCCGTGGCCCCGATGACCCGCCCGGACCCCCGGTCCACCTGCACATAGGGCGCCAGCTTCCCGTCGGCGGCCCGCCCCAACTGGGCGTCGATGTACCCCTCGACCTCCCCGGGCCCGGGCACCCAGGTGTACCCGTACGAACTCCGGTTCTCCTGCCCCGCGAGCAACAACCCCTCCGCATGCCGGTGTTCGAGCGGTTCAAGCCGCACCCGAGAACCTTCCAGAACCGGCCCCACCAGCACGAAAGTCATCGCTCACCCTTCAGTCGACACCAGAAATCGGGCCCGAGCCCGCGCGTAGATTCCCAGGTCCCCACCCCTCATGTCGCCCGAATATGACCGGCCCCACGCCCCACGCCCCCGCCACCAGCCCCAGCCCCAGCCCCAGTCCCCGGTGTCAGTCCCCCCGTCTACGCTCACCACATGACTTTGATCGACAGTGCGTGCGAGTTCCCCGGGCACGAGGTCAACCTCGTGTTCGCCCGGGGGCTGTCCCGGTCGGCGCTGGTGGCGGGGCTGCGGGAGCAGGACCGGGAGGCGCTTGCCGAGGGGGAGGCGGGGGGCTGGGCATGGGCGGTGCATGACATGGCCAACTGGGAGATCGAGGACTACGACAACATCGACTACACGCGTCTCTGCGCGCCCCGGGGCGAGGTCGTGGTCATCGTGACCGAGCCGTGCAGTGCCAAGGCCCACGGGCCGGACTTCACGTATCTGCGCGACGGGAAGTGGATCGTCCACTTCAGCTTCGAGGACGTGGAACAGCGCGTCGGCGACAACCCGGACCACATGTCCGCCGAACTGCTCGCGGCGAACCTCATAGGCCCGGACGCGGAGTGCCGCCTGTGGGAGACGGACCCGGGTCACGACTGCTACGACCACGAGTCCGACCGCGAGGAGCGGATCATGCGCGCGATAGCCGCCTGCTTCGGCCTGCCCTCACCGCCGCTCGCCCCGGAGGTGGCAGCGCCGTGAGCGTCCCCTTCATCGCCCCGGACACGTTCGTCACGTACGCCAGGGGCCTCGCCCTTCCCACACTGAGCGGGATCTACACGGATCTGGGCCTCCCCGCTCGTACGGAGGGCGCATCCGACGGCTGGGCCTGGCTGACACACGACGCGGCCACCTGCAAGGGCGGCGACCTCGCGACCCGGGCGAGCTACCTCACCGGATTCCGCTACGAGGATCGCTTCGGCCGCCCCAACCCCCTGGAAACCGTGTTCCTCGCCTCCACCCCGGCCTGCGAGTGCCCCGCCGGGCAGCACACCATGGTCCCGCACTGCGAGGCGCACCCGTTCCACTTCATCAACAGCAGGCGCGGCCACTCGGTCACGTACTTCAACATGGGCGCCCGCCGCGAGTCCCGCCGCCACGGCGACCTGCTCGTACGCGAACTGCTGGCCGCCGGGATCGTGGGCCGGGAGACCCCGCGTTACGAGACCGAGCCCGGGTTCAACGCGGACGGCGCCGTGACCCTGCGGATCGTCATCGACCACTTCGGCCTGCCCGCCACGGCCTGAGCGCCGGGCCTACCCTCGTACGCATGACGGACGACCACCGCACGCAGTACGGGGAAGCGCTTCGCACCCGCTGGCACGATGCCCTCGTCGCGGCCCGGGGCGGTGCGGACGGGCCGGCTCCGCTCCCGTACGCCGACAACCTCCTCGCCCGCTGGGCCGAGCCTCAGCGCAGATACCACACGACCGCCCACCTCGCGGCGGTCCTGGACCGGATCGACACGCTCGCCGGGCATGCCGCCGACGCGGACGCCGTACGGCTGGCGGCCTGGTTCCACGACGCGGTGTACCGGCCCGACCGGTCGGAGAACGAGGAGCGCAGCGCGGTGCTCGCCGAGCGGGCGCTTCCGGAGGCCGGGGTGCCGGACGCGGTGACCGGCGAGGTCGCCCGGCTCGTCCGGCTCACCGTCACGCACGACCCGGCCGCCGGCGACACCAACGGCGAGGTGCTGTGCGACGCGGACCTGGCCATCCTCGCGGCGCCGCCGAAGGAGTACGGGGAGTACGCGGCGCAGGTCCGCGAGGAGTACGGCTTCGTGCCGGACGGGGCGTTCCGGGAGGGCCGGGCGGCGGTGCTGCGGCAGCTCCTGGGACTGCCGCAGTTGTTCCGTACGCCGTACGGGATAAGGGAGTGGGAGCCGAAGGCCCGGCAGAACCTGCTGACGGAGCTCGAACTGCTCACGCGGTGACCTGAGGCGCACCAGCGGCCAGAGGTCGGCGCCCAGGGACCGTCGCCCCGGGAATGACAGAAACGTTTCCGCTGTTGCCACCTGTCATGCCTGACTCCGCCGTGCGCACCCGTTCCCGCATGCCCCTGGCCGTATACATCCTCGGCCTCTCGGTCTTCGCCCTGGGCACGAGCGAGTTCATGCTCTCCGGCCTGCTGCCCCCGATCGCCGACGACATGAACGTGTCGATCCCGCGCGCCGGACTCCTCATATCCGCGTTCGCGATCGGCATGGTGGTCGGCGCCCCGCTGCTCGCCGTGGCGACGCTGCGGCTGCCGCGCCGCACGACGCTCATCGCGCTGATCTCGGTCTTCGGCCTCGGCCAGGTCGCGGGTGCGCTCGCGCCGACGTACGAGGTGCTGTTCGCGTCCCGTGTGGTCAGCGCGTTCGCGTGCGCCGGATTCTGGGCGGTCGGGGCGGCCGTCGCCATCGCGATGGTGCCGGTGAACGCGCGGGCCCGTGCGATGGCCGTGATGATCGGCGGGCTGTCCATCGCCAACGTGCTGGGCGTCCCGCTGGGCGCGTTCCTCGGCGAAAACCTGGGCTGGCGGTCCGCGTTCTGGGCGGTCGGCGCGGCCTCGGCGGTGGCCCTGGCCGGCGTGGTGACGCTGATCCCGCGCATCCCGCTGCCCGAGGAGAAGCCGCAGCTCAGGCGGGAGATGGGGATCTACCGCGACCGCCAGGTGTGGCTGTCCATCGTGATCACCGCGCTCGCGGCGGGCGGGGTGTTCTGCGCGTTCAGCTATCTCGCGCCGCTGCTGACGGACGTGGCCGGCCTGGACTCGGGCTGGGTGCCGACCGTCCTCGCGCTGTTCGGCGTGGGCGCCCTGGTCGGTACGACGATCGGCGGCCGGGTCGCGGACGCGCACCTCTTCGGGGTGCTGCTGAGCGGAATCACCGCGTCCACGGTGTTCCTGGCGGCGCTGGCCCTGTTCGCGTCGAACCAGGCGGCCGTGATCACGCTGTCGTTCCTGCTGGGCCTGTCGGCGTTCTACACCGCGCCCGCGCTCAACGCCCGGATGTTCAACGTGGCGGGCGCCGCGCCGACGCTGGCCGGGGCCACGACGACCGCCGCGTTCAACCTGGGCAACACGGGCGGACCCTGGCTCGGCGGCACGGTGATCGACGCGGACTTCGGCTTCGCGGCGACGGCCTGGGCCGGGGCGGCGATGACCGTGGCGGCGCTGGTCGCCGTGGTGTTCTCGCTGCGGCTCCAGCGGGCGCACGGCTCGGCGGCGGCCTCCCGGCTGGTGGCGCAGGGGTCGCCCAAGGGTGCGCCGGTGGAGTCGCCGGAGTGCGCGACGGGGTGAGGCGTAGGGGGCGTACGCCGGGGCGCACTCCGGACGCATGGCCGGGGCGTACGGCTGAGGCCCGCCCGGCTAGGGCGTCGGCGCCGGCCGCCCCTTCGGCCGCCGCAACCCCGCCTCGGTCAGCCGCCGGACCAGCTCCTTCGAGCCGATCTCCCGCGCCCCGGCCCGCACCGCGTCCGCGTACCGCGCGGCCGGGATGTCGTAGTGGTCGCGCTCGAACGCCCGCGCCGGGGCGCCGATGGACGCGGCGAAGACGTGCAGTTCCTCAAAGGACACATCGCTGACCAGGTGGGACCAGAGGCGCCCGTGCCCGGGCCAGGTCGGCGGGTCGATATAGAGCGTCATGCCCGGTGTATCCCCCCGAGCGCGCCGACGGGGGCGACCGCCACCGCGGACTTGGCGCAGACCCAGTGCGGGTGCGGCCCGAGCTCCGGTTCGACCTCCAGCGCGTGCGGGTCGCCCGCGTCGCAGACCGGGCAGAGCGGCCAGCGGCCGTACCGCTCAAGGAGCGCGTCCTGGACGTCCTGGGCGACGAGGCCGACGACGAACTCCGCGCCCTCCGGCCACTGCTCCACCCACCAGCGCCGGTGCGTCACGGCGTCCTCGACCATGGACACGATCTGCGCCTCGGCGACGTTCCCGGCGGCGAGGTCGGCCATGACGAGGGCGCGGGCGGTGTGCAACGCCTGCTCCAGGCGGTCGGGCCGACCGGACTCCGGCGGATTCTGCTCCATGCAGCCATTGTCCACCCGTACGGCGGCCGCCCACCCGCACGGCGGCGTCAACGGCTTTCGTCAGAGGTCACACCAAAGAGGGTTGACGGGCCCGGGGCTTGAAAATATCTTTCAAGGGTGACCAATGACCTGAAGGAAAGTTTCAGTCCGGATTCGCCGCCCGCCCCGGCGGCCCTCGCCGCCAAGGTGCGGACGCTGTCGCCGTCCATGACCCGCTCCATGCAGCGCGTCGCCGAGGCCGTCGCCGGCGACCCGGCGGGCTGCGCCGCCCTGACGGTCACCGGTCTCGCCGAGCTGACGGGCACCAGCGAGGCGACCGTGGTCCGCACCGCCCGCCTGCTGGGCTATCCGGGCTATCGCGACCTGCGCCTCGCGCTCGCCGGTCTCGCCGCCCACCAGGAGTCCGGCCGCGCCCCCGCCGTCACCGCGGACATAGCGGTGGACGACCCCATCGCCGACGTGGTCGCCAAGCTGGCCTACGACGAGCAGCAGACCCTCGCCGACACCGCCGCCGGGCTCGACACGGTGCAGCTGGGCGCCGCGGTCGCCGCCGCCGCCACCGCGCGCCGGATCGACATCTACGGCGTGGGCGCGTCCTCCCTCGTCGGCCAGGACCTGGCCCAGAAGCTGTCCCGGATCGGCCTCATCGCCCACTCCCACACGGACCCGCACCTCGCGGTGACCAACGCCGTGCAGCTCCGCTCCGGCGACATGGCCATCGCGATCACGCACTCCGGCTCGACGGGCGACGTCATAGAGCCGCTGCGCGTCGCCTTCGACCGGGGCGCGACGACGGTCGCGATCACCGGCCGCCCCGACGGCCCCGTCTCGCAGTACGCGGACCACGTGCTGACGACGTCGACGGCGCGCGAGAGCGAGCTGCGCCCGGCCGCGATGTCGAGCCGCACCAGCCAGCTCCTGGTGGTCGACTGCCTGTTCATAGGCGTCGCGCAGCGTACGTACGAGACGGCCGCCCCGGCCCTCGCCGCCTCCTACGAGGCGCTGGCCCACCGCCACACCCCGCGCACCCGCTGACCGTCACCCGGACGCCCTCCGGCAGCGCCCCGCACCCGCCCCGCAACCGCACGTCGTACGAGAAAGCAGAGCCGCCCTCCATGACCTCCCTGACCGACGCCACCCCCGACGGCTACGGCGAGCTGCGCGCCGAGCTCGCGACCCTCACCACCGAGGCGTTCCGCCCGGAGCTCGCCGAGATCGACCGGCTGGCCACCGCGGAGATCGCCCGGATCATGAACGGCGAGGACCAGACCGTCCCGGCCGCCGTCGCCGAGCGGCTGCCCGAGATCGCCGCCGCGATCGACGCCACCGCCGAGCGCATGGCCCGCGGCGGCCGGCTGATCTACGCGGGCGCGGGCACCGCGGGCCGGCTGGGCGTGCTGGACGCCAGCGAGTGCCCGCCCACGTTCAACACGGACCCGGCGGACGTCATCGGTCTGATCGCGGGCGGCCCGTCCGCCATGATCACCGCCGTCGAGGGCGCGGAGGACAGCAAGGAGCTGGCCGCCGCCGACCTGGAGGCGCTGGAGCTCACCGCTGACGACACGGTGGTCGGCATCTCCGCCTCGGGCCGCACGCCGTACGCGATCGGGGCCGTGGAGCACGCCCGGGCGAAGGGCGCCCTGACCCTCGGCCTGTCGTGCAACGCGGACTCCGCGCTGGGTGCCGCCGCCGAGCATCCGCTTGAGGTCGTCGTCGGCCCCGAGCTGCTGACCGGCTCCACCCGGCTCAAGGCGGGCACGGCCCAGAAGCTCGTGCTCAACATGATCTCGACCATCACGATGATCCGCCTCGGCAAGACGTACGGGAATCTGATGGTCGACGTGCGTGCCTCCAACGAGAAGCTGCGGGCCCGCTCCCGGCGCATCGTCGCGCTGGCCACCGGCGCGTCCGACGAGGAGATCGAGGCGGCGCTCGCCGCCACGGACGGCGAGGTGAAGAACGCCATCCTGACGATCCTCGGCCGGGTCGACGGCCCCACGGCCGCCACGCTCCTGACCGAATCGCACGGCCACCTCCGCGCCGCGCTCGCCGCCGCCCCCCGCACCACCTGATCCGCCGCACCACCTCTCCCCCGCACAGCAAGGCACCACGCACCATGGCTACAGAAGACAAGAACCGCGCCACTGCCGCCGCGATCCTTCCGCTCGTCGGTGGCGCCGCGAATGTCAGCTCCATCGCCCACTGCATGACCCGGCTCCGGCTCGGGCTGCACGACCGTTCGCTCGTCCGGGACGACGCGCTGAAGGCCGTCCCCGCGGTCATGGGCGTGGTCGAGGACGACACGTATCAGATCGTCCTCGGTCCCGGTACGGTCGCCCGTGTCACCCCGGAGTTCGAGAAGCTGGTCGCGGAGGGCAGGGCGGCGGCCCCCGCTCCCGCCCCGGCCGACGCCGCCCCGCTCACGGCGGAGGAGCTGGCCGCGCAGGGCGCCGCGATGAAGGCGGCCCGCAAGGCGAAGAACGCGACGCCGTTCAAGCTGTTCCTGCGCAAGATCGCCAACATCTTCGTGCCCCTGATCCCGGCCCTCATCGGCTGCGGCATCATCGCCGGGCTCAACGGCCTGCTGGTCAACCTCGAATGGCTGCCGTCGGTCACCCCGGCGCTCGCGGCGATGGCCTCCGGCTTCATGGCCCTGATCGCGGTCTTCGTCGGCTACAACACCGCGAAGGAGTTCGGCGGCACGCCGATCCTGGGCGGTGCGGTCGCGGCGATCATCGTCTTCCCGGGCGTCGCGAACATCGAGGCGTTCGGCCAGAAGCTCTCCCCCGGCCAGGGCGGCGTGCTCGGCGCCCTGGCCGCGGCGGTGCTCGCGGTGTACGTGGAGAAGTGGTGCCGCCGCTGGGTGCCGGAGGCGCTGGACGTGCTGGTCACACCGACGCTGACGGTCCTCATCTCCGGCCTGGTCACGATCTTCGGCCTGATGTACGTGGCGGGCGAGGTCTCCACCGCGATCGGCGACTTCGCGGACTGGCTCCTCTCCAACGGCGGCGCCGGCGCGGGCCTGATCCTCGGCGGCTTCTTCCTCCCGCTCGTCATGCTGGGCCTGCACCAGGCGCTGATCCCCATCCACACGACCCTGATCGAGCAGCAGGGCTACACGGTCCTGCTCCCCATCCTCGCCATGGCCGGTGCCGGCCAGGTCGGCGCGGCCATCGCCACGTACGTCCGCCTCCCGCGCAACGAGTCGATCCGCAAGACCATCAAGTCCGCCCTCCCCGCCGGTTTCCTGGGCGTCGGCGAACCCCTGATCTACGGCGTCTCGCTCCCGCTGGGCCGCCCGTTCATCACGGCCTGCGTGGGCGGCGCCTTCGGCGGCGCGTTCGTGGGCTTCTTCAACCAGCTGGGCGACGCGGTCGGCTCCACCGCGATCGGCCCCTCCGGCTGGGCCCTGTTCCCCCTCCTCGACGGAAACCACGGCCTGGGCGCGACCATCGCGATCTACGCGGGCGGCCTCGTGGTCGGCTACCTCGCGGGCTTCCTGGCCACATACTTCTTCGGCTTCAGCGGGGAACTCCTGGCGGAGTTCAACGTGAGCCAGGAGGAGGACGCCGCGACGGGGGCAGCGACTCCGGCCCCGGAGACGGCGGCCCAGAAGGCACCCGCGTCGGTCTGACACACAGCACGAAGCGGCGGCCCCTCCACCGAGGGAGCCGCCGCTTTGCCGTACGCCTCAGACCGGAAAGCCGTCCGTGGGCAGCGTGACGTCGAACGGCGCGGGAAGCGCGAGCGGCTTACCGAACGGCACCGCGTCGGAGTGCTTGTACGTGCCGTGCTCGCTCGGCTCGGTGAACAGGGTGGCCATGGCACCCCGGGTGTCGAACCGGTCGATCAGCAGGTACATCGGCGCCCCGGCCCGGGCGTAGGCCCGGTACTTCTTCGTGCGGTCCTCACGGGCGTTGCCCTTCGAGGTGATCTCTACGACGAGGAGGGCGTCGGAGGCGTCCATGGGGGCGCTGACGTCGGGGTCGGCGGCGTCGATCAGCTCGGACGGCATGACCACGAGGTCGGGGACGTAGAGCTTGTCGAGCGGGGCGACGTGCACGCCCAGCGTCTGGTAGATCTCCAGTTCGTCCGGCAGATTCCCGTAGAGACAGCGCTGCACCTTGGCTGCGATCCCGTTGTGATGTGCATGCGGCGGCGGTACCAAGACGATCTGCCCTTCGTCGATCTCGGCGCGCCATCCCTCGGGCACGTCCAGTTCCTGCCAAGTGCGCAGGAGGTAGTCCCACTGGCGGCCTTCAGGGTCCTGCTGGGGTTCGACCATCGCGGCGGTCATCGCGGGTCCCTTCTTCTGAAGCCTGTCCGAGGAGCGTAGATCGGCGGTTTCACGGCACGGGGCCGCACTCCTCAGCGTCCCACGTCCGAGTGACCGGCGCACCGAGCGCCGCTCACCGTTGCCTCTGGGCCAACCCCAGCAACACCCCATGCGTCTCCCGGTCCGCAGCCACAATCAACCCGCCCGCGCCCTCGTCCACCGGCAACCCGTCGATCCCCGTCACCACGCACCCCGCCGCCTCGCACAGCGCGATGCCGGCCGCGAAGTGGACGCTGTCCAGGCGAAGGCCGGGGCCGCCGTCGGTGATGTACGCGGCACGGCGCCCCGCCGCCACCCACGCCACGGCCACCGTGCTGGAGACGACGCGCGGCCGGAACCCGGCGCCGCCCCCGGCGCCCCCCGCACCGCCCCCCGCGAACTCCGCCATCGCCAACAGCTCCACCGCCCGGAACCCCGGCGCGTGCGGGAACGGCGGGTCCAGGTTCAGGTCCACCAGCCGGGACCCGGCGGAGGGTATGAGGCGGTCGTCGCGCCCCGACGCATCCCGGACCCACGCGCCCGCGCCGTCCGTCCAGAAGACCTCGCCGCTGAACGGGTCGGCCGAGGCGGCCGCGACGATCCCGGAGGAGGCGTCCCGGAGCGCGACGTTCACCGCGACGAGCATGTTGCCCACCGCGTAGTTGAGCGTGCCGCACAGCGGGTCCACCAGCCACCGACGCCCCGCCCCGGCCGCCCCCGTGGCCCCGCTCTCCTCACCCGTCACCGCGTCCTCGGGCCGGGCCGCGCGCAGCACGTCGAGGACGGCCGCCTCCGCCGCGATGTCGGCGGCCGTGGCGAAGTCACCGCCGCCCTTCTCGTACCGCGTCAACGGCGCCCCGTACATCTCGCGTACGACGGCCGCCCCCGCGGACGCGGCCCGAAGGGCCACCTCCGCATCACTGTCGATGGTCACCATCTCCGCAGGCTAACCGGCGGCGTACGCGGAAACCGCGCCAAGTCCTCCCTGATCGCCTCGCGCTCCGGGCGCAGCCGCCCCACAGGGCAGTGGATCAACGCGAACCAGTGCCCCATGGAGGGCACCGTCATCGCGGCAACTGCCCCTCCCTGTTGATCTCCGTCACCCGCGCCCGCAGCACCGCCCCCGGCGGCGCCTGCCGTACGGAGTCGGCCGGGCAGTCCCACACCACCCCGCCCCCCGGCGGTCGCAGCCGCACGTACGGCCCGACGCGCCCCAGCACCCGGCCGATCCGCCCGTCCCGCACGTCCACCGCGAACGACCCCGGCTCCGGCGTACACGCCTCCAGGCCCTCCCCGCCGGTCACGACGCCGCCGCCTTCTCCTCCAGCACCCGGCTGAGCTGCTGCGCCGCCGCGAGGTTGCAGCGCCCCAGATCCACCAGCACCGCCGGGTCGTCACCCGCACACGAAGCCGCGTCGATCCGCAGCGAGGGCAGCTTCACCCCGGCCCACGCGAAGCCCTCCCTCAGCAACGCCACCACCTCCTCCGCCTCCCGAATCTTCGCCACTGCCGCCTTGCGCCGTTCCGTAGTCGTCATGATCCATTCCTTCCACGCTGAGTAATGACGATGCATACCCAGAGTGGTGATTCTCTCGCTAGCCTGGAAGAGGAGCAGGCCCAACAAACACACGTGTGTAACAGGGAGTTGTCATGCCAGGCCCCAAAAAACTGGACCCCGCCTCTTCTCCTCGCGCCCTGCTGGGCGCCGAACTCCGCCACCGAAGAGAATGCGCGGGCCTCTCCCAGTCCGAGCTGGGCGCCCTGCTGTACGTCAGCGGCTCCTTCATCGGCCAGCTGGAGGACGGCACCCGCAGCATGCAGATGGACCAGGCGATCAAACTTGACCGCGCCCTGAAGGCTGACGGCTTCTTCAAGCGCAACTGCGCGGCCTTGAAGAAGTCGAAGTACCCGGAGCACTTCGCCGAGGCAGCAGAAGCGGAGGCCCGCGCGACGGAAATCAGGGAGTACGCGCCGCAGCTCATTCCAGGTCTGTTGCAGACGGAGGCGTACGCCCGGGCGGTGTTCAGGGAGTACCAGCCCACGGCCGTCGACAGTGTGATCGATGAACTGGTGGCAGCCCGCCTCGCCCGAACACAGCTCCTCGACGATCCAACACTGCCGATGTTGTGGGCCGTGTTGGACGAAGCGGTGTTACGTCGAAAGGTCGGCGGACCCGGATGCATGGCGGGGGCCCTCCGCCACATCGCCGAGCTGATGAGGCAGCACCGGATCATCGTGCAGGTGCTGCCGTTCTCCGCAGGTGCCCACGCAGCCCTGACCGGCCCCCTCAAGCTGATGTCGTTCGCCGATGAACCCCCACTCGCCTACGTAGACGGCATGGGCATCGGCCGCCTGCAAGAC
The DNA here is from genome assembly GCF_045161735.1 of Streptomyces sp. NBC_00726. Classification (NCBI taxonomy): domain Bacteria; kingdom Bacillati; phylum Actinomycetota; class Actinomycetes; order Kitasatosporales; family Streptomycetaceae; genus Streptomyces; species Streptomyces sp. NBC_00726. Next base: position 3,661,853 of record NZ_CP108983.1, on the reverse strand, counting down.
GATCCGGCAACGGTCCGCCAGTACGAACTGACCTACGATCTGGTCGTGGCCAGCGCGCTCTCACCGACAGCGTCTCTGGCGTTGATCGAGTCTGTGGCGGAGGATTACGAGCATGAGGCACAACAGTTCTAACTACGACTTGTCCACGGCCATTTGGAAGAAGTCGAGCTACAGCGGCGGCGACGGCGGCAACTGCGTGGAGGTCGCCACCTGGCGCAAGTCCACGTACAGCGCGGGCGACGGCGGTGACTGCCTCGAAGTCCTCGACGGCATCCCGGACGTGGTCCCCGTGCGCGACTCGAAGATGACCGACGGCCCGGCGGTCGTCTTCGCGACGACCGCCTGGCAGCAGTTCGTCACCGACCTGAAGCACGCCTGACGCGACGAAAACCGGAAGCCGGTGCCACTGACGGCCACGGTGGTACCGGCACCCTTGACCTCAATCGCGATTGAGGTCCTAGCCTCGCGATCATGACGAACGCAAGCGCCCCGCAGAACGGCACCGCCGCTCCCGGCCGGCGGCCCATCGCCCTGGTCGCCTGGGGCGCCACCGAGGCGATCCTGGGGCACTCGCAGGCCGCCCTGGCGCGCGTCGACGTGACCCGGCCCCAGTGGTGGGCGCTCAACAACATCGCCCGCGCCGAACGCGGCCTCACCAGGGAGGAGATCGGCGCCGTGGCCGTGCCCTACGGAATGGGCACCGAAGTGATAGTCCACGCCGCCGACGCCCTCGCACACCGGGGCTGGCTCGGCATCGGCGCGGACGGCCGGCTGATCCTCACGCAACAGGGCCGCGAGGGCCTGGCGGCGGCGAAGGAACACATGGACCGGGTGCACGCGCAGATCCTCGGCGACATCACGGACGAGGACCACGCGACCACGGTCGCCGTGCTCCAGCGCGTCATCGACAACCTCGCCCAGAGGCCGTCGTGAACGCCGGTCACGGCCACCCGTTTACGGACTAGTGCGCGATGCCGTCGATCAGCTCGCGCGCGCCCTGCCGGAGCAGGGCGACGGCGACGGACGTGCCGAGCGTGCTCGGGTCCAGACGGCCCGCCCACTCGTGGGCGTTCAGCACGGTCTTGCCGTCCGGCGAGAACACGCAGGCCCGCAGCGAAAGTTCGCCGTTGCCCTCGGCCCGGGCGAACCCGGCGATCGGGCTGTTGCAGTGCCCTTGCAGAACATGCAGAAGCATCCGCTCCGCCTGCGTCTCCCGGTACGCGTCGGGGTCACCGAGCGGGCTGATGGCGTCGATCAGCTCGGCGTCGCCCTCACGGCACTGAAGCGCGAGGACTCCGGCACCGATCGGCGGCATCATCGTCTCGGTCGACAGGACCTCGGTGATGACATCGGTCCGCCCGATCCGCTCCAGCCCGGCGACGGCCAGCAGCAACGCGTCCGCGTTACCCGCGTCGAGCTTCGCCAAACGCCTGTTCGCGTTCCCGCGCATCGGAACGCACTCAAGGTGCGGATGCGAAGCGGCGAGCTGCGCGATCCGCCGCACGGACGAGGTCCCGACCCGGGTCCCGGCCGGAAGCGCGTCAAGCGCGAGCCCACCGGGGTGCACGAGCGCGTCCCGGATGTCGTCCCGCTTCAAGAAGGCCGCAAAGACCGTCCCGGCCGGAAGCGGCCTGTCCGCCGGAACATCCTTCACACAATGCACGGCAAGATCGGCCTCCCCCGCGAGAAGAGCCGCATCGACCTCCTTCGTGAACGCCCCCTTCCCCTCAACCGCACTGAGATCCCCCATCCACTTGTCACCGGTCGTCTTCACGGGAAGAACGGCGGTCTCGACACCGGGATGCAGCACGGCCAACTCCGCACGAACACGCGCCACCTGCGCGAGTGCCATCGGCGAATCACGGGAAACGATACGAATCAGGTCAACCGACATGAGGGCACGATATGCCCGCAGGTCCGGCAATTCCATCTCCCGCCTTGCCGTCCTGCCGTGCCGCCCCGGGGCTCAAGCCCCGAGATTCGAGCGCTCTTTGAGTGGATTGGTTGGGCGGGCCTGTACCCACCCACCCACCCCGCGCAACCCGCAAGGGTTGACTTTCCGCGACCGAGTTGCGACGAACGGTAGGCACGCTTTAGCTTCAGCGCAGACATAGACCTAAAGACGGCCCCCGCCGGTGTTGGCACACCGCCAGGGGCCTGACCACCTCGATCGAAGGCTGACGGAGACGATCAGATGGCTGACGCCCAGTCTAGTAGCGCACCCTTCCCCCACCACCCGATGGCGAACCCCGGTTACGGCAAACGTTCCGCACCGGACGAACGCCCCCGTACGGGCCAGGACTTCACCCACCTCGATCCGCGCGACGCGGCCATCGCCGCGTACATCGACAGCCTGCGCGACGGCGCCGACATCTCCGTAAAGGCACTGGCCAAGGTGCTTCCGTACGGACAGTGCGCGGTACGTACGTCGCTGAACCGCCTCCAGGAAGCCGGGCACCTGCGCCGGGGCAGCGAGTGCGTGGTGAGCGGGGCGAGCCTGTTGTGGGTGACCCGGACGTTCTTTTCCCGCACCGCGCGCGACGACACGTGGTGGGCGAGCTTCAGCCGGGGCGACGTACCCAAGGAGGCCCAACGGGAAACGCGCTCACGGGCGTTCATCCTGCTGGCCGCGCTGGGCCGCCAGGCCCCCGTGCTGTCGCTGTCGCACAGCGAGTGCGTGGCGCTGGAACCGCAGGCGTCGGAGTGGCTACGAAGGGGCGCCACGGAGCCCGAAGTCCTCCGGGCGCTTACCACCGGACTCCCCGACCGAATCCACCACCCGGCGGCATTCGTGGCGAGGCGCCTCCAGACGAAGCTTCCCCCGGCCCGCGAACCCCTCCCGGTCCTGCGCACCCTGGAATGCGGCGAATGCGGCACCCCAGGCACCCCGGAAGCCCTCCCAGGCGGCAAATGCCGCCCCTGCGCGGGCAAACCGGCCCGCGAGACCCCGGCCCTCCCCGCCCAACAGGTCCGCGCCCAGGCCCGGGCCGTAAGAGCGGGCCTGATCCCCAAGTCGGACCGCCCGGGCCGCTGACGGCCCCTGGGCGCCGTTACGGCGATCGACGCCTACGAGAGATACGGCGAACTGCATACGTTCAGCAGCGTGCTTCCCTCGAACCTGGCGACCTGGACCCAGACCGCAGCGATTTCATTACTGCCCTTCGGAACGGATGAACTGAACGTCTTCCACGTTCCGGCGCCATTATTATTGGCATGCCACGGGTAATAGGTGATACCGCCACGGTAATAGGTCACACCAAGGCGAACACTCGCGTGATGCCCGTCGGCCAGCGAGTCGTAGACACTCATCTCCACGCCGGGGATGCCTTTATCCAACGACTTCCAGCCAATTATATTCGCATTTCCAGTGGCGCCAGTCGTCTTGCAGCTGGTGTAGCGCGCCGTGTTGGCGGCGGTCGCCGGGCTGGTCCCGAACGCCGTGACCATGAGGGCACTCGCCGCAAGAATCCCAAGTTGCGTTATTCGCTTCATTCCGACCTCCATCGAGTCCAAGACCTGCGCAGTGTCACGCGCCGACCCCACTGGCGCACGGAGAATATCGTGGGCAACGCGATTTTCTCGACAACTTGACGCTTTTACGTCACGAGAATCCGCGCACGACTACGCCTTACTTCTCGGGCTCCGGGCCGGGCGCGGCCAACCGCGCCACCCGCTCGATCATCGCGCGATGCGCCGCGCGGGCGTCCTCGTCGATCGGCTGCTCGTGTTCCGGACGCAGCCCGGTCCGGCCGTCGAGGCCCTCGCGCAGGATGTCGGCGTGACCGGCATGGCGGTTGGAGTCGCCGAGGACGTGGACCAGGACGGCGAACAGGGTCGTGCGGTCATAGGGCTCCGGCCACCACGGCACGTGGCCCGGGGCGTCGAGGGAGAGCGCGTCGATCGTCGCGTCGGCGTGCTGCCACGTACGCCGATAGAACCCGACGACCTGCTCGCACGTCTCCCCCTCGGCCGCCCACAGATCGCTCCCATCGGCCTCCTGCCACCGAGGCAGCGGCTCGGGCGAAGGACGCCCGAAGACCTCCCCGAAGTACCGGGCCTCCACGGTGGCCACATGCTTCACGAGCCCGAGCAGATTCGTCCCGGTCGCCGTCAACGGCCGCCGGGTGTCGTACGCGGACAACCCCTCAAGCTTCCACAACAACACCTCCCGATCCCGCCGCAACCGCCCGTGCAGATGCTCCTTCGCAAATCCATCGATCATGTGCCACGCCCCGGTTCCAGGAACACCTTCAGTTGTGCCTGTTCACATACGCGCATGCGCGTCTCAGTTGTACGGGCCCTACACCGCACGCAGCACCGCGAACACCCCCCGCACCTCCGCGTCCTCCGGCGTGTGCCACGGGCCCGAGACGTGGCCCGTCGCGTCGTCCGGGGTGTCTGCGGCGGGGCGCAGGACGCGGTTTACGTGGAGGGTGGTGCCGGTGGTGGGCAGGTCCGTGCCCTCTGGGGTGTCCGTCGCTCTGGGGGTCGCCAGGGGGAAGGGGGTGCCCGTGTGGGAATGGGTGATGGTGGGGTCGGGGGTGTCGGTGAGGCTCTGGGCCTGGGGTTCGGCGCGGCCGTCCAGGAGGGCGAAGAGCTGTGCCACCAGGACCGGGTCGTGGCAGCCGTCGTACACCCAGCGCTTGCCCAGCACGCCGTGTGTGGTCATGCCGACGAACGCGTCCTCCGCGCCCCCGAGCGGGGCGCCCCGGTAGGTGAGCGGCACGAAGTACGGCACCGGATCGGCGCCCGAGGTGTCGGTGACGACCATGAATTCGATGCCCACCTCGCCCTGCGGGTCGTCCAGGCGGAAGCCGCCGGACCTGACGAGGGAGGGGCGCGTGGGGCCCACGTACCAAGGGCGGGTCGGAAGCCAGGTGGTGAGCATTTCGAGCTTGGTCGGCGACAGGGTGGTGCGGTGGATGACGGCCATGCCGGATGTCTCCCGTGGGTCGCGTGAGCAGCTGCTTTCCCTGCGCGCGGGCGTTGTCGGACCCCCGCGCTACCTTGAGAGCCTAGAGGGCGCGTGCGCGTGCATAGGGGTGGCCGGTCCGCCCGGACCGGCCACCTACTAGGGCGTACGGATCACCACGCGGTCGGCGCCGGCGGCGGGACCACCTCCGGGCGGTCGTCGCAGGTGATCGTGTTGGGCAACAGCCACGGCGCGAGCCAGCCGCCGTCGTTGCCGCCCAGGTCCGTGAGGCCGAACTCCGAACCGGTCGAAGGGAAGTTGAACGAGCCGCAGTTGTTGACCCCCACCGCACCCACGTTGCGCGCGTCCACGTTCTCGAAGGTGGCGCCGCCCGCCGCGCGGGCGCTCAGCACCGAGGTGCCCGTGCCGTCCACCCTGATGTCCTTGAAGTGGATGTTCTTGATGACGTACTGGTCCTTCACCCCCCAGTCGGAGACCAGCATGACGGCGTTGTACGTGCTGTCCAGGAAGTCGTTGCCGGTGACCCGGATGTCCGCGCCGTCGATGCTCCGGTCCAGCGCGTAGACCCACAGCGCGCCGAGCCCGATCTTCCAGTTGAGCTCGAACGTGCCCGCGCGGACCGTGGTGTTGCGCGCGAGGTCCACCTTCCCGGCGAACGGCTCGGCGCCGAAGCGGGAGCCGAGGTGCAGGGCGCTGCCCTCGCGGACCGGGTCGGCGACGAGGTTGTCGGAGACGGTGATGTCGCTGCCGCCGTAGATCGCGATGCCGTTGGCGAGGACCGGGGTCTGCACGGTGTTGTGGTCGAAGGTGTTGCGGGCGTTGGTGGTCTTCTCGGCCCACATGGCGAGGCCGTCGTCGCCCGAGTTGCGTACGAAGGTGTTCGTGACCCGCGAATCGGTCACGCCGGTGTGGAAGTTGATGGCGTCCGCGATCTGGTCCACGATCACGGTGTCGGAGACCTTCAGGTTCTTCATCGGCCCGTCGAACCACATGCCGACCTTGGTGTGGCTGATGTGCAGGCCCGCGATGGTCGAATCGCTCATCGCACCGCCGATCGCGTTGACCTGGTCGGTGTCGATGCGCTCGCGCACATCGCCCTCGATGGCGAAACCGGACAGATGCACGTTACGGCTGCCGCCCTCGGCCGCGGACTTCCCGTAGAAGCCGACGCCGGTGTGCGTCGAGCCGTCGGCGGCGGGCTCGGCCAGCGCGACCTCGCGGCCCTTGATCTTCGTGTACCAGCTGCCCGCGCCGGTGATCGTGACGTCGTCCACGACGATGTGTCGGTCCACGCGGTACGTCCCCGGCGGGATGTACACCTTCAGACGGGTGAGCCGGGCGAACGCGATCGCCTTCTCGATCGCCCCCGCCGCGTCCCGCCGCCCGGTCGGGTCCGCGCCGAACGCGAGGACGTTGGCGGCGAGGAGTTCGACGTGCGGCAGCCCGACCCGCTCGGAGTCCAGCAGGTCGATCGCCGTCCACGCGGCCCGGCTCCCGGCCGGCACGGTCAGCCGTACGGTGTCGCCCGCGCGGTACGTACGGCCGAGCAGAAGACGCTGCTCGTCGTAGAAGTGGCTCGGCCGGAACGGCTTGTCCACGACCGGGGCGGGCGTCGTCCCGGCGGGCACGCAGCCGCACTCGGTGATCCACCAGTCGGGGTGGAGGAGCCCGGCGCTCGGGTCGTTGGAAAACGGGTACTGGTTGTACAGCCAGGAATACTGCGAGGTCAGCGTCATCGTGGACCGCTTGGAGCCGTTCACCGAGACGTCCAGCGGCGCCGTGATCCCGCCGCCGCCCGGCGCGTCCGGGATGCTGTAGCGCACGGTGATCGCATTGGCCGCCGCGGGCAGTGTGAACTCCACGTGCTGCCCCGGCGCCAGCTTGACCGCCTTACGCCCCGACGCCTCGGACGGCAGCGTGTAGGCGTCCCGGTCCGGGCCGATGACCGTCCCGTCGGTGACCGCGTTCTCGGCCTCCTGCTCCGCGAACGCCACCTTCGCGCCCCGCCCCCGCACCAGCTCGGGGTCGAGCGCGGCGCGCGTGACGACCGGGGCCGGAGCGGCGGCGTGCCGGGGTCCGGCGAGCGCGGGCGCACCGGCCAGCACCCCGAACCCGACGGCGGCCGCGGTCACCGAGGCGACCGTCGACGCGTACAGCCCGGCCCGGCGCGGTCTTCGCACCGCCGCCGCGACGGCGGCGAACTTCCGTGACATCGCATGCCCGTTTCTCTGAGGGGTCGACGGGGCTCAACAGCCATACACGCGTGGGGAGGCCGCCACCGTCATGAGTGAGGCGACAGTAGGGCGCGCGGCGGCCCGCCCACAAGATGCGCGCGAGATATTCCCGCCCCTACACAAGAAAAGTGCGTCGCCATGTCAGATTTTTGCGCAAGAGACGCAAGGTGCGAGGTACATGCCTGCCCCCCGCACCCAAGCCAGGAACGGGTACGGGGGACAGGCATGCAGGACCTCGCGTGGAGTGACGGTGCCTAGCTCTGCACCGCCTGCTGGCCATGCCACTCCTTGTAGTAAATGGCCAGCTGCGTCTGCGCGTAGGAGGGGAGGCCGTCGCCGAACTTCCGGAGCTTTCCGTACACGTTCTTCAGATCACCCTCGGTAGCAAAGCGTCCGAACTCAATGGCCATCACCAGAACGTCCTCGACGGTCATGACCTCCAGGTCCCGATCGGTCGCAAGTGCTTGGCCGCCCTGATCGTCGATGGCGACGATCACTTCGTGCCCCTCGTCCTGGTAGTGCACTCCATGAGCTACAACTACCGCTTCGCCGAGATCCTTTGAGTTCCGCAGGGCATCTTCTACCTGTCGGCCTCGCACATCCTCGAAGACTTCGATGACACGAGCCGGTGCTGTCCGTGCCTCAAGAGCGGGAAGAACGCGGACGTGACGACTGCCCGCCAGACGCGTCCACTTCAGCTTCAGCCCGGGGTACTTCCTGTCCTTGCGCGCGACTTCATCGCAGACTTCCTGCGGCACGAGCAACGTCAGATCCGCCTTCTGGAGAACGTCCACCAGCAAACGGTGGACATTCGCACCGACGAAGTGCACGCAGATTACTGCGTCCAGAATGCATAGCGGTTCGCGTTGATCCGGCGAAGCCGTCTCCTTTGACGCTTCCGCGTGCTGGTTGGGCAAGCCCCCACCCCTTCGACATCCCCAGGCGGGATTACTTTACTCCTACTTCGCCAGCCCGCGGGCAACCAGCCGGGACAGGTTGGCCCGCCTGGGATTCGGAGGGTCGGGAACGATGCCGGCTTCCGCGAGTCTGGCTTCGGCCTCTTCCGGTTTGCATCCTTCGAGCATGGCCAGAGCCCGCACACCCAGAAGATTCTGCCGATAGGCGTCAACGGCCCGTTCGAGAATGCGCCTGGGAGCCCGTACAGCCTGGGCGGCGTCCTTCTCCTGCTCGTACGCCGGGCCCCAGCCGTAACGGTGTGCCAACTGCACGCCGGTCGGTCCCCGCAGGTCGTTCTTCTGCTCGGTCGTGACGAGTGACATCTCCTCCAGTTGGATGAGGATGACGGGAAAGCTGACTCGGAAGTGGCGTGCCAGAAGTGCGGCCGTACGCTCGTCCATCCGGCCACCTTCTGGAAAACTCTCAGCGGCCAGCCAGGATCTGATGCCTTCCCTCGGTGCCAAGAGGTTGCGGGCAAAGGCGTCGCAACGTCTCTCACCCGGGGTTCTTCCGTCGTTCAGCGCATGAACCTGAGCACCGTCATTCCACAACAAATGTCCGAGCTCGTGAGCGAAACTGAACCGCTGCCGTTCGGGCACGTCGCACGCACGAACGGCAATGAGAGTCGTGTCGCGAGCAGGGTCGGTGGCGGTAAATCCTTCGGCGCCCTTCGGTAGCCTCAGTACCGCTGTGTCGACACCGGTGAGCTGTTCGATCAGTTCATCCACATCGGCAACGGGGGCGCAGCCCAGATGAAGAGCCTCGCGGACCCGTTCGGCCAGTTCGCTGGCCTGCACCTCCCCGGGAAGCTGCTGGTCCGGAACCTTTACATGCCCCTGTGGCTTTCGCTGCTGCGTGGTGTTCGTCCCCAGCTTGTCCAGACGGGCATCCAATTCAAGCACTTCGAGGGTGCGCCGAAGCGCCTCCTCACGCTCCGCGAGGGTCACCTCGTCGGTTCTGGCCGCGATCTGGACCCTCTCTCGCACAGGGTCGCCACTGGTGAGCAGCCGCACCGGGATACCCAGCGCGACAGCGAGGCGATCCAGTTCCGCGAGAGTCACGTTGGCACGAGTACCGGTCTCGATACGGGTCAGGGTCGGTTGGGAGAGCTGGGCGCGTCGCGCGAGGTCACGCTGGTTGAGCCCAGCGCGCTCACGTTCGCGGCGGATCCGCTCCCCCACTAGCACGAGATCCACTTAGCACCTCCTTGTTGAATCTATTCTACGGACCTGATTCACGATGGCCAGTCGTATGTCTACCACCCAGGACTGACAGATGGCGCCAGGCGCATTTCCTTACCCGGTCGGCCCACCGACAGCGTCAACTCTGAGTCCGCGTGCACCGTCACCCGTACGGGTACGAATTCCGTCGCATCGATCCGGGGCTCCCCCGTGCCCGGGTTCAGGGCGTAGCGCGGGTGGGGACCGGGGCTGATCTGCCAGCGGATGCGGTGGCCCGGGGCGAAGCGGTGGGCGGTGGGGGTCATCGGGATCGTCACACGGACCGGGTCCGGGCCCGTGGTGCGGAGGCGGGCCAGGCCGTCGCAGACATTGACCGACCGGCCCTCCGGGTCCACGTCGCACAGCCGGACGAACACCTCGCCGTGCCCGGTATCCGTGGAGGCGCTGACCCGGGCGGAAACCGGACCGAGCACGGTAAGAGGTTTGGCCAGGGCGGGCCCGGTGAACGTGAGGACGTCCGCGCGCGCCTCCAATGACGCGTTGTCCCGCGCCCCCGCCGTACGGGAGAGCAGCGCGCCGCCCAGCGTGGGGACCGGGTCGTCCGGGTCGTGGCGGAAGGCGGCGACGGGGGCGGTGTCCGTGGGGGCCTCCCGGGTGAGGTGGCCGTCGGCGGTCGGGTACCAGGAGGCCGTGGACGCCTCCGGGGGCCACGCGTCCAGGTCCCGGACGCCCGCCTCCGCACCGCCCACGTGCACGCGCACCGGCGTCGGGCGCAGACCGGACGGGTCGTCACACAGGTGGGCCCGGAGCCAGGCCAGGGATTCGGCGAACACCTCGGCCCAGCCCGCCTGGAGCGCCGAGGTGTGGGTCCACGGGCCGACGAGCAGGGACGCCTCGCCGCCCGCCCGGCACAGCCGGTCGTACTGCGCGAAGGTCTGGTCCACGAGGGCGTCGTACCGGCCGGTGACGAGGGCGGTGGGCACGGGCGCCCGGTCCGCCGCGCCTTCCGCCATCCGGTCCGCCGCCCCTTCCGCCACCCCCGCCGGCGACGCGCCCTCCCAGTACGGGTCGTCCGGGTCCGGGTGGGCCATCACCTCGTCCAGCCAGGGAATCTCACCGCCGAGCGCGTCCGCGTACGCCCCGCGCAGCGGACGCGCGGTGACGGCGGAACGCAGCCGGCGCTGGAGGCGCAGGGTCGCCCGGATGAACGCGCCCATACCCCGGTGCTGGTAGGTCATGCCGGCGCCCACGGCGAGCGCGGTCTCCAGGTTGAGGACGCCGTCGGTGTGGAAGAGGGCGTACGGATCGTGCAGCCCCACCTGCACCACCATGGCCTTCAGCTCCGGCGGCGGATCGAGGGCCAGCGCCCACTGCACGTACCCGAGATAGCTGGGGCCGACGGTGCCCAAGCGCCCGTCGAACCACGGCTGTTCGCGCAGCCAGCCGACCGCCGCGAGGCCGTCGGCCGGCTCGTTGCGCCAGAGGTGGAAACCGCCGCCCGCGCCGCCCGCACCACCCGTCCCCCGGCAGCTCTGAAGCACCACATGAAAGCCCTGTTCGGCGAAGAGGATGCCGTACTGCGGGGACCACGGCACTCCCCGCCCGTACGGCGTACGGACCAGGAGGGTCGGGAAGTCGCCCTCGGCGCGCGGAAAGTAGTGGTCGGTGAGCAGAGGACTGCCGTCGGCGGCGGGCACCGCCAGGCCGCGCTCGACGCCCGCCTTGTGGCGCGCGGCGGGCAGACCGCGCCAGGAGGCGCGCATCAGCCGGGCGGCGCGCGGCGGCTTCGCGGACGACGGCGTCCATGCGGCCCGGGGGCGGGCGTCGTGCGTCGATCGGGTCATCTTCGCCTCCATCAGTATTCTCGTACTAAGTACGAGAATACTGGATGCTTGGATGGTCCACGGAGGCGACCCGGGTGAGAGAGGCTGAGCACGTGACCCGCACCGAAGGTGCCGGAGGCATCGATCCGCGAGTTCTCTGGCGGGAGCAGGACCGGCCCAGGCGCGGCCGCAGACCCGCGTTCAGCCGAGAGGTGATCACGGCCGCCGCGGTCGCCGTCGCGGACGCCGAGGGGATCGACGCGGTCACCATGCGGCGGGTCGCCGCGGAGGTGGGCGCCGGCGTCATGTCGCTGTACAGCTACGCCCCCGACAAGGAAACGCTGCTCGACCTGATGATCGACCACGTCTCCGGTGAGCTGCCCACGTCCGGCCCGCTCACCGGCGACTGGCGCGCCGACCTCAAGACCATCGGCCGCCACCAGCGCGCGAACATGCTCCGCCACCCCTGGCTGCCCGCCGCCGTGCAGGCCCGCCGCACCCTGGGCCCCCGCACGCTCGCCTTCGTGGAGCACGCGCTCGCGGCGCTGCGGCCCATCGGGCTCGACGGGGCGGCCCGGCTGGAGATCTTCGCCCAGCTCACGTCATTCGTGGCAGCCCATGTGGCCTACGAGGTCGGCCAGGCACGGGCGGCCCGGGACCCCGGGCGGGCGGCCGCCGAGGCGGTGTATCTGGCGGAGGTCGCGGCGGACGGCGCCCATCCGGAACTCGCGGACGCGCTGGCGACGGCCGGACGGCCGGTCACCCCGGACGCCATGTTCGACCGCTTCCTCACCCGTCTCGTGGACGGCCTCGACGCGGGCTGAGCTCGTACGCGTACACGTACGCACAAAGACACCGGCCCCCGGGGACGCATCCCCGGGGGCCGGTGTCAGGTACTGCTGGAACCGCCGATCCGTCAGGATCAGAAGTCCATGTCACCGCCCGGCATGCCGCCCGGAGCGGCCGCGGCGGCCTTCTCCGGCTTGTCGGCGATGACGGCCTCGGTGGTGAGGAACAGCGCGGCGATCGACGCGGCGTTCTGGAGCGCGGAGCGCGTGACCTTCGCCGGGTCGAGGATGCCCTCGGCGATCATGTCGACGTACTCGCCGGTCGCGGCGTTCAGGCCGTTGCCGACGGGGAGGTTGCGGACCTTCTCCACGACGACGCCGCCCTCAAGACCACCGTTGACGGCGATCTGCTTCAGCGGGGCCTCAAGCGCGAGCTTGACGGCGTTGGCGCCGGTCGCCTCGTCGCCCGAGAGCTCCAGCTTCTCGAAGACGGCCGAAGCCTGGAGCAGAGCCACGCCACCACCGGCGACGATGCCCTCCTCGACGGCGGCCTTGGCGTTGCGCACCGCGTCCTCGATGCGGTGCTTGCGCTCCTTCAGCTCGACCTCGGTGGCGGCACCGGCCTTGATGACGGCCACGCCGCCGGCCAGCTTCGCCAGGCGCTCCTGGAGCTTCTCGCGGTCGTAGTCCGAGTCGGAGTTCTCGATCTCGGCACGGATCTGGTTGACGCGGCCCTGGACCTGGTCGCTGTCACCGGCGCCGTCGACGATCGTCGTCTCGTCCTTGGTGATGACGACCTTGCGGGCGCGGCCGAGCAGGTCGAGACCGGCGTTCTCCAGCTTGAGGCCGACCTCCTCGGAGATGACGGTGCCGCCCGTGAGGATGGCGATGTCACCGAGCATGGCCTTGCGGCGGTCGCCGAAGCCCGGGGCCTTGACGGCGACGGACTTGAAGGTGCCGCGGATCTTGTTGACGACCAGGGTCGACAGGGCCTCGCCCTCGACGTCCTCGGCGATGATCAGCAGCGGCTTGCCGGACTGCATGACCTTCTCCAGCAGCGGAAGGAGGTCCTTCACGTTGCTGACCTTGGAGTTGACGATCAGGATGTACGGGTCGTCCAGGGACGACTCCATGCGCTCCATGTCGGTGGCGAAGTACGCCGAGATGTAGCCCTTGTCGAAGCGCATACCCTCGGTGAGCTCCAGCTCCAGACCGAAGGTCTGGGACTCCTCGACGGTGATGACGCCTTCCTTGCCGACCTTGTCCATGGCCTCGGCGATGAGCTCGCCGATCTGGGTGTCGGCGGCGGAGATGGAGGCGGTCGAAGCGATCTGCTCCTTGGTCTCCACGTCCTTGGCCTGCTCCAGGAGGGCGGCGGAGACGGCCTCGACGGCCTTCTCGATGCCCCGCTTGAGAGCCATCGGGTTCGCACCCGCGGCCACGTTGCGCAGGCCCTCGCGGACGAGCGCCTGGGCGAGAACGGTGGCGGTGGTCGTACCGTCGCCGGCGACGTCGTCCGTCTTCTTGGCGACCTCCTTGACCAGCTCCGCACCGATCTTCTCGTACGGGTCCTCCAGCTCGATCTCCTTGGCGATGGACACACCATCGTTGGTGATCGTGGGGGCGCCCCACTTCTTCTCAAGGACGACGTTGCGACCCTTGGGGCCAAGGGTGACCTTGACGGCGTCGGCGAGCTGGTTCATGCCGCGCTCGAGACCGCGCCGGGCCTCCTCGTCGAACGCGATGATCTTGGCCATGTGAAGTGGTCCTCCCGGACAGGGGTGGATTGCTCCGGACCGAGTGGCGCCCGCGACGGACGGCCTGCGTGCCCTGCGGTTCCTTCCCCGCCTGGCCTGCGGGCCTCACCGGCCCGGTCCAAATTCTGTCACTCTCACCTGGAGAGTGCTAAGCCCAATGATTAGCACTCGACCCCGTTGAGTGCAAGCGCCGAAGGCTCCTTGAGGGGTGGCGGTCGGGCGACGGGAGGGCGCAAGCGTCGCCTTCGGCATGTGGACAGAGCCTGGCAACGCGAAGGGCCCGCACCTCTGGAGGTACGGACCCTTCGTACGTGCGTGGCGTCGCGGCCGACGTGCCGTGCCGGGCTCAGCCGACGGCGAGCTTGACCATGTCCGCCTGCGGCCCCTTCTGGCCCTGCGAGATCTCGAACTCGACCCGCTGACCTTCTTCGAGGGTGCGGTACCCGTCCATCTGGATCGCGCTGTAGTGGACGAATACATCCGCACCACCGTCGACCGCGATGAAGCCGTACCCCTTCTCCGCGTTGAACCACTTGACGGTGCCCTGAGCCATGCCTAACTCCCCTGTAACGTGAGTGCGCCGAAGCGCGTCGACCGCGGCTGAATGTATCTGCCCAACTGCCCTGTGCGACAGGTCAATCGGACGACAATTCTGCGCAGCACCGATCGCCCGAATATGAGGAATTGCTGAGCTTGCGGGGCAAGTCGGGCCCGGCAAAGGCGACTTAAGGCGCAAGAGGCTCAGGCACATTGGCTGCTTCTGATCGTGGCGCGGCGCATTCTCGTATGCGAGGGGCACGGGCAGCGAAGGGGACTTCCCACACTCTACCCCGTTCAACCATGCAGAATTGCCCCCTCCGCTTCTCGCGCGGAGGGGGCAATTGCGGTGGTGCTACAGAGCCTTGGGCTCAGCAGCCGCCGGCCACTGCGGGGATGATCGAGACGCCGGCACCGTCCGGGGTCGCCGCGTCGAGGCCGCCTTCAAAGCGCACGTCGTCGTCGTTGACGTACACGTTGACGAAGCGGCGCAGCTTGCCCTGGTCGTCCAGCACGCGGGCGGCGATGCCCGGGTGGTCCTTCTCCAGCGAGGCGATGACCTCGGAGAGGGTCGCGCCCTCGGCCGGAACCTCGGCCTGGCCGCCGGTGTAGGTGCGGAGGATGGTGGGAATGCGGACCTTGACGCTCATGGCGGTGCCTTCCTGAAGTCTCGGGTGGTCAGCTGGTGGCGAGTCCGGCGGCGCGGAAGGCGTCCAGGCTCGGGCGGATCGTGGCGGTCGCCTGCGAGGTGTCGGCCACCGCGTCCAGCGTCTTGAGGCCGTCACCCGTGTTCAGGACGACGGTGGTGAGCGCCGGGTCGAGCAGGCCGGCGTCGATCAGCTTCTTCGTCACGCCGACCGTCACCCCGCCCGCCGTCTCGGCGAAGATGCCCTCGGTGCGGGCCAGCAGCTTGATCGCGTCCACGACCTGCTCGTCGTTGACGTCCTCGACGGCGCCGCCGGTGCGGCGGGCGATGTCCAGGACGTACGGGCCGTCGGCCGGGTTGCCGATCGCGAGGGACTTGGCGATCGTGTTCGGCTTCTGCGGGCGGACCACGTCGTGACCGGCCTTGAAGGCGGTGGAGACCGGGGAGCAGCCCTCGGCCTGGGCACCGAAGATCTTGTACGGCTTGTCCTCGACCAGGCCGAGCTTGATCAGCTCCTGGAGGCCCTTGTCGATCTTCGTGAGCTGCGAGCCGGACGCGATCGGGATGACGATCTGGTCGGGCAGCCGCCAGCCGAGCTGCTCGCAGATCTCGTACGCGAGCGTCTTGGAGCCCTCGCCGTAGTACGGACGCAGGTTCACGTTGACGAAGCCCCAGCCCTCGCCCAGCGGGTCGCCGATGAGCTCGGAGCAGAAGCGGTTGACGTCGTCGTAATTGCCCTCGATGCCCACCAGCTCACCGCCGTACACCGCGGCCATGACGACCTTGCCCTGCTCCAGGTCGTGCGGGATGAACACACAGGAGCGCAGGCCCGCGCGCGACGCGGCGGCGCCGACCGCACCGGCGAGGTTGCCGGTCGAGGAGCAGGAGAGCGTGGTGAAGCCGAAGGCTCGGGCGGCCTCGACGGCGATGGCGACGACGCGGTCCTTGAAGGAGTGCGTCGGGTTGCCGGAGTCGTCCTTCACGTACAGGCCGCCGGTCACACCCAGCTCGCGGGCCAGGTTGTCGGCCTTGACCAGCTTGGTGAAGCCGGGGTTGAGGTTGGGTTTGTCGGCCACGTCGGCGGGTACCGGCAGCAGCGGCGCGTAACGCCAGATGTTGTTCGGGCCGGCCTCGATGCGCTTCTTCAGCTCGTCGGAGGAGCCGCTCGGCAGGTCGTACGCCACTTCGAGCGGCCCGAAACAGGACGCGCAGGCGAAAATGGGGCCGAGTGCGAATCGTTCACCGCACTCGCGACAGGAAAGAGCCGCGGCGGGACCAAGGTCCACGGAGGATTCGGTGTTCGCTGCGACGGTTTCAACAGCCATGATGGCGAGGCCCTTTCTCCTCATCTTCCTCGCGGCGCGTTTCGCCGCAAGACGGAATTGGCACCTTCCCCACCTGACCTCGCGGTCGGCAGGAGGGTTGCCGGGACTTCAACGGGCCGTTCCCTCTGTCCCTCTGGATGAGCGCTGTATGGCGACGGATCATGGATCCGTGCATTTGTCGGCGGACCGACCCCGGCATGCGATGGCCGTCCGCGTTGTTCAAGACTGTAACCGAAGGACCGGACGGGTGAGATAGCCGTCCGTACCGCGAGATGGATCACATGCAGGGAGTATCGACCGTGCTCGAAGAGGTCGAACGCTGGCTGACCAGGCGTTCCTGGTCGGCCGCCGACCATCCGCCGGACCATGTGCGGACCGCCGCGAACGGTACGGGCGTGAGCGTCGTCCTACCGGCGCTCAATGAGGCCGCGACCGTCGGCGACATCGTCGCGACGATCAGGCGCGAGCTGATGGAGCGCGTTCCGCTGGTGGACGAGCTGGTCGTGATCGACTCGGGCTCCACGGACGCCACCGCCGAGGTCGCCCGCCGCGCGGGCGCCCGGGTCGTCCACCGCGACGCGATCCTGCCCCGCCTCCCCGCCGTTCCCGGCAAGGGCGAGGTGCTGTGGCGGTCACTCCTGGTGACCAGCGGCGACATCCTGTGCTTCATCGACGCGGATCTGAAGGACTTCTCGGCCGACTTCGTCTCCGGCATCGTCGGCCCGCTGCTCGCCCACCCCGAGGTGCAGTTCGTCAAGGCGATGTACGACCGTCCGCTCGGGGAGCTGCCCGGCCAGGGCGGCCGCGTCACCGAGCTGGTGGCCCGCCCGCTGCTGAATCTGCACTGGCCGCTGCTCGCGGGCTTCGTGCAGCCGCTCGGCGGCGAGTACGCCGTACGCCGCACGCTTCTGGAGCGGCTGCCGTTCCCGGTCGGTTACGGGGTCGAGCTCGGCCTGCTCGTGGACGCGCTGCACACCGTGGGCCTCGACGCCCTCGCCCAGGTGGACGTCGGCGTACGCGTCCACCGCCACCAGGACGGCCAGGCGCTCGGCCGGATGGCCGCCGCGATCTACCGCACCGCACAGGTGCGGCTCTCCCGGGGCCATCTGGTGCGGCCCTCGCTGACCCAGTACGAACGCGGCGCGGACGGGTTCGTTCCCCACACGTACCCGGTCGACACCCAGGAGAGGCCGCCGATGTGCGAGATCGAGGAGTACGTGGCACGGCGCGCGGCCTGATCACGACCCCACGCCGTTCACGACCCCACGCCGTCCGGCTTCGTACGTTTGGGCGGATCGGGTTCGGGCTAGATTCCGGCCATGGTCTCCGAGCACGCCCCCCAGCCCGCTGCCCAGGTCCTCGTCGCGTCCAACCGCGGCCCCGTCTCGTATGCCGTGGGCGAGGACGGCACCCTCGAAGCGAAACGGGGCGGAGGCGGGCTCGTCTCCGGCCTCAGCGCCGTGGACGACAAGATGTGGGTCTGCGCCGCCCTCGGCGACGGCGACCGCGAGGCGGTGCGCCGGGGGGTCGGCGAGCCGGGCGTCCGGATGCTCGACATCGACGCCGGGGTGCACGCCGACGCGTACAACGGCATCGCCAACTCCGTGCTGTGGTTCGTCCACCACATGCTGTACCAGACGCCCGTCGAGCCCGTTTTCGACGCGGAGTTCCGCAGGCAGTGGGCGTCCTTCGAGACATACAACCGGGCCTTCGCCGAGGCGCTGGCCGAGGAGGCGGGCGAGGGCGCGGCGGTCCTGGTGCAGGACTACCACCTCTCGCTGGTCCCCGGCATGCTCCACGAGCTCCGCCCAGACCTGCGGATCGGCCACTTCTCGCACACCCCGTGGGCGCCCGTCGACTACTTCCGGCTGCTCCCCGACGACATCGCCGAACAGCTGCTGCGCGGCATCCTCGGCGCCGACCGCGCCGCCTTCCTGACCCGCCGCTGGGCGGACGCGTTCATCGGCTGCTGTACGGAGATCCTGGGCGGCACCGGGCGTACCCGCGTCGGCGTCCACGGCCTGGGCGCCGACGCCGGCTTCCTGCGCGGCCGGGCGCACGAGGCGGATGTGGACGAACGGATGGCGGCCCTGCGCGAGCAGATCGGGCCGGACCGGAAGACCGTCGTCCGGGTCGACCGCACGGAGCTGTCCAAGAACATCGTCCGGGGCCTGCACGCCTACCGCACGCTGCTGGACGAGCACCCCGAATGGCGCGAACGCGTCGTGCACGTCGCCTTCGCCTACCCCTCGCGCCAGGACCTCGCGGTCTACCGGGAGTACACCGCGGAGGTGCGGCAGGTCGCCGACGCGATCAACAAGTCGTACGGTACGGCCGGCTGGACCCCGGTCGTCCTGCACGTGAAGGACGACTTCGCCCGCTCGCTCGCCGCGTACCGGCTGGCCGACGTCGCCCTCGTCAACCCGATCCGGGACGGCATGAACCTGGTCGCCAAGGAGGTCCCGGTCGTCTCCGACGAGGGCTGCGCGCTGGTCCTGTCGCGGGAGGCCGGCGCGTACGAGGAGCTGGGCGAGTACGCGTTCACGGTCAACCCGTACGACGTCTCGGCCACGGCGGAGGCGCTGCACGAGGCGCTGACGCTCCCGGACGACGTGCGGGCCGCCCGCACGGAACGGCTGGCCGAGGCGGCGACCGCGCTGCCGCCGCAGCGTTGGTTCCTGGACCAGCTGGATGCGCTGCGGCGCGATTAGCAGGGCGCGATTGGGTTCGGCGCGGTCAGGGAAGGCGGTCGGCGAGTTCGCGCAGGTACGCCACGACCGCGCCCGGGCCGGACAGCGCCAGGTCGGCGCGGTCGGCGAGCTCCGGCACCTCGGCGCTGCCGCTGCAAATGAGCAGCCCCGGCACGGGGTTCGCCTCGTCCGTGCGCAGCTTCTCCACGGCGGCGTACGCGGCGAGGTCACCCAGGTCGTCACCCGCGTACAGCACCGACGTGGCGCCGATCTCGCGCACGTACGCGGTGAGCGCGACGCCCTTGTCCATGCCCGGCGGGCGCAACTCCAGGACCAGGCGCCCCGGTTCCACGATCAGCCCGTGCCGCGCTGCCAGCTCGCCGAGGGGCCCGCGCAGCGCGTCGAACGCGGCCTGCGGGTCGGCGGCGCGCCGGGTGTGCACGGCGAGGGCGCGCCCCTTGTCCTCGGTCCAGATCTCACCCTCGGGGCCGAAATCCGCCAGTACGCCGGGGAGTTCGGCACGCACGGCATCGACGCCGGGGTGCGCGGCGGGGGCGTGCACGCTCCCGGTCACGGCGTCCCAGCGCTCGGCGCCGTAATGCCCGAGCACGACGAGGCGGTCGAGCCCTTCCACCCCGGCGACCCCGGCAAACCGCACGGCGACCTCGGCGGGGCGCCCGGTGATCACGGCCACGGACGCGACCTTCGGCGCGAGGGCGGCCAGCGCCGCCACGGCCCCGGGGTGCGCCCGCGCCTGCTCCGGGTCCGGCACGATGTCCGCCAGCGTCCCGTCGAAGTCGAGCGCGACGAGGGCCTCGGCCGGCCGGGCGAGGATGGCGTCCAGCCCGGCACGGCCTGCGGTTGTCTGTGGGGTGCCCATACGCTTGAGCGTATCCCCGCCCACCCTCGTCACGAGGGCAAATCCAGCCCCTGCGGCGTTTGAGCAGCGGGGTCCGGGGCAGCGCCCCGGTTTCGGGCAGGGGCGGGGTGGGGAACAGGCCCGCCCCAGGCGCAGCGCACCCGCACACCGCCCCTACCGCCTCCCCCGCCGAGCCTCCCGTACGCGCCGAAGGCGATTCACCGTCACCGGGTCCTCCTCCAGCGCCCGCCGGTCATCCAGCAACGCGTTCAGCAGCTGGTAATACCGCGTCGGCGACAACCCCAGCCGCTCCCGGATCGCCCGCTCCTTCGCCCCCGCGCCCGCCCACGACTGCCGCTCCACCGCGAGCACCGCGCGGTCGCGGTCGGACAGCGGCGCGGACTCGGCAGGGCCGTTCGGGGGGTGGGCGGTCATATCAGCCAATATATGGCGCGCCCGGCCCCCACGGAACGCGGAGGCTACTCCGCCGCCTCCGCCTGCGTCGCGTCCCGCGCTATCCGCTCCAGCACGCTCTGCGGGTTCGCCCCCGGCTGCACCGCCTTGCCGATGTTCTCCTTGATCGACTCGCTGGCCGCCGCCCAGGACGTCTTGCCGAAGGGGTAGAACTCCGACTCCGGCAACGCCGCCAGGAACTGGTGCAGCGGCTTGTACTTGTCGTCGTCCTCCATCGCCGCGGACGCGCTGTTCGTGGCCGGCAGCAGGTCGTACATGTCGGCGAACTCGATCACGTTCTTGTCGGTGAACAGGTAGTCGAAGAACTTGCCGATCTCGACCCGGTGATCGTTCTGCTTGAAGCCCATGATCCAGTCGGCGACGCCCATCGACCCCTCGGTGGGGCCGTGCTCGCCGGGCAGCGGGACCATGCCGACATTGACGCCCTGCCTCTGCGCCTCCTCCATCAGCGTGGGGTGGCCGTTGAGCATGCCGACCTTCCCCTTCGAGAACTCCTCGAACGCCTTGGCACGGTTCAGCTTGCCGGGGGCGACCGGGCCGACGAGGCCCTTGTCCACGAGGTTCGACTTCAGCCAGTCGAACGTCTTGATGTTCTCCTCGGAGGCGATGTTGTACGAGCCGACCTCGTCGGTGTAGCCGCCGCCCCCGCTGAGCATCCACATCAGGGTCTCGGCCTGGGACTCCTCCGGGCCGAGCGGCAGCGCGAAGGGGTAGGACACCCCGCGCTGTTTGAGCGTGGCGGCGTCGGTGGCTATGTCGCTCCAGGTCTTGGGGGCGTCGAGGCCGGCCTGCGAGAAGAGCTTCTTGTTGTAGAAGAGCAGCCGGGTGGAGGCGACGAACGGCAGCCCGTACTGGATGCGGTTGACCTGCCCCGCGCCGATCAGCTTCGGCAGGAAGTTGGCCTGGGTGGGGATGCTCAGCATCTCGTCGGCGGAGTAGAGCTTCCCGGCCTTCGCGTAGTCCGCGTAGGCGCCGATCTGCGCGATGTCGGGGGCCTTGCCGTCCTTGACCATCTTGGCGACATCGCGGTCGATGTCGGTCCACGGCAGGACCGTCACATCGACCTTGATGCCGGGGTGGGACGCCTCGAAGCTGCGGGCGATGCCGTCCCAGTACTTGTCGGACTTGTTCGCCTCGCTCGTGCCGTAGTCGGCCGCCACCAGCTTCAGTGTCACATCGCCGGAGCCGCCGCTCGCGCCGCAGCCCGACAGTGTCGCCGTCATCCCCATCACGGCGACAGCCGCCGTCAGTCCCAAGTAACGCCGCTGCACAGCTCAGTCCGTCCTCGTCGATTACACCGCCCGCGGCTCCCACGTCCGCGCGGGGGCACTCCGGGTGAGCTGCGATTTTCCCCGCCACCGGCGTAGAGGTCTACACCACGGAGGTATCGCTTCCACAACGCAGCAGCATTGCACGGGGCCCGCGGCGGCTGCTAAGTAGGTCTCGACGTAAGGGTCTTATTGGTCCAGACCTTTAATCGACGGTACGTCAGTTCCCGTACGGGCCCGTTCCGTCGCCCCGACCCCGCCCAGCCACAAGGAGCCGCCCCGCATGTCGCGTACCGCATCTGAGATTGCCACCCAGCCCGGCTGCTGGCGGCGCGCCGCACAGGCGGGCGCGGAATTCGAGGGGCTGCCGAAGCCGGGCGAGCGCGTCGCCGTCACGGGATGCGGCACCTCGTGGTTCATGGCCATCGCGTACGCGGCCCTGCGGGAGGCCGCCGGACAGGGCGAGACGGACGCCTACGCCTCCTCGGAATTCCCGGCGGGCCGGCCGTACGACCGGGTGGTCGCGATCACCCGGTCCGGTACGACGAGCGAGGTGCTGGCGCTCCTGCGCGAGCTGCGCGGGACGACCGCGACCGTCGCGCTGACCGGCGATCCGAGGACGCCGGTCATGGAGGCCGCCGACGTGGTCGCGGTGCTGGACTGGGCGGACGAGGAATCAGTGGTCCAGACCCGGTTCGCGACGACCGCGCTCGCCTTCCTTCGGGCGGGCCTGGAAGCGGCCGGTCCGCTTCCCGCGGGCGTGAAGACGGTCGCCGATGCGGCGGTCGACGCGGAGCTGGCGGTGACCGAGCCGCTGTCCGAGGCGGTGCTCGCGGCCGAGCAGTGGACGTTCCTGGGGCGCGGCTGGACCTACGGTCTCGCCCAGGAGGCCGGGCTGAAGATGCGCGAGGCGGCGGGCGCCTGGACCGAGTCGTACCCGGCGATGGAGTACCGCCACGGCCCGATCGCGATCACCGGCCCGAACCGGGTGGCCTGGGTCTTCGGCGCCCTGCCCGAAGGGCTGGCCGGCGAGGTCGCGGCGGTCGGCGGGACGCTCGTCGCGCACGGGACGGCGGACCCGATGGCCGACCTGATCCGCGCGCAGCGGCTCGCGGTGGCCCTGGCCGAGTCGAAGGGGTACGACCCCGACCACCCGCGCAACCTCTCACGCAGCGTGATCCTGCCGGAGTAGGGCCGGAGTAGGACCGGAGTAGGGCCCGCACGGATGGGGAACAGGCCCGGTACCGGGCAGGCGCCGGGCCCTCCCCGGGCGGCCTTCTCGACAAACCGGGCCCTTCCCCGTAACCGGTACCGGGATTTTGTATGGATGCGCAACAAACAGCACTAGTGGACTAGACCTTTTGGGGTCCCTCGGGCGAAACTGTTCCACGTGAAACACGTCATCGCCCTCGATGTGGGCGGCACCGGAATGAAGGCCGCACTGGTCGGGGCCGACGGCGCCCTGCTCCACGAGGCACGGCGCGCGACCGGCAGAAAGCGCGGCCCCGACGCCGTCGTGGAGTCGATCCTCGCCTTCGCCGCCGACCTGCGCGCGTACGGCGAGGAACACTTCGGCGAGAGCGCCCTCGCGGCCGGTGTCGCCGTGCCGGGCATCGTGGACGCCGAGAAGGGGGTCGCCGTCTACTCGGCGAACCTGGGCTGGCGCGACGTACCCATGCGGCAGCTGCTCGGCGAACGGCTCGGCGGTGTACCCGTGGCGCTCGGCCACGACGTCCGCACCGGCGGGCTCGCCGAGGGCCGGATCGGTGCGGGCCAGGGCGCCGACCGCTTCCTCTTCATCCCGCTCGGCACCGGGATCGCCGGAGCCATCGGCATCGCCGGCGCGATCGAGGAGGGCGCCCACGGCTACGCGGGCGAGATCGGCCACATCGTGATCCGGCCGGACGGCCCGGACTGCGGCTGCGGCCAGCGCGGCTGCCTGGAGACCCTGGCCTCCGCCTCCGCCGTCAGCCGCGCCTGGGCGGCCGCGTCCGGCGACCCGAAGGCGGACGCCGCCGACTGCGCCAAGGCCGTCGAATCCGGCGACCCGAAGGCCGTCGCGGTCTGGCAGAACGCCGTCGACGCACTCGCCGCCGGACTCGTCACCGCGCTCACCCTGCTGGACCCGCGCACGCTCATCATCGGTGGCGGGCTCGCCGAGGCCGGGGAAACCTTGTTCACACCACTCCGTGCGGCCGTCGAGGAACGCGTCACGTTCCAGAAGCTGCCCCACATCGTCCCGGCGGCCCTCGGGGACACCGCCGGATGCCTGGGCGCAGGGCTGCTCGCCTGGGATCTACTCTCCACGGAGGTATCCGCCTGATGGCCGGACGCGCAGACAGCACCGTTCTCGCAGGTGCCCGGGTGGTACTGCCCACCGGCACTGTCGAGGACGGCCGGGTGACCGTCGAAGGCACCCGCATCTCCGGCACCCAGGCCGAGAACGCCCCGGTCCTGGACCTCTCCGGCCACTGGATCGTCCCCGGCTTCGTGGACATGCACAACCACGGCGGCGGCGGCGCGTCCTTCACCTCCGGCACCGTGGACGAGGTCCTGACCGGCGTCCGCACCCACCGCGAGCACGGCACCACCACGCTGGTCGCCTCCACGGTCACCGGCGAGATGGACTTCCTCGCCGAGCGCGCCGGCGTCCTCTCGGAGCTGGTCGAACAGGGCGACCTCGCCGGCATCCACTTCGAGGGCCCCTTCATCTCCCCCTGCCGCAAGGGCGCCCACAGCGAGGCCCTGCTGCGTCACCCGGACCCGGCCGAGGTCCGCAAGCTGATGGACGCCGCGCGCGGCACCGCGAAGATGTTCACCCTCGCGACCGAGCTGCCCGGCGGCATCGAGTCCGTACGGCTGCTCGCCGAGCACGACGTCATCGCGGCCATCGGCCACACCGACGCCACATACGAGCAGACCGTCGAGGCGATCGACGCGGGCGCCACCGTCGCCACGCACCTCTACAACGCGATGCCCGGCATCGGCCACCGCGCGCCCGGCCCGATCGCCGCCCTCCTGGAGGACGAGCGGATCACCGTCGAGCTGATCAACGACGGCACGCACCTGCACCCGGCCGCGCTCGAACTGGCCTACCACCACGCGGGCGCCGACCGCGTCGCCCTGATCACCGACGCCATGGACGCGGCCGGCTTCGGAGACGGCGTCTACCAGCTCGGCCCGCTCGCCGTGAACGTCGAGAACGGCGTCGCCCGGCTGGTCGAGGGCAACTCCATCGCCGGTTCCACGCTCACCCTGGACACCGCTTTCCACCGCGCCGTGACCATCGACCGCATCCCCGTCGAGGACGTGGTCACGTCCATCTCCGCCAACCCGGCGCGGCTCCTCGGCGTGTACGACAAGGTCGGCTCGCTGGAGCCCGGCAAGGACGCCGACCTGGTCGTTCTCGACGCGGACTTCCGGCTCAAGGGCGTCATGCGCAAGGGCGAATGGATCGTCAGGCCCGAAGCCGCGACAAGCTGACTCACACGTAACGAAGAGACGGCGGTTGGCCCCGAGGTCTGGGCCGGCCGCCCCCTCTTTGGCATGATCGCCAGGGAAACCAGCACGGAAGCGAACGCGAAAGGGCGGCCGCGGTGATCCTCACGGTCACGCTGAACACGGCACTCGACCTCACCTACTCCGTCCCCGCCCTCGTGCCGCACTCCAGCCACCGGGTCACCGACCTCTCCGAGCGCCCCGGCGGCAAGGGCCTCAACGTCGCCCGCGTCCTCACCGCCCTCGGCCACGACACCGTCGTCACCGGCTTCGCCGGCGGCGCCACCGGGACCGTCCTGCGCGACCTGCTCGCCGCGCTCCCCCGGCAGAGCGGCACCCTCACCGACGCGCTCGTCCCCGTCTCCGGCGACACCCGCCGCACCCTCGCCGTGGCCGACGCCGCCACCGGCGACACCACCCAGTTCAACGAGGCGGGACCGCACGTCACCGCCGACGAGTGGACCGCCTTCCTCGGCGCGTACGCCGGCCTGCTGGAGACCGCCGACGCCGTCGCCCTGTGCGGCAGCCTCCCGCCCGGCATCCACGTCGGCGCGTACGGCGAACTCGTCCGGCTCGCCCGCACCGCCGGCGTCCCCGTCCTCCTGGACACCAGCGGCGAACCGCTGCGCCGGGGCATCGCCGCCCGCCCCGACCTGATCAAGCCGAACGCCGACGAGCTCGCCCGGCTCACCGGCTCCCGCGAGCCCCTGCGCGCCACCCGCGACGCCCGCCGCCGCGGCGCCCACGGCGTCATCGCCTCGCTCGGCCCGGACGGCATGCTCGCCGTCACCCCGGACGGCGTCTGGCGGGCCTCGCCGCCCGCGCCCGTCAAGGGCAACCCGACCGGAGCGGGCGACTCCGCCGTGGCCGGGCTGCTCTCCGGCCTCGTGGAGTCCCTGAGCTGGCCGGACCGGCTGCGCCGGGCGGTGGCACTGTCGACGGCGACCGTGCTGGCCCCCACCGCCGGCGACTTCGACCGCACGGCGTACGAGGAGCTGCTGCCGCGCGTCGCCATCGAGGAACACGCAGCGGGGGCGGCCTGAGCGCCGCGCCCCGCCCCGCACCGGGCCCGCCCGCCGGGTCCGGAGAAACCACAGAGGTCAGCAATGCCGCTCGTCAGCACCGGTGAACTCGTCTCGGCCGCCCAGGCCCAGGGGCGCGGGATCGCCGCCTTCAACGTCATCACCCTGGAACACGCGGAGGCCATCGCCACCGGCGCCGAACGGGCCGGCGCGCCCGCCATCCTCCAGATCTCCGAGAACGCCGTGAAGTTCCACGGCGGCCGGCTCACCGCCATAGCCGCGGCCGCCGCCGCCGTCGCCCGGACCTCCTCCGCGCCGCTCGCCCTGCACCTTGACCACGTCGAGTCCGTGGACCTGCTCCACCGGGCCCACGACGAGGGCTTCGGCTCCGTGATGTTCGACGCGTCCAAGCTCACCTACGAGGACAACGTCCGGGCCACCGCCGAGGCCGTCGCCTGGGGCCACGAGCGCGGCGTCTGGATCGAGGCCGAGCTCGGCAAGGTCGGCGGCAAGGAGGGCGAGGCCCCGCTCGACGCCCACGCCCCCGGCGTCCGCACCGACCCGGACGAGGCCGCCGCGTACGTCGCCGCGACCGGCGTGGACGCCCTCGCCGTCGCCGTCGGCTCCTCGCACGCCATGACCGAGCGCACCGCCGCCCTCGACCACGAGTTGATCGGCCGGCTCCGCGCCGCCGTCCCCGTCCCGCTCGTCCTGCACGGCTCCAGCGGCGTCCCGGACGACGAGATCCGCCAGGCCGTCGCCGCCTCCGGCATGGTCAAGATCAACGTCGGCACCGCCCTGAACACCGCGTTCACCGGCGCGGTCCGCGCGCACCTGGCCGAGCACACCACGGGCGTCGACCCCCGCAAGTACCTCGCCCCCGGCCGCGAGGCCATGGCCGCCACGGTCGCCGCCTTCCTCGCCCTGATGGGCTGAGCCGGGCCCCGTAACACCGGAGAACGCGCCGGCCCCCTCTGCCGGGAGGCGAGGGGGCCGTTATGCCGTACGTCGTACGGTCAGCGGGTCTGGTGACCGGCCTTCAGGGACAGCTGGTCCAGGTTGGCGTCGCACTGATCGCCCTCGTTGCACGAGATCATCAGCGTGTTCGCGCCCTTGACGAGGTTGACGTAGGCGTACGTCGTCGTCCAGCCCTTCTCCAGATCGCCCTCGGGGGCCTTCGCGAAGTTCTCCATGTTGATGGAGCGCGGGTCCTCCTTGTTGACGGTCAGGGAGGTCTTGGCGTCCTTGCCCGGCACGCCGTACGTCACGAACAGCGTGTACTCACCGGCCTCCGGCACCTCGACGGACCAGGTCGCCGAGCGGCCCACCTCATTGAGGTTGATGTACTGCCCGTTCTCGCTCTTGGCGCCCTTCACCGTGTTGTCGAGCTCCGCCGTGCCGCCCAGCAGGAGCGCGGCCGCGTCCTGCTTCGGGAGCTCCGCCGGGGGCGAGGAGGACGGGGAGGGCTCCGGGGTCGGGGACTGCTCGACCTGATTGCCCGGGCCCTCCGAGGACGTCGCCTCGGCCTTCTTGTCCTTGTCGCCGTCGCTCGTCATCAGCGCCGCGCCGATGCCGATGAGCACCACCGCGACGACCGCGACCGCGGCGATCAGCAGACCCTTGGTGTTCGGGCCGCCCTTGCCGGAGCCGCCGCCGCGACCGCCCTGCTGCGGCACCTGCGTGGTGGCCCCGCCGCCGGGATACGTCTCCGGAGCGGCGTACTGCGGGCTGGGCTGGCCGTACTGCCCCTGGGGCGGCTGCTGCGGGTAGCCGTACGGCGCCTGCTGCTGCGGCGGCACCTGCTGCCCGTACTGGCGCTCGCCGACGGTCCGCACCTGGTTGTACGAGGTCCGGGGCACACCCGGCTGGGCGGTGGGACCCGGGTAGCCGTAGCCGCCCTGCCCCGGCGGCTGCGCACCGGCCGCCTGCCCGTCCGCGTAGAGGTAGCCGAACGGATCGTCGTCCTCGGGTGTGCTCGCGCCGTTGTTCCCGGCCATCCCTGGGTCACTCCTCACCATGTCGCCAGCCGTCGCCGAATAGCGCCGGCCGACGCCGACCGGCCGAGCCTACCCCGAATGGACGATGTCAAGAATTGACAAGGAGCTCGGCGGGAACCCGGGCGGGGGCGCGCGGAAGAACGTCAGCCGGCTCTTCGGTGAACCTTCGAACGCGACCGCTTCTCCACGTACATCCGCTGGTCGGCGGAGCGCAGCACCTCTTCCGCGGTCATCCCGCAGGCCGCCCAGCCGATGCCGAAACTCGCCCCCACGCGCACCGCGCGCCCGTCGACCCGAATGGGCGGAATGATCGCATTGCGCAGGCGAACGGCCAGGTCAGCCGCGTCCGCCGCGCCCAGCCCGTCCGCGAGGACGACGAATTCGTCACCCCCGAGCCGGGCGACGGTGTCCCCGTCCCGGACACAGGTGGTCAGCCGCCGGGCCACCTCGATGAGCACCGCGTCACCCGTGTGGTGCCCGAACCGGTCGTTGATCGACTTGAAGCCGTCCAGGTCGCAGAAGAGGACCGCGAGCCCCTTCGCCCCGTCGTCCCGCGATGTGTCCGGCGCCACGGCGTGCACATGGTGGTCGAAGGGATGCGTACCCGGACCGCCGGCCGGGTAGTGCCCCCGCGTCTCGTCCACGTCCCCGTACGCCGCGTCCACCGCCTCGACGTCGGTCGTCGCCGCCGCGTCCGGGCGGGCGCACAGCCGGGCACCGAGCCGGGTCCGCAGCTCCGCGCTGTTGGGCAGCCCGGTGAGCGCGTCGTGCGAGGCGCGGTGCGCGAGGTTCAGCTCATGGCGCTTGCGCTCCTCGATGTCCTCCACATGCGTCAGCAGGAAGCGCGGCCCGTCCGCGGTGTCCGCGACGACGGAGTTGCGCAGCGACACCCACAGATAGGAGCCGTCCCGCCGGCCCAGGCGCAGCTCGGCCCGGCCGCCCTCGGCGGAGGTGCGGAGCAGGGTGCCGATGTCCTCGGGGTGGACCAGGTCGGCGAAGGAGTAGCGGCGCAGCACCGACGCGGGGCGGCCGAGCAGCCGGCACAGCGCGTCGTTCGTCCGCAGCAGCCGCCCCTGCTGGTCGCCGCCCAGCTCGGCGATGGCCATGCCGCTGGGGGCGTACTCGAATGCCTGGCGGAAGGATTCCTCGCTGGCCCGGAGCGCCTGCTGTTCGCGCTCCAGCCGGACCAGGGCCCGCTGCATGTTGGCCCGGAGTCTGGCGTTGCTGATCGCGATGGCGGACTGCGAGGCGTACATATGGAGCGCTTCGCGGCCCCAGGCGCCCGGGCGGCGTCCGTTGCGCGGCCGGTCGACGGATATGACGCCCAGCAGGTCCGGGCCGCCGCCGGAGGCGTACATCGGGGCGTACAGCCGGTCCTGCGGGTGCCACTCGTCCTCGAAGCGGGGCTCCGGGCCCTCCGTGTGCCACTGCGGCACGTCGTCGTCCAGGAGGACCCAGCCCTCGGTGTGCGGTATGAACCGCAGCCCGTCCCACGCCTCGCCCATGAGCAGCCGGCGCTCCCAGGACGCGCGGGAGCCGACCCGGCCGGTGATCAGGGCCTCGGCGGCATGGTTCCCGGCGAGGGCGGCGACGACGAGGTCGCCGTCGGGACGGACGAGGTTGACGCAGGCAAGCTCGTAGCCGAGATTGGCGACGATCCCGTCGGCCACCGTCTGCAATGTGTCGGCCAGGCTCCGCGCCGTGTTGAGATCGGCGACGGCCTGGTGCAGCTGCCGCATCGTCGCGAGACGGACGTAGGGCTCCGACTCGGCGTCCATCGCTCGCACTCCCCGAGACCTCGACAGCACTCCAGAATTCATATCGACGTACGTGACGTACTTACTGCAGTGTCACGGCCACTGAATCACAGCGAGCTGTGCACCCGGTACACAGGGTCAGCAAATATTGCACTCTGTGACTCAAGTCACAAACGAGCGGGAAGGGGTCGCGGCAGGTCGGAGGAGTGGCGGGGAGGGCGGTCCTAGGACCCGGCTGGTCCCCTGGCCCGATGCGGGGGTGCGGAACGCGCGGCTAGCGTTCCCGGTGTGTTGCAGACGAAACCCCCCACCCCGCGCGCCGAGCCCGTCCCCCATGCTGAGGGGGTGAGCAACGAAGAGTTCCGTGCCGCCCTGTCCCGGCTGGCGGCCGGCGTGGTGCTGGTCACCGCCCAGGAGCCGCCGCTCGACGAGGACGGCCGCGGTGAGGACGTCGGCATGACCGCGACCGCCTTCATGTCCGTGTCCCTGGACCCGCCGCTGGTGATGGTGAGCCTGCGCAACGACTCGCGGATGGACGACCTGCTCGCGGAGCAGCCGCTGTGGGCGGTGTCCGTGCTGGCGGAGAGCCAGCGGCACATCGCGGGCCGGTTCGCGATGAAGGGCCGGATCAGCGACCGGCTGCTCTTCGAGGACATCCCGTACGTACGCGGCGAGGTCACCGGTGCACCGCTGGCGGGCGGCGCGCTCGCGACCCTGGAGTGCCGCACGGAGCAGCGGGTGGTCGCGGGCGACCACACCCTGGTGATCGGCCGCGTGCTGGGGGCACGGGTCCCGAGTGGGGACGGCGGGCCGCTGACGTACTTCCGGGGCAAGTACCGGCAACTGGGCTGAGCCGGGCCCCACCAGCCCCGGGGGCGGCCCTACCAGTCGCGCCCCGAGCGACCCCGCTTCGTATCGCTGCGCTGCTTCTTCTCCCGCAGCCGGCGTTCGTTGATCCCTCGGGGGATCTTCTTCTTCACGCGCGGCCTGGGCGGCGGGGCGGACGCCTCCGCCAGGAGGGCCGCGAGGCGCACGGCGGCCGTCTCGCGGTTGCGCCACTGCGAGCGGTGCTCCGACGCGCGTACCGCGATCACACCGCCGGTCAGCCGGCCCGCCAGCCTTTCCAGCGCGCGTTCCTTCCACACCTGCGGCAGCGCCTCGGTCGCCGCGAGGTCGAAGCGCAGCTCGACCTGCGAGTCGCTGGTGTTGACGTGCTGCCCGCCGGGCCCGGAGGACCGCGAGAAACGCCACATCAGCTCGGCCTCCGGCAGGGAGACCGAGCCGCGGATGACATAGGGCCCGGACATGACACCCATGTTCCCCGCCCCACCAGCTGTTCGTCACCTCTTTTTGCGGTGCCCCGGCCCCCATTCGGCAAAGAAAGTAAAGCCGGGCGGAACCTCGTGGTCCCCTGTCGGCGTTATGACCTGTGACGGTAACTTCGTGACCGCGAAGCCCGCACCCGACAGATGAAAGGGACTTCCCATGGCAGTAAGCCTGTCCAAGGGCGGCAACGTCTCCCTCACCAAGGAGGCCCCCGGCCTCACCGCCGTCACGGTCGGCCTCGGCTGGGACGTCCGTACCACCACCGGCACCGACTTCGACCTCGACGCCTCGGCGATCGCGGTCAACACGGGCGGCAAGGTCTACTCCGACGGCCACTTCGTCTTCTTCAACAACAAGGCGACCCCGGACCAGACCATCGTGCACACCGGTGACAACCTCACGGGTGCGGGCGAGGGCGACGACGAGCAGATCAACGTCAACCTGGCGGGCCTGCCGGCCGACGTCGACAAGATCGTCTTCCCGGTCTCGATCTACGACGCCGAGACCCGCAGCCAGAACTTCGGCCAGGTGCGCAACGCGTACATCCGCATCCTCAACCAGGCCGGCGGCGCCGAGATCGCCCGCTACGACCTGAGCGAGGACGCCGCCACCGAAACCGCCATGGTCTTCGGCGAGCTGTACCGCAACGGCGCCGACTGGAAGTTCCGCGCCGTGGGCCAGGGTTACGCCTCCGGCCTGCGCGGCATCGCCCAGGACTTCGGCGTCACCCTCTGACGCGGGCAAGCCCTTCCGAGGAGCCCCCGGCCGAACGTCCTGCGGCCGGGGGCTCCCGCATGTCCGGACGCCCGATCCCGTCAGACCCGGTCCCGGCCGGTCAAAGGCCGCCGGATAACGAACATGACAGCTCCTCAGTCGGACAAGAACTGGTCAAGGAAATGTGAGGCATTTGTTGGTACACCGTCAATAGAGCTGATTCGGTGGCAGGCTCCCGGCTCGTAACCCCCCACGGAACGAGCAACGGAGTTTGTATGACCCCCCACATCACCACCCGTCGCGCCGCAGCCCTGGCCGCCGTAGCCGCGATGGTCCTCGTCGGCATGCAGTCCGGTGCGGCGAACGCCCGCCCGGCCACCCCCGGCGACTCCGCCTCCACCACCCCGGCCTTCGGCAGCGCCTCGGTGCGCACCGCCGCCATCAAGTCCGCCCAGTCCGACGCCTCCTCCACCGCCTCCACGCTGAAGCTGGGCGCCAAGGAGAAGCTGATCGCGCGTGACGTGATCAAGGACGCCAACGGCACCGTCCACACCCGCTACGAGCGCACCTACGCCGGGCTGCCCGTCCTCGGCGGCGACCTCGTCACCCACACCGCCGCGAACGGCAAGCTCAAGAGCGTCACCAAGGCGACCACCGCCCGCATATCCGTGCCGTCCACCACGCCGAAGATCAAGACCGCGGCGAGCGCCCGCACGGTGATCTGGGCCGGTGACGGCACCCCCGTCCTCGCCCTGGAATCCGTGCGGACCGGCGTCCGGAAGGACGGCACCCCCAGCCGCAAGCGCGTCATCACCGACGCCACCACCGGCAAGGTCCTCCAGAGCTACGAGGAGATCGAGACCGCCGGCATCGGCAACAGCCAGTACAGCGGCAAGGTCGACCTCACCACCACCGCGTCCGGCTCCGGCTTCGAGCTGACCGACGGCGACCGCGGCGGCCACAAGACGTACGACCTGAACCAGGGCTCCAGCGGCACCGGCGACCTCGTCACGGACGACGACGACACCTGGGGCGACGGCACCGGCGACGACCGCCAGACCGCCGCGGTGGACGCCCACTACGGCGCCGCGCAGACCTGGGACTTCTACAAGTCGGCCTTCGGCCGCGACGGCATCGCGGGCGACGGCAAGGCCGCGTACTCCCGGGTCCACTACGGCAACGCGTACGTCAACGCCTTCTGGGACGACAGCTGCTTCTGCATGACGTACGGCGACGGCGCCGACAACAAGAGCGCCCTCACCGCCCTCGACGTCGCCGGTCACGAGATGAGCCACGGCCTCACCTCTTCCACCGCCAACCTGAACTACTCCGGCGAGTCCGGCGGGCTCAACGAGGCCACGAGCGACATCCTCGGCACCTCCGTCGAGTTCTTCGCCGACAACGCGACCGACGTCGGCGACTACCTCATCGGCGAGGAGATCGACATCAACGGCGACGGCAGCCCGCTGCGCTACATGGACGAGCCCAGCAAGGACGGCGGCTCGGCCGACTACTGGGACAGCAGCGTCGGCGACCTCGACGTCCACTACTCCTCCGGCGTCGCCAACCACTTCTTCTACCTGCTGTCCGAGGGCAGCGGCGCGAAGACCATCAACGGCGTCGACTACGACTCCCCGACCTCCGACGGCTCCACCGTCACCGGCATCGGCCGGGACAAGGCCGTCCAGATCTGGTACAAGGCCCTGTCCGAGTACATGACCTCCACCACCGACTACGCGGACGCCCGCACCGCCACCGAGAAGGCGGCGACGGACCTCTACGGCGCCGACAGCGCCGAGCTCAAGGCCGTCGACGCGGCCTGGAGCGGCGTCAACGTGAAGTAACCCGTACGCGGGAAGCGGGAGCCGGTCAGCCGTCCGCGGCGGGCCGGCTCCCGCCGTACAGCCACGCCTTCCACAGGTCCGACAGGTCCTGGCCCGTCTCCTCCTCCACATACGCCGTGAAGTCGGCCGTCGACGCGTTGCGGTGCCGGTACTTCTTCGTCCACCCCCGCAACAGCGCGAAGAACTCCTCGTCGTCGTCCACCGCCTCGCGGATCTTGTGGATGACCATCGCCCCGCGTCCGTACACCGGTTCGTCCGAGATCTCCGCGGCCGACGGCGGATCGGCGGGCGGGAAGGCCCAGTTGTCCTCGTCCTCGTAGGCGTGCTCGAACGACTCCTCGGCCGGGGTGTCCTCCTTCTCCTCCTTCCACAGCCATCCCGCGTACGTCGCCAGGCCCTCGTTCAGCCACATGTCGCGCCAGCTCTCCGGCGTGACCGAATCGCCGAACCACTGGTGTGCCATTTCGTGCACGAGTGTTTCGAGGTCCGGCGGGCCGGGGAAGACGGGCCGGTTCTGCGTCTCCAGCGCGTACCCGGCGTCGTCCTCGCGCTCCACGATCGCGCCCGTCGCGGAGAACGGATACGGACCGAAGTGCTCCGACTCCCACGCCACGACCTCCGGGACCCGGGCGACCGTCCGCGCGCTCGCCTCCGCCACCTCCGGGTCCACGGCCGTGAACACGGTGATGCCGCCGGCCATCGTGGACGTCTTCGTCTCGAACTTCCCGATGGCCAGGGTCGCGAGATAGCTCGCCATCGGCTCGGCGGTGTGCCAGCGGAAGGTCGTGCGGCCCTTCTCGGTGACCGGCGGGCCCGCCATCACTCCGTTGGAGACCGCCGTCAGCCCCTTCGGGACGGTGACCGTCAGGTCGTACGCGGCCTTGTCGCCCGGGTGGTGGTTTCCCGGGAACCAGGCCATCGAACCGGTCGGCTCGCCGAGGGCCAGCGCCCCGTCGTCGGTCGGCAGCCAGCCCTCCTCGGACTCGTCCGGGTCGGTGATCGTCTTCGGGGAGCCGGAGTAGCGCACGACGGCACGGAACGTCTCGCCCTTCCGCAGCCGGTCCTCGACCTTCGCGTCCGTACGGAGCGTCAGCTCGTCGCCCGCCCGGTTCACGGCGGCCGGACGCCCCTCCACGGTCGCCGAGTCCACGGTCAGCCCGGCCAGGTCCAGATTGAACGAGCTGAGATCCTGCGTGGCCCGCGCGGTGATCTCGGCCGTCCCGCGCAGGGTCTGCCCGTCCGGGTCCACGTCGAGCGTGAGGCCGTAGTGCGTGACGTCGTAGCCCCCGTTGCCCAGCTTCGGGAAGTACGGATCGCGCACCCCGGACGCGCCCGGTCTGCCCTCCACCCCGCCCGTGCAGGCGGGCGCGAGAAGGGCGAGGGCGAGCAGGGGGAGGGCGGCGCGGGCCGCCCTCCGGCGGGCCGGGGTTCGATGATCCACACGGATGATCCTATGTGCGGAATGTCGTAATCCGGAGGTGGTCGCCGAGCTCACAGCACCGCGATCCCCAGCGGCCGTTCGCCCGCCGCCAGACGGACCGGCGGGGTCTTCCCGTCGAGAGCGACGACCGTGATGCCGTTCCAGTAACCGTCCCGGGTGAAGCCTCCTGTGACGTACGCCGTACGGCCATCCTGTGACACGGCGACGTCCTCGTGCGGGCCGTCCAGCTTCACGACGCGCTCGGAGCCGTCCGGTTCACGGATCGTCAGCGACGCCTCCTCGTCGTCGGATGCGATCGGGCCGGTGCCTACGACAAGCAGCGTGCCGTCCGGGGCGAGCGCCGCGCCGTGCTGGTGGGTGTTGGCCGTCATCCGCTCGACGGCCACCTTCCCGGTGCGCGGGTCGAGGACCGCGAGCCGCTCGCCCTCGAACGGCAGCAGCAGCTTCCCGTCGGACGGCCGGACCACCGCGTAGTGCGGCTTCAGCCAGGACCCGAGCCCGCCCTCGGTGCCGTACGGGGCGACCTCCATGCGCCGCGCGCGGAGCGTGTCCGTACGGACGGACGTCACGTCGAACGAGTCGTGCCCGGTGGCGTACGCCTCCGAGCCGTCGCGCGACACGTCCACGTCGAAGGGCCGACGCCCGACGGGGACCGTGCCGGTCACCTTCCGGGTCGCGGTGTCGATGACCTCAAGCACCCCGTTCCCACCGGGCACGTTGACACCGACATACGCGTGCCGGCCATCGGGGGCCAGCGCTATACCCATCCCGCCGCCACGGTATTCACCCGTCGTCACGGGGCCCGTCCGCGTCTTGTACGGGATCAGGTCCAGCCGTGTCCGCTTCTCGGTGTCCACGACCGCGACGCCCTCGGCGGTACTGACCCACGCCCGTCCGTCCGCGCCCACCGCGATGCCATAAGGGGCGGTACCGACCTTCACCCGGTCGAAGGCACCTCGTACCGGGTCCACGAAGGACACGGTGTCGGCCCCGAAGTCGGCGACGAGCAGCGTCCCTTCG
Source organism: Streptomyces sp. NBC_00726 (assembly GCF_045161735.1). Classification (NCBI taxonomy): domain Bacteria; kingdom Bacillati; phylum Actinomycetota; class Actinomycetes; order Kitasatosporales; family Streptomycetaceae; genus Streptomyces; species Streptomyces sp. NBC_00726. Next base: position 3,625,762 of record NZ_CP108983.1, on the reverse strand, counting down.
GGGGTGGTGCGCGGGGCGGGCGTGACGGTGGGCGCGGGGGCCTGCGCGGCCGGCGGGGTACCGGGGGACGCGGGCGCGTCGGGGGCGGCGCACCCGGCGAGCACGGCCGCAGCGGCGACGACGGCCAGGAGGGCGGGCAGAGGGCGTCGGGCGCGGTCCCCGGCTCGGCGGGCGCTCATCGCGTACCCCCGCTGTCCGGCGCCTCCGCGCCGTGCGCGCCCCGCAGCAACGCCACGATCCCCGCGAACCCGCGCCGCTCCGCGTGCTCCAGCGCGGTCACCCCGTCCCCGTCCGCAAGACCCGGCGTCGCGCCCGCCGCGAGCAGCAGCTCCACGATCTCCTGGTGCGCCCGGCCGCCGTCGCCGAGGATCACGGCCTCCAGCAGGGCGGTCCAGCCCAGCCGGTTGACGTGGTCGACGTCGATGTCGGTGGCCCGCAGCAGCTCCCGTACGTACGCGACATGACCGCGCTCGCTCGCCGGGATCAGCGCGATCCCGCCGAACCGGTTCCGCAGTTTCAGGTCCGGCCCGGCCGGCAGCAGGACGTGCAGCATCTCCACGCTGCCCGTGACACCGGTGGCCAGCCAGGGGCTCTCCTCGCGCCGGTCCTGCGCGTCCGGGTCCGCGCCCGCCGCGACGAGCAGCCGGGCCGCCGCGACGTGGTCGCCGTGGACGGCCAGGAGCAGCGGGGTGCGCAGCTCCTCGTCGCGTGCGTCGACCCGGGCGCCGCCCTCGATCGCGGTCCGCACCCCGTCGGTGTCGCCGGTGCGCGCGGCGTCGAGCAGCTGGTGATCGAGGGCGTTCATGTCCGTCTCCCGGGGAGGTGTGCGTACGTACTACTTGGCGAGGGCGGCGACGCCGGCCCGGGCGAACTTCTCGTCCAGGTCGCCGCTCGGGGCGCCCGCGACGCCGATGCCCGCCACCGGGGCGCCCTTGACCTGTACGGGGGCGCCGCCCGCGAGGAACAGTGTGCCGGGGATGTCCTTCAGGTTCGGGGCCTGGGCGAGGCGCTTGGCCAGCTCGGAGGTCGGGGCGTTCCACGACACGGCGGTGTACGCCTTCTTCTCGGCCGACTCGTACGCCTGCGGGCCCGAGCCGTCGCCGCGCAGGGTCAGGATCGTGTTGCCGTTGCGGTCGACCACCGAGACCGCGACGCGCTGGTTCTCCTTCTTCGCCGCGTCCAGGGCGGCCTTCGCGGCCTTCGTCGCGGCGTCGAGCGTCAGGTGCGTCGACTGCTGGAGGTTGCGGTGCGCGGTGTCGGCCTTGACGGTGGTCGCGGGGGCGGCGGCCGGGGCGGACGCGTTCGCGGACATCGCGCCGAAGGTGCCGGCCCCGAGGGCTGCGGCGGCGACGGCACCGGTCAGGACACGGGTACGCAGCGACATCTTCTTCATCAGGGGCTCCTCAGCGGGGGGACGGAAGCGGGTGGTTCCCGCGTCCTGTCATCCATCGTTGGCCCACAACCGCCCCCGGACGGTCGTCGTACCGGCTCGACCCGGCACCCGGAACGGCTGACGTACCCATCGGCCGATCGGTTGATGCGCGGACGGCCGACCGGCGGGACGATGAAATGTCCACGCAGGTCAGCGGGGTCCATCCAGGACCGGAGAACAGGGGTAACCGAGGTGCGGAACGGGTACGAGGACGGGCCCCGGCCCGCGCCGGAGCGGGACGCGGACGGCACCCGCTCCCTCGCCCTCCTCATGCACGCCGCGTTCTTCCTGCTCCTCGGCGCCTCGCTCGCCCGGTTCCTGCTCCGGCACCCCGGTGAGGCCCGCACGCCCTGGATCATCGGTCTGTCGATCGCCCTGGCCGTGCTCTATGTCATCGGGCCCGTGCTCGGCTCGCGCCCCACCGCCCGCAGCCTCGTCTGGCTCGGCGGGCTCGTCGTCGTGTGGATGGTGGTGGTCGTCCTCGCGCCCAGCTTCGCCTGGTGCGCGGTGCCGCTCTTCTACACCGGGCTGCGCATCCTGCCGCCCCGTGCCGCGTACGCGCTCGTCGCGCTGCTCACCCTGTTCGTCGTCGCCGCGCAACTCCGCCTCGCGCACGGCTTCGACCCCAACCTCGTGCTCGCCCCGCCCGCCGTCGCCGCCGTCGCCACCGCCGTGTTCGTCCATATGCAGCGCCAGGCCGTACGGCAGAGCAGGCTCATCGACGACCTGCTCCGCACCCGCCGCGAACTCGCCGCGACCGAGCGCCGCGAAGGCACCCTCGCCGAACGCCAGCGGCTGTCCATGGAGATCCACGACACCCTCGCCCAGGGCCTGTCCAGCCAGCAGATGCTCCTCCAGGCCGCCGACCGCACCTGGGACACCGACCCGGCCGCCGCCCGACGCCACATCCGTACCGCCGAAGGCATCGCCGAACGCAATCTCGCCGAGGCCCGCCGCTTCGTCCACGACCTGGCCCCCGCCGACCTGGCCGAGGGCGGCGGCCTCGACGCCGCCCTGCACGCACTCGCCGCCCGCGAAACCTCCCAGGCACAGGGCAGGCTCACCGTGCGCTGCCACATCGAGGGCGCCCCGCACACCGTGCTGCCCGACCGCACCCAGTCCGCCCTACTGCGGATCGCCCAGGGCGCCCTGGCCAACGTCACCGAACACGCGGGCGCCACCGAGGCCGCCCTCACGCTCACGCACCTGGACGACCGCACCGTCCTCGACATCGCCGACAACGGCCACGGCTTCACGCCCACCGCCGGCGCACCCGGCGGGGTGCGCGGCCACGGGCTGCCCGCCATGCGCGCCCGCCTCCACCAGCTCGGCGGCACCCTCACCATCGAATCGGCCCCCGGCGAAGGCACCGTCGTCACCGCCACCGTCCCCGTCGCCCCCACCCCCCAGGACCCCGCATGACCGCCGACCAGACCCCGGACCCCACCGCCGACACGACCGCAGAGCGCATCCGCATCCTGCTCTGCGACGACCACGCCGTCGTACGTGCCGGGCTCCTCGCCCTCCTCGGCAGCGAACCCGACATCGAGGTCATCGGCGAGGCGGGCAGCGGCGAGGAGGCCGTCGCGCTCGCCGCCCGGCTCACCCCCGACGTCGTGCTGATGGACCTCCAGCTCGGCACCGGTATCGACGGCGTCGAAGCGACCCGCCGCATCGCGGCCGGCCCCGGCACCCACGTCCTCGTCCTCACCACGTACGACACCGACGCCGACATCACGCGCGCCATCGAGGCGGGCGCCACCGGCTATCTGCTCAAGGCCGAACGGCCCGAGGAGCTGTTCGCCGCGATCCGCTCCGCCGCCCAGGGCCGCACCACGCTCTCCCCGCCCGTCGCCAGCCGCGTGATGGCCCGCATGCGCGCACCGCGCCCCACGCTCACCGACCGCGAACGCGACATCCTCGGCCAGCTCTCCCGGGGCCTCGGCAACCGCGAGATCGCCCGCGCCCTGTTCATCAGCGAGGCCACGGTCAAGACGCACCTGGGCCGCATCTACGACAAGCTCGGCGTCGACACCCGCGCGGGCGCCGTCGCCGTCGCCAAGGAACAGCGCCTGCTGCCCTGAAGCCCCGTCCGCCGGTGGCGGGCCCGACACGCCGGGCATGACACCATCGAACCGTGCTCGACATCGGCTACTCCCTCTCCCGCCGCTTCCCCGACCCCCCGCAGACCGACTACCGCCGCGCGGACGTCCACGCGCTGCGGCACGACCTGTTCTCCGGGGACGTCTACCTCGCGGACACCAAGGAGGACCGCGAAGTATCCACAGCCTGGGGATGGGTGCCGGTGCTCGACTTCGCCTGGGCGCTGTGCGACATCGTGGAGCGGATCGACCAGGACCCGCGCGGCAGCCGCTCGCACCGCCGCCAGCAGGCCGAGCTCGACTTCACCGAGTCCGCCGACCGCATGCTCTTCGAGCGCCGCTTCGGCTGGGTCGACATCGAGGCCGACTGGATGGACCCCGAGGAACCGCCCCTCACCTTCAGCCACTCCCTCCTGCGCCGCGAAGCCCGCGACTTCCTGCACGACCTGATCGCCGACCTGGCCGACATGCACGAGGGCCTGGCCGACAACCCGGCCGTCTGGGATCTCCAGGCCCGCTTCCCCCGCCTCTGACCGGGCCCGGCCAAGCGCCTCACGCCTCCACCCGCACCCCGATCTGCGCCGCGAACGCCGGCGCCAGCTCCATCAGCTGCACCGGGCTGATCACCGCACCCGCCAGCCGCTCCACCCCGCGCGCGATGTCCAGCTCCGCGACCGCCCGGAAGTCCACCGACTCCATCCGCGCCGCGCTGAAGTCCGCCCGCTTCAGCGCGCAGTCCCGGAACTCGACCCGCGTCAGCCACGCACCCCCGAAGTCCGGCTCCGCCAGCACACAGCCCTCGAAGACCACGTCCGTCAGCCGGGCCTCGCGCAGATTCAGGTAGTCGATCTTCCCGCCCCGCACCACCACCCGCTCCAGCACCGCGCCGTGCAGCTGCGTCCCGCCCAGCCGCGCATCCACCACCTCGACGTCCCTCAGCGACGCCTCCGCGAGATCGGTGCCCACCCCCCGTACGCCCGTCAGCACCGAATCGATGAACCGGGCCCGCACCAGCTCCGCCCGGTCCAGGGCGCAGCCCTCCAGCGCGCAGTCCATGAACCGCGCACCCCGCCCCACCGCGTCCGCCAGGTCCACGGACGCCCCGAACCGCACCCCGTCGTAATCCCCGTCCGCTTCGAGCCCGCCCTCCTCGAAATCCACCAGCGGCGGCAACCGCACCTCCGGCCGCCGCGCCGCCTTCACCCCACCGCTCCGACCACCACCGCGCACCATGCCCCCATCGTGACGCACGCCACTGACAACGCCCCGCCGACGCTTGACCTCAACCTCTCTTGAGGTCGCAGGCTGGGGCCATCAGAGCCCACACACCACTCCGGGGGACCCCGCCATGCACGCCGTACGCCTCCACGCCTTCGGCCCCGCCGAGAACCTCGTCCACGAGCGGACCGAGGACCCCGTCCCCGCACCCGGCCAGGTCCGCATCGCCGTCCGCGCCGCCGGTGTCCACCTCCTCGACACGACACTGCGCCAGGGCCTCCCCGGCCCCTTCCCGCCCGCCCCGCTGCCCACCATCCCCGGCCGCGAGATCGCCGGCACCGTCGACGCCCTCGGCGAAGGCACCGACACCACCTGGCTCGGCCGCGACGTCGTCGCCCACCTCGGCAACGTCCCCGGCGGCTACGCCGAACTCGCCGTCAGCGACACCGACCGGCTCCACCTCGTACCCGAAGAACTCGGCCACGCGGAAGCCGTCGCCATGATCGGCACCGGCCGCACCACCCTCGGCATCCTCGGCTTCACCCCCCTCGGCCCCGACTCCCTCGTCCTCGTCACCGCCGCCGCCGGAGGCATCGGCACCCTGATCGTCCAGTACGCCAAGAACGCCGGAGCCACCGTCATCGGCCTCGCGGGCGGACCCGCCAAGACCGCCCGCGTCCAGGAGAACGGCGCCGACCTCGCCGTCGACTACACCCGCCCCGACTGGCCCCACCACGTCCGCACCCACCTGGACGCCCTCGGCCGGCGCGCCACCGTCGTCTACGACTCCGTCGGCTCCACCACCGCCCGCGCCGCCGTCGGCCTCCTCGGCAAGGGCGGACAGCACGTCATCTACGGCCGGTCCGGCAACGGCCACGCTTACTCCCCCACCGACGACGAACTCGAAGCACGCGGCATCACCTCCCAGAACGTCCTCGGCCCCGGCCTGTTCCGCAAGGGCGGTGGACCGCGCGCGCTCGAAACCCGCGCCCTCGCCGAAGCCGCCGCCGGCCGCCTGCGCCCCGCGGTCCAGAGCTACCCGCTCGCCCGCGCCGCCGACGCCCACCGCGACCTGGAGACCCGGGGCACCATCGGCAAGGTGGTCCTCATCCCCTGACGGCGGACCCCGCCCGGCTCACGCCCCGCCCAGCTCCGCCAGCGCCCCGTCGGTCAGCCGGTACACCGTCCACTCGTCCTGCGGACGCGCGCCCAGCGACTCGTAGAACGCGATCGACGGGGCGTTCCAGTTCAGCACCGACCACTCCAGGCGCTCGTAACCCCGCTCGACGCAGATCCGCGCCAGCTCCGTCAACAGCGCCTTCCCATGCCCGCCACCGCGCCGCTGCGGGCGTACGTACAGGTCCTCCAGGTAGATGCCGTGCACCCCACGCCACGTCGAGAAGTTCAGGAACCAGAGCGCGAAGCCGACGACCTCGCCGTCCTCGTCCGACTCCGCGATGTGCGCGAAGGCGGCCGGCCGCTCGCCGAACAGCGCCTCCCGCAACTGCTCCTCCGTCGCACGGACCTCGTGCAGCGCCTTCTCGTAATCGGCCAGCTCACACACCATGGCGTGGAGTACGGGGACATCGGCGGGGGTAGCGGTACGAATCATGCGTGCAGCGTAAACACCGCCCCGCCGGAAGCCGCGCCCGGCCCGTACACCGGCCCATACGCCCGGCCCGTCCGTCAGACGGACCCCCGCACCACCCGCGCGATCTCCGCCTGCTCCGGCGCCAGCCGCCGCGCCCCGCCCTCCGCCGACCAGCACGCGTTCTGGAGCACCCGCCCCAGCGTCCAGGCCGCCGCCCGCCCCCGGTCGAGCCCCAGCACCCCGGTCATCGCGTCGAACCGCTTCCCCACCGCGTCCGCGTCGAAACGGTCCACCAGTGCGGGCAGCAGTTCGAACCCCGGGTCCCCCACCAACGGCTTCGGGTCGATGGCCACCCACCCGGCGCCGCCCTCCCGCGCCAGCACGTTCCCGAAGTGCAGGTCCCAGTGCAGCAGCCGGTCCCCCGGCTCCCCCGCCACCTCACGCACCGCCGCCGCACAGTCCCGTACGAGCGCCCGCTCCTCCTCGTCCACCAGCGCCGTCACGACACCGGGCGCGGCGGCCAGCATCCGCGCGGCGGCCTCCCCGAGCCCGCGCAGCCCGGCCCCGTACCCGGCACCGGCCGCCCCGAATCCAGCCCCGGCCCCCTTCGCACCCGCCCCCGGACGCACCGCCGTCAGCTCCGCCAGCAGCCCCGCGATCACCCGGACCGCCCGGTCCGGGTCCGGTTCACCCGCCAGTGAACGGTGTCCGTCCAGCCGCTCCAGGAGCATCGACCCGGACTCCGGATCGTGCTCCAGCAACCGCACCGCCCCGGCCCCCGCCGCACCCCACAGCCGCAGCGCGACCGGCTCCCCCGCCGTCTCCGCGTCCACCGGCTGCAACTTCAGCACCGCCCGCCGCCCGTCCCCCGCCCGCACCACCGGCAGGACCAGCGCGCACACCCCGTACATCGCCGCACCGTCCCGGCGCAGCCCCCACCGCTCCAGGAACTCCGCCGCCAGCCCCGGCAGCGCGGCCACGAACGCCCGGCCCGCCGCCCCGTTGTATGCGGACTGAGTAGCGAGGAGCGCATCCGGGATGTCGATCACGCCCCCGATCGTAGGAGCGTGCGTCAATCGGGCATGCCCTCCGGCCACCCAGCCCCGCCCGCCCGGCCCCGCACCACCCTCACCGGGCGGCGGCTCCGCGCCCTGGGGCGTGCCCTCGGCTCCTGGATCCGCAGCGCCCCCGGCACGTACCTCTGGCTGACCGCCCTCTTCGTCACCACGGTGATCGTCCACCAGATGTCACCGGCCTTCGAGGAGGAGTTCCTCCGCCAGCGCTCCACCAACATTCACGAGCTCTCCCGTAACCCCGTCCGCGTCCTCATCACCAGCGCCTTCTGGATCGACGGCGGACAGTGGCTCCCCTACGCCGTCCTCTACACCGTCTTCCACGCCCCCGCCGAACGACGCCTCGGCACCCCGCGCTGGCTCACCGTCGCCGCCACCGCACACATCCTCGCCACCCTCGTCAGCGAAGGCATCCTCGCCTGGGCCATCAGCCACGGCCACGCCCCGGCCACCGCCGCCAACACCCTCGACGTGGGCGTCAGCTACGCCCTGGCCGGCGTGGTCGCGGTCCTCACTTATTACGTCCCCCGCCCCTGGCGCCCCGTGTACCTCTTCGCGGTCCTGGTGATCTACACGGTCCCCCTGATCACCGACCCGACCTTCACGGACATCGGCCACCTGACAGCGGCCCTGATCGGCCTGGGGTGCTACCCGCTGACGCGGCGCGAGGCATAAAAAAACCAGGCCGGGGAAGACCGGCCTGGCAGTGGAGCCCCCTGTCGGATTCGAACCGACGACCTACGCATTACAAGTGCGTTGCTCTGGCCAGCTGAGCTAAGGAGGCGTGCCGGAGCAGTCTAACCAACCCGGCCCCCGGCACCGCGCAGAAATTTCGCAGGCGGAATTCACAGCCTGGTAACTACTGACAGATTCGAAACCTCCAGGTAGCGTCGTCGCAGGTTCACTCCGATGGACCAGACCACTCCCTTACAACGGATCGTCCGGCACGTTCCTGCCGGTGGAGGAGAAGAATCAGCATGGCCAGTGTCACGTTCGACAAGGCGTCCCGCGTCTACCCCGGCTCCACGAAGCCCGCGGTCGACCAGCTTGAGATCGACATCGCGGACGGCGAGTTCCTCGTCCTCGTCGGTCCCTCCGGTTGCGGCAAGTCCACCTCGCTCCGCATGCTCGCGGGTCTTGAGGACGTCAACGGCGGTGCGATCCGCATCGGTGACCGCGACGTCACGCACCTGCCCCCGAAGGACCGGGACATCGCCATGGTGTTCCAGAACTACGCCCTGTACCCGCACATGACCGTCGCGGACAACATGGGCTTCGCGCTCAAGATCGCCGGTGTGAACAAGACCGACATCCGGGCGAAGGTCGAAGAGGCCGCCAAGATGCTGGACCTCACCGACTACCTGGACCGCAAGCCGAAGGCGCTCTCCGGTGGTCAGCGCCAGCGTGTGGCGATGGGCCGCGCGATCGTGCGTGAGCCGCAGGTCTTCCTCATGGACGAGCCGCTGTCGAACCTCGACGCCAAGCTCCGCGTCTCCACCCGTACGCAGATCGCCTCGCTCCAGCGCCGTCTGGGCATCACCACCGTGTACGTCACGCACGACCAGGTCGAGGCCCTCACCATGGGCGACCGCGTCGCGGTCCTCAAGGACGGCCTCCTCCAGCAGGTCGACTCGCCGCGCAACATGTACGACAAGCCGGCGAACCTCTTCGTGGCCGGCTTCATCGGCTCCCCCGCGATGAACCTGGTCGAGGTCCCGATCACCGACGGCGGCGTGAAGTTCGGCAACAGCGTCGTCCCGGTCTCCCGCGAGGCCCTGACCGCCGCCGCGAACCGCGGCGACACCACCGTCACGGTCGGCATCCGCCCCGAGCACTTCGACATCGTGGAGCACGGCGGCGCCGCCGCGAAGTCCCTCACCAAGGACTCCTCGGAGGCCCCGGCCGGCCTGGCCGTCTCGGTCAACGTGGTCGAGGAGCTCGGCGCCGACGGCTTCGTCTACGGTGCCGCCGAGGTCGGTGGCGAGCACAAGGACCTGGTCGTCCGCGTCGGCGGCCGCGCCGTCCCGGAGAAGGGCACCAAGCTGCACGTCGTGCCCCGCCCGGACGAGCTGCACGTCTTCGCCACGTCGACCGGTGAGCGCCTCACCGACTGACCTCGCGCACGCTGTACGGTGGCCCCGCACGATCTCCGTGCGGGGCCACCGCGCGTCGCGGCCCGGGGCCCGAACGCCTTCGAAACGCCGGAGGCGTTTGAAGCGGGCGAAGGCGGAATCCCCGCCAGAACGGGCATTTCGCTTCCATTCGTCAACACGCGATTCGAAAAGCACACTCGAACCATCCCCCGCGAGGGTGACGTAATGTCGCCACGCCATCACCGGCCGCTACGCTCGGCTGCGTGACCCACACCGTGCGCCGTATCGGCCGAACTCTCGCTTTCGTACTGCCCGTCGTCATGGTCCTGTCCGGGACCCTCGCGGTCACCGCCGTGCCGTGGGCAGCCAGCAACTCCGACTCGCAGCTGCTCGCCGCGTCGGCCCGTACCGTCTCCGACGCCAAGGGTGCCGAGGCCGCCGTCAAGCCGCGCGCCCCGCAGGACGTCCTGCGCGACCGGCTCCTCCAGGAGCTCCGCGCCAAGGACCCGGGGGTCGCGCTGACGGACCTCCAGCGCGCCGTCGAAGGACGCCCGTCGCTCGCCAAGCACTGCATGTCCATCGCGAAGACCCTGGGCAAGGCCGCCGTCGAGAAGTACGGCCCGACGCGCGCGCACCGCTTCTCGCGCCCCGTCTGCGACACCTCGTTCGCCTCGGGTGTCGCCCAGTTCAGCTGACCGACGCGACGCTCCCCGCTGCCGGGCACGGCTTATCGTGCCTGGCATGCATACGTTTCCGACGCAGGCCGTGATCCTGGCAGGTGGCCAGGGGTCACGGCTGCGCCCGTATACCGATGACCGCCCCAAGCCGATGGTCGAGATCCCGGGCACCGGGACTCCGATCATCGGCCATCAGCTTTCCTGGCTGGCCGCCGAGGGCGTGACCGACGCCGTGGTGTCGTGCGGGCATCTGGCCGAGGTGCTCCAGGAGTGGCTGGCCGACGCGGTGCTGCCGCTGCGCGTGACCACGGTGGTGGAGTCCGAGCCGCTGGGGCGCGGCGGCGGCCTGAAGTACGCGGCGGCCCGGCTGCCCGAGCCGGACGAGCCGTGGTACGCGACCAACGGCGACATCTGGACGCGGTTCTCGCTGCGCGAGATGGCCGCGTTCCACGCGGAGCGCGACGCCACGGCGACACTCGCGCTGGCACGGCCCCGGATTCCGTGGGGCGCGGTCGAGACGGACGCGTTCGGGCACATCACCGACTTCATCGAGGCGCCGCCGTCGCCGTATCTGATCAATGCCGGGGTATACGTGTTCTCCCCCGCCTTCACGGGAGCGCTGCCGGACCGCGGCGACCACGAGCGGACCACGTTCCCCCGGCTCGCCCGCGAACGCCGGCTGGCCGGCTATCCGTTGCCGCACGGGGCGTACTGGCGGGCGATCGACACCGCGAAGGACCTGACGGAGGCCGCCAAGGAGCTGGACGGGCGGTAGGGCGTACGGGAACGGGGTGGGCCCGGAGGGATTCCCTCCGGGCCCACCCCGTTCCCGTACGGGCGTCCGCGCGTCAGCCGAGGAGGCCGCCGATCGGGTTGCGGCCCCCGCTGCCGTCGTCGCCGCCCGAAGAGGCGCCGGGGTCGGGGTCGGTGCCGCCGGTGCTGGAGCCGCCGCCGGTGCCGGTGGTCCCGGAGGAGCTGGGGCCGGAGCTGGTGGCGGGGGGCTGCTGGGGGGTGCTCTGCTGCGGGGGCTGCTGGCCGGTGCCCTGGGTCTGGCTGGGCTGCCCGGTGCTCGCGCCCGCCGCCTGGCCCGTCTCCCGGACGCTCTCCGAGGAGGGGGTCGAGGCGTCGGCGGACGGGGTGTGCGGTGCCGTGCTGTGCGAGGGCGTGGGCTGGTGGCCGGTGGGGCTCTTGGACGCCTTGCCCTTGCGGGACTTGTCGGGGAGGGGCGAGCCGGGCAGCTGGTTGGTCGGGACGCCGTGCGGGCCGGGAACGGTGACGACCTCCGTCGAGCGGACGGCGCCGCCGAGGACCGAGCCGATGAGCAGGGTCAGGCCGACGACGACGCTGGCGACGACGGCGCCCCGGCGCAGCACGCGGCGGCGCAGGTCCCAGATCTCGGAGCGGGGGCCGAGCTTGCGCCAGGCTTCCCCGGCGAGCCGTCCGTCGATGGAGTAGACGGGGGCGCCCGCGATGATCAGCGGGCTCCAGGCGGCGAGGTAGATGATGTCCGGCGCGTCGTACGCGGCGACGGTGCGCCAGCTGACCGTGACCAGGAGGGCGGCGGACAGCAGGGCGCCGACGGTGGCGGCGACGCGCTGCCAGAGCCCGAGGACGGTGAGGACGCCGACGACGACCTGGAGGAAGGCGATCGAGAGCCCGGCGCCGACGGGGTGCGACAGAGCGAACTCGCGCAGCGGCTCGGCCAGCGCCCACGGGTGCAGCGAGTTGAGCCACTTGACCATCGAGCCGCGCTCGCCGCCGTCGAAGTAGACGGGGTCGCAGAGCTTGCCCATGCCGGCGTAGATGGAGATGAAGCCGAGGAAGACCCGCATCGGCAGCAGGACGACGCCGAGGTTCATCCGCCGGCCCGGGTAGTACGCGTGGCGTACATCGTCCGTGCCGCCCTGGCGGCGGCCGCCGCCCTCCTCGTCGGTGAGGCCGACGGCGGGCTCGTCGTCGTACGGGCCCCGCGCGTCGTAGCCGTCCGGGTCGTACGGGCCGGGGTCAACGGGGTCGTAGGCGCCGACCGCCCGCCGCATCGGGGGCAGCAGCGGGCCGCCGGAGCGGGGGGCGCCGATGACCGGGGTGGGCTGGGTCTCTTCGAGGGGGGACTCGTCGAGGCGCGGGATGACCTGGGTGCCGGTGCCGCCGCGCCCCTGGTCGAACTCGTAGGAGGCGTACGGGTCGTAGGGGTCGTACGCGGTGTCGGGGCGGCCCGCGGTGGAGTTCCGTACGGCCTGGAGGAGTCCGGTGGCGCCGGGGTCGCCGGGGGCGGACTTGCCGCTCCAGACGACGGGGGCGCGCCGGCCGCGGCCGGCTCCGGGGGCGCTCATGGCGGGAATCCTGGGCGCGCCGGCGGGGGTCACACCGCGCAGCCGTGCGCGCTGGCCGGGGGCGAGCTGCACCCGGAAGCTGGCGTGGTTGACGATGACCTGCGCAGGGTCGCAGTCCACCTTGGTCATGCTCAGGGCGGGTAGTTCGTCGAACCGAGGCGTTCTGGTGTCCACACTCATCTAACCGAGTGATGTGTGATTAGGACACTGCCTTGACCGTGTCGAAGGTGTCCGAGACCCGTCAACAGGTGGTGGGGGGTTGCGCGGGGGCGCGTGCACGTGCGCGCACGCCCCCGCGTGGTCCCTGGGACCGGGTCCGGTCAGGCGCGGCGGCGCGCGACCTCGTACATGACGATGCCCGCGGCGACACCGGCGTTGAGCGATTCGGCACCGCCCGGCATGTTGATGCGGACCCGGTAGTCGCAGGTCTCGCCGACGAGGCGGCCGAGACCCTTGCCCTCGCTGCCGATGACGACGACGACGGGCCCGCCGAGCGCTTCGAGGTCCTCGACGGTGTGCTCACCGTCGGCGGCGAGGCCGACGACCGCGATGCCGTCCTTCTTGAACGCTTCGAGGGCGCGGGTCAGGTTGGTGACCTTGGAGACGGGGGTACGGGCGGCGGTGCCGGCCGATGACTTCCAGGCGCCCGCGGTCATGCCGGCCGCGCGGCGCTCGGGGACGACGACGCCGTGGCCGCCGAAGGCGGAGACGGATCGGACGATCGCGCCGAGGTTGCGCGGGTCGGTGACGCCGTCGAGGGCGACGATGAGCGGGTCCTCGCCGTTGTCGTACGCGGCTTCGAGGAGGTCCTGCGGGTCGGCGTACTCGTAGGGCGGGACCTGGAGGACGAGGCCCTGGTGGTTGAGCCCGCCCGTCATGCGGTCCAGCTCGGGGCGCGGCGCCTCCATGAGGTTGATGTTGCCGCGCTCACCGGCGAGCTGGAGGGCCTCACGGACGCGCTCGTCGTTGTCGATGTACTGCTGGACGTAGAGCGTGGTGGCGGGGACGCCGTCGCGCAGGGCCTCGTACACCGGGTTGCGGCCGACGACCATCTCCGAGGTGCCCTTGACGCCGCCGCGCCGGGGGGCGGGGCGGCGGTTGGCGGCCTGCTTGGCCTTGGCGGTCGCGATGCGGTTCTTCTTGTGCTTCTTGCGCTGCTCGGCGGGCGGGGTGGGGCCCTTGCCTTCGAGGCCCCGGCGTCGCTGGCCACCGCTGCCGACCGTGGCGCCCTTCTTGTTGGACGTGCGGCGGTTCCTGCGCTGGCTGTTCCCGGCCATGACCTACCTGTTTCGTTGCTTCGTCGTGCGTACGTATAAGTGCAGTGTGCCGCCCGGCGGACCGGGCGGCATGTGGTGGCTACTGGCGCGGGCCGAGCGTCCACCGGGGGCCGGACGGGCTGTCCTCGATGACGAGTCCGGACTGGTTGAGCTGGTCGCGGATGGCGTCTGCGGCGGCCCAGTCCTTGCGGGCGCGCGCGGACTGCCGCTGGTCGAGGACGAGGCGGACCAGGGTGTCCACCACCCCGTGAAGGTCGTCGCCGCGGTCGCTCTCGTCGGCCCAGTGCTCGTCCAGCGGGTCGAGGCCGAGGACGCCGAGCATGGCGCGGACCTCGGCGAGGCGCGCGACGGCGGCCTCCTTGTCATCGGCGGCGAGGGCGGAGTTGCCCTGGCGGACCGTGGTGTGCACGATCGCGAGGGCCTGCGGGACGCCGAGGTCGTCGTCCATGGCGTCGGCGAAGGCGGGCGGCACCTCGGCGGCCGGGGCGACGGTCTCGCCCGCCTTCTCCGTGACGCGCTGGATGAAACCCTCGATGCGGGCGAACGCGGACTCGGCCTCGCGCAGGGCCTCCTCGCTGTACTCGATCATGGACCGGTAGTGCGGGGTGCCCAGGTAGTAGCGCAGGACGATGGGGCGCCAGGTCTTGACCATCTCGCTGACGAGCACGGAGTTGCCCAGCGACTTCGACATCTTCTCGCCGGACATGGTGACCCAGCCGTTGTGCACCCAGTAGCCCGCGAAGTCGTCGCCGAACGCCTTGGCCTGGGCGATCTCGTTCTCGTGGTGCGGGAAGATCAGGTCGATGCCGCCGCCGTGGATGTCGAAGGCGGTGCCGAGGTACTTGTGCGCCATGGCGGAGCACTCCAGGTGCCAGCCGGGGCGGCCGCGCCCCCAGGGGGTCTCCCAGCTCGGCTCGCCGGGCTTGGACGCCTTCCACATGGCGAAGTCACGCTTGTCGCGCTTGCCCGTCTCGTTGTCGCCCGAGGGCTGGCGCAGATCATCCAGCTCCTGGTTGGACAGCTCCAGATAGCCGGGGAACGAGCGCACGTCGAAGTAGACGTTGCCGTCGGCGGCGTACGCGTGGCCGCGCTCGATGAGGCCCCGCATCATCTCGATCATCTCCGGGATGTGCCCGGTCGCGCGCGGCTCGTAGGTGGGCGGCAGGCAGCCGAGCGCGTCATAGCCCGCGTTGAACGCCCGCTCGTTCTCGTAACCGATGGACCACCAGGGGCGGCCCTGCTCGGCGGACTTGGCGATGATCTTGTCGTCGATGTCCGTGACGTTCCGGACGAACGTCACGTCGTAGCCGCGGTGGGCGAACCAGCGGCGCATGATGTCGAAGTTCAGCCCGGACCTGATGTGCCCGATGTGCGGGGCGGCCTGCACGGTCGCGCCACAGAGGTAGATCGAGACGCAGCCCGCTGTGAGCGGGACGAAGTCACGGATCTGCCGGGCGCTGGTGTCGTACAGGCGAATAGTCACCCCTCAAGGGTAGTGGGCCCGCACCAGTGCCCCGCGCCCCTGTGGATATTGCGGGCGCAGTTGTTACGGGGGTGGGTACGGGCGTTCGCGCGTGCGGGTCAGCCGGTGCGGTAGACGAGGGCGGTCGCGAGGCCGGCGATACCCTCGCCGCGCCCGGTGAAACCCAGCCCGTCGGAGGTGGCCGCGGACAGCGAGACGGGGGCGCCGACCGCGTCGGACAGCACCTGCTGCGCCTCCTCGCGCCGCTTGCCGATCTTCGGGCGTACGCCGACGACCTGGACGGCCACGTTGCCGATCTCGAACCCGGCCGCGCGGACGATCCGGGCGGCCTCGGTGAGCAGGGTGACCCCGGCGGCGCCGGACCACTCGGGGCGCCCGGTGCCGAAGTGCTGCCCCAGGTCGCCGAGGCCGGCGGCGGAGAAGAGCGCGTTGCACGCGGCGTGGGCGACGACGTCCGCGTCGGAGTGGCCGGCCAGGCCGGGGCCCTCACCGTCCCAGCGCAGACCGGCGCACCACAGCTCGCGGCCCTCCTCGAAGGCGTGGATGTCGGTGCCGATGCCGACGCGCGGGATGACGGGTGCGGGGGCCTGGGCGGGCCCGGGGGTCTCAGAAGCCATCGTTGGCCCTCCTGCGTGCGAGAACCGCCTCGGCCAGGACCAGGTCCAGGGGGCGGGTGACCTTGAACGCCTCTTCGTGTCCGGGGACGACGACGACGGGCGCGCCGAGCTGTTCGACCATGCCGGCGTCGTCGGTCGCGCCCTCGCCGCTGACCGCGACCTGCTCGTGGGCGCGGAGCAGGGTGGCCCGGTCGAAGCCCTGCGGGGTCTGCACGGCCCTGAGCCGGGCGCGGGCCGGGGTGGCGAGCACCGGCTCGGGCGCGCCGGGGGCCCCGGGCTCGACCTCCTTGACGGTGTCGGCGAGCGGCAGGGCGGGAACGACGGCGGGGGCGCCGTCGCGTACGGCCTCCACGACGGTGTCGACGGTGTCCACGGGGACGAGGGGCCGGGCCGCGTCGTGCACCAGGACGGCGGAGATGGTGTCGGGGAGCGCGTCGAGTCCGCGCCGCACGGATTCCTGGCGGGTGTCGGCGCCGGGCACGACGAGGAAGTCGGTGCGCTCCGGCAGGGCGTACTCGTCCAGCAGGGCGCGGACCTCGGCGACGCCCTCGGGCGGTGCGACGACGACGACCAGGGACACGTGCCGGGAGGCCGCCATGGCGCGGACGGCGTGCACGAGCATGGGCGTCCCGCCGAGCGCGCGGAGCGCCTTGGGGGCGCCGGGGCCGAGCCGTACGCCGCGGCCGGCCGCGGGAATCACGGCGGCCGTGCGGTAAGGACGCGGTTCTTCAGACATCGGTTGCACTCCGAGGCTTCGGCATGTTTGTGTCCACGGCCGACGTGGGTATGGCCACAAGCGAGCCGGGCGCTGCGCCATGACTCGACCGGGACCCTTTCCGTGACCCCGGGCGAGCCGGGACACGCCGCGGCCGTTCGGGGTCGGTCTCGCACGCCGGTTTGAGCAGGATCGCGAGCAACGTACCAAGGACGTGTACCGGGGGATCGTCGGTAAGTGGCCGGAATTCGCCGTTGGAACGCGGTCCGGACATGCCGCAGCGCCCGACGACACAGCGTGAATACAGCTGGTCAGCGGGCACTGCGGCACATTATCTACGGCCGGTGCGATCCGGTCGTCACGACCGGTGCCATCCGGTTCAGGATGCGAGGACCTCGTCGAGGAGAGCCTCGGCCTTGTCCTCGTTGGTGTTCTCCGCGAGAGCGAGCTCGCTCACCAGGATCTGGCGGGCCTTGGCGAGCATGCGCTTCTCACCTGCGGAGAGTCCGCGTTCACGCTCGCGACGCCACAGGTCGCGAACGACTTCGGCGACCTTGATGACATCGCCGGACGCGAGCTTCTCAAGATTTGCCTTGTAGCGCCGGGACCAGTTCGTCGGTTCCTCGGCATACGGTGCGCGCAGCACCTCGAAGACGCGGTCCAGCCCTTCCTGCCCGACTACGTCGCGCACACCCACGAACTCCGCATTGTCCGCCGGCACACGCACCGTCAAGTCGCCCTGAGCGACCTTGAGCACCAAGTAGGTCTTGTCCACGCCTTTGATCTGGCGAGTTTCGATAGCCTCGATCAGCGCGGCCCCGTGATGGGGATAGACCACGGTGTCGCCAACCTTGAACGTCATGTGACAGGTACCCCTTCCGTGGCTATCAAGAGTAACACGAGAATCGCTACTCCTGAATGGCGTTTTCGCAGGTCAGGGCATATCTCGGGGCTTGACAAGAGAGACGGGGACGTGCTGCGGAGGGCCTACGGAAGACGGTATTCGCAGGTCGGAGCGGCTGTCCGGCGACACGGAAACGCGGACGTTACACACACTCCGGCCCGCTTCGAAGGGGACGAACGTCCCGTTTTGTCGGGTTCCGCTTGCTGAACTTTCCGTAGTCCGTTCGATGATGGATCACTCGTTCGAGCGTAAGTACCGATGGCCAATGAAATTGATCAACGTACGACCCCCGCGGGGATTATGCGCAATGAATGCGCCACCGTCCGTGAACAGCGCAGGAAGCCCGGGGCGAACACGTGGCCGGAATTTGATCAAGCGCGTTATGTGGAGGGACCGCGAATGTCCGTACCCGGCCGGGCCCCGCGATCACGGGACCGTCAGGGGCGGGTCGGTTGCGGGGCGGCGAGGAGGGCTCGGTAACCTGACGGCTGACAGACCCTTAGGGCGGCTTTACCTCAGGCGCCCGACCCGTCCGAACCGTCCGCACGTTCAAGGAGTTGCCGCCGCCGTGAGCCGCAGCCTTCGACACGGCGCCCTCGCCGCCACTGCCATCGCGTTCTCGATCACCGCGCTCACCGCATGCGGTGCGGGCAACAACGCGCAGACGCTCGAAGTCCGGCCGGACAACGCCTCCACCCGGTCCGGCGCCATCAAGATCCAGAACGCCAACGTCATCACCCAGCCCGAGCGCGACGCCAAGGGCCCGGCGGTCGTCACCGCCACGCTGTTCAACAACGGCTCCGAGCCGGAGACCCTGGAGTCCATCACCCTGAAGGGCGGCAGCGGCACCGTGCAGCTGCACCCCGCCGAGGGCTCGGGTCCGGTCGTCGTGCCGGCCGGCGGCCGGGTGATCCTGGGCGGACAGGGCAACGCCTCCGCCGTCATCGAGAACGGCGACGAGGCCACCGAGAACGGCAACGTGCAGCCGCTGGTCTTCAAGCTCAGCAACTCCGGCGACATCTCGCTGGCCGCCTCGGTCGTCCCGGCGAAGCATTACTTCAAGGGCTTCGGCCCCAGCGCGCTGCCCGAGCCTGCGACGACGCCGGACGCCTCGCCGTCCGGCTCCGCCACCGACTCCGCGTCGCCGGACGCGTCCGGAAGCCCGTCCGGCGACGCGTCGGCCTCGTCCTCCGAGTCCGGCCAGCCCGGCTGAGCCGCACCCCGCACCGCACATGGCCGAGGCGCCTTCCCACCGGGGGAGGCGCCTCGGCCATGTCATGCGTACGGGCCGGCCTACGGCTCGAACTTGTACCCGAGGCCCCGCACCGTCACCAGGAACCTGGGCGCGCCCGGGTCCGGCTCGATCTTGGCCCGCAGCCGCTTCACGTGGACGTCGAGGGTCTTGGTGTCGCCCACGTAGTCCGCGCCCCAGACCCGGTCGATGAGCTGCATCCGGGTCAGCACCCGGCCCGCGTTGCGCAGCAGCATCTCCAGCAGGTCGAACTCCTTCAGCGGCAGGTCGACCTTGCCGCCGGAGACCGTGACGACGTGCCGGTCGACGTCCATGCGGACCGGTCCGGCCTCCAGGGCGGCGGGGGCCACCTCCTCGGGCTCGCCGCGCCGGCGCAGCACGGCACGGATGCGGGCGACGAGCTCGCGGGAGGAGAAGGGCTTGGTGACGTAGTCGTCGGCCCCTATCTCCAGGCCGACGACCTTGTCGATCTCGCTGTCCTTGGCGGTCACCATGATCACGGGCACGTTGGAGCGGCTGCGCAGCTGGCGGCAGACCTCGGTGCCGGGGAGTCCGGGCAGCATCAGGTCGAGCAGCACGAGGTCGGCGCCGTTGCGCTCGAACTCGTCCAGGCCGTCGGGTCCGGTGGCCGCGATGGCGACCTCGAAGCCTTCCTTGCGGAGCATGTAGGACAGGACGTCGCTGAAGGATTCCTCATCCTCGACGACAAGCACTCGGGTCACGGAAGGGCCTCCGGGGAAGGGAATGAATCAAAGGAGTCGGGGGCGGCGTCCGGGTGGGACGCCTCGTCGCCGTTGACGATGAGCGGGCCGCCGGACGCACGGTCCCGGCCGCGTGCGGAGCCCGCTTCGGGCAGCCGCAGGGTGAAGGTGGAGCCCTGTCCCTCCGAGCTCCACACGGTGACCTCCCCGCCGTGCGAGGCGGCCACGTGTTTGACGATGGCCAGGCCGAGGCCCGTACCACCGGTGGCGCGTGAGCGGGCCGGGTCGACGCGGTAGAAGCGTTCGAAGACCCGTTCCCGGTCCTTCTCGGAGATGCCGATGCCCTGGTCGGTCACGGCGATCTCGATCTCGTCCCCGCCGGGCACGACCACGCGGCGGGCGGCGATGCCGACGCGGGTGCGGGCGGGGCTGTAGTTGACGGCGTTCTCGACCAGATTGCCCAGGGCCGCGGCGAGCTGGCCGCGGTTCCCCCATATCCGCAGGTCGGCGGTGCCGCCGGCGGCCATGGTGATCTGCTTGGAGCCCGCCTGCTGGCGGCAGCGGTCGATGGCCTCGGCGACCAGCTCGTCCACCCGGACCGGCTCGGCGTCCTCCAGCGGGTCGTCGTTCTGCACCCGGGAGAGGTCGATCAGCTCCTGGACGAGATTGGTGAGCCGGGTCGCCTCGATCTGCATGCGGCGGGCGAAGTGCTCGACGGCCTCCTGGTCGTCGGAGGCGTCGAGCACGGCCTCCGAAAGCAGGGACAGGGCGCCGGTCGGGGTCTTGAGCTCATGGCTGACGTTGGCGACGAAGTCGCGCCGGACCGCCTCGATGCGGCGGGCCTCGGTGAGGTCCTCCACGAGCAGCAGCACCAGCCGGGAGCCGAGCGGGGCGACCCGCGCGGAGACCGCCAGGGCCTCGCCCCGGCCCGTGCCGCGGCGCGGGAGGTCCAGTTCGACCTGGCGTATCTCGCCGTCGCGGCGGGTGTCCCGCGCCATGTTGAGCATCGGCTCGACGGCGAGGCGGCCGCCCCGGACAAGCCCCAGCGCATAGGCGGCGGAGCTGGCCTTGACGACGCTGTCGCTCTCGTCCAGCACCACCGCGGAGGAGCTGAGCACGGACAGGACCGTGTCGACGCCCGGGGGCAGCGGGGCGCCGCTGTCGGGCCGCGGGGAGGTGCGCGTCGGCTTCTTCTGGTCGCGCTCGCTCCAGCGGAACGCCAGCATGGCGATCACACCGGTACCGACACCGGCGATCGCGGCAGCTGCGGCGACCGCCGCGTTCACGTCCATGTGTCCAGGTTATGCGGCACGTCGGACACTCTCCCAGCCGTCCGGGGCCCTCCTCGGTCACTCGTCGCCCAGAGTTCACCGAGGGGCAAGGGCCGGTTCACTTGGCCGGTCGGAATCCGACGCGTACGCCCGTCACGGTGGTGCCGTGGGGTTCGGAGCCGGTCGTCGGCGGGCCCCGGCCTCGGTCAAGGACTGGAGAGGGACACCCATGCGTGACGCGTACCACGAGGAACTCGACTCGATCGGCGAGGGCCTGGTCGAGATGGCCCGGCTCGTCGGCTCGGCGATAGGCCGGGCGACGACGGCGATGCTCGACGCCGATCTGAAGCTGGCGGAGTCGGTGATCGCCGCCGACCAGAAGGTGGACGACCTCCAGCACGAGCTGGAGGCGCGGGCCATCGCGCTCCTGGCCCGCCAGCAGCCGGTGGCGACCGATCTGCGGATCGTGGTGACGTCGCTGCGGATGAGCGCGGACCTGGAGCGCTCGGGCGACCTCGCCCAGCATGTCGCCAAGCTGGCCCGGCTGCGCTTCCCGCAGTCCGCGGTCCCGCACGACCTGCACGCCACCATCCTGGAGATGGGCCAGCTCGCGCAGCGCCTGATGGCGAAGGCGGCCGAGGTGATCGTCACCAAGGACGTCGACCTCGCGCTCCAGCTGGAGCAGGACGACGACGAGATGGACCTGCTGCACCGCGCGCTGTTCCAGCATCTGATGGACGATCGCTGGAAGCACGGCATCGAGACGGCCGTCGACGTGACGCTGCTCGGCCGTTACTACGAGCGGTTCGCGGACCACGCGGTGTCGGTGGCGAAGCGCGTGGTCTATCTGGTGACGGGTGAGCACGCGGACGAGATCCAGCAGCCCACGCCGGTCGACGGGGCCTAGTAGTCGACGGGCTTTCGACAAACGGGGCTTAGGACGGCTCCGGCGCGGGAAGGGCGGGGCGCTCGGTGACCGGGCGCACGCCCGCGCGCACGGCTCGTACACACGTTCCTGCGCGTGTGCGCCGTTGATGCGCCCGTCCGGGTGGGCATGCAATGAGTCGGGGCGGCACGACGTGTCCGTACGCCCCGGTCGCGGGCCCCTCGGTGGGCGTGCGGCCCTGTCGTACGCCTTGAGGAGGAACCATGGCCGACTCCCCCATGACCGAACCGGAGCGGGAGGCGCCAGCCGAGGTGATGCCGCTGACCGTGCTGGGCGCCTGCGGCTGCGGATCGGGCTGCGGGTGCGGCTGCCAGTCCGGAGCGCCGTGCCAGTGCGGGGGCTGCTCCGGCTGACACCGCCGGCCGCTGGGCCGTACGGGTTACGAGGGTGGCGTACGGGTTACGAGGGTGACGCCTCCGCCTTCGTGACCCGTGCCCCGGACGGCCGCGCCGGTGCGGCGGTCTCCGCCACCGGCAGCCCGCGCATGAGCAGCCAGTAGCCGGCCGAGGCCACCGTGCCCAGGAGGGCGGTGGTCGCCCACAGCCAGGCGGCGCCGAAGTGGTCGATGACCACACCGGACATCAGCGGGGCGATGAGCGCGGCGGCCGACCAGGACAGGGTGTACATGCCCTGGTAGCGGCCCCTGCCGTGGGCCGGGGACAGCTGGACGACCAGGCCGTTCTGCACGGGCGCGTTGATGATCTCGGCGACCGTCCACACGCTGATGGTCAGCGCGTACACCCCGACGGAGCCGGCGAACGCCGTCAGCCCGAAGCCGTATCCCGCGAGCAGCGAGGAGGCGACGAGCAGCCGGCGCGGGTCGCGGCTCTGGATGAACCGGGTGACGGGGATCTGGAGCACCACGATGAGGACGCCGTTGACGGCGATCGCCGTACCGAAGTCGGAGCTGCTGAGCCCGTCCGCGCCCATGGCCACCGGCAGGCCCACGTAACCCTGCTGGAAGATCAGCGCGATCACGAACGACAGGCCGACGACACCCATGAACCGTCCGTCGCGCAGCACGGTGGAGAGCCGTACGCCGTCCTCGGCGGGCACCCCGCCGGCCGTGCGCCCGCCGCCGGACCGCTCCGGGCGGGACTCCGGCACCTTCAGGAAGACGACGACCGCGCAGACGAGGGTCATCGCGGCCTCGCCGACGAAGCCCGCGAGATAGCTGTACTCGGCGACGAACCCGGCGCCCGCGGAGGAGACCGCGAAGCCGAGGTTTATGGCCCAGTAGTTGAGGGAGAAGGCCCGCACCCGGTCCTTCGCGGGGACGATGTCGGCGATCATCGCCTGGACCGCCGGGCGGGAGGCGTTGCTCGCCATGCCGACGAGGAAGGCGACCCCGGCGATGGCCACCGGATGCGTCATGAAACCGAGCACGGCGACCGCGGCGGCGGTGGAGAGCTGAGCGGCGAGCATGGTGGGCCGCCGCCCGACGCGGTCGGTCAGCACCCCGGAGCCGAGCGAGGAGACGACCCCGCCGAGCCCGTGGAGGGCGGCGACAAGACCGGCGTACGAGGCGGAGTAGCCGCGGTCCAGGGTCAGATACAGGGCCATGAAGGTGGCGACGAACGCGCCCAGGCGGTTGACCAGGGTGCTGGTCCACAGCCACCAGAACTCCCTGGGGAGCCCGGAGACGGTTTCCCGGGTGGCGCGGGTGGCCCGTCCGAGACCGGTGGCAGACATGCGGGTTCCCCCCAGGGGCGTACGACGGATGAGCCGGGGGAGGTAAGAGGCCCACCGACGGTCCGAACATTACGAATCCGAGGGATGCCGCT
Source organism: Streptomyces sp. NBC_00726 (assembly GCF_045161735.1). Classification (NCBI taxonomy): domain Bacteria; kingdom Bacillati; phylum Actinomycetota; class Actinomycetes; order Kitasatosporales; family Streptomycetaceae; genus Streptomyces; species Streptomyces sp. NBC_00726. The sequence continues at coordinate 3,602,293 of NZ_CP108983.1, read as the reverse complement.
GCCACTCAATTGACGCCCCCCGTCAAACGTCGGCAGGCCCCTCCTCCGGCATGTCCGCTCTGTGACCGGTCGCGCGCGGCTCGGACGGGTTCGATTACGCTCGGACTCATGGCCGACGCACCGTACAAGCTGATCCTCCTCCGTCACGGCGAGAGCGAGTGGAACGCGAAGAACCTGTTCACCGGATGGGTGGACGTCAACCTCACCGAGAAGGGCGAGAAGGAGGCGGTCCGCGGCGGTGAGCTGCTGAAGGACGCCGGCCTGCTCCCCGACGTGCTGCACACCTCCCTCCAGAAGCGCGCCATCCGCACCGCCCAGCTCGCGCTGGAGGCCGCGGACCGCCACTGGATCCCCGTACACCGCTCCTGGCGTCTGAACGAGCGCCACTACGGCGCGCTCCAGGGCAAGGACAAGGCGCAGACGCTCGCCGAGTTCGGCGAGGAGCAGTTCATGCTCTGGCGCCGCTCGTACGACACCCCGCCGCCCGCCCTTGAGGACGGCACCGAGTTCTCCCAGAGCGACGACGCGCGCTACGCGACGATCCCGCCGGAGATCCGCCCGCGCACGGAGTGCCTGAAGGACGTCGTCACGCGCATGCTGCCGTACTGGTACGACGGCATCGTCCCGGACCTCCTGACCGGCCGCACGGTCCTCGTCGCCGCCCACGGCAACAGCCTCCGCGCCCTGGTCAAGCACCTCGACGGCATCTCCGACGCCGACATCGCGGGCCTGAACATCCCCACGGGCATCCCGCTCACCTACGAACTCGACGCGGACTTCCGCCCCCTGAACCCGGGCGGCACCTACCTCGACGCAGACGCGGCAAAGGCCGCCATCGAGGCCGTGAAGAACCAGGGCAAGAAGTAGCACCCGCCCCCGCGAAGGCCCCCGCCCTGCACGGTCAGGCGGGGGCCTTCGCGCGAGGTACTGCGGAGCACCGGCTTCCTCGCATAGGTTCGGCCTCGTGCCCGAACAGACGGCCGATCACCGGTCAACCATCAACGCCATCCTCGACAGCTGCCGCCGCGCGACGCTGCCGTATCAGCGGGCCCACCACGGGGATTCCTTCGGGACGGCGTTCTGGTTCAACGATCTCGTGTCCGAGGACGACGACAGCGAAACCTACGTGCAGTACCTCGTGACCGCAGGGGCGTCGACCCGGTACGACCTCGCCGAGATACGTTTGCGGCACGAGCTGTCGGATACACCCATGAGCGCGAACGGCCTGATGATGCTGCGGTTCCAGGAAGGCTGGATACCGCTCGGCGACTCCGGCGTCTCGGTCCTGCCCACCGACGTGCTGCACGCGCTCGCGCGCCGGAAAAAGTGGGCGTGGGCGACCGACGAGATCACCGACGGCATCGCCGCGAAGCCGGAGGACATCTCTCTGCTGGGCGACGGCCCGGTGCCTGCGTACGCGCTGGGCCACGACGTGGGACCGGACCGCACGCAGCGCGAACAGGCCGTGGTGATCGGCGAGGTCGTGCGCCACGGCGAGGGACGTGGGTTTGTATGGAGTGGGCACGTACCCCAAGGCTGTGCCGGGGCGCCGGTCTTCGTCGCACGCCACCTTGCGGACCGCAACTTCAGGCTGGTGTGCCTCGGCGTACTGCTGCCCGGCGAAGGCGAATCCGGGACGACGCATCACCCCGTGGCCACCTTCGATCACATACGTACAGCCGTACGGGGCCTGCCGCAGCGACCCGCAGTCGGCGCCGATGTCGCGGCGGCCGCCCCGACCCGGTGGTGGCACAGGCGGAAGTGACGCGCGTCACCCCGCCCCGTACCCTGTGCCCCATGCGGGGAAGAGTGCGGGAGGGCGGTTATGGGTGAGCCGTTGAAGACCTTTGTCGGGGGTGCCGAGGTCGAGGTGCCCAACAGCATTCCGGCGATCCGGGACGCGTTGCCGGAGGGGCGGCGGGCGGAGTTCGAGCGGGCCATCAATGAGGCCGGGGTGCATGAGATCCAGGCCGTGATGCGGCACTGGATGCTGGAGGCCGTGCCCGATCCGGAGGCCGAGCGGATTCTGGACCGGCTGGCGCGGGACGAGGCCGAGAGGCGGAGCGTCGCTTGAGCTTCCGGATCTCCTACGCGCCACCCGCCGACGACACCCTTGCCAAGATGGCGGACAGTGAAACATTCCGGGACGAGATGGCGGCGACCCTGGGGCATGAGCCCTATGGGCACGGGTCGACCGCCGTCAAGGGAGAGCACGATCGCCGGGAGGCGACGGTCGCCGGGGCGATCGTGCTCTATTACGTCTCCGGTTCAGTCCTCACCGTCACCGTCGTACGGCTCGTTCCGCTTCCTTGACGAGAGGTCAGGCGAGCTTCTTCGCCTGCGCGTCGATCACCGCGGTCGGCAGGTCGAAGTCCTCGCCGGAGCCCGCGGCCGCGAGGTTCATCGAGCTGAGCGTGGCGAGCGTCGCGCCCTGCCGCAGCGCGGTGAGCTTGAGCGAGTTCTTCTCGCCGTCCGACTCCACCGTCACGGTCCAGGCCGCAGCCTCCTCGCCGCCCTTGACCTGCTCCTCCGTGATCTTGGCGACCTTCTGCTTGTCACCGGCGACGGTGAGCGTGAAGCCGCCCGCGCACTCCGTCGCGGCGGTGCGCAGCGCGGCCAGCGTCTCCTCGGCGCCCTTGCCGTCGTACGACGCGAGCGTGGTCATCGTGGTGGTGATGTCGAAGGCGGCCTTGAACGCCTCCTCCGGGTCGCTGATGTCCTTGTCCGCGTCCTTCTTCGGCACGCTGACCACCTTGCGCTGCGTGGCGGCGGCGGGCGAACCGGCCTTGGCGCCCATCAGCGCGTCGCCGAAGACGTCGCAGGACTCCTTGTCCGCGGTCACGTCCTTCGCCTCGATCAGGTCGGCCGGACCGGCCTTGGTGATCTTGTGGTCCTTGACGTCGCCCTGCGCCAGCGAGACCTGCTCAAGCTCCGCCGCGGACAGCGCCTTCGCGGGAGCCTCCGCGCCCTTGTCGGCGCCCTTCTCCGACGGCTGGGCCGAGGAGCCGGCCGCCTTGTCGGCGCCCTTGTCGTCACCGTCCGAGCCACAGGCGGCGGTGAACAGCGCCAGGGACATCACGGTGGCGGCAACGGCGGTACGGCGTATGACAGTGGGTCGCATGGCCCGTCCTTCTGCTCAAAGTGTTTCGCCCGCACGCGAGCAGCCCCGCCGGGTTCGGCGCGGCTGAAACGGAGGTGCGTGGGGGTGATCCAACTCTATGAGCCCGCTGTGGTTTGGCAATCCTTTACCTTGGGCATCGCACGTGATCGTGACGACGTCGTGATCACTTCGCGCACACCGTTCAGGGGGAGCCCGCCGTGCCGATCGATTCCGTTCCCGCCGACGTCCTCGGCGCGCTGGGTACACCGCCCGGCCTGGTCGCCTCCTGCGAACCGCTCACCGGGGGCACGTACAACGCCGTCAGCCTCGTCCGGCTGACGGACGGGCGGGAACATGTGGTGAAGGTGCCGCCGCCGGCCGCCGGGGACCGTCTGTCGTACGAACACGACCTGCTGGTCAACGAGGTGACGTTCTACCGGGCCGCCGACGAGGCCACCGTGCCCGTCGTCGTACGCGCCGAGCTCGACCCGGCCGCCCCCACCGGCCCGTACGTGGTCATGTCCGCCCGCCCCGGCCGCCCCTGGCACGAGCTGACCGGCACGATGGCCGACGGCGAGGAGGCGCGGCTGCGCACCGAGCTCGGGCGGATCGTCGGCCGGCTGCACGGCCTGCCCGCGCCGGGCGGCTTCGGCTACCCCTCGCAGGCGCTCGGCCCGCTCGCGCCCACCTGGCGGCAGGCGTTCACCACGATGACGGACGCGGTCCTGGCCGACGCGCGGACGTACGCGGCCCGGCTCCCCCGTACGGCGGCGGAGACCGCCACGGTGCTCGGCGGCGCCTCGTACGCACTGGACGACGTGACCCGGCCCGCCCTGGTCCACTTCGATCTGTGGCAGGGGAACATCCTGGTCACCGGTGAGCCGGGTGCGCGGCGGGTGGGCGGGGTCATCGACGGGGAGCGGATGTTCTGGGGCGACCCGGCCGCCGACTTCGTGTCGCTCGCTCTGCTGGGTGACATCGCGGACGACAAGGATTTCCTCGCCGGTTACGGGGAAGAGGCGCCGGGCGGGCCCGTGGAGTTCGACGGTCCGCTCCGGCTGCGGCTCGCGCTCTATCGCGCGTATCTGTATCTGATCATGCTGGTGGAGACCGTGCCGCGCGGCACGTCAGGTGACCAGCTGGAGTGGACCTGGAACGAGGTCGCACCCCGTCTTGAGGCCACGCTGAAGGAGATCGAGTCGGCGACGCGCGTACGGGGGTGACGCGAGGTCAGCCCGCGGGGCGCTGGGTGAGGTGCGCGAAGGCGTCGAGATTACGGGTGGACTCGCCGCGCGCGACCCGCCAGGCGTACTCCTTGCGGATCGCGGTCGCGAACCCGATCTCCAGCAAGGAGTTGAAGGCGCCGTCCGCCGCCTCCAGCACGGAGCCGAGCAGCCGGTCCACCTCATCGGGCGTCACCACGGACAGCGGCAGCTTGCCGGTGAGGTAGATGTCCCCGAGCGGGTCGATCGCGTAACTCACGCCGAACAGGCGCAGGTTCCGTTCCAGCAGCCATCGGTGCACCGCCGCGTCGTTCTCGTCGGGGTGCCGGATGACGAAGGCGTTGAGGGAGAGGCTGTGCGCGCCGACGATCAGTGAGCAGGTGGTCGACAGCTTGCGGGTACCGGGGAGCTGGACGACGTAGTTGCCCGGTGCGGGGCTCTCCCAGTCGAGCCCGGCGTCGGCGAAGCTCGCTTCGAGGACCTGGGCGGCCCGGGTGGCCTCGTTCTTCGCCGGTACGGGTGCGTCAGCCATGTTTCGAGCGTACGTCAGGTGGCAAGGGCGCGCGGTCGGGGGCGTACGGGGGTCACACGCGGGTACGCGTCCGCCTGCGGTGTTCCTGAATGGCCGCCGTGTAAACCTCCGCCGTGGCGGCCGCCGCCGTGTCCCAGCCGAACCGCTGGGCGTGCTCCGCCGCCGCCCCGCCCATCCGGGCGACCAGCTCCGGCGCCTGCGCGAACCGCTCCAGCGCCTGGGCGTAAGCGGCCGGATCGTGCCCCGGAATCAGGAAGCCGCTGACGCCGTCGCGCACGGCGACCGGCAGGCCGCCCACGTCCGCCGCGACGACCGGTGTCCCGGTCGCCTGGGCCTCGATCGCGACGAGCCCGAAGGACTCGCTGTACGAGGGCATGACCAGCACGGACGCGGCCCGGAACCAGTCGGCGAGCTGGTCCTGCCCGACCGGCGGGTGGAAGCGCACGACGTCCGCGATGCCCAGCCGGGCCGCGAGCTTCTGCAAGCCCTCCGGCTTCGCGAGGCCGCTGCCGCTGGGGCCGCCGACGACGGGCACCACGATCCGGGGCCGCAGCGAGGGGTTCCGATCCAGCAGCACGGCGACCGCCCGCAGCAGCACGTCGGGGGCCTTCAGCGGCTGTATGCGGCCCGCGAAGAGGGGGATCAGGGCGTCCTGCGGAAGGCCGAGACGGGCCCGGGCGGCGGCCCGGCCGTCGCCGGGGCGGAAACGGTCGAGGTTGACGCCGGGGTGGACGACGGCGACGGCCTGCGGGTCGGCGTCGTAGAACCGGACCAGCTCGCCCGCCTCCTCGGCGGTGTTGGCGATCAGCCGGTCGGCGGCGTCCACGATCTGGGTCTCGCCGATGACCCGGGCGGCGGGCTCGGGGCTGTCGCCCTCGGCGAGCGCGGCGTTCTTCACCTTGGCCATGGTGTGCATGGCGTGCACGAGGGGAACACCCCAGCGCTGCGCGGCCAGCCAGCCGACGTGTCCGGAGAGCCAGTAGTGGGAATGGACGAGGTCGTAGTAGCCGGGGCGCTGACCGGCCCACGCCTGCATCACACCGTGGGTGAAGGCGCAGAGCTGCGCGGGCAGCTCCTCCTTGGCCAGCCCCTCGTACGGCCCCGCGTCGATGTGCCGGACGAGGACACCGGGCGCCAGGTCCACGGCCGGGGGCAGCCCTCCGGTGGTGGAGCGGGTGAAGATCTCGACCTCGATGTTGATCGCGGCGAGCCGCCTGGCCAGCTCCACGATGTACACGTTCATCCCGCCGGCGTCGCCCGTCCCCGGCTGGTGCAGCGGGGAGGTGTGCACGGAGAGCATCGCGATGCGGCGGGGCCTGCGGTGACCGGTGGTGAAGGAGCCGGTGAGACCTGCGGGGAACCTGCGACGTGGTGCGCCACGGCTGCTGCCGAGCCGCGAGACGTACTGGGTCACGTCGTCCGTCCTCCTCGCTGGGCCCCGGTGCCGGCGCGGTTCACGGCATGGCACCGAAGGGGCGCACGTTCCCTTCGAAGGTGGGGAACAGCGGAATCCCCCCTTTCATTTCCGTTTTACCAAATCATTACGGTGCGAACGCGGGGCCCGTCCCGATGCTCTCCCACCCGCCCTGCGCCCGCATCCTCCCGGATCGTTACGCTCTGTGTCATGCGCCCGATCGGCACCGCGACGCGCGGGACCACCAATCCGAACCGGCTGCGCCGTATGGACCGCTGGATCGCCGCCGCGCACGGCCCCGCCCTGCGCCGCGCCGACACCCCCGTCGCCGTCGACCTCGGTTACGGGGCCGCGCCCTGGACCGCCGTCGAGCTGCTGGCGCGCCTGCGCACCGCCGAACCGCGCACGGCGGTGGTCGGCATCGAGATCTCCCCGGAGCGGGTCGCCGCCGCGCAGCCGTACGCCCGCGAGGGCCTCACCTTCCGGCACGGCGGTTTCGAGATCCCGTTGCCGGAGCGGCCCTCCCTGATCCGGGCGGCGAATGTGCTGCGCCAGTACGACGAGGGCGAGGTGGCCGGGGTCTGGCAGCGGCTGTGCGAGCGGCTGGCGCCGGGCGGGCTGCTGGTGGAGGGCACCTGCGACGAGATCGGGCGCCGGCACGTGTGGGTGGCGCTGGGGCCGGAGGGGCCGCGTACGGTGACCTTCGCGACCCGGCTCGGCTCGCTGGACCGGCCGTCCGATCTCGCCGAACGGCTGCCGAAGGCGCTGATCCACCGCAATGTCCCGGGCGAGCGGGTGCACGCCTTCCTGCGCGACTTCGACCGGGCGTGGGCGGCCGCGGCGCCCTACGCCTCGCTGGGGGCCCGGCAGCGCTGGATCACCGCGGTGCGGGCGCTCTCGGGCGACTGGCCACTGACGGACGGGGGGCGGCGGTGGCGCCAGGGCGAGGTCACGGTGGCATGGGGGGCGCTGGAGCCCGGGGGGTGGTGAGGGGGCGCATTCGGACGGCGCGCGGGCACTTCCTCGTTGCGCCGGGATTCACCCCCGCGGCGGGAACGGCCAGCGGGCTCCGTTCGTCGGACTGAGTGGGACGCCGGGGGGCGCGGGGTAGCGGGGAGTGACGGAATAGCGAAGTGCCGCCCGAAGGCCGGAGTGTGTCTGCCTCTGTTGCTTTTCAGTACGGCATGGCACGATCTGGTCGACACTACATGTTACTGACGGTTAATCAGTTTTCTGGTACTGCTCGAACAGCTGGGAACTGCTCGGAGGGGGAGCTCGTGTACCGACGCCACTGTGCCGCAGCCGCGATGACTCTGGTCTGCGCGCTGGCGGTCCTCGCCTCGCCGGTCCAGGCGTTCGCCGCGCCGACACCGCCGGAGTCCGCCGACGGCGGCGGGAAGAGCCTCGAAGAGGTGCGCGCGGAGATCGACGAGCTGTATCTGGAGGCGGGCGCCGCCACCGACGCGTACAACCTCGCCGAGGAGAAGGCCAGGAAGCAGTCCGGCGAGCTGGTCGAGCTGGCGCAGTCGATAGTCGAGGGCCGGGCGAAGATCACCGCCCTCAAGAACCGGGCCGGCGCCCAGGCCCGCGAGGAGTACCGCAACGCCGGACTCCCACCGGGCGCTCGGCTCATGCTCAGCGGCGACCCGCAGCTCTTCCTCGACGGCATCAACCGCACCCGCCAGGGCCAGCAGGCCAGCAAGGGGCTCCTGGAGGAACTGACCAAGACGCAGCAGGACTTGGAGACGTACACCAAGGACGCCAGCACCAACTGGACCAAGCTGGAAGCCAACCGGGTCAAGCAGGCCAAGGCCAAGAAGAAGATCAACTCGCAGATAGCGGCGGCGAAGAAGCTGGAATCGCGACTGGAGAAGGAGGAGCGGGCCCGCCTCCTCGAACTGGAGCGGGAGGCGGCGCGGCAGGCGCAGACCGCGTGGCTCGACTCCGGCGCGCTGAAGGAGATCAACCGGGACGCGAGCCCGCTCGGCAAGCAGGCGGTGGCCTTCGCGACCGCGCAGATCGGCAAGCCGTACGTGTGGGGCGCGGAGGGCCCCAAGTCGTACGACTGCTCCGGCCTGACGTCCCAGGCGTGGGCGGCGGCGGGCCGCCCGATCCCGCGCACCTCGCAGGAGCAGTGGCGACTGCTGCCGCACATCGCGATCCAGGACATGCGCCCCGGCGACCTGATCATCTACCACTCCGACGCCACCCACGTCGGCATGTACGTGGGCAACGGCCAGATCATCCACGCCCCTCGCCCCGGCCGCGACGTCACCCTCGCGGGCGCGGGCTCCATGCAGATACTCGGCGTGGTCCGCCCCGACGCGTAGTCCTTGGGCGGACGGCGGGGCGGGGTGCGGCCGCGGTGACGCCCCGCCGCGGCGGATGCGGGTGCCCCTGGCGGGGCGGGGTGCGAATCGGCTTCGGTGGCGCGCGGCCACGCCGGACACGGTCGCCCTGGCGGGCGCGGCGGCGTGCGGCCGCGGTGCTCGGCGCCGGGTCGGACGCGGGTGCCCCGGGCGGGCACAGCTGCGGTGGCACTCCGCCGCGCCTGACACGGCTGACCCAGCGGGGCAGCCCGCACCCGGACAGGCGAGACGCTGGCCCGAGGCCGGAACGCGGCGGCGGTGGCGCACCGCCACACCGGACGCAGCTGCCCTAGCGGGGGCAGCCCGCACCCGGACAGGCGAGACGCTGGCCCGAGGCCGGAACGCGGCGGCGGTGGCGCACCGCCACACCGGACGCAGCTGCCCTAGCGAGGGCAACCCGCACCCGGGTAGGCGAGGCGAAGCGCCGCCCTCGGGGCCGGACGCCGCTGCGTGGCCGTGGGCCCGGCGGACCGGCCGGCCCGGAGCGGCGTCGGGCTTCCTCGTTGACTTGCGGGCGGGCGGCGCGGGGCCCGGCGAGCAGGCCCTGGGCCGGGTCCCCGGTGGGTACGTGCACGGCTGACCGCACGCCCCGGACCCGCGCACGCGCAGTGCCACGCACGCCCGGGCCCGCACGGGGCCCATGTCAACGCGGGCCCTCCGCCGCCGACCCGACGCTCGCGGGCAGTCGCAGCCCAGCCGGGCGGCCCCGGGCCCGGCCCCCGACGCGGGTGCGCCAACCCCGCCAACCCCGCCGGCTCCGCCGGCCCCCGTGGCGTGACCTTTGTCATGTCGGGATCGGCCGCCTCCGCGCGGCCACCGTGTCTGATCCGTGGTGGGACGCGGCTTATGGCGGTGCATATGCCAGGCGCGGCGGGCGGGTCGCCATTCCGTTCCCCTGGTCCGTACCGCTATGGTCCCCGTCTGGCGGGACGTCGTTCGTCGCTCCGCCGCGCCCTCGGGGGGAGGGAAGGAAACCCGAACCGATGCCCGTACCCGTACCGCAGCCGTGTTCCGCGCCCGCCGCGGAGAACAGCTCCGGCGCCGGCCTCACCCTCCTCGTGATCGAGGACGACCCTGCGGGCACCTTCACCGCCCCGGAGCTCTCCACCGCGGCCGGCGCCCGGGTCCGTATCCGTGCCGCCCGGAATCTCACCGAGGCGGGCCGGCTCCTCACCGACGACGTGGACTGCATCCTGCTGGACCTGGCCCTGCCGGCCGGCGCCGAGGCGCGGGACGACGGGGAGGGCGAGGAGGACGGGCTCGCCACGCTCAAGCACGTGCTGCGGATCGCACCCCGGCACGCCGTGCTCGCCCTCACCGCGGAGGACGACGCCGAGCTGGCCGCCGAGGCGGTCCGGGTGGGCGCACAGGACTATCTCTTCCGGGGCGAGCTGGACAGCAGGCTGCTGAGCCGGGCCATCCGCTACGCCGTCGAGCGCAAACGGGCCGACGTCGCACAGCACCAGCTCACCGAGTCCCGGCTGCTCGCCCAGGAGAACGCCCGGCTGGAACGCGGGCTGCTCCCGACCCCGCTCCTCGACGGCTCCGACCTGCGCTTCGCGGCGCGTTATCGCCCGGGCCGCAGCCGCGCCCTGCTCGGTGGGGACTTCTACGACACGGTCCGCACCCCGGACGGCACGGTGCACGCGATGATCGGCGACGTCTGCGGCCACGGCCCGGACGAGGCCGCGCTCGGCGTGGAACTGCGCATAGCGTGGCGCGCGTTGACGCTGGCGGGGCTGTGCGGCGACGAGCTGCTGTCCACGCTCCAGGAGGTCCTGGAGCACGAGCGGGAGAGCGAGGAGATCTTCGCGACGCTCTGCACGGTGGACATCGCCCCGGACGGCCGCCGCGCGGGCCTGTGCCTCGCCGGGCACCCCGCGCCGCTGATCGCCCGCCACGGACGGGCGGCGCAGCTGCTCCCGTACGAGGACGGCGGACCGGCCCTGGGCCTGCTGCCGCGCGCGAGGTGGCCGCGCCGGCAGGTGGAGCTGGGCGGCGCCTGGAGTCTGATGATGTACACGGACGGCCTGATCGAGGGCCGCGTCGGCGACGGCACGCGGCGCCTCGGCCAGGACGGCATGGTGGCGATGATCAACCGGCAGCTCGCCGAGGGCCTGACCGGCGAGGAGCTGCTGGAGGCGGCCGTCACCCAGGTGCGGGAGCTGAACGGCGGCGAGCTGACGGACGACGTCGCGGTCCTGCTGCTCGACCGCGACCAGGACACCGCCCGGCTCCGGCCCCCGGGCGGTGCGCGGAGCGTGAACATCCCGCGCCCGCGCCCGGCCTCACCGGCGCGGGCTCAGCGCCCGCCGTTGTAGGGGCCGTACGGACCGTCGCTGCTGGATCCGCCGCGCCGGCGCCCACCGCCGACGGCCTTGAGGGCCGGCCGTACGTCCACGAAGAAGACGATGGTGGCGATCAGGCCGGCGATCTGGAGGAAGATGAAGATGGGCCAGAGGTTCACCGCCACCACGATGCCGAGAATGATCAGCCAGAAGGACTTCTTCTGCTTGCCCGCGGCGCGGTAGGCGTCCTCGCGGGCCATCAGGGCCATGACCAGCGCGACCACGGCGAGGACGAGCATGGCCGCGGAGAGCAGCCCGAGGAACGAGTTGAAGCCGTCGAGCAACATGAAGTGCACCGCCTAGTCAGGTGGAAAGCGCCTAGCGGCCAAGGTACCGGGACAACGAACGGGCCACCCGGAATGTGCCCGCCCGGCGCCCCGGCACACCTGCCAGGGCATCGGTGCTACTTGCCGGAGGGCGGAGTGGCCTTCTTCGCGGCGGGCTTCCGCACCGGCGCCTTCTTCGCGGCGGCGGGCTTGGCAGCGGCGGGCTTCGGCTTCGCGGCGGCCGGCTTCGCGACGGGAGCTTCCTTCGCGGGAGCGGCCGGCTTCGGCGCGGCGGCCGGCTCGGACTCCTTGCGCGGCTCCACGACGACGGCGATCTCCACGACCTCGTCGGCGGTCTCGCCCCGCCACGTCCGCACGGTGCGCTCGCCGCGCTCGGCGACCTTCTCGTACGTCTCCCGGGCCCGTACCGCGTACTCGGCCGCGACGCCCACCCCGCGCAGCGCCAGGTCCTGGGCGTTCTCGCCGAGCTTCTTCAGGTCGGTGTCGAAGGCGCCGATCACCTCGGTGACCTTGGCCTGAAGGACGGCCTGCGCCTCCCGGGCCTGCTCGGTGACCTTCTCCTGCACGGCCTTGGGATCGGTGTTCCGTACGGCCTCGATCCGCTCCGGGGCCTCGGCCCGCAGCTGGTCGAGCAGCGCGGGCACCTTGCGGGCCTGGCGCACGGCGAGGTCGGCGGTGCCGGCGGCGAAGTAGAGGGGGGTCGGGTCGGTGAGGGTCTTGCGCAGGTCATCGGTGATGGCCATGACTGTGGTCCTCCCGGATCATCAGACTGGATGTGAGGGTGATGGAGCTCTCAGGCTGTATCGGCAGCACTGCCATCGGCATTGAAACCGGCGTCCGCCCCGGGCTCGTCGTCCAACCCGTTCTCCTTGCGGAACGACGCGTAGATCTGGAGCAGCACGCTCTTCTGGCGCTCGTTGATCGACGGATCGGCGAGGATCACCGCCCGCGTCTCCAGCTCGCCCTGCTGCCGCTCGTCCAGAATCCCGGCCCGTACGTACAGGGTCTCGGCGGAGATCCGCAGCGCCTTGGCGACCTGCTGCAACACCTCGGCGCTCGGCTTGCGCAGCCCGCGCTCGATCTGGCTGAGGTAGGGGTTGGACACCCCGGCGGCATCGGCGAGCTGCCGCAGCGAGAGCTGCGCACTACGGCGCTGCTCCCGCAGATACTCACCGAGATTGCCGACGTTGAGTGAGGCCATGCCCCGATGCTGCCCCCTCTTGCTAACTTTTGCAAGCAGCCGCTTGCAAAAGTGTTCCGCGTTACCAGTCGGCGCCGATCCGGTCGGCGACGGAGAAGTCGGCTCCGCAGGCCAACCCGGCAGCCGGGGCACTCGACCTCGTACTCGCTGCGGTCGGACCTGTGTCCGGAGATGCCGGTTCACCACTGCCAGGGCCAGGGCCGTTCACCGCGCTTGCCTACCGGTCCGGCACGACGAGGTGCTGCTTCTCCTCGACACCGGGATCGGTGACGCGGGTCCGGGGACCGAGGCGCGCTACCGGCCCCGGCGGCGGGCGTTGCGGGAGGCTCTGTCGGAGGCCGGGGTCGGCTTTGACGGCATCTCGATGGTCGTCAACTGCCCTCTGCACCTCGACCATTGCGGCGGGAACCCCCTCCTGGGCGGCCGGCCCATCGTGGTCCAGGGCGTCGAACTGGCCACTGCCCGCGCGGGCGACTACACCGTCGACGCGCTGATCGACTTTCCCGGAGTGGTGTACGAAGGAGGGCACCGGGGAAGCCGAGATCTGGCCGGGAGTCCCGGTCGTTCCGATGCCCGGGCACACCGACGGGCACCAGTCGCCGGTGGTCCGGCAGGGCGACGGCACGGTGGTCCTCGCCGGGCAGGCGCACGACTTCGCCCCTCCCACTTCGCGTCCGGGCGGCTGGCGCGCCAGGCGGCCCTGGCAGGGGTGGAGCCGCCGCTTCCGCCGTATCGGCCCTGGCTGGACCGGCTGGCCGGCTTCGATCCGCGTCGCGTGCTCTTCGCGCACGACTGCTCGGTCTGGGAGCCGGCCCGGTCCTGAGCGCCCCGCGGACCGGGTGGTGCGCCGTCGTGCAGCCGCGTATCCCGGCTGCACGACGGCGTGCACCGCCGTCGTCCCGGAACAGCTCGGCGAACGCGGTCACCGCGCTCGGCGGGCTGTTCAGGTCGTACGCGCCGGCCAGCAGCAGGACGGGCGCGGCGAGGGAGGCGAGGGCCTTGCGGGTGGCCGGCGGGTCGAACGCGCCCTCGGCGCCGAAGCGGGCGACGGACTCCGGGTTGCCGGGGCGGCCGAGCACCTGCAAGCGGCGGGCCGCGTCGTTCCAGCGGCCGTGGAAAAACGGTTCGACGGCCTCCCATTCGGTGCCGTTCCCGCGTGTGATCACCTCCAGCGCGGGGAAGGCCACCGGGAACCACGGTTCGCCGCTCCTCAGCCGCGCGAGCGCCCGCCGCTCCTCCCCGGTGACGTCGATGCCGACCGCCCGCGTGCTTGGGGCGATCAGGGCCAGCCGGCCGGTCCGGTCCGGGTGGCGGGCCGCGCACGACGGGATCAGCCGTGCGCTCGCCCCATCGCCTGCGACTGGACCGCCTGCGGGACGAAGCGCTTCAGGGTCAAGACGCCCGGCGCGCCGCGCCGTACGCTCGTCCCCATGGCCTCGTTTCTGCCGCTCCTCATCAGCACCGGCGTCCTCGCGGCGGTCATGGGCCTGCTCGGCGGGCTGGCCGTACGGGTCAGGCGGCGCGGGTCCGCCGGATCGGCGATGCGGGCCGCGCTGGCTTCGTACGACGAGGCGTTCCGGGCGACCGCCCACGAGTCGTACTACGAGATCCGGGCACAGGCGGACCGGCAGGCGCCGACGGCCTCGCCCGATGACGCGTGGCGGCCCGCGTACGACCGGCGCGGCGTCCGCTCCGGCGCGGCCCGCGCCCGCGGCCCGCTGCGGCACCGCAACGCGTTCGTACGGTGGTGGCGGCGCAGCGGCTGACGCCGGCCCGGCGCGCGGCTACTCCTCGTCCGGCTCCACCGGCAGGACCGGCCGGGCCCCCACGTCGGGCAGCATCACCAGGTGCACGGCCATCTGCCGTGACCCGGCCGGGTGTTCCCCGGGGGCGGTCCGGTACTTGCGCAGCAGCGCCTCGTACTCCTCGGCGAACGAGGTGACCTGTTCGTCCGTCAGCCGCAGGCCCGCGCGGTAGATGCGGTTCCAGCCCTCGGAGGCGTCGTAGCCGGCGTACGCGCGCACGACCAGGCTGAGGTCATGGGTCATCTTGAGCGCGCCGATCTTCACCGCGGCCTCGCGCTCGTCGGCCGTCCGCTCCAGGCCGGGCGGGGTGAAGATGTCCGTCATCAGGACGGTGTGGCCGTGGTCATCGAGCGCATCCTCGCCGAACGAGCGGGAAGCCTCACGGGCCGCTGAACAAGGGCGGGAAACTGAGGCCGGGGCCCTCAGGACCCGGTCAGGCGGCCCGCACACGCCCCGGTCCCGGCCCGGCGGGCCCGGGGCACCCCGCACCAGCACTCACAGCGGCACCTGCCACACCACCGTCGTACCGCCGCCGCCCACACCGATCCCCCGCTCCGGGCCCTCGGCTCCCGGCCGCCTCAGAACACGTCCAGCCGCTCGGCGCCCCGCCCCCTCAGAACACGTCCGGGCACCAAGCCCGCCGCGCCGCCCGGAACACCGCGTCCGCCTTCGCCGTCGCGCCCGGGGTCAGCTCCTCCACCCGGCCCAGCGCGGCCAGCCGCAGGACCGATTCGTCGCCGAGCCAGAGCGTGCCGAGTTCCCGGACGTCCAGCGCCAGGTCCGCCGAGCGCGTCGTCGGCGCGCAGGTGGCGCCGTCCGGCGTGGCGTCCAGGTGGAAGCGGCCTGCCGCGTAGCCCGCCGCGTCCCGGACCTCCAGGACCAGCGACCCGGGCACCGCGTACGTACGGGCCTCAAGGGCGCGTACGACGTCCAGGACGCGCACCCACAGGAAGTCCGCCTGTGTCACCACACGCGCCGCGCGCGGGTCCGGCAGCAGCAGCGGAAGCAGGTCGTCCGCCGGGCGGATGCCCGTACGGATGGTGGAGATCCAGTCCACCGAGCACAGGAAGTGCCACAGCGCCCGCTCCGCCGCCGGGGTCATCGCGATCATGTCGCGCACCTTCGCACCGTTCAGCGGCTGCTTGGCGTCGCCCCACTTGTCGTCGGCGCGGTAGACCAGCATTCCGTCGACCGTGCCGTCCGCGCCCCGGTACACCGCGTAGAAGGGTTCGGTCCAGTGGTCCTGGGGGAAGACCCCCTCTCCCGTGACCTTGTCCCACCAGCGGTCGTCCCGGCTCACCGCCCCGTGCTGCCGGGCCCGCAGCCGGTCGTGCAGCACGGGGCCCAGCTTCCGGACCTCCGCGCCGTCCACCAGGTCGATCCGGCCGCCGTCCCCGGCCGCCGGCACCGGACGGTGCGGGTCGAGGCCGGTGCGGTGGACGTCGACCTCCCACACGGTCGCCTGGGCCGCCGGGCCGAAGCCGTACCTGCCGTAGATCGGGTACTCGGCGGCGATCAGCGTCGCCGCCACGTCCCCGCCCTCCTTCGCCTCCGCCAGGTCCGTCGCCATCATCCGCGAGAGCAGACCGCGCCGCCGGTGGGTCGGCGAGACGGTGACGTTGGTGATCGCGTCGGCCGGCACGGTGGCACCGCCGACCACCGTCAGCTCCTGCGCGAACGAACGGAACGTCGCCACGCACCGCCCCGCGTCGAACGCCCCGCGCGTACGCGAGAGGTCCAGGCACGCCATGCGCCCGGTCACCTCCTCCTCCGGCGGCGTGGGCGGCCGGAGGAAGCCGGTGTTCAGGGCGCGCAGCCAGTCGGGGAACTCGGACGGGGTGACAGGGCGGATATCGAGGGCGTTCATGCGCCCCACGCTAGGCAGCGGAATACGGGATGTCGCCCGGTTTTGACGGCCGTACGCACGGGAAGGGCCGGGGCTCAGAAAGCCGCCCGGATCTCCCCCACCTGCGCCCGGCCGCCCAGCAGCGGCGCCCGGCCGATCCGCCCGACCACCGGGGCGTCGATCCCCAGCAGGTCCAGCACTCGGGCCAGGACCGGGCCCAGCGCCCGGGTCGAGCCGTCATCGATCTTGAAGGCCAGCGCCCGGCCGTCCGCCAGGGCCACCGCCTGCACGGCCTCCGCGCCCATCTTCGACAGGGTGCCGGGCACCTCGCGCATCAGCCAGGTGTCGGGGCGCCGGGTACCCGCCACATACTCCGGGTGCGCCCGCATCGCGTCCGCCACCCGGCGCTCCGCCGTACCCGGCTCCGCAAGGACGAAACCACGGAACGCGCGCGCCAGGCCCACCAGCGAGATCGCCATCAGCGGCGCCCCGCAGCCGTCCGTGCCGACGGCGGCGACCTCCTCGCCCGCGGCCTCCTCGACGACCTGGTGCACCAGCTGCTGAAGGGGGTGCGCCGGGTCCAGGTAGCCGTCCATGTCCCAGCCGTTGCGCGCGCAGACGGCGAGCATCGCCGCGTGCTTGCCGGAGCAGTTCATCGTGATGCGCTCGCGGACATGACCGGCCGCGAGATACGTCTCGGCCTCCACCGGGTCCAGCGGCAGGTCCGGCGGGGTCTGAAGGTCCTCGGGCGACAGTCCGTGCTCGGTGAGCATCTTGCGTACGAGATCGAGGTGGAAGCCCTCGCCGGAATGGCTCGCGGCGGCCAGCGCCAGCCGCTCCCCCGACAGGTCGAGCCCGGCCCGCAGCACCGCCGCCGCCTGCATCGGCTTGTTCGAGGAGCGCGGGAAGACCGGCGCCGCCGGGTCGCCCAGGGACAGTTCCACACCGCCGTCGGCGGCCAGCACGACCAGCGAGCCCCGGTGGTGGCCCTCGGTGAAACCGGACCGCACGACCTCCGCCAGCACGGGCAGGCCGGGGGCCGGGTCGGATATGGCGGGGGTACGGGCTGCGCTGGAGGTCATGGTGGCCTTCCGGGGACGGGAGGGACCCGCCCGTCCCCGGAGGGATCGCCTCAGGCGAGCAGGTCGTCTACTTGTGCTTCCCCGTCACGGTACCTGCGGGCGATCTCCGCCCCACAACCGTCCGCCGTGCGCTGGAGCCGGTGCCGGCGCCGGGAGACCTGCTGTTCGTAGCGGACCAGGCGCCCCATCGCGGTGTGCAGCTCTTCGTCCGTCCGGGCGTCGAGGTCGGACAGCTCCACCTCGGCCAGCGTCTCGGCGGCGAGCCTGCGGTACTCGTCGCTGCGCGGTGTGGACAGCGTGACGTGCCGGGCGGACGAGCGCTGCGGGGACGGGGCGTCGGCGAGGATCTCCGACAGCCGGTCCACCACCGGCGACTCCGGGTCCCGGCGCCGGGCCAGCTCGGCCCGCAGGATGTCGATCCGCCCCTGCACGAGCCGCCGCACATAGCTGAGGTCGGCCTCGTCGCGCTGGGCGTCGCGGCGCAGCGCGCGCAGCTCCGGCAGGCGCAGGGCGGCCAGTTCGGCCCGGGCCGCGCCGTCGCCGGTGTCGTCGCCCTGCCCGGTCCGCTGTACGGGCGGGCGCATCGTGCTGATATTCGTACCGTTGCCCGTGCTGCTGCCGGCACCGGGGCGCGCGACCGGCACTGCGCCCGGGGACTGCCCGGTTCCATGGGTGCTCATGCTTGTGTCCATCCCCTCGACCCGGTGCGTCGGCGCACCGCCTCCCGAGCATCGTGCCACCCCGAGGGGCCTTCTGAGGTTGCTCTGTACCCGTTCGGCCCAAGATAGGTTGGTCTGTATGCGTGCAGTGGTACAGAGGGTGGATGGTGCGAGCGTCACGGTGGCGGACGCCGCGGACGGCGACGGCGGTTCCCGCGTCGTCGGGGAGATAACCGGCGAGGGCCTGTGTGTGCTGGTGGGGGTGACCCACGAGGACACCCCGGAGAAGGCGGCGCAGCTCGCCCGTAAGCTCTGGTCGGTCCGCATTCTGGAGGGCGAGAAGTCGTGCTCCGACGTGAATGCGCCGCTTCTGGTGATTTCGCAGTTCACCCTCTACGGGGACGCGCGGAAGGGCCGCCGCCCCACCTGGAACGCCGCCGCGCCCGGCGAGGTCGCCGAGCCGCTGGTGGACGAGGTGGTGGCGCGGCTGCGGGCGCTCGGGGCGACGGTGGAGACGGGCCGGTTCGGGGCGGACATGCGCGTCTCGCTCACCAACCACGGCCCGTTCACCGTCATCATCGAGGTCTGAGGAGCCCTACGGCTCCACGACCGTCTCCTGTGCCGCCGCCGTGTCCCCGGCCAGCAGCCGCGCGTCGACCGGCACGTTCCGCTTCACCAGGGCGAGGGCGATCGGGCCCAGCTCGTGGTGGCGGGCGGATGTGGTGACGAAGCCCAGCTGGCGGCCCTCCGGCCCGTCCGACGCGAGCCGGACCGGGGTGCCGGGACCCGGCAGGTGGACCTCGCTGCCGTCCAGGTGCAGGAAGACCAGTCGGCGCGGCGGCTTGCCGAGGTTGTGCACCCGGGCGACAGTCTCCTGACCTCGGTAGCAGCCCTTCTGGAGGTGGACGGCGACGCCGATCAGGCCCAGCTCGTGCGGGATCGTGCGGTGGTCGGTCTCGAAGCCGAGCCGCGGCCGATGCCCCTCCACGCGCAGTGCCTCGTACGCCAGCACCCCGGCGACCGGGCCGTGCTCCGCCGCGTACGTCTCCAGCTCGGCGCGCGGCAGGAACAGGTCGCGGCCGTACGGTGTCTCGCGTACCACGACCCCGTCCGGGACCTCGGCGATCGAGCCGGCCGGGAGGTACACCACCGCGAAGTCCTCGGTGCGGTCGGCGACCTCCACCCGGTAGAAGAACTTCATCGACTCCAGATACGCGATGAGGTCGTCCTGCGTACCCGGTTCGACGTGCATCCACACCGTCTCGCCGTCGTCCACGAGATACAGGGCGTGTTCGATATGGCCGTTCGCGCTGAGGATGAGCGCTTCGGTGGCCTGGCCCGGGGCCAGCTCGGTCACGTGCTGCGTGATCAGGAGGTGCAGCCAGGCCAGCCGGTCGCCGCCGGTGACGGCGACGACGCCGCGGTGCGAGAGGTCGACCAGGCCCGAACCGTCGGCGAGGGCGCGCTGCTCGCGGAACAGGTCGCCGTAGTGCGCGGCGACGCCTTCGTCGCGGCCCTCGGCGGGGACGGCGCCGGGCAGGGACAGCAGGGGGCTCTTCATGCGACCAGCGTACGACTGGTTTTCGGGCCCCGGCCGCCCGGTGCGTCAGGCCGTGGCCGCCCGGTGTCTCAGGCCCCGGCCGCCGGTGCCGGACCGGCACTCTCCTTCGCCGCCTTCGCCGCCTTCGCTGCACAGTCCGCGCAGCGGCCGAAGATCGCGAAGTGCTTCATGTCCGTCTCGAATCCGAACGCGCCGCGCAGCTTCTCGGTGAACTCGGCGACGACGCTCACATCGGCCTCGATCACGTCCGCGCAGTCCCGGCACACCAGATGGATGTGATGGTGGCGGTCGGCCAGGTGGTACGTGGGAGCGCCGTGTCCCAGATGGGCGTGGCTGACCAGCTCCAGCTCCTCCAGGAGCTCCAGCGTCCGGTAGACCGTCGAGATGTTCACGCCCGACGCGGTCCGGCGCACCTCGGAGAGGATGTCGTCGGGCGTCGCGTGTTCGAGCGTGTCGACGGCCTCCAGGACCAGCTGGCGCTGCGGGGTCAGCCGGTAACCGCGCTTCCGGAGATCGGTCTTCCAGTCGGTGCTCACCACAGCCCCAGTGTAGGTCCGGGCGGCCGGCTACTCGACGGAAACGACGGCTACTTGAAGAACGCGATCCCGTCGTCCGGCAGGTCACCGAGGCTCTTGGCCATCGCCTCGACCTCCTCGGGCGTGACGGTCTTCTTCAGGTGCGCCGACATGTACGGCCGCAGCTCGACCTCTGGCGTCGCCTTCTCGCCGACCCACATCAGGTCGCTGTTCACATAGCCGTAGAGCCGCTTGCCACCGCTGTACGGGCCGGAGGCCGCGGTGCGGGCCACCGCGTCGGTGACCAGGTCGATCTGCGGCTTCTTGTCGGCCAGCTCGCCGTACCAGATCTCGATGACGCCCTGGTCGCGGGCCATGACGACCTCGACCTTGCGGTCCTTGTCGATGCGCCAGTAGCCGGTCTCGGTCTCCAGCGGGCGGGTCTTGTTGCCGTCCGCGTCGAGGACCCAGGAGTGCGAGGTGTACTCCAGGAAGTCACGTCCGTCGTGGCGGAAGGTGACCTCCTGACCGAAGTTGCACTTCTCGGCGCCCGGGAAGTCGGAGACTCCCGCACCCACCCAGTTGCCCAGGAGGAAGGCCAGCGGGACGAGGTCCGGGTGGAGGTCGGACGGGATCTCGATCATGAGCGGCTCAGTCGATCTGTGAGGCGGGAGGCGGGAACGCCGGGAACGGGGAGGTGGTCAGCGCTGACCCTGGTACAGCTTCTTCACGGTCACGGCGGCGAAGGCGAGAACGCCGACGCAGACCAGGACCAGCAGAGCGGAGAAGAATGCCTCAAGCACGGTGGGCTCCTCGGACGAGCGGTTTGGCGGCAGTACAGGGCAGTACAGGACCGGGCCCCAGCCTAATAGGTGGGGCCCGGTCCCGCCGTTCCGGGGCCGGTCAGCCCAGCAGCTGGTTCTGGAGGATCAGCGTCTGGTGGAACGGCACGCTCGGCGCCCCGGCAGCGCCCTTGCGGGACTGGACGACCATGGCGAGGGTGTCCCCCGCGATGACATAGCCCGTGCGCACCTGGGCGGAGCCGTAGGGCTTCGGCTCACTGAAGACGTACGAAGCGGTGCCCTCCACCTTCCCGCCGCCCTTCCAGCTCTCGTCGAGCTCCATCTCGTGCGCGCCGAGCAGCTCGTCCCCCGCCGACGCCCCGATGAAACGGTCGTCGCGGTACGCGTCGGCGTCATCCGCCGAGCTGAACTGGAGCAGGTAGATCCGGTTCGACGTGCCGTCGGGCATGGTCCAGCCGCGCGCCGCGATGTGCCGCAGGGTGCCCTCGCGCAGGGTCTCGCCGATACCGGCGCGCCCGCCCTCGGTGAACTCGGCGGCGAACTGCTTGGTGCTGACCCAGCCCCCCTTGAGCTTCTTGTCGACCTTGACCCCGGCCGGGGCGGGCAGCAGCAGTTCGCGCAGGTCGGCGTGGTGGATCTCGGACGGGTTGCCGTCGCTGTAGGGACGCGGTTTGTCCGCCGGGAGCGCGGGAAGAGCGAGTGCCGGGTAGTCCCAGCGCCCGTCATCCTCGGTGGCGAGACCGGGTACGTCGGTGCGCTCCATCTCGGTGATGCCGTACGCCGTACCCGCCCCGGCCGCGCCGAACACCAGCACGGCGGCGGTCCACCGCGCCACGGCCCGCAGCACCCGGCGCGGGGGCCGTGCGCCCTGTACTACAGGGGCGGGCGGCATGGGCGGCACGGGCGGGAGGTCCGGAAGCCGCGGGGGCACGGGGGCGGAGGCCGGCGCCTCGGGCTCCGGCCCGGTCGCGGGCGCGGCCGTCTGCTCGGTCATACGTACTCCCCCGGGGACGTGATGTGGTTCAGCTGGTCCTTCACCAGTTCGGCGACGGCCGACTTATGGAACGGCTTGGTGCCCGACGCCGAGAAGGTGACCATCACCTCGCCCTCGTACGCCATGCAGAACATGCCCTCGATCCGCCGGTCGTCGTCCTTGGGGCCGAGGAAGCAGGAGGCGTTCTTCTTGTGGCCGTCGATCTTCGGGCCGTCGCGCAGGACGCCGATGCTGTCGAAGAGCTCGTGCCGGAAGGTGTAGAGGTCCCGGACGGCCTTCTTGTCCTTCATCCGGACCAGCTGGGTGTCGACAACCAGGTCGTTGTCGTGCGAGGCGTAGGTGCGGACCGCCAGGCCCTGGATGCGGAGCTTGTCGACCCGCTTCTCGAACTCCCGCCGCTGCCGGCCCGACAGGCCGCGCCCGCCGTCCTTCATCTCGGCGGTGGCCGCGGCGCCGCTGAGTTCGGCGTCGTTGCCGTACGTGCCGGAGTCCGGGCCGAGCCGGTAGCCGGCCGGGACGGGCAGCAGCAGCTTGCTCAGCTCGGTGGTGGCCCTGCCCCGCACCAGGTCCCCGGCGGGGTCCTTGGCCGGTTCGTGGGCGGGCTTCTGCCACAGCCGCGTCGGGACGGTGCGCTCCGCGCCGTCGACGGTGACCTTCGTGTACGCGGCGGCGCCACCGACCGCGGCGAGCACCAGCACGACGGGGAGGACCGCGAGGACCACCCGGCGTGCCCGGCCCTTCCGTACGGGAGCGGGCGCGGCGAAGGGGTCGTCGTTCACCGGCGGGACGGGCTCGGAGGTGTGACCGTCGTTCACCGGGGGAACGGGCTCGGGGGTGTGGTCGTCGTTCACAGGCGCTCCAGCTGTCGCTCGGCCAGCGTCCGGATGTCCTTCTTGCTGATCGGAGCGCTGTCGTAGATGTGGATGTCGACCATCACGTCGCCCCGGCTGAAGATCGCCCTGGCCTGGTAGAAGGGCAGGTATCCGGCCTTGCGCTCGGCCGGGAAGAGGTAGTAGCGGCCCTCCGCGCTGCCCTTGATGGCGGTGCCCTCGTTACCGGCACCCTTCTCGTCGGGCATGTACGAGCGCTGGTCCTCCGCGTGCGCGGCGGCGGCCGCGCCCGAGCTGAACTGCACCAGGTACACGTCGGCCGCACGGTACTCGCCCTTCTTCCAGGACGTGCCCGCGACCCGGCGGAGGCCCTGGTCGAGGAGGTCGCCGTACATGTACTCCTCGTTCTCGAAGTTCATGGCGTAGTTCTCCACCCCCAGCCACCCGTCCTGGGTGAGGGCGGTCAGGCCCTTGTCCTCCTGCCAGCCCTTCGGCCGGGGCACGATCAGCTTGCGCAGGTCGCCGTCGGTGCGGACCCGGCGGTCCTGCGAGACCGGCAGCGGGTCGGGCGCCTTGCCTGCGGGCAGGGCCTTCGCCGGGTACGCCAGACCCGGCTGCGAGAGCGCGGCAAGGGGCGTCGGGGCGCGGCCGGCCTGGACGCCGTAACCGGTCGCGATGCCGCCGGCGATGCCGAGCACGGCCGCGGCGGCGATGATCAGGGTCGTACGCCCGCGCGGGCGCCGCTTCACGGCGACGACGGGCTCTGCGGCAGGCTCTGCGGCAGGCTCCACGACGGGCTCCGCCACGGCCTCCGGACGCTCCCCCGCCTCGGCCTCATCGGCCACCCCGGCCGCATCGACGGGCGGCTCGGGCTGCCCCTCGGAAATGCTGTCTTTCGGATGCAAAATGGGTCCCCCCACGAGACCTTGAAGCACGGATTCCGTTATCCGCGCACACAACTGACCCACAGGTATGGGGTGGGGTTGTACGGCCGACGATTACAGTTCCGTATATGCCGAAGAAGCTCGTGATCAAGGTAACCGCAGGTGCCGACTCCGCCGAGCGCTGCTCGCAGGCGTTCACGGTGGCGGCGGTGGGCGTCGCCAGTGGCGTGGAGGTTTCGCTCTGGCTGACCGGGGAATCGGCGTGGTTCGCCCTCCCGGGCCGCGCCGCCGAATTCGAACTGCCGCACGCCGCACCGCTGCCGGATCTGATCGAGTCCATCCAGGCGGGCGGCCGGATCACCCTGTGCACGCAGTGCGCGGCCCGTCGCGACATCACCGAGGAGGATGTCCTGGAGGGCGTGCGGATCGCCGGAGCGCAGGTCTTCGTCAGCGAGATCATGGCCGACGGCGTACAGGCGCTCGTCTACTGAGCAGCCCGCACAACCCGCTCAGCCGCGCCGCTTCCGCCCGTCCAGCTCGTCCCACCACGCGTCCGACTCCGGATCGCCGGTGGCGCCGCCGCCCTTGCCGGTCCCGGCGTCACCGGGCGGCGGCCGCCGCTGCGGCTGCTCCCGCCCGCCGGGCTCGTCCCACCAGCGGTCCTCGGGCCCTTTGCGGTTGCCGACCATCGCCGCGACGGGCGGGATCACCATCGCGACCACACACATCGCGATGGCGGCGGGCATCGACCAGAGCCTCACGAAGGCCCAGGCCGAGACGAAGAGGACGAGGCATACGCCCATCAGTACGAAGTAGGCGCGCCGGCGTCGGCGGTACATGAGTCCAGCGTAGGCCCGATCGGCCTACTCGGCCGGTCCGGGGAGAACCCGCACTTCATGCGGGCAGCACGAAGGGCCGTACCCGTGCCAGGCAAGCGTCCAAACCCCCTGGGGTACGGCCCTTCGGCCGGTCATCGGCTGAGCCGGCCGCCGTCGTCAGACGGCGATGGCCACCTCGGCCAGGCCACCGGTCTGCGCGACGACCGTGCGGTCGGCGGTGCCGCCGGGGACGAGGGCGCGAACGGTCCAGGTGCCCTCGGCCGCGTAGAAGCGGAACTGGCCGGTCGCCGAGGTCGGGACCTCGGCGGTGAACTCGCCGGTCGAGTCCAGCAGGCGGACGTAGCCGGTGACGGGCTCGCCGTCGCGGGTCACGCTGCCCTGGATGGTGGTCTCACCGGGCTTGATGGTCGAAGCGTCGGGGCCGCCGGCCTTTGCTCCACACATGGTTCAGTCCTTCTGGTCGGGGGTCGTGCAGGTCCAGGTCGTACGGATTACTTGTTGGCGCCGAGCTCGATCGGCACGCCGACGAGGGAGCCGTACTCGGTCCACGAACCGTCGTAGTTCTTGACGTTCTCCTGGCCGAGCAGCTGGTGCAGCACGAACCAGGTGAGCGCGGAGCGCTCGCCGATGCGGCAGTACGCGATGGTGTCCTTCGCCAGGTCGACCTGCTCGGCCTCGTAGAGGGCGCGCAGCTCGTCGTCCGACTTGAAGGTGCCGTCGTCGTTGGCGTTCTTCGACCACGGGATGTTGCGGGCGCTCGGCACGTGGCCGGGGCGCTGCGACTGCTCCTGCGGGAGGTGCGCCGGGGCGAGCAGCTTGCCGCTGAACTCGTCGGGCGAGCGCACGTCGACCAGGTTCTGGGTGCCGATGGCCTTCACGACGTCGTCGCGGTAGGCGCGGATCGACTCGTCCTGCGGCTGGGCCTGGTACTGCGTGGCCGGGCGGGACGGGATCTGGTCGCCGTCGACGAGGTCGCGGGAGTCGAGCTCCCACTTCTTGCGGCCGCCGTCGAGCAGGCGGACGTCCTGGTGGCCGTAGAGCTTGAAGTACCAGAACGCGTAGGACGCGAACCAGTTGTTGTTGCCGCCGTAGAGGACGACCGTGGTGTCGTTGCCGATGCCCTTCGCGGACAGCAGCGCCTCGAAACCGGCCTGGTCGATGAAGTCGCGGCGGACCGGGTCCTGGAGGTCCTTGGTCCAGTCGATCCGGATCGCGTTCTTGATGTGGTTCTTCTCGTACGCGGAGGTGTCCTCGTCGACCTCGACGATGGCGACCTGCGGGTCGTCGATGTGGGCCTCGACCCAGTCGGCGTCTACCAGGACGTCACTGCGGCTCATGTGTTTCTCCTCCGGGGCAGTCTGCGGCGAGATGGTGCACGGGTCGTGCGTGATGCGGATGTGCGGGGCGCGGGCCGGGCCGTGTCCACGGGCGGCATGCGGGATGGCCCCGACGTGCGGTCGAAGGGCCTGGGAATGCGGGAAACCGGGCGTCCCGCTCAGACAGTGCGACAGAGCATGGCGGCGACGCGGCACAGGTCCACTGCCCGCCGCTTCGTGAGATCCGCCTGACCCCCCTGAGGGAGGCCGCCAATAGAGCACTGCATGGGTCCGATCGTAGGGATGTACGGGCGGACATGTCACCGTCGTGTCACATATTGAGACAGGATCGTCCGTAATGCGGAACGACTGCCGCTACGCCCCAGTCCCGGCACCGTCGCGCGCGCCGTCGCGGCGGTCGGCCATCTGCGGACCGGACGGCCCATCTCACTATGTGGCCGGACCGGCTCCCGCCCTTACCCGCTCACGGACCCGGTCATCCCACCAGACGCACTTCGGTGCCGCTCATCGATATCTCCAGACCCTTGGCGGTCGGCTGGATCTTCTCCAGCTTCAGGCCGTTCGGCAGCCCGCCGACCTCGCGCTCGAAGTCGGTCTTCTCGCGGATCAGCTTCTCCAGGCCGGGGATGCCCTCACCCGGCACCTTGTCCGCGTGGACGCGGACGGTGCGGCCGTCGAGCAGGGTGACGGTGGACAGCACGCTGCGCGAGATCGGGCGCCCCAGGATGTTGACCGCCCCGGTCACCTTCACCTTGTTCCTGCCGCCGTACTCGACCGCGACGCCGTCGCTGGCGGCCTTGGTCAGGTCCTCGTACGAGATGACGGCCGTCCCGGTGGCATGAGCGGCGGTGGCGCCGGAGAAGCCGTCGGTCAGCCGCACGTCGTGCAGTTCGGCGTTCATCGTGGAGATCCGCAGCGTGCGCCCCCCGGCGCGGGTCTCGATGCCGGTGATCTTCACGTCGACCTCGTCCAGCTCCGAGCCGGCGAGCTGGGTGAGGAACGGGAAGCCCTTGACGGAGACCTCGGCGGAGCCGATCTGCGCGCCCTGGATCTCCACCCGGTTCCCGGCCTGCGACTCGGCGACGTACACCGCCACCCGGTCCACGGCCACGAAGAGCGCCGCCAGGATCACCAGGACGATGCCCCATATCCGCAGTGCACGCATGCCTGTCCTTCCCCCCACCCTGCCGTCCGTACGGCGTGATCGACGTGCGAAAGCCCCCCAACGGTTCCCCGCGGAGGGCCTCGCCATGCGGCTGGAACGGTACGGATATGAGCAGTACGCGACTACGTCAGCACGCGGCCCAGCACATAGACGGCCGGCGCGGCCGCGGTCAGCGGCAGGGCCACACCCGCCGTCATGTGCACGAAGCGTGACGGGTAGTCATAGCTCGCGACCCGCAGCCCGACCAGCGCGCAGACCCCGGCGGCGAGGCCCAGCAGCGCCCCCTTCGCGCCCAGGTCCGTAGCCGCCCCCGCCAGCGCTCCTGCCCCCGCCGCGACGGCCACCGCGGCCACCACGGACACCGGCGCGGGTAGCGGCAGCGCCCGTACGAGCACGGCGGCGGCCACCGCGACCGCGCCCACCGTCACGGCGTCCGGGACGGCCGCGAGGTGGCCGGCCGCCAGCACCGCGAGGGCGGCCGAAGCGACGGTCGCCATGAGGCCCTGCATCCGCTCGTCGGCGCCGGCCCGGCTGCGCAGCTGGAGCACCACGGTGAGCAGCACCCAGACGCCCCCCGTGCCGATGATCGCGGCCGGACCGTTCTCCCGGCCCGCCGCGAGGAGCGCCACATCGGCGACCAGGCCGCCGGCGAACGCCAGCGCGATGCCCTGCCGGGCCGGCCACATGCCGTTCAGCCGGAACCAGCC
The DNA here is from genome assembly GCF_045161735.1 of Streptomyces sp. NBC_00726. Classification (NCBI taxonomy): domain Bacteria; kingdom Bacillati; phylum Actinomycetota; class Actinomycetes; order Kitasatosporales; family Streptomycetaceae; genus Streptomyces; species Streptomyces sp. NBC_00726. The sequence continues at coordinate 3,574,792 of NZ_CP108983.1, read as the reverse complement.
CGCCGCCGTCACCGCCTGGAGCAGCACCAGCGGGACGAGCAGCGCGTACGAACCGATCGCCGCGCCGAACGCCAGCAGCAGCCCGAGCACCACGGTGATCGCGGCCGGCTGGATTCCCGGCGCGATGACCGGGGAACGCCCCTCGGCCCGGGCACGCTGCGCGTCGGTGATCCGGGCGTTGCCGAGGGTGGTGGGCGCGCTGTACCCGTCGGCGGCGGGGGCGGGCGGCGCGGCGGCGGGCGGCGCGGGCTCCGCGTGGACCTCGGGCGGCAGCGGGTGGGAGCCGGTGACCGGCTGGTACTGCGTGTCCCAGGTCTGCCCCTGCCAGGTCTGTGTGGCGCCCTGGTCCGGCTGCCCGGCCGAGGGGTCCGGATACATCTGCCCGCCGTACGCGGGTTCGCCGTACGCCTGCTGCGGGTACGCCTGCGGCTGCGGGTGGCCGTACTGCTGCGGGTCCTGCCCGTATCCGTACTGCGGCTGCTGTTCCGGGCTCTGGCCGCCCGGGTGGTACGGATACTGCTGATCGTTGCTCATATGCTGGGGTTCACCCTCCTGCGAACGGCGGGAGCACCTCGACCGTGCCGCCCTCGGCAAGGCGTACGGTCTCATGGCTCCGGGTACCGACGGGATCGCCGTCGATGAGGAACGAGCACCTTCGCAGTACGCTGCTCAGCTCGCCGGGGTGCCGCTCGCGCACCGCGTCGAGCGCCTCCTTGAGGGTCGCGGCGGCGTACGGCTCCTCCGCGGTCCCGGCCGCGGCCTTGGCGGCTGCCCAGTAGCGGATCGTTCCCGCAGGCATGGCGGCGCTCCTTTCGTTCCGTTCCTTCGGTGCCGGTTCGGGGGACACCGCACCCCCATCATGGTTCACCGTTGCACCACCCAGTCGGCGATACGGGTGAGCAAGCTCTCGTCGGCCGCGTTCTCCGCGTGCCCCATGCCGCGCTCCAGCCACAGCTCCCCCGCGTCGCCCGCCGCGGCGGCGAGCATGCGGGGGTGGTCGAGCGGGAAGTACGGGTCCCGGTCGCCGTGCACGATCAGCAGCGGGGCCGGGGCGATCAGGGCGGCGGCCGCGACCGGGGAGAGCGGGACCGGGTCCCACGCCTCGCGGTGGATGCGCGTGCGGAAGCCGAAGCGCCCGACGAGCCGTCCGGCGGGCCGGGTCACCATCCAGTGCAGCCGGCGCATCGGAGCCGTCCCCCGGTAGTACCAGCGCGCGGGGGCGCTCACGGACACCACCGCATCCGCATATGCCCCCGAACACGCCCCCGCGCGCCCCTCGCGCTCCGCAACGCGCTCGGCCCCGTGGCCATCCCCGCCCTCCCCGCCGGCCGCCCCCGGGGAGGCGTACAGCGCCCCGTGCCGCAGCACCACCGAGCCGCCCATCGAGAAGCCGACGGTCACCACCCGCCGGTGTCCCAGCGAGCGCGCCCAGGAGACCGCCGCCGCCAGGTCCAGCACCTCGCGGTCGCCGACCGTGGAGGACCCGCCGGACCTGCCGTGACCCCGGAAGGAGAACGTCACCACCGCCGCGTACCGGGAGAACGTGCGCACCGCCCGCCGTACCGCCGGGCGGTCCACCGATCCGGTGAATCCGTGCGCGACGACGATCGCCGTTTCCCCGCCGCCATCCCCCGTAAACGGGTCGTACACCGCCTCGATCCAGGTCCCGTCATCCGCCCGCAACGCGGCCCTCAGGGGCACTCGCGTGACCGAGCGAACAGCGAAAGCCGGAATTCTCCCCTCTGACACAGAACTCATGTGGGTTATTCTCCTGTGAAGAGGATCCGGGCAAAGCAGCCCCCGGATCCTTTTGTGCTTTCCGGACGTTGTTACGGCGACGTTTCGACAAGCTCAGCGGAACCGTACGAAGCAGAGCCGCAGACTCCCCCGGGCCCGGCCCGGGAGTGCCCCTCTCGCAGGGAACGAGGAGGACCGAACGTCATGGGCGAGCAGACCGTGCACCATCAACGACCGACGAACCGGGCAGGTGGGCGGCGATGAGTTCTCTGCTGCTCCTCACGAATGCCCTCCAGCCGTCGACGGAGGTGCTTCCCGCCCTCGGTCTCCTGCTCCACAGCGTGCGCGTGGCACCCGCCGAGGGCCCCGCGCTCGTGGACACCCCGGGTGCCGACGTGATCCTCGTGGACGGGCGCCGCGACCTCCCGCAGGTCCGCTCGCTCTGCCAGCTGCTGCGGTCCACCGGGCCCGGCTGTCCGCTGATCCTCGTCGTCACGGAGGGCGGCCTGGCGGCCGTCACCGCCGACTGGGGCATCGACGACGTCCTGCTGGACACCGCGGGCCCCGCCGAGGTCGAGGCCCGGCTGCGGCTGGCGACCGGCCGGCAGCAGATCACCGCCGACGACTCCCCGATGGAGATCCGCAACGGCGACCTGTCGGTGGACGAGGCGACGTACAGCGCCAAGCTCAAGGGCCGGGTCCTCGACCTGACCTTCAAGGAATTCGAACTGCTGAAATATCTTGCGCAGCACCCCGGCCGGGTCTTCACCCGCGCCCAGCTGCTCCAGGAGGTCTGGGGCTACGACTACTTCGGCGGTACGCGCACGGTCGACGTACACGTACGGCGGCTGCGCGCCAAGCTCGGCCCGGAGCACGAGTCGCTGATCGGGACCGTGCGGAACGTGGGCTACCGCTTCGTCGCCCCGGAGAAGGTCGAGCGGGCGGCGGAGGAGGCCAAGACGGCCAAGCGGGATGTCACCCGTTCGGAGCAGTCACGCGTTAGCGAGGTCACGGAAGAAGCCCCGGTCCGGCCTGCCAAGAGGTAGTTCCATCCGCGTAGACTGCCGCGCGTGGCCAAGGTGACGCGGGACGATGTGGCGAGACTGGCGGGGACGTCGACCGCGGTGGTCAGTTACGTCATCAACAACGGACCCCGGCCGGTCGCCCCGGCCACGCGCGAGCGGGTGCTCGCCGCGATCAAGGAGCTGGGCTACCGGCCCGACCGGGTCGCCCAGGCGATGGCCTCGCGGCGGACCGATCTCATAGGGATGATCGTCCCGGACGCCCGGCAGCCGTTCTTCGCGGAGATGGCGCACGCGGTCGAACAGGCCGCCGCCGAGCGCGGGAAAATGGTCCTCGTCGGCAACTCCGACTACCGCGACGAGCGCGAGGTCCACTATCTGCGGGCCTTCCTCGGCATGCGGGTCTCCGGTCTCATCCTGGTCAGCCAGGGCCCCAGCGAGCGCGCCGCGGCGGAAATAGAGGCGTGGGACGCCCGGGTCGTGCTGCTGCACGAGCGGCCCGAGGCCATCGACGACGTCGCGGTCGTCACGGACGACATCGGCGGCGCCCAGCTCGCCACCCGCCACCTCCTGGAACACGGCAACGCGTACGTGGCCTGCCTCGGCGGTACGGAGGAGACCCCGGCGGTCGGTGACCCGGTCGCCGACCACGTCGAGGGGTGGCGGCGCGCGATGCACGAGTCGGGCCGCTCGACGGAGGGCCGGCTCTTCCAGGCCCCGTACAACCGCTACGACGCCTATCAGGTGGCCCTGGAGCTGCTTGCCGGGCCGGACAGGCCGCCGGCCATCTTCTGCGCCACGGACGACCAGGCGATCGGCGTGCTGCGGGCCGCGCGCGAGCTGCGCATCGACGTGCCGGGCGAGCTGGCCGTCGCCGGGTTCGACGACGTCAAGGAAGCCGGGCTGACCGATCCGCCGCTGACCACGGTCTCCTCGGACCGCCCGGCGATGGCGCGGGCAGCGGTGGACCTGGTGCTGGACGACTCGCTGCGGGTGTCGGGGTCGCGGCGCGAGCGGCTGAAGCAGTTCCCCTCGGCGCTGGTGGTCCGCCGCTCGTGCGGCTGCGGAGAGCCGCCGGCCTCCGCCTGAGCCCCGGGCTTTATATCGGGCATACGCGGTTCTGCCGGGCTTCTCAGGGCGCCCTCACGCTCCTCTCATCTTGGCCGGACAGGCTCATAGACATGACAGAGAGCCAGCGCCCGAGCGGCGAGTACCCGATGTACCCCTCGTACGGCAACGGCGAAGCGGCCTACCCGCCGCCGCCGTCATACCAGCCGGTCCAGCCGGTCTTCGCGGACCCGATGGGCCCCGGCCCCGCCGCCGAACCGCCCGCCCCGCGCCGCCGGGTCCGCAAGCCGGTCGCGCTCCTCGCGGCGGTGGCCATCGCGGCCGCGATCGTCGGCGGTGGCACCGCCACGGTGATCGCGAAGCTCACGGACGACGGCACCGCGACCACCGCCGGGAGCGGCGTCATCCCCGGCACCACCGTCTCGCAGAGCGACAAGGGCACCGTGGCCGGTGTGGCCAAGGCCCTCTCGCCGGCCATCGTGGAGATCGGTGCGACCTCGACGGCCGGCCAGTCCACCGGTTCGGGCGTGGTCATCACCTCGGACGGCGAGATCGTCACCAACAACCACGTCATCGCGGACGCCTCCCAGATCAAGGTCACCCTCAGCACCGGCAAGACGTACACCGCCGACGTCGTCGGCACCGACGCCGACAAGGACCTCGCGCTGATCAAGCTCCAGGGCGCGAGCGGCCTGAAGACGGCCACGCTCGGCGACTCCTCCCAGGTCGCCGTGGGCGACGAGGTCGTCGCGATCGGCTCGCCCGAGGGCCTGACCGGCACCGTCACCAGCGGCATCGTCTCCGCCCTCGACCGCGACGTCACGGTTGCCAAGGAGGGCGACAACGGCCAGAGCCAGGAGCAGCAGGGCGGCGGGCGGCAGTGGCCCTTCGAGTTCGGCGGACAGCAGTTCAACGGCGACACCGGCGAGTCCACCACCACGTACAAGGCCATCCAGACCGACGCCTCGCTCAATCCGGGCAACTCCGGCGGTGCGCTGATCAACATGAACGGCGAGATCATCGGCATCAACTCCGCGATGTACTCGGCGAGCTCCGCCGCCGGCCAGGGCAGCTCCGGCGCGGGCAGCGTCGGCCTCGGCTTCGCCATCCCGGTGAACACCCTGAAGGCCGATCTCGACACCCTGCGGGCCGGGAACGGCTCCTGACCGTACGGGGCTGAGAAACTGGGCCCCCGCGCCCCCGGCCCGTACGACCGAGAAGAGGACAAGACAGCGATGAGCCCCGCCGAAGACGATCCGCAGCGCATCCTGATCGTCGACGACGAGCCCGCCGTGCGCGAGGCCCTGCAACGCAGCCTCGCCTTCGAGGGATACGGCACCGAGGTCGCCGTCGACGGCCTCGACGCCCTCACCAAGGCGGAGTCGTACGCCCCCGACCTCATCGTCCTGGACATCCAGATGCCCCGCATGGACGGTCTGACCGCCGCCCGCCGCATCCGCTCCACGGGCGCCACCACGCCCATCCTGATGCTCACGGCCCGGGACACCGTCGGCGACCGCGTCACCGGACTCGACGCGGGCGCCGACGACTACCTGGTCAAGCCGTTCGAACTGGACGAGCTGTTCGCCCGCATCCGCGCGCTGCTGCGCCGCAGCTCGTACGCGGCGGCCTCGGGCGGCCCGGTCCCCGACGACAACGTGCTCTCCTTCGCCGATCTGCGCATGGACCTGTCCACCCGCGAGGTGACGCGCGGCAACCGGCGCGTGGAGCTGACCCGTACCGAATTCACGCTCCTGGAGATGTTCCTCGCGCACCCGCGCCAGGTGCTGACCCGCGAGCAGATCCTGAAGGCGGTGTGGGGCTTCGACTTCGAGCCGAGCTCCAATTCGCTGGACGTGTACGTGATGTACCTGCGCCGCAAGACGGAGGCCGGCGGCGAACCGCGCCTCGTGCATACCGTGCGCGGTGTGGGGTACGCGCTCCGCCCGGGCGGGGGCGACGGATGACGGGGCCGCTGCGCCGGTTCCGTGCGCTGCCCCTGCGCTCCCGGCTGGCCCTGCTGGTCGCCACGGCGGTCGCGGCGGCGGTCGCGGCGGTGGCGGTGGCGTGCTGGTTCGTGACGCGGGAGCAGCTGGAGAGGCAGCAGGACGAGGCGCTGCGCGGTGCCACGGTCGACAAGGACTATCTGAGCAACCTGTACCAGTACTGCAAGCGCATCACCGCCAAACGGCCGCCCACGCCCTACACCGGCCTCACCGTCCAGCTCATCGACAGCCAGGGAAACGTGTGCGTGGCCCCCGGCTCGCCCCGGCTCCCGGTGACGCAGAACGACCTCGCGGTGATCGGCGGCGAGCCGTCCGGCGTGCTGCACACGGAGACCGACTCCGACGGGGCGAAGATGCGCGTCCTCACCTCCCCGGTGACGGCGACGGGTGTTCCGGGTGAGCCGCCCATCCCCCTCGGGCTCTCCGTCGCCCGCCCCCTCAGCGAGATCGACAAGCCACTCACCACCCTCGCCTGGGTCCTTCTCCTGGTATCCGGCATCGGCGTAGTGGGCGCCGGCGCCGCCGGTCTCTGGGTCGCCCGGTCCGGACTCCGTCCCGTGGACGAGCTCACCGAGGCCGTCGAACACGTGGCCAGGACCGAGGATCTGACGGTTCGCATCCCGGCCGAGGGGGAAGACGAGATCGCCCGCCTGTCCCGGTCGTTCAACTCGATGACCGCGTCCCTGGCGACCTCCCGCGACCGCCAGGCCCAGCTCATCGCGGACGCGGGCCACGAGCTGCGTACCCCGCTCACCTCGCTCCGAACCAACGTGGAGCTGCTGGCCCGCAGCGACGAGACCGGCCGGGCGATCCCGCCGGACGACCGCAGGGCCCTGATGTCCTCGGTGAAGGCGCAGATGACGGAGCTGGCCGCGCTCATCGGCGACCTCCAGGAGCTGGCCCGCCCGGACGCCGCGCAGCCGGGCCCGCTCCAGGTCGTGGGCCTGCACGACATCACCCGGGCCGCCCTGCACCGCGCCCGGCTGCGCGGTCCGGAGCTGACGATCACGGAGGACCTGGCCCCCTGGTACGTACGGGCCGAACCGGCGGCCCTTGAGCGGGCGATCGTCAACGTCCTGGACAACGCGGTGAAGTTCAGCCCGTCGCGCGGCACGATCGACGTGGTGCTGCACCGGGGCCGGCTCACGGTCCGCGACCACGGCCCCGGCATCCCCGCCGACGAACTCCCGCACGTCTTCGAACGCTTCTGGCGCTCCCCGTCCGCCCGCCAGCTCCCGGGCTCGGGCCTCGGCCTGTCGATCGTGGCCCGTACGGTCCAGCAGTCGGGCGGCGACATCGCCCTCACCCCGGCCCGGGGCGGCGGCACGGAGGCGGTGATCAGCCTCCCGGGGGCGCCGCAGCCGCCGCCGGAGGCCGTACGCGAGTAACACCCCCTCGCTGCAGGGGCCATGCACATACCTCATAGGATCTCCACAGCTGCCCGCGTGTTCACTCCGCTGTGGTCAGCGCTGCCTGAACCGTCCGTTTCTCCGGATCGACCCCAAGGGCTCATGTGAAGATTCGCCGCATACTCGCCACGGCCGTGGCCGTCGCCGTCACCACCCCCGCCGCGCTCCTCTCCGTCACCCCGGCCTTCGCCGACTCCAAGCCGGCGGCGGAGGCCCAGGCCAAGCCGACGATCGAGGAACTCGAGAAGGCCGCCGCCAAGGCGCAGAAGGCGTACGACGACGCCCTCGCCGCGCAGAAGGCCGGCTACGAGGTCCTGGAGAAGGCCCTCTCCCCCGAGGCGCCCCTCGCCGTGGCGGCCAAGGCCGCCCGTAAGAAGGCGGACGACGCCGCTGCCGCCAAGACCGCCGCCGACGAGGCCGTCACCGACGCCAAGGCCGCGCTCGCCGCACTGCCCGACACCGCGACCGACGCCGAGCGCACCGAGGCCGAGAAGGCCGTCACCGACGCCGAGACCGCGGCCGCCACCGCGGCGACCGCCCAGGCCGAGGCGGAAACCGCGGCAACGGAGGCCGACACCGCCTCCGACGACGCCCGCGTCGCCGCCGCCCGCGCCTACGGCGTGCTGCAGAAGGCCGTGGCCGACGCGCTCGCCGTCAAGACGGCCGCCGACGAGGCGCTGGCCAAGGCCCGCGAGGAGGAGGGCGGTCCGGACTGCGTACCCGCGAACCTCCGCGCCACCGTGACCGGCCTGCCCTCCTCGGTCGTCGCCGGCACGAGCACCACCTTCTCGCTGCGCGTGAAGAACGGCACCGCGCAGACCCTCGACGCGGTCACCACGTACGCGTACGTCCACACCACCGACACCACCGGCCTCAAGACCACCGACGGGTACATGCACCTCCAGTGGTCCACCGCCGCGTCGCCGAAGTGGCACGCCGTCGCCAAGGACCACCGCATCGGCATCGGTGCGCTGAAGGCGGGCGCGCAGACCGACGTCAAGCTCCGCCTCACCGCGGACGCCAAGGCTCCGGCCGGCAACGGTGTCGTCCTCACCTCGGCCGAGTACGTCAACGAGGACGGCTCCTGCGGCGGTGCCCCCGGCGGGGAGACGGCCGCCTTCACGGTCAAGGCCGCAGGCTCGGGGACCGGCACGACCGGCGACACCGGCACCGGGACCGGAGGCACGACCGGGTCCACCGGGTCCACCGGCGACACGGGCTCCACCGGTTCCACGGGCTCCACCGGCACCTCCGGGACGCAGGCCCAGGGCTCGGCGTCCACCGGCGGCGGCCTCGCCTCCACGGGCTCGTCCGACGCCACCGTCCCGCTCGGCATCGCCGGGGTCGCCGCCGTGGCACTCGGCGGAGCGGCCGTGCTCGTCGTGCGCCGCCGCAAGGCGGGCGCGGGGGCCTGAGCACACACGTAGAAAGAGGGGCTGCGGACCGGTTCGACCGGTCCGCAGCCCCTTCCCCTTCTGCCGCTCCGTTACCCCTACTGCACGACCGTGATCCGGTCCGTCGCCGGCGGGTCCAGCGGGGACGAGGCCGTGGAGTGCGCGGCCAGGTAGTCGTTGAACAGGTCCAGGTCGGAGGCGCCGACCAGCTTGTTCGTGCCCTCGCCGAGCGCCGCGAAGCCGTCGCCGCCGCCCGCCAGGAACTCGTTCATCGCGACGCGGTACGTCTTGCCCGGGTCGATCGCCTCACCGTTCAGCTTGATCGTGTCGGTGACTACGCGGTCCGCGCCGGACTTCGTCATGTCCAGCGTGTAGGTGAGGCCCTCGGAGACCTGGAGGATCTTCGGGCTGGCCTCGTTGGAGCCGCTGACCTGCTGCTGAAGGGCGCTGACGAGCTGGGCGCCGGTCAGGTCCACGACGTTCATCATGTTGGTGAACGGCTGCACGGTGAACGCCTCGCCATAGGTGACGACGCCGTCGCCCTCACTGCCGGACGCCTTGTACACCAGGTCCGCGCGGATGCCGCCCGGGTTCATGAAGGCGACGACCGCCCCGCCCTTGTCCGCCGGGGCCAGGCCCTCCAGCTGCGCGTCGGCGATCAGATTGCCGAGCGGCTTCTCCGGGGCGGTGGAGCCGCGCCCGTTGATGTCGGCCGAAATATAGCCCTGCGGCCGGTTCGAGATCGGCGCCGCGAGGGTATTCCAGCGGGCGATCAGGTCCGTCATGTCCTTGGCGGGCTTCTGATCGCGGCTGACGAGGTGGTTCGCGGAGACCGGGTTCGACGGCGTCGAACCGTGGTGCTTCGAGCCCTTCTTGCTGCTGCCCTTCACCGCCGTGCGCACGATGTCGCCGGTGCGGCGGTCGTACGTCAGCGTCGTGTCCGTGTACAGCCGGCCGAAGGAGGCCGCCGACGTGACCAGACGCGGGTTGCCCGCGGGGTCCGGGATGGTGCAGACGTACGCCTGGTGGGTGTGGCCCGTGATCAGGGCGTCGACCTTCGGCGTGATGCCCTTGGCGATGTCCGTGATCGGCCCGGAGATGCCGTCACCGGCGCCCGGGCTGTCGCAGTCGTAGTTGTACGAGGAGGAGGCGGGCAGGCCGCCCTCGTGGATGAGCGCGACGATCGACTTCACGCCCTGGCGGTCCAGCTCCTTGGCGTACTTGTTGATCGTCTCGACCTCGTCGTGGAACTTGAGTCCCTTGACGCCGTTGGCCGTCACGATGTTCGGCGTGCCCTCCAGGGTGACGCCGATGAACCCGATCTTTACGCCGTTCTTCTTCCATACGGTGTACGGCTTGAGGATCGGCTTCCCGGTCTTCTCGCTCGTCACATTGGCCGCGAGGTACGGGAAGTCGGCGCCCGGGAACTTCTTGCCCTTCTCGTAGCACCCCTCGACCGGGTGGCAGCCGCCGTTCTGAAGGCGCGCCAGCTCGGTCGCGCCCTCGTCGAACTCGTGGTTGCCGACGCTCGTCACATCGAGGTCGATCTTGTTCAGCGCCTCGATGGTCGGCTCGTCGTGGAAGAGCCCCGAAAGCAGCGGGCTCGCGCCGACCATGTCGCCGCCGGCCGCGGTGATCGAGTACGGGTGGCCCTTGCGGGCGGTACGCAGCGAGGAGGCGAGGTACTCCACGCCACCGGCCGGAATCGCCTTCGTCGTACCGTCGGCCTGCGTCTCGGTGACCGTACCGGCCGAGCCGGCCGGCGGCTCAAGATTGCCGTGCAGGTCATTGAAGGACAGCAGCTGTACGTCGACGGTCCGGGCCGGCGTGTGGTGCCCGTGGCCGTGGCCGCCGCCGTGCCCGTGGCCGCGCCCGTGGGCACTGGCCGGCATCGCGGCGACGAGCGCGCCCACGGTGGCGAGACCGGCCGCGGCGGCGAGCACCCGCCGTGACGCCCGGTTCTTCTGCGGTGTCGCTGACATCGGTCCCCTTGTGAGTTCAGCGGGTGAAGTTCGAGCCGCAGCCTAGAGTCAACGCGCGTAGCGCGACAGATGTTTACGGTTACGAACTGGTTGCCAGCCGGTGTGTGTCCGCCGGCCCGTCCGGCGATCGAGGACGGAAACCCGCGCTCCGGACCGGGGTGTCCGGCAAAGCCCGCCCCCGCCCGAGGGGCCCGTACGCTCGGACCCATGACGACAGACGCACCCCTCCCCGCACCCGGACGCGAGATCCAGACGCTCGACACCCTCTCCCCCGACCAGGCCGCGGCCGTGCTCGACCTGCTCGCCGAGGCCGCGCGGTCCGACGGCCGGCAGGCCGTATCGGAGCAGGGCCGTCTGCAACTGCGGGGCGGGCAGCGGGCCGGCGTACGGCACTTCCTGCTGTCCGCCGGGGGCGTGCTCGCCGGTTACGCGCAGCTGGAGGACACCGACCCCGTGGAGGCACCGGCCGCCGAGCTGGTCGTGCACCCCGCGCACCGGGGCCACGGCCACGGCCGCGCGCTCGGGGCCGCGCTGCTCGCCGCCACCGGGAAGCGGCTGCGGGTCTGGGCGCACGGCGGAAAGGCCGCGGCGCGCCATCTCGCCCAGGTCCTCGGCCTCTCCCTGTTCCGGGAACTGCGCCAGCTGCGCCGTCCGTTGAACCCGCTGAACCTCGCCGAACCGGCCCTCCCCCCGGGCGTCACCGTGCGCACCTTCGTCCCGGGCGAGGACGACGCCGCCTGGCTCGCGGTGAACCGCGCCGCCTTCGCCCACCACCCCGAGCAGGGCTCGCTGACCCAGCGCGACCTGGACGACCGCAAATCCGAACCCTGGTTCGACCCGAAGGGCTTCTTCCTGGCCGAGCGCGAGGACGGCACGGGCTCCACCGAACTGATCGGCTTCCACTGGACGAAGGTCCACACCGAGGAACGGCTCGGCGAGGTGTACGTGGTCGGCATCCGGCCCGACGCACAGGGCAGCGGCCTCGGCAAGGCACTCACCGCGATCGGCCTGCACCACCTGGCGGCGGAGGGCCTGCCGACCGCGATGCTCTACGTCGACGCGGACAACCCGGCGGCCCTCGCCGTATACGAACGGATGGGCTTCACGACACATGAGGTCGATCTGATGTACCGCACGGAGTCCTGATCCCTCCTCAAGTGCGTGCGGGGCGGCGTCGCTTGACGCCGCCCCTTCTTTACGACACCCTTTCACTACTCAATTAGTGAAAGGGTGAAGATGGCAGAGTCCGCGGCAGTCGAGTTCCGCATCGACCGGCGCAGCGGCGTCGCCACGTATCTCCAGATCGTCCAGCAGACCAAACAGGCCCTGCGCCTCGGACTGCTGGAGCCGGGCGACCGGCTGCCCACCGCCCGGGAGGTGGTCGAAGCGACCGCGATCAACCCGAACACCGTGCTCAAGGCGTACCGCGAGCTGGAACGGGAAGGGCTGGTCGAGGCCCGGCGCGGCCTCGGCACCTTCGTCACCCGGTCGCTCGGTGGCGCGGCGGCCGCCGACGACTCCCCGCTGCGCGCCGAACTCGCCGCCTGGGCGGGCCGGGCGCGGGCGGCCGGACTCGAACGCGACGACGTGAGCGCGCTCTTCACCGCCGTACTGGACAGCGAATTCGAGGGGGACCAGGACCGATGACGGGTACCGCGCTGGAGGCCGAAGGGCTCGGCATGCGATATGGGGGCCGCAGGGGCGGCTGGGCACTGCGGGACTGCACGTTCCGGCTGCCGACCGGCGCCGTCTGCGCGCTCGTCGGGCCCAACGGCGCCGGCAAGTCGACCCTGCTCGCCCTGGCGGCGGGTTTCCTGCGGCCGGCCGAGGGAAGGCTGCGGGTCCTGGGCGCAGCGCCCGGCGAGACGCGGGCCCGGATGGCGTACGTGGCCCAGGACAAGCCGCTCTACCCGCAGTTGACGGTCTCCGAAACACTGTGGGCGGGTGCGGAGCTGAATCCGGACGGCTGGGACCGGGAGGCGGCAGCGCGCATCGCCGGACCGCTGCCCTCGGACGCGAAGGTCCGCGACCTCTCGGGTGGGCAGCGCACCCGGCTCGCCCTCGCTCTCGCCCTGGGCAAGCGGACCGAACTCCTCCTCCTGGACGAGCCGATGGCCGACCTCGATCCCCTCGCCCGCCACCAGCTGATGGGCGCCCTGATGGCCGAGGCCGCCGAGCACCGGACGACCATCGTGATGTCCTCGCACATCCTCAGCGAGCTGGAGGGCGCCTGCGACCACCTCCTCCTGGTCGACGGCGGCCGCGTCCGCCTCGGCGGCGAGACGGACGACCTGCTCGCCGCCCACGCCCTCCTCACCGGCCCGGTCCGCGACCTCGCCCCGCACACGGTGATCGAATCCCGCACAACGGGCCGCACCCTGACCGCCCTGGTCCGCCCGGAGGGCCCGGCCGACCCGGTCTGGGACCGCTCCGCCCCCTCCCTGGAAGAACTACTGCTCGCCCACCTCCGCTCCCCGAAAGCCCCCACGCTGCTCACCCCGAGCGCGACGGTCCACGAGGCGGTGGCGGCATGAGCACGCTGAGCCTGCGGGGTCCGGAACGGCTCGTCGTACGGCAGCACCGGCTCGTCCTGTGGGTGAGCGGTGCGCTCGCCCTCGCCGGGATCGCCCTGGTGATCGGCGCCTGGTTGTTCACGTCCTCCGCCGCCGACGACTTCTCCGGGACCGGGTGCTCGGTCGACCACATCGTCCCCGGCTGCGGCATCCAGGCCCGCCACTTCCTCAGCATCGAGATGTACTACAGGCGGATCTTCGACTACGCCGGGCTGGTCATGGCCGCCCTGCCCACGCTCATCGGCCTCTTCGTCGCCGGACCGGTGATCGGCCGGGAGCTGGAGGACGGCACCTACCGGCTCTCCTGGAGCCAGTCCGTGAGCCCCGCCCGCTGGCTGGCAGCCAGACTGGCCGTCCCCGGTGCCCTCATCGCCGGGGTCACCGTCCTGTCCGCCGTGTTCGCGTGGGGCTGGTCCCGTACGTACGAGACGGACTACCCGGCCAAGTCGACCGAGCCCCTGGTGTACGGGGTGATGGGCCCCGTACCCGTGGCCTCCGCCCTGCTCGGCCTCGCCCTCGGCGCGCTCATCGCCCTGCTGCTCCGGCGCGCCCTGGCATCGATGACCCTCACCGTGGTCGTCTCCCTCGCGCTGATCGCGGCCCGGGAGGCCGTCCGTCCCGACGGAGCTTTCTGGCCCCTCCAGCTCACCGAAACCGCCATACTCCTCGTCCTCGCCGCAGCCGTCACCGCCCTCGCCTTCCGGGTGCTGCGCCGCTACCACGCCTGAGCCGTTCCCAAACCCGGTCCGGGGGCCCGGCCCCGGACCGGGCCCCCACACACGGCCACCCACCGCTTCCCGCACGTCATGTCGTCGTAACCACGCATTCAGACGGCCTTGCGACCCTCGCAGGATGCAGCCAGCTGTGCCGTCCCCCCGCAACGGGCGTAATACCGGCAGAACGCGCCCCGACCGCGCCGTCCACGCGATCTCGTCCTCCTCCGACGCGCCCCCTGAGCGCTCCGCGCGGAAGAATGGGCTCATGAGCCAGCAGCCCAGCTCCGAGGTTCCGGTCCAGCCCGCCGCCCAGCCGTCCGTGGGTGCCCTCGCCGCACACCGGCCGCATGCCGTCGCCCCCTCCGGGAGGAGCGCGGCCCTGTCCACCGCCGCCGATTTCGATCCCGACATCGACGCCGACGCCGACGCGTACGAACCCGAGGTGGACGGGGACGAGCTGCCCCAGGGCCGGTTCCTGGACCGGGAACGCAGCTGGCTCGCGTTCAACGAACGCGTCCTCGAACTGGCCGAGGACCCGGCCACGCCGCTCCTGGAGCGGGCCAACTTCCTGGCGATCTTCGCGTCGAATCTGGACGAGTTCTTCATGGTCCGGGTCGCAGGACTGAAGCGCCGCATCGCGACCGGGGTCGCCACCCGGTCCGCGTCCGGGCTCCAGCCCCGCGAGGTGCTGGACCTGATCTGGACCCGCTCCCGGGAGCTCATGGCCCGGCACGCCGCCTGCTACCAGCAGGACGTCGCCCCGGCCCTGTCCGACGAGGGCATCCAGCTGATCCGCTGGCCGGAGCTGACCGAAAAGGAGCAGGCCCGCCTGTTCACCTTCTTCCGGCAGCGCGTCTTCCCCGTCCTCACCCCCCTCGCCGTGGACCCGGCCCACCCCTTCCCGTACATCTCCGGCCTGTCGCTGAACCTCGCCGTCGTCGTACGCAATCCGGTCAGCGGCCACCGCCACTTCGCCCGGGTCAAGGTTCCGCCGCTGCTGACCCGCTTCCTGGAAGCGTCGCCGCAGCGCTACGTGCCCATAGAGGACGTCATCGCGGCCCACCTGGAGGAGCTGTTCCCGGGCATGGAGGTGCTGGCGCACCACATGTTCCGGGTCACCAGGAACGAGGACCTGGAGGTCGAGGAGGACGACGCGGAGAACCTGCTCCAGGCCCTGGAGAAGGAGCTCATGCGCCGCCGCTTCGGCCCGCCGGTCCGCCTGGAGGTCGAGGAGTCCATCGACCCGTACGTACTGGACCTGCTGGTCCGCGAGCTGAAGGTGTCCGACGCCGAGGTCTACCCGCTGCCCGGCCCCCTCGACCTCACCGGCCTCTTCGGCATAGCGTCGCTGGACCGCCCCGAGCTGAAGTACCCCAAATTCGTCGCCGGCACCCACCGCGACCTCGCCGAGGTCGAGTCCGCGTCCGCGCCGGACATCTTCGCCGCCGTACGCGAGCGGGACGTCCTCCTGCACCACCCGTACGACTCCTTCTCCACCTCCGTCCAGGCGTTCCTGGAACAGGCGGCGGGCGACCCGGATGTCCTCGCGATCAAGCAGACGCTGTACCGGACCTCCGGCGACTCACCGATAGTGGACGCCCTCATCGACGCCGCCGAGTCCGGCAAACAGGTCCTCGTCCTGGTCGAGATCAAGGCCCGCTTCGACGAGCAGGCCAACATCAAATGGGCGCGCAAGCTGGAAGAGGCGGGCTGCCACGTCGTCTACGGGCTCGTCGGCCTGAAGACGCACTGCAAGCTCTCCCTCGTCGTCCGCCAGGAGGGCGACACCCTGCGCCGCTACTCGCACGTCGGCACCGGCAACTACCACCCGAAGACGGCCAGGCTCTATGAGGACCTGGGGCTGCTCACCGCGGACCCGCAGGTCGGCGCCGACCTCTCCGACCTCTTCAACCGCCTCTCCGGCTACTCCCGCCGCGAAACCTACCGCCGCCTCCTCGTCGCCCCCAAGTCGCTGCGCGACGGACTGGTCGCCCGCATCACCAAGGAAGTCACCCACCACCGCGCGGGCCGCCCCGCCTACGTACGCATCAAGGTCAACTCGATGGTGGACGAGGCGATCATCGACGCCTGCTACCGGGCCGCCCAGGCCGGCGTCCCCGTGGACATCTGGGTACGCGGCATCTGCGCGATCCGCCCCGGCGTCACCGGCCTCTCCGAGAACATCCGGGTCCGCTCGGTCCTCGGCCGCTTCCTCGAACACTCCCGGGTCTTCGCCTTCGGCAACGGCGGCGAACCCGAGGTCTGGTTCGGCAGCGCCGACATGATGCACCGCAACCTCGACCGCCGCATCGAGGCCCTGGTCCGGGTCACCGACCCCGCCCACCGCGCCGCGCTCAGCCGCCTCCTGGAGACCGGCATGGCCGACACCACCTCCTCCTGGCACCTGGGCCCCGACGGCAACTGGACCCGGCACTCCGCGGACGCGGACGGCAAGCCTCTGCGGCACGTACAGGAAATGCTCATCGATGCCCGGAGGCGCCGGCGTGCGACGCCCTGACCAGCACCCCGAGGCCGCGGCCCCGGCCCGAGCGCCCGGCATCACCGGCGTGAGCGCGGGGTCGGTCCTCGGCCCCTATCTGCGCACCCAGGCCGCCGACTTCCTGCGCAGCCTGCGCCTGCACCGCGAGAACACCGCTCCCACGGACGCCGGATCGCGCGCCGCCGAACAGGCCGCCACCGCCCTGCGCCGCTCCGCCCGCCGGATCGGCGCCACCCTGCACACCTTCCGCACCGCGCTCGACCCGCTCTGGGCGGAGCAGCTGCGCACCGAGCTGTCCTGGCTCTCCGGCACCCTCGCCCGCGAACACGCCTACGCGGACCGGCTCACCCGGCTCCTGGAGGCGCTGCACGGCCTGTCCGGCGCCCCCGTCCTCCCGGCCGCCCGCACCGGCGACGCCACGGGGACGGGCCGCCCCGTCCTCGGCGTCGGCGCCGCCCGCGCCGGCGCCCTGCTGGAACGGCAGCTCACCCTGGCCCGGACCCGCGCCCACTCCGCCGCCCTCCAGGCCCTCGGCTCCGCCCGCTTCCACGCGGTGGCCGACGCGGTCGCGCTGCTCGCCTCCGAGGTCCCGCTCGCCCCCGCCGCGACCGGCCCCGCCGGGGAGCTGCTCGCCGAGCCCGCGGACCGGGCCGAACAGCGGCTGCACGGGGCCGTCGCCGCGCTGCCCTCCGACGAGTCGGCGGAGCCGTACAACGAGGCGCACGACGCGCCCTGGCACCAGACCCGCCTGCTCCTCCGGCTGCACCGCTACGCCCACGAGGTGGTGCACGGCGCCCCCGACCCGGTGCTGGCCGCCCCGGGCCACGCCCTCGATCTGCACCGGGACGCGGCGGAGGCGGCCGGCGCGGCGGCCGCGGCCGCCCGCACCCCGAGGATCGCCCCGGCGACCGCGTACGCCCTGGGCGTGCTCCACGCCGACCAGCGCCACGAGGTGGAGGCGGCGCGCGCGGTCTTCCGCGAGTGCTGGCCCTGTGCGACGACGGGGGCGGCGCGGCCGTGAGCGGCCCGGTGCGGGCGGCGGGCTGCGTCCTGTGGCGCCGGCCGCCCGCGCCCGCCGGGGGCGTGGAGCTGTGCCTCGTACACCGGCCGCGTTACGACGACTGGTCGTTCCCCAAGGGCAAGCTGAAGCGCGGCGAGTCCCCGCGGGAGGCGGCGACTCGCGAGGTCCTGGAGGAGACGGGCCACCACTGTGTGCCGGGGGCCGTGCTGCCCCTGGTCCGGTACGTCGCGAACGGCCGCCCGAAGGAGGTCACCTACTGGTCCGCCGAGGCCACGCAGGGCGCCTTCACCCCGAACGACGAGGTGGACGCGGTGCTGTGGCTTCCCCCGGAGGCCGCCCGTGAACAGCTGACCCAGCCGCGCGACCGCGAGCTGCTGATCGCGGCGCTGAAGACGCTGCCGGAGGCGTAGGACCGGAACCGGGCCGCCCGCCACGGTTCACTTTCCGTTCACTCACCCCCGTAAACCACGTCACCTGTTCTGCCTAATTTCAGACCTACCGGGTGCAGAGATCAGCCACTGCACCGCCCGCGTCGCACGCCGCCCGCAAGCAGCCGCGGCGGCTTCTGGAAGGAACACCCGAAAGTGAAGCTTCAGCGCAAGAACCGGCTTCGTGCCACCGCGCTCGGTGCCCTCGCCGTCTCCGGCGCCCTGGTCCTCACGGCGTGCGGTTCGGACGACAACAGCGGCGAGACCTCCGCCACCGGCGGCGCCAAGACGAAGGCCGCGTCCGACGTCAAGTGCGACGGCGCCAAGGGCCAGCTGCGCGCCTCCGGCTCCAGCGCGCAGAAGAACGCCATGGACCTCTGGGTCAAGGAGTACATGGCCGCCTGCTCCGGCGTGGAGATCAACTACAACTCCTCCTCGTCCGGCGAGGGCATCGTCGCCTTCAACCAGGGCACCGTCGGCTTCGCCGGCTCCGACTCGGCGCTCAAGCCCGAGGAGGTCGCCGACTCCAAGAAGGTCTGCAAGACCGGCCAGGGCATCAACCTCCCGATGGTCGGCGGCCCGGTCGCCGTCGGCTTCCACCTCGAAGGCGTCGACAGCCTGACCCTGGACGCCCCCACCCTCGCCAAGATCTTCGACACGAAGATCAAGAAGTGGAACGACGAGGCGATCGCCAAGCTCAACCCCGACGCCAAGCTGCCGGACAAGGCGATCCAGCCCTTCCACCGCTCCGAGGACTCCGGCACCACGCAGAACCTCGGCAAGTACCTCGGCGCCGCGGCCCCGAAGGACTGGAAGTACGAGGCCGAGAAGAAGTGGCCCGCCCCCGGCGGCCAGGCCGCGTCCGGCTCCTCCGGCGTCGCCTCCTCGGTCAAGCAGGTCGACGGCTCCATCGGCTACTTCGAGCTGTCCTACGCCGCCTCGCAGCAGATCTCCACGGTCGACATCGACACCGGCGGCTCCGCCCCGGTCAAGGCGTCCTCCGAGAACGCCTCCAAGGCCATCGCCGCCGCCAAGATCAAGGGCACCGGCAAGGACCTGGCGCTCGACCTCGACTACACGACCAAGGCCGACGGCGCCTACCCGCTGGTCCTCGTCACGTACGAGGTCGTCTGCGACACCGGCAACAAGGCCGACACCCTCGGCACCGTCAAGTCCTTCCTGACCTACACCGCCTCGGCGGACGGCCAGAAGCTCCTCACCGAGGCGGGCTACGCCCCGATCCCCGAGGAGATCAACGCCAAGGTCCGCGAGACCGTCGCCGGCCTCTCGTAACCAAGCCGTACGACACCAGCCGTACGACACCCAGCGCATCCGGCGGCCGGTCCGGAACACCCCTCCGGACCGGCCGCCACCGCCCCTCCGGTGCACCGCCGCCAGGGGAGCCCCGGCTCCCCCACACAGACCGGAAAGACCATGGCTTCCACCACACAACAGATACAAACCCCGCCGGGCAGGCGATCCCGCCCCCGGTCCACGGGCCGCACCGGCGACCGGATCTTCCTCGGTCTCTCCCGCGGCTCCGGCATCCTGCTCCTGGTGATCATGGCGTCGATCGCCGCCTTCCTCACCTACCGCGCGGCGGTCGCCATCTCGAAGGACGAGGGCAACTTCCTCACCACCTTCGACTGGAACCCGGCCGGTGACCCGCCCGTCTTCGGCATCGCCGTCCTGCTCTTCGGGACCGTCGTCAGCTCCGTCATCGCGATGGCCATCGCGGTCCCGGTCGCCGTCGGCATCGCCCTGTTCATCTCGCACTACGCCCCGCGCAGGCTGGCCGGCCCGATCGCGTACGTCATCGACCTGCTCGCCGCCGTCCCCAGCATCGTCTACGGCATCTGGGGCGCCCTCGTCCTCGTGCCGTACCTGGAGGGGCTCAACCTCTGGCTCGACCAGTTCTTCGGCTGGACCTACGTCTTCGAGAAGACCGAGATCGGCGTCGCCCGCTCCCTCTTCACCGTCGGCATCCTGCTCGCGATCATGATCCTGCCGATCGTGACCAGCGTCAGCCGCGAGGTCTTCCGCCAGGTCCCCCGGATGAACGAGGAGGCCGCGCTCGCCCTCGGCGCCACGCGCTGGGAGGTCATCCGCCTCTCGGTCCTGCCGTTCGGCCGCTCCGGCGTCATCTCCGCCTCGATGCTGGGCCTCGGCCGCGCGCTCGGCGAGACGATGGCCGTCGCCACCGTCCTGTCGCCGAACTTCCTGATCTCGCTGCACGTGCTCAACCCGGGCGGCGGGACCTTCGCCCAGAACATCGCGGCGAAGTTCGGCGAGGCCGACGCGTTCGGGCGGGACGCCCTGATCGCCTCCGGCCTGGTCCTCTTCGTCCTCACCCTGCTGGTCAACGGCGCGGCCCGGCTCATCATCGCCCGCCGCAAGGAGTACTCGGGGGCCAACGCATGAGCCACGCCACCACCACCCCCGGCGTCCAGGACCGCCCGACGCCCGCACCGGCCGCCCCGAAGGGCAGCCTCAGCAGCCGGTCCCTGCCGCGCCTCGCGCCGCTCGGCTTCGCGGCCGCCGCCATCGTGCTCGGCATCGGGCTGAGCCTCGCCGCCGGCTGGCAGAGCCGGGTGCAGTGGGGCCTGATCTCCGCGCTGCTCTTCCTGATCATCTCGTACGCCGCCACCAGCGTCGTCGAGAACCAGCGCCAGGCCCGCGACCGCCTCGCCACCAGCCTGGTCTGGGTGTGCTTCCTGGTCGCCGTCGTGCCGCTGGCCTCGCTGCTCTGGACGACCGTCAGCCGCGGCTCGGAGCGCCTGGACTTCTACTTCCTGACCCACTCGATGGCCGGGGTCCTCGGCCCCGAGGCCAGCGGCGGCGTCTACCACGCGCTGATCGGCACCCTGGAGCAGGTCGGCATCGCCACCCTGATCTCCGCCCCGCTCGGCCTGCTCACCGCCGTCTACCTGGTGGAGTACGGCAAGGGCGCGCTGGCCAGGGCCGTCACCTTCTTCGTGGACGTCATGACCGGCATCCCGTCGATCGTGGCCGGTCTCTTCATCCTGTCGATCATGCTGATCGCGGGCCTGGAACCGTCCGGCCTGATGGGCGCGCTCGCCCTCACGATCCTGATGATCCCGGTCGTCGTCCGCTCCACCGAGGAGATGCTCAAGCTCGTCCCGAACGAGCTCCGCGAGGCGTCCCTCGCCCTCGGCATCCCGAAGTGGCGCACGATCCTCAAGGTGGTCCTGCCGACCGCGATCGGCGGTATCGCGACCGGCGTCATGCTCGCCGTCGCCCGCATCGCCGGCGAGACCGCCCCGATCATCCTGCTGGTCTTCGGCAGCCAGCTGATCAACACCAACCCCTTCGAAGGCGCCCAGTCGTCACTGCCCTTCTACATCTACGAGCAGTACAAGATCGGTGAGGCCGCGTCCTACGACCGCGCCTGGGCAGCGGCCCTGGTCCTGATCGCCTTCGTCATGATCCTCAACCTGGTGGCCCGCGGTATCGCCCGCTGGAAGGCCCCCAAGGCCGGGCGCTAGGCCCGCCGGAAAGCAGTGATTCAGATGGCCAAGCGCATCGACGTCAGCGGACTGTCGGCCTACTACGGCAGTCACAAGGCGATAGACGACATCTCCATGACCATCGAGCCCCGCTCGGTGACCGCCTTCATCGGCCCTTCCGGCTGCGGCAAGTCCACCTTCCTGCGCACCCTGAACCGGATGCACGAGGTCACCCCCGGCGGCCGCGTCGAGGGCAAGGTGCTCCTGGACGACGAGAACCTGTACGGGACGAATGTCGACCCGGTGACCGTACGCCGTACGGTCGGCATGGTCTTCCAGCGCCCGAACCCCTTCCCCACCATGTCGATCTTCGACAACGTGGCGGCGGGCCTGCGCCTCAACGGCTCGTACCGCAAGAGCACCCTCAACGACGTCGTGGAGAAGTCCCTGCGCGGCGCGAACCTGTGGAACGAGGTCAAGGACCGGCTGAACAAGCCCGGCTCCGGCCTCTCCGGCGGCCAGCAGCAGCGCCTGTGCATCGCCCGCGCGATCGCCGTCGAGCCGGACGTGCTGCTGATGGACGAGCCGTGCTCCGCCCTCGACCCGATCTCCACCCTCGCCATCGAGGACCTGGTCGGCGAGCTGAAGGAACGGTTCACGATCGTCATCGTCACGCACAACATGCAGCAGGCTGCCCGCGTCTCGGACCGCACCGCGTTCTTCAACCTGGCGGCGGTCGGCAAACCCGGCAAGCTCATCGAGATCGACGAGACGGAACGCATCTTCTCCAACCCGTCGGTCCAGGCCACCGAGGACTACATCTCCGGCCGCTTCGGCTGATCCGCCCGGCCCTCCCGTACGGCCTTGGGGTGCTGCATGGCGGTGCCACCACAAGGCGAAAGGGTCCGCCCCGCACTCCCTCGGGAGTGCGGGGCGGACCCACGTACCGCGCGGCCGGCGTCAGCCGAACATCAGATACACGACCCCGTAACTCCCGGCGGCGACCAGCGCGGCGGCCGGCATCGTGATGAACCAGCCGAGGATGATGTTCTTCGCGACCCCCCACCGCACCGCGTTCACCCGCTTCGTGGCGCCCACACCCATGATCGCCGAGGTGATCACATGAGTGGTCGAAATCGGCGCGTGGAAGAGGAACGCCGAACCGAACATGATCGACGCACCCGTCGTCTCGGCGGCGAAGCCCTGCGGCGGGTCCAGCTCGATGATCTTCCGGCCGAGCGTACGCATGATGCGCCAGCCGCCCGCGTACGTACCGAGCGACAGCATCAGCGCGCAGACCAGCTTCACCCAGACCGGGATCGGATCGCTCGGGGACTCGACGTCGGCGATGACCAGGGCCATCACCACGATGCCCATCGTCTTCTGCGCGTCCTGGAGACCGTGCCCGAGCGCCATGCCCGCCGCCGAGACCGTCTGCGCGATGCGGAAACCGCGCTTGGCCTTGTGCGGGTTGGCCTTCCGGAACATCCACATGATGGCGACCATCACCAGATAACCGACCACCAGGCCGATCACCGGCGACAGGAACATCGGGATGACGATCTTGTCGAGCACCCCGTCCCAGTGCACCATCGTCCCGCCGGCCAGCGCCGCGCCGACCATCCCGCCGAACAGCGCGTGCGAGGACGACGAGGGCAGCCCGAAGTACCAGGTGATCAGGTTCCAGATGACTGCGCCGACGAGCGCGGCGAAGAGGATGCCCATCCCCTTGTTGCCCTCGGGCGTCGCGATCAGGCCCTCACTGACGGTCTTGGCGACCCCGCTGCCGAGGAACGCGCCCGCGAGGTTCATCACGGCCGCCATCGCCAGCGCCGCACGCGGCGTCAGCGCACGGGTCGAGACCGACGTGGCGATCGCGTTCGCCGAGTCGTGGAAGCCGTTGGTATAGGTGAAGCCGAGCGCGACGCCGATGGTCACGATCAGTACGAAGGTGTCCACGTGGTTCAGGACTCCTTGACCGCGATGGTCTCCACCGTGTTCGCGACGTGCTCGAACGCGTCGGCAGCCTCTTCCAGCACATCCACGATCTGCTTCAGCTTCAGCACCTCTATGGCGTCGTACTTGCCGTTGAAGAGGTGCGCGAGCAGCTTGCGGTGGATCTGGTCGGCCTGGTTCTCCAGACGGTTGACCTCGATCCAGTACTCGGTGAGGTTGTCCATCGTGCGCAGACCCGGCATGGCCTCGGCGGTCAGTTCGGCCGCCCGCGCCAGCACCTCGATCTGCTGCTCCACACCCTTGGGAAGCGTCTCGATCTGATACAGCACGACCAGATCGACGGCCTCCTCCATGAAGTCCATGATGTCGTCGAGCGACGACGCGAGGTTGTAAATGTCCTCACGGTCGAACGGCGTAATGAAGGAGGAGTTCAGCTGGTGGAAGATCGCGTGGGTGGCATCGTCCCCCGCGTGCTCCGCTGCCCGCATGCGCTCCGCGATCTCGGCCCGGGAGGACGAATCCGCCCCGAGCAGTTCCATCAGGAGTTTCGAGCCCGTGACGATGTTGTCCGCGGATGCGGAGAACATGTCGTAGAAGCTCGTCTCCCTGGGGGTCAGACGAAAGCGCACGTGGGGTCCTCGGGGTGCTTTGGATTCGGTCAGGCTGATGCTAGGCGCATCATCCGGCCACGGCTAACCGGCATTCTTCAGTGTCGCGCATCGGGCACAGTGATCAGCACGGGACCCCGGTCACGTTTCAGCTGAATTCGTTAGGATATACCCACCAGGGGTATATAAACCGGCAGGGTAAAGGGAAAACGGGAGGCAGCAATGACCACCACCGAGGCCATGGGGACCGGGCCCTCACCGGACGCGGTACCCGGCGCGGCCCCCGTGGAAGCGATCGTCACCGACCACGACCGCGGAATACACGGCTACCACCACCAGAAGACCGAACACCTCAAACGCCTGCGCCGCATCGAGGGCCAGATCCGCGGTCTCCAGCGCATGGTGGACGAGGACGTCTACTGCATCGACATACTCACCCAGGTCTCGGCGTCCACCAAGGCGCTCCAGTCCTTCGCGCTCCAGCTCCTGGAGGAGCACCTGCGGCACTGCGTCGCCGACGCGGCCGTCAAGGGCGGCGACGAGGTCGACGCGAAGGTCGAGGAGGCCACCAAGGCCATCGCCCGCCTGCTGCGTACTTGACCCCCGGCGATCACTCAGCCCCGGTGTTCGCCCTGCCGGGGGACGGTGGTGCGGTCGCCGCCGGCCTTCACATCGAGCACCTCGTCGATGCGGTCCGCACTGAGCCGTTCCCCGATCGCCGCCGAAGCCGCGATCATCAGCTCCCCGCACAGCTCGATCTCGGCGAGCGCCACATGGTCCGATACGGTCGGGCTGAGCGTCACCACGTCACTCACCTCTCACTGCCGTCACCGGCTTCCTAGGGTAGAGAGCCCGACACGCACCGCGCATGGCACGGACGGACCATTTCGCCCCCACCCATGCGGGGACCGTGCGACTCATCTCACGCCCGCCCCTGTTCGATCTCACCGGTGTAGATGTCCCGGTCGTGCGGCAGCCGTACGGTGACGGGCACGCCGAACCCGTACAGAAGCGTCGTGGAGACCACCTCCGCCGCCGGGCCCTCGTTGGCGAAACTGAACCGGTGGCGCACCTTCCGCAGCCGCCCCTGCTCGTCCAGATACGCGTCGAACGGCACCGCCCGCGTGCGGAACCCTTTCGCCGCCGCCACCAGCGCCGCCCGCGCCCCGGGCGCCGCCAGCCGGGCCGCCCGGCCGATGTCCGCGGTGCCCCGGTAGTGCCGCACGGTCACCCCGGCCACATCCGTCTCACCCACGTACGTCACGCCCCCGGCACCCCGCAGCAGCTCGGCGGCGGCCAGCGGATCGGTCACCCCGCCGGTGACCAGATTCCCGTCCTCCAGGGCCGTCGTGTCGATCCGCACCCACTTGTCGGCGGGCACCCCCGCGCCCCGGTTCATCATGTACAAAGCCCCCGGCGCCAGCAGCTCCGTGATCGGCCGGTGCTCCTCCTCGCCCGCCGCGTCGGGCGGCAGCACCACCTTCAGCCGGCCCGAACCGGCCCGGAAGTCGTACGAACCCGAGCCCCTGATCGTGACCCGGGTGCCGCCGGCGGCCGTCTCCATCGACGTACTCACCTCGGCGCTCGCGACCCCGTCCCCGGCGAGCACCGCCGCCGCCCGCCGCACCACCTCGGCGCCGCCGTCCCGGGCGTCCGCGGCCGCCGCGGCACGGTCGGCGCCGCCGCCACCGGCGCACCCGGCGGCCGCCGCCGTCACGCCCACCGCGACGAAGGCGCGCACGACGCGCGCCCCGCCTCCGGACCTGTGCTGCTGCACCACCATCGCCTGACCATCCCCAAACCCCGAACCGCTTGCCCGAGTCCGTGTCCGCCTCGCATAACGACCGCCCGTGCCCCCTGTAACGTCCACGCCCCCGATTGGCGCCGTCGGCGCGATGCGAGCGCCCCCTCGCGGTTGACGGACCCCTCCCGGCCGGGCCGCCCCGCCCAGTACCGTGTTCGCGTGTACGACCAACACGCCGCCGAGGTCCCGCCGGCCCGCCCCGCCCATGAACCCACCACCGTCGAACGCGGCTCGTTCTGCACCGCCCGCTGCGCCTGCGGCTGGTCCGGGCCCGCCCGCCGGTCCCGCGACCGGGCCCGCGCGGACGCCGACGAACACCGCACCACGGCCTGACCACGGGCCCCCTCTCCCCCACCCCGGAGGTCCGATGACCCTGCCGAACCGGCGCACGCTCCTCGTGGCGGGCGCCGCCGTCCTGACCGGCGCCACCGCCACCGCGTGCGAGGGCACCGACACGGCGGACCCGTCGCCCGGCGACACCCCGGCCACCACCGGGCCCGCGTCTTCCCCGGCCCCCTCGGCGTCCAAACCCGCCAAGTCCGCCAAGCCCTCCGGCCCGGCGGACTGGTCCGCGCTCGGCAAGAGCCTCGACGGACCGCTGATCCGCCCCGGCGACACCGCGTACCCGACCGCCCGTCAGCTCTACAACACCCGCTTCGACGGCCAGAAACCGGCCGGGATCGCCTACGTCCGGCACGAGGACGACGTCCGCGAATGCCTGGCCTTCGCCCGCCGCACCTCCGTGCCGGTCGCGATCCGCAGCGGCGGCCACTCGTACGCCGGCTGGTCGAGCGGCAACGGCCGCCTGGTGATTGACGTCGCGTCACTCAACCGCGTCGAGTCGAACGGCACGATCGGCGCCGGCGCCAAGCTCCTGGACGTCTACGAGGGCCTGGCCGCGCACGGCCTGACGATCCCCGGCGGCTCCTGCCCCACGGTCGGCATCTCCGGTCTCACCCTCGGCGGCGGCCACGGCGTCGCCGCCCGCGCCTACGGCCTGACCTGCGACAGCCTCACCGCCGCCACCCTCGTCACGGCCGATGGCCGCACGGTGACCGCCGACGCCAAACACGACCCGGACCTCTTCTGGGCGCTGCGCGGCGCGGGCAACGGCAACTTCGGCGTCGTCACGAGCCTCCGCTTCCGTACGCACTCCGCCCCCCGGACCGTCACCGCGTACATGTCCTGGCCCTGGTCGCGCGCCCGGGACGTCATCACCGCCTGGCAGGAGTGGGGCCCGGACCAGCCCGACGAGATCTGGTCCGCCGCGCACCTGGACGCCGGGCCGGGCGGCAGCAACCCGACGGTCTCGGTCTCGGCCTTCAGCCTCGGCACGTACGGGGACCTCCAGAACGCCGTCGACCGCCTCGCCGACCGCATCGGCGCCTCCGCCACCTCGGTCTCGCTGCGCCGCCGCGACTACCGGGAGGCGATGCTCGTGTACGCGGGCTGCTCGGGCCTCACGGACGCGCAGTGCCACCTTCCGGGGACCACGCCGGGCCGCACCCCGCAGGGCGCCCTCCAGCGCGAGACGTACGCCGCCGCCTCCGACTTCTACGACCGCTCACTGCCCCCTGCGGGCGTTTCGGCCCTGCTCGACGCGGTCCTGGCGTTCACCCGGCTCGCCCCCGGCCAGGGCGGCGGCGGCTCGGTCGCGCTGACCGCGCTGGGCGGGGCGGTGAACCGGGTGGACCCGCAGGCCACGGCGTTCGTCCACCGCCGCTCCCGGATGCTCGCCCAGTACATCGGGGCCTGGCGGCCCGGGGCCCCGGGAACCGCCCAGCAGAAGTGGCTGAAAGAAACCCATGCGGCGATGCGCCCGTACGCCTCCGGGGCGGCGTACCAGAACTACACGGACCCGTCCCTCACCAACTGGCGCTCCGCGTACTACGGCTCGGGCGCGGCGCGCCTGGCCCAGGTGAAGAAGCGGTACGACCCGGAGGGGCTGTTCACGTACGCGCAGGGGGTGTGAGGGGGGCCGGTGCGGGGAAGGGGCGGCCCCGTCCCGGCCCTGGACACACGCGTGCCCCGGGCCGCCTTGCGGGCTCCGGGGCACATGCCGGGGGACGGCCGGGCTCAGGCCGCGAGGCCCTTCTCACCGTCGGAGCCGCCGCCGCGCGAACCGGGGCGCGGCTCGGGGATCCCGAGCGCGTCGTTCCGGTCGGGGTCCGCCGCCCGGGGGTGGCGCGAGCGGACCAGGCGGCCGAGGCGGGCGGACCGGGAGACGGCCGCCACGAGGGGCGTCAGCAGCATCATCGCCAGGGGCGCGAGGAGCAGCGCGACGGCCGTACCGAGCGCGAAGCCGCCGACCACGTCGGTCGGGTAGTGGACGCCCATGTAGACCCGGCAGAACCCTTCCAGCAGGGCGAGCCCGATGGCCGCGATGCCGAACTTACGGTGGGCGACGAAGAGCCCGACGCCGAGAGCCATCGCCATCGTGGCGTGGTCGCTGACGAACGAGAAGTCGTTCTTCCCGTCCACCAGGACGTCGAGCCCGGAGTGGTCCTTGAACGGCCGCGGCCGTTCCACGAAGCCACGGATCGGAATGTTGATGAGCAGGGCGATACCGGCCGCGAGCGGCGCCCAGACGAGCCCGGCCACCGCCGACACGGAGTCCTCGGCCGTGCCGCGCCGGCGAACGCTCCACCAGCACCACAGGACCACGAGGACCATGCCGAGCATGATCCCGTACTCTCCGACGAACTCCATGACCCGGTCGAACCAGGTGGGAGCGGACTTGGCGAGTCCGTTGATGTCGTAGAGCAGGCTGACGTCGGGGTTCGACCCATCCAGTGCGAGTCCAGCCATCTGCTGCGGCCCCTTGCCTTGTCTGCTGCTGCGGCACACGTCCCTGTGCGCCGCATTTCACGAACCCCCGTGTTCGGTCCGTCCACGTCGATCACTCACGCGCCCAGCCAGAGAACGACGCGCCCCGTGCGTACGTTCCACTCTCCACCGAATGATCACCATGACGTTATCGAAGAGTGACACATCGTCGCAGCTCAGGGCCCGGGCTTCACGGAGGGTTCCGGCCACCGGCACACACCTCAGCCAGCCGCCCGCGCGGTCGGCAGCGCCGCCGCCCCGTCCTTGGTCACGCGGGTGGCACCGAAGTAGTCGGGCGAGTCGATCTTGTCGAACCGGATGACCGCACCAGTGTACGGAGCATTGATCATGTACCCGCCCCCGACGTACAGGCCCACGTGATGAATGGCACGGGAGTTGGTCAGATCGTCGGAGAAGAACACCAGATCACCGGGGAGCAGTTCATCGCGCGAGGGGTGCGGCCCGGCGTTGTACTGATCGTTCGCGACACGGGGCAGCTCGATGTCGACGGTCCGGTACGCGGCCTGGGTCAGCCCGGAACAGTCGAACCGCCCGCCCTGCTCCGGCGTACCGTTGCCGCCCCACAGATACTTCGTGCCGAGCTTCTTCTGCGCGAAGTAGATGGCCCCGGCCGCCTGCTGGGAGGGCTGCACACGGCCGACGGGCCGGGCGAAGCTCTTCTCCAGCGACCGGATGATCTTGACGTAGTTCCTGGTCTCGGCGATGTCGGGCACGCCGCCCGACTTGATCACGCGGTACGCCCCCGCGTTGTAGGCGGCGAGCATGTTGTCGGTGGGGTCACCCGGGACCTTCTTCACGTACCCGGCGAGCTCGCAGTCGTACGAAGCGGCGGAGGGGATCGCGTCGGCCGGATCCCACACGTCCCGGTCCCCGTCCCCGTCCCCGTCGATCCCATGCCCCGCCCAGGTCCCGGGAATGAACTGCGCGATGCCCTGCGCGGCGGCGGCGCTCTGGGCGCGGGGGTTCCACCCGCTCTCCTGATAGAGCTGAGCGGCGAGCAGAGCCGGGTTGATCGCGGGGCACAGATTCCCCCACTTCTGCACCAGCCCCTGATACTTCGCCGGCACCGCCCCCTCGGCCAACGCGACGGCCCCCCCACCCGCCCCCCCGACGAGCCCGGCAGCAGCGGAGTAGGTCCCCACAACAAGCAGAGCCACAAACCCCAGGGCCCCCCCGACCCCGACCCCCATGGCCACCCAGAATCTACGCACCCGTCAACCATCCCCCATCAGGGCACGCTTCGGGAGCGTTTTCGAGGGTGTGTACGAGTCACATCGGGGGAGCGCGGGGGCGCTCAGGGAGCGCCGAGAGACCAGAAGTCGGAGCGGACGTTGGGGCGTGGTAGCGGGTACACCCCCGCATAGGACGGCCCATTGGGCGAGGCCGTCGCCTCCGCCACCTCGGACTCCTCCACGCAGGGGCTATCTACCTCGAAGAAGGCTTGGCCCTTCCCTCCGACACTCAACGTAACGCCAAAACCATCGCTGGTTTGGGCATAGATGGCGGGAAGGTCGTTGTCCTTGTTAACAGCCTTGATCCTGTACCCATTTTTCCGCCAGAAGCGGTCAACGATCCCGAGAAAGCTACCGCGACGCTCGTCAGAGATGATGGTCATAACGACGCGCATCCGCGAAACGTCACAACGCCCGGCACTAGTGGGCCCATGAGCCCACTGAACCTCAGGCTTAATCTGCCGGAGGACTTGGTCCAGAATTTCGTCAGCTCGATCTGCAGCCTCTTGCATATCCATGGCCGCGCGCCCTCCATCATTAGTGCGGTCACCATCTCCGCAACCAGGTACAAGAAGAAACAAGAGCAGCACCGCCCCCAGCCCCAACAATCGCCGCGTCACCGCACCTCCTCCACCTTGACCTTGTCAGCCTTTCCGGCCGCGATCAAAGCGATACTGTCGGCCGACATCGCATCTCGTTGAGGTTCGGCATCAAAGTAATTCGAGTGGGCGTCGATCGAAAATCCGTCGGACCCAATGAGGGGCGGCCCGGGCGCCACCGGAAATCGTCTGGCACCAAAAGCTTCGCTCGCCGGATCCTTCCCGAACCAGAGGTCGTCGCCCCCCGGATCCGCGACCTCTCCAAGCAAGTGCGCAGCCGCAGGTCCTCCAGTCAGCCCGAAGAACCCTGCGGCAACCTGCCGAACAGACGGCACCTTGGTCACGACGTCATTCTCCGCCGCGCCCACGAAGACGTGGCCCTTGCCCACTCCTAGATCCTCTGCTCGATTCACACCAACCCCGGGACTTCCAACCAGGACGATGTCGTCGGCCCCAGGGATCCCACCGTCTTGCTGAGTTGCAGCTCCCACCGTGCGCGATCCGTACGAGTGTCCGATCACTGTCATATGCGGGTCCTCATGCACATTCGTAGCCGCCAGTCCCCCCATAAACTGGTTGAACGCATCACCACCCCTGACGGCCCTGTCGTCACCCCCAACAGCAAGGCTGTTCAAACCATCCGGGAATTGCGGTGCGTCATATCCCAACCACACCATCGACGCACTTGAATGGTCGTACTTCATGGCCGCTTTAGCCGTGTCTCTGGCCCTCTTGAGGTCCCCCCTAGCGAAATCCTCGTCCAACGAAGTGTTCAACCCCGGCACATACGCCGCCACATTCCGCGCCGTATCAGGATTCCCATACGAAACAATCGCGCGCCCATTCCCCTCGTCCCCGATGCCGAGGAGGTACATCGGCGGCTGGCCGCCCGCGTCCAGTTGTCGGTGAATCTCCCGCAACCCCGCCAACCGCACCCGCGACACCTCGTCATCCCGCCCCTCCAGCTCACCGATCAGGAGCTGGAGGTTGTCGCGGTTCGCCGTGTCGCGGATCAGGGACGGGATGCCGTTCAGGTTGCCGATCTGGTCCGGGTACACCGCGAGGTACTCCTCGCGCTGTTCGTCCGTCAGGTGGGCCCACCACTCACGCACCGCCGCGGGCGACGCGTCACGTGGGATGCGGGACTTGAGGTACCCGCGCGCCGCCTCCCGGACCGCCGCCGCGTCGCCCGCCGCGTCGGTCCACGTGCGGTCCGGGACCTTCAGGCCCTCCTCCGCGCGGAGCCGGCGCAGGATCCGGGTGAAGCGCCAGTCGGTCCGGGCGGCCGCCCGGACCGCCCCCGTGACCCGGTCCGAGATGTCCCGCGCCCGCGCGGCATGCGTGTCCGGGGCGACCAGCCCCGAGGCGGGCAGCAGCCCCGGCATGCCGGCCGCCCGAGCCGTGCCACCGGGCACCGGATCGCCGTCGAACAGGCCCCCGGGCCCGGCCGGATACGACACCGACCCATCCGCGTGCACGGTGAACTTCAGCGACTCCGCCTCCTCCAACGCCCGCCGCAGCACCCCCTGCTGCACCCGCATCTCGTGCGCGAGACTGTTCAACGCGGTACGGATCAGCCCGCACTCGGTGTACACGTACTGCAAATTCCGGCTCATCCCCCGCAGCCGCCCGACCGCCGCATCGGCCGCCGCGCCGCGCTGGGACTCGCGCAGACCGACGAGGAGCTGCTTCTCGATCCGGTCCCGCCCCGCATCCGCCCGGTTGCTCGCCTTGCCCCAGCCATCCGCCGCACTCTCCAGCTCGGCGCACTTGAGGTCGCGTAACTGAGCCCACGTCAACGTGGAGGACAGCGCGGTCACCGCTCGACCCCGTGGGTCAGCCGCGCGACGGGCGAGAAGGACGAACGTACGGACTCATTCGTCTCCCCCTGCGCCCGCGCGACAGCGCGCAGGCTGCCCGCGAGCGCCCCGCACTCATGGCGGGCGGACTCGACCCGGCGTACCCAGGACTCCCGTACGGCACCCAGCTCGGCAAGGGAGTTCAGCCCGGCGGTCCCGGCGATCAGACCCTCGTGCGCCGTCGCCAGTTCCCCGCGTACGGGCCCGAGGTGAGCCCCCATCCCCTCCGCACCCCCGGCGGCCCGCAACCACGCACCACCGCTGTGCCGCAACTCAGTCCCGCCGGCAGTACCACCCCCACCGGCGGGGCCACCCGCAAGATCGACCAGCCTCAACCGCGCACCACTCATCGTCCACCCCGTTCTTGATCACGAAGATCGTGGAGCGGCACTGTGCCAAACACGGCAACCCCGACACGCCGGACACACAGCGGCCGGGAAGCGGGCACACCCCCGCTCCCCGGCCCTGCCAACGCCTCGCCCCCGACCGGGGATCACCCGATCGGTGGACCGGTGCTAATCCCCGTACGCCCTCGGATCCTCCTCGCCGAGCCGCCGCAACGCGGCCGCCGCACGGTCCTCCGGCGGGGTGCCGTCCTCGGGGATGTGCCAGCGGATCTGCCGTACGTAGCCGTCCTCGCCGTCGTAGAAGAGGCTGATCAGCGTGTCGTCGGGGTTACTGAAGGCCGTCCCGGCCCAGTCGAGCCGGACGTTCCACCGCGTGAGGAGGTCCGGCCGGCCGCGCAGCCCGGCAGCGATCAGCCGGGCGGCCCGGCGGGCGGGCCACATCCAGCCCTCGTCCCCCGAAGCCCGGGCGACCTCCGCGTCATACGCGGCGGCGTCGAAGCGGAATTCGGGCAGTTCGCGTTTGCCGCCCGGC
This sequence comes from Streptomyces sp. NBC_00726, assembly GCF_045161735.1. Classification (NCBI taxonomy): domain Bacteria; kingdom Bacillati; phylum Actinomycetota; class Actinomycetes; order Kitasatosporales; family Streptomycetaceae; genus Streptomyces; species Streptomyces sp. NBC_00726. The sequence continues at coordinate 3,541,685 of NZ_CP108983.1, read as the reverse complement.
GGAACGGGGCATCGCCAGCCGGACCAGACGACCTGATCCCCGTCCCGCCGGACGGTGACATACAGCGCACCGCAACAGCCCTCCGTGCAGTACGCCTCGGCGAGCCGCACCTCGCGCGGTTCGTCCGTGGCCCGCAGGGTGCCGGGGAACAACAACTCCTCCGGGGAGTGCGCGGGTCCGTGACCGAAGTAGTCCGGGACCAGCGGACGCCCGTCGACAAGGACGCGCGCCTCGACGGCGCCCGGATCGTCGGGGTCACGCTCGTGTACGGCGATACGCAACCGCGCACCCGGCGCCTGCGGCGGCCCCAGCAGCTGCGCCCGCGTACGCCGCAGCCACGCGACCCGCCACCGCACACCGGGCTCGTCGCCCTCCCCGTCCGGCGCCACACACCACTCCGGCCGCCGCAGGACGGCCGTCAGCTCCGACAGCACCGCCTCACGCCGCCCGGGCCCCCAGTCGTGCAGCACGGCGGGCCCCGTGCTCAGCTCCTGAACCGCTGACAGAAGAAGCGCATGGTGGCCGAGCCTGACGGGAAGAAGCCCGGCGCCCCGCGCGAACGCTTCGTACGCACGAGGGGCGTCCGGGTAGGAAAGGATCTCGGGCCGATAGTCGCGAAGGCTGGTCATGCGGAACAGCAGCCGTCCGGCCCGGGCGACCAGGGCAGCGCCCTCGCGGGACGGAAGGCCGGGAACGGCCGCCAGCAGATCGACGAGCCGGGCCGCCTCCGCCACCCGCCGCGCCACATCGGGCGCCAGGTCACCCGGCAGTGCGGTCACCCGTTCCCGTACGGCGGTACGGTCACCGGCGTCGACGGCGGCGAGCAGCGGCCCGAAGGTCACGGGCTCGCACTGGTCGCGGAGTTCGAGCAGCGCACCGGCCGGCCGGTCGAGCGCGTCGAGCGCATGGACGACGGGACGCACAAGGCTGCGCAGCCGGCCGAGAGTCCGGAGATACGGCACATCCTGCGGCCCACCGAGCCGGGTGAGCAGGGCGATCCCGGTGCAGACGGCCAGGTAGGTGGTCCCCGTACGCACGAGCACCCGCGCCACCGCCCGCGCCCGATCCTCGTTCTCCACCGGCACCCCGGCGACGAGGAGACGCAGCGGACGGTGCCTGCCGGGCGGGTCCAGGGCGTCGAGCCGCCGGTGCACCTCCTCCGCCGCCGCGACGGGGTCGGGGGAGGCCAGCAACGGACCGAGGAGACGGGCCAGCTCGTCCCTGGTCCGGGTGAAATCCCGACCGGCCCGGTTGGACGGGACCCGGCGGGGTACAGGCGGTGCCGCGTCCGCCCGGGACCACGGCCCCTCGGGCTCGGCATGTTCGACACGCAGCGCGCACGCATACAGGGAGGAGGGCCGGGGAGTGAGCGCTCCGCGCTCTTCCGGGGCGCTCAACGGGCGGGGTGGTTCTCGATTCCATAGGTCATGGCGCGGAGTGTGGCAGAGCCCCGCCGCACCACGCCAGCACTTTTCCCCGGGCGCGGTTCACGCGTGCTTACCCCGCTCAGCCGGAAGAATGCGCCCCCATGAGCTCATCGTCCCCCTCCCCCAGCTTCTGGCACCGGCCCATGGTGGCGCGCAGCGCCGACGAACAGCACCGCGCCTCGACGATGCTGGAACTCTTCTTCGACCTCTGCTTCGTCGCCGCCGTCGCCCAGGCCGCCTCCGCCTTCGAACACGAACTCGCGGCAGGCCGCATCGGCCACGCCGTCCTCGGCTACGCGATGGTGTTCTTCGCCATCTGGTGGGCGTGGATGAACTTCACCTGGTTCGCCTCCGCGTACGACACCGACGACGTCCCGTACCGGCTGCTGACGCTCGTACAGATCACCGGCGCGCTCGTCCTCGCGGCGGGCGCGTCCGAGGCGCTGGAGCAGGAGGACTTCACCGTCATCACCTGGGGCTATGTGATCATGCGGCTCGCCATGGTCACGCAGTGGCTGCGCGCCTCCCGCTCGGACCCGGAGCGACGCCGCACCTGCCTGGGGTACGCGGCCGGGATCTTCCTGGTGCAGATCGGCTGGGTCGTACGGCTGGCGCTGCCCGAGGACACCGGCCTGGTGACGTTCGCGGTCCTCGTCGTCGCGGAAATCGCCGTTCCCGCACTGGCGGAACGTAAAACCACCACCACCTGGCATCCGCACCACATCGCCGAACGGTACGGCCTGTTCACACTGATCGTGCTCGGCGAGTCCATCACCGCGGCCACCGGGGCCGTACGCGCCGCGCTGGACACGCACGCGGATCTCGCCGACCTCGCCGCACTGGTCGCGGGCGGTCTGCTGACGGTGTTCGCCCTGTGGTGGCTGTACTTCGCGCAGAGCGCACCCCGGCTGCTGACGAGCCTGCGTACGGCGCTGCGGTGGGGGTACGGGCACTACCTCGTCTTCGCGTCGGCGGCCGCGGTCGGCGCCGGGCTCGCCCTCAACGTCGCACACACCGCGGGCCACGGCCACATTTCCGACCGCACGGCGGCGGCCGTCTACACCGTCCCGGTCGCCGTGTTCATCACCCTCGTCTGGCTGCTGCACCACCGCACCGCGGGACTCCGCCGCACGGCCGACATGCTCCACCCCGTGGCGGTGCTCGCGGTCCTGGCGGCCACCTACGCCCCGTCCCCCATCCTGGCCACGGGCATCATCACCACACTGCTCATCGCGGCGACCCTGTTCCTGGCCTCCCGGGACGCGGGCAGCGGCAGCGCGCACATCACGGCGCACTGACCTCAGCGGCCGGCCCGCACCGCCTGTCCGGGCAGGGCGATCCCCTGCGCCTGGGCGGTCTTCCCCGGCCGCAGGGTCCACGGCACCGGAGGCGTGGACGTCAGCCAGCCCTCCTCGATGAGGGTGTGCACGATGATCCCGCGCAGCTCCCGCCCGAGCTTCTTCCACCGCAGGCCCTTGCACAGCTGGCTGTGCGACGGCCCGTGGCCGTGCTCCGCCCGGAACTCGACGGTGAACAGGGCCGCCTCGCGCCCACAGTCCGGGTGGGCGGCCCGCCACGACTCGTACGCGTCGAGAGCCGCCCGGGGCGCCGGCAGCGGGGAGGGCCCGATCATGAACGCCGGGGCGAGCCGCACGAAGGGGAGATGGCAGAGCGCGCACGCCTCGACCGCCTCCGCGTGCCGCAGCAGTGCGGGGCTGACGCCGGACTTCCAGGCCGCCCAGCTCTCCGGCGTGGGCTCGGCGGCGGCCGCCGCCTCCCGGGCCGCCCGCCGTTCTTCCTCCGCCCGCGCGATTGCGGCGATCTCCTCCGGGGTACGGAACCGGCCCGCGAGGTGCCTCATCGACTCGCCGAGCCGGTAGGTCTGCCCGGACACCTCGGCGAGAAACCCCTTCTCCAGGAGCACGGGCACCGCCCCGTAACAGACGGCGGGCAGCTCGGCCGGCGCCCGGCCGACCAGCTCGTCGGAGCACTGGGCCGCCAGGAACAGCGCGGCCAGCCGGACCCCCGACGCCCCCTTCCGTACCGGCTTGGCCAGCCTCGTACGCATGGACCAGCCCGACACCCGCGATCGCGCGTCCTTGCCGATGCGCAGCGCGCGGTCGGGCCCCGGGGCCAGTTCCGGCACCACGATGGCGTACGGCACGTCCGGGTCCCCGCCGATGAGCTGCCCGGGCACTTCCCACCCCGCCGCCGCCAGCTCGGCCAGGGCCCCCTCCGGGTCCTCCAGCCGCAGAGACCGCAGATCGGTCCCCGTGAGGTTGCCCGCCCCCGTCCACGCGGCCCTGATCCCCACGACGACCGCCAGAAGCCGTGCGTCGGCGGAGTCCAGCGGCAGGCCGGCCACGTACGAGAGGAGCGCACGGGCGCCCTCCCCCTGGCGCGGTGTGAGCAGGAAGGGCGGCGGCGAAGCGGCGGCACCCGCTCCGGCGGAAGCGGTCGTCACGGGCGGCACGGCGGACACGGCAGGCTTGGGCACATCACATCTAACGGTGATCGGACCGCCGAAGTCACGCGCGGACCCGCTCTTCCCGCACGGACACCCGGTCATGCGTGGGCCGGAACCCTCCTTCGAGGGACGTCAACGGAACGTCAGGCGGGCGTTAGCAGAACATGAGCGGTGCGCGGGAGGCTTCCCATGTCAGACGGTCCGAGGGGGAGCGGCACGCCGCGGATCCGGGCCCTGTCTGCACCGAGCCGAACCACCGACCGCCACACACTTCCGGGGAATCCCATGCATACGCTCCGCAAGCGCAACGCCGTCCTCGGCGCCGCCGCCACCGCCGTGCTCGCCCTCGCCCTCACCGCCTGCGGCGGGGACGGCAGCGGGACGAAGTCGGCCGGCCCGGCCGACGACTCCGCCTCGGCCAACGCCACCGTGGCAGCGAAGGACACCTCCAAGGACACCGCGGGCGACGCCTCCCAGGACCAGGGCAACAGCGCGGGCGACGGCGCGAAGAAGGGCGGCGGCTCCACGGACGCGGTCACCTCCAGCACCGGCAAGTCCAACGGGAGCGCCGCGAAGACGGGCGGTTCCACGAGCGGGTCCGCCGCCGGCGACACCAGTGACGACTACGCGTACAAGCACCCCTGCAAGAGCGGCGACCTGTCGGTGCGCGTGTACGCCCGCGAGGGTTCGGCCACCCAGCACGTGATCGAGGTCAACAACACCGGCAAGAACTCCTGTGGCCTGAGCTACTACCCGCGCGTCGGCCTGGGCGCGGCGAAGGCCACCGACCACAGCGGCGACATCATCCCGCTGGTCCCGGGCGGCCTCGGCGGCCCGCCGGCCTACCCGGTGAAGCCGAAGACCGCCGCGATCGCGGTGATCGACCTCAACCCGGGCGGCGGCAACGGCGTGACCTGGGTGGACGAGCTGAACGTACTCGCCGACGGCGACAACATGGCCAACGCCGAGCAGCTCAACTTCCCGCTCGGCCCCGACGTGAAGGTCGGCACCCCGAAGCTGGGCCTGTACGAGCGCACGGTCGCCGACGCGGTGGCCTCCATGAAGCAGGCGAACATGAAGCCCTGATCCCCGGGCCACGACGGTGCCCTCGGACGGACCACGACGGTCTGTCCGAGGGCACCGTTACGATCCGGGCATGCCCGCCTTCCGCGACTTCAACTTCAAGCTGATCGTCATCGACAAGCTCATGTACGACGACGAGACGCTCACCCCCGCCTTCCGCATAGCCGACTGCCTGAAAGCGAAAGGCATCGACGACCCGCAGATCTACGCCTACGACAACGACCTCGCCTTCACCGTCCTGGACGAGGCCCGCGCCTACTTCGAGGCGCTGGAGATCAGCCCGGAACTGCTTGCGACCGTCGAGACACTGGAGGTCGACGGTGGCCTTCAGGTGTACCAGGAGTGCGCCCCGGTCTGGGACGGGGAGGACGACCTCTTCGACGTGGGCTCGCTGGACGACCTGGACCTGCTGCCGAACCTGCGGCTGATCGAGGGCGTGGACAACTGCGGAATCGGCATGTCGTTCGACACCGACGTCCTCGCAAGCCGGGGCATCGCCACCGACTGACGGATGACACCCTGTCAGGGACATTCCCTGAGCTGCCTGTACGTGTCCGGCCGCACGTCTCCGGTGGCACGTGTCCGGCGCCCGCGCGGCGGGAATGATCAATCGCATGAAAGAGGACAACAGAGACACCGCGAGCGGCACACCCGGCCAGATCCTGCACTGGAACCTGTTCATAGGCGGCCACCTCAGCGCCTCCGTACCCGTGCGCCTGGTCGAACGAACGGACACCGGGCAACTGGTGTGGATGAAATCGGGCACCCCGATGTGGCGCACCGCCCTCCCGCGCGGCGCGACCCACCTGCGCGACATCGCCCCGCACGAGCGCCCGGCCGAGGGATTCCCCGTCGTCGCGGGCCGCTGGCCGATGGGCGACGCCCTCTTCTACCAGCCGACGGGGGCGGCCCACTCGGTGCTGTGGCTCTTCGGCCGCAGACACAAGTTCCGCGGCTGGTACGTCAACCTCGAACGGCGCGTGCATCACGGCGCGGACATCGACATCGCCGACCACGAGCTGGACATCAACGTCGCCCCGGACCGGACCTGGAGCTGGAAGGACGAGCAGTCCTTCGCCGAGAAGACCGGCCACCCCGCGTACTGGACGGCCGAGGAAGCGCAGGCGATCCGGTCCGAAGGAACGACGGTCGCACAGCTCGCCGAGGCCGGAATCTTTCCCTTCGACGGCTCCTGGTGCGACTTCCGGCCACCGTCGTACTGGAAGACGCCGCCCCGTCCACCGGTTCCGCGCCACCCGCTGCTGCGTCCGATGGGCGCCCCGTCCTCGCCTCCACCGCTCTGAAGTGGGCGATTCGGCTGCTACGGGATATCTCGGCCGATCTGGCGTGATGACGATCATTGCCCGGCGTCACTCTGCGTGATACACAGAGTGACCATACGCATTTCGCCCACACACCGATTCGATCCGCAGGTCAGGGTGGTCAGACCGGTCAAATGTGCGAGATCCGGGTAAAGAGAGCCGTGAAGCCGTCGTACGAATCCAGTTTCATCAGCGAAGATAGAGAGTGACCCGTGCCATGCGGTACGGGCGGTGAACTACCCAACTGGGGCGGTGACTTACATGATCCTGGCAGCTGAAAAGGGCGACATCACCACCATCATCGGCGGAATCGCCCCGAACTGGGGGCCGTTCGGGACCCTGGGCAACGAGGCCCGCGTGATGATCGAGGTGGTGATGGCGATCGCCATCCTGCTGTGCCTCGGCATCGCGGTCTGGGGGGCGGCCAAGCAGCGGATCGGCGCGACGGCTCTGCGCGACACGTTCAGCGCGGAACAGGGCAAGGGGCTGATCGTGGCCGGCCTGACCGGTGTGTTCATCATCGGATCGCTCGGCACCCTGTTCACCATTGTGTACGGGATGGCCGTCTGACCGGGCGTCACCCCCGCACCCGGGGCTCGTCCGCCCCACCCCTCCCATCCGTCCGTCGTGCCCACCGGCAGAGGTTGCGTACCCCTGATGTCGAGTCACCACACCGCGTCCGCGCGGAGAGCAGCACGGCTACCGTCGTACTACGACGTGGTTCAAGCAATGGTTGAGGGGGCGTACGCGGCATGAGTCTCGGCGACGAGGACGGCTACGGCAACGACGCGGGACGCACGAGCGACGCCTACAGCACGATCGGCGGCACCCGCCAGACCCGCACCCGCCTGCCCGACGGCCCCGCCGGCGACCCCTACGGCCCCCGCCGCCCGGCCCGCAGCTCCCGCTCCCTCATCACGTTCGCCGGCGTGGTGGTCCTCCTCCTGGGCGCCATCGCCTTCGCCAACATGGGCGGCGACAAGGCCGACTCGAACGGCAAGTCCGACACCACCTCCGGCGCCAGGGCGGGCGCCGCGCCGACCTCACCCACGGGCACGAAGCCGGTAACAGGCAAGAACGGCACAATCCCCTCGGGCTTCGCCCACAACCAACAAGGCGCGGAAAGCGCGGCCTCCAACTTCGCGGTGGCCCTGGGGTCTGCCGATATGTTCGTCGTCTCTTCCCGTCAGGCCATCGTGCAGGCCACCCACGACCCGGCCGTTGTCGGAAAGCTGACTGCAGATCTTGATACTGCCTACTCACCGGACTTCCTCAAGAACGTCGGCCTGAGCGAAGACGGCAAGGCTCCCAGCGGCTTGACATTCGTCTCTCGCACGGTCCCAGTAGGAACGAAGGTGATCGAGCACACCGCTGACTCGGCCACGGTCGAGGTCTGGTGCACCGGTCTCGTCGGAATGGCCGGTGAGGGCTCCACGAAGCCAGTGACCGAGACCTGGTTCACGATCTCGGAAAGGCTCAAGTGGATCGGCAACGACTGGAAGATCGAGTCGTCGAGTCAGACAGAGGGGCCCACTCCCGTCAGCGGTGACAACCGGGCTTCCTCGGCCGACGAGATCGCCGGCGCGGTAGAGGGATACGGAGGATTCGTCTATGCCCGCTAGCCGTCGCCGGAGCATGCGCTCCCTGACCACACTGAGCATCCTTCCCGCGATGGTCCTGCTCGCCTCACGGGCCGCAGCGGTGCCATCGCCGTCCCCGTCGCCCAGTAAAGAGGGCAACGATGCATGCGACCTCATCGTGGGACTCGCCAAGGACTACTGCGAAGGCGGAAGCGCCAGCTCCCCCAAGTCCACCCCGCCCGCAAGCACCGACCCCGCACTAGACCCGCTCACCTCGCTCGGGCGCGGCTGCGCCGACGCCGCCGCGTGGATCGTGGGCAAGCTCAGCGACGCGGTCAAGGAAACGGCCAACGTCGACTTCACGAACACCCGCTTCCTCCAGCAGTACGCCATCGTCTTCGCCGCCTCCACCGTGCTCACGCTCGTCCTCTGGCTCCTCGCCGTAGCCAAGCGCGCCATCCGCGGCGTCCCCCTCACCACCGCCATCTCCGAAGCCATCGGCTTCCTCTGGCTCACCGTCCTCGCCTCCGCCTTCACCCCCCTCATCCTCTACACCATCGTCTCCGCCACCGACGGCGTCACCGACGTCATCGCCTCCTCATCCGGCGGTCAGACCGACGTCTTCTTCGGCTCCTTCGCCCAAGCCCTCAAGAAGGACTCCGACATCGGCGGCGGCCCGATCATGCTGATCGTCGTCTCCCTCGTCTCCATCCTCGCCGCCGGCATCCTCTGGCTCGAACTCGTCATCCGCGCCGCCCTGCTCTACGTCGGCGCCCTCCTGGGAACCGCCGTCTACGCCGGACTCGTCGACAAGAACATGTGGGGACACGTACGCCGCTGGGCAGGCATCATGATCGCGGTGATCATGGTCAAACCCGTCATCGTCGTCGTACTCGGCCTCGCCGGCGCCCTCTCGTCCGACGACGGCCCCGACGCCTTCTCCGCCGTCGTCTCCGGCCTCGCCATCATCCTGCTGGCCATCTTCGCCTCCGCCATGATCTACCGCTTCGTCCCCGGCTTCGGCGACGAGATCCAGGGCGCCCGTACCAACCGCAAACAGGCCACCGACGGCTCCCAGGCCGCCGCCATGATCAGCTCCCCCGCCGCCCTCGTCTCCCAGGGCATCAAGACCCACAGCAGCCGCGGCGGCCAGAACAGCGGCGACACCGGCAGCGGCGGCGGCCGCCCCGCCAACCCGGTCAGCGGCGGAGTCGCCGCCCACAGCTCCCGTAACCCCGGCGGCGGAACCGGCGGCGGATCCGCCCCCTCCGCCACCCCCCCGCCCCGCAGCGGCTCCCCGACCGCCGGCACCCCCCACAGCAGCCGCGGCACCCGCGGACCAGGCAGCACAGGTAACAACCGCACAGGAGGTGGCGGGCGTTGAGCACACAGTCCCATCCGATCGCGCCCCGCCGTACGTATCTCATCGGCCGCGCCCGGCCGAACGCGATCGTCGGCAAGAACCGCGAGACGGGCGAAATCGCCCTGATCATCGCCGGCGCGTTCCTCGGCATGATGAGCGGCCTGCTCGTCCCCGTCCTCTCCCTGCGCATCGTGCTGCTCACCGGCTTCCCGCTGCTCGCCATCGCCATGGTCTACGTCCCGTACCGGCACCGGACCTTCTACAAGTGGTTCGAGATCAACCGCAGCTACAAGCGCTCCCTCCGCCGCGGCACCACCTACCGCTCCACCGCCATGGAAGCCGGCACCCGCGCCGACGGCCGCGAGATCGAGATCGGCCCGCCCCCCGGCATCGGCCGCATCAACTGGCTCTCCGCCCCCTTCGGCCCCGACGAGATCGCCGTCCTCCTGCACGCCGACCGGCGCACCGTCACCGCCGCCATCGAGATCGAGGGCCCCGGCGTCGGCCTGCGCGACAGCGAGGACCAGGAAGCCCTCGTCGACCGCTTCGGCACCCTCCTCAAGCACGTCGCCAACGGAGACGGCTTCGTCACCCGCCTCCAGATGCTCGCCCGCACCCTCCCCGCCGACCCCGACGCCCACGCCAAGGACGTCGCCCAGCGCGGCGCCCAGGCATCCCCCCGCTGGCTCCAGGACTCCTACGACCAGCTCCAGTCCATGGTCTCCACCTCCAGCGAGCAGCACCGCGCCTACCTCGTCGCCTGCATGCACTTCAACCGCGAGCTCGCCGCCGAGGCCCACGCCATGGCCCGCGCCGCCCGCCCGCACTCCGGCCGCAAGCTGGACCGCGACGCCGGCCTCGCCGTCGTCATGGCCCGCGAGCTCACCGACATCTGCGCCCGCCTCGCCGAGGCCGACATCCGGGTCCGCCAGCCCCTCGGCCAGAGCCGGCTGGCCTCCCTCGTCCACTCCATGTACGACCCCGACCACCCCATCGACCACATCCAGGCCATGACGAAGCGCAACGCATGGCCCGCCGAGCTCGACGCCCTTGAACCGACCTACCTCCAGGCCAAGACCCGCGAATCGTCCACCCGCGCCCCCTGGTGCCACTCCACCGCCTGGGTGAAGGAGTGGCCGATGACCCCCGTCGGCGTCAACTTCCTGGCCCCCCTCCTCGTCCACACCCCCGACGTCATCCGCACCGTCGCCGTCTGCATGGACCTGGAACCCACCGAGATCGCCATCGAGCGCATGCTCACCGAGAAGACCAACGACGACGCCGAGGCCAGCCGCCAGGCCAAGATGAACCGCACCGTCGACCCCCGCGACATCGCCGCCCACGGCCGCCTCGACCAACGGGGTGAAGACCTCGCCAGCGGCGCCGCAGGCGTCAACCTCGTGGGGTACATCACCGTGTCGTCCCGCTCCCCCGAAGCCCTCGCCCGCGACAAGCGGACCATCCGCGCCTCGGCCGGAAAGTCGTACCTGAAGCTCGAATGGTGCGACCGCGAGCACCACCGAGCCTTCGTCAACACCCTGCCGTTCGCCACCGGCATCCGCCGCTAACCGCCAGTCCGCGACACCGAGAGGGAGGTCAGTCACGCCATGCGAGATCCGCTGTCCGCGTTGTCGGACGCCTTTACCGCCTTCCTCTTCGGGAAGGTGGAGACCACCCGGCTGCCCGTCCGCACCTCGACCGGCCAGGCCCAGGCCGTCTACCTGCCCACCGCCGCCCCCGGCCTCGGCGACTCCGGTGTGATCATCGGCCGCGAGGTGTACTCCGGCAAGGGCTACATCTACGACCCCTTCCAGCTGTACGGACAGCAGCTCCCCGCCCCGCACTGGCTGGTCCTCGGCGAGTCCGGGAACGGCAAGTCCGCGCTGGAGAAGACGTACGTGCTCCGCCAGCTCCGCTTCCGCGACCGCCAGGTCGTCGTCCTCGACGCCCAGGGCGAGGACGGCGTCGGCGAGTGGAACCTCATCGCGCAGGAGCTCGGCCTCACCCCCATCCGCCTCGACCCCACCTCCGCACTCAACGGCGGCATCCGGCTCAACCCGCTCGACCCGACCATCACCACCACCGGCCAGCTCGCCCTGCTGCGCACCATCATCGAAGTCGCCATGGGCCACGGCCTGGACGAACGCTCCGGCTTCGCCCTCAAGGTCGCCCACGCCTACGTCAACGCCACGACGACCGACCGCCAGCCCGTCCTCACGGACATCGTCGAGCAGCTGCGCCACCCCGAACCGGAATCCGCCCAGGCGATGAACGTCGACATAGACGACGTACGCGCGTGGGGCCTGGACGTCGCCCTCGTCCTCGACCGGCTGGTCGACGGCGACCTGCGCGGCATGTTCGACGGCCCGACGTCCTTCGGCATCGACCTGGACGCCCCCCTGATCGTCTTCGACCTCTCGCACATCGACCGCAACTCCATCGCCATGCCCATCCTGATGGCGATCGTCGGCGTCTGGCTCGAACACACCTGGATCAGGCCCGACCGCAAGAAGCGCATCTTCCTGGTCGAAGAGGCGTGGCACATCATCAACTCGCCCTTCGTCGCCCAGCTCTTCCAGCGCCTGCTGAAGTTCGGCCGCCGCCTCGGCCTCTCCTTCGTCGCCGTCGTCCACCACCTCAGCGACGTGGTCGACGGCGCCGCCGCACGCGAAGCCGCCGCCATCCTCAAAATGGCCTCCACTCGCACCATCTACGCCCAGAAGGCCGACGAGGCCAGAGCCACCGGCCGGGTCCTCGGCCTGCCCCGCTGGGCCGTCGAAATCATCCCCACCCTCACCCCGGGCATCGCGGTCTGGGACGTGAACGGCAACGTACAGGTCGTCAAACACCTGATCACCGAGGCCGAACGCCCCCTCGTCTTCACCGACCGCGCCATGACCGAGTCGTCCGTGAGCGGCCTGCTCCCGGACGACGTGAGAGCCGCCGACCTCGAAGCGGAGGAACGCGCGGCCAGGATCGAGAACCAGCAGCGGCTGAACGAGTCGTCCGAGTCAACGGTGGCATGACATGGCAGGGAGCGACGGGGGACGGTCCGGCGGCGGCAAGGGAGGCGGCATCCCCGACGGCCTGCTCGTCGGACTGCTGGCCTTCCTTCTCGGACTTACGCTGCTGACCTGGGCAGCCACCGGATTCGCCGGCCTCCTCGCCCACGGCGCCTGGCCCGACGGCGTCACCCCGACCGAGACCCCGCCGGCCCTCCGCCGCCTGCTGGAGGCCCCGCACGACCTGCCCGCCGCCTGGCCCCACACCCCACCCGGCCAGCTCTCCGGATACGGCCTGTTCTGGGGCCTGCTCATCGGCGAACTGATGGTGCTCGTGGTGCTCACGGTCTTCGTCATGGGCGTCATCACCCGCTGGCGCGCCGGACTGGCCCGCCGCCGCACGGAACGCACAGAGCGACTGGCCCTCCTCGAACAGGCCCACCGCGAGGAGCGCGCACGGCGCAAGCTCGCGCAGTCCAGAGGCCGGAAGACCGGCCGGCGGAACAAGCAGCGGGATTACGCGTACGAGTCGGCGCTCCCCGAACCGGAACCGGCCCCCGAGCCCACCCCCGACACCCTGCGCAAAACAGCCCCCGCCCCCGCGCCGGCCACCCCCGTTCCCGCCGAACACCTCACCGAAACCACACCGCAGACGACGGCCTTCCCCACCGAAGCCGCACCCGAAACACTCCCCGCGGCCGTCCCCGCCCCGCGCACCCCCCTCGTCCTCTACGGCCCCGCCGCCACCCGCCGGGCCACCGCCGTCCAGGCCATCCGAGAAGCAGACGGCCCCGTGCTCGTCGTGACCTCCGACCCCACCCTCTGGGCCGAGACCAAGGACGCCCGCGCCAAGCTCGGCCCCGTCCTCGTCTACGACCCCGGCCACCTCTGCGACACCCCGGACCGGCTGCACTGGGCGCCCACCACCGGCTGCGAACAGGCCGACCGGGCCGCGGCCCGCGCAAGCGCGCTGCTCGCCCCCGTCCGCCCCCAGGCCCGCGTCGACTCGGCGACGGCCGACATCGCCGAAACCCTCCTGCGCTGCTGGCTGCACGCCGCCGCCATCGACGGCCGCCCCTTCCGCCAGGTCCACCGCTGGGCCATCGGCGGCAACACCCACGAAGCGGTCCGCCTGCTGCGCACCCACCCCAAGGCGGCCCCCGGACTCGCCGGGCTCCTGGAGTCCGCGCTCACCGGCCATCCCGAACTCCGCGAAATGGCCCAGGAACTGACGGTGCGCACGTTCGGCGCCCTCTCCTCCGTCCACGTCCGCGACGCCTGCACACCAAATCGAGCAGATGCGCTCGCACTGGATTCCTTTGCGAACGAAGGGGGCAGCCTCTATGTGGTGGGTGAAGCCATCGAGACCCCGCGATCCGGTCCAGGAACGATGCCCCTGCTCACCGCGCTCGCCGCAGACGTGGTCGAGCACGGCCGCCGCATGGCCGCACGGTCATCCGACGGCCGGCTCGACCCACCAATGACGCTTGTCCTCGACGACATCGCGGCCGTCGCCCCGCTGCCCCGCCTGCCCGAGCTGCTGAGATCCGGCCAGTCCCAGGGCCTGTCCGCCATCGCCCTGCTCCGTTCCCCGGAACAGGCCCGCTCACACTGGACACAACAGCTCCGGACCCCCAGCACCCTCTAGGACTTGTCCGCAAGGGCACCGCTCAGGGCCGCGTCACCGCGAACTCCAGCTCGGACGCCGTCGGATCCCCCGGCATCGGCACCGACTCGCCCGTAGGCACGAACCCGAACCGCCGGTAGAACGCCTCCGCGCGCGGATTGTTCTCGTGCACATACAGCCGCACACGCTCCAGCCGCGGCGCCTCCAGCGACCACGCCCAGTCCACGGCCGCCCGGAACAGCGCATCCGCCACCCCCGCGCCCCGCGCCTCCGGCCGCACGAACACCCCGACCAGGTGCCCCTGGTTCACCGACGCCGCCTCACCGAACCGCGCCTCGGCCTCCGGCCCCTCCACGAGCACCGTCACCGAGCCCGCCCAGGCACCGTCCGGGCCCTCCGCGACGAACTGCCGCACCTCGCCCGCACCGTCCTCGGAGGCGTCCACCGTCCGCTCCCGCCACGCCTCGTCGGACCGCTTCAGCCCCTGCTCGTACGTCTCAAGGAACGCCACCGGGGCGGCCGGATCCTGCAAGGCGGCCAGCCGGAGCTCCTTCACCGACCGCCACTCGTCGGCGCGCACCGGCCGTATCACGTAGTCCATGCACCGATCCTGACCCGCACTCCCGAGACCACGCAAACGCATTCAACCCGCCCACCTCAGCCGTCGTACCCCGGTACTACGCGCCCCCGCACATCCCGCCCCCGGTCCGACGACCGGCCCGCGCCCGCTCCGTAGCGTCGACCGCATGATCAGAGCACACGCACTCACCAAACGCTACGGGGACACCACCGTCGTCCAGGACCTCGACTTCACCGTCCGCCCGGGCACGGTCACCGGCTTCCTCGGCCCCAACGGCGCCGGCAAGTCCACCACCATGCGCATGCTGCTCGGCCTGGACGCACCCACCCGGGGCCGCTCCACGATCGGCGGACGCGCGTACACCTCCCACAGCGCGCCCCTCACCGAGGTCGGCGCCCTCCTGGAGGCACGCTCCGTCCACCCCGGCCGGACCGCCTTCCACCACCTGATGGCGCTCGCCCACACCCACGGCATCCCGCGCACCCGCGTCGAACACGTCCTGGACCTCGCGGGCCTCACCGCCGTCGCCGGGAAACGGGTCAAGGGCTTCTCGCTCGGCATGGGCCAGCGCCTGGGCATCGCCGCCGCCCTCCTCGGCGACCCCGCCACCGTGATCCTGGACGAGCCCGTCAACGGCCTGGACCCGGAAGGCGTCCTCTGGATCCGCACCCTCCTCCGAGACCTCGCCGCACAGGGCCGCACGGTCCTGGTCTCTTCGCACCTGATGAGCGAGATGGCCCTCACCGCCGACCACCTGGTCGTCATCGGCCGCGGCCGCCTTCTCGCCGACACCACCGTCACCGAGTTCACCGCCACGGCCGGCGGCAGTTCCGTCACCGTCCTCACCCCCCAGCCCACAGCCCTGTGCGACCTGCTGCGGGGCCCCGGCATCGAGATCACCCCCACGCCCGGCTCCGACCGCCTGGACGTACGCGGCACGGACGCCGCACACATCGGCCGCACCGCCGCCGCCCACGCCATCCCCCTCTACGAACTCACCCCGCGCACCGCATCCCTGGAACAGGCGTTCATGGACCTCACCCAGGAGTCGGTCGACTACCGGCCCCACGCCACCGAACCGACCGGAGCCCCCGCATGACCACCACGGCCCTTCCCCACCCCCACCGCGTCACACCTGTCCGCGTGCTGCACTCCGAATGGCACAAGCTGCGCACCCTGCGCTCCAGCTGGATCACCCTGGGCCTGGCCGTCGTCTTCGTCCTCGGTGTCGGCATCCTCATGGGCACCACCTACACCTCCGACGGCGGCGACTCGGACATCGACACCGTCATCCTCGTCCTCTACGGCTCGCTCCTCGCCTCACTCTGCACGGTGGTCCTCGGCATCCTCGTCACGGCCGGCGAATACTCCTCGGGCCTGATCCGCGCCTCGCTCACCGCCGTGCCACGCCGTCTCCCGGTGCTATGGGCGAAGGCCGCCGTCTTCACGGTCACCGTGTTCACCGCCATGTTCGCGACCGCGCTGGTCACCTTCGTCGTCGCCCAGTTCTTCCTGCACGACACGGACCAGGCCGCTTCCCTCACCGACCCGGGTGTACTGCGCGCCGTAGCGGGGAACGCCGCCGGAACCACCCTCCTCGGCCTCATCGCCCTGGGCCTCGGCGCACTCCTGCGCTCGGTCCCCGGAGCGATCGGCGCGTTCATCGGCGGTGTGATGATCCTCCCCGAGGTGCTGACCATGCTCCCGTACGACGCGGTGGAGACCGCCGTCCGCTACTTTCCCACCCAGGCCGCGGGCGTCCTCGGCTCCGCCACTCCGCTCCCGGACGCCGCGTCCCCGGGCCCGGCCCTGCTCGCCCTCACCCTGTGGGCCTCGGCCACACTGGTAGCGGCGGCCGTACTCCTGCGGCGCCGGGACGCATGAGCCGTACGCTGCCGGGTACGAGGGAGACTCACATGGCGGACACCACCGAGCCCCGGACACCGGGCCCACCGTCCGCCTCCACCCCGCTCACGGGCCACATACAGCGCCTGTTCCAGCGCATCCGCACCCTCGACCGGCGCCGCCCCTCGGTCTGGAACGGCGTCCTCACCACGTTCTGGGTGCTGTTCGCCGTCCTCGACGTCTCCTCCGGCGGCTGGCGCACGGTCGCCGTCGACCCGCACGTGCCGGCGCCTCTGGTGTTCACCATGAGCGCGGCCTTCTCCGCACCGCTGCTGTGGCGCCGCTCCCACCCACTGGCCGTGCTCGCCTTCATGGCCCCGTTCTCGCTGGCCAACGTATGGACGGGTGCGGTCATCCAGGCGTCGCTGCTCCAGGAGATCGTGGTCTTCAACATCGCGGTACGCCTCCCGATGCGCACCCTCGCCTGGTCGGGCGCCCTGGTCGCGGCACCGTTGGTGATCGCCTCGGGCCGATACCCGGAGGTCTGGAGCCGCCTCCTGCTCCCGCACGTCTGGATGTTCGCCATCGCCGCCCTGGCGGGCATCCTGGTGCGTACGCGCAAGGAGTACACCGAGGCCCTTCTCGACCGGGCCGACCGCCTGGAACGCGAACGCGACCAGCAGGCCCGGCTGGCCGCCGCCGCCGAACGGACCCGGATCGCCCGGGAGATGCACGACATCATCGGCCACAATCTCTCCGTCATCACGGGCCTGGCCGACGGCGGCTCGTACGCGGCGGCCCGCAGCCCGGAGCGCGCGGCCCAGGCGCTGGAAGCCATCGGCACCACCAGCCGCCAGGCCCTCGCCGAACTCCGCCGCCTGCTCGGCGTACTGCGCGACCGGCCGGAGGACGCGGACCGCACCCCGCAGCCCACCCTGGACGACATCGACGCGCTCCTGGAAGGCGTACGCCGGGCAGGTCTGCCGGTACGTCTCGATGTACGGGGTACACCTCCGGCCCAACCGCCAACACCAGGGCGTCAGCTGACGGTCTACCGGGTGGTCCAGGAGTCCCTGACGAACACCCTGAAGCACGCGGGCACGTCACCGTCACTCACGGCCGAGGTCACACTGACGTACCGCCCGGACGCACTCGAAGCCCTCGTCACGGACAATGGCACCCCGTCCCCGGACGAGCGGGCTACCGCAGGCACCGGTCAGGGCATCACCGGGATGCGCGCACGCGCTTCCCTGTACGACGGCACACTCCGAGCCGGCCCGTCCGCCGAAAACGGCTGGCAGGTACGGCTCCGGCTCCCCTTGGAGGACTCTCCCTCGTGACGACCGTGCTCATCGCGGACGACCAGCCGATGCAACGCTTCGGCTTCCGCATGCTGCTGGAGAGCCAGGACGACATGACGGTCGTCGGCGAGGCCGCCAACGGCCACGAAGCGCTCCAGCTCGTCACCCGGCACCAGCCGGACGTGGCCCTGATGGACATCCGCATGCCGCTCCTGGACGGCATCGAGGCGACCCGCCGCATCATCAGGGCGGGCTCCCGCACCCGCGTCCTGATCGTCACGACCTTCGACCTGGACCGGTACGCGTACGACGGTCTCCGCGCCGGCGCCAGCGGCTTCCTGATCAAGGACGCGCTGCCGGAGGAGATGCTGTCCGGCATCAGGGCCGTGGCCCTCGGCGACGCGGTGGTCGCCCCGAGCCTGACCCGCCGTCTCCTGGACGCGTACGTACAGCACTTGCCGGCCGAACCGGGCGAACCTGCCGCCCAGGATCCGCGCATCGCCGGTCTCACCGGCCGGGAACGCGAAATCCTGACGGTGATCGGCCAGGGCTGGACCAACTCCGAAATCTCCGAACGCCTTCATCTCGCGGAATCAACGGTGAAGACCCATGTCTCCCGCATTCTCGCCAAGACGGGAGCCAGGGACCGCGTCCAGGCGGTGATCCTGGCGTACGACACCCACCTGGTCACCCCGGGCTGAAACGCGAAAAAGCCCCGTGCCACAAGGGCACGGGGCTCTTCCTAAAAGGAGTTCGGCGGCGTCCTACTCTCCCACAGGGTCCCCCCTGCAGTACCATCGGCGCTGAAAGGCTTAGCTTCCGGGTTCGGAATGTAACCGGGCGTTTCCCTAACGCAATGACCACCGAAACACTATGAAATTAACCAACACCGGACAACAACACGGCCGTTCGTTATTTCAGAACAAACACAGTGGACGCGAGCAACTGAGGACAAGCCCTCGGCCTATTAGTACCAGTCAGCTCCACCCGTTACCAGGCTTCCACATCTGGCCTATCAACCCAGTCGTCTACTGGGAGCCTTAACCCCTCAAGAGGGTGGGAATACTCATCTCGAAGCAGGCTTCCCGCTTAGATGCTTTCAGCGGTTATCCTTTCCGAACGTAGCCAACCAGCCATGCCCTTGGCAGAACAACTGGCACACCAGAGGTTCGTCCGTCCCGGTCCTCTCGTACTAGGGACAGCCCTTCTCAATATTCCTACGCGCACAGCGGATAGGGACCGAACTGTCTCACGACGTTCTAAACCCAGCTCGCGTACCGCTTTAATGGGCGAACAGCCCAACCCTTGGGACCGACTCCAGCCCCAGGATGCGACGAGCCGACATCGAGGTGCCAAACCATCCCGTCGATATGGACTCTTGGGGAAGATCAGCCTGTTATCCCCGGGGTACCTTTTATCCGTTGAGCGACAGCGCTTCCACAAGCCACTGCCGGATCACTAGTCCCGACTTTCGTCCCTGCTCGACCCGTCGGTCTCACAGTCAAGCTCCCTTGTGCACTTACACTCAACACCTGATTGCCAACCAGGCTGAGGGAACCTTTGGGCGCCTCCGTTACCCTTTAGGAGGCAACCGCCCCAGTTAAACTACCCATCAGACACTGTCCCTGATCCGGATCACGGACCCAGGTTAGACATCCAGCACGACCAGAGTGGTATTTCAACGACGACTCCACAACCACTGGCGTGGCCGCTTCAAAGTCTCCCACCTATCCTACACAAGCCGAACCGAACACCAATATCAAACTATAGTAAAGGTCCCGGGGTCTTTCCGTCCTGCTGCGCGAAACGAGCATCTTTACTCGTAGTGCAATTTCACCGGGCCTATGGTTGAGACAGTCGAGAAGTCGTTACGCCATTCGTGCAGGTCGGAACTTACCCGACAAGGAATTTCGCTACCTTAGGATGGTTATAGTTACCACCGCCGTTTACTGGCGCTTAAGTTCTCAGCTTCGCCACCCCGAAGAGCAGCTAACCGGTCCCCTTAACGTTCCAGCACCGGGCAGGCGTCAGTCCGTATACATCGCCTTACGGCTTCGCACGGACCTGTGTTTTTAGTAAACAGTCGCTTCTCGCTGGTCTCTGCGGCCACCCCCAGCTCACCGAGTAAATCGGATCACCAAAGATGGCCCCCCTTCTCCCGAAGTTACGGGGGCATTTTGCCGAGTTCCTTAACCATAGTTCACCCGAACGCCTCGGTATTCTCTACCTGACCACCTGAGTCGGTTTAGGGTACGGGCCGCCATGAAACTCGCTAGAGGCTTTTCTCGACAGCATAGGATCATCCACTTCACCACAATCGGCTCGGCATCAGGTCTCAGACTCATATGCACGACGGATTTGCCTACCGTGCGTCCTACACCCTTACCCCGGGACAACCACCGCCCGGGCTGGACTACCTTCCTGCGTCACCCCATCGCTTACCTACTACCACCTTGGTTCATCGGCTCCACCACTACCCTCAACTCCGAAGAGATCAGGCCGGCTTCACGGACTTAGCATTAATGGGCTCAGTACTGGGCGTTTCAAAGCGGGTACCGGAATATCAACCGGTTGTCCATCGACTACGCCTGTCGGCCTCGCCTTAGGTCCCGACTTACCCTGGGCAGATCAGCTTGACCCAGGAACCCTTAGTCAATCGGCGCACACGTTTCTCACGTGTGTATCGCTACTCATGCCTGCATTCTCACTCGTGAACCGTCCACAACTACCTTCCAGTGCTGCTTCACCCGGCACACGACGCTCCCCTACCCATCCATACAGGCGTTAACCCTATGTGTATGAATGACACGACTTCGGCGGTACGCTTGAGCCCCGCTACATTGTCGGCGCGGAATCACTTGACCAGTGAGCTATTACGCACTCTTTCAAGGGTGGCTGCTTCTAAGCCAACCTCCTGGTTGTCTCTGCGACTCCACATCCTTTCCCACTTAGCGTACGCTTAGGGGCCTTAGTCGATGCTCTGGGCTGTTTCCCTCTCGACCATGGAGCTTATCCCCCACAGTCTCACTGCCGCGCTCTCACTTACCGGCATTCGGAGTTTGGCTAAGGTCAGTAACCCGGTAGGGCCCATCGCCTATCCAGTGCTCTACCTCCGGCAAGAAACACACGACGCTGCACCTAAATGCATTTCGGGGAGAACCAGCTATCACGGAGTTTGATTGGCCTTTCACCCCTAACCACAGGTCATCCCCCAGGTTTTCAACCCTGGTGGGTTCGGTCCTCCACGAAGTCTTACCTCCGCTTCAACCTGCCCATGGCTAGATCACTCCGCTTCGGGTCTAGAGCGTGCAACTCAAACGCCCTATTCGGACTCGCTTTCGCTACGGCTTCCCCACACGGGTTAACCTCGCTACACACCGCTAACTCGCAGGCTCATTCTTCAAAAGGCACGCAGTCACGACATGCAAGCAAGCTTGCATGCGACGCTCCCACGGCTTGTAGGCACACGGTTTCAGGTACTATTTCACTCCGCTCCCGCGGTACTTTTCACCATTCCCTCACGGTACTATCCGCTATCGGTCACCAGGGAATATTTAGGCTTAACGGGTGGTCCCGCCAGATTCACACGGGATTTCTCGGGCCCCGTGCTACTTGGGTGTCTCTCAAACGAGCCGTCAATGTTTCAGCTACGGGGGTCTTACCCTCTACGCCGGACCTTTCGCATGTCCTTCGCCTACATCAACGGTTTCTGACTCGTCTCACGGCCGGCAGACCATGAAAGAGAGATCCCACAACCCCACATACGCAACCCCTGCCGGGTATCACACGCATACGGTTTGGCCTCATCCAGTTTCGCTCGCCACTACTCCCGGAATCACGGTTGTTTTCTCTTCCTGAGGGTACTGAGATGTTTCACTTCCCCTCGTTCCCTCCACACTGCCTATGTGTTCAGCAGCGGGTGACAGCCCATGACGACTGCCGGGTTTCCCCATTCGGACACCCCCGGATCAAAGCTCGGTTGACAGCTCCCCGGGGCCTATCGTGGCCTCCCACGTCCTTCATCGGTTCCTGGTGCCAAGGCATCCACCGTGCGCCCTTAAAAACTTGGCCACAGATGCTCGCGTCCACTGTGCAGTTCTCAAACAACGACCAGCCACCCACCACCCCACCCGAAACCGGGCGAGTTCACTGGGGCCAGCAACCGAAGAACGACCATCACGGCCGTACCTTCAGATACCCAACAGCGTGCCCGACCCGACCCATTCGCCTCCACGTTCCACGCCCCGAAGAGCAGTACTGGTGAACACTCATGTGCCGTGCCGAGTAGTCAACGTTCCACCCATGAGCTACCAGCACCGGACACTCGCCGGTGTTCTGGCCTCTGACCAAGCAAAGCTTGGTAAGAAGTGCTCCTTAGAAAGGAGGTGATCCAGCCGCACCTTCCGGTACGGCTACCTTGTTACGACTTCGTCCCAATCGCCAGTCCCACCTTCGACAGCTCCCTCCCACAAGGGGTTGGGCCACCGGCTTCGGGTGTTACCGACTTTCGTGACGTGACGGGCGGTGTGTACAAGGCCCGGGAACGTATTCACCGCAGCAATGCTGATCTGCGATTACTAGCAACTCCGACTTCATGGGGTCGAGTTGCAGACCCCAATCCGAACTGAGACCGGCTTTTTGAGATTCGCTCCGCCTCACGGCATCGCAGCTCATTGTACCGGCCATTGTAGCACGTGTGCAGCCCAAGACATAAGGGGCATGATGACTTGACGTCGTCCCCACCTTCCTCCGAGTTGACCCCGGCAGTCTCCTGTGAGTCCCCATCACCCCGAAGGGCATGCTGGCAACACAGAACAAGGGTTGCGCTCGTTGCGGGACTTAACCCAACATCTCACGACACGAGCTGACGACAGCCATGCACCACCTGTACACCGACCACAAGGGGGGCACCATCTCTGATGCTTTCCGGTGTATGTCAAGCCTTGGTAAGGTTCTTCGCGTTGCGTCGAATTAAGCCACATGCTCCGCTGCTTGTGCGGGCCCCCGTCAATTCCTTTGAGTTTTAGCCTTGCGGCCGTACTCCCCAGGCGGGGAACTTAATGCGTTAGCTGCGGCACCGACGACGTGGAATGTCGCCAACACCTAGTTCCCAACGTTTACGGCGTGGACTACCAGGGTATCTAATCCTGTTCGCTCCCCACGCTTTCGCTCCTCAGCGTCAGTAATGGCCCAGAGATCCGCCTTCGCCACCGGTGTTCCTCCTGATATCTGCGCATTTCACCGCTACACCAGGAATTCCGATCTCCCCTACCACACTCTAGCCTGCCCGTATCGACTGCAGACCCGGGGTTAAGCCCCGGGCTTTCACAACCGACGTGACAAGCCGCCTACGAGCTCTTTACGCCCAATAATTCCGGACAACGCTTGCGCCCTACGTATTACCGCGGCTGCTGGCACGTAGTTAGCCGGCGCTTCTTCTGCAGGTACCGTCACTTTCGCTTCTTCCCTGCTGAAAGAGGTTTACAACCCGAAGGCCGTCATCCCTCACGCGGCGTCGCTGCATCAGGCTTTCGCCCATTGTGCAATATTCCCCACTGCTGCCTCCCGTAGGAGTCTGGGCCGTGTCTCAGTCCCAGTGTGGCCGGTCGCCCTCTCAGGCCGGCTACCCGTCGTCGCCTTGGTAGGCCATTACCCCACCAACTAGCTGATAGGCCGCGGGCTCATCCTTCACCGCCGGAGCTTTCAACCTTCTCCCAGGAGGGAGAAAGTATTATCCGGTATTAGACCCCGTTTCCAGGGCTTGTCCCAGAGTGAAGGGTAGATTGCCCACGTGTTACTCACCCGTTCGCCACTAATCCACCCCGAAGGGCTTCATCGTTCGACTTGCATGTGTTAAGCACGCCGCCAGCGTTCGTCCTGAGCCAGGATCAAACTCTCCGTGAATGTTTTCCCGTAATCGGGGAACACATCACGAGAGCGGAACAACAAGGTCGGAATATGACCTGTTGTCCACTGCGTCCTCGCTGTGTTTTGCCTACCCGGACCCGAAGGGCCGTGTAGCGCTTTCAAAGGAACCTCCAACCTGCCGAAGCAGGCCGGGGTATCAACATATCTGGCGTTGACTTTTGGCACGCTGTTGAGTTCTCAAGGAACGGACGCTTCCTTTGTACTCACCCTCTCGGGCTTTCCTCCGGGCGCTTCCCTTCGTTCTTACGTTTCCGACTCTATCAGACTCTTTCGTGTCCGATTCCCGGCCGAAGCGGGTCAAGCGATTTTCGCTTTCCAGTTCTTCGCTTTCGCGTTTCCCTTTCCGGCGAGTCCGACTCTATCAGATCCTTTCGGGCCTGATTCCCAGTCAGCGGGGCTTGTCCTCCGGGCTGTTGGGCCCTTCTGACGTCCAAAACTCTAGCGGATTTTCCCGGCGGCTCATAATCGGGCCTTCGAAATGAATTTCGGCATGCCGAAATTTCCCCGAACGGGAGATCGTGCTGAGTTTGGTGTGCCGCGTCTGCGGCGGGATCGGCTGCCGCAGAACCGTTCAGGCTCCGTGGCAACCCGAAGAACCTTACGGATCGCCGAGGGGCGTGTCAACCCCTCCCCGCCTGCCCGGCAGGGTCGCTCAGTCCAGGTCGGTGAGCCGGCCGCCGGCGTCCGGCTGGGCGTGCTCCACCCTCCGCAGCAGCCGGGTCAGCATCGCGCCGAGCACCCCGCGCTCCTCGCCGTCGAGGTCCTGGAGCAGGTCCGCCTCGAAGTCCGTGGCCATCCGCATCGCCTCCAGCCACTTCGTACGGCCCTCGTCCGTCAGCTCCACGATGACGCGTACGCGGTTGTTCTCGTCCCGGTCCCGGGTCACCAGGCCCTCACCGGCCATCCGGTCGATCCGGTGCGTCATCGCGGCCGGCGTCAGGCCGAGCCGCTTGGCGAGCTCGCCGGGGCCGAGGCGGTAGGGCTCCCCGCCCAGCACGAGCGTCTTCAGGACCTCCCACTCCGCGTTGCTGATGCCGAGCGCGGCGAGCTGTCTCCCGTACGCGACGTTCATCCGGCGGTTCAGCCGGCCCAGGGCGGAGACGACCTGTTCGACCTGAGGGTCCAGGTCGCGGTACTCGCGCTGGTAGGCGGCGATCTGCTCGTCGAGGCTCGGCTCATCGGGTCCGGGCTCGGTGGTGTCGGACATGGCGCGCAGTATGACACGCCCCCATAGCTGTCGAAGTCCTTCGAGTCGTAGTGTTCAACATCTAACTTTAGTGATAAAGTCTTCGGGTTCGAGTCGTTCGATCGGTACGACTCAGAGGTTTCGAGAGTTTGAGGTAGGTGAGTGTGACCAGGGAAATGGGCGCAGCACTGCGGCGGATCCAGCTGGGGAGCGCGCTGAGTGCGTTCGGGCTCGGGTTCACCGTTCCGTACCTGTACGTCTATGTGGCGCAGGTACGGGATCTGGGCGCCGGTACGGCCGGGATCGTGCTGGCGGTCTTCGCCATGGCGGCGCTCGCCGTCCTGCCGTTCACCGGCCGGGCGATCGACCGTCGCGGGCCGCTGCCCGTGCTGATCGCCGCCTCGGCCGTCGCTTCCCTGGGTGCCGTCGCGCTCGGTGTGTCCTCGCAGGTCACCACCGCTGTTCTGGCGGCGGCCGTGCTCGGTGCCGGCACCGCCGTCATGCAGCCCGCGCTCGCCACCATGCTTGTCCGGTGCACCGGTCCCGCCACCCGCACGCGGGCCTTCGCGATGCAGTTCTTCCTTCAGAACCTGGGCCTGGGGATCGGTGGTCTGGTCGGCGGGCAGATCGTCGACACGAGCAGCCCGGCGTCGTTCACGCTGCTGTTCCTGATCGAAGCGGTGATGTTCCTGGTGCTCGGCGTCATCGCGGCGACCGTGCGGATGCCGAGCGCCCCCGTCCGCGCGCCGGAGACGGTGGCCGGGGCACCGGCCCCGCGCGGCGGGCTGCGGGCGCTGGTCTCGCACCGCGCGATGGTGCAGCTGTGCGTGCTGGGCTTCGTGCTGTTCTTCGCCTGCTACGGACAGTTCGAGTCCGGGCTCGCGGCGTACGGCACCGAGGCCGCCGGAATCGAGCCCTCCACGCTCGGCATCGCGCTGGCCGCCAACACCGCCGCGATCGTCGTCGCCCAGTTCGTGGTGCTTCGTCTCGTGGAGCGCCGGCGGCGCTCCCGGGTCATCGCTGCGGTCGGTCTGATCTGGGCCTTCGCCTGGATCGTGGCCGGTTACGCGGGCCTCGGGCACGGCAGCCAGACCATGGCGACGGCCGCGATGATCTCCACGTACGCGCTGTTCGGGCTCGGCGAGTCCATGCTGTCGCCGACCGTCGCGCCGCTGGTCGCGGACCTGGCGCCGGAGTCGATGGTGGGCCAGTACAACTCGGCGTTCGCGCTCTGCAAGCAGCTCGCGCTGGCCGTCGGCCCGGCCGTGGGCGGTCCGATGGGGGCCTCGCTGCACGGCCCGTACATCGTGACGTTCGTGCTGTTCTCGCTGGGCATCACCGCGCTCGCGCTGCGGCTCGGCCGACGGCTCACCCCCGTACAGGACCAGCCTTCGCTCGCGCACGTGCCCTCGCGGGTGGTGGCGGTCTCCGTGCCGGAGAGCGCGCCGGCGCCCGTGGCCGCCGCGCGCTGAGCGCGGCCATCACCGCGGCAGGACGAACTCGCACCACACCGCCTTGCCGCCGCCCGGCGTGCGGCGGCTCCCCCACGACGTGGCGATCGAGGCGACGATCGAGATGCCCCGGCCCGCCTCGTCCGCCGGTTCGGCGCGGCGGCGGCGCGGCAGGTGGTCGTCGCCGTCGGTCACCTCGATGATCAGGCGGCGGTCGGTGCGGCGCAGGCCGAGGCGCATCGGCGGGGTGCCGTGCTGGAGGGAGTTCGCGACGAGCTCCCCGGCGGCGAGGACCCCGAGGTCGCACAGCTCCACCGGGAACCGCCACGAGGCGAGCACGCCCGTCGCGAAGGCGCGGGCGCGGGGAGCCGCTTCGATGCCGCCGAGCAGGTCGAGCGAGGCGTTGTGGAACAGCTCGGCGGCGGTGCCCGTGCGTGCCGGGTGCTGCACGACCAGGACCGCCACGTCGTCGTCGTGCTCCGCGGTGACGTTGAGGGAGCGGATCAGCCGGTCGCAGACGACCTGCGGCGCGCCCGTCGCCCCGGACAGCGCCCGCTCCAGCGCGCCCACGCCCTCGTCGATGTCCTCGCTGCGGCGCTCGACCAGCCCGTCCGTGTAGAGGACGGCGGTGGAACCGGGCGGCAGCGGAATCGTGCCCGAGGTGTGGATCCAGCCGCCGGTACCGAGCGGCGGGCCGATCGGGTCCTCCGCGCGGCGGACCGTGCCGTCCTCGTCGCGCACCAGGATCGGCAGATGGCCGGCGGAGGAGTAGACGAGCAGTCCCTCGTTGGGGTCGTGCACGGCATAGGCGCAGGTGGCGATCTGGCTGGCGTCGATCTCGGCGGCGAGCCCGTCGAGAAGCTGAAGGACCTCGTGCGGCGGAAGGTCCAGGCGGGCGTAGGCCCGTACGGCGGTGCGGAGCTGGCCCATGACGGCGGCGGCGCGCACCCCGCGCCCCATCACGTCGCCGATGACCAGCGCGGTGCGGCCCGCGCCCAGGGTGATGACGTCGTACCAGTCGCCGCCGACCGCGGCATCCGTGCCGCCCGGCTGGTAGGTGGCAGCGATCCGCAGGTCGTCGGGCTGTTCCAGCTCCTGCGGGAGCAGCGAGCGCTGGAGGGTGACGGCGGTCTCCCGGTGGCGGCCCTCGCTGGCGCGCAGCCGCTCGGCGGCCTCGGCGTGATCGGTGACGTCGGCCGCGTACACGAGGACTCCGCTGTCGCGACCCTTCTCCTCGTCGGGGCGCACGGGTGTGCAGGTCACGGTGTACGAGCGGCCGTCGGCGGCCTTGCGGGACTTGACCGTGCGCGGGGTGCCGCTGCGCAGGACCTGGTCCATGAGGGGGATCAGGCCGATCTCGGTCAGCTCGGGCATCACTTCGGCGGCCGGGGCGCCGCAGGGGCGGGGGCCGAAGGCGGCGGCGTACGCGTCGTTGACGTAGGCGATGTGGTGGTGGGGGCCGTGCACCAGGGCGACGAGGGCAGGCAGCCGGCCCAGGATGTCGCGGGCGGAGAGGTCCTCCAGGTCGGGCGCCGAGGGCAGGGGGACACCGACGGTGCCGCCCTGCGGCGGGGCGGCGCCCGGTTCGGCGCGGGCCGCCGGTACGGAGCTGTGGTCCTCCCGGGCGGCGCGACGCTGCGTACCGGGGAGGCGGGCGCTCCAACGCGTGAAGTTCACGGAATTTCTGGCCTCGTGTGTCGGTCTGGTCCGCTCGGGCGGGTGCTTCCTCTGCCAGGGCGTCGGGCGCGTTCGTCGCTCCTGGGGCGGTCTTCGCTGGTCACTGTCTGTTGCTGCCTGCCGGGTCACTCTGTGCAGATGTGGGCCCACCCATGGTCACACGTCCAGTGTGGCGGACCCTACTGACAGTCGTCCCCGCCGGGCCGTGGGCGGCGTCCGGCGGCGAGTTCGAATTCGGCCCGTGGATGTTCCAGGGAGCCCAGGGAGACGATCTCGCGTTTGAAGAGGCCGGCGAGCGTCCATTCGGCCAGGACGCGTGCCTTCCGGTTGAGGGTGGGGACCCGGCTTAGGTGGTACATGCGGTGTATCAGCCAGGCCGGATAGCCCTTCAGCCGGCGCCCGTAGATGTGCGCGACGCCTTTGTGGAGTCCGAGCGAGGCGACGGAGCCCGCGTAGCTGTGGCGGTATTCGGTGAGCGGTGCCCCGTCGAGCGCGGCGGTGACGTTGTCCGCGAGGACCTTCGCCTGGCGGACGGCGTGCTGGGCGTTGGGGGCGGTCGTGCGGCCGGTTTCGGCGGCGGTGAGGTCGGGTACGGCGGCGGCGTCGCCGGCCGACCAGGCGTGCTCGGTGCCCTCGACGGTCAGCTTCGCGGTGCACCTGAGCCTGCCGCGGCCGTCCAGGGGGAGGCCGGTGGCGGCGAGGAGGGGTGCGGGTTTGACGCCCGCCGTCCACACGAGGGTACGGGTGGGGAAGCGGGAGCCGTCGCTGAGGACGGCGACGCGGTCCTCGCAGGAGTCCAGCCGGGTGTCGAGGCGTACGTCGATGTTGCGTCCCCGCAGTTCCCGTACGGCGTACCGGCCGAGGGATTCGCCGACCTCGGGCAGGATGCGGCCGGTGGCCTCCACGAGGATCCACTTCAGGTCCTCGGCCTTGATGTTGTGGTAGTACCGCGAGGTGTAGCGGGCCATGTCCTCCAGCTCCGCGAGCGCCTCCACGCCCGCGTAGCCGCCGCCGACGAAGACGAAGGTCAGGGCGGCGTCACGGACGGCGGGGTCGCGGGTGGCGGACGCGATGTCCATCTGTTCGATGACGTGGTTGCGCAGCCCGATGGCCTCTTCGATCGTCTTGAAACCCACGCCGTGGTCGGCGAGGCCGGGGACGGGGAGGGTGCGCGAGACGGACCCGGGGGCCAGGACGAGTTCGTCGTACTCGATCTCCAGGGCGCCGGTGCCGTCCTCGCCGCTGGCGAGGGTGGTGACGGTCGCGGTGCGCTTGGTGTGGTCGATGGCCCGGGCCTCGCCGATGACGATGGTGCAGTGCGGCAGGACGCGGCGCAGCGGTACGACGACATGGCGCGGTGAGATCGAGCCGGCGGCGGCCTCGGGGAGGAACGGCTGGTACGTCATGTAGGGCTCGGGCGCGACCACCACGATCTCGGTCTCGCCGCTTCTCAGTCTCTGCTTCAGCTTCCGCTGGAGACGCAGCGCTGTGTACATCCCGACGTAGCCCCCACCGACGATGAGGATGCGCGCACCCGGCGGGGGGCCGGGGGGCGTGCCCCCGGAAGCTGAAGCCATCACCACCCCATGACGCAACGTGCGCCGGAGTTTGTCCACAGCCCCGGCAAATTGTGTGACCGGAGGACGTGGACGGGCCGGTGATGCCGGACGGACCGTTGGTGTGCAAGCCCCGCAGGTCAGGCATTGCGGTACGGGGCCGGGACGGGGATCAAGTGGTGACCAACCGGTCCTTGCGCCGATCGGGGGGCGCTCCGGGCGGAACTGCCCTCTTCTGAATTGACCCGGGCTCAACTATGTTCGTATGTCGTCGGGGTGTCGGACGGTGACCATCGGTCCCCCCTCGACGGACACGGCGGGAGTCTCCGGGGGGAGACGTCATAACCGGGGGAACAGTTATGGATATTCAGGAATCGCATTGGCCGACCGCTGCTGTCGCGCCTGAAGGCAGCGGGCACATCGGGGCAGTTGGCACCCTCAACGGAACGGGCGGCACCACGGCGACCGTGCCTCCGGCGGCGGTGAACGCGCTGGGCAACGGGCTCGTTGCCCAGCCCGGTGGTGCGTCGGCGCACGCACGGTCGGCCCCGCTGCGGGTGGACGCGCAACGCAATCTCGAACACGTACTGCGCGCTGCGCGCGAGGTGTTCGGGGAGCTCGGGTACGGGGCCCCGATGGAGGATGTGGCCCGTCGGGCCAGGGTCGGCGTCGGCACGGTCTACCGGCGTTTTCCCAGCAAGGACGTGCTGGTGCGCCGGATAGCCGAGGAGGAGACCTCCCGGCTGACCGACCAGGCGCGTTCCGCGCTCGGGCAGGAGGACGAGCCGTGGTCGGCGCTCTCGCGCTTCCTTCGGACCTCCGTGGCCTCGGGGGCGGGCCGGCTCCTGCCCCCGCAGATACTGCGGGTCGGTGTGGAGGCCGAGGACTCGACCGTGGTCGGTGAGGCCGTCGAGGCCGGGGACGAGCCCCGGGTCCCCCAGCAGCGGCAGGAGACGGGCCCGGCCGCGCCCCGGGCGGTGTCCCGGCAGCGGACCGATCCGGAGGCCGGTGACGAGGACCTGGGCGCCGGTGCGGCCGAGCTGCTGGAGGTCGTGGGGCGGCTGGTCGACCGGGCGCGGACCTCGGGCGAGCTGCGCCACGATGTGACGGTGTCGGACGTCCTGCTGGTCATCGCGACGGCCGCCCCCTCCCTGCCGGACGCGGCCCAGCAGGCGGCGGCCTCTTCCCGGCTGCTGGACATCCTGCTGGAGGGACTGCGCTCGCGCCCCGAGTGACGGACGCCGGGCGTGGAGCGGGGCCGCGACGCCCTGCCTCCCGCCCGCCCGCACGTCAACCCAACCCCTCGCGCCTTCCCCGAATGAGTGCCCTTCAGTGCTCGCATTCGGCGAGGACACCCCGGATGAGTGGTTGGCGGGACTGAGGGCACGCAGCATCGGCGCTCTGTGGCACGCTTGCCCGGTATTCGGGTCCGATGGCGCATACGGGGGCGTCCGCGATGAGCGGTGACGGGCAGAGGGAAGAGTCGTACGACGGTGTGTCCACCGCCGGCGGCGGTACGGAGCCGGCCGGCTCACCCGGGCACCAGGTGCCGAGCCAGGCCGGCCCCGGTCGGCACGATGCCGACGCGCAGGCGGACGACCTAGGCGGAACGGTCCTGCCGGGCCCCTGGCCGCCCGCACCGGCCGAGGACGGCGGGGCGGAGAGCGCTCCCGAGAGCCCCAGCACGGGTCCCGCCGAGGCCGTTCCCGCCGTGCCGATGCAGCGGACGGGGCGGGGCTCCGGCGGGGCGGACGGCGCGGCGGCGGGGCCGTCGGACGCGCAGTTGGTCCAGCGCATGCGGGAGGGCGACAACCTCGCCTACGACGAACTGTTCCGGCGGCACTCGCAGGCCGTGCGCCGCTACGCCCGCAGCTGCTGCCGGGACGCGCACACCGCCGACGACCTGACCGCCGAGGTCTTCGCCCGGACCCTTCAGGCGGTACGGGGCGGCAAGGGGCCCGAGGAGGCGGTGCGCGCCTACCTGATGACGGCGGTCCGGCATGTGGCCGCCGCCTGGACGAAGACCGCGAAGCGCGAGCAGCTGGTGGACGACTTCGCCGCGTTCGCCGCCCAGGCCGCCCGGTCGTCCGAGGTGTCCGACGACGACACCCTGGACCTCGGCGCGGATGTGCTCGCGATGCACGAGGCCGAGCAGTCGATGGCCATGCAGGCGTTCCGCAGCCTCCCGGAGCGCTGGCAGGCGGTCCTGTGGCACACCACCGTCGAGGAGGAGTCGCCCAGCGACATCGCGCCCCTGTTCGGGCTGACCGCCAACGCCACGTCGGTGCTGGCCAGCCGGGCGCGTGAAGGGCTCAAGCAGGCGTATCTGCAAGCCCATGTGAGCCAGGCGCTCACCTCCGGCGGCGACTGCGCGCGGTACGCCGACCGGCTCGGCGCGTATGCCCGGGGCGGGTTGCGGATGCGGGCGGAGCGCGGGCTGCGCGGGCATCTGGACGAGTGCGCGAAGTGCCGCGTCGCGGCGGGCGAGCTGGCCCAGGTCAACGCCGGTATCCCCGCGCTGCTGCCGGTCGCGGTCATCGGCTGGTTCGCCGCCGGGTACGCCCTCAAGGCCGCCGGGATCGTGGCGGGAGGCGCGGTCGGCGCCGCCGGGGCGAGTGCCGCAGCGGCGGCGACCGGAGGCGGCTCGTCCGCGGGCACGGCGGGTGGTGCGGCGGCCTCCGAGGGGCTGGGCGCACCCGCGAAGGCCGGCATCGCCGCGGCGGTGGCCGTCGCGGCGGCGGCCGGGATCGTCTGGGCCCTGGTGGGCGACGACAGCCCGCGGCCCGAGGCGAAGCCGGTCCCCAAGCCCCCGGCCGTGGCTCCTGCGGTGCCCTCACCGACGCCGCCGACGCCGACCCCGCCGCAGCCGACGCCCCCGAAGCCCGCGCCGCCGGCCCCCACACCGCCGAAGCCCACTCCCGCTCCCACGCCCAAACCGACTCCCACGCCGACGCCTACGCCGCCTCCTGAGCCGCGCCCCACGCCGACGCCTACGCCCACACCGCCGAAGCCCATCCCCACCACACCCGCCCCGAAGCCGCCGCCTCCCGCTCCGGCACCGGACGTCTACCAGGTCAGCGAGCTGGACTACTCCCTCTTCGGCGACCACACCGCACCCGAGGTGGTGCTCGGGGAGAGCAGCTGGGTCTGGCAGCGCTCCGGCGTATCGGTCGGCGGTACGCGATACGCACACGGGGTGACCGTCAACGGCCGCTCCTCGGTGGTCATCCAGCTGAACCGCCAGTGCACCCGTTACGAGGCCATGGCCGGGGTGGACGACCTCACCATGGGACTCGGCGCGGTGCGGTTCTCGGTGTTCGGCGGGGACGGGACACGGCTGTGGCAGTCCCCGGTGGTCCGGGGCAACGACCCCGCCGTGCCGGTCGGGGTGAATGTGGCGGGCCAGGAGCGGATTCGGCTGGTGGTCGAGCCGGAGCAGCCGTTCGGCGGGGTCGCCCTCGCGGACTGGGCCGAGTCACGCATCAGCTGCCGCTGAGGATCGAGGACCCCCACGGCGCGGCCGGCCCGCGCTCGTCACGGCAGATCCGCGACGATCTCCCGCAACAGGGCGATGACGTCGTCCAGGGACAACCCGTGGCCTGCGGCGCGCTCCTCCTCGTAGCGTGCGGAGCCCAGCGCCTCGCGGCACAGGCGCCCGGCCGCGTCGGTCTCGGCCAGCTCCCCCTCGGTCCGCGGGCTCGACGTCCGCCGCCAGTCGTCGGCGGCGGCGGACACGCGGGCGGCCACCGCGTGGTGGCCGAGCCTCGCCAGGACCGACACCGCGCCGTCCGCCAGATGCCCCGTGACGATCTCGGCGCACTGGGCCTCCTTGGCCGCGACCAGGGAGTCGGTCAGCCCGCGCGCCCCGACGACGAGGCCGCCGTCGGGCCCTGGCTCGTGCACCGCGATCCGGGCCGACAGGCCGGCCATCGCCACGGTGAAGTGCGACGGCGGGCCGCCGCGCCCGGCCTCCTCCAGGGCGACCGTGAGCAGCCGCCGGGCGTCCGCGATGTCGCCCCGGTAGAACGCCATGGTGGCGCGCAGGTAGTGGACGTACGCGGTGGCGTCGTGGGACTGGTGGCGTTCGGCCTCGGCCTCCGAGCTGTCCAGCCGCTGTAGGGCGTCCGCCAGGTCTCCGGTGCGGTAGGAGAGTTCGGCGAGCCGGGCCAGGAGGAACGGCGCCTCGGCGTGCGCACCGACCTCACGGGCGAGCAACAGCGCCTCCTCGTACGCGATGCGGGCCTCGGCGTAACGTCCGCGCATCATGCCCGCCTCGGCCGCCGCGCTCGCCACCTGGGCGCGCATCCAGCGGTCGCCGATGCGGCGGCTCAGGGTGCGCAGCTCGTCCAGGTCGTCATCGATCCCGGGCATGCCGCCCGGCATGTCGACCACCATGTGCGCGCGGAACATCAGGATGACGCCGTACTCCCACGGGCCGCCGTGCTCGCGGGCGTTGTCGACCGCCGCGTCGATCTTCTCCCGGGCGTTCTCCGGCGTACCGGTGAGATAGGCGGTCATCGGCCAGAGCAGTCCCGGGAACCGGACGCTGTGGGTGAGCGAGGCGGCGAACGCGTCGGCCACCCGCACCACGAGCGCGCGGAGCGAGGTGTCGTCGTGCGCCATCGCGGACTGCCCGCTCTCCGCCGCGAAGAAGAACCACAGCATGTGCAGGTTCATCCGCGGCCAGTACCGGGGGTCCGACTCGTCGGTGGGCTCGGGGCCGAGCGCACGGGCCTTCCGGGTCCAGGACAGGCCCTCGGAGCGGTAGTTGCGCAGCCACCAGAACCAGCCCATGCCCAGCACCAGACGGGCCGCCTCCGCCTCGGATGAGGTGGCGGGCGAAGTGGTGCGCTGGAGCGTGGCCCGGATGTTGTCGAGGTCGGTCTCCAGACGCTGGATCCAGGGCAGTTGGCCATCGGAGCGCAGCAGCGGGTCGGCCTCCTCGACCAGGGCGAGGAAGTACGCGGTGTGCGCGCTCTCGGCGGCGGCGCGCGCCTCCGGGGCCTCGGCGCACCGTTCGGTGGCGTACTCGTGAATCGTCTCCAGGAGGCGGTAGCGCATCGCGCCGTCCGCACCCGGGGCGGCCACCACCAGGGACTTGTCGACCAGCGCGCCGAGCAGGTCGGCGGTGTCGGCGGCGTGCCCGCCGGGGCGGGCAGGTGTCCTGATGACCGCTTCGGCGGCGGCCAGGTCCCAGCCGCCGGCGAACACGGAGACCTGGCGCAGGGCGGTGCGCTCGTCCTCGTCCAGGAGGTCCCAGGACCAGTCGACAACCGCGCGCAGCGTCTGCTGGCGGGGCAGCACGGTCCGGCTGCCGCCCGTCAGCAGCCGGAACCTGTCGTCGAGCCGGTCCGCGATCTGACGCGGTCCGAGCAGACGCAAGCGGGCGGCGGCCAGCTCGATGGCGAGCGGCAGCCCGTCCAGCCGGCGGCAGATCTCCGCGACGGCGTCCGCGTCGT
The DNA here is from genome assembly GCF_045161735.1 of Streptomyces sp. NBC_00726. Taxonomy (NCBI): domain Bacteria; kingdom Bacillati; phylum Actinomycetota; class Actinomycetes; order Kitasatosporales; family Streptomycetaceae; genus Streptomyces; species Streptomyces sp. NBC_00726. The sequence continues at coordinate 3,506,831 of NZ_CP108983.1, read as the reverse complement.
GCGCGGGCCCCTGACCGGGGTCAAAACCGGGGCGCACGGCCCTGGCGCGCTCCGTGAACAGCCGGTGCGCGGGGTCGGCGGGAAGGGGGCCGACCGGTCGTACGGACTCGCCGGGGACCGCGAGCGGTTCGCGGCTGGTGGCGAGGATGCGCAGATGCGGGCAGCGGGTCAGCAGGGTCTCGGCCAGCGCGGCGGCGGCGCCGATGACGTGCTCGCAGTTGTCGAGCACGAGGAGAACGGGTGTGGGGCGGGCGCCGTGGCCCAGACGGTCGACCAGCAGGTCGACCGGGTCCGTGCGCGGAGGCGCGGCATCGAGGCCGGTGTCCCGCAGCAGGGCGGTCTCGCGCAGCCCGAGCGCGGAGAGCACGGCACCGGGGACGGCCTCGGGGTCCTCGACGGGGGCGAGTTCGGCGATCCAGACATCCGGCGGAGCGGCGCCCGGGGCGGGGGTCAGCTGGGCGGCGGACTCCTCGGCCAGTCGGGTCTTCCCGGAGCCGCCGGGGCCGGTGAGGGTGACCAGCCTCGACCGGGTCAGGTCGTCGTGGATGGCGCGCAGTTCGGGCCCGCGCCCCACGAAGGAGGTCAGCCGGGGGCGCAAATTGCTCCGCCCGGGTTTCACGTGAAACAACCCGGTTTCGTCGGGCGCGGGCGCCGGGGCGAGGAGTTCGCGGTGCAGGGCCGCCAGTTCGGGCCCGGGGTCGGTGCCGAGCCCGTCCGCGAGGGCCCGGCGCGCGTCCTCGTACGCGGCGAGCACGTCGGCCTGCCGGCCATCGGTACGCAGAGCCCGTATCAGCTGGCCTCGGAAGCGCTCGTCGTACGGGTGGGCGGCGGTCAACTCGGTCAGCTCAGCGACCAGGGCGGCGGCGGGCAGGGCGGGGGCCTCGGCGGGCTCGGCGGGCTCGGCGGGGTGGGGATCGACGAGGGCGGGCGCCTCGGGAGCGGACTCCGTGGCGTCGGCGGCCCCCGTGGCTTGCGCGAGACCGGAGACCTCGGCGACGGTGGCCCCCAGGCCCCCGGCAGCCGTGGTGACTGCGGCGTGCCCCGCACCGGGAGCCGTATGCGCACCATCGAAGCCCACGCCCGGAGCCGTATGCGCACCGCCGAAGCCCGCACCTCCGGCGCCACCCGAGCCCGCGCCCCCGGCGCCACCCCTCGCCCGCCGCAGGTCCGCCTCGATGCGGCGTTCCAGGGCGGCAAGGCGGTGGGCCTCGGGGCGCAGCGCATGGCCCTGGTCTCCGTCGGGCAGGTCGGCCAGGGCCGGGCCGCGCCAGAGGGCGAGGGCGGTCCGCAGGGTCCGGGCGGCCCGGTCCGGCGCGCCCGCATCCAGTTCGGCCCCGCCCTGCCGGGCCAGCCGCTCGAACACATAGAGGTCGACGTCGTCCGGGCCGGCCGTCAGGCGGTAACCGCCCGGCGTGCTGGCCAGCGCCTCCCGGCCCAGCACCCGGCGGAGCCGCCCGACGAGGGCCTGGAGTGCGGCGGGCGCGTCGGCGGGGGGATCGTCCGCCCAGACGTCGTCCACGAGGTCGGCCACCGGCACGGGGCGTCCCGGCCGCAGGGCGAGCGCGGCGAGAAGGGCACGCAGCCTGCTGCCGCCGAGGGGCAGCGCACCACCGTTCTCGTCTCGCGCCTCGGTGGCGCCCAGGATCAGATACCGCACGGCACCATTGTGTCCCCGCGGAAGTGGCGGTGGGCAGCGGTCGGACGGACCAGAACGCCTGGGGACGAACCCACCCCGGTGCGCCCTCGCCCTCGGAACACCCGGCGCGCCCGCCCCCGCTCACCCCTGAAGCGAGCGCCGGGCCGGGACCACACCCCCCGCCACCGCGCGCTGCCGGGGGGCCGCCGTGCCGGTCCAGCAGGTGCCGCGGCGGGAGACGAGGCGGCGCAGCCACAGTTCCGTGGCGGCGAGCTCGGCGAGGCCGTCCAGGGGCAGCGGCTCCCCCTCGGAGGCCGCGCGCAGGGCCTTGCGTACGACGCGGGCCTCCACCAGACCGGCATCGGCGAGCAGCGGGGCGTCGAAGAGGGCGATCAGCTCGGGCAGGGCGGCGCGCAGCCCGGTCCGGGTCACCGCCGTCGAGGTGTGCTGCGAGGGGGCGCCCCAGCCGGGCGGCAGTTCGTGGATGCCCGCGCCGGCCAGCACGCGGCGCAGGATCGCCGCGCGGGCGCCCGGCTGGACCCGCAGCGACTCGGGGAGCGCCCGGGCCGCGCGTACGACCTGGTTGTCCAGGAAGGGGGCGTGCAGCCGCTGGCTGCGGACCTCGGCGGCCTGCTCCAGGATGCGGTGGTCGGCGGCGCTGCGGGCGAGGGCGGCCCTCGCCCGGGCCTCGCCGGGGCGCTGCACCGAGGAGGGACGGATCGCCGCCTCCTGAAGGCGAACCGATACTTCAGCCAGCGCCTCTCCGGTCAGCCACCGGGCGGCCGGCCCCGGCCGCGACCAGGCGAGCGCGGCGAGCGAGGCATCGGCCGGGGTGTCGAGGCCGGGCGCGAGGCGGTTGGCGTCGGGCAGCCGGCCCGCGGCCGTTTCGAGGCCGGTCCGATAGGACGTACGGGCCAGCTTGCGGGCCGCCCGGTAGACGGTCAGCGGCACGAACAGCGAGTGCGCGGAGGGGCCTTCGGCCTTGGCGAGGGCGGCGACCGGGCGCAGCAGGTGGCGGCGGCGCCGGTCCATCAGCAGGTCGGCGAGGCGGGCCGGGTGGGCGTCGAGCACCTGCCGGGCGCCGGCGCCCACGAAGTGGTCGGCGCTGCCCGCGGAGAGCCGGCGCCGGTGCCGTTCGGCAAGGACGAGGGAGGGTGCCGGTTCGTCGGTGAGCGGTCCGGCGCCCAGCTCGGCGTAGGGCAGGGCCTCTTCGCCTGCCGCGACGACGACGTGGTGCAGCCGGGGGTTGGCCGCGATGGCGCGGGCCCGTTCGAGTTCGGGTTCGTGGGCGCGGGTCGTCAGGTCGTTGAAGGTGACGGCGAGCAGCCGCTCCCCCGCCCCGGTGCCGTGGCCCAGGATCGTGCCGGGCAGTCCGGGGAGACCGGCGGCGAGCAGGGCGAGGGTCGCCGATGCGCTGCCCCCGGAGAGGTCGGCGCCGATGCCGGGCACCGGCGCGCCCCTGGCGGCGCGGCGTTCGGCCGGGCCCATGCCGGGGACCGGGCCGGGGTCGGGCGGCAGGGTTTCCGGGGCGTGGCGCGGGGCCAGGAGCCGGGCGCGTACCGCTTCGACCAGGGCGTCGCGCACCCCGTCGACCGCGCTCACCGGGTCGAGCTCGGGCGCCGCGACGGCGAGGGAGGCCACCGCCTCGTAACCGGTGATCTCCCGCGAGCCCTCGCGGAGGATCAGGGCGTGCCCGGGCGGGATGCGCTTCACGCCCGCGTAGGGGGTGCCGTCGCGCAGCGCCTCCGGGGTCTCGGGGCAGGCCAGCAGGGCGGCCAGGTGTCCGATGTCGAGCTGGGCCTCGATGAGGTCGGCGAGCGGCAGCGCGGCGGTGGCGTACGCCGTACCGCCGGCCCACGGGGTGTAGAAGACCGGGCGGGCCCCGGCGAGGTCGCCGACGACGGTGATCCGTCGGCCGATCTGGACGACGACCGTGTAGCTGCCGGTCCACGCGGTGAGGTGGCGCAGGGCGCCGCCCCGGGCGGCGAGCAGGCCGACGCGCAGCTGTTCGTCGCTGGCCCCGCAGCAGCCGAGGACGGCGAGCCGGACCATGGGGGCGCCCTCGGCGGTGTCCACCCGGACGGTGCGGATCTCGTCGGGCCGCCAGTCGCCGACCGCCCAGAGCGGATCGGGGTCGCCCCACAGGAGCTGGGAGCCCACGGGGTGCATCGTGCGCCCGTCATCACCGCCGCCGACCGCCCCGGCCGTGCCGAAGCTCGCGGCGATACTGCTCCAACCCACCAACCAACGCATCGCCGCCTCCACAGGCTGTGGACAAAACGGCGCGGCAGGCAAGAACCCGGAAGAACTCCGGTGACGATCGGCGCCGTTGCGGACATGCTGCCACGACAACGGCGCGCAGGAGTGGCTACGGACGGCGCACGTCGTGAGTGCATGCGCCCCTGGCAAAGGCCGCCGGGCGGCAGCCGGGCCGCGCGTTCCGCGCGGGGCTCGCGCGCGTCGCCCGGGAGAGCAACGGAATTGTGGATTCCGGGCGTTGCGTTCCCCGGTCCGGCCCCGCGCGAACGGCCCGCTTCCGGCCAATCCCCGTGCCCGGACCCCGCAACGGCGGAACGGTCCGCACATCCCCCGGCCCGACCTCATCAGACCGTCGACATCCGGCCAATCTCAGGGCGGAGTGGAACCGTTGGCCACATGATCCATTGACCGATTCACTCTGATTTGGCCTTATTCGGCCGCCGCCGCGCCGGTCAACGCATCCGCCCGGCCACGCGGCCGCCGGACCGTCGGAATCCCCGGGAACACACGGTCCGGGAGGCGGGCCTCGCCCCCCGGACCGGTCCACCGCCTGCGGGGAATGAGGCGGCGATATCCCCCAGCCCCCTGCGTCAAACGCAGCGGGCCGATCCACGCAGCACCCATGCAAGCGCCGCCTCCGGGACCGGGCCAGAGCGCACGTGCGGGCGCACGGCCACACACCGGGGTGCACACACGGAGCCCTCGGAGGACCCCGGCCGGACCGACCGGGAGCGAGCGGGACGACAGCGGACACGTACGCCCCGCGCGCCGGTCCGCGCTGGTCGGCACCGGTCGGCAAGTGGCGGGAGCGGCGCGACGAAGCACGTGACACCGCCGTCGCGAAGCGGAATCGCACGCCCGCACGGACCGGCTCCAGCCCCGCGCCGGCGGTCTCCACCACCTCTCCCCCGCGCCCCCGCCATTCCCCCGCTCTTCCTTTTCCCTTCCTCCGCCGCGTGTTCGCCTCCACCGCCCCGTACGCCCCTCGCGACACCTCCCGCCCCACGGCGCCCCGCGCATGGCCGGGACGGACAACAATCCCGCCATACGGACGTCCGGCCCTTAACGGTAGGGATGCGACGAACTACGCTGGGTGCACTGATGTTCTCTACAGGGCGGCATATTCCCCGGGGCACGGCCAAATGCGTGTGCGGGCGGAGTGACAGGGTTCATCCCTGGGGAGAACACGGTACGAATGCCGCGCGCCGAGACGGTGACGCGGCTGCCGTCTGTGTGTCGAGGGGTGGCCATGTCCAGGGAGCAACGAGGACCGAACGAGAAGCTCGGCACCGTTCTCGCCCTCGCGGGAATCAGTAACGCCGGGCTCGCCCGCCGGGTCAACGACCTCGGGGCGCAGCGCGGACTGACCCTGCGCTACGACAAGACGTCGGTCGCCCGGTGGGTCTCCAAGGGCATGGTGCCCCAGGGCGCCGCGCCCCATCTCATCGCCGCGGCGATCGGCGCCAAGCTGGGCCGGCCCGTCCCGCTGCACGAGATCGGTCTCGCCGACGCCGACCCGGCGCCGGAGGTCGGCCTGGCGTTCCCGCGTGACGTGGACGCGGCCGTCCGGTCCGCGACGGAGCTGTACCGGCTGGATCTGGCCGGGCGGCGCGCGGGCAGCGGCGGGATCTGGCAGTCGCTCGCGGGCTCGTTCTCGGTGAGCGCGTACGCCACACCCGCGTCCCGCTGGCTGATATCCCCCGCCGACCCGTCGGTCGCGCGGGCACCGGCCACGGCCGGGGGGCAGCCGCCCGGCGCGCACGGCGCACCGGGGGCGCACGGCTCCGCCGGGGCGCCCGCCCAGCCGGGCACACCCGTATCGCCCGCCCAGGCGACCGGCACCGCCACCGGCCACAGCCTTCTGATCCCGGCCCAGCCCGGACCCGAATCCGGAGGCGATGCCTCCTCATTGCGCGTCGGCCACAGCGATGTGTCCAAACTCCGCGAGGCCGCCCAGGACGCGCGCCGCTGGGACTCCAAGTACGGCGGCGGGGACTGGCGCTCCTCGATGGTCCCGGAGTGCTTACGCGTGGACGCGGCCCCGCTCCTGCTCGGCTCGTACAGCGACGAGGTCGGCCGTGCGCTGTTCGGCGCGGCGGCCGAGCTGACCCGGCTCGCCGGCTGGATGGCCTTCGACACCGGCCAGCAGGAGGCGGCCCAGCGGTACTACATCCAGGCGCTGCGCCTCGCGCGGGCGGCGGCCGACGTGCCGCTCGGCGGCTATGTCCTGGCGTCGATGTCGCTCCAGGCCACCTACCGCGGCTTCGCCGACGAGGGCGTCGACCTCGCGCAGGCCGCCGTCGAGCGCAACCGGGGCCTCGCGACCGCCCGCACGATGAGCTTCTTCCGCCTGGTAGAGGCCCGCGCCCACGCGAAGGCGAACGACGCGCCGGCCGCGGGGGCCGCGCTCAAGGCGTCCGAGAGCTGGCTCGAACGCTCCCGGGAGGGCGACGCCGACCCGGCGTGGCTCGGCTTCTACTCGTACGACCGGTTCGCGGCCGACGCCGCCGAGTGCCATCTCGATCTGAAGGCACCCCGCCAGGTCCGGCGCTTCACCGAGCAGGCGCTGTCCCGCCCCACCGAGGAGTTCGTCCGCTCGCACGGGCTGCGGCTCGTCGTGTCGGCGGTCGCCGAGCTGGAGTCGGGGAATCTGGACGCCGCCTGCGCGGCGGGCACCCGGGCCGTGGAGGTGGCGGGCCGCATCTCGTCGGCGCGCACCACGGAGTACGTACGCGACCTGCTGCACCGCCTTGAACCGTACGGGGACGAGCCGCGCGTCGTGGAGCTGCGCGAGCGCGCCCGCCCTCTGCTGGTCGCCCCGGCATAGAAGCACCGGCTTCGGCATGGAAGTACCGCTTCCTGGGAAGCGCCACGCTGGCCGCATCGGTTTGAGTGCGTTGTCAGTGGGTCAGTGCACTATCGGGGTGGGAGGTGGCGTGATGATGACGCACGCGGCGTACGACTGCGATGTGCTGGTGATCGGCGGCGGGATCGTCGGCCTGTCGGCCGCGTACGCGCTCACGCGCACCGCGCCGGGCACCCGCGTGACCGTGCTGGAGAAGGAGAGGGGCCCGGCGCGCCACCAGACGGGGCGCAACAGCGGGGTGATCCACAGCGGCATCTACTACCCGCCGGGATCACTCAAGGCGCGGTACGCGCTGCGCGGCGGCGCCGAGATGACCGACTTCTGCCGGGAGCACTCCATCGCCCACGCGGTGACCGGCAAGCTGATCGTCGCGACGGACCGCGCCGAGCTGCCCCGGCTGCACGCCCTGGTCCAGCGTGGCCGCGAGCACGGGCTGCCGGTGAGCGAGCTGGGGCCCGCGCAGATCGCCGAGTACGAGCCGAAGGTGCGGGGCCTCGCCGCGATCCGGGTCGGCACGACGGGCGTGTGCGACTTCCGGGCGGTCGCCGGGCGCCTCGCCGACGAGGTACGCGGCGCGGGCGGCGTGATCCGCTTCGGCGCCGAGGTCACGGCGATCGACCGCCGCCCCTGGGGCGTGGCCGTGCGCACGGCGGACGGGCTGGTGGTCCGGGCCAGGGTGCTGGTCAACTGCGCGGGGCTGCACTGCGACCGGATCGCCCGGCTGGCCGGCGACGACCCGGGAATGCGGATCGTGCCGTTCCGGGGGGAGTACTACGAGCTGGCGCGGCCCGAGCTGGTGCGCGGGCTGGTCTATCCGGTGCCGGACCCGGCGTTCCCGTTCCTCGGCGTCCACCTGACCCGGGGCTTCGACGGCTCCGTCCACGTCGGTCCCAACGCGGTGCCCGCCGCCGCCCGCGAGGGCTACGGCTGGCCCGTCGTCCGGCCCCGCGAGCTGATGGACACGCTCAGCTGGCCGGGCTCGTGGCGCATCGCCCGCAGACACTGGCGCTACGGGGCGGGCGAGGTGCACCGCTCCCTCTCGAAGCGCGCGTTCACGGAGGCCGTCCGCCGCCTCCTGCCCGAGGTCACGGAAGCGGACCTGCGCCCCTCGCCCGCCGGGGTCCGCGCCCAGGCCGTGCTCCGGGACGGCACGCTGGTGGACGACTTCCTGATCCGCGAGGCCCCGCACACCGTGCATGTGCTGAACGCCCCGTCGCCCGCCGCCACCGCCGCGCTGCCCATCGGCCGCGAGGTGGCCCGCCGCGCCCTGCTCCGGGCCCGGGCGGCCGGCTGGAAGCCGCCGGAGCGGGCGACGGCGGGATGATCCCCGCGCCCGCCGTGGCGGGATGCCCGGCCCCGTAGAATCAGGGCATTGTGTCTGAGCCCAAGAACCCCTCCCGTCCGACGCCCGACGGCACCGTGCCCACCACCGCCGGCATCCCCGACGACGTGCGGGCCGCGTCCCTGGAGCGCGCGCGCCGGATGCGCCAGGAGCCCCGCTTCCCCGGCGGCCCCGCGGCCGACCCGGCCGGTTCGCACCACGAGCGCCGCATCCGCAGCTTCCAGCCGCGCCGCAGCCGGGTCACACCCGGCCAGCAGAACGCCCTGGAACGGCTCTGGCCCAAGTGGGGCCTGGACATCGACGGGCTGAGCGTCCTCGACCTGCCCGCCCTGTTCGACGGCCTCCCGGTGGTCCTGGAGATCGGCTTCGGCATGGGTGAGGCCACCGCGCAGATGGCCGCCGACGACCCGGGGACCGGCATCCTCGCCGTCGACGTGCACACGCCCGGCCAGGGCAACCTGCTCGGTCTCGCCGACCGGAACGGCTCGACCAACGTCCGGGTCGCCAACGGCGACGCGATCATCCTGCTGCGCGAGATGCTAGAGCCGGATTCGCTGGACGGGCTGCGGGTCTACTTCCCCGACCCGTGGCCCAAGTCCCGCCACCACAAGCGCCGGCTGATCCAGCCGGAATTCCTGAACCTGCTGGCAGACCCGCTGAAGTCCGGGGCGATCGTGCACTGCGCGACCGACTGGGAGCCGTACGCCGAGGAGATGCTCGAAGTGCTGACCGCGCACCCTCTCTTCGAGAACACGGTGGCGGACGGCGGTTACGCCCCACGCCCCGCGTTCCGCCCCCAGACCCGGTTCGAGGGCCAGGGTCTGGGGAAGGGCCACGTCGTGCACGACCTGCTGTTCGCGCGCGTCTGAGCCCGGCGGGCACCATGGCCGTTGTCGGACCCGCTCGTTAGGGTCAAGGGGTGTCCGATGGGTCTGTTCAGCGACAACGGTGGGATCAGCCGGCCGTCCCGGTGCTCCAGGAGCAACGGGTCGGCGAGATCCTGGCCGCCGTGCCGGCGCGCGGCCAGTGGCGTTACCGGCCGCGCCGCGTCGGCCCGCTCTGGCGGAACCGCACGTTCCGAGTGGTCGCCGTCTTCACGCTGCTGGCGCTCTGCGGGGTGGTGATCCTCGCCCTGGTCCGCGATCAGACCGGCACCGAGGGCTTCCTCGTCGGCCTGTGCCTGGCCGTCCTGCCGGTCCCGGTGCTGATGACGGCCTTCCGCTGGCTGGACCGGGTCGAGCCGACCCCGTGGCGGAATCTGCTGTTCGCCTTCGCGTGGGGGGCGTGCGCGGCGGCCCTGGTCGCCATCCTCGCCAACTCGTTCGCGATCCGGTGGATAGCCGACAGCGATCCGGGGAACGCCGACACCCTCGGTGCCACGGTCATCGCACCGGTGGTCGAGGAGAGCGCCAAGGCCGCGGCCGTCCTGCTGCTCTTCCTCTTCCGCCGGAGGGAGTTCACCGGGATCGTGGACGGCGCCGTCGCCGCCGGCTTCACCGCGACGGGGTTCGCCTTCACCGAGAACATCCTCTACCTGGGCAACGCCTTCGGCGAGGACCAGCAGCTGGGCTCCGGCTTCGCGGCGGTGACCGTGGTGACGTTCCTGGTCCGGGCCGTGATGACCCCCTTCGCCCACCCGCTCTTCACCGTCCTGACCGGCATCGGTCTCGGGATCGCCGCGAGCAGCGCCCCCGGCCGCCGGGTGCGGCGCATCGCCGTCCCGCTGCTCGGCCTGGTCCTCGCGATGGGCATGCACGCCCTGTGGAACGGCTCCGCGACCTTCGGCAGGTTCGGCTTCTACATCGTGTACGGGGCGTTCATGGTCCCGGTGTTCGGCCTGCTGACCTGGCAGGTGGTCCGGGCCCGCCGCAAGGAGCTGCGCTCCCTGGCCGTCGAGCTCCCCGCGTACGCCGAAGCCGGCTGGCTCACCCCCGAGGAGCCCCGCGCCCTCGCCTCGATGCGGGCCCGCGCCCTGGCCAGGAACGCGGCGCGCCGGCGGTATGCGGTGAGCGCCTCCGGCCATCCGTACCACCCGGACTACGCGCGGGTCCGTGCCAAGGAGGCGAAGGAGCGCGGCAGGGCGGCGGCGCGCGCGGTCGCCGAGTACGAGGCGTTCGCGACGTCCCTGGCCTCCCTGCGCCGGCAGGCCGGGCGGGGCAGGGCCGACCCGGACTTCGCCGCGCGCGAGCTGGAGCTGCTGCACCACCTGTGGCAGCGCCGCGAGATCGCGGGCCCCGCCCTCGCGTACGCGGCCCGGGCCACACACCGCCGGCCGCCCGGCTACACCGCCGCCTGGCCACCCCGCCGGCCGTACGCGGGCGGGCCCACGCCGTACGCGTACGGCAGCCCGTTCCCGTACAACGGCCATCCGAATCCGTACAACGGCAGCCCGTCTCCGTACGGCAACCCGTCTCCGTACAGCAGCCCGACCCCCTACGGCAGCTCGCCCCCATACCCGACGACGCAGCCCCACGGCCAGCAGCCCCACGGCCAGCAACCTCACGCCGGCGGGCCCCCGGTCTGATTGGCAGGCCCCGGCCTGATCCCTACGCCGACGCCGCCGTCAGCGTCGTCAGCTCCTCGTCCGTCAGCTGGAGCCCGGCGACCGCCAGCAGGGCGGGCAGCTGGTCGACCGTGCGGGCGGAAGCGATCGGCGCGGCAACCGTGGGACGGGACGCGAGCCAGGCCAGGGCCACCGTCGCGATCTCGGCACCCCGGTCCCGCGCCACCGTGTCGAGCGCGGCGAGCACCCGCTGTCCGCGCTCCGACCTCAGGTGACCGGCCGCGCTCCCGGCGCGGACGCTGTCCACGGCCGTCCCCGGGCGGTACTTGCCGGTGAGGAAGCCGGCGGCCAGCGCGTAGTACGGGACAGCCGCGAGCCCGGCGTCGGCGGCGGTGTCCTGGAGCTCACCCTCGTAGGTGTCCCGCGAGACGAGGTTGTAGTGCGGCTGGAGCGCCACATAGCGGGCCAGGCCCTCGCGCTCGGAGAACTCCAGCGAGGCGCGCAGCCGCGCGGCGCTGATGTTGGAGGCGGCGATCTCGCGGACCTTGCCCTCCTTCACCAGCGCGTCCAGGGCGGTGATGATCTCCTCGACCGGGACGGTCTCGTCATCGAAGTGCGTGTAGTACAGGTCGATGTGGTCCGTGCCGAGCCGGCGAAGCGACTCCTCGGCGGCCGACTTGATCGTGGGCGCCGAGAGGCCCTTGTAGCCGGGGAGCGCGCCGGCCTTCGTGGCCACCACGACGTCGGACCGGTTGCCGCGCGACGCGAGCCACTTGCCGATGACCGTCTCCGACTCGCCGCCCTCGTTGCCGGGTGCCCAGTGCGAGTAGGCGTCGGCGGTGTCCACGAAGTTGCCGCCGGCCGCCGCGTACGCGTCGAGGACGGCGAAGGACTGGGCCTCGTCCGCGGTCCAGCCGAAGACGTTTCCACCGAGGCAGAGCGGGAAGACCTGGAGGCCCGACGGGCCGAGATTGCGCAGTGAAGTCATGGGTGGATCAACGACTTCCGGCTCGGACGCTATTCCGGCTCGGACGCTATTCCGTGCCGCATACATCCGGCAGGCTGCGGCTACGCGAACCGGCAGCCCTGACGTCGGGGGGTGTGCGTCAGGGCTGCCGGGGTTCGGAAGGCCGCGTGCGGGGAAGGGCCGGGGCGTCGGAGAAAGAGATCTCAGACCGTCAGACCGCGGGCGCGCAGCCAGGCCATCGGGTCGATGCCGGTGCCGCCCGGGGTGTGGACCTCCAGGTGGAGGTGTGGGCCGGTCACGTTGCCGGTCGCGCCGACGCGGCCGATGGTGTCGCCGGTGGTGACCTTCTGGCCGACCGTGACACCGATCGAGGACTGGTGGCAGAACCACAGCTCGGTGCCGTCCTCCAGCTCCAGCACCGTGCGGTAGCCGTAGGCGCCGGACCAGCCGGCCGACTTGATGGTGCCGGTGTGGATGGCCTTGATCGGGGTACCGGTCGGGGCCGCGAAGTCGAGGCCCGTGTGGTAGCCGGAGGACCACATCGAGCCGGCCTCGCCGAACGTCGAGGTGATCGTGTACGAGGAGGTGGGGAGGGAGTAACTGGCGGCGAGCTTGGCCAGGCGCAACGCCTCGGCCTTCTTCTTCGCCTCCTCCTCCGCCTTCTTCTTCTCGGCGGCGGCCTTGGCCTCGGCCTCGTCCTGCTGCTTCTTCGCCTCGGCGGCCGCCTTCTCGGCGGCGGCCTTCTCCTCGGCCGCCTTCGCCTCGGCGTCGGCGGCGCCCTGCTGCTGCTCGGCCTGCTGGAGGATGCGGGCGCGCAGCGCCTCGCCGGCGTCCGTGGTGCCGTGCTCGGCCTCGGCGGTGGTGATGCCGGCGGTGGTCAGCGGGGCGGCCGCGGTGGCGGTGGCGGGCGTTTCGGCCTCGCTCCCGCCGGAGAACAACGCGCCCACGCCGGGCAGGGACTTGGCGTCGGGGAGATTGTCCGCGATGGAATCGGGAAGAGAGATGGAGACCGGCGGCTTGCTCTGCGCGGTGGCCATGCCACCCGCACCGACGGCCGCGATGACACCGACGCCGAGGACGGTGGAGCTGCGGGCCAGACCATTGCGCTGCTTGGCGACACGGTGCTTGCCGCGGACGGGGCGGACGGACTCCTCGGTGGGATTCCATTCCTCCCAGGTCCGCTCCGATTCGGCGTCGTCGGCGCGGAAGCCGCTGTCGAAACCGGCGCCGGTGGCGAAGCCGTTGCCCCGATCGGTCACGTAGTCGCCGCCCTGTTCCGGGATGTACGCGGTGCCGGGGCCGGACGCGAAGTCGGCGCCGTACTCGGACACGAACCGGGAGGGTGATTCGGGGGCAGGCTTGTTGGACGCCACGCGGGCGCGCTCCTTTCCTTCCTTCTCGCCTACCGGGTTAGCTGACGGGTTCGGAGCAGGAAGGTCTCCTACGGGTTCCTCCGCCTCTTGTGAAGACGAAGACGCCCGATTCACCCCATGTAGGTGGTTCCCCGGTTCCCTTGCGGAATTCGGCGCACGCGCGCGGCGCCGTCCCTGACGACGGCTGGGACAACCGCGCTGCGTTATCGAACGTTAATAGACAGACGGGTCCGATTCCAAGCTGTTCCCGCTGATCGTTCACGCGATGGGCCCGGACTTTACGGGACACAACCGGGTGCAATCGGGCGAGTTGATCGGCACTCAACCACTACGCATTTTCTGACGTTGCGTCAAATGTTATGCGGAGCGACGCTCCTCAGTCACGCAGCGTGTCACCCGCTTTGACGATCTTCACCGTCCTGCGCCGGTCGGGCTGCCCCTTCGCCGGCCGTGCCACCGCGAGCAGCGCCATGTCGTCGGTCGACTCGCCCCCCGTATGCAGCCGTACGTCGTCGGTCAGCGCGGACAGCAGCTCCTCGGGCCCCGGGAAGAGCCGCCCGCGCAACCGCTCCGCCGGGTCGTAGAAGACACCCTCGGCGTCCCGGGCCTCCGACAGGCCGTCCGTGTAGAACAGCAGCGTCCCGCCGGACGGCAGCTCCCACTCGTCCGAGCGGTCCGGCCGCACCCCCAGGTCCATGCCCAGCGGCAGCGCGGGCTCCGAGGGCGTCAGCGCCTCCACCGCCCCGTCCCCGTACAGCAGCAACGGATCCGGATGGCCGCGGTTCACCAGTCGTACGCGCTCCGCGCCCGGCGGGATCTCCGCGAACACGGCGGTCACGAACCCCTCGAACGCGTCCAGACTGCTCCGCCGTACCGACTCACGCGCCAGCGCGCGCTCCAGCCGCTGCGCCACGCCCTCCAGCGACTTCTCGTGCTCCGCCGCCTCCCGGAACGCCCCGATCACCACCGCCACCGCGCCGACCGCCTCCAGCCCCTTCCCGCGTACGTCCCCCAGCACAAGCCGTACGCCGTACGGAGTGTCAGCGGCCGCGAAGAGGTCGCCCCCGACGAACTCGTCCGCCTGCGCCGCCTCGTACCGCGCGGCCACCTGGAGTCCGCCGAGCCGCTCGGGCGGCGCGGGGAGCACGGCCCGCATGGCCGTCTCGGCGATGATCCGGGCGGACGCCAGCTGCTCGCTTCCGCGCCGCACGACGCGGTTGATCACACACGCCTGGACGGCAACCGTGAGCACGGTGAGCAGTTCGATGAACGAGACCACCTTGACCAGATCACCGGTGTAGAGCCGGATGCCCGCGACGGCGAGCACCGCGGCGATCCCGATCCGGATCGTGGTACCCAGAGCGAAGAAGGGCGCGGCGATCAGCGGGGCGGCCGCGAACATCGGGACGGCCGTGAAGGAGGGTGGTGCAAAAAGGTCGAACACCACCCCGATGACGATCATCGCCACCGGCAGCACCCGGACGAACCGGCGACTGCCCGCGCCGTCGGGCCCGCGCCACCGTCGCGCTCTCTTCCCCACCTGCGGTCTCCTGCCCGGTGCGGCCACGGCCGGGACCGCGCACCTCCCCCAGCCTCGCGCCCGCCCGGCCACCGGGCGAATCCTCGGCCGCCGAAGGAGCGAAACGCGTCTGCGCCGGAAACGCATCAGGCCCGGCACGCTGCCTGCGTGCCGGGCCTGATCCATCAGTAGCGGGGACAGGATTTGAACCTGCGACCTCTGGGTTATGAGCCCAGCGAGCTACCGAGCTGCTCCACCCCGCGTCGGTGAACCCAACTCTACGGCATCTTCGGAGCCCTCATGACCACGCGGACCGCGACCGCCTTGATCCAAGCGTCAAAGTGCCGAAAACGAGAAGGTGTTGCAAGGAACATGTGTTCTGTCGCAAGGTATCTGCTGCACCCCCCGGCTCGGTGGGCTGCCCGTGTGAGCAGGCCCCCGACCGCGCATGCCGGCGCGCGTCGAGAGCCGCTCCCGGTCTCTGATCGCAGCCTGCCTGGAGGGCTCTCGACCATGGCCGCACCACTCGCCTCCGATCACACCCCCGCCCCCTCGGCCACCCCGCCGTCCCCCGCACGCGCCGCCGCCAAGAGCGGCCTCATCGGCGGTGTGATGGGCGCGGCGATGAGCGCGGCGGTGAACTACCTGGCGATCGGCCTCCCGGGCAGCGCGTCCGTCAACGCGGTCAACCACGCGATATCGGGCCTGATCAGCGGGTTCCTCGCCGGTTTCATCGGCATCATGGTCCACAGCAGGAAGACGACCGCGGCCACCGCCGCCGACCCGTCCGAGCCGGAGAAGTAGCCACCGCCCTCCCCAGCGCTCCCCCTCAACGGGCGCACGGGCCCATATGGCGATATGACTGATTTCAGACTCAGCCATTTCGAGGCTCCGGGAGTGGACGATGGACGACTATCCCCTGCTCAACCTGTTCTGGACGATGCTGTGGTTCTTCCTCTGGATCATGTGGCTCTTCCTCCTCTTCCGGGTCATCATGGACATCTTCCGCAGCGATGACCTGAGCGGCTGGGCCAAGGCCGGCTGGCTGATCCTGGCGCTGGTACTGCCCTATCTGGGCGTGCTGATCTACGTGATCGCCCGCGGCAAGTCCATGGGCAAACGCGACGTCCAGGAGGCGAAGGAACGCGACGCCGCCTTCAAGGCGTACATCAGGGACGCGGCGGGTACGGAGGGCGGCACCGGCCACAAGAGCGGCGGCCATGTCGAGGACCTGTCGAAGCTCGCCGACCTCAAGGACAAGGGCGCGATCACCGAGGAGGAGTACCAGCGAGCGAAGTCGAAGCTCCTGGTCTGACACCCGCCCCGCACACGGCAGAGCCCCGGGCAGCGCACGCGCTGACCCGGGGCCACGAGGTAGGCCGTGTGGGACTCGAACCCACAACCAACGGATTAAAAGTCCGCTGCTCTGACCAATTGAGCTAACGGCCCCCGGCACATCACCACCGAGCATAGCCCGCCCCGGCCGCGCAGCCGATCGGGTATCGGCCGCGCGGCGCCGTCAGCGCGGTGGGGCTCCATGAAATCCGCACCCGGGTCGGCGTCCCGTGGTCCGAGGCGACCTGCTCCACGCATGCGCCGTTGTCGCAGGGCACGGTCCTCAACCGTCCGGTGTACGTACGGAGTTCACGCGGCCCGACGGTCAAGGCGTCGGGCCGCGTGAGTGATCAGAAGAGGTGCGTGTACATCTGCCAGCCGCCGCCGACCTTGGTACGCGCCGCCAGCGCGCCCTCGCCGTCGCCGCGGTAGCTCCACAGCACGCCGGACTTGTCGCGGGCCAGCAGGTCCGCGCGGCCGTCGCCGTTCAGATCGCCGGAGCCGACCATCGTGTCGTACATGGTCCAGCCGTACCCGATCTTGGTACGGGTTCCGAGTGTGCCGTTGCCGGTGGCGGGGTAGCGCCACACATTGCCCGAGCGGTCGCGGGCCACCAGGTCACCCTTGCCGTCGCCGTCCATGTCGCCCATGCCGGCCAGAAGGTACCCCTGCCAGCTGTAGCCGATCTTCACCCGGGGCTCGAAGAGGCCGTTGCCCTTGCCCAGGTAGAAGTACAGGTCGCCGGCAGGCGTCCGGCCGAGCAGATCGGCGCGCCCGTCGCCCGACATGTCGCCGGGCGACGTCAGGGCGTCGAACATGTTCCAGCCGGTGCCGATCTTCTTGTACGGCGTGGTGGGCTTGAGCGCGGCCCCGCAGCCCGGCGTGTACGCGCGCAGCTCGCCCGCCTCCGTACGGACCAGCACGTCGTTGCACCGGTCGCCGTTGATGTCCTCGAACGGCACGGCGGCCGTCACGGTGTTGCCGCCCGTCCAGCCGGTGGCCGACACCTTGTCCTCGACCCGCCCGGCCCCGGTCCCCGTACCGGCCCGCCAGTCGGCCTTCCCGGCCGAGGTGAACGCGAGCAGGTCCCCGAACCCGTCGTCACCGACGAAGTCCCGTGGCGCGGCCGCCCCACCGGTCAGTTTGAGAGTGCCGGAAGTGGTGAAGGGGGCGCCGCTCCCGTCGGCGGGGTCGGCGGTCAGGGTCCAGGCGTAGGAACCGTTCGGGGCGTACGCGCCGGTGGCGGTCTTCCCGTCCCAGGCGGCCGTGATCAGGCCGCGCGCCTCTCCGCCCGTCAGGGTTCGAACGGTGGCGCCCGTGGCCTTGTTCTTCAACGTCAGCTGCCAAGAGGCGGCAGGCTTCGACAGCCACCAGCGCGCCGTCCAGGACGGAACCCCGCCCCGCAGCGCCGTCGATGCCGGCACGTCGGAGTCGATACGGGCCATCGGCGAGGCGGGGATACCCAGATCGGCGACCGTGATGTCCCCGTCGGGCTGCCGCTGATAGGCGATACGTCCGGTGCCGGTGTCGATGGCGTGCTTCGGCTCCCGCTCACCGTCGCCGGTCATCGTGTACGTGTGCACCGGTACGGGGGTCTCTCCCCGCACATCAGTGATCTGCACCTCGTCTTCGGCGCCCCACCCGACGACGTAACCGTCGCCGAGCACGGACACCGGGTCGAGATGAGTCAGATTGGTCTTCTTCTCCAGATCGAACACGCCGCCCCTGGCGGGACTTCCGGCGCAGTCCCAACTGAGCCAGTGCAGGGTCACCTTGATGAATTCGGCCTTGCACCCGGTGCCGAGATCCACCGTCTGCCGCACTGCCCCGGTCCGCGCGTCACGACTGACCACCGTGCCCGCCACGGTGCCCGCGCCCCACACCCGGTCTCCGTACAGATCGGTGTCCTCACCGCCGAACGACATGCGCGACAGCAGCGTCCCCGTATCCAGGTCGACGGTGATGAGGCCGGTGTCCTCGCCGTCAGGACTGCCGCCGAGCCCCAGTGCGTAACGGCCCGACACATCCGCGACCTGGAACCATTCAAGATCAGGGACCGACAACGGAACTGCCTCTGTACCTCCCGGCCCCACGACCGACGGCATCTGTGGGCCATCGCTCGCGGGCGCCGGCATGATCACGGTTCGTCCGTCACCTGTGGCGAACAGGGTCGGGCACCCATCGCTGTCCCCGCAGTCCGCCAGATCGAAACCACGGTCACCGGCCGGCCCCGTGCCACCGATGGCAAGCGGGCCCGACACGGATACGGTTCGCGAGCGGAAGCCCTTGCTCTGATCGGACAGGAGCTCCAGTGATTCGAGCTGCCCCTGACTGAAGCTCATCTCCTGTGGTCGCGATGTCGCCGGTGTGACGTCGACCAGCTTGCCCGTGGTCGGTCCGCCGTCACCCGGGCGGACCAACTGCACACCCAGCCCGTCAGGCTGGGAGCCGGCCACCACGAGCAGCCCACCGTCCGGGGTGGGCATGGCGTCGGCCCGCCCGTAGGCGAAGAGCACCTCCTCGGGACCGCCGTCCAGGGGAACGGTCACGAGCCGGTACGGAGTCGAGCCTCCCTGCCCGGAGGCGCGTGCGACCACCAGGTGCTGCCCGGTGACGCCGAGAAGCCTGTCGCCTTCCGCGTACGGAAGGTTCTTCACCTGGCTCACGGACAGAGGCCCGGACTGCGATGTGCCCTTCGCGTAGAAGGTCACCTTGCCGTCCTTGGTCCACTCCGCCACGTAGTCGCGTGACACCACCGTGGACGCCGTCGCGGCGGAGACGTCGGGACCCACCGGGCGGGCCTCACCGGTCGACAGCGAAATCCACAACGGCCGGAGGCGGGCCCCCTGGCCGTACCGCACGAGAACACCATCGGCCCCGCCGGTGACCGCCTTGACGGGACGCTCGGCGTCGTCGGGCCATCCGAAAACCTCCGTGTCCTGGACGGAACCCTTCACGAGCCGCAGCAGATGCCACACCGGCGCGGCCGTGGGGCTCGTGCGGCTGTACGTCACGACTGTCGTGCCGTAGGTACCCACGTACTTGTGCCCGGCGGGCAACTGCACGTAGGAGTTGGTCCCTGCGACCACGTCATACAGCCGGATCTGGCCGTTCTCGATCATCCCCCGGCTCTGGTACGCGGCCACGACGTCGGACCCGGCCCCATAGGTGCCATCGGCATCGGGACCTTCGAGGTCGTTGTAGATGATGTGGTTCTCACCGCTGTACGAACTCCAGAACTGACCGCGCCCCTCCTCGTACCGCAGATACCCCGTCGGCCCGGCCGACAGAGGAATGACCGTTCTCGGCTGTGCGGCGACGTCTGCGGGAAAGACCACCTCGCCACCGGTCGCCGCACTCGCGGATCCCGCGTTCAGTGGTACGAAGCCCGCACCGATGACAAGGGCCGCGACAACGGCGACCGCACTGCGCACACCTATATGACGTCTCAAGCTCAGTCCCTCCCGGACACCCTCGAAAAGGCATGGAGAGGACGCGGCAGATGTGCCGCGGTCTATGCGAAGTGAAAGCCCCCCGGCCCCAACCCCCCATGCGAATGCGACGACTTTAACAGCAGACGCACAGGCACCGACAGATGATTTCGAACTCGTTCAAATCCTGCTTCCACCACTGCCGGACGACGAAAGAGCGGGCCCGTCCAGGAAGGACGGGCCCGCTCTCAGCAGACCTTCAGAGGGCCGTCAGCGCACTCAGCCGTTGCGCTTCCAGCGCGGCTTGTCGTCGCGGCGGCCGAAGGAGCCGGTGCTGGTGCCGGTCGAACGGTGGTCGTCGCGGCGGCCGTTCGGGCGGTCGCCGCCGGAACGGAAGCCACCGGACGGACGGTCGTCACGACGGTCCCGGTTGAACGGACGGTCACCGCCGGAGCGGAAGCCACCCGACGGACGGTCGTCACGACGGTCCCGGTTGAACGACGGACGGTCGTCGCGGCGCTCGAAGGAGCGGCCACCGCGGTCGTCACGGCGGTCGCCGCCGGAGCGGAAGCCACCCGACGGACGGTCGTCACGACGGTCCCGGTTGAACGGACGGTCACCGCCGGAGCGGAAGCCACCCGACGGACGGTCGTCACGACGGTCCCGGTTGAACGACGGACGGTCGTCGCGCCGGTCGTTGCCCCGGTAACCACCGGAGGGCCGGTCGTCGCGGCGGAACGGACGGTCGCCCCGGTCGTCACGGCGGTCGTTGCCCCGGTGGCCACCGCGGTTGTCGCGGCGCTCGTAGTTGCCCCGCTCGTCGCGGCGGTCCTCGCGGACGGCCGGCTGCTCCGGCACGGAGGCGGCGGCAGCCGCGAGGGCGGCCTCGGCCTCGGCGGTGACCTCGGCCACGGCGGCCTCGGGGTCGTCGCCGCGCTCACGGGCGGCACGCGCCACCAGGCGGTCGGCCTCCTCGCGGAGCTCGACGGCGCGGCGCTGGGCGCGCTCCAGCTGCTTGGTCAGCTCGGCGGCCTCGCGCTCGGCCTGCTTCGCGGCGTTGTTCGCGGAGTCGGCCTGGACCTCGGTGAGCGAACGGGCGCCGGTGATCTCGGCGACCTCCGGCTCGAAGACGCCCGCACCCTGCACGATGTGGCGCGAGGCGTCGACGCCCGCGTCCTCCATCAGGCGGAAGATCTGGCGGCGCTGGTGCGGCAGGGCCAGCGAGACGACCACACCGGACTTGCCGGCACGGGCGGTACGGCCCGAGCGGTGCAGGTAGTCCTTGTGGTCACCGGCCGGGTCCACGTTCAGGACCAGGTCGATGCCGTCGACGTGGATACCGCGCGCGGCGACGTCGGTCGCGACGAGCGCGTTGACGTAACCCTTCTTGAAGTCCTCCAGGACCCGGGTGCGCGCGCCCTGCGTCATGCCGCCGTGCAGCGCGTCCGCCTTGACGCCCGCGTCGACGAGCTGCTCGGCGATGCGGTCGGCACCCAGCTGGGTGCGGACGAAGATGATCGTGCGGCCCTTGCGGGCGGCGATCGCGGAGGTGACCGGCGCCTTGTCCTTCGGCTTCACGACGAGGACGTGGTGCGACATGGTCGAGACGTTGCCCTGCGCGGAGTCGACCTCGTGGGTGACCGGGTTGCTCAGGTAGCGCTTGACCAGCGTGCCGATCTCGTTCTCCATGGTGGCGGAGAAGAGCATGCGCTGGCCGCCCTCGGGGATCTGGTCCAGCAGCTCGGTGACCTCGGGCAGGAAGCCCAGGTCGGACATCTGGTCGGCCTCGTCCAGGACGGCGACCTGGACGCTCGAAAGCGAGCACGCGCCGCGGTTGATGATGTCGCGCAGCCGGCCCGGGGTGGCGACGAGGATGTCGACGCCGCGCTCCAGGGCGTAGATCTGGTTGCCCATCGACGTACCGCCGCAGACGACCTTCATCTTCAGGCCGAGCACGTCGCCGTACGGCTGAAGCGCGTCCGCGACCTGCATCGCGAGCTCACGGGTCGGGGTGAGGATGATCGCGCGGGGCTTCTTCTTCTCGGTGTACCCCTCCGCCAGCGCCGACAGGGTCGGCAGGCCGAAGGAGAGGGTCTTGCCGGAGCCGGTACGGCCGCGGCCGAGGATGTCCTTGCCGGCCAGGGCGTCCGGGATGGTCGCCGCCTGGATCGGGAAGGGCGTGGTCACACCGTTCTGCGCGAGCTTGCGGACGATGCCCTCGGGCAGGCCCAGGTCGGCGAAGGTGACGGTCGGCTCAGCGGCCTCGGCGGTCTCGGCCACGACGGCCTCGGCGACAGCGGTGAGCTCGTCGTTCTCGACGTTCTCGGGCATGACGGTGTGGTCAGAACTGGAAATTGACATGCGAAATGCGAAACCTTCCGGAGTCTCGGCACGCGCCCATAACTCCGTGATTTCGCAATGTCGACCGCCTCAATGCGGTCCAGCCACGGCAAGGGAGAGTACGCGCCACACGGCGCTCTTCTGTGTCGGCGCCGGGCAATGGGATCAAACGATCTACCACCATACGCACTCTCACCCACATTGCGCAAGCCGCCTCCCGTCACCCACCCCCTCAGGCCGGTCCCACCTGCGGTGATACCTCCGGTGTACGCAGCTCCGCCACCTCATCCGGCCACCCCAGGGCGTCGGTACGGAACTGAGCGGCCGGAGACGCCGAGGGCGCCGGCGGCTCGGGCTCCGAGGGCCCGGAGGGCTCCGGCCCGGGCTCCTCCGGGTCCGGCGGCGCGGGCGTGTCCGCCGGATCCTCCGGACCCGGTACGGGGCCGGGGTCGGCCGGCGCCGGGGGCTCCGGCGGCACGGACTCGGCCGGGCCCGCCGATACGGAGGGACGGGCGGCCCGGTCCTCGTCCTTCCCCGGTCCGTCCCCGGACCCGTCGGTGGCGGGCGCGCTCCCGGAGGGCGACGCGGAAGCGCTCGGCCCGGCGCCCCGGCGCTCGGACTGCGCACCGGCGCCGCCGAACCGGGAGTGCCCGGTCCCCGTCACCGTGGAGCCGTTCGGCTCGACCGCGGCCCCCTTCGGCTCGGCGGACCGCGAGGGCGCCGGTTCCGCCCCGTCGGAGCCGACGCTCATACAGCCGGTGGACGTGGCGAGCGTGACAGCGGTGACCGCTGCCCAGCGGACGGGGACGGAGAACTGGCGCACGGGGGCACCTCCGGGGACGCGAGGAAGAACGGGGCCTGACATGAACGAGACGGGTGCGCTCTGCCCAACTCCCGTGACCCCGCCCGGGACACGCCCGCCGGGCCGCCTCCTTCGCCCCGGGCGCCCGGCGCGGAGGAGCCGGGCGCCCGGCCGCGTCGCCCCGGCCGCCCCGCGCCCCGCTCACCCGTAGCCGAGCGCGTGCAGCCTCTCGTCATCGATGCCGAAGTGGTGGGCGATCTCGTGGACCACGGTGATCTCCGTCTCGGCCACCACGTCCTCGCGCGTCTCGCACATCCGCAGCGTCGGACCCCGGTAGATCGTGATCCGGTCCGGCAGCACACCCGCGTACCACTCGCCGCGCTCGGTCAGCGGCGTGCCCTCGTACAGGCCGAGCAGCTCCGGGTCGTCGGACTCCGGCTCGTCCTCCACGAAGACCGCCACGTTGTCCATCAGCCGGGTCAGCTCCGGCGGAATCCGGTCCAGTGCCTCGGCGACCAGTTCCTCGAACGCTTCCCGCGTCATCTCCAGCACCCGGCCATTGTCCCGTACGGCCACCCGCCCCGCCCAGGTCCCCGCGCCCGGGCATACCCGCACCACGACCGGGGCAGGGGCACCCAATGGCCCGCGCCCGACTCCCCTGCCGCCGCCCGATATCCCGCCGCGCCGTCCGCGGCCCTCTCGCCGCACCCCGCCCCTTCTTCCGCGCGCTCGGACTGGTCGTCGTGGTGCTGTTCGGCGCCTGGCTCGGGCTGCTCGCGGTGGGCAGCGTCCGGACGACCGTGGGGCCGATGGACACGACGATGACCCTGCGGCCCTCGCTCAGCGGCGGCACCAAGATCAACGTCTCCCCGCTCGGCGCCCTGGAGCTGGACTCGCACCGCGCCCCGGTCCGCCTGGACGTGGACGTGGACCGGCTCGACCCGGTCCGCTCGCAGGCCCTGGTCCAGCACCCCGAACGGCTGGCCGGGCTGGAGGACGAGGTCACGTCGGACGTCGCCGCGGGCACCCGCGAACTGGCGCTGCGCTCCTGCGTGGCGGTGGTGACCGGGGCGACGGCGCTGGGCCTCGCGGTGTACCGCCGGCCGCGCCGGGCCCTGGCCGCCGGGGGCCTGGCCCTCGCGCTGCTGGCCGCGTCCGGCGTCGGCGCGTACGCCACCTGGAACCCGAAGTCGGTCCTGGAGCCCAAGTTCTCCGGGCTGCTCTCCAGCGCCCCTTCGGTCGTCGGCGACGCCCGCTCGATCGTCAGCGACTTCGACGTCTACCAGCAGGAGCTGGCCCGTCTGGTCACCAACGTCACCAAGCTGTACGACGCCACCTCGACGCTCCCCGTCTACAGCCCGGACCCGGCGACCCTGCGCGTCCTGCATGTCTCGGACATCCATCTGAACCCGGCCGCGTGGCACATCATCGGCTCGCTCGTGGAGCAGTACGACATCGACGTGATCATCGACTCCGGCGACACGATGGACCACGGCACCGCCGTCGAGAACAGTTTCCTGGACCCCATCGCCGACCTCGGCGCCCCCTATGTCTGGGTGCGCGGGAACCACGACTCGGCGGTGACGCAGAAGTACCTGTCCGACAAGAAGCGCTTCCCGAACGTCCATGTCCTGGACCAGGGCCGGGCAGTGACCGTCGGCGGGCTACGGGTCGCCGGGACCGGGGACCCGCAGTTCACCCCGGACCGGACGGGCCCCGAGCAGGCGGAGGACGTCGAGAGCGTGGCCGGCCGCACGCTCACCGCCGCCCTGCGCGAGCAGCAGCGGTCCGGCACCCCCGTCGACATCGCCGTCGCCCATGAGCCGGAGGCGGCGAAGGAGACGGACGGCGAGGTGCCGCTGGCGCTGGCCGGCCATGTGCACCACCGGCAGAACGAGGTCCTGAGGGAAGGCACCCGGCTGATGATCGAGGGCTCCACGGGCGGCGGCGGGCTGCGCGCCGTCCAGAACAAGAAGCCGGAACAGGTGCTCGCCTCGGTGCTCTATCTGGACCGCTCCACCCGCCGCCTGCAAGCCTGGGACGAGATCACCCTCGGCGGCCTCGGACTGACAACGGCCGAGGTCAGCCGCCATCTGCCGGAGCAGAAGCCCGTCCTCACGAGCCCGTCCCCGACCGGCCCGACCCCGTCCCCGTAAACCGTTTTGGCGAACGCCGCCGGCATCCCATATGCTTCTCACGTCCCCGACGCGCTGCAAGGCGCGCAGGTGGGCCCTTAGCCCTCATCGTCTAGTGGCCCAGGACGCCGCCCTTTCAAGGCGGTAGCACGGGTTCGAATCCCGTTGGGGGCACGCTTGAACGTGTGCGAGACTTGGTCTCGCACATTGCTTGGTCCTGTGGAGCAGTTAGGAGTGCTCGCCACCCTGTCAAGGTGGAGGCCGCGGGTTCAAATCCCGTCAGGACCGCTGAGGTTTCACGTGAAACCTTGTGGCTGGGTAGCTCAGTTGGTACGAGCGATCGCCTGAAAAGCGATAGGTCGCCGGTTCGATCCCGGCCCCAGCCACCACCCGAAGGCCCCGTCCACCGGATGGGGCCTTCGCCATGCCGGACCGTCGCCCGAAATGGGTTCGCCCTTCGTCCGGCCCGGGTGAGATCCTGGGATCCGTATGTCTACTTCCTTCGCCGATCTCCAGTCCCGGCTCGCGCAGCTCTCGCTCCGTGACGCGAACCGGCTCGGCCGCCGCCTCGAAGGCGCCCGCCGTATTCGCAAGCCCGAGGCCCAGCGGGCCGTGCTGGACGAGATCGCCGCCCAGGCGGACAAGGCAGCCGGGCGGCTCACGCAGCGGGCCGGCCGGATGCCCGCCATCACGTACCCCGAACAGCTCCCGGTCAGCCAGAAGAAGGACGAGATCCTGGAGGCGATACGCGACCACCAGGTCGTGATCGTCGCCGGTGAGACCGGGTCCGGCAAGACCACCCAGATCCCCAAGATCTGCATGGAGCTGGGCCGGGGCCTCCGGGGCATGATCGGGCACACCCAGCCGCGCCGGATCGCCGCGCGCACGGTGGCCGAGCGGATCGCCGACGAGCTGAAGACGCCGCTCGGCGAAACCGTCGGCTGGAAGGTCCGCTTCACCGACCAGGTGAACCCGGACGCGACCTTCGTCAAGCTGATGACGGACGGCATCCTGCTCGCCGAGATCCAGACGGACCGCGAGCTGCTGGCGTACGACACGATCATCATCGACGAGGCCCACGAGCGGTCGCTGAACATCGACTTCCTGCTCGGCTATCTGGCCCGGCTGCTGCCCCGGCGCCCCGATCTGAAGGTCGTCGTCACCTCCGCGACCATCGACCCGGAACGCTTCTCGCGCCACTTCGGCGACGCCCCGATCATCGAGGTCAGCGGGCGTACGTATCCGGTCGAGGTCCGCTACCGTCCGCTGCTCGAAGAGGCCACCGAAGACACGGACGACGCCGACCGCGATCAGATCACCGCGATCTGCGACGCCGTGGACGAGCTCCAGTCCGAGGGCCCCGGGGACGTCCTGGTCTTCCTCTCCGGCGAGCGCGAGATCCGCGACACCGCCGACGCGCTCGGCAAACGGAACCTGCGCAACACCGAGGTGCTCCCCCTCTACGCGCGCCTGTCGCACGCCGAGCAGCACCGGGTGTTCCAGCGCCACACCGGCCGCAGGATCGTGCTGGCCACCAACGTCGCCGAGACCTCGCTGACCGTCCCCGGCATCAAGTACGTGATCGACCCGGGCACCGCCCGCATCTCCCGCTACAGCCACCGCACCAAGGTCCAGCGGCTGCCGATCGAGCGGATCTCGCAGGCCAGCGCCAACCAGCGCAAGGGCCGCTGCGGCCGTACCTCGGACGGCATCTGCATCCGGCTGTACTCCGAGGACGACTTCCTGACCCGCCCGGAGTTCACCGACGCGGAGATCCTTCGTACGAACCTGGCCTCCGTCATCCTCCAGATGACCGCCGCCGGCCTCGGCGACATCGAGAAGTTCCCCTTCATCGACCCGCCGGACCACCGCAACATCCGCGACGGCGTGCAGCTGCTCCAGGAGCTCGGCGCCCTCGACGCCGCGGAGAAGGACCCGAAGAAGCGGCTCACCCCGCTCGGCCGCAAGCTCTCGCAGCTGCCGGTGGACCCGCGCCTCGCCCGTATGGTCGTGGAGGCCGACCGCAACGGCTGCGTCCGCGAGGTCATGGTCATCGCCGCCGCGCTCTCCATCCAGGACCCGCGCGAGCGGCCCTCCGACAAGCAGACCCAGGCCGACCAGCAGCATGCCCGGTTCAAGGACGAGACCTCCGACTTCCTGGCCTTCCTGAACCTGTGGCGCTATATCCGCGAGCAACAGAAGGAGCGCGGCTCCTCCAGCTTCCGCCGGATGTGCAAGCAGGAGTATCTGAACTTCCTCCGTATCCGTGAGTGGCAGGACATCTACGCCCAGCTGCGCACGGTGGCCAAGCAGATGGGCATCGAGCTCAATGAGGAGGACGCGCCCGAGCAGTCGGTGCACACCTCGCTGCTGGCCGGGCTGCTGTCGCACATCGGTCTCAAGGACACCGAGAAGAACGAGTACCTGGGCGCCCGCAGCGCCAAGTTCGCGATCTTCCCCGGTTCGGCACTGTTCAAGAAGCAGCCGCGGTTCGTGATGTCGGCGGAGCTCGTGGAGACGTCCCGGCTCTGGGCGCGGGTCAACGCCAAGGTCGAGCCGGAGTGGATCGAGCCGCTGGCCCAGCATCTGCTGAAGCGCACCTACAGCGAACCGCACTGGGAGAAGGACCAGGCCGCGGTGATGGCCTACGAGCGGGTCACGCTGTACGGCGTGCCGATCGTCGCCCAGCGCAAGATCAATTTCGGCCGGATCGACCAGGAGACCTCGCGGGACCTCTTCATCCGCAACGCCCTGGTCGAGGGCGACTGGCGCACGCACCACCAGTTCTTCCACGACAACCGCAAACTGCTCGGCGAGGTCGAGGAGCTGGAGCACCGCGCCCGGCGCCGCGACATCCTCGTGGACGACGAGACGCTGTTCGACTTCTACGACCAGCGCATCCCCGAACACATCGTGTCCGGGGCCCATTTCGACTCCTGGTGGAAGCACAAGCGGCGTGACGAGCCGGACGCGCTCGACTTCGAGCGCTCGATGCTCATCAACGAGAAGGCCGGGGCCGTCACCAAGGACGACTACCCGGACTCCTGGCGGCAGGGGAAGCTCAAGTTCCGGGTGACCTACCAGTTCGAGCCCGGCGCGGACGCCGACGGTGTGACCATCCACATTCCGCTTCAGGTACTGAACCAGGTCACGTCGGAGGGCTTCGACTGGCAGATCCCGGGCCTGCGCGAGGAGGTCGTCACCGAGCTGATCCGCTCGCTGCCGAAGCCGATCCGCCGGCACTACGTACCCGCGCCGAACTACGCGGACAAGTTCCTGGACCGGGCCGTGCCCCTCCAGGAGCCGCTGCCGGTGACGCTGGCCCGTGAGCTCCAGCGGATGGTCGGGGTCCCGGTCACCGCGGACGACTTCGACCTGAGCCGGGTCCCGGACCACCTCAAGATCACCTTCCGGATCGTGGACGAGCGGCGCCGCAGGGTCGCCGAGGACAAGGACCTGGAGGCGCTGAAGCTCCGGCTGCGCCCGAAGGCCCGCCAGGCCCTCTCCAAGGCCGCCGCGGCCACCGCGGGGCCCTCCGGCGAATCCATCGAGCGCTCGGGCCTGAAGGACTGGACGATCGGCACGCTGAACAAGGTCTTCGAGACCCGCAGGGCCGGCCAGCCGGTCAAGGCGTATCCCGCGCTCGTCGACCAGGGAGAGACAGTCGCCGTACGCCTCTTCGACACCGAGGCCGAGCAGGCGCAGGCGATGTGGCGCGGCACCCGGAAGCTGATCCTGCTGAACATCCCGGTGAACCCGGCGAAGTTCGCGTCGGACAAGCTGACGAACCAGCAGAAGCTGGCCCTGTCCCGCAATCCGCACGGCTCCATCCAGGCCCTGTTCGACGACTGCGCGACGGCGGCCGCCGACCGGCTGATCGCGGCGCACGGCGGCCCCGCCTGGGACGAGGCGTCGTTCCGGACGCTGTACGACAAGGTGCGCGCGGACCTGGTGGACCTGACCGTGCGCACGATCGGCCAGGTACAGCAGATCCTGGCGGCCTGGCAGGCGTGCGAGCGCCGGCTGAAGGCCACCAACAGCCTGGTCCTGATCAACAACGTCACGGACGTACGCGACCACCTGGCGCGCCTGATGCCGGCCGGCTTCGTCACCGCGGCCGGGCTGCGCAGGCTGCCCGATCTGATGCGCTACCTGGTGGCGGAGGACCGCAGGCTCCAGCAGATGCCGACCAACGTCCAGCGCGACACCACGCGCATGGAGAAGGTCCACGAGATGCAGGACGAGTACGCCTGGCTGCTGGAGCAGCTGCCCAAGGGTCGGCCCGTCCCGCAGGAGGTACTGGACATCCGGTGGATGATCGAGGAGCTGCGGGTGAGCTACTTCGCGCACGCCCTGGGCACCGCGTTCCCGGTCTCGGACAAGCGGATCGTGAAGGCGATCGACGCCGCCGCACCCTAGCGCGTCTCCGTAACGGAACTGCCACCCGGAGTGAGTTCGACCGCACCCGCTGAACTCCTGTACAGTCTGTTTTCGCAGCCGGACGCAAGGAAGGCGGCGAAACCTGGTCCTGTGGAGCAGTTAGGAGTGCTCGCCACCCTGTCAAGGTGGAGGCCGCGGGTTCAAATCCCGTCAGGACCGCAGAACGAAAGCCCGGATCGCATCGATCCGGGCTTTCGCGCGTCTTGACTGCGGTGCCCGCCGACGAGTACTCAGAAACCAGGGGCCGCCCCGGATTCCCGGAGCGGGGCGGCGCGCATCCACCGGGAGGTGGCGCGATGGGGGCATCCACGGGCGAGAGCCGGCGCGAGCGAAAACAGGGCCGCGCGAGGGCGCCCAGGCACGACGTCCGCGCGCTGCTGCGCGCACATCTGGCCGCCGCCTCCGGCTACCGGCACCTCACCCGGCACTGCGCGGTCTGCGCCCGGCTGCTGAGGCTCGCCATGGAGCCCGTGACGGCCCCGCAGGCCGCCCGGACGCCCGATCGGCTCGCCGGACCGTCCGAGCCGCCCACGAGGCGCCCACGAGGCGCCGACGGGTCCCCGTACAGCCGTCGCGAAGCGGGGACGTAAGTCCTCCTACGACATGACCTTCGGCGCGGGCGTCGACTTCCTCACAGTGACAGGCTCGTAGTTGGCAACACTTGCGTGGTGTGACGGGTGTCACTGAATCAGTTTTGAGAAGGGGGTCCTTTACACCCTTCCTACAACTAGCGAATTTAATATGTGCAATTGCACTCCCCGGAGGGATGTCCTCCGGTTGCCCCCGCACCGCACGCCGACACCCCACGGCGAGGCCCCGGCCGCCGGGGCCCGGCTGTGCAAACGGTGCCGTAAGCCGACGGGGGGCAGACGCAAGGCCGAGCCGTTCCAGGCGCAAAAAAAATCGCGCTGGACCCGGCGGAGTCCAGCGCGATCGGATGACATGACCCGTACGGCACAGGTATGGCGCCCGTTGGGGCGGGCGCCCGTCATATGGAGCTATGGGTGAGCAAGTGGGTTGGGGGACCCAAAAGCCCAGGTGTGACGGGGTGACAGGGGGTTTGTCAGGCCTCGCTGCGCTGCTGCGGAATACCCGCAAGCAGTGCGCGGACCTCTGCCTCGCGGTACCGGCGATGCCCACCGAGCGTGCGGATGGACGTGAGCTTGCCTGCCTTCGCCCAACGGGTAACCGTCTTCGGGTCCACGCGGAACATCGTGGCAACCTCAGCCGGGGTCAGCAGCGGCTCGGCATCAGGGGTGCGAGCGGTCATGAGCGGCCTCCTCGGGAGAACCGAACCATCTCGGTTCTTTCCTCTAAATTCTGCACCTTGACCCACGTTGCCCGAAATGGCGGACGCGGGCCGAGTCGGTTATAGGACGAACGGCTTGTCCTCGGCACTACAACTACACCATCCGTCCAGCCCGGTCGGCCAAACCGATGGAATTGCCCTCCCAGGTGTCCATCAGCGACGGAAAGCCGATGGACCATGCCATAGCGGACAGTCACACCACCGTGACGATCAGTCACAGAGCGATCAGGAGTCATCAGACCCCCCATAGCGTGCAATGCTGAGTGATCCGCCCATACATGGACGGATAGAGTCCTCACCGGACTCCTTGTCCTATTTTGGCACGAGGGGTAGGGAAGGGCGCAAGGGCCCCGTAAGTGCTATCCATCACGGTTGAGGCAAAGGCCCGGTTCGGGACGTAGGTCCCGCCACCCCCTGGACCCCTTCCGCCCCTTCACCCACACGTGTCACATCCGACACCGGTTCACGAGCCGTCCGTACAAGGTGCCGCGGCGGTCAGTTGGCGAACTGACGGTCCCTTACGGCCCGCCAGCGCTCCGCGAGACGCGCGTACGCCTCGGCCGCCCGCTCCGCGTCCCCCGCCCGCAGCGCGGCGATCCCCTCCGCCACGTCGGCCGCGCTCCGGTCGACGCTGAGCTCCCGCTCCGGCAGCGCGTGCACGAGCCCGCCGTAGTCCAGCTCCACGAGCGAGCGCGGGTGGAACTCCTCCAGCCACCGCCCGATGTCCACGAGCCCCGCGGTCAGCGGACCCTCGTCCATCGTCTCCCGCAGTGTCCGCAGCGACCGGGCCAGCCGGCGCCGCGCCTCGACCATCGGCGTCCGGTACCGGAACACCGGAGGCTCCCCGTCCGGACCGGCCACCACATGCTCCCGCTCCTCGTCCGCGAACAGCACGAACCAGCGCACCGGAACCTGCCACACCGCCGTCCTGATCCACGGCCGGGCGTCCGGATTGCGCTCCGCCCAGCGCTCGTGGTCGGCCAGCGCCTGCCCGCGCACCACCGGCGGCAGCACCGCGTCGAGCACCGGCCCGGGGAACAGCTCCGCCAGCCCGTCCAGCGCCAGCCAGCCGCGCAGCCGGGTCCGCCACGGGCACACGCACACCACGCCGTCCACCTCGGCCACGAACGCGTCGGCACTCTCGTGCACCGGCACCCCGGCGGGCGGGGTCGCCGCCAAGTCCGCCAGCGAGCGCCTGAGTTCGTCCTGTGCCGTGGGCATCCGGTCGCGGGCCGCATAGCGGGCCCAGTGGGCGCGCTCGCCCTCCGGGAAGGCCGCCAGTGGCTCGTACACCCGGAGGTAGGACGCGTAGGGAACCAGCACCGAAGACACCACCGACATGCGGTGATCGTGTCACGCCTGTCCCCCGGTAGGGGGTGATCCTTGGCACTGGAACAGATCTACGTGGGGGTAGGACTTACGCTCTTGCCCACCGGGCCGGCCCACGCGGCCGGACCGGTGGGCCCTCCCCACCTTCAGGAGGGTCTTTCCGCCGCTTCGTACTTGGGAGTCACCACAGTGACCGATGTGACCGGCGCGCCTGTCGATGTCCTGCACACCCTGTTCCACTCGGACCAGGGCGGACACGAACAAGTCGTCCTCTGCCAGGACCGGGCCAGCGGCCTCAAGGCCGTCATCGCCCTCCACTCCACCGCCCTGGGCCCCGCCCTCGGCGGCACCCGCTTCTACCCGTACGCCTCCGAGGCCGAGGCCGTCACCGACGCGCTGAACCTCGCGCGCGGCATGTCGTACAAGAACGCCCTGGCCGGGCTCGACCACGGGGGCGGCAAGGCCGTCATCATCGGCGACCCCGAGCAGATCAAGAGCGAGGAACTGCTGCTGGCCTACGGCCGGTTCGTCGCCTCGCTCGGCGGCCGGTACGTGACGGCCTGCGACGTCGGCACCTATGTTGCCGACATGGACGTCGTGGCGCGCGAGTGCCGCTGGACCACCGGCCGCTCCCCCGAGAACGGCGGCGCCGGCGACTCGTCGGTGCTCACCGCGTTCGGCGTCTTCCAGGGCATGCGGGCCTCGGCCCAGCACCTGTGGGGCGACCCGACGCTGCGTGGCCGAAAAGTGGGGGTCGCCGGTGTCGGCAAGGTCGGCCACTACCTGGTCGAGCACCTGCTCGCGGACGGCGCCGAGGTCGTGATCACCGATGTGCGCGAGGAGTCCGTCCGCCGGATCACCGACAAGCACCCCGGGGTCGCCGTCGCGGCGGACACCGAGGCGCTGATCCGCACCGAGGACCTGGACATCTACGCCCCGTGCGCGCTGGGCGGCGCCCTCAACGACGACACCGTGCCGGTGCTCACCGCGAAGGTGGTGTGCGGCGCGGCCAACAACCAGCTCGCGCACCCGGGCGTCGAGAAGGACCTGGCCGACCGCGCCATCCTGTACGCGCCCGACTACGTGGTGAACGCGGGCGGGGTCATCCAGGTCGCCGACGAGCTGCACGGCTTCGACTTCGACCGGTGCAAGGCGAAGGCCACCAAGATCTTCGACACCACGCTGGCCATATTCGCACGTGCGAAGGAAGACGGCATTCCGCCGGCCGCGGCGGCCGACCGGATCGCCGAACAGCGGATGGCGGACGCGCGCCGCGGCTGAGCCGGCACCCCTCCGGCGGGCCGCGGCCCGCCGACCGGCGAGACAAGACTCACGCCGGTCGGCGGGTCGCCTGCCGATAAGAGGTTAAAATCGCAGTTGACCAGCGAGGACGGGGCGTCTCGCGGGTCCTCTTCCGGGGCGCGTGATGCGGGCGGCGTACCGTATGGCCGCGGAAGCAGGTACCGTTAAAGCTCTACAGGCACGGTCTCTCTACCGAGAGTCCGTCCTGAAACATGAACGCGTGTCAAGACTCTGGGGCCGTCGAGCCCCGTCACCGAGGGGGTCGAGCCATGGGGCGCGGCCGGGCAAAGGCCAAGCAGACAAAGGTCGCCCGCCAGCTGAAGTACAGCAGCGGCGGGACGGACCTGTCGCGTCTGGCCAATGAGCTGGGCGCATCGACTTCGAGTCAGCCACCGAACGCGGAGCCGTTCGAGGACGACGACGAGGAAGATGACCCGTACGCACAGTACGCGGATCTGTACAACAACGACGAGGACGAGGACGAGAACGACCAGTCCGGTCCGTCGTCCAAGCGCCGCGGCGCTTGACCTCGCGCTGACACATCACCCCGGTTCGGAGCTTCTCCGGACCGGGTTTTGTGCTGCCCGCATACGGAAGGTTCGCGCTGCTCACGTACGGGAAGGGCGAGGCGGCCGGTGACCGGCCGGGCCCGTCGGCCCGGCCGGTGTTCCCGCTCAGCGTGCGTACGAACCCACCAGCTCGGCGCCGGTCGTGTGGTCGCCCCGGGCGGTGATCTCACCGGCGACCCAGGAGTCGACACCCCGGTCGGCCAGCGTCGTGAGGGCCGCGTCCACGGACTCGGCGGGGACGACCGCGATCATGCCGACGCCCATGTTGAGCGTCTTCTCCAGCTCCAGCCGCTCGACCTGGCCGGCCTTGCCGACGAGGTCGAACACCGCGCCCGGGGTCCACGTGGAGCGGTCCACCGTGGCGCGCAGGGTGTCCGGGATGACCCGGGCCAGGTTGTTGGCCAGGCCGCCGCCGGTGACGTGGCTGAAGCCGTGCACCTCGGTCGTACGGGTGAGGGCCAGGCAGTCCAGCGAGTAGATCCGGGTCGGCTCCAGGAGCTCCTCGCCCAGGGTCCGGCCGAACTCCTCGACCTGGCGGTCCAGCGTCCAGCCGGCCCGGTCGAACACCACATGGCGGACGAGCGAGTACCCGTTCGAGTGAAGCCCGGAGGACGCCATGGCGATCACGGCGTCACCCTCGCGGATGCGGTCGGGGCCCAGCAGGCGGTCGGCCTCGACCACACCCGTACCCGCTCCGGCCACGTCGAAATCGTCCGCGCCCAGCAGACCCGGGTGCTCGGCCGTCTCGCCGCCGACCAGCGCGCAGCCGGCCAGCACACAGCCCTCGGCGATGCCCTTGACGATGGCCGCGACACGCTCGGGGTGCACCTTGCCGACGCAGATGTAGTCGGTCATGAACAGCGGCTCGGCGCCGCAGACGACGAGGTCGTCCACGACCATGCCGACGAGGTCGTGACCGATCGTGTCGTACACGCCCATCTGGCGGGCGAGGTCGACCTTGGTGCCGACGCCGTCCGTGGCGGAGGCCAGGAGCGGACGCTCGTAACGCTTGAGCGCCGAGGCGTCGAAGAGACCGGCGAAGCCGCCGAGGCCACCGAGACCCGCGACCTCGGGGCGCTGTGTCTTCTTCACCCACTCCTTCATCAGCTCGACGGCGCGGTCGCCGGCCTCGATGTCGACGCCCGCTGCCGCGTAGGAAGCACCTGTTGTCTCAGACATTGCCTGGGATCTTTCGTGTGGAGATACGGGGCTGAGGGAAGGGCTGCCGGACGGTCCGGGTCACGGACGCCGCAGCGCGTCGGACGCCGCGGTCGCCGCGGGGCCCGCCGCCAGCTCGGTCTCCAGCAGCTGCTTGCCGAGCAGCTCCGGGTCCGGGAGCTCCATCGGGTACTCGCCGTCGAAGCAGGCGCGGCAGAGGTTCGGCTTGTCGATCGTCGTCGCCTCGATCATCGAGTCGATCGAGATGTACGCGAGCGAGTCGGCGCCCATCGACGTGCCGATCTCCTCGACGGACATGCCGTTGGCGATCAGCTCGGCGCGGGTCGCGAAGTCGATGCCGAAGAAGCAGGGCCACTTCACCGGCGGGGACGAAATCCGGATGTGGATCTCGGCGGCGCCGGCCTCACGGAGCATCCGGACCAGTGCGCGCTGGGTGTTGCCGCGGACGATCGAGTCGTCCACGACCACCAGGCGCTTGCCCTTGATGACTTCCTTGAGCGGGTTCAGCTTGAGGCGAATGCCCAGCTGGCGGATCGTCTGGGACGGCTGGATGAAGGTCCGGCCGACGTAGGCGTTCTTCACCAGGCCGGCGCCGAACGGAATCCCGCTGGCCTCCGCGTAGCCGATGGCGGCCGGGGTGCCGGATTCCGGGGTCGCTATGACCAGGTCCGCCTCGACGGGCGCCTCGGCGGCCAGCTTGCGGCCCATCTCCACCCGGGAGAGATAGACGTTGCGGCCCGCGATGTCGGTGTCGGGGCGCGCCAGGTAGACGTACTCGAAGACACAGCCCTTGGGCTTCGCTTCCGCGAATCGCGAGGTACGCAGACCGTTCTCGTCGATGGCGACCATCTCGCCCGGCTCGATCTCGCGGACGAAGCTGGCACCGCAGATGTCGAGGGCGGCGGACTCCGACGCGACGACCCAGCCGCGCTCCAGGCGGCCGAGGACCAGCGGGCGGATGCCCTGCGGGTCACGGGCGGCGTAGAGCGTGTGTTCGTCCATGAAGACCAGGGAGAAGGCGCCCCGGACCTCGGGAAGCACCTTGCCGGCGGCCTCCTCGATGGTCAGCGGCTTGCCGTCGTCGTCGGTCTGGCCGGCGAGCAGCGCGGTCACCAGGTCGGTGTCGTTGGTCGCGGCGACCTGGGTGGCACGGCCGTCCTTGCGCGGGAGGTCGGCGACCATCTCCGCGAGCTGGGCCGTGTTGACCAGGTTCCCGTTGTGACCGAGGGCGATCGAGCCGTGCGCGGTCGCACGGAACGTCGGCTGCGCGTTCTCCCACACCGAGGCACCGGTGGTGGAGTAGCGGGCATGACCGACCGCGATATGGCCCTGGAGCGATCCCAGGGAAGTTTCGTCGAAGACCTGCGAGACCAGTCCCATGTCCTTGAAGACCAGGATCTGGGACCCGTTGCTCACTGCGATGCCCGCGGACTCCTGTCCACGGTGCTGCAGGGCATACAGTCCGAAATAGGTGAGCTTGGCGACCTCTTCGCCCGGAGCCCAGACACCGAAGACGCCGCAAGCGTCCTGGGGGCCCTTCTCGCCGGGGAGCAGGTCGTGGTTGAGTCGTCCATCACCACGAGGCACGCCATCGAGTGTAGGCGAGGTCGACCACTGGTCCGAATTGGGGATCCTCCGCCCCACCACCGGCGAAGCACCCCGGAAGCGCGCTCCCACACCCCTCGGAACGGTCACACACGGTAATCGCGGGCCTTCCCCGATCTACGCGCGGCAACCGCCACAGGGCAGGCGACGCCCGGATCACCGGCCATCGACCGACCGGTTCCGGCCACCCGGAAGACCCCGTGAAGAGGCCCGTCGTGGCACTGCGTGAGCCGTCCTCCGGGCGCCGGGGGCAAGCAGCCCGACCGGTCGTTTCGTGGCGAGCCTCACACCATGGCCGCCCGGTATGCGGCATCTCGGGGCGCCTGCCGGGCGTCCGGGGCGGGGTCAGCCCATCAGCGGCAGCAGCCCGGAGAGATCCGCGCGCTCGCCGCTCGCGGTGACCTTGGCCGCTTCGACCTCCCGCGCCCACTCCGTACGCCCGGTCGCGAGCCGTATCCAGGTGAGCGGGTCGGTCTCGACGACGTTGGGCGGGGTGCCCCGGGTGTGGCGCGGCCCCTGGACGCACTGCACCACCGCGAACGGCGGCACCCGGACCTCGACCGAGCCGCCGGGCGCCCGCTCGGCCAGCGCGTCGGCCAGGAGCCTGCTGCACGAGGCGAGTGCCTGCCGGTCGTACAGAACGGAGAGCCCGGTCGCCTCGTTGAGGTCCCAGGTGTGGACGACCAGCTCCACGGTGCGGGTGACCAGGAAGTCGCCGAGGCGCATCGCCCCGACCCGGGTGGCCAGCAGCCGGTCCTCGGGGGCGCCGGTCACCAGGGCCTCGAAGCGGGCGCCGACCTCCGCGTAGAGCGCGTCCAGGTCGGTGGCGGTGGCGGTGG
Source organism: Streptomyces sp. NBC_00726 (assembly GCF_045161735.1). Lineage (NCBI taxonomy): Bacteria > Bacillati > Actinomycetota > Actinomycetes > Kitasatosporales > Streptomycetaceae > Streptomyces > Streptomyces sp. NBC_00726. The sequence goes on along the minus strand of NZ_CP108983.1, from coordinate 3,469,751 downwards.
CGGCCCATTCGGCGGTGTCGTCCGCGATCTCGGGGGCGCGGGCCGCTGTGGTGAACGGCCACTCCAGGAGGGACACCTCGGGTTTGGCGAGGGCCGGGGCGGGAAGCTCCAGCGTCCGGCTGACGTGCGAGAGAGCCATGGCGATGTGCGCGGCGAGCTCGCGCACCGTCCAGTCACCGAGCCCGCTCGGCGCGGCGAGCTGCTGCGGGGTCAGCGTGCGCACGCCGTCCCGGACGTGGGCGAACTGGGCGAGGATCGCGGCACGGTTCCTGGCCGGGTCGTAGCGACGGGCGCGCTTCTGCGAGGGCGGCATGCCGGGAGCCTACGACGCGGCACCGACAGGGCGTCCGCCCCGCGTCCGGTGCCCCGGGGTCAGGCGCGCGTCGCGTAGTCGCCGAGGCCCTTCTCCAGCAGGTCGAAGCCCCGGTGGGCCAGGGCGACGGCGTCGGGGACGACCGCGGCAGCCGGTTCGCCGGCCAGCAGGCGCCTGCGGTTCTCGGTGAGCAGCGCGTTTCGCGTACCGAGGAGCTGGGAAGCGACGATGCGCGCGATGACCGGCTCCTCGCCCTCCTCGATCAGGGCCTCGGTGAGCTGGTCCTGCGTACGTACGAAGTAGGAGTGGGCGCGGGTGAGCAGGGCGGGCGTCTCCAGGATGAGCCGCACGATGCCGAGCGCCACCGGTGAATCCCCCATGCCCACCGCGGGGTCGTGACGTTCGACCGCCGCCACGAACTGCCGGCGCAGGGCCGCGACCGCCGATTCACCGGGCGCGCGCTCCCGCACGATCCGGGCGGCGTCGCCGACGTGCTCCTCCAGCGGCGCGAAGACCAGGTCTTCCTTGCTGTCGAAGTAGTTGAAGACGGTCATTTTCGATACATCGGCCGCGTCGGCGATCTCCGCGACGGAGACCTGGTCGAACCCGCGCTCGGAGAAGAGCTTGGTGGCCGTTTCCAGCAGCCGCCGCCGGGTTTCCCTCTTCTTGCGCTCGCGCAGGCCCATCCCCTCGGTCATGGCGGCACTGTACCAGGATAAAAATTAATCCGAGCTAAAAACTTGACTCAGTACATGAATACCGTGAACAGTGGGCTCACCACAGCGGTGCGCGTCAGCACCGCCCGGCAGGGGGGATCCAGTCATGCCCGGAACAGTCACAGCGTCCGCGCCACGGCCGACGACCGCGGACGGACAGCAGCCCGGCGGCCGGAGCGTCACGATCGCCGTGGCGCTCTGCATCGTCACGATCCTGCTGGCCGTCCTGGACTCGAACATCGTGTCCTCGGCGACCGTCCCGATCGTCCGCGACCTCGACCCGGTGCACGGCGTCGACCGGATCCCCTGGCTGATCGCCGCCTACCAGCTCGCCGCGACCGCCGCACTGCCCCTGTACGGCAAGCTCTGCGACACCCTCGGCTCGAAGAAGGTCTTCATCGGCGCGCTCGCCACCTTCCTCACCGGGTCCGCGCTCTGCGGAATGGCCCAGTCCATGGGCGAGCTGATCGCCGCACGCGCCTTCCAGGGCATCGGCGGCGGCGGGCTGATGAGCGTCACGATGGTCGTCCTGCGTCAGCTCGGCACGGCGGGCCCCAAGGAGGGCGGGGGCTCCAAGGCCGAGGGCGGCGGCAAGAAGGGCAGCATCGGCGGGATCATCGCCGGTGCGGGCATGGCGCTCGGCCCCTGGCTGGGCGGTGCCCTCGCCGACCACGCGGGCTGGCGCTGGATCTTCTACGTCAACCTGCCCGTCGGCATCGCCGTGCTGATCGCCGCGGCCTTCGTGGTGAAGCTCCCCGTCCGCACCACCCGCCACCGCATCGACTTCCTCGGCGCGGGTCTCGCCGCCACCTTCTCCACCGCGCTGCTCCTGGTCACCGAGTGGGGCGGCGAGGACTACGCGTGGACCTCGCCGGTCATCGTCGGCCTCGCCGTCGCCGCCGTCGTCGCGCTCGGTCTGTTCCTGTGGCGCCAGGCCACGGCCGCCGAACCGATCCTGCCGCTCTCGCTCTTCCGGCTGCGGCTCATGCGGTACGGCTTCGCGGTCCAGGGTCTGGTCGGCGTCGCGATGATGGGGTCGATCGTCTACGTGATGATCTACCTCCAGGTGGTCCGCGGGGTCGCCGCGACCTCGGCCGGTCTCTTCCTGGTCCCGATGGCGATCGGCATGACCGTCGTCGGGCTCCTCTCCGGGCGCCTGGTCGCGGCCGGCTGGTCGCAGAAGACCTTCGTCGTCAGCGGCACGGTCTTCGCCTCGGCCGCCCTCGCCCTGCTGACCACGCTCGACACGGACACCGGGCTGTGGACCGTGCGCGGCGCGCTGCTGCTCATGGGGATCGGCTTCGGCCAGCTCATCGGCCAGCTGATCGAGCTCGTCCAGGACACCGCCCCGCCGGCCCAGCTGGGCGTCGCCACCACCGGGGTCCGCTTCTTCCAGACCCTCGGCACGGCCCTGGGCGCCTCCCTCTTCGGAGCCGTACTCAGCAGGGTGTACGCCGCCGAGGGCCCCGGCGGAACGACCAGCGACATCGGCCGCCTCACCGGGGCCGCCCGCGACCGGGCCCTGGACGCCTTCGTCTCCTCCACGGACGTGGTCTTCGCCTGCGCCACCGGCGCGATGCTCCTCGCCCTGGTCCTGGCGATCCGGCTGCCCGGCACCCGTACGAGGACCTGACCCTTCCCCGTACGAGCAGGGCCGAACCGCCTCCGCCCCCCCCCAGCGGGGCCCCGCGCTTCCCCGTACGCACCACGCGAAAACCCCCGGCCGGGCGGAACCGGTCGGGGGTTTCGGCGTGTGCGGTCCGGGAACTACGCGAGGAGCGCCGGGATCGTCTCCTCGTGCGCCGTGCGCAGCTCGCTCAGCGGGATGCTGAACTCGCCCTGGATCTCGATCGCGTCGCCGTCCACGACACCGATGCGGGTCACGGGCAGACCGCGCGCCCCGCACATGTCGTTGAACCGCAGCTCCTCGCTGCGCGGCACCGAGACGACCGCGCGGCCCGCGGACTCGGAGAACAGCAGCGTGAACGCGTCGAGGCCGTCCGGCACGACCAGCCGGGCACCCTTCCCGCCGCGCAGGCAGGATTCGGTGACCGCCTGGATCAGGCCGCCGTCCGACAGGTCGTGCGCCGCGTCGATCATGCCGTCGCGGGAGGCCGAGATCAGGATCTCGGCGAGCAGCTTCTCCCGGCCCAGGTCCACCTTGGGCGGCATCCCGCCGAGGTGGTTGTGGACGACCTCGGACCAGGCCGAGCCGCCGAACTCCTCACGCGTGTCGCCCAGCAGGCAGAGGAGCTGGCCCTCTTCCCCGAAGGCGACCGGCGTACGCCGCGTGACGTCGTCGATCACACCGAGCACGGCCACGACCGGCGTCGGGTGGATCGCCGTCTCACCGGTCTGGTTGTACAGCGAGACGTTGCCGCCGGTGACCGGAGTGCCCAGCTCCAGGCAGCCGTCCGCGAGACCGCGGGTGGCCTCGGCGAACTGCCACATGACGTCCGGGTCCTCGGGCGAACCGAAGTTCAGGCAGTCCGAGATCGCGAGCGGCTTGGCACCGGTCGCGGCGACGTTCCGGTACGACTCCGCCAGCGCGAGCTGCGCACCGGTGTACGGGTCGAGCTTCGCGTACCGGCCGTTGCCGTCGGTCGCCATGGCCACGCCGAGGTTGGACTCCTCGTCGATGCGGACCATGCCGGCGTCCTCGGGCATCGCGAGCACGGTGTTGCCCTGCACGAACCGGTCGTACTGGTCCGTGATCCAGGACTTCGACGCCTGGTTCGGCGAGGCGACCAGCTTGAGGACCTGCTCGCGCAGCTCCGCGCCGTTCGCCGGGCGGGCCAGCTTGCCGGCGTCGTCGGCCTGGAGCGCGTCCTGCCAGGACGGGCGGGCGAACGGGCGGTGGTACGTCGGGCCCTCGTGGGCGACGGACCGCGGCGGCACGTCCACGATCTGCTCGCCGTGCCAGAAGATCTCCAGCTGCGAGCCCTCGGTCACCTCACCGATGACGGTGGCGATGACGTCCCACTTCTCGCAGATCTCCAGGAAGCGGTCGACGTGCTGCGGCTCGACGATGGCGCACATGCGCTCCTGCGACTCGCTCATGAGGATTTCCTCGGGCGAGAGGGAGGAGTCGCGCAGCGGCACGGTGTCCAGCTCGACGCGCATGCCGCCGGAGCCCGCGGAGGCCAGCTCGGACGTGGCGCAGGAGAGCCCGGCGCCGCCGAGGTCCTGGATGCCCGCGACGAGCTTCTCCTTGAAGATCTCCAGGGTGCACTCGATGAGGAGCTTCTCCTGGAACGGGTCGCCGACCTGGACGGCCGGGCGCTTGGCCGGGCCGGTCGACTCGAAGGTCTCCGAGGCCAGCACGGAGACGCCGCCGATGCCGTCGCCGCCGGTGCGGGCGCCGTACAGGATGACCTTGTTGCCGGGGCCGGAAGCCTGCGCGAGGTGGATGTCCTCGTGCTTCATCACACCGATGCAGCCGGCGTTGACGAGCGGGTTTCCCTGATAGCAGGCGTCGAAAACGACCTCGCCGCCGATGTTCGGCAGACCGAGGCAGTTGCCGTACCCGCCGATGCCCGCGACCACACCCGGCAGGACCCGCTTGGTGTCCGGATGGTCGGCAGCGCCGAAGCGCAGCGGGTCCACGACGGCGACCGGGCGGGCGCCCATGGCGAGGATGTCGCGGACGATGCCGCCGACGCCGGTCGCCGCGCCCTGGTAGGGCTCGATGTACGAGGGGTGGTTGTGCGACTCGACCTTGAAGGTGACCGCGTACCCCTGACCGACGTCGACCACACCGGCGTTCTCACCGATGCCGACGAGCATGGCGTCGTTGGCGGGGACCTTCTCGCCGAACTGCTTGAGGTGGACCTTGCTGCTCTTGTACGAGCAGTGCTCGGACCACATCACGGAGTACATGGCGAGCTCTGCGCCGGTGGGACGGCGGCCCAGGATCTCGCGGATGCGCGCGTACTCGTCCTCCTTGAGGCCGAGCTCCTTCCAGGGCTGCGCGGTGTCCGGGGTTTCGGCCGCGTGCTCGACCGTGTCCAGGCTCATGCGTTGACCAGCTTCTTGATGATCGAGGTGAAGAAACCGAGACCGTCGGTGCGACCGGTGCCGATCAGCGGCTCCACGGCGTGCTCCGGGTGCGGCATCAGGCCGACGACGTTGCCCGCGGCGTTGGTGATGCCGGCGATGTCGCGCAGCGAGCCGTTCGGGTTGTGGCCGACATAGCGGAAGGCGACGCGGCCCTCGGCCTCCAGCGCGTCGAGCGTGTGCTCGTCGGCGGTGTAGCGGCCGTCCATGTTCTTGAGCGGTACGGAGATCTCCTGGCCCGCGGAGTAGTCCGAGGTCCAGGCGGTCGCCGCGTTCTCGACGCGCAGGGTCTGGTCGCGGCAGACGAAGTGCAGGTGGTTGTTGCGCAGCATCGCGCCGGGCAGCAGGTGCGCCTCGGTCAGGATCTGGAAGCCGTTGCAGATGCCGAGGACCGGCAGGCCCGCCTTCGCCTGCTCGATCACCGTCTCCATGACCGGCGAGAACCGGGAGATGGCTCCGGCGCGCAGATAGTCGCCGTACGAGAAACCGCCCGCCAGGATCACCGCGTCGACCTGGTGCAGGTCCTTGTCGCGGTGCCACAGCGATACGGGCTCCGCACCCGCGACGCGAACGGCCCGCAGGGCGTCCTGGTCATCGAGCGTGCCCGGAAAGGTGACGACTCCGATACGAGCAGTCACTTCGACTCCTCGGCGTTCTCCACCTTGACGGTGAAGTCCTCGATCACGGTGTTGGCGAGGAACGTCTCCGCCATCTCGTGAATACGGGCGAGAGCGGCGTCATCGACCGGACCCTCGACCTCCAGCTCGAAACGCTTTCCCTGACGTACGTCCGCGATTCCCTCGAAGCCGAGACGGGGCAGTGCGCGCTGCACCGCCTGTCCCTGCGGGTCGAGGATCTCGGGCTTGAGCATGACGTCGACTACGACGCGTGCCACTGGCACTCCCGGTGTGGTGGTGTGGTGCGGCTGTTTCTCCGGAGGGGGTACCCCGGACCCCCGCGGGTCCACTCAGCGTACCTGGCCGGAAATTCTACGCGGGTAGATATCAAACGGGATAGATCACATCCAGATATCGGCCGATCACCGGACGGTGGAAAAGCCGCGAAACAAATGCTCACGAGCGGCACACATAGCGGACGGACACGCGGAAGTAATTGGACGGGCTTCACAATGCGGTACCAGTCGCTGTACAAATGATTACCGGGGAATGCAGCATTGCCCCGGAGCACCGACAGCAGTCGGCCCGCATCCGCGCTCTCAGCCGGAAGGCCGGCATCGGCGCATGTCAGACGCGTCGATGCCGTAGGAAAGGACCGATATCCGTGGCGCAGCGCGTAGTGGTCACACTCTCCGACGACATCGACGGGGGCACGGCGGCGGAAACGGTCACCTTCGCCCTGGACGGGAAGTCGTACGAGATCGACCTCAATCCGTCCAACGCAAAGAAACTGCGGAACGCCCTGGCCCCGTACATGGCGGCCGGCCGCAAGCAGACAAACACCGGCAAGCACGGCAAGGCTCCCGTTCCGTACCGGCACACCTCGCTCGCACCCGACCCGGCGGCGGTGCGCGCCTGGGCCCGCTCGCACCGGATGGACGTGCCCGCCCGGGGCCGCATCCCGAAGAGCGTGTACGAGGCGTTCCAGGAAGCGAGTTGACCCGGCGACAGGTCCGGCGGGGCGCCGGCCGAGGGCCTGCGGAGGAGCCGACTTGCGCGACACCCCCGCAGGTCGGATAGAGTCTGGAACACGCCGAGGGGCAAGGCCGAAAAGGCCGAACCCCACGCAGCGTGCGGGTGTAGTTCAGTAGCAGAACATCCCCCTTCCAGGGGGAAGGCGCAGTGTGCAATTCCTGTCACCCGCTCTGCACGACTTGCAGGACCACTCCGGTGGATCAGGTAGAGTAGTGCTCGCTCCACCGGTGAAAGCCGAGTGGTTGCAATGCGGACGTAGCTCAGTTGGTAGAGCGCAACCTTGCCAAGGTTGAGGTCGCCAGTTCGAACCTGGTCGTCCGCTCAGAATATGAAGGCCCTGGTCGGAATCGACCGGGGCCTTCTTCATGTTCCCGTCTCTTCTCTTCCGGTTGGCTCTCTTCCGGTCGGCTCCCTGTGTCTTCCCGGTGCGTGCGTCACCACCCATGACGTTTGTCATGAGTGGTGGTGACAGTCCGCACTGCCCCCGGCCCGGCGCGGACGGAAACCTGAAGACATGACCAGCGACGACATGTCCCGAGAGTGCGTGATCCAGGCGGTGGACGTCCGGCGCAGCTACGCCGGCGGCTTCGAGGCCGTGTCCGGCGTCTCCTTCTCCGTGGCCCGCGGCGAGCTCTTCGCCCTCCTCGGTACGAACGGGGCCGGCAAGACCTCCACCGTCGAGCTTCTGGAGGGTCTGGCCCGGCCTGACGGCGGCACGGTCCGCGTGCTGGGCCACGACCCCTGTGCCGAGCGCTCGCAGGTCCGCCCGCGGATAGGCGTGATGCTCCAGGAAGGCGGCTTCCCGTCCGAGCTGTCGGTCGCCGAGACGGTACGGATGTGGGCGGGCTGCACCAGCGGCGCCCGGCCCACCGACGAGGCCCTGGAGCTGGTCGGGCTCGGCCACCGCGCCCGCGTCCGGGTCAAGCAGCTCTCGGGCGGTGAGCGGCGGCGGCTCGACCTGGCGCTGGCGCTGCTCGGCCGGCCCGAGGTGCTCTTCCTGGACGAGCCGACCACCGGTCTCGACGCGGAGGGCCGCCGCGACACCTGGGCGCTGGTCCGCCGGCTCCAGGAGGACGGCACCACCGTGCTGCTCACCACGCACTATCTGGAGGAGGCCGAAGCCCTCGCGGACCGGCTGGCGATCATGCACCGCGGCCGGATCGTGACCGCGGGCACCACGGCCGAGGTGACGGCCGCCCGCCCCGCCCGCATCCGCTTCGAACTGCCCGAGGGCGTTCCGGCGGCACGGCTGCCCCTGGAGCTCCACGCCGCCGCCGAGGGCCCCCGGATCGAGATACGGACGCACCACCTCCAGGACGCCCTGGCCGAACTGCTCCGCTGGGCCGCCGATTCGGACGTTCGGCTCCACGGGCTCGACGCCCGCTCCGCCTCGCTCGAAGAGGCGTTCCTCGACATCGCGAAGTCCGCCGCCGAAACCGAAGAGGTGCCCGTCCCATGACGACCGCGACCACCACCCCCGCCGCCCACGCCGCCGCCCCCGCGCGCACGACGGCCGTGAGCCGGCTGACGGCCCTCGGCCGGGCCGAGCTGTCGCTGCTCGCCCGGAACAGGACGGCGATCTTCGTCGCGCTCCTCATGCCGGCGGCGATGATCATGGCGATGAAGTCGGCGTTCGAGAAGGTCGACCTCGACGGGACCGGGCTCTCCGTCGCCGGAGCGACGCTCATGGGCGGCGTCGGGACGGTGCTCATCCAGGCCGTCTACATGAACCTGGTCGCCGCCTACGTCGCCCGGCGCGAGGAGCTGGTCCTGAAGCGGCTGCGCACCGGCGAGGTCACCGACGGGGAGATCCTGGCCGGGACCGCCCTTCCGGCCGGCGCGCTCGCCCTGACCCAGAGCGCGGTGATCGTCGTCGCCGGCATAGCCTTCTTCGGCCTCGGCGCTCCGGAGCGACCGGAACTGCTGGTGGCGGGGCTGCTGTTGGGCGTGGTGCTGCTGACGGTCCTGGCCGCGGTCACCTCCGTGATCACCCGCACCGTGCAGACCGCCCAGCTGACGACGCTGCCGCTGTTCCTCGTCTCGATGATGGGCTCGGGCCTCTTCATCCCGCTGGACCTGTTCCCCGACCGGCTCGCCGCGGTCTGCGAATACCTGCCGCTGACCGGTGTGATGACCCTGATCCGGGCCGGCTGGTTCGGCGGCCCCGAGGGCACCGACGTGCTCGGCGCCGCGTTGACCGGGCTGGTCTGGACGGCACTGGCCGTGTTTGCTGTGCAGCGGTGGTTCCGCTGGGACCCCCGCCGCTGACAAGGAGGTTGGGCCGTGATGGGCGTACGGGGATGGCACCGCAGCTGGCAGGAGCGCAGCAAGATGGAGCGGATCGACCTGTACTCGCGGTTCACCATCTCCTGCATCCCCTGGCTCTTCACCCTGGCCTGGCAGGGGACGCCCTTCGACCACGACATCCGCCATGAACCGCTTCCGCTGACCCTCGGCCTGGCGCTGCTCCTGGTGAGCCTCGCGCAGTGCCTGCTGAGCAACCGCAACCTGCACCCTTCCTACGAGCACTACTTGGGCATCTCTGTCTTCCCGGAGCGGCGCCTGCTGGCCCCCATCGGCCTTCTGGTCGTGGCCGTCGGGCTCCTGGCGGCCCTGGCCGGGGTGGATGGCGTCAAAAGCTCGGGGCTGCTGCTCATGACGTTGAACACGCCGATGGCCCTCGTGATCACCCGGGTGCTGCTGGTCCCGGTCCGGCGCTTCCTGGTCGAGTCCCTCTGCCTCACCGCCCTGATCACCGGCGCCCTCGCGGTGGCCGGCGTCCAGGGCGGCACCCTGGCCGGGGTGGTGCCGTGCAGCCTCTTCGGCTGTGTGCTGGTCCTGATCTCGGTCCGGCCCAGCGCCTGGAGCATGAGCGTCATGTGGCAGACCGAGCAGGCCCGGGGCATACAGGCCAGGCTCGCCGTGGCGGAGGAACGGCTGCGGTTCGGGCGGGACATGCATGATGTGCTGGGCCGCAACCTCGCGGTGATCGCGCTCAAGAGCGAGCTGGCGGTGGAGCTCGCCCAGCGCGGCAGGCCGGAGGCGGTGGACCAGATGATCGAGGTGCAGCGGATAGCGCGCGCCTCGCAGCAGGAGGTACGCGATGTGGTGCGCGGCTACCGCGAGGCGGACCTGAGCACGGAACTGGCCGGGGCGCAGGGCGTGTTGAGCGCGGCGGGCATCGAGTGCACGGTGACCGGCGACAGCGGCGAGCAGCTGCCCGCGCCCGTGCAGTCGGCGCTCGGCTGGGTCGTCCGGGAGGCGGCCACCAACGTGCTGCGCCACGGCGACCCGCGCCACTGCGTGATCCGGGTCGGGATCACTGCCGGCTCCGTGGCGCTCCAGGTGGAGAACGACGGCGCACCGGCCGCCGGGACGGCGCCCTCGCCCGCCGCGGACGAGCCGGGCTCCGACGGGCCGGGCTCCGGGCTGGCCGGCCTCCGTGAACGGCTCGCCGCGCTGGACGGATCGCTGGAGGCGGGCCCGGCCAGGGGCGGCCTGTTCCGGCTGACGGCGACGATCCCGCTGGCGGAGGTCCCGCAGCCCCGCCGCGCGCCCCTGGTCCTGCGTCCCGCGGCCATGGTGGCCCCGGGTGTGATGGTGAGGTCGCGATCCGGCCTCGTGGAGGAATGACGATGACCGCGGTACGGGTGCTGCTCGCCGATGACGAGCATCTGATCCGGGGCGCGCTGGCCGCCCTCCTCGCGCTGGAGGAGGACCTGGTGGTGGTCGCGGAGGCGGCGACGGGTCCGGAGGCTCTTGCCATGGCCCGGGCCCACCGCCCGGATGTCGCGGTGCTCGACCTGGAGATGCCCGGGGCCGACGGTGTGAGCGTGGCCACATCGCTGCGGGCCGAGCTGCCGGACTGCCGCACCATGATCGTGACCAGCCACGGCCGGCCCGGCCATCTCAAGCGGGCCCTCGCGGCGGGGGTGCGGGGCTTCGTGCCCAAGACCGTGAGCGCCCGCCAGCTGGCCGGCATCATCCGTACCGTGCAGGCGGGAAACCGTTATGTGGACCCGGAGTTGGCGGCCGACGCCATCGCCGCCGGGGACTCCCCGCTGACCGTGCGCGAGACCGAGGTGCTGGAGCTCGCGGTCGACGGGGCGCCGGTCTCGGAGATCGCCGAGCGGGCCTCGCTCTCGCAGGGGACCGTACGGAACTACCTCTCGGCGGCCGCCTCGAAGCTGGGTGCGGAGAACCGTCACGCGGCCGTGCGTCTCGCACGCGAGCGGGGATGGGTATAGTGGGTCTCGCGCTTCGGCGCTTGCGGACGTAGCTCAGTTGGTAGAGCGCAACCTTGCCAAGGTTGAGGTCGCCAGTTCGAACCTGGTCGTCCGCTCAGAGGAAAAGAAGCCCCCGGCCTTTCGGCCGGGGGCTTCTTCGTGCGGCGCTCCTACCAGGACGTGCCGGTGAGCAGTTCGTACGCCTCGATGTACTTGGCGCGGGTCGCGTCCACGATCTCCTGGGGCAGCGGCGGCGGAGGCTGCTCGCTCCTGCGGTCCCAGCCGGAGGCGGGGGAGGTCAGCCAGTCGCGGACGAACTGCTTGTCGTACGACGGCTGGGCGTGGCCCGGCTCCCAGGAGGCGGACGGCCAGAAGCGGGAGGAGTCCGGGGTCAGGACCTCGTCGGCGATGATCAGTTCCTCGCCGCCGTCGGCGGTGGGCGCGTAGCCGAACTCGAACTTCGTGTCCGCGAGGATGATGCCGCGCTCGCGGGCGATGTCGCGGGCCCGGCCGTAGACGTCCAGGGTGGTCCGGCGCAGCGCGGCCGCGGTCTCCGTGCCGACCTGGCGGGCCACCTCCTCGTAACTCACGTTCTCGTCGTGGTCACCGACGGCGGCCTTGGTGGCGGGGGTGAAGATCGCGCCCGGGAGCTCGGAGCCGTCGACCAGGCCGTCGGGCAGCCCGATGCCGCAGACGGTGCGCGAGGCGTCGTACTCAAGCAGGCCGGAGCCCGTCAGGTAGCCGCGGGCGACGCACTCGACCGGGACCATCCGCAGCGACTTGCAGATCATCGTGCGGCCCTCCCAGTCGGCGGGGGCCCCGGCGGGCACCTCGGTCGACAGGACGTGGTTCGGCACGAGGTCGGCGAGCTGGTCGAACCACCACATCGAGAGACGGGTCAGGACGCGGCCCTTGTCCGGGATCTCGGTCGGCAGCACCCAGTCGTACGCGGACATCCGGTCGCTGGCGACCATCACGAGGTCACCGGCCTCGTTCCGGTACAGGTCGCGCACCTTGCCGGTGTGCAGGTGGGTGAGCCCCGGCACCTGCACCGGCTCAGGCTTTTCTACGAATCCGGACACGCTGCCTCCGCGTACGTTGTTCCAAGAACCGTTCCGATTGTCCCGTATCCGGGAACGGCCGGCTGCGGAGGGGTGCCGTCCGGTCAGGCGCGCTTGCAGATCCGGTCGAGGAGATTGGCGGTGGCCTTCTGGATGCGTGGGTCCACATGGCCGGGGCGGTCCAGGGCCGGGGACCAGGCGAAGGTGCCCGAGGCGAAGACCAGCGCGCCGGAGGGGGCCCGGTACAGCGAGGTCTCCTGGTGCCGCATCGCGCCCTCGCTGTCCTGGTACGGGGAGTGGGCGAGCAGGATGCGGTTGTCGTGTTCGGGCAGCGTGGTGCGCGGGAAGTAGCGGTCGGCCTCGCCCGCCACCAGGCCCGCGATCTCGTCGCCCTCGCCGGCACCCGTCGCGTCCCACAGCCAGTGCTCCGCGTTCCGCACGACCAGGGGGTGGGGTTCGGGGACCCGGCCCGCGTACTGGATGCCGAGCAACTGCTGCTCCGGGCGGTCGATCTCGCGCCAGAGCGCGGGCTTGCCCGGCCCCCGGCGCTTGCGGCAGGTGAGCAGCCGGTCCGGCACCCCGGATGCCGAAGGCCCCAGGCTGACCTGCCAGTACATGGTGTTGGCGGAGAGATGGACCAGGGAGGTGCCGTGCTCGCGGGCGCGCTCGGCGGCCCGGCGCATCGGCACCGACCAGTACTCGTCGTGGCCGGGGAAGACCAGGCCCCGGTAGCGGGTGGGGTCGACCCGGCCCGCGTGCAGGTCGCGGGTGTCGGCATAGGCGAGGTCGTAGCCGTAGCGCTCGGCCCAGCGGATGAAGTCGTACGCGTGTCCGACGTGCAGCGGGAGGCCCGCGCCCGCGTAGGGGCGGTCGAAGGAGACGGTGACCGCCGCGTCCTCCTCGCCGAGCAGCCGGCCCTCCTCGTCCCAGGCGTGGTAGAGGCTGGCGCCGGTCCGGCCGTCCTCCGGATAGAGGTTGTACGCCTGCCAGGTGACGTCCGGGAGGACGAGCAGCAGGTCCGCCGGGTGGTTGTCGCGGATCGTGAACGGGATGTGCGAGCGGTGGCCGTCGAGCGTGGTGAGCACGGCGACATACGCCCCGAGCGACCAGTAGCTGGGGATCTGGAGCCGCCAGGACAGCCACCAGTGGTGGCAGGAGACCGTGCGGTCGGCGGTGAGCGGGGCCGGCTGGACGATGCCCGAGAGCCGGGGGCTCGTGGTGATCTTCGAGGCGCCGTCGCCCCCGTAGTGGCCGATCCGGTAGACGTCCACGGAGAACTGCTGCGGCGGGTCCACCGTGATGTGGAAGTCGATCGCCTCACCGGGGGCCGCGGCGCCCGTGGAGGTGAAGCCCTTGATCTGCCGGCGCACATCGTCGGCGGTGCGGGTGCCGCCGCCGGACAGCGTGGGGTCCGCGTACCAGGGCACGACCTGGCCGGTGTCGTCGAAGTAGTTCTCGCTGCCGCGCAGCCAGGGCAGCGGCCCCTGGCCGAAAGGGTCGGTCACGGCATGCGCCAGGGCACCCGATTCCCACCGACGGATCTGTTCAGCCCCCATCACGCTCCCCCTCCCTCAGGCCCCCGGATCAACAGTGGTGCGCCGTCAGTCAGCGCCGTTCCCCAGCACATCACATAACGCACGCACTCCGTCACCGTTCGTCGTGAATTGACGTTAACGGAAGCTATCGCTCCGGTTATGCGGTGGTTCTCGGCCATCCCGTCCGTCGGGTTCCATGCCGGCGGGGGTCCGTTTCAGACGAGACGGACGGGCTTGTCGGTGCGTACGCCGACCGAGGCCAGCCAGGACCGCAGCGGTCCGGCGTCCCCGTCCTCGATCAGGCTGAGCACGGGGCTGCCGAGGTCCGCGCGGCGCTCGCCGTCGACCAGCAGCGCGGGCCCGTCGAGCCAGTCGAGTCCGGGCGCCGCACCCGCCGTGTCCACCGCGGCGCAGCAGACCATGGCCGCGACGTGATCGGCGAGCAGTTCGGTGCCGGTACGGGGCGGCTGGAGCGGGAGCAGCGGGAGCGGGTCGGGGCCCCAGAGGGCGAGCAGGTCGTCACCGGCGGCGGGGCCGGGGCTGGTGCCGGGGGCGGACAGGGCCCCCGGGGCTGTGGCCTTCGCCCGTCTCCGCGCCTCGTCCTCCGCCTCCGCCTCCTCGCGGGCCACGGCAGCGCTGATCCCGGCCGCCAGCTCCTCGCCACCGGACTCGCCCGCCGCCAGGTGCTCGACCACACGGTCCAGCGTGGGCACCCCGCCGACGGCGGCGGCGGGCGGAACACCCATGGCGTCCAGGACCCGGTGCAGCCGGGCCGCCTCCGAGCGCCACTTCCGGTCGACCACCTCGTCCGGATACTGCTGCCAGTCCACCGGGGACCAGTCGGGGCCGGTCTCGGCGGGCCCGCCGTGGAACAGCCGGGCCGCCAGCAGGGACGCCGCCTCGTCGGCCGCTCCCGGCGCCTCCAGGAGGTCGCAGGCGGGCCGCTCGCCGAGCCGGGAGGCGTACCCCTCGGCCAGCCGGTCGCGGCGGGACAGCTCGGTGAGCGCGGCGACGACGCCCGCGTCCAGCCGCGCGGGCCAGCGGCCCATCCGCCAGGCGGGCAGCGCGACCCGGGTCAGCAGCCGGTCCCAGCCGGCGTAGGCGAGGCCCACCTGCTCCTGGGCGGCGATCCGCAGCCCGTAGTCCACCTCCCGGGCGCGCGAGGACGCGGCGGCGGCGACCCCCCGCTCCATCTCCGCGGCATGACCGCGACAGCTGCGCAGCAGCAGCCGGGCGATCCGCCCGACGAAGCGGCGCGGCAGCCGCAGGGCCCGGCGCACCGGCCCCCGGGCGGGCGCCGCGGCATCGGCGACCGCTCCGTCCAGGCCCCGGACGAAGCGCCGGGCGGCGGCTATGTCGGGCTGGGCGGACGCGCTGGTGCCCGCCACGACCGGGGCGAGCAGGGCGCGCAGCTCGGCGACCCGCATCCACCACAGGAACGGTGAGCCGATGACCAGCACGGGGGCCGCCCCGGCCCGCCGGGCGGAGCCGCCGGCCGCCGGATGCGCACGGTCCTCCAGCCAGCTGTCGCAGTCGGGAGTGAGCGCTATGGCCGAGGGCACGGGCACGTCGAGCCGGTCCGCGAGCTCGCGGACCAGGCGGTAGAGATCGGGCGCCGCCGCCTCGCTGAGCGGGACGGTCGGACTGACCGCCGGCTTCGCCCGTACGACCGCGAGCGCGACGGCGCCCGCGATCAGCAGGACCACGAACGCGCAGACGGCCACGGCCCAGCGCGCCGCGTCCCAGCCGCCGCCGTCCGCGAATCCCCGCGCGCCCGCGGCGAACAGCACCACGGCCAGTGCGGCGGGCAGCAGCGCGACCGCGGTCGCCCTGCCGCGGATGCGCAGCAGGACGAGCGCCCGGGCCCGCGCTGCCCGCGCACCCGGCTCCTCACCCGTACCGGTACCGGACACGGCTGGACCTCACCCCCTCTGCCCCCACGGCGGTGTTGCTCACTCCCCCACTGTGGCACCCGCCACTGACATCGCAATGCCGGTGGGCCAAGTGCCGGAACGCTTGCGCCGCACCCTAGTTGGGGGTGCGGCGGGCGTCATCCGGATGGCTTAGCCGTCACTCGATGGAATGGCTTTGGTCAAAGGTGTTGAGGTGTGAGGGGTCAGCGGGGTACGGGCCGGGGCCCGTCGCGCGTCCGGTTCAGGCTCCGGCGGCCGCCGCGTCCTCCGCCGCGTCCTCCGCAGCCTTCTTCGCGATGTCCGTACGCAGCTGGGAACCATCGAGCCGGATCCGCGCCGCCGCCGCGTAGGCGCGCTCGCGGGCGCCCGCGAGGTCGTCGGCCGTCGCCGTCACGGACAGCACGCGGCCGCCCGCGCTGACGACCGTGTCGCCGTCGCGCCTGGTGCCGGCGTGCAGCACGTACGCGTGCGGGGCGTCCTGCGCCGCGACCTCGTCCAGGCCCTCGATCGGGTCACCCGTGCGGGGGGTGCCCGGGTAGTTGTGCGAGGCGATGACCACGGTGACGGCCGCCTCGTCGCGCCACGCCAGGGGCGGCAGCTGGTCCAGGGTGCCGTTGGCGGAGCCGAGCAGCACACCGGCCAGCGGCGTCCGCAGGCGCGCCAGGACGACCTGGGTCTCCGGGTCGCCGAACCGGGCGTTGAACTCGATGACCCGCACACCGCGCGAGGTGATCGCGAGGCCCGCGTACAGCAGCCCCGAGAAGGGCGTACCGCGCCTGCGCAGCTCGTCCACGGTCGGCTGGAGCACCGATTCCATGACCTCGTCGACCAGCTTGGGGTCGGCCCACGGCAGCGGGGAGTACGCGCCCATGCCGCCGGTGTTCGGGCCCTCGTCGCCGT
This sequence comes from Streptomyces sp. NBC_00726, assembly GCF_045161735.1. Classification (NCBI taxonomy): domain Bacteria; kingdom Bacillati; phylum Actinomycetota; class Actinomycetes; order Kitasatosporales; family Streptomycetaceae; genus Streptomyces; species Streptomyces sp. NBC_00726. The sequence goes on along the minus strand of NZ_CP108983.1, from coordinate 3,453,379 downwards.
CGAGCGCGCGCTTGAAGTCCTGGGCGGGCTGGAGCGGCAGCACGGTGGTGCCGTCGGTGATCGCGAAGAGGCTCACCTCGGGGCCGTCGAGGAACTCCTCGATGACCACCCGGTCGCAGGCCAGCGCGTGGGCGCGGGCCACCGCGACGTCCTCGGTCACGACGACGCCCTTGCCCGCGGCGAGACCGTCGTCCTTGACCACGTACGGGGCGCCGAACGCGTCGAGGGCGCTGTCGATCTCGGCGGGCGTGGTGCACACATAGCTGCGGGCGGTGGGCACGCCGGCCCCGGCCATGACGTCCTTGGCGAACGCCTTCGAGCCCTCCAGCCGCGCGGCGGCACCGGACGGGCCGAAGCACGGGATGCCGGCGGCGCGCACCGCGTCGGCGACCCCGGCGACGAGCGGCGCCTCCGGGCCGACGACCACCAGCCCGGCGCCCAGCTCGGCGGCGAGGCGCGCGACGGCGGCGCCGTCGAGGGCGTCGACCGGGTGCAGTTCGGCCACCTCTGCGATGCCGGCGTTGCCGGGGGCGCAGTACAGATCGGTGACGTCGGGGTCGAGGGACAGAGAGCGGCACAGGGCGTGTTCGCGGGCGCCGCCGCCGATGACGAGGACCTTCACGGGGTGCAGCCTAGCCGCCGGGGCGCCACGCCCTCGACGGCCGCCGGTCCGTGGACAGGGGCGGCCCGTCCTCACTCGTTGTTGAACTCCTCGACCACCGTGGCGCCCAGCTCGCGGACGATCAGCTCGTGGCCGGAGAGGGCGGAGTCGACCAGGTCGGGGTCGTCGGCCTCCGGGATGTCGTCCTCGGGGGCGACCGGCTTCGGCGCCTCGGGGGGCGCGTAGGCGGCGGGCGGCGGGCCGGACGGGGAGCCGGAGCCCGGCTGCTGCGGCGCGGGGGCCTGGGCCGGGGCGGGCGCGGGGGCGGCGGGTCGCTCGTACGGCTGCGGGGCCGGCGCGGCGGCGGGGCGCGGCGCCGCGGGTGGCGGGCTGTACGGGCGCTGGGCGCCGCCTGGCGGGGGCTGCTGGGGCTGTCCGGCGCCGCCCGACGGGTCGACGATCGCCTCGATCTTCCACTGGGCGTTGAACTGCTCCGCCAGCGCCTGCCGCAGCACGTCCTCGCTGCCGCTGCTCGTGAAGTTGTCCCGCGCACCCGCGTTGAGGAAGCCGATTTGCAGCGTGCTGCCGTCGAATCCGGTCACCTGGGCGTTCTGGCTGAGAAGGATCCACGTGAAACGTCGGCGGTTCTTCACCGCCTCCAGGATGTCGGGCCACATGTTGCGCACCTGGCCCGCGCCCTGCGCCATGCCCGGAGCGGTCTGGGGCGCGGCGGGGGCGCTCTGCGGAGCCGGGGCCGGGGCGGGGGCCTGTGCCGGGGCCGGGGTCCGGCCGGGTGCGGCGGCGGTGGGCCAGCCGCCGGGCCGGCGCCCCTGGTCCGGGGCGGGCGCGGCGGACGCGGCGGGAGCGGCGGCGGGCCAGGCGCCGGGCCGCTGCCCGGTGGCGGGCGCCTCTGCGGGCGGCGGGGTCTGTACGGGGGCGGGGGGCGGCGGGGTCTGGGGGGCGACCGGGGCCGGGGGCTGCGCGTCCCCCCGGGCGGCGGCGCGGGCGGCTGCGGGACCGGCGTCCGGCTGGGAGGCGGGCGGGACCGGTGCGTGGGCGAGGGCCTCGGGGCCGGGCACGTACCCCATGGCGGGGCCGGGGCCGGTGGTGGCGAAGGAGGCGCCCCGCTCCAGCCGGTCCAGCCGGGCCTGCATGGAGCGCTCGTCGTCAAAGGCGGCGGGCAGCAGGACCCGGGCGCAGATGAGCTCGACCTGGAGGCGTGGCGAGGTGGCGCCGCGCATCTCCGTAAGCCCTTCGTTGACCAGGTCGGCGGCGCGGCTCAGCTCGGCGGCCCCGAACACGGATGCCTGGGCCTGCATGCGCTCCACGACGTCGGCGGGGGCGTCGATCAGGCCCTTCTCCCCGGCGTCCGGCACGGCGGCCAGGATCACCAGGTCACGCAGCCGCTCCAGCAGGTCGGCGACGAACCTGCGCGGGTCGTTGCCGCCCTCGATGACCCGGTCCACGACCTCGAAGGCCGCGGCCCCGTCGCCCGCCGCGAAGGCGTCCACGATCGAGTCGAGCAGCGAGCCGTCCGTATAACCGAGCAGTGCCGTCGCCATGGCGTACGTCACACCCTCGTCGCCCGCGCCGGCGAGCAGCTGGTCCATGACGGACATCGAGTCACGCACGGACCCGGCCCCGGCGCGCACCACGAGCGGCAGGACGCCGTCGTCCACGTGGCTGTTCTCCCGGCCGCAGACCTCGGCGAGGTAGTCGCGCAGGGTCCCGGGGGGCACGAGGCGGAACGGGTAGTGATGCGTACGCGACCGGATCGTCCCGATGACCTTCTCGGGCTCCGTGGTCGCGAAGATGAACTTCAGGTGCTCCGGCGGCTCCTCCACCACCTTCAGCAGGGCGTTGAACCCCGCCGACGTCACCATGTGCGCCTCGTCGATGATGTAGATCTTGTAACGACTGGACGCCGGCCCGAAGAACGCCTTCTCGCGCAGATCACGGGCGTCGTCCACACCACCGTGGGAAGCGGCGTCGATCTCGATCACATCGATGGACCCCGGCCCGTTGCGCGCCAGGTCCTGGCAGGACTGGCACTCCCCGCAGGGCGTGGGCGTGGGCCCCTGCTCGCAGTTCAGACAGCGGGCCAGGATGCGCGCACTCGTCGTCTTGCCGCAGCCCCGCGGGCCGCTGAACAGGTACGCGTGATTGACCCGGTTGTTCCGCAGGGCCTGCTGGAGCGGGTCAGTGACATGCTCCTGACCGATGACCTCGGCGAACGACTCGGGGCGGTAGCGGCGGTACAGCGCAAGGGACGACACACCTACGAGGTTATCGGGGCGCGCTGACAACCGGTCCCGACCGTGACCCGCACCACCCGGAAACGCAAGGGCCCCCCACGCACCCGCCAGAGCCGACCTACCCTTGCTGCCTTCCGGCCCTGGGGGAGTTCAGTCAGATAGCGCCACGTGAGGGGCTGACGCCCACCTTAGCCGATCCCCACCCCCACAAGTCCACCTCGGCCACCTCCCCGACCCCTCCCCGGGGAACGCGTTCGCGAGCACTCCTCAACGTCTTGTATTGTTTGCGGCGGAGGATTCGCCTAGTGGCCTAGGGCGCACGCTTGGAAAGCGTGTTGGGGGCAACCCCTCACGAGTTCGAATCTCGTATCCTCCGCCATTGCTCTCACCGGGCAATACGTTGAAGGGCCCCACCGTTCGCGGTGGGGCCCTTCTCCGTTGTGGGCGGTCAGGCCACCGCCGTCAGGTGGGGGGTGGTGTCGCGGGCCGGGGGTGCGGTGGTGTGGGCGCAGTCCTGGAGGAGCAGGGGGATCGCCAGGTGGGACGGGGTCGGTTCGTCGGCCAGGTTGTGGTCGAGGAGGGTGTCGAAGAGGTACTCCACGGCCGCGGGGGCGAGGCCGGTGGTGGTGCAGGTGCGGGCGATGTCGTGGACAGCGGCCGGATGGTGCGCGAGGGTCCGGATGAACTCCAGGGCCTCGTGGGGCAGGTGGGCGTAGGAGAGGGCCAGGACGGACATCAGGTCGCGGTCCGCGGTGCGCAGGAACGCGGTGCGGCCGGCGCTCGTGGACAGGCGGGCCGTCACGTCCGGCACGGTCCACGACGGGCGGTCGCGCAGCCGGGTCGCCGCGATGCGCAGGGCCAGCGGGTGGTGGCCGCACAGGGCGACCGTCCCGGTCAGGGGCGAGCCCGCGCAGGCGTCCCCCGCGATCCGGCGGAACAGGGTCTCCGCCTCCGCCGGGGCCAGCGCGCCCAGGGGCAGTGAGAGGGCGCCGTCCGTCGCGGTCAGCTTGCGCCGGGTGGTGATCAGGGCGAGGGAGTCGCCCGCGCCGGGCAGGAGCGGGGCCACCTGGGCCGCGTCCGCCACGTTGTCGAGGACGAGCAGGGCGCTGCGGCCCGCGAGGCGGGAGCGCCAGATCGCGCTGCGCTCCGCCAGCCCCGCCGGGAGGGTGTCGGGCACGACGCCGTCGGAACGCAGCAGCACGCCCAGCGCCTGCTCGGGGGTGAGGGGCGCGCGCACCGGGCTGAAGCCGTGCAGATCCACGTAGAACTGGCCGTCGGGGTGGTCCGCGGTGCGCCGGTGCGCGAAGTGGACGGCGAGCGCCGTCTTGCCGATGCCGCCCATGCCGTCGATCACGACCGTACGGGGGGAGCCGCCGCCCGGTCCGTCGACGGCCCGGTCGAGCCAGGCCAGCTCGTCGGCGCGGCCGGTGAAGTCGGGCAGGTCGCGGGGCAGGTAGTTGTCCCGGCCCGGGCGGACGGGGACGGGCCGGACGGGCGCGGGCGTACGGCGCTGCACCTGGGGGGCGTCCGCGAGGATCTCGGTCTGGAGGCGGCGCAGCCGCGGACCGGGTTCCAGGCCCAGTTCGTCCGCGAGCAGCCGGCGGCCCTCGTCGTAGACGGCGAGCGCGTCGGCCTGCCGGCCGCTCCGGTACAGCGCGAGCATCAGGCTGCCGCGCAGGGCGTCACGCAAGGGGTGCCCGCTGGTGAGCGCGGACAGTTCGGCGACCAGGGAGCCGGTCTCGCCGGCCGCGAGCCGAAGCTCCATCAGCTCCTCGACCGCGGTGAGCCGTTGCTCGTCCAGGCCGGCCGCGGCCGCGGTCACCGCCGGGCAGTCGATGTCGGCGAACGCGTCCCCCCGCCACAGGTCGACCGCCGCCTGGAGCAGCCGGATCGCCTCGGTCTCCCGGCCCTCCCGGCGGGCGGCGCGGGCGGCGCGTACCCCTTCGGTGAAGCGGTGCGCGTCCACCGCCTCGGCGGGCACGTCCAGGCGGTAGCCGACATCCACCGTGATGAGCCCGGCGCCCTGGGAGCCGGTCAGGGCGGCGCGCAGATCACGTATCGCGTTGTGCACCTGATGGCGGGCGGAGGCGGGCGGATCCTGCCACAGCTCGTCCACCAGGGCGTCCATGGACACCGCGTGCCCGGCGTGCAGCAGCAGAAGGGCCAGAAGTCGGCGGCGGCGCATTCCGCGGAGCCGTACCGGCACCCCCGACTCACGCACTTCCACCGGTCCCAGAACCAGGAAATCCATTTCCCGTCCCCCCTGACATTCCCCATCGTGCAGCGTGATTACGACTCCGATGACGCTAGGCGCGGGGGTCCGCCGCATTCAACGTGAGTACTCCCCAAGGCACACGGCGTACCTCGTAAGACACACGCCGGAACAGCGAATTCCCGCCTTAGGTTCCCCACATGACACAGGCCCTTACGCCTCACCTCGCCCCCTCGTCCGCCTACGGTTCCGGCGTCTTCGACGTCTCGTGGTCCTCCCTCCGGTCGACGGCCCGCACCCTGCGGCTGTGCCTGCGGGAGGCCCGCCCGCTGGTGCAGGTGATGTTCGTGCTGCGGTTCGTCACGGGCGCGCTGCTGACGGCGTCCGCCGCGCACCAGCGCCCCGACGCGCGCCACCTGTTGATCGGCGCCGCCGCCTGGTGGGCGGCGACGGTGAGCGTCTACGTCTTCAACGGGGTGAGCGACCTGTGCGAGGACCGGGCCAACGGGTCCCGGAGACCACTGGCGAGCGGCATGCTGAGCGAGGCGGCGGCCCGGCGGACCGTGGTGGTGACCGCGCTGGCCGGACTGCTTCTCGGCTGCGCGGCGGGGTGGCGGGTGGCCGAGGCCGCGGCCGTCTTCCTCGTCCTGGGTTACGCGTACTCCGCGCCGTGGATCGCCGCCAAGTGCCGTTCCTGGTCGGCCTCCGCGGTCACCTGCGCCGCCGCCGGGACCACCTATCTCGCCGGCGTCGCGTCCTCCGGCAGCGCGCTCAGCGCCGAGGCCGTCGTCTTCGCCCTGGTGCTCTCGCTCGGCGTGGGGCTGATCGCGGCCGTCGCCAAGGACCTGGGCAGCACCCGGGGGGACGCGCTCGCCGGCCGGCGCACCCTCGCCGTCGTCCGCGGCGAGCGCAGCGCCCGGCGCTTCTGCGCCGTCTCCGGTGTGGCGTTGACCCTGGTCCTCACGGCCGGCGCGCTGTGGGTGCACGAACTGCCGCTCGACGTGGCCGCCGGTGCCTTCGCCGTGGGCGCCCTGTGCGTGGCGGGCCGCTGTCTGTCGCCCCGGATCACGGACGGCGGAATGCGTGCCCCGTACCGGAGTTGGATGGCCACCCAGTACGTCGTCCATCTGTCCGCGCTGGGTGCCGTCGTGCTCACCTGATCCGCTCGGCACCTCTTCGGACTCGCCTTCCGGTAAGCGGCTCATTAGTATGATCTCGCCGGACGGGTGAATCGGGGGAGTCGGGCCGTCCTGGCCCTGCTGACTCCCCATATCGAGGGGGCGCACCGTGGAACTCTCCGCCGACCCGGCAACCGAGCGGTCCCGTCTGATCGACGCCTCCGTCGTCCGTTACGCCGAGGGGCTGCGGAAAGCCACCAATCCCCTGGTCCTGCGTCCGGAGCTGTGGGTCTCCTGCGAGAAACAGGCCCGCCAGATCCTCGGCGAGTGCATCGCCACCCTGCACGGCACCCCCGTACAGGTCGCCGCGGAGGCCGAGCTCACCTCGATGGCCCTCGGTGTGCAGCGTTCCTCCGAGAAGGTCTCGCCGATCGACTCGGTGCACGCGGCCCGTGTGCTGTTCGACGTGGCGGTCGAGACGATGACCGAGGCCGCCGCCCAACTGCCCCCCGAAATCGCGCTCTCCCGGTTCCTGACCGCCGTACGGATGCTGCACAAGGGCATCTTCGCGCGGGTCAGCGCCGCCGCCATCGGCTACGAGTCGGTGACCCTGCGGGACGTCGGCCAGGCCAGCACCGCCCGCCGCCACCAGCTCGCCCGCGATCTGCACGACCACATCGGCAGCAGCATCGGCCTGGCCCTGCGCTGCCTCGACCTGTACATCATGGAACAGGCGAAGGGGGTCACCTCCACCCGCGACCGGCTCCAGGACGCCCGGCAGGCACTGCGTGACGTGTTCAGCTTCACCCGCACGATGGTCAGCGGACTGCGCGTCAACGAGCTGCACGACGGGCTGAAGGAGGAGATCGACGCCTACAGCGCCGCCGCCTCCGACCGGCCGGCCGAAGTCGTCTCCCGGATCGACGGCGACGAGTCCTGGCTGCCCGAGCAGACCCGCCAGGAACTCTTCCTCGTGGTGCGCGAAGCCCTGCGCAACGCCTTCGCGCACGCCAAGGCCGACCGCATCGACATCCTCGTCAGCCTCTTCCCCGACGCCGCGCACGCCACCGTCACCGACGACGGGGTCGGGCTGCCGTACCCGCGCGACGGTGACGGCACCGGCCTGACCGCCATGCGGCAGCGGGTGACGGCCCTCGGCGGGACGCTGGACCTGATCAGCGAGCCCGGCCAGGGGACGCGCGTCCAGCTGCGCATCCCGCTGGACGGCGTCGGGGCGGCCTCCCGATGAACACGGGAGCGGACGCCGCCGCCGGGGACATCCGGGTGCTGGCCGTGGACGACCACCGGCTGCTGCGCGAGGCACTGTGCGAACTCCTGGAGATGTACGAGGGGCTGACGGTGGTCGCACAGGCCGACGACGGGCCCAGCGGTGTGCGGATGGCGGGCCTGCACCGGCCGGACCTGGTGCTGCTCGACGTGGAGATGCCGGGCCCCGGGCCGCTCGCCAATCTGCGGGGCATCCGCCAGGCGGCGCCCGACGCGCGGGTCATCATCCTGACGATGCACGACAACCGCCAGCTCATCGACTCGCTGCTGTCCGCCGGGGCCGTGGGCTACCTGCACAAGGAGGCCGACCGGGAGGTCCTGGTCTCCGCGATCCGCAGCGCCATGTCGGGCGGCACGACCATGTTCCTGCCGCGCAAGCAGAGCGCCGCGGGGCCCGAGCGGGGCCCGGCCCCCGCGGACACGCTCACCCTCCGCGAGCAGGAACTGATGGAGCTGGTCGCCCAGGGGCTGAGCAACCGGCAGATCGGCAGCCGGCTGGGCATCACCGAGGGCACGGTCAAGCGCCATCTGCGGAACATCTTCGACAAGCTCGGGGCCACCTCCCGGCTGGACGCGGTCAACCGGACGCTCCCGTCCCGCCGTTACTGAGCCTCGGCGGCCCGGGCGGCCTTCTCCCGGCGGTCGGCGATCAGCAGCGCCACGGCCGGGGCGAGGGTGAGCGCGTACACGGCGAGGAGCAGGCCGAAGGAGTCGGCGAACGCGGCCGGTACGAGCCCGTGGTGGGACTGCGCGGCCCGGTCCAGGACGACCGTGACCACCGCCAGGGCGAAGGTGCCGCCGATCCGCTGGACCAGGTTGAGCTGCGCGGAGGCGTCCGGGATGGAGCGCGGCTCGACCGACTCGAAGGCGCGGGTCATGGCCGGCACGATCGTCAGGCCCGTGCCCAGGCCCCGTACCGCGATGGCCGCGCACAGCAGCGCGTACGACGTACTGGACGACAGGGCGGTCAGCGGAACGGTGGCCAGCATGGTGAGGACGATCCCGATCACGACGGTGGTGCCGCCGCCGATCTTCTTCATGATCGGACGGCAGGCGAGGCCCGCGATGACGACGCCGGTGCCGCCCGCCGACATCAGCAGTCCGGTGGTGACGGCGCTCTCGCCGCGCGCCGACTCGAAGTACAGCGGGATCAGCATCATCGGGGAGAAGAGGACGAAGCCGAGGCAGAAGATGTTGATCGCGGCCGTGCGGTAGACGCGGTGCGTGAACAGCCGCAGATCCAGCAGCGGTGCTTCGGCGCGCAGCTGGTGGCGTACGAAGACGATGCCGCTGGCCACCGCGACCACCAGCGGGACGAGCGAGGCGGGGTGGACCGACAGGCCCGTCCGGGAGAAGGCGTGCACGGCGAGCACGACGCCGACCGTGCAGGCGGCGGCGGTCAGCAGGCCCAGTACGTCGAGCGGGCGGCGGGAGCCGGCCTCGGCTGCCGGGGCGTCCTTGCGGACGCGGCGCACCGCGACCACCAACAGCACCGCGCACAGCGGGATGTTGACGGCGTAGACCGCCCACCAGCCCCAGGCGTTGACCAGGAGGCCGCCGACGGTGGGGCCGAGCAGGGGGCTGATCAGCATGACGCTGCCGTTCAGCGCCTGCACCTGGCCGAGGCGTTCACGTGGCATGCCGCTGGTGAGCAGCATGGTGGCGACCGGGACGAGCACGCCGGCGGCGGCGCCGGACAGGGCGCGCGCGGCGATCAGTTCGGCGAGGGTCGTGCTGAGGGCGCAGGCCGCCGAGCCGATCCCGAACACGGCGACGGAGGCGATGAAGGTGCGGCGGGTGCCGAAGCGGGAGGCCAGCCAGCCGGCGGCCGGCATCAGGGCGACCAGGGCCAGCAGATAGGCGGTGACGACCCACTGCACCTGGGTGATGGCGCCGAAGCGGGCCGAGGTGTCGGCCAGCGACACGTTGACGATGGTGGTGTCGAGCTGGGCGATGAAGGCTCCGCCCACCGCCACGGCGATCGTGATGATCGCGGTGCGGGTGGCCGCCGCGGCCGCGGCGTCACGGCCGGCCTCCGGTCCCCGGTCCGCCGAGGAGTCCTCGGCGGAGTCCGTGCCGGCGGCGGGTGCCTCGGGTGCCGGCTCCTGCGGACGGGCGTCCGTCGCCTCGGAACGGTCTTCCGGGAGGGTCGGGCCCGCCGCGGACGCGGCCTCCGCCACGGGGGTCGGGTCCGCCGCCGGCGCCGGGGGCTCGGTTCTCTGGTCCAGGGACATACGGGGTCGTCCTTCGGGTGTGTGGTGGATCGGACTTGGGGTCGGGCGGGGGCGGTGCGACGGTGCCCGGGCGGGTCGCCCGCGGGTGCCGGGTTCAGCCGGAGCTAACGCCCGGGTGAGGGCGTAAGGGCCCCGGCGATGTCGTCCAGGAGCGTCCCGGCCTTCTCCCGGGCACCCGGACGCTCGCGGCAGGCCAGGGTCAGCTCCGTGCTGTCGCCCACGCGACAGGCGCTCAGGAACATCTCCGCGTACGGGACCAGCATCGGCAGCGTGGAGAAGGAGGTGGCGCGGAAGCCGGGTGCCGAGTACGCCAGGGGGTCGACCTCGCCGTGGTCGGAGATGATCGCCGTGCAGGGGAAGCTGTTGCCGTCGAAGGCGCGGGCCTCGCTCAGGTTGTTGGCGAACGGGTTGTCGCGCAGGAAGTCACTGTCGAGCACGGCGACCTCGGTCTTGGCGATCAGCGCACGGACCAGCGTGGAGTGGACGCGCTTCCAGCTGTCGTCGCGGCGCAGGTCGAGGACGAGCCGGGAGGTCAGATTGGCGGTGGAGCGCGTCGAGGTGTCGTGGCGGCGCAGGTCCACCGGGACGATCAGGCGGCCGGTGTCGGTGGTGAGGTGACGGGAGAGCGCGGCCGCGGCGCGTGCGGTGACCCCGGACGGGGCGGCGGGCACCCGGCGCCGCAGCCACAGGGGCCGCTCGCTCGCGGGCCCGTCCCCGATCATCGGGGGCAGTCCGGTGAGCCGGGTGGCCTCGGGGGCCGGGCGGACGTCGCCCGCCGCCTCGCGGAAGTACGCGTCGTCCATCGTGTCCGGGCAGCCCACCGGGTCCTCGGCGCGCAGGACCCGGAAGACATCCGCGATCCACTGCCGCAGACCGCGCCCGTCGGTGACGATGTGGCTGGCCCGGACGATCAGCCGGGTGGCCCCCGCGTCCCGGATCACGCCCAGTTCGCAGACGGGTCCGGTGACCACCGACAGGTCGCGGTGGAAGAACGCGTGGTCGAGGCCGGTGCCGGCGGGCAGCTCCACGACCTCGGGGACGGTGCCGTCGGCGCGCCACAGCGCGCCCCGGCGGCGTACCGCGAGCCCGGGACTCGCCTCGGTCGCCGCGCGCACGGCCCGCCGCAGCGCGGCCGTGTCGAGCGGGCCCTCGCCCTCGATCACCATCTGGATGAGCTGCGGGGTGCCGGTCGCGGCGGCGTTGAGGTAGCCGCGCTCGATCGGGGAGATGCGGCGGGCGTACGGCCGCGTGGCGGTGAGGGTCATTCCTCCTCCAAGTGGTGGAAGCGCACCGGGGCCGGTGCGTCGCAGACGAGGGCGAGGTGCAGGGGCGGTTCGCCCTCGGCACTCAGGACGACGGAACGCACCTCGTAGCCGTCGGTGCCGGTGGGCCGCCAGCCCGGCTGCCACGGCGGCAGCCGGGTGCCGGCGAAGGTCTCCTTCGTCAGGTGCGAGGCTTTGATCAGCGCCTCGCACTCGGCGAAGTCCCGGATGGTGGCCGGCTCCGCCAGCCCGAGCAGGTCACCGAGCCAGCGCAGGGCGTGCGGCCGGTCCCGCTCGTCCTGGAGGTCCACGCCGATCACCCGGCCGGCCGGCGCGAAGGCCACCGCGCTGTACGCGCCGACGTGCGCCACCGACGCGGACAGGCCCAGCTCCGGCACCGACCAGCGCTTGAGCCCGTCCCGGGCCAGCCCCTCGGCGGTGATCCGGACGCCGTACGTCGAGTGGAGCGCCCGGATGATCAGGGAGCGGCCCGAGGCGGACAGCCGCTGCCCCATCCGGTCGCGGGGCAGTCCGCGGTGCCGGGTGACCAGGACGTCCACCGCCTCCCCCGGCTCCGCCGGCGCGTCGGGCGCCAGCGTGTACCCGGTCAGTCCCGCGTCGATGAGCAGCCCCATCAGGGAGCCCATCACGCCTCCGGGTCGAGGACGGCCGCCGCGTAGCTGCCGCCGTACGCGAAGCTCGACAGCAGCACCGGGCCGGGGGTGCCGGCGCCGGTGAGGGCGGCGACCAGACCGAGGGCGCCGGCGCTGCCGTAGGTCTCGCCGAGCAGCGCCTTGGGAGCCAGGACCGGCCGGCCGTCGAGCCCGGTGTGGCGCAGGGCCGCCCGCTGGGCCAGGTCGACCAGGGGGTGGCCGGACGCGGCCGAGACGACCGTGCCGATCCCCTCCGGGCCGAGGTCCGCCTCGGCGAGCGCGGAGCGCAGCGAACGCCCCCAGGCCGCGCCGTCCCTGGCGATGCGGCCGATGCCGGCCGGTTCACCGCTGGCGCCGAAGCCGCGGACCCGCGCCAGGACGTCGGCGCCCCGGTCCCGGGCCGCCTCCCGGCTCTCCAGCAGGATCGCGGCGGCCCCCTCGCTGAGGACGGTGCCGGTGCGCCCGCCGGGCACGATGCGCGCGGTCCGGGCGTAGCCGGGCAGCGCCGCCTGGGTGGCGAGGGCCTGCTCGGGGAACTCGTCGGCGACCACGACCATGATCCGCTCGGCGGCGCCGCGGGCGATGACCCGGGCGGCGAGCTGGAGCGCGAGCACGGAGCTGGTGCCGCCGTTGGCGATCGTCGCGGTGTAGCCCCGGAAGCGGTGCAGCATCGCGACGTGGCCCGCGGCGGCGTTGACGACGGTGTTGGCGAACAGGGACGGGTTGGCACCGGTGATGCCCGAGCGCACCACGCCCTCGTGGAACCGCAGGACCGAGGTCACCGGCCCGTACCCGGTGGCGAAGACGACGCCGGTGGACTCCGCCACGGCCCGCGAGGGCTTCCCGTGGCGGGCGTACAGGTCGCCCACGGCCGACGCGGCGAGCAGGCTCAGCGGGTCCATGCGGCGGGCCCGGCTGGGGTTCGTACCGCGCGACGCGGCCTTGATGTCGGCCCGGCCGACCGGCACGGTGCCGATGCCCGGGACCTCCTCGAAGGTGTCGAAGCAGGGCCGCCCCTCGGCGAACGCCTCGGCGAGCGCCTCGGTGCCGCCCGCCGTGCCGGCGAGGCCCGCGACCCCGGTGACGACGACCTCGTGGACCGTCTCCCGGCGCGGCGGCCTGGAGCCGGTGCGGCCGGGCCGGTTGATGACGACGGAGGCGTTGTTGCCGCCGAACGCGAAGGAGTTCGACAGCACCACCTCCGGGCTCGCCTCGCGGCCGGTGTCCGGGATGACGTCCAGGCCGTACGGCGAGGCGACGCCCCGGGTGTTGATGGTCGGCGGCAGCGTGCCCCGGTCGATGGCCAGGGTGCTCACCACCGCCTCGACCGCGCCGGCCGCGCCGAGGGTGTGGCCGAGGATCGACTTGGTGGAGCTGGCCGCCGGGATCTCCAGGCCGAACAGGAGCTTCAGCGCCTTGGGTTCGGAGGCGTCGTTGGCCGGGGTGCCGGTGCCGTGCAGGTTGAGGTAGTCCACGTCGGCGGGGGTGAGGCCCGCCGTGTCGAGCGCCTGGGCCATGGCGGAGCAGGCGCCCTTGCCGCTGGGGTCGGGCGCGGTCTGGTGGTGGCCGTCGCAGGACAGTCCGTAGCCGCCCAGCTCCGCGAGGACCCGGGCGCCGCGGGTGCCGGCCCGCTCCACCGACTCCAGGACCATGAATCCGGCGCCCTCGCCGAGGGTGAGCCCGGTGGAGGCGGACAACGGCGAGCACGGCTCGGAGTCCAGCGCGCCGAGCGCGCTGAAGCCGTAGGCGGACAGCTCCGCCAGCGGGTCGACGCCACCGCACACGACGTAGTCGACGTCGCCCTTCCACAGCAGCTCGGCGGCGTAGCCGAGGGCGACGGCGCTGGCCGCGCAGGCGTTGGAAAGGACCACGCGGGGACCGCGCAGGTCGAACTCCGCCGCGATGTAGTCGCCCACGCAGGGCAGTTGTGAGGCGACCGCCTGCGCGGTGTCCAGCCGGCCCTCCAGCACGAGGGTGCGGTGGGTGGCCTCCAGCGTCGGCATGGCGCCGAGGCTGGAGCCGACCACGACGGCCACCCGGTCGCGGTCCACGGTGTCGAGGTCGAGGCCGCTGCCGTGCAGGGCCTCGCGGATCGCGGTGGCCGCGAGGGCGTAGCAGCGGTCCAGGTCGGCGGGCTGCTCGGCGGTGGCCATGCCCGCCCAGTCGGTCAGCAGTTCGGAGGTGTCGAAGAGGGTGTTGGTGCGGATGCCCGTGGTGCCGGCCGCGATCGACGACCAGCTCTTCTCCACGTCGTCACCGGCGCCGGTGATCAGTCCCAGGCCCGTGAGGGCGATGTTCGGAGGTGTCATGACCCGGCCCCTCAGGCGATCTTGACGGTGAGGGAGCGGGCGATGACCCGGGGCAGGGTCGCGGTGCGCACCGGGCGCTCGGCGCCGGTCCGGTCCGCGGCGGAGAGCTCCAGGCCCGGCACCCAGAAGGGGGTGTGCAGCAGGGCCAGGATCAGCTCCTCCTCGGGGTTGGCGGCCGCCGCCTGGTGCAGGACGGTGCCGACCTCCTGGCCGGCCGCGGTGATCGGCGTACCGGCTGCGAAGCGGCTGCCGACCGGGGCGACGAGCGCGGTGAGGCGGCTCTCGGAGCCGGTGGGCTCGGTCAGCGCGTCGGAGCCGTGGAACTCGCCTGTCCGGCTCCAGTCGATCATCCAGGCCAGGTCGGCCTCCTGGACGCCCAGCTCGCCGAACCCGGCGCCGTACACGCCCATTCCGGCCTCGGCCTGCACCCGGGAGAGCCCTTCCTCGCCCGTCTCGGCGCCGCCCTTGTCGGCGACGCCCGCGAGGACGGCCTGGTGGGCGGCCTGCGGGGCGTCGGAGAGCAGCAGGTAGCCGTACTCGCCGGTGGTGCCGACGCGGGCCAGGTGGGCGGTGGCGCCGGGGGCGTCGAGGGTGGCCTCGGTGACGGCGTGCAGGGTCAGGCCGGAGATGTCGAAGTCCACGAAGCCGGCCGCGACCGACCAGGCCACGGGGCCCTCGAAGGCGACGGCGCCCCAGCCCTCGGGGGCGATCTCGACGGTGACACCGCCGACCGCGTCGAACTGGCCGAGGTAGGCGGCGAGTTCGTCGGAGGTGACGGCGGTGCGCGGCAGCAGCCACGACTCCTCGCCGATCTCGAAGTGCAGCAGGATCGCGAACGGCTTGCCGTCGGCGTTCAGCGCCAGGACCTCGCGGACGGAGTCGGGCTCGACGTAGTCGGCGGACTTGGCGAGGAAGCCGTCCAGGAAGGTCAGCCGGTCGTCACCGGTCAGCCGGACCAGCGGGGCGGTGACGCGGTAGGCGCCGACGGCGGTGCGCAGGGTGGCGTAGTCCTCGGTGGCGGTGCGGACGGCCGGGGCGATGGTGGTGGCGGTCATGATCTGTCGTTGCCTTTCGGGTCGGTGGCTCAGAAGGAAAGGGGGGTGTCGTGTACGGAGAGCAGCCAGGCGCTCTCCCGGGCGGCGGAGACGCCGCCGACGAGCAGGCCGGACGGGGTGGCGCGCAGCACCAGTTCGTCGTGCGGACCGGCGGCCGGGGCGCAGTGCAGCCACCGCCCGTCGGAGAGCCGGACGGAGGCCCGGCGGGCCCATATCTGGCGGAAGTCGCCGGAGTTCAGCTCCCAGCGGGCGCCGTCCGATTCGAGGACGACGGGCGTCCTGAGCGGCGTCTGCGGGGTGAGCCACACCACGGTCTCGCGGTCGGCGCCGCTCGCCCGGGTGTCGACGCGGAGTCCGTCGCCGTCGGCGCCGATCTCCCAGTCGAGGCCGGATTCGGGGGCGTGGAGGCCGAGCGGGTGCTTCTCCTCCCAGCCGCCGGCGGCCGGCACCCCCCAGCCGAGCCCGGCGGCCCGGTCGTGACGGCTGTTCTCGTGGGTCACCCACAGGCCCGCGGACCAGTGGGGGTTGTAGCCGTGGGAGCGGGTACGGGGGTAGGGGCTGCGCAGCACCTTGGTGGCGCCCTCCCGCCAGACGGTGACACCACCGGCGGCGGCGTGCACCTCCAGGCGGCGGGCGGTGTCGGCGCCGCTCGGCCGGATGACGGTGCGCATCCGGGCCACGCCGTCCGCGCCGGGTTCGAGGCCGCGCTCCAGGAGCGTGCTGTGCACCAGGCGCAGGGGCCCGTCCACCGTCAGCGCGAGGCGTACGTCCCGCCCCCGCCAGGTCAGTTCCGCGCCCTGCCGGGCGGTCCGGGAGGCGGCGACGATCTCGGAGGCGTCGCGCACCCCCTGGCCCAGTCCGATCGGGTGGTCCCGGCCGTCGGTGCCGGTGAAGACGCCCTGGCGCAGTCCGACCGTCTGGAAGATCCTGCCGGTCGCGGTGCCGGTGCGGGTGAACTCCTGGAGCAGACCGGAGCCGTCCAGGGTGAAGGTGCCGGTGACGGTGGCGTCGCCGTCCCGCTCGATGACCCGTACCCCGCCCGCGACGGGCTCCAGGGTGAGGTCGCGGGGCTCGCCCTCGCGCCAGCCGGCCGGGCGGTCGGCCCGGCAGCTGGGCCAGGTCGAGACGAGTACCGGGCCACGGTGCCCGGCGACGTGGACGCTCAGCGTGCCGTCCTCGCCGTCCACCTCACAGGTGAGGGCGGACTCGGTGAAGCGGTACGGCACCGCCCCGCGCGGGGCCCGCACCTCGTACGGGGGCCGGGTGATGCGCAGTTCCCGTTCCGTGCCGTCGGGCTCGGTGAGACGGGCCTCGCGCACGGTGCCCCGGTCCACGTCCACGGACGCGTCGATCCGGAACTCGCCGAGCGCCAGGCCGTAGTCGACGGTGCGGGCCCCGGCCACCATCCGTACGTCCGAGCGCAGCTCGTCGTCGCGGGACTCCGTGACCGAGGCGAAGCTGGTGAGGCTGCCGAGGGCCGCCGTCGCCCGCTCGCCCAGGTCGGCGAAGACGCTGCGCACGACGAGCGGGATGTAGTTGTGCAGCTCCACGTTGCCGTCCTCGCCGGGGACGGCCCGGCCCACCGACACGCAGCCGACGCGCCGGTAGAGCCGGAAGGCCACGGTGTTGGCCGGGTTGACGGTGAGCCGCAGCACCAGGCAGCCGGTGCGCATCATCCACTCGACGGCCTCGGTGAACAGCTTCCCGGTGACCAGGCCGCCCCGGTGGGCGGGGTGGACGAAGAACATGTCCGCGATGAGTTCGCCCGCCCGGGCCGAGCGCCGGCCGGTGTTGTGGAAGAGGCCGAACGTGCCCACGAGCCGCTCGTCGTCCTCGGCCACCAGGAATGTCGCCGTCTCCCGCTCGGCCAGCTCATCGGCCAGCTCGGCACCGGTGACTCCCCCGGCGACCGGGTTGGGGTTGTCGCGGTGGCGGTTGTAGAGATCCGCGATGGCGTCCGCGTCGCCCTCCTGGTACGGGCGGATCGTGAGGGCCATGACCACACCTCCTTCTGTCGTCCTGTGGTTCTGGTTTCTTGTCTGGGGGGGCGGGAGTTCAGCCCTTGCGGCCGGTGGTGACGACGAGCGTCCCGGCGGCGGCGAGTTCGGATCCGACGCTCGCCCGCACCTTCACCTGGCGCAGGCCGCCGAGGCGCTGTCCCAGGCGGGCGTCCAGCGTGAGCTGGTCGCCCGGGACGACGAGCCGGGAGAACTTCATGTTGCTGATGGAGCCGAGGTAGCCGACGCTTCGCGAGGCGTCGTCCTCGCCGGTGCCCGCGGCGCCTTCGAGGATCTCCGCGACGTACACGACGGCGACCAGCTGGGCCATCGCCTCGACGATCATCACGCCCGGCATGATCGAGTGGTCCGGGTAATGCCCGGCGAAGAACGGCTCGTTGACGGAGACGCTCTTGACGCCGCGCCCCGAGACACCCGGGACGACGTCGTACGCGCGGTCGATCATCAGCATCGGCCAGCGGTGCGGCAGCATCCGCTTGATGTCGTCCGAGGAGTAGCTGAGCGCCTTGCGGACGGGCGCGGGGGCCGGCGCTTCGAGGAGCGCGGTGGTCGCGGTGCTCATGCGGCCGTCTCCCGGTCCTCGATGAAGTCGACCAGGGAGTTGATGGAGCCGAACGCCTCGAAGTCGTCGTCGCTGATCAGCACGTCGAACTCGTTGTTGACCATGACGACGATCTCCAGCGTGTCCAGCGAGTCCATCTCCAGGCCCCGGCCGAACAGCGGCTGGTTGTCGGAGACGACGGCCGGCTCGACTTCGAGCCCGAGCCGGTCGATGATCATCGACTTGACCTTCATGTTCTTGTCGAGACGGTTCTCGGCCTGGGTACGGATGTCCTCGAAGGTGGCGGTGGGCATAGTGGGTATCTCCTGTGAATCGATGGTTTTTACGGTTAGTTGGGGATCATTCCGCCGTCGACGGTCAGCACCTTTCCGGTGATGTACGAAGCGGCGGGCGAGGCCATGAAGACAGCGGCCTGAGCGACCTCGGCGGGGGTGCCGGTGCGGCCGAGCGGGATCACCTGGAGGGCTTCCTTCAGGTGGGCCGGGGGGACCTTCTTCACCATGTCGGTGTCGATGAACCCCGGGGCGACGACGTTGACGCGGATTCCGCGCGGCGCCACCTCGTACGAGAGGGTCTTGGCCAGGGAGATCACGCCGCCCTTGCTGGCCGCGTAGTTGGCCTGGCCGGCCCGGCCGGCGATGCCGCTGGTCGAGGCGATCAGGACGATGGAGCCGCCGCTCGCGTACATCTGCTTGGTGGCTTCGCGGGCGGTGAAGAAGGAGCCGGTGAGATTGGTGCCGATGACCTCCTGCCACTTGGCGCTGCTCATGGCGGCGAGATGGCCGTCCGCGGTCACACCGGAGTTGAGGACGGCGACCTGGACCGGGCCCCACTCGGTGCGTACCCGCTTGAACATCGCCATGACCTGGGCCTCGTCACCGACGTCGGCCTGGACGAGGAGGGCCTTGCGGCCCAGGGCGCGGATCTGCTCGGCGACCTCCTCCGCCTTCGCCGCGCTGGCGCGGTAGTTGAGGACGACGTCGCACCCGTGCTCGGCGAGCGCCAGCGCGGTCGCCGCGCCGATGCCGCGTGAGGCTCCGGTGACCAGGGCCCGGGTGCCCTCGGGGAACAGGAAGCTCATGCCACGCCTCCCACCATGGCCGCGGTGACCCGGTGCCGGCCGGGGTCGAAGCCCTCCGCCTCGCTGCCGATGCCGTCCCTGGTGGCCGCGGTGAGGACGGCCTGCGCGACGGCGAGGTCGAGGATGCCGAGGCCGAACGGGGAGAAGACGATGGTCCCCTCGGTGGCCGGCTCCTCGCTCTGGCCGAGCACGGCGGCGATCTCGGCGTCCACGAAGCGGCGGTGCCCCACCTCCTGCTCGGCACGGTGCAGCGAGGTCCGCTCACGCATCACGTGCTCGATGTCGTCGACCACGTTGTAGGCGTTCAGGACGGATTCCGTGCTCAGGTCGCGCAGCGACAGATGCAGGATCACCTGGTGCCCGGGCCGGTCGGGGTGGGCGGCGAGGTCGAGCCAGTAGCTGGAGTCGGTGGTGGCGACGGAGACCGTGGCGGCGCGCAGCGCGTCTGCGACGTCACCGGGCACGAAGCTGATCTCCGGGCGCTCGGCCGCCAGCTGGGCCGCGAAGGTGGCCGCGCGGCCGGGCACCGCGTCCTGCACGATGACCGTGCGCAGCTCCGGGTGGACCAGCACGAGGAAGTCCAGGACGCGCCGGTTGATGGTGCCGCAGCCGATCAGCCCGGCCGTGCGCACCCGGCGGTCGCCGTGCAGCGTACGGCTCGCGAGGGCGGCCGATGCCGCGGTGCGGGATGCCGAGATCTGGCTGGCCTCCAGGACGGCGGTCGGGTAGCCGGTGCGCAGGTCGTTGAGGATCTGCACCGACGAGGCCCGCTGGAGGCCCCGCTCGACGTTGGCCGGGAACGAGGAGATCCACTTCAGGCCCATGACGGGCTCCGGCCCGCCCAGGTAGGCGGGGAGCGAGATGATGCGGGAGCCGTCGTCGCCGGGCGGGCGCAGGAACCCGGAGAACGGCACCTCCGAGCGGCCCTGGCCGTGCAGCACGTACGCGGCACGTACCGCGTCGAGCACGACGGGGTCGAGGCCGTCGAGCGCGGCGGCGACGTCCTCGCGACCGAGGATTCTCATGTCTGGTCAATTCCTCTGCGTGGGAGATGGGCTGAGAAGACGGGTGTGATGGGACGCGTGGCGCGTCGTGGGCGGGACGGTCAGCCGAACCGGGACTCGACCCAGGAGTCGCTGTAGATCGTGTCGAGGTAGCGGTCGCCCCCGTCCGGGAGGATCGCGACGCAGGTGGCGCCCGGGGTGATCCAGGAGGCGGCGTCCAGCAGGGCGGACACCACGGCACCGGACGAACCGCCGGCCAGGATCGACTCCTTCGCCAGCAGGGCCCGGCAGCCGCGCACACAGTCCAGGTCGGTCACCTTCATCACCCGGTCCGCGAGACCGGGCCGCAGCAGCGCCGGGACCACCGCCGCGCCGTGCCCGGGGATGGTGCGGCGGTGCCCCAGCTCCCAGGACTCGGGCGGGCCGAAGATCACACTGCCGACCGCGTCCACCGCCACCACCTGGGTGGGCAGCCCCTCGGCGGCGATGTACTCGGCGCAGCCGCGCAGCGTGCCCGTGGTGCCGGCGGCCAGGAAGAGGTAGTCGGGGGCCTGGGCCAGCGCTTCGTGGATCTCGCGCATGGTGTGCTGGTGGGCGAGGGCGTTGTACTCGTTGCCGTACTGGTTGGGCCAGTAGGCGTCGGGCACGGTGCGCAGCAGTTCCCGCACCCGCCGGATGCGGGACGGCAGATACTCGCCGGTCTCCGGGTCACGGTCCACGATCTCGACCGTCGCCCCGTACGCCCGCATGATCGCGGTGTTCTGGGCGGTGGTGCGCGGGTCGGCCACGCAGATCAGGTCGAGCCGGTAGAAGTTGCAGAGCTGCGCCAGGGCGATGCCCAGGTTGCCGGACGAGGACTCCACGACCGTGGAGATGCCCGGTATCAGCGCACCGGTGGACAGGGCGTGTTCGATCATGGAGCGGGCGGCCCGGTCCTTGATGGAGCCGCCCGGGTTGAACCGTTCGCACTTGCCGTAGACCTGGAAGAGCCCGGGCGGGAAGAGGCGGTCGAGGGCGACCAGCGGGGTGGCGCCGATCGTCGCGATGATGTCCGGGTCGCGAGGCCGGGCCGCGGTGGCGGCGCGGGCCGTCGCGTCGGTGGGAGCCACGGTCATTCCGGTACCTTTCTGCTGATCTGCAGCCGGAGTTCACTGACGTAGCGCTCGCCCTCGGACCCCGTGAGCCAGGAGTCCCGCGGGTGCGGCAGCGGCTCGCTGAGGATTACGGTGGCGTCCTCGCCGAGGCGTCGGGTGCGGCGGACGAGGTTGGCGAAGGAGAGCACGAGGGTGGGACTGGTGAAGTCGACCAGGGACGGCTTCGTCTCCTGCGGGAACTTCACGAACGCCTGGTCGGGCAGCCCGCGTGCGCGCAGCCAGCGCCGTACGGCCAGGTAGTCGCCGGCCCGGTCGGGCTTGGCGGCGAGGGGGATCTCCCCGGCCGGCACCCGCCAGGTCTCCCGGAACAGGACGAGCCCGTCGAGGCTGACGCGCGGGGCGTGCGGCTGGTCGAGCCCGATCTTGAAGGCGTCGGCGGCGATGATCGACACCGGGACGGCGAGCAGTTCGGCCATGCTCCACTCGCGCCCGTCGGGCGTGGTGGCGACGACCTCCCCGTCCCGCTCGGCCAGGTTGACCGCGGCGGCCGGGTCGATCCGGGACCGGTCGTCGAACGGTGCCCGGGTGAACCCGATGAGCCGGTCGCCCTCACCGATGGGCGCGGGCACCATCCGGCCGCTGTTGCGCTTCCAGTCGACCGGGAGCAGCGGCACCAGGCGCGGTGCGCCGATCGCCGCGTTCACCTTGTCGCGCAGCGAGCCGGCGTCACTGGTCCAGTCGAGGAACGGCAGGTCGCAGGTGGCCAGGCAGGCGTGCAGCTCGCCGAGGACGACGGTCAGCTCCCCGTCCGCCTCCCGCACCACCTGGAGGTCGGGGCTGTGCAGGGCGAGATGGGGCGAGCGGACCGGGCCGGTGGCGAAGACCTCGCGGGCCCGCCGCTCGACGGCGTCCACCCGGAGCTCGACCGGCTCCGTGCCGGCCGGGTCGAGGACCTCGCGCCACTTGCGGGCGAGCTCCCTCGTGGCGGTGTGCACCGGCCGGGCGGCGTCGCCCCAGAACAGGCCGAGCACCTGGGGCCACACATCGGCGAGGGTGACGGGTGAGCGCCGTGCCGCGGCGGCCCGGACGAATCCGGCCACCTCCGCCTCGACCAGCTCCACAAGGCGGTTGCCGAACCAGTCCGCCGCGTCGGCCACCAGGGCGAGCGGCCGGGCGATCCCGTCCACGAAGCCGGTGCCGACCTCGACCCGGCAGTCGCGTACCGCGTCCTGGTAGCAGAGGGTGCGGCCCGCGTAAGCCTTGCCCTCGTCGCGGGACGCGTCGAGCCCGGTCGTACGTACGAAGTACGCGTCCAGCTCGTCGAGCCGGTCCGCGAGTTCGTCGGAGGTGGTGGCGGCGTCGATGGCTTCGCGGTGCCGGTCGAGCCCGGTCAGGACGGTCTCGAAGCGGACGAACAGCTCGGGGTCGGCGACGGCGGCGACCCGCCGTCGCAGAATCCGCTCGGCCCGCACGTCGACCGGGATGTTGGCGTCCCAGGTCAGCACGCGCTGCTTGAGCAGCCGGGTCAGGATCTTCTCGACGCGGGGCCGGGCGCCCTCGGGGTCCCAGCCGTCCTCGCGGACCAGGGCCTCGGTGATCGCCGCGCCGTTGCGCTCCCCGTCCGCGTGGCCGAGGACCTGCCGGTCCTCCGGGCGCAGCCGCGTCACCCGTCCGCCCGGCAGCAGCAGCCGGTCGCCGTCGAGGTGGACGTCGGGGCGCGGCAGCGGCGGGAACCACCAGCGGGCGCCGGGCTGGGCGACCATCCAGTCCGCGACGGCGGCCAGGGCCCAGCGTTCGAAGTACGTACGGCTGCGCGTGACGAGCCGTTCGCCGTGGTCCACCGCGAGGCCGTCGGGCGCCCGCCCGACGGACATCCAGGCGGCCGGGCCGAAGAAGCCGATGGTCTCGGCCTTGGCGCAGTAGCGCAGCCAGTACATGGCCAGGGTGCGCTCGCGCTGCTTGCGCTTGGACTCCTTGCCGGTGCCGGCGGCGAGCGCGTCGAGCACGCGGTAGACGGTGCGGTTCTGCCAGGCGATGGCCGTACGGACCTTCTCGTCGCGGGCGAGGGCGGCCAGCCGCCGCGTCTCGGCCGCGCTGTCGGCGAGGTAGGCGGCGGTGAAGGCGTCCTCGTCGCCCCGGTCGGCCGCGGCGGCGGCCGCGGGCCCGCCGAGCAGGTCGAGTCCGGAGGCGGGGAAGCCCGCGCTGCGCAGGAGTCCGACGCCCCACATGTGCCACTCGCTGTCGCCGAGGCGCCGGGACGGCCGGAAGTCGGCCCAGTCGTGCTCGCGCAGCGCTTCACGGGTGCTGGTCACGCGGCCCGCCTCCCGAGGTCCGCTTCGAGGTCCGCACCGGTGCCGGCCGGCGTGTCGCGCAGTGCCGCCGCGAGCCGGGTGACGCCCTCGGCGATGCGCTTGCGCGGGACGTTGCTGAAGCAGAGCCGCAGCCGGTCGCCGCACTCCCCGTCGAGCCCGAAGTGGCTGCCGGGGACGAAGGACACGCCCTGCGCGGCGGCCGCTTGGGCGAAGCGGCCGGTGTCGGCGCCGCCCTCGTGCCGCAGCCACAGATAGAAGCCGCCGTCCGGCCGCTCCCACCGCCAGGGGCCGTCGGTCCCCAGCTCCGCCTCCAGGGCGTCGGCCATCAGGCCGCACCGCTCCCGGTAGCGCTCGCGGTAGGCGTCGATCAGGCCGTCCCAGCCACCGCGGGCGTGGAACGCGGCGAGCGCGGCCTGGGCGAACGCCGACGGCGACAGCGCCATCACCTCGGTCGTACGGCGCAGCCGGTCCGCGACCGGCTCGGGCGCGGCGATCCAGCCGCAGCGCAGTCCGGGGGCGAAGACCTTGGAGAAGGTGCCGAGGTAGACGACGTTCTCCGGGTCGATGCCCTGGAGGACGGGGACCGTGCCGCCGTCGAAGCCGAGCAGCCCGTAGGGGTTGTCCTCGACGATCAGGAGGTCCAGTTCCCGGGCCGCCTCCGCCAGCCGGTGGCGGCGCTCGACGGACAGGGTGGCGCCGGTGGGGTTCTGGAAGGTCGGGTTGCAGTACAGCATCCGTACCCGCTGTCCGTCGGCCCGCAGCCGGGCCACGGTCTCCCGGAGCGCCACCGGGTCGAGCCCTTCGGCGTCCTCGGGGGCGCCGTGCAGCCGCAGTCCCGCCGTGCGGAAGGCGGTGGCCGCGCCCGGGTAGGCGGGGGTCTGGCACAGGACGGTCTCG
This sequence comes from Streptomyces sp. NBC_00726, assembly GCF_045161735.1. Classification (NCBI taxonomy): domain Bacteria; kingdom Bacillati; phylum Actinomycetota; class Actinomycetes; order Kitasatosporales; family Streptomycetaceae; genus Streptomyces; species Streptomyces sp. NBC_00726. The sequence continues at coordinate 3,429,425 of NZ_CP108983.1, read as the reverse complement.
CCCGGTGCGGCGAGGCCGAGGCCGAGGGCCAGCAGGCCCATCTGGGAGCCGGCGGTCGGCACCAGGTTCGCGGCCGCGGTGCTGCCGCCCTCACGGGCCATCAGGTCGGTGATGGCGGGGACGAGGGCCTTGGCCACGTGCGGGGTGCTGTACTGGAGCGCGATCCGGCCGCCGATCCGGGTCAGCCGGGCGAACTGTTCGGAGAGCTCCTTCAGGGGCAGCAGGTCCAGGTCCGGCAGGCCGCCGGCGAACGAGATCAGGTCGCCGCCCCGTTCGAAGAGCTGCGGCATCTCGGGCGAGGGTCTTACGTCGGTCCACATGGCGGTCAGCTCCCCGACAGCGCGTTCGCACCGCTCGCCAGCTGCTCGTGCACGAGCCCGAGCAGGCCGGCCGACGAGGTGAGCGAGAGGTCGGCGAGCGCGTCGGGGTCCAGCTCGATGTCGAACCTGTCCTCGACGGCCATCACCAGGGCGACGGTGTGCAGCGAGTCCACGCCGAGGTCCACGAGCGGCACTTCGGAGCTGCTGACCTGCACGGCGCAGATCTCTTCTACGAGCTGGTCAAACTGCGACTGGTCCATGGGAGCTCCCTGTGAGTGCGGCGGGGACGGTGGTGGAGGGTGCGGTGCCGGCCCCGGCCTGGAGCAGCAGGGCGACGGCCGCGCGGTCGGGCTTGCCGTTGGCGGTCAGCGGCACGGAGTCGATCGGGACGATCCCGTCGGGGCGACGGGCCGGGTCCAGCCGGTCCACGAGAGCCGCCCGGACCTCCTGCGGGTCGAGCTCGGTCTGTACGGCGAGCAGGAGCGGGGCGTCCTCATCGGCGGGGCGCGGTACGACGGCGGCGTACACGCCCGGTATGCGCTCGGCGGCGAGTTCGATCTCGGACAGGCCGATCCGCACCCCGCGCCGTTTGATCACGTCGTCGTCGCGGCCGACGAAGTACAGCAGCCCGTCGGCGTCGAACCGGCCCTGGTCACCGGTGCGCAGCTCCAGGGAGCCGTCGCCGAGGGGCACGTACCGGCTCTGCCGCTCCAGCGGGACGCCCCAGTAGCCGGCCATCACGGTCTCGCCCCGGACGACGATCTCGCCGGTCTCGCCCGGCGGCAGGTCCCGGCCGTCCGGGCCGGCGATCCGTACGTGCACACCGGGGATGGCGCGGCCCACCGAGTCGGGGTGCCGTTCGTAGAGCGCCGGGTCCAGGACCGAGATGCGCTTGCACTCGGTCATCCCGTACATCGAGGCGAACACGGAGTCCGGGAAGGCGTCGAGCAGTTCGCGCATCATCGCCGGGCTGGGCCGGGCGCCGGTGTTGGTGAACAGCCGGACCTTGGTGGAGCGGCGCAGCTTGCGCTGCAACAGGACGAGGATCTGGGCGAGCGAGGGGACCAGCGGGACGACGGTGACGCCATGGCGTTCGATCGCCCGGATCAGTCCGACGTCGCCGCCCCGGTTGGTGAGCACCAGGGCGGAGCCGGCCAGCGTGCACAGCAGGGCCTGGTAGAGGCCGTAGTCGAAGGAGAGCGGCAGCCGGCACAGCACCACGTCGTCGGCGCGGTAGCCGAGTCCGGCGTTGATGCCGCGCACCGCGGCGAGGATCTGCCGGTGCGGGCAGACGACGCCCTTGGGGCGGCCGGTGGTGCCGGAGGTGTAGATCAGCAGGGCGACCGCGTCGTCGGCGACCTCGGCCGCGGTGTGGTCCTCGGGCGTGTCCGCGATCTCCCGTGCGGCCTGTTCCGCCGCCACGGTCCGGCGGGCGGCGCCGCCCGCGGTGGGCGGGCAGATGGCGAGGGCGGCCGTGCAGTCCCGCACGATGTGGTCGATCTGGAGGTCGGTGAGCTCGGGGTGCACCGGCACGAACACCGCCCCGATGCGGAGCGTGGCCCACAGGAGGGCGAGCAGGGTGCGGTCGCCGCCGCCCGCGTAGACCACGCGGTCACCGGCGCCCACTCCCCGGCCGCGCAGCCAGCCGACGGCCCGGTCGGTCTCGGTGCCCAGCTCGGCGTAGGTCAGCGGACCCGTGGCGTCGACGAGGGCGAGGTGCCCGGGGCGCTCGGCGCGGGCGTGTGCGAACAGCTCAGACACCGGCATGGACGAGCTCCTCGTTCCAGGCGCCGGCGGCGCCGATCCGGGCGTGCGCCTTGTCCAGGTCGCGGGGGGTGGTGACGCAGACGACGGCCAGGTCGGGCAGCCGGCGCTTGAAGATGCCCGAGAGGGTGCGGGCGGGCGGCAGACAGACCGTCACCTCGGGTGCGATGCGGCCCAGGGACTCCATGCACAGGTCCCAGCGCACCGGCTTGACGACCTGTTCGACCAGGCGGCGGCGGATGTCGTCCGGTTCGCGGACGACCGAGCCGTCGGCGTTCGACAGGAGGGCCCCGGCCGGCCGTTGGAACGGCGTCCGCTCGGCCGCCTCGGCGACGGCCCGGCGCGCGGACTCCATGTACGGGGTGTGGAAGGCCCCGGCGACCTGGAGCGGCTTGACCGTGGCGGAGCGCGGCGGGGCGGCGGCGAGCCGTTCCAGGTCCGCCGTGGCCCCGGCCGCGACGATCTGGCCCGGACCGTTGAACGTGGCCGCGTACAGGCCCAGTTCGTTGATGCGTTCGAGTACGTCGGCCTCCTCGCCGCCGACCACGGCCGCCATCGAGGTGGGGACCTCGGCGCAGGCTTCGGCCATCGCCCGGCCTCGTACGGCGGCCAGCCGCACGGCGTCGGCGGGGGCGAGCGCTCCGGCGTACACCGCCGCGGTCAGCTCCCCGACCGAGTGCCCGGCGGCCACCAGCGGGCCGTCCGGCTCGCCCTTGGTGAGCGCCTCATGGGCGAGGAGCCCGGCGGCGACCAGCAGCGGCTGGGTGTTCTCGGTGCGGGCGATCTCCGCGGCCGGTGCCCTGCCGCCGAGGTGCACGAGGTCCACATCGGCGGCCTCGGACCAGGCGCGCAGCCGCTCGGCGTGTACCGGGTCGCGCAGCCAGCCGGCCAGCATGCCCGGGGTCTGGGAGCCCTGTCCCGGCGCAACGAATGCGTACATGAGTTCGAATCTCCTTTCGTAGAGCTGTCGTCGACCGGTGCGGGGGCCCGGTGTGTCGTGCCGTGCGGGAGGGGAAGGGAGGGGCGCGGGCCTCAGTTGCGGCCGGTGCTCTTGCGGAAGCGGCGTACGGCCATGAAGGAGAAGGCCGCGAACCAGGCGACGGTGTTGACCACCGCCATCGTGAGGCTGGAGTGCTCACCGCTGAACGAGTAGCCCTCGGTCAGGCTGTAGCGGGCGAGCGTGGAGACGCCGAACATCGGCGTGTAGCGGGAGATCTCCAGCATGGTGCCGGAGAGCGGGATGAAGAGGTTGCCGAGGAAGGCGAGCGCGGTCATGGTCAGCCCCGGCATGTGCATCACCGTCTCGGGCTTCAGCGCGAGCCCCAGCGTGATGCCGAGAGCGGCGAAGACCGCCGCGCCGAGCCATGCCACCAGCAGGGACGACACCCACACCGTGGCCGTGGCCTCGACTCCGGTGAACACACCGAGCACACCCACGACGGCCACCGGAACCGCCGCCATGATCACGGAGGACAGCACCTTGACGAAGAGATAGCCGGGGGGCGCGAGCGGGCTGAGCGCCATGGTGCGCATCCAGCCGGACGCCTTCTCCACGGAGATGGTGGCCGCGGAGCTGACCGCCGCGGTCGCCGCTCCGTACACGGCGATTCCGGTCATCATCCAGGCCGCGAAGTTGCCGTGCGGGAGGGTGGCGCCGTCGGGTTCGGTACGGAAGAGCGCCAGGTAGAGGACGGCCGGCAGCAGCAGCGTGAAGATCGTGGTCTGCCGGTTGAAGCGGCGCCGCAGTTCGTAGCCGATGAAGACCGTGTTGACGCCGCTGAACGGCGAGGTCCGCACCTCATGGGTGGCCGAGGCGGAGTTCATCGGGTGCCCCCTTCGGTACGGCTGTGGTGGGTGAGGGTCATGAACGCCTCTTCGAGACTGCGCGGGGTGACCTCGATGTCGGTGGCGGACGTCTCCCCGATCAGCAGGCGCAGCAGCGCGTCGGAGTCGTCGGTGTCGAAGTGGTACCGCCCGCCGCGCGGTTCGTACGCGCGGACCAGCGGGGACTGCGCGAGCGCGGCCGCGCCCCGCTCGTCGATCCGCGCCGACACGGTGCGCCCGCTGAGCGCGGACCGCACGTCGGACACCGGTCCGTCGACGACCACACGGCCGCTGTCGATCATCACCACCCGGTCGGCGAACCGGTCCGCCTCCTCCATGTAGTGGGTGGCGAACATGACCGTCATGCCGTGCTCCGTGTCCTCGCGCACCGTGGCCCAGAAGTCCCGCCGGGCGACGACGTCCATGCCGGCCGTCGGCTCGTCCAGGACCAGCAGCTCGGGCCCGGAGAGCAGGGCCAGCGCGAACCGCAGCCGCTGCTGCTCGCCGCCGGAGCACTCCGCGACGCGGCGGCGGCGCAGCTGGTCGAGCCCGGCCCGGGACAGCACCGCGTCGACGTCGGCGCCGGGGTGCAGCGAGCCCAGCATCCGTACGGTGGCCTCGACGCTCAGGTCGGGCAGCAGCCCGCCCGTCTGGAGCACCGCCGCGACCTGCCCGGAGCGCACCGCCTGCCGCGGCTCGCGTCCGAACAACCGCACCGAGCCCTCGTCGGGCCGGGTCAGCCCGAGCAGCATGTCGATGGTGGTCGTCTTGCCTGCGCCGTTCGGTCCGAGGAAGGCCACGATCTCACCCCGCCGGATGCGCAGGTCGATGCCGTCGACGGCGGTGAACCGCTCTCCCTTGGAATCGGTGAACCGCTTCACGACGGAGCTGAGCCTTACGGCATCCGAGGACGTCACCTCCTCGGGCACCGGGCGCGGTTGGGTTTGGATCATCTTCGAGTCCTCACGATCTGGGCGGGGGCGGCCTGGCAGAGCCCACTCTCCCGAAGCCCTCTATCCGCCCCTGCCCGCCGCTCTATCCGGCCGCTATCGGGAGCCGGAGGCGCCGGATAGCGAGGGCCGAAAACGGGCCAACCGGTGTGGTCCGCCGGGCTGTCCGGGAGTGCGTACGCCTCCGATCGGGGCCGCGTGTTCCAGGCACAGCGCGATTGAGGAAGCGCCGGGAACAGCCGGGCAGCCGTGTGCCATGATCGGCCGAACCCTCACGAGGAGAGCCGGCTGACGGATGGACTGGCTGGAACGGACCGCGACCCTGCGGCAGTGGACCCGGAGCGGGGTGCGGGCGCCGCACAAGCCGTTGTTGGTGTTGTACGCGCTTGCGCGGTTTCAGCGGGATGCCGCGGGGGAACTGCGGTACAGCTCCGTGGAGGCGGACCTGAAGCGGCTGCTGGACGAGTACGGGCCGGGGCGCCCGACGACGCCCGCGTATCCGTTCCACCATCTCGTGAGCGACGGGGTGTGGGAGGTGCGCACCGATCACGGGGCGGGGAGTCCCGGCACCGGCGTACGGGAGTTGCGGGCGACGGGGGCGACCGGGCGGCTGGTGCCGGAGTTGCGGGACGCGTTGCGGCGGGAGCCGTCGTTGCTCGGGCGGATGGCGCGGGTACTGCTCGACCTCAACTTCCCGCCCTCCCTGCACGAGGAGTTGTGCGAGGCGGTCGGGCTGGAGCTCCAGCCGGCCGAGACCGCGCAGGCGCTGCCGGCCGCGCGGCGGGGGCGGGATCCGCGGATGCGGGAGCAGGTGCTGACGGCGTACGAGTACCGGTGCGCGTTCTGCGGGTACGACGGGCGCATCGGCGCCGTGCCCGTCGGGCTTGAGGCCGCCCATGTGCGGTGGTGGGCGTTCGACGGGCCGGACGTGGTCGAGAACGGGCTCTGCCTCTGCTCCCTGCACCACAAGCTGTTCGACAAGGGTGTCCTCGGCCTCGGCGCCGACGACCGCATCCTCGTCTCGCAGAGCTTCGTCGGCCACAGCGCGGCGGCCGGCGCGCACGTCATCGCGCTCGCCGGCCGCCCGCTCATCGGACCGCAGTCCGCCGCCGCCCCGGTCGCCCCGGACCACCGCGACTGGCACACGCGCGAGGTGTTCCACGGCGTGCCGCGCGCGGCGGCCGGCTGAGGCGCCCTACGCCTCCGGCGTCCCGTCCGCCGCGATCCGGCGGAAGCCGAGGTACGGGGCCAGGACCTCCGGCAGGACGAGGGAGCCGTCCTCCTGCTGGCACTGTTCGAGGAGCGCGGCCAGGGTGCGGCCGATGGGCAGGCCGGAGCCGTTGAGGGTGGCGACGAGCTTGGGCTTGCCGTTCTCGTCGCGGGTGCGGATATGGGCACGACGAGCCTGGAACGTACCGAAGTGGGAGACCGAGGAGATCTCGCGGTACGTGTTCTGGCTCGGAATCCAGACCTCGATGTCGTACGTGAGCTGCGCCGAGAACCCCGTGTCGCCGGCGGCGAGCATGACGACGCGGTAGGCGAGGCCGAGCTCCTTCAGGCACGCCTCGGCGTGGCCGACCATCCGCTCCAGCTCCGCGTCGGCCTCCGCCGGGTCGACGATGCGGACCATCTCGACCTTCGAGAACTGGTGCTGCCGGATCAGCCCCCGGGTGTCCCGGCCGTACGAACCCGCCTCGGACCGGAAGCACGGGGTTTGGGCGGTCAGGGCGAGGGGAAGCTCGGCGGGCGGGATGATCTCGTCCGCGTACAGGTTGGTCAGCGGGACCTCGGCCGTCGGGATGAGGAACAGCTCCCGCTCGGCCACCCCCGTCTTGAACAGGTCCTCCTCGAACTTCGGGAGCTGCCCGGTGCCGGTCATGGTCTTACGGGTGACCAGATACGGGACCGCGTGCTCGACGTAGCCGTGGCGGCGGGTGTGCAGATCGAGGAAGAGGGTCGCCAGGGCGCGTTCCAGGGCCGCGCCCGCGCCGCGCGTGACCGCGAAACGGGAGCCCGAGAGCTTGGTCGCCCGGGCGAAGTCGAGGATGCCCGTCGCCTCGCCGAGGTCGACGTGGTCCTTCGGCTCGAAGGAGAACACCGGCGGCGTGCCCACCCGCCTGACCTCGACCGCGTCCGCGTCGCTGTCGCCGTCCGGGGCCTCGTCGGCCGGGAGGTTGGGGATGCTCAGGAGGAGGTCGTTCAGCTGCTCCTGGACCTGCTCCTGGTCCGCGTCGATGTTCCGGATCTCGTCCTTCAGCTCGCGGGCCCGCTCCTTCAGCTTGGTGATGTCACCGCCCTGACGCGCCGTCTGCTGGACCTCGCTCGCCACCCGCTTGGACTCCGCGCGCAGCTCGTCGGCCGAGCGGATGTTCTGGACCCGCCGGGACTGGAGATCCTCCAGCGCGGGCAGGTCCAGCGTGTAACCGCGACGAGCGAGCCGGCGTACCGCTTCGGCACCCATGTCGATCAGAGCGCGGGCATCATGCATGAGGAAGATCCTTCTCGTCCGGCGAACGGGTCGGTGCGTTGTCGCACCGACGGTAGCAATCAGCGCGCCCCGTACGACCCGCAATATCGGCAGGCCGCCTCACCGGCTCCGCGCGGACCGCAATCGGACTTCACGGTTCCTTCACGAGTGGTCCATACGGGCGATACGGTTCTCCCGTGTGCGGCGAGTTGCGCTGTGTCACGGAACAACCTGCTGCCGTCGCCAGGGCGCGACCCGACGCGGCCGCGCGTCTGGGCCGAACGAAAGGCTCTAGGGCCTGTCGTCAAACTGGCGTCGTCCGCCCGGAGGGCGGGCCGGGCGGCGTCAGGTGCGTGCTCTCGGCGTGCCGGCCCCAGACCTCTGTACTGGATGTACTGGGGTCTGGGGCCGGTGCGGCGAGAGTGCGTGCATGGCGTCGCCCGGCAGACGGCAGTTTGACGACAGGCTCTAGGGGGACTGCATGCGTGAGATGACCAAGGGTGCCAACGTCGGGCTGGCGGACCTCAGCGAGGATGCCGGCACGGTCATCGCGAGCCTGAGCTGGAGCAGCGCCGCGGGGGACGGTGACGCGGACGTGTCCGTGCTTCTGCTGGACGCGGGCGGAAAGGTCCGCGGCGACGCCGACTTCTTCTACTACAACAACCCCTCCGCGGCCGACGGCAGCGTGCAGCTGCTGGGCAAGACGCCGACGGACGGCGGCAGCGAGGACCGCATCAGCCTCGACCTGACCGCCGTCCCCGAAGACGTCGAGCGCCTGGTCGTCGCCGCCAGCCGGTACGGCGGCTCCCGCTTCGGCGACCTGGACGACCTGCGGATGACCGTCGCCGACCGCTCCGGCGAGGTGCTGCTCGGGTTCTCGATCGGCGACGCGTCCGTGGAGAGCGCCTTCATCTTCGGCGAGCTGTACCGACGCGGTACGGAGTGGAAGTACCGGGCCATCGGCCAGGGTTACGAGACCGGGCTCGCCGGCCTCGCCACCGACTTCGGCATCGATGTGGACGACGAGGGGGAGAACGAGGCGGCGGAGGTCGCGGACGAGGCGGTGGAGGTCGCGGACGAGGCGTCGGAGGTCGCGGACGAGGCGTCGGACGGGGCCGCGGAAGAGGCCGCGGAAAGGGTTACGGACCCCGGTGACGGGGAAGGCGCCGCGCCCGCCGTCGAGTCCGCCGGAGCCGCCCAGCCGCTCCCCGCCGTTCCCGCGCAGCCGGGCCCGCAAACCGCGACGGCCGAGCAGCCGGCCGCAGCCGCACCCGCCCCCGCCCCCAAGCGCCCCCGTGCCCGTACGGCGAAGAAGAAGGTGACCCTGCCCGCCGTCGCCACGAAGTCGCTCGCCGAGAACGACTCCTGGCGGGCCGCACGCCTCTTCCCCGCATCGAACCTCAAGAGCGACAAGGAGCGCGAGGTCCGGGCGACCTCCGTACTGCTGTCCGTGATGGCGCAGGTCCCGGAGTTCGGGCGCCGGCTGACCGCCGCCTTCGGGGCCCCCGCAGGGCGTATGCAGACCTTCACCGAGGTCTCCCTCCCACACGGCGAGACCCCGAAACGTCCCGACGGGGTGATCCGGGTCGAGCGGGCGGGGAAGCTGTGGACCGCGCTCGTGGAGACGAAGACCAACGGGAACGCGCTGAGGTCGGAGCAGGTCCAGAACTACATGGACATCGCCGCCCGCCGCGGCTACGAGGCGGTGATCACGCTCTCCAACGACGTGGCGCTGGAGGGCAGCCCGCTGGTCGAGGTCAAGACGGACGGGCGGCGCAAGCACAAGGTGGCCCTGTGGCACCTGTCGTGGGCGGAGGTGGCGCACCAGGCCCAGATGCTCATCCGGCACGAGGGCGTGGGCAACGCCGCCCACGCATGGCTCCTCCAGGAGCTGCTGCACTACCTCCAGCACGAGAACTCCGGCTGCCACGGCTTCCAGAACATGGGCCCCTCCTGGGTGCCCGTGCGCAACGGCATCGACGAGGAGACGCTCAGCCAGGGCGACCCGCGCGCCGTGGAGGTCGTGGAGAGCTGGGAACGGCTCATCCGCCAGGTCTGCCTGCGGATCGGCGGCGAGCTGGGGCAGAAGGCCCTGCCCGTCCAGCGCACCCAGCGCGGCACCACCGCCCTCTCGCGCCGCGCGGCACACGCCGACCGGCTCTGCGAGGAGGGGCGGCTCGCCGCCGAACTGCGGGTGGAAGGATCGCCCGGCACCATCACGATCGTCGCCGACCTGCGGACCGGGAAGCTGCGCACCTCGGTGGAGATCCCGGTGCCCGAGGGGGCCTACCCGCTGACGTCGGCCAAGCGCCTGATGCGGCAGCTCGCCGAGGCGCCCGCCGATCTGCACGTCGAAACGCTGGTGGAGGGACAGAACGGCCCGCGCGGCACCCTGGAACGCCTCCGTCCGGAGCCGGGCGACGTGCTTCCCCGCGACGGCGGCCGGATCACGGGATTCCGGCTCTCCCTCTTCAAGAGCATGGGCGCCACCCGGGGCAACGCCGAGACCGGGTTCATCCGCAGCGTCGACAACGCCGTGGACCGCTTTCACTCGCACGTGATCGCCCATCTCGCGCAGGCCGAGCGCCGCACCCGCCGCACGCCGGCCCCGGAGCCGGGAAGCGCCCCGGTTCCGGCGCCCGCGGGCGCCTGAGCGGCCCCCGCTGACCGGCAAACGGCTGCAAACCGTCCGGTCGGCGGTGGTTGTGCTGGCCGTCGCCCCCGGCGCTCGTCATGATGCCGCCCATGACCAAGAGCGACGATGGCCGAGACATCACCCTCCGGATCGCCCAGGAGCCGGCGGCGGACGAGCTTCTCGCACGCAGTCCGCTCGCCGCCCTGGTGGGCATGCTGCTCGACCAGCAGGTGCCCATGGAGTGGGCCTTCGCCGGCCCGCACACCCTGGCGCAGCGCATGGGCAAGGACGATCTGGACGCCCATGAGATCGCCTCGTACGACCCGGAGGCGTTCACCGGACTGTTCACCGCCAAACCCGCGCTGCACCGCTATCCGGGCTCGATGGCGAAGCGGGTGCAGCAGCTCTGCCAGTTCCTGGTGGCGCAGTACGACGGTGAGGCAGCCGCCGTTTGGAGCGACGCCGCGACCGGGGCGGAGCTGCGCCGGCGGCTCAACGCCCTGCCCGGGTTCGGCACGCAGAAGGCACAGATCTTCCTCGCGCTCCTCGGCAAGCAGTTCGGGGTCAGGCCGCCGGGCTGGCGGGAGGCGGCGGGGGCGTACGGCGAGGAGGGCTCGCACCGGTCCGTCGCGGACATCACCGGCCCCGAGTCACTGGCCGAGGTACGCGCGTACAAGCAGGAGGCGAAGCAGGCCGCGAAGGCCGCGAAAGCCGCGGCGAAGGGCAAGTGAGCCCTCTTGTGCGCGGCGTGGTGGCCATCGTGGCTGCGCCCGGTGGCTCTTGACCGGTAGGCTTTCCGTGTGATCTTCAAGCGCATCGGAAATGGGCGGCCTTATCCCGACCACGGCCGGGAAAGCACCCGGCAGTGGGCGGACGTCGCGCCGCGCCCGGTCCGCCTCGACCAGCTCGTCACCACCAAGGGCCAGCTGGACCTCGAAACCCTGCTCGCCGAGGACTCCACGTTCTACGGCGACCTGTTCGCGCACGTCGTGAAGTGGCAGGGCGACCTCTATCTGGAGGACGGGCTGCACCGCGCGGTCCGTGCCGCGCTCCAGCAGCGCCAGGTGCTGCACGCCCGCGTGCTCGAACTCGGCTGACGCCCCGGGGCCCGTACGGGGGTTCGTTCGGGTGTTTTCCCACCCGGACGGGTGCGATCCGTTGATCATTTAGTAGGCATCATCACCAGGTCGCACTACGCTGCGCCCATGAGCATGCTCACTCCCCCCGGCATGGGCGGAAAGTACCGCATCACGGGTGACAAGTACCCCCGCATGCGACGCCCCCGCCGCCGCAGCAGAATGATCTTCGCGACCATCGCCTCCGTGGTCGCCCTCGGGCTGGCCGGATGGGGCACGCTCCAGCTCATCGATGTCTTCACCGGCGGCGACAAGACGGCCAGTGCCGCCGACCGGAACGAGCGCTGCCCGTCCCCGCAGGCGTCGAAACCCGCGAAGGTGCTGCCGCAGCCCGCGAAGATCACGGTCAACGTCTACAACGCGACCACGCGCGGCGGTCTCGCCAAGGCGGCCGCCGACGAGCTGAAGAAGCGCGGGTTCAAGATCGGCGAGGTGGGGAACGCCACCGCCGCGTACGACAAGAAGGTGCCGGGTACGGGCATCCTGCTCGGCGCCCCGGCCGCCGCCGACGGCACCTTCCCGGTGCTGGGCGCCCAGCTGCCCGGGGCCACGACGAAGACCGACGCCCGCAAGAACGCGGAGGTCGATCTGATCATCGGAAAGAAGTTCACGGCGTTCAGCAAGCCGCAGACGGCCGCCGCCGCGCTGTCCGCGCTGACGAAGCCCTCCCCGGCGCCCTCCTCCTGCTGACTGCCGGGGAAGGCGCCGGGCGGGGCGTTCGCGCGGTGGGCGCCCGGTCGGGTGCCCAGTCGGGCGTCTAGTCGACGGTGCCGTACATGCGGTCGCCCGCGTCGCCGAGGCCCGGCACGATGTAGCCGTTCTCGTTGAGCCGCTCGTCGACCGAGGCGGTGACCACGGTGACCGGCGTCCCGGCGAGCTCGCGCTCCATGACCTCGACGCCCTCGGGGGCGGCGAGGAGCACGACCGCGGTGACGTCGTCGGCGCCGCGCCTGATCAGCTCCTGGATGGCCGCGACGAGCGTGCCGCCGGTGGCCAGCATCGGGTCGAGCACATAGACCTGGCGGCCCGAGAGGTCGTCGGGCATCCGGCTCGCGTACGTGGACGCCTTGAGCGTCTCCTCGTCGCGGATCATGCCCAGGAAGCCCACCTCGGCGGTCGGCAGCAGCCGGACCATGCCGTCCAGCATGCCGAGACCGGCCCGCAGGATCGGGACGACCAGGGGGCGGGGGTACGACAGCTTCACTCCGGTGGTGGGTGTCACCGGGGTCTCGATGTCGACCTGTTCGGTGCGCACATCGCGGGTGGCCTCGTACGCGAGCAGGGTCACCAGCTCGTCGGCGAGGCGCCGGAAGGTCGGGGAGTCGGTGCGCTTGTCGCGCAGGGTGGTGAGTTTGTGCGCGACCAGCGGGTGGTCGACGACGTGGATCCGCATGACTCCCAGCGTAGCCGCGCCTCCCGCACCCGTGCGCTGGCATCATCCACACGTTCGGGGGGAAGGTGGTGGCATACGGACCCAGCGACGCAGCCAGCCTTGGGGGTGAAGAGCCGATGGCCGACGGGGCACAGAGCGCCGAGGACCCCCGGAACGCGCGGACTCCCCGGAGCACACCGGACACCCCCGGCGCACCGGACACCCCCGACACTCCTGAGACCGACGCACAGCGCCGGCGGCGGCGCGCCCAGTTCCTCCGCGAGCTCCACGAGGCGAAGGCGCTGCGCGACCGGGTCCAGCCGCGGCGGGTCAAAGCCGCCCGAATGCGCCAGGCCATGCGGATGCGCACGTTCCGCTGGTAGCCCCTCCGACCTGCGGAAAAGCCGCTGGTGACGGTGGTGGAGAGAACTGGTGGCCGACTCAACCGCCGAACTGCTCTCGCGGAGCGCCGGTATCTGTCACGATGCCGAATGGGCGGGACGCAGGGCAGCCGGAGCACCGGCTGTTCCCCGCCCGGACCGGCCCTTGGCCCCGAGACCAGAGGGAGAGTCACGGTGTACTTCGCCGCACTGCTCGCGCGCACCGAAGACGGGTGGGAAGCGAGCGACACGGAGCTCGATGATGTGGAGACCCTGTCCGACCTGACGGATCTGGCCCGTGACGCCTCGGTTGACGAGGACACGGTGCTCGTGTTCATCGAGCAGGAGGACGCCTGGTTCGGCGTCGTCCGGGTGGACGGTGAGGAGGACCCCCGGATCTACGTCTCGGACGCCTCCGCCGCCGCCCGCTCCTCGTACGGGGAGATCCTGCTCACCGACGAACTGCTCGGCCGCGAACCAGGCGCCGAGGACACGATCGCCGCCCTGGAGGAGCTCGTCGGCCTCGACGGCACCGAGGACGGCGAGCCCGAGACCGCATCCAACGACGACGACGGTGACGACGAAGGGCCCTCCGCGGGCGTCGTCCCGGCCGGCCCGATCGGCGACTCCGGGGTCCTGTCCGACCTCGGGCTCCCCGAGGCCGAGCTGCTGATGCTGCGGACGGACGCCCTGGCCGAGATCGCGGACGCCCTCGGGGCGGCCGAGGTGCTGGAGACCGTCCGCTAGGGTCCCGCGGGTGAGCGAAGCATCCCGTCCGCACGACCCGGACCTGCCCGATCCCGTACGGGACCCGTGGCGGGCGGTGATGCGCCGCGCCCTGGCCGAGGCCGGCCGTGCGGCGGCGACCGGTGACGTACCGGTCGGCGCCGTCGTCCTCGGCCCGGACGGCGCCCCGCTGGCCACCGGGCACAACGAACGCGAGGCGACCGGCGACCCGACCGCGCACGCCGAGGTCCTGGCGCTGCGCCGGGCCGCCGCCGCACTCGGCGAGTGGCGCCTGTCCGGCTGCACCCTGGTGGTCACCCTGGAGCCCTGCACGATGTGCGCGGGCGCCCTGGTGCAGGCCCGGGTGGACCGGGTGGTCTACGGCGCCCGGGACGAGAAGGCCGGGGCCGCCGGCTCGCTCTGGGACGTCGTACGCGACCGCCGCCTCAACCACCGCCCCGAGGTGGTCGCCGGGGTCCTGGAGGCCGAGTGCGCGGCCCCGCTGACGGCCTTCTTCCGGGACCGCTGACCTGGCCCGGCCGGGGCGCGTGGCGTCGCCCCGTAACGGATTTCGGCGTACGGCCAACATGGTCTAAGCTCTCTCTCGGTAGCGTGTCCGAGCGGCCGAAGGAGCTCGCCTCGAAAGCGAGTGTGGGGAAACTCACCGAGGGTTCAAATCCCTCCGCTACCGCCAGCGAGAACCGCCCCCGAACCGTGTGAACGGATCGGGGGCGGTTTTACGTGTGCCCGCCTCCGGTGCCGGTTGGTCACCGGGCCCCGTGCTGGGGGATCATGCCGGGGGCGGCGGGACGCCCGCCGGGACCGGCCGCCGCCGTCCGGACAGCCGAGAGAAGAAAGCACTGGCCGTGATGCAGATCGTGCGGGGCAAGAAGCTCGAAAAGGCCGCCGAGGGTGAATTCGAGCGGCTGGTCCAGGAGAGTTCCCGGGTCGTCGTCGATGTCGGTACGGGGGACGCCCGGGCGTCCTATCGCATCGCCAAGGAGAATCCGGACTGGCTGGTCGTGGGCGTGGACCCGGCGTGGCAGCGGATGACACAGACGAGCATTCGCAGCCGCCGCAAACCCGCCAAGGGCGGCGTACCCAATCTGCTGCTCGTGAACGCGGCGATCGAGAATGCCCCGGAGGAGCTTCGGGGGGCCGCCGATGAATTGCTGGTCCTGATGCCGTGGGGGAAACTGCTCCACGGTCTCGTACGCGGCGACGAGGACATCTGGAGCGGTCTTCGTACCGTCGCCAGGCCGAATGCGCCGCTCACGGCGACGGTCGGCACCAGCATTTGGCGGGAGCCCGTGCCGCGGGACATCCAGGGACTTCCGGAGCTGACCCCTCCGTACGTCGAAGAGGTGCTCACCGGAAAGGCGCTCGCGGCCGGCTGGAAGGTCACCGGTTTCCAGCTCACGAAGGCCGAGGAGGCCGCTGCCGTCTCCTCGTCGTGGGCGCGCCGGCTGGACTCGGACAGCACCGAGGTCATCGCGACCCTGACAGCGGTCACGGCCGGACCGGAGGAGTGAGCCGGCCGGGTCAGCCGGTCGGGAACTGCCGGCAGTACTCGTACATGGCCATGGCGCCGGCGGTGGCGACGTTGTAGCTGTGCGGGGAGCCCCAGACCGGGATTTCCACGCATTCGTCCACGCACGCCAGCTCGTCCTCCTTGAGGCCGGTCCGCTCGTTTCCGAGGACGATGACCGACTTACGGGGGAAGCTGATCTCGTGCAGGCTCTTCGAATTCGTGGCCTGTTCGAGCGCGATGACGGTGTAACCGTCCTCGCGCATCTTCTTCAGCACCGGCGGAAGGCTCCGGCGCATTTCGATCTCGACGTTGTCGGCACCGTCGCGCGCGATCTTCGGGTCGAGTTTCACATTGCCGCAGGCGATGATCCGCTCGACTCCGCAGCACCCCGCCGTGCGCACCACGCTGGACAGATTCACACGGCTGCGAAACGCCGAGCACGCGATGACGAGCTCGCGGTTACGGAGCAGGGGGGTGCCCGGCTTATGGCGGAGGTGTTCGAACATGCCGGGAAGTCTACTGGGCCCCCGCCGGCCCGCTCCGCGCCCGCGGACGCGGACTACGATGACCGGTCCGGACAACGCACCTAGGCCCTGGAGAAGGCAATGAAGATCCACGCCCGGGGCCACGGACACGTCCGCGCGACCCATGCGAAGACCCTGGAGTTCACCGGCGAGCGGGAGATCACGCCCCGGGCGACCTGCGTCGTCGGGGTGGCCGCCGCCTTCGACCAGGAGGGTCTGGCCCTCCTGCGCGGCCCCGTCGCCGTCCGCCTCGCGGCCGGGCCGCACGTCGCGACCGGCACCGCCGTGGTCAACCCGCACCACGAGGTGACCGACCGCCTGGTCCTCCGCCGCAGCGACCACGCCTCACCGGACACCTTCGCCTTCCGCAGCACCCTGGTGGCGAGCGACCTCGACCCGGACTTCGTGGCGGCGCTGGGCGACCCGGCGACCGAGGTGACCCTGACGCTCACCGAGACCGGGCCGCGCCGGCCGCTGGTCCTCGTCCACCGCCGCGGCCTGCCGGAGCCGGAGGGGCGCCCGGGGCTGCTGTGGCGCGCGGCGGACGCCTCGGTGGACCTGGACGCGGCGCGCGTCCCGGACGAGGCGCGCGCGGCCCTCGCGGACGGCGGGGTGATCGCCGCGTCCGTCTCCGGCCCGCTGGACGGCGTCTCGCAGGCGGCCGGGGCGTGGCTGGCCGATGCGGCCGGTCAGGGGGCCCGGTTCGAGGTGACGGGCGACGCGACCGGGACCGTACCGGCGCTGCTCGCGGCGGGCCTGCCGGTCGCGCCGGCGGTCCACCTGGGCCGGACCGACCGCCGGGCGCTCGCGGCCGGGCCGCAGACGGAGCTGGTGCGGACGGCACCGGCCCCCGTGGTGTTCCGGGCACCCGCCGCCGATCTCGCCGTGCTCGCCGAGGTGCTGGCCGGGTCCGCCGGGGACCGCCGGATCGCCGTGCCGGACGGGCCCGCCGATCTCGGGCACGGGGTGTCGTGGCTGCAGCTCTCCGAGGCGGTGGAGGCCGGCGGGGGCGAGGAGGAGGGTGTGTATGTCCTGGCGCCGCCGGAGCGCGCCGCCTGGAACGTGGACCTGCGGCCCCTGGTCCCGCTGCTGGTGGAGCAGGGGGTCACCGCGCGCACCCTGAGCACGGTGCTCCGGCCGTTCGGGATCAGCCGGCGGGAGCTGTACGACGCGTTGGGCGATGCGCAGGGCTCGCGCGAGAAGAAGTAGAGAGAGGAAGGGGGAAGCGGCATCGGGGGGATGTGCCGCTTCCCCCGGTCACGGGGCCTGCCGCTCCTTGCCGCGGTCGGGGGAGGCCACGGCATGGGTCCCCGGCAGGGCTCCCGTTCCCGGCCCCCCGGAGTCCGGGGGGCTCATCTTCCATCCTGCCTCGCCGGGACCCCCGCGCGGGCAGACCAAGGGCCCCGATGCGCGGGACGTTGGTCCCCTGGCCGTCGGAGCCACGGACTCGGCACGTGACGGAAACGGCCGACGAATCCGCGCAGGTGTGTGGATAGACTCGCCCGACCGCACAGGGGATCGAAACCGCAGGGGATCGAAGGGGAGTCAGGGGCCGATGGTGCAAGCGAAGAAGATAGCTCTCTACGTGATTGTCGTCTTCGTGCTCTACACGATCATCAACTCCCCCGCCCGGGCCGCGGACCTGGTGCAAGTAGGGTTCGAGGGCATCGCGGACGCCGCGCAGGCCGTCGGCGACTTCATGTCCGAGCTCGTCAACTAGGGGTACCGCGTGATCCGCCATCTGGTCCTGTTCAAGCTGAACGACGGCGTCGAGCGGGACGACCCGAGGGTCGTCTCGGGTGCGGAGGCGTTCCGGGCGCTGGAGGGGACCATCCCGGAGCTGGAGTTCTGGGAGTGCGCCTGGAACATCACCGACCGGCCGATCGCGTACGACTTCGCCATCAACTCGGCGGTCGCGGACGAGGCCGCGCTGAAGCGTTACATCGAGCACCCCGACCATCAGGCGGCCGCCGGTCAGTGGCGTGAATTCGCCACCTGGGTGATCGCCGACTACCCGTTCTGACGCCTTCGGCCCTGCGAGCCCCTCACCGCGACGGTGAGGGGCTTTTCTTTGTCCCAGGACCCGATGGACGCCCGGCACACGTTTTAAACCCGGGCAAGGTCAACACGGCGCTATGGGGTGCTTGCACATAGTGGTCATGTCTTGTGATGCTATGACCGCTTTGAGGGACGAAATGACCGAAGTTGACCGCAAGCCGTAGTTGTTGACCGCGAAGGGGTGGCGTCATCGTGCCGGCCAGTACAGCGCCTCAAGTGCCTCCCCAGGTCCACCAGACGGCACCGGCCGTCCCGCCCGCCGGGCCGCCCGCCCCGCCGCCGGGCCAGGTGCAGACGACGGTCCACGAGACCCCCGACGAGACGGCCGCCCCCGCCAGGTCCCGGACCGCCGACACCAGGGCGCTCACCCAGGTGCTCTTCGGGCAGCTGAAGAACCTGGAACCGGGCACCGCGGAGCACGACCGGGTGCGCACCGCGCTGATCGAGGCCAACCTCCCGCTGGTGCGGTACGCCGCCGCGCGGTTCCGCAGCCGGAACGAGCCGATGGAGGACGTCGTCCAGGTCGGCACCATCGGGCTGATCAACGCGATCGACCGCTTCGACCCCGAACGCGGCGTGCAGTTCCCGACGTTCGCGATGCCCACCGTGGTCGGCGAGATCAAGCGGTACTTCCGGGACAACGTACGCACCGTCCACGTCCCCCGCCGGCTGCACGAGCTCTGGGTGCAGGTCACCGGCGCCACCGAGGACCTGACGACCGCACACGGCCGCTCCCCCACCACCGCGGAGATCGCCGAGCGGCTGAAGATCTCCGAGGACGAGGTGCTGGCCTGCATCGAGGCCGGCCGCTCGTACCACGCGACCTCGCTGGAGGCCGCCCAGGAGGGCGACGGGCTCCCCGGCCTCCTCGACCGGCTCGGCTACGAGGACCCGGCCCTCGCCGGTGTCGAGCACCGCGACCTGGTCCGGCACCTCCTCGTACAACTGCCCGAGCGGGAGCAGCGGATTCTGCTGCTGCGGTACTACAGCAACCTGACGCAGTCCCAGATCAGCGCCGAGCTGGGGGTCTCTCAGATGCATGTGTCAAGGCTCCTGGCCCGGAGTTTCGCCAGACTCCGATCCGCAAACAGGATCGAGGCGTAACCGAAACGGGTAGACCGTTCCCGGAGCTTTTCCCCGGGTCCAAAAGCCCCACACCCCTTGTTAACTGCGCAGACTCACCCCAGACTTGTCGACAAGTCACTACAGCGTGTTGCCGACATGTGACATTCTGCGGGAAGTGAGTTTGCCGCAGCCCCACCTCCGGTATTCAGGTGGAGGCTGCGTTCCTCCGATGGTCGTGGCCACCGCGACCGTCCGCGACCTCAAGGGGGTGGCATGTCCGAAGAACAGGGCAGCTCGAAGGTGCTCACGCTCGAAAAGAGCGAGCCGGCACCCGTTGCGCTCACCAGCTCGCCGGAAGCCATCGACACCCGCACGCTCTCCCGCTCCCTGTTCCTGCGGCTCGCCGCGCTGGGTCCCGCTCCGGGCCCCGGTGGGACCGACAGCCCGGAGCGCGCCTATGTGCGGGACACACTCATCGAGCTCAACCTGCCCCTCGTGCGGTACGCCGCGGCGCGGTTCCGGAGCCGTAACGAACCGATGGAGGACATCGTCCAGGTCGGCACGATCGGCCTGATCAAGGCGATCGACCGCTTCGACTGCGAACGGGGCGTGGAGTTCCCGACGTTCGCGATGCCGACCGTCGTGGGCGAGATCAAGCGCTTCTTCCGCGACACCTCGTGGTCGGTGCGGGTGCCGCGCCGGCTCCAGGAGCTCCGGCTCGCCCTCACCCGGACCAGCGACGAGCTCGCGCAGAAGCTGGACCGCTCGCCGACCGTGCCGGAGCTGGCCCGGGCGCTCGGGGTCTCCGAGGAGGAGGTGGTCGACGGTCTGGCCGTGGGCAACGCCTACACCGCCTCGTCGCTGGACTCGCCCGCCCCCGAGGACGACGGCGGCGAGGGCTCGCTGGCCGACCGGCTGGGCTACGAGGACACGGCGCTGGAAGGCGTCGAGTACCGCGAATCGCTCAAGCCGCTGCTGGCCAAGCTCCCGGCGCGCGAGCGCCAGATCATCATGCTGCGGTTCTTCGCCAACATGACCCAGTCGCAGATCGGCGAGGAGGTGGGCATCTCGCAGATGCACGTCTCCCGTCTGCTGACGCGTACGCTCGCCCAGCTCAGGGAAGGGCTCATCGCGGACTGAGTCCGGACCCGCCTCACCACCGGCCGCCGGGGCCTCCCCGGCGGCCGGTGCGCGTTCCCATGGCGCGGCGGCCGCAAACCGAAGCGCCGCCCCCTCGCGGATCGGCGAGGAAGCGGCGCGAAGAACGGCGCGGAGATCAGCGCGAGGAAGCGGCGCGAAGACGGATGCGGGTCGGAGCGCGTAACGGGTCGGTCAGCCGAGCGCGAGCCAGGCGACCGCGCCGAGCACGATAACCACCGCGACGATTCCGGCGATCAGTCCGGTCCGCGGACCGGAGGAGACGGCGGCGGGCTGCTGCGCGCGCTGCGGCTCGCCGCCCTCGTCGACGAAGGCGCGGAACATCTGGGTGCTGCCGGCCGGGTCGTAGGAGCCCTCGGGACCCTGCGGTGCGTGGGGATTGTGTGCCATGTCGCAGGACCCTAGCGAACTCGGGCGAACGGCCCAACCCCCGGGCGCCGCCCACCGATCCACCACCGGTGTGGCGCGTACCACACCGCCCCCTCCAATACCGCAGACACTGCGGGTTTGACCAGGACCCGGCGCAGCCTTTTGCGTTCCTTTACTCCAGCAAGCCCCTTTTCGTTTGCCTGTAGCAACCAATGGCTTCTATGGTTGCCCTAAGCAACAAGATGACCGGTGAGATTGTCTGGGGGTCCCGTGGCCGCACGGAGTCAGTACGAAGAACTGGCCCGGCAGCTGAGTGCCATCGGGGCCGTGAAGCGCGGTCTCGCCCGCATCCTGCCCGCCGAATGCCCCGGTGGCTCCGCCGCCGTGCTGACTCTGCTGAGCCGGCACGGGGAGATGCGGATCAGCCGGCTGGCCGAGCTCCTCGCGGTCGACATGTCGGTGACCAGCCGGCACGTCGCCCACGTGGCGGAACGGGGCTGGATCGAACGGTTCCCGGACCCGGCGGACAAGCGCTCCCGCATCCTGCGGCTGACCCCCGCGGGACAGGAGGTGCTGGAGGACCTCTACCGCCGGTCGACCGAGATGTTCGCCTGCCATCTTCAGGATTGGTCCGACGACGAGGTCGGGCAGCTCAACACGTTGCTGGCCCGGCTGCGCGACAGCTTCTCCTGCCGCGGCACCGGAGGGTGCGCCTCCGGAAAGCACAGCGGCGACTGCCGCCCGCGCCGGGCCGACAGCCATGACGGCTCGTACACCCGTACACCCGCGTAACAGAAGCGAAAGACAAGGACTTACATGGCTACGACCACACCGACCGGTGTGCGGGGCGGCCACGCCAAGCACGGGGGCCACGACTCCTCCGACGGCACGCCGATGACACACCGGCAGATCATGGAAGCGCTGACCGGGCTGCTGCTCGGCATGTTCGTCGCGATCCTGTCGTCCACCGTCGTCTCCAACGCCCTGCCGGAGATCATCTCCGACCTGGGCG
Organism: Streptomyces sp. NBC_00726; assembly: GCF_045161735.1. Taxonomy (NCBI): domain Bacteria; kingdom Bacillati; phylum Actinomycetota; class Actinomycetes; order Kitasatosporales; family Streptomycetaceae; genus Streptomyces; species Streptomyces sp. NBC_00726. The sequence continues at coordinate 3,408,134 of NZ_CP108983.1, read as the reverse complement.
GCGGCCAGAGCGCGTACACCTGGGTGGTCACCGCCTCGCTGCTGGCGATGACGGCGACCACCCCGCTGTGGGGCAAGCTCGCCGACCTGTTCAGCAAGAAGCTGCTGGTCCAGATAGCCCTGATCATCTACGTCGGCGGCTCGGTCGTCGCCGGGCTCTCGACCAGTTCCGGCATGCTCATCGCCTGCCGCGTGGTGCAGGGCATCGGCGTCGGCGGTCTCTCCGCGCTCGCCCAGATCGTCATGGCCGCCATGATCGCCCCGCGCGAGCGCGGCCGTTACAGCGGTTATCTGGGCGCGGTCTTCGCCGTCGCCACCGTCGGCGGCCCGCTGCTCGGCGGCGTCATCACCGACACCAGCTGGATGGGCTGGCGCTGGTGCTTCTACGTGGGTGTGCCGTTCGCGGTGATCGCCCTGATCGTGCTCCAGAAGACCCTGAAGCTCCCGGTCGTCAAGCGCGAGGTCAAGGTCGACTGGACCGGCGCCTTCTTCATCAGCGCCGCCGTCTCGCTGCTGCTCCTGTGGGTGACCTTCGCGGGCGACAAGTACGACTGGGCCTCCTGGCAGACCGGTGTGATGCTCGCGGGCTCCCTGGTCCTCGCACTGCTCTTCGTCCTCACCGAGTCCCGCGCCAGCGAACCGATCATTCCGCTGCGGCTCTTCCGCAACCGGACGATCACGCTCGCCTCGCTCGCCTCGCTGTTCGTCGGTATCGCGATGTTCGCCGGCACGGTCTTCTTCAGCCAGTACTTCCAGCTGGCGCGCGGCAAGTCGCCGACGATGTCCGGTGTGATGACCATTCCGATGATCGGTGGTCTGTTCCTCTCCTCGACGGTCTCCGGTCAGATCATCACCAAGACCGGTCGCTGGAAGGCATGGCTGGTCAGCGGTGGCTTCCTGCTCACCGCCGGGCTCGGCATGCTCGGCACGATCCGCTACGACACGACGTACTGGCACATCGCGGTCTTCATGTTCGTCATGGGCCTCGGCATCGGCATGATGATGCAGAACCTGGTGCTCGCCACGCAGAACCAGGTGGACCCGAAGGACCTCGGTTCGGCCAGCTCCGTCGTCACCTTCTTCCGTTCCCTCGGTGGTGCGATCGGCGTCTCGGCGCTGGGCGCCGTCATGGCGAACCGCGTCACCCATTACGTCAAGGACGGCCTCGCGGACCTCGGTCCGCAGGGTGCCGCCCTGGGCCACGGCGGCACCGGCGGCGGGGGCATCCCCGACCTGGACAAGCTGCCCGCCCCGTTCCGTACGGTCATGGAGGCCGCTTACGGGCACGGCGTCGGTGACATCTTCCTGTACGCCGCCCCGGCAGCGCTGCTCGCCTTCCTGATCACGCTGTTCATCAAGGAGGTCGCGCTGAAGACCCGGGCCGGCAACGACGCCCAGGCTCCGGCCGGGGTGCCCGCCGAGGTCCCCGCCGAATCCGTCACCGAGGCGGTCGCGGAGGGCGCCGCCGGGGTCACCGCGGTCGACACCGCCGAGGCGGCTCCCGTCGCCGAGGCCGGGGCCCCCATGGACTTCGGCAAGGGCGGCACCCCCGTCCGCGGTGTGGTCCGGGGCGCCGAGGGCGCGCCCGTGGCCCGGGCGGCCGTCACGCTGATCTCGCTCGGCGGCCGGCAGCTGGGCATCGCCGCCGCGCAGGCCGACGGGGGCTACGAGCTGGCCGCCCCGGGCGCCGGTTCGTACGTCCTGATCGCGTCCTCCGACGGCTTCCAGCCGCAGGCGTCCACCGTGGTCGTCGGCGACGAGCCGCTGGTGTACGACATCCTCCTCGCGGGTACGAGCGGCCTGGCCGGCACCGTGCGCGCCGCCGAGAGCGGCACACCGGTCGCGGACGCCATGGTCATCGTGACCGATGTGCGCGGCGACGTCCTGGCCACCGGCAAATCCGCCGAGACGGGCGACTTCGCCTTCGGCGAGCTGGTCCCCGGCGCGGTGACCGTCGCGGTCAACGCGGCCGGCTTCCGCCCGCTGGCGCTGCCGGTCGAGATCGGCGGCCAGGGGGTCACCCGGGTCGACGCCGAGCTCCGGGCCGGTGCGCTGGTCCAGGGCGTCGTACGGGCCGGTGCGAGCCGCCGCCCGCTGCCGGACGCCCGGGTCACGCTGGTCGACGCGGCCGGCAACGTGATCGCCAACTCGACCACCGGGGAGGACGGGGCGTACGCCTTCGCCGACCTGGACGCGGGCGAGTACACGGTCATCGCGACCGGCTACCCGCCGGTGGCCGGTGCCCTGACGGTGGCCGGTCACGGGATCGACGGCCACGACATCGAACTCGTCCACCCAGGCGAGTAATCCACGCGGTCCGGGGTAGACCCCGGGCCCCTACAAGACCCCTGGCGGGGGCGGCGCTCTTCGAGCGGAGGTGCCGCACCCGCCGGCGGAAATGGGCCCCGGCGGCGGGGACGGCAGGCAGGGGACGGCCTGCCGTCCCCTGCCCCGGGGCCCGACTCATTGAATGCCCCGGTCCGGTGGACGGACGACGGGTCATGAGCAAGGAGAGAGAACGGATGGGACTTCGCGCACAGGTACGGACGCGGGACGGCTGGGCCGTACAGCACGCGGTCGTGACAGTCACTGACATGACCGGCACCCAGGTGCTGCGCGCCGGCGCCGACGAGGCCGGGGCGGTACGGGCCGACACCCCGCTGTCCGCGGGCGCGTACACGGTTATCGTGACGGCGGTCGGGTACGCCCCCGCCGCCTCCACCGCCCTCGTCACGGCGAGCGGCATGGTCGAGGCGGGCACGGTGGTGCTGGGCCGCCAGGGCGGTGTGGAGCTGCCGCCGCCGGGCGCCTGGTCGCTGGATCCGGCGCACTCCTCGGTGGGCGCGGTCGCCCAGCACCTCGGGATCTCCAGCGTGCACGGCCGGTTCACCGCGTTCGGCGGACGCGTCGAGATCTCCGAGGACGTGGAGAGCTCCCGGGTCGAGGCGGTCATCGACGCGTCCAGCATCGACACCGGCAACGGCATGCGGGACAAGCACCTGCGCTCCCCCGACTTCCTGGACGCCGACCGCTTCCCGGAGATCACCTACCGCTCCAGCGGGCTGACCCCGGCCGGCCCCGACCGCTGGACCGTGCGCGGCGAGCTGACGATGCGCGGTGTGAAGCGGCCCGTCGACCTCGACCTGAGCTACCTCGGCACCGGGCCCGACCCGTGGGGCGGGGTGCGCGCGGCGTTCAGCGCGACCGCCGAACTGCGCCGCGAGGACTTCGCGATGAACTACAACCAGGTGGTGCAGGCGGGCATCGCGGCGATCGGCACCACACTCCGCGTCGAGCTGGACATCCAGGCCGTGCAGGGCGATTCCCTGCCCACCGTCTGACAAACCTCCGTCGTAGGGTCGGGTCCATGGCACCCAACATCGCAACGAACACCGCCGTGGAACTCGACGCACTGCTGGACTTCGTACGGCCCCGGCACCGGGCGATCCTGCTGACCACCCGGGCCGACGGCCGCCCCCAGGGCTCCCCGCTCACCTGCGGCGTGGACGACGCGGGCCGGATCGTGGTCTCCACGTACCCCGAGCGCGCCAAGACCCGTAACGCCAAGCGCGACACACGGGTCAGCGTGATCGTCCTGTCCGACGACTGGAACGGGCCCTGGGTCCAGATCGACGGCTCCGCCGAGGTCATCGACGCGCCGGACTCGGTCGAGCCGCTGGTCGAGTACTTCCGGAACATCTCCGGCGAGCACCCGGACTGGGACGAGTACCGGGCAGCGATGGTGAAGCAGGGGAAGTCGATCATCCGGATCACCCCGGAGCGCTGGAGCCCCATCGCCACCGGCGGCTTCCCGGCCCACCTCGCCCCGTGATCTCCGCCGCCCTGCCCGCCCGGGCCCGGATCGTCGCCGGGCCCGAGGTCGGCGAGGCCGCCGTGCGCGGCCTGGCGGCGGCGACCGGGCGCACCATCGAACGCGGGCCCGGTGAGGGCCCCTTCGTATACGTGGGTGCCGCGCTGCCCGACGCGGTGCGCGGGGCGGACCTGGTGTGGTTCCACAGCGTCAACGCGGGTACGGACGCGCTGCTGCGGCCCGGGCCCTGGCCGGACGGCGTGCTGCTGACCCGGACCGTGGGGCGGATGGGCGAGCGGATCGCGCAGTACGTACTGGGCTGGGTGCTCGCGGAGTGCCAGTCCGTCCAGGAGTTCGCCGCCCAGCACGCCCGCGCCGAGTGGCGCCGCATCGACTCCGAACTCGTCGCCGGACAGACCGCCGTGGTGCACGGGACCGGCCGCATCGGTTCCGCCGTCGCCGCGCTGCTCCGGGCCTGCGGCATCCGGACCGTGGCGGCCGCCCGCACCCCGCGCCCGGTGCCGCCCGGCTTCGACGCGGTGGTCCCGGCGGACGAACCGGTGCCCGCCCGCTGGGTGGTCGCCGCGCTCCCGCTGACCGGGGCGACCACCGGCTACTTCGGGGCGGACCGGTTCGCGGCGATGGGCGGGGCGACGTTCCTCAATGTGGGGCGGGGCGCGACGGTGGATCTGGGGGCGCTGGAGGGGGCGCTGCGTTCCGGGGCGGTGCGGCGGGCGGTGCTCGATGTGCTGCCCGACGAGCCGGCGGCCCCCGGGGACGCGTGCTGGCGGCTGCCGCGTACGGTCGTCACCTCGCACTCCGCGGGGATCACGGCGGACGAGGACATCGTCACGGACTTCGCGGCGTGTTGGCATGAGGTGGCGGCGGGGCGGGTACCGGCGCTCAGGGTGGACACGGGGCGGGGTTACTGAGCCCTCAGCGGGCGCGCCCCCGCATCGCGTCGATCCCCGCGATCAGCAGGTCCAGCGCGCAGGCGAAGTCGCGTTCGCGGGTCTCCTCGACGGTGGCCCCGCCGCGTGCCGCCATCAGGCCCGGCGAATCCTCCACGAAGCCGTCGAGCCGGGGCTGCTCCTGAATCGCCGCCATCGCCTGCCGGACGTACTCGTCCTGGCTGAGCCCCGCCTCCGCGCTGCGCCGCGCGAACCGGCCCTCGGCCGTGCCGAATCCGTACACGAACTGGAAGACCGCCGACAGTGCTCCGCCGCGGCTCTCCGGGGGCAGCCCGGTCGCCCGGATGACGTCCCGCACGGTGCGGGTCACCAGAAGCGCGTGCGGGCCGAGGTTGAGGAAGCGGCCCGCGAGCGGCGAGACCCAGACGTGCCGCACCAGCAGCCCCCGGTAAGCCACCGCGACCGCGCGCAGCCGGTCCTGCCAGGGGGCGTCGGCGGACGGCGGCGCGATCTCGCTGTAGACCGCGTCGAGGGCCAGTTCCAGCAGGTCGTCCTTGGTGTCCACGTACCAGTACAGGGACATGGCCGTCACGTTCAGCTCGGCGGCCAGCCGGCGCATCGAGAACTTCGCCAGCCCCTCGGCGTCCAGCAGCCGGACCGAGGCCGCGGTGATCCGCTCCCGGTCGAGCCCGGCCGGCTGGTCGGCGCGGCGGGAGCGCGCGGGCTGCCGGGTCTTCAGCCACACGCTGGACCGGACAGGGTTGTTCACACGGTCGGCCGCGGACACCATGGCGCACTCCCTCCGGCAGGTCCCGCCCGATGCTATGCCGCGGTCACGGCCGGGCGGCCGGGTATCGCGGTGGTTGGGGCGTACAAGTGTCTTCTCGTGGGTACGGTGCCGGTCGCCGCATCGGATACGACCTGCCCCGGAAGCTGGAGTGATATGTCACTGCGTCGTCGTACGGTGGAAGTCCTGGTGGCCGCGGGGTTGTCGGTGGTCGCGCTCGCGCCTCCCGCGACGGCGGCGGGGCACGGGCGGGCGCCCGGGCAGTCGGTCCCGCTGCGCGTCGCCACGTACAACATCCATGCCGGGGCCGGCATGGACAACGTCTTCGATCTCGACCGGCAGGTGGCCGCGCTGCGCGCCCTGGACGCGGATGTGATCGGGCTTCAGGAGGTCGACGTCCGCTGGGGCGACCGCAGCGAGTGGCGGGACCTGGCGGCCGAGCTGGGCCGCCGGCTGCGGATGCATGTCTCCTTCGCGCCGATCTACAGCCTCGACCCGGTGGAGGAGGGCGCGCCCCGGCGGGAGTTCGGCGTCGCCGTGCTGTCCCGGTACCGGATCGTGAGCGCCGAGAACCACGATCTGACCCGGCTCTCCACACAGGACCCGGACCCGGTCCCGGCGCCCGCGCCCGGCTTCGGCGAGGTGGTGCTGAAGGTGCGTGGCCTTCCCGTCCATGTGTACGCGACGCATCTCGACTACCGGGCCGACCCGTCCGTCCGTGTCGCCCAGGTCGCGGACACCCGGCGGATCATGGCGGAGGACCAGGCCCACGAACGGCGGCCGGTACGGCAGATCCTGCTCGGTGACTTCAACGCGACGCCGGCCGCGCCGGAGCTGGCGCCGCTGTGGAAGGAGCTGACCGACATCGAGCCGGGCGGGCCGACGTACCCGGCGCAGAATCCGGTGCAGCGGATCGACTATGTGGCGGTTTCGAAGGACACCGTGCGGGTACGCGACGCGGCGGTGGCCGAGGAGACGATCGCCTCGGACCACCGCCCTGTCGTGGCCGATCTGTTGCTGCGGCGCTGAGTTCCGCGGTTCAGCTGTCCGTCGTCGGCTGGGTGAGGTCGTAGAAGGTGGCGCTGCCCGCCGTCACCTCCTTGAAGTTCTTCTCCACCCAGGAGGAGATCTGCGAGGCGGTGCCGCTTCCGCTGCCGCCCATGCCGCCACCCGGGACGAAGTAGTGAATGCGGCCGTCCTCGACGTACTTCTTGAACTGCGCGAGCGTCGGGGACGGGTCGCTTCCGTTGAAGCCGCCGATCGCCATGACGGGTTCCTCGGTGGCGAGTTGGTAGCTCGCGGCGTTCTGGGAGCCGATGGCCGCGGCGGCCCAGGTGTAGTTGCCGGCGTTCTTCTCCAGGAGCGCCTTGGCCTCGGAGCCGACGGACGCGCCGTTGAGGAGGCCGCCCATGCCGCCGCCACCTCCGCCTCCGCCGCGTTCACCCATGTCGGGCGGGGTGCCGCGACGACCGTTCTGGGTGGATCCGCCGTTCTGCGTGGGGGGTTGGCCCTGGTTTTGACCTTGGCTGGGTGGGGTACCGGTGGGGGGCTGTCCCATGCCGGTGCCCTGCTGGTTGGTCCCCTGCTGGTTGGTGCCCTGCTGGTTGGTGCCCTGCTGGTTGGTCCCCTGCTGGTTGGTGCCCTGCTGGTTGGTCCCCTGCTGGTTGGTGCCCTGCTGGTTGGTGCCCTGCTGGTTGGTGCCCTGCTGGTTCGTGCCGCCCTGGCCCGGGGGCATGCCGCCGCCCCCGCCACCCGGGCCGCCCGGGCCGCCGCCCCGGCCGCCACCGCCGCCGGGACCGCCGCCCATGCCGCCCGAGGACGGGCCGGCGGTGACGATGGAGCCCTGGTGGCCCGTGTTCAGGGTGCTCACGGTGTACGCGACCGGCCCGGCGAGCGACGCGGCGAAGCCCAGGACCACCGCGACGAGGGCCAGTTGCCGGCCGAGCCGGGCCGCGAGCAGCAGGCCGACCGCCGCCACGAGCCCGGTGACGAGCACGGCGGTCCGCAGCCACGGCAGGTAGTCCGGGGTGCGGCCAAGCAGCACATACGCCCAGTACGCCGTCGCCGCGACGGTCGCGGCCAGCGCGGCGCCCGCCCACCAATGGGCCCGCTCCTCCCACAGGACCGTGACGCCCATGCCGATCAGCGCGGCCAGATAGGGCGCCAGGGCCACCGTGTAGTACTGGTGGAAGATCCCGGCCATGAAGCTGAACACGGCGGCCGTCATCAGCAGCGAACTGCCCCACGCGAGGAACGCCGTCCGCGCGGTGTCCGTGCTCCCCCAGCGCTTAACCTCTGGGAGGCGCCCCCCTGCGCGCCAGGTCAGCCAGATGCCCGCGACGAGCAGGATCAGCGCGGCGGGCAGCAGCCAGGAGATCTGGGCGCCCACCTCGGAGTTGAACATCCGGCCGATGCCGGTCTCGCCCCACTGACCGCCGCCGCCCCGGCCGCCTCCGCCGCCGACGCTGCCGGTCTCCTCGCCGTTGATCCGGCCGAGTCCGTTGTAGCCGAAGGTCAGCTCAAGGAACGAGTTGTTCTGCGAACCGCCGATGTACGGGCGTGAGGAGGCGGGCCACAGTTCGACGGCCGCCACCCACCAGCCGCCCGAGACGACCATGGCGAGCGCGGACAGGCCGAGCTGCCCGAACCTCCTGCGTACGGGGACCGGAGCGAACACCGCGTACAGCACGGCCAGCGGCGGCAGGATCAGGAACGCCTGGAGGGTCTTCGACAGGAACGCGATTCCCACCGCGACGCCCGCCCACACCAGCCACTTCGTGCGGCCCTTCTCCATCGCGCGCAGCACGCAGTAGACGGTGACCGTCATCAGCAGCGCGAGCAGCGCGTCCGGGTTGTTGAAGCGGAACATCAGCGCGGCGACGGGCGTCAGCGCGAACACCGCCACGGTGATGAGCCCGGCGGCGGCGCTGAACCGGCGGCGTACGGCCGCGTACAGCACTCCGGCCGTCGCGGCGGCCATCACCACCTGCGGGGCGAGGATCGCCCAGGAGCTGAGCCCGAAGACCCGCACCGACAGGGCCATGGGCCACAGGGTGGCCGGCGGCTTGTCGACGGTGATGGCGTTGGCCGCGTCGAGCGAGCCGAAGAAGAACGCCTTCCAGCTGCGGCTGCCGGCCTGCACGGCGGCGGAGTAGAAGGAGTTGGCGTAACCGGAGGCGCTGAGGTTCCACAGGTACGCCAGCGTGATGACGAGCAGCAGGGCCAGGAAGGCGGGGCGCACCCACGGCGCGTCCTCGGCCCGGCCGCGCCAGATCCGGCGGGGCAGGGAGGCACCTGGCCTTGCGTGCCCCGGGGGCGTGTCCGGCCGGGCGGCCGGAGCGTGGGCGGGGTCGAGCGTGGTCATCGGACGTTCCTCGGGTCGGGGACGGTTTCGGCGGTGGGGTGTGCGGGAACGGCGGCGGGGGGCGTGGCGGAGTGCGCGGGGTTTCCCGGGCCCGCGGCCGGGAAGGGCGCGGCCGGTGCGGCAGCCGTCACCGGGTTTCCCCGCTCCCGGTCCGGGAAGACCCACGCGCGGAACAGCAGGAAGCGCAGCACCGTCGCCGCGAGGTTCGCCGCGATGAGCACCGCGAGTTCGGTGCTGTGGGAGGGCGAACCGGAGGCCGCGCCCAGGGCCGCCAGCGAACCGCTGGTCAGGGCGAGCCCGATGGCGAAGACCACGAGCCCCTGCGCCTGGTGACGGACCGCGCCGCCCCGGCCACGTACCCCGAAGGTGAGCCTCCGGTTGGCCGCGGTGTTCGCGACGGCCGAGACGAGCAGCGCGGCCCCGTTGGCGAGCTGGGGCCCGGCGCCGAGCCGGAAGAGGGAGTACAGCCCCAGGTAGAACAGCGTGGACAGGGCGCCCACGACGCAGAACCCGACGAGCTGACGGGCGAGCCCGCCCGGCACCCCGCCGATCGCCCGGTCGCGCGGATCGTCCCCGAAGGGCCGCGCCAGCCGGTCCAGCGGCAGCGCGCCGACGGCCAGCGCCCGCCCCACCCGCCACACGCCCTTCAGGTCCTCGGTGGCGGTCCGGACGATGTGGACCGTGGAGTCGGGGTCGTCCACCCAGTCGACGGGCACCTCGTGGATACGCAGCCCGGCCCGTTCGGCGAGCACCAGCATCTCGGTGTCGAAGAACCAGCCGGTGTCCTCCACCATCGGCAGCAGCCGCTGCGCGACCTCCCGCCGGATCGCCTTGAACCCGCACTGCGCGTCACTGAACCGCGCGGCCAGCGACGAACGCAGGATGATGTTGTACGCCCGCGAGATGAACTCCCGCTTCGTCCCCCGCACCACCCGCGAACTGCGCGCGAGCCGCGATCCGATGGCGAGGTCGGAATGCCCGGAGATGAGCGGTGCCACCAGGGGAAGCAGTGCGTTGAGGTCGGTGGACAGATCGACGTCCATGTACGCGAGGACCGGCGCGTCCGAGTGGGTCCAGACGGTACGCAGCGCCCTGCCGCGCCCCTTCTCCTCCAGCCGGAAGGACCGCACCCCCGGCAGCGACCGCGCCAGCCGCTCCGCCACCTCGGGCGTCCGGTCGGTGCTGGCGTTGTCGGCGACGGTGATCCGGAAGGCGTACGGGAAGGTGCGGGCCAGGTGCTCGTGCAGCCGCAGCACACACGGTTCGAGGTCCTTCTCCTCGTTGTAGACGGGTACCACCACATCGAGCACGGGCGCACCCGCCGCACCGCCCACGCCGACGAGGAGGTGGTCCCGGGCCGGCAAGGTGCTCCAAGGAGTCTCTGTTCGCATGACATCGACAGTCGCCAACTCCGCTGTCACGGCCATGTGCTGAGGCTGTGGGCCACATGTGAGTGGTCCCGGACGCCGAAATGTCCGGGACACCCGCCCTCAGAGCTCGGCTTCGCCCCACTCCGTGACGGCCACCTCGTCGCCGGCCGACAGCTTCCCCGGTGCGACCACGGCAAACTTCGCGCCGAACACGACGCCCCCGCCGGCCGCCCGCCGATAGCCGGCGAGCGTGCGCAGGGGCTCGGGCCCCCTCCGCACCCCGGCCTCCTGCGCGACCAGGGTGACGGCACAGCGCACGGCGAGTTTCGCGTAACCCAGCTCGGCGCCACCGAGGACGACGCGGCGCGCCCGGTCCTCGGCGTGCGGTTCGCCCGCCCAGCCGCCGTCGACCACGATGTTCGGGCGGAAGCGGTCCATCGGCAGCGGCGGGGCGCCCCGCTCGGCCATCCGCCGGTTGAGGAGGCCGAGGGAGGCGACGGACAGCAGGTGCACGGCGCTGCTGTCGGCGTAGCCGGAAGGGCCGGAGACCAGGCCATCGGCGATCCGGTCGTGCTCCGGCGGCACACGGACGAGACGGCTGGGGGTGCCGAGCACTTCCGAGAGCCAGGCGGCGGCCTCTTCCCCCTGGTCGATCCCCTGAAACGTGTCGCCGAACAGATCGACATCACGGCGCGGCGCGGACGTCGTCACATCGACGCCCACCGAGCCGTGCCCGTCCATACCGAGGACGAGGCGCGCCCCGTCGGCGCTGACGACGGGCCGGATCAGGGCGAGACGGGGATGCCGGCGCTGTGTGCGGAAGACCCCGTCCTCGCTGATCGCCATGAAGCTGCGGTCGTGCGCGAGCCCCGCAGGCGTCAGGACCGCCTCGCTCACCGACGTACCCGCGCATCCCTTGACGGGGTAGCAGATCAGTTCCGTCACCCTTGCCATGCGCCGCTCCCTTCGGTCTGCGACCACTATCGGCGGCTGCCGTTCGCCACGCTCGACCGCCCCGACAGCCATGGCTCAGGACAGACAGAACTCATTTCATGATCGAGGCGCCCGACCGGCCGTGTCACACGGCTTTCCGGCCTCGGCCCGCTCCGCGGGCAGCCGGACCGCGAACACCGTCTCGCCCGGCACCGACCGCACCTCCACCGCGCCGCCGTGGGCCGCGACCACCGCCTGGACGATCGCCAGGCCGAGGCCGGTCGAGCCGGCGTGGCGGGAGCGGGAGGCGTCGCCCCGGGCGAACCGCTCGAAGACGTGGGGGAGGAGGTCCGGGGGAATGCCGGGGCCGTTGTCCTGGACCTCCAGGGTGACCCAGGGCGCTTCCGGGCCGGCCAGGACGCGGGCGGTGACCGTGGTGCCCGGTGGGGTGTGGGTACGGGCGTTGGCCAGCAGGTTGACCAGGACCTGGTGGATGCGGGTCGGGTCGGCGAGGACCGTCGCGGGGGCGTCCGGCAGGTCCAGGCGCCACTGGCGGGCGGGCTCGGCGCGGTCCGCCGCGCGGGCATCGCTCACCGCGTCCACGACGAGCGGCGAGAGATCGGTGCTCTCGTACGAGAGCGGGCGGCCCGCGTCCAGCCGGGCGAGCAGCAGCAGATCCTCGACCATGCCCGTCATCCGCTGCGCCTCCGACTCGATGCGGCCGAGCGCGTGCCGGGTGTCCGGACCGGGGTCCTCCCGACCGCGCCGGGTGAGTTCGGCGTAGCCGCGTATCGAAGCCAGCGGTGTCCGCAGCTCATGGCTGGCGTCCGCGACGAACTGGCGCACCCGTGTCTCACTTCGCTGCCGCGCGTCCAGGGCCGAACCGACGTGCCCCAGCATCCGGTTGAGCGCCGCGCCGACCTGGCCGACCTCCGTACGCGGGTCCGCCTCCGCGTCCGGGACCCGCTCGAAGAGGGCCACCTCGCCGCTGTGCAGGGGCAGTTCGGAGACCCGGGTCGCGGTCGCCGCCACCCGGCGCAACGGCCGCAGCGCCATACCGACCATCGCCGCGCCCGCGATGCCCGCCGCGACGAGCCCCGCACCGGTCACGCAGACCTCCACCAGGATGAGGGTGCCCAGCGCGCGGCTCACCTCGGTGGTGGGGATGCCGACGAGGACCGTGCCGCCGTCGTCCGCGGGCACCGCCCGCACCCGGTAGCCGCCCAGGCCGGGCAGCTCGACGTCGTGCGCGCGGTCGTCCGCCGTGACACCGGCCGCCGTCACCGCGTCCCGCTGGGCGTCGGTCAGCGGTTCGGTGTTCTCACCGGCGTCGAACCCGCCGTCCTTCACGACGGCCGAGTCCGTGATCTCCCCCCGCTCGACCAGCGCGCCGAAGGTCTCCAGCGGCTGACCGCCCATGCCGATGAAACCGAGCGGATCACGCTCCGGGGATGTTTTCGGACCCCCGGGCGAGGGAACGCCCGGCGCCCGCTGCGCCCGGACCGCGATGTCCCGCAGCTGGTCGTCGAGTTTCCCGTACATGTAACTGTGGAACGCGATCGCGGTGACCGAGCCGATCACGGCGGCGACGACGGCGATCAGTGTCACCGCCGAGACCACCAGGCGGGTGCGCAGGGTCCACGGCCGCCGCATCGCGCTACTCACCGGGTTTGATCAGGTATCCCGCCCCGCGCCGGGTGTGGATCATGGGCGCACGGCCGGCGTCGATCTTCTTGCGCAGGTAGGAGATGTACAGCTCGACCACGTTGGCCTGGCCGCCGAAGTCGTAGTTCCAGACCCGGTCCAGGATCTGCGCCTTGCTGAGCACCCGGCGCGGGTTGCGCATCAGGAACCGCAACAGCTCGAACTCGGTCGCCGTCAGGTGGATGTTCTTCCCGCCCCGGCTCACCTCGTGGCTGTCCTCGTCCAGCATCAGGTCGCCCACGACGAGCTGCGACTCGCCGCGCGCCGCCGCCGCCGTCCCCGACCGCCGGATCAGGCCGCGCAGCCGGGCCACGACCTCCTCCAGGCTGAACGGCTTGGTGACGTAGTCGTCGCCGCCCGCCGTGAGCCCGGCGATCCGGTCCTCCACGGAGTCCCGCGCGGTCAGGAACAGCACCGGCACATCGGACAGCTCCCGGCGCAGCCTGCCGAGGACGGCGAGCCCGTCCATGTCGGGCAGCATCACGTCGAGGATCACCACATCGGGCCGGAACGCGCGGGCCGTACGCACGGCGGCCGCGCCGTCGCCCGCGCTGCGTACCTCCCAGCCCTCGTAACGAAGCGCCATCGACAGCAGTTCCGTGAGCGAAGCCTCGTCGTCCACGACCAGCACCCGCACGGGGGTGCGATCCGGCCTGAGCAGTTCGGTACGCCCCTGGGGCGAGGTCGTCGTCGTCATGACGCCAGCCTCCGGGACGGCTCTGAGAGAGTTCTTTTCCGTTTCTGTGAATTCCCTGAGAAAGCCGCGCCGGGGCTCTCAGACGCCGAACAGCGCCTTCGCGTTGTCGTGGCAGACCGCCCGGAGCCAGTCGTCGCCCAGACCCAGGCGTTCCAGGGCGTGCAGTTGGTGGGCGTACGGGTACGGGATGTTCGGGAAGTCCGTGCCCAGCAGCACGCGGTCGCCGAGGGCCGCGACACGGCCGAGCTCCGCCGGGGGGAACGGGCTGAGCCCCTCGACGAAGTCCGTGAACGCCATCGTCGTGTCGAGCCGGACCTCCGGGTACGTCTCCGCGAGTGTCAGGAACTCCGCGTACTCCGGCATCCCCATGTGCGCCACGATCAGCGGCAGCCGGGGATGCCGGGCGAGGACACGGCCGATGGGACCGGGGCCGGTGTGCTTGCCGGGCGCCGGGCCGGAACCGCAGTGCGTCACGACCGGGATGCCCGCCTCCGCGAGCAGCCCCCACACCGGGTCGAGCAGCGGGTCGTTCGGGTCGTACGCACCGACCTGGAGGTGCGCCTTGAAGACCCGGGCCCCCGCCTCCACGGCCTCCCGCACATAGCGCCCGGCGTCCGGTTCCGGGAAGAACGTCGCGGTGTGCAGGCAGTCCGGCGTCCGCGCGGCGAAATCGGCCGCCCAGTCGTTCAGCCAGGCCGCCATCCCCGGCTTGTGCGGGTACAGCATCGACGTGAAGCGGAGCACCCCGAACGAGCGGAGCACGGCCAGCCGTTCCGCCTCCTCGTGCCGGTAGGCGATCGGCCACTCCAGACCCGTCAGCGGACCCGCCGAGTCGAAGTACGCCCACACCTTGCGCAGGACCCGCTCCGGCATGAAATGCGTGTGTACGTCGATGAGCCCGGGCAGCCCGAGCCGCTGCCGGAACCGCACCACGTCGTCGTGATCGTCACCCATACGGGCGACCATCTCAGAACAGCCCGTCCTGCGCCGCCCCACCCCCCACCACGACGGTCGGCACGCTCACCCCGGCCGCGCCGCCCGCCCCGGCCGCCGTCAGCGTCCAGCCGGTCATCATCCGGGTGTCCACGATGACAAGGCCCTGCGGGCCCGCGTCCAGGTGGAGGTCCGGTCCCGCCGCCGCGACGAGCCGCCCCGCCACCGCGCCCCCGTCCACCAGCCCGGCCACCGCACGGACCGGCCCGGACCGGGGTATCGCAGGCCCGGACCGGGCTGTCGCGCCGGGACCGGCCCCTTTCGTCCGGCTCGCCGCCTCCCCCAGCCCGAACACCTCCGCATGGTCCACCGCCGCGAACGGCAGCCGCTCCAGCGCCTCCGGCCAGCCACCGCCCTCCAGGGCCGCCGCCTTCCCGTACAGCTCCGCGACCTCGCCCGCCCGCTCCACCGGGTCCGGGAGGGCCGCCCGCACCTCCCGCTTGCGGGCGTACGGAATGCGGTCCGGGACCCCGAGGGCCGCCCGCAGCACCTCCTCGGCCCGGCGCGCCGCCATCAAGGGCCCCCGGCCCAGCCAGCTGAAGACCACCGCCCCCTGCTCCCGCAGCCGCGCCGCGCCCCGCTCCTCCCCGGTGATCCCGACCTTCACCATGCCGGGCCCGAACCACGCGAGGTACACCCGGTACGTGCGGGGGTCGTCCGGGATCGTGTCGGCGGCCACCGAATGCGCCCGGTCGAGCCGCCCGCACTCCGGGCAGCGGCCGCCTGTGGAACCCGCCGGGACCACGGCCCCCAGGGGGCAGGCGTTGCCCCGGGCCCCGGAACAGCGCCGCTCACCGGACGTCCGGAAGCCGAACTCCGTTCCGTACGCCAGAACGCTCACCCGCGTCCGCGCCCCCTTGCGCCAGCCCAGCGCGGGGCCGTCGGAGCCCTCCGGCCAGCGGAGGCCGGTGCACTGCCAGTCCATGCCCGCAGCCTACGGGCGGGCACTGACAACGGGCCCGGCGTTACGATTCCGGGCATGACGACCGTGCAGGACGTGGACCGGTTCGAGGCGGCCAGGCCCCGGCTGGAGGCCATCGCCTACCGTCTCCTGGGCTCGGCGAGCGAGGCCGAGGACGCCGTGCAGGACACCTACCTGCGCTGGCAGACCACCGACACCGGTCGGATCGAGGTCCCCGAGGCGTGGCTGACGAAGGTCCTCACCAACCTCTGCCTCAACCAGCTCACCTCCGCCCGCGTCCGCCGCGAGACGTACGTGGGCGCCTGGCTGCCCGAGCCGCTGCTCGCCGGGGACCCGATGCTCGGCCCCGCCGACACGGTGGAGCAGCGCGAGTCGGTCTCGTACGCCGTGCTCACGCTCATGGAGCGGCTGACGCCGGGCGAGCGGGCCGTATACGTACTGCGCGAGGCGTTCGGCTATCCGCACCGGGAGATCGCGGAGATCCTGGAACTGAGCGAATCCGCCGTGCAGCAGGTTTACCACCGGTCGAAGAAGCACATCGCCGACGGCCGGACGCGCACCGAGGTGGACGAGGCCGCCGCCCGCCGGGTCATCGAGGAGTTCCTGCTCGCCGCCGCGGGCGGCCGTACCGAACCGCTCGTGGAACTGCTGACCTCCGACGCGATCTCCGTCGGGGACGGCGGTGGGAAGGTGCCCGCACGCGCCAAGGCGTTCGAGGGCGCGAAGGCCGTCGCGACGTTCATGCGCGGCCTGCTCAAGCCGGGCAAGGCGAAGACCGCGTACACCGGCGGTTCCGTCGAGCTGCACATGACCCACGCCAACGGCGCCACCGCCGTCCTGGCGGTCGTCGGCGAACGCGTCATCGGCGTCATGTGTGTAGAAGTCACTCCGGAGGGAATCGCCTCGTTCCGCAACCAGGTCAACCCGGACAAGCTGGAACGCGCGACCCGGCGGTGGGCGGCCATGGAACATGGAAAGCCGCTGCTCACGGCCTTCTGATCATCTGGTGACTCAGGTCACATCACTCTCCTGTCAGGAAAGCGCGGGCTACCCGGTTCAAGGGGCGAGAAACCACCCCGCAGGGCTGAACCCGCGCGAGACAGGAGCAGGCACATGCAGCAGCACCGCATCATCGTCCTCGGAGCCGGATACGCCGGAGCCATCGCGGCGGGCCGCGTCGCCAAGCGGCTGCGCCGTGAGGACGTCAGCGTCACCCTCGTCAACGCGGAGCCCGACTTCGTGGAGCGCGTCCGCATGCACCAGCTCGCGGCGGGCCAGGACCTCAAGCCCCGCCCCTTCACCGAGATGTTCGCCGGTACGGGCGTGGAGCTGAAGGTCGGCCGGGTGACCGCCGTGGACGTCGACCGCAAGACGGTCACCGTCGGCAGCGCGGACGGCGAGGAGGAGCTGACGTACGACTCCCTCGTCTACGCCCTAGGCAGCGCCTGGAACACCCAGGGCGTCCCCGGAACCGCCGAGCACGCCCACGAGATCGCGAGCCGCCCCGGCGCGCTCCGGCTGCGCGAACGGCTGGCCGCCCTCGCACCCGGCCAGTCCGTGCTGATCGTCGGCGGCGGGCTGACCGGCGTCGAAGCGGCGACCGAGTTCGCGGAGGCCCGCCCGGACCTCGACATCGCCCTCACCGCACGCGGCGGACTCGGCGACTGGCTCTCGCCCGCCGGCCGCGCCCACGTCCGCAAGGTCTTCGGCCGGCTCGGGATCACCGTCCACGAGAACACCGCCGTCGCGGAGGTCGGCGCCGGTTACGCCACCACGGCCAAGGGCACCTCGTTCCCGGCGGCGGTCACCGTCTGGACGACCGGCTTCGCGGTCCACCCGCTCGCGGCGGCGACCACCCTGGAGACCTCGGAGACCGGCCAGATCGTGGTCGACGCGACCATGCGCTCGGTCTCGCACCCCGATGTGTACGCGATCGGGGACGCGGCCCTCGTCGCGGGCCCCGGCGACAAGCCACTGCGGATGTCCTGCGCCTCGGGCATCCCCACCGCCTGGCAGGCGGCCGACGCCCTCGCGGCCCGCCTCGCCGGCACCAAGATCCCCTCCACCCCCCTGCGCTACTTCAACCAGTGCGTCTCGCTCGGCCGCAAGGACGGCCTCATCCAGTACGTCACCGCCGACGACCGCGCGGTCAAGGCCGCGCTGACGGGCCGTATCGCCGCCGTCTACAAGGAACTGGTCTGCAAGGGCGCCGCCTGGGGCGTGGCCAACCCGACAACGGGCATGCCGACCCGGCGCCGCCCGGTCGCGGTGTCCACCCCGGTCACGCCGGTGGCGGCTGGGGAGCAGTGAGGGAGGCGGGCTGTGCTGTAATCCGCGTAAACACAGGGGGACGGGGACAAACATGGCTACGCGGACCGGACGGATGGCAGGAGCACTCATATACGCGGCGCTCCTGCCGCTGACGGCCTGCGACGACGACCCCGGCGAGGACCGCACGGCTACCCCGGTCCAGGCCGCGCGTAACTATCAGCAGGCCAGCCTGGACCAGGACTATAAAACGGTGTGCGAGTCCACCACCGAACGCCAGACCCAGCAGCCGTACGGGAAGCGCTGAAGCGCAAGTAGTCGCGGACTCCGGCCCTACGCTCTTCCCGAGCCCGCCGGAATTACTCGTCCTCAGTTGCCTCACCTGAGACCTCCGCACAACACGTCCTACTTTCAGAACGCTGAACGCAGACCTCCAGGAACTCGGCCAACGGCCGTAGGCCGACGGGGTGATTGGGCAGGGACCAAAGGTCCCGCACGATGGCCACGGCCAAGGTGTGGTGCTGCATCCACGTAGGTGCCACCCGGCGCAGGGATTCGAGAGTCTTTACGGCTCCGGCCGCATCCCCGGTGTCCGTGTGCGCCCGTGCCACGTCCAGAAGCAACCACGTCCGCCAGGACGGCGGCGTGTCCTTGCTCAGCCGCATCCCCTTGGCCAGAGCCAGGGCATCCTGCGGGTGCCCGTACTGAACGGCCAGCCGAACACGCTCAATCCGCACGGAGGACGGGCTGAAGACGCTGACCATCCGGTTGTCACCACCCTCCGGCAGCTTGGCGACGCGCGCAGCCTCCTTCTCCGCCGCACCCATCATCGCCGCCGCACGGTCGTAGTCCCCACTCCGCGCGGCGGACGTGGCAGCACTCATGGTCAGCGCTCCCCACACCTTCAGCCCGTCAACGGTGTCGAGTCGTCCCGCGCTCACCATCTCGTCAGCGGTACGCAGCGCAATGCCCAACGCGTCTTCCAGACGGCCCTGCCGCTGGTACGTCCACGCCGTGGAGTTGACGATCATCGGCACGAGCAGCGGATCGGCCGACAGCCCGGCCGCCTCTATCGCGCGCTCCAAACTGATGAGAGCGAGATCGGTCTTCCCCATCCGCACAGCAACATGCCCGGCAAGCTGAAGCGCCTTGCCCAGTGCGCCGAAGCCGGCCCGCCGCACATCCCCCTCGGGTGAAACGCTGGCCGCGCGCGCATCCGAAATGAGCTCCGGCAAGGCCGTCATCACGGCGTCGAACTCGGCGGAGTGGTACTGCGTCCACCCCTCCGCGATCCGCTCACGCAGCCGATCCATCGAGAAGCCGTCCCCGGGCGGCTCCGGCTCCGGCCCCCAGAGCGCGGGCATGATGGCGCGACGTACCGCCACGAAGCGCGGCCCGTCGTTCTCCCCCGAGGACGCGACAGCGGGCGGGTCCCCAAGAAGCGTGGTGAGCTCCACGCCGAGACCGTTCGCGAGCGCATGCAACGTAGGAAGGCGTGCCGACTGCTTCCGCCCCTGCTCAAGCTGCCTGATCACATCGACGGACACATCCGCCCGCTCGGCCAACTCTTCCTGCGTCAGAGAAGCCAACCGCCGCAGCCGCCGCAGAGTCCGCCCCAGATCATCGTTCGCCACGCAGCCACGGTACGCGGACGTTCGGCGCCCTCACCGATCAACAACCCACCGCGCATCAGCCGGCCACGCCCCCGTCCCCACGATGCACTCCACGATCCGAAGCCCCTCCGCGAGCGGCACGGTGTCCCGGTCCGGGTACTCGTCGTCCTGCCCGTTGGCCAGCACGAACCCGTCGCTCTCCCCGTCGGCCCCGGTATCGACGGCATGCTCCCCGGGATCGCCCTCCCCGTCGAGCAACACCACCATGGCCCGCTCGCCATTGGTCACGAACGCCAACAACCGCCCCCGCGAACTACGCAACCACGTCTCAAGCCGCCCACCGTCCGCCCTCGCCAGCAGGGCTGAAGAGACCACCTCACACGAAAGGGAAGGAGAACCAGCGTCGTCGATCACCCAGGACTCGATCACGTCCCGACGATCTCACGCCTACGCCAAACGCCAGAGGCCCGGCTTATCAAGGTCGATCATTGCCCGCTCCGCAGGCGATCGTCCGCTGCTGTTCGTCCTTGCTGGTGTCAGCCGGTGATGTCGGGCTCCGCACATTCAATCGTCGGCCTGCTGATCTTCTTGGCTTCGAGGGAGGGTCGATCGAACAGCCCACACACCGGCGAGCATGCCGAATGTACGACGCGCCGAACCGCCTCAGTCTCCCCAGCCTCATGTCCGGGACTGTAGCGACGCTGGAGGTTCCACGCCGAAGCGAGCGAGGAAGAAGTGCGCGACGCGATGGGCGGTACCGACTGACACGGTTGCCGTACTTCGCCGCTGTCCAGGCAACGCAAGAGGCCCCGGATTGCTCCGGGGCCTCTTGTCTATGTGCACTCGGCAGGATTCGAACCTGCAACCTTCTGATCCGTAGTCAGATGCTCTATCCGTTAAGCTACGAGTGCTTGTGCTTCTGGGGTTTTTCTGCCCCGTCGGCGTTGCGAGAACAACATTACATGACCTGCGCCGGGACGCGAAATCCATTAGGCGCACCCGGCCTGAGCTGGGCAGACGCCGAGGAACGACCGAAGCCCCGGTCCTGGGGACCGGGGCTTCGGTGTGGTGCGGAGGCGGAGGGATTTGAACCCTCGATGGGGGGTAAGCCCCAAACCGCATTAGCAGTGCGGCGCCATAGACCGGACTAGGCGACGCCTCCATCCGCAACGCCCGCGCGAGCGCGGGTGGTGCGTGCAGATGATGACACAGCTGCACGCTGCGCCACCAATCGCGGCCTACGGTACTAGGCGGGCGGCCACGAGGGCAAAGCGGTTGCGGTGCGCAACGCCGGGGCGCGTCGCGCGTTAGGCAAGGCGGGGGCGCCGCCCCCGCAGGTTCTTCCGCCACAGGAGTCCGCCATGATGCGCCGTCTCGCTCTCACCGCTGTCGCGTCCCTCGCCGCGCTGTCCGCCGCCGCACCCGCCGCCTCCGCCGCGTCCGGGCCCCTCCCGCTGCCGTTGTCCCTGCCGCTCCTCCAGAACGACGGCGCGGGGACACGGCTCACCGTGGTCGTCGCCGGGTCGGGGAACCCGGAGGCGGACGGCAGGTACGAGCTGGAGTGCGGGCCGGCCAAGGGAAGCCACCCGGTCGCGGCGCAGGCGTGCGAGCGGCTGGATCAGCTGGAGGGGGAGGGGACGGACCCCTTCGCGCCGGTTCCCCGGGACGCGATGTGTACGCAGCAGTTCGGCGGGGAAGCCACCGCCCGGGTCACCGGCACCTGGCACGGCCGCCACGTCGACGCCTCGTTCCGGCGGACCAACGGGTGCGAGATCGCCCGGTGGAACGGTCTGCGGCCGGTCCTGCCGAACGTGCGGTGACCGGGCCCGAGGCCCGTCGGCGGCTCGCCACGGTGCGCGATGCGACTCGGAGCCGTACAACGTACGCATCAAACCTTGGTGAGAGCTCCCCCTCATCCGCGGCCCCACGCCCCTCCCCTGCCTTTAGACTCCTTCAGTGACAGCCTGAGGCCCGAGGGGCAAGATGGGGCCGCTGTCGGCAAGGTGCAGTAATCAGGGAGGAAGCGTCGTCGTGAGCAGCAGGCCATCCCGAGGCGCTGCTCGCCTCGCAGCCATACTCGACGCCCTTCCGGACGGGCTTCTGCTCGTCAACTGCAACGGTACGGTCGTCAACGCCAACACCATCGCCCTCGAAATGTTCGAGTCGCCGGGCACCGCGCTCGTCGGCCGCGGGCTGCTCGATCTGCTGCCGGAGTTCGACTCCAAGCTGATCCCGGGGTCGATGCGCCGGCCCGAGGCTGCGGACGAGCGGGGCCGTACCAAGCCCACGCGCATGATCGCGCGGCGTACCGACGGCAACGAGTACCCCGTCGAGGTGACCAGCGCCAGCCTGGAGGACGGGCAGGCGGCCTACAAGGACGTCCAGGGCTCGTACGGGGGCAGCTACACCGGTGACGAGCTGCTGATGCTCGTCGTGCGCGACCTCTCCGGCACCGTCGACACCGAGGCCGAGCTGGCCCGCTCGCAGCGCCAGACCGAGATGATCCTGCGCGCCGCCGCCGAGGGTGTCGTCGGTACGGACACGGACGGCCGGGTCGTCCTGGTCAACCCCGCCGCCGCGCAGATCCTCGGCTTCCGGGCCAGCGATCTCGGCGGCCAGGAGCTGCACCCGCTGATCCTGCACTCCCGCGCGGAGGGCGAGCCCTTCCCGTACGAGGAGTCCCCACTCGCCGACACGCTGAAGTCGGGACGCAAACATCGGGTGCGCGGGCAGGTTTTGTGGTCCAAGAGCGGGGAACAGGTGCCGGTCGACCTGACCACCGCCCCCGTCCGCGACGGCGACCAGCTCGTCGGCGCCGTGATGACGTTCACCGACCGCCGCCCCTATGAGCAGCTGGACCAGCGGCGCAAGGACGAGATCGCCGAGCTGACCGCGAGCCACACCGCGGAGGTCGGCGAGCTCACCGAGCGGCACACCGCCGAGCTCACCGCCCTCAAGGAGGCGCACGCCGCCGAGCTGGCCGACCGCACCGAGCGTTACGCCTCCGAGCTGGAGGAGCAGACCGAACGGCTGACCGACCTCACCGCCCGGCACACCCAGCTCACCGCCGTGCTCGGCGAGTCGCTGCGCGGCCCCCTGGAGGAGCTGCGCGGCGAGCTCTCCGCACTCGCCGCCGACCCCGCCGGCCAGCTGTGGCCCGAGGCGAACCAGATCCTGCACCACCTGGCCGCGGGCTACGCGCGTATGACGACGCTCATCGACAACGTGCTGGGCTACCAGCGTCTCGACGCCGGCGCCGAGACGCTGGTCAAGACGCGCGTGCTGCTCGACGGCGTCGTCACGGCCGGTATCGATGCCTCGGTCGAGCTGATCGGGCCGGGCCGC
This sequence comes from Streptomyces sp. NBC_00726, assembly GCF_045161735.1. Lineage (NCBI taxonomy): Bacteria > Bacillati > Actinomycetota > Actinomycetes > Kitasatosporales > Streptomycetaceae > Streptomyces > Streptomyces sp. NBC_00726. The sequence continues at coordinate 3,385,417 of NZ_CP108983.1, read as the reverse complement.
GCCCAGTTCGCGGTGCACGCCCCGCCGATCGAGGCCGAGGTCGACGCCGGACGTCTGGTGACCGCCCTCGCCCACCTCGTCGCGGACGTGGCCGGCGTCGACTCGACCGGCAAGGCGCGCGTCGTGCCCGGTGGCGGTTACGTCGACTCTACGGTCGTGGTCGCCGCCGCCCAGCGCGGTGATGTCGTACGCATCGAGGTGCGCGGACCGTTCGCCGGGGGAGACCCGGTGCACGTGCCCATCGTGAGCGGCATCGTCCGCGCGCACGGCGGTGTGCTCCAGACGCACGAGATGCCGGGCATGAGCGGCAGTGCGTACGTGCTTGAGGTGCCGATCGGAGCGGGTGCGGGGACCGTGGCGCCTCCCCCGGTGGCGCCCTCGCCCCTTCCCCTCGGGGAGGCCGGTCATGCGGATCCGGCGCCGGTGGTGTCGGACGCGCCCGAGGCGGGTAGGGGCCGGCGCCGTGCGCGGCGTTCCTCCACCGACGCCTTCCTGGAGAGCCCCATGGACGGCTCCGACGGCAGCGGCGAACTGGAAGCGGCCCCCGGGGACACCGGTGCGGCCGCGCCCACCGGGCGCCGGCGTGCGCGCCGTGTGGCCCCCGCGCCCGAAGCCGCCCCGAGCGAGCTGGTCCCCGCCCAGCAGGCCACCGAGGGCTCCGGACGCCGTCGCGGGCGCCCCAGCCCCGCCGAGACGGGCGCACCGGGGCAGGCTCTCGCGCTGCCCGCGGCCGCTCCGTCGGAGGGGTCCGTGGTGACCGCCGCCGAGGGCGCGCAGGGTGGGCGGCCGCAGCTCGGGCAGACGGTGCCCCCGCAGGGCGTTCCGGCCGGCGGGCACCGGGGGAACACGGGTGACGAGGGCCGCCTCGCCCTTCCCCCGGTGGTGAACGCCGTCGAGTCCACGGCACCCGCCGCCTACTCGAACCTCGAAGACGCCGCCCGCCCGGCCCCCGCACCGGTGGCCTCCTCGCCGGAGCTGCCCGCCCCGGCCCCGCAGCCGACCGGCCGCCGCCGCCGAGCCCTGGCCGCCGCCCAGGAACGCGCGGCCGCCGCCGAGTCCGGCCCCCGCACCCCCTTCGCCCTCCCACCCGCCGAAGCGGACCGGTCAGCCCCCGATACCGGGGGGCCGGACGGGTCCCTGGGCGCGGGCGTCGGGGTTCCGGGGTCCGCCGACGCGCTTGAAGGCGCCGAGTCGGGTTCGTATGAGGTCGGCGCGGGTACGGACGCGGTTGGCGCAGCCGGTTCGCACGGCGTCGAGGCGGGTACGCAGGAGGGCGCCGCACCCGATTCGTACGGACTCGGCACGGGCACGAACGAAGCCGCCGCCCCCGGTTCGCGCGGCGGCCGCCCGGGTACGAGCGAGCCCGAGCCCGCCACGTTCCAGCCCGGGGTCGGACTGCCCGGCGGACCGGACGCCGTACCCGGGGCCCCCGCCGGCTCCCCGGCCGGAGAGCCGGAGCCCACCCCCGTACCGCCGCAGGCGCAGCCCGCCCCCACCGGCCGGCGCCGCGCCCGTCACGGGGACACGGGCTCGCAGGAGGCGCAGCCGGCACCGTTCGCGCTGCCCGCAGCGGCCGGCCCGGCCGCCGAGGCCGCCCCCGCCGGCCCCGATGCCGACCCCAGGCTCGGCGTCCCGGGCGCCCCCCTCGCGCCCCCCGCCCAGCCGGAGCAGCCCGCCGTTCCGGCCAACCTGTCCCCCGGCGGCTGGGAGGACGACAACGCCTCCGGGCAGGGGCCCGCCGCCGAGCCGGAGACGCAGAGCACCGGGAGTACCACCCACGCCACCGGCACGGCCGCCCCCGCCGGGCCCCCCGCCCGGCCCCGTACGCTGGCGCCCGCGCTCGACGCACGTCGGCAGCCGCTGCCGGCCGAGGCACCGATGCCGGGGGCGTCGGACTCGACGCAGGGGCGCGCGTTCAGCGTGCGCACGCTGGGGCAGGGCGTGCCGTTCGCCCAGCACATCGCCCACCAGCAGAACCAGACCCTGGGCGGCGGCAGCAGCGTCGGCCGGCGCCGCAAGCTGGCCGCACCCCCAGAGCCGGAGCCCGAGCCCGGCCAGGACGAGCGCCCCGCGCCGCCCTCCCCGGCTCCGGCCCCGGCGCCCCCGCAGCCCGCGCCCACACCCTCGGCGCCCGCCGCCACCGCGCACGGGCAGGGATCGGGGCAGCTGCTCTCCGCACCCGCGGCCGAAGGGCGCGCGTACGCCATCGGGGCACCCGACGAGGGCGCTGCCGAAGGACCGGAGCCGCTGGACGGCCCCGGGGGCGCGGTCGAGGTCGCCAACCGCCCGTCCCCGCAGCCCGTTGACGACGAGCTGCCCCCGGAGCCGCTGGACAACCCGCGCCGGCTGCTCGTCTGGCCCGCGCCCGACGTCTCCACGCAGCAGGCGCTGAGCGACCGCGGCTACCGGCCGGTGATCGTGCACTCGCGCGAGGAGGTGGACGCGCAGATCGCGGCCTTCCCCGCCGCGCTCTTCGTAGACCCGCTGACCGGGCCCATCACCCGAAAGGCTCTCCAGTCCCTGCGGCAGGCGGCGGTCGCCGCCGAGGTGCCCGTACTGGTCACCGCCGGTCTGGGACAGGCGTCGCGGGAGGCGGCGTACGGTGCCGACCCCGCCGTACTCCTGAAGGCGCTCGCGCCGCGCGACAGCGAGCAGCACCCGCCGCGCGTCCTGCTCATCGAGGAGCACCAGGACATCGCGGCCGCGCTGACGGAGACGCTGGAGCGGCGGGGCATGCAGGTGGCGTGCGCCGCGACGGACAGCGAGGCCGTGTCGCTGGCGACCCGGATGCGGCCGAATCTGGTGGTGATGGACCTGATGCAGGTGCGCCGTCGCCGGGCCGGGATCGTGGACTGGCTGCGCGCCAACGGCCAGCTGAACCGCACCCCGCTGGTCGTCTACACCTCGGCCGGCATCGATGAGGCTGAGCTGCCGCGGCTCGGCTCCGGCGAGACCGTGCTGTTCCTGGCGGAGCGCTCCACGAGCGACGAGGTGCAGTCCCGCATCGTCGACCTGCTCGCGAAGATCGGCACGAACTGACCGGCGTACCGAGGCATACGACGAGGGCGGTACGGGAACGCACCCGTGCCGCCCTCGCTCCGTCCGGTCCTCAGAGGACCGGACAACGGCTCAGAGCTGTGTGATGTCCAGCTCGCCCTGCGCGTACTGCTTCCGGATGACCTTCTTGTCGAACTTGCCGACGCTCGTCTTCGGCACGGACGGGATGACCGACCACCGCTCCGGCAGCTGCCACTTCGCGATGCCGGACTCGGCGAGGAACGCCTTCAGTGCCTCGTAGTCGGCGGTGGCGCCCTCCTTGAGAACGACCGTGGCGAGCGGACGCTCGCCCCACTTCTCGTCCGGGACGGCCACGACGGCGGCCTCCGCGACGTCCGGGTGGGCCATCAGCGCGTTCTCCAGCTCGACGCTGGAGATCCACTCGCCACCGGACTTGATGACGTCCTTCGCCCGGTCGGTGAGCGTGAGGAAGCCGTCCTCGCTGATCACACCGACGTCACCGGTCTTCAGCCAGCCGTCCTCGCTGAACTTGTCCTCGGGCCGCAGCGCCTCGCCGTCCGCACCGCCGTAGTACGCACCGGCGATCCAGGCGCCGCGCACCTCCAGCTCACCGGCCGACTCGCCGTCCCACGGCAGGTGCTCGCCGGCCGGGCCGACCAGCCGCGCCTCGACACCGGCCGGGAAGCGGCCCTGGGTGACGCGGTAGGGCCACTCCTCCTCCGGGGTCAGTCCGGCGGGCGGGTTGGCCATGGTGCCGAGCGGCGAGGTCTCCGTCATGCCCCAGGCGTGACAGAGGCGCACGCCCAGCTTGTCGTACGCCTCCATGAGGGAGGGCGGGCAGGCGGCGCCGCCGATCGTGACGTTGGCCATGGACGTGAGGTCGCGCGGATGGGCGGTGACCTCGGCGAGCAGGCCCTGCCAGATGGTGGGAACGGCCGCGGCGTGCGTCGGGCGCTCACGCTCGATCATGTCGGCGAGCGGGGCGGGCTGGAGGAAACGGTCCGGCATCAGCATGTTGACGCCCGACATGAACGTCGCGTGCGGCAGACCCCAGGCGTTGACATGGAACTGCGGAACGACGACGAGGGTGGTGTCCTTGTCGGTCAGGCCCATCGACTCGGACATGTTGACCTGCATGGAGTGCAGGTAGATCGAGCGGTGGGAGTAGACGACGCCCTTCGGGTCCCCCGTCGTGCCGGAGGTGTAGCACATCGCTGCTGCCTGGCGCTCGTCCAGTTCCGGCCAGTCGAAGCTGGTGGGGCGGCCGGCGAGCAGCTCCTCGTAATCGTGCACGCGCACCGCCGCGCCGTCCAGGACGGAACGGTCGCCGGGACCCGAGACGATCAGGTGTTCCACCGACGTCAGCTGGGAAAGCAGCGGCGCGACGAGCGGCAGCAGGGAGCCGTTGACGATGACGACCTTGTCGTCGGCGTGCTTGACGACCCAGACCAGCTGCTCGGCGGGAAGACGGAGGTTCAGCGTGTGAAGCACGGCGCCCATGGACGGGATGGCGAGGTACGCCTCCACGTGCTCGGCATTGTTCCACATGAGCGTCGCAACGCGCTGATCTGCGTCGATGCCGAGTTCGTCGCGCAGGGCGTTGGCGAGCTGGGTGGCGCGCCGGCCGATCTCCGCGAAGCTGCGCCGGTGCGGCTCCGGCTCTCCGGTCCAGGTCGTGACCTGCGACTTCCCATGAATCGTCATCCCATGCGTCAGGATGCGGGTGACAGTCAGCGGTACGTCCTGCATGGTGCTGAGCACGGCGTCCTCCCGGTGGGCGCTACGCGGCAGTAGGGTTCCGCTGATTCTGCGCACATACCACTTGGTATGTCACTACTTCCGGGGGTACGAATCGGTGTCGTCCCGCAATGTCACACCATCCGGGACCGGGCCGGATCACCCTGTCACGCCTCCGCGGCGGCCACCGCTCAGCGGTCCGAGGTCAGCTCGGGGTCCTCGCGGAGCTTGCCGAGCGCCCGGGAGACCGCGCTCTTGACCGTGCCGACGGACACTCCGAGCACCTCGGCGGTCTGCGCCTCGCTCAGATCCTCGTAATAGCGCAGGACGACCATCGCCCGCTGGCGGGCCGGCAGCTTCAGGACCGCGCGCCACATCGCGTCGTGCAGCGACTGCCGCTCCGCGGGGTCGGGGCCGGGAACGGCCTCCGGCTCGGGCAGCTCGTCACAGGCGAACTCGTCGACCTTGCGCTTGCGCCACTGCGAGGTCCTGGTGTTCAGCAGGGCCCGGCGGACATAGCCGTCGAGGGCACGGTGGTCCTCGATCCGGTCCCAGGCGACGTACGTCTTGGTGAGCGCGGTCTGCAACAGGTCCTCGGCGTCGCTCGGGTTGGCGGTGAGCGAGCGCGCCGCCCGCAGCAGCACCGGACCGCGCGCCTGCACGAACGACGTGAACGAGGGGTACGGGAGATGGGGCGCCGACGCGTACGTGCGTACCGGTGCTGCTCCTCTGCGGGTGCCCGTGCGGACTGGCGTGGTCATGCTTCCACGCTAGGAGCGGGGCCCGCCGCCCAAATCGCCCCCAGGTCCCGAAACCGCGTCCGCCTCAGGGTGTAGGACCGGGTCCCCCTCCACCTCCTGTAGGTGGAGGGGGTGCACCAGGGGTGTCGGGGTCACCCCTGAGGCGGACGGCGCGGGCTCACCAGAGGTTCGTGAAGTTCACCGCCAGGTTGTGTGTGGACTGGTCGATGTTGGTGAAGGCGGACCCGTTCACCTGCGCCGAGGTGCTCTGGTTCGACGCTCCGGACCCCGTCGCCTGCTGCTGCGAGGTCGAGGAGTTGCCCGCGTTGTCCCGGCCGACCCCGCTGCCGCTGATCGTGGCCACGCCCGCGTTGGAACCGCTGCTCGCGAACGAGCCGTTGTCCGCCTGGGCCACCCCGCCGAGGAGAACGGCGGCCAGCGGCAGCGCGGCAACAACGGCGAGGACACGAGCGGTACGGATGCTTGCCATGTCTGTTCCTCCAGGAACCGGAAATAGGGCTGAGGCTGGACCCGGGCCGGCGGCCACCCGCCCGGTGCTGATCACGACGTCGCGCACCAGAACTGCCCACCGCCACCCCACCGAACCACCCACAGCTCCCGGTTCCCCCGCAAGCGTGAGAAACCCGAACCAAACCCCTGACCTGGAGCGAACCATGCGCCCAGCGCCCGCATGAGCGACCTCGAACGAGGGAAAGGCGGAGGCGGACCCGACCGGATTCGAACCGACGTCCTCACGATTTTGGAGACCGCGCGCGACGACCTCTGCGCTACGACCCCGCCCCCACCGGCCATCCTAGGAGCCCCCGCACACACACGAACGGCCCCCGACCGATTCGCCCGGCCGGGGGCCGTTCACCGCGGTGGGTGTGGGATTTGAACCCACGGTGACTCGCGCCACGACGGTTTTCAAGACCGCGCAGCAGCCACAACCACCTTGGCCTTGACCTGCACCTACGCGCTGTACGCCGCCCCGGCTCTAACTTCTGGCCCGCGTATGGCCCATGCCGCGTCAACGCACTGCTCAATGAGGCCGACGATGCTGGCCTCTCATCGCAGCTCGTTGCCCAGCCAGGATCCCGTCAGCAGCGGAACGGCCCCGAGTTAGGAGGCACGGCCCTTCACTCTTCGGTTACTACAACCGTCACGCGCTCCTGGGGGTTGCAGAAGCACTTGGCGGGCCACGACGGCGAACGTGGCCCGCTGAACTCGTAGGTGCCCCTTCCCCTTGAAAGGGTCTCCAGTTGGACTCATAGAGTCCTCGAACTGTCGCACAGCCCCCAAGGTGTACTCCGCCTCGCTGACGACGATGTCAGGGCCGAGCATCCTGATCTGCTCTAGAGGCTCAAGGACTTGGTCGACGGCTTCAGAGAAGGACCGACCCACGGTCTGTACCTCATCTCGGATCTGTCTCACTCTCTCATCGTCAGGGGTGGCGCCCCAGGCATCCCATAGGTCACGCCGCAGGCGGCCGGCTGCCGTGGCCCTCTCACAGCTAAGGGCTGTCCCGCAACTGCTGGTCACGGACGAGATGATCATGGTGTGGCTGGTGTGATCACGACGTCGGAGCCGTCCTGGATAGCCCCGTTCACCGGGCCGAGCCCGCGGCAGTTCGGGAAGCTGGTGACGGTTCTGAGGCGCGAGGGCGCGGACCCGGTCCGCAAGGGCCGGCCGTGGAGCCTTCCGCTGGAGGACCGGACCCTGCTGGTCGCGGCCTACTGGCGCACGAACCTGGCCATGCGCCAGCTCGCGCCGCCGTTCGGGGTGTCCAAGTCGGCGGCGGACCGGATCATCGACCACCTCGGACCGATGCTCGCTCTCCAGCCCCGCAAGCGGTTCGCCAAGGACACCGCGCTGATCTTGGACGGCACCCTGGTCCCGACCCGGGATCACACGATCGCCGAACGGCCGAAGAACTATCGGTACTCCACCAACCACCAGGTCGTCATCGACGCCGACACTCGCCTGGTCGTTGCGGTCGGCCGGCCGCTCGCCGGGAACCGCAACGACTGCAAAGCATGGGAGGAATCCGGCGCCAAGGCCGTCGTCGGCAAGACCCTCACGATCGCCGACGGCGGCTACACCGGTGCCGGACTCGTCATCCCTCACCGGCGCGAGCACGGCCAGACCGAACTTCCGGACTGGAAAGAAGAACACAACAAGTCCCACAAGCAGGTCCGCGCCCGCGTCGAGCATGTCTTCGCCCGCATGAAGACTTGGAAGATCCTCCGCGACTGCCACCTCAAAGGAGACGGAGTCCACCACGCCATGCTCGGAATCACCCGGATGCACAACCTCGCCCTCGTCGGATAGGGCAGCGGGCCGCACGGCGGTCAACCATGCCCGAGGCGACTAGGAGATCATTTACGAGACAGCCCTTAGCTGCTCCGTGCAAAAAGGCTCCGGAGCCCGTATGTGTGGCCCACTACCTGCAGGTCAGAAAATCTGATTAGCGATCATGGGATCTCGGTCCAGACATGCCACGGATTTCGCCATGTGGGTCTGTCACTGGTTTTGGCTAGCGCTCCGACCATGGCTGCATTGTGGGCAACTACAGCCTGCTCTCATACAGCGAACGTCAGAACCACTTCTTCCTTCATTCGCTTGTCGAGCGAATTTGTACCGCCTCGGGGCGGTGGAAGATAGCGTCGACTTTCCGGCAAAGCGCGGGAATGCCGATCGCGGAGCTCGAGCTTATGACGCCGGCCAAGGTCTTGAAGCATTCGATCAATGGAGACCTCGAAGCCGTTGATCCTAGCATCGGAGATGACAAACGATGCTGTACCCCCGGGCTTCAGCACTCGCGAGATCTCGGAGAATACGGCATCCATGTCTGAGGTGTATTTGTAGACGACTCCGGCAGCCCGAGAAGCAATGTCTGGAGACGTAGAGGACTTGGCGATTTCTTCGATCTCTGAGGCTGGCCTCATGCCAACCTCAGAACCGACATTCGTCGATCGCAACCCACGTAGATATCCAATTGAGTACCCCATCCATACGAGGCTCATCCGATGACCCCTGAGATAGTCAATCGCCACGAGGTAGGGAGGGCTCGTCATGACAGCATCGACAGTGCTGCTGTTAAGCGGCAAAGAACGGGCATCCGCCCTTAGCGTTGTTAGCTTCGCTTCAATCGAGGCGACTGGGAAACCGCTTCGGAGTGTCCGAACACGAGAAGCGACGGTCTCTGCCGACGCGGCGAACCTACCAATGGGATCGAACGAGGCTGCTTCACGTACCCGGTGCGGTCGAGAGTGGGAGACGTCACGGGCCTTCGAGACACCAGAGTCCTTCGTAATAATGAGCCTCGAAAAGGCACACCAAAGTGGCGCCTTGAAATGTTCCGGAGCCATCGCAATCTCAGCTACAAGTGCAGTCAAGCGCAGTCGCGTCTTTGGGTCAAACCAGAAGTCGATGAACTTGGATGTTTCCGCATCGACTTGGATTTCTTGGTCCCTCGCCTTGTCTGCTCGGCCAGCGATGGCCCTAGCGTGCTCCGCAAAGGAAGTGAGATCGTAATCTGTGCCAACCGTCTGTGCGATCATAAGAGCTAGGGGGTCTGTATCACACCCAAAAGCAGTGTGTCCTGATAGCCCTGCCGCAAGTGGAAATGTTCCGGAGCCCATCATGGGATCGAGTACCACTGCATTGGCTGAAAGGCTTGAAATCTTCCGTTCAACCAATTCTGGTGCCATGCGTGCGGGAAATGGATGTACCGCCGCCCTAGTCTGAATTTTCACGGCGCTGTGGACCTTCCGTCTGTAGCTCAGTAGGCACCGCGGCTTTGTAAGCTTCGGCGAGTCTCGCGGGATAGTCCCTCAGGGTGCTGTTGAGCTCCTGCAAGAGGGCCTTTGGTGTTGCGTTAAGCGCGATCAATTGACCGTCAAAGAAAATACTCGATGGCGCCAGTGCTGCCAGGCCGCGAATGATGGCCGTCAACTCCTCGGGAGTTAGATCGATGGCTCCGTCAGTACGTTCATAGATTGCAGTCATGATCGTGTCGACTCTAACGGGTGTCCTCCGCTCGGAGTAACGGACCAGAAGGTTGATGACCTCGGTTACTGGCGGGGCCTGCGGAGCAGGTTGCGCTTCGATAGCGTCGACGAATGCACGTGCACCCTCGGGAGTGTGGTGCTTAAAAAGATCTCGAAGAATTAGAGGCGAGAGTCGCCTCAAAGGGAAGAGCTCGACCAGTCGAGCCAGATCGGTGATTGTGATCGGCGTAACGCCATCGTTCTTGCAGATGGAACCGATTAGCGCGTCCTCGTCACCGTCGCCCTGAAAACCTGGCGCGACAATCAGAGTGTAGGAAGGTTTTACGTCCAGATTGAAAGCATTGGTAGCCTTCTCGCGGTGGACTCGAAGGATGGAGGTGCGGGCTGTTCCAGCTTGGATCTTGGGAGGCTTCGCCGAGGTGCTCCCGCCCATGGCCTGCCTCGCCTCTTTTCCACTGGATTTTGCGTCATAAGTCAAGGCGTAGCTCTCACTACCGTTACCGCGCCTGCCGAGTCTGACAGTGGCGATCCCATCAGGGCGCCCGTTTCCTCCAATCCTCTGCACGCTATATCCCATGATTTCTAGGGCGTCTGCAACAGCGTCTTCGAGTTCCGTCTCGTTGCTACTTGAATCGCGTAGTTGGCGTGCTACGACGGGGGCAGAGTTTGGGTGTCGTTTCACCAGATCACGGAGAAATGCATCTCTCCGCTTCATGATACGGTTCACAACCTCCGCCTCAATGCTTTCATCGATCATATATGCCTGTGTAAGGAGCTCTGTCAGCCCAAGGAGCTGCAGTGCTTCTTGCATTCCTGGTTGATCGATGTAATTGCTGACGAAAGGATGTGCCTGATTCAGAATCGCAGCGCGGCGATTAACGTCGTACTTGACGAGGCGTCGATCATCTCCGACTGGTTCAACGATCACCTTTTCCAAAAGGTCATCGTTCTCCGTAATTAGCGTCTGAGCCTCAGGCGCATCTGAGAGATCCATGCCAAGGACTTCTCGAATTGCCGCGTCACCTTGTGAGGCTCGCCGGACCATGCGCCTTAGCGGGCCCTGCGTAAGGCCGGGAGGGGGGTTAGAAATGCGTCCTTGCTTCGTAAGTACTGGCATGGTATCGGCGTCATCGGACGTCTTGGTAACCGACCTAGCCTTATTGAAGACTGCGAGCATGTACTGTCGGAGTTCTATTACCTCCGGAGAGTCCTGCAAGCTCTCACGAGGGCTAGCCACCAATCCATCTAGATCGTCGGCGTTGATCACCATGTGAAAGCGCGTGAGGGTACCGTGATGGAGTTCCGGCCCAACGTTGAAAGAAGCATCGTCCAGATTAATAAGCCGCTGCCGGACCCGAACAAAGAATCCGTGACTGCGGGCAATCAACTCGCTTTTGCCTTTCTGTAGGCCATCTTCGAATAGCTGAGCGTACCCCCAAACCGCCCCAGCTTTAGGAAGTCGATATGCTGGAACCATGTCTCCGTCGATCTCAACCCGAGTTGGTTCGCCGATCTGACGGTCAGGGGCGAGTTGCGATTCCGATTCGCCGATGGTGAAGCGCCAGCGTTCCTTCCCTTGCGCCTTCGATGCCTCGATCTCGTCGCCGTTATAGTACAGCTTGAACGAAGGGTTCAAAGGGATCGAGGTTGACAACACCCAACGAAGTCGACCCTGCCTGATATTGTGTGCCGGCTTTTTTAGGCGCGTCATGACGGCGGCGGTCCAGTGTTCTGGTCCCTCCTCTGATTCGGGGAAAAGGGCTTCAATCACCGGACGCATGTTAGTTCCGTAGTCGCGAAGGTTTGTAAGGAGAGCTTCCTTAGCTTCCTCTTTCGAGAGCTCCAGAACAAGCAGACTAAGGTTGTGAGGGTCACTCATGTCGCCCTGGACCTTTTTGTAGTCCATAGTGACGGCCCGATACGCGCCGTCTTTGAGCGTAATGTAAGTTAGCTCTTCGGCGAGAACATACGTCGCCAGTTTTCCAATTCCAAACTTGCCAATGGGGACGCGAGGTGACGCCTTATCTGCTTCTCTCTTACGTGACTTCCCGATGCGCCATAGGTCTTTCAACCCCGAGACGTCCATGGAGAGGCCGTCATCGATCACTAGGATGGAGGCGTGTGGCGCTTCTAGGTCGGCAGGCATGTGAACCCATACCCGCTTTGCGCCGGCGTCGTAGGAGTTAGAGACCAGCTCTTCGAATGTCTTGTTCGGGGAGCTGTAAAGTCCTTCAGAGAAGCGTTCAATGATTTCGAGGGATATGCGCACGGGCACGACGGCGGACGCGTCTCGTGTGACCCCAACGAAGTCGGCCACGGCAACGCGAGGCCCTGGCTCGATGGCATCCGCGCCGCCGATGGCCAACTGCTCGGCGCCCTCGTCGCTTGCTGCTTCCAACCCCACTGCGGCCCCCTACGGACTTAGTCGCCTGCACCCAGGTCATCTGACGTGGCAATCCGTCACTCTCGGTGCGCATATTATGGGCTGTTGAGTCTCGAGCGATAGGTGGACTGCCTAATCGTGTGGGTGTCGCACCAAGCGGCGGGTCTGTGGTGCCTGGTCAGCGGAGTCTCCGAGGGAACTCTAAAGCTGCTGCGTAACCGTGAAGCGCCAGTTCAGAAGATCGTGCACATGCTTCCGTCTCGACCCACGTGTCTCCTGACCGGCGTGGGGCCGGGCTAGGTGTATTGCCTGGGGAGGTTGTGGACGGGTGATGCAGGTCTCGGCTGAGGGATCTTGAACGGGTGAGGGCCTTCCGGGTTCGGTGTGGATTGCGACATCTCCACCGAACGATCAGAAGGCCCTCATGCCCACCGCAATGCGCCCCTGACCAAGACCGGACGCCTGCGTCTGGCCCGCTGCGTGGTCGAGGACTGCTGGCCGCTTCGGCGGGCCGCCGAACGCTTCCAGGTCTCCCCGACGACCGCCCAACGGTGGGCCGACCGCTACCGGACGCTGGGCGAGGCCCGCGGCATGCACGACCGGTCTTCGCGCCCGCGTAACAGCCCGCGCAGGACCCCGAGCCGCACCGAAGCCGCGGCACTCAAGGAGTCGGACTTCATCCTGCCTTCGGAGAGCGAGCCGGAGGCGTGGGGCGAAGTGCTCGTGCCGGAGAGCCACCCGGAGGTCGGGGGAGCTGGACCGACAGCGGCAAGTCACACGACGAGCGCGGCCTGAAGCACCGGGCTCGGAAGGCTGTACGGGCCGTTCCCGTCCCGCCGATATACGTGCGCATGGTCCGCGCCCACATCACGCGCTTCGGCGTTGCACCGGACGGCCGACTGTTACGGGCGGTGCGTGGCGGTCGTCTGACGTCGAACGAGTACTCCGAGGTCTGGAGCGAAGCGCGGAAGGCTGTACTCAGCGGGCAGGAGCTCCGAACCGCATTGGCGGAGGACCCGTACTCCCTGCGGCACGCCGCGATCTCCCTCTGGATCAAGTCCGGCATGGACCCGGTAGAAGCCGCGTCCCGCGCCGGCCACAGCCTCGCGGTGCTCTACCGGTTCTACGCCAAGCTGCTCAAGGGCGGCTCGGCGGCGGCCAATCTGCTCGTTGAGCAGGGGCTTCGCGCGGAGGAGTAGGGCGCGGTTCTGGCCCACGTATGGCCCACACGGCCTGGCCGACACCGGGAAACAGGCACCCGGGGTGAGACAAGGTGAACGCAGAGGGCGGGCCTCCGGAGTGGAGACCCGCCCTTGACCTGCGCATTCTCTGACCTGTGGCGGTGGGTGTGGGATTTGAACCCACGGTGACTCGCGCCACGACGGTTTTCAAGACCGTTCCCTTAGGCCGCTCGGGCAACCCACCCCGCGCCGGCGCGGTCGGTGAGGACCGGTCCGGCGCGGGGAACAGCCTAGCCGGTCAGCTGTCGCCCTTGCGCTCCCCCAGGGTGACTTCGGCCGTCGCCGTCTTGCCGTCGCGCTCGTAGGTCAGGGTGACCCGGTCGCCCGGCTTGTGGGTCCAGATCTCGCCGATCAGGGTGGGGCCGCTGTCGACGGGGGTGTCGTTGAACTTCGTGATGACGTCGCCCGCGCGCAGGCCCGCCTTGGCCGCCGGGCCGTCCTTCGTGACCGCGTCCGTGCCGCCCGTGCCCCGGTCCGCGATGACGGCGCCGTCGCCCTTCTCGTCCATCGTCACCGTGGCGCCGATGACCGGGTAGACGGGCTGGCCGGTCTTGATCAGCTGCTGGGCGACGGTCGTCGCCTGGTTGATCGGGATCGCGAAGCCGAGGCCGATGGAGCCCGCCTGGCTCTGGCCGGAGCTGCCGGTCGACTGGATCGCCGAGTTGATGCCGATGACCGCGCCGGCCGAGCTGAGCAGCGGGCCGCCGGAGTTGCCCGGGTTGATCGAGGCGTCGGTCTGCAGGGCGCTCATGTACGAGTTGCTGCCGCCGTTGCCGTCACCGGAGGCGACCGGGCGGTTCTTCGCGCTGATGATGCCCGTGGTGACCGTGTTGGACAGGCCGAACGGGGCGCCGATCGCGATCGTGGAGTCGCCGACCGCCACCTGGTCCGAGTCGCCCAGCGGCAGCGGGGTCAGGGACTGCGGCGGGTTCTTCAGCTTGATGACGGCCACGTCGTAGCCCTGGGCCCGGCCGACCACCTCGGCGTCGTACTTCTTGCCGTTGGAGAACGTCGCCGTGAGCTGGCCGCTGTCCGCCGCGGAGGCCACCACGTGGTTGTTCGTGAGGATATGGCCCTCCTTGTCGTACACGAAGCCGGTGCCCGTACCGCCCTCGCCGTCACCGCCCTGAGCCTCGATCGTCACGACGCTCGGCAGCGCCTTGGCGGCCACACCGGCGACCGTGTGCGCGTCGCGCTTGAGGTCCTGCGGGTTCGCCGAGGCGGACACCGTGGTCGAGCCCGAGTCGTCGTTGCGGTCCGCGGCCCAGTAGCCGAGGGCACCGCCGATGCCGCCCGCCACGAGCGCCGCCACCACCACGGCGGCCACCAGACCGCCCGCACCGCGCTTGCGCGGCGCCTCCGGCGTGTGCGTGGCGCCGGGCGGGCCCCAGACCGGGCCGCCGCCACCGCCGTGCGCCTGCTGGGCGTACGCCGGGACGGCGGGCGGCGGCGGGGGCCAGCCCGCGTCGGCCGCCGACTGCGGCGGGGGCGGGGGTGTGTACTGCGGGTTCGCCGGGTAGGCGGCCGTCTGCGCGGTCGCGGGGTCCGGCGGGGAAGGGACGGGGACGGCGGCGGGCTGCTGGTCCGGCGCCTGCGCGACCGGCTGCTGCCGGGTGACCGTCTCGTCCGGGTGGGAGGCGGCGGGGGGCGCGTCCTCGGGGGGCACCTGGGGAGCGTCGGCCGGCACGGGAGGTACGGACGGGGCGGCCTCGGCCGCGTTGCCCTCGTTGCCCTCGTTCTCGGTGCTCACAGCTCTTTACTCCTCGGTTCCACATCAGTCATTCGGCAAGAGATCCGCTGTGTACGTGTCCGCAGTCAGCTTTTCCCACGACACGTCAGGCCACTGTAAGCAGGAGCTGTGCATCTGCGCACGACCCTTACATCGGACAAAACGGCCCCGCGTCGCAAGGTGTGCACGGCCGTGTTCCCGCGGTGACACCATGACCCGGGTGAACCGAGCACGGCAGCAGCACCCCATGCAGCATCCCATCCAGGTCATCGCTCACCGGGGCGCGTCCGACGACGCCCCCGAGCACACCCTCGCCGCGTACCGGAAGGCGATCGAGGACGGTGCCGACGCCCTGGAGTGCGACGTACGCCTCACCGCCGACGGCCACCTCGTCTGCGTACACGACCGCAGGGTGAACCGTACGTCCAATGGGCGCGGCGCGGTCTCCGCCCTGGAGCTGAACGCCCTCGCCGCCCTCGACTTCGGCTCCTGGAAGGACCGCGACGAGACGGAGTCGCCGGACTGGGACCCGGTGCCCGGCGAGCTCACCTCCGTACTCACCCTGGAACGCCTGCTCGAACTCCTCGTGGAGACGCGGGCGTCCGGGCGGCCGCTCCAGCTGGCGATCGAGACCAAGCACCCGACCCGCTGGGCGGGCCAGGTCGAGGAGCGTCTTCTGCACCTGCTGAAACGCTTCGAGCTCGACGCGCCGCCGCCGGCCGGCACCCCTTCGCCGGTACGCGTCATGAGCTTCTCGGCCCGCTCGCTGCACCGCGTCCGGGCGGCCGTTCCCCATCTGCCCACCGTGTATCTGATGCAGTTCGTGTCGCCCCGGCTGCGCGACGGACGGCTGCCCGCCGGTGCGCGCGTCGCCGGGCCGAGCGTCCGGATCGTGCGCAGCCATCCCGGCTACATCGAACGGCTCCACCGTGCCGGACACCGGGCGCACGTCTGGACGGTCAACGAGCCGGAGGACGTCGAGCTCTGCGTACGGCTCGGAGTCGAGGCCATCATCACCAACCGCCCCAAGCAGGTCCTGGCCCAGCTCGGCCGTCAGTGACAGCGGCGCACCTCGCCACACCTTTACGTATGAACGCATCAGCCCATCTGCCCATCAGGAGATCAACTACAGGGAGTACACCGGCGCACTCGGACTGTGCCTGTTGGTGACGAGTGCGTCACTCACAGCCCCTTGGCCGGTTTCCGGCACAGCTCAGGAGGGCATCCACTCCGTGGCGTGGGGCAAAGGAGGTCTCGGGGGTGGCGTTGGTGGTGGCACAGGAGGTGCCCACGTCGTCGAGCATGGCCGTTCCCCATGGCCCTGCGGGCGTGGGCCAGGCGCGGCACCGGATGCGCGAGCAGTTGCGCAGCCACGGGGTGTCGGATTCGGTCGTCGACGATGCGGTACTGATTCTTTCCGAGCTGCTCAGCAATGCCTGCCGGCACGGCAGGCCGCTGGGCTGGCAGACCGAGACGGGAGACGGCGATGTGCGCGCCGCCTGGCGTGTCGACAGGACGGGCGGACTGACCGTCGAGGTGACGGACGGCGGCGGCCCGACCCGGCCGATTCCGGCCACCCCCTCGGTGACCGCTCGCGGCGGCCGGGGGCTGAACATCATCAGCTCCCTGGCCCAGGAGTGGGGCGTACGGGACGACGCACCGGGCGAGGTCACCGTCTGGGTGCTGGTCGACGGGGGCCACGGCTCCCACGGCACGCGGGGCGGCGGGCGGCCGGCCGGGATGACCGGACTGCCGGGCGCATCGAAGGCCACCGTCGTGCCGGGGCTCGAAGGGCTGGATTTCAGCGGCGCGTTCGACGACGCGTTCGATGACGCGGGCTGAACACCCGGGCGGGGCCGTGCGGGTCGCGTACGTGGGCTGAGCCGGCGGGCACGGTGGTGGTGCCCCGGGAAGCGGTGGGGCGGCTAGGCTCGCGGGCCAGACCGCACTGTCGCAATCGGGAGTTAGCCCACCATGGCGAAGAAGCGCCCTCAGACCAAGGCCGGGAAGCAGCAGCTCAAGGACGGCGAGATCCCGGTGGTCGGGGCTCGTGAGCCCTGCCCGTGCGGTTCGGGCCGCCGCTACAAGGCGTGTCACGGCCGCGCCGCGGCACAGGCGGTGACCGAGCTGGTCCAGCGCCCGTTCGAGGGTCTGGCCGGGGAGTGCGACTGGGTCGCGCTGCGCGAGCTGGTCCCGGCGGCCACGGCCGGGCTGACGCTCAAGGGCGGCCTGCCCGAGGGCGTGCCCTCGGTGACGCTCGCGACGGTCCTGCCGATGGCGTGGCCCGCACTGCGCCGCGACGACGGCTCCGTCCTGCTCGCCCTCCAGAACGACACCTCCTCCGGCGACCTCAGCCGGGACCTCGCGGACACGCTGAGCCGCGCGCTGGAGGCGGCGCCCGGTTCACCCGTGGCCGCCCGGCGGGTGCCGGCCGACGGGCCCCGGCTCCAGGACCTCCTGGACGACGAGGCGCCCTTCGCCCCGGTCGTCCACTCCGGCTTCGAATTCTGGGTGCCGGACTCGGAGAACGCCACGGCCGAGGTGTCCGCCTCACTCGAACGCGCGAACGAGGCGGCGATCCCGACCGCCCTGCTGTCGGGCGTGGACGCCGCCTACTGGTGCGAGACGCCGGAGAAGAACCACCTGCGCTGGGTCATGCCGCACGCCGAGGAGCAGCTCCTCGACGCGCTCGCCCGGCTGCACGCCGCGGGCGAGTCCTCGCTCGGTGAGGGCACCCGGCTGGTCGGCTCGTTCCGGGCGCACGGGCTGATGGTCCCGGTCTGGGACCTGCCGAGCGCGATGGGTGCCGAGGACTGCGAAAAGCCCGCCGCCGCGTTCGCGGAGCGGCTCGCGACGGCACTCGCGTCGGACGCGCCGCTCACCGCCGAGGAGCGGCGGGCACGCGGTGGTCTCACCAACCGCCAGGTGACGCTCAGCTGACCGTGACCGTCGCTCGGACCGGACGGTGACGCCCGTCACAACTCGCCGTACTGGCAGGTAAATCGCTGTCCGAATACGCGAGATCGAATTTGCGAACGGCAGATCTCTTGTTACGGTTCAAGAAGCCCGGTCGCTGGTGCATCCCCCGTCGCCAGCGACCGGGCATCCTCATTTCCGGGTACGGCGCGCTCCGCGCACCCGGGGCGCACAGGCCCGCGTACGAGCCCCTCCCGGTCCGCCCCGCCGCCCACCCGTCCCAGGCTCTCCGCGCGATGGCCCGGCGTCAGCCCCGCTGCCCAGGAAGCCGGTTGGACCTGCGCCGGGACGGGAACAGCGCCCGAGGCGCCATCAGAATGCTTCGCCCCACCGGGTTTCGCGACCCCCTGAATTCCGCGGCATCACCGACACCTCCGGACAAACGGATGCGCCTCAAGCAACGCCGCCGTTTACCCGGAAATCGTGAAGCAAGACGGTAAGGAGCAGGAGGGAGTGAGGAAGAACGGAAGGGATTCACCGGAGACCGGACAGGGACCGGGCAGGGAAGCGACAGAACTCCGTAATGAATGCCATCTGAAAGAACACGCGCGCATCAGAATCTGGCCAACCCCGCCCCCAACCGCTCAGTGCGTCAGCCGGCTACCGCCGTCCGGGGCACTCGTGCTCGCCTCGACCAGGGCGTCGAGCACGGCCTCGACGTCCGGCAGCCAGGGAGCGGCCGGCGCGGCGCCCTTGGGGTGCGCATCCGGAGTGCGCTCCGGCGCGCGCTCCCAGCGGACCTGCCCGGTGCCGATCTCCGACGGCGGCAGAACGACATAGCCGCCCTCCCCGTGGAACCGCAGCGAGCTGGGCACCCGGTCCTGTGCGTACAGCAGCTCGCCGAGCCGTTCCAGGGTGTACGGGGCGACCAGCAGCGCCCACCGGGTGGGCGCCGCCACCACGGGGCCCAGGCGCAGGCCCGCCCGGTCGAGCGCGGTCAGGGCGCGGGCACCGGCCACCGCCGGCAGGCTCAGGGCGCACGGCGCACGGCCGCCCGTGGCGAGCAGCACCGGCGCGGCCGGCCGGTTCGTCCACCACCAGCGCACCATCCGGGCATCGGTGGTCGCGGCGAGCAGTCCGGGGTCGAAGGGGTGCGCGCCGGGCACCGCGCACTCGGGATCGGGGCACGCGCAGCGCCGGCCGCGGGCACCGTCCCCGCACAGCCCCGCTCCGGGGAGCACGGGCCACCGCCACTCCGTGGCGCAGGTCAGAGCCGCGTCGAGCCGGGCGGAGCCGCCCCTGCGGCCGAGCCTGCGTCGCCTTCCGAGGATCTCGCGCATGAGGGCTCGTTCCTTTCCGTTGAACGCCGAGGGTCCGCCTCGCATCGTGCGTGGTCACACCATGCTGCGGATCTTCTGGGTGTACGTGCTCGTCGAGCCTGCGGTACGGGTTGTTCGTCGGTACCGAGCGTGAGCCGTGCTGAGCCGGATCGAACTGCTTGCGGTCGGCATCGTGGCGAGGTGTGGGGCGCACCGCGCTCCTGCGGCCCGTGCGTACGGCCTCGCCACTCGGGGGCGGGGCGCGGCCGTCACAAGAGAGGACGTCCGGGCCCGCTGCCAGGTTCCGGGGGCGGGCGGGGCCACCCCTGGCCATCCAAAGAATTACGTACCCAGCATGCCTGGAATGACGCGCCCCAGGGACTTCACCCGGAGGTGCACCCCCGTCGGGCAGACCCAGTCGACCGCTAATGCACACGGCGAGGTGCGCTTTTTGGCCAAGTTGATTTGGGCATGGACACCGGGTTTCGCGAGGGGACAATGCTGGACATCGCCTCACTTGTGCGTGTACATGTGGATGCACTGGTAGCGGCGCAGAATGACATGGGGGTTTGCGATGCTATTCGACGGAACACACCGCTCGGAAAGCCGGCGAACATGAGCGCTCCGCACCTGCCAAAAGTGGCTGGAATCGATCCCACAGTTCCGGTTTCGGATGAGACTGCCGGGCCGATCGAGGCGGCACCCGCCGCGCCCGGCGCCTTCATCCAGGACCGGCTCGCCGGCTGGGTCTCCGACCTCACCACGCTCCACGAGCTCACCGAGCGCCTGGCCGGAACCAGCACCCTGGACGACGCACTGCACGAGTTCCTCGGCGCCGGAGCCGCCCTGGTCGGCGCCCGCCGGGGCCTGGTCGCCTTCGAACCGTCCGACCGGCGCGGCCCCGTCAGCACCATCGGGCTCGGCCTTGCCCACGCCGAACTGGGCCAGATCGAGACCGTGCCGCGCAGCGCCACCTCGTACGGACGCATCCTGGAGGGCCTGCCCAACCCGGACGGCCCGCTGACCACCCCCGACCTCCTCGGCGACACCGGACTGGACCCGCGCAGACGCGAGGTCGCCGCCCGCCTCGGCTACGCCGCCAGCTACGCACTGCCCCTCGCCACCACGAGGACCGGACGGCTCGGCGCCGCCGTCTGGCTCTACGACGAACCCGCGGAACCCCTGGAACGCCAGCGCCACCTCGTCGGCCTGTACGCCGGATACGCCTCCGAGCACCTGGCCCGCCTGCTCGAACTGGAACGGGCCAGGGCGGACGTCGCCACCGTGACCGAGGAGCTGCTGCCCACCCGGCTGCCCCGGGTCCCCGGCGTCCAGCTCGCCGTCCGCCACGAGGTGGCCCCGCAGGGCGGCGGCGACTGGTACGACGCGCTGGCCCTGCCGGAGGGCGCCCTCGGCCTCGCCGTGGGCTCGGTGGGCGGCTCGGGCCCCAGCGCGCTCGCCGCCATGGGACGACTGCGCGCCGGACTGCGCGCGTACGCGGTGATGGAGGGCGAGGACCCGGTCGCCGTGCTCTCCGACCTCGAACTGCTGCTCCGGCTGACCGAGCCGGCCCGTTCGGCGACCGCGCTCTTCGCGTACTGCGAACCGGCCCGCCGCAGAATCCTGCTCGCCGGGGCCGGGCACACGCCGCCCCTGATCATCGGTGAGCGCCGCACCTCGTACGTGGAGACCACGCTCTCCGCCCCGCTGGGCATGCTGTCCTGCTGGGAGGCGCCCAGCGTGGACCTCACGGCCGCACCCGGAGAGACGGTTCTGCTGTACACCGACGGACTGCTGCGCCGGGCCGGCGACTCGATGGACCGGGCGTACGCGCGCCTCCAGTCGGCGGCGGCGAGCGTCCCGAGGGCGCTGCGCGGGGACGCCGCGTCGGTGGCCGACCACGTGGTGCGCACCGTGCTGCCGGACGGGGCCGGGCGGGCCGACCGCGCCGAGGACGTGGTCGTACTCGCGGCCCGGTTCGACTGAGCCGGGACCTTCGCATGTAAGAGGTCTTCCGGCCCTGGGCCCCCTTCCGTACGCCCGTACGATGGAGGTGGTCCAGTGTCGTATCAAGGAGAACAGTCGTGTCTGAGGAGTTCCCGGAGACCCCGGAGACCGAAGAGACAGAGCCGGTCAAGCAGCGGAAGAACGGCCTGTACCCGGGCGTTTCCGACGAGCTCGCCGCCAGCATGCAGTCCGGCTGGGCCGACACCGAGCTGACCGGCCTGGAGCCGATCGCCCAGGCCGGTCACACCGCCGACCGCCGCGCCGCGCTCTCCGCGCGCTTCCCCGGCGAGCGGCTGGTCATTCCCGCGGGGCGGCTGAAGACCCGTTCCAATGACACCGATTACGCCTTCCGCGCCTCCACCGAGTACGCGTACCTCACCGGCGACCAGACGCAGGACGGCGTCCTCGTCCTGGAGCCGACGGACGACGGCCACGAGGCGACCCTCTACCTGCTGCCCCGCTCGAACCGGGAGAACGGCGAGTTCTGGCTCGACGGCCAGGGTGAGCTGTGGGTCGGCCGCCGTCACTCCCTCGCCGAGGCCGAGCAGCTGCTGGGCATCCCCGCCAAGGACGTCCGCGAGCTGCCCGCCGCGCTGGCCGAGGCCACCGGCCCCGTCCGCAACGTCCGCGGCCACGACGCCGGCATCGAGGCCGCCCTGACCGACAAGGTCACCGCCGAGCGCGACGAGGAGCTGCGGGTCCACCTCTCCGAGGCGCGCCTGGTGAAGGACGCCTTCGAGATCGCCGAGCTGACGAAGGCGTGCGACATCACCGCGCGCGGCTTCGAGGACGTCGTGAAGGTCCTCGACAAGGCCGAGGCCACCAGCGAGCGCTACATCGAGGGAACGTTCTTCCTGCGCGCCCGCATCGAGGGCAACGACATCGGGTACGGCTCGATCTGCGCCGCCGGACCGCACGCGACCACCCTGCACTGGGTGCGCAACGACGGTGCCGTCCGCTCGGGCGAGCTGCTGCTGCTGGACGCCGGGGTGGAGACCAACGACCTCTACACGGCCGACGTGACCCGCACCCTTCCCATCAGCGGCACGTTCACACCGCTCCAGCGCAAGATCTACGACGCGGTGTACGAGGCGCAGGAGGCGGGTATCGCCGCGGTCAGGCCCGGGGCCGAATTCCGCGACTTCCACGACGCCGCTCAGCGGGTCCTCGCCGAAAAGCTCGTCGAGTGGGGCCTGCTCGGCGACCTGTCGGTGGAGAAGGTCCTGGAGCTGGGCCTCCAGCGCCGCTGGACGCTGCACGGCACCGGCCACATGCTCGGCATGGACGTCCACGACTGCGCCGCCGCGCGCACCGAGACGTATGTGAACGGCACCCTGGAGCCGGGCGTCTGCCTCACCGTCGAGCCCGGTCTCTACTTCCAGGCCGACGACCTCACCGTGCCCGAGGAGTACCGCGGCATCGGCGTCCGGATCGAGGACGACATCCTCGTCACCGAGGACGGCAACCGGAACCTCTCGGACAAGCTGCCCCGGCAGGCCGACGAGGTCGAGGCGTGGATGGCCCGGCTCAAGGGCTGATCCGCCGCCTGCCGTACGTACGGGAGGGCGCCCGCTCAGGACACCATGAGCAGGGCGTCCTTCCGCCATTTCAGGACCTTGTCGAAGCTCACGACCGCACCGGCGCACCCCGGGCGGTTGCCGAAGTGGACGTGGTCGGCAAGCTGTTCGATCAGGCACAGGCCCCGTCCCTCCTCGGCGGTGACGGGCGGATACGACGCGTACTGCGGGTCCGGCAGTCCGCACCCGGGCTGCCGCTCCGACGTGTGAGGCCCGCCCCGGGTGGGAAAGCCGGGCCCCGAATCGGCGACTTCGATACGGCACTTCTCGCCGTCCAGATAAGCGGTGACCCGGTACTGGCCGCTGGCTGACGGATCCTCCCAGCCGTCCCGGTCGTTCCCGGTGCCGTCGGCGGCGGCGTCGTGCTCCCCACCGTGCTCGACCGCGTTCGCACAGGCTTCGCTGAGCGCGAGTGACAGGTCGAAGGAGATGTCCGGGTCCACGCCCGCGGATTCCATCGTGCCGAGCAGGAACCGGCGGGCGAGCGGGACGCTCGCAGCGTCGCGCCGCAAATGGAGTGACCACCAGATGCTCATGCTCCGGCCTCCTGGTTGCGGCTAGACATACCGCTACGTATTGCCGCACCGGGGCGGTCGTAAGCACGTGGATGCCCTGATGCCGCCCATTCGGCGGATAGCCGCACGCACCACACCCGTGTATCCCGGTCCCACACGCCCGTTTCGCCCGGCCCGGGAGCTGCCGGAATCCGCGCGAACGGCCCTGCTCACACCCAATCCGTCCGGAAGACGACCTTCCGGACCTGCCGTACGGGGGCGGGGGGCCGGGTGCGATGATGGCCCCGCCATGTCTGTGTCAGTGGGACGCGCCGGAGCCGGTCTACGGCTACTGAGGGCCGCGGTGTTCGCCGCGGTCTGCGTCGCGTTGTCCGCGGCCGGACACGCGCTGGCCGCCTGCGCGACCGTCCCCTGGTGGACGCTGCTCGCCGGATTCCTCGGCGTCCTCGCGGTGGCCGTCCCCCTCGCCGGACGCGAACGCGCACTGCCGTCCATCACCGCGGCCCTGGCCGGCGGACAGCTCGCCCTGCACACCCTGTTCGGGCTGGGCACGCACACCACGGCCCCCGGAACCACGGGCGACGACGCGCTGGTCCGGTTTGCGGCGAGCCTCGTCTGCGGCGCCGGACCCCAGCAGCTGAACGCCGCCGACGCGCGGCACATCGTCGGCACCGCGGGCATCGACCCGGCCGCGGTGACCGCTCAGGCGCACCAGCATCTGGCCGCCGCCCCTTCCGGCCCGGCCTGGGCCACCCCGGCCGGCCTCCTCCACACGCTGCCCGGCCTGCCCATGCTCCTCGGGCACCTGCTGGCCGCCCTGGCCACCGGCTGGCTGCTGCGGCGGGGAGAGGTCGCCTTGTTCCGGCTCGCCCGGCTGTCGGCGCACGGTGCCCAGCAGGTCGCGGCCGGGGCGCGGCTCCGGGCGCTGCGCGACGCGTTCCGGCTGGTCGCCGCCCTGCGCAGCGGCCTGACCGGTGAGCCCGCGACCGGGCCACGCACCCCTCGTACCGCCGTGGACGCACCGCGCCCGGACACCGGGGATCCCTTGCAGCACCTGGTGATCAGGCGCGGACCGCCCTCCGCGCTCGCTCTCGCAGCCTGACGCGACGCCCTCCACACGATGCGCACCCGCCCCTTCGGGTTTCGGCGCGCATTCACCCGTACGGACATGGCGTCGCGATACCGGTGCGCACCCGTGCGCCGGAGCACCTTCCCTTCGTGCCTTGTGGAGTGATCCCTGTTATGAACGTTTCCCGCATCGCCCTCGTCGGCGGCGTCGCCGCTTCCACCGTGCTGCTGCTCGCCGGTACGGCCTCCGCCCACGTCACCGTCCAGCCGCAGGGCGAGGCCGCCAAGGGCGGCTATGCCGTCATCAACTTCAAGGTCCCCAACGAGCGTGACAACGCCTCGACGACCAAGCTCGAAGTGAACTTCCCGACCGACCACCCGCTGGCGTCCGTCATGCCGCAGCCGGTGCCCGGCTGGGACATCGAGGTGACGACGAGCAAGCTGGCCAAGCCGCTGGAGATGCACGGAAAGACGATCAACGAGGCCGTCTCCAAGGTCACCTGGACCGGTGGCAAGATCGAGCCCGGCCGCTTCCAGCAGTTCCCGCTCTCCGTCGGCAAGCTCCCCGAGGACGCCGACCAGCTGGTGTTCAAGGCGATCCAGACGTACTCCAACAAGGAGGTCGTGCGCTGGATCGAGGAGGCCAAGGAGGGCGCCGACGAGCCCGCGTCCCCCGCGCCCGTCCTCAAGCTGACGGCCGCGGCCGATGACGCGCACGGGGCGGCCGGCGCGGACGCGAAGTCCTCGGACTCCGCCGAGAAGGGCGGCGAGACGACCGCCGCTTCGGCGTCCTCCTCCGACTCCTCGGACAACACCGCCCGGGTGCTCGGCATCGTCGGCATCGTCATCGGCGTCGCCGGCGTGGCCTTCGGTGTCCTGGCCGGTCGTCGGCGTACGGCCTGACAGGTCCCACGGGGGCCAGGCTCTTCCTGGCCCCCACCCGCTCCACCAACTTCTCAGGAACAGTGCTCCATGGTTAAGAAGATCGTTCCGGCCGCGGCGCTCGTCGTCGCGGCCGCGCTCACCCTGTCCGCCTGCGGCGGCAGTGACAACGACAGCAAGAAGCCCGTGGCCGACGTGTCGATGCAGACGAAGACGCAGGCCGCGACGGTGCTCGACCAGCCGTTCACCAAGCCCGACCTCGTCCTGACCGACACGCACGGCAAGAAGTACGACCTGCGCAAGGAGACCAAGGGCAAGCCGACGCTCATCTACTTCGGCTACACCCACTGCCCCGACGTCTGCCCGCTCATCATGAGCAACATCGCCATCGCCAAGCAGGCCCTGCCCAAGGCCGACCAGGACAACCTCCGGGTCGTCTTCGTCACCACCGACCCGGAACGGGACACCCCGGCCTCCCTCGGCAGCTGGCTCAAGGCGCAGGACCCCTCCTTCATCGGTCTCACCGGCGACTTCCCGGCCATCCAGGCGGGCGCCCGGCAGATCGGCATCGGCATCTCCGCGCCGACGAAGGAGAAGGACGGCACGGTCGTCTCGATGCACGGCTCGCAGGTCATCGCCTTCTCCCCGAAGACCGACAAGGGCTACCTGCTGTACAGCGAGGACACCACACCCGACGACTACACCAAGGACCTCCCCAAGATCGTCGAAGGGGAGAACCCGTGAACCACCGCGCCACCCTCGCCGCCGTCCTGGCCGTGACCGCCGGCCTGACGCTGGCGGGGTGCTCGACCTCCTCGGACAAGCCGGAGCTGAAGGTCATCGGCGGGTTCATGCCGCAGCCCGTCAACGACATGGCGGCCGGCTTCCTCGTCGTACAGAACAACGGCACCGGCGACGACCGCCTCACCTCGGTCACCAGCCCGCTCTCGGACGACGTCACGATCCACGAGACGAAGAACCAGGTCATGCGGAAGGTGACGTCCTTCGACGTGCCCGCGGGCGGTGAGCTGGACCTTGAACGTGGTGGCAACCACATCATGTTCATGAAGCTCAAGAAGCAGCCCAAGCAGGGCCAGAAGGTGTCCGTGGAACTGCACTTCGAGAAGGCCGGCGCGATCGAGGTCGACCTTCCCGTGAAGGAGACCACCCACAACCCGAAGAAGCAGTGAGGGACTGACACGCCATGACAGCCACCGCCCCGCCCTTCGGGCCGCCCCCGTCCGCCCTGCGCCGGCCGCTCGCCGCGGCCGGACTGCTCACCGCGCTGCTCGGCGCGGTCCTCGGTCTGCTGCTGGCCGTCGCGGCCCCCGCGTCGGCCCATGCCGCGCTCACCGGGAGCGATCCGCAGGACGGGGCGGTGGTCGCCACGGCACCCACACAGATCACCCTCACCTTCTCCGAGCAGGTCGCCCTCGGCACGGACTCCATCCGCGTCCTGGACCCCTCGGGCAAGCGCGCCGACACCAAGGCCGCCCCGCGCGACCTGCACAGCGGGTCCACCGTGAAGTACGGCGTCGCCCTGCGCGACGGCCTCGGCAACGGCACGTACACCGTGGCCTGGCAGGCGGTCTCCGCCGACAGCCACCCGGTCTCCGGCGCCTTCACCTTCTCCATCGGGGCTCCCTCCGAGACCTCCGTCGCCCTCCCCGACAACGAGGCCGGGGGCGGGCTCGTCGGCACGCTCTACGACATCGCGCGCTACGCCGCGTACGCCGGGTTCATCGTGCTCGCGGGCGGTGCCGCCTTCGTTCTGGCCTGCTGGCAGCGCGGCGCGGGTGCGCGTCCGCTGCAACGTCTGGTCGTACGCGGCTGGATGACACTCACCGCGGCGACCCTCGCGATGCTGCTCCTCCGCAGCTCGTACACCGGGTCCGGGAAGCTGGGGGACGTCCTCGACCTCGACGGCCTCAAGGCGGTCCTCGACACCAAGCCCGGTGCCGCCCTGGTCTCGCGGCTCCTGCTGCTCGGCGCCAGTGCGCTGTTCGTCGCCGTGCTCTTCGGCGCGTACGCCAAGCGCGAGGACCCGCGCGAGAAGAGGGACCTCACCTTCGGCCTCGCCATCGGCGGCACGGTCATCGCCGCCGGTATCGCCGGCACCTGGGCGCTCGCCGAGCACGCGTCGACCGGTATCCAGCCCGGCATCGCCATGCCCGTGGACGTGCTCCACCTGCTGGCCGTCGCCGCCTGGCTGGGCGGTCTTGTGGCGCTGCTGACCGCGCTCTACCGCACGCCCGATCTGACCTCGGCGGCCGTACGCCGCTTCTCCACGATCGCCTTCGTCAGCGTGGTCGTCCTCGTCGCGACGGGCGTCTACCAGTCGTGGCGGCAGGTCGGCACGTGGTCGGCGCTGACCGGCACGGGTTACGGGCAGCTGCTGCTGGTCAAGGTGGGGCTCGTCGCCGTCCTGGTGGGGATCGCGTCGATGTCGCGCCGGTGGACGGCGAGGCTCGCGGAGGGCGGCGATGCCCCGGCCTCGATTACGCCGGAAGCCGACGCGGAGCCCGGGGCCGGACCGGACGCCGAGCCGGAGCCCGGACCGGACACCGCCGAGGACCCCGCGCGGGCCGCTCAGCTCGCCCGGCAGCGGGCCGCCGTGGCCACCGCCGACAAGAAGCGGATACGCGACGCCGACCCCGGCCGGTCGGGGCTGCGCCGCTCCGTGCTCGCCGAGGTCGGCGTCGCCGTGGCCCTGCTGGCGGTGACCACCGTGCTCACGTCGACCGAGCCGGGCCGTACGGAGGAAGAGGCGGCCCGCTCCACGTCGGCGGCGGCGGCCGGCCCCGTGGACAGCGGTCCCGTCAATCTCGCGATGCCCTTCGACACGGGCGGTGCGAACGGCAAGGGCACGGTACGGGTGGACATCGACCCGGGGCGCACCGGTGCCAACGTGATCCACCTGTGGATCGAGGACCCCTCCAAGAAGCCCATGGACGTCCCCGAGGTGAAGATCGCCTTCACTCTGGAGTCCAAGGACATCGGCCCCCTGCCGGCCGCCCCGGTCCGGCTGACCGAGGGCCACTGGACCGCCACCGGCCTCCAGCTCCCGATCGCGGGCGACTGGAAGGTCGCGGTGACGGTACGGACCTCCGACATCGACCAGACGACGGTCGACAAGAACGTGAAGATCGGCTGAGCAGGACCGTGAGCGGAAAAAGCACGAGCAGCGACACCAGCAACACCCAGGCCCTCTCCCGGCGGCGGCTGCTCGGCACCGCAGGCGCCGCCGGGGCGACCGGACTGGTCCTCGGCGCGGCCGGCGGCGCCACCGGCTATGCCGCGACCCGTGACGAGGCACCGGCCGCGCTGACCACGGTCGGCTCCACCGAGGTGATGTTTCACGGGAAACATCAACCGGGGATCACCACTCCGCTTCAGGCGTCCGGCCATCTGATCGCTTTCGACCTCGCCCCCGGAGCCGGGCGCAAGCAGGCCGCCGCCCTGATGCGCCGGTGGTCCGCGGTGGCGCGGCGACTGATGGCCGGCGAACCCACCACGGGCGCGGCGGACGGCACCGGACACGACACCGGTGTCGCACTGGACGCGGGCCCGTCCTCGCTCACCGTCACCTTCGGCTTCGGCGCCACCTTCTTCGAACGCACGGGCCTCACCGCGCACCGCCCGCCGGGACTCGCCCCGCTGCCGCCGTTCTCCTCCGACCACCTCGACGCCGGCCGGTCCAACGGGGACCTGTGGGTCCAGATCGGCGCCGACGACGCGCTCGTCGCCTTCCACGCGCTGCGGGCCGTACAGAAGGAGGCCGCCGCGACGGCCACCGTGCGCTGGCAGATGAACGGCTTCAACCGCACGCCCGGCGCGACCGCGAAGCCGATGACGGCCCGCAACCTGATGGGCCAGATCGACGGCACCGGCAACCCGAAGCCCACGGACGACGACTTCACCGAGCGCCTGTTCGTCCCCGGTGGCCAGGACCCGGCGTACGACTGGCTCACGGGCGGCTCCTACGCGGTGGTCCGGCGGATCCGGATGCTCCTGGACGACTGGGAGAAGCTTGCGGTGGAGCGCCAGGAGCGGGTCATCGGCCGACGCAAGGCGGACGGCGCCCCCCTCAGCGGCGGCACCGAGACCACCGCGATGGACCTCGACAAGGCGGGCCCGGACGGCAAGCTGCTGATCCCGGACAACGCGCATGCCCGGATCTCGTCCCCCGAGCGCAACAGCGGTGCGGCGATGCTGCGCCGGCCGTTCTCGTACCACGACGGGATTTCCCAGGACGGTACCCCGGACGCCGGGCTGCTGTTCATCTGCTGGCAGGCGGACCCGCTGCGCGGCTTCGTCCCGGTGCAGCGCAAGCTGGACCGGGGGGACGCGCTCTCCCCCTTCATCCGCCACGAGGCGAGCGGGCTGTTCGCGGTGCCGGGCGGGGCGGCGGCCGGTGAGTACGTGGGGCAGCGGCTTCTGGAGTCCTGAGCCGCAGGGGCCCACCCGTCCGGGGCCTTTGCGCCTTCACCGCGCATTAGGGTGACGGTATGTCCGCCACGCGCTACGCCTATCTCGGCCCCGAAGGCACCTTCACCGAGGTCGCCCTCCGTACGCTCCCGGAGGCCGCCACCCGCGAACTCGTCCCGATGGTCTCCGTACCGGCGGCGCTGGACGCGGTGCGCAACGGAACGGCCGCCGCGGCGCTCGTACCGATCGAGAACTCCGTCGAGGGCGGCATCACCACCACCCTCGACCAGCTCACCAGCGGCGAACCGCTGATGATCTACCGCGAGGTGCTGCTCTCCATCACCTTCGCGCTGCTCGTACGGCCCGGCACCAAGCTGTCCGACATCAAGACGGTCACCGCTCACCCGGCAGCGCAGCCGCAGGTACGCAACTGGATGGCCGCACATCTCCCGCAGGCGGTCTGGGAGTCGGCGGCATCCAACGCGGACGGTGCGCGGCTCGTGCAGGAGGGCCGCTACGACGCCGCCTTCGCGGGGGAGTTCGCGGCGGAGAGGTACGGCCTCGAACCGCTGGTGACCGAGATCCACGACGCGGAGAACGCGCAGACCCGCTTCGTGCTCGTGGGCCGTCCGGCCCGGCCCTCCGCGCCGACCGGTGCGGACAAGACCTCCGTGGTGATCTGGCTGGGCGACGACCACCCCGGCGCCCTGCTCGAACTGCTCCAGGAGTTCGCGGTGCGCGGGGTGAACCTGATGCTGATCCAGTCGCGGCCGACCGGGGCCGGCATCGGCAACTACTGTTTCGCGGTGGACGCGGAGGGCCATATCTCCGACCGCCGGGTCGGCGAGGCCCTGATGGGGCTCAAGCGCATCTGCCCCAATGTGCGCTTCCTCGGTTCCTACCCGCGGGCCGGTGTGACTCCGGAGGATGTACGCGCGCTGCGCGCGGGAACGTCCGACGCGGAGTTCACCGAGGCGTCCGACTGGCTGGCACGCAACCAGGACGGGCGGGCCTGACCGAGCCCTGGGTCTCCCGGCCCAGGGCCGCTTTGTGTCCACAGGACTGGTGTGATCAGAGGATTGTTCCAACTCGGGAAAAGTTATCCACAGGTAGGGGATTACACCTGGGGACAAGTCGACACCACAATGCGACAAGGTCGACAAACCGACACGGCCTACTCACACCCATCCACAGGGCGTCTGTTCATCCCGTGTCAGCCCAATTCCGTTGATCAACTCTTTAGGGCTAGCAATTCCCACTCGAACGAGAGCGTGAAACGGGTTTGAACCTTGAATCCACGCGTTCCCACCAGACCCTCGGAATGATCTCCTCCACGTCCACAGACTTCCCCCACAGCCTGTGGATAACTTTGACCTGTCGGCCACTCCTGTGGAAAAGCGCCGCCCAACTACCCCACCACGCAAGCCTCGTGACCCACTCGCTCCACAATGACGAATACTGGCAATTCGGGCAAAGCGCCACGCTTGTCCCTATCGGTTCAAGTGGGCCAAGCCGACACCGGTAGCCTGGAGCAGTGATTGACCTTCGCCTGATTCGTGAGGACCCCGACCGTGTTCGCGCTTCCCAGCGCAACCGGGGAGAGGACGTCGCACTCGTCGACGCCCTGCTCTCCGCCGACGAACGGCGCAGGTCGTCCGGGGTCGCTTTCGACGAACTCCGTTCCGAGCAGAAATCGCTCGGCAAACTCATCCCCAAGGCTTCTCCCGAGGAGCGCACCGCACTCCTGACCCGCGCCGAGCAACTCAAGGCCGATGTCAAGGCGGCAGACGCCGCCCAGGACGAGGCCGACGCGGAGACCAGGAACCTGCTGCTGCGGCTCGGCAACATCGTCCACCCGGACGTACCGGTCGGTGGCGAGGAGGACTTCGTCGTCCGGGAGACGCACGGGACGATCCGCGACTTCGGCGCCGAGGGATTCGAGCCCAAGGACCACCTGGAGCTCGGCGAGGCCCTGGGCGCGATCGATATGGAGCGCGGCGCCAAGGTCTCCGGCTCGCGCTTCTACTACCTGACGGGCGTCGGCGCACTGCTGGAGCTCGCCCTCGTCAACGCGGCGATCGCCCAGGCCACCGAGGCCGGCTTCACCCCGATGCTGACCCCGACCCTGGTCCGCCCCCGCGCCATGGAGGGCACCGGCTTCCTCGGCCAGGCCGCGGAGGACGTCTACCACCTGGACAAGGACGACCAGTATCTGGTCGGCACCTCCGAGGTACCGCTCGCCGCGTACCACATGGACGAGATCATCGACGCGGAGCAGCTGCCGCTGCGCTACGCCGGCTACTCCTCCTGCTACCGCCGCGAGGCGGGGACGTACGGCAAGGACACCCGCGGCATCTTCCGGGTGCACCAGTTCACCAAGGTCGAGATGTTCTCGTACGTCGACCCAACGGAGGCGGAGGCCGAGCACCTGCGCCTCCTGGACTGGGAGAAGCAGTGGCTCACCGGCCTCGAACTGCCCTTCCAGGTCATCGACGTCGCCAGCGGCGACCTGGGGGCCTCGGCCACCCGGAAGTACGACTGCGAGGCGTGGATCCCGACCCAGGGCAAGTACCGCGAGCTGACCTCGGCGTCCAACTGCGGCGAGTTCCAGGCGCGCAGGCTCTCGGTCCGGATGCGGGACAACCGCGACGGCAAGAAGACCACGCGGCCCCTGGCCACCCTGAACGGCACGCTCTGCGCCGTCCCGCGCACCATCGTCGCGATCCTGGAGAACCATCAGCTTGCCGACGGTTCGGTGCGGGTGCCCGAGGTGCTCCGCCCCTACCTGGGCGGGCGCGAGATTCTGGAGCCGGTCGCCAAGTGACCTTCCCCTACAAGCTCGTCGCGACCGACCTCGACGGCACCCTGCTGCGCGACGACGAAACCGTCTCCGCGCGGACGCGCGAGGCGCTGAAAGCCGCCGCCGCCGCCGGCGCGGCGCACATCGTCGTCACCGGCCGCGCCGTCCCGTGGACCCGGCACATCCTGGAGGACCTCGGCTACGAGGGACTGGCCGTCTGCGCGCAGGGCGCTCAGGTCTACCACGCGGGTGAGCGCAGGCTGCTCACGTCGCTCACCCTGGACCGGCAGCTCGCCGGGCTCGCCCTCTCCAAGGTCGAGGCCGAGGTCGGTCCGCTGGCGCTGGCCGCGAGCCGCGACGGGCTCGACGGCGAGGTGCTGGTCGGGCCGGGCTACCGCGTCCAGGAAGGACCGCGTCCGGCCGTCTTCGTCCAGGACCCGGCCGAGATGTGGGCCGCTCCGCTGAACAAGGTGTACATACAGCACCCGGAGCTGGACGACGACGCGCTGGCGAAGGCCGCGCGGGCGGCGGTCGGCAATCTGGTAGACGTGGTCATGGCGGGGCCCGGGGTCGTGGAGATCCTGCCGCTGGGACTGAGCAAGGCCACCGGCCTCTCGCTCGCCGCGCGCCGGCTGGGCGTGAAGGGCGCGGACACGATCGCCTTCGGCGACATGCCCAACGACATCCCCATGTTCGCCTGGGCCCGGCACGGCGTGGCCATGGCCAACGCCCACGCCGATCTGAAGGCCGTCGCTCAGGAGACGACCACGTCGAACGATGACGACGGGATCGCGGTGGTGCTGGAACGGCTGCTGCGGGAGTCGTAGACCGCCCACACTCTTCGCGCGGCTCAGGGACCGGGGCGCCGCCTCGGTCCCTGAGCTTTTTACGCCTGCCGGGTCCGCCGGATCAGCGCTTGTTGCGGCGGTTCAGCTCCTTCAGATTGCGCGCCAGGGCGTCCATGCGGTCGTCGAGCCGGACCACGTCCTCGGAGACCCCGCTGAGCCTGACGCTCATGGCGCCGACGACCTGGTGGGTCGCCTCCAGCCTGCGGTCGAGGCTGTCCAGCCGGTGCGACATCCGGTTGAGGACCGGGCCCAGCTCCTGGAGCGCGATGCCCACACCGGCCAGGTGGCTCTCGACCCGGGTTACGCGGTGTTCGAGCGACGCGTATCCCGCGCGCAGGTCCTGCTCGGCGTCGAGCAGATACGTACGCACGCACCGGGCGACGTCGCTGTCGCGAAGAAGCATGGCGACGTTGAGGACGGTCCGGCGGGTGAAGAGACGCAGCTGAGTGGCTGCCTGTGGATAACTTTCCCCTTCGTCGCCACCCCATAGCGACACCATGTCGCTATGGAAGTCACGCAGGTCAGAGCCACGCAGTACGCGCATACCATTCTCCGAGAGCTCGACCTGATGCCGGTCGGTCAGCCTCCTGACCGTCCTTGTGGATACTTCGAAGTAACGAGCCACGTCCTCTGTGCGAAGGTGAATCCCATCCGGGAGCATGACAAGGCACTTCACCTTGTCCAGGACGTCGACGCGTCCCATCTGTTCGACGCGCAGGGCGCGTGATTCGAGCAAGGCGACTTCCGTCGGCATGAGCTGCCTTCCGTTCGTGAAAGCTTCGCGGAAATGGACAGCCCTCTCCCCGGGCTTCAGGGGCGGAGGACGCTCACGGTTGCCACTCACTCAAGGAACCGACCGACGGGGTACTCCCTCGCCGTATCGGCCATCTGCACATTTCACGAACGCTACGACGCCACGGATTCCAGTTGCCTCCACGCACCGTGAACAACGCACCGATAAACGTACAGTTACGCGTAAGACTGTCCGACATGTGACAACCCCCAGCCGATGACCGGGGGTTGTCACATGTCGGACGGCGGTCCGCTCACTCCTCGCCGGCCAGCTTCAGCGTGCGCAGCTTCTGCCCCGCGTACCAGGTCGCCGCGACGGTGACCACGGCCAGCAGGACCGTGGCGAGCGGCAGACCGACGTCCGAGGTGATCGCACCGTTGCCGCCGGCCTTCTCCGCCAGCGCGAGCGACCACTGCTGCACGCTGAGCGTGCGCGCACCCGGCACCAGGCTGCCGAACAGGGCCTCCCACACCAGCGCGTAGACGAGGCCGAGCACGACCGCGTGCCGGCTGACCGTGCCCAGCAGCAGGAACAGCGCACTGTAGGCGATCGAGGCGACCAGGGCGGCGATGGTGTACGCCACCGCGATCTGCTGGCCGTTGCCGTTGAGGATCAGGCCCGCGATCATCGTCGGCACCGCCGAGAAGACCATGGTCACCGCGATCGCGACGATCAGCTTGGTGAAGATGATCGTCGGCCGGCTCACCGGTTTGGACAGCAGATAGACGATCGAGCCGTCATCGATCTCCGGCCCGATGGCGCCCGTGCCGGCGATCACGCCGATCAGCGGCACCATGGTGGCGATGGCGAATCCGCCCAGGACGTCCGAGGCCACCTGGTCGTCGGCCCCCGCGAACATCCGTACCGCCACCGCGATAACGATCAGCAGTGCGGGCAGCACGAAGAGGATGGCGGCCCGGCGCCGGCCGAGCAGCGCCCGGTAGGTGAGCCGGGCGACTGTGGGGTCGTACATGACGTCACAGCTCCTTGTCGGCCTCAGGCCGCTACGAGATAGGAAAAGACCGATTCGAGGGACTCGTCGGACGGTGAAACGGTCAGCAGACGAATGCCCTGCTCGCGTGCGACCTTGGGCAACAGCGTGGTGAAGCGGGCAAAATCGATCGCCTGGATACGCAAAGCGTTCTCGCTCAGGTCGACTTCGATCCCCGCCGTCGACGGATCGGCGATGAGCGCGGCGGCCAGGGCCCGGTCGTCGCTGGACCGTACGAGATAGCGGTGCGGACGGTCCGTCATCAGCCGGCGGATGCGGCGGAAGTCACCGGACGCCGCGTGCCGGCCCGCGACGACGACCTCGATGTGCGAGGCGAGCTGTTCGACCTCTTCGAGGATGTGCGAGGAGAAGAGGACCGTCCGGCCCTCCGCGCCCATCCGCCGCAGCAGGTCCATCAGCTGCATCCGCTGGCGCGGGTCCATCCCGTTGAACGGCTCGTCCAGCAGCAGCACGGACGGGTTGTGGACCAGCGCGGACGCCATCTTCACGCGCTGGCGCATGCCCTTGCTGTACGTCGCGATCTTGCGGTCCTGCGCGTACTCCATCTCGACCGTGGCCAGTGCCGCGGCAGCCTCGGCCGCGCCCAGTCCGTGCAGCTCGGCGTTGGCCACCACGAATTCGCGGCCGGTCAGGAAGTCGTACATCGCCTCGCGCTCCGGGACGATGCCGATCTCCCGGTACACGGCCTCGTTGCGCCAGATCGCCTTCCCGTCCAGCGTGACCGTACCCGTGGACGGCGCGAGGAATCCGGCCATCATGTTGATCAGCGTCGACTTGCCGGCGCCGTTGGGGCCCAGCAGACCGGTGACGCCGGGTCCCACCGTCATGCTGACGTCGTTGACGGCGACCACGTTGCCGAACCAGCGGGAGGTGTGGTCGATCTCGATCGTGGTCACAGCCCGACCTTCCGGTAGCGGCGCATCAGTACGGCGTACGAGCCGGCGACGAGCGCGAGGACAACGAGCAGGTAGACGACGCCGGTGCCGGCGCCCGGACCGTTCCCGCCGGGGAAGGCCGAGCTCGCGCCGAGGAACGCGGTCTGCACCCCGTCGACCAGCGTGAGCGGGGAGAACAGCCCCAGCCACGGCACCGCGCCCTCCGAACCCGTGGACCAGGCGATGCCCTGGATGGTCGAGACCGCGCCGTACGTGATCATCAGCAGCGCAATGACGGCCGCCACACCGAAGCCGCGGCGCGGGGTCAGGGCGGCCATCACCAGGCCGAGTCCGGCGAACAGCACGGAGAGCAGCAGCACGGAAACCATCCCCTGGGCGAACCACTTGGTCTGATCGCCGAAGTCGAACTTCCCCAGCAGCGCGCCGATGTAGAGGATCACGACCGGCGCCCCGGTGAGCACGAAGACCGCGGAGGCCATGGCAGCGAACTTGGCGAGGACGTAGTCCCCGTGCTCGATCGGCCGCGAGAAGTACAGCGGTACGGTCTTGAACCGCAGGTCCCTGGAGACCGCCTGCGGCGCCTGCGCGGCGATGAACAGGCCGATGACGGCCTGTAGGTAGATCGCGAACGACGTGTACTTGATCGGAAGTTTCGTCGTCCCCGGTGTGGCAATGGCGACGGCGACGATGATCGCCGCCACCAGGCACATCACGCCGAACAGCAGCATGGGCAGCACCTTGGACTTGGCCGACCGGCCGAGCCCGAAGGAGCCGCGCAGGGTCTGCGAGTACAGCGAGCGGCGGGCGTACGCGCGCCCGAGCCGCGGGCCGTCGTAGGCGCGGTAGCCGATGTTGTGGATCCGGGAGGTCTCGTTCCCGGTGGCGGCGCCGGTCTCAGTGCTCATCGCGTCCGCTCCCCTTCTGCAGTACGGCTCCGGCCGGCACGGCCGCGGGCGGCGCCTCGTCGCTGCGGAACACCTCGGCGATGTGGTGACGGCGCTGTTCCATGCGTACGAGACCGAGGCCGAGCCCCGCGACGCTGTCGCGTACGAGGTCGTACGTCTCCTCGCCCGTCGCCTCGACCAGCAGGATGTGACCGGCGCCGGGCAGCCCCTGGGTGTCCAGTCCGTCGAGCCCGACGAGTTTGACGCCCGCCTCGATGAGGGAACGGCGCAGGGCGCCCGTTCCGTCCGGGTGGCTGTCGCTGTCGGTGACCTCGACCGCGAGGGTCGTCGTGGTCTGGGTGAAGTCGCTGGTGGAGCTGGAGCGCAGCAGCTTTCCGCCGTCGATGACGACGACGTGGTCGCAGGTGCGTTCCAGCTCGCCGAGCAGGTGCGAGGTGACGAGGACCGAGATGCCGAAGTCGCTGTAGATCCGGCGGATCAGGCCGAGCATCTCGTCGCGCCCGACCGGGTCGAGCCCGTTGGTCGGTTCGTCGAGCAGGACCAGCTGGGGGTCGTGCACCAGCGCCTGGGCCAGCTTCACCCGCTGCTTCATGCCCGTCGAGTAGCCGCCGATGGGGCGGTAGCGCTCCTCGTACAGGCCGACATGGCGCAGGGTGTCCGCCGTGCGCTCGCGGGCGGCGGTCGGGGGCAGACCGGACATGCGCGCCATGTGGACGACGAACTCGGTGGCCGAGACGTCGGGCGGCAGGCAGTCGTGCTCCGGCATGTAGCCGACCCGCTCGCGGATGGCGGGGCCGCTGGTCGAGACGTCGAGCCCGAGCACGGCGGCCCTGCCCTCGGTCGCGGGGGACAGCCCCAGCAGGATCTTGATCAGCGTGGACTTGCCGGCCCCGTTGGCGCCCACCAGCCCGGTCACACCCGGGCCGATGTCCAGGGTGAGCCGGTCAAGCGCGGTCACCCGGGGGAACCGTTTACTCAGACCTTCGGCAGCGATGACATTCACGGATACGACGGTAGTGGCGCGGACCACAGCGGTCGTCAGACCTGACGGCTGGATCGCGTCAGCCTTCAGTTGTAGGGGACCCGTAAGGGGACCTCACTGAGGACCACGGCGCCCCGGGCCGAAAGCCGTCGTGGCCTGCGCGGAGAGTTATCCACAGGCCATGCGCACCCCTTGACGTAGCCGCCAGTCATTGTCACATTCATCAGTGTCACGTTACGAGCACGTACCGCACACAGCAGCGAACGGACGGTGGCATGGCGTCACGAGGGAAGAGCGAACGGCCCGTGGGCACGGGGCGGTCCGGAGGGAACGGCGGCCCGCGTCTGCGTGATCTGCCGGGCGCGCGCGAGCACCGGGTGGCCACCGGCGGCATCGAGCTGTGCGTGGTCGAGCTGGGCGACCCGGAGCGGCCGACGATCGTCCTGGTGCACGGCTACCCGGACAGCAAGGAGGTCTGGACACAGGTCGCCGCCCGACTGGCCGACGCGTGGCACGTCGTGCTGTACGACGTGCGCGGACACGGCGGCTCGACGGCACCGAAGCCGCTGCGCGGCGGTTTCACGCTGGAGAAGCTGACCGACGACTTCCTGGCCGTGGCCGACGCGGTGAGTCCGGACCGTCCTGTGCACGTGGTGGGGCACGACTGGGGGTCGGTCCAGTCCTGGGAGTTCGCCACGGTCAGCCGTACGGAGGGCCGGATCGCGTCCTTCACCTCGATGTCCGGCCCTTCCCTGGACCATTTCGGGCACTGGATCAAGCACCGGGTGAACCGGCCCACCCCGCGCCGGGTCGGTCAGCTCCTCGGACAGGGCGCCAAGTCCTGGTACGTGTACATGCTGCACACCCCGGTCCTGCCGGAGCTGGCCTGGCGCGGGCCGCTCGGCAAGCGGTGGCCGGGCATCCTGGAGCGGCTGGAGAAGGTACCCCCGGGCGACTACCCGACGTCCTCGCTGCCCAATGACGCGGCGCACGGGGCCTGGCTCTACCGGGACAACGTCCGGGCCCGGCTGAGCAGGCCGCGCACCGACGCGTACGCACACGTGCCGGTGCAGCTGATCACGCCGACCGGGGACGTGTTCCTCTCGGAGCGGCTCTACGACGATCTGGAGTCCTGGGTCCCGCAGTTGACCCGTCGCTCGCTTCCGGCCAAGCACTGGGTGCCGCGCACCCGGCCGGACCAGCTGGCTTCGTGGATCGGGGAGTTCGTGACGGCCACCGAGTCGGCCCGGACGACCGGCGCTCCGGTGGAGGCCCGTGCGAGTGGGCCCTACGCGCAGTGGTTCGGCGGACGGCTCGTGCTGGTGACGGGGGCGGCGGGCGGGATAGGGCGTGCCACGGCGCTGGCCTTCGCGGAGGCGGGTGCCCGGGTGGTGGCCGTCGACCGGGATGCCGAAGGGGCCGAGCGGACCGCCGAGTCGGCCCGGCTGGCCGGGGCTCCGGAAGCCTGGGCCGAGGCGGTGGACGTGAGCGACGAGCAGGCCATGGAGAAGCTTGCCGCCCGGGTGGCCGATGAGTACGGCGTGGTCGATGTGCTGG
This sequence comes from Streptomyces sp. NBC_00726, assembly GCF_045161735.1. Taxonomy (NCBI): domain Bacteria; kingdom Bacillati; phylum Actinomycetota; class Actinomycetes; order Kitasatosporales; family Streptomycetaceae; genus Streptomyces; species Streptomyces sp. NBC_00726. The sequence continues at coordinate 3,346,051 of NZ_CP108983.1, read as the reverse complement.
TCAACAACGCGGGCATCGGCCTTTCGGGCCCGTTCCTGGAGACGTCGTCAGAGGACTGGCGGAACGTCCTCGATGTGAATCTGTGGGGGGTCATCCACGGCTGCCGGCTCTTCGGGCGCCAGATGGCGGAGCGCGGGCAGGGCGGCCATATCGTCAACACCGCTTCCGCGGCGGCCTTTCAGCCGTCCCGCGCCCTTCCCGCGTACAGCACGTCGAAGGCCGCCGTGCTGATGCTCAGCGAGTGCCTGCGCGCCGAGTTCGCCGAGAAGTCGATCGGGGTCAGCGCGATCTGCCCCGGGATCGTCAACACCGGCATCACGGCCACGGCACGGTTCGTCGGTACGGACGTGGCGGAGGAGCAGCGCCTGCGGAAGCGCGCCGGCAAGCTCTACGGCGCGCGCAACTACCCACCGGAGAAGGTCGCGCAGGCGATCCTGCGTGCAGTCGTGCGCAATCAGGCCGTCGTCCCGGTGACGCCGGAGTCCCACGCCGTACGTTTCCTTTCGCGCGTCGGCCCCGGTGTGCTGCGGGGCGTCGCCCGGCTGAAGCCGCCGCTGTGAGCCGGGCGCGGGACGGGGGCTCCGAGCCCGAACCTGGCTCGGCGCCGGTTCCGTTGGTGCCTGAATACCGGATCGAGGATCTCGCGCACGCGAGTGGCGCCACGGTCCGTACGATTCGCAGCTACCAGGACCGCGGACTGCTGCCCGCCCCGGAGCGAAGGGGCCGGGCCAATGTGTACGGGCCCGCCCACCTGGGCCGGCTCCGGCAGATCGCCGATCTGCTGGACCGGGGCTACACCCTGGCCAGCATCAAGGAGTTGCTGGACGCCTGGGACACGGGGCGCGGGCTGGGCGGTGTGCTGGGGCTCGTCGCCGAGGTGCACGGCCCGTGGACCGACGAGCGGGCCGGTCGCATCAGCCGCGCCCAACTGGCCGAGAAATTCGGCGGAGAGGCCGACGAGCACGCCATCACCGAGGCGATCGAGCTCGGCGTCCTCGAACGGCTGCCGGGAAGCAACGAGGAGTTCGCCGTACCGAGCCCCCAGGAACTCGCGGTCGCGGCCGAGTTGTACGCGGCGGGTGTGCCGCTGTCCGCGATTGCCGGTCAGCTGAGGGAACTTCGCGGCCAGGTCGAGCAGATCGCCTGCCGCTTCCTGGAGTTCACGACCGAGCATGTATTCGCCCGGTATCTGGGCCATCGGCCCCCGACCGACGCGGACGCGGATGACGCGGCATCGATGGTGCGGCGGCTGAGACCACTCGCCCAGCAGACTGTGGACGTCGAACTCGCGCGTGCGATGAGGATGTTCGCAACGCGGCACCTGGAGGATCACCTCGCCGTCGATGCGCCCGGCGGAGCGGTCAGCGCCGCCAGGAACGAGGTATCCATGAGCCTCCCGGTCTCGATAATCGACGCGGTCGAGCGCCTGGTTGGGCCGGGCGGGGTCGGCGCCTTCATTGCCGCCGCCTCCGAACGGGAGGTGAACAAGAGGACGTTGGATGCGCTCGCCTCACCAACCCACAGAGACTGACAAGTTGAGCAAAACACCCATTACAGACGTCAGTTGTCCACACTGATGCCAATTTACCTGTGGATAACCCAAACTGACTGTGGATCAAACCTCGAAGCGAAAATCTTTCCGGTGAAGCCCGGGAGAAATGGAGATGCATCGAGGAGGTGTCAGGGGCACGCTGAGTGGATGGATGAAAGACGCACCGTCAAGGTGTCCAAATACCTTTCCAAGCACCTGCGGCACCAGCCCGAGCGGATCGGGCTCACGCTCGACGCCCACGGCTGGGTGCCGATCGAGGAGCTACTGAGTGCCGCGGCTCGCCATCGCTTCCCGATCAGCAGGGCGGAGCTCGACCATGTGGTCGCCTCCAACGACAAGCAGCGCTTCGCCGTGGACGCCGACCGCATCCGGGCGAGCCAGGGCCACACCGTGGCCGTCGACCTGGGGCTGCCGCCCGCCGAACCGCCCGCGTACCTCTACCACGGCACGGTCGGCCGGGCCCTGGACGCGATCCGTGCCGAGGGGCTGCGCCCGATGAACCGTACGCACGTACACCTCTCGCCCGACCGCGAGACCGCCACCCGCGTGGGAGCCCGGCGCGGGCGCCCCGTCGTGCTGTCCGTGGACACGGGCGCCATGCACCGCGCGGGCCACACGTTCTGGGTCAGCGCCAACGGGGTGTGGCTCACCGATGCCGTACCCGCCGAGTTCCTGCGCCTGCCGGGCTGATCGGGACCCGGGAGCGCACAGGCCCCCGCGCCCCGCCGTCAGCCGGCCAGCTGCGCAGCGCCCCGCGTCGCGATCTCCTCGAACAGCTTCTCGTCCGGAACCGCCGCGTCGAACCCCGGCCCGTCCGCGGGTACCGGCGCATGGATGACGATCTCCGTGAAGCCCAGCTCCGCATGGATGCCCGCGAAGTCCACGAACGCGTCGACGGAGTCGAGGGGCCGGCCCCCACCCCCGGCGAGGCCCGGGTTGAACTCCGGCGTGAACCCGGTGAGCAGGACCTTCTCCAGCCCCGCCGCATCCCGCCCGGCCTCCGCGCACGCGCGCCCCAGCCCGTCCATCTGCCGGCCGAGGGCCTCCACCGACTGTGCGCCGCTGCCCGCCTCGTACAGCTTCGGGTCCCCCGTGGTCACCCACGCCTGACCGTGGCGCGCGGCCAGCGCCAGACCGCGCGGCCCCGTGGCGGCGACGGCGAAGGGCAGGCGGGGCCGCTGCACGCAGCCGGGCAGATTCCGCGCCTCGGTGGCCGCGTAGAACTCCCCCGCGTACGACTTGCCGGCCGGCTCGCGCAACAGGGCGTCGAGCAGGGTCACGAACTCGCCGAAGCGGTCGGCGCGCTGCCTCGGCGTCCACGGCACCTCGCCGCTCCGCAACAGGGTCGTCGCGTCGAAGCCGTTGCCGCCCGCACCGATGCCCAGCGTGATCCGGCCCGCCGAGATGTCGTCGAGCGAGATCAGTTCCTTGGCCAGAGTGACCGGGTGGCGGAAGTTCGGCGAGCCCAAGCGTTGCTCATACCATCGGTGCCATGCCCCGCCCCAAGCACCGAGAGCCGACCGTCACCCCAGGTGAACCGGCCGCCCTGTACTGCCGAATATCCCAGGCCGACGATGACGACCAGACCGGCGTCGACCGGCAGGAACGTATCTGCCGGGAGATCGCCGAACGCCGTGGTCTGGCCATCGACCCCGCCCACGTCTTCGTTGACAACAGCCGCTCCGCCTGGCGCCGCGACCGCAAGCGACCCGGCTGGGACCAGCTCCTCGAACGCGCCCGGCGTCGCGAGTTCCGGCACATCATCGCGTACCACCCCGACCGGCTCATGCGGCAGCCGCGCGACCTGGAGGAGCTGCTCCAGGTCTCCGACGAGCAGGAGATCGTGCTGCACGGCGAGGCGAACCGCCGGAACCTCTCTGACCCCGACGACCGCTTCATCCTCCGCATCGAGGTCGCCCACGCCTGCCGCTCCTCCGACGACACCTCCCGCCGCCTGAAGTCCGCGCTCGCGGAGCGGGCCGAGACAGGCATGCCGCACTCGGGCAAGCGGCGGTTCGGGTACGAGCCCGACGGCATGACCGTCAGGGAGGACGAGGCCGAGATCGTCCGCGAGGTCTTCGACCGCTATCTCAAGGGCCAGAGCCCGGTCGCCATCGCCTTGGTCCTCCACAAACGCGGCATCCGGACCGTGTACGGCAAGGAGTGGACCCAGGGCACCGTCCGGGCGCTGCTCGACTCCCGCCACGTCGCCGGCATCCGCATGCACCAGGGCGAGGAGGTCGGCGCTGGGAAGTGGCCCGCCATCATCGACGCCGGCACCTGGGCCGAGGTCCGCGCCCGCCGCGAGTACCGGTCCGCGATCCACCAGACCAACCTGGAACTGCGCCGCTTCTACCTGCTGCGCGGCCTGGTCATGTGCAGGCGCTGCGGCACCCTCATGTCCGGCACCAAGGTCGGGGCGGTGCCCTCGTACCTGTGCACGCGCAAGAGCCGTAACGACGAGAAGAAGTGCGTCCGCCGCATCGCCGCTGTGAAGCTGGAGGAGTTCGTCACCGAGGCCGCGATCGACCTGCTCGGCCGCCTCACCGTCTCCGGCCGGCTCTCCTCCGCCACACCCACGAACGCCCTGACCGAGGCGGTGGAGGCGGACCAGCGGCAGCTCGCCGAACTCAACCAGATGTGGACCGCCAAGGAGGTCTCCACGGCGGAGTACCGGGCGATGCGCAAGGGCATCACCGACCGAATCGCCAAGGCCCAGAAGCGGATGGTCGTACGTCCGGTGAAGCTGCTCGACGGACTTACGGGTCCGGGGGCCAGGGCGGCCTGGGAGGCCGACGAGATGACGGACGAGCGGCGCAACGCGGTGCTCCGCTTCCTCTTCGCTGGCGTAGTCATAGACGCGTCCGGCAAGCCGAGCGGAGTCTTCGACTGGGACCGCATCGACATCGAACAGAACCAGCTCTGAGGGCCGGGCAGGCTCGGGCGGGGGCGGATTATCCACGAGATCGCCGGTTCACCCAACCGGCGATCCTCCGGAAACTTAAGGGCGTCGCGTTCGGACGGCCTGCCAGTCGGCCATGAGCGCGGCACGCGCGGCCACAGGTGTTGGAGCACCTGGACGCAGCGCGATGCAACCGACCGCCCGACGACCTCACGCGGTGCGGGGACTGCCATCCCCGCATCGGCCGCAAGGAGCTGCCCGTGCGCCCGCCGCCCCAGGCGACCCCAGCACCGACAACCGCCACCACGACCCGAACCGCACGACACGAGGAAGCCCGAGCCCAAGCCCTGCGGCGTGTCTGCGCCGGCTTCACCACGACGATCAGCCCTCACAGCGCGGCACGGCTGGCCGACCTGATGACCGCGTCGCGATACGAAACGGCTGCCTGAGCCACCACGCAGAAAAGCGGCCCCGGTGTTGGAGCACCAAGGCCGCTGCTACTCCCAAGACGACCGCCCAAACGATCTACACGGTGCCGGGACCTGCCAGTCCGTATCGGCCCGAGACAAGGAAGCTCAGTGCCCCAGGGTACGACCCCGCAGTGGCAAGCACCATCCGCTCACCCCCACACCGGCCCGCAGGACGCGATCGGCGTCACGGCCCCCCAGCCCCACGACGCCGACGCCGAGGCCGCCGTGCTCGGGGCCTGCATGTTCCACAGCGCGGCCATCGACGAGTTCCGGCAGGCGTTGGAACCGGGCGACTTCTTCCGTCCCGCTCACACCACGATCTGGCACGCCTTGCTGGAGCTGCGCAGGCGGGAAGCGCCGACCGACGCGATCGCGCTGTCGCACCAGCTGAAGACCACCGGTGACCTCACGCGCGTGGGCGGCTCCTCATACCTGCATTCCCTGGCGGCCTCGGCGACCGTGGGTTCAGGTGCCACGTACTACGCGGACATCATCCGCAGCCACGCCGACCTGCGTGCCCTGCAGTCCACGGCGCTGCGCGTGCTCCAAGGCGCCACCGCGCCGGGAGCCGACCCGGCGGAGGTACGAAGCCTGCTGGCGGCATCGCTGAGCGAGGCCGCCGACCGAGCCCGCCACAGCTCGGGCGGGCGACTCCAGCGGTACGCCGTGGACGGCTGGTCCTTCGTCACCGACACCCCCACCACCACCGAACCCGTGTGGGGGACGCCGGGAAAAGCGGCCTGGGCATCGGGTGAAAGCCTGATGCTCGTCGGGCCTCCCGGCGTCGGGAAGTCGACGATCGCCCAGCAGATCGTCCTCGCCCGCCTCGGCCTGCTCGCCCAAGTCCTGGACATGCCCGTACGCGAGGGGGAGAAGGTCCTCTACATCGCAGCGGACCGGCCCAGCCAGCTCGCCCGAGCCTTCACCCGGGTCGTGCACCAGGCCGACCGGGACATCCTGGGTCGGCGCCTGGTCTTCTGGTCGGGACCACTGCCCGCCTCGCTCAACACCGAGCCTCAGCTCCTCGCCGAGCTGGCCGCCGAGCACGGTGCGGACACCGTGGTGATCGACAGCCTCAAGGACGTGGTCGGGAAGCTCACCGACGACGAGGCCGGCCTCGCGTACAACAACGCCCGCCAGCAGCTCCTGCGAGACGGCGTCGAGCTTCTCGAACTGCACCACCAGCGCAAGCAGGGCCCCGACGCCTCGCGCACCCAGCGCCCTGTCCTCGACCAGGTCTACGGTTCAGCCTGGTTCACCGCGGGCGCGGGGAGCGTTCTGTTCCTCAGCGGCGCGGGCGGGGACCCGGTGGTCCACCTCCATCACCTCAAGACCATCAACGACGAGATCGGCCCGCTGCCGGTCATCCACGACCACCCCCGTGGTACGTCGCGCGTCGACACGAGCCTCGACCCGCTGACCCTCCTGCGGCAGGCGGGCTCCCACGGCCTCACCGCCCGCCAGCTCGCCACGCAGGTCACCGGCGAGGACAAGCCCGTCGCGGCGGACATCGCCAGGGCGCGGCGTCGCCTGGAGAACCTCACCAAGAGCGGGCTCGCTGCCCAGGAGACCGGTGCCGGCGGCGGCACCGGGGGCGGCCAAGCAACCCGATGGAAGGCCGTCACCCGCCACATGACCGCCGTTTCCTGACCGGCGGACCCGTACGCGGTGCCGTACGCGCCCCGACCCGCCGAGGGCGTGTACGCACCGCCTCCGCCGCGTACGAATCTCGGGAAACCGCAGATCAGACGCTTACGCGCCATCGAACGGCGCATTCACACCCTGGGCGCGTACGCGCTGCCCCCTCCTTGGAGAGGGGGCAGCGTAGACGCCTCCGCCCTCACAGCCCGTGGAGAACCACCCTTGCTCGTCACCACATCCCCGGCCGACACCACCCCAGCGCTTGTCGCCACTGCGACGGGAGCGCGGGCATGACCAAGCAGAGCACCGAGCGATACGCGCTCGCGGCGGCCGGAGGGGTCATCGTCGCCCTCACCATCGGCGCCTTCTGGCTCTCGTACGCGCACCTCGCCGAGGTCGCAGGGCAGCATGGGCTCGGCGGCTTCCCCGCGCGACGATGGACATGGCCTGCCACCCTGGACGCCTTCATCATCGCGGGCGAGCTGCTCATGCTCCGTGCGGGTCTGCGCCAGGTGACCGACCGATGGGCCATCGCCATCACCACCATCGGGTCGGTCGGTTCCATCGCGCTCAATGTGGCGGGCGTGAGCGGAGCCGACGCTTCCCCCACTGCGCACTGGCTCGACTACGTCGTCGCCGCAGTCCCGCCAAGCGCCGCCCTCCTCGCCTTCGGCGTCCTGATGCGGCAGCTCCACCAGCTCGTGGCCGAGCCCACCGACCGTCCGGTTCCTGTTCCCGATCAACTCCCTGATTCGGTGGCCGGTAGTTCCGTTCAGCGACCGGAACCCCAACGAACAGTTCCGCAGAGCACGGCACGCGGTGGTCGACCGCCCGGCGCCACTCTCGATGAACTGGTTGAGATAGGCCGCATCGCCGTCGCCGAGAAGAGGAGCCTCACACGGGCGATCGTCCAGCAGGCCATACGGGACAAGGGACTTTCGGTCAGCGGTAAACGGCTGACCGAAGTGATGAACGCCCTTCGGCCCGAGTTCGATACCGAGGCCGGATCCATCCCGACCGGCAGCTGACGATCCTCGTGGCCGACCGGAATTTGAAGCCCCGTCCCAAAGGCCCGCAGCCCGCGCCCCGGCTAGCTCCTCACCCCCCTCACGGAGAAACCGATCGTGATGCACGACCGCCACCCCATCGGTACCCCCGGCGCACGTCCGTCGCCGACGAAGTCCTCCAGGATCTTGGACCGTTTGCGTCGGGCGTTCGGACGGGCTGCCCCGGGCGGAGCCAGTAGTACCCCGAGTCCGACTCAAGGCCGGTCTTCGGGGATCTCCGCCCCAGGGGTGGCGGAGTCGGCCCAGCGCCAGGGGGCGCTGGGCCGGGAGGTCGGGGCCGAGGGCGGCTCTGACCAGGACGAGCTCCACGCCGTCCAGCAGCAGATCCTTAACCCCGCACCCGCCACCGATCCGACAGCCGGCGAACGAGCACCGCAGAGCGTGCAACCAACGATCCGCCGCTTCACCGGCACCAAGCGGACCGTCCGTGTCGGCCCGCTGCGCTTCACTGGAGACGAGCACGCCGCGCTCCAAGAGGCCGCAGCCGAGCACGGCTACAAAGGGGAATCCGGCTTCACCGCGGACATCGCCCTCGCCTTCATCACCGGCCGGTTCACAGCGAACCTGCCGCTGTCCGAGGACCGTCGCCGCACCCACATGTTCCGCGCCCAGGTACTGCGCGAACTCAACCGGATCGGCGTCAACGTCAACCAGATCGCCCGCGCACTCAACAGCGACCTCACCCCACCCGACGTACGTCACCGCCTCGACGAGCTGCACCACCTGCTGGACCTGCTCGCCCAGGCCCTGCGTGCCCCCGCCGAGGCGGAGAAGGAGCAGGCCGCGTGATAGCCGCCATCAAACCGGCCGGTACCAACACCCGTGGCCTGCTCGCCTACCTCTACGGCCCCGGCCGCCACGACGAGCACCTCGACCCGCACATCGTCACGGGCTTCGCGATGCTCGGTATGCCCGACCCCGGCCGGAACCCGGACGCCACCCTCACCCAGCTCGCCCACCACCTGGACGAGCCGGTGCATCTCCGGAACAGCGAGTTCGGGAAGAAGATCACCGACCACGTCTGGCACTGCCCCGTCCGCGCGGCCCCCGAGGACCGGCACCTCTCCGATGCCGAGTGGGCCGACATCGCCCAGCGCATCGTCGAAGCCGCCGGCATCGCCCCGCCGGGCGACGACCTCAGCTGCCGGTGGATCGCCGTACGCCACGCGGACGACCACATCCACATCCTCGCCACCACCGTCCGCGAAGACGGCCGCCGTCCCAAACTCCACGGCAGCGGCATCCGCGTCGGCGACGCCTGCCGCCAGATCGAGACCGACTACGGCCTGCGCCAACTGAAGAAGAGCGACCGCACCGCCGGACGCCGCCCCACCCAAGCCGAGATGCACAAGGCCCAACGTCTCGGCTGGGAACAGACCAGCGCCGACTGGCTCCAGGACCGCATCCGCGCCGCCATCCCCCACGCCAGCAACACGGAAGAACTCCTCGCCTACCTCGAAGCCGACGGCATCGCCATCAAACCCCGCCGCGGACCGTCCGGAGACCTCCTCGGCTACGCCGCCGGCCGCCCCGGCGACCTCAACAAGGACGGGAAACAGATCTTCCACCCCGGCGGAAAGATCGCCCCCGACCTCACCCTCCCCAAGCTCAAGGCCCGCCTCGAAACCACCGCACCTGAAGAACACCCCACCGCACGCCGACAGCGCCCCACCACCCCCTGGCACCAGGCCACTGACGCCCTCGACACCCTCCACCAGGGCATGACCGACGACACCCACGCCCAGGCCCACATCGCGGCGCTCGGCGAACTCATTGAGGCCACCGCACAGAAAGCCCCTGATTACTCCCGAGCAGAACTGCGAACCGCAGCGAGGACATTCGCCCGCGCCCAGCGCTCCCAGATCTGCGCTGAGAACCAGGCCGCCCATACCCTGCGTCGTGCGGCCCGCGACATCGCCCACACCGGAACCGGCCCCGACGGCAGTGCCTTCGCCGCCCTGCTCGCCGCTCTCGTCTGGGCCACGATCATCGCCGCCCGCTGGCACGAGGCGAAGAACCACGCCCACCAGGCCGAAGCAGCCCGCCAGACCCTCCACAACCTCCAGACAGCCGCCGACCATGCGCTCGTCCCGGTCATCGACAACCTCGCCGCTCGCCGGCCGGGCGACCAGGCCCGCCGAACCCTGGCCCATGACGTCCGAGCGGCCGTGCCCGACCACGCCGACCGCATCCTCACCGACCCCGCCTGGCCGGCCCTCGCCACCGTCCTCGCCGACGCCGAAGCAGGCGGCCACAAACCCCACCAGCTCCTCAAGGAAGCCGCCGCCCAGCGCGAACTAGGTACCGCTCGCCAGCCCGCCCGCGTCCTGATCACGCGCATCCAGCACACCAGCCGCAACCCCGCACGCAACCTCCGCGCCGAAGCCGCCCGCCTCCGCTCGACGCTCGTTTCCACGCACAGCACACACCAGCCCCAAGCGCCAAGGCCCACCAGGGCATTTGCGCCCCTCACCGATCAACGCCGCCAGCAGCGCTGACAGCTGGAAAGGAAGGTCTGGCCCTGCCTCGGCTGCTACTGCTCGTAGGCCCACGCCTGGCCGGTCTGGCGGTACTCCTCCACAGGGATGGGAGCGACGCCCGTCCGCATCTGTGCGGTGTAGAGCAGGCCGTCGAGGTGGTCGATCTCGTGGTGGACCAACCGGGCGAGCCCTCGTTCGTAAGTGGTGGTCACCAGACGGCCCTCCAGCGTGGTGGTCTCCACGGTGATCCACAGCGGCCGAGGGACCATGCCGCGAACGTCGAAGAACGACAGACAGCCCTCGTACTGCTCATCTTCCTCGCTGGAACGGTCGGTGATTCGGGGATTCAGCAGGACAATCGCCGGAGCCTCGGGGGCGTGGGGCTGGACAACGGCGGCGGCGCAGCCGATGCCGATCTGGGGTGCCGCGATGCCCATGCCCTTGGCGAAGGGGTGAACTTGCCCGATCCGCTCCATCGAAGCGAACAGCCGCTCGATGGCCTGCTCGGCCGCCTCGCGCTCAGTCGGCAAGTCGAAGACGCGCGCCCGCTCAGCAAGAACGGGGGCCCCGCGCTGCACGACGCCGAGGTCCCGCATCTGGTCACTGGGTCGCATCTGGATCACCTGAACTCCCCGTTATCCGCTTCATGTTCGGGACTGGCCCGGAACCGCCACTCCAAACGGTATCGGGCGTGGAGCGCGGGTGCGGAAGTGCTCCACGCGAAGACGCGCGCTCCTCCCTCCTCGCGCTGGACCGGCGCCGTTCGCAGCGGCGCCGCTTCGGCGGTCATGGACGTCTCGGTGCCCCACACAGCAGGGTCGAGTTCAGCAGGAAAGGCGAGTTCAACCACCAAATGCTCGGTAGGCAGGCGGACGGCGCGCTGGAACCAACGGCCCCACTTCTCCTCGCCCACCGAGTAGGCGTACTCGATCCACACCGATTCACCCGGGTAGAGAGGGAAGCGACCCTGCTTGTTCTCGAACAGCAGCCACACCTCTTTGAAGGCGTCACGATCGTGCTTGGCCTGCCAGCGCATCGCCTCCCCTCGACAGGTCGCGGTCAGCGAGAGCTCGTCCCAGGTCAGCGGATGCTCGCGATAGTGGGCGTTGGACTGTTCAGGCTCGCCGGGGTAGCGGTCGACGCTGATGCGGATCAGGTAGCGGGTGATCGGCTCGCTTCCGGTGTTCCGCAGCAGCCGGCGCATCGTGAGCCTGTAGAGGCGCCCGTCGTAGTCGAGGCGGGCCGCGTCGTGCTCGACGACGATCGCCGAGCCGGTCGCGTATGGCTGCTCGGTCCGGCGGGGGACGGGGACAGCCGTCGCCGGTGCCACGGGAGCCTTGGCCGTCTCGTAGTCCAGCCAGCGCTTCCAGATGGCCTTGCCGGCGTTCAGGGCCTCCTCCGCACGACGGGCGAAGTCCCCCGTCGGCTTGTGCCGGCCCGACTCGACGTGGCTTACGTAAGACGGGTCGAAGCCCATCCTTCTGGCCAACTCCCGCTTGGCCAGGCCCCGCACCTCACGCCAGTAGGCGACCTCCGCCGCGAACGCCTCGGCGGTTTGCTCAACCGTCAAGGCATCGTTCCGCGCATCCATCAAAGCCCCCGCCCCGGCCATCGGATGAGATGAATGAACCGTGAGTGATCTCGATTCACCATTCTGTCACGGCCCCGTCCGCCAGTTTGCTTCCTCTACCGGCCCAGGTCGACCCCCGGGCCCCAACGAGGAGGGTCTCAGCGATGCGCGTGCTGTATCTGCTCAACGTCTCCAACGCCAGTCAGCTGTCCGCTGATTCCGGCTACACCTTCGCCGACATGCTCGCCCCGGCCCTGACCGACGCCGGGGCAGAGGTGACCGTGGCCTCGCCCGTCCCGGTCGGCGACGCCCGCGTGCACTTCGCGCTCACCGCCTCGCCGTCCACCAAGTACCGGGCCCGCTTCGATCCCGGCATGGACGCCTTGGTCGCCCTGATCCGCGACCGGCGACCCGAGGTCGTGGTGGCCAATCAGATCGAGGCCGCTCCCGCGATCCGGGCCGCGCTCCTGGAAGCAGGGGTGGACGCGCTGATCGCGGGCTACTGCCACTACCTGCCCTTCTCCTTCACCGACACCGGCGTCCTGGAGCTGGACCCCGCGATGAACGACCGGGGCCTGGGCCGCAGCGTGCTGCTGGCCTTCGCCGCCGGCCTCGGGGCCTGCGACCGCGTCCTCGTCCACTCCTCCACCGCAGCCTCCTGGACCGCCGCAGCAGCCGCCCGTACCGGCGTCGAACTCGGCGACAAGCTGCACGTCGTCCCCGCCCCCAGGGACGTGCGACTGGTGCGCGATCCGGCCGACATCACCCCGCCCGCAGGCAGGGCCACCGGCATCTACAACCACCGCCTGTACAGGCATTACGGCACCGCCCGCTTCACTCAGCTCGCCCGCCGCCTCGTCGCCGACTCCCCGGTGCGGCTCACCGTGATGGACCTGTTCGGCACCCGCAGCCCCGAGCGCATCCGCCTCGACCCCAGCCCCGAACGGCACCTGGAGGAGCTGGCGACCACGGACGGCGTCACCATCGCCTCCGACCGCGGCGACCGCATCCGTTACCGCAACCTGCTGGCCGGCGCCCACTTCGGCATCGCCCCCTTCCGCCCGGGCTGCCCCTGGTCCATGTCGGTGATCGACTGCCAGGCGATGGGCCTGCCGGTGATCGGCCCACGCACCGGCTGGCTGGCCGAGCACATCGACAACGAGCTGCTGTTCGAAACCGACGAGCAGGCAGTCCAGATCGCCGAGCGGCTCGCCACGGATGCCGAGTTCTACCTGGTGCACGCCAAGCGCGCGCATGCCTCCACCGCCGACCTCACGCCCGCCGTGGTGGCAGCCCGTTACCTGGAGGCCATCAAGTGACCGGATTCGAGGCAGTGCAGCTCTCGTACGACGAGCCACTGGCCGGCTCTCTGCACACCCGCCTCACCCGGGTGCTGGGCGGCACCGTCAAGCGCCTGCACGGAGTGCGCGGGATGCGACGCGCCTACCGACTCACCGCCGAGCTGGTAGACACCGAACAGTTCTTCCTCGCGGATGGTGACTTCGCCATCGACCCCGAGTTCCCCACCGCAGCGGTCCAGCCTCTGGCCGACGGTGTGGCGATGCGGGTCTGGCAGGCGGTCAACCCGGTCAACGGTCTGACCTACGGCTACGGCGGGCTCAAGCTGATCCGACGCGCGGCGCTGAGGGAGATGGGCCAGGCCGTCGACGTGCTGGCCGCACTGCCCGGCCGGGTCGAGTTCTGCCGCCGGACCGCCGGGGTCACGCGGTTCAATCAGAGCCCCTTCCACGCGTGGAAGGCAGGCTTCCGAGAGTGCGCGATGCTGGCGCGCGGCAGCGAGTACGGCATGACTGACGCCTCCGCCCAGGAACGCGTTGCTGCCTGGACGGCCAGCCGCGACGGCGAATTCGCCGTCTATGCGGCGGCCGGCGCCCGTGACGGACTCGGCTTCGCCAAGGCCGCTGCCCGAGATACTGAGCGCTTCGAGGCTCTCAACGACCCGCCCTGGCTGCACCAGCACTTCACCACGCTGTACGGCGAACAGGCGGTCACCGGATGAGCACCGCTCCCGGGCCGCTGGTGCTGATCGAGCCGTACGCCCACCGGGGCGGCGGACATCACCAGCGCACGCTGGCGGCGCTCGCCCCCGAACGGCCGGGCAGCCTCGTCATCGCCCCCGGCGGCCTGAGCGAGGACCTGGCCCCGCTGGTTCGGTCGGGCGTCCGAGTCGCTGCCGGTCCGGCCGGGCCGGCAGCGAGGATCCTTATGGCCGTCGCACGGGCGGCAGCCCGCGTCGCTGCCGCCGGTCAGCGGGTATTCGCCACCCGGAGCTGGCCGCAGACGATCCGCAGGTCCCCGCACCAGGTCACCCTTCTCGCCAGGTGCCTGACCGAGGCCGCCTGTCTTCGTACCGCACGCCGTCTCGCCCCGCGATCCTCGTCCGTGGTGATCCTCAGCGCGAGCGAGGCCCTGCACGGTGCCACCGCACTGCTCGGCGGGGCCCCGCATCTGCGGTTCGTCCACGAGGCGATCACCACCGAAGATCGTCCCATCCGGTGGCTGGGCCGGCTCGCCCGCAAAGGCGAGAAACAGGTGATCGCGCTGTACCCGACCGCCGCCGTCCGTGAACAGGTCGGACCGCGCTTCCCTCACCTTCCCGGCGTGGTGAGGGCGTTCGCGGTTGATGACGGATGCCCGCTGACCGACGCCGAACGCAGCGGGGCTCGTAGCGCCTTCACGATCCCCGCCGACGCAACGGCGGTATGTGTGATCGGCGGCTGGTGGCCCTACAAGGACATCCCCACCATCGATGCCGCCCTCGCCCGCCTCACCGCCCCGCTTCACGTCCTGGTGTGCGGCACGCCACTGGACGACGCCGTCCTCACACGCTGGCACCAACTACCCAACGTCCACCTGCACACCGTGCCTGGCCCGGTCGGTGATCAGGTGCTGCGGCTCGTGTACGCGGCAGCTGACGCGGCTCTCGTCGCCCGGAAGTCCGGCGTGGGCAAGGAATCCGGGCTGGTCATGGACGCCGTCCGCCTCGGCGTACCGCTGATCGTCTCCGCGCACGACCCCGAGCTGACCGCCCGCCTCGCCGGGGAGCCGTGGACCAGGCTCTTTCCCTCCGGTGATGCGAACACCCTCGCCAAGGCGCTGGACCAGCTCGCGGCAGACATTCCCGCCCGCCCGGGTCCGTCAGCGTGCGGGGCTCTGGACATGAACTCGGCGGCCGACCAGGCCGCCTTCCTCACCGACACCTACACCCGCCTGATCAAGGAATGCCGATGAAAACACCCGTCTCTCCCACCCTGGTCGCGGTGGTCGGCCCGGTCGAACCGGCCCTGCTGGCCGCCTGGACCGCCCACTACCGCCGGCTCGGCGTCGAGCGGTTCCACCTCGCTTTCCACTTCCCCGACCACATCCACGACGCCTGGCGGCACCAGCTCGTCGCAGCCAGCCACGACCTCGGCATTGTCCCTGCCCGGATCAGCACCGGCCCCTGGCACGAGCACACCAACACCCGGCTCCGCGACTTCCTGCGCGAGCAGGCAGGCCCCGGCTGGCACCTGATCGCCGACTCCGACGAGTTCCAGACCTACCCCGCCCCGCTCAACGAGATGATCGCCTGGGCCGAGGCCGCCAAGCACAAGGTGATCGGTGGGCTGATGCTCGACCGCGCCACGAACGACGGCCGCTTGGCGCTGTGGCGCCCGGAAATCGGACTGGACCGGTCCTTCCCACTCGGCGGGCACCTCACCCACCGACTGCTCAAGGGCGATCCCCGCAAGATCGTCCTCGCCCACTCCTCGGTGGCCGTTGCGTCCGGCAACCACCGGGCACCGGGCCACAAGCCCGACCTGAACACGCTCGCATGCGTGCACCACTTCAAGTGGCGCTCGGGCATCCTGGACGACCTGCGCCGAAGGGTCGACCGGTTCACGTCCGGCGATTGGGCTGAACACACCCCGGCTGTCCGCAGCGAGGCGTCCCGCCTGTTGCAGCACATCGACCGCCACAATGGCCGAATCGATGTCGCCGACCCGCGTCTGGCCTTCCGGCACGTCACGCTTGATCGGCTGCCGAGCGGCTGGGCCACCGAAGCCGCCAAGATCACAGCCATCTGGCGCCCGCACACGGCTCAGAGCCAGCCCGGCTCGACAGTCTCCTCGCCCTCGTCCTGAGGCTCCTCGAAGCGGGCAAAGAAGTCGTCCAGCGCCTCCGGAGTCACGACCAGCGCGTTGGCGTCTTCCCGCTCATTGCGCTCCGCCAGCCTGCGCAGCAGCTCCTGGCGCTCCACCGGGAAGTACAGCAGCCGCCACCGGCCGCCGGCCGCCTCTACTAGCTCCTTCATCGCATCGCGGTCCTTACGCGGCCACAACCCGTGGTCCCACACCACGTCCCGGCCCTCGGCAACCAACTCGGCGAGCCGCTCGTGCAGCTCGGCGACGACCGGAGCCTCCTTCTCGAAGTAGGTGTTCTCCGGGTAGTCGACGCCGTACCGACCGTGCCGTTCATGGACGACCTCGTCCACCGACAGCCGCACAGCGCCCTCCGGTTCCAACCTCCGCTGGGCATAGGTGGTCTTCCCCGAGCCGGTGAGCCCCACCAGCAGGAACACCACCGGAGTGCGCTCGGCCACCGCCAACTCCCTTCACACCACCAACGTCCCCTGGCCAGTCTGTCACCGTCGGCCGGCCCAGAGCCCAGTTCCGCCTGACCACCACCCGAAGGAACCGCCCGTGTCCGCCTCCGCACTCGCCCGCGTGCTGCGGGCCTATGTCCGCTACGCCCCCGGAACGTTGGGCAAGGCCCGGCTCGTCGGTCGCTTCCTCGACGAGCACCTGCGAACCCACCCCGTCCACGCCACCGTAGGGCTGCGGTCCGGCGACAAGATCGGCGTGACCACCAGCGACGTCATCCAGCGCTACCAGTACCTGTTCGGCGAGTGGGAGCCCAACTTGAGCGCCTTCCTTCGTGACCGGCTTCGCCCTGGAGACACCTTCATCGACGTCGGAGCCCACCGAGGCGCTTTCAGCCTCCTCGCCTCCCACGTAGTCGGCCCCCACGGCCACGTCATCGCCGTAGAGCCATCCCCGCGGTTCCACGACGACCTGACCGCCGCGATCACTGCCAACCGCCGCACCAACATCCAGTCGATCCGATCGGCAGTCTCCGACACTCACGGCAGGCAGACCCTGTACCTGGAGGACCCCACCAACCTCGGCCACACCACCGCCGTGCGGCCCCGCCACGCCCACATGGCCTTCGACGTACAGACCGCACCCCTGGCCGGCCTCATCAGCAGCGCCCAGTTCGCTACCACTCGGGTCATCAAGATCGATGTCGAAGGCGCCGAAGCAGCAGCCCTTCGCGGACTCCTACCGGCGCTCGCGCACTTGCCGGACGACGCGGAACTTGTCGTGGAGGTCACCCCTCGGCTCTTGGCCAAGCAGGGCGAGAGCGCCACCGGGATCATCGACATCCTGAGCGAGAACGGCTTCCACGCGTACAAACTCGCCAACGACTATGAACCGGCCACCTATCCCAGGACCATGCGCCACCCGCAGCCGCCCGTTCGATGCACCACGGTCCCCAAGGAGATGACCGACCTGGTGTTCTCGCGCACCGATGCGGACCACCTCGCGTCTAGGCGTTGAAGGCGCCCTCGCTCCCAGAGGGAGCCGGCACCCCCTGATGCCTGCACGACCCCGAAGAATCCGAAGCACGTCGACAAGGAGCGGACACGGTGAGCAGCAAGAATGTGATGAACAGTCGCAATGCGGTCTGCGTGATCGTCCACGACAAGAACACCGACACGGTCGCATCCCTGCTCTACGGGGCCCGTAGCTGGTCCCCGAAACCGGTCTGGACCCTTCCGGCGGCAAGGCCGAACCCGGTGAACCCCTCGACGAGGCCGCCGCCCGCGAACTCAAGGAGGAGACGGGCCTTCTCGTCGACCCGGCCAACCTCTCACTCGTCCACGTCGTTCACGTCGAGCAGGGCTGGGACCGGTCTGGGCAGTTCGTGCTCTTCGCCTTCGCCACCGACACATGGACCGGTGAACTGACCAACGCCGAACCGGACAAACACCTCGCAGTCCAGTGGCTTGCGGCAGAACGCCTTCCTGAGCCCGCGTTCCCGACGGCCGCACGAGCCCTGGCTGCGTACAGGGATGGTGGCCCGTCCTTCTCCCGCTACGGATGGCCGGCCACCGTCACGAGGTGAATCTTCTCGCTGTTCTGGGCTGCCCGGCGGCCACACGGCACCCGGGGCCTGAACAGTGGGGACTCGCCTACGTCGAGCCGAGACCAGGACGCGCTCGACGTAGGCTCACCGGCATGAGCCTGCGCCTGAGCACCGTGATCCTTCCTGTCGACCGCTGGCACGAGGGTGGCCGCGCCAAGTGGCAGCGCGCCGAGGAACTCGGCTTCCACGCCGCGTACACCTACGACCACCTCTCCTGGCGCAGCTTCCGCGACGGCCCGTGGTTCGGCGCGCTGCCCACCCTCACCGCAGCCGCCACGGCTACGGACCGCTTGCGCCTGGGCACCTTGGTTACGTCGCCAAACTTCAGGCACCCAGTGACGCTCGCCAAGGAACTGATCTCGCTCGACGACATCTCCGGCGGACGCGTCACCCTCGGCATCGGCGCTGGCGGCAACGGCTTCGACGCCACCGCACTCGGCCAGGATCCGTGGACGCCCAAGGAGCGGGCGGACCGGTTCGGCGAGTTCGTGCCACTGCTCGACCGCCTGCTCACCGAGGGCGCCGTCTCACAGAAGGGCGATTTCTACACGGCCGAGGAGGCCCGCAACCTCCCCGGCTGCGTACAACGCCCCCGACTGCCGTTCGCAGTGGCGGCAACCGGCCCCCGCGGCCTGAAGCTCGCAGCGAGGTACGGGCAGGCGTGGGTGACGACCGGTGACCCGAAGCTGTACGAGGAGGGGACCCCGGAGCAGTCGGTGGAGGCGCTGCGCGGGCAGATCGAGAGGCTCGGCAAGGCGTGCGCCGAGACCGACCGGGACGTCGCCGACCTCGACAAAATCCTGCTCCACGGCTTCACCCCCGACCGGAACAGGCCGCTGGAGTCCGTAGACGCCTTCGTCGACTTCGCCGGCCGCCACCAAGAGCTCGGCTTCACCGAGCTCGTGCTCCACTGGCCGATTGCGGACTCCGACTTCGCCACGGACCTGGCCGTCTTCGAGGAGATCGCCACGGAGGCCCTTGACCAGCTGGGCTGATCCGCCGTAAGTGAAAGAGCAGTCAGTTCGGTGCCGATTACTTTTCCATGCCAGGCAACGGGAGTTGCAATCCTTCAGTCAACTGGCGCGTGTCGATAAAGTTTATCCATAGCTGCGCAGTATCTACCCGCCCCTCTCGCTGCAGGACCGTCGCCAACTTGCGCAGCGAGTTCAGGGGTATTTCATCGACCACATTGCGGACCATTGTATCCGAGGCTTCCAGCTCGCCCTCGTTAGCGAACTGCTCAAATATTTCGAGACATGTAATTTGTCGCAAATCGGGAATTTCGCCCGGTGAATCATGGAAGGCCAGGATGGACTCTAGAGAATTCCGAATCAGGATTCCCAAATCCACGCCCAGGGATGCACACTTACAGGCGATGCAGAAATTGATGGCGATGCAAGAGCGAGCAAAGTTGAATAGCCGTTCGGGATCTGCGAAGTACCCTGTGGGAATCTGACCCGAGCGCATGCTGTTCTTGAAGGCGTACGCAAGGCCAGGATGTCGGGATTCGGCAGAAATGGACACGCAACTCATGAACTGAGGGTCGTCTAGACTAATCCGGTCAGCCAATTCATGCCAAACGGCGTCTGGAATGTCATCCACTTTGACCAACGCCTCCATGTCTCCATCCCTCCTCTGCGACTGGGCATAGTCCACGAGGTAGTCGAACACTTCGTAACGTTCGCCATCGGCTACCGGTTCAAGGCATGAACTCGCCCCTTCGACCATTACGGAGGCCCAAATAAACCCTTCGTAAATGGCTGCATCGGAAGTCCGCCGATGCGTGCGAGTTTCCAAGTAGTGCCTGTAGGTTGCAGTGAGCCAGGTCTTCGGAACCGGAGCCATGTATCCGGCTCGCCGAAAGTCAACTGCGGCGGATACGAGGGCTGCCCCCACCTCGTTTTCGCCGTGCTTCCCGTTTCTCCAGCGTTCCACTGCGGCTGGCCCCGCCGCCAGATATTCTGCAAAGCCGGCTTCGCCGGCCTTATCCAAGGCTGCAGCGATGCGCGGATCTTCGCGCAAATCGGCAGCGTGAGCACGTTCTTCCACACCAAGACTGCGGCCCAATGAGATCTTGGCCGCCCCAGAAAAGATCTTTCGGATTCCGGAGTTATTCAATCCCTCCCTGCTGGCGCCGAGGAGCTCAGCCATTGCGCGTGACCGAACGGTGGCAAGGATCGTGAGGTTTGAATATGAGAGAAGAGTCCTCACAATCCCGGAATCCAAGCCGCCGTGACCCACGTATTGTTCGATATCGTCGAGCCACACAACGGTGTTATTAAAATCATGACCTGTAAGGATAAGGTCGCGAAGGACTGCACCGCTACTGGGAACCGCCACGGTTTTCCAGCCTGCGTCTTTTACGTTACGCAAGAGCCCTTCGTACCCAGTGCGGGATTTTCCTGCTGCAGAGTTCCCTTCAATGAGAACAAAGCCTCCCGCTGTAAGGGCTTGATCAAGATCGAGATCGGCGGTACGCGCGACGTAGGCTGGCAATTCGGTCCAACCCTCAACCCGCATGGGGACGTGCACGCCGAGGTCGATAACCGGATCAAGATCACCCAGAGGGCGAATCAAGACAGTGCCCGTCCTTGTGGTCAGAGGGGCGGCCTCTGCTTGCATGCGCTCGTACTCTGAAACCAGCAGGTAGCGCAACTCCTCCGCCGAGATGTATCGACCTTCTAGGCGATACTGCTCCTCCTTTGCGACGCGCTCCCGTACGGTTGCACCAGAGATTGGGCTCCTGCTGCCACGAGAATCAGGGAGGTCCGTGCTTGCTGCGCATATCCGGGCCACAAGCGCCCTGTAACAGGATTCGGCGAACCACGCACGCTTTCCCAGTGCGGCGAGATACGCCTCCACTTTGCGCACCCCTACATCTGTGATCTCATTTCGCCGAGGTAGCGGGCTCTTCGGGAAATGCAGAATCGACAGAAAGACTCGGGCCTCATTCTCGCTAATCTTAAATTCTTTGGAGAGGCGTGAGGCGACTTTTTGAAGTGCCGCAGCATCGACCCCACGATGTGCGGCCCAGAGGGCTTTAGCTGGCCCACTCAACCCGGCATTGCTAGCAAAGGCGACTGTGACTTGTCGCTCTGAGGCAACCCAGGCTTCGTATAGATCTTTTAGTACCGCGTCCTTCTTGAGGGCGCTCCAGGTCCATCCTGAATCGACACCGTGATGAGGCTCTCTGTGCTTGATTGATACGAGCTCTGGGGGTCCCTCGCAGGGGATGAGGATAAGGTCCGTTGAGTGCTCGATCAGCACCCCATCGAGATCTCCCGAAAGGTGATCAAGTACAAGGTTTGCGATACACTCGTCTTGATATTCAAATCGCGCGCGAGTCGCTGGGGCGGAATTCCTTTTGTCTTCCGGGACGCTGGTAGATTTCCGCTCGTCCTCTGTCTCCTGCGAGCCTGCAATCTCTCGCTGGTCCCCACCCGTCATGCGAACAACCCTAGTGGATACTGACCTTGCATTGCCGTGCTGATCGTGAAACTGGGCACGGCTGGGGTGCCCGGTTGGCGCCCTGGGTCCTCGACCTGCGACGTGGGGCGTTGAAGTAGCGTCTGCAAGGGCTGTGTTCGGGTGCCATCTGAGGCCCTAAGCGACTCCTCGAACCGTGTTGGCCCAGGTCACGCTGCGATAGGCGAAAAAGGCTTGACTGAGGTGACGAGCGTGCCGAGTCGGAGCCGGTCGGTGGCTGCCGCGGCCGCCGTGAGGGTCGGCAGCGCACCGAACCACGGGCCGTCCCGGAAGGCCCGCCAGGACAGATGGTCGTAGGTGTATGCGGCGTGGAAGCCCAGTTCCTCGGCGCGCCGCCAGCGCTCGCGTCCGCCCTGGTGCCAGCGGTGGATCGGCAGAATCACAGTGCTCAGTCGCATGGGGCGACCCTACGAGAGGACGAGGAGGCACCGCATCGCGTGCGCGGCGCGGAGGGGTTCCCAGGACGACGCGGACATATGCCGGAGGAATGTTCTGAGGTCAGGGGCGCATGCTCTCAAATGTGCGACCCTCCGCACGCACGTGCGCTTCCGTGCGCGAGAATGTACGGGTGACCACCGTTATCGAGCAGTCCGCGCCCGTCGCTCCCCGGCTGATCGCCACGGATCTGGACGGCACTCTTCTGCGCGACGACAAGACCGTCTCGGACCGCACGGTCCGGGCGCTCGCGGCCGCCGAAGAAGCGGGGGTCGAGGTCTTCTTCGTCACCGGCCGTCCCGCCCGCTGGATGGACGTCGTCAGCGACCACGTCCACGGACACGGTCTGGCGATCTGCGCCAACGGCGCGGCCGTCGCCGATCTGCATGCCGGCGGACGGCTGATGAAGGTCCGGGGCCTGGAGCGCGAGACGGCGCTCGACGTCGTCCACGCACTGCGCGCCGCCGCGCCCGGCACGTCCTTCGCCGTCGAGCTGGCCACCGGCATCCACTACGAGCCCGCCTACCCGCCCTTCTACCTCGACCCGGGCGCCACCGTCGCGGTCGCGGAGAAGCTGCTGTACGAAGAGACCGCGGGCGACGGCGCGCCCGTGCTGAAGCTGCTCGCCCGCCACGGTGACCTGGACCCGGACGAGTTCCTGGCACTGGCCCGGGCAGCCGCCGGGGAGCGGGCCACCTTCACCCGGTCGAGCCCCACCGCGCTCATCGAGGTCAGCGGGCCGGGCGTCTCCAAGGCCAGCACCCTGGAACTGTGCTGCGCCGAGCGTGGCATCGCGGCCGCCGAGGTCGTCGCCTTCGGCGATATGCCCA
Organism: Streptomyces sp. NBC_00726; assembly: GCF_045161735.1. NCBI lineage: Bacteria > Bacillati > Actinomycetota > Actinomycetes > Kitasatosporales > Streptomycetaceae > Streptomyces > Streptomyces sp. NBC_00726. The sequence continues at coordinate 3,323,408 of NZ_CP108983.1, read as the reverse complement.
ACGACGTGGAAATGCTGAGCTGGGCCGGCGCCTCGTACGCCATGGGCAACGCCCACCCGGCCGCCCTGGCCGCCGCGTCCGGCCGTACGGTCACCAACAACGAGGACGGTGTGGCCGTGGTCATCGAGCGCATCCTCGCCGAACGAGCGGGAAGCCTCACGGGCCGCCGCTGAGCCGGGGCCCGGCCCGGCGGGCCCGGGGCACCCCGCACCAGCGCTCACAGCGGCGCCTGCCACACCACCGTCGTACCGCCGCCGCCCGCGCCGATTCCCCGCTCGAACCAGCTGGCCCCGCCCAGCGACTCCGCCCGACGGGCCAGATTCCGCAGTCCGCTGCGGCGCCCGCCCTCCGGCATGCCCACCCCGTCGTCGGCGACCGAGAGCCGCACGGCCTCCCGCCCGTCGTCCAGCGTGACGGTCGCGTCGACGACCACCTCGATGCGGGCCGCGCCGGCGTGCCGGAAGGCGTTGGACAGCGCCTCCCGCAGCGCCGCGATCAGGTTCTTGGCCGTCAGCTCGCCGACCAGTGAGTCGACCGCCCCGACGAAACGGTGGGACGGCTTGAAGCCCAGGGGCACGGACGCCATGTTGATCTCACGCAGGACCCGGGTGCGCAGCCCGGACGGCGCCTCCGCCGGTTCCTGCTGGAGCGCGAAGATCGCGGTCCGGATCTCCTGGATGGTCACGTCCAGCTCGTCCACCGCCCGGCCGACCCCGGTCTGCACCTCCGGCACATCCGACCGGCGCTGCGCGCTCTCCAGCATCATCCCGGTCGCGAACAGCCGCTGGATGACCAGATCGTGCAGGTCACGGGCGATCCGGTCGCGGTCCTCGTAGACCGCGAGGCGTTCCCGGTCGCGCTGGGCGTCGGCCATCATCAGGGCCAGCGCGGCCTGCGAGGCGAACTGGGTGGCCAGCGTCCGTTCGGTCTCCGTGAAGGGCCGGTCGCCCCTGGCCCGGGGCATGGCCAGCGCGCCCAGCACCCGGCCCCCACTGCGCAGCGGCAGCAGCATGCTCGGACCGAACGGATCCGCCAGCCTGGTGATCAGGCGGGTGTCGGTGGCTGAGTCGTCCACGAAGACCGCCTCGCCGCTCAGCAGCATGCCCACCACCGGGCTCTGGGCCGGCACGATCACCCCGAGCGAGTCGGCCGGATCGTCCGCCGAGACGGCGACGATCTCCAGGCCGCCGCCCTCGGCCGGCAGCAGCACGATGCCGGCGGCGGCCCCCGCGAGCCGGCGGGCCTGCTCCGCGACGACCGTGAGGGCGTCGTCGGCGTCGCTGCCGGAGAGCAGGGCGGTCGTCACGGCGACCGAGCCGTCGATCCACCGCTCGCGCTGCCGGGCCGCCTCGTACAGCCGCGCATTGCCGATGGCGATCCCGGCCTCCGTCGCCAGTACGCGTACCAGGTGCAGGTCGTAGTCGCTGAATTCGCCGCCGTCCTTCTCGGCGAGATACAAGTTGCCGAAAATCTCGCCCTGGACCCTGATCGGAACACCGAGAAACGTGCGCATCAGCGGATGGCCGGGCGGAAAGCCGGCGAACCTCGGATCGCTGGTCAGGTCCGCGAGGCGCAGCGGGCGAGGGTCGTGGATGAGGGCACCGAGCAGACCCTGGTGCCCGTCGGGCAGCCGGCCGATCTCGTGCGCCACCGGGTCGGGCACCCCATAGGTGACGAAGTCGGAGAGCCCTTCGCCCTCCTCGTTCACGACCCCGATCGCGGCGTAGCGGGCGTGGGCCAGCTCCGCTGCCGTCTCGCAGATCCGGTCGAGCGTGGAATGCAGCTCGAGGCCGGTCCCCACGGAGCGCATGGCTTCCAGCAGGCGCGGCACCTGGGCGGTGAGCTCGGCGGACAGGCCCTGCATGTTCCTGCCCGGATCCTCCTCAGACATACCGCGAGCCTAATTAGTCCCATTTGCCATGGAAAGTCGTAAGCGAGGTCGGTCCTCTTCCGGAAGCCGGTGTGCCCCTTCCTGAAGCCGGTGTGCCCCTTCCTGAAGCGAGGACCCGCAGCCGGGCAGGACCTACGAGCGTGCCCCCACGGCCGCTGCCGGCTGCCCGGTGCTCTCCCGTTCCCGCGCCAGCATCCGGCGCAGCGGTCCTTCAACCGACGCCAGTACGTCGTACGGGCCCCGCTGCACGATCGAGCCCGCCTCCAGCACCACCACCTCGTCCACGGCGTCGAGGCCGGCGAACCGGTGCGTGATCAGGACCGTCGTACGTCCCAGCGTCGCCGCCAGCAGGTCCGCCGTCAGGGCGTCCGCCGTGGGCAGGTCCAGGTGCTCGGCGGGCTCGTCCAGCACGAGGACGGGGAAGTCGGCGAGCAGGGCCCGGGCCAGGGCGAGCCGCTGACGCTGCCCTCCGGAGAGGCGGGCGCCGCGCTCCCCGACGAGGGTGTCCAGCCCGTCCGGCAACGCGTCCGCCCAGTCGAGCAGACGGGCCCGCGCCAAGGCGTCGCGCAGTTCCGGCTCGGTCGCGGCGGGGCGGGCGAGCCGCAGGTTCTCCCGGAGCGAGCTGTCGAAGATGTGGGCGTCCTGGGCGCACAGCCCGACGAACCTCCGCACGGTGTCCCCGGCCAGCTCCGAGGCATCCACGCCGCCGATCCGGTACGTGCCCGCCCGCGCGTCCAGGAAGCGCAGCAGCACTTGGGCCAGCGTGGTCTTCCCGGCCCCGGAGGGCCCCACGACGGCGATCCGGCGACCCGCCTCCAAGGTGAGGTCGACGGAGGCGAGCGCGTCGTGGGCCGTCTCCGCGTACCGGGCCGACAGCCCGCGCAGTTCCAGCGGGAATGGGCTCACCGGCGGCGCGGCCGGTGCTTCGGGCTCTCGTACGGGCACGGGGGCGTCCAGCACCTCGTACACACGCTCCGCGCTCCGCCTGACCCGCTGCCGGTACTGGGCGGCGAGCGGCAGACCGGTCACGGCCTCGAAGGCGGCCAGCGGGGTGAGGACGACGACGGCGAGTTCCACGCCGGCGAGCCGGCCGTCCGCCACCGCCGGAAGGGCGACCGAGGCGGCGGCCACCACGGTGAGGCCGGCGATCAGAGCGGTGAGGCCGCCCCCGAGCGCGGTCGCGGTCGCCGCACGCGATGCGATCCGGGTGAGGACGGCGTCGGCCGCGCGAGTGCGGGCCACACGCCCCGGCAGGGCACCTGCCACGGTCAGCTCGGCCGTCCCGCCCAGCAGGTCGGTGATCCGGGTGGCCAGACCGGCGCGGGCGGGGGCCAGTCTGCGTTCCGCGCGGCGCGCACAGGCACCGCTGACGAGCGGCACCCCGATGCCCGCCAGCAGTAGCCCCACCGCCAGGACCAGGCCAGCCTGGGGGAGCAGCCGGCCGGTGAAGCCGACGGACGCGGTGCCCACGAGGACGGCGGTGCCGACGGGCAGCAGCCACCGCAGCCAGTAGTCCTGGAGCGCGTCCACGTCCGCGACCAGCCGCGAGAGCAGATCACCGCGCCGGGCACCGCGCAGGCCGCCCGGCGCGATGCGCTCCACGCTGCGGTACACGGCGACGCGCAGTTCGGCGAGCATCCGCAGGACCGCGTCGTGCGAGACGAGGCGCTCGGCGTAACGGAAGACCGCCCGCCCGATGCCGAAGGCACGGGTGGCCGTCACCGCGACCATCAGATACAGGACGGGCGGCTGCTCGGACGCCCGGGAGATCAGCCAGCCGGACACCGCCATGAGCCCCACGGCGGACCCCAGAGCCAGGCTTCCCAGCAGCAGGGCGAGCCCGAACCTGGCACGTTGGGCGCCTGCGGCGTCCCGGACCCGGGTCAGTACGTGCCCGCGCGCCGGCGTGGCCTCCTCGGACGCTTCGGCTGCGCGCGCCGGCCCCGCCGGCAGAACGGCACCGGGCGGGCTCACGAAGCCAAGAGCGCTCGCGGAACCGGGCGGGAACGCGGAGCCGGGCAGCTCAGCAGACGCATCCCGCGCAAGACCAGCCGGGCCCGTCAGCGTCACCACCCGGTCCGCGACCGACAGCAGCGCCGGCCGGTGCACCACCAGCAGCACGGTCCGGCCCGCGGCCAGCCGCCGTACGGCCTCGACGATTCCCGCCTCCGTCTCGCCGTCCAGGCTCGCGGTCGGCTCGTCCAGCAGCAGCACCGGCCGGTCGGCGAGGAAGGCCCGGGCCAGCGCGATCCGCTGCCGCTGACCTGCGGAGAGACCGGCGCCGTCCTCACCGAGCACAGTGCGGTCGCCGTCCGGAAGCCCTCGTACGAATTCGTACGCCCCCGCGTCGCGCAGCGCCGCCGTCACCGCGCTGTCGTCGGCGGCGGGCCGGGCGAGCCGCACATTCTCCGCGATGGTGCCCGCGAAGAGATGGGGGCGCTGCGGCACCCAGGCGATGCGCTCCCGCCAGTGTTCGAGGGAAACGTCCGCCAGATCGGTGCCGCCGACCCGCACCCGGCCCTCGTCGGGGGCCGTGAAGCCCAGCACCACGCTCAGCAGGGTGGACTTTCCGACACCGCTCGGACCGGTCAAGGCGACCGTCTCCCCCTCCTCGACGGTCAGCGAGGCAGCGGAGAGCGAAGGCTCGGACCGCCCCTCGTGGCGTACCGTCACCCCCTCCAGCTCCAGCCGCAGCGACCCGGGCACCTCCCCCGTACCGCTCGGGCGGGGCTCCGTCTCCAGCACCGCGAAGACCTCCTCCGCCGCCGAAAGGCCCTCGGCGGCCGCATGGAACTGCGCCCCCACCTGCCGGATCGGCAGATACGCCTCGGGCGCGAGGATCAGGACCAGCAGGCCGGTGTAGAGATCGAGTTCACCGTGCACGAGCCGCATGCCGATGGTGACCGCGACGAGAGCCACCGAGAGGGTGGCGAGGAGTTCGAGGGCGAACGATGACAGGAAGGCGATCCGCAGGGTGCGCAGGGTGGCCTGCCGGTACTGCGAAGTGATGCGGCGGATGGATTCGGCCTGCGCCTTCGCCCGGCCGAACACCTTCAGCGTCGGCAGTCCGGCCACCACATCGAGGAAGTGGCCGGAGAGCCGGGAGAGCAGCCGCCACTGACGGTCCATACGCGACTGGGTCGCCCAGCCGATCAGAATCATGAACAGCGGGATGAGCGGCAGCGTGACCACGATGATCGCCGCCGACACCCAGTCCTCGGTGACGACCCTGGCCAGCACGGCCGCCGGCACGACCACCGCGAGCCCCAACTGGGGCAGATAGCGCGCGAAGTAGTCGTCCAGGGCGTCGATCCCCCGGGTGGCCAGCGTCACCAGCGAGCCGGTGCGCTGCCCGCTCAGCCAGTCCGGCCCCAGCTCCGCAGCCCGGTCGAGCAGCCGTCGGCGCAGCTCGGACTTGACTGCCGCACCGGCCCGGTGGGCGGCCAGTTCGGTGAGCCAGGCGACCAGGGCCCGCCCGAGCGCGACCCCCGCGAGCAGCAGGAGCGGAGTGCGCAGCCCACCCGTCGTGAGCCCGTCCTCGAAGCCGCCCACCACGATCTCGGCGATGAGCATGGCCTGGGCGATGACCAGCGCCGCCCCGGCCAGGCCGAGAACCACCACGGCCACCATGAACAGGCGTGTGGCGCGGGCGTGGCGGAGCAGGCGTGGGTCGATCGGTTTCACGTGAAACATCCCTTGCGGCTCGGCGCGGTCAGGGGACGCACTGCGTCAGTGGGCTTCGGCGATGTGCTGGGTGCCGATCCGCTTGCGGAACACCCAGTACGTCCACCCCTGGTAGAGCAGCACGACCGGGGTGGCGATGCCGGCGCACCAGGTCATGATTTTCAGCGTGTACGGGCTGGACGAGGCGTTGGTGACCGTGAGGCTCCAGGCGTCGTTCAGCGAGGACGGCATGACGTTCGGGAAGAGCGTCAGGAACAACATGGCGACCGTCGCCGTGATGGCCACGCCGGAGAGCGCGAAGGACCACCCCTCACGCCCCGCCGCGGTCATCCCGATCGCACCGACCAGCGCCAGCGCGGCGACGACCATCGCGATCAGGCTCCGCCCGTCCCCGTTCTCGGTCTGCGTCCAGGCGAGGAAGACGAGCGCGAGCACCGCTGTTACGGCGCCCAGCTTCAGGGCCAGCCCACGCGCCCGGGCCCGGATGTCACCGGCCGTCTTCAGCCCGGCGAACACCGCGCCGTGGAACGTGAAGAGGGTGAGGGTGACCAGGCCACCGAGGAGCGCGTAGGGGTTCAGCAGGTCCAGGACGCTGCCCGTGTACTCCATGTGCGCGTCGATCTTCACGCCGCGCACGATGTTGCCGAAGGCCACACCCCACAGCACGGCGGGGATCAGCGAGGCCCAGAAGATCGCGTGCTCCCAGTTGGTCTGCCACTTCTCCTCGGGTCGCTTCGCCCGGTATTCGAAGGCAACGCCGCGCACGATCAGGCAGAGCAAAATGACCAGCAGCGGCAGGTAGAAGCCGGAGAACAGCGTGGCGTACCACTCCGGGAACGCGGCGAAGGTCGCTCCGCCGGCGCTGAGCAGCCAGACCTCGTTGCCGTCCCAGACCGGGCCGATGGTGTTGATCAGCACCCGCCGTTCCTTGCGGTCCCGGGCCAGCAGCTTGGTGAGGACACCGATCCCGAAGTCGAAGCCCTCCAGGAAGAAGTAGCCGGTCCACAGGACGGCGATGAGCACGAACCAGACGTCGTGGAGTTCCATTTCTCGGCTCCCGCTCTCAGTAGGAGAAGGCCATGGGCCGGTCGGCGTCTTCGTGGTCGCCGCCGATCCGGGTGGGCGGGTTGAGGTCGTCGTCCGTCAGCTCCGGCGGTCCGGCCTTGATGTACTTCAGGAGGAGCCGGACCTCGATGACGGCGAGCACCGCGTAAAGCACGGTGAAGACGATCAGCGAGGTCAGCACCTCGCCCTGGGAGACACCGGGGGAGACCGCGTCACGGGTCCGCAGCACTCCGTAGACGACCCAGGGCTGCCGGCCCATCTCGGTGAAGATCCAGCCCCAGGAGTTGGCGATCAGCGGGAAGAGCAGGGTCCACAGGGCGACGATCCAGTAGCACCGGGCGAGGCGCGGACTCAGGGCCTTCGTCCTGAAGAGGACCAGGTTCGGCACCTCGTCCTCACCCGTGCGCATCGCCTCGGGCAGCATGAACTTCTTCCGGGTGAGCCACAGGCCGAGGATGCCGAGGCCGAACGAGGCCATGCCGAAGCCGATCATCCACCGGAAGCTCCAGAAGGCGACGGGGATGTTGGGCCGGTAGTCACCGGGGCCGAAGCGTTCCTGCTCCGCCTTGTTGATGTCGTTGATGCCCGGCACGTACGAGTGGAAGTCGTCGTCGGCGAGGAAGGACAGCACCCCGGGGACCGAGATCTCGACGGAGTTGTGGCCCTTGCTGACATCTCCGTAGGCGAAGATCGAGAAGGGGGCAGCGTTCTGCCCGTCCCACAGCGCCTCGGCCGCCGCCATCTTCATCGGCTGCTGCTTGAACATCACCTTGCCGAGCTGGTCACCGCTGACGGCGGTCAGGAGGCCGGAGATCACCACGGTGATCAGGCCCAGCCGCAGCGAGGTCCGCATCACCGGGATGTGCTTTTTGCGGGCCAGGTGGAAGGCCGCGATGCCGACCATGAAGGCGCCACCGACCAGGAAGGCGGCCGTGATGGTGTGGAAGAACTGGGTCAGCGCGGTGTTCTGCGTGAGCACGTGCCAGAAGTCGGTGAGCTCGGCGCGTCCGCGTTCCTTGTTGATGCGGTAGCCGACCGGGTGCTGCATCCAGGAGTTGGCCGCCAGGATGAAGTAGGCGGAGAGGATGGTGCCGAGGGACACCATCCAGATGCAGGCGAGATGGATCTTCTTCGGAAGCTTGTCCCAGCCGAAGATCCACAGGCCGATGAAGGTGGACTCGAAGAAGAACGCGATCAGAGCCTCGAAGGCGAGCGGAGCCCCGAAGATGTCACCGACGAACCGCGAGTAGTCGGACCAGTTCATCCCGAACTGGAACTCCTGGACGATGCCGGTGACGACACCCATGGCGATGTTGATCAGGAAGAGCTTTCCCCAGAACTTGGTGGCCCTGAGGTACTTCTCCTTGTTCGTCCGCACCCAAGCGGTCTGCAGGCCGGCGGTGAGCGCCGCGAGAGAGATCGTCAGAGGAACGAAGAGGAAGTGGTAGACGGTCGTCGTACCGAACTGCCATCGCGCCAGGGTCTCCGGCGCCAGAGCTAGCTCCACGTCGTCTTCTCCTTACGTCACCGCCGCCACAGCGACGATTTGTCCGCGAAATCCAACGGATCACGGGAGGAAGCAGGACACGCTTGTGAACGCGTTCACATTCACAAGCAATTATGGCGCACCCACTTTCGAGACCTTCGCCCGGGGTCCCCTGTCACCGACCGGCCCCGCACCGGGCATACGAAAGGGCCCCGCACCTCTCACGAGACACGGGGCCCGGTCGCCGGACGGCGCCGGCTACAGCTCCTGGCGGAACGACTCCGACACCTTCAGGAACAGGTCGTTCGCCTCGCTCTCGCCGATCGTCACGCGCACGCCCTCACCCGCGAACGGCCGGACCACCACACCGGCCTTCTCGCAGGCCGCCGCGAAGTCCAGGGTGCGGTCGCCCAGCCGCAGCCAGACGAAGTTCGCCTGGGACACGGGCACCGTCCAGCCCTGCCGCGTCAGGGCCTCGGAGACCCGGTCCCGCTCGCACACCAGCGAGCCGACCCGGCCGAGCAGCTCGTCCTCGGCGCGCAGCGAGGCCACCGCCGCGTCCTGGGCGAGCTGGCTCACGCCGAACGGCACCGCCGTCTTGCGCAGCGCGGCCGCCACCGGCTCGTGGGCCACCGCGAAGCCGACCCGCAGCCCCGCGAGCCCGTACGCCTTGGAGAACGTCCGCAGCACCGCCACATTGGGGCGGTCCCGGTAGATCTCAAGCCCGTCGGGGACCTCGGCGTCGCGGATGAACTCCCTGTACGCCTCGTCCAGCACCACGAGCACATCGCTCGGCACCCGGTCGAGGAACCGTTCCAGCTCGGCCCGGCGCACGACGGTGCCGGTCGGGTTGTTCGGGTTGCAGACGAAGATCAGCCGCGTCCGGTCGGTGATCGCGTCCACCATCGCGTCCAGGTCGTGCACCTCACCGTCGGTCAGCGGCACCTTGACCGAGGTCGCGCCGCTGACCTGCGTGATGATCGGGTACGCCTCGAAGGAGCGCCAGGCGTAGATCACCTCGTCACCCGGGCCCGACGTGGCCTGGAGCAGCTGCTGGGCCACGCCCACCGAACCGGTGCCGGTGGCCAGATGCGACACGGGCACACCGAAACGGTCGGCCAGCTCGTTCATCAGACCGGTGCAGGCCATGTCCGGGTAGCGGTTGAAGTGCTCGGCGGCCGCGAGGGCGCTCTCCATCACGCCCGGCAGCGGCGGATACGGGTTCTCGTTGGAGGACAGCTTGAAAGCGGCGGGTCCGTCCGCCGATGCCGGTTTGCCCGGAACGTAGGCGGGAACGCCGTCCAGTTCGGCGCGCAGCTTGGGGCTCGTCTCGCTCACCGCAGGTCCTCCTCGACCATCCGTACACATCAATACTGCTCACCTTATGAGGATTGGGCGCCGCTGCGAACGGGTGGAGAGCGGATTCGTCCGGTGGACCCCGGAATGAGGGGGAGCGCGACCGGCAGTGGCGCGCGCCGGTGGCTCACTCCGTGGCGCGCGTCCCTCGAAAAGGTGAGTTGAGACCTCCCCGAGACCTTGCACCCTCGGCAGGTCCATCCGGCCGGATGCATGACACATGACGACAGATCCCGCCAACATCCTTGTTTCACAAGGTGGTTGGTACCCGATGACCTTGCAGAAACGTGCCTGTCAACGCGTGAATATGCGACCGGACCAATGCCCCGCCAGACCCCTACTATCGGCTCGCCATGACAGCAGCAGGGAAGCACCAGGTGAGCCGGACGGAGACCCCCCGGCGCGGCGGCAGGCAGGGACGTGCCGGAATCCGGGATGTGGCCGCCGCCGCCGGCGTCTCCATCACGACCGTCTCCGACGCGCTCAACGGCAAGGGCAGGCTCCCGGACGCCACCCGCCGCCATGTCCGCGAGGTCGCAGAGCGCCTGGGCTATCGCCCTTCCGCAGCGGCCCGCACGCTCCGTACCGGCAAGTCCGGCCTCATCGGCCTGACCGTGACGACGTACGGGGATGAACCTTTCACCTTCACCGAGTTCGCGTACTTCGCGGAAATGGCGAGAGCGGCCACCTCAGCGGCCCTCGCCCGCGGCTACGCCCTGGTCATCCTGCCGGCGACCTCGCGCCACGACGTCTGGTCCAACGTGGCGCTCGACGGCACCGTCGTCATCGATCCGTCCGACCAGGACCCGGTCGTCTCCGAGCTGGTCCGCCAGGGGCTGCCCGTCGTCTCCGACGGCCGGCCCGCCGGGTCGCTGCCCGTGACCGCCTGGGTGGACAACGACCACCGAGCCGCCGTGCTCGACCTCCTCGACCATCTCGCCGCCGCCGGGGCCCGCCGTATCGGACTGCTCACCGGCACCACCACCGACACGTACACCCGGCTCTCCACCACCGCCTACCTGCACTGGTGCGAGCGTGTGGGACAGGATCCGGTCTACGAGTCCTATCCCGCCCACGACCCGTGCGCGGGGGCGGTGGCCGCCGACCGGCTGCTGGCCCGTCCGGACCGGCCCGACGCCGTCTACGGGCTCTTCGACCCCAACGGCACGGACCTGCTGGCGGCCGCGCGCCGCTACGGCCTGCGCGTCCCCGAGGACCTGCTCCTGGTCTGCTGCAGCGAATCCACGGTGTACGCGACGACCGAGCCGCCCATCACGACGCTCTCGCTGAAGCCGCGGAGGATCGGCACGGCCGTCGTCCAGCTGCTCATCGACGCCATCGAGGGAGTCGACCAGGACGGTCCGGTGGAACGGGTGGTGCCGACGGAGCTCATCGTCCGGACATCCTCGCAACGCCGCCCACCCCGCACCACGGTCAGTGCGCCGCGTTCCCCGGCAGGGGACTGATCATCCCAATCAGGACCAATCGACCGACGAACCTGGCATGCGGAAGGATTCACCACCCCTGGTGCGTCCCAGAGCACGATCTGCATTCCTATGATGGGCGGACGACACCGCGGACCAACCCGACCAGCAGGGCCCGTCAGGTGTACGGCGGCGCGACGGTGGTGTGGAGGGGTCGATGACACAGGGGGCCGGTCAGGAACCCGTGGTGCGGACGGCGACGTTGCGCGACTTCCGCGTACCGCCCTATGCGCAGTCCCCCGCACCGCCCGCGTCGCCGCACCCGGGGAACGCCTTCCCCGAGGGCGAGACGCCGGAGGGGTACACCCCGACGGCGCGCGACCTTCCCGTCATCAGCGTCGACAAACCCGCCCAGGTGCAGCCCGTGCCCGAACCGCGTCCCTCCGCCGACCCCGGCCTCGGCCCCCTCTACGTGGTCGGTGACGTCCACGGCTACCTGGACGAGCTGCTCGCCGCCCTCGCGGAGCAGGGCCTCATCGATTCCGAAGGCCGCTGGGCGGCGGGCAACGCGCGCCTCTGGTTCCTCGGCGACTTCACGGACCGGGGCCCCGACGGCATCGGCGTCATCGACCTCGTCATGCGGCTCTCCGCCGAGGCCGCGGCCGCCGGCGGCTACTGCAAGGCCCTGATGGGCAACCACGAGCTGCTGCTCATCGGCGCCAAGCGGTTCGGCGACACCCCGGTGAACTCCGGCGCGGGCACGGCCACCTTCCAGGCGGCCTGGCTGCTCAACGGCGGGCAGAAGACGGACATGGAGCGCCTTCAGGACGTCCACCTCCAGTGGATGTCCCGGCTCGACGCCGTGGTCGAGGAGGACGGGCACCTCCTGATGCACTCGGACACGACGGCGTACCTCGACTACGGCTCCACCATCGAGGACGTCAACGACACGGTCCACGCCATCCTCACGCGCAACGACGCCGACGAGTGCTGGGACCTGTTCCGCAAGCTCACCAAGCGGTTCGCCTTCCGCGACGACTCGGGCGCCCAGGCCGTCCAGGAGCTGATGACGGCGTACGGCGGCCGGCGCGTCGTCCATGGTCACAGCCCCATCCCGTACCTGACCGGCGAGGTCGGCTCCGAGGACGGCGAGGACGGTGCCGGGCCTCAGGTCGACGGACCGCATGTGTACGCGGAGGGGCTCGCCATCGCTATGGACGGCGGGGTGACCATGGCCGGAAAGCTACTGGTCGTCCAACTCCCCCTGCATGACTGACGCCCTGCGGGGAAGACGCATCCCGAGCTGACCACGCCGAGTGCAGGGGCTATTTCCGGAAACCCTCTGTCACCCCGCGCTGTGCGCGCTCTACCATCGGCCTATCAGTAGCAGGCTCTCCTCCGTTTCCGCCCGAACTGCCCGGACCCAGCGGGCACACAGGCCCGACGGAGCATCGGGGGATGCAGATGAACAGCGCTCCGCACCTGCTGACCGAGGACCGGCCCGAGTACGAACGGCTCCTCGACGACGCACTGCGTCACGCACACGAACGACCGGAGCTGGCCGCCGTCGGCGAACGCCTCAGCGCCGCCCAGCTGCGCACCATGGCGCTGACCGCCGTCGCCCTGATCACCGCCACGGCCGCAGCCGAGTACGAGCAGTACGTGAAGGCTCGTGACGAAGCACGCGCCGCCACCCGGGACACGGCTTCCGGCACGGCGCCGGACGGCCTCGGTCAGTCGGGCGCCGGCATAGGAGCGGTCGTCACCGTTTTGGCGCCCATGCTGGCGGGTACGGCGGCGACCATATTCCTGCTGGTCGGCTACCTCCTGAAGATGCTGGAGCCACCACCGGCCTTCGCAGGCCCCATGGTGGACGCCGGCTGGTTCTTCGCCGCCGTCACGGCCGCCGCCATCTTCATCGCCGCCATCGGCCTGCTCATCGCCGCCCTGCGCAACGGCTCGACGTCCCTGCCGGCCCGGGAAGCCCACGAGCGACTGCCCGACGACGTGGCCCTCGCCAAGGACGCCTGGCGACAGGCGCTGCTGGAGCGGGGCATCGTGCCCTTCCTGCGCGACGCCCTCACCGAGCCCGCCGGACCCGCGGTCCCCGCCCCGTACCGCCCGGCGGGCCGCCTCCCCAAGATCGGCTACAGCAGGCCCGACTTCGCAGGCCCGGACGAGGGCCCGGCGGCGGCGCCCCGCCCCACGTACAGCAGCCCGGACTTCACCAGCCCCGACTTCGGCGGTCCCGAGCACGAACCGGACTGACCGCCACGGCTCCGGCGGAAGGCGCCGGAGCCGTGCGCGGCCGGTCCCGTCCCAGGTCAGTCGGCCAGCGGCAGATAGACCCGGTTCCCGCCCGCCGCGAATTCACGCGACTTGCCGAGCATCCCCTCGGCGATCTCCTCGGCCGTCGCCTCCGCACCGTCCGCGCCGCCGAACTGCTCGGTGATGCTGTGGCTGATCTTCATCGAACAGAACTTCGGACCGCACATCGAGCAGAAGTGCGCCGTCTTCGCGGGCTCGGCCGGCAGCGTCTCGTCGTGGAACTCCCGTGCCGTGTCCGGGTCGAGCGCCAGGTTGAACTGGTCCTCCCAGCGGAATTCGAACCGGGCGTCCGACAGCGCGTCGTCCCACTCCTGCGCCCCCGGATGCCCCTTGGCCAGGTCGGCGGCGTGCGCCGCGATCTTGTACGTGATGACCCCGGTCTTCACATCGTCCCGGTTCGGCAGCCCCAGGTGCTCCTTGGGCGTCACGTAACAGAGCATCGCCGTCCCCCACCAGGCGATCATCGCGGCGCCGATACCCGAGGTGATGTGGTCGTACGCCGGCGCGATGTCGGTGGTCAGCGGGCCGAGCGTGTAGAACGGCGCCTCCTCGCAGATCTCCTGCTGAAGGTCGATGTTCTCCTTGATCTTGTGCATCGGGACATGCCCCGGGCCCTCGATCATCGTCTGCACGCCGAACCGCTTGGCAACTGTGTTCAGTTCACCGAGCGTGCGCAGCTCGGCGAACTGGGCCTCGTCGTTGGCGTCCGCGATCGACCCCGGGCGCAGCCCGTCGCCCAGCGAATACGTCACGTCGTACGCGGCGAGGATCTCGCAGAGCTCCTCGAAGTGCTCGTACAGGAACGACTCCTTGTGGTGCGCCAGGCACCACGCCGCCATGATCGAGCCGCCCCGCGAGACGATGCCGGTCTTGCGCCGGGCGGTCAGCGGCACGTACGGCAGGCGTACGCCGGCGTGCACCGTCATGTAGTCCACGCCCTGCTCGGCCTGCTCGATGACGGTGTCCTTGTAGATCTCCCAGGTCAGTTCCTCCGCCCGCCCGTCGACCTTCTCAAGGGCCTGGTAGAGGGGCACGGTTCCGATCGGTACGGGTGAATTGCGAAGAACCCACTCACGGGTGGTGTGGATGTTGCGGCCGGTGGAAAGGTCCATGACCGTGTCCGCGCCCCACCGGGTCGCCCACGTCATCTTGTCCACCTCCTCCTCGATGGAGGACGTCACCGCGGAGTTGCCGATGTTGGCATTGACCTTCACCAGGAACCGCTTCCCGATGATCATCGGCTCGGTCTCCGGGTGGTTGACGTTGGCGGGCAGCACCGCACGGCCGGCCGCGATCTCCTCGCGCACCACCTCCGCCGGCACGTTCTCGCGGATGGCGACGTACTCCATCTCCGGGGTGATCTCGCCCCTGCGGGCGTACGCGAGCTGGGTGACGGGACGGCCGTCCCGGCTCCGCCGCGGGCGGCGCGGCCGGCCGGGGAACACCGCGTCCAGGTTGCGCAGCCCACCCCGCGGCGAGGTGTGCTTGAGCCCGTCGTCCTCGGGGCGGGCGGGGCGGCCCGCGTACTCCTCGGTGTCACTGCGGGCGATGACCCAGTTCTCCCGGAGCGGTGCGAGTCCGCGCCGGACGTCGGTCCCGGCCGCGGGGTCGGTGTACGGCCCGGACGTGTCGTACAGCGTCACGTCCTTGCCGTTGGTCAGGTGCACCTGGCGGACCGGCACCCGGATGTCGGGGCGCGGGCCCTGGACGTATCCCTTGTGCCAGCCGATGGACTTCCCGGCCTCGTCGCTCTGGTCGGAGGCAGGCGTGCGTGTGTCCGATGTGGTCATGAGACCTACTCCCTACGCCGGCATTACCCGGTAACAGGTTCGGCGGTCGGCGCAGCGTCCCGTACGGTCGTACGGCGGTCAGCGCCCTCTCAGCCCGGTGCTCCGAGCTCCCGCGTGTGCAAAGGTGCCACCACGCTAGCCCCCGGACGGGCGAGCTGAACAGAGGGCCCCTCCCTTCTTGCGATGATCGGCCGGTGACGCCCCCTCATCGCGACCCAGAACCGCAGGGCCATCAGCACACGCACAGCCATGGCCCGGCCGCACCCGTCTCCGCCCATCTGCGCAAGGTGATCGCCGCCGTGCTGATCCCCTTCGCGACCGCCGTACTCGTCGGTCTCGTGGCGCTCTGGCCGAATGGTGCGCCGGCGCACGAACGGACCGGTGTCGGTTTCGACCGGCAGACCCAGCAGGGAAAGGTGGTGAGCGTCGTCAAGGTCGACTGCAAGGACGTGAACGCCGCCCAGCTTCCCGTCAGCGGCGAGACCCAACCCTCCGAGGACCGGCCGGTTTCCGGCGGACTCTGCGAGAAGGCCACCGTCGAGGTCACCACCGGCCCCGACTCGGGGCGCCGGTTCGTCGAGGTCGTCCAGCCGGACGCCCCGAGGCAGTTGCGGGAGGGCCAGGGGGTGGTGGTGGCGTACGCTCCCGACGCACCCCATGACCTCCAGTACTCCGTGACGGACGTGAACCGGAAGTTCCCGCTGATGCTGCTGGCCGGGATCTTCGCCCTCGCGGTGGTGCTCGTGGGCAGGATGCGCGGGGTCATGGCCCTGGTGGCGCTCGCACTGTCGTTCGCCGTCCTGACCCTGTTCATCCTTCCGGCCATACTTCAGGGCTCGAATCCACTGCTGGTGGCGGTCGTCGGGGCCGGTGCGATCATGCTGATCGCGCTCTACATCTGCCACGGGTTGACCGCCCGCACCTCCGTCGCCGTCATCGGCACCCTGATCTCACTGCTCCTGATCGGGCTGCTCGGCTCGCTCTTCATCGGCTGGGCGAGCCTGAGCGGGAACACCGACGACAACACCGGCCTGATCCACGGCCTGTATCCGCACATCGACATGAGCGGACTGCTGCTGGCCGGCGTCATCATCGGTTCTCTGGGCGTGCTCGACGACGTCACGGTCACCCAGACCTCGGCGGTCTGGGAGCTGCGCCAGGCGAACCCCACCATGAGTGCGAAGCAGCTCTACCGGGCAGGGATCAGAATCGGCCGCGATCACATCGCCTCCGTGGTCAACACCCTGGTGCTCGCCTATGCGGGCGCCGCGCTGCCCCTCCTGCTGCTGTTCACGGTCGCGCAGAGCAGTGTGGGGACGGTCGCCAACAGCGAGCTGGTGGCGGAGGAGATCGTGCGCACCCTCGTGGGCTCGATCGGACTGGTCGCCTCCGTGCCGGTGACGACCGCGCTCGCGGCGCTGGTCGTCACCGCGGACCGCACGGGGGTCGGCGCGGAAGCCGGGGCTTCGGCACCCGTGCGGAGCGGCAGGGGCCGGCGACGGCGGGCGAGGTCGTGACCGGAACACACAGCGTGATTCACCCGATCGGCAGGTGTCGTGTTCGAGTGGCACGACGGCTCCCCGGGCCGTGGACCGCTTCAGCCCGCGTTCTGCTCTTCGGCCAGAATGCGCCCCAGCGCCTCCTCCAAATTGCCGTCGAAGTCACCCAGCGTGCACTCCTGCCCGAGCGGTACCAGCTTGTCCGTACGGTCGAGGAAGGCGACAAGAGGTGCCGTGCCCGCCCGGAAGAGCGCACGGTCGGCGCCCACCTGTAGCCGGATGTGGACATCGCACAGCCCCTCGGGCTCGGTCGGCGCGATATGCACATCGCCGTCACCACTGGGGCTGTTGAGGCCGTCGAGCAGCAGCTCACGGCCGAAGGCCCAGGTGACGGGGGCGTCGCCGGGCAGATGGAAGGTCATCCGGATCGCGTACGGATCGCACACTTCGTACCGGAGCTCCACCGGGATACGGAATGAGAGCTCCTCGGAGACGAGGAAGCTCATCATGACCTCAGCTTGAACCGACTCGCGCATCGTTCAACCCCGCAGTAGATGAATCTGGCCAGGAATGATCCCCCATGGCCCTATTGACGCCATCGTGGTGCACGCGATAGCAGATCACAAGGAGTGATTTTTCAGATACTGATAGAGAACACGAACGAACGCAAGAGGCTAGACACTTCACCGCGTAGCCGTTCGACTGCGGGCAGCAACCGATCCTCCTCGTGGAGGGGTACTGAAATGGCCATCGCGGCGGCGGTGAATCCGGCCGTGATGGGGATGGCCGCGCAGACGGTCCCGAGCGCGTACTCCTGTCGCTCGATGACGGGCTCCGTACGCTCCAGCGACCGCAGCCGGGTGAGGAACGCCGCACGGTCGCGCACCGAATACCGGGTCAGCGGGCGCACCGGGTGCCGGTCCAGGTGGTCCTCGCGGGCCTTCTCGTCCAGCCGGCTCAGCAGACACTGACCGATCGCGTGCGCATGCCCGGTCTCGCGGAACGCCGCCCACTCGTCGACGGCCGGCCGCTCGGGGGTGTCCGCCACGGCGAGGAGCTCGATCTCGCCCTCGCGGTAGATGGCGCAGTACACCGGGGCTCCGACGATGTCCCGCCAGCGGCCCAGCGAACGGGCCAGGACACTGCGGCGGTTCTGGGCGGCGCGGTCACCCATCAGCCGTTCGGCGGCGGCGCCGAAGCGGAAGACGCCGTTCTCCCGGCGCAGATATCCCTCATGGGTCAGGGTCCGCAGCAGGTGGTACGCGGTGGGAAGGGGAAGCCCCGCTTCCCTCGCGAGCTGTTTGGCCGGGGCCCCGTCGCGATGGGTACCCACAGCCTCCAGCAGCCTCAGCGCCCGCTGCACCGACCCGATGAGCGTCGGAACAGCCGTACTCGATGCCGTGGTCAACGGTCACCCCCAGGCGTGGTGACGGGCGGTCAGCCCGCCCGTGGGGGCCGCCCCCACAGGTCTGCCGCAGACCTGGGGGTCCGGAGACCGGATCCCGCACAAACCACTGGTCGGGGTGGCGACTTACGGTGTTTTCCCAGGTGATGGCAGAGGAGTGCCACTGTATCGGCCGCCCTGTGACCGGGAGCCGATTCACCTTTCCCTTAGCTCAGCTGGGCTAATCCCCCGTCGGGCGTGCGGTCACCAGCCGTTCCCGGAGGACGACGACAGGAACTTCCGTACGACGAAAACGAGCCCGCCGACCAGGATCACGAAGATCAGGATCTTGAAGAGCAGACCGACCACGAACGCGACCAGGCTGGCGATCAGACCGCCGAACACGACGATCGCGATCACGGGCACCGCGATCCACTTCACCCACCAGGGCATCCCAGCGAATATCTCCCGCACGGCCATCGTCCTTACCTCGTCTCTGTGAGTTCCTTGCTTCGATGCTAGAGGCGAAAGGCGGCCTCCGGACCCCGGGAAGCCCTTGTCCTCCCCTGATCGATCCCTTAGGGAACCCTGGGACGCACCGTCGACGGACTCATCCCTCGGGCGGCGAGAAGACCACCATCACGCGCAGGTCCTCGGTGATGTGGTGGAACTTGTGGGCCGTGCCCGCGGGTACGTACACGACACTTCCTCTTCCCACCTGTGTCGTTTCCATGCCGACGGTGATCGACGCGCGACCGCTGACCACGAAGTAGACCTCGTCCTGGCTGTGCGGCTTCTGCGGGTCGAGCTCGCCTGCGTCCAGGGCGTACAGACCGACCGACATGTTCCGCTCGCGAAGAAACTGCAGGTACGCGCCGTCGTTGGCGGCCCGTTCCGCCTCCAGTTCGTCCAGTCTGAATGCCTTCATGGACCGTCCGCCCCTTGCCTCTGCCCAGCCGGTGTCCACCACCGATCATGTCTGCCACGATCAGACACATGAAGAATTTCGTAGTCAAGACGATCGCCAACGCGGGTGCGCTGGCCGTGGCCATCTGGCTGGTCCAGGACATCACGCTGACCGGCGGCAGCACCGGCCGCAAGGCCCTGACCCTGATCCTCGTCGCGCTGGTCTTCGGCCTGGTCAACGTCGTGGTCAAGCCGATTGTGAAGCTGCTCACCCTGCCGCTCTTCATCCTCACGCTGGGCCTGATCACCCTCGTGGTGAACGCCCTGATGCTGCTGCTCACCTCGTGGCTGGCCGGAGTGCTCGACCTGAGCTTCCACGTCGAGGGCTTCTGGACCGCCGTCCTCGGCGGCCTGATCGTCTCGATCGTGTCCTGGGCGCTGAACGTCGTCCTCCCGGACGAGGACTGACCCGCCCGGCGGGTGCGACCCGTGTCCACCTGAAACAGTGCGACCAGGACCGGTGACCGGCCGGGGAGAGAAGCGAGGACGAACCATGAGCACCCAGGGCGACGGAACGCGTGCGGTACGCGCGGGACTGCCGGAACCGCAGCAGTACGAGCCCACCCTCCCCGGACCGGTCTTCGCCGCGCACTACCACCTGTCCGGCGAGCCGACCGGCCCCTACACCTACGGCCGGGACGGCAATCCGACCTGGACCCGGCTGGAACAGGCCATCGGGGAGCTCGAAGCACCGGGCGAGGACGTGGAGACCACCGTCTTCGCCTCCGGAATGGCGGCAATCTCGGCCGTCGTCCTCTCCCAGGCGCGCACCGGCGATGTCGTCGTCCTCCCCGATGACGGCTATCAGGCGCTTCCCCTGCTGCGCGAGCAGCTGAAGGCGTACGGAGTCGAGGTGCGGACCGCGCCGACCGGCGGCGACGCACAGCTCGCCGTCCTGGAGGGCGCCAAGCTCCTGTGGCTGGAGACGCCCTCCAACCCGGGCCTCGACGTCTGCGACGTGCGTCGGCTGGTCGAGGCCGCGCACGCCGGCGGCACGCTGGTCGCCGTCGACAACACCCTCGCCACCCCGCTCGGCCAGCGCCCGCTGGAGCTGGGTGCCGACTTCTCCGTGGCCAGTGACACCAAGGGCATGACGGGCCACGGCGATCTACTGCTCGGCCATGTGACCTGCCGCGACCCCCAGCTCGCAGCAGGAGTGCGGCGCTGGCGCAAGATCGCCGGCGCGATCCCCGGCCCGATGGAGGCATGGCTCGCGCACCGGTCGCTGGCCACGCTGGAGCTGCGGATCGAGCGGCAGTCCGCCAGCGCCCTCGCGCTCGCCGAGGTGCTCGTCAAGCACCAGGCCGTGTCCGGGCTGCGCTACCCCGGCCTGCCCACCGACGCCTCGTACGCGAACGCGGTACGCCAGATGCGGCGCTTCGGCTCCGTGGTGTCGTTCGTGCTCGCCGACCGGGGGACCGCGGAACGCTTCCTCGCGGCCCTGCGACTGGTCGAGGACGCCACCAGCTTCGGAGGCGTACGCTCCACCGCCGAGCGGCGGGGCCGCTGGGGCGGAGACGCCGTACCGGAAGGCTTCATCCGCTTCTCCGTCGGCGCCGAGAACACCGCCGACCTGGTGGCCGATGTCGAACAGGCGCTGGCCGCGGCCACCGCCGGGAGCTGATCCCGTCGCACGGCAGGGCGGTCCGAGCCTCCCCCCTCGTGGCTCGGACCGCCCCGGCCCCTCGCGTTTCACCCCGTGAAGAGCCGCCTCGACAAGGCTAATTGACCCTGTGTCAGTGTCCAATCACAGTAGCGGCAGTGACCTATCGACATATTTATAGTTGTCCGGGTCCCATCGGATGCGTCACTGCGTGAGGGCGGGAGGGACGGACGTGGATCTGGCCCTGCTGCGCACCTTCGTCACCGTCCACCGAGCCGGCTCATTTTCACCCGTGCCGCCGCACTGCTGGGCCTCTCGCAGCCCGCCGTGACCTCCCAGATACGCACCCTGGAACGCCAGCTGGGCCGGCCGCTGTTCCTGCGCAGGGCCCGGGGAGTCACCCCGACGACGATCGGCGACGAACTCGCGCACCGAGCAGCCCCGCACCTGGACGCACTGGTCGAGATCGCCGAAACCGACCTCGATGAGGAGTCGGGCGTACGGACCCTGCATCTGGCGGGCCCACCGGAATTCCTCGCCCTGCGCGTCCTGCCCGCGCTCACACCGCTGATCACCCAGGGCCTCGCGCTGCGCGGTTCATTCTCCGCCGATACGGACGAGACCCTGGAGGGCCTGGCAGCCGGCCACCACGACCTGGCCGTCGTGACGGTCCGGCCGCGCGGGGAACTGCTCACCGCCACCCCGCTCTGCGACGAGGAGCACGTCCTGGTCGCCGCCCCGCGCTGGGCCGGCCGGCTGGGCCCGGGCACGCTGCGACGCAACGGTCCCGTGATCCTGGAACAGCTGCCCGTGGTGGAGGTGCACGAGAGCCTGCCGCTCGTCTCCCGCTACTGGGCCACCGTCTTCGACAGTGCGCCCGCGGCCGCGGGTGCCGTCATCGCCCCGGACCTGCGGGCCGTCCTGGAGTGCGCGGCCGCCGGCGCCGGGCTCGCCGTGCTGCCGCGCTATCTGTGCGAGGGCGCGCTGGAACGCGGCGAGGTGGTGGCGCTTCTCGATCCTCCGGTCCCGCCTCTGCGCACGTACTTCCTGGCCGCGCGGACCGGCACGCTCGCCCTTCCACATCTCGCCCGGGCGCACGAATGGCTGGTGCGGGCGGCGGCCGGCTGGTGACCGCAGGAGCGCCCGCCAGCGCCCCGGTGTTTCAGAACCGGTCCCATGGGCCACGCTTCTGCCATGACCGAACGTCCTGTGGTCAAGCGCACCGCACGCGCCATCCTGCTCGACGGTGACGACCTCATCCTCATCAAGCGCACCAAGCCCGGGGTGGACCCGTACTGGCTCACGCCGGGTGGCGGCGTCGAACCCGAGGACGCCACCGTTGTCGACGCCCTGCACCGCGAGGTGGACGAGGAACTGGGCGCCAAGATCACCGACGTGGTGCCCTGCTTCGTCGACACCGTGGAGCACATCGAGGAGGGCGGAGTGAAGGGCGTCAAGGTCCAGCACTTCTTCGTCTGCCGCCTCGACTCCATGGACCTGTCCCTGCGCCACGGCCCCGAGATCGACGCCCCCTGCGGCGAGTACGACGTCGTACGCGTGCCCTTCAGTCGGGTCGGCATCGCCGCGGTGCACCTCGTACCGCTGTCGTTGCGGCACTATCTGGACGGCAATATCGAGGGGGTCCGGGCTTTGCACGCCGCCGACCTGGGCTGACGCGCGGGCGGCCCGTGCCGACGGGCTCGCACGAGGCCGGCTCGCGCACCTGCTCATGTTTCACGTGAAACCGTTCGCGGCCGGGGCCCGGGCTCAAATTTCGCTGCGGGACCCGACCAGTTCCGGTAAAGCGGTGGACGGGCGATCATCGGTCGGAGAGCCTGGCCCGTATGCCCAGCTCATTGCCCCACCCGCTGTCCGATCTCCCCATCCGGCGCCTCACGCGGGACGACCTGGTCGTCTGCGCCGACCTCAGCGAGGACCGGGGCTGGCCGCGCGATGAGGAGCGCTGGACGCTGCTGCTCGCCGCCGGCACGGGCTACGGCATCGATGACCCCGACAGCAAGGGCCTGATGGCGACCTGCGTGGTGGTTCCGTACGGCCCCGAGATGGCCGCCGTCGGCATGCTGCTGGTTGCCGGGCACCATGCCCGGCGCGGAGTCGGCCGGTATCTGATGCAGCGGGTGATCGAGGCTGCCGGGGACACCCCGCTCAGCCTCCATGCGACAGCGGCGGGCCGCCCCCTCTACGAAGCGCTCGGATTCACCCCGGTGGGACGCACCGTCCGCCTGGGCGGGGCCTTCACACCGGCTCCGGCCACCGGCACGAGGTCTCTCGGTGGCTCGGGAACTGCCATCCGGTCTGCTTCCGCACACGATCTGCGGGCGATGGTGGAGCTGGACTCGGTCGTCTTCGGGCTCGATCGTACGCATCTGCTGACCCGGCTCCCGACGTTCGCCGATCACCTGCGGGTCGCCGAGGAGGACGGGGAGCTGACCGGGTTCGCCGCGCTCTCGCCGAGCGCGGCGAACCATGCGGTGGGGCCGCTGATCGCCAAGGACACCTCCACGGCGCAGCTGCTCGTGGCCTCGCTGGCCGAGGCGACGGACCGGCCGCTGCGCGTGGATGTCGACGCCCGCCATGAGGACCTGCTGGACTGGCTCGGACGCTGTGGACTGCGGTCGAGCGTGGAAACCACGGTGATGACACTCGGCGGGCGGCAGTACGCGGACTGGCCCCGGTACTTCGCGCCCTTCAGCCTGGCCACGGGCTGACCCCCGGAATCAGCTTCGGGGCTCGGGGACCGCTGCCGGCTCCGGGGTGCGGGTGGCGACAAGGCGGCTCGGTGCGGTCGTACGGCGCTCCAGCGCGCTGGAGGCGAGGGCAAGGACCAGAGCCGATGCCGCGAGTGCCGCGCCGACCCAGTTGGGGGCGGTGTAGCCGAGACCGGCGCCGATGACGATCCCGCCGAGCCAGGCCGCGAGCGCATTGCCTAGGTTGAAGGCACCGATGTTCATCGCGGAGGCCAGCGTCGGGGCGTCCACCGCTTGGTCGAGCACCCGCTTCTGAAGCGGAGGCACGGTCGCGAAGCCGAAGGCACCGATCAGGACGAGGGTGATCGCGGCCGCGATCTTGTTGTGGGCGGTCAGCGTGAACAGGGCCAGGACCAGGACGAGGCCGCCCAGCGACACGGTGAGCATGAGCGCGGGGCGGCGGTCGGCATACCTGCCGCCGATCAGGTTGCCGCCGACCATGCCGAGACCGAAGAGGACCAGCAGCCAGGTGACGGCGGAGGCCGAGTACCCGGCGGTCTCCGTCATCATCGGCGTGATGTAGGTGATCGCCGCGAAGACGCCGCCGAATCCGAGGACCGTCATCGCCATGGCCAGCAGGACCTGCACATTGCGGAAGGCGGCGACTTCCTGCCGCAGCCTGACGCCCTCGTCGCGGGGCTGTTCGGGAACGAGCCGGGCAACGCCGAACAGGCCGAGGACGCCCAGCGCGGCGACCAGGAAGAACGTGACCCGCCAGCCGGCGTGCTGCCCGATGTAGGTACCCACGGGCACCCCTACGACATTGGCGACGGTGAGCCCGGTGAACATCAGGGCGATGGCGCCCGCCTTCTTCTGCGGGGCGACCAGATCGGCCGCCACGACCGCTCCGATGCCGAAAAAGGCACCGTGGGCGAGCGAGGCGATCACACGGCCGACGACCATCACCTCGAAGACGGGGGCGGCCGCGGTGACCACATTGCCGACGATGAACAGCCCCATGAGAAGCATCAGCATCCGCTTGCGGCTGACCTTCGTGCCGAGCGCGGTCATCAACGGCGCCCCGAGCACGACGCCGAGCGCATAGCCCGTGGCCAGGAAGCCTGCGGCCGGGATGGACACCTGGAACTCGGCGGCCACCTCGGGAAGCAGCCCCATGACCACGAACTCGGTGGTCCCGATACCGAATGCCCCGATGGCCAGGGCGAGGAGTGCGAGCGGCATGGGTTCCCTTCCCAGACGATTGCTACTGCGCCTTACATGTGTAGACAATAGTTGCAGACGCTCTTTAATTGCAAACGCGGGCTATTGCGGACGTCGGCTACTCTGGACGTAACAGCTCCGGCAGGAGGAGAGACCATGACCGCCATTGACCCGGCCCTCACCGCCCTCTCCCAGGGCTGGATCGCGCTGTCCCTGCTCCACGGCAGGATCGAGACCCGCATCGAGCGGGCCCTGCAGAGCGGCCATGAGCTGAGCGTGCGCGAGTTCTCCCTGCTGGACGTGCTCAGTCGCCAGCACAGCGGTCCGGGCGGACACCTACAGATGAAGCAGGTGGCGGACGCCGTCGGGCTGAGCCAGAGCGCCACCACGCGCCTGGTCACCCGCCTCGAAGACCGCGGACTGCTGACCCGGTATCTCTGCGACACCGACCGCAGGGGCATCTACACCGACGTCACCCCCGACGGGCTCACCCTGCTCTCCGAGGCCCGTCCCACCAACGACCGAGCTCTGCGCACCGCACTGGACGAGGCCGCCGAGAATCCCGAACTGGCCCCGCTCGTCCGGGCCGTCGAGGAACTGAAGGCCGTTCCCGCTCAAGGTCTGCCGACTGCGTAGGCTGCGGATCATGAGCGATCTGGAGATACGCCGCGCGACCGCTGCCGATCTGGCCGAGATCGTGGCCCTGCTCGCCGACGACCCGCTGGGCGCCCAGCGCGAGTCGCCGGACGACCTCGCGCCCTACCGAGCGGCGCTCCGGCGGCTGGCCGACGACCCGAATCAGCACATGATGGTCGCCGTGCGCGAGGAGCGCGTCGTCGGGACCCTACAGCTGACCGTGATCCCGGGGCTGTCCCGGCGCGGATCGACCCGGTCCGTGATCGAGGGGGTCCGCATTCACGCGGACGAGCGGGGAAGCGGTCTCGGCACCCGGCTGATCCAGTGGGCGGTGGACGAATCACGCCGGCAGGGCTGCCAGCTGGTCCAGCTCACCTCCGACATGTCCCGCACCGACGCGCATCGCTTCTACGAACGGCTGGGGTTCGTCGCCAGCCATGTGGGCTTCAAGCTCGCCCTCTGACCTGCCTGCCGCGTTCCCGAGGAGCCGCCGTGCAACGCATCAGTGACGAACAGCGCCGTATCCGGATCGTCCGCCGCCATCTGCTGACCCCCGGGGGACGCACGTCGTCGCCCGTCGCGGTGGCCGACGCCCTTGTCGCACTCCACGCGACCGACGCGGCCACCGTCTTCCTCTCGGCCTGCGCCAGGCTCGCCGAGCCGGGCACCGCCGCAGTGGAACGGTGTCTCTACGACGACGTTTCGCTGGTGCGGATGCTCTCCATGCGCAACACCCTCTTCGTCGTGTCGAACGAGATGGCCCCGCACGTCGAGGCGGCAAACGCACGCGCTGTGGCGGCCAAGGAGCGCCGCAACCTGCTCAAGCATCTCCATGAGGACGGCAACGGTCTGGACGAACGCTGGCTGGACGAGACCGAGAGGAGCGCCCTCGCCTTCCTGGAGGGCAGCGGTCCGGTCTCGGGCAGCGAGCTCGCCGCCGGTGTGCCCGCCCTCCGCGCAAAGATCACCGTCTTCCCCGGGAAGAAGCAGGAAACGGTCCAGGGCGTCGCGACCCGGGTGATCCGGGTACTGGCCGCCGAGGGCCAAATCCGCAGGGACCGGCCACGGGGCTCCTGGACCTCCAGCCAGTTCCGCTGGGCCCTGGCCCGCCCCCGGCCGGTGGAGGAGACCGCTCCGGCCCAGGCGGAACTGGCTCTGCGCTGGCTCCGGGCGTACGGTCCGGGCACCGAGGCCGACCTGAAGTGGTGGACCGGCTGGGGCGCCCGCGAGGTCCGTACCGCTCTCGCGGCGGCCGGGGCCGTGGAGGTGCGGCTCGACAACGGGGCACCGGCCTGGGTCGCCCCCGGGGACACGGAGCCCGAGCCCGCCCAGGCGCCCTGGGCGGCCCTGCTGCCCGGGCTCGACCCGAGCGGCATGGGCTGGGCGGACCGCGGCTTCCATCTGCCGGCCGAGCACCGGGCAGCCCTCTTCGACCGCTCGGGCAATATCGGCCCCACGGTGTGGTGGGACGGCCGGATCGTCGGCGGCTGGGCGCAGCGGGGCGACGGTGAGCTCATCTGGCGGCTGCTGACCGATCCGGGCCGGGAGGCCACGGCAGCGATCGAGGCCGAGGCGGCTCGGCTGGCGGGCTGGGTGGGGGAAGCCCGGATCACCCCGCGCTTCCGGACCCCGCTGGAAAGGGAGCTGACGGCCTGAGCAGCGGTGTTGTCCGTTTCACGTGAAACGGACAACACCTGTTCCGGGCACGTCGGTTGCGCTCAGTCCCCCAGACCGCGCCACCCCTCCTCGTCCACCCCGCCGGGCACCGCTGCGGCGGGATCGTACGGCTCACGCGTGAAGACGAAGGAGCCCAGATCGAGGTGGCTCACGCCGCCGTCCGCGTTCCGCACGATCCGCAGCGTCTCCCCCGCGTAGTAACCGTCCAGGCCCACCCAGGTGCCGTCGGGGCGGGCAGTGAAGCGGGCACCCCGGCCCTGGCCGTTCACCGGCCGCAGTTCCAGCCCGCGATCGGCGGTCAGCGTCAGGATGTTGGGGCGCGTGGCCCAGTACCACGGCCCGGTCAGGGCGAGCAGTTCCGCGTCCACCTCGGGCAGCGGGCGCCATGGCTCAGGGATGCGGGGCTCGGCCTCGGCGACGATGTCCACGAGGTCGGCGGCCACCTCGCCGATCGCGACCCCGGACGTCGCGTTGACGAGCACCACGGCCGTCACGTCGTCCTCGGTGCTGACCCAGAGGGCAGCCAGGAATCCGGGAAGCGAGCCCGTGTGCCCGATGAAGGTGCGGTCCTTGCGCCGGACCAGTTGCAGCCCCAGCCCGTAGTGATCGACCCACTCACCGGGCGCGGGAGCGGCCGACGGCTGCTTCATCTCCGCCACGGAAGCCGCGGCGAGCACCCGGTCGTCGCCCTCGGCGAGGAAGGCCGCGAAGCGGAGCAAATCCGCGGTCGTGGACCAGAGCTGTCCGGCGGGTGCCATGAGGCCCAGGTCCTCCGCCGGTTCAGGAAGCAGGACGTCCGCCCAGGGGTGCACCGCCCAGCCGCCGGCGTGCGGAGCCTGTGGAAGCGCACTGGTCCGGTGCATACCGAGGGGTTCCAGCACCTCGCGGCGCAGCACCTCTTCCCAGGAGGCCCCGCGCACGGCCTCGACCAGCGAACCGAGCAGCGTGTAGCCCGGGTTGGAGTAGTGGTGCCGACTGCCGGGCGGGTACATCGCGACCTGCTCATCGAGCACGTCCGCGAGCGTGGGGCGCAGGCTGCCGGGTGTCCGCTCCCACCAGGGCGCGGTCGTCTCGGCTCCGAGCCCCGCGCTGTGGCCAAGCAGCTGATGAATGGTCACGTCCCCCGCACCGGTGCCGGGCAGGTGCTTCTCCAGCGGATCCGCCAGACCGAGCAGCCCTTCGTCACGCAGCCGCATCACCAGCACGGCGGTGAAGGTCTTGGTGAGGGACCCGATCCTGAACTGCGTGTCGGAATCCGGGGCATGCCCGTCGACACAGCTGCGCGCGCCCTCCCAGACCACCTGCCCCTGCCGTTGCACGGCGGCGACGAGAGAGGGGGTACGCCCTTCGGCCTGAGCCGTGGCGACGCGGTGCAGCAAGGCCCGCCGGGTGTTGGGAAGCAACTGTTCAGCTGGAGAGGTCATCATCAACAACTACCGTCCGCACCGGCGGATGGCGACTCCATTTCCCGGTCCGGTGCCGGTCAGGTCTGTGCCATGTCCACGAAGCGGGAGTAGTGGCCCTGGAAGGCGACAGTGATCGTCGCCGTGGGGCCGTTTCGGTGCTTGGCCACGATCAGGTCCGCCTCGCCGGCGCGCGGCGACTCCTTCTCGTACGCGTCCTCGCGGTGCAGCAGGATCACCATGTCGGCGTCCTGCTCGATGGAGCCGGACTCACGGAGGTCGGAGACCATCGGCTTCTTGTCCGTGCGCTGCTCGGGGCCACGGTTCAGCTGGGAGAGCGCGATGACCGGCAGCTGGAGTTCCTTGGCCAGGAGCTTGAGGTTTCGCGACATGTCGGATACCTCCTGCTGACGGCTCTCGGCGCGCTTCGAACCACCGGACTGCATCAGCTGGAGGTAGTCGATCACCACCAGCTTGAGGTCGTTGCGCTGCTTGAGGCGACGGCACTTCGCCCGGATCTCCATCATGGAGAGGTTGGGGGAGTCGTCGATGTAGAGCGGGGCCGCGGAGACGTCCGGCATGCGACGGGCCAGCCGCGTCCAGTCCTCGTCGGTCATCGTGCCGGAACGCATGTGGTGCAGAGCCACGCGCGCTTCGGCGGACAGCAGGCGCATCGCGATCTCGTTCCGCCCCATTTCCAGGGAGAAGATCACGCTGGGCATGTTGCTCTTGATCGAGCAGGCACGGGCGAAGTCCAGGGCGAGGGTCGACTTACCCATGGCGGGACGGGCCGCGATGACGACCATCTGGCCCGGGTGCAGCCCGTTGGTCAGGGCGTCGAGGTCGGTGAACCCGGTGGGCACGCCCGTCATTTCGCCGCTGCGCGAGCCGATCGCCTCGATCTCGTCCAGGGCGCCTTCCATGATGTCGCCGAGCGGCAGGTAGTCCTCACTGGTCCGCTGCTCGGTGACGGCGTAGATCTCCGCCTGGGCCGAGTTCACGATGTCGTCGACATCGCCGTCGGCCGCGTATCCCATCTGTGTGATCTTCGTACCGGCTTCCACGAGCCGCCGCAGGACCGCGCGTTCGTGGACGATCTCCGCGTAGTACGAGGCGTTGGCCGCCGTCGGCACCGACTGGACCAGGGTGTGCAGATAGGGCGCCCCGCCCACCTTGGTGATCTCGCCGCGCTTGACCAGCTCGGCGGCCACGGTGATCGGGTCGGCGGGCTCACCCTTGGCGTAGAGGTCGAGGATCGCCTGATAGACGGTCTCGTGCGCGGGGCGGTAGAAGTCGTGGCCCTTGATGATCTCCACGACGTCCGCGATGGCGTCCTTGGACAGGAGCATGCCACCGAGCACGGACTGCTCCGCGTCCAGGTCCTGGGGCGGCACCCGCTCGAAGCCGGCGGAACCGCCCTCCCAGTCGGTGGACTCACGGCCGCGGTCATGACGGTCGCCCCGGTCCCGGTCCTCACCCCGGCGCTGACGGGATACGGGCAGCCGGTCACTGGGGCCGGTGTCCGCCCATGGGTCGTCCAAGGGTTCGGGAATGCTCACCCGGCCACCTCCTCCCGTCCGCTCCGCGGACCTAGCCGTGCTTCTCTTTCTTACGGCACGGCACCGACAAACAAGACCCCCGACTCCGGTTCCGGTGTGTCGAGTTCTGCGGGGACGCAGAGCCGAAACAGGGTGGGGGCGCCGGACTACGGTAGGCGGCTCGGCACCGTCAGCCAATCTGGTTATCCACAGGGCCTGTGGATGGGCGGGCAGATGCTGTGGAGAACCCCCCGGAACCTGTGCACGGACCGGGGGACAGCACTGTGGACAAACTCATAGACCACCTGCAAATACCGCCTTGACCTGCCGCTTTCCCATCCACCGGCTGTGGGGGAGAAAAAGTTGGACGGTCGGGCCGAGATCGTCATGTGTCCAGCACAAGAGTTGCCCACAGGCAAGCAAATGTAAGGACTCCTAGCTGATTGCATCTCTTACCTGTGGAAGATTAGATTGGCTGCCATGATCCAGCCACCGGGGACCCCGCCTTCCCGCCGCCGACGGCACGACCGCGAGATCGTCGCGCTCGCCGTCCCCGCCTTCGGCGCGCTCGTGGCCGAGCCGCTTTTCGTGATGGTCGACAGTGCCATCGTCGGCCATCTCGGCACCCCCCAGCTGGCCGGACTGGCGGTCGCCGCCGCCCTGCTGACGACCGCGGTGAGCATCTTCGTCTTCCTCGCGTACGCCACCACGGCAGCGGTCGCCCGCCGGGTGGGCGCCGGCGATCTGGCCTCCGCGATCCGCCAGGGCATGGACGGCATCTGGCTGGCGCTCCTGCTCGGCGTCGCCGTCATCGCCCTGACGCTCCCCCTCGCCCCCTGGCTCACCGATGTGTTCGGCGCCTCCTCCACAGCGGCGCCCCACGCCATCACCTATCTCCGGGTCTCCAGCCTCGGTATCCCCGCGATGCTGGTCGTAATGGCCGCGACCGGCGTACTCCGGGGCCTCCAGGACACCCGCACCCCGCTCTACGTCGCCATCGGAGGCTTCGCCGCCAACGCGGCCCTCAATGCCGGCCTCGTCTACGGCGCCGGTCTGGGCATCGCCGGCTCGGCCTGGGGCACCGTCATCGCCCAGCTCGCTATGGCGGCCGCGTATCTGGTCGTCGTCGTGCGGGGCGCCCGGCGCCACGGCGCTTCCCTGCGCCCCGACGCCGCGGGCATCAGGGCCTGCGCCCAGGCGGGCGCGCCCCTCCTGGTCCGGACGCTGTCGCTGCGGGCCGTCCTGCTCATCGCCACGGCGGTCGCCGCCCGGCTCGGTGACACCGATATCGCGGCCCACCAGATCGTCCTCTCCCTGTGGAGCCTGATGGCCTTCGCCCTCGACGCCATCGCCATCGCCGGGCAGGCCATCATCGGGCGCTACCTGGGCGCGGACGATGCGCAGGGCGCACGCGAGGCATGCCGCCGGATGGTGGAGTGGGGCATCGCGTCCGGCGTGGTCCTGGGCGTACTGATCATCATGGCCCGCCCACTGTTCGTTCCCCTGTTCACCAGCGACACGGCGGTCCAGGATGCCCTGCTGCCCGCCCTTCTGGTGGTGGCGGCCACCCAGCCGATCGCCGGTGTCGTCTTCGTCCTGGACGGCGTGCTGATGGGCGCCGGCGACGGGCCGTACCTGGCCTGGGCCATGCTCGTGACACTGGTCGTCTTCGCCCCTGCGGCGCTCCTGGTCCCCGCCCTGGGCGGCGGGCTCGGCGCCCTGTGGTGCGCGATGGCGC
Organism: Streptomyces sp. NBC_00726; assembly: GCF_045161735.1. Taxonomy (NCBI): domain Bacteria; kingdom Bacillati; phylum Actinomycetota; class Actinomycetes; order Kitasatosporales; family Streptomycetaceae; genus Streptomyces; species Streptomyces sp. NBC_00726. Next base: position 3,292,011 of record NZ_CP108983.1, on the reverse strand, counting down.
TGATGATGCTCGTGCGGATGGCGACGCTCTGGCTCCGTACCCGCTCCGGGAAGTGGCTGGTCACCGGCGCGACCCGCTGACCGACCCGGCATGTTTCACGTGAAACGGCGAAGGGCCGCACCCCGGAGGGTGCGGCCCTTCACTTGTTCTGCTGAGGTGCGGCCCAATCAGGCGGCAATGACCTCGACGCCGAGCTTCGCAGCGACCTCGGGGTGCAGACGGACGGACACCTGGTGCCCGCCGAGCGTCTTGATCGGCGAACCGAGCTCAACGCGACGCTTGTCGACGTCCGGACCACCGGCGGCCTTGATCGCCGAGGCGATGTCGGCCGGGGTGACGGAGCCGAAGAGCCGGCCGGCGTCGCCGGAGCGAACGGCCAGACGGACCTTGACGGCCTCAAGCTTGGCCTTGATCTCGTTGGCCTGCTCGATCGTCGCGATCTCGTGGATCTTGCGGGCGCGGCGGATCTGCGCCACGTCCTTCTCGCCACCCTTGGTCCAGCGGATGGCGAAGCCACGCGGAACCAGGTAGTTACGGGCGTACCCGTCCTTGACGTCCACGACGTCGCCCGCAGCACCGAGGCCAGTGACCTCGTGGGTGAGGATGATCTTCATGTTTCGGTCACCCTTCCCTTATCGCGCGGTGGACGTGTAGGGCAGCAGCGCCATCTCACGGCTGTTCTTGACTGCCGTGGCGACGTCACGCTGGTGCTGCGTGCAGTTGCCGGTGACGCGGCGGGCACGGATCTTGCCGCGGTCGGAAATGAACTTCCGCAGCATGTTCGTGTCCTTGTAGTCCACGTACTGGGTCTTGTCCTTGCAGAACGCGCAGACCTTCTTCTTAGGCTTGCGCACAGGCGGCTTCGCCATGGTGTTTCTCCTGTGTGATCAAGAAGTGGGGGTACGAGCTTCCCTAGAAGGGGGGCTCGTCCGAGTAGCCGCCGCCGGAACCGCCGGAGCTTCCGCCCCAGCCGCCTCCGCCCTGCTGGCCCCCGCCCTGGCCGCCGGCAGGCGCGCTCGTGGCCCACGGGTCGTCGGCGGGAGCACCGCCACCACCCTGCTGGCCACCACCGGGACCGCCGCCCCAGTTACCGCCGCCCTGCTGGCCGCCGCCGTATCCACCCTGGCCGCCCTGACCACCGCGACCGGTGGTCTTGGTGACCTTGGCCGTGGCGTTCTTGAGGCTGGGGCCGACTTCCTCGACATCCAGCTCGTAGACCGTGCGCTTGACGCCCTCGCGGTCTTCGTACGACCGCTGCTTCAGCCGGCCCTGCACGACAACGCGCATGCCTCGCGTGAGCGACTCGGCGACGTTCTCCGCCGCCTGCCGCCAGACCGAGCAGGTGAGGAACAGCCCTTCGCCGTCCTTCCACTCATTGGTCTGCCGGTCGAAGATGCGGGGAGTGGACGCGACACGGAACTTCGCGACCGCCGCACCGGACGGGGTGAAGCGCAGCTCGGGGTCGTCGACGAGATTGCCGACGACCGTGATGACGGTCTCGCCTGCCATGGGTGAACCTCTCGGCGGGGATTTCTTGGCTGCTTGCTGCTACTCGGACCCGATGACCTCTGAGCTGGAAGCTCAGTGAATCTCGGGACGGAGGACCTTGGTCCGGAGGACCGACTCGTTCAGGTTCATCTGGCGGTCGAGCTCCTTGACGACCGCAGGCTCGGCCTGGAGGTCGATGACCGAGTAGATGCCCTCGGGCTTCTTCTTGATCTCGTAAGAGAGACGACGACGGCCCCAGGTGTCGACCTTCTCAACCTTTCCTTCGCCCTCACGGACGACGGAGAGGAAGTTCTCGATCAGCGGGGAGACTGCTCGCTCCTCGAGATCGGGGTCGAGGATGACCATCACCTCGTAGTGACGCATGTGGAACCCACCTCCTTTGGACTCAGCGGCCACGGTCGTTCCGTGGCAGGAGGGTCGTGATGCGTTGAGCAACGGTGCCCGAGTAAAACAGCCCCCACTGACAGCGCCCTCGGTAAGAGGGGCGGTCCGTGCTGGCCTGGGCAGACACCGGTGCAGACCGACCAGAGTACCCGCAGACCGCCTTCCGGTTGAAATCCAGTGGTCAGGGGACGCAATCTGTACACATCGGGTGTGAGCGGCGCCACGAAGCGCCGCATGTCGGCCAGGAGGTACTCCATGGCACACGTAACGCGGACCCGCCCCTCCGTCTCCCTCTTCGCCACGGACGGCAGGCCCCATCCGCTTCAGGACGCGCTCGTGGCGGTCACGCTCGTCCTGGGCGCCCTCGCCTTCATCTCGGCGATGTTCCACAACCTGCACCTGCTCAGCTCATGGGCGGGCCTCATCGGGATCCTCACGGGGGCGTACGGCCAGTACATCTCCGTCACCACGCGCGAAAGGTTCCCACTGATCATCGGCATGGGTGCGTCCGCCCTCGGGTTCTTCCTCGGCATGGCCCACGGCGGACTGTTCGGCGGCGTGATCGGCTGAGCTCCCGGGTCCGGCCCGGGCGGCTCCGTCACCGGACGGGGCCGCCCCCGCACGCGTACAGGCATACGGGGCCAGACCGCTCGCTTCACGGCCACAGTAGGCTTCGGCGCGAGAGCCGGAGCCCCTGACCGATGGGGACACACCTGCCGAGGAGCGCCCCGCATGAGCCTGACCCTGAGGACCATCAGCCGAGAGCAGCATCTGGCCTACATCCAGAGTCTGCCCGCGGCCAGCCACATGCAGGTCCCGGCCTGGGCGGACGTGAAGGCCGAGTGGCGCTCCGAAAGCCTGGGCTGGTTCGACAAGACCGGTCAGCTCGTCGGCGCCGGCCTGGTGCTCTACCGGCAGCTCCCCAAGATCAAGCGCTACCTGGCGTATCTGCCCGAGGGCCCGGTCATCAACTGGTACGCCCCCAACCTCAGCGACTGGCTCCAGCCGATGCTGGCGCACCTCAAGCAGCAGGGTGCCTTCTCGGTGAAGATGGGCCCGCCGGTGATCATCCGCCGCTGGGACGCCGCGGCCATCAAGGCCGGCATCCAGGACCCGGACGTAAAGCGCCTGCGCGATGTCGAGGCCACCCACATCGAGCCGCGCGCCTTCGAGGTCGCCGACCGGCTGCGGAAGATGGGCTGGCAGCAGGGCGAGGACGGCGGCGCCGGCTTCGGTGACGTACAGCCCCGTTACGTCTTCCAGGTGCCGCTGGCGAACCGCTCGCTGGAGGATGTCCACAAGGGCTTCAACCAGCTCTGGCGGCGCAACATCAAGAAGGCCGAGAAGGCCGGCGTCGAGGTCGTCCAGGGCAGCTACGCGGAGCTCTCCGAGTGGCAGCGGCTGTACGAGATCACGGCGGAGCGCGACCGCTTCCGCCCGCGCCCGCTCGGCTACTTCCAGCGCATGTGGACGGCCCTCAACAGCGAGGACCCCAACCGGATGCGGCTCTACTTCGCCCGTCACGAGGGCGAGAACGTCGCGGCGGCGACCATGCTGATCGTCGGCGGGCACGTCTGGTACTCGTACGGCGCCTCGGCCAACCACAAGCGCGAGGTCCGCCCCTCGAACGCGATGCAGTGGCGGATGCTGCGCGACGCGTACGCCATGGGCGCCACGGTCTACGACCTGCGCGGCATCTCCGACTCGCTGGACGAGACCGACCACCTCTTCGGCCTGATCCAGTTCAAGGTCGGCACCGGCGGCCAGGCCGCGGAATACCTCGGCGAGTGGGACTTCCCGCTGAACAAGCTGCTGCACAAGGCGCTCGACATCTACATGTCACGCCGCTGATCCGAGCCCCACAGCTGACGAAACCGGCTCCATTGGTTTCAATGGGGCCTGAACACGCTTCTCCTCCCTGATCCACCGCAGCCACCAGAAGGGTTCCGGACCGGCCATGGCGCTCTCCCTGTACGTCGACACCGCGCGCTGGCGGGCGCACCAGAAATCCGTTATCGACCAGTTCCCGGGCATCGTGCCGGTCTGCAAGGGCAACGGCTACGGCTTCGGTCACGAGCGGCTGGCCGACGAGGCGATCCGCTTCGGGTCCGACATCCTCGCGGTCGGCACCACCTACGAGGCGGCCCGCATCAAGGACTGGTTCAGCGGCGATCTGCTGGTCCTCACACCGTTCCGGCGCGGTGAGGAACCGGTGCCGCTGCCCGACCGCGTCGTACGGTCGGTGTCCTCCGTGGACGGGGTGCACGCCCTGGTGGGCGCCCGGGTCGTCATCGAGTGCATGAGCTCCATGAAGCGCCACGGCGTCAAGGAGGAGGAGCTCGGGCAGCTGCACGCGGCCATCGAGGACGTACGGCTGGAAGGCTTCGCCCTCCACCTGCCGCTGGACCGTACGGACGGGTCGGACGCGGTCGAGGAGGTCATCGCGTGGATGGACCGGCTGCGGGCGGCCCGGCTTCCGCTGCACACGATGTTCGTCAGCCACCTGCGCGCCGACGAGCTCGCCCGGCTCCAGCAGCAGTTCCCGCAGACCCGGTTCCGCGCCCGCATCGGCACCCGGCTCTGGCTCGGGGACCACGAGGCGACGGAGTACCGGGGCGCCGTGCTCGACGTCACCCGCGTCGTCAAGGGCGACCGGTTCGGCTACCGGCAGCAGAAGGCCGCGTCCGACGGCTGGCTGGTCGTCGTCGCCGGCGGCACCTCGCACGGTGTGGGCCTGGAGGCCCCGAAGGCGCTGCACGGTGTGATGCCGCGCGCCAAGGGTGTCGCCCGGGCCGGCCTGGCCACCGTGAACCGCAATCTGTCCCCGTTCGTCTGGGCGGGCAAGCAGCGCTGGTTCGCCGAGCCGCCGCACATGCAGGTGTCGATCCTGTTCGTGCCCTCGGACGCCGAGGAGCCCCGGGTGGGCGACGAGCTGGTGGCCCATCTGCGCCACACGACCACGCAGTACGACCGCATCGTCGAGCGCTGAGTCCGCGCGCCGCCCGCCCCGTTCAGTCGGCGGCGGGCGCGCCGGCGGTACCCCACTCCACCCGCGGCCCGGGCGCCGCGGGCAGCGCCTCCCGGCGTGCGGCACCGGGCGTGACCAGGTGGGACAGTACGAACACGTCCTCGGCCCCGTCGAGCACCCCGCCCGACGGATCGTCCGAGCCGTCGCGCCGCACCCCGTCGCGTTCCGGCAGCACGATGTCCCGTACGACGACGGCGCACAGGTACAGCGTGCCCAGCAGATGCAGCACGATCGCCAGCTGGTAGCCCTCCGTCGGCAGCCCCTGGTGCTTGTCGCCGCTCGTCGTGTAGGCGAGGTACAGCCAGATCCCGAGGAAGTACAGGACCTCGCACGTCTGCCAGATCAGGAAGTCCCGCCAGCGGGGCCTGGCCAGCGCGGCGAGGGGGATCAGCCACAGGACGTACTGCGGTGAGTAGACCTTGTTGACGAGGATGAACACCGCGACGACGAGGAACGCGAGCTGCGCGAAGCGCGGCCTGCGCGGTGCCGTCAGGGTCAGGACGCCGATCGCGGCGCACAGCGCGATGGTGGCCACCGTGGAGACGGTGTTGACCGTGCCGACGTCGATGGACTCACCGGTGCGCTGCGTGATGACCAGCCAGAACGACCCGAAGTCGATGCCGCGTTCCTCGCTGAAGGTGTAGAACTTCTTCCACCCCTCGGGTGCGAAGACCATGACGGGCAGATTGACCACCAGCCAGGAGCCCGCGGCTCCCAGCGCCGCCGCCCCGAACTCCCGCCACTTCCCCGCCCGCCAGCACAGGACGAACGCGGGCCCCAGCAGCAGGACGGGGTAAAGCTTCGCGGCCGTCGCCAGGCCGATCAGGATGCCGAAAGCCAGCGGGCGGCTCCGGGACCACATGAGCATCGCCCCGGCCGTGAGGGCCACGGCCAGCAGGTCCCAGTTGATCGTGGCGGTGAGCGCGAAGGCGGGTGCGAGCGCCACCAGCAGGCCGTCCCAGGGGCGCCGCCGGTGCGTGCGGGCGACGCAGACGGCGATCACGGCGGTGCAGATCATCAGCATCCCCGCGTTCACCAGCCAGTACGCCTGCTCCTGCTCCTGGATGGAGCCGCCCGGTGTCAGCCACGCCGCAACCTGCATGAACACCCCGGTGAGGACGGGGTACTCCAGGAACTGCATGTCCCCGGGCAGCCGGTCGAAGTACGGCACCAGTCCGTCGGCGAAGCCGCGCCCCGAGTACAGGTGCGGGATGTCCGAGTAGCACGCGTGCGTGTACTGGGAGCCGGCTCCCCTGAACCAGGCCCAGTTGTAGCAGGGCAGCTTCTGCACCATGCCGAGCGCGAACATCCCGATGGCCACCAGGGCGACCGCCCCCACCGGGGCGAGTGCGGCGCTGCCGAGCCGCGACCAGCGGCCCGACCTCCCGCCGATCAGCTCGCTCCCGGCCGCCGCGACCTCGTCCCGGTGCGTGGGCCGTACGACGGGCCGTTCCTGGTGCACGCTCGTGTCCTCTGCGCTTGGCATGCCGCACATCCTGCCGTACGGCGCTGTGGGAAGGATGAGGGCCGCGGCACCGGGGTGCCGCGGCCCTCATCGCCTGTCGTGCCGGGCGCTACCCGTTCGTGCCGCCCCACCAGTTGGTGTTCCCGGTGCTGTTGTTCCCGGTGCCGGTGGTGTTGCCTCCGGTGGTGCCGTTGCTGGTTCCGGTGGTGGTGCCCCCGTCCGAACCGTCGTCCCCACCCGTCGTGCCGGTGGAGGTGCCGGTATCCGTGCCGCCGTCGTTGCCCTGGCTCGTGCCCGTGTCCGTGCCGCCGTCGTTGCCCTGGCTCGTGCCCGCGTTGGCGCCGCCGTTGTTGTTCTGGCAGTTCCAGTCCCACGTACCGCAGGTGTCGGTCGGGTCGGGGGTCGGGACGTCCTGCGTGGGCGTGGGGGTCGGGGTCGGCTTCGTCGTCTCGGTCTCGGTCGGCGTGGGCGTGGGCGTCGGCGAGGGCTTCTTGGACGCGCCGCCGCCGTAGACCTTCTCCCCGATCGGCTCCGCCTTCGGGAAGGGCTCCGCCTTCTCCTTCTTCATGGCCTCGACCATGTAGTCGTGCCAGACCTGTGCGGGGAACGAGGCACCGTGGATCTTGTCCTTGCCACCGGTGCCGTACATCTCCTCGAACCCGCGGTTCTTGTGCTTCTCGTTGTCGTCCAGCCGGTACATGCTGATCGCCGTCGACAGCTGCGGCGTGTAGCCGACGAACCACGCCGACAGGTTGTCGTCGGTCGTACCCGTCTTGCCCGCGACCTCACGGCCCGGGAGCTGGGCGGGCGTACCGGTGCCCTTCGCCACGACGTTCTTGAGGACGTCCGTGACGTTGTCGGCGATGACGCTGTCGAAGGCGCTCTTGGTGACCACCTTGTGCTGGTATTCCGGCTTGCCGCGCTTCTTCACCTCGGTGACGGAGAACGGATCGCGCTGCTGGCCCCGGGCCGCGAAGGTGGCGTAGGCGCCGGCCATGCTCGTCGCGCTCGGCGAGGACGTGCCGATCGAGAACGACGGCACGCTGGAGTCCGCCATGTACCGGTCGTCCTTCAGCCCGGCCGCGATGGCCGCCTTCTTCACCTTGTCCGTGCCGACGTCCATGCCCAGCTGCACGTAAGGGGAGTTGGCGGACCACTGCATGGCCTCACGCAGGGTGATGTTGCCGTACGACTCATGGTCGTCGTTGGTCTGCAGCCACTCCTTGCCCTCCTTGTCGGTCCAGACGTCGCCGTCGTACCTCCTGATCTTGAGCCCGTCGGCGCCGTTGTAGATGCTGAGCGGCGAGACCTTCGTACGCTCCGACTCGTCCTGCTCCGGGCCACCGGACGGGTCCCGCTTGCCGTACTCCATGGCGGCTGCCAGCACGAAGGGCTTGAAGGTCGAACCGACCGCGGCGCCGGTGGGACCGGCGTTGCTCTGGAAGTGCTTGGTCGCGTCCACACCGCCGTAGATCGCCTGGATCGCGCCGGTCTTGGGGTCGACCGACGAACCGCCGAACTGCACGTGAGTGTCTTCCGGACGCTTCTTGGGGTCGATGTTCTCGTCGTAGACCCGCTTGACGGCCTTGCTGAGCTGATTGACCTTCTTCTTGTCGAAGGTCGTGTGGATCTCGTAGCCGCCCTGGTCGAGCATGTCCTTGGTGATCTTGGTGCGCTCGAAGATCTCGGCTTTGGCGGTGTTGACGAGGTAGCCGATCTGACCGCCCAGCTGTGCGGCCCGCTTCGGCTTGTCGGGCATCGGGAACTCCGTGTACCCGTCGCGCTCCTTCTGCGACATCCGGCCGTCCTTCACCTCCTCGTCGAGGATCCACTTCCAGCGCTTCTTCGCCCGCGCGAGGTTCTTCTCCGCGGTCGCCTGCACCGAGTCGACCTCCGGCGCACCTGCCGGGTCGTAATAGCTGGCGCCCTTGAGGAGGCTGGCCAGGAAGGCGCACTGGCTCGCGTCCAGATCCTTGGCGTCCTTGCCGTAGTACGTACGGGCAGCGGCCTGGATGCCGGAGGCGCCGCGCCCGTAGTACGAGACGTTCAGGTACCCGGCCATGACGTCCTTCTTCTTCATCTCGCTGCCGACCTTGAGCGTGATGAAGAGTTCCTCGAACTTGCGGCTGAGGGTCTGCTCCTGCGACAGCCGCGAGTTCTTGACGTACTGCTGGGTGATGGTCGAACCGCCCTGGGTCTCGCCGCCCTTGGCCATGTTGAAGACGGCACGGGCGATACCCATGGGGTCGATGCCATGGTCGGTGTCGAAGGACTTGTTCTCGGCTGAGATGACGGCGTTGCGCATCGCCTCGGGGATCTGCGCGTAGTCGATGACCTGGCGGTTGACCTCACCGCCGGTGGCCACCATCTGGCTGCCGTCCGCCCAGTAGTAGACGTTGTTCTCCGCCTTCGCGGCGTCCTTGACCTCCGGCTTGGCGACCATCGCGTACGCGAGACCGGCGAGGCCCATCAGCAGGCCGAGGAAGCCGATGCACAGGCTGGACACCAGCTTCCAGGACGGAACCCAGCGGCGCAGACCTTGGTGGCCGGCGCGCGGATAGTCGATGAAGCGCTTCTTGACCGGGCGCCGCCCACCGCGCCCGCCGCCCTCGTGCCCGCCGTCCCCGCCACCGCGACGCCGTCCACCGCCGCCACCGTCGGAACCTCCACGGCCGCCGCCACCGCGCTGGGCCGCCCGTCTGGCTGCCGCACGGCCTTCGTACGGGGCCTCGTCGCCGTACGAGCCGGCAGGTGAGGCTGAGGTTACTCCGCGTGACGGTGCCGCGCGGAGTCCTGAGGACTGCTGGGCGGCTCGTCGGGCCGCGGCACGTCCGCCGCCTTGCGGTTGCGACGTTTTGCGACGGTGCTCGCTCATCGAACGACTACTCCTCGGGCAGGCGAGAACGCCTGGAAGCGGCAGGTGAGATCCGGTCCCCCGAATGACGGGCCGGCCCGGCGACGGGCTCGCCCGCTATGCGTCCGGATGACCCGCGAGCACTCGCGCGTGCACGCGTCTCGCGGTTCCCGGTGGTCTGCATGCCGCACAGACTACGCACGGTCAAAACCCTCCTGGGACCGAACTTCACCCCAAACAACGCAAGTCGGTTCCTAGGAATTGGCGATGTGACGCCGCTCACTGAGGCTCCCCTTGTCGGCGCCGCCGGTCCGATCTATCGTGCTGATGTATCGAGTCGATACATCAGCTCGGTACATCGACCCGGTACAAAGGGACAAGTGAGAGCACGCGGAGAAGGAGGGGCGAGGTTGAGCAGACGTTCCGGCATCCTTGAGTTCGCCGTCCTCGGACTGCTCCGCGAATCCCCGATGCACGGCTATGAGCTGCGCAAACGTCTCAACACCTCATTGGGCATCTTCCGTGCCTTCAGTTACGGGACGCTCTACCCCTGCCTCAAGACGCTGGTCGCCAACGGCTGGTTGATCGAGGAACCGGGGACCGCTCCGGCGGAGGCGGCATCCGGCTCCGGCCGGCCCGTCGCTCCCGCCTCGTCCCTTGCGGGGCGCCGGGCCAAGATCGTCTACCGGTTGACGGCTGAAGGTAAGGAGCACTTCGAGGAGCTGCTCTCGCACACCGGCCCCGACTCCTGGGAGGACGAGCACTTCGCGGCTCGCTTCGCCTTCTTCGGGCAGACGGAGCACGACGTGCGAATGCGGGTGCTGGAAGGCCGTCGCAGCCGGCTGGAGGAGCGCTTGGAGAAGATGAGCGCCTCTCTGGCACGCACCCGTGAGCGCCTCGACGACTACACCCTTGAGCTACAGCGACACGGCATGGAGTCCGTGGAGCGCGAAGTGCGCTGGCTGAACGAGCTCATCGAGAGCGAGCGGTCGGGACGGGATCAGCGACGATCCTCGCCCGAGGGCTCAGCTCAGCAGAAGACCTCAGGAGAGCCTGACGGCCTGCCCCGGCGGGGAGACAACCCGCCGGATCCGTCCGGCGACACCGCCAAGTGAGTTCACCGCAGATCCGCGGCGGGCTCATAAGAAACATCCATTACACACAGGGAGCAACCGGAATGGGTTCGGTTCGCGTAGCCATCGTCGGCGTGGGCAACTGCGCCGCCTCGCTGGTCCAGGGCGTCGAGTACTACAAGGACGCCGATCCGGCCGGCAAGGTGCCCGGTCTGATGCACGTCCAGTTCGGCGACTACCACGTGCGGGACGTCGAGTTCGTCGCCGCCTTCGACGTCGACGCGAAGAAGGTCGGCCTCGACCTCTCGGACGCCATCGGTGCGAGCGAGAACAACACCATCAAGCTCTGCGACGTGCCGAACGCCGGTGTCACCGTCCAGCGCGGCCACACCCACGACGGCCTGGGCAAGTACTACCGCCAGACCATCGAGGAGTCGGCCGAGGCCCCGGTCGACATCGTCCAGGTCCTCAAGGACCGCAAGGTCGACGTCCTGGTCTGCTACCTCCCGGTGGGTTCCGAGGTGGCCGCGAAGTTCTACGCCCAGTGCGCCATCGACGCCAAGGTCGCGTTCGTCAACGCTCTCCCGGTCTTCATCGCCGGCACCAAGGAGTGGGCGGACAAGTTCACCGAGGCCGGTGTCCCGATCGTCGGCGACGACATCAAGTCGCAGGTCGGCGCCACCATCACGCACCGCGTGATGGCGAAGCTCTTCGAGGACCGGGGCGTCATCCTGGACCGCACGATGCAGCTGAACGTCGGCGGCAACATGGACTTCAAGAACATGCTTGAGCGTGAGCGCCTGGAGTCCAAGAAGATCTCCAAGACGCAGGCCGTCACCTCGCAGATCCGCGACCGCGAGCTCGGCGCGGACAACGTCCACATCGGCCCGTCGGACTACGTGGCCTGGCTGGACGACCGCAAGTGGGCGTACGTGCGCCTTGAGGGCCGCGCCTTCGGTGACGTCCCGCTGAACCTGGAGTACAAGCTGGAGGTCTGGGACTCCCCGAACTCCGCCGGTGTCATCATCGACGCCGTCCGTGCGGCGAAGATCGCCAAGGACCGCGGCATCGGTGGCCCGATCCTCTCCGCGTCCTCGTACTTCATGAAGTCCCCGCCCGTGCAGTACTTCGACGACGAGGCCCGCGAGAACGTCGAGAAGTTCATCCGCGGTGAGGTCTCCAACTGACTCCCGTGAGTCAGCCGCGCAGATGAGGAGCGGCAACGCTTCTCGGCTGCCGCGCCGTTGAGGGCCCCTGGGCAATCCGCCCGGGGGCCCTCGTCGTGTGTGACCCTTGCTCCCATGCCCGTCGCGCGCGACCTGCGCATACTTCTCCGCCTCCCGGACTTCCGCCGCCTGCTGGCCGTGCGGGTCCTGTCCCAGTCGGCCGACGGCGTCTATCAGGTGGCGCTGGCCACATACGTGGTCTTCTCTCCGGAGAAGCAGGCGTCCGCCGGGGCGATCGCCTCCGCCATGGCCGTGCTGCTGCTCCCCTATTCACTCGTCGGGCCCTTCGCGGGGGTGCTGCTGGACCGCTGGCCCCGGCGTCAGGTCTTCGTCTACGGCAACCTGCTGCGCTCCGGGCTCGCCTGCTGCACCGCCCTCCTGATCATCGTCGCGGCTCCGGCGTGGCTCTTCTACACGTCCGCGCTGTGCGTCACCGCGGTCAACCGCTTCGTCCTCGCCGGCCTCTCCGCCGTTCTGCCGCGCGTGGTCGAGCGGAAGCATCTGGTGCTCGCCAACTCGCTGTCGCCGACCGCGGGCACCCTTGCCGCCACCGCGGGCGGTGGACTCGCCTTCGTGGTGCGGCTGCTGGCGGCTTCGGACTCCGCCGTGGTGCTGCTCGGGGCGGCGCTGTACCTGGCCTCGGCGCTGGCGGCGCTGAGCCTGGCGGCGGGGCTCCTCGGGCCGGACCGCGAGGCCGGCCGCATGTCGCTACGGGCAGCGCTGACGGCGGCGGCCGGCGGGCTCCTCGACGGACTGCGGCACTTGCTGGAGCACCGGGGCGCGTCCCGGGCGCTGGCCGCGATGACGGTGATCCGCTTCTGTTACGGGGCGCTGACCGTCATGGTCCTGATGCTCTGCCGGTACGCCTGGACGGACAACGAGGACGACGGTCTGGCCCTCCTCGGCCTGGCGGTGGTCGTCTCCGGTGCGGGGTTCTTCGCGGCGGCCGTACTGACACCCTGGGCCGCGGGGCGGTTCGGGCGGCTCCGTTGGATGGTGGTCTGCGCGGGCACCGCCGCGATCCTCGAACCGGCCCTGGGGCTGTGGTTCGCTCCGGCGCCGATGCTCGTCGCCGCGTTCGTCCTCGGGCTCGTCACGCAGGGGGCGAAGATCGCCACGGACACCGTGGTGCAGACCGCCGTGGACGACGCCTACCGGGGCAGGGCCTTCTCGTTCTACGACGTGCTGTTCAACGTGGCCTTCGTGGCCGCGGCGGCAGTCGCCGCGCTGATGCTTCCGTCTGACGGGCGGTCCGCCGTGCTGGTGATCGGCGTGGCGGTGCTCTACGCAAGTTCTGCCCTGTGCCTCACGCATTGGAGTCGGGACGGTGATGTCCTATAGCGTGCCCGCGTCAAACACGACGCACGAATCACGGGGGCATCCAGATGACTTACCCGCCGCAGCAGGGCAACGGCCCGTACGGCCAGCAGCCTCAGCCGTATCCGCCACAGCAGGGCGGATACGGCTACCCTCCGCAACAGCCCCAGCAGGGGTGGGGCGGCCCGCAGCAGCCTCAGCAGCCGCAGGGCTGGGGCACTCCTCCTCAGGGGCCTTCGCAACCCTCGGGCGGCAAGAAGGCGTTCCTCGCCACCCGCAACATCGTCATCATCGTCGTGGGCCTCGTTGTGCTCGCCGTGCTGAAGTTCGGCCTGGGCGACATGTTCGAGTCCGACGCCAAGGCCGCTTCGGTCGGGGACTGCCTGGAGAACAAGGGCACCAACTTCGACCCCGACATGAACTCCGTCGACTGCGACTCGTCCGCCGCCGAGTACAAGGTCGCCGAGGTGCATGACAACACGACCGACACGGACCTCTGCGACGCGGAGAAGTACTCCGCCTATACCGAGAGCTCGGGTCGCCGTAAGAGCCGGGACAGCGTGGTGCTCTGTCTGACACCACTCAATCCGGCCGGCTGAACCTCCGCAGCACCCAGAACACCGACCGAGGGCGTTGTTTCACGTGAAACAACGCCCTCGGCGTATGCGTCGGCGCTCATGTTTCACGTGAAACATGAGCGCCGACGCTTGAACAGAAGCGAGAGCGTCAGCTCTGCGTCTCCCACCATTTCTTCAGTTCCGCGACCGCCGCATCGTGCTCCAGCGGGCCGTTCTCCAGGCGGAGCTCCAGCAGGAACGCGTACGCCTTGCCGATGACCGGCCCCGGACCCACGTCCAGGATCTGCATGATCTCGTTGCCGTCCAGGTCCGGCCGGATCGCGTCCAGCTCCTCCTGGCTCTTCAGCTGGGCGATGCGTTCCTCAAGCCCGTCGTAGGTGCGCGAGAGAGCAGCGGCCTTGCGCTTGTTGCGCGTGGTGCAGTCCGACCGGGTCAGCTTGTGCAGCCGCTCCAGAAGCGGGCCGGCATCCCGTACGTAGCGGCGCACCGCGGAGTCGGTCCACTCGCCGTCACCGTAGCCATGGAAGCGCAGATGCAGCTCCACCAGCTTCGAGACGTCCTTGACCATCTCATTGGAGTACTTGAGCGCCGTCATGCGCTTCTTGGTCATCTTGGCGCCCACCACCTCGTGATGATGGAAGGAGACCCGCCCGTCCTTCTCGAAGCGCCGGGTCCTCGGCTTGCCGATGTCATGGAGAAGGGCGGCGATACGCAGAACGAGGTCCGGCCCGTCCTCCTCCAGGGCGATCGCCTGCTCCAGGACGGTCAGGGAGTGCTCGTACACGTCCTTGTGCCGGTGGTGCTCGTCACTCTCCAGCCGGAGCGCCGGCAACTCGGGCAGAACCTGCTGGGCCAGCCCCGTCTCCACCAGGAGGGACAGGCCCTTCCGGGGATGGGAAGAGAGCAGGAGCTTGTTCAGTTCCTCGCGCACCCGCTCGGCCGAGACGATCTCGATCCGGCCCGCCATTTCCGTCATCGCGCTGACGACCTCGGGGGCCACCTCGAAGTCGAGCTGCGCGGCGAACCGTGCCGCCCGCAGCATGCGCAGCGGATCGTCGGAGAACGACGCTTCAGGCGTCCCGGGCGTACGCAGAACCCGCTCGGCCAGATCCTTCCGGCCGTCATGGGGGTCGATGAAGACCTTCTCCGGCAGCGCGACGGCCATAGCGTTGACCGTGAAATCGCGCCGCACGAGGTCGTCCTCGATGGAGTCCCCGTAGGACACCTCCGGCTTGCGTGAGGTCCTGTCGTACGCCTCCGACCGGTACGTCGTGACCTCGATCTGGTAGCCGTGCTTCTGCGCCCCCACCGTGCCGAAGGCGATCCCGACCTCCCACACGGAGTCGGCCCACGGCCTGACGATCTTCAGCACGTCCTCGGGGCGGGCGTCGGTCGTGAAGTCCAGGTCGTTCCCGAGCCTGCCGAGAAGCGCGTCACGGACCGAGCCGCCGACCAGTGCAAGACTGAATCCGGCATCCTGGAATCGGCGGGCGAGATCGTCGGCGACCGGGGCGACCCGCAGCAGTTCGCTGACTGCGCGGTGCTGCACCTGGGTCAGGGCGCTGGGGTTGTCTTCGTTGGCATTCGGCACAACAGAAAAGGGTACGTGCACGGACCGGTCCGGGCGTCACCCATTTCCCAAGCCCTGCGAGACTCTCCCGATCATGCAGCGCACTCCCCGGCACTTAGCCCCGACGCACCTCGTTACCATGCGGGGACGCAGCAACGGACGACGATCCACAGCAGTTGACGATGACGAGGGACGGGTACGCGTGGCCGAGGCGGCAGACATCCAGGGGATGAATCCCTCTCCTGCCCGCCGGTGGCTGCGGCGCACCGCCGCCGTGCTCGCCGGGGCGCCGCTCGTCGCCGCCCTGCTGGCGGGCGCCGCAGCCCCGCAGGCCCGGGCCGACGCCCCGGCCAAGGCTCCGACGGGATCCAGCACGGTGGCGGTGTCCCTGGACGAAATCACCCCCAGCGCCCCGGAGAAGGGGGACACGCTCCGGATCTCCGGGACGCTGACCAACAAGGGCAAGGAAACCGTCACCGACGCCCAGGTCGACCTCCGGGTCGGCCCCCGCCTCTTCAGCAGAACCGCCATCGACGCGGCCGCCCGGCGCACGGGATACCTGCCCGGTACCGATCCCTATCCGATCGGCGGCAAGTACACGGTCGAGATCGACAAGCTGCGCTCGGGAATCAGCCAGGACTTCACGCTGTCCGTTCCGGTCAGCAAGCTGAATCTCGGGGACGACGGGGTCTACCAGCTGGGCGTATCGCTGTCGGGGCGCACCTCGCACACCGTGTACGACCAGGTCCTCGGCATCAAGCGGACCTTTCTGCCCTGGCAGGACGGCGACCGCGACTCCAAGATCGGCATCAGCTACCTCTGGCCACTGATCGCGTCCGCACACCTCACGGCGGAGACCGGCTCGGACGAGCAGCAGACCCCGGTGTTCGCCGACGACGACCTCGCCGCGGAGATCGCACCGGGCGGCCGACTCGAACAGATGGTCTCCCTGGGCAGCCGGCTGCCCGTGACCTGGGTCATCGACCCGGATCTGCTGGCCAGCGTCGACGCGATGACCAAGCCCTACCGGGTCAAGTCCGGGGACACCACGGTCGCCGGGACGAACCAGGACGTGGCCAAGAAATGGCTGACCTCGCTTGAAGCGGCCGTGTCCGAGGGCAAGGTCGTGGCCCTGCCGTTCGGCGACCCGGACCTGGCCTCGATCGCCCACCGCGGCAAGAACGTCTCGGGCACCCTCAGCCATCTACAGACCGCCAGTGAAGTCGCCGGGATGACGGTGGAGACGATCCTCCATCTGAAGCCGTCCACCGACTTCGCATGGCCGGTCGACGGTGCGGTGGACCCGTCGATCGTGGACGTCGCCACCTCGGCCGGCGCCCACTATGTGATCGCCCGCAGCGACAGCCTGGACGAGACCGGAAACCTGGTCTACACGCCTTCCGCAGCCCGCCCGATCGGCGGCGGCACCACAGCGGTCGTCTCCGACGCGAGGCTCTCCACCGCCTTCCAGGGCGACATGGGCAACGCCGGGAACTCCACGCTCGCCGTGCAGAAGTTCCTCGCCCTGACCCTCGCCCTGACCGAGCAGGACACGGACAAGGACCGTTCCGTCGTCGTGGCACCCCAGCGCACGCCGACGGTCGCCCAGGCACAGTCGATGGCACGCGCCCTCCACGCCCTGGACGACGACCGCTGGACGAAGTCCGAGGGGCTGGCCCAGGCTGCCGCGACCAAGCCGGACTCCGAGGCGACCACCGATGTGCCTCCGGCCTCCCGGTATCCCAAGAAGCTGCGCCGCCAGGAGCTGCCCACACAGGCGTTCCAGGACATCAAGTCCATCCAGTCCTCGCTCAACAACTTCCAGGTCATCCTCACCCACCCCGAGCGTGTGGTGACCCCCTTCGGCAACGCCGTCAACCGGTCCATGTCGACCTCGTGGCGGGGGAGGCCGCTGAAAGCCCAGCAGTACCGGGACTCGGTCCGCACCTATCTGCAAGGGCTCGTCGGCGAGGTCCAGCTCGTCCCGAAGTCGGACATCACCCTGTCCGGCCGGAGCGCCACGATCCCCGTGACCGTGCAGAACAGGCTGCTGCAGGACGTCGATCACCTGGTGCTGCGGCTGAAGTCGGACAACGCGACCCGGCTCAAGCTGAACGACGGCGGCAGCATCGCGGAGCAGCCCATCGAGATCGGTGCCGGGCACAGCCAGTCCGTGAAGTTCGACGCGGCGGCCAACATCAACGGCCAGGTCCAGATGACCGCGCAGCTCTACACGGAGGACGGGACCCCGTACGGCGAGGAAATGGCCTTCACCGTGAAGGTCTCCGAGATCACCCCGACGGTGCTTCTGGTCATCGCCGGCGGGCTCCTGCTGCTGGTGCTGGCCGGCATCAGGATGTATGCACATCGCAAGCGCGCCAACGCGGGCGGCGCGGCGGGCGACGACGGCAGTGAACCCGAGCAGCCGAGTGACCCGACACCGGACACCGGTCCCGAAAGCGCGGAGCCGTCGGGCACGGGTGAGAAAGTGGACCGTTGAGCGATGTCTGTCGTGGCCGGTCGGCCGGGGACGATGAGGTGGGGTTTCGATGAACGCGCCGTACGACGGTGACCGCGGTCAGGGTGCGGGCGGGGCCGGGTACTCCGGCGGCCCTCCGGTGCCCCCTGACCCGCAGCAGCAGCCGGCGCCGGACCCGTATCTGCAGTCCGCGTACGACCACGACCCGTACCGGGCGCAGGACCTCTCCGCCCAGGACCCGGTGGACGAGGCGCTGTACGACCGCGCCGCGCATCCGCCGCCGCCTCCCGGCACCTACCAGCAGCCACAGCCGCTCTACCAGCAGCCGCCGGCGCCGCAGTACGCCCCCGACCCGCGCATCTGGGCCCAGACGCCGCCGCCCGAGCCCGCCGGGCCCTCGCGCCATCTCCCGTACGGTGACAACGCCGCGACGACCCAGTTCGTGGGAGTGGACGACCTCGTCACACAGGCTTCAGCCGATCGCGACGAGCCCGACGCCTTCGCCCACCTCTTCCGCGACCAGGAGGGCCCCGCGAACCCGGGTGCCTCTCCGGCACCGGCCCAGCCCGAGCCCACCCCGGCACCGGCCAAGTCCGGCGGTCGCGCCTCAAGCCTGCTGAAGTCCAGCGCGGTCATGGCGGCCGGCACGCTCGTCTCACGCCTCACCGGCTTCGTCCGCAGCCTCGTGATCACCGCGGCGCTGGGCGCGGCCCTGCTCGGCGACAGCTTCACCATCGCGTACACGCTGCCCACGATGATCTACATCCTCACCGTGGGCGGCGGCCTCAACTCGGTCTTCGTGCCCCAGCTCGTCCGCTCGATGAAGGACGACGAGGACGGCGGCGAGGCGTACGCCAACCGGCTCCTGACCCTGGTGATGGTCGCCCTCGGCCTCATCGTCGCCGTGGTGGTCTTCGCGGCCCCCTGGCTGATCCGGCTGATGTCCTCGACGATCGCGGACGACCCGGCGGCCAACAGCGTCGCCGTCACCTTCGCCCGCTACTGCCTGCCCACCATCTTCTTCATGGGGGTGCACGTGGTGATGGGGCAGATCCTCAACGCCCGCGGGAAGTTCGGCGCGATGATGTGGACCCCGGTCCTGAACAACATCGTCATGATCTTCACCTTCGGGATGTTCATCTGGGTCTACGGCACGTCCCACGAGTCCCACATGGGCGTGGACACGATCCCGCCGGAGGGCGTGCGGCTGCTGGGTATCGGCACCCTGCTCGGCCTGGTCGTGCAGGCGCTGGCCATGATCCCGTATCTGCGCGAGGCCGGCTTCCGCTTCCGTCCACGGTTCGACTGGAAGGGCCACGGGCTGGGCAAGACGATAAAGCTCGCGAAGTGGACGGTGCTGTTCGTCTTCGCCAACCAGGCCGGTGTGCTGGTCGTCACCCAGCTCGCGACCTCGGCCGGCAAGGCATCCGGGAAGGACGGCGCGGGCTTTCTCGCCTATTCCAACGCCCAGCTGATCTGGGGCATGCCGCAGGCGATCATCACCGTCTCGGTCATGGCCGCCCTGCTACCCCGGATCTCCCGGGCCGCCCATGACAACGACCCCGGCGCCGTCCGCGACGACATCTCGCAGGGGCTCCGCAACTCCGCCGTGGCCATCGTCCCGGTCGCCTTCGCGTTCCTCGCCCTGGGTGTGCCGATGTGCACCCTGCTCTACTCGTCCAGCGGCCCCGAGGCAGCCCGCTCCATGGGCTTCATCCTGATGGCCTTCGGCCTCGGCCTGATCCCCTACTCCGTGCAGTACGTGGTGCTGCGCGGGTTCTACGCGTACGAGGACACCCGGACGCCCTTCTACAACACCGTCATCGTCGCCTTGGTCAACGCGGCGGCCTCCGCCCTCTGCTACGTCGTGCTGCCCGCCCAGTGGGCCGTGGTCGGCATGGCCGCCTCGTACGGCCTGGCCTACGCGGTCGGTGTCGGGATCGCCTGGCGCCGGCTGCGCAACCGCCTGGGCGGCGACCTGGACGGCGCGCACGTGGTCCGCACCTACGCCAGGCTGTGCCTCGCCGCACTGCCCGCCACCGTGGTCGGCGGAGCCGTGGGCTTCGGCCTCCTCCAGGTGCTCGGCGAAGGAGCCTTCGGTTCGCTCGTCGCGCTCGTCTGCGGCGGTGCACTGCTGCTGGGAGTGTTCTTCGTCGCGGCGAGGAAAATGCGGATCGAGGAGATCAACGGCATGGTCGGCATGGTCAGGGGGCGGCTCGGCCGCTGAGGCCGGCCGGCCCGCACAACCATCGCCGGTCTCCGCGTGTCGTGCATAGCGCCGGAGTGTGGGCACAATTGGCGTGACTGTGCAGAGCAGAGCTGGCTGGCATCGCGCAACGGATGGGGAGGCAGGAACGACGGTGGCGGAACGTAGCACGGCTGCCGTCGACGTGGCCGACAACAGCGGGGACGAACCGCTGACCGCCAAGGCGGACGAGGCCACGACCGACGGTACGGCAGAAGCGCAGGACGCGGCGGACACGGGCTCCCAGGAGGAGAACGACGACAAGGCCGCATCGAAGACCTTCCCGGCCACCCCGGATCTGCACAGCGGTCACAAGCTGGCCGGCCGGTACCGGCTGGAGGAATGCGTCACCCGTCTGGACGGGTTCAGCAGCTGGCGTGCCGTCGACGAGAAGCTGCGCCGCGCGGTGGGGGTCCACCTCCTGCCCGCGGACCACCCACGGGCACGCTCGGTCCTGGCCGCCGCCCGGTCCTCCGCGTTGCTGGGCGACCCTCGCTTCGTGCAGGTCCTCGACGCCGTCGAGGAGGACGAGCTCGTCTACGTCGTCCACGAGTGGCTTCCCGACGCCATCGAGCTCACGGCGCTGCTGAGCGCCGGCCCGATGGACGCCCACGACGCGTACCAGCTCGTCAGCCAGGTCTCCCAGGCCATGGCGGCCGCGCACCGGGAGGGCCTGGCCCACCTGAGGCTCACCCCGGGGGCCGTGCTGCGCAGCTCGTCCGGCCAGTACCGCATCCGCGGCCTCGCGGTGAACGCTGCCCTGCGGGGCATCACGTCCGACGGCCCTCAGCGCGCCGACACGGAGGCGATCGGGGCCCTGCTCTACGCCGCGCTGACCCAGCGCTGGCCGTACGAGAGCGATGCGTACGGGCTCACCGGTCTGCCCAAGGGGATGGGGCTGCTCCCGCCCGACCAGGTGCGGGCCGGAGTCCACCGGGGCCTCTCCGAGATCGCCATGCGGGCGCTCGCCAACGACGGTGCCACGGCGTCCCGCCAGGAGCAGCCGTGCACCACGCCCGACGAGCTCGCCAAGGCCGTGGCGGCCATGCCCCGCATCCCCCCGCCCGAACCCGTCTTCACCGCCCCGCCCGAGTACCAGCGGACCACCTACCAGCAGGGCACGTACGGACGGCCGGCGGCCGGTGCCGTCGTCACCCAGCCCGTCGTGCCGGTGCCCCCCGCACCCTTGCAGAGCCGCACCGGCAGGGCACTGAAGTGGGTCGTGTCCGCGCTGCTGATCGCCGCCCTGGGCCTGGGCAGCTGGCAGCTCGCGGAAACGCTCATCGACCGGGACAACAACTCGGGCGGTGACCCCGGCACCACCCAGTCCAACCCGGAGAACAACGACCCACCGCCGGTCGAGAAGAGCAAGCCCGTTCCGATCGTCACCGCCCAGGACTACGACCCGCTCGGCGACGGCAGTGAGAAGCCGCAGAGCATAGGCAACGTCTACGACGACGACCCCAGCTCCTACTGGCACACCGACTGGTACGCCTCAGCCGACTTCGGCAGGCTCAAGGAAGGCGTCGGCGTCGTCCTGGATCTCGGCAAGACACAGCGTGTCGGCAAGGTGGACGTGTCCTTCCTCGGCGGCGCCACCTCGGTCGAGCTGCGGACCACCGACGGCTCCACGGTGCCGACCCGCCCCACCGGCTTCAACAAGGTCGCCCAGGGGTCGGGAACCCAGGTGTCGCTGAAGCCCTCCAAGCCTGTGCAGGCGCGGTACCTGCTCGTCTGGCTCACAAAGCTCCCGCCGAGCGGCGAGGGCGACTTCCGGGGGAAGATCTCGGACATCAAGGTCACCAGCTGACAGCTTCGAACCCGAGAATGGGGCTGGGCCGGATTCAGATCCGGCCCAGCCCCATTTCCTGTCCGACGCGCTACCGAATCATCCCCTTTTATCGCTCATACACCCCAGCCGACCTCGCCATTTACTTCCCGTCGGCGATCGGTTTGAATGCACGGATGGCGACAGCTGAGGGGGGAGACCGTGAGCACTACGGCTCCGGTGCCGCCGATCCACCGAGCGACGCGGACCTCCTCGCGCAGCATGTCGCCGGTGACCCCGATGCCTTCGGCGAGCTGGCTCGACGCCATCGCGACCGGCTGTGGGCCGTGGCCCTGCGGACGCTGGGCGACCGCGAGGAAGCGGCCGACGCCGTACAGGACGCCCTGATCTCCGCCTTCCGCGCCGCCCACACCTTCCGGGGCCAGTCCGCCGTCACCACCTGGCTGCACCGCATCACGGTGAACGCCTGCCTCGACCGCATCCGCAAGGCCGCGTCCCGGAAGACCTCGCCCGTCGACGACCCGGAGCGGCTCGACCGGCTGCTGGAGCCGCATGAGTCCGCGGAGGCCCCCGCGGAACGCCACGATCTCCACCGCGAACTCCTCGCCGCGCTGGCCACCCTCCCCGCCGAGCAGCGCGCGGCGCTCGTCCTCGTGGACATGCAGGGGTATCCGGTGGCGGAGACCGCTCGCATCCTTGATGTGCCCGTGGGCACCGTGAAGAGCCGCTGCGCACGGGGCCGGGCCCGCCTGGCACCCCTGCTGACGCATCTACGCAGCGACGGCCGCGCCGGAGAGGCGCCCGGTACGGAAGGGAACCGGACGCCCAGAGCATCCGTCCCACCGGCAGCCGGTCCACGAGACACGGGCACGAGCGACCCCACTGTGATGAAGGGCGGAGGTGGACACCGATGACGTCAATACCCGGCACGACCCAGCACCCGGAAGTCTCGGAAATCTCCGACCTGACCGAGGACCTGCTCCCCGAAGTGCGCGCAGCCGAGATCCGCAGCCACGTTGACGTCTGTGAGCTCTGTGCCGATGTCCTCTCCTCCTTGGAGGAGATTCACGGGCTACTCAGCGAGCTGTCGGCCCCCGAGCCCATGCCCGCTGATATCGCCAACCGCATCGATGCCGCTCTCGCTGCCGAGGCGCGGACGCATCGCGCTGAACCGGATACAGCGACCGATGTTTCACGTGAAACAGAGCCCGCGCGCATAGCCGGGAATCCTCCGTCCCGGGTACATGCCCCGGATCGTCCGGCCGGACATGCGCGTGCGAACACCGGTCCCGGCCGACGTCCAGGACGGAGGCGTCGCCGTAGCACTCTGCTCGCCTCCGCACTCGGGGCCGCTGCCCTGGTCGGCATGAGCGTCTTCCTGCTCCAGAACCTCCCGGGAGCGGAGCGAAGCGACACTTCCGCTGCCGGGGTCAGCCAGGACACAAGGGTCACAGCCCCGAAAAGCCGCTCGCAGGAGTTCTCCGCGTCCACCCTCAAGGACCAGGTGCACGCACTACTGGTCACGGGCTCCGGCACGTCGAGCCCACAGGCCCCCAAGGCGAACGAAGAGGCTCCCTCCATCGGATCCCAGTCCTCTCCGCAGTCCCAACCCTCGCTCCAAGCGGACCCCTCGGACTCCATGTCCCCCGAGTCCCCGCTCCGGGCCTCTGCGGTGCCCGTCCCCGCGTGCGTGGAAGAAGGTATCGGCCGCAACAGCCCGGCGCTCGCCATCGAGAGGGGCAGCTACGAGGGCACCGACGCGTTCCTCGTCGTTCTGCCCCATCCCACGAACCCGGACAGCGTTCAGGCGTATGTCGTGGACGCGGCCTGTGTGGGAGCCGAGCCTTCCTCCAAGGGGAAGCTGCTGTTGACGCACGCCTACGCACGCCCCTGAGAACCGCGCCGCCAGCCGCCCCGGCACGTCGGGAATGCATCCCCCGTAGGATCCGTTGGGTGGGGTGAGAGTCGTTGAACCGGCCCCAGTAGGCGTGGACAGTAGGCAGTCTGCAGAGACGAGGAAGAAACCCGTGAGCGACGTGCGTAATGTGATCATCATCGGCTCCGGCCCGGCCGGCTACACAGCCGCCCTGTACACCGCGCGCGCCTCGCTGAAGCCGCTGGTCTTCGAGGGGGCCGTCACCGCTGGTGGCGCGCTCATGAACACCACCGACGTGGAGAACTTCCCGGGCTTCCAGGACGGCATCATGGGCCCCGAGCTCATGGACAACATGCGCGCCCAGGCCGAGCGTTTCGGCGCCGAGCTGGTCCCGGACGACGTGGTCTCCGTCGACCTCACCGGTGACATCAAGACCGTCACCGACACGGCAGGCACCGTCCACCGCGCCAAGGCGGTCATCGTCACCACGGGCTCCCAGCACCGCAAGCTCGGGCTCCCCAACGAGGACGCCCTCTCCGGACGCGGTGTTTCCTGGTGCGCGACCTGCGACGGGTTCTTCTTCAAGGACCAGGACATCGCCGTGGTCGGCGGTGGCGACACCGCAATGGAGGAGGCGACCTTCCTCTCGCGCTTCGCCAAGTCCGTCACCATCATCCACCGCCGCGACACCCTGCGCGCGTCCAAGACCATGCAGGATCGCGCCTTCGCCGACCCGAAGATCAAGTTCGCCTGGGACAGTGAGGTCGCCGGAGTCAACGGCGAACAGAAGCTCTCCGGTGTGACGCTGCGCAACACCAAGACCGGCGAGACGTCCGAGCTGCCCGTGACCGGCCTGTTCATCGCCGTCGGCCATGACCCGCGCACCGAGCTCTTCAAGGGCCAGCTCGAACTTGACGACGAGGGCTACTTGAAGGTCGACGCGCCTTCGACGCGTACCAACCTTTCCGGGGTCTTCGGCGCCGGTGACGTTGTCGACCACACCTACCGCCAGGCGATCACCGCGGCCGGCACCGGCTGCTCCGCCGCCCTCGACGCAGAGCGCTTCCTCGCCGCGCTCGCCGACGACGAGAAGGCCGCCCCCGCGGCCGCCGTCTGATCCACGCCTCACTCACATCCCCACACACCCCGCGAAGTTAGGAGGCCGCCGTGGCCGGCGCCCTGAAGAACGTGACCGACGACTCCTTCGAGGAGCTCGTCCTCAAGAGCGACAAGCCCGTGCTGGTGGACTTCTGGGCCGCCTGGTGCGGCCCGTGCCGTCAGATCGCTCCGTCGCTGGAGGCCATCGCGGCCGAGCACGGCGAGATCGAGGTCGTGAAGCTCAACATTGACGAGAACCCGGCCACCGCTGCCAAGTACGGCGTCATGTCCATCCCGACGCTGAACGTCTACCAGGGTGGCGAGGTCGCCAAGACCATCGTCGGCGCCAAGCCGAAGGCTGCGATCCTCCGCGACCTCGCGGGCTTCATCGTCGACAAGGACCAGTAAGAAGAAGCTGTGTCCGCTTGTTTCACGTGAAACGGGCCCGTCCTCCCCAGGACGGGCCCGTTTTGCATGCGGCCCAGGAACGCGCGCCTCACAACGGTCGCAGCACAGGCTCCTTCTGGACCGCTCCGAGGAGCCGGTCCAGGGCCAGCTCTACGTCTTCCTTCCAAGAGAGCGTTGTACGCAGTTCCAGCCGCAGCCGAGGGTGCACCGGATGCGGCCGCACCGTCTTGAACCCCACCGCCAGAAGATGGTCGGCAGGCAGCACGCAGGCCGCCTCCTTCCACCGGGCATCTCCGAAGGCTTCGATCGCCTTGAACCCCCGGCGGATCAGATCCTTGGCAACGGTCTGCACCATGACCCGGCCCAGCCCCTGCCCCCGGTACCCCGGCATGATCAGCGCGGTCATCAGCTGAACGGCATCAGGGGAGACAGGGCTCGTCGGAAAGGCGGTGGCGCGCGGAACGTACGCGGGTGGTGCGTAGAGCACAAAGCCGGCCGGCACATCATCGACGTAGACCACCCGCCCGCAGGAACCCCACTCCAGAAGAACCCCGGAGATCCACGCCTCCTTTTCCCCGGCAGATGTCCCGCTCTTGGCGGCGGCTTCTCCGCTGACCGGGTCAAGTTCCCAGAAGACACAGGAGCGGCAGCGCCGGGGGAGGTCGGGAAGGTTGTCCAGCGTGAGCGGTACGAGCCGACGCCCCATGAAGGCTGTTCCTCACTTCTCTCGCCCACTGCGCCATGAACGGAAATGCCCTGCCAGAACGCATCGTAACCACCGCCGGATCAAGCCGACACCGTGAGAAAGCAAAGGGCGGGCTGTAATCCGTGAACCGGAAACAGCCCGCCCTCAGAGTTCGGCGTACGTCAGCTCTCGTCGTCCTCGGCCGGCTCCTCGGAGGGAGCGTGGTCCAGCACCCGGCCCTCGCCCGGGGCGAGACTGCCGAGGATGCGGTCCAGGTCCTCCATCGAGGCGAACTCCACGACGATCTTGCCCTTCTTCTGCCCGAGGTCGACCTTCACCCGGGTCTCGAAGCGGTCGGAGAGCCGCGATGCCAGATCGGAGAGCGCCGGGGAGAGCCGCGCCCCGGCCCGGGGTCCCTTGGCCTTCTTGGCGCTCGTGGGCCTGGAGCCCATGAGCGTCACGATCTCCTCTACCGCACGCACCGAGAGCCCTTCGGCCACGATGCGGTGGGCCAGCTTGTCCTGCTCCTCGGAGTCGTCCACCGACAGCAGGGCACGCGCGTGGCCCGCCGACAGCACCCCGGCGGCGACCCTGCGCTGCACCGGCGGGGACAGCCTCAGCAGCCGCAGAGTGTTGGACACCTGCGGCCGGGAACGGCCGATCCGGTCCGCCAGCTGGTCATGCGTGCACTTGAAGTCCTTGAGCAGCTGGTCGTAGGCAGCCGCCTCCTCCAACGGGTTCAGCTGAGCCCGGTGCAGATTCTCCAGGAGGGCGTCCAGAAGAAGCTTCTCGTCGTCCGTGGCCCGGACGATGGCCGGGATGCGCTCCAGGCCCGCTTCGCGGCAGGCCCTCCAGCGCCGCTCGCCCATGATGAGCTCGAAGCGGTCGGCCCCGATCTTGCGCACCACGACCGGCTGGAGGAGACCGACCTCCTTGATGGAGGTGACCAGCTCAGCGAGCGCGTCCTCATCAAAGACCTCACGCGGCTGACGCGGGTTCGGCGTGATGGAGTCGAGCGGGACTTCGGCGAAGTATGCACCGGCCACGTCGCCCGAGACCGTGGGCTCGGCCCCCGACATCGGCGAGCTCGGCTCGGGCACGACGGGAGTGGCCCCGAGCGTGGCCACCTTAGCGGCGGCCACCCCCCGCTCCGTGGTCAGTACGGGCGCGGAAGCCCCGGAGCCGGCGGGCGACAGCTGCTTCTCCTGCGGAGCGGCTGGGATCAGGGCACCGAGCCCTCGCCCCAACCCTCGACGACGCTCACTCACTGGATCCCCTCCGAATTGCTCTGCTGACTGATCAAACCGCCCGTGTGGGCGTGCTGGCCCTCGTAATGCACCCCGACCCCTCGCAGCGCGATCTCGCGGGCTGCTTCGAGGTAGGACAGCGACCCGCTGGACCCGGGGTCGTAGGTGAGCACGGTCTGCCCGTAGCTCGGCGCCTCGGAGATGCGGACCGACCGGGGGATGCTGGTCCTCAGCACCTCCTTGCCAAAGTGACTGCGGACCTCCTCCGCGACCTGTGACGCCAGCCGGGTCCGGCCGTCGTACATGGTGAGCAGGATGGTCGAGACATGGAGGTCGGGGTTCAAGTGACCCCGGACCAGCTCGACGTTCCGCAGGAGCTGGCCCAGGCCCTCCAGCGCGTAGTACTCGCACTGAATGGGGATCAGCACCTCCGCACCGGCCACCAGCGCGTTGACCGTCAGCAGGCCCAACGAGGGCGGGCAGTCGATCAGGATGTAATCCAGCGGCTGCTCATACGCCTGGATGGCGCGCTGGAGTCGACTCTCCCGCGCCACCAGCGACACCAGCTCGATCTCCGCACCGGCGAGATCGATGGTGGCCGGGGCGCAGAAGAGACCTTCGACGTCCGGGACGGGCTGAACCACGTCCGAGAGCGGCTTGCTCTCCACCAGAACGTCATAGATCGAGGGAACTTCGGCGTGGTGATCGATACCCAGAGCCGTCGAGGCGTTGCCCTGCGGGTCGAGGTCCACCACCAGAACCCGTGCCCCGTGAAGTGCCAGCGACGCGGCGAGGTTGACCGTCGAGGTGGTCTTGCCCACCCCGCCCTTCTGGTTGGCCACAACCATGACGCGGGTCTGCTCGGGCCGTGGCAGCCCCTCGCCGGCTCGGCCCAGGGCCTCCACCGCCAGCTGGGCCGCACGACCGATGGGTGTGTCGTCCATCGGCGGCGGTGTTTCACGTGAAACACCGTTCCCCGCCGATTCGGTTCGGGGACCGGGGACCGGATCGGTCATCGGCCCCGCGATGTTGGCGTCGGACCGCAAGGATTCACTCTCCTCGACTTCAGGCTCGCAATGAGCAGAGCCTGTCATGGTTTCGGGGTCGTGAACCAGCGAGGCCCGCTCTTCTGTGGATGAAACCACTTCTGTGGACAACTCCGTAGCCCTAACGGGCCTGCGATGGGGCGGGGCGGCTGCCTCATGACCGCGGCCGATGATTCCATGCAGCAGAGAACGACGTTTCACGTGAAACACGATGCCTCCGCTGCGTGGCTACGGAGCTACGACACTCCGCGCAGGGCTCAGCGACGACGTCGTGTCCTGCTGGTCCGCGCAGCCTTGGCACGCTTTGCGGCGAACCTCACACCGCCCGGGCTCTCGCCGACCACCACTCGGACCACGGTGGATGTCGGGTCGACCACGCCCTCGCCAACATGCAGCACCTCGGTCTCCACCACGCCCAGCTTGCTGAGCGCGGCCCGAGCACCGTTGATCTCCTCCTCGGCGGTGTCACCCTTGAGCGCGAGCATCTCGCCGTACGGGCGCAGCAGGGGCACGCCCCAGCCGGCCAGCCGGTCCAGCGGGGCCACCGCCCGGGCGGTCACCACATGCACCGGCTGAAGAGAGCCGAGAACCTCCTCGGCCCGGCCGCGGACAACCGTCACATGATCGAGCCCCAGCAGTTCCACGACCTCCTGGAGGAAGTTCGTCCGACGCAGCAGCGGCTCCAGGAGGGTGATCTTCAAGTCCGGGCGCACCAGCGCCAGGGGGATGCCCGGCAGCCCGGCCCCGGACCCCACGTCACAGACCGTGACCCCCTCGGGGACAACCTCGGAGAGCACCGCACAGTTCAACAGATGCCGCTCCCACAGACGCGGGACCTCACGCGGCCCGATCAGCCCGCGCGTGACACCCGCGTCCGCCAGCAGCTCCGCGTACCGGACAGCCTCGGGAAAGCACTCACCGAATACTTCCCGGGCCTCGTCGGGCGCCTGGGGAAGCGCTACTTCCTCCGTCACGGGGGACCGTCCTTCCATACCGCACTACGCACCATGGGTGGCTGTCTATCAGGCTGACAAAGATCGGCCCCGTCTGCGAACAGACGGGGCCGACAGGTAAGGAGCCGGTCAGGCCGGCAGGACGACGACGAAGCGCTGCGGCTCCTCGCCCTCCGATTCGCTGCGCAGGCCCGCCGCGGCGACTGCGTCGTGCACGACCTTGCGCTCGAACGGCGTCATCGGGTCCAGCTTCACCGGCGCACCGGTGCTCTTGACCTCGTCCGCCGCCTTGGCACCCAGCTCGGCGAGCTCCGTGCGCTTCTTGGCCCGGAACCCGGCGATGTCCAGCATCAGACGGCTCCGGTCACCGGTCTCCCGGTGCACGGCGAGCCGGGTCAGCTCCTGAAGCGCCTCCAGGACCTCGCCGTCGCGCCCCACGAGCTTCTGCAGCTCGCGCGCCGAGTCACTGATGATCGAGACCGCGGCCCGGTCCGCCTCGACGTCCATGTCGATGTCGCCGTCGAGGTCGGCGATGTCGAGCAGACCCTCAAGGTAGTCCGCTGCGATCTCCCCTTCCTGCTCAAGGCGGGTCAGGGTGTCGCTGCCCTCAGCGGCCGTGGAGGTGGTGCCTTCCGTCACGGATGGACTCCTTCTTACTTCTTGGACGGGTGCTTGGGCCGCTGCGGGCCCTTGCGCTGTCCGGACTTGGCTTGGCGTGAGGAGCCGGACGCGGCCTTGCCCGCCGGCTTCGACTTGTCGTCCTGCGCGGAGCTCTTCTTCAGGGAGGTCTTGGACTCCGGCTCGTCGGAGTCGTCGCCGGCTCCACCCTGGTGGGCCGCACCGGTCTGGCGCTGCGCCTTCGTCTGCCGCTTGGGCTGCTGGCGACGCTGCGGGGCACTGCCCTCGGCCTCGGCGGCGGCGGTGTCGCTCTTGGTGACCGTGCCGTCCTCCTGGGGAGCGAGGCCGAGCTTGGCCAGTCCGACGACGAACTTCCGCTCGATGTCATTGCGGTCCGGGCCCTTGGCCACGATCCGCTTGACGGTATTGCGCCGGGTCCGGCCGCGGACCTCACCGTGCGCGGTGACGCTCTTCAGCACGCGCCCGAGGTACTGCTCCTGCGCCTTGCTGCCCGGCGTCGGGTTCTGGTTGATCACGTACATCTGCTGACCCATGGTCCAGACGTTCGTGGTGAGCCAGTAGACGAGGACACCGACGGGGAAGTTGATGCCCATGACCGCGAAGATCAGCGGGAAGATGTACATCAGCATCTTCTGCTGTTGCATGTACGGCGTCTTGACCGTCAGGTCGACGTTCTTCGTCATCAGCTGGCGCTGCGTGAAGAACTGCGAGGCCGACATCATCACGATCATGACCGCGGTGACGATCCTGACGTCGGTCAGCGAAGCGCCGAGGGCGTCGACCTTCTCCGCGCTGTCCATGAACTTGGCGGCCAGCGGAGCACCGAAGATGTGGGCCTGACGGGCGCTGTCCAGCAGCGACTGGTCGATGACGCCGATCTTCTTGTTCGAGGCGATCGCGGAGAGTACGTGGTACAGCGCGAAGAAGAACGGCGACTGCGCGATGATCGGCAGGCACGAGGAGAGCGGGTTGGTACCCGTCTCCTTGTACAGCTTCATCATCTCTTCGGACTGACGCTGCTTGTCGCTCTTGTAGCGCTCCTGGATCGCCTTCATCTTCGGCTGGAGCAGCTGCATGTTCCGCGTCGACTTGATCTGCTTGACGAACAGCGGGATCAGACAGATACGGATGAGCACCACGAGGGACACGATGGACAGACCCCAGGCCCATCCGGTGTCAGGGCCGAAGATCCACCCGTACAACTTGTGGAACTGGACGATGACCCAGGAGACGGGCCAGGTGATGAAGCTGAACAGACTGGCAATCGTGTCCACTAATCAGGCTCCTTGAGCATTGGGCGAAGTCTCTGCGGCCGAACTCGGGAGCTCGGTGGCCGAACCCCCGGGAGGCACGTCAGCGGCGGAGTCCCCGCCCTTGCCGCCGCGTATGGCGCTGCGCAGCAGTTCGTGCCAACGCGGACGTTTGCGTGGTGGTACGTAGTCCACGCCGCCGGGTGACCACGGATTGCATCGCAGGATGCGCCAGGCGGTCAGCGCCGTTCCCTTGATCGCTCCGTGCCGGTCGATCGCCGTATATCCATAGTGGGAACACGACGGGTAGTAACGGCAGACAGGCCCGAGCAGTGGGCTGATCGTCCACTGGTACAGCTTGATGAGAGCCAGCAGCGGGTACTTCATCGCACGCCCCCTCCCAGTAGCCGCCGCAAGGCGGCGTCCAGGTCTCGGGCCAGCTGTTCATGGCCGGCATCGCCCGATCCGGGCAACGCTCGTACGACAACCAGGCTACCGGGGGGCAGCAGGGCGAGCCGTTCTCGGACCAGGTGGCGAAGCCTGCGCTTCACCGCTGTGCGGACGACCGCACCACCCACGGCTTTGCTGACAACGAAACCCGCACGCGACGGGGGAACGTTCTCCCCAGGCGCGTGCGGGTCGGTTGCACCGCTTCGTAGATGGACGACGAGGAGCGGACGACCGGCCCGGCGTCCTCGTCGCACCGCGGTCGCGAAGTCCTCGCGCCGCCTCAGCCGATTCTCGGAAGGCAGCACGTCATGACGACCTGTACGCGATCAGGCGGACAGGCTGGCGCGACCCTTGCTGCGGCGGGACGCGAGAATCGCGCGGCCGGCACGGGTGCGCATACGCAGCCGGAAGCCGTGGGTCTTCGCGCGACGACGGTTGTTCGGCTGGAAGGTGCGCTTGCTCACTCGGGGGCTCCAGAAAAGACTCGTGTGTTGGCGGGACATCGCCTGGCTGTCACCGTGCGCCCACGAGAGACTCGCGTAAACGCCCTAGTGCACCGCATTCACAATCACAGATCGTGATCTTTGCCCATCGGAGGCAGGCGGCAGCAGCCATCGACAACTCGACCTGGTCACGGTACGCGCGGCTACGCCATCC
Source organism: Streptomyces sp. NBC_00726 (assembly GCF_045161735.1). NCBI lineage: Bacteria > Bacillati > Actinomycetota > Actinomycetes > Kitasatosporales > Streptomycetaceae > Streptomyces > Streptomyces sp. NBC_00726. The sequence goes on along the minus strand of NZ_CP108983.1, from coordinate 3,260,185 downwards.
GGTCAAACCGACCCGGTCGCACCCCCCATTGTGCACAGGCTGTGGACAACGACTTGAACCGCGCGGGTCGGGCTGACTACCGTGGCTGAACTCCGGTTCTTTTTCTTCCCGCCTGCCGGTCCTCACCCACCCCGACCCATCCCGTCCCGAGAACCACACATTCGTGGGACCAGCGAGAGAGCGTGCCCTGTGGCTGACGTACCTGCCGATCTTGCCGCAGTGTGGCCGCGAGTGCTGGAGCAGCTGCTCGGGGAGGGGCAACAGGGCATTGAACCGAAGGACAAGCAGTGGATCGAGCGCTGCCAGCCGCTCGCCCTGGTCGCCGACACCGCGCTCCTCGCCGTCCCCAATGAATGGGGCAAGCGGGTCCTCGAAGGCCGCCTCGCCCCCCTCATCAGCGAGACGCTGAGCCGCGAGTGCGGGCGGCCCATCCGGATCGCGATCACGGTGGACGACTCCGCAGGCGAGCCGTCGGGCCCGCCTGCGCCCCCGCTGCACCAGTCCCCCCAGCCGCCCCACCGCTATCAGGGCCCGCAGCACGACGAGGGCCGGCACGGCGACGCATACGACGGCTACGGAAGCCGGCCGTCGGACGACGGCATGCCCACCGCACGGCCCGCCTACCCGGACTACCAGCAGCAGCGCCCGGAGCCCGGGGCCTGGCCGCGCACCCAGGAGGACCTGTCCTGGCAGCAGCCCCGGCTCGGCGGGTTCCAGGACCGCGAGCCAGCGGCCGACCAGTGGCGCGAGCCGTACGGCGGCGGCCGCCCCCCGCAGCGCGATTACCGTCAGCAGCCGCCCGAGCACCAGGGGTACGAGCCCCAGCACGCCGAACACCCCCGCCCCGAGCGCGCCGAGCTGCCGGAGCCGCAGCACCGCCCCGGTGCCGGCACCGGCCGGCCCGGCGGTGCCCCGGGCCCGATGGGCGCACAGCCCGCACCGGCCCCCGGCCCCGGCGAGCCGCACGCCCGGCTGAACCCGAAGTACCTCTTCGACACCTTTGTCATCGGAGCCTCGAACCGCTTCGCGCACGCCGCGGCCGTGGCGGTGGCCGAGGCGCCCGCGAAGGCGTACAACCCCCTGTTCGTCTACGGGGAGTCGGGACTCGGCAAGACCCATCTGCTGCACGCCATCGGGCACTACGCGCGAAGCCTCTACCCGGGCACCCGGGTGCGGTACGTGAGCTCCGAGGAGTTCACCAACGAGTTCATCAACTCGATCCGCGACGGCAAGGGCGACACCTTCCGCAAGCGGTACCGCGATGTCGACATCCTGCTCGTGGACGACATCCAGTTCCTGGCGAGCAAGGAGTCGACGCAGGAGGAGTTCTTCCACACCTTCAATACGCTGCACAACGCCAACAAACAGATCGTGCTGTCCTCAGACCGGCCGCCGAAGCAACTGGTCACTCTGGAGGACCGGTTGCGGAATCGTTTCGAGTGGGGGCTGACCACCGACGTACAGCCTCCCGAGCTGGAGACCCGGATCGCGATCCTGCGCAAGAAGGCGGTGCAGGAGCAGCTGAACGCCCCTCCGGAGGTGCTGGAGTTCATCGCCTCGCGGATCTCGCGCAACATCCGTGAGCTGGAGGGTGCTCTCATCCGGGTGACGGCCTTCGCGAGCCTCAACCGGCAGCCCGTGGACCTGGGGCTCACGGAGATCGTGCTGAAGGATCTGATCCCGGGGGGCGAGGACACCGCCCCCGAGATCACGGCGTCCGCGATCATGGCGGCGACCGCGGACTACTTCGGCCTGACGGTGGAAGACCTCTGCGGATCGTCGCGCAGCCGGGTGCTGGTGACGGCCCGGCAGATCGCCATGTACCTGTGCCGCGAACTGACCGATCTCTCACTGCCGAAGATCGGTGCGCAGTTCGGCGGCCGGGACCATACGACGGTGATGCACGCGGACCGCAAGATCCGGGCGCTGATGGCGGAGCGGCGCTCCATCTACAACCAGGTCACGGAGCTCACCAACCGCATCAAGAACGGCTGACGGCGCCCCGCGCCGGCTCCCGCACGTCCCCGAAGGGCGCTGTGCGGACTCGTCAGGAGTCCGCACAGCGCCCTTCTGTGTTCCCCAAAAAGCGGCTCGCAACCCCCTTCGCGCGGCTCCGGACGCCGGCCGGCCGTCCACCGGGTCCGCTCCCTGAGGGCCCGGTCTGTTCGATTAGTCGGGAGGACACGGGTGTTCTCCACAGATCCGGGCACTTTTTTCCCTCCACAGCCTGGGGATCCAAAAGTTGTCCATACTGCATCCACAGGCAGAACCTCCGGGAGGACATCAGGCCAGCTCAGCGGGTTGGGGATTTGTGGTCAACGATGATCCACAGCCTGTGGACAAGATTTTCGTCCACAGGCCGCGATCGTGGTTGTCCACCGGCTACCCACAGGTCCGGGGCTGTTTTCCCCAGCAGAAGGCCGCTTCTCCACATCGCTGTCCACTGTTCGGCAACACGACAGGCCCCGTCACCGCCCCGAGTGAAAGGCGTCACACCGAGGGGCAGGGTTGGCCTGTGGGGAACGGGGGTAAAGCTGGGGACAGACCTGGGGAGAAACCGCCCTCCCCTGTGTACGGGTTGTGCACAACTTTCGGGTGTCCACAGAAAGCCCGGGTTGTCCACCGGTTCCACCCACAGGGTCGGTGGATAAAAAATAGGCTCTGAGCTGCGAAAACGGGGTTATCCACGGTTTCCACAGGGCCTACTACTACCACCACCCATAGTTAGCCCGGAATCCGTTTCGAAGTGGGGCCTGTGCACAACTCGCCCTCGGAGCGCTCCGGGCCGCTCGCCGCGATTTGACCCCGAGCAGCAACGAGTGTCGGTGCGGTGCGTCAGACTGGTCCCCGGCGTCCTCCCCTCTCTCATCGGTGGAGCGACCCGACCAGACGACGAAGGCCGACAGGGCGAGAACAGCAGGAGGCGGTTCCGGTGAAGATCCGGGTGGAGCGCGATGTACTCGCGGAGGCGGTGGCCTGGGTGGCCCGCAGCCTTCCGGCCCGTCCGCCGGCGCCCGTTCTCGCGGGCCTTCTGCTGAAGGCCGAGGACGGAGCGCTCAGCTTCTCCAGCTTCGACTACGAGGTCTCGGCGCGGGTTTCGGTGGAGGCCGAGGTCGAGGAGGACGGCACCGTCCTCGTCTCCGGCCGGCTGCTCGCCGACATCTGCCGCGCCCTCCCCAACCGGCCGGTGGAGATCTCCACAGACGGTGTACGGGCGACCGTCTCCTGCGGCTCCTCGCGATTCACACTCCACACCCTTCCTGTGGAGGAGTACCCGGCGCTCCCGCAGATGCCGACCGCGACCGGCACGGTGCCCGGTGAGGTCTTCGCCTCCGCCGCCGCCCAGGTCGCCATCGCCGCGGGCCGCGACGACACGCTGCCCGTCCTGACCGGCGTCCGCATCGAGATCGAGGGCGACACCGTCACCCTCGCCTCCACCGACCGCTACCGCTTCGCGGTCCGCGAGTTCCTCTGGAAGCCGGAGGACCCGGAGGCGTCCGCCGTCGCCCTGGTCCCCGCCAAGACGCTGCTCGACACCGCCAAGGCCCTCACCAGCGGTGACACGGTCACCCTGGCGCTGTCCGGCTCCGGCGCGGGCGAAGGGCTCATCGGGTTCGAGGGCGCCGGACGGCGTACGACCACCCGACTGCTCGAAGGCGACCTGCCGAAGTACCGGACGCTCTTCCCCACCGAGTTCAACTCGGTTGCCGTGATCGAGACCGCCCCCTTCGTGGAGGCCGTCAAGCGCGTCGCCCTGGTGGCCGAGCGCAACACCCCTGTCCGGCTGACCTTCGAGCAGGGCGTCCTGATCCTGGAGGCCGGCTCCAGCGACGACGCACAGGCTGTGGAAAGGGTCGACTCCGTGCTGGAGGGCGACGACATCTCGATCGCCTTCAACCCGACCTTCCTGCTCGATGGCCTCAGCGCCATCGACTCCCCGGTCGCCCAGCTCTCGTTCACGACCTCCACCAAGCCGGCGCTGCTCAGCGGCCGCCCGGCCGTGGACGCCGAAGCGGACGACGCGTACAAGTACCTGATCATGCCGGTCCGCCTCTCCGGCTGACCTCTCCCGGCCCCGCCCCGGCGGGGCCCGACGGGCGTGTTCAGCGCCGAGCACGCCCGGCGTCCTGTCCCCTTCCGGGCGTAGGCTCGGATGCGGGTACGAATCGGCACAACGCTAAGGAATCTCTGATGGAGCTCGGTCTCGTCGGCCTCGGCAAGATGGGCGGCAACATGCGCGAGCGCATCCGCCGCGCAGGCCACACCGTCATCGGTTACGACCGCAACCCGGATCTCGCCGACGTCCACAGCCTGGAAGAGCTTGTGGGCAGCCTCAAGGGCCCCCGGGTCGTGTGGGTGATGGTCCCGGCCGGAGCCGCGACCCAGTCCACCGTGGACGAGCTGGCCGAGCTCCTGTCGCCCGGCGACATCGTCGTGGACGGCGGGAACAGCCGCTGGACCGACGACGAGAAGCACGCGGAGGAGCTGCGCGCCAAGGGCATCGGCTTCGTGGACTGCGGCGTCTCCGGCGGCGTCTGGGGCCTGGAGAACGGCTACGCGCTCATGTACGGCGGCGACGCCGAGGACGTGGCGAAGGTCCAGCCGATCTTCGACGCCCTGAAGCCCGAGGGTGACTTCGGCTCGGTCCACGCGGGCAAGGTCGGCGCCGGCCACTTCGCCAAGATGGTCCACAACGGCATCGAGTACGCCATGATGCAGGCGTACGCCGAGGGCTGGGAACTCCTGGAGAAGGTCGACTCCGTCACCGACGTGCGCGAGGTCTTCCGCTCCTGGCAGGAGGGCACGGTCATCCGTTCCTGGCTGCTCGACCTGGCGGTCAACGCCCTGGACGACGACGAGCACCTCGACAAGCTCCGCGGCTACGCGGCCGACTCGGGCGAGGGCCGCTGGACGGTGGAGGCCGCGATCGACAACGCGGTGCCGCTGCCCGCGATCACCGCGTCGCTCTTCGCGCGCTTCGCCTCGCGCCAGGACGACTCCCCGCAGATGAAGATGATCGCCGCGCTGCGCAACCAGTTCGGCGGCCACGCGGTCGAGAACAAGAAGTAACCCCGCGACGAGCGGTGGGAGGGGCAGGACCGGCCCTCCCACCGACGGAGCACGGAGCAGGAAGCCGGGAAGGTCGGCGCACCACATGCACGTCACGCATCTGTCGCTGGCCGACTTCCGCTCGTACGCCCGGGCCGAGGTGTCCCTCGACCCGGGCGTCACCGCGTTCGTGGGGGCCAACGGTCAGGGCAAGACGAATCTGGTGGAGGCCGTCGGCTATCTCGCCACGCTCGGCAGCCACCGTGTCTCCTCCGACGCTCCGCTCGTCCGCATGGGCGCCGAGCGCGCGGTGATCAGGGCGGCCGTCACCCAGGGCGAGCGCTCGCAGCTGGTCGAGCTTGAGCTCAACCCCGGCAAGGCGAACCGCGCCCGGATCAACCGATCGTCGCAGGTCAGACCCCGTGATGTGCTCGGCATCGTGCGGACCGTGCTGTTCGCCCCCGAGGACCTGGCCCTGATCAAGGGCGACCCCGGCGAGCGCCGGCGGTTCCTGGACGAGCTGATCACCGCGCGGGCGCCGCGGATGGCCGGGGTGCGCTCCGACTACGAACGCGTGCTCAAGCAGCGGAACACGCTGCTGAAGTCCGCCGCGATGGCACGCAGACACGGCGGGCGTTCCCTGGATCTGTCGACGCTCGACGTGTGGGACCAGCATCTGGCCGGAGTCGGCGCGGAGCTGCTGGCCCAGCGCCTGGATCTGATCGCCACGCTCCAGCCGCTGGCGGACAAGGCGTACGGGGACGTGGCGCCGGGCGGCGGCCCGGTGGCGCTGGACTACCGCGGCTCCGTCGGCGGCGGGGCCGGCCCCGCGCGCACGCGTGAGGAGCTGTACGCACAGCTCATCGAAGCCCTGGCCGGCGTCCGCAAGCAGGAGATCGAGCGCGGAGTGACGCTGGTCGGCCCGCACCGCGACGACCTGGTGCTCGGCCTGCGCGGCATGCCCGCCAAGGGGTACGCGAGCCACGGGGAGTCCTGGTCGTATGCGCTGGCGCTGCGCCTCGCCTCGTACGAACTGCTGCGCGGCGAGGGCAACGAACCGGTGCTGGTGCTGGACGACGTGTTCGCCGAGCTGGACGCCCGCCGCAGGGAGCGGCTGGCGGAGTTGGTGGCCCCGGCCGAGCAGGTGCTGGTGACCGCGGCGGTGGACGACGACGTGCCGGGTGCGCTCGCGGGGACGCGGTACGCGGTGTCCGCCGGCGAGGTGGAGCGGGTGTGAGCGGCGACGGTGAGGGCAAGGCCCCGGGCGCCGAGGACGGGGCGAAGCCGGCGGAGCCGTCCGGTGTGGACCTGGCTCGGGTCGCTCTGCGAGCGGCGAAGGAGCAGGCGCGGGCGCGCGGTGAGGCGGCGCAGCAGAAGAAGCAGGCCCGGCGCGGCGGCGGGCTGCGCTCCGGGGCGCGGCGGGACGGCCGCGATCCGCTGCCGCTGGGCGCCGCGATCAACCGGCTGATCACCGAGCGCGGCTGGGAGACCCCGGCGGCGGTGGGCGGGGTGATGGGCCGCTGGCCACAGATCGTCGGCGACGACCTCGCGCTGCACTGCGTGCCCGTGCGGTACGACGAGGAGCCGGACCAGCGCGTACTGACGGTGCAGTGCGATTCGACGGCCTGGGCGACGCAGCTGCGGCTGCTGGCTCCCCAGCTGGTGGCCCGGCTCAACGCGGACCTGGGAAACGGCACGGTGCGGATGATCAAGGTGCTGGGTCCCGGCGGGCCGCAGCACCGGTACGGTCCGCTGCGCGCCCCGGGGAGCACGGGCCCGGGCGACACCTACGGCTGACCTGCTGCGACCTGGGCTTTTGGCATCCGCAGCCGGACCTGAGCCGGGTTCCGGCTGTCCGGGGACCCGGTCACGTTTCACGTGAAACCAGGTGGTGGTGGGCGGGCGTCCCTCACCGTAGCGGAGGGCTGACAGGCCGAAGCGCTCAACGCCTGTGTGAGCCCCTTGAGGCCCCGTCCCGGATATGGGGAGTCGTCAGCCGCTCATTCAGGGCGGCACATGCGTACTCAGGTACCCGCAAACCCCCATTCGGGTCGGTGCTACCGGTAGACTGATGAACAATCCCGTGTCTTGCGGGATTCGTCGATACAAGCCGAACGACGCAGCCGCTCCCGCCTGCCCGGAGAACGGCCTGTGCTGTGCCAGAAAGGGCGCTTCGTGGCCGATTCCGGCAACCCCAACGAGAACATTCCGTCCACCCAGGACGAGGGCGATGCCGCTCCCGCTCCGGCCGAGGCGCAGCCCTCGTACGACGCCAGCGCGATCACCGTGCTGGAGGGTCTGGACGCGGTCCGCAAGCGACCCGGCATGTACATCGGCTCGACCGGTGAGCGCGGTCTCCACCACCTCGTACAGGAGGTCGTGGACAACTCGGTCGACGAGGCCATGGCCGGGCACGCGGACACCATCGACGTCACGATCCTCGCCGACGGCGGGGTGCGCGTGGTCGACAACGGTCGTGGCATCCCGGTCGGCATCGTGCCGTCCGAGGGCAAGCCCGCCGTCGAGGTCGTGCTCACCGTCCTGCACGCGGGCGGCAAGTTCGGCGGCGGCGGTTACGCCGTCTCCGGTGGTCTGCACGGCGTCGGTGTCTCCGTCGTCAACGCCCTGTCCACGCGGGTGGCCGTCGAGGTGAGGACCGACGGGTACCGCTGGACCCAGGACTACAAGTTCGGTGTCCCGACCGCCCCGCTGGCGCGTAACGAGGCCACCGACGAGACGGGCACGAGCGTCACCTTCTGGGCCGACGGCGACATCTTCGAGACGACCGAGTACTCCTTCGAGACGCTCTCGCGCCGCTTCCAGGAGATGGCCTTCCTCAACAAGGGCCTCACTCTCAAGCTGACCGACGAACGCGAGTCGGCGAAGGCGACGGCCGGTGCGGACAGCGCCGAGGCGGTGGAGGTTCCCGAGGAGGAAGTGGCCCGCTCGGTCACGTACCACTACGAGAACGGCATCGTCGACTTCGTCAAGTACCTCAACTCCCGCAAGGGCGATGTCATCCACCAGTCGGTGATCGACATCGAGGCCGAGGACAAGGACCGGCTGCTCTCGGTCGAGATCGCCATGCAGTGGAACACGCAGTACAGCGAAGGTGTGTACTCCTTCGCCAACGCGATCCACACGCATGAGGGCGGTACGCACGAGGAAGGCTTCCGCGCCGCGCTGACCTCGCTGGTCAACCGGTATGCCCGCGACAAGAAGCTGCTTCGCGAGAAGGACGACAACCTCACCGGTGAGGACGTCCGCGAGGGTCTGACCGCGATCATCTCGGTGAAGCTGGGCGAGCCGCAGTTCGAGGGCCAGACGAAGACCAAGCTGGGCAACACGGAGGCCAAGACCTTCGTGCAGAAGGTCGTCCACGAGCAGCTGACGGACTGGTTCGACCGCAATCCCAACGAGGCGGCCGACATCATCCGCAAGGGCATCGCCGCCTCGACCGCCCGTGTGGCGGCCCGCAAGGCGCGCGACCTGACCCGGCGCAAGGGGCTGCTGGAGAGCGCGTCGCTCCCCGGCAAGCTCAGCGACTGCCAGTCGAACGACCCCACCAAGTGCGAGATCTTCATCGTGGAGGGTGACTCCGCAGGCGGCTCGGCCAAGTCCGGCCGCAATCCGATGTACCAGGCGATCCTGCCGATCCGCGGCAAGATCCTGAACGTCGAGAAGGCCCGGGTCGACAAGATCCTTCAGAACACCGAGGTCCAGGCGCTGATCTCGGCGTTCGGCACCGGGGTCCACGAGGACTTCGACATCGAGAAGCTCCGCTATCACAAGATCATCCTGATGGCGGACGCCGACGTCGACGGCCAGCACATCAACACCCTGCTGCTGACCTTCCTGTTCCGCTTCATGCGTCCGCTGGTCGAGGCCGGCCACGTCTACCTGTCGCGCCCCCCGCTCTACAAGATCAAGTGGGGTCGCGACGACTCCGAGTACGCGTACTCGGACCGCGAGCGGGACGCCCTGGTCGCGCTCGGCAAGCAGAACGGCAAGCGGATCAGGGAAGACTCGATCCAGCGCTTCAAGGGTCTCGGCGAGATGAACGCCGAGGAGCTGCGCGTCACCACGATGGACGTCGACCACCGGGTGCTCGGCCAGGTCACGCTGGACGACGCGGCGCAGGCCGACGACCTGTTCTCGGTGCTCATGGGTGAGGACGTCGAGGCGCGGCGCTCGTTCATCCAGCGCAACGCCAAGGACGTCCGCTTCCTCGACATCTGAGTCGGCCGTACAAGCAAGCCGCAGCGCGAAAGGACTTTGACCAGCAATGGCCGACGAGAACACCCCCGCACCCGTGACGCCCGAAGAGGTTCCGCCCGTCGAAGGTGTGGGTATGCGTGTCGAGCCCGTCGGGCTTGAGACGGAGATGCAGCGCTCCTACCTCGACTACGCGATGTCCGTCATCGTCTCGCGTGCGCTGCCCGACGTGCGGGACGGCCTCAAGCCCGTCCACCGCCGGGTGCTGTACGCGATGTACGACGGCGGCTACCGCCCCGAGAAGGGCTTCTACAAGTGCGCCCGTGTCGTCGGTGACGTCATGGGTACGTACCACCCGCACGGCGACTCCTCGATCTACGACGCCCTGGTCCGCCTGGCCCAGCCGTGGTCGATGCGCATGCCGCTGGTGGACTCCAACGGCAACTTCGGTTCCCCGGGCAACGACCCGGCCGCCGCCATGCGGTACACCGAGTGCAAGATGATGCCGCTGTCCATGGAGATGGTCCGGGACATCGACGAGGAGACCGTCGACTTCCAGGACAACTACGACGGCCGCAACCAGGAGCCGACGGTCCTCCCGGCGCGCTTCCCGAACCTGCTGGTCAACGGCTCCGCGGGCATCGCGGTCGGCATGGCGACCAACATCCCGCCGCACAATCTGCGCGAGGTCGCGTCCGGCGCCCAGTGGTACCTGGAGAACCCGGAAGCCTCCCAGGAGGAGCTGCTGGAAGCCCTGATCGAGCGGATCAAGGGCCCGGACTTCCCGACCGGTGCGCTGGTCGTCGGCCGCAAGGGCATCGAAGAGGCGTACCGCACGGGCCGTGGCTCGATCACGATGCGCGCGGTCGTGGCGGTCGAGGAGATCCAGAACCGCCAGTGCCTGGTCGTCACGGAGCTTCCGTACCAGACCAACCCCGACAACCTCGCGCAGAAGATCGCCGACCTGGTGAAGGACGGCAAGATCGGCGGCATCGCCGACGTGCGCGACGAGACCTCCTCGCGTACCGGCCAGCGCCTGGTCGTCGTACTGAAGCGGGACGCGGTCGCCAAGGTCGTTCTGAACAACCTGTACAAGCACACCGACCTCCAGTCCAACTTCGGCGCCAACATGCTGGCGCTGGTGGACGGGGTGCCGCGCACCCTGTCGATCGACGCGTTCATCCGCCACTGGGTGACGCACCAGATCGAGGTCATCGTCCGGCGTACGAAGTTCCGGCTGCGCAAGGCCGAGGAGCGCGCGCACATCCTGCGCGGCCTGCTGAAGGCCCTGAACGCCATTGACGAGGTCATCGCCCTCATCCGGCGCAGCCAGACCGTCGAGATCGCGCGCGAGGGCCTGATGGGCCTGCTGGAGATCGACGACCTCCAGGCGAACGCGATCCTGGAGATGCAGCTGCGCCGGCTGGCCGCGCTGGAGCACCAGAAGATCACCGCCGAGCACGACGAGCTCCAGGCGAAGATCAACGAGTACAACGAGATCCTGGCCTCGCCGGCGCGGCAGCGGCAGATCGTCAGCGAGGAGCTGGCGGCGATCGTCGACAAGTTCGGCGACGACCGGCGTTCCAAGCTGGTGCCCTTCGAGGGCGACATGTCCATCGAGGACCTGATCGCCGAGGAGGACATCGTCGTCACGATCTCCCGCGGCGGCTATGTGAAGCGCACCAAGACGGACGACTACCGCTCGCAGAAGCGCGGCGGCAAGGGCGTGCGCGGCACGAAGCTCAAGGAAGACGACATCGTCGACCACTTCTTCGTGTCCACGACGCACCACTGGCTGCTGTTCTTCACCAATAAGGGCCGGGTCTACCGCGCCAAGGCGTACGAGCTGCCGGACGCCGGCCGGGACGCGCGCGGCCAGCACGTGGCGAACCTGCTGGCCTTCCAGCCGGACGAGCGGATCGCGCAGATCCTGGCGATCCGCGACTACGACGCCGCGCCCTATCTGATCCTGGCCACCCAGGGCGGCCTGGTGAAGAAGACCGCGTTGAAGGACTACGACTCGCCCCGCTCCGGCGGCGTCATCGCCATCAATCTGCGGGAGACCGCGGACGGCGCCGACGACGAGCTGATCGGCGCGGAGCTGGTCTCGGCCGATGACGATCTGCTGCTCATCAGCAAGAAGGCCCAGTCGATCAGGTTCACCGCTACGGACGAGGCGCTGCGGCCGATGGGCCGCGCCACCTCGGGCGTCAAGGGCATGAGTTTCCGTGAGGGAGACGAACTGCTCTCGATGAATGTCGTCAGGCCCGGTACTTTCGTGTTCACTGCCACCGACGGCGGGTACGCGAAGCGGACCGCGGTCGACGAGTACCGCGTCCAGGGTCGCGGTGGCCTCGGCATCAAGGCCGCCAAGATCGTGGAGGACCGGGGCTCGCTGGTCGGCGCGCTGGTGGTGGAGGAGACGGACGAGATCCTCGCCATCACGCTCGGCGGCGGTGTGATTCGTACGCGAGTCAACGAAGTCAGGGAGACGGGCCGTGACACCATGGGCGTCCAACTGATCAATCTGGGCAAGCGGGACGCCGTCGTCGGCATCGCCCGCAATGCCGAGGCGGGCCGCGAGGCCGACGAGGTCGACGGACCCGTCGACAGCGACGCCGAAGGCGGCACGACCGGGGCGACCACGGCCGACGAGGCCGCGGGCAGCACGGTCGACAGCAATGTCGAGGACACGTCGTCCTCGACCAGGGAGCACGAGGAGTAAAGCGTGAGTGGAGCCACGGGCGCCGGTTCGGCCGCTTCCGGAGCCGGAGGTAACGGTGCCCGTGGCCCCGCCACGGACTCCCAAGGGGGCACTGTGACGGATACGCGGGGCCCTCAGCCCCAGTACGAGGGTTACGCGACCGGGCCGCTGCCCGGAGAGCGGGAACCCGCACCTGGCCAGGCGGGCCCGTACCACCCGCCGCAGGCTTACCCCTCGCCTCCGGGCGGGACTCAGGGCGGTGGGCGGCCCTACGGTGCTCAGCAGGGCGTGGGACCGGCCCAGACGGCCCGCAAGCCGCGGACGGGGGCGCGGACCACTCCGCGTACCCGCAAGGCGCGTCTGCGGGTGTCCAAGGCCGATCCGTGGTCGGTGATGAAGGTCAGCTTCCTGCTGTCCATCGCGCTCGGCATCTGCACGGTGATGGCGTCGGCGGTCCTGTGGATGGTGATGGACGCGATGGGCGTCTTCTCCACCGTGGGCGGCACCATCAGCGAGGCGACCGGTTCCAACGAGGGCAACGGCTTCGACCTCCAGGCGTTCCTGTCGCTGCCCAGGGTCCTGATCTTCACCTCGGTCATCGCGGTGATCGACGTGGTCCTGGCCACCGCGCTGGCCACCCTGGGCGCCTTCATCTACAACCTGTCGGCGGGCTTCGTGGGCGGTGTCGAGCTCACGCTGGCGGAGGACGAGTAGCCCACCGGGTATCGATTTTGGGACTGGCCCCGACGTGCGCTAATCTTCAGAAGTCAGCGCGACGGAAAAGCGCGGCGGGGCTATAGCTCAGTTGGTTAGAGCGCATCCCTGATAAGGATGAGGCCACAGGTTCAAATCCTGTTAGCCCCACCAGAACGAAGGCCCCTCACCGGAAACAGTGGGGGGCCTTCGACATCTACGGCTGACGCCCACCGGCGCCCACGATTCGTCGTTCATCTCACTGCGGCGCAGGCCGAGGACCAGGATGCGGACCGGGATCAGGTACAGCCGCACGCACGGCCTCCCTCCTGCTTTGCTGACCAGGGGAACAACGACGGGAGGGGCAGCGTGAGCAGACGGCGGTACGTCGCACGCGGAGTGCCGGGCGGCTACAGGATCTGGGACAACAAGGGGCGACGCTGGTGGGGTGACCTCTACGAACTCTGTCCCGACGATCTTCTGGCAGAGCTGAACAGCCGTGCTGATCCTGACAAGATCACTGCTCTCCTGAAGCGCTACCGAGCGCTGAAGCGGTAGCCCGTCATCCGTCTGTGCTCACGCGTGGGTGGGGCGGCCTCTCGTGGAGGGAGGTCCCGGTGCCGGCCCTGCCGGCCTGGAGCTCGTACGAGATGCAGGGCCCCGGCTTCCCTCACAGGGCGCACGGGAAAGCCCCCGTCCGGTGTGAACCGGCCCGGGGGCTCAGGGGGTCAGGTGCTATGGCGCTGTCACGGTGGGAGGAGCGAGGCGTCCTGCGCCGGAGTGCCGTGCGAGGTGCGGGCGGAGCCGGTGGTGTTCACGGCGTTCTTCGTGTCCGCGGACAGATGCCGGGTGGCGGGTGAGGAGCCGTGGGCCTCGGCGCGGATGCGCTGCTTCATCGTGGGCGGCAGCGCCCGGTCACGCGGAAGGGTCCATCGCACCGAAGGTCCGGTCGCGGTTGCGCGGGCGGCGGGGGTGTGCTCGTGGGCCGTGGCCGCCGGCTCCGTGTTCGTGGTTGTGGCCTGCGCGGCGGTGGCCGTGGTGCTCGCGAGGCCCAGGGCCGCGAGGAGTGCGAGGAACGCGGTGACGAGGGCGGTCCAGAGGTTCTTGGCCGAGACGGTGCTCATGGCCCCTCACTTTCAGGTGGTCCGGTTTGCTTACCTTTCCGATGATGTGGATCCGGCCCGCGATTTCGTGGACCGACGCCGCGCATGCGCCGATCTTCAGATGAACACCACTCGTATGGTTCAACCGGTCCGTCCCGGCCTCCCGTGAGGGCTTCCGAAGGGCACGCACAGAGGGGTTCCGGCCGCACGTCGGCAGGCGCCAATTGGGTTGCGGGGAGGTCACCGGTCGATATCGGCCGGTGTGTATAGTCGGGCGCCAGAAGTCCCCTACGTCAACGAAGGACGAGGTCGCGCGGTGAAGAAGCTTCTCCTGGTCGCACTGGCCGCCATCGGCGGGCTCCTCGTGTACCGCCAGATCCAGGCGGATCGCGCCGAGCAGGATCTGTGGACGGAGGCGACCGACTCCGTGCCCGCAGGTTCGGGTGTCTGAGACAGAACAGCCTGGTACGAGCCCCGGTCGCTGACGCGGCCGGGGCTTCGTGCTGTTGCGGGACCGTGACAGCCGTGCTCTTGAGTTCGCGTAAGCAAATCAATAGCTTGCGTGAGCAAAGACATTGGCTGTTCGGTCGAGGGGGCACGGGTGAGGACAGGCCATCACCGCGGCGGTGCGCGGGCGGGGATTCTGATCGGTGGGGCGCTGTTCGCCCTGGTGGCGGGTGCGCTGCCCACCCCGGCGGCAACGGCCGCCCAGGGCAAACCGGCCGCCGCGCGGTCCGGCGGCAACGGCAGCCTGGTGATGGTGCTCGACTCATCCGGCTCCATGGGGGACGACGACGGCACCGGCCGCACCCGGATGGAGAGCGCCCGCGCGGCCGTCTCCACGGTGGTGGACGGCCTTCCGGACGGCTTCCCGACCGGGCTGCGGGTCTACGGCGCCGACCGGTCGCACGGCTGTACGGACACCCGCCTCGTCCAGCCGGTGCGCGCGCTGGACCGAGGCGGACTGAAGCGGGCGGTCGAGGCGGTGCGGCCCCGGGGCGACACCCCCATCGGCCTCTCGCTCCGCAAGGCGGCCGAGGACCTGCCCGAACCGGCGGACGGCGCCATCGGTACGCGCACGATCCTGCTGGTCTCGGACGGCGAGGACAACTGCGGTGCGCCGGCGCCCTGCGAGGTTGCCGAGCGGCTCGGCGGGGAAGGGCTCGGGCTGCGCATCGACACCGTCGGCTTCCAGGTGAAGGGCCCCGCCCGCGAACAGCTGGAGTGCATCGCGCGTGCGGGCAACGGCCGTTATTACGACGCCCCGGACGCCGACGCGCTGGCCCGCCAACTCCAGCGCGCCGCCCGGCTCTCGGCGGACGGCTACCGGCTGAAGGGCCGCCGGGTGACCGGCGCGGCCACCGCCGACCGGGCACCCGTACTGACCCCCGGGCAGTACCTGGACACCATCGGGCCCGGCGAGAAGCGGTATTACGCGGTGGACTTCGACGCCGTCTCCACCGCGGACCTCGCCGCGACGGCGGTCCCGCAGCCGGGGGCGGCCGTGGACACGTTCGACGCCCTCACCACCAGGATCGAGCACACCGGACACGGGTACTGCGCGACGGACACCGCGCGCTTCTCGCAGCGGGAGGGCGCGGTGCCGCTGACGGCCGCCGTCGCCCGGGTCCCCTCCCCGGACGGCGGCCGCGTCTGCGACCGTGCGGGCCGCTACCGGCTCGTGGTGGAGCGGACGAGCAAGAAGGGCTCGGACGCGGCCCGTTGGCCCCTTGAGCTGGTGTACGGGACCGAGGCGCCGCCGGCGGACGGGGTGACGCCCGCCCAGTCGGAGACGGAGTTCGGCGAGGGCGACGCGGACGCCGAGCTGCCCATGGGCGATCCGCGCGATGTGCGGGGCGGCACCGGCTTCAACGATGCGCGGAAGCTCGGTCCCGGCGTGTGGCGCGACCGCGTCCTGCCCTCGCAGACCCTCTGGTACAAGGTCCCGGCGGGCTGGGGCCAGCAGGTGTCCTACGCCGTCGAGTTCGCGAACGAGCCCACGGTGGACCGGGCCCACCACACCTACTCGTACGGCGCGACCCGGCTCTACACACCGGCCCGCTTCCCGCTCGACGGGGGCGGTGAGTTCCACACGAGCACGCTGTACGACGGCAGCCCCGCGGCGGTCCGGATGGGCGGGGTCCCGATCGCCTGGACCAACCGCTACGAGAGCCGGTCGTACGTCCAGCCGGTGCGCGTCGGGGGCGACTTCTACATCTCGGTGACGCTGGGCGCCCGGGCCGCGGAGATCGCGGAGAACCCGGAGGTCGGTGTGGTGCTGCGGGTGGCGGTGCTGGGTGAGGAACGCTCCGGGCCGGGACGTGACGCTCCGGCGGTTACGGGACCGGCGGGCGGGAAGACCGGCGGCGCGGAGGGCACGGGGGCGGACAAGCGGGATGATTCGGTCGCCGCCGCAGACAGTGGTGGTGCGGGAGGGGCAGGATGGGCGGTCGTTGCGGCCGCGGGCGCGGGGGCTGCCGCCATGGCCGCGATTCTGGCCGTGTTCGTATATGTACGCGGCCGTCGACGGGCGGCCGTACGGATGACGAGGGGAAGCGCGTGATGAGGCGGCGCAGCAGGATACGGGGGGCGCTCGCGGCGGTGGCGGCGGTGTTCGCGGTGGCGGCGCTGCCGGGACAGGCGTACGCGGCCGGTGCCTCCGGCTCGTACACCTTCGATCCGGACGCAGAGCCGGCCGGCGGCGCCGAGATCAGTGCCGAGGCGACGAAGCTGAAGCCGGGCGGGGTCTACAAGAGCGCGATCCGGGGCGGGCAGAAGCTGTACTACCGGCTGGACCTGGACGCGAAGACGAATGCCTATGTCTCCGCCGTCGTCGTGCCGAAGGGCGGCGGCAAGGTGTCGTACGGGGACGGGATCACGGTCAGCATCCGGGACAGCTCGGACGACGAGTGCAGTTCGCAGGACGCCGTGTTCGGGTCCGCGCAGTATCCGCGCCCCATCGCCGCCTATGCCTCCCGGCGGATCGACAACGACGGCAGTTGCCAGGACGCCGGTACGTACTACGCGCTGATCGAGCGGGAGAGCAAGGCGACCTCCGATCAGGGGGAGTGGGACCTGGAGCTGCGTTACGCCTCCGAGCCGGAGCTCGCGAAACCCTCCTCCGCGCCGTCCAGCGCCCCGACGTCCTGGGCATCCGCGTCACCGCCGCCGCCCACCGCCGCCACGGACTCCACGCGTCGCGGGGGCGCCGGTTACTACGACGCCACGAGCCTGGAGACCGGTGAGTGGAAGGACCGGATCGAGCCCGGGCAGACGCTCTTCTACCGGGTGCCGGTGGACTGGGGCCAGCAGCTCTTCGCCACCACCGAGCTGAGCAACAGCACCGCCGCGAAGAACACGTACGTCAGCAACGCGCTGTCGGTGTCGCTGGAGAACCCGGCGCTGGGGCATGTCACCGATGTGTCGCCGACGTCCTATTCGGGAAAGCCGGTCTCCGTCCCCTTCGACCCGCTGCCCCCGGTGGCGTACCGGAACCGGTACGACTCCAGTGACGATGTCGGCGGGATGCGGTTCGCGGGCTGGTACTACCTCTCCGTCACGCTGAGCCCGGATGTCGCGAAGGCGTACGGGCAGAAGCCGATCGCGCTGACCCTCAAGATCACTGTGAAGGGCGAGGCGGGGAAGTCGCCGTACAAGGGCGATGCAGGGATCTTCACCGTGACCCAGGGCGACAAGGACGCGGCGCGGGAAGGGCAGAGCGGCGCGCAGGCCGCCGAGGCCAGGAGCGAGCGGGGCACGATGAAGCTGGTCGCGGCGGCCGGAATCGGCGCCGGCACCGTGCTGGTGCTCTGGCTGGGGGCGTGGACCCTGATCGCGCGACGCCGTGCGGCGGCCGCACCGGCCGCACCCACGGGCGGGCAGTACCCGTACGGAGGGCCGCCCCAGGCTTGGTAGGCGGGGCGGCCGTCCTCGTACTCAGGACTGGGTCAGCGCCCAGATGCCCACGGCGAAGCAGACCAGCGCCACCAGCAGGACCGGGACCGTCACCTTCGGGGGCGGTCCCGGACGCTTTCCCGGGGCGGCCGCCGGTGCCTGGAAGGGGGCAGCCCCTTGCCGGGGGGCCGTGTAGGGGTGGGTGAAGGACTGATCCTGCGGGCCGGGAGCCGGTGCGTGCACGGGACCCGCGTCGGGGGCGGTGTAGCCGGCCGGGTTCGGGTAGCCGTACGGGGCCGCGGCGGGTGCGGCGGTTTGCGGGGCCTGGTGCGCGGGAACGCCCGGGCCGGGAGGCGGGAGGTGGAAGCTGCCCGTCTCGGACATGGGAGCGGGCGCGGAGGGGTAGGGCTGCTGCTGCCCGCCGGAGTGCGGGCCGGTCGCCAGGGGCGTCGCCGGCTGGGGAGCCGGGGCACTTGTCTGAGGACCAGGTGAGTGCGCTGACGCAGGACTGCCGGGCGGCACGGGGCCGTCGGGGCCGAAGCCCTCGGGAAGCGGGCCGATCTGGTCGAAGACCTCCACCGGCTCCTCGGCGTCCGAGGGCTCGGGAAGCATCTCGACGGCGGCGTTCAGGGCCTTGCGCGCCCCCGTGGCCGTACGGAATCGGTTCTGCGGGTCCGGCTGGAGGAGCCCCGCGATGACCTGCCACAGCGGCTCCGGGACGCCGTCCGGGGCACTGGGCGTGCCGTGCTCCGCGAAGTGCTCGATGAGCTGCTGCGAGTCGGGCTTGGTGCCCTGGAGCAGATAGAGGGCGACCAGGCCGACCGCGAAGAGGTCCGCCGGGAAGTCCGGTTCGGCACCCATCATCTGCTCGGGTGCGAAGTAACCGAGCGTCCCCACCACGTAGTTCGTCTCGGTGAGACGCGGCTCGCCCTTGCGCATGGAGATGCCGAAGTCCGAAAGGCGCAGATGCGGGCGGCCCCGGCCGGTGGCCTCCATCAGGATGTTGGCCGGTTTGATGTCCCGGTGCACGACACCTTCGGCATGCACCGTCGAGAGGCCGGACAGCAGCTGGTCGAGCAGGGTGCAGACGAACCGAGGGGGCAACGGGCCGTAGTCGCCGATGACATGGGCCAGCGAGCCACCGCTGACCAGGTCCATGGTGAAGAGGACCTGGTCGTCGTCGGCGGCCCAGCTGGCAGGCGCCAGCACATGGGGGTGCTCGATGCGCAGCGCCTGTTCACGGACGAAGCGGAGCAACGTGTGCGCGTCGCTCTGCTGGAGCACCTTGGCCGCCACATAGCGGCGGCGCCGGTGGTCCCAGGCGCGCCACACGGCACCGACCCCACCGCGTCCGATCGGATCGACCAGTTCGTACCGTCCGGCGAAGACCTCACCCATGGCGCTGCGCCCGCTCCCCGTTCATGTTCCGGCCCGTGCCCTGTCCCGTGCGGGGCCTAGTTCTGGTGGCTCTCGTAGTGCGCCACCGCTTCCGCGGTGCGCCCTGCTCCGTACACCCGGAGGAACTCTGCCAGTTCCGGGTGGGTCGGGGCGAGGGAGTCCGCCGCATCGATGATGTCACCGGCCGCCGCGACCGAGCGCAGCAGCGACTGGATCTCCCGGACCACCCGGCGGACGGTGGGCGCTCCGCCGCTCGATGTGGTCTGGCCGGTGCCGGAAAGGACCGAGCCGCCCTGGGACTTCTTGATCTCCTCCATGCGGGCCGTGGCCTCGGCCGCGCTGACGCTGCCGTCGGCGACCTGGCCGGCCAGCTCCTGAAGGGCCTGGACGCGCTGGACGACAGCCGGGTTGCCGATCTTCGCGCGCTGACCGCTCATGAGCTGGGAGAGCATGGGAGCGGACAGTCCGAGTGCCGCGGCGAGGCGGGCCTGGTTGAGGCCGAGGTCGTCGATCAGCCGGCGGAAGAGCGCCCCCAACGGCTCCCCGTACCAACTGCGCTGGAGGTCTCTGGCTCTGGCCGTCGCCTCTTGCTGCGCTGCATCCATTGCGTCTCCCCTTCGCATCGGCTTCGCTGCTGCGAACCTCGACCAGCATCTTACGGAGCGTGGTCGCACACGGGGAGTCCCCGAATTTTTGCAGGATCACCGGGGTGAGCCGGTACTCTGTTCTGCGGCGGTGGCCGAAACATCGAGGTGTTCGGGCTGCGTGCTGTCGGGGCCTTAGCTCAGTTGGTAGAGCGCTGCCTTTGCAAGGCAGATGTCAGGAGTTCGAATCTCCTAGGCTCCACATCCCAAGAGGCTCCCTGAACTGCGGAAACGCGGATCAGGGAGCCTCTTTGCATTGCGCGAGGCCGGTTACGGAGGTGGGTTCCCGGGTACGCGGACGGGCGCCGGGAGACCTCGGGGTCCTCCGGCGCCCGTTCCGGTGCGCTTGCCGCCGCGCGGTGTACGCCGGTCAGGCGCGGTCGTCCGGGCCGTCCTCGCCGGCTGCCTCGGCGTCGGCCTGCTTGGCCTCGACCTCGGGGTCCAGGAGCGTCGAGGCGTGCGGGCTGCCGTCGACGGAGGACAGCGGCGCGCGGTCGTCGACCTCGGTGGGGGCGGGCGGCTCCACCAGCCACTCCGGGTTGGCCTGCTTGTCCCACCAGCGCCACACCGCGTAGCCGACGGCCGCCAGGACACCGGTCACGGCCAGGCCCTTGAACGCCTTGCCCGCCCTGGCCCGCCGCTCGTGCTTCCGGGCCAGCTTGCGGATCTGCTTCGCCGTGACCTGGCCGCGCAGGGCGGCCACCGCGGCGGCGCTGCGCGCGGCGGCTTCCTCCGCCACCGGCTGGGCGGCGGCGCGGGCGCTCTCGATGCGCGGGACGGTGTAGTCCGCGGCGCTGCGGGCGGCCCGACGGGTGCGGAGCGCGGCGCGCCGGCCGACCTCGTCAACCTTGGGGGGTACGTGTGTGCGGGCGAGCTCGATACGCGGGGCGACGTGCGCGCCGTACTGCACACGGGCCTGCATGGCTGCCTTCGACACCTTCGGTGCGAGCAGCGTGCGGGCCTCGTGCGCATAGTGGACGGCCTGGTCCTTGGCCGAGTCGGCGTAGGGCGCCACCACTTCCGCGGCGTGCTGCACGCTGTCCCTCGCCGAGTCGGTTGCGGCACGCACGCTGTCGATGCGGGTCACGGGATCCTCCTCCTTGGTGGCGGGTAGTACTCCGCCTTTCCACCCAATTCGAGATCATGCCTGCGTGTGCCCTGTGCGGCATGCGGGGCGGGCATCCGGGTCATTCGGTACCTTCCGATGACCATGCCACGGTTCATCCGCTGTCGCGCCGGTTCGTCACGCACTTGGCCGCATCGTCCGCGCCGCGGCGGCGCGGAGGTTCCCGGCTCCCGCCTCGGACGCCCTGGCGGCGGCCCGTGCAAGGATCGGGGCGTCGGTCCGGCCCGGTCAGCGGTGCGGGCCGGCGGGCAGCGCAGACGCGCAGCACACACGTGCAGACTCACGGAAGGCAGATCGTGGCCGAGCAGCTTTACGCCACCTTGAAGACCAATCAGGGCGACATCGAGATCCGGCTCCTGCCGAACCACGCTCCGAAGACGGTCAAGAACTTCGTCGAGCTCGCCGAGGGGGAGCGCGAGTGGACCGACCCGGCCACGGGGCAGCCGACCCGGGCCCGGCTGTACGACGGCACCGTCTTCCACCGCGTGATCAGCGGTTTCATGATTCAGGGCGGTGACCCGCTGGGGAACGGAACGGGCGGCCCCGGGTACAAGTTCGCGGACGAGTTCCACCCCGATCTCGCCTTCACCAAGCCGTATCTGCTCGCCATGGCCAACTCCGGACCCGGCACCAACGGCTCGCAGTTCTTCGTCACGGTCTCGCCGACGGCCTGGCTGACCGGCAAGCACACGATTTTCGGTGAGGTGGTGGACGCGAAGAGCCGGCAGGTGGTGGACGCCATCGCGGGCACCGCGACCAACGCGCGTACCGACCGTCCGGTGCAGGACGTCGTCATCGAGTCGGTCACCATCGAGAGGCGCTGATCGCCCTCCGCGTTCGCGCTCTCACTCTCCGACTCCACGTTCGGGAACCAACCGCCCCGCCCGTCCGTATCTCATGGCAGAACGGATGCGCGGGGCGGTGTCGTGCGCATCCGTGCGACGACGAGGACCGAGGGGACCGGGAAGCCATGGGACCGATGGACCAGCAGCCGCCGGGCGCGGCCGGACCGCCGCCGCCCGTCGAGGGGCCGGCCCACTGCTACCGCCACCCGGACCGGGAGACGGCGGTCCGGTGTGTCCGCTGCGACCGGCCCATCTGCCCGGACTGCATGGTCGACGCGTCGGTCGGCTTCCAGTGCCCGGACTGCGTCCGCCGGGGATCGGGTACGGGGCACAGCGCGTCCGCCGCCCGGCCGCGCACCCTGGCCGGGGGCGTCGTCGCGGCGGACCCCCGGCTGATCACCAAGATCCTGATGGGGATCAACATCGCGGTGTTCGCCGCGGTCCTGGCCGACGATTCGCTGGTCGACCGCCTGATGCTGCTCGGCCGCGCCAACTTCTACTACGGCGGGCCGCCCGAGGGCATCGCGGAAGGCCAGTGGTACCGGCTGGTGACGTCGATGTTCCTGCACCAGGAGGTGTGGCACATCGCCTTCAACATGCTGGGCCTGTGGTGGCTGGGCGGACCGCTGGAGGCGAAGCTGGGCCGGGTCCGCTTCCTCGCGCTCTATCTGCTCTCCGGGCTGGCCGGCGGCGCCCTGACGTACTGGCTCGCGGCGCCGAACCAGCCGTCGCTGGGAGCCTCGGGCGCCATCTACGGGCTGCTGGGCGCCACCGCCGTACTGATGCGCCGGCTGAACTACGACATGCGCCCGGTCATCGCGATCTTCGTGCTCAATCTGATCATCACCTTCAACCCCTGGGGCGGGATCGCCTGGCAGGCGCATGTCGGGGGACTGATCGCCGGAGTGCTGATTGGGATCGGCATGGTGCACGCCCCGCGTGAGCGACGCGATCTGGTGCAGTTCGGGACCTGCGCCCTGGTGCTCGTGGCCGTCGTTCTGATCGTGGTGACGAGAACGGCCGCCCTGACCTAGCGGGCGCATCCGGCCGTCCCCGTACACGCGCACAGGACGCTTGTGGACTATTTGTGACCGAAGTTGTCCACAGGGTTCCACAGCCTGATCCGGATCTTGTGCATATCGCGGGCACAACTGTGCCCCTTGTCCCTGAGCTGGGTTTTTCCAGTCGGGACAAGGGGCGTCCCGCCCCGGGGTGGGGGCGGATGCAGTCACACCGGCGTCAACGGCCTGAGAGTTATCCACAGATCGTCTGACCTTTTCCCCCACCTGTGGATAACGCTGTGGGTAACTCAGGGCAGGGGTTGCGGAGCGGGGCCGGGGTGTGGTTCTACGCGGTCGCGCGGGCTACTTCCACTGCGTGGAGACGCCGAAGCCGCCGGCGATGAAGCCGAACCCGACGACGATGTTCCAGTTCCCCAGCGACTCCACCGGCAGATCGCCGTCGGTCACATAGAAAACAACGATCCAGGCCAGCCCGATGAGGAAGAGCGCCAGCATCACGGGCGCCACCCAGCTACGGCTGGTCAGCTTTATGTTGGTCGCCTGCTTCGCCGGGGGCGGCGTGAAGTCGGCCTTCTTGCGGATCCGTGACTTCGGCACGAGGAACTCTCCTGTCGATGCGCTGCGTGACCGCGCAGGGAACTGTGGCTGGCGCCGGGGCGGGGCGCGAGGGGGAATGTGGCCTCCCCCGGGCGTCCGTTAGCGTAGTCCTTCCGTGGCACCGAAGGAGATAAGGGTACGTTGAGCAATTCTGCCGACTCTCCCCCCGGGCCGGTCCGCCGCACCTTCCGGCACCCGGCCAGAGTGCTCACGGCTGCCGTTTTCGCCCTTGCCGGGCTCATCTTCGTGACCAGTGCGAATACGGCGAAGGGCACCAATATCCGCACCGACGCCTCACTGCTGAAGCTGTCCGACCTCATCCAGCAGCGCAGCGAGAAGAACGCCGCGCTGGAGGAGTCCGCCGCATCCGTGCGCGGGGACATCGACAGCCTCGCCCAGCGCGACAACGGCAGCACCAAGGCGGAGGCCGCCAGGCTCAAGGCGCTGGAGCGGACCGCGGGCACCACCGAGCTGTCCGGCCCGGCCGTCTCCGTCACGCTCGACGACGCCCCGCCCAACGCCACCGCCAGCCCCGGCTACCCCGACCCGCAGCCCAACGACCTGGTCATCCACCAGCAGGACCTCCAGGCCGTCGTAAACGCCCTGTGGCAGGGCGGTGCCAAGGGCGTCAAGGTCATGGACCAGCGGCTGATCTCCACCAGCGCCGTGCGCTGCGTCGGCAACACCCTGATCCTCCAGGGCCGGGTCTACTCACCCCCGTACAAGATCACCGCGGTCGGTGACACTGCGGCGCTGCGGCGGGCGCTGGACGCCTCGCCGGCGATCCAGAACTACCTGCTGTACGTGAAGGCGTACGGGCTCGGCTGGAAGGTGGACGAGCAGGGGGCGGCGACCCTCCCCGGCTACTCGGGCACGGTGGACCTGCACTACGCGGAGCCGGTGAAGTAGCAGACGGCGACAGGCGCCGCACAGCTTTCCACAGGCATCCCACGCCGGGCCCCGGGCCCTTTAGTCTGGACCCGGTACCGAATGGAGGGTCTGGATGTACAGCTGGATCTGGCGGCATCTGCCGGGCAACGTGTGGGTGCGTGCGTTCATTTCGCTCGTGCTCGCCCTGGCGGTCGTCTATGTGCTGTTCCAGTACGTCTTCCCGTGGGCGGAGCCGCTGCTTCCGTTCGGCGATGTGACGGTCGACGGAGCGAGCGCGCCGACGGGGGCCGCCCGGTGAGCGCCCGCATCCTGGTCGTGGACAACTACGACAGCTTCGTCTTCAACCTCGTCCAGTACCTCTACCAGCTCGGCGCCGAGTGCGAGGTGCTGCGCAACGACGAGGTGACCACGGCCCACGCGCAGGACGGCTTCGACGGCGTCCTGCTCTCCCCCGGCCCCGGCACCCCGGAGCACGCGGGTGTCTGCGTCGACATGGTGCGGCACTGCGCGGCGACCGGCGTCCCGGTCTTCGGGGTCTGCCTGGGCATGCAGTCCATGGCGGTGGCGTACGGCGGCGTCGTCGGCCGCGCCCCCGAGCTGCTGCACGGCAAGACTTCGCCGGTGCTCCACGAGGGCGCGGGCGTGTTCGCCGGACTGCCCTCGCCGTTCACCGCGACCCGCTACCACTCGCTCGCCGCCGAACCGGACACCGTGCCCGACGAGCTGGAGGTCACCGCGCGGACCGCCGACGGCATCATCATGGGCCTGCGCCACCGCGAGCTGGCCGTCGAGGGCGTGCAGTTCCACCCGGAGTCCGTGCTCACCGAGCACGGCCACCTGATGCTGGCCAACTGGCTGGTGCGCTGCGGGGACACCGGAGCCGTCGAGAGGTCGGCGGGCCTCGCTCCGGTGGTGGGCAAGGCCGTCGCGTGACCCCACCCCGCCACGGAGCCGGGGCCGGGCAGGACGACCCGCACGATCCGCGGGCGTACGAGGAACCGGGCGCGTTCGAGGCGGCGGTCCACCGGCTGGCGGACCCGTTGAACGACCCGCTGCCGGGCCCGGAGCCCGGGGGCCCGCAGTCCGTGGCCCCGGAGCCGCAGGTGCCCTACGAGCCACAGGGCCCCCAGCAGGCCCCGCAGGAGTGGTACGACCCCGATGGGTACCAGCGGGACTGGTACGGCCACCAGGGGCCCGTACAGCCGCCCCTGGACCCTCCGCAGCCCCCCGCCGAGGAGGCCGTGGAGCCGGCCACGGAGGTCATCGGCCGAATAGACGCGGGCGACCCGGCCGGGCCGGCGCCCCGCCCGGGGCCGGAGCCCGAGCCGCCCGCCGGCGGCCGCGCCGAGCGCAGGCGTGCCGCGAAGAGCCGTGGCAGGCGGCGCGCCGCCCCGGCGCCACGCCCGCCCGGCGCCGGGGCGGACGACACCCCGGCGAAGCCCATGACGCGCATGGAGGCGCGCCGTGCGGCCAAGGCCGCCAAGGACAGCCCCGCGATCGTCATCAGCCGGGGCATCGGCGAAGTCTTCATCACCCTGGGCGTCCTGATGCTGCTGTTCGTCACCTACCAGCTCTGGTGGACGAATGTGCGCGCCGACCAGATCGCCGGCCGGGAGACCCACAAGATCCAGGACGACTGGGCCAAGAACGAGAACACCCCCGTGAAGCAGGAGGCGTTCGAGCCGGGGCAGGGCTTCGCCATCATCCACATCCCCAAGCTGGACGTCGTCACGCCGATCGCCGAGGGCACCAGCAAGGAGAAGGTCCTCGACCGGGGCATGGTCGGCCACTACAGCGAGAAGCCGCTGAAGACGGCGATGCCCTCCGACAAGCAGGGCAACTTCGCGCTGGCCGCTCACCGCAACACCCACGGCGAACCGTTCCGCTACATCAACCGCCTGAAGCCCGGCGACCCGATCGTGGTCGAGACCCGGGAGGCGTACTACACGTACGAGATGACGAGCGCGCTGCCGCAGACCTCGCCCTCCAACGTCTCCGTGATCGCGCCGGTGCCGGAGCAGTCCGGGTTCACCAAGCCCGGCCGGTACATCACCTTGACGACGTGTACGCCGGAATTCACGAGTACGTACCGTTTGATCGTCTGGGGCAAGATGGTCGACGAACGGCCGCGCAGCGAGGGGAAGCCCGACGTGCTCGCGGACTGAACGGGCCGGACGCCATGACGACAGGGCAGTGCGATGACAGCGACGACCGAGGACCAGGAGCTGACCGACGAGTCCGCGCCGCCCGCGCGGAAGGGCGGCCGCCATCCCATCGCGACGGCGGTCAGTTTCTTCGGTGAACTGCTCATCACCGCAGGTCTGGTGCTCGGCCTCTTCGTTGTCTACTCGCTGTGGTGGACGAACGTGCTCGCCGATCGCGAGGCCACCAAGCAGGGGCACACCGTCCGCGACAAGTGGGCCGACGGGCCCGGCGCGCTGGACACCAAGGACGGCATCGGCTTCCTGCACGTCCCGTCGATGAAGAACGGCGAGGTGCTCGTCAAGAAGGGCACCGACACCGACATCCTCAACGACGGTGTCGCCGGTTACTACACCGATCCGGTGAAATCCGCGCTCCCCTCGGCCAAGGAGGGCAACTTCGCGCTGGCCGCCCACCGGGACGGGCACGGGGCGAAGTTCCACAACATCGACAAGGTGCACACCGGGGACGCGATCGTCTTCGAGACGAAGGACACCTGGTACATCTACAAGGTCTTCAGCGAGCTGCCGCAGACGTCCAAGTACAACGTCGACGTGCTGGGACCCGTCCCGAAGGGCTCGGGCGCCAAGAAGGCCGGCCGCTACATCACGCTCACGACCTGCACCCCGGTCTACACGTCCAAGTACCGCTACATCGTGTGGGGCGAGCTGGTCCGTACGGAGAAGGTCGACCGCGCCCGTACGAAGCCGGTGGAGCTGCGCTGAAAGGCGTTACGGCAGAGGGCCCCGGTCACCTTCGCGGTGACCGGGGCCCTCTGTTCGTACGGGGTGTGGAGCGGGTCAGTGGCGCTGTCCGCCGTTCGGCCCGGCGACGACGTTGCCTCCGCCCACCGTGGTGAGAGTGACCGTGGTGGTGGCCGGGTCGGACTGTGTGCCCGGCTGCGGGTCGGCATTGGCGACAATGGCGTTGTCGTCGTCCGAGCTGCCTTCGGCGAACTGGATGTTCGTGAAGCCGGCCTGGGTCAGCATCTGCTTGGCCTCGGAGACCTTGTGCATGCGGATCTCGGGGATGGGGACTGTCGGGGGCTGCGTCGGGCCCTTGGAGACCTTCAGGATGATCGAGGTGTCCTTGCCGACCTTTTCGTTGGCCACGGGGGTCTGCTCGACGACCGTACCCGCGGGCTTGTCGGAGTCGACATCGCTGCGACCGATGTTCTTGAAGCCGTAGGCGGTCAGCTGGTTCACCGCGTCGTCGTACGAGCGGCCCGTCACCGGCGGCATGGTGAGCAGCTTCTCCGTGGCGACCTTCAGCGTGACCTCGGAGTTCTCCTCGGCCTTCGTGTCGCCCTTCGGGGACTGCTCCAGGACGGTGCCCGGATCGGCCTGGTCGGACTCGACCGAGGTGACGTGGACGGTGAAGCCCCGCTTCTCAAGGATCTCGCGGGCGTTGGCCTCGGACTTCTCGGTGACGTCCGGGACCTCGACCTTCGGCGGGCCGCTGGAGACGAAGACCGTGACGGTCTCCTGCTCCTTCATCTTCCCGTCCGCCGGTGTCTGGCGGCAGATCTTGCCCTTGGGCTGCTCCTTGCACTCTTCCTTCGGGCCGACCTTGAGAATGATGTTCGTGTTGTCGGCCAGCTTCTGAGCGTCCTGGAGCGTGATGCCGACCATGGGGGGCACGTCGAACGCGCCGTCGTCGCCACCGCCGCCGGGGAAGACCGCCTTGCCGATGAGGATCGCGCCGATCAGCACCAGGATGCCCGCGACGACCAGCAGGATCGTCGAGGTGTGGTTCTTCTTCTGCCTGCGGCGGTCCGGGCGGTCGTCGTAGCCGTAGCCGCCGTCGTCCGGGTTGACCGGCGGCAGCATCGACGTACGGTCGCCGCCCTGGTCGGCGGCGCGCAGGGCGGTGGTGGGCTGGTCGTTGTCGTACCCGCCGGGGTAGCCGCCGTAACCCGCCGCGCCCATCGCGGCGGTCGCGGCGACCGGCTGACCGTCGAGGCACGCCTCGATGTCGGCGCGCATCTCGTCGGCCGACTGGTAGCGGTAGTCGGGGTCCTTGGTGAGGGCCTTCAGCACGATCGCGTCCATGGCGGGCGTGATCTCGGGGTCGAAGGTGCTCGGCGGCTGCGGCTCTTCCCGTACGTGCTGGTACGCGACCGCCACCGGGGAGTCCCCGACGAACGGCGGCCGGACGGTCAGCAGCTCGTAGAGCAGGCAGCCGGTCGAGTAGAGGTCGGACCGGGCGTCGACCTGCTCGCCCTTGGCCTGCTCGGGGGAGAGGTACTGGGCGGTGCCGATGACGGCGGCGGTCTGGGTCATCGTCATACCGGAGTCGCCCATGGCGCGGGCGATGCCGAAGTCCATGACCTTGACCTGTCCGGTCCGGGTCAGCATGACGTTGGCCGGCTTGATGTCCCGGTGGACGATGCCCGCGCGGTGCGAGTACTCCAGCGCCTGGAGAATGCCCACCGTCATTTCGAGCGTCCGCTCGGGCAGCAGCCTGCGCCCGGAGTGCAGCAGCTCGCGGAGCGTCGAGCCGTCGACGTACTCCATGACGATGTACGGGATGGAGACCCCGTCGACGTAGTCCTCGCCGGTGTCGTACACCGCGACGATCGCCGGATGGTTGAGCGAGGCGGCGGACTGGGCCTCACGGCGGAACCGGGCCTGGAAGGACGGGTCGCGGGCGAGGTCCGCCCGGAGCGTCTTCACGGCGACGGTGCGTCCGAGCCGGGTGTCGTGGGCGAGGTAGACCTCGGCCATGCCACCACGGCCGAGCACCGAGCCCAGCTCGTACCGGCCGCCTAGGCGACGCGGCTCTTCCATAACTGTTCCAGCCCTCTCCGTCAGTCCTGACCGCACCGGTGTGCGGTCCGGCGGTGTGCTGTTCGCGCATACGCTACCGGCCGCGCATCAGCTGATCGGCCCGCAGGCAGTACCTGATATCCGACCGGTATCCGCAGAGGCGCTTTCGCGGCCGAGTGTGAGCGGTGTCACTTCTCGCTTTCGATGACCGCCTTCATGACCGCCTTCGCGATCGGGGCGGCCAGGCCGCCACCGGAGATGTTCTCGCGGGTCGCGTCGCTGTCCTCCACGACGACGGCCACGGCCACCGGGGAACCGCTGTCGGTCTTCGCGTACGAGATGAACCACGCGTACGGGTTCCCCTTGTTGTTCAGACCGTTCTGGGCGGTACCGGTCTTGCCGCCGACCTTGACGCCCGGGATCTGGGCGTTGGTGCCCGTGCCCTTCTTGACGACGGTCTCCATCATCTCCTGGAGCTTCTGCGCGTTCCCCGCCGAGAGGGGACGGCTGAACTCCTCCTTCTCGTGCGTGTAGATCACGTCCAGGTTGGGCGCCTTGCGCTCGGCGACCATGTACGGCTGCATGAGCTTGCCGTCGTTGGCGACGGCGGAGGCGACCATCGCCATCTGGAGCGGGGTGGCGCGGTTGGACGCCTGGCCGATGCCCGCCATGGCGTTCTGCGGCCGGTTGTCCTCGGGGTACACGCTGGCGTTCGAGCGGACCGGGGTGAAGATCTCCTTGTTGAAGCCGAACTTGCCGGCCTCGTCCATCATCTTCTGGTTGCCCAGGTCATCGCTGATCTTGCCGAAGACGGTGTTGCAGGACCAGCGCAGCGCCTCACGGAGCGAGGCGTTCTTGCAGGGGATGTTGCCTTCGTTGTCCAGGTCCTTGCGCGACTGCGGGAGGCGCCACGGCAGCGGTGAGTCCGTGTCCGCGTCGATATCGTCGTAGAGCCCGTTCTCCAGAGCGGCGGCCGCGGTGACGACCTTGAAGGTCGAGCCGGGCGGGTAGGTTTCGCGCAGCGCCCGGTTGAGCATCGGCTTGTCCTTGTCCTTCAACAGGGACTGCCACGCCTTGGTGTCGGACGAGCTGTTGCCCGCGAAGGTCGAGGGGTCGTACGAGGGGGTGCTGGCGAGCGCCAGGATGGCGCCGGTCCGCGGGTCGAGGGCGGCGACGGCGCCCTTCTTGTTGCCGAGGCCCTCGAAGGCGGCCTTCTGGGCGGCGCCGTTGAGCGTGGTGACGACGTTGCCGCCCGTCTCCTCGTCGCCGGTGAACATCGACATGGTGCGGTTGAAGAAGAGCTGGTCGTCGTTGCCGGTGAGGATGCCGTCCTCGATGCTCTCCAGCTGGGTGGCGCCGAACGCCTGCGAGGAGTAGCCGGTGACGGGGGCCCACATGGGGCCGTTCTTCCAGACCCGCTTGTACTTGAAGTCGCTGTCCTTGGTCTCGGCGGACCCGGTGATCGACTTGCCGTCCACGATGATGTTGCCGCGCTCGTGGGCGTACCGCTCGATGCGGACGCGGCGGTTCTCGTCGCGGGTGTTGAGATCGTCGGCCTTCACGTACTGCAGGTAGTTGGTCCGCGCGAGAAGGGCGAAGATCAGGACGCCGCAGAAGATCGCGATCCGGCGCAGGGGCTTGTTCACGGTCGGACCACCTGGGTCATCTCGGCGTCGGTGGAGGGTGCGGGTGCCGGCGCGGGGCGGCGTGCGGTGTCGCTGATCCGGATGAGGATGCCGATCAGGGCCCAGTTGGCCAGAACGGACGAACCACCGTAGGCGAGGAACGGCATCGTCATGCCGCTGAGCGGGATCAGGCCCATGACGCCGCCGGCGACGACGAAGACCTGGATGGCGAACGCGCCGGAGAGCCCTGCTGCCAGGAGCTTGCCGAAGGGGTCGCGGGCGGCGAGGGCGGTACGAATGCCGCGCTCGACGATCAGTCCGTACATGAGCAGGACGGCCATCATCCCGGCGAGGCCGAGCTCTTCACCCACCGTGGCGAGGATGAAGTCCGCGTTGGCGGCGAACTGGATCAGGTCGGAGTTGCCCTGCCCCAGGCCGGTGCCCATGGTGCCGCCGGAGCCGAAGGCCATGAGGGACTGCGCGATCTGGTCGCTGTGTGCCATCGTCTCTTTGCCGAACGGGTTGAGCCAGGCGGTCACACGTTCTTGTACGTGAGGCTCGAACGAGGCCACACCCACCGCGCCGGCCGCCGACATCAGCAGACCGAAGACGATCCAGCTGGTCCGCTCCGTGGCGACGTACAGCATGATCACGAAGAGGCCGAAGAACAGCAGCGACGTACCGAGGTCGGTCTCGAAGACGAGGATCAGGATCGACAGGGCCCAGATGGTGATGATCGGACCGAGGTCGCGTCCACGCGGCAGGTACAGGCCCATGAAACGGCGGCTGGCGAGGGCCAGCGCGTCCCTTTTGACCATCAGGTAGCCGGAGAAGAAGATCGCGATGAGGATCTTGGCGAACTCACCCGGCTGAATGGAGAACGGGCCGAGGCTGATCCAGATCTTCGCGCCGTTCACCGCGGGGAAGAACATCGGGACGACCAGCAGAACCAGCGCCGCGGCCATCGAGATGTACGTGTAGCGCTGAAGGATGCGGTGGTCCTTGAGGATCATCAGGACCGCGGCGAAGAAGGCGACGCCGATCGCCGAGTAGAGCAGCTGCTTGGGGGCGTCGGCGCTGTACGACCCGTACAGGTACTCCGCACGCCGGATCAGCCGCGGCGACTGGTCGAGCCGCCAGATCAGCACCAGCCCCAGCCCGTTGAGCAGCGTGGCCAGCGGCAGCAGCAACGGGTCCGCGTACGGGGCGAACTTCCGCACCACGAGATGGGCGACACCGCCGAGCAGGATGAGCCCCGCTCCGTAGCCGAACATTCCGGACGGCAGCTTGCCGTCCAGCGCCAGGCCCACGTTGGCGTAGGCGAACACCGAGATGGCGATGGCGAAGACCATCATCATCAGTTCGGTGTTGCGTCGGCTCGGCGCGTTGATCGCGCCGACCGTGGTCGTGTTGGTGACAACGCTCATGGTGCTGAAGGCCCCCTACGGCTCTACTTCTTACCGCACTGCGGGACCAGCTTCTTCTCTTCCTCCGAGAGGCTGGGCCCAGGAGTGGGAGTCGTGGAAGTCTGCTCGGACTTGGTGTCGCCACCGGACGTCTTGGAGGACTTGGACGCCTTGGTGGCGTCGGTGTCCGTGCCCTGCGCCTGGCCCTCGTCGCCGTGCTTCTCCGCCGCGCGGCGGGCCGCGTCCTTCTTGCAGGCGGACGCCTGGGTGGAGAGCTCGGTGATCTTCTCGCGGGCGTCGGTGAGGCTGCCCTCGGCGATCGTCGCCTCGACCTTCTTGCGCTGGTAGGGCGGGAGGTACTTGAGTTCGATCTCGGGATGGTCGGTCTCGACCTTCGAGAGCGAGAGCCAGCCCAGGTCCTGGCTGATGCCCCGGTACAGCGCGACGTTGTCGTTCTTCGCGCCGACGTAGAACTGGGTCTGGGTCCAGCGGTAGCCGCCGTACAGACCGCCGCCGACGACCGCCAGCGCGAGCACGATGTACAGGGACCGCTTCAGCCACTTGCGGCCGCCGCGCTTGACGAAGTCGTCGTCGGAGTAGGAGCCGAAGGACCCCTCCGGCATGTCGCCGTAGTCGCCGTCGTCGCCGCTGCCGGGCGGGCCGAAGCTGCCGGAGGGCGGCGGTACGGGACGGCCGAGGCCGGCCGCACGGCCCGCCGGCGTCTGCATCGCGCCGCCGTCGTTCAGCTGGGCCGCCTGGTTCTCGGCGACCGCGCCGACGACGACCGGGGTGTCATTGAGCTGCCCGGCCAGGGTGTCGTTGCTGTCGACATCGAAGACATCGGCGACGATGCAGGTGATGTTGTCCGGTCCGCCGCCGCGCAGGGCGAGCTGGATCAGGTCCTGGATGGTCTCCTGCGGGCCCTGGTAGCTGGCGAGCGTCTCCTCCATCGTCTGGTGGGAGACGACGCCGGAGAGCCCGTCGGAGCAGATCAGATAGCGGTCGCCGGCCCGGACCTCACGGATGGAGAGGTCGGGTTCGACATGGTCGCCACTGCCCAGCGCGCGCATCAGCAGGGAGCGCTGCGGGTGGGTGGTGGCCTCCTCCTCGGTGATCCGGCCCTCGTCCACCAGCCGCTGGACCCAGGTGTGGTCCTGCGTGATCTGGGTGAGCACGCCGTCGCGCAGCAGGTACGCGCGCGAGTCGCCGACGTGCACCAGGCCGAGGCGCTGGCCGGTCCAGAGCAGGGCGGTGAGCGTGGTGCCCATGCCCTCCAGCTGCGGGTCCTCCTCGACCATCATCCGCAGCTGGTCGTTGGCCCGCTGGACCGCCGTACCGAGCGAGGTGAGGATGTCGGAGCCCGGGACGTCGTCATCGAGCTGGACGAGGGTGGAGATCACCTCGGAACTGGCGACCTCGCCGGCCGCCTGGCCGCCCATGCCGTCGGCGATCGCGAGGAGGCGGGGACCGGCGTAGCCGGAGTCCTCGTTCCCCTCCCGGATCATGCCCTTGTGCGACCCGGCGGCGAAGCGCAGGGACAGACTCATGCGCACCTCACCCGTCGGTTCGGGGTACAGCCGGTCTCGAGCCACACTGCCCACCCTCCGGTCGGGAGCCTGGCCGGGTCCGATGCCCGGACCCCAGCGGCTCGCTCGCTCCGCTCGCTCATTGTCGTACTACTTCCGCAGCTCGATGACGGTCTTGCCGATCCGGATCGGCGCGCCCAGCGGAACGGGCGTCGGGGTGGTGAGACGGGTCCGGTCCAGGTACGTGCCGTTGGTGGACCCGAGATCCTCGACGATCCACTGGCCGTCACGGTCGGGGTAGATCCTGGCATGCCTGCTGGACGCGTAGTCGTCGTCCAGCACGATCGTTGAATCATGGGCCCGGCCGAGCGTGATGGTCTGGCCCTGGAGCGCCACCGTGGTGCCGGTGAGCGTGCCCTCGGAGACGACCAGCTTGGTCGGGGCTCCCCGGCGCTGGCGGCCGGGCTGCTGGCGCTGCTGCGGCGGTGCCGCGTTCTGGCGTCCCTGGGGCGGACGTGCGTCGTTCGCGGTGCGGCGTGAGCCGCGCTGCGTGACGCGCGTTCCGAACAGGTCGCTGCGAATGACCTGGACGGCCACGATCACGAACAGCCACAGAACAGCCAGGAAACCTAGCCGCATGACCGTCAGGGTCAGCTCTGACATTGCCCCCGCTTCACCCTTCGGCTTGCCGGTAAACGATGGTGGTGCTGCCCACGACGATCCGCGAGCCGTCGCGGAGCGTAGCGCGGGTGGTGTGCTGCCCGTCTACCACGATGCCGTTGGTAGACCCGAGATCCTGGATCGTCGAGGGCGTTCCGGTCCTGATCTCACAGTGCCGGCGGGAGACGCCGGGGTCGTCGATGCGCACATCGGCGTCGGTGCTGCGGCCCATGACCAGCGTCGGGCGGGAGATCTGGTGGCGGGTGCCGTTGATCTCGATCCAGCGCCGCACCTGCACGTTCGGCGGGGAGGCGGGGGTGGCCGGCGGACGCCGGTCGGAACCGCTGTGGCGCCCGGCGCCCGGCGGCGGGCCTGCGGGCATGGGCGGGGCGGAGGTGGGCGGGTAGCCGTAACCGCCGGGGGCCTGCGGGGCGGAACGGCCGGGGTACCCCTGAGGGGATTGGCCGCCATAGCTTTGGCCCGGGCTCGGCGCCTGGCCGTGTCCCTGGCCCTGTGACGAACTCGACGCCAGGGTGCGGCTGCGGACCCGGTAGAGACCGGTGTCGAGGTCCTCGGCCTTCTCCAGGTGGACCTTGATGGGGCCCATGAAGGTGTACCGCTGCTGCTTGGCGTAGTCCCGGACGAGGCCGGAGAGCTCATCGCCCAGCTGACCGGAGTACGGACTCAGGCGCTCGTAGTCGGGGGCGCTGAGCTCGACGATGAAGTCGTTGGGGACGACGGTGCGCTCACGGTTCCAGATGGTGGCGTTGTTGTCGCACTCCCGCTGGAGGGCACCCGCGATCTCGACCGGCTGGACCTCGGATTTGAAGACCTTGGCGAAAGTGCCGTTCACCAGACCTTCGAGACGCTGCTCGAAACGCTTCATCACTCCCATGGGGCACCTCCTCCGGTGTCATCGTCCCTGTACTGCTTACTGATCGTATCCACGCGTCGGGAAATCGGCTGGTTCCCCTTGTCTGCCCTGGGGACGAGTGGCCCCCCTCACACGGATCGTAGAGGTGGCCTCCTCACAGTGTCCCGCACCTTGGACGCACTCAGGAGGAGTGGGGGGAGACCGCCGGGGGTTCCCGGTTCCTCTCGGATGTTCTGCGGACGCCGGCCGAGCGTGCGGCGAGTACCCGGTGATCAGGGGGTCGAACAACGGATGTGAATCCACCCTGTCCAGCGTGCTAATCTTCCGGATGTCGCCAGGCGATCGCACCGAAAAGTGAGAGAGCCCGGAAGCACCACTCTTGCGCGAGTGGCGGAACGGCAGACGCGCTGGCTTCAGGTGCCAGTGTCCTTAGGGACGTGGGGGTTCAAATCCCCCCTCGCGCACAAGAAGGAAGCCCCCCAGG
Organism: Streptomyces sp. NBC_00726; assembly: GCF_045161735.1. Lineage (NCBI taxonomy): Bacteria > Bacillati > Actinomycetota > Actinomycetes > Kitasatosporales > Streptomycetaceae > Streptomyces > Streptomyces sp. NBC_00726. Next base: position 3,224,459 of record NZ_CP108983.1, on the reverse strand, counting down.
CATCAGCCCGGGGGGCTTCTTCCGTTCGGGGACGATCCCTTTCCTGTGTGTTTGGTTTCACGTGAAACACCCGTTTTACGAGTGCGGCCCGGGCGCCGGGCGGGGGCAGACGGCGGTCGGTGTGCGGCGGTACCGTCGGCGGCAGTTGATGTTGGGGCAGGTACCCGGCGGCTGCGCCGGGCGGGGGCGGGGGAGGCTGCGCGCCATGGAAAAGGCCGGGACGGGACTGCCGCCGGTGCGGCTCGTTGAGCTCGACGGTGAGGCTGCGGTGACGGGGGCCGTGCTTCCCGCGGCCCCGGGTGGGCCGCGCATACCGGCCGTGCCGGGCTTCGCACGCCGTACGGGCAGGGCTGATGCGGCGGCCGGGAGCCGGCCGAAGGAGAAGGGCAAGGCGCTGCGGGCGCGGGTGCCCAGGTCCGCGCACGCGACGCTGGTCCTGCCGGCCGGGCGGCCGGACGCGGTGCGCGCGGTCGAGGAGTCCAACCGGGGCCGGGTGGCGGAGCTGACGCCGATACGGGTGGGCCGGATGGCCGCCACCCCCTTCGCCTTCCTGCGCGGCTCGGCCGGGCTGATGGCCCACGACCTGGTGGGCACCCCCGTCACCGGGGTCGCCGCTCAGCTCTGCGGCGACGCGCACGCGGCCAACTTCGGGCTGTACGGCGATGCGCGGGGCGGCCTCGTCATCGACCTGAACGACTTCGACGAGACCGTGACCGGGCCCTGGGAGTGGGACCTCAAGCGCCTGGCGACCTCGCTGGTGCTCGCGGGCCGGGAGGCCGGTGCCGATGAGGACACCTGCCGCAAGGGTGCGTACGACACCGTGGGCGCCTACCGGCGGACGATGAGGCTGCTGGCCCGGATGCCCACGCTCGACGCGTGGAACGCCATCGCGGACGAGGAGCTTGTCTCCCACACCGGCGCGCGGGACCTGCTCGGCACTCTGGAGCGGGTCTCCGAGAAGGCCCGGAGGAACACCGGCGCCCGCTTCGCGGCGAAGTCCACGGAGGACTGCGAGGACGGCGGCCGCCGCTTCGTGGACGCGCCGCCGGTGCTGCGCCGGGTCCCGGACGTGGAGGCCGCGGCCGTGGCGGCGGGGCTGGGGGACTATCTGCGGACCGTCTCCGAGGACCGGCTGCCGCTGCTGGCCCGGTACGCGATCCACGACGTGGCGTTCCGGGTGGTCGGCACCGGCAGCGTGGGCACCCGCTCGTACGTGGTGCTGCTGCTGGACCACCGGGGGGAGGCGTTGGTGCTCCAGGTGAAGGAGGCCAGGCCCTCGGTGCTCGGGCCGCATCTGGCGGCCGTGGGGTTCGCGGTGCCGGAGGTCGCGCACGAGGGGCGGCGCGTGGTGCTCGGGCAGAAGCGGATGCAGGTCGTCAGTGACCATCTGCTGGGGTGGACGACGGTGGACGGCCGGCCCTTCCAGGTGCGGCAGTTCAGGAACCGCAAGGGGAGCGTCGACCCCGCCGCCCTGGCCGCCGACCAGGTGGACGACTACGGCCGGATGACCGGGGCGCTGCTGGCGCGGGCCCACGCGCACAGCGCGGACCCGAGGCTGCTGGCGGCCTACTGCGGCAAGAACGACGAGCTGGACGAGGCGATGGCGGCGTTCGCGGTGACCTACGCGGACCGCACGGAGGCGGACCACGGGGAGCTGGTGCGGGCGATCGGGGCGGGGCGGATCGCCGCGGAGCGGGGTGTGTGACGGGCGTGTAGCTGTGACGGGCGTGTAGCGGGGAGCGGGTGTGTCGGGGTGCTGGGTGGCGGGCGGTCCACGCGGGCCCGGCTGTTGGCCGGGTGCCTGCTGCGGTGACCGCGTGTCCGGGGTGGGGGCCCGGGGCCATACGCTGGGCGGGTGACCCACGAAGCCGCCGGGGTGCCGGTCTCCCGGAACGACGATGACCCGCAGGACGACGCACGGCCGGACGCCGGCCGGCCGGATGACGCCGTACGGGATACCGGCCGCGGGGACGCGGCGGGGGCCGGGGGCGGGGCCGGTGAGGCCGGGGGCGGTTCGGCGGGTACCGGTGAGGCCGAGACCGGCGCGGCCGAGGGCGGGGCGCCGGAGCGGCCCGAGGCGCGGCTTGCTCAGGCGGTGCGGGTGGCCGAGCAGGCGCTGATCGAGTTCGAGATCGCGGTGGAGACGTTCCGGGTCGAGGTGGAGAACTTCTCCCGGCTGCACCATCAGCGGCTGGGCCCGATGTACGCGCGGCTGGACGAGCTCGACGCGCAGATCGCCGAGGCGCGGGCGGCGAAGACCGGTGACCCCGAGGACCTGCGCAAGGCCGAGGAGGCGCGGTCGGTCGTGATGCCCATGGCGGGCGTGGACGAGCTGTTCCACAACTGGATGGACTCCGAGGGCCTGTCCCCCGAGGCGTCGGCCATGCTGACCGAGCAGACGGTGCGCCCGCCCAAGCGGGTCCGGCCCACCGACGAGGCCCGCAAGCTGTACCGCGACCTGGTCCGCAAGGCGCACCCGGACCTGGCCCAGGACGAGGCGGAGCGGGCCAGGCGGGACGAGTTCATCGCGCGCGTCAACGCCGCCTACGGCCGCGGGGACGAGGCCCAGCTCAACGAACTGGCCGAGGAGTGGGCGGCGGGACCGGCCGCGCCGCGGCAGGAGCTGAGCGAGGCCGACGAGCTCTACGCCCGGCTGGACTGGCTGACCCAGCGCAAGGAACTGCTGACCGAGTGGGCCCAGGAGCTGGAGGAGAGCGCGATCGGCGCCATGCTGCGGATGGCCCCGGACGACCCGGACCAGCTGCTGGAGGAGATCGCCGAACAGCTGCTGGGCGAGGTCTCGCAGCGGGAGGCGGAGCTCGCGGCTCTGGTGCAGTAGCGTTTTCGGCGGCCCGAGCGCACTGATTCGGTGACCCCGAGCGCACTGACGAGAGAAGGCATGCCCATGAATTTCGGCCCGCTTCCCACGGTCGACGTCGCGTCCGTCCCGACGGACGGCCTCGTGCTGGACGTCCGGGAAAACGACGAGTGGGCGGCCGGACACGTCGAGGGCGCCCTGCACATCCCCATGAGCGACTTCGTGGGCCGCTTCGGTGAGCTGACCGAGGCGGTGGAGGACGGCCGGCGCGTGCACGTGATGTGCCGGGTCGGCGGCCGGTCCGCCCAGGTCACCCAGTACCTGGTGCAGCAGGGCATCGACGCCGTCAACATCGACGGCGGCATGCTCGCCTGGGACGGCGCGGGCCGCCCCATGGTCACCGACAACGGCACCCCGGCCTTCGTCGTCTGACGCGACCAGCCCGACCCGCGACCCGCGCCCCGGTCCTCCGGCACCGGCGGCGTCAGCGGTCGAAGTCGAGCTCCACCTCCTCGGTGACCGGATGGGACTGGCAGGCCAGCACATAGCCCGCGTCCGTCTCCTCCGGCTCCAGGGCGTAGTTGCGGTCCATCCGCACCTCGCCGGAGACCAGGAACGCCCGGCAGGTGCCGCAGACGCCGCCCTTGCACGCGTACGGGGCGTCCGAGCGGCTGCGCAGCACCGTTTCCAGCAGCGACTCGCCGCCTTCCACCGGCCAGGTGCCGGAGCGGCCGTCGAGCGTCGCCGTCAGGACGCCGCCGACCGGCGTCTCGACCCGGGGCCCGGCGGGCGCGGCGGGGGTGCCCTCGACGTGGAAGATCTCCTGGTGAATGCGGGAGCGGTCCACGCCCAGCCCGTGCAGCGCGACCTCGGCGGCCCGGACCAGGCCCAGCGGCCCGCACAGGAACCAGCCGTCGATCTCCGCCACCGGCAGCAGCGCCGGCAGCAGTCCGGAGAGCCGTTCGCCGTCCAGCCGGCCCGAGGGCAGACCGGCCTGCTGCTCCTCCCGGGACAGAGCGGTGACCAGCTGGAACCGGTCCGGGTAGCGGTCCTTCAGGTCGGCGACCTCGTCCAGGAACATCGTCGATGCGGCCGTCCGGTCGCTGCGGACCAGGCAGAACGTGGCGTTCGGCTCCCGGGCGAGCAGGGTGGCCGCCATGGACAGCACCGGGGTGATGCCGCTTCCGCCGACGATCGCCGCGAACTGCCCGGCGCGGGGGGTCAGGACGAAGCGTCCCATCGGGGGCATCGCCTCGATCGTGTCCCCGACCAGCAGCTCCTTGAGCGCGTACGTGGAGAACGCGCCGCCGTCCACGAGGCGGATGCCCACCCGCAGCGCCGGACCGGCCGAGGGTTCGGGGGCCGGTGCGCAGATCGAGTACGAGCGGCGGACCTCCTCGCCGCCCACGGTGTAGCGGACATTGAGATGCTGGCCGGGCTTGTGCCGGAAGGTCTCGTGCAGGCCGGGCGGGACGGCGAGGGTGACGGCCACCGAATCGTCCGTGAGCCGCTCGATCCCGCTGACCCGGAGCGGATGGAACATCTACAACTCCTTGAAGTGGTCGAACGGCTCCTGGCAGGCCACGCAGCGCCGGAGCGCCTTGCACGCCGTGGAGGAGAACCGGCTCAGCAGCTGCGTCTCGGTGGAGCCGCAGTGCGGGCAGCGCACGGACAGGGTCAGCGGCACCGGACCGCCGGACGCGGTGTCGTGCGGCCGGGGCGGGGCTATGCCGAACTCCGCCAGCTTCCGGCGCCCTTCGGTGCTGATGTCGTCCGTCGACCAGGCGGGCGACAGGACCGTCTCCACGGCCACCTCGGCCACACCGTGGTCGTGCAGCACGCGCTCGATGTCCGCCGACATCGCCTCGATCGCCGGGCAGCCGGTGTACGTCGGGGTGAGCCTGACCGTGACATGGTCCGGGGCGTGCACCTCCACACCCCGGACCACCCCCAGGTCCTCCAGCGTCAGCACGGGCAGCTCCGGGTCCGGGACGGAGCCCGCGAGGCTCAGCAGCTCCTCCTCGACGGAGGTCCAGGTCACCATGACGCCCCCGGGTGACTGCGGTGCAGGTGCTGCATCTCGGCGAGCATCCGGCCGAAGGACTCCGTGTGGATGCCCTGCCGGCCCGCGCCCGCCGTCCAGGCGCCGGACCGCGGGCCCGTCGGCACGGTCAGGGTGGCCCGGCCGAGGACGTCGGTGACGGCCTCCAGCCAGCGACTGTGCAGCGCCTGCCGGTCGACGTCGACGCCCTCGACCGGCTGGAACAGCTCGCCGGTGAAGCGCCACAGCGCGTCCACCGCCCGCTGCATCCGCTCATGGCTCTCGTCCGTCCCGTCACCGAGGCGCAGCGTCCACTGCTCGGCGTGGTCCCGGTGGTAGGCGACCTCCTTGACCGCCTTGGCCGCGATCCCCGCGAACGGACCGTCGCCGGCGGCCAGCTGCTCGTACAGGCCCTGCTGGTGGACCGAGAAGTAGAGCTGCCGGGCGATGGTGTGGGCGAAGTCGCCGTTCGGCTGCTCGACCAGCTGGAGGTTGCGGAAGGCGCGTTCCTCGCGGAGGTAGGCGAGTTCGTCCTCGTCGCCGGCGAGGGAGAGCAGCAGGCGGGCCTGGCCCAGCAGGTCGAGGGCGATGTTGGCGAGGGCGACCTCCTCCTCCAGCACCGGTGCGTGGCCGGCCCACTCCCCCAGCCGGTGTGACAGCACCAGCGCGTCGTCGCCCAGGGCGAGGGCCGCGGTCACAGGTGCTTCACCCCGTCCGGGATCTCGTAGAACGTGGGGTGCCGGTAGGGCTTGTCACCGGCCGGCTCGAAGAACGAGCCCTTCTCGTCCGGCGACGACGCGGTGATCTGGGAGGAGGGCACGACCCACAGCGAGACCCCCTCGGACCGGCGGGTGTAGAGGTCGCGCGCGTTGCGCAGGGCCATTTCGGCGTCCGGCGCGTGGAGGCTGCCGGCGTGGGTGTGGGAGAGCCCGCGCCGCGAGCGGACGAACACCTCCCAAAGCGGCCAGTCCGTCGAGCTGCTCATGCTGTCGCCTTTCCGTTCCGTACGGCCGGGTCCGCGCCGGGCGTGTGCTTGTGGGCGTATGCGGCGGCGGCTTCGCGGACCCAGGCGCCTTCCTCGTGTGCGCGGCGGCGCTGGGTGAGGCGCTGCTCATTGCACGGGCCGTTTCCCTTCAGGACCTCCTGGAACTCGGTCCAGTCGATCGCGCCGAAGTCGTGCTTGCCGCGCTCCTCGTTCCACCGGATGTCCGGGTCGGGGAGGGTCAGGCCGAGCGCCTCGGCCTGGGGGACGCAGATGTCCACGAACCGCTGCCGCAGCTCGTCGTTGGAATGCCGCTTGATCTTCCACGCCATCGACTGCGCCGAGTGGGCCGAGGAGTCGTCCGGCGGGCCGAACATCATCAGGGAGGGCCACCACCAGCGGTTCACCGCGTCCTGGGCCATCTCGTGCTGCGCGGGGGTGCCGTTGCTCAGCGCGAGGAGCAGTTCGTAACCCTGGCGCTGGTGGAACGACTCCTCCTTGCAGACGCGGACCATCGCGCGGGCGTACGGGCCGTAGGAGCAGCGGCAGAGGGGCACCTGGTTGGTGATCGCGGCGCCGTCCACGAGCCAGCCGATGGCGCCCACGTCCGCCCAGGTCAGCGTCGGGTAGTTGAAGATCGAGGAATAGCGCTGGCGGCCCGCGTGGAGCTTGTCGAGCAGTTCCTCGCGGCCGGTGCCCAGGGTCTCGGCCGCGCTGTACAGATACAGGCCGTGACCGGCCTCGTCCTGCACCTTGGCCATGAGGATCGCCTTGCGGCGCAGCGAGGGGGCGCGGGTGATCCAGTTGGCCTCCGGCTGCATGCCGATGATCTCGGAGTGGGCGTGCTGGGCCATCTGCCTGACCAGCGAGGCGCGGTACGCGTCGGGCATCCAGTCGCGCGGCTCGATGCGCTCGTCGGCGGCCACCGCCGCGTCGAAGGCGGCCTGGAGGGCCGCGTCGGGCCCCGCTTCGCCGTCTGCTGCCGTCTGCGCTGTCTGGCCCGCAGTCACTGCCGCCATCCCGGACTCCCTACCGACCGATCGTTCGGTTCAATGTCTTCAATGGTGAGTCCGGGGCCCGTAGGGTGTCAACCCTGTGGATAACCGACGCGATCGGGGCGGGATGGATTCGGACGACGACAGGGTCGCCGGCGGCGAGGGCGGACCCGATATCGCCGTCGAGGCGGCGCCCGCGGCGGTCGGCGGAATGGCCGGGCTCTCGTTTCCGTACCAGATCGTCGCCGCCGTGGCGCTCGCCGCCCTGGGGGTGCTCGCCTGCATGCATCTGGCCATGGTCTTCCTGCACGTCGCGCCCTCGAACACGCTCACCAAGCAGCACGGCGCGGCGGTGGACGAGTGGGTGTACCCCGAGTTCGAACAGAACTGGAAGCTCTTCGCGCCCAACCCGCTGCAACAGAACGTGGCCGTTCAGGTGCGCACCGAGATAGCCGGCGCCGATGGCCCCCGCACCACGGCCTGGCGGGACCTCTCCGCCGAGGACGGCCGGGCGATACGCGGCAATCTGCTGCCCAGCCACGTCCAGCAGAACGAACTCCGCCGGGCCTGGGACTTCTACGTCGGATCGCACGACGACAAGAACCGGGCCAACGGCCTGCGCGGCACCCTGTCCGAGAAGTACGTCCGCCGCCTCGTGATGCTGCGCCTCGGCGGCCGTGACGACGGCGGGACCGTCCTGAGGATTCAGGTCAGGTCCGAGACACGCTCCGTCGCGGCGCCCGACTGGAGCGACGAGAAGATCAGCACCGGCCCGTCCTACCGGGTCCTGCCCTGGTGGACGGTCACCGCCGACGACCGGTCCGAGGAGGCGGGACAGTGAGCACCCCGCACCCGGGCCGCGGCCTCGCCGGCTCCATCCAGCGCATCACGGCCTCGGCCCTCGGCCCGTACCAGAGCGCCGTCATCCGCATCGGCTTCGCGGGTACCTTCCTGCTGTTCCTGCTCCGCGAGCTGCCCCACCGGCATGAGATGTACGGCCCCGACGCGCCCTGGCGCTGGGACCTGGCGCGGCAGCTGATATCCGGGAACCAGGCGTTCACGACCCTCATGTGGTCGGACAGCAGCCTCTGGTTCGAGATCGTCTACGCGCTGGCGCTGGTCTCGTCCCTCCTGCTGATGCTCGGCTGGCACACCCGCGCCGTCTCCGTGGTCTTCATGGCGGGCGTCCTCTCGCTTCAGAACCGCAGCATCTTCATGGGCGACGGCGGCGACAACGTCATCCATCTGATGGCCGTCTACCTGGTGCTGACCCGCTGCGGGCAGGTCTGGTCGCTGGACGCCGCACGAGTGCGGCGCCGCGCGTCCACGGAGTACGCCGGCCAGGGGGCCGGTGGGCGACGGGTGCCCGGGGAGCCGGCCGGGATCGTGCTGTGGGCAGTGCTCGGCGCCGTCCTGGTGGGGGCCTCGGTGGCGGGCGGTCTGGGCGGGACCGTGTGGCTGCCGCTCCTCCTGTGGTGCCTGTGGCTCGGCCAGGGCGCTTGGTGGGCCGTGAACCGGTACGCGCCGCGCAACGAGCTCCGCACCCTGCTCGACGTCATCGCCAACCTCGCCCACAACGCCACCCTCGTCGTGATCATGGCGGAGGTCTGCCTGGTCTACGCGACAGCCGGCTGGTACAAGATCCAGGGCTCGCGCTGGCAGGACGGCACCGCGCTGTACTACCCGCTCAAGCTGGAGTACTTCACGCCGTGGCCCGCCCTGTCGGGCCTTCTGGCGTCCAGCGGCGTCATGGTCATGGTGCTGTCGTACGCCACGGTCATCGTGCAGGTGGCCTTCCCGTTCACCCTCTTCAACCGGCGCGTGAAGAACTTCCTGCTCGGCGCGATGATCTGCGAGCACGCGGGGATCGCGGTCCTGCTGGGGCTGCCGTTCTTCTCGATGGCCATGATCACCGCGGACGCCGTCTTCCTGCCGACCGCCTTCCTGGTGTGGCTCGGCGCGCGGGTGACCGCCGGGCGCGAGCGGGTGTTCCGGCGGCGGGGACGGGTGCCGGTGCCGCGCGCCACCGTCGGCGGCCCGGAGGCACCTGAGCCCGACGGCGACGGGAGCCATACCCTCGTCGGGTGAGCAGTGAGACCGGCAGCACCGGTGAGACCAACGGCAGCGGCGCGCCCGTGGGCGATGAGCCCGCGCAGTACGACGAGGGGTTCGGGACGGAGGTCGGTGTCGGACCGCATCCGCTGCCCTGGCCCGAGGGCGAGCGGTACGACCCCGAGCTGCTGGCCGGGGGAGACCGGCGCAACGTGGGCGACCAGTACCGGTACTGGACCCGTGAGGCGATCGTCGCCGACCTCGATCTGCGCCGCCACGATTTTCATGTGGCCGTGGAGAACTGGGGCCACGACTTCAACATCGGGTCCGTGGTGCGGACCGCGAACGCGTTCCTGGCCAAGGAGGTGCACATCGTCGGGCGGCGGCGCTGGAACCGGCGCGGGGCGATGGTCACCGACCGCTACCAGCATGTCCGGCACCACCCCGACACCGCGAGCCTGACCGCCTGGGCGGCGGCCGAGGGGCTGCCGATCGTCGGGATCGACAACCTGCCGGGTGCGGTGCCGCTGGAGCGGACGGTGCTGCCTCGGCGGTGTGTCCTCCTGTTCGGGCAGGAGGGGCCCGGGTTGACGGAGGAGGCTCGGCGGTGTGCGGAGGTGGTGTGCTCCATCGCGCAGTTCGGGTCTACGCGGTCGATCAACGCGGGGGCGGCCGCCGCCATCGCTATGCATGCCTGGGTGGGGCGGTATGCGGTGATTCCCGGGTGAGGTGGGTGCGGGGCGGGGTGGGGCGTGCGCCTGCGGCGGGCCTCTTCCCCTCCCCGCCCCTTCCCGAAACCGGGGCTCCGCCCCGGACCCCGCGCCTCAAACGCCGGCGAGGCTGGGATTCACGCGGGCGAGGCTGGGGGCAGGCCCGCGAGGATGGGATTCGGGATTCGTGCGGGCCTACTTCTGGCGGCGGACCTCGATCGTGCGGAAGCGGTTCGCTACGAAGGCTCCGTCGCAGAGAGCCGCGTTGGCCGCCGGGTTGCCGCCTGAGCCGTGGTAGTCGGAGAACGCCGCCGTCTGGTTGACGTACACGCCGCCGGTGAGGTTCAGGGAGAGCTGGGCGGACTCGTCCAGGCAGACGTCCTCCACCGCGCGCTCCACCTCCGGGGACGTGGTGTACGCGCCGACCGTCATCGCGCCCTTCTCGCGGATCGTACGGCGGAGCAGCTCCAGGGCGTCCGTCGTCGAGTCGACCGCGACCGCGAAGGTGACCGGGCCGAAGCACTCGGAGAGGTAGGGGGCCTCGCCGTCCGGCTTGGCGGCGTCGAGCTTGACGATCACGGGGGTGCGGACGGTGGCGTCCGGGAAGTCCGGGTTGGTCACCTCGCGGGACGGGAGAGCGACCTCGCCCAGCTGGGCCGCCGATTCCAGGCGGGCCTTCACATCCGGGTTGACCAGGGCGCCCAGCAGGCCGTTCGCCCTGGCGTCGTCGCCCAGGAGGCCGGTGACGGCGGCGGCGATGTCGCCGACCACGTCGTCGTACGACTTGTCGCCCGCGTCCGTGGTGATGCCGGAGCGGGGGATGAGCACGTTCTGCGGGGTGGTGCACATCTGGCCGCTGTACAGGGAGAACGAGAACGCCAGGTTGGCGAGCATGCCGCGGTAGTCGTCCGTGGAGTCCACGACCACCGTGTTGACGCCGGCCTTCTCCGTGTAGACCTGGGCCTGGCGGGCGTTGGCCTCCAGCCAGTCGCCGAACTCCGTGGAGCCCGTGTAGTCGATGATCTTGATCTCGGGGCGGACCGCCAGCGTCTTGGCGATGCCCTCGCCCGGGCGCTCGGCGGCCAGCGCGACGAGATCGGGGGCGAAGCCGGCCTCCGCAAGCACCTCGCGCGCCAGCTGGACCGTGAGGGCCAGCGGAAGCACCGCGCGGGGGTGGGGCTTGACCAGGACCGGGTTGCCCGTGGCGAGGGAGGCGAAGAGGCCCGGGTAGCCGTTCCAGGTGGGGAAGGTGTTGCAGCCGATCAGCAGCGAGATGCCGCGGCCCGCCGGGGTGAACGTCTTGTGCAGCGCGAGCGGGTCGCGCTTGCCCTGCGGCTTGGACCAGTCCGCCGTCCGGGGCGCGCGCAGCTGCTCATCGTAGGCGTAGGCGACGGCTTCGAGGCCGCGGTCCTGGGCGTGCGGGCCGCCGGCCTGGAACGCCATCATGAACGCCTGGCCGCTGGTGTGCATCACGGCGTGGGCGAACTCATGGGTGCGGGCGCTGATCCGAGCCAGGATCTCCAGACAGACCAGGGACCTGGTCTCGGGGCCCGCCTCGCGCCAGGCCGGCATGCCCGCGCGCATCGCCGGAAGCAGCACGTCGAGGTCCGCGTGCGGGTATTCGACGCCGAGCTCGGGGCCGTACGGAGAGACCTCCCCGCCCGTCCAGCCGTCGGTACCCGGCTGCCCGAGGTCGAGGCGGCCTCGCAGCACGGCGTCGAAGGCGGCCTTGCCCTCGGCGGCGCCGAGGCTGCCCGGAGCGCCGCCCTCTCCGTAAGCCTTCGGGTGCTCGGGGTGCGGGGACCAGTAATCACGTGTGCGGATCGCTTCGAGGGCCCGGTCCAGCGTGGGGCGGTGCTTCTCGGACAGCAGGTGCGGGGAGAGCTCGGCGGCCATGAAGGACCAACTCCTCATCGAGCTGGGCAGGGACGGGCGGACAGAGTTAGAGTAACCGAACGATCGGTCGGGACAAGGGGGCCCACGAAACCTGTGGACAACTCGTAGGGGAGGATCGCGGACATGACCACGGCCAAGCGGGACACGTACACACCGGAGACTCTGCTGACCGTCGCAGTCCGTGTGTTCAACGAGCGAGGCTACGACGGCACGTCCATGGAGCACCTGTCCAAGGCGGCCGGAATCTCCAAATCGTCCATCTACCACCATGTCGCGGGCAAGGAGGAGCTGCTGCGCCGGGCGGTCAGCCGGGCCCTGGACGGGCTGTTCGGGATTCTTGACGAGTCGGGGGCGACGCGGGGCCGCGCGATCGAGCGGGTCGAGTACGTCACTCGCCGTACCGTCGAGGTGCTGATATCCGAACTCCCCTACGTCACGCTGCTGCTGCGGGTGCGGGGCAACACGAAGACCGAGCGCTGGGCTCTGGAGCGGCGGCGCGAGTTCGACCAGCGGGTCGCCGAGCTGCTGAAGGCGGCCGTCGCGGACGGCGATCTCCGCTCTGACGTGGACATACGGCTCGCGACGCGGCTGCTGTTCGGGATGGTCAACTCGCTCGTGGAGTGGTATCGGCCGCTGCCCGACGGCGGCGCGGACGGGGACCGCCTCGCCGACACGGTGGTGCGGCTCGCCTTCGACGGCATGAAGGCCGGTCCGGACCGCCGTTGACTACCGCATAGGCCCAGACCAATATCGCGCCCATGACCGCTGCGCTCCGGGTGCCCGGACTCCTCTGTGCCGCTGCCGCGCTGTTCGTCACTGCCTCGCTGGCCGGTTGTTCGTCGGACGGCGGGGACGGCAGGGGTGACGGCGACGGCGGTGGCGTATCGGCCGGGAAGCCGGACGATTTCGGCTGTCTGACGCCGGAGGAGGCCGCGCGGGCGTCGATCACCTTCCCGGTCGGGGACGGCTCCGAAACCGGTGCGTACGCGCCGCGCGGCGGCTCCGGCGCCGGGATCGTGCTCGCGCACCAGTCCGACGGAACGGCCTGCCAGTGGAAGGACAAGGCCGACGAGCTGAGCAAGGCCGGCTACCGGGTGCTCGCGGTCAACTCGAACGGTCAGGAGGTCGCCGAGGTCATCGGCGCCGCCGCCTATCTGCGGGACAAGGGCGCCAAGAAGCTCCTGCTGATGGGCGCCTCCAAGGGCGGCACCGCGGTGCTCGCCGCGGCGCCCCGGCTGGAACCGCGGCCCGACGCGGTCGTCGCGCTCTCCGCCCCGACGCGGTACGCCGGTATGAACGCCCTGCGGGCCGTGCCCGAACTGACCTCGCCCGTGCTGTACATGGTCGCCGATCTGGACGGCGACTTCGGCTCCGGAGTGCGGGAGATGAACGAGAAGAGCACGAAATCGCCGGACCACGAGCTGGTCTACGTGCAGGACGAGAGCGCGCACGGGGTGGCGCTGCTCCACGACGACGCGCGCTGGGCCAAGGTGCGTGGCTTCCTCGCGAAATATGGGTCCTGACCTGCCCGTATCCGCTCAGGCGAGCTCCGTGGGGCGGTCCGGTCCCGGGTTCAGGTCCGTTTCCTCGAACACCAGCAGCGTGCGCGTGGAGAGCACTTCCGGAATGGCCTGAATGCGGGTCAGCACCAGCTCGCGCAGCGTCCGGTTGTCCGGTGTGTGCACCAGCAGCAGTACATCGAAGTCGCCGCTGACCAGCGCGATATGGGTGGCTCCCGGCAGTGCCTGGAGCTGTTCCCGGACGGTCCGCCAGGAGTTCTGGACGATCTTGAGCGTGATGTACGCGGAGGCGCCCTGCCCCGCCCGCTCGTGGTTCACCCGTGCGCCGAAGCCCCGGATCACGCCGTCCTCGATGAGCCGGTTGATCCGGGCGTACGCGTTCGCGCGCGATACGTGGACACGGTCGGCCACCGACCGTATCGAGGCGCGTCCGTCCGTCTGGAGCAGTCGCAGGATGGCGTGGTCGATGGAGTCGAGCGGGCGTGCCGGTGGAATCCGGCCCGGCCCGTCGGCCCCGTCGGCCATTTGTTCAGCTGGCATGTTCCCGCGCCTCTCCGTCCTGGACGACCTGCCCCTATCCCAGGCTGTGGAAAACCGTTTGTCCACAGGCTGGCGGTGCCTGTAGCCAAAATGCGCTCGCGACCGAACAATCGGTAGGTGAGGCGCGCCACACCTGTGCCTCACGCTGTTTTCGATATATCACCATATGTCGACACCCCTCGATGCTCGGAGGTGCCTGTCATGACGGTCCAAGAGCTGCCCGGTGCGGCCGCCTACCGGCCCACGCCGCCCCCGGCCTGGAAGCCGCTGACCGATCCCGCGCCGCTGCTCCCGGACCCGGAGCCGTACCGGGTCCTCGGTACGGACGCGGTGGCCGACGCCGACCCCGAGCTGCTGCGGCGGCTCTACGCGGAGCTGGTGCGCGGGCGGCGGTACAACGCGCAGGCGACGGCCCTGACGAAGCAGGGCCGGCTGGCCGTCTACCCGTCGAGCACGGGCCAGGAGGCGTGCGAGATCGCGGCCGCCCTGGTCCTGGAGGAGCGGGACTGGCTCTTCCCCAGCTACCGCGACACGCTCGCGGCGGTGGCCCGGGGCCTTGACCCGGTCGAGGCGCTGACGCTGCTGCGAGGTGACCGGCACACCGGCTACGACCCGCGTACGCACCGCATCGCCCCGCTCTGCACCCCGCTCGCCACCCAGTTGCCGCATGCCGTGGGCCTGGCTCACGCGGCGCGGCTGAAGGGCGACGACGTGGTCGCGCTGGCGATGGTCGGAGACGGCGGCACCAGCGAGGGCGATTTCCACGAGGCGCTGAATTTCGCGGCGGTCTGGAAGGCCCCGGTGGTCTTCCTCGTGCAGAACAACGGCTTCGCCATCTCCGTACCGCTGGCCAAGCAGACGGCGGCGCCGTCCCTGGCCCACAAGGCCGTGGGGTACGGCATGCCCGGCCGGCTGGTCGACGGAAACGACGCGGCCGCGGTGCATCAGGTGCTCTCCGAGGCGGTCGCCCGGGCCAGGAGCGGTGGCGGTCCGACCCTGGTCGAGGCGGTCACGTACCGCATGGACGCCCATACGAACGCCGATGACGCGACCCGCTACCGCGGCGACAGCGAGGTCGAGGCGTGGCGGGACCACGATCCCGTCCAGCTCATGGAGCGCGAGCTGACCGGGCGCGGCCTGCTCGACGACGCGGGGGTGGAAGAGGCGCGGGCGGCCGCCGAGCGGATGGCGGCGGCGCTCCGGGACCGGATGAACGCGGACCCGGTGCTCGATCCGATGGACCTCTTCACCCATGTGTACGCGGAGCAGACGACGCAGCTGCGGGAGCAGGCGGCCCGGCTGCGCCAGGAGCTGGCCGCGGAGAACGACCAGCACGGCACGGAAGACGGGGGAACGGCGCGATGACCACGGCAGCGGTGACGGCCGGGGAGCGGACGGCGAAGGCCAAGCCCGCCACCATGGCGCAGGCACTGGGGCGCGCGCTGCGCGACTCGATGGCCGAGGACCCCACGGTGCATGTCCTCGGGGAGGACGTCGGGACGCTCGGCGGGGTCTTCCGGATCACCGACGGCCTGGCGAAGGAGTTCGGCGACGAGCGCTGCACGGACACCCCGCTCGCTGAGGCGGGCATCCTCGGGGCCGCGGTCGGCATGGCGATGTACGGGCTGCGGCCCGTGGTCGAGATGCAGTTCGACGCGTTCGCTTACCCGGCGTTCGAGCAGCTCATCAGCCATGTCGCCAAGATGCGGAACCGGACCGGGGGCGCGATGCCGCTCCCGATCACCGTGCGGGTGCCGTACGGCGGCGGCATCGGGGGCGTCGAGCACCACAGCGACTCCTCGGAGGCGTACTACATGGCGACCCCCGGTCTCCATGTCGTCACCCCGGCCACGGTCGAGGACGCGTACGGGCTGCTGCGGGCCTCGATCGCCTCGGACGACCCCGTGGTCTTCCTGGAGCCGAAGCGGCTGTACTGGTCGAAGGCCGGCTGGTCGCCGGAGCACCCCACCGCCGTGGAGCCCATCGGCCGCGCCGTCGTGCGCCGCCCCGGCCGCAGCGCGACGCTGATCACCTACGGTCCGTCCCTGCCGGTCTGCATGGAGGCCGCGCAGGCTGCGGTCGAAGAGGGCTGGGACCTCGAAGTGGTCGACCTGCGCTCGCTGGTGCCGTTCGACGACGAGACCGTCGCCGCCTCCGTCCGCCGCACCGGGCGCGCGGTCGTGGTCCACGAGTCCACCGGCTTCGGCGGGCCCGGCGGCGAGATCGCGGCCCGGATCACCGAGCAGTGCTTCCACCACCTGGAGGCGCCGGTGCTGCGGGTCGCCGGTTTCGACATTCCGTATCCGCCGCCGATGCAGGAGCGGCACCACCTGCCCGGTGTGGACCGGGTCCTCGACGCCGTCGCGCGGCTCCAGTGGGAGGCGGACAACTGATGGCCCAGGTTCTTGAGTTCAGACTTCCGGATCTCGGCGAGGGGCTGACCGAGGCGGAGGTTGTGCGCTGGCTGGTGGAGGTCGGGGACGTCGTCGCCATCGACCAGCCGGTGGTCGAGGTCGAGACGGCCAAGGCGATGGTGGAGGTGCCCTGCCCGTACGGGGGTGTGGTGACCGCCCGCTTCGGCGACGAGGGCGCCGAGCTTCCGGTGGGGGCGCCGCTGCTGACGGTGGCCGTCGGATCGCCCGTGGAATCCGCCGGGGGCGGAGTGGACGAGGATTCCGGTACGGAGGATTCCGGGTCCGGGAACGTGCTCGTGGGGTACGGGACCGGGGCGCCGCCGGTGCGGCGCCGGCGGGTCCGGCCGGAGGGGCTGAAGGCGGCGGCCGCCGCCGTGCCCGCGGCGCCCGTTGAGGCCGCGGGCACGGCCCTGGCGCGGGCCCGGGTTCAGGCGCCGGCCCCGGCACTGTCCCCGGCCCCTGGCCCGGGCCAGGTTCAGGCATCAGCCCCGGCCCCTGTCACCGATGCCGCGTTCGGGCCGGTCGCTGTTGTGTCGCCGCTGGTTCGTAGGCTCGCGCGGCAGCATGATCTGGATCTGCGCCGGCTTGCCGGGTCGGGGCCCGATGGGCTGATCCTGCGCGCCGACGTCGAGTCCGCGATCCGGTCGGCCGCCGAGGCGCCCGTTCCGGAGCCCGCCGCTGCCGCCTCCCCCGCCGGTGAGCGGGTCGCGCTGCGCGGGGTACGGGGAGCGGTCGCCGACAAGCTGGCGCGCAGCCGGCGGGAGATCCCCGACGCCACCTGCTGGGTCGACGCCGATGCGACCGAGCTGATGGCCGCGCGCGCCGCGATGAACGGCGCCTCCGGGGCCGGGGCGGCCAAGGTGTCGGTGCTCGCCCTACTCGCCCGTATCTGCACGGCGGCCCTGGCCCGCTACCCGGAGCTGAACTCCACGGTGGACCAGGAGGCGCGCGAGATCGTCCGGCTGCCGCAGGTCCACCTCGGGTTCGCGGCGCAGACCGACCGGGGCCTGGTCGTCCCCGTCGTGCGGGACGCCCACACCCGCACCACGGAGTCGATCGGCGCCGAGATCGCCCGGCTGACCGAGGCGGCCAGAACGGGCAGGCTGACACCGGCCGACCTGACCGGCGGCACGTTCACGCTCAACAACTACGGGGTCTTCGGGGTCGACGGCTCGACGCCGATCATCAACCACCCCGAGGCCGCGATGCTGGGCGTCGGCCGGATCGTCCCCAAGCCGTGGGTGTACGAGGGCCGGCTCGCCGTGCGTCAGGTCGTCCAGCTCTCCCTGACCTTCGATCACCGGGTCTGCGACGGCGGCACCGCCGGTGGCTTCCTGCGGTACGTGGCGGACTGCGTGGAGCAGCCGGCCCTGCTGCTCCGGAGCGTGTAGGAGGTCTTCTGGCGTGCGGGCTTGTCCCACCGGGAACCGGTCGGCCTACCAGGGGTCCGGCCGGGCCCGCATACTCGGGCCATGACCGCGTACGACGCCATTGTTCTCGCCGGAGGGGCCGCCAAACGGCTGGGCGGTGCCGACAAGCCGGCCGTGCGGGTGGGCGGCCGTCCGCTCCTCGACCGGGTCCTCGCCGCCTGCCCCGACGCCGGGACCACCGTGGTGGTGGGGGACCGGCGGCCCACCGCGCGGGTGGTGACCTGGGCGCGCGAAGCCCCGGCCGGCGGCGGCCCGTTGGCCGCGCTGGGCGCCGGGGTGCGGCACACCTCGGCGGAGCGGGTGCTCGTGCTCTCCGCCGACCTGCCGTTCCTGGGCGCCGATACGGTGGCGGCCCTGCTGACCGCCTCGGAGCGGGGCGGCGCCGAGGGTGCCCTGTGCTCCGACGAGGGCGGGCGCGACCAGCCGCTCGTCGCCGTCTACCGGGGCGAACCGCTCCGGCGCGAACTGGCCTGCCTCGCCGCCGAGCACGGGGGCCTGGGCGGGCTGCCGCTGAGGCTGCTCACCCAGGAGCTGACGCTGTGCCGGGTGACGGCGGACCCTCTCGCCTCGTTCGACTGCGACACCTGGGAGGACATCGCTTCGGCCCGGGCCCGGATCAGAGAACATGGGTCCGTGCTGGACGAATGGATCACCGCAGTCAAGGAAGAACTCGGCATCGACCTCGACGTCGACACCGGCCTCCTGCTCGACCTCGCCCGTGACGCCGCCCATGGCGTCGCCCGGCCCGCCGCGCCCCTGACGACCTTCCTCGTCGGATACGCGGCGGCGAAGGCGAGCGGCGACGGCGGAGGGCCCGAGGCCGTGGCGGAGGCCGCCCGCAAGGCGGCCGCGCTCGCGCTCCGGTGGGCGGACGAGAACGAGACACCGTGACGGGGGCCGGGGGGCCCGTGAAGCCGGAAGGCTGCGGCGGCAACGCGGCTTCCGCGGACGGGCATCGCGCCGAGGGCGGCCCTCGCGCCGCAGCCGGGGCGCGCGCCGTCGCCGAGGCGGAGGCGCGGGCCGACGAGGAGCGGGCCGTCGCCCAGGTCCTGGCCCTCGTGAACGGGCGGTCGCCCCGCGACGCGGAGTCCGCGCCCCCGCCCGAGCCCGTCTTCACCGCCCCGCCGAGCGGCCGGCACTCCCCCTCGCCGTCCGACTGGCTCACCAGCCTCCACAACGACTGGGCGGACGCCCCGGCCCCCGGTGAGCGCGGCGCCCATCCCGCCGCACCGAAGACCGCTGGCCCCGGAGCCGGCCCCGCCGGCCGCATCGACCCGTCAGAAGGCCACGGCCACGACGCGCCCGCCGCGCAGGCGGGCGACGCCCCCCGTCGCCCCGGTGCGCCGGACGGCCGCACCGCCGCGTCGTCGGAGCCCGGGCCCGGTGGCGGACCGCTGAGCGGCGCCGGCCGTACGGGCCGGCCGGGAAGTCGCGGTTCCGACGCATCGTTCTCCCAGCCCGGCGCCTCCCCCGCCGGGGACCAGCCCGGCCCCCGGTCCCGCGCTCACCGGCACGCGGCGGTCTCCTGGTCCGTGGCCCGGGGCATCGCCGCCCGGGTCGGACGGCGCGGTGTCGTGCGTACCGAGTGGCTCGGGCTCGGCAGGGTGCTGGGGCGGGTCCTGGGGGAGGAGCTGGTGGCGCTCACCGATCTGCCGTCCTTCGATACCTCGGCCATGGACGGGTGGGCCGTCGCCGGGCCCGGGCCCTGGCACATCCAGGACGGCGGTGGCATCCTCGCCGGGCACGGCGCGCCCGCCCCGCTGCCCGACGGGGAGGCCGTGCGGATCGCCACCGGCGCCCGTATCCCCGCCGATGTCACCGCCGTCATCCGCAGCGAGCACGCCCAGGCCGACGAGGCCAAGGGGGTGCTGTACGCGCAGCGGTCCGTGAGCCAGGGGCAGGACATCCGGCCGCGCGGCCAGGAGTGCCGGTCCGGGGAGAGCCTGCTTCCCGCCGGCACGGTCGTCACGCCCGCCGTCCTCGGACTCGCCGCGGCCGCCGGGTACGACGAGCTGCCCGTCCGCGCCCGGCCGCGCGTCGACGTCCTGGTGCTCGGCGACGAACTGCTCACCGCCGGGCTGCCGCACGACGGGCTGATCCGCGATGCGCTGGGCCCCATGATCGGGCCCTGGGTGCACGCGCTGGGCGCCGAGGTCACACCACCGCAGCGCATCGGCGACGACGCGGAGGCCCTGCGGAAGGCGGTCACCGGCTCCGGGGCCGACCTGATCATCACGACCGGTGGCACCGCCGCCGGGCCCGTCGACCATGTCCACCGCGTCCTCGACCTGATCGGGGCCGAGCTGCTGGTCGACGGGGTCGCCGTGCGTCCCGGCCATCCGATGCTGCTGGCCCGGCTCCCCGACGACGGGCCCTGGCTCGTCGGGCTACCCGGCAACCCCCTGGCCGCCGCCTCCGGACTGCTCACCCTGGCCGGGCCGGTCCTCGCCGGACTGGCCGGCCGCACCCCCGATGATCCCTACCGGGCGGCCGTGCGCGACGATGTGCACGGGCATCCGTGCGACACCCGGCTGGTGCCCGTCGTCCACCGGGCGGCCGGAGAACCCGGTAACGCGGGCGGGGCGGAGCATGTCGTACCCCTGCACTACAACGGCCCCGCCATGCTGCGCGGGATCGCCGCCGCGGACGGGTTGGCCGTCGTGGAGCCGGGCGGGGTACGGTCCGGCACCGAGGTGGAGATCCTCGATCTACCGTGGGCCACGGCGATGCCGTGGACTGAAGGGTGTTTCACGTGAAACTTCCCGGCCAAGACGCGATGGCCAGGCGGGCGGACGAACAGGTCGTCCCCACCCGTGTGATGCTTCCGCGCCGGGTCGTGGACGGGCCGGCGCGCCAGGTCGCCAAGCGGCTGATGATGGCTCTGATGGTGCTGGCCATCACCGTGTTCATCGTCTGGATCGACCGGGTCGGCTACCACGACGCGGCCGATGGCAAGGTCGACCTGCTGGACTCGGTGTACTACGCGACGGTCACCCTCTCCACCACGGGATACGGCGACATCACCCCGTACAGCGACGGCGCCCGTCTCATCAATGTGGTGCTCGTGACACCGCTGCGCGTGCTCTTCCTCATCATCCTGGTCGGTACCACCCTTGAGGTCCTCACGGAGCGGACCCGGGAGGACTTCCGGCTGAAGCGTTGGAGAACCAACTTGCGTGACCACACTGTCGTCGTCGGGTTCGGCACGAAGGGCCGATCGGCCATCCAGACCCTGTGCGCCACCGGGCTGAGCAAGGAACAGATCGTCATCGTGGACCCGCAGTCCAAGGTGATCGAGATCGCCACTGCCGAGGGCTTCACCGGTGTCATCGGGGACGCCACGCGCAGCGATGTGCTGCTGCGGGCCGAGCTCCAGAAGGCCCGTCAGGTCATCATCGCCACCCAGCGCGACGACACCGCGGTGCTGGTCGCGCTGACCGCCCGCCAGCTCAACCGGGGCGCGAAGATCGTGGCCGCGGTCCGCGAGGAGGAGAACGCCCCGCTGCTGCGGCAGTCCGGTGCGGATGCCGTCATCACCAGCGCCAGTGCGGCGGGCCGGCTGCTCGGCCTCTCCGTGCTCAGCCCCAGCGCGGGCACGGTCATGGAAGACCTCATCCAGCAGGGCAGCGGCCTCGACCTGGTCGAACGTCCGGTCATAAAGAGCGAGGTCGGCAAGAGCGTGCGGGAGACCGACGACCTCGTCGTCAACGTGCTGCGGGGCCATCGGCTCCTCGGTTACGACGACCCGGCGGCGAGCCCCTTGCAGCTGACGGACCGCCTGATCACCATCGTCCGCGCCTCGAACGAGCCGCCCAGCTACCCGCCGCACCAGGGCATCCCGCGTTCCTGAGACCGCCCCGCCCACGGAGTAGCCTCGCGGCCATGCATGCGATCACGATCCCCGAACCCGGTGGCCCCGAGGCGCTCGTGTGGGCCGAGGTGCCCGATCCCGTCCCCGGCGAGGGCGAGGTCCTCGTCGATGTCGCGGCCAGTGCGGTCAACCGGGCCGATGTGCTTCAGCGCCAGGGCTTCTACGACCCGCCGCCGGGAGCGTCCCCCTACCCGGGTCTTGAGTGCTCCGGCCGCGTCTCGGCCCTCGGGCCCGGGGTCAACGGCTGGGCCGTGGGCGACGAGGTGTGCGCGCTCCTCGCGGGCGGCGGTTACGCGGAGAAGGTCGCCGTCCCGGCGGGCCAGCTCCTCCCCGTACCGAAGGGGCTGGACCTCGTGCGGGCCGCGGCGCTGCCCGAGGTGACGGCAACGGTCTGGTCCAACGTGTTCATGGTGGCCCACCTCCGGCCCGCCGAGACCCTGTTGGTGCACGGCGGGTCCAGCGGCATCGGCACGATGGCGATCCAGCTCGCCAAGGCCGTCGGCGCACGGGTCGCCGTGACGGCCGGCAGCCCCGACAAGCTGGCGCGCTGCGCGGAGCTGGGCGCGGACATCCTGATCGACTACCACGAGCAGGACTTCGTGGAGGAGATCCGCGAGACCACGGCCGGGGCGGGCGCGGACGTCATCCTGGACATCATGGGCGCGAAGTACGTCGACCGGAACGTGCAGGCGCTCGCCGTCAACGGCCGGCTCGCGATCATCGGGCTCCAGGGCGGCGCCAAGGGCGAACTGAACCTCGGCATGCTGCTCAACAAGCGGGCGGCCGTCATGGCGACCTCGCTGCGCGGGCGCCCGCTCGCCGAGAAGGCGGCGATCGTCGCGGCGGTCCGCGAGCACGTCTGGCCGCTCATCGAGGAGGGCGTCGTGCGGCCGGTGGTCGACCGCACGGTGCCGATGCGGGACGCGGCCGAGGGCCATCGCGTCATGGAGTCCAGCACCCACATCGGCAAGGTGCTGCTCCAGCCGCCGACGACCGCCTGATCACACGCGTACGGAAGGGGCCCGGCACACAGCGATGTGCCGGGCCCCTTCCGTACGTGGTCGGTTTACAGGTACGGCCCCGAGCGGACCGGGCCGTGCGGGTCGATGCCGCCGTCCTCCTCCGGGCCACTGCCGGGCGGCAGGGCGCGGCGCATCTGCTCCAGCTGGGCGCGGGCCGCCATCTGCTGGGCGAACAGCGCGGTCTGGATGCCGTGGAAAAGGCCCTCCAGCCAGCCCACCAGCTGGGCCTGGGCGATCCTCAGCTCCGCCTCGGACGGGACCGAGTCCTCGGTGAACGGCAGGGACAGCCGCTCCAGTTCCTCCACCAGTTCCGGCGCGAGACCGTCCTCCAGCTCCTTGACGGAACCGGCGTGGATCTCCTTGAGCCGGACCCGGCTCGCCTCGTCGAGAGGAGCGGCCCTGACCTCCTCCAGGAGCTGCTTGATCATGCTGCCGATCCGCATGACCTTCGCGGGCTGCTCGACCATCTCCGTCACCGGGACCTCCCGCGACTCGTCGTCCGTGCCACCGCCGCCGATCGCCATTCCGTCCTGCCCCACTACGAGGACCTGGGGGTGCTCCTGCGACCGTTCATTCCTCGGCATCTCCATGCCGCCATTGTCTCGCACACACGGTGCTCAACACTGTGGTGCCCCCGGAAACGGTTGATCCACCGCACCCGGGGGCACCGATCGGCGCAGCCGTCTACCCGGCCCGCCTCGCCAGGGCCACCCGGGAGCGGGTGAAGAGTGCCGCGAGGCCGCCCGCCAGCAGCGGGACCGCCACGGCCAGCAGGGCGATGGTCGCCCAGGGCAGCACGATCGGCGTGTACGCGGACTCCATGGGCTCCTGCCGCATGTACTCCATCGCCGCGCGCAGATCGACCAGCCGCAGCGCCACCGCGGGCACCAGACCCGCCGCCGTCCCCAGCAGCACCCCGGTCAGCGCCACCACCAGGCACTGGAATCCGGAGAGCGACCGCCGCACGCGCGGGGGCGCGCCGACCGCGCTGAGCGTGGTGAGGTCGGCTTCCGCGTCCGCCTTGGCCAGACCGGTCGTGATCGCGGCGGCGCCCACCGTCACCACCCCGGCGAACAGGGTGAGGATCAGCAGGATGGTGCTGCCCCGGTCGTTGGGCCCGGAGTTGGTCTGCACCCAGACACCGCCCCCGGCCTGGTCGATGGCCGCGGTGACCCGCTGGTTCTCCGCGTCCGTGGGCTCGTGGCCGACGGCGTACACACTGCCGAGCGGCTGCGTGTGCAGGCCGAGGCGTTCGGCGGTCCGCTGCGGGAGGATCATGCGGATGCCGGGCGTCGTGGCGTACTCGGCCTTCGCGATGTACACCTTCAGCCGGTCCGTCGTCTTCCGGGCGGGCCCGGGGTGCAGCTCGCGGTTCTTCTTGTCCTTGGCGTTGTACGTGTGGACGGCCTTCAGGGTGACCTCGCCGTTCTCCGCGTACGCCTCGTTGAGCAGCACCGGGGTGCCGGCCTTCAGCGCGGCGGCCGCCGCCGGGTCGTCCAGCTTCACGTATGTGTCGAGCAGCGCCGCGTCACCGATGACGATGTTGTCGGAGTCGTAGCTGAAGGACCCGGCGGAATTGTGGACGTCCACGCAGGCGGGGGTCCGCATCATCGCGCGGTGCTCGTCGGCGGAGAGCCGCGCGGCCAGCTCCTTGGCGCCCTTGGAGTCGAGCGGGCAGGTGTGGCCCTTGCCGGCCGGCTTGACCAGCGAGAGGGAGCCGCAGCCGTTCTCGTCCTCGTAGTAGACGTTGCAGTCGCTGCCCGCCCAGACCCGGGAGATGTCGGCCCGGCGGCCGGTCACCGCCATGTCGTGCTCGACGGCGGCGCGGGCCGCCGGAAGCCGCTCCGCGGACTCGGGGTCGCCGGCCGTCAGGGCGATCGTGCCCTTGGTCAGCATCGGCATATAGCGGTAGTCGGACTCGGCCAGGCTGCTGGACATGTACGTCGCGATGGCGACGGAGCCCGCGACCGCGGCCATCACGGCGGCCACCGCCGGAGCGGTACGGCCCCGGTTGCGGGCCGCGTCCCGCAGCGCCATCCGGGGCGACAGCGGCAGCCTGCGCCCGAGCCGGCCCAGCAGCCCGACGATCACCGGGATACAGGCCAGCAGGCCCAGTTCGGCGACGACCGAGCCGCCGGCGACCAGGGTGGAATTGCCGCTGGTGCCCCCGTACACGGCGATGAGCACACCGAGCGCGAGCACGCAGCCGCCGGTGATCGGCAGCACCCGGGAGCCGCGGCGCACCCCGCGCCGGCCGGTCAGCGACTCCAGCACGGACTGCCGGCCGGCCACGATCGCCGGGGCGAACGCCGCCAGCAGGCCGGTGACCAGCCCGAGCACGGCGATGACCAGCAGCTCGGCGGGGTGCAGTGCGAGGGAGCCGAAGCGGTGACCGGCCCAGCCCTCGATCATCGGCCGGAACACCACCGTCAGCACCAGACCGGTCACCACACCGGCGACCGCGCCGACACCGCCGAGGACGAGACCGCCCCCGAGGACCACGGCCCGGACCTGGCTCCGGTCGCCGCCGCAGGTGCCGAGCAGGCCCAGCTGGCGCCGGGAGCGGCGGGCGCCGACGGCGAACGCGGGCCCGGCCAGCAGCACGACCTCCAGGAGCGCCATCGCGACCACGGTGATCAGGGCGGCGCTGGTCTCGCTGTCCTCGTAGACGCGGTCGGCGGCGTACTGCGGGTTCGACCGGAGCAGCGGGATCTCGGAGTCGGGCGGCGGGTTCTCGAAGACCTGCCGGGAGTTGACGAGGGCACCGGCCTTGTTGGCGGCCAGCACGTCCGGCCAGCCGATCCCGGCGTCCCCGGCCCCCTCGACCAGCCACCGCGTCTCGCCGGGCTGCGGCGCGGGCACCTTCTTGTCGCGCCCGGCCAGCGCCGCCCAGGGGGCGATGACCGCGCCCGGTTCCGCGTACAGCGCCTTCGCGTCCAGGTCGGCGGGCAGCTCGACCGCGCCGGTGATCCGGTACTTCTTGCCGGACGTCGTCACCGTGACGTCGGAGCCCACATGCAGGCCCGACGACTTCAGGAACGCCTCGGTGGCCACCAGCTCGCCCGTGCCACGCGGGAACGCGCCCCCGACCAGGTCGATCCGCCCCCGGGCCATCCGGTCCGACGTCCTGAACTCGGTGATCTCGGTGCTCGCGATGCCGTACGAGGTGGTGACGGTCGCGGACACGGACTGCTCGGTGATCGCCCGTACGCCCTTCGGGAGCACGGTGCGCATGTCGATCGGCTTCGGCTCCTCGGAGGGCTCCTTGCCGCCCGCCCTGTCGTACATGCCGCCGTCGGGCATCTGCTGGATCGGGCCCAGGCCGACGTCGCTGTACATCGCGTCGGCCGCCCCGATCCGGGCCGTCAGATGCTCGGCCGGGCTCAGCTCCGCGCTGCGGTACGTGATGTCGGCGGCCGTCACCCCGAGGACCGGCAGCGCGATCATCGCGACCACCAGGGCGCTGCGGCCCTTGGCCCGCAGGGCGTCGCGGCGGGCTATCCGGAGGGCGGCGCGCCACCCCGTGAAGAGGCTCACTCGGCTCCCCCGGCGGCCAGCAGCGAATCGGCGTCGGCCGTCAGCGTCTGGTCCACGATCGAACCGTCCCGCAGGAAGACGACCCGGTCCGCCCAGGCCGCGTAACGCGGTTCGTGCGTGACCATCACCCCGGCCGCGCCCTGGTCGCAGCGGTTGCGCAGGAGCGCGAGGACGGTCTCGCCGGTCTCCGAGTCGAGCGCCCCGGTCGGCTCGTCGGCGAGGACCAGGCGCCGGTCGCCCACCAGTGCGCGGGCGATGGCGACGCGCTGCTGCTGGCCGCCGGACATCTCGTCCGGGAAGCGGTCCGCGATCTCCAGGAGCTTCATCTCCTCCAGCGCGGCGCGGGCCTCCTTGCGGGCCTTGCGGACCGAGACGCCGTCGAGCTCGCGGGGCAGGGCGATGTTCTCGGCGGCGGTCAGGGCGGGGATCAGGTTGTAGTCCTGGAAGACATAGCCGACGCTGCGGCGGCGCAGGGCGGCGAGGCCCTTGCGGCCGAGCGTGGAGATGTCCTGGCCCTCGATGATCACCTGGCCGCCGCTCGCGGTGTCGAGACCGCCGGCGAGGGTGAGCAGGGTGGACTTGCCGGAGCCGGACGGGCCCATGACGGCGACGAGCTCACCGGCGTGCACCGACAGGCTGATGCCGCGCAGCGCCTGCACCTCGGCGATGCCGGTGCCGTGGGTGCGGGTGAGCGAGCGGAGTTCGAGCACCGGCGCGTCCACCGGCAGGGGCGGGGCGGACGGAGACGGGACGTGCAGGGACATGGTTCCCTCTCGGAACGGTGGATGGAGCGGGCGCCGGACTCAGCGGCGCGTGCGGGAGCGGGCGGCGGACCTGGCGGCCGGCCGGGCGGTGGTGCGGGCGGCCGGGCCCGGGGAGGGGCCTTCCGCCGGCTCCGTGGCGGCGGCCTCGGCGAGCCGGATCAGCCGGGCCTCGCAGTGGTCCAGCCAGCGCGCCTCGGCCTCGGCCTGGAAGATCAGCTGCTCCACGACGAGCAGCCATGCCACCTCGTCGCGGTTGGCGGGGGCCTGGGCGAGGGACCGCGCCTTGAGGCGGGTGTAGTCCTGCATGGCCTTCACCGTGTGGTGGCGCTGGGCCTGGATGACGGCCTTGATGTCGACGCCGGGCGCCCCGACCGCCATGGCCAGCTTGATGGCCAGCTCGTCACGGGGCGGGTTGCTGCGGTCGACCGGCGTCTCGAACCAGGTGCGCAGCTCGGTGCGCCCGGCGTCGCTGATCGAGTAGAGGGCGTGGCCCTGGTCGTCCTCGCCGTCCTGGGCGACCAGGCCGTCGCGCTCCAGCCTGCTCAGCGTCGTGTAGACCTGCCCGACGTTGAGCGGCCAGGTGGAGCCGGTGCGCGACTCGAATTCGGTGCGGAGCTGGGAGCCGTAACGCGGCCCGCGCTCCAGGAGGGCGAGAAGCCCGTGGCGGATCGACATACTGAGTATGTATACCGAGTATGTTGATCACCGCAAGGGTCGTACGGTCAGCGGGCCCGGCGCATCCGCAGCGCGAGGAAGCCGAGCCCCAGCCCGACCAGGGCGATTCCCGCGCCGAGCGACAGCCGCTGGAACCGCTCGACGGCCGCCCCGTTCAGCGCCTGCCGCCCCCCGGGCGGGGGATCGCGGAAGTCGGCCGGGTCGGGGGTGAAGGCCGGCACGGCGGCGGATTCGGAGGGCGAGGGCCGCGGCTGCCGGTCCTCCAGCGCGTCCTGCCGCGCCACCTCGGCGGCCGACCGCCCGGGCCGCTGCCGCCCCGCCCCGGCGGGCCACCCGGCGAGCGGCGACTGGACGTCCCCGGCGCCCGGCGAATCGCCGGCCGGCGAGGCACTGGACGGCGAGGCACTGGACGGCGAGCCGCTGGACGAGGGGGCCGGTGACGGCGGCCCCGAGGCGTCCGGAGCCGCCGCCCCCAGGGCCGCGGCCGCCGTCAGCGCCAGGCAGACCACGCCCCGGGAGCAGCGCACATGGAGCCGTCCCGAAGCCATGCGGTCACCGTCACACGCGCCGGCACGACCGGCATCCCGGGTGAGGCGTACGGATGGCGGCGCGCGGCCGGTGAGCCATGCGCCCGGCCCGCTCCGAGGACGCCGGGACTACGCGGGGACCACGGGGGGCGACGCCGGAACTACGCGGGGTCCCCCGTGGAGATCTCCAGCTCGAAGTGTGCCCCGACCTCCGGCACCGCGGTCCCCGGCGACGGGAACTGGTTGATGACCTGGTCCTCCGCGTACGCGTTGCCCGCGACCTTCTTCTGCTTGATCGTCCAGCCCGCCGCGTCCGCGCAGGCGCGTACCGAGAGGATGTCCTTGTACATGAAGTTCGGGGCGTCGACCTTCTGCGGGTCGTTGGTGTCCTCGGACGCGTCCGTGCACTTCTCGGTCTTCATCGTCCGGTTCCGCTCCGGATCGCGGTGGTCGCCGGACGGGGACTCGGTGGTCTTGGCGTCCGTGCCGCCCTTGTCCTTCTCGTCGCCGTTCAGCGCGATGACCGTGATCAGGCCGCCGATCGCCACCAGCGCGACGACGATCGCGCTGATGATCACCGGCATGTTCCGCTTGGCGCCACCCGAGGCCGGGGACGCCGCCGTCTGCGGCGAGACCGTGTACGGCGCGGGCGTCTGGTGCTGCATCGGCGCCGGGCTCTGGTAGGCCGGGGCGGGCGTCTGCGGGTAGCCGTACGACGGATTCGTGGCGGGGGCCGGCGTCGCCGGGCCGTACGGGCCGGGCTGGGACTGGTACGGACCCGGCTGGTACGGCGTCTGGACGCTGTGCGGGGCCGGCGCGGGCGCCGACTGGTCGACCGGCGGGAAGACCGCCGAGCCGACGCCGGAGCCGCTGTTGGCCGGGGCGTTGCCGTCACCGACGATCACCGGGGCGCCGGTCTGGCCGCCCGCGCTCAGCACGCGCGCGATCTCGTCCTGCATGGCCGCCGCGCTCGGGAAGCGCTCGTTCGGGTTCTTCTTGAGCGCGCGGGCGACGAGGGCGTCCATCGCCGGCGTCAGCGAGCGGTTGACCGTGGACGGGGCGACCGGCTCCTCCTGCACATGCGCGTACGCGATGGCGAGCGGGGAGTCCGCGTCGAAGGGGAGCCGCCCGGTCAGCAGCTGGAAGAGCATGATGCCGACCGAGTACAGGTCGGAGCGCGCGTCGACGCCGCGGCCGAGGGCCTGCTCGGGGGAGAGGTACTGCGGGGTGCCGACGACCATGCCGGTCTGCGTCATCGACGTCACGCCCGACTGCATGGCGCGGGCGATGCCGAAGTCCATGACCTTCACGACACCGCGCTTGGTCACCATGACGTTGCCCGGCTTGATGTCGCGGTGCACCAGGCCCATCTCATGGCTGGTGTCGAGCGCGGCCAGCACGTCCGAGGTCACCTTGAGCGCCTTGTCGGCCGGCATGGCGCCCTGGGCGCGGATGTCGGCCGCGAGCACGGAGCCGAGCGGCTGCCCCTCCACGTACTCCATGACGATGTACGGCATCAGCGCGCCGCCGAGCTCGTCCTCGCCCGTGTCGAACACCGAGACGATGTTGGTGTGCTGGAGCTTGGCCACGGCCTGGGCCTCGCGGCGGAAGCGCTCACGGAACGACTGCTCGCGGCCCAGCTCGGTGTGGAGTGTCTTGATCGCGACCTGTCGGTCGAGCGCGGAGTCGTACGCCAGGTATACGGACGCCATCCCGCCCTCGCCGAGCAGGTCGCGCAGCTGGTAGCGGCCGCCGGCGACGGACCCGCCCGCGTAACGACCCTGCGAACCGTGTCCGCCGTCGTGGCTCATGACTTGCTTCCCCCTCGGCGCGCGACTCCCGGGAACTCGGCGCGCGGCTCACGCGATCATCCGTAATTACCGGCCAAGTCTGCCGTAGGGGTACGACACGTCAAGCCGGGTGCCCGTTCCGTGACCGTACGCGCTGGAAGCGTCTCGGAAGCGTTACAGGATCAGCATGGAATTTGCGTCGGCGGCGCGCCAGCCGATTGGATGGCCGGTCCGGCGCCGAATCGGCCTGTCGTACCGAGGCTGTAGCGTGACGGGGCAATGCGGCCGGCAGTGCAGCCGGCGACGCAGCAAGGCACCGTGAGACCCCGCGGGCGCGCGGACGCGCGGACGGACGCGGACAGATACGACGGCGAGGACTGATGGCACCCGAACCCGAAGCAAACGGCGGCGGCGTTCCGGATGGCACCGATTCCTGGGGCATCGGCGGGGTCGTCGGCGACGGACGGTACCGGCTGACCCACCGGCTCGGCCGGGGCGGCATGGCCGAGGTGTTCGCGGCGGAGGACGTCCGGCTCGGGCGCACGGTCGCGGTGAAGCTGCTGCGCTCCGACCTCGCCGAGGACCCGGTCTCCAAGGCCCGCTTCACGCGCGAGGCGCAGTCGGTCGCCGGGCTCAACCACCACGCGGTCGTCGCCGTGTACGACTCCGGCGAGGACACCGTCGCCGGCCAGACCGTCCCGTACATCGTGATGGAGCTGGTCGAGGGCCGCACCATCCGCGACCTGCTGATCAGCGCCGAGGCCCCGCCGCCGGAGCAGGCGCTGATCATCGTCTCCGGGGTCCTGGAGGCGCTGGCCTATTCGCATCAGCACGGCATCGTGCACCGCGACATCAAGCCGGCCAATGTGATCATCACCAACTCCGGTGCGGTCAAGGTGATGGACTTCGGCATCGCCCGCGCGCTGCACGGCGCGCAGTCCACGATGACGCAGACCGGCATGGTCATGGGCACGCCGCAGTACCTCTCCCCCGAGCAGGCGCTCGGCAAGGCCGTCGACCACCGCTCCGACCTGTACGCCACCGGCTGTCTGCTGTACGAACTGCTGGCGCTGCGGCCTCCGTTCACGGGTGAGACGCCGCTGTCCGTGGTCTACCAGCACGTCCAGGACACCCCGGTCCCGCCGTCGAACATCCTGGACTCGGTGCCGCCGGAGCTGGACGGGCTCGTCATGCGCTCGCTGGCGAAGGACCCGGACGACCGCTTCCAGAGCGCGGAGGAGATGCGCGGTCTGGTCCAGTACGGCCTCCAGATGCTCCAGGTGCAGGGCGGCCACACCGGTACGTGGAACACCGGGCCGGTCATCCTGAACGAGGGCGCCGGCACCCCGCCAGGCGGCATGACCGGCGCCACCCGCGCCATGGGCGGCTATCCGCCGCACGGGGACACCTCGCAGGCGCCGATCCTGCCGCCGATGAACCCGGACGACGGGGGTTACGACGGCGGCAGCACCCGGCAGGGCGGCGGCCGCGGCAAGCTGTGGCTGTTCGTCGTGCTCGCCCTGATCGCGATCGGCGCGGGCGTGGCCATCGCGCTCAACGCGGCGAACGGCGGCGGCCAGAAGCACGAGAAGCAGCCCACCGAGACCTCCAGCACGCCGGCGCCCACGGAGAATTCGCCCACCCCGACGCCGGAGGACACCGAGGACACCGAGCAGCCGGGCGGCAGCACCGGCGGTGGCTGGGACGACAACACCTGGACGCCCTCGCCCACGCCGAGCGAGACCTCCGAGTCCCCGACCGCCACTTCGCCCCAGCCCGGCACGGGCGGCGCGGACACCGGCGGCGAGGACGGCGGTGACGGCGGTGACGGCACCGGTGGGACCGGTGGCAACGGCAACGGCGGTTCGGGGAACACCGGCGACACCGGCACGACCACCGAGGGCGGCAACACCGGCACCAGCGACGGCGGCAACACGGGCACCAGCGAGGGCACCGACGCCGGGGCCAGTGAAGGCGCGGCCGAGGGTTCGGAGGGCGCCCCGGGCGGCACCGCGGCGGGCACGGCCGCCGGAGCGACGACGGGAGCGGCGGGCTCCGCCACGGGCAACTAGGCCCAAAGGAAAGGCTCCAGCCCCCGCTCACCCCGTGAAGGCCGCGCGCACCGCCTCGTACTCACGGGTCCACCAGACCGCCAGGGCCGACACCGCGGGGAACTGCGGGTCGGCCCTCCGGTCGTTCAGGCAGTAGCGCCAGCGCAGTATCCAGAAGTCGTTGAGCCGCTCCCACCAGACCCGGTGCACCGCCGCCGCCAGCTCCGCCGGGTCCGCCCCGGCCGCCCGCCGGTAGGCCCGGGCGTAGGCGCGCACCTTCGCCAGGTCCAGTGCGCCGGCCGGCTGTACGAAGAAGATCGCGGCGGCCCGGACCGCCTCCTCCGCCCGGGGCTGGACGGCCAGCCGGTCCCAGTCCAGGATCGCGACCGGGTCGGCGCCCCGGTAGAGCACGTTGAGCGGGTGGAAGTCGCCGTGCACCCAGCCGGTCGCGGGCGCCCCCGGGTCGGGCGGCCGGCGGTCGGCGTACCGTTCCAGCAGGGTGCGCCGCTCGCGCAGCCGGTGCTCGGCGAGCTCGTCGAAGGCGTCCCGGCCGGAGCGTCCGCGCGCGGCGGCGAGCAGATCGCCGATCAGCGCGAAGGTGTCGGCCGCCTCGGGGCTCGCGTAACCGGGCGGATGCCCGCCGCCGGTCCCCGTATCGCGCTCGGAGCCCATGACCTGCTCAAGACCCGTGTGTACGGCTCCGAGGAGCGTCCCGAGACGTGTCGACTGGGCGAGGGTGAGCTGGGCGCCGCCCCGGTGCAGGCCGTCGACCCAGGGGTGGAGGGCGTAGCAGCGGCCGGCGATCTCGGTGACGGTCCCGCCGTCGCGGTCCCGGACGGGCGGGGCGACGGGCACTCCGAGTAACTGGAGGCGCCGGGTCGCGCGATGCTGGCGGACGATGGTGGCGCGGTCGCGGGTGGTGTCGTCCGAGTGGTGCTTGAGGAAGTACGAGCCCCGCGTGGTGGACACCCGGTAACCGTGGTTGAGCAGGCCCTGGGAGAGCGGGGTGCAGCTGAGCGGCGCACCGGCGCCCGGGTAACGGCGAAGCACCTCGCCGACCGGCGGAACCGGCGGGCAGGCGACAGATGAGCGCGACACGCGTCAGATGTTAGATCACGCTGCGTTGCGGATCTGCCGGCTTGCGTGGAAGTCCAGAGTGTGCACCGTGACGAAGTGAGGTTCGAGCCAGAGGTACGAGGGGACGAACGGCTCGCCGTTGACCTCGACGGGTGCCGGACCGAAGCGCTCGCGCTGGGCGGGGGTCGGCTCCACGACCCGCGCGGGCCCGGTGAACTGCACGGACCACAGGTCCTCGGTGCCCACCGGGGCGGTGTTGAAGTTGTCCGCGCCGTAGGCCACGACCGCGCCGTCGCAGGCACCGTGGTGGCCGAGTCCGCTGTGCATGCGCAGCACGACGCGCCCGTCGATGACGATGTGCCGGGCCACCGTCAGCATCGGCAGGGCCCGCATGCTGGTCGCCAGCCGGCCGTAGGGGACCCGGCCGAGCAGGTCGATCGCGTGGAGTTCCTCGGTGGACATGCCTTCCACTGTCGGCCAGGACATGTGGGCGGGATAAGAGGCCGGGGCCCCCGTTTCACCGGGACCAAAGTCCCCTCGGCGCTTTTCCGCTCAGCGCTTTTCCGCCTGGAGCCGTGCCACATAGGCGGCGGCCTGCGAGCGGCGCTCCATGCCCAGCTTGGACAGCAGGCTGGACACGTAATTCTTGATCGTCTTCTCGGCGAGATGCAGCCGTTCGCCGATCACCCGGTTGGTCAGCCCCTCCCCGATCAGGTCCAGGATCTTGCGCTCCTGGTCCGTGAGGTTCGCCAGCTTCTCGTCGTCCCGCCCGCGCTTCCCGTCGCGCAGCCGCTCCAGCACGCGCGCGGTCGCGACCGGGTCCAGCAGCGACTTCCCCTCGGCCACGTCCCGTACCGCCGCCAGCAGCTCGTTGCCCCGGATCGCCTTGAGGACATAGCCCGCGGCGCCCGCCATGATCGCGTCGAACAGCGCCTCGTCATCGGCGTACGAGGTCAGCATCAGGCAGTTGACGGAGTCGTCCTGGGAGCGGATCTCCCGGCACACCTCGACCCCGCTGCCGTCCGGCAGCCGTACGTCGAGCACGGCCACATCGGGGCGGACCGCCGGAATCCGCACCAGCGCGTCGGCCGCCGTACCGGCCTCGCCGACCACCTCGATGTCGTCCTCCATCGCGAGCAGCTCATGCACCCCGCGCCGGACTACTTCATGATCATCGAGTAGAAATACCGTGATTTTTCCTTTTTCGCGCACAATCGCAGTCTCACACACTCGCCTCTTCCCTGCCGCTGCCCGGCGGGATAACGTGCCGTTGTTCCGGCGGCCTGCGAGGCTGTGATCAGTGCTGTGACCAGCGAGGCTTCCCGAATTCCTCGATTTACTTGGATATCCAAGCAAAATCGCAGGTCAGGAGGGTTTCGCGGTTACGGGACGCACTGGGTAACGTGCCTTGGACAGGGCGCTCGCCGGGGCACCTGTCACGCCTGTTCCCGGACCGAGCGGCACCCACCCCGTGCACGGGTACGGACACAGGCGAGCCGCACTGGTCTCCCGGCAGACCCCGGGGGCCGGACCGACGGAGGAGCACGCACGTGACCGTGGAGAGCACTGCCGCGCGCAAACCGCGACGCAGCAGCAAGCGGACCAGCGCCGCGAAAACGCCCGCGAAGACGCCGGAGGGTTCGACGCCCGAGCTCGTACAGCTGCTGACGCCCGAGGGCGAGCGGATCGAGCACCCGGACTACTCGATCGACCTGAGCGCGGACGAGCTGCGCGCCCTGTACCGGGACATGGTCCTCACCCGCCGCTTCGACGCCGAGGCCACCGCGCTCCAGCGCCAGGGCGAGCTGGGCCTGTGGGCCTCGCTGCTGGGCCAGGAGGCCGCCCAGATCGGTTCCGGCCGGGCGCTGCGCGACGACGACTACGTCTTCCCGACCTACCGCGAGCACGGGGTGGCCTGGTGCCGGGGCGTCGACCCGACCAATCTGCTCGGCATGTTCCGCGGTGTGAACCACGGCGGCTGGGACCCGAGCACCAACAACTTCCACCTGTACACGATCGTCATCGGCTCGCAGACCCTGCACGCCACGGGTTACGCCATGGGCGTGGCCAAGGACGGCGCGGACTCTGCCGTGATCGCGTACTTCGGCGACGGCGCCTCCAGCCAGGGCGACGTCGCGGAGGCGTTCACCTTCTCCGCCGTCTACAACGCCCCGGTCGTCTTCTTCTGCCAGAACAATCAGTGGGCGATCTCCGAGCCCACCGAGAAGCAGACCCGGGTGCCGCTCTACCAGCGCGCCCAGGGCTTCGGCTTCCCCGGCGTCCGGGTCGACGGCAACGACGTCCTGGCCTGCCTGGCCGTCACCCGCTCCGCCCTGGAGCGGGCCCGGCGCGGCGAGGGCCCGACCCTGGTCGAGGCGTTCACGTACCGGATGGGCGCGCACACCACGTCGGACGACCCGACGAAGTACCGGGCGGACGAGGAGCGCGCGTCCTGGGAGGCGAAGGACCCGATCCTGCGCCTGCGCACGTACCTGGAGAAGCAGGGCGCGGCCGACGAGACGTTCTTCACCGCCCTGGACGAGGAGAGCGAGGTGCTCGGCAAGCGCGTCCGCGAGGCCGTACGGGCGATGCCCGACCCGGACCGGATGGCGATGTTCGACCACGTCTACGCCGACGGGAGCCCGCTCGTCGACGAGGAGCGCGCCGAGTTCGCCGCCTACCAGGCATCGTTCGCCGAGGAGGGCAAGTAACCATGGCCGTGGAAAAGATGTCCCTCGCCAAGGCGCTCAACGAGTCGCTGCGCAAGGCCCTCGACACCGACCCGAAGGTCCTCGTCATGGGTGAGGACGTCGGCAAGCTCGGCGGCGTCTTCCGGATCACCGACGGCCTCCAGAAGGACTTCGGCGAGGACCGTGTCATCGACACCCCGCTCGCCGAGTCCGGCATCGTCGGTACGGCGATCGGCCTCGCGCTGCGCGGCTACCGGCCCGTCGTGGAGATCCAGTTCGACGGCTTCGTCTTCCCCGCGTACGACCAGATCGTCACGCAGCTCGCGAAGATGCACGCCCGTGCGCTCGGCAAGATCAAGCTCCCCGTCGTCGTGCGCATCCCGTACGGCGGCGGCATCGGCGCCGTCGAGCACCACAGCGAGTCCCCCGAGGCGCTGTTCGCGCACGTCGCGGGGTTGAAGGTGGTCTCCCCGTCCAACGCGTCGGACGCGTACTGGATGATGCAGCAGGCCGTCCAGAGCGACGACCCGGTCATCTTCTTCGAGCCGAAGCGGCGCTACTGGGACAAGGGCGAGGTCGACACCGAGTCCATCCCGGGCGCGCTGCACGCGGCCGCCGTCGCCCGCACCGGCACGGACCTCACGCTCGCCGCGTACGGCCCGATGGTGAAGGTCTGCCTGGAGGCCGCCGCGGCCGCCCAGGAGGAGGGCAAGTCGGTCGAGGTCGTGGACCTGCGCTCGATGTCCCCGATCGACTTCGACACCATCCAGGCGTCCGTCGAGAAGACCCGCCGCCTGGTCGTCGTCCACGAGGCACCCGTCTTCTACGGCTCCGGGGCCGAGATCGCCGCTCGCATCACGGAGCGGTGCTTCTACCACCTGGAGGCGCCCGTGCTGCGGGTCGGCGGCTACCACGCCCCGTACCCGCCGGCGCGCCTTGAGGAGGAGTATCTGCCGGGCCTGGACCGGGTGCTCGACGCCGTCGACCGCTCGCTGGCGTACTGAGGAGAGAGGAGCGTGACCACGATGACCGACACTTCCAACGCTGCTCGCTTCCGTGAGTTCAAGATGCCCGACGTGGGCGAGGGACTGACCGAGGCCGAAATCCTCAAGTGGTACGTACAGCCCGGCGACACCGTCACGGACGGCCAGGTCGTCTGCGAGGTCGAGACCGCGAAGGCCGCCGTCGAGCTGCCGATCCCGTTCGACGGCGTCGTCCACGAACTGCGCTTCCCCGAGGGCACCACGGTCGACGTGGGCCAGGTGATCATCGCGGTGGACGTGGCGCCGGGGTCGGGTGACCCCGTTGCCGAGGAGCCCGCCGCCGCCCCGGCCCCCGAGGCCGCTCCCGAGGAGCCGAAGGGCCGTCAGCCCGTGCTGGTGGGTTACGGGGTGGCCGAGTCCTCCACGAAGCGCCGGGCCCGCAAGGGTGCCGGGACCGCGCCCCCGGCGGCCGCCCCCGCCGCCGTCCAGGCCGAGCTGAACGGCCAGGGCACGGCTGCGGTTCCGGAGGCCCGTCCGCTGGCCAAGCCGCCGGTCCGCAAGCTCGCGAAGGACCTGGGCATCGACCTGGCGGCGGTCACCCCGACCGGCGTGGGCGGTGTGATCACGCGCGAGGACGTGCGTGCGGCGGCGGTGCCTTCGGAGCCGGTGGCTCCTTCGGCGCCGTCCGTGGCGCCTGTGGTCGCGGAGGCGGAGGTTCCTGTTCAGCAGGGCGCCCGCGAGACGCGTATCCCGGTCAAGGGCGTCCGCAAGGCCATCGCCCAGGCCATGGTCGGCAGCGCGTTCACCGCCCCGCACGTCACCGAGTTCGTGACCGTCGACGTGACGCGCACGATGAAGCTCGTGGCGGAGCTGAAGGAGGACAAGGACATGGCGGGGGTGCGGGTCAATCCGCTCCTCGTCATCGCCAAGGCCCTCCTGGTCGCGATCAGGCGGAACCCCGGGGTCAACGCGGTCTGGGACGAGGCGAACCAGGAGATCGTCCAGAAGCACTACGTGAACCTGGGCATCGCGGCCGCCACCCCGCGCGGTCTGATCGTCCCGAACATCAAGGACGCCCATGACCGGACGCTGCCGCAGCTGGCCGCGTCCCTGGGCGAGCTGGTCGCCACGGCCCGGGACGGCAAGACGTCCCCGGCCGCGATGGCGGGCGGCACGGTGACCATCACCAACGTGGGCGTCTTCGGCGTCGACACCGGTACGCCGATCCTGAACCCGGGCGAGTCCGCGATCCTCGCGGTCGGCGCGATCAAGCTCCAGCCCTGGGTCCACAAGGGCAAGGTGAAGCCCCGTCAGGTGACCACGCTGGCCCTGTCGTTCGACCACCGGCTGATCGACGGCGAGCTGGGTTCCAAGTTCCTGGCGGACATCGCCGCGATCCTGGAGCAGCCGAAGCGGCTGATCACCTGGGCGTAGCCGGGTGTACGAGGGGCCCGCGCGAGGTTCGCGCGGGCCCCTCTGCATGTCCGGGAAAAAGCCCTGCGCCACCGGCCGCTACCCTTAGGCTGACTACGATCCGAACCCACCGGACTACTCACCGTCCTCAACTGAGGGAGGGACACTGTGACTTCGAGTTGCGACCCCGCGTACGCTCCCGCCGGTGACGTGGACGCGGCGCTCATGATGGTCGACTCCCGGCTCAAGAGCGTCCACGGCGGCAAGGCGGATGCCGATCCCGAGGGCCAGGCGCTGTTCGACCAGTACGTCGCGTCCCTGGGGCCCGGCGGCCTGGACGACCTGGTGGACGGCACCTGCACGCTCATCTACATGCTCATGGTCTGGCTCCGCAAGGCGCACGAGGCGGAGGGCAAGGACGCCATCGAGTACGTCGTGCCCACCCTGGTGACGACCTTGTCCAGGATGCCGAAGAGCGTTCCGCCCGAGTCCATTCCCATGATGGCCGGCCTGGTCGTGGCCTGCGCCACGGGCCTCAGCCCCAGCCTGTGGCGCGCCCAGTACGGCGACTGGACCCCACCCGAGCTGACTCCGCTGGAGGCCACCGCGTTCCTCCTCGCCGACCACATCAACCGCATCGCCGACGACAACGACTTCGCGACCCGCCTGATCGCCGACGCGCTGAGCCAGGCGTACGAGGACTGAGGCGCCGCGTCACGGGCCGGCCCCGGTGTCCCCGATTGCGTCGGCCCCAGCGGTTCATCGAACGCATGCTTCAATGGCGGCATGGTGGAGGATCGCGCATCTCTGGGGCCCCTGGAACTCACCGACGGGCGTTGGGGGATCGGGGACGCCACCCGGTCCGGCACCCATTGGGTGGCGTTGCGCCCTGACGGATTTCATCAGCACATGCCGGACACCGAGGGGCAGTTGGTGCCCTGGGCCAGGGTCATGACCGGGATCAGGATCACCTGGGGCAAGCACGCCCGGAACACGACCGGCCGAGGCAAGTACACGCTGAAGGGCATGGTCGCCGACCGTGACGGGGGATGGCTCCACATGACCCTGCGCGACCCGTACGAGGACCACCACCTGCGCTTCGACCAGCACACGCGCCCCTACCGTGCGGTGGACGCTCTCCGGCTGGAGGCCCTGCTGCGGCGGCTCACCGATGAGGGAAGGCTGGGTCTCCTCGGCGACCCGGAATGGGTCGGGCGTGCCGTCGCGTGCCTGGTCGGCGGGAAGAACCGCTGGGTCACCGAAGGCGCACTGGAGCAGGCGGTGGCGGAGGCCCTGGCGGCGGCCGGCACGGGCCGCCGCTGACCGTTCCCGCAGGAGCGGTCAGCGGCCGTCCCCGCGCCCGCCCGTGAACGCCGAGATGATCCAGATCACCAGCAGGGCCAGAAAGACGACGACGATGATCGTGGGAAGCGCTGACATCCTGATCCCCCTTGGGGTCGTGTGGCCGTAACTCCCGTGTCCCATAGGGCTCATGGGGTCGGGAACGACCGGATGCTACGCGCCTGCGGCGAGGGTCGCCAGGGTCCCGTCACTCCCTACCGGGCGCGCAGCGCCTCCGTTCCCGCGTACCGGGCGCCCGCGCCCAGCTCCTCCTCGATGCGGATCAGCTGGTTGTACTTCGCGGTGCGGTCGGAGCGGGAGAGGGAGCCGGTCTTGATCTGGCCGCAGCCCGTGGCGACCGCCAGGTCCGCGATCGTGGTGTCCTCGGTCTCGCCCGAGCGGTGCGACATGACGACCGTGTAGCCGGCGCGGTGCGCGGTGGAGACCGTGGTCATCGCCTCCGTCAGGGTGCCGATCTGGTTGACCTTCACCAGGATCGAGTTGGCGACGCCGGAGGCGATGCCCTCGCGGAGCAGCGCGTCGTTGGTGCAGAAGACGTCGTCGCCCGTCAGCTGGCAGCGGTCGCCGACACGGGCGGTCAGTTCGCGCCAGCCGGCCAGGTCGTCCTCGGCCATCGCGTCCTCGACCGAGACGACGGGGTAGGCGTCGATCAGCTCGACCAGGTAGTCCGCGTGCTCCGAGGGGGTGCGGCGTACGCCTTCGCCCGCGTAGTCGTACACGCCGTCGCGGAAGAACTCCGACGTCGCCGGGTCCATCACCAGCCCGATGTCCGTGCCCGGCCGGTACCCCGTGCGCTCGACGGCCGCCACGATGAAGTCCAGCGCCTCTTCCGCCGTACGGAGGGCGGGCGCGAAGCCGCCCTCGTCGCCGACGCCCGTGGAGTGGCCGGCGGCGAGCAGGTCGCGGCGCAGGGTGTGGAAGACCTCCGAGCCCATGCGGACCGCCTCGGCGAAGGTCTCCGCGCCGATCGGGGCGATCATGAACTCCTGGAAGTCCAGCGGATTGTCGGCGTGGGCGCCCCCGTTGACGATGTTCATCATCGGTACGGGCAGCAGCCGGGCGTCCGAACCGCCCAGGTAGCGGTAGAGCGGCAGGCGGTGCGCGGCCGCCGCGGCCTTGGCGGCGGCGAGCGAGACGCCCAGGATCGCGTTGGCGCCCAGCCGGGCCTTCGTGGCGGTGCCGTCGGCCGCGACGAGTGCGGCGTCCAGGCCGGCCTGGTCCTCCGCGTCCCGGCCGATGACGGCCTCGGTCAGCTCGGTGTTGACGTGGCGCACGGCCCGGTCCACGCCCTTGCCGTGCCAGCGGGCCGGGTCGCCGTCGCGCAGTTCCACGGCCTCGCGGGCGCCGGTCGACGCCCCGGAGGGGACCGCGGCCCGGCCGAGCGAGCCGTCCGACAGGACCACGTCCACCTCGACGGTGGGATTGCCCCGGCTGTCCAGGACGCGGCGGCCGGTGACGGAAGTGATGGCGGTCATGGGAGGTCCTTCCCGTTGTCGCGTGCCGCGGTCCGGCTGCGACGACGGTGGCGCGGGACCCGGCGAGGAAGACTCTACAGCAATGCTGTTCAGTAATGCTGTGTAGTTGTGCTGAACAGTTCTGCTGTGTATGCCGCTGTCTTGATTCCGACCCCGCGTTAAAGTGCGGTATGCCCCTCCCGGAATCCGCCTCCATCGCCGCCGAGCTGCGCACAGCGATGGGCAAGCTCACCCGCCGCGTGAAGCTTGAGGACCAGATGCCGCTCGGCCAGGTGGCCGTCCTCGGCGAGCTGGACCGTAACGGCGCCCTGACCACCAGCGAGCTCGCCGCCAATCAGCGGGTGCGGCCGCAGTCCATGGCGCGCGCGGTCGGGCTACTGATGGACCAGGGGCTGATCACCCGCCGCGCCCACCCCACCGACGGCCGCAAGAGCCTGGTCGAGCTGTCGGGCGCCGGGCGCGCGCTCCTGGAGGAGGAGCGGGAGCGCCGGGCCGACTGGCTGGCCCGCGCGATCGACGCGGAACTGAGCGAGGAGGAGCGCGCGTTGCTGGCCCGCGCGATCGGACTCGTGGGGCGGCTCGCGGCGCACTGACGGTTGTACGGGGCCCGAAGCCGTCCGCGATCAGACGGAGCGGACGGACGGGGACGGGGCCTCGAAGCGGACGGCCACCTCGGCTACCTCGCGGTCCAGGTGATCCGCGCCCCCGGTGTCCAGGCGCCAGGCGCCCGTCCAGTCGAGAGCGATGTGGTTGCGGCGCCGCACGACGCCGTCCTGGAGGAGTTCGCCCGCCAGGACCGGGTCGTCGGCGTGCATCCGGTCCAGCAGCTCAGGCCGTATGGAGCGGACGTGCACGCGCTCCAGGACCGTGACCTTGGTGGTGTCCCCGCACCCCGTGCAGAGCGCGAGGAGCCAGGCGTCGAGCAGCTTGTGGTGGCCTTCCAGGGGACGGCAGATGCGGGACCGCGCCGCGAACGGCCGGGTCCGGCTGGACGGTAGTGGGGCGGCCCGGTGGATCGCCACCGGATTTCGGCCGGGCCTCGTCTCCCAAAGCCCCTGGCCCTTAAGGTCGTTGTGATCGCAAAGAACGCGAAGAGCGCGAAGAGCGGGCCAGGGGGAGCGATGGGCGGGAGACGAACGGCGCGCCGGTGGGCGGTTGTCACGGCCGGGGCGGTGCTGGCGGCGGTGTCGCTGACCGGCTGCGGGGGCGGCGGTGCGGCCGGTGCGAAGGCGACCGAGGGGGCCGAGGGGGCCAAGGGCGGCGCGCAGACGCCGGCGCGTCGCGCGTACGACCCGCCCGTCCGCTTCGAGGGGGACGCCGTCGATCTGCCGGGCGCCGAGCAGCCGAGCACGTCGAGCGGGGAGGCCCTGCGGCCCGCGGTGACGCTGGCCGACGGTGTCGCGTACATCGACAACCAGCGCGGGATCGACGCGATCGACACCCGGACCGGCGACTCCCGGTGGTACGCGGCGACCAAGCACGAGGCGGAGCGGGGCGGCTTCGGGACGGAGCGGGTCGCGCCCCTGGTCTCGGACGACGGGCGGACCGTCTACGCCGCGTGGGACCGCCGGGTGCCGGGCGAGGGCACCACGCCGGACCGGTTCGTCATCGAGGTGCTCGCCGTCGACACGGCCACCGGCAAGCGGGCGTGGTCGGCCGAGATCCCGTCCGACCCCAGCGCCACCGGGATGGCCGCCACCGCCATCGGCGCCGACGGGAACCTCGCCCCGCAGGTCGTCGGGGTGGACGCCGGCACCGCGGTCGTCACCGACGCGGACACCACGTACGCCCTGGACACCGCCACCGGGGCCGTCCGCTGGAAGAAGGGCGACTACCGGGCGCTGAATCTCGCCGAGGGCGTCGTGGCCGGCGGCGAGGAGACCGGATACCACCAGGGCCGGCTGCTCGGCGTCGACGCGGAGACCGGCGAGCAGCGGTGGACCGTGGCGGGCGCGCGGCAGCCCGCCCGCGCCGCGCCGAAGTTGCTGAGTGCGAACCGGGACGGCCACACGGACGTCGTGGACGCGGTCGACGGCAAGCTCCGCCTGATCATCGACCACGCGGACTACCGCTGCCTGGACGACGCGAGGTCGCTGGTCGCGTGCTCCAAGTACGGCTTCGACAGGGCGGACCGCGGAATCGTGGTCATCGACGCGACCACGTTCCAGCGCAAGTGGGTGCTGCCCGGTGACGCCGGCCGGCTGGTGCCGAGGGTCACCGGCTTCTGGCACGGCGCCCTCTACACCGAGGTGGGCGAACGGCAGGTCGTCCTGGACGGCGACACGGGCGAGGACCGCGAGACCGACCCGAACGCGGCACCGGTCGAGATCGACCGCTACGGCGGGGTGGAGGGGACCCGGTTCATTCCGGCCAAGGGCTGAGACCGGGAACGGGCCCCGCGCACCACGGTGCGCGGGGCCCGTTCCCGTACAAGCGGCCTACTTCTTGAAGCCGTAGTCCATCAGCTTCTTCGCGTCCGCCGTGCGGTTCGCCTCCGACGACGAGGTCAGGACCGTGCCGATCACCGTCTTGCCCTTGCGGGTCGCGGCGAAGACCAGGCAGTACT
This sequence comes from Streptomyces sp. NBC_00726, assembly GCF_045161735.1. Lineage (NCBI taxonomy): Bacteria > Bacillati > Actinomycetota > Actinomycetes > Kitasatosporales > Streptomycetaceae > Streptomyces > Streptomyces sp. NBC_00726. Next base: position 3,181,258 of record NZ_CP108983.1, on the reverse strand, counting down.
TGGACGCCGGGCCGGAGCCCGTCTTCACGCCGATCGCGCCGCTGTACGTGCCGAGCAGCTTGTTCGTGTTGGTCCACGACATGTAGCGGTAGCCGCCGCTCTTCGTCGTGACCTTCTGCCTGGTCGACTTCGTCTTCACGACCGTGCGGAACGTGGCGTACTTCATCGCGCTGCTCGCGAGCTTCGTCAGGTCGCGCGGGGTCGAGTAGTTGGACCCGTTCCCTATGCCGTCGAACGAGTCGAAGTGCGTGTTCTTCAGACCGAGCGTCTTGGCGGTGCTGTTCATCTTGCCGATGAACGACTTCACCCGCGCCGCGCGCGTCTTGCCGGAGCCGAACTTGTCGGCCAGCGCGTACGCGGCGTCGCAGCCCGACGGCAGCATCAGGCCGTAGAGCAGCTGGCGCACGGTGACCTTGTCGCCCACGATCAGCCGCGCCGAGGACGCGCCCTTGGAGACGATGTAGTCGCTGTACGCCTTCTGGACCGTGACCTTGGAGTCCAGGTTCAGGCCCTTCTGGGCCAGCACCACGCGCGCGGTCATGATCTTCGTCGTCGAGCCGGTGGAGCGGCGGGTGTCCGCGGCCTTGCTGAACAGCGTCTTTCCGGTGCCGTTGTTCATCACGAAGCCGCCCTTGGCGACGATCGAGGGCGCCTTGGGCGCGGCGGCCTGTGCCGTGGAGGCGAACGCGCCGCCCGCGATCAGGGCGCCCGTGGTGAGGGCCACCGTGACGGTCACCGGACCGCGCCTCGTGCCCGTAATGCCGAGTTTCAAATTGAACGCTCCAAATGCCCCTGGAAGGCGGCCGCATGAGGGTGCCGCCGTGCTGATAAGACGAACGACCGCACCACGTGGTTGGGCCCACGCACGGGTGATTTTTTACGACATCCAGGGGCGCGGGGGCGGCCCGGGGCGTTCGCGGCGCGAGGGCGCGCGGCGGCCAGGGGCTACCATCGGCGTCACATCCGAGCGCCCCCGAGGCGGGAGGTCACCGTGGACGATGTCGTGCGTGCGCAGGAGTCCGTCAGGGCTTACGGCGAGCTCGTGGCCCTCGCCGAGCGCCTGGAGGCGTTGCGGCAGCTGGGCGAGGACGGGGTCGAGGCGCATACGACGGCCGCGCTGCACGCGGTCCGCTTCGCCGCGACGATCCTGTGGCGGACCGTGCCGGACGTTCCGGAGCCGGACTACCGCCAGGACGAGGAGCGGCTGCTCGAACTGGCCGCGCACTGGCGCGAGGCGGCGCTCGGCCTCGGCGAGTTCGCGCCCCAGCGCCCGACGCTGCGCCTGGTGGAAAACGACGGGTCCTCCGCGTAGCCGCTGGGATGGGCGACGGGCCGTGGCCGAGCCGAACGCGGCCTACTGGTCCGCGAGCGGTAGCGCGCCGCCTCCCGTTCGCATCGTGGACGCGGACCGCGCTTGCGTGCATGTTGTATCTATGCTGTGTCCATGCCTGCCCCCGCACCCGCCCCCCTGACCCCGCCCGCGAAGCGTCCCCCGGCCGCCGAGCGCGTCTACACGCACGTCAAGGACGCCGTCCTGGACCGCCGCTACGAGGGCGGCACCCTGCTCACCGAGGGCGGCCTCGCCGAGGCCGTGGGGGTCTCGCGCACACCGGTGCGCGAGGCGCTGCTGCGGCTGGAGGTCGAGGGGCTGATCAAGCTCTACCCCAAGAAGGGCGCCCTGGTGCTCGCCGTCTCCGCCCAGGAGATCGCGGACGTGGTGGAGACCCGGCTGCTGGTCGAGGAGTTCGCCGCCCGCAAGGCGGTACCCGCGTCCCCGCAGCTGATCGGCCGGCTCGAAGCGCTCCTGGCGGAGCAGCGGCACTTCTCCGACGCCGGCGACCTGGCCACCGTCTCCGTGAAGGACCGCTGCTTCCACGCCGAGATCGTCCGCCACGCGGGCAACGAGATCCTGTCCCGCCTCTACGACCAGCTGCGCGACCGCCAGCTGCGGATGGGCGTCGCCGTCATGGAGGCCCACCCGGACAGGATCGCCGCCAACATCGCGGAGCACGGCGAGCTGCTGGAGGCGATCAGGTCCGGCGACGCGGAGGGCGCCGCCCAGGTCGTGCGCCGCCACGTCGGCCGGGTCAAGGTGCTGGTCCGGGGTGAGGACCGGTGAGCGCCGCCGCCGCGCCCACCCTGCCGCTGCCCGGTGACCCGCCCGGCGGCCGGCGCGCCGTCTGGGTCTGGGGCATCGGCGTCGCCGTCTACTTCGTCGCCATCATCTTCCGGACCAGCCTCGGCGTCGCCGGACTCGACGCCGCCGACCGCTTCGACGTCAACGCCTCGGCGCTCTCCACCTTCTCCATCCTCCAGCTGCTCGTGTACGCGGGCATGCAGATACCCGTCGGCCTGATGGTCGACCGGCTCGGCACCAAGCGGGTCCTGACCCTCGGTGCCGTCCTGTTCACCCTCGGCCAGCTCGGCTTCGCGCTCTCCCCCTCGTACGGCACCGCGCTCGCCTCCCGCGCACTGCTGGGCTGCGGCGACGCGATGACGTTCATCAGCGTGCTCCGGCTGGGGACGCGCTGGTTCCCGGCCCGGCGCGGGCCGCTGATCGGCCAGGTCGCCGCCCTCTTCGGGATGGCGGGCAACCTGATCTCCACGCTGGTCATCGCCCGCGCCCTGCACGGCTTCGGCTGGACGGCCACCTTCGTCGGCAGCTCGCTGGCCGGGGTCGTGGTGCTGGTGCTGCTCCTGCTCTTCCTCAAGGACCACCCCGAGGGCTACGAGCCGCCGCCCGCGCAGCACGCCGGCGGGGCGTATGTGCGCAGGCAGATCGCCGCCGCCTGGCGGGAGCCCGGGACCCGGCTCGGGATGTGGGTGCACTTCACCACCCAGTTCCCGGCCATGGTGTTCCTGCTGCTGTGGGGGATGCCGTTCCTGGTCGAGGACCAGGGGCTCGGCCGGGGGACCGCCGGTGAGCTGCTGACCCTGGTGGTCCTCTCGAACATGACGCTGGGGCTCGTCTACGGGCAGCTGATCGCCCGTCACCACGCGGCCCGCGTCCCGCTCGCCCTCGGCACGGTCGGCACCACGGCCGCGCTGTGGGCGGCGACGATCTTCCACCCCGGGGACCACGCGCCGATGTGGCTGCTGGTCGTGCTGTGCCTGGTGCTCGGGGCGTGCGGGCCCGCCTCCATGATCGGCTTCGACTTCTCCCGCCCGGCCAACCCGCCGGAGCGCCAGGGCACCGCGTCCGGCATCGTCAACATGGGCGGCTTCGTCGCCTCGATGACCACGCTGCTCGCGGTCGGCGTGCTGCTGGACGCGACCGGTGACAACTACCGGGTGGCGTTCTCGTCGGTCTTCGTCCTGGAGGCGCTGGGCGTCGCGCAGATCCTGCGGCTGCGGGTGAGGGCCGCGCGCCGCGAGCGCGACCACCACGTCATCAGCCGGGTCGAAGCGGTGCACGTGCCGGCGTGATCCGGCCTTGAAACGGCGGCGCGCCCGTCCCCCTCGTGGGGGCGGGCGCCGCTGTGTGCCGGGAGCGTTTACGGGGTGACGGCGAAGTGCTGGAGGATCGCGTCGGCCAGCGCCTGGTCGCCCTCGGTCTTGACCCGGTCCGCCACGGCGGCCGGCCGCACCCGGCCGCAGGCCAGCCGTACGTACGTCTCCCAGTCCATGGACAGCGTCGCGACGGGCCCGAGCGACGGGGCGACGTCCAGCGAACCGCGCCCCTCGGCGTCGACCCGTACCGTACGCATGAATTCCAGCGGCCCGTGGACGTCCAGCACCACTGCGGAGCCGGCCGGGGCGCCCGCGCTCTTGGCCACCACCTTCGGCAGCCCCAGCAGCAGGAGGTTACGGGCGACCAGGGCGCCGGGGGAGTCCAGATTGCCGGGCTTGCCGAGAGCCGTCCGCAGGTCCTGCTCATGCACCCAGACGTCGAACGCGCGCGTCCGAAGCGCCGTCTCCAGCGTCTGCTCCGCGCCCAGCGGCGCCCGTACCATGGTCTCCGGGTCCCGCGTCTCGTTCCGCAGCTGGCGGGAGCGGCGGATGATCGTGTACTCCAGCTCGGAGGTCATCTCCGGCGCGGTGTGGTGGCGCCTGACGTCGACCTGCATCTCCATGTAGCGGGCGAACTCGCTCTGCACGTGGAACAGGTCGCGCGGCAGGGTGTGGATCGGGCGCGGGTCGCCGAGCTGTTCGCACTCCACGCCGATGATGTGCGACACGATGTCGCGCACGGACCAGTTGGGGCAGGGTGTGCGGCCGTTCCACTCCCCCTCGGAGAGCGGGCTCACCAGCTCGGCTATGGACTCGATGGAGTGGGTCCAGGCGTCGGCGTAGGTCTGGAGGCTGGGATGGACGGTCACGGGACCCCTCGTGCGGTTCTGCGGTGCATGGGCAACTGGGCGCGGACGGTCGGGCTGCGGGCTGCGGGCAGCAATGAGGTTCGGTGGCTAAGTTACGCTGCGAGCAGGCACCCCGGCAGTGCTTTCGTGTGACGATCGTAGGCCGGTGTTGACGGCTCGAATGCCAGGACGGTGGTAGTGTGCGCGCCTCCCTCATCCAGATCGCAGTAGACCCGGACGAACCCGTCGATTCCCGCAGGGAACGCGCCGCCTCGCTGGTCGCGTCGCAGCGGGGCGCGGATCTCGTGGTCCTGCCCGAACTGTGGCCGGTCGGAGCCTTCGCCTATACGGCCTTCGAGGAAGAGGCCGAGCCGCTGACGGGCCCGACGCACCAGGTGATGGCCAAGGCCGCCGCCGAGGCCGGGGTCTGGCTGCACGCCGGCTCCTTCGTGGAACGAGCCGGGGACGGCACCCTCTACAACACCACGCTCGTCTTCTCCCCCGAGGGCGAGCGGGCCGCCGCCTACCGCAAGATCCACCGCTTCGGCTTCGACCAGGGCGAGGCGGTCATGATGGGTGCCGGCGAGGACCTGGTCACCGTCGCCCTCCCGGAGACCACGCTCGGCCTCGCCACCTGCTACGACCTCCGCTTCCCGGAGCTCTTCCGGGGCCTGGTCGACGCCGGTGCCGAAACCCTGGTGGTCGCGGCCGGCTGGCCGGAGCGCCGCCGCGCCCACTGGACCCTGCTCGCGCAGGCCCGCGCCGTCGAGAACCAGTCGTACGTCCTCGCCGTCGGCTCCGCCGGCACCCACGCGGGCATCCCGCAGGCCGGGCACTCCCTCGTCGTGGACCCCTGGGGCGAGGTGCTCGCGGAGGCGGGCGCGGACGAGGAGGTGCTGACCGTGGAGCTGGATACGGCCAAGGTCGCGGCGACCCGGGAGCAGTTCCCGGCGCTGAAGGACCGGCGGCTCGGGCTGGCCTCGCCGACGATCTGACACGTGAAGGGCCCTGTTTCACGGTTTCACGTGAAACAGGGCCCTTCACGTGCGTGCGTTCGGTCAGTCGTCGTGCTCCTTCTCCGCGAGCACGATCACACATACCGCCACCGCGATCAGCAGCGCCGCGTCGGCGTCCTCCCGCACGATGTCGATGCCGTACGTGTCCCGGATGGACAGCCAGCGCCGGGAGATCTGGGCCAGAAGTTCGCCGTCGTAGTCCACGGCGAACTCGCGGTCCAGGATCTTGCCGCTGACGTCCAGCTCGGTGCCGTCCGCGAGGGTCACGCGGTAGTGGTTGCGGAGCAGCGACAGACGCTTCTTCTTGATCTTGGCGAGCTGCTCGCCGTCCCGCTCGATCAGCATCGTGTCGCGCAGGCTCAGCAGCTTCTGACGGATCTCCACGAGAATCCGGCCCTGCGCGTCCTTCAGCTCGAAGGTGTCCCGCACCCGCATGGCCTTGCCGTCGACCAGGAAGACCTTGCGGCCGTCCGCGTCCTCGATCCAGTAGTCGTCACCGATGCCGAAAATGCGCTCGTGCACGAGAAGTCTCATGGCTCACAGGTTCCCCGAGGTCCCTGTGGAATGCGGGGATGCCACGGTGATGTTGACTGTTCTCATGGGAGAAGGCCCCACCCCGTGGGGTCTTCGTCCCGTCAGGCGCCCCGTCGGATGTCACTCCGGCGGTCGGCTGTGCCTCTCCAGCGTCGCCTTGCTCGTGGAGCGGTCCACCAGCCGCAGTTCCCAAGGACCGGTGTTCACATCGAAGTCCTTGCCGAAGCCGACCCACTTCCCGGCCATGCGCCGCCCGGTCGGCTCGACCAGGAGTTGGACAGCCCCGTGATAGCGGGCCCCGTTGTAGTAGCCGTCTGCGGCAGTCTGCTCGACCCACGTACCCGTGACCACGTTGCGATCAACGGTCAGGTCCAGTGTGAGCGGGCTGTCCGGGTTGCTGCTCGCCCCCGGCAGACTTTGAACGGTCAGACGGTTCCCGTGCTGGACGATCACTACGTAGTGCTTGCCCTCGTACGAGTCGCCCCGGCCCGAGGAGAAGAACTCGTAGCGGCTGAGCCACACCCCCGAAAACGTCTCCTCACCCGTCTGCGCGGTGGGCTGCGCGCCTACAGAGGCAGACGCGACACCGGTTGTGCCGGTCTCCATGTCATGCCCTCCCTTCCCGTCTGCTTGGGCTCGTGCCATCGGAACAGGCAGGGCGAACCCCAGCGCCTCGACCGGACGGCCGGTGACCCGCTCCAAAGCTCTGGCGTACACGCCCCGAGGTGTCTTGCTCGTTCCGGACTCCCAGCGCTGCACCAGTCGCTTGGACGCCTCGTTCGGCTCCCCGAGTTCCCCACCCGCCCGGCGGAGCGCCTTGGCGAAGTCGTCTTGGCTTAAGCGCAGGCCGACACGCACGGCCCGCAGCACATCATTCGGCACCACTGCGGTCGTCGTCATGACGTCAAAGCTAGACCGAACAGTCCTGTAATGACACCGGTTTGACGCCCTGGAAGGCGTCACCGACACCCCACCGAGTGACGCCCGGGCGACACCCGAAGCGTCGTCGTTCCGACCGGCCGGCGGCGGGAATATCGCTTCACCAACCGGACCGGGCAGCGGAAGGCAAACCATGATCGTGCGGGTCCCGCGACTCAGGCCAGACGTTCGGCTCTGAGGTGATCTGCCCCAGCAGTAGAGCCGAGAAGCCGTTGACTCCCATGGCCTCCGCCGCCTGGCCCCTGCAAGTGCCCCCGATGTTCCTCACAGACCAGGAAGGCACAGACGTGACGATCACCGACACGACGAAGACCGTGTACGACCTCATCACCCCGGAGCTGAGAGCCGGCCTCATCACCATGGTCCGCGAGGACTCCTGGCCGGAGATGACCGACGACCAGGGCCGGCGCGGTGTCAACCAGGTGGCGGCCTTCCTCGCCGTCGCCGCGAACACCACGGAGAGGGCCACACCCAGCCTTCGCGTGGACCTCTTCTGGCACGCACTCGTGCTCCACACCAAGGACTACGCCAGGGTCTGCGACGCGCTCGGCGGCGGATTCATCCACCACGTCCCCGACCGCAACAACGGCCACGACCCCGCCGAGGGTCGGGCCGCGATGCGTCGGACGGCCGAGGTGATCCGATCGGCCGGCTTCGACGTGGACCCGGATTTCTGGCCGATCAACGGCGCGGCCGACTGCACCCAGAGCTACGCGGGCTGCTCCGACAGCCCCGTTGCCAAGTAGCTCCGACTCAAGCGGAGCGACTGGCCCACGAGAGCTTCAGCCGCCCGGTATCGTGCCGGGCGGCTGTCGCCGTGAACGAGAACGGACAGGTAGTGACTGACGCTCGCAGCACCGCATGGGACACCTACTCGCAGAGCAAGCCCCAGCGGCGGAAGACCAACGCCAAGGGCGAGACCACATGGTTCAACTGGACCCAGTACCCGGACCACGGCCCCAGGGCCGACGTGCTCAACCTCAACCCGGGAGACCGCGTGCTCGATCTAGGGTGCGGGTCTGGAGGGAACCCCGCTCACCTCGCAACGCTCGGCATGAAGTCCGTCGGGATCGACCTCTCCGCCAAGCAGCTCGACAAGGCGCACGAGCGATGGCCGGGCGTGGCCGGGATGGAACTCCACCAGGCCGACGCGCTCACCTATCTCGGAGATACGTTCACGATCTTCGACGCGGTCTACAGCGTGTTCGGCGCTGCCTGGTTCACCGACCCCGGACTGCTGCTGCCGACCGTTCACGCGAACCTCAAGCCAGGTGGCGTCTTCGCCTTCTCCCAGCGTCCCCCGGTCGAAGGGTGCTACGGCTGCCAGGCGTCATACATCCCGCGCGGGCCCGAAGAAGACCCCGCTATCGTCAAGCGGTGGGACTACGAACCCGATGTGTGGGCGCTGCTTCTCAAGGAACACGGCTTCGTGGACGTGTCGGTGTCCGTGCTTGCCCCACCCGCCGGGAGCCGGCGCACAGGAACCCTGTTCGTCCGGGGCGTCCAAGGAGGCCGGTCCGTGATGGAGCGGGATCCCGTAGCTGCGCAGGGCAACCGCGTCGTACGGTCGTGATCCGCTGTTCATGGGCCAATGGCAAGCTTGAAGGATGAACGATGCAGCCTCGGCGCCCACCCCCGCGCCCCGCCGTCCCCGTGTCCGTGCCCCCGAACTCATCGGCAAGGGCGGCTGGCTCAATACAGGCGACCGGCAGTACACCCTTGCTGACCTGCGAGGGCGCATTGTCATCCTCGACTTCTGGACCTTCTGCTGTGTGAACTGCCTGCATGTTCTCGATGAGCTGCGCGAGCTGGAGGAGAAGCACCGCGACACCGTCGTGATCATCGGCGTGCACTCGCCGAAGTTCGTGCACGAGGCGGAGCACCGGGCCGTCGTGGACGCGGTCGAGCGGTACGGGGTGCACCACCCGGTCCTGGACGACCCCGAGCTGGCCACCTGGAAGCAGTACGCCGTACGCGCCTGGCCCACGCTCGTCGTCATCGACCCCGAGGGCTATGTCGTCGCCCAGCACGCCGGTGAGGGCCACGCCCACGCCATCGAGAAGCTGGTCGAGGAGCTGGAGACGGAGCACGCGGCGAAGGGCACCCTGCGGCGCGGGGACGGGCCGTATGTGGCGCCGGAGCCGGTCGCCACGCATCTGCGGTTCCCCGGCAAGGCGCTGCTGCTCGCGGACGGCGGCTTCCTGGTCTCCGACACCACCCGGCACCGGCTGGTCGAGCTGGACCCGGACGGTGAGACCGTGCGCCGGCACTTCGGAACGGGCGAGCGCGGGTTCGCGGACGGCGGGCCCGGCCAGGTCCGCTTCAGCGAGCCGCAGGGGCTCGCCCTGCTGCCCGACGGGCGGATCGCGGTCGCCGACACCGTCAACCACGCCGTCCGCGCCCTCGACCTCACGACCGGCGGGACGACCACCCTCGCCGGCACCGGCCGCCAGTGGTGGCAGGGGGCGCCCACCAGCGGCCCGGCCCGCGAGGTGGACCTCTCCTCGCCGTGGGACGTCGCCTGGTTCGACGGCCGGCTCTGGATCGCCATGGCCGGGGTGCACCAGCTGTGGACGTACGACCCCGAGGCCGGCACCGTACGGGTCGCCGCCGGGACCACCAACGAGGGCCTGGTCGACGGGCCCGGCGCGGAGGCGTGGTTCGCCCAGCCGTCCGGGCTCGCGGCGACCGGGGAGCGGCTGTGGATCGCCGACTCGGAGACGTCCGCGCTGCGCTGGGTCGACCGCGAGGGCGCCGTGCACACCGCCGTCGGCACCGGCCTCTTCGACTTCGGCCACCGGGACGGCGCCGCCGGGCAGGCGTTGCTCCAGCACCCCCTGGGCGTCACCGCTCTGCCCGACGGGTCCGTCGCCGTCTGCGACACGTACAACCACGCCCTGCGCCGCTACGACCCGGCGAGCGATGAGGTCACCACCCTGGCCACGGACCTGCGGGAGCCCAGCGACGCCGTGCTGGTCGACGGCGACCTCGTCGTCGTGGAGTCCGCCCGGCACCGGCTGACCCGGCTGCGGCTGCCCGAGGAGGCGGTACGCGTCGCCGAACAGGCGCACCGCACGCAGCGGGCCGCCACCGAGGTCGCCCCCGGCGCGCTCCGGCTCGACGTCGTCTTCCAGGCGCCGGCCGGGCAGAAGCTGGACACCCGGTACGGGCCTTCGACCCGCCTGCTGGTCTCCTCGACCCCGCCCGGGCTGCTGGCCGAGGGCGAGGGCGCGGGCACCGACCTCTTCCGGGACCTCGTCCTCGCGGACGGCGTCACCGAGGGCGTCCTGCACGTCTCCGCGATGGCCGCCTCCTGCGACGACGACCCCGCCAACGAGTACCCGGCCTGCCACGTCCACCAGCAGGACTGGGGCGTCCCCGTCCGCGTCACGGAGGGCGGCGCGGCCCGGCTGCCGCTGGTCCTCGCGGGGATGGACGCGTAGGAGCGTTTCAGCCGTCCGCCGTCAGGCGGCGGGTCGCTTCGGTGTGGCGGCGTACGTAGTCCGGGCTCGCCGTCACCCGGAGCAGCGCCTCCAGGGCCCGGACCGCGCCCTCGTCGTAGCCGGCGCGCTCCGCCTCGGTGGCGGCCTCGTCCAGGAGACGGATGCCCTCCTGCTCCGCGCCGAGGACGAGACGGGCCTCGCCGCTGACGGACAGCAGCAGCACCCGGCGGGCCGCCTCCTCGTGCTCGGGGCCCAGGTCGAAGGCGGTCCGGGCGGAGTCCAGGGCGTCCTGCGGGCGGCCCGCCGTGAGCTGCATCCGGGCCAGGTGCTGGAGCGCGAGCATCTCGGTGTGCGCGTCGGGCTCCTTCCGGGCCAGTTCGAGGGCCCGCTCGCAGCCCTCCATCGCCACGTCCAGGCCGCCCTGCTCAGCCTGCACGATGGCCAGGTTGATCAGCGCCGTCGCCTCACCGAGCCGGTCCCCGGCCTGCCGGGCGAGCCCGGGTGAGGGCTCCAGCGTGGCGACCGCATCGCCGGTCCTGCCCTCCTCCGTCAGCACCCAGCCGAGCAGATTGCGGACCCGGGACTCGGCGTACGGGTCCTGGCGGGCGACGGCCGCCGCCAGGGCGAGTTCCAGCATCGGGGCCCAGCCGTCCCGGACCCGCCACACCACGTGCGGCCACTGGAGCAGGATGATCCGCCAGGCCCGGTCGTCGAGCCCGGCGGCCCGGGCCGCGGCGGCCGCCAGGGTCAGGTCCTCGCGTTCGGCGGCCAGCCAGCCCATCGCCTCCGCCCGGTCCGTGAAGTCCCGGGTCGCGGTGGGCGGGTGGAAGTCGTCGGGCAGCACAAAGCACGGCTCGCCGCCCGGTTCCGCCGTGTCGGCGGCGGCGAGCGCGGTCGCGATGTAGTGGTCCAGCACGCCGATGAGCGCGTCCGGCGCGGCCGCCGGGTCGAGCCCTCGCGCGTACAGCCGCACCAGGTCGTGCAGTATCCAGCGGCCGGGCCCCGCCTCGGTGACCAGGTGGGCGGCGGCCAGCCGTTCCAGCGCGGCCCCGGCGGTGACCGGGTCGCTGCCGGCGAGCGCGGCCGCGGTGTACGGGTCGAAGTGCCCGCCCGGATGGTGGCCGAGCCGGCCGAGGTGGTGGACGGCGTCCGGCGGCAGCTGCTGCACGGTGAGCCGCAGGGCGGCGGAGACGCCGGTGTCCTCCACGTCCAGATAGGACAGCCGGCTGCGCTCGTCCGCGAGTTCACCGGCCATGGCGGCCAGCGTCCACTGCGGGCGGCCCGCCAGCCGGGCCGCCGTCACCCGCAGCGCGAGGGGCAGTCCGCCGCAGAGTTCGGCGAGCCGCCGGGCCGCCACCGGTTCCGCGAGGACCCGTTCCTCACCGAGCACCCCGGCCAGCAGCGCGGTGCCGTCCGTCGGTTCGAGTATGTCCACCGGGACCGGGACGGCCGCGTCCGAGGCGATGAGACCGTCGAGCCGGTGCCGGCTGGTGACCAGCGTGACGCAGTCCGCGCCGCCCGGCAGCAGCGGCCTGACCTGCGCGGAGTCCCGGGCGTTGTCCAGCACGACGAGCAGGCTGAGCCGGTCGGTGAGCGAACGGAACAGCGCCGCCGCGCCGGCCACGGACTCCGGCACCCGGCGGGGCGCGACGCCGAGCGCGAGCAGGAATTCCCGCAGCACTTCGAGCGGGGTCGGCTCGCCGGTGTCCCCGAAGCCCCGCAGATCCGCGAACAGCCGCCCGTCCGGGAAGGCGGCGGGCGTCCGCCGCGCCCAGTGCAGCGCCAGCGCCGTCTTCCCGACCCCGGCAGGACCGGTCACCAGACACACCGGTGCCTCCCCCGCCGCCGCCCGCGACAACGCGGTCAGCTCGGCCCCCCGCCCGTGAAACCCGCGCGGCGCCCGCGGCAGCAGATCGGCGACGGGCGCGGGTGCGCCCCCGGCGGTGTACGGGGAGGGTGCGGCGTGCACCGGCGCGACGGGCGTCCGGGGCGCGATGACCCGCGTCCCGCCGGACGCGTGCGATGCGGCGGGGCCGGCCGGATCCGCCGTCTCCGCGGTGTGCCCGGGAGCAACGGGCGCACCGCCCTCCTCCCCTCGCAGAATGCGCGCATACGCGTCCGCCAGTTCGCGGCCCGGGTCGATGCCGAGTTCGTCCGCGAGCAGGCGGCGGGTGCGGTGGAAGCAGTCCAGGGCTTCGGACTGGCGGCCCGAGTGGGAGAGGGCGGTCATGAGGGCGGCGGCGAGGGATTCGCGCATGGGGTGGGCGACGGACTCCGCGCGCAGGGCCGCCGCAGCGCGGTGGTGTTCGCCCAGTTCCCCGTACGCGCGGGCCAGCTGCTCGACCGTCGAGAGGCGGGACTCCTCCAGGGCGTGGGCGGCCGCCTGGAGCGGGGCGCTCGCGAAGGTGCCGGTGAGGGCGGGGCCCTGCCAGAGGGACAGGGCCTCCTTCAGCATCAGCACCGTGTCGGCGGGGCCCCGCTGCTCGCGGGCGAGCATCAGCAGTTCCTCGAACCGCTGGGAGTCCAGCAGGGTTTCGGGCGCCCGGAGGACATACGCGTCGCCGAGCGTCGCCAGCTCGACCCCGTACGCCTGCGCGTCCGCGCCGACCAGCAGGGCGCGCAGCCGGGAGACATGGCCCTGAATCACCGTACGGGCGTGGAGCGGTGGTTCGTCGTCCCAGAGGCAGTCCGTCAGCCGCGCCATGGACACCGGGGTGTTGGCGTGCAGCAGCAGGGCCGCGAGCAGGCTGCGGCGCTTGGCGGGGCCGAGGGGCAGCGGCCCGGTCAGCGTGTCGACGCAGACGGTGCCGAGCAGCCGGAACTCCACGAACGGCTCCCCTTCGGGGTCTGACGCACCCGGTTCCGGGTCACGGACAAGTGCCCAGAATATCGGGGATTCCGCCGTGGCGTTCCGGGGGCGTGGCCGGATCGCCCCCGCCCGCGTACGGGAGCCCGGGCGTCAGCCGGTCAGGAAGGCCGCCAGCGCGTTCGCGAGGAGGTACGGGTCGTCCGCGCCGCACAGCTCGCGGGCGCTGTGCATGGACAGGATGGCGACGCCGATGTCGACGGTCTTGATGCCGTGCCGGGCCGCGGTGATCGGGCCGATCGTCGTGCCGCAGGGCATCGCGTTGTTGGAGACGAACGTCTGCCACGGCACGCCGGCCTTCTCGCAGGCCGCGGCGAACACGGCACGGCCGCCGCCGTCGGTGGCGTACCGCATGTTGACGTTGACCTTGAGGATCGGTCCGCCGTTGACGACCGGGTGGTGCGTGGGGTCGTGCCGCTCCGCGTAGTTCGGGTGGATGGCGTGGCCGGTGTCCGAGGAGAGGCAGACCGTGCCGGCGAAGGCGCGGGCGCGGTCCTCGTAACCGCCGCCCCGGGCGAAGACCGACCGTTCCAGGACCGTGCCGAGCAGCGGCCCGTCCGCGCCGGTGTCCGACTGGGAGCCGTTCTCCTCGTGGTCGAAGGCGGCCAGCACCGGGATGTACGGCAGCTCGGCGTCGGGCTGCCCGGCGACGGCGGCCAGCGCGGCGGTCGCCGCGTGCACCGAGAGCAGGTTGTCCATGCGCGGCCCGGCCAGCAGCTCGCGGTCGCGGCCCAGATAGGCGGGCGGCTCGACGGGGTGCGGCATCAGGTCCCAGCCGGTGATGTCCTCGGCGTCGACCCCCGCCTCCTCGGCGACGAACCGGATGAGGTCGCCCTCCTCGACCTCCCCGAGCCCCCAGATCGGCTGCATGTGCTTCTGCCGGTCCAGCTTGAGCCCGTCGGTGTTGGCCGACCGGTCCAGATGCACGGCGAGCTGCGGTACGCGCAGCAGCGGGCGGTCGATGGAAACCAGCCGGTCCGTCCCTCCCCCAGGCCCTGCGGCCTGGGAGGTACCCCCTCGCAGCGAGATCCGGCCGGCGAGACCGAGGTCGCGGTCCAGCCAGGTGTTGAGCAGGGTGCCCCCGTAGACCTCCACGGCGATCTGGCGCCAGCCGTACGCGCCGGTGTCCGGAAGCGGCTTGACCCGCAGGTTCGGCGAGTCGGTGTGCGCACCGGCGATCCGGAACGGGGTGTGCGCCCCGGCGCCCTCCGGCACGTACCAGGCGACGATCGCGCCACCGCGCAGAACGTACTTGCCGCCGGTGGTTCCGTCCCACTCCGCGGTCTCCTCCACCTGCCGGAATCCGGCCTTCTCCAGCCGGGCGGCAGCGGCGGCCACGGCGTGGTACGGGGAGGGTGAGGCCATCAGGAAGGCCATCAGATCGTCGGTGTGCCCGCGGTCGAAGCGGAGGGAGGAACTCATGTTCTTCACTGTAGCCAGACGTGGCCGAAAGGATTCCCTGTCGCCCTTCGCCCTCCGCGCCCATCATGCGGCCGCCGCCCCCGGAGACGAATCCGGGGGCGGCGGGCGGGCAGCGGTGCGGGGAGGCTCCTAGAAGGCGGCCTCGTCCAGCTCCATCAGGGAGTTGTCGACGGCCTCGGCGAGCGCGCGCTCGGCGCCGACGCCCGGGAGGACGTTCGCGGCGAAGAACTTCGCGGCGGCGATCTTGCCCTGGTAGAAGGGGACGTCCTTCGCGGAGGCCGTCGGCAGCTTCTCGGCGGCCACGGCCGCGCCCTTGAGCAGCAGGTAGCCGACGACGACATCGCCGGAGGCCAGCAGCAGGCGGGTGGTGTTGAGGCCCACCTTGTAGATGTTCTTCACGTCCTCGCCGGTCGCGGTGAGGTCGGTGATCATCGTGCCGACGATCGCCTCCAGGTCCACCGCGGCCTTCGCGAGGCCGTCCAGCGCACCGGACAGCTCCTCGTGGTCCTGGGCGCCCGCGAGGAACTTCTTGATCTCCTCGGAGAGCGCGTTGAGCGAGGCGCCCTGGTCGCGGACGATCTTCCGGAAGAAGAAGTCCTGACCCTGGATCGCCGTGGTGCCCTCGTACAGGGTGTCGATCTTGGCGTCGCGGATGTACTGCTCGACCGGGTACTCCTGGAGGTACCCGGAGCCGCCGAACGTCTGGAGCGACTGCGCCAGCTGCTCGTACGACTTCTCGGAGCCGTAGCCCTTGACGATCGGGAGCAGCAGGTCGTTGAGGCCGTGCAGCGCCTTGGCGTCCTCGCCCGCGGCCTCCTTCTCCTGGATCGCGTCCTGGACGGAGGCGGTGTAGAGGACGAGGGCGCGCATGCCCTCCGCGTACGCCTTCTGCGTCATCAGCGAGCGGCGCACGTCGGGGTGGTGCGTGATGGTGACCTTCGGCGCGGCCTTGTCCATGAACTGCGAGAGGTCGGTGCCCTGGACGCGCTCCTTGGCGTACTCCAGCGCGTTCAGGTAGCCCGTGGAGAGCGTGGCGATGGCCTTCGTGCCGACCATCATGCGGGCGAACTCGATGATGCGGAACATCTGGCGGATGCCGTCGTGCTTGTCGCCGATGAGCCAGCCCTTGGCGGGGTGGCGGTCGCCGAACGTCATCTCGCAGGTGTTGGACGCCTTGAGGCCCATCTTGTGCTCGACGTTCGTCGCGTACACGCCGTTGCGCTCGCCCAGCTCGCCGGTGGTCCAGTCGAAGTGGTACTTCGGGACCAGGAAGAGGGAGAGGCCCTTGGTGCCCGGGCCCGCGCCCTCGGGGCGCGCCAGCACGTAGTGGAGGATGTTCTCCGACATGTCGTGCTCGCCCGAGGTGATGAAGCGCTTCACGCCCTCGATGTGCCAGGAGCCGTCCTCCTGCTCGACGGCCTTCGTGCGGCCCGCGCCGACGTCGGAGCCGGCGTCCGGCTCGGTCAGCACCATCGTCGAGCCCCACTGCTTCTCTACGGCGATCTCGGCGGCCTTCTTCTGCGCCTCGTTGCCCTCCTCGAAGAGGATGCCGGCGAACGCCGGGCCCGAGGAGTACATCCAGACGGCCGGGTTCGCGCCGAGCAGCAGCTCCGCGTAACCCCAGATCAGGGAGCGGGGCGAGGTGGTGCCGCCGATCTCCTCCGGCAGGCCCAGGCGCCAGTACTCGGAGTCCATGAACGCCTGGTACGACTTCTTGAACGTGTCGGGGACCGGTGCCGTGTTGGTCTCCGGGTCGAAGACCGGCGGGTTGCGGTCGGCGTCCGCGTAGGAGTCGGCGAGCTCGTTCTCGGCGAGACGGGCGATCTCTTCGAGGATGCTCTTCGCCGTGTCGACGTCCATCTCCGTGAACGGTCCGGTGCCGTACAGCTTGTCGCGCCCGAGGACCTCGAAGAGGTTGAACTCGATGTCGCGGAGATTCGACTTGTAGTGCCCCATGGGAAGGCTCCGTAATCAATAGCAGTGGCGCGCAGCGCCCCGTGGAGGGGTGGCCCGGACATATCAGGTGACCTCTACGATGATGCTACCCGTCAGTAATAAGGCGCAACCCCCCGAGCCCCGGATGTGGCCGATTACTCTTTGTTCCATGTACGGCTACGACCAGAACCAGGGCGCGCAGCAGCCGATGGGGGGCGGCTACGGCGAGCAGCCGCTGTACCCCGAACCCTCGCCGCCGTCACTGGGCGACGCGGTACGGGCCTTCACGACCGGCTCGCTGGCCGCCGAGGACTTCCAGCAGGTCTTCGCGACCTCGAAGGTCTACTGCCCGCGCGGTGACAACCCGGGCTTCCTCGCGCTGCACAACACCCAGCAGCCGGTGATCCCGATGTTCACCACGCTCAAGGAGCTGCGGCGGTACGCGGGCAAGGACTCCAAGTACTTCGTGATCACCGGCGCCGAGGTGATCGACCTGCTGCCCACCGGCTACGGCTTCGTCCTGGACATGGAGGGCGAGCACCGGATGGTCTTCGACGCCAAGGCCGTCGAACAGATGGTCGACTTCGCGATGCGCCGCATGTACGGCTAGGCGCCATGGCCGCGCAGGCGGCCGGCCCGCCGCCCGAGGCTTCCGGAAGGGGCCCGTACCGCTCTCGGTACGGGCCCCTTCCGGCGGTCCGGGGGTGCGCGGGAATGCGGGGCACCTTGCAGGATGTTCACTATTCAACTAAATTGGTGGCAGTACCGTCCCCCGGAGGTGGCTCCCATGCCCGCAGTGACCGTCGAGAATCCGCTGACCCTGCCCAAGGTGGCCGCTTCCGGCGACGCCGCGGCCCGTCCCGTGCTCGCCGTGACCACGGCGCCGAGCGGCTTCGAGGGTGAGGGCTTCCCGGTCCGCCGCGCCTTCGCGGGGATCAACTACAAGTACCTCGACCCGTTCATCATGATGGACCAGATGGGTGAGGTGGAGTACGCGGCGGGCGAGCCGAAGGGCACCCCCTGGCACCCGCACCGCGGCTTCGAGACCGTGACCTATCTGATCGACGGCAGCTTCATCCACCAGGACTCCAACGGCGGCGGCGGCACCATCGGCAACGGCGACACCCAGTGGATGACCGCCGGGTCCGGGCTCCTCCACATCGAGGCGCCGCCGGAGTCCCTGGTCATGACCGGCGGCCTCTTCCACGGCCTCCAGCTCTGGGTGAACCTGCCGAAGGCCGACAAGATGATGGCCCCGCGCTACCAGGACATCCGCGGCGGCCAGGTCCAGCTGCTCGCGTCCCCGGACGGCGGCGCGCTGCTCCGGGTGATCGCCGGTGAGCTGGGCGGCCACGAGGGCCCCGGCATCACGCACACCCCGATCACGATGATTCACGCCACCGTGCGCCCCGGCGCCGAGGTGACGCTGCCCTGGCGCGAGGACTTCAACGGCCTGGCGTACGTGCTCGCCGGGCGCGGCACCGCCGGTGCGGAGCGCCGCCCGGTCCACCTGGGCCAGACCGCCGTGTTCGGCGCCGGTTCCTCGCTGACCGTGCGCGCGGACGAGAAGCAGGACGGGCACACCCCGGACCTGGAGGTCGTCCTGCTCGGCGGCCGCCCGATCCGCGAGCCGATGGCGCACTACGGGCCGTTCGTGATGAACAGCCAGGCCGAACTGAAGCAGGCTTTCGAGGACTTCCAGGCCGGCCGCCTCGGCACCGTGCCCGCCGTCCACGGCATGTGACCCGCGCTCCCGTCCGCGCCGCCCGTGTGTGACGCTCCGTCACTCGTACGGCGGCGCGGGCGGGACACCGCCGCCGGGCCGTGATCGGCTGGCAGGGTGCAGACCCCGAAGCCACTCCTGCCCGAGGGCGCCCGGCGGACCGCCGCCTGGTGCGGTGTCGTCCTGCTGGTCACCGGTGTCGCCGCCGTCGCCGTCTGGCTGTGCGTCGTCTTCAAGACCGCCGTCACGCCCGTGCTGCTCGCCCTGCTCGGTACGGCGCTGCTCGGCCCGGTCCACCGCCGGATGACCACCCACGGGGTGAACCGCTCGCTGGCCGCCGCGGTCACCTGCGCGGTGCTGATCGCCGTGGTCGGCGGCGCCGGCTACATCGTCGTCGCCGCGCTGGTCGAGACCGGCGACCAGATCGTGCAGTCGCTGAAGGACGCCGGGCAGTGGGTGGTCGACCACTTCCAGGTCGCGGACGACATCGATGTGAACGACCTGGAGGCCAGCGGCCGCAAGCTGGTCGAGAAGTTCGGCGCGACCGCCGCGGGCGGACTCCTCACCGGGCTCAGCGTCGTCGGCTCGCTCATCGCGACCGCTGCCCTGGCCCTGCTGCTGACCTTCTTCTTCCTGCGCGACGCGGACCGGGCCGTGGGCCTTGCCCACTCCCTCGCCCCGCGCGGTACCGGCGACATGGTCGAGGCGATGGGCCGGCGGGCCTTCGAGGCCGTTCAGGGCTTCATGCGCGGGACGACGCTCATCGCCCTGATCGACGCCGTCTGCATCACGGTCGGGCTGCTGATCCTGCGGGTGCCGGGCGCGGTGGGGCTCGGCGCGCTGGTGCTGGTCGGCGCCTACATCCCGTATCTCGGGGCGTTCATCTCCGGGGCCGTGGCCGTGCTGGTGGCCCTCGCGGACCGGGGGTTCGCGATCGCGCTCTGGGCGCTCGGGGTGGTCCTCGCCGTCCAGGTGCTGGAGGGCCACATCCTTCAGCCGATGATCCAGAGCCGTACGGTCCAGATGCACCCCGCGATGATCCTCATCGCCCTGACGGCGGGCGCGAGCGTCGCGGGCATCCTCGGGATGCTCCTCGCGGTCCCGCTCTGCGCGGCGGCCTTCGGCATCATCGGCGAACTCCGCAGGGGCGGGCGGATCGCGCCGGACGGCTGACTAGTCCAGGTCCAGGTCCGGGAAGGCCGGTTCCGGGTGCTCGGCCTCGTTCAGCTCGAACCAGATCGACTTGCCCGCACCACGCGGATCGACCCCCCACTTGTGCGCGAGCATCTCCATCAGCACCAGGCCCCGGCCGCTGGACGCCATCTCGCCGGGCCGCCGCTTGTGCGGCAGCTCGTCGCTGCCGTCGGACACGTCGACGCGCAGACACCGTTCGCCGGGCGTCCCGGTCGCCTGGGCGACCATCAGCGCGTCCCCGTCCGTGTGCACCAGCACGTTCGTGGCGACCTCGGAGAGCAGCAGCACCGCCGCGTCGACCTGGTCGGCGTCCGCCCAGTCGTGCAGCAGCTCCCGCAGCAGCTGCCGGGCCGTCGAGATCCGCTCCGGCTCGGCCTGGGCGATGGACAGCGCGGTCCGCCGGGGCGCGGGTGGGGACGTGACGGAGCCCTCGCGCCGCAGCAGCAGCACCGCGACGTCGTCCTCGCGCCGGTCCGAGAGCGTCCCGGTCGTGTAGTGCGAGCCCGGCCCGTGCACCGCCTGCACCAGCGCGTCCGCCAGCTTCTCCAGGTCGCCGGTGTGCCGCTCCAGGATCGGTCGGAGCCGGACCCAGCCGGTGGCCAGGTCGTGGCCGCCCGTCTCGATCAGCCCGTCCGTGCAGAGCATGATCGTCTCCCCGGCCTCCAGCACGACCCGGGTCGTCGGATAGTCCGCGTCCGCCTCGACGCCCAGCGGCAGCCCGCCCTCGGTCTGCCGGATGACGGCGGTGCCGTCGGCGGTCATCACCACCGGGTCCGGGTGGCCGGCCCGGGCGATGTCCAGCACACCGGTCTCCGGGTCGGCCTCCGCGTACAGGCAGGTCGCGAAGCGCACGGCCGTGGAGTCGTCGTCCTCGCCGGGGTCGGTGAGGCCGGAGAGGAAGCGCGAGGCGCGCGCCAGCACCGCGTCGGGGCGGTGCCCCTCGGAGGCGTACGCGCGCAGCGCGATCCGGAGCTGGCCCATCAGGCCCGCCGCCCGCACGTCATGGCCCTGGACGTCGCCGATCACGAGGGCGATGCGGCCGCTGGGCAGCGGGATCAGGTCGTACCAGTCGCCGCCGACCTGGAGACCGCCGCCGGTCGGCACATAGCGCGCCGCCACGGTCATCCCCGGGATGTCCGGGCCGAGCGAGGGCATCATCGTGCGCTGGAGGCCCAGCGACAGCTCCCGCTCGGTGTCGGCGGCGCCCGCCCGGTCCAGCGCCTGGGCGAGCATCCGGGCCACGGTCGTCAGCACCGACCGCTCGTCCGGCGAGAAGGCCACCGGGTGCCGGAATCCGGCCATCCAGGTCCCTATCGTGCGCCCGGACACGATGAGCGGCAGAAAGGCCCAGGAGCGGCGCCCGAACCGGCGGGCCATCGGCCAGGCGGCGGGGTAGCGGGCCCGGTAGTCCTCCGGCGTCGGCAGATAGATCGCCCGGCCCGTCCGCACGACCTCGGTGGCCGGGTAGTCCGTGTCCAGCGGCAGGTCGGTGAAGGGTCCCTCGTCGCTGAGGGAGTGCCCGTGCTGCCCGACGACCGTCAGCCGCTCGCCCTCGACGCCGAAGACCGCCAGGCCGTCCGGTGAGAACCCGGGCATGGAGAGCGAGTAGGCGACCCGCAGCACCTCCGTGGTGGACCCGGCCTCCGCCAGGGCCCGCCCCGCGTCCAGCAGGAACGCCTCGCGGGAGCGCCGCCAGTCGCCGGTGATCGCGGTGTGCGTCCCGACGGTGCCCGGCGGGGGCTCGGCGACCTCCTGGAGCGTGCCGACGAGCACATAGTCCTGGCCGCACTCCCCGGCCGGGACCGGCTTGGAGCGGCTGCGCACGGTACGCAGGACCCGGCCGCCGCCGTCCACGATGCGCAGCCGGGCCTCGGCCAGGGTGCCCTCGGCCACGGCGAGACCGATTACCCCGGAGATCTCGTTCCAGTCGACGGGGTGGAAGCGGGAGCGGACCTCCGATTCGCGGAAGACGCCGGGCTCGGCGGGCAGCTCAAGGAGACGGGCGGCCTCCGCGTCGAGCGTGACCGTCCCGGCTCCGTTGTCCCAGCGCCACAGCCCGGTCGCGGTCGCGGCCAGCACGTCCTCGGTGCGCATTGCCCCACTTTAAACCGGCATGCGCGGCGAGGTCACGGGCGCGGGTCCACGGACGATCCCGGTGCGGACAATGACAATGAAACGCTCCGGTCGCGGGCGGTAGCCTGGGAGGGCTGAATTTCCCCCAACCGCGAAGACTGGATGAACGACGATGCATCGGTACAGGTCCCACACCTGCGGCGAGCTCCGCGCCTCTGACGTCGGCACCGACGTCCGGCTGAGCGGCTGGCTGCACAATCGCCGAGACCTGGGCGGCATCCTCTTCATCGATCTGCGCGACCACTACGGTCTCGTGCAGCTCGTCGCCCGCCCCGGCACCCCGGGCAACGAGGCCCTGGCGAAGCTCACCAAGGAGACCGTCGTCCGGATCGACGGCAAGGTCTCCGCGCGCGGCGCCGACAACGTCAACCCGGACCTGCCGACCGGCGAGATCGAGATCGAGGTCTCCGAGGTCGAGGTGCTGGGCGAGGCCGGCCCGCTGCCCTTCACCATCAACGCCGAGGACGGCGTGAACGAGGAGCGGCGCCTGGAGTACCGCTTCCTGGACCTGCGCCGCGAGCGCATGCACCGCAACATCATGCTGCGTTCCGCAGTGATCGCCGCGATCCGCTCCAAGATGGTCGCCCTCGGCTTCAACGAGATGGCGACGCCGATCCTCACCGCGACCTCCCCCGAGGGCGCCCGTGACTTCGTCGTTCCGTCCCGGCTGAACCCCGGCAAGTTCTACGCGCTGCCGCAGGCCCCGCAGCAGTTCAAGCAGCTGCTGATGATCTCGGGCTTCGACCGCTACTTCCAGATCGCGCCCTGCTTCCGCGACGAGGACGCCCGCGCCGACCGCTCGCCCGGCGAGTTCTACCAGCTCGACGTCGAGATGTCCTTCGTGGAGCAGGAGGACGTCTTCCAGCCGATCGAGAAGCTGATGACCGAGCTCTTCGAGGAGTTCGGCAACGGCCGCCACGTCACCTCGCCGTTCCCGCGCATCCCGTTCCGCGAGTCGATGCTGAAGTACGGCAACGACAAGCCGGACCTGCGCGCCAAGCTGGAGCTGGTCGACATCTCCGACGTCTTCGCGGACTCGGAGTTCAAGGCGTTCGCCGGCAAGCACGTCCGCGCCCTTCCGGTGCCGGACACGGCGGGCCAGTCCCGTAAGTTCTTCGACGGCCTCGGCGAGTACGCCGTGGAGCACGGCGCCAAGGGCCTCGCCTGGGTCCGCGTCGGCGAGGACGGCACGCTGGCCGGCCCGATCGCCAAGTTCCTCACCGAGAGCGACGTCAAGACGCTCACCGAGCGGCTCTCGCTCGTCCCGGGTCACGCCGTCTTCTTCGGCGCGGGCGAGTTCGAAGAGGTCTCCAAGATCATGTCCGCCGTCCGCGTCGAGGCAGCCAAGCGGGCCGGCCACTTCGAGGAGGGCGTCTTCCGGTTCTGCTGGGTCGTCGACTTCCCGATGTACGAGAAGGACGAGGAGACCGGCCGGATCGACTTCTCGCACAATCCCTTCTCGATGCCCCAGGGCGGCCTGAAGGACCTGGAGGAGAAGGACCCGCTGGACATCCTCGCCTGGCAGTACGACATCGTCTGCAACGGCATCGAGCTGTCCTCCGGCGCCATCCGGAACCACGAGCCCGAGCTGATGATCAAGGCGTTCGAGATCGCCGGCTACGACCGCGACACCGTGGAGCGCGAGTTCGCGGGCATGCTCAAGGCGTTCCGCCTCGGCGCTCCGCCGCACGGCGGCATCGCCCCGGGCGTCGACCGCATCGTGATGCTGCTCGCCGACGAGCCGAACATCCGCGAGACGATCGCCTTCCCGCTGAACGGCAACGCCCAGGACCTGATGATGGGCGCGCCCACCGTCCTGGAGGAGACCCGCCTCCGCGAGCTCAACATCCAGCTCCGCAAGCCGGCCGGGCCGGCGAAGGACGCGCAGAAGTAAGTTTCCGCCTGTTCCGCCCGCTCAGCCCGTTCAGCCTGTTTCACGTGAAACAGCCCCCGGCCGCCACTGGCCGGGGGCTGTTCGCGTGACGGGCCGCGAGCGGTTCCGAATAGGCACATGAATCACCTGAACGGTTACGGCCGGATGGGCCCCGGCCCGGATTGGCCGGTGACGCGGGCGGCAATGACTGGCTGGGCCGACACCGGCGCATCCACTGCTGAGGAGCGCCTCCGTGCCCGTGCCCCCTTCGCGCGCACCCCTGCGCCTGCCGCACGTCGTCTGCTCCCTGGCCCTCCTCGTGCTGCTGACCGGCTGCGGGGCGGGTGGCTTCGCCGGTACGGGGATGAGCGGGGCCGCCACGGAGGAGGCGCGGATCACGGGCGTACCGGGGCCGCCCGGGGCGGCGGCCGGGACGCCGCGAGGGTGGCCGTCCCTGCCGCCGGCGCCGGCCGCCTCGCCGCAGCCCGCAGAGCTGCCCGGCCTCGGGCCGAGGACCCGGGCGGCGGTCCCGGCCACGGCCCGGCAGGCGTTCGTGGTGACCGGGGACTCGGTGGACTCCAACCGGTCGACCGCCGTCCTCTACACCCGGGACGGGCCCGCCGGGCCGGGCTGGCGGGCCACGCTGGGCCCCTGGCCCGCCCACAATGCCCTCAACGGCTGGACCGGCGAGCACTGGGAGGGCGATCTGCGCTCACCCGTCGGCGTCTTCACGCTGACCGCGGCGGGCGGCCGGCTCGCGCCCCCGGACACGGCGCTCCCGTACGACCTGAGCCCGGACTTCGCCGTGGCGGGCGAGGGGTTCCACGGGGAGCCGCTGGAGGGCTCCTTCGACTATGTCGTCGCCATCGACTACAACCGCCTCCCCGGCACCTCCCCGCTCGACCACACCCGCCCGCTCGGCGAGGCGCGCGGCGGCGGGATCTGGGTGCACGTGGACCACGGAGGGCCGACCCAGGGCTGTGTATCGGTCACCGAGGACCGGATGAAGACGCTCCTGGGCGCCCTCGACCCGGCCATGAAGCCGGTCATCGTGATGGGGGACGCGGAGTCGCTGGGCCGCTGACCCGTCCGGCCGGAGAGCTTTGCGAAACCTCGCTTCCCGTATGAAGGACGCATCCTGGGAGGGAGTGGACACGCATGCACGAGGCGAGGGACATCACGATGCGGGTACTGGTCGCCGAGGACGAGGAAATCCTCGCGGAGCTGGTCGCCACCGGGCTGCGGCGGGCGGGCTTCGCCGTCGACACGGTGTACAGCGGTGATGCCGCCCAGGCGTACCTGGGGCTGCACGACTACGACGTGGTCGTCCTGGACCGCGATCTGCCCCGGGTGCACGGCGACGACGTGGCGCGCGGGCTCGTCGCCTCCGGCTCCCGCACCAGAATTCTGATGCTGACGGCCGCCGGGTCGATGGAGGACCGGGTCGCCGGGCTCGACCTGGGCGCCGATGACTATCTCGGCAAGCCTTTCGAGTTCCCTGAACTGGTCTCGCGCGTACGCGCCCTGCGGCGGCGCAGCGCCCGGCCCGTACCGCCGCAGCTGGAGCGGTACGGCATCCGGCTCGACACCGTACGGCGGTCGGCGACCCGGGACGGGCGGGATCTGGACCTGTCCCCGAAGGAGTTCACCGTGCTCCAGCTGCTCCTTGAGGCGGACGGCGGGACGGTCAGCGCGGAGGAGCTGCTCGAACGGGCCTGGGACGCCAACGCCGACCCCTTCACCGGTGCCGTCCGGGTCTGCATGAGCAAGCTGCGGAGCAAGCTCGGTGAACCGGCCGTGATCCGTACCGTCCAGGGCGTGGGGTACGCGCTGTGAAGGGACTCGCCCGGCTGCCGCACTCCACGATCAGGACCCGCATCGCCCTCGTCTACGGCGGGGTCTTCCTGGTCCTCGGCACCGCCCTGCTGGCCACGGTCAACCTGGCCTCCCGCGCCGGTACGGACTCGCAGGCGCGTGCCATCGCGGACACCGCCGTCGTGGTCCAGCCCGGCTACGCGGTCAACGGTCCGCTGATCAGCCGCCGCCGGCTCGGCCCGCCGACGGTCTACGACCTCACCAACCATGTCAGCGACGCGGCCGGCCATCAGCTGCTCATCTGGTCCGCCGCCGCGCTGCTGGTGATGACGGCCTGCGCGGTGGGCGTCGGCTGGTGGACGGCGGGCCGGGTGCTGCGGCCCGTCCACGCGATGACCGCCAAGGCGCGCAAGCTCTCCGCGCACACGCTCCACGAGCGGATCGCCTCCAGCGGGCCGGACGACGAGCTGAAGGAGCTGGGCGACACGCTCGACGCGCTGCTGGCCCGGCTGGAGCGGGCCTTCGACGGCCAGCGGCGGTTCATCGCCAACGCCTCGCACGAGCTGCGCACCCCGCTGGCCACCCAGCGCGCGGCGATCCAGGTCGGTCTGGACGATCCGACGCCGGAGGATCTGGTCCGGACCCGGCAGACGCTCCTGGACAGCAACCGGCGCAGCGAACGGCTCATCGACGGGCTGCTCGTTCTGGCCCGCAGCGAGCGGGGGCTCGACAAGAGCGAGCGGGAACCGGTGGACCTGGCCCGGGTGGTGGCCGAGGAGGCGGCCCGGCATCCGGGCGTCCGGCTCGACACCCGGCCCTGCCCGGTGCGTGGGAACCGGCAGCTGCTGGCCCAGCTGGTGGCGAATCTGCTGGCCAACGCGGTGACGTACAACGTGCCCGGCGGCGGCGTCGACGTGTCGGTGGTGCCGGCCGGCGGCGGGGTCCTGCTGGAGGTCCGCAACGCCGGGCCGGTGGTGGACGCGGCGGACATCCCCGGGCTGTTCGAGCCGTTCCGGCGGGGTGAGGGCAGGGACCGGATGGGGCCGGGCTCGGGGCTCGGCCTGTCGATCGTGCGGTCCATCGCGCTGGCCCATGGCGGTACGGTCACGGCGGTGCCGGGCCCCGGGGGCGGGCTCGCCGTGACCGTACGCCTGCCGGCGTCTCAGGAACGCGTGGCCACCCAGGCGGGGAGCGCGGCCAGCAGCTCGCGGTAGAACGTGGTGTCCGGGACCTCGCGGGGGGCGGGGCCGGCGTGGAAGAAGCCGGTGTTCGGGGTGTCCAGCTTCCGCAGGAAGTCGAAGCCCTTGGCGTCCTTCTCGCCGAACGCGACGAACTGGAAGAACAGCGGCAGCCGGGCCGCCGCGTCGAGCGCCTGGCGGGCGGCCTGCCGGACGTCCGGGGGGCCGTCCGTCTGGAAGACCACCAGCGCGGGGCCGGTCGCCCCGGACTTCTCGTAGTGCGCGACGACCTCCTCGACCGCGCGGTGGTAGTTCGTCCGGCCGAGCCGGCCGAGGTCCGCGTTGAGCGCGTCGATCCGGCCCTCGTGGCCGTCCAGTCCGACCGTGCCGGTGCCGTCGATGTCGGTCGAGAAGAACACGACCTGCACGGTCGCGCTCTCGTCCAGGTGCGCGGCGAGCGCGAGCGTGCGGTCGCCCAGGTGCTGGGCGCTGCCGTCCTTGTAGAACGGGCGCATGGAGCCGGAGCGGTCCAGGACCAGGTAGACGGTGGCGCGCAGCCCGGTCAGTCCGTGCGCCTTCAGCCCGGCCTGTGCGGCCTTGTACGCCCCCGCCAGCTCGGGCGCCCGCGCCTTGACCTTGGCGAGCGTGAGCGCGGCCTTGCCACTGGCGACCGGGGCCGCCGGGGCCGCCTCGGGCTCGGGCTCGGGCTCCGGGTCCATGTCGATGACGATCGGCGCGGGGGCGGCGGCCTCCGGCTCGGGGGCCGGTTCGGCTGCGGCCTCCGGCTCGGGCTCGGCCACGGGCTCCGGCTGCGGGGTCTCGCTCGCGATGACCGGCTCGGGCTCGGGGGTCTCCGAGGCCACGACGGGCTCGGGCTCCGCGATGGCCTTGGCGGCGGGCTTCGGGGCCTTGGCCTCCGGTGCCTCCAGCTCCGCCACGGGGGCGGCGGTCTCCGCGACCGGCTCCGGCTCGGCGACGGGCTCGGGCGCCTCGGTCTCCGTGGCCGGCTCGGGGGCCTCCGGCTCGGCGGCCGCCACCGGTGCCTCGGCTTCGGGCGCCTCCGGCGTCACCGTGTCCGGGCCCTTGCCCTGGGGCGGGACCGTGGGGGTGGGCGGGTTGTCGAAGGCTGCGGCCACCAGGTCCGATGCCTTGGCGTCCTCGTCCTCGTCGGACGATGCGGGGGCGGGCACCGAGATCGTGACGGGGGCCGCGTCCGGGGTGCTCGTGTGCTCGCCCTGGGGCGGGACCGTGGCCGTCGTCGGGTCGTCCTGGCCCGTGCGGTCACGGCCGAACACCTTGCGCAGCAAGCTCCGAATGCCCATGGGCGAGCCTTTCGCGTGAGTTGGTTGCGATGAATGTCCGTACTGCGGGAATTGATCCCTGGCCAGGGCGGATACGTAAGGTTAGCGGCCGGATAAGGCCGTTCGGCGGCACGGCCCGCATGTGGGACAACCGAGAGCGAACCGAGCCCGGACCGAGTCCTGGGGCCCTGCACGGGCGTTCACCGTGTCCCCATGTCACCTGCACCGCACAGGCGCCGAGTTGACGCGGGAACGTACCGGCCCGGCCCACCGCATACAGTCGGACGCATGGTTTCGGGTGAGGGTCCGCAGACGGAGGGCAGCGTCCGGGTCGATGTCTGGATCTGGTCGGTCCGGCTCACGAAGACCCGCGCGCAGGCCGCGGCCGCCTGCCGGGCGGGGCATGTGAAGGTCGCGGGCGAACGAGCCAAGCCCGCGCAGCCGGTGCGCGTCGGGGACGAGGTGCGGCTCCGGCACGCGGGCCGGGACCGGGTGGTCGTCGTGTCGAAGCTGGTGAAGAAGCGGGTGGGCCCGCCCGTGGCCGCCGAGTGCTTCATCGACAACAGCCCGCCCCCGCCGCCGCGCGAGGCCGCGATCGAGATCCCGGTACGCGACCGGGGCGCGGGAAGACCGACGAAGCGGGACCGCCGCGAAATGGACCGCCTGCGCGGAATGGGCCCCGGCCCGACGGAGTAGCGCGGGAGCCCCCGCCTCAGCGACGTCCAGGCGCGTGCACCGCGATCACCGTCTTGCCGCGCGCCCCGCCCGCCCGGTTGCGGGACAGGGCCTGCGGCGCGTCCTCCAACGGCAGTTCGGCGTCGACGGGCACGCGCAGGATGCCGTCCGCCGCGCCCGCCGCCAGTACGCCGAGCAGGACCGGGCTCGGGTCGAGGCGGAAGTCGACGCCCCTGACGGCCTCGGGGAGCCGGGCCCCGGCGGCGGCGCCCCGGGTGGAGAGCGCGATGCCGCCCGGCCGGACCGCCGCCGCGTGCGTCGCGAACGCGGGCGGGGCCGCCGACGCCAGGTCGGCCAGCGCGTCGATGCCGTCCGGGCAGACCCTCCGCAGCGCGTCGGCGGACGGGCCTGCCGTCAGGTCGACCGAGGCGGCGGCGCCCAACGAGCCCATCCGGGACCGCTCGTCACCGCGCACGGCAGCGATGACCCGGACGTCCCGCGCCCGGGCGAGCTGGGTCAGACAGCAGCCGACGCCGCCCGCCGCCCCGACGACCAGCAGGGTCTCGTGGCCGCGCAGCGCGACCGCCTCCAGGATCTGGGCGGCGGCCATCCCGGCGGACGGGAGCGCGGCGGCGTTCCGGGCGTCGAGGCCGGGCGGGACGAGGGCGATGGCGGAGTCCTGCGCCACGCACGCGTACTCGCCGTACGAGCCGCACGCCTCCGCCACGGCCGCCCGCCCGAAGACCGGGTCGCCCACCCGGAAGCGGTTGTCGCCGCCGCCGATCATGTCGACGCGGCCCGCGTAGTCGACGCCGACGACGAACGGGAAGGCCCGGGGCGCCGGGGCGAGTTCACCGGCGGAGCCGTCCGCGACCTGCCAGTCCAGCGGGTTGAGCGAGGCGTATTCGATCCGCACCCGGACCTCGCCGGGCCGGGGCTCCGGCTTGGGCAGCTCGACCAGCACCGGGTCGGCCCGCAGCGCGCTGACGGCGATGGCTCGCATCCGTACACCTTCCAGTCGGGCCGCTCCGGCGGGAGCGGCCGCGTCAGTCCGCCGGTGCCGGCAGCACCCGCTGGGCCCAGATCCGGGCCGCCGCCGCGCACACCGCGACGGCCAGGCCCAGCCCGAAGACGATCCACACCGTGGTCCGCAGCGACGAGGTCAGCGCGTCGTAGACGGCCGCGGCGGCGCCGGTGTCGCTGTCCGGGACCTCGTCCAGGACCCGGTCGCGGGCCAGCGCCAGCAGCCCCCGCAGCACCAGCGCGCCGAGCGCGAAGCCCGCGCCCGCCACGGCGGTTCCGGCCAGCGCGGCCATGGCCCGGGCCCGGCGGCCGGGGCCGCCGCGCGTCCAGGCGAGCACGAGGGCGAGCAGCGCGAGGACGAGCGTGCCGACGGCCGGCCACACGCTCGCGTTCCGCAGCCACCGGAAGCTCTGCCGCAGCTGGTCCGCGCGGTCGGCGGAGACCAGCTGGATGTCGGTGTGCTGGACGGGGATCTGATCGGCGAACGGCACCCCGTTGTCCACCAGGTTCTCCTTCACCTGCTCCGTGACGGGCGCCAGATCGATCGTGACGCTCTCGCCGCTCTGCCCGTCCAGCGCGGCGGTGACCGTCTCGTGCGCGGTGCGGTTGGCGGCGGTCCAGGCGTCCTGGAAGGCTTCCGTGGTGGTGAAGGACTCCACGGCCTGCCGCAGGAACGCGCGCACGGTGCTCTGCAACGGGCCGACGTCGATCTGCTTCATCGCGCCGTCGGTGATCAGGTCCGCGACGGTGCCCTGGACCGCGGGGTCCTCGGCGAGCGGGGCGACGGCGGCCACGTAACGGTCCGTGTCGTCGATCTCCAGGTCGACCCAGGCGGACAGCGCGCTCAGCGGCACCAGGACGGCCAGCAGCACCAGCAGTACCGCCGACAGGGCCACCGAGAAATACGTCCGCACCCCTCCAGGGAATCCCGGATGGCGCCGGGGCGCCCCGGGCCATGGGCCATCCGAGTTGCCGGGCGGCCCGACCAGGTGTGCTCTGGAGGGAAAGCGGGGGCGACGGAAGGAGCTCTCAGCCATGGCCGCACAAGCTTCGGTGCCGGCCCGCGGGCGGCACGCGATGCCCGCCCGGCACCGCCCGGTCCTCAGCTGGGCCATCCCGGTCACGCTGGGCGTGATCATGGGCTGTTACGCGACCGCCATCGTCCGCGGCGGCGGGGTCCTCACGGGCACCCGGCTGGCCCTCGGGCTCGTCTCCGGCGCCGCGCTCGCGGTGCTCTGCTTCGGGCTCGGCCGCATCCAGAACCGGCTGCCGCGCGAGCTGCGGGCCGCCGCGTACGGGGTGCTGACCGGCGGTTCGATCGGCTTCCTCTACAGCCTGTCCGGCGCCAGCGTCCTGTCCGCTTCGGTGCTCGGTCTGATCCTCGGGGCCGGCGGACTGCTCGCCTCGTACTACTACTTCTACACGCGGGAGTGACGCCCCCGCGCACCCCACGTCGGCGATCCTTGACCTTCTCCATGGGGGAAGGCCAAGGATCGAGTGTGCCGGGGCGGGGAGCCCGCCCGGTATGAGGAGGCGTGCGGTGACGGAGTACGGGCAGGGGCGGGGCCCCGGCGCGGAGCTGGTGACGATCGGGGCGTTCGCCCGGCTGTCCCGGCTCTCCGCGAAGGCGCTGCGCCGCTACGACGAGCTCGGTCTGCTCCCGCCGGCCCTGGTCGACCCGGTGAACGGCTACCGGTATTACGACCCGGCGCAGGTGCGGGCGGCCCGGCTGGTGGCCTGGCTGCGCCGGATCGGGATGCCGCTCGCCCGGATCAGGGAGGTGATCGCGCTGGACTCCGGCGCGGCCGCCGCGGCGATCCGGGTGTACTGGGCGCGCGTCGAGGCGGAGACGGCGGCCCGCCGTGATCTCGCGGCCTTCCTCATCGACCAGCTGTCGACGGAGGACGTCATGACATCGGTGGGCACACTCGGAATCCGCTACGCGGCCCGCACCGACACGGGCGCGGTGCGCGAGACCAACCAGGACGCGGTCTACGCCGGGGCCCGGCTGCTCGCGGTCGCCGACGGGTTCGGCGCGGGCGGGGCGGGGGCCAGCACGGCCGCGATCGAGGCCCTGAAGCCGCTCGCGCCGGGCGCGGTGCCGGCGGCGGAACTGCTGAACATCCTGCACGACGCGGCGGAGCGGGTGGCGCTCGCGGTGCGGGACGCGGTCGTGGGGAGCGGCGGGGGCGGGGCGCCGGAGGAGTCGGGGACGACGCTGACGGCGATGATGTGGACGGGCTCGCGGCTGGGCCTGGTGCACATCGGGGACTCGCGGGCCTACCTGCTGCGTGGCGGCGAGCTGTTCCGGATCACGCACGACCACAGCCTGGTCCAGTCGATGATCGACGACGGTTCGCTGACGGAGGAGGAGGCGTTCTCGCACCCGCAGCGGGCGATGCTCCTCAAGGTGCTGTCCGGGGACGGCCCGTACGGCTCCGGGCCCGATGTGGACGTCCGGGACGCGCTGCCCGGCGACCGCTATCTGCTCTGCTCGGACGGGCTCTCGGCGGTCGTGGACGCCGGGGAGCTGGCGCGGGCGCTGGCCGGGGCGGACGGGCCCGGGACCGCCGTGGGCGCGCTGATCGAGCTCGCGGAGGCGGCCGGCGCGCCGGACAACGTGGCGTGTGCGGTGGCGGATGTCGTGGAGCTGTGAGTACGCGGGAGGGCCCCGCACCACGCGTGGTGCGGGGCCCTCGCCGTACCGGATCAGTACCGGACCAGTGCCGGATCAGTTGCGGACGACGGTCACCGGGCAGGCGGCGTGCTGGGTGACGTGCAGGCTGACCGAGCCGAGCAGGGTCGCCTTGAAGCCGCTGTAGCCGCGCGCGCCCACGACCAGCAGGTTCGCGCCCTCGGCCCGGTCGAGCAGGGCCTGCGCCGGGTTGCCGATCACCACGACCTTGCTGACGGCGGCGGCGCCCTGGGCGCCCAGCGCCTCCTCCAGGGTCTCGGTGAGCGACACCGTGGCCATCGCCTGCGGGTCGAAGTCCTCCGGGAGGCCCGGCATCATCGACGCCCAGCTGGTAGCGGGGTACTCCCAACTGTTGACGGCCTCCACCGTGTCACCGGTCAGCTCCGCCTGGCGTACGGCCCAGTGCAGTGCCTTGACCGACGACTCGGAGCCGTCGACGCCCACCACGATCCTGCCCATCTCTGCCTCCAGCTCGGTTCTGCGGGTGTGCTTGGATCACGTGTTCCCGTACGACTCTAGTCAAAACGGGCGAAACGGCGATTCTCGGAGGTTTAGTCGGATTGGGCGGACGGGGCAAGTGTTCTGAGGCCGAATGGGTGACCTTGTCGGAAGCCGGTCGTTGTACCGGGTGACGGGGCGGAGGTGTGGTTGGTGGGTGGCGTGCGGGAGTTGGCATCGCCGTTCGTGGTGTCTGGGCCTTCCGGGGTCGCGGTGCGGGACCGGCTCAAGCACCCCACCGCCGAGGACGAGCGCGTATTGCGGGCCGTTGGCGCGTATCAGGGCAGTCTGGCGTTGCGGGATCTGAAGGCGCGGTGTGCAGACGGTTTGGATCATGGTGCCGAGTCCTGGGCTGTGCGTAAGCGGGGTCTGACTGGGCTGTCGTCGTCGAGGATCGCCGGGGCGATCACGAAGGCGTCGCACGATCAGTGGGCGCTGGCGAGGCGGGGCCTGGCCGCGCATATCCGCAGTATTGAGACCGGTATCAGGGTGCTCAGGCACCGTCTGTCGCTCCAGGTCGGGACCAGGGGCACGAAGCGTGCGCCGGGCGGGTACCGGTCCAGGGGCGAGTGGTTTCAGAAGTCCCGTCGCCTGAAGGCATTGGAGGACCGGCTTGCGGCTGCTGTTGCGGACTGGCGGTCGGGGCGGGTGCGGGTCGTGCGCGGCGGGAGGCGCCTGTTGAACATCCGCCATCATCTGGCCGAGGCCGGGCTGAGCGAGGGTGAGTGGCGTCAGCGGTGGGAGGCGGAGCGGTGGTTCCTGGCGGCGGACGGTGAGTCGGGGAAGCGGTACGGGAACGAGACGATCCGCGTCACCCCCGAGGGCCAGGTCAGCATCAAGCTCCCCGCCCCTCTGGCTCACCTGGCCAACAGCGCACATGGCCGCTACACCCTCACCTGCACGGTCGGGTTCGCGCACCGGGGCGCGGAGTGGGCCGACCGTATTGAGGCGAACCGTGCTGTGGCCTGTCGCATCCATTACGACACCGGCCGGGGGCGCTGGTATCTGACCGCGTCCTGGCAGCGGCCGGTCGTACAGACCCTCTCGTTGGAAGCTGCGAGGGCCGGTGGTGTGATCGGGGTGGATACCAACGCCGGCCACTTCGCCGCCTACCGCCTCGACCCCCACGGCAACCCGGTCGGCAACCCCCGCCGCTTCGGCTACGACCTGTCCGGAACGGCTGCGCACCGTGATGCGCAGGTCCGCCACGCCCTCACCCGCCTGCTGCACTGGGCCCGCCGGACCGGTGTCACCGCGATCGCGATCGAGGACCTGGACTTCGGGGCGGAGAAGACGCGGGAGAAGCACGGGCGCAGGAAGCGTTTCCGGCAGCTGATCTCCGGTATGCCCACCGGAAAGCTCAAGGCCCGCCTTGTCTCCATGGCCGCCGAACAGGACCTGGCGATCATCGCGGTCGACCCCGCCTACACCTCACGGTGGGGTGGACAGCACTGGCAGAAACCGCTGACCACCCCGCACCGGAAGATGTCCCGTCACGATGCCGCCGGTATCGCGATCGGGCGACGCGCCCTCGGACACCCGATCCGGCGTCGGACGACACCGCCCTCACACGACCGGAGCGATCGTGTGAGGCATCGGACCGTCCAGGCCGCACCAGGTGCCCCAGGGCGTGAGGGACCCCGCCCCCGCATCCCCGGACCACGGACACGATCCGTGCCACCGGACGCGGCGAGAACGCGGGCAACCAGGACACCCAATACCGTTCGGAGTGTCCGCAGTGCCAGGGCGTGGGTCCAAGACTCATTCCTGCTCACTGAATAGGAACGGTCGGTGGTGACGTCCCCGAACCCGTACTGGAACGAGTGGGGGGCCAGGGTGGGCGGGTCCGCCCAGGACCGGGCGTGCCTCAGCGGCGTGTCAGCGCGCGGCGGCCCAGGAGTTCCGCGAGGCCCCGGCGCGTCGCCGCGATGATGACGCGGTCCGTGGGGCGGAGCACGTAGCCGGGGTGGAGGTTCCAGAGGAGGGCGCCCTCGGGCGCGCCGTTCGGGGCGACGTCGAGGGCGAGGACGCGCCAGGCGCCCTCGCGGAACGCCTGGTCCACCGTGCGGCCCTCCAGCTGGGGGTGGCCGGCGACCTCCACCGCCGCGAACAGGAGCACCTTGCGTTCGACCGGGATCGCGCCCAGGATCTGCCGGCCCATCATGGCGACGGCGAAGGACGGGCCGGCCAGGTGGGAGACCGAGCGGGAGCGGGTGATCGCCTGCGGGTGCGCCGTGCGCAGCGTGCGGTAGACCGCCGTGGCGAACTCGTCGTCGAACAGCCGCACCGTCACCCGCAGATTCGGCTTCAGCGAGCGCGCGTACAGCGCCGCCTCCAGGTTCGTCGTGTCGATGCTGGTCAGCGCGAGGAGCCCGCGGGAGCGGCCGATCTTGGCCGCTTCGAGCACGCCCTCGTCCGTGACGTCACCGAGCACCACCGGCACGTGCAGCCGCCGGGCGAGGGGGATGCCCCGCGCGTCCGGGTCCTCCTCCACGCAGACCACCGGAACGCCCAGCTCCCGCAGGTGCACCAGGACCCGGGTGCCGATCTTGCCGAGCCCGAGCAGCACCACGTGCCCGGAGAGCCCGCGCGGCGGCCGCCGCAGCGAGGACGCGCTGCGCAGCGAGCCGAACGCCTCCAGCACCCCCGCCACCAGCAGCGGCAGGAGCATCAGGCCGGCGATGCCGGAGAGGATCTGGATGATCTGGCGGGCGGCGGGGTCGCCGATGGCCGGGTCGCCCATCGCGAACAGGTCGAGCAGGGTGAGGTAGGTGGCGTGCAGGGGGTTGTCGTCCGTGGTGAACGTGGAGGCCGCCGCGAGCCCGAGCACCGCCAGCCCGACGCCCAGCGCCGACCACCGCAGCCGCCGCGAGAAGAACTGGCTCAGCGGCGCGCTCCGGCCGCTCATCCGGACCTTCGGCGCGGCCGGACCGGACTGCGTGACGGCCTCCAGGACGACCGTGCCGCGCCCGGTCGCGGCGGCGATCTCCGCAGGCCCGGGCAGCAGCTGCGGCCCCTCCGCCCCGCTGCTGTCGGAGCCCTCCGCGCCCGCCGGGTCATGGGTGGTGGAGGAGAGCAGCGCCAGGGTGCACAGGCCCGGGTTCGCGACCTGGCCGCCCGGCGGCGGGGTGCGCTCGGCGGCCCGCAGGAACAGCCCCTCGGCCCGGATCACCCGCGTCGACCCGGCGAGCGCGGTGGCCGCCAGGGCCGGCGCGGCGGTGTCCGCGTCGGACAGCACCGTGGTGGAGGCGTCGATCGCGGCCGGGTCGAGCCCGGGGGACGCGACGGCCGCCGCCTGGTCGAGCAGGGTCTCCAGATGCTGGCCCAGCTTCCGGTTGTAGAGCCGGATCACCAGCCGCACCCGGGGGTTGAGCCGGCGCGCGGTCAGCGCGGCCCGGATGTTGCGCTCGTCGTCGTCGTAGACGAGGGCCACCGCCGACGCCCGGGCGATGCCCGCCTCCGCCAGCGACTCGTCGGACGGCTCGGCCGCCTGGAGGATGCGCACCGCCTCGACGCCCGCGAGGGAGTCCCCGTCCGCGCCGTGCGGCAGTCCGCCACCGTTGCGGTTCATCGCGGACGCCATCCGCCCGAACAGCGCGGCGGCCCGCCCGCGCCCGCTCAGCGGCTCGTCCGGCCTGACCGCGCCCGGCTCCGGCGGCACGATGAGCGTGACCCGTTCCCCGTACACGTAACGCAGCTCCACGGCGAGCCGCTGGGCGAGCGCGTCGTCCCCGCAGACGACCATGTGGCCGGAGAACGGGGAGGGTTGGGGTTGCTGGGGGAATGAGGACACGTGTCCCAGCATGCCTTGCTCCCTTCCGTTGATCGAGGACGATCCGCGGCTGATCGGGGAAGATCAGCGATTGATTGAGAACGGTCAGCGGTCTTCGGGGTGGCGCGCCGGCAGATGGCGCGGGTCGGCGGCGCGCCCGATCGCCGTCTCGACGGCCGCGATCCGGTCCGCGAGCAGCCCCAGCGCCGCCACCGCACGGGTCATCGGATCGCCCTCGGGCCCGCCGAGCGCCTGGGTGCGGACGTACGAGGAGCAGAGCGCCGCCCACCGCTCGGCCTGCGCGGGCGTGAGCGTGCCGCGCAGCGCGGCGAGCTTCAGCAGCGCGGCCTCGGCGCCGCTGGTGAGGGTCTGCGCCTCGCCCGCGTAGTGGTCGTCCACCACGGCGGACAGCTCGGCGTCGTTCATCACGGGCGCGATCCGCTCCGCGATCCGGTTCATGTTGCGGTAGGAGCCCTGGAGCCGGAACGGCGGTTCGGTGCGGGTGGCGTCGGTCTGCGCGGCGGACGCGATGTACGCGGCGTTGACCGCGAGCACCGTGTCCCGGGCCCGCAGCAGATGCCGCAGCACGGCCGTGATCCGGTCCACCTCGGCGGGCGCGTAGGGGTGTCCGAGCTGTTCCGGACGCGCCGTGGGGTCCTTGGCGGCGAGCCGCAGCAGCAGCGCCAGGTCGTCGCGGGAGCGGCCGGCGAGCGGGGCGAGGACCGGGTTGGCGGTCAGCGCGTTCTCCACGAAGCTCAGCGCGAAGGTGTCCTCGCGGCCGGTCAGTACCTCGCCCAGATTCCACACGTCCGCCCGGTTGGCGAGCATGTCGGGCACCTGGAAACGCGCCCCGGACTCGGTGTACGGGTTGCCCGCCATGCACACCGCGAACCGCTTGCCCCGCAGGTCGTACGTGCGCGGCTCGCCGTCCCGTACGCCCTCGACGCGGCGCGTGGCGTCGCAGAGCGGGATGAACTTCTGGAGCAGTTCCGGCGAGGTGTGCTGGATGTCGTCCAGGTAGAGCAGCGTGTTGTTGCCCGCCTCAAGCGCGAAGTTGATCTTCTCGATCTCCTGGCGCGCGGTGGCGCTGCCCGCCTGCGCGGGGTCGAGCGAGGTCACGTCGTGGCCCAGGTTCGGGCCACTGATCCTGACGAGGACGAGCCCGAGCCGGTCGGCGACGTACTCCATGAGCGTCGTCTTGCCGTAGCCGGGCGGCGATACGAGCAGCAGCAGGCCCTGCGAGTCGGTGCGGCGGTCGGCGTCGGCGGTGGAGAGCTGCTTGGCGAGGCTGTCCCCGATCAGCGGCAGATAGACCTCGTCGAGCAGCTGG
The DNA here is from genome assembly GCF_045161735.1 of Streptomyces sp. NBC_00726. Classification (NCBI taxonomy): domain Bacteria; kingdom Bacillati; phylum Actinomycetota; class Actinomycetes; order Kitasatosporales; family Streptomycetaceae; genus Streptomyces; species Streptomyces sp. NBC_00726. Next base: position 3,143,595 of record NZ_CP108983.1, on the reverse strand, counting down.
TTGCGGACGAACGCCGACATCACGCGCGGCCGGTGGTCGTCCAGGCGCAGCCGGGTCCGCTCGGCGGCGACCAGGGCGGTGCGCCGGCGCTGGTAGGCGCGGAATCCGGGAACGGCGTCGGTGCGGAATTCCTCGGTCCGGGCGAGGAGTTCATCGATACGGACGGTGAGCCGGCCGCGCTCGATGCGCGGGTGGACGCCCAGCAGTCCGTCGACGCTCTCGGTGAGCGGCGCGTCCGCCTCGTAACGGCTCAGCAGCTCCTCGGGGCACAGCTCCACGGCGACGGCCTCCGTGAGGTCGCCCGGGTCGATCTCCGTGCCGCTCGCCTCGGCGTACGAGGTGAGCCAGCCCTCCACGAGCTGGCGCCGGGCGGGCAGGTCGTCCGCGAGGGCGGCCAGGTCGTCGTCGTACGCGGAAGTGCCGGTGGCGTGGCGGAACTTGTCCAGGAACGCCCGGACGGCGCCGCCCGTCGCGAAGCCCTCGGGCCCGCCGGTCAGCTCCTCGAAGAGATACGCGGCGACCGTCCGGGGGCGCTCGCCGCCGATCGCCGACGCCCACTCCTCCTGGAGCGCGGCGACCGCCGGGGCGAGCCCGAAGGTCTCCCGGGCGCGGGCCAGCGAGCGGGCGCGGCGGGTCCAGGAGGTGCGGCGGACCTCGTCCGTCCCATGGGCCCAGAACAGCTGGGCGGCGGCCCGGACGGCGGCCGGGAAGCGCAGCAGCCCGGCGCCCGTGTGCAGCCGCAGCAGCGCGCCCAGGATCGCGGTCGCGTCCTCGTCGTGGATCCCGCGCTGATAGCCCTCGTCGTACGCGGCGGCGGCCGCCTCCCGTACGAGCGTGGCGAGTTCGCCGTCGGCCAGGGCGGCCAGCCGGTCCGCGCCGTGCTCGTCGAGGAGGCGGGCCGCCAGATGCTCGCCCCGGTAGACCGCCGGGGACTCGGACGGGAGCGTCCGGTCCCAGTACGGGCGGGTCGCGGCGAACTCCGGGTCGGTCACCGGCATCCGGTAGTCGGTCCCGGTGACGGCGAACGCGAGCGTGCCGTCCTGCGGCACGAGGGTCAGCTCGAACGGCTGGGTGTTCACCGCGAACCGGTGCCGGCCGAGGCGGATCACGGCCCCGCCGTCCGCGTACAGCTCGTCCCGGTCGCGCAGCGCCCGTCCCGCCTCCTGGCGGGCGGCGAGCAGCTGCCCGTCCAGCTCCTCCGCGCGCACGGTGTCGCCGAGCGTCCGCAGCTCCTCGGCGGTCCGGCGGATCTTGGCAACCATCGGGTCGGAGGCGAAGTAGGTGTGGACGGCGTCCGCGTCGGGCAGCGCGGTGCTGCGCCGGGCGACCGTCTCCAGGACCCGCGCCGCGGAGTCCGCGAGGCGTTCGGTGCGGCGGGCCAGCTCGTCCTGGAGGACCTGCCGGCGGGCCGAGAACGCCTCGTACACCTCCGTCCGCCGCTCGCCCAGCTCCGCCAGGAAGTCGTCGTACTCCGCGAACCGCGCCTCCAGGTTCTCCAGCTGGAGCAGCAGCCTCGCCAGCTGCTCGTCGCAGGACTCCGGAGTGCCGGCGGCGGCCAGCGCGGCCGTGACGGCCTGCCCGAGCAGCGCGGACTCGGCGCCGAACTCGGCCCGGCCCTCGTGGTCCGCCAGGGCGCGGCGGCGGGCGTCGAGCGTGGCGCGGGCCCGGTTGACGGCGCCCAGGACCTCCGCGATGCGTTCCAGGATCGACGTACGGACCACCCCGTCGCCGATGTCGAGACCGGCGACGACGTCCGTGACGGTGCTCAGGCCGTCCGTCATCGCGGCCAGCCGGTCCCCGAGCGCGGCCGCGTCGGTGACCGTGGCGAGCTCGGCGGCCTCCTCGGTGAGGCGGGCGATGTCCTCGTGGTAGCCGGCGAACGCGTCGTCCCTGGCCAGGAAGGCGACGGCGCGGCGGGCGGCCGCCTCGATGTCCTCGGCGGTGGTGGCGGTGAGCTCCGCGATGCGCTCGGTGTCCGCGTACCGCATCTCGGTGAGGGTCGCCAGGTGGCCGTGCGCCCCGCGCAGTTCGGTGAGGCGTTCGACCCACTCGGCGGCGGTGTGCGGGGCCTCGCCGCGGACCCGGCGGACCAGGGCGGTGATGCGGTCGGCGGTCTCGGTGAGCGCGTCGGCGGCCTGCCGGGTGAGGGCCTGGACCGCCTCGAACTCCGCGACGACCTGGCGCGCGGTCTCCCGCAGCTCGCCCAGGGGCTCCGCGAGTCCGCCGAGTTCGGCGTCGTCCAGCCAGTGGTAGCGGTCGCCCGCCCGTACGCAGTCGGCGACCAGCCGGTCGTACACGGCGGCCGTCGGCGTCGTCTGGGACGCGGCGTGCGCGAGGGCCAGGCAGTCGGAGATCCCGCGCACGAGGTCGGCGTTGCCGACCCGGGCCAGCGGGCCCTCGCCCGCCGGGCGGGACGCGGCGTAGGTGTCGGAGACGTACGGCGTCCGCCAGCGCTGCAACGGGTGGACGCGTGCGGCGCCGCCCTCGCCGCCCTCCACCGGGTCGCGCAGCACGACGAGTGTGCCGTCGTCCAGCAGCGCGTGGCCCCGGCCCTGGAGCGGGGTCGCGACCTCCTGGCGGATCACGTTGTACGGAAGCAGCAGGCCGCGGCCGTCCTGGCGGGACCGGAAGACGTACAGCACGTCCTCGCCGTTCGGGGAGCGCACGGCCTCCTCGAAGACCGGGTCGGTGAGCGGCTGCGCGATGTCGAAGGTCCGGGCCTCGCCGGTCGTCAGGTAGAACCCGCCGGGGAAGATGATCCCCTGATCCTCCGGGAGCCGCCGGCAGGCCGGGCCGATGCCGTCCAGGCGGGTGACGGTGCCCAGGAGCGCGTTGAAGACGAGGTACCGCCGCGCCTCCTCCTTGTACGGGCGGACCCGCAGCAGCACGAGCGGGCCCAGCTCCGCGTACTCGACCTCGGCGTCCGCGAGCGACTGGAGGGGTTCGGTGACCGGCTCCTCGTAGATCCCCTCCGGGGTCTCCGTGTCGTTGACGGTCTTCACGGTGAGCGTGCCGCCCAGCGTGTCCACGTACAGCCCGGCCTCGCAGCCGATGGCGATGTGCGGGTGCCGGCCCGCGACGTGGGCCTCGCGGCCCGCGGTGGTCCAGGTGAAGTCGTGCGACGGCGGGAAGACGTGGTCGCGCTCGCCGCGCGCGTCGAGGAACGCGCCGGGGGAGCCGTCCGGGTTGAGCGCCCAGCGCAGGACCCGGATGTCCTTCGCGGTGTCGCCGGTACGGAAGACCGCCAGCAGGCGGCCCTCGGTCCGGCGCAGCCGCAGCAGGCGGGCGTCGCGGAAGTAGCGGTGCAGGCCGTCGAATTCGCGGACGAACGAGGCGTCGGTGAGCGGGGTGCCGGTGCCGGGGGTGAGGTCGGCGGCGTACAGCGCGAGCACATCGTCCACGGCGGGCGCGTCCTGCGCGCCCGCGCCGCGCTCGAAGCCGAACAGCAGCTCACCGCCGAGCGCGACGAGGTCGCGGGGGGTGGAGGGGCGGTGCGTCCGGATCTGCTCGCTCCCGAGCAGCTGGAGTCCGGTGGCGCCGAACGCCTCGGTGCGGCGGGTGTTGAGCGCGGTGGCCCTGCGGGCCAGCTCGGTGGCGTGCGTGTGGAGACGGCGCCGCAGAACGTCGTAGTCCCCGGCGGCGGGGGCGGTCACGGTGTCCACTGGGTGCGGTCTCCTCGCGGTATGGCGTGGGGTGGCGTCCTCGGACGCCGTACGGACTCGGGAGGTCTGCCGGGCCGGGCTCGAAAGGCCCGCCCGGCCCCGCCCGGCCCGTCCGGCGCTTGAGGACGGATGGGGCCGGGCGGGGCGCTCGGGCGATGGAGCCCGGTCAGCCGACGGGCGTGCCGTTCAGGCCCGCCGGGGCCAGGTCGCGGACCGGGACGTCCGCCAGGCCCAGCGACTTCGCGTGGTCGAGCAGGGCGCGGACCTGGTCCGCACCGACGCCCGCGGACGGCGAAGCCATCATCCGCATCAGCAGCGCCGACACCGTCAGGTTCTGCACATCTCCCGTGGAGACCGAGGACAGCACCCGCGTCAGGTCCTCCGTGAACGAGGACTCGCCGTTCAGCCACGGGCCGGCCAGCGCCTTCGCCGTGTCGGAGTTCGAAACGAAGCCGTCCAGGCTCTTGCCCATCGAGATGGACGAGACCAGCCGGTCGAAGAAGACCGACTCGCCGCCGACGATGTCGATGTCCGCGTTCTCCAGACCCGTGGCGAGCACCGTCGCCTGCGCCTCGGCGACCTGCCGCTGGACGTCCAGGCCCGCGAGCCGGATCTCCTTCTCGGCGGCCAGCCGCAGCCGGTACTCCTCGTGACCCCGCGACGCGTCGTCCAGCGCCGCCATCGCGGCAGCCTTCTCCGTGAGGCCCGCGGCCTCCGCCTTCAGCTTCTCGCCGATCATCGCCGCGTCGGCCGACGCCTGGGCCTGCGTGCCCTCCGCGTCCGCGAGGGCCTTGAGACGGGCGCCCTCGGCCTCCGCCTTGAGCCGCGCGGACGTGGCCTCGGCCTCCGCGAGCCCGGTCTTCTCGATCACCTCGGCCGCCGCGTCCCGCACCTGGACGTCCGCGAGGCCGGGCGCCGCCGACTCCGCCTGGATGCCCTCGGCGAGCCGCAGCTTGGCCTGCGCGTCGAGGTCGGCGGTCTTCAGCCGGGCCTCGGCGAGCGTCAGCTGCTCGGCGGCGCGGTGGGTGGCCGCGGCCTCCGCCGCCTCGGCCGCCTTGATGTCCTTGACCAGCCGCTCCTGCGCCTCCGCCTCGGCGGCGATGATGACGGACTTGCGGGTGCGCTCGGACTCCTCGACGGACCGGAGCGTCTTGATGGACTCCTCCTGCTCCGCGACCGTACGGTCCACCGCGATCCGCTCGCGGATGACGTCGGCGACCTCGCGGCGCTCCGCCTCGACCTCCTTCGTCGCGGCGATGCGGTTCAGCTCGGTCTCGCGCTCGCGCCCGATGACCTCCAGCATCCGGTCCTTCTCGATGCGCTCGTTCTCCACGGCGATGACCCGCTCGCGGTTCTTCTGCGCGACCGCGACCTCACGGGCCTGGTTCTCCCGCTGGATGCCCAGCTGCTCCTCGGTCTTGATGAACGCGGCCTGGGCGCCCAGGCGCTCCTCCTCCTGGACCCGGGCGGTCGCCGCCTCCTCGCGGGCCCGCAGCGTCTCGACCTCGCGGCGCTGCTTGATCTCCGCCTCGGCCTGCCGGCGCTCCAGCTCCAGGATGGTCTCCCGGGCGTCGACGTCCTGCCGGGTGATCTCCTTCTGCTCGGTGCGCTGGAACTCGTTGGTGCGGACGTGCTCGATCGCGGTCAGCTCGGTGATCTTCCGGATGCCCTGGGCGTCCAGGATGTTGGCGCTGTCGAGCTGCGCCATCGGGGTCTGCTCCAGGAAGTCGATCGCCGCGTCGTCCAGGTGGTAGCCGTTCAGATCGGTGCCGATGACCTGGATGATCCGGTCGCGGAACTCCTCGCGCTTCGTGTACAGGTCCACGAAGTCCAGCTGCTTGCCCACGGTCTTCAGCGCCTCGGAGAACTTCGCCGCGAAGAACTCCTGGATGGCGGCCTTGTCGCTGGCGCGCACGGTGCCGATGGACTGGGCGACCTTCTTGACGTCCTCGACGGTCTTGTTGACCCGCACGAAGAACGTGATGTGAATGTCGGCGCGGATGTTGTCCTGGCAGATCAGGCCCTCACGCCCGGTGCGCCGGATATCGATGGTCTTGACCGAGATATCCATGGACTCGGCCTTGTGCAGCACCGGCAGGACGACGGCACCGGTGAAGGTCACATCGACCTTCTTGGTCTTGGAGATGATCAGGGCCTTGCCCTGCTCCACCTTGCGGAAGAGCCGGGTGATGATCAACAGCACGGCTACGGCGATGAGCAGGACCACGGCGACGAGCAGGCCGAGGCCCAAGGAGATGGCATCCATGACAGTCCTTGGCGGCAGGTGGTGCGGAAATGAGCGGTTTCACGTGAAACACGGCGCGGCGGCAAGCAGCGTCCGGGCAGCCCGGACGGGCACACCGCGCCGAGCGGGAGCGGTGGCTCAGACGGCGGGGCCGGAGGCCGTACGGCCGTGCGGCGGACCCGGGTCGAGCGCCTTGTCGTAGGCCGAGACCCAGAAGAACTCCCCGGCCTCGTCGTACGCGTACAGCAGCCCGGCGCAGCCGGAGGTCAGCTCCGCGTCGACGGGCTCCAGCTGGCGCACCTGCACGGTGGCGGTGGTCCCGTCGTCGGCGGTGACCTCGGCCTGGCCGAAGTCCGTGGAGACCGAGCCGGTACGGATCGTGCAGACGCGGCCCAGGAAGTCCTGGCGCGATGGCGGAGGCTGGTCGGGGAAGACGCGCCGGAAGTGGTGGACGAGCAGCCGCACCGCACCCCAGGCGAGCAGCAGCGCCCCCGCGAGCACCGCGCAGGCCAGCACGGCGCGCAGCGGTCCGGTGGCGCCCGAGCGGTGCACCAGGACCGAACCGGTCAGGGCGGAGAACCAGCCGACGGCGATCATCAGGGACACCGAGACGGTGACCGGGACGCCCCCGACGCCCGCGAAATCGGTGTCCAGGTCGGTGTCGAAGGAGTGGTGGTCGGCCGCGCCGACCAGGACGAGCAGCCAGAAGGCGATGACGACGACCAGCGCGGCGGCGAAGAGCACGGCCGGGAAGGACAGCGTCGCGTCCAGGAATTCCCGCATCGGTTTCGACCCCCCTGCCGTTCCGCCGGCGGTGTCGCCGGCGTCTGCGCGGACCGGTCGGTGACCCCGGTGCCGTGGTGTCACCCTCGACGACACCACGGCAGCCGGGTCTTCCCCCGATCCCCCGTGCACCCCCGTGTTTCCCCCGTAGGTCCCCCGGTTGGTGCTGACCCGATCGTGTCATCCTGGGGGCCTCGATCGCATTGCCGGATCACGGCAACGTTCACCGCTCCCCGATGCCGGGCACCGGCACCGCCTCCCGTGCGTTGGGCCGGTGTCGGTACGGAATGGATACGGAATGGAAACGGAGGCGTACGCGTGGCGGAACCAGTGATTCCCGACAGTTTTCTGGAGGGTTACGCACAGATACTGGGGGCGGTGGCCGTCTCGGGGCGGCGACTGACCCGGGAAGAGCTGGACGCCCGCCGCAGCCTGGGCCGGGAGGCCGCCGAGGCCGGCCACCAGCTCCGCGCCCTGGTCCGCATGCATCTCGCCGAGACCCGCACCGCCTGGCCCGCCCCCGCCCCCGGAGTCACCCCCGCCGCCGCGGCCGACAGTGTGCTGGCCGCCGTGGAGCAGGCGGTCGACGCCTTCGCGGACGGCTTCGAGCGCGCCCAGCGGCTCACCGTGCGCCGCGAGGAGGCCGCCAGACGGGAGTTCATCGACGACCTGCTGTACGGGCGCAGCGATCTCGGCCGGCTCGCCGAGCGGGCCACCCGCTTCGGGCTGCGCCTCTCGCGCGCCCACGCCGTGGCGGTCGCGACCGGCCCGGAGGCGTACACCGAGACGGAGGCGGTGCCCCGGCAGGTGGAGTCGGCGATGCTGGCCCGGTTCAGCGGCCGCAAGATCCTGCTCACCACGAAGGACGGCCGCATGGTGTGCATCGCGCCCGGCAGCCAGCCCGACGTGCTGCGCTATTTCGCGAAGCAGGCGCACGCGGCGACCGACGGCGGCCGGGTCGCGATCGGCCGCGCCCACCGGGGCCCCGGCGGCGTCGTCCAGTCCTACGACGAGGCGCTGGACGCGCTGGACCTGGCGGACCGGATGGACCTGGACGACCCCGTGCTGTTCGCCGCCGACCTGCTGGTCTACCCGGTGCTGACCCGGGACCGGCAGGCCATGGCCGATCTCGTACGCAGTGAGCTCGGCCCGCTCCAGAAGGCCAGGGGCGGCCCCGAACCGCTCCTCAGGACGCTGTCGGTGTACTTCGACGCGGGCTGTGTCGCCGCCGAGACCGCCCGCCGCCTCTCGCTGAGCGTCCGGGCCCTCACGTACCGGCTGGAACGCATCCACCAGCTGACCGGCTCCGACCCCGCGGACCCCCAGCACCGCTACACGCTCCAGACCGCGGTGATCGGCGCCCGGCTGCTCGACTGGCCGGCCAAGGACCTCTGAGCCGGCGGGGTCCGGCTCCACATGCGGGCGGGGCGGGCTCCGCCTAGCGTGATCAGCCGGGGGATTCCGGCGGTGTGCGCAGCGAGGGAGATCCGCCCCATGGCCCGTGAAGCAGGTCCCCGAAACGCAGGAACCCGCAGGGCGAACCCCCGCGAGGACCACCCGTCGCACCGCTGGTGGGTGCTCGGGGTGATCGGCCTCGCCCAGCTGATGGTGGTGCTCGACGCGACGATCGTGAACATCGCGCTGCCCTCCGCCCAGCAGGACCTCGGCTTCAGCGACGGCAACCGGCAGTGGATCGTCACGGCGTACGCCCTCGCCTTCGGCTCGCTGCTGCTGCTCGGCGGACGCATCGCCGACCTGGTGGGCCGCCGGCTGGTCTTCCTGACCGGTCTCGTCGGCTTCGCGGTCGCCTCCGCGATCGGCGGCGCCGCCCCGAGCTTCGAGGTCCTGGTGCTGGCCCGCGCCCTCCAGGGCGTGTTCGGCGCGCTGCTCGCCCCGGCGGCGCTGTCCCTGCTCACCACGACGTTCACCGTGCCCAAGGAGCGGGCCAAGGCGTTCGGGATCTACGGCGCCATCGCCGGGGCGGGCGGCGCGGTGGGGCTGCTGCTCGGCGGGGTGCTCACCGAGTACCTGGACTGGCGCTGGTGCCTGTACGTCAATCTGCTCTTCGCGTTCCTCGCGTTCACCGGCGGCTGGCGGCTGCTGACCGCGGGGGCGCCGGCGGACCGGCCCCGGCTCGACATCCCGGGGACGCTGCTGGTCTCGGCCGGCCTGTTCTGCATCGTCTACGGCTTCTCACAGGCCGAGTCGCATGCCTGGAGTTCGCCGCTGACCTGGGGGTTCCTGGTCGCGGGCGCGGTGCTGGTGGCGGCCTTCGCGTGGTGGCAGACCAGGGCGGCGCATCCGCTGCTGCCGATGCGGGTGGTGCTGGACCGGGACCGGGCGGCGTCGTTCCTCGCGATGTTCATCTCCGGCGGCGGGATGTTCGGTGTCTTCCTCTTCCTCACGTACTACTTGCAGAAGAGCCTGGGCTATTCGCCGGTCTCCACCGGGCTCGCCTTCATCCCGATGGTCGCCTGCATGATCGCCTCGTCGGTGACGACGACGAATGTGCTGCTGCTGCGGTTCGGCGCGAAACCGATCGTCCCGACCGGGATGGGCATCGCGGCCGCCGCGATGGTGTGGCTGACCGCCCTGGACCGGAGCAGCACCTACGCCGCCCATGTGCTGCCGCCGCTGCTCTGCCTGGGCATCGGCCTCGGCGCCGTCTTCGCCACGGCGATGAACCTGGCGACCGCGGGCGTCGGGCCGCGGGACGCCGGGGTGGCCTCGGCGATGGTCAACACCAGCCAGCAGGTCGGCGGCTCCATCGGCACGGCCCTGCTGAACACCCTCGCGACCACCGCCGCCACGAACTACCTGGTGGGCCGCAGGCCGACCCCGCCCGTCGTCGCCAGGGCCCAGCTGGAGAGCTACTCCACCGCGTACTGGTGGTCCGCCGGCTTCTTCGCCCTCGGCCTGGTCGTCACGCTGTTCCTGTACCGGCCCGGCGCCCCCCACCCGCACCCCGTGGAGGAGCCCGTACGCGCTTAGGGCCTGCCCTTAGCGCTTGGCGCCCTCCGTCAGCCGGACGAACGGGATCGACCGGCCCACCCGCCGGTAGTCCTCCGTACCGCCGTCCACCTCGAAGCCCATGTACGCGCAGAGCCGGCGGGCGACCCTGGGGTGGCGGGGTGCGTACCGCGCCATCAGCTCGCCGCCCTCCTCGGCCGTCAGCACCTGCGCGGTCACCGCGTGGAACCGGCGGCCGACCTGGACCGTGGCGTGCGGGGTGTGCTCCAGGTTGCGGAACCAGTCGGCGCCGGGGCCGAAGCCCGAGGCGACCGTCCAGCAGGCCCGGCCCTCGTGGGTGCCCGCCTCCACGACCTCGATGGCGGTCCGGCGGGGGAGGCCCGAGACGCGGCCGGTATGGACGAGCAGCAGCAGCCGGCCCCCGAAGAGCGGCCCGAGCCCCATCCGGAACATATGGATGGGCAGCCGGAAGGCGGCGCGCCGCCAGCCGGTCGGCGGGGCCGGGCGCCGGGGAGCGGGCGAAGCCGCGGGTTCGTGCGTCACCGTGCAAACGTTGCACAATCCAAAGGTTGGTACCAGCGGGCGCCGCTGTCGGTCCGGTACCGGTTGGATGGCGATTCCGTATCGGATGACCATCGGTTCGAGTAAGTGGGGCGCGCGCGGTAGAAAGGGGGCCATGGCCGCGCACGGACAGGCACCCGATGACCCTCCGACCGCCCCGGACCGGGACGACGTCGACGCGGTGACGCGCGCGGTGCTGACCGCGTCGAGACTGCTGGTCGCGGTGTCCGCCCGGTCGCTCGCGGCGGTCGAGGACCGGGTGACGCTGCCCCAGTTCCGGCTGCTCGTGGTGCTCTCCACGCACGGGGAGGCCAAGCTCGTCACCCTCGCCGAGCGCCTGGGCGTGAACCCCTCGACCGCGATGCGGATGCTCGACCGGATGATCGCGGCGGGCCTCGCGGAGCGTCAGGTCAACCCGGCCAACCGCCGCGAGACGGTGCTCCGGGTGACGCCCGAGGGCCACCGGCTGGTCGAGGAGGTCACGGCCGGCCGGCGCCGCGAGGTCGCCTCGATCGTGGAGCGCATCGCGCCCGCGCAGCGCGCCGCGCTGATCGACGCGCTACGGGCCTTCACCGACGCGGGCGGCGAGACCGCAGCCCCCGCGGAGGGCGCCGACGCCTACCCGCTGGGCTGGTCACCGGACCTGCCGACGGGGGCCTGAAGCCGGGGGCGAGAGGGCGGGCCCGCCGCCCGGGGCATCCGGGGCCCCCGCCACCCCGTCACTCCGACGAGGCCGTGACCTCTTCCCGGGCTGCCGGGACCGCCGCGGTGCCCGTCGTGGCGGCGGACGCGCCGTCCTTGCCGCGCCACTTCTGGACGCGTTCGACCACCGGCTGGGTCCAGCGCGCGGTGAGCGGGCCGACGATGACCAGGATCAGGACGTACGCGGTGGCGATGGGGCCGATGCGGGGCTCGGTCGCGACGGCCAGGCCCGCGATGACGATGGAGAACTCGCCGCGCGCGACGAGCGTGCCGCCCGCCCGCCAGCGCCCGCGCGGTCCGATGCCGGCGCGCCGGGCGGCGTACCAGCCGGTCCCGATCTTCGTGAAGACGGTGACGATCGCGAGCAGCGCGGCCGGCAGCAGCACCGGCGGAATCTCGGCCGGGTTGGTGGAGAGCCCGAAGAACACGAAGAAGACGGCCGCGAACAGGTCCCGCAGCGGGGTCAGCAGCTTGCGCGCACCCTCCGCGACCTCACCGGAGAGCGCGATGCCGACGAGGAACGCGCCGACGGCGGCCGACACCTGGAGCTGCTGGGCCACCCCGGCGACCAGGACGGTCAGCCCGAGCACGACGAGCAGCAGCATCTCCGGATTGTCCGAGGACACCGCACGGCTGATCAGCCGGCCGTGCCGCAGCGCCAGATAGAGCACCAGGCCGACCGTGCCGAGCGCGATCAGCAGGGCGACGCTGCCGCCCGCGAGCCCGACGCCCGCGAGCATCGCGGTGAGCAGCGGCAGATAGACGGCCATCGACAGGTCCTCGATGACCAGCACCCCGAGGATGACCGGCGTCTCCCGGTTGCCGAGCCGTCCCAGGTCCGCGAGGACCTTCGCGATCACCCCGGACGAGGAGATCCAGGTGACCCCGGCGAGCGCGACGGCCCCGACCGGCCCCCAGCCGAGCAGCAGCGCGGCGACCGCCCCCGGCGTCGCGTTGAGCACGAAGTCCACGGCCCCGGACGGGTACTGCGTCTTCAGGCTGGTCACCAGCTCGGACGCGCTGTATTCGAGGCCGAGCAGGAGCAGCAGCAGGATGACGCCGATCTCGGCGCCGACGGCGGTGAACTCCTCGCTGGCCCCGAGCGGCAGCAGCCCGCCGTCGCCGAAGGCCAGCCCGGCCAGCAGATAGAGGGGGATCGGGGAGAGCCCTATCCGGCCGGCGAACCGCCCGATGATGCCGAGTCCCAGGATGACGGAGCCGAGCTCCATGAGCAGTGCGGTCGTGTCGTGCACGGTCAGCCCTCCGCGATGATCTCGGAGAGCGTGTCGACGCCCTCGCGTGTTCCGACGGCGATGAGCGTGTCGCCGATGGCCAGCCGGAAGTCCGGCCCGGGTGACGGGTGCGCGCTGTGGGTGCGCAGCACCGCCACGATCGAGGCGCCGGTCCGGGTCCGCGCCTTGGTGTCGCCGAGCAGCCGGCCGCCGTACGGCGAGCGGGTGCCGAGCGGGATGTGCTCGGTGACCAGGTCGATGCCCTCGGTCCGTACGGCGTCGATGGGCGCCGCGTCGATGAGGTGCGCGAGCCCGGTCGCCTCCTGCGGTGTCAGGGGGACGGAGAGCCGGCACGAATCAGGGTCGTCCTGGTCGTAGAAGCCGATGAACCGCCGCCCGTCGTGATGGACCACCACGGAGATGTGCTGCCCCGACTCGGTCGTGTAGTCGTACTGGACGCCGACTCCGGGCAGCGTGGTGCGGTGGGTTCCCATGGCTTCCTCCCGAGGAGCGCGGTGCGCGCGAGGCACTTGGTGATCTCTTTAGGCCCGCATTACCTTATCCGGAGGTGTGCGCCGCCCCCGAGGGACGGCTTCCGGCCACTTCCCCGTACGGTCCGGAGCCCGGCACACGAATGCCCGGCCGGTTGCGCAACCGGCCGGGCACGCGGGTGTGTGTACGGGGGATCAGTCGCCGATCTCGATCTTCCCGTTCTGCTCGGCGGCCGCCGGGACCTCCGGAGCGGCCGGCTCGGCCGGCTTCGGCACCGCGCCCTTGAGGTTCTGGAGCAGCGCGCCGAGGTCGACCCCGGTGGTGGAGCTGAGCAGCTCCATGCCCTGGGCGACGTTGTCCGTGACCGTACGGGACAGCCGGCTCGCGCCGTCCGTGGAGATGACGGTCATCTTGTCGACCGCGCTCAGCGGCTCGGCCGCCTTGGCGACGACCTGGGGCAGCACCTCGACGAGCATCTGGAGGACGGCCGCGTCGCCGTACTGCGCGAAGGCGTCGGCCTTCTTCTGCATGGCCTCGGCCTCGGCCGAACCGCGCGCCGCGATGGCCGCGGCCTCCGCCTCACCCTCGATGCGCACCGCCTCGGCCAGCGCGGAGCGGTGCAGCTTCTCGCCCTCACCGGTGAGCCGGGCGCGCTCGGCGGCCGCCTCGGCCTCCTTGACCTGGCCGATGCGGCGGGCCTCCGCCTCCTGCTCGGCCTGGTAGCGGGCGGCGTCGGCGGGCTTGCGGACCTTGGTGTCGAGCTCGCGGTCGGTCAGCGCGGCCTGGCGCTCGGCGACCTTCTCCTGCTCGGTCAGGATCTCCTGGCGGCGGGCGGCCTCGGCGAGCGGGCCCGCGGCGTCGGCCTGGGCGGCGGCCGCCTCGGTCTCCGCCTTGATCTCGGCCTGCTTCAGATAGAAGGTCCGCTCGGCGATGGCGATCTCCTCGGCGGCCTTCAGGCGGGCCTGCTCCGAGGCGCGGCGGGCGATGGCCTCCGCGATGTCGGCCTCCTGCTTGGCGCGGGCGGCCTCGGGCCGGCCCAGGTCCTCCAGGTAGGAGCCCTCGGTGGTGATGTCCTGGATCTGGAAGGCGTCCAGGATCAGGCCCTGGCCGGACAGGCTGGCCTCGGCCTCCTCCGCCACCTGGCTCGCGAAGGCGGCGCGGTCGCGGATGATGTCCTCCACGGACATCCGGCCGACGATGGCGCGCAGCGCGCCGGACAGCACCTCCTGGGTGAAGCCGACGATGCCGTCCTGCTGGCGCAGGAAGCGCTGGGCGGCGGCCCGGATGGAGTCCTCGCTGCCGCCGACCTTGACGATCGCGACGCCTTCGAGGTGGGCCTTGACGCCGCGCAGGGTGACGGCGCCGCGCACGGCGACCGGGATGTGCCGACTGGACAGGTCCAGGGTGAACTTCTGCTGGACGAACGGCACGACGAAGACGCCGCCGCCGACGACGACCTTCTGGCCGCTGTTGTCGATGCTGGTCCGGCCGGTCACCGGGTCGACGGACTTCTTGCCGCGGCGGCCGGTGATGATGAACGCCTGGCTGGGGCCGGCCACCTTGTAACGGGTGATCACGGCGAGGGCGAGCAGGAAGAGGAGTACGACGACTCCGACGATCGCGATCATTACGGGACTCATGCGGTTTCCCCCTCTGCCTCCTTGCGGGGGCAGTCGTGAGACGAGCGGTGGCGGTGCCGGGCGTACCGGTCAGCGTTCGACGGGACGGACCGACACCGAAGTGCTGGAGAGCGACGCCTCGACCCAGACCTCGGCGCCGCGCGCGACGGGCACCGTGCTCCTCGCGGACAGCTTCACGAGCTGGCCGCCGAGGCGGAGCAGGACCTCGCCGTAGCCGTCGGCCGGGATCGCGGTGACCACCGAACCCGACGTGCCGACCAGGTCCTCGCCGCGCGGGGTCGCGTCGGTCTGGTCCCGCATCAGGGCGCGGCTGAACTTCCAGGTGAGCAGGGCGGCGGCCACCCCGGCCGCGGCCCCCGCCACCGTGGCGACGAGGGTGCCCGCACCGGTCGTGCCGAGCACGATGGCGCCGCCGAAGCCGAGCATCGACAGGAAGCCCGCGATCACCGGAAGGGAGACGAGCCCGCCGAAAAGGCCCTCCAGGAGGCCCCCGAAAAGGCCCTCCAGAATCCCGTCGAAGACCAGCGACAGGGCGAGCAGGGCGACCCCCGCGATGCCGAGACCGAGAAACAAGGTCATCCCATCACCCCTCCCGGCCCCGCCGACCCGTGTGCTGCTTTTCCATCGAACTGGCTGGATGATCCCATGCGCACCCCCCGGGCTACATTGCCGGAACCCGGCAGTCTTTTACTTGCCGTTGATGCCGGACAGCTGGCCGGACAGGGTGTCCAGGGACTGGAACGTCGCCCCCAGCAGCGCCACGTGCTTCCACCGCAGCACCCCCTCCGCGTCGATCAGGAAGACGGCCCGCCGCACCCCGATCCCGGGCGCCGCGACGCCGAAGGCACGGGCGGTCTCCCGGCCCGGGTCCGCCAGCAGCGGCATGCGCAGCCCGTGGGCGCGGGCGAACGACTCATGGCTGTCCACACCCTGTGGGCTGATCCCCCACACCTCCGCGTCCAGCTTCTCGAAGGTCTCCATGCCCGAGGAGTACGCGCACAACTGCTTCGTGCACACGGTGGTGTTGTCGCCCGGGTAGAAGGCGAGGACCAGGGCCCGGCCGCGCGCCTCCGCGAGCGCGTAGTCGCGCCGCTCGAAGACGTCCCCGGCGAGCACGCCACCGGGCAGCGTGAAGTCCGGTACGGCCGATCCCGGTTGCGGTGACGATCCCATGGCGTGCCCTCCGGTGTGCGGCGCCCGGGCGGCGGTGGTGCCGCCCGTGTCGCGTACAGCATGCCCTCCGTCACAGGGGACGGTCAGCCACCCGGGGACGGTTCCGGTTCGGTGAGGAACAGTCCGAGGAGCACGGCCAGTACGGGGATGGCGCACAGGATCTTGACGTCCTCCCCGTCCTGAAGAAGGGCGGGGATTCCTGGCTCACGTTGGCTGGGGACCTGCGGTCTACCGGCTCTTACACGATCGGCACCAGCCGGGTTGAGACCAGCCCGGACCAGCATCACGCGCGCGGAGTTCTTGTCCCTCGGGGACACGGCCCCGCATGCGGTGCAGGTGTAGGTACGTTCTGAAAGGGGAAGTGCGTGCTTGGTTCTCGCTCCGCACTGTGCGCAGTCCGTGGTGGTGTGCGCGGGGTGCACGAGACGGATGTCCCGTGCGTGTTTGCGGCCCATTTCGATGAGGGCGGTCTTGGTGGCGCCGATCGCGGCGTCGGCGGCCTTGCGGGCCATGGTGGTCTTCGCCAGGAACTTCGGGCGGAAGTCCTCGACGGCGATGGCGTCGTGGTCACGGACCACCGTCTTGGCCCACTTGCGAGCGGTGTCCTGCCGCTGCCGGACCACCTTCTTGTGCACCTTCGCGGCCTGCCGTTGGGCCTTGCGGTAGCCCTTGGACGCGGCTTTGCCCTTGGCGGGGCGGCGGCGGGCCATCATCCGTTGATAGCGCCCCAGCTTCCGCGCCGCGCTCTTCCCATGGCCGGGGTGGGGCAGGTCGTGGGCGTCGGATGTGGTGGTGGCGGTCTCCTTCACACCCCAGTCCACGCCCAGCACGTTCCCTGTTGCGGGGAGCGGCTGGGGTTCGATGGCGACGACGAACGACGCGTACCAGTGCCCCAGCCCATCCCGGTACACCCGCACACTGGAGGGAACGGCCGGCAGCTCGCGGGACCACACGACCGTCAGGACGATGCCACTCGCAAGGTGCAGACGGCCGTCCTTCAAGCGGAACCCGCGCTGGGTGTAGTTCATCGTGGGCCGTGCGTCCCGCTTCCGCTTCATCCGGGGCATCCCGGCCCGCCGCCGGAGCGGCAGCTTCGCCTTGATGTCCTTGACCGCCTTGGACCGAGACGTGGCGAAGTCACGGATAGTCTGCTGCTGCGGAACGCTCGCCCCCTCACGCAACCAGGACATCGACCGCCGCGCCTCCGTCAGCAACTTGTCGAGTTGCCCCGGACCACACGTCGCTTTCTCGGCGGCGTCGCGGTTCGCGGCGTGGACCTTGCGGGACATTGCCACGCACTCGTTCCACACCCACCGACACCGCGCCCACTCAGCTTCCAGCCGGGCGAGCACCGTCGACGACACGCGCAGTCGGTAGGTGTACCGGGCATGCCCGGCCCCCTGCTCAGCCACTGCTCTTGCCGCCATGATCCGCAACGTAACAGCCCTCACTGACAATTGCCGCCGGGGCAGAGACGAGCATGGCGGCTGAGGCGGGCCGTGCCCCCGCATCGGGCGGTCTGGATTCCGGCGGGCGTCGTCCACGCGCACCTCGCGTACGGGCCGACCGAGCTGCGGGCGCTCAGCTTCGCCCCGGCCGACAATCCGCTCCGGCTCGACCGGCCGACCGTCCTCGCCGTCACCCCGCTGCTGCGCGAGGTCGTGGCCTGCCTGACCGACGACACGGAACTCACCGGCGACGCGCGCCGCCGGCGCAACCTGGAGCGCGTCGCGCTCGACCAGCTGCGCCGGGTCGAACCGCTCGGGGTCTGCCTGCCCACCCCGGCCGACGACCGGCTGCGCGACATCGCCCGCATCCTCCAGGCCGACCCGGCGGACGGACGGACCCTCACCGAGCTGGGCACGGCCGTCGGCGCGGCGCCCCGCACCCTGAGCCGGCTCTTCCGCGCGGAGACCGGGATGTCGTTCCCGCAGTGGCGCACCCAGCTCCGCCTGCACCACGCGCTGACCCTGCTCGCCTCGGGCGGCTCGGTCACCTCGGTCGCCGTGGCCTGCGGTTACAGCGGCCCGAGCGCCTTCATCCAGTCCTTCCGCCAAGCCTTCGGCACCACCCCCGGCTCGTACGCGGCAAGCACGTCATAGGGGCCGCCGCCACCCGGCGGTCTGCGGATGCGGGAGTGCGCGGGGCGACCGAGGATGAAGGGCCGGGCAGCAGGCGGCCCGCGCCCCGCCCCAGGAGGTTCGTCTTGCCGGTGCACGCCCACCATCCGCCGTCCATCGACGTCACGGCGCTCGCCGCCGTGCTCGACGGCACGACGGCGGGCGTGGCCGTGTTCGACACCGAGCTGCGCTATCTGTACGTCAACCCGTCCCTCGTACGCCACAACGGCATCCCGCCCGCCGCCCACATCGGCCGCCGCCCCAGCGAGGTGATGCCCGACATCGACGCCCGCGAGGACCTGATGCGCGCCGTGCTCGCGGACGGCCGGGCCCGCGAGGTCACCTCCAGCGGCCGGCTGCCCGCCGAGTCCGGGACCGCCCGGGTCTACTGGCACGGGGCCTACCACCGCCTGGAGGTGGACGGCCGGGGCGTCGGCGTCGTCGGGATCGTGCTGGAGGTCATGGCCGACGACGAACAGCGCCGGCTCGCCCAGGCCCAGCGCCATCTGTCCCTCCTCGACAGCGCGAACACCCGCATCGGCACCACCCTCGACATGGACACCACCTGCGCCGAGCTGGCCGACCTCGTGGTGCCGGGGCTCGCCGACGTCGCCATCGTGGAGATCTTCCCCCGGGACGTCGCCCCGCCGGTCCGCCCCGCCCCGCCCGGCGTCGTGCGGCTGCGGCGTGCGGCGATGGCGGCGGTACGGGGGCTGAGCCCGGGCATCACGCGGTTCGGCGCGACCGGTGACTACGTCGACCACCAGGAGGAGGCCGCCGTACCGCGCTGCCTGGCCGGCGACCAGCCCATCGTCGAGAACCTCACGGACGACGACCAGGTCAACCGCTCCGCCCCGACCCCCGAATGGGCCGACGCCTACCGGGACCTCGGGCTGCACTCGGCGGTCGCGGTGCCCGTCTCCGTGCGCGGCGCCCCGATCGGCGCGCTCGGGCTGTTCCGGGGCGGCGGCTCGCCCGTCTTCTCGGACGACGACGTGCTGGTGGCCCGGGAGCTCGCCGGGCGGGCCGCCGTCCATCTCGACCACGCCCGCCGCTTCACCCACGAGCACACCATCGCCCTGGAGCTCCAGCGCTCCCTGCTCTCCGAGCCCCGGCCGCCCCACCCGCACATCGAGGTCGCCACCCGCTATCTGCCGGCCGACCGCAGCGTCCTGGTGGGCGGCGACTGGTTCGACGTCATCCCGCTGCCCGACGGGCGGCACCTCAAGGCGATGGGCGATGTCATGGGGCACGGCGTGGAGGCGGCCGTCGCGATGAGCCACTACCGCTCGCTGCTGCGCCTCCTCGCCGACGAGCAGCTGCCCCCCCACCGCATCCTGGAACAGCTGGACCGGATGGTGGAGCGCTCCGGGATCGACCGGGCGGCGACCTGTCTGCTCGCCGTGGTCAACGCGGACGGCGAGCTGTGCGAGGTGGCGAGCGCGGGCCATCTGCCGCCGGTCTTCCTCGACCCGGGCCCGGCGGGCACCCGGATCTGCGACGTACCGGCGGCCCCGCCGCTCGGCACCGGCTTCGGCGGCTACCGGTCGACGGTGATGGAGTGCGGCCCGGGCACGGTGCTCTTCATGTACACCGACGGGCTCGTGGAGCGGCGCGGCGAGGACATCGACGAGAGCGTCGCCCGGCTGGGGGAGCTGACCCTGCCGGACGACGGCGATCTGGAGACCTTCCTGGACCGGGTGCTGGAACGCTTCGGCCCCGGCGCCGAGGACGACATCGCCGTCATGGCCTCACGGACCCGGGAGGGACCGGAGGACGTACCCCCGGAGCTCTGAGCGGGGCCCGCCGCCACCCACGTACCCCTGCCCCGCCGCCACCGGCGTACCGCGCCCCCGGTCAGACGAACAGGAACACCGCGGCCGTCGCCGCCCCCAGCGCCGTCCCCGCCGCGACCTGGCCGACCGTGTGATAGCCGAGCGCCACCCGCGACCAGGAGACCGCGGCCGCCATCGCGTACCCGCAGAGCCACCACGGCGAGTGGACGGCGGCGGACAGGGCGACCACCGCCGAGGCCACCGAGGCGTCCACGGAGATCTTCCACACCGTGTTGACCGCCAGCAGCACGACCGTCATCGCCCACAGCGCCAGCATCGCGGCCAGGATGCCGGTGGGCGCCCCGCCCAGCACCATGACCGCCGAACCGGTGCCGATGGAGCCCAGGATCACGAAGAAGATCGGCGCCCGCTTGGTGCGGTCCACGACATGCCGGTCGCCCCAGGTGCCGCGCCCCCGCTCCCACTCGATGTACCCGGCCGGCACGATCCCCGCGCACAGCGCGCCGAGCAGCCCCCAGAGCAGCCCGGTCCACTTCCCGGCCGCCGCGAGCCCGATGGCGAGCATGCCGACGAGGAGCACATTGCGGGGCTGGAGGACATCGGTCACCCGCCGCGCGAGGGCGTGGCCGGAGGCGGCTGTGGTGTCGGTGGTGGTCATGCCGGCTGCTCCCTGCCCGCGGGGTCACAGCTGTCGAGGATCTGGCGGGCCCGCTCCGGGGTCACCGTCCGGTAGGCCGCCGCGACCCGGACCAGCCAGGCGACCTCGTCGTCCTGGTCGGTGGCGTGCCGGGTGGAGAAGGCCGCCGCCTCCCCGGCCGGCGCCCCGGCGTCCCGGGCGGTCAGCGCCGCCCTGATCCAGTACGCGTCGGTGAGCGGCGAGCCGGAACCGGCCCCGGCGGCGGCCTCGGCGGCGGGCAGCAGGGTGTCCGGCACATAGTGGCGCAGCTTCTCGACCGCGTCCGCGATGTCCGCGGCCCAGCGGTCGACGCGCAGGTCGGCGGGCGTGTCGAAGCGCGTCAGCTCCCGGAGCAGCGGGCGCGGCGGCTCGAAGGGCTGGTCCGGGAAGGCGGTCATCAGCGCGTACCAGAGGCCGTGCAGCCGGGCCTGCGCCCGCCAGAGCTTGGCGCGGCGGCGGACGTTGCTCAGGGCCGGGATGGAGGCGCCGACCGCGAAGAAGAGGAACAGGACGACCTGGGCGGCCTCGGTGACCTCGTCGAAGTCCAGCGCGAAGGACTCGCTCGGCCGGTCCACGACGCTGACCCAGAGGAACAGCGTCCGGCTGACGGTGTAGCCGACGCCGATGAACATGGCGAACGTCATCATCCCGAGCCCGACGCGCAGATGGCGCATCCGGGCGCTCCCGGTGGCCAGCGCCCACTGGTACGCGCAGACGGCGGACGCGGCGCCGAGGTAGAGGTAGAACACGCTCATGTACAGCGTGGCGCCCCACTGCCCGGCGTGGTCCGCGACGAAGCGGTCCGAGGGCGTGGAGCGGTCGACCACGGTGAAGAACAGCACGGTGAGCAGCACCAGGGTGGCGGCCGACGCCTTGGCCGCGACCTGCTGGATGAGCCGGGCGAACCGCACGTGCCGGGGGATGCCGCCCTCGTCCTCGTACCGGCCGTAGATCGCCACGATGTAGCTGAGAATGGCCAGAATCGCGATGGTCGCGGTGTAGTGCTTGATGAGGACGGACAGGTCGGTCACCGGGCTGTTGTTGAGCCCGACGCGTACGAACCGGGTCTTCGTCCAGAGCGCCAGCGCGAATCCCGCGTAACACCCCCACAGCGCCCGGCGGCGCCGGTCCTCCTCGTCACCCCACAGGGCGGCCGGCATGCGCCACAGGGCGACGGCTGTCATCAGGCCCGCTATGAGATAGCCGGCGAGGTCGAGCGGGGTCACGGCGGACGTCCTCGGGTGTGGGGAGTGCGGTCGGGCGGTACGGGTGTCACGTACGCCGGAACAGGCCGCCGCGGCGGTGGGCGACCGGGCGCGAGAGCGAGTTGGCGAGCCGCCCCACCATGTCATCGCTCGTGACGTCCCGGGCCATCCGGGGGATCAGCGAGGCACCGAATTCGGCCATGCGTTCGTCGTGGGTGTCGTACTGCGCGCGCGCCTGCACGGCGTCCGGGGCGAGCACCGCGTCCGGGCCGACCATCCGGGCGATGAGCGAGGTGTCGAAGACGGGCAGCAGCCGCCGGAGCTGTTCCGCGTCGAGCGAGGTGCCGTGGTCGAACCACTCGTGGCACAGCTCGTGCAGGATGACGTGCTGGGTCTGGTACGCGGTCGGGCGCCGGCGGTACAGCACGAAGCTGGTGTCCCCGCTCTTCAGGCGCAGCCCGCAGGCGGCGTTGACGCGCGCCAGCCGGTCGGGCATCTCGTGCAGCACGATGGTCCGGCCCCGGGCCGCCTCCATGTTGGCCACCAGGCCGGGCAGGGAGAACGGCGAGGGCAGCGGCAGCCCCGCCAGCCCCTCCTCGCACTCCCGTCGCAGCTTCCGCAGGGACACGGCTCAGCCCTGCTGTCCGCCGCCGGCCGGGGGCGTGCGCTCCTCGGCGTCCCGCAGCAGGGACATCGCGAACCGGAGCAGCTCCGGCGGCAGCCCCTCCTCGTCGAGCCCGCGCCCGGCGAGCCCGCTGATCTCGCCCGTCCGCCGCTTGGCGAGGAACTGGAGCCCGGCCACGACGTCGTCCACGACCTCGGACTCCTCCTTGAAGAACCGCCAGTCCACGCCGAAGCCCAGGCCGAGCGCCTTCAGGATCTCCTCGGACGGCTGGGTCACCTTGCCGGCCAGGATGTTGGAGAAGTAGCTGTGCGAGAGCGATCCGCCGCGCTCCCTGACCAGGTCGGCGAAGAACCGGCCCGAGATCTTCCGGCCGGGGAAGGTCTTCTCGACCATGTACTCGACCTTCTGGCGCAGCGTCCGCAGCTCCGGCGCGCGCTCTACGCCGTTGTCCATCCGGCCCCCACGTTCACGTCCGCCGCGGACCCCTGTCCGGCCCCGGGCGGCGCTCGATTCGGTCAACGGGCTCGTACTGTAACGAACGCCCGACCACGTTCCCGGGGGCGGGAGACCGGAGGTGGCGTGATCCGGAGCATTCTCATCCGGTGTCCGGAGCGGGCTTGCGCAAACACTCTACGTCACTGTTAACTCGAAAAAACATGGGCAGGGGGCCACGAGGGGAGTCCCTTGCCCGTGAAGACGCCGGTGCGCGCCGCCGCCGCGTGCCCACAAAGGGGTGTAGCCCTTCACGACGGGGGATGCGTGAAGGGCTACCCGCACATTATGGCCCCTGCCCGGGCAGTCATCAACTGACCGGCCGGTCAGTGTCCTTGTCCAGGGCGTTGTTTCCGGGCCCGGCGCCCCGCACCCGCCCCGGTTACCATCGGAAAGAGCCGCGGGAACGCCGCGCATCCCCCGATGAACGCGCATCCCCCGACGAAAAGGTTCCGCTTGAGCCGCGACCGCACTCCCCGCCCCCACGACCGCTCCTCCCGCTCCCGGGGCCAAGGCGCCCCGGGCTCCCGCGCGGGCGGCGGTTTCCGCACCCGGGGCGCCGGCCGCCCCGCGGCCGCCGACCGCCGCTTCGGCGGGAAGGGCCGCAAGCCCGTGGCGCGGCAGGGCGAGTACGAGCTGCCGCGGACCGAGACCCCGGCGCTGCCCCCCGTCGCCGCCTTCGCGGACCTGGACCTGCCGGACGCGGTGCTGGCGGCGCTGACCGCGCAAGGGGTCACCGAGCCGTTCCCGATCCAGGCGGCCACCCTGCCCAACTCGCTGGCCGGGCGCGATGTGCTGGGCCGGGGCCGCACCGGTTCCGGGAAGACCCTCGCCTTCGGCCTGGCGGTGCTCGCCCGCACGGCCGGGCACCGGGCGGAGGCCCGCCGTCCGCGCGCCCTGATCCTGGTCCCCACCCGCGAGCTGGCCCAGCAGGTGACCGCCGCGCTGACCCCTTACGCGAAGCCGCTGCGGGTGCGCCTGGCGACCGTCGTCGGCGGGATGTCGATCGGCCGCCAGACGGCTTCGCTGCGCGGCGGCACCGATGTCGTCGTCGCCACCCCGGGCCGCCTCAAGGACCTCATCGAGCGCGGTGACTGCGTGCTCGACCGGGTCGAGGTGACGGTGCTGGACGAGGCGGACCAGATGGCCGATCTGGGGTTCATGCCCCAGGTCACCCAGCTGCTCAACCAGATCCCGCTGGGCGGCCAGCGCATGCTGTTCTCGGCGACCCTGGACCGGGACGTCGACCTGCTCGTCCGGCGCTATCTGAACGACCCGGTCGTCCACTCGGTGGACCCGGCGGCGGGCGCCGTGACGACGATGGAGCACCATGTGCTCTACGTACGCCCCTCCGACAAGTTCGCCACCACGACGGAGATCGCGGCGCGCGACGGCCGGGTGCTGATGTTCCTGGACACCAAGCAGGCGGTGGACGAGCTGACCGCCCATCTCCTCCACAGCGGGGTCCGGGCGGCCGCCCTGCACGGCGGCAAGTCGCAGCCGGAGCGCAACCGCACCCTGGAGCGCTTCAAGACCGGGCACGTCTCGGTCCTGGTCGCGACCAACGTCGCGGCGCGCGGCATCCACATCGACAGCCTGGACCTCGTCGTCAACGTCGACCCGCCGGCCGACCACAAGGACTATCTGCACCGGGGCGGCCGCACCGCCCGGGCCGGGGAGTCCGGCAGCGTCGTCACCCTGGTGCTGCCCAGCCAGCGCCGCGAGATGACCCGGCTGATGGCCGAGGCGGGCATCACCCCGAAGATCGCGGAGGTCCGCTCCGGCAGCGAGGAGCTGCGCCGGATCACCGGCGCGCAGGCCCCCTCCGGCGTGCCCGTCACCATCACCGCGCCGCCCTCCGAGCGCCGGGTCAGGCCCAGAGGGCCTCGGCGAGCGTGACGCCCGCGAAGGCCGCGCCGAGGCCCGCGACGACGCTGACCACGACGTTGGCCGCCGCGTAGAACCCGGCCCCGTCCTCCGCGAGCCGCAGCGTCTCGTAGCTGAACGTGGAGTACGTGGTCAGCGCCCCGCACAGCCCGGTCCCGAGCAGCAGCTGAAGGTGCGAGGAGGCCGCCCCGGCCGCCACCGCGCCGGTCAGTGTGCCCAGGATCAGGCAGCCGGCGATGTTGACGGTGAACGTCCCCCACGGGAACACCGTGTCGTGGCGGGACTGCACGGCCCGGTCGGTGAGATAGCGCATCGGGGCGCCGACCGCCGCCCCGGCCATCACGAGCAGCCAGTTCACCCCTGATCCCCCTGTATCCCGGGGTTCCGTACGATCTCGCAGGCGTCCAGCGTGACCGGGCAGCCGTCGGTCAGCTCGGCGATCTCCGGCAGGAAGGCCCGTACCGCCTCCTCCGCGTCCACGATCACCACCGCCACCGGCAGGTCCTCGCTCAGGGACAGCAGCCGCTGGGTGTGGATCATCGAGTGGGCGCCGAAGCCCTCGATGCCCCGGAAGACGCTGGCGCCGGACAGCCCGGCGGCGTGCGCCCGGTGCACGATCTCCGTGTAGACGGGCCGGTGGTGCCAGCTGTCGGACTCGCCGACCAGCACGGTCAGCCGCAGCCCCGGTTCGGTCATGGGTGTCGTCATGCCTGCCTCCACGCCAGTGCGCGGCGTGTCAGCCACACCGCACTCCACACCGCCGCGAGGGCCGCGAGCAGTGTTACTCCGAGATAGACCAGTCCGGCGCCGGCCCGGTCCTCGGACACGAGCTGTTCGATGTCGACCGCGTACGTCGAGAAGGTGGTGAACCCGCCGAGGACCCCGGTCCCGAAGAACGGCCGCACCAGCCGGTGCGCCGCCCACACCTCGCTGATCACCACCATGAACACGCCGATGACCGCGCAGCCGATGACGTTGACCACGAGGGTCGTCCAGGGGAAGCCGCCGGCCGCGGTGGGCCACAGCAGCCCGGCGCCGTAGCGGGCGGACGCGCCGGTGGCGCCGCCGAGCGCGACCACGGCGACGACGGCGGTCTGCGGGTTCTTCGTGAGGATGCCGGGCATACGTCTCCTACCTGCCGGGGCGCCCGCCGGTTACGGGCGCGCGTCTGCGCAAGTAGGGACCGTTGGCGGCGTGTGAACGCTCGCGGTTCGGGTACGGCGGGCCCCACCGCCGCGCAGTGGCCGTCACCGGCCCGCTGCTGCCCCCAGGGTATCGCCGTACGGGGCGTGCCCGGACGCGGCCCGGGGAATGGCGCCTTCCGGGAAAGGCCCTATTCCCCGCCCGGGGCGATTTCACCCGATCGGCCACCTCATCTGCGCGCCCGGCGGGATAGCCGCAGGGTGGAGCCATGTGGCCTCACCGAATATGGCTGGGTGCCGCGGTCCTCCCGCTGGCTCTGCTGGTGCCGCGGGACGCCCCGGTGCCCCACATCCTGGCCGAGCCGCCCGCCGCCCCCCGCGCCCGGGCGGTGGCCGCGCCGCAGCCCGTGATCGTCAGCCGGACGGCCTGGCACGCGGACGAGTCCATCGTCCGGGAACGCGCCGTCTACACGGGCGCGGTCCGCGCGGTCTTCGTCCATCACACGGGCGAGACGAACGACTACGACTGCGCCGAGGCGCCCGAGCTGATCCGGAACGTCGAGGAGGCCCACATCAAGGGCCGGGGCTGGGACGACATCGGCTACAACTTCCTGGTCGACCGGTGCGGCACGATCTACGAGGGCCGGGCCGGCGGCATCACCCGCTCGGTGCGCGGCGCCCACACCACCGGTTTCAACGCGGACAGCGTGGGCATCGCGGTGCTCGGTGACTACCGCGACGGCGAGAAGGTCCCGGCCCCCGTCGTGCGGGCCCTGGCGACCCTCGCGGCGTGGAAGCTGAGCCCCGGCGAGGACCCGCGCGGCAAGGTGCGGCTGCGCTCGACCAACGACGCCAGCCGCTATCCCAAGGGCGAGGTGGCCGTGCTGAACGTCATCTCCGGCCACCGCGACACGTACCGGACGAGCTGCCCCGGCCAGGCGCTGTACGACGAGCTGCCCGAGATCCGCGCGATGGCGGCGGCCATGCGCGCGGCGGCCGGCCGCGAGGGCGAGGCGGACACGGAGGACGCCGGGAATACGTACTAGTGCATAAACTGTTTGACGCTAGTACGTACGAGGGTAGGCTTACGGGCATGACCGCCACGCACCCCATCCCCGTGACCCTGACCGGCCGCCATGTCCGCGTCGAACCGCTCGCCCCGGCCCATCTGGACGACCTCTTCGCCGCCGGCGGGGACGACGACGAGGTCTGGCGCTGGCTCGGCGGCCCGGTGCCCCGCACCCGTCAGGACATGGCGGCCGCGCTCGATGCGATGCTCGCGAACGCGACATACGTCCCCTTCGCCGTCGTCCACCTGGCCACCGGGCGGGCCGTCGGCTGGACGTCCTTCCTGGACATCGACGCGGCCCACGAACGCCTGGAGATCGGCTCCACCTGGTACGGCCGCGCGTACTGGCGCTCGGCGGTGAACACGGAGACCAAGCTCCTCCTGCTCACCCACGCCTTCGAGGACCTGGGCATGGGCCGCGTCCAGCTGAAGACCGACCACCTCAACGAGCGCTCCCAGCAGGCGATAACCCGCCTCGGCGCCCGCCACGAGGGCATCCTGCGCCGCCACCGCCGCCGCCCGGACGGAAGCTGGCGCGACACGGTGTACTTCTCGCTGCTCGCGGACGAGTGGCCGGAGACGAAGACGCGCCTGACGGCGCGGCTCTGACACGAAGACGCCCGGCCGGGGTTTTCCCGGCCGGGCGACGGTGTGCGCACTTCTTCGGCCGGCCTACAGCCCGCCGCCGAACTGCCCGGCTCCGACGGAGGCGGCGAAGGGGGTTCCGCAGGTCACGGCCGGGCGGGGCCGGCGGCTCAGGCGTCCTTCCTGATCGAGGCGATCAGCTGCGCCGACTCTTCGGCCGGGAGCGCGACGGAGGCCAGCTGCTGCGAGGCATCTCTGTATGCGGCCACTTGCTCACGTTCCTCGATGTACAGAGCCGAGGTAAGCCCCTCGGCGTGAACGACATCAAGGTCCGTGTGCGGACCGAAGTGCAGCACGCTGAAGCTCTCCAGCTGGCCGACGTGAAGAGCGGCGTTGGCGGGCACCACCTGAATGCTGACATTCGGCCGCTTGCCCATGGCGAGCAGTCGGCCGAGTTGCTCGTGCATCAGGCCGTCCACGCTGGACGTCGAGCGCAGCGCCTGTTCGGCGACGATCGCGCGCAACGTGAGCGGCTCCTCTCGGGTGAGCACCATCTGTCGCGCAAGGCGGACCTGGACCAAGGCGTCGACGGGTACCTCGGTCAGGGCCAGTACGCGGATCAGTTCGCGGGCGTAGTCGCCGGTTTGAAGCAGGCCGGGGATTGCTCCCAGGTGCCATACCGAAACCGAGTGCGCCTCGGCCTCAAGACTGATCAGGTCCTCGTACACGGGTGAGATGACGCCCCGGTAGGAGTGCCACCAACCGCGCTGATCGTCCTCCTTGGCCAGCATCATCAAGGCCGCGCGAAGTTCACTGCTCACCTCTCGCCCGAGGTTGGCGTACAGGTCGAGCAGGGCGCCGATGTCCTGCATCTTGGGCGCGCTGCGAGCAGTCTCGATTCGCGACAGCTTCGAGTATGCGAAGCGGCCCTTCGACTGCTCGGTGACCTCCTTGAGGGTGAGTTCACCGCGCAGCGCGCGCAGCTTCGCGCCGAGGCGTCGTCGCCGCACTGTAGGTGTGCTCACTCCTGCCCTCTCATTCAGTGGCTGCTGCACAGTCTGCCGTGATGCGCCGACCAATGTCACCCACACACGGACAGTGATGCTCTCACCTCAAGTAGGCGTGCAAATTTTGCGCGATACTCAGTTCTGGTTGCATGTCAGCCCGCATATGGGGCAACTTTGAGTGGCGAGATGTGCAGATAGCGAGGGTGAGCTGTGCGCTGCGCGCGCTCTGAGGCCCACCCGTGAGGGGACACGCATGATCGAACAGTGGCAGTCCGTTTCATCTGCCTGTTGTGCACCACCAGTCGGCCCGCCGCCGGTTCTGTTACTCGCAGGCGAGCCCCAATCCGCCAAAGCCGCAAGGAACTTCGTGCGTGAGTTCGTTCCGTACCACGTTCCGGGCGTATCCGAAGACCACGTCGAGACGGTCGTCCTGGTCACGTGCGAGCTGGTCTCGAACTCGATCCGCTACGGCACCGAGCCCGGCGACTCCGTACGCGTCGTGCTCGACGCCGACGAGAAGCGGACGCGAATCGAGGTGCACGACCCGGTCCGCAAGCACCCCCGGCTCAAGCCCTTGTCGTACGAGCGGGAGCGGGGGCGCGGCCTGATCATCCTTGACGCCCTGTGCCCCGATGCCTGGGGCGTCTGCGACATTCCGTTCGGCAAGGCCGTATGGGCGGAGGTGAAGGCGCCGTGATCGCGTCACGTCTTCCGGAAGCCGACATCGACGTGCCCCTGGGCCCCGGATTCGTCGCGTCCGTCGCGGCGGTGACCGGTATGTGCCGAGGGGATACGGGCGATCTCGCTCAACTCCTCCTCACTCACCCGGGCCCCCGCCGGGCGAACGAGACGGCCGAGGCCGTCGAGCACGGCATGAGACGCCTCGCGGCGGCCCTGCGGCTCGGGCCCGGCGGCGAACCACCGCCGGTGATCGGCGCCCGGATCGCGGTCCATCGTGGGCGAGCCGTCCTCGACTACGGCCATGACAGGTACGTGATGGCACTTCCCCCGCCGCCACGGGACTGGCTGGTGCTGCTCGGCACGGGCGCACCGTGCCGGGTCTGCCTGGTGGCCGCACCGCTCGCCCCCGGCGCCGACCGGGCCGCGAGCGACGCGCACCTACGCGAAAGCCTCGCGTCCGGCTTGGTCATGTGGGGAACGGCCCATGCCCGCCGCCGCTGTTGAGCGCCCGGCTGTTCCTACAGCGCGTCCGCCCCCCGCTCGCCCGTGCGGACCCGCACCAGCGTCTCGACGTGCTGGACCCACACCTTGCCGTCGCCGATGCGGTCGGTCCGGGCGGCCCGGACGATCGCGTCGACGGCCGTCTCCTCGTCCGCGTCGTCCACGACCGCCTCGACGCGGACCTTGGGCACCAGGTCGACGCGGTATTCGGCGCCCCGGTACACCTCGGTGTGCCCGTGCTGGCGGCCGTAGCCACCGGCCTCGGTGACGGTCAGGCCCTGGACGCCGACCTCCCGGAGCGCGGTCTTGACCTCGTCCAGGCGGTGCGGGCGTATGACGGCGGTGATGAGCTTCATGGAGCGGTCTTCCTGTCCCTCGGGAGCGCCGACTGCGGGGCCGCGTGACCCAGCGCGCCGTGATCGTAGGCGCTCTCCGCATGCAGCGTCTGGTCGAGGCCCGTGACCTCCTCCTCCGCGCCGGCCCGCAGGCCCATCAGCCGGTCGATCGCCTTAGCGATCCCGTACGTCACGAGGAAGGTGTACGCCGCCACCGCGACCACGGCCACCGCCTGCTTCAGGAGCTGGGCCGCGCCGCCCCCGTAGAACAGGCCCTCCGCGCCGCCGGTCATCGCGGCGGTCGCGAACAGGCCGATGAGCAGGGTGCCGACGACGCCCCCGACGAAGTGCACCCCGACGACGTCGAGCGCGTCGTCGTACCCGAAGCGGAACTTCCACGCGACCGCGTACGAGCAGACGACACCGGCCGCGAGCCCGACCACCGCCCCGCCCACGGGGGAGACCGTGCCGCAGGCCGGGGTGATCGCGACCAGCCCGGCGACCGCGCCCGACGCCGCGCCGAAGGTGGTGGGGTGTCCGTCGCGCCGCTGCTCCACGAAGAGCCAGCCGAGCAGTCCGGTGCAGCCCGCGACGACCGTGTTCAGCATCGAGGCGGCGGCGATCCCGTTCGCGGCGAGCGCGGAGCCGCCGTTGAAACCGAGCCAGCCGAACCAGAGCAGACCCGCGCCGAGCATCACCATCGGCAGGTTGTGCGGGCGCATCGCGTCCTTCCGGAATCCGATGCGCGGCCCCACCACGAGCGCCAGTGCCAGCCCCGACGCCCCGGACGCGATCTCCACCACGAGCCCGCCCGCGAAGTCGAGCGCCCCCAGCGCATCCTTGATCCAGCCGCCGGGCCCCCAGACCCAGTGCGCGACGGGTGCGTATACGAGCAGCGTCCACACCGGTACGAAGACGAGCCACGCGGTGAACTTCGTACGGTCCGCCACCGCACCGCTGATCAGCGCCGCCGTGATGATCGCGAAGGTGAGCTGGAAGGTCGTGAACAGCAGCGTCGGCACCCCGCCGGTCAGCGCGTCCGGCCCGATGTCCGCGAGGCCCAGGTGCGCCAGGTTCCCCACCAGCCCGCCGAACGCGTCGTCGCCGAAGACCAGCGAATAGCCCGCGACCAGCCAGACCACGGTGACCAGCGCGATCGAGACGAAGCTCATCATCAGCATGTTGAGGACGCTTTTCGTACGGACCATGCCGCCGTAGAACAGCGCCAGCCCGGGCGTCATCAGCAGAACGAGTGCGGTGGCGGCGAGCAGCCAGGCGGTATCGCCGGTATCCAGGCCGGACGCGGCCACGGTCACGGGGGTCACGGGGTCCCTCCTCGGGGCGGGGAGCGGTGGGAGCGACTGCGAGCGTGACCGCCTCGCGTTTCGGCGAGGGACCCCGCGTGTTTCCGCCGTATTTCATTGCCCGGGTGTTGCGGGGATCTCACGGGGGCGGTGCGGAGCGCGGGCCCGGCCCGGCGGGCTCACGGTCCGGGCCCGCCGCTGAGGGCCTACGCTCCGGGGCCCGGTCTCAGCAGCCGCGCCCCGCGAAGCGGCCGAGCCCGTACGCCGAGTCCAGCCGGTACGTCCCCGGCTTCCGTACCGTCAGCCGCGTCCACTCGCCGTCCTGCCGCAGGCAGGCTCCCGCGGGCCCGTGCACGCGGAGCCAGGGGGAGTGGGCGATCCGCACGGTCACCGAGCCGGCCCGCTCCATGCGCAGGACCAGATCCGCGTCGCCGCCGCCGGTGACCGTGGCGGGCGGGGGCGCCAGCGGGGTCGCCTCGCGGACCCGGTAGACCGTCCAGCCGTCGTCCTCCCACACCTCGTCCAGCCACGGCAACCCGCCCCTGACCAGGGCCGCTTCGGCTTCCGCGGGCCCGTCCGGCCGCCCGTGGTGCAGGACGACGAGGCCCACGGCCCAGCGGTCGAGCCAGGCGCGGTAGCGGTCCGGGGTGAGCTCGCCCTCGTAGAACAGGCGCCCGCGCTCGACGTCCAGCTGGCGGTTCCAGCCCCGGGCCATGTTCACGTGCGGGGCGAGGACGGCGGCCTCGCGGTGGTTGCGCGCGGGGACGACCTCGACGCGGACCCGGTCCGCGCCCAGCCGGTCGAGCGCGGCGACGACCCCCTCGGTGCGGGACGCCCAGGCCGGCACGGGGGTGGAGACGCGCAGGTCGTCCACGGTCTTGTCGACGAGCCAGCACCCGGAGAGCACGAGGGCGGCGGCCAGGAACCCCGTACGCACCCGGGCCCCGGCCCGGACCGTGTCGAGGACCGCCGCGCACAGCACGGGCACGGCGACCAGGCCGAGCAGCCGCTCGACGTTCGTACCGATCGGGGACGCGATGAGGAACGTCAGCACCACACCGACCGCGTACACCACCGCCCCGTACCGCGCCGGCCGCCACTCCCGCGTCCGGGGCGCCGCCGCCGCGAGCACCGCGCAGACCAGGACCGGCATCCACACCCGGCCCCCGTGCATGGGCTGCTCGCCCCGGAACGGGAACAGCAGCGTCGTCACGCCGACGACCACGAAGAACGGGACCATCAGGACCGCGCCCGCGCGCCACCGCCGGTCGAGCAGATACGCGGCGCCCACGACGACCAGGAAGAGCCCGGCCACCGGGCTCGCCATGGCCGCCAGCGTCCCGGCGACGCCGGCCACCACGGCCCGGTGGACGTACCGGCAGGCGACGAGCCCGACGGCCACGCCGAGCGCGAAGGTCGTACGCCCCGACGCGACGTTGCACCACAGCGCGAACGCGCCGAGCAGCGCGGGCGGGAGCGGGCGGCGCATCCCCGTACGGACGAAGAGGCGGGCCAGCAGCCAGGTGGCGGCGAGCCCGGAGGCGACGGACACCGTGCGGACGCCGACGAGAGCCATCGCGTACGAGGAGAGGACGCTGTAGTTCGCGGTGTGCGTCCCTCCGTACCAGGACAGGTTGTACGCCGATCCCGGGTGGCGCGCGGTGAACCCGGACCAGGCGAGCTGCGCGGCGAGGTCACCGCCGCCGGTGGCCAGGACGGCCGCCCACACGGCGTACAGCGGCAGCGCGACCGTGACGGAGACCAGCGGCACACGGTGGGCCCGCCACCCCGGCTCGTCCACCGACTCGCCTGCGCCCGCCCGTACTTCTTCACTGACCACCACGTGCCAAACCCTAGAGGCTGATCAGCGGCCTCAACGTACCGAAACTTTCGAAATGAATGCCATCCGCTTCGAATGAACCTCTCGCTCACATCCGCATTCCGCCCGGACTGCCGACTCAATGATGGCTGTTGAGCTGCCATGTTCTCCAACTTCCTTGACGGCATTGGTAATCGAAGGTTTCGCAACTAA
Organism: Streptomyces sp. NBC_00726; assembly: GCF_045161735.1. Lineage (NCBI taxonomy): Bacteria > Bacillati > Actinomycetota > Actinomycetes > Kitasatosporales > Streptomycetaceae > Streptomyces > Streptomyces sp. NBC_00726. Next base: position 3,110,678 of record NZ_CP108983.1, on the reverse strand, counting down.
TGCCGAAAGTATTGACACCCCCAGGGGGCGGTCCAACACTGAGCGCCGTCGGCAGGCCCCCCGGCCGGCCGACACCCACCTGCTCACGGGACGAGGAGGACATCCCCATGTACGCAACCCCCGCACATCCGACGAGCCGCCCCAGACCTGTGAACGGCCTACGGCTGTTCATCCGCAGCGCCTTCGCCCTGGTGATCGCGGTCGCCGCGGCGATCGCCCTGCCCGGCACCGCCACCGCCGACACGACCGTCACCTCGAACCAGACGGGGACCAACAACGGCTACTACTACTCGTTCTGGACGGACAGCCCCGGCACCGTCTCCATGAACCTCGGCTCCGGCGGCAGTTACGGAACGTCCTGGAGCAACACCGGCAACTTCGTGGCCGGGAAGGGCTGGAGCACCGGCGGCCGCCGCAGCGTGACGTACTCCGGCTCCTTCAATCCCTCGGGCAACGCCTACCTCGCCCTCTACGGCTGGTCGCAGAACCCGCTGGTGGAGTACTACATCGTCGACAACTGGGGTACGTACCGGCCCACCGGGACCTTCAAGGGCACGGTCACCAGCGACGGCGGCACGTACGACATCTACGAGACGACCCGGACCAACGCCCCCTCGATCGAGGGAACCAAGACGTTCAAGCAGTACTGGAGCGTCCGCCAGTCCAAGCGGACCGGAGGCACCATCACCACCGGCAACCACTTCGATGCCTGGGCCCAGCACGGGATGAACCTCGGCAGCTTCAACTACATGATCATGGCCACCGAGGGCTACCAGAGCAGCGGCAGCTCCAGCATCACGCTGGGCAGCACGTCCGGCGGCGGTGACAACGGCGGTGGCAACACCGGCGGCGGCAACAACGGATGCACCGCCACCCTTTCCGCGGGTGAGAAGTGGGGCGACCGCTACAACCTCAACGTCGCGGTCTCGGGCTCCAGCAACTGGACCGTGACCATGAACGTCCCGTCCCCGGAGAAGATCCTCTCCACCTGGAACATCACCGCCAGTTACCCCAGCGCCCAGGTGCTGACCGCCAAACCCAACGGCAACGGCAACAACTTCGGTGTCACCGTCCAGTCCAACGGCAGCTGGACCTGGCCGACGGTCACTTGCTCGACGTGACCCAACGGGCCCCCGGGGCGGCGGCGGCCGCCCCGGGGCCACCCGGCGGAGGCCGCCCGCCCCGGAAAACGCTTCAGCCGCACCCCCGTCTCACAACACCGGCGGCCTTCCCAGGCGGGTCATCCGCCACACCGTCCGCCAGCTCATCGGCGCCCGCTCCCCGGCCGGCGTCCTGACCCCCTCGGCGAACCCGCCCCACCACGCCCTCAGCCCCGTCAGCGAGCGCATCCGCAGCATGGCCAGCGCGATCCACACGCCGAGATAGACCGGGATCAGCGGCGCGGGGAGCCGCCTGCGCGCGAGCCACACCCGGTTCCGCGCGGTGAACCGGTAGTAGACGGCGTGCCGGGCCGGCGACGTCCGAGGATGCTGGAGGACGAGCGTCGGCACGTAACGGATCTCCCAGCCGCCGTCCAGCGCCCGCCACGCGAGGTCCGACTCCTCGTGCCCGAAGAAGAACTCCCCCGGCCACAGCCCGGTCTGCCGGAGCATCGGCATCGAGAACGCGTGCCCGCCACCCAGGAACGCGGTCACCGGCCCCCCGTGCATCGGATCGCCCGCCCGCAGCCTCGGCACCCAGCGCCGTTCGGTCCGCCCGTGCTCGTCGGCGACCCGGAATCCGATGATCCCCAGCCTCGGATCCTCCGCGAACTGCCGCCGCACCTCACGGAACACGTCCGTGGCGATGAGCAGCCCGTCGTCGTCCAGCTCGACCACGACATCGACTTCGTCCCCGTCCCGCAGCAGCTCAAGCCCCACGTTCCGGCCCCCGGGACACCCCAGATTCTCCGCGAGCGGCACCTTGGTCACCCCGGTCGCACCGGGCGTGCCCGCCACGCCGAGCACATCGGTCGAAACGTCCTCCAACGAGGTCGCGTTGCCCACCAACACCACACGGGCCGCCGGAACATCCTGCTTGGCCACGGACGCAAGCAACGCCTCGAGCTCCCGGGGCCGGGTCCCCATGGTCACGATGACGACCCCGATACGCGGCGACAAGGTCATGACGGCTCACTCCAGTGATCGGTGGGCCCCCGATGCTAGGCCGTGCCGCCGGGCACCGGCCGCCACTCCGGGCACCGGCCGCCGCCCCGAGTGCCCACCGCCCCTCACGCCGCCGCCCCGCTGTCGATGACCAGGTCCGTGCCGACGACCGCCCCGGCGGCGGGCGACGCCAGGTACAGCACCGCGGCCGCCACCTCCTCGGCCTTCGCGAGCCTGCCGAGCGGGTTCTGTGACTTCACCCGTTCCGCCCGGTCGGTCCCGGTCTCGCCCGGGCGGAGGGACATGGGTGCCTCGGAGGCTCCCGGGCTGACGGCGTTGATGCGGATGCCCTCGTGGATGTGGTCGAGCGCCGCGGCGCGGCTCAGCGCGGAGACGGCGGCCTTCGACGTGATGTAGGCGGCGGCGTTCGGTATCCGCAAGTGGGCCCCGAGATTGGAAGCGATGTTGACGATGGCGCCGCCCTCATGGGCACGCATGTGGGCGATCTCGTGCTTCATCGCCAGCCAGACACCGGTGACATTGGTCCGTAGCACCGCGTCCCAGTCCTCCTCGCTCACGTCCGCCGCCGGGCCGGAACCCCGGAGTATTCCGGCGTTGTTGACCGCGATGTGGAGTCCTCCGAAGCGGTCCGCGGTCCCCTCGACCAGGCGGCGGACCTGCTCCGAGTCGGTGACGTCGGTTTCGACCGCGGCGGCCGTCCCGCCGCTCACCTCGATGAGCCGCACGGTCTCGTCCAGGGATGCCCGGGTCCGCCCCGCGACCGCCACCGACGCGCCTTCGGCGGCGAAGGCGAGCGCGGTGGCACGGCCGAGGCCGGAGCCGGCACCGGTGACGAGGACAGACCTGCCGATGAAGCGGTTCACTTCCACAACTCCTCTGTAGGGCCAGTGCTGAACACTTTTATTGAACCGATCGTTCCATTATTTGGCCGTGCGAGATCGGGTCCGGCCCGGCCGGCCCGGCCAGCGGCAGGCAGGGTTCAGTCCAGCATCGACAGGGCCTGCTCGGCGGCCTCCCGTACCCGGGAGGGATCGCTGGACGCCTTGCCGACGACCCGTATGCCCTGGAGCAGGACGAGCAGCATGCGGGCCAGCGCGCGCGGGTCGCGGTCCCCCGGCAACTCGCCCTGGGCCTGGGCCCGTATGAGCGCGGAGTGCAGCGGCGTTTCGAGATGCTCCCAGCTGACCTCGACCCGGCGGGCCGCCGCCGTGTCATGCGGTGCCAGCTCGGAAGCGGTGTTGGTGATGAGGCATCCGTGCAGCCGCGCCTCCAGTGATGTGGCCTCTTCGGCGAAGCGGCGCACCACGGTCCGCACCGCGGGCAGGGCCGGCCCCGGCTGGGACAGTTCCGCGAGAAGGAGCGGATCGCGCCCCTCCGCGTAACGGTCCAACGCCTTCAGGAACAGCTCGTGCTTGTTGCCGAAGGTGGCATAGATGCTGGCCCGGCCGATGCCGAGATGTTCGACAAGGTCGGCTATCGACGTCGCTTCGTAGCCGCGCTGCCAGAACAGCTCAAGGGCCGCTTGCAGCGCGGCCTCCGGATCGAATTCCTTGGTCCTGCCCACATCGAAGAGCGTAGGCGATATTGGAACGAACGGTCAATTACCTCGTTCGAGTGAACACCTGCCCGGGTGCCCGCACCGCCTCGGCGAACTTTCAGCTCGACGCCTCCAGCGCATCGGCCCGCTTCACCAGTCCGGCGGCCACGTCATCCCAGTCGGGCCCGTGCAGCCACAGATTCTGAGCCGCCTCCCGCAGGAGCTCCGGCTCGTCCGGCCGCTGCAACAGCACCAGCCGATAGGCCAAGTTGCGGACCCACACGGGCAGATAGCCGTCCACGATGTTCGGGGCCAGCTCATGCAGCATGGCGAGGATGGCGCCCGCGTCGGCGAACGTCAGCTCCTCGATGAAGTAGTGCTCGTCGTGTGCCGACCCGCACGCGGGGGTGGGCCCGTACTCGTCCCCGTACAGGCATCGCGCGTGCGCTGTCAGGCTGCTGTGCATGGACGCGAGGTTACGACGCGGACCGAGCCCGCCCTCAGTCCCCGCCGCCATCGCTGCCGTCACCGTCGAAGATCCAGCTCAGCGGATTCCAGCCCGGGCCCGTGCTCTCGGGCAGCGACTCACCGCCGCGTGCGCGCCCCGGCGTCGCCTCCCGCTCGCGGACCAGGTCCCCTACGGCCCGGGCTATGGGGTCCTGCCCGGCGGAGGCCGTCACCTCGATGCGCTGCTGGGACAACCCGTCCCCCGGCAGCACGTTTTCGGCCAGCCCCGTCGCCCCGACGAGCGCGGCCAGCATCCGTGCGCGCTCGTCGCCGGTCGCCCCGTGCGCCACGGCGGACACCCGCTCACGCGCGGGGGACGTCCGGTCGTCCGGCCCCACGACATGGCGGCGCTGCGCGATGACCCCCAGGGTCCGGGTGCGCTCCTCGCGCAGGGCCCCGCGCGCGACGAGCCGGTGACGCCACACCTCGTCCGTCCTGCCCGCACTGGTCTTCACCCCCGCGGTATCACGCACCCACCGCTGAAGCCTGTGCCCCTTGCGACGGCCGGCGACCCCGGCCAGCGCCGCGTCGAGAAACGAGTCCCCGGTCACCGGCGCACCGGACGCGACGATCTTCCCGTCCCGCACCTCAACCCGCCCGGCCAGCACCAACTCACCGGCCACGGCCCCCGCGATCCCGAGCCGCAGCGAATACGTCCGGCACGCGACCCGCCCCTCGACGGGATCGTGCGCAAGCAGCAACAACTCCTCGGGGAGCGTGAAGTGCGGTACGAACACGACGACATGACCCCCAGGCCGCTATGGACAACGGGGTCATGTTCGCACGTGTTTGCGAGACCCGTCACCGTGGGTTGGACGGGCTGCTCAATATCATGATGCAGCCGTTCTGCAGGCTGCTTCTGGGGGATGCCGTTGCGACACCGGAATGTGCCGCTGTCGCCAGGGCGGTCATGCAGATGAGGGTGGTGACCGCCAGAATCTTGCTCACTAGCTATTCGTCCTTCCGCGTTGATCATGCGGAGAGTAGCAGAATAGTAAGACAAGCGAACCGGCTTTATTCTGTGGGGCATATTGCCTCCGGTATATGCCAAAGGCAATATCTATTGCGCCTCGCGCTCCCCCGGGCGGGTTCCCCGACGGGTATCACATATATGTTCGAGTGCCTTTAGGTGGCGGTCGACGCGCTGCGCCTCGGCGGCATCCCGATGTTGATTCAAGGTGAATGCCCGCCGCAGCGAAGCCCGCGCTTCGCCGATATTCCCGGCGGCCAGCAGTACCTCCGCGAGCAGCGTCCGGGCGGCGGCCTCTTCCTTGACGTCGTCCGTCCTGGCGGCGATGGCCGCCGCCGTCCGGAGGCGGTCCGCCGCGACGGTCAGGCGGCCACCGGCGAAGTCCGCGCGACCGAGCCGGCGTAACGCCTGGATCTCATGATGAGCTGCTCCGATGTCCTGCGCGATCCTCAGCGCTTCGAGGACATGCCGGCCGGACTCCTCGACGTTTCCCAGCCGCCAATGCGCCTCGCCGATCCCGAGCATGGTCTCGGCCTGGCTCTTGCGGTCGCCGAGCGCCCGGAATTCCGTAAGCGTCGACTCGAATGCGGGAAGGGCGGCCGAAGGGTCGCCCGATTCGGTCAGTGACTCGGCCAGATTTCTGCGCACGGTCGCGCAGTCGTACCGGCTTCCTTCGGTTTTCAGATATGTGAGAGATTCCTCGAACGATCGACGGGCCGAGGTTACGTCGCCCGTCTGCATCTGTAACTCCCCGATGTTGTTGAGCGTCTGGGATGCGGCAGTTCTGTCGGAGGCGCTGCGGAATCCGTCGAGAGCTTTGAGGAAATGAGTGAGAGCCCGCTCGCGGTCCCCCAGGAAGAGCATGGTCACCGCGATATTGTTCCGGCTGCGCGCCTGCTCCCAGATATCGTCCGACAGTGAGGTGAGTGCGAACGACTTCTGGAGCAGGACCAGCGCCTTCCGGTTCTCGCCCAGATGCCAGTTCAGGGTGCCCAGTACGCGAAGCGCCGCAGCCTCGGCGGCCCGGTCGGCCCGAGCCCGGGCGAGCTCCAGAGCCCGTTCCCCGGCCGTGGCGGCCTCCGCGTAGTCACCGACACTCGCACTCGCCGCACACAGGTCGACCAGCGCCAGGCAGAGAGCCGACGCGTCATGGGCCCGCTCCCAGTGGGTGACGGCGTGCCCCAGAAGCTTCGTGGCGTCGTGCCAGTGGCATTCCCCCTGGAGGAATCCCGCCAGGGCGCAGGAGAGCCGGGCGGCCGGCCCGGTATCACCGTTACGTCGGACGTGCTCTTCGACAGCCAGAAGATTGCCGCGCTCCGCGGCCAGCCAGGACCGTGCCGCGGTGAAGTCCGTCAGGAGCCGCGAATCCACCGGAGGCGGCGGCACTGCCGCTTCCGGCCGTACCCGATGGGGGTAGGCAATCCGGTCCGCGGCCTCCGCTGTTGTGACATAGAAATCCGTCAGGCGGTTCATGGCCCGACTGCGCTCCTGCTCGCTGTCCTCCGAGACGGACAGGCCGCAGGCGTATTCCTTGAGCAGGTCGTGGTAGCGATAGCGATCGGGTGAGGGCTCGCGGAGCAGGTGGCACGCCACCAGCCCTTCGAGCAGCCGTTCCGCCGTGTCGTGCGGCAGATCCAGCAGCGCGGCCGCCGCTGAGGTGGTGAACTCGGGGCCGGGATGGAGCCCGAGGCGCCGGAATGCCGTCCGTTGCTGCGCCGTGAGATCCCGGTAGGAGAGGGCGAATGCGCGCGCCATCTCCTGTTCCTGATCCGCACTGTGAATTTCCGCCAGCCGTTCGGGACTTCGTGCGAGGCGCTCGGCCAGGACCTCCAATGTCCAGGAGGTACGGGCGCGGAACCGGTGAGCCACCAGCTCGATGGCGAGGGGAAGACACCCGCAGAGGCCGGCTATCCGCGCCACTTGACCGGTGTCGCGAGTCCGTGCCCTTCCCGCGAACCCGCGGAAGAGCTCGACGGCGTCCTCTTCGGGCAGGACATCGAGTGGTACGGACAGTGCCTGGGGTATCCCGGTCAGATGGCGGCGGCTGGCCACGATCGTCAGGCACGACGACCCGCCCGGCAGTAGAGGGCGCACCTGTCCGGGGCCGGTGGCGTCGTCCAGGACGATGACCACGCGCCGCCCGGCCAGCATGGTCCGCCACAGAGCGGTGCGCGCCTCCAGCTCGGAGGGGATGGAGAAGGCGGGCGCGCCGAGCAGCCTCAGCAGAGTCGCCAGCGCTGCCCGTGCGGTGAGCGGTTCCTGGGCGGGAGAATGGCCGCGCAGATCGATGTAGAGCTGACCGTCCGGGTACGTGTCGGTCAGCAGATGGGCCGTGGCGACGGCCAAGGCCGTCTTGCCGACCCCCGCCATACCGCTGACCGCCTCCACGGTGATGACCGTCCCGCCTTGCGCGGCCCTTCCGGCGATCATCGAGGTCAACGCCCTCAATTCCGGCCGTCGCCCCACGAGCGAAGGCTGCTGCGGCAGATTCCGGCGTGGTGGCACAGCGGGCGGGGGACTGGCGGAGTCGGATGTTTCGGACGGGGTACCGGCAGGGCCCTCCGGGGCAACGGCGGTAACGAGCGGCGTGGCGGTCCGCTTCACGCCGCCCCCGTGAGCCAGTTCGTGCGCGGGCACGCGGGCCAGTACACCTTGGTGGATCAGATCGAGCTCGGTGCCGGGCAGGGCTCCGTACTCCGCCCGCAGTGACTGCCGCGCCCGCTGGTACACGCGCAGTGCCTCCGCGTACCTTCCACTGCCGTAGCACGCCACCATCAGCTGGCCGAGAAGCGTCTCGTCGCCGGGATGCCGGTCGACCAGGGCGGTCAGCTCGCCCACGTAATCGCTGAAGCGCTCCAGCCGCAGTCCGGCCGCGATGCGCGAAGTGCAGGCACTCAGCCGTGACTCCATGAGTGTGCGTCGTACGGTCGCCGCCCAGAGCCCGGGCAGACCCGCCAGCGCCTCGCCCTGCCACAGCTCCTCCGCGCGTGACAGCAGCTCCACCGTGCGTGCGTCGTCGGCGCTCTTGTACGCAGCGTTGACGAGGTGCCGGAACCGCCGCAGATCGACGGCGTCGCGCACGGCGCGCAGGGTGTAGGTATGCGCCCTGCCCACGATGGCAGGTGCGTCCGGCCCAGTGCCGGCCACCCGCAACTGCCGTCGGAGACGCGACACATAGGTGTACGCGTTCGCGCGGGCGCGCTCGGGAGGGTCGCCGTCCCAGAGGCGGTCCATCAGCTCACCGATCGCGACAGGACGGCCCGCATCAAGAGCGAGCGCGGCCAGTAACAGGCGTTCCTTGTCCGATCCGAGCGTCAGCCAGTGGCCGTTCAGCCGTAGTCCCACTGGTCCGAGAAGCTGAAATTCCACCAGCGCCCCCGCCGGTCCGATGGATGGTTCACGAGCATGACACTCCGCGCCGAATACCGCCATACAGCCTTACCGGAATTGGCGTGAATCGCTTCGGTTGTGATGGTCATTCGATCCCGTACCGGGGTAGAACGCGAAAGGGGGCAGGCAATTGACATTGATCTACGGGGGTGGATGGATGAGCGATTCCAGCGCGGTCCCGCGGGGCCCTCACACGAATGAGATCAGTGGCGCGGCGAGTCTGAGCGGACCCACCATCCAGGCCCGTGAAGTGCACGGTGGCATCCATCTTCACCCTGCGGCGGCAGCACCTGTCCGGCCCGGGCCGCCACGCCAGCTCCTGCCTGTGCCGGTGAACTTCACCAACCGGAACAGCGACTTCGCGGCCCTGGACGATCTACGCGGCAGCGGATCGCGGCTGATCGTCGTCAGCGGTCAGGCCGGCGTCGGCAAGACGACTCTGGTGTCCAAATGGCTGCGCTCGATGACCTCCGAATTCCCCGACGGACAGTTGTACGCGGATCTGCGCGGGCATTCGGAGGGCAAACCGGTGGGGCCCGGGGAGATCCTCACCCAGTTCCTCCGGGCCCTGGGCGTCGGCGCGCCGTCCACCGACGCCGCCGAACTGGCCGCCCTGTGGCGGACTCTCACCAGTGACCGGCGGGTCGCGGTCATGCTGGACAACGCCTTCACCGCCGCCCAGATCCGTCCGCTGCTGCTCGCCGGACCTGGGGGACTCGTAGTCGTCACCAGCAGGAGCCGGCTGACCGGGCTGCGCATGCAGGGTGCGGGCTTTCACCAGCTCGACGCGCTCGGCCCGGACGACGGCGTCGAACTCCTCACCCGGGGGATCGGCGCGGGCCGGGTGGCGGACGAGCCCTTGTCGGCGCAACGCCTGGTGGACCTGTGCGCGGGCCTCCCGCTCGCTGTCTGCCTGGCGTCCGCGCGGCTCGCGACCCGGCCGCGTCAGTCGGTGGGGGCCTTCGTGGAGGCCCTTGCGCGGGACACGGGAGGCGGCCGGCTGGCCGCCCTCGAAGTGGAGGGGGAGACTTCGGTGCGCAAAGCTCTGGACGCGTCGTATGCGGTACTGAGCGGCGGGAGCGCCCGCCTGTACAGGACACTGGGCGTGCTTCCCGTACGCACATTCGACGCGATGATCGCGGCCGCCACGTGCGGCGAATCGTTGGACTGGGCGGAGCGCGGTCTGGACGAACTGGTCGAGGCGAATCTCGTGGAGGATGTCGGCCCCGACAGCTGCCGCTTGCACGACCTCTTACGGATCCACGCACACGACCGCGCCATGGAGGATGAGACGAGCGCGGCCCGCGACGAGGCGCTGCGCCGGTTCTGTGACTGGTGCCTGTACACCGCGTCGGCGGCGCAGGCGCGGCTGACACCGGTGCAGTTCACACTTCCCAGGGTCTACGCGTACCAGCCGGATCTGCCCCTGCCCTTCGACGGCGACGTCGCGGCTCTCGATTGGCTCGATGCCCACCGGACCCAGCTGCTGGACGCGGTCAGGCTCGCCGCGGCCAAGGGCTGGTACGACACCAGCTGGATGCTGGTGGACGCCCTGTGGCCCCTCTTCCTTCGCCTGCGGCATTACGCGGACTGGATCGAGGCGTACGAGACCGGCCTGGAAGCCGCCCGGCAGGCCGGGAACAGAGCGGCCGAGCGCCAGATGCTCAATTCAGGCGCCATCGGTCTGGGCGCCGCCGGCCACACCGAGCAGGCCCTCGTCTGGTACAGGGAGTCCCTGGAGGCCGCACGCGAAGCCGGTGACGTCCGGGACGAGGGCCAAGCGCTGCTGGGCATCGGCACATGCCATCGCGAGGCCGGGCGGCCCGCCGACGCGACGACTCACCTCAACCGCGCGATCTCCGTATGGGAAGGCTGTGGTTATCCGCGGGGCGCGGCTCTGGCCCGCGTCATCCTCGGCGAGATCGCTCTCACGGCCGGCGCCCCCGACCGGGCCGCCGGGTACTTCGCGCGGGCCCACGAGGCGTTGGTCGCGGTGAACGACCCCCATGACGCCGCACGAGCCCTCGTCCTTCTGGGCCGCGCCCAGGCCCGAGCGGGTTCCTACGCGGAAGGCGCGGCCAGGATGCGCGCGGCCCTGGCGGTGTTCACCGAGTCAGGGGCCGCGTTCTGGCAGGCACGCTCCCTGGAGATGCTGGGGGAGAGCGCCGCGGAGCAGGGCGACGGGACGGCCGCGGGGCGGTACCTCGCACGGGCCGTCGCGCTGTTCGAGACCACCAGCCCCGCCGACGCGCTTCGGCTCGGCGGGGAGGGGTGACCGCGGGGCCGCGATTCAGCCGGTCGGTACGACGTGTGCGTCAGGCCATTCGCGTAAGGAACGTCCCGCCACCAGCCAGGCATGCAGGCATGAAGGCAGCAGCGACTGCTCCTCGGACGCGCAACCCGGCCGCCCGGCCCGCGACGGTACGAGAATCGCGCACCGGTCCGAGCCACCGGCAAGGGCCCAGCCGCTCAACCCTCCGCCCAGAGGCACCGCGGCGACGCCGCATGCGGGGTGGGCCGCGATGAGGTCCACCACCCGGCGCAGTGCGGCGGCGACCGAGTACGCCCGGCTGCCCTGGAGCACGTCACCGCATTCCAGCAGCGAAGCGTCCGCACAGGCATCCACGTTCACCGCCAGGTGCTCGTCGATGACCGATGTGCGGTGGGGCCGGCGGACGGGGGTCAGCCGCACGCTGTACGAGAACTGAGCGCATCGGGCGCGCAGCACGTCGGGAAAGGGGCATGCCTCGACCACGACGAAGCGCTTCACGCCAGCGCCTCCCCGAGGGCCGGCGCCCACGCCGCCGGTGGCACGGGCTCCGGCAGCGGGACGGTCACCGGCTCGTGCGCGGGCTGGCCCATTCCCATGAGCCCGTACATCAGCCTGCGCATGTTCCGGTTGAAGCGGCCCGGCTCCGAGGTGATGCGCGACCTGATCGACGCGTATTCCTCGTCCCGGTACTCCCTGGACACGTAGTCGAGCTGGTCCACGAGCGGGTGGGTGGGAGACAGCCGCGGGGCATGGGCGGCGAGGGTCGCGGCCGGCGACGAGGGATTGATCTCCTGCTCGGGCGAAGCGGCCAGCAGGATCGGCGAACCGGTGAGTGTCCCGTACAGCGTCACCGAGCCGTGGTCCCCGATGATCCAGTCCGCCGCGATCAGGATGCTGCGCCAGTCCGCTTCGGGCGGCACGACCCCGATGCCGAGATGTGCGCACCGTGCCAGCCAGGACCTGACCTGGTAGGCGCCGTGCCCGGACCACACATTGGGGTGGACGAGCAGCGCGGTGCGGTAGTTCGCTGCCGGAAGCTCCCCGATCAGCCGTGGCAGCAGCGCGTCGAACCGGCCGAAGCAGGAGTCGGCTCCCCAGGTCGAGACCGTGACGACGAGCTTCTGCCCCTCGGCCAGCCCGAGCGCGCGGCGGTAGACGGCCCGGAGCGGCATGCTGGCGATGATGCGGTCGTGCACGGGGTCACCGAGCACATGAGCCAGCGGAACGGCCTCCGGGCAGCTGTGCGCCAGCTCGCGCAGCTCGGCGTGGTGCGGCACACCGACGGCGGCCGGTAACCGCCCGCCGGGCAGGAGGTCCTGCCTGCGCAGCCCCGCCACTCCCGAGTTCGCGCCCTCGCGCACCCTCTTCAGGTAGTTGGCCCCATGGGGCAACGTGATCAGCGGCGCGTCCACGTACTCCACACCGCGCGGCCCTGCGGCGAGGGCGAGATCGAAGCGCATGCGAGTGGCCTGGTCCCATGGCAGCACCACGGCGCCGAACCGGGCGAGAAAGGCGGGCACGTCATCACCGAAGGCGTGCGGCGGTGCCGTGAAGAAGACCTGGAGCCGAAAGTCGGCTTCCAGCAGCGACAGGACATCGAGCAGGCGCTTCCCGTATGTCACGGTGTGGATCACCGCCAGCACCCGCTTGCGCCCCACCAGAGTCAACCACTGCCGGGACTCGGCGGCCTGTCCCCCAACCGTGTCCCGTTCGAACCTGCTCGCCGTAGCCGCGCTGGTTCCGTTCGCGTTCGTTCCGGTCGTACTCAACGCCGACACTGCTTCCCCCTGTTGGTCGATCACCGAGTGCCACGAACTGCTTCCGGTGACGGAATGCCCGGTGAGGGGGACGAAAGGCTCGACGGAGCCTTGCCAGAACCTTGCAGCATGCTGCCAAGCGCAGCCGGCGGCTGCCACGGGAAAGGGAATGCGTGCCCGGACGCTAACGGTCCTCTTCGCGCTCCGGCATGTTGAACGTGAGGCTGGAGAAGTCCCGGCCCTGGATCACCGGGCCATTCTGGGTGCCTCCGCTGATGGTGTTGTGCACCTCGCTGGCGGCAACGCGCTGCGCGTCCTGCCACCAGGCGTCGAGGAGCGCGCGGAACTCCCCGTCCAGGGCGGCCCGTACACCAAGTGCGGTCGCGAGGGCCTGCGCCCGCACGGGGTCGGCCGGATCGCTCTCCAGCTCCGCGAGCTCCAGCTCGCCGGAGCTGACACCGGGCGCCTCCTCCACCGACCGCCGCCGGAATGGGCGCCGCACCAACGCGGTGAGACCTTGCCACGCCTGACGGCCTGCGTCCCCGCCGACACTGCCGGCCATGGCCGTAAGCGCCGCTGCCGTGATCGGATCCATGCCGGGCACCCCCTGGGTCACTGGCTCCGGTCACAGCGTAGGACGCCGGCACAGGGTTACGCAGGGGTTCGCTTCGGGTCGGGGAGCGCGGAGGCTCTCCCCCAACGAGAAGCGCAGAGCGGATGACTACGATCTATCGGCTGTGGGAAGAGCGGGCGACCGGAGGACGACAGGGCGGCCCGTGCATAAGATCGGCTCTCATGTCGAAGCCTGACGAGCTGCTCGTTGACGTCGCCACACTGGTGGAGTCCGGGCACAGCAATCAGATGTCCCTCACTGTGGTCACCGGTGGTGCCGTCATCACCGGCCGCCTGGCGCCCGAAGCCGTGTGGCGGCAGCGGGTGTCGGAGGTCCTGACGGACTCGGCCCGCCTGGGCGAGTTCTCCGCCATGTTCACCACCGCTGCCGGGAGGGAGGGGCCGCCCGCGTATCTGCACTTCCACATGGCGCGGATCCTCCAGGGCACGGTGGGAATCCCGGAGACGGGCGGGATGTACCGCGTCGCGATCGAGGACGTCAGCGCCTGGACCATGGGCGACTTCACGTACTCCGAGCACTGACGCCCGCGCGGACGAATCACCGGTACGCGACAAGGAGCCGACCGGTGTGTACCGGTCGGGCCCTCCCGACTGCTCAGCTTTCCAGCTCTTCCCTTCGGACCGCCGCTCGGGGGCCGGCGCAGTGATTGTCACGGGGACGCCGGAGGGGGGGGCTCCGGTGATCCGGCTGAGCGCCGCTTCGCAGGAGCGGACCTCGATGGTACGGGGGACGATGCCGGCCGCAGCCATGAGGCGGGTCATTTTACGGCGCTGGCCGTTGGCGCCCAGGGTGACGATGCTGCCGGACTCGCCGGCCCGCGCGGTACGGCCACCCCGGTACAGGTAGTCCTTGTGGTCGGTCGGCGGGTGCGCTGCGACTTCCCGCCGTGCAGAGCGGCGGCACGGACCCCGCTGGCCAGGAAGTGCTGGGGCAGGCGGTCCACTGCGTGCTTGGTGTCCAGAAACATGATCTCCCGCCCCTCGCACGCCGCGATCTCCGTCGTCAGCCAGTGCTTGTCGGCACCGTGCACGTGCAGGACGTGGTGCATGGCGGTGACCGAGCCCTGGGAGGGGTCCACGAAGTGGACGACGGGGTCCGTGAGGTACCGCCGGACCAGGAGGTCGACGTTACGGTCCAGAGTCGCGGGGACCAGCATGCGCTGGCCCCAGGGGCGGACCTGGTCCAGGAGCGCGGTGACCTGCCGCGCGAGCTTCCGGGTGGGAACGAGGACCAGGGCGAGCAGCTGACGGGGCTCGGCGCGCTGACCGGCGGTGCGGGCCAGCGGGCCAGGCCGAAGGCGAGCGTCTATGCCGGAGCCGGTCCCCGCGGCCCAGGACGTCACGGCCCGCCAGGGAGTTCGACGGCGTCGCCTCCTGGATGGGCAACGGCGTGGTCACGCCCTGCGCGGTGAGCGCGGTCAGCAGGCCCCCGGCAGGTCGAGCTCGCTGAACGCCTCGACCGCGGGCAGTGCCGGGGTGACCGGCTTGGGCAGGGCGAATTCTCCCCGCATCGGGGCGGGCTGCCGACCACTCGATTCGATCGGCTCGGGACGGAAGCGCGTCGGCCTTGAACCGGGCTGGACCGGTTGTTCGTGCGCGTGGGGTTCATGCTGAACCTTCCTTGATACGGCACGCATCAAGGAATCCCGCAGCGAAAGAGCGGCGCGGGGAATCGCAGGCACGGACCGAATGAAATGCGAACGCGGCCGTCGGGCCCTTCTGGCCCTGCACGATGTCGAAGGAGACCTTCTGGCCCTCCTGGAGCTCGCGGAAGCCCTGGGCGGCGATGTTCGAGTTTGGGTACCACAACTGCAACTGGTTCCGACCGCAGCGCGCCGAGAAGGGTTTATGTGCGCCCGGCATTTTCCCGCGCACGCCGTAACAGAAACCCCTCCGGTGCGGACCGATAGATTCTGAGACGGCTGACAGAGATATTCAGCGGGGCGGGCCTCGAAGCCGGTCAGGAATGGAGAAGCGCCACCCTTGGCACGGCCCTAGCGTGAGGGTCACAGGCACGAGCCGGCAGACCAGGCAGGAGAGACCCATGAAGTTTCGCGCACACGTCGAACCACCTGAGCCCATGCGGGGCCTGGAGGTCCCGCCCGAGGTGGTGACGGCGCTGGGCGGGGGCGCGCGACCGCCGGTGATCATCACGGTCAACGGGCATTCCTGGAAGAGCCGGGTCGCCCTCCTGCGCGGCCGCCATCTTCTCGGCCTCAGCAAAGCCAACCGCCAGGCCGCCGGTGCAGAGACCGGCGAGGAGGTCGAGGTCGAGCTGGAACTCGACACCGAACCGCGCGTCGTCGTGGAGCCCGCGGACTTCGCCCAGGCCCTGGACGACGAACCCGCCGCCCGCACCGCGTACGACAACCTTGCCTACAGCCGCAAGCGCGAACACGTACGCGCCATCGAGACCGCGAAGAAGCCCGAAACCCGCCAACGCCGCATCGAAAAGGCCATCGCCGCCCTGCGCGGCTGAGGCCGAAAGCAGGCCCTGACGGCAACAGTCGCCACCGAAGATGTTCTATGGGTGACTGGGGGATCAGGGTCTGTGGAAGCTGCACCTGACCGTTGTTGTCTGCTCTGCTGGGCAAGGATGAGGGACGAGGCCGGCCCGGGAAACGGGAGCCTGCGGGGTGCGTGCCCGGGCGGCCTGGTGGGGATCAGAGAGGGATATCGCAGACCTGGTTGCCGCAGGGCTTGGTCATGGCGTCGCTGTCGGGGCCAGACGGCGACCGATTGCCCGGTCTTACGTAGCGGGGGCAGGGGCAGTGCTGCTGTCGGGCGCCTGGCAGCCGAGCTCACCACGGGCTGCCAGGCGATGAGAGACGCGAAGTCGTCCTGAGAAGAAGATCTTGACGATTGCCTGTTTCTTCGCCGCCCTGCCGCACGGTGGCGGGATCGGGCTAATGGCAAGGTAGCCGCACGGCCAGTTGCTGGTCGGCGAGTGCTGGGCGCGGGTTCGTCCGCTCGGCGGCAGAGACGGCGTGTTGAGAGCACCGACGCCCACGTCGGAGGTCGGCGGGGTAGAGACACCCGCCGACCTTGTGTCCGGCCGACACCTTGGCGAGTGACGATGGTGCGAAGTTCAAGGACTTCGATGAGCCGCTTCGGCAGCGCCTTCTTCTTCTCCGCCGGCCGCTCAGTGTGTGTGAGCAACCTGGCCGGTGAGTGACGGCCCGGGTTTCCACCAATCGGGGTCGTCGGCCCCAGCTCCCCACGGTCCGCGCCAGCTGCCAAGGGTGCCCCGTGGCGTCTGTAGGTGCGGGGAAGATGGTGTACGTGGCCTGCGTAAATGGTTGCCGATTAGACCACTCGGGTGAGTCCATTGCGCTGGTGTCACGCTTGCGGGTGACCTGATCCGGAGGGGGTCGCTCTCCGTCGCGTATGCAGAGGGTTGCATCCAGATCCGCAACACAAAGGAGAGCGACCGTGAACACGACCTTGCCACTGCCCGATGTGGGCAGGCCAATCCAGAACCCACAGGAGCTACAGCAGTCCGACTTCTTCCGAGCGCTCGAAACGGAGGTCACGGTCCGGAGGGTCGTGCTGTCTCTGGAAGAGATCTCCGAGCGGCTGGCCCGCACCGAAATGATGGGTTGCAACCCGAGGCCACTGAACCAGCGGCATGTGAACCGGCTAGCAGAGGACATGGGCGCCGGACGGTGGGGTACGCAGAGTGCCGAGACTGTCAGTCTCTGTGCCCACGGCTGCTTCATTAACGGCAAGCACCGGGCGAACGCTGCGGTCCTGGCCCAGATGCCCCTCGTGTGTTGGCTGGCCGAGAACGTCCCACACGAAGAGTTCGTTCACATGGACGGACACCGGCAGCGCAGTTACGCGGACTTGGTCACAATGGCCGGAGTGGAGAAGAACGCGACAGGTATCGCATCTGCTATCCGTCTCCTCGGCTTCTACGATCACCGACGGGACATTCCTTGGTCGATGTGGCGGGGAAAGAGTTACGTCCCACGAGCGACGTTCGTGGAGTGGGCCGGCCAGTACAGGGACTGCTCGAGCTACTCCTCCCTCGCCAACCGCCTGCGGCAGGGCGGCCACCTCACCTGGTCGGCCGGGATCGCGTCCTCCTACCTGCTCTACCGTCAGGTTGAGCAGCACGACGCGGTCGACGCCTTCTTCAATGCGCTCATCACGGGGGCGATCTCGAAGGAAAAGGACCCCAGGCTTCTGCTGCGTAACGCGTTGGTGAGGACCAAGGGGTCTGGGCGCGGAAACGAGCAACTAGCCATGGTCCTCACCGCATGGAACATGTGGGCGTCGGGGCGCGGTAAGTCGGTCATTCCCTCGCCGACGAGGCCGGCTCCGGACATCAGCCAGTACGCACCGCTGCGTGCTTCCTAGAGAGGGGCAGATGATGACCATGCCCCTCAAGGGATTTTCGCCTCGGAAGCTCCGTGAACTACGTGAAGAGCGCGCCAACGGCATCTCCTCGCGGCAACTCTCCATCCAGGCAGGCTTCCCCAGGCCATACGGGGAGGTGAGGAAGTGGGAGTCGGGGCTTTCAACGCCGTCCCTGAAGCGGCTGCGCGTAATCGCCGACCTCCTCGGCTGCTCGCCGAGGGACCTCTTCGATGTTCAACGCGGAGAAGAAGAACTCGTTCACCTGCGGATGTGGGCGGGGCTGTCCAGCGAGGAAGTGGCTCTCCAGGTCAAGATCTCCTACGTTGCCTATCGCAGGCTTGAGCAGGGTGTAGCGCTCGATCGGACGATTCTGGGGTCACACCAGTGGAAGAGGCTTGCCCAGGTGTTGATGGTGGGCGAGGAGGAGGTGCGGGCCGCATGGCGATACTCGTCTCTGCTTAGGAGCCGCAGGCGCTCGTAGGGCACGCGAACCTCAACGCGATGGAGAGCTGATGGACTTCCCGCCCTGCTAGCCATATCGCCGAACAGGAGCCCCGGACTACTCGTCTGGGGCTCTTGGGCGTTCTCGATGACGTGTGGCCCGCCATGTCGCCGAAGAGGTGGCGAGTGTTGTATCAGGGCGACGTAGGGCCTGGTTCTGGGCACGATGAAGGGTGTGCCCTCCGCAGGACTCGCGCAGTTCGGCTGCGTACCTTCTGGAAGGGCATTTTCCATCTCAGACCACCACCCCTGCGATACGGCAACAGGCTCGGACGAAGCCGCGGGGTTGCCGGCAACTGCCTCCCAGACATTGGCGGCCTGATCCTCAACCGAGGTGGGCATTCAATGCGTGGCCGGCGGTTCGAGGTGCCACAGCGGAGCCTGCGGACGCCACGCCGATCGCTCTGGAGGTCGCGAGTCTTCTCATACGGCGGGACGTCCCCGCTCCCGAGCGACGAGGGAGGGCTTCGCGGGTCGAAAGGGTGCGCGCCGACAGCCAGCAGAGTTGGCCCGTCGACGGGTAACTGGTGCTGCGCATCGCCGAGAGCTGTGCCGAGCACGGCATCTGGCGTCCGGCCATGCGTGAGTTGTTCGCGGACACGCCCTAGTCCCGGCAGCTCTCGGGCACCTTGGCGCAGGGCACCCCGCGCGAGTGGCGCGGGATCGGCATCCTCATCCGCTCTGCCATAGGGAACGCGGGTCCAGGCAGCCGACGCCCACGCCGACAGATGCGGGGCACTGGCACGCTGCGCGGTTGTTACGAGCCCCCCAAATGCGGCGGGGCGGACCGTTTCCACTGGAGTGAATCGCTGGACCTGCTGGCGTCCAGGCCAGTCCACGCGGGAGCGCTCACCGGCCGGATGGTGCGAGTGGCCCAGCAGGAAGGCGGGCGAAGAATCTGTAGAGGAGCCCGGAGGGGCCATACGACAAAGAAGGCCCTGGTCGACGACCAGGGCCTTGATTAAAGAGCGGGTGAAGAGAGTCAAACTCGTGCTCTGAGTTTGGGAATCAGCGGTGCTTGAGCTACTAGATGGGCCCTCACCTGCACCTTTGCATATTGCAGGTGGATGACTCCCGGTCCCTGGGAGCCCGCACCTGACCGCTGTTGTCCGCTCTGCTGGGCATGGATGGGGCCGACCACAGCTTGGACGGGACTTGGGTCCGTCGTTTGGACATCGTGCGTATCGGAGGAAGGGCGGGTGCCGCCGTGTCGAGGGACGGCAGCAGGACGTAAGTGAGGCGGTAGCCAGGCGTGAGCGGCGGGCGGAATGCTTCAAGTGTCAGCAGGTCACATGGGGTAGCGGCACGCCGCGCATTCCGGGCCGCGGCTGCACCCGCGTACTCGACCGCCATATATTCGGGGAATTCACATGCGTACGACGCTTCACTCCCGCAAGCGCACCGCCACCATCGGCGCAGCACTCGCCGCCGTACTCACTCTCGCCCTCACCGCCTGCAACGGCGACGACAGCGCGTTGGGCAGCACGCAGGTCAGCCCCGCTGCGTCGGCGGACAAGGCGGGCGCCACCGGCGGGGCGGGCCAGGTGGACCAGAGCGCCGGTACCGGCACCGGCGGGAGCGACCAGGGCGCCGGCACCAACACCGGCGACACCAGCGAGGGCAAGGTCGACATGTGCCGCTCCGGCGTGCTCGATGCCACTGCCGCTGACAACACCACGGACGAGACGGACGGTGTCGTCACCGTGACCTTCAAGAACGTCGCCGGCAGCGACTGCCGTATCAGTGGCTTCCCGGGGGTCGATCTGAAGACGTCCCTGGGCGACACCTTCTCCGTGGACCGCAACGGCGAGCAGGCCGCGCCGCAGATCCTCAAGGAGGGCGAGAGCGCCGCCTTCAACATCACGTTCCCTGTCAACAACAGCGGCGGCTCCGGCGTGCGGTTGACGGACATGGTGGTGACGCCTCCGAACGAGACCGAGCCCTTCACCCTGACGTGGCCGGCGGGCACGCTCGCGGTCACCGACGGCGAAGACGACGGGAGGATGGAGGTCAGCCCGGTGAGCAAGGTCAGCGACTCACCGGCCGGCTGACTCCGCCCCGCCCCCCGCCACTCCGGGGAACAGCAGCGCGAAGTGGGGCCGGTCGGTGACGAACACAGCGGGATGCCGTCGCCGAGGCCGTGGGGGTCTCGCGCACCTGGCGTACGACATCCTCCACATGGGCCGAGAGGGACGCCGGGTCGCAGGGTGTCGTCGATGGCGTGGCCCTCACGCAGGAACTCCGGGTTCCAGACGACCTCCACGACCTCCTGGCCGGGGAGAGCCGGGTGAGGGGTACGCCGATGGCCTCGTGGTCAATCTCGGCCACGGCGCCGGCGCGGGGGATGCCCAGGTGCCCGTAGCCGCTGACGGATACGCGCATGGGGCCGGCTCTCCTTCCCTCCCTGTACTCGTCTGCCCGGCAAGGCTGGGCCGACCGAGCTCGCCACGCCAGAGGCCGGTGGTCCGAACATCCGGATTACCCTTCGGGGCCCACGGTGGAAGAAGGAAGGCCCCGGTCATCGACCAGGGCCTTAATCAAAGAGCGGGTGACGAGAATCGAACTCGCGCTCTGAGCTTGGGAATCAGCGGTGCTTGGGAACTTTGGAAGGGTTCTGACCTGCGGTTTCGGGCTGGCCAGGTGGATGGCCCCTCGGATTCTGGGAGCCGTATCTGACCGCTGTTTGTCCGCTCTGCTGGGCACGGATGGGGCACGAGAATTCCTAGTGCGACGCGTGCTCCGGGCGGGCGGACTGCTCAGAGGGGGATGATGCGGACTTGGTTGCCGCAGAGCTGGGTCATGTCGTCGCTGTCGGAGGTCAGGAGGGCGACGGGTTTCGTCTGGCGGAGTGCGACCTCGGCGACCGTGGCGTCAATGGCGTACTTGTGTCCGTGCAGTCCGGCGCCTTTGAGAAGCCCAGCCGCCGCTTTCGCCGCCTGTTCGGTGACGGGCTCCACCTTGACGCGGGACAGGGCCCAGTTCAGGCGAGGCATGTTGGTGCGGGAGTGGGTCACTTCCACGATGGTGTTGGCCCCGATGACCAGGTCGGCTCCCATGTCGTGGAAGACCTGAAGCATCGCGAGGAGCTTGCGGTCCTGCGCGATCCAGGCGGAAAGTCCTTCCGAGTCCAGGACGACGGTCTCGATACGCTCGCTCACGCGGCGTCCGCGCCTTTGGAGGTGTCGGCGGAGCCGAAGATCTTAGCGCGGGCCTCGGCGAGCTCCTCGTCGCTGAAGGCCCCGTGCTCCTCCTCATGGCGACGAAGGTTGTCGCCCAGGAGCTGGTGCCGGATCTGGCGCGCTACGGCTTCCGCCACGTAGCCGGAGACGTTGTCCGTGAGCTTGCGGAGCTCCGCCACCTGGTCGCTGGGGAGCGTGACGGTGATGCGAGTCGTTGAGGACATAAGTCCAAGCATACTCGAGTATGCACACGCTGCCTCGGGTTTCTGGTCCCCAGCCTTGACGCCTGCGGTCGCAAGTTCCGGGTGACATGGTCACGATCACTCACAGGCTGTCCCTGGCGAGTGACGCTCCGAGCCGGTGCCGTTGGACGGCAAGCAAAAGGCCCGAGTCATTGACCAGGGCCTTCGTCGTTGAGCGGGTGACGAGAATCGAACTCGCGCTCTGAGCTTGGGAATCAGCGATGCTTTGACTACCCAGGAGGCTCTGACCTGCTGGTTTCCAGTAGGAGGCTTAGGTGGCCACGGTCTGTGGAAGCCGCATCTAACCGCTGTTGTCCGCTCGGCCGGGCACGGATGGGGCACGAGGGCTGGCAGCGGATCGGACCCGCTATCAAGGTCTGGGGTCCGGGGTGGGCCGACGGACCGGAGGGGGGTGAGGCGGACCTGGCTGCCGTAGAGCTTGATATGTCGTCACTGTCACACGCCAGCGCGGCGACTGGTTTGCGGTACACCAATGCTCTATCGGTGCCCCAGAGTGTCCGAACGGGCACGCGCTGACTGTCGGCGACAGTATCCTGATTCAGTAGCAGTGCTCCCGATCTGCAACTCGAAGGGCGGCCATGACTAATTCTGCTAATGCTCACATCCTGAAGGAACTCGTATTCCCTGCGCGTTACGAGTTTCTAATCGAGCATGTGGGTTCCGAGGTCGCCCGACTGGTCGTAGCTCCCCCCTCAGAGACGCTCTATTCGATTGAACTAGCTGCACAAAGTGTTCGGGCGCGCGGTGAGGGATTGTTCGTGCCGATGTACGCGCTTTCTGGTACAGGGAAGACTACCCTGGCGAGCAACCTGCGGACCTTTCTTCCGTCCCAGTTCTCGACAACCGTGCAACATAACGGCGCAGTCAGTTTTGACGAACTCAAGGCCGCAACTGAAAATGCTGTTCAGTCAAGACCGGCTAACGATGAACGCATCATTCCCCTCCTTGTGGACCACCGCGAAAGTGCACCAGCTGACACAGCGGAGCTGGCGGCTATCAAGCGCTTCCTCCGGGATCCGCTTGGCAGGAAGGTAATCCTCTGTTGGCCGGAAACGTCGGAGGAAATGGCCAAGACTATGTCGGCTGATTACGAGAGAATCGCCGGTCGCCCGCCGATTTCTCTTCCGCTGCATATTGAGGGCCCACGCCGAGATGCGTGGGTTGCAATCGCCACGGATACGCTGCAGCTGTCCAACAACGTCGAGTCGCTAGAGCTACTAGGAGTCGACCCTCGCGATTATGACCCGGCGGAATTTGAGACGCTAGGTGCCTATCTCCGTGCGATCTCGGATGACTTCACTAGAAACCGCCTAGACATTCTTCAACGAACGCGGCTGCCTATCCGACTGGCTGTGGTGGTCGTATCAGCTAGCACGGATCCGGGTGTTCTCATGCACCTAACCAACAGCAGCCGATTCGGATTCGTCGACGGAAATGCCCTGCTTGCGGCGACCCCTGCTAGCGTGATCGGAAAGTGGTGGGCTCAGCGTCGTGGCCTTCTGACGCAGATGATTGTTCAGTTGGATGCGAGGGTATTCGGACTTCCCCCTTCTGTTGCCATTCCGATTCTCCGTCGCTTCGGACCGGAAAGTGTATCCACAACGCTTGCGAGTCTCGATGTTTCCGATCAGGGTGTCGCTTCGATCGTCCGAAACGTCAAGCGGAGCGACTTCGGGAAGTACCTTCTAGGTATCGCAATGTCTACTTACGAGACCCGCGGAACGCCCTCCAGTGTCTCTTCCCCGGCATTCGATCGGCTGGCCGAACGGGGCTTCACTCACGGTGCTGATAAGGAACTCAACAAGGCCGTTCTTCAAGCTCTTAAGGCATTTCTCGAAGCCAACGGAGTGGAGGCATCAGAGTTCAGGGCCGAAGAGAAGATGAGCTTCACTCCACTTATTCCTGACACGTCCTTTATCCTCGATAATGAAGCAGTGTGTCTTGAATACACCTGGAGGTCGGGGGATTATCTCACGAACAAGAATCGTGCGGCCATTTCCGCTTATATCCTGGGTAAACTTCAGAATTATGCGCGAGAGCTGGGATACGTCGAGTAGGTCAGTGAAGTGGAAGCTGCCGTAGGGCGGGAGAGCACTGCTCCCTACCTAAAGCCGTAGAGCGGACCGCCCCAGCCCCAGCGGGTTCCTTCCTCACCATGGTGCTCGCTCCAGCCGCGTGACCGGCAATAGCCGGGGCCAGAGCCAGCCGAAGGCAGGAGCGTCAGGCCCCGGCGGAGCGAGCCGCCTTGATGAAGTAGGGAGAGTTCTACCGCGCGGGGAGCAGGTGCCCGCCGCAGCTTGTGTGTCGGACGCGGCCGTCGACCACACTCACCTGGAGCGGTCGACGGCCGAGTCCGGAGGCAGTCAGGCCGCGGCAGCAGCCTCGCGGCCCCTTCGCGTCCGGCGGTGGAGGATCTCGTCGAAGGTGGCGCGGGCGCCTGTGGGGTCGATGTAGTGCATTGCCAGGAGTGCGGCGATGACGGCGCCGACCAGGTCGTTCTGGACCTCGGACCAGGTGTGGTCGTCGTCGCAGGTGGTGAGGCCCTTCAGGCCGTGGAGGGCGTGCATGGCCTCGCCAGCCTCTTCGGCGACCTTGCCGACCTGGAGGGCTTTGAGTTCCTCGTCGGGGAGGTGGGCGCCTGCCGCTCGGCAGACGGCGGAGAGCTTCTCGATGTTGTCCCACAGGGTGTCCACGTCGGACCTCCGATCGATGGGTTCGGTTATTCCTGTGCGGGGCGTCCGAGCTGGCGTACGGTCCATCCGGCCATGCGCCAGGCGTCGGCGTCGATGAGGTTGCGGAGGTCGACGAGGACCGGGGCCGCGACCAGTGGGGCGAGGGCCTTGGGGTCGGCCTCGCGGAAGTGGGGCCATTCCGTGGCCAGGACGATCAGTTCGGCGTCCTGGACGGAGGCGTCGAGGGTGTCGGCGTAGTCGAGTTCGGGGTTGCGGCGCAGCGCACTGGGCACGGCGTGCGGGTCGTGGACCGTGACGGTCGCGCCGCGCTGGTGCATCAGCGCGGCGATCGCCAGAGCGGGGGATTCGCGTACGTCGTTGGTGCCGGCCTTGAAGGACGCGCCCCAGACGGTGACGCGTACGCCGTCCACCGGGCGGCCGAGGGTCTGCTCGATGAGCTTCAGCGCGGCGGTGGGACGCGATTCGTTGACGTCCTCCGCCGCGCGCAGCAGGGTCGCGGCCTCGGTGGCGCCCAAGGTGCGGGCGGAAGCGGTGAAGGCGCGGACATCCTTCGGGAGGCAGCCGCCGCCGTAACCAGGCCCGGCGTTCAGGCCGCCGCGGCCGATGCGCGGGTCGACGCCGATGGCCTCGATGAGCTGCTGGACGTCGGCCCCCGCCGCAGCGCACATGTCGGCGACGCCGTTGATAAAGGAGATCTTCATGCCGAGGTACGCGTTCGCCGCGCCCTTGATCAGCTCGGCGGTAGCCGGGTCCGTGACGAACAGCGGGATGCCGTCGGCCAGGAGCGGCGCGTACACATGGCGTACGACGTCCTCGGCGCGGGCCGAGGGGACGCCGACCACGATCCGGTCGGGGCGCAGGGTGTCGTCGATGGCGTGGCCCTCGCGCAGGAACTCCGGGTTCCAGACGACCTCCACGTCGTCACCGGCCGGGGAGAGCCGGGCGAGAAGTGCGCCGAGGTCGCGGGAGGTGCCGACGGTGACCGTGGACTTGCCGATGATCACCGTCGGGCGGGTCAGGTGCGGGGCCAGCGCGCGGGCGGCGCCGAAGACCTGCCCGGTGTCGTAGCTCCGCCCGTCCGCGTCGATCGGCGTGCCCACGGCCAGGAAATGGACGTCCGCGAACTCGCCCGCCTCGGCGAGGCTGGTCGTGAACCGCAGTCGCCCGGACGCGGTGTGCGTAGCCAGGAGTTCCGGCAGACCCTCCTCGTAGATAGGGCACTCGCCGGCGTTGAGGCGGTCGATCTTCGCCTGGTCCAGGTCCACGCCGATGACCTCGTGGCCGATCTCAGCCATGGCGGCGGCGTGGGGAATGCCCAGGTGACCGCAGCCGATGACGGATACGCGCATGGTCGACGCTCCTTTCCCTGTTCTCGCCCGCCCGGTGAGTCCGGGCCGGCCGGGTACGCCACGCTAGCGCCCGCACCCAGCGCGGCTCTCTTCGTGCAGGTGGGTCAACCTCGTTGCTGCTTCAGGACGTTGACGAGGGCGGGCAGCGCTTCGGCGGCGGTGGCCCGACACACCAGGTCACCGTCCTGGGGCCCTTCCAGCGGGTACGGCATGAACTCGCCGTCGTGCCAGAAGCCCTCCGGGTCGAGGTAGACGACCTGCATGCCTCGCTCGCGGGCGCGAGCCTGCACCTTGCGTCGGTCGGCATGCAGACCGACGACGAGGAGGGCCTTGGCGCCGTCGACCCATTCGACATCGGGCACCGCCTGGTCGTACCGGCGCATGAAGCACTCGTCGAGCCCGGCGCGGGCGGCCAGGACATCGAAGTTGTTGGTGATGACCGGCCCGACGAGGTGGCCGGCGTCCTTCAGCTCCTTGAGTGCCCGCATCGCCGGGGTGGGCTCGGCGAGGAAGCAGGCGCGGAACATCTCGACGAACTCCGCCGCCTTCTCCTCCGGCTCGGTCAGTACCTCGTGGAGGAGCGTGTCGGCCGTCGGCGTGAGCGTGAAGCGGTGCTCACGTGGTTCGTGCCCCTGGCGGTCGGTGACCCGGTAGATCTCGTGGAGCCGGTGCAAGGGCGGGATGCCCGCCTCCACCGACGTACCGCAGCCGATCTCCACCTGGAACGGCCGCAGCTCCGCCAGCACGGACAGGTCCGGGATGCGCGTCGGCGTGCCTGGGCGGTCTTTGCGCCGGATGCCGGTGGACAGCACGTTCCACGGACGTTGCCGGACCGCAGGCGGAGGGGCATAGGCCACTGAGGCGATCTGCACGTCCAGACTCTGGTAGCCAGGGGGCAGAGTACGGCCGACAGCCGCGTCCTGGGGGTGGATGTCGTGTTCGGTGATGCGGCACTTCAGGTCCCGGCGGGTCCATAAGAAGCCGCCTGGTGCCTCTCTCCAACCGCCGGCGGCGAGCGAGTCCAGGAGCGCGTCATGGTGCGCGTCGATCTCGTCGGCCGGGGCGGACGTGGAGTGGTAGAGGTACAGGTCGGTCAAGCCGATGGCCGGTGCCGCCGTGGTGGGCACCAGGCCGTACCGGTAACGGTAGTGAATGATCCGCCGCCGGGCGTCGTCGGAGGTTGCCCAGCCGGACTGGCCGGCGGTGTCCTTCTCCTGGGTGCGGCGCCAGATGCCCTCCTCGATGTAGCGGGGGCGGTCGGCGTCACCGAAGTAGGTGTTCCAGACTCGCTGCTGCTCGGGGACGAGCTGGTCGATGACGATGTACGGGATGTCCACGATTCCTCCCTGGAGAATCACGCGTGGATGTTCCAGATGGCTGACGGGGTGCGGCCGAGCGGCAGGCGGATCGGCCTGGATCCGGAGCGGTCTCAGCGGCCCGAGGACGGACTCGCGTCCGCTGCGATGGCAGAGGGGCGGTGGCCGGCGCCGTCGAGAAGCGGAGTGGCCTGCTCGTGCAGCGCCCATGCCGGACCGACCAGGCCGACGACGGTCAGGAACATGAGCGCGAGCCGGTCCCCGCCGTCGGGCCGTGGGGTGATGGATACGGCGCTACGGGCGCGGCGGTGTCGAGCCCCGGTCACGGGGTGCCGCCGAGAGCGCGCTCGTGTGCCTCCAAGAGGCGGCTGGTCTGCGCGTATAGCCGCTCCAGCTCCGCCGTGGTGAGGATGAGTGCGCCGTCGAGGGTCGATCCGTCGTCGAAGTGGAACTCGACGGGGACCGATCCCTGCCGAGCCCTCCGGTCGTAGACCGCGTCCCGGCCGGCCAGCGTCGCGTGCGTGGCCTTCGCCGGCACGGGCCTGAGCGTCGTCCCGTCGGCGGGCGCGGACCACTGGGTTCCGCCTCCGGGCGGGCGCAGGTGGTAAGTCGTGGCGGAGCCCTCGCCGGGGAGGGCGACCACGACACCGACACGGCCCTCACGGGCGCTGTCAGTGGCGAGGTCGCCGAGCCGTGGAACGAAGGGTGCTGCCGTACCTAACTCGACTCCCTGCGAGGGGAGATGGGGAAAGGGCTGTCGCGTCATGCTCTGAAGTTAGGGACACGACGACCCCCGAATATGAGCCGGAGGAATACGACCCCTAACCGTCCAGGTGGAAGCGGTCGGACATGCGCCGCAACTTCTCCCGCGTCACTGCTCGTTCCGCGTAGACGATGCTGCGTAGCGTCGAGCGGGCGATGGGGTGGTTCCGCACTAGCTGGGGAGCGATCCGCTCGGCTGTCTCCAGCTCGGCCAGGGCCTTTATGCGGTTCCCGTCCCACAGCCAGGCGCGGGCGACATCCATGTGGTGATGCCCCTGGCGGGAGTTGGGCAGCGACCCGACCAGGTCTGGGCTGGTACGACGGTTTATCTCAAGGGCCTTGCCCTGCTTGCCCATCTCCAGAGCCACGCTGATGGCGTGGATCTGCACGTTCCCGGCAGAGAAGGTCAGCGAATGCCGGTCGTACACCGGCGCTCCGACGTACGCGTCCATGCGTTCGGCAGCAGTTTTCGCGTGACCGATCCGGTCCTCGGCCTCCGAGGCGCGGCCGGCTCGGGCGGCGGAAACCGCAGCTCGCAGCTGCAGCGTGCCCCAGGCTCGTACGGCCAGCGGTTCGCCACGGTCGTACTCCTGCTCCACCGAGGTGATCGCCTTGTCCGAGAGCGTCAGGGCGTCGGTCCAATCAGCCGTCGCCCACATGTCCCAGACCCGCATCCAGTCGGCGACGGCGGGCAACACGGGGTCCCCCGACAGCCTGGCCGACCACGCGGCCCGCTCGCACGCCATGGCGACCAGTTCGGGATGCCCGAGAGCATGGGCGGCGGTGTGCGCGAACTTGCAGCACACGGCATAGACGGCGTACGCCTCCTCCCGCTCGTGCCCCTCCGACTCCTCGGCCAGGGCACGCGCCTCGCGGAAAAGGTCGGGGAGAACCCGGAGAATCGCCACGTTGGAAGCGGTGTCCCGCAGGCGGTGCAGCCGTGTCACTTCACGCCACAGCTGCGACGAGGGTCGCGGAGTCCCATCGAAGACGGGGACGAGGTCGTAACGGCGCAGTTCGCGCAGAATCGATGAGGCGGCGACCTGCCACTGGTTGTCGTCGGGGGAGTTGCTGTACGGGCGCCCGATCAGGTCGTTCGGGTGGACGTGCAGCTCGGCGGCCACCTGGTTGAGGAGCCCGACCCGGTCCAGCTCGATCAGGCCACGCTCCATCTTCGACACCCAGCCCTGGGACTTCCCGAGGGCTGTCGCCAGGTCGGCCTGCGGCATGCCCAGCCGCAGCCTCGCCCTGCGAGCGCGCTTGCCGATCTCCTCGGCTTCCTCCAGCATCTGGACACCTCCCGGCCGCCGGACGCTCCGGCGCGACCGCCGGTCTGTCCGTACAGAGTTCGTCTCCTGCACGGTACCCATGACGCGGCCTCCGCGTGAGAGACCTCGTCCCGTACTGGCGGTCGGCCGCTCGTCCGAGCCAGGCGCCGAGTCCCCCGCTGTGCTGCACCACGGCAGAGGATCATGTCGAAGAGACACCCCTCGTCGCATTCCGCCGGAGGCAGCCAGTGACCGTCGTAACCGTCTTGCACCCTGGAGCCATGGGCGCGGCGGTCAGCGCCGAGCTTGTCGGCGGCGGCCACGAGGTGCTGTGGGTGCCGAAGGAGCGCAGCGCGGAGACGCGGCGCCGTGCGAGGGAGGCTCGTGCCACAGCCTGTGACTCGCTTGCGGAAGCTCTGTCTCGTAGCGCGGTCGTTCTCTCGGTCTGCCCACCGCAGGCGGCGGAGGACGTGGCCGCGGCCGTAGCTGCGCACGGTTTCGACGGGGTGTACGTCGATGTGAACGCCATCAGCCCTCAGCGCGTACAGCGGATCGCCGAGGGAATTCGCCCTGGCTCCGTAGTCGTGGACGGTTCCGTTTTCGGTCAGCCACCGGGCGGCGGGCGTACGGCAAGGCTCTACCTCGCAGGGTCCGGATCCGCCGTTGACCTGGTCGCGTCGTTGTTCACGGACACCGCCCTGCACGTGTGCCGGGTCGGAGACGTGGTCGGTTCCGCTTCCGCTCTGAAGATGGCCTTTGCCAGTTACCAGAAGGCCGCTCGTACGCTCGCCGGCGTCGCACACGCGCTCGCCGACGTCCATGGGGTCGGCGAGCAGCTGACGTCCGAAGCGGAGGTCATGGTCTCCGCGATTCTGTCGGATCCGGAGTACCTGCCGAGCGTGGCGGCTCGGGCCTGGCGGTGGGCGCCTGAGATGGAGGAGGTCGCCGATGCGCTTCGTGCGGCTGACCTGCCCACGGACCTGGCGGAGGCCACCGCTAGCGTTCTCACCTGCTGGGAGAAGGACAAGGGCCAGCACGACATGCCCGTTGCGGAAACTCTTGTCCGACTTCGGAATCGAACGACTCAATGAGAAAGGTCCCGGTCATTGACCAGGACCTTAATTCAAAGAGCGGGTGACGAGAATCGAACTCGCGCTCTGAGCTTGGGAAGCTCATGTTCTACCATTAAACTACACCCGCGAAAATGTGCGGACGCTGTAACAGCGGCGCATCCTCGGACACTGTACCCCATCGTGATCCCCTCGTGGCGACGTCCCGGACCGGCCGTGTGTGTGGCGGGAGTTGGGGGCGTAGCGTGGGTGTCGGAGTGCCGCGTGGAGGGGGGTCCTGTTCATCCCCTAATGTGGCGGTCTCGTCCACGGCTTGATGGGGAAGGGACTTGATGGACTCCATGGAGCGCACCGTCGTCCGCTGTGCCGAAGGGCACGTTTTCGCTACCAGCTCGTTTCCGATGCAGCAGCTCGGGGCAGGGCGGATCGGGCCCGGGCGGCTCATCCGGTGTCCCCGGTGCGCTCGGTTGCGGCATGCCGTGCCCGTGGTGTTCGAGCGGCGGTAGCGGCGGCGGGTGACGGACAACAGGCGCGCGGGCGGCCCGATGAGGGCGGGCTCGCGCGTTCTGCGTATCCTCGGTGGGTGCTTCTCTCAGACAAGGACATCCGCGCCGAGATCGACGCCGGACGCGTACGTATTGATCCATTCGACGCGTCGATGGTGCAGCCGTCGAGTATCGACGTGCGGCTCGACCGCTATTTCCGGGTGTTCGAGAACCACCGCTACCCGCACATCGACCCGGCCGTCGAGCAGGCGGACCTGACCCGCACCGTCGAACCGGAGGGGGATGACGCGTTCATCCTGCACCCCGGGGAGTTCGTGCTGGCGTCGACGTACGAGGTCATCTCGCTGCCCGACGATCTCGCGTCGCGGCTGGAGGGGAAGAGCTCGCTCGGCCGGCTCGGGCTGGTCACGCATTCCACGGCCGGCTTCATCGACCCGGGCTTCTCCGGACACGTGACCCTGGAGCTGTCGAATCTCGCGACACTGCCGATAAAGCTCTGGCCCGGTATGAAGATCGGCCAGCTGTGCATGTTCCGGCTGAGTTCTCCTTCCGAGTTCCCTTACGGCTCCGAGCGGTACGGGTCGCGATATCAGGGGCAGCGCGGTCCCACCGCGTCGCGCTCCTTCATGAATTTCCACCGGACGCAGGTGTGAGGGCCCGATGACCGACGCTGTACGGGAGAACCTGACGTACGACGGCTTCGGGCACGCCGTACGGGAGCTGGCACAGGCCGTGGCCGACGACGGGTACGAGCCGGACGTGGTGCTGAGCATCGCGCGCGGCGGGGTGTTCGTCGCGGGCGGTCTGGCGTACGCGCTGGACTGCAAGAACATCCACCTGGTGAACGTGGAGTTCTACACGGGAGTGGGCACCACGCTGGAGATGCCGGTCATGCTGGCACCGGTGCCCAACGTCATCGACTTCTCGGACAAGAAGGTCCTGATCGCGGACGACGTCGCCGACACCGGCAAGACGCTGAAGCTGGTGCGCGACTTCTGCATCGACCACGTCGCCGAGGTGCGGTCCGCGGTCATCTACGAGAAGTCCCACTCGCTCGTGCAGTGCGAGTACGTGTGGAAGAAGACCGACCGCTGGATCAACTTCCCGTGGAGCGTGGAGAAGCCCGTCGTACGGCGCAGTGGGCAGGTTCTCGACGCGTAACAGCGGCTAGGGCGTGTCCGGAAAGTCCCGTCTGACGCCCTCCGGGCGTACGACGGGACTTTCCGGACACGCCCTAGTGCAAAAGGGCCCCGGTCAAGGCGAATTCGAGGGGTCGTTGCAACACTGCTGGTCAGCTGGCTAGGTCCAGTAGCTTAGCGAGGCGCTCGGCTGGGGTTTCCCAGCCGAGCGTTTTGCGTGGGCGGCTGTTGAGTTCGGCGGCCACGAGCTCCAGGTGGTTGGGGGTGTGAGCGCTCAGGTCGGTGCCCTTGGGGAAGTACTGCCGCAGCAGGCCGTTGGTGTTCTCGTTCGATCCCCGTTGCCAGGGACTGGCCGGGTCGCAGAAGTAGACGGGGATGTTCGTGGCCACGGTGAAGGCTTTGTGGGCGGCCATCTCCGAGCCCTGGTCCCAGGTCAGGGAACGCCATAGATGCGGCGGCAGGGCCTGGACAGTGGCGGCGAGCGCGTTGCGGGTCGCGACAGCACTGTGCCCGATCGGCAGGTGCACGAGCATCACGTAGCGGGTGGCTCGCTCGACGAGGGTGCCGATGGCGGAGCGGCCGTCCTTGCCGATGATGAGGTCGCCTTCCCAGTGGCCGGGAACTGCCCGGTCAGCGGCTTCGGCAGGGCGTTCACTGATCAGGACCATGTCCTTGATGGGGCGGGAGGTGCGCTTGTGGGCCTGGCGCTGCGGACGCCGGCGGGCCCGGCCCGTGCGCAGGGAACGGGTCAGCTCCCGGCGGAGTTCTCCGCGGCCCTGGACGTAGAGGGCCTGGTAGATCGTCTCGTGGGTCACGTGCATCTCCGACCGGTCGGGGAAGCGTGCCCGCAGAGCCTGGCAGATCTGCTCAGGGCTCCACCGCATCGTGAGGTGGTCCTGGATGAAGTCCCGCAGTTCGGGGTTGTGGCCGATCTTGCCGATCTTCGGGCGAGGCCGGCGGGCGTCTGCACGGGCCTGGGCGGTGTGAGGCCGGTAGTACCAGCCTCCCTTGGGCATGGTCCGCCGGTTGCGGCGTATCTCGCGGCTGATGGTGGACGGGCTGCGGCCCAGCTCGGCGGCGATCTGCCGGATGGACGCCTTCTCGCGCAGCCGGTCGGCAATGTGGATGCGGTCGCGCTCCTGGAGGAACCGCGAGGGGCCGCAAGACGGCGACTCCAGATCTTCCGCAGCCACGGACGCGTGCCCGAGCTCCTGGTAGAGCGGAGGAACTGCCTTGCGGCCCCTCTTGTGACCGTTGCGCCACTTCTTGCCCGTGCGGCGGTCGATGCCGACGATTCGGGCCGCTTCCCGGGTGCTGTAACCCTGCTCCATGAGCTGGAAGTATGCGGCCCGTTCCCGGGTCAACGGCTTGCGCCCCTGCCGGTTCCTGTCCTTGCGGATTTCGAAGTCCATGACACCCCTTGAACTGGGGTGTTGCAACGACCACTAGAACTTAAGCAACCCGGGGCCCTTTTCGCGTACGTAGCGCGCAGCCGTCAGATCGTGCCCAGCTTCAGGATCGAGACGAGCGCCAGCAGCTGGATCGCGGAGGCGCCCAGCGCCTTCGGCCACGGCAGGTCGTGCGACTTGCTCACCATCGAGGTGAGGAGCGCGGCCGCGGCCAGCCAGGTGACCCAGCCGAGGATGACGACCAGCGCGTTCTCGCCGCCAAGGAACATCGCGAAGACCAGGCGCGGGACGTCCGTGACCGACATGATCAGCATGGACAGGCCCACCGTCGGCTGCCACGCGCCGTCGCCGCCGAGCTGGCGGGCCAGCGTGTGGGTGACCGCGCCAAGCACCAGGCCGCCGAGTACGAAGCAGACGCCGGTGAGGATGACGTAGGGCACGGCGCTGGAGACCGGGGCGTGGATCGCGTCGTCGCGGGCCTGGTCGAAGCCGAAGAGCGCCAGGAGACCGTAGAGGAACGTCACGGTCAGGGCGGGGCCCCAGACCGCGTAGTCGCGCATCTGCCAGAACGTCGGGCCGGGGCGCGTCACGATGCCGCTCAGCAGCTGCTTCCAGTGCAGCCGCGGGCCTATGGGGGCCGCGGGCGCGTGACCGGCGCGGTAGGCGTTGCCGTCGCTGTACGGTTCCTCGTCCACGCGGAACGCCTGCGTGTGGCCCGGATTGTTCGCGTACGGGTCGCCGGGGTTGGGGCCCTGGGGATACGGGTACGGCGTCGGGTCGGTGAAGTACTCCGGCTCGTCCGGGCCGGCGCCCGCGTAGCCGCCGCCCGGGTAGCCACCGGCCCCCTGGTGTCCGCCGTGGTAGCCCGGGGCGGCGTGGTGCGGGGCGCCCGGTCCTCCCGACGGCGGCCATTGCTGCTGCCCGTACGGCGGCGGCGGTGCCTGATTGCCGTACGGCTGCTGCCGCGGTTGCTGTTGCCCTTGTTGAGGGGTGCGGTTGTCCCGGCCGCGTCCGATCCTGAATCCAGCCACGTCATCGAACGTACCCGGTCCGTCGGTTACGAGAGCCCGGGGCTGGGGAAGTACCGGCCTTTGACGCCCAGCTGTGACATCCCCTAAGGGAACCCCGGGGGGCCTTCCCTACCCTCCCGGAAGGGAAACGCGGAAGCGGCCGGTCCTGCCCCCGAGGCAGGTCCGACCGCTCCACCGCGCCGTGACGCCGGTCCGGCTACTTCGCCGGTTCCGGTTCCGGTTCGTCCGCCGACTTCTGGTCGCCCGCCGGGTCGGCCGGGGTCTTCACGGAGTCGAGCAGCAGCTGGGACACGTCCACGACCTGGACGGACTCCTTCACCTTGACGCCCGTGGCGGAGCCGCTTTCGGCAGCAGCCTTCTTGCCGTTGACCGAGTCGGTCAGCATGACCAGGCAGAACGGGCAGGCCGTCGAGACGATGTCCGGGTTGAGGGAGAGGGCCTCGTCCACACGCTCGTTGTTGATGCGCTTGCCGATCCGCTCCTCCATCCACATCCGGGCACCACCGGCGCCGCAGCAGAAGCCGCGCTCCTTGTGGCGGTGCATCTCCTCGTTCCGGAGGCCCGGCACCTTGGCGATGATCTCGCGCGGGGGCGTGTAGATCTTGTTGTGACGGCCCAGGTAGCAGGGGTCGTGGTACGTGATCAGTCCCTCGACCGGGGTCACCGGGATCAGCTTGCCCTCGTCGATGAGGTGCTGGAGCAGCTGCGTGTGGTGGATGACCTCGTACTCGCCGCCGAGCTGCGGGTACTCGTTCGCGATCGTGTTGAAGCAGTGCGGGCAGGTCGCGACGATCTTCTTCGCGGCCTTGGCCTTCTTGGTCGAGTCGTCCTCACCGTCCTCGCCGAAGGCCATGTTCAGCATCGCCACGTTCTCCGCGCCGAGCTGCTGGAACAGCGGCTCGTTGCCGAGACGGCGGGCCGAGTCACCGGTGCACTTCTCGTCGCCGCCCATGATCGCGAACTTGACGCCCGCGATGTGCAGCAGCTCCGCGAAAGCCTTGGTGGTCTTCTTGGCGCGGTCCTCCAGGGCGCCGGCGCAGCCGACCCAGTAGAGGTAGTCGACCTCGGTGAGGTCCTCGACGTCCTTGCCGACGATCGGGACCTCGAAGTCGACCTCCTTGGTCCACTCGACGCGCTGCTTCTTGGCGAGCCCCCAGGGGTTCCCCTTCTTCTCCAGGTTCTTGAGCATGGTTCCCGCCTCGGACGGGAACGCGGACTCGATCATCACCTGGTAGCGGCGCATGTCCACGATGTGGTCGACGTGCTCGATGTCGACCGGGCACTGCTCCACGCACGCACCGCAGGTGGTGCAGGACCAGAGGACGTCCGGGTCGATGACGCCGTTCTCCTCGACCGTGCCGATCAGCGGGCGCTCGGCCTCCGCGAGGGCGGCCGCGGGAACGTCCTTCAGCTGCTCCTCGGTCGCCTTCTCCTCGCCCTCCATGTCTTTGCCGCCGCCGGCCAGCAGGTAGGGGGCCTTGGCGTGCGCGTGGTCGCGCAGGGACATGATCAGGAGCTTCGGGGAGAGCGGTTTGCCGGTGTTCCAGGCGGGGCACTGCGACTGGCAGCGGCCGCACTCGGTGCAGGTGGAGAAGTCGAGGATGCCCTTCCAGGAGAACTGTTCGACCTGGGAGACACCGAACACCGCGTCGTCGGCCGGGTCCTCCCAGTCGATCTCCTTGCCGCCCGTGGTCATCGGCTGGAGCGCGCCCAGCGCCACCGCACCGTCGGCGTTCCGCTTGAACCAGATGTTCGGGAAGCCGAGGAAGCGGTGCCAGGCGACACCCATGTTGGTGTTGAGCGACACCGTGATCATCCAGATCAGCGAGGTGCCGATCTTGATCATCGCGACGAAGTAGATGAGGTTCTGGAGGGTGCCGAGGGCCAGTCCCTTGAAGGCGAGGACCAGCGGGTACGAGACGAAGTACGCGGCCTCGTAGCCGTCGACGTGGTGGATCGCGCCCTCAAGACCGCGCAGGGAGAGGATCGCCAGGCCGATGATGAGGATGACGTACTCGACGAAGTACGCCTGCCACGCCTTGGAGCCCGCGAAGCGGGACTTGCGGCCCGCCCGGGACGGGAGGTTCAGCAGCCGGATGGCGATGAGCACGAGGATGCCGACCGTCGTCATCAGGCCGATGAACTCGATGTACAGCTCGAACGGCAGCCATTCGCCGATGACCGGCAGCACCCAGTCGGCCTTGAACAGCTGCCCGTACGCCTGGAGCAGCGTCGGCGGCAGGGTCAGGAAGCCGATGGCGACGAACCAGTGGGCGAAGCCGACGATCCCCCACCGGTTCATCCGGGTGTGGCCGAGGAATTCCCGGACCAGGGTGATCGTGCGCTGCTTGGGGTTGTCGGTGCGGCTGCCGGCCGGGACCGGCTGTCCGAGCGTGACGAACCGGTAGATCTGCGCGACGGCTCGGGCGATGAGCGCAACGCCGACCACGGTCAGCACCAGCGACACGATGATCGCGGCGAGTTGCATTGGGGGCTCCTCGGGCCTGCGAGGGTGGGATCGATCCAGCGTCTACTAGCGATTACTGCGTCTTCCAGTGACCACCGGGACTACGAGTATCGCTACTACTAAGCAGTAACTTAATCAGTCCGTGCCGACACTACCCACATATTCCGCCGCGCTGTAGCCGGGCAGGCGGTGATCTGTGTCGCTCAGGTGTGCCTTGCCGGGCCACGGCAGGGTGTGGACCGCCTCGCGCAGGGGTACGCGTACGGCCTCGACGAGGACCGCGAGGTCCAGCCGCAGCCCCTGGTGCTCGGCGTAGTGCTGGTCCAGGAGGTCCGCCTCGTCCCACGGCATCGCCGACCGGTGCCGCACCTGGGCCAGGCCGGTCAGCCCGGGCTTCAGCTCCTGCCGCCAGTGCCGGGCGCCCCCGGTGCCGTTCCGTGCGTCGCCCGGGGCGAGCGGCGCGGGCCCGACGAGGGAGAGCTCGCCGCGTACCACGTGGTGCAGGCGTGAAACCACGTCCAGCTTCAGCCACCGGGTGTCCAGGTAGTACAGGACGAAGGGGCTGCCGTGCAGACCGGTGCGCGGGGAGCGGCGTGTCACACGGCGGCCCCGTACGGCCAGCGCCAGCGCGGCGGCGGCCAGTAAAGGGGAGGCGAGGAGCAGCAGAGCCGAACCGAGGGTCAGGTCGAGGGTGCGTTTGGCGCTCGGGTGGGGTAGCCGGGGCGGGCGCCAGAAGGGCGGCCGGGGCCCTCTTCCCCACTGTTTCTGCGTACGCATCGTTCGCACCTGCCTGCAATCGGCGGATCGAATGCCGCTTTTGCGCTGCTCACGGCATTTTGTGACAGAACGATCCCATGCGGCCATGATGGGGGAGGGCTGTGCGGCGTATGGGGCGCCAGGTGTCGCCGGCGGCGTATATGGGAAGCACGTAAGTTGAGTCGGGTTGACTCAGGTCTGTTGACTCCGGGAGGGTAGTCGTGCATCCTTGAGTCAGATCCACTCAAGTAGTCAGTTGGAGGAATCGAAAATGGCACGTGCGGTCGGCATCGACCTGGGCACGACTAACTCCGTCGTCAGCGTTCTCGAAGGCGGCGAGCCCACCGTCATCACCAACGCAGAGGGCGCCAGGACCACGCCGTCCGTCGTCGCCTTCGCGAAGAACGGCGAGGTGCTGGTCGGCGAGGTCGCCAAGCGCCAGGCTGTGACCAACGTCGACAGGACCATCCGCTCCGTCAAGCGCCACATGGGCACTGACTGGAAGATCGACCTGGACGGCAAGAGCTTCAACCCGCAGCAGATGAGCGCCTTCATCCTGCAGAAGCTGAAGCGTGACGCGGAGTCCTACCTGGGCGAGAAGGTCACCGACGCGGTGATCACCGTCCCGGCGTACTTCAACGACTCCGAGCGCCAGGCGACCAAGGAGGCCGGCGAGATCGCGGGCCTGAACGTCCTGCGCATCGTCAACGAGCCGACCGCCGCCGCGCTGGCGTACGGGCTCGACAAGGACGACCAGACGATCCTCGTCTTCGACCTCGGTGGCGGCACCTTCGACGTGTCCCTCCTGGAGATCGGCGACGGCGTCGTCGAGGTGAAGGCCACCAACGGTGACAACCAGCTCGGTGGTGACGACTGGGACCAGCGCGTCGTCGACTACCTGGTGAAGCAGTTCGCCAACGGCCACGGCGTGGACCTGTCCAAGGACAAGATGGCTCTCCAGCGTCTCCGCGAGGCCGCGGAGAAG
Organism: Streptomyces sp. NBC_00726; assembly: GCF_045161735.1. NCBI lineage: Bacteria > Bacillati > Actinomycetota > Actinomycetes > Kitasatosporales > Streptomycetaceae > Streptomyces > Streptomyces sp. NBC_00726. The sequence goes on along the minus strand of NZ_CP108983.1, from coordinate 3,072,430 downwards.
GCGAAGATCGAGCTGTCCTCCTCGACGGAGACCACGATCAACCTGCCGTACATCACGGCGTCCGCCGAGGGCCCGCTGCACCTGGACGAGAAGCTCACGCGCTCGCAGTTCCAGCAGCTCACCGCGGACCTCTTGGACCGCTGCAAGACCCCGTTCCACAACGTCATCAAGGACGCGGGCATCCAGCTCTCCGAGATCGACCACGTCGTTCTCGTCGGTGGCTCGACCCGTATGCCGGCCGTCACCGAGCTCGTCAAGGAACTGACCGGTGGCCAGGAGGCCAACAAGAGCGTGAACCCGGACGAGGTCGTCGCCATCGGCGCCTCGCTCCAGGCCGGTGTCCTCAAGGGTGAGGTCAAGGACGTCCTGCTCCTCGACGTCACCCCGCTGTCCCTCGGTATCGAGACCAAGGGCGGCATCATGACCAAGCTCATCGAGCGCAACACCACGATCCCGACCAAGCGGTCCGAGATCTTCACGACGGCCGAGGACAACCAGCCGTCCGTGCAGATCCAGGTCTACCAGGGCGAGCGCGAGATCGCGGCGTACAACAAGAAGCTCGGGATGTTCGAGCTGACCGGTCTGCCGCCGGCCCCGCGCGGGGTCCCGCAGATCGAGGTCTCCTTCGACATCGACGCCAACGGCATCATGCACGTGACGGCGAAGGACCTCGGCACCGGCAAGGAGCAGAAGATGACCGTCACCGGCGGCTCCTCGCTGCCGAAGGACGAGGTCAACCGGATGCGTGAGGAAGCCGAGAAGTACGCGGAGGAGGACCACGCCCGCCGCGAGGCCGCCGAATCGCGCAACCAGGGCGAGCAGCTCGTCTACCAGACGGAGAAGTTCCTCAAGGACAACGAGGACAAGGTTCCGGCCGACGTGAAGACGGAGGTGGAGACCGCGGTCACGGAGCTGAAGGAGAAGCTCAAGGGCGAGGACTCCGCGGAGATCCGCACGGCGACCGAGAAGGTCGCGGCCGTTTCCCAGAAGCTGGGCCAGGCGATGTACGCCAACGCCCAGGGCGAGGGCGGCCCGCAGGCCGACGCGCAGCCGGGTGCCGAGCAGGCCCAGGGCGAGGCCCAGGACGATGTCGTCGACGCCGAGATCGTGGACGACGAGAAGGACTCCAAGGGCGGTGCGGCGTGACCGAGGAGACTCCGGGCTTCGAGGAGAAGCCCGACGTCCCCTCCGGCGCCACCTCTGACGACGCCGAGCCGAAGGCCGCCACCCCCTCCGAGGAGGAGGCGGCGGCCCCGGCCGGGGACGCGAACGAGAGCACGGCCCTGACCGCGCAGCTGGACCAGGTCCGCACGGCGCTCAACGAGCGCACCGGCGACCTTCAGCGGCTTCAGGCCGAGTACCAGAACTACCGTCGCCGGGTGGAGCGGGACCGGGTCACGGTCAAGGAGATCGCCGTCGCGAACCTCCTGTCCGAGCTGCTGCCCGTCCTGGACGACGTCGGCCGGGCCCGCGAGCACGGCGAGCTCGTGGGCGGGTTCAAGTCGGTGGCCGAATCGCTGGAGACGGTCGTCGCGAAGCTGGGCCTCCAGCAGTTCGGCAAGGAGGGCGAGCCCTTCGACCCGACGGTCCACGAGGCCCTGATGCACAGCTATGCGCCGGACGTCACGGAGACGACCTGCGTGGCGATCCTCCAGCCCGGGTACCGGATCGGGGAGCGCACCATCCGCCCCGCGCGGGTCGCGGTCGCCGAACCCCAGCCGGGCGCGGCTCCCGCGGCCGCGAAGGAAGAGAAGGCAGACGACGAGGAGAGCGGTGGCGGCGAGGAGGTCTGACATTCCGTCCGATCACCTGGCAGCACACCGCCCGGCCACCAGGGCCTTCCGCCCGGCCGGTGCCAGGGCCTGCGGGCCCGGCGCCGGCCGGACGGGGGGCTCCCGGCCGGTCGTCCGGAAGGAGGGACGTCGATGAGTACGAAGGACTTCGTCGAGAAGGACTACTACAAGGTTCTCGGCGTCCCCAAGGACGCCACCGACGCCGAGATCAAGAAGGCGTACCGGAAGCTCGCCCGCGAGTTCCACCCGGACGCCAACAAGGGCGACGACAAGGCGGAGGAGCGCTTCAAGGAGATCTCCGAGGCGAATGACATCCTCGGCGACGCCAAGAGGCGCAAGGAGTACGACGAGGCGCGCGCCCTCTTCGGCAACGGCGGTTTCCGCGCCGGGCCCGGCGGCGCCCAGGGCAACTTCAACTTCGACCTGGGGGACCTTTTCGGAGGCGCCCAGGGCGGGGGCCAGAGCGGCGCCGGCGGTTTCGGCGGCGGTGGCCTCGGCGATGTGTTCGGCGGCCTCTTCAACCGCGGCGGCGGTGCCGGTACGAGGGTGCAGCCGCGGCGCGGTCAGGACATCGAGTCCGAGGTGACGCTCAGCTTCACCGAGGCGGTCGACGGGGCCACGGTCCCGCTCCGGATGTCCAGCCAGGCGCCCTGCAAGGCGTGCTCCGGCACCGGCGACAAGAACGGCACGCCCAGGGTCTGCCCGACCTGTGTCGGCACCGGCCAGGTCTCGCGCGGCAGCGGCGGCGGTTTCTCGCTCACCGACCCGTGCGTGGACTGCAAGGGCCGCGGCCTCATCGCCCAGGACCCCTGCGACGTCTGCAAGGGCAGCGGCCGGGCCCGCTCCTCGAAGACCATGCAGGTGCGCATCCCGGCGGGTGTCTCGGACGGGCAGCGCATCCGGCTGCGCGGCAAGGGCGCCCCGGGCGAGCGCGGCGGACCGGCCGGCGATCTGTACGTCGTGGTCCATGTCGACGCCCACCCGGTCTTCGGCCGCAAGGGCGACAACCTCACCGTCACGGTGCCCGTCACCTTCCCGGAGGCGGCGCTCGGCGGCGAGGTGAAGGTCCCGACGCTCGGCGGCCCCTCCGTGACCCTCAAGCTACCGGCCGGTACGCCGAATGGGCGTACGATGCGGGCCCGTGGCAAGGGCGCGGTCCGCAAGGACGGCACCCGGGGCGACCTCCTGGTCACCGTCGAGGTGACCGTGCCCACCGACCTCGGTACCGAGGCCAGGGACGCGCTGGAGGCATACCGCAAGGCGACCGCGGGGCATGACCCGAGGGCGGAGCTGTTCCAGGCGGCGAAGGGAGCTTGAGGTGGACGGCCGACGGCGTAATCCTTACGAACTGACCGACGAGTCCCCGGTGTACGTGATCTCGATCGCGGCCCAGCTCTCGGGCCTGCATCCGCAGACACTGCGCCAGTACGACCGCCTCGGCCTGGTCTCGCCCGACCGCACGGCCGGCCGCGGCCGGCGCTATTCGGCCCGCGACATCGAGCTGTTGCGTACGGTGCAGCAGCTGTCGCAGGACGAGGGCATCAACCTCGCCGGCATCAAGCGCATCATCGAACTGGAGAACCAGGTCGCGGCGCTCCAGCAGCGCGTCGCCGAACTCTCGGCGGCCGTGGACGGCGCCGCGGCGGCCATGCAGCAGCGCGAGGCCCAGGTCCACGCGTCGTACCGGCGCGACCTGGTCCCCTACCAGGACGTGCAGCAGACCAGCGCCCTGGTGGTCTGGCGCCCCAAGCGCCCCAAGGACTGACCCCGCGCCACGCGGCCCGTCACCCCGGTGTCCCGGGTGTGGCGGGCCGTTTCGCGTACTCCGGCGGTACGGGCCCGGCGGGGCCCTCCGCGATGCCGGACTGGACGAGGAGGGCGCCGAGGTGGGTGCGGCTGGTGGCGTTGAGGGTGTGCATGAGTTTGGCGATGTGGGCGCGGCAGGTGCGGACGCTGATGCCGAGTTTTTCGGCGGCGGTCTGGTCGGTGCAGCCGTCGGCCAGGAGGCGGGCGATGCTTTGCTGGACGGCGGTTACGGGGGCGCCGGGGAGCGCGGTGGGCAGGTGCTCGGTGAAGGGGGTGGCTCCGGCCCAGAGTGTTTCGTAGACGCCGGCCAGGTAACGCACGAGGCCGGGGTGGCGGATCTCCAGGGCGGCGCTGCCCTCGGGATCGGCCGGGAGGTAGGCGACGGCCCGGTCGAAGATGATGAGCCGGTCGATGGCCCGCTCCACGGTGCGGACCTCCAGCAGTCCGCTGGGCAGTTGGGCCACGTACGCCCTGAGGCCGATGCTGTAGCGCGCGGAGTGCTGGTAGATGTGCCGGATGCGGACGCCCCGCGCGACCGTGGGCAGTGTCCCCGACAGCGCGATCTGGAGCTGTTCCGGGGTACGGGTGCTGCCGGGCTGAATGGTCAGGATCTCGTCCCGGACATCGTGCGCGGAGCCGTTGATGGACGCTTGGATGGCCGACCGTCCGTAGAGCGTGGCGAGGGATATGGGTTCCCGGTCCGCCGAGGTGAGGGGGACGAGGGACTTCGCCAGCAGGTCGATCGCGCGTACCTGGTCGAGGATCTGGCGGGCCAGGGGATGCAGCAGGTGCGCCAGGCCGGCGGTGGGCGGTACGGGCCGCAGCCGGAAGCTGTCGTGGGGGTCGGGGACGAGCAGGGCGCCGTCGGCGACACAGGGCACGTGCGCGACGGCGGACCGGGAGATGCTGCCCTGAGTGAGCGCCTGTGTATAGAGGCTGACGGCCTCGTCGCACAGTTCGTTTCCGTCGTGGTGGTGTTCCGTGGGCTGGGTCATCGGGTGGGCTCCGCGATGCCGGACTGGACGAGGAGGGCGCCGAGGTGGGTGCGGCTGGTGGCGTTGAGGGTGTGCATGAGTTTGGCGATGTGGGCGCGGCAGGTGCGGACGCTGATGCCGAGTTTTTCGGCGGCGGTCTGGTCGGTGCAGCCGTCGGCCAGGAGGCGGGCGATGCTTTGCTGGACGGCGGTTACGGGGGCGCCGGGGGTGGTAGCGGGGAGGGGGTCGGTGAAGGGGGTGGCTCCGGCCCAGAGTGTTTCGTAGACGCCGGCCAGGTAACGCACGAGGCCGGGGTGGCGGATCTCCAGGGCGGCGCTGCCCTCGGGGTCGGCGGGGAGGTAGGCGACGGTCCGGTCGAAGACGAGCATGCGGCCCACGGTCTGCTCCATGGTGCGGATCTGGAGGCGGCCGGCCGGGATCTCCGTCAGGTACTCCTTGAGCCGGGGGCTGTAGCGCGCCGAGTGCTGGTACAGGTGCCGGAGCCGGCCGCCCGCCGCGAGGACGAACTCCGCGTTCATCCGGCCCTGGCGCATGTTGTGCGCCAGGCGGTTGCCGCCGGGCTGGGCGGTCAGGACCTCTTCCCTGGCGGACTGCGAGGCGTTGTGGAGCGCCGCGCGTATCCGGTCGGGGCCTTCGATCACGGTGATCGCGCGGTTCGGGTCCTCGTCCGCCCCCGTGAGCAGCGGCAGCAGGGACCGGGTCAGCTCGGTGGTCAGCCGGACCCGTGCGTCGATCTCCCGGCTGAGGGGGCCGAGCAGGTGCCCCAGGGCCGCGGACGGCGGCACGGGGCGCAGCCACGCCTCGTCCTGCGGGTCGGGGAGGAGCAGGCCGAGTGCGGTGAGGCAGGGGGCGGGCTCCGTGGCGCTGCGGGCGATGCGGCCGGCGGCGAGGGCGTCCCCGTACAGGGTGAGAGCGGCTTCGCAGAGCTCCCGTTCGCTGTGGGGGTGCGCCGCCGGTGCGGTCATTCCCCGGCGCCTTCCTCGGCGTCTTCCGCGAGGTCTTCCCCGGCGTCCGCCGCGACGCCGGACTGGACGATCAGGGCCCCGAGGTGGGTGCGGCTGGTGGCGCCGAGGGCTTGCATGAGTTTGGCGATGTGGGCGCGGCAGGTGCGGACGCTGATGCCGAGCTTGCGGGCCACGATCTGGTCGGTGTTCCCCTCGACGAGGAGGCGCGCGACGCTCAGCTGGGCGGCGGTGACCGGGGTGTGGGGCGCGGCGGCCTGAAGGGGGGATGTGAGCGGTTTGGCCTGGGCCCACAGCACCTCGTATACCTGGATCAGGTAGCGCACGAGCGCCGGATGACGGATCTCCAGGGCCACGTCCCGCCTGGCGCTGGCGGGGATGAAGGCGACCGTGCGGTCGAAGACGATGAGCCGTTCGGCTGTCTGCTCAATGGTGCGGACCTGGAGGTGTCCGGGAGGTATTTCGTCCAGATACGTCTTGATGGCCGGGTGGTAGCGGGCCGGGTGCTGGTATATGTGACGCAGCGTCACACCGCGTTCAACCATGGCCAGGGTCGGGTCCAGCGCCTTTTCGAGCCTTATTTCCTCCCCCCCGGTCCCGGCGGGCTGAAGGGTGAGGACCTCCTCCCACGTGCTGTCCGTGGCGTTCTGAATGGCCGCGTCGATCAGCGGGATACCTTCGAGGACGGTAATGGCGAGGTTGGGATCGGCGCTGGCGACGGAGGCCAGGGGGGCCAAGGAGTCGGCCAGGGCTGCGGAGAGCCGGATGCGCTCGTGGATCTCCCGGGTGACGGGCTGTAGGAGATGCGAGAGCGCCGCGGACGGCGGAACCGGCCGGATCCAGCCATCGTCCTGGGGGTCGGGATGGACGAGGGCCAACTCTACGAGGCATGGGGCGAGTTCGAGAGCGGAGCGGGGCAGTCGGCCGGCTTTGAGCGCCTCGGTGTAGGTCCTGACGCCGGCGTCGCACAGTTCCAGATCACCGTGCGACTGGTGCGATATGCCCTTGTCCCTTCCCATTTGTGACCCCCCACTTTTGGCAGTGCAGCAAGATGACGGTGGTGCCAGCCTAATTCCCGGGCCACTGTGGACGTGTCGGGGGAGCCGGGAACTCCCCCGGCTGATCAAGGGCGTGGCCATGTCTCTCCCCCGTTACGTGGCACGCCCGTCCGGCCCGGGGGGTGGGGATCTTTGGGGCCGGCCGGTCAGGAATCCTGGTCCAGGATTCCTGACCGGGCGATCAGATAGCCGAGTTGGGCGCGGCTGGTGCTGCCGAGCGCGGCACCTAGCTTGGCGATGTGGGAGCGGCAGGTGCGGACGTTCATTCCGAGCCGCCGGGCGATGGCCTCGTCCACATGCCCCTCGACCAGCAGCTTGGCGATGGAGTGGCGCACGCCGGAGACGCCCTCGACGGTGGGGTCGTACGGGATCTGTTCCTGGAGCGGCACCGCCCGGCGCCAGAATTGTTCGAACACGGTCACCAGGTAGGACACGATCCCTGGGTGTCGCAGCTCCAGGGCGATCCGCCGGTCGTCCGTGGCCGGAATGAAGGCGACGGTGTTGTCGAAGATCATCAGCCGTTCTATGAGTTCCTCAAGGGTGCGGATCTGTACGTTGCCGCTGGCCATCCGCTCCGCGTAGCTGAGGGTTCCATGACTGTGCCGGACGGTGTGCTGGTAGAGCGTGCGCATGGCCACGCCCCGCTGGGTGAGCAGCCTGCCGCGCTCCACCGCGGTGTTGAGCGCGTCCTCGCTGCGACCGCCGCCGGGCTGGATGGTGAGGACCTCGTACCGGCACTCGGCCATGGCCAGTTCGATGGAGGCATTGATCCGTTCTATGCCTTCGAGCACCGTGATGGCATGGGTCGTCGGTGGTGCCTGGGCGCTGATGGCCATGAACGGTTCGAAGGCGTCGGTCAGTTCCAGGGAGAGCCGCCGACGGTCGCGTATCTCGCGTTCGATGGGGTGGAGGCGCTGGGTCAGGGCGGCTGACGGAGGGACCGGGCGGAGCCAGTCGGGGTCGTCCGGATCGGGATGCAGAAGGGCGAATTCCAGCAGGCACGGCGCGTTCGCCGTTTCGCTGCGGGCTATTTTTCCGACACTCAGCGCGCTGGCGTAGAGACGCGCTCCTTCGTCACACAGTGCAGTCACTGAGTGGCTATGTGCCTCTTTTGTGCTCTCTGCGCCCATTTGTCCACCCCCCAGGAACATGCATGTACAGGAACATGATGCACCGCTTCTGTGGCATCGACGTGCCTGAATGAGCCATCGTCTTCTGGTGCGGGGGAGAAGAAAACCTTGGAAGTGAGGACGAAGCCAACCATGCGTAGTAGAAAGCTTCGCTCGGTGCTTGCTGTGGCCTTCTCCGCCGGGCTCGTGCTCGGGGTCTTCGGCGCCCTGGACCTTGCCTGGGACGGTGCCGCCGCAAAGTCGACGGGGGTGGCCAACGCGGTACCAGCATCGGACCTGGCCTGGGACACCGCCCCGAAGAGGGCGGCGGGAGCATGACCACCCCCCCGGACGACCGCACCTTCCGACGTGAGATGGCGACCGCCTACCGGTCAGGGTGGCATTTCATCGATCTCGTCACGGCGCTGCCCCACCGTGGCGATTCGTTGATGGTCACTCTGTTCGGCGACCCGGTCGTCGTCGCCCGCGAGGACGACGGTGAGGTCCGCGCCTACCGGTGCCTGCGCAGGCCGCGGGGCGCGCCGCAGCCGGTGCGCTGCGCCATCCGGTACGACATGATCTTCGTGAATCTCGCACAGCGTGACCATCAGCTGTTCGAACCAGAAACCATTGCCGCCACCCCCCACAGTGCCTGAGTGATCCCCCGTCGTTCCACGTCGCTCAGTCACTTCCCCCACACAACGGCGCCACCGTGACCTGAACACGGTGGCGCCGTTGTGCTTTGCCGATGCGCGGTGCGCTCAGCCGCGGCCGAGCGCCCGGTCCAGGGTGATCTCGATGACGACCCGGTCCGGGTTGGGCGAGGGCACCCGGTCGTAGCGCTCCGTGTGGCGGCGTACGGCCTCCGCGACCCGCTCCGGGTCCGTGCTGATCCGGGCCGTGCCCTCCAGAGTCGCCCAGCGGCGCCGGTGCACCTGGCATGCCGCGACCCGGGCGCCGTCCGGCCCCGCGGCCAGGATGTTGGCCACCTTGCGGCTGTGCTTGTTGGTGATGACCCGGGCGAGGCCGGCCTCGGGGTCGTACGTCACGCATACCGGGACCACGTGCGGCGTGCCGTCGGGGCGAGGTGTGGTGAGCGTGCACACGTGGCTCTCGCGCCAGAACGCGAGGTATTCGGGGCTCGGCTGGTGTACGTCGACTGCCATGGCCCCAGCGTATGCGGGCGGGAGCGGCCTGCGGTGGCGGGTACCCGCGACGGCCGGTTCACTCGGAAGAGGGGGCTGCCGCGTTTCGCCTTGAGTGGAATGCGCTCAACTTTCGACGCGCACAGCATTGAGTGGAATAGACTCAACTTTGTACACGTTGATCGTGTCAGTAGTGAGACGGAACGGACTCGTCATCGCAAGGAGGAGACAGCGCACGTGGACGCCGAGCTGACCAACAGGAGCAGGGACGCCATCAACGCGGCCACCAGCAGGGCCGTGCAGGACGGGCATCCCGATCTGACCCCGGGGCATCTGCTGCTCGCGCTGCTCGCGGGTGAGGAAAACGAGAATCTGGTCGATCTGCTGGCCGCCGTCGAGGCCGATCAGATCGCCGTACGCACCGAGACGGAACGGCTCCTGGCCGCGCAGCCCAGCGTGACCGGGTCGACCGTCGCGCCGCCCCAGCCCAACCGCGAGCTGCTGGCCGTCATCGCGGACGCCGCGCAGCGCGCCCAGGAGCTGGGCGACGACTACGTCTCCACCGAGCACCTGCTGATCGGGATCGCCGCGAAGGGCGGCCGTGCCGGTGAGATCCTCGACGGGCAGGGGGCCGGCGCGAAAAAGCTGCTGGCCGCGTTCGAGAAGAGCAGGGGAGGGCGCCGGGTGACCACTCCCGACCCGGAGGGGCAGTACAAGGCCCTGGAGAAATTCGGTACGGACTTCACCGCCGCCGCGCGCGAGGGCAAGCTCGACCCGGTCATCGGCCGGGACCAGGAGATCCGCCGCGTCGTCCAGGTGCTCTCGCGGCGCACCAAGAACAACCCGGTGCTCATCGGCGAGCCGGGCGTCGGGAAGACCGCCGTGGTAGAGGGGCTCGCCCAGCGCATCGTGAAGGGCGACGTTCCCGAATCCCTCAAGGACAAACGGCTCGTCTCGCTCGACCTGGGCGCCATGGTCGCGGGCGCGAAGTACCGCGGTGAGTTCGAGGAGCGCCTGAAGACCGTCCTCTCCGAGATCAAGGAGAGCGACGGCCGGATCATCACGTTCATCGACGAGCTGCACACCGTCGTGGGCGCGGGCGCCGGCGGCGACTCCGCGATGGACGCGGGCAACATGCTGAAGCCGATGCTGGCCCGCGGCGAGCTGCGGATGGTCGGCGCGACCACGCTGGACGAGTACCGCGAGCGGATCGAGAAGGACCCCGCCCTGGAGCGCCGCTTCCAGCAGGTGCTGGTCGCCGAGCCGTCCGTCGAGGACACCATCGCGATCCTCCGCGGCCTCAAGGGGCGTTACGAGGCCCACCACAAGGTCCAGATCGCCGACGCGTCCCTGGTCGCCGCGGCGACCTTGTCCGACCGCTACATCACCTCACGCTTCCTGCCCGACAAGGCCATCGACCTGGTGGACGAGGCGGCGTCCCGGCTGCGCATGGAGATCGACTCCTCGCCCGTCGAGATCGATGAGCTCCAGCGCTCCGTCGACCGTCTGCACATGGAGGAGCTGGCTCTCAGGAACGAGACCGACGCCGCCTCCAAGCAGCGCTTGGAGAAGCTGCGCCGCGACCTCGCCGACAAGGAGGAGGAGCTGCGCGGCCTCAACGCCCGCTGGGAGAAGGAGAAACAGGGCCTCAACCGGGTCGGTGAGCTGAAGGAACGCCTGGACGACCTGCGAGGCCAGGCCGAACGCGCCCAGCGCGACGGCGACTTCGACACCGCGTCGAAGCTGCTGTACGGGGAGATCCCCGGCCTGGAACGCGAGCTGGCCGAGGCCGACGAGGCCGAGCAGGAGGCCGCCCGCGAGCCCAAGGAGACCCTGGTCAAGGAAGAGGTCGGGCCGGACGACATCGCCGATGTCGTGGGCGCCTGGACCGGCATCCCGGCCGGCCGCCTCCTGGAGGGCGAGACGCAGAAGCTGCTGCGCATGGAGTCGGAGCTGGGCAAGCGCCTGATCGGGCAGACCGAGGCCGTGCAGGCCGTCTCGGACGCGGTACGCCGCACCCGCGCCGGAATCGCCGACCCCGACCGCCCGACCGGCTCGTTCCTGTTCCTCGGCCCGACCGGAGTCGGCAAGACCGAGCTGGCGAAGGCCCTCGCGGACTTCCTCTTCGACGACGAGCGGGCCATGGTCCGCATCGACATGAGCGAGTACAGCGAGAAGCACAGCGTCGCCCGGCTGGTCGGCGCCCCGCCCGGTTACGTCGGTTACGAGGAGGGCGGCCAGCTCACGGAGGCGGTCCGCCGCCGCCCGTACACCGTCGTCCTGCTGGACGAGGTCGAGAAGGCGCACCCCGAGGTCTTCGACATCCTGCTCCAGGTCCTGGACGACGGCCGGCTCACCGACGGACAGGGCCGGACGGTGGACTTCCGGAACACCATCCTGATCCTGACGTCCAACCTCGGCAGCCAGTTCCTCACCGACCCGCTGACCAAACCGGAAGAGAAGAAGCGCCAGGTGCTGGAGGTCGTACGCGCCTCCTTCAAACCGGAGTTCCTGAACCGGCTGGACGACCTGGTGGTCTTCTCCGCCCTGTCCGGCGACGAGCTGGCGCACATCGCGGGCCTCCAGATCGACCGCCTGGCCAAGCGCCTGGCCGACCGCAGGCTCACCCTGGACGTCACCCCGGAGGCCCTGGCCTGGCTGGCCGAGGAGGGCAACGACCCGGCGTACGGCGCCCGGCCGCTGCGCCGCCTCATCCAGACGGCGATCGGCGACCGGCTCGCGAAGGAGATCCTGGCGGGCGAGATCAGGGACGGCGACACGGTCCGTGTGGACCGCTTCGAGGACGGCCTGATCGTCGGAGCGGCGAGCTGAGAAGCGCCGATCGGTGGGAATGTGACATCCGACTTGCCGGGTGTCACATTCCCCCACCCGGGGTGATCCATTCTTCAACATCGGGATCGAGCCAAACACTGCGCCTGGCCCTTGGCGCCTGAACGAGCTCCCAGGAGCTGTCGTGACCCCCTTGCACCCCCTCTGGCAAGGGAGTTCGGGACACGGTGTCACGCTGTTCTGACCGGGGCGCGCGCAGAATCAGGACACCGTGCCTCACCTGCGGCAACCTTCTCGTGGCTGGGGTTAGAGGTCGAATCGGGTGGCCGGTAGCGTGCCCGCATGAACGAGCGGGTAGGCGATGAGATAACCAACGGACCCAAGAAGTCCAGACCTGACAATCTCTTTCACCTTGGCGAATTCCGTACCCTTTGGGCCGCCTTTGCTCAGTCGATTCTGGGCGACCAGTTGGCGCGTGTGGCGCTGTCGTTGCTTGTTTTCGAACGTACGGACTCACCGGGATGGACTGCGGCGACCTACGCCCTGACCACCCTGCCGAACCTGGTGTCCGGGGTGCTTCTCTCCGGTCTCGCCGACCGGTTCCCCCGGCGCACGGTCATGATCAGCTGCGACCTGATCAGGATGGTGATGGTGGGGCTGATGGCGCTGCCGGGGATGCCGCTGCCATTGCTCGCCGGACTGCTGGTGCTGGCGCAGTTGGCCGAGGCACCCTTCCGCGCCGCCCAGGGTGCGCTGCTGCCCACCGTGCTCGGCGTCGAGAGCTACGAGCGGGGCCAGCGGGTCATGCTGATCACTCATCAGGCCGGCCAGCTGGTCGGTTTCGCCGGGGGAGGGCTGCTGGTCGCATGGCTGGGCAACAGCCGGTCGCTGGCGGTGGACGCGGCGACCTTCCTGCTCTCGGCAGTCCTCATCCGGTTCGGGGTGAAGTCCCGCCCGGTGACGAGCGCCGAGGCCCGTACGGCGAAGCTCGGCGCCCAGGTCGGCGGCGCCGCCGCGCTGATCTGGCGGGACCGCAGGCTCCGCGTGCTGCTCGCACTCGGCTGGCTCGCGGGCTTCGTCGTCCTGCCGGAGGGGCTGGCCGCCCCCTTCGCGGACGAGGCCGGCGGCGGAGCCTACGCGGTGGGACTGCTGCTCGCCTCGCATCCGGCGGGCGTGGTGCTGGGGGCGGCCCTGCTGGGACGGGCCGGGGTCGGGGACGAGACCCGGCGCAGGCTCCTGGGCCCGCTGGCGGTCGCCGCGAATCTGCCGCTGGTCGTCTATCTGCTCGGTCCCGGTGTGGAAGTCGCGATGCTCCTGCTGTTCGTCGCCGGGGTGTGCTCGGCGTACCAGATCACCGCCGGGGCCACCTTCGTCCTGCTGACCCCGCCCGACCGACGGGGCCAGGCACTGGGGCTCGCCCGGTCCGGGATGACCGCCATGCAGGGCATCGGCGTGGCGGCCGGAGGCGCGGTGACCGAGCTGACCGGGTCCTCGGCGAACACCATCGGGGCCTCCGGGCTCCTCGGAGTGCTCTGTTCCGTCCTGGCCGCCACCGCCTGGGCCAGGGCCCGGGGAACCGGTGCCGAGATGATTCCGCGGAACGCATAACCCGGGCGGTCTACGCCCCGGAGGCCAAACGCGGCTAGGGTCGTGGGCAGGAAACCACGAGATCCACAGGAGTACCGGCAATGTCTATCGACCCGTCCTCGATTCCTAACTTCGGGGCTCAGCCCGAACCGCAGGCGGCAGGACCGGAGGGCCCCGTCGTCCCTGACCAGGACCTCGTCAAGCAGCTGCTGGACCAGATGGAGCTGAAGTACGTCGTCGACGACGAGGGCGACCTCGCCGCGCCGTGGGAGGAATTCCGCACGTACTTCATGTTCCGTGGCGAGGGCGAGCAGCAGGTCTTCTCGGTCCGTACGTTCTACGACCGCCCGCACCCCACGGACCAGCGCCCGGTCCTCCTCGACGCGATCGACGACTGGAACCGCCGCACCCTGTGGCCCAAGGTCTACACGCACACCCACGAGCCCGAGGAGGGCGAGGAGGGCGGCCCCTCGGTCCGCCTGATCGGTGAGGCGCAGATGCTCATCGGCACCGGCGTCTCCCTGGAGCACTTCGTCTCCTCGACGGTCAGCTGGGTGCGCGCCTCCATCGAGTTCGACAAGTGGCTCCTGGAGCGCCTGGGCCTGGCCCCGGCCGAGAAGGCCGAGGAAGGCACGGAGCAGGCCGCTCCGGACGCCTGAGTCCTTCCCGTACGCATGAAGCGGCCCGGCCGGGGGAACCCGTGCCGGGCCACTTCATGTGTCAGAGCCGCTTCAGCCGGGAAACGGCCTCCTGGAGTACGTCGTCGCGTTTGCAGAACGTGAAGCGGACGAAGGGAGCGCCCTGGTCACGGTGGTCGTAGAAGACGGCGTTGGGGACGGCCACCACTCCGCAGCGTTCCGGTAGTGCGCGGCAGAACGCGATGCCGTCGCCGGTCGCGTCGAGCGGGCGGATGTCGGTGGTGACGAAGTACGTGCCGGCCGGCCGGTAGACCGCGAACCCGGCCTCGGCGAGGCCCGCGCAGAGCAGGTCCCGCTTGGCGCGCAGGTCCGCGCGCAGCTTCTCGTAGAAGCTGTCGGGCAGTCGCAGCGCCTCGGCGACGGCGTACTGGAGGGGGCCGCCGGAGACGTATGTCAGGTACTGCTTCGCCGAGCGCACCGCCGTCACCAGCTCGGGGCTGCCGGTGACCCAGCCGATCTTCCAGCCGGTGTACGAGAATGTCTTGCCGGCCGAAGAAATGGTGACCGTGCGCTCGCGCATGCCGGGGAAGCCCACCAGGGGCAGGTGTTCGCCCTCGAAGACCAGGTGCTCGTAGACCTCGTCGGTGACGACGAGCAGGTCGTGCTCGCAGGCCAGTTCCGCGATGGCGCCCAGTTCCTCGCGGCTGAGGACGGTGCCGGTCGGGTTGTGCGGGGTGTTGATCAGCAGCAGCCGGGTACGGCGGGTGACCGCGGCGCGCAGTTCGTCCAGATCCAGCCGATAGGTGCCCGCGGAGGTGTCGGGGCGCAGCGTGACGGGTACGCGCGTCGCGCCCGCCATGGCGATGCAGGCGGCGTACGAGTCGTAGTACGGCTCCAGCGCGATGACCTCGTCGCCGGGCTCCAGGAGCGCCAGGAGCGAGGCGGCGATGGCCTCGGTGGCGCCCGCGGTGACCAGCACCTCCGTGTCGGGGTCGTACGCCAGGCCGTAGCGCCGCTGCTGGTGGCCGCTGATCGCGGTGCGCAGCTCGGGGACGCCGGGGCCGGGCGGGTACTGGTTTCCCTGCCCGGCGCGCAGGGAACGCACCGCGGCCTCGCGGATCTCCTCGGGGCCGTCGGTGTCGGGGAATCCCTGGCCGAGATTGATCGCTCCGGTGCGGACGGCCAGCGCGGACATCTCCGCGAAGATCGTCGTGCCGAACTCGGCGAGGCGGCGGTTGAGCAGCGGTCGTCCGTGTGTCATGGCCGCCATCCTGCGCGCAAGCTCTGGACTTGCTCAAGTCTGCTTTGGCCGTCCGGCGGCGGGGGCATCTCCCCTGCACGCCCGGAAGGGCGCGGAGCGGGGGGCCTCGCTTCGGGGGACGGAAGGACGTGAGGTCATGGGCGGTGTGCTGGTCGGCCTGATTCTGGTCGTGCTGGTCGTGGTCCTCGTCGCGATGGTGGCGGGGGCCGGCGGACGGGGGCGTACGCCGGCGCGCGGCAGGCGGCGCGGTACGGCGGGCGGTTCGGCCGCCGGGGGCAGCTGGTGGGCCGGGGACAGCGGCGGCTCGTCCTGCGGGAGCGGTGGCGGGCATTCCGGCGGTGGGCACTCCGGTGGTGGGCACTCGGGCGGCCACTCCTGCGGCGGGGGTTCTTCGTGCGGCGGAGGGTCCTCCTGTGGTGGGGGCGGATGCGGCGGAGGCAGCTGACACGGGGCAGTTGGTCCGCGAGGGCGTGTCCGCGGACACGCCCTGAGGCCCGGCGGGACGCGCGATGCACGCGCCAAGTCCCGCCGGGCTCCTTTTTGTTGGGGCCGCTCATGGGTCTGCGGTGAACAGGTGAGCGGAAGGCCCCCCGAGGGGGATGGAAACCCCGGCAAGTTGGGCAAAAACGCTGTGAGTGCGGCGTAGTTCGTGATTCCCTCGTTGGAGAGAACATTCAGCCCTCGGACCCCAGTTGGACCTGATCGGGCGCTTCCCACCCCCACGCGTACGACGCGGGGGCGTCCCCTGTCCCATGTGTCCATGCGTGTTTGCGGAGCCGACCCATGCTCACGACCCTTCATACGGCCTATTCCGATACCCGTGCCGCCGATCTGGCCTGGGCGCTGGGGCGCGAGCCGCTCCCGGCGCTGGCCGTCCTCGACCTCGAACTCGCCGGCGCCACCATGCAGCTGCGGCTGCTCGGCGCCTCCCACCAGGTGCTTCTGGAGGAGGAGCAGGGAAGCTGTTCCGAGACCGTCGCCTGTATGCCCGGCAGCAGCACCCCGCTGCCACTGGGCGTCGCCAAGCGGATCGGCGGCTGGGAGTACGAGTTCGCGGCCCGCGTCGAGACGCTGAACGCGGGCTCCTTCGCCGGGCGCGCGCAGGAGCTGCTGGCGCTCGTCGCCGACCACCCGCACGGTCTCGCCGGAACGTTTCCGGGCAGCCCGCACGCCTTCACGGCCATGCTCGCCCAGCGGACCGAGGGCCAGGTGCGGTGGCGCACCTGGCACGCGTACCCGCAGGAGGGCCGGCTCGTCGTGACCCGGACCCGGGTGGGCGTGCGGGTGCCCGCGGTGATGCTGTGACACACACCCGCCGCGCCTCGGGTGCGCCAGTTACACCCTTGTGGGTGACAAGCAGCGATCGATCAGTGACGTAGCGTTCGCGGCATGATCGACCAGCAGGTGTCGCTGCGAGGGGGCGCGGCGCGGCTTCCCGTCCGGCCGAGGACCGGCCGGTACCTCGTGTTGGCCGCCGTCTTCGTCTGTGCCGCCTGCGGACTGGTGTACGAGCTCGAACTGGTGGCGCTCGCGTCCTACTTGATCGGTGACTCGGTCACCCAGGCGTCCGTCGTGCTCTCCGTGATGGTGTTCGCGATGGGGATCGGCTCGCTGCTCGCGAAACGTTTACGCAACCGGGCCGCGGTGGGCTTCGGGCTGATCGAGGCGGCGCTCGCGCTGGTCGGAGGCTTCTCGGCGCTGGTGCTCTACGCGTCGTTCGCCTGGTTCGGCGAATCGCGGTACGCGCTGGTCGGGTTCTCGCTGACGATCGGCGTCCTGATCGGCGCGGAGATCCCCCTGCTGATGACGCTGATCCAGCGGGTGGACCGGCAGGACGCGGGCGGGGCCGTCGCCGATCTGTTCGCGGCGGACTACGTGGGCGCGCTCGTCGGCGGCCTCGCCTTCCCGTTCCTGCTGCTGCCCATGCTCGGCCAGCTCACCGGCGCGCTGCTGACCGGCGCGGTGAACGCGGCGGCGGGCGGGGCGCTGGTGCTGTGGGTGTTCCGGCGGGACGTGACCCCCAGGGCGCGGTGGCTGCTGATCGCCGCCAATGTCACGGTGATCGCGGTGCTGGCCACGGCCGCGCTGCTGGCCGACGACTTCGAACGGGCGGCTCGGCGCGCGGTGTACGGGGACCAGGTGCGGGTCGCCGTGCAGACCGATGTGCAGGAGGTCGTGCTGACCGGAGCCGGCCGCAGCTCCCTGGACCTCTATCTGGACGGGCGGCTGCGGGTCAGCTCCCGCGACGAGTACCGCTACCACGAGGCGCTGGTGCACCCGGCGATGAACGGGACGCGCACCCGGGTGCTGATCCTGGGCGGCGGGGACGGGCTGGCGGCGCGGGAGGTGCTGCGCTACCCGGACGTGCGGAGCGTGACCCTGGTCGAGCTGGACCCGGCCGTCACCCGACTGGCCCGTACGGACCACGCGCTCTCCGCGCTGAACGCGCACGCGCTGGACGACCCCCGCGTGACGACGGTGACCGGCGACGCGTTCACCTGGCTGCGGACCGCCCGCGGCCGCTACGACGTGGTGATCTCCGACCTCCCCGACCCCGGGATCTCCGCCAGCACGAAGCTCTACTCGGCGGAGTTCTACGGCCTGATCGCCGAGGCCCTGGCGCCGGACGGACGGCTCGCGGTGCACGCGGGGCCACCCGTCGGCCGGCCGCGCACCTACTGGACGGTCGACGCGTCCATGCGGGCCGCCGGGCTGCGTCCGCGCCCCTATCGGATCAGCGGGCGCCAGTCGGGCTTCGCGGCGGGCCCCGACCGGGCCAAGGAGGGCGCGGGCGGGGACCGCGGCTGGGGGTTCCTGCTGGCCGGGACGGCGGCGACGCCCACGCTCGGCCTGGCCCCGGACGCGCCCGCGCTGCGCTCCCTGAGCGTCCCGGGGCTGCTGGACGCGGGGCGCAGGGCGGAGGCCGGGCGGCTGTC
Source organism: Streptomyces sp. NBC_00726 (assembly GCF_045161735.1). NCBI lineage: Bacteria > Bacillati > Actinomycetota > Actinomycetes > Kitasatosporales > Streptomycetaceae > Streptomyces > Streptomyces sp. NBC_00726. Next base: position 3,054,350 of record NZ_CP108983.1, on the reverse strand, counting down.
CGGCCTCGCGCCGTCGACGCTGGTGCACCCGCGCTACTGGGAGGGGCGGTGAGGGCGGCGGGCGGGTGCGGTGCCGGGGTGCGGGGGCGGTCGCGGACGCGGAAGCGCTGACGGGACGGCCCGGGCTGAGTAGGCTCGTTCACCATGGAGCATGAGGTGTTCGTTCCGGTTCCGGTCCCGGCCCTGCGGCGGACGCTGGGCGACCCCGTCCGGGTCGCCCGCTGTGTACCGGGGTTCCAGCAGGACGCCGACGCGTCGGCGAGCCCCCTGGCGGGCCGGCTCAGAATCCGGGCGGGCGGCCACACCATCACGTACCGGGGCGCGCTGCGCCTCACGCCGTTGCCGGGCGACCCGGACGTGGACTCCGTGCACGCCGTCCTGGTGGAGGGCGAGGGCACGGAGGCCCGGGGCGGCGGCTCGGCGAAGCTGTCCCTGACCCTCCGGCTGACCGAGGGCGACGAGGGCACGTCGATCTCCTTCGGGGGCGGGGCGAGCGGTGACGGCCGCCTGCGGGACCTGGAGCCGGCGGCTGCGCTGTCGACGGCCCATCGCCTGCTGGACCGGTTCGCCCAGCAGCTCGTGACGGAGTCGCTGGCGGCCCAGGGCGAGGGCGCGGCCGACGAGGCGTGGGGCGGCAGTGCGGGGGCCGCCGGGGCGGCCGGGGCTTCCGCCGGTACGCCGGAGACCCCCGGCGCCGCCGAGGTCACCGCCGATGAGCTGGCCGTCGGGGAGGCCGTGGAGAAGGCGCTCGAAGAGGCCGCCGAGGAGGCGGACCAGACCGGCCACCAGACCGGCCCCGAGCCCTCGGCCGGCTCCCCCTCCCCGCTCAGCGGCTCCGGACCCCTGAGCGGCGCCGAGGAGTCGCTGCCGACGCATGAGGCGGCCCCCGACGAGGCCCCGGGCGCGGAGCACCCGGGGGAGCGGGGCGCGGAAGACGGGGAACGGGCCGGCGAGCCGGACGCCGAGCAGGCCGGGGAGCCGTCGCAGGAGCGGGAGTCCCTGTTCGACGCGCCCATCCCGCCGTCGTCTCTGGATCCGGTCGCCGGGATCGAGTTCACCGTGCCGGACGGGCCTCCGGCCGAGGCCGCGCATGCCCGGCGCACCATGATCGGGCGCAGCGCGGAGGAGGTCGACCACGCCCCGCCGCGCGGCCGGTACGCCCCCGCGCCCTCGCCGGATTCGGGCGGTGCGGGCGCGACGCTGCGCTGGGTCGCCCCGGCGGCCGCGCTGGCCCTCGCCTCGGCGGTGGTCGTCAGCCGGGCGTTGCGGCGCCGGAGGTAGCGGCGCCAGTAGGGTCGTCCCGTGAGCAGCAGCGAGAAGGACGTCCGGCTCTCCGTCGGCGACACAGAGTTGACCGTGAACCCCGCCAACGGCTGCCGGATCAGCAGCCTGCGGATCGGCGGTACCGAACTGCTGCGGCAGGGGGAGCGGTACGGCTGCTTCCCGATGGTGCCGTGGTGCGGGCGGACCGAGAACGGGCAGTTCCGCGACGGCGGCGTCCTCCACCAGCTGCCGCTGACCGCTCCGCCGCACGCCATCCACGGCACGGGCCGCGACACGGCGTGGCGTACCGCGCTGGAGAGCGGGACCCAGGCGTCGTTCTACTACGACCTGGCCGACCCCTGGCCGTACCCGGGCCGGGTGACGCAGATCTTCGAACTGGCCGAGGACTCCCTGACGTTGGCCTTCGGTATCGAGACGTACGGGGACTCCTTCCCGGCCCAGGCGGGCTGGCACCCGTGGTTCCGCCGCCGCCTCGACACCGGCGAGGAGGTCCGTATCGACTTCGACGCCGCCTGGCAGGAGGAGCGCGGCGGGAACCATCTGCCGACCGGCCGCCGGATTCCGCCGCTGCCCGGCCCGTGGGACGACTGCTTCGGGATGCCGGACGGAGTCGATGTCACCCTCACCTGGCCGGAGCGGCTGGAGCTGACGGTGAAGAGCCGGTCCGAGTGGGTCGTGATCTACGACGAGCAGGACGAGGCGGTCTGCGTGGAGCCGCAGTCGGGCCCGCCGAACGGGCTGAACACCGACCCGCGCCTCGTCACCCCGATCGACCCGCTGGAGATCGCCACCACCTGGAGCTGGCGCCGGCTCTGAACGCGAGGGCCCGGCGGGCGGGCCCGCGGCCCCGGGTGGTCTGCGGCCTCGGGCGCGTGACGCCTCGGGCGGCTGTCGCGTAAAACGCGCGCCTTATCCTCGTAGCCATGACTGACGTACGTGCTGAGTTGCTCCAGCAGATCAAGGACAAGGCCGTGGTTCACGGCAAGGTGACGCTCTCCTCCGGCCTGGAGGCCGACTGGTACATCGATCTGCGCCGCATCACGCTGGACGGCAAGGCCGCTCCGATGGTCGGTCAGGTCATGCTCGACGCGACGGCCGAGCTGGACTACGACTGCGTGGGCGGGCTGACGCTCGGCGCCGACCCGGTCGCCACGTCGATGCTGCACGCCTCCGCGGCCCGTGGCCAGGAGCTGGACGCCTTCGTCGTCCGCAAGGCGCAGAAGGCCCACGGGATGCAGCGCCGGATCGAGGGCGCGGACGTCAAGGGCCGTCGCTGCCTCGTCGTCGAGGACACCTCGACCACCGGCGGCTCGCCGCTGACCGCCGTCGAGGCCGTGCGCGAGGCCGGTGGCGAGGTCGTGGCCGTGGCCGTGATCGTGGAGCGCGGTGCCGCTCCGGCCATCGCCGAGGCGGGCCTTCCGTACGTCCACGTGTACACGGTCCCGGACCTCGACCTCGCCTGACCTGGTGGTTTGCCCGAAGGCGGTCTGTTTCACGTGAAACAGACCGCCTTCGTCGTACGCCCGTGAGCGGAGGCCGCCCCGGCTGGGAGACACCGCCGGGTGGAGCCGGAACGAGAGTCTGGGAAGATGGGGGCGACGATGACGTCGCCCCCAGGTCAGGGACCCAGCACGCACACCCGCACATCCCAAGGAGCGGACAGATGCCCATCGCAACCCCCGAGGCATACGCCGAGATGCTCGACCGGGCGAAGGCAGGCAAGTTCGCCTACCCGGCCATCAACGTGACGTCGACCCAGACCCTGCACGCCGCCCTGCGCGGCTTCGCGGAGGCCGAGAGCGACGGCATCGTGCAGATCTCGACCGGCGGCGCGGAGTTCCTGGGCGGCCAGTACAACAAGGACATGGTCACGGGCGCCGTCGCTCTCGCCGAGTTCGCGCACATCGTCGCCGCCAAGTACGACATCACCGTCGCGCTGCACACCGACCACTGCCCCAAGGACAAGCTGGACACCTACGTCCGTCCGCTGATCGACGTCTCCGCGGAGCGTGTCGCCAAGGGTCTGAACCCGCTGTTCCAGTCGCACATGTGGGACGGCTCGGCCGAGACGCTGGCCGACAACCTGGCCATCGGCCAGGAGCTGCTGGCCAAGGCCGCCGCCGCCAAGATCATCCTTGAGGTCGAGATCACCCCGACCGGTGGCGAGGAGGACGGCGTCACCCACGAGATCAACGACGAGCTCTACACGACCGTGGACGACGCGCTGCGCACCGCCGAGGCGCTGGGTCTGGGCGAGAAGGGCCGCTACCTGCTGGCCGCCTCGTTCGGCAACGTGCACGGCGTCTACAAGCCGGGCAACGTCGTCCTGCGCCCGGAGCTCCTCAAGGACCTCCAGGAGGGCGTCGGCGCCAAGTACGGCAAGACGTCGCCGTTCGACTTCGTCTTCCACGGCGGCTCCGGCTCCACCGCCGAGGAGATCGCCACCGCGCTGGAGAACGGCGTCGTGAAGATGAACCTCGACACCGACACCCAGTACGCCTTCACCCGCCCGATCGTGGACCACGTGTTCCGCAACTACGACGGTGTGCTGAAGGTCGACGGCGAGGTCGGCAACAAGAAGGTCTACGACCCGCGCAGCTGGGGCAAGTCCGCCGAGGGCGGCATGGCCAAGCGTGTCACCGAGGCGTGCGCCAACCTGCGCTCCACCGGCACCAAGCTGAAGTAATCCGGTACGGATGTGTGCCGTGGGCCCGGCTCCCCTCGGGGTGCCGGGCCCACGGCGTGTCCGGACCCGGCACGCACGACCCGAGGGAACAGCTGTGAGTACGTCCTACGACTTCGACACCGCGATCGACCGCCGCGGCACCTGGTGTGTCCAGTGGGACGGGGTCGCGGACCGCTTCGGGGTGGACGGGCTGCTGCCGTTCACCATCTCCGACATGGACTTCGAGACCGCCCCCGAGGTGCTGGCCGCCCTGCGGACCCGGCTCGAACACGGTGTGCTCGGCTACACGGACTGGCGGCTGGGCGACTTCCGGCCGGCCATCGCCCACTGGTACGCGACGCGGTACGGCACCGAGATCGACACCGGGAGCCTGGTCTACGGGCCGTCCGTGCTCAGCCAGCTCTCGCAGCTGCTCCAGATGTGGACGGCCGAGGGCGACGGCGTGGTCCTGCACACGCCCACGTACGACGGCTTCCGCAAGGCGATCCACGGACTCGGGCGGGAGCTGCGGGGTGTGCCGCTGGGGGACACCGACGCGCTGGAGCGGGAGCTCGCCCGGCCGGACAGCAAGGTCCTGCTGGTCTGCTCCCCGCACAACCCGTCCGGGCGGGTGTGGACGGAGGCGGAGCTCGCCGGGATGGCCGCGCTCGCCGCGCGCCACGGAGTGGCCGTGATCAGTGACGAGATCCACGCGGACTTCGTGCACGACGGACGCCCGCACGTGCCGTGGAGCCGGGTGGGCGGTGATGCGCGCTGGGCGGTCATCACCTCGGCCTCGAAGTCGTTCAACTTCCCGGCGCTGACCGGTTCGTACGGCCTCATCGGGCGGCCGGAGGACCGGACCGAGTATCTGCGCCGGATGGAGACGGCGGAGGGCCTGGCCTCACCGGCGGTGCTCTCGCTGACCGCGCACATCGCCGCGTACCGGGAGGGCGGGCCGTGGCTGGACGCGGTACGTGCGTACGTCGTGGAGAACCTGGCCCTGGTCGCCGAGCGGCTGAACGCCGCGTTCCCCGCCCTGGCGTGGGAGCCGCCGCAGGCCGGGTACCTGGCCTGGATCGATCTGCGGCGCGCGGGCGTCCGGGACGACGAGGCGTTGCAGCGCGTGCTGATCGAGCGGGAGCGCGTCGCGGTCATGCCCGGCAGCACCTACGGGGCCGACGGCTTCGTACGGCTGAACGTGGGGTGCGCGCGGAGCAAGGTCGAGGCGGGGCTCGATGCGCTGATCCGGGGCATCGAGGCGGTACGGGTCGCCGGCTGAGGGTGCCCGGTGGCCTTTCGGCCGGGTGCCGACGATGCTGAGGCCATGGAGAAGAGCGAGGCGGACGGGCCCGCGATCAGGGTGGCCTCCGCCGCCGGGCGCTGGGTCGTCCTGACGACGGTGCTCGGGTCGAGCATGGCGATGCTCGACTCCACCGTCATCAACGTCGCCCTGCCCCGTATCGGCGACGACCTGGGCACCGATCTGGCCGCGCTCCAGTGGACCGTCAACGCCTACATGCTGACCCTCGCGGGGCTGATCCTGCTCGGCGGGGCGCTCGGCGACCGCTACGGGCGCAGGCGGGTCTTCGTGGCCGGTGTCATCTGGTTCGCCGCCGCCTCGCTGCTCTGCGGCCTCGCGCCGAACGCCCCCGTGCTCATCGCCGCCCGCGCCCTCCAAGGGGTCGGCGGGGCGCTGCTGACGCCCGGCTCGCTGGCCCTGATCCAGGCGAGCTTCCATCCCGACGACCGGGCCCGCGCGGTCGGGCTGTGGTCCGGGTTCGGCGGGGTCGGCGCCGCCGTGGGGCCGTTCCTGGGCGGCTGGCTGGTCGACGGACCGGGCTGGCGCTGGGTGTTCCTGCTCAACCTGCCGCTCGCCGCCGTCTGCGTGCCCGTCGCGCTGCGCCACGTACCGGAGTCCCGGGACCCGCACGCGCAAGGGCGTTTCGACGTCGCCGGGGCGGCCCTCGGCGCCCTCGCGCTCGCCCTGGTCACATACGCGCTGATCGCCGCGCCGGAGGAGGGCGCCTCCCCGGCCGTGATCGGGTCGGCGGCGGGCGGGGTGCTCCTCGGAGCCGGCTTCGTCCGGCTCGAACGGCGGCGGGCGCATCCGATGCTGCCGCCGTCGGTGTTCGCGTCCCGGCAGTTCACCGCCGTCAACGTCGTCACCCTGTGCGTGTACGCGGCACTGGGCGGCTACTTCTTCCTCTCCGCGATCCAGCTCCAGGTCGTCGCCGGCTACTCGGCGCTGGGCGCCGGCACCGCGCTGCTGCCGACCACCCTCCTGATGCTGCTGTTCTCGGCCGCCTCGGGCGAGCTGGGCCAGCGCATCGGCCCGCGTATCCCGCTCACCGTCGGGCCGCTGACCGCCGCCGCCGGCATGCTGCTGATGCTGCGCGTGGGGCCGGGCTCGGACTCCGTCACCGGATACCTGACCGACGTACTGCCCGCCGTGGCCGTCCTGGGCGTCGGCCTGGTCACCGTCGTGGCACCCCTCACCGCGACCGTCCTGGCCTCCGTGGACACCGGCCGGGCCGGGCTCGCCAGCGGCATCAACAACGCCGCCGCCCGTGCCGCCGGCCTCATCGCGGTGGCCGCGCTGCCGCTGCTCGCCGGCATGGGGCCGGAGGCGTACCGGGACGCCGGGGAGTTCGCCGCGACGTTCCGGCGGGCGATGCCGATGTGCGCCGGGCTGCTGGTGCTCGGCGCGCTGATCGCCTGGGCGGCCGTACGCACACCCGCCCCCGTGGAGGACACCGCGCGGCCCGAGTGCGCGGTGCACTGCGGCGTCACGAGCCCGCCGCTGGAACCCGCACCGGAGGCCGGCCCGCCGGAGACCACCGGCTGAGCGGTACAGGTTGCCCCGGCCGCGCGGGCCGGGGCCGGAATCGGGCCCACCGGGTCCTCGGCGGGCCCCGTGCCAGGCACACTGGGGGCATGTCGATCCACGAGAACCTGCTCGGGGGCCCGCCCCCGACCCACCTGCCCGACGACCCGGAGCCGCGCGAACTGCTCGCCGCCGGCACCGCGCCCGCCGACGTCGCCGCGAAGTACCCGACCTCCTCGCTGGCCTGGGCGCAGCTCGCCGACGAGGCGTTCGAGGGCGGCCGGGTCGTCGAGTCGTACGCCTACGCCCGCACCGGCTACCACCGCGGCCTCGACGCGCTGCGCCGGGCCGGCTGGAAGGGCCACGGCCCCGTGCCGTTCGAGCACGAGCCGAACCGCGGCTTCCTCCGCGCCCTGCACGCCCTCGCCCGGGCCGCGCAGGCCATCGGCGAGCAGGAGGAGTACGAGCGCTGCTCGACGTTCCTGCGCGACTCCTCGCCGACCGCCGCCGAAACCCTCGGCTAGGCCGCGTCCGGACCCGGCCCCCGACGCGATACCCGCAGGCCCCGCAGCTCCGCATCCGCGACTGCGGGGCCTGCGCGTGTCCGGGGACGGCGATTACTATGCGAACAGGGGACCGGGGCTCCACTTCCGCAGGGAAGGGGCGGACCGCTACCCGGAAGCTCGTGTCGAGGAGACAGCGATGTCGACGATTCACCCCGACCCCGAAGCCACCGGTGCGGAGACCCCGCACCTCGACTTCGCGGGCACGACTCCGTACGAGGACTATGTCCAGGCGGATGTCCTGACCCACCTCCAGCACCTCCGCTCGGACGATCCCGGCGAGATGGTCTTCCTGGTCACCACCCAGGTCATGGAGCTGTGGTTCACCGTCATCGTCCATGAGTGGGAGACCGCCGCGCACGCGATGCGCGAGGACCGCCTGGACGTCGCGCGGGACGCGCTGAAGCGGTCACTGCGCGAACTGGAGGCCCTGAACGCCTCCTGGACGCCGCTCGCCCAGCTCACCCCCGCCCAGTTCAACTCCTACCGGTCCTCGCTCGGCGAGGGTTCCGGTTTCCAGTCGGCGATGTACCGGCGGATGGAGTTCCTGCTCGGCGACAAGTCCGCGTCCATGCTGGTGCCGCACCGGGGCGCGCCCCGGGTCCACGCGGAGCTGGAGAAGGCCCTCGCGGAGCCCGGCCTGTACGACGAGGCCCTGGCCCTGCTCGCCCGGCGCGGGCACCCGGTCCCGGACTCCGTGCTCGGCCGGGACCTGACCCGTAAGTACGAGCCGTCGCCCGAGGTCGAGGCCGTCTGGGCGGAGATCTACGCCAACCCGGACCAGAACGACGAGCTGGTCCGCCTCGGCGAGGTGCTCACCGACGTGGGCGAGCTGGTGTGGCGATGGCGCAACGACCATCTCCTCGCGACCCGGCGGGCCATGGGCTCCAAGACCGGCACCGGCGGCTCGGCCGGCGTGGCCTGGCTGGAGAAGCGCGCCACGAAGAACGTGTTCCCCGAGCTCTGGACGGCCCGCAGCCATGTCTGACCTGCGAGAGCGCGCACAGGCGCTCGACACCGATGACGCCCTCGCACCGCTGCGCGAGCTGTTCACCCTGGACGACACCGTCTACCTGGACGGCAATTCGCTCGGCGCGCTGCCCCGCCATGTGCCCGCCCGGGTGCAGCAGGTCCTGACCCGCGAGTGGGGCGAGCTGCGCATCCGGTCCTGGGACGAGAGCGGCTGGTGGACGGCGCCGGAACGGATCGGCGACCGCATCGCCCCGGTCGTCGGTGCGGCGGCCGGCCAGATCGTCGTCGGGGACTCGACCAGCGTGAACGTCTTCAAGGCCCTCGTCGCCGCGACCCGGCTGGCGCCGGCGGGCCGCGACGAGATCCTGGTCGACGCGCAGACCTTCCCCACCGACGGCTACATCGCCGCCTCGGCGGCCCGGATGACCGGCCACCGGATCGTCCCGGTCGCCCCCGCCGACGTGCCGGACGCGCTCGGTCCGCGGACCGCCGCCGTCCTGCTCAACCACGTCGACTACCGCTCGGGCCGGCTGCACGACCTGCCGGGGCTGACCGCCGCGGTGCGGGCCGCGGGCGCGATCGCCGTCTGGGACCTGTGCCACAGCGCCGGCGCGCTCCCGGTCGGCCTGGACGAGCACGGCGTGGACCTGGCGGTCGGCTGCACGTACAAGTACCTCAACGGCGGCCCCGGTTCGCCCGCCTATCTGTACGTCGCCGAGCGCCACCAGGCGTCCTTCGACTCGCCCCTGCCGGGGTGGACGTCGCACGCCGACCCGTTCGCGATGACGCCCGGCTACACCCCGGCCGAGGGCGCGGTCCGGGGCCGGGTCGGCACGCCGGACATCCTGTCCATGCTGGCCCTGGAGGCGTCCCTCGACGTCTGGGACGGCGTCGGGATCGAGGCCGTCAGGGCCAAGTCCCTGGCCCTGACGGACTTCTTCCTGGAGTGCGTCGAGGCGTACGCCCCCGAGGGGCGGGTCACCTCCGTCACCCCGGCCGCCCACGCGGAACGGGGCAGCCAGATCGCGCTGCGGTGCGACGACGCGGAGCCCGTGATGGCCGAGCTGATCGCGCGCGGTGTCGTCGGGGACCTGCGCCGGCCCGATGTGCTGCGGTTCGGTTTCACACCGCTGTACGTGGGGTTCGCGGACGCGGAACGCGCGGCGCGGGTGCTCGCGGAGGTCCTGGGCGCTCCGGCGGCGTAGGCTGCCGCATCCGTCCGGTGACCGGCTCGCCCCGGTCACCGGACGGCGCCGATTCCCGGTGGGCGGGGCTCTCCCCCGTACTGGTACCGTCCCCGCAGGTCAGGCCAGTTGGGCCGGACGACAGGGAGGGTGGGAGCAGGATGTCGGATTCCGCCGCGCGCGAGCGGGACGCCGCCGAGACCGAGTCGGCCTTCTCCCATCCGGCCGTCGCCCCCGACGCGTCCGCCGCCTACGGCGGCCACCCCGACCAGGTCATCGACTTCTACGCGCCGCGCGGGGGCCGCACCGGCGCGCCGGTCGTGGTCGTGCTGCACGGGGGCGCGTGGCGGGCCCCGTACGACCGGGCGCATGTGTCGCCGTTCGCGGACTTCCTGGCCCGGCACGGATTCGCCGTGGCCAGTGTGGAGTACCGGCGCGGCAGCGAGCTTCCGCAGCAGCGCGGGACCGGCCCGGTCGCGGGGCGCTGGCCGGAGACCTTCGACGACGTCGCCGCCGCGATGGACGCGCTGCCGGAGCTGCTGGCGCGGGAGCTGCCGGCGGCGGACGTCCGCCGGATCGTCGTCACGGGGCACTCGGCGGGCGGACAGCTGGCGCTGTGGGCCGCCGCCCGGCACGTACTGCCGGAGGGGTCGCCGTGGCGGCTCCCGAGGCCGCCCGCGCTGCGGGGCGTGGTGGCGCTGGCGCCGATCGCGGACTTCGGCTCGGCGGTCGCGCTCGACGTGTGCTCGGGGGCGGTCGGGCAGCTCCTTGGGGCCGCGGAGGACTTCGCCGAGCGGAACGCGTACGCCGATCCGTCCCGGCTGCTGCCCACGGGCATCGCGACCGCGGTCGTCCAGGGCACGACGGACCTCACGGTCCCGGCGGCCGTCGCCGAGGCGTTCGTGGACGCGGCGGCGAAGGAGGGCGAGACGGTGGGCCTGACCCTGCTGCCGGACGTCGGCCACTTCCCGCTGATCGACCCGGCCGCCGACGCGTGCGCGGTGGTCGCGGAGGAGATCGCCCAGCTCGCCTGGTAGCCGCGGCGGCGGGCGCGTAGTACTTGCGACGGACGGCCGGGAATCCGCAACACTGCTGACGACCCGGGCCGCCGCCCCGCCTACCGTGGAGACGTGACCGAGACCAGGACCAGAAGCCCGGAGCTACGGCTCGCCGCGCGAGCGAGGGACGACCTCAGGGAAGACCTCTTCGAGGACGCCTTCGCCTACCGGCCGATGCCCCCGATGCGCACGGACGGGCTTCTGACCGGGCGGCTGCCGCGGCGGCTCGCGGCGCAGGCCGCGTGGATGCCGCACGCGGTGGTGCTGGGCGTCGCGCTGATCATCTTCATCGAGGGGTTCGCCATCACCGGCAACGCCGGCGTCCTGCTGGCCGGGCTGCTGCCCGCCGCCTGTGTGGCGATGACGCTGGTCAGGCCGGTCGGGGCGTTCTGGATGTCGATGGTCCTGATGCCGGTGAGCGTGGTGGTGGGCGGCTACGAACCGTGGTCGGCGAGCGTCTTCGTCGCCCACCTGGTGGTGCTGTTCGTCGTCGCGGCCAGGACCCGGCCGCGCACCGCCGCCGGGATGTGGGTGCTCACGCTGCTGCTGGGCCTCGTCGTGGAGGGCGTCGTCACCGGCGGGGCCGGTGGGCCGGGCACCGCGGGCATGGCGGTGGTCTCGGCGTTCGCGCTGCTCCTGGTGAGCATGGCCCAGGTCCGGCGGGAGGCGCAGCGCGAGGTCACCGTGCAGCGCACCGTCACCGCCGTCGAGCGCGACCGGCGCACGCTGCTGGAGGAGCGCAGCACGATCGCCCGCGAACTCCACGACGTGGTCGCCCACCACATGTCCGTCGTCGCCATCCAGGCCGAGGCCGCTCCGTACCGGGTGGAGAACCCGCCGCCGGAGCTGGAGCAGGCGTTCGTCACGATCAGGGAGAACGCCGTGGCCGCGCTCACCGAGCTGCGCCGGGTGCTCGGTGTGGTCCGGGCCGACGACTACGAGGCACCGGACGCGCCGCAGCCCACCCTCGCCGACCTCGACCGGCTGCTCGCCAACGTCGGGGACGCGGGCCTGGTGACGGAGAAGGCGGTGACCGGGGCGGTCCGCGAGCTGCCCCAGGGCGTCGAGCTGTCGGCGTACCGGATCATCCAGGAGGCGCTCAGCAACAGCCTGCGGCACGCCCCGGGCGCCACCGCCAGGGTCGAGATCGGTTACGTCCTCGGCGGGCTCGGGCTGCGCGTGGTCAACGGACCGCCGACCGCTCCGGTGAAGCCGTCGCCGGGGGCCGGGCACGGGATCACCGGGATGCGGGAGCGGGTCGCGATGCTGAACGGCGAGATGACCGCCGAGCCCACCGAGGAGGGCGGTTACGAGGTCATGGCCTTCATCCCGGCCCAGCGGACGGAGCAGCTGTGACGACGCGGCCCGCCGCCCCGCCGATCCGGGTCCTGATCGTGGACGACCAGATGATGGTCCGCGAGGGCTTCTCGGTCCTGCTCAACGCCATGCCGGGCATCGAGGTCGTCGGCGAGGCGGTGAACGGCCGCGAGGCCGTCTCCCAGGTCGCCGCGCTCCGCCCCGACGTGGTGCTGATGGACATCCGCATGCCGGAGCTCAACGGCATCGAGGCGACCCGCGAGATCGTCGCCGCCGACGAGGACGCGAAGGTCCTGGTCCTCACCACCTTCGACCTGGACGAATACGTCTACCAGGCCCTGCGCGCCGGGGCCTCCGGCTTCCTCCTCAAGGACGCCTCGGCCCGCCGGCTGGCCGACGGGGTACGTGTGGTCGCCTCCGGTGAGGCGCTGCTGGCCCCCACCGTGACCCGGCGGCTGATCACCGAGTTCTCCAGGCTCGCCGCCGCTCCCCGCCCGCCGGCCCTGGCCCGGGTCGGCGACCTCACCGAGCGCGAGACCGAAGTGCTCGTCCTCATCGCCCAGGGTCTGTCGAACGCGGAGATCGCGGGCCACCTGGTCGTCGCCGAGTCGACCATCAAGACCCATGTGAGCCGCATCCTGGTCAAACTCGGCCTCCGTGACCGCACCCAGGCCGCCGTCTTCGCCTACGAGGCCCGCTTGGTCACGCCTTCCTGAGCACGGTGGGCCAAGCGTCTTCCCGCACGGTGGTCTAGCGTCGGCCCATGGAACAGCCCAGCACCTCCCCCGCCCCGTTCGACCCCTGGTCGGCGGCGTTCGTCGCCGACCCGTACCCCGCCTACACCGAGCTGCGGGCCACCGGCCGGGCGCACTGGTTCGAGGCCACCGGCCAGTGGCTCGTCCCGCACCACGCCGACGTGTCCGCCCTGCTGCGGGACCGGCGGCTGGGGCGCACCTACCTCCACCGGTTCACGCACGAGGAGTTCGGCCGGACGCCGCCGCCCCCGGAGCACGAGCCGTTCGAGACGCTGAACGGGCAGGGGCTGCTGGACCTCGAACCGCCGGACCACACCCGCATCCGGCGCCTGGTGTCCAAGGCGTTCACCCCGCGCACCGTCGAACAGCTCGTCCCCACCGTCCGGCGGCTGGCCGCCGGGCTCGTGGACGACTTCGTGGAGCAGGGCGGGGGCGACCTGCTGGCGGCCGTCGCCGAACCGCTGCCCGTCGCCGTGATCGCCGAGATGCTCGGCATCCCGGAGTCCGACCGGGCCCCGCTGCGGCCCTGGTCCGCGGCGATCTGCGGGATGTTCGAGCTCAACCCGTCCGAGGACACCGCCCGCGCCGCCGTCCGCGCCTCCCTGGAGTTCTCCGCGTACCTGCGCGAACTGATCGCCGAGCGGCGCGCGCACCCGGGCACCGACCTCGTCTCCGCCCTCGTCGCCGCCCACGACGAGGGCGAGCGGCTGACCGAGCAGGAGATGGTCTCCACCTGCGTCCTCCTCCTGAACGCCGGCCACGAGGCGACCGTCAACACCACGGTCAACGGCTGGTGGACGCTGCTGCGCCACCCCGAGCAGCTGGCCGCCCTCCGTGCCGACCACGGGCTGCTGCCCACGGCGCTGGAGGAACTGATGCGGTACGACACCCCTCTCCAGATGTTCGAGCGCTGGGTCCTGGACGACATCGAGATCGACGGCACGGTCATTCCGCGGGGCTCCGAGGTGGCCCTGCTCTTCGGCTCGGCCAACCGCGACCCGGCCCGCTTCACCGAACCGGACACCCTGGACCTCGCCCGGCGGGAGAACCCGCACATCACCTTCGGCGCCGGCATCCACTTCTGTCTGGGCGCCCCGCTCGCCCGCGTCGAGCTGGCCGCGTCCTTCGGCGAGCTGCTGCGCAAGGCGCCCGGGCTGCGGCTGACCGCCGAGCCCGAGTGGAACCCGGGCTATGTCATCAGGGGCCTGAAGGAGCTGCGGGTCGAGGTGTGAGGCCCGCGGGCGGACGGCCCTCCCGCGCGCCCTCCCGCGCCCGCTACCCCGCCGGGAGCATCAGCCCCCAGGCCCCCGCCCGTACCGTCCACGTCCGCGTCCGCACCGGCCCCGCGACCTGTATGTCCGCCCGGTAGCGGAAGTCCGCCCCCGAGACCGTGACCGCCTTCGCCTCCGTGGTGACCGGGGCGGTGTCCGGCGCGTCGATCGTCACGGCGGCCAGGCCGTCGTCGCCGCAGCCCGACGTCACCGTCACGGACGCGACCGGGCGGTCGAGGTCGTTCAGCACGACGCCGTCGGCCTCCACGCGCAACCGGTGCGTCGGCGGCACGGCGGCCGGTTCCTCGGGCGCGGGGCGCACCAGGGTGCGGACCAGGGAGCGGCAGGCGTCCCAGACGGAGGACCCGCCCGGCCGGTCGGCCCCCGTGCCGGGGGCTCCGTTCAGCGCGGGGATGCGCAGCGCGCCCAGGACCACGCCGTCGCTGTCGTCCACGAGCAGGTCGAGGCGGCGCACCGCCCCGTCCAGCGCCGTGCGCGCCGCCGCCACGGCACCGTTCGGCACGCCGAGCGAGTGGGCGAGTTCCAGCGCGCCCGACGCGCCGACGGGGACGAGCGACAGCGCGCTCATGGCGGGCTCCCGCTCCCGGTGCAGCAGCGACACGGCACGCCGCAGCGCCCGGTCGTCGCCGATCACCACCGGCCGCCGGCCGCCCCGGCGGGACAGCGCCCGGGCGAATTCCCCGGGGCTGTCCGGGAGGCAGATCTTGGCGTGCGAGCCCGCGCTCAGCACGTCCTTCGCGATGCGGACGGACTCGCCGTCCGTCCGGCGGGCGACCGGATCGATCACCACCAGCAGGTGGGGCGCACCGTTACCGGGGGGCTGGGCAGCCGACACCTCGGTCCTTCCTCGGGTAGCATCTTGGTGCAAGAGCCCCTTGCGCTATTGCGCCAGGGGTTTCGTCTATTCCGGGGCACCCGGTTCGACGGTTCGGACGGTGCCGTACAACGACGTACGGCATGTACGGCGTTTTCGTACGCCCCCTGACCTTGGACATGCCCCGCCCGGAAGGGGTGTACGCCTGTGCCCGCACTTGTGCTGCTCGGTGCTCAGTGGGGTGACGAGGGCAAGGGAAAGGCCACCGACCTCCTCGGTGGATCCGTGGACTATGTGGTGCGCTACCAGGGCGGCAACAACGCCGGCCACACGGTGGTCGTCGGTGACCAGAAGTACGCACTGCATCTCCTCCCCTCCGGCATCCTGTCACCGGGATGTACCCCGGTCATCGGTAATGGTGTCGTCGTCGACCCGGCGGTCCTGCTCTCCGAGCTGAGTGGGCTGAACGACCGCGGCGTGGACACGTCGAAGCTGCTGATCAGCGGCAACGCTCATTTGATCACCCCGTACAACGTCACCGTCGACAAGGTGACGGAACGGTTCCTCGGGAAGCGCAAGATCGGCACCACCGGTCGCGGCATCGGCCCGACGTACGCCGACAAGATCAACCGGGTCGGCATCCGCGTCCAGGACCTCTACGACGAGTCGATCCTGGAGCAGAAGGTCGAGGCGGCCCTGGAGCAGAAGAACCAGCTTCTGGCCAAGGTCTTCAACCGGCGTGCCATCGAGGCCGGCAAGGTCGTCGAGGACATGCTCCAGTACGCGGAGCAGCTCAAGCCCTACGTGGCCGACACGACGCTCGTCCTGAACAACGCCATCGACGCGGGCAAGGTCGTCCTGTTCGAGGGCGGCCAGGGCACCCTGCTCGACGTCGACCACGGCACGTACCCGTTCGTGACCTCCTCGAACCCCACCGCGGGCGGCGCCTGCACCGGTGCCGGGGTCGGTCCGACCAAGATCAGCCGGGTCATCGGCATCCTCAAGGCGTACACGACCCGTGTCGGCGCCGGCCCGTTCCCGACGGAGCTGCTCGACGAGGACGGCGAGGCGCTGCGGCGGATCGGCGGCGAGCGCGGTGTCACCACCGGCCGTGACCGCCGGTGCGGCTGGTTCGACGCGGTCATCGCGCGGTACGCGACCCGGGTCAACGGCCTCACCGACTTCTTCCTCACCAAGCTGGACGTGCTGACCGGCTGGGAGCAGATCCCGGTGTGCGTCGCGTACGAGATCGACGGCAAGCGCGTCGAGGAGCTTCCGTACAGCCAGACCGACTTCCACCACGCGAAGCCGGTCTACGAGATGCTTCCGGGCTGGTCCGAGGACATCACCAAGGCGAAGACGTTCGCCGACCTGCCGAAGAACGCGCAGGCGTACGTGAAGGCGCTGGAGGAGATGTCCGGCGCCCCGATCTCCGCGATCGGCGTCGGCCCCGGCCGCACCGAGACCATCGAGATCAACTCGTTCCTGTAGTCGATACGGGGGCACAGGGGGGCCGGGGCGGCGGATGAGCCCCGGCCCTCCGGCATGTGCGCGCCTACCGGACTGTCTGGTCTAGACCTTGACAGGTCCAGACCAGCGACGGTTGGGTGCAGGGATGCCCGCACGGCCCGCCCGCGAGGTATGCGGCGCACCGTGCCCGTCCTCGTAGAAGGAGTGAGCAGCGCTGAACCGCATCAAGAGCATCCTGACCGTACTGAGCGCGGTCGTCGCCACGGCGGCCTTCCTGCCCGGCGCCGCCAGCGCCGCACCGGCCGCCTCGGACACCACGGGCTCCGCGTCGTGCGCACCCCTGTGGAACTCCTCGACCGCCTACACGGCCGGCGGCACGGTCTCGCACCACGGCCGCAACTGGACGGCGAAGTGGTGGACGCAGAACGAGAACCCGGGCGCCACCACCGTCTGGGCGGACGAGGGCGCCTGTACGGGCGGGGTCTCCGACTTCGTCATCAGCGAGGCGGAGTTCGACGCGATCTTTCCCGAGCGCGACTCCTTCTACACCTACCAGGGCCTGATCGACGCACTGCACGCGTATCCCCGCTTCGCCAACACCGGAACCGAGCGGACCAGGGCCCGGGAGGCCGCGGCGTTCCTGACGCACGCCGACTTCGAGTCGGTCGGCCTTCGGTACGTGAAGGAGATCAACGAGGCCAACTACTGGATCAAGTGCGACTACAGCCAGCCGTTCGGCTGCCCGGCCGGCCAGTCCGCCTACTACGGGCGCGGCCCGATCATGTTCAGCTGGAACTTCAACTACAAGGCGGCCGGTGACGCGCTCGGCCTCGATCTGCTCAACGACCCGTGGCTGGTGGAGCGCGATCCGTCCGTTGCCTGGCAGACCGCGCTCTGGTACTGGAACACCCAGAACGGTCCCGGAACCATGACCTCCCACGACGCCATGGTCGGCGGGGCCGGCTTCGGCGAGACCATCCGCTCGCTCAACGGCTCGCTGGAGTGCAACGGCGGAAACCCCGAGTCGGTGCGGGCCAGGGCGGCCAAGTACGAGCACATCACCGAGGTCATCGGCGTCGACCCGGGCTCGCGCCTTACCTGCTGACGCTGCTTCGAACCCCGGGGCCCGTGCGATCTCCGCGTCGTGCGAGGGTCCCGGGGTCCTCGTGGCGGAAGGGTTCCGGCTTTTGGTCTAGACCTTGACAGGTCCAGACCAACCGCGCTTGAGTGGCGGCAACCCCCACGGCGGTGCGCCGCGACGATCGGTGCGCCGCGACGAAGGAGTGTGCAGATGTTCCGTCGCGTCATGGGCCTGCTAGCCGCGCTGGGCGCGGTCGTCGCAGGGCTCGTCGTACTCCCCGCCACCACCGCGTCGGCCGCCGACTGCGCGGCCGCCTGGAACGCCTCGTCCGTCTACACCGGCGGCGGCTCCGCCTCGTACAACGGGCACAACTGGACCGCCAAGTGGTGGACCCAGAACGAGACGCCGGGCAGCTCGGACGTCTGGGCCGACCAGGGCGCCTGCGGAAGCGGAGGCGGCACGGACCCGGGTGACCCGGGCTCGTCCTCCGACTTCGTGGTCAGCGAGGCGCAGTTCAACCAGATGTTCCCGGGCCGCAGTTCCTTCTACACGTACAGCGGTCTGGTCGCCGCGCTCGATGCCTACCCGGGCTTCGCCAACACCGGCAGCGACACCGTCAAGAAGCAGGAGGCCGCGGCCTTCCTCGCCAACGTCAGCCACGAGACCGGCGGACTGGTGTACATCGTCGAGCAGAACACCGCCAACTACCCGCACTACTGCGACAGCAGCCAGCCCTACGGCTGCCCGGCGGGCCAGGCCGCGTACTACGGGCGCGGTCCGATCCAGCTCAGCTGGAACTTCAACTACAAGGCCGCGGGCGACGCGCTCGGCATC
This sequence comes from Streptomyces sp. NBC_00726, assembly GCF_045161735.1. Classification (NCBI taxonomy): domain Bacteria; kingdom Bacillati; phylum Actinomycetota; class Actinomycetes; order Kitasatosporales; family Streptomycetaceae; genus Streptomyces; species Streptomyces sp. NBC_00726. Next base: position 3,036,234 of record NZ_CP108983.1, on the reverse strand, counting down.
GACCTGCTGGGCAACCCCTACCTGGTCGAGCAGGACGCCGCCGTGGCCTGGAAGACCGGCCTCTGGTACTGGAACACCCAGAACGGCCCCGGCTCCATGACGGCCCACAACGCCATGGTGAACGGCGCCGGCTTCGGCGAGACGATCCGCTCCATCAACGGCTCGATCGAGTGCAACGGCGGCAACCCCGCCCAGGTCCAGAGCCGCATCGACAGGTACCAGGCGTTCGTGCAGATCCTCGGCACCACGCCCGGTTCCAACTTGAGCTGCTGACCAGGGCTTTCGCCCGGCAGATTCACTCGTGTGGGGGACGCCCCCGGCCTCGTGGCCGGAGGCGTCCCCCACCTCGTTGTCAGTGGTGGCCTCTAACGTCGCAAGCGTCGGGACCGCAGGCGGTCGACGCACGAGGAGAGGACATCACGATGGAGTTCCGGATCGAACGGGGCGAGCTGACGGACGCCGTCTCCTGGGCCGCCCGTGTACTGCCCACCAGGTCGCCCGTGCCCGTCCTGGGCGGGCTGCTGCTGGAGGCGGCGGACGGCAGACTGAGCATCTCCGGCCTGGACTACGAGGCGTCCGCCCGCATCGAGACCGCCGCGCGGACCGAACGGCCCGGGAAGGTCCTGGTCATGGGCCGCCGTCTGCTGGACGTGTGCAAGGTGCTGCCCGAAGGACCGGTGGAATGCGCGGTCGAGGGCTCACGGTTCACGGTGAAGGGCGGCGGCGCCGGATTCGGCCTGTCCGTCCTGCCGATGGACGACTATCCCGCGCTGCCGCCGCTGCCGGAGATACTCGGCGAGGTGGACGGGCAGGAGTTCGCGGCGGCCGTCGCCGACGTGTCGGTGGCCGCCGGCCGGGACGACACCCTCCCCGCACTCACCGGAATCCGCCTGGCGCTCGACGGCGAGCGGATGACCCTCGCGGCCACCGACCGCTACCGCTTCGCCGTCCGTACGCTCGACTGGCGGCCCGCCGGCCAGGGCGGCACGGCCGACTTCGTCGTCTCGGCCCGCCGGCTCAGCGAGATCGCCCGCTCGGTCGGCAGCCGCCCCGGTACGGTCCGCCTCGCCCTGGACGGCGGTTCGGCGGGCTTCGAACGGGAAGGCATGCGCACCACGGTCCGGCTGCTCGACGGCCGGCTCCCGCGCCACGACAAGCTGTTCGTGCTGAGCGGGCCGGTCAAGGCGGTGACCGAGCGCGAACCGCTGGTCGAGGCGGTGAAGCGGGTCGCGGTCGTGGCGGACGGCGACAGCCCGCTCCAGTTCGCGTTCACCGGCGACTCCGTCCTGCTCCAGGCCGGATACGAGGACGACGTGGCCTCCCAGCGCCTGCCCGCCGGGCTCCTGGGCGCCGAGGAGATCACCGTGGGGTTCAACCCCTCCTATCTGATGGACGCGCTGGCCACGTTCGACACCCCGGTCGTCCGGTTCCAGCTCATGGGCCAGGGCCAGCGCGCCATGATCACCGGGCACCGGGACCACGCGGAGGCGGCGGCAGCGGCGGACGGGGCTGGGGACACGGTCCACCAGCACCTGCTCATGTCGCTCCGGCCGCTGGTCCAGTGAAGCCCGGCGGGTCAGCCGGACTTCGTGTACGTGAGCTTCTCGCCGCTCGACGTGTTCTCCCGGCTCAGACTGCCGTCCGGGAGCAGGGTGAGCGTGGTCGGAGACCCCGGCGAGCAGGAGGCCGCCGGTTCGCCCTCCGTCACGGTGGAGGGGCCGATGCTGACGGATTCCCCGACGGCGGCCTCGGCGGTCAGGGCCGCCTCGAAGACACAGCGGTAGGTGCCGCCGGTGGCCAGGGGGCCCTCTGCGGTCAGGGTGAGGACCGTGTCGCCCACCTCGCCCTGACGGATGACGAGTTCACGGGTGGAGTGGCCGGTGGCATTGTCGATACTGCCCGACCAGGAGCCCAGGTAACCGTCGGGGATGCCGCCCTTGTCACCGTTGACCCCGTCGTCGGGCGAGGGATCGGGGGAGACGTCGGGGGTGGGGGAGTCGTCGATGGCCTGCGAAGGGGAGGGACCGGCCGAGCGGGTGGGCTTGCCCGTGGGCGTCCCGTCCTTGTCGCTCATGAGGGCGTAGACGGACCCGCCCGCGCCTATGGCGACCAGTACGGCGACGAGGATCAGCGCGATGGTCGAGCCGCTGTTCCTGCGGGCCGGTTCCGGAGCGGGGGCCGGATGCTGGGTGCCCGAGGGGTATCCGGGGCCGTACGGGGGAGTGGCGCCCTGCCCGGGCTGCTGCGGGTAGCCGTACGGGTAGCCGTGGTCCGGGCTCGGCTGCTGGGGCTGCCCGTATGCCTGGCCCTGGCCGGGCTGCTGTGGATAGCCGTAGCCCTGGGCGGGGTTGGGCTGCTGGGGGTGGCCGTAGCCCTGCGCCTGCTGTGGCTGGGCGGCCTGATGCGGGTGGCCGTAGCCGGGCGGCTGGGTGGCCGGGGGCGGCCCGCTCGGCGGCGTGGCGGCGGCACCGGCCGCGCCGGCGGGGCCCGCGGCCGCGGTGGGGAGCGCGTGGACGGGGCCGGGCCCGGGCTGCCCGGGGGACGGGAGCGGGGCGGGCGGAGCGGCGGGGGCGTCGAGGACCGCGGTCTCCGGCTCGGCGGGCGGCTCGGCGCCCGGGCCGGACGGGGCGCCGGGGGGAGCGTCGGAGGGGGCGCCCGCGGCGTTGGACGGGGCGCCGCTCACCGCGTCGGCGGGGCTGCCCGGCTTGGTGAGCGCGACCGCGCCCGGCACCGCGTCCTCGGGGTCCTCCGAGTCGAGCAGTTCCACGGCATGGCGGCCGAGCTGCGCGAGAAGCGCACCGGGGAGCCAGGGCTCCGGGCTGTTGTCGTCGTCGGCCAGGAGCGCCAGGATGTCGTCGGTGGACGGCCGGGCCTGCGGGTCCTTGTGGAGGCAGCCGCGGATCAGGTCGTCGAGCCCCGGCGTCACCCCGGTCAGGTCCGGGTCCTCCTGTGCGATGCGGAACAGCAGGGCGTGCATCTCGTTGGCCGCGGCGCCGAAGGGGAGCCGGCCGGTCAGGGCGTACGTCAGCACCGACCCCAGGCAGAACACGTCGCTGGCAGCGCTCACCCGCTCGCCCCGCACCTGCTCCGGAGACATGAAACCGGGCGTGCCGACCAGAGCGCCGGTGCGGGTGAGACCGCCGTCGGTGATGGTGTCCAGAGCCCTGGCTATCCCGAAGTCGATGACGCGCGGGCCGTCGATCGTGAGCAGGATGTTGGAGGGCTTCAGGTCCCGGTGGATCAGGCCGGCCGTGTGGATGGCCTTCAGGGCGTGCGCCAGGCCGGAGCCGAGAATGCGGACGGACCGCTCCGGCAGGGGGCCGTAGGCGCCGGGAGCCCGGCCGGACGCGGTGCCCGGCCTGCCCGAGACGGTGGCGTGCAGAGAGGGGCCGGCCACATATCCGGTGGCGACCCATGGGACGTCCGCCTCGGTGTCGGCGTCCAGGACGGGCGCGGTCCACGTGGAACCCACCCGCCGGGCGGCCCGCACCTCCTGGCGGAACCGGTCGCGGAATTCCTGCTGCGCGGCCAGCTCCTCGCGTACCAGCTTCAGCGCGACCGTACGGCCGCGGTCGGACCGGGCCAAATAGACCTGCCCCATCCCGCCCACGCCGAGGCGCCCCAGCAGCCGGTAGGCGCCGATGCGCTGTGGATCGGTGGACCCGAGCTTCTCCATGGTGTGCGGCCTCCCCCGTACGACAACACGCCGGACGGGGACGAGAATAGCGGCGTGGGTCGTCCGACCGGGCCCCTCCGGGGCTCAGGACCGGTGCGGCCCCGGTCTAAGGTGACCCGGAACCGAATGGGGAAGGGGCGCCATGTGCCCGAGCGGAGCCGTCACCCGCAGCACCCTGCGACAGCAGATCGCGGACGCGCTGCGTGACGAGGTGCTCGCCGGGCGTCTACTGCCGGGGCGCGAGTTCACCGTCAAGCAGATCGCCGAGCAGTACGGGGTGTCCGCGACGCCCGTCCGCGAGGCGCTGTTCGACCTGTCCGCGCAGGGCCTGCTCGAATCCGACCAGCACCGCGGATTCCGGGTCCACCAGTTCACGGTCGCGGACTACCGGGCGATGGTGGAGGCCCGCGCCCTGGTCATGGACGGCGTCATCCGGGACGTCTTCCAGGAGCCCGTTCCGGACCGGCGGGCCGACTACCGGGACGCGCTCGTCTCCGTACGCCGCCGGGCCGAAGAGGCCGCCCGCGCGGCGCGCGGCGGCGACCTGGACATCCTCATCGGCTACGACCTGCGCTTCTGGCGCGAGCTCGGCGGGCTCATCGGCAACGGCTACATCAGCGACTTCCTGCACCGACTGCGCGTCCAGGCATGGGTGTTCGCCGTGCCGTATCTGCGGGGCGACGCCGATGTGCGGGACTGGCTGTGGAACGGCCACGCCGAACTGGTCGCCGCCATCACGCACCGGGACCGCGAGGCCCTGCGTGCGGTGATAGACGGATACAACGGCCATGCGCTGAGCTGGGCCGACCGCCTGGCCGGACTGGGGCCGTCCGCGGCGGAGACCGAGGGGCGCGCCTGAATCCCCCGGGCCACCGGCGCCGCCCCTCCGCGCCCCGGGCCGGTCGTGAGCGACCACTGTGCGCGCGCTGCCGGTCGCATTACGCTGTCCCGACCACCGCACGCCCCCGTTGGAGAGCGAGACTTCGTGGCCTGTGACCTGTGGCTGGTCCCCCTCGTCGATGTGCTGTGCCACAGCCCCGACAACCCCTTCGCCGAAGAGATCGCCCGCTACGACAAGGCCCTGGGCGAGGCGGGACTGCCGCCCGTCCCCGTCTACGCCTACATGCCGGGACTGACCGGAGACGTCGCCCCGGTCGCGGGCTTTGACTACGACGCCCTGCACTTCCTCCGCCGCGCCTATCTGCTCCAGCTCAGCGGCCTCGCCGTCACCCCGGTCGGTGAGCTGGGCGGGGACTACGAGCAGTTGCTGGAGATGTTCGAGTCCACGGCCCGGCAGTCGCACCTGGTGTGGCACTTCGACCACGCGGGGGCGTACGTCCCCCTCGACTTCGCCGCGCCCGTCTCCACCGACGACCTGCTGGCAGCGGGCGGACCGCTCGGTTCCGCGCACGGGCTGTTGCGGGAGCTGGAGTTCGTCGCCCCGGCCATCGGAATCGACCCGGCGAACCCGCCGGCCGCCCCCCTGCCGCCCGAAGCCCCCACCGAGCTGGAGGAACCGGCGACCTCCGTCCCGTACGACGACAACCCCTTCGCCCGGGAGCGCCACGTCTGGCTCGGCCTGCACGCCGCGGCCACCCGCAGCCTCGCCCAGGGATCGATGATCGTCTTCAGCTGACCCGGCCGCGGCGTCCTGCCCCGGAGCCCCGCACCGGCCGGCGAACGGTCAGCGCGGGGACTCCGGCGGACGCTGCCGGGGCATGTTCGGCCGGCCCATCGACTGGAGCGGGAAGCGTCCGGGCGCCGCCCCCGGCTCCGGGCGCCCGTTCCCGGAGCCGCCGGAGACCAGCGCCTGCATGCCCAGGGGCGCGGGACCGGCCCGGAACTCCACCATCCAGTCGGCGGTCTCCGACCGTACGAGCTCCGTGATGTCCTCGGAGAAGCGCCGCAGCACGCCCAGGCACCGCTCGGTCGCCTCGCTCGCCGTGCCCTCGGCCGGGCCGAGCACCTCCCGTACACATTCCGAAGCCCAGTCGAACCGGAGCACCTGAAGCCGGCGCTGCACGGCCTGCGCGGTCGCGAGGTTCCTTATCCAGCCCGAGGTCAGGCCGAAGTAGCGGTCGCACGCCATGCACGCGGCGCCGAGCAGCAGCGACAGATAGCCCCAGCCGGCCGCGCCGTGCAGCGCGCCCGTCAGATCGAGCAGCGGCAGGGCGGCGCCCGCGACCGCCCCGGCGGCGGTGCCCATCCGCAGCGCCCTGGCGCCGCGCCGCTTCCACAGCCGGTCGTTCAGATACCAGTCGGCGGTGCGCAGCGCGTCCGCCTCCAGCCACCGGTAGAGCTCGTCCAGCCGCTGGGACGGCTCTCCCCAGTCGCCCAGTGGGAACGGCTCCCCGGTCAGGTCACGGGCCCGCCCCGAACGGTCCTCGGAGTCCGTGCCGGAGGGAGCGGCCGCACCCGCCTGGCCGGACGTGCCGGACTTGCGGGGCGGCACTTCGGGCTGCATCTCCGGCTGACTCACCGGGGTACTCCTCTGCATGCTGCATAGCGACGCGTGCTCTCGGCCGCGTACTCGACGACGGGGCGGATCTCTGCTCTGCTCCCGGTCCCTTTGACGCGACGGGCAGTCCCCCATGCGTAACCATGCGTGACGAGGGGTAGGCGCGTGCGTGCCGGGACGCATGCCCTTCCTACCGCCGAATGGTGGGCCGTGGGGTCGAAATCGCGGTATTCCCGGGTGTGCACGGCCTCTGGTCAGGTATAGGAGTCCCGGCACCGCTCCCTCGATCTCACTCGAAAGAGTTGCTCCTCGGCGGGTAGGGCGTGCCGCCCGGGGACAACGTAGGCTCGGCGTACCGAAACATTTGTCGTCGAAATGCCTGGAGTGACCGTGATTCCCGGTGGTGGTCAGCCCAATATGCAGCAGCTGCTGCAACAGGCCCAGAAGATGCAGCAGGAGCTCGCCCAGGCCCAGGAAGAGCTGGCCAGGACCGAGGTCGACGGTCAGGCGGGCGGCGGCCTGGTCAAGGCGACGGTCAACGGCTCGGGCGAGCTGCGCTCGCTGGTGATCGACCCGAAGGCGGTGGACCCGGAGGACACCGAGACCCTGGCGGACCTCGTCGTCGCGGCGGTCCAGGCGGCCAACGAGAACGCCCAGCAGCTCCAGCAGCAGAAGCTGGGCCCGCTGGCCCAGGGCCTGGGCGGCGGCATGCCCGGCCTGCCGTTCTGACCGGCCGCATACCCAAGACCGTACGTACCCCCTACGGTACGTACCACGACTCAGCCGACTCCGTCAGGAAGGCGTTCCGTTGTACGAAGGCGTGGTTCAGGACCTCATCGACGAACTGGGCAGGCTTCCCGGCGTCGGTCCCAAGAGCGCGCAGCGGATCGCCTTCCACGTGTTGCAGGCGGAGCCCACGGACGTGCGGCGCCTGGCCCACGCCCTCCTGGAGGTCAAGGACAAGGTCCGCTTCTGCGCGGTCTGCGGCAATGTGGCGCAGGAGGAGGAGTGCGGGATCTGCCGCGACCAGCGGCGCGACCGGTCGGTCATCTGTGTGGTCGAGGAGCCCAAGGACGTCGTCGCGATCGAGCGGACCCGTGAGTTCCGGGGGCGCTACCACGTGCTGGGCGGGGCCATCAGCCCCATCGAGGGCGTCGGCCCGGACGACCTGCGCATCCGCGAGCTCCTGGCCCGCCTCGCCGACGGCTCCATCACCGAGCTGATCCTGGCGACCGACCCCAATCTGGAGGGCGAGGCCACCGCGACGTACCTGGCGCGGATGGTCAAGCCGATGGGCCTGCGCGTCACCCGGCTCGCCAGCGGCCTGCCGGTGGGCGGCGACCTGGAGTACGCGGACGAGGTCACGCTCGGCCGCGCCTTCGAGGGGAGGCGGCTGCTCGATGTCTGACGGTCGCGTTCTGCGCATCTCACGGCGGCTTTACGGTCAGCGCGGTTATCTTCTACCCAACGTCTCCGACCGTTCACACGGGAGGTCTCCTCGATGTCCGACGCCACGTTGAACACCGTCACGCAGGACCCCGGCGACTTCGCGGTCCAGATCGCCGACCAGATCAAGACGTTCATCGTCGCGGTCACCGAGGTGTCCAAGGCCGAGGAGCCGGAAGAGGCCGTTCCGGTCCTGCTTCTCCAGGTCTCCCAGCTCCTGCTGGCCGGTGGCCGGCTCGGCGCGTACGAGGACATCGTCCCCGACGAGCGCTACGAGCCCGACCTGGGCGCCGAACCGGACGCGGACGGCCTGCGCGAGCGCTTCGCGGCCCTCCTGGAGCCGATCGACGTCTACTCCGAGGTCTTCGACCCGTACGAGCCCCGCAAGGCCCCGGTCGCGGCCCGCATCTCCGACGACCTGGCCGACCTCGTCACCGACCTGCGCCACGGCCTGGCCCACTACGAGGAGGAGCGCACCACGGAGGCTCTGTGGTGGTGGCAGTTCTCCTACTTCTCCAACTGGGGCTCCACCGCCTCCGCCACCCTCCGTGCCCTCCAGTCCCTGATCGCCCACATCCGCCTCAACCAGCCCCTCCAGGAGCTGGACGGCCTGGACACCGACCAGAACGCCGGCGACGACAACCTCGCCGAGGAGGCGGGCCGCGTCATGTTCGAGGAGATCGCGGGCCCGCTGGGGCTGCGCCCGGCGAAGTAGGGCCACCTGTGCCCCGGTCCGTGTGGGCTGGGCCACAAAGGGGCATGCGTACGAGTTCGGTGGGCAGCAGGGCGGTACGAGCGGTTCGGGGCGACACGCCGATGATCACGTGGTGAGCGGGACATCTCACCATGTGGTATCAGCGGGGCGTTTCCGGACTGCTCGTTAAACTGAGCCGACCGCAGTAATGGACTGAGCGAGGAGCGCACGTGGGCCTTGTCGTGCAGAAGTACGGAGGCTCCTCCGTAGCCGATGCCGAGGGCATCAAGCGCGTCGCCAAGCGAATCGTCGATGCCAAGAAGAACGGCAACCAGGTGGTTGTCGTGGTGTCCGCGATGGGCGACACGACGGACGAGTTGATCGATCTCGCCGAGCAGGTATCCCCGATACCGGCCGGGCGTGAGTTCGACATGCTGCTGACCGCGGGAGAGCGGATCTCCATGGCGCTGCTGGCCATGGCGATCAAAAACCTGGGCCACGAGGCCCAGTCGTTCACCGGCAGCCAGGCCGGCGTCATCACCGACTCGGTCCACAACAAAGCGCGCATCATCGATGTGACGCCGGGCCGTATCCGTACGGCGCTGGACGAGGGGAACATCGCGATCGTCGCGGGGTTCCAGGGTGTGTCCCAGGACAAGAAGGACATCACCACCCTCGGCCGCGGCGGGTCCGACACCACCGCCGTCGCGCTCGCGGCCGCGCTGGACGCCGAGGTCTGCGAGATCTACACCGACGTGGACGGCGTGTTCACCGCCGACCCGCGGGTCGTCAAGAAGGCCCGTAAGATCGACTGGATCTCCTTCGAGGACATGCTGGAGCTGGCCGCGTCCGGCTCCAAGGTGCTGCTGCACCGCTGCGTCGAGTACGCACGCCGATACAACATCCCGATCCACGTCCGCTCGTCCTTCTCCGGACTGCGCGGCACCTGGGTCAGCAACGAGCCGCAAGGGGACCAGAAGGTGGAGCACGCGATCATCTCCGGAGTCGCCCATGACGTCTCCGAGGCCAAGATCACCGTCGTCGGCGTGCCCGACAAGCCGGGCGAGGCCGCCGCGATCTTCCGTACGATCGCGAACGCCGAGGTCAACATCGACATGGTGGTGCAGAACGTCTCCGCCGCGTCGACCGGTCTGACGGACATCTCCTTCACGCTCCCGAAGGCCGAGGGCCGCAAGGCCATCGACGCCCTGGAGCGCAACCGCGGCGTCATCGGCTTCGACTCGCTGCGCTACGACGACCAGATCGCCAAGATCTCCCTGGTCGGCGCGGGCATGAAGACGAACCCCGGGGTCACCGCGGGCTTCTTCGAGGCGCTGTCCGACGCCGGCGTCAACATCGAGCTGATCTCGACATCCGAGATCCGCATCTCGGTGGTCACCCGCGCCGACGACGTCAACGAGGCCGTGCGCGCCGTGCACACCGCCTTCGGTCTCGACAGCGACTCCGACGAGGCCGTCGTGTACGGGGGCACCGGCCGATGACCGCACGCCGCCCTTCGCTCGCGGTCGTCGGTGCGACCGGGGCGATCGGTGGCGTCATGCTCCAGATCCTCTCGCAGCACGCGGATGTCTGGGGCGAGGTCAGACTCGTCGCCTCGCCGCGCTCGGCCGGCCGCAAGCTGGTCGTACGCGGTGAGGAGTGCGAGGTCCTCGAACTCACCGAGGACGTCTTCGAGACCATCGACGTGGCCCTGTTCCTGGTGCCCGCCGAGGTCTCCGCGCGCTGGGCCCCGCTCGCCGCGTCCAAGGGCGCGGTCGTCATCGACGACTCGGCCGCCTTCCGGACCGACGACGACGTCCCGCTCGTCGTGCCCGAGATCAATCCGCACGCCGTACGGATGAGGCCGCGCGGCATCGTCGCGAACCCGAACTGCACCACGCTGGCGCTGATCGTCGCCATCGGGGCCCTGCACGCCGAATTCGGTCTGCGGGAGCTGGTCGTCTCCTCGTACCAGGCCGTCAGCGGCGCCGGCCGCGACGGCGTCGCCGCACTGCGCGAACAGCTGTCGATGGTGGCCGGCACCGAACTCGGTACGAAACCGGGCGACGTGCGCCGCGTCGTGGGCGACACGCACGGCGGCCCGTTCGCCGCCCCGGTCGCGCTCAACGTCGTCCCGTGGGCCGGGACCGACGCCGGCGGCGGCTGGTCGTCGGAGGAGCTGGCCATCCGCGAGGAGTGCCGCAAGATCCTCGGCCTGCCGAGCCTGCGGGTGTCGGCGACCTGTGTGTACGTACCCGTCATCGCCACACACTCGATGTCCGTGCACGCCCGCTTCGAGAACGAGGTCGAGGTCGAGCGGGCCCACGAGATCCTGGCGACCGCTCCCGGAGTGGTCCTGTACGACAGCCCGGGCGCCGGCGACTTCCCCACCCCGTCCGACGTGGTCGGCACCGACCCCACCTGGGTCGGCCGGGTCCGGCGCTCGCTGGACGACCCGCAGGCGCTGGAGCTCTTCGTCTGCGGCGACAACCTCCGCAAGGGCGCCGCGCTCAACGTGGCGCAGATCGCCGAGTCGGTGGCCGCCGAATTTCCCCGGTCCTGAGCGGCCGTGATCATGAGGTCCGGATCGAACCCCTTTCGCACTTTCTGTGAACGATCTGTGAGCAACTCGCTGGTCTGAACCTCTTGAGCTGGGCAGTCGCCGTGACAGACGATGACCTTTCGGTTTGTTGCAACCGCGGGTCGGGCGCCGGGCGTCTAAGCGGTCACTTCTTGCGCGGCGGAGCGCATGTGCGGGGAATCTGGAGAAGAGCGGGTACGTATGAAGGCATATCGCAGGGCCTCAAACGCTGTGCCGTATGCGTACAACCCTGACGGGGGGAAGCGTGTCCAACTGGCGTGGCAGAGGTTCTCGATATCACAGTGGTGGGCCCCTTGCGCGGCGCTTCGGTGCGACCGCTCCGACGGGCCCGTGCAGCCGGTGGCATGCCGGTGATCGCGCCCATGCCCGCCGCGCGTCAGACGGGGCTGCCGGCGCAGCGCGAGGGTGCTGAAGAGAGCGTGGCAGCCGGAACCACCGTCGACCATCTCACCGAAACCTACCGCGCCCACTACCGTTCGCTGCTCGGCCTCGCGGCCCTGCTGCTGGACGACACGGCGTCCTGCGAGGACGTCGTGCAGGAGGCGTTCATCCGCGTGCACTCCGCGCGCAACCGGGTCCGCGAGCCCGAGAAGACCCTCGCGTATCTGCGCCAGACCGTCGTCAACCTCTCCCGCTCCGCGCTGCGCCGCCGCATCCTCGGGCTGAAGCTGCTCTCGAAGCCGATGCCGGACATGGCGAGCGCGGAGGAGGGGGCGTACGACCAGCTGGAGCGGGACGCGCTGATCAAGGCGATGCGCGGCCTCCAGAGGCGCCAGCGCGAGGTGCTGGTTCTGCGCTACTTCGCGGACATGACCGAGGCTCAGGTCGCCGAGACGCTCGGGATATCCCTGGGCTCGGTGAAGGCGTACGGGTCACGCGGTATCGCGGCCCTGCGCGTGGTGATGGAGGCGCAGGTATGAGCCGGCGTGCTGACCACGACCCTGAACAGGACCCGCGGCCGGGGGGCCGTAACGGATACCGGCGCGGTTCCTCGCGCGGTTTCCCGCTGGACCGGACTGGGAACGGAACTGTGAACCACGGGCCGGAGAACGCTCCGCACGCGGGCCGCGACCGCGACACGCTGGGCTTCGCGGCCCCGGCCGGCCTGTCTGGCGGCGGCGTGTCCTTCGGCGAGGGTGGCGACGACGGTGCCGAGGACGCACTGCGCCGCATGATGCACGGTGTCGTGCAGGGCCTGGAGCCGAGCGAGGGCAGCCTCGACCGGCTTCAGCGCGCGGTGCCCGCCCGGCGGGCCCGCCGGCGGCAGGCCCTGGTCGGCGCGGCGGCGGCGGCACTGCTCATCGGCACCGCGATCCCCGCGTTCGTGCACGTCGCCAACTCCGAAGGCTCCAGCACGGCCAGCCCCGCCATCGCCGGCCACGGTGAGCAGGCGCAGGGCGGCAGCGGCGACGACTCCGGCGCTGACTCCGGCAACGGCGGCGGCGAGAGCGGCGGCGGCCACCCGAACGGAGGCCAGGGGCTTCCGCAGGAACCCACGAGTCCGTCCGACAGCAGCGGCCGGAGCCAGGAGGGCGATCCGGCCGGCGCGTCCGCCGATCCGTCCAGAAGCGCGGTGGACGCCATGCGTCCGTGCGATCCGGGACAGCTCGGCGTGGAGTCGGCCAAGACCGGCGCGGCGGGTGCCGACGGCACGGTGTACGGGGCCTTCCGCATCGCCAACGTGTCCGGTGAGAACTGCGTGGTGCGGAGCGGCGGCATCGTGGGCTTCGAGGCGATGGGCGCGGCCGACCCGACCCGGATCGAGGTCGTCCGGCACACCGAGGGCGATCCCGCGTCCGGTCTGCCCGACCCCGTCACCGAGGAGACCGTCGTCGTGCTGAAGCCGGACGCGGTCTACGAGGTGCAGTTCGCCTGGGTACCCGAGGACACCTGTCCGTCCACCGGTGCTTCGCCCTCCCCGACACCGACCGAGGGTGCGGCGGGTACCGGCAGCGGCAGTCCGGCCGGATCTGGCTCGGCCGGCACCACCGGAGAGAGCGAGACCGGTACGGAGCCCCAGTTCGGCACCGACGGCGCCCCCGCCAAGGGCAGCATCTCCGTGCAGCACACCCCCGAGCCGGGGGCTCCGGTCGCCGCCGCGAAGATCGACAACGCCTGCGCGGGAACGATCTACCGGACGGGCGCCCTGGAACCGGCGTCGTAGGAGCGGGCTGGAACGGGCTCCTAGGAGCGGAGCGGCCCGCACCGCCGGGCCACCCGCTCACGCCCCCGGGCGCACCTCCGCCCCGGGAACCGACGGGGTGGCGGTCTCCGCCTCGGGGACCAGGCCGAGCCGTATGTCCCGGGCGGCCTCGGCCTCGCGCCGGAGCAGCCGGAACCACATGAAGACCACGAACCCGGCGAAGACGAACCACTCGCCCGTGTAGCCGAGGTTCTGGAAAGCCTTGAGATCGAGCCCGCCGCCCTCCGGCGCGGCGGCCGGCACCGGTCGCAGCGGTGCCGCCCCGGTCCCGGCGGCACCGCTCGCGGTGTCCGCCGAGGCGCTCGCGGCCTTCTCGGAGCCGCCCGCACCGCTCGCCGGGAGCGTCACCCAGGCGTCGTACACCTTGTACGGCACCAGGTTGACGAGCGACGCCGCGCTGATCATGCCGACCTGGCCGTCCGGCAGCCCGCCCGTCGCGCCGACCCCCGCGGTGCCCGCGTTCTCCGAAGCCTGGAGATCGCCGGTCACCGTGACCCGGCCGGCCGGCGCGGACGGCACCCGGGTCTGTCCTGGCTCCCCGGGCAGCCAGCCGCGTACCACCGGCAGGGCCTTGCCGCTGTCGGTCCGCAGCATGTCCAGGACGTAGAAGCCCTTCCGGTCGTCCAGCTCACGGCCGGGCACCAGAAAGCGGTCCGCGTACCGCCCGGTCGCGGTGGCGGGCCGGCCGGAGGTCTCCGTGTCGACGGGCAGCAGCTCGTCGAGCGGCCTGGCGGCCCGGGTGCCCGGCGCGGGCTGCTTCTCGGCGGCCTCGTGCGTGTGCACGCGGTCCTCGAAGCGGCCGAGCTGCCAGGTGCCCATGAACACGCAGAACGGGATCGCCAGCACGACGAAGAGGTTGATCCCCCACCATCGCGGGGTCAGCAGGAACCGGTACACCCCTCCACGGTACGGTCCCCGCTCCGGCCGCCCGGAGCGGGGGCACCCGGAAAGCGGCCCTTTATCCGACCGGGTCCCCGGGCCCCGCCGGTGATACCCCGGACAGGTGCCGGCGGGCGAAGCCGAGCTCCAGCCGGACCTGCTTGATCCGCTCCTCCACGACGAGCGAGCCGTGCCCCGCGTCGTACCGGTAGACCTCGTGCACGGCGTCCCGGTCCTTCAGCCGGTCCACGTAGTTCTCCACCTGGCGGATCGGGCAGCGCGGGTCGTTGACCCCGGCGGAGATGTAGACCGGGGCGCGCACGGCGTCGACGTACGTCAGGGGCGACGACGCCTCGAACCGGTCGGGCACTTCCTCCGGCGTCCCGCCCAGCAGCGTGCGGTCCATCGCCTTCAGGGCCTCCATCTCGTCGTGATACGCCGTGACGTAGTCCGCGACGGGGACCGCGGCCAGCCCGAGGGCCCAGTCGCCGGGCTGCGTACCGAGGCCGAGCAGCGTGAGATAGCCGCCCCAGGAGCCGCCGGCCAGGACGAGCTTCGCCGGGTCCGCGAGGCCGGACTTCACCGCCCACTCCCGTACCGCCGCGATGTCCTCCAGCTCGATCAGCCCGACCCGGTGCTTGAGCGCGTCCGTCCAGGCCCGTCCGTAACCGGTCGAGCCGCGGTAGTTGACCCGGACGACCGCGTAGCCGTGGTCGACCCAGGCCGCGGGGCCGGCCGCGAAGGCGTCGCTGTCGTGCCAGGTGGGGCCGCCGTGGATCTCGAAGACCGTCGGGAACGGCCCCTCGGCGGGGGCCGCCGGACGCTGGACGAGCGCGTGGATCCGGCCGCCGGGCCCGTCCACCCACACGTCCTCGACGGGCACCGAGGCCGGGGCCTTGGCGCCCGGCGGGTCGAGCACCACCGCGCCGGTCGTGGAGCGGACTACGGGCGGCTCGGCCGCCGACGACCACAGGTATTCGACCGTCCCGTCCGGGCGGGCCGTGGCGCCGGAGACCGTGCCGGTCGGCGTCTCCACCCGGACCAGCCTGCCGTCGGACGCGGCGGGCTCGTACCTCCAGAGCTCGCTGCGGGCCTCGAAGCCGTGCTCGATGAGCAGCGCGGAGCCGTCCGGATACCACTCGGCACCCACATCGCCCGGCAGGTCGACGGCCAGATCCGTCTCCGTGCCCGCCACCGGGTCCCAGATCATCGGCTCCCAGCGTCCGCGCCTCTGGTGCCCGACCAGCAGCCGGGTGTCCCCGGCGACCGGCGCGAAGCCGAGGACCGCGAGGCCCAGCTCCTTCGTACCCCCCTCGGTGTCGTCCAGCTCCGCGACCGTGGTCCCGTCCGGCCGGACCACGCGCAGCGCGGAGTGCATCGCGTCCCCGTGCTCGGTGTGCTCCAGCGCGATCAGCGTCCCGTCGTGGCTCAGGTCGCCGACCCCGGCCGACTCGCGGTGCCGGTATATCTCCACGGGGGCCGCGCCGGGCCGTACGACATGGACCGTCGTGCCGTCCTCGTCCGTCGAACGGCCGATCACCGCCGTTCCGTCCCGGCCGATCGCGAGCCCGGCCGGATAGGACGGCCCGAGACCGGGGGCGGCCGGCACGGACCCGGTGTCCGCCCCGCCGTGGAACGGCCGGCGCATCCACACCCCGAATTCGTCCCCGTCGGTGTCGTCGAACCACCACACGGCCTCGCCGTCCGGGGTCAGCACGCCGTCCGTCGTCCCGTTCGGCCGGTCGGTCACCTGGCGCTGCTCACCGGTCGCCCGGTCCCACGCGTACAGCTCATAGGTCCCCGTCGCGTTGGAGACGAACAACGCGCGGTCGGGCGCGTCCTCGGCCCAGTCGGGCAGCGAAACGCGGGGAGCGCGGAAGCGCTGCTCCCACGGCGGGACGGATGCGGTCGTCGGCGAACCAGTGGCCTCAGTCATGACCCCATTCTGCGCAGAACCCCCGACAATCCGTTCGCCTCGTCCGCAGCCTGTGGATAACCTCGCGCACATGTCCACCGCTCCGATACCGCCCGACTGGCGCGAGGCCAACCGCAGGATGTGGGATGAACGTGTGCCCATCCACGCAGGCAGTGACTTCTACGACCTGGGCTCCTTCCGTGCGGGGAAGGACGTCCTGCGGCCCTTCGAGCTGGCCGAGGTCGGTGATGTGACCGGCCGGTCGCTGCTGCACCTCCAGTGCCACATCGGACTCGACACGCTCTCCTGGGCGCGGCACGGCGCGGCGCAGGTGGTCGGCCTCGACTTCTCCGAACCGGCCGTCGAGACCGCCCGTGGCCTCGCCGAGGACCTGGGGCTCGGCCCCGACCGCGCGGCCTTCGTCGCCGCCGACGTGTACGACGCGGCCCAGGCCGTACCGGACTCCTCGTACGACATCGTCTACACGGGCGTCGGCGCGCTGAACTGGCTGCCCGACATCGACCGCTGGGCCGAGACGGCCGCGTCGCTGGTGAAGCCCGGTGGCTTTCTCTATCTCGCGGAGTTCCATCCGCTCACGGACTGCCTGGACGACGAGACGGGTTCGCGGATCGTGCACGACTACTTCAGCCGCGAGGCATGGGTGGACGAGACGCCGGGTACGTACGCGGACTTCGATGCCCCGACCGTCCACAACCGGAGCGTCGAGTGGCAGCACCCGGTGGGCAGTGTGGTGTCGGCGCTGGCCGCCGCCGGGCTGCGGATCGAATTCCTCCACGAGCACGACGTCTCGCTCTTCGCACGTTTCCCGGTCCTGAAACGCGGAAGGGACGACTTCTTCCGCTTTCCGCCGGACCGCCCGCGCTTCCCGCTGATGTACTCCCTCAAGGCGACCCGCCCGGCCGCCTGAAGGTGAAGCGGCGCCCCGGTTCCCCACCGGGGCGCCGCTTCCGTGCTACGCCGCCGAGCGGAACGCCGGCAGGTAACCACCGGACTGCCCCTCGGGCTTGGGGTGGTACGAGTTGTAGACGGGGATCGAGACGCTGTGCAGCCACGGGTCTCCGGAGCACAGCTCATGCCCGGTGAACTCGTCGGCGACCCCGGAGAAGGTGTACCCGGCGTTCGCCGCCTGCTTGGCGATGACACCGTTCAGCACGTCGGACGCGTGGTTGATGGCCGTACGCGCCTTGTCGGACAGGCCGACGACGCAGCTTCCGCCGATCTTGTAGAAGCGCGGGTAGCCCAGCACCACGACATGGGCCTGCGGGGCCCTGGAGTGGATGGAGGCGTACAGCGAACTCAGCCCCGACGGCAGGGTGTTGTTCATCTTCCCGACGGCCGTGTTCACGGCCGAGATACAGGCGGACTCGCCGGACAGCACGCAGTCCTGCATGACATCGGCGAACCCGACGTCATTGCCGCCCGCGGTGACGCTCACCAGCGAGGTGGACGAGCTGAGTGCCCCGAGCTGGCCACTGGCCACGGTGCTCGTGGTGGCGCCCGAACAGGCCACGAAGGCGAACGAGGACGGCGAGTTCGCCGCCGCCCAGAGGTACGGATACGCCTTGGTGCTGCGCCGGCAGTCACCGCTGTCGGACAGATAGCTTCCCGCGCCGACACCGGACGAGTACGAATCGCCCAGGGCGACGTACCCGCCGGCGGCGGCCGAGGAGGACGCCGAAGCCGGCTGGGCGATCCCCAGAGCGGCAGCGGCGGCGAGGAGCAGAGTGGATGCGGACGCCCAGAATCTCCGTACTGACATAGCTGTCAGCCCTCCGAAGTGTGGGGGGTTGAGTGAGCGGTCCCTGTTGTAGCAGCTCCCGGTACCAGTCGGTAATAGCTCTGCGGGAACCCGCCTGAATTGCCCGAATGATCGGTCGGCACTCGTAGCTCCGCGCGTAGACAAACCCCCAACGCCCCCTGAAATAAAGGTTCGAGCCCGATTACTCCGATGCTTCGCAAGGTGTGGGTGCGGGGCGAGTCGGCCGCGTCACCGCTTCCGCGGTGTTCATCAGATCGAGGGAAGCCGGTTTCGTGCCCTAGCCTGAACCTCGACTCTTGATTACTCTCGGTGATGTTCGTTGAGTGCTGACCAGGCAGGCAGTGGCGTGAAGGCGTGCCCCGCGATCCTTTCGGCGCACGGCAGCCGGGCCGCAGCCCGGGAACCGCAGCCCGTGACCGGGGCCTTGCGCGCCCGGTCCGCCGCCGACACCGTGTTCCTGAAACGCCAGGACCCCTACGGCTCCCAGCCGTTCACCCGGGTCTTCGCCGGGCACTCGGCCGGTGCCCACCTGCCCCGGCCATCCTTTCCGCCCATATCGACACGGGCTTCAGGACCGGAACCTGCGTGCTCCCGCCGGCATTCAGGGAGGCCGCGGACGCACTCAAGGCCATCCAGGCTGCGTGCACCGGGCGGCTCGATCCGGGCGCCTGACAGCCCTGAGCCCTGGCAGGCGTGTCAGGGCTCGTTACCGGTCGTCCCTCTCCGGTGAGGTCGCACTGCGCGTCATGTTGAAGGTGAGGGCGGCGATGTCCCGGCTCTGGACCGCGGTGGCACCACTTTCGATGTTGCCGCCGATGTTGTTGTGCACGTCGCCGCCAGAGGGACCGGCCTGAGCCCGCTGCCACCACTCTTCCAGCAACGTGCGGAACTCGCTGTCCATCGCCGCTCGTACACCGAGGGCCGTGGCCAGGGCCTGAGCGCGCAGCGGGTCGGCCGGCTCTCCCGCCAGCGAGGCGACTTCGAGTTCGCCGGAGCTGATCCGGGCCGCTGCGCCGTCGTCCGTCCCCTGTGCCGTGCCACGCCCGAACGGTCGTCGCACCAGTGCGGTGAGTCCCTGCCACGCTTGGCGGCTCGCTTCGCCGCCGAGTCCGCCGGCCAGCGAGGTGAGGGCCGCTGCGGTGATCGGGTCCATGCTTGGCTCCCTCTTTCGCGGTGTTGGGCGCTGGATCTCCTCAACCTTAGGTCGGCCGTCCCGCTGACGGAGGAATTCCGGTACGTCTGGTCCGGGCGCGGCCTGTCGTGGCCGGTTCTCACGCATCGTCATGTATGCCATGTGCCACTACTGTTGGCGCATGGCGGAGGAGACACGGAACAGCCTGGACGGGCGAGCAGAGGCCGTTGTCCAGGCAGGGCGCATCGGCGAGCTTCATCAACACTGGCACGAGGGGGTCTCCCCGGCACGGTCCATCCCCTTCCAAATCCCGCCCGCGCTGTCCAGGTTCGAGGACAGAACCGGCGAGCAGGAGCGCATCTCCCGTGCGGTCGAGGAGCATTCACCGCAACGTGGCCCCCTGGTCGTCGCACTGACCGGGATCGGAGGCATCGGCAAGACGGCGCTCGGATTCCACATGGCCCGAGGACTCGCTGACAGGTACCCGGATGGTGTGCTCTACGTGGATCTCGACGACCTGCGCCGGGACGGTGTCGTCGAGCTCTCGGACGCTGTCGGAGAGCTCCTGACCAGCCTGGGGGTGCTGCCGGAGTGGCTGGAGAAGTCCTTCGGCGGTCGGACCAAGCAGCTCTGGACCAGCACGCGGGACAAACGGCTCATCGTGGTCATCGACAATGCGCGCGTCGGGACGGAGGTGCTTCCGCTCCTGCCTGCCTCGGGCGGCAGCCTGGTGATCGCCACCAGTCAAGGCGCCTTGTACGACCTTGAGGGCACGGCGGCGGTCGAGGTGCCGGTGGGCCCCCTCTCCGTGGACCACGCGATGCTGCTCCTTGGTCACCTCGTCGACGATCCCCGGCTGATGGCAGAGCCGGCTGCCGCGCTCGATCTGGCGCGGGGTTGCGGTGGCCTGCCGGCGGCGATCCAGGTGGCCGGGCAGTGGGTGCGCAAGTACCGCAGGCGCAGCTTGTCCCGGCTCGTCGCGGACCTGACAGCCGAGCTGAACGGTAAGGGCATTCCCATGGTCGAAGCCGTCTGGGACGCCGCGTACGCTGCCCTGTCGCCGGAGGGGGCGCGCCTGTACCGCCTGCTGCCCCAGCATCCAGGCCCCGTCATCGAGGTGCCGGCCGTCGCCGTGCTGCTCGGCTGCGGTCCTGTTCTCGCGGGGGACGCACTGGAGGAGCTGGAGCACGCGGGACTGCTGGACGGCCGGCCCGAGGGATGGCGCATGCACGGCCTCCTGCGCGGACATGCCGACCGCCTGGCGCGGCAACGGGATCCGGACGGGGCGGAGCGGGCAGCGGCCCGTCGGTCACTGACCGTCTGGTACCGGCGACAGGCTGCCCGCGCGGACCTGCTGGCAGCCGGAGCCCGTATGACGTTCGCCGGGATTCCCGAGCCGACGGCCGGAGACGCCCCGGACATCGAGTTCACCGGCAAGCCGGAAGCACTGCGCTGGCTTGAATCCCAGCGCCACGCCTTGTACGGATGTGTCCGGACGGCTTTCGAGGAGGGGTTGTACGAGGACGCCTGGGCGCTGTGCGAGCCGCTGTGGACCCACTTCCTCGACCACCCGCACTACGCGGACGTCACCGACGCGTTCCGTACGGGTGTCGCCGCCGCCGACCGCGCGGAGTACCTGCCGGCCATGGTCCGGATGAGGTGCCAACTGGCCCGCCCGTTGTGGGAGCAGAAGCGGTACGAGGAGGCTGCCGAACAGTTGCGGCATGCCCTCAACGCCGCGGAGGCTCTGGGAGGGGCGGCGCCGGAGCGGAAACTCGCGGCCTCGGCAGTGGAGTTCTGCGGTCTGCTCAAGGCCGAGGCCGGGGACTGGGCCGGCGCGACTGCGGACTTCGAGGCGTCGAAGGCGATCCACGAGAGCATCGACAACGCTTACGGCGTGCTGTTGCAGACCTACCTGCTGGGGCGGACGGCACTGCGCAGCGGGCAGTACCAGGAAGCGGTCGCCCTGCTCCGCGAGGCTCACGACATGGCCTGCGGACAGGAGCGGGAACGCATGACGGCGCGGACGGGATTCGAGCTGGGCCGCGCCCTGCGGCTGAGCGGCTGTCCGGAGCAGGCCGACCCTCTGGTCAGGGCTGCGCTCGAAGGTGCCCGCAGGCGCGATTCCCGTACCGATGAGGTCCGGGCCCTGGAAGAGCTCGCCGTACTCGCGGACCTGCGCGGCGAAGCGCGTGCTGCTGAGGCTCACCGGACGGCGGCACGTCTCATCGAGATCGAATACGGAGCAGTTGCCTCCGAGAGTCAGAACTCGTAGTCGAGATCATCGGCGTCCGCGCGGGCCAGGTCTACGCGGACGCTGATCGGGCCCGTGTCGCACAGCAGTGACACGGGCAGTGGGTGTGCGGTGTTGCGACTCAGCCAGGCGTGCACGGCGGACGCCACGGCCGTCGGATCGGCGTAGGAGACCCGGCCCGCCTCGTGGTGCGGCACGATGCGGAGGCTCACGGCCCCGGCGGTGCGGTGCCTGAGCAGGCAGCGCCGGCGAGTCAGGACCGCGACGGCCGTCCGGCAGGACTGAGCGTCCGCCAAGACGCGAGCCGTCCAGCCTCCCGCCGTCCAGGCGGTGGCGTGGGCGTGGGGGGAGCCGTCGGCCCGGCGCCACAGGACGGCCGCGCTCTGGGTCTCGCGGAGTCCGGCCCCGGGGTACTCGGCGGCCACGTGGTGCACGGACTCGCGGGTATGCGGAGGAAATCGCTCCAGTCCGATCCGGTCCTCCGACACCTCGGCCCGTACGGCGAAGGCTCGTGGCCGAGCGGGGACGACGGTGGGCGGGGGGAACGCGCGGGCTTCCAGCGGGCCGTTCGGTGGGCTGAGCTCCAGCAGCCGGTAGAGGTGCCGCCGGAGCAGGGACAGTGCCTGGCCGCGGTGGGAAAACGCACGGGAGGCCGGTCCGCGCGTGTCCAGGGCCAGGGCGGCCCGGAGCGCGTCCGGCAGCTCCGTGGCGGCCGGGAGGCGGGGAACGGCGGCCAGCAGTTGTGCCATCGGGCTGTCGGGGAGCAGCTCGTGCCCGCCGTCGTACGCGTTGATGACCGGATGGCCGAGGGCTGCGGCGTAGAGCGCGGTCGAGCCGTGGTCGGTGACCACGGCGTCCGCTGCGACGAGCAGCGCGGCCCACTCCTCGTACGGGCGGGGGAGGACGAGGCCGGCCGCGAGGGCGGGGGCGAGTCCGCGGGACAGGTCGAGCCCCCCGGTGCGGCTGTACGCGTTGGGGTGGAGGGCCAACGCGACTTGGAAGGAGTCGTGCGGCAGGAGCGTGCAGAGGTCGGTGGGCAGGCCGGGCCGTCGGGCCAGCAGGGATTCGGGTCCCCACGTGGACGTGAGGACGAGCAGGGTACGTGGCCCGGTGCCGATGGCATCCCGGAATTCAGCCCGGAGCGGTTCGGAGGCGATCAGCCGGTCCAGCGTCGGATCACCGACCACCGCGGCACGGCGCGCGTGTGCGGGGCTGTTGTGCTTTGCCAGCCGCCTCACCTGTTCGTCGTGCGCCAGGGCGTGCAGGTCGGCCAGGGGTTCGCCCCCGGGCAGCAGGTAGTGGGGGTCGAGACCCGAAGGGACGCCCGCCGAGCCGTCGTCGGCGATCGACTTGTTGAAGCCGGCTCCGTGCGGTAGCAGTGCCCGGGGGCCCGCCAGTCGGCGGAGCGCCCCCTTCGGGCTCGCGGCCAGGATCAGGTCATGTCTGGTGCGGACGGCCTCGTCCCAGCTGAGGGTGCGGGCGCCGGAGCGGTCCAGGGCAGCAAGGGCGTCGATGTCGAAGTCCGAGCCCGGTATCAAGGTGAACCGGGTGGTGATGCGGCGGTCGCCGTCGAACACGGGCAGCACGTCGAGGAGCCGGTGCAGGGCACTGGCGGAACGCACCGCGACGAGCACTGCCCGCTGCTCGCTGCTCGCTGCTCGCTGCTCGCTGCTCGCTGCTCGCTGCTCGCTGCTCGCTGCTCGCTGCTCGCTGCTCGCTGCTCGCTGCTCGCTGCTCGCTGCTCGCTGCTCGCTGCTCGCTGCCCGCTGCCCGCTGCCCGCTGCCCGCTGCCCGCTGCCCGCTGCCCGCTGCCCGCTGCCCGCTGCCCGCGAAATTGTCGATTCTACCAGTGGCGGGCGGCTGTTGAGGTGTGGATGACGAGGACGGTCCGGGGACGTCACGGGGAGCCTGGCGTGGCATGTTGCTGATCGTAGCGGGCTCAAAATCCTCCCTCTCCTGCACGGGTCCAGTACGGTGACTACGGGCTGGAGATCCCGAGAGGCGGTGGTTCATGGGCACGCAGGACGGTTCGGAACGCCCAGGGCAGCCGGGCATCTCGAACGACCTCTCCGGCAGCGTGCAGGGGCAGCTCGCCCAGGTCGGCGTCGTCCACGGCGGCATCACGTTCAACTACCACGTGGACCGCGGCGCAGCGCCGGACCGGCGCCCCGACCAGGTCCCGCGCCCCCCTCGCGGATTCGTCGACCGCCGGCAGCCGTTCGCCGAGCTGGACGGTTTACTTGCGTACGGGGACTCGGCCGACTGCCCGATCGGCGTTTTCAGCGGGCTCCCCGGGATCGGCAAGACGGCCGCCGTCTGCCAATGGGCCCACACCAACAAAACACGTTTCCCGAGCGGTCAGATCTTCATCGACTTCACGGCGCTGCGCGCCGGCATCGGCGGGGACGTCTCGGAAGCCCTCGCCATCTGCCTGCGCGCCCTGGGCGTGAGCGACCAGTACCTTCCCGCAGGACTTGCCGACCGTACGGCCCTCTACCGGGACCTGTCCGCCAAGCACCAGATCCTGGTGGTACTGGACGACGTCACTCACGCGGCACAGGTGAAACCGCTCGTTCCGCAAGGACCGGGCAGTGCCGTACTGGCGACCAGCACGTGGCGCCTGGGTGAGCTCGTGCTCGACGGCGCTTCCCTCCTCCCGCTCGAAGTCCTCGGGGCTGACAGCTCACTGGAGCTGCTGTCGGTCCTCTGCGGCCCCCAGCGCGTCGCTGATGAAGCTGAGGCCGCGGCCCGGTTGGCCGACCTCTGCGGCGGCTTGCCCCTCGCCCTGCGCATTTGTGGCGCGCGGCTGCTCTCCCAGCGCCGCCTGACAATCGGCGCGTTGGTCACCGAACTCTTCGACGAGCAGAGCCGCCTCAGCCGCATCACCGTCTCCCCCGCCCACGAGGAGCGCACCGTGTCCGCAGCCCTCGAACTCGCTTATCGTGACCTCCCCGAATCCGCCGCCCGCATGTACCGGGTGCTCGGCCTGCTGCCCGGCCTGAGCTTCGACGCTGCCGTCGCCGCGGTGGCGGCCGGGCTGGACACCGTGGACCGGGCCCAGGACGCGCTGGACGTACTCGAGGCCGCGAGCATGCTCGCGGTGACGGACGACGGCAGGTACGCCCTGCACGGCCTGGTCCGACTGCACGCCCGCGACACCGCCCGCGCACTCGACCCACCCGACTCGGAGAGAGACACGGTTCGCCGGGTCGCCGGCCACTACCTCGCGCTGACCGCTGCCGCGGATCTCGCGGTCCGGGCCGACCGGCTCCGGATTCTCCGACTCGCCGGAGACGCCGGTACGTCAGTCGCCGGTGTCGCAGGGCCGTTCGCCGGGGGGACGGACCCCGGCCGCGATGCCATCAGCTGGCTGGAGGCCGAACGCGCCAACATCCTTGCCGTGCTCCGGGCCGCGGCCGGCTTCGAGCTGGACCGTACAGCGTGGCAGACGGCCGAGGCATTCACCGTCCTCTTCCTCCACCACCGGCATGTCGCGGACTGGCGGGAATCCCTCGAACTGGGCGCCGAAGCGGCTCGACGCGACGGCAACCCGGCCGCCGAGGCCAGGCTGCGCAGCCTGCTGTCCCGGCCGCTGCTCGACCTGGGCCGGGACGAGGAGGCCAAGGCGCAGCTCGATCTGGCCGAGCAGCGTGCTGTGGAGTCGGGCCACTTGGTGCTCCAGGCATCGGTTCAGGAGTTCCTCGGCCGCTACTGGGACGCGCACGATCCGGCCCGGGCGGTGGATGCCTACCGTGCCTCGCTAGCCCTCAACGCCGAGGCCGGAGAAGAACGCGGCGAGGCCCTGGCCCGCCACTTCCTGGGCTGCGCGCAGGGCGCGGCCGGCAACCATTCGGCGGCCCTGGCCTCCCTCGCCCGGGCCCGGGAGGCGTTTCTCGCCCTCGGAGACGGGCGGATGGCGGCGCGGTCGTTGGCCGCCACCGGTCGGGTCCTGGCCCGCACCGGTACCCGTGCCCAGGCGGCGGACACCCTGTCCCGGGCCGCGGACGACCTGCACGCGGTCGGTGCTTCGCATTACGAGGCCCAAGCCTTGGAGGACCTGGCAGACCTCCTGGACGATCCGGCGGAGGCCAGGAGCTGCCTGCAACGCGCGCTAGCGGTCTACGAGGAGGGCGGTAGCCCTCGCGCGGCGGCGGTTCTGGCCCGGCTCGCTGTCGGCTGACCCGTGGCCGGGGGCAGCCCACGGAGCAGCAGCCGCTGCCGGCGTGTGCCGTGGACCACGACCACGTCTGTGGCATGGAGCGGGATGCCGAGCCGCAGGCATGCGTAGACCGCAGCAGCAGCCGTGCCGGGGTCGGCGCCCGGTCCCTCGGCGGTGCTGACGTGGAGCAGCTGTCCGTCGCGTACACCGACGGTGCAGCCGTCCACGCCGGGCAGCGCTGCGATCCGGGCACCGGGGAAGTCGGCCAAGAGGGATGCGACGCGCTGTCGCCCCGCTTCCGAGGAGAGGACCTCGGAGGACGAGTGGATGACCGTGGCACTCTCAGTGAGTCGGGTGTCCGGCTCGTCGATGTCGCAGGCCAGGTGCCACAGGGCTGTGTCGGTCTCGGTCGTCCTTTGTGCGAGTGCCGCGGGGAAGCGGCGGACATTCACCAGGAGTTCGATCCCGCCGTCTTTGACGACGGAGGTGTGCACCATCAGCGACCGGGCCCGCCCCGGTGCCGGGGCCGGAATCGAGAAGGCCCGCGGACCGCGGCCGGGGTGGTGGGGCTGCTTCGGCTGCGGGAGTGCGAGAAGCTCGTAGACCAGCTCCCGGAGCCTCGGGACGGCCTGCCCGGGCTCGGCGAAAGCTGCTGCGGTCACCGCGTCGTACCGGTCCGGCCGGTGGTCCGCCCACGCCGCCGCCAGCTGAGACTCCAGCGGCTGATCCGGGGTCAGCTGCCCGGCCGCCGTGCGCAGCGCGCTCCCGGCGGTCCCGGGCACGGCCTCCGAGCCGTACGCGCCGAGCAGTACGGGGCATCCGATCGCGGCTCCGTACAGGGTGACGGACCCGTGGTCCCCGACCACTATGTCCGAGGCCACGAGGGCCTGCTGCCAGCCGGCCGTGGGATCGACGATGATCAGCCCGGCCTCCAGAGCGGTCTGCTGCATGACCCGGACCTGCCAGGCTCCGTGCCCGGACCAGACGTTCGGGTGCAGCACCAGCGCCACTCGGAACTCGTCCGCCGGCAGCTGGGACAGCAGGTCCGCCGGAAGCCCCGGCCAGGACCCGGCCAACGACTCCTCGCCCCAGGTCGACGAGACCATGACCAGTCGCTGGCCGGGCTGCATGCCCAGGGCGGCGCGGTAGCGCTCTCTCCACCGGACGCTCGCCCGGAGCCGGTCGAGACAGGGGTCACCGATCAGGACCGTGCTGCCGGCCGTGCCGGGGTGGGCGGCGGCCAGCTGGGATTCCTGGTCGGGCTGGGAGACGGCGAGCCGGGCCCGGCCGGCCGCCAGCAGGTCGTCGTGCACCAGTCCGGACAGGCGGGTGCCCGGCCCGGCGGAATCGGGGACCTGCTTGTGGAAGCCGACCCCGTGCGGAAGCACCAGGACCGGGTAGTCCCCGTGTGGCACCTTGATGTTCTCGGAGGCGGAGACGAGCAGGTCGGGCTCGATCTCGGCAAGCTGGGACCACGGGAGCGTACGGCAGCCCAGGGAACGGAGCAGGTCGAGCACGCCGTTGTTGAAGGCGGAGGTGGGGTCGTAGGCGAAGACCACGGTGATCCGCGGGTCGTCGTGGACGATCTCGGGCACCACGTCCAGCACGCGCACCAGCGACGTCACCGTCCGCGCGGCGACCACGATCGTGCGTTCGCCGCCGAAAGTCCGCCAGCGTACGGCGTCGGGCCCCACGGGAACGAGAATGCGCTCGTCGGACTCCATCGTGTACCTCCGCCCGAGGGCAGCATCGCACACCTCCCGGCTCCCGGCTCCCGGCTCCCGGCTCCCGGCTCCCGGCTCCCGGCTCCCGGCTCCCGGCTCCCGGCTCCCGGCTCCCGGCTCCCGGCTCCCGGCTCCCGGCTCCCGGCTCCCGGCTCCCGGCTCCCGGCTCCCGGCTCCCGGCTCCCGGCTCCCGGCTCCCGGCTCCCGGCTCCCGGCTCCCGGCTCCCGGCTCCCGGCTCCCGGCTCCCGGCTCCCGGCTCCCGGCTCCCGGCTCCCGGCTCCCGGCTCCCGGCCAGCGTTTATCACGCCCATGACTGCTCGGCAACCGTTTCACCACCTTCTCCCCGCTACAGGCTACTGCGCTGACGGTTCAAGGCCGGCCGCCGCCGCTGACAACGTCCCTTGTGCTGGGCTCCCAGCCGAGTGACTCGTCCGGGTCACCCTCAGGAGTGAAGCTCCGACAGGACCTGAACCGGTATGCCTGCTGCGGGCGTGGCGTGTGCCGAGGTTGGCGACTCCCACGTCGCCTTCCAGACGGCATCGCCCCCCTACGGAGGGCTTCACATGGCGATCGAGGCCACCGGTGCCGGAACCGGTGCGGGCATCGACCTGTGCCTGCACTGGGTGCGCCGCGACCACGACGCCGCCTACGCCGCGCGGATCGCGCGGAACATGGTCCTGCCCCCGCACCGGGAGGGCAGCCAACTCCAGTACGCCGCGCAGCCCGCCCTGGCGAGGACGGACGAGTTGCTGGCGCCCTCATTGAGTGGGCCGCGTCCCGCCTCGGCGCTCCGCTGACCCCGGACCGGCTCGCCGAACGAGCCGGTCTTTCCAGCCGGACCCTTGCCCGGCGCTTCAGCGAACACCTCGGCGTCAGCCCGGGTCAGTGGCTGCTGAGGCAACGCCTGGAAGCTGCCGGGGTGTTGCTGGAGCAGACCGACCTTCCGGTCGAGGCCGTCGCCACCCGTGTCGGACTCGCCTCGGCGGTCAACCTGCGCCGCCGCTTCCAGGCACATCCGGGCACCACGCCCGGCGCCTGCCGGCGCGCCTTCAGCCGGCCCCGGGCGACTGCCTGACGGGCAGCGCCTCAGCGCAGAGTGTCGAGCGCGGCGATGATGTCGGCCGGTTCGGCGCGCTTGGTGTAGTCGGTGTCGGCGAACGCCCAGCGGACGGTGCCGTTCTGGTCGATGACGTACGTCGCGGGCACCGGAAGGGTGCGCGGGTGACCGCCGTTGACCCGGTGGAGGTCGAAGCCGAGCTTGTCGTAGACGGCGGCGAGGTCGTCCGGCAGGTCGAAGGCGAGGCCGTATGCCTTGGCGGTGTCGGAGCCGGCGTCGCTGAGGACAGTGAAGTCCAGGGCGTGCTTCTCGGCCAGAGACAGTGACTCGTCGGGGATCTGCGGGGAGACGGCAACGAGTTGGGCACCGCGGTCGGTGATGCCGGTGTGGTGCTGTTGCAGGGAGCGCAGCGTGAGGTTGCAGTACGGGCACCAGGCACCGCGGTAAAAGGTGAGCACGACCGGGCCCTGCGTGAGAAGTTGACCGAGCCCGACAGCCTTGCCGGTCGCGGAGGGCAGCGTAAAGCGCGGGGCCTGCGCACCGGCGGTGAGGGCGTGGTTGATACGGCCGGAAGCGGTGAGTTCGGCGCCGGCCCGCCGCATGATCTCGCGGACCTCGGCGGGGATCTGCTGCTGGCGGGCTTCGTAGAAGGTGCGCAGTTCTGCGTTGAGGGTCATGAGGTCGGTGTCCTTCCTGTGTGGGGACAGGCGGAAGAAAGCCGCCCGCTATCTTGGAACACTCGTTTCAAGATAGCGGCCCGAGCAGTATCTTGGAACCACTGTTCCAAGTTGGTGGTGAGGTGAGGCATGGCGGACATCAAGCACTTCGATCCCGACGCGACGCTGGAGACGGTGGTCCGCCTGTTCTGGAAGCAGGGCGTGGCGGCTACCGGAGTGCAGGACATCGTGAACGCCACGGGGCTCAACCGCTCCAGCCTCTACTCCACGTACGGCGGCAAGCGGCAGCTGTACCTCGCCGCGCTGAACCGCTATGTGGCGGCTCGCTCGCAGCCCGTTTTCCGGCAGCTCGCCGAGGACGGGCGGGGGCTGCCCGCGATTGCGGACTTCTTTCTCGGCCTGATCGACGCGCGTACGTCGGGAGAGCACGCGGGCTGGGGCTGCCTGGTGTCCAACGCGCATGCGAGCGCGGAGAGCGACGACCTGGAGGTACGTGCCGTCCTCGACCGGCACCA
Source organism: Streptomyces sp. NBC_00726 (assembly GCF_045161735.1). Classification (NCBI taxonomy): domain Bacteria; kingdom Bacillati; phylum Actinomycetota; class Actinomycetes; order Kitasatosporales; family Streptomycetaceae; genus Streptomyces; species Streptomyces sp. NBC_00726. The sequence continues at coordinate 3,007,062 of NZ_CP108983.1, read as the reverse complement.
CCAAGGACTGTGCGACGCGCTGCGTGCCGCGCTCGAAGCGGCAGGGCGGGATGGACAGTTGGCGCCTTCTGCCGATCCGGTCTCGGCGGCTGATCTGCTCGCGCTGCTCGCGTACGGGGTGAACCTGCGGTCGCAGGCGGGCGGCGACGCACGCTCCCTGCGCCGCTCCGTCGACGCGGTTCTCGACTCGCTCCGAGCCCCGGGCTGATTACGGAGTACGGCCCCGCACCGCCCGGGGCGCCGCCGGCTCGTCCCGTTTCGGTTCCTGAGCGGTTCCCTGGAGTGTCCCTGCCCCTGCCCCAAAACCCGGAAGGGGCCCGACCCGCTAAGCGGATAAGGCCCCTGACCTGGTACTTCACTGTCGGGGTGGCGGGATTTGAACCCACGACCTCTTCGTCCCGAACGAAGCGCGCTGCCAAGCTGCGCTACACCCCGATCGCCGCCGGTCTCCCGGCGACATCGACAACTCTAGCCCACCGGCGCCCGGAGACGAAATCCGGTTTTTGTCGTGATCGGCGAGGGTGGGCCGGTCAGGCGTTCCGGGGTGTCAGGGTGAGCAGGGTCGCCTCCGGGGGGCAGGCCAGGCGGACCGGGGCGTAGCGGCTCGTACCGCAGCCCGCCGAGACGTGGAGGTAGGAGCGGTTGCCGCCGGAATGGTGGGTGGAGAGGCCCTTCACGCGGTCCGTGTCCAGGTCGCAGTTGGTGACCAGGGCGCCGTAGAAGGGGACGCAGACCTGGCCGCCGTGGGTGTGACCGGCGAGGACCAGGGGGTAACCGTCCGTCGTGAACGCGTCCAGGGAGCGCAGATACGGGGCGTGGACCACGCCGATCGAGAGGTCGGCGCCCGTCTCGGGGCCGCCGGAGACCTCGGCGTAGCGGTCGCGCTTGATGTGCGGGTCGTCCAGGCCGGTGAAGGCGAGCTCCAGGCCGTCCAGCTTCAGGCGGCCGCGGGTGTTGGACAGATTGAGCCAGCCCGCCTCGTCGAAGGCGTCGCGCATCGGCTCCCACGGGTTGTGGACGACGCCGGTCGCCGGGGCGTTGCCGTTGAGGCCGTGCTTGCCCGACGCCTTCTCGAAGAGATAGCGGACCGGGTTGCGCAGCTTGGGGCCGTAGTAGTCGTTGGAGCCGAACACGTACACGCCCGGGAGCTCCATCAGCGGGCCGAGCGCGTCCAGCAGCTCCGGCACGGCCTCGGGGTCGGAGAGGTTGTCGCCGGTGTTCACCACGAAGTCGGGGCGCAAACCTGCCAGGGACTGGAGCCAGGCGCGCTTTTTGCGCTGTCCGCTGACCATGTGCACGTCGGAGACCTGGAGGACGCGCAGCGGGCGCGCCCCGCGCGGAAGCACCGGGACGGTGACCCGGCGCAGGCGGAACGACCGGACCTCGAAGCCTGCCGCGTAGGCGAGACCGGCGGCGCCGGCCGCGGCGGTGACCGCCGTGATTTTCAGGGGTACTCCGTAGCGTGCGCGCATGCGCCCATCGTCGCAGACGGCGTACGCCCGCAGGAAAACAGGCGGGCGCCGGGCGCCCCGCACCTGCCACAATCACTTCATGACCACGCTCAAGTCCAAGCTCAAGGAAGACCTCACCACGGCCATGAAGGCGCGTGACGAGCTGACCTCGTCCACGCTCCGGCTGACCCTCACCGCGATCACGAAGGAAGAGGTCGGCGGCAAGGCCGCCCGCGAACTCTCCGACGACGAGGTGCAGAAGGTGATCGCCAAGGAGGCCAAGAAGCGCCGTGAGGCCGCCGATGCCTTCGCCAAGGGCGGCCGGACCGAGCAGGCCGAGCGGGAGAAGCAGGAGGGCGCGATCCTCGACGCGTACCTCCCGCAGCAGCTGGGCGACGAGGAGCTGACCGCGATCGTGGCCGCCGCCGTCGAGGAGGCGAAGGCCGCCGGGGCCGAGGGCCCGCGTGCGATGGGCGCCGTCATGAAGATCGTCAACCCGAAGGTCGCGGGGCGCGCCGACGGCGGCCGGGTGGCCGCCGCGGTAAAGAAGCTCCTCGCGGGCTGAGCGAAGGCCGAGCCGGCCGCGTACGAATGAGGGCGGGGCGCCCCGGATGATCCGGAGCGCCCCGCCCTCGTATGCGTAACGGCTGATCAGGGGCCGTTCGTACCGCCGTCGTTCTGACCGCGGCCGTGGCCGTTGTTGCCGCCGAGGATGTCCGGCGGGATGCTGATGCCGGGGAACGGGTTGTCGTCGTCGCCGGGCTTGTTGTCGCCCGGCTTCTTCTTGTCCCCGCCCTTGTTCTTGTCCTTGTCCTCCTTCTGCTTCGCCCGCGGTACGTCGACCGGGTTGAAGGAGGGGGTCTCGGACGGGTTCAGGGCGCCGGTCATCGCCGTCTTCCAGATCGGACCGGGCAGGCAGCCACCACAGACCTTGTCGTAGTACTGGCCGCCGATGACGATGTCGGTCATCTCGTCCTGGTGGGCGCCGTCGCTGCCGACCCATACCGCTGTGGACAGGTTCGGCGTGTAGCCGACGAACCAGGCGTTCTTGCGCCCGTCGGTGGTACCGGTCTTGCCCGCGTTGTCGCGGTCGCTGAGGCCGGCCTGCGTACCGGTGCCGTCCTCGACGACGCCCTTGAGCATCTGGTTTATGGTGTCGGCCGTGTGCTCGCTCATCGCGCGGTTGCACCGCGACTTCGGCACCTCGACCGCCTTGCCGTCCGGCTTGGTGACCGAGAGGATCGCGACCGGCGTGCAGTACGTGCCGCGGTTGGCGAAGGTCGCGTACACCGACGCCATGGCCAGCGGGGTCGACTCCTGCCCGCCCAGCGTGGTGTTGGCGACCTCCAGCAGCGGCTTGTTGTCGCCGCGTTCGTAGCCGACCTTCTTCGCCATCGCGAGCGTCTCGCAGAGGCCGGTCTTCTCTTCCAGTTTCGCGAAGTAGGTGTTGATCGACTTGCCCAGCGCGCTGGTCATGTCGAACATGCCCTTCTCCGTCTCCGTTTCGTTCTGCACCTCCCACGGGTCGTCGTCCGTGGGCGCCCCGGCACAGGTGCGGAAGGCGTCGGCCGGCAGACTGATCTTGCGCGGGGTGTCGAAACTCTGCGCCGGGCTGATGCCCTTCTCCAGCGCCGCGGCCGCGGTGATCGGCTTGAACGTCGACCCGACCTGGAAGCCGGCGTAGCTGCCGCCCATCGCGTGGTCGACGGAGAGGTTCAGCACGGTCTGGTGCTTGGACCCGTCGAGACCGTACGGCCGGGACTGGGCCATCGCCAGGATCCGCCCGGTGCCGGGCTGGACCTGGACGACCGCGTCCGCGATCTTGTCGTCCTTGTTGACCCGGGAGACGGCGGCCTCGTTGGACGCGGCCTGCGACTTCGGGTCCAGGGTCGTCTTGATGGTCAGACCGCCGGTCGCCCAGAGCTTGGCGCGGTCCTTCTCGGTCTTGCCGAAGGCCGGGTCGGTCTTGACGATCTTCGAGACGTAGTCGCAGAAGAACCCGGCGCCGCTGACGGCGGTGATGCAGCCGTTCCGCGGCCGCTTGACCTTCAGCTTGATCGGGGTGTTCTTGGCCTTGTCGGCCTCTTCCTGCGAGACCTTGCCGATGTCCGCCATCCGCTGGAGCACGGTGTTGCGGCGCTTGGTCGCTTCCTCCGTGTCGTTGATGGGGTCGTAGCGGCTGGGCGACTGCACGATCCCGGCCAGCAGCGCCGCCTCCTCCAGCTTCAGGTCCTTCGCCGACTTGGAGAAGTAGCGCTGGGAAGCCGCCTCGACGCCGTATGCCTGCTGCCCGAAGAAGGTGATGTTGAGGTAGTTCTCCAGGATCTTCCGCTTGCCGAGCTCTTCCTCGACCTGGATCGCGTACTTCAGCTCCTGGACCTTGCGTCCCAGCGTCTGCTGGGTGGCCTCGGCGACCTTGGCCGGGTCGTCGCCGGCCTCCTCCACGAAGACGTTCTTCACGTACTGCTGGGTGAGGGTCGACGCGCCTTCCGCCGTACCGCCCGCCTGAACGTTTCGGTTGAGCGCGCGCAGGATGCCCTTGAGGTCGACCGCGCCGTGCTCGTAGAACCGGGCGTCCTCGATCGCGATGATCGCGTTCTGCATGTACGGGGAGATGCTGGTGAGCGGCACCACCGTGCGGTCGCGCGAGTAGACCGTGGCGATCAGGCCGCCCTTGCTGTCGAGGATCTTGGTGCGCTGGCTCAGCGGCGGGGTCTTCAGGTTGGCCGGGATTTCATCGAACCCGTCGACCGTCCCCTTGGCCGCGAGGCCCAGTGCTCCGGCCGCCGGCAGCGCGATGCCCGCCAGGACGACTCCGGAGAGTGCGGCGACACCGAGGAACTTGGCGGCCTGCTGGGTCGTGGTGAGACCCCCGCCCGAGCGCTTCTTTGGCATGGGGGCAGCCTAATCCGTAGATATGAGCGTTCCGTAGGACCGGGGGTCTCTCGGAGAGTTCGCGTACCGGACCGTGACATTCGGAACCGGCGTGGGTGCCGCGCCGCGGCCGCCGGACCTGGTGGCATGGTGGCGCGAAGGGGCTACGTTCCCATTCGCCGGACACACGGACATGCCTTGGCCTAAGCTGCTCTCAACTGTCACAGCGGTCCGGTTCCGTATCAACCCCCGTGCACGATCCGGCCACACGTCCGGCGCTCCCGAAATCGCCCCGTGTGTCACCGAACGTCCGAAGCGGTTCTGGCAGACTGTCCCGATTCTGACGGGATAGTCCTTCATGTCCTCACCTCACTCCCCTGGGTGATCTGCCGTATACGCATAGTCCGTTCGGGCCATTCAAGATTGGGCCCGAAGGGGGTGTTGTGCTGTCGCCACTTTCCGTAACGTCCTCAACTGGCAGCGGTGAATATGCCGCTGCCGCCGTGGGGGAGCCTCGATTCGGGAGAGGACGGCGCCGGGATGGGCTGGGTAACCGACTGGAGTGCGCAGGCAGCCTGCCGCACTACTGATCCGGATGAACTGTTTGTACAAGGGGCAGCGCAGAACAGGGCCAAGGCGGTGTGCACCGGATGCCCGGTGCGGACCGAGTGCCTGGCCGACGCGCTGGACAACCGCGTCGAATTCGGCGTGTGGGGCGGGATGACCGAGCGGGAGCGCCGTGCGCTGCTGCGCAGGCGGCCGACGGTGACGTCCTGGCGCCGGCTGCTGGAGACCGCCCGCAGTGAGTACGAGCGCGCCTCGGGCATCCTGCCCGTCGCGATCGGGCTGGAGGGCAGCGAGGAGCTGCACGAGACGTTCGCCGCCGTCGGCTAGTCCCCGGCGGTTCGTACGTTGTACGGCTTACGTAGTACGAGGGGCTGGGCGGCTAACCGGTCGCGAGACGGTCCCCGATGGCGCGCAGGCCCGAGAGGTCATGGACGTCTCCGGGCAGTGCGGCCACGGCGGTCACGGCCACCTCGGGGTGCAGTGCGGTGAAGCGGTCGCGTGTGTTCTGTTCGCGCGCGACCACCTGCATCCGCTCGGCATGCAGACGGAGCAGGCTCGCGGTCAGCTCTTCGGTTGTGACGGCCGACGCGCCGCCGGGCCGGGGTCCGGAGTCCGTGGTGGGTGCGTGCCCGGCCGCGGGGGAGTCGGCGGGCTCACGAAGTCCAGCCTTCCCGGCCGCCTGATCCACAATGCCGTCGGTTTCAAGATTTTCTGCCTCAAGTTTCTCCGCGCCGGCGAGCGCCTGCTCGGCGGAGAGCCGCGCCGCGTCGCTGCCGTGGACCCGGTTGAGCACCAGCCCCGCGAGCGGCATGTCCTCCGCGGCCAGACGCTCCACGAAGTACGCCGCCTCGCGCAGGGCGTCCCGCTCCGGAGTCGCGACGACGAGAAACGCCGTACCGGGTGCCTGAAGGAGTTTGTATGTGGCATCCGCCCGGGTACGGAAGCCGCCGAACATGGTGTCCATCGCGGCGACGAACGTCTGTACGTCACGCAGGAACTGACCGCCCAGCAGCTTGCCCAGCGTCCCGGTCATCATCGACATGCCCACGTTGAGGAACTTCATCCCCGCGCGGCCACCCATCTTCGCGGGCGCCATCAGCAGCTTGATGAACTTCCCGTCCAGGAAGGACCCCAAACGCTTCGGGGCGTCCAGGAAGTCCAGCGCGGACCGCGACGGCGGTGTGTCCACGACGATCAGGTCCCACTCGTCCCGCGCCCGGAGCTGCCCCAGCTTCTCCATCGCCATGTACTCCTGCGTGCCCGCGAAGCCGGCCGACAGGGACTGGTAGAAGGGGTTCTCCAGGATCGCGCGGGCCCGATCGCCGTCCGCGTGGGCCTCCACGATCTCGTCGAAGGTCCGCTTCATGTCGAGCATCATGGCGTGCAGCTCACCGGAGCCCTCGATGCCCTTCACCCGGCGCGGCACGTTGTCCAGCGAGTCGATGCCCATGGACTGGGCGAGCCTGCGGGCCGGGTCGATGGTGAGGACGACGACCTTGCGGCCGCGCTCCGCCGCCCGCACCCCGAGCGCCGCGGCGGTGGTCGTCTTGCCGACGCCGCCGGAACCGCAGCAGACGATGATCCGGATGCCCGGGTCGTCGATCAGCGCGTCGGTGTCCAGGGCCGGCACGGGCGCCGCCGCTTCGGTCCCGGCGCCGCTTCCCGCCCCCGCCTTCGTGTGCGCTGTCATGAACCCGCCCCTCGTCCGGCTCCCGCTCGGCCCGCGCCCTGTTCGCGGAGGGCGGCCGCCAGGTGGTCGAGCCCGGCCCGGTCCACCCCCTCGCCGATCAGCGGCAGCTCGTACCCCGGCAGACCGAGCCCGGCCAGCACGCCGCGCTGCTCCCGCTCCAGCGCGACCCGCTGGGTGTGCTCGGCGGCCTGCTCGACCAGCGGGCGTACGAGCCCCGCCGCACCGGTCACGCCCGTCCGCGTCAGCGTCTTGGCGATCTCCTTGCGCCGCCCGCCCACCGTGGCGCGCAGCGCCTCCCCGTCCAGCAGCTGCGGGCGCACCATGTTCACGATGACCCGGCCCACCGGCAGCTCGGCGGCGCGCAGCTCCGCGATGCCGTCCGCGGTCTCCTGGACCGGCATCTCCTCCAGCAGCGTCACCAGGTGCACCGCGGTCTCCGGGGACTTCAGCACCCGCATCACGGCCTGCGCCTGATTGTGTATCGGGCCGATCCGGGCGAGCCCGGCCACCTCGTCGTTCACGTTGAGGAAGCGGGTGATGCGGCCGGTCGGCGGGGCGTCCATGATCACGTAGTCGTAGACGAACCGGTTCTGCCGGTCCTTGCGGCGGACCGCCTCGCACGCCTTGCCCGTCAGCAGGACGTCCCGCACCCCGGGCGCGATGGTGGTGGCGAAGTCGATCGCGCCGAGCTTCTTGAGCGCCCGGCCCGCGCTGCCGAGCTTGTAGAACATCTGGAGGTAGTCGAGAAGCGCCAGCTCCGCGTCGATGGCGAGCGCGTACACCTCGCCGCCGCCCGGAGCGACGGCGATCCTGCGCTCCTCATAGGGGAGGGAGTCCGCCTCGAAGAGCTGGGCGATGCCCTGTCTGCCCTCGACCTCCACGAGGAGGGTGCGCCTGCCCTCGGCCGCGAGGGCGAGCGCGAGGGCGGCGGCGACCGTGGTCTTACCGGTACCGCCCTTGCCGCTGACGACCTGGAACCTGCTCACGTATTCGAGCCTAACCAGTCGCACCGCAGGCTACGCACGAGGCTGCGCGTGCCCCGGATTGCGCAGGCATTACAGTCGGGCCATGACCAAGTGGGAATACGCGACCGTGCCCCTTCTCGTGCACGCGACCAAGCAGATTCTGGACACCTGGGGCGAGGACGGCTGGGAGCTGGTCCAGGTCGTTCCCGGCCCGAACAACCCCGAGCAGCTCGTGGCCTACCTGAAGCGGGAGAAGCAGTAGTGGCGGGCACCGTCGAGGCGAAGCTCGCCGAGCTCGGACTGCCGCTGCCGGCCGTCGTGCCGCCGCTGGCCTCGTACCAGCCGGCCGTGCGGTCCGGGGTGTACGTCTACACGTCCGGTCAGCTGCCCATGGTCGACGGCAAGCTGGCCGTGACCGGCAAGGTCGGCGCCGAGGTCACGCCTGACGAGGCCAAGGAGCTCGCGAAGACCTGCGCGCTGAACGCCCTCGCCGCCGTGAAGTCGGTCGCGGGCGACTTGGACCGGATCGCCCGCGTCGTGAAGGTCGTCGGCTTCGTCGCCTCGGCCACCGACTTCACCGGCCAGCCCGGTGTGATCAACGGCGCGAGCGAGCTGCTGGGCGAGGTCCTCGGGGACAAGGGGGTGCACGCCCGCAGCGCCGTGGGCGTCGCCGTGCTGCCACTGGACGCGCCGGTCGAGGTCGAGATCCAGGTCGAGCTGACCGGAGCCTGATCCGTACCGTCTCCGCCCCTGATCCCGTCCGGTCGTGAGGACCGGGCGGGATCTTGCGTGTACACGCCATGTACGGATCCGGGCACCCCTCGAACATCGACGCGGTTCCGGATAGCCTCCGGCCATGTCCAATGGTCAGTGGTACCCCCCGGAATGGCCCGGCCGGATCAGGGCCCTCGCCGCAGGCGAGCTGACGGCCGCCGAGCCCCGGCGGGCCGCCACCGTGATGCTGCTCCGGGACGACGCCACCGGCGCCGGGGGCGCACCCGCCGTCCACATGCTGCGCCGGCGCACCTCGATGGCCTTCGCCGGAGGGGCGTACGCCTATCCGGGTGGCGGCGTCGACCCGCGCGACGACGACCGGCTCGTCCGCTGGGCCGGGCCCGCGCTGGATATCTGGGCGGACCGGCTGGGCGTCGGCACGCAGACCCAGGCGCAGGCGATCGTCTGCGCCGCGGTCCGCGAGACGTACGAGGAGGCCGGGGTCCTGCTGGCCGGTCCGACGCCGGAGACCGTCGTCACCGACACCACCGGCGACGACTGGGAGGCCGATCGCGCGGCGCTGGTCGCGCGGGAGCTGTCGTTCGCCGCGTTCCTGGAGCGGCGCGGGCTGGTGCTGCGCTCGGACCTGCTCGGCGCGTGGGCGCGCTGGATCACGCCGGAGTTCGAGCCGCGCCGCTACGACACCTGGTTCTTCGTCGCCGCGCTCCCCGCGGGCCAGCGCACCCGGAACGCCTCGACGGAGGCCGACCGCACGGTGTGGATCACCCCGGGCGACGCGGCCGACGGATACGACAGGGGCGAGCTGCTGATGATGCCGCCGACCGTGGCGACGCTGCGGACCCTGCGGCCGTACGCCACCGCCGCGCGGGCGCTGGAGGCGGCGACGGACCAGGACCTCACCCCCGTACTCGCGCAGGCGCGTCTGGACGGTGACGAGCTGGTGCTGAGCTGGCCGGGGCACGAGGAATTCACCAAGCACGTTTCCACCGCCGGCGCGGACGAAACGCACGGCGGGGAGAAAAAGGGCGACGCGGAAGGCGGTGCGGCATGAGTGACGCGGCTGCGCTGCCCGGACAGCCGCGCGGCGGTGTGCTGTCCGGTCCCGCCACGGCCCGTACGGTCAACGTCCTGGCGCCCAACCCCTCGGCGATGACGCTGGACGGGACCAACACCTGGATCGTCGCCGAGCCCGATTCGGACCTGGCGGTGGTCATCGACCCGGGCCCGCTGGACGACGCCCATCTGCGGGCCGTCATCGACACCGCCGAGCGGGCGGGCCGCCGGATCGCGCTGACGCTCCTCACCCACGGCCACCCCGACCACGCGGAGGGCGCGGCGCGGTTCGCGGAGCTGACCCGGACCAAGGTGCGCGCGCTCGACCCGGAGCTGCGGCTCGGCGACGAGGGCCTGGCCACGGGTGACGTGATCACGACCGGCGGCCTGGAGATGTACGTGGTGCCGACGCCGGGCCACACGGCGGACTCGCTGTCGTTCCATCTGCCGGCCGATCAGGCGGTGCTGACCGGGGACACGATCCTCGGCCGCGGGACGACGCTGGTGGCGCACCCGGACGGGCGGCTCGGGGACTACCTCGACTCGCTGCGGCGGCTGCGCTCGCTGACGGTGGACGACGGGGTCCATACGGTGCTGCCCGGCCACGGGCCGGTGCTGGACGACGCGCAGGGGGCGGTCGAGTTCTATCTCGCCCATCGCGCGCACCGGCTGGCCCAGGTGGAGACCGCGGTGGAATCGGGTTACCTGACCTCGTCCGAGGTGGTGGCCCATGTCTACGCGGACGTGGACCGCTCGCTGTGGCCGGCGGCGGAGCTGTCGGTGCGGGCGCAGCTGGACTACCTGACCGAGCACGGGCTGATCTGAGGGCACCACGGGTGAGGGGCCCGGCCGGCTGTCGGCGGGGCCCCTCACTCATGGCGTACGACGGGTCAGCGCGACCGCTTGGCCAGCCGCTCCACGTCCAGCAGGATCACCGCGCGGGCCTCCAGGCGCAGCCAGCCGCGGCCGGCGAAGTCGGCGAGGGCCTTGTTGACCGTCTCGCGGGAAGCGCCGACCAGCTGGGCCAGCTCCTCCTGCGTCAGGTCGTGCACCACGTGGATGCCTTCCTCGGACTGGACGCCGAAGCGGCGCGACAGGTCCAGGAGGGCGCGGGCGACGCGGCCGGGCACATCGGAGAAGACCAGGTCGGACATCTGGTCGTTGGTCTTGCGCAGGCGCCGGGCGACGGCGCGCAGGAGGGCGGTGGCCACCTCGGGGCGCGCGTTGAGCCAGGGCTGGAGGTCGCCGTGGCCGAGGCCGAGGAGCTTGACCTCGGTCAGCGCGGTGGCGGTGGCGGTGCGCGGGCCCGGGTCGAAGAGCGAGAGCTCACCGATCAGCTCGCCGGGGCCGAGGACCGCCAGCATGTTCTCGCGACCGTCGGGGGAGGTGCGGTGGAGCTTCACCTTGCCCTCGGTGACCACGTAGAGGCGGTCGCCCGGGTCACCCTCGTGGAACAGCGCGTCACCGCGCGCGAGGGTCACCTCACTCATCGAGGCGCGGAGCTCCGCGGCCTGCTCGTCATCGAGCGCCGCGAAAAGCGGGGCGCGCCGCAGAACGTCGTCCACGAGTTCTCTCCTTGTCGGCCTGTTCAGGGAACCGTGGTCCCCATCATGCCGGACGGTAAAACAGTGCGATCAATCACAAACCAGTTTGACGCACGCGCGTGCCGAGGGGTACGGCAGGGGGCCGATTGGGGGCGGATCGCCCGTGACCGGGGCGGATGTCAGTGCCGGGCTCTAGGCTGACCGAGTGTCCGGATTTCCGGTGAGAGCGCAGGCCAAGGGGGCTGACGGGGTGTCGGAGGGGCGTGATTCCGCTGTGGGCGAACAGGGTGCGGGCAAAGGGAAGAACCTGAAGAAAACGGCGGAAAGCGGCTCCGGGGCGGCGAAGAGCCGGTCCGCAGGGCCCGGCTCGGCCAGGCGGGCGAAGCCGGCGGAGGGCGGGGCGCCCGGCGCCGCCGCGCCGAAGAAGAAGCCGGGGCGACCCGAATCGCATCTGGCCATGGTCCGCCGCGCCCGCCGGATCAACCGCGAGCTCGCCGAGGTCTACCCGTACGCCCATCCGGAGCTGGACTTCCGGAATCCGTTCGAACTGCTCGTCGCCACGGTCCTCTCCGCCCAGACCACCGACCTGAGGGTCAACCAGACGACGCCCGCCCTCTTCGCCGCCTACCCCACACCCGAGGACCTGGCCGCCGCCGTTCCGGAGAAGCTGGAGGAGCTCATCCGGCCCACCGGCTTCTTCCGGGCCAAGGCGAAGTCGCTGCTCGGCCTGTCCGCCGCGCTCCGCGACGACTTCGGCGGCGAGGTGCCGGGGCGGCTCGCGGATCTGGTGAAGCTGCCGGGGGTCGGCCGCAAGACGGCCAACGTCGTGCTGGGCAACGCCTTCGGAGTGCCCGGGATCACCGTGGACACCCATTTCGGGCGGTTGGTCCGGCGCTGGAAGTGGACCGAGCAGGAGGACCCGGAGAAGGTCGAGGCGGAGGTCGCGGGCATCTTCCCCAAGAGCGAGTGGACCATGCTCTCGCACCGCGTCATTTTTCACGGCCGCCGCGTCTGCCACGCCCGTAAGCCCGCCTGCGGCGCCTGCCCGATCGCCCCGCTGTGCCCGTCGTACGGTGAGGGCGAGACGGACCCGGAGAAGGCCCGCAAGCTCCTGAAGTACGAGATGGGCGGCAAGCCGGGCCAGCGGCTGAGCCCGCCGCCGGACTACCCGGGCAGCCCGGCACCTCCCCCGGGCGCCGGCTGACGCGTACCGCCGCTGCGGAACGAATCGCGGGACGACGGGCGTTGTGAGACGGAGGGGTGCCTATGAAGACGCATGAGACCGGCACGGAGCGCGGTGGGGCGGACGGCCCCGCGGTCATGGTTTCGGAGGAAGGGCTGCCCGACTGGCTCGACCCCGTCGCCCGTGCCGCGCGCACGGTGCGGCCGCAGCAGCTCAGCCGCTTCCTGCCACCGGAGAACGGGGCGGGGCGCCAGTCGGCCGTGCTCGTCCTGTTCGGCGAGGGGACGCGCGGCCCCGAGCTGCTTCTGATGGAGCGCGCCGGAAGCCTGCGCTCCCATCCCGGCCAGCCGTCGTTCCCCGGCGGCTCGCTCGACCCGGAGGACGGCGACCAGGCGACGACCGGGCCGCTCAGGGCCGCCCTGCGCGAGGCCGAGGAGGAGACCGGCCTCGATCCGCGCGGAGTGCAGATCTTCGGCGTGCTGCCCCGTCTCTACATCCCCGTGAGCAGCTTCGTGGTGACGCCGGTCCTCGGCTGGTGGCGGACGCCCAGCCCGGTCGATGTGGTCGACCCGGGCGAGACCGCGCGGGTCTTCACGGTGCCCGTGGCGGATCTCACGGACCCTGACAACCGGGCGACGGCCGTCCACCCCAGCGGTCACCGGGGCCCGGCATTCCTGGTCGAATCGGCACTCGTCTGGGGGTTCACGGCCGGCGTGATCGACCGGATCCTGCACTTCGCGGGCTGGGAACGCCCGTGGGACAGAGCCAGGCAGGTGCCGCTCGACTGGCGCGCATGACAGGCTGACTTCCGTGCTCCGCCGGTCCGGGACCGCCCGGACCACGGAGACGTACGGGCCCGGTGACGAATCTGCGAGGCTATAGACGGTGAACGTGCTGGACATCCTGCTGCTGGCCGGAGCCGTGTGGTTCGCGGTCATCGGCTATCGCCAGGGGTTCGTCGTCGGCATTCTGTCGGTGATCGGGTTCCTGGGCGGCGGTCTCGTCGCCGTCTACCTCCTGCCGGTCCTGTGGGATCAGATGACGGACGGTTCGGAGGTCTCCTCCACCGCGGCCGTCGTCGCGGTCGTCATCGTGATCGTGTGCGCGTCGATCGGCCAGGCGTTCACCACGCATCTGGGAAACAAACTCCGCCGGCACATCACGTGGTCGCCCGCGCGCGCCCTGGACGCGACCGGCGGCGCCCTGGTCAACGTGGTGGCGATGCTGCTCGTCGCCTGGCTGATCGGCTCCGCCCTGGCGGGCACCTCGCTGCCGACGCTGGGCAAGGAGGTCCGCAGCTCCTCGGTCCTGCTGGGCGTCTCCCGGGTGATGCCGCCCCAGGCATCCACCTGGTTCACGGACTTCTCCTCGGTCCTCGCGCAGAACGGCTTCCCGCAGGTCTTCAGCCCGTTCGCCAACGAACCCATCACCGAGGTCAGGGCCCCCGACCCGGCGCTGGTCGGCAGCCCGGTCGCCGCGCGCGCCAAGCAGTCCATCGTGAAGGTCGTGGGTACGGCCCCGAGCTGCGGCAAGGTCCTCGAAGGCACCGGGTTCGTGTTCTCCGACCGCCGGGTGATGACCAACGCGCACGTCGTCGGCGGCGTGGACGAGCCGACCGTGCAGATCGGCGGCCAGGGACGTCTGTACGACGCGAAGGTCGTCCTCTACGACTGGCAGCGCGACATCGCCGTGCTCGACGTCCCGGACCTCGATGTGAAGCCCTTGCAGTTCACCGGTCCGGACAGCGACGCGGAGACGGGCGACAGCGCCATCGTCGCGGGCTTCCCCGAGAACGGCTCGTACGACGTACGCTCCGCGCGCGTCCGGGCCCGCATCGACGCCAACGGCCCCGACATCTACCACCGGGGCACGGTCCGCCGCGATGTGTACTCGCTGTACACCACGGTCCGCCAGGGCAACTCCGGCGGCCCGCTGCTGACCCCCGAGGGCAAGGTGTACGGAGTCGTGTTCGCGAAGTCGCTCGACGACCCGGACACGGGCTACGCGCTGACGGCGGACGAGATCCGCGACGACATCACGCAGGGCCGTACCGCCAACCAGCAGGTCGACAGTCAGGGATGCGCGCTCTAGAGGTCCACGGTGGTGCCTGCGGGTACGTCAGTTACGGGGATGGCGGAGCCGCGCCGAGACCCAGCGGGCCCTGCGGCGGAGGATGCGTGAGATGCCGAGCCGAGGATCATGCATGACGTGCAAAGCGTGCACCCGGCCCTGAAGGCCGTCCCCCTCGTGAATGCCCGGGTCCGCCGTGGCGGTCGAGCGACGGTTGCGTGCTGCGTCACCGAAGTCGTGCGTCCAGCCCATACCCGGACGTCTGCCCGTGCCTCATGGTCCGTAACCGCCTATCCGTCAGCCAATTGGCTTATGCGCCGGGCACGTGGCCGTTCGTAGGACATGTGTGCCAAAACGGCTAGCGATCCGGTTCGGAATCCTTGAGCCAGTTGATGAGTTCGGCCGAGAACCCCGCCGGGTCCTCCTCGTGGGGGAAGTGGCCCAGACCGTCGAAAAGTCGCCAACGATAGGGCGCCTCGACATACTCGCCGGACCCGGCCGAGCTGCGCGTGCGGACCGCCGGATCGAGTGAACCGTGCAGGTGCAGCGTGGGCACCCGGACGGGCCGCTTCATGCGCCGGTTGAACTGGATGCCGTCCGGGCGCGCCAGCGAGCGCACCATCCAGCGGTACGGCTCGATCGAGCAGTGCGCCGTGGACGGGATCGTCATGGCCCGCCGGTAGACGCCCAGCGTCGTCTCGTCGGGGAACTCCGCCTTGCCCGGCCCCGCCCACTCGCTGATCAGCCGGCCCACCAAGGCGCCGTCGTCGGCGACGAGCTGACGCTCCGGCACCCAGGGCCGCTGGAAGCCCCAGATGTACGAGCCGGCCCGGGACTGCGCGAAGTCGGAGAGCATCGAGGAGCGCCACCGCCGTGGGTGGGGCATCGAGGAGACGACCAGCCGGCGCACCAGCTTCGGGCGCATCACGGCGGCCGTCCAGGCCAGGTATCCGCCCATGTCGTGGCCGACGAGGGCGGCGTCCGGCTCGCCGAGGGACCTGACCACGCCCGTGATGTCGAGCGCCAGGTTGGCGGGGTCGTAGCCCCGGGGCGTGCGGTCGCTGCCGCCGACGCCGCGCAGGTCCATCGCCACGGCCCGGAAGCCTGCCTCGGCGAGCGCGGGCAGCTGGTGGCGCCAGGTCCACCAGAACTGCGGGAAGCCGTGCAGGAGGAGGACCAGGGGCCCTTCACCCATTTCGGCGATGTGGAAGCGGGCGCCGTTCGCCGCGACGTCCCGGTGGGTCCAGGGGCCGTCGAGGCGGACGGGGCCGCCGGCCGGGGCGGACGGTGCGGGAACGGTCATGTGGACGAGCGTGCCACAGCCGACGCCTTGTCCTGGACCGGTGCGCTTTCGATGGCGTGGTCGGAGCGGGTGCTGCCGCCCACCGGGAGGATCGCGTCGGCGGCGGTCTCGGGGCGGGGGTGCGGCTTGACGCCCTGGAGGACGGCGGCGGTCTGCTTGGCGGAGGCGATGGACTTCTCCGGCGGCTTGACCTTCTTGATCTTCGCGTACCCGAAGAGCGCGAGCAGAATGCCCAGCAGGATGAACGCGCCGCCGACGATCAGGAACGACCAGGCGAGGCCCAGTCCCAGGTTGTGGATGCCGTACGCGGCCGCGAAGCTCAGCACCGGGATCGCGAACAGGATCAGCACGCCCGTGACGATGAACGCCACACTGCCGATGACGCCGCGCTTGACGTCCTGCCGCACCTCGGCCTTGGCCAGGGCGATTTCGTCGTGCACCAGAGCCGACAGTTCGGCCGTCGCCGACGCGATCAGCTGGCCGAGACTGCGGTCGGCGCCGCCCGCGTAATTGCCGGGGTCGCTCATCCCTGACTCCCTCTCCTGTTCAACACGTCCGATGTCAGATCATGCCGGACTGTCCGGCCTGTTGCTCGCTGCCCCCGCCAGTCGGGCAAGGCGGCGATGCTCGGCCGCCTTCTCCTCGTGGATCGCGGCCATCCTCAGGTGGTAGGCCGGATCGTCCTGTTCGTAGACGTCCGGCACTCCGGAACCGTCCTCGTCGAGCTCCTCGGCGTCGGACAGCGCCCTGTATCTGCGTACCCGGAGTTTGAGCAGTACACCGGAGAGTACGGCGGCGATGAGGGAGCCGAGCAGAACCGACGCCTTGATCCCGTTGATCATGTCGTCGTCACCGGCGAACGCGAGCTCCCCGATCAGCAGCGACACGGTGAAGCCGATGCCGGCGAGGGTGGCGATCGCGAACACGTCCGCCCAGGCCAGGTCCTTGTTCAGCTCGGCCCTGGTGAGCCGGGTGGTCAGCCACGTACCGCCGAAGACGCCGATGGTCTTGCCGGCGACGAGGCCCAGGACGACCCCGAGGGTCTCCGGCCGGTCGAACACAGCGCCCAGGGCGCCCCCGGACAGGGAGACCCCTGCGGAGAAGAGCGCGAAGACCGGCACGGCGAAGCCGGCCGACAGCGGGTGCACCAGGTGCTCGATGCGCTCACCGGGGGAGTGCTCCTCGCCCTCGCGGCGGGTGCAGCGCAGCATCAGGCCCATGGCGACCCCGGCGATGGTGGCGTGGACGCCGCTGTTGTACATCAGCCCCCAGACGACGAGGGCGAGCGGTACGTAGACGTACCAGCCGCGCACACCGAGGCGGAGCAGCAGATAGAAGAGGCCCAGGCCGAGGAAGGCGCCGCCGAGCGCGAGGAAGTCGATGTCCTCGGTGAAGAAGACGGCGATGATGAGGATCGCGAAGAGGTCGTCCACGACGGCGAGCGTCAGCAGGAAGGCCCGGAGCGCGGCGGGCAGCGAGGTGCCGATGACGGCGAGAACGGCGAGCGCGAAGGCGATGTCCGTGGCGGTGGGGACGGCCCAGCCGTCCTTCGAGCCGTCGCCGAAGACGTTCACCAGGGTGTAGACGAGTGCTGGGGCCGCCATTCCGCAGAGCGCGGCGGCCACGGGGAGCGCCGCGGCCTTCGGGTCGCGCAGTTCTCCCGCCACGAGTTCGCGTTTGAGTTCGACGCCCGCGACGAAGAAGAAGATCGCGAGCAGCCCGTCGGCGGCCCAGTGCTCGACGGAGAGGTGCAGACCGAGGGCTTCGGGCCCGATGTGGAAGTCGCTGACGGCCGAATAGCTCGCACCCGCGGTGTTCGCCCACACCAGCGCGGCCACGGCGGCGACCAGCAGGATGACGCCCCCGACGGTCTCCGTACGCAGGGCGTCGGCGACGTAATTGCGCTCGGGGAGCGGCAGCCGCCCCAGAAGGGTGCGGCGCGGGCCGGCGGGCGTAGGGGTGGGTGTGGCCACGGGGGGAGACCTCCGGGTCGGTACGGCGGCGATGGCATGGCTGATGCACTTGCCGACCAGACTTCCCGGCACCCCTGTGAAGATTTTCGTATGAAGTTGTCGATCAGCTGCCACTGTACCCGTGGGGTGTGGCGATAAGGATGCTTGGGAGCGGTGGTCTCACCGTAAGCGCCCGAAGGGCACCCGGCGCGCTGCCGGATGCCCTTCGGATCGTGCGCCGGTGTCAGTCCTCGGAGGAGGCGGACGGCAGCTGGCTCTGGATCAGGTCCATGACCGAGGAGTCGGTCAGGGTCGTGACATCGCCCAGGGCCCTGTTCTCCGCCACGTCACGCAGCAGGCGGCGCATGATCTTGCCGGAACGGGTCTTCGGCAGCTCGGCCACCGGCATGATGCGCTTCGGCTTGGCGATCGGGCCGAGGGTCGCCCCGACGTGGTTGCGCAGCTCCGCGACCAGCTCGTCGGAGGCGGTCGCGGTGCCCCGCAGGATGACGAAGGCGACGATGGCCTGGCCGGTCGTCTCGTCGGCGGCGCCGACCACGGCGGCCTCGGCGACCGACGAGTGCGAGACGAGCGCCGACTCGACCTCGGTGGTCGAGATGTTGTGCCCGGACACCAGCATGACGTCGTCCACCCGGCCGAGCAGCCAGATGTCGCCGTCCTCGTCCTTCTTGGCTCCGTCACCGGCGAAGTACTTGCCCTCGAAGCGCGACCAGTAGGTGTCGAGGAACCGCTGGTCGTCGCGCCAGATGGTGCGGAGCATCGACGGCCACGGCTCGGTGAGGACCAGGTAGCCGCCTCCGCCGTTCGGGACCTCGTTGGCCTCGTCGTCCACGACGGTCGCGGAGATGCCCGGCAGGGCGCGCTGGGCGCTTCCCGGCTTGGTCTCGGTGACGCCGGGCAGCGGCGAGATCATCATCGTGCCGGTCTCGGTCTGCCACCAGGTGTCCACGATCGGGCACTTGTCGGCACCGATGTGCTTGCGGTACCAGACCCACGCCTCGGGGTTGATCGGCTCGCCGACCGAACCGAGGACGCGCAGGGACGACAGGTCGAACTTGGCGGGGATGTCGTCCCCCCACTTCATGAACGTACGGATCGCGGTCGGCGCGGTGTAGAGGATCGTGACCCCGTACTTCTGGACGATCTCCCAGAAGCGCCCCTGGTGCGGGGTGTCGGGGGTGCCCTCGTACATCACCTGCGTGGCGCCGTTGGCCAGCGGTCCGTAGACGATGTAGGAGTGCCCGGTCACCCAGCCGATGTCGGCGGTGCACCAGTAGACATCGGTCTCCGGCTTGAGGTCGAAGACCGCGTGGTGCGTGTACGCCGCCTGGGTGAGGTAGCCGCCGGAGGTGTGCAGGATGCCCTTGGGCTTCCCGGTGGTGCCCGACGTGTACAGGATGAAGAGCGGCTGCTCCGCCTCGAACGCCTCGGGCGTGTGCTCGGCGGACTGGCGGCCCGTGATCTCGTGCCACCAGACGTCGCGGCCCTCGGTCCACGCGGTGTCCTGGCCCGTGCGGCGGACCACCAGGACGTGCTCCACGCTGTCGATACGGGAGACGGCGTCGTCGACCGCGGGCTTGAGCGCGGAGGGCTTGCCGCGGCGGTACCCGCCGTCGGCGGTGATGACGACCTTCGCGTCCGCGTCCTGGATGCGGGCGGCGATGGCGTCGGCGGAGAAGCCGCCGAAGACCACCGAGTGCGCGGCGCCGATGCGGGCGCAGGCCAGCATCGCGAAGGCGGCCTCGGGGATCATCGGGAGGTAGACGGCGACCCGGTCGCCCTTGCCGACACCGAGCTCGGTGAGGGCGTTGGCGGCGCGGGAGACCTCGTCCTTCAGCTCCGCGTAGGTGATGGCGCGGCTGTCGCCGGGCTCGCCCTCGAAGTGGATGGCGACCCGGTCGCCGTTGCCCGCCTCGACGTGACGGTCCACGCAGTTGTACGCGACGTTGAGCTCGCCGTCCGCGAACCACTTCGCGAAGGGCGGGTTGCTCCAGTCGAGCGTTTCGGTGGGCTCGGTGGCCCAGGTCAGGCGGCGGGCCTGCTCGGCCCAGAAGCCCAGCCGGTCCGCTTCGGCCTGCTCGTACGCCTCTGCGGTGACGTTGGCGTTGGCGGCCAGCTCGGCAGGCGGAGCGAACTTCCGCTCTTCCCGAAGCAGGTTGGCCAGGCTCTCGTTGCTCACGACTTCTCCCAGTCCCAGGGTGTCCGTTGTGTCCCGGGGCATAGCTCATCAGTCCCAAGGCCGGGTGACAAGTGTCTGCCGGGAATTGGTTTAGACCTGTGTCTCGTGTATAGAGGCATGATCCCGCGTCCCCGCCGTGGCGGCGCGGTGGAGCACACCGTCGGTGCGGGCGCCGCCGACACGGAAGCGGGATCACCAGGTCTTACGGATCCGAGCGGCCTGCGGTTCAGCCGCCGGTACGGGTCAGCTCGACGGGGTGCGTGGGCTCGGCAGGGTGTGTGGGCTCGATGGGGTGTGTGGGCTCGGCAGAGTGTGCCGGGGTGATCGGGTGCGTCGACGTGGTCGGGTGTGCCGGGGCGATCGGGTCGAACACCTCGGCCGTTCCGCTCTCCGTGCTCGCGTCCTCGTCCAGCAGATACGACTGGGCCTCGGCCACGTGGAAGTACATGCCGTGGAGCTGGAGGGTGCCTTCGCCGATGCGGCGCGCCACCGAGGGGTGGGCCCTCAGATGGTCGAGCTGCTGGACCACGTTGGTCAGGCAGAGCTGCTCCACCGCGTCGGCGGGCAGCCGCCCGGAGAGCCGGACCGGGGCGTCGCCGGCCGAGGACACCCGGGCCAGGCTGGGCAGCCCGTGCCGGAGCCAGCGCCACAGCGAGGTGTCCGGGGCTTCCGGGGCTTCCTGGGCGGCTCCCAGCAGCGCGTTCATCGCGCCGCAGCCCGAGTGCCCGCAGACGGTGATGGACTCGACGCCGAGCACGTCCACCGCGTACTCGATCGCGGCCCCCACCGAGTGGTCGCCCTCCTCGGCGTCGGGCGGTGGCACCAGGTTGCCGATGTTCCGCACGGTGAACAGGTCGCCCGGGCCGCTGGCCGTGATCATGCTCGTCACGAGGCGGGAGTCCGCGCAGGTGATGAAGAGCTGCGAGGGACGTTGGCCCTCCCTGGCGAGCCGCGCCAGCTCCCCCCGGACCAGGGGCGCCGTATCCCGCTGGAACGAGCTGAGACCTCTGACCAGCCGGTGATCGCGGATGGGGCGCGGGGGCCGGCGCCGGCCGGCGGCTGCGGGCTGCGGGGCGGAGCCGGTTTGAGCGGGGCGCCGTGTGTGTGCGGCGGTGGGTGCCTGGGGGGAGGGGGCGGTGGGGCCGGCGGTGGCTGCGGGGGTCGGCGAGTGGGCCGTGCCCGGGGCGCTCGCCGGGTGCTGCGGGGCCTCGGTCGCGGTGGCATCCGCGCGGTGGCCGGCCTCCGCGGGAGGGGCATGTTCGGGCTGGTCGTGGCAGTGGTGGTTGCGCCAGGGGGTCCATGGCCGGCAGCAGGAGTGCGCCGCTGCGGCGGGCTCGGCGATCCTGCCGCCCGACCTCCCGGCGAACGCCACCTGGCCGCCGTGGGCCGTATGGGCGTTGCTCCAGTCCTGGATCGTCTCGTATGCGGCGTGGTCCATGAACGAGCCGTCCAGCTCCAGGACCACATCCGCGTCCTGGGGGAGACGGCCCAGGACCCGGCTGAGGCGTGGGACGGCCAGGAAGGTCAACTGGCCCCGCACGACCACGAGATGCTGCCCGTTCTGTTCGGACACCGAGATCCGGGTCCGCCCCAGCCGGTGCAGGGCGACGGCCACCGCTACGACGATGCCGATGACCACGCCCTTGAGTACGCCGACGACCAGCACTCCGGCGATGGTCGCGCCGTACACCAGGAACTCCCGGTGCTTATGGACGTTGCGGATGTGCGCCAGGCTCACCATCTTGAGGCCGACCATCATCACCAGCGCCCCCAGGGCGGCGAGCGGGATGCGCTCCAGCAGGGTGACGAGCAGGCCGGACGCGACCAGGATCCATACGCCGTGCAGCACGGTGGACGCGCGGCCGGTCGCCCCGGCTCTCACATTCGCCGAACTGCGCACGGCTCCACCGGAGACCGCGAGTCCCCCGAGCAGGCCCGACACCGCGTTGGCGACGCCTTGTGCGCGTAGCTCCCGGTCGAGGTCGGAGCGTTTGCGCAGGGGCGGCGCGGGCCGCTTGGTGCCGCCTGGGCCGGCGGGGGCGGTGGCTGCCTCGGTGGCGGGTGTCCCGGCAGCGGCCGGGCGGTCCCCGTTCTCGCGTGCCTCATCGGCCTCGCGTGCCTCATGGCCCCGTACTTCACCGGACCGCGCAGCAGAGTCTGTCGAGTGGGCGCGGCTCCGGTCGGCGGCCAGCTTGTCCACGGCGACGGCGGCGAGCAGCGACTCCAGGCTGGCCACCAGCATCATCGTGAACACGGCTGTAGCCAGGCCCAGCACTGGTCCATGCGGCATTTCGGGCAGGGCGTGCGAACGCCAGGACGGCAGGTCGACCCGGGCGATCGACGGTGCCGCCCATGCGGCCACGGCCGTCGCCAGACCCACGGAGGCCAGGGCCGCCGGAACCCGGCGCAGGAATCTCCCGGCCCGTCCGGGCAGCAGGGGCCACAGGACGAGGACGGCCACGGTGAGCGCACCGATCAGCGGGGCGGCGGGACTGGCACGTGCCAGTTGGTCGGGCAGATGCAGCACGTTGGAGATCGCCGAGCTCTGCGGTGAACCGCCCAGCACGATGTGCAGCTGAGCGAGCGCGATGGCCACGCCGATGCCGGCGAGCGTGCCGTGGACGATGGCGGGGCTGACGGCGAGTGCGCTGCGAGCCGCCCGCAATGAGCCGAGCGCGAGCTGAAGCAGGCCCGCCCCGATCGTGATGGCGCAGGTGGTGCGCCAGCCGTAGATCTGGATCGTCTCGGCGGTGACCACGGTCAGTCCGGCGGACGGGCCGGAGACCTGTAGGGGGGTGCCGCCGAGGAGTCCGGCGACGATGCCGCCGACCGCGGCGGAGATGAGCCCCGCTTCCAGCGGGGCTCCCATGGCGACGGCCAGGCCGAGCGACATGGGGATGGCGAGCAGAAAGACAGTGACGGACGCGGACACATCGGCGCCCGGGATGCGGAACCGTCCGCCGCGCGGCGGCGGGGGCGGGCTGTGTGGTCGCTTGACTCCCGAGGACCGGGAGGGGCGCGAACTGCGGGCTGAGTGGTCGTGGCGAGTGGGCACGCAGGCAGACATATTTCCCGTCTCTTCCTGGGCGGCGCGGTCGTGGAACTCGGTGACGCGGCCGTGGGTCACGGCATGCAGCGGCGGGATTTCTCAACTCTCGGTAAACAGACAGTAATGGAGAGTAAAGAGTGATGTCCAGGATTAAGAGCAAATGGGCCATCCAGCCACCCATTCCGGTGAATAGTCAGCTTTTCATTCGGCCTGTCGTGCTGGCTCTTGGACCGTGCGTGCGACTTTGGCGGCGCCGTGTCGGCACCCGGCGCAAGCTACCTGCGAGAAAGAGGTGGGCGGATGATGGCCGCCGCGAGGAAGTCGATGAGCGCCACGAAAAGGATCGGCCTGGGCGTCGTGGCCGTCGCGCTGGTCGCGGGGGCGGCCGGGTGCTCGGGGGTCGGCTCCGGCGCGGAGGGTCCCGGACTCGGGGCCGTGAACGGCGCCGCGGGAGAGAAGAAGAAGGGCGCTGAAGCTGCGCCCAAGCGCGTGTTCCAGGCCATTGGCGATGGTTCCACCGCGTTCACGGGTGTCCAGCCCAAGCAGCCGGCCGTGGACCGCCTGACGAACGGCCGGAAACCCCCGCAGTTCGTGGTGTTCTCGTGGGACGGAGCGGGCGAGGACAGCCAGCGGCTCTTCTCGCACTTCCGCGAGGTGGGCAGGAAGTACGACGCCTCGATGACGTACTTCCTCAGCGGCGTATATCTGCTGCCCGAGGGGAAGCGGGCCCAGTACGACCCGCCCAAGCACAACGCCGGTGCCTCGGACATCGGTTTCAACGACACCAAGGGCATCCGCGACACCCTGACCCAGCTCCGAGGCGCCTGGCTGGACGGCAACGAGATCGGCACCCACTTCAACGGCCACTTCTGCGGCAAGGACGGCGGCGTCGGCACCTGGTCCGTCGAGGAATGGAAGAGCGAGATCAGTCAGGCCAAGTCATTCGTGAAGGGCTGGAAGACGAACGATCCGGTCCTCAAGGACGAGAAGGCGCTGCCCTTCGACTACGACAAGGAGCTCGTCGGCGGCCGCACCCCCTGCCTGGAGGGGCAGAAGAACATGGTGGAGGCGGCGCGCACCATGGGGTTCCGCTACGACTCCAGCGGTGTCAACGACCAGGTGTGGCCCCAGAAGAAGAACGGTGTCTGGGACCTCTCCATGCAACTGGTGCCGGTCCCGGGGCGCGAGTTCGAGACGCTGTCGATGGACTACAACTTCATGTTCAACCAGTCCGGCACGACGCAGGGCGACCCCGACAAGCACGAGTACTGGGGCAACCAGATGCGGGACGGCCTGCTCCAGGCATTCGATCGCGCGTATGACGGCAATCGTGCGCCGCTGATCATCGGCAACCACTTCGAGTCCTGGAACGGTGGCACGTACATGCGCGCCATCGAGCAGACGATCGCGGCGGTCTGCACCAAGAAGGATGTGCGCTGTGTCTCGTTCAGGCAGCTGGCGGACTGGCTCGACGCCCAGGATCCGGCGACCCTGGCGAAGCTCCGGACGCTGAAGGTCGGCCAGGCGCCCGAGGCCGGCTGGCCCGCGTTCCTCACGACGGGTGCGGGCCGGGAGCAGTCGGCCTCGAAGGCACCGGCCGCGGCCGCGGGCAACCCGGCCGGTCGTTAGATCCGGTGGCTCCGGGCGCCGGGCAGGAGACGTGCCCGGCGCCGTCCGGTGCGCCCGTCGGAGCCACGCCGTGGCCGGCCTCGACCGGGACCTCAGTCGCTCACGCCGGCTGGGTGGCTTCGGCGCGGATGAAGCGCTCGTCCAGTACGAAGCCGGGGTCGACCTGTGCGGCGAGGTCGGCGCCGGTCTTCTCGTTCCCCCAGCTCTCCGCGTTCCTCAGGTGGAAGTGCACCATCTGGCGCGTGTAACGGCCCCAGTCCCGGCGCTCGTACGAATCCTCCGCCGCGTTCTGCAGGGTTTGCAGGGCCATCCGGTTGTCCGCCTCAAGCAGCTCGAAGCGCGCGGGGCGGCCCTTCTCCATCGCCCGCACCCAGTCGGAATGGCCGACGGTCACCAGCAGGTCGTCGCCCACCTCGGAGCGAAGGAAGTCCAGGTCGTCCTCGCCCTGCACCTTGTTCCCGACGACCTTCAGGTCCACGCCGAAGTCCCGCGCGTACTCCTTGTACTGGCGGTAGACGGAGACGCCCTTGCGGGTCGGTTCGGCGATGAGGAACGTCATGTCGAAGCGGGTGAACATCCCCGAGGCGAAGGAGTCCGAACCGGCGGTCATGTCGACCACCACGTATTCGTCGGGGCCGTCCACGAGGTGGTTGAGGCAGAGCTCGACCGCGCCGACCTTCGAGTGGTAGCACGCCACGCCCAGGTCCGATTCGGTGAACGGCCCCGTGGCCATCAGCCGGATGTCTCCGTCGTCGAGCCGGACCGTACGGGCACAGGCGTCGAAGATCGGGTTGTCCTCGCGTACGCGCAGGAGGCGGGAGCCTTCGCCCGGCGGCGTCGTCTTGATCATCGTCTCGGCCGAGGCGATGCGCGGATTGCTGCCACGCAGGTATTCCTTGATCAGGGGCAGCTGGGCGCCCATGGCGGGCAGCGCTGCGGATTCGTCCTCGTCAAGGCCGAGCGCGGCTCCGAGGTGCTGGTTGATGTCGGCGTCCACCGCGACGACATGGGCTTCATTGGCTGCGAGGTGGCGGATGAAGAGCGAGGACAGCGTGGTCTTCCCGCTGCCGCCCTTCCCTACGAAAGCGATCTTCATGTTCACCTAGGGTAGTCGATTGATCGCAATGGGTTGTCTGGTTTCGTGAAGAAGACCACTCCCGGCCGGGAGGCGGCCGGGAGGCGGCCGGGAGGCGCGTAGCCTCGCTACTTATGAGTACGACTTCCTCGGACCCGCTCGTCGCTCTGGGCGCTCTGCCGGGCGTGACCGACGCGGTGGACTCCGTACGCAAGGCCGTGGACCGCGTATACGGCCACCGAGTGATGCGGCGCCGCAGCAACGAGGTCACGGCGGAGGCCGCTCTCCGGGGCGCGCGTGGATCGGCCGCCCTGTCCGGTGCCGACTGGAACCTCGAAGAGGTGCGCCGGCGCACCGATTTCAGCAGTGACGACGAGGCGCGTGTCGTCGGGGCCGCGCTTCGCCTGACGGCTGAGGCGGGTCAGCTTCTCTCCATCTGGCGGCAGTCGCCGTTGCGGGTGCTGGCCCGGCTTCACCTGGTGGCGGCCGGCAGTGCTGCCCCGGAGGACGCGGTCGGGCGGCCCCGGCTCGCGGGCGAACCGGTCGACGAGCCTCTGATCGAAGCGCCGCTGCCGGACGCGGACGAGGTCGCGGGCCGGCTGGGCGGCCTCGGCAGGATCATCCTTTCGGGGACCGAGGCGCCCGCTCTGGTGACCGCCGCCGTCGTCCACGGAGAGCTGCTGGCACTGCGCCCCTTCGGTTCGCACAACGGCCTGGTGGCGCGGACCGCGGAGCGGATCGTGCTGATCGGAAGCGGACTCGATCCCAAATCGATCTGCCCGGCAGAGGTCGGGCACGCCGAGCAGGGGCGAGCGGCCTACGCGGCCGCCTTCGACGGCTACCTGTCCGGCACGCCCGAAGGGATGGCGGCCTGGATCGGTCATTGCGGACGCTCGGCGGAACTGGGCGTCAGGGAATCGACAGCGGTGTGCGAGGCGCTGCAACGGGGCGCGGCATAACGTCGGCCGGCTGCTGTCGTACGGGCTGAGCATGGTTGCGGCGGTACCGGTCGCGGTACCGCCGCTGGCACGTCCGCCCAGTTACCAAGCGTCCTCGAGAAATGCCCATCAGGGCGGAGTCTTTGCCCGCTCCTGGTGTGGCTGGCCCGTAATCGACGGGTCGACGTCGCGTGGGTGCCGGGTTTCCGTGCGCGGTCCGTGGGGCCTTTGCTGCGTACTTCAGGTCATCCTCACGGATGTCCTTGGTCTCGCGGGCCGTTGAGTCCTTTGTACTCCAGGGGCTGGTGGAGCGGTAGTGGTGGCCGCACTTCTTTACTTTTAGGTTCAATTACGGATGAGTTGGTTCAACCTGCTGGGTCAGGCGGTAGCCGCGCCGGTCCGTCGGCGGGCGGCGTACCAGACGGCTCCCGCCGTGAGCGCGGCCGCACTCACGGCAGCCGCGGCCATGAGTGCCGGTCGCGGTGGCAGGGAAAATGCCGAGAGCCGCTGCTTGAGGCGGACGGGCCGGTCGAAGGCGAGAATCGGCCACTCGCGGAGCGTTGCCTCCCGTCGCAGTGCGCGGTCCGGATTGACCGCGTGGGGGTGGCCCACGGACTCCAGCATCGGGACATCGGTGGCCGAGTCGCTGTACGCGTAGCAGCGGGCCAGGTCGTATCCCTCGGATTCCGCGAGCGCCTTGATGGCTTCGGCCTTTGTGGGGCCGTACGCGTAGTACTCCACCTCGCCCGTGTAGCAGCCGTCGTCACCGACGACCATGCGGGTGGCGACGACACGGTCGGCGCCGAGCAGTTCGCCGATCGGCTCGACCACCTCGGCGCCCGAGGTCGAGACGATCACGACGTCGCGGCCGGCGGTGTGGTGCTCCTCGATGAGGGTCGCTGCCTCGTCGTAGATGATCGGGTCGATCAGTTCGTGCAGGGTCTCGGCCACGAGTTCCTTGACCTGCTGCACGTTCCAGCCCTTGCAGAGCGCCGAAAGATATTCGCGCATCCGCTCCATCTGGTCGTGGTCCGCGCCCCCGGCGAGGAACACGAACTGTGTGTACGCGGTACGCAGCACCGCGCGGCGGTTGATCAGCCCGCCATGGTAGAAGGACTTGCTGAAGGTCAGAGTCGAGGACTTCGCGATGACCGTCTTGTCCAGGTCGAAGAAGGCAGCTGTGCGCGGCAAGAAGCGGTTTTCCACACGGCAGAGCATAGGGGCCCGCCATTCGGCGTAAACCCCGGTGCGTGGGTTTGCTTGAGAAGGGCCTCGGGTACACCATGGAAGTCACGGATCGTTCGCGACCGTGCTAACCCGGTCCGGCTCCTCCCCCCCGAGTCGGCCGTGGGGACGACCCCCGCTCTCCCCCCCCGGCGGGGGTCGTCGCATGTCCGGACGCGGTTTGTCGCTCGGGATCGACCATTTCTCCTCCTCCTGCTCCTTGCCGAGGCATGTCCGTGCTCGACTTCCTTCAGCGTGCACTGTGACGTTGGGTAGCGAAAGGGTCGCACCGGGAAGTCACCGGTATGAGCGACGAAGTTATTCACAACCACAGAGTTGTCCACGGTTTTTGAGCAAGATCCACATGATTTCCGGAAGCGCTGCACCGTGATTCCACCTGTGAACTCCACGGGTACCGGAATCGCCGTTCTCGGACGGGCTCCGAGATCGCCGCGAACCGCGGTGAAGGTGAGTGATGGAGGGGGAGAGCGTGGCCGAATCCAGTGCGCAGAACCGGCGGGCGGCTGTCACCACGCGGCGGGGCGGGCCGCTGATCGTGACCGAGGACGTGGACCTGCTCGACGACCTGCTGAGGCTGTGTGCCGCCGCCGGCGCGGAACCGGAGGTGCACCACACGCTGCCGGAACATCGAGAGGGGTGGGAGCAGGCGCCCCTGGTCCTCGTCGGCGACGACGCGGCCGCACGGTGCCGCGGCGCGGCGCGCAGGCGGGGCGTCATGGTCGTGGGACGGGGCCAGGAGGTGCCGGACGTATGGCGTCGCGCCGTCGAGATCGGCGCCGAGTGCGTGATCCGGCTGCCAGACGCCGAGACCTGGCTTGTCGACCAGATCGCCAACGCGTCGGAAGGCGTCGGCCGGCCGGCGGTCACGGTCGGGGTGATCGGAGGCCGGGGCGGTGCGGGCGCGTCCACGCTGGCCTGCGCCCTCGCGGTGACCGCGGCGAGGGCGGGGCAGCGGACCATGCTCATTGACGGGGACCCGCTGGGTGGCGGCATCGATGTGCTGCTCGGCGGCGAGCGGGCGGACGGCATGCGGTGGCCGGATTTCGCCCATTCCAAGGGCCGGGTCGGCGGGGGCGCGCTGGAGGAGTCGCTGCCCGCGCTGCATGGGCTTCGGGCGCTCAGCTGGGGCCGTGACGACTGGGTGGTGATCCCGCCACCCGCCATGCGGGCGGTGCTGGCCGCCGCGCGCCGGCTCGGCGGAGTGGTGGTGGTCGACCTGCCGCGCCGGGTGGACGAGGCGGTGGCCGAGGCCCTTGCCCAGCTGGACCTGGGACTTGTGGTCGTTCCCGGTGAGCTGCGCGCGGTCGCGGCGGCCAAGCGGGTGGCGTCGATGGCCGGGATGGTGCTTGACGATCTGCGGGTGGTGGCGCGGGGGCCATACGCGCCGGGGCTCGACGCGCAGTGGGTGGCCCGAGCCATGCGTCTGCCGCTGGCCGGTGAGGTCCCGCTGGAAAGAGGGCTGTCGGCCGAGCAGGACGCCGGCGAGCCGCCCGGCGGCAACGCGCGTGGCCCGCTGGCCAGATTCTGTGACGCCTTCTGGGAACAGGCCCTCGTGGGGGAGAGCGTCAGCGGCCCGGTCGCCGGGGGCATCCGATGACCGAAGCGCTGCTCGACGCGGTGAGGCAGCGGCTCGCCTCCAGCGGCACTGCGCCGACCCCGGCCGGGGTCGCCGCCGCTCTGCGGGCCCAGGGACGTCTGCTCGGCACGGCTGAAGTGCTCGGCCGCGCGGACGAACTGAGGGGAGAGCTGATCGGGACCGGGGTGCTGGAGCCGCTGCTCGCCGATCCCGATGTCACGGACGTTCTGGTGTCCGCGCCCGACCGGGTCTGGGTGGACCGGGGCGGCGGACTCGAACTCACCGGGGTGACCTTCGCGGACGCGGCTGCGGTCCGCCGGCTGGCCCAGCGGCTCGCGGCCGTGGCGGGACGCCGGCTGGACGATGCCAGGCCCTGGGTGGACGCGAGGCTGCCGGACGGCACCCGCATGCACGCCGTGCTTCCCCCGGTATCGGTCGGGTCGACCTGCCTGTCGCTGCGGGTGGTCAGGCCCCGGGCCTTCTCGCTGGCAGAGCTGGTCGAGGCCGGGACGGTGCCACCCGGAGGCGACCGGGTGCTGAGGGCCCTGGTGGAGGCGAGGGTCTCCTACCTGATCAGCGGGGGGACGGGGGCGGGCAAGACCACTCTGCTTTCGAGCCTGCTGGGGGCGGTGGGGGAGCGCGAGCGCATCGTGCTCGCCGAGGACTCGGCAGAGCTGCGACCGGACCACCCGCACGTCGTACGGCTGGAGTCGCGCCCCGCGAACCAGGAGGGTGCCGGACGGGTCACCCTTCGGGACCTGGTGCGACAGGCTCTGCGTATGCGCCCCGACCGACTGGTGGTCGGTGAGGTACGGGGAAGCGAGGTGACTGAACTCCTGGCCGCCCTCAATACCGGACATGAGGGAGGCTCAGGAACTGTTCATGCCAATGCCGCCGGGCACGTCCCGGCACGGTTGGAGGCGCTCGGAACCGCGGCGGGGCTCGACCGGCTGGCGCTGCACAGCCAGTTGGCGGCGGCTCTCTCGGTCGTGGTCCACCTCGTACGGGACCGGACGGGACGCAGGCGGATCGCGGACATCCATGTGCTGGAGCGGGATGCGGCCGGGCTGGTGCTGACCGTTCCGGCGCTGCGGTGGGGCGTCACGGGCTTTGAGCGGGAGCGGGGCTGGGAGCGGCTGCACGAGCTCATCGGGGGTGCGCTGTGACCGGGGAGACGGCTCGCATCGGGGTGCCGGACGTGGTGCACGCGGCGGCGCTGTGTGCGGCGATGGCGGTGTGGCTGGTGATGATCGGACGCAGTCGGCCGCTGCGCCGGGCGCGGGCGCTGCTGACCGACGGGGGCGAGCGGTCGACGGGCGGGGAGAGGTGGTGGAGGGTCCGCAGCCGGATCGAGAAGCGGCTGCGAGGGCGGTGGGAGTGGCTGTGTCTCCCGATGGCTTCGGTGCCGGCGGTGCTCGGACAGTCCGTGCTGCCGTTGATCGCGGGGGCCGTCGCCGTTCCTCTGGCGCGGAGGTGGCTGCTGAAAAGGCGGTCGCGCAAGGATCAGGAAGCCCGGGCGAACGGGGTCGTCGATCTGTGCGGTGCGCTGGTCGGCGAGCTCAGGGCCGGTCGCGAGCCGGGGGAGGCGCTGCTTGTCGCGGTGCGCGGTGCGGACGTCATGGGCGAGGCCGGATTCCGGGTGTCGGCCGCCGCGCGGTTCGGGGGAGATGTGCCGCGAGCTCTCGTCCAGGCGGCGGGTGAGCCCGGACTGGACGGGCTGGCCGGAGTGGCCGCCTGCTGGCGGGTGGCGGTGGGCAGCGGGGCCGGGCTCGCGGCGGGCCTGGGGCGGCTCGAAAGCGCTCTGCGCGCCGAGCGCCGTCAGCGGGATGAGCTGCGGGCGCAACTCGCGGGGGCGTGGTCGACGGTCGCGGTGCTTGCCCTGCTCCCCGTGCTCGGGTTGGGGCTCGGTGCCGCGCTGGGCGCGGACCCGTTGAGGGTGTTGCTGCACAGCACCGCCGGCCTCGTCTGTCTGGTGGCCGGCGTCCTGCTGGAGGTGTGCGGTCTTCTCTGGGCTGCCCGGATCGTCCGGGCGGGGGAATCGGGATGAGCGCTTCGGCCGGAGGGGTCCTCAGGGCGGCGGAAGCCGTCGTGGTGGCGCTGTGCCTCTACGCGCGAGTGGTTCTTCCCGTGGCGCGACGGCAGGCCGGCCGGCGGGTGCGTCGGAGGGGTGAGCAACTTCTGGCGGTGGGGCCGGCGGTTTCCGGGGGCTGGACGGGGCCGTTCCGGTCGTCCGGGCCTCGGGTGGGCCGGACGGTCTCCGTGGGTCCGGTCAGGCGGTGGGTGGTGCTGTCGGCGGTCGTGCTGGCCGGGTGGTTCCTTGTGGGCGGCCTGGTGGGATGGGCGGTCGGCCTGGCCTCGGCCTGGGGTGCGCGACGGTGGCAGCGGCAGAGGCTGGGACATGCCTCACGACTCGCCGCCGAGACCAAGACCCGTGCGACGGAGGCCGCACGGCAACTGCCCATGGCGGCGGACCTGCTGGCGGCCTGCCTCTCCGCCGGCGCCGGCCCCGTGGAGGCGGCCGAGGCGGTGGGGGAGTCCCTGGACGGTCCGGTGGGCGATCAGCTCGCCCGGACGGCGGCGGAGATCCGGCTCGGTGGAGACCCGGTAGTCGCCTGGGGGAGGTTCGGCGGGATACCGGGGGCAGCCGCCCTGGCCGGCTGCCTGGACCGGGCGGGCTCGACCGGGGCTCCGGCGGCGGAGCCGGTGGCCCGGATCGCCGAGGCGCTGCGGGCCGAGCGGGCGAGGGCGGCCGTGGCGCGGGCGCAGAGGGCCGCCGTGATGGTCACCGCGCCCGTCGGGCTCTGCTTCCTTCCCGCGTTCCTGGCGGTGGGAGTGGCGCCCGTGGTGATCGGGCTGGCCGGGGGCCTGCTCCAGCCGGCGTAGTCCGGAAGGCGAAGACGTAAGCGCAGTTCAGTCGTGTTGTACGTAACCGATGTATCGGGGGTTTGAAGTGATGCGCAAGATCAAGAACTGGACGCGGTCCGTGGTCTGTTACGCACGGGCCCGGGCCGACAGCGGAATGACGACGTCCGAGTATGCGGTGGGCACGATCGCGGCCTGTGCGTTCGCCGCTGTGCTCTACAAGGTCGTCACCAGCGCGGCGGTGATGGCCCAGTTGCAGTCGCTGCTGAAGGGCGCGCTCGATGCGAAGTTCTGAGGCCGTTGCGGGGGTGACAGGGGCCGTGCCAGGGGACCGGCCGGGACGAGGGGAGAGCGGACGGCGCGGGGGCGCCGTGCCGGGCGGCCGGAGGTTCGGCGATCGGGGAGCGGTGACGGCGGAGGCCGCCATGGTGATCCCGGTGCTGGCGGTGTTCGCCTTGGCCCTGCTGTGGGCGCTGATGGCCGCGTCGGCCCAGATCCGTTGTGTGGACGCGGCCCGGGCCGGTGCCCGTGCCGCAGCCCGTTCGGAGCCGGCGCCCCAGGTGCGGGAAGCCGCTCTTTCCGCCGCGCCCGGCGGGGCGGCGGTCAAGGTGGAGCGGGCCGGAGCGTTGTGGCGGGTGACGGTGACCGCTCCGACGCCCGGGCCCGGGCGCCTCGCCGTGACGCTGAGAGCGGAAGCGGCGGCCGCGGCTGAGGACGCGCCGGTGCCTGCCGCCGCGGTTGCCGCGGGTGCGCCGAACCCAGCGGTGGAAGGGCGTGGCCGATGAGGGGGCGGGGCTGGTGCCGGAGGGTTGGGGCTCCGGTTCGGTGGTGGGGGCGGCGTCGGGTGCCGGTGGGTGATCAGGGGCTGGCGACCGTTTGGGCCGCGGTGACCACGACGACGCTGTGCACCGTGTTCGCGGTGGTCCTGGCGCTCGGACAGGTGGTCGCCGCCCGGCACCGGGCCGGGGGCGCGGCCGATCTGGCGGCACTGGCGGCGGCGGACCGGGCGCTGGAGGGCGTGGAACCGGCCTGCGCGTCGGCCGAGGAGGTGGCCAGGGCGCAGGGGGCGGAGGTGGTGCGGTGCGCGGTGCTGGGGGAGGTCGCCGATGTGACGGCCCGGGTGCGGTTCGGGCCGTACGCGCCGGAGGTCAGGTCCCGGGCGGGGCCGGCGGAGACGGCTCCTCCGGCGTGGCACTCGGGCCCTCCGCCGTAGCGTCCCGGCCCTCCGCCGTATCCCCCGGTTCCCCTGCCGCATCCCCCCGCTCGTCGGCCCCGTCCGTCCCGTTCGCCGGTCCGGCGGGCGGGGCTGGGCGGAGGAGTTCGGTGAGGAGGCGGACGGCGCCTCGTTTGTGCAGGGGGTCGTTGCCGTTGCCGCACTTGGGGGACTGGATGCAGGACGGGCAGCCCGCGTCGCACTCGCAGGACGCGATGGCCAGGCGCGTGGCCGACAGCCACTCACGGGCGGTGTGGAAGGCGCGCTCGGCGAATCCGGCGCCGCCCGGGTGGCCGTCGTACACGAAGACCGTGGGCAGCAGGGTGTCGGGATGCAGCGGGACGGACACCCCGCCGATGTCCCAGCGGTCGCAGGTGGCGAAGAGCGGCAGCATGCCGATCGAGGCGTGCTCGGCGGCGTGGAGCGCGCCGCCGAGGATCTCGGGGTTGATCCGGGCGGCGTCGAGCTGGTCCTCGGTCACCGTCCACCAGACGGCTCGGGTGCGCAGGGTGCGGGGCGGCAGGTCCAGCTTGGTCTCGCCGAGCACCTCGCCGGTGATCAGCTTGCGGCGGAGGAAGGAGACGACCTGGTTGGTGACCTCGACGGACCCGTAGCAGAGCCGGCCGTCCCCCCAGGGGATCTCGGTGTCGGTGTCCAGGACGGCGATGGAGGTGGTGTCGCGGGCGGTGGTCGAGTACGGCGGGTCGGCCTGCTCGACCAGGGCCACGGAGTCCTCCAGGTCCAGTTTGCGGACCAGGTAGGAGCGGCCCTGGTGGAGGTGGACGGCGCCCTCGTGCACGGCGCTGTGGGCGGCGGACTCGTCCACGGTGCCCAGCAGCCGGCCGGTGCCCTCTTCCACGATCTGGACGGGGCGGCGGCCCTCGCCCCGGATGTCGGTGAGGTCGGCGGCCCGCTCGCGGCGGGTCCAGTGCCAGCCCGACGGCCGCTCGCGGAGCAGCCTGGCGGTCTCCAGCTGAGGCAGGAGCCCGGGCGCGGCCGGGCCGAAGAGCGGGAGGTCGTTCTCGGTGAGCGGCAGCTCCGCGGCGGCGGCGCAGAGATGGGGGGCGAGGACGTACGGGTTGTCCGGGTCCAGGACGGTCGACTCCACCGGCTGCTCGAACAGGGCCTCGGGGTGGTGGACGAGGAAGGTGTCCAGCGGATCGTCGCGGGCCACCAGGATGGCGAGGGCGCCCTGGCCCGCCCGCCCGGCCCGGCCCGCCTGCTGCCAGAGGGACGCCCTCGTGCCCGGGTAGCCGGATATGACGACGGCGTCCAGCCCGGAGACGTCGATGCCGAGTTCGAGGGCGGTGGTGGCGGCGAGGCCCAGGAGGCTGCCGGAGTGCAGGGCGCGTTCCAGGGCGCGGCGTTCCTCGGGGAGGTACCCCCCGCGGTAGGCGGCGACCCGGGAAGGCAGGGTGCGGTCGACCTCGGCGAGGCGTTCCTTGGCGATGACGGAGATCAGCTCGGCGCCGCGCCGGGAGCGTACGAAGGCGACCGAGCGGACGCCCTGGACGGTGAGGTCGGTGAGCAGGTCGGCGGTCTCGGCCGTGGCGGTACGGCGTACGGGAGCACCCTTCTCGCCGTGCAGCTCGGTCAGCGGGGGTTCCCACAGAGCGAAGACCAGTTCGCCGCGCGGGGAGGCGTCGTCGGCGACCTCCGTGACGGGGAGGCCGGTGAGGCGGCCGGCCGCGAGGGCGGGCTCGGCGGAGGTGGCGGACGCGAGGAGGAAGACGGGATCGGAGCCGTAACGGGCGCAGAGGCGGCGGAGCCGGCGCACCACCTGGGCGACGTGGGAGCCGAAGACGCCCCGGTAGGTGTGGCACTCGTCGATGACGACGTAGCGCAGGGAGCGCAGGAAGGAGGACCAGCGGGGGTGTGACGGGAGGATGCCCCGGTGCAGCATGTCGGGGTTGGTGAGGACGTAGTTGGCGTACTGGCGCACCCACTCGCGTTCCTCGACCGGCGTGTCGCCGTCGAAGACGGCGGGCCGGATGCCGTTGCCCAGCGGGGCCGCGAGTGCCTTGACCGAGCGTCGCTGGTCGGCGGCCAGGGCCTTGGTGGGAGCGAGGTAGAGAGCGGTGGCACCGCGCCCGTTCGGGGCTTCGGAGCCGTCCAGAAGGGCGCTGAGGACCGGGGCGAGGTAGGCCAGGGACTTGCCGGACGCCGTTCCGGTGGCGATCACGACGGATGTGCCGTCCAGCGCGTGCTCCGCGGCGGCCGCCTGATGGGCCCAGGGATGGTCGATGCCGGCCTTCTGGATGGCGGCGATCACTTCCGGTCGGATGCGGTCGGGCCAGACGGCATGGGTTCCCGCGCGCGGGGGCAAGTGCTCCGTATGAGTGATGCGCGCGGACCGGCCCGCCCCTGCGGCGAGCCGGTCGAGGACCATGTCGGGAGAGGGGCGGGAGCCCCCACTCCCCAGGGGTCGACTGGGGCGTTGATTCTTGGCCATCGGCACCGAGTGTGTCACTGGCGAGGCGGACAATGGTCCGAAGGCGTCGTGCATGGCTGCCGGTAAGTGATTGAATGCCATCGCGGCTGGCGATCCGTCCCCCGGCTCCGTCGGGGAGACCGAGGGGCGACCGCTCGATAGCAAGGTGCTGGAGGATCCGTGGACCTGTCCTTGTCGACTCGCAATGTGTCCGGCCCTGGTGGCGACCGTACGGTCGTCGAGGTCGGTGGCGAGATTGATGTGTATACCGCGCCCAAGCTGCGCGAGCAGTTGGTCGAGTTGGTGAATGACGGCAGCTACCACCTGGTTGTCGACATGGAAGGCGTCGACTTCCTCGACTCCACCGGCCTCGGCGTGCTCGTGGGTGGCCTGAAGCGGGTGCGGGCCCATGAGGGCTCGCTGCGCCTGGTGTGCAACCAGGAGCGCATTCTCAAGATTTTCCGGATCACCGGTCTGACCAAGGTGTTCCCGATCCACACCACGGTTGACGAGGCCGTCGCGGCCACCGACTGACATCCGGTCCGGCGCCGGGCCGGTTCGTTCCGGTCCGGCGGCGGCCCCGCCCGTGGCGGCTCCGGAGGGAGCCTGCCGGGGGCGGCAGTCCCTGTCCCGCCGTGGTCGGCGGGGCGTGCCCGGACTGCCGGGATCACCCGGTCGGCGGCCGTGGCCGATTATTTGTCAGCTGTTGTTCGTCAGCCGCCCGATCCGTCCGGGAGAGCCCGCTCGACGCC
The DNA here is from genome assembly GCF_045161735.1 of Streptomyces sp. NBC_00726. Lineage (NCBI taxonomy): Bacteria > Bacillati > Actinomycetota > Actinomycetes > Kitasatosporales > Streptomycetaceae > Streptomyces > Streptomyces sp. NBC_00726. Next base: position 2,970,705 of record NZ_CP108983.1, on the reverse strand, counting down.
GGAAGCCAAGGTCCGCAGAAGCAGAAGCGGCCAAGGCTTCGGGCCGTGCGGTCTGTCCCTGGCATGCACATACGTACGTTCGAGGGGGATCGCATGGCCACCGTTGAACTCCGCTTCAGCGCCCAGCCCGAACACGTCAGGACCGCCCGTCTCGTGGCGGCGGCCGTGGCGCGCAGGGCCGGGGTGGACGAGGCCGTGCTCGACGAGGTTCGCCTCGCCGTGGGCGAGGCGTGCAGCCGTGCCGTCGGGCTGCACCGCAGCCACGGCATCACGGCTCCCGTCACGGTCCGCCTGATCGAGGAGGAGAAGACCTTCGCCATCGAGGTCGGGGACGAGGTGCCGGGCCCCGGCGCCGACGGTTCCGTTTCCGGAGGGGTCTCCGGGCGGTGCGGTGCTTCCGGCGGAGGGCTCGATGAGTCCGAGGCCGACGATGAGGACGAGATGGGCCTCGCGGTCATCAGTGGCCTCGTCGACGACGTGGAGGTCAGGTCCGGTGCGGACGGCGGAGTCATCCGGATGAGCTGGCCGAAGACGCCGGTCGCCGTTCTCCCCTGAGCGGTGTCCGGGCGCGTCGCGTACGACGTGCGATCAGCTCCCCTGCCCCTGTGACGTTCTGACGTTGCGTCCGGCCGGACTGGCCCCGCGAGAGTGAAGAATCGCTTGCGTGTTCCCCTCGGCGAGGGCTGTCCGGGTGAGTTGCGTATCCCTCATTTCCCTTGGTGCAAATGGCTGCAAAAGCCTGCCTATCGGACGCCTGGCACCCGGATGGAGGGCGTTCGGCGTGTAAGTTCCGGGGCCGAGAGCCTTGGAAGGGACCAAACCGGTGAACAAGAAGCTTGCAGCCGCGCTGTCCGGCGGTGCGGTACTCGTACTGGCCCTGTCGGGCTGTAGCGACGACAGCGACGACAAGGTGAACGACTGGGCGAAGAAGGTCTGCGACCAGGTTGAGCCGCAGCTGCAGAAGATCGCGAACGCCAACGCGTCCATCCAGGAGCAGACCTCCGACAACAGCAAGCCCGCGGATGTCCAGGAGACCGACTCCGCAGCCTTCCAGCAGATCTCGCAGGCGTACAAGGCGCTGGGTTCCGCCGTCGAATCGGCGGGTCCGCCGCCGGTGGACGACGGTGAAACCACGCAGAAGGAGGCTGTGAAGGAGCTCAACGCCTCTTCCGCGGCCTACAAGAAGCTTCAGGAGAAGGTCGATGCCCTGGAGACGAAGGACCAGGGCAAGTTCGCCGACGGCCTCAAGGGCATCGCGGAGGAGCTGAACAAGATCAGCACCAGCGGTGACCAGGCGTTGCAGAAGCTTCAGTCCGGCGAGGTCGGTACCGCGATGGCCAAGCAGGAGGGCTGCCAGAAGCCGACCGCCTCGGCGCATCCCTCGGCCGGTTCGTCGGACGACTCCGAGTCCTCCGCCAAGCCTTCGACCGAGCCGTCGAAGGAAGCGTCTCCTTCCGCATCCGCCAGCAAGAAGGCGTAACCGGGCGGCCGGCCCCCGGTCCGCGACAGCGGACGGAAGCGGGCAGCGGACGGAGACGGAGACCGGACGGAGACGGAGACCGGACGGAGATGGATACGGGGACCGGACGGACAGACACCGGGTGAGCGGCCCGGCCACCCCGGGGATGCCCGGTGCGGTGGCCGGGTCGCTGCCGTTGTCAGTGGGAGCCGTCACAATGGAGCACGTGAGTAAGACCAGCCTTTTCGCAGCAGACCTTCCCGCGGCGGACCACGCGCACCGGTTCCGCGAGGCCCTGCTCGCGGCCGCGTTCACGGCCGACGGGCTCCTCGACCGGCTCGGCGCGTCCGCCTACGCCGCGCTGGCGCGCAGCGAGACGGTCCCGGCGTTGCGGGCGACCCGTGGTGACGCACCGCTCGACACACTGGTGCGCCTCTTCCTCCTTCAGCGGCCCGTGCCCGTCGAGCGGGCCGCGGGCGTGCTCCCGCTGAAGGAGTGCGTGGCGGACGGCTGGCTGACCGAGTCGGCCGGCGAGGTGCGGGCGACCGTCGATGTGCGGCCCTACGGCGGGCCGGACGGCGAGGACTGGTTCATCGTCTCCGACCTCGGCTGCGCGGTGGGCGGCGCCGGCGGGATCGGCTCCCGCGAGAAGGGCGTCGTCCTCGGCATCGGCGGAGCCTCCACCACCCTGGCCGGGATCACCGTCCGCAAGCCCGTCGGCTCCGCCCTCGACGTCGGTACGGGCTCCGGCATCCAGGCGCTGCACGCCGCACAGCACGCCACCAGGGTCACGGCGACCGACCTCAATCCGCGCGCCCTCGCGTTCACCCGGCTCACCCTCGCCCTGTCCGGCGCCGCCCCCGCCGACCTGCGGGAGGGCTCGCTGTACGAGCCGGTCGGCGCCGAGACCTTCGACCTGATCGTCTCCAACCCGCCGTTCGTCATCTCCCCGGGCGCCCGGCTGACGTACCGCGACGGCGGAATGGCCGGTGACGACCTGTGCCGGACCTTGGTGCGGCAGACCGGCGACCGGCTCAACGAGGGCGGCTTCGCGCACTTCCTGGCCAACTGGGAGCACACCGAGGACGAGGAGTGGCAGGACCGGCTGCGCACCTGGGTCCCGGAGGGGTGCGACGCCTGGATCGTGCAGCGCGAGGTGCAGGACGTCACGCAGTACGCCGAGCTGTGGCTGCGCGACAGCGGCGACCACCGCACGGACCCGGCCGAGTACGAGGCGCGGTACGACGCCTGGCTGGACGAGTTCGAGGCGCGGCGGACGAAGGGCGTCGGCTTCGGCTGGATCACCCTGCGCAAGTCCGCCGCGGCCGCCGCCGGGAAGCCCTCCGTCGTGATCGAGGAGTGGCCGCACGCGGTGGAGCAGCCGCTCGGCCCCGCCGTCGAGGCGCACTTCGCCCGTCAGGACTATCTGCGCGAGCAGGACGACGCCGCGCTTCTCGCCGCCCATTTCACCCTGGCCGCCGAGGTGGTCCAGGAACAGGTGGGGCTCCCCGGCGCGGAGGACCCGGAGCATGTGGTGCTCCGTCAGCACCGGGGCATGCGAAGGGCCACCAAGGTCGACGCGGTCGGCGCCGGGTTCGCCGGTGTCTGCGACGGCTCGCTGCCCGCCGGGCGCATCCTCGACGCCATCGCCCAGCTGATGAACGAGGACCCGGTGCTGCTCCGGGACCGCACCCCGCAGGCCATCCGGCTGCTGGTCGAGGAGGGCTTCCTGGAGCCGCTGCCCCCGGGCGGGCGGTGACCGGATGATCCGGATCGAGCTGGACGAGGCGTCGCTCGGCGCGACCCGTATCGCCATCAGCCCGCTGTGGGACGCCTTCTGCAGCCTTCACCTCGCGATGCCGCACCGCCACCCCTCCCGCCCGTACGAGGAATGGGTGGTGCGGGCCCGCGAGGTGCTGCGCGAGGACGACCGGACGCATGCGCTCCGGCTGCTGACCGACGGCCCGCACCAGTTCCCCGACTTCATGCTGCCCCGGCCGGTCGGGGCCACCTCCGTCGGGACGGAGCTGGACGCGGTACGGACCACCCCGGCCGATGTCGTACGCGCGGGGGTCGTCGAGCACTACGCGGGGCTTGAGGACCATCCGTACGTACGCCCCTATCTCGCCGATCCCGAAGGCGCGTGTGCGGCGCTCGCCGACGCGTACGCGGCGTACTGGGAGGGTGCGATGGCCGCTCACTGGCCCGTCATGCGCCGCCTGGTCGAGGACGAAGTGCTCATCCGTGCGCGGACCTTCGCCACCGAGGGCATCGACGCGCTCTTCACCGGCCTGGAGAGCCGGGCCAAGTGGCAGCCGCCGGTCCTGGAGCTGACGAAGCACATCGACGCGGAGTACCGGGCGGGCGAGCGGCGGCTCCTGCTCGTGCCCCTCGTCTTCGCGGAGGGATGCCGGCTCTACTCCACGGACGACCCCGAGGTCCTGACGGTGTCCTTCCAGGCGCGCGGCGCGGGCGCCCTGCGTGAGCGGCCGGTGGAGCGCGCCGACAGCGGCGACCGGCTCGGACTGCTGCTGGGCCGGGGCCGGGCCTCCGTGCTGCGCCAGCTCGGCGGACCGCTCACCACCGCCGGGATAGCCGACCGGCTCGGGCTCGCGCCGAGCACGGTCTCCGAGCATCTGTCGGCCCTCGCCGAGGCCGATGTGGTCACCCGGCACCGAATAGGCCGCAGCGTCTACTACCAGCTCACCGACACCGGCCGCGCACTGCTCGCACTGCTCTCGGGGGAGGACGTGCTGCGCGCGGTCTCGTGAAAAGGAAGGCCGCGAGCGCGGACGATTCGGGGGGTTCCGAATCGATGGCAGGGCGGCAGCGGCGGATCTAGCGTCCGGGCCATGCTTGCGATCGAGGCGGAGAACCTGCGCCGCACCTACACCAGCCGGACCGGCTTCCTGCGTCCGCGCCGCACCGAGACCGAAGCCGTGCGGGGGATCACCTTCGAGGTGGCGCGCGGCGAGCTCTTCGGGCTCCTCGGGCCGAACGGCGCGGGCAAGACCACCACCATCAAGATGCTCAACACCCTGCTGCTGCCCACCTCCGGCACGGCCCGGGTGCTGGGGCACGACGTGGCGTCCGACCCGGTCGCCGTACGCCGCCGGATCGGGTACGTCTTCGGCGGCGACCGGGGCCTGTACGACCGGCTCTCCGCCCTCGACAACCTGCGCTATTTCGCCGAGCTGTACGGAGTCGAGCCCCGGGACCAGAAGCGGCGGATCGCCGCCCTCCTCGACCTGGTCGGCCTCGCCGGGCGGGAGAAGGAGCGCGTCGAGGGGTACTCGCGGGGCATGCGCCAGCGGCTGCACATCGCGCGCGGCCTGTTGCACCGCCCCGATGTCCTGTTCCTGGACGAACCCTCCATCGGCGTGGACCCGGTGGCGGCGCGCGACCTCCGCCGCACCGTCGCCGACCTGCGTGCCGACGGCACCACGGTGCTGCTGACCACGCATTACATGGCGGAAGCCGACGAACTGTGCGACCGGATCGCCGTCATCGCGGGCGGCGCGATCCGGGCGCTCGGCACACCGGACCGGCTCAAGTCCCGTGTGCAGGAACGCGGCATCCTGGAAATCGAGGCGTACGGGGCGGGCGACGACCACCTCGAACGCATCCGTGCCGTGGCCGGTGTGCAGGGCGTGGCCGCCGAGGACCTGGGCAGCCGACAGGCCGTCATCGTGCAGACGGAGCGCGGCGCCGACCTGCACGGACAGGTCCTGGCAGCGCTCGACGGGGTCCGCGTCGGACGGGTCGTCACCCGGGAACCCACGCTGGAGGACGCCTATATCGCGATCGTCGAGGAGGCGGACGCGCCCTCCCGTCACGTCGACGGCGAGGCCGCCGCATGACGCCCGCCCGGGCCCTGCGCCTGACCGCCGTCGGGGTGCGGACCCATGTGTCGTACATGAGCCGTTCGCCGCTGGAGATCACCTTCGCCGTCCTCGTGCCCCTGGTCTACGCGACGCTCTCCGTCTATCTCTTCCGCGCCGCCGACGACCCCGACCGGCTGCTGACCGCGGCCGTCGGAGCCGGGCTGATGGGCATCTGGTCCTCGGTCCTCTTCGGGTCCGGCGGGGCCGTGCAGAACCAGCGCTGGCTGGGCACCCTGGAAACGCTCGTCGCCTCGCCCACCCCGCTCGCCCTCGTGCTGCTGCCCATCACCCTGGCCACCGCCGTCATCGGCACCTACGCCATGGGTGCGACGGTGCTCTGGGGCGCCCTGCTCTTCGATGTGCCGCTGGACTTCGCGCATCCGATGCTCTTCCTGGCCGCCGTCCCGGTCTGTGTGCTCTCGCTCGGGATGATGGGGCTGCTGCTCGCCGCCACCTTCGTCCTGCTCCGCAACGCGAACGCGCTGGCCAACCCGCTGGACGCCCCCGTGTGGCTGCTCTCCGGAATGCTTGTGCCGATCACCGTGCTGCCGGACTGGACGCGTCCGGTCTCCTGGGCACTGCCGACCACCTGGGGCTCCCGCGCGGTGCACGCGGCGACCTCCGGCGGCGCGGGTGCGGCCGAGGTGCTGGTCCCGATGGGCGTCGCGCTCGGACTCGGGGCGCTCTACGCGCTGCTCGCCGTCCTCGTGCTGGGACGTGTCGAACAGCGCGCGCGGGCCGCCGCGACCCTCGCCCTGGCCTGACCCGGCGCGCGTCGGCGGTGCCGGACCACGCGCCGGCAGCCCCGGACCCGCGCCCCCGCGTCCCCTTCCGCCCACCCCAGGAGTTGCCGCATGCCCGCCCTTATCCCCCACGCGGATTCCGGTTCCGCACCCGGCCGCCACCGCCGGATCGTTTCCTCGGTCAGGCTCGTGGTGATCGGCGGCGCCCTCTCGTACCGGGCGCTCTTCAACTGGACGACGCCGCCCATGTTCATCGGCACCCTGCTCGTCGGCCCGCTGCTGCAACTCCTCTTCTTCGTCTACCTGGGACGGCAGCTGGGCGTCGCCGACGACCGCTTCTACCTGCTCGGCAACGCCGTGATCTCCTCGTCCACAGCCTGTGTGTACGGCGGCACGATGGCCGTCGCCAACGAGCGGCGTTACGGCACGCTCGGCGCGGTCCTGCTCAGTCCCCGCCACCGGGCTCCGCTCTGGTTCGGCCGCGCACTCCCGTATGTGCTGAACGGTCTCGTCATCAGTGTCTTCACGCTCTCCGCCTCCTGCTCGGCCTGCGTATTCCGCTTGGGGCGCTTCCCGGACTCGGTGCGGTGCTGCTCGCCGCCGCTGCCGGATGCTCCGCTTTCGGCTTGGCGCTGGGGGCCCTGGGGCTGCGCTTCCGGGACGTCTTCCTCGTATCGAACGTGGCCGCTTCCGTACTCCTGCTCCTGACCGGTGCGAACGTGCCGCGGGAGACCCTGCCGGGGTGGATGCGGGCCGTCGGGGACGTACTGCCGCTGACTCACGCCGCCGACGCGGCGCGTCAGTTGTCCGCCGGGGCCGGGCTCGACGGCCGGGGCATCGCCGCGGAACTGCTGACGGGCGCCGGGTACGCCGTGCTCGCCGTCGTCCTGCTGGCCCTGTTCGAACGGGGGAGCAGGCGGCGCGCGACGCTCGACGTGATGTGAGGGCCCCGCTGTTCACCCCGTGTTGGCGTCCGCGACGCTCCGCGGTGGGAGCCTCCCCGCATATCCGAGATGCGGCAGGGGAAGAGGGAGGCGTACGGAATGGAGAGCGGGCCCGCGGTCCTCGCCGGAACGACGTTCGCACTGTTCGGCGCGGCGCTGCTGCTGTGGACGGGGGCGCGCGTGCTGAACCGCGCGCCGGTGGCGTACGGGGTGCGCCCCCTGATCTCCACCGCACTCGCCACCGTGTTCGGCGTACTTTTCCTCGTCCTCGGGGTGTGGTGCTTCGGTCGCGTGTGAGTACGCCGATGCGCCAGGTGTACGAGGCCGGGTCGCTCCGGGACCCGGTGGTGAGGCCGGAAACACGCCCGGGCCGCGCCACCCTCGCGCCCCGCACCCGCAGGGCGGTCCGGACCGCGCCGAAACCCGCAGGCCGTGGCCGTGCGCGCGGCGGACCGAGCGGGCCGGGCGGCAGGAATGGCGGAAGTCGGGTTACCGTTCGAGTGGCCGTTGCGGGCTTTTGCCGTTTGACACGGGGGCGGGTTGTACCGTCACACTCCGCAGCGACAGCACTGTCGGCAGCGCCCTCGCGCTGCCCCGGATGCCCACCGAGCGTCGACCGGAGAGAAGAGCGAAGTTGTCCCCGACCAGCGAGACCGCACAGGGCGGCCGCCGACTCGTCATCGTCGAGTCCCCTGCCAAGGCGAAGACGATCAAGGGCTACCTCGGCCCCGGATACGTGGTCGAGGCGAGCGTCGGGCACATCCGCGACCTCCCGAACGGCGCCGCCGAGGTGCCCGACGAGTACACCGGCGAGGTGCGCCGTCTCGGCGTGGACGTCGAGCGCGACTTCCAGCCGATCTATGTCGTCAACGCGGACAAGAAAGCCCAGGTCAGGAAGCTGAAGCAGCTGCTGGCCGAGTCCGACGAACTCTTCCTCGCCACCGATGAGGACCGCGAGGGCGAAGCCATCGCGTGGCACCTCCAGGAAGTCCTGCGGCCCAAGGTCCCGGTTCACCGGATGGTCTTCCACGAGATCACCAAGGACGCGATCCGTGCCGCCGTCGCCAATCCGCGCGAGCTGAACCAGCGCATGGTCGACGCCCAGGAGACCCGCCGCATCCTCGACCGCCTCTATGGCTACGAGGTCTCGCCGGTCCTGTGGAAGAAGGTCATGCCGAAGCTTTCGGCGGGCCGCGTCCAGTCCGTCGCCACCCGGCTCGTCGTCGAGCGGGAGCGCGAGCGCATCGCCTTCCGCTCCGCCGAGTACTGGGACCTGACCGGAACCTTCGCCACCGGGCGCGGCGGCGACGCCTCCGACCCGTCCACGCTCACGGCCCGGCTCAGCGCCGTCGACGGGCGGCGCATCGCCCAGGGCCGCGACTTCGGCGCGGACGGGCAGCTGAAGTCCGCCTCCGGCCAGACGCTGCACCTGGACGAGGCGAACGCCCGGGCCCTGGCCGCCGCGCTCGCGGACTCCGCGTTCGCCGTGCGGTCCGTCGAGTCGAAGCCGTACCGACGCTCCCCGTACGCTCCCTTCCGTACGACGACCCTCCAGCAGGAGGCGAGCCGGAAGCTGGGCTTCGGGGCGAAGGCCACGATGCAGGTCGCGCAGAAGCTGTACGAGAACGGCTTCATCACCTATATGCGTACCGACTCCACGACCCTCTCGGACACCGCGGTCTCCGCGGCCCGGGCGCAGGTCACGCAGTTGTACGGGGCGAACTACCTGCCCGAGAAGCCGCGTACGTACGCCGGCAAGGTCAAGAACGCGCAGGAGGCGCACGAGGCGATCCGCCCCTCCGGCGACCGCTTCCGCACCCCTGCCGAGACCGGCCTCACCGGTGACCAGTTCCGGCTGTACGAGCTGATCTGGAAGCGGACCGTCGCCTCCCAGATGAAGGACGCGACCGGTAACTCGGTCACCGTCAAGATCGGCGGCCGGGCGAGCGACGGGCGGGACGCCGAATTCTCCGCGTCCGGCAAGACGATCACCTTCCACGGCTTCATGAAGGCGTACGTCGAGGGCGCCGACGACCCGAACGCCGAGCTGGACGACCGCGAGCGGCGGCTGCCGCAGGTCGCCGAGGGCGACGCGCTGTCCGCCGACGAGATCTCGGTCGACGGCCACGCGACGAAGCCGCCCGCCCGGTACACCGAGGCGTCGCTGGTCAAGGAGCTCGAAGAGCGCGAGATCGGCCGGCCGTCGACGTACGCCTCGATCATCGGGACGATTCTCGACCGCGGCTATGTCTTCAAGAAGGGCACCGCCCTGGTGCCGTCGTTCCTCTCGTTCGCCGTGGTCAACCTGCTGGAGAAGCACTTCGGCCGGCTCGTGGACTACGACTTCACGGCCCGTATGGAGGATGACCTCGACCGCATCGCGCGCGGTGAGGCCCAGTCCGTGCCGTGGCTGAAGCGGTTCTACTTCGGTACGCAGGAGGGCGACGACGCTGCCGGTGCGGGGGCGGCCTCCGACGCGGGCAACGGCGACGGCGACCACCTCGGCGGGCTCAAGGAGCTCGTCACCGACCTCGGTGCGATCGACGCGCGGGAGATCTCGTCCTTCCCCGTCGGCAACGACATCAAACTGCGCGTCGGCCGCTACGGCCCGTACATCGAGCGCGGCGAGAAGGACTCCGAGGGCCACCAGCGCGCGGATGTTCCCGAGGACCTGGCGCCCGACGAGCTGTCCGTCGAGTACGCGGAGGAGCTGCTGGCCAAGCCGAGCGGCGACTTCGAGCTCGGCGCGGACCCGGTCAGCGGGAACCAGATCGTCGCCAAGGACGGCCGTTACGGGCCGTACGTCACCGAGGTGCTGCCCGAGGGCACGCCGAAGACCGGCAAGAACGCGGTGAAGCCGCGGACGGCCTCGCTGTTCAAGTCGATGTCGATCGACACGGTGACGCTGGCCGACGCGCTCAAGCTGATGTCGCTGCCGCGAGTGGTCGGCGTGGATGCCGAAGGCGTCGAGATCACGGCGCAGAACGGGCGTTACGGGCCGTACCTGAAGAAGGGCACGGACTCGCGGTCGCTGACCTCCGAGGACCAGATCTTCGACATCACGCTCGAAGAGGCGCTGGCGATCTACGCGCAGCCGAAGCAGCGGGGGCGGGCCGCGGCCAAGCCGCCGCTGAAGGAGCTGGGCACGGATCCGGTGAGCGGGGCTCCGGTTGTCGTGAAGGACGGGCGGTTCGGTCCTTACGTCACCGATGGGGAGACGAACGCGACGCTGCGTACCGGGGACAGTGTCGAGGACATCACGCCGGAGCGGGGGTTCGAGCTGCTGGCGGAGAAGCGGGCCAAGGGGCCGGCCAAGAAGAAGACGACGAAGAAGGCTGCGGCCAAGAAGGCGCCGGCCAAGAAGGCTGCGGCTACGAAGAAGGCTGCGGCGGCGAAGAAGACGACGGCCAAGAAGACGACGGCCAAGAAGGCCACGGCGAAGAAGGCTGCTGCGGAGGAGTAGGCGGGCCGGGTGGGGTGGGGCGCCTGTGGCGGGCGTCTTCCCCTACCCGCCCCTTCCCGAAACCGGGGCTCTGCCCCGGGCCCCGCGCCTCAAACGCCGGCGGGGCTGGATTGGCGGGCGGGGCACGGGGGATGTGGGTGTCCCGTTAGGCTGGGCGGATGACGCGAGCCGAGCAGCCTACGGTCGTGAGCCCCACCTCCGACGCACTTGCCGCAGACTCACGCGAGCGTGCCGCACGAGCCCTGTTGCGTGTTCCTCCGCTGAAGCGGTTGTGGAGCGCCCAGCTCGTCGGCGGTACCGGCGATGCACTCGCCCTTCTCGTGCTGGTGCTGCTGTCGCTGCAAGCGGCGGTTCTGGAGGGCTCACTCGGGACGGGATACCGGGGGGCGGCCTTTGCCGTCGCCGCGGTGTTCGGGGCCCGGATCATTTCCACCCTGCTCTTCGGAGCCGTACTTCTCGGGCCGTTGACGTCGCTCACGGCACCGGGCGGGCCGGTCGACCGGCGGTGGCTGATGATCGGGGCCGACGGGCTGCGGCTCCTGCTGCTCGTCGTCGCGCCCCTGTGGATCGACTGGACGCCCGCCAACGCGCTCACGATGATCCTCGTCACCGTCTTCGTGGCCGGAGCGGCCGAACGGCTCTGGACCGTCGCCAAGGAGAGCGCGGCGCCCGCGCTGCTGCCCGCCCCGCCGATCGAGGGCGCCGCCGTGCGCCCGCTGCCGGACCACCTCGACGCACTGCGCCGGCTGTCCCTGCGTACGGACTTCGCGGCCGTTCCGCTTGCCGCCGCCGTGCTGCTGGTGGCGACGGTGATCGGCGGTCTGCTGGGCTCCGGCCTGGACTGGTTCTCTTTCCACCAGGCGGCCCTCGGTTCGTACGTCGCGGCCGGGCTGTTCTCCGCCTCCATCTCGACCCTGTACTTCCTGGAACTGCCCGGTACGCAGACGCCTCGCCCGCGCTCGCCCCTGGAGGGGTTGCGCCGGCCGTCCGCGGGGAAGGGCCCCGACAAGGGCCGCACCGGTTCCATCCCGCTGATCGTCGCCACCTGCGCGGCGGTCGCCGGAGCCATCGCGGCCGCGGCCGCCGTCGCCGTGCTGCACGCCAGCGACCTCGGCGGCGGGCCCGTCACCCTCGCCCTGCTGGTTCTGGCCCTCACCGGCGGTACGGGTGTGGGCATCCGTACGGCGGGGAAGGTGCTGCCCACCCTGTCGCGGCGGCGGATGCTCTCGCTCGCCACCGCCGTCACGGGCATCGCCCTCCTGGTGATGGGCCTCGTCCCGGACACCGCGACCGTCGTCCTGCTCGCCGTACTCGCCGGATACGCGGCGGGCGTCGCCGCGAACACCGGTCATGTCCTGGTCGACCAGGAGACCGAGGAGGCCCGCCGGACCAGGATCACCGAGCACCTCCAGGCCGTCGTCCGGATTCTCATCGCCCTCGGCGCGGTCGGCGGACCCCTGGTCGCCGCGGCCATCGGCACCCACCGGCTGACCGTCGGCGACTTCGTCTTCGCGCACGGCGGCGCCGCGTTCACTCTGATGCTGGTCGGCGCCCTGCTGCTGCCCGTCGCGGTCATCGTCCTCGCGAAGACGGACGACCGCTCCGGCGTACCGCTGCGGCGCGATCTGCGCGAGGCGCTGCGCGGTGGCGACCCGGCCGTCGCGCCCGCCGCGAACGGGTTCTTCATCGCCCTGGAGGGCGGCGACGGAGCCGGCAAGTCCACCCAGGTCGAGGCGCTCGCCGACTGGATCCGGGCCAAGGGCCACGAGGTCGTCGTCACCCGTGAGCCGGGCGCGACCCCGATCGGGAAGCGGCTGCGGTCCATCCTGCTCGACGTGTCGTCGGCCGGGCTCTCCAACCGGGCCGAGGCCCTGCTGTACGCCGCCGACCGCGCCGAGCACGTCGACTCGGTCGTCCGCCCGGCCCTGGAGCGCGGCGCGATCGTCATCTCCGACCGCTACATCGACTCGTCCGTCGCCTACCAGGGCGCGGGCCGCGATCTGGCTCCCACCGAGATCGCCCGCATCTCGCGCTGGGCGACGAGTGGCCTCGTACCGCACCTGACCGTCCTCCTGGACGTCGCGCCCGAGACCGCGAGGGAACGGTTCACCGAGGCGCCCGACCGGCTGGAGTCCGAGCCGCCCGAGTTTCACGCCCGGGTGCGTTCCGGCTTCCTGACCCTGGCCGCGGCCGACCCGACGCGCTACCTCGTGGTGGATGCCGGGCAGGAACCGGAGGCCATCACCACCGTCGTACGCCACCGCCTCGACCAGGTCCTGCCGCTCTCCGAGGCCGAGATCAGGGCCCGCGAGGAGGCCCGCAAGGCCGCCGAGGAAGAGGCCAGGCGCCGCGCCGAGGAAGAGGCCGCCCGCAAGGCCGAGGAGGAGCGCCTGGAGCGCGAGCGGCAGGAACAGCTCGCCAAGCTCCGTGCCGAGGAGGAGGAGCGCAAGCGCCGCGAGGAGGAGGAAGCCCGCCGCCGCGAGGCCGAGCGCCAGGCGGAGGAGGCCCGGCAGCGCGCCGAGGAGGCCAGGCTCCGGGTAGAGGAGGAAGCCGCCCGCAAGGCCGAGGAGGAACGGCAGCGTGCCGAGGAGGCGCGCCGCGTCGCCGAGGCCGAGCGTGCGCGCCGCGAGGCCGAGGAAGCGGCCTACGAAGCGGAGCAGGCGCGGCTGCGTCGGCAGGCGGAAGAGGAATCCCGGCTCCGCAAGGAGGCCGAGGCCGCGCGGCTGGAGAAGCAGCGCAAGGCCGAGGAGGCCCTGCTCCGGGCCGAGGCCGCCCGCCGACAGGCTGAAGCGGAGGCCCAGGCGAAGGCTCGGGCCGAAGCGGCTGCCGCCGAGGAGCGGGCCCGTGAGCGGGCCGCCCGCGAGGAGGAGGCCCGCGCCCTGGCCGAGCGGCAGGAAGCCCGCGCCCGGGCCGCCCGGGAGGAGGAATCCCGGCTGCGGCAGGACTCCGGGGAGTCCCCGGAGGCCGGCGGTTCCGGCGGCGGCGGCGAGCCCGCCGGGCCCGACAACGAGCTGACCGTGCCCACGCCGATCGTGGACCCGAACGAGATCACGCAGCCCGTTCCCGCGCCCGGGGACGCGGCGCCCGGGGATGCGGCGTCCGGTTCCGGCCGGGGGCGCGGCCCCTGGCCGTCCGACCAGGACGAGACGACGGTGATCCCGAAGTTCTCGGACGACTCCGAGGAGACGACCGTGCTGCCCGCCGTGCAGGACACCGGGCGCGGTGCCGGCGCACAGGACTCCGACCCGGCCGGCCGGGTGCCGCGCGGGATCTTCCGGGACGAGCGGCCGGCGGAGGGCGACAACGAGCGCACCCGTGAGCTGCCGCAGATCACCGACCCGCACGCGGAGCGGCAGCGGCCCCGGCGCCCCCGGCCCGACTGGGCGGAGGAGACCCCGCTGGACGACCTGCCCAGCCTGGCCGACGAGCTGCTGGGCGGTTACGACGACGAGGGCCCGGAGTCCTCGGGCGGCCGGGGACGACGGCCGCGCCGCTGACCGGGACACCCTTACGGGACGACGCCGATGGCCCCTCACCTTTCCCTGGTGTGGGGCCATCGGCGTCCGTGTTGTCGGACCCGTCCCGCACAATGGGAGACCGGAGCGACGGGAGCCACGCGTCGAGCGAAGCGGAAAGGCGGTGCCCATGTCCGTATGGGACGACCTGGTCGGCCAGGACCGGGTGCAGGAGCAGCTGGGCGCCGCCGCCCGGGACGCCGATGTGCTGGTCACCGCCGACGCGGTGGGGGAGCCGGTGCCGCCCGGCTCGAAGATGACGCACGCCTGGCTGTTCACCGGTCCGCCGGGCTCCGGGCGCTCCACCGCCGCCCGGGCCTTCGCCGCCGCCCTCCAGTGCACGAGCCCCGACCGCGCGCTGGGCGGGGCGCCGGGCTGCGGCTTCTGCGACGGCTGCCACACCAGCCTCATCGGTACGCATGCGGACGTCGACGTGATCCGCACCGACCTGCTCTCCATCGGCGTGAAGGAGACCCGTGAGCTGGTGCGCCGCGCCCAGCTCTCGCCGGCCGTCGGGCGCTGGCAGGTCATCGTCATGGAGGACGCCGACCGCCTCACCGAGGGCGCGGGCAACGTCCTGCTGAAGGCGGTGGAGGAGCCCGCCCCGCGCACGGTGTGGCTGCTCTGCGCGCCCTCGCTGGAGGACGTGCTGCCGACGATCCGGTCGCGGTGCCGCCACCTCACCCTGCGCACCCCGCCGGTCGACGCCGTCGCCGACGTCCTGGTGCGCCGGGACGGCATCGACCCGGAGCGGGCCGCCGCCGCCGCCCGCGCGACGCAGGGGCACATCGGCCGGGCGCGCCGCCTCGCTACGGACGAGCGGGCCCGGGCGCGGCGGGCCGCGGTGCTGAAACTGCCGCTGCGCGTCGAGGACGTCGGGGGGTGCCTCAAGGCGGCGCAGGAGCTGATCGACACCGCGACCGAGGACGCGAAGCAGGCGTCCGAAGAGGTGGACGCGAAGGAGACGGAGGACATGAAGGCAGCGCTCGGGGCCGCCGCCGGAGGCCGGATGCCGCGTGGCACGGCCGGGGTGATGAAGGAGCTGGAGGACAAGCAGAAGCGCCGCAAGACCCGCACCCAGCGCGACAGCCTCGACCTGGCGCTCACCGAGCTGACCGGCTTCTACCGCGATGTGCTCGCCTTGCAGTTCGGCTCGCGGATCGCGATAGCCAACGCCGACGCCGAGGACGCCCTGGACCGTGTCGCCCGCGCGTCCACTCCGGAGCGCACGTTGCGCCGGATCGAGGCGGTGTCGGCCTGCCGCCGCGCCCTGGACCGCAATGTGGCGCCGCTGCTGGCGGTGGAGGCGATGACGATGGCGCTGCGCGCGGGCTGAGACGGGTCTTCCGGCCTTGCGGTACGGGCGGGGCGGTGCGCATCGTGCTGAATCACCCGAAAGAGCGAGGAATCGGGTGAACGGCGAGGCGGCGGCTACGCTCCGGGCATGGACACCAGGCGCCCGTTCCGCACCCTCGCCCTCGCGCTCGGCACCGCCGGCCTGCTCGTCTCCGGGTGCAGCGGTGGCGACGCGTCGTCGGGAGCCACGTCCTCCGCCGACGCGGCGTCCGCCTCGCCCTCGGCGGTCCCGGCGGCCCTGAAGACGTACTACGCGCAGCACCTCAGCTGGCGGGACTGCGGAGTCAGCGGCTTCCAGTGCACGACGATGAAGGCGCCGCTGGATTACGCGAAGCCGGACGGCGGCGACATCAAGCTGGCCGTCTCGCGGAAGAAGGCGACCGGCCCAGGCAAGCGGATCGGCTCTCTCCTGGTCAACCCGGGCGGCCCAGGCGGATCGGCCATCGGCTATCTCCAGGGCTACGCCGGGATCGGCTACCCCGCCCAGGTGCGGGCCCGCTACGACATGGTGGCCGTCGATCCGCGCGGGGTGGCGCGCAGCGAGCCCGTCGAGTGTCTGACCGGGCCGCAGATGGACGCGTACACGCAGGTGGACCAGACCCCGGACGACGACGCCGAGGTCACGAAGCTGAGTGATGCCTTCGAGAAGTTCGCCGCGGGCTGCGAGAAGCGCTCGGGCGAGGTGCTTCCGCATGTCTCGACCGTGGAGACCGCCCGCGACATGGACATGCTGCGCGCCCTGCTCGGCGACGAGCGGCTGAACTACGTGGGCGCGTCGTACGGGACGTTCCTGGGCGCGACGTACGCCGAGCTGTTCCCCGGCCGCACCGGCCGGCTGGTCCTCGACGGGGCGATGGACCCCTCGCTCTCGTCGGTGGAGCTGAACCGGGCGCAGACGGCGGGGTTCGAGACGGCGTTCCAGTCGTTCGCGCAGGACTGCGTGAAGCAGTCGGACTGCCCGCTCGGGAGCACGTCCGCCTCCGATGCGGCGGACCGGCTGAAGAAGCTCTTCGCCGGCCTGGACCAGGACCCGATCCCCACGGGCGACTCCCGCGAGCTGGGCGAATCGCTCGCCACGACGGGGGTCATCGCGGCGATGTACGACGAGTCGGCCTGGTCCCAGCTGCGCACGGCGCTGGCCGGTGCCGAGTCGGGCGACGGCTCCGGGCTGCTGGCCCTGGCCGACAGCTACTACGAGCGGGAGCCGAGCGGCAAGTACGCCAATCTGATGTTCGCCAACGCCGCGGTGAACTGCCTCGACCTCCCGCCCGCCTTCACCGGCCCCGAGGCCGTCGAGAAGGCGCTCCCCTCCTTCGAGAAGGCGTCCCCGGTCTTCGGCCGGGGCTTCGCCTGGGCGGCCCTGAACTGCGGCCACTGGCCCGTCCCCGCCACCGGCACCGCCCACCGCATCGAGGCGAAGGGCGCCGCCCCCATCGTCGTCGTCGGCACCACCCGCGACCCGGCCACCCCCTACGCCTGGGCCGAGTCCCTGGCGGGCCAGCTCTCCTCGGGCACCCTCCTCACCTACGAGGGCGACGGCCACACCGCGTACGGACGCGGCAGCGACTGCATCGACACCGCGATCAACACGTACCTCCTGGAGGGCACCCCGCCGCCCGCGCACAAGAAGTGCACCTGACCTGCGAGAACGATGCCCAAGCAGGCTGGTTCGGAGCACCCCCGGAAACTGTGTAGACTTGGCGTCGCTACTGATCGCATCATGGTGCGAACAGGGCGCGCCGCCTTAGCTCAGTTGGCCAGAGCAACGCACTCGTAATGCGTAGGTCTCGGGTTCGAATCCCGAAGGCGGCTCAGAAGAACCCCAGGTCACATAGCCCGTGACCTGGGGTTTTCTGTTGCTCAGGGCATGACGCGTCACACGGCCTGGATGCCGAGACTTTGCTTGCGTGAGCGATGCGTGAGCGGAGCCGCTCGGTACCTACTTCTTGGGCTTGCGGCGGGTGGCCTTCTTGGCGGCCTTGGCCTGGGCTTTCACCTTGTCCCGCTTCGGCTTGCCGCCGCCCTTGCTGCCCTTGCCGACGTCGGCCGCCTTGGCCGCAGCCTTCCTGGCCTTCTCCTTCTTCGCGGCCTTGCGCGCGGCCTTCTCGGCCTCGGCCTTGCGCTGGAGGGGGACAAGCTTCGCGGTGGCCTCGGCGGCGCTCTTGCCGACGTGGGGGAGGACGCTCTGGTAGATGTCCCGCGTGATGCGGGTGTCGCTGTGCCCGAGGGTGTCCGACACGATCTTGATGTCGATGTCGGCGGCGAGCATGAGGGTGGCAGCGCCGTGGCGCAGATCGTGCAGGCGGATCGGCGGGAGACCGGAGGCGGCGACGAGGCGCTC
This sequence comes from Streptomyces sp. NBC_00726, assembly GCF_045161735.1. Taxonomy (NCBI): domain Bacteria; kingdom Bacillati; phylum Actinomycetota; class Actinomycetes; order Kitasatosporales; family Streptomycetaceae; genus Streptomyces; species Streptomyces sp. NBC_00726. Next base: position 2,953,000 of record NZ_CP108983.1, on the reverse strand, counting down.
GAAGAGGTCGGTCACCTTGCCGGGGTGGAGCCAGGAGCCGTCTTCCTGGGTGAAGACGTGGCCGGTCTCGACCCAGGCTGTGCCCCATTCTTCTCGGGCCGTTTCCTGCCGTTCGCGGTGGTGCTTCAGGACGTCGACGGTGTCGTCGTCGAGGGCGACCACGCGGGAGCCGCTGTCGGTCTTGGGGTCGGACGCTTCCACCTCCCAGCCGTCCTGGACGAGTTGAGAGGAGACGGTGAGGAAGTGGGTGTCGAGGTTCGTCTCCGACCACGGCTGGCCGCACGTCTCGCCTCGGCGCAGGCCGCGGAACGCGATCAGGTGCCACATCGCGTACAGCCGGTCCTCGGCGACGAAGTCGAGGAACGCGCCGGTCTGCTGAGGAGTCCAGACCATCACGGGGGACGGCTTCTCGGCCGTCTGCCCCCACTTGGCGACCCGCTCGTCCGTCCACACGAGCGCCTTCGGCTTGCGTACGGGGTCGATCTCGACGTGGGCGGCGGGGTTGAACGTGATGATCTGCTGCCCGATCGCATCGTTCAGGGCCGCGCGAAGGGTGGCCTTGATGTGCTGGCGCGTGGCAGGGCCGGTGATGCGGCGGAAGGGCGGCATCTCGTCGATCGCGACCTTCATGGCTTTGCGGCGGGCGCGGTTCCCGATGCCCTTCCACGGCACCGTCGCCAGCTCGTCAAGCGCGGCCCTTCGCTGGGCGTTGTCCTCCATGATCTGGGCGTTGGCCTCGCGAATCTCGGTGAACATCTCGCTGAGGTGGCTGACCCGCAGCCGGTCCAGCCGCCGGTTGCCGATGCGGGGCTTCAGGTGGACGCGGATGTCGGTCTCGTAGCGGTTGAGGCCGGACTTGCGTATGCGCTTGCCGGCCAGCCAACGGTCGAGCCATTCGGCGACGGTCAGGCTGCCGATGAGGTCCTGACCGGAGTTGAGGCGCCGCCGCGTCTCCTCAACCTCGGGTAGAGGAGATCGCTCGCGGCTGACCTCGGCCAGCATCTCGGCGATGAGTTCGGTGCCCTCGGGGTCGTCCGAGTCGGCGAGCCCGAGGAGGGCGCGTACGTGGTCGAGGTCGGCCTGGGCTGCCTTGAGACTGGCGTATCCGCCACGGGCGAAGGAGCGGCGGCTGCCGTCCTCGCGGGGTGAGAGCTCCTGTCGTACGGAGTAGGTGCAGTGGTTCCTGCTGTTGCGCTTGGGGCAGGAGGTGCCGAGTTCCTTGCCGGTCTTCGGGTCGCGGCAGGAGCAGCGGCGGTAGGTGGAGCCCTTCAAAGATCATTCTCCTCGCTGGTTTCGGGATCGCTCCCGGATGAGTCGATCACGTCGGCCAGGTCGGGCCACAGGAACGGGGGCGTGACGCCCTCTTCCTCGATGAAGGCGCGAACTCTGCGCAGGCGGTCTTCTGCGTCGTCGGCCGTCTCGGCGGCGCGGGCCTGGGAGCGGAGGGCCTCGGCCTTCCGGTCGGCATTCGGGGCGGTCTGGGCGTGGTAGCGCGCGTACTCCTCGTCGCGTCGCGCACTTCGCAGCCGCTCCTGGGCGGCGTGATGGGCTCGGAAGTAGCGGAGCATGTCGTCGTCCGCGCCGAGATCGGTCTCCTCCCCCGTGAACCAGCGCAGCGCATCCAGGGTGGAAGTGGAGTCCTGGAGCGGGAGCCGCTGCACGTCCTCGATGTAGCCCACGGGATAGAGGAGGCAGATGGGTGGGGTGTTCAGGGCTTCGGCCAGCACCATGACGTCGACCAAGGGCAGGTTGGAGCGGCGTCCGGACTCCATGTTGGCGATGACGTTGCGGGGGATCGGATGGCCGATCTCCGCGCACCTGTCGGCCAAGTCCTGTGCGCTCCAACCCAGTTCCTTCCGTCGTCTGCGGACCTCGGCGGCCACGGTGGCCATGACCTGGTCCACCCACTCCGGGACGTCGTCCTCGTCGTCGGCCTTGCTCGATCCATGGTGACTTCGGCGTTGTGTCATACAGACACATTAGCTCGCTTAGCGTTGATTCCAAGACCTGGAGACGGACGCGGAGGTCGCGTTCGCCGTGGGCTCAGTCATGGATGGAGTGCGCATGCGCCAGAACGAGGACGCCGGAGGGGCGAAGGGGATGAGTCGCGAGGAGCTTCTGGGGCTCCCGGCGGCCGTTGACCTGGAGACGGGTAACCGCGCGTTGGGGCTCGGCCGGAGCAAGGGCTACGAGTTGGCCAAGCGCGGCCAGTACCCGTGCAAGGTGCTCAGGCTCGGGAACGCCTACCGGGTGGTGACGGCAGACCTGTTGGCCTTGCTGGGGCTGGCCGCATGAGGCGTCTGATGCGCCGTAGGCGCTTCTGCGCTGAGCTGACACAGAAACGCTGGACTGTGGCACGCCGTGGACGTACTGTCCGTGGTCGCTCGCGGTACCGAGACCCCCGCGAGAAGAGGGAGAGCCTCCGACGGTGCAACGCCGGAGGCTCCAGGACTCCCCAGCAATCCCGTGAGATCCGACCCGGCGGCAAGGGCGTGCAAGCCCGCAGCCGCCAGACAAGGAGCCGCCCAGTGCAACCCGAGAACCCCGACTCCTATTCCACCCCCGCCCGAGCGGCCTGGCCCGCCACGGCCATCCCCGGCCGGCCCGGCACTCATCTGGGTCCGGCCCAGGCCGCCTATGCCACATCGGAGATGCACGATGGTCCGGCTGACGGCAGCGAGGCGGACCCGGCAAGCGGTCTGGAGACCATTCCCGACGCGGAGCCGACGCCAGGCTCGGATCTGCTGGACGAACTGCGCTCCCAGATAGCCCAGTTCGTGGTTCCGCCCTCTCCCGAGGCGCTGGACGCGACCACCCTCTGGGTGGCGGCGACGCAGCTCCAGCCCGCCTGGCAGCACGCCCCTCGGCTGGCAGTGGTGGGACCTGCGAAACGGTGCGGGAAGTCGCGACTCCTGGACGTGCTGACCGAGACGGTCCACGAGCCGATGCTCACCATCAACACCACACCAGCGGCCATCTTCCGCTCGATCAACGAGGAGGAGCCACCGACGCTGCTGGTGGACGAGGCCGACACCATCTTCGGCCTCAAGGTCGCGGAGAAGAACGAGGAGACACGCGGACTCCTCAACGCCGGCCACCAGCGCGGCCGGTACGTCACCCGGGTCGTTGGCAACGACCACACCCCGCACAGGTTCGCCACCTTCGCCATGGCGGCCATCGCGGGGATCGGTGACCTGCCGGACACCGTCATGGATCGATCCGTCGTCATCCGTATGCGCCGCAGGGCCGAGGGCGAGAAGGTCAAACCCTTCCGCTCGCGACGCGACATCCCGGCCCTGCACGAACTGCGCGACCGTATCCGTGCCTGGGCTTTCCCGCTACTGGAGGACGCTTCGAGCCTGGAGCCGGAGATGCCGGTCGAGGATCGAGCCGCCGACACCTGGGAGCCTCTGGTGATCATCGCGGACCTGGCCGGCGGTCGCTGGCCACGGCTTGCGCGGATCGCGTGCGCACGGATGGTCGCGGCCGAGGTGGCAGCTGAGGAGGACCACCCGAGGGCGCGGATCCTCGCTGACATTCGACGGGTCTTCTTCGCGCAGTGGGAGGCGGACAGCCTCTCCACCGAAGACCTCCTGCACCACCTGAACGCGGATGCCGAAGCCCCGTGGGGAGAGCGTGGACGCTACGGCCTGACCTCCCGGGAGCTCAGCGGGATGCTGCGCGACTACGACATCCGGCCCGGCAACGTGCGCATGGCCGACCGGACTCAGCGCAAGGGCTACACGCGCAACAAGTTCCTGGACGCCTGGCGGCGGTACTGCCCGACCGTCCACCCGGTCGACGCTCGGCGTGGCGAAAGCTGACCCCCACCTCCCTGGTTGCCGTACTTGCCGTCCCTGCCGTGATCGTGCAGGTCAGGGCACACAGCAGCAAGACGGCAGCCGAGGGCAAGACGGCAGCGCACGCGCCTGAGCACGTGCAGCCAGCAGGGGGACGGCGTCCAGCTCCGTCTTGCCCCGTCCCAGGCGTCTTCGCCGTATCGCAGCAGGTCACAGTCCTGCTCGCTGGGACGGCTGCCGCGACCGGCCGTCCCAGCGGATGCAGGCGCCCGGACACGAGCCGGGGCGGATCCGCCTCACCCCTGTCCCGAGTCGGGACAAGACGCCAGAGCTTCCCGTCAAGACGGCACGTCCAGCGCGCTGCCGTACCGCGCTGACCTGCACGTGCAACGCACAAGACGGCAAAGACGCCCCTCACCCACTACCCCCAAGGAGATTCCCGCTTGACCGCTCCGCACCTCACCACGTCATCACCGCAGACACGAGATGACGTCCCAGCCGAAGGGCAGCGCCCGAAGCGTGCCGACGCAGAGCAGCTCGTGCTCGGCGCTGCCGGCATCGTCATCGTGGTTCTGACAGCCGGAGCGTTCTGGCTGTCCTACGCGCACCTCGCCGATGTCGCAGGCCCGCACGGGCTTGGCGCATCCCCCATCCGCCGATGGGCCTGGCCCGCCACCCTGGACGCGTTCATCGTCGCCGGCGAACTGTTCATGCTGCGCGCTGCGCTCCGGCGTACGACCGACCTCTGGGCGGTCGCCGTAACCGCTGCCGGATCGGTCGGCTCTATCGCACTGAACGTCGCTGGGGTCAGCGACGCGGACAGCGAGCGCAGCGTTCCGCTCCTCGACTACGTGGTCGCTGCCGTCCCTCCGGCCGCCGCGATGGTCGCGTTCGGCGTGCTGATGCGACAGATCCACCAGCATGTGGCATCAACCGATGCCCCATCCGGTATCGGCTCCGTAGCTGTGCGGAACCGGCCGGTCGGTGAGCACGGCGAGGGTCGACGGCAGGACGCTGCCGCCGAGGTTCCGCAAGCTTCCGGCGAGGAGCGGACGGAATCCACGTCCCCGGTGCCGAAGGCCAAACCAGTCGGCGGCCGTCCTCCGAAGGCGACCATCGAAGAACTGAAGGCCATCGGCCGGGCCGCCGGTCGCCATCACGGCAAACTCACGCGTGGCCTGCTGCGAGCTGCCGTGAAGGAACAGAACTTGACGATCGGAAGCGCGCGGCAGACCGAAGTCATGGAGTCGCTCCGGCCGGAACTCGAAGCCGCTGGCATCAAGGTCTCCGGAGGCTGACGCCTCATGTGCTCGGGTGACCGGAACCCTTCCGGTCACCCGAGCACACGCCGGTCGCCCCGCAGATCCCCACACCTGTGACAACGCGATGGCTCGCGCCACCGGGTCGCCGTGATCCTGTCCGCCGAGCCGCATCTGGAGCATCTTCCATGCAGCACAGCCAGCACCTACCTGACGACACCTCCGCTGAGCCGCCCGCCTCGGCACAGCCCCGTACGCTGCTGTCCCGACTGCGTCGGGCGTTCGGACGGGCTGCCCCGGGCGGAGCCAGTAGTACCCCGAGTCCGACTCAAGGCCGGTCTTCGGGGATCTCCGCCCCAGGGGTGGCGGAGTCGGCCCAGCACCAGGGGGCGCATGGCCGGGAGGTCGGGGCCGAGGGCGGCTCTGACCAGGACGAGCTCCACGCCGTCCAGCAGCAGATCCTCAGCCCCGCACCCGCCACCGATCCGACAGCCGGCGAACGAGCACCGCAGAGCGTGCAACCAACGATCCGCCGCTTCACCGGCACCAAGCGGACCGTCCGTGTCGGCCCGCTGCGCTTCACTGGAGACGAGCACGCCGCGCTCCAAGAGGCCGCAGCCGAGCACGGCTACAAAGGGGAATCCGGCTTCACCGCGGACATCGCCCTCGCCTTCATCACCGGCCGGTTCACAGCGAACCTGCCGCTGTCCGAGGACCGTCGCCGCACCCACATGTTCCGCGCCCAGGTACTGCGCGAACTCAACCGGATCGGCGTCAACGTCAACCAGATCGCCCGCGCACTCAACAGCGACCTCACCCCACCCGACGTACGTCACCGCCTCGACGAGCTGCACCACCTGCTGGACCTGCTCGCCCAGGCCCTGCGTGCCCCCGCCGAGGCGGAGAAGGAGCAGGCCGCGTGATAGCCGCCATCAAACCGGCCGGTACCAACACCCGTGGCCTGCTCGCCTACCTCTACGGCCCCGGCCGCCACGACGAGCACCTCGACCCGCACATCGTCACGGGCTTCGCGATGCTCGGTATGCCCGACCCCGGCCGGAACCCGGACGCCACCCTCACCCAGCTCGCCCACCACCTGGACGAGCCGGTGCATCTCCGGAACAGCGAGTTCGGGAAGAAGATCACCGACCACGTCTGGCACTGCCCCGTCCGCGCGGCCCCCGAGGACCGGCACCTCTCCGATGCCGAGTGGGCCGACATCGCCCAGCGCATCGTCGAAGCCGCCGGCATCGCCCCGCCGGGCGACGACCTCAGCTGCCGGTGGATCGCCGTACGCCACGCGGACGACCACATCCACATCCTCGCCACCACCGTCCGCGAAGACGGCCGCCGTCCCAAACTCCACGGCAGCGGCATCCATGTCGGCGACGCCTGCCGCCAGATCGAGACCGACTACGGCCTGCGCCAACTGAAGAAGAGCGACCGCACCGCCGGACGCCGCCCCACCCAGGCAGAGATGCACAAGGCTCAACGCCTCGGCTGGGAACAGACCAGCGCCGACTGGCTCCAGGACCGCATCCGCGCCGCCATCCCCCACGCCAGCAACGCCGAGGAACTCCTCGCCTACCTCGAAGCCGACGGCATCGCCATCAAACCCCGCCGCGGACCGTCCGGAGACCTCCTCGGCTACGCTGCCAGCCGCCCCGGCGACCTCAACAAGGACGGGAAACAGATCTTCCACCCCGGCGGAAAGATCGCCCCCGACCTCACCCTCCCCAAGCTCAAGGCCCGCCTCGAAACCACCGCATCCGAAGAACACCCCACCGCACGCCGACAGCGCCCCACCACCCCCTGGCACCAGGCCACTGACGCCCTCGACACCCTCCACCAGGGCATGACCGACGACACCCACGCCCAGGCCCACATCACGGCGCTCGGCGAACTCATCGAGGCCACCGCACAGAAAGCCCCTGACCACTTCCGACCAGAACTGCGAACCGCAGCACGGACATTCGCCCGCGCCCAGCGCTCCCAGATCTGCGCTGAGAACCAGGCCGCCCATACCCTGCGCCGTGCAGCCCGCGACGTCGCCCGCACCGCCACCGGTCCGGACGGCAGCGCCTTCGCCGCCCTGCTTGCCGCACTCGTCTGGGCCACGATCATCGCCGCCCGCTGGCACGAGGCGAAGAACCACGCCCACCAGGCCGAAGCCGCCCGCCAGGCCCTGCATCACCTACACACCGCCGCCGACCACGCCCTCGTCCCGGTCATCGACAACCTCGCCGCTCGTCAGCCGGGCGACCAGGCCCGCCGAACCCTGGCCCACGACGTCCGGGCCGCCGTCCCCGACCACGCCGACCGCATCCTCACCGACCCCGCCTGGCCGGCCCTCGCCACCGTCCTCGCCGACGCCGAAGCAGGCGGCCACAAACCCCACCAGCTCCTCAAGGAAGCCGCCGCTCAGCGCGAACTCACGACCGCCCGCCAACCCGCCCGCGTCCTGATCACCCGCATCCAGCACACCAGCCGCAACCCCGCACCCAACCCCCGCGCCGAAGCCGCCCGCAGGACTACGACCATGCGACTGTCCGCGACTGCACTATCGGCCGGTGTGGCTGAGCCCGCACGGTCGGCGGTCCCGGCGGAACAGAAGCACCGTCCACGTCTGTGAGGGGGAGGCGTTCGTTGGCACGGAGCCCTGCATCCAGGCAAGACCCAGTGAGTCGTGGAGCTTTGGTGCTCGCCCGCAGTTCCCCGCCGGAGCTCGGAGCGGTCTTATGCGGACAAGGCACCGTCGAGGTAGTCCTGCACCGGCTCGAACAGCCCGTACGGCACGTACTCCGGGATGTCGCCCAGGGTGACCCAGGCAAGCTCGGCAAGCTCCTCGGTATCGGCGACGTGAGCCGTGCCGCCCAGGATCTGGCAGGCGGTGTAGGACATGAAGCGGCCCGACTTGGGGTGAACGCGCTCGCCGAGCAGCTTGACCGCCTCAACGGTCAGCCCTGTCTCTTCCCGGGTCTCCCGTACGGCGGCGGCCTCGCGCCCTTCGCCGGGCTCGACCTCCCCGGCGGGGAACTGCCAGGAGAGCTGCCCCTCGCTCACCCGGCGGCGGACCATGAGCACGCGGCCGTCGTGAACGACGATGGCGGCGGCGATGCCCGGCTGCTTGTCCGTGGCCTGCTGCGTCACGACTGCTCCTCCAAGAGGCCCAGGATGGCAGGGAAGACCGTATCGGTGGACGTGAAACGGTCGCTGTGTTGTCAGGCTGTTCGTCTCGGGGCTTCCGCCGAAGGCACGCACGCCAATGACCCGCCCCGGCCACGGGCTTTCGCTGCGGGGGACAGCGAGCGCCAGCGTGACCGGGGCAGGGGCTTAATTACGGCGGAAGAGCCTGCTCTGGCCCCGATGCCTGCCGGTTCTCCTACCGGAGGTCGACTGCCCCACCTCGGCGGATTCGCTTGGCCGGGTGGAGCCAGCCGGGCGGTTCTCGTTGAAGAAGGATTGCCAGACCCGTTCCTGCAGCTCGCCGATGCAGGCGCCGCACGCGTACATCGGGGCTTGGGCCCCGGCGACTTTGGCGGGACCGATCCACAGGACGCGCGTCCGCCGCTGCCCGCAGTAGAGCCAGCAGGGGCCGTCGACCCACTCGTTGCCGTCGTCGGTGGCCGCCGGTGAGGGCAGTCCTCCCCGGGCGAACTCGGCGATCCCGGGGATCACCCTGTGCTGTAGGGCGACTTCCGTCAGCATCGCTCGTCTCCCTCCCCGATCAACGGTCCTGGGCCGTGGGAGAAGCGTCCTTCTGCTTCCCAGCTTCGGAGAACAGGAGCGTGGGTTCGGCGAGGATGTCGCGGCCGGACTCGCTCTTGTAGATCTCGTCGACGCTGCCGAACCGGGCCTCGGAGTAGTCGAGGTCCAGCAGTGCGGCGGCTTGGCGTACCGATGCCTCGTCGGGTCCTTCGATCTCCAGGAAGGTGGAGAGGTCGGGCCAGGTGTCGAAGTCGAAGGCGACTTCGCCCAGGCGCCATTCCTCGCGGTAGTTCTCCTGGTACCTAACCTCGGTGAGGCCGACCCGGCGCAGGATGTCGGCCATGGCGTGCAGGTCGGTGACCTCGGTCTCGATCTCCTTGGTGCCGTCGATCGTCGTGGCGTCGGTGACCTGCTTGAGCGTGAGCGTCGAGCGGGTGCCCTCGTCCCGCAGGCGGATCCAGGCTCCGCCGTCGAGGGAGTCGTTCTCGAAGATCTTGCGGGTGAGGAGCGTGCGGGGGAATGCCTGGACCGCATTGAGGGCGCTCAGTTTGTTCTGGAGGTCGGCGACGTCGACGGTCAGGAACTTCGCCTCGTATTCGTGCTTCATGGGGTCTTCTCTCAGAAGTGGTCGGTGAGGGTGGACGTCCGGGCCGCGAGCAGGAGGCCCATGCGGTGGGTGTGGTCGTGCAACTGACCGACGTGGGCGCGTTCCGTGAACTCGGTGGTGCGCAGGGTGAGCAAGACCTCCCAGTCGCCGATGAAGTGGGGGTGAAGACGTTCCGGGGAGGTGTAGTGCTCGATCATGTGGTGGCGTCTTTCGACGGGCATCATGAACTCCGCGCCGAACATGCCGCCTGGGCGGACCAGGCGCTGCATGCGGTCGACGAACTCGCCGAGCGGGCGGTGGTGGTTGGCACTGTAGTGCCACGAGCAGCTCGTCCAGACCGCGTCGCACTGCAGGCCCAGGGGCTCGCCGTCCAGGAAGTCGTCCTCAACGACCTCTACGCGTTCGTGGAGCTCTTCGAGCTTCAGTCGATCGATCAGTCCCAACGCGTGGGCCTGGCTGTCACCCGGGAGGTGGACGTCGCCCCCGTGGAGGGCTACCGCGTCGCGTTCGATGGCGACGACGCGGTAGCCGGCGGCGGCGAGGGGCAGGACGAACTTGCCGTCGCTCGCGCCGACCACGGCGACGGTGGCATCAGGGGCGACGCGTTCCCGCAGCGTGGCGAGGAACTGCGGGAAGAACGTGAGGGTGTGCTCCCACAGGCTCTGAGTCTGCATGGGGGTGCGCTCCTTGCGTCTCGGTATCCATGATCACTCGGAGGACCTCGTCGGGGCTGCGCCCCGTGGTGTCGACGCGATGCATCGGGAACGATGCGTAGGCGTCCGTCACTCGGTCCGTAGCGGTCTCGATCAGTGAGTCCCACCGCGACACCGGCTTGTTCCGCCCCGCGAGTCGACGCTGTCTCTCGTTGTCGTCGCAGACGAGGTAGTACGTAGCGGGTGTCGGCAGCCAGCTCGGCAGGGTGATACCGAGTTGTGCCCCCAGGGCCCGGTGAGTGGTGAGGCACCGGGCGAAGTAGCTCTCGACGACGACCGGGACGCCGGCGTCGAGGTAGTGCTGGATCTCCTCGGCCGCGGTGAACAGGCCCGAGAGGTAGAAGCACATCCGTGCCTCTACGTTCGTCCGCTCGTCCAGCGCCTGTCTGAGCGGCTGGTAGGGCAGCGGGACGGTAGCGACGAGGACGGCCTGCCGGGCAGCGGCGAGCATGGGCGCCAGGGTGGATTTGCCGGTGCCGCGTAATCCCTCCAGGCTCTCGAAGCGTGGGTGATCAGGCACGGCCATACACCACGTCCGGTACCGCGAGGGTGAGTTCGTCGACGGACGAGGGCTTGTGGACGATGCGTCCTGCCGCCTTCTCGTACCAGAAGGCGTGCGCGTCCTTGCCCACGGCCTTGCAGGACATGGTCAGCGCACCGCGCGGGTCGACCTCGATGCGGTCGATTTCGCGAGGACCGTCGGAGGGGGCGCACACCTGTGGGGCACCGTCCTCGGAGAGGTCCTCGTCGACGATCACCTCCAAGGGCAGATCGGCTGATGCCAGCTCGTCCCGGAGCCGGCCGTAGGCGGAAGGGGAGGTGACCAGCAGCTCGGGATGATCGGCGGCGTTGCCGACCGGACGCAGGTGGTGGAGCTTGAGCTGCCGGACCCCGAGTTCCGCCAAGGCCCGTCCGAGGGGCAGGACTTCGGCGATGTTCCGCGAGGTGACGGTCATGGTCGCACCGGTCGGAACGCCGAGATCCCGAGCCAGCCGGAGCGCCTCCAGGGCGCTCTGGTAGCTGCCCTGCTTTCGGATGCCGTCGTTGGTCGACCCGACGCCCTCCAGCGAAACCCTGAGCAGGTCCAGGGAGGGGGCGATCTCGGTCAGACGGCGCTCGATCCGGTACCCGTTGGTGCAGATCTCGACGCGCAGGCCCAATTCCTCTTTGGCGTGGCGGACGACCTGCGCGAGGTCCCGGTGGACGGAGGGCTCTCCGCCGAGCAGTGTCACGGCCTCGGTGCCGTACTGGTCCCGCATCAGGGTGAGGAGATCCGCGGCTTCGTCGACGGTGAAGGCGTCGGCGTACTGGAGCCGCTTGCCGTGGAAGCAGTGCAGGCACGTGAAGTTGCAGCGGTAGAGCAGCTGCAGGTACAGCATGCGGATCTTCTTGATCCCGGTGACTTCCTCGATCACGTCGGCTCCTTCGGCTGGTTGCCTGTTGGGAGCCTGATAGTGGCCTTCTGCTCGGGGACCTCGACACCGCGTTCGGGGACGGTCCAAGGACGTCCTGGGACGTTTTCAGTGACCTGCGAAGGACTCCAGGATGCCAAGGACACGCTTCGTGTCCGACAGGTCGGGCAGGACTTCGACGGCTCCGGCGGCGGTCAGTTCCTCCTGGGTGTGGATGCCGGAGGCGACAGCTAGGACGCCGGAGCCTGTGGTCAGAGCCGCTTCCACGTCACGAGGGGTGTCCCCCACGAGGAAGGTGGGAATGTGGGCCGGAACACCATGAAGCCGCTGTGCGCGCTCGCGGGCGACAGCGACCAGGTGGGGGCGGAGCTCCGCGTCCGCTCCGTAGGCGCCGACCGGTAGATCAAGCAGGGAGTCGAGGCCGAACGCGGCAAGCTTCACACGGGCGTTGGCGGCGACATTGCCGGTGAGGACTGAGGAGACCCAACCGGTCTGAGCCGAGGCGGCTTTCAGGGCGTCGTGCACACCGGGCAGGGCGGTCCCGCGCCTGCGCAGCTCCTCCAGGCGCGCTTCCCCTGCCTGGGCGAGTGCTGCTTCGATGAGGTGCCAGTCGGGCACGGGTAGCCCTTCGCGGGCGAACATGTCGCGCATGATCAGACGATCCGTACGCCCCTCAGTTCGCGCTGGCTCCGTGGGCTCCCGACCTGAGAGGGCACGAAAGGCAGCGGCGTAGATCTCCTTGCTGACCCCCGAGTTCTCGATGAGGGTGTGGTCGATGTCCCACAGAACGAAGAGCTCCATGCCGCCAGAGTAGGCAGTCCGCGAGGTTCCACTACAACGGACTGCGTCCCAAAACGTCCTTGCGCGATCACGCGCCGTGCCGATTCGATGGCTGCTGTGAACAACCGACTGCGCACTGTGCTCGGCCAACGCGGCGTCTCGCCCGATGCACTCGCCGAGATCTGCGAGGTAGATCCCAAGACGGTCAGTCGATGGCTGGGCGGACGGATTCCCCATGCACGGCACCGGTTCCGCGTCGCGCGACACCTGCGCGTCGAAGAGACCTTTCTCTGGCCCGAGCCGTCCAAGCGTCCAGGCCGACCGAGGGACGGGTTAGGCACTGAGCTGGTCGGCACCTACCAGAACCGGGCCAGCGTGCCCCGGGACGTATGGCTCGCACTGCTGCGAGAGGCGCGGCACGAGATCGGCGTCCTCGTCTTCTCCGGCACCTTCTTTGCCCAGTCCAACCCCCACGTCGCCAAGATGCTCTCCGAACGCGCCGCCGACGGCGTGCGGGTGCGCCTGTGCTTTGGCGATCCCGGTGGACAGGCAGTCGCCGTACGGGGCCGCGAGGAGGGAATCGGCGACACCCTCGCCGCTAAGATCCGCGCCTCACTGACGTACTACCGACCGCTGCTGGGCGAGACCGGGTGCGGCGTACGACTCCACGACACCACCCTCTACACGTCCATGTTCCGCTACGACGACAACCTGCTCGTCAACCCACACATCTGGGGTCAACCGGCCAGCGCCAACCCCCTCCTGCACCTCAAGAGGGCAGGCGATACAGGGTGGTTCGACAACTACGCTGAAAGCTTCGACGCCGTCTGGGCCGCAGCGAGACAATGGGCACCCGACCAGGAGAGGACCGCCGACCATGGGCAGGACTGAGTACTACAACGACCCCTCTGCCCCGAAGGCGAACACCCTCATCCCGGCCAGCAACCTGCTCGTCGCCGACGAGACGGGAGCCATCCTCCTCCAGCGGCGCCGCGACACCGGCCAGTGGGCACTCCCCGGCGGAGCCCAGGACATCGGCGAGACCGCGGCCGAGTGCGCGGTGCGCGAGTGCTTGGAGGAGACCGGGATCATCGCGGAGCTCACCGGGTTCCTCGGCGTCTACACCAACCCGAACCACATCGTCGCGTACACCGACGGCGAGATCCGCCAGCAGTACGAGAACACCTACATCGGCCGACCCGTCGGCGGAGTGCCCACGATCAACGACGAGGCCGACGGCGTCCGCTTCGTCCAGCCGACCGACCTCGACCAGTACGACATCCACCCGAGCATGCGCCAGCAGATCGGGGACTACCTCGCCGGCACCTACCCTTACCTCGGCTGAGCCGTCAGTGCTGCTTCCACCCGCTCCACGGAGGCAAAGATCTCCGGAGCCGCCCGGCGGATGAACCGCCCGACCACGCTGTCGTCCCCGTAACGGCTGCGGATCTCCGCGACCCGGTCCTGCGCGGTGGTTCGGTCGCCGTCGGGCGTGGTCGTCATGTCGCAGTACACGAGGGCGTCCACCAGCAGCGGCTCCTCCAGCAAGGGGAACTCGCTCGCGAGCTCCTCCCTCAGCCCTCGTTCCTCGGCCTCCAGCAATGCGAACGAGTGGTTCGCAACCAACCGCGCTAGTCGCTCATCAGCACCGTGACCATCACGGAGAAACCGGGCTCCGTCGAGTGGGTGGAATCCTGTTGCGGCCAGCCGGGGTGCGTAACCCACGTCATGGAGCACGGCAGATGCCGTCAACAGGTAAGCGTCCTTCCCTAAGATCCGCCCGATCTCGGCTGCCCGGGCTGCGACTCCCTGGCTATGCGACCACCGGCGAGGAAGAGCATCAGCGAGCTCTGCCTCTGCGACCCGCCTGGACCAGTCCACTGTCACCTCGTTCATGGCCCACTACTGCCCTGAAGGAGCGGCTGCCAGTCGTACGGGGTCTTGTCTCTGGGCGAGGCCATTTCCGAGAGCCTCAAAGAGTCATTCGCGAGGCGCTTCGAGCTACTTTGACGATGTCAGCCGGCGCGTAGAACGTCGATAGTCCTGTTACTAACCGACTACTCACTGTCGATCAAAGCAGGCTGGCGTGCACGACGACGCCCCTTCATGCACGCCAGGTGCTTCCAGCCCCGAGCAGCCGTCGCGGCTCTGACGTCCGCGGTCATGGCGCATCGCAAGGGATCGTTGCGGGATGATGACGTCTAGCGTTGTCAGTGCGAAGCGGTAGCACTGCAGCGATAGATCGCACACGGAGCAGCAGGCTGGTCTCTTCGACCTGCGGAGATCAGATTATGAGAAGGAGGCTCGGGTGGCACGGCTGACCCTGCCCCAGTTGGAGCGGCACCTGTTCGCGGCGGCGGACATCTTGCGGGGCAAAATGGATGCGGCGCAGTACCAGGAGTACATCTTCGGGATGCTGTTCCTTAAGCGCGCCTCCGATCAGTTCGATGTCGTCCGTGCCGAGGTCATCGAGCAGCGGCTGCGTGCCGGCGACTCCCAGAGCCGGGCGGAGATGGTCGCTGAGGCGAAGGGGTACTACCCCAGTAACCAGTTCTTCGTGCCCGAGCGTGCCCGGTGGTCGTACATTGCTGATCATGCCCGCGAGGCGAACCCCGGTGACCTGCTAAACAAGGCGCTCGGCGAGTTGGAGGATCACAACTCGCTTGCCCTCGGCGGTGTCCTGGATCACATCGACTTCACCCGTAAAGTCGGCAACTCCCCGCTCAGTGCTACCGCGGTGCGGGATCTGATCGACCACTTCGGCCGCTACCAGCTGCGCAACGAGGACTTCGAGTTTCCTGACCTCCTCGGTCATGCCTACGAATACCTCATCGGCGAGTTCGCGGATGAGGGCGGCAAGAAGGGCGGGCAGTTCTACACGCCCCGCTCCGTGATCCGCATGATGGTCCGCCTAGTGGAGCCCCGGGAGGGCCAGTCGGTCTATGACCCGTGCTGCGGCTCCGGCGGCATGTTGATCCTGGCCAAGGAGTACGTCGAGGAGCACGGTCTGGACGCTTCGACACTTGCTGTATACGGGCAGGAGGAGAACGGGAGCGCGTGGGCGATGGCCCGGATGAACATGCTCCTCCACGGCATGACTGGCGAGGGCGTCGCCCACGGCGACACTCTCGCCGACCCCAAGCACGAGGATGCACAGGGCGAACTTCTTCGCTTCGACCGTGTCCTCACCAACCCGCCCTTCGCGCAGAACTACAAGCGTAAGGGCATGCCGCACCCCGAGCGGATGGCATACGGCTGGGCGCCAGAGTCGGGTAAGAAGGCTGACCTGATGTTCATCCAGCACGTGCTGACCGTGCTGGAGCCGGACGGCGTCGCGGCCTCGGTCATGCCGCACGGCGTGCTTTTCCGGGGCAATGAGGAAGCCAAGATCCGCCAGCGGATGATCGAGGAGTACCGCCTGGAGGCGGTGATTGGTGTCGGCCCGAACATCTTCTACGGCACGGGTATCCCTGCATGCATCCTTGTTTTGCGCGGCTCGAATGGATTGCCTGAGGATAAGCGAGACGGCGTGCTTTTCATCAACGCCGACCGCGAGTTCGCGCCGGGACGTGCCCAGAACACCGTCGACCCACAGCATGACGAGAAGATCGTCACTGCCTTCCGCGAACGGAAGAACATCGATGGATTCGCGCGGGTCGTCCCATTCGAGGAATTGAGGGGTAACGACTACAACCTCAATATCCGCCGATATGTCGATAATGCTCCGCCGCCCGAACCGCAGGACGTGAGGGCACACCTGCATGGTGGTGTACCTAAGACCGAAATTGTGGCGAAAGCTGAACTTTTCAGGGCATATGGCATTGATTTGACGAAGCTTTTCAAAGAGCGGGATGCCGGCTACTGCGACTTTCCTGATGCTGGGTATGAGATGACAGCCGCTGAAATCCCGGAGCTCGCTGCTCCGCGCGAGCGTAAGCTCGGGGAGGCGTACGAGACATGGTGGGGCGCACATGTGAAACATCTTGTGGCGCTCGGGAGGCAGCCTGATCTTGTCTCGGATAAGAGCGGCGAGCTGATGAAGACGCGTGAGGAACTGCTAACGACCTTTACACGGGATCTACTTTCGGTGGGTGTACTCAACCGCTTCCAACTCTCTGGCGTGATCGCGGCCTGGTGGTTCGAAGTTCAGTACGACCTAAAGAGCCTGGTTGGACAAGGTTTTCGAGGCGTCGTTGAGCGTTGGGTAGCCAACATTGAGTCGGCCTTCGAGGAACCGGAAGACGCGGATGCCAAGACGCTGGCGCGGCTGCGAGCTGATCAGCGAAAGGCGAGGGGGCATCGACTGGTGCCAGCCTTGATTCCAGCATATGTGGTGCAACTGGAGGCTGCGGAAGCTCTAGTTATCGAACTGGACGGGCGAATTAAGACCGGTACGCCGAGCAAGACACCTGGGGGCGACGATGAGGGCGCCGAGCTAGAACAGGAAGCGGAAGAGATCCTCAGCGCAGCGGAGCTGCGCAACCTTAAGGCCGAGTTGAAGTCTGCTAAGGCGAAAGTGAAGGAACTTAAGGCGATCTTCGTCGACGAGTTGAAGACGGCGTCGGAGCGGCTTACGGCAGAAGAGGCTGAGCAGACGGTCCTGACCTTCCTGGATGCAGACCTCCGGTCAAGGATGGACCGCTTCGTGGCAGCAGGCAGGCAGGAACTGGTCGCTTCCTACCGCAACTGGGGTAGCAAGTATGCAGTGACACTCGTGAACCTGGAGCAGCAGCGTGACACTGCTGCTGAGCGGTTGGCGGGATTCCTGAAGGAGCTTGGTTATGCGTGAATCCGACGTTGCGACAGAGTTCAGCGGCTGGACTAGGCGGAACCTCCGCAGCATCTCCTCGCGTATCGCACAGCGAAATGTGGGAAACAATCGAAACGTATTGACAATCTCGGCAAGATTCGGCCTGGTGAGTCAAGAAGAGTTTTTTAATCGGCAGGTAGCAAGCGCGGATCTCTCACAGTACTTCAAGCTCGAGCGAGGTGATTTCGCCTACAATAAGAGCTACTCTGCAGGATATTCGGCTGGAGTCGTGCGGAGGCTTGAGCTTTATGAAACTGGGGTTGTCTCGCCGCTTTATATCTGCTTCAGAGTGGATCCCGCTGTCGCAGATCCTGGCTTTATTGAGCACTATTTCGAGTCGGGCATCTTGAACGGCGCGATCCTCAATATCGCCAAGGAAGGGGTTCGGAACCACGGTCTCCTTAATGTGAAGGTCGGGGATTTTTTCGCCCTTGATCTCGATCTCCCTGAGCTGGATGAGCAACTCCGAATCGCAGAGATTCTTGATGAAGTGAATCGCGTCAAGCGATCTCACCAAAGGGTACTGGATAAGCTCTCGTTGGTGCGGACAGAGCTTATTCGGCATGCTATGACGGAAGGCGTTGTGCGTAGCCGTGCAACTCTAGGCGAATTGTCTGACCTGATTGTTGACGGGGTGCACCATACTCCGACCTATCGCGATTCTGGTGTTCCTTTTGTTACGGTCGAGAATTTGACGAGGGGGGCTGGGATCTCCCTGGTTCCGGTTCGTTATATTTCGAGAGAGGATCACGTAGACTTCTGTCGTCGAGCGTCCCCGTCTCCTGGAGACATCCTTGTTTCCAAGGATGGCACGCTGGGTGTGGCGCGCGTTGTGCCTGCGGGGCTACCTGAGTTTAGTATTTTCGTTTCCGTGGCGCTAATTCGGCCCAAGCGCTCTCTGTTGAATTCTCGGTATGGGTGCATGTTCTTCGAGTCGCCTGAATTCTTCAGTCAACTTCGACGACTTTCTTCCGGGACTGGGCTTAATCATATCCACCTAAGGGATTTTCGAAAGTTTGAACTGGATGTTCCTGGGTTGGATGCGCAGGAAGAGTGGTCCTTCAGGCTAAAAGGGGTCGATAATTCGATCCAAAAAGAGCAGGAATTGCTCCTTAAGGTCGAAAAGATCGGTCAAAGCCTGGTCGATGATCTCCTCGCTGGCCGTGTGCGTGTTCCTGTCGGTGGTGAGCGGTAGCCTCGGTTGACCGGGTGACGCGCTGGGGGAGACGGAGAGCATCGTGTCGGAGTCGGGGCTGGAGTACGTACTCGTCGAGGAGCCGCTCATCGCGCAGCTCGTGGCGATGGGGTGGCGGCACGAGCGGGGCAGCGTGACCGGTACAGAGGAGCCGAAGGACCCTCGAACCTCGCTCCGTGGCTCCTTCGCGGAGCCGGTTCTCGAGCGAGTCCTGCGACGCAAGCTGCGGCAGTTGAACTTGGACTCGGGCGGTAGCGCATGGCTGGATGCGGCACGCACTACACAGGCAGTAAATGCGTTGACGCGGCTCCCCTCGACCACTCTTCTAGAAGCCAATACTGTCTCGACCGACCTTCTCCTGACCGGCACCACGGTCGACGGGCTGCCTGGCTGGGACAGCGGCCGCGACCAGCGGGTGCAGTACGTCGACTGGACGTACCCGGAGCGGAACGACTTCCTGATCGTCTCGCAGTTCCGCATGGATGTGCCCGGGACGTCCGGCCAGAAGTCCGTTGTCCCTGACCTCGTCCTGTTCGTCAATGGCATCCCGCTCGTAGTCATCGAGTGCAAGAAGCCTGGCATGCACGGAGGTTCCCTCCCGCAGGCGATCGACCAGTTGCGCCGCTATGCCAACCAGCGCGGGGCCAAGACGCACAGCGAGGGCAGCGAACCGCTCTTCCGGACCGTTCAGCTCACCATGGCGACCACAGGCGACAAGGCGATGCTTGGCACGTACACCTCGCACGCCGACCACTACTCGGTGTGGCGCGACCCGTACCCCCTGACCCAGGCTGATCTCGCCACTGAGCTCGGCAAGAACAAAGATGCTCTGTGGGCACAGGAGATTCTTGCTGCGGGCGTACTGCGACCGGCTCAGCTGCTCGACATAGTGAAGAACTTCGTCGTCTTCATGGACGTTGCCACCAACGACGGTGGCACCCGCCGGGTGAAGATTGCCCCCCGCTATCAGCAGTACCGGGCCGTCAACCGTGCTGTGCAGCGCCTACTGACCGGCAAGACCAAGCGGCAGGATGGCAAGGACGACCGACGGGGCGGGATCGTATGGCACACACAGGGGTCCGGAAAGTCGCTGACCATGGTGTTCCTGGTGCGCAAGATGAGGTCAACGCCTGGGTTGAGTCAGTTCAAGATCGTGCTGGTCACAGACCGGACCCAGTTGCAGACCCAGCTGTCAAACACGGCGGCACTCACCGGCGAGAAGCCTGACGTAGTGAAGCGCTCGGTCGGCGTACCGGCTGCGCTACGTAAGGAGGGTGCCGGCATGGCCTTCGTCATGCTCCAGAAGCAGGTAGATGCCTCCAAGGTGAAGCAGGCTGCCGCGGCGGATGCTCTTACACACGACCGGGCCGTCGGCTGGGGGCAGCTCAACGACAGTGAGTCGGTGTTGATCCTGGTGGACGAGGCCCACCGCTCCCATGGCTCCAAGCTGCACCAAAACTTGATGGAGTCCCTTCCGAACGCTGTCCGGATCGGCTTCACGGGAACGCCGATCATCATGCGGGCGAAGAACCGAACCACAGATATCTTCGGTGCGTTCATCGATCAGTACCGGCTCGCCGATGCCGAAGAGGACGGTGCGATCGTTCCGATTGTCTACGAGGGCCGGATCGCCAAGGCCGCCATCGCGGACGCCGAGGACCTTGATGACGCCTTCGCCTCGTACTTCCCCGAATTGACCGAGG
This sequence comes from Streptomyces sp. NBC_00726, assembly GCF_045161735.1. Lineage (NCBI taxonomy): Bacteria > Bacillati > Actinomycetota > Actinomycetes > Kitasatosporales > Streptomycetaceae > Streptomyces > Streptomyces sp. NBC_00726. Next base: position 2,933,013 of record NZ_CP108983.1, on the reverse strand, counting down.
AGGAGTACGACAAGCTCCAGCAGCGGTATGCCACGACCAGTGATGTACTCAGCGCTGACAGCCTGATCCTGAAAAAAGCCCGGGACATGCTGGCCCACTACGTCTCTAACGTGATGCCGAACGGTTTCAAGGGACAGGTCGTTGCCCACTCTCGGAAGGTTGCCGTCCGGTACCGCGACGCATTGCTCCGCGCTCGGGATGAGCTGGTCGCCGAGGCCGAAAAGCTGTCGCCCGTGCTCTTGGAGAAGCCAGCCGAGCGGCTCACAGCCAAGCAGGCGATCGCTGTTGCCGCGCACCGGCAGATGGCACTGCTCAGGGCCATCGACTTCGTGCCAGTCATCTCGGGTGACAACAACAACGACGAGTGCACAGCTCAGTGGACTGACGAGAAGGGGCACGAGGACGTAGTCGAGCGGTTCCGTAAGGCATTTCCCGACAAACTGGCCAACGGGGAGAAGCCGGTTGCGTTCCTGATCGTTCGCACCATGCTCCTCACCGGCTTCGACGCCCCAATCGAGCAGGTGATGTACCTGGACAGGCGGATCAAGGAAGCGGATCTACTCCAGGCTATCGCCCGGGTTAATCGCACCGCTGACGGCAAGGCTGCCGGATTCGTAGTGGATTATGCAGGTATCTCCAAGTACCTCCAGGCGGCTATGGACGCGTATGCTGCCGAAGACGCTGAAGGGGCACCTACCGATTTCAGTGCCGAGATCGCCAGGCTGGAGCCGCGACGCAACCGCCTGCGGATGCTGTTCACGGAGCAGGGTGTCACGCCGGCTGGCGACAAGCAGACCCTCGAGGAGTGCGTCCAACTCCTCGCAGACGACGAGTTGCGTAGTCAGTTCGACAGCGCGCTGCGGAAGTTCCTCACCACTGTCGAGATGGTGATGCCCCGGCAGGAGGCGAAGCCCTACCTCGCTGACGCCCGGCTGTATGCGGAAATCAGCACCTGGGCGCGGTCTCGCTACCAGGACACGAGTGACTTCGACGCATCCCTGTACGGCGAGAAAGTCCGCGAACTCATCAACCAGCACATCACTGCCCTGGGGGTGAAGCAGGTTATACCGCCGCGGCAGCTTACGGCGGGAGATTTCTCCGACAAAGTCGAGGCGCTGCCTGGTGCGAAGGCGCAGGCGTCGACGATGGAGCATGCGATCCGCCGCCACATCGAGGTGCACCTGGGAGAGGATCCCGCTGAGTACACCAAGCTGCGGGAGCGGTTGGAAGAGATTCTTCGGGATTATGCTGACCAGTGGGACCAGCAGGTGCTGCTCTTCAAGGAACTGACAGCCAAGGTTATCGCTGTCCATGAGGGAACCGGCGATCATGGGGATCAGAGGCTTGCAGCTCTGTCTCCTCTGGAGCGGGCTCTTTATGGAGAGATGGTGTCGGAGGCGATCACCGAGGGCGTCCTGACGGACGAGGCCCACAACCGCCTTATCCGTGCGGCGGGCAAGATCGAAGAGGAGGCGGTGAAGCACGTGCGCAAGAAGAACTTTTGGTCCAACCCTGTGGCCCAGGGCGACCTGAGGTCGGCCGTCTTCCGCCTTCTCATTGATCTCGATGTGGCAGATCCTTCACAGGTTGACCACCTCGCCGACAGCATGCTCGACATCCTCGGTCACCATCGCCATGCGCTCCAGAGGAGTAGCTGAGGTGGCCGCGGCCACGGAGGCGGAACAACTAGGCCCGGTTCGCGCTGGCCCACTGCAGGTCGGCCGGCTGGAGATCGACGTAGTGGTGGTGCCAGACCGCAACAGTGTGCGGCTGATGGTGGAACGCGATGCGCGCATTACGGCAACTGTTCCGGCTGGGATAGACGTCGCTCTATTGGTCTCTGCTGTCAAGGGCCGACGGCGATGGATCTACGACAAGCTGGACGAGCGCACGGGCGAGGCAGCCATCCGGCCCGTGAAGGAGTTCGTCACAGGTGAAGGCTTCAACTACCTGGGGCGCAGCTACCGGTTGAAGCTGGTTGACGACGCCCGGGCGCCGGTCCGACTGGTTCGAGGCCGATTCATGATGTGTCGAGACGACTTGGACCGCGCGGAGGACGAACTCATTGCCTGGTACCGCAGCCGTGGTCGGGCCTGGCTACCAGCTCGGGCTAAACCTTGGGTGCAACGGATGCGTTCGCCCGTGCAAGACATCGTCGTACGGAGGCTTGGGTATCGCTGGGGGTCATGCAACCGGGACGGTGGCGTGAACATCCACTGGGCCGTGATGCAGTTGCCACCGAGCCTGGTCGACTACGTCTTGGTGCATGAGCTCGCTCACTTGCACCGAAAAGATCATTCCAAGGAGTTCTGGGCCGTTGTAGCCCGAGCCATGCCGGACTACAAGGTGAGGCGTGCCGAGTTGGACAAGCTGGGTGCGACGCTGTGGCTTCCATAGGAGCGCGGGGCTCTGCGGGTTTGACGCGGGCCAGCGCGTGAGCGCTGCGTGAGCGGACTGGGTGGCACGAGCGCGGACCAGGCGGCACGGTGATCACTGCTGCAAGCCTCTGATCAGAGGAAACGGGATTCTGCGACACTCGCCAGCACCAGCCACGATGATCTTGCGCGCCCTCGTAATGCGTAGGTCTCGGGTTCGAATCCCGAAGGCGGCTCAGAGAAAGGCCAGGTCAGATACCAGCTGACTTGGCCTTTTTGCTTTCCCATGACGTTTCGGAGCACGCAGCGGCCGGGGGTGGGTGGTCCGTGCTTGAGCATGCGTGAGCGAAGGACTGCCAGTCGTTGGACGCCAGGTCCAGCGCAAGGCGACCAGCCGGTCAGTGGCCCCTCGCGACGAAGCGAAGGTAGCTGCGCAGGCCGAAGGCGCGGCGGTGTTCCGTGCTCGCGGTGGCGAGCTGGGAGACCACCAGGTCGTGGGTTCTGGCGGCGTCGGCGAGTCGGGTCTGGCGCTGGAGCAGCACTGCGCGCTGACGTTGCGTGGCCGTCTGGTGCTGTTGCTTCTCTTTGTTGATTTGCTGCTGGCGGGTGGTGATGCGTTGCTGGAGCTGCTCGCGCTCCCGACGAGCAGCTCCCTCGGCCTGAGCGATCTCCGCTTCGTGGCGCTTCTTCTCGGCAGCGAACTGCTGGCGGATCGTGGTTCGGTCCTTGGCACTCACGCTGGTGGGAGCCGACTGCCGGGCCCGTTGCTCCAGTGATGCCCGCCAGCTTTCCAGCGCGCGCGCCCGCACCTCGCCGACACCCGGAACCTTGACCTGCTGGCCGTTAGGCCGGATGAGGTACGCGTCACGGTTGCTGTACCGGCCGGTCTGTACATACCGGACCCTCGTAAAGTCGGCGGCCGTATGAATGCCGGCGGTGGTCAGAGCCGTGACCGTCCCGCTGCTGATGTTCGAGAGCTTTTTGACCTCCTGGATGGAAGCCCGACGAAGCTTGTCCTGGATGTGCGCCGTGATCGCTGATGTCAACGCCGTGTCCAGTTGCTTCTGCTCCTTGGATGCCAGTCCGCTCAGCGTGGCCCTCAGGTTGTTGGTTTTCTGGTTGAGGACGATGGCGATCCGGGACTGACCGTCACGTAGCTCGGCTTGGAGGTCCTTGATCTGCTGGTTGATCTGTACATCCCGGTTCGCGCCGGCCAGGTCCAGGGCTTCGATCTCCTGGCGCATCTTCTGCCCCTCCGCCACAGGGGCCGCCAAGGATTCCACCCGCTGCTGGAGCGCCCGCAGCCGGGACTTGGATGCCCGGGCCTCGGGGTGGGAGCTCCGAGCGACCTGGAGGGCGCCGCCGGATGCGAGCAGAGTTCCCAGCTGTGCGACGGCCATGTAGCCGCTCGGCAGCACGCTCAGCGCGGTCAGTGCGGCTGGCACGGCGGACCCGGCCAGGGCGAAGATCCCGGAGAAAACGTCTGCGGGGCGTCGGCGAGCAAAGCCTGTAGCGGTGGTTGAGCCCGAACTCCCGTGGTTTCCCGTAGGGGCGTTCCGATGCGGTGGCATGTGGCCCGCGAGCCAGATGGGGGTTCCACCTGCCGGAGCTGCGGCAGGGGCCGGACGTTGGGCTGGGACGGAAGCAGGGACCGCTGCCACGGTCGCGGAGAGCGAGGGGACCGCGTGGGCGTTCGCAGCGAGCAGCCTGTGCGTCTGCGCTGCCAGCGCCTGAAGGGCTGGGTCTGGATGGGTCAGCAGCAGACTCCAGGCCATGGAGGACTGTGGTTCCTGAAAATCGTCCTCTTTCAGAATCAGGAACTCTCCTTCGTCGTCGTGCAGCTGGTCCCAGATGCTGGGGTCAGTGGCGATCGCGACCAGGGCGAGGTAGATGATCCAGGACGAAAAACGGTCCATCGTGGGGCCGAAGTCCGAGCTTGTGCGGTTCGGGGACTGGTAGTTGCGATGACCGCTCTCCGTTGCTCCTTGACCCTTGAACGCGGGCACGTACATTCCGTCGTAGTCGACGAGGCGGAGTGTGCCGTCGGCTGCGACCAGAAGATTGCCGTGCTGGAGGTCGCCGTGAGCGATACCGAGCTTCTCCAGGTCGGCGGTCAGTGCCGCGAACCGCTCGGCGATGCCGAGGACGGCCCCCGTGTTCCGGATGTTCCGGCCGATCCATGTGATCAGGTTGGTGCCTTCTACCCAAGCCATCTTCAGGGTTGGGTACCACTGACCGGCGACAAGGACGCCACGCGGCAGATACTCGAGGCTGACGGGCCACGGTTGGGACAGCTTGGTGTGCTTGAGGCCGGAGAGCTGCTTGCTGATGGCCTGGTAGCGCGCTTCCAGAGTGCTGCTGTCGCGAGTGAAGCACTTCAGCGCATACCGCTGCCCGTCGGGTGCGGTGATGGAGAAGACGCTTGCGAAGTTCCCGGAGATCGCCTTCGGCCCCAGCACGGGGCTCTGCTGGACAGACCCGCTCTTGAGGTCCGGGTCCTCGAAACAGAGCGTGGGGTTCTGGAGGGCTTCCACGTAGTTCGCGCCGGTCGGGAATCTACGTCCGGTGACAGGTTTGCCAGCGCGGGAGACCGCCATTACCCCTCCGTCTTCACCCGCATGCGAATGAGGGCTACGTCGTCGTTGCGCATCCGGGACTTGTCGCGCTCGCTTCGGACCCACTCGGTGAAAAGCTCGTGGTCCAGGTCGGCAAGATTTCCGAGCTGTTTTCCTGCTCCGCCCGAATCGATTTCAGGGTGCGACAGCAGCCATGCGGCCAGCGCATCGGTTGCCAGCAGCAGCTCGTCACCCGTGTGTAGCTCGCCGGTTGCGGTCGACACCCGGTCAGTGATCAGTCCGGCGTCCCGGTTACGGCTGCCGAGCAGCTGAGGGGTGATCCCGAAGCCGTGGCTGTCCGTGATGGGGAAAGAGGCGACCAGCCGGTCATCGCGGAGATGGAAGAGACAACTGTCGCCGAGGGCGAAAGCTCTCCAGGTCCAGCAGCGCACAGCTCCGGAGGCTTCTGGGACGGCCGGTGCCCGCATGTGGACGGCTATCAGCGTGGCGAAGGCCCCTTTGTCCAAGCCCGGCTGTTCGTACCAGGTGATTGGCCGGCCGCGTGCAGCCCGCTCCGCCTGATAGTCCGAGATGTAGCCGTCCCACTGGTCGACGGTGCGGGCCAGGAGGTCCTCGACGAATGCCTCGGACAGGCCGTCCTCCTGGCCCCCTGGTTCTTCGTCGGCAGTCGCCATCGACACGACGGCGCCGTGTACCAGCTGCCTGGCCCATGCTCCGGCGAGCAGACTCTCTGATGCCCCGTCGGACACGGCGGCGAAGAGTGAACTCGCGTCGGGTGACAGTGAGATATCGATGGCGTCCTCGCACTCATCCGGGGAGCTGCCCGTCTTGGGAACGAGGAAGCGCTGGACATCGAGGGACATTGAGGAAGCGCCCATGCTGTTCAGCGAAGTTCCGTGGCACGCGTACCGATGTCGAGGAACTCGATGATGGAGGTGATGTCGGCGTTGTAGACGAAGCCGCGTGTGGCTTCGCTGACCCGGTGGCCCTGCGAAGCGGCGTAAGAAAGCATGTGACTGGGCAGCACACTCGACATGTGGAAGAGCAGCCGGGAGTAGGTGTCGGGGAGGTCGCCTTCGCTGTCCGGGAACGTGACGGGCGTACCGCTCGCCCCTGACACGTGCAGGTTGAAGAGGAGCACCGACCCGTCGGCGGTGGCGTGCGAGGCGAGCCCGATGGCCGCGCTGGTGGGATCGCCGTCAGTGGACTCGCCATCGGTCAAGTTGAGGACGATGGGAGGGAAGCCGCCCGGGTGCTCGTCGACCCACCGGGCGACAAGGGAGTCGGCGTAGCCAAGGGCGCGAGTCATTGGGGTGCCGCCGTTGGTGACCGGGTCCATCCACACGGGGAACTGCACGGTCGTCTCCACAAGGCCGCCGGCACCGTCCGGCACCTTCTTCGTACGGCTCTCCAGTCGGGCAGGGTTGTTCGCGATCTCGCTCAGCGGTACGAGGTCACGCCCGGCGAGCGCGCCGGTGAAGGCGGAGCCGATCTGAGTGTGGCCGTAGCCGATCACCGCGACGTGGAAGTAGTCGCGGACACCCTCTTCCTTTGCGCACTTGACCGACAACTCGGTCAGCAGCCGGTTGATGGCATCCGATACGACCTGGGCGCGCCGCTGGGCCATTTCGCCGCTGCCGATGGGGTCACTCATGGATGCGGACTGGTCCACGAGGAAGATGAAGCAGCCAGGATTGGTGCGGCTGATTTCGGCGGTGTACGGCATCTTGGCGACCCGGCTCCTCTTGCACGACGGGGGCCCGACACCACGGCATGGATGTGTCCGGAAACCTGACCCCCCAGGGAGATCGATCGTAGCGCCACTGTGCCGCTCAGCGATCGGAATTGGAAGAGATCGGCCGCCGTCCCTTCACGGCGGAGCAGTACGACTCCTGGCCCGAGGAGCGGTGTGCCGGGATCGGAGACCACCGACCGGATCGTGAAGACGGACCAGTACGCCAAGTCCGGTATCGCCTTCTACTGGAGGGTTGAGCAGGCGGCGCCCGGCGTCCCCCTCGTGTAACACATACGTCCTCGACCCTGCTACCAGGGTCTATTGGGACGGAGGCGTGTTCACCGGGGCAACCAAGGTCTCGGCGCCCTTTGCGGTCGAGGTCGACCTCAGCACGATCTGACCTTCTTCTGAGGGTGACCCGGTTTGCGTGAGCGGACTGGACGGCACCAGGGTGGACCCAGCGTCATGACGATCACGGTCGGATGTCGCTGACCTGGGGAAACGGGGTTCTGCGGCCTGGTGCTCCCGGTCATGTGCCGGCGGGATGCAGGCGCGGGTGTCGTCGTTCTCGCGCTCGGCTCGTCTCATGGACCGCGTTGAGACTCCGATCGGCAGGAGTGTGCGCGGTCAGGTGTCGTTCCAGTCCGTGACACGCCTGCACGTAAATCGAACGAATGATCGTGCTGGGCCAGTGCGGTGGGCGTTCAAGCGTGGGCGGTGAGGGAGTCGGACTTCCGTGGGATTATATTCGCATCCAAGATGAAATCACCTGAAAGGCTGATTTGACTCGCAAATCTATGCATTCCGGGCGCTTATTCGGGAAGTCGCTGAAAGTTTGAATGCACTTCGGTGGTGGTCCTGAAATTTTTGACGGAAGCACTCGCTGGACGTTCGCGCGGGGAACGCTTAGCTCCGGAATGAAGTCGCCACTATTAGGGAGGACCCTGTGGCCCTGCATGAGTTGTGCCGAGACCCGGAGAGTCAGGTCAATCAGAGCCCCACGCTCTACTACGACGACAGGACGAAGACGTATCTTCTGCAGTCGTGGAAGGTGACTGATTTCGAGCGGCTGTTGCCGATTGCTGTCCCTGAGCACGAGACCGTGGTGGAGTTTCCCGCGCGGCTTCTGCCGCTCTTTCCTGATGGTTCGGCGGGGGAGATCCGCTGCGTCTGTCACCGCGAGGGCGAAGTGAAGCAATCCGAGGGAACCGCTGAGGTGTAGCGGTTCGCCGGCCGCTTGCGCAGGGTGAGGCTGGGGCAACAGGTGTGTCCGGCAAGGGCACTGGCCATGGGCGGCTCGTGTTGGACACACTGCCTGCATGCCTGAGGTGTCTGAGTTCAAGAAGGAAGCGCTGCGGGAGCTTGGGCGCCGACTGCGGGAAGTCCGCCTGGGGGCGGGGTTGCAGTCGGCCGAGCTTGCGCGGAGGGTTGGCTGGAGCGCATCGAAGTGCAGCCGGATCGAGTCCGGGATGCGCACCAGTACGACGCCGGATGATGTGGCCAAGTACCTGGGAGGATGCGGCGCGGAGGATCGGTTCGACGAGATCTGCGGGTTCTTGCGTGAGGCCCAGGAGCGTTTCCGTGAGTGGTCGGACGTGGAGCGGCTGGGACTGAATTCCGCCCAGCAGTCCATCGCGCCCCTTTGGGAATCGACTCGTCAGTTTCGGGCCTATTCGAGCTGGGTAATTCCTGGGCCGCTACAGACTCGCGAGTATTCACGTATCATTCTGGACTCCCTGCGAGAGAGACGGGGTTTGCTGGATGACGTCGACCTCGCTGCAACGCGGCGGGAACATGTGCAGAAGTATCTGTCCGATAGAAGTAAGAGTTTCGATCTAATTGTTGAGGAATCTGTCCTGCGTCGTGGGTTCGGAGACCCGCAGGCTTCCATCAACCAGTTGCTCCATCTGCTTGAGGTGATGCAAACACGAAAGGTGCAGTTCGGTATTATTCCGGCGCGACGTGATGTGTATGACCGCAGCACGGTCTGGCCGGCGGAGGACTTCTGGATCTTTGACGATTCCCGGGTGAAGTTGGAGCTCGTCTCTTCGACCGTCGATCTGACCACCCGGTACGACCTGAAGCAGTACGGCAAGGTATTCACACTTCTACAGGCACAGGCCACATACGGCACCCAGGCAGCCGAGATCGTCAAGGCGGTCCTGTCGACGGCCGTCAGCCACTGGCGAGAGGTGTAACCGGCCCTGGCCGCCACTCTGTGGTGAGCCTCAGTCCTCGGAGCCCGCCTGCGCCACTGCGTGTTCGGAGTCCGGGGTCGCCAGAGTGAGGAGTCCGCTGACGGTCAGGGCGGTGGGACCGGTCAGTGTGCAGGTGCCGTCGGGCTGAATACGGACGCGGAGCGTGCCGCCGGGCGCGTCGACGCGATACGTGTCGTCGGACGGCCGGATGCCGGCCCGGTGGGCGGCGATGGCCGCGGCACAGGCTCCGGTGCCACAGGCAGGAGTTTCGCCAACTCCGCGCTCGTGGACCCGAAGCGCCAGATGGCCGGGGGCCAGGATGCGAACGAACTCGACGGTGATGCCTTGTGGTGGAAGCGGAACTACGGTCGGCGGAGATGTGAGGGAGCCAGGGTGGTCAAGGTCGTCCACAAAGACGACGGCGTGCGGATTTCCGACGTCTACATACAGTGCGGGCCAGGAACCCTGTCCGGCGGTGACGGCCAAAGCGTCGCTGGGCAGGGGCAGATGAGGCCGGCCCATGTGGACGGTGACCTCCCCCGAAGGGCCGGATTCCGTGATGCTGACGGAACGCAGACCGGCGCGGGTGGCGAGAGTGAGACGGCCTGGCGGGCTGTGGTGATGATGGGTGAGGTGGCGGGTGAGGACGCGGATACCGTTGCCGCACATCCCGCCGAGGCTTCCATCGGCGTTGCGGTAGTCCATGAACCACGTCGCCTGCCCGGCATACCGACGAGCCTCAGGTGAACGGCCGCACAGGACGGCACGCAGGATGCCATCGGCTCCGATGCCGGTCCTCCGGTCGCACAGCTGCGATATCACCGCCGGCGTGAGGGCGAGCTGATTGCCGGGGTCGTGGAGGACGAGGAAATCGTTGCCGGCGCCGTTTCCCTTGGTGAAGGGGATGCGAGGCGTCATGCCGTCGCGGGTGCGTCGAAATGGGTCCAGGCCGTCTGACCGTCTGGAGTGCTGGCCAGCCCGTAGGTGCTGCCCAGGTCGAGAACGGCCAGGAGGTCGTCCCAGAGGTCGGCGGGAACCGACGCGACGTTCACTTCCAGGCGAATCGTCCCGTCCGCTTCGCTCTGCATGCGGGGCGTACTCCGGGCCAGATCCTTCAGGGCCTCGTAGGCGCGCAGAACATCGGAAGGTTGGTCGACTGCATCTGGCATCGTCCCTCCGATCACCGTCCGGGTTTTTGGTTAACCAGATTTTAGCCGATGGGCTAAATTGTCAACCCCGTGAATTTGACCTTGCATCTGAGGAGCAGCATGGGTGCATCCGGATCGGCGCGTCCGGCCCCCTACCTGCACATCGCGCGACTACTGCGCGACCGTGTCGTGAGTGGTGTGTGGAACGTCGGTGACCGGCTCCCCTCGCGTGCGGCGCTCAGCGCGGAATTCGGAGTCGGCGACAACGTCGTGCGTCGTGCTCAGGAAACCCTTATCGCAGAGGGACTGCTGGAAGGCCGAGCGGGGTCCGGAACCTACGTCCGCATGCCTCGCAGGCGTGGAGTGCTGAGCCGTACGACTTCGGGTTCAAGATCGCCTGCCCCCGCCGGATTCACCGGAACCTGGGAGGCACGCAGCATCGCAAAAGTACCGGCGGGTCCGGAGGCCGCGGTCCGTCTCGGCATCGGACACAGCGACCTGTGCGTGGTCACCATGTACGAATTCCTCACGGACTCCCAGCCCGTGCTCCTGGCCACCTCCTACGAGCCGATGACCGTGACCGGCGGCAGCATCGTGGTCCTGCCCGAGGGCGGCCCTCTCGCCGGACACGGCGTCGTCGCGCGCATGGGGCATCTGGGCATCACGATCACCCGCATCGTCGAAGTCCCGCGCCCCACCCGGCTGGACCGCGGCCAGGCACACATGCTCGGCCTGGCCACCGGTGCCCAGGCCACGCTCATCGAACGCACCCACTACGCCGACGACGGCCGGGCAGTGGAGTCCGCCGACTGGGTCGTGCCGGGCGACCTGTGGGACATCACCTACACCATCGCGCCGAACCCGCTCGTCACCTGAGGGCTTATCGCCCAACCGGGGGTGGGACGAGGCAGGGGCGCGACAACGTACTGAGGGGGAACCATGGCCCAACGGCCTGGCATGCTGACCCGGATCATCGACGTGCTCAACAGCAACGCCATGGGCGCCTTGATCGGCATCGCCTCCCTGGCCGCTCCCGCCGTCGCCTGGGCTGTCGATCACGTCAATCTGAAGCTGATCGTCATCCTGCAAACGGTTCTGATCCTGATACTCCTCGCGGGGCGCCTGTGGTCGGCCAAGACGCACATCCGGCTACGCCGGACGAACAGCATCGAGGCCATGGACGAGCCCTCGTACTACGACGCGATCCGCTCGGCGCTGGAGACGTCATTGGCCTCCGCCTACCGGCGGATCGCGGACGGCTATCTCAGCATCCACGGGGCCGAGGTGCCACGGACGTCGGTCATGCTCATCGACGCCCTCGTGGAGACGGGCATACAGCCCCAGCGGATCCTTGCCGTCGACCGCACGACCAACCCTTCCCTGCTCACCCAGCGCCGCGAGTACCTCGACGCCAACCGCCGTTTCCTCGCGGCCGACGGTCGCATCAATCGCTTGTTCGTCGTACGGCGCGAGCACCTTGTCGACCGGGACTTCGCCCGCGATCTCCTCGCCCTGATCAACCAGCACCGGCAACTCGGCGTCATCTGCGGCTTGGCCGTACGCGAACATCTCAGGCACGAAGAAACCGTCGACACGGTGGTGTTCGCGCACGCGGCCGTGCTGATTGAGGACGAGCAGGGCGACGCGGCCTACACAGAGGGTCGTTCGACCGTCCTTTTCAAAGGCATCGATACCTACGTCGGCCACTTCACCCGTGCCTGGGAGCACGGCATGGGAGCGCCCAACGCCCTGCGCACCTACGAGAACACGTTCAGCCGGCTTCTGGAATCCTGGGACCCGCAGGAGGCCGCCGCCACTGTCGACGGTCTTTGAGTGCGGTCGGAACCGCCACCGGACCGGGCACGATACGGGGGTGTCACAGGTTCCTGCTGCCGCCCGCCGGCCCTCCTGAAGCCAGGGCCGGGGGCGTACCCACAGTTCGGGCCAGCGCGCGGCGATGGCGGGCGAGCAGCGAGTCGGCTCCGATCAGGAGAGCCGGCGGCGTGCAGTGGGGTGGCGCGAGCCCTCGCTCCACCGCCGGAAGGTAGTTCCACCGCACGGCCGGGTGCGCGGAGTGTGCGTAATGGTGCAGGTCACCGTAGGGAAGCCAGGTAACCGCTGCCACAGCCGACATCACGGCGCTCTCCGGGTACAGACGCAGACAACGCCCCGCCTCTATCTCGGTCCTGTTCCCAGTGCGCCGCTCGGGATCGAACCAGGTGTGCTCCCCCAGCAGCGACAGCCAGGCGAACTGCGGGTACAGCCACAGCCGGGGAACGACCAGCCCCGCCACCAGCCCGAGCCAACCCCCCACCGCGTACGCGGCCATCGCTGTCACGAGGACCGCAGCTGCACGCCCCGGACCGGCGAGGGCCCGTCCCATGCCGGTGAGCGTGCCCCACAGGCCACGGGCGGTCAGTGGGAAGACCGCCGCACGTGTCACGGCACCCTTTCCCGCCCCTTGCACCAACCCGGCGAACCTCAACTCCTCGAAGTTCGGGTCGACTCCGCGGACCGTCGCGTTCGGATGATGATCACGTACATGCCGGGTCCTGCGCTGCCCCACCGGTCCCAGCGCCATCGGTAGATGTACGAAGACCTCTGCCAGTAGCACGTTGGCCCGCCGGCCGCGGGCCAGGACGCCATGCACCGCGAAGTGGCTGATCTCCTGTAGGTGCCTGAAGTGAACACCGACCGCCACCGCGGTGAGAGCGGCCAATACCGGTTCGGCATCGGCCAGGAGCCACCAGCCGACTATCTGTATCCACTCCCCGAGCAGCAGAAGCGCCGGTGCCCAAGCCGTCGCACGGGATCTCTGTAACGCCATTGCCTCGGCAGCTGTGAGCGCCGCCGGCCTGCGCAAGTGACGGAGACGGTCGACCTGTCGAAGAAGGAGTCCGACGACAATCAGGGCGATGGCGGCAGGCATGAGTGACCCTTGGCGGAGAGGCAACAGAGAACACGGAGAGTGTATTTAGTGCACTAGGTCAAGGGGAGGGCGCGGGAGTGGCCAGGGGGACAGCGTCCTTGCGTATGTGCCGGCGGACCGTGGCGATGCCGACGCGGAAACCTTCAGTTGAAGATCGCGAATGCGATTGAAGCGAGCAGGTAGGGCACGGGGAGGGCGGCCGAGGCGGCGAGCCAGCGCCGCCGAGGGCGACCGGTGCCGGCGGGGAACAGAACGTCAACAGCGAGGACGAGCAGCAGTCCCAGTCCGCCGATGAGGACCACGCTTGCCCTGTGCCAGCCGGTTGCCTCGATTGTTCTCGCATCCCCGCAGTCGGATCCGTAACCCTCGGTGTTCAGGGCACACGCTCGGTATGTCGTGAGAAGCAGCTGTGCCGAATACAGCGGGATCACAGCGGGAATTCCGAGCAGAAAGTTGATCACGGCGGGGGTGAGGAGTTTCCAGCGGCTTTTCTGGGGAGGGATGGTGCTTTCCTGAGTTGCCATGGTTATCAGTCCTTGCGCGGGGTCCGGGCCCGGGAGTCGTCAGCGCGAGAAGCGGTTCAGTGAGCGGCGGTAGGTGCCCATTCCGATGAGCAGGGGCTTGGCGGGCTGCCCGGTCTCGCGCGGCGGCTCGGTCGCGCGGGACCGTTCGGCTGTCTGTGACGGCTCGCCCCCGTCGCGACGGGCGCCGACGAACACCGTCGCCGGGTGGCCGTTGACCAGGATTTCGTGCGTCGCGTGGACCTGGAATCCGGCGGCGCCGAAGGCGTGGTCGAAGACGGGCGCGCCGCGGCGGTTGCAGAGCAGGACGAAGCGGCCGTGGTCGGGGTGCAGCACCCGGGCGAAGGAGTCGCAGGTGCTCGCCGCGAACTCCTCGTAGGGGACAGGTAGTTCCTCGTGCTCGCCCCACGGCGGGTCGGTCACGATGACGTCGACCGAGCCGTCCGGGAGGGATGGGAGGCTCATGGCGTCCTCCGCGAGCAGCCGGACCCGGTGGTCGCGCAGCGCCTCGCCCGGCAGTTGGTCGCGGTGCTCGGCCAGGTCCGGGTCGGAGTAGATGACCTCCTCGGCCGGCAGGGCGAGCCGGGCGGCCACGAAGGAGCCGCTGCCGGCGAACGGGTCGAGGAAGGTGTCGTCGGGGCGCGGCTCGGACGCCAGGACGAGCATGGACGACAGCTCGTGGGAGAGGGCGCCGCGGGCCTTCTTGGGTCGGGCGGGCTTGGGCAGCCGGGCGCAGAACATGAGGTCCCGCATGTCCAGGCGGCCGATGACCCAGAACTCCTGGCCGCGGCCGCTCGGTTCGAGCCGCAGGCCCGTGCAGGCGGAGACCGTGCGCTCGATCTCCCGCTTCGGGGCGCCCGCGACCGACGCCAGTTCGCCGTCGATGTGGACCATCACCCGGAATCCCCGGGCGCGCGGTCCGGGGAGGGCCGGGAATTGCGATTTCTTCAGCGAACCCGCCAGCCGCGCCACGTTCGCATTGATGTCGCCGCGCCGGATTTCGGTGATCACCGCAAAGGCGTTCTTCGCGAAGGGAATGTCCGCGACGCGTTCCATCGGCGAACTGGAGGTGAAGATCATGGCGCTGTCGTCCTGGTACTCCGCGCGGAAGTCGTCCACGAAGTGCGACATGGCATCCGCGACGAGTTCGCTGGTCCCGGCGGGGTACTGGATGAAATAGCGCATCCGGGAAGCGTACTGGAACCGGGGTGGCGCTTTCCCGGCCTCGATGATGAGCCGTGCACCCGAACCGGTGTCCCGCCGCCCGCCGCCCCCGCCGCCTAGAGACCTTCGTACGTGAACCAGTCGAAGCACACCGTCCCGCTCGCCGCGTACAGCCCGATCACCCGGCCCGTGAAGCCGCCGGTCACCTCCGTGGAGAGGTAGCGCCCGTCCAGGGAGCCGAGCGGGGTGAACGTGCCGTCCGGCTCCTCGATGCCGAGGGTCACCGTGTCCGGGCCGGTGCACGGGTCGAGCGGGGCGCGGTTGGGCGTGATGTCGATGCCGAGCACCACCGGTCCGGTGGGGGCGGGGCGGGTCGCGAGGACCGTGCGGAGCGGGCCGATGCGGGCGATGAGGCGGATCTCGCCGCCGCCCGTCTCGACCGCGTAGTGATGCGCCTCGTCGAGCCGGACCGCGAGGCCGCCGTGCCCGTCCGAAGCGTCGGTCAACGCACGGGCCCGGCACGCCAGATGCTGCTGGCGGCGCCCGGTGAACACCGCGTCCGGGTCGTCCAGCGTGCCGCCCCGCCCGTGCAGGGTCAGCCGGCCGGGGCGCTCCGTCGTCCCGCCCCGCCCGGCGGTCGAGTGGCGGGGCGAGATCCAGTACGGGGGTGGCTCGGCCGCATCGAAGTCGTCCCGGACCGGGGCCAGGGCATCGGGCGCGGGCGTCAGCGGCCAATCAGGGGCAGGGAGTTCGGTGGACACCGGACCCACGACGGGCCACCCGTCCACCCACGTCACCGGCGCCAGGAAGGTCTCCCGGCCGAGGACGTGCCAGCCGGGCGTGCCGCCGCCCGGCCGTACGCCGAGGAGCACCAGCCACCAGGAGCCGTCCGGCCCCTGGACCAGGTCGCCGTGGCCGGTGTTCTGGACGGGGTGCTCGCGGCCCCGGTGGGTGAGCACGGGGTTGTCCGGGCAGGGCTCGAACGGCCCGGCCGGCGAGGGGCCGCGCGCGACGGAGACGGCGTGCCCGCGCTCGGTGCCGCCCTCCGCGATGACGAGGTACCAGTGGTCACCGATCCGGTAGAGGTGCGGGGCCTCCGGCGCCTTCGCCCCGGGCGCCCCGGACCAGATGCGGCGCAGTTCGCCGAAGGTCTCGCCGGTGTGCGGGTCGATGCGGACCTGGGAGACCCCGGCCACGGTGCACCAGCAGTCGCCGTCCTCGTCCCAGGCGAGGTCCGGGTCGATGCCGGGGACTCCGGGCAGCGGGACCGGGTCGGACCAGGGGCCGGCCGGGTCGGTGGTGGTGAACAGCAGGTTGCCCACCTCGACGTTGGTGACGACGAGCCAGAACCGGCCGTCGTGGTGCCGGAGCGTCGGCGCGTAGATGCCGCCGGAGGCCCGGGTCTCCGGGGTCAGGTGCAGCTGTCCGGGGCGGTCGAGGACGTTGCCGATCTGCGTCCAGTGGACCAGGTCGCGGCTGTGGAAGAGCGGGATGCCCGGGAAATACTCGAAGCTGGAGCACGCCAGGTAGTAGTCGTCCCCCACGCGGCAGACGCTGGGGTCGGGGTGGAATCCGGGGATCACCGGATTGCTGACGGTGGTCCCCGTCTGGGCTCGGACTGGCATGGCATCCGTTCCTGTACGTCGCGCGAGTCCCGCCGCGGCGGTGGCGGGGCGCCCGTGTCGAAGCGCTTCGATAACGGGCCGATCCTCGCCACCACCGGGGCGCGCGTCAAGAGGCCGGCCCGGTCCGGTGGATCACGCCCTACGCGGCTCCGCCGTTGCTCTTGAGGAGCTGGCCGTTGACCCACTGGCCCTGCGGGGAGCAGAGGAAGTCGACCAGGTGGGCGGTGTCCTGCGGGGTGCCGAGGCGGCGCAGCGGGGTGCCCAGGCGCAGCTCCTCCGCCAGCTCCTCGGTCATCCAGCCGGTGTCGATCGGGCCGGGGTTGATGACGTTGGCGGTGACCCCTAGGTGCGCCAGTTCGCGCGCGGCGGCCAGGGTGATGCGGTCCAGGGCGCCCTTACTGGCCCCGTAGGGCACGTTGCCGACGGTGTGGTCGCTGGTGAGGGCGACGATCCGGCCGGTTCCGGCCGGGGCCCGGAAGCGGAGCGCGTACTCCCGGATGAGCAGCCAGGTGGCGCGCGTGTTCACCGCGAAGTGGCGGTCGAAACTCGCGAGGGTGGTGTCGAGGAGCCCGGAGTCCACGGATTCGGCGTGGCTCAGGACGAGCGCGGTGACGGGCCCGATCCGGCTCTCCGCCTCGTCGAAGATCCGGGTGGCGGCGTCCGGGTCGCTCAGGTCGGCCTCGATCGCGGCGGTGCGGGCGCCGTGCGCGGCGAGCGAGGCTTCGATGGCGGCGGTCGCCCCGCGCTCCTCGCCCCAGTCCATGCGCCGGTCGTAGGGCGTCCAGTAGGTGAAGGCGATGTCCCACCCGGAGGCGGCGAGTTGACGTGCGATCCCGGCTCCGATGCCGACCGTGCGGCCGACGCCGGTGATCAGCGCGAGGGGGCGGGTCGGGGCGGCGGGCGGTGTTTCGTTGGCGGTCACGGGGTCCGATCATGGTCGACAACCCCGGCCCGGGCAACGGGATTCGAGGACGTAAGCCTTCTCCGTGAGCCCTCTCCGTATGCCCCCTCCGTACGCCTTCCTCGTAAGCCCTCCCCGTACGGGTATGCCCTAAGCCGACGCGCGGCGGCGCAGTACGGCGGTCCGGACTTTCAGCAGGTTCGGCACCAGCGTGTAGACGACGGCCGGCACGACGAGCCCGGTGATGACCAGGGTGCGCAGCAGCATCGGGAAGCCCTTGACGTACGGGCCGACGAGCAGCTGCACCACGGTCAGGGCGGCGAACACCGCGATCCAGGTCAGCAGGGCGCGCATGTGGACGGAGGGCAGCGCGGAAGCGGTGGCGGGGCGGGTGGCGGTGGTCATGAGGAATCCCCTACGGGTAGGTGTACGAGGCGTGCGGAGGGCGTTGTGGCGGTGCCGCCCCCGGTGACGGTCTCCACTCTGCCAACCGATTGGTTGGGCGTCAACCATCCAGTTGGTTGGCAATGATGGGAAGCCGTTCTACGCTGGTGGCATGACCTCGGACACGACCTCCACCAAGGAACGGCTCCTCGCTGCGGCGAGGGAGGAATTCGCAGCTCACGGCATTGCCGGAGCCCGCGTCGACCGCATCGCGGAGCTGGCCGGTGTGAACAAGGAACGGATCTACGGCTACTTCGGCAACAAGCAGAAGCTGTTCGACGCCGTCGTCGTGCGCGCGCTGGACGAGCTGGCCGCGGCCGTCCCGCTGAAGGGCGGCGACGACCCCGCCGAATACGTGGGCCGGGTGTACGACTTCCACCGCGACAATCCGGTCCTCGTCCGGCTCTTCTTCTGGGAGGGCCTGCACTACCGCGACGGCGTCCTGCCCAACGAGGAGGGCCGTCGCGGTCATTACGAGGAGAAGATCGCCGCCCTCGCGGAGAGCTTCGGGACCGAGGCGTCGCCGAGGGTCGCGGCCTGTCTGCTGAGCCTGATCGGCCTCGCCGCCTGGCCGAACGCGGTGCCGCAGCTGGCCCGCCTGATCATCGGCCCCGAAGCGGAGGAGGCCGGCGGCCTCGATCTGCGCGCCCATGTGGTGGCCTTCGCCCGCCAGGCGCTCGCCGGTGTCCCGGCACGATGACGGCCCCCGCCGTGGGGCGGGGGCCGTCAGCGGAAAGTGGGTTACGCGCAGCTCTTGGCGAACTCCACGAGACCGGTGAACCCGTTGGAGGAAAGGGTCAGGTGGGGGCCGTGCGGGTTCTTGCTGTCCCGCACCAGGAACTCACCTGTGGCGAGGGCGTGTTCGGGCGCCCACTGGACGCACTGGCCACCCTGACCGTCGCTGTACGTGCTGCTGACCCAACGCAGGGCCGGTGTGCTGCTCATTCGCGTTCCTCCAGGTCGAGTTGGGGGAGTGGGTTACGCGTGGTTCTTGGCGAGCTCCACGAGGCCGGCGAAGCCGGTGGAGGACAGAGCCAGGTGCGGGCCGCTCGGGTTCTTGCTGTCGCGAACCAGGAACTCACCCGTGGCGAGGGCGTGCTCGGGCGCCCACTGGACGCACTGGCCACCCTGGGCGTCGCTGTAGGTGCTGCTGACCCAACGCACGTCACGCGGGTCCAGGGTGTTGCTCATTCGCGTGGTCCTCCATGATCGAGTGGATAAGGTGCCGTGACCGGGCCTCCGACTCGGCCGAAGCACGCAGCTGCTCGTACGTGGCCGCCCACTCCTGCACGGCCGTCGTGGAGTCGCTCACGCGCCCCTGCCCCGTCGTCTCCGAGTACAGGACTGTTGCCCCATCGGCTTGCGTAAGCATGGTAAACGAGACTCCCGACGCGGGGGCACCTGCTGCGAACGGCAGTACTTGCAGGGAGACATGGGGGTTCTCCGCCATCGCGAGCAGATGCTCAAGCTGGCCCACCATGACGGCGTGACTGCCGACGACCGTACGCAGGACAGACTCGTGCAGGATCACCCACAGAAGGGGCTGATTTTCGCGTTCCAGTATTTCCTGACGGCGCAGCCGAATTTCGACCCTCTGCTTGATCTGTGCGTCGGACTCGCGCGGATGCCCCGCCCGGTAGACGGCCTCGGCGTACTCCGGGGTCTGTAGCGCGCCCATCACGAAGGCGTTGGAATAGTCCTCGACCTTCGTCGCCGTGCGTTCCAGCTGGATGTACGGGATGAACCACTCAGGGTGACCCAGCTTGCTCACCTTGGCGCGCAGGCGGACGTACGTGCCCGGCGTGCCCGCCACGCGGTCCATCGCCTCGGCGAACGCTTCGGAGGCCAGTGCGGCTCCGTTCTCCACCTTGCTCACCTGGGCCTGCTGGTAGTGCAGCCGGCCCGCGAAGCCCGTCTGGGACAGGGCCATGGCCTCCCGTAACGCCTTGACCTCCGCGCCGAAGTAGGCCGCGGCGCTGGTGGGCTCCTGGTCCTGGTCCGCCTGCTCGTTCATCTGTTCAACTCCCCGCTATGACGCCCGGCGTTGGAATGCCTGAAGGTCTACCGAGCGTACGGCTTCGCGAGCCATGGTGTGAGTGATTGGTCACAGAGAGCACACGGCGCATTTGGGGCGCGGTGGGCGCACGAGGGCGTACGGAGAGACGACATGGCGACGAAAGACGGGAAGCGGACGGCGGAGGAGAAGGTCGCGGAGGCCGAGCGGGCGCGGGACGAGCTGCGGGAGGCGCTGGGCGCGGCAGGGGTGACCCTGCCGTCGCTGGGCGTCGACCCCGTCTCGTACGAGCTGGCGCTGATCGACCTCGGGCGGTGCAACGCGGTCACCGCCCGCGCGCTGGCCGTGGCGCTCCGCTCGGGCACGGGTGAACCCCGGTGACGCGGCGGGTGTTCCGCTACGTCCCGTTCACCATCGAGCAGGACGGGACGGCCGAACCGGAGTACGAGGCGCGATGCGTGTCCGGGGACGAGGCGGAGTGCGGGGCCCGGTCGGGCAACTGGACGGCGCCGGAACCGGTCGAGGAGTGGCAGCGCGTCCACACTCAGGACACCGGACACCGGCGCTACCGGCGGAACTTCGGCGACTACGCGGTGCTGCGCCCGGCCGAGCTCGCGGGCTCGAACGGCGGCACGGTGTGATGTTCACCCCCACCGTCGAGCGCCCGTGGCGCGACGCGTGGCCGCTGCCCGCGCAGTCCGGCGACGGCAACGCGTGGGTGACCGGGACCTGCTGGCTGTACTGCCGCCGCGAGGCCGTCGCGGTGCTCTGGCTCGGCGCCGTGGCCACCCCGGGCGCCACGGGCGACGTCTACGCCTGCGGCCCCTGCGTCACGGAACTGGCCCGCATGGTCCGCGTACAAGCCCACCTCCGCGACGGCATCACACCCCCGGCCACCACCCAGCGCCCCCGCCCCCGCGCCTGCGAGCACCGCCGGGTCGTCCTGCACGAGGGCAAGACCCACTGCGCCGAATGCAGCCGCCAGCTGTACCTGTGACCGGCCGCCGGGCCCGGCCCGCCGCTACCGCTCCGCCAGCGCCGCCACCAGCTCCGCCGCCTCCCCGATCACGGCCTTCTCGGCCGGGGTCATCGTCGGGTTGAGCGCGCGCCGGGCGGCCGCGTCGGCCAGGTGGGGGGCGGGGATGCCGTCGTCGGCGGCCAGGCGGGGGACCAGGGCGGCCACCAGCTCGCGGGCGCCGTCCGCCGCCGGGTGGGCGGGGTCCACCGCGACCTGGGCCAGCATCAGCGCCGACATGGCCCGGTCCAGGGCGGGCGGTCCCTCCTCGGTGTTGCTCCAGTCGATGACCACGGGGCCGTCCGGCGTCATGATCACGTTGTCCGGGTGCAGGTCCAGGTGGAGGACCCGGTCCTCGGGGTCGGGCGAGAGGCGGGCCGGGACGGTGTGCAGCTCGGCGAGGAGACCGGTCAGCAGGTCCGCGCCCTCCTCGGCGCCGAGCGCCCCGGACAGCAGGCACTCCAGCATCGTCGGGCCGTGCAGGCGCTGGAGGACCAGATCGCCGGGACCGGCCGACAGGGGCTGCGGGCCCAGCCGGGGCACCGGATAGCCGGAGGCCGACAGGTAGGACATGACGGGCAGTTCCCGGGAGGCGTCCAGCCCGTGGCGGTAGCGCCGCAGCACCCACGCCTCGTCCAGCTCGTACACATCCGCGTCGCGTCCACTGCCCAGCAGCCGGCCTATTCGCATGAGGGGAACCTACTTCGGACCCGTATACAAAGGGAGTTCGGGCCCGGATTCGGCGCCCCATAACGCGGCGCGATGGGGCGGACGGGATCTCCTAAAACTGACGTGTACGCGGCTAGCTTGGCGGCGAATTCCCCCGCACTGCTTCCCCCCGAAGCGTTCCCCAGAACAAGGAGAGTTCCGTGGAGAGATCCATGCTCCGCAGACGGGCCCTGGCCGCGTGTACCGCCACCGTGGCCGTCGGCGCGCTCGCACTCGCCGGTCTCACCGGCACCGCGTCCGCCGACCCCGCCCCCCACACCCCCGCCGTCACGACCGATGCCGCCCAGCTGTCGCCCGGGCTGCTGAAGGCCATGCAGCGGGACCTCGGGCTGACCGCGTCCGAGGCCCGCAGCCGCATAGCCAACGAGGCGCGGGCCACCGCCGTCACCGCCGGGCTTCGCCACTCGCTCGGCGCCGCCTACGCCGGTGCCCGGGTCTCCGGTGACGCGGGCAACCTGACGGTCTCCACCACCGACGCCGCGGACGCCGCCCGCATCGCGAAGGCCGGTGCCCGGGCCGAGGTCGTCGACCACAGCCTGGCCGAGCTGGACACCGCCAAGGCCGCGCTGGACCGGGTCGCGCTGCGCACCGCGCCGAAGGACGTCCCCGCCTGGTACGTGGACGTCAGCAGCAACCGCGTCGTCGTCCAGGCCGGAAAGGCGTCCGCCGCCGAGGCGTTCCTCGCGAAGGCCGGGGTCTCCCGCGACCTGGTGAAGGTCGCGCACGCCACCGAGCAGCCCCGCACCTTCACGGACCTGCGCGGCGGCGACGCGTACTACATGAACGGCTCCGGCCGCTGCTCCATCGGCTTCCCCGTCAAGCGCGGGACCCAGAGCGGCTTCGTCAGCGCCGGGCACTGCGGCACCCCGGGCGTCTCCACCAGCGGCTACAACCAGCAGGCCCAGGGCTCCTTCCAGGGCTCCACCTTCCCCGGCCGCGACTACTCCTGGGTCGCCACCAACACCAACTGGACCCCGCGCCCGCTGGTCAACGGCTACGGCAACGGCGATGTGACGGTCACCGGCTCCACCGAGGCGATCGAGGGCCAGTCCGTCTGCCGCTCCGGCTCCACCACCGGCTGGCACTGTGGCACCATCCAGCAGCGCAACAGCAGCGTCACCTACCAGGAGGGCACCGTCTCCGGGGTGACCCGGACCAACGTCTGCGCCGAACCCGGCGACTCCGGCGGCTCGTTCATCTCCGGCAGCCAGGCCCAGGGCGTCACCTCCGGCGGCACCGGCAACTGCTCGCAGGGCGGGGTGACCTACTTCCAGCCGCTGAACGCCGCGCTCCAGGCGTACGGGCTGACCCTGGTCACCAACGGCTCCACCACCCCGCCGGACCCGACCGACCCGCCGACCAACCCGGGCGGCACCTGGGCGGCCGGCACCACCTACGCGGCCGGTGACGTCGTGACGTACGGCTCCGCCAGCTACCGCTGCCTCCAGGGCCACCAGGCGCAGCCCGGCTGGACCCCGCCGAACGTCCCGGCCCTCTGGCAGGCCATGTAACAGCGAAAACCGTGTAACAGCGGAACACCCCGCCCCTCAGGCGATCGAGGAACGGGCCCGGGGCGACCGACACCGCCCCGGGCCCCGCACCGCGCACGTGCCCCTTCCCCACCATCCCGAGGAGTCCGTCAGCCATGCCCCCCGCATCCCCCGAGAGCAACGAGCCCGCCGCCCGAGCCGCAGGCGGTCCGGCGATCAGCCGTAAGTCCCTCCTCAAGGCGGCGCTCGTGGCCACCGCCGTACCGCTGTTCGCGGGCGGCGGGGTGGCGCTGGCGCGCGACGCCGGGAACACCGGCAGGCCGCTCGCCCCGACCCCGGACTGCGACGACGGCGACGAGCCGACGCACGACCAGATCGAGGGCCCGTACTTCAAGCCCAACTCCCCGCTCCGCACCAGCCTGGTGACCTCGTCCACGCCCGGCGTCCCGCTCACCGTCAGCGGCTACGTCTTCGGGCGCGAGTGCCGCCCCATCCCGGGCGTGCTGCTCGACTTCTGGCAGGCCGACACCAACGGCGAGTACGACATGAGCGGATTCAACTTCCGCGGCCACCAGTTCACCGACCAGAACGGCGCGTTCACGCTCACCACGATCGTGCCCGGCCTCTACCCCGGCCGCACCCGGCACATCCATGTGAAGGCCCAGGCCCCCGGCTCGGGCATCCTCACCACCCAGCTCTACTTCCCGGGCGAGCCGCGCAACAGCACCGACATGCTGTACGACGCGGCGCTCCTGATGAACGTCCGGACCGTCGGCTCCGGCAAGGAGGGCACCTTCGACTTCGTCCTCGATGTCGCCCAGGACCCCACGGACCCGACCGATCCGCCCACCGACCCGACCGACCCGCCGACCGAACCCGGTGGCACCTGGGCGGCCGGGACGGCCTACACCGCGGGAGACCGCGTCACATACGGCGGAGTCGCCTACCGCTGTCTACAGGCTCACACCGCCCTGACCGGCTGGGAGCCGCCGAATGTCCCCGCGTTGTGGGAACGCGGGTAGACGGTAGACCGGCGAAGCGGCTGTAACCGCCGAGCCCACGCGCCCCGGGCTCTCTCCCCGGGGCGCGTACGGGCGCACGGCCCGGGCCGGAGGGGGTTCGGCTCGGGCCGTTGCCGGTCATTTCGCGTCCGAATAGCGCTCCACCACCGCCGTGGTGAACGGGAAGCGCACCGGTGTCTCGCCGAAGGCCGTCCGGCCGGCCACCCCCGCGGCCTCCCGGAGCGCCGCCACGACCGCCTCCGTCTCCGCGAGCGGGCAGTGCACGATCACCTCGTCGTGCTGGAAGAAGACCAGCTCCGCCCGGAGCCCGGCGGCGGCGACCGCCCGGCGCAGCGCCGCCAGAAGCAGCAGCGCCCACTCCGCCGCACTGCCCTGGACCACGAAGTTCCGCGTGAACCGGCCGCGGGCCCGCGCGTCCGACGAGGCGTAACCGGGCGTGAAGTCCGAGCGCCCCTCGTCCTCCTCCTGCGGGATGCCCGCCTCCCCGTCCTCCCCGTGCCCGGCCGCCGGCGGACTGGTCCGGCCGAGCCAGGTGCGTACGAGACGGCCCTCCTCGCCCGCCTTCGCGGCGTCGTCCACATAGGCCACCGCGCGCGGGAACCTGCGGCGCAGGGCCGCCAGATTCTTCAGGCCGTCCCCGGAGGTCTGCCCGTAGACGGCACCGAGCAGCGCGATCTTCGCGTGGTCGCGGTCGCCGTGGAAGGCGCGGTCGGACAGCGCGGTGTAGAGGTCGCCCTCATGGCCCGCGACCTCCATCAGGCCCGGGTCGCGGGAGATCGCGGCCAGCACCCTGGGCTCCATCTGGGCGGCGTCCGCGACGACCAGGCGCCATCCCTCGTCCGCGACGACGGCCCGCCGGATCACCTTGGGGATCTGGAGCGCCCCGCCGCCGTTGGTCGTCCAGCGCCCGGAGACCGTGCCGCCCGGCTGGTACTCGGGGCGGAATCGGCCGTCGCGTACCCAGTCCTGGAGCCAGCTCCAGCCGTGCGCGGTCCAGATCCGGTACAGCTTCTTGTACTGGACGAGCGGCGCGACCGCCGGATGGTCCAGGGCCTCCAGCTCCCAGCGGCGCGTCGAGCGGACCTTGATCCCGGCCTGCGCGAACGCCTTCACCACATCGGCCGGCAGATCCGGGCGCACCCGGCGGCCGAAGGCGGCGGACACCTCGTCGGCCAGCTCGGCGAGCCGGCGCGGCTCGCCGCCGCCCGCATACCGCTCGCCGAGCAGTTCGCGCAGCACCTCGCGGTGCACGTCGGCCCGCCAGGGCAGGCCCGTCCGGTTCATCTCGGCGGCGACCAGCATCCCCGCCGACTCGGCGGCCGTCAGCAGCCGCATCCGGTCCGGCCGGTCCGTCGCCTCGTGACGCGCCAGCTGCGCCGCGTACACCTCGGTGAGCGCGTCGAACGGCAGCTCCGGGCCTGCGGGCGGCTCGAACAGCGACGACTGGGAGCCCGGCTCCGCGGACCGGGGCGGCGGATCGGGCGGCACCGGGCCGCCGCGCAGCCGGGCGAGCGCGGCGGCGGCCGACCGGGGCTCGCCGAGCCGTCCCTCGTGTCCGAGCAGCAGGGATTCGGCGGCCTCCACGTCATAGGCCCGCTCGACCCGCACCCCGGCGGCCAGCAGCCGGGGATAGACCTCGGCCGTCGAGCGCCACACCCAGCGGGTGACGTCCGGCCGGGAGCGGACCGCCGCCGCGAGATCCGGCTCGGTCAGCACCGGGCCCGCCGGCCGTCCGGCACGGTCCAGCGGGGCGAGGCGCGCGCCCCCGCCCTCCGTGACGGCCAGCGCCCAGCGTTCGGTCATACGGCCGAGTCTGGCACCCGGCACTGACAACGCCCCGGAGCCGGCGCTTCGTGCGCGCGTTCGATATCCACAGGCTGTGGACGACGGCTGTGGGTGGCGCCTGCTTACGCTGATCTCATGGAATCGGTGATCGACCAGGCGTTCGCGGCCGCCCTCTACTCGGAGGACGACGCCGGTCTCGACACCGGCGCCTCGCTGCTCGCCGCCGCCCCGCAGGCCGACGCGGAGCTGGCGCGCCGGGGCGAGGAGTTCGTCCGCCGGGCCTGGCGGCGCGGCTGGCTCCCCGCCGACGTCGTCCGCCTCGTCCGCCGCGAGCTGGACGAACACGCGGCGGGCCTGGCCGCCGGGCTCATCGCCGCCGAGCTCCGCCGCTACGACGAGCTGCCGCCGCGCTGGCGGACCCAGCTGGCCGGGCTGCCCGCCGCGCCGCCCCCGGGCCGGCCCGACCGCTTCTCGTACGCCTCCGCGCTCCTCGCCCTCCACCGGCTGCTGCTCGCCCTCCCGGCCATCGAGCCTGTCGGGCCTCCGCCGGGCGCGGCGCGCGAGGTCCTGACCCGGCCGCCCGCCGCCGGGGAGCCCCGCATGCTCACCCGCATCCGCGCCCTGCTCGCGAAGGCGGAGGCGACCGGCTATCCGGAGGAGGCGGAGGCGCTGACCACCAAGGCGCAGGAGCTGATGGCCCGGCACAGCATCGACGACGCCCTGCTCGCCGCCCGTACGCACGGCGACCGCACCCCCGGCGCCTGCCGGATCGGCGTGGACGCCCCCTACGAGACGGCCAAGGCGATCCTGCTGGACGCGGTGGCCTCGGCCAACCGCTGCCAGGCCGTCTGGAACAGCGACCTGGGCTTCGCCACGGTCATCGGCTTCGAGGCGGACCTGGAGGCCGTCGAACTGCTCCACACCTCGCTGCTCGTCCAGGGCACGGCCGCGATGACCCGCGCGGAGGCGGGCCAGCGGGCCGGCGGACGCAAGCGGACCAAGACGTTCCGGCAGTCCTTCCTGATGGCCTACGTCCAGCGCCTGGGCAGTCGCCTCGCGGACGGCACCGCCCGCGCCACGGCCGAGGCGGAGAACGACACGGAGAGCGGTACGGGCGGCGGTGCGCCGGGCGGCGCCGGGCTGCTCCCCGTCCTCGCCGCCCGCGATCTCGCGGTCACCGAGGCCGCCGAGCAGATGTTCCCCCGCACCACGACCACCCGGGTCCGGGGCGCGACGGACCTGGACGGCTGGACGCACGGCACGGCGGCGGCGGACCGGGCGCGGATGGGCGGGGAGACGCGGATGGGCGGCGAGGCGCGGGGCATCGGGCGCTGAGCGCCCCACGGCCGTAAGAATTCACAACTCGGGCAAAACGGCGATTCCGGTTAGGCTCGGCACATGAGCTGGCTCCGGGCGCTGAAGGAGACCGCCCGCACCGGCTTGAAGATCGAGCGGCGGCGCCTCGAACCCCTGGTCGCGGTGCGTGGCGCGGCCGGGCTCGCCCTGGTCATCGGGGTGAGCCTGGCGCTGTTCGGTCCGGTGGTCGCCGCCAGCTCCGCGTTCGGCGCGTTCCAGGCCGCCATCGCCACCTTCCAGCGCAGCTGGCGCCCCCGCCCCGTGCTCGCCCTGGTCTCCGGATTCAGCCTCGGCCTGTCCACCTTCGTGGGCTATGTGACCGGCACCCGTCTCCTGCTCTTCGTGGTCCTGCTGATCGTCTGGACCTTCCTCGCCGGGCTCGCCTGGGCGGCGGGCCCGACCGGCGGGATCATCGCCGCGTCCAACGTCGCGATCATGCTCGTCACCATCACCCTGCCGGCCTCCGTCGCCCAGGCGGCCCTGCACGGCGCGATGATCATGTTCGGCGGGGTGGTCCAGGCGGCGCTGATCGTGCTCTTCCCGATCCGCAGATGGGGCGCCCAGCGCGACGCGCTCGCCGACGCGCTGGCCGCCGAGGCCGACTACGCCCGCCGGCTGCGCCACGACCCGGTCGCCCACTTCGACCCGGAGCCCCTGATGCTCGCGCGCCGGGCCGCCGCCGTCACCGCCCGCGAGGCCCGCCGCCGCCCCGCCGAACTGCACGGCTCACGCGGGGTCGCCGAACGCATCAGGCCGGTCCTGGCCTCGCTCGCCGACCCGGCCATGGGCGTGCCCGCCGAGGGCCCCGAGCGCGACCGGGTCCGCGAGCTGCTGGCCGCCGCCGGATCGCTGCTCGACGCGGCCGCCCGGGCGATCCGCCACGGCGACCCGGTCAAGCTGCCCGCCCCGGCCGTCGCCGTGCTGAAGACCCCCGACACCGGGGCCCTGCTCACCGGCCCGCCGCTGCGCGCCGCCGACCGGCTCGCCGCCCTGCTCTCCGACGTCATCGAGGCCGCCGAGGGCGACGGCACCAAGGAGGAGCGGGCCGGCGCCGAGGAGGCCGCCGACGCCATCAAGAAGAGCCGGCTGCCCGTCGAGCACCACCGGCGCCCCGGACTGCTGAAGCTCGCCCCGGTCGTCGCCGGGGCGATGCGCCGCGAAGCCCACCACGGCTCCCCGATCCTGCGGCACGCGGTCCGGCTCGCCGCCGTCGCCGCGGTCGGCTATCTCCTGGGCCGCCTGCTGCCGCTCGGCCACGGCTACTGGGCGCCGCTGGCGGCGGTGATGGTGATGCGGCCGGAGTTCTCGCAGACCTACTCCCGCGCGGTCGCCCGGTTCGGCGGCACCCTCGTCGGCGTCTTCCTCGCCTCCACGATCGTGGAGGCCGGGCACCCGGGCACCGGACCGCTCGCCGTCCTCGCCGTGGTCTGCGCCCTGCTGATGTATCTGCTGATGCGGACCGGCTACGCGGTCGCCCAGGCGTGCGTCGGCGCGTATGTCGTCTTCCTGCTCGGCATGGCCGGCGACGACCTGGGCCAGACCGTGTTCGAGCGGGTGCTGCTCACCCTGGCCGGCGGGCTCCTGGCGATGATCTCGTACGCCGTCTACCCGGCCTGGGAGACCCCGCGCCTGCGGACCCGGCTCGGCGACTGGCTGAAGGCGGACGGCCGGTACGCGGCGGCGGTCGTGGACCAGTACGCGGACCCGGCCGACCGGGCCCGGGGCGATGTGCGGCAAGCCCTGCTCGCCACCCGCGAGGCCCGGGTCGACTGGCAGGAGGCGGTGGCGACGGCCCGGCACGAACCGGTGCGCCACCGGGGCCTGTCGCACGCCGCGGCCGACGCCACCCAGCACTCGCTGGCCCAGTTCGGCCGGGTCGCGATGCTCCTGGAGGCCCACATCCCGCGCCGCGGGGCCGAGCCCGTGCCGGGGGCCGCCGCGCTGGCCGACGCGCTGCGCCGGGCCACGGACCGGGGCGCCAAGGCGGTGCGGGAGCGGCGGGTGCCGGACTGGACGCCGGTGCGGGAGGCGCTGGAGCGCTGGGACGCGGAGTGCCGGGTGCGCGAGGAGGAGGCGGCGGAGGGCGGTGCGCCGCCCTCCGCCGGGGCCGGACTCGTACGCGACAACGTGGCCCTGCTCCTCGACGCGCTGGAGGACTTCTCCCGGGGCCTGACCTCGTAGCGCCGGGACCTCACGGCGTCACCGCGTCACGACCTCACGGCGTCGGCAGGTCCGACATGCCGGGGAGATCGGGGATGTCGGGGATGCCCTCCAGCGCGTCCGATTCGGTCTTCTCCAGCGTGTCCTTGGTCCCGCTGCCCCACACGATCACCACGGTCTTGCCGTCGTTGGACTCGACCTCCCCGGTGATCCGGGTGGTGTCCCCGTCGGCGCACTTCAGCTCCAGGGCCGGCTTGCCCTCGCCCGAGACGGTGCCCGAGCAGACATGGGACTCGGCGACCACGGCGGCCACCCCGGCGGCCACGGACAGCACCACCGGCTTGCCGTCGGTCTGGCCCGACCAGGCGCCCTCCAGCGCCTTCGCGTCACCGGCCGAGCCGCCGCCGGTGCCGCCGTCCGTGCCGGACGGCGCGTCGCTGCTTCCGCCCGTCGGGCTCGCGCTGGCCCCGGAGTCCTTGCCCGAGTCGTCCTTGCCGCCGTCGCTTCCGCAACCGGTGAGGGCGAGCGCGGTCAGCAGACCGGTCGCGAGGACTGCGCCGGTACGTGCGATTTTGTGCATGTGGAATTCCCCCTGGAAGACGAATGGCCGTCCAAGCTACCAGTGGGTCGCAAGGGGCGCCGAGAAGTCAACTCCCTGAATCGGGAGCCGGAGAGGCCGTTCATACGTCTCTATAGGCGGAAGCTGTAATCACGGCGCCACCCCGCGTGCACGTGCATCCGCTCGTGCATCCGCTCATGCACCAGGAATTGAACACAGCTATGATCCGGGACAGTTGACACTTGCACCTTGCAACTCGGGGAGCGTCCTGTGCACCACGTGTACAACGGCATGGCGGCCACAGAGCTTCGCGGAGTCGTCTGGCAGAAGAGCAGACACAGCAACTCCCAGGGGTCCTGCGTGGAGTTCGCGAAACTGCCCGACGGAGATGTGGCGATGCGCAATTCGCGCCACCCGGACGGGCCGGCGCTGGTCTACACACCGGCCGAGATAGAGGCGCTGCTCCTCGGCGTCAAGGACGGCGAGTTCGACCACCTGGTGGGCTGAGGTCCCCGTACACCACAAAGGGCTGAACACTGCTGGAAACCAGCGGTGTTCAGCCCTCGTGCGGTGTGCTGTGCGGTGCGCCGGCCGGTCGCACCGCCCCCCGTCACACCGGGTCGGTCAGTCTGAACAGAGCCCAGACGACCTTGCCTCGGGAAGCCGCCGCGCCCGGCGCGCTCTCGGCGGCCAGCATGGGGGAGGGGTGCCAGCCCCAGCAGTCGCTGAAGGACTCCACCAGGAACAGCCCCCGCCCCGACTCGGCGGAGTCCGCCGCCTCGGAGGCGACCGGGCTCGCCTGGCTCGGATCGCGCACCGCGCACACCAGCCGCGAGGTCCAGCGCATCAGGTGCAGCCGTACGGGCGGCTCCTGGCACTCGCGCGGGGCGTCGGCCGGCAGGGCGTGCCGCAGGGCGTTGGTGACCAGCTCGGAGACGACGAGCGCGACATCGTCGAAGCGCTCGCTCAGCCCCCACCCCCCCAGCGTCGACCGGGTGAACCGCCGCGCGCCGCCGACCGCCTCGTAATGCGGTGGCAGGGTGCAGGTGGCCGACCCGGAGACGGCCGAGGGATCGATGGGGGGAAGCCCCTGCCGTAACGGCTCGAGCATCGTCGATCCATTCGTCCTCATGCGAGGCACTCCCGGGAATCGCGGCTGGACCGGTACTGCGTACCGGCGACAGCGGTACAACACGAACGAGAACGCAGGTGCGCGGGCTCCATGGTTCCGAATGCGCACAGCAGATGCAAGGGCAGATGCACGTGCACGCGCCTGACCTGTCCGGCCCCGTCCGGTTCTTGGTCATTTCTTCCCGGCCCCGGTTTCGGCCTCTTCCCAAGCTCTTCCCATTTCCGTAATCGAATGAGTACGGGGCGAAGCGTTTTGATGGCAGAATCCGGCTCTTGGGGTTCAGGGGGAGCCCCGATGCCAGGAAGCGATGGGGAGGGTTGGACCAGTGGCGGCAGGCGAGTCGAGTGGGTCCGTGGTGCGGCGCATCCTGCTGGGCTCTCAGCTCAGGAGACTGCGTGACTCGCGAGGCATCACCCGCGAGGCGGCCGGCTACTCGATCCGGGCCTCCGAATCGAAGATCAGCCGCATGGAGTTGGGACGGGTGAGCTTCAAGGCCAGGGACGTCGAGGATCTGCTCACGCTCTACGGCGTCACGGACGAGGCGGAGCGCGACTCCCTGCTCGCCCTGGCCCGTGAGGCCAATGTGGCGGGCTGGTGGCACAGTTACGGGGATGTGCTGCCCGGCTGGTTCCAGACGTACGTCGGTCTGGAGGGAGCGGCCTCGCTCATCAGGATCTACGAGGTCCAGTTCGTGCACGGACTGCTCCAGACCGAGGACTACGCGCACGCGGTCGTCTCCCGGGGCATGCGCGGCGCGCCGCCCGCCGAGATCGAGCGCCGCGTCGCCCTGCGCCTCGAACGGCAGAAGGTCCTGGTCTCCGAACGGGCGCCCCGCTTCCACGCCGTCCTGGACGAGGCGGCGCTGCGCCGCCCGTACGGCGGACGCGAAGTGATGCGGGCGCAATTGCGGCATCTGATCGATATGTCGGAACAGCCGAACATCACGCTTCAGGTGATGCCGTTCAGCTTCGGCGGGCACTCCGGCGAGAGCGGATCGTTCACCATGCTGCGATTCCCGGAATCCGATCTGTCGGACATCGTGTATTTGGAGCAGCTGACAAGCGCGCTCTATCTGGACAAGGACGAGGAAGTCGCCCAGTACGAAAAGGCGATGACGCGGCTCCACGAGGAGTGCCCGGACCCGGAGGAGAGTCGTGACCTGCTCCGAGGACTTCTCCAACCCTCCTGAATTTTCAGTACGATGACACTCCTACAGGAGTCTGCACCTGAGTTAAGG
Source organism: Streptomyces sp. NBC_00726 (assembly GCF_045161735.1). Lineage (NCBI taxonomy): Bacteria > Bacillati > Actinomycetota > Actinomycetes > Kitasatosporales > Streptomycetaceae > Streptomyces > Streptomyces sp. NBC_00726. The sequence goes on along the minus strand of NZ_CP108983.1, from coordinate 2,900,898 downwards.
GATCGCATGTCCTTCTTCCAAGAGCTGGCCGGCCAGTACATCGACGGTGAATGGCGTACGGGCACCGGCTCCTGGGACATCATCGATTTCAATCCCTACAACGGCGAGAAGCTGGCCGCGATCACCATCGCCACCGCCGCCGAGGTGGACAGCGCCTACCGCGCCGCCGAGCGCGCACAGGGCGAGTGGGCGGCCGCGAGCCCGTACCGCCGCCGGGACGTCCTGGAGCGTGCGCTCCGGGTCACCGAGGAGCTGGCCGGCGAGATCACCGACGCGATCATCGACGAGCTGGGCAGCATCCGTTCCAAGGCCGAGCACGAGCTGGGCCTCGTCCAGGAGTTCCTGCGCGAGGCCGCCCGCCAGACGCTCGCCCCGGAGGGGCGCATCATGCCGTCCACCACCGACGGCAAGGAGAACCTTCTCTACCGGCTGCCCGTCGGGGTCATCGGCGTCGTCGGCCCGTTCAACTTCCCCCTGCTGGTGACGATGAAGTCGGTCGCACCGGCCCTCGCCCTCGGCAACGCGGTCGTCGTCAAGGCCAACCAGAACTCGCCCGTGGTCGGTGGCGGGCTGATCGCCAGGATCTTCGAGGAAGCCGGGCTGCCGGCCGGACTGCTCAACGTGGTCGTCACCGACATAGCCGAGATCGGCGACGCGTTCATCGAGCACCCCGTGCCCCAGGTGATCTCCTTCGTCGGCTCCGACCGGGTCGGCCGCCATGTCGCCGCCACCGCGGGCGCCCTCTTCAAGCGGACCATCCTCGAACTCAGCGGCAACAGCGCCCTGGTGGTGCTGGACGACGCCGACATCGACTACGCGGTCGACGCCGCCGTCTTCAGCCGTTTCCTCTACTCCGGCCAGGTCTGCATGGCCGCCAACCGCATCCTGGTGGACCGCGCGGTGGCCGCCGAGTTCACGGAGAAGTTCTGCGCCCGGGTCGCCGCCCTGAAGACCGGCGACCCGCGCGAGCCGGACACCGGCATCGGCCCGGTCATCAACACCTTCCACGCCGACTCGCTGGCCGCCCTGGTCGACCAGGCGATCGCCGAGGGCGCCGAGGCCCCGGTGCGCGGCCGGGTGCGCGGCAATCTGGTCGAACCGACCGTGCTCACCGGACTGCCCGAGGACTCCCCGCTGCTGCACCAGGAGATCTTCGGCCCGGTCGCGCTGCTGGTGGCCTTCGACGGCGAGGACGAGGCCGTGCGGATCGTCAACGACAGCCCGTACGGCCTCAGCGGCGCCGTGCACACCGCGCGCACCGGCCGGGGCATCCGCTTCGCCCAGCGCATCCGCAGCGGCATGTTCCACGTCAACGACTCCACCGTGCACGACGACCCGGGCATCGCGTTCGGCGGCGAGAAGGACTCCGGTCTGGGCCGGATGAACGGGGACGCGGCGGTGGACGCGTTCACCACGCAGAAGTGGATCTCCGTTCAGCACGGCCGCAGCGTCTTCCCCTTCTGACCTCGCCGGACACGCGTTTCGCTACGCTGGTCGTGTTGACCAGAGAGGTGGAGGGCATGTCCGCGATCCGGCTGCTGGTCCTCGGCGCCGTACGCCAGCACGGCCGGGCCCACGGCTACCAGGTCCGCAACGACCTGGAGTACTGGGGCGCCCACGAGTGGTCCAACGCCAAGCCCGGCTCCGTCTACCACGCGCTGAAACAGCTCGCGAAACAGGACATGCTCCTCGCCCACGAGGTGGCCCCGAGCACCGCGGGCGGCCCGCCGCGCATCGAGTACGAGATCACGGGGCGCGGCACCGAGGAGTATTTCGCCCTGCTGCGTGCCTCGCTCACCTCGTACGACCAGAAGATGGACGTCCTCTCGGCGGGCATCGGCTTCATCGTCGACCTGGAACGCGCCGAGGCGGTCGCCCTGCTCCGGGAGCGCCTGAAGAACCTCGCGTCCTGGCGCTCCGCTGTCACCGGGCACTACCTCCCCGAGGGCGGCCCGGAGCAGCTGGGCCACATCGGCGAGGTCATGAACTTCTGGGTCCACTCGGCGGACGCGGGCGCCGCGTGGACGCGCGGCCTGATCGCCCGGATCGAGGCCGGCGCCTACGTCTTCGCGGGCGAGGGCGACGCCTTCGTCGGCGTACTCGCGGAGGGCGAGGAGAACCCGTACGCGACGGGGTAGCTCAGTGGTGGAAGGACGTGGCCGAGTTCTGGTCCCGAGTCAGCGGGTGCGGCTGGGCGCGGAGTTCGGGCATCAGGAGGCGCAGGTCCTCCAGGAGCAGCTCCGCCAGGTCCGAGGAGAAGCCGTTGCGGCACACGATCCGGAGCACGGAGAGGTCTTCCCGGTTCGCGGGGAAGGTGTACGCGGGCACCAGCCAGCCGCGTTCGCGCAGCCGCCGTGACACGTCGAAGACGTCGTACGCCGTCACCTCCGGCTTGGTGGTGAGCGCGAACACGGGCAGCTGGTCGCCCCGGGTGAGCAGCCGGAAGTCGCCCAGCTCCTCGATTTTTGCGGCCAGCCCGGTTGCCACGTCCCGGGCCGCCTGCTGCACGGCCCGGTAGCCGTCCCGGCCCAGCCGCAGGAAGGTGTAGTACTGCGCGACGACCTGGGCGCCGGGCCGGGAGAAGTTCAGCGCGAAGGTGGGCATGTCGCCGCCCAGGTAGTTCACCCGGAAGACCAGCTCCTCGGGCAGCTCGGCGGACGAGCGCCACAGCGCCCAGCCGACGCCCGGATAGACCAGGCCGTATTTGTGGCCGGAGGTGTTGATCGAGGAGACCCGGGGAAGCCGGAAGTCCCACACCAGGTCCGGGTCGAGGAACGGCGCGACCATGCCGCCGGAGGCCCCGTCGACATGGACCGGGATGTCGAGACCGGTGCGCTCCTGGAGATCGTCCAGGGCCGCGCACAGCTCCGCGACCGGTTCGTAGCTGCCGTCGAAGGTGGAGCCGAGGATGCCGACGACACCGATGGTGTTCTCGTCGCACAGCTCCACGGCCGCCCGCGGGTCGAGGTGGAAGCGGTCGCCCTCCATGGGGACGAGGCGCGGCTCGACCTCCCAGAACGTGCAGAACTTCTCCCAGCACACCTGCACGTTCACCCCCATCACGAGATTGGGCTTGGCGCTCGCCGGGTAGCGGTCGGCGTTCTTGGCCATCCAGCGGCGTTTGAGCGCCATCGCGGAGAGCATGCACGCCTCGCTCGACCCGGTCGTGGAACAGCCGACGGCCGCCGAGGGGTCGGGCGCGTGCCAGAGGTCGGCGAGCATCGACACACAGCGCCGCTCCAGCTCGGCGGTGCGCGGGTACTCGTCCTTGTCGATCATGTTCTTGTCACGGCACTCGCCCATCAGCACCCCGGCCTGGGGCTCCATCCAGGTGGTGACGAAGGTGGCGAGATTGAGCCGCGAATTGCCGTCCAGCATCAGCTCGTCGTGGACGAGCCCGTACGCGGTGTGGGGCGGCAGCGGTCCGTCCGGCATCCGGTGCCGGGGCGGGGCCGCCTCCATCCCGGCGACCGGGTCGGCGACCGCGTAGAACGGATTGAGCGCCAGTTTGCGCTGCTTGGCCGACGGTTCGCCGTCGTGCGCGGAGCCCCGGTGGAGCGGCATCACGGACCTGCCCTTCTCGGCTCGCGCCCGCGAGACCGGACGAATCCGACGGTACGGACCGCTTGCGCGTGCGGCGCCCGGTGCTGGTCCGTCCGGCTCAGCGCAGCGGAGTGCCGTCCTCGCGCAGCTGCATCAGCGGCCGGCCGGTGACCAGCAGCCAGGCGGGCAGCGAGGCCACGCACAGCACCGGCAGCAGGGCCGTGTCGGAGGCCAGCACCGCCGCCGTGAACAGGCTCAGCCAGCCCTGCCGGGTGACCGCCAGCAGGACGCCCAGCACCCCGCAGGTCACCGCCAGGGCCACCGGCACCCCGTCCACGAGTGCATGGGCGCACAGTCCGAGCGCGACGCCCGAGAACACCGCCGGGAAGATCCGGCCGCCCCGGAAGCCGCAGGTCGCGGCGATCACCAGGGCCGCCGTCTTCACCACCGCCATCGTCCCGAACCCGGCGGCCGACCAGCCGTCCGGATCGGCGGCGAGCGTCTTCACCTCGTCCAGCCCCTTGAACAGCGTCAGGTGCCCGCCGAGCGCCCCGAGCAGGCCGAGCGCCAGGCCGCCCAGGGTCAGTGCGAGCACCGGATGCGGCAGGGCCCGGAAGAACCGGTGGACCAGGGGGAACGCGTACACCGCCGCGAGGCCGAGGACCGCCCCGGCCGACGCGATCACGAGGGCGGCGAGCAGATCGCCCCAGTGCGCGTGCGTGTACGGGGGCAGCGACAGGTCGAAGCTGGGGTGGGCGGCCAGCGTCATGGTGAGCGACCCGGCGGCCCCGGCCGCGAGCGGCCCGAACAGCTTGTCCCAGAGCGCACCGGGCGCGGGCGCGGCGGCCAGCGTCTCGGTGAGGATCAGGGCGGCGGCGACCGGGGTGCCGAAGAGCGCGCCGATGGTGCCCGCGGCGGCGAGCGCGAGCCACAGCTCACCGGGCGCGCCCGGGGCGAACCGGCGTCCGGCCCAGGCGGCCAGGGCGATGTTGGCCGCGGTGATCGGGTTCTCCGGGCCGAGGCTGACGCCGCCCGCCAGGGCCAGGACGGTGACCGCGAGCAGACCGGGCACCACGTACGGCGGCAGCGGAGGGTCGACCAGGCCCATGGTCGCCGGGTCCGGGCCGCCCCGGCCGGGTACGGCGCGCAGCGCCAGGCCGGTCACCAGGCCCATGGCCGTGAGCATCACGATCATCCACAGCGAGGAGTACCGGCCGACCGACAGCGCGTCGGGCAGCGTCTCCCACAGCACGTCCTGAAGCTTCTCCGCCAGCAGGCTGACCCCGAGCAGCACCAGGGCCGAGGCCACGCCCACGGCCAGGGCGGGCACGATGAGCACCAGGAGCCGGCGGGCGGGGGCGGGCTCGGCGGCGACGGCGGAATCGGTCGGCATCGGCACACCATAGCGACGCGAAAGCCGTAAAACAGCTCAAAAGGGGCGGGCGGCAGGCGGGACTTGCACCTCACGCGGCGTGAGGGCCGAGGCTCGTCCCCGTACCCACACAGGAAGGAGCGGGGAGCCATGGAGCACTCCGTGGGACAGGTCGCCGGCTTCGCCGGAGTCACGGTGCGCACCCTGCACCACTACGACACCATCGGCCTGCTCTCACCGGGCGGGCGCAGCCACGCGGGCCACCGGCGCTACGACGACGCCGACCTGGACCGGTTGCAGCAGATCCTCTTCTACCGGGAGCTCGGCTTCCCGCTGGACGAGATCGCGGACCTGCTCGACGACCCGGCCGCGGACCCGCGGGAGCACCTGCGCCGCCAGCACGCGCTGCTGTCGCACCGGATCGCGGAGCTCCAGCGGATGGCCGCCGCCGTAGAGACAGCGATGGAGGCACGCAGGATGGGCATCAACCTCACCCCGGAGGAGAAGTTCGAGGTCTTCGGCGACAGGGACCCCGACCAGTACGCCGAGGAGACCGAGCGCCGCTGGGGCAACACCGACGCCTACGCCGAGTCGCGGCGCCGGACCGCCCGCTACACCAAGGAGGACTGGCAGCGGATGAAGGCCGAGGCCGCGGCCTGGGGCGAGCGCTACACGGCGCTGGCGGCGGCAGGTGAGCCCGCCGACGGCGAACGCGCCATGGACCTCGCGGAGGAGCACCGGCTCCATATCTGTGCCTGGTTCTACGAGTGCGACCACGAGATCCACCGGTGCCTCGGCGGGATGTACGTCGCCGATCCCCGGTTCAAGGCGTTCTACGACGCCATGCGGCCGGGCCTCGCCGAGCATCTGCGCGACGCGATCGAGGCGAACGCGCGCCGCCGGGCGTAATCGCTCACCGAGGCGGGTGGAACCCGGGGCCGTCCCGAGGCGTTGATAGCTTGGGGCGGCCACGCAGCCGCCCATCGACCTCATCCTGGAGCCCGGACCCTTGAATACGCTTGCGCTCGGACCGAGCTGGCTGGACCCGGACCATCTCATCGGACAGTTCGGCCTGGCCGGCGTGCTGGTCATCGTCTTCGCCGAGTCCGGGCTGCTCATCGGCTTCTTCCTGCCCGGTGACTCGCTGCTGTTCACCACGGGCCTGCTGGTCACGACCGACAAGCTGCACACCCCGCTCTGGCTGGTCTGCGTCCTGGTCGCGCTCGCCGCGGTCATCGGCGACCAGGTGGGTTATCTCTTCGGCCGAAAGGTCGGCCCCTCGCTCTTCAGCCGGCCCGACTCCCGCCTCTTCAAGCAGGAGAACGTCGAGAAGGCCCACGAGTTCTTCGAGAAGCACGGCCCGAAGTCGCTGATCCTGGCCCGCTTCGTGCCGATCGTGCGGACCTTCACCCCGATCATCGCGGGCGTCAGCCGGATGAACTACCGCTCGTTCATCGTGTTCAACGTGATCGGCGGCGTCCTCTGGGGCGTCGGCGTGACCCTGCTCGGCGCCGCCCTCGGCAACGTCGAGTTCGTCCACAAGAACATCGAGGCGATGCTCGTCCTGATCGTGCTGATCTCGGTCATCCCGATCGCCATCGAGTTCCTGCGTGCCCGGAGCAAGGCCAAGAAGGAGGGCGAGGGCCCCGCCGCCGGCAGCGGAGAGGCGCTGCCCCCGCAGGACCCGGCGGCCGGCCGTCGCGGCCGCCACGCCAAGCGCTGAGCGCCGTATCCCGTAAGCCGTATCCCGTAAGCCGTACGCCCCCGAGGCGCGCTCCCGTTCAGAAGCCGCGCGTCCGCTTGGCCGCGCGGCGGTTCGCGCCGCCGACCGCGCCCGGCACCCGCATGAACAGCCGGGAGATCTCGCTCCCCAGATTCACCCCGATGGCGATGGCCAGCGCCGTCGCCACCGCCGTGGACAGCGAGGCCAGGCCCCGGTCCAGCTCGTTCTGCGCGATGCCCAGCAGGCCGAAATACGTCGCGGAGCCGGGCAGCAGCGGCCCGATCGCCGCCGTGATGTACGGCAGCGACGACGTGTAGCGGTACCGCGAGAACAGCTGCCCGAACAGCCCGACGAGCCCGGCCGCGGCGGCCGTCGCGGCCACCGCCGACAGATGGCCCGTCCGGGCCATCGCCCCGAAGACGATCCAGGCCACGCCGCCATTCAGGGTCACCGCGAGCACCGTCGCCCGCTCCTGCTGGAGCAGGATCGCGAAGGACAGGGTCAGCACCATCGACGCGAGGATCTGGGTCACCGGCCGGTCGTGGGTGATGAGCCGCGCGTCCGGGTCCAGCTTCGCGCCCAGCTGAAGCCCCCCGTACAGGGCCAGCAGTACCCCGGTGACGATCGCGATGAAGAAGTACATGACCTCCAGGAGCCGCGCCGAGGCCGTGATGTAGTACCCGGTCAGACCGTCCTGCACGCCCGCCACCAGCGCCCGCCCCGGCAGCAGCGCGAACAGCCCACCGGTGATCACCGCCGAAGGCCGTACGTCCGACCAGTGCGTCAGCGTCAGCGCCACGCCCATCGCGGCGGGCGGCATCGCCGCCACCACGAACTGGTAGAACTCCGGCAGCCCCCGCCCCGCACACAGCCAGGCCAGCCGGTCACCGAGCATCGCCCCGAGCGCCGCGACCACGAACACCAGCGGACCACCGCCGACCAGCACCGACGCCGCCCCGGCCAGCCCGCCGGCGGCCAGCGTGAGCACCCAGCCGGGATACGGGTGCCGGTTGCGCCGGATCTCCGCGAGCCGCCGGTACGCCTCCTCCAGCGACACCTCGTCGTCGGCAGTCGTGATGTCGTCGATCAGCCGGAACACCGCCGCGAGCCGCGTGTAGTCGGTGCCCCGGCGGCGTACCGTACGGCTCGCCGTCACCGGGTCGTCCACCAGCGACGGCTGGTGCGAGATCGACAGCAGGGTGAACGTCACGGTCGGCTCGCAGCGGTCGAGCCCGTAGCTCCGCATCACCGCGAACATCGCCGCCTCGACGTCCTCGGCGCCCTCACCGCCCGCGAGCAGCAGCTCCCCGATACGCAGCGTCAGGTCGAGCACGCGCGGGACCGGAGGCCCCGCCTCCTCGTCGTGCCGCTGGACCGGCTCCGTGGCCGGGCGCTCGGCGACCGGCATCCGCAGCATCGTGCGCATCCGGTCCTGCCACGGCACCTCCTTGGCCAGCCGGACCATCGGCACCCCGTACGCCGGGGTGAACGCCGGCGGGGAGTCCCGGACGCTGTACGTGCTCGGCATGGCGAACGCCGAACCGGTCGTCTCGGACCCGGAAGCGGAACCCGTACCGGAAGCGGAACCAGGGGCCGGCTGCTCCGGCGTCACACCCTCCGGAAGGGCGAACTCCGACGTCGGGTGGTCCTCCTCGGGCGGCGCCGCCGGTTCGGTCCCGGCCGGCCACGAGAAGGCGCTGTGCGCCTCGTCGGACTGGGGCTTCTCGTCATCGGGCCCGTCCGGTTCCGCCACCACTCGACCTCGCTCCTCCTCGGCTGCGCGTCCTCGGGCGCACTCCTGCCCAGTATGGCCACGCCCAAGGGAGGGCACACGGAACGGGCGGCACACCCGCCTGGGTGTACCGCCCGTTCTCCGGCCCGCTCACATGAAGCGGAACGTCAGTGCGCGCCGCCCTGCGCCTCAAGGCGCTTGCGGGAGTTGACGATCTCGGCCTCGGCCTCGGCGCGGCCGACCCAGTCGGCGCCCTCGACGGACTTGCCCGGCTCCAGGTCCTTGTAGACCTCGAAGAAGTGCTGGATCTCCAGCCGGTCGAACTCCGACACGTGCTGGATGTCCTGAAGGTGCTCCACCCGGGGGTCGGACGCCGGGACGCACAGCAGCTTGTCGTCGCCGCCGGCCTCGTCGGTCATCCGGAACATGCCGATCGCGCGGCACTTGATGAGACAGCCCGGGAACGTCGGCTCGTCCAGGATCACCAGCGCGTCCAGCGGGTCGCCGTCCTCACCGAGGGTGTCCTCGATGAAACCGTAGTCCGCCGGGTAGCTGGTCGAGGTGAAGAGCCGACGGTCCAGACGAATCCGGCCGGTCTCGTGATCCACCTCGTACTTGTTGCGCGAACCCTTCGGGATCTCGATAACGACGTCGAACTCCACGGGTGGCTCCTCCATGATCAACACATACGACTGGTGGTTAAGTGTCCCTCACGCAGATGTGTGCTCGCGAAAGGGGCTGGTCAACGGTGGCCGAGCCGGTGGAAAGACCGTCGACGGAACCGCCCGGCACGCCGGGCGGCGGTATCGCGGCCCGCCTGGGCGTACGCGGCGGAGTGAACGACTGGCAGTTCACGGCCGTGTCCGCCGTCGTCGGACTGGCCCTCGCGGCCGGCGCCGTCCTCGCCGCCGGACCCTGGGACTCGGGTCAGCGTAAGGCCGAGCGGGACCGGGCGGCCGCCGCCGAACGCACAGGTGGCGCACATCACGAAGCCGGCGATCCCGAGGGCCCCGCCCCCGCCCCCAGCGCCCCCGCCGTCCTCGCCGCCCTGTCCGCCCCCGGCACCGGCCCGAAGGACGCCCCGGCCGGCGCCGTCCGCGACCTGCGCGCCGTCCTGGACCCGCTGCTGGAGAACGACGCGCTGGGCACCCGGCGCGCCGCCGTCGTCATCGACACCGCCACCGGGAAACGGCTCTACGGCAAGGGCGCCGACGCCCCCATGACACCCGCCTCCACCGTCAAGATCGCCACCACCGTCGCCGCTCTCGGCGCCCTCGGCCCCGCCCACCGCATCGCCACCACCGTGCGCGCATCCGACGACGCGCACACCGTCACCCTCGTCGGCGGCGGCGACCCCACCCTCGACAAGGCCGCCCTGCGCACCCTCGCCACCGAGACCGCCCGCGCCCTCAAGACCGGCAAGGCCCCCTCCGTACGGCTGCGCTACGACACCTCCGCCTACTCCGGGCCCACGCACCACCCGATCGGCCCCAACGAGAACATCGCGCCCATGAGCGCCCTGATGCTGAACGAGGGCCGCCAGGACGACTCGGCCAAGGGCCCCGCCGCACGCACCGAGGACCCGGCGGGCGACGCCGCCCGCGCCTTCGCCGGCTACCTCGACAAGGCCGGCGTCACCATCAAGGGCGCACCCGCCCCCGGCCGCCCCGCCAAGACCTCCCGTACGGTCGCCACCCACCTCTCCGCCCCCCTCTCCGGCCTGGTCGAACGCGCCCTGACCAACAGCGACAACGACATCGCCGAGGCGCTGGCCCGGCAGACCGCCATCGCCGCCGGGCAGCCCGCCGACTTCAAGGGCGGCCGACGAGCCGTCACCGCCGGCCTGAAGAAGCTCGGCCTGCCCCTCAAGGGCGTGAACATCGCCGACGGCAGCGGGCTCAACCGTGAGGACAAGGTGACCGCCGCCCTGCTCGCCGGCCTCCTCGCCCGGGCGGCCGACCCCGCCCACCCCGAACTGCGCCCCGTCCTCACCGGCCTCCCCGTGGCAGGCTTCAGCGGCACGCTCAGCAGCCGCTACACCAGCAAGGCCGGCGGCACCGGCTTCATCCGCGCCAAGACCGGCACCCTCACCGGCGTCAACACCCTCGCCGGCACCGTCGTGGACACCCAGGGACGACTGCTCTCCTTCGCCTTCCTCGCCTCCGGCACCACCGCCCCCACCGAGGCCCAGAAAGCCCTCGACAAACTCGCCACCGCGCTCGGCGCCGGCAAGCGCTGAGCGCGTCAACACCGCACCGCATCAAGGGCTGAGCACGTACGGTTGACGCATGACGAGCATCGGTGGTGCAGGGATGGTCGACTGGAACCTCGCGGTCGCGACCGCGACCCGGCTTGTGCGGCCGGGTCCCGAGATCAGCCGCGAGGAGGCCCGCGAGGTCGTCGCGGAGCTGCGCAGGCACGCGAAGGCGGCGGAGGAGCACGTCCGGGCCTTCACCCGGATGATCCCCGAGGGCACCGAGCCGGAGGACACCCCCGTCCTCGTCGTGGACCGGGCCGGCTGGATCAAGGCCAACGTCGCCGGCTTCCGCGAACTGCTCCGCCCCCTCCTCGACAAGATGGAGGGACGGCGCTCCGGCGGCGCGGGCGGCGCCGTGCTCGGCGCCGTCGGCTCCAAGGTCACCGGCGTCGAGGTCGGCATGCTGCTGTCCTTCCTCGCCTCCCGCGTCCTCGGCCAGTACGAGACCTTCGCCCCCGCCACCCGCGAACTCCCCGCCTCCGCCGACGGCGGCGGCCGCCTCCTGCTCGTCGCGCCCAACATCGTCCACGTCGAACGCGAGCTGGAGGCCGACCCGCACGACTTCCGGCTCTGGGTCGCCCTCCACGAGGAGACCCACCGCACCCAGTTCACCGCGGTGCCCTGGCTCCGCGACCACCTCCAGGGCGAGATCCAGTCGTTCCTGGACGAGACCGACGTCGACCCGATGACCTTCCTGGAGCGGCTGCGCGAGGCCGCCCAGTCCCTCGCCGGCGGCCGGCCCGAAGGCGAGTCCGGCGAGGACGGCGGCCGCAGCCTGGTCGAGCTCGTCCAGACCCCCGCCCAGCGCGAGATCCTCGGCCGCCTCACCGCCGTGATGTCCCTCCTGGAAGGACACGCCGACTACGTGATGGACGGCGTCGGCCCCGAGGTGGTGTCCTCCGTCGCCGAGATCCGCGAGAAGTTCCAGCAGCGCCGCGCCCGCGGCGCGAGCCGCCTCGACCAGGCCCTGCGCAAGCTCCTCGGCCTCGACGCCAAACTGCGCCAGTACCGCGACGGCGAACGCTTCGTGCGCGCCGTCGTGGACGAGGTCGGCATGGACGGCTTCAACCGGGTGTGGACCTCGCCCAACACCCTCCCCACCAAGGCGGAGATCGCCCGCCCCGCCGACTGGATCGCGAGGGTGCACCGTAAGGCAGAGTCGTGATCAAGGTCCCCGGTACGAAGGCAACGCGCCGGTAATCACCCATCCGAGGGACCGTAGGGGCATGGGAAGGCGTGCAATGCTCGATGAACGGCATTGCTCTGTCACCATCGACGCACTCTGAGTGACGGCACTCCTTCCCGTCCCGGCACTCCGAGACACCCCTCAAGATCCTCACGAAGGGCACCGGACATGGGTCCCCATCCTGCGGTCGCGGCGATACGCCTGGCGGTCCGCCGCGTACTCCACGACGTCATCGCCGAACACGCCGAACAGACCGAACGCGCCGGGCACGCCCCGCACCCCGAGCTCGCCCGGGCCGGCGCGGGCAGCCGCCCCGGCACCCTCCCCGACCGCCCCGACACCCCCCTGGTGCTCGTGGCCTGCTCCGGCGGCGCCGACTCCATGGCGCTCGCCTCCGCCCTCGCCTTCGAGGCCCGCAAACTCCCCGTCCGGGCCGGCGGCATCACCGTCGACCACGGCCTCCAGGACGGCTCCGACCTCCGCGCCACCGAGGTCGCCGCCCGGCTCGCCGCCATGGACCTCGGCCCCGCCGAGGCCGTCGCCGTCCACGTCGGCCGCGAAGGCGGACCCGAGGCCGCCGCCCGCGACGCCCGCTACGCCGCGCTCGACGCCGCCGCCGAACGCCACGGCGCCGCCGCCGTCCTCCTCGGCCACACCCGCGACGACCAGGCCGAGACCGTCCTGCTCGGCCTCGCCCGCGGCTCCGGCATCCGCTCCCTGTCCGGCATGGCCGCCGCCTCCGGCCCGGCCGGCCGCTACCGCCGCCCCTTCCTCCAGCTCGACCGGCAGACCGCCCGCACCGCCTGCCTCGCCCAGTCCCTGCCCGTCTGGGACGACCCCCACAACATCGACCCCGCCTACACCCGCTCCCGGCTGCGCCACGAGGGCCTGCCCGCCCTGGAGAAGGCCCTCGGCAAGGGCGTGGTCGAAGCCCTCGCCCGTACGGCCCAGCTCTCCCGCGACGACGCGGACGCCCTCGACACCTGGGCCGCCGCCGCCGACCGTGACGTACGCGACGACGCCGGCCGCCTGGAGTGCGCCAAGCTGTACGCGCTGCCCCCCGCCGTACGCCGCCGGGTGCTGCGCCGGGCCGCCATAGAGGCGGGTTCCCCGGCCGGTTCGCTGTTCGCCCGGCACATCGAGGAAGTCGACCGGCTGGTCACCGGCTGGCGCGGCCAGCAGGCCATCAACCTCCCCGGCCGCGTCGAAGCCCTGCGGCAGGGTGGCAGACTGGTCATCCGGCAGAGCTGACGCACGAGCGGCTGACACGCAGGGCGAGCGGCCGCGCGGGCCCGGGACTCCACCCCCGGACCGGCAGGCACAGAAAGAGACGCGGGTGAACGAGAAGGACATGGGCACCGACCTCCAGTCGGTGCTCCTCACCAAGGAAGAGATCGACGCGAAGCTCGTGGAGCTGGCCGCGAAGATCGACGCGGAGTACGCCGGGAAGGACCTGCTCCTCGTCGGGGTCCTCAAGGGCGCCGTCATGGTCATGGCGGACCTGGCGCGCGCGCTGTCCACCCCCGTCACCATGGACTGGATGGCCGTCTCCTCGTACGGCGCGGGCACCCAGTCCTCCGGTGTCGTCCGGATCCTCAAGGACCTGGACACCGACATCAAGGGCAAGCACGTCCTGATCGTCGAGGACATCATCGACTCCGGCCTGACCCTGTCCTGGCTGATGTCGAACCTGGGCTCGCGCGAGCCCGCCTCGCTGGAGATCTGCACCCTGCTGCGCAAGCCGGACGCGGCCAAGGTCGCGCTCGACTGCAAGTGGGTCGGCTTCGACATTCCCAACGAGTTCGTCGTCGGCTACGGCCTCGACTACGCCGAGAAGTACCGCAACCTCCCCTTCGTCGGGACCCTCGCCCCGCACGTATACGGAGGCTGAGGCCCCGCGGGCCCGCCGCAGGGCCCGCCGGGAACCCTCACGGGCCGCCCGCCGTTGAGCCTTCGAGGCGCGATTGCCGGACGTCCGAGGCGGACGCCGGTGACCATGCTGGGGTACCGTCCGAAGAACAGTCTTTACTCACAGCAGCATTTACCTACGGGCAGGAGGGACGGGGCGTCTTCGCCTCGTATGGATGGACGTGAAGCGATACTTCCGTGGGCCGGTCATGTGGATCGTGCTGGCCGTCCTCGCCGTGGTCGTGTTGATGAATGTCGTCGGCTCGGGCGGCGGCCACAAGACGGTGGACACCGGCCAGGTGATCCAGGCGATCAGCAAGAACCAGGTGGACCAGGCCAAGCTCACCACCGGTGACGATCACATCATCAAGATCGAACTGAAGGACGGTCAGAAGCTGTCCGGCGAGTCCGGCAGCAAGTTCCAGGCGAGCTACATCGGCAACCAGGGCGTCCAGCTCGCCGACATGCTCCAGAAGAAGTACGAGAGCGGCGACATCAAGAACGGGTACACCGTTTCGCCCTCGAAGCAGTCCCCGTTCGTCTCGATCCTCTTCTCGCTGCTGCCGTTCGTCCTCATCGTGGTCGTCTTCCTCTTCCTGATGAACCAGATGCAGGGTGGCGGCTCCAAGGTCATGCAGTTCGGCAAGTCCAAGGCCAAGCTGATCACCAAGGACACCCCGAAGACGACGTTCGCCGACGTGGCGGGCTCGGACGAGGCCGTCGAGGAGCTCCACGAGATCAAGGAGTTCCTCCAGGAGCCGGCCAAGTTCCAGGCCGTCGGCGCCAAGATTCCCAAGGGCGTCCTGCTCTACGGGCCTCCCGGTACGGGCAAGACCCTGCTCGCGCGCGCCGTCGCGGGCGAGGCGGGCGTCCCGTTCTACTCGATCTCCGGCTCCGACTTCGTGGAGATGTTCGTCGGTGTCGGCGCCTCCCGCGTCCGCGACCTCTTCGAGCAGGCCAAGGCGAACGCCCCGGCGATCGTCTTCGTCGACGAGATCGACGCCGTCGGCCGCCACCGCGGCGCCGGCATGGGCGGCGGTCACGACGAGCGCGAGCAGACCCTCAACCAGCTGCTCGTGGAGATGGACGGCTTCGACGTGAAGGGTGGCGTCATCCTGATCGCCGCCACGAACCGCCCGGACATCCTCGACCCGGCGCTGCTGCGCCCGGGCCGCTTCGACCGGCAGATCGCGGTCGACCGGCCGGACATGCAGGGCCGCCTGGAGATCCTGAAGGTCCACCAGAAGGGCAAGCCGGTCGCCCCGGACGTCGACCTCGGCGCCGTCGCCCGCCGCACGCCCGGCTTCACCGGTGCCGACCTGTCGAACGTGCTGAACGAGGCCGCGCTCCTGACGGCGCGCAGCAACCAGAAGCTCATCGACAACGCGATGCTGGACGAGGCCATCGACCGCGTCGTGGCGGGCCCGCAGAAGCGGACCCGGATCATGTCCGAGAAGGAGAAGAAGATCACCGCGTACCACGAGGGCGGACACGCCCTGGTCGCGGCGGCCTCCCCCCAGTCGGACCCGGTCCACAAGATCACGATCCTCTCCCGCGGCCGCGCCCTCGGTTACACGATGGTGCTCCCGGAGGAGGACAAGTACTCCACGACGCGCAACGAGATGCTCGACCAGCTGGCGTACATGCTGGGCGGGCGCGCGGCCGAGGAGCTGGTCTTCCACGACCCGACCACCGGCGCCGCGAACGACATCGAGAAGGCCACGGCGACGGCCCGCGCGATGGTCACCCAGTACGGCATGACCGAGCGGCTCGGCGCGATCAAGTTCGGCGGCGACAACACCGAACCGTTCGTCGGCCGCGAGATGGGCCACCAGCGCGACTACTCGGAAGAGGTCGCCGCGCTGGTGGACGAAGAGGTCAAGAAGCTCATCGAGACCGCGCACAACGACGCGTGGGAGATCCTCGTAGAGAATCGCGACGTGCTGGACACCCTGGTCCTCCGCCTCCTGGAGAAGGAGACCCTGGGCAAGGAGGAGATCGCCGAGATCTTCGCCCCCATCGTCAAGCGCCCGGCCCGCCCCGCGTGGACCGGCTCCGCCCGGCGCACCCCGTCCACCCGCCCGCCGGTCCTCTCCCCGAAGGAGCTCGCCCTCACCAACGGCGCGAGCACGGCCGCCGCCCCGGTCACGGACACCGTCCCGGCCACGGAGGCCCTTCCCGAGGAGCGCCCCGAGAGCTAGTCACCCGACCCGGTGTGTCCCCCATCACGGGGCTCCCACCAGGCCCGGAATGGATGCCGCGCCCCCCAGGTTCTAGCCTGTTGGGGGCGCGGCTTTTCCGTACACCTGCGCGGATGCCCCCGCAGCGACAGCTCAAGGAACGAGGCACACATGACCGACCCGGTGACGCTGGACCCCCAGGGCCCGATCGGCGAGTTCGACGAGAAACGTGCCGAGGCCGCCGTCCGCGAGCTCCTGCTGGCCGTGGGCGAGGACCCCGACCGCGAGGGCCTGCGGGAGACGCCGGCGCGGGTGGCGCGGGCGTACAAGGAGATATTCGCCGGCCTGTACCAGCAGCCCGAGGACGTCCTGACGACCACGTTCGACCTGGGCCACGACGAGATGGTGCTCGTCAAGGACATCGAGGTGTTCAGCACGTGTGAACACCACCTGGTCCCGTTCCGCGGAGTGGCGCACGTCGGGTACATCCCGGCCACCAGCGGGAAGATCACCGGCCTGTCGAAGCTGGCCCGGCTGGTGGACGTCTACGCCCGCCGGCCGCAGGTGCAGGAGCGGCTGACCACGCAGATCGCCGAGTCCCTGATGGAGATCCTGGAGCCGCGCGGCGTCATCGTCGTCATCGAGTGCGAGCACATGTGCATGTCGATGCGCGGCATCCGCAAGCCCGGGGCAAAGACGCTGACCTCGGCGGTCCGCGGGCAGCTGCGCGACCCCGCGACGCGCGCCGAGGCCATGAGCCTCATCATGGCGCGCTGACCCCGCTCCCCGCCCGTCCCCGAGCCGGACCCGGCGCCGGTCCTACGCCGCCGCCGCGTCCGGCTTGTTGTCGTCCTTGTCGTCCGGGAGCTTGCAGACGTGTTCCAGGAAGAGGGCGGCGGCGATGACCGCGAGGCCGGCCAGGACCGCGAAGGCGGCGTAGATGGCCTGGTCGCGGCGGGGCGGGTTGTCCAGGGAGCCGAGCAGGAAGACGGCCGTGCCGGCGTACATGCCGGAGACCAGGGCGACGACCAGGGCGCTCGCCTGGGCGAAGACCAGGGCGCGGGCGGCCATCAGGGGCTCGACGCCCTTGGCGCCGGGACGGCGTTCGCGCTGGGCGCGCAGGCGGGCGCGGACGGACAGGGCCGTGGCCAGCAGGACGACGGCGATCAGCGCGAGGACGATGGGGGCGAAGAGCGGGACGCTCGGCAGCGTGCCCAGGGAGTCCCAGAGGCGGGCGGCGCCCCAGGACAGGACTCCGGCGGCGGCGAAGAGGCCGGCCAGGACTCCGAGCCGTAGTTGCTTCACCCCGTGCGCCGCCCTTCGCCGCCTGTGTCCGTCGTGCTGTGTCCTGTGAGCCTAACGACTACTCGGGCAGCCGGAGTTCCAGGTCGGTCCGGGGGAGCACGCCGTCGCGCCCGACACCGGTCAGCAGATCGGCGACCGCGCCCGCGCCGGGCAGCTGGGCCTCGGGGTCCACGTCGTGCCAGGGGGCGAGGACGAAGGCGCGCTCGCGGGCCCGGGGGTGGGGGAGGGTGAGCACCGGGTCGTCGGAGACGACATCCGCGTACGAGACGATGTCGACGTCGATCGTGCGCGGACCCCAGCGCTCCTCGCGGACCCGTTCGAAGGCTTCCTCGATGGCCTGGCCGCGCTCCAGGAGCGAGGACGGGGGCAGCGTCGTCTTCACGACGATCACCGCGTTGAAGTACGAGGGCTGGGAGCCCGGGGCGACGCCCCAGGGCTCCGTTTCGTACACCGGGGAGACGGCCTTGACCCGGAGGCCGGGCGTGTCCTCCAGGGCGTCGATGGCGCCCTGGATCGTCTCCAGGCGGTTGCCCAGGTTGGCGCCGAGCGAGAGCACGGCCATTTTGGGGTTGGACAGGGTGATGTCCGCCGCGTCCACCTGCTCGACCACGGAGGCGGGCACCGGCTGTACGGTCGGGTCGCTCTGCCCTTCGGTGGAAAATGCAGTCATGCTCGGCTCCGGGTGATGGTGATGGTGACGTCGTCGAACGGGACGGTGATGGGCGCGTCCGGCTTGTGCACCACGACCTCCACCTCCTCGACGCCGTCGTGCTTGAGGCACTGCTGGGCGATGCGCTCGGCGAGCGTCTCGATCAGGTCGACCGGCTCGCCCTGGACCACCGCGACGACCTCCTCCGCGACCACGCCGTAGTGCACGGTCCTCGTCAGGTCGTCGGTGGCTGCCGCGGGGCGGGTGTCGAGGCCGAGCACCAGGTCCACGATGAACGTCTGCCCCTCTTCCCGTTCCCGGGGGAAGACGCCATGGTGCCCGCGGGCCTTGAGGCCGCGCAGCGCGACACGATCCACGCGAATCACTCCTGCTGTCGTTGGTCGTAGGGCACGGGGCCGCGTGCGGGCGGCCGGGTGCCCGATTTCGAATCTACCTGCGAGCACCGACAGCCCTTCCCCGCGGGGGCCGGGCCTGTGGGTACGGAACAGATAGCCGCTGATACCCCGATGCGGCGGGGTCCAATCACCCCGGCCCGGCTTTCGTGCCCGAAAGTGGGCCGGACCGGCTCAGGGCGCGGGGTCTTCGTCCTCTTCCTCGCCGGTTTCGGCCAGTACGGGCGAACCGTGGTGCGACCAGAGCTTCCAGCCGTCCGGAGTGCGGCGGAACACATTCGTGGCGACGACGAGCTGCCCGACGAGCGGGCCGAGCGAGGCGCCCTCCTCGGCGGGGCCGCCGCTGAGGATGTTCTCGGTGCAGGTCACCAGCGCGGTGTCGGCGGTCATGGAGACGCCGACGTCGGTCAGGAAGAACTGGATGTACTCGGTGTTCGCCATGATCAGCGCGTAACTGCGCAGCACCTCGCGCCGCCCGCTGAGCACCGGCCACCCGGGGTGGATGCAGGAGACCGTCAGCTCCTCGTCCGGCAGCCAGGCGGACGTCAGCGCGTCCAGGTCGCCGCGCTCCACCGCCTCGTAGTACGCGGTGTTGGCCCGCTCGACGGCCGCGATGTCGGCGGCGGCGTCCGCGTGCTCGTCCGCGGGGCCGGTCACCTCGTCGCCCGGTCCCGTCACCTCGTCACCCGGCCCGGTCACGCGGCTCCCTCGATGGCGCGGGCGACCCGGACGGCGTCGGCGGTGGCCCGGACCTCGTGGACCCGGACCGCCCAGGCGCCGGCCCGGGCGGAGAGGGCGGAGACTGCGGCGGTGGCGGCGTCGCGCTCGCGGGCGGGCGGCGGCGCGGCGCCCTCGCGGGCCAGCACATGGCCCAGGAACCGCTTGCGGGACGCGGCGACCAGCAGGGGGCGGCCGAGGGCGTGCAGCGCGTCCAGCCCGGCCAGCAGCGCCAGGTCGTGCGGGGCGTCCTTGGCGAAGCCGAGCCCGGGGTCGATCACCAGGCGTTCCGGGGCGATGCCGCCGGCCACCACCGCGTCCATCCGGGCGCGCAGCTCGTCGGTGACCTCGCCGACCACGTCCCCGTACACCGCCCGGCTGTTCATCGACTCGCTGAAGCCGCGCCAGTGCATGACGACGAATGGCGCGCCGGCGGCGGCGACCACGGGGACCATGTCCGGGTCGGCCTGGCCGCCGCTGACGTCGTTGACGAGGACCGCCCCGGCGCCGATCGCCTGCTCGGCGACGCGGGCGCGCATGGTGTCGACGGAGACCGTGACGCCCTCGGAGACCAGGCCCCGGACGACCGGGATCACCCGGCGCAGCTCCTCGGACTCGTCCACCCGGCTGGCGCCGGGGCGGGTGGACTCGCCGCCGACGTCCACGAGGTCGGCGCCCTCGGCGACCAGGTCGAGGCCGTGCTTGACGGCCCTCGTGGTGTCGAACCAGCGGCCCCCGTCGGAGAAGGAGTCGGGCGTCACGTTGACGACGCCCATGACCGCGCAGCGGTCCCACTCCGGCAGCCCCTGGACCGTTCCGCGCAACGTACTCATATGACCAGCCTAGGCCCGTACGGGGTAGGTCTACGCCGTACGGGCGTCCTGCTCGCCCGGCCGGGGCCGTGCGTGGGCGCAGGGGCGGCGCGGGGCGAGGCGGAGGGGGCGGGGGAGGGCCAGGTGGACGAAGCCCTCGGCCTGCATCGCGGCGAAGGAGATGCGGGGCAGGTCGCGGGCGGTGCGGTAGACCACGAAGCGGGGCTCCCAGCGCGGCCGGAACTTGGCGTTGAACTTGTACAGCGACTCGATCTGGAACCAGCGCGAGAGGAAGATCAGCAGCCCGCGCCAGACCCGCAGAACGGGCCCCGCGCCCAGCTTCTCGCCCCGGGCGAGGGCGGAGCGGAACATCGCGAAGTTCAGCGAGACCCGGCTGATGCCGAGCCGGGGCGCGGCCTGGAGGGACGCGACGATCAGCAGCTCGTTCATGCCGGGGTCGGCGGAGCGGTCGCGGCGCATGAGGTCGAGGGACATGCCGTCGGTGCCCCAGGGTACGAAGTGGAGCACGGCCTTCAGGTCGCCGTACGGGGAGCTGTCGCCGTGCTCGTCCGCCTTGTGGGCGGTGGCGACGAAGCAGTCCTGGTCGGAGGCGTCGCCGATGCGGCCGAGGGCCATGGAGAAGCCGCGTTCGGTGTCGGTGCCGCGCCAGTCGGCGGCGGCCCGGCGGATGCGGGCGAGTTCGGTCTCGCCGATGTCGGCCACGCGCCGGACGCGGGTCTCGTAGCCGTTGCGCTCAATGCGCTTCACCATCTGGCGTACGTTGCGCATCGCGCGCCCGGCGAGGGAGAAATCCGCGACGTCGACCACCGCCTCGTCGCCCAGCTCCAGGGCGGTGAGTCCGGTCTCGCGGGTCCAGACCTCGCCGCCGGTCTCGCCGCAGCCCATGACGGCGGGGGCCCAGGAGTGCGCCCGGGCCTCGTCCATGAAGCGTTCGATGGCGCCGGGCCACGCCTCCACGTCACCGATCGGGTCGCCGCTGGCGAGCATCACGCCGGAGACCACGCGGTAGCAGACGGCCGCCTTGCCGCTGGGCGAGAAGACGACGGCCTTGTCGCGGCGGAGCGCGAAGTGGCCGAGCGAGTCGCGTCCGCCGTGCCGTTCCAGCAGGGCGCGCAGCCGGGCCTCGTCGTCCTCGGTGAGCCGGGCGGCCGGGTGTTCGGGGCGGAAGGCCAGGTAGATGGTGGTGACGGCGGTCAGCAGGCCGAGGGCGCCGAGCGAGCAGCCGACGGTCCAGGAGGTGTCCCCGGCGTAGTCGACGGGCCCCTCGAAGCCGACCAGGCCGTACAGCACGTGCTGGAGCCGGTCGGCGATGCTGGGGCTGCCGACCAGGCGGTGCGGGTGGGCGCTGACGATGACCAGGCCGAGGCCGAGCGAACCGGCGCCGAGCAGCACGAAGTTGGCCAGGGCCCGCCAGCGGCTGCGCGGGTCGGGCAGGGCGGCGAACTCGCTCCGGTGGCGTACCAGCAGGTAACACAGCGTCAGCGAGACCAGGGCGCCCAGGATCGAGTGCCGGTAGGTGAACTGGGCCAGCGCGCCCGCCGGGAGGAGCACGACCGCGGCCCGCCAGGCCCGGCGCTTGTGCCGTTTGAGGCCGTGGGCCAGGAGCAGCAGCAGGACGCCGGCGCTGAGCGAGAGCGCGGCGGCGAACGGGCCGAGGGCCCCGGGAAGGACCTCGGCGAGGCTGTGCACGCGGCTGTGCCGGAAGCGCGGGAAGACCCCGGCGGCGACGTCGATCAGCCCGACGGCGGTGCACGCCGTGCCGACGAGCGCGGGCACGGCCTCCGGCCGGGGACCGCGCACGAACGCCCGTACGCGAACCGGAACCGATCCTGATTTATCCCCATCTAGCGTGACAGACATCGCTTCCCGTGGTTCCGCGAGAGATTTCCTGGAGTCCGGCGGCCGGAGCCCCGCGGACGATGTGCGACCTCTAGGACGATCCTTCCGGACCACGGGTTCACCGCTGCCCGGAAATTTCCTGACAGAAAGTTCACCGGTCATGGGCCTTACGGGCAAGCCGCTGCTGATCCTCGCGATCGCGCTGGCCGTCGTGCTGTTCACCGTCACCGTCTGGTGCTGGCCGAGGCTCGCCCGGCGCGGTGCGCCCTCGGTGCTCGGCCGGGTGGGCATGCTGCTCGCGACCCAGGTGGCGGTGTTCGTCACGGTCGGCCTGCTGGCCAACAACAGCTTCCTCTTCTACGGCTCCTGGGCCGACCTGTTCGGCCGCAAGCAGGAGCTGGGCGTGGTCACCGACCATGCCGCCGGGACGCTGGCCGCGAAGAACATCGTCCGGGTGGGCTCGCAGCGGCCGGACGTGCCGGGCGGGGCGCTGCCGAGGGTGGCCGGCCGGATCGACAAGGTCGTGATCGCGGGGCACCGGTCGGGCATCGAGAGCGCGGCTTACGTGTATCTGCCGCCGGAGTACTTCCAGCCGGCGTTCGCCCGGCGGAAGTTCCCGGCGGTGGTGGTGCTGACCGGCTATCCGGGGACCGCGGAGAACCTGCTCAAGGGGCTGCGCTATCCGCGTACGGCACACGAACGGGTGAGGGCCGGACGGGCGCAGCCGATGGTCCTGGTGATGCTGCGTCCGACCGTGGCGCCGCCCCGGGACACCGAGTGCGTGGACATAAAGGGCGGTCCGAAGACGGAGACGTTCTTCGCGGACGACGTGCCCCGGGCGGTGTCGGCCGGCTACCGGGTGGGTAAGCGCGCCCGCAACTGGGGCATCATCGGCAACTCGACGGGCGGCTACTGCGCGTTGAAGATCGGGCTGCACCATCCGGGCCGGTACGCGGCGAGCGCGGGGCTCTCCGCGTACTACAAGGCGGCCGAGGACCCGACGACGGGCGACCTCTTCCACGGCGACGAGGGGGCGCGGCACCGGGCGGACCTGCTGTGGTCGCTGGACAACCGGCCGCAGCCGGACTCCTCGTTCCTGGTGACGACCTCGCGCCACGGTGAGGCGAACTACGCCGGCACGCAGAAGTTCGTGGCCAAGGTGAAGCAGCCGGCGCAGGTCTCCTCGATCGTGCTGGACAGCGGCGGGCACAACTTCAACACGTGGCGCCGGGAGATCCCGGCGGCGCTGGAGTGGCTGAGCAGCCGGCTGAGCGAGAGCTGAGCGTACGGGCCCCGCCTTCTCACAGCCCGGCCGCGCCCGCCACGCTCTCGACCTCGACCTCCGCGCGCGGCACCGCGCGGCCGTCCGCGCCGACCGAGCGGCGCAGCGCCTCGTGCAGGCGGGCCGGGGTGAGCACGCCCAGGAAGCGGCCCTCGCCCGCCTCGTCGATGACGGCGATCCAGCCGGCGTCGTGCTGGAGCATGGTGGCGAATGCCTGTTTGAGCGGGGCACCGAGGGGAAGCCACGCCTCCATGCGGCGGGCGTGGTCGCGGACGGTGCCCTTGGCGGCGGTGCGGGCGTCGTCGGCGGGTATCCAGCCGTGCAGGTGCTCGTCGCCGTCCAGGACGACGGCCCAGCGGGCGCCCTCCGCGCGGAGGCGTTCGGTCGCGGTGGACAGCGGGTCGTCCAGGTGGACGACGGGCGGGCGGTCGAGGTCGCTCTCCTCGACGGGGGTGACCGAGAGCCGCTTGAGGCCCCGGTCGGCGCCCACGAAGTCGGCGACATAGGCGTTGGCGGGGGCGCCGAGCACGGTGGCCGGAGTGTCGAACTGCTCGATCGAGCCCTGTCCGTAAACGGCGATGCGGTCGCCGAGCCGGACCGCTTCCTCGATGTCGTGGGTGACGAACAGGACGGTTTTGCGGACCTGTTCCTGAAGCTTCAGGAATTCGTTCTGAAGGTGCTCGCGGACCACCGGGTCGACCGCGCCGAACGGTTCGTCCATCAGCAGGACCGGTGGGTCGGCGGCCAGTGCCCGGGCCACCCCGACGCGTTGGCGCTGTCCGCCGGAGAGCTGTTCGGGATAGCGGTCGCCATAAACGGAAGGATCGAGTCCGACCAGGTCGAGGAGTTCCGCGGCACGAGCGCGGCCCTTTTGGCGTTTCCAGCCGAGGAGATGGGGAACGGTGGCGGTGTTCTCCAGGACCGTCTTGTGCGGGAAGAGGCCCACTTGCTGGATCACATAGCCGATGCGGCGGCGCAGTTGGACGGGGTCGATGGCGGATATGTCGTCCCCGTCGAGGAATATCCGGCCCTCGGTCGGTTCGGTCAGCCGGTTCACCATCTTCATGGTGGTCGTCTTGCCGCATCCCGACGGTCCGACGAGCGTGACCAGTTCACCCTCGGCGACCTCGAAGGAAAGGCCGTCGACGGCGGTGGTGCCGTCCGCATACCGCTTGGTGACGTGCTCGAAACGGATCATGGTTCCCCATTGTCGCGGGTGTTCTGTGAAGGACATGTTGCTGGAACACAACGGCTCCGGCGATTGTCAGTGGTCGAGGATAGGCTCGCCGGACATCAGTACGAGAAGGCGAACGGGAGGTGGGGGGACGGATGGCCGGACAGAACTGCCTGGTGACGAACGACTGGATCTGCGGGGAGTATCTCCGTTCCCGGAGCCAGGAGTTGACGGACGCCACCGTCCAGCACATCTGGCTCACCGCCGTCTCGGTCGCGATCGGGGTGGCCGTCGCCTTCCCGCTGGCGCTGCTCGCCCGCCGGGGCCGCGGCTTCGCCGGACCGGTCCTCGGGCTGACGACGGTGCTCTACACCGTGCCGTCGCTCGCGATGTTCTCGCTGCTGCTGCCCCTGTTCGGGCTCTCCGCCGCCCTGGTGGTGACCGGGCTCGTGCTGTATTCGCTGACCATCCTCGTACGCAACATCCTGGCGGGCCTGGAAGCGGTGCCCGAGGAGGCGAAGGAGGCCGCGCACGGCATGGGTTACGGGCCGCTCCGCCTGCTGTGGGAGGTGGAGCTGCCGCTCGCGCTGCCCGCACTGATGGCGGGGATACGGATCGCCACGGTGTCCACGATCGCGCTGACCACGGTCGGCTCCATCGTCGGCCGGGGCGGCCTGGGCAATCTCATCGAGGACGCGCTGCCGAGCTTCTTCAAGGCCCAGGTGCTGGCCGCCTCGGTGCTCTGCGTGCTGCTCGCGGTCGTCGCGGACCTGCTGCTGCTCGGTGTGCAGCGGCTGCTGACGCCCTGGACGCGCATACGTGCCGCCGCACCCGGCCCGGCCCGGACGGAGGCGGTCTGACATGGGAGTCCTCGGGGACGCCTGGACCTGGCTCACCACCGGTGCCAACTGGTCCGGGGAGAGCGGGGCCGCCCACCGGCTGAGCGAGCATCTGTACGTCAGCGGGGTCGCCCTCGCCCTGGCCTGCGCCCTCGCCCTGCCCCTCGCGCTGTACCTGGGCCACATCGGGAAGGGCGGCGCCCTCGCGGTCAACCTGGCCAACGTGGGGCGCGCGGTGCCCGTCTTCGCGGTGCTGGCCCTCTTCATGGTCTCGCCCCTGCGCAACGAGGGGTACATACCGACGATCATCGCCCTGGTGCTGTTCGCCGTGCCGCCGCTGCTGACCAACGCCTACGTGGGCATGACCGAGGTGGACCGCTCGGTGGCGGAGGCGGCGCGCGGGATGGGCATGTCGGGCGGCCAGCTCTTCCTGCGCGTCGAGCTGCCCCTGGCCTACCCGCTGATCATGACCGGGCTGCGGTCCGCCGCCGTCCAGGTCGTGGCCACGGCGACCATCGCGGCCATGGTCGGCCAGGGCGGCCTCGGCCGCATCATCACCGCCGGATTCAACACGTACGACACCGCGCAGGTGGTGGCGGGCGCCCTGCTGGTCGCCGTGCTCGCCCTGCTCGTGGAGGCGGTCCTGGTGGCCGCCGACCGCCTGCTGTCCCCGCTGCGCCGCCGCCGGCCGGCCTGAGCGCCCCGGCCCCATATCCGTAACGCATGCCGCACATCCACCACTTGTCGCATACGGCCTCGCCGCCGTGGACGGAGAAGAACATGACCAGGACCTCACGCGTGGCCGGCGCCGTCATCGGCATCCTCGCGCTGGCGGGCTCGCTCGCCGCGTGCGGCGGGGACAGCCTGGAGAAGGACAAGGGCGCCCCGGCCGCAGGCCAGGACTCCGGCAAGAAGGGCTCACTGGTCGTCGGAGCCGCCGCCTTCACCGAGTCCAAGGTGCTCGCCGAGCTGTACGCGCAGATCCTCGCGGACGCCGGATACAGCACCTCGGTCACCACCGTGAAGAACCGCGAACTGTACGAACCCTCCCTGGAGAAGGGCGAGATCGACGTCGTACCGGAATACGCGGCGACGATCGCGGAATTCCTCAACGCGAAGGTGAACGGGGCGAAGGCCGCCGAGTCGAAGCCGGTCGCCTCGGGCGACACCGCGGCCACCGTCGCCGCCCTGAAGAAGCTCGCCGAGCCGCGCGGACTGAAGATCCTTCCGGCGGGGAAGGCCATCGACCAGAACGCGTTCGCGGTGACCAAGGAATTCGCCGACAAGCACAAGCTGAAGACCCTTTCCGATCTCGGCGCCGCGGAGATCGGCGTCAAGGTCGCGGCGGGCGACGAGTGCGAGGTGCGGCCCTTCTGCGCACCCGGGCTCAAGAAGACGTACGGCATCGACGTGACCGGAATCGACCCCAAGGGCGTCGGCACTCCGCAGTCCAAGCAGGCGGTGAAGGACGGCAAGGACCAGCTCGTCCTGACCACCACCACCGATGCCGTGCTCGACACCTACGACCTGGTGTTCCTGGAAGACGACAAGAAGCTCCAGAACGCGGACAACGTACTGCCCGTCCTGAACGCGAAGGACGCGGGCGACCAGGAGATAGCCGACGCCCTCGGCAAGCTCACCGGCGCACTCACCACCGACGACCTCGCACAACTGAACCGCAAGGTCGACGCGGAGCGCGCCAAGCCGGCCGATGTGGCCCGCGAATATCTCCGGTCGAAGGGACTGACCAAGAAGTAGGGCCCCTCGCGAAGGCGCCCGGAGAACGGGCCTAGGGAGCCGCCGGGTAACTTGCCGGGCACAGATTGCCGGGCGGCTCCCCAAGTACGCCGCGTACACGGTAAATTTCGGGCCATGCCCCGTGGACGCCATCGCCATTCACCGCCACTGCACAGAATCCTTCCGCCTTCGGCCGTCGCCGGAGCGGCGGTGGCCTGTGGAGCGGGGGCCTGGCTGCTGACCGAAACCATGGTCCTGCGCGCGCTGGTCGCGGCCGCGGCTGCGGCCGCCGTCACCGGCGCCGTCCTCATGCGCGGCTGGGACCGCGAGGCGGGCCGTCGCGTCGCCGAACTGACGCGCGCCCGCGCGAGCGACGAATGGCGCGCCGAGGAGCGCGCGGCGGAGCTCGAAGCGGACCTGGAGGAGGCGCGGGAGATCCGCGCCCGCCTGGAGACGAAGCTGCGCCGCAAGCGCGTCGAGCTGGCCGGGCTGCGGGGCGAACACGCCGCGCTGCTGCGGCGGTACGCGAACGCGGAGACCGAGCGCGCCAGCGTCCTGGAGAGCCGGCGGCAGCTCGCGATCGAGGCGTCCGCGCCCGCCCGCGCACTGCCCCCGGCCCGCTCCACCCCCACCCCGGACTCCTACGTCCGCGCCGCCCGCGCACTGGCCGACCTCCCGCGCAACGCGGCGCTCCAGAAGGCCCGCCGGATCGCCGATCAGGCGAAGCGGGACCTCGCGGAGCGCGCCCGGGAGGAGAAGCAGGCGCAGGCCGCCCTGCCCGCCACCCGGCCCGCCGTCGAGCCGCCCGCCATGCGCCCGGTGCCGGCCGCCAGCGCGGTCGTCCCGTACGCGGGCCCCCGCCGCCACCCGGTGCCGCAGGGCAGCTTCGACTTCTTCGGTACGCAGAAGGCCGTGCCCGCCGCGGCCGAGCGCGCCGCCATCGAATCCGTGCAGAACGAGGACCTGGCCGACGTGGTCGGCGAGGAGGTCCTGGCCGCGCACCGCCCGGACGCGCCGCGGGACCGCGCCGTCGGCAAGGTCATCGACCTCACCGCGCACGACGAGACGGAGCAGCTGGACGTCGCGGAGCTGCGCAGCGCGATCTCGTAACGCGGGGGGAGCCCGGGGGCGCCAGGTACGTGGCGGTGGCGCCCTACTTGTCGATGTCGCCGACGACGAAGAACAGCGAGCCCAGGATCGCGACCATGTCGGCGACCAGCGTGCCCGGCAGCAGCTCGGTGAGCGCCTGGATGTTGTTGAACGACGCCGAGCGCAGCTTCAGCCGGTACGGGGTCTTCTCGCCCTTGGACACCAGGTAGTAGCCGTTGACGCCGAGCGGGTTCTCGGTCCAGGCGTACGTGTGGCCCTCGGGGGCCTTGAGGACCTTCGGCAGCCGCTGGTTGACGGGCCCCGGCGCGAGGTCCGCCATCCGGTCCAGGCAGGCGTCCGCGAGGTCCAGGGCGTTGTGGGTCTGCTCCAGCAGGCATTCGAACCGGGCCAGGCAGTCGCCCTCGGTCCGGGTGACGACCTTCAGGGTGTCCCGCAGCTCCCCGTACGCCAGATACGGCTCGTCGCGCCGCAGATCGAAGTCGACGCCCGAGGCGCGGGCGATCGGCCCGGACACCCCGTACGCGTGCACCGCATCGGCCGACAGCACGCCGACGCCCCGGGTGCGGCCCCGGAAGATCTCGTTCCCGAGGACCAGTCCGTCGTACACGTCCATCCGGGAGCGGACCGAGGCGACGGCGTCCCGGGCGCGGCCGAGCCAGCCCGCCGGCAGATCCTCCTTGAGGCCGCCGACCCGGTTGAACATGTAGTGCATACGGCCGCCGGAGACCTCCTCCATCACCGCCTGAAGCTCCTCGCGCTCCCGGAACGCGTGGAACACGGGGGTGATCCCGCCGAGTTCCAGCGGGTACGAGCCGAGGAACATCAGGTGGTTGAGGACCCGGTTCAGCTCGGCGAGCAGGGTGCGGGTCCAGACCGCGCGCTCGGGGACCTCCATGCCGAGCATCCGCTCGACGGCCATCACGACGCCCAGCTCGTTGGAGAACGCGGAGAGCCAGTCGTGACGGTTGGCGAGCATGATGATCTGGCGGTAGTCGCGGGCCTCGAACAGCTTCTCCGCGCCGCGGTGCATGTAGCCGACGACCGGTTCGGCGTGTGCGATGCGTTCGCCGTCCAGGACGATGCGGAGGCGGAGCACGCCGTGGGTGGAGGGGTGCTGGGGGCCGATGTTCAGCACCATGTCGGTGCTTTCGGCTGCGCCGCCGATGCCGATGGTCGTCTCCGTCATGGGGCGATTATTGCGTGCCGCGCCGTTGCTCGGGGCTCTGCCCCGGACCCCGCTCCTCAAACGCCGGAGGGGCTTACCACGTGTTCCAGCCACCCGAAGTCGCCCAGGCCGCCCCTCGCCGTCAGTTCCGCCGCCTCCCCCGCCGTGGACAGTGCGCGGACGTACGCGGACGGGTCGGCCGACGCCAGGGTCAGGGGTGGGCGTTCGCCCGTGATGCCCAGGGTTGCCAGGGCCTCGCGCTGGGTACGCAGGTGCGCCGGGGGGCCGGCCGCCGCCGCGCACGCGTCCAGGGCCACATGGGCCGTCAGGTCGCGGCTCCCGTCCGGCACCGGCCGGACCTCGTGGCCCGCGCGGAAGCCGGTGAGGGTGCCGAAGGGCGGGCGTTCCCCGCGTACGTGCGCGTAATCCACCGCCACCGCGAGCCCGGCGGACAGCGTGGACACGGCCGCCGCCCACGCCTCGTCGCGCGGGCGGCCGATCTCCGCCCGGCTGCCCGGGCCCGCCGACGGCCACCAGCGGCGCAGCCACTCCGCGTCCGCCCCGGTCACCGGGGCGCCCAGCCGCTCCGCGCCGTCCCGGGTGCGCACTTCGACGTACCGTTCGACGCCCTCGGCATCGGTCTCCGCGACGGGCAGCGGCACATTGTCCAGCCACTCGTTGGCGAAGAGCAGCCCGCGCGCTCCGGACGGCGGCTCGGCGCACCACCGCACCCGGGGGTCCAGGCCCTCGGGGCGGGCGGCGAGCTCCACCGCGTACGCACGCACCGCGAGGCCCGCCCCGCCCTCGGCCGGGAGCGCGGCGAGGACACCGGTGACGAGTTCCCCGCGCCCGGCACCCATGTCGACCAGGTCCACCCGCGCGGTGCCGAGGTCCGCCGCCGTGCGGACCAGGAGCCGGGCGACGGCGGCCGCGAAGAGGGGAGAGGCGTGCACAGAGGTACGGAAGTGGCCCGCGGGGCCCTCGGGGCGCCGGTAGAAACCCTCGTCGCCGTAGAGAGCGGTCTCCGCCGCCTCCTGCCACCCACGCCACTCATCCGTCACGGGCTCAGTCTCCACCTTGGGGAGTACGGTCCGGGGACCCGGATCGCCCCTCCGGTTGACCCGTCGGCCCCCGGTCTTCTTTACGCTGGGTTACGTGCAACGCCTCTACGATTTCATCCGCAGACACCCGACGGGCGTCGACAGCTTCTGGGCTGTCTTCCTCCTCGGGCTCTCCGGCATGACCATCGTGGTGGGCGACGTCGGGCACGGCGGGGCTCTCGAACGGGTCGCGGTGGTGCCGGTCGTGCTCGGCCTCTGCCTCGTCGTGGCGCTGCGTCGCCGCGCGCCGGAGAAGATGCTGCTGCTCGCCATCGCGATGGGCGTGGTCCAGCTGATCTGCGGGGTCCGGCCGACCGTCGCGAATTTCGCGATGCTCGTCATCACCTTCACCGTGGCGACCGTCGGTGAGCGCTGGGCATCCCGGCTCGCCCTGGCGTGCAGCCTGACCGCGGCCACGATGTCCCAGCTCCGCTGGCCCAACGAGGAGGGCACCCCGCGCAGCTGGGCGCAGACGGTCTTCGTCGTCGTCGTGCTCACGGTCCCGTTCGTGCTCGCCTGGGTGCTCGGCGACTCGATGCGGACCCGGCGGGCCTACTTCGACCAGCTGGAGGAGCGGGCGGCCCGCCTGGAGCGGGAGCGCGAGGCCCAGTCGAAGGTCGCGGTGGCCGCCGAGCGGGCCCGTATCGCCCGCGAACTGCACGACGTCGTCGCGCACAACGTCTCCGTGATGGTGGTGCAGGCCGACGGCGCCGCCTATGTTATGGACGCGGCTCCCGACCAGGCCCGGCAGGCGCTGGAGACCATCTCCAGCACCGGCCGCCAGGCGCTCGCGGAGATGCGGCGGCTGCTCGGGGTGCTGCGCACGGGCGATACGCGGGAGAGCGGGGAGTATGTCCCGCAGCCCGACGTCGAGCAGATCGAGGAGCTGATCGACCAGGTCCGCAAGGCCGGCCTGGCGGTGGACTTCAAGGTCGAGGGGACCGCCCGCCCGCTGCCCAGCGGCGTCGAGCTGACCGCGTACCGGATCGTGCAGGAGGCCCTGACCAACACCCGCAAGCACGGCGGCCCGCACGCCGGGGCCAGTGTGCGGCTGGTCTACTTCGACGACGGGCTCGGCCTGCTGGTCGAGGACGACGGGCGGGGCGCCGCGCACGAGCTGTACGAGGACGGCGGCGCCGACGGCGCCGGCCACGGCATGATCGGCATGCGGGAGCGGGTCGGCATGGTCGGCGGCACACTGGACGCCGGGCCGCGCCCCGGCGGAGGATTCCGGATCAGCGCGCTGCTGCCCCTCAAGGCCGCCGACCGCTGAACGAACGAGGAGAGAACAGCCCCCATGGCGATCCGCGTGATGCTCGTCGACGACCAGGTGCTGCTGCGCACCGGCTTCCGGATGGTGCTCGCCGCCCAGCCCGACATGGAGGTGGTCGCCGAGGCCGGTGACGGCGCGGAGGCGATCGACATCCTGCGCGCCACCGCCGTGGACGTGGTGCTGATGGACGTCCGCATGCCGAAGCTGGACGGCGTCGAGGCCACCCGCCGCATCTGCGCGCAGTCCGAGCCGCCGAAGGTGCTGATCCTGACCACGTTCGACCTGGACGAGTACGCGTTCTCCGGGCTGAAGGCCGGGGCCAGCGGCTTCATGCTGAAGGACGTCCCGCCGGGCGAACTGCTCGCCGCGATCCGCTCCGTGCACAGCGGGGACGCGGTCGTCGCCCCGTCCACCACCCGCCGGCTGCTCGACCGGTTCTCGCCGATGCTGCCCAGCGGCACCCCGGAGCCGCAGCACAAGGACATCGCCAAGCTCACCGAACGCGAGCGCGAGGTGATGCTGCTCGTCGCGCAGGGCCTGTCGAACGGCGAGATCGCGGGCCGCCTGGTGCTCTCCGAGGCGACCGTGAAGACACACGTCGGCCGCATCCTGACCAAGCTGTCCCTGCGCGACCGGGTACAGGTCGTAGTCCTCGCGTACGAGACGGGCCTGGTCCGCGCCGGCGGCGGCACGGGCTGAGCACCCGGCCCCGGGCGCGACCTAGCGCAGGATTCCTTCCAGGAAGTCGCTGCCGAGCCGGGCCACCGCGGTCAGGTCCAGCTGGTGCAGCACGTACCGGCCCCGGCGCCGGGTCGTGACCAGACCGGCCTTCTTGAGTACCGCGAGATGGCGGGAGACCTCGGGCGGGGTGATCCCGTTCGTGTCGGCGAGTTCACCGGTGGTGTACGGGGAACGCGCGATGTTCCGGCACAGCCGCATCCGCATCGGGTGCGCCAGCGCCTCCAGCCGCAGCTGGAGCAGCTCCACCGAGGCGGGCGCGGGCAGCTCCGGCCGGTGGACCGGGTAGTGGATGACCGGCCGCCAGCCCGGGGCGTGCAGCACCATCAGATGCGGCCGGCCGAAGACGGTCGGGATCAGGGTGAGCCCGGGGCCGACGGCGGGGTCCGTGGCGTCGGCCGCCCCCTCGGCCAGCTTGTCCACGCTGATCCGGCCGCCGTCCGCGTCGAGCGTGAGCGCGGGCGAGACCGCCCGTATCGCCTCGGCGAGCCCCTTGTGCCGCAGCAGGTCCGTCTTGTGCCGGGCGTCCGCCACCAGCTGGACCCGCACCCGCTCCCAGGTGTCCGCGAAGAACGCCTGCTCGCAGTCCTCGAACAGGCGGCGCAGCCAGCGGCGTACGGGAGCGAGGCCGGCCAGCAGCCGCTTGGTGAACTCCACCTGGCGCGGGCCGCGCGCCGCCGCCATGTCCAGCGCCCGGGCCCGCGCCTCGGCGTTCCGCAGTGGGGAGGCCGCGCCGGTCCCGTGAAAAGCGGCGCAGGTGAACTCCAGGGCGGCGGAGACGAACCGGTCGTCGTCCAGACGGTCCAGGATGTCCAGATCGGCGGCCAGGCTGTCGCCCGTCGTGCCGTCCCCGCCGACGACCCCGGCGAACGGCATGAAGATGTCCGAGAAGGTGTTCCGCCACAGGAACTCCGCCTCGTGCAGCCGGTCGGCGAGATCGGGCTCCAGGGCCGTGGCGGTGGCCGTCGCCCAGCCGTGCAGCCCCGGGTGGTGGCCCGGCTCGGAGAGGGCGTGCAGGGCGACGCCCAGCTCCACGAGCGGGGAGGTCCGGAAGACGATGCGCTCGGGGGCGAGTCCCGCGATGCCGATGGTGACGCTCACCGGTCCATGGTGCCTTCCAGCCGCTCCAGGAACGCGGCCACCGCGTCCCGTACGTCGTCCGCGCTCCACTCCAGCCCGGCCTCCGTCACCGTGACCTCCGTGAACGCCACCCCCGGCGCGCCCGCGTCCGGGGTGAACCAGCGGCGGAAGAGCACCGTGCCCGTCTCCTCCGCCTGCCGCACCGACGCCTCCGTCAGCACGTCCGCGTCGTACGGCAGCCACACCTGGAACTGGTGGGTGTGCGGCACCTCCGGATGCACCCGGAACCAGCCCGCGCCGGCCGCCTCGAAGCCCTCGGCCAGCGCCCCGGCGACCACCTTCGCGTGCGCCACGTACGACGGCAGCTTCGGCAGTTCCCGGTCGAGCCCGGCCAGGGCCGCGACCGCCGCCGGGAACTGCTGGAAGAGCTGACCGCCGTACCGGTGCCGCCAGAGGCGGGCCTCCTCGGTCAGCGAGGCGGAACCGGCGAGCACGGCCCCCGAGATCCCGCCCAGGGACTTGTAGAACGACACGTACACGCTGTCCGCGAGCGCGGCGATCTCCGGCAGCCCGCGCCCGAAGCGCGTGGCGCACTCCCACAGCCGGGCCCCGTCGAAGTGGACGACGGCGTCCCGGTCCCGGGCGGCGGCCACCACGTCCTCCAGCTCCTCCCAGGTGGGCAGCAGGAAACCGGCGTCCCGCAGCGGCAGCTCCAGCATCAGAGTGCCGAACGGCTCCGGGCAGTCGCGGACCTCCTCGGCGGTGGGCAGCCTCGGATCGGTCGTCGGGTGGACCGTGCGCAGCCCGCTCACCGCCCCCAGGGCGCCGCTCTCGTGCACCTCCGGGTGGGCCAGCGGGTGCAGGGCGACGACGGGGTTGCCGGTGCGGGCGGCCCAGCAGCGCAGCGCGACCTGCTGCGCCATCGTCCCGGTCGGGAAGAACACGGCGGCCTCCGTGCCCAGCAGCCCGGCGACCCGCCGCTCCAGCTCACCGACGACACCGTCCCCGTAGATGTCCGCCGGGAGGTCCGGGTCGGTGACGGTCCCGGCGTCCGCCGCCAGGGCGGCCAGCTGCTCGCCGAGCGTGCGGTCCTGCGGGAGACGGGACAGGGCGCGCCCGGCCGTCCGCCAGGCGGTGAGCCGGCGCAGCCGCCCCGCCTCCTCGCCGTCCGGCTCCGCCGTCTCGTCCGTCACCTGCGTGTTCATGTCTGCCATGGGACGATCATCACGCAGAACGCCGGACCTGCCCACCGCGTTTCCGGGGCCCGCCCGGAGCGGTATCCACAGCCTGTGGACAAGTCGGGAGGGCGGGCGGCCGCTGGCGTAGCATGCAAGGGAATCGTCCGGTACCCCCCGCGGACTGGAACGGAAGGCCCGCAGTGTGAACGCAACAGCTCCCATGGACCCGCTCGACGCCAGGGACCGCCCCGCCCGGCTCACCGTCGGCGTGGTGGGGGCGGGCCGTGTCGGCCCCGCCCTGGCCGCCTCCCTCGCCCTCGCGGGCCACCGCCCGGTCGCCGTCTCCGGGGTCTCCGACGCCTCCCGGCGGCGCGCCGCGGACCTCCTGCCCGACGTGCCGCTGGTGCCGCCCGCCGACGTCTTCGCGCGCGCCGAGCTCGTCCTGCTGACCGTCCCCGACGACGCCCTCCCCGGGCTGGTCGAGGGCCTGGCCGAGACCGGGGCGGTCCGCCCCGGACAGCTCCTCGTCCACACCTCCGGGCGGTACGGGACGAAGGTGCTGGACCCCGCGCGCCGGGCCGGCGCCCTGCCGCTCGCGCTGCACCCCGCGATGACGTTCACCGGCACCTCCGTGGACGTCCAGCGGCTGGCCGGCTGCTCCTTCGGGGTCACCGCGCCCGACGAACTGCGGCTCGCCGCCGAGGCGCTGGTCATCGAGATGGGCGGCGAACCGGAGTGGATCGCGGAGGAGTCCCGTCCGCTCTACCACGCGGCCCTCGCGCTCGGCGCGAACCACCTGGTCACCCTGGTCGCCCAGTCGATGGAGCTGCTGCGCACCGCCGGGGTCACCGCCCCCGACCGGATGCTCGGCCCGCTGCTCGGCGCCGCCCTGGACAACGCCCTGCGCTCCGGCGACGCGGCGCTCACCGGCCCGGTCGCCCGCGGCGACGCCGGCACCGTCACCGCGCACCTCGGCGAGCTGCGCGCCCACGCCCCGCAGACGGTCGCCGGTTACGTGGCGATGGCCCGCGCCACGGCGGACCGCGCCCTCGCCCACGGCCTGCTCAAGCCGGAGCTGGCCGAGGACCTGCTCGACGCCCTGGCGGACGGCGGCACCGGCAGCGGACCGGAGGAGTCCCGATGACCGCCACCACATCCACCCCGGCCCTGCTGCACACCGCCGCCGAGCTTCAGGCGTACGCCCCCGAGGGGCGGCGGGCCGTCGTCATGACGATGGGCGCCCTGCACGAGGGCCACGCCTCGCTCGTCCGCGCCGCCCGCGCCCACGCGGGCCCCGCCGGGCAGGTCGTCGTCACCGTCTTCGTCAACCCGCTCCAGTTCGGCGAGGCCGCCGACCTCGACCGCTACCCGCGCACGCTCGGCGCCGACCTCGCGGTGGCCGGCGCGGCCGGCGCCGACGTGGTCTTCGCCCCGGCCGTGGACGAGGTCTACCCGGGCGGCGAGCCACAGGTCCGGATCTCGGCGGGCCCGATGGGTGAGCGGCTTGAGGGGGCCTCGCGCCCCGGCCACTTCGACGGCATGCTCACCGTCGTCGCCAAGCTGCTCCACCTCACCCGCCCGGACATCGCGTTCTTCGGCCAGAAGGACGCCCAGCAGCTCGCCCTGATCCGGCGCATGGTGCGCGACCTGAACTTCCCGGTGGAGATCAGCGGCGTCGAGACGGTCCGGGAGCCGGACGGCCTCGCGCTGTCCAGCCGCAACCGCTTCCTCGATCCGCACGAGCGGCGCACCGCGCTCGCCCTGTCCCGGGCCCTGTTCGCGGCCCGCGACCGGCTCGCCGCCCAGGCCGCCCTGCACGCCCGCGCGCAGGCCACCGGTGCCACCGAGGACCGGGCCGCCGGGCTCAACCGGCTCGGCGAGGCCCGCCTCGCGGCCGACGCCCAGGCGGTCGCCCGGGCCCGCCCGGACGCCGGACCCGCCGCCGTGCGCGCGGCCGCCCGCACGGTCCTGGAGGAGGCGGCGGCCGCGAGCCCGCCGCTCGCCCTGGACTACGTGGCGCTCGTGGACCCGGCCGACTTCACCGAGATCCCCGACGACCGCGCGGCCGGTGCGGCGATCCTCGCCGTCGCCGCCCGGGTCGGCGCCACCCGTCTCATCGACAACATCCCCCTCACCTTCGGAGTGACCCCGTGACCGGAATACGGCTGACAGCCCCCGCACCCGGCTGGTCCATCGACGCCGACGTCGTGGTCGTCGGCTCCGGCGTGGCCGGGCTCACCACCGCCCTGCGCTGCGCCGCCGCGGGCCTCGCCACCGTCGTGGTGACCAAGGCCCGCCTGGACGCCGGCTCCACCCGCTGGGCCCAGGGCGGCATCGCGGCGGCCCTCGGCGAGGGCGACACCCCCGAACAGCACCTGGACGACACCCTGGTCGCCGGCGTCGGCCTCTGCGACGTGTCCGCGGTGCGCGCCCTGGTCACCGACGGCCCGGGCGCGGTGCGCCGGCTGATGGAGACCGGCGCCCGCTTCGACACCGCCGAGGACGGCTCCGTCGCCCTCACCCGCGAGGGCGGCCACCACCGCCGCCGCATCGTCCACGCGGGCGGCGACGCGACCGGCGCCGAGGTCTCCCGCGCCCTGGTGGAGGCGGTCCGCGCGGCCGCCCTGCACACCATCGAGAACGCCCTCGTGCTCGACCTCCTCACCGACGCCGAAGGCCGTACCGCCGGGGTCACCCTGCACGTCATGGGCGAGGGCCAGCACGACGGCGTCGGCGCGGTCAACGCCCCGGCCGTGGTCCTGGCCACCGGCGGCATGGGCCAGGTCTTCTCCGCCACCACCAACCCCTCGGTCTCCACCGCCGACGGCGTGGCGCTCGCGCTGCGGGCCGGCGCGGAGGTCTCGGACCTGGAGTTCGTCCAGTTCCACCCCACCGTCCTGTTCCTCGGCGCCGGCTCCGAGGGCCAGCAGCCGCTGGTCTCCGAAGCGGTACGCGGCGAGGGCGCCCACCTGGTCGACGCCTCCGGTACGCGCTTCATGCTCGGGCAGCACGAGCTGGCGGAGCTGGCCCCGCGCGACATCGTCGCCAAGGGCATCACCCGCCAGATGCAGCTCAAGGGCACCGACCACATGTATCTCGACGGCCGGCACTTCGGCGCCGAGATGTGGGAGAACCGCTTCCCGACCATCCTGGCCGCCTGCCGGTCCCACGGCATCGACCCGGTCACCGAGCCCATCCCCGTAGCCCCCGCCGCGCACTACGCGTCCGGCGGCGTTCGCACCGACCTGCGGGGCCGTACGACCGTCCCCGGCCTGTACGCCTGCGGCGAGGTCGCCTGCACCGGGGTGCACGGCGCGAACCGGCTGGCGTCCAACTCGCTGCTCGAAGGACTCGTCTTCGCCGAGCGCATCGCCGCCGACATCATCACCGACCGCCCCCGCTCCGGCGAGGCCGTCGGGCCCGCCGGGACGCCCGTCCCGCTCCTCGCCCCCGAGACCCGGCTCACGGTCCAGCGCGCCATGACCCGGGGCGCCGGGGTGCTGCGCTCCGCCGACAGCCTGGCCGGCGCGGCGGACGAGCTGGAGGCCCTGCGCCCCGGCACCCGCGAGGGCGCGGCGGAGGCCGGACCCGCGGCGGAGGCCAAGCCCGCGGTGCCCGGCGTCGAGGCGTGGGAGGCCACGAACCTGCTGCTGGTCTCCCGGGTCCTGGTCGCCGCCGCCCGCGCCCGCGAGGAGACCCGCGGCTGCCACTGGCGCGAGGACCGGCCCGAGCGCGATGACGCGCACGGGCGCCGCCACCTCGTCGTACGCCTCGATTCCGACCGGAGCCTCGTCCTCCGTCGGACGGATACCGAGGCATTCGGGCCCGTGGACGCGCCCGGGGCACCAGACTGCGCAGCGACGAGCACCACCCACCCCACTCCCGAGGAGCCGTAACCGTGAGCACGCCCGAAGAGAATCCGCGCCCCACTCCCGTGGACGTACCGCTGATCCGGGTCGGCGCGCCCGCCCCCGCCGCGGGCGGCTGCGGGGACGGCTGCGGCTGCGGCGGCGACGAGGAGTACGAGGAGTGCGGGCTCGACCCCGCGCTCGCCCAGCTCCTCGCCGAATCCGGTCTGGACCCGATCCAGGTCGAGGACATCGCGCACCTCGCCATCGCCGAGGACCTGGACGGCGGGGTGGACGTCACGACCTTCGCCACCGTCGCCGAGGACGCCATGGCCACCGGTGACTTCACCGCCCGCGAGGCCGGTGTGGTGGCCGGGCTGCGCGTGGCGGAGGCGGTCCTGTCGATCGTCTGCACCTCCGAGTTCGAGGTCGAGCGGCATGTCGAGGACGGCGACCGCGTCGCCCTCGGCCAGAAGCTGCTGACCGTCACCACCCGCACCCGCGACCTCCTCACCGGCGAGCGCAGCGCCCTCAACCTGCTCTGCCGGCTCTCCGGCATCGCCACCGCCACCCGCGCCTGGGCCGATGTGCTGGAGGGCACCAAGGCCGAGGTCCGGGACACCCGCAAGACGACGCCGGGGCTGCGCGCCCTGGAGAAGTACGCGGTGCGCTGCGGCGGCGGCGTCAACCACCGGTTCTCGCTGTCCGACGCCGCGCTGGTCAAGGACAACCACGTCATCGCGGCGGGCGGGGTCGCCGAGGCGTTCAAGCGGGTCAGGGAGGAGTTCCCGGACGTCCCGATCGAGGTCGAGGTGGACACCCCGGCCCAGCTCACCGAGGTCCTGGCGGCGGGCGCCGACCTGATCCTGCTGGACAACTTCACCCCGGCCGAGACCGCGGAGGCGGTCGCCCTGACCGGCGGGCGCGCCTTCCTGGAGTCCTCCGGCCGGCTCACCCTCGGCTCGGCCCGCGCCTACGCGGAGGCCGGGGTCGACTATCTGGCCGTGGGCGCGCTGACCCACTCCTCGCCGATCCTGGACATCGGCCTGGACTTCCGCGACACCGACGGAGCCGGCGCCTGATGCTGCTCACCATCGACGTCGGGAACACCCACACCGTCCTCGGCCTGTTCGACGGCGAGGAGATCGTCGAGCACTGGCGGATCTCCACGGACTCACGCCGCACCGCCGACGAGCTCGCCGTGCTGCTCCAGGGCCTCATGGGCATGCACCCGCTGCTCGGCATGGAGCTGGGCGACGGCATCGAGGGCATCGCGATCTGCTCCACGGTCCCGGCCGTGCTGCACGAGCTGCGCGAGGTGACCCGCCGCTATTACGGAGACGTCCCCGCCGTGCTCGTGGAGCCGGGCATCAAGACCGGGGTGCCGATCCTGATGGACAACCCGAAGGAGGTCGGCGCGGACCGCATCATCAACG
Source organism: Streptomyces sp. NBC_00726 (assembly GCF_045161735.1). Classification (NCBI taxonomy): domain Bacteria; kingdom Bacillati; phylum Actinomycetota; class Actinomycetes; order Kitasatosporales; family Streptomycetaceae; genus Streptomyces; species Streptomyces sp. NBC_00726. The sequence continues at coordinate 2,861,281 of NZ_CP108983.1, read as the reverse complement.
CGGTCGCCGCCGTCGACCTGTACGGCGGCCCGGCGATCGTGGTCGACTTCGGCACGGCCACCACCTTCGACGCGGTCTCGGTCCGGGGCGAGTACACCGGCGGTGTCATCGCGCCCGGCATCGAGATCTCCGTCGAGGCGCTGGGCGTCAAGGGTGCCCAGCTCCGCAAGATCGAGCTGGCCCGGCCGCGCAGCGTCATCGGCAAGAACACCGTCGAGGCCATGCAGGCGGGCATCATCTACGGCTTCGCCGGCCAGGTCGACGGGGTCGTGGAGCGGATGAAGAAGGAGCTGGCGGCCGACCCGGACGACGTCACCGTCATCGCGACCGGCGGCCTTGCTCCGATGGTGCTGGGCGAGTCCTCCGTCATCGACGAGCACGAGCCCTGGCTGACCCTCATCGGGCTCCGCCTGGTGTACGAGCGCAACGTGTCGCGGCTGTAGGCGCAAGCCTCTGACCGGCGGCTCCGGGCGCGACGGCGCTCCGGGGCCGCCGCGCCACCGACGACCAGTTAAGCCGATTTTGTCCCTTTAGCACGTATTGTCGCGTCATGCCCACGCCCTACGGATCACGCGGCGGTATGGCCTTCAGCGCGGACGAGCTGCGAGTGCTCCGACGCGCCCTCGCCTTCGCGCTGCACCCCGCGCCCCTGCCCGACGAGGATGTCCAGGACTGCCTGCGGCTGGCGGGCGGCGTGGACGAGGCCGTCGCCGAGGCCGGACGGCTGCGCGCCTTCCTCCTCGCCGACCTCGTCCGCTACCGCGAAGCCCTCCCCGGCTCCCTCACCGGCTATCTGGAACTCCTCCAGGACGCCCTGGCCGCCGGATACGACCCGCTTCCCGAGGACCTGGCCGCGCTGCGCGCCCTGCGCGGCGGCCCGCTCGCCGCGGCCCTCCTGGAGCGCTGCCAGATGATCGCGGAGCGCTCGGTGCGCGCCCGGCTCGCCGGACGGGCCGTGCCCGCGACCGCCCCGGCGCCCCGCAGCAGACTGCTCGCGCTGCCCGGCGGGCGCGCCGCCGAGCCGGATAAGCCGAAGACGCCGCCGGCCCCGGCCCGCCCCGTACCGCCGTCCGAACGCCCGGCCCCGAAGCCCTCCGAGGTCTTCCCGCCGCGCCGCCCGGTCCCCCAGCCGCCGCAGCGCCGCGCGGGGTAGGGCCTCTCCGGGGGCCGGGAGGCGGCTCGCTACTCTGGAGGGCATGGACTACGTATCCGCGCTCGTGCCCCCCGTGGTGATGGCCGCCTTCTTCATCGGCCTGGTCGTGACGATCGTCAAGAGCCAGGGCGGCCCCAACAAGGCCAAGGAGGACGCGGCCGTGGACGCGGCGATCGGCCGCGCCGAGTCGGTTCAGCAGACCCCGCGCACCGAAGGGGCCTGACCCCTCCGGGGTGCGCCGGGCACTCCCGTATACGAAAGGGCGTACGACTCCCGAGGAGTCGTACGCCCTTTTGCTGTGTGAATAGCTACGCATTCCAGACATCTGGCACTAAGGTGACGCTGTGCCCCGTCAATTGGGAGAGCTCGAAGACGCCGTGATGACACGGGTCTGGGAATGGAATCGTCCGGTCACCGTGCGGGAAGTCCTGGAGGACCTTCAGCAGGAGCGGTCCATCGCCTACACCACCGTCATGACGGTAATGGACAATCTCCATCAGAAGGGCTGGGTCCGCCGCGAAGTGGAGGGCCGCGCATATCGATATACGGCCGTCTCCACCCGCGCCGCATACGCCGCCGCCCTGATGAACGAAGCCTGGTCGCAGAGCGACAACCCGGCGGCCGCGCTCGTCGCGTTCTTCGGGATGATGTCGGCCGAGCAGCGCGAGGCCCTGCGCGACGCGATGCGGATCGTTCTGCCCGCTCTTCCCGAGGACGGCGCGGCCGCCGCGGACGAGGCCGGGGATGCCGAAGCCGCTGAAGCGGCCGATGACGCGGAGCCGGAGACCGGGCGATAGCGTCTGCGTATGTCCTCAGAGCTTCCGCAAACCGATTCCCAGACCGAACCGTCGGTTATAAACGCGGCCATCACCGTCCGGCGCGCACGGACGAGCGATGTGCCCGCCGTCCGCCGTCTCCTCGACGGCTACGTGCGCGAAGGCATCCTCCTCGACAAAGCGACGGTGACGCTTTACGAGGACATCCAGGAGTTCTGGATCGCCGAACGCGACGAGGACGCCTCGGTCGTCGGCTGCGGTGCGCTGCACGTCATGTGGGAAGACCTCGCCGAAGTCCGCACGCTCGCCGTCGACCACGGCCTCAAGGGCGCCGGAGTGGGCCACCAGGTCCTCGACAAGCTGCTGCGGACCGCCCGCTGGCTGGGCGTCCGCCGGGTTTTCTGTCTCACCTTCGAAGTCGACTTCTTCGCGAAGCACGGCTTCGTGGAGATCGGAGAGACGCCCGTCGACGGAGATGTCTACAGCGAGCTGCTGCGTTCCTATGACGAGGGAGTCGCGGAGTTCCTCGGTCTCGAACGAGTGAAGCCGAACACCTTGGGCAACAGCCGGATGCTTCTGCACCTGTGACCGCGCGAAGAGCCGGAAGAGGGGCCGCGCCCCTATGTCCGAATCGCGCATGTTTCCCGTCTCCTTGAGCTCCTGAACCTCTCCCGGGGGTTTGTGTTTTCCGAGGAAAAGCGGTTTCCTTTCCGCGTACTCCATTTTCGATGAAAGGAAATCCGGTGGCACAGAAGGTTCAGGTCCTTCTTGTTGACGACCTCGACGGTGGCGAGGCGGACGAGACGGTGACGTTCGCGCTGGATGGCAAGACGTACGAGATCGACCTCACCACCAGCAACGCGGACAAGCTGCGTTCCCTTCTTGAGCCCTACGCGAAGAACGGCCGGCGTACCGGCGGCCGTGCGGCGTCGGGCCGTGGCAAGGGCCGCGCCGTCTCCGGTGGCAACAAGGACACCGCCGAGATCCGTAAGTGGGCCCGCGAGAACGGCCACAATGTGAATGACCGCGGCCGCGTCCCGGCCGAGATCCGTGAGGCTTACGAGAAGGCCAACGGCTGAGTCACGGGCTCATCGTGGAACAAGCCCGCCCGGGCACGCGCCAGTCGCGCCCGGTGGCATTCCGTCGCCACGGCGTCCACGAGCCGGACGAGGTCGGGAGCATCGGCATGCCTGCTCCCGAAGCCGGAGAAAGCCGGGAGAACCGGCGCTTCGTCCTGTTCCCGTGACGGCCTGGGGGGCCGCAGCCAGGAGGCGGCCCCCGGCTCCGCCGGACGCCCCGGCGGCGGCGGAGCGGTGATCCGCCCGCCCGCGCCGAGACCGGTCAGCGACAGCGCGACCCCGCCCCACTCCAGCCAGTCGAGCAGCCCCGGCAGCTCCTCCGCGCTCCCCGGCGCCACCAGCAGGCTCATCCGCAGCCCCATGAGCGCCACCGGCCCCGTCGGGCCCACCCGCCGCAGCGCCGCGTGTCCGGCCACGGCGGGGACGACGAGAGCGTCGAACCGCAGCCCGGTCAGCAGCCGCACCGGCGCACCGCCCGCGGTGGCCCAGCCCAACTCCCGCTCGTACCACCCGGCCCAGCCGTCCCACGGCTCGCCCCGGGCAGCACCGCCCAGCTCGACGACGGGCGGGACACGGGGCGGCGGGACGGTGAGGGTCATGACGGAACAACCCCCGACCGGCCTCCCAGGTTACGTAGCGCGTACGCGCGACCGCGTAGGGTGTCCGGGTTGGGGGCGTACGGGCGCATTCAGGAGTACGAAGATGTTCGCCCGTAGCGGAGGGAACCCGCGTACGCCGCATGGACTGTCTGTAATTGCGGGTAAGACATCCCTAGTGGGGAGGGGCGACACGCAAGCCATCCACGTCTCACGTTCGCCATCGGCGTACTGGCGACTGGGGTATTGGCCTGGCCTGCGGGAACATCGTCTCGCACCATCGGGTTGGAGCAGTTGTCGGCGTTCGGGGCGGGCGATCCCCCGGGAAGCAGGGCCGGGTGTCGGCAGTTGAAATGAGCGGTCCCCGCTTGCGGGACTAAGCTGCGGAAGGACAGGGAGGGGACCGACCCCTTACTGCCTGACCGCTCTGAGGAGCGATTAACGATGTTCGAGAGGTTCACCGACCGCGCGCGGCGGGTTGTCGTCCTGGCTCAGGAAGAAGCCCGGATGCTCAACCACAACTACATCGGCACCGAGCACATCCTCCTGGGCCTGATCCACGAGGGTGAGGGTGTCGCCGCTAAGGCCCTGGAGAGCCTCGGGATTTCGCTCGAGGCGGTCCGCCAGCAGGTGGAGGAGATCATCGGCCAGGGCCAGCAGGCCCCGTCCGGCCACATCCCCTTCACGCCCCGAGCCAAGAAGGTCCTGGAGCTGTCGCTCCGCGAGGCCCTCCAGCTCGGCCACAACTACATCGGCACGGAGCACATCCTGCTCGGCCTGATCCGCGAGGGCGAGGGCGTCGCCGCCCAGGTCCTCGTGAAGCTCGGCGCCGACCTGAACCGGGTGCGTCAGCAGGTCATCCAGCTGCTGTCCGGGTACTCCGGCGGCAAGGAGGCGGCCACCGCGGGCGGCCCCGCGGAGGGCACGCCCTCCACGTCGCTGGTGCTCGACCAGTTCGGCCGCAACCTCACGCAGGCCGCCCGCGAATCCAAGCTCGACCCGGTCATCGGGCGCGAGAAGGAGATCGAGCGGGTCATGCAGGTGCTCTCCCGCCGCACGAAGAACAACCCGGTGCTCATCGGTGAGCCCGGCGTCGGCAAGACCGCGGTGGTCGAGGGCCTGGCCCAGGCCATCGTCAAGGGCGAGGTGCCCGAGACCCTCAAGGACAAGCACCTCTACACCCTCGACCTCGGCGCCCTGGTCGCCGGCTCCCGCTACCGCGGTGACTTCGAGGAGCGCCTGAAGAAGGTCCTGAAGGAGATCCGCACCCGCGGCGACATCATCCTGTTCATCGACGAGCTCCACACCCTGGTGGGTGCGGGCGCCGCCGAGGGCGCGATCGACGCCGCGAGCATCCTCAAGCCCATGCTGGCGCGAGGCGAGCTCCAGACCATCGGCGCGACCACCCTGGACGAGTACCGCAAGCACCTGGAGAAGGACGCCGCGCTGGAGCGCCGCTTCCAGCCGATCCAGGTCGCGGAGCCGTCGCTGCCGCACACGATCGAGATCCTCAAGGGTCTGCGCGACCGCTACGAGGCCCACCACCGCGTGTCCATCACGGACGAGGCGCTGGTCCAGGCCGCGACGCTGGCCGACCGGTACATCTCGGACCGCTTCCTGCCGGACAAGGCGATCGACCTGATCGACGAGGCCGGTTCCCGGATGCGCATCCGCCGGATGACCGCGCCGCCGGACCTCCGCGAGTTCGACGAGAAGATCGCGGGCGTCCGCCGCGACAAGGAGTCGGCCATCGACTCCCAGGACTTCGAGAAGGCGGCCTCTCTCCGCGACAAGGAGAAGCAGCTGCTGGCGGCGAAGGCCAAGCGCGAGAAGGAGTGGAAGGCCGGCGACATGGACGTCGTGGCCGAGGTCGACGGCGAGCTCATCGCCGAGGTCCTCGCCACCGCCACCGGCATCCCGGTCTTCAAGCTGACCGAGGAGGAGTCCTCCCGGCTGCTGCGCATGGAGGACGAGCTCCACAAGCGCGTCATCGGGCAGAAGGACGCCATCAAGGCGCTCTCGCAGGCCATCCGCCGTACGCGGGCCGGTCTGAAGGACCCGAAGCGCCCCGGTGGCTCGTTCATCTTCGCCGGCCCGTCCGGTGTCGGTAAGACCGAGCTGTCCAAGACGCTCGCCGAGTTCCTGTTCGGCGACGAGGACGCGCTGATCTCCCTCGACATGTCGGAGTTCAGCGAGAAGCACACGGTCTCGCGGCTCTTCGGTTCGCCCCCCGGTTACGTGGGTTACGAGGAGGGTGGCCAGCTCACCGAGAAGGTGCGCCGCAAGCCGTTCTCCGTCGTCCTCTTCGACGAGGTCGAGAAGGCTCACCCCGACATCTTCAACTCCCTGCTCCAGATCCTGGAGGACGGTCGGCTGACCGACTCCCAGGGCCGGGTCGTGGACTTCAAGAACACGGTCATCATCATGACGACCAACCTCGGGACCCGGGACATCTCCAAGGGCTTCAACCTGGGCTTCGCCGCCCAGGGCGACGTCAAGACGAACTACGAGCGGATGAAGGTCAAGGTCAACGAAGAGCTCAAGCAGCACTTCCGGCCCGAGTTCCTCAACCGTGTCGACGACACCGTCGTCTTCCACCAGCTCAGCCAGGAAGACATCATCGAGATCGTCGACCTGATGATCGCGAAGGTGGACGAGCGGCTCAAGGACCGTGACATGGGCATCGAGCTCAGCACGGAGGCCAAGAAGCTGCTCGCCAAGAAGGGCTACGACCCCGTGATGGGCGCCCGGCCGCTGCGCCGGACGATCCAGCGCGAGATCGAGGACGTCCTCTCGGAGAAGATCCTCTTCGGCGAGCTGCGCCCCGGCCACATCGTGGTCGTCGGCAGCGAGGGCGAGGGCGACGAAGAGAAGTTCACCTTCCGCGGCGAGGAGAAGTCGGCGCTGCCCGACGTCCCGCCGATCGAGCAGGCGGCGGGCGGCGGCCCGAACATGACGAAGGAAGCGTGACGGACACCCGCTGCCTTTGGCAGTAGCGTCCGAAGGGGCGGCCCCGACCGGTTTCGACCGGCCGGGGCCGCCCCTTTTCGCGTCCCGGACACGGTGACAGCGGCGTCACAGGAGCGTTCCGGTCGCGTTCGCTACGCGCGTGGACGGAAAACCGCTGGTTAGTCTGTCCCCGCCTCGGGTGATCGGCCCGGGTGGGGCTTTTCGATTGCGAACGAGGGCCCGGAATCGCGTAATGAACGAGGGGGACGGGCACGCCATGGGCAGAGCCGATGTGTCGCGCAGGCGGATGTTCAAGCTGGCCGGAGCCGGGGCGGGGCTGGCCCTGCTGGGTGCCGGGACCGCGGCCTGCGGCCCGGTCGAGGAGCCGGCCGAGGGCGGCGGCTCCGGTTCGCCGGAGCCGGGGGAGTCCGGCAAGCCCGGGGGCGATGTCGCCCGGCCGGGCGGGAAGCCGAAGCCGGCCTGGCAGCACACCACCACGTACGACGGGCTGGCCTGGATATCCGCGGTCGCCGTGGTCGACGACGTGGTGCTGGTCTCCGGCGACCCGTTGGTGGCCCGCGACCTGGCCACCGGCAAGGAGATCTGGTCGCGCGCCGAGGTGACGACCCCGGGCGCGAGCATGCTGATCGGGAACGGGACGCTCTATCTGGCCAGCGCCCACTACGACGGCAACATCATCGGGCTCGACCCCAGGACCGGCAAGGACACCTGGCGCAGCCGGCTCGGCGACAAGGAGTACTCCCAGCCCCGGGTCATCGCCGCCGACGCCGGCCATGTCTATGTCGTCGCCGGAATCCTGGACAAGGACTTCCGCACTCCGGACAACGTGATCGCCGCGATCGACACCTCCTCGGGCAAGGTCGTCTGGCGCGAGCAGCGCGACCACGGCACCGAGGCCAACGGCCTCACCGCGCGGGTCTCCGGCAAGCGCCTCGTCTACACCGACTTCCGCGAGAACCTCACGGTCCGCGACACCGCGACCGGCCACCAGGTCTGGACGAAGAAGATCGGCCGCAGCAGCAACCGCGGCTTCGAGGTCCACGAGGGCCTGGTCATCATCGCGACCGGTGAGCGGATGCGCGCCTTCGACCTGGAGACGGGCGCCGAGCGCTGGTCCTTCGCGACGGAGAAGTACAGCCGGTTCAACGACCCGGCCGTGCTGGACGGCGTCCTCTACGCCTCGGACACCGTCCACGCCCTGTGGGCGGTCGATCCGGCGACCGGGAAGCGCCACTGGCACAACCCGGAGAGCCTGGACATCGACGCCCCCTGGCAGTTCGCCAAGGTGGGCGGCGTCCTCTACGGGGCCACCCAGTTCGACAAGAAGGGCGGCATCCACGCCTTCGACCCGGCCGACGGCAAGCTGCTCTGGACGTACAACGACGGCTCCGGCGACCTCGACCGCTGGTATCTGGCCGCGGGCGCCGAGCGGCTGGTCGCCGTGCATGCCAAGAAGGTGACCGCGCTGCCCGTGTGACAGCGAGCGGCACCGGGCCGAAGGTCCCGAAACGGACGGCCTTCGGTCCCACCGCCGGTGACAAGGCGCACAGGCCGTTCCGGGCCTACTAGCCGCCTTAGGAGCAACGGGCCCGATCCGTCGGGGGCCTTTCGGCCCTGCGGCGGACGGGCCCTCGGCGTATGCGGAGGCGTATGCCCGCACAGAGGGCGTATGTCCGGTTAGAGCGGTTTGGAACTGGGCCTAAACCTGTTCCGGGGAGGCCGTCCGAGGGTCTTCCGGAGGGGGCCGGGCGGGGGTCCGCCGGGCGAATTCCCAGGGTGCTTTCTACGGCTTTTGATCGTAGATGGGGTGTTTGAGCACCGGCGGGGGTGCGGGTTACCAAGGTATGGCCAGCCCGGCACACCGCCGGGTCCAGTCATCTCCGGAGGATTTCCGCTTATGTCGAAGCGCGTTACGTTCCAGTCCCGCCGCCCGTCCGTGTCCCGTGTCCGTGGCGCCGTGGTGGCAGCCGGCCTGGGGACGTCGATGGTTCTCGGTGCGGGTGCTGCGTTCGCGGCCGGCACTGCGGACGCCCCCCAGGCCCCGGCCCTGGTCTCCTCGGCCACCGCCGACTCGGTCGCCCAGCAGGCGACCGCGCAGGGCAAGGCCGCGGCCAAGCACGCGGCCGAGAAGAAGGCCGACGCGGCGAAGAAGAAGGAGGCCGCGAAGAAGAAGGCCGCGGCCAAGAAGAAGGCCATCGCCAAGCTTCCGTGGGAGGCCCCGGTCAGCAAGTACGAGCTGAGCGCGAGCTTCGGCAACGACGGCAGCCGCTGGGCGCACAAGCACTCCGGCCAGGACTTCGCCGTGCCGATCGGCACCAAGGTCGAGGCCGCCCACAGCGGCACGATCGTGAAGGCCGGCCCGAACGGCGGCGGCGACGGCCCCGCGTACGGCAACGCCATCGTGATCTCGCACGGCAACGGTGTGTACTCGCAGTACGCGCACCTGTCCAAGATCGACGTGCACATCGGCCAGCACGTGAAGAAGGGCGAGAAGATCGCCCTGTCCGGCAACACCGGCAACTCCAGCGGCCCGCACCTGCACTTCGAGATCCGGACCACCCCGAACTACGGTTCGGCGGTCAACCCGGTCAACTTCCTGCACAAGCACGGCATCACCGTCTGATCCGCCCCGTGCCCCCGGCCCCCCGGCCCCTGCCCCCGAGCAGGGCTACCGGGGGGTTTCCGGTTCGTGGGCCCGGGTGACCAGCTCGACGGCGACTTCGAGGGCGGCCTTGCGCTTCTCCTCGGGGTCGCCTTCGACGTCCTTGAGGGCGAGCATCCCGGCGTGCAGGGTGAAGAGCGCGCTGAAGCACCGCACCTGGTCGGTGAGCGGGGCGTCGGGCTCCTTGATCAGGTCGACCAGGCCCAGGACCCGGTGCTTGATGGTCTCGCCGATGCTCAGATCGCGTACCGTCGCCTGGTTCTCCTGCATGAAGCGGAAGAGCGGGGCCGCATGCGCCATCGCGTCGCTGTAGCGGTGCAGGATCTCCGTCTTCGTCTCCAGGGTGCGCGGCTGCTCCTCGCCCCAGGCGATCAGCTCCTCGATCGGCCGGTTCAGGTCGTCGAAGATGCTGACGAGGATGTCTTCCTTCGTCTTGAAGTGGTAGTAGAGCGCCGCCTTGGTGACGTCCAGCTTCTCGGCGATCTCCCGGAGCGAGGTCTTCTCGTACCCCTGCTCGGCGAAGAGCTCCAGGGCGACGTCCTGGATGCGCTGGCGCGTATTGCCCCGGCGCGGCTGCGGCGTGCTGCCCATGGTGCTCTCCCAAATAAACTTACTTGACGCCCGGCTAGTTACGGGTCTACCTTCCTCCAGTGTAAGCAACTAGCCGGGCGGCAAGTAAGGGCCCGGTGGCAGGGTGACCGGGGAGTTGGGGAAGATGGCGGATCTGATCAAGACGGCGGACGGGAAGGCGGACGGCCCACCGGCCACCAAGGCGGAGCCACCGGCTCCGCCGCAGCGCAGCGTCCGGGTGGTGGTGCTCGCCCTGATGATCGCCATGCTCCTCGCGATGCTCGACAACCTGATCGTCGGCACCGCGATGCCGACGATCGTCGGCGACCTCGGCGGCCTCGCACACCTCTCGTGGGTCGTCACGGCCTACACCCTGGCCACCGCCGCCTCCACGCCCATCTGGGGCAAGCTCGGCGACATGTACGGACGCAAGGGCATCTTCCTCACGTCCATCGTGATCTTCCTGATCGGCTCGGTCCTCAGCGGCATGGCCCAGGACATGGGCCAGCTCATCGGCTTCCGGGCCGTCCAGGGCCTCGGCGCCGGCGGTCTGATGGTCGGCGTCATGGCGATCATCGGCGACCTCGTGCCGCCCCGCGAGCGCGGCAAGTACCAGGGCATGATGGCCGGCGTGATGGCCATCGCCATGATCGGCGGACCGCTGGTCGGCGGCACCATCACCGACCACCTCGGCTGGCGCTGGAGCTTCTACATCAACCTGCCGCTCGGCGCCGTCGCACTGATCATGATCACCGCGGTGCTGCACCTGCCCCAGCGGGAGCGGACCAAGCGGAACGTCGACTACCTCGGCGCCGCGCTGCTCACCACCGGCATCACCGTGATCGTGCTGGTCACCACCTGGGGCGGTTCCGAGTACGACTGGAACTCCGCGGTCATCATGGAGCTCATCGCGATCGGCGTCGCCGCGCTGGCCGGCTTCCTCTTCGTGGAGACGAAGGCCGCCGAGCCGATGATCCCGCTCCACATCTTCCGCAACCGCAACTTCACGCTCATGTCCGTGGTCGGCTTCATGGCCGGGTTCGTGATGTTCGGCGCGGTGCTGTTCCTGCCGCTCTACCAGCAGTCCGTGCAGCACGCCTCCGCGACCAACTCGGGGCTGCTGCTCCTGCCGATGCTGCTGTCCATGATGGTCGTCTCGCTCATCGCGGGCCGGGTCACCACCAGCACCGGCAAGTACAAGGTCTTCCCCATCGTGGGCTCGGTCCTCATGGTCGTCGGCCTCTTCCTGCTCGCGCAGATGGACACCGGCACCAGCCGCTTCACCTCCGGGGTCTACATGGCGGTGCTCGGCGCCGGCATGGGCTTCCTGATGCAGATCACCATGCTCGTCGCGCAGAACAGCGTCGAGCTGAAGGACATGGGCGTCGCCTCCTCCTCGACCACCCTGTTCCGTACGCTCGGCAGCTCCTTCGGCGTCGCCATCATGGGCGCGCTGTTCACCGGCAAGGTCCAGGACGAGATGGCGGCCCACGGCGGCGGCGCGGCCACCGCGCACTCCGCTCAGCTGGACGCGGCGAGCCTGGCCAAGCTGCCGGCGCAGGTACGCGAGGCGTACGAGTTCGCGGTGTCGTCCGGCACCCACATCGCCTTCCTCGTCGGCGCGTCCGTCGGCCTGGTCGCGGTCGTCGCCTCCCTGTTCGTCAAGGAGGTCCCGCTGAGGGGCGCGGGCCCCGAGGCCAAGCCCGCCCCGGCGGTCGCGGAGATCTGACCGGACACGGAGATCCGGCCGGACACGGCTGTACGCAGAGGGCCCCGGGACACACGTCCCGGGGCCCTCGCCCGTTTTTTCAGACCCGCTTCCCGCTCTCCGGCTCCGCCGGACCCCGCTGCTCCGCGAACTGGAGCATCGGATAGCTGCCCGTGGCCGTCGGCGCGTGCTCCGGCAGCCACAGCACCGCGACCGCCCCGCCGCTGCCCTCCGCCGCACCCTCCGGCGCCGCGTTCCGGAAGGTCAGCCGGGCCCCGAGCACCCGGGCCTGGCCCGCCGCGATCGTCAGCCCGAGCCCGTGCCCGTGCCCGGCCCGGTCGGTCGACCCGGTACGGAACCGGCTCGGCCCCTCCCGCAGCAGCGCCGCCGGGAAACCGGGCCCGTGGTCGCGGACCCGGACCACCCGGCCCTCGACCGTGACCTGCACCGGGGTCGACCCGTGCTTGGCCGCGTTGCCCAGCAGATTGCCGAGGATGCGCTCCAGGCGGCGCGGGTCCGTGTTGACCCAGGAGTCGTGGACGACCTGCACCCGGACCTCCGGGTCCAGCAGCGCCACCCGCCGGCCGACGAATTCGCCGAGCGCGATCTCCTGGAGCTCGGCCCGCTCCGACGCGCTGTCCAGCCGGGCCACCTCAAGCACGTCCTCGACCAGCGTGCGCATCGCCTGGGCCCGGTCGCGTACCAGCTCCGTCGGGCGGCCCGGCGGCAGCAGCTCGGCCGCCGTCAGCAGCCCGGTCACCGGCGTACGCAGCTCGTGCGCGATGTCCGCGGTGACCCGGCGCTCCGCCTCGATCCGCCCGTTCAGCGCGTCCGTCAGCGCGTCCACCGCACCGGCCAGCTCGTCCGTCTCGTCGCGCACGACACCGCCGACCGCGTCCCTGACCCGGACGTCCGTATTGCCCTGGGCGACCTTCCCGGCCGCGGTGGCCGCCTTGCGCAGCCGGCGCGAGAGCTGGCCGCCGATCAGCACGCCCAGCGCGGAGCCGCCGAGGACCACCGAGACCGAACCGATGATCAGGGCCCGGTCCAGATCGCCCATGATCGTGGTCGAGCGGTCCGCGAACCGGGTGTGCAGCGACAGCACGTTCCCGTTGCCCACCGGGACGGCCGCCCAGACGTCGGGCACCCCGCCGGAGTCGTCCACATGCGTGGCGCGGCGGTTGCGCCGGACCTCCTCGCGCAGGCTCTGCGGCATCGTCGGATCGTTGAGCTTCGCCCCGAACCGGGGATCGGCCTTCTTCGTCTTCTTCGCCTCGTACAGCAGCTGCGCGTAGGTCAGCCGCTCCAGCTGCACCTCGCGGGCGTTCTCCAGCATCGAGACACGGGCCGCGTTGTGCACCACCAGGCTCAGCGCGATCGCGATCAGCGCGCCGACCGCCGCGATCGCGATGCTGATCTTCCAGCGGACGCCCGTCCGCAGGGCGGGCCGCTTCATGCCCGGAGCTTGTAGCCGAAGCCGCGGACCGTCTCGATCCGGTCCTGGCCGATCTTGGTGCGCAGCCGCTGCACATGGACGTCCACGACCCGGGTGTCCCCGCCCCAGCCGTAGTCCCAGACCCGTTCGAGCAGCTTGTCGCGGGAGAGCACGGTGCCGGGCGCCGAGGAGAATTCCAGGAGCAGCCGCATCTCGGTCGGCGTCAGACCCACCTGCGCCCCGCCCCTGCGGACCTCCATGCCCTCGGTGTCGACCTCCAGGTCCCCGAAGACCAGCACCCCGCCGACGGCCTCCGGCTCCGGCTGCCCGCCGCCGGCCAGGCCGCCCGACGCATGGCCGAAGCGGCGCAGCACCGCCCTGATCCGGGCCACCAGGACCGCCCCGTCGAACGGCTTGGTGACGTAGTCGTCCGCGCCCGCCTCCAGGCCGAGGACCACGTCGATCGAGTCGGCCCGCGCCGACAGCATGATCACCGGGACCGTCGACTCGTCCCGGATGCGGCGGCACAGGCTGACGCCGTCCAGACCGGGGACCATGACGTCGAGCAGCGCGATGTCGGGCCGGTCCGCCCGGAAGGCTTCGAGGCCGGTCAGCCCGTCGGGCACCGCGGTGACCGCGAAGCCGTCCCGCTCCAGCGCGAGCTGGGTGGCCTCGCGGATGACGTCGTCGTCCTCGACGAACAGCACATGGGTCTCGGCCATCGGAAAGCTCTCAGTTCCTGGGCGGTTCCGAGGGCTCGGGCAGCTCCCCGTCGCCCGCGCCCACGGCTCGGTTGAAGTCGTTGCGCACCCGGTCCTCCTCGTTGAACCGGCCGTTCGCCCAGTGGTACGTGATCACCTCGTCGCCCGAGGGATAGGCGACCGAGTCCTTCTTCTCGTACACCTGGGTCGTCACGACCAGGTCGCCCCGGTCGATGGTGCCGTAGACGGCGGGCTGCTCGACGGCGAAGACGTTCTCGTACGTGCCGTTGGCGCGCGGCCGGTACACATAGGTGCCGACGCCCACCGAGTCGCCGCAGGTCATCACGTTGACCACGACGTCGGCGGACGGGCCGCCGGTGATTTTGCCGTACGAGGTGTCCACCGGATACTCATCGCCGCTGCACGCCTTCAGGTCCATCCGGACCCGCCCGCTCACCTTCGGGTCCGCCTTCAGCAGCGCCACCGCGTCCACCCGGGGCGCGGGCTGCGCGGTGGCGGCGGCCGGTGTGCTCGGGGTGACCTGGACGACCGGCTCGGCGCCCGCCGGGCCCTCGTCCCGGGTGCCCGTGCCGCCGGTCGAGCAGCTGACGGCGAACAGCCCGAAGGCGGCGAGCCCGGCCAGTGCCGCACTGCTCGCCGCCCAGCCGGTCAGCAGGCGTCTGCTGACGCCCGCCCGCTCCCCGCCCGTCGTGCCGGTGACCGTGTCGTCGTCACCGCTGCCTGTCAGGCCGCGCACCGCTCCCGCCCCCGCTCCTCGGCGACCCGGGCCTCCCGGCTCGCCGCTTCCCTGTTCTCCAGCTCCTGGCGCAGTCGTGCCAGCGCACGGTGCAGCGTGCTCTTCACCGTACCGGCCGACATGCCGAGCGCCGCGGCCGTCTCCTCCGTGCTCATCTGCTCCCAGTGTCGCAGGACGACGACACTGCGCTGCTTGGGAGCGAGCACCCCGAGGATGTCCATCAGCAGGGCGCGGTCGGCGCGCTGCTCGGTGCCGTCCTCGACGCTGGCGTCGGGCAGCTGCTCGGTGGGCACCTCGTCCAGCTTGCGCGCCCGCCACCACTCGGTGCGGGTGTTGATCATGACGCGGCGCAGATAGGCGTCGGCGAGGGACTTGTCCTCGATGCGGTCCCAGCGGCCGTAGGTCCGGGCCAGCGCGGTCTGGAGCAGGTCCTGTGCGTCCACCGGGTCCGGGACGAGCCGGCGCGCACTGCGCAGCAGCGCCTCCTGCCGGGTCCGTACGTACTCCTCGAAGCCGAGCACCTCGCCCTGCGCCATCACAACCGCCTCCATCCCCGTGAATCCCCGTGGACCGCTCGAACCGCTGTCCGCCGGTGGTCGTTCCGGCTGACGTCGAAGACGCTACGGAGCGGTTGTCACGAGGCTGTGCGGGGCAGCCGTACGCGGACGCACGGCTGTCCATCGGTTGTGTAACAGCGCGGGGAGGAGACCGGACAAAGACCCCCGCGCCGGACGCGCGAAGGGCCCGCCCGCCCCGTCATTGTCACGGGACGGACGGGCCCTGCCCACCGTTGTTACGAAGACGGACGGCCGCTGTTACGCGGATGGGACGGCCCGGTCCGGCGGGGTTACGCGGATGGGGCGGCCCGGCCCGGTCCGTCAGGTCAGCGGCAGCCGGTAGCGGCCGCCGGCCAGCGGCTCGACCAGCCCGTCGGCGACCAGCCCGTCCAGCGACCTGGCCCGCTGCACCGGCTCGTCCCACACCGCGTCGAGCGCCGCCTGAGGCACCGGACCGACCGCGTCCCGCAGCACCGCGAGGAGCCTGCCGCGCACCTGCCGGTCCGTGCCGGCGTAGGTCTGGCCCCGGCGCGGCGGCCCCTGGTGCGCGGGCTTCCCGGCCAGCCGCCAGGCGCACTGCTCCGCGATCGGGCAGCGCGAGCAGTCCTCGTTCTTCGCGGTGCAGACGAGGGCGCCCAGCTCCATCGTGGCCGCCGCCCAGCGGGCCGCCCGCTCGTCCTCGTCGGGCAGCAGCTCCCGGGCGAGCCGGCGTTCGGCGGCGGTCGTCGCGTTCGGCGGGTACTGGATGCCGGTCGCGGCCCGTGCGAAGACCCGGCGGACGTTCGTGTCGAGGACGGCGTGACGCTGCCGGTACGCGAACGAGGCCACGGCCGCCGCCGTGTACTCGCCGATGCCGGGCAGGGCGAGGAGCTGGGCATGCTCACTCGGTACGTCTCCGCCATGGCGTTCCGTTATCGCCTGCGCGGCCCCGTGCAGGCGCAGCGCCCGGCGCGGGTAGCCGAGCCGGCCCCAGGCGCGGACCGCCTCGCCGGGCGGCTCGGCCGCCAGGTCGGCGGGGCGCGGCCAGCGGGCGAGCCACTGCTCGTACACCGGGAGGACCCGGCTGACGGGGGTCTGCTGGAGCATGAACTCGCTCACCATCACGCCCCAGGCACCCGCTTCGGGGCGGCGCCAGGGCAGATCGCGGGCGTGCTGGTCGAACCAGCCGATCACGGGGGTGTGGAGGGCGGCGGGGGGCGTCTGTGTCGCAGTCGTGGCAGTCATCGCACCATCGATCCTGACACGGCGTTCCGGTATGAGGCCCACGCCCCGCGAGCCGTTGCGGCAACTGGCCGATGGGCCGTTTCCCGGCCGCCCCGGCACACGTGCGATGCGTAAACGTTTCGTCGCTCAGCGTGAAACCAGGCGCCTCCGATGCTCGAACTGCCCCTCGCAGGATGATGATCCGCAAAACTTGGGGATCAAGGCGGCGGGTGGGGCGGGAGTTGGGCCGGATCTCTCGTACAGTTTGCGCCGTGGGATCTCTGCGCAATCCGATCGGTCCGCTACCCTCCACCATCTACTGGCGACGGAGGGCGGTCGCGGCGGCCCTGATCGTGCTGATCGCGCTCCTGATCGCATGGGCCGTCACCTCCGGTGGCGGCAACGGGGATCACCACGACGACTCCAAGCCACCCGGCTCCGGCCCTGCGGGCTCGATCACACCCGGACCCTCCGGTTCCGGCCCCGCGATCACCGAACAGCCCGGCGGGGGCGGTGATTCGGGCGGCTCCGGTGGCAGCAGCGGTGACCAGGACGGCAGTTCGGGCGGCGGCTCCGCCGGTACGGGCGGCAGCTCGGGTTCCTCGGACGCCAACGGCGGCGGCCAGGACACCGGTTCGGGTTCCGCTTCCGGTTCCACCAGCTCCGGTACGGGCGAAGGGGCGCAGGCCGCGCGCCCGGTCCCGGCCGGCTCCTCGCTCGCCGACTGCGCCGCGGGCGCGATCCGGATCGGTCTGAAGACCGAACTCAGCTACGCCCCCGACGAGAAGCCGAAGTTCCGGCTGTTCGTCACGAACAACTCGTCCACCGCCTGCAAGGCCGACTTCGGGCCGAAGAGCGCGGTGCTCACCGTCACCGAGGCGGGCGGGGACGACGACGAGGTGTGGTCGTCCAAGGACTGCCCGCGCAACCCGAAGCCCGTCCTGATCGAGGTGCCCGCCGGGAAGACCGTCGTGCACACCGTGGAGTGGGACCGCGACCGCAGCGCCCCCAAGTGCGCGACGCCGCCCTCGGGCAAGGCCGGGCCGGGCACGTACCTGGTGGAGGCCAAGGCGCCGGGGCAGCCCGTGCAGCGCGCCTCGTTCGTCCTCGCGAAGGACTGAGCGCGGGCGGGCGGCCCGCCCCGGGGGGAGTGCCGGGGGAGTGCCGGGGGCTTACACGTACCGTTCGAGGATGGACGACTCGGCCAGCCGGGACAGGCCCTCGCGCACGCTGCGCGCCCGGGCCTCGCCGACCCCGTCGACCGTCTGGAGGTCGTCCACGCTCGCCGCGAGCAGCTTCTGAAGTCCGCCGAAGTGCTCCACGAGCCGGTCGATGATCGCGCCGGGCAGCCGCGGCACCTTCGCCAGCAGCCGGAAACCGCGCGGCGACACCGCGGAGTCCAGCGTCTCGGGCGAGCCGCTGTAGCCCAGCGCCCGCGCCACCACCGGGAGTTCGAGCAGCTCGGTGTGGGTCAGCGAGTCCAGCTCGGTCAGCGCCTCCGCCACCGTGCGCGAACGCTTCGCGGTCGGCTCCGGCACATAGTCCCGCACGACCAGCTCGCGCTCCGGCTCCACGCCCGCGATCAGCTCGTCCAGCTGGAGCGACAGCAGCCGCCCGTCGGTGCCGAGCTCCACCACGTACTCCGCGATCTCCGTCGCGATCCGGCGCACCATCTCCAGGCGCTGGGCCACCGCCGTCACGTCCCGGACGGTCACCAGGTCCTCGATCTCCAGCGCGGAGAGCGTCCCGGCGACCTCGTCCAGCCGCAGCTTGTACCGCTCCAGGGTGGCGAGGGCCTGGTTGGCGCGGGACAGGATCGCCGCCGACTCCTCCAGGACCCGCCGCTCCCCGTTCACGTACAGCGCGATCAGGCGCATCGACTGGGAGACCGAGACGACCGGGAAATTGCACTGCTTGGAGACCCGGTCCGCCGTGCGGTGCCGGGTGCCGGTCTCCTCGGTGGGGATCGACGCGTCCGGGACCAGCTGCACCCCGGCGCGCAGGATCTTCGTCATGTCCTTGTCGAGGATCAGGGCGCCGTCCAGCTTGGCCAGCTCCCGCAGCCGGGTCGCGGTGAACTCCACGTCCAGCACGAAGCCGCCGGTGCACATCGACTCGACGGTCTTGTCCATGCCGAGCACGATCAGACCCCCGGTGTTGCCGCGGAGGATGCGCTCCAGGCCGTCCCGCAGGGCCATTCCGGGCGCGACGGCGCTCAACGAGGCGCGCATCAGCGCCTCGTTGCCCGTGGTTTGGCCGGACTTTCCGGGCGATGCTGCCCGGTCGCTGGCTGCCACTGCACTCCTCCGGTCACAGGTTTGCGGTGCCCTCGTGGCCTGTCGCTATGGAGCAGGCCCAATTCAATCGAAGGACCCAGGGGGTGTCTGACGCACCCCGTGGTCCCTCGTACCGTTCGTACGGACGGGCGAGACCAGGGCAAAGTCTACCGGCGTGCGTCGTCCTCCCGGGGGGCCTGTGCGCGGGTCCGGCGCGGGAGCGCCCTGAGCGCGTCGCCCATGTCGGCCACCTCCGTCACCTTCATACCGGCCGGGACCTTGCCCGGATCGGTCGGGACCAGGGCGTGCGTGAACCCCAGGCGGTGCGCCTCGGCCAGCCGGCGCTGCACCCCCGTGACCCGTCTGACCTCGCCCGCGAGGCCCACCTCGCCGATCGCCACCAGGTTCTTCGGCAGCGGTGTGTCGCTCGCCGCGCTCGCCAGCGCCAGCGCGATCGCCAGGTCGGCGGCCGGCTCGGACAGCTTCACCCCGCCCACCGTCGCGCTGTAGATGTCCCGCTTGCCCAGCGAGCTGATCCGGCCGCGCTGCTCCAGGACCGCGAGCATCATCGAAACCCGGGAGGTCTCCAGACCCGACGTGGTCCGCCGGGGGGACGGGATCTGCGAGTCCACCGTCAGCGCCTGCACCTCCGCGACCAGCGGCCGCTTGCCCTCCAGGGTCACGGTCAGGCAGGTGCCCGGCACCGGCTCGTCGCGCCGGGTGAGGAACAGGCCGGACGGATCGGCGAGCCCGGTGATCCCCTCGTCGTGCAGCTCGAAGCAGCCGACCTCGTCGGTCGCCCCGTACCGGTTCTTGACGCCGCGCACCAGGCGCAGCCGGGCATGGCGGTCGCCCTCGAACGACAGCACCACGTCCACCAGGTGCTCCAGGAGCCGGGGCCCGGCGATCGCGCCCTCCTTGGTGACATGGCCCACGAGCAGCGTCGACATCCCGCGCTCCTTGGAGGCCCGGATCAGCGCCCCGGCCACCTCGCGGACCTGCGCCATCCCGCCCGGCGCGCCCTCGATCTCCGGCGAGGCCACGGTCTGCACCGAGTCCAGGATCAGCAGCGAGGGCTTCACCGCGTCGAGATGGGCGAGCACCGCCGACAGATCGGTCTCCGCCGCCAGATACAGATGGTCGCTGATCGCATGGATGCGGTCGGCCCGCATCCGGACCTGGGAGGCGGACTCCTCGCCCGTCACATACAGCGTGCGGTGCTCGTCGGTCGCCGCCTTCGCCGCGACGTCCAGCAGCAGCGTGGACTTCCCGACGCCCGGCTCGCCCGCGAGCAGCACCACGGCCCCGGGCACCAGACCGCCGCCCAGCACCCGGTCCAGCTCGCTCACCCCGGTCGGCCGGGCGGTGGCCTGCCGGCTGTCCACCTGGCCGATGGGCAGCGCGGCGGTGGAGACCCGCCCCGCGGCCGTGGTCCGGACGGCGGGGGCGCCGCCGAACTCCTCGACCGTCCCCCACGCCTGGCACTCGGGGCAGCGGCCGAGCCACTTCGCGGTGGTCCAGCCGCATTCGGTGCAGCGGTAGGACGGCCGGTCCTTCGCGGATTTCGTACGGGCAGCCATGGCGCCACCGTATCGGTGGGGTCTGACAGCGCGGCCGGGAACGCCCGCCCCTTATCGCGCCATACGTTCACCCGTAAGGGTTAAATCCACGCAAGCGGCGCGAGCGGGTGAGGCGCCGCGCCTACGGTCGCAAGGTGACGAGCAGCAGGCTGGAGACTCCGACGAACACCCCCGGCGCGCACAGGGGACAGCATCGCGCGCCCCACTCCTCGCCCGCCGCCCCGAAGAAGCCGCCCGCCCGTTACGAGCCGCATCTCGACGGCCTCTTCACCTACTGCCTCTCCGTCCTCTGCGACCACGACGCCGCCACCGAGGCGCTGGGCGGCGTCCTCGCCCTGGCCGAACGGCAGGGCTCCCGCTGCCCGGCCGACGAGGAGGAACGTAAAACCTGGCTGTACGCCCTGGCCAGGTGGACCTGCCTGCGCCGGCTCACCGCCCGGAAAAGCGGCCGCCACGCCCACCGCCGCCCCGCCCACCCCCCGCACGGCAGACCCCCCGACGAGGACCGGCACGCGTCGCGCTCCGCGCCGCAGCCGGCTTCGTGCAACGCCGGGCCGTCGTCCGCCACGACCGCCGGGCCGGCGTCGGCCCCGCACACCGCCCACACGACTGCCGCACCCACCGCCCCCGCACCCGCCGCCCACCCGGCCGCACCCGCCCCACCCGAAGGCCCCGCCGCCGAAGCGCACCGGCGGGAGCTCGCTCAGCTGGCCTGGCCGGAGGCCGCAGGCACCACGCCGGAGCAGCGCGAGGCCCTTGAGCTCGCCGTCCGGCACGGGCTGACCCCGCGTGCCGTCGCGGCGGTGCTCGGCCTCGCCCCCACGGCGGCCAGGGAGCTGCTGGCCGGTGCCGCCTGCGAGGTGGAGCGCACCCGGGCCGCCCTCGCTGTCGTGGAGACGGCCAACTGCCCCACGGCCGGCCGGCTCACCGGCGACCACCGCGCGCTGCTCTCGCCCGCCCTCCGCCGCGAGCTCGTCCGGCACGTCGACGACTGCCCGCGCTGCCGGCGTGCCGCCGAGCGCGCCGGGGCGGACGGGCCGTGGCCCGGGAAGACGGTCGCCCCGGCGGCCGCGCTGCCGGTCGTGGAGGCCCCGAGGCCATCCGCGTACGTGGCCATGCTGCACGCGCAGAAGCACCAGAAGAATCGGTCCGCCACACCCCGCTTCGACCGCACCGGCTTCCCCATGGACCCCAAGGACCACGCCGCGCGCCGCGGCCGGCTGCGCTCCCGGGTCATGACGACGACGGTCGTCGCCACGGTCGTCGCCGCCCCGGTCATCGCCCTGTGGTCCGCCTACCGGGGCGCGCCCCTCACCGGCGAGGGCCGCGACGGTTCGGCGGTCAGCGCGGCCGACAAGGAGACCGGCGGCGCCGAGACCCCGTACGCCCCCTACGAGAACGCCGGCAACGCCCGCCCGGACGCCGGTTCCCGGTTCACCGGCAAGGACTCCCTGCCGGAGGTCTCCGCGGAGATCATCAGCAAGGGCGCCGACCCCTCCCGCGACCCGGCCGCGCACGGCGAGGGCCGGCTCACCGTGCGGACCCGCACCGCCAGCTCCGCGACCCTGATCACCCTCACCGCCTCGAAGGCCGGCCCGGTCTCCTGGTCCGCCGCCACCGACCGGTCCTGGGTGAGCCTGAGCCGTGGCTCCGGGAAGCTCCCGGCCGGCGGGAGCGTCACGATCCGCGCCCTCGTGGACCACGCCCGGCAGCCCGAAGGACCCTGGACCGCCCACCTCACCGTCGCCCCCTCGGGCGCGGTCGTCGCGCTGCACGGCTACGGGGCCAAGGCGCCCGCGCCCCGCGACCGGCCACGCGTACTCCACCCGCGCCCGCTCCCGCCGAGGCCCGGCCCACCGGATCCGGACCCTTCCACCCCGGCCCCGGACCCCTCCACCCCGACGCCGGACCCGACCGGCCCGACGCCCACGCCCACGGACCCCGAGCCGAGCACCAGCCCGGACCCGACCGGTTCCTCCTCCGGACCGCCCGCCCCGCCGAAGGGGCCGAGCACCCCGCCCCGCGCGGACTGACCGTGCCGGGGGAGCTACGCCGGGTCCGCCGGGTGCGGGGCCATCGGCAGCAGCGAGGCGAGCCGCCGCTCGCACAGCTCGGACAGCGCGGCGTACGCCTCCTTGCCCATCATCTCGATGAGCTCCGGCCGGTACGACACGTACACCGGCTCACCGGCCCCGTGCGCCGAGGTCGCCGACGTGCACCACCAGTGCAGGTCGTGGCCGCCCGGGCCCCAGCCCCGCCGGTCGTACTCACCGATCGACACCTGGAGCACCCGCGTGTCGTCGGGCCGGTCGATCCACTCGTACGTACGCCGTACGGGCAGCTGCCAGCACACGTCCGGCTTGGTCTCCAGCGGCTCCCGGCCCTCCCGCAGCGCCAGGATGTGCAGCGAGCAGCCCGCCCCGGCGGGGAAGCCCGGCCGGTTCTGGAAGATGCACGAGCCCTGCCAGCGACGCGTCTGGCGGTCCCCGTCCTCGTCGGTCTGGGTCCAGCCCGTCTCCGTACCCACGTCGTGGAACTGCCACAGCTCCGGAGTGAGGCGCGCGACATGACCGGCCACCCGCTTCTCGTCGTCCTCGTCCGAGAAATGCGCGCCCAGCGTGCAGCAGCCGTCGTCGGCCCGGCCCGCCTGGATGCCCTGGCAGCCGCTGCCGAAGATGCACGTCCACCGGGACGTCAGCCAGGTCAGATCGCAGCGGAAGACCTGCTCGTCGTCGGCGGGATCGGGGAATTCCACCCAGGCGCGCGCGAAGTCCAGCTCCGTCTCGTCGGAGGGGTCCGGCGCCGCCGGCCTGTGCATCTCCACCTTCTCCACGTGCTTGATGTCCTGCGGGATCTCCGCCTCGGCGTCCCGCTTCTTCGTGGCTTTGCCCGGCTTCGCCTTTTTCGTCTTTGGCACGCGCCCAGAGTAAGTCCGCCACCCGCAGTAGCGTTCGCGGTATGAGACTCGGAGTCCTCGACGTGGGGTCGAACACGGTTCATCTGCTGGTGGTCGACGCGCACCCCGGCGCCCGCCCGCTGCCCGCGCACTCGCACAAGGCCGAACTGCGCCTCGCCGAACTCCTCGACGAGGACGGCGCGATCGGCCCGCTCGGCGTCGACCGGCTGGTCGGGACGATCGCGGACGCGCTCGAAGCCGCCGAGGACAAGGGCTGCGAGGACGTCCTCGCCTTCGCCACCTCCGCGGTACGCGACGCGAGCAACGCCGACCAGGTGCTGGAGCGGGTACGGGAGGAGACGGGCGTCGACCTCGCGGTCCTCAGCGGTACGGAGGAGGCCCGGCTCACCTTCCTCGCCGCCCGCCGCTGGTACGGCTGGTCCGCCGGCAAGCTGCTGGTCCTCGACATCGGCGGCGGCTCCCTGGAGATCGCGTACGGCATGGACGAGGAACCGGCCGCCGCGGTCTCGCTGCCGCTGGGCGCCGGGCGCCTCACCGCCGGCTGGCTGCCGGGCGACCCGCCGGACCCGGCCGAGGTCAAGGCGCTGCGCCGGCACGTACGGGCGCGCATCGCCCGCAGCGTCGGCGACTTCACCCGCATCGGCCGCCCGGACCATGTGGTGGCCACCTCCAAGACGTTCAAGCAGCTGGCCAGGATCGCGGGCGCGGCCCGCTCCGCCGAGGGCCAGTACGTGCCGCGCACCCTCAGCCGCAAGGCGGTGGAGGAGTGGGTGCCGAAGCTGGCCGCGATGACCGCCGAGGAGCGCGGCACCCTGCCCGGCGTGTCCGAGGGCCGGGCCGCGCAACTGCTGGCCGGGGCGCTGGTCGCGGAGGGCGCGATGGACCTGCTCGACGTGGACGAGCTGGAAATCTGCCCGTGGGCACTGCGCGAGGGCGTGATCCTGCGCCGCCTGGACCACCTGCCGTCGGCCGGGGAGCCGGCGCTGGACTGAGGGGGCGTGCGGCCCTTCTCACTTTCCGTCGCTCTCCCTCGGCGGGGCGCGGCCCTGCCCGTACGCTGTCTGCGTGGCAGAACCAGTGGTGCGCGTCCCGGATGCGAAGGTCGCCCTGTCGACGGCCTCGGTCTATCCGGAGTCGACGGCGACGGCCTTCGAGATCGCCGCGCGCCTCGGCTACGACGGCGTCGAGGTCATGGTCTGGACCGACCCGGTCAGCCAGGACATCGAGGCGCTGCGCCGGCTCTCCGACTACCACCAGGTGCCGATACTCGCCGTGCACGCGCCGTGTCTGCTGATCACCCAGCGGGTCTGGTCGACCGATCCGTGGGTCAAGCTCCAGCGGGCCCGCGCCGCCGCCGAGAAGCTGGGCGCGTCGACGGTCGTCGTGCACCCCCCGTTCCGGTGGCAGCGCAATTACGCCCGCGACTTCGTCAGCGGAATCTGGCGGATGGCCGACGAGACGGACGTCCGGTTCGCCGTCGAGAACATGTACCCGTGGCGCTACCGGGACCGCGAGATGCTCGCGTACGCCCCCGACTGGGACGTCACCAACGACGACTACCGGCACTTCACGGTAGACCTGTCGCACACCGCCACCGCGCGCACGGACGGCCTGGCCATGGTGGACCGGATGGGCGACCGGCTGGCCCACGTCCACCTGGCCGACGGCAAGGGCTCCAACAAGGACGAGCACCTGGTGCCCGGCCGGGGCGACCAGCCCTGCGCGGAACTCCTTGAGCGGCTGGCCGGCTCCGGCTTCGACGGACACGTGGTCATCGAGGTCAACACCCGCCGCGCGATGTCCTCCGCCGAACGCGAGGCCGACCTCGCCGAGGCGCTCGCCTTCACCCGGCTCCACCTCGCCGCCTCCACCGAGCGTGCCCCGCGCCCATGACCCCGGACGCACCGGCCCCCAAGCGCCGGGGCCGCCCCGCCCGCACCGCGTCGGACACCGGCCCGGACGCCCGCACCCGCATCCTGGAGGCCGCCCGCACGGAGTTCGCCGAGCGCGGGTACGACAAGACCTCGGTCCGGGGCATCGCCCGCGCGGCCGGCGTCGACTCCGCGCTGGTCCACCACTACTTCGGTACGAAGGACGAGGTCTTCGCCGCCGCGATCGAGCTGTCCTTCGAGCCCGCCCTGCTCGTCCCGGCCGTTCTCGAAGGCGACACCGCCGACGTGGGTGAACGCCTGGCGCGCGCCTTCATCGGCATCTGGGAGAACCCGGCGACCCGGGCCCCCCTCCTGGCCGTCCTCCGCTCCGCCCTCACCCACGAGGCCGCCGCGAAGGTCCTCCGAAGCTTCGTACTGCGCCGCCTGCTGGAACGCGTGGCCGCGGGCCTGGACATCCCGGACGCGACGTTCCGGGCGGAGCTGGCGGCGTCGCACATGGTGGGGATCGCGATCGTGCGGTACGTGTTGCGCGCCGAGCCGCTGGCGTCCGCACCGCCGGAGAAGATCGTGGCGATGGTGGCCCCGACGCTCCAGCGGTATCTGGCGGAGCCGTCCGCGTAAGCCTTACTCATAGCCCCGCCCCGCAAAAACATTCCGCATACCGGACACCCGGTCCACATCCTGGCACCGACGGCGTACGCTCAAGAGCAGTCTTCAACGCAGAAGGAGCGCAAAGACGATGCCCACGCTGAGGTCCCGCACAGTCACCCACGGCCGCAACATGGCGGGCGCCCGCGCCCTTATGCGCGCTTCCGGGGTACCCGGCGCGGACATCGGCCGGAAGCCGGTCATCGCCGTCGCCAACAGCTTCACGGAGTTCGTGCCGGGCCACACGCACCTGGCCCCCGTCGGCCGGATCGTCAGCGAGGCGGTCGTCGCCGCCGGAGGCATCCCGCGCGAGTTCAACACGATCGCCGTGGACGACGGCATCGCCATGGGCCACGGCGGCATGCTCTACAGCCTCCCCTCCCGCGACCTCATCGCGGACAGCGTGGAGTACATGGTCGAGGCGCACTGCGCCGACGCCCTGATCTGCATCTCCAACTGCGACAAGATCACCCCGGGCATGCTCAACGCCGCCCTGCGCCTGAACATCCCGACCGTCTTCGTCTCCGGCGGCCCGATGGAGTCGGGCCGCGCCACGCTGGTCGACGGCACGGTGCGCACGCTCGACCTGGTCGACGCGATGTCGGAGGCGGTCAACGACAAGATCTCCGACGAGGACATCCTCCGCATCGAGGAGAACGCCTGCCCCACCTGCGGTTCCTGTTCCGGCATGTTCACCGCCAACTCGATGAACTGCCTGACCGAGGCCATCGGCCTCTCCCTCCCCGGCAACGGATCGGTCCTGGCCACCCACACCGCACGCAAGGCGCTCTACGAGGACGCCGCCCGCACGGTGCTGGACCTGACCCGCCGCTACTACGAGCAGGACGACGAATCGGTCCTGCCCCGCAACATCGCCACAGCCGCCGCCTTCGGGAACGCCATGGCGCTCGACATCGCGATGGGCGGCTCCACCAACACGATCCTGCACCTCCTGGCCGCCGCCCAGGAGGCGGGCGTCCCCTACGGCCTGACCGAGATGGACGCCCTGTCGCGCCGCGTCCCATGCCTGGCCAAGGTCGCCCCCAACGTCGGCAAGAACCGCACGTACTACATGGAGGACGTGCACCGCGCCGGCGGCATCCCGGCCCTCCTCGGCGAACTGCACCGCGCGGGCCTGCTCAACGAGGACGTGCACTCCGTGCACAGCCCGTCGCTGGCCGACTGGCTGAAGACCTGGGACGTGCGCGGCGGCTCCCCGGCCCCGGAGGCGGTCGAGCTGTGGCACGCCGCTCCCGGCTGCGTGCGCTCGGCGGAGGCGTTCTCCCAGTCCGAGCGCTGGGACACCCTGGACCAGGACGCCGAGGGCGGCTGCATCCGCTCCGTGGAGCACGCCTACTCCAAGGACGGCGGCCTCGCGGTCCTGCGCGGCAATCTGGCCGTGGACGGCTGCGTCGTGAAGACGGCGGGTGTCGACGAGTCCATCTGGACCTTCGAGGGCCCGGCCGTCGTCTGCGAGTCGCAGGAGGAGGCCGTCCAGAAGATCCTCACCCAGCAGGTCAGCGAGGGCGACGTCGTCGTCATCCGCTACGAGGGCCCCAAGGGCGGCCCCGGCATGCAGGAGATGCTCTACCCGACCTCGTATCTGAAGGGCCGCGGCCTCGGCAAGACCTGCGCCCTGATCACGGACGGCCGGTTCTCCGGCGGCACCTCGGGCCTGTCCATCGGCCACGCCTCGCCCGAGGCGGCGTCCGGCGGCACGATCGCGCTGGTCGCGGACGGCGACCGCATCCGGATCGACATCCCGAACCGCTCGATCGACCTCCTGGTCCCCGACGAGGAGCTGGCCGCCCGCCGCGAGGCCCTGAACGGCGTGTACGCGCCGAAGAACCGCGACCGCAAGGTCTCGGCCGCCCTCCGCGCGTACGCCGCGATGGCGACGAGCGCCGACCGCGGCGCCGTCCGCGACGTCTCGAAGCTGGGCTGACGCGGTCGTGCGGCCCCCGCCCCGGGGGCCGCACGACCCGCCCGGGGCCCGCCCCACACCCCGCCGGACCCGGCCCCCGTATGCGGCGCCCAACGCGCCACGGCAGAGGCCCGCGCGGCGGCCCCGCCCCCGCGCCCCGCGCCCGCACCGCCGACGCAGTCGGCCCTGCGGGATAATCGACCTCGTGAGCGAGAACAGCGAGACCCCCGAAGGCGCGGCCCCCGGCCCGTCCGAGCCCGCGACCCCGCAGGGCCCGCAGCCCGAACCCCTCCGCTTCTTCGGCACCACCTGGGTCGCCCACGACGGCCACTACGGACTGCGCCGCGCCGGAGCCGCCGCCGGCTCCCTCCTTGCGGCGGCCGCCGCCTGCCTCGTCCTGCGCTTCGCGTACCAGGGCCTGGAGATCGCCGACGTCGGCGGCTTCGTCGGCGTGCTGGTGGTCGCGATGTTCGCCATCTGCAGCGCGATCGCCTTCCGCAAGACCTGGGAGGGCTTCGGCAGCCGCCCGGCCGACCCGGCCCGCGAGGAGAATCTGCGCGGCCTGAAGGCCATTGGCTTCGTCGGCTCGCTGCTCGCGTACTTCTTCCGTACGTTCACCGAGGCGCCCGGCGAGAAGCTGCGGCGTACGGAGTACGAGGAGGCCGTCGCCCGGTACGCGAAGCGCCGCGCCTCCCGCACCGGCAACCCGGCCGCCCGCAAGAAGAAGGGCCGCCGAGGCTGACACGCCCGGTCATGCGGGCACGATGACCGCATGACCACGACACACTCACCGGACGCCGCCCCGGGCCCCTCGCGCGCCCTCTCCTTCGACCGCGCCGCCGCCCAGTACGCCGCAGCCCGCCCCGGCTACCCGGACGCCCTGTTCGACGCCGTCGAGACCCTGTCCGGCCGCCCCCTGCGCGGTGCCCGCGCCCTGGACGTCGGCGCCGGCACCGGCATCGCGACCCGCCGCCTCCGCGACCGGGGTGCCCATGTCACCGCCGTCGAACCCGGCCCCGGCATGGCCGCCCAGCTCCGCCGGGACCTCCCGGACACCCCGCTGGTACGGGCCGACGGCAACCGGCTCCCGTTCGCGACGGCCACGGCCGACCTGATCACGTACGCCCAGTCCTGGCACTGGACCGACCCCGCCCGCGCGGCCGCCGAGGCCCGCCGCGTCCTGCGCCCGACCGGCACGCTCGCCCTCTGGTGGAACGTCGCGGACAGCACCGTCCCGTGGCTCGGCGCTCAGGAGGAACGGCTCGTCCGGTTCTTCGGCGTCGAGCCGGGCGGACCGGGCCGCGGCATCGCCCACGGCTCGGCCACCCAGGGCCGCGACCTGCCGCCGGAGCTCGACTTCACCTACCGCCGCGTCCCGTGGACCCGGCGCGTCCCCCTCGCCACCCACCTCGACAACCTCGGCAGCCACTCCGCGTTCCTGACCACCGACGACGAGGCGGCCCGCGGCTTCCTCGCCGAGGAGCGGGACCTGATCCTGGCGGAGTTCCCGGACGGCACGGTGGAGGAGGCATACGTCGTGGAGCTGTACGCGGCCGTGCGCTGAGCCGGGGCCGCACCCGCCCGGTCCCTTGACGGCGAGGCCCCTCGGAGCCAATATTCATCACATGATGAATTCTTCGGGCGTCGCCGTCGAGGCCCGTGGCCTCACCGTCCAACGAGGCAGCCGCACGGTCCTCAAGGGCCTCGACTTCACCGTCGAACCCGGCAGGATCACCGGCCTCCTCGGCCCCTCCGGCTGCGGCAAATCCACCCTCATGCGCGCCGTCGTGGGTACCCAGGCCAAGGTCACCGGCACCCTCCAGGTCCTCGGCAGCCCCGCCGGACACCCCTCCCTCCGCCCCCGCGTCGGGTACGTCACCCAGGCGCCCTCCGTCTACACCGACCTCACCGTCCGCCAGAACCTCGACTACTTCGCGGCGATCCTCCAGCCCGGCCGTGCCCACCGTGCCACCCGCCACGAGGCCGTCACCCGCGCGCTCACCGAAGTCGACCTGACCAGCCACGAGGACGACCTCGCCGGCAACCTCTCCGGCGGCCAGCGCACCCGCGTCTCGCTCGCCGCCGCCCTCCTCGGCACCCCCGGCCTGCTCGTCCTGGACGAACCGACCGTCGGCCTCGACCCGGTCCTGCGCCGCGACCTCTGGCAGCTCTTCCACACCCTCGCCGCCGAACGCGGCACCGCGCTCCTCATCTCCTCCCACGTCATGGACGAGGCCGAGCGCTGCCACCGCCTCCTCCTCATGCGCGAGGGCGAGATCCTCGCCGACAACTCCCCGGACGCCCTGCGCACCGCCGCCGGCACCGACACCGTCGAAGCGGCCTTCCTCCACCTGGTCGACGCGGCCGCCACCCGCAAGGAGAACGCCCGATGAGCACCCCGGCCCCCACCACCACCGGCACCGCACCTCTGAGCCCGGCCCGCACCCTCGCCACCGCCGCCCGCGTCCTGCGCCAGCTCGCCCACGACCCGCGTACGGTCGCGCTGCTCCTGCTGATCCCGGTCGTCCTGATCACACTGCTGCGCTACGTCTTCGACGGCAGCCCGCAGACCTTCGACTCGACCGGCGCCTCCCTGCTCGGGATCTTCCCGCTGATCACGATGTTCCTGGTCACCTCGATCGCCACCCTGCGCGAACGCACCTCCGGCACCCTGGAACGCCTGCTCTCGATGCCCCTCGGCAAGGGCGACCTCATCGCGGGTTACGCCCTCGCCTTCGGCGCCGTCGCCATCCTCCAGTCGCTCCTGGCCACCGCCCTGTCGGTATGGGCCCTCGGCCTGGACGTCATGGGCTCGCCGTGGCTGCTGCTCCTGGTCGCCCTGCTCGACGCGCTGCTCGGCACGGCGCTCGGGCTGTTCGTCTCGGCGTTCGCGGCCTCCGAATTCCAGGCCGTGCAGTTCATGCCCGCGGTGATCTTCCCGCAACTGCTCCTCTGCGGCCTCTTCATCCCGCGCGACCAGATGGCACCGGCCCTGGAGGCCGTCTCGGACGTGCTGCCGATGTCGTACGCCGTGGACGGCATGAACGAGGTGCTCCACCACACCGAGATCACCGGGGACTTCGTCCGTGACGTCCTCGTCGTGGCCGGCTGCGCCCTGCTCGTCCTGGCCCTCGGCGCGGCCACCCTCCGCCGCCGCACCGCCTGACCGGGCGGTGCGAAGATGGCGCCGACGAGCACTGAGCACCGCGCACATCGAGCACCGCCCGGAGGGTGAACGGCATGACCCAGACAGTTGCAGTCCTCGGTACCGGCAAGATCGGCGAGGCCCTGCTCAGCGGGATGATCCGGGCCGGCTGGCGCCCGTCGAACCTGCTGGTCACCACCCGCCGCGCGGACCGGGCCGCCGAACTGCGCGACCGCTACGGCGTGGACGCCGTCACCAACGCCGAGGCCGCCGAGCGGGCCGACATCCTCATCCTCGCGGTCAAGCCCCAGGACATGGGCCGCCTCCTGGACGAGCTGGCCCCGCACCTCGCGGCGGACCGCCTGGTCATCAGCGCGGCGGCCGGCATCACCACCGCGTTCATCGAGGACCGCCTCACCGCCGGCACACCCGTCGTCCGCGTCATGCCGAACACCCCCGTCCTGGTGGACGAGGGCATGTCGGTCATCTCCGGGGGCAGCCACGCCACGGGGGACCACCTCGCCTCGACGGACGCCATCTTCAAGGGCGTCGGCAAGACCCTGCGCGTCCCGGAGTCCCAGCAGGACGCTGCCACCGCCCTGTCCGGCTCGGGCCCGGCGTACTTCTACTTCCTGGTCGAGGCCATGACGGACGCCGGCATCCTGCTCGGCCTGCCGCGCGCCCAGGCCCATGACCTCATCGTCCAGGCCGCGATCGGCGCCGCCGTGATGCTCCGGGACAGCGGCGAGCACCCGGTCAAGCTCCGCGAGGCCGTCACCAGCCCGGCCGGCACCACCATCAGCGCCATCCGCGAGCTGGAGAACCACGGCGTACGCGCGGCCCTCATCGCCGCACTCGAAGCGGCCCGCGACCGCAGCCGCCAGCTGGCCTCCGGCAACGGCTGACTCAGCCCGCCGCGGCGATCACCTCGGCGCTCCGCACCACCTTCGCGAAGCCACCGCCGTGCAACGACACGGCGGTGGCCCGCGCCAGCTCGTCCGCCGTCAGCGCCAAGCCCCACGGCCCGGCCAGGTCGAAGGTGTGCGTCGCGTCGAGCGGCACGAACACCTCGTACCCCAGATTCCCCGCCATCCGCGCCGTCGTCTCGACGCACATATTGGTCTGGATGCCGGCGACCACGATCTGCCGCACCCCCGCCGCGTCCAGCCAGGCCCCCAGATCCGGCGTCCCGTAGAACGCCGAGTTCACGCTCTTCGTCAGCAACAGCTCGGGCCCACCACCCTTCCCGCGCCGCTCCTCCACGTACGCCTTGAAGTCGTTGCCCTCGTACCCCGCCCGCAACGGCGAACCGGGCTTCGGCGAGTCATGCCGTACGAAGACGACCGGGCGCCCGCTCGCCTGCCAGGCGTCGATCAGCCCGGCGATGTTCTCGTCGGCCTCCGGATTGTTCCGCGGCCCCCAGAACTCCTCCTCCTCGAACCCCCGCTGTACGTCCACCACGACCAGTGCTGCGTTCTCCGCGATCTCCATGACCACGATCCTGCCGCTCGGGAGCCCGCCGCCCCAGAGGTCACAAAGCCATCGACCGATGGTTTACTGCCACCATGGCCCCGCCCGGACAGCCCCGCACCGATCCCTTCCGCGTCGCCCTCGTCGCGTTCCCCGGCATCCGGGCCTTCGACGTCTCGGTCATCACGGAGGTCTGGGGTGTGGACCGTACGGACCGGGGCGTCCCGCCCTTCGTCCTGCGCCGCACGGCGGCGACCGACGCCCCGATTCCGCTGCGCGGCGGACTCGCCCTGACCCCCGACCGCACCCTGAGCTGGCTCGCCCGCGCCGATCTCCTCGTGGTCCCGGGCCTCGACGACCAGGTGACGCCGGCCCCGGAGCCGGTCCTCGAAGCGCTGCGCCGGGCCCATGACCGGGGGACCCCGATCGCGGCCCTCTGCGGCGGAGCCTTCACGCTCGCGCAGGCCGGCCTCCTCGACGGCCGCCGCGCCGTCACCCACTGGAACCTCACCCGTCACCTGCGCACCCGCCACCCCGGCGTGACCGTCGTCCCGGACGCGCTCTTCGTCCATGACGGCAACCTCTGGACCTCGGCGGGCACCGCGGCCGGCATCGACCTGTGCCTCCATCTCGTACGTACGAGCCAGGGCGCGGAGGCCGCGGCAACGATCGCCCGTTCGATGGTGACCGCCCCTTTCCGTACGGGCACCCAGGCGCAGTTCATCGAGCACCCCACCCCGCAGACCGACCGCGACGCCGACACCCTCGCCGCCGTACGCGCCCACGCCCTGGCCCGTCTGGACCAGCCGCACACCGTCGCGGAGCTGGCCGCGCTGGCCGGCATGTCCCCGCGGTCCTTCGCCCGCCACTTCCAGGCGACGACCGGCACGACCCCGGTGCGCTGGCTGATCACCCAGCGCGTCGCCGCAGCTCAGAAGCTGCTGGAGCGCACGGACCTGGCCCTGCCCGAGATCGCCCGGCGCACCGGCTTCGGCAGCGAGGTCACCATGCGCCAGCACTTCGCGACCCACCTAGCCACCAGCCCGCGCGACTACCGCCTCGCCTTCCGCCGCAGTGCGCCGAGGTCGGAGGTTGACACGGCCTCCCAGCATCCGTAGTGTGCTCCGAGTTGTCCGACGTGAGCGCCGACCCCGGTCGGTCCCCGGACAACCATTCCGCAAGAAACACAACGAGCACGCGACAGCTGTCGCATGTCTTGGTGTGCGCTTATGCGAAATGAGGAATCCGCGTTCGAAGGAGCGCGACCCCGATTAGCGTCGGGGCCCGGGAATCCGCTAATGTCTCACTCGTCGGAACGGCCCAACAGCCCGGAGGACAAGCCCCGCTGACTGGGAATCAGGCCCGAAAGGATCTGATAGAGTCGGACTCGCCGGAAAGGGAAACGCGAAAGCGAAGAACTGGAAAGCGAAAATCGCTTGACCCGCTTCGACCGGGAATCGGACACGAAAGAGTCTGATAGAGTCGGAAACGCAAGACCGAAGGGAAGCGCCCGGAGGAAAGCCCGAGAGGGTGAGTACAAAGGAAGCGTCCGTTCCTTGAGAACTCAACAGCGTGCCAAAAGTCAACGCCAGATATGTTGATACCCCGGCCTGCTTCGGCAGGTTGGAGGTTCCTTTGAAAGCCCTACCGGTCCCGCCTTTGCGGGTCGGGTAGGCAAAACACAGCGAGGACGCAGTGGACGACAGGTCATATTCCGGCCTTGTTGTTCCGCTCTCGTGATGTGTTACCCGATTACGGGAAAACATTCACGGAGAGTTTGATCCTGGCTCAGGACGAACGCTGGCGGCGTGCTTAACACATGCAAGTCGAACGATGAAGCCCTTCGGGGTGGATTAGTGGCGAACGGGTGAGTAACACGTGGGCAATCTGCCCTTCACTCTGGGACAAGCCCTGGAAACGGGGTCTAATACCGGATAATACTTTCTTCCTCCTGGGAGAAGGTTGAAAGCTCCGGCGGTGAAGGATGAGCCCGCGGCCTATCAGCTAGTTGGTGGGGTAATGGCCTACCAAGGCGACGACGGGTAGCCGGCCTGAGAGGGCGACCGGCCACACTGGGACTGAGACACGGCCCAGACTCCTACGGGAGGCAGCAGTGGGGAATATTGCACAATGGGCGAAAGCCTGATGCAGCGACGCCGCGTGAGGGATGACGGCCTTCGGGTTGTAAACCTCTTTCAGCAGGGAAGAAGCGAAAGTGACGGTACCTGCAGAAGAAGCGCCGGCTAACTACGTGCCAGCAGCCGCGGTAATACGTAGGGCGCAAGCGTTGTCCGGAATTATTGGGCGTAAAGAGCTCGTAGGCGGCTTGTCACGTCGGTTGTGAAAGCCCGGGGCTTAACCCCGGGTCTGCAGTCGATACGGGCAGGCTAGAGTGTGGTAGGGGAGATCGGAATTCCTGGTGTAGCGGTGAAATGCGCAGATATCAGGAGGAACACCGGTGGCGAAGGCGGATCTCTGGGCCATTACTGACGCTGAGGAGCGAAAGCGTGGGGAGCGAACAGGATTAGATACCCTGGTAGTCCACGCCGTAAACGTTGGGAACTAGGTGTTGGCGACATTCCACGTCGTCGGTGCCGCAGCTAACGCATTAAGTTCCCCGCCTGGGGAGTACGGCCGCAAGGCTAAAACTCAAAGGAATTGACGGGGGCCCGCACAAGCAGCGGAGCATGTGGCTTAATTCGACGCAACGCGAAGAACCTTACCAAGGCTTGACATACACCGGAAAGCATCAGAGATGGTGCCCCCCTTGTGGTCGGTGTACAGGTGGTGCATGGCTGTCGTCAGCTCGTGTCGTGAGATGTTGGGTTAAGTCCCGCAACGAGCGCAACCCTTGTTCTGTGTTGCCAGCATGCCCTTCGGGGTGATGGGGACTCACAGGAGACTGCCGGGGTCAACTCGGAGGAAGGTGGGGACGACGTCAAGTCATCATGCCCCTTATGTCTTGGGCTGCACACGTGCTACAATGGCCGGTACAATGAGCTGCGATGCCGTGAGGCGGAGCGAATCTCAAAAAGCCGGTCTCAGTTCGGATTGGGGTCTGCAACTCGACCCCATGAAGTCGGAGTTGCTAGTAATCGCAGATCAGCATTGCTGCGGTGAATACGTTCCCGGGCCTTGTACACACCGCCCGTCACGTCACGAAAGTCGGTAACACCCGAAGCCGGTGGCCCAACCCCTTGTGGGAGGGAGCTGTCGAAGGTGGGACTGGCGATTGGGACGAAGTCGTAACAAGGTAGCCGTACCGGAAGGTGCGGCTGGATCACCTCCTTTCTAAGGAGCACTTCTTACCAAGCCTTGCTTGGTCAGAGGCCAGAACACCGGCGAATGTCCGGTGCTGGTAGCTCATGGGTGGAACGTTGACTACTCGGCACGGCAAGTTGTTGACCGTTAGTACTGCTCTTCGGAGCGTGGAACGTGGTCGGGGACTGGTCGGGTCGGGCACGCTGTTGGGTATCTGAAGGTACGGCCGTGATGGTCGTCCTTCGGTTGCCGGCCCCAGTGAACTTGTTCTTCGGAGCAGGGTGGTGGGTGGCTGGTCGTTGTTTGAGAACTGCACAGTGGACGCGAGCATCTGTGGCCAAGTTTTTAAGGGCGCACGGTGGATGCCTTGGCACCAGGAACCGATGAAGGACGTGGGAGGCCACGATAGGCCCCGGGGAGCTGTCAACCGAGCTTTGATCCGGGGGTGTCCGAATGGGGAAACCCGGCAGTCGTCATGGGCTGTCACCCGCTGCTGAACACATAGGCAGTGTGGAGGGAACGAGGGGAAGTGAAACATCTCAGTACCCTCAGGAAGAGAAAACAACCGTGATTCCGGGAGTAGTGGCGAGCGAAACTGGATGAGGCCAAACCGTATGCGTGTGATACCCGGCAGGGGTTGCGTATGCGGGGTTGTGGGATCTCTCTTTCATGGTCTGCCGGCCGTGAGACGAGTCAGAAACCGTTGATGTAGGCGAAGGACATGCGAAAGGTCCGGCGTAGAGGGTAAGACCCCCGTAGCTGAAACATTGACGGCTCGTTTGAGAGACACCCAAGTAGCACGGGGCCCGAGAAATCCCGTGTGAATCTGGCGGGACCACCCGTTAAGCCTAAATATTCCCTGGTGACCGATAGCGGATAGTACCGTGAGGGAATGGTGAAAAGTACCGCGGGAGCGGAGTGAAATAGTACCTGAAACCGTGTGCCTACAAGCCGTGGGAGCGTCGCGCATCGAGCTTGCTCGGTGCGTCGTGACTGCGTGCCTTTTGAAGAATGAGCCTGCGAGTTAGCGGTGTGTAGCGAGGTTAACCCGTGTGGGGAAGCCGTAGCGAAAGCGAGTCCGAATAGGGCGTTTGAGTTGCACGCTCTAGACCCGAAGCGGAGTGATCTAGCCATGGGCAGGTTGAAGCGGAGGTAAGACTTCGTGGAGGACCGAACCCACCAGGGTTGAAAACCTGGGGGATGACCTGTGGTTAGGGGTGAAAGGCCAATCAAACTCCGTGATAGCTGGTTCTCCCCGAAATGCATTTAGGTGCAGCGTCGTGTGTTTCTTGCCGGAGGTAGAGCACTGGATAGGCGATGGGCCCTACCGGGTTACTGACCTTAGCCAAACTCCGAATGCCGGTAAGTGAGAGCGCGGCAGTGAGACTGTGGGGGATAAGCTCCATGGTCGAGAGGGAAACAGCCCAGAGCATCGACTAAGGCCCCTAAGCGTACGCTAAGTGGGAAAGGATGTGGAGTCGCAGAGACAACCAGGAGGTTGGCTTAGAAGCAGCCACCCTTGAAAGAGTGCGTAATAGCTCACTGGTCAAGTGATTCCGCGCCGACAATGTAGCGGGGCTCAAGCGTACCGCCGAAGTCGTGTCATTCCAGCATGAACCCCCAACGGGGGCTGGGATGGGTAGGGGAGCGTCGTGTGCCGGGTGAAGCAGCACCGGAAGGTAGTTGTGGACGGTTCACGAGTGAGAATGCAGGCATGAGTAGCGATACACACGTGAGAAACGTGTGCGCCGATTGACTAAGGGTTCCTGGGTCAAGCTGATCTGCCCAGGGTAAGTCGGGACCTAAGGCGAGGCCGACAGGCGTAGTCGATGGACAACCGGTTGATATTCCGGTACCCGCTTTGAAACGCCCAGTACTGAGCCCATTAATGCTAAGTCCGTGAAGCCGGCCTGATCTCTTCGGAGTTGAGGGTAGTGGTGGAGCCGATGAACCAAGGTGGTAGTAGGTAAGCGATGGGGTGACGCAGGAAGGTAGTCCAGCCCGGGCGGTGGTTGTCCCGGGGTAAGGGTGTAGGCCGTGTGGTAGGTAAATCCGTCACACGTTAAGGCTGAGACCTGATGCCGAGCCGATTGTGGTGAAGTGGATGATCCTATGCTGTCGAGAAAAGCCTCTAGCGAGTTTCATGGCGGCCCGTACCCTAAACCGACTCAGGTGGTCAGGTAGAGAATACCGAGGCGTTCGGGTGAACTATGGTTAAGGAACTCGGCAAAATGCCCCCGTAACTTCGGGAGAAGGGGGGCCATCTTTGGTGATAGCACTTGCTGCTTGAGCTGGGGGTGGCCGCAGAGACCAGCGAGAAGCGACTGTTTACTAAAAACACAGGTCCGTGCGAAGCCGTAAGGCGATGTATACGGACTGACGCCTGCCCGGTGCTGGAACGTTAAGGGGACCGGTTAGCTGCTCTTCGGGGTGGCGAAGCTGAGAACTTAAGCGCCAGTAAACGGCGGTGGTAACTATAACCATCCTAAGGTAGCGAAATTCCTTGTCGGGTAAGTTCCGACCTGCACGAATGGCGTAACGACTTCTCGACTGTCTCAACCATAGGCCCGGTGAAATTGCACTACGAGTAAAGATGCTCGTTTCGCGCAGCAGGACGGAAAGACCCCGGGACCTTTACTATAGTTTGATATTGGTGTTCGGTTCGGCTTGTGTAGGATAGGTGGGAGACTTTGAAGCGGCCACGCCAGTGGTTGTGGAGTCGTCGTTGAAATACCACTCTGGTCGTGCTGGATGTCTAACCTGGGTCCGTGATCCGGATCAGGGACAGTGTCTGATGGGTAGTTTAACTGGGGCGGTTGCCTCCTAAAGGGTAACGGAGGCGCCCAAAGGTTCCCTCAGCCTGGTTGGCAATCAGGTGTTGAGTGTAAGTGCACAAGGGAGCTTGACTGTGAGACCGACGGGTCGAGCAGGGACGAAAGTCGGGACTAGTGATCCGGCAGTGGCTTGTGGAAGCGCTGTCGCTCAACGGATAAAAGGTACCCCGGGGATAACAGGCTGATCTTCCCCAAGAGTCCATATCGACGGGATGGTTTGGCACCTCGATGTCGGCTCGTCGCATCCTGGGGCTGGAGTCGGTCCCAAGGGTTGGGCTGTTCGCCCATTAAAGCGGTACGCGAGCTGGGTTTAGAACGTCGTGAGACAGTTCGGTCCCTATCCGCTGTGCGCGTAGGAATATTGAGAAGGGCTGTCCCTAGTACGAGAGGACCGGGACGGACGAACCTCTGGTGTGCCAGTTGTTCTGCCAAGGGCATGGCTGGTTGGCTACGTTCGGAAAGGATAACCGCTGAAAGCATCTAAGCGGGAAGCCTGCTTCGAGATGAGTATTCCCACCCTCTTGAGGGGTTAAGGCTCCCAGTAGACGACTGGGTTGATAGGCCAGATGTGGAAGCCTGGTAACGGGTGGAGCTGACTGGTACTAATAGGCCGAGGGCTTGTCCTCAGTTGCTCGCGTCCACTGTGTTTGTTCTGAAATAACGAACGGCCGTGTTGTTGTCCGGTGTTCAAATTTCATAGTGTTTCGGTGGTCATTGCGTTAGGGAAACGCCCGGTTACATTCCGAACCCGGAAGCTAAGCCTTTCAGCGCCGATGGTACTGCAGGGGGGACCCTGTGGGAGAGTAGGACGCCGCCGAACTCCTTTTAGGAAGAGCCCCGTGCCCTTGTGGCACGGGGCTTTTTCGCGTTCTGACCCTTTAAAGTCGTGCCATGCGCTACGAACTTGTCATCTTCGACAACGACGGTGTGCTCGTCGACAGCGAGCCGATCTCCAACACCATCCTGGCCGGCTACCTCACGGAGCTGGGCCACCCCACCTCGTACGAGGAATCCCTGCGGGACTACATGGGGTCCGCCGTGCACCGCGTCCACGACCTCGTCCAGGAGCGGACCGGGACCAAGCTGCCCGAGGACTTCGACGTCACCCTGCACTCGCGGATCTTCGCCGCGTTCGAAGAGGAGCTGGAGCCCGTCCCCGGCGTGGACGACCTGCTGGGCAAGCTGGTCGCCGACGGCGTCCCGTACTGTGTCGCCTCCTCCAGCAGCCACCAGCGCATCCGGGTCAGCCACCGGAAGACCGGGCTCGACCAGTGGTTCGAGGAGGAGTGGATCTTCAGTGCCGAGGACGTCGGCCGGGG
The DNA here is from genome assembly GCF_045161735.1 of Streptomyces sp. NBC_00726. Lineage (NCBI taxonomy): Bacteria > Bacillati > Actinomycetota > Actinomycetes > Kitasatosporales > Streptomycetaceae > Streptomyces > Streptomyces sp. NBC_00726. The sequence goes on along the minus strand of NZ_CP108983.1, from coordinate 2,821,848 downwards.
CAAGCCGGCGCCCGACCTCTTCTTCCTCGCCGCCGAGCGCATGGGCGTCGCGCCCGAGCGGTGTGTGGTCATCGAGGACAGCCCGCTCGGGGTCGAGGCGGCCCGGGCAGCCGGCATGGACGTCTACGGGTTCACGTCGATGATGCCCGCGGACCGGCTGACCGGTGTGACCGGGTATTTCTCGGACATGAGCCAGCTGCCGGAATTGCTTGCCTGACGCGTCTACCCACGGGTAGAAACTGGCTCTACGCTCGCCGCCATGACAGATGCACGGTTGCGGCACGGCAGGGCGTCCCTCGCGTTGAGCTTCTTCGTGCAGGGGGCCACCTTCGCCCTTCTGGTGACGCGGATTCCCGCCATCCAGGACCGGTACGGGATATCCGACGGCCTGCTGCCCGTGTTCCTCGCCGCCGTCCCGATCCTGGCCGGGGTGGGCAGTGTGCTCACCGAGAAGATCGTCGCCCGGGTCCGGCCCCGGGTCGTCCTGCGCTGGACGCAGCCCGTCGTCCTCCTCGCGCTCCTCGGCGTCGGCGCCGGCAGCGAGCTCTGGCAGGCCGCCCTCGCGCTCGGGGTGTTCGGCCTCGCCGTCGGCGCGCTGGACGCGTCCATGAACATGATGGGCGTCAGCCTCCAGCGGGCGTACGGGCGCTCCATCATGCTCGGGTTCCACGCCGCGTACAGCCTGGGCGGGATCGCGGGGGCCTCGATGGCCTGGGCCGGGGCGCACTGGGACCTGTCGTTGCTGGTCTCGTACCTTCCGGCGGTCGTGGTGCTGCTGCCCGCGGCGTTCATCGGGAGCCGGTGGTACGTGGAGGGCGCGGACGGGACGCCGGAATCCGCGGCGGACAAGGGGGCGGCCGCGGCGGTCTCCTTCCGGCTGCTGCTTCCGCTGTGCCTGGTCATGGCGTTCGCGTACATCGGCGACTCGACGGTCTCCAACTGGAGCGCGAAGTATCTCCAGGACGTCCTGGGCAGTTCGGAGCAGCTGTCCACCGTCCCGTACAACGTCTACATGGTGACCACCCTGCTGGGGCGGGCCGTCGGGGACCTCGGGGTGCGGCGGTTCGGGGCGGTGGCCGTGGTGCGGGGCGGGACCGTGCTCGCGGCCGGCGGGTTCGGGGTGGTGGCCCTGGCCGGCGGGGCGTGGACCGGGATGCTCGGGTTCACCCTGCTGGGGCTCGGGCTGTGCGTGATCGTGCCGCAGACCTTCGCGGCGGCCGGGCGGATGTTCCCCGGGGCGAGCGACACCGCGATCGCCCGGCTGAACATCTTCAACTACGTGGGCTTCCTCGTCGGCTCCCCGCTCGTCGGGGCGCTCGGGGACGCCTGGAGCTACCGGGGCGCCATGCTCGTACCGATGGTGCTGGTGCTGGCCACGCTGCTGTACGCCAAGTCGTTCGGGGCGGAACCCGCCCGATACGGTGGCGGGCATGAGCGGCCGCGCACAGCTGATGTGGGATGACGCAGTAACGGGCTACGACTTCGGGGAGAGCCACCCGATGGACCCCGTCAGGCTCGCCCTGACGATGGGCCTGGTGCGGGCGTTCGGCCTGGACCGCGCGGTCGACGTGGTCGCGGCCAAGCCGGCCGGGGACTCCACGCTGCGGCTCGTGCACCGCCCGGACTACGTGGCGGCGGTGAGGGCCGCGTCCGCCGACCCCCGCTCGGCCGACCAGAAGTACGGCATCGGGACCGAGGACGATCCGGCGTTCGCCGGGATGCACGAGGTGTCCGCGCTGATCGCCGGGCAGTCCGTGGCCGCCGCCGAGGCGGTCTGGCGCGGCGAGACCCGGCACGCGGTGAACTTCACCGGCGGGCTGCACCACGCGATGCCCGGCGGCGCGGCCGGCTTCTGCGTCTACAACGACCCGGCGCTCGCCATCGCCCGGCTCCTGGAGCTGGGCGCCGAGCGCGTCGCGTACGTCGACGTCGACGTGCACCACGGCGACGGAGTGCAGGCGGCCTTCTGGGAGGACCCCCGCGTCCTGACGGTCTCCCTGCACGAGCACCCGCGCACCCTGTTCCCGCAGACCGGCTGGCCGGAGGAGACCGGGGCCGGGCCCGGCGAGGGCGGGGCCGTCAATGTGGCGCTGCCCGCCGGGACCGGGGACGCGGGGTGGCTGCGGGCGTTCCACGCGGTGGTCCCCGAGCTGCTGGCGGACTTCCGGCCGCAGGTCCTGGTGACCCAGCACGGGGCGGACACGCACTTCGAGGACCCCCTGGCGCATCTGGCGGTCTCGCTCGACGCGCAGCGCTCGGTGATGGCCGCGTGCCACGACCTGGCGCACACGTACGCCGACGACGGGCGCTGGGTGGCGCTCGGCGGCGGGGGTTACGCGGTGGTGGACGTGGTGCCCAGGTCCTGGACGCACCTCGTGGGCATCGCCGCTCACGCCCCGGTGGACCCGGAGTCGGTGATCCCGTCCTCGTGGCGGGACGAGGTGTACGCGCGGACGCGGCAGTTGGGGCCGGCGCGGATGACGGACGGGCGGACGCCGTCGTGGTCGGCCTGGGAGGACGGGTACGACCCGGCGGACCGGCTGGACCAGGCGGTGCTCGCGACGCGGCGGGCGGCGTTCCCGCTGCGCGGGCTGCTGACCTGACCCGGGCACGGAGGGCCTGATCCGGGCACGGAGTGCTCGCGGGGTTACGGGGTTGAGTACGGTTTACGCCGACTGTGGGGCGTAATCGGGCTTTTGGCCCCTGGGCGGGCCGGTTCGGGCAGCATCGGTGGGGTGTTGAGCACCGGAGCGCTGCGTGCGCATCTGCTGGCGGCCCGCCTGGCCGGGCCCGTGGCCACCTCGCGTGAGGTGAGCCTGCGGAGTTATCGGCTGTTCGCGGCCAGGGACCCCCGGGTGACGCTCGGGCTCGATCCCGAACGGGGCTGGGGCGAGCGCGAGTTGCTTGAGCTGATGGCGGACAGGTGCGGGGTCTCGGACGATCCCGCGCATGTGTCCGGGCCGGATGTCATCGATCCGGAGCGGACGGTGGCGGGGCTCGACGCCTTCGCCGTACGGCTGGCGGAGGCGGCGGCCCGGCGGGTGCCGGTGCTGTTCGGGACCGGGCATCCGCATCGGCTGATCGGTTTCTACGCGGCGCTGGCAGACGCTTTGTCGTCGGCGGGCTGCCCCGTCCTCACCCCGGCGCAGGGGCGATGTATCGACATAACGACTCGGTTTGGCGTACGTACGTACCACCTGGACTACGTACAAGGTGTCGCGCTGGTGCGTGAACCCGGCGCGGGGGCGGCCGGTGGTGGCACCGGCGCACACTCCCATTCGCCGCTGCCCGTACGGGTCGCGCTGGAGGCTGCCGCGGCCGGGCGCGGGCCCGTTCCGGAGTTGGTCGTCGGGGACCACGGATGGGTCTGCGGGGCAGGTCAGCTGGGCATCGAGGCGATCGGTCTGGCCGATACGGACGATCCCGCGCTGTTCGTCGGGGAGGCCGAGGGGCGGGTGGCGGTGGCCGTTCCGCTGGATGACGCGGTGCGGTCCGCGTACTACCTCCCGCTCACGCGCTATGTACTCAATCGGGCGTGTCTGTCACAGTAGCGGCCGATCGTCTCTCCTCTTCCCCACTCGCACCACCCGCCCCTAACCTGGGGAGTGAGCGCACAACGACGAAGAGTCACCGGAGGGGAAGCCGGTGCGCGTCTCGTGCGGAAGGTACAGGTGAGTCATGGCTGCTGACAGCGAGAGTCCTCTGAGCGAGGTCAAGTTTCTGACCGTGGCGGAAGTCGCCTCGGTCATGAGGGTGTCGAAGATGACCGTGTACCGCCTGGTGCACAGCGGTCATCTGCCGGCGATCCGGGTGGGCAGGTCCTTCCGGGTGCCGGAGCAAGCGGTTCACGAGTATCTGCGCGAGTCCTTCGTGGGGGTGGCATCGGCCTGACATTCCCCTCGATTACGTCCCTCACGCGGTGGCGGGTAGGCTAGGCCGACGTAGGTCGTGTGGGCCCAGACGCCCCGCACCAGTGAAGAAGAAGTGAGCGAGGGTAGTCGTGGGCTCTGTTATCAAGAAGCGGCGTAAGCGGATGGCCAAGAAGAAGCACCGCAAGCTGCTCAAGCGCACGCGCGTTCAGCGTCGCAACAAGAAGTAGGCGAACGCAGTTCGTGAAACCGCAGCCCTCCCGCCGTTCCCGGCGGGAGGGCTGCGGTGCTGTATGCCGGGGTGTCCACCGGTTACGGTGACGTCCTGACCGACCGAACACGGGAGACCGACGGAAGGCGCTGATCTTGGGGAAGGTCGTGCTCGTCACGGGAGCGGCCCGGCAGCTGGGCGCCCGTTTCGTCCGGCGCGTCCAGCGTGATCCGGACGTGGAGCGGGTGATCGCCCTCGACGCGGCCGAACCGGAACACGAGCTGGGCGACGCCGTCTTCGTACGGGCGGACATCCGCGGGCCCGCCGTCGCCCGAGTGCTCGCCGAGCACGGCGTGGACACCGTCGTCCACCTGGACGTCAGCGGTTTCGCGCTCGGCGCCCAGGGGCGTACGGCGGTCAAGGAGACCAACGTCATCGGCACCATGCAGCTGCTCGGCGCCTGCCAGAAGGCCCCGGCGGTGCAGCGGCTCGTGGTGAAGTCCAGCACCGGGGTGTACGGCTCGGCGCCCCGCGATCCGGCGGTGTTCCACGAGAACACCCCGCCCAAGTCGCTGCCCGGCGGCGGCTTCGCGAAGGACGCGGCCGAGGTCGAGGGGTACGTACGGGGCTTCGCCCGCCGCCGGCCGGACGTGGCCGTGTGCGTGCTGCGGTTCGCGAACATCCTGGGGCCCGACGCGGACTCGCCGCTCGCCGACTATCTGTCGCTGCCGGTGCTGCCGACCGTCTTCGGCTACGACCCCCGGCTCCAGTTCGTCCACGAGGACGATGTGCTGGACGTCCTGTCCATCGCGGCGAGCGAGCCCCGGCGCGGGACGCTGAACAGCGGCACGTTCAACATCGCGGGCGACGGGGTGCTGCTGCTCTCCCAGTGCGCGCGGCGGCTCGGGCGGCCGACGGTGCCGATGCTGCTGCCCGCGGTCACCTGGGTCGGGCAGGCGCTGCGGACGGTCGGCATGACGGACTTCTCGCCGGAGCAGATCCGGCTGCTCACGCATGGCAGGGTGGTCTCCACGGTCCAGATGCGCGAGACGCTGGGCTTCGCGCCCGAGTACACGACGGGCGAGACGTTCGCGGCCTTCGCGCGCAGCCGGGCGCCGGGGCTGCTGCCGCCCCGCGCGGTGGGCCGGGCCGTGGACCGCGTGGCCGAGGCCGTGCCCCGGATCACCGGGCCCGGCGGCTCCGATGGCTCCGATAGCTCCAGCGGCTCCGGCGGCTCCGGAGGCGACACCCACCCGACCCCGAGCGCCAGGTAGAGGAGCGCAGCGACGATGGCGGATGCCAAGGTCATTCCGTTCGACGACGACCGTTCGCGGTCGGGAGGCGTGCCGCGCGCCGCGCGCCGGCGGTCTCCGGTACGCGGCACGGGGGCGGTGAGCGCCCTGCCGGGGGCCTCCGGCTCCCCGGACGCCGCACCGGAACCGGGGGAGCGGCGTGAGGGTGCCGTGTCCGGTCGGGGCGCCTGGGACCGCCGGATCGCGGGCGGGCTGGCCTTCCTGCGGCGGCGGGTCACCGGTGAGTACGACGTGGACGAGTTCGGTTACGACGAGGAGCTGACCGACCAGGTCCTGATGTCGCTGCTGCGGCCGGTGTACGAGAAGTACTTCCGGGTCGAGGTGAAGGGCATCGAGAACATCCCGGCCGAGGGCGGGGCGCTCATCGTGTCCAACCACTCCGGGACGCTGCCGCTGGACGGGCTGATGCTTCAGGTCGCGGTGCACGACCACCACCCGGCGGACCGGCATCTGCGGCTGCTCGCGGCGGACCTGGTCTTCATGCTGCCCGTGGTCAACGAGCTGGCCCGGAAGGCCGGGCACACGCTGGCGTGCGCGGAGGACGCGGAGCGGCTGCTGAGGCAGGGCGAGGTCGTCGGGGTGATGCCGGAGGGCTTCAAGGGGATCGGCAAGCCGTTCGGCGAGCGGTACAAGCTCCAGCGCTTCGGGCGGGGCGGCTTCGTGTCGACGGCGCTGCGGGCCGGGGTGCCGATCGTGCCGTGCTCGATCGTGGGCGCGGAGGAGATCTACCCGATGATCGGGAACGCGAAGACGCTGGCGCGGCTGCTGGGTTTCCCGTACTTCCCGATCACGCCGACGTTCCCCTGGCTGGGGCCGCTCGGGGCGGTGCCGCTGCCGACGAAGTGGACGATCCAGTTCGGTGAGCCGATCCCGACGGACGGCTATCCGCTGGAGGCGGCGGAGGACCCGATGCTGATGTTCAACCTCACGGACCAGGTGCGGGAGCAGATCCAGCACACGCTGTACAAGCTGCTGGTGCAGCGGCGGTCGGTCTTCTTCTGACGGCCGCCGCCGCACCGTGGGGCCCGGGTCAGCCCTTCTCGTTCTCCGCGTCGATGCCGAGGCCGCCGATGAGGCCCGGGAGCAGCGGCGGGATGGTGATGTCCGGCGTCGGCGTGGAGCTCGGAGCCGCGTCGGAAGGCCCGGTCGTGTCCGGGGACGGCGGGTCGAAGAGGCCGTCCGTGCCCCCGCCGATCAGGCCGCCGGCCGGGCTGGAGCCGGCGTCCGAGGGCCGCGGCGAGGTGCTGGAGCCCGTACCGCCGTCCTCGTGCCGGGCGGGGGAGGACGAGGGCGACGGGGTGCGCGCGTCGGTGGACGGGTCCGCGACGGTGCCCGTGGAGTCGGAGCGGCGGGACTCGGGGCCCTTCTCCGGGGCGCGCGGGAACAGCGACTGGAGCGGCGCGACCTCTTCGTCTATGGCGTCGAAGACCGAGCTGACCTGGTCGCCCACGTCGGTCAGCTGGACGGGGAGGCGGTCGCGGAGGCTGCTCCAGGCGTCGCGGTGGGAGCGGGAGAAGGAGTCCAGGGTCTGGATCGGACCGAGGGCGCCGTCCCGTTCGTACGCGGCGTGGAGGAGGCGGTGGCCCTCGGTGGCGTCGTGCGACATGCCGTTGAGGGTGCGCCTGATCTCGGCGAGCTGTTCGTGGTCGAGGGCGCCCGCGCGGGCGCGCTCCATGAGGCGGCGGGCCTCGCCGAGGCGGGTGGACGCCTGGTCGAGGTAGATCTCGCCGCGGTCGGTGCCGTCGCGGGTGAGGCCGAGGTGGATGTCCTCCATGCCGCGCTTCAGGCCGTAGAGCGAGTCACCGGGGAGGGCGTCGGAGCTGGCGGCGGCCACTCCGCCGAAGGCGCCGGCGGCCACCCCGACGGTGAGCCCGCCGGCGGCGAGACCCTTGGTCCAGCGGGATCTGGGGCGCAGTTTGCGGAGCGGGGACGCGCGGTGGCTGCCCCTGCTCCGTTGCGAGGGCACCGTAGGGTCCGCGGATGCGCCTCCCTCGGCGAACATGGCTTCCATGGCGGCGACGAGCTGGGCTCGCTGCACCACTTTGACCTCGGGGTCCAACTGCGGCCTGGGCAGTTCACCGAGGCCGTTCGCCAGGGCCAACAGCGGTCCTCGGTCGGCCTGTTCGGCCGGGTCCTCGGGCTGTACGGCCGCCGCACCGCGGAGCGACTGCTCCTCCAGGGCCTGGGCGAAGGCGTTCGCCCGCCGGTGTGCCGAGACGTTTGCGATCACTGGCGGCACCTCCTCTCGTCATGACGGTCGACTCCCCTGGAGATCCGGAAGGTTGCACACCTTGAGCGCTTCCACACGAACGAGTGAGCGGCTGCGGACATGGTGTGACGACAGGGGGCCTGCAACCGGCACAACGAGTGGCGCGGCACTTGGGTTACGCGCGAAAGATGATCGGATCGGTGTGTGAGGAAGGCGACGCCGGGACTGGCCCGGCGGGGGGAGCCGTCAGCGGGCATCGTCCGGGAGGAGCCGGGCGAGGGTGCGGACGGCGCGGTACTGGAGGGTCTTGATCGCGCCCTCGTTCTTGCCCATGACGCGGGCGGTCTCGGCGACCGAGAGCCCTTGCAGGAAGCGCAGGGTCACGCACTCCTGCTGCTGGGGGTTGAGGCGGCGCACGGCCTGGAGGAGCGCCTCGTTGGAGAGGGATTCCAGGACGGAGTCCTCGGGGCTGCGGGCGACCTCGTTGGCGTCGAGCATTTCGCCGGTGGTCACTTCCAGCCGGAACCGACTGGATTTGAAGTGGTCGGCGACCAGGTTGCGCGCGATCGTGACCAGCCAGGCGCCGAAGTCGCGGCCCTGCCAGGTGAAGGTGGAGATGCGGCGCAGGGCGCGCAGGAAGGTCTCGCTGGTGAGGTCCTCCGCCGTCGCCTTGCTGCCCACGCGGTAGTAGATGTAGCGGTAGACCGTGTCGCTGTACTGGTCGTAGAGGCGTCCGAAGGCGTCGGCCTCGCCGGCCTGGGCACGCTCGACGAGCTCCATCATGCGCGCGCTGTCGCTGTCGGCGGCGGGCCGCCGCACCGGGGCGGCGGTGGTCGCCGCACCGCGGGTGCCGCGTCTTCCCACCGCCGCGGCGCGTTCGGCCAGGGCATAGCAGGGGCCGGCAGGTGCAGGGGCGGCGAATGCGGGTACGGCGTACGCGGTGGGGACGAAGCCGCGCATGCGTTCGGCTACTGATGCGCGCAGCGTAGCCAGGCCCGAGGCGTCAACCCCGACGTGTGGGTACACGGGACTCCCAGAGGCAGAGCTTCCATCACGAGCAGTGCGAAACCATCACTCGTCGTAGTGAGTGGCGGGTCCGGAATGCGTCTGAGGAGAATAACGCTTCGTACAGGCCGCATTACGCCCAGTTGCGCAAATCACCGATTGCGTCGGTTCCGTGGCAACTTTTCGACGCAACAAGCCATGGGTCGTGATCGGTTGTTGATCGAATTGCTTCGGAATCTGTCTGCGGGGGCGACGGGTTGTGGCCGGTGAAAAGGGTGTGCCGTGTTGACGTACGCGGACGCGGAGGGGTGGCGGATACGCCGCCGGGATCAGCGCCGGCGGCGGTGCAGGGCGACGGCCGCGGCCGTGCCGCCCGCGAGGGCGCCGACCCCGGCGGCGGCCGGGATGCCGACCTTGGCCGCCTTGCGGCCGGTGCGGTAGTCGCGCAGCCGCCAGTCGCGGGCGCGGGCGTGCTTGCGGAGCTTGGTGTCCGGGTTGATCGCGTACGGGTGGCCCACCAGCGACAGCATCGGGATGTCGTTGTGCGAATCGCTGTACGCGGCGCAGCGCGCCAGGTCCAGGCCCTCCGCCGCCGCCAGGGCGCGGACCGCCTCGGCCTTCGCGGGGCCGTGCAGGGGTTCGCCGACCAGGCGTCCGGTGTAGATCCCGTCGACGGATTCGGCGACCGTGCCGAGCGCCCCGGTCAGGCCGAGCCGGCGGGCGATGATCGTGGCGGTCTCCACCGGGGCGGCGGTGACCAGCCAGACCCGCTGGCCGGCGTCCAGATGGGCCTGGGCAAGGGCGCGGGTGCCGGGCCAGATGCGGTCGGCCATGTACTCGTCGTAGATCTCCTCGCCGATGGACATCAGCTCGGAGACGCGGTGGCCCCTGACGATGGACAGCGCGCTGTCGCGGGCGTCCTGCATGTGTTCCGGATCTTCGACGCCGGCCAGCCGGAACCACGCCTGCTGCCAGGCGAACCGGGTCAGCTCGCGGCGCTCGAAGAACTTCCGCTTGTACAGGCCGCGGCCGAAGTGGAAGAGCGCGGCGCCCTGCATCACGGTGTTGTCGAGATCGAAGAAGGCGGCGGCCCGTTCATCGCCGACGACGGGGAACTCGGGCTCCTCCGGCTCGGCGTGCGCCGGTTCGGCCTCGGCGGCGGATTCAGCGGCGGATTCGGCTTCGAGCGAGGACTTCCGCGCGGCCTCCGCCGCCGCCTCGCCCGCCAGCACGCTGCGAGCCGTGGCGGAACGCCTGCGGGGGGTGAGCCATCCAAGAGCGGCCATGCGGTCGAGCATAGCCAGTCGGCCCGGCCGTTCCGGTCCCATCGTGATGCGGTGGTGTGAACTCCTGGTGTCCGGGGGCTTCCGGACGGGGCCGAGAATGAGAGGTATGAGTGCCTTGCTGCGTCGTAACAGGAAGAAGAGTCCCGCCGAGCGCGTGGTGACCCTGGTGGGGAAGCCCGGCTGTCACCTCTGTGACGACGCCCGCGCGGTGGTCCGGGCGGTCTGCGAGGAGACCGGTGCGTCCTGGGAGGAGAAGGACATCACCCGGGACGAGGAGCTGTACCGGGAGTACTGGGAGCAGATCCCCGTCGTGCTGGTGGATGACGAACAGCACACGTTCTGGCGGGTCGACCCGGCGAGGCTGCGCAGCGCGCTGCTTTCCTGAGCGAAACCCGGTTACCATCGTGGGCGTTTTGAGTGGTCTCGGGGGCGTGGCTGTGAGGAGTGTGTGTTGCTTTGCCCCCTTCGGGCCTGCAACGGGCTGATGCGATCCATGGTTCCTGGATCGCGCGACGGATGTGCGTGACCCCGGTCACTTTGACCGGACAAACCGGACACAATCTTTGTGCACGCGTTCACAAAGACATAGCCTGCATTCGACGGGGCGGTCTTGGGACATACGGCCGCCTAAAGCCCCGCTCATCCCGCAGGAGCACCGTGGCAACTGGCCGAAATCACCGACCGGCGACCCGTAGCCGAGGAATTCCCGAGGCCACCGTCGCCCGACTTCCGCTGTATCTCCGCGCGCTGACCGCGCTCTCCGAGCGCTCGGTCCCCACGGTCTCCTCCGAGGAGCTCGCCGCGGCGGCGGGGGTCAACTCCGCGAAGCTGCGCAAGGACTTCAGCTATCTCGGCTCGTACGGGACGCGCGGCGTCGGCTACGACGTCGAGTATCTCGTCTACCAGATCTCGCGTGAGCTCGGCCTCACCCAGGACTGGCCGGTCGCCATCGTCGGCATCGGAAACCTCGGCGCGGCCCTCGCCAACTACGGCGGCTTCGCCTCCCGCGGCTTCCGCGTCGCCGCGCTCATCGACGCCGACCCGGCGATGGCCGGTACGCCCGTCGCGGGCATCCCCGTCCAGCACGCCGACGACCTCGACCGCATCATCAGCGAGAACGGCGTCTCCATCGGCGTGATCACCACCCCGCCCGGCGCCGCCCAGCAGGTGTGCGACCGGCTCGTCGCCGCCGGTGTCACCTCGATCCTGAACTTCGCGCCGACCGTCCTCTCCGTGCCCGAGGGCGTCGACGTGCGCAAGGTGGACCTCTCCATCGAGCTCCAGATCCTCGCCTTCCACGAGCAGCGCAAGGCCGGTGAGGAGGGCGTCGACACCGCGCCCGACCCGGCCGCGCCGCCCGTGCGCGCCACCACCACCGGCCGGAAGGGACCCGACGGGGACATGCCCGCCGTGATGCCGGCATGAGCCTGCTCCTCGTGGGTCTGAGCCACCGCAGCGCCCCCGTCTCCGTACTGGAACGCGCCTCGCTGGCCGCCGACACCCAGGCCAAGCTGCTCCAGGACACCCTGGCGGCCGAGCCCGCCGCCGAGGCCGCCGTCCTCGCCACCTGCAACCGCATCGAGCTGTACGCCGATGTGGACAAGTTCCACGCGGGCGTCGCCGAGCTGTCCACGCTCCTCGCCCAGCACAGCGGCGTCGGTCTGGACGAGCTGACTCCGTATCTCTATGTGCACTACGAGGACCGGGCCGTTCACCACCTGTTCTCGGTGGCCTGCGGGCTCGACTCGATGGTCGTCGGCGAGGGCCAGATCCTCGGCCAGATCAAGGACGCGCTCGCCCTCGGCCAGGAGCTGCACACCGCGGGCCGGCTGCTCAACGACCTCTTCCAGCAGGCCCTGCGGGTCGGCAAGCGCGCCCACAGCGAGACCGGGATCGACCGGGCCGGGCAGTCGCTCGTCACCTTCGGCCTGGAACAGCTCGCCGACGGCCCCGACACCGCCGCCTGGGCCAGGGGCAAGCGCGCCCTCGTCATCGGCGCGGGCTCCATGTCCTCGCTGGCCGCCGCGACGCTGGCCCGTTCCGGCGTGGCCGAGATCGCCGTGGCCAACCGCACCCGGGCCCGCGCCGACCGCCTGGTCGAGATCCTGAACCAGCCCGGCGGCACGGGGGTGCGCGCCAGGGCCGTGGAGATGGCCGAGGTCACCGGCGAACTGACACGTGCCGACATCGCCGTCTCCTGCACCGGCGCCACCGGACTCGTGCTCACCGCCGAGACCGTCGCCGGCGCGATCGGCCTGGACCATGTGCCCGATCCGGCGAGCGGCCTGATCCCGGCGCAGTCCACCGGACCCGAGCGCCTGGCGCTGCTGGACCTCGCCATGCCGCGTGACATCGACATGGCGGCCGGCCGCCTCGACGGTGTGCGCCTCGTCGACATCGAGTCGCTCGCGGAGGCGTCGGCCGATGCCCCGATGGCCGCCGATGTGGACCAGGTGCGCACCATCGTCGCCGACGAGGTCGCCGCCTTCGGGGCCGCCCAGCGCGCCGCCCACATCACCCCGACCGTCGTCGCCCTGCGCACGATGGCCGCCGGCGTGGTCGCGGACGAGGTCGCCCGGCTGGACGGACGCCTCCCCGACCTGGACGAGAAGCAGCGCGCCGAGATCACGCAGACCGTGCGCCGCGTGGTCGACAAGCTCCTGCACGCGCCCACCGTGCGGGTCAAACAGCTCGCCAGCGAGCCCGGCGGCGCCGGGTACGCGGACGCGCTGCGTGAACTCTTCGACCTCGACCCGCAGACGGTCGCCGCCGTCTCCCGGGCAGACCTGAACGACCCGAATCGAGGGCGGTCATGACCGACAACTCACCCCTGCGACTGGGGACCAGGCGCAGCAAGCTCGCCATGGCCCAGTCCGGCCACGTCGCCGATGCGGTCAGCGAGGTGACCGGGCGCGCCGTCGAACTCGTGGAGATCACCACGTACGGGGACACCTCCCGGGAGCACCTGGCGCAGATCGGCGGGACCGGCGTCTTCGTCGCCGCGCTGCGCGACGCGCTGCTGCGCGGCGAGGTGGACTTCGCCGTCCACTCGCTCAAGGACCTGCCGACCGCGCAGCCCGAGGGCCTGGTGCTGGCCGCGGTGCCGGTGCGCGAGGACCCCCGGGACGTGCTGATCGCGCGGGACGGGCTGACCTTCGCGGAGCTGCCGTCCGGCGCCCGCGTCGGCACCGGCTCACCGCGCCGCATGGCCCAGCTCAACGCGTACGCCCGAAGCCACGGCCTCGACATCGAGACCGTTCCGATCCGCGGCAACGTCGACACCCGGATCGGGTTCGTACGCAGCGGCGAGCTGGACGCGGTGGTTCTCGCCGCGGCCGGGCTCAGCCGCCTCGGCCGCAGCGGTGAGGTGACCGACTTCCTGTCGGTCGACACCGTGCTGCCCGCTCCCGGCCAGGGAGCACTGGCGATCGAGTGCGCTGCGAGCAGCGCCGACCTCGCCGCCGCGCTCGCCGAGCTCGACGACCCGTACACCCGGGCCGCCGTGACCGCCGAGCGTGCCCTGCTCGCCGCCCTGGAGGCCGGCTGCTCCGCACCCGTGGGTGCGCTGGCCGACCTCCTGGCCGACGGTCAGGCTGTCAACGAACTGCGCCTGCGCGGTGTCGTCGGTTCCACCGACGGTGCCTCGCTGGTGCAGATGTCCATCACCGGTCCCGTTCCCACGTCGCACGACGACGCGGCGGCGCTCGGTCGCGAACTCGCGGCCGACATGCTTGCCAAGGGTGCGGCCGGTCTTATGGGGGAGCGAGCACTTTGAGCCCCACCGGCCCCGCCGCATCCGATTTCCCGGTCCACTCCGCAGGGCACGTCACCTTCCTCGGCGCCGGTCCCGGCGACCCGGGACTGCTGACCCTGCGCGCCGTCGAGGCGCTTGCGAGCGCGGACGTCCTTGTCGCCGAACCGGATGTTCTCGGCGTCGTCCGCTGCCATGCGCGGGCAGGGGTAAGCACCCCTGAGCTGGCGGTTGTTGACGCGCAGTCAACAGCCGCCGGGGTGCCCGTTCTCAGGGATGCGGCCAATCTTGTCATGGAGGCCGCGAAGGGCGGCAGGCGGGTCGTCCGTGCCGTGGCCGGAGACCCCGGCCTCGACGGGAACGCCGCCGCCGAGATGCTGGCCTGCGCCTCCGCCGGCATCCCCTTCGAGGTCGTCCCGGGCGTCGCGAACGCCGTCGGGGTGCCCGCGTACGCCGGGGTGCCGCTGCGGGACGCGCAGGGCGCGGACGTACGGTTCGTCGACGCCCGTACGGCCACCGACCGCTGCTGGAGCGAGGTCGGCGCGAGCGACGCCACGTGCGTCATCTCGACGTCGCTCGACGCGGTGGCGGCCGCCGCCGGTGAGCTGGTCGCGGCGGGCCGCAAGCCCGACACCCCGCTGACCGTGACGGCCGGCGGCACGACGACCCGCCAGCGCACCTGGACGGCGACCCTCGGGACGATCGCCCAGGTCTTCAAGCAGGGCAAGGTGCTCCCTTCGCCGGAGGGGCACCAGCCGGTCATAGCCGTGGTCGGGGAGCGCAGCTCCGCCGCCCAGCGCGACCAGCTCGCGTGGTTCGAGTCCAAGCCGATGTTCGGCTGGAAGGTCCTCGTACCGCGTACGAAGGAGCAGGCGGCCTCGCTCTCCGACCAGCTGCGGTCCTACGGTGCCGTGCCGCACGAGGTGCCGACGATCGCCGTCGAGCCGCCGCGTACGCCCCAGCAGATGGAGCGGGCGGTCAAGGGCCTGGTCACCGGCCGGTACGAGTGGATCGCCTTCACCAGCGTCAACGCCGTGAAGGCCGTCCGGGAGAAGTTCGAGGAGTACGGGCTCGACGCCCGGGCCTTCGCGGGGATCAAGGTCGCCGCGGTCGGCGAGCAGACCGCCGCCGCGCTGATCGACTTCGGCGTGAAGCCGGACCTGGTGCCGTCGGGCGAGCAGTCCGCCGCCGGGCTCCTGGAGGACTGGCCGCCCTACGACCCGGTCTTCGACCCGATCGACCGCGTCTTCCTGCCGCGCGCGGACATCGCCACCGAGACCCTGGTGGCCGGGCTGATCGAGCTCGGCTGGGAGGTGGACGACGTCACCGCGTACCGCACGGTCCGCGCCTCGCCGCCGCCCGCCGAGACCCGCGAGGCGATCAAGGGCGGCGGCTTCGACGCGGTGCTCTTCACCTCGTCCTCGACCGTGCGCAACCTGGTCGGCATCGCGGGCAAGCCGCACAACGTGACGGTCATCGCCTGCATCGGCCCTGCCACGGCGAAGACCGCCGAGGAGCACGGGCTGCGCGTCGACGTCCTGTCCCCGGAGCCCTCGGTGCACAAGCTGGCCGAGGCGCTGGCGGAGTTCGGCGCGCGCCGCCGGGACGCGGCACGGGAGGCCGGTGACCCGGTGACCCGGCCGAGCGAGCGGCGCCCGGGCGCGCGCAGACGGCGTACGACGACCTGATTCCCCGCGGTCTCCGGGCCCGTCCGTCTCTTCGTGGGACGGGCGGGCCCCGCCGCGTTCCCGGGGGATTTCCCGGCACCGGTGTCGGTAAGAGCGTGGGGCGCGCGGGTCTACGCTCGAAGGATGACTGTGTACGGAAACTTCCCCGGCTCGCGGCCCCGTCGGCTGCGGACGACCCCCGCGATGCGGCGGATGGTCGCCGAGACACGGCTCGATCCGGCCAACCTGATCCTGCCCGCGTTCGTCCGCGAGGGCATCGAAGCCCCGGTCGCGATCTCGGCCATGCCCGGCGTGCAGCAGCACACCCTGGACACCCTGCGGAAGGCGGCCGTCGAGGCGGTCTCGGCGGGGGTCTCGGGGATCATGCTGTTCGGCGTCCCGCTGGACGGGAAGAAGGACGGCCGGGGGACGGCGGGCACCGACCCGGACGGCATCCTCCAGGTCGCGCTGCGCGCGGTCCGCGAGGAGGTCGGCGACGACCTCATCGTCATGTCGGACCTGTGCCTGGACGAGTTCACCGACCACGGCCACTGCGGGGTGCTGACCGAGGACGGCCGCGTCGACAACGACGCCACGCTTGAGCGGTACGCGGAGATGGCCCAGGTCCAGGCCGACGCGGGCGCCCATGTGGTGGGCCCCAGCGGGATGATGGACGGGCAGGTCGGGGTCATCCGCGACGCGCTCGACCAGACGGGCCACGAGGACGTGTCGATCCTCGCGTACACCGCGAAGTACTCCTCGGCGTTCTACGGCCCGTTCCGCGAGGCCGTCGGCTCCTCGCTCAAGGGCGACCGCAAGACGTACCAGCAGGACCCGGCCAACATCCGCGAGTCGCTGCGCGAGCTGGCGCTCGACCTCGAAGAGGGCGCGGACATGGTCATGGTCAAGCCCGCCGGCCCCTACCTGGACATCCTGGCCAAGGTCGCGGAGGCGTCGGACGTGCCGGTGGCCGCGTACCAGATCAGCGGCGAGTACTCCATGATCGAGGCCGCCGCCGAGAAGGGCTGGATCGACCGGGACGCGGCGATCATGGAGAGCCTGACGGGCATCCGCCGCGCGGGCGCCCAGCTGATCCTGACGTACTGGGCGACGGAGGTCGCGCAGCGGCTGCGGGGCTGAGCGCCGGCCTACGGCCAGTCGATGATGGTCATGAACGCCGCCCAGGTGAGGCCCACGACCGAGGGGGCGGCCACGGCGAGGACGATCGCGGCCGACGGCCTGCGTTTGGCGTGTGCCCAGCTCGCGACCACGGTGATCAGAGCCAGGAGCAGGCCGCAGCAGGACACCGTGAAGGCCGGCCCGAAAGTGGCTTCCATGCGGTCGGCATCCGCGTCCGAGCAGGAGTCACAGGCCATCGGCGCCAGCATGCTGTACAGCAGGGCCACGTATACGAGCGGCAGCGTCACGATCGTGGAGAGGAGCGAGGCGATCCAGGCGTGCCGGAGGCGGTTGTCCGCGACGACGGGGTGCGACATGCGTGCGATTCCACCAGGTGTGTGACGGGCGCGCATGAGCTGTTCTACCTAGACCCCGACTGTCGTACCCCGCCCCTAGGCTCGGGCGCATGAGAGCTTCCGGAACCTTCACCGTCGACTCCTTCGTCCCGTCCGAGCTGAAGCCCGAGCCCGAGGTGGCCACCGCGCTGCCCGTCGGCGTGGCGACCATCGTGAAGACCTTCGAGGGGGAGGTGGCGGGGCGGTCCACGACGGTGTTCACCGCCGCCTTCGACCAGGCGTCGGGGGTCGGTACGTATGTCGCCATGGAGTCCTTCGAGGGCGCGCTCGCCGGGCACGCGGGGACGTTCAACTTCGTGCACTCGGCCGCGACCAGCGGCAGCGACCGGGCGAACGAGTTCTTCTCGATCGCGCCGGGGAGCGGGACCGCCGCCCTCGCCGGGATCAGCGGGGGCGGCGGGCTCGCCGTCGACGAGGACGGCACGCATCGGATCTGGTTCGACTTCGAGCTGGGCGGTCAGTAGACGAGCGCGTCGGACATCTCGCTCTGCCAGTAGGTGACGAAGCCGTTGTCGTCCCAGTAGGTCCCGGCGGGCAGCGTCAGTTCGGTCGACGCGGAGTTGATGGGCCCGTCGTTACGGTCGGCGAAGGTGACGCCGAGGTGCTTGCTCGGGTACGGCTTCCGGCCGTTCGGCTCGCCCGTCAGGCCGATCCCGGCGTACGCGGACTCGCCGGGGTCGAGCGTCACCACGGCCTGCGGCTTGCTGTCCTGGAGTACCCGGAACACCGCCTGCGCGCCGTCGAAGCGGAGCATCGGCGCGTGGTACGCGTAGCAGGTGCGGTCGCCCGTATTGGTGACCGTGAGCAGCAGGTGGTTGACCGGGCGGGTCACCTTGGTGACGGTGACCTTCGTGTTCGCGCCGGTGCAGGTGACCGGGGACTTGGGCTTGGGCTGCGGCTTCGGCCTGGCGGCCGGCTGTCCGGCGGACTCCGCGGGCTTCTCGGCCGGCTTGGTGGCGTGCTTCTCGGCGGGCTTGGTGGTGTCGGAGGCCGGTTCGGCGTCCGTGGGGGCCGTCGAGTCCTTGTCCGGCGTGGCCGTCGACGTGTCGTCGGTGGCCTGGACGGACGCGGCCGGCGTCTTCGCGTCGGTGCCGTCGTCCCCGCCGCACGCCGTGAGCGAGAGCGCGGCGAGCACGGCGGTCGCCGCGAGGACGGTGGTGCGGATGCGGTTGCTGCGCATGGTGGTACTCCCCGTGAGTGTGTCCGGTCGTGAAAGCTGTTCGGTCGTGAAAGCTGTTCGGTCGTGAAAGCTGTTCGGTCGTGAAGGGTGTTCGGTCGTTCCGTGTGGTCAGTTCCGGCAGATCAGGAGCAGGACGATCGCGGTCGTCACGATCAGCACCCCGATCGCCAGCGCATCGGTCAGCTCGATGCGGAAGAGGGTTCGCACTGGTCGGCCCCCGTGGTCGCTGTGGTCTGGTCCGAGCTTGTGGCACGACCGGTTCCGGCCGCAACGCCCGCCGCACCATTGGGGATGCTGGAACGGCTGCGCGTACTGTGACCTGGGCAGATTCCACGTCCCTGGAACGCTGATCCGGGACGGACCAGGAGGGGGAACGCCGCAGTGGCGACGCCGGAGGCCGAGGAACTAGCGGGCCTGCTGAAGAAACTGAAGGACCGTTCGGGGCGCAGCTACGGGGTGCTCGCGGGCCGCTTGCACGTCAGTACGTCGACGCTCCACCGGTACTGCAACGGGGACGCCGTCCCGGGCGAGTTCGCGCCCGTGGAGCGGTTCGCGCGCCTCTGCGGGGCGACCGGCGACGAGCTGGTGGAGGTCCACCGCCGGTGGATTCTCGCGGACGCGGCGCGGGGGCGGGGGAAGGCGGAGGCGGTGGTGCCGGCAGCACCCGAGCCCGTGAAGCCCGAGCCTGCCGAGCCCGAGCCCGAGCCCGCGCCCGTCGAGCCGGAGGCCGTAAAGCCGGAGCCCGCGCCCGCAGCCCCCGATCCCGTACGCGAACCCCCCGCCCCCTCCCGCCGGCGCCGGGCCTCCGCCCGTACGCGGGTGCTTCTCGCCGCCGCGGCCGTCGTCGCGCTCACCGTGCCCACCGCCGTCGTCATCGGCCAGCTCAAGCAGACCGGTTCCGACGCGGCCGGGGGCGCCCCGGGCGTGAGCGGCACGACGGCGGGGGAGGACGCCGTCGCCGCGCCCCCGGACAGCCCCTCGCCCTCGGCCGGCGCGTCGACGCGGCCCAGCGCCTCCGCCACCACGGGCTCGGCCAGTCCCTCCGTACGGACGTCGCCGTCCGCCTCGCGCACCACCGGCGCGCCCGGGGGCGGGCCCGGGCGCGCGCCCACGGTGACCATCAGCTCGTACAACTGGGAGGAGCCCTGCGGGCAGTACTACCTGCTGGGGCAGGACCCGGCGACCGTGCCGCCCCCGCCGCCGCCCAACAGCACCCGGGGCTGGGCGCGGGCGCTCGGCGGGGTGGACGGGGGCGCCATGAAGCTGGAGCTGACCGTGCAGGGCACCTCCGCGCAGGCCGTCGTGCTGACCGGGCTCCGGGTGAAGGTGCTGAGCCAGCGGGCGCCCGTGCAGCAGCCGGCGTTCTCGATGGGCGAGGGGTGCGGCAGCGGCATCGAGCCCCAGTCCTTCGACGTCGACCTGGACGACAGCCGCCCGGCGCTCCGGCCGGTCGCCGGGAAGCAGGGCGACGAGACGGTGCCCGCCAAGGACTTCCCGTTCCGGGTGTCGTCCAGCGATGTGGAGGTCTTCGACCTCGACGCGCATGTGGAGGGCCACGACGTCAGCTGGTACCTGGAGCTGGACTGGTCCAGCGGCGGCCGTACGGGCACCCTGCGCGTGGACGAGGGCGGCAAGCCGTTCCGGACGAGCAGCATCGCGGGGCGCCCGGAGTACTACTACCGCTACGACACCTCGGTCTGGGAGAAGCGCTGAGCGGCACGCGGCCCGGGAAGGGCCGCGTGCCGCTCAGGGGGTGGGTCAGGCGCGCTTGCGGCGGCGGGCCATGACCACGAGGCCCGCACCGGCGGCGACGACCACGGCGCCTCCGACGGTGATCGGGATCATGTTGCCGCTACCGGTCGTCGCCAGGTCGCCCTCGGGCTGCGAGGGGCTGGGCGACGGGACCGGGGCACCCGGGGTCGTCGTGCCCGACGGGGTGGCGGACGGCGTCGCGCTGCCGGACGGCGGGACCGAGGCCGACGGGGTGGCGGTCGCGGTCGCCGGGGGCGTCGTGGTGGGCGTGCCGCTCGGGGTCGTGCCGGGCTCCGGGGTGCCGGGCACCTCGGGCAGGCAGCCGGTGAACGGGAAGTGGTGCGTCTCCGCGCCGCCCGAACCGTGCAGCGAGGCCACCCACACCGAGCCGTTGACCGGGGCGGCGGTGCCCAGCTCCAGATGCGCGTACGGGGCGAGCACGCTGCCCGGCCAGGCGGCCTGGCTGTTCTTGACGATGTTCCTGGCGTCCGGGAAGTTCCACAGCAGCTTGGCGCGGACCGCGCCGTCCGCCGCGCTCTGGAGCTTGTCGTCCAGGACGAAGTCCTGACCGCCGGAGAGGAAGAAGCCCGTCGTGCCGGCGGTCTGCATGTCGTACGTCTGCCCGGTGACGTTGACGATCGTCGTCGCCCCGGCCGGGACCTTGATGAAGACCTCCTTCGCCTTCTCCAGCTGCGACGCCTCGACCGAGAACACGTTCCGGCCGGTGTCCGTGCCGGTCAGCGTCAGCCGGTTGCCGTCGAGGTTCGCCGTGGCGCCGGAGGTCGCCGGCTCCTCGGCCAGCGCGTCGGAGTACGACCGGAGCTTCGCGAACTCGCCGTCGAAGTCGATCAGATCGGCCTTCTTGCTGAAGGTGCCGTTGTGCATCTCGACCGCGCGGTCCTTGACCTCGCCGCCGACGACGGCGTTGCCCTTCATGACAACAGTGGCGGAACCGCCGTTGAGCAGGTCGCCGCGCACGACGAGCGACGCCCGGCCGGGCAGCGCGTCGACCTGGGCGGCCGTCAGCTCGTTGCCGACGCTGAACCCGCCCTTGAAGTCGGCGTTGCCACCGACCGCCACGGCGCCTTCGGCGTCGGGGGAGTGGACGTCGTCCCCGAGGACGAACTCGCCGTACTTACCGGCGATCCCGAAGGCGTCGGTCGTGCAGTCCGCCGAGGCGGGGGCGGCCTGGGCGGCCGGAGCGACGGTGAGCCCGAGAACGAGGGCACCGCCGAGCGCCGCGAGGGCGGCGGAGGTCGGTATGCGCATGGTGCGTGGGTCTCCTGCGGAGCAGATATGAAGGTTCTGTGGCGACTCCGGTCATGATTCTCATACTTAGGGAAATTGGTCAAGACCAATGGGGGGATTCGCTGTGAACCCCGCTGCCCGCTACACGTGTACGCCGCCGTGCAGCACCGCGTCCCGTCCCGCGCGGGCGGCCTGTGCCGCGGCCTCGTGGCCGAGGGGTTCGTTCATGACGACCGCGCCGTAACTCCCGTTGTCCGCCCAGCTGCACGCCACGTGTGAGCCGGGAGCCTCCGAGTCGTCCGCGTACGAGACGCAGCGGAGCCGGCCCCCGGCCGGGCCGGCGTCCGGCTGCCAGATCTCGTCGATGGTCGAATCCGACTGGGACAACCCCGTCTCGTATCCCTTCAGGACCGTGTCGGGCATGGCCCGGAAGTCCCCCACCGCACCGAAGATGAGCGCCGCCGGGCCGCCCTCGTCGCCCAGGGCCGCCGCATCGCCGTAGACGTAGGCGAACGCGCCCCGCACATCCATGGTCTGCGTCCACAGCGACGCGACGGCGGAGTCGACCTCGTCCACCACCGGCACGGCGGAGGTCAGCGGCGCGCCCCGGAACTCCAGCGGCGGCGCGACCTCGTAGTGCGGGTAGTCCTCGGGTTTCGGCGGCGGGACCTTGAGCGCCAGCGGCGAGAACACCGCGAACACCGCGAGGGTGAGCGCCGTGCCCAGCACCGCGAAGTCGCGCAGCCCCGGCGGGGGCGGCGGAGGCAGCGGACTCGCCGGTTCCGGTGCGCCCTCCGGGAGCGGCGGGACGCGGTCCATGGCGCGGGTGCGGGCGCCGCTCTCCAGGACGGCGAGCAGCCGGTACGGGACGAGGGCCAGCACGGCGCTGACACCCGCCCACACCGCCCAGGGCGCCGCCGCGTCCGCGAAGAGCGCCGGTGCGCCCACCGCCAGGACGGCGAGGACGCTCGGATACGGTGCCCGGACCAGCCACAGGAGCAGCGGGCGGCCGGGCCGGGTGAACGCGGTCAGCGTCTCGGCGCGGATGGCCAGGCGCAGGCTGTACGGGTGCCGCCCCGCCTCCTCCTCGGCGAGGCGGACCGCCTCGGCCAGGCCGGGGGCGGCGGCCAGGGCCTGGCGGACGTCGTGGCGCTGGGTGTGGGCGAGGGAGAGCTGGGGCGCCGGGCTCTGCGCCGCCCAGAGCGGAACCGGGTCGCGGAGCCGCCGGGCCTCCGGCGAGTCGGGGCCCAGTTCCTCGACCCGGGCCACGAGCTTCGCGGCGCGGGCGGCGCGGCCGGGGCGGTCCAGCGCGTCGGCGGCCCGGCAGAGCTCGGCGTACGCGGCGAGCAGGGGCAGGTCGTCGGGGAAGGCGTCGAGGCCCCGGCGGTAGACGCGCTCGGCCTCGTCGTCGTGGTCGTCCTCGTCCTCGGCCGCATGCGCCTGGCCCAGCAGGGCGTACAACTCCCGGTCGGGGCCGTACTCCTCCAGCGCGGCGACGGCCCGCTCCCGTCCCTCGCGCCGGCGCCCCGCCGCGAGCGCGTCCCGTACGGCCCGCACCGCGGCGGCGGCCTCCGGCGACCGCCGCTCGGACTCCGCCCCGCGCTCCGGCTCCGCGTCCTGCCCCTCCGGCCGCGCTCTTTCGGGCGTGTCCGTGTGCCCGGTGTCCTCCATGAGATCCCCACCCCTTGCCATGACCGACGACGGCCGGACGCGTCACTATCGCGGGTGGCCGGGGCGCGGGTCAACGCCGTTTGGATGACGATTGCGCAGGTCAGCGCGTTAGGGCGGCCACGATGACCTTTCTCCGGCCGGGGCGGCTCCGGACCGTGACCCTTCTGGCCAGGCGCTGGACCGGCGGCCGGCCGAAGCCACCGGGCCCCGCCCCGTAAAAGCCGTACTCAGAGCCGCTCGGGCGTCCGGATGCCGAGCAGCGCCATGCCCCGGTGCAGGGTGCGGGCCGTGAGGTCGCAGAGGAACAGCCGGTTCTCGACCAGCTCGGCCGGATTGTCCTCGCTCAGTACGTGGCACTGGTCGTAGAACGTCGTGTAGAGCGACGCGAGCTGGTAGAGATACGCGGCCAGCTTGTGCGGCTCGTACTGCGCGGCCACCTCGGCCAGCACCTCGCCGAACTGGTCCAGATGCAGGCCCAGCGTCCGCTCGGCCGGGGCCAGCTCCAGCTCCGGGTGGGCGACCGGCTTCGCGTCGCCCGCCTTGCGCAGGATCGACTGGATACGCGCGTACGCGTACTGGAGGTACACCGACGTGTCGCCGTTCAGCGACACCATCTGGTCCAGGTCGAACTTGTAGTCCCGGACGGCGGAGGTCGACAGGTCCGCGTACTTCACGGCGCCCACGCCCACGTACCGGCCGTTCTCCACGATCTCCCGCTCGGACAGGCCGACCTTCTCCGCCTTCCCGCGGACCACGGCGGTCGCCCGCTCGACGGCCTCGTCCAGCAGGTCCTGGAGCCGGACCGTGACGCCCTCACGGGTCTTGAACGGCTTGCCGTCCTTGCCGAGCACCGTGCCGAACGCGAGCTGGTGCGCCTTCACGTCGTCGTTCAGCCAGCCCGCCCGGCGGGCCGTCTCGAAGACCATCTTGAAGTGCAGGGACTGCCGTGCGTCCACCACGTACAGCAGGGTGTCCGCCTTGAGGCCCTGGACCCGGTCGCGGATCGCGGACAGGTCCGTCGCCGCGTAGCCGTAACCGCCGTTCGTCTTCTTGACGATCAGCGGGACCTTGTTGCCGTCGGGGCCCAGCACGTCGTCGAAGAAGACGCACAGCGCACCCTCGGAGCGGACCGCGACGCCCGTCTCCTCCAGGATGCGGCAGGTCTCCTCCAGCATGTCGTTGTACCCGGACTCGCCGACGATGTCGGGGTCGCTGATCTCCATGTCGAGCTTGTCGAAGACCGAGTAGAAGTAGATCTTCGACTCGTCCACGAACCGCTGCCACATGGCCAGCGTCTCCGCGTCGCCCGCCTGGAGCGCGACGACCCGGTCCCGGGAGCGCGCCTTGAACTCCTCGTCCGAGTCGAACAGGGCCCGCGACGCCTTGTAGAGCCGGTTCAGCGAGGACATCGCGGCCTCGCCGTCCTCCTTGCCGCCCTCGTGGTCCAGCTCGTGCGGATGCTCCACCAGGTACTGGATGAGCATGCCGAACTGCGTGCCCCAGTCGCCGATGTGGTGGCGACGGACCACGGACTCGCCGGTGAACTCCAGGATGCGCACCATCGCGTCACCGATCACCGCGGACCGCAGGTGGCCGACGTGCATCTCCTTGGCCACGTTGGGCTGGGCGTAGTCGACGACCGTGGTGCCCGCCGCCTCGTTCGCCGGGACGCCCAGCCGGTCGCCGTCGGCGGCGCGCGCGGCCAGCGTCGCGGTGATCGCCCGGTCGGTCAGCGTGACGTTCAGGAAGCCGGGGCCCGAGACCTCGATGTCCTTGATCAGCTCCGAGGCCGGGAGCGCGTCGGTGACCCTGGCGGCCAGCTCGCGCGGATTGCCCTTGAGCTTCTTGGCGAGCGCCAGGATGCCGTTGGCCTGGAAATCGGCCCGGTCGCTTCGGCGCAGCAGCGGATCGGCGGTGCCCGCATCCGGCAGTGCTGCCGTCAGGGCGTCCGCCAGCTGCTGCTGGAGCGTGGAAGCGAGGGAAGTGACCGAGCCGTGCTCAGGCATGGGACGGGCTGCCGTTTCGGTAGAGGACAAAGGATCACTCCAGTATCCCACGGGGAGTAAAGCCGTTTTCGTGCTGCGGCCCGCACCTGGGAGAATGGCCGGTGCCCCTACGAGTCCTACCCGAGAGAAGGACGTGCCGACCGTGGCTCAGAGTCAGAGCAGCACCGAGACCGACTGGGTCTCCCGCTTCGCGGACGAGGTCATCGCCGAATCGGAGCGTCGTGCGCCTGGCAAACCGGTCGTCGTCGCCTCCGGCCTCTCCCCGTCCGGCCCGATCCACCTGGGCAACCTCCGCGAGGTCATGACCCCGCACCTGGTCGCCGACGAGATCCGCCGCCGCGGCCACACCGTGCGGCACCTGATCTCCTGGGACGACTACGACCGCTACCGCAAGGTGCCGAACGGCGTCCCCGGCGTCGACGCGTCCTGGGCCGAGCACATCGGCAAGCCGCTGACCTCGGTGCCCGCCCCGGCCGGGTCCGCGTACCCGAACTGGGCCGAGCACTTCAAGGCCGCCATGACCGCGTCCCTGGACGAGCTGGGCGTCGAGTACGACCCCATCAGCCAGACGGAGCAGTACCTCGCGGGCACCTACCGCGAGCAGATCCTGCACGCCATGCGCCACCGCGCGGACATCGACGCCGTCCTCGACCGCTACCGCACCAAGAAGGACCCGGCGGCGGCGGGCAAGGGCGGCAGGAAGCCGCAGCAGAAGAAGGTCGACGAGGCCGAGCTGGAGGCCGAGGCCGGCTCCGGCGCGGCCGGCGAGGACGACGGCTCCGGCGGCTCCGCCGGCTACTTCCCGTACAAGCCCTACTGCGGCAACTGCGAGAAGGACCTCACCACCGTCACCTCGTACGACGACGACACCACCGAGCTGAACTACACCTGCACCGCCTGCGGCTTCGCCGAGACGGTCCGGCTCAGCGAGTTCAACCGGGGCAAGCTGGTCTGGAAGGTCGACTGGCCCATGCGCTGGGCGTACGAGGGTGTGATCTTCGAGCCCAGCGGCGTCGACCACTCCTCGCCCGGCTCCTCGTTCGTCGTCGGCGGCCAGATCGTCCGCGAGATCTTCGACGGCGTCCAGCCGATCGGACCGATGTACGCCTTCGTCGGGATCTCCGGCATGGCCAAGATGTCCTCCTCCAAGGGCGGCGTGCCCACCCCGGCCGACGCCCTGAAGATCATGGAGGCCCCGCTGCTGCGCTGGCTCTACGCCCGCCGCAGGCCCAACCAGTCCTTCAAGATCGCCTTCGACCAGGAGATCCAGCGGCTCTACGACGAGTGGGACTCGCTGGGCCGCAAGGTCGCCGACGGCACGGTCCTCCCGGCCGACGCCGCCGCGTACGCCCGCGCCGTCCGCACGGCCGCCGGTGAGCTGCCGAGCACCCCGCGCCCGCTGCCGTACCGCACGCTGGCCTCCGTCGCCGACATCACCGCTGGCGCCGAGGACCAGACGCTGCGCATCCTCAGCGAGCTGGACCCGGCGAACCCGCTCACCTCGCTGGACGAGGCCCGCCCGCGCCTCGACCGCGCGGAGAGCTGGATCACCACCCAGGTCCCGGCCGAGGCCCGCACCGTCGTCCGCGACGAGCCGGACAAGGAGCTGCTCGGCTCGCTGGACGAGCAGGGCCGCGAGTCCCTGCGCCTCCTCCTGGAGGGCCTGGACACGCACTGGTCCCTCGACGGCCTGACCACCCTGGTCTACGGAGTGCCCAAGGTCCTCGCGGGCCTGGCGCCCGACGCCAAGCCGACGCCCGAGCTGAAGACCGCTCAGCGGTCCTTCTTCGCCCTGCTCTACCGGCTGCTCGTCAGCCGCGACACGGGTCCGCGCCTGCCCACACTGCTGCTCGCGGTGGGGGCGGAGCGGGTGCGCCGGCTGCTGGGCGGGTAGGCGGGGGTGCGGGGACCCCGGGCGGGGTCCCCGCGTTCGGGCGCGCCGTGCCCGTGTTCAGGACGATCCCGGCGGAGACGCCGGGAGAGGGCTCACCCGCCGCAGTACTCCGCCTCGCTCACCGCGTTCAGGTCGCCCGTCCACTCCCCGTTGAAGTTGAGGGCCAGGGAGTGCCGGCCGTCCTCGGTGGTCATCGCGGTGGAGACGGAGCCGGGAATACCGCCGGTGTGCCCCCAGACGTGAACCCCGCAGGACAGGGTGGTATCCATCAGCGCGAGGCCGTATCGGACGTTGGGGACGCCGTCGATCCTCACGGTCGTCTTCATCTCCTTCAGCTGCTTCGCCGGAAGCAGCCGGCCGCTCAGGAGGGCGCCGAAGAAGCGGTCGAGGTCGGCGGAGTCGGAGATCATCTCGCCCGCCGAATAGGCGAAGGAGGGGTTGCGGACCGTGACGTCGTACGCCGGTCCCTCCGCGGACGGACCGAGCTTGGAGTAGCTGCGGCTGCTCGGGGACGGAAGAGTGACCCGGTCACCGGGGACGGAGGTCGCACGCAGGTGCAGCGGGCGGATGATACGGCGGGTGACCTCGGTGCCGTAGGAGTGTCCCGTCGCCTTCTTGATGACCAGCGCGGCCAGGACGTAGTTGGTGTTGGAGTACTCCCACCTCGCGCCCGGCTCGAACAGCGGCGCGTGCCGCATGGCGACCGCCACCAGGTGCTCCGGGGCGACGTGGTCGTAACGGTGCTCGAAGAAGCCGTCCTTCTGGAAGTAGTCGGCGTCGAAGCCGGGGTCGGCGATGTAGTCGTAGATACCGCTGGTGTGGTTGAGCAGTTGGCGCAAAGTGATCCGGCTGCCGTCGTTGCCGTGGCCGTCGACCACTCCGGGCAGCCACCTGTCGACCGTGTCGTCCAGGGACAGCCGGCCCTCGGCCTCCAGCTGGAGCATGACGGTGGAGACGAAGGTCTTGGTGATGCTGCCGATGCGGTACCGGTCGGCGGTGGAGCGCGGCCGGTGCGTGCGCAGGTCGCCCACGCCGGCCGTCGTGGACCAGGTGCCACGGGCGTCCCGCACGGTGGCCGTCACGCCGGGAACCCCGGCCTTGACCTGCGCCTCGATCGCCTTCCGGGTGGCGGAGTGGCCGTTCCCGGCAACGTTTCCGGTCCGGCCGGCGGCGACGGCGGGGGCCGCGAGCGCCGCCGTGAGGAGCAGGGCGGTGGCGCCCACCAGTGTCGTACGTATGCGCATTTCTTCCCCAAGCGTGCAATGTTCCGGTGCGGTCGCGGGGAGGGACCTGCGTGGCTGATTCCGGGTTGAGCCGCTACGGGACGGTTGAGCCACTTTCGGCCATTGCGCGGATAACGGCCCTTCTCCGGCACCGGCTCGGTGTCCCGGCCGGGTCTCCGTGCGGGGATTACGCGATGTGGTCGGCTTCCAGCTCCGCGTGGAAGCGCCGCTTGAACTCCGGCATCAGCTGCCGGATCAGCGCCTCGCCGCGCGGGTGGCGGACGTTGTGCCCGTCCGAGAGGTGTATGTCGAGCACCGCGACGCTCGGGTAGTCGTTGTTCTCGGCGATGAACGCCGAGAACACCTCGTACGCGATCTCGGCGAACTCCTCGTCCTCCTGCGTCCACTGCTGTGCGGGCGCCTGGACGGGGTCCTGTACGGGCATGGGCTCCGGTACGGGGGGCTGCTCGGGCTGCCCGCCGGGGACGGTGCTGCCGACCGTGCCCACATTGCCCAGCGGGCGGGTGCGGCCGCCCGGACCCGAGGGAACCTGGTGCGGCACCGGGCCCTCGACCTCGAATTCCGGGTCGTACCCGCCCTCGTACACCTTGGCGGTCGCCTGGGACGGGAACCAGGGGTTGTCGTTCTCGTCGGTGGCGGGCCGGCCGGGGGCCTGGGAGTGCTCCTGGGGCTGCTGCCATTCCTCCGGTACGCCGGCGGGGGCGTCCGGGGTCGCGGTGTGGGGCAGTTCGGGGTGCTGCTGGGCGGTCTCGACGGCGGCCGGGACCGCCTGGTCCTGGGCGGCCTGGTCCTGGGTCGCCGTCCCGGAGGCGGCGGCCATCTCCAGGGCCGGATTCGGGGGCAGGAGTGCGGGTTCGATGCCCGCGGCGGCGAGGCCCGCGGGGCCGGTGTCGGCGAGCGGGACGCCGTACTTCGCGAGGCGCAGCGGCATCAGGGACTCGACGGGGGCGCGGCGGCGCCAGTTGCGGCCGTAGCGGGCCTGGAGGCGGGCCTGGTAGATGAGCCGGTCCTGTTCCAGCTTGATGACCTGCTCGTAGCTGCGGAGCTCCCACAGCTTCATGCGGCGCCAGAGCCGGAAGGTGGGGATGGGCGAGAGCAGCCACCGGGTGAGGCGGACGCCCTCCATGTGCTTGTCGGCGGTGATGTCCGCGATCCGGCCCACGGCGTGGCGGGCGGCCTCGACGGAGACGACGAAGAGGACGGGGATGACCGCGTGCATGCCGACGCCGAGCGGGTCGGGCCAGGCGGCGGCGCCGTTGAACGCGATCGTCGCGGCCGTCAGCAGCCAGGCGGTCTGCCGCAGCAGCGGGAACGGGATGCGCAGCCAGGTCAGCAGCAGGTCCAGGGCCAGCAGGACGCAGATGCCCGCGTCGATGCCGATCGGGAAGACCAGTGAGAAGTCCCCGAACCCCTTGCTCAGGGCCAGCTCGCGCACCGCGGCGTACGAACCGGCGAAGCCGATCGCGGCGATCAGCACCGCACCGGCCACGACCAGACCGATCAGCACCCGATGCGTACGCGTCAGCTGCATCGCAGCCACCCCCCATCCCCTCCCTGTTCCCTTGTCCTCGTCCGTGCTCGTCGCCGATGGCTTGTTTCCGGCGGGCACAGCCTGGCACATGTGTGCGAGAGGTGTCGCGGGGGGAGGGGCGGGGGCGGCCTTCCGCGTCAGTCCGAGGACTTCGACCCAGCCGACGAACTGGGCTTCTCGGACGGCTTCTTGGAAGAGCCGCCGGACGCCTTGTCAGCCGACTTGTCAGCCGCCTTGCCGGTGTCCTTGTCCGACGCCTTGTCCGACGCCTTCGGGGACGCGGCGGTCTTCGCGTTCGCGTCGGTGACGGCGGCGACCGCGTCCTTGGCGGCCATCGTGGCGCCCTTCAGGATGGTCTCGGCGGACGGCGTCTTCGAACCGGCGTAACCCGCTCCGTTGTAGTTGACGACCACGACGACGTTCCCGGTGCGGGCGACGATCGTGGTGAACCGGAAGTCCTCGTCCGTCTTGGACTGGTCGTACGTGATCTTCGTCGCCTGGTCGCCGATGCCGCTGACGGACCCGGTCGCGATGTTCTTCGCGTCGTCGGTCGCCTCGGTCTTCTTGACCTGCTTGTCGAACTCCTCGCCCGCGCGGTCGGCCCCGCTGCCCAGGGTCTGGTCCGAGGCGAAGCGGGTGAAGCCGACGTCCAGCCAGCGGTACTGGGAGCCCTTGACGCCCTTGTCGGCCAGCCCGTTCCAGGAGCAGCCGCCGCGGACGGAGGCATCGCTGGACTTGCTGCGGGTGCCCTTCTTGCTCTTGGCCGAGGGGACCAGGGACTTGACGGTCTTCGCCTCGACGGACGCGCAGGGGTCGGGCAGCTCGGCGAACTTCGCCGCCTCGACGGCCGGTTCCGACTTCGTCGCGTCCGGCGTGGCGGAGGCCGTTTCCTTCTTGTCGCCGGAGTCCGACGAGCAGCCGGCGACGACGAGCATCACCGGGACGGCGGCGCAGGCGAGTATGCGGGTGAGTCGCGGGGCTGATCGGTGCATGGTTCCTTCACTCGGATGGCGCGGCGGTCGGGGGACGGTGGTGGCTCCGGAGGGCCACGGTACGACGGACGGCGCCCGGATGCCGCCTTCGCCAGCGGGCGCGGGGAGCGGTGCTCGGGGGCCGGGGCGGGCCGGGCGGTGGTGTCAGTCGTTGAACGAATCGACCAGCTGACGGGCCAGTGCCTGGGCCTTCTCCTGGAGTTCCTTGCTGTCGGGGACCTCGGAGGGCATGGCCGGCTGGGCGGTGTACTCGACGGTCACGATGACGTTGGATGTGCGGAACACCACGCTCACGGTGCGGTGGCGGGCGGGGGCGCCGGCCCGGCTGAGCGTGTCGTCCAGGAACGCGCTGTCGCCCAGCTTGTCGAGCAGCCGGGGCTGGAGGCTGTCGGCGGGGCTGCCGGCGGTGGTGTCACCGGCCCCCTTGTCGTCGCCGGTCGCGCCCTTGCCGTCCGCGCCCTCGGTGCCGTCCGCGCTTTCGCTGCCGTCCGTGCCCGGGTCCGTGCTCGCGTCCGGGCCGCCGGAGCCGGACGGGGACGCGTCGTCGGACGCGTCGGGGGTCTCCGGCGGCAGGGCGGTGTCGGGCAGGTCGGCGGCGGTCTCCTTCTTCGCGTACACCTCGCGGGCGCGGTCGTCGTCGCTCACGGCGGTGTCGTAGGAGACGACGCGCTCGAAGTCCAGGTGGATGCTGCGGGTGCCCTCGGGGACGTCGGACTTCCAGCGGCAGCCGATCCGCCGGTCGGTGTCGTACGTGACCGTGGCGGTGCCCTCGAACACCTTGTCCTGCCGGGCCTCCGGCATGTCGGCGGTGCCGGGCAGGAGGTCCTTGAGGGTGGCGCGCGGGATGGCCCGGCAGGCGTCGGGGAGGGTGAGGTACTTGCCCGGGGGAGCAGCGGAGACGGTCGGGGTGCCCGGCTTGCCGTCGGGGTCGGAACCGCCGCTTCCGGTGCCGCCGGTGCAGCCGGCGGCGAGCGCCGCGATGAGCACGGCGCCGGTCGCGTACGCCATTCGTCGCACGGTCCTGGGCTCCCTTCGTGCGAAAAACGGTTGCCGCCCGATGGCGGCCGATGGACACAATGTGTATCGCACGCGCCGCTGTGAACGCCGGTCGGACCGTCTTTTCGTCGATCTTGGCGCCGGTTTTGCGCTTTCAGACTTTTTCGGGGGAATCGAGGGGCTATGTCGTATGTAGAAGTACCGGGTGCGAAGGTTCCCATCCGGATGTGGACCGACCCGGCGTCGGTCGAGGACGTGGCGATGCAGCAGCTGCGCAACGTCGCCACGCTGCCCTGGATCAAGGGCCTGGCCGTCATGCCCGACGTCCACTTCGGCAAGGGCGCCACGGTCGGCTCGGTGATCGCGATGCACGGCGCGGTCTGCCCGGCGGCGGTCGGCGTGGACATCGGCTGCGGCATGTCCGCGGTCAAGACCTCCCTGACCGCGAACGACCTCCCCGGCGACCTCTCCCGCCTCCGCTCGAAGATCGAGCAGGCGATCCCGGTCGGCCGCGGCATGCACGACGACCCG
Source organism: Streptomyces sp. NBC_00726 (assembly GCF_045161735.1). Classification (NCBI taxonomy): domain Bacteria; kingdom Bacillati; phylum Actinomycetota; class Actinomycetes; order Kitasatosporales; family Streptomycetaceae; genus Streptomyces; species Streptomyces sp. NBC_00726. The sequence continues at coordinate 2,789,957 of NZ_CP108983.1, read as the reverse complement.
GTCGACCCGTCCGCCCTGCACGGCCTGGCGGCCGGCGGCTGGGACGACTTCTGGTCACGGTTCGACGGGGTGGCCGAAGCGGTCAAATTCCGCCAGGAACGCGCCACGAAGCAGATGGGAACGCTCGGCGGGGGTAACCACCACATCGAGGTATCGCTGGATGAGTCGGGCGCGGTGTGGCTCACGCTGCACTCCGGCTCGCGTGCCATCGGCAAGGAACTGGCCGACTTCCACATCGGCCGGGCGCAGGGACTGGCGCACAACCAGGGCCTGGTCGACCGTGACCTCGCGGTCTTCCTCGCGGACACGGAACCGATGCGCGCGTACCGCAACGACCTCTTCTGGGCGCAGGAGTACGCGAAGTACAACCGCGCCGCCATGATGGCGCTCCTGAAGAACGTGATCCGCAAGGAGTTCAAGAAGGCGAAGGTGACCTTCGAGCAGGAGGTCAGCTGCCACCACAACTACGTCGCGGAAGAGCGCTACGAGGGCATGGACCTGCTGGTGACCCGCAAGGGCGCCATCCGGGCCGGTGCGGGGGAGCTGGGGATCATCCCGGGGTCGATGGGCACGGCCACGTACATCGTGAAGGGTCTCGGCAACGAGAAGGCGTTCAACTCGGCCTCGCACGGTGCCGGTCGCCGGATGAGCCGGAACGCGGCGAAGAAGCGGTTCTCCACGAAGGACCTGGCGGCGCAGACGCAGGGCGTGGAGTGCCGCAAGGACTCCGGTGTCGTGGACGAGATCCCCGCCGCGTACAAGCCGATCGAGCAGGTCATGGAGCAGCAGCGGGACCTGGTGGAGGTCGTCGCCAAGGTGAAGCAGGTCATCTGTGTGAAGGGCTGAAGGCGGGCGGGCCCGGGCCCGCCCGCCTTCGCTCACCGGTTCAGCCCTGGATCTGCCCCGATCTCAGCCGCCACAGCCGGACCGAACAGCTTGCCTTGGTGCGGTCGAGTTCCACCGCTGCGGCCGCCACGTCTCCCGATCGCAGGAGCAGTTCGTCCTCCCAGGGCCTCCAGCGCCGGTTTTTCGCGCGGGGCTTGAGTTCTGACGGGCGCTGCCAGCCGGAGAGAGACGTGGCAGACGCCTGTTTACGAGGTAGCGCGAGGCATCCCGGATAGTAGAAGTGCTCGGCCAGCGTCACGGCGGCCTCCATCGTGTAGAGGATGTTGTAGACGCCGTCCCGGCTGTTGCGCGCGATCGAGCGCCGGGTGCCGGTGACCTTCTTCGCGTAGAAGCAGAGGTACGCGCCCACGGCCGTGCTGGCCGTGGTGAGTGACACGAACGGGAAGCCCTGGCCGGTGTAGCCCAGCGAACCGTCGGCGTCGATCACGCCCCGAAGGTAGTCGCGGGAGGAGAAGTCGACGCGAGGCGGCTTGATGCGCCGCGACTTGGGGCCATAGGGAAGGCCCAGTTCGTTGAGCACGGTCCGTGCTTCGAGGGAGCAGAGGCTCCAGGTCGCCGAATGGTGGCGGGCGGAGAAGTTGGTGGCTCGTACCCGCTCCTTGATGCTGGAGCTGTACGGGGTGAGCTGCTGGAACTCGCGCAGGATGGCGATGTCCCGCACATTGAGTTCGACGGTGAGGCGGCCTTTTCTGCCGGTTCCGGCAGCGAGGTGGCCGTCGGCCTGGATGAAGCCGAACATGTAGCTGTAATCGGGATCGGTGAGATCCATGAACCCGCCTGTGCGGGGCGCCAGAAGGTCTGCGTCGAAAAGCGCGAGGGCGTTAGGGTCGTGCTCGGCCACGGGAAGCTCCACTTCCTTGGTGGTCAGGCTCTCGGCCGGGCTGCAATCCGGGCCGAGAGCCGTTCTGTATGAAGTTGTGACCGACCGTACGCCGGTGACCTGCGCTGTTTCCGGCGATCGGGGGAGCTTTCCCTCGGACGGGTGACGGACCTCGGAGAGGTCAGCTGGTGCGGTGCACCTTCGAGTTGGATGCCTGGGCTCGGGGGCGGACCACCAGGAGGTCGATGTTGACGTGGCTGGGGCGGGTGACCGCCCAGTTGATCGTGTCGGCCACGTCGTCGGCGGTGAGGGGGGCCTCGACGCCCGCGTAGACCTTGGCGGCCTTGTCCGTGTCGCCGCGGAAGCGGGTGGTGGCGAACTCCTCGGTCCTGACCATGCCGGGGGCGATCTCGATGACGCGGACCGGGGTGCCGACGATTTCCAGGCGCAGGGTCTCGGCCAGGACGTGTTCGCCGTGCTTGGCGGCCACGTAACCGCCGCCGCCCTCGTAGGTGGAGAGGCCGGCCGTCGAGGAGAGGATGACCACCGTGCCGTCGCCGCTCGCGGTGAGGGCGGGGAGCAGGGCCTGGGTCACGTTGAGCGTGCCGATGACGTTCGTCTCGTACATCTGCCGCCAGTCCTGCGGGTCACCCGTGGCGACCGGGTCGGCCCCGAGCGCGCCGCCCGCGTTGTTGACGAGGACGGCCAGGCTGCGGAACGCGGTGGCGAACTCGTCCACCGCCGCGCGGTCGGTGACGTCCAGCGCATAGGCCGTCGCCTGGTGGCCGGCCTCGGTGAGCTCGGCGGCCAGGGCCTCGATGCGGTCCTTGCGGCGGGCGGTGAGCACGACGCGGTAGCCGGAGGCCGCCAGCTGCCGGGCGGTCGCGGCGCCGATGCCGCTGCTCGCTCCGGTGACGACGGCGATGGGGGTTGCGGCCATGGTCGGGCTCTCCTCGGACGGCTGAACGGTACGGTCGGACGGGGCCAGGATAGGCAGGTCGGACCGGCGTCAGTGGTTGCGGGGGGCGTACATGATCACGGCCATCCCGGCCAGGCAGATCAGCGCGCCGGTGACGTCCCAGCGGTCCGGCCGGTAGCCGTCGGCGGCCATGCCCCAGGCGATCGAGCCCACCACGAACACCCCGCCGTACGCCGCGAGCACCCGCCCGAACTCGCCGTCCGGCTGAAGCGTCGCCACGAAGCCGTATGTGCCCAGCGCGATGATCCCCGCGCCGATCCAGGCCCACCCCCGGTGCTCGCGTACGCCCTGCCAGACGAGCCAGGCGCCGCCGATCTCGAAGAGCGCGGCCAGGACGAACAGGGCGATGGAGCGGAGCACGGACATGGGAGCAGGGTGTCATGGGCGGCGCGCCGCGAGACGCGCCGAACCGGTCGGTAAATATGTGCAATTCGGGGTAATCGGTATCTTCGGTTCATGTTTCTGACGCGCAGGGCTCTGCTGGGGGTGTCCGCTGCGGCGGCGATGGTGGCGGCCGCGGTGCCGCTCGCGGGTGGTACGGCCTCGGCGCACGGCGCGCCCGTGGTCCGGGGTATCGAGCCGGAGGCGGATGTGTCGCACCACGGGCACGTCGTGCTCCGGGGCGACCTGCTCACGATCCGGCTGCACAGCCAGAACCGGGGGCCCTCGGACGTGGCCGACGCGACCGTGCGGCTGCGGGTCTCCGTGCCGCTGGCCGGCCGGCAGGAGCTGCCCGGCGACTGTCTCCGGGCGGACCCGCAGACCGTGCTGTGCCGGACGGGGCCCCTGCGCGCCGACGGCCGCCACCAGCGGCGGATCGCGCTCGGCCTCCGGCTGGCCGGGCGGCCCGACGAGGTCGTCGTCCGGGTCGGCACCGCGTACAACGGCGGGACGACGGACCGGGACGCCGGCAACAACGAGCACGAGGTGCTGGCCCTGGCGACCGGGGACGCGTACGTGTTCTGAGCCGCCCCCGCCGGATTCGTACACTCTCCGCATGCCGCCGAAGCCGTCCCCCCGTCGCAGCGCCCTGCTGGCCGAGATGTCCGTCGTGTCGCGGCGCTACATGGCCGCGTACGCGCTGTTCAACCAGGCTGTCGCCGACCGGCTGGGACTGCACCCGACCGACCTCCAGTGCCTGAACCTGCTCGGTCTGGAGGCGGCGCCCGTCACCACGGGGCGCGTCGCCGAGCTGACCGGGCTCACCACCGGGTCGGCGACCCGGCTGGTGGACCGCCTCGTGCGGGCGGGTTACGTGACCCGGGCGCGGGACACCGCGGACCGGCGGCGGGTGCTCGTGGCGACGGTGCCCGAGCGCATGGCGGAGTTCGGCGCGGTGTGGAAGCGGCTGAACGGCGGCTGGGACGCGCTGTTCGACGCGTACGACGATGACGAGGTGGCCCTGCTGCTCGGCCACATGCGGCGGACGGTGGAGCTGAGTACGACGCAGATCGCGCGGCTGCGGGAGGGCGACGCCTGACGGGGCGCCGGGTCCACGGGGCGAGCGCCGGGGCGGACCTCGACCGGCTCGCCGGCGGCCGGGATGCGGGAGGCGGGCCCGCCGCCTGCGGATTCAGGGGCGGAAGGCGGCGGCGTGCTCGGCGGCCCAGGCGGCGAAGGTGCGGGCCGGGCGGCCGGTCAGCCGCTCCACCCCGTCGGCCACCTCGGCGGGGCTGCCGTCGGTGGCCGCCCAGTAGCCGAGCAGCCCGTCGGCGACCTCGGCGGGCATGAAGGACGCCATGGACTCCTTCCAGGCGGCCGGCGTCACCTCGTTGACGGCGGCCGGGACGCCGGCGGCGTCGGCCAGGACGCGGACCTGCTCGGCGGCGCTGAGGGACGCGGGTCCAGTGAGGTGGTGGGCGGCGCCCTGGCGGGCCGGGTCGGTGAGCGCGGCGAGGGCGGCCTCGGCGATGTCCGTCTCGTGGATCGGGCTGCCCTCGCTGCGGGGGAACGGCAGGTCGACGGGGCGCCCGGCGCGGAAGGCCCCCGACCAGCCATAGGCGTTGGTGGCGAAGGCGCCGGGGCGCAGCAGGGTCGCGGTGAGCGGGGAGGCGAGCAGCGCCCGCTCCACCGCGTGGTGTGCGGCGGCGATCGGGTTGGCCGCCGGGTCGGGGACCAGGACCGAGCTGGAGGACAGCAGCACGATGTGGCGTACTCCGGCGGCCCGGGCGGCGGTGAGGAAGGCGTCGATGTGCGCCGGTTCCGCGTACAGGAAGACGGAGTCGACGCCCTCCAGGGCGGCGGGGAACGTGCCGGGGTCGCCGAGGTCGCAGGTCACGGCGGGGACGCCGGGTGGCGGGGTCAGCTCGGCGGCGTTGCGCGAGGCGGCGCGGACGGGGTGGCCGCCCTGGTGCAGCAGGGCGGTGAGCGCGGCGCCGACGCGGCCGCGGCATCCGGTGACGAGCGTGAGCATGGGTCTCCTCAGGTGAGTGCGTCACGCATAGGTTGCGTGACGCAGGTAAATATCCAGGAGGCGGCAGCACCCGTCAAACGCTTAAGACCGCCCCGGCGTCAGGCGTCCGGGTGCAGGTCCAGCCGCCAGTCGTGGGTGAGGAGTGGGTGGCCGGGCGGGTACTCGATCTCGCACTCGCCGAGCAGGGTGAAGCCGGCCTTGCGGCAGACGCCGTTCGACGGGCCGTTCGCCACGGACGGGTAGGCGTGCAGATAGCGGTGCTTGTGCTCGGCGCGCGCCGCGTCGGCCACCGCGAGCGTCGCGGCCGACGCGATGCCCCGGCCCTGGAACTCCGGCAGGACCGTCCAGCCCGTCTCGTACACCTCCTGGTCCCGCCAGGGCCGTTCCCAGAAGCCGATGGTGCCCACGGCCTCCGCCTCACCGGCCAGGGCGACGCGGAACATCCGGCCCCGGCCCGTCCGGTCGGCGCTGAGCGCCACGTAACGGGCATGGCGCGCTATGAGCTGCGACTCCGTCTCGGGCCCGCCCAGATGGGCCATCAGCTCCGGCGCGTTGGCGCGGCGGAGCAGGTCCAGGTCGTCGTCCGACCAGGGCTCGATCCGTACGGGCGAGGCTGCGGGGCGCTTCACATCGGCCATGACCGCACTGTAGGACGCGGCACTGACAGCGGGGTCTCGCCGAGACCGGTCCGCGGCATCCTAGGCCCGGTCCCGGTCCCGGCTCTCGGTCAGCCGGGCGGCCTGCTGGGTGTACGGGGACGGCGGCGCGGGATGCCTGCGCCGCCACCAGGTGCTCGCGGCCGTGTAGAGGCCGCTGGCGAGGAGCAGCGCGGGGATGGACAGGGTCAGGAGTGTGTCGCCCATGGCAGCCTCCTTCGGGAGGGCGGTGCCTCCTGCATCGGCAGGGCGGACGGGTCGGCTGAAGATCACTCTTCGGCCATTGAATGGCCGGATCGGGCCTGCCTAAATCTGTCCGTCGAGCACATGACCGCAGGTGGGGGCGCCAGTGCGCGACGCGCCGTCAGCAGCCGGACGCGGGTGCAGCGCTCAGGGCCCGCGTGCCCCAGGTGAGGGTGCGCAGGGTGTCCTTGGGGCCGTCGCCCGACGCGGCGGCGGGCGCCTTGACGCGGACGGTGACGCCGGAGGGGCCGAGGGACACCAGTTCACCGCAGACCGTTCCTTCGCGGGTGTGGACGGTGACCGTCGTGGCGTCCTGCCCGCTCGCGGGCGCCACCCAGGTCGCCAGCACCCCGGCCGCGGTGGCCAGCACCCCGGCGACGGCGAGCCAGCGCGCGCGGTTGACCAGCACGGCGATGCGCGCGCACTCCCTCTTCTCCCAACGGATGAGCGCCGTCTCGTCCGCGTACGCCAGCGCGTCCTTCGGCCGCCCGTGCGCGGCCGAGGCCGCGGCGAAGGCCGACGACAGCAGGGCCAGCAGGCCGACCGCGATGGCGGCCACGACGCTCCACCGGTAGCCGGGTTCCAGCTCGGCGACGTTCTCGCGCCCCTTCAGCACCAGGACGGCCGCCAGCAGCGCGGTCGCGGTGGCGAGGAAGTTGCGCCAGCCCTCGGCCTGCTGGCGGGCGATGGCCAGCTGCGCCTGGACCATGTCGTACAGGCGCTCGCGGGCCTGGAGGCGGAGTACCCGGGCGGACAGCCGGGGCAGGCCGGTCATCGGGCGCCCCGCGCCGCGGCCGGTGCCGGAACGACCTTCCACCACGCGCCGCAGCCCTCCCGTTCCAGGGGGTCGTGGGGGTGTGTGTACCGGCATTCGCAGTGCATACGGTGCGACTCGGCGGCCGGCGCGGCGGAACCGCCGTTCCGCTTCCAGGGCCGGCCCTTGGGCACGGCACCGGGCGAGAGCCGGGGCAGCGCCATCACGTTCGCGCCGTGGCAGACCGGACAGGTGGCGGTGAACTCGGTCTCGCCCACCTCTTCGCTGACGCCCTCCCTCAGATCGGTGGGCGGTGCGACCTGCTGCTCGCGGTACGGCACTTCCTGATGCGGCGTCATGCGGACTCCTTCTCCGCGCCCTCGGTACGGGGCGCCTGTTCGGCGGGTACGCGGAGGCCGAACCACGGCGCGTAGTGGGCCAGCCGGCGGCGGACCTCGGGGACGTCCAGCTCGGTCTCCTCGGCGGCCAGCTCGATGTGCTCGTGCGTGACGTCTCCGACGAGGGCCGGTTCGCTGCCGGTGAGGTGCCGGGTGAGCAGGACGACGTCCAGGCAGTCGGGGGCGTGGTCGTCGTCCGGGGCGGGGTTCCCGGGCGCGAGGCGGTCCGCGAACAGCCCGAGTTCCGGGTACGAGGCGAGGGCGCGGTGGGTGGCGTTGAGGCCGAGGCCGAGGCGTACGGCGGTGATGGTGAGGGTGAGGGGGGTGACGGCGCCCTGGCTCAGGGGGTGGAACCGGAACAGTTCCTCCAGTCTGGCCCGGACGGTGGGGTCCGGTTCCTGGTCCGGCTCCTGGCCGTCCGGTGGTTCCTGGGCGGCGGGGAGCGCGGGGGCGCCGAGGACCGCGTAGGCGCGGAGTTCGGACACCGCCGTTGCCAGGTCGATTCCGCAGTCGTGGGCGTAGGTGACGACGTCCCGGCGGGTGAGCTCGGCCTTCCACATGTCTGTCCAGGGCGGGCACAGCGCGCGGAGCGTCCCCAGATGCGGCCTCAGGGACCGCGCCTCTTCGGGCACGTGCACGACGCCGATGCCGTAGGGCTCGGCCGCCTGGCGCACTTTGTCGGCTGTGTCACCGACTGTGGCGCGGTGGTCAGCCGCCAGGACCACGAGGAAGTGGGCACCGACGCGGTTGGACGTGGGGTCGCAGGAGACCGAGAAATCCCAGGTGCTGTCACGGAACCGCAGCGATCTGCCGACCTCGCACAACTCGGCCGGGCGCTCGTGGGGCGGAGTGAGCCACCACCGGCGCACCGCTTCGGGGGCATCGGTGTTCACCAGCCCCGCGGCGGCCAGAGCGGCGACCGCTGCGACGTCGTCCTCCACCGACGGGGGCTGCGGCTTCTCCCACAGGGCGCGCAGCACGGTCCAGGTGCTCAGCGGGGTGTCCGCCGACCGGTTCCCTGCCGTGAGGTCGGCCCACCACGACGGAGCGGTGACCGAGGCGAGCGGGCCGGGCGAGAGGCCGTCCGCAGGCAGGGAAAGTCGCTCGGCGGTCTCCTGGGCGGAAAGAACCGTGGTTCCGACGGTCGGGTCACCGCGCAAGGCCGACATCCGGACGACCGACAGCATGCTGATGGGTGACCCCGCCGGCGATTCGTGCGGCATCTCGCGGCTCGGGAAGAGACCCATCGTCAGGTCATCGTCTTCCAGGGACCGGAGGTCTCCCACGTCCTCGCTCACCCTGAAGCCGATTCGCTCGTACCGCCGGGCGATGGCCACCACGGCGGCAGGTTCCATGTGCAGCGCCCTGGCCCACCAGACAGCGACGTTGGCTGTTACGGCTGCGGGGAGCGGACCGAGTTCCGAGAACGTCTCGGCGCTGAGAACCACGCAATCGTGTGTGTCGGGGATGTGCCGGGCGAGGTCCCCGAGCGCGGGTGGTTCGGGGATGTCGGGGTTGAGTGTGCGAAGCGGCCGGACCAGTTCGGCGGCTTCCTGGAGTGTGATGCCTGCGTAACCCGCGATGAGGAGAAGGGGGGTGCAGGCCGGCGGTGTCAAACTCTCCGCGGGCGGTTTGTAAGAGTGCGTGTACAGCTCGTACGCCTCGGCCAGCCGGCGGCTGGTCTTGAGGCCGGCCAGCTCGGGGATGCTCGGTACTTCGGGGACCGGTACCCCTGCGACGGCCCAGCGCCGGAGTGCGCGTACCACGGTCCGCAGATCGTGACCACCGTCCGCAGCCGCCTTGAGCGCCGCGCTCATGGGGTTCCAGTCGACGCTTGGCATCTCACGGAACAACAGGGTGTCGAGGGGCGCCGGGGCCGGGAACCCGGGCGGGTGGCCGATACGGGTGCGATCGGCCGTGGGCCCGCGCCCCCGGTCGGATGCGGCCACGATCTGGGACCGCCACCAGCGGTAGAAGTAGGTTCGGGAGGCCAAATCGGCGGTATCGGTGGGCGAGATATCGGAGTTCTCCTCGTCGGAGGGGAAACAGCCGAGCGAGGCCAGGGGTATGACGTTGTCCGGGGCTCTCACGGGCCTGGCGTTCCACTCGTCCAACGTGACCCGCGCCCCGTCGGCCAGCAGACGCCGCACGACGATCTCGCCGGTGCGGGCGTCGTCCTTGACGAGTTGCCACAGCCAGCCGAGCGGGAGGGGATCCCAGAGCTTCAGCGCGTCAACGGCCTCGGCCAGTTCCTTCCGGACCAACTCGGCCGCGAAGCCCTGAAGCCGGTTGCGGTCGACGCTGAGCTCCGGGTCGTGCCGGCGGCGCAGATTGACCACGTAGCCGTGCGGTTTCTCGTCGTTCCCCACGAAGATTCCGTCCACCAGCCGGGCGCCCCGGCCCTGGACCCACCACGGGCCCTCGGACGACTTCGCGGGTACCACGGGGTTGATCGACTTCAGTACGCCCGGCTCCCAGCTGTCGGAGTCGTGCGGAGTGGTGAGGTTGTCCTCCACGGTCAGCCGTACCGGTGTGTGCCACACCTGCTCCCGCATGATCCGTACGACCGAGGGCGGCGACTCGGCGAACTCGGGCCGCAGATACAGGCGGACGCAGGTGCCGGCCCCCTCCATGGAACCGTCCCGGGACGTGCGCATCAGGCCGGAGTCCGACGTCACATGCACATGGTGGCCCGTCTCGCCGCTGCCGAATCCGCTCCCGTTCGCGGGCCGGGTGGTCACCTCGATCGTCTCGGCGAGCATGAAGTAGCTGAAGACGCCGATGCCGAAGCGGCTGTTCAGCTCCGGCCGCACCCCCTTGCGGCGCCAGCGGCGCAGTTCGCGTACATGCTGCGGCGACTGCTCGAAGCGGCGGCCGGCCCGCGAGAACAGCTTGTCGAGCTCGTCCTCGGTCATGCCGATGCCGTTGTCCGCGCAGTCCAGATAGACCCGCCCGTCCTCGCTGCGGCCGAGGACGAAGGTGATCTCGTACGCGGAAAGCTCCTTGACGGGCGTGCCGGCGCGCAGACCGCTCTCCTGCGGGACGGCGGCCGCGTAGCTCTGGCGGGCGTGCCGGCGGCGGCAGGCGTCCAGCGCGTTCTGGTACAGCTCGCGGAGGGCCAGCATGTGGTCGCCGTACAGCTGCGTGCCCATGATGAGCGGCTTGACGCCGTCCTCCGCGAGCTGGAAGCGGGGCGGCGGGGACTTGTAGCTCTCGTCCCGGGGCTCCAGGCCGCCGGTGCCGATGTGCCGGGGGAGCCGGGCGTAGAGCGGATGCCCGCGGTGGGCGTCGCGGAGTTCCTGCGCGGCGGCGGCCGCCGACTGCGCCTGGCGGTCGAGCGCCACGTGCAGCGCGGGTCCGGGGCACTCGAAGACCAGGCCCCAGTCGTGGCCGCCGGTCGGGGCGAAGCCGCCGTCGTCCAGGCCGGCCACGAGCGTCGCCGGGTCGGTCACGCCGTCGCCGAGGTGGTCCACGACGATCCCGTCCAGCATCCGGGGGTCGATCGCGAGCAGCTCGGCCATGTGCAGCAGACCGGCCAGCTGGGCGGGGCGCCAGGTCGTCGTGTCGGCGAGCGCCAGGCTCTCGGCCAGCTCCTTGTGCCAGGCCCTGCCGTCCGGGGCCTTCGTCCCGGGCCGGGTGTGCATCTGGGAGACCACCTGGAGGAGCGCGTCGCGCAGCCGGTTGCGCCGGGTGGGCTTCGACGTGACCTCCAGGAACGCGGCGTACGCGGCGGCGTCCGTCACCAGCCCGAGGACGTCCGCCATGCTCGCCAGGGCGCCGATCACCTCGCCCCCGTCCTCCGGCGGGCACCAGAGCTGGTCCCAGTCGGCGGGGAGCCGGTGCCTCAGCCACTGCTCGGCGGCCACCGCCGTGTCGGTCGCCCCGGCGGCGTGCAGCCGCCGGCGCTTGGCGTCGATCTGCCGGTAGGCGCGCCGGACGTCCTCCATGTCATGGCCGAGGTGGTCCCGGTACGTGTCCCCGGCGCCCGGCCCGCCCGCCTCGTCCCCGCCCGGCCCGGCCGGCGGGTACAGCTCCGCCAGGGCCCGGCGGCTGCACGCCACGGCGGCCTCGCGGACGAACGGGGCGGCCAGCAGGACGACCACCTCAAGGGGGCTCAGCCGACCGTCCGGGCCGTCCGGGACGAGCCGGTCGAGCTGGACGAGCACGCGCTCGGGGAACTGGGGGTCCTCCCAGCGGTCCGGGCCCGCCTTGCGCACCCGGCCGGCGTCGTGCCGGATAAGCAGGACCCGGTCGATCAGGAGGCTGAGGCGGTCCTTCAGCCGGCCGGTCACCACCTCGTCGCTGGTGACCCGGGTCCACAGCGGCGAATCGTGCATGGCCGCGGTCCAGCCGCCGGCGCCCCGGCCGGAGGCGCAGATCTCCCGCCGGGCGGGCCCGGCCGGCGCGTCGCCCAGCGCACTGCCCAGCCAGGTCACCTCCACCGGGTGCCGGCTCCCGTTGTCCCGGGCGATCTCCTCGGTCCGGCGCTTCACCTGGGTGAGCACCTCGGAGACCGTGCGCCACGGGGTGTCCGGGGCCAGCGCCTCGGCCAGTGCCCGGCCCATGAAGCTGCCGTCCCCGGTGCCCATGGCCCGCTCGCCCGCCACGCACGCCTGGACCAGCACGACATTGCCGCGCTCGGGCGCCACCTGGGGTGGGGGCGGGGTCCCGATGTCCGGATCGGCCTCGTCCCGGCAGGCATCGAGGCAGAGCATCACGGTGGCGGCGGAGCGCAAGGCGTCCAGCAGCTCGTTGGGCGCCACCTTGATCAGGCTGCGCAGCAGCTCCGGATGCCCGTTGACGGGCACCAGATAGTCCGCGTCGGCCCGGCGCACCCCGTGGCCGGTGAAGTAGACGAGGGCGAAGTCGTCGTCCCCGCACTCGGCGAGGAAGGCGTTGAGGGCCAGGGTGATGCCGTCGCCGGTCGCCTGCTCCGGGTCCAGGACCGTGATCGCCGCGTCCGGGTAACCGGACCCGGTCAGGGCGTCCCGGACGCGGGTCAGGTCCTGCCGGACGAATTCCAGGTCCGGCTGAGGGGCCGCGATCAGCAAGGCCCGTGATACGCCCATGACGGAGCGGTCTCCTCCCCCTGGGCCAAGGAGCACCGGCCCCCTGGCGCCGCACTGTCGTCAGCGCAACAGTACGGCCCGGACACCCTTCGTCAGGGCCAGACCAGGCAATACGCCTGATGCCCCGCGTCGTGCAGCCGGTGCGAGAAGTCCTGCCACTCGTGGAGCAGCTGGTAGACGTTGAACGCGTCGCTCGGGCCGCCGCGGTCCGGGACCGTGGACCAGATGAAGGCGGCGGCGCCCACCGACTCCTCGCCGACGCCGCGCAGCGGGTCGACCACGGTCATGGGGAGCTTGACCACCGCGTAGTCGGGGTGCAGCACGACCAGTTCCAGCGGGGGGACCTTGTGCAGCGGTATGCCCTGTATGCCGGTGAGGACCATCGCGGCCACCGTCTCCGGCTTGATCTTGGTGAACATGCCGCCCATGCCGAGCTCGTCGCCGCCGAGCTCCTCGGGGCGCATGGAGATGGGCACGCGTGCCGCGGTGGCTCCGTCGGGAGCACCGAAATATTTGTAGGTCACCCCCACTCGGCCACCACTCCCGCTCCCGGCTCCGCCGCCTGTCCGCGCCTCACCGGCCTGTATGCCCTGTGTGTGCTCGGTCTCGCGCCGCCGGTGCCGGCCACGCCGGGCAGGCTCGGGCCCCGGGCCGTCGGTCCCTTCGCCCACTCCGCCACCGCGATGCATATCTCATCCACCCGACTACTCACTAGGAGGCACAGCCCCCGCCGTGCAACCCGATCATCGTGTCAGTGACCTCCCCCACGGGCGTGCGGTGAAACACCTGTCCGCAAAGACCGTCCGTGGCTCTGACACCATGGCATGTGTGAGCTTTCCCTATGACGCCCCAGTTTCGCAGACGCTTTTCGACCGCGCGTCCCTCGTGACGCCCGGCGGCGTGAACTCTCCCGTCCGTGCCTTCCGGGCCGTGGGCGGTACGCCCCGGTTCATGGTGTCCGGTACCGGTCCGTACCTGACCGACGCCGACGGGCGGGAGTACGTCGACCTCGTGTGCTCGTGGGGGCCGATGATCCTCGGCCATTCCCACCCCGAGGTGATCGCCGCAGTCCAGGAGGCCGTCGCCCGCGGCACCTCGTTCGGTACGCCCGGCGAGGGCGAGGTCGCGCTCGCCGAGGAGATCGTCGCGCGCGTCGAGCCGGTCGAGCAGGTGCGGCTGGTGTCGTCGGGGACCGAGGCGACGATGTCCGCGATCCGCCTGGCCCGCGGGTTCACCGGGCGGGCCAAGGTCGTGAAGTTCGCCGGCTGCTACCACGGCCATGTGGACGCCCTGCTCGCCGCGGCCGGGTCCGGCGTCGCGACCTTCGGGCTGCCGGACACCCCCGGGGTCACCGGCGCGCAGGCGGGCGACACGATCGTGCTGCCGTACAACGACCTGGACGCGGTGCGCGCCGCGTTCGCCGCGCGGCCCGGCGAGATCGCGTGCGTGATCACCGAGGCGTCGCCCGGCAACATGGGCGTCGTCCCGCCGCTGGACGGGTTCAACGCGGGGCTCAAGGAGCTGTGCGCCGCCAACGGTGCGCTGTACATCTCCGACGAGGTGATGACCGGATTCCGTACGTCGAAGGCCGGCTGGTACGGCGTCGACGGGGTCCGCCCGGACCTGATGACCTTCGGCAAGGTCATGGGCGGCGGCTTCCCGGCCGCGGCGTTCGGCGGGCGCGCCGACGTGATGGCGCACCTGGCCCCGGCCGGCCCGGTCTACCAGGCGGGCACGCTGTCCGGGAACCCGGTCGCCACCGCCGCCGGGCTCGCGCAGCTGCGGCTCCTCGACGACGCGGCGTACGCGAAGGTGGACGCGGTCTCCGCCGAGATCCGGGGTCTGGTGAGCGCCGCCCTGGACAAGGAGGGCGTCGCGCACACCGTGCAGGCGGCGAGCAACATGTTCTCCGTCTTCTTCACGGACGGACCCGTCCGCGACTACGAGGACGCCAAGCGGCAGGAAGCCTTCCGCTTCACCCCGTTCTTCCACTCGATGCTGGCGCAGGGTGTCTACCTCCCGCCGTCCGCGTTCGAGTCGTGGTTCGTGTCCACCGCCCACGACACGCAGGCCGTCGAGCGCATCGCCGCCGCCCTGCCCGCCGCCGCCCGCGCCGCCTCGGAGGCCACCGCATGAGCGAGAAGCCCGCCACCACCGACGACATCACCGTGGTCCACCTGATGCGCCACGGCGAGGTGCACAACCCGGAGGGCGTGCTGTACGGGCGCCGGCCCGGGTACCACCTCTCCGAGCTGGGCCGGCAGATGGCGGACCGGGTCGCCGAGCACCTGGAGAAGCGCGACATCACGTACGCCGTCGCCTCCCCGCTGGAGCGCGCCCAGGAGACCGCGACCCCGATCGCCAAGGCGCACGGCCTGGACCTCGCCACGGACGAACGGCTCATCGAGGCCGCCAACGTCTTCGAGGGCAAGACCTTCGGCGTCGGCGACGGCGCGCTGCGCAAGCCGGACAACTGGAAGCACCTGACGAACCCGTTCCGCCCGTCCTGGGGCGAGCCGTACATCGAGCAGGTCGTCCGCATGATGGGCGCGCTCGACGCGGCGCGGGACGCGGCCCGGGGGCACGAGGCGGTCTGCGTCAGCCACCAGCTGCCGATCTGGATCGTCCGCAGCTTCGTGGAGCGGCGGCGGCTCTGGCACGACCCGCGCAAGCGGCAGTGCACCCTCGCCTCGCTGACCAGCTTCACGTACCGGGGCGACAAGATCGTGTCCGTCGGTTACTCGGAGCCGGCCCGCGACCTGGTCCCGGCGCACCTGCGGGCCGGTGCGAAGCCGGTCAAGGGCGCGTCGAAGGGGTTCGGCGCGTAGCGGCCCTGCGGGCCGGAGTTAGTACCTCTGTTCGGTAAACGTCTGGGGCTGGTTTCGTAAAGAATTTTGTGCTATCCGGGGGAACCTCCGTGTGCCTCCTCCCATCTAAGCGATTGCCAGTTTGTATGGACTTAAGGCAAAACGACCGCAGATGGGAAGCCGCATGCGTGAGATCAGCCGAAGGGGATTGATCGGAGCCGGGCTGGGTGCCGCGGCCGCCGCCGGAATGGCGGGGTGCGGCGCCACCCACTCCTCCGGCCCCGGCACCGGAGACGGAAGCCCGAGCCCCGACAAGGGCGCCGCCGGCCAGAAGGCGGCCGGCGGAACCTCGAAGGGCACCGGAAACAAGAAGGACGTCCGCGCCATCGGCGACGGTTCCACCGCCTTCACCGGAAAACAGCCGAAGCAGCCGCAGGCCCCCGTGCCCCTGGAACCGGGCCAGAAGCCGCCGCAGTTCGTGATCTTTTCCTGGGACGGGGCCGGCGAGGTCGGCAACGGACTCTTCCCGCGCTTTCTCGAACTCGCCCGGGAACACGACGCGTCGATGACCTTCTTCCTCTCCGGCCTCTATCTCCTGCCGGAATCGAAGAAGACGCTCTACCGCCCGCCGAACAACCCCGTCGGCGCCTCCGACATCGGCTATCTCACCGACGCCCACCTCAAGGCGACGCTGAAGAACGTCCGGCGGGCATGGCTCGACGGCCACGAAATCGGCACCCACTTCAACGGGCACTTCTGCGCCGGCTCCGGATCGGTCGGAAACTGGACCCCCGCCCAGTGGCAGAGCGAAATCGACCAGGCGATCTCCTTCGTCACCCAATGGCGCACCAACACCGGCTGGGACGACGAGGAATCACTCCCCTTCGATTACCGAAAGGAACTCGTCGGCGGCCGCACCCCCTGCCTCCTCGGCCAGGACAACCTGCTGCCCACCGCCAAAAAGCTCGGCTGGCGCTACGACGCCAGCTCGCCCGGCGGCACCCAGGTCTGGCCCGTCAAACGCCAGGGCGTCTGGGACCTGCCGCTCCAGGGCATTCCCTTCCCCGGGCACACCTTCGAAGTCCTCTCCATGGACTACAACATCCTCGCCAACCAGTCGCAGAACTCGACCAAGGGAATGCCGTCCCGCTATCCCGGCTGGCGCGAACAGGCCACACAGTCCTACCTCGGCGGATTCAAGCGCGCCTACGAGACGAACCGCGCGCCCTTCTACATCGGAAACCACTTCGAGGAGTGGAACGGCGGCATCTATATGGACGCCGTCGAAGAAGCGCTCAAGCAGATCGCCGGAAAGCCGGATGTGCGCCTCGTCTCCTTCCGGCAGTTCGTCGACTGGCTCGACGTCCAGGACCCGGCGGTCCTCGACAAGCTCCGTACACTCCAGGTCGGCCAAGCACCCGCGGGCGGCTGGAACACCTTCTTTAAACGAGCCTGACAACGGGCTTTACGGGCACCGAGGGGGGTGCCCAAGATCCCCGGAACGGCCATGCGAAACTTTTCACATGAGCCATGGCCGCGCACCCCGACGCCGCTTCACACTGCTCGCCGCCCCCCTGGCGGCCGCCGCCCTCGCCGTCACGCTGACCGCGTGCGACTCCGGCACCAAGACCAGCGGCGGCGGCGACACCAACTTCGTCACGGCCAGCGGCGGAATCGCCACCGCGCCCAAGGGCGAGCGCGTCGACGCACCGGAGCTCGACGGCGAGACCGTGGACGGCGAACAGCTCGATCTGGCCGACTACAAGGGCAAGATCATCGTCCTCAACGCCTGGGGCTCCTGGTGCGCGCCCTGCCGGCTCGAAGCCAAGTACTTCAAGCAGGTCGCCGAGGACACGAAGGACAAGGGTGTGCAGTTCGTGGGCATCAACACCCGCGACAACTCCAAGAGCAACGCCGTGCAGTTCGAAGAGAGCCACCAGACCCCGTACCCCAGCTTCTACGACCGGACCGGGAAGCTCCTGCTGCGCTTCCCCAAGGGCACCTTCCGGCTCCAGTCCATCCCGTCCACCGTCGTCATCGACCGGGACGGCAAGCTCGCCGCCCGCTTCGTGGGCCCGATGGACGACACCGATCTGCACAAGATGCTCGACCCGCTGATCGCGGAGAAGTGATCAGGTGAGCACCCTCGCCGCCATGCAGAACGGCACCGTCATGAACGGCGCCCTGCTCGTCGCCCTGCCCATCGCCCTGCTCGGCGGGCTCGTCTCCTTCTTCTCGCCCTGCGTCCTGCCGCTCGTCCCCGGCTACCTCAGCTACGTCACCGGGGTCAGCGGCGCCGACCTGGCCGAGGCCCGGCGCGGCCGGATGGTCGCGGGCGCCTCGCTGTTCGTCGCCGGCTTCACCGCCGTCTTCGTCTCCGGCGGCGCCCTCTTCGGCTACTTCGGCGACACCCTCCAGGCCAACAGCGGCCCCCTCACCAAGGTGCTCGGGGTGCTGATGATCCTCATGGGCGTCTTCTTCATGGGCCTCATGCCGTGGATGACGCAGCGCGAGTTCCGTATCCACAAGAAGCCCGTGACCGGCCTGGTCGGAGCCCCGCTGCTCGGTGCCCTCTTCGGCATCGGCTGGACCCCGTGCCTCGGGCCCACGCTCAGCTCGGTGTCCATCCTCGCGATGGACCAGGGCACCGCCGGACGCGGCGCCATACTGACCGTCGCCTACTGCATGGGCCTGGGCATCCCCTTCGTGCTCGCCGCCGTCGCCTTCCGCAAGGCGCTCGGCGCGTTCGGCTGGGTCAAGCGGCACTACGTCTGGGTCATGCGCATCGGCGGCGGAATGATGATCGTGACCGGGCTGCTCCTGCTCACCGGAGCGTGGGGCAGCATGATGCAGGAACTACAGGGCTGGTCGGCCGGCTTCCAGGTGGGGATCTGAGTACCAATGAGCAACACCACCTCCAACCCCTCCCAGGAGCGGGACCAGGACAACACGGCTGAGCTCGGCGCCGCAGGCTCCCAGCTCTCCACCGCCCCCCGCGAGGAGACCCTGGCGAACCTCCCCGCCATGGGCGCCATCGGCTGGATCCGCTGGTTCTGGCGCCAGCTGACCTCCATGCGGGTCGCGCTGATCCTGCTCTTCCTGCTCTCGCTCGGCGCCATCCCCGGCTCGCTGATCCCGCAGAACAGCGTGGACGAGCTGAAGGTGCAGACGTTCAAGGACGCGCACACCTTCGTCACGCCGATCTACGAGAAGCTCCAGTTCTTCGACGTCTACAGCTCGGTGTGGTTCTCCGCGATCTACATCCTGCTGTTCGTCTCGCTCATCGGCTGCATCGTCCCGCGCACCGTCACCTTCGTCGGCCAGCTCCGCAGCCGCCCACCGGGCGCCCCCAAGCGCCTCACCCGGCTGCCCGCGTACACCACCTGGCGCACCGAGGCCGACCCCGAGAAGGTCCACGAGGCCGCGCTCGCGCTCGTCCGCAAACGCCGCTACCGGGCCCACCTCGCCGGGGACGCCGTCGCCGCCGAGAAGGGCTACCTCCGCGAGGCCGGCAACCTGATCTTCCACGTCGCGCTCATCGTGATGCTCGTCGCCTTCGCCTGGGGCCAGCTCTTCAAGTACGAGGGCGCCAAGCTGGTCGTCGAGGGCGACGGCTTCTCCAACACGATCATCCAGTACGACAACTTCAAGTCCGGCTCGCTGTACGACGACGACTCGCTGACCCCGTTCAGCTTCACCCTGGACGACTTCATCGGCACGTACGAGCGCAAGGGGCCGCAGATCGGCACCCCGCGTACGTACGAGGCGCGCGTGACCTTCTCCGACGGCGCGTACGGCAAGCCGGAGAAGAAGGTCATCAAGGTCAACGAACCCCTCGTCGTCCACGGCACCAAGGTCTACCTCAACGCCCACGGCTACGCCCCCGTCATCTCCGTCAAGGACGGCCGGGGCAAGCAGATCTTCCACGCCCCCGTCCCGCTGCTGCCCATCGACAACAACGTCACGTCGAGCGGCGCCATCAAGGTGCTCGACGGCTACCGGAACAAGAACGGCAAGACCGAGCAACTGGGCTTCCAGGCGTTCTTCGTGCCGACCTTCGCGGGCAAGGGCAAGGGCACCATGTGGTCCCAGTTCCCCGCCGCCGACCTCCCCGTCCTCGCGCTCAACGGCTACCACGGCTCCATCGGCGTCGACTCCGGCATCGCGCAGAACGTGTACCAGCTGGACACCAGCAAGATGAAGGAGTTCAAGGACGCCGACGGCAAGCAGCTCAAGCAGCGCCTCCTCGTCGGCGAGACGATGAAGCTGCCCGACGGGGCCGGCTCCATCACCTTCGAGGGCCTTCAGGAGTGGGCGAGCTTCCAGATCTCCGAGCAGCCCGCCAGCGGCTGGGCGCTCACCGGCGCCGTCGCCGCCATCGCCGGACTCGCCGGCTCCCTGTTCATCCAGCGCCGACGCGTCTGGATCCGGGCCGTACGCGGCGCCGACGGCGTCACCGTGGTCGAGATGGCCGGGCTCGGCCGCAGCGAGTCCGCGAAGCTTCCCGAGGAGCTGGCCGACCTCGCGGTCACGCTCAACGCCGAGGCGCCCACCGCGCCCGGCACCGACAGCGACGTCGCCGAGGCGTCCTCCGTAGAACCCGCCGAAGGGGCTGAGAAGTGAATCTCGCCGCCGCAACCAACGAGAATCTGGCACACACCAGCAATGTGCTGATCTATTCGTCGATGGCCGTCTACACCCTGGCCTTCTTCGCGCACATCGCGGAGTGGGTGTTCGGCAGCCGCAGCAAGGTCGGCCGCACCGCCGCCGAGCTGACCGCCGGGCAGGGCTCCGCCGGTACGGTGAAGGTCCAGGTCGCGACCCAGGGCGGCGGCACCGCCGTCCTGGAGAAGCCCAAGGTCATCACCCGGTCCGCGACCGGTTCGCGGGACGTCCCGGACGGGCCCGGCGCCGCCGGCGGCACCTTCAAGGGCGACCTCTACGGACGGATGGCGGTCTCGCTGACCGTCCTCGCGTTCCTGGTCGAGGCCGGCGGTGTCGTCGCCCGCGCGCTGTCCGTGCAGCGCGCGCCCTGGGGCAACATGTACGAGTTCTCCATCACCTTCTCCACGGTGGCGGTCGGCGCGTACCTGATCCTGCTCGCGCTGAGGAAAAACGTCCGCTGGATGGGGCTGCTGCTCGTCACCACCGTCCTGCTGGACCTGGGCATCGCGACCACGGTGCTCTACACCTCCAGCGACCAGCTGGTGCCCGCGCTCCACTCGTACTGGCTGTGGATCCACGTCTCCACCGCCATCATCTGCGGCGCCGTCTTCTACATCGGCGCGGTCGGCACCCTGCTCTACCTCTTCCGCGACAACTACGAGAACAAGCTCGCGAACGGCCAGGAGCCCGGCTCCTTCGCACAGTCGGTGCTCTCCCGGCTGCCGTCCGCGTCGACCCTCGACAAGTTCGCGTACCGCATCAACGCCGCCGTCTTCCCGCTGTGGACGTTCACGATCATCGCGGGCGCGATCTGGGCCGGCGACGCCTGGGGCCGCTACTGGGGCTGGGACCCCAAGGAGGTCTGGTCCTTCATCACCTGGGTCGCGTACGCCGCCTACCTGCACGCCCGCGCCACCGCCGGCTGGAAGGGCCGCAAGGCCGCCTACCTGGCCCTGGTCGCCTTCGGCTGCTGGCTGTTCAACTACTACGGCGTCAACATCTTCGTCGTCGGCAAGCACTCGTACGCCGAGGTCTGACGCACCTCACGACGACGCTGCCCGCCACCGGTCCGCCGGGGCGGGCAGCGGTCTTTCCCCGGGGGAGGGCCGCGCAAGGGAGGGACACCGCATGACCATGCACGACGACCAGGTGGACGTGACCACCGAGACCGTCGCGGCGCTGATCCGCGACCAGTTCCCGCAGTGGGCCGGCGAAACCGTCCGCCCCCTCGCCTCCACCGGCACGGTGAACGCCATCTTCCGCATCGGCGACCGCCTCTCCGCGCGCTTCCCGCTGCGCCGGGCCGACCCCGCCGAGGCGCTGGCGACCCTGGAACGCGAGGCCCGGGCCGCCGCGGAGCTGGCACGCGTCTCCCGCTTCCCCGCCCCGGAACCGGTCGCCCTGGGCGCACCCGGCGCCGGCTGCCCCATGCCCTGGGCCGTCCAGACCTGGCTGCCGGGGACCAACGCCTTCGACGCCGACCCGGCCGGCTCCGACGCCTTCGCCCGGGACCTCGCGGACTTCGTCACCGGCCTCCGGGACGCCGGCACACACGGGCGGACCTTCGGAGGCCGGGGGCGCGGCGGGGTGATCGCCGACCACGACGGCTGGATGGCCACGTGCTTCGAGGGGAGCGAGGGCCTGCTCGACCTGGCCCCGCTGCGCGCGCTGTGGGCCGGCTTCCGGGAGCTGCCGCGTACGAGCCCGGACGTGATGAGCCACGGCGACCTGATCCCCGGCAACGTCCTGGTCCTGGACGGCCGCCTCGGCGGCGTGCTCGACACCGGGGGCTTCGGCCCGGCCGACCCGGCGCTCGACCTGGTGGCCGCCTGGCACCTGCTGGGCCCGGGCCCGCGCGCGGTGTTCCGGCAGGCACTGGGCTGCGACGACCTGGAGTGGGAGCGCGGCCGGGCGTGGGCCTTCGAGCAGGCGATGGGCCTGGTCTGGTACTACGCGGAGAGCAACCCGCCGATGAGCGCCCTGGGCCGCCGCACACTGACCCGGCTCCTGGACCCGGCGGGTGCCGCCTAGGAGGCTTCCTCGGTGCCGTTCTCGCGGCGCTTCAGGTCCTCCTCGCGGCGGCGCAGGTCCGCCTCCCAGTCCTTGAGCAGCGCCTCGTCGTTCCTGTCCTCCTCCTTCAGCGACTTCAGGAAGTCCGGATTGTCGTCCGGCGCCACCCACTGCTGACGGTGGTTGCGGTGCCACTCGGAGGGCGTACGGCCTCCGGCGGGCCCCTGGCGGACCTTGCCCGCGGCGAGCCAGACGATCGGGCCGACGATCCAGAACAGCAGGATGATGAAGACCCAGGCGATCTTCGGCAGGTGCTTGGCCTCGTCCTCCGGGGTGTTCAGGCAGTCGATGAACGCGAAGATCGTCAGCGCCAGCGGCAGAAGGTAGATCAGGGCCCGGAGCATGGTGGAAAGGTCCCCCCGAGGAGAGTCGGCGGGGCGTTTGCCCCGCCCAGGTGACGGGCCCAGAGTAGCTGGTGGCCCCGGGCACGGCCGGTGTGACGGATAAGCACCGTGATAATGGCCATATGGTCTGAATTACTGAATATCCGACTGTGCATGGTTGATTGGGCGCCGACGGCCCGCTCTCCGTGGGCCGTTCCACCTCGCCGTTTCCCGCGAGGTGTCCGAGTCCGTCAGGGCATGCGAAGGGTTTGCGTCGTGGCTGCCACGGTGACCGATTTCCACTACGGCGCGGTGACTCCCCTCGCCGCCTATCTGATGGCCGCCCTGGGCTCGGCACTCGGCCTGCGCTGCACGGTGCGGTCCGTGCGCAGGGGGCCGCGCGGCAGGAAGAACGGCTGGCTCTCCCTGGCCGCGGTGTCCCTGGGCTGCGGCATCTGGACCATGCACTTCATCGCGATGATGGGTTTCCGCGCCGACGGCACCGACATCTCGTACGACACCCGGCTGACGCTGCTGAGCCTCGCCGTCGCCATCGTCGTCACCGCGATCGGCGTCTTCCTCGTCGGGCATCTGGGCGCGAGCGTGAAGGTCCTGGCCGCGGCCGGGGTGTTTATGGGCCTCGGAGTCGCGGCCATGCACTACATCGGCATGGCCGCCCTGCGGATACACGGCCGTATGCACTACGACACGGTGACCGTGTCCCTGTCCGTGCTGATCGCCGTGGCCGCCGCCACCGCGGCCCTGTGGGCGGCGATCACCATCCGGGGCCTGTGGTCGAGCATCGGCGCCAGCCTCGTCATGGGGGTCGCCGTCACCGGCATGCACTACACGGGCATGGCCGCCGTGAGCGTCGACGTCGACCACGCGGCGGCCACGCACGCCCAGTCCTCGATCGACCAGCTCTCGTTCCTGCTCACCATGGTCGCCGGGCCGGTGGTCATGCTCGTGGTCGCGGCGACCGTCGTCATGTTCGACCCCGATCTGGTGCTCGGCGACGAGCCGTCGCCCGCGTCCCGCTGACCCCGTACCGGCGCGGGCTGCCACCGACGCGGGGAGCCCCGGCCACCGGCGTTCGAGGGGATGTCAGACTGGACGGCATGGCTTACGACGATCTTCGATCCCTCCTCCGGGCTCTGGAGCGCGAGGGCGAGCTCAAGCGCATCAAGGCCGAGGTCGACCCCTGTCTGGAGGTCGGTGAGATCGTCGACCGGGTGAACAAGGCCGGTGGGCCCGCGCTGCTCTTCGAGAACGTCAAGGGGTCCTCGATGCCCCTGGCCATGAATGTCTTCGGGACCGACAAACGGCTGCTCAAGGCGCTAGGGCTGAAGTCCTACGCCGAGATCGGCGAGAAGATCGGCGGGCTGCTCAGGCCCGAGCTGCCGCACGGGTTCGTCGGGGTGCGGGAAGCCTTCGGGAAGCTCGGGTCGATGGTGCATGTGCCGCCGAAGAAGGTGAAGGGCGAGAACGCGCCGGTCCAGGAGGTCGTCCTGACCGGGGACGACGTGGACCTGGACCAGCTGCCCGCGCTGTTCACCTGGCCCAAGGACGGCGGCTCGTTCTTCAACCTGGGGCTGACCCACACCAAGCACCCCGAGACCGGCATCCGCAACCTCGGGCTCTACCGGCTCCAGCGGCACGACCGGCGCACCATCGGGATGCACTGGCAGATCCACAAGGACAGCCGCAACCACTACCAGGTCGCCGCCCGGCGTGGGGAGCGGCTGCCCGTCGCGATCGCGTTCGGGGCGCCGCCCGCCGTCACGTACGCCTCCACGGCGCCGCTGCCCGAGGACATCGACGAGTACATGTTCGCCGGGTTCCTCCAGGGCAAGCGGATCGAGATGGTCGACTGCAAGACCGTGCCGCTCCAGGTGCCGGCCAACGCCGAGGTCGTCATCGAAGGCTGGCTGGAGCCGGGCAGGACGCTCCCCGAGGGGCCGTTCGGCGACCACACCGGGTTCTACACCCCGCAGGAACCGTTCCCCGCGCTGACGGTCGACTGCGTGACCATGCGGAAGCGGCCGCTGCTCCAGTCCATCGTGGTCGGCCGGCCGCCGACCGAGGACGGGCCGCTCGGGCGGGCCACCGAGCGGTTCTTCCTGCCGCTCCTCAAGATCATCGTCCCGGACATCGTGGACTACCACCTGCCGGAGTCCGGCGGCTTCCACAACTGCGCGATCGTCTCGATCGACAAGAAGTACCCGAAGCACGCGCAGAAGGTGATGAGCGCGATCTGGGGCGCGCACATGATGTCGCTGACGAAGCTGATCGTCGTCGTGGACTCGGACTGCGACGTCCACGATCTGCACGAGGTGTCCTGGCGGGCCCTCGGCAACACGGACTACGCGCGTGACCTGGTGGTCACCGAGGGCCCCGTCGACCACCTCGACCACGCCTCGTACCAGCAGTTCTGGGGCGGCAAGGCGGGCATCGACGCGACGCGGAAGTGGCCCGAGGAGGGGTACACGCGGGACGGGGGCTGGCCGGACATGGTCGAGTCGGACCCGGAGACGGCGGCCCTGGTGGACCGCCGGTGGAAGGAATACGGACTGTGAGCGCCGCCGAAGCGACCCTGGGACCGGGGCCCGCGCAACCGAGCAGCAAGGTCAAAGCCTTTCTGCGGCTCGTGATGATCGAGCACTCCGTCTTCGCGCTGCCCTTCGCGTACATCGCCGCCCTGACCGCGATGTTCCTGGCGGACGGCAGCGTCCACTGGGGCACGCTGCTGCTGGTGACCGTCGCGATGGTCGGGCTGCGGACGTTCGCGATGGCCGCGAACCGGATCATCGACCGCGAGATCGACGCCCGCAATCCGCGCACCGCGGGCCGTGAGCTGGTGACCGGTGCGGTGTCGGTGAAGTCGGCGTGGACGGGGGCGCTCGTCGCGGTCGTCGTGTTCCTCGGGGCCGCCGCCCTGCTGAACCCGCTCTGTCTGGCGCTGGCGCCGGTCGCGGTGATCCCGATGGTCGTCTACCCGTACGGCAAGCGGTTCACGAACTTCCCGCACGCCATCCTGGGGCTCGCCCAGGCGATGGGCCCGGTGGGGGCCTGGCTCGCGGTGACCGGGGGCTGGTCGTGGGACGCGGTCATCCTGGGGCTCGCCGTCGGCATCTGGATCGGCGGCTTCGACCTGATCTTCGCCTGCCAGGACGTGCAGGCCGACCGGGCGCACGGCGTGCTGTCCTTCCCGGCGCGCTTCGGCATCCCGGCCGCGCTGTGGGGCGCGCGGGTGTGCCACGTGGTGACGACGGGGCTGCTGGTCTGGTTCGGCCTCGCCACGGACGCGGGGGTCTTCTACTGGATCGGCATGGTGATCGTCTCGGCCGCCTTCGTGTACGAGCACCGGGTGGTGCGGCCGCACGATCTGTCGAGGCTGAACCGGGCGTTCTTCTCGGTCAACGGCTTCATCGGGATCGCGCTCTTCGTGTGCGCGCTGCTGGATCTGGTGGTGCGCGGGCTCACGGTGTGAGCGCGCGCGGGGCGGTGGGGCGGCGCAGCGCGAAGGCCGCCACCACCCCGCCTGTCAGCCCGAAGAGGTGGCCCTGCCAGCTGACGCCCGAGGCCGCTGATCAGGATCACGGTGAGCACGGCGCCGGCGAAGCGGCGGAGCCCGCCGAGGGCGGCTATGAAGCCGAGGACCAGCAGCGGGACGCTGTTGGACGCGACATGGCCCCAGCCGTCGTGGAGGAACGCGGCGGGCACGATGTCGAGCAGTTCGCCGGGCTCGCGGGGGGAGATGCCATGGCCGTCCAGACCGTGGCCGGTGGCGAGGTCGACGGCCTCCAGAATCCGGGTGTGCTGTGCCGGATAGGCTCGGGGGTGTGGATTCCCGGTCTTCAGTGAGTCAGCAGCGGCGCATGCCTTGGATTGTCGGGGTTTCCGGTGCTTCGGGCACGCCTTTCGCCGCCGCGGTGCTGCGTGGGCTGCTGGCGGCGGGGGAGAGCGTGGACCTGGTCGTGAGCCGGGCCTCGCGGCTGACGCTCCTGGACGAGACCGGGATCGCCTACCGCGACGCGCACTGGCGCGAGGACCTGGCGGCCTGGCTGGCCCGGGGGGCGGACGGCAAGCCGGAGACCTTCGATGTGGACGTGTCGGGGGTACGGCACTGGGCGGCCGGTGATCTGGCCGCGGGGCCGTCCTCGGGGTCGTATCCGGCCAAGGGGATGCTGATCGTCCCGGCCTCGACGGCGTGCGTGGCGGGGGTGGCGCTCGGGCTGTCGAAGGACCTGTTGCAGCGGGCGGCGAGCGTGACGCTCAAGGAGCGGCGGAAGCTGGTGGTCGCGGTCCGGGAGACGCCGTTGAGCGGGCAGACGCTGAAGCAGCTGGTGGCCCTGGACGAGGCGGGCGCGGTCGTGCTGCCCGCCTCGCCGGGCTTCTACGCGGGCGCGACGCACATCCAGGATCTGGTGGACTTCGTCGCGGGGCGGGTGCTGGACGCGGCGGGTGTGCCGCACCGGCTGTACCGCCGCTGGGAGGGGGAGCTGGGTGGCGGCTCCCCGGGCTGACCGGGCCTTCTGGAGGGTCAGCGCTTCTTGGGCGCGCGCCGGGGGCCGCGGGTGCGGTCGACCCGGAGGGCGGCGGCGGGGTGGTGGGCACGCGAGCGGTTGGCCAGGTCCTGAAGCTCGCGCATTCGGGCGTAGGCCATCTCGATCGTGTACACGGTGTCGTCACTCCTGAAGATTCGTAAGCGATTTTTGGTTGTGGTGGGAAGATTTGCAGGCGTCAATGCCTGCACGCCTTAGATTCTACACGTAGACTTGCGGTACTGCTGAACAATGGAAGGTTTCAGTCATATGGACGCGGTGGACAGGCAGCTCATCCAGGCCCTCCGGGAGAACGGCAGGGCCTCGTACGCCGAGCTCGGACGGCTCGTCGGGCTCTCCGGGCCCAGCGTCACGGACCGCATCAACCGGCTGGAATCCGCCGGTGTCATCACGGGTTACCGCGCCACCGTCGACGCGGCCTCGCTCGGCCTCGGCGTGACGGCCCTCATCGGCATCTCGCTCTCCGACGCCGCCGACCACGAGGACGTGGCGCACCGTCTGAAGGACCTCGCGGAGATCGAGGACGCCTGGTTCATCGCGGGCGACGACTCGTACATGCTCAAGGTCCGGGTGGGCGACGTGGACGGCCTGGAGAGGACGATCCGCCGCCTCAGCGGCACCAAGGGCGTCTCCCGTACCCGTACCACCATCGTGCTCTCCACCAAGTGGGAGAACCGGGTCGGAGACCTCCCCGAGGAGGGCTAGGCGTACGGTGGCGGAGTTCGGTACGGCGAGAATTTGAGGAGCACTGGTGGACGCGGGACTCAAGCGCGAGCTGGAGCAGAAGGTCGAAGCCGGTGAGCGGCTGAGCCGCGAGGACGGGATCGCGCTCTACGAGTCCGACGACCTGGCCTGGCTCGGCGGGCTGGCCCACCAGGTGCGTACGCGCAAGAACGGCGACGTCGTCCACTTCAACGTCAACCGTCACCTCAACATGACCAACGTGTGCACCGCCTCGTGCGCGTACTGCTCCTTCCAGCGCAAGCCGGGCGAGAAGGACGCGTACACCATGCGCATCGAGGAGGCGGTGAAGCTCGCCAAGGCGATGGAGGGCGAGAACCTCACCGAGCTGCACATCGTCAACGGGCTGCACCCCTCCTTGCCGTGGCGCTACTACCCGCGCTCGCTCAGCGCGCTCAAGGAGGCGCTGCCGCAGGTCTCCCTGAAGGCGTTCACCGCCACCGAGATCCACCACTTCGAGACCATCTCCAAGCTCTCCGCCTCGGAGATCCTGGACGAGCTGATCGAGGCCGGTCTCGAATCGCTGACCGGTGGCGGCGCGGAAATCTTCGACTGGGAGGTCCGGCAGCACATCGTGGACCACAACACCCACTGGGAGGACTGGTCGCGCATCCACCGGCTCGCCCACGAGAAGGGGCTGAAGACGCCGGCGACCATGCTGTACGGGCACATCGAGGAGCCCCGGCACCGCGTCGACCACGTGCTGCGGCTGCGCGAGCTCCAGGACGAGACCGGTGGCTTCCAGGTCTTCATCCCGCTGCGCTACCAGCACGACTTCGTCGACATGAAGGACGGCAAGGTCCGCAACAAGCTCCAGGCGCGGACCACGATGGCGACCGGCGCCGAGGCGCTGAAGACCTTCGCCGTCTCCCGGCTGCTGTTCGACAACGTGCCGCACGTCAAGGTGTTCTGGGTGATGCACGGCGTGCAGACCGCACAGCTCGCGCTCCAGCACGGCGCGGACGACATGGACGGCTCGGTCGTCGAGTACAAGATCACGCACGACGCGGACAACTACGGCACCCCGAACAAGCTGACCCGTGAGGATCTGCTCGACCTGATCCGGGACGCGGGCTTCCGGCCCGTCGAGCGCAACACCCGGTACGAGATCATCCGCGAGTACCCGGGCCCGGACGCGGAGCGGCGCGAGTCGCCGCAGCCGATGCGGGTCTGACCCGGCGCGCGCCGCGCGCGACGCCGCACGTACGAAAGCTCCGGCCACCGTCCCCGGCCGGAGCTTTCTCGTGTCCGGGTCGGTGGTTGAGCACCCGCCCTGTAATGGTTAACCTTCCCCTATGGCTCTTACGTTCGAGGTGGACCCGACCTACGACCGGCCCCTGCGGGACGGCATCGTCACGCTCTGGGCCGACGTCTCCAACGCGGGCGGCGCGGTGGGCTTCGTACCGCCGGTGTCGGAGGAGGACATCCGGCCGGACCTGCTCAAGCACCAGATCGCGCTGACCGAGGGGCGGGCCCGGCTGATCGTCGGCCGCGACGAGGAGGGGCGCGTCGCCGCCACCGCGTTCCTGACGCTCAACTCGCACCGGCTGATGCGGCACTGGCTGTGGGCGTACACCGTGATGGTCCACCCCCGCCACCAGGGCAAGGGGTACGGCCGCGACCTGATGACCGTGGTCGCGGACACGGCGCGCGCGACCGAGGGCATCGAGGCGATCCGGCTGACCTGCCGGGGCGGCACCGGCGCCGACCGCTTCTACGCCGCCTGCGGCTACAAGGAGGTCGGGCGCGTCCCCGACGCGATCCGGGTGACCGAGGGCGACGACCGGGACGACGTCTCCATGCTGCTGCCGCTGGGCTGAGCGCGCGGGGCGCGGCCCAGCGAATCGATCGATTGCGGGGCATGCTTCACTGGTCGGGCAGGACTGTCGTACGTAGAGAGAAGGCCAGCTGTGTCCGCTGCCAAGCCGAGCGCAACGATCCGGTACACCGCGATGCGTCTCAGCATCTTCGTCGGCTGCTTCGTCGTCGCCGCCATCGCCGTCAACTTCGGAGTGGTGCCGTCCGGGGCCGGGGGGTCCAACGTCGTCTGGGTCATCCTGCTCGCCCTGGTGCTGTCCGCGCCGCTCAGCTTCGTCCTGCTGCGCAAGCAGCGCGACGAGATGTCCGAGCAGATCGTCTCCTCCGTCGACCGCGCCAAGGCCCGCCTGGAGGCCAACCGCACGCGCGAGGACGGCGTCACGCAGTAAGAGGAACGTAAGCTTCCTCACACCACTCGCTTTTTTCCCGTCGAACCCCGGCGTGGGAGCGGTCGCTCCTGTGCCGGGGTTTTTCGTGTTCCCAGGCGGAGTTGGGGATTCCGGTCGGCCGGGTACGGGCGCGGGGCGGGTGCGGGACGGGCGCGGGGCGCTCTCTCCCACCAAAGAAGACCTTTGAGGGTCTCAAAGTTCAAGTGTTAACGTGTTCGGCATGAAGACTGATGTGCGCCTGCGATCTGCCACGAGCGTCCCGCTCGTGGAGCGCCGTCATGTCGATCTCTGCCGCTGTATGTCCGCGGTCTGTTGCCGCAACGTCTGATACCGGCACCATGCAGCGGCGCCGCCCCTGACGCGGGCGCCGCACCCCCGTCCCCCGCACGGCGTCCCCGTGCGTCCCGATGCGTCACATCTGGAGTGTGTCCGTGTCCGCGAACCCCGCGTCCACCGCCGAGAAGCCCGCGGGCTCCGGCTTCCGCATACCGAAGGTCCCGTTCTGGGCCCAGATCGTCGCCGGTCTGGTCCTCGGCGTCCTGCTCGGCTGGCTCGCCCGCAGCCAGGACATCGACTGGCTGTACACCACGCTCGACAAGGTCGGCCACATCTTCGTCCAGCTGCTGAAGCTGGCCGTCGCGCCCCTCGTCTTCTTCGCGATCCTGGTGTCGATCACCAACCTGCGCAAGGTCAACAACGCCGCCCGGCTGGCCACCCGCACCCTGCTCTGGTTCATGATCACCTCGCTGATCGCCGTGGCCATCGGCCTCGCGATCGGCCTGATCACCAACCCGGGCTCCGGCACCGGCCTCACCCCGAAGGACGGCAAGCTCCCCGAGCACGCCGGCTCCTGGCTGGACTTCCTGACCGGCATCATCCCGGACAACGTCATCACGCCGTTCGCCGAGCTGAACGTCCTCCAGATCGTCTTCATGGCCGCCGTCGCCGGCATCGCCGCCCTCAAGCTCGGTGAGAAGGCGCAGCCGATCCTCACCCTCAGCGAAGCCGTCCTGGAACTCCTCCAGAAGGCCCTGTGGTGGGTCATCCGCCTCGCCCCGATCGGCACCGTCGGCCTCATCGGCTACGCGATCGCGGACTACGGCTGGGACCTGATCGGCAAGTACGCGACGTTCACCGCCGACGTCTACATCGGCTGCGCGCTGGTGCTGTTCGGCGTCTACCCGCTGCTGCTCGCCACCGTCGCCAAGGTCAGCCCGCTCCAGTTCTTCAAGGGCGCCTGGCCCGCGATCCAGCTGGCGTTCGTCTCGCGCTCCTCGGTCGGCACCATGCCGGTCACCCAGAAGGTCACCGAGCGCCTGGGCGTCCCGAAGGAGTACGCCTCCTTCTCCGTCCCGTTCGGCGCCACCACCAAGATGGACGGCTGCGCCGCGATCTACCCGGCGCTCGCCGCGATCTTCATCGCGCAGATCTTCGACGTGCAGCTGGGTGTCGGTGACTACATCCTGATCGCGTTCGTCTCGGTCATCGGCTCGGCGGCCACCGCCGGTCTGACCGGTGCGACGGTCATGCTGACGCTGACCCTGTCGACCCTGGGCCTGCCGCTGGAGGGCGTCGGCCTGCTGATGGCCATCGACCCGATCCTGGACATGATGCGCACCGCCACCAACGTGGCCGGCCAGGCGCTCGTCCCGGTGATCGTCGCGGCCCGCGAGAAGATCCTGGACCACGACGCCTACAACTCGGCCTCGGCCTCCCCGGTGGACCAGGACGAGGACATCCGCGCCACCGAGCCGGAGCGCGTCCCGGTCGCCGCCTGATCGCTTCACCCGCATCACCCGAGGGCCCCTTCTCCCACGCGGAGGAGGGGCCCTCGGCATGACGGCGTACGACGGGGGCCGCGCGCCCCGTACGCTTACCGAGGAGTAGTGCACGGGGGCGGGAGGAGTCGACGTGGGTGCTGTGCGGAACAAGCGGATGCCGCGCGCCGTGCGGGAGCGGCAGATGATGGACGCCGCGGTGCAGACGTTCGGGCAGCGGGGGTACCGGGCCGCCTCGATGGACGAGATCGCCGAGCTGGCCGGGGTGTCGAAGCCCCTGGTCTATCTGTACCTGAATTCGAAGGACGAGCTGTTCACCGCGTGCATCCGGCGCGAGGCGCAGGCGCTGCTGGCCGCCGTGCAGGGGGGTGTGGAGCCCGGCCTTCCGGCGGACCGGCAACTCTGGGAGGGGCTGCGGGCGTTCTTCACGCACACCGCGGAGAACCCGGACGGCTGGGCGGTGCTCCACCGGCAGGCGCGGACGCACGGGGAGCCGTTCGCCACCGAGGTCAACGTGATGCGCGAGGAGATCGTCGCGTTCGTGACCGGCCTGATCGGCGCCGCCGCCCGCGAGGCGCACCACGACCCGGCGCTCCCGGACCGGGACGTGGCGGGCCTCGCCCAGGCCCTGGTGGGCGCGGCGGAGGCGCTGGCCGGCTGGGCCAACGAGACCCCGGGCGTCTCGGCCCGGGAGGCGGCGGCCACGATGATGAACTTCTCCTGGGCGGGCCTGGAGAACCTGATGAACGGCCGCCCGTGGCAGGCGCCTACCCCGTAGTGCCGGTGAGGTGCAGCCGTTCGCCGTGCTCGCCGCCGCGTAGCTCGAACGTCGTGCCGTCGGAGGCGTACGTCACCGTGCCGGGCAGCAGGACCGGGGCGCGGAAGTCCGCGCGTACGGTGCGGAGCGTGGCCGGGCCGGGGGTTTCGGCGAGGCAGCGGGCGACGGTCCACATGCCGTGGGCGATGGCGCGGGGGAAGCCGAAGAGGCGGGCGGTCAGGGGGTGGAGGTGGATCGGGTTGCGGTCGCCGGAGGCCGCCGCGTACCGCCGTCCGAGGTCGCCGGGGAGCCGCCAGTCGGCGAGGGCGGGGAGCGCGGGGGCGGATTCCGGGGGCGCGGCGGAGGGTGCCGCCGTCTCCGTACGCGTCGAGTGCCGGGACAGATAGCCGCTGCGGGACTCCCACACCAGCTCGCCCGCGAGCCGCGCCTCGGTCGCCACGGTGACCTCGGTGCCGCGCCGGTGCGGGCTCAACTCCTCCGCGTACACCGCGAGTTCGAGCAGATCCTCCGGGCGGAGGGTGCGGTGGGCGGTGATCTCGATCCAGGTGTGGACGAGGCCGGTCACCGGGAGCGGGAAGTCGCGGCGGGTCATCAGCCGCATCGCGAGGGGGAACGCCAGGACGTGCGGGTACGTCACCGGCAGCGGCCCGGTCGCCGGGAAGCCGCAGATCGTGCGGTACGCGGCCAGGCGTCCGGGCACGAGGGGCGCGGCGGGCAGGCGGAGGCGGCCGGCGGGGAGGGTGGCGCCGGGGCGGCCGGGGCGCTTGAAGGGCGAGGTGACGGCGCCCCGGGCCAGCGAGAGGGTCAGGCTCATCGGGTCACGCCCCCAGCAGGCTCTGGCCGCAGACCCGGACGACCTGGCCGTTGACGGCGGCGGACGCGGGCTGGGCGAACCAGGCGGTGGTTTCGGCGACGTCGACCGGGAGGCCGCCCTGTGCGAGGGAGTTCATCCGGCGGCCCGCCTCGCGGATGAACAGCGGGACGGCCGCGGTCATCTTCGTCTCGATGAAGCCGGGCGCGACCGCGTTGACCGTGACGCCGTGGTCGGCGGCGGCGCGCGGGGCCAGTGAGCGGACCAGGCCGATGATGCCGGCCTTGCTGGCCGCGTAGTTGGTCTGGCCGTTGTTGCCGGCGATGCCCGCGATGGAGGCGGTGGTGACGATCCGGCCGCCCCGGTTGACCGTGCCCGCCTTCAGCAGCGCGTCGGTGGTGCGCAGGACGCTGTCCAGGTTGACGTCGATGACCTGGGCCCAGCGGTCGGCGGCCATGTTGGCGAGCCGCCGGTCGCGGGTGATGCCGGCGTTGTGGACGAGGATGTCGAGCCCGTCCGGGGCGGCGGCCGCGATGCGTTCGGCGGCGTCCTCGGCCGTGATGTCGAGGGGGAGCGCGGTGGCGCCGAGGCGGTCGGCGGTGCGCACCAGGTCCTCCTGGGCCTGGGGTACGTCCAGGCAGACGACCCGGGCCCCGTCGCGGGCCAGCACCGAGGCGACGGAGGCCCCGATGCCCCGGGCGGCGCCGGTGACCAGGGCGGTCCGGCCGGCCAGCGGGGCGGCCCAGTCGGCGACCTCGTCGGGGGCGGCGTCGGTCACCTCGACGACCTGGCCGCTGACGTACGCGGAGCGGGGCGAGAGCAGGAAGCGCAGGGTGGACTCGGCGGAGGCGACGGCGGCCGGCGCGATGCGGACCAGCTGCACGGTGGCGCCCTTGCCGATCTCCTTGCCGAGCGAGCGCGTGAAGCCCTCCAGGGCCTGCTGGGCGGCGGCCTGGTGGTGGTCCTCCGGTGAGGGCCGCACCCCGAGGACGACGACCCGGCCGCCGGGGGCGAGCGAGCGGACGACCGGGTGGAGGGCGGCGTGCACGGCGCCCAGCCCGGCGGCGGTGTCCACGGCGGTCGCGTCGAGCACGAGCGCGGCGGGCCGGTCCGCGCGGGCGGTGACCTCCAGGCCGGTCGCGGTGAGGACCGCGGCCAGCTCCGCGGTGATCGTGGACCCGCCCGCGGTGAGGTGGAGCACCGGGCCGGTGAGCGTCGGCGTCTCCAGGGTCCAGCGGCGCAGCCGGGCGGGCTGCGGGAGACCGAGTTTGCGGGTGAGGAACTTGCCGGGTGCCGTGCCGGTCAGATGCAGATAGCGGTCGGCCATTGTCCAGACTCCCTGCTCGGTCGTAGATTTACTCCAGAGTAAGGTTACTCAAGAGTCAGGAGCTGGTCGAGATGAGTTGGTCGAGTTGATTCCCCTCGCACTCCCGCAGCCCCGCCGGGTCGCGGTCATCGGCGGCAGCCGTATCCCGTTCGCCCGGTCCGACGGGCCCTACGCGCAGGTCTCCAACCAGCAGATGCTGACCGCCGCGCTCGACGGCCTGGTCGAGCGCTTCGGGCTCCAGGGCGAGCGCGTCGGCGAGTTCGTGGCGGGCGCGGTCCTCAAGCACAGCCGCGACTTCAACCTGGCCCGCGAGACGGTGCTCGGCTCGCGGCTCGACCCGCGCACGCCCGCGTACGACGTCCAGCAGGCGTGCGGCACGGGCCTCCAGGCGGTGATCGCGGCCGCCGACAAGATCATGCTCGGGGCCATCGACTCGGCCGTCGCGGGCGGCACGGACACCACCAGCGACGCCCCGCTCGGCGTCAACGACGAGCTGCGCCGGCTGCTGCTCTCCGTCCGGCGCGCCAAGTCGGCGGGCGCCCGTGCGAAGACCCTCACGGGGGTACGCCCCCGGCACCTCGTCCCGGACATCCCGCGCAACGCCGAACCCCGCACCGGGCTTTCGATGGGCGACCACGCGGCGCTCACCGCCCGGCAGTGGGACATCGGCCGCGCCGAGCAGGACGCCCTGGCCGCCACCAGCCACCAGCGGCTCGCCGCCGCGTACGAACGGGGCTTCCTGGACGACCTCGTCGTCCCGTACCAGGGCCTGGAACGCGACCAGAACCTGCGCCCCGGCTCCACGGTGGAGAAACTCGCCACGCTGAAGCCGGTGTTCGGCGCGGACCACCCCGACGCGACGATGACCGCGGGCAATTCGACACCGCTCACGGACGGTGCCGCGACCGTGCTCCTGGCGAGCGAGGAGTGGGCGGAGGCGCACGGCCTCGAACCTCAGGCGTACCTCTCGCTGTACGAGACCGCCGCGGTGGACTACGTGAACGGCGAGGACGGGCTGCTGATGGCGCCCGCGTACGCCGTGCCCCGGCTGCTGGAGCGGGCCGGGCTCGGCATCGAGGACTTCGACCTCTTCGAGATCCACGAGGCGTTCGCCTCCCAGGTGCTGGCCACGCTGGCCGCCTGGGAGAAGCAGGGGCTCGCGCCCGTCGACCGCGACCGGCTGAACGTCGCGGGCTCCTCGCTCGCCACCGGACACCCCTTCGCCGCGACGGGCGCCCGCATCGTCGCCACCCTCGCGAAGCTCCTCGCGGAGCGGGACGCCCCGGGCCGCGGGCTGATCTCGATCTGCGCGGCGGGCGGCCAGGGGGTCACGGCGATTCTTGAACGCGTGTGAGTACGCCAAGCAGTGAACCCGCCCGTCCCCCTTGCCGAGGAGCCGCACGTGTCCACGCCACCCGCACCTTCCCCCGCATCCGCCGTCCCCGCCCTGGTCGAGCCGACACTGGATCGGGATGCCTACGGGACCGTCCGGCAGGTCTCCGTACCGGCGTTCGCGCCGGCCGTTCGGCGGGGGTCGCTCGCTGAGATTCCGTTCGACAACGCGCGGGAGGCGCCTGCCGACGCCGTGCTGAGCCGGAAGCAGGCGGACGGGAGCTGGCAGGACGTGTCGGCGGACGAGTTCGCCGCCGAGGTGCTGGCCGTCGCGAAGGGACTGATCGCGGAGGGGCTGCGGGCCGGCGACCGGATCGCGATCATGGCGCGTACGACGTACGAGTGGACGCTGCTCGACTTCGCGGCCTGGGCGGCCGGTCTGGTCACCGTGCCGATCTACCCGACCTCGTCCGCCTTTCAGGCCCGCTGGATTCTCCAGGACTCCGGGGCGGTGGCCTGCGCGGTCGAGACGGCGGACCAGGGGCGGATCATCAGCCAGGAACGCAAGCAGCTGGCCGGGCTCGCGCACCTGTGGCAGTTCGACACGGGGGCGCTCGGCCGGCTGAAGAAGCTCGGGCGGCATCTGCCGGACGACGCCGTCGCCGAGCGCCGCGCGACCCTGGAGCCGGAGACTCCGGCGACCCTGATCTACACCTCCGGGACGACGGGCCGGCCGAAGGGGTGCGTGCTGACGCACGGCAACTTCTTCGCCGAGGTCGACAACGCCATCGAGCTGCTGCACCCGGTCTTCAAGTCGGTCAGCAAGTACCCCGCGTCGACCCTGCTGTTCCTGCCGCTGTCCCACGTCTTCGGCCGGATGGTCGCGATCGGCTGTCTGCGCGCCCGGGTCCGGCTCGGCCACGCGCCGTCGATCCAGACGGACGACCTGCTCGCCGACATGGCCGGTTTCAAGCCGTCGTTCCTGCTGGCGATCCCGTACGTCCTGGAGAAGGTCTACAACACGGGCCGGGCCACCGCCGAGAAGATGGGCCGCGTCTCCTCCTTCGACCGGGCCGCCCGGATCGCCCAGCGCTACGGCCAGGCCGTCGAGGCCGCCGAACACGGCACGGGCCCCGGCCCCGGCCTCGGGCTGCGCGCCGCCCGGGCGCTGTACGACCCGCTGGTCTACCGCCGCATCCGGGCGGCGCTCGGCGGGCACGTCCGGTACGCGATCTGCGGCGGCTCCCCGCTGGGGCGGCGGCTCGCGGCGTTCTACGCGGGCGCCGGCATCGAGATCTTCGAGGGCTACGGTCTGACCGAGACGACCGCCGCCGCCACGGTCACCCCACCGCTCAAGCCCCGCCTGGGCACGGTCGGCTGGCCGATGCCCGGCACCGCCGTACGCATAGCCGAGGACGGCGAGGTGCTGCTCAGCGGCGGGCAGGTGTTCCAGGGGTACTGGGACGCGGAGCGCGGCGAGGCGGTCCCCGCGCTGGACGGCGGCTGGTTCGCCACCGGCGACCTGGGCGCGCTCGACGCGGACGGCTACCTCACGATCACCGGCCGCAAGAAGGACATCATCATCACGTCGGGCGGCAAGAACGTCACCCCCGCCCCGCTGGAGGACTGGCTGCGCGCCCATCCGCTGGTCGGCCAGTGCATGGTCGTCGGCGACAACCGCTCCTTCATCACGGCCCTGATCACGCTGGAGGCGGACGGGCTCGCGCACTGGTGCCGGATGCGCAAGAAGCAGAACGTGCCCCTGCGCGAACTCGTCCACGACGAGGAGCTGCGCACCGCACTTCAGCGCGCCGTGGACGAGGCCAACCGCCTGGTCTCCCGCGCCGAGTCGATCCGCAAGTTCACCGTACTGCCGGTGGACTTCACGGAGGAGAGCGGCCATCTGACGCCGTCCCTGAAGCTGAAACGGGACGCCATCGCGCGGGACTTCGCGGAGGAGATCGAGGAGCTGTACCGGAAATGAGCCCCCGTCAGGCCGGGGTGTCCGGGGCCTTCGGGTGGAGCAGGGTGCGGGCCTGGTCGGCGCCCCGGCCGCCCCCGCACCTCACCCCCGCCGCCCGACGCGGGCGTCCAGCCGGGCCAGCACCCTGTGGCCCGCCCGCCGCACGCCCACCGGCACCAGGGCCGCCCGGCCCGGCACCCGTACCCCGCCCGTGAAGGCGACCAGGGTGTGCCCGGGGCGGGCGGCCGACGGCGTGGCCGCGATGCCGATGAGCACGAAGCGGCTCTGGAGCCACAGCCAGCCGGGCCGCCGCACCCCGTGGAAGCGGGCGTGCATCCCGAACCGGCTGCGGGCCACCGCCTCGACCCGGTCCCCGTCGGCGCGGGTCAGCCGCAGCCGGCGCATATCGGGGACCAGGAGCGCGAGTTCGCCGTCGATGTCGGCGAGCAGGGGCTCCACCTCGGCGCACGGCGCGGCGATCTCACGGGTGGTGACGCGGGCGCCGGGCACCCCGGCCGCGAGGACGCGGAGGCGGCGGACCGGGTCCAGGGGGGCGGCGGCGGGCCACCGCGGGGTTTCGGTCATGACGTCCATGCCTTCCGGAAGGAGTCCCGGGCGCGGGACAGACGGGACTTGACGGTGCCGACGCGGAGACCGAGCAGGGCGGCGGCGGCCCGCTCGTCCAGCCCCTCGACGTCTCGCAGCACGAGCACGGCGCGGTGCTCCGGGCTCAGCCGGGCCAGCACATCGCCGATGTCGGCGGCCAGTTGGGGGTCGCCGCGCTGGGGCAGCGTCGCGAGGTCGGCCGGCACGGACCGGGCCCCGCGCCGGGCGACCCGGACCGCCTCCCGGCAGGCGATCGCCCGCACCCACCCGTACAGCGCCGCCGGCTCCTTCAGCGTGCGCAGGCCGCGGAACACGGCGACCAGGGTCTCCTGGACGGCGTCCGGCCCGTCGGCGAGCGCGATCGGGGCACAGATGCGGCCGGCGTACGGGGTGAGGATGTCCAGCAGCTCGTTCATGGCGAGCGTGTCGCCGCGCCGGGCGGCGGCCACCAGGCGTATCGCACGGTCGCGTGCGGCGTCATCGGGCACGGACGGCGGCCTCCTTCCCGGGCGTCGTACGGGGCGCGGCGGCTTCCTTCCCGGCCGCCACCCGCAGCGCGGCGGCGGCGAGCAGCAGGCAGAGCGGTGTGTACACGACCCGGTTGAGCAGCTGGAAGGTGTCCCCGGAGGCCGCGTCGAGCCCGGCCCGCAGCCCCACCGCCCAGCCGATGCCGGCCAGCCCGCGCAGTGCGGTGCCGCAGGCGACGGCGAGCGTACCGGCCTGGAGCAGGCGCCCGAACCGGTGGGTGCGCCCCAGCCGCGCGTGGGCGGTGACCAGGGCCGCGCCGCCGAACAGGGCGGCGGCGAGGGGGAGTACGACGGGCGGGGTGAACGGGGCGTCGATGCCGAGCACCGCGTACGAGAGGGCTTGCGCGTCCCCGGCGGGCCAGGTGCTCCCGGTGGACCAGAGCACGTGCAGCAGCCCGTCGGCGGTGAGGACGCCGGCGACGGTGAGGGCGGCGGCGCGGGTGGTGAGGGACATGGCGACTCCTCGGTCAGGGGGCGGCAGGGCGCCCGGATCACCCCACAGAGGAGGCGGGACGCGGATTCGTTCCCCGGCCCGCCCGACTCCATCTATCTCGTTATCAAGCATCTTGACATCAAGAGAGTATCCGGGCAGGCTTCCGCGGGTCGATAGGTCTCTTGATGTCGAGATACTTGGGGGTACGGGTGGGTCGCGTCCGGGACGGAAGCCGACAGGCGGGCCTGCCGGCCCAGTTGCGTAACCCGCCGGGCGGCAGAGACGCCCGGATCATGCTGCGCGCGCTGGCCGTCGACCGCACCGGCACCGGCCTGTGGGCCGCCTCATCGGTCCTCTACCTCACCTTCGTCACCCACCTCAGCGCCCAGCAGATCGGCGCCCTGCTCGGCACGGCGGGCGTCGCCGGCATCGCGGGCTCACCCCTCGCCGGACGCCTCGCGACCCGCTTCCCGGTGCGCCCGCTGCTGATCGGCTGTCATCTGCTGCGCCTCGTGACGCTCACGCTGGTGCTGCTCTGCACGCGGTTCGAGGCGCTGCTCGTCGTGGTCGCCGTGACCTATCTGGGGGACCGGGCGGCCAAGACCCTGGAGATGCTGTTCGCCACCCGCGCGGCGGGCGAACGGCGCGCCGCCTACCAGGCGTTGTCCCGCAGCGCCGCCAACGCGGGCTACGGGCTGGGCGCCGGACTCGCCGCGATCGGCCTGGCGGCCGGCACGGCGGACGCGTACCGCGCGCTGATCCTCGGCAACGCGCTCTCCTTCCTCGTCGCCGCCGCGCTGGTGTGGCGTACGGGGGAGCAGCCGGGCGGGACGGTGAGCGCGGCGCGCTCCGGGCCGGGCCGGCCGCGCGCCGGGAACCCCTGGCGGGACCGGGGTTACCTCCGCTTCGTGCTCCTCGACATCCCGATGAACCTGGACGACTCGGTGCTCGCCGTCGGCCTCCCGCTCTGGCTCGTCAACCGCACCTCCGCCCCGCACGCCCTCGTCCCGGCCTTCCTGGTCATCAACACCGTGCTGGTCGTCCTGCTCCAACTCGCCGTGTCCCGAAGGACGGAGGGCCCGCGCAGGGCGGTGCGCGCGGTGGTGCTGTACGGGGTGCTGCTCTTCGCCACCTGCGCCCTGCTGGCGGCGTCCACCGGCTGCGGCACCTGGACGGCGGCCGGAGTCCTCCTCGCGGCGGCGGTCCTGGTCACGATGGCGGAGCTGATGCGCTCGGTCAGCTCCTGGGAACTGGCCGTCCTGCTCGCCCCGCCGGACGAACGGGCCGCGTACCTCGGCGTGGCCGGCATGTCCCAGTCCATCCAGAAGTCCGCGGGCCCCCCGCTGCTCACGGGCCTGGTCATGGCCGCGGGCCCGGCGGGCTGGCTGGCACTCGGCGTGGCGGTGGCGGGGGTCGCGGTGTGGCAACGACGGGGCTGCGAACGCCGGTTGGGCGCGATGAGGGCGCCGGAGCCGGTGGCCGGGGCGGCCTGACCGCAGGCGCGCGCCCCCGTCGCGGGCCCCTCCGGCGGGCGCCCCGCGCCCCGGCTCTACGCTGTGCCGACGCGCCCGCCCCGGCAGCCGGGGCGGGGTGCGATGAGGAGGGGACATGCGAAGACACGTGCTGTGGAGCACGGTGGCCGCGATGGCGGCCATGACCGTGCTCGGCACGACGGCGGCCAACGCCGAGGGGCGGGGGGACATCCGGGTCACCAAGGGGGTGACCAACAATGGCAAGAACGTGATCGTCGGGATCAGTAAAACGGTGACGTTCCCGGTCAGGGTGACGCTCAAGGACGACTCGGGGGTCGAGGGCCTGAGCCGGATCGACGTCGGCAACGCGACTTCCACCGCGAACGCGCCGGTGGAGAGGGACAGCACGACGTGCAGGAAGCTGAGCGCCACCACGTCGGAGTGCACGGCGATGATGAGACTCGTACCGGCGTACTTCCCCGACTACAGCGACAGGAACGCGAACGACGCGGCCGGCGGCTGGTGCGCCTACGGCATCGCGAACGCGCGTGACGACGACTACTGGATCTTCGACTGCGTCGCCCCGTTCCACCTCAAGCGCGCCGCGACCCTGACGGCGGCCGCGGCCGGCCCCGGCCCGCTCGGCGGGAGCAAGCAGGTCAAGGTCACCGGCACGCTGAGCCGGGCCGACTGGGAGGCGCTGAAGTACCGGGGGTACGCCGGTCAGCGCGTCCAGCTCCAGTTCCGGAAGGCGGGCGCGAGCGCGTACAAGACCGTGAAGACGGTCAGCACGAACGGCTCGGGCCGGCTTTCCGCGACCGTGACCGCGAGCGGTTCGGGCAGCTGGCGCTGGTTCTACCCCGGCACGTCCACCACCGCGCAGATCGCCTCGGCCGGTGCGGCCGTGTCGCTGGGCCCGGCGACGATGAGCGGCCCGTACATCATGCACGCGGCCACGCGGGGCTGACGCTCAGCCCGCACGCCAGTAACCCAGGGCGTGCACCCGCTCCTTGGGGACGGCCAGGTCCTTGCGCACGTACGCCGACAAGGCCCTGGTCGTCGCCGTGTCGCAGGCGATCCAGACGTACGCGCCCGAGGCGTCCTCGCCGAGCACGCCCGGCAGCCCGGACTTCACCGCGTCGATGAGCGCCGCGCCCCGGTCGTGGCGGGCGACCCGGTGCAGCGTGTGGCGGTCGGCGTCCAGGCGCAGCGGCGGCGTGTCGGCCGTGCCGGGCGCCTCCTCGTACCAGAGGGTCGCGGGGGTGCCCGGCAGCGCGTCCAGCAGGGAGTTCATCGCGGGCAGGGACGCCGGGTCGCCGATCACGACGAGCCGGCTGGGGGCCGGTTCGGGGAGCGAGAAGCCGGTGCCCTGGAGGGTGGCGTCGATCGTGTCACCGGGCCGGGCGGCCAGGGCCCAGTCGGTGGCCGGGCCCTCGTGCAGCGCGAACTCCAGCGTGAACGAGCCGGCTTCGGGGTCCGGGTCGACCAGGGTGTACGCGCGCTGATGCGGTTTGCCGGACCGGTCGAACCAGAGCCTGACCCACATCGTGGGGTGCGCCCCGCCGGTCGCGGCGAGCAGCCCGCCGTCGGTGACCGCGACGCGCCGGAAGCCGTCGGCGGGTTCCTCGACCGCGGTGACGGTGAAGGTGAAGTCGCGCCCGCGCATGAGCTTGAGGACGACGCCCTCCCAGCCGTGCCCCATGATTCCGCTCCCCTGCGTTCGTAGCGTAATTTAGGTGAGCCTAACCTAAGTGGACGGGGTTTGGGGAGGCCGGAGCCGCCCCTTCGCACCCCCGACCGCATACGTTGGAGGGCACGGGACGACAGCGTCACGGGACAACGACGGAGGGTGCCTTCGTATGCGGATCGCCACCACGATCTTCCTCACCGACGAGACGATCACTCCGGTGCGGCTGGCGCGCCAGCTCGAACAGCGCGGGTTCGCCGGGCTGTATCTGCCCGAGCACACCCACATCCCGGTGAGCCGGGACACCCCCTACCCGGCGGGCGGCGAGCTGCCCCGCGAGTACGGGCGCACCCTGGACCCCTTCGTCGCCCTCGCCCAGGCCGCGGCGGTGACCGAGCGGCTGGCCCTGGGCACCGGCATCACCCTGATCGCCCAGCACGACCCCATCGACCTGGCCAAGCGGATCGCCACCCTGGACCACCTCTCCGCCGGCCGCTTCACCCTGGGCATCGGCTACGGCTGGAACGTCGAGGAGGCCGCCGACCACGGTGTCGACTGGCCGGTCCGCCGCCGTCTCGGCCGCGAACGGCTGGCCCTGATGCAGGCGCTGTGGGCGCCGGAACCCACGCCGTACGAGGGCGAGTTCGGCTCGGTACGCGCCAGCCACGCGTACCCCAAGCCGCACCGCCCACAGGGCCCCCGCACCCTGATCGGCGGCGCCGCCGGCCCCAGGCTCTTCGCCCACATCGCGGAGTTCGCCGACGGCTGGCTCCCCATCGGCGGCAGCGGCCTCACCGAGTCCCTGCCCCGCCTCCGCACCGCGTGGGCCGCCGCCGGCCGCGACCCGAAGGCCCTCCACGTGGTCCCGTACGCGATCCTCCCGTCCCCCGGCAAACTGACCCGCTTCGCGGACCTGGGCATCGAGGAGATCGTCCTCCAACTCCCCCCGGCCCCGGAACCGGAGGTCCTGCGGACGCTGGACGCGTATGCGGCGTACCTCTGACTCAGCCCTTCCGGGCAGCGCCGCCCCGGCCGTTGCCCGGCCTCGTCGTCGGACTGGTGGAGGCGGTCGAACTCGGCCGCAGTAGTACGTGGACGCTGTCGCGCGCGGTGGAACTCAGCGGATGTACGTCTGCTGCCACTCGATCGATGTCATCGTGAGCGCGGCTTCGGCGAGGGTCTGGGCGGAGGCGGTCTTGAGCTTGGCGATGCTGCTGTCGATCCAGGGCTGAACGTTCGAGCAGCCCTGTTCGCGGTACTCGACGGCCTGGATCAGGCATTCGAGCTTGTCGGCGTCGTGTGCGCAGACGACTTCGAGGGAATCGCCGTTCTCGTACTCCTCGACGATCCGCTGCGCGCCGCTCTTCACGGCAGGGTGCGCTGCGGAGAGCTGATCGGCGGTGACCTTCTCGTTGCCGGCGGCTTCGAGGTAGCGACGGCCGATGTGCGGGATGTCGCTGACGCGGGTTTCCTGCGTGTCGTGCCACAGCCCGAGGAGGGCCGTCTTCGCCGGGTCGGCACCCTCCATCATGGCGAGCACGGACCCGATGAGCGCGACCCGGAAGCTGTGCTCCGCGATGGTCTCCGGGTCCTTCACCCCGGCGATCCACCAGCCGGAGCGCTTGGCGCGCTTGAGCATCCCCATCTCCAGCAGAAAACCTGCGGTGCCCTTTGCCTGCTCCTGCTCCTGCTCCGTGTCCGCCATGAAGTGCGCCCTCCGATGTGTCACGTGCGGTTCTCGCGTAGAACGTAATGCACTGAACTGAGCTCCCGCCTCGCTCGCGGGGAGATCCCGTTGTGATCGAGGAGCCGGGCGGTGTGTGCGGTCAGGCTTTCCGCCAGGGCGGTGTCTGCCAGGGGTAACCAGGGGCTGGTGACCAGAAGGGCCCACAGCGAATGGACGTACAGGTCCATGTACGCCGGAGCCTGGTGGAGGCCGGTGGCGAGCCCGCGCAGGAGCCGCACCGGCTCCCGGTTGGTGGCGCCGTGCCGCATGAAGCCGTCGTCCGGCTGGGGCTCCCGGATCGCACCGAGCCAGTAGGCCCAGTAGTTGAGGTTGGCGGCCTCGGCGGAGTCGTCGCCCGCCAGGCCCCTCTCGATGAAGTCGAGCAGCGGCTGACGATCGCCGAGCCTCACCAGTGCGGCGGCTGTCGACCGTGCGGTCGCCCAGCGTGGTGACCAGCCGCGGGCGGAGGTCAGATCGCGGCGGCTGTGCAGAGCGTGCGCCATCCACGATGTCGCCTCGGGTGTTCGGTCGTAGGAGCAGAGGTAGAGGGCCTGGCGGTGGAGCAGCAGCCCGTCGTCTCCTGCGCGCAATGCGGATTCGGCGGTTTCCCGGAGGCGGGCGAAGAACGCACTGCGGTCGGGAACGGGCAGGAGCGGGGCCTTGACGACAGGACCCCGGCGCTCCCTCGCCGCACCGTCCGCGAGGGAGGGCGGAACGGTTCCGTTCAGCGCCCAGGCGATCATGTGGGCCGTGTCGCGGGTGTGCACCCAGCT
This sequence comes from Streptomyces sp. NBC_00726, assembly GCF_045161735.1. NCBI lineage: Bacteria > Bacillati > Actinomycetota > Actinomycetes > Kitasatosporales > Streptomycetaceae > Streptomyces > Streptomyces sp. NBC_00726. Next base: position 2,745,128 of record NZ_CP108983.1, on the reverse strand, counting down.
CGCGAGCGGGTGGTGGGCGTCGGCCGCCGGGCGGATCGTCGCGGCGACGACGCGGTCCGCGTCCATCGCGGGGTCGAGGAGATGCAGGACGTGAGGCTCGGCGCCCAGCGCGAGTAATCGGCGTCGGATCTCAAGAAGCGCTCCGGCCTTCATGTTGGCGAGCGGTCGTCGTCCCGTTTCCCACCCCTGCCAGGTGGTCAGATCGACGCCCATCGCTTCGGCCATGCCCGTCTGTGTGCGGACGGGCGTGCCCTCCCGGGCCAGACGCAGAACGAAGCCGGCGATCATGCCCGCTGTCGCTCGTCCGCGTGCAGCGCCTGCCACGGCCATGCCGCCCTCCCCGTGCCGCCGGTCATCAAACCCGTACCCGCAGTCAGTCCTACTCCATACACGGCGCCCGTAGCTTCTGATTCGGCAAGAGCCACCGTGATGAGGAGGTCAGGATGTCCACCGCAGTTGAGATCGGCGTGCGCCCCTGGGGGGCCGGCCGGCTTGCCCCCTATCCGACCGCCACGCACCGCCCCCATGCGTCGGTCGTGCTCGACCCGGGTACCCAACTCGGCGTCTACACCGACCACGTCGGCACCGTGATCGAGATGGGCAAGCACGGCACCAGCAAGGGCACCGAGACGAACACGGTCACGAACAGTGACTCCCAGAACGACCAGGGCCACGACCAAGACTCCCAGCAGGACTGACGGGTGACCGACGAGAGGCCGGTGCTCGTGGTCACCGAGACGGACGATCTCACCGCCGACATGGTGATCACCGAGCTGAACCGGCGAGACGTGCCGGTGACCAGGTTCAACCCCAGCGACATAGGGGCGGACCTGACGGTCTCCGCGCGGTTCGGAAGCTCCCCGGCCCCGGTGGCCGGGGAGCTTCGTACCCCGTCGCGGACCGTCGACCTGGCCCAGGTCCGGTCGGTGTACTGGCGCCGCCCGGTGTGGCCCTCCTTCGAGCGGCTGGCCGACGACGACGCGCGGTTCGCTGCCGCCCAGGTCCGCTACGGGCTCGGCGGAACCCTGTACGCGCTCGACGGGCCGCTCTGGGTCAATCACCCGCTGCGCAACGCGGCGGCCGACTACAAGCCCGCCCAGCTCGGCATCGCCCAGCGCCTCGGGCTCAGAGTGCCCCCGACCCTGATCACGAACGATCCGGACGAGGCGAGGGCCTTCATCAGGGGCCACGAACAGGTGCTCTTCAAAACGCTCCGGTGGACGCCCTACAGGCGGGACAGCGTTTCCGTCACCGGGTGGGCCGACCTGGTGACGGAAACGGAGATCGACGAGAGTGTGGTCGTGGCGCCGCACCTGTTCCAGGCAGTGGTGGACAAGGTGGCCGACCTCCGCGTCCTGATCGTGGGACGTGCGGTGTTCGCCGTACGGATCGACTCCGGGATGCTGGACTGGCGCAAGGACTACTCCGCCCTGTCCTACCGGGTGGTGGACCTGCCCGACCGTCTGGAGAAGGCGCTCCTCACCTGCCTGGATCACTTCGGACTGGTCTCGGGGAGCTTCGACATCGCCGTGGACAAGGCCGGCGATCCCTGGTGGCTGGAGCTGAACCCCAACGGACAGTGGGGCTGGCTGGAGGAACCCACCGGGCTCGCGATGTCCGTCGCATTCGCTGAACTGCTGAGGCAAGGAGTCACCCATGACCGACACCGCCGATGAGCGCCGCGCCCTCGCTGCCCGGCTGGCGAAGGCCGGTGTCCTCTTCAGCCCGCGCTGGCGGGCGGCTGTGGAGGCCGTGCCACGCGAACTGTTCCTGGAACCCGGTGTGTTCCTGCCGGTGGAGGGCGCCCGATGGCTCCCCGTGACGTCGGTGGGCTGCGACCCGGCGGAGTGGGCGCGGATCGCCTGCCGCGACGAGTCCCTGACCACCCAGCTGGACGGGCACCTCACCGCCGACCGGGCCTGCGGCCTCGTGTCCGGCTCCCCGACCTCCTCGTCCACCACCCCGTTCACCGTGGTGGACATGCTGGAGAAGCTGGAGGTGGAGGACGGACATCAGGTGCTGGAGATCGGTACGGGGACCGGGTACTCGTCCGCCCTCATGTGTTTCCGCCTCGGGGAGGACAACGTCACCACCGTGGAGGTGGACCCGGACGTCGCGGCCCGCGCCGACGCCGCCCTGGAGTCTGCCGGGTACTCGACCTGGACCGTCACCGGTGACGGACTCCTCGGCCACCCGCGCCGCGCCCCGTACGATCGCGTCATCGCCACCTGCGCGGTGCGGCGCATTCCGTACACCTGGATCAGGCAGACCAAGCCGGGCGGCATCGTCCTCGCGACGGTCGGCGGGGCATGGCACTACGGGACGGGGCTGGCGAAGGTCGTGGTCGCCGGCGACGGTACCGCCGAAGGCGGGATCATCGGCCGCAGCTCGTTCATGCAGGCCCGTTCCCAGGCGGAGGTACCCGTCGACGGAGACCTGTCCGCCCGGACGGCCTACCCCGACAGCGAGCGCGAGACCGAGGTGTCCCCGCTGCTGCTCGAAAAGTGGATGCCGGCCTTCCTGGCCCAACTCGCCGCGCCGGGCGCGCGCTTCACCCGTGCCACGACACCGGAGGGCGACCGGCTGCTGTACCTCTTCGACCCCGACCGGGAGTCCTTTGCCTCGTTCACCGAGCGCGAGGGCACCTGGACGGTGCGCCAGGGTGGTCCCGTGGCCCTGTGGGACGCGGTCGAGCACGCCCTCGCCACATGGTGGGACGCGGACTGCCCCGGCATCACGGAGGTGCGGCTCCGCGTCACGCGGGAGGCCCACACCTACTGGATCGACGGACACCCGGAGCTTCGCTGGCGGCACCGCCTCCTGTCAGCCGGCACGCAAGGTCTGCGGGCGCACGCCTGAGGCGGGGGCGGGCTCGGCCGGTTCCTTGGAGTGTCCGACCCCGCTGTTACGTTGACACGAGGATCTGGCTTCGACCTTGGAGAGCCCGTGGACACCACCTACGAAGAACGGCTCGTCGCGTTTGGCCGGGAGCGGCTGGACGGGCGGGCGGTGCCGGATGATCTGCGGGTGTTGTTGGTGGCGGAGTGGGAAGGGCGGGAGGACTTCGCCGATCTGCTCGGGCTCGAATTCTTCGAGCCGGGGGAGCTGCATCCGTTTCTCGACACCGGATATCTGAGCGCCGAGGAGCTGGCGGACCCGGAGATGCAGGCCGTCAACGCGGGGGCCGCGCGGATGGTGGAGTACGTGAAGCTCGTCGCCAAGGGAGGTAAGGGTTGGGTCGGGTACTGGGCGCATCCGGATGAGCCGGGCTGGCGGCCGGTCGAGCTGGACACGGAGTTCACGCTCTGGCCGATGACCGGGTCCACCCTGACGGAGGCCGTCGCCTTCGAGCAGTCCGCGTATCAGGACGAGCCGGACGAGCGCGTGGCATTCGGGCAGCTGGCCGCCGAACTGGCCGCGCTGGGGCTGCCGTTGAGCACGGCGGACTACGACGCGCTGGAGGACGGCGAGTACGTGGTGGACCCGGAGAAGCTGATGAGGGCCCTGACGGAGGCGGAGCGGGGCGCGCGCGGGCTGGGGTGAGGGGGGCCTAGCCGGGGGCTCGGTTCATCCCCGCCGCGTCCGCCCCCGGTACACCCCCCAGCCGACCCCCGCGCCGCCGATGATCACCCCGCTCACGCCCGTGGCCACGACGCTGCCCGAGTGGGCGATCCAGCGGTTGCCGATGGGGGAGTGCGAGGCCGTCACCCGGGCTGGGTCGTGGTGGCCGTCGTGGTGGACGAACATCAGCTCCGTGCGCTGTGGCCGTGTCGGACCGCTCAGGTCGTCCACCCCGCGCAGTCCGTCCAGTTCCGCCTTGCGGCGGGCGGCCTCGTTGGCGGCGGACTGGGCCGGGGTCTCGCCGCGGCAGTGCCATACGGTTCCGCCCTTGACGGAGACGGAGTCGCAGTCGATCGCGCCGAAGGTCTCCGTCGCCACCCCGAAGGCCCCCGTTCCGACGGCGATGATGCCGACGCCCACCGCCCCGACGACCAGCCCGCTCACGACGAGCGCGATTCCGGTGGTACTTCTGCGATCCCACCGCATGCTGTTTCCCCCGTCCCGTTGGTGAGTTCATCGTACGGACGGGGTCTGCGCCGGCCTTACGGTCTGCGCGCTACGCAGACGTACTCGCGGCCCGGACGGTCGAGCGTTGATCACGATGTGATCACTAGTTCTTCGCAAGTTCCCCACATCTTGTTGAAAGGAATACGGTCACCCCACTCGACGAGACATATGGGGGACTCCATGCCCAAGGTGCTGAGCCGGCGCACGCAGATGTGGGTCGGTGGGATAGCCCTGATCGCCTTTGGGGCGGTTGGCTGTTCGGATTCCGGGAAGGGCGGCGACGCGGCGGCGAGCGTCAAGCCCGCGCCCACGGTCACCGTGACCGTCACGGCCACGGCGACCGAGACCGCGAAGCCCGAGCCGGCGCCCACGGTGACCGAGACGAAGACCGTGAAGGTGCCCGGGCCGACCGTCACGACGACGGTCACCAAGGCCGCCTCCTCCGGGTCCGGCGGCGGGTCGTCCAGCGGGGGCACCAGGACCACGAGCACCTGCTCCATCCGTTCCAACGCCGGGAACTGCTACAGCGCCGGGCAGTTCTGCCGGAACAGCGACCACGGGGCCGTGACCACGAACGCGTCGGGGACGCGCATCAAGTGCGCCTACAGCGGGAACGCGTGGCGTTGGTCGTACGCCTGAGGGGTGGGCGCCACCCGGCCCCGGGGCGTGGATGACGTCAGCGGCTCCGACGCGGGCTGATCGTCCGGGGGCTGGTCGGCTCGGGCGGGTGTTCGGACCCCGGTGGTAGCTTGGCGGCCGATTGTTGCCGTGTACATCGAGGCTTGGGGGACCCCATGAAGCAGTCCGTACGGAGTCGGATGGTGGCCGGAGCGGCGGCCGGGACGCTCGTCATGCTCTTCGCGTCGGGCTGTTCGTTCAGCATCGGCGGCGACAAGGTCGTCAAGAAGGACGAGGTCGCCAAGCAGGCGTCCGCCGGGCTGAAGAAGGAGGTCGGTCGCGCCCCCGAGGACGTGACCTGCGAGGACGACCTGAAGGCCAAGGTCGGCGAGTCCGTCCGCTGCACCCTCACCGACGGCGGCAAGAAGCTCGGCATGACCGTCACCGTGCGGTCCGTCGACGGCGACGACGTGAACATGGACTACAAGGTGGACGAGTCCGCCGGTGCCGGCAGCGGTGCCTCGGCCGACCCCCAGCCCAGCGACTCCGCCCAGCCGTCCGACGCGGCGGGCGCCGACGGCGCCTCCGGCTCCGTGCCCAGGGCCGAGGTCGCCCGCCAGGGCAAGGCCGCCCTCGCCGCCCAGGTCGGCAAGCAGCCCGACGCCTTCTCCTGCCCCGAGGACCTGCCCGCGAAGGCCGGCGCCACGATCCGCTGCCAACTGGCCGACGGCGGTACGCAGTACGGAGTGACGGTCACCGCGAAGTCGGTTGTCGGCGGCAAGGTCAACATGGACTTCAAGGTGGACGAGACGCCGGGCGGCTGAGGGGCCGGGCGGGCCCGGTAGTCGGTGAGAGCCCGGGCCTCCTCCGGAGCGATGTGTTCCTGCTGGCCGTCGCTCATGCGCGAAGTGTGCCAGCCCGAGGCGCCGGGCGGACGGCGAGCGCCCGGGTGGGGCTCGCCGTCCGGCTTTTCAGCCCTGCCGTGCGTACGTGACGAACGTGGACCAGGCCGTGGGGGCGACGTCGAAGTGGGGGCCGGGGGCGTTCTTCGAGTCGCGGACGTGGATCGCGGACGCGCAGGTCGCGACCTCAATGCAGTTGCCGCCTTCGCCGCCGCTGTAGCTGGACTTGCGCCAGTCGTAGGCGACCTCGATGCATGCGCCGCCCTCGCCGCCGCTGTAGCTGCTCTTGAACCAGTGCAGTTGCTCAGTGCTCATCGGTCTCTCCACATTTTTTCGATCAAGGTCAGGGACTCCCTCGGGGTGAGTGCCTGCGCCCGCATGATCCCATGGCGTTCGCTCACCACGCGGACTTCGTCAGGGTCGGTGATGAGGCGTGCGTGCCCCTGCACTTCGGTGTACGCAACTTCCTTGCGGCCCTTGGGTGTCAGCAGGATGAACGCCCCGTCCAGGTTCGGGTGTTCCTCGGTCGCGGTGGGCAGCACCTGGAGTTCCACGTTGCGCATGCGGCCAATGTCCAGGAGCTTCTTCAGCTGGTCGGTGTGGACGGTGGGGCCGCCGATCGGCCGCTGCAGTACGACCTCTTCGAGCACGAAGCTGAACGTTGGCAGGGGCCACTGTTCGAAGATGTGCTGGCGCGCCATGCGGTCGGTAACGCGCTTCTCGATCGTCTCCTCGTCCAGCAACGGGCGCCGCCGTGCGAACAGCGCTCGCGCGTACCCCTCGGTCTGGAGCAGCCCGGGAACTGCCTGGTTGCTGTAGTCGTGGAGGGCTACAGCCTCCGCTTCCATGCGCGCATAGTCCCGGAACCACCCCGGGTGCCGTGTCCGCGCCCGCGCCAGCGCCTCCCGCACCTCCTCCGCCGCTGCCGACAGGAATCCCCCCGTATTCAACGCCCGGTCCGCCAGGGCCAGGAACTCCACCTGTGGGGTGCGAACGCCCCGTTCGATCGCGGAGACCAGGTCCTCGCCGCAATGGACCAGCGACGCAAGCTCCTTCTGGCTCATCCCCGCGCGTTCGCGCAGGAACTTCAGCTGGCGGCCCAGCGCCCTGAACAGGTGCGCGGTGCCGTCCGATTCGGCCGGGCGCTCCGGCCGTTCCTCACGTTGCGTGTTCGTCATCTGCCCCGTACCGCCTTCGCTCGTCCGGTCACGGCCGACGCCCCGTACAGCCGGTCGGGCAGGCCCGTACAGCTTTGTGGAGTCGTGTGGTCACTCCTGGTCAGCGTAGGAGGAGACGGACACGCTGGGTTGCATGAACGCCGAAATCACCCTTGTGGGTAACGACTTCGTCCAGCGCCTCAGCGCCACCCGGCGCGGCGCCCGCCTCGCCCGACGGCTCGCCGTGCAGCAACTCCACGACTGGGGCGTGGCGTACGGGAGTCAGTTGTCCGACGACGTGGCGGTCGTCGTGGCCGAGCTGGCCGCCAACGCGGTGCTGCACGGGCACGTCACCGGCCGGGACTTCGAGCTGCGGATGCTCCCCGAGGCGGACGGCATCCGCGTCGAGGTCTCGGACGCACGGGGCGAGCGACGCCCGGAGCTGCGCACGGGCGGACCGGCCGCCGAGGGCGGGCACGGGCTGCGCCTGGTCGAGGCGCTGGCGGCGGAGTGGGGCGTCGCGGAGCGGATCGTCGGCAAGACGGTGTGGGCGCGGGTGACTCCGGGGACCTAGGTCCAGGCGTCGTGGAGGTCCACGGGCGTGAGCGCGGGGACGTCGGCGGTGCAGCCGCTGCGGGTGACGGCGAGCAAGGGGGTGGTGTCGTCGGCGCCCGGCAGCTGGGAGCGGTGGGTGACGAGGCGGGCGAGGTCGCGGTTGTCGAACGGCTTCTTCTCCAGCCACTTGACCGAACCCACGAGGGTGACCTTCTTGGCGATGGGGGCGCGGTCGGCGCCGACGATGTCGATCTCCGGGTCGTTGGTGCGGGTCCAGTAGCCGCCGATGGCATCGGTGCCGGCGGGCAGCTGCCCGCCGTCGGAGCCGATGCGCCACAGCGCTTCGCGGATGACGGGCTCGATGGCCCTGCCCCGCCAGGACGTCCAGTTGGTGCGGATGGTGTCGAGGACGCGGTCGCCCCGGCCGCGTTCGATCGCGGGGATGCCCGGGCCGATGAAGGAGAGCCAGAAGCGCAGGTAAGGGTCGTCGATGCGATAGCGGGTCTCCCGGCTGGGTTTGGTGGAGAGCGGGAGCTCTGCGGCGACCATGCCGCGAGAGGAGAGAAGCTCAAGCGAGCGGGACACCGAGCTCGGGTTGAGGGCCCCGGCGGCTCTGCCGATCAGGGTGAAGGTGCGCTCGCCGTGACCGATGGCGCCCAGGACGGTGCGCGCCTGCGCCTCGACGGGGAACTCGGCCGCCAGCGACCGCTCGCCGCTGACCAGCAGGGCGGACGTCGGTCTGCGCAGGGCCAGTTCGAGGTACTCCCACAGCCCGGCGCCCTGTGGCCACTCCTCCAGGATGAGCGGGAGGCCGCCGGACACCAGATAGGCGTCGAAGGCGTCGGCAGGCGGCAGATCGAGCATCGAGGCGACTTCGGCGGGATTCAACGGCGGTACGACCATTTCGGTCCCACGCTGGTAGAAGGGCCGTCCGTAGGTGTTGAGCTGTTCCATCATCGCGATGTCGGAGCCGATGAGGACGAGCAGCACGGGCAGTTTCGACAGCGTCCGGTCGAACGCCTTCTGGAGCGCTCCCTCGAAGCTCGGGTCCTCGCGCACGAGGTAGGGCATCTCATCGAGGACCACCACGCTGGGCGAGTCGGTGGGCAGCGCGGAGGCGAGCATGGTCAGTGCGGCGTCCCAGGTGAGAGGGGCGGCGAAATCGCTGAACCGCGCCACGTCAGGAAGCGGGGAAGCGGCCACCTCGGCGGCGAAACCTGCCAGGTCCTCCTCGCGGGAGCCACCGACAGCTGTGAAGAACACATGCGGCAGGCCCGCCTGCTCCAGGAACTCCTCCACCAGGCGCGACTTCCCCACCCGGCGGCGCCCGCGGATCAGAACGGCCCGCCCCGGACGCCCGCTGCGCCCGCCGTCCTTGACGGGACGCAGCAGGTCTTCCAGAAGGCTGAGTTCGGTGCGGCGTCCGATGAATCCGTTCACGGCAGTCCACCTCCATGGCATGCGCCCTGATACTTGCATTCAAGATACTCTCATGAATGCAAGTATCGGCCGGATGCGGAGAGTGGCCGAGTCCAAGGGTGAACACCGAGGCGCCGGAGCGCGCCCCCTCACACCCCCGCCAGCACCACCAGCTCCCGCGTGGCCCGGGTCATCGCCACATACCGGTCCACCGCCCCGCCGGCCCCCGACCCGAAGTGCTCCGGATCGACCAGGACCACGAGGTCGAACTCCAGGCCCTTCGACAGGGCCGGGGTCAGGGCGCGGACGCGGGGCGACGGCGGGCGGAAGGACGAGGGGGCGCCGATGACGCACGCCGTGCCCTCGGGGTGGGTGGTCAGCCAGGTGTCGAGGACCGTGGGGAGGTCCGTGAGCGGGCCCCGGCGCACCGGGATGCCGCTGCTGCGGATGGAGACCGGGACGTTGGCGTTCGGCAGGGCGGCCCGGATCACCGGCTCGGCGGCGGCCATGATCTCCTCCGGGGTGCGGTAGTTGACGGTCAGCGCGGAGAGCGTGATCCGGTCCAGGCCGACCCGTTCCAGGCGGTCCCGCCACGACTCCAGGAAGCCGTTCCGGGCCTGCGCGCGGTCCCCGACGATTGTGAAGCTGCGCGAGGGGCAGCGCTGGATCAGCATCTGCCACTCCGCGTCGGTCAGCTCCTGCGCCTCGTCCACCACCACATGGGCGAACGGGCCCGCCAACGCGTCCGGTTCGGCGGCGGACAGCGCGTCCGGGTCGAGCAGCGTGTCCTGGAGGTCCCGGCCGCGCAGCATCCCCACCGCGCCCTGGCTCTCGTCGATCTCCGCGTTCTCCAGGAGGCTGTCGATCGCCTCGGCCCGGCGGGCCCGCTCGGCGGCGGCCGTCGCCTCGTCACGGCGCCTGCGGCGCGCCGCGTCCGGGTCCCCGAGCCGCAGCCGGGCCGCGTCCAGGACCGGCAGGTCGGACACCGTCCAGGCCCGGGGCTCGGACCGCTGGAGCCGGGCCGCCTCCTCCCGCGTGAGCCAGGGCGCGCACGTCCGCAGATACGCCGGTACGGACCACAGGTCGCCGACCAGGTCCGCCGCGTCCAGCAGGGGCCACGCCCGGTCGAAGGCCGCCAGCAGCTCGCGGTCGCGCGACAGCGCCCGGCGGACCAGGTGCTCCGGGACCTCCTCGTCCTGCCGGTCCGCGTGCTTGTCGGCCAGGATCGTCAGGATCTCCTCCAGGACCGCGTCGCGCGCCTCGTTGTGCGGGACGCCCGGCGCCGACTCGAAGGCCACGGCCCACTCGGCGGCGGTCAGCCGGACGTCCGCCCAGGGCGTCGTCACGGTCAGGCCCTCGGACGGCGGCTCCTCGTAGAACGCCACGGCCGCCTCGACCGCCCGCACCAGCTCCGCCGACGCCTTCAGCCGGGCGGCCTCCGGATCGGCCTCGGGCCCGGCCGCCGCGCCCTCCGGGACGAGGTCGCGCAGCGTGCACGTACGCACCCCGTCCTCGCCGAGGCCCGGCAGCACATCGGCGACGTACCCCAGATACGGCTGGTGCGGGCCGACGAAGAGGACGCCGCCGCGCCGGTGCCCGAGCCGCGGGTCCGCGTACAGCAGGTACGCGGCGCGGTGCAGGGCCACGACCGTCTTGCCGGTGCCCGGGCCGCCGTCCACGACCAGCGCGCCGCGCGAACCGGCCCGGACGATCGCGTCCTGGTCCGCCTGGATGGTGCCCAGCACGTCCCGCATCCGGGCCGACCTGTTGGTGCCCAGGCTCGCGATGAACGCCGACTGGTCGTCCAGCGCGGCGTGTCCGGCGAAGGCGTCCGGGGCGAACACCTCGTCCCAGTAGTCGCCGACCCGGCCGCCCGTCCACCGGTAGCGGCGGCGGCTCGCCAGGCCCATCGGATTGCCGTGCGTCGCCCCGAAGAACGGCTCGGCGGCCGGGGAGCGCCAGTCCGTCAGCAGCCGGCGGCCGTCGCGGTCCGTGAGACCGAGCCGTCCCACGTACACCGGCTCGGAGCCGTCCGCACCGGCCATGTGGCCGAGGCACAGGTCCAGGCCGAAGCGGCGCAGGGTGCGCAGCCGGGCGGTCAGCCGGTGGATCTCGGCGTCCCGGTCCAGGCCCTGCCGGCCCAGCCCGCCAGGGGCGCGGCGGGCGGCGTCGAGGGCGGCGGCCAGTTCGGCTACGGTCTCCTCCAGGCAGCGTGCGATCGCCGCGAAGTGGCGCTCGTCCCCGGCGATCAGGTCCGGGTCCGCCTTGGCCTCGGCGCGGTCGCCGGTCAGCGCGAAGGCGCTCGTGGCGTGCATCGGTTCGGGCACTGCGCAAAACTCCCAAATGCCGCAGGTGGCTGGTTCAGATCAGCGATTGTGCGGGACGAGGGGGGCCTTGCGGCAAGGCCCCCCTTGCGCTATACGTTGAGAGTGGCCGGAGGTGGCAGTCCTTTCCTGGCCGGCCGGTGAACACCCCGGCACCCCTCTCATCCCGCCCCACCCCGCCCGCCGTGCCGTGTATTGGCAGGCACACGGCATACTGGGCCGCCGGATCACCGGGGGGAGCGCCGAGCGGATGGCGTACGGAACGGACGGGGCGGAGCTGCCCGAGAAGATCGGCGGATACGCCGTGGAGCGGGAGCTCGGCGCCGGTGGCATGGGCGTCGTCTATCTGGCGCGGTCCCGGGGCGGGCGCGCCGTCGCCGTGAAGGTCGCACGGTCCGAGCTCGCCACCGACGCGCACTTCCGCGAGCGGTTCCGGGCCGAGGTCGAGGCGGCCCGGAGCGTCGGCGGCTTCCACACGGCGCCGGTGGTCGACGCGGACCCCGACGCGGCCGCGCCCTGGCTGGCGACGGCCTACATCCCCGGCCCCACGCTCTCCGCCCTCGTGGAGGCGGAGGGCCCGATGGGCGAGGCACGGCTACGGCAGCTGGGCGCCGCGCTCGCCGAGGCGCTGGCCGCCATCCACCGCTGCGGGCTCGTCCACCGCGACCTCAAGCCGGGCAACATCATCATGGCGGCGGACGGCCCCCGCGTCCTCGACTTCGGCATCGCCCGGGCCCTGGAATCGACCCGGCTCACCGCGACCGGAATGGCCTTCGGCACGCCCGGCTTCCTCGCCCCCGAACAGGCCCAGGGCCTCGAAGTCGGCGCCCCCGCCGACGTCTTCGCCCTCGGCGCCGTGCTCGTCGCGGCGGCGGGCGGCAGCGCGTTCGGCGCCGGGACGCCCATGGGGATGATGTACCGCTCGGTGCACGAGGCGCCCGACCTGGGCGCGGTGCCGGCAGGGGTACGGGACGTGGTGGCGGCCTGCCTGGCGAAGGAGCCGGGCGAGCGGCCCGCGCCGGAGGCGCTGCTGGACCTGTTCGCGCCGGGGGGCCCGGCGTACGTGCCGACCATGCCGGTGCCGGCGCGGCAGCCCGGCCGTCCGGCCGATGCGACGCCGGCGCAGCACCCCCTTCAGCCCGCGCCCCCCGCCTACCCGCCGAACTCCCCGTCCCCGTACCCCCCGGTCGCCGCCTCCCCCTACGGCCCGTCCCCGTACACCCCCTCGCCCTATCCGCCCGCCGCCGCGATCCCCAACAACCCCTACGCGCAGGGGCCGGCCGCGGGCGGGGCGTGGCGGCAGGCGCCCGCCGAGCCCGTCACCGACATCGGGTTCGTCGGGGTGGGCACCGACAGCTCGCTGGTGATCGACGCACTCGGGATCGAGTTCCAGGCGGACAACGGCCTTGAGCTGCAATTCGGGTGGGCCGAGATCGGGCGGATCGAATACGCGGTGCGGGGGCCCAAGCTGCTCGTGGTCACCGTGCGGCTGCGCGCGGGGGCCGTGCACACCTGGACGCTGGCCGCCCGCAACCGGTCCCGCCTGCGGCATTGGACGCAGGATCTGCCGCTGATCCTGGAGTACTACGCGTAACGGGGGCGCCGGCTACCCGCTCGTATGCTCGGAGGCATGACCGATGCCCAGAGCGGACCCCCCACCACCAACTCGACGCGGCGCGCGCTCAAGCGGGCGCGGGACGGAGTGGCACTCGACCGGGCGGAGGCCGCCGTGCTGCTTCAAGCGCGCGGCGACGACCTGACGGATCTCGCGGCCTCGGCCGCCCGGGTGCGGGACGCGGGCCTCGCGGCGGCGGGGCGGCCGGGGGTGATCACGTACTCCCGCAAGGTGTTCATCCCGCTGACCCGGCTGTGCCGCGACAAGTGCCACTACTGCACGTTCGTCACCGTGCCGGGGAAGCTCCGCCGGGCCGGGCACGGCATGTTCCTGTCGCCCGACGAGGTGCTGGCCATCGCCCGCGAGGGGGCCGCGACGGGCTGCAAGGAGGCGCTGTTCACGCTCGGGGACCGGCCGGAGGACCGCTGGCCGGAGGCGCGCGAGTGGCTGGCGGCGGAGGGGTACGACGACACGCTCGCGTACGTACGTGCCATGGCGATCCGGGTCCTTGAGGAGACGGGCTTGCTGCCGCACCTCAACCCGGGGGTGATGAGCTGGACGGACCTTCAGCGGCTGAAGCCCGTCGCGCCGTCCATGGGCATGATGCTGGAGACGACCGCGACCCGCCTGTGGTCCGAGCCCGGCGGCCCGCATTACGGCTCCCCGGACAAGGAACCGGCCGTGCGGCTGCGGGTGTTGGAGGACGCGGGCCGGTCCAACGTGCCGTTCACCACGGGCATCCTGATCGGCATCGGCGAGTCGTACGAGGAGCGCGCGGACTCCCTCTTCGAGCTGCGCCGGACCGCCCGGGCCTATCACGGCATCCAGGAGGTCATCGTCCAGAACTTCCGGGCCAAGCCGGACACCGCGATGCGCGGGATGCCGGACGCCGAGCTGGAGGAGCTGGCTGCCGCGATCGCCGTCGCCCGGCACCTCCTCGGTCCGTCCGCCCGCATCCAGGCCCCGCCGAATCTGGCCGACGCGGAGTACGCGCTCCTCATCGGCGCGGGCATCGACGACTGGGGCGGGGTGTCTCCGCTGACCCCCGACCATGTGAACCCCGAGCGCCCGTGGCCGCACATCGACGAACTCGCCGCCCGCACCGCCGAGTCGGGCTTCCAGCTGCGTGAACGCCTCACCATCTACCCGGAGTTCATCCAGCGCGGCGAACCCTGGCTGGACCCGCGCCTGCTGCCGCACGTCCGGGCTCTGGCCGACCCGGAGACCGGGCTCGCCCGGGAGGGCGCGATGCCCGAGGGGCTGCCCTGGCAGGAGCCGGACGAGGGGTTCAACGCCTCCGGCCGCACCGACCTGCACCGCACCATCGACACGGAGGGCCGCACCGGCGACCGCCGCGACGACTTCGACGTGGTGTACGGGGACTGGGAGGCGCTGCGCGAGGCGGCGGCGCCCGGGCTGGTGCCCTCCCGGATCGACGGGGACGTGCGCGCGGCGCTGAGCCGGGCCGCCGACGACCCGACGAAGCTCACCGACGACCAGGCGCTCGCCCTGCTGCACGCGGACGGCCCGGCCCTGGACGAGCTGTGCCGGATCGCGGACGCGCTGCGGCGGGACGTGGTCGGCGACGACGTCACGTACATCGTCACGCGCAACATCAACTTCACCAACGTCTGCTACACCGGCTGCCGCTTCTGCGCCTTCGCCCAGCGCCGCACCGACGCCGACGCGTACACCCTCTCGCTCGGCCAGGTCGCGGACCGGGCCGCGCAGGCGTGGGACGTGGGCGCGGTCGAGGTCTGCATGCAGGGCGGCATCCACCCGGACCTGCCCGGCACGGCCTACTTCGACATCGCCCGGGCCGTGAAGGAACGCGTCCCCGGCATCCACGTCCACGCGTTCTCGCCGATGGAGGTCGTCAACGGGGCGACCCGTACGGGGATGTCCATCCGGGACTGGCTGACCGCCGCGAAGGAGGCCGGGCTCGGCTCGATCCCGGGCACCGCCGCCGAGATCCTGGACGACGAGGTCCGCTGGGTCCTCACCAAGGGCAAGCTGCCCACGGCGACCTGGCTGGAGGTCATCAGGACCGCCCACGAGGTGGGCCTGCGCTCCTCCTCGACCATGATGTACGGCCATGTCGACCAGCCCCGCCACTGGCTGGGCCACCTGCGCACCCTGGCCGCGCTCCAGCGGGAGACCGGCGGCTTCACGGAGTTCGTGACGCTGCCCTTCATCCACACCAACGCCCCGGTCTACCTCGCCGGAATCGCCCGCCCCGGCCCCACCGACCGCGACAACAGGGCCGTCACCGCGATGGCCCGCCTCCTCCTGCACCCCCACATCACCAACATCCAGACCAGCTGGGTCAAGCTCGGCACGGAGGGCGCCGCGGAAATGCTCCGCTCCGGCGCGAACGACCTGGGCGGCACGCTGATGGAGGAGACCATCTCCCGTATGGCCGGGTCGAGTTATGGTTCCTACCGCTCGGTCCGCGACCTGGAGGCCATCGCGGAACTCGCCGGCCGCCCGGCGAAGCCGCGTACGACGCTCTACGGGGAGGTCCCGGCGGAACGCGTGGCGGCGGCGGGCGCTTCGGACGGGCAGCTGCCGGAGCTGCTGCCGGTGCTGGGGGAGTGAGGGGCGTGGGCATAGCGGGACGGCGGGGACGGGTGCCGGCGGTCGTGGCGGCGCTGGGGGCCCTGCTCCTCCTCGGCGGCGCCGTCGCCCCGGCCGCGACGGCGGAGACCATGCGCGAGCGCGAGTGGTATCTGGACCGGATGCGGGCCCCGGCGATGTGGAAGCTCAGCACCGGCAAGGGGATCACCGTCGCCCTGCTCGACACCGGAGTGATCCCGACCGTCCCGGAACTGACGGGGAAGGTGCTCAAGGGCAAGAACTTCATGGAGCCCGAGCGCGGCGCGGACAAGGACGCGAACGGGCACGGCACCGCGATGGCCATGCTGATCGCGGGCAACGGAGCGAACGGCCAGGGCGTGAAGGGCCTCGCCCCCGACGCGCGGATTCTTCCGCTGACCGTCTGGGGCACGACCAAGGAGGCGGGCTTCAGGCGCGTCGACGCGCTGGTCGACGCCCTTCGGTACGCCGCCGACAGCGAAGCCCGGATCATCGACATAAGGGTGTCCTTCCCCACCTACATCGACGACGACGAGCGGGACTCGCTCAAGGAGGCCGTGGACTACGCCATCGGGCGCGGAAAGCTGCTCCTGACGGACACCGGCGACACGGCCGAGGACGGAAACGACGTCACCTACCCCGCCGCGATCCCCGGCGTCGTGGGCGTGGGCGCCGTCGACAAGACCGGCACGGTGACGAAGTTCTCCGCGTACGGGCCCCAGGTGGCTCTGGCCGCTCCGGGCGCCGACATCCCGATCCGCTGCCTGGAGGGCAAGCCGGGCTACTGCCGCGGCCAGGGCACCGGCCAGGCCGCCGCCATCGCCTCCGCGTCCGCCGCGCTCATCTGGTCCCTGCACCCCGACTGGACCGGCAACCAGGTGCTGCGGGTCCTGATGAACACGGCGGCCCGCCCCAGCACGGGCACCGTCCCCAGCCGCTACCTCGGCTACGGCACGGTCCGCCCCCGCCTCGCCGTCCTCGAAGACCCCGGTGACCCGGGCCCGGCCGACGTGAACCCCCTCATCGCGGCCCACGAGGCCACCACCCCGTCCGTGTCCCCGTCCCCGTCCGCCCCCACCCCGTCCGCGAACCCGTCGGGACGGTCGTTTCCGGATGCCACCCCGATACCGGTGGAGGACGCCGGTCAGGGCCCCGGGAACACAGCCGTCCGGATCGTCACCGGAACGGTCGCGGCCGCCGCGGTGGCCCTCGGAGCGGTCCTCCTCGCCCGCCGGAGAAAGCGCCCGGCCCGGATCACCGAATACGGCGTCGACTACACGAGAGAGCGTTAGCCGGGCGCGGCGATCATCGCCCCGGGGTCCGTGCGCCGCAGCGGGATTCCTCGCGCCTCGGAGCCGTACAAAACGCTCTGTCCCTCAGCGGCCCGCACCCGTTCGATTACAGTGCTGCGCAGTTACCGCACAGTCGCACAGGGGATCGAAGACACGGCATACGGGAGTGGCGCGGTGAGTACAGGGATCGTGGCCGTCTGGGGGCGGGCCGAGCAGCAGGACTTCCGCAGCCGGGTACGTGGCACGCTCCTCGGCGGGGCCATCGGGGACGCGCTCGGGGCGCGGGGCGCGTCCGGGACGGTCACCGCCGCCACCCAGCTCACCCTGTTCACCGTCGACGGGCTGATCCGCGCCCAGGTCCGCCGCGACACCGGCGCCTGGCACCCGCCCACCGACGTGCACCGCGCCCATCTGCGCTGGGCGGCGACACAGCGCGACTGGGGGCCCGACGAGCGGCGCGAGGACAACGGCTGGCTCGCCGGGCAGGAATGGCTTTACGAGCGCCGCGAACCCACCCGGGAATGTCTGAACGGCCTCGGCGACGACATCATGGGGACCCTGGACCGGCCCAAGCACCCGGCCGCGCGGGACGCCGCCGCCGTCACGCGGTCCGCGCCGTTCGGGCTGCTCGTGGGCTGGGAGCCGCAGTTGGTGTTCCAGCTCGCCGTGGAGTGCGCGGCGCACACCCACGGGCACCCCGTCGCGCTGCTCGCCACCGGCGCGTTCGCGGTCGTCGTGCACGGGCTGGCGCGCGGCGAGACCCTGGACGGCTCCGTGCGGCACGCGCTGGGGCTGCTCGCGGACCGGCCGGGCCACGAACCCGTCAGCGAGGCGCTGAGCCGGGCCCTCGGTGCCGTGCGCCAGGGCGTTCCGGGGCCGGCGCTCATCGAGTCCCTGGGCGTCACGGACTCCGCCGACGAGGTGCTGGCGGTCGCGGTGTACTGCGCGCTCGTCGGGGAGGACGTGCGGCACGGGCTGCGGCTCGCGGTGGACCACGGGGGCCCGGGCGCCGCGACCGGGGCGCTGTGCGGGGCGCTGCTGGGCGCGATGCACGGGGAGACCGCGCTGCCCCCGGACCGGCTGGCCGGGCTGGAGGGGCGGGCCACCCTCCTCGAAATCGCCGACGACTTCGCCATGGAGATGACCCAGGGGCCTGCCCTGCACAGCCCGGCCACCGCGGCCCCGGGCTGGCTGGCCCGCTACCCGCGCTGATCCGTGGGCGCGCCCTCGGCGGCGGCCTGGGCCGGGCCGGCCTGGGCGGGCAGTCCGGGCCCGTCGCCGTCCGTGTTGATCCGCTCGATCAGCGCATCGCGTTCCGGGGTGTCCTCCGGGCGTACGAGGCCGATCACCACGTACAGCACCAGCGAGACCGCCAGCGGCAGCGCCACCTGGTACTGGAGCGCGACCCCTTCCTTCACCGAGCCGTCCAGGTCGTAGTTGGTGAAGTAGAACGCCAGCAGCCCCGCCGCCCAGCTGACGAGCGCCGCCGTCGGCCCCGACTTACGGAAGCGGCGCAGCAGCCCCAGCATGAACGGGATCGCGATCGGGCCCATCAGCCCGGCGACCCACTTGATGACGACGGAGATGATGTCCTTGAACGTCGGCGAGTTGATCTGCGTCGCCAGCGCCATGGACAGCGCGAGGAAGCCCAGCGTGGACAGCCGCGCGGCCAGCAGTCCGGCCCGGCCGCTCCACTCGCGGGCGGCTTTGGAGAAGACCGGGGCGATGTCCCGGGTGAAGACGGCGGAGATCGCGTTGGCGTCGGAGGAGCACATGGCCATCGTGTGCGAGAAGAACCCGACGACGACCAGGCCCAGCAGCCCGTGCGGCAGCAGCTGTTCGGTCATCAGCGCATAGCTGTCGGAGGCGTCCGGCTTCTCGGCGTGCACCAGCAGCGGGGCGCACCACATCGGGAAGAACAGGACCGTCGGCCACACCAGCCACAGGATGGCGGAGAGCCGCGCCGAACGGGTCGCGGATGCGGCGGAGTCGGTGGCCATGTAGCGCTGGGCCTGATTCCACATGCCGCCGTTGTACTCGAAGGTCTTGATGAACAGGTACGCCAGCAGGAACGTCACGGTGTACGGTCCGGCCGTCGGGTCCGCGTGGCCCTCGGGCAGCTTGTCCCAGACCGTCCACAGGGTGCTGAAGCCGTCCAGCTCGTGCATCGCGGTGACGAGCATCGCGAGCCCGGCCAGCAACTGGATGACGAACTGGCCCAGTTCGGTGAGCGCGTCGGCCCACAGGCCGCCGACCGTGCAGTAGACGGCCGTGATGATGCCGGTGATGAAGATGCCCTGGGTGAGGGTGATCCCGGTGAACACGGACAACAGGGTCGCGATGGCCGCCCACTTGGCGCCCACGTCCACGATCTTCAGCAACAGCCCGGACCAGGCGAGCGCCTGCTGGGTGGGCACGTTGTAGCGGTTCTTGAGGTATTCCAGCGGGGACGCCACGTACAGCCGTGAGCGCAGCCGGTTGAGCCGGGGCGCGAACAGCTTCGCACCGATGCCGATACCGATCGCGATCGGCAGCGACCAGGTCACGAAGGACGTGACGCCGTACTGGTACGCGATGCCGGCGTAGCCCGTGAACATCACGGCGCTGTACCCCGACATGTGGTGCGAGATGCCGGACAGCCACCAGGGCATCCGGCCGCCCGCCGTGAAGAAGTCGCTGACGTTGTCGACACGCTTGTGGGACCAGAGCCCGATCGCGATCATCACGCCGAAGTAGCCGATGAGCACGACCCAGTCGAGACTGTTCATATGTCCCCTCCCGGGGTCCGCCTTGTGAACGGGATGCGCACTTCGCCAGTACGGCCGCTCAGCGGCGCCCCGTGCGGGAGCGGGGACTTCGGGGATTGAACCGCCTGTGCGGTGCCCCGGTCAAGGACTCTTCCGGTCATAGATGTGAACACAGATCAGCAAGAGGAACGATTTTACTCGTTCTTGACCCACGGGAGCGTTGTTGCGCACATGACGGTGGCCGCACGATGAGCGGGCGCTTCGCCAGGCTGTGAGCGCAGGAAAGCACGAAGAAGACCGCACGGGATGCGGGTCCCGTGCGGTCGGGTGAGGAGGGGAACTGCCGGAGAAGCCAGAGAAGCCGGAGAAGCCCGGGAATCCGGTCCGGAAACGGCGAAAGCCCTCTCGGCCAGGACGGCGGGCCGGTCGAGAGGGCCTGGTGCGGGCCGCGGCGCGAACGCGCGGCCGGGGTCGCGCGGTCTCAGACGGTGGTCTGCGAGACGTCCAGGACGAACGCCGACCAGGTCTTCGCGGAGAAGTCGAGCACCCCGCTGCTCACGCTCTTCGAGTCGCGGACCAGCAGCGCGTGACCCTCCGCCGCCTTGACCTCCACACAGTTCCCATTCGCGGAATAGGAGGACTTGGTCCACTCAGTCAGTGTGTTCTGCGTGTTCTGCCGAATCACCATAATGACTCCGATGGTTGTGCCGGTCGTTGGGCGGTGCGCCCAGCCGCTGCGCCCAGCGACTGGTGAGGACGCTACGCCGCAACATCATCGGCCGTGAGTGGTGTTCACTCGTTCGGATGAATTACGCCTCGGCTGACTTCCGGCACAACCTGGCGGAGGTGTACCTTCCGCGCCGCCCCGGGAGCGCCCGTGGCGGACACGGAAATCGTCACGCTCCGCAGTTCTCCGCTGCCTGGAGGATGTACGCCCGGGACTGCTCCGCGCTGAGCGCCTTCGCGCGCAGATGTTCGTACATCACGGCATAACTCTGCACGTCCGGCGCCTTTTCCAGATACAGGTCGCTGGTGATCCCTTCGAGATAGACGACGCTCGCGTCCATGTCCTCCTGGAATTCGAGGATCGTGTAGCTCCCGTACATCCCCGGGTGCGCCCCGACGGTGTACGGCAGGACCTGGAGCGTCACGTGGGGCAGCTGGCTCAGCTCCGCCAGGTGCCTCAACTGGTCCGCCATGATCTGCGGGTCGCCCACGACGCGGCGCAGCACGGCCTCGTCGATCACGGCCCAGAACCGCAGCGGTTCGACCGGATCGGTCAGCCGGTCCTGGCGCTTGAGGCGGATCTGGATGCGCTTGTCGATCTCGGCGGGCGTGGCCTCCGGCCACATCCCCTCGATCGCGGCCTGCGCGTACTCCCGCGTCTGCAACAGGCCCGGGACGATCAGCGACTCGTACACCCGCAGGGACGCGGCGTCGGTCTCCAGACCGATGTACACGCTGTACGGGATGTCACCGAACGCGTGCCACCAGCCTTGCTGGCGGGAGTCCTTGGCCATCTGCATCAGCGAGTCGACCATGCGGCGGTCCTCGACCTCGTACACCCCGCAGAGATCGCGGACGTCGCGCTGGCTGATGGAACGGCGGCCGTTCTCCAGGCGGCTGATCTTCGACTGCGAGACCAGCAGCCGCTCCGCCACCTCCTCGGCGGTCATCCCTTTGACTTCGCGCAGTCGGCGCAATTCCTGACCCAACCGGCGTCGCCTGACGGTGGGATTGACGTTGGACGGCACGGAAACGGCACCTCCGGCTATGTAGCTGTGCGTATCTACTGCTGAGCAGATTGCCACCCTCGGGCCCGGCCGCGCTGGGAAACGGCCACACACAGCGGCGCGGGGCAGCCGGTGATATCGACTGCCCCGCGCCTCGGTGCGGCTCCCGGACCGGGTCTGGACGACGACGGTTCGGCGGTGTTCGGTTGTTGACGTGCGTGGTGCGGACGCGTACCTAGTGGGCCGCGGTGTGCGCCATGCTGCCGCGCCGTGACGGCGGCGGCACTTGCGGTTGCAACGGGACGCCGGCCGCCTGAGCGCGGCGCGGCTGTGCGACCGCCCCGTTCTGTACGTCCATCACGGCATGTGCCACGAGGCCGCCCATCGGGTCGTGCCTGATCAGGTCCCGGAGCCGGGAGCGCGATGAACGCCCCTCGTTCCCGGGATACAGGTGCTTGCCGAGTCCGACCGCGTGGGCCAGTGCGGCGAGCGCCGCGGTCCGCGGGTCCGGCGGTACGCCGGTGCGGATCGCACTGTCCAGCCTGGCCCTGATGTCCCGGCTGATCGCCGTGTCCGTCGCCTGGTAGCGAGTCGTCGGCAGCACTCCGCACATCTGGCCCTCGACGGCATGCACCATGCCGCAGCGCTCCAGATGAGCGAGGTAAATCTGGCGGAGCCCCAGCCGGGGTCCGCCGATCCAGTGGACCGCCCGTACCGGGCTGCCGCGCCTGCGCAGCAGTTCCAGTGCGGAGTCCAGGGTCGGATCTCCTGTCGGCCGTGGCATCACCACGGCGATACGATCCCCGTCTGGGGCTATCCGTCCTGCCAGGGCCAGCTCCACTAGCTGAGCTCCGGCGAGGCCGAGGTCGAGCGACTGCGGCTGCGCTGTGGTACCCGTGGTCGGGTCCAGAGCGAGCAGCAGAAGCTCCTCCGGAATTGTTCTGCGGCTCCTGCCCATCCATGCCTCCCCGCGTGGATGAATGACAGGGTGACCCCTCTCACATCTTCCTGTCGAGGGTGCCTGGTGGCTTTGTACTGGAACCAGTAGGTATGTCGTTCTCGTCTAGCAGCCCGGCCAAGGGTTCACACGGGACACTGGTAGATGGTTCGGACAGCGCGGGCGGTTCCCCGCGCCGCATGGAGGAGGCATCGGTGGCGGGCGAGTCCCCCGACAAGTCGGAGCAGCAGCAGTCGTCGGGAACGACTCGCAAGGAACGCGATCCGCGTCTCGACGTCTTCCGCGAGCCTGAACCGGGGCCCGGCTCCGCCGGTACGGGGTCCGGCTCCGCCGATGAGGTTTCCGGCTCCGCCGTTACGGGGTCCGGCTCGGCCGATCCGGAGGACGCGCCGGCGTCCCGGGACGCCGCCGGGGAGCCCGGCGATGCGCCGGACGCGGACGCGGGGGCGGCCCCGGAGGCCGCCGGGAGCGGTGCGAGCGCGGCGGAAGGCCCCGGCGAGGGCGCCGGTACGGCCTCCGAGGGCGCTGAGAGCGCTCTGGGGACCGCTGAGGAGCCGGAGGCGGCTTCGGACGCCCCCGGGACCGCTGAGGACGCGGAGGGCGGTGAGCCGGAGGCCGGGGAGGGCGACGCGCGCCTCCGGGCGGCCGTCGCCGCCTGGGTCTCGACGGCCGATGACGGCACCGAGGACACCGGCGAGGCCGACGCCTCGGAGGAGCCCCGCGTAACCGCTTCCCGCGAGGAGGCGGCCCCGGCCGCCGAGCCGGACGCGAAGCCGGAGGCCCAGCCCGCCGCGGAGGCGGAGGAGAAGCCCGAACCCGCCGCCGAGGCGGAGAAGCCGGCCGACGACGAGGGCGGCCCGGACGAGGAGAAGCCCGAGCCCGCCGCCCAGGCGGAGAAGACGCCCGACGACGGCGGCACCCCGGACCGGAAGGCGCCCGCCGCCGAGGCGCCCGCGCCCGTTGATCAGCCCACCGCCGTCTTCAAGGCCCCCCGGCTGCCGAAGGTCGATCAGCCGACCACCGCGCTGAAGATCACCAGGTCCGCGTCGGGGCAGCCGCTCGCCGCCGAGGCGGCATCGCTCACCGACCGCACCAGCCGGTTCGTACCGCTGCGCTCCGACGACGTACGCCAGGCGCCCGCGCCGCGCGCGCCGGAGAGCCCCGTCGCCGGGCCGCCCGCGGCCCTCAGCGGGGCCGAGCGGACCCGGCAGCAGCCGATGCCGCCGAAGCCGCCGCTCGACCTGCTCGCCGAGCTGACGAACACCCCGCCGCCACCGGAGACCCCGGTCCGCAACGCGGTGCGCAGGGTCAAGATCTGGACCCCGCTGGTCCTCCTGCTGCTCCTTGTGTTTGCGATCGTACAGATGGTGCGCCCGCTCCCGGACCCGGCGCTGAAGATGACCGCGCAGGACACGTACACCTTCGGCGGCGGCGAGCTGAAGCTCGACTGGCCGTCGCAGGGGCAGTCCGCGGTCGCCGTGGACGGTGTCGGCTCGCTCGGCTCGTCCGGGACCCGGAAGCCCGCGCCGATCGCCAGCGTCGCCAAGATCATGACGGCGTACGTCATCCTTCAGGGTCACCCGCTCACCGGGAAGGATGAAGGGGAGAAGATCACCGTGGACCAGCAGGCCGAGGACGAGTCCAAGGCCGAGGACGAGTCCACGGCGCCGATCAGCGAGGGGCAGCAGTTCACCGAGAAGCAGATGCTGCAACTGCTGATGATCCCGTCGGGCAACAACGCGGCCCGGCTGTTCGCGCGCTGGGACTCCTCCTCCGAGGCCGCCTTCGTCGAGAAGATGAACGACGAGGCGAAGAAGCTCGGCATGACGGACACCACGTACACGGACCCGAGCGGTCTGAAGAAGACGACCGTCTCCACCGCCGCCGACCAGCTCAAGCTGGCGCACGCCGTCATGCAGAACGAGGTGTTCCGCGAGATCGTGGACACCCCGCAGATCAAGATCGACGGCATCGACACGATGATCTACAACAACAACACCCTTCTGCTGAAGCCCGGGGTGAGCGGCATCAAGACCGGTTCGTCCACGCCGGCCGGCGGCAATCTGGTCTGGTCCGCCAACACCGTGGTGGACGGCAAGAAGCTGTGGATATACGGCGCGGTCATGGGCCAGCAGGCCGGCACCGGCCAGCCGTACGACAGCCTGGTGATGGCGATCGACAACAGCCTCAAGCTGATCGAGGGCGCCCAGAAGGCGGTGACCTCCGCCAAGGTGGTTCACAAGGGAGACGTCGTCGGCTATGTGGACGACGGATTCGGCGGCCGTACGCCGCTGGTCGCCACCGCCGACCTGAAGGCGAAGGGCTGGCCGGGTCTCAAGGTGGACCTCTCCGTCGAGGGCAACGGCAAGGCGATCTCGCGCGGTATGAAGGCGGGCACCGAGGTGGGCGTGGTGACCGTCGGCACCGGCACCGGCAAGGTCAGCGCGCCCGTCGCGCTCAAGCAGGACCTGACCGACCCGACCTTCGGCCAGAAGCTGACCCGCATCGGCTGACCGGTCACCCCCGGAATAAGCCCCTGCGCAGCGCAGGGGCTTATTCCGGGGCAGCGTGCGAGACCGCGTGTTAGCGTCCCGGGGGCAACGCGCGGACCCCGGAGCGCGTCTTCCGGCCCATGAGACCCGAGCAGGAGAGCCGGCCGAGACCACGCGTCCGGGAAGGGACGGGGAGAGAGCAGTGACCACTGCCGAGCCGACACGGGCGGATGCCGGCACCACCGGTACGGACCCCGCGCAGGCGGAGCGCCGGAGCGGCGGCGAGGACACCCCTCGGACGCCCGGCCGGTTCGACGGCCTGAAGCGGCGCTGTCTGCGCCACCCGGTCCTGCTGACGACCGCGGTCGCCGCGGTCGCCCACATCCTGTGGTTCCTCTTCTTCGCCAACAGCGGCGGCGACATCGCCGCCCAGGACGCCTGGGCCGAATTCGTCGGCCGGCACCCCGGCACCGCGTACAACCTCGCCTGGTACGGGGGCATGCACCCCGTCTCGTACAGCGTCGTCTCGCCGTATCTGATGTCCCTGCTCGGCGTGCGTACGACGATGATGATCGCCGGCACGGTCTCGGCCGGGCTCACCTCGCTGATCCTCTACCGCGTCAAGGCGGTCCGTAACCCCCTGGCCTGCTCGATGGCGGGCGTCTTCGCGTATCTGTGCAACGCGCTGTCCGGCCGGGTGACGTTCGGGCTCGGCATGATGTTCGCCGTCGGCGCGGCGGCCGCCGTGTTCTGCTGGCCGTACCGGTGGCGCTACAAGCGGTGGGCGAAGGCGGCCGTCGCCGCGCCGCTCGCCGGGCTCGCGACGGCCGGCAGCCCGGTGGCCGGCCTCTTCCTCGGCGTCGTCGCGGCCGCGCTGTTCCTGAACAAGCGGCGCCCCGGCGCGTACGCACTGGGCCTCGCGCCCGTCGCGGTGGTCGCGCTGTCCGCCTGGCTGTTCCCGTTCTCCGGCACCCAGCCGATGTCGGTCGCGACGCTCTCCGGGCCGTTCATCTTCGCGTGGCTCGTCTTCTTCCTCGTACCGTCCGACTGGAAGACGGTCCGCACGGCCTCGGCCGTGTACGGGGTCGGGACGCTGCTCACGTACATCATCGACTCGCAGATCGGCTCCAACGTCTCGCGGATGGCGATGCTGTACGCGGGCGTCGTCCTGCTGGCCGCCCTCCCGTACACCGCGCCCCGCTCGCGGCGGTGGTACGCGCTGGTCATCGCGTTCGTCTCGCTGAACGTCTGGATCGGCTTCAAGGGCGTGGACGACATCGTCAGGACCGCCCCCACCGCGTCCTGGACCCGCTCGCTGGCCCCCCTGGTCAACCAGCTCCAGAAGGTCGGCGCCGAACGCGGCCGGGTCGAGGTCGTCCCGCCGAGCAGCCACCGCGAGGCGTCCGCGCTGCCGCGCTCCGTCAACCTGGCCCGGGGCTGGAACCGCCAGGCCGACATGAAGCGGAACCCGCTCTTCTACGACGACACCCTGGACCCCATCAACTACCGCCAGTGGCTCGACCGCTGGGCGGTGCATTACGTGGTGCTGCCGCAGGGCGACCCCGACTACAGCGGCGCCCGCAAGGAGGCCGAACTCGTCGGCAAGGGCCTCTCCTACCTGAAGCTGATCTGGTCCAACACGGACTGGCGCCTCTTCGAGGTGGACAGCCCCGTCCCGCTGGCCGACCCGCCCGCCACGGTGGAGCGCGCCGGCGAGGGCGAGCTGACGATCCACGTCAAGAAGGCGGGCCGGGTCCTGATCCGCGTCCCCTACTCACGCTGGCTCGCCGTCCTGGACGAGGACGGCAAGGGCGTGGAACGCCCCCAGGAGACCGAGGCGTCCAAGCAGCGCGCGGACGAGGACACCCCGCGCACCTTCGTCAACGAACACGGCTGCCTCATCAAGGTGGACGAGGACGAGGACGGCGACGAATGGACAGAACTCCTCGCCCCACGCCCCGGCACGTACCGCCTGGGAGCCCCGTACCAGCTCCCGCCGGGGACACCTTGCCCGGATGAGCTGCGGTGACGCGGGCGGCGTCTTCCACGGGCCGGGGCCGAGGCTTCCGTCCTCAAACGCCGGACAGGCTTGAATGCGCGCGTCGGCCCAGGCCCCTGCCCCGGTGGCCGGTCCCGCCGATGGCCCGTACGAAATCCGCGTACCACCGCGCGGCCAGTGAAGCGGCCTCCCCGGGCGTGAGGGGGGTGGGGATCAGTGGGGGGAGCGCCTGTCCTTTTCGGCCTCCTACTCGACGTCGATCCCGTACTCCGTCACCAACTCCTCAAGCCCGCCCCGGTATCCCTTGCCGCCCGTGACGAACTCCCAGTCCCCGTTGGCCCGTCGGCGGAACGAGCCCAGGACGAGCGCGGTCTCGCCCGGCCGGCCGTCCGAGACGTCCAGCCGGTCGAGCGGGGTGCGCTCGGCGTCGAGCAGCCGGATTCCGGCGTCGGTGAAGCCGGACAGGTCGGCGTCGGGGTTGGCGACGGGGTCGATCGAGGCGATGATCACCAGCCGGTCCGCGCGCGCCGGGAGCGCGTCGAAGGCGACCTGGATCGCGGCCTTGTCGGGTGCCACGGGGATCAGGGCGCGGACCGAACCGTCCGGGGTGCGCGGGTTATTGAAGAACACGAAGTGATCGTCGTCCAGGACGCGGCTGCCCCGGCAGACGAGCGCACAGACGTCCAGGGCGACGGAGCCGGACCAGGACATGCCGAGCACGTTGTGATCGGCGTCCCGGGTGTCGGCGCTATCGTCCTCCGGCGCGGTCCGCTGGGCCGGGACCGGTGGCTCGCCGCCGCCCAGCCGCCCCCGCAGCCCGTGCCGGTGCAGCAGGTCGACCAGCTCGGAGCCCGGCACCAGCTCCAGCGGCTTGCCGTTGGCGAAGGTGTGCGAGCCGGGGCCGAACTTGGACGTGGTGACCAGCACGCCCTTGTTGGCACCGGCGTCCTGGACCGTCCCGTACAGATCGCGGACCGCCGTCGGCGGCACGGTGTTGCGGTAGCGCTTCACCTGGACGACGATCTTGCCGCCGCGTATCGGCGCCGGGTCCAGCGCGTCGACGTCGACGCCGCCGTCGTTGGAACGCTGCGTGGTGACGGCCTGCATGCCCATCGCCCGGAACAGCTCGGCGACCAGCGCCTCGAAGGCGAGCGGGTCCATCTCGTACAGGTCCGGCTCCTCGTCGCCGCCGTGCGTCACGACCCCGTTGCCGACATCCTCGGGGACCCGGCCCGGCCGCACCGCGGCGTACTGGTCGGGGCGCGTGGACAGCTGCCCGCGCAACCCGTCCACCAGGCAGTTCACCGCGTTCACCTGCTCCAGGTGCAGCCCGGCGAAGTCCGCCCGGGTCGCCATGACCGTGCCGAGGAACATCGGCATCCGCCGCCCGGTCGCCGGGTCGTGGTCGTCCACGAAACCGTTCAGCGCGACGGACTCCAGGGCCCCGAACTCGTCGGCGGCGAAGAGATCGCGCAGCACGAGCAGCAGACACTGGGCGAGCACGTCCCGGTACAGCGCCCGGCGCTGCGTGACCGGCCGGGGCGACTCCTTCTCCTGGTCCGCGTTGATCATGTACCGCACGGACTTCGCCTCGGGAACCACGTCGTACCGGGGCAGCTCCCAGTTCAGCACCAGCTGCCGGGCGCCCGAGTCGTAGGCCGCCGCCACCTGCCGGGGCAGCTCGTCGGGCCAGCCGGTGGAGGCGTAGAGCGCGGCGGAGAAATACGCCACGGCCGCCTCGGCGTCCCCGGCGCGCAGCCCGGCGGTCATCTCCGCGATCCCGGCGTTGTGACTCCGGATCTCCGCCAGCCGGGCGTCCGCCCACTGCCGGTACTGCCGCTGGTAGCCCGCGAACTGCGCCTGCCGCTGTGCCTCGGCCGCCTGCGCCGCCTGCCAGTCCCGCTCGAACCGGGCCCGCGCCTCGGCCTGCGCCTGGGCCCGCCGCCCGGCGGTCCAGCCGCCGCCCTGTGCCTCGTAACGCGCGGGGTCGGGCATCGGTACGGGCTGCGCCAGCGGCCCCGGCGCGAACGGCTCGACCTCCTCCGCCCGGGTCAGCGCCGAGGCCCGGAACGCCGGCGCCCGGCACCCGGCCGCCAGCAGCCCCTGCAACGCCTCGACCCGGGCATCCAGCTCCCGGGTGCGCCGCCGGGCCTCGGCCTCACGCTGTTCCCGGTAGGCGGCCTTCTGCTCGCGCTGACTCCGGGCGACCTCGCGCTGATACGCCCGCTGCGCCCGCTCCTGATCCCGCTGATACCGGGCTTGCGCCTCCTGCTGCCGCTGCTGCTGCCGCTGCGCTTCGGCCCATACGGCGACCAACCCATTGGAGCGACGACTCATCCCGCCCAGGCCCTCCCCACCGGGACGGCACACGTACGTACGCACGGCGCGCCCCGGCCCCTCAACCAGCAGTGATGGAACAACTTTAGTCCGTGACGAACCCGGGGCCCATGGAGTCGGCAGGGTTTGGGGGGAAGTTGGGGAAGTCGAAGGTGCGAGGACGACCCCGTACATCCTGACTTTCCGCGTGGAAGCGCTCACCCCGACCCGCTCCCGCCTCACCGCCGAGAGCCGAGCCGCGTTCCCGGGTCTGTCCGCAACAACGCGCCAGGAGCCACGGAATCGGTCGGCGACGCCTTTCGCCCTCAGGCAGTTCCGTGCTTGAGGCCCAGGCCGCCACGGAACCCCATGTCGTCAGGCCCCTCGGGCACCGATGCGTCCGGGTGCCAGCGGTCGACGGTTACTACGCCCGGTTCCAGCAGTTCCAGTCCCGTGAAGAATTCCTCGATCTGCTTCTGTGTGCGCAGCACCACGGGCTTGGAGACTTTGTTCTGCCGGTAGAAGGCCGATGCCTCCGCTGCCCTGACGGGATCCGCGTCACCGCAGGCATGGGACAACGCGACGTACGAGCCGGCTGGAAGGGCGTCCACGAGGACCCGCAGGACGCCCGCCGGGTCCTCGTCCTCGTCGAGGAAGTGCAGGATCGCGGCCAGGACCAGGCCCACCGGACGCGTCATGTCGAGTGTCTCGGCCACCTCGGGCGATTCCAGTACCGCGCGCGGGTCACGCAGGTCGGCCTGCAGGTAGGTCGATCGGCCTTCGGGCGATATCGGGGTGAGCAGCGCCTCGGCGTGCCGCAGCACCACGGGGTCGTTGTCCACATAGACGATCCGAGCCGAGGGCACCATGCCTTGGGCGATCTCGTGCAGGTTGGGCCGGGTGGGGATGCCGGTGCCGATGTCCAGGAACTGTGTGACGCCCCCTTCTTTCACCATGTGCCGTACGGCGCGCGCCATCCATGCCCGGTTCTGCTGCGCGCTGCGCTGGATTTCCGGCCAGCGCTGGGCGATGCCCTCCGCGACGGCTTGGTCCACCGGGTAGTTGTCCTTGCCACCGAGGAGGCTGTCGTAGACGCGCGCCGGGTGCGGCTTTCCCTGCTCGAACGACCCGTTGGGGGACACACGACCTCCTTCGCGCGATGGCACATTCGGTTCACGCAACAACGCTCTGGCCAGAGCCATTTGAACATACCGCGCAGTGCGAACCCACCCGTGCTCTCGGGCCACTTCGGTCTGCCCCAGTACGTTGTAGGGGCGGCGCCTGCCATCACGGCCAGTACCCAGGGCGACCTGCACCCATCCGGTCGACCGGACCGCCGCGAAGCCGGCCTGGGGCCTGACCACCGGCGAAGCCGAACAGGTGCTGGAAGCGCATCGGCGGAGCGCGCGGAACTCCGGTTCAGGACTCGGCGGTATCGAGTCTCTTCTCCTTCCAGCAGCAGGGCTTGCAGTGCGGTCGCGCCGGGGTGCCTGACCTGCGAAAACACCTCTCCGTAGTTCTCACGTGTTCGCGGCGATTCTCGCCCTCATGTGTGCGGAATCCGTTCCGCTGTGCGGAATCCGTTCCGCGTCGGCATGCGACTGGCGGGGCGGTCACGAGCCGCAGCATCCGCCACCCTGGTCGGCCTCGGGGGCGGCGAAGAGGCCGGCGCCGCCGCACACCCCGGTTTCGGGCAGGGTCAGTTCGACTCGGTCGGCCGCGTCGAGGTCGCCGGCGATCGCGGCGGTCACGGAGCGGACCTGCTCGTAGCCGGTCATGGCGAGGAACGTCGGGGCGCGGCCGTAGGACTTCATCCCGACCAGGTACACGCCCTGTTCCGGGTGGGAGAGCTCGCGGTGGCCGTGCGGGTAGACGGTGCCGCAGGAGTGCTGGTTGGGGTCGATCAGCGGAGCCAGCTCGACCGGCGCCTGGAGGCGTTCGTCCAGGCGC
Source organism: Streptomyces sp. NBC_00726 (assembly GCF_045161735.1). Classification (NCBI taxonomy): domain Bacteria; kingdom Bacillati; phylum Actinomycetota; class Actinomycetes; order Kitasatosporales; family Streptomycetaceae; genus Streptomyces; species Streptomyces sp. NBC_00726. The sequence goes on along the minus strand of NZ_CP108983.1, from coordinate 2,714,388 downwards.
AGGCGCAGCTCGTCCAGGAAGGACAGGTCGGGGCGGAAGCCGGTCAGGACGATGGCCTCGTCGACCGGGTCCAGGCGGCGGCCGTCCTCGCCGACCAGGACCAGGCGCCCGTCGGCGTCGCGCTCGATCGCCTCGGTGCGAAAGCCGGTGACCGCGTCCGCGTGGCCCTCGTCCACGGCGGCCTTCGCCGCCAGGCCCAGGGCGCCGCGCGCCGGGAGCTGGTCGGCGGTGCCGCCGCCGAAGGTCGAGCCCGAGAGGCCCCGGCGCAGAATCCACACACCCTTCGTTCCCGTGCCGTCGTCGGACTTGGCGAGGTCGGCGAGGTAGGCGAGAGCGGTGAACGCGGAGGCACCCGAGCCGATCACAGCGGTGCGCTTGCCCGCGTAACGGGCCCGGGTCGCCTGGTCTTTCAGGTCCGGGACGCGGTAGGTGATCCGGTCTGCGGCGGCCTTTTCGCCGAGTGCGGGCAGTCCGCTGCCGCCTGCCGGGGACGGAGTGGCCCAGGTGCCGGAGGCGTCGATGACCGCGCGCGCGAAGAGGCGCTCCTCACGGCCGTCGGCGTGGGTGACGTGCACGACGAAAGGCTGCTGCTCGCGGTCGGCGTCCACGATCCGGTCCCGGCCGGTGCGCGAGACACCGGTGACGGTGGCGCCGGTGCGGACGCGGTCCCCGAGGGCGTCGGCGAGCGGCAGCAGGTAGGACTCGGCCCAGTCGCCGCCGGAGGGGTAGGTGGCCGAGTCGGGGCGGGTCCAGCCGGTCGGGGCCAGCAGTTTCTCGGCGGCCGGGTCGACGACCTCGCCCCAGGTGGAGAACAGGCGTACGTGCGACCACTCGCGCACCGCGGCGCCGGCAGCGGGCCCGGCCTCCAGGACCAAGGGCTCGATGCCCTGGTCGACCAGGTGGGCGGCGGCAGCCAGACCGGCGGGGCCGGCCCCGATCACGACGACGGGCAGCTCGGTGGTGGCGGGCGCGTTCACGGCGACTCCTTGCGTGTTTCGACGTCTGTCGATGGCTTGCGTGGCCCAGCATGACATCTGTATCGATGAGCGTCAACATAGGCATTCATCGAAATAAGGGCCGGGCTCGCCGCCATCCAGATGCTGCTGTGGCACGGATTGCGGCCGGTGGTGCTGGAGGCGTCCGACCGGCCGGCGGTTGCTGTGGGCCGCCGACTATCGCTGTCCCGCCCCCTTCGCCGGCCGCCGTGTGGTGGTGGCCGGGGCGGGGAATCCTGTAGCGCGGATGGCCATCGGGCTTGCCGGGGCCGGCCGGCGCGTCCTCGATGATGGCCGCTACCTTGCGCGCCCGGTGATGTCTCTCCCCGCGCTGGTTCGACATGTGTCAACATAGATGCATGTCGAATGTGAAGGTGCTGCCGCTGCTCGAACCCGACGGTCAGGGCGTGGTGCCGTGCTGCCCCCCGCTGGCCGAGCGCCCGATGACCGCCGAGGAGGCCGAGACCGCCGCGCGGATGTTCAAGGCCCTCGGTGACCCGGTCCGCCTCCGTCTCTTCTCGGCCGTGGCCTCCCACGAGGGCGGCGAGGCGTGCGTCTGCGACATCTCCGACGTCGGCGTCTCCCAGCCCACGGTGTCCCACCACCTGAAGAAGCTCAAGGAGGCCGGACTGCTCACCTCCGAGCGGCGCGGCACCTGGGTCTACTACCGGGTCGAGCCGTCCGTGCTGGCGGCCATGGGCCGGCTGCTGACCCTGCCGACCGCAGCCTGACCGGGACGAGGGGGAGCGCCGTGGGGATGGGACCTGCGAGTGCGGCGATCGTGCCGCTGACTCCGGAGTACGCGGAGCAGGTGCTGGCCATCTACCAGGCGGGGGTCGACGAGGGGAACGCCACCTTCGAGACCGTCGCGCCGGTCTGGGAGGCGTTCGACGCGACGAAGTTGCCCGAGCACCGCTTCGCCGCCGTAGACGCCGACGGGGCGGTGCTGGGCTGGGTGGCCGCGAGCCGGGTTTCCGACCGGTGCGCGTACGCGGGCGTGGTGGAGCACTCCGTCTACGTCCACCCGGCCGCCCGTGGCCGTGGGGTCGCCTCCGCCCTGCTGAAGGCGCTGATCGAGTCCACGGAACAGGCCGGGATCTGGACGATCCAGTCGGGGATTTTCCCCGAGAACACCGCCAGCCTCGCCGTGCACCGGCGGGCCGGGTTCCGTGTCATCGGCACGCGGGAGCGGATCGGGCGCCACCACGGCGTCTGGCGCGACGTCGTCCTCGTGGAGCGCCGCAGCCCCGCCATCACCTGACCGGTCAAGGCAGTTGAGCGATCGCGTGGGCGGCGTCGCGGGCGGTGCGGCCTACGCCGATGAGGGTGGCGGAGGCCGGGCCGGTCCAGTCGCCGTAGCCGAGCAGGTGCACCCGTGGCTCGCCGAGGGCGCGTGTGCCGTCGGTGAGGATGCGCCCGCGCGGGCCGCGCAGGTTCAGCGGGGCGAGGTGGGCCAGGGCCGGGCGGAAGCCGGTGCACCAGATCACCGCTTCCGCGTCGCTCCGGCTGCCGTCGGCCCACCGGACACCGGTTGGCGTGAGCTGGGCGAACATCGGCTTCGCGGCGAGGAGTCCGGCGTCGCGGGCGGTGCGGACGGGCGGTACGGCCACGATGTCGCCGAGTGAGGCCACCCCACCGGTGTCGCGGCGGCCGGCGTCCAGGGCGCGGCGGCGGGCGGTGGCGACTTCGAACAGGGCCCGGCCGTCGATGTCGTCCGGCAGGAACCGTGGCGGGCGCTGGGTCACCCACGTCACCTCGACATCGCCGTCCAGGGCGAGATCGGCGGCGATCTGGGCCCCGGAGTTCCCGCCGCCCACCACGACGACACGCTGCCCGGCGAAGTCGGCCGGGCTCTCGTAGTTCACCGTGTGCAGCTGTCGCCCGGCGAAATCCGGACGGCCAGGGACGGCCGGCAGAAATGGTCGCGACCAGGTGCCGGTGGCACTGATGACTGCCTTCGCCCGCCAGATCCCGGCGTCCGCCTCGACCCGGAGCCGGTCCGCGTCGCGGCGTACGGCGTCCACGCGGGTGCCGTGCTGGACGGGCAGGTCGTAGCGGTGCTCGTAGTCGGCGAGGTAGTCCACCACGTGCGCGGCGCCCGGGTAGGTCTCGCCCGCCTGGGCGGGCATGAGGCGGCCGGGCAGGGAGGAGTGCTCGGCCGGGGAGAACAGGTGCAGGGAGTCCCACATGTGCTGCCACGACCCGCCCGGCTCCGCACCGGCGTCCAGGATCACGAAGTCGAGACCTCGGCGGCGCAGGTGGTAGCCGGCGGCGAGCCCTGCCTGGCCACCGCCGACCACCACCACATCGGTGCGCTCCGTCATGGTGATGTCGTCACCGCGTCCGGGGCGAACTTCCTTCGCCAGGCGAGCGCGACGTGGACCAGGCCGATCAGCACCGGGACTTCGATGAGCGGGCCGACGACGCCGGACAGGGCCTGGCCGGAGGTGACACCGAAGGTGGCGATGGCGACCGCGATGGCCAGCTCGAAGTTGTTGCCCGCCGCGGTGAAGGCGAGGGTCGCGGTGCGGTCGTAGGCCAGGCCCAGGCCCTTGCCGAGCAGGAACGTGCCGAAGAACATGACGGCGAAGTACACCAGCAGCGGCAGCGCGATCCGGGCGACGTCCAGCGGCTGCGACGTGATGGTCTTCCCCTGGAGGGCGAAGAGGACGACGACCGTGAACAGCAGCCCGTACAGCGCCCACGGGCCGATCTGCGGCAGAAACCGCTGCTCGTAGTCGGCGCGGCCCATCTTCTTCTCGCCCAGGCGGCGGGTGAGGAAGCCGGCGGCGAGCGGGATGCCCAGGAAGATGACCACATTCAGCGCGATCTTCCACATGGAGATGTCGAGGTGCTCGCCGTCGCCCAGGCCCAACCAGCCGGGCAGCAGGTCGAGGTAGAACCAGCCGAGCAGGCCGAACGCGAGGACCTGGAAGACGGAGTTGAGGGCGACCAGAACGGCAGCGGCTTCGCGGTCGCCGCAGGCGAGGTCGTTCCAGATGATGACCATGGCGATGCAGCGGGCCAGGCCGACGATGATCAGGCCGGTGCGGTACTCGGGCAGGTCCGGCAAGAAGATCCAGGCCAGCGCGAACATCACCGCGGGTCCGAGGACCCAGTTGATGACCAGCGAGGTGACCATCAGCTTGCGGTCGCCGGTGACGGCGTCGAGCCGGTCATAGCGGACCTTCGCCAGCACGGGATACATCATGATCAGCAGACCGAGCGCGATCGGCAGGGAAACTCCGCCGATCTCCACCTTCGCGAGCGCGTCGTTCAGCCCTGGGATGAGCCGGCCGAGCCCGAGGCCGACGGCCATGGCGAGCATGATCCACACCGCGAGGTAGCGGTCGAGGGTCGAGAGCTTCCTGACGATCGAGTCGTCCCCGGCCGCCTCGGCGCTCTGGGCGTGGGCGCTGGAGGTCACGGGCAGGCCCTCTTGTTCTCGGCGGCGGTGCGGGCGGATTCGGCGAGCTCGGCGAACTGCCCGGACAGCCCGGCCAGGACCTCGGGCTTGAGCTTGTAGTAGGTGAAGCGGCCACACGGCTCGGTCTCCACCAGCCCGGCCTCGCGCAGCACCCTCATGTGGTTGGACAGGTTGGTCTGCTTGGCCCCGGTCTCCTCCACCAGGTGCGTGGTGCACAGCGTCTCGCGCGCCAGCAGGGTCACGATCCGCAGCCGGAGCGGATCGCCCAGCGCCCGGATCACATCAGGATCGGCTGAAGTCAGCATGCGCTGATACTCTCACATCACCGTTCACTGATGTCAGCGAATGCTGATGTCATGGGTCACGCCCAGCCACCGCGAGACGAGAGAGCCCCTCATGCCCGAGAGCACCGGCGCGAAGCCGTCCGTCCTGTTCGTCTGCGTCCACAACGCCGGCCGCTCCCAGATGGCCGCCGCCTGGCTGACCCACCTGGCCGGGGACCGCGTCGAGGTCCGCTCCGCCGGCTCCGAACCGGGCGGCCAGGTCAACCCGGCCGCCGTCGCGGCGATGGCCGAGGTCGGTATCGACATCTCCGCCGAGGTCCCGAAGATCCTCACCGTGGACGCGGTGGAGGAGTCCGACGTGTGCGTCACCATGGGCTGCGGCGACACCTGCCCGGTCTTCCCCGGCAAGCGCTACCTGGACTGGAAGCTCGACGACCCGGCCGGTCAAGGCGTCGAAGAGGTCCGCCCGATCCGCGACGAGATCAAGGCCCTGGTGGAGGGCCTGATCGCCGAGATCGCCCCGGCCGAGCCGGAGGCGACGGTGTGAGCCGACTGCGCAATGCCATCCTCGCTGGCTCCGCCAGGCCGCTGTCGTCACCGGGGACCGTGAGGTCTCGGCCCACCCTTCGCACACCACGAGTACGAAGGCCCTCCCGCCCGACGGGCGGAAGGGCCTCTGACCTGGTGTTTCTCTGTGCCCCCGGCAGGATTCGAACCTGCGACACCCGCTTTAGGAGAGCGGTGCTCTATCCCCTGAGCTACGAAGGCAGGGATCTGTCGGAAAACGTGTCTGAAACCCTCCCTGAAATGGGCGGATCCAGGATTTCGGTTCCCCGGCAGCTCCGTGGTGGGCAGGCGCGAAGGTCTGCGTTACCGCGGACAGTGTAGCGGGTGACGGTTCTGAGGGCGGCACCCCTTGGCAGGGCCGGCGTGAGCTGGCATCAGGGGCAGGCAGCGGCAGGCTGGGACCGGGGCGGTCCTCCTCGGTTACCCCGGGTCGGTGGCGGTCAGGGCTTGTGGCGGCCGAAGGCGCGGGCGATGGAGTAAGGCGGGGTTGTACCGGCGCGGCCGTCCGGTGAGCGGGCGGCTGAGAACCGTGACCGCAGGCGGGCGCCGCGACTGTCTGGTGGTGATCCTCAAGCTGTCTCGTGAAGAGGCGTCGGAGATGTTCTCGCCCTACGGACTCTGGATGCCCATCGCGGAACTCGGTCGCGTGACGTCTTCCCCAGGGAGCTCGGGATCCTGATGACCGGTTACACCAAGGGCTGGATCCCGGACGGCCCCATCACGCTGGACCCCGACGAGCCTGTCGAGTAGAGGACCCGACCCCTTGTGGTCCTGGACCTGGCTGGTTGGGCTGATTGACGGGACTGAGCGCCGCGCAGCCGGGCTGGCTGGTGGGCCAGACTGTATAGGCATCGTATAGCGACCGCTTCCACCCTCGACTCATCACACGGGCGGAGTCACCGGACTCCGATACCGATCCGCATGGGAGTCGAGATGACCAACGTGAGCCTGACGAACGGCCTTGACGCTGCCCGCAAGCAGGAGATCAAGGAAGTCGTCTGCGACATTCTCGAGATCGACGAGGACGAGGTCACCGAAACCAGCCTCTTCAAGGAGGAGCACGACGCGGACTCGCTGCGCGCGATCGAGATCCTCGCTGCTCTGGAGCGGACCCAGAAGGTGACGATCGACCAGAGCGAGCTCAGCCGCATGGTCAACCTGGAGGGCGTGTACGCGGTGGTGGCCGAGGCCGCTCGAAGCTGATCCGTCGTCCCGACCGCCAGATGGGTGAGCTTCGATGAATGCTTCGATCAGCACGGACGAGCGAGGTCACGGCGGGCCCCGGCGCTCGCACCCCGAGACCGCAGGCCGCCGGGTGGTCATCACCGGACTCGGTGTGGTCACCAGCATCGGCATCGGTGTCGAGGCCTTCACCGTCGGGCTCCGTGAGGGACGCAGCGGCGTCAAGCCGATCACCGCGTTCGACACGACCGGATTCGCCCACGCCAACGGCTGCGAGGTCACCGACTTCGCGCCGGAACGCTGGATCACGCGGCAGGATCCCGAGGAGCTGGGCCGGGCGAGCCAGTTCTCTGTGGCCGCCGCGCGGATGGCGGTCGAGGATGCCGGCCTGACCGTGGCGGGCGTGCGCTCCCGCCGCTCCCTGGTGTCGGTGGGCACCACGGACGGCGAGTCCCGCGACCTCGACCAGCTCGCCGCCGCGAGCCTCGGCGGCGGCCCCGGCGTGTACGACCCGGCCGTCGCCCAGCGCGTCCCGGCCGGGCGTCTGTCGGCCGGCATCGTGCGCGAGCTGGAGCTGGAGGACGTGGAGGCCGTGACGATCCCGACCGCGTGCGCAGCGGGCAACTATGCGGTCGGCTACGGCTACGACGCCCTGCGCAGCGGTGATGTCGACATCGCCCTGTGCGGTGGCGCCGACGCCGCGTGCCGCAAGACGTTCACCGGCTTCTACCGGCTCGGCACCATCGCCCCTGAGGTATGCCGGCCCTTCGACAAGGACCGCGAGGGCATCCTCACCGGCGAGGGAGCGGGCATCCTCCTGATGGAGAGCCTCGACTCCGCGCTCGCCCGCAGGGCCCGCATCTACGCCGAGGTGCTCGGGTACGGGCTCGCATGCGACGCACTGCACCCGGTCGCCCCGGACCGGGACAGCATCGCGCGGACGATTCGGATCGCCCACCACAACGCCGGGGTGACGCCAGATCAGGTCGACTTCGTCTCCGCGCACGGCACCGGCACCAAGGCCAACGACATCACGGAGGCGGGTGCGATCCGCCAGGTGTTCGGTGAGGGGTCCATGCCTCGCACGATCTCCATCAAATCGATGATCGGCCACAGCATGGGGGCGGCCAGCGCGGTCGCCGCGGCGGCCTGCGCTCTGGCGATCACCGAGAGATTCATCCCGCCGACCGTCAACCACCGTGAGACCGACCCGGAGTGCGGCGTCGACTGCGTGCCCAACCGGGCCGTCGCGGCGGAGCTGAACGTCGTGCAGAACAACGCGCTCGCGTTCGGCGGCAACAACGCGGTGCTGATCCTTGGGGCGTACCGCGACGCGCAGTGTACGGATCCCGTGGGGAGCACGGCATGAGCTGGATCGTCACCGGAATGGGCGCCGTCGCCAGCATCGGTGCCGACGTCGAGGAGATCTTCGACTCGCTGATCGCCGGCCGCAGCGGGCTCGGACCGCTGCGCGGCTACGACCGGGAGAAGTTCCGCGCACAGGTGGCGTACGAGATCGACGACCGTCCGGCGCCAGGCGTGGACGTGCCGCTGAGGGCCACCCGCTGGCTCGAAAGTGCGGTGGCGCAGGCCGCGGCGGACGCCGGGCTCGGCGACGACCTGTCGGAGGTGCCGATGCTGGTGGGCACCACCCTGCGCGAGCTGCGCTCGGTGGAGCTCGCGTGGCGGGACGGGATCCCGTTCGACGCGGCCGACCTGCACTTCGGGACCATGTTGCGGCGCCGGTTCGGCGCCGCTGACACCCACACCATCGCCAACGCCTGCTCGGCGTCGCTGTACACGCTGGCGTTGGGCGCCGACCTGCTCGACCTGGACGCGGCGGACACCGTCGTCGTGGCCGGGGTCGACACCATCACCGAGAGCACCTACGGGTTGCTAGACCGCTGCTACCCCGAAGCCCCCGACCGTGTCCGCCCGTTCGACCAGGAGCGGCGCGGGATGCTCCAGGGCGAGGGCGCGGTGGCGTTGGTGCTTCGCCGAGAGGCGGACGGGCCCGGGCCGGGCTCCCGGGTGCACGCACGGGTGCGGGGGGTCGCCGTCAACTGCGATGCCTACCATCCATCGGCACCGGACGCGAAAAGCATCACCGCCGCCGTCCAGGAAGCGCACCGCAGGGCCGGGGTGCGGCCCGAGGACATCGACCTGGTCATGCTGCACGGCACCGGCACCCCGCTGAACGACGAGGCCGAGTCGAGCGCGCTCGGCACGGTGTTCGCGGGCCTGGCTCTCTCCCCCTACATGACGGCGATCAAGTCGATGACCGGGCACACCGCGGGTGCCTCCGGGCTACACAGCCTGGTCGCGGCGGTCGACGTGATGCGCACCGGCACCATCCCGCCGACGGTGTATCTCGACGACCCGGTGGAGGCCGTGGCCGGCTTCCGCCTGGTGCGGGGCGGCGCCGTTCGCCCGGAGGAGCCGCTGCGGCTGGCGCAGATCGACTCGTTCGGGTTCGGCGGGCTCAACGCGGTCGCGGTCGTGGAGCGTGTCGACGACGAAGCCGTGCCGCACTCGACCGGTCTCGAAGGAGGAGGCCAGTGAGTACCGAACGCACGGCGTACGCCGTGATCACCGGGCTCGGCACCGCCGTACGCGGGCTGACCGGGCCGCGAGACCTGCTCGGGCCGCTGCCCGCCGGCTACCGGGACGCGGCCGACCCCGTCTCCCGGCTCAAGGGACGTGGGCTGCGCTACAAGGACCGCGCCACCAGGCTCGGCATGGCCGCGGCTGCGGACGCCCTGCGCGCGGCCGGGCTCACCGACGACAACGGGGCCCTCACCGTCCCCGGCGAGAGCGTGGGCGTCGTGGCCAGTACGAACTATGGCAACGCTGACACGGTCTGCGAGGTCGTGCGGACCATCGCCGACTCCACCTATCTGGCGACCAGCCCCATGATGCTGCCCGCCACCTCCAGCAACGTCGTGGCCTCCTGGGTGGCCATCACGCACGGGCTGCGCGGCGCCAACCTGACGCTGTGCAACGGGCCGACGTCCGGCCTGGACGCCGTCAACTGGGCCCGGCTGCTGATCGCGGCCGGCCGGGTCGAACGGGTCCTGGTCCTGGGCGTAGAGCCGGACAACGCTGCCGTTCGGCACGTCACGGGCACTCCCGAGGCGACGGTCGCGGAAAATCCGACTGCGGTTCCCGAACTGTTCGACGGGGCGGTCGCGCTGGTGGTGGAGTCGGACGCGTCGGCTCGCGCCCGGGGCGCACGGCACCTGGCCGCTGTGGGGCCCTACGCCCGCCGGGGCGATCACGCCGAGGCGGTCGCCGCGGTGCGGTCCCGGCATGCCGGGCGGATCGGGCTGTGGTGCGTGCCGGAACACCCGGAGGGGGTGACGGCTCCAGCGGCGGGGCTGGGCACTGGGGCGGGCAGCGCGCCCGTCCACGACCTGTCCGCCTTGTACGGACCCGCCTCGGGTGCGCTCGGCGTACTGCAGTGCGTGGCAGCAGCCGTCTGGCTGGGCGGCCGGGCCGGTGACCGTGTCGATGACTCCGAGGCGGTGCTGGCCAGCACGGGCACCGGCGACGCGGGCTGGGACGACGCGAGCGCGGCCCTCCTGCTGACCGGCCCAGGAGCGTTGCCGGCGGCGCCCGGAACAGCCCGGCCCAGGAGCGAAGCCGTGCCGGGAGCGGTGCCGGTGGCGCAGCCCGTGGGCGACACACGATGAGTACCGACGAGGGACCGTGGCCGTCGGCCGACGCGCCTTCGGCTGTGACGCCCCGCGCGCCGGGTGAACCGCCCTGCGCGGTGCGGACGGGTCAGGGAGGACAGCGCGGCTCGGACGAAGCGGACGCCGACGGCATGGCAGCCGAGTCGCGGGACCGGCCGCCGTCCGGAGCACTGATGGGCCAGGCCGGGCCGCGCCGTCCCGGCGAACCGGCAGGCCGGCCGTCCAGCGGTGGCATGACGACCGGGCTGCTGGGTTTCCATGGGCAGCGGACGGCCACCGTGCGGTTGCGGCGGGCGGCCCGGGGCGGCTCCGTGCCGGTACGGGTGTTGTTGTTGCACGGGCTGGCCGGGGCCACCTCCGTGTGGCGGTCCTACGAGGAACTGGCTCTGGACGGCGTCGAGATCTGGGAGGGCGTGCTGCCGTGGGGAGCCGAGGGCGATCCCGAGTGGAGCGTGCACGACGACCCGGCGGAGCACGTGGAGCGGGCGCTCGACGCGGTGCCCGGTGGGGTCGACGCGGTCATCGTGCACTCCTTCACCGCGGGACCGGCCCTGGAGGTGCTGGCCCGACGGACAGCCTGCCGCGGGCCTCGGGCCGCCGTGGTCGTTGCACCCTTCCACCGACGCAGTCCGGGGAACTTCACCTGGGACGACGCCCTGTACTACCTGAGCGGCTTCCACCGCATCCTCGAAGAGGGGCTGCGGATCGGCACGGGCGATCGCGTCAAGCCTGCGCTGCGCGCCGCCATGGCGATGCGGGTGCGAGACCGGATCGGGCCCTACGGATGGCAGCAGTTCTTTGGGGCGTACCTGCGCAGCCCCCACCTCGATGTCGCCGCGCTGCGCCTGCCGGTGCTCGTGGTGGCCGGCACGGAGGACTTCGCCGCCCCGCCCGACGACGCCCGCACGCTGGCCGGGGCGCTGCCCGACGGCCGGTTCGAACTCTTCGAGGAATGCGGCCACTTCGCCATGGCGGAGCAGCCGCAGCGGTTCGCGGACGCGGTGCATGCCTTGCTGAGCGAGGCATTCCCCGACCGCCTGGCGGAGGGTACGGCCGTACCGCGGCCCCCAGTCCCACCCGCAGTTCACCCTTTTCCGCAACTCCATACCTACGCACCGGAGTCGACGTGACCACGACCGCCCACACCGCTGATATCGACGCTGCGGTCCTCGCCCTGAGGGAGCCCAGCTCCCTGGAGATCCGTCCTCGCTACGAGGGCTCCAACATCTGCACCTGGATCGGGTTCAAGCATGTCAATTACCTGGTCGAGGAAGCCGTACTGAACCACCTCAGGCAGGCGGGTGTCGCGCCGGGCGAGATCTACGAGGTGTACGGCCTGTGCACGGACATCGTGGACATCGACACCCGTATCCTGCACGCCTTCCACATCGACGACACGGCCATCGCCGAGGTCGGGCCCCATCGCCAGGCCAAGGACGACGAGCTGCTGTTCGCGGTCACCCTGCACGTACGGCGCGACACCCTGCTCAAGGCGGTGACCTCCACCGTCCGCGTCCAACTGCGCCTCGACCCGCGTGGCGGCGGCGAACAGCCGCTGCCGGCCGCGCTCGCGCCGTTCGCGGTCGACCGGCTCGCCGCGACGCCCGGCTGGACGCCGGAGCTCGTCGAGGTCGACCTGACCGCCGACGACCTGGTCAAGGAGCTGACGGCCGGGCGCAACGCGTACGCGTGGAAGTTCCGCATCCCCTACTGGTACTGCCACTTCACCGAGCGTCAGCAGATGTCCGGCTATCTCCGGCTGATGGAGGAGGCCAAGGACCGGCTGGTCGCCGACCGCGGGGTGTCCATCAAGACACTGCTGGACGAGCAGAACTGGATCCCGGTGGTGCCGCACTCGCGGATCACCGTCCTCGACGAGGCCCACATGGAGGAGGACATGTACGTCGTCCTCACCGTGGAGAGCATCTTCAAGGGCTTCACGTACGACTCGCGCATGGACACCTATGTGGTGCGCGACGGGAAGCTGGTGCAGACGGCGACCGGCCGGATCACCCACGGTTACGCGGTGATCGAGAACCGCCGCGACTGGTCCCTGGTGACCTTCGACGACCGTATGAACGCAGCCCTGGATGGCCGGGCGGCATGAACCGCGAGGTCGAGGTCGTGGTCACCGGGGTCGGCGCCGTCACTTGTCACGGTGCGGGCGCCGACACTCTGTGGCGGGCCATGACGGCGGCCGGCACCCGTCTGCCGGACCGGCCGGCGGACCCGCTCGCCCGGATGGACCTGCCGCTCATCGGCCTGGTGCCCGACCCCGACCTGGCGGCCGACCGGGCGACGCGGTTCGCGTCGCTCGCCACCGCTGAGGCGCTGGCCGACGCAGGACTGGACGCGACGGCGCTCGCCACGGCCCGCACGGCCGTCGTGCTGGGCAGTTGTATGGGCGAACCGGGCGCCAACGAACGCGGCCGGGGGAACGACGATGCCTGGACGCCGCCGTTCCGCCTGGCCGGCGCGCTGGCTGCCGAGCTCGGGGTGTTCGGCGCGGTCCACGACATCGGGAACGCCTGCGCGGCCGGGGCGTACGCGCTCGGCATCGCGGCGGATCTGGTGCGCGCGGGTGTGGCGGACGTGGTGATCGCGGGCGGCTCCGACGCGTACTCGCGGGTGGCACTCGGCTGCTTCAACCGGCTCGGTGCCGTCGACCCGGAGCGCTGCCGACCCTTCGAGGCCGACCGCGACGGCACGGTGTTCGCCGAGGGCGCGGGGATTCTCGTTGTGGAGTCGGCGACGCACGCCTGGGCGCGGGGTGTGCGGACGACTGGTGACGGCCGTGGCGTGCTGCGGCTCTCCGCCGTCGCGTGGAGCTGCGACGCGGACCATCCGACGGCGCCGCGTGCCGACGGCGCGCAGATCGTGCGGGCCATGCGCGAGGCCGTGGGTGGCGCGGCCGACGACATCGGCTGCGTGGTGCCGCACGGCACCGGCACCCGGCTCAACGACGTCCTGGAGAGCCGGGCCCTGCACCGCGTCCTCGGATCGCGTACCGCGAGCGTGCCGCTGTACAGCCTCAAGACACTCCTCGGCCACGCGGGCGGGGCGTCCGCCGCGCTGGCCGCCGTGGCCGCGGCGCTGATCCTGCGCCACGGCACGGTGCCGCCGAACGTGCCGCTGAAGGAGCAGGACCCCGAGTGTGCGGTGCTGCTGCCGCAGGGCGAGCCGGTGCCGTTGCCCGCCGGGGCGCGGCGTGTGCTGGTCAACGCCTACGGGTTCGGTGGGAACAACGCGTCGGTGGTGCTGGCGGGGGGCGCGGACGCGGTGGGGACCGGAGCAGCCGAGGGGGAGGGGGGAGTGCCGGTATGACGGATGTGTCCGCGGACGAACTCGTCGTCACCGGTGCGGGTGTGGTCACGCCGTGGGGCGACTCGCCGGAGGCGGCCGCAGCGGCGGGCGGGATGCCGATGGCGGATGCCGGCGGCTGGTTCGACTATCGGGACCGGCTCGGGCCGCGCGGCTACAAGTACCTTCCGGCGGCCGCTCAGTACGCACTCGCCGCGGCGCGGGGCGCCCTCGCCGACGGGGGCCGGCCCGACGTGGTCCCGGCCGACCGGCGCGGGCTTCTGCTCGCCACCAACGCCGGGCTCGCCGGACTCTTCGACGTCATGGACGCCACTGTCGCCGAGTCGGGTGCGACGGGTATCTCCCCCGCCTCGGCCCCGTACTTCGCGGTGAACGTCCTCGGCAATCGGCTGGCCGGCGAGCTTGCCCTCAACGGCTTCGCGCTGACCGTCGCCACGGCCCGCACGGCGGCGCTGGACGCGCTGTCCACCGCGGCTGTGGTGCTGACGTCGGGCCGCGTCGACACGCTGGTGCTGGCGGCAACCGAGGACCCCGTCCCGGAGAGCCGGGGCGGCGGGGGCGAGCAGGGCGCCGTGGTACTCACGCTGGAGACCCCGGCCGGGGCGCGATCACGCGGCTCGGCGGTACGCGCGACAGTACGGGTCCGCTCCCTGTTCGTACCGCCTGCCGCACTGGCCGACCGGGCGGGACGGGCCCGCGCCGCCCTCGCCCTCACCACGAAGCTTGCGGAGCTGACCGCTCCGGGGGACCGCCCCGTCGGGCTCCACCTTGACCTGGACGGTTCCCCGGTCGCCGAGGCGGTCGTGTCCGCGGTGGCCGCCCGCCGCCCGATCCCGCCGGGAGGCGCTCCCCTGACCGACACCCCGGAACATCCTGGCCTCGGCCCGGCGGTGGATGCGGCACCGCGGATCGGGTGTCTGGGCCCTGCACTGGCCGTGGCCCACGCCGTCACCGCGCGGGACGGGGGCAGCCGGCTGATCGTCTGCGCGACCGGTGCCGGGCATGTGGCGCTCGTGCGTATCTCCCCCGTAACTGTGCCGTCCACACCTCCCGCGTCTGCCGAACCGCCCCATCGCACACAGGAGTCAGAGCATGCTGAAGTCGCTTGAGGGGAGCTGGTGCCTGGTCCTCGGGGTTTCCAGTGGGATCGGGCGAGCCATCGCCCTGGGGCTCGCTGAGGAGGGCGTCCATGTCGTCGGCGTGCACTTCGACACGGCGTCGCGTGCCGAGGAGGTCAAGGAACTCGTCGGGGAGATCCGGGGCAAGGGCGTCGAGGCGCACTTCTTCAACGCCAACGCCGCCTCCCGGAGCACCCGGCAGGAGATCGTTCCCCGGCTGGCCGAGCTGACCGGCTCCACCGGCGGCGTCCGAGTCCTGGTCCACTCGCTCGCCTTCGGCACCCTCGTGCCGTTCCTGCTGCGGGCTGGCTGGGACAAGCAGATCACCGCCCGCCAGATGGAGATGACCCTTGATGTAATGGCGCACAGCCTCGTGTACTGGACACAGGACCTGCTCGCGGCGGGCCTGCTGCGCGACGGCTCGAAGGTCTACGCGATGACGAGCGCCGGCACCTCCCAGGCGCTGCCCAGCTACGGCGCGGTCTCGGCGGCCAAGTCCGCCTTGGAGGCCCATGTCCGGCAGTTGGCATGCGAACTGGCCCCCCGGGGCATCGCCGTGAACGCGCTGCGCGCCGGCACCACCGTTACCCCGGCCCTGCGGCGCATCCCGGAACACGCCGCCTACGTCGAGCGCGCCGCCGAGAACAACCCCCACGGCCGGCTGACCCGGCCCGAGGACGTCGCGGACGCCGTGGCGCTGCTGTCGCGCACCGAGTCCTCCTGGCTGACCGGCAACACCATCGGCGTCGACGGTGCGGAACTCCACGCCGCCGCCGGTGCCTGGGGCTGACCGACCACGACCTCCATGACCTCAACGACCTCCCGACCTTCACCGACAGGAGCAGACAGCGATGAGTGTCAGTCTTGCCACCGGGGCGGACCCGGACACCCTGGTCGTATCCGGCTGGTCGGCCGCCTCGCCGTACGGGCTCGGTGCCGAGACCTTCGCCGAGGGGGTGCGGGAGGGCCGCGACGGCGTGCGCGCCGCGGACGACGCCTTCGACCTCGGCCCCTACGAACGGTCCGGGCACGTCCCGGGTTTCGACATCAGGGCGGTGCTGGGCCGCAAGGGCACCCGGTCGATGGACCGGGCCACCGCGCTCGCCGTCGCTACCGCCGGGATGCTCCTGGAGCAGGCCGGCGGCGGGCTGGCACAGGACGACCCGGAGGCCGTGGGCATGGTCCTCGGCACCGGGCACGGCAGCGTGCAGAGCATCATGGACTTCACCCGGGACTCCCTGACCGGTGAGAAGCCCTTCCACGTCGACCCGGCCCTGTTCCCCAACACCGTGATGAACCGGGCCGCCGGTCAGAGCGCGATCTGGCACACCCTGCGCGGCCCCAACACCACGGTCGCGGGCGGCGCCCTGACCGGCCTGCTCGCCCTCAACTACGCGGTCCGGCTGCTGCGCCGGGGCCACTGCGAGGCCGTCCTGTGCGGTGCCGTCGAGGAATTCTCCACCGAGCGTGCCTGGCTCGAGTACCGGGCCCGCACCTCTGGCCCTCACCAGCAGCCGGCCGGGCCGCTGGGCGAAGGCTGCGCGCTCTTCCTGCTGGAGCCGCTCGGCCGGGCCCGCGCCCACGGCCGCCCCGCGCTCGCCATGCTGCTCGGCAGCCGCTTCGTCGCCTTCCACGCCCCGGAGCGTGCCCGCAACGCGGTGGTGCGTGCGGTCACCGAGGCCCTCAAGGAGGGCGACGTACGGCCCGACGAGGTCGCCCTGCTTGTGCCGTCCGACTGCGGTGGCCCGCTCGGCGGCCGGGAGGACGCGGCGCTTGCTTCGATCTTCGGCGAGCACCGGCCGCCCCGGTTGCGCCTGCGCCACCTGATCGGCGACCTGGGCGCCGCCTCCGCCTCCCTCCAACTGGCGGCTGCCGTCACCGCGACGGAAGCGGATCGCCCCGTGCTCGTCACCTCGGTCGACCCCGACGGCCAGACCGGGGCGGTCGTCCTGCGCACCGGTGTGAGGTGACGCGGCGGGTGCCCTTGGCGCGGGGCTACCCGGGCGTCACGCGGATCTCGGTACTCATCTGACCGCGGCCTCGCGGCACGCGGGGCCGCCCGCTCCTGCACTTCTCGTACGCCAACCATCCTTCGGAAGGACGCATCTACCCCATGTCCGACATCACCAGCACACCCTTGCTCGACAAGGAACAACTGCGTGACCTGGTGGCCGACGTCCTTGACCTGGACGTCGCCGAGGTCACCGACGAGGCGCACTTCACGGAGGACCTGGACGTCGACTCGCTGATGGCGCTGGAGATCACCGTGCGTCTGGAGAAGGAGTACGGCGTCAAGCTCGCCGAAGCCGAGCTGGCATCAATCACCTCCCTGCAGGGCACCTACGAACTGCTCGACGGCAAGCTGCGGGAGATCCGGTGAGCGCTGCGTCACCGCTGGGCGACCTCGAGCTGATCCGCACCGGCCCGACGGGCGCGCTCGGGGCCTTCGACGCGCTGGAGGACGGTCCGGTCATGGCCGGTCACTATCCCGGATTCCCCGTGCTGCCGGGGGTGTTCCTCATCGAGGCCGCCGACCTCACGGTCCGTCATTGGGTCAATGACAACCCCGTCGCCGAGCCGTCCGGCGAAGGCGCCCACACCGGCGAGGTGGAGCTGGTCGCCATGGACCGGTGCCGCTTCCACCGGCCGGTCTTTCCGGGCGACCGGGTGCTGGCCGACGTCGTGGTCACGGACAACGCGGCCGGGCTGCTGTTCAAGGCGGTCATCGCCACCAACCGCGGCAAGGTCGCCGACATCCGGCTGCGCTACCGGGTCCGGGACGGCTGGGACCAGGAGAAGGGCACCTCATGACCGCGTACGGCATCGACCGCATCAAGAACACCATTCCGCACCGCGGGGAGATCCTCCTGGTCGACCGCGTCACACAGGTGACGCCGGGCGAGAGCCTGACCGCGCTCAAGGCGGTGTCCGGCAACGAGCCCTGCTACGCGCCTCTCGGCCAGGACGCCGCAGCCGCCGACTACGCCTACCCGACCTCCCTGGTGATCGAGTCCTGGGCTCAGTCCGCGGTGCTGCTGTCCGTGTGGGAGAACCCCAACCCCGACGTGCTGGCCGGGAAGGTCGAACTCGCCGGCGCCATCAACGAGGTGGTCTTCGGCGTGCGCGTCCACCCGGGGGACGTTCTGGAGCACCGGGTGCACCTGGTGAAGTCCGTCGACGAGACGGCGGTCCTCGCGGGCGAGACGTACGCCGCTGACCGTCAGGTACTGCGCGTCGGCTCGTTCGTGGTGGCGCTGCGTGATGTTTCGGAACTGCTGCAGGCGCCCGAACGCGCCCTGCCGAAGGTATGAGGAGACGACGCGATGTCCGTAGCGAGTGACACCCACGGCGACAAGGTCGCTCTGGTCACCGGAGGGTCTCGCGGTATCGGCCGCGCGGTCGTCGAACGGCTGGCCCGCGACGGTTACGACGTCGGCTTCTGCTACCGCTCCGACGCCCAGGCCGCCGCCCTGGTGGAGAAGGAGGCGCGCGAGCTGGGCCGCCGGGTGCTCTCCCGGCGGGTGGACGTGACCGACCGCGCCCAGGTGCGGGACTTCGTCACCGCGGCGGAGGATGAGCTGGGCCCGGCGTCTGCCGCGGTCACCTCGGCCGGCATCACCCGCGACAACCCGCTGGTGCTGATGCCGGACGAGGACTGGGACGCGGTGCTGCGCACCAACCTGGACGGCACCTACAACCTCTGCCGTGCGGTGGCCTTCTCGATGATCAAGCGGGGCGGCGGTGCCGTCGTCACGCTCTCCTCGGTGGCCGGGGTCGCGGGCAACGCGGGCCAGACCAACTACTCGGCGTCCAAAGCGGGGATCATGGGCTTCACCCGGTCCCTGGCGAAGGAGGGCGGCCGGCACGGTATCCGGGCCAACACGGTGGCGCCCGGCTTCATCGACACCGACATGACCTCGGTGCTGCCGCCGAAGGTGTCGAAGGAGATGCTGGGCCGCATTCCACTGAAACGGTTCGGTCGCCCGGAGGACGTCGCCGCGCTGGTCTCCTTCCTCGTTTCGCCCGAGGCGTCGTACGTCACGGGCCAGGTCTTCCAGGTCGACGGCGGCATCGCGCTGTGAGCGGCACGGCGGGTGGGGGCCGCCGCGCCCGGCGGCCCCCGCGCTTCTACTTCTCGCTGCGCAGTCCCTACTCCTGGCTCGCCTACCAGGACCTGACGGCCCACCATCCGCGGCTGGCGGCCGCCCTGGAGTGGGTACCGTTCTTCGAGCCGGACGAGCTGAGCCGCAAGCTGCTCGGCGAGGCCGGCGGGTCCTTCCCCTACACCCCGATGAGCCCGGAGAAGCACCGCTACATCCTTCAGGACGTGCGGCGCCTGGCCGCCGAGCGGGGGCTGTCGCTGAGCTGGCCCGTGGACCGCGAGCCGGTGTGGGAGGTGCCGCACCTCGGCTATCTGGCCGCGGCCCGGCAGGGCATGGGCCCCGAGTACATCGCGCTTGCCGCCCGGGCCCGCTGGGAGCTCGGGCAGGACATCTGCGACCGGTCGGTGATCGGTGGCTTCAGCGCGCGACTCGGTCTCGACGCGGAGGCGTTGGCGTCGGCGTCGGATGATCCCGAGTTGCGTGCCGAGGGCGTGCGGATACTGCTGGAGATCCAGCGCGACGGCGTCTTCGGGGTGCCGTTCTTCGTCGACCACTACGACAAGTACTGGGGCGTCGACCGGCTGCCCGCCTTCGTGGCGGTGCTCACCGGCCGCTCTCCCGGACTCGTGGAACCCCTGGCCGGCCCGGAGGCCGCGCCCTTCGAGCCCGAGCGGTCCGTCGACGACGGCCACGCGGGCGGATGCGGCTGAGCCGCCCTTCCGGCCGAGCCATTCCGGACCGCCGTACGGCACCGTCCCGCCGGCGCCTTACGGCGGCCGTCGCCGTTTCCCGCCGATCCGCCCCTCCCCGTGCCCGGATGGCTGCATATAGGTGCCGCATAGCGGGCGCCGGTTGGGTGAACGACATACCGCTGCTGTGCGACCGCGGCACCACCAGCCGCAGAGGGTGAGTAGTTGGGGTGACCGACTTCGAGAGCTTCATCAGCGCGCTGCGCCGCAGGGCCGCACGAAAGCCCGCTCACAGCGCCGTCCGGTTCAGCACCGGTCCGGCCGAGGAGAGCCTGACCTACGCGGAACTCGACCGGGCCGCACGGTCTGCGGCCCAGTGGCTGCGCGGGCGGGTGGCGATCGGCGACCGGGTGCTGGTGTCCTGCGGTCCCGGCACCACGTTCGTGCGGGCCTTCCTCGGCTGCCTCTACGCGGGCGCCGTACCCGTCCCGGTGCCGCTGCCCGGTGGCTTCGGGCGCCAGGAGGCCCGTACGACGGCGATCGCCGCGGACACCGGCGCTCGGCTGGTGCTCACCGACGTGGCGGGTCTGCCCGCCGTGGAGCGCTGGCTGGGGGGTGAGCGGACGGCGCTCGCCGGGATCACAGCCGCCGCGGTGGAGTCCGCGGAGCACGCCGGAGACGCGACGGCCTGGGCCGAACACGTCGTGGAGCCGGGGGAATTGTGTTTCTTGCAGTACACCTCCGGGTCGACCGGCGATCCGAAGGGCGTGATGGTTTCGCACGGCGCGCTGCTGCACAACCTGCGGCTGATGCGCGACAGCCACGGCTGGCACGGCGGCATGACCTGGTGCAGTTGGCTGCCCGCTTACCACGACATGGGCCTGATCGCGATGATGCTCGCCCCGCTGTATCTGGGCGGGACCGCGGTGCTGATGTCGGCGACCGAGTTCCTCAAACGGCCGGTCTCCTGGCTGCGGCTCATCGCCCGGCACAAGGCCGACATCAGTTGTGCGCCGAACTTCGCGTACGACCTGTGCGCGAGCCGCCTCACCGAGGAGCAGACCACCGGGCTGGACCTGTCCCACTGGCGCTACGCCTGCAACGGCGCCGAGCCCGTCGACGCGGCGACCCTCGCCCGCTTCGCGGAGCGGTTTGCGGGCGCGGCCTTCTCGGCGCACTCCCTGCTGCCCGGCTACGGCCTTGCCGAGTCCACGCTCTACGTCTCCGGCACGCCCGTGGACGAGCCGCCGGCGGTGCTGCGCGCGGACGCGGAGGCGCTGGCCGGCGGCCTGGTGACGGAGGCGGAGGGCCGGTCCGGCGGTGCGGTGCGGGAGCTGGCGAGCAGTGGGGTCGTACGCGGGTTGGACGTGCGTGTCGTCGCTGCCGACACGGGTACGGTGCTGCCCGACGGCCGGATCGGCGAGATCTGGATCCGCGGCGACAGCGTGGCACTCGGCTACTGGAACCGGCCGGCCGAGACCGAGCGGACGTTCCGCGCGGTGACGGCCGACGGTGCCGGGCCGTTTCTGCGCACCGGGGACCTGGGGGCACTGCGCGACGGCCACCTGTATGTGACCGGCCGCCTGAAGGAAATGATCATCGTGCACGGCCGGAACCTGTATCCGCACGACATCGAGCGCGAACTGCGCGATGTCGACCCGGCCTTCGGCGACCTGCCCGCCGCGGTCTTCGCCTCCCGACCCGGCGGCTCCGTCGCGGAAGAGATCGTCGCCGTCCAGGAGGTCCACAGCCGCGGCGTTCCAGCCGAGACCCTCGCCACCCTGGCCCGCACCGCCCGCGCCCGCCTGGCCCAGCGCCTGGGCGTCCGGGTCGGCGGCGTGGTCCTCGTCAAACCCGGCCGCATCCAGCGCACCACGAGCGGCAAGATCCGGCGCACGCTGATGCGCACCCTGTTCGAAGAGGGCGGACTGAGCACCCTGCGCGAGGAGTTGTCGGCGCAGTTGCGCGCTGCGTTCCGCGGCGTCGGCCGGGACGCGGATGAGCTGCGGGTGCCGCCAGTGGCCGAGGGCGAGGCATGGGATCCGTATGCGCTCGGCCGGGAGCTGGAGGTGCGGCTCGGGGATCCCGGGGACGGGCGGCGGGCGTTCTCCCACCGGGGCAGTGCGCAGGCCGACCGGGCGGAGGCGTTCCCGGCGGACGTGTGCCGGGAACTGGACGTGCTGGGGCTGCCCCGGTGGTTCGTGCCCGCCCGGTTCGGTGGCGAACTGCGCAGCGCCGAGGAACTGTCGCAGCTCATCCGGATCCTGGCCCGGCGGGACTTCACCGCCGCGCTCGGCCACGCAAAGACCTATCTCGGCGCCGTGTCGGTCTGGCTGGCAGGGCGACCCGAACAGGCCGAAGCTCTCGCGTCACGGGTATGCGAGGGAGCCGTCGTCTCTCTCGCGCTCACCGAGCGGGCCCACGGCAGCGATCTGCTCGCCGGTGAGCTGCGCGCCGAGCGCACCGCCGACGGGTGGCGGCTGGACGGCGAGAAGTGGCTGATCAACAACGCCGGACGGGCTGGGTTCGTGTGCGTCCTGGCTCGCATCAAGCCCGACGGCGGCAGCCGGGGCTTCAGCCTGTTCCTCGTCGAGAAGGCGCGGCTGGTTCCCGGCACCTGGCAGTCCCTCCCGCGCGTCCCCACCCATGGCGTGCGCGGCGCCGACATCAGCGGCATCGCCTTCGACGGCGCCGAACTCCCCGCCGACGCGCTGGTCGGCGCCGAAGGGGCGGGCCTGGAGATCATCCTCAAGGGATTCCAGATCACCCGCGCCCTGTGCTCGGCGATGTCCCTCGGCATGGCCGACCACGCCCTGCGCATCGCCACCGGCTTCGCCCGCACGCACCGGCTCTACGGCCGTCCCCTGGCCCACCTGCCGCACGCCGCGCGTACCCTCGCCGAGGTCTACGCCGACCTGCTGGCCATGGAGGCCGTGAGCCTCGTCGCGACCCGCTCCGTGCATACGCTGACCGACGAGCTGAGCACGACCTCCGCGGTGGTGAAGTACCTCGTGCCCACCCTCGGCGACGAGGTCATCGGCGCGCTGCGCGGACTGCTCGGGGCCCGCGCCATGTTGGTCGAGGACTTCGCCGACGGCGCCTTCCAGAAGCTGGAGCGCGATCACCGGATCGTGGGCATCTTCGACGGCAGTACGGCCGTCAACCTCAACTCGTTGATCAACCAGTTCCCGGTGCTCGCCCGCGGCTACAGTAAGGGCCTCGCCGACCGAGACGGGGTCACGGCCGCCGCCCGCCTCGACGGCCCGCCGCCGGAGCTGGACCACGACCGGCTCACGCTGTACGCCCGCTCGGGTTCGAGCGTCGTGCAGTCCCTGCCGGAGGCGGTGCGCCGTGTCAGGGTGCTGGCCCCACCCGCCGTGGCCGAGCGGGCCGTGCAGCTGCTTGCGCTCGCGGACGAGGTGCACGAGGAACTCGCCGCGCACCGGCACAGCGCGCGTGCCGTCCCGGAGGCGGCGTTCGCCTCCGCCGGCCGGTACGCCCTCGTGTACGCCGGCGCCGCGAGCCTCCACCTCTGGCTGGAGAACCGGGTCGGTGCCGTGGCCGACAGCCCGCTGTGGAACGACGCGGCCTGGCTGGACGCCGTACTCGCCCGGCTGCTGCACCGCCTGACCGGCATGCCCGACCTGGACGACGCGGATGGACCGGCCCTGGACACCCTGCTGCCCGCACTGCACACCCAACACGAGC
Organism: Streptomyces sp. NBC_00726; assembly: GCF_045161735.1. Lineage (NCBI taxonomy): Bacteria > Bacillati > Actinomycetota > Actinomycetes > Kitasatosporales > Streptomycetaceae > Streptomyces > Streptomyces sp. NBC_00726. Next base: position 2,691,299 of record NZ_CP108983.1, on the reverse strand, counting down.
GGGGGCTGCTGTTCTCCCTGCTGCACTGCCCGCTGGCCGAGGCCACCAGCGCCCCGAGCGGCGCGGCCACCGACCGGCCGACCCCCACCGCCTCACCCAAGGACGCGGCATGATGCACCTGTCGACCACGAGCGCCACGGAGGCCCGCGCGGACGGCGCCCGGCCTGACACCGCCCTGGAGCGTCTCGACCGCCTGGAGACCCTGCTTGGCGACCCGTACCACCCCGCCAATCCGCTCGGCTCGGCTGCCGTCCTCGAAGCCGACGAGCGGGGCGAACTGCCCGCGGACGGCGAGAGCGCGCTGGCCGCGTACGGGCTGGGAGCCGAGTTCGCGCCGGCCGCGCTCGGCGGCCGCTTCGAGCGTTCCGACCGGTTCGCGCTGCTGATGCGGGCGATCTTCCGCCGGGACTGTGCCCTGGGCATCGGCCACGGCGTCACCAGCTTCATCGCGGGGCTGCCGATCTGGTCGGACGGGAGCGCCGAACAACAGCGGTGGGCGGCCGATCTGCTGTGCGGCGGCGGCCGGATCGTCGCCGCCTACACCGAGTTGGACCACGGCAGCGACTTCGCCCGGATCTCGCTCGCCGCGCGCCCTGCGGCCGACGGCGGCTACCTCCTCGACGGCGCCAAGCATTTGATCAACAACGTCGGCCGGGCCGAGGCCGCCGTGCTCTTCGCACGCACCGGTGAACGGCCCGGCAGCCGGGGCCACTCGCATCTGCTGGTCGACCTCGACGCCCTGCCTGCGGGGCATGTCGACCGCACCGCCCGCTACCCCACCTCCGGGGTCCGCGGCTGCCTGCTGGGGGGCGCACGTTTCGACTCCTGTCCCGTCCCGGCCGCCGCCCTGCTCGGCGAGAAGGGCGGCGCCATGGAGACCGTGCTGAAGGTCTTCCAGGTGACCCGCTGTGTGCTGCCCGGCATGGTCGTCGGCGTCGGTGACAGCCAGCTGCGTACGGTCCTCGCCTTCGCCGGGGAACGTCGGCTGTACGGGGCCCCGGTGAGCACGCTGCCGCTGCCCCGCTCGGTGCTCACCGACGCCTTCGTGGACCTGCTGATCTGTGACGCGCTGTCCATGGTCGCCGCCCGCACCCTGCACCTGCGGCCCGCCGAGGCGAGCGTGCGCTCGGCGGCGGTGAAGTACCTCGTGCCCAAGTTGCTCCAGGAGAATTCCTACCGGCTCGGCGCAGTGCTGGGCGCCCGCAGCTACGTACGCGAGGGGCCGTATGCGGCGTTCCAGAAGGCGGCGCGCGACCTGCCCGTGGTGGCACTGGCCCACGCCAGCGGCGCGGTGTGCCTGGCGAACATCGTTCCGCAACTGCCCCGGCTCGCCGAGCGCGCCTGGCAGCCCGCGCTGGACGTCCGCACCACCGGGCCGGACGGCGACGACGCGCTGTTCCGCCTGCACGCCCCGCTGCCCCCGCTCGACTTCGGCGGACTGGAGCTCACCACGCGCGGGGCCGACGGCCTGGCCGGCCGGCTCCCGCTGTTCGCCCGGGACCTGGCCAGGCAGGCGGTCACCCGTCCCGAGCTGGCCGGACTTGCGGCTCTGGCAGCCGAGTTCAGTGACGCGCTCGCGGATCTGGCGCGCCGCAGCGCCGCCCTGCCGGCATTGGAGCGGACCCCGGTCGCCGGGCGCCGTTCTTTCCTGCTGGCCGAGCGATACGTGCTGCTGCTCGCGGCCGCCGCCTGCCTGGGCGTCTGGCGGACGGCCGAGCGCTCCGACGGTTTCCTCGCCGACCCGCTGTGGGTCACGGCGGCGCTGCACCGGCTCGCCGGGCGGCTCGGCCCGCGCCGCGGGGCGCTGTCACAGGCCGCCGCCGGGGCGCTCTTCGACGAGTTGTCCGCTCGCCATGACGACGCCCGCACCTTCGACCTGTTCCGCACCCGGCTCGCCCAGCGGGCCGTACCCGTCAAGGGAGTTGCCCCATGACCGAAGCCTCCGTCACCGACGTCGCGGCCGGCGCCGCATCAGCCGGCCAGGACCCCGCCACCTCGACGCAGACCATCCGCGAATGGCTCGTCGACCGGGTCGCCTACTACCTCGAACTCACCCCGGCCGACATCGACGCGGGCGCAGAACTCGCCGAGCTGGGCCTGGACTCCGTGTACGCCTTGACCCTGTGCGGTGATGTCGAAGACCGTTTCGGCCTCGTCGTGGAGCCCACCATGGCCTGGGACCACCCGACCATCGACGCGATCACCGACCACCTCGCCGCTGAGCTGGCCCGTTAGGGCCTGTGCGGCGGATCATGCCGGAGACGCGGGGCCCGGCACGCCCTCCCCCAGAGGGGGAACCCCCGGCGGCCTTGTCGTCGGTTGCCGGCTCCCCCGCACTCGACTGCGTTCGCGCCGGGGGCCCCACCGCGTCGTCGCCCTCCTCCGGGCCCTGGCCCGCCTTGTTTCCGCGCCCCGCGACACGTCGGACGCGCGCCATTTCCGCACCGCTTCTCCGGGAAGGGGCGAACAGCCATGCCCGAGAAAACGTTCCCTGGCATTCTGTCGACCGTAGGAAACACCCCTCTTGTCGCATTCGAAAAACTGCTGCCGGACTTGGGCTCCCGCGTGTTCGGGAAGATCGAGAGATTCAATCCGGGGGGCAGCATTAAGGACCGTTCCGCGCTCGGCATGCTCCTCGCGGCCATCCGCGGCGGCGCCGTGGAGCCGGGCCGTTCGGTGATCGTCGAGTCCAGCTCCGGCAATCTCGCCGTCGGACTCGCCCAGATATGTCGGTACTTCGGGCTGCGCTTCATCTGTGTGGTGGACGGCAAGACCACCGGGCAGAACCTCGCCATCCTCAATGCCTTCGGCGCCGAGGTAGAGGTGGTGACCGAATGCGACGAGTTGACCGGCGAGTTTCTGCCGGTCCGGCTCAGCCGGGTGCGCGAGTTGGTCGATCGGATACCGGACGCGTACTGGCCCAACCAGTACACCAGCCTGCTTAACCCCAAGGCCCACGAGACGACCATGCGGGAGATCGAGGAGGCCCTGGATGGCAAGGTCGACTTTCTCTTCTGCTCGGTCAGTACCTTCGGCACCCTGCGTGGCTGCCGGGACCACATCAGGACGCGTGGTCTGGACACCACGATCGTCGCCGTCGACGCGATGGGCAGCGCGATCTTCGGCCTGGAATCCACCCAGCGCCTGATCCCGGGGCACGGCGCCTCCGTGGTGCCGCCGCTGATGGACGCCTCGGCCGCCGACGAGGTGGTGCACATCTCCGACCTGGAGTGCGTCACCGCCTGCCGTCGGCTCATCGACCGGGAGGCGGTGCTCGCGGGCGGCTCGTCCGGTGCCACCGTGGCGGCTCTGTGGAAGATCAAGCACCGGATACCCGAGGGCTCGAACTGCGTCCTCGTCTTCCCCGACGGCGGCGACCGCTATCTCGACACCATCTATTCGGACTCCTGGGTTCGCGGGAACTTCGGCGACGTCTCACATCTGTGGAAGGACTGAACGCCGATGCTCATGTCCACCGGCCAGGAGGCGCTCTGGCTCGCCCACCGGATCGACCCGGACAGCTCCGCCTACAACGTCGTCCTCGCGGTACGGCTGCGTGACCGCGTCGACACCGAAGTCCTGCAGCGGGCGCTGACCGCGCTCGTCGAACGGCACGAACTGCTGCGCTCCCGCTTCCCCGCCACTGACGAGGGGCCCGTACGGCTGCTCATGGCGCCCGAGGCGGTGCGGCTGGACGTACGGGAGGTGCCGGACGCCGATGAGGAGAGGCTGTTCCGGCTCGCCCAGCAGGCGGGCGAGGAGCCGTTCCGCATCATGGAGTCCGGGGCCTTCCGCGCAGTGCTGCTGCGCCGGGCGCCCGACGACGCGGTGCTGGTCACTGCCACCCACCATCTGGTCAGCGACGCCACCTCACAGTGGCTGCTGGTGCGCGACCTGTTCGCCGAGTACGGCGCCCGCAGCGGGCGGGGCGCACTCGCAGCCCCGCCCGCTGCCGTCACGCCCTGGGACGAACAGGTGCGTGCCGAGCGGGACTTCGTCGCATCGCCGCGTGGGCAGCGGGCCGCGGTGTACTGGCGGGACGTGTGCGCCGGGGTCCGCGCGGCGGAGCTGCCCACCGACCGGCCGCGGCCGGCGCAGCGCACTCTCAACGGTGCCACCCACGAGGTGAGGCTGGACGCGGCAATGGCGCGACGACTGCGCAGAGCGGCCGCGGACCGGGGCCTCACTCCGTTTGCCTGGCTGCTCGGCACCTTCGAGTCCGCCCTGCATCGTTCGGGCGCCGGCAACGACTTCGTCATCGGCTGCCCGGCCACCACACGGTTCACGCCCGGCACCCGGGAGGCGGTCGGCTACTACGTCAACGCGCTGCCGCTCGTGGGGCGGTTCACGTCCGCGACGACGCTGCTGGAGGTCGTCGAGTCGGCGCGGCGGCAGCTTCATACCGGGATGGCACACGCCCGCCATCCCGTCGAGCTGCTGGACAGCGGACCCTCGCGCGGGCTGCTGTTCCGCATCTCCTGCACGCTGGTGGCCGCGGACCGGCTGCCGGTGCCCGGGCTGTACGAGGGGCCGGTGCGGCTCGGCGGGCTGCGGGCCGAACTGTGCGACGTGCCGCAGCAGGAGGGGCAGCTCGATCTGACCGTGGAGGTGCTCCATGGCGCCGACGGCTTCCGGGCGGTGCTGCGCTACAACACCGACCTGTTCGACGCGGCCACGATCGAACGGTTCGGGGACACCTGGCGCCGCCTGCTCGACACCTCCCTCGATGCGCCCGGCGCCCGCGTGTCCGATGTCCCCCTCGTCGCCCACGACGACCTGGCCTTCCTGCTCGCACTCGGGTCGGGGGCGGCATGAGCGCCTCAGGAGGAACCAGCCCAGGGAACGGGACGAAAGCGACCGTTCCCCGTCCCGGTGCCCCCTGCGGCAGCAGTTGCCGGACGGTCCCGCCGTGTGGTGCACCAACGGCCCCGCGGCGGTGGCCATGTGGAGGGAGATGCTGCCCCGGGGGCGTACGACCGGGCGGCACGGGGGTTGTGGGACGGGAGCACGGTCATCGACGTGGGCGCCAACATCGGACTGTTGTCGGTTCTCTGCGCGCGCACCCGGGCGCACGTCCGCGTCATCGCGGCCGAGCCGGCGGCCGAACTGCATGCCTGTCTGGTGCGCAATCTCACCGAGCACGCGGCGCCGGGCTGGGCGGCGGAGTGTGCGGCCGTCGCGGAGCAGCCCGGCCGACTGCGCTTCACGTACTACCCCGAGGCCCCCGGCAACTCCGGACTCCACGCCGACCGGGCCGCCGACGACGAGATCACCCTGACCTTCCTGCGCAACAGCGGGGTGGGTCCCGAGGACGCCGCTGAACTGGTCGAAGGCCTGCACGAGGGCGTCGAGTCCACCGTCCCCGCCGTGACCGTCTCCCACCTGCTGCGCCGCCACGCCGTCCCCCGCGTCGACCTTCTCAAGGTCGATGTCGAACGCGCGGAACTGGACGTTCTGCGCGGCATCGAGGACTGCCACTGGCCCCTGATCCACATGGTGGTGGCCGAGGTCCACGACGAGGCCGGCCGCCTCACCGCCGTCCAGGACCTGCTGCACCGCCACGGTTTCACGCTCGAGGTCCGTCAGGATCCCCTCCTGGCGGGCACGAGCCTGTACGAGCTGGAGGCCGTACGGCGGCGATGACCCCGCTGCGCGGGGCCCGGCACAGCGGGAGGGACGTATAGGGCGCATATAGCGCCGGAGCCCACCATCGCTGCATCGCTGCAGGCTGTGTCCTCACCGCCTCCGGCCATTTCTCGCCATCGTCCCTGGTTCCTGTCCTCGCCCGTCCCGCAGAGAAGGAAACCCCATGCTGGTCCTCCGGCGCACCGATGTGGCGGATGTGCTGTCCGGTCGGGAGACGGAGATCATCCGCCTCGTCGCCGACACCTACCGGTTGCACGACGCCGGGCAGACGTCCCTGCCGCACTCGACGTTCCTGCGCTTCCCCGAAGAGCACCACCGCGGCGACCGGATCATCGGCCTGCCGGCCTACCGCGGCGGCGAGCGTCCGGCGGCCGGGATGAAGTGGATCGCCTCCTTCCCGGGCAACGTCTCTGCCGGCACCGAGCGCGCCAGTGCCGCCATCGTGCTCAACTCCCTCCACCACGGCCGCCCGGTCGCGTTCGTCGAGGGCGCCGTGATCTCGGCCAAACGCACCGCCGCGAGCGCCGCGCTCGCCGCTGCGGAGCTCACCGTCGAGCGGCCCCCGGCCTCCGTGCTGCTGATCGGCTGCGGCGTGATCAACCTGGAGATCCTGCGCTTCCTGGCCGCCGCCCTGCCCGGGCTGCGCGAGGCCGCCCTGTACGACACCGACCCGGCCCGTGCCGAAGCGTTCGCCGACCGCTGCGCCGAGGCCGCGCCCGAGGTGAAGGCCCGCCCGGTGACCGACCTGGCGGCGGCCCTCGGCGAGCACCGGCTGGTGTCGCTGGCCACCACCGCGGCCGCCCCGCACATGGACCTGACCGCATGCGGCCCGGACACCACCGTGCTGCACGTCTCGCTGCGCGACCTGACGGCCGGGGCGATCCGTGACGCGGTCAACGTGGTCGACGACACGGACCACGTCTGCCGTGAGCGCACCTCCCTCGACCTGGCCCAACAGGCCGCCGGGAACCGGGGCTTCGTCGCCGCCGAGATCGGCGCGCTGCTGCGCGGCACCGCGACCCTGCACCGAGTACCGGAACGGCCCGTCGTCTACTCCCCGTTCGGCCTCGGAGTGCTCGACATCGCGCTGGCCGAGTACGTGCGCGAGGAGGCCGAACGGCGCGGGCTGGGCGTTCGTGTCGACAACTTCCTGCCGGCCTGAGCGTGACGCCCTGCGCTCGCCCGCCTCTGCCCACCTGCCGACCCCACCCGTCCACTCGTATGCCTGAAGGAGTTCCCATGACCACCGAGCAGACCGAAGGCACCCGCCAGCGCGTGGTGTTCAACGACGAGGAGCAGTACTCGTTGTGGCCCGTCGGGCGGGAGCTGCCCGCAGGCTGGCACGTCGAGGGCACCGAGGGCTCCCGGGAGGAGTGCCTGGCCCGGATCGCAGAGGTGTGGACCGACATGCGCCCGCTGAGCCTGCGCCGCCGCATGGACGAGTCCTCCGCGGCCTGAGTCCGCCGCTGCCCGACACCCAGGTATGTGACAGGAGTTGCCGTGAACGCCGAACTGCTTCCGGAACGTTTCGCCGAGCAGGCGTTCCGTACGCCGCACGCCGTCGCCGTCGTCGACGGCGACCGGGTGGTGACATACGAGGAGCTGGACCGTGCGTCCGCACGCGTGGCCCGCTGCCTCCGGGACCTGGGTGCAGGGCCCGAGACGCTCGTCGGGGTGAGCCTGCCCCGCGGGCTCGACCTGGTGGCCGCGCTGCTCGGTGTGTGGCGGGCCGGCGCGGGCTACGTCCCGCTCGACCCCGCCCAGCCCCCGGCGCGGCTGTCGAGTCTGATCCGCGACTCCGGTGCGGGCCTGGTGCTGGCCGCGCCACAACTGGACGCCGTCGTGCGCGAGGCCGGCGCCCGCCGCGTCGACCCACAGGAGATTCCCGAGGCCGGCGACGCCCCCGAGGACGGTGTCGCCGCGGGGGCCGACAACGTCGCGTACGCCATCTTCACCTCCGGCTCCACCGGCCGCCCCAAGGCCGTGGTCGTCACCCACGCGGGCATTGCCCGTCGTGTGGGTTGGGCCGTGGAGCGGCACGGGTTCGGTCCCGGCGAGCGGGTGCTGCAGAAGACGACCGTCGGCTTCGACGCGGCCGGCTGGGAGATCTTCGCCCCGCTGGTCTGTGGCGGCACAGTGGTGCTGGCCCCGGCGGGTGCCGAGCACGATCCGGCGGCACTGCTGCGTGCGGTCGGCGACTTCGGGGTGACCGTGCTGCAGGTGGTGCCGTCCGTGCTGCGGTTGCTGATGGCGGAGGACGGCTGGGAGCACTGCGGCGCGCTGCGGCTGCTGTTCTCGGCCGGTGAACCCCTGCACGCCGAACTGGTCGCCCGGGTGCGGGAGAAGGTCGGCGAGGACGTCGAGGTGTGGAACACCTACGGTCCGACCGAGTGTTCCATCGACGTCACCGCGCAGCGGGCCGACCCGTCCGTCACCACTGGCGCGGTGCCCATCGGCCGCCCGCTGCCCGGCACCAAGCTACTCGTCCTCGACGTGAACGGCACGCCGGTCCCGGTGGGCGTTCCCGGCGAGCTGTACGTCGGCGGCCCGCAGGTCGCGCGCGGTTACGCGGGCCGGCCCGGGCTGACCGCCGAGCGGTTCGTGCCCGACCCGTACGCCACCGAGCCCGGCGCCCGTCTGTACCGCACCGGCGACCAGGTGCGCTGGCGTGCCGACCACACCCTGGAGTACAGGGGCCGCCTCGACGACCAGGTGAAGGTCAACGGGGTGCGCATCGAGCCGGGCGAGATCGAGGCCGCGCTCGCCGCCCACCCGTCGGTCACCGGCGCGGTCGTCATCGCGTATCCGGCGGAGGACGGCGGCAAGCGGCTGGCCGCGCATCTCACGGTGAGCGCCGCAGTGGACGCCGGCGAGCTGCGCGTGTTCCTGGCCGAGCGACTGCCCGACAGCCATGTGCCCTCCTTCTTCCACACGCTCGACACCTTCCCGCAGTTGCCCAACGGGAAGGTGAACCGCGCCGCGCTGCCCAGCGCCGAGGAGACTGCCGCCGCCCGGGAGCCGGAGCACACCGCCCCGCGCGACGCCGCTGAGGAGATGGTGGCCGGCGTCTGGTCCGAACTGCTCGGAAAGGAACGAATTGGCGCGTTCGACGACTTCTTCGCCCTGGGCGGCACCTCGCTGCAGCTCACCCGGCTGGCGGCGCGACTGCGGGCCGCGACCAGCGAGAAGGTCTCGCTGCGGGGTCTCTTCGCGGCTACGACGGTCGAGGCCCAGGCCAAGCTGCTCGCCGTGCCCCCGGCAGGGACTCAGTCCGGCCAGACGGTCACCGCCACGACCACGACCCCAACAGGCACCGCGGTCGACGCCCTGACCACCGCTGGGGCGGGTGCCCTGGCCGACGACAAGCCCGACATCCTCCCCGTGCCGCGCTCCGGTGAGCTTCCGCTCTCCTCCGGTCAGCGTCGCCTGTGGTTCCTGGACCGGATGCACCCCGGCAGCCCCGAGTGGGTGGCCCCGCTGTTTCTGAGGCTGCCTGCCGGCTTGGAGCCGGAGACGGTGGGCCGCGCCCTGGACGCGCTGGCCGCCCGGCACGAGCCGCTGCGCACCCGGTACCGCGCCGAGGTCGGCGAGCCCCGTCAGATCATCGACGCCCCGGGCACCGCCCGGATCGATCTGCGCGTCGAGGACGCCGGGCGCGCGGAGGTGCCCGAGCTGTTCGGCGAGCAGTTCGCGCGCGGCTTCGACCTGGCCGAGGGACCGCTGTGGCGGGCGCTGCTGGTGCGGCTGCCCGGCGAGGACCACTTGTTGTTGTTGACGCTGCACCACATCACCTGCGACGGCTGGTCGACGGTGGTCCTGGACCGCGAGCTGCGCGAGCTGTGCGCCGCGTACCAGGACGGCCGCGAACCCGTGCTGCCCGCTCTGACCGTGCAGTACGCCGACTACGGAGCCTGGCAGCACGCCCGGCTCACCGAGGGGGCCGTCGAGCGCGAGCTGGCCCACTGGCGGACCGCCCTCGACGACATCGGCCCGCTCGACCTGCCGGCCGACCGGCCCCGGCCCGCGGTCCGCGACCCGCGCGGCGCGATGGTCCCCTTCCGGGTCCCGGCCGAGACGGCCGCCGGTCTGGCCGAGCTGGGGCGGGCGCACGGTGCGACCCCGTTCATGGCGCTGCTGACGGCGTACGCCACGCTCCTGGCTCGCTACAGCGGCCAGTGGGACGTGCCCGTCGGCACCCCGGTGGCCGGCCGCACCCGGTTCGAGACCGAGAACATGGTCGGTTTCTTCCTCAACTCCCTGGTGGTGCGCTGCGCGCTGTCCACCGAACTGACCTTCGCCGAGGCCCTGCGACGGGTCCGGGACGCCGCCCGCATGGCCTTCGTCCATCAGGAGCTGCCCTTCGAGCGGCTCGTGGACGAGCTCCAGCCCGAGCGCGACCTGTCCCGCACACCGCTCTACCAGGCTGCCTTCGACCTGCACAGCGAGGGCGTGACGTCCGTCGGCACCGGCGCCGCGGACCTGACAGCGTTCACCGAGGCATGGCAGGTTGCGAAGACCGACCTGTCGCTGTTCATGCGGCGGACCGCCGAGGGTGCGCTGGACGGTGTCCTGGAGTACGCGACCTCGCTGTTCGAGCGGGCCACCGCCGAGCGGATGGCCGGCCACTTCCTCACGCTGCTCGACCGTGTCGCGCAGCACCCCGAAACGCCCCTCGGCGAGCTGGAGCTGCTCGGCGACGAGGAGCGCCGTCTGCTGGTCGCCGAGTGGAACGACACCGCGTGCGGGTACGACGAGCGCACCGTCGTCGAGCGTTTCGAGGAGCAGGCCCGCACCGCCCCCGAGCGCACAGCCCTGGCCTTCGGCGCCCGAACCGTCCGGTACGGAGAGCTGGACACCGCCGCCAACCGGCTCGCCCACCAGTTGCGCACTCTGTGCGACGGCGCCGAGTCCCGTGTCGCGGTCCTGCTCGACCGGGGCCCGGAGCTGGTGACCGCGCTGCTTGCGGTGTGGAAGGCCGACAGCGCCTACGTGCCGGTCGACCCGTCGTACCCGGCGGAGCGCATCGCCACGATGTGCGAGGCGGCCGGGGTACGGGCCGTGGTGACCTCCTCGGCGTACGAGAACCGGTTCACCGTGCCCGGGCTGCGGGTGCTGCGGGTCGATGCCGACGCGGCCGAGATCGCCGTACGGCCTGCCGACGCGCCCGCACGCACCAGGGACCTGGACCGGCTGGCGTACACCGTCTTCACCTCGGGCTCGACCGGCACGCCCAAGGGCGTCGAGGTCACCCACCGGGGGCTGACCAATCATGTGGCCTGGGCCGCGCGGGAGCTGGCGGCCCATGACTTCGGCGGCGCGGCGCTGTTCTCCTCGGTCGCCTTCGACCTCGTGGTGCCGAACCTGTGGGCGCCCCTGGTCAGCGGTCAGCGGCTGTTCCTGCTGCCGCAGGACACGGACATGTCCGAGCTGGGCAAGTGCCTCGCGGAGGCCGCCCCCTTCAGTTTCCTGAAGCTGACGCCGGGGCATCTGGACATCCTCGCCCACCAGCTCACCCCCGCCCAGGCGGGCGCACTCGCCCCGGTCATGGTGGTGGCGGGCGAGCCGTTCACCAGTGACACGCTCGCGCGCTGGCGGGATTTGGCACCGGACATGACGCTGATCAACGAGTACGGGCCGACCGAGGCGTCCGTCGGAACCTCCGTCCACCCAGTGCCCCCCGAGGACGCCGGGCCGGTTCCGGACATCCTGCCGATCGGGCGGCCGCTGCCCAACATGACGATGTACGTGCTGGACGCGGCGATGCGGCCGGTCCCGGTCGGCGTGGCCGGGGAGCTGTACGTGGGCGGCACGGGCGTCGCCCGGGGTTACGCGGGCCGGCCCGGGCTGACCGCCGAGCGGTTCGTGCCCGACCCGTACGCCGCCGAGCCCGGTGCCCGCCTCTACCGCACCGGGGACCTGGTCCGCCGCCTGCCCGACGGCACCGTGTCCTTCCTGGGCCGACTGGACGACCAGGTCAAGATCCGCGGCTACCGCGTCGAGCTCGGCGAGATCCAGGCCGTGGTGGCAGCGCACTCCGCCGTGCGCGAGGCCGTGGTCGTCGTCCACCGGCCGGAGGGCGGCGAGCCCGCGCTGGCCTGCTATGCGGTGCCCGCCGAGCCCGGCACCGAACTGCCCGACCTCGCCGCGCACTGTGCGCCACGGCTGCCGGAGTACATGATCCCGGCGACCTTCACCGCGCTGGAGGCCGTCCCGGTCAACGCCAACGGCAAGGTGGACCGCAGGGCGCTGCCCGCACCCGGGCTGCCCGACGGCGACGCGCACGTCCCGCCGCGTGGCCCGGTGGAGGAGGCCGTCGCGGAGATCTGGGCCGAGCTACTCGGTGTCCAGGCCGGGGCGCACGACAACTTCTTCCACCTCGGTGGCAATTCGATTCTCGCGATCCGCCTCATCTCCCGGATCCAGCAGGAGTACGGGATCGACTTCGCCGTCCGCACGGTCTTCGAGGGCCCGACGGTCGCCCAGCTCGCGGCCGCCGTCGAGGAGCTCGTCGCCGCAGAGGTGGCCGCGCTGTCCGACGCCGAACTGCTGAACGCCGTCGGCACCCTTCCCACCGCTGACACCACATCGCGGAGCAAGGAGCACCTGGCATGAGCACCGGGAACATGGACACACCCGTCGTTTCGGGCACCGATGCCGACGCGCTCCGTGCTGAGCTGCTGCGCCGCCGCCTCGCCGGCGGCCGTGCCGCCGCACCGCGCCGTACGGGGATTCCGCGCGCCGAACGCAGTGCCTCGCTGCCGCTGTCGTACGGGCAGCAGCAGATGTGGTTCCTCAGCCGGCTGGAGCCCGACAGCCCGGAGTACCTGGTGCCGCTGGTGTTGCGGCTGCGCGGCCCGCTCGACGCCGATGCCCTGGACCGGGCCTGGCAGGGGGTGGTGGAGCGGCACGAGATCCTCCGCACCCGCTACGTCCTGCGGGACGACGAGCCGGTCCAGGTCGTCGACGCCCCCGGTCCGCTGCCGCTGGCACGTTCTCAGGCCGCGGACGACGAGGCGGCGCAGGCCCTGGTCGAGGCGGACCTGTCCCGCACCTTCGATCTGGGCCGCGACTGGCCGGTGCGGGGCCGGCTGATCCGGATGTCAGCCGACGAGCACGTGCTCGCGGTGGTCTTCCACCACATCGCCTGCGACGCGTGGTCCACCCAGGTCTTCGGCCAGGAATTGAGCGAGCTGTACAACGGTGCGGCCCCGGCCCCGCTCGCCGTGCAGTACGCCGACTACGCGGCCTGGCAGCGCGAGCAGCTCACTCAAGACGTGATGACACGTCATATCGATAACTGGAAAGAGCGGCTGGCGGACCTCGCCCCGCTCGATCTGCCCGCGGATCGGTCGCGTCCGGCGGTGCGGGACGGTGCGGGAGCCGCGGTGCCGTTCGAGGTGCCGGAACCGCTCGCGGCCCAGCTACGCGAGCTGGCGGCCGCCCAGGACAGCACACTGTTCATGCTGTTTCTCGCCGCCTACCAGACCCTGCTGGCCCGCTACACGGGCCGCACCGACATCGCGGTCGGCACCGTGGTCTCCGGTCGGGGCCGCCCGGAGCTGCAGCAGTTGATCGGTTACGGCATCAACACCCTGGTGATGCGCGGCGACCTGTCCGGCGACCCGGCGTTCACCGAGCTGCTCGCCCGCACCCGCGCCACGGTGCTGGACGCATACGATCACCAGGAGTTGGCCTTCGCCCGGGTCGTCGAGGCGATCGGGCCGGAGCGCGACCTGTCGCGCACCCCGCTGTTCCAGGTCGCGTTCACCCTGCACGGCGACCGGGACGCCGCGTTCGAGCTGCCCGGCATCGAGGTGTCGCCCTTCGAGGGCTCGGGCCGGTTCGCCAAGTTCGACCTGGACCTGCAGTTGCGCGAGGGCGGGGACGGGTCGCTCGGCGGGCACCTGGAGTACGCGACGGCGCTGTTCGACCGTACGACCGTGGAGCGGTTCCGCGGCCATCTGCTGCGCCTGCTCGCCGGCGTCGCCGCTGCCCCCGGAGCGCGACTGTCCGTGCTGGAGATCATCGGGGACGAGGAGCGGGCCATGCTGATCAGCCCGGCCGAACAGCCGCGTCCGGTGACCCGCCGCGTGCACGAGCTGTTCGAGGAACAGGCCACGCGCACCCCGAACCGCGTCGCCGTCTCCTTCGCGGGGACCGCTCTGACGTATGCCGAACTCAGCGCCCGCGCCAACCGCATCGCCCACGCCTTGATCGCCAAGGGGGCGGGCCCGGAGACCCTGGTCGGTCTCAGCCTGGAGCGCGGCATCGAGCTGATGCCGGCACTGCTCGGCATCCTGAAGTCCGGTGCCGCGTACCTGCCGCTGGACCCGGCCAACCCTGCGGACCGGATCGCCTACATCGTGGACGATGCCCGGGCCTCCGTCGTCGTCACCACGCGAGCCCACGCCGGGCTGTTCACCGGGGAGCTGCTGCTGCTCGACGGGGACGCGGAACTCATCGCGGCCCAGCCGGACACCGCCCCGGCCGTCGCCGGCAGCCCGGAGAACCTGATCTACACGATCTACACCTCGGGTTCGACCGGCAGGCCCAAGGGAGTCGCGCTCACCCACAGCAACGTGGTCCGCCTCATGGACCGCGGCCACGAGCACTTCGCCTTCGCCGAGACGGACGTGTGGACACTGTTCCACAGCTACGCCTTCGACTTCTCGGTGTGGGAGATGTGGGGAGCACTGCTCTACGGCGGTCACCTCGTCGTGGTCCCGGACTCCGTCGTGCGCTCCCCGGAGGACTTCCTCGACCTCCTGGCGCGCGAACGGGTCACCTTCCTGAACCAGACGCCAACCGCGTTCCGCGCCCTGGTCGGCACCGACGCCGGGCCGGCCCTGCGTGCGGTGGTCTTCGGAGGCGAGAAGCTGGAGGTCTCCGATCTACGGCCGTGGGCCGAGCGGTTCGGTCTGGAGCGGGTCGCCCTGGCCAACATGTACGGGATCACCGAGACCACGGTCCACACCACCTACCACCGCGTGACCGGGCAGGACCTCGACTCGCCGGGGGCCAGTCCGGTCGGCCGTCCGCTGGCGGACCTGAGCGTGTGTCTGCTGGACGCGGACGGCCGACCCGTGCCGGTGGGCGTACCCGGCGAGATCTGCGTGGGCGGCGCCGGTGTGGCGCGTGGCTACCTCAACCGGCCGCGGTTGACCGCGGAGCGGTTCGTGCCCGACCCGTACGGGCCGCCCGGGTCCCGCCTGTACCGGAGCGGTGACCTGGCCCGCCGGCTCTCGGACGGGCGGCTGGAGTTCGTCGGCCGCATCGACGACCAGGTCAAGATCCGCGGTTTCCGCATAGAACCAGGCGAGATCGAGACCTCGCTGGCCGCCCACCCGGACGTGCGGGACGCGGTCGTGCTGGTGCGCGAGGACACTCCCGGCGACAAGCGGCTGGTCGCGTACGTGACCCCGGCCGACGGGGTCGCGCCGGTGCCGGCTGCCCTTCGCTCCCACCTGGCGAGCCGACTACCCGCCTACATGGTCCCGGCGGCGTTCGTCGCCCTGGACGCGCTGCCGTTGACGACCAACGGCAAGCTCGACAAGCGGGCGTTGCCCGCGCCCGGCCGGGAGGCCCTGGGGCCGACGGGGTCCGTCGCCCCACGCACGGTTGCCGAGGAGCGCATCGCCGCCGTGTGGGCGGATGTCCTGGGCCTGGAACAGGTCGGCGTCGAGGACAGCTTCTTCGACGTGGGCGGGCATTCCATCCGTGCCGTCGCCCTCGTGGGCCGGCTGCGGGCCATCGGCTACGACCTCGCGGTGCGCGACGTCTTCGAGCACCGCACCGTCGCCCGCATCGCCGAACTGGTCACCGGCCGTCCGGCGCCGACCGGCGCCGGACGCACGGTGGAACCATTCGCACTGATCACGGCTGAGGACGTGGCCCGCCTCCCGGAGGGCGTCGTCGACGCGTACCCGCTGTCTCAGGTGCAGCTCGGCATGGTCGTGGAAATGCTGACCGACGACGGCAGGCACCCGTACCACAACGCCACGTCGTTCCGGATCCGCGACGAGAAGCCGTTCTCCGCGCAGGCGCTGCGTGCGGCCGCCGACGTGGTCGCCGCCCGCCATGACGTCCTGCGTACCTCCTTCGATCTGACCGGCTGCTCCGTACCGATGCAGATGGTGCACGCGACCGCGGAACTGCCGGTCGGCGTGCGTGACGTCTCCCACCTGTCCGAGGGCCAGCTCCTCGCGGAACTGCGGGAGTTCGTCCGACAGGAACGCGCTGCCCTGTTCGATCTCGCGACGCCGCCGCTGCTGCGCCTGCACGCGCACGTGGCCGGTAACGGGAGCTGGTGGATCACCAACACCGAGTGCCACGCGATCCTGGACGGGTGGAGCCACCACTCGCTGCTGATGGAGATCCTGGAGGAGTACGGCCGCATCCGCGACAGCCGGGAGCCCGCCGGGTCCCGCGCCCCGGCTGTCCGGTTCGCCGACTTCATCGCCGCGGAACTGGACGCCCTGGGCTCGGAGGAGTCCCGTGCCTACTGGCAGTCCGTCGTCGACGGCTACCCGCCGCTGACCGTGCCCGCCGCGTGGCGCGGTGACCCGGACGATGCCGGTGCCCCCCGGCGCGTCCCCGTGCCCTTCCACGACCTGGAGGACAGGCTGCGCGCACTGGCCTCCCGGGCGGGGGCCTCGCTCAAGAGCGTGCTGTACGCGGCCCACCTGAAGACGCTCAGCATGCTCACGCAGGAGGAGCGCTTTCTCACCGGCCTGGTGTGCAACGCACGGCCCGAGGTGCTCGGCGCCGACCGGGTCTACGGCATGCACCTGAACACGCTGCCGTTCGCGTACGACCGTTCCGCGGCAACCTGGCGCGAGCTGGTCGCCGCCGTCTTCGCCCGCGAGGTCGAACTCTGGTCGCACCGCACCTACCCGATGCCGGTCATCCAGCGGGAGCTCGCCGACACCGAGCGGCTGGTCGAGATGCGGTTCAGCTATCACGACTTCGACCAGGTCGACCACGACCAGGTCGACTACCTGGCGAGCATCGACGACAGCCCCACGGAGTTCTCGCTCGGCGTCTCGGCCCGCATCGGCCACCTCGTCCTCACCGCCTCCCCGCGCGCCCTGAGCCGCAGTGCCACGGACCGGCTCGCACAGATGTTGCGCCAGGTCCTGGAGGCGATGGCCGCGGACCCCGAGGGCGACGCCCAGGTCACCTTTCTGCCCGAGGGCGAGCGGGAGCGGCAGACGACGGAGTGGAACGACACCGCGCACGAGGCCGAGACCGCCTCTGTGCTCCAGATGTTCGAGGCGCAGGCCGCGCGCACCCCGGACGCGGTCGCCGTCGAGCACGCGGGTGCCACCGTCTCCTACGCCGACCTCGACACCGATGCCAACCGACTCGCCCACCACCTGCGCGGCCTCGGCGTCACAGCCGAGTCTCGGGTGCTGGTCCGGCTGGACCGCGGCCCCGATCTGCTGACCGCCCTGCTCGCGGTATGGAAGGCGGGCGGCGCCTACGTTCCGGCCGACCCGTCCTACCCGGCGGCCCGGGTCACCGCCGTGCGGGAGGCGTCCGCAGCCGTGGTGACGCTCAGTGAGCTGCCGGACCTCGCCGGGCTGCCTGCGACCGCGCCGGTGCGGGTGGACGATCTGGACCGGCTGGCCTATGTCATCTTCACCTCCGGTTCCACCGGTACGCCCAAGGGCGTCGAGGTCACCCACCGGGGCTTGGTCAACCACGTGGCCTGGGCGGCCCGCGAACTCGCCGTGCGCGGCACGGGGGGCGCCCCGCTGTTCTCCTCGGTCGCCTTCGACCTGGTCGTCCCCAACCTGTGGGCACCGCTCGTGACCGGGCAGGCCGTACACACGGTGGGGCAGCACGTCACCCTGGCCGACCTGGGCGAACACCTGCTCGCCTCAGGACCGTACAGCTTCGTCAAGCTCACCCCGGGGCACCTCGACATCCTGGCCCAGCAGCTCACCACCGAACAGGCGGCCGCGCTGGCGCCGGTGCTGGTGGTGGCCGGCGAGGCATTCACCCGCGCCACGCTGGAGCGCTGGAGGGCACTCGCCCCGGACACCGAACTGATCAACGAGTACGGTCCGACCGAGGCGTCCGTCGGTTCCACGGTCTTCCCGGTGACGGAGCCGGCCGGCCGCGAGGTGGTCCCGATCGGGCGTCCGCTGCCGAACACGCGGACGTACGTGCTGGATTCGGCGATGTATCCGGTGCCGGTGGGTGTGCCGGGCGAGCTGTATGTCGGTGGCACGGGCGTGGCGCGTGGGTACGCGGGCCGCCCCGACCTGACCGCGGAGCGCTTCGTGCCCGATCCGTACGGGGAGGTGCCGGGTGCCCGTTTGTACCGCACCGGTGACCTGGTCCGTCAGCTTGCCGACGGTGTCGTCGAGTTCCTCGGCCGCATCGACGACCAGGTCAAGATCCGCGGCTACCGCGTCGAGCTGGGCGAGATCCAGGCCGTTCTCACCACACACCCCGCGGTCCGCGAGGCGTTCCTCACCGTCCACGAGGATGCGCTGACGGCGTACTACGCGCCGGCCGACGCGGCCGCCGACTCCGTACGGGCCCATCTGGCCGACCGGCTGCCCGAGTACATGCTGCCCGCGGCCTTCGTGGCCCTGGACACCCTGCCGCTGAACGCCAACGGCAAGGTCGACCGGCGCGCCCTGCCCGCCCCGGACTCCGTCGCGGCTGTGGACGACGGATATGTCGCGCCGCGCACGGCGATCGAGGAGCGGATCGCCGGCATTTGGGCCGAGGTGCTGGGCCGGGAACGGGTCGGTGTGGAGGACGGTTTCTTCGAGATCGGCGGCCACTCCATCCGTGCCGTCGCGCTTGTCGGCGCGCTCCGTTCGGCCGGGTTCGACATCGGGATCAGGGACGTCTTCGAGCACCGCACGGTCGCCGAGCTGAGCGAGTTCCTCACCGGCCGCCCCGCGTGTACGGAGGTGGACGCGCCCGTCGAGCGGTTTGCGCTGATCGGAGCTGAGGACCGGCAGGCGCTCCCGCGCGACGCCGTGGACGCCTACCCGCTGACGCAGGTGCAGCTCGGGATGGTCCTGGAGATGCTGGCGGACGACACCGGGCACGCCTACCACAACGTCTCCTCGTTCCGGATCAGCGAGCCGGAGCCGTTCTCGGAGCGGGCGCTGCGGGTCGCCGCCGCCGTGGTCGCAGTCCGCCATGAGATGCTGCGCACCTCCTTCCACCTCGACGGCTACTCACAGACGCTCCAGGTGGTGCGCGCCGAGGCCGCCGTCCCAGTGGCCGTGCACGACCTGAGGGAGCTGGACGAGACACAACGGCGCGTAGCCGTCAAGGAGTTCGTCAGCCGCGAGCGCGCCGATCTGTTCGACCTGGAACGGGCACCGCTGCTGCGGATGACCGCCCATGTCGAGGACGACGGCTGGCGGCTCGGCCTGACCGTCTGCCACGCCATCACCGAGGGCTGGAGCCACCGGGCACTGCTGATGGAGCTGCTTGACGAGTACCGTCGGGTGCGCGACGGCGGGGAGCCGTCCGAGGCGCCCGCGCCGCCTGTGCGCTACGCCGATTTCGTCGCCGCCGAACTGCGTTCGCTGGAGTCGGAGCAGGACCGGGCGTACTGGCGGCAGGTCACGAGCGGCTACGCGCGCTTCTCCCTGCCGTCGGCCTGGGCCGGCGACCGCACCGCCGAACGGGAACGCTACAGGGTCGCCGTGGAGCTCGGCCCGTACGAGTCGGGGCTGCGCGCGTTGGCCGCCCGGGCCCGCGTCTCGGTCAAGAGCGTGCTGCTGGCCGCGCACCTGAAGGTGCTCAGCCTGCTCACCGAGGAGAGCCGGTTCCACTCGGGCCTGGTGTTCAGCGCCCGCCCCGAGGCACCGGGCGCCGACCGGGTGTACGGCATGTACCTCAACACCCTGCCGTTCGCCTTCGACGCAGACAGCGACCGCACCTGGGAGGAGTTGGTCCGCGAGGTCTTCGCGCACGAGGCGGGCATGTGGGAGCACCGTCGGCACCCGATGCCGGCGATCCAGCACGACGCGGGAGTGGAGCGCCTGCTCGACGTCCGCTTCAGCTACCAGGACTTCGACCACGTCGACACCGAGCGCGTCGACCTGGCCGACAGCTCCGGCGAGGGCGCGACCGAGTTCGACCTGGCGGTTTCGGCGGTCTCCGGCTACCTGCTCATGGCCACGCACACCCACGCACTGTCCCGCGAGAACGCCGACCGGCTCACCGCGCTGTACGCGTCGGTTCTGGCCGCCATGGCTGCCGATCCGACCGGCGACGCCCGCATGGTGCCGCTGCCGTCCGAGGAGCTGGAGCGGCAGCTCGTGACCTGGAACGACACCGCGCACGAGGCGGAGACCGCCACCGTGCTGCAGATGTTCGAGGCGCAGGCCGCCCGTGTCCCCGACGCCCCGGCGGTGACCCTCGGGACGGAAACGGTGACGTACGCCGGACTGGATGCCCAGGCGAATCGGCTGGCGCACGCCCTGCGGGAGCGCGGCGTCGACGCCGAAGCGCGCGTCGCTGTCCAGATGGACCGGGGGCCCTCCCTGATCGCGGCGCTGCTCGCGGTGTGGAAGGCGGGTGGCACGTACGTGCCGATCGACCCGTCCTACCCGGCGGGGCGCGTCGCCTCCATCGTGGCGACCTCGGGTGCCCGGGTGGCGCTCACCTCCGAGGCGTTCGCCGGCCGTTTCGGCTCCCTTGAGGTGCTGCTCGCCGACGCGGACCTCGCCGGGCTGCCTGCGACCGCGCCGGTGCGGGTGGACGATCTGGACCGGCTGGCCTATGTCATCTTCACCTCCGGTTCCACCGGTACGCCCAAGGGCGTCGAGGTCACCCACCGGGGCTTGGTCAACCACGTGGCCTGGGCGGCCCGCGAACTCGCCGTGCGCGGCACGGGGGGCGCCCCGCTGTTCTCCTCGGTCGCCTTCGACCTGGTCGTCCCCAACCTGTGGGCACCGCTCGTGACCGGGCAGCGGGTGTTCGCGGTACCGCAGGACACCGAGCCGGGGCGCCTCGGCCCCGCGCTGCTGGCCGAGGCGCCGTACAGCTTCGTCAAGCTGACCCCGGGCCACCTGGAGCTGCTCGCGGAGCAGCTCACCACCGAGCAGGCGGAAGAGCTGGCGGCGGCGGTGGTGGTGGCGGGTGAGGCGCTGCCCGGCACCACGGCGGACCGGTCACTGGACATCCTCGGCCCGGGTCGTCTGATCAACGAGTACGGTCCGACCGAGGCGTCCGTCGGTTCCACGGTCTTCCCGGTGACGGAGCCGGCCGGCCGCGAGGTGGTCCCGATCGGGCGTCCGCTGCCGAACACGCGGACGTACGTGCTGGATTCGGCGATGTATCCGGTGCCGGTGGGTGTGCCGGGCGAGCTGTATGTCGGTGGCACGGGCGTGGCGCGTGGGTACGCGGGCCGCCCCGACCTGACCGCGGAGCGCTTCGTGCCCGATCCGTACGGGGAGGTGCCGGGTGCCCGTCTGTACCGCACCGGTGACCTGGTCCGTCAGCTTGCCGACGGTGTCGTCGAGTTCCTCGGCCGCATCGACGACCAGGTCAAGATCCGCGGCTACCGCGTCGAGCTGGGCGAGATCCAGGCCGTTCTCACCACACACCCCGCGGTCCGCGAGGCGTTCCTCACCGTCCACGAGCTGGTGCCCGGCGACCGCCGCCCGGTGGCGTACTGGACGGCGGCGGGCGAGGCGGCCCCGGCGCCCGAGGTCCTGGCCGAGCACTGCGCGGTGCGCCTGCCCGAGTACATGCTGCCCGCGGCCTTCGTGGCCCTGGACACCCTGCCGCTGAACGCCAACGGCAAGGTCGACCGGCGCGCCCTGCCGGTGCCCGACCGGGGTGCGCTGCGCACCGGCACGGAGCACGTGCCACCGCGCACGCCGACGGAGAAGGCGCTGGCCGCCATCTGGTCCGAGGTCCTCGGCGTCGAGCAGATCGGCATCCACGACCGCTTCTTCGACCTCGGCGGCCACTCGCTGCTGATGATCAAGGTGCTGGCCGCGGCCCGCGCCGCCGGCCTCGTGGTCTCGATCTACCGCATGTACCAGCACGACACCTTGATCGACCTGGCGGCGGCGGTGGACGCGGACGCGGCCGCCGCGGAGGGTGGGCACGGTGCGGCCCCGGCCGCGTCCCGGGACGCGAGCCCGGCGGACGCGGACGCCACCCGGCTGCAAGCCGCGGCCTCAGGCACCGTCGAGGTGCCGGCCGAATTGCTGGCGCAGTTGCTCCGGCAGGTCGGCGGGGAAGGCGCTGAGCAGACGAGCGAGGCGGTGACGCGGGCCGCCGTGCTGCTCTCCGCCGCGCCGCGGGACCGGGCCCCCGTCACGCCGGGCGGACTCGCCGAGGGCATCGACACCGTCATGACCGAGCATCACGTGCCCGGTGTCGCCCTAGCTGTCATCCGAGACGGCGTGGTTGCGGCCGTCGAGGGCCACGGCGTGCTGGCGGCCGGCAGCGACGCGCCGGTGACGGATCGCACGTTGTTCCAGGTCGGCTCCATCAGCAAGCACGTCACCGCGCTGGGTGTGCTGTGTCTGGTGGACCGGGGAATCGTCGAGCTGGACGCGGACATCGATGACTACCTCACCTCCTGGCACCTCGATGAGGCAGCGGATGCTCCGGGACGCATCAGCCTGCGGATGCTGCTCGGACACCGTGCCGGGCTCGCCCGGCACCGCGGTCCCGGGCGCCGCCCCGGCGAGCCGGTACCGAGCCTGCTCGAGCTGTTGGAGGGCAGGCCACCTGCCACCACCCCGCGGGTGCGCCGCGAGCTGCCGCCGGGGGAGGTGTTCCGTAAGAGCAGCACGCACTACTGGGTGGTCCAGCAGGTGCTGGAGGACGTCACGGGCGAGCCGTTCGAGCCACTGATGCGGGGTCTCGTGCTAGACCCGCTCGGTCTCACCGACAGCAGCTTCGACCAGGATCACCCGCACACCGCCGGCCTGCCCGTGGCCCTCGGCCACGACGTTCACGGCGCCCCGCTCAAGGGCGGCTGGCGCACCCGCGCCCACCTCGCCGCCGCGGGGCTGTGGACGACGGCGGCGGACACGGCCCGGTTCGTGGTCGCGGTGCGGGACGCTCTTCTCGGCGCCCCGGACGCACTGATCCCTCAGGCTCTGGCCCGGGAGCTGCTGGCGGGCGAGACCGGCACGTTCTACGGGCTCGGGACCATCGTCGACGACAGCGGCGACGACCTGGAGTTCGGGCACGGCGGCGAGCCCTCGGGCTACTGGAACATGGCGATCAGCCATCTGCACGGCGGCACCGGATTCGTCGCCCTGACCAATGCCGACTCCGGCAAGTCCGTCGTCCGACAGCTGACCACCGAACTGGGCCGCACGCATGCCGGTTTCGGCAGCGGCCGCCTGGCCTCCGACTGGCGCACGGCCGAGGGCGGCGACGGGCTCCCGGCGGTTCTCGCCCCCGTCGTCACCGAGGAGGAAGGGGCATGACCCCGCGCTCCCCGCACGGGGAGCGCACAGCCCCGCCCGCCACCCATCGGCCGGCCCGCACCCCTGAAGGAAAGAGGAGCAATCCGTGGCACCCGTACGGCACCTGATATCCATCGACGACCTTGACGACGTGGATCTGCAGGCTCTGGTCGCCCGGGGGGCGGAGTTCTCGGCCGGCACCGCCGGCCGGTCGACTCCGCTCGTCGGGGATGTCATGGGCGTCTACTTCAGCAAGACCTCCACCCGTACCCGCACCGCCTTCTCCAGTGGCGCACTGCGTCTGGGCGCGCAGATCATCGCGTACGGCCCGGGCGACCTTCAGCTCAACACCGGTGAGACAAGCGAGGACACCGGGCGGGTGTTGTCCCGCATGCTCGATGTCCTCGTCGCCCGCACCGCGGGCGACCCCGCGGAGATGCGGGCTTGGGCCGCCCAGGACCGGATGGCCGTGATCAATGCGATGAGCGCCGACGAGCACCCCACCCAGGCACTGACCGACCTGACCACGATGCGCCGGCACTTCGGCCGGGTCGAGGGCTTGCGTGTGTTCTACGTGGGCGAGGGCAACAACACCGCCTCCGCGCTATCCCTCGCCCTGACCCGCTTTCCCGGCGTCGAGTTCGAACTGCGCACTCCGCCCGGCTACGGCCTGGCCCCGTCCTACCGCGAGCGCGCGGCCGAGCAGGCCGCACGGTACGGTGCGGTGTTCCGCGAGTGCCACCACATGGACGCGCTGCCCGCCGACCTAGACGTCGTCTACACCACGCGCTGGCAGACCACCGGCACCAGCAAACCCGACCCGGACTGGCGCGCGGTCTTCGCCCCGTTCCAGGTGACCGAGGCGCTGTGGGAGACCAGCCCCAAGGCCGTGTTCATGCACGACCTGCCCGCGCATCGGGGTGACGAGGTCACTGCCGAGGTCCTCGACAGCCCCGCGAGCATCGCCTTCGCGCAGGCCGAGAACAAGATGCACAGTGCGATGGCGGTCCTGGAGTGGTGCCGGGCATGACACCCGTGGAGGACGCCGAGACCGGCGGCGGACCCGCCGCCGGCGCCACGACGGCCGAGGAGGCGGGACCGGACTGTCCACTGCGCCGCAACCGGGACTTCCTGCTGCTGTGGTCGGGGGCGAGCCTGTCCTTTCTGGCCGCCCGGGTCACGGCGGTCGCCTACCCGCTGATCGTGCTGTGGCACACCGGCTCCCCGCTGGCCATGTCCGTGGTGTCCACGGCGGCCCTGCTGCCGCTGCTGCTGGTGCAGTTGCCGGCCGGCGCGATGGTGGACCGCTGGGACCGGCGGCGGCTGATGCTGGTGTGCGAGGCGGGCCGGCTCGCCACGGTCGGCAGCGTCGCGCTCGCCCTCGCGGCGGGCCGGATTACGGTGGCGCACCTGGCGGCCTCGGCCTTCGTCGAGGCGTCCCTCGCGGTGTTCTACCGGCTCGCCGAACGGGGAGCCGTACGCAACCTCGTGCATCCGGCGCACCTGCCCACCGCTCTCGCGCAGAACGAGGCGCGCGGCCGGGCGGCCGGGCTGCTCGGCCAGCCCGGCGGTGTGCTGCTGCAGGCGGCGGCCCGCTGGCTGCCGTTCGCCTTCGGCGTGTTCGGTTATCTGGTCTCGGCCCTCTCCCTACTGCTGATCCACAAGGTCTTCCAGCAGGAAAGCGCCGACCGCACCGGTCGGCGCCGTATGACGACGGAGGTCGCGGAGGGGATACGCTGGGTGTGGCGGCAGCGGTTCCTGCGCGCCGCCCTCGGGTACGTCGCCGGCACCAACGTGCTGTTCCAGATGCTGGCGCTCGCCCTGATCCTGCGGATCAAGGAGGCAGGGCTGCCCTCGGCGACGCTCGCCGTCGTGGTGGGCATCGGCGGCGTCGGCGGCCTGTGCGGAGCGCTCGGGGGCGGCCGGATCCAGCGTCGGATGCGCCAGCGCACGCTGCTCATCGGCGGGGCCGTGTCCTGGACGCTCCTGATCGGCGCCATGGGCTTCACCAGCGAACCGGTGCTGCTGGGCGCGCTGTACGCCGGCACCGGGTTCGTCGGCGCGGTGTTCAACGTCGGCGCGTCCGTCTACCAGGTCCGCACCACCCCCGATGCGCTCCAGGGCCGGGTCGCCGCCACGGCGGGACTCATCGGTTCCGGGACCAACGCACTCGGCTCGTTCGCGGCAGGCATGCTTCTCGCGGCCTGGGGCGCCGAGACCACCATCCACACGATCGCCGCCGCCATGGCCGTACTGGCCCTGTTCGCCGTCCTGGCACCGGATTTGAAGGGAGAGGTCACGGATGACGGGACCGACACGGGCACCGGCAGCGCCACGCGCGGCTGACCGGCTCGGGTGGGAGGACCCGTGGCTCAGGACCTACCCGGCCGCGTCCGGGCGGCCGCCCCGGATTCGGCTGGTGTGCTTCCCGCACGCGGGCGGAACCGCTCAGCTCTTCCACGGCTGGGCGGCACGGCTGCCCAAGGACGTGGAACTGCTCGCAGTCCGCTACCCCGGCCGTCAGGAGCGTCTGTCCGAGCCGTTTGCCGAGGACATGGCCGAGCTCGCCGACGCCGTCACCGCCGCACTGCTGCCCCGCCTCGACCGCCCGCTCGCCCTGTTCGGGCACAGCATGGGCTCGACCGTCGCCTACGAGACCACCCTGCGGCTGGAGTCCCGGCACGGGGTCGTGCCGCGTCGGCTGATCGTCTCGGCCCGCTCGGCGCCCCACCGGATCCGCCGCACCGGCCTGTACCTGCGCGGCGACGACGAACTGCTCGCCGGGGTACGCCGGCTGGGCTCGCTGGGCTCCGAGGCGTACGACATCCCCGAGCTGCGCGAACTGCTGCTGCCCGCGCTGCGCGCCGACTACCGGCTTGTCGAGAACTACCGCCCCGCGTCACCACCCGTGCCGACGCAGGCCCCGATCACCGCGTGTCTCGGGCTCCAGGACCCCGGCTGCGACCCCGACTCCGTACTGGCCTGGTCCGAGCTGACCCGGGCCGATGACTTCGCCCTGCGTACCTACCCGGGCGACCACTTCTACCTCGCCCCCCGTGAGGCGGAGCTGGTCGCCGACATCACCAAGGATCTGGAGGCATGAACCGATGACACAGACCGACATCTGGACCCCGCTGGAGATCGAGGCCGAGTTCGGCGGTGACGCCGGTGAAATCGTCGCCCGTCTCAAGGACATGGGGCCGCAGGAGCTGACCCGGCTGCTGACGGAGGAGAAGGGCCTGGTCTTCCGCGGCTTCGGGGTAACCCCCGACCACCTGGATGAGGTGCTGGACCTGCTGCTGCCCAACCGACTCGCCTATGTGCACGGCAACTCGCCGCGCACCAAGGTCGGCAGCAACGTCTACACCTCCACCGAGTACCCGCAGGAGTTCACCATCTCGATGCACAACGAGATGAGCTACGCCCACGCCTGGCCGTCCCGTCTCGCTTTCTACTGCCAGATCCAGCCGGGCAGCGGCGGCGCCACCCCGGTGGTGGACGCGGCACTGTGGCTGAACTCCCTGGACGCCGAGGTGCGCGAGGCTTTCGCGGGCGGCGTGCGCTATGTGCAGAACCTGCACGACGGCTACGGCCTGGGCAAGAGCTGGCAGGACACCTTCGAGACGACCAGCCGCGTGGACGTGGAGGCGTTCCTCGACCCGACCGGCGCCACTTGGGAGTGGCGGGCCGACGGCGGGCTGCGCGTCTCCTCGGTGCGCCCGGCCACCACCCGCCATCCGGTCACTGACACGGAGGTGTGGTTCAACCAGTCCGACCAGTGGCACCCGGCCGGCCTCGGCGACGACACCGCGGCCGCCCTGGTGCAGATCATGCCCGAGGACGACCTGCCGCAGAACGTCACCTTCGCCGACGGCAGCCCCATCCCGGCCGCGTACGTCGAGCAGATCCGCGACCGCGGCCTGGAGCACGCAGTCGACGTCGACTGGCGCACCGGGGACCTGCTGGTGATCGACAACGTCCTGCTGGCCCATGGCCGCCGCCCCTTCACCGGCGAGCGCCGGGTCCTGGTCGCGATGTCGGACTGACCGTCCCGCTCCGCCCCCGCCCGACCCACCGATGAACGGACTGAGGCGATGACCACCGCATACGAACGGCTCAGGGACCGCAACGCGGTCCACATCTGGCAGGGCCGGGCCCCCGACGCGCTCGCGCCGGGCGACACCGACCTGCTGTCGGAGGAAGAACGGCAAAAGGTCCGCCGTCTGCCGGACCCGGCCGCGGTGCGCTACACGGCCGCGCACGCGGCGCTGCGCCGGGTGCTCTCCCACTACCTCGCCGTGCCGCCGGGCGAGGTGGTCCTCGGCAGACGTCCATGCCCGCGCTGTGCCCACCCGCGGCACGGTCGGCCCCGGATCGAGTGGCCGCCCACCGACCTCGAGTTCAACCTCTCGCGCTGCGGACCGCACTGGCTGCTCGCCGTGGTCGCCGGCCATCAAGTCGGCGTCGACCTGGAAGGCGACCGCAGCCTGGACGTCGACGGCGTGTCCGGGCTCGTCATGAGCGCCCCGGAGCTGGCACACGTCCGTTCCCGGCCCGATGAGCGCGCGCGCACCCGCGCCTTCCTCCGCTGCTGGACCCGGAAGGAAGCGGTGGTGAAGGCGATCGGCATCGGCATCATCACGGACCTGAGAGCAGTCGACGTACAGCCCTGCCAGGACGGCCCTGTGCTGGTCGGCCGCACCGACCCGAACAGCCCCGAGACGTGGCTGGTGCAGGACCTGCCGGTGGCCGACGGGCTCTTCGCGGCGCTGGCCCGGGAGGCCGGCCCCGCCGGTCCCCTCGAGATCCATCGGTACGAGGAGCTGGTTCCCAGCATGGAGACAGGAGTGCTGGTCGCATGACCGCGATCGAATTCACCGCAGAGCCGGGCACCCCGGTGCACGAGTACATCGCCGCTCACCGCGAGAAGCTGCGGGCGGTCCTCGGCGAGACCGGGGCGATCCTGCTGCGCGGCTTCCAGGTCGGAGGCGTCGACGGGTTCGAAGGCGTGGTGCGCGCCTTCTCCGGCAGCGCCCCGCTGCGCTACGCCGAGCGTTCCTCGCCGCGCTCCACCATCAAGGGACAGGTGTACACGTCGACGGACTACCCGGCCAATGAGGAGATCTTCCTGCACAACGAGAACTCGTATCAGGCGACTTGGCCGAACACCCTGTACTTCTACTGCATCGAGCCCGCCCACACACTCGGCGCCACCCCGCTCGCCGACATCCGCGAGGTCTATCGGCGCATCGACCCCGGGGTCCGAGAAGAGTTCGAGCGCAGGGGCTGGCAGGTCGTCCGCAACTTCCACGCCGAGTTCGGCGTGCCGTGGCAGGAGGCGTTCGGAACGCAGGACCCGGCCGCCGTCGAGGAGTACTGCCGCGGCAAGGGCATCGAACCCTACTGGCGGCCGGACGGCGGACTGCGTACGACCGTCGTACGCCGGGCCGTGCACACTCACCCCGCGAGCGGCAGCCGCGTCTGGTTCAACCATGCGACGTTCTTCCACGTGACGACGCTCGCCCCGGAGGTGCAGGAGGGCCTGCGGGAGATCTACGCCGAGGAGGACCTGCCCACCAACACGTACTACGGCGACGGTGGCCGCATCCCCGACGAGGTCATGGACCATCTGCGGGCTGCTTACCGGGCCGCACTCACCCGCTTCGACTGGCAGCGCGACGACGTGCTCGTCGTCGACAACATGCTGGCAGCGCACGGCCGCGAACCGTTCACCGGCCCCCGCAAGGTAGCTGTCGCCATGGCCGAACCATGGGACGGGTGACAGCCGCACTGCGGCCCTCACACCCGGCCACTGACATACGAGGCGGGCCCGGCACTCAGCGGAGTGCCGGGCCCGCGGTGTCTGCGGACGGTCGTGACCGTCCTCTCGCACACGGACATCATCTGCACATTGCCGTGTATCAGAGCGCACCCGAGTCCCTGTCAAGAGCAATGGGCACGGAGCGGCATCCAAGCCGGGGTCGTGCTGCTGGTCTGTAGCCTCTGCAAGACCGGAGCGGACCGGATCAGGCGATCGGCGGCTCCACCACCGCAGCTGGCAGCGCGACAACGTCCTCATCGTCGACAACATGCTCGCCACGCACCGGTCACCGGCCCCGGGAGACGTCGGTGACGATGGCGGAACCTCAGCTCCGACTGCAGCCCAACGAAGCAACCGGCCCCGACGCACCCTGGGTGGCCACACCGGACCCCCGCCACCCCACTGCCCGCAAAGAGCGCTCGCGTCCCCTCACCCGGGCAAGACCGATGGTGGGGACGCCTCCCAGGGTGTCCCCACCATCGGTCGTCCGCGCCGTGGCCAGGAAGGTGTCGCGCGACGCGGAGGCGGCGCCGGACGGAACGGGGGAGAATAACCCGCACGGCGCCGGCGCAGCAGGTCACTCCCGTGTGCCTGCCAACTCCACCGCCCTGCGGCGCAGGGAGAGGCCGGCCGGAACGACCGCCGAGATCACAGCGAGCACCGTGCAGGTACCCAGGGCCGCCGCGAGCGTCGCCCACGGGATCTCGATGGACGTCCACACCGAGAGCAGGCCCAGCGCGCTCCACATGCCCACCAGGTTGAGGCCCCCGGCCAGCGCTCCCAGCAGTCCGCCGACCATGACCACCATCAGCGCCTCGGCGCCCACCAGCCGCAGCACCTGCCATTTGGTGGCGCCGGCCAGCCGCAGCACAGCCAGCTCGCGGACCCGGTCGGAGGTCGCCATGACCATCGTGTTGGCCAGCGAGATGCCGGTGTAGAGGAGGGCGATCCCGAGGACCAGGAAGAAGCCCATCCGGGTCGTCCGGTTGGTCTCGGGGTACGTCGCCCGCACCCAGGCGTCCCCGGTGAGCACCTCCCCGCCCGACGCCCGCACCGCCTGACGCAGACCAGCGGCCACGGTGGCCGCGTCGGCACCGTCCGCGAGGCGTACGTCGACCCGGTCGACGGGCGCCGCGGGGGCGTTGCGCGGGGTGACATAGGCACCGTTGTTGCCGGTGCCGATGGTCATGACCGCGGCGATCATCAGGGACTTCCTCGTGCCGTCGCCGAGCCACACGTCCACCCGCTCGCCCACGGAATGCTTCTCCCACTCCTCGTTGACGATGATCGAGCCGTCGTCCAGATCACTCACCTTCCCCGCGGCGAGCGGGAGACGGGCTGTTGCCGCGAGCGGTTCCGGCTCGACGGCCCTGGCATCGGATCTGATGAGCGCCACGTCGTCCTCCAGGACGTACACGGCGCTCGACGAGCTCGCGGAGACCTCGGCGCCGGACACGGCCTGAAGCCGCTTCAGCGTCGCCTCATCGAAGCCGGTGTCGCCCGCCGGAGTGACCACGAAGTCGGCGGCCGTCTGCTCGCGCACCTCGGTGGCCTTCGCCTCGTTGAGGGTGGCGGTGGCGCCCAGCAGCGAGCCCGCGAGCGCGACCGTGACCAGCACGGGCGCCGCGACGGCGGCGGTGCGGCGCACCCCGGCGGCGGCGTTCTCCCGCACCAGCATCCCGACGGCGCCAGGCAGTTGGGCCGGCAGCCAGGCGATCAGTCGGGCCAGTGGCCGCACCAGCACCGGCGCGAGCAGCGCGACCGCGGTGATCAGCAGCATGGGCCGGCTCACATAGGTCTTGCGCTGCAGCAGATCGCCCGGGTTCGTCACCAGGGCAAGAGCCAGCGTCACCGCGGCGGTGATCAGCAGGGCCGCACCGAACAGCCAGCGGCCCCATGTCATCGGTCGGGTGTCCACGGACGCCTCGCGCAGCGCCTCGGTGGGACCGGTGCGCCCCGCCCGCCAGGACGCGGCCAGCACGCCGCACAGGGCCACGAACAGGCCCGTCCAGAACGCCATGTGGTAGGGCCAGGTGTAATCGCCGATGGTGAACCAGCGGGGCGCGAGGCTCTCGTCGACCGCCCACTCGGCGAGCACGGGAGCCCCGTAGGAACCGAGCACACAGCCGGCGGCCGAGGCAAGCACACCGACCGCGAGCGCCTCGGAGACGACCATGCGGCGGATCTGGCCCGGGGTCGCCCCGGCGGTGCGCAGCAGCCCGAACTCGCGGCGCCGCTGGGCCACCGCGAACGCGAAAGTCGAGGCCACCACGAACACCGAGACGAACCCGGTGACGCCGCCGGCCGTGCCGAACATGGCGTTCATCGCGGTGAGGGCCTCGCTGTCCCGGTCGGGGTCGGCGTCGGCGTACCGGCGCGCGTCCCCGGTGAGGACCTGGACGCCTTCACTGCCGCGCACCCCCTCGCGCACGGCCGCCGCATCGGCGTCGACCACGAGCTGGAGACTGCGCGGCGACAGTTCGGCGGCACGGGCGTCGGTGTAGAACACGGCGTTCTCGAAGCCGAGCCCGGCCACGGTGCCGACGACGCGCACCGTGCCGTGGTCAGTCCGCATCCGGGTGCCCGGAGGGGCCCAGTCACCGCTGACGACGACCTCGTCCGAGGTCTCGGGCGCGCGTCCCGCGTCTAGGTCGTACGGCGCGAAGGCCGCCGTAGACCAGGGGTGGCCCACCAGATCGGCGGGGCCGCCCTTCGCCCGCACGGCGAACGACCGGTCCTCGATCACGGTCCCGAGATCCCGCAGCTTCGCGACCGCGTCGTCGGGCACGGCACGCGGCTGCGCGAGCTTCTGGGTGCGGTCGCCGACCGAGGTGGGCACCTCGAGGGTGTCCTGGCCCTTGACGACGACTGGGGCGGCGGCGAACCGCTCCGGCCCCCGGGCGGGTGCGTCCAGCGAGGACGCTAGAGCCAGCCCCATGATGGCGATCAGTGCCACGCCCAGAGAGAGGGCGACGAAACTGCCGACGAAGGTGACCCAGCGGGTGCGCAGGGTGCGCAGCGTGGTGCTCAGCACGGCGCCGCCTCGAGCTTGGTCATGCGCGCCGCGATGTCCTCGGCGGAGGCGCCGATCAGCTCACCGTTGACACGGCCGTCGACGAGAAAGACGACGCGGTCGGAGTAGGAGGCGGCAACAGGGTCATGGGTGACCATGATGATTGTCTGGCCGTCCCGGTCGACCATGCCGCGCAGCAGGGTCAGCACCTCGCGGCCGGTCTGCGAGTCGAGCGCGCCGGTCGGCTCGTCGCCGAACAGCACTTCGGGGCGGGTGATCAGGGCGCGGGCCAGGGCGACCCGCTGCTGCTGCCCGCCGGACATCTCCGTCGGCCGGTGCCGAGCCCGGTCGCCGAGTCCGACCTGTTCGAGCACCTCGCGCACCTGGACGTTCTTCGGGCGGCGGCCGGCCAGCCGCAGTGGCAGGGCCACGTTCTGTTCGGCGGTCAGTGAAGGCAGCAGATTGAACGCCTGGAACACGAAGCCGATGCGCTCGCGGCGCAGCAGGGTCAGCTTGGTCTCGCTCAGGCTGGTCAGCTCCGTGTCGCTCACGGTGACCGAGCCCGACGTCGGCCGGTCCAGGCCCGCGGCGCACTGCAGCAGGGTCGACTTGCCGGACCCGGAGGGGCCCATCACGGCGGTGAAGGTCCCCC
Organism: Streptomyces sp. NBC_00726; assembly: GCF_045161735.1. Classification (NCBI taxonomy): domain Bacteria; kingdom Bacillati; phylum Actinomycetota; class Actinomycetes; order Kitasatosporales; family Streptomycetaceae; genus Streptomyces; species Streptomyces sp. NBC_00726. The sequence goes on along the minus strand of NZ_CP108983.1, from coordinate 2,658,747 downwards.
TCGGGAAGGCGAGGGATACCTGGTCGAGGGCGGTGACGGACGTGCCACCCGAGCCGTACTGTCGGGTTACGGAGCGCAATCGGATCGCGTCGTTACTCATGTGTTCCAACTCGTGTCGGTGTCGGTCCTCCCGCGCACCTGGGCGGGACGGAAACTTCGGGGAACGGCGCAGGTAGTGGCCGTTATCGGGGCGGCCCGGGCACCCGTGCCGCGGTGGCGGATGACAGGTGTACGCGGACCCTGAGCCCGGGCCCGGGTGACCGGTCACCCGGGCCCGGCCGGGCCCATGACGTAACCGATCAGGACGAAGGCAGGTGACCAGACCGCGCTGCTGAGCACGGACCAGAGCAGATAGCGGCGCAGCGGCATCCTGGTCGCCCCGCACAGGGTCGGTACGAGGGTGCGCAGAACGGCGGTGAAACGGCCCACGAACACCGCGCCACCGCCCCGACGCTCGATCAGCCCCAGGGCGCGCTCGGTGAACAGGCGGTGACGGGAGCGGCTCGTCATCCGGGCCATCAGCCGCTCCTTCCAGCGGCTTCCGATGGCGTACCCGGCCAGGTTGCCCAGCACCGCGCCGACGAGCGCGGTCAACAGTGCCGCCTCGACCGTGACGTGCCCGTGCCAGGCAAGCATCCCGCTCAGCACCACTGCGGTCTGACCGGGCAGCAACGCGCCGACGACCGGGAGTGCCGCCTCCAGAGCGGGCAGCAGCAGCACTGCGGCGAGGATGCCGAAGCTGCCATACACCAGCATCTGCTCAGCCAGCCATGCCGTCATGGGGCGCCGCCTCCCTCGTCTCCGTGTTGCCTCCACGAAACCGCGGGGAACCCTCGCGACGCACTGTGGCAGGGGTGAGACTTGGGGTAGTGCCAAACCTACCCCCCGGCGTCGGGCTCGGCTCACCCCGGCCGCAGCCACCGGTGCCGCCCCCGGTGGGAGGCGGCACAACTCAGCCCGCCCGCAGCCACTCGCCCTCCGCAGGGAAGTCCTCCAGGCTCGCCGCGGTGAGACGGAGCAAGGGGTGGAAGCAGTAACAAGGCGCGCCCGTAGCGTCGATGCCACATGCCTCCAGAAGCGACGCCTCGACCAGCCGTTCCAGGAACTCCTCGGCCGCGTTCTCGGGCAGCCTGAGCAGCACGGCAGCCGCCATCGCAGTGAACTCGCCACCAGCGCACGCGGCGAGGCGGTAAATCAACTCGCGCTCAGAAAGCGGACGTTGTCGTAAGGCTTCGGACAGTATCTGCCTTACGTCGAGCGTGCCCACTCGTAACTCCTCGATGAGGGAGGCCGGATCAGTCAGGCGACGCGCGAGCCGTGTCATCGGCCAGTGTGGCCGGGCGGCGAGCCGGGCGGCGGCGGCCCGCAGTGCGAGCGGCAGCTTTCCGCATGCCTCGACGACGGCGTGGGCCGCCTCGGGCTCCGCGGAGATCCGGTCGTCCCCGGCGATCACGGAGAGCAGGTCCAGCGACTCACCGGTCTTCATGGGGTTCAGCGCCACGGTCCACGAACCAGGCACCGTGGAGAGCCGGTTGCGGCTTGTCACCAGGACGGCGGATTCGGTCGTGCCCGGCAGCAACGGGTCCAGCTGTAACTCGTTCGCCGCGTCGTCCAACAGGATCAGCAGCTTACGGCCCGCCGTCCGGGTCCGGTACCTGTGGGCCAGCTCCTCCGTCCGGGCGGGCTCGCCGTTCGGGTCCAGCACGTTCGCGGAGTTCTCGCCGAGCACCCGCAGCAGCGTGACCAGGACCTCGCCGCAGTCCACGGCGGTGCCGTCGTCCGCACGCAGCCGGGCATACAGCAAGCCGTCCGGGAACTGGTCGGCCACGGCGTGAGCGACCCGTACGGCGAGCGCGGTCTTGCCGACCCCCGGCATCCCGCTGATCAGCAGTCGGCGTGGCTGAAACGCGGCACGCCCGCTCGCCTCCGTCGGCGTCAACCGCCTGCACAATACGTCGAACTCCCGCTCCCGACCGGTGAAGTCCAACGGCGCCGGCGGAATCATGACAGGCGGCGCACTCACCGTCGGCACAGCAGACGTCAGGCTCGGCGCGGGCTGCGGGAGGGTGTCCAGTTCTCCGCTCAGCAAGGACTGATAGGCGGCAGCGAGATCAGGCCCGGGGTCCACGCCCAGTTCCTCGGCGAGCACCTCGCGCCCCTCGTGATAGGCACGCAGCGCCTCGGCCTGCCGCCCGCACCGGTACAGCGCGGCCATCAGCTGCGCACGCAGTCGCTCCCGGACCGGGAACTCGCCGACGAGCCTGGTGAGTTCGGAGGTGAGCATCCCGTGCCTGCCGAGCGCGAGGTCCGCCTCGATCCGGTGCTCCAGGGCGCTTGTTCGGGCCTCCTCCAGCTGCGGCAACTCCGCCTCCGCGAGGTGCGGCGTGACATTGGCCAGCGCCGGTCCCTGCCACAGGTCGAGTGCTCGCCGAAGCGTTTCGGCGGCCTGCGCGAACCGCTGCTCCTCCATCGCCTGTCGCCCGAGCCGCTCCAGCCGCTCGAACTCGACGACGTCGACTCGCGCCCCGTCAGCGATCAGCTGATAGCCGGGCTGGCGGCGGACCAGGTCGACCTCGGGTCCGAGGAGTTTCCGCAGCCTCGATACGTAGGTGTAGATCTGAGCGTTCCACGTGGCTGGCGGGTCCCACCCCCACAGCAGTTCGCTTAACCTCCCGTCACTCACTACTCGGCCACGGGCGAGCAGCAGCACGGCCAGAACCGTGTGCATCTTCGAGCCCGACAGCGTGATGCGACGCGCCCCGTCTCTCGCGTCGACCGGACCAAGAAGCCGGAATTCCACCTAAACTCCCCCCACGTTGTTTGACGGCAGCCGAGCTGAAGCGGCCACAGCCGGATGAGAACACCAGAACACCGGAACGTCTCTTGCGACCATTGCTTGCGCCACAAGGCAGCTGAGCTGCGGTTTCTTCTAGGCGTCAGCCTGTGGCGGGCCCCTGCAACCCCCACCCCGTAGCTTCCGGCTCCGGTCCGGGGGTAGGGCTGGCCCTACCTCCGATTCGCGTCCTGGACCGATGGCACCGGCCAGGTTCCCCCGCCTACGGTGGTTCCCATGCACCCTCGGAATGTGTGGCAGGCCATGTCCCGGTCGGGCTTCCTGCTGTCCGCCTGGCCTTGGCGCTCCGTCGCGTATCTGCTCACCGGCGCGGTGACCGGCGCCACCGTCCTGGTGGCGATCGTGTCGGTGGCGGCTGTCTGCGGGGCGCTCGCCATCGTCCTGGTGGGGCTGCCCCTGCTCGTCGTGGTCGCCCTCAGCGGGATCCCGGTGGCCTGGGTGGAGCGGCACAGACTGCGCCTGATCGACTGCGATCCGGCAGCCGGCCAACGTCAGGAGCCGGCCGCACCGGGCTTGTGGGCCTGGCTGACCACACGGCTGCGCGAGCAGGCGACCTGGCGGGAACTCGGACACGCGCTGCTGTTCGCCGGGCTGCTGTGGCCGGTCGACGCCCTGGTGGTCACAGTCGCCCTGCTCTTCCCGCTGTCCATGGTCGCCGCCCCGTTGATGATGGCCACGGTCGGCGACGGCCACGAGACGAAGGTGCTCAAACAGTGGACGATCACCACATGGCCGACCGCATTCGGTGTTGCCGTGCTCGGTGTGCTCCTCATGGGCTTGTGCTGCTATGTGCTCGCCATCGCGGCGGGCGCCCGCGCCGAGCTGACGCGGCTGCTGATCGCCTCCCGCGAGGGTGAGCTCGACGCCAAGGTGGTCGAACTGGCCCGCTCCCGCATGCGTTTGGTCGACGCCTTCGAGGCGGAGCGGCGCCGCATCGAGCGCGATCTGCACGACGGTGCGCAACAGCGGCTGGTGGCCCTGACAATGACCCTCGGTCTGGCCCGGCTGGACGCACCGGCCGGCCCGCTCGCCGACCAACTCACCAAGGCCCACGAGGAAGCGGGCAAGGCGCTCGCGGAGCTGCGCGAGCTCATCCACGGCATCCATCCCAAGATCCTCGCGGATTACGGCCTGGAGGCTGCCATTGCCGACGCGGCGGACCGCTCCGTGGTCCCCGTCGACATCGACCTCCAACTGCCGGGTCGGCTGCCCCAGGGGGTCGAGTCCGCGGCGTACTTCGTGGTCTGCGAGGCACTCGCCAACGTTGCCAAGCACAGCGGGGCCGACCGCGCGCAGGTGAGCGGCGGTCATCGCGACGGCCGCCTGTTCCTCCAGGTGCGTGACGACGGCCGAGGCGGCGCGGACCCTTCGGTGGGCAGCGGACTCACCGGCCTAGCGGACCGGGTAGGGGTTCTCGATGGCAGACTTGCCCTGTCCAGTCCGCCGGGTGGACCGACCCTGTTACTTGTGGAGTTTCCTTGCGAGTTGACCAAAGCGGCCGACCGCTCCGTGTAGTGCTGGCCGAGGACAGCGTGCTGCTGCGGGAGGGGCTCATCGGTCTGCTCAGCCGCTGTGGAAACGAGGTGGTGGCGGCAGTGGGGGACGCGGAGGCGCTGTTCGCTGCGGTCGAGGAGCGCGCCCCCGACATCGTGGTGACGGATGTACGCATGCCGCCCGGTTTCCAGGACGAAGGGCTGCATGCGGCGGTGCGGCTGCGTGAGAAGCGGCCCACTCTGCCGGTCCTGGTCCTCAGTCAGTACGTGCAGCGGACTTACGCCTCCGAGCTCTTGGACTCCGGTGACGGCTCGGGGGTCGGCTACCTGCTGAAGGACCGTGTCGGCCAGGTCGAGGAGTTCGTCGACGCACTGCACGAGGTCGCGGACGGCGGGACGGTGGTCGACCCCGAGGTGGTGCGCCAGTTGCTGCGCCGCCGCCGCGATCCGCTGGAGCGGCTCACTCCGCGCGAGCGAGAGGTGCTGGCGCTCATCGCGGAGGGCAAGTCCAACGGCGCCATCGCAAAGGAACTGGTGGTTTCCGAGGCCGCGATCGGCAAGCACATCAGCAGCATCCTCACCAAGCTGGACCTGCCTCCGACGGATGAGACCCACCGCAGGGTGCTGGCCGTCCTCACCTATCTGCGGGCCTGACCGATGGCTTGGGCGTACCAGGTCACCGTACGGCCGCTGAGAGCAGTCCGTGGCTCTCACTGAGATGAGGACCGATCTCGTGTCCGGCCCTTCGTTCTCCAATGCGACACCCCCGTTGACTGAGCTGTACCGACATGTGTGGAGCCCTGATGCAGTCCTGGCCGTGGCTGAGGCGACCCGTGCCGGCGATACCTTTGCGTGGATGGATGTGCATGGGTGGCGGCGCCGGTGCAGTCGACATCCCCTTCGGCACGGCGTCTGTCCGGTCCCTCCCGGCACGCGACCTTGGCCCGCTGCGGCCTAGGACGATCTGCTTCCAGCGAGAAGCGGATCGTTCTACAGTGATCGAATTGGGTAGTTGAGCCACAGGTCGCCCGCCTCCAATCACCAGAAGGTGAAGCTATCTCCTTCTGGTGATCCGATCAAGTGGTCAGAGTGCCTACGTGAGCCCCATGGAGAACCTGTATGCCCGACCGCGTCTTCGACGGCAGCAAGCTGCGCGATCGCCGCCTGGCCAAGCGTCTGTCGCAGGCCGACCTGGCCGCAGGATTGAACGTGAAGACAAACGCCGTTTATCGCTGGGAGAACCAATTGGCCACGCCGCCGCAGGAACGCCTGCCGGCGATCGCCGCGATGGTCGAGGCCGAACTCGACGAGCTCTTTCCGCGGCCGGGGCCACCCAACCTCGCCGATCTGCGCTGCGACGCCGGCATGAGGCAGTCGGACACCACGCGCTACACCAACACCGCGTCGCCGATGCCGATCCGCGCGGCCGAGCAGGGAAGGCGAGCACTGTCCGATGAGGCGGTGACGGCGCTGGCAGCCGCCTACAACGTCACCCGCGCGGAACTGCTGGCCGCGCAGAGGCGATCCTTCGGTCACGACGTCCCAGCCGTAAGGCCGGAGAAGACGACGTCGTCACCACAGGTCGTCAGCACAATCGCAGGGAAGATCAAGTACTTGCAGGCGGAGGTCTACGACGGGGCTGTGCCCTCAGACGCGGACCTTGCCTCGTCCGGCAACCGTAAGAGTGGCCGGTCTCTCCTGACGGAAGACCTGGTAAGGGACTTGCGCGTGGGTAGACTGCCCACCGCCCCGGACGACGTTCTCGAGGCCCTGGCTCTGGCTTTCGACGTCCCTCTGGTGTTCTTCCGCAGCAGCGATCCGGAGATCGGCCGCCTGGTCGTCTCAACGCGCGCCGTGCGCAGCCAGTTCACGGTCATGGCCGCGCGTGGCGGAGAGCAGAAGATTCCGCAGGAGGTGCAGGACCAACTCCGGGACTTCATCAACGACACCATGGCGGAGATCCTCGGCTCCGATGCGGACGACGCGCCGACGTAGCAGATACCCACACCGTCGGTATCCTCTCCTAGCCCACGACCTCCAGGTGGACGGTACTGTCGTCCGTGAGCGCGCCGAGCGCCGCATCCCACAGGGGCCTGCGTGACGGCGGGATCTCGTCCGGGGAGATCTCACCAGGTGCGCTGAAGCGGAAGGCTGTGAGCTCGCTTTCCTGCAGCACGATCGCGTGCTGCTGCTCAGTGGTGAGCGTTCCGCCGTCGAACACCCAGTAGATGTGCCCACCGTCCGCAGCGTGCACGTAGGCGGACAGCAGAAGGCGCCCGGGGATCTGATCGATGCCCAGTTCCTCCTTGAGCTCACGTCGGCATGCCTGTCTGGGCGTCTCGCCCTCGTCGACTCCGCCCCCTGGCAGATTCCAGCCTTCTTTGTATCCGGGCTTGACGATGAGGTACTCGCCATCGCCATTGGCCAGGACGGCCGCAGCCGACATGGTCGGTCGAGCGGGGCTGACGTTCATCAGTGGCTCCCTGTCCCTGAAGATCAGGCGTAGTTGGCAGTGATCCCTGCCAGCAGGGCGCGGGCTTCGTACTTGAGGACGCGGCTGCACGCTGCGGCCACAGCCAGCAAGTGCGGCACTTCGTGCCGCGGGTCGGTACCTGGGTCGAAAGGGTACGGTGCCAGAGAAGCCTGCTTGTCGGGAACCGCAGATCCTTCGCACAGCAGAGCAGAGCGGATCCACAGTGCCTCGGCCCGGATCTCGGCGCCGTGGAGGTCATCCGGCATACTCTGCGCATGGTCGCGGGCCCGCTCGACAAGGTCTGCTGGGGCTCGTCGCCGCAGTTCGAAGATCACGTCGCGGATGTCGACCGTGTAGCGATTGAGGCGCACGAGCAAGGACGCGTCAGGGCTCGCGAACACGTCGCGGAAAGTATCGAGGGCCTGGCCGACGAACGGCAGACGCACGAAGAGCCGGCTGGGCCTGTAGCGGACGACGTCAGGTGCGGCCATCGCCAACTCCCTCCAGAGCCAGTGCAGTGAGAGAAGACTGCGGACCGCCCGGTACCGCTCGGAGGCCGCTCGGCTGACGGGCGCTACGGCGCCGATACCCCAGAGCAGCGAAAACAGGTAGAGCAGGGAGTCGGTGAGTGCCTCCTGGGTCCGGCTGGTGCTGTCGGAGACTGGTGTCACGGTGATCGTCACCACGAAAGTGGTGCGCATCAGCACGTACAGCACGGCCAGGAGCATCGCACAAGACATGAGGAGCATCCCGATACGGACCGACCGAACCGGAGTCGCGCGGGCTGCGCCGCCCCACTGGATAGCACAGACCGCGGCGGCCGCACCCATGTAGAGGTAGAACAGGCCCATGTAGATCGGCAGGCCCAGGTCTCCCTCGTGGCGCTCCAGGAAGAACAGGGTGCTGGTGTCCGGCGGGTCCAGCAGGAAGAAGAAGGTGGCCGCCATCACGGCGATGGTGCCGACCGAGGCACGCGCAGCGATCCGGTGGACGACGGCGGATATGCGCGCGCTGCGTCGCACGTCGGCGTCCGCGTCCGCATAGACCGCAGTGACGTAGCGGAGCAGCACGCAAATTCCGACGATCGCCGTGACGTGCTTGACCAGGAAGCCGAGATCGAGAATGCCTGTCGCGTCCAGAAGATCGTTGACGGTCGATGTCCGGCACAACCAGCTCACCGCAAGCGCGGCAAAAGCACCCCACAGCGAGCGCTTGCGACGGAGCCCGTTCAATACGGACTTGGCCCTCAGGACGGCCTGGATGATCAGAAGGCCTGCGATCGCGTAAGCGAACGCGTCGGTCACAGTCATGGCTTCCTTACAGGGCGGTATCGTGACTGAACGGGTGGGCGAAGTCTTCGGCGAGGCGTCGGGCTACGGAGTCCTTGATGAGGTCGGAGCCGGTGGCCAGCTGGCTGATGAGGGTGGCCGCGTCCTCGGTGCGCTGCTCGATGGCGGTGTCGTAGCGGCGCCGTCCGGCGGCTTGGCTTGCAGCTACCAGTTGCTCGACTCGCGCCGGTGAGAGGTCTCGCAAGACCTCGTCGGTGCCGACGACGCCCGTGGAGTCCTCCGCCCAGAGGTGGACGAGCTCGTGCACTTTGATCTGCCGCTCGTGCGACGGCGAGCCACCCTTGAGATGAAGGATCAGGTCGAGCGGCCGGACGTCGTGTTTGATCCAGAGGCCGCAGAAGCCAGTGAGGTTGGCGAGGCGGACAGGCATCGGCTTCAGGACAATACGTCGACCGCGAGCCTGCTCGATATTCGCAACAAACCGATCGAGATCGAAGGGCCGGGGGATCGGCATGGAGGCCACCAGTCGCTCGGTCTCATGCCGCAAAAGACGGCGTCTGCGCCGGTCTCGCAACTGATCGAGGGCACCGTTCATGAGCCTGATCCGGGGTGCCACCTCATCCACGTCATCACGCACGCCCCCTCCTTGGCCTCATACCCGAATAGAAGCAGAGCGCGCAGCCGACAGCCGACCAACTAACGATGAACGGCAGCGCAACAAGCGTCTTCGAGCTCGATATCACGCCAGACAGTTCCGTGGCGAAGCGGAAGAATCCTCCAACGGTCAACTCAACGGATGTTCTCGTGAGAAACAAAGTGCGGAGATCTGGGGTTATCCGGGCAGCACTTCACGCCGCCCGATATAGGTGTATCCATTCGTGCCTCGCCCCCCATTGCTAGTCGGCCACTTGGGCGTAGAGGTGATCTATCGTTGGCTCGTTGATCGCAGCTGACTCAAGCACCGTCTGAGAGCCGGCATGATCGCCAGCAACAAGATTGGCGAGAATGACCCCTATCGATGGCGTATTCGAGTCGATCTGTCGTAACGTGATTATCTGCCGCATCCGCTTGGGCCCCGGCCGTGGCGGCGCTCGCCGTCGTGGGTGGGGTCGACTGGCGGCCGTTTCACCGAGCCTCCCCTCGTCCGCTGGGTGGACATGGACCGGATCCTGACATCAGCGTCACGCCGAGGCCCTCGGCGTGACGGGGCCCAGTCACAGGCGGAGGCGCCCACCGAGTGCAGCGCGGCCCATTAGTCGAACTCGTCTGCGTCCTCCGGCTGCCGAGTGCGGGCGGCCTGCCGCAGTCGTGTGGCCACCTCGGGGCCCCAGTCGACCACCCGTAGTCCGACGTTCACCATCTGCAGTTCATCAAGATTCAGTTGCTGTATCGGGGTGCTGCCGTGTCGCTCGAGCCATCGCTGTCTGCGGGCGTGCTCGCGGGCGGTGAGGCTGTTCCCGTCGTCGTAGTGAAGTCCCACATCCCCGAGCGGACCTGCCTCGTGTGTGGCCTGTCGCACGAACGCGAATTCATCGGGACTGCGGGACAGGGTGACGAGGGCCCAGGCCGTGGCATAGTCGAGGGAGGGGCCGTGCCGGCGTATGAGGCGAAGGGTGCGCCACTGGCGCAGCGGGGCGAGTAGCCAGCGTCTCGTGCGTGGCCCGAGCTGACAGACCAGGTCGAAGCGGTGGGCAGCGCCCGAACCGTCCTCGAGGACGCCCTCGATACATCCGGGCAGGGAGCCCTCTTCGACACCGCGCCACCAGCGGACCTGGAGGCGATCGCCGCCGAGATCGCCGTGTGGGAGCGCGAAGGGATGCGGCTGGTCACCATCCTCGATGACGACTACCCCCTGTATCTGCGGCTCGTCCACCAGCGCCCGCCCCTCCTGTTCCTGCGCGGCACCCCAGCCGAGGACGATCTGCGCGTCGCCGTCGTTGGCACCCGCCAGCCGACCCCGGAAGGCGTCGCGCATGCCCGGGCCATCGCCGGTGGCCTTGCCGAGCGCGGTGTCACCGTCGTGAGTGGCCTGGCCGCCGGAATCGACACCGCCGCGCACGACACGGCCCTGGCCGTAGGCGGCCGCACGGTCGCCGTCATCGGCACGGGGCTGCGCCGGTCCTACCCCGAGCAGAACGCCCGCCTCCAGCAGAAGATCGCCGAACGCGGCTTGCTGATCTCCCAGTTCTGGCCGGATGCGGCACCCTCCAAGACGTCGTTCCCCATGCGCAACGCCGTAATGAGCGGCTACAGCCTGGCCACCGTCGTGGTCGAGGCCGCTTACCGAAGCGGCGCCCGCATGCAGGCCCGCCTCGCCCTCGAACACGGCCGTCGGGTCTTCCTGATGCGCTCGCTCATGGTCCATGAGTGGGCGCGGGAGTACTCCACGCGCCCCAACACCACCGTCATCGACGGCCCCGACGACGTCTTCGCCGAACTCGACTCCCTCGTCCCCGCCACGGGCGAGCTCACCTGGGCTTAGCTGGGAGCGGGGCGGGTGACATCCGTCGTCGGGCTGTCCGCCCGCTACGCCAACTTCCTCGTCCACCCACTGCTGCCAGGACCTGGCATCTGCCGGATCTGCCGCGGCCCGGTGACGAATCCCGGCTACCCCACCTGCTTCCCGTGCCACCAGGCCGGAGACGTCCTTGGTGAGAGGACCGCCGACACCGTGGTCCCCATCAGCCTGGCACTCAAGAGCGAGCAGTACGCGAATGAGCTGTGGCGCTACAAGAACACCCACGGACCGCAGCGCCAGTACTTCTCATGGGCCTGGCCGCGGTCCTGTGGCGATTCCTCGCCGACCACGAACCGTGCATCGCCGCGCACTCCGCCGTCCCCCGCCTCGACACCGTTACTACGGTGCCCAGCACCAGCGGCCGGACCGACCACCCCCTGCGCACGATGGCCGCAAGCATGGTCGGCGTGACCCGGGACCGCTACCAGTACCTCCTCACCCCGACCCCGCAGGCCGCCGATCTCGGCCGTGCCGCCTCAGCCACCCGCTACGAATCCACCGGGCTGTGGGGCGACAACGTCCTCCTCATCGAAGACACCTGGACCACCGGCAACCAACGTCCAGTCCGCGGTCGCCGCACTGAAGGCCGCGGGCGCACGCTGCGTGGCCGTCGTCGTGCTCGGCCGCCACCTCAACCCCTCGTACCGTGACACCAGCGACCACGTAGCCCGGGCCCGGCTGCGCCGATTCTCCTGGGACGTCTGCCCGTTGAAGGACTGGTCTCATTCCTGAGCGGAACGAAGAAGTGAGCGAAGTACGCATTCGTGCGATGATGGGCTTTCCTGTGGGTGGGCTACGTGCCAGGGCCTCTGAGGTCGCATCGCTCAGGAATTCTCCAGGACTCTGCCCTGCTGCTGCGGACCACATCTGGATTCGTTCTTGTGCTTCAGGGGATAATGGGATGCTCATGCGGATCAGTCCATCCTTCCCCCGGGAGGAGGGTGTATAGGACGTCGGTCGAAAGGCATTGTTCCAGCCTCTGCCAGGCCATTTAGAGGGCCTGATTCATATTCTTGGCCGAGACGATAACCGCGATTCTCGTCTACTCGAACGGGACCGGGCCATCGGGAAGCCGCCCCTCCACGTAGCCGAAGGCGAGCAAAACGATGCCCTCCGGGTAGATTTTGTGACGACGCTCTTTGAGTTCCCCGATTCTCCAGTGCGTGTGAGCCGGGGAGATGCGTTGAATGGCGTCGTACGCGGCGGGCTGATTCTCACTACGAAGGCGTAAGAGTCGGTAGGATTGTCGTACTCCCAGCTCTCTTGACTTTGGGAGCGGTGAACCCCGTAGGTGTCTCCGTACCTGGGACGGTAAATTCCGAAGTGTTCGGCTAGGAACCCTGTGGCCGTCTCTTGGAAATCGGCGCCATTGTTCACGCGAACCCGCGGCATGGTCCAGCCGCCGCAGCACGCCGCACACAGTATGACGCGCTTGAGGTCGTCGAGGATGGCCAGCTAGGCCAGACGGGTCGGGGCCTTCTGCGGGGTCTGCAGAGTGTCCATGCTGCGAGGCTGCCCGCCTGGTACTCGAGTAGCAACTGGTGCGTCGCTCAACGGGTGAAAGACGTGCAGTTCTACGCCGCATTCGGGCCTGGCCAGCTGTCCTGCCGCCTGCACAGGTGGCAGGTGATGTCGGAACCGGGTGCAACACGTGCTCTCGACTGCGAAAACGCGCAGAATACGTTAAGGAATCCGCCAGCGCACCGGCGCCAGTGTAGCGGGTGAGCCCCGTTCGCTGCCGGGGGTGCGGATGGCGGGCGGGAGCCGGTGGATGATCCGGGTTCAGGGGGGAAAGAGGTTCACTATCGTTTATGGGCCATTTCATAAGGCTTCGGGCAATTATGATTTTCGCGCAGTTCGCCGGCCGCCTGGAGGGGCCAGTACGGGTTGCGGAGAAGTTCTCTCCCCAGCATCACCGCATCGGCCCGACCCGTTGCGACAATGTGTTCCGCCTGGTGTGCATCGGTGATCAGTCCGACTGCGGAAACCGGTGCGCCGCTTTTGTTCCGAACGGCCGTGGAGAAGGGGACTTGATAGCCCGGTGCCACCGGCTTCCTGATTCCCGGGGCGATTCCTCCGGAGGAAATGTCGAGCAGGTCCACGCCATGATCCAGGAGTTCGGAAGCGAGTTGTACGGTGTCGTCTTCCGTCCAGCCGCAATCCAGCCAGTCGGTGGCAGACGCGCGGAAGAACACGGGAAGACTGTCCGGCCAGACGGAGCGCACGGCGTCGACCACTTCCAATGCGAATCGGATTCTGTTTGTGAACGATCCGCCGTACTGGTCCTGCCGGTGATTGGTGAAAGGTGAAAGGAACTGGTGGAGCAGGTACCCATGCGCGCCGTGCACCTCGGCCACTTGAAAACCGGATGCCAGGGCGCGTTGTGCCGCCTGGGCGAATTCATCGACTACTTTACGGATCTCGTGGACCGTGAGCTCGCCGGGTTCGGGATATCCCGTTCCGTAGGGGAGCGGACTCGGGCTCACCGAGTGCCACCCGCCGTGCTCCGAATCCAGGGGGTGGCCGCCGTCCCAGGGGCGGGCCGTCGAAGCCTTGCGTCCTGCGTGTGTCAGTTGGATTCCGGGCACCGCGCCGAGGTCGCGGAGGAAGCGTGTGATGCGCTGGAAGCCGGCCTGTTGGCGGTTGTTCCACAGGCCGAGATCCGCCGGGGTGATCCGGCCGGCCGCCGACACGGCTGTGCCTTCGGTCATGATCAGCCCCGCACCGCCCACCGCTCGTGTCGAAAGGTGGGTGAAGTGCCAGTCGCCCGGGACTCCGACGTCTTCTCCGGCGGATGGCGCGGAATACTGGCACATGGGCGCCATCCACACCCGGTTGGGTATCTCCAGGGAGCGTATGCCGAGGGGTTCAAACAGCGAACTCATGCGGCCCTGCCTTCTTGTCGCCGTCAAGTGCCATGGTGTCGAGCTGCTTGCGGTCCACCTTTCCTGACGGGTTGAAGGGGAACCGCGGGAGCACGCGCAGAATCTCGGGCAGCTTTGCCCGCTCCAGCCCCCGCTCCGTGAGGAGAAAGCGGTGAAGCGCGGGCAGGCTCAGCGGTTTTGTCCCCGGCATCGGGACCACGAAGACCGCAAGGCGTTCGCCGAGCAGTGCGTCCGGTACGCCCCGGCAGACAGCGCCGGCCACTCCAGGGTGGGACGAGACGTGAAGTTCGACTTCCGCCGGGCTGATATTGAGGCCGGCCCTGATCACGATGTCCTTTTTGCGGCCGGTGAGCCGGAGCCTTCCGTCGGGGGACATGGCCCCCAGGTCCCCGGTGCGTACCCAGCCACCCGGCGCGCGGTATCTGTGATTGAGGCCGGGGTCGTTCACGTAGCAGAGCGGTGTGATGGGGCCGCGTGCCCATATCTCCCCGGTGTGGTCCGCGGGCACCTCGGCGCCGTGCTCGTCGACGATTCTGAGTTCCACGATGGCGGGGTCCGGCCGGCCCGCCGTGGTGTCCACGACCTCCACAGGATCCCCGGGCCGCGTATGGGTGTTGACCCCGTCCGCCGACCCGTACACGGTAGTGACTGTGGGACACAGGGTGCGCCGCATCCGCGCCGCGGTCTCCGGCTGGAGCGGGGCGCCACCGCTGACGGCACAACGCAGCGAGGACACGTCCGTGTCCGGAAGAGCCGGGTCGGTGAGGATCTCCTGATACATGGTGGGCACGCCCACGAGATGGGTCGGCCGCTGCTCGGCCACCATGCGCAGCGTGACCGAGGAATCGAACCGTGGAGTGACGAGCACGGTGGCTCCCAGAGCACACAGTGTGGCAAGTCCGACCGAGCCGAAGGCGGACGCCAGCGGGACCATGCAGAGAAGCCGGAAAGGCTCTTCACCGCCGGCACGCAGGTTCCGCAGCAGACGTCCGCGGCTGGCGGCGAGCGCGTTGTGGGAGTAGGCCACGAGTTTGGGAGTGGCCTCGGTCCCGGACGACACGACGATGCGCACCGCCGAGTCGGGGTCGAGTGCTGCCGGCCGGAAGCGGTCGTACGGAAGGGCCGGGCGGTGCCACACCGGCTCCAGCTCCCGCATGCCGGGCAGCGGCCGCCCGTCGACGTAGACGTGCCGCAGCTCCGGAAGTTCCGTCCGAAGCGCGTCGACCGTTCGGGCGTAGTCCTGTTCACCGACCGTACGGGTGATGAGTGCCGCGGTCGCACGGGACTTTCCCAGGACGGCCATGGTGTCCTGGCGTCTGCGGCCGAGGGGGTAGGGAAGGGAGACGGCACCTACCGCCGCGATGGCGAGGTCGGCGGCGAGTGCTCTCCATCCATTGGCCAGGTTGACCGCGACCACGTCACCCGGGCGGATGCCCCGCTCGCTCAGCTCGGCTGCCAAGGCCAGTGCTGTGCGCAGGAGTTCGGCGTAAGTGGTGGTGCTGTCCGGTTCCACCACCGCCGGTGTTCCGGGGTGTTTACGCGCATGGGCGAGGAAGAGGTCGAACAGCGGGCGCCCGGGGTAGACACCCTCGGCCGTCCAGCGCCGGCGCAGTTCGGAAGGGACCAGGTCGGGAAACCGCACGGTCATGACTGAAATCTCCAAGGGGGTGCCACCAACGCGCACGGGCCGGGACGGATATCCGCCCGGAGCTTCGGCTCCCGGGCGACGGATGCGACTTCTTCCGGCACGAGAACCACTTCGATCCCGTTCCCGCCGAGGTCCGCGATCCAGCTCCGCGCCGGACGGGACCTCAGGCGGGCGGCGACGGCGCGACGCGGCGGCAGTCCGGGCACGGTGACGGGAATGTCCAGTGCCTCGCCCAACAGCTTCGGCCCATCGGCGGCCGGCAGCGCCAGGGCGATATGGCCCGTCGCCGTGCGATAGGGGCCTTCCCATGCGGTATCGGCACGAGCGGGCGATCCGTCGACCGCCTTCCGGTGCTGGAGAACCGATGCCGCGGACAGCAGGGAACTGTCCACTCGCTGTGGCCCTCCGCCGAGTTCGCGTGCCAGAAGGCCGCCGAGAACGCCCTCGGCCGATACCAGCCCGCCCAGGA
Source organism: Streptomyces sp. NBC_00726 (assembly GCF_045161735.1). NCBI lineage: Bacteria > Bacillati > Actinomycetota > Actinomycetes > Kitasatosporales > Streptomycetaceae > Streptomyces > Streptomyces sp. NBC_00726. The sequence goes on along the minus strand of NZ_CP108983.1, from coordinate 2,643,118 downwards.
CGTCGAGCACCGTCATCAGTGTCGGCCTGGGCTTGTCCTCGCCCTCCGCCATCTCCCAGGCCAGACCGGACCGGGCCTGGACCATGAAATCCGTACCGGGAAAGAGATCCGGAGCCGAAGAGGCGCCCCAGCCCGACGCGTGGGCGTAAACCAGGGCCGGGTTGGCCGCACAGAGTGCCTCGGCATCGAGCCCGAACTCCTCCGCCTTGCCCGGCGCCCAGTTGTGCAGGAACACATCGGCGTCCGCGGCCAGTTCCCGGACCGTGCGCTGCCCCTCAGCGGTCTTGAGGTCCGCCTCGACGACGCTCTTGCCCTCGTTCAGGGCGAGGAACCGGGCGGAACAGTCACCCACCACCGGCTCGGAGCCGCGCTGTGGATCGCCGCCCGGGGGCTCTATGTGTATGACATGTGCGCCGAGCAGGTGCAGGATGTGCCCGGCCATCGGGCCCTGAACGCGGCGCGTCGCTTCCACGACGGTGATACCTCGCAGCGGCTGCCCGGCCGTGGGAAGCACGTCGACCTGGCGCGGGATGGCACGCCCGCTGCCCATCGGACGCAGCTGCCATGGCGCCGCGAGTGGCTGTTCGTCTTCGTACCGCTCCGCTGTCGTACGAATACGGCAGACGCTGAGGCCCGTCCGGGCCCCGGCAACGGCGATGTCCGTGAAGTCGTGCGAACCGAGCGTCCGGTGCAGGACCGGGGGCAGCGGTGCGACCGCTGCCGCATACCGGTTGACGAAGGACCGCCAGCCGAGTGAGACCTCTCGGCCCCGAAGCCCGAGTCCGGCCCAGAAATCGCGCCACGGGGCGCTGTCCAGCGTTTCCAGTTCGAACCAGACCCCGTCACGGCTGAGGAACGGCGGGCCGGTCCCGCTGGTGTCCGGGCGGGCTTCCGGTCCGTCCGCTGCCGCCCCTTCCACAGCGGTCGCGGCCGCCAGGTATTGCGAGACGCTCAGCAGCGCCGCACTCGACTGGGCCGTGCGGACCCTTGCCGTACGGGCCCCGCGCAGCCTGGCGATCATGGCCGCGAGCACACCCTGCACCGCGAGGACGCCGGCGCAGGTGGCGACGTAATCGAGTGGTATCCGGCGCGGTTCGTGCCATTGGCGGCCGTTCACCGCCATCAGGCCGGCCATGGCCTGGAACGCCGTCTCGCCGAGCCGGGATTCCGGCGCGTCCGGGAACGGAAGCACTTCGCACACCAGGGGAGGCAGACCGTCCTGGGGAACCACGGTGAGGTGTTCCCGCGTCGGCCGCGTCAGCCCCCGGGTTCCCGGGAGGCACCGGGCGCCCAGTGCGGCGAGGTGGCGGAGAGCGACCGCCCCCGCCTGCCCCGCGGCCGTGCCGGTGACCGTGACACCGGCCAGTGGGGGGCCGAGCGGGTCACGAGCCCGCGTGGGCCGGGTGCCCGGGTCGACGGCAGGTGCCGTGCTCATACGTCGCTCCCTACCGGTCGGGCGGCCTCCAGGAACGAGAACGGCTGGTGCACGGGGACCGCGCCCCGTTCGCCGACGAGCCGGGCGAACGCGCGCATGCCGTCCAGGTGGCGTGCCGTCAGGTTGAACGACAGGTGCCGGAAGTAATCGGCTGCCTGGTGTGGTGCGACGGTGGTGCCGAGCATGGTGGCATCCCTTGCGACGGCGTCGAGGTGGGCTTCGCTGTGGGCGCGTGCGAGTCGGAGGCCCCGGGCCAGTTCGTCGACCGCGCCGGGACGGCGCTCGGCGTACTCCCGGCGCACCGCCCAGACCGCGAACACCATGGGGTGCCCGGTCCACTCCTTCCACAGCGCACCGGTGTCATGGACGTCGAGGCCGAGGCGGGGTCCGTCCAGATACGTACGCAGGGCCACATCGCCGATGAGTACACCGGCATCGGCATGGCGCATCATGGCGGGCAGTGTCGGGGCGCACGAGGTGTAGCGGGGGCGTACTCCCAGGCGCTCCTCCAGCAGCAGCTGGGCCAGGAGCACCGTGGTCCGGCTTGTCGTGCCCAGGCCCACCGGGCGCTCGTGCAGGTCCCGCAACGGCACCTTGCTGACGATGTTGCAGGAGAGCACCGGTCCGTCGCAGCCGATGGCGAGTCCGGGGAGCAGGAGCAGGTCTTCGCTGTGCCGGAGATATTCGGCCACGGTGATCGGGCCCATGTCGAGCCGGCCCGCCACGAGATCGTCGCTCAGCCTGTCCGGTGTGTCGATGTGCAGTGCGACGCCGGGAAGAATTCCCGTCCTGCGCAGTGACCACAGGAGCGGGTAGCTGTTCAGGAACGAGATGTGACCGAGGCGGGGCCGGACGGCGGTCATTTCCGGCCCCACGCCTGGGTGAGGGCGGGTGCCAAGTCCCAGAAGTCCGGATCCTCCGTCGACTTGGTGAAGTCCTCGTACTCCGCTGCGGACAGGTATCCCTTGTCCAGGAGCTGCTGTTTCGACATGTCCACGGTGAGCCGCCAGAAGCGGGCGAGCTCGGAACCGCCGCGGATGTGCTGGGTGAACGTCTTCGCGCCGAGCCCCCGCAAACCGTAAGGGCCGAGGCTGGCGGGGTAGTTGCGGGCCCACCTGCTGTCCGTACCGATGGTGTCCCGCACCAGGTCGCCCCACCGGAGCATGGCCTTGCGGTATGCGGCGTTCGGGGAACTGTCGAGGGGGAACCACGAGAACGACTCGACCATCAGCACACCGCCCGGACGCAGCCACCTGACGACGCGCTTCAGCACCTGGTCCCGCTCGGGGAGGTGGTTGAGCACGAACCGTGCGTGCACGAGGTCGAAGGACTCGTCCGGGAAGGTGTCCCGTGTGACGTCGTGGACCATGGGCAGGAGATTGGCCCGCCGGCCGGCTTCGAGCGCTGAGACGTCGAGATCGGTGGCCACGACCACTGACGAGGTGGCCTGTCCGCACAGCCAGCGCGCCATGGAGCCGCCCCCGGCCCCGATTTCGAGACACCGTGTGCCCGGGTGCACGCCGATCTCCGTCAACGCCTTGGTGGAGTAGGGGTCGAAGACCTCCCCCAGCAGCCTCAGCCTCTGACGCTCCGGCGTGTCCCGGACGAAGAGGGTCTCACCGTAGAGTTCCCTCGGAGTTCCGGCCGCAGGGGCGGCGTTCGGCGCGCCGCTCACCAGGCCACCGGTCCGTCCTCGTCGAAGAATCCGCCGGTCGGTCCGTCCTTGTCCAGCGTGGCCAGGGTCACGACCACGCGCGCACCCTCCTCGACGGTGCGGGTGCCCTGGTGGTCGTTCAGGTCGGTCGCCACGTAGCCGGGTGTCGCGGAGTTGACCTTCAGGGGAGTTCCGGCGAATTCGCGGGCGTAGTGCAACGTCAGCGAGTTGAGGGCCGCTTTCGAGGAGTTGTACGCGAGCAGCGCGCGGTGCGGGATCGTGAGGTCCGCCGCCTTGGCCAGTGAGCCTAGCCGGCTGGAGAGGTTGACCACCCGGCCGGCGTCCGACGCACGCAGGAGAGGCAGCATGGCATGGGTGGTGGAGATGACGCCGAACACGTTGGTGCGGTAGATCCGCTCGGCGAGAGCGGACGTCGTCGCGCTCGGAGCGATGTCGTCCTCGACGACGCCCGCGTTGTTGACGAGCACGTCGAGCCGGCCGAATTCGCGTGCTACGTGCTCGGCGGCCGCTGAGACGGATGCCTCGTCGGTGACGTCGAGCTGAACGAAGTGGGCGTCGATACCGGACTGCCGCAGCTCCTCCACGGTCTGCGTACCCCGGGAACGGTCACGGGCGCTTGCGAGCACGGTCATGCCCCGGAGCCCCAGCCGGCGTGCCACTTCGCGGCCCAGCCCCTTGTTGGCTCCCGTGACCAGTGCATAGGTCCGCTCTGTGTCACTCACAATGGCTCCTTGCGTCTCGACGGACGCCGTGCGGCGCCCTCGGGGGTTTGATCAACTCGTCTGTGTAGGAGCGGCCGGCGGCTTCGAAGCCGAGGAGTGCGTGCCCGGCCGCGGTGGTGATGTCGCGCCATGGGCGCTGAAAGCGGGGTTCCGCCTGTCCGCTGGTGCCGATCAGCCTGTACAGGCGGCCCACGGATGCGGAGATCAGGTCGGTCGCCAAGGCCGCGTCCCGGGCGTTGCGTACGACGTCGAAGCGGCCGGCGCAACCGCTGTCGGCGACAGCGGCCGCCCGGTCCATGAGCAGCCGCGCGGCATCCACTTCGCCCAGGGACCGGGCGAGCGCGATGCGCGTGGCGTCCGTGGCTGTCCTTCCGGCGGTCTCCGCCTTCCGGACCCGGTCCGCCCAGGCCGACAGGGCCGCGGTCGCGGCTCCCAGCGCCGGTGCCACGAAACACAGGGGGGTCACCGCTCTGGACGGTGCGGCCAGCCAGGGGTGTTCCGAGGCCGTACCGGTGCCGGCCGTCAGCTGGGGGAAGGACAGCTCCTCCGGTACGAAGACCTCGTTGGTCCCGACCGTGTCACTGCCCGTACCCCGCATACCCGGGGCCGACCAGGTGCCGGTGAGTTCGTACTGGTGCCGGGGAACAGCGAAGAACCTCGTGTGTCCGGTGCCGTCCCCGGTCACCTGCGCGGCGAGCAGTGCCCAGTGGGAGAAGGAGGCCCCGCTGACGTACTGCCAGCTCCCGGAGAGAATCCAGCCTCCTGGTGCCGGCAGGGCTCGTCCGGTGGGGGCCACCGCGCCGACCAGACGGACGTCCGCGCGGTGGCCCCAGATTCTCCGTTGCCCTGCGTGGGGCAGGAACCCGGCGAGCCGGCCGAAGTTGGCGAAGACCGCCGCGACCCATGCGGCGGACGTGCAGCCTTCACCAACGGCCGCGACCGCGGTGACCAGGGTGGAGAAGGTCCCGCCGGCACCACCCCATCCGGGTGGCGTGAAGAGCTGGGGGAAGCCGGCGTCCGTCAGTGCCGCCACGGTCTCCGGCGCGAGCCGGCCGTTGAGGTCCGCGGCATCCGCCCCTTGGGCGGCGGCTGAAAGAGCGTGGTGCAGTTCAGTACTCGGGCACATGGTCGCGGGGGCCTGTCAGCGGTTTTAGTGGATGCCGAACACACGGCAGGGCCCGGCAAAGCCCTTGCGGTGTTTGATGAGTCCGACGACAGCGGTGGCGCCGAGCTCGGGAACGGTGGCCAGGTTCGCGATGTTCTCCACCCCGTAGCGCATGTCTCCCAGGATGATGCGGTGTGCTCCCGGGTCGTCCACCTGGAGGTTCTTCGAGGCGTCGAGGCTGGGGGTGTCGGTGCCGGCGGCGACGATCGAACGCTCGGCGACCAGCATCTCCGCCGCGTCGAAACCCAGGCCGGGGAAGTGCGGCACGCCTGCGGAGTCCCGGTTGATGTAGGCACCGGGGGTGTTGATCCGGTCGCACCATCCCGAGTCCATGACGACCAGGGCGCCCTGGGGAATCCGGCCGTACCGGCTCTCCCACTTGAGGATGTCGTCCGCGGTGAGCGTGGCGTCGTGATCCTTCGCGACGCGGTCCGCTATACGGATGACGCAGAGCGGGGCGATGAAGCGGTCGATCGGGATCTCATCGGTGTACATCGGCCCGTCTTCGAGGTGCGCGGGGCCGTCCACATGGGTGCCGGTGTGCTCGTCGATCTCCAGCTTGTTGGCGTTGAAGCCCTCGCCGGCGACATCCGCGAAGTGGTCGATGTTCGGCTTGAGGACGATCGGCTCCAGAACGGGGAAGTCGTTGCCGAAGGTGTGCGTGAGATCGCTGACCCGGCTCCCCCTGATGAGGGGAGTGGCGCTGCTGGTCCGTCCGCCCGTCTGCTGCTGGTCCTGGGAGTCGGCGGAGTGATCGGAGCAGCTGTGGCCGGCTTCTCCGTACACCTGCTCCATGACCTTGGGGCTGCACATAACAAGCGTCTCCTTGGGAAGTGAGGGGCGGATAGAGGGGCGGCGGCCGGCCGGAGCGAAAGGCTTCGTGGCGCCTTCGGCTTCGGCCGACCGCCGATGCCGAGCGGGTCAGGACGCGGTGGGGTCCACGATCCGGGTGCCGCGGATCAGCCATGTGGGGCCCTCGGCGATGTGCCCGATCCGCTCGAAGAACTTGGCGAAGTGCGGACCGGCCGCGTGCTTGTCGAAGGCGGCCGCGTCGTCGTACACCTCGTCCAGGTAGAAGCGGTTGGGGTCGTTCTCGTCCACCACCAGCTCGAACCGCTGGGTGAACGGCTCGTCCACCGCGGAGTCCCGTGCGTCCGCGTGACAGGCGGCGATGAACTCGTCGCGCCGGTCGGCCTGTACATCGAAGGCAACGGCAACGTGATACATGAGTTTCTCCTTGAGAGGGGAGGAGTGATCAGTCGACGAGCGCGGGCGGCTGGGTCGTCTGCCGGCTCGGGGTACTGGTCTGACGGGAACGCGGGCGCACGGCCTTGTCGCGGCTGGAGCGCAGGCCGAGGACCAGTTCGGGCAGCGTGAAGGCGGCCAGCAGGACGAGCGAGACCGTCCAGCCGTCGGTGGCGCCGTGCAGCAGGCCCAGCAGAAGCGGCCCCGCGATACCGCCGACGAGGTAGCCGATGGTCTGCACCATGCCCGAGAGCTGGGCCGCGACCTGAGGACTGGGCGACCGAAGCCCGATCAGGGTGAGGGCCATGGCGTGTCCGGCCCCCAGGGTGATGCCCAGGATCGCGACCCACAGGGCGGCGATACCCGGCAGCCAGAGCAGACCCAGCAGGCTGACCGCGCCGGCGACGGCGATGACGGTGACGATGGGGGCGGTTCCCTTGCGCCCGACGAGGATCGGGGCGAAGAGCGCTCCCGGCACGCTCACCAGCATGGCCACGGACAGCAGCGCACCGGAGGTGGCGTTGCTGTATCCCAGGTCGGCGAGGATCGTGGGCAGCCACCCCAGCGCCGTGAAGTAGGCCAGTGCGCGCAGCGCCAGGTAGCCGGTGACCTGCCATGCCATGGCGTCGCCCAGCAGGGACCCGCCGGCCGTGGAACCGGTGGCGGGAGCGGGGCGTTCGCTGCGGCGCGCGAGGGGAAGCCACACGATGAGGCCGAGCGCGGCGGGGATGACCCACAGGGCGAGGGAGCCGCTCCAGCTGTCGGTGGCGTTGCGAAGCGGGACGGCCACGCCCGCCGCCAGTGCGGCGCCCGCGCTGAGCACCGCGGTGCCGATGCCGGTGTACAGGCGCACGCGGTCGGGGAAGACGCTCTTGATGACGGCCGGCATCAGCACGTTGCCGATGGCGAGTCCGGCGCCGGCCAGAGTGGTGCCGAGGAACAGTGCCCAGGCGGCCTCGTCGAGCCGGACGAGAATCCCGGCGATCAGGAAGAGGAAGCCCAGCACCAGGGCGCGGGGGGTGCCCATGCGGCGGGACAGAGCGGGAGACACCGCGGCGAAGATGCCCAGGCACACGACCGGCAGTGTGGTGAGCACGCTCACCGCCGAGTCGGACAGCCCAACGGACTCCTGAATGTCGTCGAGTAGGGGGGAAACGCTGCCGATGGCGGGCCGCAGGTTGAGGGCCAGCAGGGTCAGCCCCACAGTCATGGCCACTGCGCTCGGACGGGCGCCTGAACGGTGGTCGGACACGGAGCTCCTCCTTGTCTGAGGTGTATGGATTCGATCGGTTGAACGCTCCCTGAGGACTGTAAGATGTCTTATGTACCGCAGTCAATCTATGGACCGCAATGGACAGTGGGTTGGCTGAGAACTTACCCCCATCCGAGTGCTGGGAAAGGGGGCGGGAACCACGGAGCCCCGGGTGACGTTTACGTCGCCCGGGGCTCCGGAGGTCGCGCGGAGCGCGCCGGCTCAGTCGGAGAGGAGTCCGCTTATCAGCACGTTGCAGGCGGCCTTCAGCTCGGCTTCCAGGTCGCCCTGGTCGGCGGGCTTGTGGGCCCAGCGGAACAGGGTGCCGAGGTAGATGTCCCGCAGCAGCTGGCCCGCCAGCTGGGTGTCGATGCTCTGCGGGATCTCGCCGCCCTTCTGGCCCTCCTTGATGAAGTGGCTGAACATGTGCGCGGTGTGCGGCTCTTCGTGCAAGGGCGCTCCCGAGCGCACCCAGGCCGTCAGCAGGGCTCTGGTCTGGGCCGAGCTGGCAAGTGTGATCTGCGCGAGGATGCTCATACAGCGCAACAGGGTGTGGCGGACGTCGACGCCCTCGCGGTTCTCAAGCCCTTCGGAGGTCAGGCCCTCGCGCAACCGGACGCGCCGTCGCTCGCTCCACTCGCCGATGATGTCTTCCTTGCGCTGGAAGTGGTTGAAGAAGGTACCGCGCGCCACGTCGGCCCGTTCGGTGATCTCTTCGACCGTGGTCTGGTCGTAGCCCTGCTGGGTGAACAGCTCCAGGGCGGCTTCGTAGATGCCGTTCTTGACGCGCATCTTGTTGCGTTCCCGGCGCCCCTGCGGTTGCGCCGTAGCGGGAGAAATCGTCTCGACCATCTTGAACTCCAGTAGCGCGCGGGGGGCGGGGTGCGCGGGTCCGGCTACCGCGGGTCGCGGTGTCGCGGGGCAGCCGGACCGTGCACGTACAGCATGCTCACTTGTATCACGATCCATGAATGACGAGCAGTGCAGCTTTGTTCTAGAGTTTACCAAGGAGGGATGCGCTCATGCCTCGTCACCTGGGGTGATTCGAACTCAGGGAGTGGGCTGGAGGGAGTTCACCTCTGAGACCAGGTCTCTCAGGGCGCTGTCGCTCAACAGGCGGGAGAGCGAGATGTCTCGATCGGTGGCGCTCCGGAAGCTGATGCGCAGTTTCGCCGCGCTCAGGGAGTCGATCCCGTAGTCCCGGAGGGACCGGCGCAGGTCCAGCCGTTCGGAGGGGACCCCCAGCACCTGCGAAGCCTGGGTCAGGAACAGGGCGCCCGTGTCCCCGGGCGCACTGGCCGGCAGCGGCTCGTCGTTGGCGCGCTGGGCGGGAATCGCGCCCAGCGAACCGGTCGGCCCGCTCTCCGGCATTCCCGCGGAGCGGGTCGCCGGTGCGGTGAACCCGGCCACCGCTCGCGGGCGGCGTGGTCGTACGGGGTGCGGCCTCCGCAACGTACGAGCGGACGACACCAGTCGTCGGACAGACCTGCGGACCGTGTTTGAAAAAACGTCTCTGCTGAGGGCTCCCCCAAGGGGTACGGGTTCGACGCGGCGCAGCTCGACGCCTGCGAAGTCGGCCACCCGCCGGCCCTGCGAATCGAGCACCGACACATGGCCCACGGCAGTCCGGCCGGAGTCCTTGGTGGTCACCAGCGCGCGTACCCAGACCTCACCCGTGAGAGGGCGATGGAACCGGACGCGCCCGAAGGAGGCGACGACGTACGCGTCGTTCGCCGTGCAGGAGAGGAGCACCAGCAGGCAGCTCTCCCATGCGGCGTGCGGTGAGCCGTGGGGGCTTCGGACGAGGGCGACGGCCTCGCCGTCCCGGCGCCACAGGCGTTGCAGGGTCTGCACCCGGGAACCGATGGTGTACCCACGACCGACGAGGTCTTCCGCGAACTGCGCCGATGTGCGCGGAGTCTGGCACCGGGCGAGGGCGGCATCCAGCTGCCGTAACGACTGCTGCTGGTCGGGGGCTTGTCCGTCCTCGACGTGGACGTCGGCAGCCAGGGCCGTCCGCCCGGCGTCATGCGCCGGGTGAACCGTGGCCGTCATCCTGCTGCCTGTGGTCCTCACCCGGACCCGCAGGGTCGTTTCGCCCTCCCCGGACGGTCCGACCACCTCCTTGACCTCCGCCCGTTCCAGCGTGACCGTGCCCGCGCCGGCCGTGGTGCTCACCGCTTCGTGAAGTGCGGCGAGATGAACCACCGGGGGAATGGCTTCGAGGCCGTGCAGGGCCACCGTCGCGTCCGTGAGGTCCATGGTGATGTCGGTGATCCGGCTGCCGGCTTCGTCCGGAGTGCGGGGGGCGGCTGCTTCACGACGGAGGACTTCGCGGTCCCACGCGTACCGCGGCAGAGCCACCTGCCGCGCCTTCCCCCTGAACCAGCGTTCCCAGTCGACCTTCCCGCCCATGGCGAAGAAGGCGCCCAGGGACCGGGCCAGGGCAAGAGACTCGTCCCGCGATTCACGCGTGGTGGAGGCGACGGCACAGGATGCGGCACCCGCCTCCCGCGCGATGTCATCGATCGCCATCTGGAGAACGGCATGGGGACTGACCTCGACGAAGGCGTTGTCCCCCTCCTTCACCAGGCGCCGGATGCCGTCGAGGAACCGTACGGGCTGCCGCAGATTCTCCATCCAGTACCCGGCGTTCAGCTCGGCCCCCGCGAGCAGGGCGTCGCGGGCGGTGGAGTAGAGCGGAACCGCACCGTCACCGGGCCTGAGTCCCGCCAGCGCGGCGAGCAGGTCGTCGCGGAGCGGATCCATGGCGGGCGAGTGGGACGCCACATTGACGCGGACGATCCGGTGGAAGACACCGACCTCGTCCAGGCGCCGGCCGATGCGGCGCAGGGCCGCGGCATCGCCGGCCAGGATCGTGGACGACGGCGCGTTCTCGGCCGCGACGCATACGTCCTTCTCGGCGTCGATGAAGTCCCGGGCCTGCTCGGCGGACACCTCCACCGACATCATCGCTCCCTGCCCCACGGTGCGACGCATCAGCGTGCTCCGCCGGCAGATGACCGCGGCGGCGTCCGCCGGTGACAGCGCACCGGTCACGGCCGCAGCCGCCACCTCTCCCATGCTGTGGCCGACGCACACCGCCGGATCGACGCCCATGTCCTGCCATGTGGCGGCAAGCGCCACTTCCATGGCCCACAGGATCGGCTGGACCTCGGCGATGTCGTCACCGATGGTCCCGTCGGTGAGCGACTTCGTCACCGAAAGGCCCGTCTCGGCCCGGACGATCGCGTCGCATGCGGCGATCGCCGCCTTGAACGCCGGGGTGGAGCTCAACAGGGACTGCCCCATGCCGGCCCATTGCGATCCCTGCCCGGGGAACACGAACACCGTGCGTTTGCCGGATCCGAAACCCGCTTCGCCCAGGCCCGCCCGGTCGGTGTCCCCGTCCTGGGCCAACGTCCGGAGGGCCTGTGCCATCTCGTCGTGATCGGCGCCCGTGGCCCACAGCCGGTACGGGTGCGCGTCGCGATGGAGCGCGGCCGTCGCGCAGACGTCCCACAACGGCAGCTCGTTGCCGGGACCGCCCGGCGAGAGATGGGCGGCGTAGTCGCCCGCCAGGCGAAGGAGCGCCGCGCGGGACCGTGCGCTGAGCACGAGCAGATGCGTGGGCCTGTCCGGGGGGAGTTCCGTGCGGTCGTGCGGCATGCCCGCTTCCCCGGGCGCGGCCGCGGCGACGACGACATGGGCGTTGGTTCCGGACAGCCCGAAGGAACTGACTCCGACGAGAGCGCGCTTGCCTCCGGCGGCCGGCGCCTCGTTGTGAGCCACGACCTGTACCGCGCCGCCCGCGTCGGCCACCGCGGGCTGAGGGTCCCGGAAGTGCAGCGAGCCGGGAATGACCCCGTGGTGGGCGATCAGGACCGCCTTGATCAACCCGGCTATTCCGGCGGCCGCTTCGGTGTGTCCGATGTTGGACTTCACCGACCCCGTCCTGAGCGGGCCGTGCTGTGGGCCGCGCCTCCGGGCGATGGTGGCCAGAGCGCGCAGCTCCACCGCGTCACCGACCGGCGTCCCCGTGCCATGGGCCTCGATGTAGTCGAGCTCCTCCGGGGTGACGCCCGCGGCCCTGCACGCCCTCTCCACCAAGGTGACCTGGCCCGACTCCGCGGGCTTGATCAGGGACCCGCTGTCGCGCCCGTCATTGGTGACCGCGCTTCCCTTGAGCAGCGCCAGGACCGGATATCCGGCCCTCTCGGCATCGGCCAGCCGGGCCAGGACCACTACGCCGATGCCCTCGCTGCGCACGAAGCCGTTGGCGGCGCTGTCCCCGAACTTGCAGCGTCCCTCCGGCGAGAGCATCGCGGCCTGTGAGTAGGCCACCGCGTCGAGCGGCGACAGGATGAGATTGACGCCACCGGCGATGGCGAGATCGGTTTCCCCCGCGAGCAGCCCCTGTCGTGCCATGTGCACGGCTACCAGCGAGGAGGAGCAGGCGGTGTCGACCGTCAGGCTGGGCCCACGGAGATCCAGGTCGTAGGAGACGCGCCCGGAGCCCATGGCCCGGATGTGGCTTCCGGTGGCTTCGCGCAGGTCATGGGTCTCGACGCGGCTTTCGTGCGCGTAGTCGGCCGTGGCCTGGCCTATGTACACGCCCGCGGTCGTTCCCGCGAGCGCACTCGGGCGGATGCCCGCACCTTCGAGGGCCTCTCGCACCACCGGGAGCAGGAGCCGGTGCTGGGGATCCATGCTGGCCGCTTCGGCCGGAGAGATTCCGAAGAACCCCGGGTCGAAGGCGAAGGGGTCGTTCAGGAAGCCGCCGTACCGGCTCACCGTCCGTCCGGGCGTCCCCGGTTGAGGCGCGTAGACGGCCTCGACGTCGAAGCGCTCGGGCGGGATGGGCGTGATGCAGTCCTTGTTCCCGACAAGGTTGGACCAGTACTCCTCAACGCTCTCGGCTTGGGGGAACCGGCATCCGATCCCCACTACGGCGATGGTCGTACCTTCTCTGCCTACGCCCACGTCAAAGCCCCTCACGGATTCCGGGTGTTGGAGAAGAACACGCAGGCGGTGCCGCCCCGGCAGCGCCAGCAAGGGGAGCGTAGTTCAAAACTAGACTGCGAGCTAGTATTAGTTTCCAATGCAATGATTGACTCTAAATCAGCCACATGGCGCAATCGCGCGTCACGGTGCGCATGCGAGGGAAACGGTGTGCACGCGAGGTGAAGTGGCGTGCGCGAGGGAAGTTGTCTCGCGGTGAAAACTAATACTCTAGACTAACTACCGACTGCGGTCGTAAGGTGCGCTAGAGTCAACATATGCTCGAGTCGTGGCACCTCGTTGCGGTTCGGCTGTTCGAGCGAGGAGGGTGAGCCCCGATGGTTTCGCGCACAGCCCGCCCAATGCCCCTGTTGAGCAGCACTCCCATATCCCGGGAGCGCGCCGGCGCCATGGGGTCGCAAGGAGCGCGCTCTCCGGCGTCTCCACTGGAAGACCTGGTGCGACGTGCCGGCCGGCTGCCCTCGTTGGCGGCGAAGTACGAGCGCTTCACCTCGCGTGGGGCATACGCGTTGCAGGACCTGCCCGTGCTGACCCAGGAGGAGTTGGCGACGGCGACCCAGGACGCGATCGCCCTTCGTGGGGATCCGGGCCTGCTCTGGGCGCACGGCGGGACACTGGAGACGCCCGGCCTGAGCCTCTTACCGGAGGGAATGTTCGCCTCCGAGATCCATTCCGCCTGGAATCCGCTCGGCCCTCAGGACGTCGTGGCCAACCTCCATCCGTCCGGCCGGCTTCGCCCGGACCACTACTTCTTCAACCGCTTCGCCGGACTGGCGGGGGCCACCGTGCTCCCCATTGGTGATCTGCCGGAGGGTGATGCCGACGAGTGGCTGACCTTTCTCGCCAGACAAGGGGTGACCGCACTGGCGGTGCCGCCTCAGACCTTGGCGCGCCTGCTCAGCGGCGTTGCGGCGGGGAGGCCGATCCCCTGGCTGCGCACGCTGCTTCTGGGAGGGGCGACCCACGACAGCACGCCCGAGGCCCTTCTGGCCGAGCACTTCCCCTACACCGACGTCTGGCGCCTGTACGGCACGCCGACATCATGGGTGATCGGCCAGCACGGTCCGCAGTGCCTGGCGGGCGTCTACCATCCGTTGCCGCACCAACTGGTCGAGGTGGTCGACGGCCGGGTGCTGCTCACCACGCTCAGCTCCGCGCGGACCCCTCCGCTGATCCGGTACGAGACCCGGGAACGCGCCGAGGTCGGGCGCTGCTCCTGTGATCGCGGCGGCCCCGCCCTCCGGGTGCTCGGTCCCACCCCGCCCTGCTTCCGCTTCCACGGACGCACCATCGACGCCCGGGAGCTGGTCGCTCTGGCGACGGCATGCGAGGAGGTCGCGGAGGCTCAGGTGACCGTCACTCCGGAGCAGTGCATCCAGCTGCGGGCCCGTCTGGTCCCGGATGCCGTCGACGACCAGCACAGCCTGGCCTGGGTCAGGTTCCAGGTTCTCGGACACCATCTCGTGCTCGCCGACTGTGTCGCCGAGCATCCGGAGTCCTTCGAGGTCGTCTCAGTGGACGAATCAGTCGGCGCGTTCCCCCTGGCCATCGGGGAGTTCTGAAGTGCCGGACGCGTCATCAGTGAAAGACACCGTACGCACGAGAGGAAAAACCATGTCCGACCAGCTCAGCAGCACCATGAAGGATGCGATCACGGCGCAGGCCGAGGACGAGATACTCGTCGCGGTGCGTGCGGTGGCTCCTGAACCCGACGAGATGATCAAGGCCGAGCCGCTGCCGGAGGGGTGGATCGCCGGCTGGGATGTGGCGGGAGTGGTCATGCGGGCCGCGCCCGAGGGTTTCAGCCCTCAGCCGGGTGACCGTGTCGTCGGTGTCGCGACCGGAACGCAGTGGGCCTCGTGCATGGCGCTGCCCACGGAGTACGCCACGGTGCTGCCCGACTACGTGAGCTTCGAGCAGGCGGCGGCCTTGCGCGTCGCCGTGCTCACGGCTCTGCGCCTGGTCCGCAACGCGGGAGTCATCCGCGACCGGCGGGTGCTGGTCACGGGCGCCGGGGTGGGGATCGGCCGGCTCCTCGTAGAGCTTCTGTCCGCGCTGAACGCCGAGGTCACTGCCGTGGTCACCGACCACGAGCAAGCCGAGCAGGCCGTCGGGCTGGGAGCGGCGCGAGCCATGACGGACACCGCCGCCGTCGCGGGCTCCTTCGACATCGTCTACGAGGCGGCCGAAGGCGTCTTCGCGGCAGCGGAGAGGGGCATCATGGCGGACGGCGGCGCCGTCTATCTCTACGAGAGCTTCGCCGCCCACCCGGAGGACATCGGCTTCTTCCGGTTCTTCGGTGGCCCGGAGCAGGCCGGGCTGCGGCATTTCGTCTTCCGTACGGCAACTCCGGAAGACCGTGGCCTCGCGCAGCTCCTCGACCTGATGACCACGGGCGAGCTGTCGTTCGGATCGCCCCACGACAACACGAAGACCACTGCCTGAGCACACGTGAAGGGGGGTGCGGCTGTGAAGCCGCACCCCCCTTCACGTGTGCTCAGGCAGTGGCGCTCATGTCCACCGGCCCCAGCCACTGGGTCAGTTCCACGCGCAGGCGGTCCAGGTCGGCCGCGTGCCCGTGCGCCGCGATGTGCCCGTCAGGGCGTACGAGGTAATAGCCCTGATGGCGGCATCCCGTCTCCGTACGCGCGGACCTGGCCGACAGATCGACGGCCCGCACCTGAGGCCAGGCGGAGATGAGCGCTCGCGCCTGCTCACGCCAGGCCGCCGCCTCTCCCCGGCAGGTCACCACCAGAGTCCAGCCGGCAGGGCGGTCGCCGGTCCCCATGAAACCGCCGGGAACGGCCAGGGAACGGGGAAAGACCCCGCCGACGGTCAGGCCGCCGGGCAGTCGCGAACGGAGGTGGCACGAGGTCCGCCCGGTCGGCAGCTGCGTCTCCCGCGCGGCCGGGTAGGCGAGCCGGCGCCCCGCCATGACCGGCGCGTAGAGCCGGAACAGCCCGGTGCGTTCGGCGACCCGGAAGGCGGCGTCCCGGGCCACCACCGCCGTCGGGCGCTTGACCAGCCAGCCCCGCGTCTGGATATCGGTGTCCCGCACCACGCGCCGGGCCACCGCGGCGCGCTCGGGCCCATAGGTGCGCAGCACATCGGAGGGAGCCTTGCCTTGCAGGACGGCCGCGATCTTCCACGCGAGGTTGTGGGCGTCCTGGATCCCGGTGTTGAGCCCCTGGCCGCCGGCAGGGCTGTGCACATGTGCCGCGTCACCGACGATGAACACGCGACCGAGCTGGAACTCGTCGGCGTGACGGGCATGGATGCGGAAGTCCGAGACCCAGACGGGGTCCGTCAAGGTGACCCCGCTCGGGCCGCGTTCGTCCACGATCTGCTGCATGCGCTCCACGGTGACCCGCTCACCGGCCGGCAGGCTGCAGAAGAACCTGAACACTCCGTTGGGCAGCGCCACCACCACCAGTGCCCCGGCGGGAGACTGGTAGTAGAGGGCCTGGTCCGGCGGCAGGAAACCCTTGATGTGAGTGTCGACCAGGGCGAAGGAACTCTCGTACGTATTGCCGGCGAAGCCGCCTCCGAGCAGACCCCGGACCGCGCTTCCCGCACCGTCGGCGCCTATCACGAAGCGGGAGCGGGTGCGCTCGATACGTCCGTCCTCGTGTTCGAGCACCGCGGTGACATCCCCGGCCCCCTCTATACGCCCGGAGAAGTCCAGCCCCTCCAGTGTGAGCAGCCGCACCCCTCGCTCCACCTTGGTGCCGAGGCCCTCCATCCGCTCGCGGAGTATCCGCTCGGTCTCGTTCTGAGGAAGGCATACGGGACTGAGGTGCTGCGGGAAGTCGAAGCTGGCCAGGAGCCGGCGTTCGGAGAAGTAGCTGAAGGCGTTGATCTGGGTTCCCGCTTCACGCAGCTCCCCGAGGACGCCGAGGTCTTCGAAGAGGTCGATGCTGCGGGGCCACACCAGCAGGGCCTTCGGGAAGGGGGACGGAGCCGGCGCCAGGTCGATGATGCGCACACGCACACCGCGGCGCAGCAACTCGCAGGCGGCCACCATGCCGCTCGGCCCGGCGCCCACGATCAGAACCTCGTGTGTGTCGGGAGCCGCGGCCTGCGGTCGCGGTGCTGAAGAACTCGGCATGGGGCGGTCCTGCCTCTCATTGACGAATGCCATCAGATGTCTTACGGTCCTATGAGATCGTACATCCGGTCGCCGGGATTCGGCGAGCCAAAGCCGCGAGAAAGGGGATCCGTTCAGGAGCACGCCCCGGGCTCCTGGACCACCGGCTGACGATGTACGCACCCAGAGCCGGGAGTGCCTGGTATCCCCCGTCCCGGGCACTCCCTTCGCCCCATGGGATCCCCGTCTCGCAAGGCCCGCCCCCTCGTTCCTCTGCGGGCCACCGGGCGGGGCGCGAACAGCGTTGTTCGCGCCCCGCCCTCCCCAGCCACGGACAACGAATGCGCACACCAACCGAAAGCAGGCGAAGATGCGATACCGCTACCTGGGAGACACCGGCCTGTCCGTCTCCGAACTGTGCTTCGGCGCCATGACCTTCGGCGGCGGGGCGACCTTCCTGGGCGCCTCCGACCGCAACTGGTCCGAGTTCGGCACCGTCGAGGACGCCAACGTGGCCCGGATGATGGACCAGGCGCTCGACGCTGGCATCAACTTCTTCGACACCGCCGACGTGTACAAGAACGGCAAGGGCGAGGAGTTCTTCGGCCGGACCCTCGGCAAGGTCCGCGACCGCGTGATCATCGGGACCAAGGGGCGGTGGCGCATCACCGACGACCCCAACGACCTCGGCGCCACCCGCCACCACCTGTACGCGGCGGTCGAGAACAGCCTGCGACGGCTGAACACCGACTACATCGACCTGTACCACATCCACGGATTCGACCCGCGCACCTCGCTGGACGAGACGCTGCGCGCCCTGGACGACCTGATCCGGTCCGGCAAGATCCGGTACATCGGAGTGTCCAACTTCGCGGGCTGGCAGCTGATGAAGGCCCTCTCGGTGTCCGAGCGCCGCAACCTCAACCGCTTCATCTGCTACCAGGGGTACTACAACATCGGCGCCCGCGACCTGGAGCGGGAGATCATCCCCCTGGCCGTCGACCAGAACGTCGGCATCACGGCCTGGTCGCCGCTGGCCGGAGGCTTCCTGACGGGCAAGTACCCGCGCGGCGAAGGCCGCCCCGAGGGCAGCCGCCTCGCCCAGCGCACACCGTCCGAGACCACGCCGCTGACCGATGAGGACCAGGCGTACGACATCGTCGACGAGATGGCGAAGATCGCCGCCGACCACGAAGCGACCGTCGCGCAGGTGGCACTGAACTGGGTTCTCGCCAAGCCGGGCATCACCTCCGCCGTGGTCGGCGCCACCAAGCCGCACCAGCTCGCCGACAACCTTCAGGCCATGGAGTGGACCCTGACCGAGGACGAGCTCGCCCGGCTCGACAAGGTGAGCGAGACCACCGCCCCCTACCCCTACTGGCACATCGGCCGCGAGGGGTCCGACCGCAAGCTGCCCGGCGACGTCTATCCGGCCTGAGTTCTCCGTCCGGCCCGACGCACGGGCGGTGACGGTGCCGTGGAGGGGCGATCCGCCGTGTCGTCCCTCCACCTCTCGCACGCCGTGACCGAAGCGTTCACCTCCGCATTCTCAGAGCAGGGAACCCACCACCACAAAACAGAAAGCCAGGCCACCCATGACCACAGCACCTGAAGTCGTATCCCCAGTGCTCCCGGCACTGGACTACACCCGAACCGTCGACCGGCTGCTTGTCCATCGGGACGCCCTGGGCGAGGTGTTCCTGACGGACCTGAAAGCCATCGACGGCACCAGTTATGCCGCAGGGGCCCAACTTCCCCGATCGCATGCCTACTACGGGGACCATCTGCTGCGGCCCAACTGCCACGATCCGCTGTTGATCCTGGAAGCATGCCGACAGGCCGCGCTCGCGGGCGCCCACCGCTTCTTCGCGGTCCCCGCCGACAACAAGTTCATCCTCACGCACCTGCGGCTGCGGCTGGACCAGCCCCATCTGACCTACGTCGGCACCTCACCGTTCCTCCTGTCCATGCGAATACGGATCGCGAGCCGCAAGGAACGGGAGAGGCGGGTCACAGGACTCGACTACGAGATCGAGCTGTACGCCGGAAGTTCGCTGATCGGAGCCGCCGCCATCGGGCTCCGCTTCAAGAACCCGAACGGCTACCTCACGCTGCGCCTCAACAACCGTGACGGCATGGCTCTGCCTTCATCCGCCAGCTATCCCGCGGCCACCCCCGGGGCGCCCCTCACTCCGCACCTCGTCGGCCGGGCCAACCCGGACAACGTGGTCCTGCTGGACGCGGTCGTGGTCGGCGACAGCGCTCAGGCCCTCCTGCGCATACCGGCCCATCACGCCAGTCTTTTCGACCACCCGCAGGATCACCTGCCCGGCATGGTCATAGCCGAAGGCGCCCGGCAGCTCGCGCTGTTCGCCGCGCTCGACATCCGGGGGCTCGCTCCTTCGAAGACGCTGATCACCGAACTGGACGTGCGCTTCAGCCGGTTCGGTGAGCTGGAGGACGACACCGTACTGAGCGCGACCGTGCCGCAGGCCGCGCCGACCGGGTCCGAAGAGGTCACCGACTACACGCTGGGCGGTGTCCTGGACCCGCTCGGGGGCGTGGACGCGCCGCTCCCCGTGCATGTCGAGGCGACCCAGAAGGGCGAGTCGCTGTGCTCGTTCGACCTCGTTCTCGCCCGGGTGCCGGCATGACCTCCACAACCTTCGAGGGAGCGCGCTCGATGCCTCCGACGACGCCGCGCATCGGTGTGTTCTCGGACGTGGACGAGACTCTGATCCGCGTCAAGAGCATGTTCCGGTTTCTGGAGTTCTACCTGGAACAGCGCGGTGAGCCCACCGCCACGTATGAACGCCTCGTCGCCGGCCTGCGGAAGTCCGCGCGGCAGGGGGCGTCCCGCAGCGAGATCAACCGCGGCTACTACCGGCTGCTGCGAGGCGAAAGCGCCCGACGTCTGTCGGATGCCGGACGCGCCTGGTTCTTCGCGGAGTGGAACGAGTCGCCCGACGGGCTGTACGTACCCGAGGTCGAGGACGCCCTCACCGGGCATCGCAAGCTCGGTCACGAAGTCGCGCTGGTTTCCGGGTCGTTCTTCGCCTGCCTCGACCCGATCGCCTCGGACATCGGGGCCGACCGGGTGCTGTCCACCCGCCCGGTGATCCGCCGCGGTGAACTCACCGGCGAGGTGCTCGCGCCGATGATCGGTCCGGCGAAGGGGCGAGCCGTACGGCTCAGCGGCCTGCTGGGCGGATTCGACCTCGCCCGCAGCGCGGCCTACGGCGATCACATCAGCGACCTCGCGATGCTCCAGGAGGTCGGCCGGCCGGTCGTCGTCGGTGACCACCCCGAACTCCTGGCCCATGCCCGGAGCGCCGGATGGGGCCGACTGCTCACCGGCATGGCAAGGCGATGACGTACGGGGGCCTGCGCAGTGAACGCCGGCCCGGCAGTACGGGCGGGGGCATCGGGCTCCCCGCCCCTGACCGAGGGGAGTAGTCGTGCCTCAAGTGGGAATAGTGGCCACCGGTTCGTATGTGCCGGACACGGTGGTCAGCAACGAAGAGGTCGCACGGGTGGCGGGGGTGACCGACGAATGGATCGTGCGCAAGACCGGAATCAGGGAGAGGCGACGAGCCGACGACCGTGACGCCACCTCGGATCTCGCGGCGAGAGCCGCCCGGGCGGCACTGGAGCAGGCCGACGTCGCCCCGGAGGACGTGGCCTACATCGTCCTCGCGACTTCGACGCCCGACCATCCACAGCCCGCCACGGCAAGCATCGTGCAGCATCTGCTCGGTGCGGTGAACGCGGCGGCTTTCGACATCAACGCGGTATGCAGTGGCTTCGTATACGCGACCGCCGTGGCCGAACGGCTGCTGCGGGGGGCGGGTGAGGGACGTTACGCGCTGGTCATCGGCGCGGACATCTACTCACGCATACTCGACTACTCGGACCGGAAGACCGCCATTCTCTTCGGGGACGGCGCGGGTGCCGTTCTGCTCGGCACGGTGCCCCAGGGCCGGGGAATCCAGGAGACCAGCCTGCTGACCCGCGGTGATCAGTACCGCCTGATCAGCGTTCCCGCGGGTGGCAGCCGCATGCCGGCGAGTAACCGCACCCTCGGGGAAGGCGCGCATTTCTTCCGCATGGACGGCCGCGGGGTGCGCTCCTTCGTACAGGACAACCTCCCCGGCGCCCTGCACGAGCTCCTTGAGCGGGCCGGAGCGGACTGCGACCAAGTACGGCATTTCGTCCCCCATCAGGCCAACGGAGTGATGCTGGGCGAGGTGTGGCCCGAGCTGGGGTTCTCCCGGGCGACGATGCACCTCGCTCTTGAGAAGTACGGCAACACCGGGTCGGCCTCGGTGCCGATCACCCTGGATGTCGCCCATCGCGGCGGGGAGTTCGCGGAGGGCGAGACCGTCCTGATGGCCGGCTTCGGCGGTGGGATGACCGTGGGAGCGATCCTGACGCAGTGGGCGCCGACCGCGTTCGCCCGGGCCCGTACGCAACACGCCACGGTCACGGTCGGCTGAGCCATGGCCCCGTCCCTCACCACAGCCCTTGATTCCGCGCTGGCCATCCCGGAGGTCCGCACACTTGTCCTCCGGCACATGGAGCGTCTGAGACGAGACGGCCTGCGGCAGGCCATGGAGAACTCCCTGGGCCACCGGCTCATGGGCAGCGACTTCGGTCCGGCGGAATCCGAAGGGCGGTACGCGGAACCACCTCAAGGTACGGGCGAGGAACTGTGAGTCCGGGCAGGCGCGCGGTACTCCGCCGCGCGCCTGCCCGGGCCACCGCTGTTCATGAAGAAAAGACCGAAGAACGGAGGAGCCGTGCGCACAACCACTCTCGGGCGTACCGGAATCAAGGTGAGCCGCATCGCCCTCGGCACGATGATGCTGGGGGCGTGGGGGCAGCGCAGTCACTCGGAAGCGGAACGTCTGATCCATGAGGCCCTGGATGCCGGGGTCAATCTCATCGACACCGCCGACATGTACTCGAATGGCGAGTCCGAACGCATCGTGGGAAAGGCGCTCAGCGGGCGGCGGGACGAGGTCGTCCTGGCGACCAAGGTCCACTTCCCCATGGGCGACGGCCTCAACATGCGTGGAAACTCCCGCATGTGGATCCGTCGCGCCGTGGAGGAGAGCCTGCGGCGCCTGAATACCGATCGCATCGACCTGTATCAGATCCATCGGCCCGATCCCGACACCGATCTCGACGAGACGCTCTCGGTCCTCTCCGATCTGGTGCGCGAGGGCAAGGTCATGGCGATCGGAAGTTCGGACTTCCCGGCGGAACAGATAGTCGAGTCCCGTTGGGTGGCAGATCGCCGTGGCCACACGCCTTTCCATACCGAACAGCCGCCGTACTCGATTTTCATGCGGGGCGTCGAGCGTGCCGTATTGCCCACTTCCCAGCGCTATGGGGTGGGGGTGCTCACCTGGAGCCCACTGGCCAGCGGGTGGCTCACGGGCAGGTACCGAGGCGACGCTCCACTGGAACTCAACGACTTCCGAAGCAACCTCATTCCTCATAAGTTCGATCTGAATCTGCCCGGAAACGTTCGCAAGTTCCAGGTGATCGAAGAGCTGCTCAAGCTGGCTGCGGAGTCCGGTATCCCGATCACCCGGCTGGCGCTGGCATTCGTGCTCAATCACCCTGCCGTGAACAGCGCCATCATCGGCCCGCGAACCCGGGAACAGCTTACGGACCTGCTTGCGGCCGACTCGATCGAACTGGACGAGGCGATTCTGGACCGCATCGACGAGATCGTCCCTCCGGGCATGGATCTGAATCCGTCCGACGCGGATTACATTCCACCGGCCCTCGCCGACGCCTCTCTGCGGCGGCGCAGCCGGTGCTGAATGGAGGCCGGGTGCCCGGCGGGCGGGCCGCGTACGGCTGCCCGCCGGGCCGCCGGCCTGCGGCGCGTTCGCGGAGCCGGAGGCGTGCGCGGGGCGGGCCGCCATGGAAGCCCGGGCGCCGAGCACGATATCTCTTCGTTCCGGAATGGGTCGCAGGAGCCGTACACTCCTAAGAGGTGTGCAGGTACCCTCCAAGGCATGGTGTCATCAGCTATGGAAAGTCGAATCGGGGATCACATCAAGCGGGTTGAACAGGAGGTCACGTCCACCAAGCACGCTGCCTTGCGGCCTCTTAAAATCAATGTCCCCCAGTACACCGTGCTGCGTGCCCTGCAACAGGAGCCCGGACTGTCCGGCGCGGCGCTGGCACGGCGCAGCATGGTGACCCCGCAGACGATGTCATCCGTGCTGTCGACCCTGGAGGGGCGAGGTCTCGTCGCGCGTCAGCCCCACCCGATCCACCAGCACATCCTTGAAGCCCGGCTGACACGGTCGGGGCACGCATTGGTACGACGTGCCGACGATGTCATCGGAGAGATCGAGGACCTCCTGGCGAGCCGCCTGGGCGAGGCGGAGGCCGGCAGTTTCCTCGCTCAGCTCGACCGCTGCTCCAGGGCGCTGTCGGACTGGTCGGCCTCGAAAAAGGCCGAGAAATAGGCATTCTCCTCCGGATTGATCGGGATTTCCGCAGTACTTCCGGACATGAAATGCAAGGCCCTCCTCTTCAAGCGGGGGGTGTGATGGTGATGGCGCGTTTGACGATGCGGGTGATCGGGGCCGTCTCGATCTGGCGGATGCCGCTCATCGGGCCGATGCGTTCGGTGAGATAGCGGAAGAGATGGTCGCTGTCCCGGCAGATGACCGAGCCCAGAAGGTTCGTCCGCCCGGTCGTCGCCGCGGCGAACGACACCTCCGTATGACGTGCCACGTCCTCGGCGACCTGGACCAGATGCTGGGGGCGTACCGACAGCCACAGCAGTGCCGGGACGTCGAAACCCAGCAGGCGGTAGTCGATGTCCAGGTCGAAGAAGAGGACGCCGGAGCCGCGGAGGAATTCGAGCCGGCGCCGTACGGTGTTCTCCGCCCAGCCCGTGACGGCGGCCAGTTGCTGGATGGACATGCGGCCGTCGTCGCTCAGCACCGCGATCAGCGTCATGTCTCCGTCGCTGAGCGACAGCCGTTGGACATCGACCGGCGCGGGCAGCTCCTGGGACAGCTGACGCACCTGTTCGGGCGCCAGCTCGCTTGACATGCCCGGCCAGTGGACCGGCCCTCCCGCGAAGCGGTGCAGGATGTTGTGCGCGGTGACCGAGCCGACCCGCGGTGTGCTCGCCAGCTTCTTCAACAGGGTCTGCTGTTCGGCGTCCGCGACCTGCGACCGGACCAGGCAGACCACCTCGGTACCGCCCGACATCAGGCTGACCCACGAGGTGTCCTGGCGCCGGGCGAGCGCGGCCGCCACCCGGTCCGCGGCGTCGGGCGTGCTCTCCAGCCGTACGAACCACTCGGACTGCCCCAGCAGCCGCGGGTTCAGCCGGGCGACCACCTGCATGGTCACTTCGGCCTGGAGTTTGCGGTAGCGGCGCGAGACGGTCTGGTCGGACACTCCGAGAATCTTCGCCAGCCGGCTGAACGGCACTCGGCCGTCGATCTGGAGGGCGCTGAGTATCTGGAGTTCCAGAGGATCCAAAGTGATGTGAGACACGGTGATCAGCATAGCCGCGGCGTGTGGCAGATTCCATCAACAGGACGCCCTTTCCGAGGTCTTACCCGCCTCTCGCTTCCCTCAAGTGTCGAGTTCCGGAAAGAGTGCGTCCGGGCGCAACGAAGGCGATCCCGTCCGGTTCAGAATCTGAATGCGAGGTCAGTCATTCAGGCGCACAACTGGAGGAATCGTGGGGAAGTCCGTCATGCCCGCGGGAAGTTCGGCGAAGGCCGCCAAATACGGGTCCGGCTGCCTGTTTTTCTCGGCCGGTGCCTATCTCTTCATCCACTCGGACATGGGCACCGATCCACTGGACACCTTCGCGCTCGGCGTGCTGAAGCATCTCCCGCTGACGGTCGGGGTCGTGCAGACCTCGGTCGCCGTGGTGTGCCTGGCCGTCGTCGCCCTGTGGGGCCGCCGCCGACCACCGCTCTCCCCGCTCCTCACGTTCTTCCTCTGCGGAAGCGTGATCGATGTGGAGCGGAAGATCGACTGGATGAGCCATATTCACGCTCCATCGATACTGATCCTGATCGCCGCCACCCTCTTCTGCGCCTATGGATCGGCGCTGATCATCATGAGCGGATTCGGGATTCGCGCAATTGACCTGGTCGCGATCGAGGCCACCACGCAGTGGCGTTGGCCGTTCTGGGCCGGCAAGGGGATGATCGAACTTTCTCTCCTGGTCACCGGATTTGTTCTCGGCGGTCCCGCGGGAGTCGGAACCGTCGCTTTTCTCGTCGGCGTGGACCTGTTGATCCAGCCGCTGGTGATGCTCAACAACAGGATGCTCGGGCTCGTCAATCACGGCCTTCCCGAGCGGCGTACTCCAGAGCCGGTAAATGTCTGACCGGCCACCCGGAACACCTCCAGGGCGGGGAGATGAGCCTCATTTCCCCGCCCTGTGGCATGCCCCGAGCCGCCGCCGGTGTCAGTGGGCGGGCTGCCCGAACCACCGGCACAGCGCCGCGGCCAGTGAGTCGTCGGTCGGGTCCGCCCCCGGCCGGAGCACCCAGGCGACGCAGCCGTCGGGGCGCAGCAGCATCGCGCGTACCTCGTCCCGCTCGGCCACCGCGGGGACCACGCGCACGCGTCCCGTCCACCCGTCGGCCACCCGCACCGGCAACGGCCCGGCGTCGAACGTCAGCAGCACGCCCTGGCCGTCGTGGGGGAGTTCGGCCAGCCGCCGCACCGCGACGTCCGCCGAATCGTCGGGCACGGCCAGCTTGACGTCCGGGCACAACGTGCCGACCAACGGGTCCTCGTCCCCGAGCTCGTACCGCGTGTCCAGGGCCGCCATCATGTCGCCGATGAACCGGTGGGCGTCGTCCAGTTCCAGAAGCCGCTCGAACAGGGTCCGTAGCGCACGGCTGTGCGAGTCCGGCCGCATCAGGGCCGTCTGCGCACGCGTGTTGTCCAGCAGCTGCTCCGCCTGCGGGTGCCGCTCGGCGCTGTAGGTGTCCAGCAGCTCGTCCCCGGCCCAGCCGTGCAGACGGGCGGCCAGCTTCCAGGCGACGTTCACCGCGTCGATGAGGCCGTAGTTGAGGCCCTGCCCGCCGACCGGCGCATGGATGTGCGCGGCGTCGCCGGCCAGCAGGACCCGGCCCTTCCGGTACTCCGGAACGTGCCGCGCCTCGTCGGTGAAGCGTCCGCCCGCCTTCATCTCGATGATGTCGAGATCGATGCCGCTGACCCGCCGCACGGCCGCGTGCAGCTCGTCCAGCGTCAGCGGGCCCAGGCCGGCGGGCGGCTCGATGAACTCCAGCGCCGCGACCCGGTCGACCCCCAGGCCCCACACGACCACGCCGCCCTCGACCGCGTGGATGCCCGGCGGGATCTGGGTGGGGTCCGCGAGGCTCACCACCCCCTGCCGCCCCAGCATGGTCGGCGCGGTGCCGGGGAACGCGAAGCCGGCCGCGGAGCGCACCGCGCTGTCCCTGCCGTCGCAGCCGAGGAGGTACGCGGCCTCGAAGCGCACGGCGCCCTCACCGGTGCGCACGTCCACGGTGACGCCCTCGGCATCCTGCGTCAGCCCCTCCACGGCATGCCCCGACAGCACGCGCACGCCCAGCTGTCCGGCCTTGCGCAGAAGGATCTGCACCAGAACCGGCTGCGGCACCCGCATCCGGCGCCGCCCCGGATCGGACCTGCGCGAGGCGTCGATCTTCTCCAGGCCGGCGAAGTGCTCGCGCTGCGCCTTGTCCAGGGCGCTCGCCTCCTCGGGGCGCCCCGCCGCGGTCAGCTCCTCGGCCATCTGCGCGTAGCCGGCCATGGTGGCCTGCTCCGCCGTGACGAGCTCGTCGTGCAGGCCCAGCCGCTCAAGCGCCTCGATCGCGAGCGGGCCCACGGAGCCCGCCTTGAGCACCCGGTCGGGCTCGGTCCGCTCCTCCAGGACCGTGACCGCGACGCCGGCCGATGCCAGCTCGCACGCGGCCATCAGCCCGACCGGACCGGCCCCCGCGACGAGGACCGGAAGCCGGCCCTCAGATTCCCTGTTGCCCATGTCGCGCTCTTCCTCTCACGTACCGTCGCGTCACTTCGTGGAGTTACGGGAGCCGGCGAGCTGCATGATCGTGCGGTTGCCGGTCGACCAGGTGGGAATGAGCACCACCTCGCTGATGAGCCAGGTCCCGTCCGTGCGGACCAGGCCGAATGCGTAGCGTCCGCCGAGCGTCCAGTTGGGGCTCCCGGACTCGTTCGGCAGGTAGTGCTCGGCGACGAGGTTGGTGACGCACTTCGCGGTGTCGCCGTCGACGGTGACGAGATGCCCGGCGATCAGGTGCTGGGTGGACTTCAGCGCCTCCAGCACATGCGCCCACATGTCGACCACGCCCTGCGGGTCCGTGCGTACCGGGTCCTTGCCGTGCAGCAGGGAGTAGTCGATGACCACCTTCGCGGCGAGGATCGTCTTCAGCCGGTCCCAGTCGTGGGTGTCGATGACGAGCCCGAACTCCGAGGTGACCTCGGCGATGTCGATCTTGTCCTTGATGACGCGGAGGGTGTCGGCTGATTCCTTGGCGGCCGTCACGGAGGGCTCCTTCCGGAAGCAGAGAGGGGCGTCGGCCACAAGCGGCCGACGCCCCAGGGAGATGGGTCAACTCTCTGCCGGACGGCTCAAGCCGCGCCTGGCGGCGGGCTGTGACCGGCCGGAGGGATCAGACCCGGGCGAGGTGGAAACGGATCTTGCTGCGGTCCCAGGCACCGTCGGCGACCACGATCCGGTGGTGGCGCGTCAGGGACGCGCCCGGCGCCAGATAGCGGCGCTGGCGGGTGGCGATGCCGAAGCCCACGCCGGGGTACTCCGAGCTGTTGGCGTACCAGGAGGTGTGGTTCTCCGGGTCGTCGACGAAGATCAGGGTGCTCTGGGCACCGCCGGCCACCCGGCCCGTGAAGGCGAGCCAGGCGGTGCTGTCACCGTCGAGCTGCTGCTCGCCACTGGTCTCGGGGCCGGTGATGGAACCGTTCTGCATCGACGCGGGCCCACGCCAGAACAGGCCGCTGTAGCCCCAGCCGGGCCGCCCGGTGTCGTCCTTGCGCCCGTCGCTGCCCGGGGTGGCGAAGTGGATCCACTCCTCCGTGACGTTCGTCAGGGTGTACGAGAAGCGCAGCACCCAGGCCGATTCGGCGGGCTCGACGCGCTCCACCTCGATGGTGCGGTCCTCTTCGAGGAGGACCGTCGAGTTGCCCGTCTCCCAGAAGAGCTTTTCCGTGATGCCGTGCTGGTCCGCCAGGCTGTACGACTCGTACTTCTGCGCGCGGATGTCACCGCGGTCCGCCCGCATGACGTAGCCCTGGCCGGGGAGCCAGGTCGCGGGGCCCCAGAAGTTCGACTCCGCGACGTTCTGCGCACCGAGGAACAGACCGTGCAGGTAGGGGTGCGTGGCCGGCTTGATCTCGGTGACCTCATGACCGGCCAGGGTCCGCAGCGGGTGGATGTAGGGGTAGTTCGCGGTCATCATGGGCGAGTTGCCGGCCGGAGGCGTGCGTACGTACGACAGCAGGGGCCTGCCCTCGTAGGCGAAGTCGAGCTGATCGGCGTTCTCGGTGATGGTGACGGACATGCGGGTCCTCCTGGTGTACGGGTACCGGCGGTGCCGGAACCGACTGGTGGGAACGGGGACGGGGACGGGGCGCTACTGGGCCGCGTCCGCGGCAGCTGCTCCGGCCTTGGCCGGACGCGCCGCAGGGGATGTCTCCTTGCGCGGACTCCGTACAAGGAGCAGGACGATCACGGCGGAGGCGATCGCCGCGATGGCGCCGATGAGATGGACGTGGTTGACGCCGCTGGCGAACGCCTCGCGGATGGCGTGCTCGATCCCGGCGCGCTCATCGGCCGCCGCCGCGCCGATCACCTCCTGGGTGGAACCGCCTTCGAGCACGGCGGAGGCGTCGGCGCTGTCGAAGAGCCCCGAACCGGTGAGGCTGCTGGTGGTGTTGGAGGCGAAGACCGTGCCGAACAGGGCGGTCCCCACGGCGAACCCGAGCTGCCGGAAGGTGTTGACCACGCCGCCGGCGGTTCCGGCCTGCTGCGGGGGCAGCGCCGAGACCGCGGCCGCGGTGAGCACGGGGTTGATCATGCCGACGCCCATACCGGTGACGACGAGACCCGCGATCAGCGAGCTGCCGGTCGATTCCGCGGTGAGCCCGATCTGGAGGAACAGCCCGGCGGCGACGAGAGCGAGCCCCACGCCGATGGACACCCGGGCGGCCACCTTCTGGAGGAACTTCCCGGTGAACACGGCCACCACGAGCACCGCCGCGCTCATCGGGACACTGCCCACGAGGCCCGCCTCGACCGGGCCGAGCCCCAGGGCCGACTCCAGCCACACCGTCGTGTACGGGAGGCGCGAGAAGGCGACGGCCTGCATGATCGTGACCCCGGCCATCAGGGCGAAGAACGACGCGCTGCGGAACAGCCGCAGGTCCAGCATTGGCTGGTGGCTGCGCAGTTCGAACGCGATGAAGGCGATCAGGGACACGGCGCCGAGCGCCAGCGTTCCGTACGTCCCCGTGTCGGACCAGCCGGCCTGACTGCTGCGCGTGAGGGCGTACGTCACACAGGCGATGGCCAGCGTGAAGGTGACCATGCCCGGGATGTCGAACTTACGGGCTTCCGGGTTGCGCGACTCGGGGATGAACTTCACGGCGAGGACGATGGCGAGCAGCGCGACCGGCACATTGATCAGGAAGATGGCCCGCCAGGTCACGTACTCGGTGAGCAGGCCGCCCAGGATCGGGCCGAGCGCGGCCGAGGCCCCGTTCACGGCCGCCCAGACGCCGAAGGCGACGCCGATGTCACGGCCCTTGTAGCAGGTGACGATGAGCGCCGTGCTCGTGGCGAACATGACGGCGCCGCCGACTCCCTGCACCGCGCGGCCCACGATGAGCATTTCGGTGGACGCCGCGAAACCGCAGATCAGCGAGGCGGTGGCGAAGACCACGAGCGCGGACAGGAACAGCGCCCGCCGCCCGTAGCGGTCGGCGAGTGCGCCGCCGACCAGCAGGAAGGCCACGAGCGGCAGCGCGTAGATGTTCACCACCCACTGGAAGGCGGTGAACGACGAATCAAGGCTCCGCGCGATGTCGGGGAGCGCGATGTTGACGATGGTCGCGTCCACCAACAGCAGAAACGTGCCGAGGCAGATGGCCACCAAGGCCCACCATTTCCTCACAGCCAACTCCGAAGTGTCGTAGTCGAACGGCGTGGCGGATTGCCAGCGCCCCGGTGATTCGGATGCTTGCGCACCCTGTGGCACCCCCGTCGCTCCACCGCCATTCGCAGCGCATTCCCGACACGAATCGGGATTCGATCTACGTTTCTCTCCAACGGGGCGGGAGCGTTTCGCGCATGAACGGGAGCGTTTCGCGCATGGAACAGGGCCGTGACCGAAGGGGACGGTCACGGCCCTGGTGAGGGGAGGAGCGGGCTCAGCCGAGCCGCTCCCAGACCAGCACACGACGGTGCTGGACACCTTGCAGAAGGGTGTCGGCACGCAGCGTCAGCCGGTTCCCTTCGAGTACCGCGTCCCGGGACTGTTCGGTGCCGACCCAGTCCGGGCGGGGTGTCACCTCGATGCGGTGGACGACCTGGCCGCCGGTGAGCCGCCAGGTGCCGGCGTACCCCATGTAGCGGGTGCCGCCGGCCTCGCCGGCCGTACGCATCATGTTCACGGACACATGGCCGTTCTCCGTGTAGACCAGCCGGCCCCGGGGGGCTTCGCCCAACGGCCCTTCACCGCGGCCGTCGGCATCGTCCAGTTCATGGAACGCGACCAGCCGCCACACCCCGACGAGATCCTCACGCCTCATCGGTGAGCGCCACCACCCGCGTCCAGCCGGCGCCCGCACCGCCCACCGCCACCGGGAAACAGGCCACCCGGAAGCCGGTGCCCGCCGCCAGGGCGCCGAGGTTCGCGATCTTCTCCAGCTGGAGGTATTCCCGGGTGCGCCCGTAGATATGGGCGGGCCACAGCACCGCGCTGTCGCCGGTACGCCGGTACTCCTCGATCATCGACTGCATGGGCCGGTCGAGGCCCCAGGCGTCGATGCCGATGACCTTGACGCCGGACTCGACCAGGAACCGGGTGCCCTCGCCGGTGAGGCCGGGATACTTGGTCAGGTAGTCGGCACTGCCCCACAGTTCGTCGGCGCCGGTCCACAGCAGCACGATGTCGCCGGGGCTCAGCTCGTGCCGCTCGGCGGCGAGCGCGTCCCGCAGGTGCCGCACCGTGATGCCGTCGCCCGGCGGGACGTGCCGGACATCGAGCCGGACGCCCGGCCCGTAACACCACTCCAGGGGCACCTGGTCGATGCTCTTGGCCGGCCGGCCGCCGCTGAGCGGTCCGTAGTGCAGCGGGGCGTCCATATGGGTGCCGGTGTGCGTGGTCAGGGTGACCGTCTCGTTGGAGATGGCCATCCCGTCCGGGAAGTCCTCGGGGGAGAGGCCGAGGACGGTCGCGCCGGTGCGGTGGTCCAGCAGTTCGACGGTGACGGGAGTCGCCTCGCTGGGGGTGTCCCGGGTGACGACGCTCAGGTCGATGACGCGGGTCACGCGGCGGCCTTCGCCGAGGCCGTGAGCAGCTCCGCCTGGTCCTTGACGGCGCCCAGGTCGGCCACGCTGTTGCGCTCGACCGCCGCCTTGATCATCTCGTCGGCCTCTTCGTACGTGTACGTGCCGGCGACCTTGCCGTCCACGGGCTCGCTCGGCCTGAAGTCGTGGGTGAGGACGAGCTGAGTGGTGTGCGCGTCGATGGGGAGCGCGCGCCAGTCGCCGCCCATGTGCCCCATCATCGGGGCGTTTTCGAGCTGGCGGTACGAGATGACCCGACGGTCCACGTCGATGTCGCGACGGGACACCCAGGACTGGACGGCGCCGTTCACGTCGACGGTGAGCCGGGCTATCTGGTGCTTCGGGGACTCCTCAAGCATCACCACTTCCTCGGTGGGCGGGAAGATCCGCGCGTACCCCTCCACGTCGACCAGGATGTCCCAGACGGTGCTCAGCGGGGCGTTGACGGTGACGGTGTGTTCGGTGTGGTGCATGGTCCTGTCTCCTTGGGTGGTGGTGAGGCCGAGCAGTTCGTCGTGGTTGGCGTAGGCCGCCTCGTACTCGATCTCCGAGCGCCAGCGGGAGATGAACTCGTGTACGTGCGGCAGGCCGGAGAACGTGCGCAGGGCGTCGAAGTCGGCGAGGGCGAACTGGGCGACGGCGTTCGCGGTCATGCCCTTGGCCGCGTCGTCCACCGGGAGCCAGTGGTGCGGGCCGTACCCGAAGTGGGTGACGAGCCCGGTGCCGAGTGCGAGGTCCTTCAACTCGGTGAAGAACCGCTCGCGTTGTTCCTCGCTCACCGAGTCGGCGAACTTGTAGACAAGGGTGTGGATGATCACGGAGCACCTTCCTGAGGGGGCGATGCGGCTGATGTTTCAGACCGTGGTGGCGAGACCGCCGTCGACCGGGAGCACCGTCCCGGTCACATAGGCGCCGGCGCGGGAGGCGAGATAGACGGCCGCACCGCCCATGTCGTCGGGGCGCCCCACCCGTCCCAGCGGGGCCATCTTCCGCTTGCCGGTGCGGTACGCCTCCATGGTCGTTCTGGTCATCTCGGAGGGGTACACGCCGGGTGCGATGGCGTTGACGGTGATGTTGCGCGGCGCGAGTTCCCAGGCCAGCACCCGGGTGAGGTGGTGAATGGCCGCCTTGCTGGTGGAGTAGGCGTACGTCGGCAGCCCCCGCGGGACGTGCAGGCCGGCGATGCTGCCCACGTTGATCACGCGCGCCGGATCGTCCTCGTCCGCCGACTCCTCCAGGAGCCCCATGAGGGCCCGGGTCAGGTGGAAGGGCGCGGCGACGTTCAGCCCCAGCACCCGCTCCCACTCCTCCGCGCGGTGCTCTTCGAACGGCGCCATGTGGTGGGCGCCCGCGTTGTTCACCAGAACGTCGACCCGTGCCTCCTGGTCCGCGAGGGCCGCGGCCACGGTGAGCGCACCGCTCTCGGTGGAGACGTCCTCGGCGAGTGAGCGGACGTCCCCGAAGGCGGACAACTCCCGTTCCGCCGCGGCGCAGTTGTCCTTGGACCGGGATACGACGTGAACGCGGGCACCGGCCTGCAGGAGGCCGCGCGCGATCATCTTGCCGATGCCCCGGGTGCCGCCGGTGACGACGGCGGCCTTTCCTGAGAGGTCAAAGAGATCCATGGTCATTCCTCGACAGATTCCATACGGAGAACGTGCGGGTCAGTAGCCGACGGTGAAGCGTTCCCGGTGGTGCCTGCGGTCCTCCGCCTCGTCCAGGACGGCGACCGCCATGTCCTCCATCGAGATCCGGGAGTTGCCCTCGGCGTCGTACACCAGGTGGTCCTTGCCCAGGCGGTAGGTGCCGGTCCGCTCGCCGGGGTCCAGGTCGTCGGCCGGGCTCAGGCAGACCCAGTCGGCGGTGCGGTCGGCCCGGTACAGATCGAGGGCGTCCGCATGGGCCCGGGCGTAGGGCTTGAACAGCTCGGGGAACTCGGGGTCGTCGATCAGCCGTCGCCCGTCCCGGTCCTTCAGCGTTCCCGCGCCGCCCACGGCGATCAGCCGGGTCCCGGGCGTCTCCCCGAGGACCTTCAGGAAGACCTGCGCGGCCTGGACCACGGTGCTGGACGCCCCGGTCGGCTCCGGCTTGATGACCGAGACGAGTACGTCGTGCTCCGCGGTGATCCGGCGGACCGAGCCGATGTCCGTGGCGTCCGCCCGCAGGTGGCGCGGGGCCGCCTCCGGGCCTTCGGTGGGTGTCCCGTTCCGGGAGACCACCGTCACGGTGTGTCCTCTGCGCAGGCCCTCCCCGGCGATCCGGAGACCGAGTCGTCCGGTGCCTCCGAACACGGCGATCCGCATGGGTGCTCCACCTCTCTTCATGTCGTTTCCGCGCCGAGCCAGCGCTCCTCGGCGGCACACAGCGCTTCGGGATCCCACGGCTCCCCGGTACGGGCCGCCCAGGCGACGCACCCGTCCGGGCGCAGGAGTACAGCCCGCACCTCGTCCTGCCAGGGCGTTTCGGACCGCACGACGCGGACCCGCCCGGAGACGGACCGGCGCAGCTCCTCCCGGTCCGCGTCGCCGGCGGGGAAGACGACGAGCAGCCCGCGCCGGCCGTCGTACAGGTCCGCGAGCGGTACGGGCGCGTCCTGCGGCGAGTCGGGGTCCAGGGCGTACTGGTCCAGGCCGGAGCAGAAGGTGCCGGTGAGCGCGTCGTCCACGTCCTGGCCCGGGCCCATGTCATGGCGCACGTCGAAGAAGCCGCTGGTCCGGGCCAGCCAGTCGTTGACCTGGGGCAGGACCATCAGCCTGGCGAAGAGGCCGCGCAACGCCCTGCTGTGCGCATCGGGCCGCATCAGCGCGGTCTGGGCCCGGATGAGCGACAGCAGCTCCGCCGCCACGGGGTGCCGCTCGGTCGTGTAGGTGTCGAGCAGCCCGGCCGGAGCGTCGCCCCGCAGCTCGACGGCGAGCTTCCAGGCGAGGTTCAGGGCGTCCCCGAGCCCCAGCGTCAGGCCCTGTGCTCCGATCGGCGGATGAATATGTGCCGAGTCCCCGGCGAGGAAGACCCGGCCGCTGCGATACGTCGCCGCCTGGCGGGACGTGTCGGTGTACCGGCTGCCTTCGGAGACCGAGGTGATCCTGACGCCTTCGCCGTGGACCCGGTCGACGCTGGCCTGGAGTTCCTCGCGGGTCATGGGCCCGTCGTCGCTGGGCGGCCCGTCGAACTCGAAGGTGCCCAGGCTGTTGACCGCGGTCCCGTAGGCGAGCATGCCGCCGGGCGCGGCGATGAAGCCGGCGGGCGGAACGGCCCCGTCCCGGTCCAGCTCCACCAGTGCCTGACGCGCCGTCAAGGAGCCGGGTGTGCCGGGGAATTCGAATCCGGCGAGTTTGCGTACGGTGCTGTGCGGGCCGTCCGCCCCGATCACATACCGGGCCCGGACCGTGCGTTCGGCGCCACCGGCCGTCACCGTGACGGCCACATGGTCCTCGTGCTGGGTCAGGCCGGTGACCTCGTGGTCCCATCGGGGCTGGACCCCGTGCTCGGCGGCGCGCTTGAGCAGGATGGACACGATGACGGGCTGCTCGATCAGCATGCGCCGCCGCCGGTCCGTGACGTAGGCCGAGGAGTCGATCCCGCCCATGCCCGCGAAGTGCTCACCGCGCACCTGCCGGGCCCCGCCACCGGACCCGCTCGCGGTCCGCCGGCCGCCGCCGGCCATGGCGGCGTAGCCGAGCAGGGTCTGTCGTTCCGCGTCGGCCAGGTCGTCGTACACGCCGCACTTAGCCAGCGCCTCCACGGCCTGCGGGCCGATGCTGCCGACCTTGGTGACGCCGCTCGGCCCGGTCAGCCGTTCCAGTACGACCGGGTGTACGCCGGAGGACGCCAGTAGACAGGCGAGTGCCATGCCCACCGGTCCGGCTCCGACGACCGCCACATCGTGGACGGTCTCAGCCGGCTTGTTCATCGGAGTCTCCCTTCGTGGACCATTCCTGTTGTGCGTATGCGCTGCCGTGGATGTCGAAGCGCAGCGCGGCGTGGGACGCGGCCGCGTGCACATCGCGCCAGGCCCGTTGGATGACGTCGCCGTCGCGCTGTGTCCGGGTGCCGGTGCTGACGAACAGGCGCTCCACGGTCTGCCTGCTCATCGAGGCGGCGTGGGCCGCGTCGCGTGCGCTGCGCGCGGCGTGACGCCGGGCGAGCCCGAGGTCGTCGGCCACGGCTGCCGCTCTCTCGACCAGGAGCTGTGCCGCGTCGTTCTCGACCGCGCTCCGTGCGAACTCCAGCCGGACGGACTCGCTCTCCCGCATGGGCCTCGGCCCCGCGGTCCGCGTCCCCGTCCACTCCGACCAGCGGCTCAGCGTGCTCTGCGCCAGACCGGCCGACAGCGCGGCGAAGGGGAGGCCGGCGACGGCGAGCAGCGGAACGCGGTAGCACGTGGCCGCGGCTTCGCCCGGGGTGCCCGTGGCCAGGGCCTCGCGGCTGAAGGACCGGTGCTCGGGTACGAACACCGTTTCCAGGACGACCGAGTTGCTGCCGGTGCCGCGCATGCCGATGCTGAACCATGTGTCGCGTACGGAGAGTTCGCTCCGGGGGACGGCCATGAAGCGCGGCTTCCCGCCGGCCGCGGGACCGGGGACACAGAGGAGTGCCCAGGTGGCGTAGTCGACTCCGCTCAGGAACTGCCACTCGCCGGTCAGCAGCCAGCCGCCCGGGACCGGCTCCGCGGTGCCGGACGGCATCAGCGCGGCGGCGATCGGCTGATCGGCCCCCGTACGCCATACCTCGGACTGGCCGGCTTGAGGAAGAAACGCAGCCATGCGCCCCGAGGTGGCGTAGATGAGGCAGCACCAGGCGGTCGCGGCGCAGCCTGCCGCCGCCGACCGCAGGGCCTGGACGAGTTCCGTATAGCTTCCCTGGTGTCCACCGTATTGGCCGGGCACGAAATGCCTGGCGAAACCCGCGTCAAGAATCTGCTCGACCACTTCCGGGCGAAGCCTTCGCAGGCTCTCCGCCTCTGTCGAGTATTTCTCTGCCACCACGTTGAGATCGTGGAGTTCTGAAAGCATTTCCGCCCCTGCTGCCACGCGGCCCGGACATCGCCGATCCGCCGGTGTGCGCCGATCGTGTCTGTGATTTCCGATCCTGCGCGGCTCCGCTTGAGCCCTGGCTAACGCCCGGCTGCGATCTCTATGCGACGGTGACTACGTCCTCGTAGCTCAGCCGGGGCAGCCTCGGGTGCCAGGGATCGGCCCCGGGCAGGCCGATGTTGACGACGGCCAGGACGCAGCGGTCGCCTTCGGGGAAGAAGTCGTGGTTGATGCCGGCCTCGTCGTAACCCACGATGGGACCGGCGCAGAGCCCTGCCGCGCGTACGCCGATGATGAAGTAGGCGAGTTGCAGGGTCGCGTTGAACTGCGCGGACTGCTTGCGCAGCGCGGTGTCGCGGTACATGTCCCTGGCGGCCGGTACGTGCGGGAAGACTTCGGGCAGCCGGTCGTGAAAGTTCAGGTCCGCCGCGAGCAGGGCGACAAGGGGAGCTTCCTCGCTCTTCTGCCTGTTCGCCCTCGCCAGATGCGATATGAGCCGGCCACGAGCCCCCGCGGAACGCAGAAGTACGATCCGCAGGGGCTGTTGATTCATCGATGTCGGCGCGTACTTCACCAGGTCGTAGATGGCGCGCACCTGTTCATCACTCACCGCGGTATCGGCGAAGGAATTCGCCGTCCTTGCTTCGAGGAACAGGAGATCCCTCGCCTCGCGGGAAAGGGTGAGCCGGTCTTCCAGGATATCGGTCATCACAACGCTTTCGGTCGTGTGTTGTGCCGTCCTGGTAGATCCTCCGCCGCCGGCCTTGGGACCGGATCAAGTCTGGGCTGTCATTCGGCTGACAGTGTTCTCAGCAGGCCGCTTCGATGGAGGAATCGCTGGACAGAATGTCCTGAAGCAGCTGCTGAATGGGGCGTGACGGTTCGATTCCGAGCTCGCCGGACATGGCCCTGCGCAGGTCGTAATACACCTGGAGAGCTCTGGCGCGATATCCGCTGCGATGGAGCGCGAGCATGAACTTCGCGTGAAACCCTTCATCGAGGGGATTCAGCTGGACGAGCCCGGCGAGTTCGCTGAGCGTGTCCTGGTGCAGCCCGAGGCGGAGCTGGGCCTCGATACGCCGGTCGGCCGCCGAAAGCCGTGACTGCCGCAGCGACGCGGTCTCCGCGCGCAGCAGCGGGCCGTGTTCCACGTCGGCGAGTACGTCCCCGTGCCACAAGGCGTCGGCCTGCTGCCAGAAGCTGACTGCCTCCCGGTCCCGCCCCATGCTGACCGCTCCGTCCGCCGCGGCCAGCAGCCGGCGGAACTCGTGCAGGTCCAGCGAGCCGCCGGGCAGAGTGAGCCGGTAGCTCGCACCGTTGGTCTGCAACAGCTCCTTGCCGATGTCGGGCGTGGTGGCCCCGGACGCTTCGACCAGGAGCTTGCGGAGGTGCACCACATACGTCTGGACCGTGGTGACGGCACGTCGTGGCGGTTCGGATTCCCAGAGTTCATAGACGAAGGACGTCATGGGAATGGCGCTGGATTCGTTGAGGAGAAGGAGTGCCAGAAGTTGTCTGATCTTTCGAGGAGGTGAAGAGATTTCCCTTCCGTCTGCCTTTATGTTCAGAGATCCGAGTATTGATATCTGCATCCAACTCCCCCGATCTGGAGCGGAATCCGGGTCAATGGATCCCATGGTTTTCAAGACCATGCAGCGATCCTGCCTTCAAAGGCTGATCTCGGTCAAGTAAAGACTTCTCCATGTTGAATTGTCAGGAACCTTTCAGAAATCCCCTCGGTCATGGAGCGGTAAGTATTCTGCCTCTGTGTCCGTGAGGCAATGCGGATTTTCTCTCGGCGCTGTGCGCATGCGGCATCCGGAGACCGAATCGGATCTCCGGATGCCGTCATTGGTGATTGTTCTGCTGCGGGCGGGTGTGGAGTCCGGGGCCGCGTCAACAGAGTGTCGGATCTCGCCACCCCGCGTCGTCTTCTTTTTGTGACTTGGCGTAAAGTCGACCTCGATGGTGCCCCCGGTGCGCAGATCCGACATGGATGAGTGGACGATTGAGTGTTTCTTCCCTACTCCATGCCCCGCTTGCCCGGAGTCCAGAACGGCTTGGTCAGCACCGAGCGCCGATTCCAGCCGAGTTCGGCGACGAGATGGCGTCGGATGGCTTGAATGGTGCGGGCCTCTCCCGGCAAGTAGGCCACACCCCCGTGGTCGGGCCCGGTGGGCAGGTCGAGATCCGCGACGGCCTTCACGAGGAGGGCGGAGTCGGCGGCGGACGAGCCGTGCCGGTGCACCCGCACCAGGTCGTCCTCGCGCGCCATGGGCACCTGGTCATCGGGGGTCGCGGCTTCGAAGACCCCGTGCACGCGACTGTTCACCGGCAGACCGGCCAGCATCGCCGCACACGCCACCGCGCCGGTCTCCTCCGCGGCGAACACGTGGAAGGCCGCGTCCTCACGTGCGACCAGATCACCCTCGGGCTTGCCGAAGGTCACCTGCGCCCCGGCCGTGAGCCCGCGCGCCCACACCGTGCCGGGGCTGTCGCCTCCGTGGTCGAAGACCGCGAGTTCGAGGCGGCCGGCGGGCCTGTCGTAGGCCCATACCGAATAGGTCCGCAGCGCGTCCCCGAGCCGCGTCCAGGTGGAAGGCGTGAACAGGTCGTTCACATGCACCCGGACCTGCCGGCCCGGGGTGTGGTCGAGTCCGACGAGCTGGCGGCCCTCGATCGTGACGTGCCGCATGGTCGGGGTCAGGTGCTCGACCGACCGCACCGTCCCGGTGAGGAACATGCGGTCCCTGACCACGTTGAGTGCGCTGCGAAGGGGAGTGGGCATGACGCTGACCTCCAGGTCAGTAACAGTCCGCTGACATGAGCAGCGGCGCCGGCTCCACGGACGCAGACTACATCCGTGGAGCCCGAAGGCCCGGGTCGCCGTGTCAACAACCCCGTGGCCAGTGGCTTGTTCCGAACGCTGTCCCTTCTCAGCCCTTCCTCAAGCCCCGCCCCAGAGGCTGCGTGTGTCCCGCCGCTCAGGTGAAAGGAACACGCAGACATGTACAGCACGACAGGACGCCTACGGTGACCCGCCGCGTCGTCATCACCGGGATCGGAGTGCGCACCCCCGGCGGCGCAGGAACGAAGGAGTTCTGGGATCTGCTGTCCGCGGGGCGCACCGCGACAAGGAACATCTCCTTCTTCGACGCGTCCCCCTTCCGTTCCCGTATCGCGGGCGAGGCCGACTTCGACGCCGAGGCCGAAGGGCTCAGCCCCCGGGAGATCCGGCGCATGGACCGGGCCACCCAGTTCGCTGTCGTCTGTGCTCGTGAGGCGCTGTCCGACAGCGGCCTGGCCGCGGGCGGGCCGGCGCCGCACCGGGTCGGTGTGAGCCTCGGCAGCGCCGTGGCCTCGGCCACCAGCCTGGAGAACGAGTACCTCGTCATGTCGGACGCGGGAAAGCAGTGGACGGTTGATCCCGGCTATCTCTCCCCGCACATGTTCGACTACCTCAGCCCCGGCGTGATGCCCGCCGAGGTGGCATGGACCGTGGGCGCCGAAGGCCCCGTCACCATGGTGTCCGACGGCTGCACCTCGGGCCTGGACGCCGTCAGCCACGGAGTCCAGCTCATCCGCGAAGGCACCGTCGACACGGTCGTCGCGGGCGCCGCCGACACCCCCATCTCGCCGATCGTCGTCGCCTGCTTCGACGCCATCAAGGCGACCACGCCGCGCAACGACGACCCGGCGCACGCCTCCCGCCCCTTCGACGGCTCCCGCAACGGGTTCGTACTCGCCGAGGGCGCCGCCATGTTCGTACTGGAGGAGTACGAGGCCGCGAAGAAGCGCGGCGCACACATCTACGCGGAGGTCGGCGGCTACGCCACACGCTGCAACGCGTACCACATGACCGGTCTGAAGAAGGACGGCCGTGAGATGGCGGAGGCCATCCGGGCGGCGCTGGACGAGGCCCGCCTCGACCGCACCGTCATCGACTACATCAACGCGCACGGCTCCGGGACCAAGCAGAACGACCGCCATGAGACCGCGGCCTTCAAGCGAAGCCTCGGGCAGCACGCCTACGACGTCCCGGTCAGCTCCATCAAGTCGATGGTCGGGCACTCGCTCGGCGCCATCGGCTCCATCGAGATCGCGGCGTCGGCGCTCGCCATCGAGCACAACGTCGTACCGCCGACGGCCAATCTGCACACCCCCGACCCCGAATGCGACCTGGACTACGTGCCGCTCACCGCGCGCGGGCAGCGCGTCGACACCGTCCTCTCGGTGGGCAGCGGATTCGGCGGA
Source organism: Streptomyces sp. NBC_00726 (assembly GCF_045161735.1). Classification (NCBI taxonomy): domain Bacteria; kingdom Bacillati; phylum Actinomycetota; class Actinomycetes; order Kitasatosporales; family Streptomycetaceae; genus Streptomyces; species Streptomyces sp. NBC_00726. The sequence continues at coordinate 2,602,620 of NZ_CP108983.1, read as the reverse complement.
TTCCAGAGCGCGATGGTCCTGCACCGGCCGGAGGTGGCCGAACGATGAGTACGACGCACACGCGCACGGTGATCACGGGGATGGCGGCCGTCACCCCCATCGGCCTGGGCACCGAGGAGTTCTGGAAGGCCGCTCTCACCGGCGCCAACGGCATCTCGGAGCTGGCACGGTTCGACGCCTCCGGGTATCCGTCCCGCCTCGCCGGCCAGATTCTCGACTTCGAGGCCCGCGACCACCTGCCCAGCAGGCTGCTGCCGCAGACGGACGTCTCCACGCGTTACGCGCTGGTCGCCGCGGACCGGGCGCTCGCCGATGCCGAGGTGGCGGCCGGCACGCTGCCCGACTACGACATGGGCGTCGTGACGTCGAACGCCCTGGGCGGCTTCGAGTTCACCCACCACGAGTTCCGCAAACTCTGGTCGCAGGGACCCGAGTTCGTCTCCGTGTACGAGTCGTTCGCCTGGTTCTACGCGGTCAATACGGGCCAGATCTCGATCCGCAACGCCATGCGGGGCCCCAGCGCCGCCCTGGTCGCCGAACAGGCCGGCGGCCTGGACGCGATCGGCCATGCCCGGCGCACCGTCCGACGGGGCACCAGGCTGGTACTCAGCGGCGGCGTCGACTCCGCGCTCGACCCCTGGGGCTGGGCCGCGCAACTCGCCGGTGGACGCGTGTCGACCAGTGACGACCCGGCCCGCGCCTACCTCCCCTTCGACCGCGAGGCAGCCGGGTACGTGCCGGGCGAGGGCGGCGCCATCCTCATCGTCGAGGACGCCGAGTCCGCGCACGAGCGCGGGGTGGCACGGGTGCACGGAGAGGTCCTCGGCTACGCCGCGACCTTCGACCCCAGGCCGGGCTCGGGCCGGCCGCCCGGCCTGCGCCGCGCGGCCGAACTCGCCCTTGAGGAGGCGGGGCTGACGCCGGCCGGCATCGACGTCGTCTTCGCCGACGCCGCCGGAATCCCCGACCTCGACCGGGCCGAGGCCGAGGCCGTCACCGGACTCTTCGGCCGCGGCCGGGTCCCGGTCACCGCACCCAAGGCCCTGACCGGGCGGATGTACGCGGGCGGCGGTCCGGCCGACGTGATCATGGCGCTGCTCGCCCTGCGCGACCAGGTCATCCCGGGCACACCCGGCACCTCCGACGTCCCCGACGACTACGGACTCGACCTGGTCATCGGCGAACCCCGGGAACGGGCCATGACCCATGCGCTGGTCCTGGCCCGTGGCCGCTGGGGCTTCAACTCCGCAGTCGTCGTCGGCGCCCCACAGCGCTGACGGCGCATCAATCCGCACTCTCAGGAGACACATCCATGACTCAGCTGACCATTGACGACCTGCGCCGCATTCTCATCGCCTGCGCGGGGGAGGACGACGGCATCGACCTCAGCGGCGACATCCTCGACGTCACCTTCGAGGACCTCGGCTACGACTCGCTCGCGCTCATGGAGAGCGCCGCCCGCATCAAGCAGGAGTACGGCATCGACCTGTCCGACGACGACGTCGCCGAGGTCGAGACGCCGCGCGCACTGCTGGCCGCCGTCAACCACTCCGTCCCCGCGGCCGCCTGAACCGGCGGCCGCACCCCCGGCGGGGCCCGCACACATCCCCTGGTGCGGGCCCCGCGCCTTTCCCCGACCCTCGCAGGAGATCTTCCCGTGACGCCGTCCCACAGCACCGAACACACCCGTGTCATCGATGCCCCGCCCCGTGCCGTCTACGGCCTCGTCGCCGATGTCCACCGCTGGCCGGCCATCTTCGGCTCCTGCGTGCACGCCCGTACGACAGGCGCTGCCGGACGCGGCGAGCACGTGGAGATGTGGACGGGTTCCAGCACGGCCGTGGACTTCTGGTCGTCCCACCGCACCCTCGATCCCTACCGGCTCCACATCGGCTTCACCCACGACCACAGCCCGCTCCCGGTCACCTCGCTGCGGGGCGCCTGGCACTTCCGCGCACTGCGTGACGGCCGTACCGAGGCCGTACTGCGTCACCGTTTCCGCGCCCGGGACCGCGATTCCGACGCGGCGGAGAGGCTGCGCCGCGTCCTGGACGCCGACTGCCGGGCCCGGCTCGCGGAGCTGGCCCGGCTCGCCGAGATCCGGCACCCGGTCGATGAGGTCGTCTTCTCGTTCAAGGAGTCGTTCGAGTGGGACGGCGGCGCCGGGGCCGCCTACGACTTCATGCACCGGGCCGACCTGTGGGAACAGCGGCTGCCGCACACCTCCCGCAGCACGGTCACCGAGATCGCCCCCGACGCCCAGCTGCTGGAGCTCCGGATCGTCGCGCCGGACGGTGTCACCCACCGCTCCGGATCGGTCCGCGTCTGCCGTGCTCCCGAGTGGATCGCGTACAAGCAGCTGTCCCCCCACGCCCTGCTGATCGGGCACAGCGGGGTGTGGACGTTCGAGGACGGGCCGGCCGGTCCGGTGGTGACCTCGCGGCACACCCTCTCCCTGGACCCGGCCGCGGCGGCGGAGGCGTTCGGCGACGGTGTGACCCTCGCCGGCATACGGGCCGACCTCCAGCAGTCGCTCGGCCGGAGCAACGCCGCCACCATGACGCACGCGGCGATCTACAGCGCCCGCCCGGAAGCCGGTGCGCGGTGACGCCGGCCCAGCCCGCGCCCGGCGCCGTGGCCCGGGCGGCCATGCACGCGGCGGTCCGGGCCGTGGTCGCCGGAGGCACGTCGGACCGGGCCAGGGCCGCCATCGCGGGCGCCCAGGCGGATCTGTGGGCCTGCGACCGCCTGAGCGACGCCGCGGAGCACGCCCCCGAGGCCGCCGCGGTCGCCCCCTACCTCGTACCGAGGCTGCTGCTCGACGCGGTGGACGGCCTCACCCCCGCCCTGGGGCCGCTCCTCCTCAGCCCCGACGAGTCCGCCGCGGAGTACCGGCACCATGTGCGCGTGCTCGCCGCCCTGACGGGAGCGCCGGGAGCGGCGGGCCGGATGAACGCGGTGGCCGCACGGCTTCCCTTCCTCGCGGCCTGCGACGACCGGCTGGCCGCCCCCCTCACATCGGTGCGTACGAGCGCGCTGGCCCCGCCTCTCGGCACGCTGGTGCAGGCGCTGGAGGAGGAACGGCGTGCGGTCGCGCTCCGCGCCATCGACCTCGCGACACCGGACGAGGCGGAAGCCGGGTCGCGCAGAGCGGAGTCATGGGGGCTCGCCGACCGGTACGCCCTGCTCACGGCCGCCGCGGCCTGCCTCGACGAATGGCGTGGGCCGGCCGGGCCCCGCCGGCGCGGTGCCGGCAGCCGAGCCTGCCTGATCGGCGCCCTGTCCAGGATCGCGGCGGGCCTCTGCCTGCCCGTGAGGGTCCCGGGCAGGGAATGGAACCGGCCGGCTTTCGACGCGGTGCTCGCGGCGCACACCCCCCAGGACCCGCGGCCCCGGCCCGTACGGCATCTGCTGACCCGTGCTGCCTGAGGTCATCCCGGTGCTGCCCGGCGGCCCCTGGGAGCCGGTCGGCGAGCGGCTTCGCCGGCGCGGAGTGGTGGTCGTCGCGGGCCCGGTCGCGGAGTGGGCGAGGCCCGGCACGCGCCCCGGCCGGCATGTGCTCGCCCGCACGGTCGGGGCGGTGCTCGGTATCGATCCGGAGGCCGTCGGCCTGGGCCGCTCGCCGGGCGGACGGCCTTATGTGCGTGCGCCCGCCGCACCCGACATCAGCCTGAGTCACACCAGGCACGTCGTCGTGGCCGCGCTGAGCACGTACGGCCGGATCGGTGTGGACGTGGAGGGGCGGGCACGGAAGCTGTACGGCGGCCCGATCGTCGATGCCATGACGACCCGGCGCGAGCGCACCGCGCTGCTGCCGCTGTCCCCAGCCGCGGGCAACGCCTGTCTGGTACGCCTGTGGACGCTCAAGGAGGCATACGCCAAGGCGCTCGGTGTGGGGACCCGCCTACCGTTCACGGCCTTCGGGTTCCACGGCCTCCGGGGCGGTGGCGGCCGCTCCCGTCCCGCCCTGCACGGAGCCGACGGCACCCCTGCCGAGCCCGCCGAACAGGAGCGGTGGGAGCTGAGCGTCCCCGACGACTGCGTGCCGGGGCACGTGGTGAGCTGGGCGGTACGGGGAACGCGGCCGGGAGACTCGGGCCTTTCGCCCTAAGGCCGGGTCACCTGCACCCGGTAATCCCCCTTCGCGTCCTTCTCCAGCACCGAGATCCGTATCCCGTTGGCCCGGTCCGTGAAGGTGTCGCCCGGTTGGTACGGGGCGTCCGACAGTTCGGCGTGGACGTTGGGGAGGCGGGTGCAGCCGGGGCTGTTCTTCGTGCTGTCGGAGACCGAGACCGGGCCCTGACCCGTGTCCACGTCGGAGCTGACCTTGTAGATGAGGACGCCGGGGCGGCAGACCGCCTGGTCGTTGCCCGCCTGGGTGCGGACCTCCACCGCGTAGCCGGACTCCGCGGTCAGCGGGACGAAGGCCAGCTTCAGGCCGCCGCGCGTGGCCAGGGGTTCCAGGACGTGGTCCGTGGTGCCGGGGCGGGCGGCGCAGCTCACCTGGTCGTTGTCCAGCCAGCCCAGCTTCCACTTGTGCCAGCCGAGCAGGTCGTTGTTGGCGCCCCAGTCCTCGGACATGATGTCCCAGTGCCCGACCGAGCCGCCGCCCTCCAGGGTGTAGAGGTCGGGCAGCCCGAAGACGTGGCCGTTCTCGTGGGGGAGGACCCGGTAGCCGGTCTGGGCGTACGAGCCGGAGCCGTCGTCCTGGCGGCTGTAGACGAATGAGGTGTTGGACAGCGGCACCCCGTCCGCGACCGGGGCGTCGTCGTTCCCCGAGAAGGTCACCGAGAGCACGGTGTCCAGGGCGGACGGCCCGGCGTTCGGCGTGACCAGGATGTTGACCAGGTCGTACTGGCCGAAGTCCACCTTCGGGTCCGCGGCCGCCACGATGTCCTGCACCAGGTGGCGGTAGCCCGGCTCGTACGGCGAGCCCCGCTCGATTCCGTACTCCTCGAAGGGCAGCGGCATCCGCAGCCACGAGCGGATCGGTGCCTCCGGTATGTAGGTGAGCCGCCCGTACGAGCTCGTCCGGAACCAGTCCGTGGTCTGCGGGAAGAATTCCGCCAGCCGGTCCATGGCGGGCCCGGTGCCCTCCGCGTCCGGGAAGTCGATCATCAGGTTCAGCGCGTGGACACGGCCGGTGGAGCGCGCGTAGCCGGGCCGCGTCGGCATGCCCTCCGACATCTGTACGCCCATGGCCGAGGCGATCCGGCAGGGGCCGAGCCCGGTGGCCAGTGGGGCGGTCGCGGCGGGTCCGGCCGACGCGGGGCTCTGGAGCGGCAGGGTGCTGCTGGCGGTCGCCAGGGCCGCGATGACCAGGGCCGTTGCAGCGCCGAGGGCGACCGGGCGGCGGTGCTTGCGTATCCGGTGGCGGGGCTGCTCCATCGAGGCGCCTTCCGGTCCGCGGCAGTCGGCCGACCCCGGCTGCGCTCTGCCGTCAGCCTCTGCCGGGTGATCGCGGGCCGCTCGCTGGGTGCGCCGTTCGGCTGGTTTTCCGGCGACGGCGGTGTGCGTGACGCGGGTCACAAAGTTGCCCGTGACGCGGGTCGCGAAGTCGTGCGTGACGCGGGTCGCGAAGTCGTGCGTGACGCGGGTCACAAATCCCGGGGAAATAACCGGGGATGGTTTCCCCGTTTGCACTCGTGTCCCCGCGAAACGGGGAAGCGGTCCCCGGTTGTTTCCCCGGCCGGGACCGCGACGTAAGCCCGAGAGGACAAGGAGCACCGCCGTGGCCACCACCGCACCCGCGCAGCCCCGTACGCCCAGGCCGAGGGCCGACGCGCTGCGCAACCGGGAGCGGATCGTGACGGCCGCGCGCGAGATGTTCGTGGAATTCGGGCCCGACGTGCCCCTGGACGAGGTCGCCCGCCGCGCCGGCGTCGGCAACGCGACGCTCTACCGGAACTTCCCCGACCGGGCCGCCCTCATTCACGAGGTCGTGCTCGCGGTCACCTCCCGCACCACCGACCGCGCCGAGGAGGCCGCCGCCGAAGAAGCGGACCCCTTCGACGCGCTCACCCGCTTCGTCCACGCGGCCGCCGACGAGCGCATCGGGGCGCTGTGCCCGATGCTCTCCGGCGGCTTCGACAAGGACCACCCCGAACTGCTCGCCGAGCGCCGGCGCCTCGAAGAGGCCGTCGAAGGGCTCGTCGCGCGCGCCATGTCCGCGGGGCGCCTGCGCACCGACATCGCCGTCGGTGACGTACTGGTCGCCCTCTCCCAGCTCACCCGGCCGCTGCCGGGCATCGCCTGCCCGAACATCGACCGGTTCACCCACCGCCACATCCAGCTGTTCCTGGACGGACTGGAGGCCCCGGCCCGGTCCGTACTGCCGGGAACGCCGGCGACCTTGGAGGACCTGCGGCGCCGCACCTGACGTGATCCGCGCCCGCCCGGCCTCTGTGACCTGAACCCCGACCCTCCTCCCGTCCGCATACGTGCCCTCAGCCGTGCCCGCGCCAGTGGAACGCACGGTTCGCGATCTCCCGCGCCCTCGCGCGCCCCTAGGTGGCCACTCCCATGCCAGATTCCCTGTCGAAAACACCCGATCTCCGACTTCCCGACCCCAGCCGCTGGAAGGCCCTGGCCTTCATCGCGCTGGCTCAGCTGATGGTGGTGCTCGACGCCACGATCGTGAACATCGCGCTGCCGCACGCACAGACCGCGCTCGGCATCACAGACGCCAACAAGCAGTGGGTCATCACCGCCTACGCCCTCGCCTTCGGCGGGCTGCTGCTCTTCGGCGGGCGCATCGCCGACCTCTGGGGCCGCAAGCGCACCTTCGTGGTCGGCCTGATCGGCTTCGCGCTGGCCTCCGCGCTCGGCGGCGCGGCGCAGAACCAGGGCATGCTGTTCGGCTCCCGCGCCCTCCAGGGCGTCTTCGGCGCGCTGCTCGCGCCGGCCGCGCTCTCGCTGCTCGCGGTGATGTTCACCGACGCCAAGGAGCGCGCCAAGGCGTTCGGCATCTACGGGGCGATCGCCGGTGGCGGTGGCGCCGTCGGCCTGATCCTCGGCGGTTTCCTGACCCAGACGCTGAACTGGCGCTGGACGTTCTTCGTCAACATCCCGTTCGCGGTCGTCGCCGCGGCCGGTGCGTACTTCGTCATCCGCGAGCCGGCCGGCAGCCGCAACCGCTCGCCGCTCGACATACCGGGCGTGGTCCTGTCCGCGCTGGGTCTGGTCTCGCTGGTGTACGGGTTCACCCGCGCCGAGTCCGCGGGCTGGTCGGACGCGCTGACCGTCGGCTCGTTCGTCGCCGCCGGCGTCCTGCTGCTGTCCTTCGTCCTCACCGAGGCGAAGGTCAAGTCGCCGCTGCTCCCGCTGCGCGTCGTGATGGACCGCAACCGCGGCGGCGTCTACCTCTCGCTGGGCCTGGCCGTCATCGCGATGTTCGGCCTGTTCCTCTTCCTCACGTACTACCTCCAGGTCGTCCAGGGCTACTCGCCGATCAAGACCGGCTTCGCCTTCATGCCGATGATCGCGGGCATGATCACCGGCTCCACGCAGATCGGCGCCCGGCTGATGACCCGGGTCCCGGCCCGCAAGCTGATGGGCCCCGGCTTCCTGACCGCCGCGGCCGGCATGCTGCTGCTGACCCAGCTGGACATCGACTCCTCGTACGCGGCCGTCATCCTGCCCGGCCAGCTGCTGCTGGGTCTGGGCATGGGCACGGCGTTCATGCCGGCCATGTCGCTGGCCACGCACGGTGTCGAGCCGCGTGACGCGGGTGTCGCCTCGGCGATGGTCAACACCTCGCAGCAGGTCGGCGGTGCGATCGGCACGGCCCTGCTGAACACGATCGCCGCCTCGGCCGCCACGGCGTACGCCACCTCGCACGCCGCGCTCGGCGCGAAGAACCCGGAGCTGCTGAAGCTTCAGTCGATGGTGCACGGCTTCACCGGTGCCATCTGGTGGGCCGTCGGCATCCTGGTGGTGGCTGCCGCGATCGCGCTGACCTTCGTCAACGCGGGCCGTCCGGCCCCGGCGGGCACCGGAGGCTCCGCTTCCGGTGACGCGGAGGGTGCGGAGGGCGCCGAGGACGAGATCCGGGTCTCGGTCGTCGCCCACTGACCCGTCGCCGCCGCTGACCCCGGCCGCCCCGCGCGGATACGTCTCTGCCCCGGTTCCCTCGTACGGAGGAACCGGGGCAGAGGTGCGTGACGGCGGGGTTCAGCGCAGCCAGGGGAGGTCGGCGTCCGCGCCCTCCGGCTGGAGTCCGGCGGCCAGGACCTGCATGATCTCGCCCAGCGAGCGCACCTGCTCGGGCGTGAGGCGGTCGAACATCGCCTGGCGGACGGCCTTCACATGGCCGGGGGCCGAGCGGCGCAGCATCGCGTGGCCCTCGTCGGTCAGGACGGCGTTCTGGCCGCGCTTGTCGGAGGGGCAGTCCTCGCGGCGCACCCAGCCGTTCTTCTCCAGCCGGGCGACGGCGTGCGAGAGGCGGGAGCGGGTGATCTTGGCGTTCCTGGCCAGTTCGGTCATCCGCATGCGGTGCCGGGGCGCCTGGGAGAGCTGGACGAGCAGGCCGTAGTAGATGTGCGGCATGCCGGCATCGGCCTGCAACTGGCGGTCGAGGTGATCCTCCAGAAGCGTGGTGGCGTGCAGATACGCGCGCCAGACGCATTGTTCTTCGTCGGTGAGCCAGAGCGGCGCACCGGTTGATGCCGTGGTCATGTACTCCACTGTACGACCTTTTCTTGAAAGTTGAACTAGATAGAGCTAAGGTCTCTGAAGGTAGGAGCTTGAAGATTAAAGAATCCTTCCTGTCGAAGCCCTCTACAGAAGAATTACCTTGAGTAGCAGCAGTTGGGGAGTGTCATGACCATCACCTCGGAGCGCATGCCCGCCCTCTACCTCTCCCACGGAGCCCCGCCGCTCGCCGACGACCCCGTCTGGCCCGGCGAACTCGCCGCCTGGTCGGCCGAGCTCCCGCGCCCCACCGCCGTCCTCATGGTGTCCGCGCACTGGGAGGAGGCCCCGCTCGCGCTCGGCGCCACCGAGACACTGCCGCTGGTGTACGACTTCTGGGGCTTCCCCGAGCACTACTACCAGGTCACATACGCCGCCCCGGGCGCCCCTCAGCTCGCCGAGAGCGTCCGCAAACTGCTGCGCGGCGCCGGTACGCCGGTCCAGGACACCCCGGACCGCGGCCTCGACCACGGCGCGTACGTCCCGCTCGTCGAGATGTTCCCGGCCGCCGACATCCCCGTACTCCAGATCTCCCTGCCGACACTCGACCCGCAGAAACTGATGGACATCGGGCGCAAGCTGGCGCCGCTGCGCGACGAGGGCGTCCTGATCATCGGCAGCGGCTTCTTCACGCACAACCTCGCCGCCCTGCGCCACACCGGCGGCGGCGTCCCCGGCTGGTCGGCGGAGTTCGACGACTGGGGACACCGCGCACTCCAGGCGCAGGACATCGACGCGCTCCTGGACTTCGAGCACAAGTCCCCGGCAGGCCGCCTGGCACACCCGCGCACCGAACACTTCGCCCCGCTCTTCGTCACCCTCGGCGCCGCCGAACAGGAGCTCGGCCAGGGGCGCAGCGTGATCGACGGCTTCTGGATGGGGCTTGCGAAGCGCTCGGTGCAGTACGGATAGGAATGCTGTTACGGGGAAGGGCGCCGCTACAGCACCGGCGGGTTCAGCTCCACCGAGCGCAGCGCCGCCGCCAGGGCCGGCGCGTCGCCCACATCCAGCGCGGTGTCCGTGAACTTGATGGTGTGGTCGTCGCCGTGCGCCGCCGCCCGCTCGAACACCTCGTCGGCCGTGAGCGACGCCCCGTACCCGGCCGGGAGCCCGGCGGCCTCGGCGGGGGAGTAGGCGGCGGTCACCGCCGCGCTCGCCGCCCACGCGGCCCCCACGCTCGGCGCCCACAGCTCACGCGGCAGCGCCGGCAGCGCCCGCAGTATGGCGTTGGGCGCCGTCGCCGCGTGCACCAGCATCACCGGCGAACCGTGCCCGTACTCCGCGTAGCGGTGGACGGCCGCCCCCACCAGCTCCTCAAGACCGGCCCGCGCCTCGTCCGCACCGGTCACGGCCGCGCCCTGCCACTGCGGGAACCCCGTGAGCTGCGCCAGCCGCCCCCGGATGCCGCCGCTCTGGTCGGGCACCCGGTCCACGGCGGCCAGCGCCTCGCCCGCGGTCCGGACCGGGGCGAGCGGGGCCAGCGGGGGCAGCGGCTGGTGGCGGGCCGCCCAGTAGCCGAGCGCGTGGGCCAGCTCCTTGACCCGGGGCCCGGTCTCCTCGGTCGTCAACAGGGTGCGCACACCGTGGCCGACCCGGATCACCGGGTGCGTGGAGCCGCCCGCGATGCCCGGGAGCAGCCGGGGCCACCACTCGGCGAGCACGTCGCGCCAGGGGCGGTCGGCGGTCTCCCGCTCGAAGTACACCGCCCAGTCGGCGATGCGGCGGGGGTCGCCCAGGGCCTCCCGCCAGTTCCCCGGGGTGACCTCGGCGAAACGGTCCGGCATGTCCTCCAGTTTCGCCCGGTAGTGGTCGAGCCAGCGGTGCACGGTGGCCGCCTGGCCGTTGCGGACCAGGGCCTCCACGGCCATCGGCGCGTGATTGGACAGCCAGCCGTCGCGCTCGGGGCCGGAGGAGTGCAGCCGCTCCAGGGCCTCGTCGAGGGTGCCGGTGGTGTCGGGGGCGGTGCGGTGCGTCGTCTCGTTCATGTCAGCGACGCTATGCACCCGGTGCGCGCCCGGTAACGGACTGCGGTCCCAAGGTCCCGGGCATGGGTCCTAGGACCCCGGACCGGGGGGTCCGGGCACCCGGGACCGGGACGCGGGTCCGGGCAACCGGCGGCCCGTAGCCGGCGTCTTCCGGGGTACGGGGGCGGCGAGGGGCCCCGCAACGACCTGGGTACCCGGCCTGACCTGCGCGGACGTGCCCGGCAACGGCATGCGCCCGCCCCGGTGGCGGGACAGGGTACTGCATGATCTCGAAATTGAATGCCAGGCATGGGAATTCTGTCCGGATTCCAGTCGTTGTTTCCATCGGATGCAGGGCACCCGAGAGGGTGTCGCGACCTACTCAGTAAGGGAGCACGCATGGCAACCCGTGCCGTCGCCCGTCGTTCGTCCGCCACCGGCGGGACCAACCGGGCGAGCAGTGTTCGCGCCGTGGGCGGAGAGATCGCCGATCGCGACCTGGTCGGCATGTATCTGGACGAGATAGCGCGTACACCGCTGCTCGACGCCGCCAAGGAGGTCGACCTCTCCCAGGCGGTCGAGGCCGGTGTCTACGCACACCAGATCCTCGAAGGCCAGGTGGAGAGCGACGCGGGCGGCGCCTCGCGCGAGGAGCTGGAGGCGCTGGTCGCCGAGGGCGAGCGCGCCAAGGATGTGTTCATCCGCTCCAACCTCCGTCTCGTCGTCGCCGTCGCCCGCCGCTATCCGCGTGCCGGACTCCCCCTGCTCGACCTGATCCAGGAGGGCAACGCGGGCCTGGTGCGCGCGGTCGAGAAGTTCGACTACGCCAAGGGCTTCAAGTTCTCCACGTACGCCACGTGGTGGATCCGCCAGGCCATCACCCGTTCCATAGCCGACCAGTCGCGCACGATCCGGCTCCCCGTCCACCTGGTGGAGGAGCTGGGCCGCATCCGCCGGGTGCAGCGCGAGTTCAACCGGGAGAACGGCCGCGACCCGGAGCACGCCGAGATAGCCGCCGAGCTGGGCTCCACCCCGGAGCGCGTCGGCGACGTCCTGGACTGGGCCCGCGACCCGGTCAGCCTCAACATGTCCGTGGACGACGAGGGCGACACCCAGTTCGGCGACCTCCTGGAGGACACCTCCGCCATCTCGCCCGAGCAGTCCGTCCTCACACTGCTGCGCAGCGAGGAGCTGGAGGAGCTGATCGGCAAGCTCGACAACCGCACCGCGTCGATCATCCGCATGCGGTACGGAATCGAGGACGGCCGCGAGCGCACCCTCACCGAGGTCGGCAAGCAGCACGGCCTCACCCGCGAGCGCATCCGCCAGATCGAGAAGCACGCGCTCCTCGAATTGAAGCGAATGGCTCACGACACGGGCTTTGACGCTGCGGCCTGAGCCCGAGTCCAGTAACCTCCGAATTGGGCCGCTTCACCAGGCCCCCTGAGCTGAGTCCCGGCGCCCACCCCCCCCTGGCGCCGGGGCTCATTCTTTCGCGCGTGGCTTCCCTACGCCCCGCCGGACCCCGCGCGGCTGAGCCGGCCGCCCAGCTCCGCCACATACGCCACCAGCCGCGGCGGCCCGTGCACGGTGAACTCGCAGTCCACCATCGCCAGCCGCACCGCCACCCACTCCAGCTGGTCCCGCAGCACCGCCCGCAGCCGGCAGCCGCCCTCGCCCTCCGGCTCCAGCGGCCCCATCCGCCCGTGCAGCCGCGACGCCACGAACTCCGGCGGCGCCGCGAAGCTCACCTCCACCTCGATCTCCGGCTGCCGGCGCGCCATCGAGCTGGACAGGAACTCCGCCGCGTCCCCCTCCGGCAGCTCCCTCGGCGTGAACCGGGCCCCGGTCGCGAACGGCTCGCTGACCCGGTCGACCCGGAAGGTGCGCCACGCCTCGCGCCCCAGGTCGTACGCCACCAGATACCAGCGCCACCCGGTGCTCACCAGCCGGTACGGCTCCACCTGGCGCCGGGTCTCCGCGCCGTCACCCGCCCGGTACGCGAAGCGCAGCCGCTCCCGGCCGGTGACCGCCGACGCCATCACGGTCAGGGTCTGCGGATCGATGGTCGAACCGTCGCCCCGGGCCAGCGGGACCGTCGCGTTCTGGAGGGTGGACACCCGGTGCCGCAGCCGGGACGGCAGCACCTGCTCCAGCTTGGCCAGCGCCCGTACGGACGCCTCGTCCACGCCCTCGATGGCGTGGCCGGCACCGGCCCGCAGGCCCACCGCGATGGCCACCGCCTCCTCGTCGTCAAGCAGCAGCGGCGGCATGGCGGTGCCCGCGACGAGGCGGTAGCCGCCGACCGAACCGCGCGAAGCCTCGACCGGATAGCCGAGGTCACGCAGGCGGTCGATGTCGCGGCGGATCGTGCGCGGGCTGACATCGAGCCGCTCGGCGAGCTCGCTGCCCGGCCACTCGCGCGGCGTCTGGAGCAGTGACAGCAGATTCAGCAGTCGTGCCGGGGTATCGGTCATGCCACCCAGGATGCGCGCCCATTGGGTCATGATCTGGCCTATTGGCTGTTTAAGTTCTTTCCATGACTTCCTCCGCACCACTGCCGTCTCCCACGGCACCCTCGGACCGCCGCCGGTGGTTCGCCCTGGCCATCGTGATGACCGCCGCCTTCATGGACCTGGTCGACGTCACGATCGTCAACATCGCCATTCCCAGCATCAAGCAGGACACCGGCGCCTCGTTCAGCTCGATCCAGTGGATCGTCGCCGGCTACGCCCTGGCCTTCGCCGCCGGGCTCATCACCGGCGGCCGGCTCGGTGACATCTACGGCCGCAAGCGGCTCTTCCTCGTCGGCATAGGAGGCTTCACCCTCGCCTCCGCGCTCTGCGGATTCGCCGCGAACCCGGAGATGCTGGTCGCCTCCCGCTTCCTCCAGGGCGCCACGGCGGCCCTGATGGTGCCGCAGGTGCTGTCGATCGTGCACGCCACCTTCCCCGCCCACGAGCGTGGCAAGGTCTTCGGCCTGTTCGGCGCGATCGTCGGCCTCGGCGCGGTCTCCGGGCCGCTGCTGGGCGCGCTGCTGACCGAGTGGAACATCGCCGGTCTCGAATGGCGCCCGATCTTCCTGATCAACCTGCCCGTCGGCATCCTCGGCCTGGTCCTGGGCAGCAAGTTCATCACCGAGTCCAAGTCGCCCAAGGCACTCCGTCTCGACCTGGTCGGCGTCGTGCTCGTCACGCTCGGCATGCTGATGCTGATCTACCCGCTGACCCGGGGCCGCGAGCTGGGCTGGCCGCTGTGGGGATACCTGTCGATGGCCGGGAGCGTCCTCGTCTTCCTCGTCCTCGTGCTGTTCGAGCGCGCCAAGGCCGGCCGGGACGGGTCGCCGCTGATCGAACTGTCGCTGTTCCGGGTACGGAGCTTCGCCGCCGGGATCGCCGTGCAGCTGACCTTCGGCATCGGGCTCGGCATCTTCTTCCTGGTCTGGACGCTGTACATGCAGATGGGCCTCGGCTGGAGCGCGCTGCGGGCCGGCCTGACCGGTGTCCCGTTCTCCATCTCCGTCTCGGTGGCCGCCGGCCTCTCCGTACAGAAGCTGGTGCCCCGCTTCGGCCGCAAGGTCCTCCAGACGGGCGCCCTGCTCATGGCCGCCGGGCTGCTGCTCTACATCGGGGAGTCGCACCACTACGGCATGGACATCACGTCCTGGCAGATGGCGCTGCCCCTGGTCGTCATGGGCGTCGGCATGGGCTTGATCGTGGCCCCGCTGGCCGACGCGGTGCTGTCCGAGGTCCCCAAGGAGCACTCCGGGTCCGCCTCCGGCCTGTTCAACACCGTCCAGCAGATGGGCAACGCGCTGGGCCTCGGACTGGTCTCGGTCGTCTTCTACGGGGCGATCGGCGACCGGCTCACCCCCGAGCAGGTGGGCCCGGCCTTCGCGGACGCCTTCGAGCAGTCGCTGTGGTGGGTGGCCGGAGTGCTGCTGCTGATCTTCGTGGTGATGTTCGCCCTGCCGGCCAGGCCGAAGCAGCACGTCGAGGGCGCGGCGGAGGACGAGCCGGCGGCGGAGGCGCCCGCCGGGGAGCCGGTGCTCACGCACTGAGCCGAAGGCGTACGAAGCGGAGTCACCGGTGCCCGCGTCCCCCTGAGGGACGCGGGCACCGCGGCTTCGTGCGCGGTGGGCGGCCCGTCAGCAGATGCGCGTACGGGCTTCCATCGCGCAGCGCGCCGTGGCCTCGTCGCCGTACACCTCGCACATGTGGCGGCCGTCCGGGGTCGCCGTGTGCTCGACCTCCCACAGGCTCGTTTCGCTGCCGTCGAGGAGCAGGAACGCGTGCTCGTACAGCGTGAAGCCGGCGTCCCGGCCGTCCACGCGGCACTGGCGGCCGAAGACCTGCGTGATGTGGTGCGCGAAGGCGGCCCGCAGCAGCCGGGCGGTCTCCTCGCCGGGCACGTCGCCGTTCTCCGCGCGGCGCAGCACACGGCGGGCGTGGTCCGCGGAATTGTCCGGCGCGTACATCCGGGGGAGCGGGGCCGGGGGCGCGGCCAGCAGCGCCGACATGAGCTCCAGGTCGGCCTGGGTGCCCTCGTCGTCGCGGAAGTCGGGGACGTCCCACAGGCTGCCGGTCAGCCGGGCGGCGGCGATATGGGCGTCGGCCTCGTCGTCGTACAGCTCGTGCTGCCGGGTGTCGGGGTGGCCGTCCCCGCGCGGACCGCTGTGCACCAGCTCCCACAGGGTCAGCGCGGAGCCGTCGCTCAGCAGATACGTATGCCGGCAGGTCTCGCGGTGCAGGGTGGCGCTGTGGTGCGACGAGTACAGGGTGCTGCTGTGGGCCAGCGCGGAGCCCAGCCGCTCCACCGTGCTGTCGGGGAGGTCGAACGAATTGAGGGCCCGACGCAGGATTCGCTCGACGTGCCGCTCGGTCGTCTCGTACGGATCGCTCAAGGTGCTGTCTCCAGGCCGTCGCCGCGTGTGACTTGGTGCGTGCATAACGTAGCCCCTGGGGCTGACATCGGACCGGGGTTCAGAAAAACGCACGGGGCGCACGGAAGGTTCCGCACGCGTGCCCCGGACTTCCGCACGCGGGCGGGGACCTCTTCCCTGTTACGCGAGTGGCCCGTAGAGGTCGCTGTACGAGGGGAAGGCGCCCCCGCCGTCGCGGCCCCGGACGCCCTTCGCCGCCCGGACTGCCTTCACGATGGCCCGGGCCACCACCTCCGCACCCGCCGCGAGCACCGGGTTGAACACGACCGGGTCCGCCGCGTCCAGGTCCCGCCGGCCGGTGGCGAGCGCGAACACGGTGTCCCCGTCCGTCATCAGGTGCACCGGCCGGATGGCGCGGGCCAGCCCGTCGTGCGCGGTGCCCGCCAGCTTCTGCGCCTGGGCCCGGGTGAGGGCGGCGTCGGTGGCGACGACGGTGAGCGTGGTGTTGAGCGGGGGGCGCGCATCCGTGCCGTGCGCCCGCGCCAGGCGCCGTCGCGCCGCCTCGTGGATCTCGGCCGGCGGGGCGACGGCCGGTTCCTCGCCGCCGTACTCCCCGAACAGCACCCCCGTACGGGGATCGAGCACCGAGCCCGCCGCGTTGACCACGACGAGCGCGCCGACGGTGACCCCGGACGGCAGCAGCACGCTCGCGGTCCCCACCCCGCCCTTGAGCTGCCCGGCCACCCCGTGCCCGCGCCGACACACCCCTCGGCGACCGCCGCACCCTCCGCCGCCCGGGCGGCGTCCGCCACGGCCGCCCGGCCCGTCGCCGCGTCCGGCCTGGCCCGCCAGTCGCCGCCCCGCCCCAGATCGAACACACAGGCCGCCGGGACCACGGGGACCACCTGCCCCGGACCGGCCCCCACCCGCACCCCGCGCCCCCGCTCCTCCAGCCAGGCCATCACCCCGGACGCCGCGTCGAGCCCGTACGCACTGCCCCCGGTGAGCACGACCGCGTCGATCCGCTGGACCAGATTGCGCGGATCCAGGGCGTCCGTCTCCCGCGTCCCCGGCCCGCCCCCACGCACATCGACAGCGGCGACGACCCCGCCCTCGGGCGCGAGCACCACGGTGGTCCCGCTGAGCGCGCCCTTCCCGGGTACGTGAGCGTGACCGACCCGCAGGCCGTGAACGTCGGTGAGCGCGTCCTGACGGGGCATCGGGGGCTCCTTGGGGCGGGGCGGGGCGGGGGCGGGGCGGGCGGGGTGGAGGGACGGACGGACGGCCAACGTACCGCCGAAGGGGCCTTACGCCTGGGGGGCTTCCCCCCCCGCCCCCCAGCCCCCACCCCTCCCTCCCCACCTCCACCCGCCCCCCCACGCGCTCACCCCCGCGACGCGCTCACCCTCTGGCCCCATAAAACAGGACCAACCACTCCACATCGCCCTACCGTGGCACCGTGACCGAGCCACCTGAAGCCGCAGGCGCAGCCGCGCAGCCCGCCCCCGGGGGTCGTACCGGAGCCGTCGACGGGGGCGGCGGTGCGCCGGCGTCGGGCGGGTCCGGGCGGGCCGGGGGGCTCGTTCCCCGGTCCGTCACCGCGCGGGCGACCGCGGCGGGTGTCATCGTCTCCCTTCTGCTCGTCGTGGCCATCGTGCTCGGCAGCCGGTTCCTGGAGCACTTCGACTCCGCACTGCTGCCGTACGCCGTGGCCACCGTGTTCCTGGCCTTCGGCGTCGCGTACCGGTACACCGTGTGGGTCTCCGCCCCCGGCGCCGAGCGGCTCTTCAAGAAGGGCTGGGGGAGCCTCTTCTCGATGGCCAACTTCCGCCGCGCCCCCACCGCGCTGCCGAAGATGATCGCCACCTACCTCGGCTTCCAGAAGTTCCTCGGTGCCCGCTCGCACGCCCGCTGGGCCGCTCACCAGCTGATCTTCTGGGGCTGCATCCTCGCCGCGCTGATCACCTTCCCGCTGACCTGGGGCTGGTTCACCTTCACCTCGGGCACCGGCTCCGGACCCGGCTACGAGATGCGTATCTGGGGCTTCAAGATCCTCGGGTTCGACTCCCTCGACTTCCTCGGCTGGCTGATGTTCCACGGCCTGGACATCGCCGCCGTCCTCGTCATCCCCGGCGCCTCCTACTTCCTGTGGCGGCGGATGAAGGACCGGGCCGCCATCACCGGCCAGCGGTTCGCCTACGACCTGGTGCCGCTGATCGCGCTCATCGTCATCTCGGTGACCGGGCTGCTGCTCACCTTCTCCTCGATCTTCCTGCACGGCGGCGGCTACGAGTTCCTGGCGATCCTCCACATGGTCGCGGTGGTCTTCACTCTCATCTACATCCCGTTCGGGAAGTTCTTCCACATCGTCCAGCGCCCCGCCGCCGTCGGCATGCAGCTGTTCAAGTACACCGGCCGGCAGGACGAAGAGGTCTTCGCCTGCCGCCGCTGCGAGGAACCCATCGACACCACCCCGTACGTCGACAACCTCCGCGGCACCATGCGCGACCTGAGCCTCGGCTTCGACGAGTGGGCCGAATACTGCCCGCGCTGCAAACGGGTGCTGCGAGGCAGCGCCTATCTCTCCCAGGTGAAGAAGGGCTTCAATTGACCGCGGACTCGCGAACGCCCGAACCGCATGCGGTCGTTCCCATCGATCCCTCCCTCGCCCCACCCGGCACCCGCGCCTTCCGCGACGCGGGCGGCATCCCCGCCGACCGGTGGCACGCCGACCAGAACGGCGAGACCCTCGTCCCCACCCACTGCTGCTTCTGCGGCGTCCAGTGCGGCATGTATCTGCGCGTCGACCGCGGCGGCAAGGTCTTCGGCGTCGAACCCCGCAACCACGACATCAACCGCATGCGCCTGTGCCCCAAGGGCATCAACGCCTACCAGCAGATCAACCACCCCGACCGGCTCACCGCCCCCCTGATGCGCCGCTCCCGCGACGAGGACTTCCGCGAGGTCTCCTGGGACGAGGCGCTCGACTTCACCGTCGCCGAGATCCGGCGCATCCAGCAGACCCACGGGAACGACGCCTTCGGGCTGCTCGGCGGAGCGAGCCTGTTCTCCGAGAAGACCTATCTGGTCGGCAAGTTCGCCCGGGTCGCCCTCAAGACCCGGCACGTCGACTACAACGGCCGGCTCTGCATGGTCAGCGCGGCCGGTGCCAACAAGCTCGCCTTCAACATCGACCGGGCCGGCAACCCCTTCTCCGACATCCTCCTCACCGACTGCCTGCTCATCGCCGGCTCCAACGTCGGCGAGTGCTTCCCCGTCATGACCCAGTACGTGTGGGGAGCCCGGGACCGCGGCGCCAGCCTCATCGTGGTCGACCCCCGCGAGACGGCCATCGCCCGGACCGCCGACATCCACGTCGCCCTGAAGCCCGGCACCGACTCGGCGTTCTTCAACTCCGTGCTGAACGTCGTCATCGCGGAGGGCCTCACCGACGAGGCGTATCTCGCCGCCCACGCCACCGGCTGGGAGGAGGTCAAGGCCAAGACCGCCGAATACCCGCCGACCCGCGCCGCCGAGATCTGCGGCATCCCCGCCGAACAGATCGTCCAGGTCGCCCGCACCTTCGCCCGCGCCCCCAAGGCCATGGCCTGGCACGCCCGGGGCATCGAACACCACTCGCAGGGCGTCGAGAACTGCCTCACCGTGATCAACCTCTGCACCGCCACCGGCCACATCGGCAAACCCGGCGCCGGCTACGGCACCATCACCGGCCAGGGCAACGGACAGGGCGGCCGCGAACACGGCCAGAAATCCGACCTCCTTCCCGGCGGACGCTCCATCAACAACGACGAGCACCGCCGGCAGATCTGCGAGATCTGGGGCATCGAGGAGTCCGAACTCCCGCCCGCCGGAACCTCGATGATGGAAATGGTCTGGCAGATGCAACGCCGCGAGATCCGCGGCCTGATCGGCATCTGCAACAACCCCTTCGTCTCCCTGCCCAACTACAAGGTGGTCAAGGAGGGGTACGACGCCACAGAGTTCCACGCTCAATTCGACTTCTTCCTTTCCGAGACCGCCGCCAACGCGCACGTCGTCTTCCCCGTCACCACCTGGGCCGAGGACGACGGCGTCATGGCCAACGCCGAAGCCCGGGTGGTCAAGCACAACAAGGCCCAGGACCCGCCCCCGGGCGTCCGGACGGACACCTGGGTCATGTGTGAACTCGCCCGCCGGCTCGGCGCCGGCGACAAGTTCGCCTTCGATAACTCCCGCCAGGTCTTCGACGAGCTGCGGATCGCCTCCGCCGGCACCGTCAACGACTACTACGGCATCACCTACGAACGGCTGGAGGAGACCGGCGGCATCGCCTGGCCCTGCCCGTCCACCGACCACCCCGGAACGCCCCGGCTCTTCGAGGACGGCAGGACCTACCACCCCGACGGCAGGATCCACCTCCAAGTGGTCGAGTGGCACCCGCCGACGGACCCGTACGACGACGAGCACCCCATGACGCTCACCACCGGACGCACCGTCGCCCACTTCCTCTCCGGCAACCAGACCCGCAGACTCGGCGGCCTGGTCGAGCAGACCCCCCGCCCCTGGGCCGAGGTCCACCCCTCCCACGGCTTCCGCAACGGTGAACCGGTCCGCGTCGTCACCCGGCGCGGCAGCGAGGTCTTCCCCGCCCTGGTCACCGAGGCGATCCGCCCCGACACCGTCTTCATCCCGTACCACTGGCCGGTCCCCACCGCCGCCAACGCGCTCACCATCGACGCCCTCGACCCCCGCTCCAAGATCCCCGAGTACAAGGTGTGCGCCTGCCGCATCGAGCACGCCGAGCGGATCGACGAGGTCCCCGCACCCCCGGTCGCCCCCGGCCAGGTCGCCTACCCGGAGGCCCAGGTCTCCCGCACCGACCCGCTGCCGCCCACCTCCTCGCAGGGCCGCGGCACCTCGGAGAGGAGCTGATGCCCGCATGATGGGACGAACGATCTTCATCGACCCGGGCCGCTGCATCGGCTGTCAGGCGTGTGTCTCCGCCTGCCGCGAATGCGACTCGCACCGCGGCAAGTCCATGATCCACCTCGACTACACCGACGAGGGCCAGTCCGTAGCCTCCCTTCCCACCGTCTGCATGCACTGCGAGGACCCCGTCGCCCCGTGCGCCGAGGTGTGCCCCGCCGACGCGATCCTGGTGACCGCCGACGGCGTCGTGCAGCAGGCCGACACCACCCGCTGCATCGGCTGCGCCAACTGCGTCAACGCCTGCCCCTTCGGCGTACCGAAGATCGACCTCCAGGCGAAGCTGCAAATGAAGTGCAACCTCTGCTACGACCGCACCGCCTACGGCCTCGCCCCCATGTGCGCCACCGTCTGCCCGACCGGAGCGCTCTTCTACGGCACCGCCGAGGAACTCCAGGCCGAACGCCCCGGCGTCCAGGTCGCCGACTCCTTCGTCTTCGGCGAGAGCGAGGTCCGCACCGGCGTCGCGATGGTCGTGCCCGCCGACCGGGTCCAGTGGCCGGTCCCCGGCGGCCTGCCCGTCGTGGAGATCAACGGGAAGGACGTCCGACGGTGACCGAGACCGACTACCCGCCCCCCGGCGACCCGGCCCAGCCCCCGCCCCGCGACCCCGGCAGCACCCCGCCCGGCGCCCCCGGACAGCCCGCCTCCGGCGACCCGCGCGAGGCCCTGCACGACCGGATCGCCGCCGACTCCCTCGCCACCCGGCGCGACTACCTGCGCATCGTCGCCACCGTGTCCGGCGGGCTCGCCATCGGCGGTCTCGGCGTCGCCGGCGGCATCCTGCCCCGCCACGGCGACCCCGACGACAGCAAGGCCCCCGCCCCCAAGAAGATCGCCGCCCAGCTCCTCCCCGGCGAGTCCATCGCCTTCGACTACCCCGACGAGGAGGACCGCGCGGTCGCCGTCCGGCTCAACGACGGCACGCTCGTCGGCTACTCGGCCATCTGCACCCACCTCGCCTGCGGGGTGCTCTGGCGCAAGGACCGGGGCACCGAGGGCGAGCTGTACTGCCCCTGTCACGAAGGCGTCTTCGACGCCCGCAGCGGCGAGGTCACCGCCGGCCCACCGCCCCGGGGACTGCCCAAGGTCGTGCTCACCGAGGAGACCGACGGCAGCGTCTGGGCCGTCGGCACCACCCGCTCCGGCGAGAGCATCGAGCACGGGCTGTGCCGCCAGTTCGGCGAGGAACGCCCCGACCTGGCCTCCCGCCTCGGCTGCCCCGGCGTCCGCGACGGCGCCGAGGCACCCGCCGCCCCCGGCGGAACCGCCCGCCCGGTGGCCCCCGGCCCGGTGGCCCCCGGCCCGTC
The DNA here is from genome assembly GCF_045161735.1 of Streptomyces sp. NBC_00726. Classification (NCBI taxonomy): domain Bacteria; kingdom Bacillati; phylum Actinomycetota; class Actinomycetes; order Kitasatosporales; family Streptomycetaceae; genus Streptomyces; species Streptomyces sp. NBC_00726. The sequence goes on along the minus strand of NZ_CP108983.1, from coordinate 2,580,787 downwards.
CCGTACGCGCACCGGAGCCGGCGCGTCCGACACCCCCGGGAGCCCGTCATGACCGACGACGACCGCCGGCCCCCCGGCCCCCCGGGCCCGCAGCCCGCCCCCGACCCGCAGACCCCCGGCCCCCCGCTCCGCCCCGGCCCGCACTATCCCGAGTACCACCCCGGCAGCGCGCGGGCCGAGCTCAACCGGCCCGTCCACGAGCGCTACCCGCAGATCCGGCCCACCAGCGGCTACGGCGACCCCCGCGTCCGCCACACCGGGCCCGGGCCCGGCGCCGGCACCGACCAGGAGCCCGAGCGGTCCTCCAGGCTCACCGCCCGCCTGGTGCTGGCCATGTCCGTCGTCATCGGGCAGCTGTGGGGCCTGACGGTCATCGTGGACGAGTGGATGGAAGGCAACTCCGGCACCGCGTGGTGGGGCGCCGGCTTCCTCTGCCTGTCGTTCCTCGTGGTCCTCGGGCTCTGGCTGCTCGACCCCAAGGACCGCTGACCGGCCGGCCGGGGCGGGGCCGCCGTACCCTGGGGACATGAGTACCGCCCCCGCACCCGGACCGCGCGACGCGGAGCCCACCACGCCGGACCGCCCCAGGCCGGCGCTGATCTTCGACGATCCGCTGGACCAGCAGTCCGCGGACGATACGGACCAGGGGTGGGGCGAGCGGGCCCCGTCCGCCGGCAGCGCCGCGGACCTGGCACGCTTCCTCGACGAGAAGCCCCCGCACCACATCTGACGCCCGGGCCCGACCGGGGCGGTGACCCATCTCCGTACCACCCGGGCCGCGCGCCTCAGCACAGGACCACCGCGAAGCCGCCGGAGATCCCCGCCCCCGCCAGACCGGCCGCCGTCGCCCTGGGCACCGCCAGCACGATCAGCGCCCCCTCGCCCGACGGGCCCCCGCCGTCCGCCGCCGGCGGCACCCGCTCCACGCGCGCACCCCGCGCCACCACCCGGGCCTCCGCCGCCCCGGGACCCCCCGACGCGACCACGTCCACCCGGTCGCCCGGGCGCAGCAGCCGCACGGTCTCCGCGTCCGCGATCCGTACCGGCGCCGACACCAGGCGTACCGGAGGCGAAGCCCGGTCCCGGGACCCCGCCCGCGCCGTATCACCGCCCGGCCCGCCCGCACCGCCCCCGGCCAGTCCGGAGACGGCCAGCGCGGCCGCCGTCAGCGCCAGGCCCGCCGCCATCGACCGGCGCTGCCGCCACATCGCACGGCGCAGCCGCTGACCGGCACCCACCCGAACCCGCAGCGGCGGGAACGCGGGCACCCCGCACGGCGGGGGAGCGGGCAACGGTCCCGGTGGCCCGCCCGCGTACGCAGCGGGGGAAGGGAGCTGAGGGAAGGAGGGAGAACCGGACGAGCGCATCGCGAACACCGCCTGCGTCAGGGGCTGATGGGTCACGCCCGGCCACCGGAACCCCGAGGTCCCGGCCGCCGGACAACCCCCACGATGCACCCGCTCCCCGATCCCCGCCGGAGCCTGTGGACCGCCCACCACATGTGGAAAACTCCGTCACCCACAGGCGGGAACCCTCACGGGACCCTCATGGAAACCTTCACGGAAACCGCCCCTACGGCAGCACGAGTCCCGTCTCGATACCGTCCAGCGCATGCCCGCACGCGCAGCCCCGGTCCTCCGCCGCCGGCATCGCCGCCACCGCGTCGAAGAGGACCGAGCGCAGCCGGTCCACATTGGCGGCGAAGACCTTCAGCACCTCCTCGTGGGAGACGCCCTCGCCAGCCTCCGCGCCCGCGTCCAGGTCCGTGACCAGGGTCATCGTGGTGTAGCAGAGGCCCAGTTCGCGGGCGAGCACCGCCTCCGGGTGCCCGGTCATGCCGACGACGGACCAGCCCATCGCCGCGTGCCAGCGCGATTCGGCGCGGGTCGAGAAGCGCGGGCCCTCGACCACCACCAGCGTGCCGCCGTCCACCGCCTCCCAGTCCCGCCCCCGCGCGGCCGCCAGCGCCACCTTGCGGCCCTCGGGGCAGTACGGGTCGGCGAAGCCCAGGTGCACCACGTTCGGCTGGGCCCCGTCGGCGCGGGTCTCACCGTCGTAATAGGTCTGCACCCGGGTCTTCGTCCGGTCCACCAGCTGGTCCGGCACGATCAGGGTGCCCGGCCCGTACTCCGGGCGCAGGCCGCCCACCGCGCACGGGCCCAGCACCTGGCGTACACCGACCGAGCGCAGCGCCCACAGATTGGCGCGGTAGTTGATGCGGTGCGGGGGCACGTGGTGGCCCCGGCCGTGCCGGGGGAGGAAGGCGACCCGGCGGCCGCCGGTCTCACCGATGAAGACGGAGTCGCTGGGGTCTCCGTAAGGGGTTTCCACGCGGACCTCGGTGACGTCCTCCAGGAAGGAGTACAGCCCCGAGCCGCCGATCACACCGATCTCTGCGTTCGCCATGCCGTCACCCTAGGCCGTGTCCGTGAAGCCCCGTCCGGCGGGCGCGGGCGCGTGAAGACCCCGCCGGGCAGCCCGGCGGGGTCTTCGGGAAAGCTGTGGAGCCGGTCGCTCAGGCGGCCGACGAACCGCTCGTCGAGGAAGAGGACGAGGAAGACGACGACGCGGCGGACGGCGTGGACGCCGGGGCGGCCGAGGACTTCGTGTCCGACGACGCCGAAGAGGCGGAGGACGACGATCCGGAACCGGACGTCTTCGAGGCCGAGGAAGCCGGCGTGCTGCTCGAAGAGGAGCCGCGGCTGTCGTTCCGGTAGAAACCGGAACCCTTGAAGACGATGCCGACCGCCGAGAACACCTTCTTCAGGCGTCCGTCGCAGTTCGGGCACACCGTCAGGGCGTCATCGGTGAACTTCTGCACCGCTTCGAGGCCCTCGCCACACTCGGTGCACTGGTACTGGTAGGTCGGCACTTTGTTCCTCCTGGCACTCTGACTCGATGAGTGCTAACGACGCTCCATAGTGACGTATTCCGCTGGATCAGTCCACCGTGACCGGCCCGCGGTGACCGATACCACGCGCCACGGTCCGCCCCACACCGGCAGGCAGGAGCCTCGAACGCAGCGTCAGCAGCGTCGCCAGGGCCAGCGCCGTACCCACCAGCGGGACCAGGAAACCGGCGCTCGCGCCGTGCCCGTCCGCGAGCCGGCCGGCCACCGTCACCGCGGCCGCCTGGCCCAGCGCGACCGCGCCCGTCAGCCAGGTGAACGCCTCGGTCCGTGCCGAGCCCGGCACCAGCGCCTCGACCAGCGTGTAGCCGCTGATCAGGGCCGGCGCGATACAGAGCCCGACCAGCAGGCCGAGCCCGGCGAGCAGCGGCGCGGAGTGCACCGCCCACAGGCCCGACGTGGTCAGTGCCAGCGCCGTGTAGCCGACGAGCAGGCGGCGGCGGGGGCCGGACTTCCAGGCGACGGCCCCGCAGGCGATCCCGGCGAGCATGTTGCCGGCGGCGAAGATCCCGTACAGCACACCGTTGGCGCCCGGGTTGCCGATCTCCTCGGCGAACGCGGTCAGCGAGACCTGCATGCCGCCGAAGACCGAGCCGATGCCGAGGAAGGCGACCGCCAGCACGCGCACGCCGGGGATGGACAGGGCGGAGGCGTGCCGCTCGGCGCCGGGCAGGGCGCGGTCGCGGACCGGTGGCTGTGTGGCGCGCCGTGCGGCGAAGAGCAGGCCGCCGACCAGGGTCAGCGCGGCCTCCGCGATCAGGCCGGCCGCCGGGTGCACGCCCGTGCAGAGCGCGGTGGCGATGACCGGGCCGATGACGAAGGTGAACTCGTCCGTCACCGACTCGAACGCGGCGGCCGTCGCCAGCAGCGGGGACGCCTCGCGGCCCGGCGCCGCACCGAGCGTCGCCGCCCAGCGGGCCCGCACCATGGGGCCGATCTGCGGGACCGAAGCACCGGTCGGGACGGCCGCGGCGAACAGGGCCCACAGGGGAGCGTCCGCCAGGGCGAGCGCCACCAGGAGCGAGACGGAGGCGGCGTGCGTCAGGACGCCCGGCAGCAGCACGGCCCGCTGGCCGAAGCGGTCGGCGAGCTTGCCGGTCTGCGGGGCGAACAGGGCCATGGAGACCCCGGTGAAGGCCGCGACGGCGCCGGCACTCCCGTACGAGCCGGTGGTGTGCTGGACCAGCAGCACGATGCCGATGGTCAGCATCGCGAAGGGTTGCCGTGCGGCGAAGCCGGGAAGGAGGAAGGTCCACGCCCCGGGGGTGCGCAGCAGCTGCCCGTATCCGGGGCGTTCGGAGACCGTGGACGCCACGGTCCTTGCCTTTCTGCCGCCTGGTGGCCGTGCCCCCGGGGCGGCCGGCACTGGAGTGCGGGCCCGGGCGGGGCTGCCGAGAGCTGTCCTCTTCGCGCGGAACTGCGGTAGATGCCGGGCGTTCGCGGCCGGTGTGCGGGGCACAGCCGGTACGGAGGACGCCACGACCGCCATACGGTCGCGCCAGCTCTGCGTCAGGCAGAGTTGGTCGATCAATCGGTGGTTCTGGGTTTCCTTCATGCTACAGGCAGGAAGGGCGGAGGGCCTGCGATTGTGTGCGCCCCGCCCCTCGCCGCCTGTGAACACTGTGTGTGCTCAGTGATGTGCCTTCGCGTTGCGTTTCTTGCCCTCGTCGGCCCTGCCGCCGAGCTTCTTCACCGCTCTGAGCGCTCCGGCCACCTGGGGCACCGGGGACTCCATCGCGGCGGGCTGCCCGCCGGGTGTTCCGAGCCAGCCGGCCAGCTTGCCGCCCTCGGCGACGGCGCGCAGCCGTGCCTCGGCCGCGTCGCGCACCGGGTCGGTGGCCACGACGAGCAGTTCGTCGCCGCGCCTGAGCACCGTCGACGGGGCGGGTACGAAGCTCTTGTCGTCGCGCACCACGAGGGTGACCGCGGCGCCCGCGGGCATGCGGAGCTCGCCGACCTCGACGCCGTGCATCTTCGACTTCGCGGGGACGGCCACCGACAGCAGGTGTCCGCGCAGCCGTTCCAGGGGTGCCGATTCGATGCCCAGGTCGGACGCTTCGGACGGGTCGTCCTTGATGTTGAGGGCCTTGGCGAGCCAGGGGAGGGTCGGGCCCTGGATGAGGGTGTAGACGATGACCAGGACGAAGACGATGTTGAAGACCCGGGTGGAGCCGTCGATTCCGGACACCATGGGAATGGTCGCCAGAATGATGGGTACGGCGCCGCGCAGCCCGGCCCATGACATGAGGGCCTTCTCCTGCCAGGGCAATCGGAACGGCAGCAGTGAGATGAAGACTTCCAGCGGCCGGGCCACCACGGTCAGCACCAGGCCGACGACGACGGCGGGCCAGAAGTCGTCCAGCAGGTCGTGTGGGGTGACCAGCAGGCCGAGCAGGACGAACATGCCGATCTGGGCGAGCCAGCCGAGTCCGTCCGCGAAGCCCCGGGTCGCCGGCCAGTGCGGCAGCTTGGCGTTGCCGAGGATCATCGCGGCCAGGTAGACGGCCAGGAAGCCGCTGCCGTGGAGCATGGCGCCGGCCGCGTACGCGGAGACGGCGATGGCCATGACGGCGATCGGGTAGAGGCCGGATGCGGGGAGCGCCACATGGCGCAGCCCGTACGAGCCGAGCCAGCCCACGGCGATGCCGACGGCGGCGCCGATGGCCAGCTCCAGGGCTATCTCGCCGATCAGCACATACCAGCTGTCGACCTCGCCGATGGTCGAGAAGGCGACCACCAGGATCACCACGGGGGCGTCGTTGAAGCCGGACTCGGCCTCCAGGACTCCGGTGACGCGGGCGGGCAGCGGGACCTTGCGCAGCACGGAGAAGACCGCGGCGGCGTCCGTGGAGGAGACGACCGCGCCGATGATGAGCGCCTGCCGCCACTCCAGGCCGACCAGGTAGTGGGCGCCGGCCGCGGTTACGCCCACGCTGATGCCGACGCCGACGAGCGACAGCAGCACGGCCGCCGGGAGCGCCGGTCTGATCTCTTTCCACTTCGTGCCGAGTCCGCCCTCGGCGAGGATCACGACGAGCGCCGCGTAGCCGATGACCTGCGTCAGTTCCGCGTTGTCGAACTTGACGTCGAAGAAGCCGTCCTGTCCCAGGGCGATACCGATGCCGAGGTACAGGAGCAGGCTGGGGAGCCCGCTGCGGGACGAGATGCGTACCGCCGCGACGGCGACGAGCAGGACGAGTGAGCAGACGAGCAGGAGTTCGTTGAGCGTGTGGACAGTCAGTGGCCGGTCCTTTCCCTGCGTACGCCTGCCGGATCTCTTCCGGCGGCCGGTACTTCGTTACCTTACCTAATCTTTAACGCTTTCTTGATGCGTTCGAGTATTCGTACGATCGCTACGCAATTCGAGCCATCCTGATACCGCGTCCGAGTGGGTTACGCGCTGCGCCTATGGTTGCTCCAGCACTCCCAGGACCGCCCTGCCCTCGAAGGACAGCGATGCCCGCCACAACAACCGCCTCTTCCGGATCCACCGGTACCGCCGGTGGCGGGCCGCGCAAGAAGAAGGGCCGCCGCGCCCGCCTGCTCGTGATCGTCCTGGCGCTGGCGCTCATCGCGGGCATCGGTTACGGAACGTACTGGTCCGTGTCCACCGTGCGCGCCTCCTACCCGCAGACCAGCGGGACCATCCACATGGACGGCCTCTCCGGCAACGTCGACGTCAAGCGCGACGGCTACGGCATCCCGCAGATCTACGCGGACTCGGACGCCGACCTGTTCCGCGCCCAGGGCTTCGTACAGGCACAGGACCGCTTCTGGGAGATGGACGTACGCCGCCACCTGACCGCCGGCCGGCTCTCCGAGATGTTCGGTTCCGGCCAGGTCGAGACGGACTCCTTCCTGCGGACGCTGGGCTGGCGCAAGGTCGCGCAGGAGGAGTACGACACCGTCCTGTCCGACGAGACCAAGAAGAACCTCCAGGCGTACGCGGACGGCGTGAACGCCTACCTCAAGGGGCGCGACGGCAAGGACATCTCCGTCGAGTACGCCGCGCTCGGCTTCACCAACGACTACAAGCCGTCCCAGTGGACCCCGGTCGACTCGGTCGCCTGGCTGAAGGCCATGGCCTGGGACCTGCGCGGCAACATGCAGGACGAGATCGACCGCTCGCTGATGACGAGCCGGCTCGACGCCGACGAGATCAAGCAGCTCTACCCCGACTACCCGTACGACAAGCACGAGCCGATCGTCACCGAGGGCGCCATCTCCTCGGTCACCGGCGCGTTCGATCCGAAGGCGACCGACACCGGCGCGAGCGGCGCGAACACCGTGGCGGACGCGACCCAGGGCCTGAACACGCAGCTCGGCGCGCTCTCCGACACCCTGGACGAGATCCCCGCGCTGCTCGGCCCGAACGGCACCGGCATCGGCTCGAACTCCTGGGTGGTCTCCGGCAAGTACACGACGACCAACAAGCCGCTGCTCGCCAACGATCCGCACCTCGCGCCGATGCTGCCGTCCCTCTGGTACCAGATGGGCCTTCACTGCCGGCAGGTCTCCGAAACCTGCAAGTACGACACCGCCGGCTACACCTTCTCCGGCATGCCCGGTGTGATCATCGGCCACAACCAGGACATCGCCTGGGGCTTCACCAACCTCGGCGCCGACGTCACCGACCTCTTCCTGGAGAAGGTCACCGACGACGGCTACCTGTACGACGGCAGGACCAAGCCCTTCACCACCCGCGAGGAGACCATCAAGGTCGCGGGCGGCAAGGACCGGCACATCACCGTTCGCGAGACCAACAACGGCCCGCTGGTCTCCGACCGCAGCAGCGAGCTGGAGAAGGTCGGCCAGAAGGCCCCCGTCACCAACTCCGCGCCGGACCGCGCCGACGGTTACGCCGTCGCTCTGAAGTGGACCGCGCTGGAGCCCGGCCACTCCATGGACGCCGTGTTCGAGCTGAACCGCGCCAAGGACTTCACGAGCTTCCGCAAGGCGTCCGAGCACTTCGAGGTTCCCTCGCAGAACCTCATCTACGCCGACACCAAGGGCAACATCGGCTACCAGGCCCCCGGCAGGATCCCGCAGCGCAAGCAGGGCGACGGCACCACGCCCAGCCCCGGCTGGACCTCGGCGTACGGCTGGAAGAAGGATCCGATCCCGTTCGCCGAGCTGCCCTACGAGTACAACCCGGAGCGCGGCTACATCGTCACCGCCAACCAGGCCGTGATCGACGAGGACAAGTACCCCTACCTGCTCACCAAGGACTGGGGCTACGGCAGCCGCAGCCAGCGGATCAACGACCTCATCCAGTCGAAGATCAAGGGCGGCGGCAAGATCTCGACCGAAGACATGCAGAAGATGCAGATGGACAACACCAGCGAGATCGCCGCGCTGCTGGTGCCCGAACTGCTGAAGATCAACATCTCCGACAAGGACGTCCGCCAGGCGCAGAAGCTGCTGGAGGGCTGGGACTACACCCAGGAGGCCGACTCGGCCGCCGCCGCGTACTTCAACGGCGTCTGGCGCAACATCCTCAAGCTCGCCTTCGGCGACAAGCTGCCCAAGGAGATGCGCGTCGAGGGCGAGTGCCTGAACGTGCCCCCGGCGAAGAACTCGGGCCCGGCCGACGAGCAGGACCGGCTGGTACGCGAATGCGGTCAGCGTTCCCCGGACTCCGCGCAGCCGGACGGCGGTGACCGCTGGTACCAGGTCGTCGCCGGCCTCATGGACAAGCCGGACAGCAAGTGGTGGAAGTCGCCCAGGAACCGCAAGGACAACGCGACCGAGACCCGCGACCAGCTGTTCGCCCGCGCCATGGAGGACGCGCGCTGGGAGCTGACGGCCAAGCTGGGCAAGGACATCACCACCTGGAACTGGGGCCGGCTGCACCAGCTGACCCTGAAGAACCAGACCCTGGGCACCGAGGGTCCCGGCCTCCTCCAGCGGCTCCTCAACCGGGGCCCCTGGAACCTCGGCGGCGGCGAGGCCGCGGTGGACGCCACCGGCTGGAACGCGGCCGGCGGCTACGAGGTCGTCTGGGTGCCGTCGATGCGGATGGTCGTCAACGTGGGGGACTGGGACAAGTCCCGCTGGATCAACCTCACCGGCGCCTCCGGGCACGCGTTCAGCGCGCACTACACCGACCAGACCGACAAGTGGGTCAACGGTGAACTGCTGCCCTGGGCCTACGGCACGAACGCCGTGGCCGGGACGACGACGGACACGCTGACCCTGAAACCGTGAGCGGGTGAGCCGTGAGCGCGTGAGCGCCCCGCAGGGCCCCCGGTGCCTCAGCTCGCGCTGAAGCGCCGGGGGCCTTCGGGTGTGACCACCGCGTCCACGGGGAAGTCGTGTGGCTCCGCCGGGACGTGCGCGGCCACCTCGTTCGCGTACAGCAGGACGATCAGCGCGGGCGTGGCCCCGGCGGCCGTCAGGCGCGCCAGCACCCGGTCGTAGCTGCCGCCGCCGCGCCCCAGGCGCATACCGCGCGCGTCCACCGCGAGGCCGGGCAGCAGCACCGCGTCCGCCTCCAGCACGGCGTCCGGGCCCAGCCGCTCGCCGGTGGGTTCCAGCAGCCCGCGCCCCGCCTTCGCGAGCCCTTCCGTGCCCTCGTACGGTGCCCAGTCCAGGTCGTTGTCGGCGAGGAGCACCGGCAGCAGCACCCGTACGCCCCGTGCGCGCAGTGCGTCCAGCAGCGCGCGGGTTCCCGGTTCGCGTCCCACCGAAACGTACGCGGCGACGGTACGGGCCCCGCTCAGCTCCGGCAGTCCGAGCGCGTGACCGGCGAGAGCCGAGGCGGCCCGTTCCGCGTCCTGATCCGTCAGGAGGCGGCGCGCGGCCAGCAGTTCACGCCGCAGTACGTCCTTTGCGGACATGTCGGTGTTCAACGGGCACCCGCCGGCCTCTCGTACACGGCTATATAAGGACAAAGTTAACCGGAGCCTCATCTTCCGCCCATGTGGCCCCGTTAGGGTTCAGTGCATGACCCAGTCGAACCCCAGGATCAGCAAGGCCGTCATCCCGGCGGCGGGCCTCGGGACCCGCTTCCTGCCGGCCACCAAGGCCACCCCCAAGGAGATGCTGCCTGTTGTCGACAAGCCTGCCATCCAGTACGTCGTCGAGGAAGCGGTGGCCGCCGGACTGCACGACGTACTCATGGTCACCGGACGCAACAAGCGTCCCCTGGAAGACCACTTCGACCGCAACTACGAGCTGGAGGGCGCCCTGACCCGCAAGGGCGACGCCGACCGGCTGCGCAAGGTCCGCGAGTCCACCGACCTCGCCACCATGCACTACGTCCGCCAGGGCGACCCCAGGGGCCTGGGCCACGCCGTCCTGTGCGCCGCCCCGCACGTCGGCGACGAGCCGTTCGCGGTGCTTCTCGGCGACGACCTCATCGACCCGCGCGACCCGCTGCTGACCCGGATGACCGGGATCCAGGAGCGCGAGGGCGGCAGCGTCATCGCGCTCATGGAGGTTCCGCCCGCGATGATCCACCAGTACGGCTGCGCGGCCGTGGAGCCCACCGCCGAGGCGGACGTCGTACGCGTCACCGGCCTGGTCGAGAAGCCGGAACCCGCCGACGCGCCCAGCAATCTCGCGATCATCGGCCGCTACGTCCTGGACCCCGCCGTGTTCGGGATACTGCGCCGGACCAAGCCGGGCCGGGGCAACGAGATCCAGCTGACCGACGCCCTGCAACTGCTCGCCGAGGACGAGAAGGCCGGCGGCCCCGTGCACGGCGTCGTCTTCAAGGGCCGCCGCTACGACACCGGCGACCGCAGCGACTATCTGCGTGCCATTGTCAGACTCGCGTGCGAACGTGATGATCTGGGGCCGGAGTTCCGCAGTTGGCTCCGCCGGTACGTCACCGAGGAGATGTAGCACGTTGAGCAGCACGATCTGGTCGGTGGACGAGCACCTGGAAGACATCCTCGCCGCGGTGAAGCCGCTCGAACCCATCGAGCTGCAACTGCCCGAGGCCCAGGGCTGCGTCCTGGTCGAGGACGTCGTGGTGGAAGTCGCCCTGCCGCCCTTCGACAACAGCTCGATGGACGGTTACGCGGTCCGCGTCGCCGATGTCGAGGGCGCCACCGAGGAGTTCCCCGCCGTCCTCACCGTCATCGGCGACGTCGCCGCCGGCGACGACGGCCTCGGCCCCGGCCGGCGCGTCGGCGCGGGCGAGGCCGCCCGCATCATGACCGGCGCCCCGCTCCCGGAGGGCGCCGAGGCCGTCGTCCCCGTCGAATGGACCGACGGCGGTACGGGGGAGGGCCCCGCCACCGCGATGCGCGCCCACAGGGACGCCCCGGAGGGCGCCGGCGGCGAGGTCCGCGTCCACCGCCCCGCCGAGGCCCGCGCCCATGTCCGGGCGCGGGGCAGCGATGTGCGCCCCGGCGACCTCGCGCTCAAGGCGGGCACGGTGATCGGACCGCCCCAGATCGGCCTGCTCGCCGCGATCGGCCGCTCCACCGTCAAGGTGCGGCCGCGCCCTCGCGTCGTCGTCCTGTCCACCGGCAGCGAACTCGTGCAGCCCGGCGGCGAGCTGACCGGCGGGCAGATCTACGACTCCAACAGCTTCGCCCTCACCGCCGCCGCCCGGGACGCCGGGGCCATCGCCTACCGCGTCGGTGCCGTCGCCGACGACGCCGAGACCCTGCGCGCCACCATCGAGGACCAGCTCATCCGCGCCGACCTCCTCGTCACCACGGGCGGCGTCAGCGTCGGCGCGTACGACGTGGTGAAGGAGGCCCTGTCCTCCGTCGGTGACGAGGACGAGCCGGGCGGCGGCGTGGACTTCCGGAAGCTCGCCATGCAGCCGGGCAAACCGCAGGGCTTCGGCTCCATCGGCCCCGAACACACCCCGCTGCTCGCCCTCCCCGGGAACCCGGTCTCCAGCTACGTCTCCTTCGAGCTGTTCGTACGCCCCGCGATCCGCACCCTGATGGGTCTGCCCGCGGCCGACCGCCCGACGGTGAAGGCCGTGCTCGCCGCGGACAAGGCGCTGTCCTCGCCGGCCGGGAAGCGCCAGTTCCTGCGCGGGACGTACGACGCCGAGGCCGGCACCGTCACCCCCGTCGGCGGCTCCGGCTCGCATCTGATCGGCGCGCTCGCCCGGGCGGACGCCCTGATCGTGCTCCGCGAGGACGTCACCTCCGCCGAACCGGGCTCCGACACCGAGGTGGTCCTGCTCCGCTGACCGCGCCCCGGTGGCGGTACGGTATCTGGCGCTGTGCCGTCCGGGGGACACCCCCCGGCCCCCGGACCCGCGCCCCGGTGCGGCCCGGGGAATCCGGCGCCCTACCGCTAGGCGGAGTGAGTTGAGTACGCAGAACAGGCTGACGCACATCGACGAGGCGGGGGCCGCCCGGATGGTCGACGTCTCCGGGAAGGACGTCACCGCGCGCGTCGCCCGCGCCAGTGGCCGGGTCCTCGTGTCGCCGCGTGTGGTCGAACTGCTCCGGGGCGAGGGGGTCCCCAAGGGCGACGCCCTCGCCACCGCGCGGATCGCCGGGATCATGGGTGCCAAGCGCACCCCGGACCTGATCCCCCTCTGCCACCCGCTGGCCGTCTCCGGCGTCGGCGTCGAGCTGAGCGTGGCCGACGACGCCGTGGAGATCACCGCCACGGTGAAGACCGCCGACCGCACGGGCGTCGAGATGGAGGCCCTGACCGCGGTGTCGGTGGCCGCGCTCACCGTCGTGGACATGGTCAAGGCGGTCGACAAGGCCGCGGTCATCACGGACATCCGGGTCGAGGCGAAGTCGGGCGGCAAGTCCGGCGACTACGTACGCGCCCAGGCCCCCGGGACCGACGCGTGAGCGCCACCGGCGCCCCGGCCCCGTACCGCGCCCTCGTCGTGACCGCGTCGAACCGCGCGTCCGCCGGGGTCTACGCGGACAAGGGCGGGCCGCTGATCGCCGAGGCGCTGACGGAGCTCGGCTTCACCGTCGACGGCCCGGAGGTCGTGCCCGACGGCGACCCGGTCGAGCAGGCGCTGCGGACCGCGGTGGCAGCCGCGTACGACGTGGTCGTCACCACCGGCGGTACGGGCATCTCGCCCACCGACCGCACCCCCGAGGCCACCCGCCGCGTCCTCGACCACGAGGTGCCCGGCATCCCCGAGGCGATCCGGGCCGAGGGCCGCGACAAGGTCCCCACCGCGGCGCTCTCGCGCGGTCTGGCGGGCGTGGCCGGCCGCACCCTGATCGTCAACCTCCCGGGCTCGACCGGCGGAGTGCGCGACGGGCTCGCCGTCCTCGGACGGCTCCTGGTGCACGCGGTGGACCAGCTGCGCGGCGGCGACCACCCCCGACCCGGGAGCCCGAGCTGAACGTCGCGACCTGGCCGGTGACCCTGGCGGACGGCGATGTCGCCCTCCGGCCCATCAAGCTGCGCGACCAGCGCGACTGGCGCGAGGTCAACCGGCGCAACCGGGACTGGCTGCGCCCCTGGGAGGCGACGGTCCCGCCGCCCGCGCCCGGCGGACCGGTCGCCCAGCGGCCCACGTACCGCCAGATGATCCGCCATCTGCGCGCCGAGGCGAACGCGGGCCGGATGCTGCCGTTCGCCATCGAGTACCGGGGCCGGCTGGTCGGGCAGCTGACCGTCGCCGGGATCACCTGGGGCTCGATGTGCTCGGGGCACGTCGGCTACTGGGTGGACCGCGAGGTGGCCGGGCGCGGGGTGATGCCGACCGCCGTCGCGCTCGCCGTCGACCACTGCTTCCAGGTGGTGGGGCTCCATCGCATCGAGGTGTGCATTCGGCCCGAGAACGGGCCGAGCCGGCGGGTCGTGGAGAAACTCGGATTCCGCGAGGAGGGGGTGCGCCCGCGTTATCTGCACATCGACGGGGCGTGGCGCGACCATCTGATCTACGCGCTCACCGCGGACGAAGTGCCGGACGGGCTGCTGCGGAGATGGCACCGCTCACGGCCCGTTCCCCGTACGGATCAGCCGGAGCCTCCCACATAATAAAAAGTTTGTTCGAATTGCTCACGATCGGCTGATCCGCGCCCTCATGAAAAAGTCCGCGATATCGGCCGGATCGTGCGACACACCGCGCCAATTGGCGGATCCCTCCGCGCAAACCCCTCTACGGTGTGAGATGTGAGCAGCAGCGGCCTCATCTACGCAGTCATCGTCGGGGCCTGGGCCGCCTACTTGGTGCCGATGTGGCTCCGCAGGCAGGACGAGCTGAACGAAGAGCGTCCGACGGAGCGTTTCAGCACCGCCATCCGGCTGCTTTCCGGCCGGGCGGCGATGGAGCGCCGTTATGCCAAGGGGCTCCAGGAGTGCACCGAGGACGAGGCGGCACCCGACGCCGACCCGGACGCGGGCACGGACCGAATGGACTCCGTCGACGTCCGGGCCTTCGCCGCGCCCCCGGCACACACCGAGGCCCGGGTGCACGACCCGGCCGGTACGCCGGAGCGCGCCCCCCGCAAGCGGCGTGGCGCCGAGCCCGCCGCCCCCGACCCCGCTCCCGCCCGGCGTGCGCGCCCCGGCGGCATCGACGCGGAACGCGCCCGGCGCGCACAGCGCCTCCAGGTCCTCGCGCGCCGCCGGCGCACCACCGTGATCCTCTTCCTCGCCTTCACGCTCGGCGCGATCGTCGCGGCCGTGGGCGGGCTCCGCTTCCTGTGGGCGCCCGCGGTCCCGGCCGTGCTCCTCAGCGCGTACATCGCGCACCTGAGGTCGCACGAGCGGCGGCGGTTCGCCTTCACCATGGACCAGCGGCGCGCCGAGGTGGCGGCCCAGCGGCTCCGCGAGAACCGCCCCCGCCGCCACCAGCCCGCCACCACGGCGTCGGCCGAGGCCGACGAGGACTCCGAGCCGCGCCACCCGGCCCCCGAGCCGACGCCCACGGTCTCCCCGCAGGAGGCCGGGCGCCGCGCCCTGGTCGAGCAGACGGACCACGCGGAGTGGGTGGACCAGCAGCGCGAGCGCGGCCGGGTCCAGGGCGACAGCTGGGAGCCGGTCCCGGTGCCCCTGCCCACCTATGTCACCGCCCCGGTCGCCCCGCGCGCCACGGGCGGGGTCGAGGTCGGCAACCCGGAGACCTGGAGCGCGGCCCGCTCCAGCACCGCCGAGCCCGCGCACCCGGACCCCGCGACACCCCCGGTGGACCCGGCCCCGCGCCAGCGCTCCCCGCAGTCCCGCCGCTCCCGCGACCGGGGCCGCACCCCGCTCTTCGACCAGTACGAGGACGGCGACCGCCCCCGCGCGGCCAACGAGTGACCCCGCGTCGGACGGCCGTGAGCCACGCCACGGCTGACCAGCGCGGAACGGATTTCCGAGCACCCCTCGGAGGGTGCTAGAGTTTCACACGTCGCAAGGGCCTGTGGCGCAGTCTGGTAGCGCACCTCGTTCGCATCGAGGGGGTCTGGGGTTCAAATCCCCACAGGTCCACTGCACAAAGAAATCCCGCTCAGCCTTTGGCTGGGCGGGATTTCGTCGTTTCGGCTTGTCGGCCCCAGCGCTCCGCGGCGGTGATCAGGATTCCGAGGAGCACCGCCAGATCGGCCGCGCCTTCCGCGTCGTTGGCCCAGCGGGTGGTTTGCAGTGGGTGCAGCTGGTCGAGGGGGACGCCTTCGCGGGCCAGGACGAAGGCCAACGCCAGGACGGCCGCGCGTGCGTTGCCGTCCGTGAACGGATGGAAGAAGAGGGTGTCCAGGTAGGCCCGGGCGGCACGGGACGGGAGGGGCGGATCGGGTTGGGCGCTCTCGGACAGGCAGTGTTCGAATTGTGCCGGGGTATCGGGCGCCAGCCCGTAGCGCTCCCGTCCGCCCTTCGCGAAGGCCGGCGTCGTGCGGAAACCGGCCAGGTCGCGGCCCAGCACAGCCCGCTGCCATTTCGCCATGAGGGCGAAGGTCAGCGGTCTGCCCTGCTCGGCGTCGACGAAGGCCGTCTCAAGGGCGTTCAGGACTCGTGAGGTTCCCTCGCTGTCACGTCCGCCTCGCGTCACGAGGAAGAAGTTCCGGAAACCGTCGCGGGCCGGCGCCGCCGATGTGAGGCGGGCGCCGCGCCAGGACGGCCAGGGGATCTCGGGGCGGATGAGCAGCCAGTCGGCAAGGCCGTCCTTGGGCCGGCCGGGCCCGGGGGTCATCCGAGGCCGCCCACGCCTCCGGCGAACCGCGAACTCACCGCGTCGACCACCAGAACGTCCGGTGCGGTCCAGCTGTCGAACCGGCCGCCGACCGCGTTCTCGACGGTCTTCTCGGCCCGGCCCTCGTCGATGCCGTTGCGGGCGAGAAACCAGCGGAGGACTTGCAGGCAGTGCTCGTACCAGCCGCTCTCGGCCTGTGTGCGGTCGGCGACCACGGTGACCAGGCGCGTGCACGCCCGCTCCCAGTACCAGGGGTCCGTCGAGGGGGTCGCGGTGTTCTCCGGTGGGGACAGGGCGGCGAATCGCTCTGCCAGGTCCTCCAGCCAGTCACGCCATTCCCGAAGGGCCTCAACGACCAATGGGGCAGTCGCATCCGGGGTCGTCATGGAATGGGATTCACAGCACCAGACACCGACGACGCCTCCGTCGAAGTCACCCTCGCCGACCGACCAGTTCCATCCGCAGGCCCATCGGCCGTACCGCCCCACCAGGAGCTCGGTGACGAGATCCAGCGAACGCCAGCGATCCTCGCGAGCGGCTTCAGTGCTGGGCAGCAGGGGTGCCACAAGGTCCGCCAAATCCTCCGCCGCGGTGTCGTCCATCTCGAACGGATGCCGGGCCGGATCCACGTCTGCCCACGTCAGAGCGCGTGGCAACAGTTCACTCACCGTCCCACTCTGCCTTGCGTGGTCGCCTTGACTCCACTCGATATCGAGTGGCTGTTTCCTCAGGTGAACGACGCCGATGCCTGGGCCTTGAGAAGGCCCTCCACTCCGTTGAGGAAGGTCTCGGACACCAGCTCCGGGTCGAAGAGGCAGCCGGCCGCCATCGCGCCGTCGCGCAGCATGACGAAGTGGCGGGCCGCGCGGGCGGCGGGTTCCTCGCGGATCGTGCGCAGGAGGCCGGTGAGCGTGTCCAGGAACCACTGACGGTGCGTGAGGACGGCCTGGTGGACCGGGTCCGCGGGGTCGGGGTACTCGGCGACGGCGTTGAGGAAGGCGCAGCCCCGGAAGCCGGGGGACTGGATGGAGTGGGCGATGGCCGCGCCGATGGCGCGCAGCGTGTCGGGTGCGGGGAGCCCGGCGGCGACGGCCGCTTCGGTCTGGCCGCGCAGGGCGCGGTCCGCCTCGGTCAGGTAGGCGAGGACCAGGGTCTCCTTGCTGGGGAAGTGGCGGTAGAAGGTCGCCCGTGTCACCTGGGCTTCCTTGACGATGCGGTCCACGCCGACGGAGTGGATGCCTTCCGCGTAGAACACCCGGGTCGCCGTGCTGAGGAGCCGGTCCCGGGCTTCTGACGGGCGGCCTTCGGATTCGTTGTGCGCCATGACGCCAGCCTACTTCGACGCTAGGGAGAACGTTCGGTCTTGACAGAGCGATGCGACCTTGCCAGTCTGGTGAACAGAACGTTCGTTCTTGTGTGACGTGGCGGTCCGCCGCGCCCCGTACTCCCGTCGAAAGGTTCGTCATGAGCACTGTCGCCGCCCCGTCGGACATCACGCACACGGCTTCCGCACTGCGGCGGCTGTACTTCGTCCGCGCCGCGTTCGCCATCCTCTGGGCCCTCGTGATGTTCGCGACGGCCGACGAGATCAGCCCGGTCGTGGCCGCGCTGCTCGTGCTCTATCCGCTGTTCGAC
This sequence comes from Streptomyces sp. NBC_00726, assembly GCF_045161735.1. NCBI lineage: Bacteria > Bacillati > Actinomycetota > Actinomycetes > Kitasatosporales > Streptomycetaceae > Streptomyces > Streptomyces sp. NBC_00726. The sequence goes on along the minus strand of NZ_CP108983.1, from coordinate 2,563,172 downwards.
GTGGGCGCCGCCGTCGTGGATGCCAACGCGTCCCGGGCCACCCGCCCGCCGGTGCTGCTCCACGTCAACATGGCGGTCAGCCTCGCCGCGGCGGCCGGGGTCGGGATCGCCGCCGCCTCCGGGATTCCCGCGGTGCTGCGGGTGTGGGGGGCGTGGGCGGTCGTCGCGGGCGTGGTGCAGCTGATCGTGGCCGTTCCGCGGCGCCGGATGGGCGGCCAGTGGCCGATGATCCTCAGCGGCGGCATCTCGGTCCTGGCCGGGGCGTCGTTCGTCGGGTCGGCGGGCGCCGACGACCCCACCCTCACCAGCGCGATCGGCTACGCCGTTCCCGGCGGCGTCTTCTTCCTCGTCTCGGCCCTGCGCCTGGGGCGCTCCGGCAAGGAGGGCCCGCGCGAGCGGGTCACGTCGTCGTCGTGACGGTTCGCCCCGACCGGGTGAGGCTCGGTGGCACGTTCTGACATCTCCCGGTTCCGGCCAGCGGCGCCGGGCCCGGAGGATTTCTACCGGGAGACCGAGGAGCGCGGGGTCTTCTTCACCGCGTTCACGCTGGGGCGCGGATCTGGTCGATCTTGACGACCTGATCGGTTACAGCTGGGCGAACGTGGAACTCGAACTCGCGAAATACCGAAGGCCGTCCGGGGCGGTCGCGATCTGGATGGCCGACGCGCGCGCAGGTCGGGGCAGTCGGCGAGACGGGTCATGGTGGTCTCCCCAGGGAAATCGGTACGGGGGAAAGGGCCGTTATCATCGCCGGATGATCGAGGACGGGGCGAGCGACCAGGGCAGCGTGACCACGGTCCGGAGGGTCGGCGACACCATCCGCCGGCCCGTGGGGGAGTGGACGCCGGCGGTGCACGCACTGCTGGGGCACCTGGAAACGGCCGGCTTCGACCGGGCTCCCCGTGCGCTCGGCGTGGACGGCGGGGAAGAGGTGCTGTCCCTGCTCCATGGGGACCCCGCCCTCAAACCGTGGCCCCCCTGTCTGCGCTCCGCGGACGGACTGGTGGAACTCGGGCACTGGCTTCGCGACTATCACGGGGCCGTGCGTGACTTCCGGCCCGCGCCGGACGCCCGCTGGCGGGGGTACGACGGGGAATGCCAGTCGGGCATGGTGATCCGGCACGGCGACCTGGGCCCGTGGAACTCCATCTGGGACGGCGACCGCCTGACCGGATTCATCGACTGGGATTTCGCGGCTCCCGGACACGCCGTCGACGACCTGGCCCAACTCGCCTGGTACGCCGTGCCGTTGCGCCCCGCCGCCGCCGGCCGGGAGCCCGATGCCGAGGCGCGTACCCGACTCGCGGTGCTCTGTTCCGCCTACGGGGAGCGGCCGGCGGCGGTGCTGGACGCCCTGGCGGAGCTCCAGGCACGCGAGGCCGGGCGCATCCGGCGGCTGGGTGCGCGGGGAATCGAACCGTGGGCCGGATTCCTGGCCCGGGGCGACGCGGACGAGATGCGCGAGGAGGGCGACTGGCTCCGGGCGAACCGCGGGGCGCTGCTCGGCGGGGAGTGAGCGGGCGGCTCGTGGCTCATCGGCCGGAGCCTTCGAGCGTTGCGGGGTGTTCCGGGGCGGCCGGGGCGGCCGGCGGCTCGGCCCAGAGCGTGCGGATCTGCCGGGGCGGTCGGCTGCCATACGGCCCGTCCCGGGGTCTCCCCGTCCCCGGGGGCATCACCGGAGTGAAGCCGGTCCTCCTGAGGCGTACGGGTCAGCCGCCGCCCGGCCCGTCGCCCCGGCCGGGTGGCCAGGCGAGGGCCAGGAGGGCCGCGTCGTCGTAGGTGTCGGCGCAGCTGTAGTCCTGGGCGTCGTCGAGCAGCCAGGTGAGCAGGTGTTGCGGGGCGACGGGCGGGGAATGGGCGCGCTGGTAGGCCGTCAGGCGGTCGGCGAGCGGGTAGAAGGCCCCGGTCTCGTTGCGGGTCTCCGCGATGCCGTCGGTGTACAGCAGGACCGTGTCGCCGGGGCGCAGAAACGTTCCGGTGGGCCGGGGGCCGTCCGCGTCCGCGGGGGCGCTCGTGAGGGCGCGCAGCCCCAGGGGGAGGCCGGTGCCGGCCGGGAGTTCCCGGACCGCGCCGTCGCGCAGTACGAGGGCGGGCGGGTGGCCGCAGGAGTACGCCTCCGTGCGGCCGTCGGGCGCGATCTGGATCAGGAGGGCGGTGACGAACGCCTCGTCGTCGCGCAGGAAGCGGTTCAGGCCGGCGTCGAGGCGCCCGGCCAGGCGGCCCAGCGTCTCTTCCTCGTACGCCGCCTCGTGAAACGAGCCGAGGACGGCCGATGCGGTGGACACGGCGTCGAGCCCTTTCCCCCGTACGTCCCCGATAAGCGCGCGCACACCGAAATCGCTGTCCGCCACGGCGTAGAGGTCGCCCCCGATGCGCGCGTACTGCGCGGCGGCCAGATAGCTCGCGGCGGTACGGAAATGGCCCAGGGTCTCGGGCGGCGGGCGCAGCACAGCCCGCTGCACGGTCTCGGCGACGGACACCACCTTCCGCAGCCGGGCGGACTCCCGCTCGCCGCGCCGGACCACGAAGCAGCTCAGCGCGGCGATGACGCAGATCACCACGGTGGTGCCGATCACGGAGCCGATCCGCTGCGGCTCGGCGGGCAGGAGCAGCCAGCGGATTCCCGCCGCCACCACCGCCGAACCGATGATCACCGGCGGCCCGAACCCGAACGAGATGACGGCGGGCACCGCGACCAGCACCGCGGCGATGTGCGCGGAGGGCGGGGTGCTCAGTTGCAGCACCACCACCAGGACGCACAGGACGAGTGCGGTGCCCAGCACCGCCGCCTTGGGACCCCGGCCCGTCGCGGCCGGCTCCTCCCCGTCCCGCCCGTCACCGTCCGCCACGGACGCTCCTCTCACCGCGCCCGGCACGCATCCGCGACGCCTCCCTTGCCTGTGCTCACGTGACACAGCCATTGTTGGGCAGCCCGGGACATCCCGCTCGCGGACGGGCGGGGCGGCGAGTGGCGGGCGGAGGCCCGGCGGGACTTGCTCACATTGCGAAAGGGAATGTTTATGTCCCTGCCCATGGGGTAGCGTGCAAAATTTTCTCGGCGACGTTCCTCTCATTTAGCTGTACCTGGTTTCCGGGTTTACCTTCACGTAAGCGGGCAGAGGTGTTATGTTATCCAGCGAAGATCCCGCGAATGCAAAACCCGTCACCCGGGACGGGTTTTGTGTCATGCATTCCATATTTTTCTACGCAAAGGGTCAGCTGGATATGCGCAATGCTCAGAACATACGGGTTCGCTTTGCTGTGCTGCTCGCCACCGTCCCGGCGCTCATGCTGCCGGCGGCGACCGCCGCGACCGCCGCGACCGGCCCGGGAACCGTGACGAACGCCGGAACCATCACCGCGTGCCCGACTACGTGCCTCCAAGGAATTCGTGCCGCGACGCACACGGGATATGACCGCCTCGTGTTCGATCTCACCAACGAGACGCAATACACGACATGGACGAACACGACGGGTGAGTACACTCCGATGAGCGGGAAAACCGAGCACCTCGACGCCGTCGGTGATTCCTATCTTTTCGTCAGGATGGAGCCGGCTAACCTGAGCGCGGGTTACGAGGACCCGGCTGTTCAGGAAATGGGACTGCCTACGATCAAGGGCGCCCAGCTGACGAGCTACCACGCGGGCATCTCCGAGTTCGGGATTTCGCTCGGTCCCTCCACTGGCTACAACATCTTCACTCTGACCCAGCCCGACCGTCTGGTCGTGGACGTTTACCGGTAGAAAGAGCCGCCGTACGTCGATGGCCCGGCCGCGCACACGGCCGGGCCATCGACGTACGGGTGTTTCGCGGGCGGGCTGGACGCCCCTCGCGTTCAGCGAAGGGATGCGGTCACGCCGGAAGCGACGTCCAGCGTCTTCTCCGCCTTCTGCCGCGCGCCACTGAGCGACGCCTGGTTCTTCTTGATCAGCTGTCGCTGGATGGCCGACTCCTGATCGAACCAGATCTTGATCAGATCGGTCTCCTGCTTGCATTCGACGTCCGCGACGGCAATCGCGATTTCCTTGTCCGTCGGAGTCTGGCTCTGCACTCCCACCAGCTTGTCAGTGTCCCAGACAGTGGGCGCGTCGTAGCCCCGGTCCTTCATGCACCCGGACCACGCGGCCATGGCCTTCTCAACGGCGGGTTCCTTCTGCGACTGGAGGAAGCTCTCGCTGCTCAGCTCTTCGACCACATGTGGCTCCAGCGTTCCGACCTTGCGGTTGACCTCACCGGTGCAGCCGCCTTCGGGGAGTGCGTTCCCCTTGAACGACATGACTTTCTCGGACCCGTCCGTACCCCGCAGAACGGTTGCGGCCCCGGCAGCCTCCTGCTCGGGCGGGGGCGTGCTCTCGGTTCCCGTGCTCGGAACGTGGTATCCGTACTCCTTGGCCTCGGCGAGGATGCTCAAGCCGTAGCGCCGAGGCATGTTTGAGGCATTGTCCGACACCGGCGGCGATACCCCGAGATCCTCGGTGCGCCAGTCCGTGAAGCCGTATCGGCGCATGCACGCGGTCTCCGCGGCGTCCCGCGCCTCCTGGACGGCGATTTCGTCCGCGTAGGAGGTCATGAACTCTTCGAGGGGCAGAGCGAGCCCCTTGGCGAGTCCCCGCGAGGGAACCTTCTCCGGCCATTTCTCATGGAAGACGCGAGGTCCTGGGGATTCCGGACTGGTAGCCGAAACGTTCTTTGTGTCGATCGTGCTGCTGCCATTGACCGACTGTCCGCAGCCGGCGACCAGCGCTGACAGGCAGAGGGCCGCGGCACTGGCCTGGAGGGAGCGTCGCAAGTTCATCACAGCCTCTTACTGCTGGCGTTGTTGTTCTTCAGCGCGGCCACGAGATTGTCGTTGGCTCCGGACTCGATGGTCTGGGACGTGCCCATCAGGTTGCTGTTGTAGTAGACGCGGTGCGACCGGGTGTCACCGTTCGATGCACCGGCCGCATTGTTCTTTACGCTCCACCCCGAACCCGGATCGGTTCCCCGGCAGACACTTCCGTTCGGCAGGCTGCTGAACCCGTATCCCTCATTGAACATGTAACGCACCTGCTGCATCCCCGAGGATGTGAGATAGTCGTAGCCCAAGTGTGAATTCTCTGTCCTGTTCGTGATGAAGCAGGCGCTGGAGAAGATGCCGATCTTCTGTCTGGAGTTGAAGAAGATCGCAAAGCACCGGGTGGACGAACTGCATTCATCATCGGTGTAGGTCGTGTAGGCGTTCGCGGGTGAAGCGGCTACCAATAGAGTTCCCACCGCTGCGGCGGCGCTTACGAGGCAACCGGCTATGCGTGTTCTCTTCATGCTGACCCCTTTCTCTTCGAGTGCGTGGAACTTTTCACTGTCAGTCAGCTATTCGATGCTCCGTCGGGCATGCTTCAGCCTAGGGCCTTAGCCGTCAAGTCCGTTTCAGAAAAAGTGAGTTGACGTATTTGCGTCAACGGCCCTCGATGGTCTTTACTTCCGGCCGGTCGGGTGATTGTCTCCGTTGGTCTACTTGCAGATGCATCGTTTTTGAAGCCTGGGTTGGGTCCGACCCGGGCTGTGGGCTCCGGCGGGCATCGGCTGGGTCCCGGTTCCAGGTGCTCCTACTCATGCACCGATCCGGGCGTTCGGCGGAGGGTGGGGGGTGTGAATACCGAGATGAACGTGCCCTGGACGCATCGAGGCCGGCGCCCGGTCCACCAGGTGGGAGGGGTCCTGCTGGCTCTTGTGCTGGTCGGGTCGACCGCGGGGTGCTCCGACGGAGGCGGGCCTTCGGAGAAGGAGTTGAGGAAGGAGGCCCGGTCGTCGGTGGCGTCCGCACGCCGTTCGGCCGAGGAGCGCAGAGTCCAGGAGCTGGTGGCGGGCCTGACCGCTGTCGACGGACTGGTGCACCTTCGCACCCGGTTCCTCGATCGCTGCGTCACTCCCGCGGATGGCGATCTGTTGGAGCCTGCGGATCCACATGCCCTCGAATGCGGCATTCAGGCCACCGTCCACTTCGGCGTCAGCGGGAACATCACCGATGTGCTGCCCCGTATCCGGGCGGCACACATCGCCTCCTGGGGCCCTCAGACCGAGACGGGGCAGGACGTGCCGGGTGCGGGCGGCACGGTGGCCTACGCGCTCCGCTACCACCGTGACCGCGGGAAGTACCCCGACGGCACGCTGATGCCCGGCCCCAGGCTTGAGTCCCCGGGGCTTCGGATCGACTGGGACCGGCCCGGTATGCCACTCCCGTACGAGGTTGAGAAGCCCGCGCCGTGCCCTTCGGGCGGGACCGGCCGGATCTATCAGCGATGCGAGGTCGTCCCCGCTGCCCACATGAGCCTGACAGCGGCGCGGGCGCGCTACGGAACCGTCCTGGTCTTCGATGTTCTGGGCCCGGATTCCGGCGACGTCTACTTCACCGTGGACCGCTCGCGGTGAATTGTCACGTTTACATCAAAGAGAGGAATTGTCATGCGGGTGCCCAGACGGGCCCATGCCGCCATGGCCGCCTGTGCTGCGACGGCCATTGTGGCCACCGTCGTGCAGACCCTGCCGGCCTCGGCGGACACACAGCCGAAGCCACCTGACAAGCGGTCCACCTCAAGGGTTCCGCCGGTCAAGGTCGAGGAACCGGGCAAGAAGCTCGGCCAGGGCTGGAACACGACGAAGGACAGGGCCTTCACCTCGGCGGCCGACACCAAGGGCTTACAGATCCTTGTCGCCGATTCGAGCAAGGCGTACGAGTGGAAGACGGCGGCCATCCTGGCCGAGCCCGGTGTGCCGGCGGACAGCTGGATCGGTAACGAGTGCGTGATGGACGCCGACCATGTCGCCGCTGTATACGCGCCGCGCACTTTCACCAACAAGCCCGACCTGATGCAGGGCGGTGCGTTCGCCGCCATCGTCAACACCACCACCGGCAAGGTCGTCAAGCTGGCCTTCACCGCGTCGCTCGCCTACTTCGACCCCTCGTGCAACACGGTCACGCACACGGCCGCGTTCACGGCGTTCCGGGACATGAACGACCCGGGCAAGACCCGGACGCGCGTGGTTACCGTCGACACATCGGGGAAGACCACGGCTTCGTACGCGACTTCGGGAGAGGTCACCAGCGCGGTTCCCGTGCGGGGCGGCGTCGTCGCCGGGCGCGGCAACCAGCTGGTACGGATCGGCCAGGGTGGCAGGGTGACCCCCCTGGTCACCGGCGACACCACCCCCTTCGACATCCGCCCGACAGCCCGGGGGAACGTCGCCTACGTCGAACGGTCCGGAAAGGACACCGCACGCGCCAAGCTGTTCCGGGGCAGCGGCAAGCCCTCCGTGCTGGCGGTTGGGAAGCTGGGCGACATCGACCTGCGCCAGGGTGGCCGGGGACGGGTCTTCCTCACCGGGAAGCCCAGCAGCCGGCCGGACCCGGCCGCCGATGTCACCCGGCTCGACGTCCCGGCCGACACGGACGTGTCCACCCTGGGGCGGCTGGCCGTCAATCCTGTGATCACCCCCGGCGTCCGCCACGGACTGGCCCGGATCAAGGACGCCGGCAAGGGATTCGACGCGGCCGAGGCCACCGCGACCGTTACCCCGCAGCAGACGGCGGGCGCCCCGGACACGGTCGATCCGGCCGAGCCGGTCACCGTCACCTCCACCGCCGCCGCCACCGGGAAGGCGATCGAGCAGACCGTCCCGGACTCGGGCTCCGGCATGGGCAACGCGTCCCTCTCGCCCGCACTGACCTCCGGCTCGGCGCCGACGGCCAAGGCGGCTGCCGGGGTCTCGCACGATCCGGTGGACACTGATCGCTGGTGTTCCGTACCCCGGAACGACGTCAAGTCCCTGGCGCTGCAGCCCACGCCCAACCAGGTCGAGTGGGCCGTCGATATGGCCGTGCGTAACGAGCTCCGTTCGGGGCGCGTCGAGCAGGGCGACTGGCGGAACCAGCTGGGCCTCGGAACCGTGGACCCGCAAGGGCTCTTCCCTCGCCCCGATCTCATCGGCGGCGGACGCATACCGGCGAACGTGCTGCTGGGTGTGATGGCGCAGGAGTCCAACCTCTGGCAAGCGGAGCCCGGTTCCATCCCCGGTCAGATGGGGAACCCGCTCGCCTCCTACGCCGGCTTCTACGGACACAAGGGGTCCGATCCGGCCGACTACTGGAAGATCCACTGGGAGGATTCCGACTGCGGCTACGGCGTCGGCCAGGTCACCGACGGTATGCGGATCGCGGGTCACGGGAAGAAGGACGAGAAGCTCCTCGACCCCGACGTCCAGCGCGCGGTCGCTCTGGACTACACCGTGAACGTCGCCGCCTCCCTCTACATCCTCGCCGACAAGTGGAACGAGCTCCACCAGGTCGGGCAGACCGTCACCATCAACAATGACGACCCCTCTCGCGTGGAGAACTGGTTCGCCGCGCTGTGGAACTACAACCTCGGCTTCAACCCCCGCTCGGACGAGGGGAAAAACGGCAACTGGGGTCTGGGCTGGTACAACAACCCGGCCAACCCGATTTACCCGCCGGACCGTGATCCGTTCATGGACATGACGGCCGATCCGCTCAACTGGCCCTGGGACGCGGCGCACCCTCAGTACTGGCCGTACGAGGAGAAGGTGATGGGCTGGTCCGCCTGGTCCATCGACACCGGCTACTCCTACGCCACTTCCGGCCGGCAGGACTGGCCGGGGGAGTCGGGATACGCGACGGCCGGATTCCGGCCGGCCTGGTGGACGAACGACGCCGAGCGCCGCGATGTCAAGCCTCCGCTGGACACGTTCTGCAATACGCACAACGGATGCGACGCGGCCAACCCTCCGGACTGCCCCGACGCCGACTGCTACACGCAGTACTGGTGGCACGAGCCGAATGCGACCTGGAAGGCCAAGTGTCTCACCTGCGGCCACGAGAACATCAAATACGAATCCCTGGTCTCCGAACCAGGGCGCGGCACCCGTCTGAAGAACGGAGAGCCGCGCTGCGACAACCAGGGTCTGCCGTTGACAGCCCTTGTCGTCGAATCGTTCCCCGGAAATACTAATAGCTATGGGCCGTGTGGAGAGACGGCCAAGAACTGGGGCCACTTCTCCTTCGACTTCCAACCGGACGCGGACGGCCGCTACGAGGCGAAATCCGACCTGTATCAGATCGGTGGTGGCAACGAAGGGCACTTCTGGTATGCCCACACGCGCAATGCCGCTCACCTCGGTGGCGCGAACGGGCCGATGACGATCAAGGGAACGTGGACGCTGGACGACAGCCTCACGTGGGCGCGTGTCATGGTTCATCTGCCGGATACGGGTGCCCATACAAGGCAGGCTTCCTACCAGGTCGGCGGCTCTGACAGTCAGAGTCCCAAGAGAGTCGTGGTGCAGCGTTCCAACCGATGGGTGAGCCTCGGAGCGTTCCACTTCACGGGAACACCGACGGTCACACTGACGAATGCGACCGAGGACGGGACCGCGGACGAGGATGTGGCCTGGGATGCGGTCGCCTTCCAGCCGCTTCAGGGTAAACCGAGCGTCGTTGAAGTTGCCATGGGCGACTCGTATTCCTCGGGTGAAGGAGCCTCGGAAAACGGCGGCGACGACTACTTCGCGGAGACGGACTACGCCGGAAGCGGTGATTCGACGGACAAGTGCCATCGCTCGAAGTACGCCTGGTCCCGGCGAGCGGTTCTTCCCGGCGAGACCTCGACGACGGCGGATCTTGAGGAATCCTGGTGGTCAGGTCTCGACTACCACTTCATCGCCTGCTCCGGTGCCCGTCACTACAGCATCCTCAATCGTTCCCAAAGTGGTGAACTACCGCAGATCGAACAGGGATACCTGGACCAGAACACCACCCTGGTACCGATTTCGGTCGGCGGCAACGACATGGGATTCTCCGATATCTTCAATGCGTGCCTCACATCCCTGGACGGCGCGTGCATGGGGGAAACCATTGACGCGCGCAACCCGGACACCGGGGACAAGACGGGTGTCGCGACGCCTCCTCTGGAGGACTGGGCGCCGGTCTGGGCACATGAGACGGTGCGCCCCCGGCTCGTGAAGACACTGGCCGCGATTCACGCCGCGGCACCGAACGCGAAGATCGTGCTCATGGGCTATCCAAGGCTTCTGGAACACATCGGTTCGTGCCTCATGGGCCTGAGTATGGAAGAAGCGAACTGGATCAACGGGGTAGCCGACATGCTCGCCGACGAAATGCGGGGGGCGGTCGCCGACGCCGGGACGTACGCGGTCTTCTCCGACCCGCGGGACGAATTCGACGGAGAGGCGATCTGCGGTGATCCCGAAACGATTAACGGCCTCGTCATGACGGGCCGCTCGAAGGCGGACAAAGACCCGCCGGAGCCGTCGATGAAGTCGATGCACCCGAAGGTCTCGGGAACCGTCCACTACGCGAAGGCATTCGAGGAAACCCTCGCCGGTTAGCACGCGTTGCCGAAAAACCCTCCGGGGGCGTTCCACTTTGTGGTACGCCCCCGGAGGGCTATGCGGTGCGGGCCTTCGGAAGCTATCCGCAGGCGACCTTGTTGATGGCAGCGCCCGCCTGGTGGTTGTCGTCCGGCGAATTTTCCCACATGGTGCCGGAGATGCAGTGGCCATTCGTGTGCGTCAGAGTGACGGGGCCGGCGTAGGACGTGAACCGTCCCTCGTCCTCCTTCAGCCCGGAGCTCACGCCGGACAACTGGATCGAGATGTGCATGAAGTGCCGAGTGCCTGCCCACTTCTTCGCCACCAGGACAGCGCAGTTGGTGCCGCCGTTGGCTGAGGAGTAGTAGAGATAGGCCGTGGACAAGACTCCACTCTCCCCCATGAGGTTCTTCGAGTAAACCACCGATCCGGAACAGCCGTACCCGCTGGCTGAGGCGCTGGGGGCCAAGGCCAAATTGATGCCACCTATTACCGCCACGGCAGCCGCGACGGACACGATGCCTTGCCGCACACGCTTGGTGCGCGGCCGAAGGTCGGTTCGCATGCAGTTATCTCCTTCAGGATTTTCTGATGGTTGGGAGATTTCGTGGAACGGGGTGGGGTGAAGTCAATTATGGGAGTGCGGGCGGTCCGTCTTCCTTTTCTTTGGCTCGAAAACGCCTGGTGCGGCGGCTCAGTCATGAGGAAATCGGAGTCTGAAAGGGTGCAGGTTTCCGAAAAGCGGCTGGTTCTCGCCTTGACGGGATTCGGCAGGGGTTGTTCAGGTACGCCGGCACCGCCAGTACGCGGCGGTTCGTCGAGCCGTCGTCCGTGATGCCCAGAGGACCGGGTCCATGGCCGTGCCGCCGGCCGCGACCCGTTCCAGCGCGTCGATGAACTGGTCCGCGTCGAACGCTCTCCTTCAGGAAGTAGCCGACGCCGCCCGACCCGTCGGCCGGCAACTCGCGGGCGTACAGCTGCTCCACGTACTGGGACAGGATCAGGACGGGCAGCCCCGGCGTCTCGGCGCGGTCGTCGCGGTGGCCGCCACCGGTCACACGGTGAACACCTTCATGTGGGTTCGCGCGGTCCTGCTGCCGGTGATCCGGGTGGCGTTCCTCACCCGGATCACGGCCCTGAGGGCGGCGTTTGCGAAGGCGGGCTGACGGGAACGGTGACGGGTCTCAGGCGCGCTTACGGGCCAGCCGGTAGACGCCGTACGTGATGCCGAGGATGAGGTCCACCGCCACCCACAGGCCGATGAGGAGTCCCACTCCGATCACAGTGCCGGCGTCACCGGCGTCCTGGCAGGTCTTGAGGGCGTCGCCCACCATTCCCTTGCAGGACGCGTGGTCGTTGCTGCCGGCGCCTGAGATCACCCCGGCCAGGAACAGCGCCTGCACCGCCAGGAACACCCAGAGGAAGATCCGGTGGTGCTTTCGGGCGGGGCCGGAAGCCGGCGGCGGTACCTCGCCGGGAGGACCCCAGGCAGGGGTGGGTCCGGTAGTCATCGTCAGACGCCTCCTCGGGCACGGCCCCCGAGGGTGTGGCTAACAGCCAACGCTACGCTCCCGCGGATCGGTCCGCTCGTCCGCGGTTGAGTGGCCCGGGCGCGGGGAAGCGGCCTGAGTGGGCGTCAGAGCCCGCCGTTCCCCCGCAGCGGCTTCGCGAAGCAGCGGCTGCTTTCGTACGTGCGGTAGTGGCCGAACTTCTCGCACGGGGTGTAGCCGCTGGAGAGGTACAGGGCGATGGCCTCCGGCTGGCGGTCGCCGGTCTCCAGGACCATGCGGGTGCGGCCCGCGGCGCGGGCGTCGGCCTCCAGGGCGGCCAGGATGCGGCGGGCGAGGCCCAGGCCGCGGCCCTCCGGTATGACGTACATCCGCTTCAGCTCGGCGTCGCCGTCCGAGTAGCCCTCGTCGTTGCGCTCCTGGGAGCGCCAGCCGCCCGTGGCGACCGGCTGGTCCGACGCGTCGTACGCGATCAGGTACAGGCCGTGGGGCGGGTCGAACATCGTGGCGTCCAGCGGTGTGGCATCGCCCCCATCGCCGTAGCGCTCGACGTATTCGAGCTGCACGAGATCGTTGAGTTTGACGGCGTCGGGGTGGTCGAAGGCCCGGATGTGGATATTCATGCGAAGTATCGTACATGTATGCGGCGTCATTGGTCGGTATCGTGCCGGAATGCTCACTGTGACCTCCGTGAATGTAAACGGACTCCGCGCCGCCGCCAAGAAGGGCTTCGTCGAGTGGCTGGCGCAGACCGACGCCGACGTGATCTGCCTCCAGGAGGTGCGCGCCGAGCCCGAGCAGCTGCCCGCTGACGTACGCGACCCCGAGGGCTGGCACACCGTCCACGCGCCGGCCGCCGCCAAGGGCCGGGCCGGGGTCTCCCTCTACTCGCGGCGCGCTCCCGAGCGTGTGCAGATCGGTTTCGGCGGGTACGGGCACGCCGGGTGCGAGGAGTTCGACACGAGCGGGCGGTACGTCGAGATCGACCTGCCCGGCGTCACCGTCGCCAGCCTCTACCTGCCCTCCGGCGAGGTCGGCACCGAGCGGCAGGACGAGAAGGAGCGCTTCATGGCCGCCTTCCTGCCCTACCTCGTCGGCCTGAAGGCGCGCGCCGCCGCCGAGGGCCGTGAGGTCGTCGTCTGCGGCGACTGGAACATCGCCCACCAGGAGGCCGACCTCAAGAACTGGCGCGCCAACCGCAAGAGCTCCGGCTTCCTCCCCGAGGAGCGTGCCTGGCTGACCCGCGTCTTCACGGAGGCCGCGTACGTCGACGTCGTACGCGCCCTGCACCCGGACGTCGAGGGCCCGTACTCCTGGTGGTCCTACCGGGGCCGCGCCTTCGACAACGACACCGGCTGGCGCATCGACTACCAGATCACGACCCCCGGCCTCGCCGCCCGCGCCGTGAAGGCATGGGTCGAACGGGCCGCCACACACGGCGAACGGTGGAGCGACCATGCGCCGGTGACGGTGGTGTACGAGCAGTAGGGGCGGGGTAGGGCGAGGGCGCCGCGCCCTACTCGGTGTGGGTCAGTACGTCGTCCCAGACGTTGCCGCCGTCCGCCCAGGTCCAGAGCCACTGCCTCAACGACGATGCCGCGTACCGCAGTCCGTCGTGGGGGCTCTGGCCCCGGTCCGGCTCCCAGCCGTCGGCGTCCCAGAGCAGGACCGGGTGGCCGACGGCGGTGAGCGAGACGTACCACTCCATGGTGCAGCCGCCGGCCGTCAGGTAGAGCCACGAGGCCGGCGCCCCCCGCTCCGTCCGTCCGGCGTGGAGGGTCGTCGCGCAGGGCCAGTCCGGGACCGGCCAGTTCGGAACGCGTCGTGGCGTCAGCGAGGCGAGGCCGCCTTCCGGGCCGAATCCGCCGTCGCCCACCTCGGTGTAGACGCGCCGGAGCAGTTCCGGCAAGGGGTGCCCGAGTGCGCGTTCGGTGAGGTTCACTTCCGTCCCCGTGAGGGGCGGGAAGGGCCGATCGGGAAGACAGCGGGCAGCGGGGCGCGCATTCCGCGTACCCCACGCGAGGGCCCGCAGCCGCTCCAGAAGCGCGTCGTCGTCCACGGCGGTGCGGTGCGCGGCATCGGTCACGAGCGGGGACTGTAGTACGTCCCCGCCGCCATGAGCATGCACAGTGCGGCCCACCACGGTGGGCCGCTGAAGGGGGCGTACAGCGCGGTGCCGAGCGATGTGGTCAGGAACTGGGTGGTGAGCAGGGCGCCCGCCGTCGCGCCGGAGTGGCGGGGGTGATGTCCGTCGGCCCGGCAACCTACCCGGGCTCCTCCGGCTCAGGCTTCCGCCGCAGCCGCCGGTCCAGCGCCATCGACAGCTCCGCGTCCACCACCGCCCGCGCCAGGGGCCGCAGTTGCGGAGGCTCCGGGTCCGTGTCCACGCCGTACTCCTGGAGCACCGATACGAAGAGGTCCGCCAGGGCCTCCGCGTGGCGGCGGACCTGGCGGCCGGTCGACAGCACCGCGGAGAGCGGCACCCCTTCCCGTACCAGCTCGGCCGAAACGTCCAGCAGGCGGCGGCTGATGTGGACGATCTCCGAGCCGTCCGTCCCCAGGTAGCCCAGCTCCATCGCCAGCGCCAGGTTCTCCGGCGTGGACTCGCCCTCGAAGTAGTCCGCCAGCTGCTCGGGCGTCAGGCGGACCGGGGTCTCCTCGGACGGTTCGCCCAGGCCCAGCACCTCCGCGACATCGCGGCCGCTCTCGAACGTACGGGCGAGATCGGCGATGCCGGTGAGGGTGTGGCCGCGTTCCAGGAGGCCCGTGATCGTGCGCAGGCGGGCCAGGTGGTGGTCGTCGTACCAGGCGATGCGGCCCTCGCGGCGGGGCGGCGAGATCAGGCCGCGCTCACGGTAGAAGCGCACGGTCCGCACAGGGATGCCGGCCTCCTTGGCCAGCTCCTCCATGCGGTACTCGCGGTGCTCGGGTCCTTCTGCCACCCCCGCACCCTATCCGCCTCCCCGGCGGCGAAAACGCGTGCGAGCCGCAAGTTGTACCGCCGGTAACTTTCCTTCGTCCGCCCCCTACCCATCGGTACTCCGCTGCTCTACCCTCCCAACCATGCCAGTGATTGCTGGCAGAGTCGTGTGACGTACCGCGGGAGGCGGCAGCATGGCCCAGCACGAGCATGTACGCGTGGCGGTGATCGGCAGCGGATTCGGGGGCCTCGGCGCCGCGGTCCGGCTGCGCCGCGAAGGCATCACCGATTTCGTGATCCTGGAGCGCGCCGGTTCCGTCGGCGGCACCTGGCGCGACAACAGCTACCCCGGCTGCGCCTGCGACGTACCGTCCCACCTGTACTCCTTCTCGTTCGCCCCCAACCCCGAGTGGCCGCGCACCTTCTCCGGGCAGGAGCACATCCGCGCCTACCTGGAGCACGTCGCCGACACCTTCGGGCTCCGCGCCCATCTGCGCCTCGATCACGAGGTGAAGCAGATGCGCTGGGACAACGACGAGCTGCACTGGGTCATCGACAGCGCGAACGGCAACACGATCGTCGCGGATGTCGTCGTCTCCGCGACCGGGCCGCTGTCCGACCCGAAGATGCCCGACATCCCGGGGCTCGCCGACTTCCCCGGCAAGGTCTTCCACTCCGCCCGCTGGGACCACGACGCCGACCTCACCGGCAAGCGCGTCGCGATGATCGGCACCGGCGCCTCCGCCATCCAGATCGTGCCCGCGATCCAGCCCAAGGTCGGCAGGCTGACGCTCTTCCAGCGCACCCCGCCCTGGGTCATGCCCCGCATGGACCGGAAGATCAGCGGCCTGGAGCGCAAGCTCCACCGCACCCTGCCCGCCACCGGCACCGCCCGTCGCGGACTCCTCTGGGGCATCCGGGAATTGCAGGTCAGCGCCTTCACCAAGCACCCCGACCAGCTCGGCCTGGTCGAGCGGATAGCCAAGTCCAACATGGCCCGCGCCATCAAGGACCCCGCCCTGCGCGCCAAGCTGACCCCCTCGTACCGCATCGGCTGCAAGCGCATTCTGCTGTCGAGCACGTACTACCCCGCCCTCGCCCGGCCCAATGTCGATGTCGTCGCCTCCGGCCTCGCCGAGATCCGCGGCAACACGGTCGTCGCGTCGGACGGTACGGAGGCCGAGGTCGACGCGATCATCTTCGGCACCGGCTTCCACGTCACCGACATGCCGATCGCCGAACGCGTCGTCGGCGCCGACGGGATCACGCTCACCGAGTCCTGGAAGGACGGCATGCAGGCGCTGCGCGGCGCCAGCGCGGCCGGCTTCCCCAACTGGATGACGATCATCGGCCCCAACACCGGGCTCGGGAACTCCTCGATGATCCTCATGATCGAGTCCCAGCTGAACTACATGGCCGACTATCTGCGCCAGCTGGACCTCCTCGGCGGCAAGGCGGCGCTCGATGCCCGCCCTTCCGCCGTCAACACCTGGAACCGCCGCGTCCAGGAGCGCATGAAGCGCACCGTCTGGAACACCGGCGGCTGCAACAGCTGGTACCTGGACGCGAACGGCCGCAACACCACCGTCTGGCCCGGCACCACCTCCGAGTTCCGCAAGGCCACCCGGACTGTCGACCTGTCCGAATACCAGGTCCTGCGCCCGTCCGTCCCCGCCCAGCGCACGTCCGGCGGCACCGTCTCCGGCGGCACCGTCTCCGAGGAGGCCGTCCGATGAGCCGCCCCCTGCCCGTCGCTGGCCGCCGCCCCGTGGCCGCCCGCGAACTCCTCGCCGTTTCGGCCGACGGCTCCCGGGTACACGTCGAGATCCACGGCCAGGAGGGCGCGCCCGCCGTCGTCCTTTCCCACGGCTGGACCTGCAACACCAGCTTCTGGGACGCGCAGATACGCGACCTGGCCGTCGACCACCGCGTCATCGCCTACGACCAGCGCGGCCACGGCACTTCGCCCGCCGCCGCCCCCGGCGGCTACAGCACCGAAGCCCTCGCCGACGACCTCGAAGCGGTCCTCGCCGCGACCCTCGCCCCCGGCGAGAAGGCCGTCATCGCCGGGCACTCCATGGGCGGCATGACCATCATGTCCGCCTCCCGCCGCCCCAAGCTGCGCGAGCACGCCGCCGCCGTCCTGCTGTGCAGCACCGGCAGCTCCCGGCTGCTCGCCGAGTCGCTGGTCGTGCCGATGCGCGCCGGAGCCGTACGCACCCGCCTCACCCGCGCGGTCCTCGGCGCGCGCGCCCCGCTCGGACCGGTCACGCCCGTCTCCCGGCGGATACTGAAGTACGGGACGATGGGCGCCGGTTCGGCCCCGGACCGGGTCGACACCTGCGCCCGCATCGTGCACGCCTGCCCCCGCATACCCCGGGTCGCATGGGGGAACGTCCTCGCGGAGCTCGACCTGGACGAGGGTGTACGGGAGCTGCGGGTGCCCACCGCGATCATCGCGGGTACGGAGGACCGGCTCACCCCGCCCGTCCACGCCCGCGCCATCGCGGCGGCCCTGCCCGACTGCCTCGGCCTCACCGAGCTGACGGGCATGGGGCACATGACACCCGTCGAGGCGCCGGAGCTCGTCACGGCGAAAATACGGGAACTGGTGACCGCCCACCTTGCGTCCGGACCGGACCGGGACGCGCGGGGTACTACAGACATCGAGGGCAAGGAGGAGGTCGCATGAGCGGCACGGGAAGTCTCGAAGGACAGGTCGTCGTCGTCACCGGCGCGGCGCGCGGCGTCGGCGAACTACTCGCCCGCAAGCTCTCCGCCCGGGGTGCGATCCTCGCCCTCGTCGGCCTCGAACCCGACGAGCTGAAAAAGGTTTCGGCCCGCCTCCACGGTGAAAGCGACCACTGGCACGCCGACGTCACCGACCACGAGGCGATGGCCCGGGTCGCGAAGGACGTGAAGGCGCGCTTCGGCAAGGTCGACATCGTCGTCGCCAACGCGGGTGTCGCCACCGGCGGCCCCCTGGTCGACTCCGACCCCGTCGCCTGGCGCCGCGTCATCGAGGTCAACCTCATCGGCGGCGCGGTGACGGCGCGCGCGTTCCTGCCCGTGCTGATGGAGAGCCGGGGCTACTTCCTCCAGATCGCGTCCCTCGCCGCGATGACCCCGGCCCCCATGATGAGCGCCTACTGCGCCTCCAAGTCGGGCGTCGAGGCGTTCGCCCACAGCCTGCGCGCCGAAGTCGGCTACAAGGGCGTGAAGGTCGGCGTCGGCTACCTCTCCTGGACCGACACCGACATGGTGCGCGGCGCCGACGAGGACGACGTCATGCGGGACCTGCGCCAGCGCCTCCCGTGGCCCATGAACCGTACGTACCCCCTCGGCCCCGCCGTCGACCGCATCGTCGCCGGCATCGAGCGCCGCTCCGCCCACGTCTACGCCCAGTGGTGGCTGCGCGGCATGCAGTCCGTACGCGGCTGCCTGCCGACCGTCATCGGCATCGGCGGCCAGCGCGAGATGCGCCGGGTCGCCTCCCGCACGGACGGCATGAGCAAGGGCCTCGTAGGCGCCGGAGGCGCCGCTGACCAGCAGGAACGCGCCTCGCGTACGGAGCGTGATTGATCGACATGCGGCGCGTGGCGGCCCGTGTGAATCTGGTCGAGGCCCCACCGGGGCCGACCCCCACGCACCACATAGGAGTGAACAGCATGGGCATCGCCGACCAGTTCAAGGACAAGGCCAAGGACCTCGCGGGCCAGGCGCAGGACCAGGCGCAGGACCGTCAGCGCCAGGGCCAGGGCCGCGACCGCGCCAAGGACGCCGGCCAGCAGGGCCGCGACCGCGCGAAGGACGCCGCCCAGCGCGCCCAGGACGAGGCCGGCGAGCGCTTCGACCGGTAACGGCCGTGCGGTGACGCCGAGGGGCGCACCCGGATTCATCCGGGTGCGCCCCTTCCGGCTGCCCGGGGGCCGCCCGGCGGGGCCCCGACGGCCGCCCTCGCCTCAACCTCGGCCGGAGACGGCCGGTCACCCTGCGAACCCCTCGCGGGTCACCCTGTATTGCCCTCGCGGGCCTGGAATCCCGCTCCACCGGCCATGTATCCATGAAGAGTCGCCATTCTCAGTTGCTGTGGAGCGGGCCTTGAGTGATCACGAGAATCTGAAGAAGTCCACCGGCCCCCACCGGGCACCGGCCGCGCAGCAGACGGGGGCGCCGCAGGCGCGGCACGAGGGGCTGCGGGCCCTCCAGGCCATGCACGGGAACGCCGCCGTCGTCCAGATGCTCCGAGAGGCCGGCCACCCTTGGGCCCAGCCGCCGCCCGAGCGGCACCGACACGGTCCGGGCTGCGGCCACCAGGCCGCTGGGCAGGCCGGGGCCACTGGCACGGCGCCTGTGCAGCGGTCCACCGTTCACGAGGTGCTCCGAGCCCCCGGCAGGACGATGGACGACGCGACCCGCACCGACATGGAAGCCCGGCTGGGCGCGGACTTCTCGGACGTGCGCATCCACGACGGCTCCGCTGCCGCGGCCTCGGCGGCCGAGGTCGGTGCCCGCGCCTACACGTCCGGCAACCATGTCGTCATCGGCGCGGGCGGCGCCGACAGGCACACCCTCGCCCACGAGTTGACCCACGTCATCCAGCAACGCCGGGGGCCCGTCGCCGGCACGGACAACGGCAGCGGACTCAGGGTCTCCGACCCGGCGGACCGCTTCGAGCGCGAGGCGGAAGCCAACGCGAAGCGCGCCCTTGCCGGGACGCCTCCGGTCCACGCCCCCGAAAACATGCCGTCGACGTCCGCGCAGGACGCGTCCCCGGTGCACGGCCGGCCCCACCTGCAACGAGCCAAGACGAAGGAAGTGCCGGCCGCGGCGACAAAGCGGTCCATGGGCAAGATGACGTCGGACTGGACGCAGACGCCCTATGCCGGGGGGAAATGGCCCGACACCGTCGAGAACAGCGCCAAGCGCCGTATGGAGACCGATGAGCAGGCTCTGCGCCACGTTGCGCGGCAGTTCTTCAACAGCGGAAGGGCCTACATCGAGGACGACGGGAACCAGGAGACCCAGGTCATGTGGGTCGGCGGCGGGATTCTTGTCGCCTGCAACGACAACAACACCGCTGCCAAGATCCTGAGCACCCTCGTGGCGAGAACGCTCGCCGATGTCATGCGGGACTCGCACGGGTCGGGTGGCGACGCAAGAGCCCAGAGGTCGGCGGACTATATGACCAACCTCGGTGAGGGGAACGGCAAGGACGGCTCGGTCAACGCCTTCATGGCCACTGCCATGGCCGTGCAGGACGGCGTACTGGCGGCTCAGACGGCGACGGAGGCCGCAGCGACGATCGGGGCCGGGCAGATGGATGGGAAGATCGTCTTCATCCGTTCCGGCTTCGAAGAACTTCACGCGGAGCAGAAGCTGGTGCTGGCCCTGCTTCAGTCCGGCTCGACCGGTGCGGCGATGATCGCCGGCAAGAAGAGGCCGTGCACCTCGTGCTTCCTCTCCTTGTCGATCGCGAAGGACAAGAAGCTTCCCCAGCTGACCTTCCAGACGAAGCCCGGCGGCTACTGGGCCACCGCGAACGCCGGACTCACGAAGATCGCCAACGCGGCAGGGGTCAAGGACGAGAAGGAGCTCGACGCGCTGATCCAGAAGTACAAGCCGGCTACTGCTCACCGCACCGGCCCGGACGGGAGCCAGCAGTACGGATCGGACTCCGAGGAGTCCGAGAAGTCCGACGTCGAGATGGCTGGGTAGGGGCCCAGGCAGTGCACCGGCCGACGCCGGATGGACCCAAGAAGAGCGCGCCCGGTCGGACCGGGCGCGCTCTGTCTGCGTGGCTGCTGCGTCAAGCGGCCTTGACGGACGCGATGAACGGCGCCCATGCGGCGGCGTTGACGACGAGCGCGGGCCCGTTGGGCCGCTTTGAGTCGCGGACGGGGACGAGCCCGGGGTGGCCGTCGGCGACTTCGAGGCAGTCCCCGCCGCTGCCGTTGCTGTAGCTGCTCTTACGCCACAGGGCGTACCCCTCCGCGACTTCGAGGCAGTTCCCGCCAGAGCCGTTGCTGTAGCTGCTCTTGCGCCAGCGGGTGGTGCTCAGATCAAGGGTGGTGCTGGCCATTCCGGAACTCCTCAGCCGCCTTCTTCAGCAGGGCGAGGGACACCTCTGGCGGCAGCGCGGCGGCCCTGAGGCGATCGTATGCGTTGCGGTACTGCTTAACGAGCCCCGGATCATCGATGGTCTGCCCGTGGTAGGCGCCCTCGGTGTAGAGCAGCGGCGGCTCGTCGTCGAAGTCCAGGATGAGCAGTGGCATCTCGCTGATGGGGCGGGTGGCCGCGTTCCACGGAAGGATCTGTAGAACGACCCGGCGGCTTTGCACCAGGGCGGCAATGTGCTCCAACTGTTCCGCCATCTCTGCCGGTTCCAGCAGCGGGCGACGGAGCACCGACTCGTCCAGGACCACCCAGTACTCGGGCTTCTTGGGGTCGGCGAACAGCTTGGCCCGCTTCTGCCGGGCGTCGATCTTGGCCTGCACCTCCTCGGGAGTGTCCAGCGGATGCGTCGCCTGGATGACGGCTCGCGCGTACGCGGGAGTCTGGAGGAGTCCAGGGATCAGATTGCCCGACCACTCGTTGATGGTCCGTGCGCGAACCTCCGCTTCCGCGATGTTCGCGAAGAACGCGGCGTGCCCCTTGCTTTGGGCCTCCTGAACGTCTTCACAACGCCGAGTGAAAAAGTCCGTGCTCAGCTTGTGGTCCACATGCGCGGCGAGGGGGCGCGGCATGCGGCGATCGCCGTGCTCGACCGCGCTGAGCATGGCGATTCCGTAGTAGCTGCCGC
Source organism: Streptomyces sp. NBC_00726 (assembly GCF_045161735.1). Lineage (NCBI taxonomy): Bacteria > Bacillati > Actinomycetota > Actinomycetes > Kitasatosporales > Streptomycetaceae > Streptomyces > Streptomyces sp. NBC_00726. The sequence continues at coordinate 2,541,561 of NZ_CP108983.1, read as the reverse complement.
GCAGCAGCTTCTCCATGGTCAGGCCCGCCGCCTCCCTCTGGTACCGCAGCTCCTTCCCGTAGAACTGCGGCACTCCCGCCGAACCGTCGATCTCCTTGGCCATCGCCGACCCCCTTTCACACTTCGCTCTGTGGAGCGGAATTGGCTTCCACGGTAGAGGTCCATACGGCAGCGTGTGAGGTGTTCGTCACAGCAAGCAACCGAAAGGTGGACGGCCCTCATGGACCACGCCCCGTACGACATCGGCCCGGAGATCGACGCACTGCGCGCGGCGCTCAAGGCCAACGGCATCACGCTGCCGTCATTGGGAGTTGACCCGCTGACGCTCGCCTGGACGGGCCGGCAGCCGCTCGTCGCGCTCGGTAACTGCAACACGGAGACGGCCCGTCAGCTGGCCGAGGTGTTCCAGAGGGCGGCCGGGGGATGAACGGGCTGCCCCTGACATGGGAGTTCCTGGCCGTCCCACAGGCCGTGCCGGAGATCCGGCAGATACTGCGGGACCGGTTCGACGGCGAGGACGCGGGCGATCTCGTCCTGTGCGTCAGCGAGTTGCTGGCCAACGTGATCACCCACGTGGGGGAGCGCACGCCGGTGTCGTTACGCCTGACCGCGACGCCCTCGGGGCGCGTACGGGTATCAGTGAGCGACCCCGCAGCGGCGGTCTGGCCCGTCCTCCGCGAACCCGACCCGGAGGGCACGTCGGGCCGCGGCCTCCAACTCCTGGACGCGCTGGCCCTCCGCTGGGGCGTGGAGCAGGCCCCGTACCGCAAGACGGTCTGGTGCGAGCTGAGGGCCCCGAAACGGCGGGCGGGCCTTCGGCCTGACAGGGCAGGGGCCGCACTGTCGCCTCAACGCTGAACGCGCTGTTGACATGCTTGTGGACCGGCCGACCATGCTGGGCGAGCCGTACACCCGCCACCTCGGCGGCAAGGTGCGGGAGCTGCGCTTCACCATGGACGGTAACGCGGTACGGATCACGTACTGGCTCGCCCCCGAACGGCGCATCGTGCTGCTGACGGTCTTCCGCAAGACCAGACAGCGCGAGAGCGCCGAGGTCGAGCGGGCCCAGCGGGCTCAGAGGGACTGTGAGGCCAGTCATGGCCCCGCTGAGCACAGCTACGAGCGGACCGGTGAGGAGAGCCGATGAAACACTCCGAGTGGAGGACCCGCAGGACCAGGAAGCTCCTGGGGGAGACGGTCGAGGAGTCGTCCGCCTACACCGAAGCCGGGTATGCCTTCGCCCTCGGCCAGGCCGTTTACGACCGGCGCAAGGCACTCGGCATGTCACAGACGGAACTGGCACGTCGTGCCGAGGTGACCCAGCCGCAGATTTCCAACATCGAGGGTGGGGACTCGGTGCCGACCCTCCCGTTGCTCACCCGCCTGGCCCGGGCCCTGGACGCGTCCCTGACGATCGACCTCGACCACGACACCTCGGCCTTCACCTTCACGCCGCACGGAAGCCACGAGCCGGAAGCGGGGCGCGGAAGCGAGCGGGGATCTGCGGCATGAGGGACCGCTCCGGCGCCTGCCGGAGCTGTCGGTAGAGGCCAGGACCGTGGCGCCTTTGTAGCCCGCGACCGTGACCGGCTCCGAGGCGTCGCCGGGCTCGCGCATTCCGGCGAATTCGTGCGAATCCTCAGCCCGTGTCTGTTCCGGGACGCACCCTTGACGCGGGTCCCGGTCTGCGGGACCGTCTGCGCAACTACGCGCAACCGACTGAACGGGAGTATGTGATGACGTTACGGTTCGTCGGGATCGACCCGAACACTGGCGGCGAGGGATCACCGACGGTGTGGGTGGAAGAGGAGAGCGCGGACCTGGTCCTCCAGGGCGAGGAAGCCGATGCCCTTCTCAAGGCCCTGGTCGGTTCCACCGAGTGGGTGGCGGACCACAAGACGGGGATTCCGGCGCATGAGCGGGTGATCCGGCTTCCGTTCCGTATGGTGCCGATTCTGAGGGAGGCGTGCGATGCCGCTGAACGCGCAGCAGCTGAACACCGCGACGTTCGCTGAGCTGCTCGCCGACGCCCGCCACACGGCAGCCCACCTGGAGATGCGCGACCTGTACGCCGTCGGCGACGAGGCGGACGACTACGCCGCCTTCCTGCGTACCGGCGTCCCGAACCTCGACCCGGACCGCTCGTTCTGGCCCCAGTGGATGCCGCTCGTGAAGGACGCGGTCGCCCGCGGCGTGGTCATGCGCCGTGCGCGGATCGTCTCCGAGCCGGTCACCGACTACATCCGCTACGAGCACGCCATCACCCCGCTCAACCTCCAGGCCGGGGAGGACGTGCGCTGGCTGCCCCGCCGCGGCGCGAGCGACATCGCGCTGCCCGGTAACGACTTCTGGCTCCTGGACGGCCGGCTCGTGCAGTTCCACCACTTCACCGGCGCCGGTGACTGGGCATCGGACGGCAAGGAGCGCACCACCGACCCGGCCGCCGTCGCGCTGTGCCAAGCCGCCTTCGAGACGGTCTGGAAGCGTGCCATCCCGCACGAGAAGTACACCGTTCAGGCCCCCTGAGCAGCCCCGTGACCGCATCCCCGTCGTCCAGTGCACAGGCGGCCCGTGAGGCGCTGGCGGTGCGCTTGCAGCACCTGCGCAAGGACGCCGGCCTCACCGGGAGGGACCTCTCCGCCCGGTGCGGCTGGCACCCCGCGAAGACCACCCGCATCCAGAAGGGCGACGCGCCACCCTCCGACGCGGACATTCGCGCCTGGTGCGCGGCGTGCGACGCGGACGACCAGGCCGACGACCTCATCGCCACCGCCCGCGCCGTCGACTCCATGTACCTGGAGTGGCGCCGCCTCCACAAGGACGGGATGCGCAAGGTCCAGCAGGACTGGAACACCCTGCACGAACGGACCCGCGTCTGCCGGGTCTACGTCTCCAACGTGTTTCCGGGCTTCTTTCAGACTCCCGGCTTCGCTACCGCCCTCATGGAGCAGATCACTACGTTTCAGGGCACGCCGAACGACGTCTCCGAAGCGGTCGCCACCCGGGTCGCGCGCTCCCGGTTCCTCTACGAGGGCGGACACCGCTACGTCGTCCTCATGGAGGAGTCCGTCCTGCGGTTCCGCACCGCCGACGCCGAGGCGATGCGCGGGCAGCTGAGTCACCTCCTGGCGGTGATGCCGCTCGCCTCGGTCTCGCTGGGCGTTATCCCGTTCACCGCGCAGCGCACCGTGTGGCCGCTGGAGGCGTTCTACCTCCACGACGACACCACTGCCGTGGTGGAGACTCTGACGGCGGAGATCAAGATCAAGCAGCCGCGCGAACTCGCGGATTACGCCAAGGCGTTCACCGGTCTGACGAAGATGGCCGTCTACGGCGACGCAGCCCGCGATCTGATCCGGGCCGCGATCGACGCCCTGGAGTGAAGTTCCGCAATTACCCGCAATCTCGTTGGGGCTGGACCGGTGGCATCCGTAGCGTCGAACCCATCCGGATGGAGCGAGCACCACTCGACAGCGAGAGGGGCACCACCATGAGCACCGCAACGACCGAGCTGCGCCGGTTCCTGACCATCACCGGCCGACGCTTCGAGAGCGGCCAGTCCGCACCCGAGATGTTCTCCCCAGCTGTGGACAAGGCGTGGCACGATCTGCTCGGCACCCCGGCCTACGAGGCCCTGTGCCTGGAGAGCGCCGGGCAGCCGATCCGTCACGTCGTGAACAACGGCCACGGCCCGATCGCCTGGGTCACCGCCTACGAAGAGGCATACGGACCGCTGCCGGAGATCTGGTTCACCGATGCCGACGGCAACGTCGACCAGGCCGCCATCGCCCGCTACCGGGAGAGTGGCGTTGTGGTTGCCGAATGGGACTGCGGTCCCGCCGGTGGTGACGGCGACATGGTGCCCGACCAGCCGGATGCCGCCCGCCAGTGACCACCAGCCACAGCGCAGCGTCCCGGTCCACCGCCGGGGCGCTACGCCTCGTTGAGGCAGGCACCACCCGGCCCGGCTCCGTGGACATGGGCGCCTACGCACGCCAAATGGCCGCCCACTGCCCCTACCTCGCCCCCTCCCTCCAGCAGGGCCTGACGACCTGGACGGTCTACCGCGCCGACGGCGACGCCGAAGCCGTCCAGGCGGAGCTATTCCACGTGGGCGCCCAAGCAGCGGAGCGGCTACGGTCCTTGCTGAACCGGCCCCACGGCCTTCTGCGGTGCGAGAACATCGTCTTGCTGGGTGAGGTGGCCGGGACAGGGCACCGTGACCTGCTGGCGTGGCCGCACTGGGTGCTGAAGAACCTCTACGGGCCCGTCGGGGTGATGTTCGGCAAGTTCTACGCGGGAGAAGAGGAAGTCACCGCAGCCGGACACCGCATCCCCGCCGCCCCCGCCTCGTTCCTCCCCGTGCGGGCCGCTGTCCGTCGCCGCGACCCACGTTTCCTGGGCGCGACACCCGACCTGGCCGCCGCGCTCGCCGGGGCCGACGACGACGGCCGCGACGTGTTCGCGCACATCCCCACCCAGTGGAAGGACATCCGGACATGGGCCAGGAACCACCTCCTCCCGCCGAAGCCGTTGCCCTCCTCACCAGACGCACCGGCGAACCGACCACGATCCAGCTCCTGAGCGACCGGCGCGGTTCCAGGGTCTGGAAGGTCCAGGGCCCCGGAGGAGCGGTCGTCTTGAAGGCCAACGACCCCGACGGCGACAACGCACACGAGAAGGCCGCGGAGATGGCCCAGGAGGACGACCACCTTCTTCGCCTCACGGCCGCGGGGGCCCTCAGCCCCGACTACCGGGTGGGTGCCGGGACGTGGGCGGGTGGCCGGTGGCTGGCCGTCAGCTGGATTGACGGTGCACCCCTGTGGCGGGCGCTCGCCCCAGCCCGCAGCCCGGAAGGAGACCGCGCCGCTGTCCGGTCCTGGCTCACAGGCATCGCCCGCAGTTGGACGGAGCACCTCGCCCGGATGCACGCCACTGGATGGGCTCACGCCGACGTCCAGCCCACCAACACCCTCGTTACGAGCGGCAACCGGGCGGCGGTCATCGACTACGCCCTCGCTTGCGGCCCCGACGACCGCCGCCGCGTTCCGTACCGGGGAGCCCTCACCCACACCACCGCACCGGAGACCGCCACCGCGATCCTCGCCACCCCCGACGACACCCACATCCAGGCACACCCGGCCGCCGACATCTGGGGCCTGGGCGCCTCCCTGTTCTGGTGCTGGACCGGCCACCGACCCGTCCCCTACGACGACACCACCGCCCGGCCGGAGAAGTTGGCCGCCATCGCCAAGGGCACCACCACCGCGCTGGGCGATGTCCGCCCGTGGCCGTTCCCCGCGTTCGAGGACACCATCACCGCGTGCCTGGCCCCCGACCCCTCCGATCGGCCCACCGCGAAGGAGCTGACCACCGCATGGTGACTCTGCGCGCCCTGCGCCCCGACGACGCGCGTGCCCTCACCCGCGTCTACAGCGGCGCCTCCATCCGGCACACCACAGGCAGGCCCCTTACGCTCGACCAGGCACACGAGAAGATCCGCGCAGCCCTCGACCGAGCCGACGAAACCCCGCGCGCACAGTGGAGCTGGGGCATCTTCCCCGACGACGAGATGATCGGCCTGATCTCTCTACGACGACGCACCCCGTCCATGGGCACCATCAGTTACATCCTTCGCGAGGACACCTGGGGCCACGGCTACGCCACCCAGGCCGTGCACCAGGTCGTCTCCGTGGCCTTCACCACCGCTGGCCTCAACCGGCTGGAGGCCATGCACCACCCCGACAACCCCGCCTCCGGCCGAGTCCTGGCCAAATCCGGGTTCACCCGCATCGGCACATCCGGCCGGCAGACCGACAACGGAACCGTCCCCTACGAGCTGTACGCCCTGACTCATCGGCGAAGACGCCCCCCGGACTCACCGCACCGGGAAGCCGTACGCGTACCCCTGCTCCCGCAGCCACGGCAGGACCTGGCCCAGTGCGGCCAGGGTCTGGGAGCGGTCGCCGCCCGCGTCGTGGAAGAGGACGGTCGGGCCGTTGGCGATCTCGCTCTTGACGGTCGCGACGATGGTGTCCACGCCGGGGTGTTCGAAGTCCTTGGTGTCGACGTTCCAGCCCAGCGGCCGCATCCCGTGCGAGGCGGCGAGCTTCCGGCTGTACGGGGTGAACGCGCCGCCCGGGGCGCGGTAGTACTGCGGGTGGACGCCGCCCGACGCCTTGGTGATCATCCGCTCGGCGTCCAGGATCTCCTTGGCCTGGTACGCCTCGGACTTCTTGTTCATGGTGACGTCGTGCGAGACGGTGTGATCGCACAGGCGGTGACCGGCGGCCACGACGTCCTTGACCAGGTCGGGGTATGCCTGGGCCTGCGTGCCCACCATGCAGAACGTGGCCTTGACCCCGTTCTCCTTCAGGAGCCGCAGCACCTGGGGCGTCCAGGTGGGGTCCGGGCCGTCGTCGATGGTGATGTTGACGCCCTGGGGGCCCTTGTCCGACGCGTGGGCGATGTCCTCCGCGACCTTCTCGGCCACGGGCCGGTCATGGTGCGAGGCGGACGGCGACGCGACCGCCGCCGGCCGCTTCCCGTCGGTGGTGCCGGCCTGCGCGGTCCACACCGAGGTGGCCGCGGCCAGCGCCGTGACCCCGAGAGCCGCCGCGATGAGCCGGCTGTGCCACGTCCTCTCTCTGTGCTTCGCCATCGTCCGCCCCGCCCCTTTGTCCGCCGCCGCTGTGATGTCCGTACCGTGCCTGCACTGCCCCCAGCAGGACAGAGGAAGGGGCCCCTGGGGATGCCTCTGTTACGGAGCGCGGACAAATCTGCGGGAGAGCGGCGACAAACGGGGCCGGGAGCGGCTCGATCCGCTGCCCCGCGGTGCCTAGAAGCTGTCGTACGTGGGCCTGCCCGTCGGGCGGTAGACGGCGAGGACCGTGCCGCCCTTCGTGCCGGTGACCGTGACCGGCTCCAGGGCCGTCGGGATCGCGCCGTCGGCGAAGAGGCGTTTGCCGGTGCCGAGGATGACCGGGTGGATGGTGAGGCGGTATTCGTCCACCAGGTCCTCGCGCATCAGGGTCTGGGCCAGGTCGCCGCTGCCGACGACGTTGATGTTGCGGCCCTCGGTCTGCTTGAGGCGGCGTACGGCGTCGGCGGTGTCGCCCTCCAGGAGGCTGGAGTTCTGCCAGTCGACGGAGGTCAGGGTGCGGGAGGCCACGTACTTGTGCATGGAGTTCATGCGCTCCGTGAACGGCATGTCCGGGTCGGCGGTCGGCCAGTACGAGGCGAAGATGTCGTACGTCTTGCGGCCGAGGAGCATCGCGTCGGTGTCCTCGTACCAGCCGGCGATGGCCTCGCCGGCGCCCTCGTCGTACAGGGGCTTCTGCCAGCCACCGTGCGTGAAGTTGCTCTCGGGGTCCTCGTCGGGGCCGCCGGGGGCCTGCATGACGCCGTCGAGGGTCAGGAACGTGGAGACGATGATCTTGCGCATGGTGTGTTCCTCTCGTTGTGGGGTACGGGCGTCCGGCGGCGGGCTCAGCGGATGACGTCGAAGACGTTTTTCTGAATGCCGTTGGGGAACGCCTCGTGCTCCACGAGCTTCAGGTGCCGGGTGTCCTTGTCGGCCGTGCTGAACAGGCGCTTGCCGGCGCCGAGGAGCAGCGGGAAGACGAGGAGGTGATAGCGGTCGATCAGGCCGGCGTCGGAGAGCGCGCGGTTGAGGGTGGCGCTGCCGTGCACGATGACCGGGGCGCCGTCGGTCGCCTTGAGGGCGGCGACGTCGTCCAGGGAGCGGAGGATGTGCGTCTCGCCCCAGCCGTCCACGAGGCCGTCCTCGGTGAGCGTCGTGGACACGACGTACTTGGGCATCGCCTTGTAGCCGGCGAACTCCGCCATGCCCGGCCACACGGGGCTGAACGCCTCGTAGCTGAGCCGCCCCATCATGAGCGCCCCGGCCTCCTCCTGTTCCCGGGTCTTGATCTCGTACGCCTCGGGCAGGAAGTCGACGCCCTTGAAGGTCCAGCCGGAGTTCCGGTAACCGGGCTCGCCGCCCGGGGCCTCGACCACACCGTCGAGGGAGACGAAGGCGGTGCTGATGAGTGTGCGCATGATGTCCTCGGGGTACGGGCGGCGGGCTTTACATGGGTTCAGACTGCGCGGCGCGGCAAAAGTCATCGGTTCGGCGTGGCAAGGGCCGGGTGACGCTGGTCGATGCCGACCGGCCCGAGGCCGACCCACGGCGCATCGCCTGCGACGGGGTCGTCACCGTGGGCCGGGTCTACAGCGAGGTGGAGGCGCAGGCGCTCCGTATGCGGGTGCGGGGCGGGGCGACCGCGTGGACGGTGGCGGTCGTGGCCGGGGCGCATGAGGTGTGAAGCCGCAGGCGCCGGGGCCCGGCGGTTACCTCGGTGGCAGGGGCGGGCGTCGGCGGTCCGGGGCCGTGTCGTACGTGGGTGGGGTCGCCGGGGGATGGGCGGCCAGGAGGTCCAGGGCGGTGCGGACCGCGTCGTCCAGGACCGCGTAGCGGCCCTCCGCCCAGTCCAGGGGGGTGCGCAGCGCCTCCAGGTCCGGTTCGACGCCGTGGTTCTCGACGGACCAGCCGTACGTGTCGAACCAGGCGGCGTTCATCGGCACCGTGATCACCGTGCCGTCGCCGAGGCGGTGGCGGCCGGTCATGCCGACGACGCCGCCCCAGGTGCGCTGGCCGACGACCGGGCCCAGCTTCAGCAGGCGGAACGCGGCGGTGATCATGTCGCCGTCGGAGGAGGTCGCCTCGTCGGCCAGGGCGACGACGGGGCCCCGGGGGGCGTTGGAGGCGTACGAGACCGGCTGGGCGTTGCGGGTCAGGTCCCAGCCCAGGATCGTACGGGTGAGCTTCTCCACCACCAGCTCGCTGATGTGGCCGCCGGCGTTGCCGCGTACGTCCACGATCAGCGCGGGGCGGGACACCTCCATCCGCAGGTCGCGGTTGAACTGGGCCCAGCCGGAACCGCCCATGTCGGGGATGTGGAGATAGCCGCACCGCCCCCCGCTCAGCTCCCGGACCACCTCGCGGCGCTTGGCGACCCAGTCCTGATAGCGCAGGGGGCGTTCGTCGACCAGGGGCACGATCGCGATGCGGCGCGGCCGCCCCTCGCCCTCCGCCGGGCGGAAGGTCAGTTCGACCGTCGTGCCGCCCGCCGCCGCCAGCAGCGGATACGGCCCGGCGACCGGGTCCACCGGCCGCCCGTCCACATGGGTCAGCACCGCCCCCTCGCGGATGCCCGTACCGGCCAGCGGGGACCGCGCCTTGGAGTCCGAGGAGTCGCCGGGCAGGATGCGCAGCAGGGTCCAGTCCCCGTCCCGGCACGCGAAGTTGGCGCCGAGCAGGCCGATCGCGCGCTGGTAGTGCGGCGGGCCCTCGTTGCGGCGCGCGGGCGACACGTACGCGTGCGAGGTGCCCAGCTCGCCCAGCACCTCGCGCAGCAGGTCCGCGAACTCGTCGGGTGTGGCGACGCGTTCGACCAGGGGGCGGTACTGGTCCAGGACCGCCGGCCAGTCGATGCCGCACATGTCCGGCTCCCAGAAGTACGAGCGGATGATGCGGCCCGCCTCGCCGTACGCCCCGCGCCACTCCGCCGCCGGGTCCACCTCGTGCAGGATGCGGCGCAGGTCCAGATAGACGGTCGAGTCGTTGTCGCCGGGCTCCGTCGCGGGCACCGCGCGCAGCTCGCCGTCGTCCATCACGACCAGCCGGGAGGCGTCGCCGCTGACCTCGAACGAGTCGAGGTGGCCCACGAGTTCGGTCTTCTTCGCCTTGGCGATGCTGAAGTGCTCCAGGGTCGGCCGGCCCGACATGTCCGCCGGGTTGGCGAAGGTCTCGCCGAGCGCCCCGGAGATCGGCCAGCGCAGCCACACCAGACCGCCGCCGGACACGGGCGCCAGCGCGGAGTACTTCGACGCGGAGACCGGGAACGGCGTGACCCGGCTCTCCAGGCCCTCGAACTCGACGGTGACCGTGGACCCCTCCGTCAGCCCCGCCTCGGCCGTGTCGACCGGGTCCAGGCCGCCCGCCGCGGGCCGGCCGTCGGGCAGCAGGGCGAAGGGGGACGGGGTCGCCGAGGACAGCGGCACCAGATAGGGGCGGCAGCCGAGCGGAAAGGACAGGTCGCCGGTGTGGACGTCGTACACCGGGTCGAAGCCGCGCCAGGACAGGAACGCCAGATAGCGGCCGTCGCCGGTGAAGACCGGGTTCTCGTCCTCGAAGCGGCCGTTGGTGACGTCCACGATCGCGGGCGCGCCGGGGCCGCTGATCCGGGCCAGCTTGATCTTGCGCAGTGAGCGGCCGATGCCCGGGTGCGACCAGGTCAGCCAGGCGCCGTCCGGCGAGAACGCCAGATCGCGCACGGGCCCGTTCACGGACCGGATCAGCTCGACCGGCTCGCCGGTGGACGTCTCCTCGTCGGTGTCCAGGAGCAGCAGGCGGCCGTCGTGCGCGGCGATGGCGAGGCGTTCGCCGTCCGGGTCGGACACCAGCTCCTGGACCCGGCCGATCAGGCCCGAGGCGAGGCGGCGGACCGGGCGGTCGCCGCTGGCGCGCGGCAGCGGGGCGATCTCGACCGCGTCCTCGCCCTCCGCGTCGGTGACGTACGCGACCTCGCCCCCGCTGCCCAGCATCTCCGGCAGCCGCACCCGTACCCCCGGCGTGTCCGCGATGGTGCGGGCGGGCCCGTCGCGGTGCGTGAGCCAGTACAGGCTGCCGCGTACCGACACGGCACTCGCCCGGCCCGTCTCGTCCACGGACACCGCGTCCACATGGCTCGAAGCCGGGACCTGGTACGTACGGCGCCCGGCGCGCGGGCCGCCCAGCCGGACCTCCAGCTTCCGGGGCGCTGCGTCCGGCGTCTCCAGGTCGTCCACCAGCCACAGCTCGCCCGCGCACTGGTAGACGACCCGGCGCCCGTCGCTCGCCGCGTGCCGGGCGTAGAACGCGTCGTGGTCGGTGTGCCGGCGCAGGTCCGTGCCGTCGGGGCGGCAGGAGTAGAGGTTGCCGACGCCCTCGTGGTCGGAGAGGAACGCGATCCGGCCGCCGACGAACATCGGGGTGTCGAGGTGCCCGCCGATGTCCGGGAGCAGCCGCTCGCCGTGCAGCCACAGGCGGCCCATGGCCCCGCCCCGGTAGCGCTTCCAGGCCGCCGGTTCGTGCGGCGGGGTGCCGGTGAGCAGCAGGGTGCGGCGCTCGCCGTCGGTGTCGGCGACCGCGATGTCGGAGACCGGGCCCCAGGGCAGCTTGCCGCCGGGGCTGCCGTCGGTGGGGACGCTGTAGGCCCAGGAGAAGTAGGAGAACGGCTGGTTGTGCGAGGAGACGGCGAGGATCTGCGCCGCGTCGCCCGGGTCGGGCGTCCAGCCGCAGACCCGGGTGTCGGTGGAGCCCCAGTGGGTGAGCCGGCGGGACGGTCCGCCGGCGACGGGGGCGAGATGGATCTCCGGGTCCAGGCTGCGCCATGACGTGTACGCGATCCGGGTCCCGTCCGGCGAGAAGCGGGGGTGCCCGACTCTGGTGCGGTCGACGGTGACCCGCCAGGCCCGGCCGCCCCGCTCGCCCTCGGCGGCGAGCGGGGCGACCCACAGGTCGTCCTCCGCCGCGAAGCAGAGCAGATCCTCGTGGACGTGCGGGAACCGGAGATACGAGACGTCGTCACTCACCCCCCAATGCTTTCCGCGCGAAGGGGGCCCGGCAACTCAGAGAGGCCCGCTTTTTGTGGTGCGAGCCACAAACGAAACCGTTTCGTTTCGCTCGGCGGGCGGGGTACCGTTCTGCTGTACGAAACGGTTTCGTTCGATGCTTCATCGGAATCGGACAGGAGGTCGAACCATGGCACGCACACGGCTCACGCCCGAGCGTGAGAGCGAGCTGTACGCCGCCGTGCTCGACCTGCTCCGCGAAGTCGGCTACGACGCCCTCACGATGGACGCCGTCGCCGCCCGTACGCATTCCAGCAAGGCCACCCTCTACCGCCAGTGGGGGAGCAAGCCGGCGCTCGTCGTCACGGCCCTGCGCCACAACAAACCCGGCACCCTCGGCGATGTCGACACCGGCTCGCTGCGCGGTGACTTCCACGCCGTGCTCAGTCGCGGTGACGACTGTCAGATGGAGAAGGACGCCGCGCTGATGCGGGGTCTGAGCCATGCCGTCCACAACAACCCCGATCTCCTCCAGGCCCTGCGGGAACTGCTGATCGAGCCCGAGATGACGGGTCTCGACCTGCTCCTGCGCAGAGCCGTGGACCGGGGAGAGGTGAGCCCGGACAACCCGGCGCTCGGATACGTACCGCACATGCTGGTCGGCGCGCTCGCCACCCGGCAGCTTGTCGAGGACCGCCCCGTCGACAAGGCATTCCTTCTCGACTACGTCGACTCCGTGATCCTCCCCGCTCTCGGCGTCTGACCTCAGGTCCCCGCGCTTTCCCGTACGGCCCCCTCCCCAAGCCCCACCTGACACGCCGCTCTCGTCGTCGGGCTGGTTCCTCACGCCCATTTCCACTCCACGACCTGACCGGGAGTACGCCCTCGTGGCCACATTCCTCTACAAGCTCGGCCGGCTCGCCTTCCGGCGCCGCGGCTATGTCGCCCTGATGTGGGTGGCACTGCTGGGACTCGCCGTCTTCGGCGCGTCCACCGCGGCCACCGCCACCTCCAGCTCCTTCTCCATCCCCGGTACGGAGGCCCAGAAGGCTTTCGACCTGCTGGAACAGCGCTTCCCGTCATCCAGTGCCGACGGCGCCACCGCGCGCATCGTCTTCAAGGCCCCCGAGCACGAGAAGATGACGGACGCGGCCAACAAGGCCGAGGTGAACAAGATCACCCGGGAGCTGAAGGACGGCTCCGACCAGATCGCCTCCGTCACCGACCCGTACACCGGCGACGCCGTCTCCAAGAACGGCTCCACCGCGTACATCTCGGTGTCGTACAAGGTCAACTCGATGGAGCTGACCGATGACACCCGGGACGCGCTGGAGGAGGCCGGCACCCACGCCCAGAAGAGCGGCATGACCGTCGAGATCGGCGGCGACGCGCTCCAGGTGATGCCGGAGACCGGCGCCACCGAGGTCATCGGCATCGCACTGGCCGCCGTGGTCCTCGTCATCACCTTCGGCTCGCTCATCGCGGCCGGGCTGCCGCTGCTCACCGCCCTGATCGGGGTCGGCATCGGCGTCTCCACGATCACCGCCCTGGCCAACGTGCTCGACCTGGGCTCCACCACCTCCACGCTCGCGATGATGATCGGCCTCGCCGTCGGCATCGACTACGCGCTGTTCATCGTCTCCCGCTACCGGGCCGAGCTGGCCGAGGGCCGGGAACGCGAGGAGGCGGCCGGCCGGGCGGTCGGCACGGCCGGGTCCGCGGTCGTCTTCGCCGGGCTCACCGTGGTCATCGCCCTCGTCGGCCTGGCCGTCGTCAACATCCCGATGCTCTCCAAGATGGGCTTCGCCGCGGCCGGCACGGTCGCCATCGCGGTGCTCATCGCCCTCACCCTCGTCCCGGCCATGCTGGGCTTCGTGGGCAAGCGCGTCGTCGGCCGCAAGGCGCGCCGGGCCGCCGAGGCGGGGGACAGGCCCGAGGCGAAGCCGAACGTGGGCACCCGCTGGGCCCGGTTCGTGCTGCGCAAGCCGGTCTGGGTGCTGCTCGTCGGCGTCCTCGGCCTCGGCGCCTTCGCCGTACCGGCCGCGTCGCTGGAGATGGGCCTGCCGGACGACGGCTCCCAGCCCACCAGCACCACCCAGCGCCGCGCCTACGACCTGCTCTCCGACGGCTTCGGCCCCGGCTTCAACGGGCCGCTGCTCGTCGTCGTGGACACCGAGGACAGCGCGGACGGCAAGGCCGCGGCCAAGCAGGTCGGCGACCGGATCGCCGGCATGAAGGGCGTCGTCGCCGTCACCCCGGCCACGTTCAACAAGGCCGGCGACGCGGCGATGATCACCGTCGTCCCGAAGGACCGCCCCAGCTCCGTCGAGACGGAGAACGTGGTCCACGCGATCCGGGACGCGGGCAAGGACATCAAGTCGGACACCGGCGCCGAGGTGCTGGTCACCGGCTCCACCGCGATGAACATCGACTTCTCGCAGAAGATGAACGACGCGCTGCTGCCCTACCTGGCGCTCGTGGTCGGCCTCGCCTTCCTGCTGCTGATGGTGGTCTTCCGGTCGGTCCTGGTGCCGCTGAAGGCGGCGCTCGGCTTCCTGCTCTCGGTCGTCGCGGCCCTGGGCGCGGTCGTCGCGGTCTTCCAGTGGGGCTGGCTCGGCTCGCTCTTCGGGGTCGAGCAGACCGGTCCGATCATGTCGATGATGCCGATCTTCATGGTGGGCGTGGTCTTCGGGCTCGCGATGGACTACGAGGTCTTCCTCGTCACGCGGATGCGTGAGGCGTACGTCCACGGCGAGAAGCCCGGCCAGGCCATCGTCACCGGCTTCAAGCACGGGGCGCGGGTCGTCACGGCCGCCGCGGTGATCATGATCGCGGTCTTCTCCGGCTTCATCGGCTCCAGCGAGCAGATGATCAAGATGATCGGCTTCTCGCTCGCCATCGCCGTCTTCTTCGACGCGTTCATCGTGCGCATGGCGATCGTGCCCGCCGTCCTGGCGCTGCTCGGCCGGCGCGCCTGGTGGCTGCCGCGCTGGCTGGACCGCGCGCTGCCCAACGTGGACGTCGAGGGCGAGGGCCTGCGCAAGGACCTGGACGAGCCGTCGTCCGGCGACGCGGGCCCCGAGTCCGGCGGGGAGCGTGAGCTGATCCGCGTGTGAGCCGCGCGGACTGATCTCCGGGGCCGCGTCCGAGCGGTGCGCGGCCCCGGGAGCCCGGGTTACCTGTGGGGACGGGGGGCCGGGGCGGCGAGAGCCCCCGTGCACGGTGTGCACGGGGGCTCTCGCCGTGTTCAGGCCCGGGCGGCTTCGGGCTTCGGCGCCTCCTGGCGCGGCGCCTCCTGATGCGTACGCCGCAGGAAGCGGACCAGCGGGGCGCAGTCGAACTGGACGACGTCCACGCCGGCCGAGTCGTGCCGCTCCACGACCACCTGGACCCTGCCGCACGGCCATATCCGCCAGCCGTCCTGCTCGACCGGATAGCGCAGCCCGCGCTCCAGCAGCTCGCGGTCGACGGCCCACTCCGTGCCGCCCGGATAGGCGATGCGGACCCGCGCGGGGGAGTCCGCGCCGTCGAACCGCAGCTCGACCGGGACGACGGGCAGATCGCGGGCATCGGTGACGAGCCGGGCACGGGCATGGTCATGGATCACGGGGGACGTGGGCATCGCGGAGGACATGGGCCGACTCTCCATCCTGCTTCTGCAACTTTGTTATCTAATGTCCCATATTTTATGTAAAGGGCACTACGAGAGTCCTGTGCAGTTGTGCTGAACGCGCTCTTGCGAACGCTTCGCAACAAGGTCCTATCATTGAGAGGTTCACGACCCCGCGCACCCGGCGCGCCCATGCGAGAACGCAGGAAGCGGAGCCTCCCCCATGCATGTACCCGACGGATTCATCAACGCACCCGTCTCCGCCGTCGCGGGCGTCGTCGCCGCCGGTGCCGTGGCCGTCAGTCTGAAGGGGGCCCGGCGCGAGCTCGACGAGCGCACCGCGCCGCTGGCCGGTCTGGTCGCCGCCTTCATCTTCGCCGTGCAGATGCTGAACTTCCCCGTCGCCGCAGGCACCAGCGGCCATCTGCTCGGCGGGGCGCTCGCCGCGATACTCGTCGGACCGTATACGGGCGTGCTCTGTATATCCGTCGTCCTGCTGATGCAGGGCATCCTCTTCGCCGACGGCGGCCTCACCGCGCTCGGCGTCAACGTCCTCGACATGGGCATCACGACCACGGTCGTCGCGTACGCGCTCTTCCGCGGCCTGGTAAGCGTGCTGCCGCGCACCCGCCGCTCGATGACCGCCGCCTCCTTCGTCGCCGCGCTGGTCTCCGTACCGGCCGCCGCCTGTGTCTTCACCCTCCTGTACTGGATCGGCGGGACCACCGACATCCCGATCGGCAAGGTCTTCACGGCCATGGTCGGCGTGCACGTCCTCATCGGCATCGGCGAGGCCGTGATCACCGCGCTCACCGTCGGCGCCGTCCTCGCCGTCCGCCCCGACCTGGTCCACGGCGCGAAGGGCCTCACCGCCCCGCTCAAGCTCCGCGTCGACGGCGAACTGGTCGACGCCCCGGCCCCGGTCCGCGAGCCCGCCCCCGCCGCGCACCGCCCGACCCGCGGCCTCTGGGCCACCGGCCTGGTCACCGCCCTCGTGCTCGCCGGATTCGTCTCCTTCTACGCCTCCGCCAACCCGGACGGTCTGGAGAAGGTCGCCACCGACCAGGGCATCGACAAGAAGGCCAAGGAGCACGCCGCCAAGGACTCCCCGCTCGCCGACTACGGCGTCAAGGACGTCTCCAACACCCGGCTCTCCGGCGGCCTCGCCGGGATCATCGGCGTCGGCGCCACCCTCGTCGCGGGCAGCGGCGCCTTCTACGTGGTCTCCCGCCGCCGCCGTACGCAGGGCGAGGAGCACTCGCGTAACGACGAGAAGGTCTGACATGGGCGCCGGCCACGCGCACAAGCTCTACCGGCACGGGCACTCACCGGTCCACGGCCTGCCGCCGCACTGCAAGCTCGCCGCCGTCTTCTGCTTCGTCGTGGTCGTCGTCTGCACCCCGCGCGAGGCCGTCTGGGCCTTCGGGCTCTACGCGCTGCTCATCGCGGGCGTCACCGCGCTCGCCCGCGTCCCGGCCGGCTTCCTGCTCAAGCGGCTGCTGATCGAGGTGCCGTTCGTCGCGTTCGCGCTGCTCATGCCGTTCGTCGTGCCCGGCGAGCAGACCCACGTCCTCGGCCTCTCCGTCAGCGTCCCCGGCCTCTGGGGCGCCTGGAACGTGCTGGCCAAGGGCACGCTCGGGGTCGCCGCCTCGGTGCTCCTCGCCTCCACCACCGAACTGCGTGAACTGCTGCTCGGCCTCCAGCGCCTCAAGCTGCCGCCGCTGCTCGTCCAGATCGCCTCCTTCATGATCCGCTACGGCGATGTGATCACCGACGAGATGCGCCGCATGTCCATCGCCCGCCGCTCCCGCGGCTTCGAGGCCCGCGGCCTGCGGCACTGGGGCGTCCTCGCCAAGTCGGCCGGCGCCCTGTTCATCCGCTCGTACGAGCGCGGCGAACGCGTCCACCTCGCGATGGTCAGCCGCGGCTACCGGGGCTCCATGCCGGTGATCGACCAGGTGACCGCATCCCGCACCCAGTGGGCGTACGCCGCCGCCCTCCCGCTGCTCGCCCTCGCCGTGTGTCTGGTGGGATGGACCGTATGAGCACCGACCCCGCCCCCGTACCGCCGTCCCTGGAGGTCAGCGGCCTCGCGTACGCGTACCCCGACGGCCATCAGGCGCTGTTCGGCGTCGACCTGACCGTCGGACGCGGCGAACGCGTCGCGCTGCTCGGCCCGAACGGCGCCGGCAAGACG
This sequence comes from Streptomyces sp. NBC_00726, assembly GCF_045161735.1. NCBI lineage: Bacteria > Bacillati > Actinomycetota > Actinomycetes > Kitasatosporales > Streptomycetaceae > Streptomyces > Streptomyces sp. NBC_00726. The sequence continues at coordinate 2,524,138 of NZ_CP108983.1, read as the reverse complement.
ACCCTCGTCCTCCACCTCAACGGCATCCTGGAGGCGGGCGCCGGATCGGTGCGCGTGGCCGGGATGCCGGTCGGCAAGCGGAACATGGCCGAGATCAGGCGCCGCGTCGGCATCGTCTTCCAGGACCCCGACGACCAGCTCTTCATGCCCACCGTCCGCGAGGACGTCGCCTTCGGACCCGCCGCCGGGGGACTGCGCGGCACGGAGCTGGAGGAGCGGGTCATGGAGGCGCTGAAACAGGTCGGCATGGAGGATTACGCGGGCAGGCCGCCGCACCACCTCTCCTTCGGGCAGCGCCGCCGCGTCGCCGTCGCCACCGTCCTCGCCATGCGGCCGGAGATCCTGGTCCTGGACGAGCCCTCGTCCAATCTGGACCCGGCGTCCCGGCGCGAACTCGCCGACATCCTGCGCTCCCTGGACGTCACCGTCCTGATGGTCACGCACGACCTGCCGTACGCGCTGGAGCTGTGCGCCCGCGCGGTGATCCTCAGCGACGGGGTCATCGCCGCCGACGACCGCACCCAGGACCTCCTGTGCGACGAGCCCCTGATGCGCGCCCACCGCCTGGAACTCCCCTTCGGCTTCGACCCGCGTTCCGTGACGGTGAATTCCGGGTGACCCGCCCCACCTCCCACCTGCGGTGCCGTGCACCATGGGGGGATGAGCGGGAGTGCGGCAGCAGGCGTGGACGTACGAGGCACGGCGGCGCCCGGATTCGAAGCGGTCCGGGACGCGTTCGTCCGTAACTTCGAGCAGCGCGGCGACCGGGGCGCGGCGGTCGCCGTCTACCGGCACGGGCGCAAGGTGGTCGACCTGTGGGCCGGCACCAGAGACGTGGACGGCACCGAACCCTGGGCCGTCGACACCGTCCAGATCGTCCGCTCCGCCGGCAAGGGCATCGCCGCCGCCGTCCCGCTGCTGCTCCACCAGCGCGGCCAGATCGACCTGCACGCCCCGGTCTCCACGTACTGGCCGGAATTCAAGGCGAACGGCAAGGAACGCGTCTTCGTCCGCCACCTCCTCGCCCACCGGGCCGGCGTCCCGGCCCTGGACCGGCCGCTGACCCCGGCGGAGGCCGCGGACGGGATGAGCGGGGCGCACGCCGTCGCCGCCCAGGCCCCGGCCTGGGAGCCCGGCACCGCGCACGGCTACCACGCGCAGACCTACAGCTGGCTCATCGGCGAACTCGTGCGCCGCGTCACCGGGCGCACCGTCGGCCGCTGGGTCGCCGAGGAGATCGCCCGCCCGCTCGGCCTCGACTTCTGGTTCGGCATCCCCGGGGACGAGGCCCACCGGGTCGGCCGGATCGGGCCCGCCGAGCCGCCGGCCGACGCGGACACCGGGGCGCTGCGGATGCGCCCGAAGCGGTCGGTGGCGGACGCCTACCGCGACCCGGAGTCGCTGACCCGGCGGGCGTTCGGCGCGATCGACCCGCTGCCCGACGAGAACGACCCCGGCTACCGGGCCGCCGAACTCCCCGCCTCCAACGGCACCGCGACCGCGCGCGGCCTGGCCCGCTGCTATGCCGCGATGATCGGCCCGGTCGACGGCCAGCGGCTGTTCGCACCGGCGACCCTGACGCTCGCCCGCACCGAGGAGTCGGCGGGCCCGGACCGGGTGCTCGTCGTCAACACCCGCTTCGGCCTGGGCTACATGCTCCACGGCCCGGCGAGCCCGCTGCTCGCGCCCGGCTCCTTCGGGCACCCCGGCCGGGGCGGCTCGCTGGGCTTCGCGGACCCGGAGTCGGGGATCGCCTTCGGGTACGTGACGAACGGCCTCCAGAAGGGGGTTACGGCGGACCCCAGGGCGCAGGCGTTGGTGCGGGCGGTGAGGTCGGCGCTGTGACCGCTGTGCGCTTCGGGGGAGTTGCCGCCGGCCGCCCCGGGCCCAGGTCCTGATCCGCGCGGTACGGTCGGCGCTATGACTCGCTTCGACGGATACGCCGTCCTCATCACCGGTGCGGGCCGGGGCATCGGCGCCGCCACCGCCCGCCTGCTGGCCGCCGAGGGCGCCCGCGTCCTCGTCACCGACCTGGACGCCGCCCGGGCGGAGACCGTCGCGGCGGAGATCCGGGCGGACGGGCGCGTGGCCGAGCCGCTGGTCTGCGACGTGGCGGACCGGGCGGCGGTCGAGGCGGCGGTGGCCTACGCAGTGGAGACCTTCGGCGGTCTCGACGTCCTCGTCAACAACGCGTACGCGTGCAGCCTGGACAGCACGCTCTTCGAGGACGAGCCGGACGAGACCTGGCACCGCGACCTCGACATCTCGCTGGGCGGCGCCTACCGCTGCGCCCGCGCCGCGATGCCGCACCTCGCCGCGTCCGGGCGCGGCGCGATCGTCTCCATCGGCTCCGTCAACGGCATGCAGGACTTCGGCAACCACGCCTACAGCGCCGCGAAGGCGGGCCTGGCCAGCCTCACCCGCACCCTCGCCGGCCACGCGGGCCCGCGCGGCGTCCGCGCCAACCTCGTCGTTCCCGGCACGATCCGCACCGATGCCTGGGCGGGCCGCGAGGCGGAGCTGGACCGGGTCACCGCGCTGTACCCGCTGGGCCGCGTCGGCGAACCGGAGGACATCGCGAAGGCGGTCGCGTTCCTCGCGTCGTCGGACGCGGAGTGGATCACGGGCACGTCGTTGTGCGTGGACGGGGGGCTGACGGCGGTCAACACGGGGTTCCGGGCGGCGGTTTCGGAGTAGGGGCGGCGTGCGCGCGTACGGCTGCGCGCTACCAGGGGATCTCGCCCTCGTCGCTGAAGAAGCGGCCGGTCGGTCCGTCGTCCGCCACGGTGGCCAGCCGGATCGCGGCGACCGCGCCCTGCTGCGGGGTGCGCGTCCCGCGGAAGCCGTTGAGGTCGGTCGCGGTGAAGCCGGGGCAGACGGCGTTGATCAGGATGGACGTGTCGGCCAGCTCCTTCGCGTACTGCACGGTGACGGCGTTGAGGAAGGATTTGGACGGCGCGTAGGCGATGGAGATCGGGCCGGTCTCGGCGCCCGGGGTGGTCTGGAGCGTGAGGGAGCCGACGCTGCTGGACACGTTCACGATGCGCGGTGACGGGGAGCGGCGCAGCAGCGGGAGCAGGGCGTTGGTGACGCGGATGACGCCGATCACGTTGGTCTCCACGGCCTCCCGCACCCGGTCCACGTCGACCGTGGTGGGCTCCTGGGGGTGGCCGCCGGTGATCGCCGCGTTGTTGACGAGCGCGTCGAGCCGCCCGCCCCGCTCCTCCAGCAGCCGGGCCGCCGCGGTCACGCTCGCGTCGTCGGTCACGTCCAGCGGTACGCCGAAGGCGTCGGCCCCGGCCGCGCGCAGCTTCTCCACGGCGGCCGCGCGCCGCTCCTCGTCCCGCGCGCCGACGCCGACCGACCAGCCGAGCGCGCCGAGCCCGGCGGCGATCTCGTAGCCGATGCCCTTGTTGGCCCCGGTCACCAGCGCGACCTTGGGGTGGTTCACAGTCTTTGTCTCGGTCATGCCTTCGATCCTTCTCCCGGACCGGGCGGGGCGTCCAAGACCGACCGGGTGGGCGGCGATACCGCCCGGGTATCGCTCCTGGTGAGGCCCGTTACGCTGGGGGTGTGGAGACACGTGAACTGCGGTACTTCGTCGCGGTCGCCGAGGAGCTGCACTTCGGCCGGGCCGCGGGGCGGCTCGGGATCGCCCAGCCCCCGCTGTCGCGGGCGATCGGCGCGCTGGAGCGGCGGCTGGGCACGCCCCTCCTGGAGCGCGGCAGCCGGGGCGTCACCCTGACCGGGCCCGGAGCGGTGCTGCTGCGGGAGGCGCGGGCGGCGCTGGACGCCGTCGAGGCCGCCGAGCGCCGCACCCGCCGGGCCGCGCTCACCGAGGCCGGCCACCCCACCGTGATCCTCGCCGCGAAGGCGGGCGCCTCCGGCGAACTGCTGGCCAAGCTCCTGGACGCCTACGCGGCCGAGCCCGGCGCCGTCGCCGTGGACGTCCTGCTGTGCGGGCCGGGCGAGCAGGCGGGCGTGCTGCGCGACGGCCGGGCCGACGTGGCCCTGCTGCACCGCCCGTTCGACGACCTGGCCGGCTTCGACACCGAGGACCTGCACACGGAGGGCCAGGTCGCGGTCCTCCCGGCCGGCCACCCCCTCAGCCTCCGCCCCCACCTCCGTCTCGCCGAGGTCACCGACCTCCCCGACCTCCCCCTCCCCCGCTGGCCCCGTCCCGACGGCACGTTCCCGGACGGCCCCGGCCCCAAGGTGCGCGACCACACCCAACTCACCCAGCTCATCGCCCTGGGCCGCGCCTGCGCAATCGTCCCGGAAACCATCCGCCCCAGCCTCCCCGAGGGCCTGACCGCCGTCCCCGTACCCGACAGCCCCCACGTCACCACGGTCATCGCCTGGCCCCCGCACAGCCGCTCAACGGCGGTCGCGGGGCTGGTCCGCGCGGCCATGGCGCTGTGACCGGCGGCGGTGAGCCCGGGCCGGTCAAGGTGTCGAGCTGTTTCGCGAGCCCGGGGTTTCTGCGTGCCGGCGGCGGCCTTTGTCCGGTGGGCTATGCTGCGCGGCGATGACTACCGGGACGGCATTGCGCCACACACGGATTGGTGACCCGGTGCTCTCCTGAGCGCCGTACGGGCCGGCGAGGGCCCGCTGTTCGACCGAGGATCCTGCGCTGGTGCGCGGGCTCCGCCTCCGTCGTGTTGATCACAAGCTCCACACATCAACCACGACAGGAGAATTCATGCCCATCAAGACGCTGCACATTCCCACCGCGGACGGCCGGGCCGACGCGTTCGCCGCCTTCCCGGACCATGGCGAGCAGCACCCAGGTGTGCTGATGTACGCGGACGGTTTCGGCATCCGGCCCGTACTGCGGGAAATGGCCAACGAGCTGGCCGGGCACGGGTACTACGTGCTCGTCCCCAATCTCTTCTACCGGCACGGCCCCGCACCGGTGATCGAACTTCCCGAGCACATCGGAGAAGAGGCCCGGGACGCGGTCTTCGCTCAGCTGATGCCCTTGATCGAGGCGCACACCGCCGAACGCGTCCTGAGCGACGCCGACGCCTACCTCGGGTTCCTCACCGCTCAGCCCGAGGTCGGCGCCGGCCCGGTCGCGGTGACCGGCTACTGCATCGGCGGCCTCCTGGCGACGCGCACCGCCGCAGCTCACCCCGGCCAGGTGGCCGCCCTCGCCGCGTTCCACGGCCCCGTTGGCGCCGACGGGCCCGACAGCCTGGCCAGGCTCACCGCCGAGACCCACTTCGGCCATGCCGAGAGCGATCTGACGCCCGAGGCCCTCGGCGAGCTCAACCAGGCCCTGGACGCCGCGGGGGTCCGCTACACCTCCGAGATCTACCCCGGCACCGTCCACGGCTTCGCCATGTCCGACACCGACGCCTTCGACCCCGCCGCGTTGCAGCGCCACTGGGACCGCCTGATCCCGCTTCTCGACCGCGCCCTGGCCAACCGCTGAGTCTCCGACCGGAGTCCAAGGGGGCCTCGAAGACGGGTGTGAGCTTGTGCCAAGATCACGGGATGCTGCGACTCACCGATTTCATCATCGACTGCCCGGACACGATGAAGCCGGCGGCCTTCTACTCCGAGGTCACGGGCCGTCCGGTGAAGGAGGGCAGCTCCGAGGACTGGGCAGGCATCCAGTTCGGCGAGATCGAGCTGGCCTTCATCCGGGTGGCCGACTACCGCGCTCCGCAGTGGCCCGACAGCGCACACCCCAAGCAGTTCCACCTCGACTTCGAAGTGGACGACATCGAGTCGGAGCAGCGCCGCGTGCTCGACCTCGGCGCGACACTGAGGCAGGACTTCATCGGCCCCAACGGCTACGGCTGGCAGGTCTACACCGACCCGATCGGCCACCCCTTCTGCCTGTGCCGCAACAAGGGCGTCATCTGGACCGACCAGGGCCCGGTCTGGCCCGAGCGCGACTGGCCCTTCGGCTCGTAGCGGTTGGTGCCCCCCCCGGGCTCCCACGCACCCCGGCCCCAGGAGCAGTCGGACCGGATCGAGCGGATCCCGCTGCCAGACGTGCGGCGCATGATCGTCAGCAGCGGCTCGCTGGTCGGGCTGCTCCACGTACTCATGGACGAGGCGATCCGCTGACCTCACCGGCAGACGAGCATGCCGCCCAGGCAGGTGACACGGAAGACGCCCTCCGCCCGAATGACCTCGCTGACCCGATCCCGCGCACGCTCGATCGTCTCCCGGAAGGGAACGCCCATCTCGTCCGCCCAGGCTTCGTACGAGGCCAGGTGCGCGACAACCGGTGCGGCGTCGGTCACCTCGATCACCCCGGGGAGGGGGATCGCGCGGATCTCCCCGAAGACGGGCGCGAGGACCGTCGGCGCGTCCTCCAGCGTGAAGCGGCCGGACAACTGCACGCGGGCCGGTCCTTCCCGGACACCCAGCACGTCACCTGCGGCCTGACGCCAAAGCTGTTCCAGCTCCCGCTTGTCGGTCCGGCTGTTCGTGGAGACGATCGCGACGCCACCGGGCGCCAGCACGCGCCCCAACTCCCATACAGCCTGGGCCTGGTCCGCGACGTGATACAGCATGTGCAGCGCAAGAACCGCCCCCAGGCTTCCATCTGCAACGGGCAACTGCTGGACGTCCGCAACGACCGCTCCGGGGACGGCACCGAGGATGCCGGGGGAGATGTCCATGGGCAGCACGCTCAGATCGGGCCGGTCGCCCCGCACCCGGGCAACGAACTTCCCGTTGCCACAACCCACATCGGCGACCGCACCGCGTACATCTGCTAGTTCGTCAACGACGATGCCCGGAAGGTCATGACGCGGGGTCTGCCATTGGTAGAGGGACTGACGGGCGGCCAAATGCTCACCCGTGCCGTACGCCTTGCCGGCAAGAAGGCTGCGATCGGTCACCAGATGTTCATGCGTGGGCTGGGAGGTCATCGGGGCTCCGTAGGGTAGGCGGCATCGACCGCCGACTGCTGGGTGACTCACAATGCGGGCTGTCCTGGGGCTGAAAGCGGCCATGGGCTGGGGCGTCCGGGTTTCGTCTCCTGAAGTCGATCGAAAGGGGCCGCGGCGATGCAGTGGAAGATCCACGGTGAGCGTCCGATCTACGAGAACAGCTGGGTGAACCTGTGGCTCACCGACGTCGAGACGCCGGACGGCAACCGCTGGGAGCACCACGTCGTCAAACTCCGGCACTTGGCGGTAGCAGCCGTCGTCAACGAGCGGCGCGAGATCCTGATGATGTGGCGCCACCGCTTCATCACGGACGCCTGGGCGTGGGAGCTGCCCATGGGTCTGATCGAGGAGGGCGAGACCCCGGCCGAGGCGGCGGCCCGTGAGGTACGGGAGGAGACCGGTTGGCGCCCCGACGTACTGAAGCCGCTCATTTACGCCGAGCCGGCCAACGGCATCACCGACTCGCAGCACCACATCTTCCGTGCCGACGGAGCAACGTACGAGGGCCCTCCGACCGAGAAGAACGAGTCGGACCGGATCGAGTGGATCCCGCTGGCCGATGTGCGGGGCATGATCGACCGGCGCGAGATCGTCAGCAGCGGCTCGCTGGTCGGGCTGCTCTACGTACTCATGGACGAGGCGACCCGCTGAGGTCTCCCCGTTCTCCGGGCCCAGTTACTGCTTGCAGTGCTTGCAAGCAGTGAGTCCCTGCTCCTTGGCCTCGTCCTCAGGCATCGACGTCTGGCCCACGTAGGTGGCTTGCTTTCCGTTCAGTGACGGGCAGCCAACGTCAGTGTGGTAGCTGGACCGGTAGTCTCCGATGCGTACGTGGACAACGCTCATAAGAGCCCCTTGGTTGTTTGCCTCAGATGGCATGTGACCCGCCTACGGTGACAAGCATCCCATCCTGCCCGGCGTCCCCTTGGGTGAAAACCCGTTAGCACCTGGCCATGCCCCCCAACGCCGCCCGGCCCCCCGGGGACAGTCCCAGGGGGCCGGGCGCGGCGTGGCCGTTCCCTCAAACGGGGACGCCGAGGTGGGGTTTCCGCTGCTGGGGCGCGGGGTGCCTGGTGCGGGTTGCCGCGAAGGCGCCCGGGCGGGTGGTGAGGCCGAGGGTTACCAGGAGGCCGGTGGCGAGCTGGATGACGGCCGCGTACCAGCCGGGCCAGGTGCCCGCCGGGAGGCCCCGGGCCGGGCGCGGTCCAGGTGGTGAGTGGTCATCATGAGCGCCGGTCTCCCGTCAGCTGTAGACGCCGAACTCGTAGAGCGAGTAGCCGTAACCCGAGCCGCGCTCCGTGCCGTTGACGCGGACGTAGCGGCCCGTGCCGGTGACGTCGAGGTCGTCTATGTCACCGTTGCCGTCGGTCACGGACTTGACCGTGGTCCAGTTCTGGCCGTCCTCGGACGTCTGGATCTCGTAGGACTTGGCGTACGCCGGGTCCCAGGCGAGCTGCACGTGCTTGATGGCCGTGGACGCGCCCAGGTCGACCTGGAGCCACTGCGGGTCGCTCCAGTCGCTCGCCCAGCGGGTGTCGAACTTGCCGTCCACCGCGTTGTCCGCGCCGCACGGGCAGCCGCCGGTCGGGTCCGTCTGGAAGGAGGAGACCGTGGCGGGCTTGCCCTGGGAGACGTTGGTGCCGTCCACCTTCGGCGGGATCACCTTGAGGGACTTGGTCTCGATGCCCACGTTGCCGTGGCCGTCCCTGGCCTTCACGTACACCTTGTAGACGCCCGTCCTGCTCGGGGCCTTCGCGGTCAGGGTGCCGTCGCCGTTGTCCGTGGTCTCGGCGGGGATCAGCGCCTTGTTCTCGTCGATGTAGTTGCTGCTGAAGAGGACCTGGTACGTGATCGCGTCGCCGTCCGGGTCCGTGGTGTGCGTGCCGACGCGCACGTCGGAGCCGGTGGGGACGCCCTCGGTGGCGTTGTCGACGGTCATGCCGGAGATCACCGGCGGGGTGTTGTCCCCGGAGGTGTCCGCGCCGTACGCCTTCTTCACCGCGTAGTACGAGAGCCGCTTCTCGCCGCCCGGCAGCAGGTTGAACCACACACCGCCGAAGTCGTCCTCGGTGCCGTAGTGGAACATCGTGGCGCCCAGGGCCACCCCCGTGTGCCCCATGACGCAGTCCCACGCCTTGGCGTAACCCTCGGCCTTCGCCGCGTCGGTGGGCTCCTCCGGTACGCCGTTGGCGTCGTCGTCCACCTCCCACTCACCGGCCGGGCCCGTCTCCGTAACGATGTAGGGCTTGTCGTAACCGCCCTGCTCCCAGTCCGACTTGACGTCGCAGACCGCGTCGTAGGCGTTGACCGCGTAGAGGTCCAGGTCCGGGGCGTTCTTCTTGTAGTACGGCCAGGCGCCGGTCCAGGCGTCCGTGGAGGTGACCGGGTGGTTCGGGTCGACCTCGTGGATCTTCTTCGCGATGTCGTTGACGAAGGAGGTGTACGCGTTGCGCTGGGCCTCCAGTTCATCGCCGCCGTAGCAGTTCTGAAGGCCGAGCGTGGACTCGTTGCCCACGTTCCACATCAGTACGCCGGGGTTGTCCTTGTAGGTGTCGACCCACTTCGGGAACTCGGCGAGCATGTCGTTCTTGTACTGCGTGTCCGTCAGGTAGTTGACGCAACCGCCGCTGCCGGGGCCGCCGCCGGGCTGGAGCCAGAAGCCGGCGATCACCTTGACGCCGTTGGCCGCCGCCGTGTCGAACAGCGGCTCGCTGGTGGCGTCCGTGCCCCAGGTGCGGATCGTGTTGACGCCCATCGAGGCCAGGTCCGGCAGATACTTACCGGCATCCGCTACCGAGGGGCCCCAGGTGAGGCCCTTGACCGTATACGGCGAACCGTCCACGGTGAGCTGCCAGTTGCCCTGCGAACCGGTGACCTTCACGACGTTTCCGGCCGCCTGCGCGGCGGGTGCCTGAAGGGTGAGCAGTCCGCCGCCGAGCAGGGCGGCCGCCGCGACGGGCGCGAGCAGGCGGCGGGTGGTGCGGGTCGTACGGGTGGGGGGATGGTGCATGTGGCTCTCTCCTTGCGGGTGGGGGGAGTTGGGGGGATGAGGAGTGGTCCGTACGCGCATGGTCCGGGGCCTCCGCGATCTTGGAGAGCGCTCTCCGGTGTGGGCCGAAAAAAGGCCCCGGACCTGTGGGGGTGTGCGCGGCCGCGGTTACGGCAGCTCGTAGTTCCCGTCGAGCACCGCACCCTGCTCGGGGTGGTTCTCGTCGTAGCCGTGCGGGTCGCACTGGAGGCCGCCCTTGATGCAGTGGGTGACCATGGCGTCCAGCGTGGCGGTGTCCCAGCCGTTCATGAAGTCGTAGTGGAACGAGAAGCCCGCCCCGCTCGCCAGCTTCACCTGGGACATGTCGCCGTTGACCGGCCACGCCATCTTGAACTCGATCATCGGCAGCGCGACCGGGTGGTCCGCCGGGCAGGAGTTGTAGTTGGCTCCGCCCGCGACCGGGTACGCCATGTGGCTCTTGTGGTCCGGCGTGTCCAGGTGGATGCCGTCCCAGCAACTGGGCGCCTGGAGGCGGAGGTTGAGCTGCACGTCCCGGCGGTCGGGGCAACTGGCCGGGAAGTTGTAGTTCTTGAAGGAGTCACCGCACTCCCAGCCCTCGACGGTGCCCTTCAGGTTCTTGAACTCCTCCTCGCTCTGCATCGGGCTGCCGACCACGTAACGCAGGCCCTTGGGGAAGGGGCGCACGCTGCGGTAGTCGGTGACACCCGACTTGTAGTAGATGGTCTGGACGCCGTCCGGGAGCACCTTGGTGTCCCCGTTGAACAGGCTCGGCATCCAGTAGCCCGACTTGTCGCCGGGCGCCAGACACGTGGTGTCGCCGGACTCCAGTGAGGCGGCGGTGGTGTACGCGTCCGTCGTGGTGTTGCCCATGAACGTGTGGTCGTGGGACTTGCCGGGCTGGCCCGGGTAGACGATCGGGTCGTCCGGCGCGGTGTGCGTGGGGGCGCACTTGGCCTGGAACTCGTGGAAGTACGCCGTCGGCGGGACGTCCATCGAGGGGGTGACCCCGGTGACCGGCGGGTCGGCCATGATGTAGCCGTCCCCGTCCGGGTCGTCGCCGGACGCCTGGGTGGACGCCGGCATGCCGGGCATGCCCGGCATCGAGTAGGCCGCGTGCTCGGTGTGCGCGGCGGTGCCCGTCCCGGGGGCCGCGTTCGCCGTCGCGGCGATCCCGGCGATCCCGGCCGTGGTCAGGCTCAGTGAGGTGAACAAGAGCAGTCCGGTGAGCGTTCTGGACCTCCGTGGCATGGAGACCTCCTGCTGCGTCGTGGGGGAGCGTGGGGTGAGGGAGGGCGCCCGGCCGGGGAGGTACGGAAGCACTGCGGTCATTCTTGGAGAGCGCTCTCCCGCTGTGGAGTGTTCCGCTCCTGACAAGAGCGTGTCAATACTTCGTGTCATCACTTCATGAGTCCTCCCCGTCCGTTACGGGGATGCCGAGCGCCCCGAGGAACGCCGTCGCGGCCGGGGTGCGGCCGGACCGGCTCCAGACGACGTGCTGGACGCGGACCGGTGCGTCGGAGACCTCGATCGCGACGATGCCGGCCAGTCGGACGGCGTACGCGGGCGGCAGCATGGCCACCGCCAGGCCGGGGCTGACGAGGCTCGCGATGTAGTCCGCGGTGGTGACCTCGAAGGCGACATCGCGGGTGAGTCCGGCGGCGGCGAACGCCTGGTCGGTCTGGGCGCGTCCGGCCGTGCCCGCCGGGAAGTCCGCGAAGACCTCCGATGCGAGTCTCCGCAGGTCCACGGAGGGCGCCCCGGCCAGCGGATGGTCCGGGGCGACCACCGCGACGAGCCGGTCGCGGGCCAGTTCGTGGCGGCCGACGCCCCGGGGCGCGGCGGTCGCGGGCAGCCCGAGGAAAGCCACGTCGAGGGCCCCTTCGCGGACCTGCTCGGCCAGCTCGTCGCTGGCGCCCACGCGCAGGCTGACACGCACCTGGGGGTGGCGCCGGCGGAAGTCGCCCAGGGCGGCCGGGATGTCGACCGCGGTGACCGTCGGGATCAGGCCCACCGCGAGCCGGCCGCGCACCTCGCCGACGGCCGCCGCGACCTCGGCGGCGGCGCGCTCGGCGGCCTCCAGGCACTGGCGGGCAGCCGGCAGGAACGCCTCGCCGGCCGGGGTCAGCCGCACCCGGCGGGTGGTCCGCTCGAAGAGCCGCCCGCCCAGCTCCCGTTCCAGGCGGGCGATCTGGTGACTCAGCGCCGACTGCACCACCAGGCACCGTTCGGCGGCCCGGGTGAAGCTGCCGGTTTCGGCCACGGCGATCACGTAACGCATCTGCTGGAGCTCCATGGGTGCATCGTCCATCCATCGTGGATAGAGATCAATGCGGTGACGGACATGTGTTGGACTCATCAATGGGTCCGGGCCGAGACTTCGAACCATGACCAGTCGACCCGGGGCGCTGCCCCGTACCGCCCTGACCGCGCTCGCCCCGGCGGTGTGGGGCACGACCTACCTCGTCACCACCGAGTTCCTGCCGGCCGGGCACCCGCTGTTCGCCGGCTTCCTGCGCGCCCTGCCCGCCGGGCTGATCGCCCTCGCCGTCACCCGCACGCTGCCGCGCGGCGCCTGGTGGGGGAAGGCGGCGGTGCTCGGGGTGCTCAACATCGGGCTCTTCCTGCCGCTGCTGTTCATCACGGCGGAGCGGCTGCCGGGCGGTGTCGCCGCCACCCTGGGCGCCGCCCAACCGCTCGTCGTCGCCGTCCTCGCGGTCGCCGTCCTCCGCCAGCCCCTGGCGGCCCGGCCCCTGTTGTGGGGTGTTACGGGGGTGCTGGGCGTCGGCCTGGTGGTCATCGGGCCCGGGGCGGAGCTGGACGCGGCCGGGGTGGCGGCGGGCCTCGCCGGGGCGGCCACGATGGGGCTCGGCGTGACGCTCACCAAGCGGTGGGGGCGGCCCGAGGGCGTCGGGCCGCTCGCCTTCACCGGCTGGCAGCTCACCGCCGGGGGCCTCTTCCTGGCGCCGGTCACCTTCCTCGCCGAGGGCGCCCCGCCCGCGATCGACGGCCGCGCCGCGCTCGGCTACCTCTGGCTGGGCCTGGTCGGCGGGCTGCTGACGTACGCCCTGTGGTTCCGGGGCATCGGCGCGCTGCCGGTGACCTCGGTGGCCGTCCTCGGACTGCTCTCGCCGCTCGTCGCGGCCGGGCTGGGCGCGCTCGTCCTGGACCAGACGCTCGGCCCGGTCCAGCTGGCGGGCTTCGCGCTCGCCCTCGCCTCGATCGTCGGGGGCCAGCTTCCGGGGCGCGCCGCCCGTAAGTCTCTCGTCCCCACAACTCCCGTACCGGAAAGGACCCCTCGATGAGGATCGCCGTTCTCGGAGCCGCAGGCATGGCCGGCTCCCGTGTCGTCACCGAAGCCGCGCACCGGGGCCACGCGCTCCTCGCGGTGTACCGCTCCACCCGCCCGGACACCCTGCCGCCCGGGGTCACCCCGGTGGCGGGCGACGCGGACGACACCGACGCGATGTGCGCCCTGTTCGACGGGGCCGACGCGGTGGTGGCCGCGACCCGCCCGCCCGTGGGGCGCGAGCACACCATCGCGGCGACGACGACCGCGCTGCTCGACGCGGCCGCGAAGACCGGGACGCGCGTCCTGGTGATCGGCGGCGCGGGCCCGCTGGAGGTCCCCGGGCACCCCGGGCGGCTGGTGGTGGACGACCCCGCGTACGTACCGCCGCAGTGGCGCACGGTCGCCGCCGCCAGCTCCGCCCAGCTCGCCGCCTGCCGGGCGCACGAGGCCGACTGGACCTACCTCAGCCCGCCCGCCGTCCTGGAGCCGGGCCGCCGCACGGGTGCGTACCGCCGGGGCACGACGACCCTGCTCACCACGGACGACGGCGCGTCCCGCATCGCGGCGGAGGACCTGGCGGTGGCGGTGCTGGACGAGCTGGAACGGCCGCGAGGGGAACGGCACTTCACGGTGGGCTACTGAGGCCCGGCGGCCCGCAGCGCGGCGGCGATCCTGTCGTGGATCAGGAAGTCGGCGGGGTCGCGGTTCTCCTTGAGCCGGTCCAGATCCCCGGGGTCGTGGCCCGCCGGGCTCACGGCCCCGCCCGCAGGACCTCCGCGACGACCGGGCCCGCCGCGTCGCCGCCGTGGCCGCCGGACTGGACCAGGGCGGCGGCCGCCAGGTCGTTGCTGAAACCGGTGAACCAGCTGTCGGACGTGGCGTGGCCGTCGATCTCCGCCGAGCCCGTCTTGGCGCCCTTGTCAGGGCCGACGCTCGCCATGGCCTGCGTCGCGGTGCCCTCGGGGGCGGTCGCCGTGTAGCGCAGCATCTCCTTGAGCTGACCGGAGACGCCGGGCGGCAGCGGGGTCGCGGTGGCGAAGGTCCGGTTGTCCAGGGACTGCGGCACGATGAACGGCTGCCGGAAGCGGCCGTTGACGGCGGTCGCGGTCACCGAGGCCATGTTGAGCGGGTTCATCTGGACCTTGCCCTGGCCGATGAACGAGGCGGCGGTCTCGGCGTCCCGGGACTCGGGAACGCTGCCGTCCGTGGTCACGATCCCGGTCTGCCAGTTGTCGCCGCCGAGCCCGAAGTACTGGCTGGCCTCGTTGCCCAGCGCGGTGTCGCGCTTGTTGCCCAGGGGCAGCACCGGCTTGATGAAAGCGGTGTTGCAGGACCGGGCGAACGCCGTCTTCAGTGTGGCGCTCGGCATCGAGAAGTCGTTCAGGTTGTGGAAGACGACCCCCACCCAGGGCACGGTCGCGGGGCACTGGACGGGCGCGTTCGCGCTGCCCAGGCCGTTCTGAATGATCATCGCGGCGGTGATGATCTTCATCGTCGAGCCGGGGGCGACCTTGCCCTTCCGGGCCGCGTCGAAGCCGTCGGCCCGGTTGTTCGCGATGGCCCGGATCGCGCCCGTGGACGGCTCGACCGCCGCGACCGACGCCTCCGCGAACTTCTTCACGCCCCGCTCGGCCGCCGCCTGGATCTTCGCGTCCAGCGTCGTCTGCAACTTGCCCGGCTTGCCCTTGACCAGGGTCAGCAGCGTCTTGTTGATCCCGTCGGCGTTCGCGCTGTTGATCCAGGTCTCGATCCCCGTCGTGCCGCCGGCCTTCGCGCCGTACTTCTTGCGCAGCTCGTCCAGGATGCCGCCGAGCGACGGGTACTTCTCCTTGGTGAGCACCTGCCCGTTGCGGTCCACCGCCTCGATCGACGCGGTGGAGGACTCGCCGGTCTCCAGCGACTCGCCCTTGGCGAGGTCCGGATGGATGACTGAAGGCTCCCAGTCGACCAGCGGACGACCCGTGGTCAGTCCGCGTACGACGGTGAGCTTCGAGGCGTACGACCAGGACTTCGTCGCGCCCTTGTACGAAACCGTCGCCTTCACGGTGTACGGGACGGTCGAGCCCGTCGCCTTGCCCGGGGTGATCACGGCCTTGGTGACGTGGACCGTGTCGCTGTAGCCCGTCAGCGCCGTCTCCGCGTCGGCCTTGTTGTTGGTGAGCGCCGCCGCGACCGCCGCGTCGCCCTCCGCCCACGCGGCCAGGAAGTCCTTCGAGGTGTCGGCGATCTCCTCCTTGGTGACCGGGCCCGACCTCACCTCGGTGGAGTCGGCGGCCGTGCTCGTACCGCCGCCGACACCGCTGTCCCCGAGGCCGTCCAGGATGTTGTACGCCCCGTACCCCACCCCGCCCAGCACGAGCGCGAACACCCCGCCGACTATGCCTACCTTCGCCCCACTGCGCATTACCGCTGTCCCCATCCCCCGGAGCATGCTTCTTGAACACGTTCAAGAAGGCTGTACGGGGCACCCTACGGGACCGTAGTGACAGGAGTACCGGTTGTTATCGGAATGCGACGCGGACATGCCGGGAATGGCGGGATGCGGCCGCTCAGATCCAGGTGTCCAGCCACATCCGGTCCCGCCACGCGTCCTCCGGAATGGGCGTTCCGGTGAACAGCGGCCAGAAGTAGATGAAGTTCCAGATGATCAGCAGCACCAGCACACCGGCCGCCACCGCCCCCAGGGTCCGCCGCCGCTCCCCGGAGGGATCGGGCTTCGCGAGCCCGAGTTCGTACCGTGGTCCCGTCTCCGCCGCGGGCCCCAGCATCGCGCCGATCATCATCGACACCGCCAGACACAGGAACGGCACGAACACGACCGCGTAGAACAGGAAGATCGTGCGCTCCTGGTACAGGAACCACGGCACCCACCCCGCGGCCACCCCGCAGGCGATCGCGCCCGCCCGCCAGTCGCGGCGGAAGATCCAGCGCCACAGCACGTACACCAGGGCGAAGCAGGCCGCCCACCACAGCAGCGGCGTCCCGATCGCCAGCACCTCGCGGGAGCACTTCCCGGTCACCGACTCGGCGCAGCCGTTCTGCTCCTCGTAGAAGTACGAGACGGGCCGGCCCAGCACGATCCAGCTCCACGGGTTGGACTGGTAGGTGTGCCCGGACGTGAGGTGCACATGGAAGTCGTACACCTGGTGCTCGTAGTGCCACAGGCTGCGCACCCAGTCCGGCAGCCAGGTCCAGTTGCCGCCCCTGCCGTCCGTCGCGGCCCAGTCCCGGAAGTAGCCGTGCCGGTCCGGTGAGTTCCGGACGATCCAGCCCGTCCAGGACGCGAGATACGTGGCCAGCGCGACCGGGACCACCGAGACGAACGCCGGAAGCACGTCCCGCAGCAGCACCGCGAGATACGGGCGCACGGCCCCGGCGGTGCGGCGCGCCCCCGCGTCCCACAACACCGTCATCAGGCCGAACGCGACCATGATGTACAGGCCGTTCCACTTCGTGGCGGCGGCCAGGCCCAGCGAGACACCGGCGGCGATCCGCCAGGGCCGCCACCCCAGACGCAGACGCTCCGCGATCCCGGCGTCCGGGCGCAGCACACCGTCCTCGTCCACCGGCAGCGCCGCCGCGAGCCGGCGCCTGGCCCAGTCGCGGTCGATGAGCAGACAGCCGAACGCGGCCAGCACGAAGAACATCAGCACCAGGTCGAGCAGCGCGGTGCGGCTCATCACGAAGTGCAGCCCGTCCACCGTCAGCAGCGCGCCCGCCAGACAGCCGAGGAACGTCGAGCGGAACAGCCGGCGGCCGATCCGGCACAGCATCAGCACCGACAGCGTGCCGAGCACGGCGACCATGAACCGCCAGCCGAACGGCGTGAACCCGAACAGCTGCTCGCCGAGCCCGATGATCCACTTGCCCACGGGCGGGTGCACCACATAGCCGGGGTCGGTGGGCACCGGCACCTGCGAGGGGTCGTTCAGGATCAGCTTGTCGACGTCCTTGGGCCACGAGCCCTCGTACCCCTGGTTGATCAGCGCCCAGGAGTCCTTCGCGTAGTACGTCTCGTCGAATATCACCGCGTGCGGGCTGCCCAGCTTCCAGAAGCGCAGCACCCCCGCGACCGCCGCGACCAGCAGCGGACCGCCCCACGCCGACCAGCGCACCAGCCGGTCCGCGAGCAGCGGCGGCACGCCGAGCACCGCCCACAGCTGCTTCCCGGGCCGGGTGTACGGCGGGATCAGCCGCTCCCGCAGCCCGGTGTCGGGGCGCGGGGCATGGCCGAAGCGGCGCAGCCGCCGCTGCCAGGAAGTCGGCTCCGGGCCGTGCTGTTCCCCGGCGTCTTGGCCCTGCCGGGCTTCGGGCGCAGTACTCGTCACCGCGCCATCGTAGGGAACGCGTCTGTGGGAGAGGTGTTCCCCGTGCGGGAGGATGGGGCTTGTGACTGGAACGACTGGAACGCTCGTGCTCGCAGGGACCCCCATCGGCGATCTGGCGGACGCCCCGCCGCGCCTCGCCGCCGAGCTGGAGGCGGCCGACATCATCGCCGCCGAGGACACCCGCAGGCTGCGCCGGCTGACCCAGGGGCTCGGCGTCCACACCACGGGACGCGTCGTCTCGTACTTCGAGGGCAACGAGACCGCCCGTACGCCGGAACTCGTCGAGGCACTGGCCGGCGGGGCCCGGGTGCTGCTGGTCACGGACGCCGGGATGCCGTCCGTGTCCGACCCCGGCTACCGGCTCGTCGCCGCAGCCGTGGAGCAGGACATCCGGGTCACCGCAGTGCCCGGCCCGTCCGCCGTGCTCACCGCGCTCGCCCTGTCCGCGCTGCCGGTGGACCGGTTCTGCTTCGAGGGCTTTCTCCCGCGCAAGGGCGGCGAACGCCTCTCCAAGCTCCGCGAGGTCGCCCGTGAGCCCCGCACGATGGTCTTCTTCGAGGCTCCGCACCGCCTGGACGACACCCTCGCCGCGATGGCCGAGGTCTTCGGCGCCGAGCGGCGGGGCGCGGTGTGCCGCGAGCTGACCAAGACGTACGAGGAGGTCAAGCGCGGTCCGCTGGGCGATCTTGCCGCCTGGTCGGCCGCCGAGCAGGTACGCGGTGAGATCACCGTCGTCGTGGAGGGCGCGGGCTCCACGGGCGAGGAAATGGACGCCGAGGAGCTGGTGCGCAGGGTGCGGGTGCGCGAGGAGGCGGGGGAGCGGCGCAAGGAGGCGATCGCCGCCGTGGCCGCCGACGCGGGCCTGCCCAAGCGCGAGGTGTTCGACGCCGTCGTCGCGGCAAAGAATGCTGCTCGGACCGGCCACGCGAACGGTAAAGGACTATCGTGAAAAGCAAAGCGAGAGCCGCGTACCGGCCCCTTTGACCACGAGAAGGCCAAAACCGCTCCAACACTCGACAGGGCCCGGTGCGCTCCCGCCGGTGAAGGCGTCCACTGGATGGCAGGGCGCATTCCCCGGAGTGCTTGTCCGACGGACAAGAGGAGCAGGCATGAGCGACACCACAGCAGCCACCGCACACGAGGCATACGCCTTCGCCTGCATGAGGTGCGGACACGGGTGGGAGCAGGCGTACGAGATAGAGCACCACGCCGACGCGTCGGGGCACGCCTACGTGGTCTACAAGGCGGACGGCGAACGGGTGCCCTCGCCCCTGTCCACGCCGACCTGCGCCAACTGCGGCGGGCACGTCGTGCGGATCATGCGGGCCGGCCGGGTCTCCAACATCCAGCGGTTCCTGTACAGCCAGAACCGTTCCCAGCCCGCGGCCGGGCCGCTGGTCCCCGGGGAGCAGGCCGAGGAGCCGGTGGCCGCCACCGCCGCCCCGTCCGCCGGTCACCACTGGCACCTGTCCGACCTGCTGCATCCGTTCCGCAAGTAGGGCGGACCGCCGCGGTCCTCGTACGATCGTGGCCATGAGCCGCACCGAAGCCCCGCCGCTGCCGGAACCCCTCCGGGTGCCGGTCGCCGATTCACACACCCACCTGGACATGCAGGACGGCACCGTCGAGGAGGGCCTGGCCAGGGCCGCCGCGGTCAACGTGACGACCGTGGTCCAGGTGGGCTGCGACGTGAAGGGTTCCCGCTGGGCCGCCGAGACCGCCGCCGCACACGCCAACGTGCACGCGGCGGTGGCCCTCCACCCCAACGAGGCGCCGCGCATCGTGCACGGTGATCCCGATGGCTGGTCGCGGCAAGGGGCGCGCGAAGGGGGCGGCAGCGCCGCGCTGCACGAAGCCCTCGCGGAGATCGACGCGCTGGCCGCCCTGCCGCACGTACGCGGCGTCGGCGAGACCGGCCTCGACTACTTCCGGACCGGCCCCGAGGGCATGGCCGCCCAGGAGGAGTCCTTCCGGGCGCACATCGAGATCGCCAAGCGGCACGGCAAGGCCCTCGTCATCCACGACCGCGACGCGCACGCGGACGTCCTGCGCGTCCTCGCGGACGCGGGGGCACCCGAGCGGACCGTCTTCCACTGCTACTCCGGCGACGCGGACATGGCCCGGGTCTGCGCGGACGCCGGCTACTTCATGTCGTTCGCCGGGAACATGACCTTCAAGAACGCCCAGCCGCTGCGCGACGCACTCGCGGCCGCCCCGCTGGAACTGGTCCTGGTCGAGACGGACGCCCCGTTCCTGACCCCGGCGCCGTACCGGGGGCGGCCCAACGCCCCGTATCTGATCCCGGTCACGCTGCGGGCGATGGCGGCGGTGAAGGGCCTGGACGAGGACACCCTGGCCGAGGCGATCGCGGACAACACGGCGCGGGCGTTCGACTACTGAGCGGGGGCGCCCCGCGGGGCGCCTTACGCTTTACAGGTGAGTACCACTGAGCCCGACGCCCTTCTGGGTCCCGCAGACATCCGCGAACTGGCCGACACCCTCGGCGTACGCCCCACCAAGCAGCGCGGGCAGAACTTCGTCATCGACGCCAACACGGTCCGCCGGATCGTGCGCACGGCGGAGGTCCGGCCGGACGACGTGGTGGTCGAGATCGGCCCGGGCCTCGGCTCGCTGACCCTCGCGCTCCTTGAGGTCGCCGACCGGGTCGTCGCCGTCGAGATCGACGACGTACTCGCGGCGGCCCTGCCCGCCACCGTCGCCGCCCGGATGCCCGCCCGCGCCGACCGCTTCGCGCTGGTGCACTCGGACGCCATGCTCGTACGCGAACTGCCCGGCCCGCCGCCCACGGCGCTGGTCGCCAACCTCCCGTACAACGTCGCCGTGCCGGTGCTGCTCACCGTCCTCGACCGCTTCCCCAGCATCGAGCGCACGCTCGTCATGGTGCAGGCGGAGGTCGCGGACCGGCTGGCCGCCCGGCCCGGCAACAAGGTCTACGGCGTGCCGTCCGTGAAGGCCAACTGGTATACGGACGTCAAGCGCGCCGGGTCCATCGGCCGCAAGGTCTTCTGGCCCGCGCCGAACGTGGACTCCGGGCTCGTCTCGCTGGTCCGCCGCGCGGAGCCCGTGGCGACGACCGCGAGCAAGGCGGAGGTCTTCGCGGTGGTCGACGCCGCGTTCGCCCAGCGCCGCAAGACGCTGCGCGCGGCCCTCGCGGGCTGGGCCGGCTCCGCACCGGCCGCCGAGGCCGCCCTGGTCGCGGCCGGCATCTCGCCGCAGGCGCGCGGGGAGTCCCTGACGATCGAGGAGTTCGCGGCGGTCGCGGAGAACAAGCCGTCCGCCGGGAACGGGATGGCCGCGGAGAACAAGCCGTCCGCCGGGAACGGGATGGCCGCGGAGGACGAGCCGGCCGCCGGGAGCAGGTCCGCCGACGAGACCGGGAGTGCCCAGTGAGTGTCACCGTGCGGGTCCCCGCCAAGGTCAACGTCCAGCTCGCGGTCGGCGCCGCGCGCCCCGACGGCTTCCACGACCTGGCCAACGTCTTCCTCGCCGTCGGCCTGTACGACGAGGTCACCGTCACCCCCGCCGACAGCCTGCGCATCACCTGCGCCGGGCCCGACGCGGCCCAGGTCCCGCTGGACGCGTCGAACCTCGCGGCCCGGGCGGCGGCCGCGCTGGCCGCGCGCCACGGCATCGCGCCCGATGTGCACATCCACATCGACAAGGACATCCCGGTCGCCGGCGGCATGGCCGGGGGCAGCGCGGACGGCGCCGGCGCCCTGCTGGCCTGCGACGCGCTGTGGGGGACCGATACGCCGCGCGAGGACCTGCTCGCCCTCTGCGCGGAGCTGGGCAGCGATGTGCCGTTCAGCCTGGTCGGCGGCGCCGCGCTCGGGACCGGCCGGGGCGAGCGGCTGACCCCGGTCGAGGCCGGCGGCACCTTCCACTGGGTGTTCGCGGTGGCCGACGGCGGGCTCTCCACCCCGGCGGTCTACCGCGAGTTCGACCGCCTCACGGCGGGCACCCGCGTCCCGGAACCCGTCGCGTCGGACGCCCTCCTGGACGCGCTGCGGACGGGCGACCCGAAGGCCCTGGCCGCCACCCTGGGCAACGACCTCCAGGCCCCCGCGCTCTCCCTGCGCCCGTCCCTCTCCGCGACCCTGGCGGCGGGCACGGCGGCGGGGGCGCTGGCGGCCCTGGTCTCCGGCTCGGGCCCGACGACCGCGTTCCTCACGGAGGACGAGGCGACGGCCGACCGGGTGGCCGCCGCCCTCACCGCCTCGGGAACCTGCCGCACGGCGCGGACGGCGGTGTCCCCGGCCCCGGGGGCGACGGTCGTGTAGGCGGTCAGCCCACCCGTACGGACGTCTTCGCCAGCTCGTACGCCGGGAGCATCTCCTCGTGCTCGTCCGAGTCCAGGCCGCCCAGGTGGACCACGACCGGGCCCTCGGGGGTGGCGAGGGCGAAGGCGTGGGTGAGGCGCGGTCCGTCCATGATCGGGCTGCGGAAGGTGTAGGTCACCTCGGTCGCGGCCTGACCGCCCGCCGTGAACTGCGTGTACGTGACCTCGGAGGTGTTCTCCTCCGCCTTGACGAACCCCTCCAGCGTGGCGCGCGGCGAGGCGTCCTTGCTCTTCCCCCGCCAGACCCGCAGGAACCCGATGTGCCCGGCCGGCTTGGCGTCGATCTCGCAGACCAGGTCGACCGGGCCCTGCGTGAAGAGGGCGCCCAGCTCCGAATCGGGATCGGCCGGCACAACGGCCGCCGGCTTCCAGTCCTCCGCCAGGCCGAAGGTCACCGGCAGCTCGCAGCCGGAGCCGGGGCCCCCGACCGAGCTGCCCTCGGCCGCGGTCTTCGCGGCGGGCGCCGCGGACTTCCCCGCCTTCGCGTCCCCGCCCGCATCCGCGTCCGACGAGCAGCCGGTCAGCGCGGCCGCGGCCAGCAGTACGGGCACCAGCCCGCGAACCGTACGACGTGTCATGACAGTCCCCACCCCTTGATCGTTTGCGCGCAACCTACCCCGGCCCGTACGGGCACTCGTACGGAGGTCCGTGCGGCGGCGACTACGCTGGAAGGCCGGAGTCTTCCTCGCAGCTGGAGCGTTCGTGGCCGTCAACCTCATCAATGTCGAGCAGGTCAGCAAGGTGTACGGCACCCGTGCCCTGCTCGACGGTGTCTCCCTCGGCGTCTCGGAGGGGGACAGGATCGGCGTCGTCGGCCGCAACGGCGACGGCAAGACGACCCTGATCCGGATGCTCGCCCGGCTGGAGGAGGCCGACACCGGCCGCGTCACGCACAGCGGCGGGCTGCGCCTCGGCGTGCTCACCCAGCACGACTCGCTCGACCCCGGGGCGACCATCCGCCACGAGGTCATCGGCGACCTCGCCGACCACGAGTGGGCGGGCAGCGCCAAGATCCGCGACGTGCTGACCGGGCTCTTCGGCGGGCTCGACCTGCCGGGCTTCCAGAACGGCCTGGACACGGTCATCGCCCCGCTCTCCGGCGGCGAGCGGCGCCGCATCGCGCTCGCCAAGCTGCTCATCGCCGAGCAGGACCTGATCGTCCTGGACGAGCCGACCAACCACCTCGACGTCGAGGGCATCTCCTGGCTCGCCGGCCATCTGCGCGCCCGCCGCTCCGCCCTGGTCTGCGTCACCCACGACCGCTGGTTCCTGGACCAGGTCTGCACCCGCATGTGGGACGTGCAGCGCGGCACGGTCCACGAGTACGAGGGCGGCTACAGCGACTACGTGTTCGCCCGCGCCGAACGGGAGCGGATCGCCGCGACCGAGGAGGCCAAGCGGCAGAACCTGATGCGCAAGGAGCTGGCCTGGCTGCGGCGCGGCGCCCCCGCCCGCACCGCCAAGCCCCGCTACCGCATCGAGGCCGCCAACGAGCTGATCGCGGACGTGCCGCCGCCGCGCGACACCAGCGAGCTGATGAAGTTCGCCAACGCCCGGCTCGGCAAGACCGTCTTCGACCTGGAGGACGTCACCGTCCAGGCCGGCCCCAAGACCCTGCTCCAGCACCTCACCTGGCAGCTCGGCCCCGGCGACCGCATCGGCCTGGTCGGGGTCAACGGCGCCGGAAAGACCTCGCTGCTGCGGGCGCTCGCCGAGGCCGCCCGCAGCGAGGGCGAGGTCCAGCCGGCCGCCGGGAAGGTCGTCGTCGGCAAGACCGTCCGGCTCGCCTACCTCTCCCAGGAGGTCCACGAGCTGAACCCGAACCTGCGGGTCCTGGAAGCCGTCCAGCAGGTGCGGGACCGGGTGGACCTCGGCAAGGGGCGGGAGATGACCGCCGGACAGCTCTGCGAGCAGTTCGGCTTCGCCAAGGAGAAGCAGTGGACGCCCGTCGGCGACCTCTCCGGCGGTGAGCGGCGCCGGCTCCAGATCCTGCGCCTGCTGATGGACGAGCCCAACGTCCTCTTCCTGGACGAGCCGACCAACGACCTCGACATCGAGACCCTGACCCAGCTGGAGGACCTGCTCGACGGCTGGCCCGGCTCCATGATCGTGATCTCTCACGACCGGTTCTTCATCGAGCGCACCACGGACCGGGTCATGGCCCTGCTCGGAGACCGGGCGCTGCGGATGCTGCCGCGCGGCATCGACGAGTACCTGGAGCGCAGGCAGCGCCAGGCCGAGACGGCCACCCCCGCCGCCCCGGCCGCCGCGCAGGCCGCCGCCCCGGCGCCCGCGGTCTCCGCGCAGGCGGCCCGCGCGGCCAAGAAGGAGCTCCAGAAGGTCGAACGGCAGCTGGAGAAGATGTCGTCCCGCGAGACGACCCTGCACGCGCAGATCGCCGAGAACGCCACGGACTTCGAGAAGGTGGCGAAGCTCGACGCTGAGCTGCGCGAACTGGTCGCGGAGCGCGATGTGCTGGAGATGCGCTGGCTGGAACTGGCCGAGGACGCCTGACCGTCGTCACATGTGGGGCGGGTGGTACAAAGAACCCTTGCCCGGTGCGGGCCATGACCGTGCCGCTTTCACCACAGGGGGACCGGTCCGATGAGTCAGCCGCCGCAGGGCGAGTTCGGGGCGCCGTACGATCCGGCGACCGGCCGGGTGCTCACCCAGCAGCAGTACGCGGCCCCCGGGCCCGGCGGTCCGCGGGGCCCGGGCGGGCGGTTCCGGGGCCGGACCGGGAAGACCGTCGGGGCCGTGCTCGCCGTGGCGCTCCTCGCGGGCGGCGGGATCTGGTTCGCCACCAGCGGCGGCGGGGACGACGGCAAGCCGCTCGCCGGGCCGACCCACTCCGCGAAGCCCACGGTGAAGCCCTCACCCACCAAGGGCGGGGCCACCGGGGACCCGGTGGCCAGTCCGGAGGAGCAGGTCCGGACCATCAACGCCGGGGTCGAGCCGGGCGAGGCGAAGGTCGCCTGGATTCAGAAGGGCGGCGTCGACCTGCCGCGTAACGGCTCGGACGTGTTCGGCCCCTGGTTCGCCGGGGACACCGTCGCCAAGGCGATGTTCTACACGGTCTCGGGCTACTCGCTCTCCGACGGCAGCGTCCGGTGGAACCTCCGGCTGTCCACCCAGATGTGTGCGGCCCCCTCGCAGCCCACCGCCGACGGCAAGATCGTCCTCGGGGTCAGGCACGACACCGCGGACGACGCCGACTGCGACACGCTCCAGATGGTCGACCTGAGGACCGGCAAGGCCGGCTGGCGCAAGTCGTATGTCCGCAAGGGCCTCTGGGACGGGCTCTCCGACCTCGTGATGTCCACCAACGGAGACACCGTGACCGTCGGCCGGACCAGCCGGACCGAGGGCTTCCGGATCAGCGACGGCAAGCGGCTCTTCGGTGAACGGACCGGCAAGTGCCAGCCGTTCGGCGTCGCCAGCGGCCCGGTGGCCATCGCCGCCGTCAGCTGCCACACCGCCGACGACCAGTACAAGGACCAGCAGGTCCAGCGGATCGACCCGGTCACCGGCAAGGCGCTGTGGACGTACAAGCTCAAGAAGAAGTGGGAGGTCGGGCAGATCTACTCGGTCAGCCCGCTCGTCGTCTCGCTGAAGCAGCTGGAGGACCCCGACAAATGGGCCATCCTCGTCCTCAACTCCGACGGCACCTACCGCACCCAGCTCTCCGGCGGACCGGGCGGCTACCAGGTCAAGTGCGATGGGGACCTGACGTCCCTCAGCCGGAACCTGGACGGCTGCGTGGGCGTGGCCGCCGACGCGCACACCTTCTGCATGAGCACCGGGACCGACGCGGTCGCCGGCCACGGCAACAAGATCGTCGCCTTCGACCTCACCACCGGCAAGTTCCGCTGGTCCGCCGACGGGCCGGACGGGCAGACCGCCGTCCCGCTGCGCATGGAGGGCGGGAAGCTGCTGATGTACGTGGAGGCCATGAAGGGCAAGGGCGGCGGGATCGCCACCCTGCCCGCGACCGGCGGCACCCCGCAGTTCGTGCTGCACCACCCGGTGTCGGGCATCGGCCTGGAGCGCGACTTCATCGAGCCCCGGATCACGTACACCGGCGGACGCACCCTGCTGACGCAGACCCGCATCAGCGGCATCACCGGCGACGACGAGGTCGACATGCGCTCCATGGCGGTCTTCGGCGGCTGACGGTCCGAAGCATCACAGCGGCATCACGGCCCGGTCCTCCCTTGGGAACAGGGGCGGACCGAACCGGAAGGCGTCCCCGGGTGGGTGGTACAAAGAAGTCCCGCTCGACTGACGTGACACTGCGGGATCCATGCCCGATTCGCTCCATTCCGTCGCGGTCCAGGGGGTCTTGCCCCCGGCTTCGGCGGGATCGCGGGGGAGTCCGGAACGGGCACCGGACCGCACGAAGGGGGACGCGCTGATGACCCAGCCGCCCGGACAGCAACCGCCGCAGGGAGGCTTCGGCGCTCCGCAGGAGCCGCCGCACGGGGTACCGCAGCCGCCCCAGGGCCCGCCGCAGACCCCGCCGCCGCCCGCCCAGCCGCCCCAGGCCCCCGCCGCGCCGCCGACCCCGCCGCCCGCCCAGCCGGGCTACGGCTACCCGCAACAGCCCGGCCCGTACGACAAGCCGCAGCAGCCGGGCCCCTATGGCCAGCCCCAGCAGCCCGGTCCCTACGGGCAGCCGCAGCCCGGCCCGTACGCCCAGCAGCCCGGCCCCTACGGGCAGCCCCAGCAGCCGGGTCCGTACGGACAGCAGCCGCAGGCCGGTTACGGCTTCCCGCCGCAGCAGCACCCCGGCGCCCCCGTGCCGCCCGGACCGAACGGCCCCGGTGGCGGCAACCCGTTCAAGGGCAAGCCGGCCGTGATCATCGGGGCCGCGGTCGCCGCGCTCCTGGTCATCGGCGGCGGCGTGTACTTCGCGACGAGCGGCGGCGACGGCGACGACGACAAGCCGGTCGCCAAGGAGACCGAGCAGGTGAAGAAGCCGACCGCCTCGCCCACCGTCGACAAGGGCGACGGCAACGGCACCGGCCGGGAGGAGGACGACGACCTCAACAGCGGCCGCAAGGACGGCGAGGCCAAGGTCCTCTGGCTCCAGAAGAACGACGTCGACCTCCCGCGCAACGGCGCGACCGTCTACGGCCCCTGGATCGTCGGCGACACCATCGTCAAGGGCATGTACCGCACGGTCTCCGGCTACTCGGTCGCCGACGGCAAGCAGGCGTGGACGCTCAAGCTGCCCGCCGACATCTGCTCCGCGCCCCAGCAGACCACCACCGACGGCAAGATCGTCATCGCGATCAAGAACGGCACCACGGACAAGGCCGACTGCTCCGCCCTCCAGCAGATCGACCTCAACACGGGCAAGGCCGGCTGGAAGAAGGAGGTCAAGAAGAGCGGCCTCTTCGACATGATGTCCGACCTCTCCATGGCCATCAGCGGCGACACCGTCACGGCCGGCCGCACCGGCGCGTCCAACGCCTTCCGGGTCAGCGACGGCAAGGAGGTCTTCGGCAAGCGCGGCGGCAACTGCGAGCCGTTCGCCTTCGCCGGCGGCGCCAAGCTCATCGCCGCGGTCAACTGCCGCACCGGCGACGTCGAGAACCCGCAGCAGGAGATCGAGGAGCTCGACCCCGCCACCGGCAAGGCGAAGTGGACCTACAAGCCGGCCCGCGGCTGGGAGGTCGACAAGGTCTACTCGGTGTCCCCGCTCATCGTCTCCCTCACCAAGGGCGACAGCGACGACAAGAAGTGGAGCATCCTCGCGCTCCGCGAGAACGGCACCCTGCGCTCCCAGATGAAGAGCGACAAGGGCGACAAGTTCGCCCCGCAGTGCGGCGGCGGCTTCTCCATCTTCGGCCAGCAGCTCCAGGACTGCACCGGCGTCGCGGCCGACGCCAACACCTTCTACATGGCCACCGCGGACGACACCAGCGGCTCCGCCCGCACCAACAGGATCGTCGCGTTCAACCTGAACACCGGCAAGACGAAGTGGAAGGCGGACTCCCCCGCCGAGCAGACCATGCAGCCGCTCGGCATGGAGGGCGGCGACGTCCTGCTCTACCTCGACAGCGGCTACGGCAAGGGCGGCGGCATCGCGACCCTCTCCCCGGCCGGCGGCACCCCGAAGACGGTCCTCAAGCACCCGGACTCCACCTCGGCGATCGAGCGCTCCTTCTACAACCCGAAGATCCGGTACGCGGACGGGCGTTCGTTCATCACGAGCGGGCGGGTCAGCGCGAGCAACGACAAGGAAGAGCTGGAGACGAAGACCATGATGGCCTTCGGCAACTGACGGCTCACCCCCGCCCGGACGAACCCGACCGACCCCCTTCCCCGAGGTACGCAACGTCATGACCCAGCCGCCCCAGCAGCCGCCCAACGACCCGCCCCAGGGCGGCTTCGGCGCGCCGCAGGACCCGCCGCCCGGCGGTTTCGGTGCCCCGCAGGGCCCGCCCTCCGGTGGCTTCGGCGCCCCGACCCCGACCCCGCCGCCGCCCTCCGGCCCGCCCCAGCAGCAGCCGGGCTACGGCTACCCGCAGGGCCCGCCGCCCGCCCAGCCGCCCACGCAGCCGGGCTACGGCTTCCCGCAGGGCCAGCCGAACCAGCAGCCGCCCGTCCAGCAGCCGCCCACCCAGCCCGGCTACGGCTTCCCGCAGCAGGGCCAGCAGCAGCCGTACGGCTATCCGACCGCCCCGATGCAGCCGGCCTACCCGACACCGCCGCAGGGCGGGGGCGGGAAGAAGTTCTCCACCCAGGCCCAGATCATCGTCGCGGCCGTGGTCGCCGTCGCCCTGATCGTCGGCGGCGGCATCTGGTACGCCTCCGGTGACGGGGACGGCAAGAAGGACGAGGCGGGCACCTCCGCCGGCACCTCCGGCGAGAACAAGGGCGGCAAGGGCGACGACGACGGCGGGACGGGGGGCTCCACCGGCGGCAAGGAGAAGGCCCCGGCCGAGGTCGGCTCGTCCGTCGGCTTCCAGCTCCCGCAGCCCAAGGTCACCGACGTCACCACCGTCGACGGCTCCTGGGTCACCGACAAGGCGTATGTGAAGTCGGGCGTCAACGAGGTCGTCGGCTACGACCTGGACAAGGGCACCAAGCTCTGGTCGATCCCGCTGGACGGCCAGGTGTGCGCCGCGTCCCGGCACATGAGCGAGGACTACAAGACCGCCATCCTCTTCGAGGAGGGCAAGCGCACGAAGGCCAAGAAGTACCAGCAGTGCACCAAGGTCGGCGCCCTCGACCTGGCCACCGGCAAGCTGCTGTGGAGCAAGTCGATCACCGCCGCCACCGGTGGTGACGAACCCATCCGCTTCGACGAGGTCACCCTCAGCGGCACCACGGTCGCCGCCGGCGGCACCAAGGGCGGCGCCGCCTTCAAGCTGGACGACGGCGCCGAGCTCTGGAAGCCCAAGGTCAGCACCGACGGCTGCTACGACATGGGGTACGGCGGCGGCGAGGCCCTGGCCGTCGTCCGCAAGTGCGGTACGTACGACGACCCGCAGCTCATCATCCAGGCGCTGAACCCGACGACGGGCGCCCCGCTCTCCTCGTACAAGATGCCGGCCGGCGTCGACTACGCGAGCATCGTCTCCACCAAGCCGCTCGTCGTCGCCGCCGACGTCGGCGACACCGCCGGTGACGGCAGCAGCATCTCGGACTTCTTCTCGATCGACGAGACCACCGGCAAGCTGAAGATCCGCATCTCCGCGGACGCCGAGAAGTACGCGGCCCGGTGCGGCTCCACCGAGGTCGAGCAGTGCCAGCACCTCGCCGTCGGCAACAACCGCATCTACCTGCCGACCGAGGAGCACGAGGGCACCGGCGAGAGCTTCAGCCGGACCAACGAGATCGTCTCCTTCGACCTCACCACCGGCAAGCAGACCGGCGACCGGGCCGACGCGGGCGAGAAGTTCACGATGTTCCCGCTGCGCATGGACGGCACCAACATCATCGCGTACCGGGAACCCCCGTACGACAAGGGCGGTGAGATCGTCTCCATCGACGGCAGCACCTTCAAGCAGACCGTCCTGATGCGCAACCCGTCCGACAAAGCCGTCCGGGACGCGGAGACCAGCTTCTCCGCGGACTACGCGGAATTCCGCTACGAACAGGGGCGGTTCTTCATCTCCGAGACGATGATCAGCGCCCCGCGCAAGAGCTCGCTGGACGAGAAGGAATACCTGGTGGTGTCCTTCAAGACCAGCTGATCCCGCATCACAGGTGGGGGTGGAACCGGCCGGTTCCACCCCCACACGCGTACCCGGACGTGTAACTTGCAGGCCCTGGAGGGCCGGGGGGCCGTGGCCGGTGTGACGGGGGGATGGGGCGATGGGGGTCCGGCTGATGGTGGTGGACGACCACCGACTGCTCGCCGAGGCGCTGGCCTCGGCACTGAAACTGCGCGGCCACCGGGTGCTGGCCGCCGCCGCGCCCACCACCGGGGCGGCCGACCTCGTCGTCGGACGGGCCCCGGAGGTCTGCCTGTTCGGCACCGCGTCGCCCGCCGTGCCCGGCACCTTCGACCCCGTCGTCCGCATCCGCCGCGAGCGCCCGCAGACCGCGGTGGTCGTGCTCGGCCCGGTCCCCAGCCCGCGCGGGATCGCCGCCGCCTTCGCGGCCGGGGCCGCCGGGTACGTCCGGCACGACGAGCGGATCGAGGGCGTCGAACGCGCCATGGCCAAGGCCAGGGCCGGGGAGGCGGCCATCGCGCCCCAGCTCCTCCAGGGCGCCTTCGCCGAACTGCTCGACCCGGTGGAGCAGCCGGACGACGAGGGCCGCAGGCTGCTGCGGCTGCTCACCCCGCGCGAGGTCGAGGTGCTGGTCCGGGTCGCGGAGGGCGAGGACACCCGGCTGATCGCGGCCGGGATGCGGATCGCGCCGAGCACCGCGCGTACGCACGTCCAGCGCGTCCTGATGAAGCTCGGCGTCGGCTCCCGGCTTGAGGCCGCCGCACTGGCCGCCCGGACCGGGCTGCTGGACCGGGCGGCGGTGACACGCCAGGGGCCGGACCCCGCCGGCTGACGGGGTCCGGCCCCTTGAGGCGGGCTTACGCGTTCCGGCGCGCCGGTCAGGCCGCCGGGGCGGGGCGGCGCAGGCGGGTCAGGACCAGGTGCGTGATCATGCCGAACAGCAGGCCCCAGAACGCCGAGCCGATCCCGTGCAGGGTGATCCCGGACGCGGTGGCGAGGAAGGTGATCAGCGCGGCCTCGCGGTCCTTCTCCTCGGTCATGGCCCCGGTCAGCCCGCCCGCCAGCGCGCCGAAGAGGGCGACGCCCGCCGTCGCCGCGATCAGCTCCTTGGGCAGCCCGGCGAACAGCACCACGAGCGTGGACCCGAACAGCCCGATCAGCAGGTAGAACGCCCCGCAGGAGACACCGGCGACATACCGGCGCCGGGTGTCCTGGTGGGCCTCCGGGCCGGTGCAGATCGCGGCCGTGATGGCGGCCAGGTTGATCGCGTGCGAGCCGAACGGCGCCAGGAGGGTCGAGACCAGTCCGGTGGACCCGATGAGCAGCCGGTCGTCCGGGCGGTATCCGGCGGCCGTGAGCACCCCGATCCCGGGCGCGTTCTGCGAGCCGAGCGTCGCCAGGGTCAGCGGTACGGCGATGCCGATCAGGGAGGCCACCGAGAAGTGCGGGGTGGTCAGGACCGGGGTGGCCAGGCCGACCCCGTCGAGGTGCACATGCAGACGGGAGGTGGCCGCGGCGGCCACCACACCGGCCGCCAGCGCGGCCAGCACGGCGTACCGGGGGAACATCCGCTTGCCGAGCAGATAGGCCACGAGCACCGCCCCGCCGATGTACGGCGCGGAGGTGAGCGAGGTGAACACCCCGGTCCCGAAGGAGAACAGGATGCCCGCGAGCATCGCGGAGACCACCGCCGACGGCA
This sequence comes from Streptomyces sp. NBC_00726, assembly GCF_045161735.1. Lineage (NCBI taxonomy): Bacteria > Bacillati > Actinomycetota > Actinomycetes > Kitasatosporales > Streptomycetaceae > Streptomyces > Streptomyces sp. NBC_00726. The sequence goes on along the minus strand of NZ_CP108983.1, from coordinate 2,492,352 downwards.
CATGGCGCATCAGCCGCCCGAAGACCCCGGTCAGCCCGACCAGGGTGAGCACCACACCGGTGACCAGGAACGCGCCGATCGCCTCCCCGTACGAATACGCGCCGAGGCTGGTGACCAGCAGGGCGGCGCCGGGCGTCGACCAGGCGGTGATGACCGGCATCCGGGTCCGCAGACTGAGCCCGATGCAGGTCAGGCCGGAGCCGATGGAGATGGCCCAGACCCAGGAGCTGGTCTGGCCGGTGGTCAGACGGCCGGCCGACGCGGCCGCCAGCACGATGACCAGCGGCCCGGAGTAGGAGACCACGACGGCGATGAACCCGGCGAGCACGGCGGAGAGGGACGCGTCCCGCCAGAGGCCGGGCCGGTGTCCGGCGGAATCCTCCGCCGGGGGCGCCTCGCCGGCCGCCGGAGGGTGGGGGGTGTGGGTCTCAGAGCTCAACGGTCTTCCTTCGCGGCCCGCTCCAGGGCCTGTTCGAGGTCGGCGACGAGGTCCGCGGGGTTCTCCAGGCCGACCGAGACGCGCAGCATGTCCTTGGGGGATGTGCTGCCCGGGCCCTCGAAGGTATAGCGGTGTTCGATCAGGCTCTCCACTCCGCCGAGAGAAGTGGCCCGAATGAACAACTCGCAGTTCTGGGCGGTGCGCAGGGAGCGCCGCCACTCCCCGGCCACGTGCAGGGAGAGCATGCCGCTGAAGCCGGCACCCATCTGACGTGCGGCGATGGCGTGGCCCGGGTCGTCGGGCAGCCCCGGGTAGGCGACCTTGCGGATCAGCGGATGGCCGGCGAAGTGCTCGGCGAGCGCCATCGCGGTGGCCGAGATCTGACGCATCCGCGGGAACAGCGTGCGGATGCCGCGCATCAGCAGATAGGTCTCCAGCGGCCCGAGCATGGGCCCGGTCAGCCTGCGGTGCAGTTCCAGCCGCTCCCACAGGGCCGCCGCCCGCTCGCCCGGGTCCGGGGCCAGCACCAGCAGACCGGCCACCACGTCGGTGTGGCCGTTGAGGTACTTGGTCCCGGAGTGCATGACGATGTCGGCACCGTGCTCGAACGGGCGGGTGTGCACGGGCGTGGGCACCGTGTTGTCCACGCCGAACAGGGCTCCGGCCTCGCGCGCCACCGCGCCCACCGCGGCGAGGTCGGTCACCGTCCAGGTGGGGTTCGCGGGGGACTCCGCCCACACCAGGCGGGTCGGCGCCGCGGCCACCGCGGCCGCGACCGCGTCCAGGTCGTCCATGGGTACCTGGACCACTTCGAGGCCCTGCTCCGTACCGAACTCCAGGAGCCACTTGGTGAGCCCGAAATACATCGTCCGGGGCACCACGACCCGGGAGCCGGCGGGCAGCACCTGGAAGACGGCGGTCGCGGCGGCCATCCCGGACGCGAACAGCAGACCGCGCGAACCGCCCTCCAGGCCGGCCACCACGTCCTCGACCTGCTCGTAGCCGGGAGCCCCCTGATCGCGCAGGTAGGCCAGGCCGGCGGGCGTGCGGTATTCGCCGTCCCTGGCGTAGGTGGCGCCCATGCTGATGGCGGGCGGCACGGCCCCGGTGGTGGGGGAGCGCCAGCCGTCGCCCTGCGCGGCCCGGGTCTCCACGTGGTACGTGTGCGTCCAGGGGGTGTACTTCTCGCGGCTGTTCATCGGTTCCTCTCGTCGGACGGTACGCCCCGCAGCTGCGGCAGGGCGGTGGTGAGGGCCAGCTCCGCGTCCAGCAGCGCACGCGAGGGGGTGCCGGGCGAGGGGACGTAGTGGTTGTAGTAGCTGGAGCCCTCCGTGTGGGGCCCCAGGAAGAACAGCCGGGACTGGACCGCGCCCGCCCGGTCGATGCCCTGGCCGCGCCGGTTGACGTCCAGACCGGGCAGCGGGGTCCCGCCGGCGGTACGGGTCCTGGCCCGGCCGGACCGGATCAGGCCGCTCAGCAGCGAGCCGGTGACCCGCTCCGCCACGGGCTCGCTCACATGCGCGTGCACCACGTGGTCGACGTCCACGACGGTGTGTTCGTCGAGCTGGGTCGACTCCAGCTGCCAGGGGCCGCCGCCGCCGAGGGGCGGCACGACCTTGGGCCCGGGGCCGGGCCCCATGCGCAGCACCCCCGCGTCGAGCAGCGCGAGCAGTTCCGCGGAGCGGTCGAGCTGGGGGCCGATCACCAGACGGTTGACCAGCGGGGCGAAGGTGCCGAAGAAGTACGCGGACGACTCGTCGTCCAGGCCCGGGGCGTCCACGACGGCGCGGAGCGCGTCGCGGTGGTCGCGCAGGACCTCCAGGGCCTCCTTCAGCGGGCTGACGCCGAGCCCCGCGCGTGCCTCGCCGAGGTCGTTCTCCACCTCGGCGGTGAAGTACGCGGTGTACGCGCGCCGGTCCGGCCAGGTGGGCGCGGGCGTGGAACCGCGGTCGTCGGAGGCGGCCGGTGCGCCGTCCAGCAGGCCGGCGACCGGAGCCGGGCCGAATCGCTCCCGTAAGCCGGCGAGGACTTCCCCGTACCCCGACACGCGCGCCTCGTCGGCGAGCCGGGCGGCGGCCCGGGCCGTGTCCGGGGTCCGGCCGCCCAGGTCGCGGGCGAGCAGGGTGCGGTACCAGGCGAGCTCCATCTCGGCGGCGACGAGGGGCCGGACGTCCTCGGTGAAGGACAGCCGGCCGTCCGGCCGCCGCGCGCGCAGCGCGGACAGGCGTTCCCCGGTCAGCGCGAGCGGGGCGGGGCGGACCCGGCCGGGGTGGAGATGCGGCCGGCTCCGGGCGGGCAGCCCGGAACGGTTGGCCAGCACGATCAGCGGTTCGCGCCCGCCGCGTTCGTAACGCAGCCGTTCCCCGTCGCGGACGTGCCGGCCGCCGCGCCCCACGGTGAGGGTGGCGATCACGTCCATCGCCGTCAGGCCCGTGCCCAGCACGGCGACCCGGTCCCCGGGGGCGATGGCGTCGAGCGCCCCGGGCAGGGGATACGGGCGGCCGACCGAGCGGGGGGCCTCGGCGGGCGGCGGGGGCAGGTGGAGGGAGTGGTGCCCGACGGTGACGAAGACGGCGTCGGCGGCGATGCGGGCGCCGTCGGCGAGGACGACCGTCTCGCGGTGCTCCGGCGCGGTTTCGCGGTGCTCCGGTGCGGCGACTATGCCGACCGCGGTCGTCGTGTGCCGTACGAGCGTCACATGGCCGGGGACGGCGTCCATGATCCGGCGCGCCGCCCACGTCAGGTACTCGCTCAACAGCCTGCGCGGCAGGAAGTCGTTGGGCCTGATCTCCCGGCCGCTCCCCGCCCGCACCGTGAAGCCGTCCTCGCCCAGCCGCAGATCGCGCCGGCGGCACCAGTCGTGCAGCGAGGGCCCGGTCAGGGGCACGGGACCGGCCACCATGTCCGCGTCCGGGAACGCCGTCAACTGGGCGCAGACGGTGTTGAGCAGCAGATGGTCGGGCTCGTCGGGCCGGTGGAATCCGGGGCCTTCGACGCCCGGGTCCACCAGGTGCACGACGAGGGGGGACGGGGTGGCGAGGGCGTGGGCGGTCAGCCGTTCCAGGACGCCGAGCCCGCGCGGGCCGAGCCCTATGATCACGGCCGACGCCGGTGCGGTGGAGGCGTCCTGTGCGGTGGCGGGTTCCCGCGCGGTCGTCACCATCGGCTGGTCTCCCCGAAGAAGTCCGGCACCGCGAGTGCCGTGCCGTCGGCGCGGGCCCGGGTGAGGACATGGGTGCCGACCGCGAGGTCGAGGACCCCGAGCCCGAAGGGCGAGAAGATCACCGGCCGGCCGGGGTCCGGCGCGACCTCGCCGTTCAGCACGGCCGCGAGGGTCCCGGTGACGAAGGAGCGGGAACCGGAGAGCTGTTCGGCCAGATGCGGCGATGTGTTGGCCTTCAGGCAGTGCTCGACGTCGTCCAGGACGTTCTCCGCTCCCAGGACCACCTCGGGTGCCAGGTCGCGCAGGGAGATGTTGAGGACCACCTGACCCGCTGCGAACGGCCGGGTGACATACGGTTCGAGCGCCGTCGTGGCGAACACGACGGTGTCCGCCGCCAGCGCGGTGTCGAGGTCCGGGGTGAAGGACGCGGTGCGGCCCTGCGTGGTGCGGATGTGGTCGGCGAGCGCCTGCCCGGACGGCTCGTGGAGGTCGTGCACCAGATACGCCTCCGGGTCGCATCCCGCGGCGTGCAGGTAGTCGCAGATGTTGCGGGCGATGACCCCGCCGCCGACCACGGCGACCGTGGTGCCCCGGTGCCCGCCGGGCCGCAGGGTGCGGGCGGCGACGGCGGCCGACGCGGCGGTCCGTGCCGCGCTGATCCCGGCGGCCTCCATGCAGGCGACCGGGTAGCCGGTCTCGTAGTCGTTGAGCACGAGGACGGCCGCCGCCCGGGGCAGACCGGAGGCGGTGTTCCGGGGGAAGCTGGCGATCCACTTGATCCCGGCGAGCCGCACGTCGTCGCCGAGGAAGGCCGGCAGCGCGATGATCCGCGAGTCGGGCTTGTCGGGGAAGCGCAGGAAATAGCTGTCGGGGTTGACCGAGTCACCCCGTTCGTGCGCCAGATAGGCGCGTTCCACGATGTCGAGCACCGAGGTCCGGGAATTCCGCAGGATCTCCTGGACGGCCTTACCGGTGACAATATCGAAGTCGAACATTTCTCCCCCTAGTGTTTCTCCGCTTTGCCGTTCGTGCCGGGCCACCGCTCCGCCACCCACTGGTCGTCGTAAAGGGTGTCGAGATAGCGGTCGCCGAAATCGGGTGAGACGGCCACCACCGTGCTCCCCGCCGGAATATCTTTTGCCGCTTTCCGTACGGCGGCGAGCACCGTCCCCGTCGAGCCGCCGAGGAGCAGGCCGCGTTCCCTGGCGAGGGCGCGGCACATGGCGACGGCCTCCGACTCGGGAATCAGGACGAGGTCGTCCACCAGCGCCGGGTCGAGGATCTCGGGCCTCCGGCTGGTGCCCAGGCCCGGGATGTGGCGCGGCCCCGCCGGGGTGCCGAAGGTGACGGAGCCCACGGTGTCGACGGCGACGATGCGGGTCTGCGGGCTGTGCGCGCGCAGGTAGGCCCCGCAGCCCATCAGCGTCCCCGTGGTGCCCGCACCGACGAAGACGTAGTCCGGGTGGCCGATGTGCTCGACGATGGCCCGCCCGGTGCGGTCCCGGTGTGCGGCGGGGCCCGCGGCGTTGGCGTACTGGTTCAGCCAGTGGGTGTGCGGCTCACGGCGCAGCCGCCGCCGGATGTAGTTGATCCGTGATTGCAGGAAGCCGCCGTTGGCGTCGGGGGCGTCGATGACGACGACCTCCGCGCCGAGCGCCCGCATCAGCTGCACCGACTGGCGGTTGGCATTCGGGTCCGTGACGCAGGTGAGCGCGTATCCCTTGGCCGCGCACACCATGGCCAGGGCGACGCCGAGGTTTCCGGACGTCGATTCGATCAGCCGGGTCCGCAGGAAGGGGCGCCGCGACTTCTCGGCCTGCTCCTCCGCGTCACGGACCAGGGCGACCGCGGTCTTGAGCTTGACCGATCCCGCTGGATTGAGACCTTCCAGCTTGAGGTAGAGGCTGCTTTCGGGAACTAATTGGTCGAGCCGGACGAAGACATCGTCCAGCACCAGGTCGTAAACTTCTTCCGCTATCAACATGTACTCCCCCTGGCCGAGGGACCCCCGTCGCTGCCCGGCCGTCTTGGATACTGGCACGAAAAGACGGCTCGATCAATCCATATTCCAGTATGTGAAAAAGGTTGATTCGTGAATGAAATTCGCCACTGAAAGGGAATTCACAATTCCGGTGCGGCCGGGCCGGGGGAACGCGGCAGGGGCCGGACCCCGTCGGCTGACGGTGTCCGGCCCCTGCCGCGTAACGGCGTACTAGCTGCCCGGGGTGCCCTCCGGCGTGTGCTCCGGGGCCTGGGCCGGGCGCAGCTTCATCCAGGCCAGGAAGAACAGGCCGAGCGCCAGCATGGCGAGGCCGGTCACCCATGCGGGCAGTGACCGTCCGGAGAGGAAGAAGTCGAGGCTGGTCTTGACACTCGCCCGGGCGGCGAAGCCGATGCCGAGCACCACGACGAAGTAGATCGCCAGGATCGTGTAGTCGAGCCCCCGCCTGTGATCCCTCGTGCATCGCCCGCCTGCCCACCCCTGGCGGCTCATTGACGCATCTGTTGACTTGTGGTTCATTGTGTTGGCTTATGTTTGGTGAGAGGAGTCTGGTGAAGAAGACGGTTACGACGCTCGCCGACGGCCGGGAGCTGATCTACTACGACAGCCGCGACGACCTCGTGCGCGAGGCCGTCGACACGCGCCCCCTCGACGCCGTCTCCACCTCGTCCGAGATCCGGCGCGATCCGCTGCTCGGCGACAGCGTGGCCATCGCCTCGCACCGCCAGGGCCGGATCTACCACCCGCCCGCCGACGAGTGCCCGCTGTGCCCCTCGCGCGAGGGCCGGCAGAGCGAGATCCCGGAGCCCGACTACGACGTCGCCGTCTTCGAGAACCGCTTCCCCTCGCTCGCCGGCGACTCAGGCCGCTGCGAGGTCGTCTGCTTCACCTCCGACCACGACGCCTCCTTCGCGGACCTCACCGAGGAGCAGGCCGGCCTGGTCCTGGCCGCCTGGACCGACCGCACCGCGGCCCTGGCCCGGCTCCCGCAGGTCAAGCAGGTGTTCTGCTTCGAGAACCGGGGCGCCGAGATCGGCGTCACGCTCGGCCACCCGCACGGCCAGATCTACGGCTACCCCTTCATCACCCCGCGCACCGGGCTGATGCTGCGCTCGATGGCCGCCCACCACGCGAAGACCGGCCGCAACCTCTTCGACGACGTGGTCGCCCGCGAGGAGGAGGACGGCTCCCGGATCGTGCTCGCCACCGAGCACTGGATCGCCTTCGTCCCTTACGCCGCCCACTGGCCGTACGAGGTGCACCTCCACCCGCGCCGCCGCGTCGCCGACCTGCGGGAGCTGGACGAGGAGGCGCGCACGGAGTTCCCACAGGTCTATCTGGAACTGTTGAGGCGATTCGACCGGATCTTCGGACCCGGAGAGCCGCCGACCCCGTACATCTCCGCCTGGCACCAGGCGCCGTTCGGGGTCCCCGGACGTGAGGACTTCGGGCTCCACCTTGAGCTTTTCACCATCCGACGGACCTCCGGCAAGCTGAAGTTCCTCGCGGGTTCCGAATCCGGCATGAGCGTGTTCATCAACGACGTGCCGCCGGAGACCGCGGCCCAGCGACTGCGAGAGGTAGCGACCCAGTGAGCAAGACCCCGAAGAAGTACCTGGTCACCGGTGGTGCCGGTTACGTGGGCAGTGTCGTCGCCCAGCACCTGATCGAGGCCGGCCACGCCGTCACCGTCCTGGACGACCTCTCCACCGGCTTCCGCGAGGGCGTCCCGGCCGGCGCCGACTTCATCGAGGGCCGCGTCCAGGACGCCGCGAAGTGGCTCGACTCCTCCTACGACGGGGTGCTCCACTTCGCCGCGTACTCCCAGGTCGGCGAGTCCGTCACCGACCCCGAGAAATACTGGCTCAACAACGTCGGCGGCTCCACCGCCCTGCTCGCCGCGATGCGCGACGCGGGCGTGCGCACCCTGGTTTTCTCCTCCACCGCGGCCACCTACGGCGAGCCGGTCTCCAGCCCCATCACGGAGACCGACCCCACCGCCCCGACCAGCCCGTACGGCGCGACCAAGCTCGCCGTCGACCACATGATCACCGGGGAGGCCGCGGCCCACGGCCTGGCCGCCGTCTCGCTGCGCTACTTCAACGTGGCCGGGGCGTACGGCGGCTGCGGCGAACGCCACAGCCCCGAGTCCCACCTCATCCCGCTGGTCCTCCAGGTCGCCCTCGGGCAGCGCGAGTCGATCTCCGTCTACGGCGACGACTACCCGACCCCGGACGGCACCTGCGTCCGCGACTACATCCACGTCGCGGACCTGGCCGAGGCGCACCTCCTCGCCCTCGCCGCCGCCGCCCCCGGCGAGCACCTGATCTGCAACCTCGGCAACGGCAACGGCTTCTCGGTCCGTGAGGTCATCGAGACGGTCCGCGAGGTCACCGGCCACCCCGTCCCCGAGACCGCGGCCCCGCGCCGCGCCGGCGACCCGGCCGTCCTCGTCGCCTCCGCCGCCACCGCCAGGGACCGGCTCGGCTGGCGGCCGTCCCGCGCCGACCTGGCCGGAATCGTCTCCGACGCCTGGACGTTCGCCCGCCGAGAGGAGCCCACCGCACCATGACCGAGGACCACGCAGAGCTCACCGCCTCCTTCACCGCGCTGTACGGAAGCGAGCCCGAGGGGATCTGGGCCGCCCCCGGCCGGGTCAACCTGATCGGTGAGTACACCGACTTCAACGACGGCTTCGTCATGCCGCTCGCCCTCCCGCACACCGCCCGGGCCGCCGTCGCCCGCCGCACCGACGGCGAACTGCGGCTGCACTCCACCGATGTGCCCGGCGGCGTCGTCCGGCTCCGGGTGGACGGGCTGGCCCCGCACGAGGGCCACGGCTGGGCCGCCTACCCGGCCGGTGTCGTCTGGGCACTGCGCGAGGCGGGCCACGAGATCACCGGCGCCGACATCCAGCTGACCTCCACCGTCCCCACGGGCGCCGGGCTCTCCTCGTCCGCCGCCCTCGAAGTGGTCACCGCCCTCGCCCTCGACGACCTCTTCGGCCTCGGGCTCGACGCGGCGGAGCTCGCGGTCCTCGCCCAGCGCGCGGAGAACGCCTTCGTCGGCGTCCCCTGCGGGGTCATGGACCAGATGGCGTCCGCCTGCTGCACCGAGGGCCACGCCCTGCACCTGGACACCCGGGACCTCGGCCGCCGCCAGGTCCCCTTCGACCTGGCCGCGCACGGGCTGCGGCTCCTGGTGGTCGACACCCGCGTCAAGCACGCGCTCGGCGACGGGGCCTACGCGGAGCGCCGGGCCGGCTGCGAGGAGGGCGCCCGCCTGCTCGGCATACCCACCCTGCGCGATCTGCCGTACGAGGAGCTGGGCGCCGCCCTGGACCGGCTCGCGGAGCTGGGCGCGGACGAGTCCGTCGTGCGGTACGTACGCCATGTGGCCGGCGACAACCAGCGCGTCGAGCGGGTCATCGCGCTGCTCGACGCGGGCGACGTGCGCGCGGCCGGCCCGGTCCTCACGGCGGGGCACGTGTCGCTCCGCGACGACCTGCGGGTCTCCTGCCCGGAGCTCGACCTGGTGGTCGAGACGGCCAACGCGGCCGGGGCGCTCGGGGCGCGGATGACCGGGGGCGGCTTCGGCGGCTCGGCGATCGTGCTGGTCGAGGAGGCGCGGGCGGACGCGGTCACCAAGTCCGTCCTGGAGGCGTTCACCGCGGCCGGCTACGGCAGCCCGGGAGTCTTCCCGGCGGTGCCGTCGGCCGGCGCCCGCCGGCTGGTCTGACCGCGCGGACCGCCGCCGGGCGTCAGCGGAGCTCCTTCGTGAGGGTGAACTCCGTGACGCCCGGCGGGAAGTCCTCGACCCGTCCGCGTACCTCGTACCCCTGCTTCCGGTAGAAGCCGGGTGCCTGGAAGTCCCAGGTCTCCACCCGGGAACGGGTGCAGGACCGGTCCGCCCGCGCCACCCGCTCCGCCTCGGCGAGCAGCCGCGCGCCGAGCCCGGAACCCCGGTGCGCGGTGTCCACCCACAGCAGCTCCAGATGGAGCCAGCTCGCCCAGGTCCGGGCCGCGAGACCGCCCGCGATGCGCCCCTCCGCATCCAGCGCCCAGACGTGCAACGGCTCCTCCCGCGCGTCCGGGGTGCCACGCAGGGCACTCATGTGCGGGGAGCGCGTGGTGTTGTCGTCCCGCAGCGCCCGGTGCAGGAGCGCACGCCGTTCCTTGTCCACTTCTGTCTCAAGACGAAACATGCGCCTCACCCTAGGCGCGTCCCCGGACAAGTTCCGCCATTTTCCCTTCCCCCCAGGCCCCCGCCCGTACGCTGATGTCCAGCGGGGCGGGGGGCCTGCGTCGGGCGTGCCCGACACACAGCATGGGGGTGCCAGTGGCCCGTATCCGGGTTCTCGTGGTGGACGATCACCGGATCTTCGCCGAATCACTCGCCGCCGCGCTCGCGGCCGAGCCGGATGTCGAGGTGGCCGCGGCCGGCAGCGGTCCGGCGGCGCTGCGCTGTCTGGAGCGCGCGGCGGCCGAGGGCCGGGGATACGACGTGCTGCTGGCCGACGCGGAGCTGGGCGCCCTCCCGGTGCCCGCGCCGCGACCCGCTCCCGGGCAGGCCGGTCCGGTCGACGGGATCGCCCTGGTCGGCGCGGTCCGGGTGGCGCGTCCCTCGGTGCGTACGGTGGTGCTCGCCGAGAAGGACGACCCGGCCAGGGCCGCGCTCGCCCTCCAGGCCGGGGCCTGCGGCTGGGTCGCCAAGGACAGCTCGCTGCAACGGCTGCTCACGGTGATCCGGGGTGTGCTGCGCGACGAGACGCATCTGCCCGCCGCCCTGCTGACGGGGGTGCTGCGGGAGCTGCTGGCCGACCGCAAGCACCGTACCGAGAGCGAGAAGCTGGTCGAGTCGCTGACCCCGCGCGAGCGCGAGGTGCTGCGGTGCATGGTGGCGGGCCTGGGCCGCAAGGCGGTCGCGGAGCGGCTGTTCCTCTCCCCGCACACCGTGCGCACGCATATGCAGAACGTGCTGGGGAAGCTGGGCGTCCACTCGACGCTGGCCGCCGTGGCGCTGGCCCGGCGCGCGGGCGTCGGCCCCGCCGACCTGGACCGGGGGCCGGAGCTACCCGGGGATGTTGTCGAACGGGGCGGTCAGCCGGCGTAGCAGCCCGGCCAGTTCGCCGCGCTGCTGGCGGGAGAGCTCGCCGAGGATGGCGCGCTCCTGGGCGAGCAGGCCCGCCAGGGACTGGTCGGCCTTGTCGCGGCCCTCGGCGGTGAGCCGGACCAGCACGCCGCGCCGGTCGCTGGGGTCGGGCAGCCGCTCGACCAGGTTCTTCTTGGTGAGGCGGTCGATGCGGTTGGTCATCGTGCCCGAGGTGACCAGGGTCTGGGTGAGCAGCTGGCCGGGGGAGAGCTGATACGGGGCGCCGGCCCGGCGCAGCGACGTGAGGACGTCGAACTCCCACGGTTCGAGCTGGTGCTCGGCGAAGGCGATGCGGCGGGCCCGGTCGAGGTGCCGGGCCAGGCGGGAGACGCGGCTGAGGACCTCGAGCGGTTCCACGTCGAGGTCGGGGCGCTCGCGGCGCCATGCAGCGACCAGACGGTCGACCTCGTCCTCCATGTGGATCAGTGTAGAGGGTCTGTCGACATGAAGTCTCTTGAATTCGAGTGTCTTGACATCAAGATACTTGGGATCGATCCTGGGACCCATGACCGCACCCCTCTGGGACCCGCAGCAGTACCTGCGACACGCGGACCACCGCACCCGCCCCTTCCACGACCTCCTGGCCCGCGTCCCGGACCCGCCCGGCACGCCCGCACCCCGCATCGCCGACCTCGGCTGCGGCGCCGGCAACGTCACCGCCCTGCTCGCCCGGCGCTGGCCGCACGCCCGGATCACCGGCTACGACAACTCCCCGCAGATGCTGGACCGGGCCCGCGCCCACACCACAGACCTGCTGGACTTCGCGGAGGCCGACGCGGCCACCTGGGCGCCCTCGGAGCCGTACGGCCTGATCGTCTCCAACGCCCTGCTCCAATGGGTCCCCGGCCACGCCGCCCGCCTGCCGGACTGGCTGGAGGCCCTGCTCCCCGGCGGCACCCTCGCCCTCCAGGTCCCCGGCAACTTCGACCAGCCCTCGCACGTCCTGATGCGCGAACTCACGGACTCCCCGCGCTGGCGCCCCCGCCTCGGCGGCCTGCTGCGCCACGCGGACGCCGTGCTGAGCCCCGCCGGCTACCTGGACGCGCTGACCGGCCCCGGCACCACCGCCGACGTCTGGGAGACCACCTACCTCCACCTGCTCCCCGGCGAGGACCCCGTCCTGGACTGGGTCAAGGGCACCGGACTGCGCCCCGTCCTCACCGCCCTCGCCGACGACGAGGAGGCCCGGGACGCCTTCCTCACCGAGTACCGCGACCTCCTGCGCACGGCCTACCCGAAGGGCCCGCACGGCACGGTCTTCCCGTTCCGCCGCATCTTCGTCGTAGCCCACCGGGGGAACCGGTGACCGGCTGGGCCCGCACACGGCGGCGCCCCGCCCCCGCGATGCGGGAACGGGGCGCCGGGGTCACGCTCCGGGGTCACGCGGGCCTAGTACAGGCCGTTGTAGATGTCCCAGCCGTAGCCGATCTTGGCACGCTTCTCGATCTTGCCGGTGCCGGTGGACGAGTAGCGGTACACATCGCCCTTGCCGTCGACGCCGACCAGGTCCGCGAAGCCGTCGCCGTCCAGGTCGCCCGGGGCCGCGAACTGCTTGTACGTGTTGTAGCCGTAGCCGATCTTGACGCGGGCCGAGAGCGGCTTGGCGGCGTTGCCCGTGCCCTTGTACAGGTACAGGTCGCCCTTGGTGTCACGGGCCACGACGTCCGCGATGCCGTCGCCGCTGAGGTCACCGGCGCCGACGATCTTGTTGTACGTGTTGTAGCCGTAGCCGACCTTTACCTTGGCCGCGAACTTCGTACCGAGCCCGTTGCCCTTGTACAGGTACAGGTTGCCCTTGGTGTCGCGGGCCAGCAGGTCACCCTTGCCGTCACCGGTCAGGTCGCCCGGACCGGTCAGGCTGTTGTAGACCTGCCAGCCGGTGCCGATCTGCTCGGCGCCGACCCAGAGGGTGCCCTTGTAGACCTGGAGGAGGTCGCCCCAGCCGTCGTTGTCCAGCGAGGACGCCAGCGACAGGCTCACCTCGTTCCAGCCGGTGTCCGAGCTGTCCAGGTAGCGCGGGAAGAACTTCTCGTTGTTCCGGCTCTGGTACCAGTACAGGCTGCCGCCCTTGGTACGCGCCTCCAGCTCCTGCTTCCCGAAGGCCGGGTTGCCGCCCGCGCCGGCGAACAGCGCCGCCGCGTTCCAGCCCGTGCCGCCCTCGACGCGCGCGGCGAAGGTGCCGTCGCCGTTGGAGAGGTACGTGTACAGCGCGCCGCCCGGCTTACGGGTGACGATGTCGCCCAGGCCGTCGCCGTCCAGGTCGTCGAAGCTGATCAGCTGGTTGTAGATGTCCCAGCCGTAGCCCACCTTGACGCGTGCCTTGAAGGGCTTCGACGCGTCGCCGGTACCGGCGTAGAAGTACACGTCACCGGCGGGCGTACGGGCGATCACATCGCCCAGGCCGTCGCCGTTGACATCGTTGGCGCCGACGATCTGGTCGTAGATGTTCCAGCCGTAGCCCACCTTGACGCCGGCCTTGAAGGGGGCGCTGGAGGTGCTGCCGGTGGAGATGTAGACGTAGATGTCGCCGGAGGGCGTACGCGCGATCAGGTCGCCGCGGCCGTCGCCGTCCAGGTCACCGGGGGCGGAGACCTTGTTGTACCGCTGCCAGCCGACGCCCGACCAGGAAGCGGTCCGGGTGCTCGCGGAGGTCCAGCCGGGGTAGACCGTGAGCGTGCCCGAGGCCGAGAGCGTCACGAGGTCGCTCAGGCCGTCGCCGTCCAGGTCGCCCGGCGTGATGACGTCCTTGAACATCTCGGCCGAGTCGCCGTTGTCGATGTCGAACCGCTGCGAGCCCGAGGAGTCGAAGGCGGCCCACAGATTGCCGTCCAGACCCCGGTACAGCATGTCGCTGAAGCCGTCGTTGTTCAGGTCCGAGCGCGGCTTGGCCGGGACGGCCGAGGACGGCGACTGCTTGCCCGCCGCGCCCGAGGCGCCGGACTTCTTCTTCGCCGCGCGCTCCGGCAGGCTGAGCGTGGGCTGACCGCCCAGCTCGGGGGTGGAGTGCGCGGTGGCGCCGCGCGGGGCGGGCGCCGAGTCATCGGCCGAGGCCGGAGCCGCCAGCAGCATGCCGGCGGAGAGAACGAGTGCGGTGCAGGCCGCGATCCGGCTCGCGCGCTTCGAGCGCACGGCGGAACGACCGGTTTCCACTGAAGTCAAAGCCCCCCCAGGGGTAAGTGGTGAAACCGGGAGAAACGCGTTCACGGGCACAGCGCGTGCAGGGTGAAGCATTCCCGGGATGTTCACAGACTCTACAACTGCGCACACCGGGACTGAAGTGGTTTAGCGATGGATCAAGGTTGCGGCTTGGCCACACCGGCCCGCCACACCGGCCGCCGTATCGGCCCGCCCCCCTCGACGGGCCCTCAGCTCTTCCGGTGCCCTATCAGCCGCGGCTTCGACTCCAGGTTCTCCAGCCCGTGCCAGGCCAGATTCACCAGATGGGCCGCGACCTCCGCCTTCTTCGGCTTGCGCGCGTTCACCCACCACTGGCCGGTCAGCGCCACCATGCCCACCAGCGCCTGCGCATACAGCGGGGCCAGCTTCGGATCGAACCCCCGGGCCTTGAACTCCAGGCCCAGGATGTCCTCGACCTGGGTCGCGATATCGCTGATCAACGAGGCGAAGGTGCCCGTCGACTGGGCGACCGGCGAATCCCGGACCAGGATGCGGAACCCGTCGGTGTACGTCTCGATGTAGTCCAGGAGCGCGAACGCCGCCTGCTCCAGGAGTTCCCGGGGATGCCCCGCGGTCAGGGCGCTCGTCACCATGTCCAGGAGCTGGCGCATCTCCCGGTCCACCACGACCGCGTACAACCCCTCCTTGCCCCCGAAGTGCTCGTAGACGACCGGCTTCGACACGCCCGCGCGGGCCGCGATCTCCTCGACCGACGTGCCCTCGAAGCCCTTGTCCGCGAACAAGGTGCGACCGATGTCCAGCAGCTGCTCGCGGCGTTCCTTCCCCGTCATCCGCACCCGGCGGGCCCGCCGGGACGAGGGTGCACGGGTGTTCTCGCTGCCTGCGCTGGAGTCGGTCGCCACATCGTCCATCATGCCGCGTCGGCCGCCGCGCGGTTGCGCCGGGACTCGATACGGGCCTCGTCCGGCCAGCGCACGTCGTAGGCCCAGCCGGCCCGCTCGAACCAGCGGATCAGACGCGCGCTCGAATCGATCTGACCGCGCATCACGCCGTGCCGCGCGCTCGTCGGGTCCGCGTGATGCAGGTTGTGCCAGGACTCCCCGCAGGACAGCACCGCCAGCCACCACACGTTCCCGGACTTGTCGCGGGACTTGAAGGGGCGCTTGCCGACCGCGTGGCAGATCGAGTTGATCGACCACGTCACATGGTGCAGCAGCGCCACCCGTACCAGCGAGCCCCAGAAGAACGCGGTCGCCGCGCCCCACCAGGACATCGTCACCAGCCCGCCGACCAGCGGGGGAATGGCCAGCGAGATGATCGTGAAGGTCATGAAGTGGCGCGAGATCCGGCGGATCGCCGGGTCCTTGATCAGGTCCGGCGCGTACTTCTGCTGCGGCGTCTGCTCTTCGTCGAACATCCATGCGATGTGGGCCCACCAAAGGCCCTTCAGCAGCGCCGGCAGCGTCTCGCCGAACCGCCACGGCGAATGCGGGTCACCGTCCGCGTCCGAGAACCGGTGGTGCTTGCGGTGATCGGCCACCCAGCGCACCAGCGGCCCCTCCACCGCCAGCGAACCGGCCACCGCGAGCGCGATCCGCAGCGGACGCCGCGCCTTGAACGAACCATGCGTGAAATACCGGTGGAAGCCGATCGTGATGCCGTGGCAGCCGATGAAGTACATCGCCACCAGCAGACCCAGATCGAGCCAGCTCACACCACGGCCCCAGGCCAGCGGCACCGCCGCCACCAGGGCCACGAACGGCAGGACGATGAACAGCAGGAGCGCGATCTGCTCGATCGACCGCTTGTTGTCCCCGCCGAGCGTGGCGGAGGGGAGAGCCGGATCACCGGCCGGGGCGGCGGCCTCGATCACATCGGGGCTGGTCTTCATGGGGAGTCCCCTGGGGGTGAGAACGGGACGGACAGCCGGGTTACGCACCCGTAACCTACGGCCTCGTAAGTATGGCAGCGCGAAGGCCCGCCCACGAGAGGGCGAAACACCGCGCACAGACGCGCGAATACCGGGTAGACACACACCGCGCACCCCGGCCGGACCCCCGCCCGGCACGGACGGCCGCCCGGGGCGCGAACAGCACCGAAAGCACGGACACCTATCCTGGAGAGGTCGGACAGCGCGGTCCGCACCCTGCTTTCCGGGGTGGCGTCGGCATCCGCCGACCGCGGTCCCGGGTCCCGTGCACCACCACTGCAAGGAGCCGCACACTGTGAGCAGTGCCGACCAGACCCCCGCCGCCAGCCCCGAGCTGCGCGCCGACATCCGCCGCCTCGGCGACCTGCTGGGCGAAACCCTGGTACGCCAGGAGGGCCAGGAACTCCTCGACCTCGTCGAGCGCGTCCGCGCCCTGACCCGCACCGACGGCGAGGCCGCGGCCGAGCTCCTCGGCGACACCGGCCTGGAGACCGCCGCCAAGCTCGTCCGCGCCTTCTCCACCTACTTCCACCTGGCCAACGTGACCGAGCAGGTCCACCGCGCCCACGAGATGCGCGACCGCCGGTCCGCCGAGGGCGGCCTCCTCGCCCGCACCGCCGACCGGCTCAAGGACGCCGACCCCGAGCACCTGCGCGCCACCGTCAAGAACCTCAACGTGCGCCCCGTCTTCACCGCGCACCCCACCGAGGCCGCCCGGCGCTCCGTCCTCAACAAGCTCCGCCGCATCGCCGCCCTCCTGGAGACCCCGGTCATCGAGGCCGACCGCCGCCGCCAGGACCTCCGGCTCGCCGAGAACATCGACCTCATCTGGCAGACCGACGAGCTCCGCGTCGTACGCCCCGAGCCCACCGACGAGGCCCGGAACGCCATCTACTACCTGGACGAGCTGCACGCCAACGCCGTCGGCGACGTCCTGGAGGACCTGGCCGCCGAACTGGAGCGCGTCGGCGTCGAGCTCCCCGCCGGCACCCGCCCCCTCACCTTCGGCACCTGGATCGGCGGCGACCGCGACGGCAACCCCAACGTGACCCCCGCCGTCACCTGGGACGTCCTCATCCTCCAGCACGAACACGGCATCACCGACGCCCTCGAACTCGTCGACCAGCTGCGCGGACTGCTCTCCAACTCCATCCGCTACACCGGCGCCACCGACGAACTCCTCGCCTCCCTCCAGGCCGACCTGGACGCCCTCCCCGAGATCAGCCCCCGCTACAAGCGGCTGAACGCCGAGGAGCCCTACCGCCTCAAGGCCACCTGCATCCGCCAGAAGCTCGTCAACACCCGCGAGCGCCTGGCCTCCGGCCGCCCCCACCGCCCCGGCTGCGACTACCTCGGCACCGCCGAACTCATCAGCGACCTCGCCCTCGTCCAGGACTCGCTGCGCCGCCACAAGGCCGGCATCGTCGCCGACGGCCGCATGGACCGCACCATCCGCACGCTCTCCGCGTTCGGCCTCCAGCTCGCCACCATGGACGTCCGCGAACACGCCGACGCCCACCACCACGCCCTCGGCCAGCTCTTCGACCGGCTCGGCGAGGAATCCTGGCGCTACGCCGACATGCCCCGCGACTACCGGCAGAAGCTCCTCGCCAAGGAACTCCGCTCCCGCCGCCCCCTCGCCCCCACCCCGGCCCCGCTCGACGCCGCCGGCGAGAAGACCCTCGGCGTCTTCCACACCATCAAGGAAGCCTTCCAGCGCTTCGGCCCCGAAGTCATCGAGTCCTACATCATCTCGATGTGCCAGGGCGCCGACGACGTCTTCGCCGCCGCCGTCCTCGCCCGCGAGGCCGGTCTCCTCGACCTCCACGCCGGCTGGGCCGAGATCGGCATCGTCCCGCTCCTGGAGACCACCGACGAGCTCCGCGCCGCCGACGTCATCCTCGACGAGATGCTCGCCGACCCCTCCTACCGCCGCCTCGTCTCCCTGCGCGGCGACGTTCAGGAGGTCATGCTCGGCTACTCCGACTCCTCCAAGTTCGGCGGCATCACCACCTCCCAGTGGGAGATCCACCGCGCCCAGCGCCGGCTGCGCGACGTCGCCCACCGCTACGGCGTACGCCTGCGCCTCTTCCACGGCCGCGGCGGCACCGTCGGCCGCGGCGGCGGCCCCTCGCACGACGCGATCCTCGCCCAGCCCTGGGGCACCCTGGAGGGCGAGATCAAGGTCACCGAGCAGGGCGAGGTCATCTCCGACAAGTACCTCATCCCCGCCCTCGCCCGGGAAAACCTGGAACTGACCGTCGCGGCCACCCTCCAGGCATCCGCCCTGCACACCGCACCCCGCCAGTCCGACGAGGCCCTGGCCCGCTGGGACGCGGCCATGGACACCGTCTCCGACGCCGCCCACGCCGCCTACCGCAAGCTGGTCGAGGACCCCGACCTGCCCTCGTACTTCCTCGCCTCCACCCCCGTGGACCAGCTCGGCAACCTGCACCTGGGCTCGCGGCCCTCCCGCCGCCCCGGCTCCGGCGTCTCGCTCGACGGACTGCGCGCCATCCCGTGGGTCTTCGGCTGGACCCAGTCCCGCCAGATCATCCCCGGCTGGTACGGCGTCGGCTCCGGCCTCAAGGCCCTGCGCGAGGCCGGCCTCGACACGGTCCTGGAAGAGATGCACGAACAGTGGCACTTCTTCCGCAACTTCCTCTCCAACGTCGAGATGACCCTCGCCAAGACCGACCTGCGCATCGCCCGGCACTACGTCGACACCCTCGTCCCCGACGAGCTCAAGCACGTCTTCGACGCCATCGAGGCCGAACACGCCCTCACCGTCCAGGAAGTCCTGCGCGTCACCGGCGGCGAGAAGCTGCTCGACACCAACCCGGTGCTCCAGCAGACCTTCGCCATCCGCGACGCCTACCTGGACCCGATCTCCTACCTCCAGGTCTCCCTGCTCGCCCGCCAGCGCCAGGCCGCCGAAGCCGGCGAGGAGGAGGACCCGCTCCTCGCCCGCGCCCTGCTGCTCACCGTCAACGGTGTCGCCGCGGGCCTCCGCAACACCGGCTGACCGGACACCGCACGACGACGGGGCGCGGGGAACTCCTCCCCGCGCCCCGTCGCACACCCGGCCGCCGCCTCACAGCGCGATGAACGCCGCCATCAGCAGCACCCCGCCCGCGATCCCGGCGCCCCAGGCCGTACGCGTCAGCCGCAGACCCCCGCCGATCACCAGGGCCGCCAGCACCAGCGCCCCGCCCAGTGGCACCCACGCATGCAGGAACCCCGGCGCCCCCGTCCGCACCACCTCGTCCGTCCCCGGCTTCACCACCACCGGGAAACGGTCGCCCTTCCGCGCCGCCACCGAGCTGTCCACCGACACCCGCGACCGCGCCGCCGCCCCGTCCGCCGGCGCGAACGACCCCGTACACACGTCGTCACCGCACCCCGTCACCGTCATCGTCCCGTGCTCCCGGCCCTTCGCCAGCACGATGTGGTGCGCCGCGTCCCACGACGCCAGCACACCCGCCACCAGCAGCACCACGACGACAAGGCCGAGCGCCGCACTGCGGCCGTACAACAGGGCACGGTGGGAGGGATTCCGCTTCATGGGCCCAGATCCTTGGCCAGAGCCGCACGACCGGTCAAGCCGGACCCGTACCCCTCAGGTGTTGTACGCCGACTGGGCCCGCTCCAGCCCCTCCGCCAGCAGACACTCCACCGCGTCCGCCGCCCGGTCCACCTCCAGCGCCAGCTCCTTGCGCTCCGCCGCCGAGAAGTCCTTCAGCACGAAGTCCGCCACCTGCATCCGCCCCGGCGGCCGGCCGATCCCGAACCGCACCCGGTGATAGTCCGGCCCCATCGCCTTCGTCATCGACTTCAGCCCGTTGTGCCCGTTGTCCCCACCGCCCAGCTTCAGCCGCAGCGTCCCGTAATCGATGTCCAGCTCGTCGTGGACCGCCACCACATGGTCCAGCGGCACCTTGTAGAAGTCCCGCAGCGCCGCCACCGGGCCCCCGGACAGATTCATGTACGACATCGGCTTCGCGACCACCACCCGGCGGCTCAGCGGACCCGGCGGACCGATCCGCCCCTCCAGCACCTGCGCCTGCGCCTTCGGGGCACGCTTGAACTTCCCGCCGATCCGCTCGGCGAGCAGGTCGGCGACCATGAAACCGACGTTGTGCCGGTTCGCCGCGTACTCGGGGCCGGGATTGCCCAGCCCCACGATCAGCCAGGGGTCGGTGGCGTCGGACATCGCGCGAAGTCTCCTCGTTCGTACGCGTACAGCGGGCGTGGACAGGAAGCGGACAGGAAAACGGGGCGGTGGCGCTCCCGGAAAGGGAGACCACCGCCCCGTCAGTCAAGCAGGCGGGACGGGACTCAGCCCTCCTCGCCCTCACCCTCGGCGGCCTCGGCCGACGGCTCCTCGGCCTGCGCGGCGACGACCTGGAGCACGACGGCGTCCTCGTCACCGGCGAGCACGGAGCCCTTGGGCAGCGGGATGTCCTTGGCGAGGATCGACGCACCGGCGTCCAGACCCTGCACGGAGACCGTGACGGACTCGGGGATGTGGGTGGCCTCGGCCTCGACCAGGAGGGTGTTCTGCACGTACTCGAGCAGGTTGCCGCCCGGGGCCAGGTCGCCCTCGACCTGCACCGCGACCTCGACGTTGACCTTCTCGCCGCGCTTCACGGTCAGCAGGTCGACGTGCTCGATGTCGCCCTTGAGCGGGTTGCGCTGCACGGCCTTCGGGATGACCAGGGCGTCCTTGCCGTCGAGCTCCAGGCCGATCAGGACGTTGGCGGTACGGAGCGCCAGCTGGAGCTCGTGCGCCGGAAGCGTGATGTGGACGGACTCGGCGCCGTGGCCGTAGACGACCGCGGGGACCTGCTGGGCACGGCGCGCGCGACGGGCGGCACCCTTGCCGAACTCGGTACGGACCTGGGCGGCGAGCTTGATCTCGGCCATGGTGGCACTCCTCGTGAGGTGACGGAAAACGAACGGTCACCCGGCCAAGAACTGGCCTGCTACGAAGAGCGCGCCGATAACGGAGCCCCGTACATGAGTACGGCCTCCCTCGCCGAGCAACTCGCTGAGTCTACCCGGCGGGGAGGCCACACCCCAAAGTGGATCAGCGGCGACGAGGTCGCCGCAGGCTCCTACTGCTCCTCGAACAGGCTCGTGACCGAGCCGTCCTCGAAGACCTCGCGCACCGCGCGGGCGATCGTCGGGGCGATCGAGAGCACCTTGATCTTGTCCAGCTCCAGCTCACCCGGCGTCGGCAGGGTGTCCGTGAACACGAACTCGCTGACCTTCGAGTTCTTCAGCCGGTCCGCCGCGGGGCCCGAGAGCACACCGTGCGTCGCCGTCACTATGACGTCCTCGGCGCCGTGCGCGAACAGGGCGTCGGCGGCGGCGCAGATCGTGCCGCCGGTGTCGATCATGTCGTCGACCAGGACACAGACCCGGCCCTTCACATTGCCGACGACCTCGTGGACGGTCACCTGGTTGGCGACGTCCTTGTCACGGCGCTTGTGCACGATCGCCAGCGGGGCGTCGAGCCGGTCGCACCAGCGGTCGGCGACGCGCACCCGGCCGGCGTCCGGCGAGACGATCGTCAGCTTGGAACGGTCCACCTTGGCGCCCACGTAGTCCGCCAGGATCGGCAGCGCGAACAGGTGGTCCACCGGGCCGTCGAAGAAGCCCTGGATCTGGTCCGTGTGCAGGTCGACGGTGAGGATGCGGTCCGCACCCGCCGTCTTCATCAGGTCCGCGATCAGACGGGCCGAGATCGGCTCCCGGCCGCGGTGCTTCTTGTCCTGGCGGGCGTAGCCGTAGAACGGCACGATCACCGTGATCGAACGGGCCGACGCGCGCTTCAGCGCGTCGATCATGATCAGCTGCTCCATGATCCACTTGTTGATCGGAGCCGTGTGGCTCTGGATCAGGAAGCAGTCCGCGCCACGCGCCGACTCCTGGAAGCGGACGTAGATCTCACCGTTGGCGAAATCGAAAGCCTTCGTCGGCACGAGGCCGACACCGAGCTGGTGCGCGACCTCCTCGGCCAGCTCGGGGTGGGCGCGGCCGGAGAAGAGCATCAGTTTCTTCTCGCCGGTCGTCTTGATCCCGGTCACAGCACAGTCTCCTCAGACGTGTTCCTGGCGCCGCACGCAGATGTCCCGATGTGCAACGAGCCAGCCGAAATGGGGTGAGCATCTATCACGGTACGCGGTGCGCGACGCACCTGTTTCCGGTCAGCTTTCGCCGGCCGGCCTCTCCTCCGCCGCCTGAGCCGCCTGCGCGGCGGCGCTCCCGGGACGCTTGCGCGCCACCCAACCCTCGATATTCCTTTGCTGGCCCCGGGCCACGGCCAGCGAACCGGACGGCACGTCCTTCGTGATGACCGAACCGGCGGCGGTGTAAACCCCGTCCCCGACCGTGACAGGCGCCACAAACATATTGTCCGACCCGGTACGGCAGTGCGACCCGATCGTCGTGTGGTGCTTGGCCACCCCGTCGTAGTTCACGAACACGCTCGCGGCACCGATGTTGGTGTGGTCGCCGATCGTCGCGTCGCCCACGTACGACAGGTGCGGGACCTTGGTCCCCTCGCCGATCGTCGCGTTCTTCATCTCGACGTACGTCCCCGCCTTGGCCTTCGGCCCCAGCCTGGTGCCCGGCCGCAGATAGGCGTACGGGCCCACCAGCGCGCCCGGGCCCACCTCGGCGCCGTCCGCCACCGTGTTGTCCACCCGCGCGCCCGCGTGCACGACGGTGTCCGTCAGCCGCGAGTTCGGGCCGACCTCGGCGTCCTCCGCGAGGTGCGTGGCGCCCAGCAGCTGGGTCCCCGGGTGCACGATCGCGTCCCGCTCGAAGGTCACCGTGCAGTCGATCAGCGTCGAGCCGGGGTCGACCACGGTCACACCGGCCGTCATGGCACGCTCAAGCAGCCGCTGGTTCAGCAGCCGGCGGGCCTCCGCCAGCTGGACGCGGTTGTTGATGCCCAGGATCTCCCGGTGGTCGCCCGCCACGCAGGCGCCGACCCGGTGCCCGGCCTCGCGCAGGATCGACAGCACGTCGGTGAGGTACTCCTCGCCCTGGCTGTTGTCCGTCCGCACCTGCCCGAGCGCCTCGGCGAGGAGCTTCCCGTCGAACGCGAACACCCCGGAGTTGATCTCCCGGATCGCCCGCTGCTCGTCGCTCGCGTCCTTGTGCTCCACGATCTCGGTGACCGCACCGCTCGCCGCGTCGCGCACGATCCGCCCGTAGCCGGTGGAGTCGGGCACCTCGGCGCTGAGCACGGTGACCGCGTTCCCGTCGGCGGTGTGCGTCGCGGCGAGCGCCGCCAGCGTCTCACCGGCCAGCAGCGGGGTGTCCCCGCACACGACGACGACGGTGCCCTCGACGCCCCCGCCCAGCTCGTCCAGCGCGACCCGCACCGCGTTCCCGGTGCCCTTCTGCTCGGCCTGGTACGCGGTACGCACCTGCGCGTCCGCCCCGCTGAGGTGGGCGGTCACCTGCTCGTGCGCGTGGCCCACGACCACGACGAGGTGCTGGGGGTCCAGCTCACGGGAGGCGGCGACGACATGACCGACGAGCGAGCGCCCGGAGATCTCGTGCAGAACCTTGGGAGTCTTCGACTTCATGCGGGTGCCCTCACCCGCTGCGAGGACGACGACGGCTGCCGGGCGTACGGAGCTCACGGATATGCCCTTCGGCTTCGGGTGGTGGACATCCGCAGGATACCGGGGGGTGCCGGACCGGACATGGGCGCGGGCCCCGACCGGAGTGGTCGGGGCCCGCGAAGCCAGGCTCCCCCGCCAGGACTCGAACCCGGACAGATGGCACCAAAAGCCACAGTGCTGCCAATTACACCACGGGGGAACAAACCCGAGCCAAACGGACATTGGTCCGGATCGCCGGATCGGCACCCAACACTATGCCGTACCAAGCCCCTTGTATGCGACGAGGATGCGGTTGCCCGCGGTGGAACGTACGACGTGCTGTGCAGGCCACCCGAAAATGGGATGCGGGCGCCCGTACGCTGGATGCCATGACCGCAACGGGGGAAGACCGGGAAGCGGCGGGTCCGACCACCCGTGGCTACTGGTGGTGGGAGCGGCGGCGGAGTGTCGCGCTGGATGTGGGGCTCGCGCTCGTTTCGGCGCTGGAGTGCGGGCTGGAAGGGGTGGACTTCGCGGGGGACTCCGGGCTTCCGGTGCCCTTCGGGGTGGTGTTCGGGCTGATCGCGGGGGCCGTGCTGCTGGTGCGGCGGCGGTGGCCGATCGCCGTGGTGCTGGTCTCGATCGCGACGACGCCCGCCGAGATGGGCTTCCTGATGGGCCTCGTCGGGCTGTACACACTGGCCGCGTCCGAGGTGCCCCGGCGGATCACCGCGGTGCTGATGAGCATGTCCCTGGTGGGGACGTTCATCGTGACGTACGTACGGCTCCGCCAGGGCGTGAACGAGAACGCCGACTTCGGGCCCGGCGACGCGTACGTGCCCATGCTGTCCCTCTTCATGGCCGTCGGGCTGACCGCCCCGCCGGTCCTGTTCGGGCTGTACATAGGGGCCCGGCGCCGGCTGATGGAGAGCCTGCGGGAGCGCGCGGACTCCCTGGAGCGGGAGCTGTCGCTGCTCGCGGACCGGGCCGAGGAGCGGGCCGAGTGGGCCCGTACGGAGGAGCGGACCCGGATCGCCCGCGAGATGCACGACGTGGTCGCCCACCGGGTGAGCCTGATGGTCGTGCACGCGGCGGCGCTCCAGGCCGTGGCGCCCAAGGACCCGGCGAAGGCCGTGCGCAACGCGGCCCTCGTCGGCGACATGGGGCGCCAGGCGCTCACCGAGCTGCGCGAGATGCTGGGTGTGCTGCGCACCGGTGATCCGGCGCCCGCCCGGGTCGAGCAGGTGCCGCTGGCCTCCGTGGGCCGGGCGGCCCAGGCCGCGGCGGAGGACGGACCCCGGCTGGACGAGATGGAGGCCCTGGTCGGCCAGTCGCGCGCCGCCGGCATGACCGTCGAGCTGTCGGTCGAGGGCTCCGCCCGCGCGTACGCGCCCGAGGTCGAGCAGACCGCGTACCGCGTGGTGCAGGAGGCCCTGACCAACGTCCACAAGCACGCGGCGGGTGCGAAGACGTGGGTGCGGCTGGCGCACCGGGGCGCCGAGGTCGCCATGCAGGTCGAGAACGGTCCGACGGACGCGTCGACGGCGGACGCGGGTCTGCCCAGTGGCGGCAACGGCCTGGTCGGCATGCGGGAACGCGTCCTCGCCCTGGGCGGCGTCTTCGTCTCGGGCCCGACGGACGCGGGCGGCTTCCGCGTGTCGGCGGTCCTGCCGGACGAGAACGGCGCCTGAACCCCCGGCGCTTCCCAGCTCGCCGGTGGGGGCATTTCAAGCCCGTCCGGCGTTTGAGGACGGAGCCCGCGCGCCCGAGGGCCCCCGGCTCAGCCCGAAACGAGCCGTTCCGGCTGCAAGCCCGTCACCAGCGTCGCCAGGGCCGTGTCGATGTCCTGGCCGAGATACCAGTCCCCGGTGTGGTCGATGGAGTACACCCGCCCGGCCAGGTCGATCGCCAGGACGGCCTGGCCGTCCCCCTCCTCGCCGAGCGGTGCGACCTCGGTCGCCAGTGCGCGGCCGAGGTCGCCCAGGGTGCGGGCGAGATGCAGCCCGCTCAGCGGGTCGATGCGGACGGCGGGCGGCGCGATCTGGCGGCCCGGCGCGGTCGCGGTGATGCGCAGGCCGCCGAATTCGGCCCATGCCTCGACCGCCGCCGGGAAGACGGCGTGCTGATGTCCGGCGGGCGAGGCGTGCGAGCGCAGGGCGTCGGCCCATTCCTCGGCCTGGCGGATGTCCCAGCGGCCGGGCGCCCAGCCGGCGGACCGCAGGGCGGCGTCGACGGCGACGGGGAAGCGGGTGGCGGACTGGCGGTCGGGGCCGGTCTGCCGGGGCAGGTCGGTTCGGTCGTGCATGGACGCGGTCAGCTCTTCTCTGCGGTGGTGGCCGCGCCGCTCGCGGTGAGGTCGACCGGGCGTACGCCGAAGTGGGCGAGCATGACGGCGCAGGAGCGGCAGGGTGCCGCGTAACTGCCGTGCAGCGGGTCGCCGTCCTCGCGGATGCGGCGGGCGGTGAGCCGGGCGTGCTTGAGGGCGCGGCGGGCCTCGCCGTTGGTGAGGGGCTTGCGCTGGGCGCGCTTGGAGCGCCCGGCCTCGGCGGCGGTGAGGTGCCGGGAGAGGAGTATGGCCTCGGGGCAGCGGCCGGTGAACCGTTCGCGCTGCGCGCTGGGGAGGGTGTCCAGGAAGTCCTGGACGAGGTGGTGCAGGACCGGTGGCTGGTCGCCCTTGCCGGCGGTGCAGGTGAGTGTTTCGCCCCGTACGGACAGGGCGGCGGCGACGGCGGGCAGGATGCCGTCGCGGCGCTGGCCGAGCCGGGGCGCGGGGCCCTTCTCGGCGCTGCTCCAGCTGAGTCGTGGGTCCCCGGTGGTGACGGTCTGTGCAGAGTGTGCGGTGTGCATGGTGCTGTGTCCCTCCCGTGCCCGCAGCGGCCGCTGCTTGGTGTGCACGCCCCCGTGTATGCGGGTGACAGCCTGCCAAATGTGTCGGGTCCTGTGAAAGCTGGGTCGCGGAAACGTGTCTGCGTGTCGCGGTTCGGTGGCGCTCCCGTCGCTCGTCCGTCACGCGGTTGTGACGTTTGGTGACGGTTGCCCCCTGGGGATGGCGGGGCCGGTCCCCGTACGGGTGACACCGCTTAGGCTGTGCCTGGACCGCCTCCTGGGCAGGTCGGTCCTCATCAGCCAGACGCAGCAGGGGGCAACCGCCATGACGACAGGTCGGCTCGGGCAGCAAGCCGCGCCACCGAACGCGGCCTACGCCGGGCAGCTCGTGCATTTCCCGGACCCGGTCCGGGCGTCCCGGCACCCCAGAGGGGTGCGGATGGACGAGGACGGCAGCCCGGACTTCTCGCCGTACGCGCGTGCCGCGGCGGAGATCGCGGAGCCTCCGCAGGGTTTCGGTGTGGACGAGCTGCGGCTCACGGACTACGTGTCCGCGAACGCGGCGCTGGCCGAGGCCGGGCACGAGCTGTGGGACACGATCCCGCCGGTCGCGACGCCGCACGGCTGGACCTGGCACCACGTGCCGGGCGGCCGCCGGATGGAGCTGATCCCGGTGGAGGTGAAGGCGCTGCTGCGCCATCACGGCGGGCTGGCGGCCACGGAGGTCGACCAGGAGAAGCGGGGCACGCGCCCGCTCCAGGAGACGCGCCCCGCGCACTTCCGGCTGCCGAAGGGCGCCGTGGCGGTGACCGAGCAGCAGATCCTGGGTGTCGAGGAGGACCTCGGTTACCGGCTGCCGGGTGCGTACCGTTCGTTCCTGAAGGCGGCGGGCGGCTCGGCCCCGGTGGGCACGGCGCTCGACGCGGAGCTGGGGCTCCTGATCGATCAGCCATTCTTCACGGTGCGCGAGGAGGCCGCCGTGAACGACCTGGTGTACGTGAACAAGTGCTTGCGCGATCACCTGACGAAGGACTACCTCGGGGTGGCCTTCGTGCAGGGCGGTCTGCTCGCGGTGAAGGTGCGCGGCGAGGCTCTGGGTTCGGTGTGGTTCTGCGCGTACGACGATGCCCGGGACCGTGACGGCTGGACGGTGCAGGAGCGGGTGGACCGGCTGCTGCTGCCGTGCGGTGAGGACTTCGACGCGTTCCTCCAGCGGCTGGCGGGCAATCCGCCGGAGCTGGAGACGGTGGCGAACCTGATGGTGGACGGTGGCTTCGCGCAGGCCGTCCCGGTGGAGGGGTGAGCGCGATGGTGACCTTCGCTCAGGCGCAGGAACGCGCCGAGGAGTGGGTGAACGGCGACGTTCCGGCGTACCAGCATCGTGAGGTGCGTGTACGTGAATTCGAACTCGGATTCGTGGTGTGGGCCGAGGACCGTCCGGACGGACCGGTCTCCGACGGCGGCCGGCAGCGGCTGGTGATCGCGCGGGACAGCGGGGAGGCGACGCTGTGGCCCGGGCTGCCGGTCGGTGAGGTGATCCGGCGGTACGAGGAGGAGTACGGCTCGCAGGAGGAGGAGCCGGCCGCTCCGGCGCCGCCCGAGCGGGTGGACCTGAATCAGACGTCGTTCCTGCTGAGTCCGCCGGAATGGCTCCAGGAGGCGGCGGACAAGCTGGGCATCCCGGACCGGCGTGCGGAGCGGGACGAGACCCCGCCGCCCGCGCCCCGGGCCCCGTCGTCCTTTCCGCCGCCGGCCCCGATCCCGTCGCCCTCGGCGCCTTCGCAGGGCGGTTCGGTGGCGTACGAGCCGACCGCTTCGGACGGCGTACCGGCGTCCTCGCTCCAGCCGCCCGTGGGGGCCACGCCGTGGGCGGGTACCGATGTGAACGCGGACTCGGACGATGCGGAGGTGGCGCTTCCGGCGACGGTGTTCGCGCCGCCGCTGTCGGGTGCCGACGACGAGGAGGAGCTGCCTCCGGTCGTTCCGGCGGACGCGCCGACGGCGCTGATGTCGGGTGGCAGCGCGCTGCCGAAGACCGCGATCGCGCCGAGCCTGGGCGGCGAGCGCCCGCCGGTGGGTCCGCCGGTGCCGGGTCCGCCCGTGCCGGGGACCGCCGTGCCCGGTCCGCCGCCCCCGGGTCAGCACACGCCGCCCCCGGTCCAGCACACGCCTCCGCCGGCCCAGCACACGCCGCCGCCCCCCGCTCAGCGCACCCCGCCGCCCGGTCCGCCCGGCGGGCCCGGGGACATCGCCGACGCCGCGACGAGCAAGGCGGCCATCGCGCCGCGCACCCCGCGCGGGAGCACGCCTCCGCCGCCGCCCGGTGCCCCCGGCACCCCGGGTGCCCGGCCGGGTGCCCCGGTGCCGCCGCCCTCGGGCCCGGGTGCGCCCGGCGCGCCCGCGGGCGGCTATGTGCCGACGCAGCTGGTCTCCCAGCTGGGTCCGCCCGGCGCCCCGCAGCCGCCCGGTCCGCCGACGCCGCCGTCCGCCGGTGGCGGGGTGCACCAGGCGGCCACGATGTTCGCCGACCCGAACGCGTCGGCCGGCGCGGGCGTCCCGCAGCCGCCCGGCCCGCCGGGTGTGCCGGGTGCGCCGCAGCCGCCCGGTCCGCCCGGAGTCCCGGGTGCGCCCGGTGGGCAGCAGCCGCCTCCGCCGCCGGGGGCGACGCCGCCGCCCGGTCCGGGCGGGGTGCATCACGCGGCGACGATGCTCGCGGGGCCGGCGCAGGCCGGTCCGGGCGCGCCGCAGCCGCCGGGTCCGCCCGGTGCGCCGGTGGGTGCGCCGCCCGCGTACGGCTATCCGCAGGCGCCGGCCGGTCAGCCGACCGTGGGTCCGGGCTATCAGGCGGTGCTGCGCTTCCGGGCGCCGGACGGCAGTGAGCAGCAGCTGATCCGCCGCTCGGCGCCGGGCACGCCGCACCCGGAGTGGCAGATGCTGCACGAGCTGCGGGCGATGAACGTACCGCCGCAGCAGGTCATCGAGCTGCACACGGAGCTTGAGTCCTGTGAGCTGCCCGGCGGCTACTGCGCCCGGATGATCCGGGAGACCTGGCCGCAGGTGCGGATCACCTCCGTCGCCCCGTACGGCACGGACCATGCGAGCCGGCAGCAGGGCATGCAGCATCTGCTGACGCACCAGGGTGAGCTGCACCAGGTGGCGGACGGGCCCGCGCGGCCCGCGCCGGTGCGGGCGCCGCTGCCGCAGATGCAGCCCGCGCCGCCGGTGCCGCCGGAGGCGCTGGCCGAGGAGATGATGCAGACCTTCGGTCCGCAGGGTGTCCTCCGCTTCGACCAGCGCGCGGTGTCCCGTCAGGGCGTGCCGGAGGTCGTGGCGCGGACGCTGGTGTGGGCGGGGCTGCCCGCCGACTTCGGGCCGTTCTTCTGGGCGCAGCCGGGTCAGCCGGTGGTGCCGACGCTGGCGGAGCTGGCGGCCCAGCGGCAGGTGCAGCCCGCGTCGGACGCGGGGTCGTATCTGGTGATGGGTTCGGACTTCGGCCGGGCGGTCTGCGTCCAGTACGGCACCGCGCACATCGTGGCGGTGCCGGTGGAGGCGGGTCCGGGTGGTGCGCCGGTGCCGCCGCAGTTCGTGAACACGGGGCTGCCGGAGTTCGTGCGGTGCATGGCGCTGCTGGGCCGGATGTGGCGGCTGCGGTACGGGCTGAATCCGGAGCAGGCGGGCCGCTGGACGGTGGACTTCCAGGCGCAGCTGGTGGCGCTGGACGCGGCGGCGCTGGCGTCGCCGGAGAGCTGGTGGTCGGTGCTGCTGGAACAGATGTGGGACGGGCTGATCTGACCGTTCCGCAGGCGGAGGCGTGGTGCCCGGTCCCTTTGTGGGGCCGGGCATCACGCCTTTCCCGTATGTGATGCCGGTCGCTTCCGTCCGGAAAGCGCCGCATCGATTCAGACTTCCCGGCCAATTGCCGCATCCTTGACGTAATGCTCGATGGCCGGAGCAGCGCAGCCGGGATGATCGGAAAGAGGCGTCAGGGATGAGTTCTGCACCGGGGTCCGCGTACGGGTTCGTCGGTGTACGGGGCCGTGGGTACCGCCCGGAGCAGGTGGACCGTACGGTGGCGGCCCTGTCCGCGGAGCGTGACGAGGCCGTGGCGCGGGTGGCCCGGCTGACGGAGCGCGCGGAGGAGCTGGCGGCGGAGTCGGCCCGGCTCGACGAGGCCGTGGCGCGGCTGGCCCCGCCGGACTACGGGCCGCTGGGGGAGCGGGCGCAGCGGATTCTGGCGCTGGCGGAGGAGGAGGCCGGGGCGCTTCTGGGTGCGGCGCGGGAGGAGGTGCGGGCGGTCCGGGACGAGGCGGATGCGGCGGCCCGGGCCCTGCGGGACGCGGCGCGCACGGAGGCGGCGGCGGTCCGGGCGGCGGCGGAGAGCGCGGCCGGTGAGCTGGTGGGGGCGGCGGATTCGGCGGCCGGTGAGGTGCTGGAGGCGGCGCGCGCGGAGGCGGCGGGGCTGCGCGAGGAGGCGGAGTCCGCGATGACCGCGACCCGTAGCCGTACCGCGAGTGTGCTGGCGCACCAGGAGCAGGAGCACGCCGAGCGGCGGAAGGCGGCGGACCGGGAGCTCGCGGACGCCGAGGCGGCGCAGGCGGCGGAGCACGCCGGGCTGATGGAGGGCGCGGAGGCGGGGCTGGCTGCCGCGCGCCGGGCCCGGGCGGAGGCGGAGGAGGCCGCGCGGCACGGCCGGGAGGACGCGGAGGCGCGGGCGGCCGAGCTGATCGCGCGGGCGCGGGTGCGCGAGGAGCGGGTGGTGCGCGAGACCGAGCGCGTCCTGCGGGAGCACGAGGAGGGGCGCGAGGAGGTCCAGGCCCATATGGCGCACGTACGCAGTTCGCTCGCGGCGCTGACGGGGCGGGGGTCCCCGGCGGCGGAGCCGGAGCGCGCGCCGGAGCCCTCGCGGGAGCGGGCCCGGGGCTGACGGTTGCTCAGGGCCGGGGCCAGGGGCGGCGTGAGAGCTCTTCGATGCTGCTGTTGAAGCGTTTGAGGTAGCCGGCGAAGGCCGCGATGTCCTCGTCGGGCCAGTCGTGCATGACCTGGTCGAGGGAGCGCACGACGCGTTCGCGTTCCGCGTCCAGGAGCCGGGTGCCCTCGTCGGTGATGCGGAATTTGCGGGCCATGCCGCCGGCGGGGTCCGGGATGCGTTCGGCGAGCCCGGCGCGGGCGACGGCGGCGGTCTGACGGTTGAGGGTGGAGGCGTCGAGGCCGAAGGCGTCGCTGAGTTCGCCGTTGGACATGGGGCCCTGGACGCGGAGCCGGCTCAGCAGGATGTACGCGCTCCGGTCGAGCAGGGCGTACTTGTGGCGTCCGCCGCGGTGGTCGGCGAGGCTGTGGCGGCCGAGCAGCATCTGCTCGTACTCCACCTCTTCCGTGGGCCTGGGCATGGCGACGGCCTCCTGCTTCTGCTGCTGGTGAGCTGCGGCCCATTCTCGCATGCAGTGTGTACGTGGCACATAATGTGTATGACACATTGGGCATGTACGATGCATGTCGCTGTCCCGGCAGGCGGGACCATGCCCCTAGGAGTCCCCCTCATGGATGCCCCCCAGCCGTCGGCACGGACAGGCGCGGTCGTCGCCACCCTGGCCTTCGCCGGCACCGTGGCAGCGGTCATGCAGACGCTGGTCACGCCCCTCATCGCGGAACTGCCCAAGATCCTGGACACCTCGTCCTCCAACGCGGCCTGGGTCATCACCGTGACCCTGCTGGTCTCCGCGGTGTGCGTGCCGGTGTCCGGCCGGCTCGGCGACCTGCTCGGCAAGCGGCGGATGCTGCTCGCCTGTTCGGTGCCGCTGATCGCCGGCTCGGTGGTCTGCGCGCTCTCGTCCTCCGTCGTCCCGATGATCGTCGGGCGCGGGCTCCAGGGCATGGGCATGGGCATGGTCCCGCTCGGGATCGCGCTGCTGCGCGACGTGGTGCCGCCGGAGAAGATGAGCTCGTCCATCGCGCTGGTCAGCGCCTCGCTCGGGATCGGCGGCGCGCTCGGCCTGCCGATCGCCTCGGCGGTCGCGCAGTACGCCAGCTGGCGCGTGCTGTTCTGGGGCTCGGCCGTGCTGGCCGCCGCGATCTGCGCGCTGATCTGGGCCCTGATCCCGGACGTCCCGGCGGGCGCCAAGGGGCAGCGCTTCGACGTGCCCGGCGCGCTGGGCCTGGCAGCCGGCCTGGTCTGCCTGCTCCTCGCGGTCTCGAAGGGCGCGGACTGGGGCTGGGCCTCCACGACGACGGTCGGCCTGTTCGCCGCCGCCGTGGTGATCCTCCTCGCCTGGGGCCTCTGGGAGCTGCGCACCACGGACCCGCTGGTGGACCTGCGTACCACCGCCCGCCCCCGGGTGCTCATCACCAACGTCGCGTCGCTCTTCGTCGGCTTCGGCATGTACGCCGGGATGCTGATCGCGCCTCAGCTGCTCCAGTTCCCCGAGGCCACCGGCTACGGGCTCGGCCAGACGATGCTCCAGGCCGGCCTGTGGATGGCCCCCGGCGGCATCATGATGATGATCGTCTCCCCGTTCGGCGGAAAGCTCACCGACGCCCGCGGCCCCAAGTTCACCCTGATCTGCGGCGTCCTCGTCATCGCCGCCGCCTACGGCCTGGGCATCCTGCTGATGGGCTCCGCCTGGGGCCTCATGCTGTTCCTCATGGTCAGCAGCAGCGGCGTCGGCCTCGCGTACGGGGCGATGCCCGCCCTCATCATGAGCGCCGTCCCGGCCTCCGAGACCGCCGCCGCCAACGGCTTCAACACCCTCATGCGCGCCCTCGGCACCTCGGTCGGCGCCGCCGTGATCGGCGCCGTCCTCGCCCAGATGACCACCGAGGCCGGCGGCTACACCTTCACCTCCGAGTCCGGCTTCCGCACGGGCCTGATCTTCGGCTGCGGAGTCGCCCTGATCGCGGTCGCGATCTCCGCCTTCATCCCGGCGGTACGGGCCTCCGCCACGTCCCCGGACAAGCCGGACACCCCGGCCGCCCCGGAGACGGCTGCGGCCAAGAGCTGAACAGGGTCACATCCATGGGGCGGCCGGCTGCGAAGCGGCCGCCCCGTGCCATTCGGCCTGTCCGGGGCCGGTTACGGCCAGGTCTTCTCCACGCCGTGCTGCCGGACCGCGTAAGCGGCGGGCCCGCCCTTCTCGACGGCTTCGTAGATGGCGGAGCGATGACTGTCCAGGCGTTGCACCATCTCGCTGCTTCGCAGTTGCTGGTTGTCCAGGTAGAAGAGGACGGCTGCCCGTTGCAGAACGGGCCGGATCTCCCGGTCACGTGTCTTGATACGGCCGTCCTTCGTCAACGGGACCCACAGACGGTCCAGCCCGTGGCTGATCCACTCCTCGTCCGGGATGCGCTGTCCGTCCTCGGGGAAGACATCCGCGATCCGGTGGACGACCCACCCCCGGACCTGTAGCTCCTCGGCGACACGACGCCCGAAATTCCTGTCGAGAAAGAATTCAGGCCGCAAGGTGCACCACGGCCTCGCAGAGGGTGTGCACCTGCTCCGGGGTCATGTCGAAGTCGTAGGCGATGTCCTCGAACGAATCGCCGGCGTCCCACAGGTCGGTGATGGCCTTGACGGAGACGTGGTTCGCTTCCACTACGGGTAGGCCGTGTCCGAAGCGGGGGTCGATCACGACCGGGACGGCGTCGCCGTACTGCCTGAGCCGGAGACTCCAGGGGAATTCGTCGTCCGTGCCCCAGGTGAAGTAGCGGAGGTAGTCGGCCACCACCTCGTGAATCGGCGCCTGACCGTCCTTCGCTCGGCGGAGGTCGCCGAGACCGTGCTCGACGAAGATGTCCACGCCGTCCGTCGCGATGCGCTTCGAAACCAGGCCGTACGGGGTCTCGAAGGCTCGTCGTACGGCGGCCGCCGCATCCCTGATCTCGCTCATCCGGAACCCGAGTGTGCGGAGCGACCGCAGGACGTGGGCTTCCGCCACCGCGATGAACGGCACCGTGGGCTGGCCCTTGTGCCCAGGAGCGACCGCATGCACCAGTGGTGCTCCGGCCGCCTTGTGGTTCAGCCAGTCGGTGAGGGTCGAGTGCGGGATCTGCAAGTGGGAGGACGCCTCGGTGGGCGTCAGAATCCCGTCCGTGAATCTGTCGACCATAAGTCACCTCTCCCTGCCCCGGCTTGAATGGGCACAGATGCCTTCCCGTTTTTGAGCCCAGGCATACCGGCTGGGTTGTGCGTGGGAAACGTACCGCAGACGACCCGGGCGTATGGCGACCTCCGCCCCGGGGCGTGGACCCCTGGGTGCAGTCCCTGAGACTCGGGTCCACCCGGGGGTCCAGCCCCCTAGGGGGAGCTCCTTACTGCGGGCCAGGGGTCGTTCCTCCCGGTGGAGGACGTGCGGGGGCGGGGTCTCTCCGTAGCGTGGTTGTCGTACCGCGGACGTTCCGGAACGCGCACCGAAGACGTACCGGAACACGCACCGCCGAAAGGGCGGGCCGCAGGGAGTGGGGTGGGGAAAACCCCACCGGAAGACTGCGCTGGGCACCAGCGCGCCGGACCCCCTCCCCGCAGCAGACTTCACAGCAGACGGGGACGACGCGTCGCCGACCGACATAGGAGAAAACCGTGGCAACGGCTGTAACCATTCCCAGGCACGGGGGCACTGGAGGGCGTACGGCCGTGGCTGCGCGGGCGCGGCAGGTCGTCAAGGCGTACGGGACCGGAGAGACCCGGGTCGTCGCGCTCGACCACGTCGACGTGGACATCGCCCGCGGGCAGTTCACCGCGATCATGGGCCCGTCCGGCTCCGGCAAGTCGACGCTGATGCACTGCCTGGCCGGGCTCGACACCGTGACGTCGGGTCAGATCCACGTCGCCGACACCGAGATCACCGGGCTCAAGGACAAGAAGCTCACCCAGCTCCGGCGCGACCGCATCGGGTTCATCTTCCAGGCGTTCAACCTGCTGCCGACGCTGAACGCGCTGGAGAACATCACGCTGCCGATGGACATCGCGGGCCGCAAGCCCGACACCGCCTGGCTCAACCAGGTCGTGGAGACCGTCGGCCTGGCCGGCCGGCTCAAGCACCGGCCGACCCAGCTCTCCGGCGGCCAGCAGCAGCGCGTCGCCGTGGCGCGGGCCCTCGCCGCCAAGCCGGAGATCATCTTCGGCGACGAGCCGACCGGAAATCTGGACTCCCGGGCCGGCGCCGAGGTCCTGAGCTTCCTGCGCAGGTCCGTGGACGAGCTGGGCCAGACCATCGTCATGGTCACCCACGACCCGGTCGCCGCCTCCTACGCGGACCGGGTGCTCTACCTCGCCGACGGGCGCATCGTCGACGAGATGCACAACCCCACCGCCGACCAGGTGCTGGACCGCATGAAGGACTTCGACGCGCGCGGGCGGACGTCATGACCGTCTGGAAGACCTCGATGCGCAACTTCTTCGCGCACAAGGGACGCATGGCGCTCTCCGCCGTCGCCGTCCTGCTCTCGGTGGCGTTCGTCTGCGGGACGCTCGTCTTCACCGACACCATGAACACCACGTTCGACAAGCTCTTCGCCGCCACCTCCGCCGACGTCACCGTCAGCCCGAAGAAGGCGAAGGTGGACGACATCCCGGAGAACGGGAAGCCGGAGTCGCTGCCCGCCTCCGTCCTCGCCAAGGCCGCCAAGGCCGACGGGGTGAAGAAGGCCGAGGGCGGCGTCTCCAGCTCCTCCGTCACCGTGGTCGACAGCCACGACAAGAACATGGGCTCCGAGACCGGCGCCCCCACCATCGCCGCCAACTGGACCCGGAACGACCTGCGGTCCATGGAGATCACCTCCGGCCACGCCCCGCGCGGCCCGACCGAGATCATGGTCGACGCCGACACCGCCGACAAGCACCACCTGAAGATCGGCGACGAGCTGCGCACCATCGCGGCCACCGGCGACCTCAAGGGGAAGATCACCGGCATCGTCGCCTTCAAGGTGACCAACCCGGGCGCGGCCATCGTCTACCTCGACACCGCCACCGCCCAGCGCACGCTGCTCGGCGCCCCCGACGTCTTCTCGCACCTCTCCATCACCGCCGAACAGGGCGTCAGCGACAGCCGGCTGAAGCGGAACGTGGCCCAGGCGCTCGCCGGCTCCGGCGCGTACAAGATCCAGACGCAGGACGAGGCCGCCGCCGAGAACAAGGACTCCATGGGGTCGTTCCTCGACGTCATGAAGTACGCGATGCTCGGCTTCGCCGGGATCGCCTTCCTCGTCGGCATCTTCCTCATCGTCAACACCTTCTCGATGCTGGTCGCCCAGCGCACCCGCGAGATCGGCCTGATGCGGGCCATCGGTTCCAGCCGCGAGCAGGTCAACCGCTCGGTGCTGCTGGAGGCGGTGCTCCTGGGCATCGTCGGCTCCGTCCTCGGCGTCGGCGCCGGCGTCGGACTCGCCGTCGGGCTGATGAAGGTCATGGGCGCCATCGGCATGGAGCTGTCCACCGAGGACCTGACCATCGCCTGGACGACCCCGGTCACCGGGCTCGCGCTCGGCATCATCGTCACCGTCCTCGCCGCCTACATCCCGGCCCGCCGGGCCGGCAAGGTCTCCCCGATGGCCGCCCTGCGCGACGCCGGCACCCCGGCGGACGCCAAGTCCGGCTGGATCCGGGCGGGCCTCGGCCTCGTCGTCACCGGCGCCGGCGCCGCCGCCCTGTGGGCGACGACGCGGGCGGACAAGGCGAGCGACGGCTCCGGCCTCCTCGGCCTGGGCGTCCTGCTCACCCTCGTCGGCTTCATCGTGATCGGCCCGCTGCTCGCCGGAGTCGTCGTACGGGCGCTGAGCGCCGTCCTGCTGAGGTTCTTCGGACCCGTCGGCCGGCTCGCCGAGCGCAACGCGCTGCGCAACCCGCGCCGCACCGGCGCCACCGGCGCGGCCCTGATGATCGGCCTCGCCCTGGTGGCCTGCCTCTCCGTGGTCGGCTCGTCCATGGTCGCCTCGGCCACCGACGAGCTGGACAAGTCGGTGGGCGCGGACTTCATCGTGCAGTCGGGCAACGGCCAGCTGATCGTCCCGCAGGCCGCCGAGGCGCTGGCCTCCGCCGAGGGCATCGAGCACCTCACGCACTACAAGGTCCTCGGCGCGAAGCTGACCAACCCGGACGGCACGACGAAGGACGAGCACCTGACGGCGGCCGACCCGACCTACGCGCAGGACGTGCGCCGCGAGGTCCTGTCCGGCGACCTGGACAAGGCGTACGGCAAGGACGCCATGTCGGTCGGCGAGGACTACGCCACCGCGCACCACATCAAGGTCGGTGACACGATCACCGTCGCGTTCGAGGCGGGCGGACAGGCGAAGCTCAAGGTCGCCGCGATCACCTCGGACGACACCAGCCTCGACCAGGGCGCGATGTACCTGAACACCTCGACCGCCCAGCGGTACGTCCCCGCCGACAAGATGCCCCAGAACATGATCATGTTCGCCAAGGCGAAGGACGGCCAGGAGGACTCGGCGTACGCGGCGCTGAAGAGCTCGGTCGCGAAGTACCCCCAGTACAAGGTGCGGAATCAGGCCGACTTCAAGGAGGCCCTGAAGGACCAGATCGGCCAGCTTCTGAACGTCGTGTACGGCCTGCTCGCCCTGGCGATCATCGTCGCGGTGCTCGGTGTGGTGAACACCCTGGCCCTGTCGGTGGTCGAGCGGACCCGCGAGATCGGCCTGATGCGCGCCATCGGCCTCTCCCGCCGCCAGCTGCGCCGCATGATCCGGCTGGAGTCCGTCGTCATCGCCCTCTTCGGCGCGCTGCTCGGCCTCGGCCTGGGCATGGGCTGGGGCACCTCGGCCCAGCAACTGCTGGCCCTGGAGGGCATGGGTGTCCTGGAGATCCCGTGGCCGACCATCATCACGGTGTTCGTCGCCTCCGCCTTCGTCGGACTGTTCGCCGCTCTGGTCCCGGCCTTCCGGGCGGGCCGGATGAACGTCCTGAACGCGATCGCCACGGACGGGTGAGAGTCACTGACACGACCGGCCCCGGCCCGCTCCTCGGAGCGGGCCGGGGCCGGTCGTGTGCGGTACGCGTGCGGGTTTACGGACCCTTCGTACGCGGTACGCGTGTGGCTTGCGAGCCCCCGTCGCGCAGCAGCGCCCTTCCCCGGGTCGTACGCTAGTAACCCCCGGCCCTCCGGGGGGTGCCCCCTGATCCGGCCCGGCCCAGGGACCACCCCCGGCACGTGTCGGGCCCTTCGCGTTGCCCCCGGGGCAGCGTGCCCTGGCGGCAGCCGGCTGTCAGCGGCCCTTCTTCTCACCCGGACGGAAGCCCTTCATGAGCCTGAACGGTCTGCTGGATGTCGTCGTACGTGATCCGGCGCTCGACGAAGCGGTGAAGGCCGCCGGTGACGGTCACCGGATGCACATCGACCTGGTGGGCCCGCCCGCCTCCCGGCCCTTCGCCGTGGCCGCGCTGGCCCGGGACGCCGGGCGGACCGTCCTCGCGGTCACCGCGACGGGCCGGGAGGCGGAGGACCTGGCGGCGGCGCTGCGCACCATGCTGCCGGCGGACACGATCGCGGAGTTCCCGTCCTGGGAGACCCTGCCGCACGAGCGCCTGTCGCCCCGCTCCGACACCGTGGGCCGCCGGCTCGCCGTGCTGCGGCGCCTCGCGCATCCGCGCGCCGACGACCCGGAGACCGGGCCGGTCTCGGTCGTCGTCG
The DNA here is from genome assembly GCF_045161735.1 of Streptomyces sp. NBC_00726. Taxonomy (NCBI): domain Bacteria; kingdom Bacillati; phylum Actinomycetota; class Actinomycetes; order Kitasatosporales; family Streptomycetaceae; genus Streptomyces; species Streptomyces sp. NBC_00726. Next base: position 2,453,446 of record NZ_CP108983.1, on the reverse strand, counting down.
CGCCGATCCGGTCCGTGCTCCAGCCGCAGGTCAAGGGGCTCGCGGACCTGGAGCCCGTCTCCCTGCGCACCGGGCAGAGCGCCGACCTCGGCGAGACCGTGGAGGCGCTGGCGGCAGCCGCGTACGCCCGGGTCGAACTGGTCGAGAAGCGCGGCGAGTTCGCGGTGCGCGGCGGCATCCTCGATGTGTTCCCGCCCACCGAGGAGCACCCGCTCCGGGTGGAGTTCTGGGGCGACGATGTCGAGGAGATCCGCTACTTCAAGATCGCCGACCAGCGGTCCCTGGAGGTCGCCGAGCACGGCCTGTGGGCGCCGCCCTGCCGGGAGCTCCTGCTGACGGACGGGGTGCGGGAGCGGGCCGCCGAGCTCGCCGAGGCCCACCCGGAGCTGGGCGAACTCCTCAACAAGATCGCCGAGGGCATCGCGGTGGAGGGCATGGAGTCCCTCGCCCCGGTCCTCGTGGACGACATGGAGCTGCTGCTCGACGTGCTGCCCAAGGGCGCGATGGCCGTCGTCTGCGACCCCGAGCGGGTCCGGACCCGGGCCGCGGACCTGGTCGCGACCAGCCAGGAATTCCTCCAGGCGTCCTGGGCGGCTTCGGCGGGCGGCGGCGAGGCCCCGATCGACGTCGGCGCGGCCTCGCTGCGGGGCATCGCGGACGTCCGCGAGCGGGCCCGTGAGCTGGACATGATGTGGTGGTCGATCTCCCCGTTCGCCGCCGACGCCGAGCTGGACGACGACACGCTGGCGCTGGGCATGCAGGCGCCCGAGATGTACCGGGGCGACACCGCGCGGGCGTTCGCCGACACGAAGGGCCGGCTGGCCGACGGCTGGCGCACGGTGTACGTCACGGAGGGCCAGGGGCTCGCCTCGCGTACGGTCGAGATGCTGGGCGGCGAGGGGATCGCGGCCCGACTCGACCCGGACCTGGACGCGATCTCCCCGTCCGTGGTGCACGTCTCGTGCGGGGCCATCGACCACGGCTTCGTCCACCCCGGCCTGAAGCTCGCCGTGCTCACGGAGACCGACCTCACCGGGCAGCGCACCGCCACCAAGGACCTGGGCCGGATGCCGGTGCGGCGGCGCAAGACGATCGACCCGCTGACGCTGGAGACCGGCGACTACATCGTGCACGAGCAGCACGGCGTGGGCCGCTACATCGAGATGGTGCAGCGCACGGTGCAGGGGGCGACGCGGGAATACCTGCTGGTCGAGTACGCCCCCGCCAAGCGCGGGCAGCCCGGCGACCGGCTGTACATCCCGACCGACCAGCTGGAGCAGGTCACCAAGTACGTCGGCGGCGAGGCCCCCACCCTGCACCGGCTCGGCGGCGCGGACTGGACGAAGACGAAGGCGCGCGCCAAGAAGGCCGTCAAGGAGATCGCCGCCGACCTGATCAAGCTGTACTCGGCCCGGATGGCGGCCCCCGGCCACACCTTCGGCCCGGACACCCCCTGGCAGCGCGAGCTGGAGGACGCGTTCCCGTACGCGGAGACGCCCGACCAGCTGACGACGATCGCCGAGGTCAAGGAGGACATGGAGAAGTCGGTCCCGATGGACCGGTTGATCTGCGGCGACGTGGGGTACGGCAAGACGGAGATCGCGGTCCGCGCCGCGTTCAAGGCGGTGCAGGACGGGAAGCAGGTCGCCGTCCTCGTACCCACCACGCTGCTCGTGCAGCAGCACTACGGCACATTCACCGAGCGCTATTCCCAGTTCCCCGTCAACGTACGCGCGCTGAGCCGCTTCCAGTCCGAGGCGGAGTCCAAGGCGACGCTCGCGGGGCTGAAGGACGGTGCCGTCGATCTGGTGATCGGCACTCACCGCCTGTTCTCCTCGGAGACGAAGTTCAAGGACCTGGGTCTCGTCATCGTGGACGAGGAGCAGCGGTTCGGCGTCGAGCACAAGGAGCAGCTGAAGAAGCTCCGCGCCAACGTGGACGTGCTGACCATGTCCGCGACGCCCATCCCCCGTACGCTCGAAATGGCCGTCACCGGCATCCGCGAGATGTCGACCATCACCACCCCGCCCGAGGAGCGCCACCCGGTCCTGACCTTCGTCGGGCCGTACGAGGAGAAGCAGATCGGCGCCGCGATCCGGCGGGAACTGCTGCGTGAGGGCCAGGCGTTCTACATCCACAACCGGGTCGAGTCGATCGACCGGGCGGCGGCGCGGCTGCGCGAGATCGTGCCCGAGGCGCGGATCGCCACGGCACACGGCCAGATGTCCGAACAGGCCCTGGAACAGGTCGTGGTGGACTTCTGGGAGAAGAAGTTCGACGTGCTGGTCTCCACGACGATCGTCGAGTCCGGCATCGACATCTCCAACGCGAACACGCTGATCGTGGAGCGCGGCGACAACTTCGGCCTCTCCCAGCTGCACCAGCTGCGCGGCCGCGTCGGCCGCGGCCGCGACCGGGGCTACGCGTACTTCCTCTACCCCCCGGAGAAGCCGCTCACCGAGACCGCCCACGAGCGCCTGGCGACGATCGCCCAGCACACCGAGATGGGCGCGGGCATGTACGTGGCCATGAAGGACCTGGAGATCCGCGGCGCGGGCAACCTCCTCGGCGGCGAGCAGTCCGGCCACATCGCGGGCGTCGGCTTCGACCTGTACGTACGCATGGTGGGCGAGGCCGTCGCCGACTACCGGGCGTCCCTGGAAGGCGGGGTCGAGGAGGAACCGCCGCTGGAGGTCAAGATCGAGCTCCCGGTCGACGCGCACGTCCCGCACGACTACGCTCCCGGCGAGCGGCTGCGCCTCCAGGCGTACCGCGCGATCGCCTCGGCGTCCTCGGAGGACGACATCAAGGCGGTCCGCGAGGAACTGACCGACCGCTACGGCAAGCTCCCCGAGCCCGTCGAAAACCTCCTCCTGGTAGCCGGCCTGCGCATGCTCGCCCGCGCCTGCGGCGTCGGCGACATCGTCCTCCAGGGCCCGAACATCCGCTTCGCCCCGGTGGAACTCCGCGAGTCCCAGGAACTCCGCCTGAAGCGGCTGTACCCGAAGACGGTCATCAAGCCGGCGGTCCACCAGATCCTGGTCCCCCGCCCGACGACGGGCAAGATCGGCGGCAAGCCGGTGGTGGGACGGGAACTGCTGGCTTGGACGGGGGAGTTCCTTACGACGATTCTGGGGTCGTGAGCGGCCTACCCGGACGCGGCTGCGGTCTTGAAGACCAGCCACACGGTCTTGCCGACGACGTGGTCATCGACTCCGAAGTCGTCGGCGAGTTCCCGCACGAGGTGTAGCCCGCGCCCGGAGCAGGCGTCGTCAGCGACCTGCTGGACACGCGGCTGACCGGGCCCGCTGTCGCGGACCTCCAGTCGTACCCGGTCCTCGGCTCGGTGGAGGACGACGCTGAACTCCCGGCCGGGTGGCACGCCGTGCAGTAGCGCGCAGCCCTGCGCCCTCGGTCTCACTGCTTCGCGAAAGACAGCGAGGCTGTCTCGTGTGAGGGGCAACTGAGCTGTCCCCGCCGGGACATCAGGCACGCTGGGTGTCGTGTCGGTGGGAGCCGCGGAGGAGACAGGCATGGGCGGTAACGAATGGGTCAGCACGTCGACGCCCTACCTCGCCGCGTCCTCCGGCGCTCCGGGGGACACCTGGGCGGCGGAGGCTGCAACCGAGGGGCGCCGGGGGAGTCAGCGCATCGTCCAGGCGGGCGAGGTGCAGGCCCCGGAAGTGGTCGCGGAGCTGCTCGGGGTGGCGGCCGGGGAGAACGTCGTCGCCCGGCGCAGGATCATGTACCTCGACGGCGAACCCTGCGAGTTGACGGACACGTACTACTCGCTGGGCATCGCGGGCGGCACCGGCCTCGCCGGTACGGCCAAGATCCCCGGTGGGGCGGTCAGGCTCCTGGCGGAGCTGGGCCACGTCGGCGTACGCGTACGTGAAGAGGTGACCGCGCGGCGGGCGACCGGGTCCGAGGCCGATCAGCTGGCGATGGTGGAGGGTGACCCCGTCCTCCAGCTGACGCGGCTCACCCTGGACGAGGCGGACCGGCCCATTCAGGTCGACGTCATGGCCATGCCCCCGCGACGCCAGAAGCTGCGCTACGAGATCAGGATCGGATGACCGTGCCCAAACCCGAAGCCGACGCCGCCGACCGCCGTTCGCTGCATGAGCGGATCGCGGCCGATCTCAGGGACCAGATCATGGGCGGAGACCTCGCGCCCGGCGCGAACCTGCCCTCGACGGCCCACCTCAAGGAGCGGTTCGACGCCTCGAACGCGACGGTCCAGAAGGCGGTGCAGCTACTCAAGGACGAGGAGCTGGTGATCGGCAGAGCGGGCGCGTCGGTGACCGTCCGCAAGCACCGCCAGCGGACCGTGCGCCCGGCTGCGTCCATGGCCCCGGCGGGCGCGGGGGAACCGTACCGATGGCTGACCGAAGCGGCGAAGGGCGGCGCTCGGGCGCACAGCACCCTGCTCGAAGTAGCCGAGGCCCAGCCACCGGCGGATGTTGCGGAGGCGCTGAGGCTTTCGGAGGGCGATCCGGCTCTGCTGCGGCGCCAGTTGCTCGCGATCGACGACGAACCCGCCGAACTCGTGGCCTCGTACTACCCGCTGGACATCGTCAGCGGTACGCCGATGACGGCTCGCCGCAAGATCCCGGGTGGAACCCCGACGCTGCTCGCGGAGCTGGGGTACCCGCCGCGGCTCAGCGTCGACCGTGTGTCCGCGCGCGTGCCCACCCAGGAGCAGTACCAGGCGCTCCGCCTGCCTGGCGGGCTGCCGGTGCTGCGTACGCTGCGCGTCGTCTACAGCGATGACGAGCGTCCCATCGAGGCCACGGTCATGCTGAAGGCGGGGCACCTGTACGAGGTGCAGTACGAGTTCACCGCCGAATAAGCCCTCATGGGGCGGGTGCGTCCCCCGTGCTGAACAGCAGTCGGCCGACCAAGCGGAAGACCTCTTCCGGGTCGCGGTCGCCCATCGCGTCGTCCAGGTTGCCGCTCAGCAGGAGCGTGGCGAAGCCGTGGGCGAGGGACCAGGCGGCCACGCCCGCGAGGCGGGGGTCGTCGGTGGGGGGCAGGCCGGCGACGCCTGCGCGCAGTTCCGTCGTCGCGCGGGCCTTCGCCGTCAGGAGGTCCGGGTCGTCCGTGCGGTAGAGGTCCGGCTGGAACATCACCTGGAAGTGGGCCGGGTGCGCCCGCGCGAACCGTACGTACGCCACGCCCCGCTCCTGGAGGTCCGGGGCCGCCGCCAGGGCGTCCGCGAACAGGGCGTACCCCTCGGCGGCGATCGCGGTGAGCAGGCCCGTGCGGTCCTTGAAGTGGTGGGCGGGGGCGGCGTGGGAGACGCCGGCCCGGCGGGCCAGGTCGCGCAGGCTGAGCGCGGCGGGGCCCTCGGTGCGGATGACGTCGAGGGCGGCGGTGAGGACGGCCCGCCGCAGGTCGCCGTGGTGGTAGGCGCGGTCGCTGGTCATGGATAGCAGGTTACGCGGGATCTAGTCGTTGACAAGTTCGCGAATGGCGCGCACTCTTGGGATCTAGGCAGTGGCTAGATAGCGGCCGATGCGTGGCGGAAGGTGTGGACATGTCTGAGGACCTGATGCGTGTACGGCGGCTGTGGCACCTGCTGGAGCCGGTGCACGCCGTTCTCTATTACGCGCCGGAGGCGTTTGAGGAGGCCGCCGCGCTCGGGTACGCGGTCGACGAGCGGTGGCCGAGCTACTTCGCCTGGCGCGCGGCGCCGCTGGGAGCGGTGGGGGCGGACCGGGTCGCGGAGACGTTCTACAGCTTCAGCCCGCGCATGGTCGGCGCGTACGTCCCCGCCGTCTGGGCGGTCGCCTCGCCGGGCGCGGTGCTGGCGGCGCGGGGCCGGGCCGTGGACCGCGCGTACCGGACGCTCCTGGGGGAAGGCGTCGCCGCCCCGGAGACGGCCGAGGCCGCCGCGCTGCTGCGGCGTGTGGTGGCGGCGGCCGACACGGCGGACCGGCCGATGGCCGCCGCGAACGCCGCGCTGCCCTGGCCCGACGCCCCCCACCTCGCTCTGTGGCACGCGGCGACCGTCCTGCGCGAACACCGGGGTGACGGTCACCTCGCGGCGCTGGCGGACGCGGAGCTGGACCCCGTCGAGTCACTGGTCTCCTTCGCAGCGATCGGGGCGGCCCCGGCCGAGGTGTTCGCGAGCCGGGGGTGGGCCGACGAGGAGTGGCAGGCGGCGCTCGGCCGGCTGGAGAAGCGGGGCCTGGTGGCCGCCGACGGCACGGCGACCGAGGCGGGCCGGGCGCCGCGGGCGGAGGTCGAGCGGCGTACGGACGAGGCGGCGGCCGGTCCTTGGCGGGTGCTCACGGACGCGGAGCGGGAGCGGCTGGTCGCGTTGCTGGGCCCGCTGTGGGTCGCGGCGATCGGGTCGGGGCTGCTGCCGCCCGAGAACACGCTGGGGATCGGGAAGGTGTAAGGGGCGCGGGGGCGGGAAACCGGGCGCGAGGTGTGATCAGGCCCGCACGCGGGAACGGATCGCGGCCATGAAATCCTCCTGGCGGGGAAGACGTTCGTAGAATTCCCTGGTTGGTTCGGCTTTCTCACCGTCAGGACGGCTACGAGTGATATCTCCCCGCGTGTGTCGAGTGATGGTCCCCGCCCTGGCCGCCACGGCCGTGCTGGCGCTGAGCGGCTGCGACCCCGATCAGCTCTCCTCGGGCATCGACGCCTCCGGCAACAGCGCGGATGCCGGCGGCCAGTCCGCCACCGGCTTCGGCGCCAGCCCGCTGACGAACGACGACGGTACGAAGCCCGGCCTCGCACCCCTCACCTCCGACCAGGACCGCGCGGCGGCGCGGAAGATCATCGAGAAGGTCGCCACCAAGGGTCGCGGCCCCAAGACCGGTTACAAGCGGGACAAGTTCGGGTACGCGTGGAAGGACTCGGTGGACGGCATCCCCCTGTCCCGCAACGGCTGCGACACCCGCAACGACCTGCTCGCCCGGGACGGCAAGGACGTGGAGCTGCGCTCCGGTTCGAAGTGCGTGGTCGTCTCCATGACGCTCAAGGACCCGTACACCGGCAAGACCATCGAGTGGCGCAAGCAGCAGGCGACCAAGGTCCAGATCGACCACGTCATGCCGCTGTCGTACGACTGGCAGATGGGCGCCGCCCACTGGAACGACGCCAAGCGCCAGCAGATCGCCAACGACCCGCTCAACCTCATCCCCGTCGACGGCCCGGCCAACAACGCCAAACGCGACGCGGGCCCCGCGACCTGGCTCCCCCCGTACAAGCCGATCCGCTGCGCGTACGTGCTCCGCTTCGCCCAGGTCTCGCTGAAGTACGACCTGCCGGTGACGAGCGCGGACAAGGACATGATGCTGAAGCAGTGCGGCGGCTGAGCGAGCCGCGGCGAGCTCGGCAAACCTCGTCGCCTTCGAGCAGGTGGGACACATAGGCTTCCGGCCGTGGCAGACCACATACAGACGATCGTGACGAAGTTGCCCGGCCTGGAGAGCGTCACCGACGTGTGGGAGACGGCTGATCGTAGGCTGGCACTCGGGGACGCCGCTTTCCTCGCAGACCTGGGGATCGCTCTCGCCGGGGCCTACGGCTCCGACGCCGGGCGGATGTGGCAGTACCGAAGCGTCTTCGACCACCTGCTGCGGCAGCTGGCCGTGACGCCTGGCGCCGGACATGTGGCCGAGGCGCTGCGTCTGGTCTCCTCGGCGGAGACCGCCGATCGCGGACTGGACCGTTACGTGGCCTCGCTGCTGGCCTCGAGCCATCCGGCGGAGGAACTGGCCGTCGCGTTCACCGGGCACGCCTCGGAGGAACTGCGCGCCTGCCTCGTCCATGAACTGGTGCTCAGGGGCAGCGACGTCACAGAGTCTCCGGGGATCGCGGGCTGGGCGACGTCCCCGCACTGGAGATACCACCCGCTGGCTTGGCTGCCGTTGACGCTCTCCGATGTGGAGGGACAGCCGGGGCTGCCGAGCTACAGCGCTCACGGCAGCAGCCACTCGATGCCGTACGGGCCACGGGCGAACCGGGAGACGCGGACCGAAACCGGGGCGCAGATTCCGTCGGCGGAGGAAACGACGACCGAAGCCGCCGCCAAGGGCATCGGCACCGCTGTGGCGAACTGGGCCGAGGAGTCGAACGGCCGGATCGAGGCGCGTGTCTTCGATCTGGCGGGTCCTCTGGCAGCCGGGTCGGCACGGAGCCTGTTGCTGGAACTGGGCCTCGAATGCCTGAAGGGTACGGGGAGGAAGACCGCCTTCACGGTCGCCGGCTGCCCACCCGACGAGGCATGGGGGGTCCTCTTCGCCGCCGCGTCCAGCGGAGGGGCCTACAACTCCGGCGCACGGGGTGCCTATGGGCGGCTGGCCGCGTGGCAGTCCCTGGCCGCCCTCTCCGGCACCGCGGAGAGCTCCCCCGCGGAAGAGGTCGAAGCACGTGCCCGGGACTGCGCCTGGTACAGCTTCGGCGCCGATACCAAGTGGTTCGAGTGCGTGGCGTGGGACATCGGCCTGGCCTCGGTCTCTCCGGACCGACGACTGGCGGTGCTGGCCGCGACCGACACGGACTGAGTACGTCCGCAGCCTGTTTCGGTCGCGGCGGGCGACGGCGACGGTGACAGCGGGGTGTCGATGAGCTCGCGGCCCCGGGCCGCCCCCCTCAGAGCCCCGAGACCCCCGTCGCGTCGATCACCGTGCCTGTCACCCAGCGGGAGTCGTCCGAGGCGAGGAAGGCCACGATGTCCGCGACGTCCTCCGGCTGTCCGACGCGGCCCAGGGCGGCCAGGGACGCGGCGTGCTCCTGGGCCTCGGGGTCGTCGCGCAGCCAGTCCGCGTTGATGTCGGTGTCGATGATGCCGGGGGCCACCGAGTTGACGGTGATGCCGCGTGGGCCCAGGTCCTTGGCGAGGGTCAGGGTGAAGTTGTCCAGGGCGCTCTTCGTTGCGCTGTACGCGGACCCCTCGCATCCGGCGGGCTGCATGGTGATCACGGCGGCCGTGAACGTCACCTCGCAGGACGCCGGGGTGGCCGACCGGCTGAGGGAGGTGCGCAACGCCAACCTCACGGCCTGGGAGGCGCGGCTGCGGGACGCGCAGCGCACCGGTGAACTCCCGGAGCGGGTGAACCCCCGTGCCCTCGCCGGGTACTTCGCCACGATCATCCAGGGCATGTCGCAGCGCTCCTGTGACGGGGCGGGCCCGGAGGAGCCGGCCGAGGTCGCCGAACTGGCGCTCGCCGCCTGGCCCGGGGAGCGCGAGGGCTGAGCGCACGCGGGAAAACCCGCCCTGGGGGCGGGTTCCACGGGGGTCGGGGGCGGCGCTGCGCGGGTCAGAGCTTCAGGTCCCACTGCGTCGACTCGTACGTGAAGCCGGGGCTGACCTCCACGGTGAGGCTCTTCGCGTCGACCGGCGCGTCGAACGCGTAGAGCACCGTGGCCTTCTTGCCGGGCAGGATCGTGCCGGTGAAGCCCGTGCCGACCTTGTCGTCGAAGATCTGCTCGGCGTCGACCCCGTCCTTCCCGGCCCGTCCCTCGACGGTGACCAGCGTGGAGTCGAACTTCTCCTTGCCCGCGTTCTCGATCACGACGGCCACCTGGTACGCCTTGTTGCCCTTGGTGTGACCGGCTGCGAACTCACCGGGGGAGTACTTCGTCGCGTCGCCGACCGTGACCGTGAGGTCGTCGTCGTACACGATCGCGTCACCCGCCTCCAGCGCCTCACCGGTGGGCTTCTCCTCCTTGCCGGCCTTGTCGTCGCCGGACTTCCCCTTCTCCGTGCCCTTGCCGGTGCCCCCGTCCGTCTTCGGCTTCGCGGACCCCTTCGTGTCGGACACCGCCGCGTTCAGGTCGTCCACCGCGTCGTCCACCGCCTTGAAGGTGATTACCGCGCCCACCACCGACATGATCAGCGCGATCAGCGCGAGGACCGTGCCGAACGTGGCCATGTTCTTGTTCGTCGCCTCGCCCCTCTTGGCGCGGCCCCGGCCGACGAGCCCCAGGATCAACGCGATCGTCCCCAGGATGCCCGCCAGCCAGAAGAGGAGCGGGATGAGGCCCGACACCGCGCCGATGAGCCCGAGGATCAGGGCGGCGATGCCCAGCCCGTTGCGCGCGGGGCGCAGGCCGGGCGCGTGAGCGGGGCCGTACGGCTGCTGAGGCTGGGGGTGCGGGGGCTGCGTGAACTGGGACATGGGTGTGCCCTTCGGCAAGTGCGGGATGAGTGGTGAGCGGTCCACCTGATGCCGCTCGTTCAGCGGCAGGTCAATCACAGCATCATCTGTGAACCGAGTCAACACGGTTCACGCGAAACGGGTTCATGCACGCCGTGAATCGGTGGCAAGTGCGCTGCTGTGTACAGGTCGGTATGCTCGCCACCCGGCGCACAACCGTGTGCGCTAAGTTGCGGTCGACCCGCCAGCGGTACAGCACAGGGAGACAGCAAGTGCCGGAAAACGCGACAGAGGTGACCGCCGCCGGGATCGCCCGCCTGGCGGGCGTGGGCCGCGCCGCCGTCAGCAACTGGCGCCGCCGGCACGCCGACTTCCCCCAGCCCGTGGGCGGCACCGAGACCAGCCCGTCCTTCGCCCTGTCCGAGGTCGAGCGATGGCTCCGCGACCAGGGCAAGCTGGTCGAGGTCCCCCTCCGCGAACGCGTCTGGCAGCAGCTCGCCGGCCACCCGGCCGGCCCCGTCACCGCCCTCGTCCACACCGGCTGCGCCCTGCTCCTGGTGAACCGCAGCCCCGCCGCCTGGCGGGAGATCACCGGCGTGTCCGACGAACGGATGGCCGGGGTGCTCTCCCTCGCCCTGGACGACGCCCTCGCCGACTGCTTCGGCCCCGCCGGGAACGGGCGCGCCGTCCGCACCCCGGACCGCGCCGAGCTCCTGCCGTCCGTACCGCTGCTGCGCGGCGCCGCCGAGCTGGCCGCCGGTACCGGCGTTCGCGAGACGTACGAATTCCTGCTCGGCCGTCAGCTCGACGCCAACCCGCGCCAGTACACCCTGACCCCGCCCGGACTCGCCGAGCTCATGGCGGAGCTGGCCGGCACCGGCGGACCGGCCGTGCGCACCGTGCTCGACCCCGCGGCGGGCACCGGCGCCCTGCTGACCGCCGCCCTGGACCGTGTCCGGACAGCCCCCGACACCACCGGCCGCCCCACCGCCCTGCACGCCCAGGAGAGCGACCCCGGCCTCGCCGCCGTCACCGCACTCCGCCTCGCCCTGCGCACGGCGGACACCCCGCGCACCGCGGACACCCCGCGCCCCACCCCCCGCAACCGCACCCTCGACGTGCGCACCGGGGACACCCTGCGCACCGACGCCTTCCCGCACCTGGCCGCCGACGCGGTGCTCTGCCACCCGCCGTTCAACGAGCGCAACTGGGGCCACGACGAACTCGCCTACGACCCCCGCTGGGAGTACGGCTTCCCCGCCCGCACCGAATCCGAACTCGCCTGGGTGCAGCACGCCCTGGCCCGGCTGCGCGACGGCGGCACCGCCGTCCTCCTGATGCCGCCCGCCGCCGCCTCCCGCCGCTCCGGCCGCCGCATCCGCGCCGACCTCCTGCGCCGGGGCGCCCTGCGCGCCGTCATCGCGCTCCCGGCCGGCGCCGCACCCCCGTACGGCATCCCGCTGCATCTGTGGGTGCTCCGCAGGCCCGGCACCGAGCCGCAGCCCACACCCGAACTGCTGCTGATCGACACCGCCGAGCCCGCCGAGCAGACCACCGGCGGCGGCCGGGACCGCCTCGACCTGACCGCCCTGCGCCACGCGGTGCTCGACGCCTGGCACGCGTACGAGGGACAGCGACCGCAGCCCGGCGCACCGCACTCCGCCGCCTCCCGCACCGTCCCCGTCATCGAACTCCTCGACGACGACGTCGACCTCGCCCCCGCCCGCCACCTCCCGTCCCCCGCCGCCACCGGCGGACCCGCCGAGCTGACCGGCGTACGGGAGCGGCTGACCACGACCCTGGGCCTCGCCACGCGCCTCACCCCGCCGCCGCCCGCCCCCACCGCACCCGCGCACCGCCCGCTCACCACCATCGGCGAACTCGCCCGCGCCGGCGCCCTTCAGCTCCGGCACGGCGGCGCGGGCACCGGGACCGGACCCGTCCTCACCGAACACGACGTACTCGGCGCCACCCCGCCCTCCGGCGCCCCGGTCACCGGCGGCACCCCCGAGGAACCCGTCCTGGTCGCGGCGGGCGACGTCGTCGTGCCCGTGCTCGGCGGCGTCACCGTCGTCCGGGTCGTGGACGAGGCCACCGCGGGTGCCGCGCTCGGCCGCAACCTCCAGCTGCTGCGCCCCGACCCGGCGGTGCTCGACCCCTGGTTCCTCGCCGGCTTCCTGCGCGGCACCACCAACAACCGGCAGGCCAGCAGCCACGCCTCCACCGCGACCCGGCTCGACGCCCGCCGCCTCCAACTGCCGCGCCTGCCGCTGGCGGAGCAGCGGCGCTACGGCGAACGATTCCGCGCACTCGCCGCGTTCGAGGACGCACTGCGGCTCGCCGGCCGCCTCGGCGGACAACTCGTCCAGGGCCTCTACGACGGCCTGACGGACGGTACGGTCACACCGGATTGACATCCTCCCCGCCCTTGGAGGGCGGGGATTCCTGGCTCACGTTGGCCGGGGACCTGCGGTCCTGCGGCTCTTACACGATCGGCACCAGCCGGGTTGAGACCAGCCCGGACCAGCATCACGCGTGCGGAGTTCTTGTCCCTGGGGGACACGGTTCCACAGGCGGTGCAGGTGTAGGTACGTTCCGAAAGGGGAAGTGCGTGCTTGGTTCTCGCTCCGCACCGTGCGCAGTCCATCGTGGTGTGCGCGGGATGCACGAGACGGATGTCCCGTGCGTGCTTACGGCCCATCTCGATCAGGGCGGTCTTGGTGGCGCTGATCGCGGCGTCGGCTGCTTTGCGGGCCATGCTGGTCTTCGCCAGGAACTTCGGGCGGAAGTCCTCGACGGCGATGGCGTCGTGGTCGCGGACGACGGACTTGGCCCACTTGCGGGCGGTGTCCTGCCGCTGCCGGGCGACCTTCTTGTGCAGCTTCGCCGTCTGTCGCTGGGCTCTGCGGTAGCCCTTGGACGCGGCCTGTCCGCGTGCGGGGCGGCGGCGGGCCATCATCCGCTGATAACGCCCCAGCCTCCGCGCCGCGCTCTTCCCATGTTCAGGGTGGGGCAGGTCGTGGGCATCGGACGTGGTGGCGGCCGTCTCCTTCACACCCCAGTCCACGCCGAGTACGCGCCCGGTGGCGGGCAGCGGCTCGGTCTCAGCGGTGACGACGAACGACGCGTACCAGTGCCCCACACTGTCCCGGTACACCCGCACCGAGGACGGCACGGACGGCAGCTCGCGGGACCACACCACCGTCACAGCGATGCCGCCCGCCAGGTGCAGACGGCCGTCCTTCAGGCGGAAGCCGCGCCGGGTGTAGTTCAGCGTGGGCAGCGCATCCCGCTTCCGCTTGATCCGGGGCATCCCGGCCCGCCGCCGCACCGGCACCTTCGCCTTGATGTCCTTGACCGCTTTGGCGCGGGACTTGGCGAAGTCCCGGATGACCTGCTGCTGCGGAACCGACGCACCTCCACGCAACCAGGACATCGACCGTCGTGCTTCGGTCAGCAACCCGTCCAACTGCGCCGGGCCGCACGTCTTCTTCTCAACCGCGTCGCGGTTCGCGGCATGGACCTTGCGGGACATTGCCACGCACTCGTTCCACACCCACCGACACCGCGCCCACTCACCCTCCAGCTGGGCGAGCGCGGACGACGGCACACGTAACCGAAAGGTGTACCGGGCAAGCCCGGAACCCTGCTCAGCCACCGCTGTCGCCGCCACGATCCGCAACCTAACAGCCCCCACTGACAACGAAAGAAAGCACAGGCCAGGACCGATGTGGAGCGAACTCCGCCGCTTCGCGGCTCCGCCCCAAGGACCCATTCCTCCCCGCCCTGAAGGGTGAGGCATCCTTGGAGAACCAGGAGTGACCGGAACCACAACGGTTCCGCGCAACCCCAAGCCCTCTGTCGGTGTCGCCCCTTACGCTCGGATCCGCACGCACGCACATGTGCGCGCGGACGTTTCACGACCAGGCAATCCAGGAGCAGCCATGTACGCCCCGGGTCTTCCGCCCACGGCGCCGCGCCGGGTCCCCGGCAGGGCCTGGATCGTCTCCATGCGCGTGCTGTTCACCCTGCTCGCGGTCTGTTCCTTCGGCATCCTGCTGTGGGCGCCGCTGCTCCGGCTGGCGTTCGTCCGCCGCCGGGCCCTCGACTGGTGGACCGCCGGCGCCGGCTTCGTGTTCGTCTGCGTGCTGCTGCCCGTCCTCGGCAGGGACGAGCCGAACGTGGAGGCGCACGGCATCGACAACGTGCTCATCCCGCTGCTGCTCCTGGTGCTGGCGGGCGCCTGTGTGCACTACCTCGTCGCCGACGTACGTTTCTACGCGCACCTGACCGGGAAGGCCGCCGGCTTCCCGCAGGCGGGCCCCGGCTACGCATACGCCGCCACCGTGCCCACCCCGCCGTACGGACAGCCGCATCCGCAGCCCTACCCGCCGTACCCCAACCAGCAGCACCCCAACCAGCAGCATCCCCACCAACAGCACCCCAACCCGCTTCCCCCCACCCGCTGCCCCCAACCGGAGGACGCCCGACCCGCCCCGCCCCAGCGCATCGACCAGGTCCGCGCCGAGCTGGACGAGCTGAGCGACTACCTCCGCAAGGAGGAGGGCCGGTGAACGGTCGCCTCATCGGCGGGCGGTACGAGCTGGCGACGATCCTCGGCCAGGGCGGCATGGGCCAGGTCTGGACGGCCTACGACCAGCGCCTCGACCGCCGGGTCGCGGTCAAGCTGCTGCGCCCCGACCGGGTCACCGGACCCGTCGGCAGCGCGGCCGCCGACGAGCTGCGCCGCCGCTTCGTCCGCGAGTGCCGGGTCACCGCACAGGTGGACCACCCGGGCCTGGTCACCGTGCACGACGCCGGCAGCGACGGCGACGACCTGTTCCTCGTCATGCAGTACGTGGAGGGCGCCGACCTCGGCGACCACCTCGCCGAACACGACCCGTACCCCTGGCCCTGGGCCGTCGCGGTGGCCGCGCAGCTGTGCGCCGTCCTCAGCGCCGTGCACGCCGTGCCGATCGTCCACCGCGACCTCAAGCCCCGTAACGTGATGGTCCGTCCGGACGGCACCGTGCTCGTCCTCGACCTCGGCGTCGCCTCCGTCCTCGACACCGACACCACCCGCCTCACGCACACCGGCTCGCCCATCGGCTCCCCGGCCTACATGGCCCCCGAGCAGGCCATGGGCGGCGCGGTCGGCCCGTACACCGACCTCTACGCCCTCGGCGTCCTGCTGCACGAACTGCTCAGCGGCGATGTGCCGTTCGCCGGGTCCACCGCCCTCGGCGTGCTGCACCGGCATCTGTACGAACCACCGCTGCCGGTCCGCCGCATCCGGCCCGACATCCCCGAGGCGCTGGAAACGCTCGTGCTGCGGCTGCTCGCCAAGGACCCGCAGCACCGCCCGGACAGCGCCCAGGAGGTGTACGAACACCTCGCCCCGCTGCTGCCCGCGAGCGGTTCCCGGCCGCCCGCCGGGCCACTCGACCCCACCCGCCCCTTTCTGCGCCCGCACGCCCCCTGGCCCGACCGCGCCACCGCCCCGCCGCCCGCCAGGCCCGCCGCCCCGCCCGCGCGCACGGACGTCGCCGCCGCCGTGGACGAGGTCAAGCGGCTCCTGGGCGAGGGCCGCATCACCCAGGCCGTGGACATGCTCGGCGGGCTCCTCCCGGTCGCCGCCGAACAGCACGGGTCCGGCTCCCCGGTGGTCCGCATCCTGCGCAAGCAGTACGCGGCGACCCTCATGGACGACGGCCAGTACCGCCGCGCCCTGCCCGAACTGCGCAGGCTCGCCGACGACCGGGCCGCCGAGGCGGGCCCCGCCGACCCGCAGACCCTCGGCTACCGCTGCGACGTCGCCCAGTGCCTGGAACAGCTCGGCGAACCCGCCGCCGCGCTCGCCGAATACCGCGCCGTGCTGCCGTACTACGAGAACCAGTACGCCACGGGCAACGACCCGGCACGCTCGTACGAGATCCGCCACCGCATCGGGCAACTGCTCCTCGCCCTCGGCGACCACGCGAACGCGCGCGCCCAGCTCCAGGCCCTGCTGTACGACACCGAGCGCACCTACGGCCCGCACCACCCGCTGCCCGTCGAGCTGCGCCGGCAGCTGGAACGCCAGCTGGAGGTCCGGGGCGGCTGAGCCCCGGACGGGCCGTTCACCCGATGGCCGCCCACCGGCCACACCGGGCTCCGGAAGGCGACACATCGACCGGTTGATGTACATGGGTGCTGATCTCGCTGGTGGTGCCTTGTTACAACGAGGAAGAGATCCTCGAACGCTTCCATGAACGCGTCACGGACGAAATGTCCCGCCTCGGGCACGCGTTCGAGGTTGTTTACGTCGACGACGGAAGCGCCGACCGGACCCTGCCCCTCATCCAGGAACTGGCCACCGCCGACCCGCGCGTCCGGTACGTCTCCTTCAGCCGCAACTTCGGCAAGGAGGCCGCCATGCTCGCCGGTCTCCAGCACGCCGAGGGGGACGCCGTCGTCCTGATGGACGCCGACCTCCAGCACCCGCCGGAACTGGTCGGCCGCATGCTCCAGGAACACGCACGCGGCCACGACCAGGTCATCGCCCGCCGCACCCGCACCGGCGACCGCGTCACCCGTACCCTCACCGCACGCGCCTACTACTGGCTGATCAACCGCCTGGTGGACGTCGAACTGGTCGACGGCGTCGGAGACTTCCGGCTGCTGTCCCGCCGCGCGGCCGACGCCGTGCTCTCGCTCACCGAGTACAACCGCTTCTCCAAGGGCCTCTTCGCCTGGGTCGGCTTCCCCACCACGACCTTCAGTTACGAGAACGCCGTACGGGAACAGGGCCGCTCCGCCTGGACCTTCGGCAAGCTCCTCAACTACGGCCTCGACGGGCTGCTCTCCTTCAACAACAAGCCCCTGCGCGCCGCCCTCTACCTCGGCCTGCTCCTCACCTCCGTCGCCCTCGCCTACGCCGCCTGGATCGTCGGCGTCGCCCTCGTGCGGGGCGTCGACACCCCCGGTTACGTCACCCTGCTCGTCGTCGTCACCGCGCTCGCCGGCGTCCAGATGATCCTCGCCGGAGTCGTCGGCGAATACGTCGGACGCATCTATTACGAGGTCAAGCGCCGCCCGCACTTCCTGGTCAAGGCCACCAACACCCGGACCCGCGAAGCCGCCGCAGAGCCGGAGCCCCGGGAGTTCGTACGCCGATGACGGTCACCGCACAAATGACACGTTTCGTTCTCGTGGGAGTGGTGAACACCGGCACGTACTACGGCTGCTATCTGCTGCTCCTGCACGTCCTGCCCTACCTCGCCGCGCACGCCCTCGCCTTCGCGCTCAGCATGACCGGCTCCTTCTTCCTCACCTCGTACGTCACCTACCGCACCCGGCCCACCTGGCGGAAGTTCCTGCTCTTCCCGCTCACCAACGCGGCAAACTTCGTCATCACCACCGGCGGGGTCTATCTGCTGGTCGACATCGCAGGATTCAGCAGCCGTTACGCCCCGCCCGTCGCGGCCGCCGCGGCCATTCCGGTCACCTTCGCGCTCTCACGCACGATCATGCTGCGACCGGACACCCCGCCGAAAACGGCCGAACGCGTCGGCTGAGCCGCCCGCCGGCAGACCACATCCCCAACTCCTTCCGAATCGTTGGTCGAATCAGTGGCCCGGACCGGTTCCACTCCCTAACATCGATCACCGCAAGGCTTTGTGCATCCGCGCACAATCTCCTCGGGAGGCTCCTTTGCACCGCCGCCGTCGCACCGCGCTCACCGTCGCCGCCGCGCTCCTCGCCGCAGCGCCGCTCCTCTCCGCCTGTGGCAGCCAGGCCCACCCCGGCGCCGCGGCCGTCGTCGGCGGCGACCGGATCACGGTGTCCACCGTGCAGGCGCAGGTGGCCGACGTACGCGAGGCGCAGGGCTCGTCCCCGCAGTCCGCCCAGCTCACCGACCAGTCCGGCCAGCTGGCCCGCGCCAAGCTGCACGGGCTGATCCTGGACCGCGTCCTCGACCGGGCCGCGGCGGACGCAGGCGTCACGGTGAGCCCCGCGGAGATCCAGCAGATGCGGAAGTCCGCCGTCGCCCAGTACAGCGGCGAGAAGGGGCTCCAGCAGGCCGTCCTCCAGGAACGCTGGCTCGCCCCCGGCCAGATCGACGCCTTCCTGCGCGAGCAGATCCAGATCACGAAGCTCGGCCACGCCCTCGGCGCCGACCCGTCCACACCCGAGGGCACCCAGGCCATCGGCGACGCGCTCACCAAGGCGTCCAAGGCGCTGAACGTCGACGTCAACCCCCGCTACGGCACCTGGGACAACCAGCAGATCCAGCTCGCCGACTACAAGGCCCCCTGGATCTCCCAGGTCACCAAGCCCGACCAGGCGGCCGCCGAGGCCGGGGCCTGAGCCCCCTGCGACGGCCGGGTAGATTCGGTGGCGTGAACGCTGAAGACCCCGGCCGCATCGTCCTGCTCACCGTCAGCCACCGGGTCGCGCCCGGACTGCTCTCCTGGCCCGCCTGGCAGGCGCTGCACGGCGCCGACGAGGTGCGCTGCGGCGAGCCGGAGCAGCCGCAGCTGCCGTATCTGGGCGAGGCCGGCGTCACCGTCACCCCGGGCGTGCCCGACGCCCAGGAGCTGGTGGACGCCTGCGCGGGCGGCCGCACCGTGGTCGTCCTCACCGGCGGCGCGGGCAATCAGCCGCTCACCGACGGGCTGGCCCGGCTGGCCGGCTCCGGACGGGTGCGGATGCCCGATCTGGAGCTGCTGCCCGGCGCGTACGACCTGCCGGGCGCCCGGCTCCTCGACCTCGTCCAGGTCATGGACCGTATTCGCATCGAGTGCCCCTGGACCTCGCGGAAGACACACAAGGGCCTCGCCAAGTACGCCATCGAGGAGGCGTACGAGCTGGTCGAGGCGATCGAGGACGGCGACCGCGAGGAACTGCGCGAAGAACTCGGGGACGTACTGCTCCAAGTCGTCTTCCACGCGCGCATCGCGGAGGAGGACGAGGAGGAGCCGTTCTCCGTGGACGACGTCGCCGGCACCCTCATCGAGAAGCTGATCCACCGGCACCCGCACGTCTTCGGCGACGAGACCGCCGAGACCCCGGAGGACGTCCACGCGCACTGGCTGCGCACCAAGGCGATCGAGAAGCAGCGCGCTTCCGTCACCGACGGCGTACCCCTCGGCCAGCCCGCCCTGGCGCTCGCCGCGAAGCTCGCGAGCCGGGCCCGTACCGCCGGCCTCGACGTCCCGCTCCCCGAGGGCGACGACATCGGCTACCGCCTCCTCGCCCTCGCCGTACGGGCCCAGCAGGAGGGCATCGACCCGGAGGCCGCCCTACGCGCCGCGGGCCGCGCGTACCGGGACGCGATCCGGACGGCGGAGGGCACCGGATAACGTCGGGGAGTGAACGACTGCCCCGCCGACAGCCCTGCCGACCGTCCCGCCGAAGCCGCGTCCGTACCCGCCGGCTGCCCCGCCCACACCTCGTCCGCCGCCGTGCCGCCCGCGCCCGAGCTCTTCACCTGGGAGTTCGCCACCGACCCGTACCCGGCGTACGCCTGGCTGCGCGAGCACAGCCCCGTGCACCGCACCACGCTGCCCAGCGGGGTCGAGGCATGGCTCGTCACCCGGTACGCGGACGCCCGGCAGGCCCTCGCCGACTCCCGGCTGTCCAAGAACCCGGCGCACCACGCCGAGCCCGCGCACGCCAAGGGGAAGACCGGCATCCCCGGGGAGCGCAAGGCCGAGCTGATGACGCACCTGCTCAACATCGACCCGCCCGACCACACCCGGCTGCGCCGCCTGGTGTCCAAGGCGTTCACGCCCCGGCGCATCGCGCAGTTCGCGCCCCGGGTGCAGGAGCTGACGGACCGGCTCATCGACGGGTTCGTGGAGAAGGGGGAGGCCGACCTGATCCACGAGTTCGCCTTCCCGCTCCCCATCTACGCGATCTGCGACCTGCTCGGCGTGCCCCGCGAGGACCAGGACGACTTCCGGGACTGGGCGGGAATGATGATCCGGCACGGCGGCGGGCCGCGCGGCGGGGTCGCCCGGTCCGTGAAGAAGATGCGGGCCTATCTGCTCGAACTGATCCACCGCAAGCGCGAGGACCTGGGCGACGACCTGATCTCCGGGCTGATCCGGGCGAGCGACCACGGCGAGCACCTGACCGAGAACGAGGCCGCGGCGATGGCCTTCATCCTGTTGTTCGCCGGCTTCGAGACGACCGTGAACCTGATCGGGAACGGCGTACACACCCTGCTGAACCACCCCGCCGAGCGTGCGCGGCTGCAACGCGCGCTGGCGGCGGGCGACCGCGAGCTGCCGGCCACCGGGATCGAGGAACTGCTGCGCTACGACGGCCCGGTGGAGCTTGCCACCTGGCGGTTCGCCACCGAGCCGCTGACCATCGGCGGGCAGCGCGTCGCGGCGGGCGATCCGGTGCTCGTGGTGCTCGCGGCGGCCGACCGGGACCCCGGGCGGTTCGCCGGACCGGACATCCTGGACCTGTCGCGGAGTGACAATCAGCACCTCGGCTACGGTCACGGCATTCATTACTGTCTGGGAGCGCCGCTCGCCCGGCTGGAGGGACAGACCGCGCTCGCCACCCTGCTGACACGCCTTCCGGACCTGCGACTTGCGGGAGAATCAAGCGATTTGAGGTGGCGCGGCGGACTCATCATGCGCGGACTGCGCACGCTGCCGGTGCAATTCACGCCCGGAGCGCGCGCCGGGGAAAGTGACACTCTGTCAACTCTGTGACTTTCGCGTGATCTCTACTGCATCGACTTGTGACTCACGTTCGAGTTTCGCTAGGTTCACCGTTCGACGCACCAGTCGCTTGTCAGTCACACGGAAGGCATCTCCCATGGGCTCCGCGAACGGCAGACACCGCCGCCCTCGTCAGGCACCCGCCATCGTGGTCGCCGCAGGCGTCACCGGCTCGGCGATCGCCATCCCGCTGCTCGGCGCCGCGAGCGCGCACGCCGCGGACGCCGCGACCTGGGACCGGGTGGCCGACTGCGAGAGCGGCGGGACGTGGAGTGCCGACCTCGGCAACGGCTCCTACGGCGGTCTCCAGTTCACGCCGGAGCTGTGGAAGGCGTACGGCGGTGAGGCTTACGCCGAGCGCGCCGACCTCGCCAGCCGCTCGCAGCAGATCGCGGTGGCCGAGCGGGTCCTGGCCGCCAAGGGTCCGAAGGCGTGGCCGAGCTGTGCGGTGATCTCCGGGCTCACCAAGGCCGCGGGCGCGGCGGACGCGGACCAGGGTGACGAGGACGAGGACGGGCCCGCCCGGAGCGCCGACTCGGGGCTCGACGCCGGTCTCGGCACCGATCCGGTGGACGACGCCTCCTCGGGCTCGTCGGCCACCGGATCGGACGAGGCGTCCGGCGCGGCCGCCACGGGCAAGGAGGCCGGCAAGAGCTCCGGCAAGCACGCGGGCAGGAGCGCCGAGGAGAAGGCCGGCGCCTCCGCTTCCCCGTCCGCCGACCCCACGGGCACCCCGTCCGCCGCGGACGGCCCGTCCGGGACGCCCTCGGCGGACACCTCGGCCGACCCCTCCGCGGACCCCTCGGCCGGTGAGACGGGCGGCGCGACGGACGACGCGCGGGCGAAGGGCGGCAAGCACCGGGGCGCCCCGGCCGCCGACGACGCCGGGACGGCCGACGGGCGCGACGCGGGCCGGCACGCCTCGCGGGGCGACGGCGACGCGCGCGACAGCGCCACGGGTCCGGCCGACGGCACGTACACCGTACGGCCGGGGGACAACCTCTGGGCGATCGCCGACGCGCAGGACCTGCCCGGCGGCTGGCCCGAGCTGTACGAGGCGAACAAGGACGAGGTGGGCTCCGACCCGGACCTCATCCTGCCCGGTCAGAACCTCGATCTGGGCCTCGGTGATCCGGCCCCGGACCAGGTCGCCGAGAGCGCCGGATGAGCCGTTGGAGCCCCCTGCGCTTTGGGTGGTTTAAGAGGCCCATGTCCCACTTTTGACCGAGTGAGACATGGGTCTCTTTGCGTGAACTCACGCCCCTTGTCCGGGAGGTCCCGCCGCATCCGTTCCGACCTGCATAAATGAGGGTTCATCGGATGCTCTTACGGGATGATTATCCGGTATGTCCGTCTTTGAATATGGCCGGTCGGTGTGATTACGGTCAGAACCGCTCGCACCGCGGGCCCCGTCGACCGTCACGCCGAATCCTGCCGTCGGTCGGAGGGAACAGACGCGAAAGCGCCGTAGGCAGGAGCGGGGGACCCAGGTAGGCGCTGGGCCCGGTCGTCGGGAGACGTACCGGGGCCGGCTAGGGGTGAAGTCGCGCCAGCAGCGCGGCCGGGCAACTCACTTGGCCCGAACCCGACAGCTCACCTCGTAGGCGTCGGTGAGGAGAAGACTCGATGCTGCTCAACCGCAAGGGCAACAAGCACCGCCGCCCCTCCAAGGCCGTCCGTGTCGCGACGCTCGCCGGTGTCGCCGGTGCCGCC
Source organism: Streptomyces sp. NBC_00726 (assembly GCF_045161735.1). Classification (NCBI taxonomy): domain Bacteria; kingdom Bacillati; phylum Actinomycetota; class Actinomycetes; order Kitasatosporales; family Streptomycetaceae; genus Streptomyces; species Streptomyces sp. NBC_00726. Next base: position 2,430,891 of record NZ_CP108983.1, on the reverse strand, counting down.
GTCGCCGTGCCGCTGATGGGCGCGACCAACGCCTCCGCCGCCTCCGTCGCCACGTGGGACGCCGTCGCCCAGTGCGAGTCCGGCGGCAACTGGTCGATCAACACCGGCAACGGCTACTACGGCGGGCTCCAGTTCTCCCAGTCCAGCTGGGCCGCCGCCGGCGGTACGCAGTACGCGGCCCGCGCCGACCTGGCCACCAAGGCCCAGCAGATCGCCACCGCCGAGAAGCTCCTCGACATGCAGGGCCCGGGCGCCTGGTCCTGCGCCGGTGCCGGCAACCTGGCCAACGACGGTGTCGACCCGGGCGTCGACACCGGCTCCGGTGCCGCGAAGCAGGAGGCCGCCCCCAAGCAGGAGGCCGCCCCGAAGAAGGCCGAGCGCACCGAGGCCCCGGCCACCAACCGCTCCGACCGCTCGGACGCCCCGAAGGCCACGAAGAAGACGGTCACCACCCCGGCCGGCAAGAAGGTTGCCAAGGGTGACGGCGAGTACAAGGTCGTCGCCGGTGACACGCTGAGCAGGATCGCCGCCGACCACCACGTCAAGGGTGGCTGGGAGCGGCTGTTCAAGCTGAACAAGGACATCGTCCAGGACGCCGACCTGATCTACCCGGGCCAGCAGCTCCACCTGACGAAGTAGCGCACCCTCCGCGCCCCGCCGCGATCCCTCCTCGCTGATCGCTCGGGCCGCCCCGGCCCGGCACGCACTCCCCCCGTGTGTGCCGGGCCGGGGCACGCCGTATGGAGGGTGCCGGGCGGCCCGGGACCGTTCAACTGTTGTAGTTACTGGCTAGTAATTATCTGGTCTTTCGCCCCGGTATGCCCGCCCTTGGGTCCTTTTTCGTCCCAGGGGACGGGCGGTCGTCCGACGCAGACGGCCGGGCCGGTTAGGCTCTTGTCGCAAGGCCAAAGCGACCCTGCACAACCAGCGTCATATCCCAGAAGGAGATGCCTCGTGCCGTCCATCGACGTCGTCGTAGCCCGGGAAATCCTCGACTCCCGGGGCAACCCCACGGTCGAGGTCGAGGTCGGCCTCGACGACGGCAGCACCGGTCGTGCTGCTGTTCCGTCCGGCGCCTCCACCGGCGCGTTCGAGGCCATTGAGCTTCGCGACGGCGACCCCAACCGCTACCAGGGCAAGGGCGTCGAGAAGGCCGTCCTCGCCGTGATCGAGCAGATCGGCCCGGAGCTCGTCGGCTACGACGCCACCGAGCAGCGCCTCATCGACCAGGCGATGTTCGACCTGGACGCCACGGAGAACAAGGGCTCGCTCGGCGCCAACGCCATCCTCGGCGTCTCCCTCGCCGTCGCCCACGCCGCCTCCGAGGCCAGCGACCTCCCGCTGTTCCGCTACCTCGGCGGCCCGAACGCGCACCTGCTGCCCGTTCCGATGATGAACATCCTGAACGGCGGCTCGCACGCCGACTCCAACGTGGACATCCAGGAGTTCATGATCGCGCCGATCGGCGCCGAGTCCTTCTCCGAGGCCCTGCGCTGGGGCGCCGAGGTCTACCACACGCTGAAGAAGGTCCTGAAGACCAAGGGCCTGTCCACCGGCCTCGGCGACGAGGGCGGCTTCGCGCCGAACCTGGAGTCCAACCGCGCCGCCCTCGACCTCATCGTCGAGGCCATCAAGGAGGCCGGTTACGCCCCGGGCAAGGACATCGCGCTCGCGCTCGACGTCGCCGCGTCCGAGTTCTACAAGGACGGCAAGTACGAGTTCGAGGGCAAGTCCCGCTCGGCCGCCGAGATGACCGAGTACTACGAGGAGCTCGTCTCCGCGTACCCGCTGGTCTCCATCGAGGACCCGCTGTACGAGGACGACTGGGCCGGCTGGAAGATCATCACCGACAAGCTGGGCGCCAAGGTCCAGATCGTCGGCGACGACCTCTTCGTCACCAACCCGGAGCGCCTGGCCCGCGGCATCGAGGAGGGCTCCGCGAACGCCCTGCTCGTCAAGGTCAACCAGATCGGTTCGCTGACCGAGACCCTGGACGCCGTCGAGCTGGCCCAGCGCAACGGCTTCAAGTGCATGATGTCGCACCGCTCCGGCGAGACCGAGGACGTCACCATCGCCGACCTCGCCGTCGCCGTGAACTGCGGCCAGATCAAGACCGGCGCCCCGGCCCGCTCGGACCGCGTCGCCAAGTACAACCAGCTGCTGCGCATCGAGGAGATCCTCGACGACGCCGCGGTGTACGCGGGCCGCTCGGCGTTCCCGCGGTTCCGCTCCGCGAACTGACGAGTACGGCAAGGGCTGACGCCCCCCGCGGGAACCCCCCCGCCTCCGTCCGTCCCCGCGCCCGGTCACGTACCGTGTGCGGGGACGGACGTCGTAATGGGGAGGCGGGAACATGGCCGTGAAGGACCGGGACCGGTTCTCCACCGCGACCCGGCTGCGGCTGCTCGGTGAGCAGACCGCCGCCCGCGTCTACCGGTCCCAGAACCGGCGCCAGGCCCGCCGCTCCCGGCTCACCGGCCGGGCCGCCTTCCTGGCCCTGGTCGTCTGCTCCCTGGTCGTCGCCCTCGCGTATCCGATGCGTCAGTACGTGTCGCAGCGCGACGAGATCGCCGACCAGCGCAGGCTGGCCCGCGAGGCCGAGGCGCGCACCGAGGAGCTGCGGGACCAGAAGGCCCGGCTCCAGGACGACGCGTACATCAAGCGGCTGGCCCGCGAGCACCTGCACTACGTTCTTCCGGGGGAGACCGGCTACACCGTGGTCGACCCCGACGCGGCCAAGGAGCGCGACGGGAAGCCGGCCGACACGGACCGGCCCTGGCACTCCAACCTGTGGGACGGCGTGGACAGCGCCGACCGCGGCTGACGGCCGTCCCCGTCCCCGTACCTCTGCCGGACCGGAATCCGCGGTCCGAGCAGTCCGATCAGCACCCTAGGCAGGCATGGAAACGCCCCCTCCGCAGACCGAGCCCACCGTCCCCACCGAGGCGGACATCGCCGCGTTCCAGCAGCAGCTGGGCCGCCCGCCGCGCGGGCTGCGCGCCATCGCGCACCGCTGTCCGTGCGGCAATCCGGACGTGGTCGAGACGCAGCCCCGGCTGGAGGACGGTACGCCGTTCCCGACGACGTACTACCTGACGTGCCCGCGTGCCGCGTCCGCGATCGGCACGCTGGAGGCCAACGGGGTCATGAAGGAGATGACCGAGCGGCTCGGCAGGGACCCGGAGCTCGCGGCGGCCTACCGGGCGGCGCACGAGGACTACATCGCGCGGCGCGACGCCATCGAGGTCCTGGCGGGCTTCCCGAGCGCCGGCGGCATGCCGGACCGGGTGAAGTGCCTGCATGTGCTCGTCGGGCACTCGCTGGCGGCCGGTCCCGGCGTCAACCCGCTGGGCGACGAGGCGATCGCGATGCTCCCGGAGTGGTGGCGCAAGGGACCGTGTGTGTCACCGTGCGGCGAGCCGGGTACGGACGAGGGCTGAGGGGGCGGCAGACATGACGCGCGTGGCCGCCATCGACTGCGGCACCAACTCGATCCGCCTGCTGGTCGCGGACGCCGACCCCGTTACGGGGGAGCTCGTCGAGCTCTCCCGGCGCATGGAGATCGTCCGGCTGGGGCAGGACGTCGACCGGACCGGCCGGCTCGCCCCCGAGGCGCTGGAGCGTACGTTCGCCGTCTGCCGGGACTACGCGGCGGTGATCGAGGAGCACGGCGCCGAGAAGGTGCGCTTCGTCGCCACCTCCGCCTCCCGGGACGCGGAGAACAGGGACGACTTCGTGCGCGGGGTGCTGGACATCCTGGGCGTCGAGCCCGAGGTGATCAGCGGGGACCAGGAGGCGGCGTTCTCGTTCGCCGGGGCGACCAAGGAGCTGACCGGGCGCGACGACCTGGCGAAGCCGTATCTGGTGGTGGACATCGGCGGCGGCTCCACCGAGTTCGTGGTGGGCGACGACCGGGTGCGGGCCGCCCGGTCCGTGGACATCGGCTGTGTCCGGATGACCGAGCGCCACTTCGTGCGCGACGGCGTCTTCGCCGATCCGCCCTCGGCCGAGGGGGCCGACGCGGTCCGCGCCGACGTGGCCGCCGCCCTGGACCTGGCGGAGGAGACCGTGCCGCTCGCCTCGGCGGCCACGCTGGTGGGCCTCGCGGGGACGGTCACCACGATGGCCGCCATCGCGCTGGACCTGGCGGAGTACGACTCCGAGGCGATCCATCACTCCCGCGTCTCCCTGGCGCAGGTCCGGGAGATCACCGCGCGGCTGTTGGCCTCGACCCATGCGGAGCGCGCGGCGATCGGCGCGATGCACCCGGGGCGGGTCGACGTGATCCCGTCCGGTGCGCTGATCCTCCAGGCCGTGATGGAGCGGACCGGGGCGCGTGAGGTCGTGGTCAGCGAACACGACATTCTGGACGGAATCGCCTTTTCGCTGGCGTGAGCCTGGGTGCTCATGCGTCGCCCGGCCCGCACTGTTGAGTGGGTGGTACGTGCCTGGTGGGGCGGGGTCCGGGCCGCCCCGCGACCAACTTCGTGAACTTCTTCACAAGGAATTGCCCACCCCGGGCCCGTCTTCTGCTCCGGATGGGTCGCGTCGGAGGTGAGCGGGGTCACTCGGGGACCGGAGTGAAGGATTCCGGGAGTGTGGCGCCCGGGTGGGCCGGGAAGGCCGTTCGCCCGGGGCCGAGGGTCAAGGGCCAGCTCGCAGGCGGTGAACAACGTTCACCACTGTAACGGGGTTCCCGGTGCGGGTCATGACCTGGGTCACGTGGGCGGCGAACTATAGCAGAGGGTGGCCCCAACCTTGTGAAGGGGCTCACGAGCATGCCCCCCGAGTGGGGTGGATACTCGATGGCATGAGCACCACGGAGCGTCCCAGGATCCTCGTAGTAGGCGGTGGGTACGTAGGTCTGTACGCGGCTCGGCGCATCCTCAAGAAGATGCGCTACGGCGAGGCGACCGTCACGGTCGTCGACCCCCGGTCGTACATGACTTATCAGCCCTTCCTCCCCGAAGCTGCCGCCGGCAGCATCTCGCCTCGGCATGTCGTCGTCCCGCTGCGACGCGTCCTGCCCAAGGCCGAGGTGCTCACCGGCCGTGTCACCACGATCGACCAGGACCGCAAGGTCGCCACGGTCGCGCCGCTCGTCGGCGAGGCTTACGAGCTGCCCTTCGACTACCTGGTCATCGCGCTCGGCGCGGTCTCCCGTACCTTCCCGATCCCCGGCCTCGCCGAGCAGGGCATCGGCATGAAGGGCATCGAGGAGGCCATCGGCCTGCGGAACCACGTCCTGGAGCAGCTGGACAAGGCCGACTCCACGACGGACGAGGACGTCCGCCGCCGGGCCCTCACCTTCGTCTTCGTGGGCGGCGGCTTCGCCGGTGCGGAGACCATCGGCGAGGTCGAGGACATGGCCCGCGACGCGGCCAAGTACTACACCAACGTGAAGCGCGAGGACATGCGCTTCATCCTGGTCGACGCCGCCGACAAGATCCTTCCCGAGGTCGGTCCGAAGCTCGGGACCTGGGGCCGCGAGCACCTGGAGTCCCGTGGTGTCGAGGTCTTCCTCTCGACCTCCATGGACTCCTGCGTCGACGGCCACGTGGTGCTGAAGAACGGCCTGGAGGTCGACTCCAACACCATCGTGTGGACCGCCGGTGTGAAGCCGAACCCGGCGCTGGCCCGCTTCGGCCTGCCGCTCGGCCCCCGCGGCCACGTGGACACCACCGAGAAGCTTCAGGTGCGGGGCACCGACTACATCTGGGCCGCGGGCGACAACGCCCAGGTGCCGGACATGGTCGGCCGCAAGGCGGGCAACCCGAACGCCTGGTGCCCGCCGAACGCCCAGCACGCGCTGCGTCAGGCCAAGGTCCTCGGCGACAACGTGATCTCCGGGATGCGCGGCTTCCCGCAGGGTGACTACAGCCACGCCAACAAGGGCGCGGTCGCGGGTCTGGGCCTGCACAAGGGCGTGGCGATGATCGTCATGGGCAAGATGAAGATCAAGCTCAAGGGCCGCCTCGCCTGGTACATGCACCGTGGCTACCACGGTCTGGCGATGCCGACCTGGAACCGCAAGATCCGGATCTTCGCCGACTGGACCCTCGCGATGTTCCTCAAGCGCGAGGTGGTCTCCCTCGGCGCCATGGAGACGCCGCGCGAGGAGTTCTACGAGGCCGCCAAGCCGGCCCCCGCGCCGGCCGCCGCCAAGCCCGTGGCCGAGAAGGCCAAGGCTTCCTAGCCTCCGCCGGGCCGTAACGGCCGCAGTACGACGCCCGAAGGGGCCGTCCGCCATCCGTGGTGCGGACGGCCCCTTCGGCGTATCCGAGTACGAATTCGGAGTATCCGGGTACGAAGAGGACGGTGCGCGACCCGGGCCACGCCTCCGGCGGATGCATGTGCCGTGCACGCTTTTTTGCTGTTCCCTTGCCCGGTAGCGGGATGGGCGGGCCGTCGCAGACTGTTGTGGGGGATGTACCACGCCAAGGTGCCCCGGGTGCCGGGGCGTGGTCCGGGACATGTGTGGGCATGTCTGGGCACGTCGGGAACCACCGTCACGGAGGTGTGCGCCATGGCAGACGCCGCATTGCGGCTGACCGCTCTCGCCCAGCAGTTGCTGGGCCGACCCCTACCGGTCCGCGTCCGGGCCTGGGACGGCAGCGAATCCGGACCGCCCGGAGCCCCCGTCCTCGTCATCCGGAACCGCCGGGCCCTGCGCCGGCTGCTGTGGAAGCCGGGCGAACTCGGCCTGGCCCGCGCCTGGGTGGCCGGCGAGCTCGATATCGAGGGCGATCTGTACGAGGCCCTGGACCTGATGGCCGGGCTCATCTGGGAGCGCCCCGCCGACGCGCCGGGCGGGCTTGAGGTCCTGCGCGACCCGAGGGCGCGCGCCGCCGTCGCGGATCTGCTGAAGCTGTCCGGGCCCTGGCTGCCGCCCGCCCCGCCGCCCGAGGAGGTGCGCCGCCGCAGCGGCCCGCTGCACACCAGACACCGCGACAAGGCGGCCATCAGCCACCACTACGACGTGGGCAACGACTTCTACGAACTGGTCCTCGGGCCGTCCATGGTCTACTCCTGCGCCTACTGGGAGGACGCCGGGACCCTGGAGGGCGCCCAGCGCGACAAGCTCGACCTCGTCTGCCGCAAACTGGCCCTCAAGGAGGGCGACCGGCTGCTGGACGTCGGCTGCGGCTGGGGCTCCATGGCCATCCACGCCGCCCGCGAGTACGGCGCCCACGTCACCGGCGTCACCCTCTCCACCGAGCAGGCCGCCTACGCTCGGAAGCGCATCGCCGACGAGGGCCTGACCGACCGCGTCGAGATCCGGGTCCAGGACTACCGGGACGTCCGCGACGGGCCCTACGACGCGATCTCGTCCATCGGCATGGCGGAGCACGTCGGCTCCGTCCGCTACCGGGAGTACGCCGACGACCTCTTCGCCCTCCTCAGGCCCGGCGGGCGCCTCCTCAACCACCAGATCGGGCGGCGCCCGGAGCGGGACGAGTCGGCGTACGAGATCGACGCGTTCATCGACGCATATGTCTTCCCGGACGGGGAACTGGCCCCGGTCGGCCGGACCCTCGCGATCCTGGAGGAGGCCGGCTTCGAGGCCCGGGACGTCGAGGCGCTGCGCGAGCACTACGCGCTGACCCTGCGTCAGTGGGTCGCCAACCTGGAACGGGGCTGGGGGAGCGCCGTGAAGATGGTCTCGCCCGGCCGGGCCCGCGTCTGGCGGCTCTACATGGCCGCGTCGGCGCTCTCCTTCGAGCGCAACAAGATCGGTGTGAACCAGATCCTCGCGGTGCGCCCGGAGACGGGCGGCGCCTCGCGGATGCCGTTGCGCGCCCGGGCCTGGAAGGCCGACGCGACCGCCTGAGCGGCCGTAGCGCGTGACCGTTCGAGCGGCCGTGAAGCAGGGAAGGGGCCGGTGTCCGCGGACACCGGCCCCTTCCCTCGTACCGCTTGGGTCATTCGGTCTTGATGGCCGTCAGCATGTTGAGTTTGGCGGCGCTGCGGGCGGGCCACAGAGCGGCGAGCACGCCGACCAGACCTGCCAGGACCAGGAAGATCCCGATCCGGCTCCACGGGACGACCAGCACGTACTGCGGGATGCTCGCGGCGATGGTCTGTCCGATCGCCCAGCCGAGGAACAGTCCGAGCCCGATGCCGACGAGCGCGCCGAACAGCGAGATCACCACCGCTTCCAGCCGGATCATCCGCTTCACCCGGCGCCGGTCCAGGCCGATCGCCCGCAGCATGCCGATCTCCTGCTGCCGCTCGAACACCGACATGGCCAGGGTGTTGACGACCCCGAGCACCGCGATGATCAGTGCCATGCCGAGCAGGCCGTACATGATGTTCATCGCGATGTTGACGCTGCCGCCGAACAGGTCCCGGATGTCCTGACGGTCCATGATGCTCATGCCCGGGTTGTCGCCCAGCGCGTCCACCAGCGCCTGCTCGTTGGCCGCGCTCGCGCCGCCGTCGGTCTTGACCCAGACCTCCTGGATGTCGCCCTTGCCCTCGTGCGGGGCGACGGTGGCGCGGGGGATCAGGACCGGGGACAGGAACTCGTTGTCCTTGTAGAGCGCGCCGACCTTCAGCGTCTCCTTCTTCTTGTCCTGGTACGTGACCGAGACGGTGTCCCCGGGCTTCCAGCCGTGCGACTCCGCGGTCTTCTCGGCGACCGCGATCCCGCCCTTCTCCAGGGTGTCCAGGGAGCCCGCGACGGTGTCGACGGTGAGCACCTGCTGTACATCGCCCGGAGTGACGCCGGAGGCCGAGACGCCCTGCCCGCCGATCGTCAGCCAGACGGCCTGCTGGGGCGAGGCGGCGGTGACGCCGTCGGCCTTCTCCAGGGCGGTCAGCGCGGATTCGTCGAGCGCGTCACCGCTGGCCATCGAGACCATGTAGTCGGCCTTGATGTTGTCCGTGGTCACCTTGTCGACCGCCTGGCCGAGGGTGACGCCGAGCACCGAGATCCCGGTGACGAGGGTGAGGCCGATGGCCAGCGCGGACGCGGTGGCACCGGTGCGCCGGGGGTTGCGGACGGCGTTCTGCGCGGCCAGCTTGCCGGAGACCCCGAACAGCCGCCGCAGCAGCGGGCGTACGAGGGCGATCACCGGGCGGGACAGCAGCGGGATCAGGATGATGACGCCGATCAGCGCCAGGAACGTGCCGCCCCCGACGAGCAGCCGCCCGTTCGTCCCGGCCATGGCCGCACCGCCGAGGATGCCGGCGGCGCCGAGCAGCGTGATGACGCCGCCGATGGTGTTGCGCACGACCAGGGACCGGACCGTGGCCACCGCGTGCGCGCTGTTCATCGCGGCGACCGGGGGGATCTTCGCGGCCCGGCGGGCGGGCAGCCAGGCGGCGAGGACGGTGATCAGGACACCGACGGTGAAGGCGGCGATGACGGTGCCCGGGGCGACCACCAGCGGACCGGCCGGGATCTTGCCGCCGAGCAGGCCCATCGCGGAGCGCAGCCCGGTCGCGAGGCCGAGGCCCACGGCGAAGCCGACGACGGAGGCGATGAGGCCGACCACGGCCGCCTCCAGGAGCACCGAGCGCTTGACCTGGCGGCGCGACGCACCGACGGCGCGCATCAGCGCCAGCTCCTTGGTGCGCTGGGCGACCAGCATGGTGAAGGTGTTGGCGATCAGGAAGACGCCGACGAAGAGGGCGACGCCCGCGAAGGCGAGCAGCAGGGTGTTGAGGTTGCTGAGCCCCTCCTCGATCTGCTCGGCCTGCTCGTCCGCGCGCGCCTGGCCGGTCTTGGCCTCGGCGTCCTTCGGCAGCAGCGGCTTCACGGCCGCCAGCAGCTTCTGGTCGGAGGCGCCGGGCGCGGCGGCGACGGAGACGTCCTTGAACTCACCGGGGCGCAGGAACAGCCGCTGCGCGACCGGGGTGTCGAACAGGACCAGGCTGCCGCCGGCGTTGACCGCGCCGTCCTCGGTGGTGAAGACCCCGGACAGGGTGTACTCCTTCACCGGCCCGTTGGTGGCGACGCGGACCTTGTCGCCGACCTGGTACTTCCCCTTCTCCGCGGTGTCGCGGTCCAGCGCGATGCCGCCGGGCGCGGTGGGGCCCGTGCCGTCGGTGAAGGTGTACGCGGGGTCCTTGCCGTCCTCGCCGGGGGCGAAGTTGGAGCCGGAGTTGGACCAGCCGTTGCCGATGAGCTTGCCGTCGGGGTCGGCGACCCCGGCGAAGCCGTCGACCCGGCCGGTGACGGACGCGACGCCGTCCAGGGCCCGGATCTTCTTCAGGGTGGCCTCGCCGACCGCGGCGGTCTCCTTGTCGTGCTGGTCGGCGTGGGTGGTGACGGCGACGGCGATGTCGTCGTAGCTCTTGGCCGACTGGTTGCGGAAGGCGTTGCCGAGGGTGTCGGTGAAGACCAGGGTGCCGGAGACGAAGGCCACGCCGAGCATCACGGCGAGGATCGTCATCAGCAGCCTGGCCTTGTGCGCGAGCACATTGCGCAGGGCGGTACGGAACATGTCAGTCAGTCCTGGGTGTCTGCCGGCCCGGGGAACGGGGGGCCGGAGTAAGGGGTACGAAGCGCCGGTACGGGCCGGTTCAGCTGGTGCGGCCCTTGGCGTCGAACGCCTTCATCCGGTCCAGCACCCCGTCGGCGGTGGGCTGGATCATCTGGTCGACGATCGCCCCGTCCGCCAGGAAGATGACCCGGTCCGCGTAGGAGGCGGCGACCGGGTCGTGGGTCACCATCACCACGGTCTGGCCCAGTTCGCGCACGGAGTTGCGGAGGAAGCCCAGGACCTCGGCGCCGGAGCGGGAGTCGAGGTTGCCGGTCGGCTCGTCCCCGAAGATGATCTCGGGCTGCGAGGCCAGGGCGCGGGCCACCGCGACGCGCTGCTGCTGGCCGCCGGACAGCTCGGTGGGGCGGTGCTTCAGCCGGTCGGAGAGGCCCACCATGTCGATGACCCGGTGCAGCCACTCCTGGTTCGGCTTGCGGCCCGCGATGTCCATCGGGAGCGTGATGTTCTCCAGGGCGGTGAGCGTCGGCAGCAGGTTGAACGCCTGGAAGATGAAGCCGATCTTGTCCCGGCGCAGCTGCGTGAGCTGCTTGTCCTTGAGGGAGCCCAGCTCCGTCTCGCCGATGCGCACCGAACCGCTGCTGAAGCTGTCGAGGCCGGCCACGCAGTGCATCAGCGTGGACTTGCCTGAGCCCGACGGGCCCATGATCGCGGTGAACTCGCCCTGCGGGAAGTCCACGGTGACCCGGTCGAGAGCGGTCACCCGGGTCTCGCCCTCGCCGTAGACCTTGGACAGTTCCGTGGCGCGGGCGGCCACCGCGGTGGCGCGGTGAGCGGTGGACATGGTGGTCACAGCAGACTCCAGGGTGGGTGTGTACGGGACGGGACCCGCCCGGCGGCCCGCCGCTGCGGCGTCGGCCCCGGGTCAGGGGTACCACTCCATCGTCCCCGCCGGACGGCTGCCGGACGTCACTCCCGGTGCCCGTTCCCGGGGCCCTCTTGAGTCGCACGAACCGCCCGCCGGCGTCCTCCTCGGGTATGACATCCACCCCCGCGCGGCCTAGGGGGTGGGCTGCCGTGGCGCCATTTCCTGGGCCGGGGTGGGCTGCCGGGGCGCCCCCGTCGACCCGCGTGGCACCAGGCGGGCCGTCCGGTCCTCGCACCCCGCCGCGCCGCCGTCCGTGACCAGGGACAGCAGGGTCCGGGCCGCGAGGCTCCCGTACGCCGGGATGTCGCGGCTCAGCGCGGTCAGCGGGGGGCGGACGACCCGGGAGAGCTGGGAGTCGTCCCAGGCGACGAGTGAGAGGTCGTCCGGCACGTCGAGGCCCATCTCCTGGGCGACCGAGAGCCCGGCGACGGCCATGATGTCGTTGTCGTACACGATCGCGGTGGGCCGCCCGGGCGCGCTGACCAGGCGGCGCGTGGCGTGCGCCCCGTCGTCGCCGGAGTAGCCCGTGTGCACGACGACCGGCTCGCCGAGGCCCAGTTCGGCGCAGACCTCGCGCTGGGCCCGGTCGCGCAGGGCGGTGTGGTTCAGCTCCGGCATCCCGGCGACCCGGGCGACCGAGCGGTGGCCGAGGGCGGCGAGATACGCGAAGGTGTCGCGGACCGCCGCCGCGTCGTCGGACCATACGGCGGGCAGCGGGCCGGACGCGGAGGGGTGGCCGATCGCCACGGCGGGCAGGCCGAGTCCGGCGACGCCCTCGATGCGGGGGTCGGCGCCGCGCAGGTCGGTGAGGAAGACGCCGTCCACCCGGCCCTCGCCCCACCAGCGGCGGTAGACCTCCAGCTCCTGGGCCGGGTCCGTGACGACCTGGAGGAGCAGGGCGCAGCCGCGCGGCGAGAGCTCGGACTCGATGCCGCTGATCAGCTCCATGAAGAACGGCTCGACGCCGAGGAGCCGGGCGGGCCGGCACAGCGCGAGGCCCACCGCGTCGGCCTTGGCCCGGGTGAGGGCGCGGGCCGCGCTGTTGGGGCGCCAGCCGATCTCCTGCGCGATGGCCTTGATGGCGGACCGGGTCGCGGGGGAGACGCCCGGCCGGTCGTTCAGCGCGTAGGACACGGCGACCTTGGACACCCCGGCGCGGGCCGCGATGTCGGCGATCGTGGGGCGGTGCTTGGGCATGTGACCTCGCTTAACCGGTTCGTGCAGCGTGCGCATCCTAGCCGCCCCGAGGGATGCGCGCGGGCCCCTTCCCCGGCCGGGATCGCCCGGCCCACCTGTGCCGTACACGAAATGGGAGCGCTCCCGCACCCTTGACAGGGGCATGAGGTGGCCTTAACTTCACGGCACTTACCCGGTTCAGTAACTCCGCTCGGCAGGGACGGCGGGGAGAAGGAGGGACGATGGGCACGGGATTCCGGGGACGGATCGCGGCCACGCTCGCCGTGATCGCACTCGCCGCCACCGCGTGCACGGGGGGCGGCTCTTCGGGCGGCTCTGGCGGTTCCGGCGGCGGGGGAGGCGGCGCCCTTCCCCGTAACGAAACGCTCTACACCACCGGCACCCAGTGGGGGCCGCCGGCCAACTACAACCCGCTGCACAACTGGGACCACGCCACCGGCACCAAGGGCCTCGTCTACGAGACCCTGTTCCACTTCGACCCCAACGCGGGCAAGCTCACGCCCTGGCTCGCCGAGTCCGGCAGCTGGACCGGGGACAAGACCTACGAGGTGAAGCTGCGCCCCGGCATCAAGTGGTCCGACGGCAAGCCCCTCACCGCGAAGGACGTCGCCTACTCCTACGGGATCGGGAAGATCGAGGCGTCCGCCTTCCACAGCCTGTGGAGCTGGCTCTCCGACACCGAGGCGGTCGACGCCACCACGGTCCGCTTCACCTTCAAGGAGGCCCGCTACCAGGAGTGGGACTTCACGCTCTACGGGCAGCCCGTCGTACCCGAACACATCTGGGGCAAACGCTCCGAGAAGGAGGTCCTGGACGGAGTCAACGACAAGCCCGTCGGCACCGGCGCGTACACGCTCAAGAGCCACACCCAGGACCGGGTCGTCTGGCAGCGGCGCGACGACTGGTGGGGCGTCAAGGCGCTCTCCATGAAGCCCGCGCCCCGCTACATCGTGGACGTCTCCAACCCCAGCAACGAGGTCGTCATCGGCCAGCTCGGCCAGAACCAGCTGGACCTGAGCAACAACTTCCTGCCCGGCGCCGCCTCCCTGGTCAAGAGCAAGAAGGTCGTCTCGTACTACGACGAGCCGCCCTACATGCTCTCCGCCAACACCGCCTGGCTGGTGCCCAACACCACGAAGAAGCCGATGGACGACGCGGTCTTCCGCCGGGCGCTCGCCGCCTCCGTCGACACCGGCAAGATCGTCAAGGGCGTGTACGGGGGCCTGGTCAAGGCCGCCGACCCGACCGGGCTCCTCCCGCAGTGGGACACATACATCGACAAGGGCCTCGTCGCGAGCGAGGGCTTCACCTTCGACACCGCCGAGGCCAAGCGGATCCTCTTCGACGGCGGCTACAAGGACACCGACGGCGACGGCTTCGTGGAGAACAAGGACGGCTCCAAGATCAGCCTGAAGCTGGCCGTGCCCACCGGCTGGACCGACTGGATGGAGGCCGCCAAGGTCATCGCCTCGTCCGCCAAGGCCGCCGGGATCAAGATCACCACCGAGTTCCCCGACGCCAACGCCCTCAACGAACAGCGCGGCAAGGGCGACTTCGACCTCGTCGTCAACAACGAGCGCCAGCTCTCCAGCACCCCGTGGACGTACTACGAGTACATGTTCCAGCTGCCCGTCCAGAAGCAGCAGAACACCGTCAACTTCGGCCGCTACGAGAACGAGGACGCCTGGAAGCTCGTCCAGCGGCTCGGCGCGGTGAAGACCGACGACACCGAGGGCATGAAGAAGGTCATCTCGCAGATCCAGGACATCCAGCTGAAGGAGATGCCCGTCATCCCCCTCTGGTACAACGGCCTGTGGGCCCAGTCCACCACCGGCACCTGGACCAACTGGCCCTCGGACGCGCCCGGAGCGCCCAAATACGCCCCCGCGATGTGGCGCAACTGGCTGGAGATGGGCGGCTTCGAAGCGCTCACACAGCTGAAGCCCGCCAAGTGAAGCCCGCCGAGTGACACGGCAGTCCTGAGAGCGGCCGGCTCCCGAGGGGCCCTTCCCCCGGCCGGCCGCTCCCATTCCACGACCGCCCCGCCGCGCGCGCCGACCTGACCGCCGACCGCACGGCGGGGCTCTCTCCGGGGAGCCCTCTTGCGCCGCTACTTCGCCCGCAAACTACTCATCTACGCGCTGACCTTCGTTGTCGCCGTCACCGTCAACTGGATGATCCCGCGCTTCATGCCCGGCGACCCGGTCGCCGCCATGGTGGCCCGCGCCCGGGTCTCGCAGCCCGAGGCCGTCGAGGCCATGCGCGCCTACTACAACAACCTCTTCGGCTTCGACGAGCCCGTCTGGCAGCAGTACCTGCACTTCTGGAGCGCCCTCCTCCAGGGCGACTTCGGCCTTTCCATCTGGGTGTTCCCCAAACCCGTCGCCGACGTCCTGCTCGACGCACTCCCGTACACCCTCGGGCTGATGATCCCGGCCGTCCTGCTCAGCTGGTTCGTCGGGAACTGGGCCGGGGCGCTCGCCGCCCGGCGCAAGGTGCTCGACAACACCGTGCTCCCGGCCGGCTATCTGCTCACCGCCATGCCCTACATGTGGATCGCCGTCATCCTCGCCTGGGCGCTCGGCTCCAAGGCGGGCTGGTTCCCGCTCTCCGGCGGCTACAGCCTCGACATCCAGCCCACCTGGTCCCTCGACTTCGCGGCCGACCTGTTCCAGCACTGGGTACTGCCGTTCCTGTCGCTCTTCCTGGTCGCGCTCGGCGGCTGGGCCATCGGCATGCGCAACATGATCATCTACGAGCTGGAGTCGGACTACTCCAACTACCTCTCGGCCCTCGGCGCACCCCAGCGCCTCATCCGCCGCTACGCCTTCCGCAACGCCGTCCTGCCCCAGATCACCGGGCTCGCCCTCCAGCTGGGCGTCCTGGTCGCCGGAGCACTCGTCACGGAGATCGTCTTCGCGTACCCCGGACTCGGCTCGCTCATTCTCGCCGCGATCCAGAACCAGGACTTCTTCCTGCTCCAGGGCGCGTTCCTGTTCATCGTCATCGGCGTCCTGATCGCCAACTTCCTCATCGACATCGTGTACGTCGTGGTCGATCCCCGTACCCGTACCGGCATGGCAGGAGGCCAGTCATGAGCACCGTGCCCGAACCGGCCGCCGAACCCGCCGAACCCGCCGAACCCGCCGCGCCCGCCGCGTCCTCCGCCCCCGCCGCCCGGCCCGGCCGCGAGACGCTGCACTACGCCGTCCGCAACCCGAAGCTGCTCATCGGGTTCACCGTCGTCGTACTGCTCCTGCTCGCCGGGATCATCGGCCCCCCGCTCCTCGACAACGCCGACCCCAACGAATACGTCGGCCCGCAGGCCGCCCCGCCGGACTCCACGTACTGGATGGGGACCACCACCTTCGGGCAGGACGTCTACGCCCAGTTCGTGCACGGGCTGCGCTCGACGTTCCTGGTCGGAGTCGTCGGCGGGGCCATCGCCGCCGCGATCGCCATGCTCGTCGGCTTCCTGGCCGGCTACCGAGGGGGTGCCGTGGACGAGATCCTCAACATGCTCACCAACGTCGTCCTGGTGCTGCCCGCGCTCGCCGTCCTGCTCATCATCAACGCGTACCTCGGGGTCCGCTCGGTGCCCGTGCAGGGGCTGTTCATCGGGCTCACCTCCTGGCCGTGGGCGGCCCGGGCGATCCGGGCGCAGACCTTCTCGCTGCGCACCCGCGAGTTCGTGGACCTCGCCCGGCTCAGCGGCAGCGGCACCTGGCGGATCATCTTCCGCGAGATCGCGCCCAACATGAGCTCGTACCTCTTCATGATGTTCATCCTGCTGTTCGGCGGCTCGGTCCTGATCGCCTCCTCACTCGACTTCATCGGGCTCGGTCCCACCGAGGGCGTCTCGCTCGGGCTGATGCTCCAGAGCGCCCAGCAGTGGAGCGCCCTCCAACTGGGCATGTGGTGGTGGTTCGTTCCGCCGGGCGCCGGGATCACCGCGATCGTCGGAGCGCTGTACGTCGCCAACGTCGGCCTCGACGAGGTCTTCAACCCCAAGCTGCGGGAGGCATGACCATGACCGCGACCGCTCTCCGGGAGGTCTGAGCGCATGACCCTGACCGTGACCGACCTCCGGGTCCACTACCGCACCCTGCGCGGTGAGGTGCGGGCCCTGGACGGCGTCTCCTTCGACCTCGCCGACGGGGAGATCCTGGGCCTCGCCGGCGAGTCCGGGTGCGGCAAGAGCACGCTCGGCAAGTCGCTGATCCGCCTCGACGGCCGGATGCGGCATGCCGGCGGCACCGTCACGCTGGACGGCGACGACGTGCCGGTGGCCGACGACCGGGCGATGAACGCCTTCCGCTTCCACCGGATCTCGCTCGTCCCGCAGTACTCCATGAGCGCCCTCAACCCGACCCGCCGCATCGGCCGCATGATCCGCGAGCTGCTGGCGTCGCGCGGCGCGAGCGTGGACACCGCCGAGCTGCACCGCAGGCTCGACCTGGTGGGCCTGGACCACGACGTCCTGGACCGCTACCCGATCGAGCTGTCCGGCGGCATGAAACAGCGCACCGTCATGGTGATCTCCACCCTGCTCGACCCGTCCGTCCTCATCGCCGACGAGGTCACCTCCGCGCTCGACGTCTCCACCCAGCGCGCCGTCGTCGGCGCGCTCACCGGGCTGCGCGACAAGGGCCTGGTCACCAGCATGATCTTCGTGACCCACGACCTCGGGCTCACCTCGCACATCGCGGACTCGATCATGGTCATGTACGCGGGCAAGCTCGCCGAGAAGGCGCCCACGAAGACCCTGACGACCGCGCCCCGCCACCCGTACACCAAGCTCCTGCTCGGCGCGCTCCCCGAGGTCGGGGCCCGGCACGCCGACCGGCCCCTCACCGGCATCGCCGGCGCCCCGCCCTCGCTCCTCAACCCCCCGGCCGGCTGCCGCTTCCGCGACCGCTGCCCCGTCGCGGACGAGCGCTGCGCCGAGGAGCCCCCGGTGACCGAGATCGCCCCCCGCCACTCCGTCGCATGCTGGAAGGTCTGATGCTGACCCTCGACCACGTCACCAAGACCTATCGGGCCGGGGCGTTCGGCGGCGGCTCCGTCACCGCCGTCGACCGGGTCTCCTTCACGGCCGCGCCCGGCGAGGTCGTCTCGCTCATCGGCGAGAGCGGCAGCGGCAAGTCCACGATCGGCCGCATGATCCTCGGCCTCACCGGCGTCAGCTCCGGCACCCTCACCCTGGACGGGCGGCGGGTGCGGCCGGGCAAGGACTTCTACCGCCGTGTCCAGGGCGTCTTCCAGGACCCGTTCTCCTGCTACAACCCGGTCTTCCGCGCCGACCGCGTCTTCGACCTGGTCCGCCGCGCCTACCACCCGGGCGTCCGCGACGCGGAGTGGGCCGGCCGGGTCGAGAAGGCGGTGCGGGACGTACGCCTGGACCCCGCGCAGGTCCTCGGCCGCTACCCGCACCAGCTCAGCGGCGGTCAGCTGCAACGGCTCCTGATCGCCCGCGCCCTCCTGCTCGACCTGAGCTTCCTGGTCGCCGACGAGATCACCAGCATGCTCGACGCCTCCACCCGCATCGACGTCCTCAACCTCCTGGCCGGCCTCAAGGAACGCGGCCTCGGCGTCCTCTACATCACGCACGACCTCGCGCTCGGCACGTACCTCGCGGAGAAGACGGTGGTGCTGCGCCGGGGCCGGGTGGTCGAACGAGGCGACACCCGGAAGGTGTTCGGCAACCCGCTCCACCCGTACACCCGCACTCTGCTTGCCGCAGTGCCCCGCCTCAACCAGCCGTGGGACCCTCCGGAGCCGGTGCGGTCGTGTGCCTTCCACGAGGGGGGCGGCGGCGAAACCACCGACCTGTACGAGACCGAGCCGGACCACTTCGTCGCCTGTGCCCAGCTCCCCGACTGCGGAAGGACCCCCGCGTGACCCTTCGCCACCTGCCCCTGCACGACGGCTGGACGCTCCACCCGGCCGGACCCGTGCCCTCCGGGCTCCCCGCGGGAGGCGTTCCCGACGGCATCCCCGCCACCGTCCCCGGCTGCGTCCACACGGACCTGCTGGCCGCCGGGCTCATCGAGGACCCGTATCTGGACGACAACGAGACCCGGCTCGGCTGGATCGGCCGCACCGACTGGACCTACCGCACCACCTTCGACTGGACGCCGGACGGCCACGACCACGCCGCCCTGTGCTTCGACGGCCTCGACACGGTCGCGACGATCGTGCTCAACGGGACGGAGATCGGCCGGACGGCCAATCAGCACCGCTCGTACCGCTTTCCCGTACGCGAACTCCTGAGCGAGGGCGAAAACACCCTCGCCGTCACTTTCACCGCGCCGTACACCTACGCCGAGGAACTCCGCGACCGCCTCGGCGACCGCCCCGGCGCCTATGCGGAGCCGTACGCCTTCATCCGCAAGATGGCCTGCAACTTCGGCTGGGACTGGGGTCCGACGCTGGTCACCTCCGGCATCTGGCGCCCGGTCGCCCTGGAGACGTGGAGCGGTCCGCGCATCGCGTCCGTGAAGCTGCTGCCCGATCTGGACCCGGAGGGCGAGCCGTTCCTGACCGCCGAGGTGGAGATCGAGCACGACGGCGTCGAAGAGGTGTCGGGCTTCGTCGGGGTGGTCGGTGCGGGGGCTCTCTTCATCCTCACCGAGGACGAGCACCGCGTCCGGGTCGGCCTCTCCGTCCCGCAGGCCGAGCCCTGGTGGCCGCACAGCCACGGCGGACAGCCGCTGTACGAGGTGGAGGTCCGCGTCGGCGACCACGTCCGCCACCTCCGTACGGGCTTCCGGTCCGTCACGCTCGAACAGGAGGCGTTCCGGCTCGCCGTGAACGACCGGCCGGTCTTCGTACGCGGGGTGAACTGGATTCCCGGGGACTGCTTCCCGTCCCGCCTGACGCGGCAGCAGCTCTCCGACCGCCTCGACCAGGCCGTCGCCGCCCACGTCAACCTCGTCCGGGTGTGGGGCGGCGGGCTCTACGAGAGCGACGACTTCTACGAGCTGTGCGACGAGAAGGGGCTTATGGTCTGGCAGGACTTCCCGTTCGCCTGCGCCGCGTACCCGGAGGAGCAGCCGCTGTGGGACGAGGTGGCGGCCGAGGCGCGCGAGAACGTCGTCCGGCTGGCCCCGCACCCTTCCCTCGTCCTGTGGTGCGGAAACAACGAGAACCTGGAGGGCCACGCCGACTGGGGCTGGCAGCAGGAGCTGGGCGACCGCACCTGGGGCCACGGCTACTACCACCGGCTGCTGCCCGGGATCGTCGCCGAGACCGACCCGACCCGCCCGTACTGGCCGGGCTCGCCGTACTCCGGCAGCCCCGACGCCCACCCGCAGGACCCGGAGCGCGGCACGATCCACATCTGGGACGTGTGGAACCGCGCCGACTACCGGGCGTACGCCGACCGGGTGCCGCGCTTCGTCGCGGAGTTCGGCTTCCAGGGCCCGCCCGCCTACGCCACACTGCGCCGCGCGGTCAGCGGCCCGCTCACCCCCGGCGCCCCGCTCCTGGCCCACCACCAGAAGGCCGAGGACGGCGACGCGAAGCTGCTGCGCGGCCTCGGCGACCATCTGCCGCAGCCCGGCACGGACTTCGACGACTGGCACTGGCTCACCCAGCTCAACCAGGCCCGCGCCGTCGCGTTCGGCATCCGCCACTTCCGCTCCCACGCCCCGTACTGCATGGGCACGATCGTCTGGCAGCTCAACGACTGCTGGCCCGTCGTCTCCTGGTCGGCGGTCGACGGCGACGGCCGCCGCAAGCCGCTGTGGCACGCGCTGCGTGCGGTGTACGAGGACCACCTGATCGCCGTCCGCGACGGCTCCGTCCACCTCGTCAACGACACGGCGACCCCCTGGACGGGCACCCTGCGCCTGACCCGGCACGCCCTGGACGGCACGCTCCTGGCCGAGGAGACCCTTCCGGTGACCACGGCCGCCCGCACCACGACGAGCGTCCCGCTGCCCGCCGCACTCGCGACACCGGCCGACCCGGCCCGCGAACTCCTCGTCGCCCGTCTGGACGACACCAGGACCCTGCACTTCCACGAGGAGGACACGCGACTCGCCCTGCCGCCGGCGCGCTACGGGGCGACGGTGACCCGGGAGGAGGGCGCCGGGGCCCCCGCCTACCGCGTCGAGGTGACGGCGGAGACCCTTCTCCGCGACCTCTGCCTCTTCCCCGACCGCCTCCACCCGGACGCCGAGGCCGACACCATGCTCATCACGCTCCTCCCGGGCGAGAGCACCACGATCCGGGTCACGGGCGCGGAGCTGGACGACCCCTCGGCGCTGACGACTCGCCCGGTGCTGCGCTGCGTGAACGACCTGGTCGCCACCTAGAATCAGCCACGAGGTGGCGCGCCCCTGGCGATCGGTGGCGCGCCCCTGGCGAATCGACTGTGTCGGTGCGGCGACTTTCCGTCAATTCGCCCGGCACCCCTGCGCTGCCGCCATCTTGCCCGGGCATGTGGGTATGCCTCCGACGTGCGCTGACGGGGACTCAAGAGATCGATAAATAAGACAACATCGAGCCACTGTTCGGCTGATCACGCCGAGCCCCCCGGATAGGGTCATGTGCCAACGCGGAGCCGCGCGCCAAGCCCGGATGGTGGAATGCAGACACGGCGAGCTTAAACCTCGCTGCCCCTCGGGGGCGTACCGGTTCGAGTCCGGTTCCGGGCACCATCGCGTACCAAGTCCCGAGCGATCAGATACCCGGAACGATCACCTCCGAATCACCGAAACGACAATCCCCACGGAGCCGACGAGGCCCAGGGCCGCGTGCAGCGCGCCCATGATGCGCAGGTTCCGGAGTTCGTCACGCGCGTGCGTGTGGAAGTGGAGCCCGGGGTGTTCGATCCCGCGGCGGCGTTGATGGCGTCGGAGGTCGCGGGGCGTGAAGTGGGCCGGGTTCAGATAGGTGTCCCGTACGTACCGGGCGAAGCCACGGTGATTTGTGGCGAGGGCGAGTCCCAGTAGGTGCAGGGCGGCGAAGGCCAGCAGGAATATGACGGCCTTCATCATCCGGCCCTCCCGTGTCGGTCGTCGGGGTACTGACCGTATGAGACGCCTCGGGGCAGCCGGCAGGGGCGGTATCGGCAGGTTCGGGGGGTGGGCCGTTGCCGTAAGGGGGCGGTGGGTGTCCACGGGGTGAGAAACGTGGTGGGGGCCGGGCCGGTTGGGCGGCAGGTTGGGCGTATGACGGATTCTGATCGGTTCAAGCATGACCTGCGGCTTTATCTTCAGGACGCCCGCGACGCCTTTCTCTGGAAGCTCGACGGGCTGTCCGAGTACGACATCAGGCGCCCCCTCACGCCCACCGGCACCAATCTGCTCGGGCTCGTCAAGCATGTGACCGGGGCCGAGGCGTTCTACCTCGGGACCGCCTTCGGGCGGCCCGTCGACGCGCCGGAGCTGTGGATCGCCGGGGACGCCGAGCCGAACGCCGATCTGTGGGCCACGGCCGACGAGTCCCGTGAGGAGATCACCGGACGGTACCGGCGGGTGTGGGCGCACTCCGACGCGACCGTGGAGGCGTTCGGGCTGGACGCGGTGGGGGTTCTTCCCGGGGAGGGCGGGCCCGCGCTGTCGCTGCATCGCGTCCTCGTCCATCTCGTCGCCGAGACCCAGCGCCATGCCGGGCACGCCGACGTCGTACGAGAGCTGATCGACGGGGCTGCCGGGCTGCGGCGGGGGAGCGAGGGCATGGCGCCCGGGGACGGGGCATGGTGGCGCCGCCACCGGGAACGGGTGGAGGGCGCGGCGCGGGAGGCGGCCGGGCGTACCGGTGTGACGGGACGGCTGCCGTAGGGGTGCGGGATTACGGGGTTGGGGGTGGGGAGGTGTGGGAAACCACGATCCCCGGCGGGGGGCGTTGTCTCTACCGTCCCTCAATACGTTCTCCAACGGATCTGGAGTCGCCCATGAGGATCTCCACCATCGTGCCGGACACGCCCGACGGGGCGTCGAAGGCGGATACGGCCGCCGTGCTGAGGCTGTTGCGCAGGCCGGGCGCGCGGGGGGTGCTGCTGTACGGGCCACCCGGCAGCGGTGCCTCGCATCTCGCGCGGCTCGTGGCGCGGGCCTATCGGGAGCAGGCGGCGGAGGGGGACCCTCCGCTGTCTGTGTACGACGAGGAGGGGGAGTTCGCCGCGTCCCGCCGGGGCGCCCTGCTGCTCGCCACCGCTCACGGGCCCCGGCCCGCCGCGGAACTCGGGCTGGTGCCCTGGCCGATGCGGCCGCTCGCGGTGCCGGCCGACTGCTCGGCGCTTGACGTCGAATCACTCGCCGCCGCCCCGGCGGTCCGGCTGTACGCCGACACGCTGGCCGCCCACCAGCCCGGATTCCGGCTCCACGCCGGGAATCTGGCCGAGGTGGCCCGGGTGTGCGCCGAACTCCGGGGCGTGCCGGGCGACCTGGTGAGCGCGGCCCGGTTCGCCGCCCTCGAAGGGCATGCCGCCCTGTGGACCGCCCTGCTGCGCCGCCGCAGCCCCGAGGCCGTCGTGCTCGCCCGGTCCGTCACCGCCCGGCCGCCCGCGGCCGTCTCCGGCGTCGGCCCCAGCGGTCACCGGCTGCTCGCTCATATGTCGGTCTTCGCCGGCGGCTGCGCGCCCGAGGCGCTGCGCGAGGTCGCGGGCATGGCCCCCGAGGAGTTCCCGCCCGCCCTGCGCACCCTGCGCGAGGCGCATCTGATCGCCGTCTCGGGCCGGCTGTCCGGGACCCTGCGCGGCGCCGCCCTCGCCCGGCTGCACCTGCCCCTGCGGGCCGCCGTCCGCCCGGACGAACCGGCGGGCGCCCGCCTCGCCCACGCCCGCTACTACGCACGGGTCGCCGCGGCGGCCGCCCGGCGGGCCGGGGGCGGGGATGCCCAGGCGGAGGCGCTGGGCGCCCTCCAGGCGGAGCAGCACAACCTGCGGGCGGCCGCCGGCACCCTGTTCGCCGCCGGCCGGACCGGTGAGGCGCTCGCCCTGCTCACCGACGTCCGCGTCCACCGGCACGCCGTCGACCCCTTCTCGGCGGATGTGGACCAGCTCGCGCCGCTGCTGTCCGGCGGCCGGGACGCACCGGCCGGTGAGGAGCTGACCCTCCACCTCGCCGAGGCCCGCCTGCGCGACGGCGAACTGGAGTCGGCCGCGGCCTTCCTGGACATCCCCGGACCGCCCGGTGCGCAGCGGCTGCGGCTGACCGAACTGGTCCGGTTCCACGCCGACCGGCGGGCCGGGATCGAGGGGCTGCGCCGGGTGGCACGGCTGCCCGGCGCCGAACGGGAGCCGGGCGCCTGCCCCTTCCTGCTCGACCTCTGCCTGGCCGAACTCCTGGGCGGCGACACGGAAGCGGCGGCGTCGGCCGCACGCCGGGCACTGCTGATCGCGCTGCGGGGGCGCGACCGGCTCTCGGCGGGCGGCGCGCTGCTGCGGATGGCCGTGGTGGAGGCGGTCAACGGCGGCGACCCCGCCGAATACACCGGACGCGCCCTGTCCCATCTGCGTCCGCTGGGCGGCCCGGCCCTGCTCGGCGCCTTCGCCTCGATTGCCGGGAGCCATCTGCTGCCCGGCGTCACCTCGCGTGCGCTGGGGACGGCCCGGGTGCTGGGCGCCTTCCATGTGTTCCGGCGCACCGCGCTGACCGCGCCCGCCACGCCCGACCTGGCCGGCTGCGGTCTGGAACGGCGGCTGCGGGACGTGCTCGACGAGCCGGTCCTGCTCGCCGCGCTGCGCGAGGGCGCCCGCGTACCGCTGCCGGACGCCGCCGCGATGCTCGCCGAGGCGTTTTCCCCGGGGCCTGCCTTGCGATACGTCCCCCAGGGCGCTCCGTACGGCCCTGCCCCGGACGCCCTCCCCGGGCCCGCCCCGGACCCCGCCCCGGACCCCGCCCCCGAGGTTCCGGGCGTCCTGACCCCCCGGCAGCTCGAAGTCGCCCAATGGGTCGCCCAGGGTCTGAGCAACAAGCAGGTCGCCCGGCGGCTCGGGATCTCCGAGTGGACCGTGGTCAACCATCTGCGCGAGATCATGCGCCGCCTGGAGTGCACCTCGCGCGTCCATGTGGCGGGATGGATACAGCGGGGTGCGTCCCGGTCCGGTCATGCCGGGGCGGGAGCCGGTTCCGGCGCCTCGCTCTGACCGCGTACCAGGGTGCGGTACTCCGCGCAGCTCTCCAGCAGTTCCGCGTGGCGCCCGGCGCCCACCGTCCGGCCCCCGGCCAGGCACACGATGTGGCCGGCGTGCCGGACGGTGGACAGCCGGTGCGCCACGACCAGGACCGCGCGGTCGGCGGCCAGCCGGTCCATCGCCTGCCGCAGCAGCTGTTCGTTGACGCCGTCCAGCTGCGACGTGGGCTCGTCCAGCAGGACGACGTCCGCGTCGGAGAGCAGCGCACGGGCCAGGGCGAGCCGCTGCCGCTGGCCCCCGGAGAGGTCGACGGCACCGCCCAGCACCGTCTCCAGGCCGTCCGGCAGCGCCGCCACCGGCTCGTCCATGCCCACCTCGGCCAGCGCCCGTACCAGTTCCGCGTCGCCCAGGGACGCGGCGTGCTCCGGGTCCAGGCCCAGCAGCAGGTTCTCCCGTACGGTGCCCTCCAGCAGCGTGAACGACTGGTCGACGTACGACAGCCGGCGGCGCAGCTCCCGCAGCGGCCAGCGGGACAGGTCCACGCCGTGCAGCGCGAGCCCGCCGCGGTCGGGCAGGAGCAGCCGCTCGACCATGGAGAGCACCGTGGACTTGCCGCCGCCCGACGGGCCGACGAGCGCGGTCAGCCCGAACCGGGGCACCGTCAGGTCCACCCCGTGCAGCACGGGTTCGGAGCCGTGGCCGCCGACCAGGCCCGTCACGCGCAGCGCCGGAGCGTCCCGCTCGGCGGCCGGGGCCCGCGCGGGGCCGGGCTCCTCGGCGGGATGGTCCAGGACGCCCTGGATGCGGCCGCGGGCGGCCAGCCCGCTCTGGAGCCTGCCGATGCCCGTCGCGATCAGGGTGAGCGGGGCGACCAGCTGGAACATGTACATCATGAACGCGACGAAGTCGCCCGGGCTGAGCGCGCCGGAGGCCAGCCGGGCGCCGCTGCCCGCCAGCACCCCGATGATCGCGATCTGCTGGCCCACGCTCATCAGCGGCGTCACGAAGGCCATCGAGCGGTCGGCGGACACGGACGCGTCGGCGGCCTCCTGGGCCTCGGCGAGGATCTGGGCGGACGCCTGGTCCTCGGCGCGGTTGGCCTTGATCGTGGTGACGGCGGACAGCGCGGCGGTGAACCGCTGATTCAGCCCGCCGAGCGCCTTCTGCTGTGCCTGCGTACCCGTGCGCACCCCCCGGATGAACGCGCCGATCGCAGTCCCCGCCAGGGCGAAGGTGACCACGACGACCAGCAGCAGCACCCAGTCCAGGGTGCCCATCAGGACCAGCGAGAGGACGGCGACGAGCAGCGCGGACGGCATGGAGGTGACGCCCACGTCGAACGCGGACCGCAGCCGGGAGCAGTCGCTGGACACCCGCGCCGCCAGCTCGCCCGTCCCGGCGCTCCGCAGGTCCCGCAGCCGCATCCCGAGGATGTGCCGGACCAGCCGCCGGCGGGTCTCCAGGACGCTCCACTCGCCGATCCGGCCGAGGAGGAACGAGGACCAGGCCGCGCCGAGCGCCGCGCCCAGCGTGAGCACGACCAGCACCAGTACGTGTACCAGCGGCGAGCGGTCCGCGCCGATGTCGGTGACCACGGACCGCACCGCCAGCGGGGTGAGCAGCGAGGCGGCCACGGAGGCGAGCGTCAGCACGGCGGCCGTCACGACGTGCAGCCGGTGTTTGACGAGCATGGCGGCGACCGGGCCCCGGACCGGGGCGGTTGCGGAGTCTGGCACGGGAATCTCCTTGCGTGGGTTCGGTGGGGGAGCGCCGCCGTCAGCTCATCGCTGCGCAGATCTCCCGCAGATCGGTGAGCGCGTCTTCGCGGCCGTGGCAGATGTCCACCGACAGGGTGTTGAGCACGACCTCGTCGACCCCGGCCGCGTGGTACCGGTGCAGGGCCGCCGCGATGTCACCCGGCTTGCCGTAGACGAACACGCCCTCGTCGACCAGCTCGCGGGCGCCGGACGCCGGGTCCGAGTGGTGTACGTCGAGCCCGGCGCGGCGCAGCATGTCGCAGTAGTGCGGGGCCGTCAGATGCGCGCCGGCCCCGGCCTGGGCCAGCAGCAGCGGATTGCGGCCGGGCCGGGCCACGGCCGTGTGCACCACGGCGACGACCCGGGGCGGCTCGGCGCGCCCGGCGGCCCGGGCGCCCTCGGCCAGTGCGGGGCGCACCACGTCGGCCAGGTAGCCGGCGGGGGCCAGCCAGCTGATCGCGGTGTCCACGACGCCGCCGGCCGCCCGGCCCATGCCCGGCCGCAGCACCCCGGCCCCGATCTCCGGGACCGGCGCGTCGAGCTTCGGCAGGCCGTGCCGCAGCCGGAAGTGCGGCCCGTCGTGCTCGACGTGCTCGCCGCGCACCAGGCGCCGCACGATGCCGGCGTACTCGGCGACCAGCGCGGCCGGCCGTGCGTAGGGGGCGCCGAGCACGCTGGTGACGAAGCCCGGGTGCGCGGCGCCGTAGCCGATGACCGGGGCCCGCTCCATGAGCCGGGCCACCGAGCGGGCCTGGAGTGCCGCGTCCACGGGGTGGCGCAGCGCGGTCAGGGCCACCCCGATCCCGATCGGGACATGGAGACCGGCCCCGGCGAGCCAGGCCGCCGCGTGATGGCCCTCCACCTGGAGGGACTGGCCGAACCAGAGCCGCTCCGCGGCCCCTTCGCGGACCAGCTCCGCGAAGGGGACCAGCTCCCGCGGGTCCGTGGGCTGGCGGTGGAAGAGGACGGAGACCCGTGCGGCGCTCACCGGTGGGCCTCGTCGGCTTCCCCGGGCGGCAGCTGCGGGGAGCCGAGGTTGCGCGCGGGCCCGGCCGGGTCGGCCGACACCGCGAGCAGCGACTCGCACACGGCGTCGGCCAGAGCGATGTGCCCGGGGTCGGCGGCGTGCCGGACGACCGCGTCGGCGACCGCGTTGGCGCGGTGCTGGCCGAAGCTCTGGCGCACGACCGGCTCCAGCGGGTCGCGGGGGTCGTACGCCATCGCCAGGCCGGGGGCCAGCCGGTGCGCGAAGCAGGACGTGCCGTCGCCGAGACCGGGCATGCCCCTCAGCCGCGCCACGACCTGTGCGGCCGCCGGGGCGTCCTCCGCGTCCAGATAGACCACGATCGCGTCCTGCCGCGGATAGGACCAGGACCGGGACAGCACCTTGGCCTGGTACCGCACCCCGGTCCCGCCCAGGACGCGCAGCGTCTCCCCCCACAGGGCGGGCGCGTGGCCGGGGTCCGCCACATGGACGTACAGCCGGACGACCTCGCCCCGGTGCGCCAGGCCGCCGTGCGGCCCGTGCACGAGGAGGAAGCCCGGTGACAGCGCGGGGCGTACGGCCGGGAGGCGGACGGTGACCCGGGTGCCCGGCTCCGGCGCGGGGCCGCCGTCCGGCGTGACCGCGTCCGCCGGGACCCGTACCCGTATCCGGCCGAACTCCACGACGACCTCGCCGTCCACGGTGTCCGGACCGTCGTCGCCCACCACCCCGGCGGCCGGCGTCTCGGCGTGCGGAACGGCCGCCGTCAGCAGCTCCTCCGTACGGGTGTCGCGGCGCGGCATGCGCCGGTCGCGGGTGGTGGAGCCGGCGTGCCACGCCACGTAGAGGGCGCTGCCCAGCTCCCGGCGCAGCCGGTGCGGCGCGTCGGCGGTGATCCAGCGGTCGCCCACCCGTACGCCGCCGTCCTGCCTCAGCTCCAGCTCCGGCAGGCGGTCCCGCAGCGCCGGGGCCAGTCCTGCCGCGGTGTCGGTCGCGGTCTCCATCACACGTACTCCCGGTTCTGTTCGCGGTACTCGTCCATGGGGTCCCCGTCGTCGGCCAGGCCGAGCACGGAGACGAAGCTCGCGGGGGTGAGGAGGGCGCCGCGGCCCACGCCGGCGATGCCCCGGTCCACCTCGGTGATGCGTGAGGCGTGCACGGTGGTGGCGAAGACCCGGTCGAAGAGGTGCCAGCCCGCGAAGGCGACCGCCCGCTCGGCCAGCGCCCGGTCCGCCGCCGCGCCCCGCACCTCGCGGTAGCCGCGCCAGAAGGCGGCGATCAGCGGGCGCACCTCGTTCAGCTGCCGGTCGCCGCTCGCCGCGAAGGCGCTGTGCGCGTCACCGGCCTCCTCCGGGTCCACATCGGTGAACATCCGCCGCGCCGCCCGGTACAGCCATTCGCCGGCGAAGGCGCCGACGTCGCAGGCCGGGTCGAGCGGCCCGAACTCCTCCCAGTCGGTGAGATACAGCTCGCCGTCCGCGTACAGGAACTGGTCGAGCCGCAGATCGCCGTGGCCGGGTGCCCGTACGGCCAGGGCGGTGCTCGCCGACAGGTCGCCCATCGCGGCCCGCAGCCGGCGGTCGTGCTGGAGCAGTTCCCACACCCCGAGCTCGCCCGCGCTGCTGGCGACGTACCGTTCCAGGCTCAGACAGGACAGGCTGCCCGCCCGGCCGTCCCGCAGCGCCCCGTCCGGGAGGTCCGCGCGGATCTCGGCGGGGATCGCCGCCACCGGCTGCGCGTGCAGGCTCCCGACCAGCCGGCCGGCCTCGGCGGCCAGCTTCGCGTCGAACTCCCGGCGCTGCGAGAGGCGGGAGCCGGAGACGGCGTCGGACAGACGCTCGTGGACCAGGACGAGCGCGTCCCGGTCGGCGCCGAGCAGGGCGGGGGTGCGGACGCCGGTGGTGCCGGTCGCGGCCAGGAAGGTGTGGCAGCCGCGCTCGCGGTCGAAGCGGGTCGTGGCGTTCTCGCGGCCGCCGCCGCCGATCTGCTTGACGAAGATCTCGCGGCCGTCCGCGATCCGGCCGGACCAGTTGTCGTTGCGGCCGGGCCGTGCCTCCAGCACGCCGTCGGTGAACGGTGGGATGCCGATGCGCAGCAGCGCCGCGCACACGTCGGGAACCTGGTCGAGCGGTACGGGTACGGGTTCGAGTTCGTCGTCCTGGGGGGACACGTCGGTGTCCGGGGCCGGATGCGTTGTGGTCACCATGCCCGGAACGCTAGGGAGGCCCGGCGGGGGTCTCCAGCCGCAGATTCCTGCCCCCCTGCCCGTATGGCACGACCCTGCCGGGCAGACCCGCATACGGCAGGGACATGCCATACCGCACGGGGTGGCCGGCCTGGTGTGGTGATGGCACCGGGCCGCCCGGTCCGGCCTTACACCGAGGGAGACCACCATGTCGCACGACCTGATGAGCAGCTACGCCGCCTACACCACGCCGAACGCCGCGCTGAAGGACCTGGCCGCCACCGGCGTCGAGGACGAGGCGCAGTCCTTCTCGCTCGGCCTGTCCATCGGTCTCACGGTGACCATCGCCTCCATGGTCACCGTCACCAACAAGTGACCTCTGCCCCCTGCCACCTGTTTCGAGCGAAGGGAACGATCTGCCATGAAGTCCTTTGACGCCGACCTGATGAGCGGTTACGCCGCCTACACCACGCCCAACGCCGCGCTGAAGGACCTGGCCGAGGCCGGGGTGGCCGAGGAGCAGCAGAGCATCATCACCATCAGCATCGTCACCGTCAGCATCACCGTCAGCATCACCGTCACCATCAAGTGACCGAGGCATGACACGGCCGGTCCGGCCCCTGCGGCCGGGCCGGCCGTCTGCCGTCTCCACACACCGAAAGGACGCCCGGACATGATGGACTCCGCCACTGAACTCATGGGCGGCTACACCGCCTACGCCAGCCCGGAAGCCGTGCTGAACGACGCCGCCGAGCTCGACAAGGCCGTTCCGATCGCCACCGTGACCTTCACGCCCACGCTCAGCATCTGCACGCTCACGCTCAACTGCTTCTGAGCCCGTGCGCCACCGCCTTCGGACGTCGTCAGTGCCCTGCGCCGTGACGACACCGAAGGCGGACGCGCGGCCGGAAAGATCCTCCTTCGGTACTGGACCGATTGCTTTGCCTACCCATTACTCTTGTGGGAAGGCCACGCTGGGTGGCCATGGAGGAGTGAGATGAGGAGCAGCAACCCGGTCTTCTCGCGACGGGGCTTCAGCCGCGACAACGGTTACGCGGGCTTCAACGCGGCGCCGCAGGCCGGGGCCCCCGCAGCGGGTGCCAACCCGTACGCGCAGGGCACCGCACCGAACCCGTACGCGACCAACCCCTACGCCCCCACGGGCGCCCCCGCACCGGCCCGTACCGGCGCGATGACGATCGACGACGTCGTCACCCGCACGGCGATGACGCTGGGCACGGTCGTGCTCGGTGCCGCGCTCGCCTGGGCGCTGCTGCCGGTGGACGAGGCGAATCTCAACAAGTCGTACGGCATCGCCATCGGCGCCGCGCTCATCGCGTTCGTGCTGTCGCTCGTCCAGTCGTTCAAGCGCAAGCCCGTACCCGCGCTGATCATCGCGTATGCCGCCTTTGAGGGTGTTTTCCTCGGCGTCATCTCCAGCGCGGTCAGCACGTACATCGGGCCCGGTGTCGTGATGCAGGCGGTGATGGGCACCATGTGTGTCTTCGCCGGTGTGCTGCTCGCGTACAAGATGCGCTGGATTCGCGTCACCCGCCGGTTCTACGGCTTTGTGATGGCCGCCGCCATGGGCTTCATGCTCCTGATGGCCGTCAATCTGCTGTTCGCCGTCTTCGGCGGCGGTGACGGCCTCGGCTTCCGCAGCGGTGGCCTCGGCATCCTCTTCGGTGTCATCGGCATCATCCTCGGCGCCTGCTTCCTGGCCCTCGACTTCAAGCAGGTCGAGGACGGCATCGCGTACGGCGCTCCGCGCGAGGAGTCCTGGCTGGCCGCCTTCGGCCTCACCATGACCCTGGTGTGGATCTATCTGGAGATGCTGCGCCTGCTCTCCATCCTCAGCGGCGACGACTGATCGCCCCCGGCGCACGCGTGAGCGGCCCGCGGTCTCCCTCCGGAGGCCGCGGGCCGCTTCCGTGTGTACGGCGATAGGGTCGCGGGGTGCTCGATACGACCCCGCTGATCATCGCCGTGGACCGATTCGCCGACCGGCTGCGCGCCGCCCCGCAGAGCAGGCTCCAGCGGGGAGCGGCGGCCCAGGGCCTCGCCGCCGCGCGTGAGCTGTCGGCGAGGGCCCAGCGCGCCGAGGAGCCGGGCCGGGAGCCCCGGGTCATGCCGGACGCCGGGGTCTTCGCCGTCGGCGACCAGCTCGCGGTGGCCGGCCGGGACCTGGCCGCGGCACTGGAAACGGCCCCGTCCGAAGAGCTGGACGAGGCCGTGCGATGCGTCGAGGAAGCGGCCGCGCGGGCCTTCGCGCAGGGCGCGCGGCGCGGCGGGGAGGCGGCGGCCTCCCCGTAGAAACGTAAAGCCGGTAAAAGCCGGGGACCGGCGTCGTGCGGGCTCAGAAGCTCGCTATGACGCGGTCGGCGAGTATGTACACGTTCTCCCGGCCGCAGGAGAACGTCAGCGCGTACGCCCCCGAGACGCCGGAGCCGCCCAGCAGCACCGGGTGCTCGCCGGCGCGCAGCGACTCGGCCAGGCGCTCGGCCGTCTCGCGGTGGCCGGGGGTCATGCAGAGCGTCGTACCGTCGGCGAACACGTACACGTCGAGCGTGCCGAGCGGGCCCGGGCGCACGTCGGACAGCTCGGTGCGGCTGTCCGCCAGCTCCTCCAGGCGGTTCACCGTGCGCTCGTGGTCGGTGACGACGGGCGTCTGTACGGGGACGAAGTCGGGGTGCGAGGGGTGGCGGCGGCGGGCCGCGGCCAGCTCGGGGGAGTCCTCGGCGAACTCCGACTCCGGCAGCTCCGCCAGCTCGGTCAGCTCGTCCAGCGCCTCGGCCGCGTCGACGTCCATCGAATCCAGGCCGGCGAAGTCGCTCTGGCGCGGCATGAAGAACGGGGCGTCCTCGCCGAGCCCGGCCAGCCCGCCCAGCAGGGACGGGGCGTCGGCGGCGTCGCGCGCCTCCTGCGAGGCCCAGAACGCGCGGGCCTCGGCCAGCTCCCGCTCGCGCTCCTCGGCCAGCGCCTCGGCGACGGCCGCGCGTATTTCTTCGGCGGAGGTGGTGTCGTGACGGGTCTGAGGGGGTACAGCGGCTGTACGGGCGCGACCGTCGGCCAGCTCCTTCCGGAGCGCCGAGACCTGCCTGCGCAGTCCGTGAGCGGCGTGCAGAGCAGCGGCGCCCACAGCCGTGGCAGCGGCGGTGGTCAGCAACAGGGCAATAGGCATGGCGCTCACTGACATACTCCCGGTTTCAATCGATCCCCCGACTTCCTACATCAGCTTGTGCCCTGACGGCACCATGTGTCAGTGCATTACGTCACGAAATGGACAGGACTTTGGGCCCTGTGTAAACCGCTGTTGTAGGTGTGACCTGCGAAAACGACTCTCCCCCAGGAGATACATCACATCCTGGGGGAGATTCGGTCACGGTCGGGGCTCGGTGGCCCGCAGGGCCCCAAAACCCGGTCTGATCAGCTCGGACGCCCGATTCAGCTCAGGCGCTCGATGACCATGGCCATGCCCTGGCCGCCGCCGACGCACATGGTCTCCAGGCCGAACTGCTTGTCGTGGAACTGGAGGCTGTTGATCAGCGTGCCGGTGATGCGTGCGCCGGTCATGCCGAAGGGGTGGCCGACAGCAATCGCGCCACCGTTGACGTTGACTTTCTCCAGCGGCAGGCCGAGGTCGCGGTAGGACGGGATGACCTGGGCGGCGAACGCCTCGTTGATCTCGGCGAGGTCGATGTCGCCGACGGTCAGCCCGGCCCGCTTCAGCGCCTGCTTGCTGGCCTCGACGGGGCCGTAGCCCATGATCTCCGGGGAGAGGCCGGAGACGCCGGTGGAGACGATCCGGGCGAGCGGGGTCAGGCCCAGCTCGCGCGCCTTGGTGTCGGACATGATCACGAGCGCGGCGGCGCCGTCGTTGAGCGGGCAGCAGTTGCCCGCGGTGACCAGGCCGTCCGGGCGGAAGACCGGCTTCAGACCCTGGACGCCCTCCAGCGTGACGCCCGCGCGCGGCCCGTCGTCCTTGGAGACGACGGTGCCGTCCGGCGTGGTCACCGGGGTGATCTCGCGCTCCCAGAAGCCGTTTTTCAGGGCCTCCTCGGCGAGGTTCTGCGACCGTACGCCGAACTCGTCCATGTCCTGACGCGTCACGCCCTTCAGCCGGGCCAGGTTCTCCGCGGTCTGGCCCATCGAGATGTAGGCGTCCGGGACCAGGCCGTCCTCGCGCGGGTCGTGCCAGCTCGCACCGGACTCCTCGGCGCGGGCCGCGGTGCGGGCCTCGGCGTCCGCGAAGAGCGGGTTGTGCGTGTCCGGCAGGCTGTCCGAGTTGCCCTTGGTGAAGCGGGACACCATCTCGACACCGGCCGAGATGAAGACGTCGCCCTCGCCGGCCTTGATGGCGTGCAGGGCCATGCGGCTGGTCTGGAGCGAGGACGAGCAGTAGCGGGTGACCGTACAGCCGGGAAGGTGGTCCATCCCCATCTGCACGGCGATGACGCGGCCCAGGTTGTTGCCCTGCTCGCCGCCGGGCAGACCGCAGCCGAGCATCAGGTCGTCGATGTCCTTCGGGTCCAGCTCGGGGACCTTGGCCAGCGCGGTCTGGATGATCGTCGCGGTCAGGTCGTCCGCGCGCAGGTCCTTCAGCGAGCCCTTGAAGGCCCGGCCGATGGGCGAACGGGCGGCAGAGACGATCACGGCTTCGGGCATCACGCGGCTCCATGGGGGCTGAGGGCGGACCGGCTGCCCGAGGGATCGGGCAGGCCCGGCGGTACGGCACGACTGCTCTGGAAATTACCCGGACGTAGCGCCCGGGTCACCCGGCCCGGCGTGTGATGCGGGCCTCTTTTCTAAGCGAGCGCTCAGTCATCGGCTCGGTTCGTCGCTGTGGCGGTCCACCCGCGTCGACCCCCCGGGCTCCGGGTGCGGGTGCGGATGGGGCTCCGTGGCGGCGGGCAGACGCCGCCGCCTGCGGTGCTTGAGCAGGGCCCAGGGCGCCCGGGCCCCGGTGACCTCCGTACCGGCCTCGTTGGCCGCCTGGGAGGCCGCCTTGGCCACCGGCAGCATGTCCTCGCGCCGGGCGCCGTCCAGCCGGTCGGACTCCGGCCACAGGCCGAGCACCGCGCACAGCGTCGGCAGCACCGCCATGGACGCGGTCGCGTACCCCTCCGCCGACGGGTGGTAGTTGTCCGGGCCGAACAGCTCCCGCGGGTTCTCCTCGAACTCCGGGCCCAGCAGGTCGCCCAGCGACACCGTGCGGCCGCCCTGCTCCACCGTGCCGATCGTCTGAGCCGCCGCCAGCTGCCGGCTCACCCGCCGGGCCAGCCAGCGCAGCGGCTGGTACACCGGCTCGATCGTCCCCAGGTCCGGACAGGTCCCGACGACGACCTCCGCCCCGGCCGTCCGCAGCCTGCGCACCGCCGTCGTCAGGCAGCGCACCGACTGGGTCGCGGGCATCCGGTGCGTCACATCGTTCGCCCCGATCATGATCACGCACACGTCGGGCGTCCGCGCCGGGTCCGCGAGCAGCAGCGAGACCTGCCGCTCCAGATCGTCCGACCTGGCGCCCGGGAGCGCGACGTTGCGCAGGTCCACCGGCCGCTCGGACACCGCCGCGAGCCCCGAGGCCAGCAGCGCCCCCGGGGTCTGCCCGGCCCGCCGCACCCCCTGCCCGGCCGCCGTGGAGTCCCCGAGCAGCCCCAGGCGCAAGGGCTCCGCGGGGCCCGTGAACGCCACTCCGTACCGTCCGTCCGCGCTCGGCGGGACCGGCGCGGTACCGCCGCCCACCTGCCGCTTCGCCAGCTGGACCTCCGCCAGCAGGACGCCCACCGCCGCGGCGCCCAGCAGCCCGATGCTGCCCCCGCCGTAGGCCGCGCCCGCCGCGATCCGCCGTGCCACTCTCGCCGTCGACACAGTCCGGTCCACCTCCTCGTCCCACGTACCGCAGTAGAGCCGTACACAGAGCTACCTGCCCGCTACCGCCCGTCGTTCAATCGCGTCACCCAATCCCGTGCCCGTACGCATACGCTTGCCGGACCATCTCGGAGACCCCGGAGTACACGGTGCGATACCACGATTCGATGATCAGTCTCGTAGGCAATACCCCGCTGGTGAGGCTGCGCAGTGTCACGGCCGGCATCCAGGCGACGGTCCTGGCCAAGGTCGAGTACTTCAACCCCGGCGGGTCGGTCAAGGACCGCATCGCCCTGCGCATGATCGAGGCCGCCGAGCAGAGCGGCGAGCTGAAGCCCGGTGGCACGATCGTCGAGCCGACGAGCGGCAACACGGGCGTCGGCCTGGCGATCGTCGCGCAGCAGAAGGGGTACAAGTGCGTCTTCGTCTGCCCGGACAAGGTGTCCACGGACAAGATCAACGTGCTGCGCGCCTATGGAGCCGAGGTCGTCGTCTGCCCCACGGCGGTCGACCCCGAGCATCCCGACTCGTACTACAACGTCTCCGACCGGCTGGTCCGTGAGACGCCGGGAGCCTGGAAGCCCGACCAGTACTCCAACCCGAACAACCCGCGTTCGCACTACGAGACCACCGGTCCCGAGCTGTGGGAGCAGACGGAGGGGAAGATCACCCACTTCGTGGCGGGCGTCGGGACCGGCGGCACGATCAGCGGCACCGGCCGCTATCTGAAGGAGGCCAGCGACGGCCGGGTCCAGGTCGTCGGCGCGGACCCGGAGGGCTCGGTCTACTCCGGCGGTTCCGGCCGGCCGTATCTGGTGGAGGGCGTCGGCGAGGACTTCTGGCCGACGGCGTACGACCGGACGGTCACCGACGAGATCGTCGCCGTGTCCGACAAGGACTCCTTCCAGATGACCCGCCGGCTCGCCAAGGAGGAGGGGCTGCTGGTCGGCGGCTCCTGCGGAATGGCGGTCGTGGGCGCCCTGGAGGTCGCGAAGCGGCTCGGCCCCGAGGACGTGGTCGTCGTCCTGCTGCCGGACAGCGGGCGCGGCTATCTGTCGAAGATCTTCAACGACGAGTGGATGGCGGACTACGGCTTCCTGGAGGACGGCGGTCCCTCGGCGCGGGTCGCGGACGTCCTGAACCACAAGGAGGGGCCGATCCCCACCCTCGTCCACATGCACCCGGAGGAGACGGTCGGCGAGGCGATCGACGTACTGCGCGAGTACGGCGTCTCGCAGATGCCGATCGTGAAGCCCGGCGCGGGGCACCCGGACGTGATGGCCGCTGAGGTCATCGGCTCGGTCGTGGAGCGCGAGCTGCTGAACGCGCTGTTCGCCCAGCGCGCCTCGCTCAGCGACCCGCTGGAGAAGCACATGTCGCCGCCGCTGCCGCAGGTCGGCTCCGGCGAGCCGGTCGAGGACCTGATGGCGGTGCTCGGCGGCACCGGCGCGGCGGACGCGGCGATCGTGCTGGTGGAGGGCAGGCCGAAGGGTGTCGTCAGCCGCCAGGACCTGCTGGCGTACCTGGCGAAGAACGCCCCGGGCGTCGCGAAGTAGCCGGGCGGCCGCGCGCTTCGCGTAAACGGTACGTACGCGTCACGTGCGCGCAGCACCGGCTTAACACGGCTCGGGCACATTGGTGGATGCCGGCGGGGAGACCCGCCGGCACCGGAACGGCGACAACGGACTACGGAGCGGCTCCCGGACCTCCACCGTCGCCCGGACGCGTCACCCGGCCCTGACCCGGACCGCGTCCCTCGCGGGGACCGCCGTCGTCCCGCCCCCTGGGAAACCGGGGGTGCGGCGGTCCCCGCGACTACCGTCGTTCCATGTGAGGCTCAGTCCTCCCAGTCGGAGGCCGTCCGCCGCTCCTCGCGGCTCCGGAACAGCCGCCTGCCGTGGCCGGCCTGGAAGGCGTTGACGCCGACGATCCCGAGCCAGGCCACGACGAGCCCGCCGATGCCCGCGTTCGCGGCGCCGATCGCGGACAGCGGGACGGCCAGGACCAGGGACACGACGCCGAAGCCGTAGCGCTCGCCGAAGTTGCCCGGCGGGCGCTCCGGGGTGCGGGCGCCCCGCGCGACGGCGGTCCGCTCCTCGGCGAGATGCCGCCGGACCCTGCGGTCGAGCGTGGCGTCGAGCCGCTGCTCCACCTTCTCCAGGAACGACTCGACGAGCGCGGAGTCGTAGTCGGCCCCCAGCTCGCCGCGGGCCTGCAAAGTCGCCTTGAGCTCCCTGTCGAGCTCGGTGTCGGGTGCGTCCATGGTTCCTACGGTACGGAGCCGGGGCGGTCCGGACAGTGGGGCTAGCCCCCCGATTCCGGGCCTTTTCCCCGGCCGCCGAACGCCCGGTCGTGACCCGCCCGGCCGCATATGGACATGCAGACACCTTGCTGGCTGAATGGATTCGCCGGCGCCGGCCCCGGCGCGGCGGATCTACCGAGGGGACAGGATGAGCGGGAGCAGCCCGGCCGCGCGGTTGCAGGAGCTGTTCGAGGGGCGCCGGCTCACGCCCACGCAGCGGCGCATCGCGCACTCGATGGTGCGCAGGGCCGGGGACGCCCCGTTCCTCTCCAGCGTCGAGCTGGCCGAGCTGGCCGGGGTCAGCCAGCCGTCCGTCACCCGGTTCGCCGTCGCCCTCGGCTTCGACGGCTACCCGGCGCTGCGCAAGCACCTGCGCGAGGTCGCCCCGGCCGGGGCGGCGGCGGGCGAGGGCGACGAGACGTACAACGAGTACCAGCAGGCGGTGCTCGGGGAGATCGAGAACCTGCGCCACCTGGCCGGACTCCTCGCCGACCCGGGCCCCGTCGAGCGGGCGGGCCGGCTGCTCGCCGCGTCCCGTCCGCTGCCGGTGCTCGGGCTGCGCGCGGCGTCCTCGCAGGCGCGCGGGTTCGGGTACTTCGCGGCGAAGGTGCATCCGGACGTCCGGGTGCTGGACGAGGGCGGCAGCATGCTGCACGACCGGATCGACGCCGCCCGGCGGGCCGGGGCGAGCGCGCTGATCTGCTTCGCGCTGCCCCGCCACCCGCGCGAGGTCGTGGACGCCCTGGCGTACGCGCGGGGCCGGGGCCTCACGGTGGTGTCCGTGGCCGACTCCGCGTTCGCCCCGGTCGCCCGCCACAGCGACCTGCTCATCCCGGCCGCCGTCGGCACCGGCCTGGCCTTCGACACCGCCTGCGCCCCCATGCTGCTGGGCCGCGTCCTCCTGGAGGCGATGTGCGACGCGCTCCCGGACGCCCAGTCCCGGCTGGAGGAGTTCGACGCGGGGGCGGCGGCACGGGGGCTGTTCATGGAGTGACCGGGCGGGACCGGCGCCCCGGTCCCGCCCCGGCCCGCTCAGACCTCCAGGTCCGCCTCGATCTTCTTCAGCTGGTGGCGGGCCATCGCCAGGTTCGAGCGGCCGGTGTCGAGGACCAGGTAGAGGAACAGGCCGTTGTTGCCGCGGGCCTTGAGGAGCCGGATCAGGTGGTACTGGGTGCCCAGGGTGATGAGGATGTCCTCGATCTCGTCCTTGATGCCCAGGTGCTCCATCGTGCGGAGCTTCGCGCGTACGACGTCGGTGTTGCCGGCCGCCGCGACCTCCAGGTTGAAGTCCTTGCCGCCGCCGAGCGTGCCCAGCGCCATGCCGCTCGTGTAGTCCACGAGGGCGACACCGGTGGTGCCCTCGATGGACGACATCGCTTCCTTGAGTGACGCTTCGGTGTTCGCCATGAGTGGTGCTCCCTTTCTCTGACCGGCCACTGCGGCCGGTTCCGTTACGTGGTGCGGGTGATGCCGGTGGTTCCGGTGGTTCCGGTGGTTCCGGTGGGGCTCAGGTGGGGCGTTGCGGGAGGGCGCCCGGCTGCTGCGGGGTGCGGGGCGCGGGGGCCGGCCGCGGGGCCCGGGCCAGTGCGCCGTCGATCAGTCCGCCGATACGGGAGCCGGCCCGGCGGCCCTCCAGATGGAGCCGGCCGACGTTGATCCGGTCCTCGGCGAGCAGGGTCAGGACGGCCTGGGACCCTGCCGCGTACGTCGCGATGTAGCCGTCCTCGCCGCGCACGAGGAGTTCGCGGAAGCCGTTCCGCCCGGTCGCCTCGGTCATCCGGATGGCGACGCCGAGCGCGGCGGCGGTGAGGGCGGCGACCCCCTCGGCCTCCACGCCCGGGGTGTCGTGCGCCAGGACGAGCCCGTCGGTGCTGGCCGCCAGCGCGCCGGAGAGGAGCGGGACCCGCGCCCGTAACCGCTGGAGCTCCGCGAGGACGTCCTGCGCTTCGGCTTCGGGCACCATCAGCTGTCTCCTTCCGGCACGCTGTCTGAGCGCGCGTATCACAGGGCCTCCAATGCGTCTCGGAGCCGGCGCAGCAGGGCGACGTCGGGGTCGGCCGTGACCTCGGGGAACGCGATCCGGCCCGGGTCGGGGGTACCCGGCGCCACCGGCTCGACCAGTCCGGCCGCCGCGAGCCGTCGCAGGTCGACCAGGACGTGGAACGCCGACCTGCCGAGCTCCTGCGCGATGCCGGTGGCCGTACGCACCCCGTCCACGCGCTCCAGCACGCGGCGCCGGACGGCCGGCACGGGCGCGTCGGGCGGCCGGCCCGTCCGCGTCAGCGGGGCGGTGTCCACCGCGGCGTCCGGCCAGATCCGGTCCAGCAGTTCGCGGCGCCGCAGGGTCTCGCGCTGCACGGCGTCCACCGGGACCGGCCGCACGGGGCCGATCCAGTGCGCGACCCCGTACCGGAAGCGCGCCGGGGTCCGGGTCGGCGCGAGGGCGAAGAACGCCGCGTCGTACAGGGCGCCCAGGTGGCACAGCTCCAGCGCGCCGCCCGGCACCCGGCCGCTGTCCACGAGATGCCGGCCGACCCGCTGCCCGGCCCCCGCCTCCGCGACCGCGTCCCACCAGCCCTCGCGGCGCAGCGCCCCGCCCCGGGTCAGCAGGACGTCGATCCCGGGCGTCGCCGGGGACTCGGCGTGGACGACCTCGCCGTCCGCGAGATACAGCGTGCCCCGGTCGCGCATCAGGGCGCCGGTGGCCCGTTCGGCGGCGAGCCGCTGGAGCATCGGGGAGAGCACGGGCGCCGCGGTCTCGTCCGCGAGGGCTGCGGCGGTCATGCGAGGACCAGCCGCTCGGCGATCTCGCCGATACGTATCCGGGCCAGCGCGAGATTGCCCTCGGCGCGGTCCAGCCACAGGTGGAGGAAGACGCTGCTGTCGAAGTCCGTCGCCACGAACCGGAGGATGTGGTACCCGGCCGGGGTGGTCACGATGACGTCCTCGACCGGGGGAGCGCTCCCGGCCCCGCCCGCCGCCGGCTCCGGCGAACCGAGGGCGAAGACGGGCTGTTCGGCCGCCATCCGCGCCACCTCCGCCGTCTCCGCCGCGGTGGCCTCGTGATCGCCGTTGGGCGAGTCGCCGACGGTGCCGAGGGCCAGACCGCTCGTCCAGTCGACAACGGCGGCGCCCCTGGCACCGGGCAGTCTCATGACGTCGAGCAGGCACTCGTCAATTCCGGGCACGCGGATTCCCCTCCGACACGGCGTTCGGCTGTGACCCTGAGGTTACGCATCGTGCTCTCTCCTGGTGGAGGTTCTGGCATTTTCCATCGGTACATGCGGGAAGCGGGCGGAGAACGCCCCGCCGCGCACGGCTTCTGACGTGCCGGGGAGGCCCCTCGGCCCCGCCTGTTGACTGGACGTATTCATCCACTCAAGATGTGAATAGAAAAATCACAGTCGCGAGGAGGCACCGCCATGTCAGGACCCCGCCCCGTACGGGCGCCGCGCGGTACGGAACTGACCGCCCTGGGATGGCAGCAGGAAGCCGCCCTGCGGATGCTCCAGAACAACCTGGACCCCGAGGTCGCCGAGCACCCGGACAAGCTCGTCGTCTACGGCGGCACCGGCAAGGCGGCCCGCGACTGGCGCTCCTTCGACGCGATGGTCCGTACGCTGCGCACGCTCAAGCAGGACGAGACGATGCTCGTCCAGTCCGGCCGCCCGGTCGGCGTCATGCAGACGCACGAGTGGGCGCCGCGCGTCCTGATCGCCAACTCCAACCTGGTCGGCGACTGGGCGAACTGGGAGGAGTTCCGCCGCCTGGAGGCGCTGGGGCTCACCATGTACGGCCAGATGACCGCCGGTTCCTGGATCTACATCGGCACCCAGGGCATCCTCCAGGGCACCTACGAGACCTTCGCCGCCGTCGCCGCGAAGCTGCATTCAATGGGCAAGGGCGGGGTCGGCGGGACGCTGGCCGGCACGATCACCCTGACCGCCGGGCTCGGCGGCATGGGCGGCGCCCAGCCGCTCGCCGTGACCATGAACGACGGCGTCGCGATCTGCATCGACTGCGATCCGCGCGCCATCGAGCGCCGCATCGAACACCGCTACCTGGACGTGAGGGCCGAATCGCTGGAGCACGCGCTCCAGCTCGCAGTCGAGGCCCGCGACGCCCGCCGCCCGCTCTCCATCGGCCTCCTGGGCAACGCGGCGGAGCTGCTGCCCCGGATGCTCGCCGAGGGTGCCCCGATCGACATCGTCACCGACCAGACCAGCGCGCACGACCCGCTGGCCTACCTGCCGGCCGGCGTCGACTTCGACGACATGGCCTCGTACGCCGCCGAGAAGCCCGCCGACTTCACCCAGCGG
This sequence comes from Streptomyces sp. NBC_00726, assembly GCF_045161735.1. Classification (NCBI taxonomy): domain Bacteria; kingdom Bacillati; phylum Actinomycetota; class Actinomycetes; order Kitasatosporales; family Streptomycetaceae; genus Streptomyces; species Streptomyces sp. NBC_00726. The sequence goes on along the minus strand of NZ_CP108983.1, from coordinate 2,388,814 downwards.
GCCCGCGAGTCGATGGCCCGGCACGTCGAGGCGATGGTCGGCTTCATGGACGCCGGCGCCGAGGTCTTCGACTACGGCAACTCGATCCGGGGCGAGGCGCAGCTCGCCGGATACGAGCGGGCCTTCGACTTCCCCGGCTTCGTACCGGCGTACATCCGGCCGCTGTTCTGCGAGGGGAAGGGCCCGTTCCGCTGGGCCGCCCTGTCCGGCGAGGCGTCCGACATCCACAAGACGGACAAGGCGCTGCTCGAACTCTTCCCGGAGAACGAGTCCCTGCACCGCTGGATCAGGATGGCCGGTGAGCGCGTCCACTTCCAGGGCCTGCCCGCCCGCATCTGCTGGCTCGGCTACGGCGAACGCGACCGGGCCGGCGAGCGCTTCAACGACATGGTGGCGAGCGGCGAGCTGGCGGCACCGCTGGCGATCGGGCGCGACCACCTGGACTGCGGGTCCGTCGCCTCCCCGTACCGCGAGACCGAGGCCATGCTCGACGGCTCCGACGCGATCGCCGACTGGCCGCTGCTGAACGCCATGGTCAACGTGGCGTCCGGCGCGTCCTGGGTCTCCCTCCACCACGGCGGCGGGGTCGGCATGGGCCGCTCCATCCACGCCGGACAGGTGACCGTCGCGGACGGCACACCGCTGGCCGGCGAGAAGATCCGCCGGGTGCTGACGAACGACCCGGGCATGGGGGTGATCCGGCACGTGGACGCGGGGTACGACATCGCGGACTCCGTGGCCCGGGACAAGGACGTGCGCGTACCGATGCGGGAGGACGCGTGACACCTGAACCGTCCGGCTTCCAGGCCATGTGGGCCGAACTGGCCCCCATCGGCCGGCACCCCGACAGCGGGGGATACCGGCGGTACGCCTGGACCGGGGCCGACGCCGACTGCCGGGAGTGGTTCCGGGCGCAGGCCGAGGCGCGCGGGCTGACCCCGGAGACCGACCGGAACGGCAACCAGTGGGCCTGGCTCGGGGACCCGCTCGCCGGGGACGCCGTCGTCACCGGCTCCCACCTGGACTCCGTGCCCGACGGCGGCGCCTTCGACGGGCCGCTCGGCGTCGTCTCCTCGTTCGCCGCGCTCGATGAACTCCGCCGCAGGGGAGTGGAGTTCACCAAGCCGCTGGCCATCACCAACTTCGGGGACGAGGAGGGCGCCCGGTTCGGCCTCGCCTGCGTCGGCTCCCGGCTCGCCGCCGGGCAGCTGACCGTCGAGGCCGCGCACCGGCTGCGCGACGCGGACGGCGTCACCCTCCCGCAGGCCATGGCCGCCGCCGGGCACGACCCCGACGCCATCGGGCCCGACCCCGAACGGCTCGCCCGGATCGGCGCCTTCGTGGAACTCCACGTCGAGCAGGGCCGCGCCCTCGACCTCTCCGGCGACCCGGTCGGCATCGCCTCCGCGATCTGGCCGCACGGCCGCTGGCGGTTCGACTTCCGGGGCGAGGCCAACCACGCGGGCACCACCCGGCTCGCCGACCGCCGGGACCCGATGCTCACGTACGCCGAGACCGTCATCGCCGCCCGGCGGGAAGCGGAACTCGCGGGCGCCCTCGCCACCTTCGGCAAGGTCGCCGTCGAGCCCAACGGGGTCAACGCGATCCCGTCCCTCGTGCGCGGCTGGCTCGACTCGCGCGCCGCCGACCAGGACACCCTGGACACGGTCGTCGCCGCCGTCGAGCGCGCGGCCCGGGAGCACGCGGACCGGGCCGGGATCGATCTCGACGTCGTCCGCGAGTCGTTCACGCCCGTGGTCGAATTCCGGCACGCCCTGCGCGACGAGCTGTCCACCCTGCTCAAGGGCTCCGCCCGCGGCACCGGGCGCCCGGTCCCCGTGCTCGGCACCGGCGCCGGGCACGACGCGGGTATTTTGTCCGCTTCGGTCCCGACCGCCATGCTGTTCGTACGGAACCCGACCGGGATCTCGCACTCACCGGCCGAACACGCCGCCGAGGACGACTGCGTGGCCGGGGTCACCGCACTCGCCGACGTACTGGAAGGTCTCGCGTGCCGCTGACGACGGAGGCGACGGGCACACCCGTCACCGAGACGTACTGGCTGTCCCACGCCTGGCTCGGTACCCATGTCGAGCCGGGCGTCGCCCTGGACGTGTCCGACGGGCGGATCGCCCGCGTACGCACCGGGGTGGAGGCGGCGCCGCCCGGCGCCACCGCGCTGCGCGGGCTCACCCTGCCCGGCCTGGCCAACACCCACTCGCACGCCTTCCACCGCGCCCTGCGCTCCACCGTCCAGGTCGGCTCCGGCACCTTCTGGACCTGGCGCGAGACCATGTACCAGGTCGCGTCCCGGCTCACGCCCGACAGCTATTACGCGCTCGCCCGCGCGGTGTACGCGGAGATGGCGCTCGCCGGCATCACCGCGGTCGGCGAATTCCACTATCTGCACCACGCGCCCGGCGGCACGCCCTACGACAACCCCAACGCCATGGGCGAGGCCCTGATCGCGGCCGCCCGCGCGGCCGGCATCCGGATCACCCTGCTCGACACCGCCTACCTCTCCGCCGGATTCGGCTCCGGTCCCGACGACTACCGCGCGCCCGACCGGCACCAGGCGCGCTTCAGCGACGGGACCGCCGACGCCTGGGCCGAGCGCGCCGCCCTCCTCAAGGGCGACGACCGCACGGTCATCGGCGCCGCCGTCCACTCCGTGCGGGCGGTCCCGGCCGGGCAGCTCGCCACCGTCGCCCGCTGGGCCGAGGAGCGGCAGGCCCCCCTGCACGTCCACCTTTCCGAGCAGACCGCCGAGAACGACGCCTGCCTCGCCGCCCACGGACGCACCCCGGCCCGGCTCCTCGCCGACCACGGCGTCCTCGGACCCCGCACCACCGGCGTCCACAACACCCACCTCACCGACGAGGACATCGCCCTCATCGGCACCACGTCCACCGGCACCTGCATGTGCCCGACGACCGAACGGGACCTCGCGGACGGCATCGGCCCCGCGGCCGCCCTCCAGCACGCCGGCTCCCCGCTCTCGCTCGGCAGCGACAGCCACGCGGTGATCGACCTCTTCGAGGAGGCCCGCGCGATGGAGCTGGACGAACGCCTGCGCACCCGCAGGCGCGGCCACTGGACGGCCGCCGCCCTGCTGCGCGCCGCCTCCGCCGACGGCCACGCCGCGCTCGGCCGGCCCGAAGCGGGCGTCATCGAGGCGAGCGCCCCCGCCGACCTGGTGACCATCGCGCTCGACTCCGTCAGAACCGCGGGTCCGGTGCCACGGCTGGCAGCCGAGACCGCCGTATTCGCCGCCTCCGCGGCGGACGTCCGCCACACCGTGGTGGCGGGGCGCCACCTCGTACGCGACGGGCGGCACACGCTGGTCGACGACGTCCCGCAAGCACTCGCCCAGGCCATCGGCGCACTGCGGCCCTGACCGGCACCCCGGCACGAACCCCCAGGCTCCCACGCAAGGAGAGCAGTCCCCCGATGACGACGACCGCCATCACCCACATCTCCGCACTGGTCACCAACGACCCCTCCCTCGGCGACGAGTCCCCCCTCGGACTGGTCCGGGACGCCGCCGTCGTCATCGAGGGCGACCGCGTCGTCTGGACCGGTGAATCCAGCAAAGCACCCGCCACTGACAACGCCGTCGACGCGGGCGGCCGGGCGGTGATCCCCGGCTTCGTGGACTCCCACTCGCACCTGGTCTTCGCGGGCGACCGCACCCAGGAGTTCAACGCCCGGATGTCCGGCCGCCCCTACAGCGCGGGCGGCATCCGCACCACCGTCGCCGCCACCCGCGCCGCGACCGACGAACAGCTCTCCGCCAACGTCGCCCGCTATCTCGCCGAGGCGCTGCGCCAGGGCACCACCACCTTCGAGACCAAGTCCGGCTACGGCCTCACCGTCGAGGACGAGGCCCGCGCCCTGCGCATCGCCGCCCGGCACACCGACGAGGTCACCTTCCTCGGTGCCCACATCGTCTCCCCGGACTACGCCGACGACCCGGCCGGATACGTGGACCTGGTCACCGGGCCGATGCTCGACGCCTGCGCCCCGTACGCCCGCTGGATCGACGTCTTCTGCGAGCGCGGCGCCTTCGACGGCGACCAGGCGCGGGCGATCCTCACCGCGGGCCGCGCCCGGGGCCTGCACCCCCGGGTCCACGCCAACCAGCTCGGCCACGGCCCCGGCGTCCAGCTCGCCGTGGAGCTCGACGCGGCGTCCGCCGACCACTGCACCCACCTCACCGACGCGGACGTCGACGCCCTGGCCCAGTCGGACACCGTCGCGACGCTGCTGCCCGGCGCCGAGTTCTCCACCCGGGCCGCCTGGCCGGACGCCCGCCGGCTGCTCGACGCGGGCGCCACGGTCGCCCTGTCCACGGACTGCAACCCGGGCTCCTCGTTCACCTCGTCCGTGCCGTTCTGTATCGCCCTCGCTGTGCGGGACATGGGCATGACACCGGACGAGGCCCTCTGGTCCGCCACGGCGGGCGGTGCGGCGGCCCTGCGGCGCGACGACATCGGCCGTCTCGCCCCGGGCGCCCGCGCCGACCTGGTGATCCTGGACGCGCCCAGCCACGTCCACCTCGCGTACCGGCCGGGCGTCCCGCTGGTCCACGAGGTCCGGCGGGCCGGTGCGCGGGTGGCCTGAGGGCGCCCGGACCTCCGGAAAGGCTCCGCCTCACTCGTCCAGCGTCAGGCCCTTGCGCAGCTTGACCAGGGTGCGTGAAAGCAGTCTCGACACGTGCATCTGGGAGATGCCCAGCTCCTCGCCGATCTCCGACTGCGTCATGTTGGCGACGAACCGGAGCGAGAGGATCTGCCGGTCGCGGCCCGGCAGCGAGGCGATGAGCGGCTTCAGGGACTCGACGTACTCGATGCCTTCGAGTCCGTGGTCCTCATAGCCGATGCGGTCGGCCAGTGCGCCCTCGTGCTCGTCCTCCTCGGGCTTGGCGTCGAGCGAGCTCGCGGTGTACGCGTTGCTCGCGGCCATGCCCTCCACGACCTCGTCATGGGTGAGGCCGAGGCGGTCGGCGAGCTCGCCCACGGTGGGCGCCCGGTCGAGCCGCTGGGCGAGCTCGTCGCCCGCCTTGGCCAGGTCGAGCCGCAGTTCCTGAAGGCGGCGCGGGACGCGCACGGACCAGCTGGTGTCGCGGAAGAAACGCTTGATCTCGCCGACGATGGTCGGCATCGCGAAGGTCGGGAACTCGACGCCCCGGCTGAGCTCGAAGCGGTCGATCGCCTTGATCAGGCCGATCGTGCCGACCTGGACGATGTCCTCCATCGGCTCGCTGCGGGAGCGGAAGCGGGACGCGGCGAACTTGACCAGGGCCAGGTTCAGCTCGACGAGGGTGTTGCGTACATAGGAGTATTCCGGCGTGCCCTCTTCCAGGGTCTCCAGCCGGGCGAAGAGCGTCTTCGACAGGGCCCTGGCGTCCAGCGCCCCCACCTCGGAGTAGGGCGGGATCTCGGGAAGTCCTTCGAGTCCGTCGAGCGCTTCGGTAGGTGATTCGGTCAGTCCCTCAGGACATGCCGACGGCGCGTCCTGGGTACGCGGTACGTCGAGCCGGGGTGACATGGGGTCTCCTCCATCGTTCTCGGCATATGGCTGCCGATGCCCATATGTGTTCCTGCGGTGAAGCGGCGCCTCCGAAGCCGGTCGCGTTTTCTGGGGTCCCTCTACCCTTACCCGCTCGCCCTGACTCGGTACAACCGCCAATTGCCCGCCTATGTCCGCTTTGTTGAGGTCTTCGGCTACCACGTGGCGCAGGGAACGCGTACTGTTCCAAGAACATCAGTGACAGCTGTGCACGCATCCGCAGGTGCGGTGATGCGGACAGTGACGAGCGGTGAAGAGGGACGGGCATGGACCGCGGGACGGTCGGCAGTGCGAACCGGGGTCGGCTTCAGGTCGAGGTCCGGACCGAGGGGCGCAGCGAGGTGGTGACGCCCGTGGGTGAGCTCGATCACCACACGGCCGATCTGCTGCGCGAGCCGCTGGAGAGCGCGGTCGAGCAGGGGCGTGCGCGCCTGGTGGTCGACTGCTCGCGACTCGACTTCTGTGATTCCACCGGGCTGAACGTGCTGCTCGGTGCCCGCCTGAAGGCGGAGGCAGCCGGGGGAGGGGTTCATTTGGCCGCGATGCAGCCCGTGGTGGCGCGGGTCTTCGAGATCACGGGGGCCGAGGCGGTATTCACCGTCCACGCCTCTCTCGCCGAGGCCCTGGAGACCTGACCGGACCACGCGCGGCCGCCCCGGCCGCCTCGTCCGTCGCAAGGGTTACGCGATCCGCGAAGCGGTAAGGGGTGTCGTCGCGGTTCGGCCGGGCAGGAGATCTTCCGGCGAGCCCGGACGGCCCGGCCCTCCGTGCCTGTGCGGTTCCTGTATCAGTGTCGGTATCGGTATTCGTATCGATATCTCTGTCGGTATGTGCAGTCGTATCTGTTCAATGGTTCGTGTCGGTCCAAGGGCGACATGGTGAATCGGTGAGGTGAAGCGCTGATGAGCACCACCCGGCAGCATCCGCCGGGCGACCTCGGCCGCGAGCCGGAGGGCGCGGGCGTTTCCTCCGCCGAGCCCGTCCGGCCGGCCGAGGCCGCCGAGCGGCAGTGGCGCACGCTGTCGTTGCGGGAGGCCACCGGCATCGTGCCGACGGCCCGTGATTTCGCCCGCCAGGCGCTCCACGACTGGGGCTGGCTCCCCGCGTCCAGTGCCGACCGCCGCGCCGCCGCGGAGGACGTCCTGCTGGTCGTCTCCGAGCTGGTCACCAACGCGTGCCTGCACGCGGGCGGCCCCGACGAGCTCCGGATCGCCCGCAGCGCCAAGGCGCTCCGCGTGGAGGTCGCCGACGGCGGCGCGGGCCAGCCCGCGCCGCGCACTCCGCACCGGGCCGGGCGGCCCGGCGGCCACGGCATGTTCATCGTGCAGCGGCTCTGCCTGGACTGGGGGGTCGTACGGGTGCCGGGCGAGCCCGGCAAGACCGTGTGGGCGGAGCTGGCCGCTCCGGCGTGACCCCGTGATCCACCGGCATACGTGAAGGGGGCCGCCGCACCGGGATGGTGCGGCGGCCCCCTTCACGTACCGGACCGCAGGTCAGCGCACGTCGCCCATGTGCTGGGAGACCTTCTTGCGGTACATCCAGATGCCCACACCGGCGATGACGGCGAGGATCGCCTCGAACGCGACCGCGCCCGTGGTGTCCAGGTCGACCCCGATCGCCGGGGCCGTCAGCAGACCGGTCAGCGAGTCGCCCGCGGTGACCGCGAGGAACCACACGCCCATCATCTGCGCGCTGTACTTCGCCGGGGCCATCTTCGTGGTCACCGACAGGCCGACCGGCGAGAGGCACAGCTCCGCGACGGTCTGGATGAAGTAGATCGCGACCAGCCACATCGGGCTGACCCGGCCGCCGTTGGCGGCGGTGTCGATCAGCGGGATCAGGAAGACGACGAAGGAGATGCCGATCAGCACGAGGCTGGAGGCGAACTTGACGGCGGTGCTCGGCTCCTTGCCGCGCCTGTTCAGCCACAGCCAGCCCGAGGCGACCACGGGGGCGATCGCCATGATGAAGACCGGGTTCAGCGACTGGTACCAGGACGTCGGGAAGTCGAAGCCCAGCAGGTGGTTCGTGGTCGAGTTCTCACCGAAGATCGACAGGGTCGAGCCGTTCTGGTCGTAGATCATCCAGAAGACGGCGGCGACCACGAAGAACCAGATGTAGCCCGAGAGCTTGGACTGCTCGGTCGTCGTCAGCTCCTTGTCGCGCTTCATGCGCACCAGGACCGCGACCGGAATGACCAGACCGGCGATGCTCAGCGGCACCGTGGCCCAGTCGGCGAAGTTGCCGGTGACGGCCATCAGGCCGTACACGACGGCCGCGACGGCCAGCCAGATCAGGCCCTTGCGCAGGGCGGACCGCTTCTCCTGCCCGGTGGCGGGCGTCGACACGACGTCGCTCTGCGGGCTCAGGTGGCGGGTGCCGAGCATGAACTGGGCCAGGCCCAGGGCCATGCCGAGCGCCGCGAGCGCGAAGCCGAAGTGCCAGTTGACCTTTTCGCCGACCGTGCCGATGGACAGCGGGGCGAGGAAGGCGCCCACGTTGATGCCGATGTAGAAGAGCGTGAAGCCACCGTCGCGGCGCGGGTCCTCCGGGCCGTTGTAGAGGTGGCCGACCATCGTGGATATGTTCGCCTTCAGCAGCCCGGAACCGAGCGCCACGAGCACCAGGCCCGCGAAGAAGGTCACCGAGTTCGGCACGGCGAGCGTGATGTGGCCGAGGATGACGACGGAGCCGCCGATGGCGACCGTCTTGCGCGGGCCCCAGAAGCGGTCGGCCATCCAGCCGCCGGGCATGGCGAGCAGGTAGACCATCGCCATGTAGACCGAGTAGATCGCCGTCGCCGTGGTGGCGCTCATGTGCATGCCGCCGGGCGCGATCAGATACAGCGGGAGCAGTGCCTTCATGCCGTAGAAGCTGTATCGCTCCCACATCTCCGTCATGAAGAGCGTGGCCAGGCCCCGGGGGTGGCCGAAGAAGGTCTTCTCGCCACCGGCGGTGCTCGACGGGTCCTTCGTCAGGCTGGACGCCATGATCGATCCTTGTGTGCTCGGGACGCGGGCGCCGCGCGAAAGCGGGTACGCGCCCGGTGGGGGGAGGCCGGGCCGGCGGGTACCGGCCCCGCACACAAAAGAGACCCTTGGCGCTCAGAGCTGCCCAAAGGTCCTTGAGTAGTGCAATTGGCTTTGAGACACCATACGACACGACAGAGGCCGATTTGAAAGGACTTGAGACATGGATCACAGGTCCAGGGGTAGCCACACTCGCATATTCGAAGGTTTCCCCGGTAATGGTGCCCAGTCCCGCAGGGCTCTTGGATCGCCTCCCAGGCTGTCCGCCGCGCGGACTACCATCAGTGCATGACCCGTGTACTGCTCGCCGAGGACGACGCATCCATCTCGGAGCCGCTGGCCCGCGCCCTGCGGCGGGAGGGTTACGAGGTCGAGGTGCGGGAAGACGGACCGACCGCGCTCGACGCCGGACTCCAGGGCGGCATCGACCTGGTCGTGCTCGACCTGGGGCTGCCCGGCATGGACGGCCTCGAAGTCGCCCGCCGGCTGCGTGCCGAGGGTCACACCGTGCCGGTCCTGGTCCTGACCGCCCGCGCGGACGAGGTGGACACGGTCGTCGGGCTCGACGCGGGCGCCGACGACTACGTCACCAAGCCCTTCCGCCTCGCCGAGCTCCTCGCCCGGGTCCGGGCCCTGCTCCGGCGCGGCGCCACCGAGCCCGCCCCCCAGCCCGCCACGCACGGCGTCCGCATCGACGTCGAATCGCACCGGGCCTGGATGGGCGAGGAGGAACTACAGCTCACCGCGAAGGAGTTCGACCTCCTGCGGGTCCTCGTCCGGGACGCGGGCCGGGTCGTCACCCGCGACCAGCTGATGCGCGAGGTCTGGGACACCACCTGGTGGTCGTCCACCAAGACGCTCGACATGCACATCTCCTGGCTCCGCAAGAAGCTCGGCGACGACGCGGCCAACCCGCGCTACATCGCCACGGTCCGGGGCGTCGGCTTCCGCTTCGAGAAGAGCTAGGGCCTGTAGCGTCCCTGCCGTCCGACCCGAGCCGACCGACGTACAGAAGCAGGCATGCGCCGACGACTGATCAATTCGACCCTCGCCGTCGTGCTCGTGGTGATCGCCGTCTTCGGCGTCTCCCTCGTCATCGTCGAGACCCGCACCATCAGCAGCAGCGCCCAGGAGAGCGTCGACTCCGAGGCGCTGCGGCTGATCAGCGTCATCGAGAGCCGGCTCCTGGGCTCCGAGCGGATCAACCCCGCGGTGCTGGACGAGCAGATCGACGACAAGCGCTACGCCCTGGTCAAGCTGCCCGGACGCGCCCCCATCGAGGTCGGCGAGCGCCCCGGCGGCAGTGTCATCACCGCCACCGAGACGGGCGAGCACGGCGAGACGGTCACCGTCGAGGAGTCCCGCTCCGCCGTCACCCGCGAGGTCGGCCGCACCCTGATGATCATCGGCGCGGTGGCGCTGCTGGCCATCGTCTCCGCCGTCCTCCTCGCCGTACGCCAGGCCGACAAGCTGGCCTCGCCGCTCACCGACCTCGCGGAGACCGCCGAACGCCTGGGCTCCGGCGACCCCCGCCCGCGCCACAAGCGGTACGGGGTGCCCGAGCTGGACCGCGTCGCCGACGTCCTGGACTCCTCCGCCGAGCGGATCGCCCGGATGCTCACCGCCGAACGCCGGCTCGCCGCGGACGCCTCCCACCAGCTGCGTACACCGCTCACCGCCCTGTCCATGCGGATCGAGGAGATCTCGCTGACCGACGACCCGGAGACCGTGAAGGAGGAGGCGCACATCGCCCTCGCCCAGGTCGAACGGCTCACGGATGTGGTGGAGCGGCTGCTCACCAACGCCCGGGACCCCCGGACGGGCTCGGCGGTCGTCTTCGACCTGGACGAGGTCGTCAAGCAGCAGATCGAGGAGTGGCGCCCGGCCTACCGGGGCGAGGGGCGCGCCATCGTCTGCTCCGGCAAGCACGGGCTGAGCGCCGTCGGCACCCCGGGCGCGGTCGCCCAGGTCCTGGCCGCGCTGATCGAGAACTCGCTCATGCACGGCGGCGGTACGGTCGCGCTGCGCACAAGGGTCACCGGCAACCAGGCGGTCATCGAGGTCACGGACGAGGGCCCCGGCGTCCCGGCGGACCTGGGCGCCCGGATCTTCGAGCGGACCATCAGCGGCCGCAACTCCACGGGCATCGGCCTCGCGGTCGCCCGCGACCTCGCCGAGGCGGACGGCGGCCGTCTGGAACTCCTCCAGCAGCAGCCCCCGGTCTTCGCCCTCTTCCTGAGCCGCATGGCCCAGCACAGAACGGAACCGGAACGCCCGGTGCGGTAGCCCTACCGCCGCGCCGGATCCGCCTCGCGCACCGCCGGGGCGGGCACGGTCACCAGGGCCCCTTTGTCCGCCTCCACCTCGCGCGCGGCGGGCAGCGCCTTGAAGACCCATGTCCGGTACGACCAGAAGCGGAACAGCGTCGCGACACCGATCCCGACGATCTTGAAGACATTGCTCTGCACCGGGGTGTCCCAGCCGAACCCGTACGTCGCCACGTACAGCACACCGGTCTCGATCACCGCGCCCGCCGCACTGAACAGCAGGAACAGCGTCAGCTCACGGGTGCGGCCGCTCTTGTCGCGGTCGCGGTACGTCCAGTGGCGGAAGCCCACGTAATTGCAGAGGATCGCGACGAACGTGGCGAGCAGCCCGGCCCGCACGGTCGGGATCTCCGTGTAGCGCCACAGCAGGTTCGACACGACGATGTTGACCACCAGGCCGACCGCGCCGACCACGCCGAACTTGGCGACCTCCCGGGCCAGCAGCTCCAGCCGGGCCCGCAGTGCGCCTCGCTCGCTCATGTGATCGCTCAGTCCGTCCGTAGGTCCCGCTCCATGTTCCGTCAACCCGGCCATGCTAACCAGGACACCCGCCGTACGCCTGTGCGTACGGGAACGCGTGCGGCCGGCCCCGCCCCCGCCCACGGGCGTGGCCCGGCGGTGCGGATACCCTGGGAGCGTGACGTTCCCGGTAGTCGGCATGGTCGGTGGCGGTCAGCTCGCCCGTATGACCCACGAGGCGGGCATCCCCCTCGGCATCAAGTTCAAGCTCCTCAGCGACACCGCTCAGGACTCCGCGGCCCAGGTGGCGGGCGAGGTCGTCGTAGGCGACTACCGCGACCTGGAGACGCTGCGGGCCTTCGCGCGCGGCTGTGACGTGATCACCTTCGATCACGAGCACGTGCCCACCGAGCATCTGCGGGCCCTGGAGGCGGACGGCATCCCCGTGCGCCCCGGCCCCGACGCCCTGGTGCACGCCCAGGACAAGGGGGTGATGCGCGCGAAGCTCACCGAGATCGGCGCGCCCTGCCCCCGCCACCGCATCGTGGAGGACCCGGCCGACGCCGCGGCCTTCGCCGCGGAGGGCGGTGGCTTCCCGGTCATCCTCAAGACCGTGCGCGGCGGCTACGACGGCAAGGGCGTCTGGGTGGTCCGCTCCGAGGCGGACGCGGCCGAGCCGTTCCGGGCCGGTGTCCCGGTGCTCGCCGAGGAGAAGGTCGACTTCGTACGGGAGCTGGCGGCCGACATCGTCCGCTCGCCGCACGGCCAGGCCGTGGCCTACCCGGTCGTCGAGTCCGTCCAGGTCGACGGCGTCTGCGACACGGTCATCGCCCCGGCCCCCGAGCTGGACGAGGCGCTGGCGGGCGAGGCCCAGCAGCTCGCCCTGCGCATCGCCGCCGAGCTGGGCGTGGTCGGCCACCTCGCGGTGGAGCTGTTCGAGACCCGCGGACCCGACGGGAAGCCCGGCATCCTGGTCAACGAGCTGGCCATGCGTCCGCACAACTCCGGTCACTGGACCATGGACGGCGCGATCACCTCGCAGTTCGCCAACCACGTTCGCGCGGTCCTCGACCTCCCGCTCGGCGACCCGCGCCCCCGCGCCCCCTGGACGGTCATGTGCAACGTCCTCGGCGGCGACTACCCCGACATGTACCAGGGCTACCTGCACTGCATGGCGCGCGACCCGCAACTCAAGATCCACATGTACGGCAAGGACGTGAAACCCGGCCGCAAGGTCGGCCACGTCAACACCTACGGCGACGATCTGGCGGACGTGCGCGAGCGCGCCCGGCACGCGGCCGACTATCTGCGAGGAACGATCACCGAATGACTCCCCCCGCCTCCGCCGCCCCGGTCGTCGGTATCGTCATGGGCTCGGACTCCGACTGGCCTGTCATGGAAGCGGCGGCCAAGGCCCTGGACGAGTTCGGCATCCCGTACGAGGTCGACGTCGTCTCCGCCCACCGCATGCCCCGCGAGATGATCGCGTACGGCGAGAACGCGGCGGGCCGCGGCCTCAAGGCGATCATCGCGGGCGCGGGCGGCGCCGCCCACCTGCCCGGCATGCTCGCCTCGGTCACCCCGCTGCCGGTCATCGGCGTGCCGGTCCCGCTGAAGTACCTGGACGGCATGGACAGCCTGATGTCCATCGTCCAGATGCCCGCCGGCATCCCCGTCGCCACGGTCTCCATCGCCGGTGCGCGCAACGCCGGCCTGCTGGCCGTCCGCGTCCTGGCGGCGGCCGACCCCGAGCTCCGGGGCCGGATGACGGAGTTCCTGGGCGACCTCAACGACCAGGCCACCGAGAAGGGCAAGCGGCTGCGCCAGAAGGCGGCGGGCGCGGAGTCCTTCGGCTTCTGAAAGCAGGCACCATGACGGACCGACTGGAACTGGCCCGGGAACTCCTCGCCGAGCACCCGGTGGTCGACGGCCACAACGACCTGCCGTGGGCGCTGCGCGAGCAGGTCGGTTACGACCTGGCCGTACGCGACATCGCCACCGACCAGTCGGCCCACCTGCACACCGACATCCCCCGGCTGCGCGCCGGGGGCGTCGGCGCCCAGTTCTGGTCCGTCTACGTGCGCTCCGACCTCGCGGGCGACGCCGCCGTCAGCGCCACCCTGGAACAGATCGACGCCGTCGCCGAGCTGCTGGAGCGCTACCCGGCCGCCCTCCGGCGCGCCCTGACCGCCGACGACATGGAGGCCGCCCGCGCCGAGGGCCGGATCGCATCGCTGATGGGCGCCGAGGGCGGCCACTCCATCGACAACTCGCTGGGCACCCTGCGCGGACTGCACGCGCTGGGCGTCCGCTACATGACGCTCACCCACAACGACAACATCGCCTGGGCGGACTCCGCTACCGACGAACCGGGGGTCGGCGGCCTCTCGCCGTTCGGCCACGAGGTCGTACGCGAGATGAACCGCACCGGCATGCTGGTCGACCTCTCGCACGTCGCCGCGACGACCATGCGGGACGCGCTCGCCACCTCCGTCGCGCCGGTGATGTTCTCGCACTCCTCGTCGCGCGCCGTCTGCGACCACCCGCGCAACATCCCCGACGACGTCCTCGCGCAGCTCCCGGCCAACGGCGGTATCGCCATGGCCACCTTCGTACCGAAGTTCGTCCTGCCGGCGGCCGTCGCCTGGACGCGGGCCGCCGACGAGAACCTGCGCGCGCACGGGCTGCACCACCTGGACACCACCGAGCGCGCGATGAAGCTGCACGCCGCGTTCGAGGCGGCGAACCCGCGCCCGGTCGCGACCGTGGCCACCATCGCCGACCACCTGGACCACATGCGCGAGGTCGCGGGCGTCGACCACATCGGCATCGGCGGCGACTACGACGGCACCGCGTTCCTCCCCGAGGGCCTGGAGAGCGTCGCCGGCTACCCGAACCTGATCGCGGAGCTGCTGCGCCGCGGCTGGTCCGCCGCCGACCTGGCCAAGCTCACCTGGCAGAACGCCGTACGGGTGCTGCGCGCCGCCGAGGACGTGGCGCGGGACCTGCGCACCCGGCGCGGCCCGTCGCACGCCACGATCGAACAGCTGGACGCCCCGGCGGCCTGAGCCACCGGGGCGCCCGCCCGGTCAGCAGGCGCAGAGACAGAACGGGTGCCCCGCCGGGTCCGCGTAGACCCGGAAGGTGCGCTCCCGGTCGTCCGCCTCCAGCACCGTCGCGCCCAGCGCCAGCACCTCCCGCTCCGCCGCGTCCAGATCGGCCACGGTCAGGTCCAGGTGGAACTGCTGCGAGGCGTCGGCGCTCGGCCACTTCGGCGGTACGAAGCCGGGCGCGGCCTGGAAGGCGAGCGGGGCGCCCGCGCTTCCGGTCAGCTCCACCCAGTCCTCCCGCTGCTCGACCGTGCCGCCGATCAGCGCCGCGTAGAAGTTCGCCAGGGCGACGGGGTCGGGGCAGTCCAGGACGACGGCACCCACTGCGGCCAGAGCCATGTTGCTTCCTCCTCGGGACGTACGGACGGGCAGTCAGCGGTATACCCCGTCCCGGGGGAAGTCAGGCCGTCGGGCGGCCCATCGCGCGGAAGGTCCAGCCGGCCCCGCGCCACGCGACGGGGTCGAGCGCGTTGCGCCCGTCGAGGATGATCCGGTGGCCGGCGACCGCGCCCAGCGCCTCCGCGTCCAGGTCGCGGAATTCGCGCCACTCCGTCAGATGCAGCACGACGTCCGCGCCGCGCACCGCGTCGAGCGCGCTCTCCGCGTAACCGAGGGTGGGGAAGAGGCGGCGGGCGTTCGCCATGCCCTTCGGGTCGAAGACGGTGACCTGACCGCCCTGGAGGTGGATCTGGCCGGCCACGTTGAGCGCGGGCGAGTCGCGTACGTCGTCCGAGTCCGGCTTGAAGGTGGCGCCCAGCACGGCGACCCGCTTGCCGAGGAAGGAGCCGCCGCCCACGGCCTCCCGGGCCAGCTCCACCATGTGGCCCCGGCGGCGCATGTTGATCGAGTCGACCTCGCGCAGGAACGTCAGCGCCTGGTCGGCGCCCAGCTCACCGGCGCGGGCCATGAAGGCGCGGATGTCCTTGGGCAGGCAGCCGCCGCCGAAGCCGATGCCGGCCCGCAGGAACTTCTTGCCGATGCGCTCGTCGTGGCCGATCGCCTCGGCGAGCTTCGCGACGTCCCCGTCGGCGGCCTCGCAGACCTCGGCCATGGCGTTGATGAACGAGATCTTGGTGGCCAGGAAGGAGTTCGCGGCGGTCTTCACCAGTTCGGCGGTCGGGTAGTCCGTCACGACGAACGGGGAGCCCTCCGCGACCGGGACGGCGTACACCTCGCGCAGCAGCTTTTCGGCCCGCTCGCTCGTCACGCCGACGACGATCCGGTCCGGGTGCAGGGTGTCGTCCACCGCGAAGCCCTCGCGCAGGAACTCCGGATTCCAGGCCAGCTCCGCGTCGGCGCCCGCGGGGGCCAGCTCCGCGAGGCGGGCGGCGAGGCGGGCGGCCGAGCCGACGGGCACGGTGGACTTGCCGACGACCAGGGCGGGGCGGGTCAGCAGCGGTGCCAGCGAGTCGAAGGCGCTCTCGACGTACGACATGTCACAGGCGTACTCGCCGTGCTTCTGCGGGGTGTTGGTGCAGACGAAGTGCACATCGCCGAACTCCGCGACCTCCTCCCAGGAGGTGGTGAACCGCAGCCGTCCCGTGGCGCCCTCGATGCCCGCGACATGCCGCTGGAGCATCTCCTCCAGGCCCGGCTCGTACATCGGGACCTTGCCGGCCGACAGCATCTCGATCTTCTCGGGCACGACGTCGAGTCCCAGGACCTCGAAGCCCAGCTCCGCCATGGCCGCGGCGTGCGTGGCGCCGAGATAGCCGGTGCCGATCACGGTGATCCTGAGGGCCATGAAGTGCTCCTGGGAGATGCGGACGGACATGCGGTGAACGAGCATAGTCCCGCCTTTCGGACCGTCCCTTTCCGGCTGTCGCGCAGCTCACGGCCCGAGCGCGTATGCCGGGGGCGGGTCGAACGCATAAAATTGAGTTACTTAACGGTAGTTAGCACCCTGGGGAGTGAGCGTCTTGGCGGGTTCGACCGATTTCGACCTGTACCGTCCGGCTGAGGAGCACGAGATGCTCCGCGAGACGGTGCGTGCCCTCGCCGAGGCGAAGATCGCCCCGTTCGCGGCGGCGGTCGACGAGGAGGCCCGTTTCCCGCAGGAGGCGCTGGACGCCCTCACCGCCGCGGATCTGCACGCCGTCCACGTACCGGAGGAGTACGGCGGCGCCGGCGCCGACGCGCTCGCCACGGTCATCGTGATCGAGGAGGTGGCCCGCGCCTGCGTCTCCTCCTCCCTGATCCCGGCCGTGAACAAGCTCGGCTCGCTCCCGGTCGTCCTGTCCGGCTCCGAGGCCCTGAAGAAGAAGTACCTGGGCCCGCTGGCCAAGGGCGACGGCATGTTCTCGTACTGCCTCTCCGAGCCGGACGCGGGCTCCGACGCCGCCGGCATGAAGACCCGCGCCGTCCGCGACGGCGACTTCTGGGTCCTCAACGGCGTGAAGCGCTGGATCACCAACGCGGGCGTCTCCGAGTACTACACGGTCATGGCCGTCACGGACCCGGAGAAGCGCTCCAAGGGCATCTCGGCCTTCGTCGTGGAGAAGTCCGACGAGGGCGTCTCCTTCGGAGCCCCCGAGAAGAAGCTCGGCATCAAGGGCTCCCCGACCCGCGAGGTCTACTTCGACAACGTCCGCATCCCCGCCGACCGCATGATCGGCGAGGAGGGTACGGGCTTCGCCACCGCGATGAAGACCCTGGACCACACCCGCATCACCATCGCGGCCCAGGCCCTCGGCGTCGCCCAGGGCGCGCTGGACTACGCCAAGGGTTACGTCCAGGAGCGCAAGCAGTTCGGCAAGCCGATCGCGGACTTCCAGGGCGTCCAGTTCATGCTCGCCGACATGGCCATGAAGCTGGAGGCCGCCCGCCAGCTGACGTACTCGGCCGCCGCCAAGTCCGAGCGCGTCGACGCCGACCTCACGTTCTTCGGCGCCGCCGCCAAGTGCTTCGCCTCCGACGTCGCCATGGAGGTCACCACGGATGCGGTCCAGCTCCTCGGCGGCTACGGCTACACGCGGGACTACCCGGTGGAGCGGATGATGCGTGACGCCAAGATCACCCAGATCTACGAGGGCACGAACCAGGTCCAGCGCATCGTCATGGCGCGGAACCTGCCGTAACAAGGCCCCGGTGCAGCCCCCGGCCGTGATGCCGGGGGCTGTCGCATGCGTGCGTCGGTCAACTCCGGGTAAAGCCCATTGCTAGGCTGCGGGCGTTGGCCAGTGCATCACAGTGGGGGAGCGGGCCGATGGACGCGACGGATGTCTTCGAGCCGCTTCAGGCGACCGACCCGGCCGAGGTGGCCGGCTACCGGCTCGCCGCCCGGCTCGGCGCGGGCGGCATGGGCCGGGTCTACCTCTCGCACACCGAGGGCGGCCGGGCCGTGGCGATCAAGGTCGTACGCCCCGAGCTGGCGGACGACCCGGACTTCAGGGGGCGGTTCGGCCGGGAGATCCGGGCGGCCCGGCGGGTGCGCGGGGCGTACACGGCCGAGCTGATCGACGCCGACGCGGAGGCCACGCCGCCCTGGCTGGCCACGCTGTACGTGCCCGGCCCCTCCCTCACCCAGGCCGTGGCGCGGCAGGGCCCGCTGCCGGTGTCCGCCCTGCTGTGGCTGATGGCGGGCATGGCCGAGGCGCTTCAGGCCATCCACGCCGAGGGCATCGTGCACCGCGACCTCAAGCCGGCCAACGTGCTGCTGGCGTCCGACGGGCCGCGCGTGATCGACTTCGGCATCGCGCTGGCCGCCGACGCGACCTCGTACACCACGACGGGGCACCCGATCGGCACCCCCGCGTACATGGCCCCCGAGCAGGCGTCCGGGGAAGGGGCGACGGCGGCGAGCGACGTCTTCGCCCTGGCCCAGACGGCGGCGTTCGCGGCGCTGGGCAAGCCGCTCTACGGGGACGGCCCGGGCGTCTACGTGCTGTACCGGATCATCCACTCCGAACCCGACCTGACCCTGCTCCCCGAACCCCTGCGCCCCCTCTTCGCCCGCTGCCTGGCCGCCGACCCCGCCGACCGGCCCAGCCCGGCCGACATCGTGGAGTGGTGCCGGCAGCGGCTGGGCGCGGACGAGGCACCCGCCGTGTGGCAGGAGATCGGCGGACCGGAGGCCGCCGTTCCGGCCCCGGTGCCCGAGCCCACCCCGGTGCGGCCGGACCCATGGGCCGGGCCGCCGCCCCGCCCGCTGGACCCGGCCGAGCGCGGGGCCCGCAGGCGGCGCGCCGCGCTGTTCACGACCGTCGGCCTCGCGGCCGCGCTGCTGATCCTCGGCCTGGCCTGGCGGGCGCTGGGGCCCATGGGCGGGGGCGAGCACCGGGCCGGGGCGTCGACGACGCCGTCTGCCGGTTCTGCCGGTTCTGCCGGTTCTGCCGGGGCGAGGAAGACCACGCCGGAGCCGACGGGCTCTCCGGCGACGGGCAAGGCCGCCGGCACGCCGACCGCACCGAGCCCGTCCCCCTCTCCCCGGGAGCCGCGGCCCGAGCCGTACGCCCAGGTCACGCTGGACGCGAAGCACTCGGTGAACCTCGCGGACCCGCGTAAGCAGCCGGACGGCCGCACGGGCGACATCCGCTTCAGCTGCAAGTCGACCGGTTGCGAACTGAAGAGCGACACGAGCGTCTTCATGCCCATGTACGACACCCCGGGCACCACGCTCGACGAATGCCGCCTGTTCCTCCCGCACAGCAAGATCCACAGCCTTCCGCTGGCCGGCGCGGCGAACGGGAGCGAGTTCTGCGTCATGAACGACTCGGGGGACATCGCCCTGTTCGTCATCGCGACGAAGTCGACCGCGATACCCGAACTCGCCTTCCTCCTGGGAGACATGACCGTCTGGCGCGGGGCGGCCTAGCGTCCACGCCTCACCCCTTGCGCCGCACCATCTCCCCGATCCACACCGGCGCGTACGGCGATGTGCACCCCTTGGGCGTCGGGTAGTCCTTGAGCACACCCAGCCGCTCGCCGATGTCCAGCGCGCGGGCGCGGTGTCCGGGGTGCTCGATGCCGATCTGGGCGAGGCAGGTGTTCATCGCCCACTGGAGGCGGTCGGGGGCGTCCCTCAGCTCCGCCTCGATGACGTCGAGCAGCCCGTCCAGGTCGAGCCCGTCGGGCCGCTTCACGACCCGGTCGGAGGTCAGCGCCCACCCCGCGCTCGCGACGACCGGATCGGGATCCTCCGTCCAGGCGAGGCGCAGCTCCTCCGCGTGCGGGCTCTTCTTCACCACGTAACCCACGAGCCAGTCGTGCACCTTCGGCGCCCGCGCCTCGCGTAGCATCCGGTCCAGCTCGTCCCGCGTGTACTCCTTCGGCCGGCACACCAGCAACGCGACGAGCCGCGCGGCGGTGTCATCCGTCTCCCACAGCTCGACGGCCAGCCCCTGCCGCTTCCCCAGCCGCTTGGCGAGCGCGCGCAGCTTGGTGAGGTTCACCCCGTGGTCGTCCCCGTGCCGCGCGTTGACGGCGCGTGCCTTGGGGTCGTCCAGCGCGGCGAGCTCGGCCATGACGCCGGCGGCGGTTGCTTCCGTCATGAGGCGCGGAAGACCTCCTCGGCGGAGGAGGCCGTCGCGGCGCGCTGGAGCCATTCGCGCAGGAGCTGCGGGTCGGTGCAGGTGGCGATCTTCTCGCGGTCCGCGTCGGTGAGGGCGACGCCACGTACACCGAGAACGAGCAGCAGACCTTCCGCCCGGCCTTCAGCACGGCCTTCCGCCCGGCCCTCGTCCCGGATCTCCTCCGACATGAAGGACTTGTAGAAAGAGGTGTCCACGGCCACCAGGTTCCTCCACTGTTGTGCGGCCGGACGACTGCCCAGGCCCTGTGCGGTGAGTTCGACGATGGGGTCGGTGATGTTCTCGGGCGCGTCCCGCAGTGCTGCGGACAGCGTTTTCAGTATGGCACCGACGTCGGGATTGTCGGCATGTGTGATGGCCGCGAGGGTGGCGAGTGCGAGGTCCTTGCGGGCCTCCGCGACGTTAGTCCGGCGGTTCAGGGTGTCCGGCAGTCGCGGCACTGGCCCGGTTCCGGGGCGCGGAAGGCTCGGTTGCAGTCGTCGCAGTTCTGGAGGGGGATGACGGTGGGCGGGGCGGAGGGGGCCGGGAGCGGGGGTGGCAGGAGGGTTGTGATCCGGTGGCGGAGGAGGCGGGCCGGGTGGGTGAGTGGGGCCGGGAGGTCCGTGGTGAGGGCTCGGCGGATGGCGTCGGGGTGGGCGTCGCGTTCGAGCCAGGCGGCGACCCCGGGCGCGAGGGTGGCGATGTCCGCCTCGGAGAGCGTCAGCACGGGTGCGTGGCGGCGGAGGTCCGCGAGGAGCAGGGCGGCGGTCCGGTGGAGGGCGGGGGTGCGGGGCTGGGGGAGCGGCGTGGGCGCGGGGCTGGGGGAGCGGCGTGGGCGCGGGCGCCGCGCCGGACTCCGGCTCGGTGCGCGGCTCACGAGGCAGGGGCGTCGGGGCGGCTGCGCGCGGGCGGTCGTACGTCGCGGTGGACGGCGGTGCCACGGCGCGCGGGGCCTCGTGCGGCGCCGGTGCGATCGTCGCGTACGGCCGGTTGTGCGACTCCGTACGCGTGCGTACGCGGCCGTTCCGCAGGCGTACGCGGATGCGGCGCAGGTAGCCCGCCGCCTCCAGCTCGCGCAGCGCGGCCGCGATCCGCATCTCGCTCTCCGGGAAGCGCGCGGCGAGCACCTTGACGCCGATTTTCGCGCCCTCGGGCAGCGACTGGATGTGGACGGCGAGCCCGATCGCGAGGAGGGACAGTTCGCCGTGCTGTGCGAGGTGGTTGCCGATGACCGTGAAGCCGGACGTGTGGCGGGAGTTGACGTGGATGACACCGGAGGTCGGTGTGACGTCGTGAGGAGACCCGGGGGAACCGGGCGGGGTGCACGGGGGCGCGATAGCCTGCTGGGCAGTCATCGGGAAGGTCTCTTCTTCCTCGGTGGTCAGGCCCTGGCCGGGGTTCACAGTCCCGGTCGGGGCCAACTCATTTCTGGGGGTTGTTGCCGCGAGCATATGCCCGACAACCGGCCCCAAATCCAGCTCAGTTGCCATTTGTCACCCGCGCGAGTGATCAGCGTTCGTACCGGGTTCGGTTGGGTTGGGTTGGGTTCTTTCCCAGGGTTCTTTCAAAGCAATTGACGTCGTGGCGCACCGGGTCGCGGGTCTCCGCGACCCGGTGGACCGCGTCACGGTACGAGGTCGAGTGGCGGTCACGGGCAGGC
Source organism: Streptomyces sp. NBC_00726 (assembly GCF_045161735.1). Lineage (NCBI taxonomy): Bacteria > Bacillati > Actinomycetota > Actinomycetes > Kitasatosporales > Streptomycetaceae > Streptomyces > Streptomyces sp. NBC_00726. Next base: position 2,367,151 of record NZ_CP108983.1, on the reverse strand, counting down.
GGTCGCCCTTCGTGCCCGTGGCCTCGATCCGAAGCAGCTCGGAGTCCTGGAGTTGCGCTATGGGATGATCCGGGCGCAGGCCCTCTCTCCACGGGAGTCACTGGCCTTCATTGCGCAATTGCTGGGAGAGACATGATCGACAAGCCCTCTGACGGGGAAGCGGCGTGGTTCCGGAGCAGCTACAGCAGCAGTGGTGACGGAAACGACCGCGTCGAGGTCGCGGCGGAGCGGGACGCGGCCCTCGTCCGGGATTCCAAGGACGTCCACCGTCCCCACCTCGCCCACCCCCCGCGCGCCTGGGCCGCCTTCGTCACCCACGTGGTCCAGGCCGCATGACGCACCCCCATCTGCCCACCACCGAATCCGCCGTCACGGCCGTACGGGAGGTGGCCCGGGCGCACAACCTGGAGGTCACCGTCACCGACGACATCGGGGCCGACCAGACATCGCGGCGGGAGTCCGCGGGGGTGTTCGCCGTGGTCGACGCGGACGGGTCCTTGCCGCACGAGGCGTTCATCGAGCTGGGCGGCGTCCCGGCCGTCACCGTGCAGGTGTTTCCGGAGGACGACGCGCGGATCACCGTCGACGGGGTGGTCTTCGAGGACGTGCCCAGGGACTCCGTGCCCGCGTTCCTGCGGTCCGTGTACGGCGGCATGGCGTATGTGAAGGGCCGGTTCTTCCCGCCGGGGCAGTGGCTCGTCGTGCCGCTGCCCGGGGACGAGACGTACAAGGAACTCGTGCCGCGCGCCATCCTCAGCCCCTGGATGTCCCGTAACTTCCGCGGTGCCTGAGGACATCGGGCGGCTCGTCCGGCTCTTCGACGCGCTCGGCGCCGAGGACCCCGAGGGGTGGGCCGAGTCCGAGGCCGAGGAGGGGCTGCCGCAGCTGGCCCGGTTCCGGTTCCTGCGCCTGGTGTGGCAGGACATCGACGCCTGGAGCGTCACCGCGTCCGAGTGGGTCGCCGCCTACCGCCGGGCAGGCGCGGCCGGTGGCGCCGTCGAGCGCGCCGTACGTCTCGGGCTCACCCCCGAAGAGCTGGGCGAGATCGCCCGCGAGGTCGCCAGGGAGACCGCGTTCGCCCTGCTCCAGGGGCTGGACGACCCGGAACGGGGCGACGAGCCGGACGAGGTGGCGGGGCGGCTGCCCGGCTGGACCCTCACCGAGCTGTCCGCGTGCGACGAGCCCACCGGCCGCGCCCTCGGCGCCCTGCACGAGGACCTGAACGAGACGGAACCGCAGACCCCGACCAGCCGCCGTGCCTGAACGACACCGAACCGCAGACCCCGACCAGCCGTACCGGAGGCGACACCACATGACCGCGTTCGACGTGATGGAGCGGCGGATATGGGGCGGGCAGGCCGGCGCCTACGCCCGCACCGCCGCCCGGCTCTGCGTCCGCACCGTGCCCGCCCTGCTGGACGCCGCCGGCGTCGCGGCCGGGACCCGCCTGCTCGACGTGGGGTGCGGCAGCGGCAACGTGTCGGCCGCCGCCCTCGCGCGTGGCGCCGCCGTCCGGGCCGTGGATGCCGAGCCCGGCATGGTCGAGGCGACCCGGCGGGCGGCGCCCGGGGCCGAGGTCCGCTCCGGGGTGCTGCCCCAGCTGCCGTACGCCGACGGGGAGTTCGACGCGGTCGTCGCCAACTTCGTGGTCAACCACGTCGGCCGCCCCCTGGAGGCGCTGGTCGAGATGCGCCGGGTCGCCCGCCCCGGAGGCACGATCGCGGTCACCGTCTGGCAACTTCCGGGCGCCCCGGGCCAGGCGCTGGTGGGCCGGGCCGCCCAGGCCGCCGGGCTCACCCGCCCCGACTGGATGGCCACGGTGGACGAGGACCACAACTTCGGCCGCACCCCGGACGGCCTCGCCGCCCTGCTCACCGCCGCCGGGCTCGGAGACGTACGGAGCACCACCCACACCTGGGACCACCGCGCCGCCCCCGACGACTGGTGGGCGGGCCCCGCCGCCGGCATCGGCTCGATCGGCGGAGTGCTCACCAGCGCCGGGCCGGAGGGCGTGGCGGCGGCCAGGCGTGAATACGACACCCTCTGCCGCGAATTCCTCGCGGACGACGGCCTGCTGACCCTGCCGCACGCGGCGGTGCTGGCCGCCGGGACGGCGTAGGAGCCCGGGCGGCGGGGCCCCGCGCCCCGCCCCTCAGTTCTCCGTGACCGTGACCTTCTCGTCGTTCTTCAGCTGCTCGACCAGCTTCTTCACCTTCGCCTTGTCCCAGGCGAGGTTGGAGCCCACGTTGCCCGCGATCGGGATGTTCATCGACGTGCCGTCGCCGCCCGTGACGCCCTTCATGGCGAAGAACATCTTGCCGAGCGACCAGAGCGACATGTCCTTGTCCACGATCAGCGTGTCCAAACCCGCGCCCATCGTCGGGTACAGCTTGAACGGGTTGGCGACCGTGGAGAAGGTCGCCGTCTGGCTCGCCAGGGCCGCGAGGAACTTCTGCTGGTTCTTCGTACGGTCCAGGTCCGAGGTGAAGGCGTGGCGGGTGCGGACGAAGGCCAGAGCCTGCTGGCCGTTCAGGGTCTGCTTGCCGGCCTCGAAGTCGGCGCCCGACCACTTGTCCTTGAACGCCTTCGGGATGTCCAGCTCGACCCCGCCGATCGCGTCCACGACCTTGGCGAAGCCGCCGAAGCCGATCTCGACGTAGTGGTCGATGTGCAGACCGGTGTTGAACTCGACCGTACGCACCAGCAGTTCCGGACCGTCCGTGGCGTACGCGGCGTTCAGCTTCGTCGTCCTGCCGGTGCCCGGGTACTTCTTGCCCGACTCGGAGCCGATGAACGACGGGATCTCGACGTTGGAGTCACGCGGCAGCGAGACCAGCGTCGGGCCGTTGTCGCCGGTGTGCAGGATCATCATCGAGTCGGTCCGCTTGCCCTCGGCCGAGCCCGTGTGGAGCCGCTTCTTGTCCTCGGATGTCATGCCCTCGCGGCTGTCCGAGCCGACGATCAGATAGTTCGTGCCCTTGCCCGCCTCCGGCCGCTCGATGACCTTCGACAGGTCGACGGCGCGGTTCAGCTTGGAGTCGGCCCAGAAATACGTGCCCACGGAGACGGCGAGCAGCGCGACGACCAGCACCAGCGCGCCGATCCGGATGCGCCGGCCCCAGTTCGGCGCGGGCCGGGGACGGCCCTGGGCGGGGCCCCGGTCGCCGCCGCCGTGACCCGCGCCACGTCCGCCGCCGCCGTACACCTGGCCGGTGTTGTAACCGCTGTCGTACTGCGGGCTGCCGTCGTCGTAGCCCGAGGGCTGCTGCGGCACCGGGCGCTGCCTCGGCGGCGCGGGGCGCTGCTGCGGCGGGGCCGGGCGGCGCTGGACGTGCGGCATCGAGCGGGCGCTCTCGGGCCGCTCGCTCGCGCTGCCCTGCCCGTAGCGGTTACCGCTGCGGTGGTCGTCGGTCCAGCCGTCGGGCCAATCGTTCATACGGACCAGTGTGCAGGCCGGGGTCGTCCCTCTTACAGGGCGGGAGGAGAATCGCACCAGGGCTGTTGCGAAGCTGATGCATTGCGACGGCGTTCCGGCCCCCGCATAAGGTGGACGGCATGACAGATCAGGCTCCGCGCCCGGAGAGCGACATTCCGGCCAAGCCCACCGCGGCCTCCCGGACCACCCTCAGCCACATCATGACCGGCAGCGACACCAACCTGCTCGGTACGGTGCACGGCGGTGTGATCATGAAGCTGGTGGACGACGCGGCGGGCGCCGTGGCCGGCCGGCACTCCGGCGGCCCCGCCGTCACGGCCTCGATGGACGAGATGGTCTTCCTGGAGCCGGTCCGCGTCGGCGACCTCGTGCACGTACGCGCCCAGGTCAACTGGACCGGCCGGTCCTCCATGGAGGTCGGCGTCCGGGTCATGGCCGAGCGCTGGAACGAGTCGACGCCCGCGACCCAGGTCGGCAGCGCGTATCTGGTGTTCGCCGCGGTCGACGCGGACGGCCGGCCCCGCCCCGTACCGCAGGTGATCCCGGAGACCGAGCGCGACAAGCGGCGCTACCAGGAGGCCCAGATCCGCCGCACACACCGGCTGGCGCGCCGCCGCGCGATCCGGGAGCTCCGCGAGAAGCGGATGGCCGACGGCATCGAGGACTGAGACCCCCCCTACGGGCACACCACCTCGTCCCCCTTCACCGCCCCGAACCTCCCCGGGTCCGGCTCCTCCGCATGGACCCGCTCGACCGCCCGGTAGTCCTCGCCCGCCGTCACCCGCATCGTCGCCCCCTGCCCCGGCACCGCCCGCAGCTCCGCGCCCGGCAGCGCCGCCGCCAGGGACTTCGCGGACCGGTCCCAGCGCGGGTCGTACGTGACCAGGGTGCGCTTCAGATCGTGCTGCGGTGCGGTGAGCGGGGCCCGGGTCGTGTCGAAGCCGGTGGCGTGCAGCGCGGCGTCGACCTTGGAGCCCAGGCCGTCCTTCGCGGTGCCGTTGTAGACCTGGACGCGGATCTGCTTCGGCGGGACGTCCACCTTCTTCGCGGGGGCCTTCTCGGCGGGCCGGGCGGTGGTCAGGGGTTTGTCCTCGCGCAACGCGGTGAACAGCTGCTTCGACTTCACCGGGTCCCACTTCACCGTGGAACCGATGCCCTTCACCTGGTACGCCACATCGCCCATCGGCACCGAGGCGAATTCGGAGGACGCGGGGGAGAAGCCCCGCATCGCCTGGCCGAGGGAGAGCATCTGCTCCGTGCCGAAGCCCCGGTCGGCCCGTACGGACTTCAGCATCGTCGAGGCGACCTCGCGGAACTTCACCGGATTCAGCAGCACCCCGCTGCTCGTCGCCCGCTTGATCAGCGAGGCCATGAACTTCTGCTGGCGCTGCATCCGGCCCAGATCGGCGTCCCCGCCGATGTGCCGGGACCGTACGTACTGGAGCGCCTGCCCGCCGTCCAGCGTATGGGTGCCCGGCGCGAGGTCCAGGCCGGTGTAGGAGTCCTTCAGCGGGCGGGCCGTGCAGATCTTCACACCGCCGAGGGTGTCGACCGTGGTCATGAAGCTGGTGAAGTCGACCTCCAGATAGTGGTCGATCTTGACACCGGTCATGTGCTCCACGGTGCTCACGGTGAGACCGGGCCCGCCCTCCGCGTACGCCGCGTTCAGCTTCACCGGGTGCGCCGCGTGCTCCTCGCCGGTCGTACGGTCCCGATGGGCCGGGATCTCCGCGTAACTGTCGCGCGGCAGGCTGACGACGCTGACGCGCTCCTCGTCGGCCGACAGATGCACCAGCATGATCGTGTCCGTGCAGTGGCAGGGCTCACCGCCCAGCCGGTACTTCCGCTTCTCCTCCTTGCTGATCTTCTCGCGGCCGTCGGTGCCGACCAGCAGCAGATTCATGCCGCGCCCGCCCGCAGGCCGGTTCTTCATGTCCTTGAACGGGTCGATGCGGTCGATCCCGTTCTCCAGATTCGTCACGACCGCGTGCCCGATGCCGCCCGCCCCGAGCACCAGGACCGAGAGCCCGGTCGCCACCCGTGTGCCCCAGCGCGGCCGCTCGTCCCGCCGTCTCGGCCGCCGGCGCCGCGCGGGCGCGGGGCGGGGCCGGACGGGACGGGGAGAGCGGTGCGGCGTGGACACGGGGGGACACCTCCGCGGTGCGAGGGGGACCGTTCGCACGGTAGGCCCATACGATCCTCATCCCGGGAGGCCACCCGGGATGCGCGCGCCGCTGTCCCCCATTCGCGGTAACGTGGCGGCCGAATACCGCCTGGTGGGGTACGAGCCCCCGGCGCCCCCGAGGACCACCCGAGGACCACATGTCTGCCGCGCAGCCTCCCGCCGTCTCCGTGATCATGCCGGTGCTCAACGAGGAGCGCCATCTCCGTAACTCCGTACGCCACATCCTGGAGCAGGAGTACGCGGGCGAGATGGAGGTCGTGATCGCGCTCGGCCCGTCCACGGACCGTACGGACGAGATCGCCGCCGAGCTGGTCGCGGAGGACCCCCGCGTCCACACCGTGCCGAACCCCACCGGCCGCACCCCCGCCGCCCTCAACGCCGCGATCAAGGCGTCCAGCCACCCGATAGTCGTCCGCGTCGACGGCCACGGCATGCTGTCGCCGGACTACATCGCGACCGCCGTCCGGCTCCTGGAGGAGACGGGCGCGCAGAACGTCGGCGGGATCATGCACGCCGAGGGCGAGAACGCCTGGGAGGACGCCGTCGCGGCGGCCATGACCTCGAAGATCGGCGTCGGCAACGCGGCCTTCCACACCGGCGGCCAGGCGGGCCCCGCCGAGACCGTCTACCTGGGCGTCTTCCGCCGCGAGGCGCTGGAGAAGGCCGACGGGTACAACGTGGAGTTCATCCGCGCCCAGGACTGGGAGCTGAACTTCCGCATCCGCGAGTCCGGCGGCCTGATCTGGTTCTCGCCCGAGCTGCGCGTCCAGTACCGCCCCCGCCCCTCCGTCCGGGCGCTCGCCAAGCAGTACAAGGACTACGGACGCTGGCGCCATGTCGTCGCCCGCTACCACGCGGGCTCCATCAACCTGCGCTACCTGGCGCCCCCGACCGCCGTCGTCGCCATCGCGGCCGGTCTCGTGGTGGGCGCGGCGGTCACCCCGTGGGCGCTGATCGTCCCCGGCGGGTATGTCGCGGCGATCGTCGCGGGCTCCCTCCCGGCGGGCAAGGGCCTGTCGCTGAAGGCCCGCGCGCAGATCCCGGTCGCGCTGGCGACCATGCACATGTCCTGGGGCTACGGCTTCCTGACGAGCCCGCGCGCGCTGGCGAAGAAGGTCATCGCGAGCCGCCGCCCGGCCATCGCGGAGCCGGGCGCGCCGGTCGCCTGACCCGAGCGGACGAGAGGGGGCGCCCGGCCGGACCGGGCGCCCCCTCTCGCGTAACGCCCGTCAGCTCTTTCCGTCCCACTTGTAGACGGAGTAGATGTCCATGCACTGATCCTTGTCCGCGGCGTTGAGGTCGTCCGCGCCGTCCGGCAGGTCACCCGCCTCGACCTTGGGGGCCTTGTACGCGGTGCCCTCGCGCCAGTCCGCACCGACGACGACGGTCAGCCCGCCGGCCTTCGGGTCGGCCTTGACCGAGGTCGTCGGGAGCCCCAGCGCCTTGGCCACGGAGAGCGCGTCCGCCTTGCCCTGGTCCCCGTCCTCCTTCGCGTACCGCACCACCGTGTCCTTGAGCGGTTCGGCGGTCTGCGAGGTCCCGGCCTCGGCGAAGCCCTTGTCGTGCAGGATGTCGGCGACCTCGCCGGCCCGCCCGTCCTTGGGTGCCTGGCCGGCGCCCGTGCCGTTCACCACCGAGATCCCGAGGGTCGCCGGCGCCGCGGCGGGCGGTCCGGAGGGGGACGCGGAGGACGAGGGCTTCTTCTTCTCCTTGCCGTTCTTGTCGAACGCGACGTCCTCACGGAGCAGCTGCCACAGGGTGTCCGCGGACTTCTCGATGGGAACGAGCTTGTTCCGGTCCTGGGACCACTCGGCCGTCGGCATCGTCGTCATGGTGATGCGTTCGATCGGCACGCTCTTGAGCTGCATCGACAGGTCGTAGAGCTTCTTGACGGAACGGATCTCGTCGGAGACCTGGAGGGCCTTGGTGGCCGTCTCCGCGAGGTTCATCAGCCGGCCCGCGTCCGACCAGAGGTTCTGCTTCTTCAGGGTGCGCAGCATGGAGTTCATGTACATGTGCTGCGCCTTGGCGCGGTTCTGGTCATTGCCGAAGGCGTGCCGGGTACGCAGCCACTGAAGCGCCTTCTCGCCCTGCACCGTGCTCGTGCCCGCCGGAAGTTTGAGACCGGAGCCGCCGGGAACCATGGTGGTCGGCCGGTCCCACACACCCGTTTTCACGCACACCTCGACCCCGCCGATCGCGTCCGCCATCGCCACCACACCCGCGAAGTCGAGCATGATCCAGTGGTCGATGTAGACGCCGGTCAGCTTCTCCCAGGTGGTCAGCGTGCAGCCGGGACCACCGCGCTGAAGCGACTCGTTGATCGGCTTGTTGTCCGTCGCGGCGAACTTCTCACCGGTCTCGGAGTCCATGCACTCGGGGATGTGGAGGATCGTGTCGCGCGGGATGCTGACCAGCGAGGAGTTCTTCCGGTCCGCCGAGATGTGCAGCAGCATCTGGACGTCGGCCCGGGGCTTGTCCCCGACCGTGTCCTTGCTGCCGCCGAGCCTTACGTTCTCCGCGCTGTTCCGGCTGTCCGAGCCGATCAGCAGGATGTTGAGCGGGCTCTGGCCCTCGGCGTTCGGCGCGGCCTTCTTCACACCGCTCTCGCCGCCGCTGCGGGCGCTGCTGCGGATGTTGTTGTTGAGGTGCCGGTAGTAGAGGTAGCCGGCGGAGGCGGTGCCCAGGACGAGCACCGCCATGGATATCGCTATCCACTTGAACACCCGGCGTTTCCGGGACTTCTTCGCAGCCCGTTTACGGGACTTGCCGCGCCGGTGGCTCGCGCGGCCACCCCCGGCGTCGCCCATGCCCGCGTCACCGGGACGCGCGCCGTCACGCCCGCCGGCGCCCTCGTCCCCGCCCTGCCGGCGGGAGTGCGTCCGCGGCCGCGTTCCCTCCCCGGGCGGCGTGCTGCTCCGTCCCACCAGGACCCCCCTGTTCCTCAGACTCGTATGGTGCGGTGACGCGGTGTCACTTGGAGCACCCCGCGGATTCGGCGCTGGACTTCGGAATGTCGATCTTCTTCGGTGCCGTGATGGGCGTACCGGCCGCCTGGAAGTCCTTGCCCAGCGTCAGCACCATCGCCTGAAGCCCCTCGGCGTCGGTGGTGCCCGGCTTCATCGCGGAGCCGGGCAGGCCCATCATCTCGGCGAGGGCACGGGCCTGGTCCGCCTGGTTCGGGGCGTATTCCAGCGTCGTCTTGGCGATCTTCTCGGGCGCGTTGGCCTTGTTGGCGGACTTCAGGACGCCCTTGGTGTTCTGCAACCAGCTGACCGTCTGCTGAGCGCCGCCGGAGACGTCTCCACCGTTGTACACATCCACCCGGACGTCGGCCGCGGCCGCCTTGGTTCCCTTGAGGAGCGCGTCCTGCTTGCTCTTGGCCTTCTTCTTCTGCGCGGCCACCTCGGTGAGCGAGGTGTCGTCGCGCAGCATCGAGAACAGCTGCTCCGCCTGCGTCGGGTGCGGGACGACGGTGACGGGCTTGGGCTCGTCGGGGTTGTCGATCACCGGCATCGTGACGAACGTGATGTTCTTCGTGTCCGTCTTGGTGATCTCCTTGGCGAGCGTGCTGAGCTTCTTCACGTCGCCGATGGCCTTGTCGACCGTCAGTGCCTTGGTCGCCGCGTCCGCCACCTTGAACAGCTTCGTCGGGCTGGTCAGTGTGTCGTCGGACTTGGCCTGCTTGATCATCGAGCCCATGAACTGCTGCTGGCCCTTGATCCGGTCGAGGTCGCTCTCGTTGGAGTAGGCGTGCCGCGTCCGTACGAACGCGAGCGCGTCCTCGCCCTGGACCTTGTTGGGTCCCGCGGGCAGCTTGAGATGGGACTTCGGGTCGTCGATGGCGTGTTCGAGGCAGATGTTGACGCCGCCGACCGCCGTGGACAGGGTCTTCACCGCGTTGAAGTCGACCATCATGAAGTGGTCGACCTTCACCCCGGTCAGTTCCGTGACCGTCTTCATCGTGCAGCCGGGGTCGCGGCCCGCCTCGCCCAGACTCCGGTTGAAGCGGACGTGCTGGATGCCGGGGATGTTCTTCTTCGAGCCGTCCTCCTGCACGGAGGTGCAGTCCGGGATGTCGGTGATGAGGTCGCGCGGGATGCTCATCGCCGTGGCGTTGGTGCGGTCCTCGGCGACGTGGAACAGGATGGTCGTGTCCGCGTGGCCGACGCTGCCCTTGTCGCCGTAGCCCTCGTTGCCCTTACCGGTGCGCTTGTCCGTACCGATGATCAATATGTTGAGCGGGGCGTCGGCGGTGACGACGTCCTTGTTGCCGGCGTCCCCGATGTCGACGGTGTTGATGTTGCCGTTGAGGCGCTGGTAGAGCCAGTAGCCGCCGGCCGAGACACCCACGAGCACGAACGCCATCACGCCGCCCGTCCACAGCAGCGCCTTCTTCTTGCGCGACTTGGGGGCCTTGCGCTTACGCCGGTCCGGGCCGGCGTCGCCGGGTGCGGGGCGCTGCCGGCCGCGCGGGCCGTTCGCCGACCGCCGCCCGCCCTGGCGCGGCACCTCGGTGGCGCGGCGGGGGGAGTCGTCGGCGGGTGCGCGGCGCGGGCTGCCCGACGGTCCGCGCCGGGCCGAGGGGACCGAGGGCCGGGGGGCGGTGTTCCCTCCGGAGTGGTTCAGTCGCAGTTCGTAATCACCGGTGTCCGGGTTGAGAACCCACTGGTCTGCGGGATCCATGTCTTCCGCCCGCCCACGGCTTTGCGCATCCACGGTTGCTTGAGTCCTCCGTCGGTGCCACACGAGACGCCTCCCCCGAAAAGGCGTTCAGTCTCTCTCCAGAAGTGCGCGGCCGGACGGCCGGTAGCACCGGATCGCGTCACACTATCCGCCCCATTCGGCGTCCAGCGACGCGCGTGACACATTCCACGGCCCTTACAACCGGGCATTCTTCCCATTGCGCGCGGAATGTTGGTGTCTGTTTGGCCATTGCTTTACTGCTTGCACAGGTCGGTCGCGGCATTGTTCCCCGAATACGTGGGTGTGGGCGACGGCCCCGAGGCGTCGGCCGAGTCCGGATTCCTGTCGTCGCCCTTGCCGTCGCCCTTGAGCTCGTCGGCGGGCACCACGGCGACCGGCTTGTCGTCGCGGAGCTGCTTGAACAGCTTGTCCGCGTCCGGCTGCACCAGTTCGTCCCGGTTCCTGTTCAGGTGGTACGGCTGCCGGGGCACCGTCAGGAACTGCACCTTCTCGGTGGGGATGTCCCGCATGCCCCGCACCAGGTCGTAGAGGTCCTTCAGGCTGTCCAGACCCGGGTCGGTGGTCAGCGCCTTGGTGGCCGCGTCGAGCACCGGGTAGAGCCGCGTCGGGTTGAGCAGGACGCCGTTGCTCTGCACCTTGTTCACGAGCGCCCCCAGGAACTGCTGCTGGCGGTCCATGCGGTCGGTGTCGCTCCCGTTGCCGAGCGACTTCCTGGCCCGTACGTAGCCGAGCGCCTGCTCCCCGTTGAGCTTGTGACGGCCCGCCGCGAGCTTGAGGTGGGCGTCCTTGTCGTCGACCGGCTCCTTGAGGCAGATCTCCACCCCGTGCACCGCGTCGACCATGTCCTTGAAACCGCTGAAGTCGATGACCATGTGGTGGTCGATGCGGATGCCCGTCATCTTCTCGACGGTCCGGATGGTGCAGGCGGTCCCGCCCATCTCGAAGGCCCAGTTGAACTGCGCGAACTGCGCCCTGGTGGCGGTCTTGTCGGCCTTGTGGCAGACCGGGATGTCCACCATCAGGTCGCGCGGGACGGACATCGCGGTCGCGCTCTTCCGGTTCGCCGCCAGGTGCAGCAGGATCGTCGTGTCCGAGCGCTGGCTGCCGCCGTCGTCGCGGCCGTATTCGCGGTTGTCGCCGGCCCGGCTGTCCGAGCCGATCAGCAGGATGTTCTCCGCGTCGTGCACGACGGAGACCGGCCGCTCCTTCTCGTACGCCTTCAGCTCGGCCGCCGCCGAGGTGTCCGTCCGGATGTTGCCGTCCAGCTTCTTGTACAGCCACCAGCCGACGCCCGCCGCGACGAGCACGAGGAACGACAGGCCGAGCGCGGTCCAGCGCAGCCAGTGGCGCTTGCGCTTGACGGTGATGTCCGGGCCCGGGCGCTCGCTCCAGCCCTCCGGCGACTCCGGGGCGGGCCCGGGCCCGCTGCCGGACCCGCTGCGGGTCTCCCCACCGGGTGCGGCGGCCGCGCCGGACCCGCCCTTCTCGCCGGACCCGCCCTCCGCGCCGGGCGGCGGCGCGTCCGGTGACCGGTTCTCGCCCGCGGCCGAGTCGTCGGGATCGCCCGGAGTGCCGGCGCTTTCGGTCACGTCTGCGTCCATCCTTCACGTTCGGCGGCGCGCTGGGCCGCCGGTCGCAGAAGTAGACGGCTGAACCTCACGCTTGGTTGTGCCTCGGCTGGTCTGTACGGCAGATCATGTACCGGAGTTGAGCGCCGACACGGGGGACTCGGCCCACGATGGGCCGGACGGGTGCCCCCCTCACGCCGCTTGTCATACCGGTCCCGGACACGGTCACACCGTCAGCGCGACCCGCTCGCTCTTCACCCGCTGCGCCAGCGCCTCCGCGCCCAGCCGGTCGAGGTGACGGCACAGGACCACGGAGCCCCCGGTCGCCAGCGGCGCGTAGAGCCCGGCGGTGAGCCCGTCCCAGGTGTCGTACGTACGCCCCGTCAGCAGCCGCGAACCGGCGCCCAGGCCCAGCGCCGCACCCTCCTCGCGGCCCCGCGCCACCAGCTCCGCCGCCGTGAAGGAGACCCCGCCCACCGTCAGCGCCGGCGCGTCCGGGTCCACCGGGGCGAACGGCGCGAACCGGTCACCCTGCCCCGGCACCTCCACCGCGTAGTCCGCGAAGCCCTCCGGCGCCTGCGGGAACCGCCCGCCCAACGGCCGCAGCGCCAGGGCGATCCGCTCGCCCCGGCAGGCCCGCGCCGCGTCCAGCGTGTCCGGGCCGGAGACGACCAGGTCGGCGGCGGCCGGGTCGCCCCGCACCTCGGCGACCACGCCGACCGAGGCACAGGCCAGCAGCCAGACCGCGGACTGCCAGTGCGCGGGGAGCAGCAGCGCGAGCCGGTCGCCGGGCTCGGCCGCCAGATCGCCCTGGAGCAGGTTGGCGGTCTTGGCCACCCAGTTGGCGAAGGTGGCCACCGACAACTCGACGCGCTCCCCGGTGGCGTCGTCGTAGAAGGTGACCAGAGGGCGGGCCGGGTCCGCGGCGAGCGCGGAACGCAGCAGGTCGGCAGGGGTGCGGTCGCTGGCGTTCATGGGCGGAAGCGTACGCGGCCGGGCCGGCGCCCCGCGGGCCCCGCGGCAGCCGCGCACACCGGCCCACCGGACGCGCAACCGAACGCCCGCGAGCGCGTCTCTACAGAGAGGCCCGGCCCCGCCGTCCGAAGGCGCCCCTTTCCGGTCTGCATAAACTGGCCAGTCATAACGACGCCCGGCCCCAGCAGGAAGCGAAGACAGTGCTGTGACAGAGGCAAAAGAAGCGATCCTCCTGGTCGGCGGCAAGGGGACCCGGCTGCGCCCGCTCACGGTGCACACGCCCAAGCCCATGGTCCCGGCGGCGGGCGTCCCCTTCCTCACGCACCAGCTGGCGCGTGCCCGGGCCGCCGGGGTCGAGCACATCGTCCTCGCCACCTCGTATCTCGCCGAGGTCTTCGAGCCGTACTTCGGCGACGGCTCCTCGCTCGGCCTGCACATCGAGTACGTCACCGAGCGCGAACCGCTCGGCACCGGCGGCGCGATCCGGAACGTCGCCCACCGCCTCGCGTCGGGCCCGGACGAACCGGTCCTCATCTTCAACGGCGACATCCTCACCGGGCTCGACATCCGGGCCCTGGTCACCTCGCACGCGGACTCCGGCGCCGATGTCTCCCTCCACCTGACCCGGGTCGAGGACCCGCGCGCCTTCGGCCTGGTGCCGACCGACGACACCGGCCGCGTCACCGCCTTCCTGGAGAAGCCGCAGACGCCCGAGGAGATCGTCACCGACCAGATCAACGCAGGCGCGTACATCTTCCGCCGCTCGGTCATCGACACCATCCCGGCCGGCCGCCCGGTCTCCGTCGAGCGCGAGACCTTCCCCGGCCTCCTCGCCGAGGGCGCCCACCTCCAGGGCATGGTCGACTCCACGTACTGGCTGGATCTCGGCACCCCGCAGGCGTTCATAAGGGGCTCCGCCGACCTGGTGCTCGGCCGCGCGCCCTCCCCGGCGGTGCCGGGCCGCTGCGGCGACCGCCTCGTCCTGCCGACCGCCTCGGTCGCCTCCGACGCCAAGCTCTCCGGCGGTACGGTCATCGGCGCCGGCGCGGTGGTCGGCGCGGGCGCCCGGATCGACGGCTCCACCGTGCTCGCGGGCGCGGTCGTGGAACCCGGCGCGGTGATCACGGACTCCCTGGTCGGCGAACGCGCCAGGATCGGCAGCCGTACGGTGCTGGCCGGTGCGGTCGTCGGCGACGGCGCGGAGGTGGGTGCCGACAACGAGCTCCGCGCGGGCGTACGCGTCTGGTGCGGGGCGCACCTCCCGGACGCGTCGGTGCGGTTCTCCTCGGACGAGTGAGCGCCCCGGCCACCCGGCCCGTACGCGGACCGGGTGGCCGGAAACCGCCGTACGGGCTGTCCCGTACCCTCGACAGGCAGCCCCGACGACCGAGGACCTCTCCCGTGGCAGGACGATTCGCTCCCCGCAACGCCCGGCGCGCGCCCGTCCCGCACCAGGCGGCGGCCGTGCCCGTACCGGCGCCGCAGACCCGGGTCTGGACCCCGCCGGGCCCGCTCGACCTGGGACTCGTCCTCGGCCCGCTGCGCCGGGGCCCCGCCGACCCCACGTTCCGGATGGTCGCCGACGGCTCCGTCCGCCGGTCCAGCCGCACCCCCGAGGGCCCCGGCACACTCCGTGTCGTCGCCCGCGACGGCCGGATCGAGGCGTCCGCCTGGGGGCCCGGCGCGGCCTGGCTGCTCGACCAGCTGCCCACGCTGCTCGGCGAGGGCGACGACCCGGCGGCCTTCACCCCGCGCCACCGCCTCCTCGCCCGGACCCAGCACCGCCGCCCCGGTCTGCGGCTGCTGCGCACGGGCCTGGTCCTGGAGTCGCTGATCCCGTCGGTCCTGGAGCAGAAGGTCACGACGGACGAGGCGTACCGCGCCTGGCGCCTGCTGGTCCGCCAGTACGGGGAGCCCGCGCCCGGCCCGCAGGAGTACGGCCTCTACGTCATGCCGGACGCCCGCACCTGGTCGCTGATCCCGTCCTGGGACTGGCACCGCGCGGGCGTCGACAGCAAGCGCTCGGCGACGATCCTGCGCACGGTCCGGGTGGCCCGCCGCATGGAGGAGGCGGCCGCGATGGACCTCCCCGACGCGCTGACCCGCCTCCAGGCCGTCCCGGGGATCGGCCCCTGGACGGCGGCGGAAACCCTGCAACGCTCCAACGGTGCCCCGGACGCGGTGACGGTCGGCGACCTCCACCTCCCCGGCATCGTCGGCCACGCCCTGGCCGGCAACCGGAACGCGGACGACGAGGAAATGCTCGCCCTCCTCACCCCCTACGAGGGCCAACGCCACCGAGCAACCCGCCTGATACTGCTCTCGGGCGCGACGCCACCGAGGAGAGCCCCGCGCTTCCAGCCGAGGGACATCGCGAGACTGTGAGAACCGGGCCGAAATCAAGCCCGTCCGGCGATTGAGGACCGGGGTCCGGGGCAGAGCCCCGAACAGCCCGTCGGGCGCTCAGGTCACACGGAGCCAGGACCCCGGAACACGGCGCCGGAGGCGCCTACCGCACCACGACGAAGTCGTCCGCGACCCGCCCCACCCGCGGCCCGGGGGCCGAAACCGCGTGCCCCACCGCCACCGCCCCCAACGGGTCCCAGGACTCGGGCAGCCCCAGAACAGACCGCACCACATCCCGGCAGAACATCGTCGAGGACACCCACGCGGAGCCCAGCCGCTCCCCGGCCAGCGCCACCAGGAAGTTCTGGATTCCGGCCCCCGCCGCCACCACGAACATCTCGCGCTCCGCGCCGTCCCGCCGCTCGTCCCCGTACGCGTGCGAACCGTCCATCACCATGCACGGCACGACCAGATACGGCGCCCGCCGCAGCACCTCGCCCCGCCGCACCCGCTTGGCGACCGACTCCTCGCTCTTGCCGTCGCGCCGCAGATCCGCGATCCACGCGTCCCGCATCGCGTCCAGCAGCCGGGTCCGCGACTCCGGGGACTCCAGCAGGACGAAGCGCCACGGCGTCGTGTGGTGCGGCGCCGGCGCGGTCACGGCGGCGGCGACCGCACGCCGTACCGCCCCCGGGTCCACCGCCTCGTCCGTGAACTCGCGCACCGTACGCCGCTGTGTCACCGCCTCCCGGACCGCCTCCGAGGTCCCCAGCCGGAACATGTCGTCGGCCGCGACCCGCACCATCGCCCGGGCGCCCTGCCCGTCCGCCGCGTCCACGACATGCCCGAGCCCGCGCACGACGGCGACGGGCAGCCCGTCCGTCTTGCCCTTGACCAGGTCGCCCGCGGCGGCCAGCTCGTCGGCGGTGGCGATCACGGTCGCGTTCAGCGGATTGCCGTGCGCGTCCCGCCCGCCCCGCAGGTCGTCCAGCACCCGCACCCCCGCCGCACCGATGGCGACATCGGTCAGCCCGTTGCGCCAGGGCCGCCCGAAGGTGTCCGTGACGAGGACGCCGACCTCGACGCCGAGCGCCGCCCGCAGCCCTTCCCGGATCGCCCGGGCCGAGGCGTCGGGGTCCTCGGGGAGCAGCAGGACCGTCCCGGCGGGGGTGTTCGACGCGTCGACACCGGCGGCGGCCATGACCAGGCCCTGCCGGTTCTCCACGATCCGCAGCGGACCGCGCCGCGCCACCACCCGTACCGTCTCGGCGTCTATGGCCGCTTCCCGGTCGGTGGCCTCCAGAATCCGGCCCTCCGCCTTGGAGACGATCTTCGAGGTGACGAGCAGCACATCGCCGTCCACGAGGTCCGGCCCGGTGGCCGCGATCAGCTTCGCGAGGTCGTCCCCGGGCCGCACCTCGGGCATCCCGGACAGGGCCCACACCCAGTAGGAGGGGGCGTCACTCACGCGCGGACCTCCCCGGCGAGGGCCAGCGCCTGCCGCGCCATCCCGGCGGTGGCGGCGACATCGGTCATCATCAGCGGCACGGACCGGCAGCGGATGCCCGCCGACTCCACCCGCTCGACCGCCCCCGCGTCCACCGTGTCGACCAGCCAGCCGTCGAGCAGCCCGGACCCGTAGTGCTCGGCGACGGCGGCGGCGGTCGATTCGACGCCCACCGCCGCGAGGACCTTGTCCGCCATCCCGCGCACCGGCGCGTCACCGACGATGGGGGAGAGGCCGACGACCGGCACCCCGGCCTCGGCGATGGCCTCGCGGATGCCGGGCACGGCGAGGATCGTGCCGATGGAGACGACCGGGTTGGACGGCGGGAAGAGGATGACGTCTGCCCCGGCGATGGCCTCCAGGACCCCGGGCGCCGGCTTCGCCTGCTCCGCGCCGACGGGCACGACCGCCCGCGCCGGCACGGCGGCCCGCAGCTTCACCCAGTACTCCTGGAAGTGGACGGCCCGGCTCTCGCCGTCCTCCTCGATCGCCACATGCGTCTCGACGCGGTCGTCGGACATGGGCAGCAGCCGGACGCCCGGCTTCCAGCGGGCGCACAGCGCCTCGGTGACGGCGCTGAGCGGATAGCCCGCGCCGAGCATCTGCGTACGGACGATGTGTGTCGCGAAGTCGCGGTCGCCGAGCCCGAACCACTCGGGGCCCACACCGTACGCGGCAAGCTCCTCCTTGACCCGGAACGTCTCGTCGGTCCGGCCCCAGCCCTGCTCCTCGTTGATGCCACCGCCGAGGGTGTACATCACGGTGTCGAGGTCGGGGCAGACCTTGAGCCCGAACAGATGGATGTCGTCACCGGTGTTGCCGATGACCGTGATGTCCGCGTCGGGCGCGGCCTCCTTGAGACCCCGCAGGAAACGAGCACCACCGATACCGCCGGCCAGAACCACAATGCGCATGCGAAACAGTCTGTCAGGCGAAGCCTGATCCTTGTCGGGGTGGTGGCGGGCGACGGGTGGGACTGTCAGGAGCTGTGGGGTTCCGGGGCAGGGGTCTTTCAGGCCGTGGTGGCCACCGGGGCGCACTGCGAGGCGTGCATCGGCATGTCGGTGAGGCCCGGGTAGTAGACGTGCAGGCTGACGGCCGGTTCCAGGGAGTCGTTGACGACCTCGTGGACGTAACCGGGTGCGAAGACGCGCTGCGCGCCCGCGCCCAGCGTCCGCTTTCCCCGGTCCGTACGTTCGGTCAGCTCGCCGTCGAGCACGGTGAGGACGCCGGAGGACGGCCCGTGGTCGTGCAGCCCGCTGCCCTGCCCGGGGACCCAGCTCAGCAGCCAGACCTCGTAGCCGGGGCAAGTGCGCAGGCGGTGGTACCAGCGGGTGGTGGCGTCGTACCGGACGAGCGGTGCCCACCGGTCGCGGTCGGCGGCGATGGTACGGGCGAGGCCGACGAACTCCGCGACGGTGGCGGGGTGTTCGGGGGCGGGGCGGAGAAGGTGCTGGACCTCCAGGAGATCGCCGGCGATCTGGAGGTCGCTGTCGCTGCTGTTCATGGGAGCGGTGGTTCCTCGGCTGGGTGCGAGTACGGCGTGCGGTGCGGGGGCTCGTCGCGGGGTCCGGGAGCACCGGCGGCCGGAAAGCCGGAAGGGCCGGGCGGAGGGTCGGGACGAGCGGTGCCGGGCCGGAGCGAAGGGCTACGACGGCGTCGGCGGCATCAACAGCTGAGACAGCTGGAACAGCGACAGCGAGCCTGGACAGCGCTGCGGAACCCACGGGCGCGGGTCGCGTGCATCGCTGAGGTCACTGGCATGCCATCAAGGAGAACCGGAGAGCCGCCCGGTGTCAACCCAATGCCCGGTTTGGCGGCAATGTTTCACCTCATCCGGTTACTCCGCCCGGAGAAAGGTTTTAGCGGCTCGCGGCGGGGACAGGTGGCGCAACAACCGCGCTGCCAAACGTGGGCGCGGCACCGTGACCCGAATGTGATCTTGGTCGCTTCAGTGATCGAATCGAAACGTGTGCGCGTCCGCAGCGGTTTGTCTCCATGGCGGACGGGAACGCGGTAGCGCCTATGGCATATGTCAGGTTTTTGGTGATTTGAATACTTACCGCATACGGTTGGTGCCGCAGGGTGAATACCTAGGCCAATAGCAGATCCGGGCTTGACCAGCCAGAGCTACACGCTTGTAATTTCACCCGTGTCGTTCGGCCGATTCGGTAACGGCCGCATCACGGGACGCAAGAGACAGACGAGGGGCGCACATGACCGAGCTGTTCCAGCAACTGCTGGTCGAGGACGCGGACGAGGAGCTCGGCTGGCAGGAGCGCGCGCTGTGCGCCCAGACCGACCCCGAGTCCTTCTTCCCCGAGAAGGGTGGATCGACCCGCGAGGCGAAGAAGGTCTGTCTCGCCTGTGAAGTCCGGTCCGAGTGCCTGGAGTACGCCCTCTCGAAGGACGAGCGGTTCGGCATCTGGGGCGGCCTCTCCGAGCGCGAACGCCGCCGCCTGAAGAAGGCAGCGGTTTAAAACGGGCCGACCGGGCCGACCGGCCCGCCCACCCCACACGGACACCACGGCCCGCCTCCTGCACCCGCAGGCGGCGGGCCGTCGCCGTACCCGGGCGGCACCACCCTCATGCCCGGGCCCGCCCGGAAACCGCGCCGGCCGATACCCCTCCGCGCCCTCGTTCAACCGCTCCGCGCCACCCCGGTTATCCCTACCGTTAGTGTGGGGCCCCGTCCGAGACGCGCCAACGACCAGACAGAGCGCGCGTGTACACCGATGCAGCCCCCGGGGGGACGTCCCCCGGACCCGGCCGGAGGGCCCGTACCTCGATGTCCGTGCACAGCCAATCAACGGCGCCGTACGCGGCCGCCGCCGCCCCCGAGTTCCCCCGGCATGTCGTCACCGCCGTGCTCGTCTCCCACGACGGCGCACGCTGGCTGCCCGACGCGCTCACCGGACTGCTCGGCCAGGAACGCCCCGTACAGAACGTCATCGCCGCCGACACCGGCAGCGCCGACGACTCCGCGCGCCTGGTCACCGAGGCCCTCGGCGCCGACCGCGTCCTGCACCTGGCGCGGCGTACGAGCTTCGGCACCGCCGTGGACGAGGCGAGCCGCACGGCCGGCGTCCTCACCCCGGACGACCTGCCCTACCTGAAGCGGCCCAGCGGCTGGGACCCGGTCACCCGGACCTGGCGCGACGAGGCGTACGAGATGCCCGAGCTGCCGCACGGCGAGCCGGTGCAGTGGCTCTGGCTGCTCCACGACGACTGCGCGCCCGCGCCCGACGCCCTCGCCGAGATGCTGCGCGTCGTGGACGACGACCGGCACGCCGCGATCGTCGGCCCCAAGCTGCGCGGCTGGTACGACCGCCGCCAGCTCCTCGAAGTCGGCGTCTCCATCGCCAACAGCGGCCGCCGCTGGACCGGCCTCGACCGCCGCGAGCAGGACCAGGGCCAGCACGACCAGGTCCGCACCGTCCTCTCCGTCTCCACCGCCGGCATGCTCATCCGGCGCGACGTCTGGGAGGAGCTCGGCGGCTTCGACCGCAGGCTCCCGCTGATGCGCGACGACGTCGACCTGTGCTGGCGCGCCCACATGGCCGGCCACCGGGTGCTCGTCGCCCCCGACGCCGTCCTGCGGCATGCCGAGGCGTCCGCGCGGGAACGCCGCCCCATCGACTGCGCCGGCCGCAACGTCGCCAGCCCGCACCGCGTCGACAAGGCCGGCGCCGTCTACACGATGCTCGTCAACGCCCGCGGCAAAAAGCTGCCCTGGGTGATGCTCCGGCTCGTCCTCGGCACCCTGCTGCGCACCCTCGCCTACCTCGTCGGCAAGGTCCCGGGCCAGGCCCTGGACGAGGTCACCGGATTCCTGAGCACCCTGCTGCGCCCCGGCCGCATCCTGAGCGCCCGCCGCGCCCGGGGGAAGGGCGCCGTCGACGCGGCCGAGCTGGGCGGCCTCTTCCCCGCACCGGGCGCCACCATCCGCGCCACCGTCGACCAGGTCGCCGGAAACTTCGGCGGCGGCTCCGACGCCGACTCCGGCGGCTCCCGGCACGGCGCCGTCGAGTCCGGACCGGGCGGCGACGACGCCGACTACCTGGAGATCGACCAGTTCGCCCGGCTGAAGAAGGTCGGCCGCAAGCCCGGCCCGGTCCTCTTCGCCCTGCTCCTCCTGGTCTCCCTCGTCGCCTGCCGCGACCTCATCGGCGGCGGCGCGCTGGCCGGCGGCGCCCTGCTGCCCGCCCCCGGCGACGTCTCCGACCTGTGGGCGCGATACGCGGACGGCTGGCACACCGTCGGCACCGGCGGCACCCAGACCGCACCGCCCTACCTCGCCGTCATCTCCGCCCTGTCCGCGCTGTTCCTCGGCTCCACCGGCTTCGCGCTCACCCTGCTGCTCGTCTGCTCGGTCCCGCTCGCCGGACTCACCGCGTACTTCGTCACCCGCCCGCTGCTGCCCTCGCGGCTCCTGCGGGCCTGGGCGAGCGTCGCGTACGCCTTCCTGCCCGCCGCGACCGGCGCCCTGGCGACCGGCCGACTCGGCACCGCCGTCCTGGCCGTCCTGCTGCCGCTGATCGCGCGCACGGCCGTCTCCGCGCACGGCATGCGCGCCTCCGGCGACGCCCGCGGCAGCTGGCGCGCCACCTGGGCGTACACCCTGCTCCTCACCCTCGCCATGGCGTTCACGCCGATCGTGTGGCCGCTCGCCGTGGTCCTCGGCCTCGGTGTCCTGGTGCTGCGGCGCGGCGACATCACGGCGTACGCGCTCCGCTTCCTCGCCGCCGTCGGCACCCCGGTCCTGGTCCTCGCGCCCTGGTCGCTCTCCCTGCTGAGCAGCCCGTCCGCGTTCCTGAACGAAGCCGGCCTGGAGACCGGTACGGGCTCCGCCTCCGCCCTGGACCTCCTCGGCATCAGCCCCGGCGGGCCCAAGGCCGCGGGCGGCGTCCTGCTCCTCGGCATCGTCCTCGCGGCGCTGGCCGCCCTGCTGCGCGGGGAGCGCCGGTTCGCCGTCCGGACCGCCTGGGCGGCCGCCCTGGTCGCCCTCGCGTTCGCCGGGCTCGCCAACGGCTCCGGCTGGGCCGGACCCGCCACGCTGGTCTACGGCGCCGCCCTCATCGCCGCCGCGCTCGTCGGCGCGGACGGCGCCCGCATCCGCGTCGCCGAACTCAGCTTCGGCTGGCGCCAGCCGGTCGCCGTCCTGATCGCCCTCGCGGCGGGCGTGGCCCCCGTGCTCGCCGCCGCCGGCTGGATGATCGGCGGCGCGGCCGGACCGCTGGAACGCCGCGATCCGGTCCAGGTGCCCGCGTTCGTAGCGGAGGAGAGCGGCACCCGCGACCAGCCGCGCACCCTGGTCCTGGGCGGCACCTCGTCCGCCTCCGTCGACTACACCCTCGTCCGCGGCTCGGGCGCCCGGCTCGGCGACGCGGAGCTGGCCGAGGCCCTGGGCGGCAACAGCCACCTCGACAAGGTCGTCGCCAACCTGGTCGCCGGCTCCGGCGCCGACCAGGGCAGCCAGCTCAGCGGCTTCGCGATCCGTTACGTCCTCGTGCGCGACGGGGCGCCCAAGCAGATGAGCCGGGTGCTCGACGCCACCCCGGGCCTGAGCCGGCTCAGCCAGCTGGACGGCAGCGCCCTGTGGCGGGTGGACCGGCAGGTCGCCCGGATCATGATCGTCCCGTCCGCCACCGGCGACGAACCGCTCCCCGTGGGCTCTCAGCCGGTCGGGGCGCACACCAAGATCCCGGCGGGCGGCTCCGGCCGGGTGCTGCGGATCGCCGACGCGGCCGACCCCGGCTGGCAGGCCACGCTCGACGGCCGCGCGCTGACCGCCAAGACTGTCGACGGCTGGGCCCAGGGCTTCGAACTGCCCACCGAGGGCGGCACCCTGGACCTCACGTACGAGGAGCCCTTCACCCACACCGTGTGGATCTGGGCGCAGATCGCGTTCGCCGTGGTCCTCGTGGTCATGGCCCTGCCCGGCCGCCGCCGAGAGATCGACGACGACCTGCCGGAGGAGGCCGAGGCGGTCGCCGCCGAACCGGTCGCCGGCGAGGGCCGCCGCGCCCGCAGGCTCCGCGCCGCCGCGGAGGCCGCAGAGGCCGCGGAGAGCGATGAGGGCGCTTCCGAGCGGCAGGAGGGCGTCCCGGACCTGGACGGGACCGGCGAGCAGCCCGCGTACGTTCCCGCCCAGCAGGGCGACGAAACCGGCCCGGCGGTCCAGGCCGCCCCCGAGGACGACGACAACGTCTTCGTACCGCAGCAGCAGTACGGCGACTGGGACGACGGCCAAGGCCAGGGCCAGTACCAGGACACGGCCTATCCGCAGTACCAGGACGGCGCCCCGTACCAGGACGGCGCCCCGTACCAGGACCCGCAGTACGCCGAAGGGCAGCAGCAGCCGGACGCCGGCGGCTACGACCCGTACGGCTATCCGCAGTACCAGGACGGCCAGTACCAGGACGGCGGCCAGTACACGGGCCCCTACGACCCGCCCGCGTACGACCCGCAGTCCTATGACCCGCAGTCCTATGACCCGAACGGGTACGGCCCCGAGGCCGGGCAGTACGGCGACCAGCACCCGTACGACCCGCAGAACCCCGAGAACCCCGCCCCGGGCCAGAACCCGTGGCCGACCGGTAACGCATCGCGAGGCGAGTCCGAGTGAAGTCCACCAGCGCCCTGTCCCTCATCGCCGGAGCGGTCGCCCTGGCGGCCGTCACCGGGTTCGCCGCGCTCAACGAACCGTCCGGCGGCTCCACGGCCGAAGCGAAGACGGCCGCACGGCTGCCCGTCGAACGCACCAGCCTGCTCTGCCCGGCGCCCGGCCTCTCCGACCTCTCGGAGACCGCGTACACCGCCTTCACGCCGTCCGGCGCGAGCGGCGGCTCCACCACGGCCGGCACCGCCGAGCTCCTGTCCTCCGCGAAGGACGACGAGGCGACGACCGACGACAAGTCGGACGAGAAGTCCGACGGCAAGGACAAAAAGGGCAAGGGTAAGAGCAAGAAGGACAAGACGGACAAGCCGGTGGTCTCCCTCAAGGAGCCCGGCAAGCCCGCCACCGGCGAGGCGTCGGGCGCCGGCTCACCCGCCCTCATCGGCATCGCCACCGGCCGTCTCGCCCCCGGCTGGACCGCCCAGCAGACCACCACCATCGAGGCGGGCGACGGCCGCGGCCTGCTCGGCATCAGCTGCACCACGCCCGACACCGACTTCTGGTTCCCCGCGGCGAGCACCGCCAAGTCCCGCGAGGACTACGTCCACCTCACCAACCCGGACGACACCGCCGCCGTCGCCGACATCGAGCTGTACGGCCCGGACGGCTCCCTCAAGTCCGACGTCGGCGAGGGCATCACCGTCCCGGCGGGCTCCGGCGTCCGGGTCCTGATCTCGACGCTCACCAGCAAGGCCGCCGACGACGTCACCGTCCACGTCACCACTCGTACGGGCCGGGTCGGCGCGGCCGTCAGGTCGGCGGACGACAAGACCGGCAGCGACTGGCTCACCGCCTCCGCCGAACCGGCCGGCACGGTCGTGCTGCCCGGCATCCCGGCCGACGCGACCTCGGTACGACTGGTGGCCTTCGCCCCCGGCGACGACGACGCCGACCTCGGCCTGAGGCTGCTCGGCAAGACCGGCGCGGTCACCCCGGCCGGCCACGAGGAACTGCACGTCAAGTCGCACATGACCGCCGGCATGGACCTCAAGGACATCACCCGCGGCGAGGCGGGCTCACTGATGCTGGTGCCCTCGGAGAAGGGCAGGGCCACGCCGATCGTCGCCGCCCTGCGCGTGGTCCGGGGCAAGGGCGACAAGCAGGAGGTCGCCTACATCCCGGCGACCGCCCCGGTCGGCGCCCGGGCGACCGTCGCCGACAACCGGTCCAAGGGCTCGGTCCTCTCCCTCACCGCCCCCGGTGCCGCCGCGACCGTCAAGGTCACGGCGTCGGCCGGCAGCGGCGGCGGTACGCCGGTCAGCAAGACGTACAAGATCGCGGCGGGCACGACCACGGCGGTCACCCCGCCCGTGCCGAAGGGCCTCAAGGGCACCTACGCCCTGACGGTCGAGCCCCAGGCGGGCGGCCCGGTGCACGCCGCGCGCACCCTCACCGAGACAGTGAACGGCATCCAGATGTTCACGGTGCAGACGATGCCGGACGACCGGGGCACGGTGGAGGTCCCGGCGGCCCGCCAGGACCTGTCGGTGCTGGACGACTGAGCGGGGCGGCCGGGCGGGGCGGCCGAGAGGGCCGCTGCTCCTGCCCGTGCTACTCCTGCCCGTAACGGGGATCGACCGACTCGGGCGCCAGCCCGAGCAGCTCCGCGACCTGCTCGACCACGATCTCGTGGACGAGCAGGGCCCGCTCGTCACGGCTCTTGGTACGCAGCTCGACCGGGCGCCGGAAGACGGTGATGCGGGCGGGCCGGCCCTTCTCGGCGGAGACCGCGTCACCCAGCGGAACCGTCTCCTCCGCCGTCTCCGGCACCTCCAGGACGACGAAGTCGACCTCCGCCAGCTGAGGCCAGCGCCGCTCCAGCCGCTCCACCGAGTCCTGGACGAGATCGCGGAAGTTGTCCGCGCGGCTGGTCGACAGCGGCACCTGCGGCGGGGCGACGGGCCCGCGCATCCCTCGGCCGTGTCGGTCCCGGCGCCGCGGACGCGGCTCGGACGGGCTGGGCGGTACGGAACTGTCCATCACCGACGCAGCCTAACCCCCGGCGGCCCGCCCGGCCGGAGGGCGAGCACGCCCACGCAGCCCTGTCCGCTCTTGAGCGATCCGGCCACACCGGAGCCCGTTTCCGGCCCCGCTCACGACCGCCGGTCCGCCGCCTTGTGAAAGGTTCGCGGCACAGAGGTGACCGGAATCATTGCCCCCAGGACCCTCGCCCTCTCCTCCCGCGCAGGTCAGGGGAGTTGCCCGGGGGGCGCGTGTGCGGGGCGTCACAGGGCGACACGGAGGGGTGAGCCGGGGGAGAGTCGTCGCAGCCCGCTCAAGAGTGCGGTACCGTCCAACATCGTGAGCCCTGTACGTCGCTGTTCGCGCACCGCGTGCGGCCGCCCTGCCGTCGCGACACTGACGTACGTCTATGCCGACTCGACTGCGGTCCTCGGCCCGCTCGCCACCTACGCCGAGCCCCATTGCTACGACCTCTGTGCCGAGCACAGCGAGCGGCTGACCGCGCCACGGGGCTGGGAGGTCGTCCGGCTCTCCGACCCGTCCGCGCCCAGCCGCCCCAGCGGCGACGACCTCGAAGCGCTGGCCAACGCCGTACGGGAAGCCGCGCGTCCGCCGGAACGCGGCGACGGTCCCCAGGGCGGCGGCCGCCGGACCGCCGACCCGATGGAGGTAGCCCGCAGGGGTCACCTCCGCGTCCTGCGCTCACCCGACTCCTGAGGGACCGCCGGCCGCCGGGTACGTTGGGCGGTCCGAAGCAAACCCCCTGGAGGACCGGCCCGTGACCGCAGACCTGTCGCAGCTCGTGAAGGCGTACGACGTGCGCGGAGTCGTGCCCGACCAGTGGGACGAGGAGCTGGCCGCACTCTTCGGGGCGGCCTTCGTCGCGGTGACCGGCGCGGACGCGATCGTCATCGGCCACGACATGCGCCCCACCTCCCCGGCCCTCTCCGGGGCGTTCGCCCGGGGCGCGGCGGGGCGCGGCGCCGACGTCACGATGATCGGCCTCTGCTCGACGGACCAGCTGTATTACGCGTCCGGGGCGCTGGACCTGCCCGGCGCGATGTTCACCGCCTCGCACAACCCCGCGCGGTACAACGGCATCAAGATGTGCCGGGCGGGCGCGGCCCCGGTCGGCCAGGACACGGGCCTGGCCGAGATCCGCGCGCTGGTGGAGGAGTGGTCCGAGAAGGTCGCCCCCGCCCCGGTCGCCCCCGCCGGCACGGTCACCGAACGCGACACCCTCACGGACTACGCGGCCCATCTGCTCTCCCTGGTGGACCTGACGGAGATCCGTCCCCTCAAGGTCGTCGTGGACGCGGGCAACGGCATGGGCGGCCACACCGTCCCCACCGTCTTCGCCGGGCTGCCCGTCGACCTGGTCCCCATGTACTTCGAGCTGGACGGCACCTTCCCGAACCACGAGGCCAACCCCCTGGACCCGAAGAACATCACGGACCTCCAGGCCCGCGTACTGGCCGAGGGCGCCGACCTGGGCCTCGCCTTCGACGGCGACGCGGACCGCTGCTTCGTGGTGGACGAACGGGGCGCAGGCGTCTCCCCGTCGGCGATCACCGCCCTGGTCGCCGCCCGCGAACTGGCCCGCAACGGCGGCCGGGGCACGATCATCCACAACCTGATCACCTCCCACTCCGTCCCCGAGGTCGTACGCGAACACGGCGGCACCCCCGTCCGCACCAGGGTCGGCCACTCCTTCATCAAGGCCGAGATGGCCGCCCACGGCGCGATCTTCGGCGGCGAACACTCGGCCCACTACTACTTCCGCGACTTCTGGAACGCCGATACGGGCATGCTCGCCGCCCTCCACGTACTGGCCGCCCTGGGGGGCGGGCCGGCCCCCCTCTCCGCCCTGGTCGCCCAGTACGACCGCTACGCCGCCTCCGGCGAGATCAACTCCACGGTGGACGACCAGAAGGCCCGCACGGCAGAGGTGGCAACAGCCTTCGCCCACCAGGAGAACGCCACCACGGACACCCTGGACGGCCTCACGGTGACCACCCCCACCTGGTGGTTCAACCTCCGCCCGTCGAACACGGAACCGCTGCTGCGCCTGAACGTGGAGGCGGGGGACGAGGAGACGATGGCCAGGGTGAGGGACGAGGTACTGGCCCTGATCCGCGCATAGAGCCCGCCCGCCGGCGCAAAATCCAGCCCCGCCGGCGTTTGAGGCGCGGGGTCCGGGGCAGAGCCCCGGTTTCGGGAAGGGGCGGGGTGGGGAACAGGCCCGCCGCAGGCGCACCGCACCCCCACCCGCACCGCACCACAGACCACCCCGCCCCCACAACACGCCCCCCACCCCACCCCGGCGGTAGGCTGACCCCGCCCCCAAAGGCCCCGGCAAAGGGCCCCAACACCAGACGACCGCCCGAAGGGACACCCCATGCCGCTCGAAGCCGGCCTCCTGGAGATCCTGGCCTGCCCCGCCTGCCACGCCCCCCTGGACGACCAGACGGCAGCCGAAACCCCGGAACTCATCTGCACCGGCACCGACTGCGGCCTCGCCTACCCCGTCAGGGACGGCATCCCCGTACTCCTCGTGGACGAGGCCCGCCGCCAGGCGTAACCGGCTCAACCGGCGAAAGCGGCCCGAAGCGGCCGCCCCGCACCCCGCACCGGAGGACCGCCCCATGCTCGACGAGTCGCTGCTCGACGCCCCCGAAGCCCTGGCCCGAGCCGACCGCCGCGACCTGCTCCGCGGCGCCGCCGAGGCCGGGGCCCGGGTCCGCACCGCCGCCCGGCACGCGACAGAGGCCGGGATCACCGAGCTGAAGGCGGAGGGCCGCCCCCGCGCGGTGCTCGTCGCCGGCCCCGGCACCGCCGCGACCGGCGTCGCGGACCTGATCGCCGCACTCGCCGGCGCCTCCGCCCCGGTCACCCGCATCCCCCCGACCGGCGTCGCCCCCGCCCCCGGCGCACTCCGCTGGACCCTGCCCGGCTGGGCCGGCTCCGTGGACCTGCTGCTCATCGCCACCGCGGACGGCTCCGAACCGGGCCTCGCCCTCCTCGCGGAGCAGGCGTACCGCAGGGGCTGCACGGTCGTGGCCGTAGCCCCCCTGCGTTCCCCGCTGCGCGAGGCGGTACACGGAGTGCACGGCCTCGTCGTCCCGATGGCCTCCGCCCCGCACGGTGAGTACGACGCCGAGACATCGGCCGCAGGCCCCGGCACCCTCTGGGCCCTGCTCACCCCGCTCCTCGCCCTGCTCGACCGCGTCGGCCTGGTCACCGCCCCCGCCGACGCGCTCCAGAGCGTCGCGGACCGCCTGGACCGCACGGCGGAGCGCTGCGGCCCGGCCATCGCCACGTACAGCAACCCGGCCAAGACCCTCGCCGCCGAACTCGCGGACACCCTCCCGCTGATCTGGACGGAGGGCGAGGCGGCCGGCCCCGTCGGACGCCGCTTCGCCGCGGTCCTCTCGGAGCTCTCGGGCCGCCCGGCCCTCGCCGCCGCACTCCCGGAGGCGCTTCCCACGCACGGCGGCCTGCTGGCGGGCGCCTTCGCCGCGGGCGCGGACCCGGACGACTTCTTCCGCGACCGCGTCGAGGATTCGGAACCCCTGCACGCCCGGGTGGTGCTGCTCCGCGACCGCCCGACCGGCGGCCTCAGCGCCGCCCCCGCCGCCCGCGAACTGGCCCTCGGCCACGACACCGCGATCAGCGAGCTCGAACCGGAGGAGGGCAGCACCCTCGAATCCCTGGCCGAGCTGCTCGCCGTCACCGACTTCGCCGCGGTCTACCTGTCGCTCGCCTCGACGGCCGGTGCCTGAACACCTCGTACAACGTCAACACAGCGCGGCGACACCGCACCGCACACAGCAACACAAGGACTGATCCATGGACCGGCTCTCCAACACCGTGCGCCCGTATGCCTGGGGCTCGACCACCGCGATCCCCGCTCTGCTGGGCGTCGCCCCCACCGGCGAGCCGCAGGCGGAGATGTGGATGGGCGCCCACCCGGGCGCCCCTTCCCGGATCACCCGCACCGAAACCGCCCCCGCCGAGCAGCCCCTCACCGACGTCATCGACGCCGACCCCGCCCGCGAACTCGGCACGGCGACCGTCGAGAAGTTCGGCCCCCGCCTGCCCTTCCTCCTCAAGCTGCTCGCCGCGGGCGCCCCCCTCTCCCTCCAGGTGCACCCGAACCAGGACCAGGCCAAGGCGGGTTACACGGACGAGGAGCGCCGGTCCGTCCCGATCGACGCCCCCCACCGCACGTACAAGGACGCCAACCACAAGCCCGAGCTGATCTGCGCGCTCACCCCCTTCGACGGCCTGTGCGGATTCCGCCGCCCCCTGGAGGCGGCCGAGGCGATGGAGGGCCTGGGCGTCGACTCGCTCAAGCCGTACGCGGACCTGCTCCGCGCCCAGCCCGAGGAAGCCGCGCTGCGCGAGGTCCTGACGGCGATCCTCAGTGCGGACCCGGACGAGATGGCCGAGACGGTGACCGCCGCCGCGGCCGCCGCCGAACGGATCGGCGGCGCCTACGCCCCGTACGCCCGCATCGCCCACCACTTCCCCGGCGACGCGGGCGTCATCGCGGCCATGCTGCTCAATTACGTACGGCTCCAGCCTGGCGAGGCCCTGTTCCTCGGCGCCGGCGTCCCGCACGCGTACCTCGACGGCCTCGGTGTCGAGATCATGGCCAACTCGGACAACGTGCTGCGCTGCGGCCTGACGCCCAAGCACATCGACGTCCCCGAACTCCTGCGCATCGTCCGCTTCGAGTCGACCGACCCGGGCATCCTGCGCCCGGAGGCGTCCCCGGCGGGCGAGGAGCTGTACGAGACGCCGGTGGACGAATTCCGCCTGTCCCGCTTCGACCTGTCACCCGGCGCCGCCCCCGCCGACCTGACCACGCACACCCCGCAGATCCTGCTGTGCACGGCGGGCGCCCCGAGCGCCGGCGACCTCGCCCTCGCACCCGGCGAATCGGTCTTCGTACCGGCCGGCGAGCGGGTACACGTGTCCGGAGCGGGCACGTTGTTCCGCGCGACAGTGGTGGCCTGACACCCCGTCCGTGACGACGGCTGCAACAATGTGCCGCCACACCGCGGCCGTCGGAGCCGCAAACCGAAGAAGGGACACCAGGCACCCATGAGTGCGTCAGGCGGAACCAAGGCGATCGTGGCGGCACTCGGCGCCAACCTCGCGATCGCAGTGGCCAAATTCGTGGCGTTCCTGTTCAGCGGTTCCTCGTCGATGCTCGCGGAGAGCGTCCACTCGCTCGCCGACTCCGGTAACCAGGGCCTGCTGCTCCTCGGCGGCAAGCGGGCCCAGCGCGAGGCCACCCCGCAGCACCCCTTCGGCTACGGCCGCGAGCGCTACATCTACGCCTTCCTCGTCTCCATCGTCCTGTTCTCCGTCGGCGGCATGTTCGCGGTGTACGAGGGCTACGAGAAGATCCGCCACCCCCACGAGCTGGAGGCGTGGTACTGGCCGTTCGGCGTCCTGATCTTCGCGATCATCGCCGAGGGCTTCTCCTTCCGCACGGCGATCAAGGAGTCCAACGAGACCCGCGGCTCGCTCAGCTGGACGGACTTCATCCGCCGCGCGAAGGCCCCGGAACTCCCCGTCGTGCTCCTTGAGGACTTCGGCGCGCTCATCGGTCTGGTCCTCGCCCTCGGCGGCGTCGGCCTGGCCCTCGGCACGGGCAACGGCGTGTGGGACGGCATCGGCACCCTGTGCATCGGCATCCTGCTGATCGCCATCGCGCTCGTGCTGGCCGTCGAGACCAAGTCCCTGCTGCTCGGCGAAGCGGCCGGCGCCGACCAGGTCGAGAAGATCAAGGCCGCCGTGGTCGACGGCGACACCGTCACCGGCATCATCCACATGCGCACGCTCCACCTCGGCCCGGAAGAGCTGCTGGTCGCCGCCAAGATCGCGGTCCAGCACGACGACACCGCCGACGAGGTCGCCAACGCCATCAACGCCGCCGAGTCCCGCATCCGCGCCGCAGTCCCGATCGCCCGGGTGATCTACCTGGAGCCGGACATCTACAACGCGGCTGCGGCAGCGGCCGGCACCAACCCGGCCAAGACCCCCGGCGCCGACGCGGCCGACACCCCGGCGGGCCCGGACGACACCGACCCGACGGAATCCGGCCACTGACCGCACCGGACCCGCCATCACGCACCCGACACAGCCGCTCCCGCCCCGGAACCGCCCCGGTGGACTGGGAGCGGCTGCGCCGTTCGGTGTAGATTCGACGGCAGTGTCAGACGTCGCTGCTGATGGCGGTCGATCGGTCCGTACGCCGGACCGGCCGAGGGAGAGAGGGCCTCCGACGGACTGCGCTGCGAGCGCCCGGGCATTCCTGTGCCCGCCGCCGCAGAGCCGCCCTACCCACCCTCGACTCCATCACGAGGAGCAGCCCGTTATGACGACGGTCGCCAACCGACAGGACTTCAAGGTCGCCGATCTCTCCCTTGCCGCTTTCGGGCGGAAGGAGATCACCTTGGCCGAGCACGAGATGCCCGGTCTGATGTCGATCCGCAAGGAGTACGCCGCCGCGCAGCCGCTGGCCGGTGCCCGCATCACCGGCTCGTTGCACATGACCGTGCAGACGGCGGTGCTGATCGAGACCCTGGTTGCCCTCGGCGCCGAGGTGCGTTGGGCGTCCTGCAACATTTTCTCGACCCAGGACCACGCGGCCGCCGCCATCGCGGTCGGCCCGAATGGCACCCCCGAGGCGCCGGCGGGTGTGCCGGTGTTCGCTTGGAAGGGTGAGTCGCTGGAGGAGTACTGGTGGTGCACGGAGCAGGCGTTGACCTGGCCGAACACGCCGACCGGTGGTCCGAACATGATCCTGGACGACGGTGGTGACGCCACCCTCCTCGTCCACAAGGGCGTCGAGTTCGAGAAGGCCGGCGCGGCCCCGGACCCGGCGACGGCGGACAGCGAGGAGTTCGCGTACATCCTGACGCTCCTCAACCGCACGCTGGGTGAGTCCCCGCAGAAGTGGACGCAGCTGGCCTCCGAGATCCGTGGCGTCACGGAGGAGACCACGACGGGTGTCCACCGCCTGTACGAGATGCACCGCGAGGGCACCCTTCTCTTCCCCGCGATCAATGTGAACGACGCGGTGACGAAGTCGAAGTTCGACAACAAGTACGGCTGCCGCCACTCGCTGATCGACGGCATCAACCGTGCCACGGACGTCCTGATCGGCGGGAAGACCGCCGTGGTCTGTGGTTACGGCGATGTGGGCAAGGGCTGCGCGGAGTCGCTGCGCGGTCAGGGTGCCCGGGTGATCGTCACGGAGATCGACCCGATCTGCGCGTTGCAGGCGGCCATGGATGGCTACCAGGTCGCGACCCTGGACGACGTGGTGGAGCAGGCGGACATCTTCGTCACGACGACGGGGAACAAGGACATCATCATGGCTTCGGACATGGCCAGGATGAAGCATCAGGCGATTGTCGGGAACATCGGTCACTTCGACAACGAGATCGACATGGCCGGCCTGGCGAAGATCGAGGGCATTGTCAAGGACGAGGTGAAGCCGCAGGTGCACACCTGGACGTTCCCCGACGGCAAGGTCCTGATCGTGCTGTCCGAGGGCCGTCTGCTGAACCTGGGCAACGCCACGGGCCACCCGTCGTTCGTGATGTCCAACTCGTTCGCGGATCAGACGCTGGCGCAGATCGAGCTGTTCACGAAGCCCGAGGAGTACCCGACCGACGTGTATGTGCTGCCCAAGCACTTGGACGAGAAGGTCGCCCGCCTTCACCTCGACGCCCTCGGCGTCAAGCTGACGACCCTCCGCCCGGAGCAGGCCGCGTACATCGGTGTCGAGGTCGACGGCCCGTACAAGCCCGACCACTACCGCTACTGATCGCTCTACCGGCCCGGATCGGCCGGACCTCGAACGGTCCGGCCGATCCGAGCCGGCACCGGGCGCTCAGCGCGGCCCGGGCCGACCAGCAGCAGTGACGAACGCAGGCCCCCGCACCCCCGTGTCGGGGGCCTGCGCCGTACCGCACCCGCACGAGCCGAGGACTTGAAGGACCCCATGCCCCGCGGCCGATATTCGCTCCACGACGTCCACGACCACACCCCTCTCGGCGAAGAACACTTCCACTGCGCGCCCGGCCCGTCCGGCTGGCGCTACATCTCCCAAACGACCGCCCCGTCCGGCAGTCACCTGGGATCCGTCGACCTCACCCTCGATGAACTCGGCCGCCCCCTCCGACTCGAACTCCATTCCGCCGACTGGCAGGTCCGCGGTGCCGCCCTGGAGGGCCTCACCTGGGTCCGTACCGACCCGACGGGCACCCACGCCACCGAAGGCAATGTCCGCGCCCACGCCTTCAACGGCACGTCCCCCGCATTCCTCGTCGCGACCGCTCGTCTGCTGCGCCTCACCCCCGCTTCCCCCGAGACCCGCGTCCGGGTCGTCACCTTCACGGACCCGGTCCTCGCCCCCCGTACCCTCGACCAGTCCTGGGCCCTGGTGAACAGTGAAGCGCACCCCACTGACAACGGCCCCCTGACGGTGGACGAATACCAGGTCAGCGCCCTGGACACGGGCGAACGGCACACGATCCACCTCGCCGGCGACGTGGTGCTCTCCGCCCCCGGCATCGAGCTCGAAGACCTGGAATCCCCACCCTCCGACCGCTGACCTCAGGCCGGCGGCACGAACCCGGTGGCAGGCGGACGCCCCGCCTCCTCGTCGGCCGTACCGGCACCAGGGCGTACGGCATTCTCGACCGTTCGTACGCGGACTTGAGGCGCCGGTGCGATCCGCGTCGGCCCGGCATGGGCGACCTGCCACGCCCTTTGCGCGTCCCGCACCTGCCGCTCGTGCACCACGGCGGCCAAGTAGGCCGCGGCCGGGACGCCCGGCGGGGGCGGAGCCCCGGTGCGCGCGGCGACCTCCACGCCGAGCCGTTCCGCCATGGCCCTGCCCACGGAGGCGTCGAGCTGATGCATCCGCGTCAAGTACTGCCGTACCGCGAGCCACAGCTCGTCCGGAACCGCCGACAGGTCCAGCCCGCCGAACCGCCCGACCAGCCACGGCGGAGGCGGCGGAACGGCCGCGGCCCGCCCCGCCGGAACCCGTTCCCGTACGACCAGCGTCCCCGCGAAGACATCCCCGAGCCGTCGGCCACGCGCCGAGACCAGCGACGCGACGACGGCGACGACCCCGAACGTCAGCAGGATCTCCACGACACCCAGCGCCCCGCGTACGAGGGCGTGACGGAACCGGATGGGCCCTCCGTCGTCCCGTACGACCCGCAGCCCGCACGCCAGCTTCCCGAGCGAACGGCCGTGGCTCAGCGTCTCGACCGCGATCGGTCCGCCCACCGGGACCAGCAGAAAGACGGCGACGGACACCGCGGCCCACGCGGCGTCGTCCAGCGAGCCACTGGCGAAGGCCAGCCCCAGCGCCACGAGACCGAAGACCGTTCCCACCACGACCAGATCGATGGCCAGCGCCAGCGCACGGCTCGGCAGCTTTGCGGGCCGGAGCCCCAGCACGACCGCGTCCCCGGTCACGAGTTCACTCATCGCCCCACCCCTTGTCCACAGGCCCCTGCCCGGCGGCCCCACAGTCTGCCAAGCTGATCCGCGACGCCACAGTCGTACGACCCGGTACGTACCCATGCCTGGAGCAGCAGCCGACCATGGACCTCGATGTCTTCGTCCACACCCACCGCGTCGAGTGGGACCGGCTGGACCGTCTCCTGCGCCGAGGACGCCGGCTGACCGGCGCGGAAGCCGACGAACTGGTCGACCTCTACCAGCGCACGGCGACCCATCTCTCCCTCATCCAGTCCAGCGCCCCGGACCCCCTGCTCGTCGCGCGGCTCACCCAGCTGGTCGCACGCGCCCGTTCCGTGGTGACCGGCACACGCCGTGCGTCCTGGCGCGACGTCGTACGTTTCCTCACGGCGGGATTCCCCGCCGCGGTCTACCGCTCCCGGCACTGGTGGATACCGACCGCCGTCCTCTCGACGCTCCTGGCCGCGCTGATGGGCTGGTGGATCGGCACGCATCCGGAGGTCCAGTCGGCCATCGCGGCCCCGGAAGACCTCCGCCGCATGACGGTCCCGGGCGGCGAGTACGAGACGTACTACTCCAGCCACCCGGCGACCTCCTTCGCCGCCCAGGTCTGGACGAACAACGCGCAGGCCGCCGCCATGTGCCTGGTCCTGGGCGGCTTCCTCTGCGTGCCGGTGCTCTGGATCCTCTTCGTGAACGTGGTCAACCTGGCGGTCGGCATCGGCCTGATGTCCTCGGCGGGCCGCCTCGACACGTTCCTGGGCCTGATCCTTCCGCACGGGCTGCTGGAGCTGACGGCCGTCTTCGTCGCCGCCGGCACCGGTCTGCGCCTCGGCTGGACCGTCATCGACCCGGGCCCGCAGACCCGCCGCGCGGCCCTGGCACAACGGGGACGCGCCGCGCTCGGCATGGCCATCGGCCTGGCGCTGGTGCTGTTCGTCTCCGGCGTAATCGAAGCCTTCGTGACCCCGTCCGGCCTGCCCACCTGGGCCCGCATCTCACTGGGCATAGCCGCCGAGCTGCTGTTCCTCCTGTACGTCTACGTGCTCGGCGGACGCGCGGCCCGCGCCGGCGAGGCGGGCGACCTGGACGCGGTCGAACGAAGCGCCGAGCTGCCGACCGCCGCCTGATGTGCATCTGGCCTTGCTGACCTGCTAGTCTCCTCTTCGCCCCAAAAAACCGTTGACACGGCGACGTGGGGGAGGTAGATTTTAACGGTTGCCTCGAACTGGACAAGTTCGGGTTCAGCCAGCTAATATGTATCTCGCTCTCACCGGAAATCGAATTTCCGCAGAGCCATTCGATTCTCACTTTCTGAAGTTGAAGCCGATTAGGTTCGGTCGAAACGCTTCTGATAAAGTCGAATCAGCCGAAAGGCAAGGCCACTTCAACGGCCACCGGAATCAAATTCGAACCGGAAACGGAACGAAATGAGTCTGGTAAGGTTGAAACCGCTGAAAGGCAAAAGAAAGACCCGCTTCGGCCGGGAATCGGACACGAAAGAGTCTGATAGAGTCGGAAACGCAAGAACGAAGGGAAGCGCCCGGAGGAAAGCCCGAGAGGGTGAGTACAAAGGAAGCGTCCGTTCCTTGAGAACTCAACAGCGTGCCAAAAGTCAACGCCAGATATGTTGATACCCCGGCCTGCTTCGGCAGGTTGGAGGTTCCTTTGAAAGCCCTACCGGTCCCGCCTTTGCGGGTCGGGTAGGCAAAACACAGCGAGGACGCAGTGGACAACAGGTCATATTCCGACCTGATTGTTCCGCTCTCGTGATGTGTTCCCCGATTACGGGAAAACATTCACGGAGAGTTTGATCCTGGCTCAGGACGAACGCTGGCGGCGTGCTTAACACATGCAAGTCGAACGATGAAGCCCTTCGGGGTGGATTAGTGGCGAACGGGTGAGTAACACGTGGGCAATCTGCCCTTCACTCTGGGACAAGCCCTGGAAACGGGGTCTAATACCGGATAATACTTTCTCCCTCCTGGGAGAAGGTTGAAAGCTCCGGCGGTGAAGGATGAGCCCGCGGCCTATCAGCTAGTTGGTGGGGTAATGGCCTACCAAGGCGACGACGGGTAGCCGGCCTGAGAGGGCGACCGGCCACACTGGGACTGAGACACGGCCC
The DNA here is from genome assembly GCF_045161735.1 of Streptomyces sp. NBC_00726. Taxonomy (NCBI): domain Bacteria; kingdom Bacillati; phylum Actinomycetota; class Actinomycetes; order Kitasatosporales; family Streptomycetaceae; genus Streptomyces; species Streptomyces sp. NBC_00726. The sequence goes on along the minus strand of NZ_CP108983.1, from coordinate 2,330,139 downwards.
AGACTCCTACGGGAGGCAGCAGTGGGGAATATTGCACAATGGGCGAAAGCCTGATGCAGCGACGCCGCGTGAGGGATGACGGCCTTCGGGTTGTAAACCTCTTTCAGCAGGGAAGAAGCGAAAGTGACGGTACCTGCAGAAGAAGCGCCGGCTAACTACGTGCCAGCAGCCGCGGTAATACGTAGGGCGCAAGCGTTGTCCGGAATTATTGGGCGTAAAGAGCTCGTAGGCGGCTTGTCACGTCGGTTGTGAAAGCCCGGGGCTTAACCCCGGGTCTGCAGTCGATACGGGCAGGCTAGAGTGTGGTAGGGGAGATCGGAATTCCTGGTGTAGCGGTGAAATGCGCAGATATCAGGAGGAACACCGGTGGCGAAGGCGGATCTCTGGGCCATTACTGACGCTGAGGAGCGAAAGCGTGGGGAGCGAACAGGATTAGATACCCTGGTAGTCCACGCCGTAAACGTTGGGAACTAGGTGTTGGCGACATTCCACGTCGTCGGTGCCGCAGCTAACGCATTAAGTTCCCCGCCTGGGGAGTACGGCCGCAAGGCTAAAACTCAAAGGAATTGACGGGGGCCCGCACAAGCAGCGGAGCATGTGGCTTAATTCGACGCAACGCGAAGAACCTTACCAAGGCTTGACATACACCGGAAAGCATCAGAGATGGTGCCCCCCTTGTGGTCGGTGTACAGGTGGTGCATGGCTGTCGTCAGCTCGTGTCGTGAGATGTTGGGTTAAGTCCCGCAACGAGCGCAACCCTTGTTCTGTGTTGCCAGCATGCCCTTCGGGGTGATGGGGACTCACAGGAGACTGCCGGGGTCAACTCGGAGGAAGGTGGGGACGACGTCAAGTCATCATGCCCCTTATGTCTTGGGCTGCACACGTGCTACAATGGCCGGTACAATGAGCTGCGATGCCGTGAGGCGGAGCGAATCTCAAAAAGCCGGTCTCAGTTCGGATTGGGGTCTGCAACTCGACCCCATGAAGTCGGAGTTGCTAGTAATCGCAGATCAGCATTGCTGCGGTGAATACGTTCCCGGGCCTTGTACACACCGCCCGTCACGTCACGAAAGTCGGTAACACCCGAAGCCGGTGGCCCAACCCCTTGTGGGAGGGAGCTGTCGAAGGTGGGACTGGCGATTGGGACGAAGTCGTAACAAGGTAGCCGTACCGGAAGGTGCGGCTGGATCACCTCCTTTCTAAGGAGCACTTCTTACCAAGCCTTGCTTGGTCAGAGGCCAGAACACCGGCGAATGTCCGGTGCTGGTAGCTCATGGGTGGAACGTTGACTACTCGGCACGGCACATGAGTGTTCACCAGTACTGCTCTTCGGGGCGTGGAACGTGAAGGCGAATGGGTCGGGTTGGGCACGCTGTTGGGTATCTGAAGGTACGGCCGTGATGGTCGTTCTTCGGTTGCCGGCCCCAGTGAACTTGTTCTTCGGAGCAGGGTGGTGGGTGGCTGGTCGTTGTTTGAGAACTGCACAGTGGACGCGAGCATCTGTGGCCAAGTTTTTAAGGGCGCACGGTGGATGCCTTGGCACCAGGAACCGATGAAGGACGTGGGAGGCCACGATAGGCCCCGGGGAGCTGTCAACCGAGCTTTGATCCGGGGGTGTCCGAATGGGGAAACCCGGCAGTCGTCATGGGCTGTCACCCGCTGCTGAACACATAGGCAGTGTGGAGGGAACGAGGGGAAGTGAAACATCTCAGTACCCTCAGGAAGAGAAAACAACCGTGATTCCGGGAGTAGTGGCGAGCGAAACTGGATGAGGCCAAACCGTATGCGTGTGATACCCGGCAGGGGTTGCGTATGTGGGGTTGTGGGATCTCTCTTTCATGGTCTGCCGGCCGTGAGACGAGTCAGAAACCGTTGATGTAGGCGAAGGACATGCGAAAGGTCCGGCGTAGAGGGTAAGACCCCCGTAGCTGAAACATTGACGGCTCGTTTGAGAGACACCCAAGTAGCACGGGGCCCGAGAAATCCCGTGTGAATCTGGCGGGACCACCCGTTAAGCCTAAATATTCCCTGGTGACCGATAGCGGATAGTACCGTGAGGGAATGGTGAAAAGTACCGCGGGAGCGGAGTGAAATAGTACCTGAAACCGTGTGCCTACAAGCCGTGGGAGCGTCGCGCATCGAGCTTGCTCGGTGCGTCGTGACTGCGTGCCTTTTGAAGAATGAGCCTGCGAGTTAGCGGTGTGTAGCGAGGTTAACCCGTGTGGGGAAGCCGTAGCGAAAGCGAGTCCGAATAGGGCGTTTGAGTTGCACGCTCTAGACCCGAAGCGGAGTGATCTAGCCATGGGCAGGTTGAAGCGGAGGTAAGACTTCGTGGAGGACCGAACCCACCAGGGTTGAAAACCTGGGGGATGACCTGTGGTTAGGGGTGAAAGGCCAATCAAACTCCGTGATAGCTGGTTCTCCCCGAAATGCATTTAGGTGCAGCGTCGTGTGTTTCTTGCCGGAGGTAGAGCACTGGATAGGCGATGGGCCCTACCGGGTTACTGACCTTAGCCAAACTCCGAATGCCGGTAAGTGAGAGCGCGGCAGTGAGACTGTGGGGGATAAGCTCCATGGTCGAGAGGGAAACAGCCCAGAGCATCGACTAAGGCCCCTAAGCGTACGCTAAGTGGGAAAGGATGTGGAGTCGCAGAGACAACCAGGAGGTTGGCTTAGAAGCAGCCACCCTTGAAAGAGTGCGTAATAGCTCACTGGTCAAGTGATTCCGCGCCGACAATGTAGCGGGGCTCAAGCGTACCGCCGAAGTCGTGTCATTCATACACATAGGGTTAACGCCTGTATGGATGGGTAGGGGAGCGTCGTGTGCCGGGTGAAGCAGCACCGGAAGGTAGTTGTGGACGGTTCACGAGTGAGAATGCAGGCATGAGTAGCGATACACACGTGAGAAACGTGTGCGCCGATTGACTAAGGGTTCCTGGGTCAAGCTGATCTGCCCAGGGTAAGTCGGGACCTAAGGCGAGGCCGACAGGCGTAGTCGATGGACAACCGGTTGATATTCCGGTACCCGCTTTGAAACGCCCAGTACTGAGCCCATTAATGCTAAGTCCGTGAAGCCGGCCTGATCTCTTCGGAGTTGAGGGTAGTGGTGGAGCCGATGAACCAAGGTGGTAGTAGGTAAGCGATGGGGTGACGCAGGAAGGTAGTCCAGCCCGGGCGGTGGTTGTCCCGGGGTAAGGGTGTAGGACGCACGGTAGGCAAATCCGTCGTGCATATGAGTCTGAGACCTGATGCCGAGCCGATTGTGGTGAAGTGGATGATCCTATGCTGTCGAGAAAAGCCTCTAGCGAGTTTCATGGCGGCCCGTACCCTAAACCGACTCAGGTGGTCAGGTAGAGAATACCGAGGCGTTCGGGTGAACTATGGTTAAGGAACTCGGCAAAATGCCCCCGTAACTTCGGGAGAAGGGGGCCATCTTTGGTGATCCGATTTACTCGGTGAGCTGGGGGTGGCCGCAGAGACCAGCGAGAAGCGACTGTTTACTAAAAACACAGGTCCGTGCGAAGCCGTAAGGCGATGTATACGGACTGACGCCTGCCCGGTGCTGGAACGTTAAGGGGACCGGTTAGCTGCTCTTCGGGGTGGCGAAGCTGAGAACTTAAGCGCCAGTAAACGGCGGTGGTAACTATAACCATCCTAAGGTAGCGAAATTCCTTGTCGGGTAAGTTCCGACCTGCACGAATGGCGTAACGACTTCTCGACTGTCTCAACCATAGGCCCGGTGAAATTGCACTACGAGTAAAGATGCTCGTTTCGCGCAGCAGGACGGAAAGACCCCGGGACCTTTACTATAGTTTGATATTGGTGTTCGGTTCGGCTTGTGTAGGATAGGTGGGAGACTTTGAAGCGGCCACGCCAGTGGTTGTGGAGTCGTCGTTGAAATACCACTCTGGTCGTGCTGGATGTCTAACCTGGGTCCGTGATCCGGATCAGGGACAGTGTCTGATGGGTAGTTTAACTGGGGCGGTTGCCTCCTAAAGGGTAACGGAGGCGCCCAAAGGTTCCCTCAGCCTGGTTGGCAATCAGGTGTTGAGTGTAAGTGCACAAGGGAGCTTGACTGTGAGACCGACGGGTCGAGCAGGGACGAAAGTCGGGACTAGTGATCCGGCAGTGGCTTGTGGAAGCGCTGTCGCTCAACGGATAAAAGGTACCCCGGGGATAACAGGCTGATCTTCCCCAAGAGTCCATATCGACGGGATGGTTTGGCACCTCGATGTCGGCTCGTCGCATCCTGGGGCTGGAGTCGGTCCCAAGGGTTGGGCTGTTCGCCCATTAAAGCGGTACGCGAGCTGGGTTTAGAACGTCGTGAGACAGTTCGGTCCCTATCCGCTGTGCGCGTAGGAATATTGAGAAGGGCTGTCCCTAGTACGAGAGGACCGGGACGGACGAACCTCTGGTGTGCCAGTTGTTCTGCCAAGGGCATGGCTGGTTGGCTACGTTCGGAAAGGATAACCGCTGAAAGCATCTAAGCGGGAAGCCTGCTTCGAGATGAGTATTCCCACCCTCTTGAGGGGTTAAGGCTCCCAGTAGACGACTGGGTTGATAGGCCAGATGTGGAAGCCTGGTAACGGGTGGAGCTGACTGGTACTAATAGGCCGAGGGCTTGTCCTCAGTTGCTCGCGTCCACTGTGTTTGTTCTGAAATAACGAACGGCTGTGTTGTTGTCCGGTGTTGGTTAATTTCATAGTGTTTCGGTGGTCATTGCGTTAGGGAAACGCCCGGTTACATTCCGAACCCGGAAGCTAAGCCTTTCAGCGCCGATGGTACTGCAGGGGGGACCCTGTGGGAGAGTAGGACGCCGCCGAACAATTATTGTGGGGAAGCCCCGTGCCAATGGCACGGGGCTTTTCTGCGTTCTGGGCCAGATTGACTGGCCGGGCCCGCCCCCGTCGCCCGCGCTATAGGCGCCCCGCTGCTTTGAGTGCCAGATAGGCATCGGCGAGAGCGGGTGCGAGATCGCCCGGTGAGGCGTCGACAACGACCACACCATGGCTCCGGAGCCGGTCCGCAGTGCGGCGACGTTGAGCCTGGGCCTCGACGCCAGCGGCTGCCTCGTAAATCGCGTCCACTGTTCCGCGCGCGCCGGCCATGTCCGCGATGTGCGGGTCACTCACCGCTGCCACCAGGACCGTGTGCCGCTGGGTGAGCTGGGGCAGTACGGGCAACAGCCCCTCCTCGACAGGAGCCGAGTCAAGGCTCGTCAGGAGCACAATGAGCGAACGCCGAGGAGCCTGCGCGATGGCCGCGGCGACGAGCCCTCGCGCGTCGGTCTCCACGAGTTCCGGTTCCAGCGGTGTCAGGGCCTCGACCACGGCCGGCAGGACATCCCCGGCTGCCCGGCCCTGGACCCTCGCCCTCGTACGGCGGCTGTAGGCGAGCAGCCCGACACGGTCGCCGGCGCGAGTGGCGAGTGCGGTGAGAAGCAGCGTCGCGTCCATCGCCGCGTCGAGCCGGGGCACATCGCCGACCCGGCCCGCCGAAGTGCGGCCGGTATCGATGACGACGAGTACATGCCGGTCGCGTTCCGGGCGCCAGGTCCGTACGGCCACCGCGGACTGCCGGGCGGTCGCCCGCCAGTCGATCGATCGGACATCGTCGCCGGGAACGTAGGCGCGCAGGCTGTCGAACTCCGTGCCCTCCCCGCGTGTGAGCACGCTGGTACGACCGTCGAGTTCGCGCATTCTGGCGAGCCGCGAAGGGAGATGCTTCCGGCTGGTGAACGGCGGAAGGACGCGCACCGTCCAGGGCACGCGGTGGCTGCCCTGGCGTGCGGCCAGGCCCAGGGGCCCGTATGAGCGGACGGTGATCTGCTCGGCCCGACGGTCGCCACGGCGGGTGGGGCGCAGAAGCGTGCTGATGCGCCTGCGCTCGCCGGGTGGGACGGCCAGCTCGTGGCGGGAGGCGGCCGGCTCGGTTCCGGGCAGCCAGCTGCTCGGCGGCCATGCGTCGCGAAGGTGTGCCCGCAACGGGCGCCGGGAGGGATTGACTACGGTGAGTTGCACTTCCGCCCGGTCACCAAGTCGAACGGATGTATCACCGGATCGGGTGAACTGGAGCGTTCGCACTGGCGCGGCCAGGGCATAGTCGCACAGAATTGCCAGTGAGAGCGGGGCATTGACCGCGAGCATTCCCGTCCAGCTCGGGGCCACGATGCCTACGGGGAGTGATCCCAGAGCCGCCAGCAGGGCGGCGCGTCCGGTGAGGGCCACGATTCATCGCCTCACCGGGGTACGGGGACTTGGGCGAGCACAGCGGTGATGACGGAGTCGGGGGTGACCCCTTCCATCTGGGCTTCAGGGCGCAGTTGGATGCGGTGCCGGAGCGTCGGGAGGGCCAGAGCCTTCACATCGTCCGGGGTCACATAGTCGCGGCCGGTGAGCCAGGCCCAGGCTCGCGCGGTGGACAGCAAGGCGGTGGCTCCACGGGGGGAGACACCGAGAGAAACCGAGGGGGAATCACGCGTGGCACGACAGATATCGACCACGTAGCCGGCGATTTCGGGGGAGACGGCCGTCCCGGCTACCGCGGCGCGGGCGGCTTCGAGGTCTGCCGGTCCGGCGACCGGGCGTATGCCCGCGGCTTGCAGATCACGGGGATCGAACCCGTCGGCATGGCGGGTCAGGACAGCGACCTCGTCCTCACGCGTGGGCAGTGGGACGGTCAGCTTCAGTAGAAAACGGTCCAGTTGGGCTTCGGGGAGGGGGTACGTGCCCTCGTACTCGACCGGGTTCTGTGTCGCGGCGACGAGGAAGGGGTCGGGCAGCGGGCGGGGCGTGCCGTCGACGGTGACTTGACGCTCTTCCATCGCCTCCAGAAGGGACGACTGCGTCTTGGGAGGGGTCCGGTTGATTTCGTCCGCGAGAAGGAGGTTGGTGAAGACGGGGCCGGGCTGGAAGGAGAACTCGGTCGTGCGCGCGTCATAGACGAGGGACCCGGTGACATCGCTCGGCATCAGGTCGGGTGTGAACTGCACACGCTTGGTGTCCAGTTCGAGCGATGCGGCCAGGGCTTGGACCAGCAGGGTCTTGGCCACGCCGGGGACGCCTTCCAGAAGGACGTGTCCTCGGCAGAGCAGGGCTACGACAAGTCCGGTGACGGCGGGGTCCTGGCCGACCACGGCCTTGGCGATCTCGGAGCGCAGCGCTTCCAGGGCGGTGCGGGAGGCGTCGTGGGTGTCGGCGCCGGCGGGCCCGGCGGTTCCAGGTGTCCCGGTGGGCGCGGGGGACGTGGCGCTCATGAGGTTCGGACCTCTCTTTCGAGGGAGTCGAGTTGGTCGGCCAGAAGCACGAGTGCCCTGTCATCGGAGGGGGCTGGGCCGAAGAGCAGTTCGCCGGGGTTGCTTTGGGCCGGGCCGAGGTGTGCGGACAGAGCGGGGAGGAGCACTGCGGGGGAGTGAGCGTCCCCGGGGGAGACGCCGGTGAGTGGTGCCAGCCTGGTGCGGGTGGCGTGGCGGAGCGATGCGGCGGCGCGGTCGCGGGCGTTGGCCCTGCGGCTCAGCCGGGCTCGGCCCTCGGTGGCCTCGGAGGCCCGGATGGCCACGGGCAGGCGCTCGTTGACGAGGGGGCCCAGGCGGCGGGCGCGCCAGACCGCTGCGAGCACGGCGGCGACGGCGAGTTGCAGTGTGCCCCACAACCAGCCGGACGGGATCAGTTCGATGAAGCTGCTCCGGCCGTCCGTGGTGCCGTTGTCGGTGGTGTCGTCGTCGGCCGTGCTGCCGGTGGCTGAGGGATCGGTGAGCGAGGGGAGGTACCAGACCAGATGAGGGCGGGAACCGAGGAGTTGCAGGGCCAGGGACGCGTTGCCCTGGTGGTCGAGGCGCTCGTTGTACAGGAAGTCGGGGGAGCCGAACAGCACGGTGTCGCCGGCTGTGGGCTCGTGCAGAAGGAGCACGGAGGGCAGGCCGCCTGCGGGGTAGCAGGCATCGGCGTCGAGATCCTCGGCGTCGTAGCGGATGCCGCCCGTCTCGACGGCTCCGGCTCTCCGGGCCGCGGGCAGGGAGCAGTCCGGAGGCCGTGCGACCACGGGGACGGCGGGCTTCGCCTGTACACCGGGGGCCAGGGTGTCGAGGGAGGGGGAGCCGGCGCCGAGGAGCACGGTGCGGCCGGTCGTGCCGGTGGTCGCTGTGTGCAGAGCGCTCTGCTGGTGGGGCGTCAGCAGGTTGGGGGCGGTGACCAGGAGTGTCGTGTCGGGGCCGGTCGCGGATGTGGCGTCGCGGAGGGTGGTGACGACGCGGACGGACACACCGTGCTGCTTGAGGAGTTCGGCGATGGCCCTGCTGCCGTAGCGGTCTGCCGAGCGGGGGTCGAGGCGGCCGTGCTGGTCCCCGGAGCGGGCGGCCGCCAGGGCTGTCGCGGCGGCGACGAGCAGGAGGACGGCCAGCAGCACTCCGCGGGAGCGGCGCCATATCTCGCGAGGCGTGACGGATATGAAGGTGGAAGAGGCGGGCGGGGCGGTGGCCGGTGTCATTCGGCGGTCCCCTCGCGGGCAGCGGCCAGTCGCGGAGTGGCGGTCTCGACGGCGCGGTCGAGGTCGAGCAGGGTCAGGTACGCCGGCCGGTCGGCGGAGCGGCCCCCGTATGTGACGTCGTCGAAGATTCGGGCCGCCGCCCGTAGGCGTGTGTCGTACGTGGGAAGGGCGCGGCCCGCCTCTGCGGCCGCTTCGTCGGCGGTGCGTCCGGGGCGGGGGTCCAGCAGGGCCCGTTCTTCGAGGGAGCGGACGATGGCACGCATCCGTTCCTGGGCGGCCTGGTTCCAGCGTCCGGCCGCCGCGTGGGCCTCGGCGGCGGCACGGTGCTCCGCGGTGCTGCGCGGGCCGTGTGCGAAGAGTGCTTCGGTGGGCCTCCGGCCGGGCTGTGGGGCGCCCAGCCGCCACCGGAGCGCGATCGCCAGGGCGAGGACGACCAGGAGGAGCACGATCAGGCCGGCGGGCCCGCCCGGTGCGGCGACGGAGGCCGCGGAGATGACGTCGCCGAACCAGGTCCACAGGTGGTCCAGGGCGCGTTGGAGGAGGTTCGGGTCGTTCTCGTGGTACGCGCCCTTGGACAGCTCGTGCCGGGCCGCCTCCCGGGCGGGGAGGCGGCCGGTGTCCACGGGGGCGCCACCGCTCGCTCGTACCAGCAGCCGTGCTGCCGCGTCGCCCGCCCCCGGCACGGCGTCAGTTCCCGTTGTCGAAGCCGGGCAGGCCCGCTGCCCTGGCCAGGTCGAGGTCGAGCGCTTCGCGGCGGATGCGCTGGTCCACGTACAGAAGGGCCATGACACCGGCGGAGAGCGGATACGTGAGGGCGGCGGCGGCCACGTCACCGATGGCGGAGACGATCAGGAACGGCCAGCCGAACTGGGTGGCTTCCCCGGAGAGGAAGGAGCTCAGCGAGCCGTCGTCCACGCCCACCGCGAGGAGGCCGAAGGGGATGCCGATCACCAGTCCGATGATCAGCGTCAGCAGCTGGGTCAGGACGAGAATGCTGAACGTCCGCCACCAGGCGCCACGGACCAGCTTCGCGGAGCGCCGCATGGAGGCAGCGATCGGCTGCCGCTCCAGCATCAGCGCGGGGGCGGCCAGGCAGAACCGAACCGACAGCCAGAGGAAGACAACCGTCGCGGCGAGCAGCCCGAGGAGAGCGAGGCCGGCTCCCGCCGTGTCACCGATCAGGAACCCGGGGAGGATGCCGGCCGTCATGATCGCTGCGCCCATGACGGCGAGCAGGAGGGTCAGCCCCAGCAGGGGGAGCAGCCTGGGGCGGGCTTCGGCCCAGGCTTCGGAGAGGGCGATCGGGCGGCCCAGTACCGAGCGGCTGATCACCACGGTCAGCACCGATGTGGTGAAGATCGTGGCCAGCATCGAGACCAGCAGGGGCGGGGCGAGGTCGAGGAGGCTGTAGCGGAGCGATTCGGTGGCCTGGCGGAGCGCCTCGGAGCCGGTGGCGTTGCCGTCGATCGAGGGAGGATCGGGCAGCAGGAAGTGCTGGGCGAGGAGGATGACGGCCTGGGCGATCACGGAGACCACGAGTGTGATGCCGAGGACCGTGCGCCAGTGGGCGCGCATGGTGGAGACGGCGCCGTCGAGGATTTCGCCGATGCCGAGCGGCCGGAGCGGGATGACGCCGGGCTTCGCCGCCGGGGGAGGACCGCCCCAGCCGGGTCCTTGCGGCCGGCCGCCCCAGCCGGGGCCCTGCGACGGGGCGTTCCAGCCGGGGCCCGTGCTGGGACCGGAGCCCTGTGCCCGGGAGCCCCAGCGCGAGTGGGGCGGCGGGGCGGTGGGGCCCGTTCCGGTGGGGCTCGGCGGGGACCACCGGGCGGCGGGCGGCTGCTGGGCGGCCCAGGTTGCCGAGGGGGCGGTGTCGTCGGCCGGTTCGGAGGGGCGGGGGATGCCCGTTTCGGCGTGGTCCGTGTCCCGGGCGGCCTGCTCCTGGCCGTCGGTCTCCTGGTGGTCCGTTGTACGGCCGTTCGTCCGGTTGTCGTCGGAGGGGGCGGATCCGGGCGAGGCCCAGCCCGGAGAGTCGTTCATTGTCGCTCCTTCGCGGTCCTGTCCGCGCGTCGCGGCGTCAGGCTGGCAGCCATCGTGCCACGCGTCGATGCCGTCCGGACCTGGCCCTGTGACCGGCTCGTGCCTTCAGGTCCGGGCGGGTCACCGGGCAGACTGGGTGGATGGCTGATCAGGACGCGCAATCGCCGGTGGGCAGCGAGCCCAACGGACTACCGTCAATTCGCTGGGACGAGCCTCCGGAAGGCCCCGTACTGGTGCTCCTCGACCAGCGGCGGCTGCCCGCGGAGGAGGCGGAGCTGGTGTGCACCGATGTGCCGGCTCTGGTGGACGCGATCAGGACGCTCGCCGTGCGGGGGGCGCCCCTGCTGGGGATCGCCGGTGCCTACGGTGTGGCCCTGGCCGCGGTGCGCGGCTATGACGTGGCGGAGGCCACCGGGCTCCTGGAGCGGGCGCGGCCCACCGCAGTGAACCTGGGATACGGCGTGCGCCGGGCCGCCGCGGCGTACTGGGCGGCGTTCGACAAGGGGGCCACGCAGGAGCGGGCGGGGGCGGCCGCGCTGGCGGAGGCCAGGGCGCTGCACCGGGAGGACGCCGAGGCCAGCGTACGGATGGCCGGGCACGGGCTCGCCCTGCTGGACGAGCTGATTCCCGGCGGCGGTCACCGGCTGCTGACCCACTGCAACACGGGGGCGCTCGTCTCCGGGGGTGAGGGCACCGCGTTCGCGGTGGCGCTCGGGGCCCACCGGTCGGGCCGGCTGAGGCGGCTGTGGGTGGACGAGACCCGTCCGCTGTTGCAGGGCGCCCGGCTGACCGCGTACGAGGCGGCGCGCAACGGCATGCCGTACAGCCTGCTCACCGACAACGCGGCGGGGTCGCTGTTCGCCGCGGGGGAGGTGGACGCCGTGCTGATCGGGGCGGACCGCATCGCCGCGGACGGGTCGGTGGCCAACAAGGTGGGGAGCTATCCGCTGGCGGTGCTCGCCAAGTACCACCACGTACCGTTCATCGTGGTGGCTCCGACGACGACCGTGGATCTGCTCACGGCGGACGGGGCGTCCATCACCGTGGAGCAGCGTTCCGGGCGTGAAGTGACGGAGCTCACACTACCGCCGTTCGGGGTGGGGGACGAGGAGACGGGCGGAGTGCTCGTAGCCCCGGTGGGGACCCAGTCGTACAACCCCGCCTTCGATGTCACGCCGCCGGAGCTGGTCACGGCGATCGTCACGGAAGAAGGCGTAATCTCGCCGGTCACGGGGGCCGGGCTGGCAGAGCTGTGTGCCAGATCATCGCAGGTAACGATTAGCTAATGGGATGATGTCGTTTATGAAGGGACGCGTCCTTGTCGTCGACGACGACACCGCACTGGCCGAGATGCTCGGGATTGTGCTGCGTGGTGAGGGTTTCGAGCCGTCGTTCGTAGCGGACGGCGACAAGGCACTTGCTGCATTTCGAGAGGCGAAGCCGGACCTGGTCCTGCTCGACCTCATGCTGCCCGGCAGGGACGGCATCGAGGTCTGCAGGCTGATCAGGGCCGAGTCGGGTGTGCCGATCGTCATGCTCACTGCCAAGAGCGACACGGTTGACGTAGTGGTGGGCCTGGAGTCCGGGGCCGACGACTACATCGTCAAGCCGTTCAAACCGAAGGAGTTGGTGGCCCGGATCAGGGCACGTCTGCGCAGGTCCGAAGAGCCGGCCCCGGAGCAGCTGACCATCGGGGACCTGGTCATAGACGTCGCCGGACACTCGGTGAAGCGGGACGGGCAGTCCATCGCCCTGACGCCGCTGGAGTTCGACCTGCTGGTCGCGCTCGCGCGCAAGCCGTGGCAGGTCTTCACCCGTGAGGTGCTCCTGGAGCAGGTCTGGGGTTACCGGCACGCGGCGGACACCCGGCTGGTCAACGTGCATGTGCAGCGGCTCCGCTCCAAGGTCGAGAAGGACCCGGAGCGGCCGGAGATCGTGGTGACCGTCCGAGGTGTCGGTTACAAGGCCGGACCGAGCTGACATGTCCCTGGGTAGCACTGCTCCGAAGCCCGGGGAGCCGGGAGTCCGTGCGGAGCGGGCTGCCGGTTCAGGGCAGACCTCGTCCCCCGTCGAGCGCTTCCTGCAAGGCGGCCGGTTGTTCCAGGACCGGGCGCCCGGCGGGCCGGTGCCGCGTTTGCTGATGCGCTGGGTGCGGCGCCCGCTGCTGCCCGCCGTGCGGCTGTGGCGGCGCAACCTCCAGCTGCGCGTCGTCGCGGGCACGCTGCTGATGTCGCTCGGAGTGGTGCTGCTGCTCGGCCTCGTCGTGATCGGGCAGGTGCGCAACGGCCTGCTCGACGCGAAGGGCAAGGCGGCCCAGACACAGGCCGCGGGCGGGTTCGCGGCCGCCCAGGAGAAGGCCAACGCGCCGCTCACCCCCGTCGCCGGTCAGGGCGACGACGTGGCGGACGGCACGACCGAGAACAACTCCTGGCGCACCGAGCTCGTCGACCAGCTAGCCAGTGGCGGCAAGAACGCCTTCAACGTGGTGGCGCTCAGCGCCGACGAGGGCGCCCGTGCGCCCCGCGGTTCGGGAAACGTCAAGGCGGCGAGCATTCCGCAGGATCTGCGGGAAGCGGTGAACAAGGGCCCCGGTGCCTTTCAGACGTATGTGCTGATCCAGTACGAGGACGGGCAGGAGTCCCAGTCCGGCCTCGTCGTCGGTAAGCGTCTCTACGACATCGACCGCGACCCGTACCAGCTGTACTACGTCTTCCCGCTCACGCAGGAGGAGAAGTCCCTGACCCTGGTCAAGGGCACGCTGGCGACCGCCGGCCTGTTCGTGGTGGTGCTGCTGGGCGCCATCGCCTGGTTCGTGGTGCGGCAGGTCGTCACCCCCGTACGCATGGCCGCCGGCATCGCCGAACGGCTCTCCGCCGGCCGGCTCCAGGAACGGATGAAGGTCACCGGCGAGGACGACATCGCCCGGCTCGGCGAGGCGTTCAACAAGATGGCGCAGAGCCTCCAGCTGAAGATCCAGCAGCTGGAGGAGCTGTCCCGGATGCAGCGGCGGTTCGTCTCGGACGTGTCGCACGAGCTGCGTACGCCTCTGACCACCGTACGTATGGCTGCCGACGTCATCCATGAGGCGCGGGTCGACTTCGACCCCGTGACGGCCCGGTCCGCCGAGCTGCTGGGCGACCAGCTCGACCGCTTCGAGTCGCTGCTCTCGGACCTGCTGGAGATCAGCCGCTTCGACGCCGGCGCCGCCGCGCTGGAGGCGGAGCCGATAGACCTGCGGCAGGTGGTGCGCCGGGTGATCGGCGGCGCCGAGCCGCTCGCCGAGCGCAAGGGCACTCGGATCAGGGTCGTCGGCGACGAGCAGCCGGTGATCGCCGAGGCCGACGCGCGGCGCGTCGAGCGCGTCCTGCGCAACCTCGTCGTCAACGCCGTCGAGCACGGCGAAGGGCGCGACGTGGTCGTGCGCATGGGCGCGGCCGGCGGAGCGGTCGCCGTCGCCGTCCGGGACTACGGCGTGGGGCTGAAGCCCGGCGAGGCGACCCGGGTCTTCAACCGCTTCTGGCGGGCCGACCCGGCCCGGGCCCGGACCACCGGCGGCACCGGCCTCGGCCTCTCCATCGCGGTGGAGGACGCCCGGCTGCACGGTGGCTGGCTCCAGGCGTGGGGCGAGCCCGGCGGCGGTTCGCAGTTCCGGCTGACACTGCCGCGTACGGCGGACGAGCCGCTGCGGGGCTCGCCGATACCGCTGGAGCCGGAGGACTCGCGGCGCAACCGGGAGAGCCGGGAGCGGGCCGAGAGCGCCTCCGGTACGAACACCGCCACGGGCGGCGGGCACCGGCTGCTGGCCGTGCCCTCGCAGCACGCCGGTACGGGCCGCGCCCCGCTGCCGGTGCCCGGCCGGGCCGCCGTGTCGGCCAGGACCGCGCCCGCGTCGGTGCACCCGGCGGCTCTGCCGGGCAACGGGGCGCGGGTGGTGCCGCGTCCCTCGGAGGAGTGGCAGACCGGTCACAACGACTCACCGGGGCGGGCACCGGGGCGGGAGGACACGATCCGTGAGGACTGACCGTCGTCAGGGCGGCCGTGGGCGTGTGATGGGGGTGACCGTGCTGGTCGGGTGCGGCGCGCTCGTCCTGTCGGCCTGCGGCTCGATGCCCGTGTCCGGGGACATCAAGGCTGTGGACGCCTCGCAGCCGGGTGACTCCCAGGTGCAGGTGTACGCGGTCGCCCCACGGGACGGCGCCACCCCGAACGAGGTGGTGGACGGCTTCCTGGAGTCGATGACCAGCGACGACTCCGACTTCCGGACGACGCGCAAGTACCTCACCAAGGAGGCGTCGCGCCGGTGGAAGCCGAGCGCGGAGACCACCGTGCTGGCCAAGGCACCGAACCGGAGCGACCGTCCGGTCCATGACCACGACCGCTCCACGACCGAGGTCACCTACACCCTGACCGGGGAGCAGGTGGCGACGGTCGACGAGCAGAACGCGTACCAGCCGCTCGTCCCGACGGACTACTCCCGCACGCTCCACCTGGTGCGGGAGAAGACGCCGGAGGGCAAGGAATGGCGCATCGACTCCGTGCCGGACGGCCTGGTGCTCGGCCAGTCCGACTTCAAACGGCTGTACCGCTCGGTCAATAAGTACTACTTCGCCGCCGGGCGGTCCGATCCGGAGGCCACGCTCGTCGCCGACCCCGTCTACCTGCGCAACCGGACCGACCCGGCGACCGGGATGGACACGGTGACGCAGGCGGTCCGCAGCCTGCTGCGGGGCCCGACCGACTGGCTGAGGCCGGTCGTCGCCTCGCGCTTCCCCAAGGGGACGGACCTCAGGAAGGACGTCGCCTCCCTGACACCCGACGACCGCAACGTGCTGAAGGTCCCGCTCAACAAGTACGCGGACGGGACCGGGCAGCGGGTCTGCCGGATGATGGCCTCGCAGGTCCTCTTCACCCTCCGGGACCTGACGTCCGCGCGGGTCGAGCAGGTGGAGTTGCAGCGTTCCGACGGTTCGCCGCTGTGCCTGCTCGACGCGGACCAGGCCGAGGCGTACGCCCCCGACGGCTCCTCGGGCGGACCCGACAGCCAGTACTTCGTGGATGCCAAGGGCCGGGTGGAGCGCATCCCGGGCAGCACCAGGGGCAGCGGCGAGCCGGAGCCGGTGGCCGGTCCCTTCGGCGACGGCGCGCTGAAGGTGAGCGCGGTCGGCGTGGCCCGGGACGAGCAGTCGGCGGCAGCGGTCTCCCAGCACAACGAGTCGCTCTACGTGGCCTCCATCGCCGCGGACGGCGCGCTCCCCCTGCCCGCCCTGACGAGCAAGGCGGCCGACCCCGCGGACCGGCTGACGGCGCCCAGCTGGGACGGCCTCGGCGACCTCTGGGTCGCCGACCGCGACCCGGAGAACTCCAGGCTGCTGAGGCTGCCCCACGGCACGGGCAAGCCGCAGGAAGTGACCGTGCCGAGCCTGGGCGGCAGCCGGATCGCCGGGCTTCGGCTCTCCTCGGACGGGGTGCGCATAGCGCTGCTGCTGACGAAGGACGGCCACACGACGCTGAAGATCGGCAGGATCGAACGCCTCGGCACGCAGGACGACGCCCAGGTCTCCGTGGTCGACCTGCGCCAGGCCGCGCCGCAGCTCGCGGACGTGACGGCGGTGTCCTGGTCCGGCCGCAGCCGCCTCGTGGTCGTCGGCAAGGAACAGGGCGGCGTACAGCAGGTCCGGTACGTACAGGCGGACGGCTCGACGCCTTCCTCGGGCGTCCTGCCCGGGGTGAACCAGGTGCTGGCCATCGCCGCCGCCGACGACGAGCAGCTGCCGCTGATGGCGGACACCTTCGGCGACGGGATAGTGAAGCTGCTCCCCGGCGACAACTGGCAGACGGTCCTCAAGGAGGGCTCGGCGCTGGTCTACCCGGGCTGACACCCAAGCCGTCCGGGGTTTTCCACAGGGGTGGCCCGCCGGCTCCGGGAGGCGCACAGTTGAGGTGTGCGGGGGTGGTGGCGCGAGATCAGCGGGCTCGTCCTTCCGGTGGCCTGCGGGGGCTGCGGCAGGGCGCGGACGGAGCTGTGCGAGGCATGCGGCGCGCGGCTGTACGGCGGAGCGCCGCGCCGGGTGCGGCCCTCGCCGGAGCCGTCCGGGCTGCCCGTGGTGCATGCCGCCGCCGGATACGAGGGCGCCGTGCGGGCGGTCCTGCTCGCCCACAAGGAGCGCGGTGTGCTCGCGATGGCGCGCCCGCTCGGCCGGGCGCTGGCGGGTGCGGTACGGGCCGGAGCCGGGCGGGATCCGGACGGGCGGCCGCTGCTGCTCGTACCGGTGCCTTCCGCGCGCCGGGCGGTGGCGGCGCGCGGGCATGATCCGGCGCGCCGGATCGCGCTGGCGGCGGCCGCCCGGTTGCGGCGGACGGGCGTCCCGGCGACCGTCGTCGCGGTGCTGCGGCAGCGGCGGGCGGTGGCCGACCAGTCGGGTCTGACCTCGGCGGAGCGCGCGGCCAATCTGGCCGGGGCGCTGGATGTGGCGGCTGGGGGTGGGCGGCTGCTCACCGCCGGACGGGTGGTGCTGGTGGACGACCTGCTGACCACGGGGGCCACACTGGCCGAGGCGGCCCGGGCGCTCGGCGCGGCCTGCGGGGACGCGGGGCCCCGCGTGCGCGACGCGGCCGTGGTCGCGGCGCCCCCGCCGGCCTTCGACGCGGCATGTCCCGCCGTCCGGGAAATAAACCGGAACTGGAACTGAACTTGCATCGTTGCAGGTAGTGAGTGGGTAAAAAGACCTGAACGGAGGTACGTGCGAGTAGCGGGTGCCGACAACCGTCCGAGCAGGCTATGTTCGGTTGTGAGGAATGGTGAATGCCGGCCCTCGACGAATGCACCATCAGGTTTCGGGCAGGCGACCCACCAGTGGTTCGGAAACCGGAAATCCGGTGGGGTGGAAACCTCGCCGGCTGGGGAGGAGGAGGTGGAAGTCACCGAGTCCGCGGTCCCGGCCATCACCGGGACCAGGTGCAAAAGGGAGATGCTCCGCCACTGAGCGGAGCGATCCGGGAACGGAGTTCTGCGTGGACATCGTCGTCAAGGGCCGCAAGACCGAGGTGCCCGAGCGGTTCCGCAAGCACGTGGCCGAGAAGCTGAAGCTGGACAAGATCCAGAAGTTCGACGGCAAGGTGATCAGCCTCGACGTGGAGGTGTCCAAGGAGCCGAACCCTCGTCAGGCAGACCGCTCCGACCGGGTGGAGATCACGCTCCGCTCGCGTGGACCGGTCATCAGGGCAGAAGCGGCCGCAGGCGACCCGTACGCAGCGCTGGACCTGGCCACCGGCAAGCTGGAGGCCCGGCTGCGCAAGCAGCACGACAAGCGCTACAGCCGCCGGGGCACGGGGCGCATTCCCGCCGCCGAGGTCGGAGAGATGGTGCCGGACGCGGCATCCTTCAACGGCGACGGCGAGCTGATTCCCGACGAGACGGCACAGCCCGTACCCACCACCAGGATCGGTTCGCTTGAGGTGCAGGGCGAAGGACCGCTGGTGATGCGCGAGAAGACGCACGTCGCGGCGCCCATGTCGCTCGACCAGGCCCTCTACGAGATGGAACTGGTCGGACACGACTTCTATCTGTTCGTGGACAACGAGACGAAGGAACCCAGTGTCGTCTACCGGCGGCACGCCTACGACTACGGTGTCATCCACCTGAGGACCGACCCGCTGGCCGCCGACGAGGCGGGCGGCGCGGGCGGCGCGCTCGGCGGCTGACGCCACCATCGAGTGGTGCCCCTGGAGCGTCCGCACGCCCCCAGGGGCACCCGTCTGTCACCAAGTCATCACCGCACTGCCGTCCCGGCATGAAATCATGGCGACCCAAGCCAATCGGTGCTCTGTGAACTGCCGTTGGCGGACCGTTCGTGAATTTCAGGCCGTGGCCTTCAGGGGGAGGAACGATGGCGGACACCTTCGGGCCCGTGCGCGACGCGAGTGATGCCGACGAGCCCGTACGCGACCTCGGTGGTGCGGACCGGGACGGCGGCTACCGCAAGGAGCCCATCCGGGTCCTGGTGGTGGACGACCATGCGCTCTTCCGCAGAGGTCTGGAGATCGTCCTCGCGCACGAGGAGGACATCGAGGTCGTCGGCGAGGCCGGGGACGGCGCCGAGGCGGTGGACAAGGCGGCCGACCTGCTCCCGGACATCGTGCTGATGGATGTGCGGATGCCCCGGCGCGGCGGCATCGAAGCCTGCACGTCCATCAAGGAAGTGGCGCCCAGCGCGAAGATCATCATGCTGACGATCAGCGACGAGGAAGCCGATCTCTACGAGGCGATCAAGGCCGGGGCCACGGGGTATCTCCTCAAGGAGATCTCCACGGACGAGGTGTCCACCGCGATTCGCGCGGTCGCCGATGGGCAGTCCCAGATCAGCCCGTCCATGGCGTCGAAACTTCTCACCGAGTTCAAGTCGATGATCCAGCGCACCGACGAACGCCGGCTGGTACCGGCGCCCCGGCTGACCGAACGGGAACTGGAAGTCCTCAAACTGGTCGCGACCGGCATGAACAATCGCGATATCGCGAAGCAGCTGTTCATTTCCGAGAACACCGTGAAGAACCACGTCCGCAACATTCTGGAGAAGCTCCAGCTCCACTCCCGGATGGAAGCGGTCGTCTACGCGATGCGGGAGAAGATCCTGGAGATCCGGTGAACCGGCGCGACGGCCGGTACACCGGACGGGGTCAGGCCAGCAGGCGGGCGATCTCCGCCGAGAGCGGCCCGCGCAGCTCCGGAGCCTCCACCCGCTCCAGCCGGACATCCGTGCAGCCGACCCAGGAGGCCGCCTCCACCAGGGCCTGGGCCATCGGCGCCACGGCCTTGGCGCCCGCCAGGGACACCTGCCGGGCGATCAGCGTCGTCCCCTCGCGGGCCGGGTCGACCCGGCCCTGGAGGCGCCCGCCGGCCAGCAGCGGCATCGCGAAATAGCCGTGCACCCGCTTCTGCTTGGGCACGTACGCCTCAAGGCGGTGGGTGAAACCGAAGATCCGCTCGGTCCGGGCCCGCTCCCAGACCAGTGAGTCGAACGGCGAGAGCAGCGTCGTCCGGTGCCGGCCCCGGGGCTCGGAGGCCAGCGCCGCCGGGTCCGCCCAGGCCGGCTTCGACCAGCCCTCCACGGCCACCGGCACCAGCCCGGAGTCCGCCACCACGGCGTCGAACTGCTCGCCCTTGAGGCGGTGGTAGTCGGCGATGTCCGCCCGGGTGCCCACGCCCAGCGACTGCCCGGCGAGCGCCACGAGGCGGCGCAGGCACTCCGCGTCGTCGAGGTCGTCGTGCAGCACGGAGCCGGGCAGGGCGCGCTCCGCGAGGTCGTAGACCCGCTTCCAGCCGCGCCGCTCGGTGCACACCACCTCGCCGTACATCAGGGCCCGCTCGACGGCCACCTTCGAGGCGGACCAGTCCCACCACTCCCCGCCGTTCTTCGCGCCGCCCAGCTCCGTCGCCGTCAGCGGGCCCTCGGCGGTCAGCTGCTTGACGACGGTGTCGTACGCGCCGTCCGGCAGGTCGTGGGACCACTGCGGCCGGGCCCGGTAGGCGCGCCGCCGGAACGCGAAGTGCGGCCACTCCTCGACGGGCAGGATGCACGCCGCGTGCGACCAGTACTCGAAGGCGCGGCCGCCCGACCAGTACGCCTCCTCGACCGTGCGCCGCCCGATCGCGCCCAGGCGCGCGTACGGGATCAGCTCGTGCGAGCGGGCCAGCACCGAGATCGTGTCCAGCTGTACGGCGCCGAGGTGGCGCAGCACCCCGGCCGCCCCCGGGCGGCGGTCCGGTGCGCCCAGGAAGCCCTGGGCCCGCAGGGCGATCCTGCGGGCCTGGTCGGCGGAGAGTTCGACTGCGGGTGGCTGCACAGACGTCATGCTCCGCACTCTAGGGGGCGGCACTGACACCGCCCGCCGGGACGTAGGCGGCGGTGCCCGGCAGACCCAGGTCCGCAGGGAGCAGCGCGCCTGTCCACGCATCGCGGCGTACGCCCTTGTTGAGCAGCCCCGAGCGCTGTTCGCCCTCCATCCGGAAGCCCGCGCGCAGCGCGACGGCCCGCGACGGGAGGTTGCCGGTCTCGGCCTTCCACTCCAGCCGGTCGCAGCCGAGCGCGGTGAAGGACCAGCGGGCGGCGCACAGCACGGCCTCGGCCGTGTAGCCGCGGCCGCGCTGCTCCCTCGCGGTCCAGAAGCCGACCTCGTACAGACCGGGGCCGGTGCGGCGGTTGATGCCGAGCGCGCCTGCCAGGGGTCCGCCCGCGCGGGGCACCACGGCGAAGTTGTACATCGAGCCGTCCCGCCAGCCCTCGGGCGAGAGGCGTTCCGTGAAGAACTCCGCGTCGGCGCGCGCGTACGGCGAGGGGACGACCGTCCAGCGCTGGATGTCCGGGTCCTGGCACGCCTCGTACACCGCGTCGGTGTCGTCGGGGGTGAAGGGGCGCAGCAGCAGGCGGTCGGTGGTGAGGGTGATCGGTTCCAGGGGCTCCATGAAGGGATTCTGGTGAGATGCCGGTGAGGGCGCGAGTACTTTTCGTGATTCCCCGGCACCTTCGGTGCCCTTCGTCCGTTGACTCTGAAGGGCACCGCGGGGAGAACGCGGTGGCAGCCCTCCCGGCGCGGCGGGGTCCTCGCTTACGATGACCGTTGCGGTGGGGCCCACCTGCCGTGCCCGTGCCAGAGTCCATCACACGACCCGTGCCCAGGCCCGACCGGCAAGGAGACCAGCCTCAGTGTCCGTCTTCAACAAGCTCATGCGTGCAGGCGAAGGCAAGATCCTGCGCAAACTGCACCGCATCGCGGACCAGGTCAGCTCCATCGAAGAGGACTTCGTCAACCTCTCCGACGCCGAGCTGCGGGCGCTCACCGACGAGTACAAGGAACGGTACGCGGACGGCGAGAGCCTGGACGACCTGCTTCCCGAGGCGTTCGCCACCGTCCGCGAGGCGGCCAAGCGCGTCCTCGGCCAGCGCCACTACGACGTCCAGATCATGGGCGGCGCCGCGCTGCACCTCGGCTATGTCGCCGAGATGAAGACCGGTGAGGGCAAGACCCTCGTCGGCACGCTGCCCGCGTATCTGAACGCCCTGTCCGGCGACGGCGTCCACCTGATCACGGTGAACGACTACCTGGCCTCGCGTGACTCCGAGATGATGGGCCGGGTCCACAAGTTCCTCGGCCTCGACGTCGGCTGCATCATCGCGAACATGACTCCGGCCGAGCGCCGCGAGCAGTACGGCCGGGACATCACGTACGGCACGAACAACGAGTTCGGGTTCGACTACCTCCGCGACAACATGGCGTGGTCGAAGGACGAGCTGGTCCAGCGCGGCCACAACTTCGCGATCGTGGACGAGGTCGACTCGATCCTGGTGGACGAGGCCCGTACGCCGCTGATCATCTCCGGTCCCGCCGACCAGGCCACCAAGTGGTACGGCGACTTCGCCAAGCTGGTCACCCGCCTCACCAAGGGCGAGGCGGGCAACCCGCTCAAGGGCATCGAGGAGACCGGCGACTACGAGGTCGACGAGAAGAAGCGGACCGTGGCGATCCACGAGTCCGGCGTCTCCAAGGTCGAGGACTGGCTCGGCATCGAGAATCTGTACGAGTCGGTGAACACCCCCCTCGTCGGGTACCTCAACAACGCCATCAAGGCCAAGGAACTCTTCAAGAAGGACAAGGACTACGTCGTCATCGACGGCGAAGTCATGATCGTTGACGAGCACACCGGCCGTATCCTCGCCGGCCGCCGCTACAACGAGGGCATGCACCAGGCGATCGAGGCGAAGGAAGGGGTGGACATCAAGGACGAGAACCAGACGCTCGCCACGATCACCCTTCAGAACTTCTTCCGCCTCTACAACAAGCTCTCCGGCATGACCGGTACGGCGATGACCGAGGCCGCCGAGTTCCACCAGATCTACAAGCTCGGCGTGGTGCCGATCCCGACGAACCGGCCGATGCAGCGTGTCGACCAGTCGGACCTGATCTACCGCACCGAGGTCGCGAAGTTCGCCGCCGTCGTGGACGACATCGCCGAGAAGCACGAGAAGGGGCAGCCGATCCTCGTCGGCACCACCTCCGTCGAGAAGTCCGAGTACCTCTCGCAGCAGCTCTCCAAGCGCGGTGTCCAGCACGAGGTCCTCAACGCCAAGCAGCACGACCGGGAGGCGACGATCGTCGCCCAGGCCGGCCGCAAGGGCGCGGTGACCGTCGCGACGAACATGGCCGGACGAGGCACCGACATCAAGCTCGGCGGCAATCCGGACGACCTCGCCGAGGCGGAGCTGCGGCAGCGTGGGCTCGACCCCGTCGACCATGTCGAGGAGTGGGCGGCCGCGCTGCCCGCCGCGCTGGAGAAGGCCGAGGAGTCGGTGCGGGCGGAGTTCGAGGAGGTCAAGGACCTCGGCGGGCTGTATGTGCTGGGCACCGAGCGGCATGAGTCGCGTCGTATCGACAACCAGCTGCGCGGTCGTTCCGGCCGTCAGGGCGACCCGGGCGAGTCCCGCTTCTACCTGTCGCTCGGCGACGACCTGATGCGGCTGTTCAAGGCGCAGATGGTCGAGCGCGTCATGTCGATGGCCAATGTGCCGGACGATGTGCCGATCGAGAACAAGATGGTGACGCGGGCCATCGCGTCCGCGCAGTCGCAGGTCGAGCAGCAGAACTTCGAGACGCGTAAGAACGTCCTGAAGTACGACGAGGTGCTCAACCGGCAGCGTGAGGTCATCTACGGTGAGCGGCGCCGGGTCCTGGAGGGTGAGGACCTCCAGGAGCAGATCCGCCACTTCATGGACGACACGATCGACGACTACATCCGCCAGGAGACGGCGGAGGGCTTCGCCGAGGAGTGGGACCTGGACCGGCTGTGGGGCGCGTTCAAGCAGCTCTACCCGGTGAAGGTCACCGTCGCCGAGCTGGAGGAGACCGCGGGGGATCTGGCCGGGGTCACGGCGGAGTTCATCGCCGAGTCGGTCAAGGAAGACATCCACGAGCAGTACGACGAGCGCGAGAAGACGCTCGGCTCCGAGATCATGCGGGAGCTGGAGCGGCGTGTGGTGCTGTCCGTCCTGGACCGCAAGTGGCGTGAGCACCTCTACGAGATGGACTACCTCCAGGAGGGCATCGGCCTGCGGGCCATGGCCCAGAAGGACCCGCTGGTCGAGTACCAGCGGGAGGGCTTCGACATGTTCAACGCCATGATGGAGGGCATCAAGGAGGAGTCCGTCGGCTACCTGTTCAACCTGGAGGTCCAGGTCGAGCAGCAGGTCGAGGAGGTGCCGGTGGAGGACGCGGCGACCTCGCTGTCCAAGGAGGACGCGGTGCCGGCCTCGCGGCCGGAGATCCGGGCGAAGGGGCTGGATGCTCCGCAGCGGCCGGATCGGCTGCACTTCTCCGCTCCCACGGTTGACGGGGAGGGCGGGGTTGTCGAGGGCGACTTCGCGAGTGGGGACGGTGCGGGGGTTGGTGCCGGGGCGGAGTCGGATGGGCTTACTCGGGCGGAGCGGCGTAAGGCGCAGAAGTCTTCTGGGGGGCGGCGGCGTAAGAAGTAGCTTGCGCTGACGTTGTGGGTTGTGGCTGGGCCGGGCACCGGGTGGTGCCCGGCCCGGTTGCGTTTGGGTGCGGGTGCGGGTGCGGGTGCGGGTGCGGGTGCGGGTGCGTTGCGCCTGCGGCGGGCCTGTTCCCCACCCCGCCCCTTCCCGAAACCGGGGCGCTGCCCCGGGCCCCGCGCCTCAAACGCCGGCGAGGCTGGGTTGCGCGTCGGGGCTCGATTCCGAGTGGGGTGGGGGAGGGAGTACGAGGGTGTGTGGCCTTGTACGCCCTCTGGGCTCCCCCGCCCGACCCTTCTGGAGCCCCTGGGGCTCCCTCGGGAGCTCCCCAGAGCTTCCCGGGGCCTCCCTCGGGGGCTCCCCAGCGCTCCGGGGGAGCCCTCGGGCTCTCCAAGTGCTCCCGGGCTCCCCACAGGCCCTCCAACGTGCTCCCGGGCTCCCCACAGGCTCTCCGGGGGCTCCCGGGCTCCCCACAGGCTCTCCGAGGGCTCCAGGGGCTCCTCTGGAGGCCCCCAAGGTTCCCTTCGGGGCTCCAGGGGCGTACACCCCCGGAGCGCCTCTCGGCGGCCCCCTGGGCCGCCAGGCTTTGCGCCTCACCGTGTTCGCATCGGTGTGTTGCCCAGTTCCACCGCCGCGCAGCGCCAGCGGAGGTCCGGGCCCTGTTCCAGGCGGAAGGCCATGGCTCGGACTTCCTCGCCCGCGGCGATGCTGGCGCAGGCTTCTACTACGCCGGGGGCCGGCTGGGCGCCCCGGCACATGCGGATGACCGGGCGGGTGCCTCGGGTGCGCAGGGGTGTCGTGGGGGCCAGTTCGGCCAGTTGGTCGTAGGCGTCGCCGATCGTGTGGCCCAGCATCCAGTGGACCGGGCGCTGGCCGCTCAGGACCGCCAGCAGGCGTTCCGCGAACCAGTGATGGGGGCGCATGCGCCTCGGGACGCGGTGGCGCTGGGCGGGTACGGCTTCGGGCCTGCGGGTGTCCTGGCGGCCTGCGGGTCGGGTCCTGTTCGTGGTCATCTGTCGCCCCCGTGCTCCAGAGGCCCGGATTTACCGGGCGGTAACTTCTGTTGGTGATCTTCTACGGGGGAGTCGGATTTGTCGCAAGTGTCGGCGGGGGTGAGGTGGGTGCGGCGGGATTCACCTGTCTGGGTGGCCGGCGGGTGGTGGGGCGGGCCGGGGGGCGGGGCGGGCAGGGTGAGTGGGTGGCGTGAGGTGGACGGAGGCCGGGGGTTACGCGTAACCCCAAAGGGGGACGTCGCACGTATCCTGAGGGCGTCTCCGACTACGAAAGCGGCCGAGCCATGCGTGTGTACGTACCCCTGACCCTCGCCGGGCTCGCCGCCGCGCACCGGGCCGGTGAGCTGGGGCCCGGTCCGCTCACCGCCTACGCCGTCACCCCGGCGCTGCGCGAGTGGTACGTCTCCGACGACATCGAGGAGCTGGAGTACGCGGCGCTCAACCGGGCCGCCTCCGCCTCGCTGCGCCTGATCGCCGGGGACCCGCAGGCCGCCCGGCGCCGTGTCGTCGTCGCCGTCGACGTGCCGGACGGGGCCGCCGTCGCCGACCCGGACCACATCCTGGACGCCTCCTCGCTCGGCGAGGTCACGATCGCCTCCGCCGTGCCGCTGGCCAAGGCCGCCGCGGTGCACGTCGACTCCGACGACGCGGACGAGGACGTCACGGCCGCCGCGGCCGCGCTCGGGGCGGCGGACCTCGGGGACGACGACGCGCAGTTCACCGTCGACGGTGCCGAGGACCATGAGCTGCTGTGGTTCGGAGTGCAGGAGATCCCCGGTCTGATCGGGTAGGCGAGGGCGTTGTCAGTGGGGGCGAGTACCGTTTCCGGCATGGGGATCGCACCGGGGGAACACCACCGCACGCATCTGGTCTGGGACTGGAACGGCACGCTGCTCGACGACAACGCCGCCGTCGTCGGCGCGACCAACGCCGCGTTCGGCGAGGTCGGCCTGGCGCCGATCACCGTGGAGCAGTACCGGGAGATGTACTGCATCCCGATACCCCGGTTCTACGAACGGCTGATGGGGCGGCTCCCCACCGACGCCGAGTGGGAGCGGATGGACGGGGTCTTCCACCGCCACTACACCCAGCAGCGCGACGCCTGCGGGCTGACCGCCGGGGCCGCCGAGCTGCTGGCCGGCTGGCAGCTGACCGGGCGCAGCCAGTCGATCATGAGCATGTACCGGCACGAGGAGCTCGTCCCCGTCGTACGCGGATTCGGCATCGAGGACCGCTTCGTACGCGTGGACGGGCGCACGGGTCCGTCCGGCGGCAGCAAGTCGGAGTACATGCGCCGGCATCTCGCGGCCATGGCGGGGATATCCCCGCAGCGCACGGTCGTCATAGGCGACGCGGTGGACGACGCCGTGGCCGCCGCGCACGCCGGTGCCAAAGCCGTCCTCTACACGGGTGGCTCGCACAGCCGTGCCAGCCTGGAGAGGGCCGGCGTCCCCGTCGTGGACACGCTGCCCGAGGCGATTGCTCTCGCCGAGCGGCTGACCCGATAGCGGGTCGCCCGTGCCGGGCGGCCGACCCGGTGACCGGTCCTGCCTCGCCGGACCGCTGCCCGGTGGCCCGTCGTGCTCGCCGGGCCGCCGACCGAGGCCATCGCTCTCGCGGAGCGGCTGACCCTGGTGGTCGGTCGCGCCCTGCCGGGCCGTCGCCCCGGGAGTCGGTCGCGCTTGTCGGCGGCTGGCCGGTAGCCGGTCGCTCTCGCCGAGCTGCTGCCCCCGGTGGCCGTTCGTGCTCGCTGGGCCGCCGACCTGGCAGCCGGTCGTGCTCGCCGGGCACCTGCCCGGTGGCCGGGCGCCCTTGCCGGGGCGCCGCCCCGTACACCCGGACGCCCCCCGCCAGGTCCTGCTCCCGTACCCGGACGCGCGCAAGCATCCCCGCCGGCGTCCGCTGGCCGGAGTGTCTAATTTGGGGGGCTTCTTTTGTACGTATTCGGATCGTGACCGTCACCGGTGTGGGCGAGATAGCCTGGTGCCGTGATCAGCGCGATATGCCTCGGGGGCAGTGAAGCCCCCGGTCCGCGCCCGGAGCGCCACCGCGCCCGGGCTGCCTCGGCTGATCCCTTCCGCCCGGACCGGCCGCTGGAAACGGCCGATACGGTCCCGGCGGTCTCTCATCGCGGCATAGCGTCGACCCCGACCGGAAACCCCGCGTCGTGGCGTTACGCCGACCTTTTCACCTACGTCACGCAACGGCGCGCGACAGGAGCCAGAGGACATGCAGACCAAGCTGGACGAAGCCAAGGCCGAGCTGCTCGCACGGGCCGCCAAGGTAGCTGACAACAGCCCGGGCGGTGGTGTCGGCGGGCCGGGCGGTGCCCCCCGGGTGCACGTCGCGGCCGCCGGGGCCGACGGCTCGGGGGCCGGGCAGGAGCACTCCCGTCAGGACGTCCTGCTCTCCTACCTCCAGCGCTACTACCTGCACACCGCGCCCGAGGACATCGTGGGCCGGGACCCGATCGACGTGTTCGGTGCCGCCTCCTCGCACTACCGGCTGGCCGAGGAGCGCCCCCAGGGCAAGGCGAACGTCCGGGTGCACACCCCGACCGTCGAGGAGAACGGCTGGACGTGCAGCCACTCCGTGGTCGAGGTCGTCACCGACGACATGCCGTTCCTGGTCGACTCCGTCACCAACGAGCTCTCCCGCCAGGGCCGCGGCATCCACGTCGTGATCCACCCGCAGGTCGTCGTCCGCCGCGACGTGACCGGCAAGCTGGTCGAGATCCTGACCGACGGCACCCGCCGGGACGGCGGCAAGGGACCCAAGGACGCCAAGGCGGGCCTGCCGCACGACGCGCTGGTCGAGTCCTGGATCCACGTCGAGATCGACCGCGAGACCGACCGCGCGGACCTCAAGCAGATCCAGCTGGACCTGCTGCGCGTCCTGTCCGACGTACGGGAGACCGTCGAGGACTGGGAGAAGATGCGGAGCGCGGCGCTCCGGATCGCCGACGACCTGCCCGGCGAGCCGCTGGACGACCTCGCCGACGACGAGGTCAACGAGGCCAGGGAGCTGCTGCGCTGGCTCGCCGCCGACCACTTCACCTTCCTCGGCTACCGCGAGTACGAGCTGCGGGACACCGACTCGCTGGCCGCCGTCCCCGGCACCGGCCTCGGCATCCTGCGCTCCGACCCGCACCACACCGAGGACGAGGCGCACCCCGTGAGCCCGTCCTTCGACCGGCTGCCCGCCGACGCCCGGGCCAAGGCCCGCGAGCACAAGCTCCTCGTCCTGACCAAGGCCAACAGCCGGGCGACCGTGCACCGCCCCAGCTACCTCGACTACGTCGGCGTGAAGAAGTTCGACGCCGAGGGCAACGTCATCGGTGAGCGCCGCTTCCTCGGCCTCTTCTCGTCCGCCGCCTACACCGAGTCCGTGCGCCGGGTCCCCGTCATCCGCCGCAAGGTCGCCGAGGTGCTGGAGGGCGCCGGGTTCACCCCCAACAGCCACGACGGCCGCGACCTGCTCCAGATCCTGGAGACGTACCCGCGCGACGAGCTGTTCCAGACCCCCGTCGACCAGCTGCGCTCGGTCGTCACCTCGGTGCTCTACCTCCAGGAGCGGCGCCGGCTGCGCCTCTACCTGCGCCAGGACGAGTACGGCCGCTACTACTCCGCGATCGTCTACCTGCCGCGCGACCGCTACACCACGGGTGTGCGGCTGCGGCTGATCGACATCCTCAAGGAGGAGCTGAACGGCACCAGCGTCGACTTCACGGCCTGGAACACCGAATCGATCCTCTCCCGGCTCCACTTCGTCGTCCGTGTCGCGCCCGGCAGCGAGCTGCCCAGCCTCACCGACGCCGAGACCGACCGCATCGAGGCCCGTCTCGTCGAGGCCGCCCGTTCCTGGGCCGACGGCTTCCAGGAGGCGCTGAACGCCGAGTGCGGCGAGGAGCGCGCCGCCGAACTGCTCCGTCAGTACGGGCACTCCTTCCCCGAGGGCTACAAGGCCGACCACTCGGCGCGCGCCGCCGTCGCCGACCTCGTCCACCTCGACGCGCTCAAGGAGAACGAGCGGAACTTCTCGCTCAGCCTCTACGAGCCGGTCGGCGCCGCCCCCGGCGAGCGCCGCTTCAAGATCTACCGCACCGGTGAGCAGGTCTCGCTGTCCGCCGTGCTGCCCGCCCTCCAGCGGCTCGGCGTCGAGGTCGTGGACGAGCGCCCGTACGAGCTGCGCTGCGCCGACCGTACGCACGCCTGGATCTACGACTTCGGGCTGCGGATGCCGCAGGCGAGCGCCAACGGCGGCTATCTGGCCGACGGGGCGCGCGAGCGGTTCCAGGACGCCTTCGCCGCAGTGTGGACCGGCGAGGCGGAGAACGACGGCTTCAACGCGCTGGTGCTCAGCGCCGGGCTCGACTGGCGCCAGGCCATGGTGCTGCGCGCCTACGCGAAGTACCTGCGCCAGGCCGGGTCCACGTTCAGCCAGGACTACATGGAGTCCACCCTCCAGAACAACGTCCACACCACCCGGCTGCTCGTCTCGCTCTTCGAGGCCCGGATGTCGCCGGGCCGTCAGAGCGCGGGCACGGAGCTGACCGACGGGCTCCTCGAAGAGCTCGACGGGGCCCTCGACCAGGTCGCCTCGCTCGACGAGGACCGCATCCTGCGCTCCTTCCTCACCGTCATCAAGGCCACCCTGCGCACCAACTTCTTCCAGCACGCGGACGACGGCGAGCCGCACGCGTACGTCTCGATGAAGTTCGACCCGCAGTCCATCCCGGACCTGCCCGCGCCCCGCCCGGCGTTCGAGATCTGGGTCTACTCGCCGCGCGTCGAGGGCGTCCACCTGCGCTTCGGCAAGGTCGCCCGCGGCGGCCTGCGCTGGTCGGACCGGCGCGAGGACTTCCGTACGGAGATCCTGGGCCTGGTCAAGGCGCAGATGGTGAAGAACACCGTCATCGTGCCGGTCGGCGCGAAGGGCGGCTTCGTCGCCAAGCAGCTGCCCGACCCGTCCGTGGACCGGGACGCCTGGATGGCCGAGGGCATCGCCGCGTACCGCACCTTCATCTCGGCGCTCCTCGACATCACCGACAACATGGTGGCCGGCGAGGTCGTGCCGCCCAAGGACGTCGTCCGGCACGACGAGGACGACACCTATCTGGTCGTCGCCGCCGACAAGGGCACCGCGAAGTTCTCCGACATCGCCAACGAGGTCGCCGTCGCGTACGGCTTCTGGCTCGGGGACGCGTTCGCCTCCGGCGGTTCGGCCGGTTACGACCACAAGGGCATGGGCATCACCGCCCGGGGCGCCTGGGAGTCCGTGAAGCGGCACTTCCGCGAGCTCGGCCACGACACCCAGACCGAGGACTTCACGGTCGTCGGCGTCGGTGACATGTCCGGCGACGTGTTCGGCAACGGCATGCTGCTCTCCGAGCACATCCGGCTGATCGCCGCCTTCGATCACCGGCACATCTTCATCGACCCGCACCCGGACGCCGCCACCTCCTACGCCGAGCGGCGCCGCCTCTTCGACCTGCCGCGCAGCTCCTGGGCCGACTACGACAAGGACCTGATCTCCGCGGGCGGCGGCGTCCACCCGCGCAGCGCCAAGTCCATCCCGGTCAACGCCCACATCCGCGAGGCGCTGGGCATCGAGGCCGGGGTCACCAAGATGACGCCCGCCGAGCTGATGCAGGCCGTCCTCAAGGCCCCCGTCGACCTCGTCTGGAACGGCGGCATCGGCACGTACATCAAGTCCACCGCCGAGTCGAACGCGGACGTCGGCGACAAGGGCAACGACGCGATCCGCGTCAACGGCGCCGATCTGCGCGCCAAGGTCGTCGGCGAGGGCGGCAACCTCGGCGCCACCCAGCTCGGCCGCATCGAGTTCGCCCGGGACGGCGGCCGGATCAACACCGACGCGATCGACAACAGCGCCGGGGTGGACACCTCCGACCACGAGGTCAACATCAAGATCCTGCTCAACGGGCTGGTGCGGGACGGCGACATGACCGTCAAGCAGCGCAACAAGCTGCTCGCCGAGATGACCGACGAGATCGGGCACCTGGTGCTGCGCAACAACTACGCGCAGAACACGGCCCTGGCCAACTCGGTCGCGCAGGCGCCCTCCCTGCTCCACGCCCAGCAGCGCTTCATGCGGCGGCTCGGGCGCGACGGCCACCTGGACCGGGCGCTGGAATTCCTCCCCAGCGACCGGCAGATCCGCGAACTGCTGAACGCCGGCAAGGGGCTCACCCAGCCCGAGCTGGCCGTGCTGCTCGCCTACACCAAGATCACGGCGGCCCAGGAGCTGATCGGGACCAGCCTGCCGGACGACCCGCACCTCCAGAAGCTGCTGCACGCCTACTTCCCGGAGCAGCTGCGCACCCGCTACCCCGAGGCGGTCGACGGGCACGCCCTGCGGCGCGAGATCATCACCACGGTGCTGGTCAACGACACGGTCAACAGCGGTGGCTCGACCTTCCTGCACCGGCTGCGGGAGGAGACCGGGGCCTCCATCGAGGAGATCGTGCGCGCGCAGTTCGCGGCCCGCGAGATCTTCGGGCTCGGTGAGGTCTGGGACGCGGTGGAAGCCCTCGACAACAAGGTCGCCGCCGATATCCAGACCCGGATCCGGCTGCACTCGCGGCGGCTGGTCGAGCGCGGCTCGCGCTGGCTGCTGGGCAACCGGCCGCAGCCGCTGGAGATCTCCGAGACGGTGGACTTCTTCCGGGACGGCGTCGAGCAGGTCTGGGCGGCGCTGCCGAAGATGCTGAAGGGCGCCGACCAGGAGTGGTACCAGGGCATCCTGGACGAGCTGACCGGTGCGGGCGTCCCGGACGAGCTGGCGCAGCGCGTCGCCGGCTTCTCCTCCGCCTTCCCCGCGCTCGACATCGTGGCCATCGCGGACCGTACGGGCAAGGAGCCGCTGGCCGTCGCCGAGGTGTACTACGACCTCGCGGACCGGCTGGGGATCACCCAGCTGATGGACCGGATCATCGAGCTGCCGCGGGCGGACCGGTGGCAGTCGATGGCGCGGGCGTCCATCCGCGAGGACCTGTACGCGGCGCATGCGGCGCTGACGGCCGATGTGCTGGCCGTCGGCGGCGGGGCGTCCACGCCGCAGGAGCGGTTCGAGGCGTGGGAGGAGAAGAACGCGGCGATTCTGGCCCGGTCGCGGTCGACGCTGGAGGAGATCCAGGGGTCGGACGCGTTCGACCTGGCGAATCTGTCGGTGGCCATGCGGACGATGCGGACGCTGCTTCGTACGCACGCCTAGGCTGCGCCGGGGGTGGGCGGCCGCGAACCAGCGGCCGCCCACCCTCAGCGGCCGCCCACCCCCGGTGGGCTAGCGCTTCTTCGTGAAGCGTTCGTACTCCGCCATGACGTCCTTCGCCGGGCCGTCCATGCGGAGGGTGCCGGACTCCAGCCACAGGGCCCGGTCGCAGGTCTCGGTGATCGACTTGTTGTTGTGACTCACGAGGAACACCGTGCCCGCCTGTTCGCGCAGTTCGAGGATGCGGGCCTTGCTGCGCTGCTGGAAGCGGGCGTCGCCGGTGGACAGGGCCTCGTCGATCAGCAGGACGTCGTGGTTCTTGGCGGCCGCGATCGAGAAGCGGAGGCGGGCGCCCATGCCGGAGGAGTACGTGCGCATCGGCAGGGTGATGAAGTCGCCCTTCTCGTTGATGCCGGAGAACTCCACGATCTCCTCGTAGCGCTCCCGGATCTCCGCCCGCGTCATGCCCATCGCGAGGCCGCCGAGCACCACGTTGCGCTCGCCGGTCAGGTCGCTCATCAGTGCGGCGTTGACGCCGAGCAGCGAGGGCTGGCCATGGGTGTGGACGCGGCCCTTCGCGACGGGGAGCAGGCCCGCGACGGCCTTCAGCAGGGTCGATTTGCCCGAGCCGTTGGAGCCGATCAGCCCGATCGCCTCTCCCTTGTACGCGGCGAAGCTGACGCCCTTGACGGCGTGCACCTCGCGCACGCCCGGGGCCTGCCGGCGTGAGGCGATCCGGCTCAGCGCGGCGGTGGCGCTGCCCCGGCCGGTGCGGGCGCCGTTGACCTTGTACGTGATGTGGACGTCGTCCACGACGACGGTCGGCACCGCCGCGTCCGTGTGCTCAGCCACGCCCGTAACTCTCCTCGGCCTTCCAGAAGTAGACGAACCCGCCCGCGCCGCACACCAGCGCCCAGCCGGCCGCGACCGCCCAGACGTGCGGGGGCAGCTGGTGTGCGCCGAAGCTGTCGATGAACGCGAAGCGCACCAGATCGATGAAGACGGCCGCCGGATTCAGTTCGAGGGCGAGCCTCACCCACTCCGGCACCCGGCCGCCGCTCAGCATCGTGCTCATGCTCCACATCACGCCCGACGCGTACATCCAGGTGCGCAGCACGAACGGGGTGAGCTGGGTGATGTCCGGGGTGCGCGCGGCGAGCCGGGCCATGACCATCGAGAGGCCGGTGTTGAACACGGCCTGGAGGGCCAGCGCGGGGACGGCGAGCAGCCAGGACGGCTGCGGGTACTGCCCGAAGGCCAGCAGGATCAGGACCAGCGCGCCCAGTGAGAACAGCAGCTGCTGGAGCTGTTGCAGGGCGAGCGCGATCGGCAGCGAGGCGCGCGGGAAGTGCAGCGCCCGTACGAGGCCGATGTTGCCGCTGATCGCACGGGTGCCGGCGGTGATCGAGGAGCTGGTGAAGGTCCAGATGAAGACGCCCGTGACCAGGAACGGCACGTAGTCCGGCACGCCGTGCTTCGTCTTCATCAGGATGCCGAAGATGAAGTAGTAGACCGTCGCGTTGAGGAGCGGGGTCATGATCTGCCAGACCTGGCCCAGCTTCGCCTGGCTGTACTGGGCGGTGAGCCTGGCCGTGGCGAAGGCCGTGATGAAGTGGCGCCGCCCCCACAGCTGCGACACGTACGCGCGCAGCGAGGGGCGCGCGCCGCTCACGGTCAGCCCGTGGCGCTCGGCGAGCGCGGCGAGCTCGCCGGAGCCGTACACGGGCGGGGAGAGCGGTGGCGGGCTGTCCACCGGGGCCGGGGCTGTTGTCTGGCTCACCACGATCGCTTTCGACGGGAGGCGGGCAGGCGGGGGCACGGCGCACCGGCACGGCGTCCGGGCGACGGCGTACCGGCCGGCGTACCGGCACGGCGTACGGGCGGAAAGAGACGCACCCGGCGACGGGACGGGACCGTATCGTCGCAACGCCGAGGGTAGGACGTACCCACGTCGGAACGCAACCGTTTCGTCGTCGCGGACTATGATTCGGCCATGACCACCGACCCCGGAAGCCGCCGCCGAGCCCCGGCGGGAGCCGCCGTCCTGCGCGAGGACGTGACCGACGCCATCCGCAGCGCGGTGTTCGCCGAGCTCGCCGCGGTCGGGTTCGCCCGGATGTCCATCGAGGGCATCGCCCGCCGGGCCGGCGTAGGCAAGACCGCCGTCTACCGGCGCTGGAAGTCCAAGCTGCACCTGGTCCTCGACCTGGTCTCGGCCGTCGCCGCGCAGGGCATGCCCGCCCCCGCCACCGGCTCGCTGTACGGGGATGTGCGCGCGGTCCTCGAACTGGCCGCGTACGCCCTGCGCCACCCGCTGGCCTCCCAGGTCATCCCGGACCTGCTGGTCGAGGCGGCCAGGAACCCGGAGATCGCCGACGCCATCAAGGCCGCCCTGCTCGACCCGCAGCAGGGCATGGCCGCCGTGGTCGTCCGGAACGCCGTCGCACGCGGCGAGCTGCCGCCCGGCAGCGACCCCGGCCGCGCCCTCGACCTGATCGTCGGCCCGCTCTACTGGCGGCTCGCGGTGGTCCGGGGCGAGCTGCCCCGGGGGTATCTGGACGACCTCGCGATCTCGGCGGTGGCGGCGCTCACACAGGGCGCGGACCCTGCCTGATGGCCGCTCGCGGGGGTGTGCCAGCGTGCTTGTAGGGGTCACCCTTCGATCGGTTAATCTGGTGGGCGGGCCGCCCACCGGGCCTTCCGGGGTGTGGGCGCGGGGCGAGCACGGTGCAGGCGTAGTCACTCGTTCGGGACCGTAACCGGTGACCCGCGACCGCCTTCGCGGTTGAGCCCCATGGATAGCCAGGCCCTTGATGAACGGACGTGCTCAACATGCCGCCACGGCTCAGTGTCGTTGTCCCCGTCTACAACGTGGAGCTCTTCCTGACGGACTGTCTGAAGTCCCTCGCGGAGCAGACCATGACCGACCTTGAGGTGGTGATGGTCGACGACGGGTCCACCGACGGCAGTGCCGCTCTGGCCGAGGAGTTCGCCGCGGGCGACGACCGCTTCAAGCTGGTCCGGCAGAAGAACGGGGGACTGGGGCACGCCCGTAACACCGGCTTCCGCAACTGCGACCCGGAGAGCCGCTACCTGGCCTTCTGCGACAGCGACGACATCATCCCGCCGAACGCCTACGAGCTGCTGGTCGAGTCGCTGGAGGAGACCGGCTCGGACCTGGCGTCCGGCAACGTCCTGCGGCTGCGCGCCGGCGGCAAGCTGGTGCAGTCGCCGATGTTCCGCAAGCCGATGGCCACCACCCGTCAGCGCACCCACGTCTCGCGCGACCTGGACCTCCTCGGCGACCGCATCGCCTGCAACAAGGTCTTCCGCCGCTCCTTCTGGGACAAGCACGAGTTCGCCTTCCCGGTCGGCGCGCTGTACGAGGACATCCCCGTCGTACTGCCCGCCCACTTCCTGGCCGGCTCCGTCGACATCGTCAAGGACCCCGTCTACTACTGGCGCGACCGCCCCGGCTCCATCACCACCAGCCGGGCCGTCGTCCGCGGCATCCACGACCGCGTCGCCCACGTCCAGGGCGTCTCCGACTTCCTGGTGGAGAACCGCACCCCCGCCGACAAGAACCACTACGAGGCGCACGCGCTGGCCAACGACCTCTGGTACTTCATGGAGGTCCTGCCGGACGGTGACCAGGAGTACCGGGACGCGTTCCTCACGTACACCAACAAGTTCATCGACCAGGTCGACCCCTCGGTGCTCGACGGGCTGCCGCTGCGCCTGCGCGTGATGTGGTACCTGGTGCGCGAGCACCGCATGGACGAGCTGCTGGCGCTGCTCCTCCAGGAGAAGCGGGAGCCCGGTGCGTTCGAGGTCAGCGGCATGCGCAAGCGCGTGGCCCACTACCCCGTGCTCAGCCGGCCGCTGCCCGCCCCCGTGGCCCGCGTAGGCGACCGCGATCTGCCGCTCGCCGCCCGGCTGCGCGACG
This sequence comes from Streptomyces sp. NBC_00726, assembly GCF_045161735.1. Classification (NCBI taxonomy): domain Bacteria; kingdom Bacillati; phylum Actinomycetota; class Actinomycetes; order Kitasatosporales; family Streptomycetaceae; genus Streptomyces; species Streptomyces sp. NBC_00726. The sequence goes on along the minus strand of NZ_CP108983.1, from coordinate 2,293,909 downwards.
CCCAGTGGCGCGACGGCAAGCTGCACCTCAGCGGCTACGCGTACATCCGGAACCTGCCCGTCAGCTCCGGGGCCAGTGAGTTCCGGATCGGCTGGCTGCGGGCCGGCCGGCGCCATGTCGTCCCGCTCCGGCTGCGCCGCACCGACGAGCCCGAGGCCACCGCCCGCTCCCGGCAGAGCCTGCACGACTACCACCGGGCCGGCTTCGAGACCTCCGTCGACGCCGCCAAGCTCCGCGTCCAGGGCGACAGCGGCCCCAAGCAGCTCACCTTCCAGTTCCAGGTCGGCATCGCCCGCGGCGGCCTGCTGCGCCGCTCCTTTCCCTCGGTCCGCGAGGCGTCCGTCGCCCCGCCCGTCCACCGCCCCGACGGAGACCACCGCATCGCCGCCGCCTTCGAGGGCGACAAACTGGTGCTGCACTCCGAGCGCGTCGACGCCCGCTTCGAGACCCACGGCCCGGGCGAGCGGCCCGGCACCGCCAAGGTCTCCGGCGTGGTCCGCGCCCGCCTCGTCAAGGACGAGCTGACCCTGGTCCTGACACACGGCACCACCAAGACCACCGTCGAGGTCCCCGTCACCGTGGGCACCGGCGCCGGTGCCGGCTGGAACCGCTTCACCGCCGAGCTGCCGCTCACCGCGGTCGAGGAGAACCGCCCCACCGACGAGGACGCCCCGAAGAGCGTCACATACAGCCTCCATCTCGTCGGTACGGGCCTGAAGGCGTCGCTCGACGCCCCCGGCTCGGTCCACCCCGGCCGCTACCCGCTCGCCGACGGGCCGGACGGCGTCCGCCGCGAGCTGGCCCTCACCGTCAGCGCGCGCGGCAATCTGGTCATCGCCGACCGCCCCGTGCAGCCCGCCGTCGAGCTGGCCAGCTGGACGGACGACGGCCGGCTCTTCCTGGAGGGCACCTTCCCGGAGGACCCGGAGCACCCGGTCGAGCTGATCGCGCAGAACAGCGCCCACCGCGAGGAGCAGGTCTTCCCGGTCGAGTTCACCGGACCCGGGAGCGCCCGCCGCTTCCGCGCCGAGCTGCGGCCGGACGCGGTGGAGGGGCCGGGCGGCGCCGTGCCGCTCGGCGAGGGCAACTGGTACTTCTTCTTCCGGGACAGGGGCGCCGCCGACGAGAGCGGCGACCGCGCGCTGCGGCTCCCCGCCTCCGCCTTCCACACCCTGCCCGCCACCCGCACGCTCGGCGGCCGCGACTACACCCTGGAGCGCCGCTTCGGCGACCAGCTCCTCGTCGTCTCCGGCTCCGTGCTCAGCGCCGCCGAGCGAGGCCCGCGCGCCAAGCGCCTGCTGAGCGAGGCGTACGCGGCACAGCGCTCCGAGCCGCTGCGCGCGGCCGCGCTCTACAGCACCTTCGACGGCCGCCAGTACTCGGACTCGCCGCGCGCGGTGTACGAGGAGCTGGTGCGCCGGGGCACCGAGGTGGAGCACATCTGGGTCGTCCGCGACCAGCAGGCGATCGTCCCCGAGGGCACCACCGCCGTCGAGCACGGCTCGGTCGCCTGGCACGAGGCGCTGGCCCGCAGCCGTTACATCATCACCAACACCCAGCTGCCCGAGTGGTTCGTGCGCCGCGAGGACCAGACCGTCGTCCAGACCTGGCACGGCACCCCGCTCAAGCGCATCGGCCTCGAACTCGCGGGCACCGCCCAGGCGAACGCCGGATACATCGCGACCCTCGCCGAGCGGGCCGCGCAGTGGAACTTCCTGGTCTCGCCGAACACGTTCTCCACGCCCGTCCTGCGCCGCTCGTTCGGCTTCGAGGGCGAGGTGCTGGAGTGCGGCTACCCGCGCAACGACATCTTCCACGCCGCGGACCGCGCCAAGGTCGCCACCGCGGTACGGGAGAAGCTGGGCATCCCGGCCGGCAAGCGCGTCGTCCTGTACGCACCGACCTGGCGCGAGGACCAGCGCCTCGGCGCCGGGCGCTACTCGCTCGGCCTCCAGCTCGACCTGGCCGCCGCCGAACGCGAACTCGGCGAGGACACCGTGCTCCTGGTGCGCCGCCACTACATGGTCACCGACCGGCTCCCGGACAGCGGCACGGGCTTCGTCAAGGACGTCTCGCGCTACCCGGACGTCGGCGAACTCATGCTCATCAGCGACGCCCTGGTCACCGACTACTCCTCGCTGATGTTCGACTTCGCCCAGACCGGGCGGCCGATGCTCTTCCACACGTACGACCTGGAGCACTACCGCGACACGCTGCGCGGGTTCAGCTTCGACTTCGAGAAGCGGGCGCCCGGACCCCTGATCCCGGGCTCCGACGACCTGATCGCCGCGCTGAAGGACCCCGAGCGGGCCATCGCCGGACACGCCAAGGCGTACGAGCGGTTCCGGCACGACTTCTGCGACCTGGACGACGGCCGGGCCACCGCCCGGGTGGTCGACCGCATGCTGTAGCCGCCACTGCTGAGCCCCGATGCCCGGCCGGTCCGCACCGGCCGGGCATCGGCGTTCGCCGGGCCGGTGTTTACGCCACGGTGACGATTCGCTGCGTCGCATAGCGTCGCCGCCTTGCTACGTTCTGCTTCCATGGGTATCCGAATGTGGGGCGAAACGGACGTACGGCGGGCCAGGGCCGCCGTGCTCGTCGCGGCGACCGCGGGCCTCCTCACCCGCATGATCATCGCGGCCAACTCGCCCGGCCCCGCCGATGTGCGGATCTTCGCGGGGTTCGCGAAGGCCATCACCGGGTACGGCCCCGTCCGCATCTACGCGCACCCGCTGCCCGGGCTCCCCGTCTACAACCACCCGCCGCTGGCCGGGTGGATGCTGCTGGGCCTCGACCGCCTCACCGAACTCGGCTTCTCCTTCGCCACGCTGATCCGCGTCCCCGCGTCGGCCGCCGACTTCGCCTGCGCGGTCCTCGTGTTCGAGATCGTCCGCCGCCGCGCCACCCCGCGCACCGCGCTGCTCTGCGGCACCGGGGTTGCCGTCAGCCCGGTGCTCATCGCGACCTCCGGCTACCACGGCAACACCGACGCGGTCGCCGTCGCCTTCGCGCTGGCCGCCGCCCACCTCCTGGCCGACCGGAAGGCACCGCTCGCGGCGGGCGTCGCGGCGGCGCTGTCGATCAGCGTCAAGTTCATCCCGGTCGTGGTGATCCCGGCCCTCTTCGTCGTCGCGCTGCGCGGCGGGCGGCCGGTCCTGGCCCGCTTCGCCGCCGGGTTCGCCGGGGTCGGCGCGCTGGTGTGGGGGCCGGCGCTGCTGACCGTGCCCATGGACCTGGTGCACAACGTCCTTGAGTACGGGGGCGGCAGCTACCGACTGTGGGGGCTCGTGCGGTTCGCGGACGTCCTCGGGATGCCCGAGCCGGTCATCACCTTCATCCAGGGCGGCGGCCACTTCCTCTTCGTGCTGGTCTGTGTGGCCGCCGGGCTCCGGCTCGCCTGGCTGCGGCCCGCCGAGGCGCCCGGCGTCGTCGCCGTCACGCTGGGGCTGCTGCTGCTCCTGTCCACCGCCTCCGGACTCCAGTACCTGACCTGGGCCGCCGCCGGGATGTTCGTGCTCGGCCCGGTCGAAGGGTGCGCGTACAGCGCGGTCGCCGGCCTGGTCGCCGTCCTCGGCTACAGCGGGCGGTCCGCCGTGCGCTGGAGCGAGCCCGTGCTGTATCTGGGCGCGGCCGGCTGGCTCGTCCTGGCGGCGGGCCTGTTCACCGGCGCCCGCCGCATCCTCGCCACGCCCCTGCGAGCCGTCACCACCCCCCGTCCCCGACCGCAACTGGAGAACGCCCCGTGAAGGAAAGCCCGAGCCCCAGGATCGGCATCCTGGTGGTCGCGTACAACGCGGAGACAACGCTGGAGAAGACCCTCGACCGGATTCCGGAGGACTTCCGGTCGCGGATCGAAGAGATCCTCATCCTCGACGACGCGAGTCACGACGCCACCTTCACGGCGGGCTGCCGCTGGTCGCAGGCCGAGGGCATGCCCCGTACCGTCGTGATGCGGCACACCAAGAACCTCGGCTACGGCGGCAACCAGAAGGCCGGATACGCGCTGGCCGCCGCACACGGACTCGACATCATCGTGCTGCTGCACGGCGACGGGCAGTACGCCCCCGAGCTGCTGCCCGAGATGGTCGCGCCGATCGAACGCGGCGAGTGCGAAGCCGTGTTCGGGTCCCGGATGATGACGTCCGGCAGCGCGCTCAAGGGCGGCATGCCGATGTACAAGTGGCTCGGCAACCGCATCCTCACCCGGCTGGAGAACGGCCTCCTCGGCTCGGACCTCACCGAATTCCACTCCGGCTACCGCGCGTACAGCGTCGCGGCCCTCAAGCGGCTGCCGGTCGACCGGAACACCGACGCCTTCGACTTCGACACCCAGATCATCGTGCAGCTGCTGAACGCGGGCATGCGGATCAGGGAGATCCCCGTACCCACCTACTACGGCGACGAGATCTGCTACGTCAACGGCATGAAGTACGCCAGGGATGTCGTCAAGGACGTCCTCGAATACCGGCTGGCCGTCAAGGGGTTCGGGACCTGCCGGTGGATTCCCAAGCCCGTCGAGTACGCCTTCAAGGAGGGCGACGGCTCCTCGCACGCGGTCATCCTGGACAAGATGCGCGCGCTGCCCCCCGGCCGCGTCCTGGACCTCGGCTGCTCCGGCGGGCTGTTCGCCGAGCGGCTGGAGTCCCTGGGCCACGAGGTGACCGGTGTCGACTACGTGGAGGTGCCCGGCGTCCGCGACCGGTGCAGCCACTTCCACCTCGCCGATCTGGAGGAGGGGCTGCCCGCCGAGGCCGGGACCGGCTTCGACTACGTGGTCGCCGGTGACGTCATCGAGCATCTGTCACGCCCCGAACGCGTCCTCGCCGAGGCGGCGTCCGTGCTGCGGCCGGGCGGCCGGATGCTGCTGTCCGTTCCCAACTTCAGCCACTGGTACTCCCGGCTGCGGGTTTCCGTCGGCGCCTTCGACTACGACCGCCGGGGCATCCTCGACGAAACGCATCTGCGCTTCTTCACCCGGGCCAGCCTGCGCCGCACCGTGCGCGCCGCCGGCTACGACGTCCTCGAACTCTCCTCCACCGGAGCGCCGTTCTGGTCGCTGCTCGGCCGGGGACCGCTCGCCGCCGTGCTCGGCGGGGCGTCGAGGCTGCTCACCCGGGTCCGGCCGACGCTGTTCGGCTATCAGCACGTCGCCCTGCTCACCCCGCACGCGGCCGAGACGATCATCGCTGGAGAGCACGTCGATGTACAGGACATCCTCAACCGACAGTACGTCCCCGCCGACCGGGTCGGTGTCTGAGGCGCCCCGCCCCACGCCCCCCGCACCGCCCGCCCCCGCAGTCAGGAGCAAGTCCTTGACCCTGCCCAGTGTGCTGCTGCTCCTGTTCGCCGTGTTCTCGTCGGCGGGCGGCCAGATCATGCTCAAGCACGGGATGAAGGGCGCCGCGGCGGCCGCCGGGCGGGACGGCGGCTCCGTCGCCCTGCGCGCCGCGGGCAGCCCCTGGGTCGTGTTCGGGCTGCTGGTCTTCGCGGTCTCCGCGCTCGCCTGGATGACGACGCTGGCCAAGGTGCCGCTCTCCGTCGCGTACCCCTTCAACGCGCTCGGCTACCTGCTGATCGTGCTCGCCGGGGCGACCGTGCTGCACGAGCGGACCTCGCTGTGGACCTGGGGCGGCTCGCTGCTCGTGGTGGTCGGCCTGATCACGGTCATGGCCGGTCAGCAAGGCTAGGGCCTTTCCTGGACGCGGTACGCCGATGGCCCGCACCGGAACGCTCCGGTGCGGGCCATCGGCGTACTCCCTAGGACTCCTCGCCCAGCAGCACGCGGCGCACCACGCGCTCGGCGGCGCGGCCGTCGTCGTACGGGCAGAAGCGCTCCTTGAACGCCTTCAGCAGCGCCTCGTTCTCCGGGCTGTTCCAGCTGCCGTCGGTGAAGATGTCCGCCAGCTCCTCCGTGGTAGTGGAGACGGCGCCCGGGGTCTCGCCCGGCTGCCCGGACAGCAGGTCGAAGACGACGCCGCGGACCGTGCGGTACGTCTCCCAGTCCGGGGCGTGGATCACGATCGGGCGGCTCAGGTGGGCGTAGTCGAACATCACCGAGGAGTAGTCGGTGATCAGCGCGTCCGCCGCCAGGCACAGGTCCTCGACGCGCGGGTACGTCGAGACGTCGATGACCTGCGCGTTCTCCGGGAGCCCCGAGCCGCCGTAGAAGTAGTGGGCGCGCATGAGGAGCACGGTGTCCGGGCCGACGGCCGCGCTGAACCGGTCCACGTCGAGCCGGCTGGTGAAGCCCGACTCGTAGTCGCGGTGCGTCGGCGCGTAGAGCAGGGCGCGCTGGCCGGGGCGGATGCCCAGGTCCTCGCGGATCTTGGCGATCTGCTCCTCGGTGGCCGTCGCGAAGACGTCGTTGCGCGGGTAGCCGGTCTCCAGCGGGCGCGCCGCGCTCGGGTAGGCGCGGGACCACACCTCGGTGGAGTGCGGGTTGGCCGAGACGCTCCAGTCCCAGCGGTCCACGCGCTTCAGCAGCCGGTCGAAGTTGAGCCCCTGGGCGGCGGCCGGGTAGTTCTGCTGGTCCATGCCCATGATCTTCAGCGGGGTGCCGTGGTGGGTCATGACATGGATCTGGCCGGGGCGCTTGACCAGGTGGTCCGGGTAGTTGACGTTGTTGAAGAAGTACGTGGCACGGGCCAGCACCGACCAGTAGCGGCGGGTCCCGGGCACCACGTAGTCGATGCCCTTGGGCACCGAGTCCACGTTCTTCTTCGACACCACCCACACGCCGTGGACGTCGGGCGCCAGCTCCTTCGCCTTGCGGTAGATCGCCTCCGGGTTGCAGCTCACGCCGCGGTTCCAGTAGGCGGCGTACACGGCCAGCTTCGGGTCCAGCGGCAGCTTGCGCTGCGCCTTGTAGTAGCGCTTGGTGAACTGCTTCTTCGCCTTGGCGCGGGCGGTGCTGGGCGCGGCGCGCAGGCTGCGGCGGGTGGCGAGCGCGGTGTCCAGGGCGCCGAGCGCCGTGTACTTGCCGCCGCCCATCAGCTGCGGGCGCAGCCCCTTGGCGCCGCCGGGGAACGTGAAGCCCTCCGGGCGGTGCGCACGGTGGAAGGCGCCGACCGCGCCCACGTACTGCCGGCGGCGCTTGGTCACCGTCGGGTACGCGGCCAGCAGCTCCTGCACGGCACGGTCGAAGAGGAGGCCGCGCACGTCCTTCAGGGCCGGGCGCGCCTCCACGAAGGTCATCAGCGCGTCGTACGCCTCGACCAGCTCCAGCGGGGTCGAGCCCGTCCGGGGCTCCACGTCGTCCACCAGGCCCGGCAGGTGGCGCTGCTGGCGGTGCTCCACGCAGGCGGTGCCCAGCGTGGCGACCGAGGCGGCGACGGCGACGGTCGCCAGCGCGTACATCCGCTCGCCGTGCGGGCCCGGGCCGAAGGTCACCGTCTCGCGCTCCAGGAGGGCGCGGCGGACCGCGCGGTTCCAGGAGACCGGGGCGATGTCCAGCAGGTCCGGGCGCTTCGCCAGGGTGAACGGGCCCTCGGGCATGCCCTCCAGCCTCTCCAGCGACCGCGTCGAGCGGACCTTGCCGCGGAAGGGGCGCTTCTGGTGGCCGAACAGCAGTACGTCCGGGTCGCCGGTGGCGTCCAGCCGGTCCACGACGGCCTGAAGCGCGCCGGGCAGCTGGACGTAATGGCCCTCCAGGAACAGGACGTACTCGCCGGCGGCCTCCTCGATCCCGGCGTTGCGCCGGCCGTGCGCCCCGGCGCCCGGCTCCAGGTGCACGGCCCGGACGCGGCCGTCGCGCGCGGCGAACTCGTCCAGGACCAGGCCCGAGCCGTCCGGCGCGCCGTCGTCCACCCCGATGACCTCGATGTCCGTGAACGACTGCGTGAGCACCGACTCCAGGCACTCGCGCAGACTTCCTCGGGCGCGACGGACGGGGATGATGACACTCAGCCGGGGCATACGGACTCTTTCTCGGACTGTGCGTACTGGGAGAGCACACAGCGTACTGGGGCGGGCTCCGCAGGACGGGTCAGGGGGCGGGCGGGCGGGCGTACGTAGGCCGAAGAGACGGGCGCGTCGGGCCCGTGAGCGGTCGACCGCGCGGCTGATGAAGGCCCCACTTATCATACTACCCGGGACAGTAAGTGAACCTTGGGCAATACGGGGCATGCGGGGCCATGACGGACGCCTCCGGGGCGGGCGCCACACGGCTGCGGGGCACCCCCGCCGCCCGGCCGGAGTGCCCCGCTCTGCCACGTACCGCTACTTGACCGCACCCGCCATCACGCCGGAGACGAACTGGCGCTGGAAGGCGAAGAACACCGCGAGCGGGATCACCATCGAGACGAAGGCGCCCGGCGCCAGCACGTCGATGTTGTTGCCGAACTGGCGGACCTGCTGCTGGAGCGCCACCGTGATCGGCGGTGACCCGGAGTCCGCGAAGATCAGCGCGACCAGCATGTCGTTCCAGACCCACAGGAACTGGAAGATCCCGAGCGAGGCGATCGCCGGACCGCCCAGCGGCATCACGACCCGGGTGAAGAGGCGTATCTCGCCCGCCCCGTCCAGCCGCGCCGCCTCCAGGAGCTCCCGGGGGATCTCCGCGAAGAAGTTGCGCAGCAGGAAGATCGCGAACGGCAGCCCGAACGCGGTGTGGAAGAGCACCACGCCGAGCGTCGTCTCGAAGATCCCGATCTCGCCGAACAGCTTCGACACCGGGATCAGTGCCACCTGTACGGGGACCACCAGCAGCCCCACGACCAGCAGGAACCACCAGTCGCGGCCGGGGAAGTCCATCCAGGCGAACGCGTATCCCGCGAGGGAGCCGATCACCACGACCAGGACCGTGGACGGCACGGTGATCATGACCGTGGAGAGCAGCGAGTTCGTGATCGCCGAATTGTCGAGCAGCCGGGAGTAGTTGTCGACGGTCAGCTCGGAGGGGGCGGTGAAGACCTGCCACCAGCCGGTCGACGCGATCTTGTCCGGGCTGCGCAGCGAGGAGAGCAGCAGCCCGATCGTCGGCATCAGCCAGAACAGGGCCACCAGGACCAGGACGACCCGCAGCACGCCGCCGCCGGCCCGTGCCGCGATCCGCGTGCCCAGTGACCGGGGCGCCGCCGGGGGTGTGGTCGCCGAGGGGGTCGTCATCGGCGCCCCTCCTTCCGTATCCGCCTGATGTTGAAGAGCATCACCGGGATCACCAGCAGCAGCAGGAGTACGGCGATGGCGCTGCCGACCCCGAGATCCGCGTCCGTGCCGAACGAGGACCGGTACAGCTGGAGCGCCAGTACGTTGGCGTCGTCCTGGGACGAGCCCGGCGCGATGATGAACACCAGGTCGAACACCTTCAGCACGTTGATCATCAGCGTGACGAGCACCACCGCGAGGACCGGGGCCAGCATCGGCACCGTGATCCGGCGGAACACCTGCCACTCGCTGGCCCCGTCCACCCGGGCCGCTTCGAGGAGTTCACGCGGCAGACCGGCCAGGCCCGCCGCGATCAGCACCATCGCGAAGCCCGCCCACATCCACACGTAACTCCCGATGATTCCGGGCGTCACGAGCGTCGGGCCGAGCCAGTCCACGCCGTTGTACGGCTCCCTGAAATTGGCGGCCGGGAGGCGCAGTTCGGCGCCGTCGGCCGCGGCGGGCAGCGTGAAGGTGCCGTCCGCCGCCGCCTTGGCGGTCGCGACGACCTCGCCGTTCTTGACGGCCTCCACCTTCAGGCCCTTGAGCCCGAGTTCCTCGGCGTCGATGACATTGGGTTTGCCGCCGCCGCCCTTGGTGAAGTCCAGCCACGCGGTGCCGGTGACCGCGCCGTCCCCGGCCGCCACCGGGGCCCTGGCCGGCTTCGCGTCGCCGGGCATCTTCGCCGGGAGCACCCCGACGAGGGGCAGCAGGGCGGGCTGCCCGGCGTGCACGGTCGTCCTCGTGACGAAGGTCCCGCCGCCCGCCGCCTTCAGCGGGGCCACGGGCAGCGGATGCGCCTTCGGGAAGCCCGCGGACTCGGCGAACGTGTCGTGCACGCCCACCCAGACCGCGTTGGCGACCCCGCGCTCCGGCGCCTGGTCGTACACCAGGCGGAAGATGATGCCCGCCGCCAGCATGGAGATCGCCATCGGCATGAAGACGATCAGCTTGAAGGCCGTGCCCCAGCGGATGCGTTCGGTCAGCACCGCGAAGATCAGCCCGAGCGCGGTGGAGACCGTCGGCGCGAAGACCACCCAGATCGCGTTGTTCTTGACCGCCGTACGGATGGTGCCGTCCGTGAACAGCGTCCTGTAGTTGTCGATGCCGGCGAAGCCCGTACCCGCCTGGTCGAAGAACGACCGGTAGACGGAGTACACGATCGGGTACACGACGAGCGCCCCGAGCAGCACCAGCGCCGGCAGCAGGAAGAGCGCCGCGATCACCCTGCGGGTGCCGGTCACGCTCCGGGGCGCGCGCCCCGGGGAGCCGGCCGGGGCGGCCTTCCTGGGGGCGGGCACGCGGGGCCCGCCGGACCGTTGCCTGTCGGCGGGGAGCGCCTCGTCGGCGCCCCCCGCTGCCGCTGTCGTCATGCCGTCAGCTCTTGTACGCCTTGGCCGCCGCCGACTCCAGAGCTGCCTGGGTCCCGGCGATGTCCTTCGGGTTCTTCAGGAAGTCCTGGAGGATCTTCCACTCGCCCTTGCCGGGCGTCCCGCCGAACGACTGCGGTGCCTGGTCGGACATGTCGAACCGGACGGCCTCACCGGCGGCGATCAGCGCCTTCGCCATCGTGCGCTGCACGTCGTTCGGGTACGCGGCGGGGTCCAGGGTCTTGTTCGGCGAGATGAACCCGCCCTGCTCGGCGGCGATCTTCGCGGCGTCCGCGGAGGCGAGCCAGGTCAGCAGGGCCTGGGCGCCCTTGCCGTCCTTCAGCGCGATGGCCGCGTCGCCACCGGTCACCACGGGCGACTCGGCGCCGACCGCGGGGAACGGGAAGACCTTGGCGTCCGTGCCGATCTTCGCCTTCGTCTGCGCGATGTTGACGCCGACGAAGTCGCCTTCGTAGACCATGGCGGCCTTGGGCTGGTCGCCGCCGGTGAACGTCTGGGTGACCGACGCCGGGAACTCGGTCTGGAGCGCGCCGTCCGCGCCGCCCGCGATCAGGGACGGCTTGCCGAACAGCTGGGCCAGCGTGGTCAGCGCGTCCTTGACGGACGGGTCGGTCCACTTGATCTTGTGCTGGGCGAGCTGGTCGTACTTCTCCGGGCCCGCCTGCGAGAGGTAGACGTTCTCGAACCAGTCGGTGAGCGTCCAGCCGTCCGCGCCGCCGACCGAGACCGGGGTGACACCCGAGGCGGACACCGTCTCGGCGGTCGCCAGGAAGTCCTTCCAGGTCTTCGGCTCGCTCGCGCCCGCGTTCTCGAACGCCTTGGTGTTGTACCAGACCAGCGACTTGTTGGCGGCCTTGAAATACACCCCGTACTGGGTGCCGTCCACCGCGCCGAGGTCCTGCCAGACCTGCGCGTAGTTCTTGCTCAGCTGGGCCTTCGCCTCGGCGCCGACCGGCTTGGCCCACTTCTTCGCCACGGCCTGCTGGACCGCCCCGACCTGCGGGATCATCGCGACGTCCGGCGGCTGCCCGCCCGCGATCTTCGTACCGAGGAAGTTGACGATCGGGTCCTGCGCCGGGACGAACGTCACCGTCGCGCCGGTCCGCTTCTCGAACTCCTTGAGGACCTTGACGAAGTTGGCCTGTTCCGGACCCGTCCAGACCGCGGCGACGGAGAGCTTCTCACCGTCCAGTTTCGGTAAGGCGACGGTCGGCGTGGCCCCCTTGGCCGTGGTGCCGCCTTCGTCCGGCTTCTTGTCTCCGCCGTCGCCGTCACCACCGCAGCCGGTGAGCGCCAGTGCGCCGATGGCGGTGAACACCACGGCCGCTCTGCGAATCCGTAGGGTTGTGCGCATTCCTGCCCCGTCTCTCTGTCCGCGTGCGCCCACCGGGCGCCGGGTCGGGAAGCCAGCGCTGCCGGTCGTGCGTCACGTCGTCGTGTGCGCACAGTCCTATGCCCGACGCCCCGGTGTCGCAATACCGCCCTCGGCCCCAAGTCGTTGATCGTGATGCCCTCGTGACGTGGGGTCAGTGCAGGTATCCGGCCATTGGGGGACGATCGGGCCGATGGCCGGGCCGCCCCTTCCGGCCCCGCGCGGGGGCGTTCGGGGGCGGCTCCGGCGGGACTCGGGCGCGGCTCGGCGGGCTTTCAGGTGGACAGGGGTACGAGGGGGAGCGCGTTCACCGAACGCGCCGCCCGTTCCAGGGCGCTGGCGAGCAGCGCCAGGTCCGTCGGCCCGTTGCCCAGCTCGCGGACCGGGCGGCGGGCGGGCGGGTCGCCCATCCGCTCCCACTCCAGCGGGACGACCGTCGGCCGCAGCGTCGCCGTACGCGGGATGCGGCCGGTCACCCTGCCGCCCTGGAACGGCGTCACCCGCCCGTCCGGATGCCCCAGCCGGCCCCGGCCCGGCGCCGGTTCGTCCGGCGAGGGCGGGACCGCGGGCGGATCGAGCACGATGCGCAGCCGCGCGCCGCGGGCCAGCTCCGTGTCCTCCGTGCGGTCGGGGCGGGCCGAGGCCGCGACCAGGTGGATGCCCAGCCGGCCGCCGTCCCGGGCCACCGCCTCCAGCGCCCGCACCACCGAACCGGCCGCCGGGCGGCCCGGGCTGCCGAGCGCCGGGGCTATCAGTGCGTCGTAGTCGTCCACGAGCACCACCAGCCGGGGCAGCGGGGAGGGACCGGGGTCCACGGGGCGGCCCGCCCCGGGGCGCAGCCGCAGGGTGCCGCTGAGCGGCGCCTCGATGTCGCCGCGCTGCTCGGGGACGGGGGCGGCCGTCGCCCCGGCCTCGTGGCGGCGGCTGTGCCACTCGGCGAAGTCCAGCTCGCCGAGCAGTTCGGCCCGCCGCTTCACCTCGCCGCCCAGCGCCTGGGCGAACTCCCGCATCCGGACCGGGTCCGAGGCCACCAGGTGCGTGAACGCGTGCGGCAGCTCCGTGCACGGCCCCAGCGACTCGCCGCGCTCGCCGCCGGCCCCGTCGACCAGCACGATGCCCAGCCGGTCCGGCCGCGCGGCCGCCGCCAACGACGCCGCGACGGCCCGCAACAACTCGGTCCGCCCGCTCCCGCCGGGCCCCTCGATGAGCAGATGCGGCCCCTCATCCGCGAGATCCACACTCACCGGCCCGCACGGCCCGGCCCCGACCACGACGACGGGCCGCGTCCCCCCGACGGTATCGGTGCCGCGAGTGGCGACCTGAGACCCGTCGGCCTGCCGGGGACCGCTCACACGGGGGCGTGCGCTCCGGCCGGAGTCGTGTGTGGTCGCGTCGGGGTACAGGGTGCGGCCGGAGTCGCCCGTGCCTGTGCGGGGGTACGGGGTGCGGCCGGAGCTTGTCGTGGTGTTGCCGGGGTACGCCGTGCGCCCGGAGTCGCCTGCGGCGGTGCGGGGGTACGGGGTGCGCCCCGAGCCCGTCGTGGTGCTGTCCGGGTACGCCGTGCGCCCGGAGTCGCCCGTGGCCGCCGCCGGGTACGGCGTACGGCCCGAGCCACCCGCCGCCGGGTACCCCGTACGGCCCGAGTCCGCCGCCTCGGCCGCCGTGCGTTGTGCGCCCACGCGGGGTGCCCGGCGGTCGTCCGCTGTGGAGGCCCAGCGGGCCATCAGGGAGGCCGGGGTGGCGCGGGCCAGGCCCAGTTCGTCCAGGAGGCGGGCGGATGGGGGGAGGGCCACGGGGACCTGGCGGCCCGGGAGCGCGGACGAGCCCTCCGCGCGGAGGGGGGCCAGCGCGCGGGCGAACCGCTGGGCCCAGTGGGCCGACACCGCGTCCACCGAGGCCACCGTGCCGTGGCCGGCGGCCCGGCCGCCCGCCGTGCGCAGCAGCCGCAAGGCCGTCGCCACGTCACCGCTCAGCATCCCGACCGCCCCGCACTCGCGGAAGGCGATCGACGCGTGGCACGCGGCCTCGTACGTCGCGGCGACCGGCGAGGTGGGCGTCGCGGCCGGGGTCTCGGCCAGACAGATGAGATGGACGCCCGCCGCCGCACCGGCCGCGGCCAGCCGGGCCGTGTTCTCGCGGAGGACCGCCGAACCGGGGTCGCCGTCGAGGATCACCACCGTGAACGGGCCCTCGTAGCCGCGGGCGGCCTCGGCGACCGCGGCCGGGTCCTGGCTCGCCCAGCCGGGGCCGAGCGGCCCGTCGTCCAGCCGGCGGACCAGCTCGGCGGTGCGGGCGAGCGCCTGGTCCCGGTCGTACGCGACGAGCAGCCGGCAGTCCTGGCCGTGCATCGGGCGCAGCTGGGGCAGCCAGCCCAGCCAGGCCCACTCGCGCCGCCGCTCCTCCGTGCTCCGCGCCCGGTCCGTGCTGATCAGCACGATCTCCAGATCGGCGGGGGCGTGCAGCGCGGCCAGCTGGGCCACGGCGGACCGGGCGAGCCCGGCCAGCCGCTCCCGGGGCCCGGCGAGCCCCAGCGAACCGGCCTCGCGCAGGCTCACGGTCACCGGCACGGCGGGCAGGTCGGCCCGGTCGGTGGTGCCCAGCCGGACCACCAGCGCCTCCGGGTGCGCGGGGTCGCGCTCCCACAGCCGGGGGCCCGGGCCGAGCGCGGTCAGCAGGACGGCGGCCGGATCGGGCCAGGTGCCCTCGGGCGCGGTGGGCGGCGGGGTGAACGTCTCGGGGACGGGCGGGACCGGCTCGGCGGGGGCGCTCGCCGCCTCCGGTTCGGCCCGGGCGCCCTTGAACCGGCGGGCCCAGGCCCCCAGGCCGCCGCGCCGGGGCGCCTCCTGCTCCGGGAAGCGGCCCGGGTGCCCGGCGGAGGACCCGGGCCGGGCCCCGGCATCGGGCTCGTCGGGGATGGGCCGGTCATGGGCGGGCCGGACGGCTTCGGGGACCGGGGCGGCCGGCGGGGCCGGGACCCGGGCGACCCGGAGATGGCCCTCGCCGTCCGGGGTCGTCGGCAGCGCCGGAGGACGCGCGCCGGAGGCCAGCCGGAGCGTCGACTCGCCGAGCCGCAGCAGCGCCCCCGGGACCAGCCGGACCGGCCGGTCGCGGACCTCGGCCCCGTCCAGCGAGGTGCCGTTGGTGGAGGCCAGGTCGGCCACCGCGACCCGGCCGTCATCGGAGACCGTCACCTCGCAGTGCAGCCGGGACACATCGGGGTCGTCCAGCGGGACATCGGCCTCGGCCGAGCGGCCGATGCGGACCGTGCCGCCGTGCAGCAGATGAACCCCGCCCGCGTCGGGACCGGCGACCACCTGGAGCTGGGCGGGGACCGCGTCGTCCGCGGTCTCGTCCTCGCCGGGCGCCGAGAGCGACAGCACCGCGCCGTCGACCAGGGGCGGCTCACCGAGCGCGCAGCGCTGGGCGTCCAGCCGCTCCCGGCCCGCGAAGAGCACCACCGCACCGCTGCCGAGGGAGCCGTCGGGACCGGCGACGGCCATGGCCAGGCCCGAAGCGACGGAGGCCAGCGCCGTCCCCGCGGGGGCGGTGACCAGCACATCGCAGGCGCGCGCCGGGGTCTGGCCGCTGGGCGGCGCGAGGACGGTCAGCCGGATCTGCATCGCCGTCAGCGGTCCCTTCTGCGCGCGGCACCGGCCGGGGGAACGCCCTGTGATTCCCCCCACCCGGCACGGACGCGTCGTCCGGTACAGGTTCGTCACGCACCGCGGGGCTCCCGACCCCGCAGTCGTGCTCCAGGCATCCTCGCACCTGCCACTGACAACACGCCCGGCGGTCATCAGTTAGTGATCTTGAAACGTCTGCTGTGGCCCCAAAAAGTGCGGCATGACCGGTTTCCCCGCGCACTCCCTGGCAACCATCAGCCCCGGACGGACGTCTTCCCCCGGTACCCGGACCCGGCCGCCCTTCCCCGTACAGCTTCCCGTACAGCCTTTAGAGTGGGCCGGAAACTCCGGGGCTGCCCGGGATCGATCCACCACGACCAGCAGGGAGCGCATGACGTGCGGCCGGTAGGCAGCAAGTACCTGCTCGAAGAGCCGCTGGGACGCGGCGCCACGGGCACCGTCTGGCGTGCCAGCCAGCGCGAGGCGGCGGGCGCCGAGGCGGCCGTGGCCGGCCGGCCCGGCGAGACCGTGGCGATCAAGGTCCTCAAGGAGGAGCTGGCCAACGACGCGGACGTGGTGATGCGGTTCCTGCGGGAACGCTCCGTCCTGTTGCGGCTGACCCACCCCAACATCGTGCGCACCCGCGACCTCGTGGTCGAGGGCGACCTCCTCGCCCTCGTCATGGACCTGATCGACGGCCCCGATCTGCACCGCTACCTGCGCGACAACGGCCCGCTCACCCCGGTCGCCGCCGCGCTGCTCACCGCGCAGATCGCCGACGCGCTCGCCGCCAGCCACGCCGACGGCGTCGTGCACCGCGACCTCAAGCCCGCCAACGTGCTGCTCGCCGACCCCGACGGCGCGATGCGCCCGATGCTCACCGACTTCGGCATCGCGCGCCTCGCCGACTCGCCGGGCCTGACCCGGACCCACGAGTTCGTCGGCACCCCCGCCTATGTGGCACCGGAGTCCGCCGAGGGCCGCCCGCAGACCTCCGCCGTCGACATCTACGGCGCCGGCATCCTGCTGTACGAGCTGGTCACCGGCCGCCCGCCGTTCGCCGGCGGCACCGCGCTCGAAGTCCTGCACCGGCACCTCAGCGAGGAGCCGCGCCGCCCCGGCACCGTCCCCGAGCCCCTGTGGACGGTCATAGAGCGCTGCCTGAGCAAGAACCCCGACCGGCGGCCCAGCGCGGAGAACCTGGCGCGCGGGCTGCGCACCGTCGCCGAGGGCATCGGCGTGCACGCGAGCGCCGCGCAGATCGCCGCCGCCGACGGGGTCGCCGCCCTGCTCGCGCCCGACCCGGCGCCCACCGCCGTACCCGAGGTTCCCGGCGCGGCCGACCCGACACAGGTGCTGCCGGGCAACGCGGGCTCGTACGACCCCAACGGGGTCACCAGCGTCCTGCCGCACGGCGGCGTGCCCGGCGGCGGCTCCCAGGCCGACCCGACCGCCGTCCTGCCGCCCGTGCCGCCGCGCCCCGACAACGAGCCGCGCCCCGAGGACCCGCACCCCTGGCAGTCCCAGCTCGCGGCGGCCCGCGACCGCAACGAGCAGACCCAGGTCCAGTACCTCGACCCGAGCGAGGACCCGCTGCGCCGCCGCCCGCAGCGCCGGCAGCAGCAGCCCCCGCAGCAGCCGCGCGACCGGCAGCCCGGATACCAGCAGCCCCAGCACCAGCAGTACGCGCAGCAACAGCGGCAGCAGCAGTACCAGCCGCAACCGCAGCAGCAGTACCAGCCACCGCAGCGCCAGCAGTACCAGCCGCAGCCGCAGCCCCAGCCGTACGCACCGCCCCAGCAGCCCCAGCAGCCGCAGCGCGCGCCGAGGCAGCGCGGCGCCAACCCGATGAAGATCCCCGGGCTCGGCTGCCTCAAGGGCTGCCTGTTCACGCTGGTGCTGCTCTTCGTGGCGAGCTGGCTGATCTGGGAACTGACCCCGCTCAAGGACTGGATCGGCCAGGGCCAGAGCTACTGGCACGCGATCACCGACGCCGTCACCACCGTGAAGGACTGGATCTCCGAACTGGGCGGCGGCAGCGGCGGCTGACCGCGCCCGGAGGCGTACAACTCTGTAGCTATATCGACTTCCGCGGACCAATTACGAGGCAATTCGCCCGCAGAAGCGAAGGTTGGCGCCAACCACGGCACGCGGGCCCCCGATCGCCGCGTAACTTTGTCGACCGGGGGTTGTTGGGGTCCATCGCCAGCCGCTGAGGGAGCAGTCTTGGCACGGAAAATCGGCAGCCGGTACACCGCCCACCAGATACTGGGGCGCGGCAGCGCCGGCACGGTGTGGCTCGGGGACGGCCCCGAGGGCCCCGTGGCCATCAAACTGCTCCGCGAGGACCTGGCGTCCGACCAGGAGCTCGTCGGCCGGTTCGTCCAGGAGCGCACCGCGCTGCTCGGCCTGGACCATCCGCACGTCGTCGCGGTCCGCGACCTCGTGGTCGACGGCAACGACCTCGCCCTCGTCATGGACCTGGTCCGGGGCACCGATCTGCGCACCCGGCTCGACCGCGAACGCCGGCTGGCCCCCGAGGCCGCCGTCGCCGTCGTCGCGGACGTCGCCGACGGCCTCGCCGCCGCGCACGCCGCCGGGATCGTCCACCGCGACGTCAAGCCCGAGAACATCCTGCTCGACATGGAGGGGCCGCTCGGCCCCGGCAACGCCCACCCCGCGCTGCTCACCGACTTCGGCGTCGCCAAGCTCATCGACACCCCGCGCCGGACCCGGTCCACCAAGATCATCGGCACCCCGGACTACCTGGCCCCCGAGATCGTGGAGGGCCTGCCGCCGCGCGCCGCCGTCGACATCTACGCCCTGGCCACGGTGCTGTACGAGCTCCTCGCAGGCTTCACGCCCTTCGGCGGCGGCCACCCCGGCGCGGTCCTGCGCCGCCATGTCACCGAGACCGTGGTCCCGCTCCCCGGCATCCCCGACGAGCTGTGGCAGCTGCTCGTCCAGTGCCTGGCCAAGGCCCCCGCCTCCCGGCTGCGCGCCTCGGAGCTGGCCGCCCGGCTGCGCGAGCAGCTGCCGCACCTGGCCGGCATCCCGCCGCTGGACGTGGACGAGCCGGACGAGGAGCCGGAGGTCCCGCAGGGCTACGACGAACAGCAGTACACCCCGGCCGGTGAGGAGCCCCGCAGACGCGGCGCGGTCCCGCTGGTGCCCGGCGCCACCCCGGACTCCAACCGCGACACCCACACGAGCATGCGCGTCCCGGCCCCCGACGAGCTGTCCGGCGGCCCCCGGGGCACCGCCCGCGCCCCGCGCGCCCCCGGCCGGCCCCGCCCCGGCTCGGCCCGCAACAAGTCGGCCGCCGTCCGCAAGCGCCGCCTGACCCTGAGCGCCGCGGCCCTCGTGCTGGTCGCCGGCGTCGGCGCGGCCGGCTGGTTCGCCCTGGGCGGCGACGACGCGGACCCGGGCCCCCAGGACACCCGGAACTCGGCCCCCGCACAGCCCTGAGGGCCGGTGATCCGGCAGCCCGAGGAACGTACGCGCCGACAGCCGTTACGCTGGACCCGTGGCAGTCGTCGATATTTCCGAAGAGCTGAAGTCCCTCTCCTCGACCATGGGGTCGATCGAGGCCGTCCTGGACCTGGATGCGCTGAGGGGGGACATCGCCGTGCTTGAGGAGCAGGCGGCCGCCCCGTCCCTGTGGGACGATCCCGAGGCGGCGCAGAAGATCACCAGCAAGCTTTCCCACCTCCAGGCCGAGGTCCGCAAGGCCGAGGGCCTGCGCGGCCGCATCGACGACCTCGAAGTCCTCTTCGAGCTCGCCGAGGCCGAGGACGACGCCGACGCGCTCGCCGAGGCGGAGACCGAGCTGGAGTCCGTCCGCAAGGCGCTGGACGAGATGGAGGTCCGCACCCTTCTCTCCGGCGAGTACGACGCCCGGGAGGCGCTGGTCACCATCCGCGCCGAGGCCGGCGGCGTCGACGCGGCGGACTTCGCCGAGCGGCTCCAGCGGATGTACCTGCGCTGGGCCGAGCGGCACAACTACAAGACCGAGGTCTACGAGACGGCTTACGCGGAAGAGGCCGGCATCAAGTCGACCACCTTCGCCGTCGAGGTGCCGTACGCCTACGGCACGCTCTCCGTCGAGCAGGGCACCCACCGCCTGGTGCGCGTCTCGCCGTTCGACAACCAGGGCCGCCGCCAGACCTCCTTCGCGGGCGTCGAGGTGCTGCCCGTGGTCGAGCAGACGGACCACGTCGAGATCGACGAGTCCGACCTGCGCGTCGACGTGTACCGCTCCTCCGGCCCCGGCGGCCAGGGCGTCAACACCACGGACTCCGCGGTGCGGCTGACCCACCTGCCGACCGGCATCGTCGTCTCCTGCCAGAACGAGCGCTCGCAGATCCAGAACAAGGCGTCCGCGATGAACGTCCTCCAGGCGAAGCTCCTTGAGCGCCGCCGCCAGGAGGAGCAGGCCAAGATGAACGCCCTCAAGGGCGACGGCGGCAACTCCTGGGGCAACCAGATGCGCTCCTACGTCCTGCACCCGTACCAGATGGTCAAGGACCTGCGTACGGAGTTCGAGATGGGCAACCCGGACGCGGTCTTCAACGGCGAGATCGACGGCTTCATCGAGGCCGGCATCCGCTGGCGCAAGCAGAGCGAGAAGTAGTCACCGGCGCCACCTGCTCGTAGCGCCCTGCCCCCGCGGGCAGGGCGCTACCGGCGTTACACGGTCTGGTGGGCCAGCAGGGCCAGGGCGGCCAGGAGCACCACGAACAGCGCGGCCAGCGCCGCCGGGCTGATCCCGGCGAAGAGCCCCTGCCCCTGCTCCCGCATCCGCTCGCGGCTCGCCCGGCACACGGGGCATCGACCCTCGGTGACGGGCGCCGCGCAGTTCGCGCACACCAGTCGGTCGTAGGTCATGCGCTTTCCTCCTCCCGCGCGGCGGAGCCGCACAAGCCATCTCTCCGCACAACGCTCACGGAAACGCGACCGTTCCCTTGAGGGGGCGCCTGGCAAACCCCCGCGGCGTCGCGGCGTCTGGCACGCACGCTCGCGGCGTTGCCGAAAAGCCCTAGTAGCTCCGCTACGAGGACTTCCCGGCGCCTTGCGATCGCACGCACCAGACGACGCTCCTTCTTCCACGGGGGTTTGCCAGGCACCCCCTACCACTGTGCCAGCTCGTGGCGCATTCGGCCGCCCCGCCGGTCACACCCGGGCCCCTTCCCCGCCGAGCCGCCCCGGAATCGCGGTCGTTTCACCGTAAATCACCCATCCCGGTACGCGTGCCTGCACGCGTCAGCCCGGTTCGCGTATGGTCACGCTCACCTACTCCCGGCCGACCGTGGTGCATTCGTGATCCGATTCGACAACGTCTCCAAGACCTACCCGAAGCAGAGCCGTCCCGCTCTCCGGGATGTGTCGCTCGACATCGAGAAGGGCGAGTTCGTCTTCCTGGTCGGCTCGTCCGGCTCCGGAAAGTCGACCTTCATGCGGCTCATCCTGCGCGAGGAGCGCGCCAGCACGGGCGCCGTCCACGTCCTGGGCAAGGACCTCGCGCGTATGTCCAACTGGAAGGTGCCGCACATGCGCCGCCAGCTGGGCACCGTCTTCCAGGACTTCCGTCTGCTGCCCAACAAGACCGTCGCGCAGAACGTGGCGTTCGCCCAGGAAGTCATCGGCAAACCGCGCGGCGAGATCCGCAAGGCGGTGCCGCAGGTCCTCGACCTCGTCGGACTCGGCGGCAAGGAGGACCGGATGCCCGGCGAGCTGTCGGGCGGTGAGCAGCAGCGCGTGGCGATCGCCCGGGCCTTCGTCAACCGGCCCATGATGCTGATCGCCGACGAGCCGACCGGCAACCTCGACCCGCAGACCTCCGTCGGCATCATGAAGCTGCTGGACCGGATCAACCGGACCGGCACCACCGTGATCATGGCGACCCACGACCAGAACATCGTCGACCAGATGCGCAAACGCGTCATCGAGCTGGACAAGGGCCGTCTCGTACGCGACCAGGCGCGCGGCGTCTACGGCTACCAGCACTGAGCACCCAGCACTGAAAGGACGCCATGCGCGCCCAGTTCGTCCTGTCGGAGATCGGCGTCGGCCTCCGTCGCAACCTCACGATGACCTTCGCCGTCGTCGTCTCCGTCGCCCTCTCGCTCGCCCTGTTCGGCGGCGCGCTGCTCATGCGCGAGCAGGTCAGCACGATGAAGGACTACTGGTACGACAAGGTCAACGTCACCATCTACCTCTGCGGCAAGGGCGACGCGGATTCGATGGTGCAGTGCGCCAAGGGCGCGGTCACCAAGCAGCAGAAGGACGAGATCGAGAGCGATCTCAACAAGATGGACGTCGTGGAGAACGTGATCTACGAGTCCAGCGACGAGGCGTACAAGCACTACCAGGACGAGTTCGGCGACTCCCCGATGGCCGGCAACATCACGCCGGACCAGATGCCGGAGTCCTTCCGGGTCAAGCTCCACGACCCCACCAAGTACAAGGTCGTCGCGACCGCCTTCGCCGGGCGGGCCGGGGTGCAGTCGGTCCAGGACCAGAGAGCCATCCTGGACAACCTCTTCGGACTGATGAACGGCATGAACGTCGCCGCGCTGTTCGTGATGGCGCTGATGCTCGTCATCGCCCTGATGCTGATCGTCAACACCGTGCGCGTCTCCGCGTTCTCCCGGCGCCGGGAGACCGGCATCATGCGGCTCGTCGGCGCCTCCGGCTTCTACATCCAGGCCCCGTTCATCATGGAGGCCGCCTTCGCCGGACTGATCGGCGGCGTGCTGGCCTGCGTCATGCTGCTGGGCGGCCGCTACTTCCTGATCGACGGCGGTCTGGCGCTCAAGGACAAGCTCAACCTGATCGACTTCATCGGCTGGGACGCGGTCCTCACCAAGCTGCCGCTGGTGCTGGCGATCGGCCTGCTGATGCCCGCCGTGGCCGCTCTCTTCGCGCTGCGCAAGTACCTGAAGGTGTGATGTGCGCCCCGTGAGGTGCACGCCCAACGTCCCATGCGCCTCCGGGGCGTTGTCCCCAGGGGGTGTCTCGTCGGCCATGGCCGGGTCCGCGGCGTCTGGCACGGCACCTCGCGGCGTTGTCGTCAATCACCAACGCTCCGCGTTGCCTCAATCCTCCGCCTTGCGATGCACCGCACCAGACGCCGCGGCCTGATCCGGCCCTGACCGAGGAGACACCCCCTAGACTCGGCGCCATGTCGGACTCCGGATGTCGCGTCGGGCCCCGCGGTCTGCGCCGCGGGGCGGCCCTGACGCTGGTCTTCGCCGGTGTCCTCGCCACCGGGGCCGCGACCGGCGCCCTGCCCCGCGGCGAGGCGCAGGAACCCCCGGTGCACCCCCGCTCCGTCGCCGCCACCGCCGACCGCGACGAGGTGGCCGCGGCCGCCGCCGACGCGGTCGCCGACGGCAAGTCCGGTACGGAGGCGGCCGAGGAGGTCGTCAGCCGCAGCGGCGACCGCTGGGGCGCGGTCTACGACGAGCGCGAGTACGAGGAGTTCGAGGACGCCCTCGGCGGCACGTACACCGGGGTCGGCCTCGCCGCCCGGCGCTCCGCCGACGGCCAGGTCGCCGTCGCCCGCGTCCAGCCCGGCAGCCCCGCCGACCGCGCGGGCATCCGCTCCGGCGACCTGCTCCGCACCGTCGACGGCCGCCGCGTCGACCGGCTGCCCGTCTCCGACGTGGTGGCCCTGCTGCGCGGCGACCGCACCGGCGCGAAGGCCGGCAGCACCGTCAGCCTCGGTGTCCGCCGGGGGACCGCGACCCGGACCGAGACGCTGCGCCGGGCCCGGCTCACGGTCGAGTCGGTGACCGTGCGGCGGGTCGGGGCGCAGCGCTCGGGCCCGTCCGGCGCGGTGCGCATCGCGGTCGCCTCGTTCACCAAGGGCTCCGGGGCGGCCGTGCGCGACGCGGTCCGGGACGCGCCCGCCGGCGCCGGGGTGCTGCTGGACCTGCGGGGCAATCCGGGCGGGCTGGTCACCGAGGCGGTCACCGCGGCCTCCGCCTTCCTGGACGGCGGCCTGGTCGCCACGTACGACGTGCACGGCGAGCAGCACGCCCTGTACGCGAAGCCGGGCGGCGACACCGAGCGCCCCGTCGTCGTGCTGGTCGACGGGGGGACGATGAGCGCGGCCGAGCTGGTGACGGGGGCGCTCCAGGACCGGGGCCGGGCGGTCACGGTCGGCTCGCGGACCTTCGGCAAGGGCTCGGTGCAGATGCCGAGCGAGCTCGCGGGCGGCTCGGTGGCCGAGCTGACCGTGGGCCACTACCGGACACCGGCGGGCCACGGGGTCGACGGCAAGGGCATCACACCGGACCTCGCGGTGAGCGCGCGGGCCCAGGAACGGGCCGAGACGGTATTGAGTGGCCTCGGGGGCGGTTCGTAGTGCGAAAATGGCCGCACTATGGCTAAGGAAAAGGACACCGGGCGCAAGCTCATCGCGCAGAACAAGAAGGCGCGCCACGACTACACCATCCTCGACACCTACGAGTGCGGGCTCGTGCTCATGGGGACCGAGGTCAAATCGCTCCGTATGGGCCGGGCGTCCCTGGTGGACGGATTTGTCCAGATCGACGGCGGCGAGGCGTGGCTGCACAACATCCACGTCCCTGAGTACGTCCAGGGCACCTGGACCAACCACTCCGCCAAGCGCAAGCGCAAGCTGCTGATGCACCGGGCCGAGATCGACAAGCTGGAGTCGAAGTCGCAGGAGACCGGCCACACCATCGTGCCGCTCTCGCTGTACTTCCTGAACGGCCGGGTCAAGGCCGAGATCGCGCTCGCGAAGGGCAAGAAGGAGTACGACAAGCGGCAGACGCTGCGCGAGAAGCAGGACACCAGGGAGACGAACCGCGCCATCGCGGCGGCCCGCCGCCGGCAGCGAAGCGCCTGATCCGGGCCCGGCACCCCGCCGCCGGCCCCTCCGGCGGGAATACGCTGGCATCGTCGTGCGTTGGTCACGTACGATGGCAACGCACCCCACGGAGGGTGTGGCACCACCTTGAAAAAACAACATGGGGATGATCGGTTTCGACAGCGGATGTCGAAGCAGGGGAAGCGAGTCGAGGAAGCGGCAATGATCTCGTAAACCATATGTCGCAACCAATAATCGCCAATTCCAAGCGCGATTCCTCCGCCTTCGCCCTCGCTGCCTAATTAGCAGCTAAGCGAAGACTCTGCGGAGTGTCAGCCCGGGGGTGATCCCGACCCGGATCCTGGCATCATCAAGGGATCTAAACTTCTGAGTCCGGTCACGGGGCACAGAAGGAAATCAAACAGTGACTGGGCCTGTCGGAGGCTTGTCCGCGTGACCTCCGAGGCCGAGAAAAGCGTAGCGGACTGCACTCGGAGAAGCCCTGGTTCCGCACCGTTGGACGCGGGTTCGATTCCCGCCATCTCCACAATTCCCATGTGACACGAAGGCCCTCGCCGCAGCAGCGGTGGGGGCCTTCGTGCGCCGTGCCGCGGCTACCCTCCGCATCCCTACGAGGGCGTAGAAGCATGTTGTGCCCCGGAGTGCGCACCCCTCTCGCGCTCCTGCCGACCGGGTAAGGGGGCAGCGGGCACAAGACGGCTGGAAAACAGATGTATCTCTCATGATGAAGAACACCACCGAGCGGGTTCGGAGTGTCCTCGGCGTGCGCTACATTCATATGCCGGGTGCCTGTGGTATGGGCTCGTGGACTGGGTGGGTTCCGGTGCGTACCCCCGTGACCAGCGAGTCTGTGCGCACCCGATCTTGATGGGGGAAGTGCACAACAGTGGAATCTTGGCGTGAAGGTGCCCATGCGGGGCACACGCATGAGCCGCATGAGGTCACCGTTCAGCTGGATGGCCTGGGGCGGCAGCTCTCCGAGCTCGTTCCGGAGCCTGTTCCTCCCGAGGGCGCCGACGGGCCGGTCTTCGTCGACGAGAGCGGTCGGCGAGGTAAGACGATGCGGCGGCTCGGCTGGGTGCTCGGTGCGGTCTTCATCTGCTACGCGCTGACGTTGGTCGTCGCCGTGCTCGGCGGGAGCTCCGCGGCCCCTTTCCTGCCGGTCTCCGGTCAGGAGGAGCACCAGAAGACGGAGGAGGTGCGGACATCGCCTTCGCCGAGCGCGAGCCCCGGCGAACCCAGTGCCTCCGCCGACGCGAGCCCCGGCGCCTCGCTGTCCGCCACGCCGCCGCAGGAGAGCGGCGCGGCGCTGCCGGGCGGCACCGATGGCGGCCGTCCTACCGCCTCCGCGACCCGGTCCCCGGCCTCCGGATCCGGCACGGGGTCCAAGCCGGCCACGAGTACCACGGGAGGTGACGGCGGCGGCACACCGGCCGATGAGACGACGCCGGCCTCGGGGCAGCCGACCGACACCGGCAGCCCGGACGCCGATCCGGACCCGCCGGCCCCCGAAACCACGCCTCCCACCACCGAGTCCGCAGGCCCGCCCCCGCAAGAACAAGAAGGCGCCCACTAGATGACCACCCCTGCCGCCCAGGGCAGGAGCAACAACCACCGGAAGAAGCAGACCCGCCGGCGCAGACTTCCGATGCGCTACATGCTGCCCCTTCTGTTCCTCGTTGCCCTGCTCGCCATGCTGATGCTGCGTGGCTACGTGCACAGCGAAATCCTCGCCGACTTCCGCGTCCGGCCCCCCGTCGCGACCGACCGGGTGCCCGAGCAGGTGCTGGACGGCGGGCCGGTCATCGACGCCCGTTCCACCACCGAGCCCGCGAAGACCCTGCGCATCCCGGACCACAAGATCGTGCTGACCTTCGACGACGGCCCGGACCCGGAGTGGACGCCGAAGGTGCTGGACGAGCTGAAGAAGTACCACGCGCACGGCGTCTTCTTCGTCACCGGCACCATGGCCTCGCGCTACCCGGAGCTGGTCGAGCGCATGGTCAAGGAGGGGCACGAGGTCGGGCTGCACACCTTCAACCACCCCGACCTGTCCTACCTGTCGACCAGTCGCATCGACCGGGAGCTGTCCCAGAACCAGCTGGTGCTGGCCGGTGCGGCGGGCATCCGCAGCTCGCTCTTCCGGCCGCCCTACTCCTCGTTCGCCGACGCCATGGACAACAAGTCCTGGCCGGTCACCCAGTACATCGGCAGCCTCGGCTACCTCACCGTCGTCAACAACACGGACAGCGAGGACTGGAAGCGGCCGGGCGTCCGGGCGATCATCAAGCGGGCCACGCCCAAGCACGGCAAGGGCGCGATCATCCTCATGCACGACTCCGGCGGGGACCGGTCCCAGACCGTCACCGCCCTGGGGAAGTTCCTGCCGAAGATGCAGAAGCAGGGGTACACGTTCGACAACCTCACCGACGCGCTCGGCGCACCCAGCGCGCACTCCCCGGTCACCGGTTTCGACCTGTGGAAGGGCAAGGCGTTCGTCTGGGCCGTAGGCGTGTCGGAGCACGTCACCGATGTGATGGTGGCCGGGCTCGCGGTGATCGGTGTGCTGGTCTTCGCCCGCTTCGGGCTGATGCTCGTGCTGTCCTTCATCCACGCCCGCCGGGTCCGCGGACGCGACTTCAGCTGGGGCGAACCCGTCACCCGCACGGTGACCGTCCTGGTGCCCGCGTACAACGAGAAGAAGTGCATCGCGAACACGGTGCGCTCACTCCTGGCAAGTGACTATCCGGTCGAAGTCATCGTGATCGACGACGGCTCCACGGACGGCACCGCGGACATCGTCCAGCGGATGCGGCTGCCCAACGTCCGGGTGGTGCGCCAGCGCAACGCGGGCAAGCCCGCCGCCCTGAACAACGGCATCGCGCACGCCCGCAACGACATCATCGTGATGATGGACGGCGACACGGTCTTCGAGCCGTCCACCGTCCGCGAGCTGGTGCAGCCCTTCGGCGACCCGCGCGTCGGGGCCGTCGCCGGCAACGCCAAGGTCGGCAACCGCGACTCGCTGATCGGCGCCTGGCAGCACATCGAGTACGTGATGGGCTTCAACCTCGACCGCCGCATGTACGACGTGCTGCGCTGCATGCCCACCATCCCCGGCGCGGTCGGCGCCTTCCGGCGCGAGGCGCTGGAGCGGGTCGGCGGCATCAGCGAGGACACCCTCGCCGAGGACACCGACGTCACGATGGCCCTGCACCGGGACGGCTGGCGCGTCGTCTACGCGGAGAACGCCCGCGCCTGGACCGAGGCACCGGAGACCGTGCAGCAGCTCTGGTCGCAGCGCTACCGCTGGTCGTACGGCACCATGCAGGCGATCTGGAAGCACCGCAGGGCGGTCATCGAGCGCGGGCCGTCCGGCCGGTTCGGCCGTGTCGGACTGCCGTTCGTCTCGCTGTTCATGGTCGTCGCCCCGCTGCTCGCCCCGCTCATCGACGTCTTCCTGCTGTACGGGCTGGTGTTCGGGCCCACCGAGAAGACCGTCGGCGCGTGGCTCGGCGTCCTCGCGGTGCAGCTGGTGTGTGCCGCGTACGCCTTCCGGCTCGACCGGGAACGCATGACCCATCTGCTCTCGCTGCCCCTCCAGCAGGTCCTGTACCGGCAGCTCATGTACGTGGTGCTGCTCCAGTCCTGGATCACCGCTCTCACCGGCGGCCGGCTGCGCTGGCAGAAGCTGCGCCGCACCGGGGTCGTGGAGGCGCCCGGCGCGATGCCCGCCCAGCGCGGGCGCACCGAGGACCGGAGGCCCGTCGCATGACCCGTCCGAGCGGGCCCCCGGCGTCCCCGCACCCGTCGCAGGGCAACGAACAGACCATGGCGCTGCGGGTGGTGCTGCCCGCCCCGGCGCCCGCCCCCGTGCCCCCGCCGGAGCCGGCCGGCACCGCCACCCCGGCCAGGGCCGGCCGGGACCGCTATCTCGACCTGCTGCGCGCGATCGCGCTCGTCCGGGTCGTCGTCTTCCACCTCTTCGGCTGGGCCTGGCTGACCGTCGTCTTCCCGTCCATGGGCGTCATGTTCGCCCTGGCCGGATCGCTGATGGCCCGCTCGCTGGCCCGGCCCGCGTGGAGCGTGATCCGGAGCCGCCTCCGCAGGCTGCTGCCGCCGATGTGGGCGTTCTGCGCCGTCGTCGTGCCCATGGTCTTCCTGCTCGGCTGGAAGCCGGTCCGCGAGGAGGGCGTCTGGTGGTTCCTCAAGCTGGGCTGCTACCTCCTGCCGATCGGCACCCCGCCCTTCCCCTGGGAGAACGGCTCCGAGGGCGGCTGGCTGGAAACCTCCTGGGCCGAGCAGGGCATCGGGCCGCTCTGGTACATCCGCGCCTACCTGTGGTTCGTACTGGCCTCCCCGCTGCTGCTCAAGGCGTTCCGGAAGCTGCCCTGGGTGACCCTGCTCGCCCCGATCGGGCTCACCGCCGTCATCGGCACCGGCCTGGTCACCGTGCCGGGCACGGCCGGTGAGGGCCTGGTCGACTTCGCGGTGTTCGGCTCCTGCTGGATTCTCGGCTTTGCCCACAACGACGGGCTGCTGAAGACCGTCCCGCGCTACCTCGCCGTGTCGCTGGCCGCGATGCTGATGGCCTTCGCGCTGTGGTGGGGCGCCCACCACCTCACCGAGGAGGGCTGGAATCTGGACGAGATCCCGCTCGCCCAGGCCACCTGGTCGCTCGGATTCTGCATGATCCTGCTCCAGTACGCCCCCTCCTGGCGGGAGCTGCCGGGCCGGCTGGCCGGCTGGGACAGCCTGGTCACCCTCGCCAACAACCGGGCGGTGACCATCTATCTGTGGCACAACATGCTGCTGATGGCCACCTTCCCGATCATCGACCTGCTCTGGGACGTGCCCTGGGTCGGCGACCACCTCGGCACGTACATCGACCGCGCGGACAACGCGCTGGCGCTGATCATCGTCTGGCCGCTGATCGGGTTGGCGATCCTCGCCGTCGGCTGGGTCGAGGACCTGGCGGCCAAGCGCCGCCCGAGGCTCTGGCCCAACGGCGCCGCCCGCGCCCGTACGTAACCGCGCTCTCACCGGGCCGGCACCGGCCCGGTGAGAGCAAGGTTGCCCACAGGTCACCTCGCGGCACGGCACCGAAACGCGCGCTTCCTAGGTTCGGGACGACACCCCGACCACCCGTGGAGGCGCGTGATGGCAGGCCGTTGGATCCAGCACTGGGACCCGGAGGACGAGACCTTCTGGCGGGACACCGGCGAGCGCGTCGCCCGCCGCAACCTCTGGTTCTCCGTCCTCTCCGAGCACATCGGCTTCTCCGTCTGGACCCTGTGGCCGGTGATGGTGCTCTTCATGGGACCCGAGTACGGGATCGACCCGGCCGGGAAGTTCTTCCTGATCTCCACCGCGACCCTGGTCGGGGCCGTCGTCCGGGTGCCGTACACCTTCGCGGTCGCCCGGTTCGGTGGCCGGAACTGGACGGTGTTCAGCGCGCTCACCCTGCTCGTGCCGACGATCGCCGCCCTCGTCGTGATGGAGCCGGGCACCCCCTACGGCACCTTCCTCACGGTGTCCGCGCTGACCGGCATCGGCGGCGGCAACTTCGCCTCGTCCATGACGAACATCAACGCCTTCTTCCCGCTGCGCAGGAAGGGCTGGGCGCTCGGGCTCAACGCGGGCGGCGGCAACATCGGCGTGCCCGTCGTGCAGCTGGCCGGGCTCCTGGTCATCGGGACGGCCGGGGCCACCCACCCCAGGATCGTGCTCGCCGCGTACATCCCGCTGATCCTGCTCGCCGCCGGCTGCGCCGCGCGCTACATGGATAACCTGGCGCCGGTGCGCAACGACACCGGGGCCGCGCTGGAGGCGGTGCGCGACCGGCACACCTGGATCATGGCCGTCCTCTACGTCGGCACCTTCGGCTCCTTCATCGGCTACAGCTTCGCCTTCGGGCTCGTCCTCCAGACCCAGTTCGGCCGGACCCCGCTCCAGGCGGCCTCGCTCACCTTCATCGGACCGCTGCTCGGCTCACTGATCCGCCCGGCCGGCGGCCTGCTCGCCGACCGGTACGGCGGCGCCCGGATCACCCTCGTCAACTTCGCCGCCATGGCCGCCGCGACCGGCGTCGTCGTATACGCCTCCCGGATCGCCTCGCTGACCGTGTTCCTCGTCGGCTTCACCGCCCTGTTCGCGCTGTCCGGGCTCGGCAACGGGTCGACGTACAAGATGATCCCCGGCATCTTCCACGCCCGGGCCGTCGCCCAGGGGCTGCGCGGCGAGGAGGCGGCGGCCCGGGGGCGGCGGATCTCCGGCGCCGCGATGGGGCTGATCGGCGCGGTCGGCGCGCTCGGCGGGCTCGCCATCAACCTGGCCTTCCGGCAGTCCTTCCAGACCTCCGGCGCGGGCACGGCGGCCTTCTGGTCCTTCCTCGCCTTCTACGCGGTGTGCTCGGCGCTCACCTGGTCGGTATACCTTCGCCGCGCCGCGGCCGTAACGGCGAAGCCCCGGCTCGGCCCTGCCCGGGTGTGATGATGGACGGGCGGTGCCGGGCGACGTAACGAGCGGGAAATACAGCTGAACCGGGTCTGTCACGCGGCGTTGGCAGGCTCGGTCCTCCGCACCATCGAGCAGCAGCGGGACGAGAGCCGGGTAGACCTCATGCACGACGGACAACACGACGACCGACAGCCGGACGACGCACCGCACGGGCCCCTCGCGGGCTTCACGGTCGGAGTCACCGCAGCACGCCGGGCGGAGGAGCTGGGCACGCTGCTGCGGCGCCGGGGCGCCACCGTGGTACACGCGCCGGCCCTGCGGATCGTGCCGCTCGCCGACGACGGCGAACTGCTCGCCGCGACCGAGCAGCTGGTCGCCGGGAAGCCCGACGTGGTCGTCGCCACCACCGCGATCGGCTTCCGCGGCTGGATCGAGGCGGCCGACGGCTGGGGCATCGGCGACCGGCTCCTGGAGACCCTGCGCGGGGTCGAACTCCTGGCGCGCGGCCCCAAGGTGAAGGGCGCGGTCCGCGCCGCCGGGCTGACCGAGGCGTGGTCCCCGGCCTCCGAATCCATGGCCGAGGTCCTGGAACGGCTCCTGGACGAGGGCGTACGAGGCCGCCGCGTCGCGCTCCAGCTGCACGGCGAACCCCTCCCCGGCTTCGTGGAGGCGCTGAGCGCGGCCGGCGCCGAGGTGGTCGGAGTCCCCGTCTACCGCTGGATGCCGCCGGAGGACATCGCGCCCCTGGACCGGCTCCTCGACCTCACCGCCGCCCGCGCCCTGGACGCGCTGACCTTCACCAGCGCCCCGGCGGCGGCCTCGCTGCTCGGCCGCGCCGAGGAACGCGGACTGCTCACCGAGGTCGTCACGGCGCTGCGCGGCGACATCGTGCCGGCCTGCGTCGGACCGGTCACCGCCGTGCCGTTGCAGGCGCGCGGAATCGACACCGTCCAGCCGGAGCGCTTCCGGCTCGGCCCGCTCGTCCAGCTGATCTGCCGCGAACTGCCCGCCCGCGCCCGTACGCTGCCCATCGCCGGACACCGCGTCGAGATCCGGGGCCACGCCGTCCTGGTGGACGACGAGCTGCGCGCGGTCCCGCCCGCCGGGATGGCCCTGCTGCACGCCCTGTCCCGGCGCCCCGGCTGGGTGGTCTCGCGCGCCGACCTGCTGCGCGCCCTGCCCGGCAGCGGCACCGACGAGCACGCGGTCGAGACCGCCATGGCCCGGCTGCGCACCGCGCTCGGGGTGCCCCGGCTGATCCAGACCGTCGTCAAGCGCGGCTACCGGCTGGCGCTCGACCCGGCGGCGGACGCCAAGTACGCGGGGGCCTGACACGCCCTATAGCGTGCGGGCATGATCGACGACGCCCATCCGCTCCACGCGGGGATACGGCTGCGCCCCGCCAGGCTGTCCGACGCCGCGTCCTGCGCCGAGGCGCTGACCCGCAGCCGCGCGTACATGCGGCCCTGGGAGCCCTTGCGCCCCGAGTCCTTCTACACCGAGGAGGGCCAGCGCGAGCGGCTGGCCGGGCTGCTCGCGGAGCGGGCGGCGGGGCGCGTGATGCCCTGGGTGCTGAGCGACGCGGAGGACCGGGTGGCCGGCGGGTTCAACCTCAACGCCCTCGTGCTCGGCGCCTTCCGCAGCGCCGTCCTCGGCTACTGGGTGGACGTGGACCTCGCGGGCCGCGGGCTGGCCACGGCCGCCGTGCGCAGGATCTGCGAGCTGGCGCGGGACGAGCTGCGACTGCACCGGGTCGAGGCGGGCACCGTGCTGGACAACACCGCGTCCCAGCGGGTCCTCGCCAAGTGCGGGTTCGAGGAGTTCGGGATCGCCCGGGGCTACATGCACATCGACGGCGAGTGGCGCGACCACCGCCTCTTCCACCGCCTCCTGCACGACGGCCCGGTGACCGGGGCGGTCTAAAGGGCGCGCGTGTGGAGGTGGCCCTCACGCGGCCACAGCGGGGACGGGGGCAGCACCTCCGTCAGCGCGTAGCCGGCCTTCTCCGCGACCCGGCACGAGGCCGGGTTGTCCACCTGATGCAGCAGTTCCAGGCGTACGAGCCCGGAGCCGGCGAACGTCCCGGACGCCCAGCCGGACAGCGCTTCGAGGGCGCGCGGGGCGATGCCCCGGCCCCGGGCGCGCGCGACCGTCCAGTACCCCACCTCGGCCGAGGGCGCGCCCGGCGCGGCGAAGGACAGGACCACATGGCCGGCCGGCACGTCCCCGAGCTCCGGGTCCACCACCGCGAAGCCGTGCCGCAGACCGGCCGCCCGGCCCTCCTCCTGGACCCGCAGCCAGCGTCCGGCCGACTCCTCGTCCGCCGCCACCGGCGCCCGCGATCCGGCCTGGATCGCCGGGTCGCCCAGGGCGTCGACGAGGGCGCCCAGATCGTCCGGCCGCCAGGGCCGCAGCACCAGGGAATCCGCCGTCGGACAGGTGTTGCGCGCATGGGCGTTCATCGGCTCATCGTACGAGTGGGTGCGAACGGCCCCCCGGCAGGTGCGCGACGGCCCCCCGTCGCATAGGGTTGACGGCTGCCCAATGCACGTCAGAAGGGGGCCCCGGTGGCCGCACAGGATGCCGCTGTCGATTCGTTGCGGGACCGGGAGATCGGTGTCGAGCAGGAACATCTCGACCGGGTGTACCACCGCCTTGAGGAGAAGATCCACGAGGCGGAATTTCTCATGGACGACGCCGTCAAACGCGGCCAGGTCGGGACCCCCGGGGCGCTCGCCGAGCGCGACGCCCAGGTGTTCCGCGCCGGAATCCACCTCAACCGGCTGAACAGCGAGTTCGAGGACTTCCTCTTCGGGAGGATCGACCTCTTGCTCGGCAAGGACGGCGAACGCGGCCCGGACGGCGCCTACACCTCCGTCGAGCCCGCCGACGACGTCGTGCGCGAGGACGGCACCGCGGATATCGCCGAGACACTGCACATCGGCCGCATCGGGGTCCTGGACTCCGACTACGCACCGCTCGTCATCGACTGGCGGGCCCCGGCCGCCGCCCCGTTCTACCGCTCCACGCCCAAGGAGCCCGGCCGGGTGGTCCGCCGCCGCGTCATCCGCTCCAAGGGCCGCCGGGTCCTCGGCGTCGAGGACGACCTGATGCGCCCCGAGCTGACCGCGTACCTGGACGGCGAGAAGCTTCCGGTCGTCGGCGACGGCGCCCTGATGGCCGCGCTCGGACAGGCCCGCAGCCACACCATGCGGGACATCGTCTCGTCCATCCAGGCCGAGCAGGACCTGGTCATCCGGGCGCCCGCCGCCTCCGTCACCGAGGTCTCCGGCGGCCCCGGCACCGGCAAGACCGCGGTCGCCCTGCACCGCGCCGCGTACCTGCTCTACCAGGACCGGCGGCGGTACGCGGGCGGCATCCTCGTCGTCTCGCCGACGCCCCTGCTGGTCGCCTACACCGAGGGCGTGCTGCCCTCGCTCGGCGAGGAGGGCCAGGTCGCGATCCGCGCGGTCGGCTCGCTCTCCGACGACGCGGCGGGGCCCGCGGGCGCCACCGCTTACGACGAACCCGCCGTGGCCCGGATCAAGGGCTCCTCGCGGATGCTCCCGGTGCTCCGCAAGGCGGCGCGCGGCGCGCTGGAACAGCCCGCCGGCACGCCGACCCGGCTGCGCGTGGTCGCCTTCGGCGCCCGGGTCGAGCTCCAGGAGGACGAGCTGCGGCGCATCCGCAACAACGTCCTCGGCGGGACCGCCCCGGTCAACCTGCTGCGCCCGCGCGCCCGCCGGCTGCTGCTCGACGCGCTGTGGAACCGCTCCTCCGGCCGGGGCCGCTACACCGACCCGGAGCTGGCGGCGGAGCTGCGTACCTCCTTCGACGAGGACGTGTCCACGGAGACCCCGTTCATCGAGTTCCTGAACGCCTGGTGGCCCGAGCTGACCCCGCGCGGGGTGCTCGCCGCGATGACCGACGAGAAGCGGCTCGCCCGGTGGGCGCGGCGCACGCTCAACCAGGGCGAGGTGCGCCGGCTCGCGCGCTCCCTGGGGCGCCTGGACGCCGCAGGACAGGGGCCGCTCTCCGTGCACGACGTGGCGCTCCTGGACGAGCTGCACACGCTGCTCGGCACCCCGAGCCGCCCCAGGCGCAAGCGCGAGGCGGACCCGCTGGACCAGCTCACCGGCCTGGAGGAGCTGATGCCCCGGCGCGAGGAGACCCAGTGGGAGCGCGCCGAACGGCTCGCCGCCGAGCGCACCGAGTACGCCCACGTCATCGTGGACGAGGCGCAGGATCTGACGCCCATGCAGTGGCGGATGGTCGGCCGGCGCGGCCGGCACGCCACCTGGACGATCGTCGGGGACCCGGCGCAGTCCTCCTGGTCCGACCCGGACGAGGCGGCCGCCGCCCGCGACGAGGCGCTGGGCAGCCGCCCCCGCCGCAACTTCACGCTGACCGTCAACTACCGCAACCCGGCCGAGATCGCCGAGCTGGCCGCGAAGGTGCTGGCGCTCGCCATGCCCGGCATGGAGTCCCCGGCCGCCGTCCGCTCGACCGGCGTGGTCCCGCGCTTCGAGACCGTACGCGACGACGACCTGGCCGGGACCGTGCGCGAGGAGGCCCGGCGGCTGCTCGCCGAGGTGGACGGCACGGTCGGCGTCGTCGTGGCGATGAACCGGCGCGACCGGGCCCGCGCGTGGCTGGCGGAGCTGGGCGACCGGGTGGTCGCGCTCGGCAGCCTGGAGGCCAAGGGGCTGGAGTACGACGCGACGGTGGTCGTCTCGCCCGCCGAGATCGCGGACGAGTCCCCGGCCGGGCTGCGCGTGCTGTACGTGGCGCTGACCCGGGCGACCCAGCAGCTGACCGTGGTGTCGGGGGAGCGGGACCTGCCGGACGAGGACGGGGTGCCGGACCTGCTCAGGGACTGAGGGAGGGGCGGGCGGGCGCGGGCCGGTTCCGGTCAACACGCGCTACGGGAATCGCTTTTCCGGGTGGTTTGTTAGCCTGGGGGTGACACCGGCTCGATCCAAGCCCCCGGGCCCAACCTTAGTCGCTTCGAGCGACCACTTGCCGCGAGGCGAGCATGGCGGGCCGGTGTCGTCAACGTAAGAAGAGGCCCGCGCCACCTTCCGGTGGCGCGGGCCTCTTCGTGTTCCCGGCGAGGGGTTCCGCTGCGCCGGACTCTCTCGTATGGTGGAAAACACTTTCCGCGCTGCGACAGTCATTAACGGCTACTCGTCGGTAGGTGCGAATATCGGAAGGCGTGTCCGCTGCCGGGCCTGCTCGGCTTCGGACGCGCATAGCAATGAAGCTAAGGAAAGCGAAGGACTCGGCCATGGCAACGGCGCCCAGCGTCTCGTACTCGATGACGGTCAGGCTGGAGGTGCCCGCGAGCGGCACCGCGGTCTCCCAGCTCACCACGGCCGTGGAGTCCTCCGGCGGTTCGGTCACCGGCCTCGACGTGACCGCTTCCGGCCACGAGAAGCTGCGGATCGACGTCACGATCGCCGCCTCCTCCACCGCGCACGCCGACGAGATCGTCAAGGGGCTGCGCGGCATCGAGGGCGTCGTGCTCGGCAAGGTCTCCGACCGTACGTTCCTCATGCACCTCGGCGGCAAGATCGAGATGGCGTCCAAGCACCCCATCCGCAACCGCGACGACCTCTCCATGATCTACACCCCCGGCGTGGCCCGGGTCTGCATGGCGATCGCCGAGAATCCCGAGGACGCCCGCCGCCTCACCATCAAGCGCAACTCCGTCGCAGTCGTGACGGACGGCTCCGCGGTGCTCGGCCTCGGCAACATCGGCCCGAAGGCCGCGCTGCCCGTCATGGAGGGCAAGGCGGCCCTCTTCAAGCGCTTCGCCGGCATCGACGCGTGGCCGATCTGCCTGGACACCCAGGACACCGACGCCATCGTCGAGATCGTCAAGGCCATCGCGCCCGGCTTCGCGGGGATCAACCTGGAGGACATCTCCGCGCCGCGCTGCTTCGAGATCGAGGCCCGGCTGCGCGAGGCCCTGGACATCCCCGTCTTCCACGACGACCAGCACGGCACGGCGATCGTCGTCCTGGCCTCGCTGACCAACGCGCTGCGCGTGGTGGGCAAGGCGATCGGGGACGTGCGGGTCGTCATGTCCGGCGCCGGAGCGGCCGGTACGGCCATCCTGAAGCTCCTCATCGCCGCGGGCGTCAAGCACGCCGTCGTCGCCGACATCCACGGCGTCGTCCACTCCGGCCGCGAGGACCTGCGCTCCGCCGACCCGGACTCGCCGCTCTGCTGGATCGCCGACAACACCAACCCGGAGGGCGTCACCGGCACCCTCAAGGAGGCCGTGGTGGGCGCCGACGTCTTCATCGGCGTCTCGGCCCCCAACGTGCTGGACGGGAACGACGTGGCGGCCATGGCGGAGGGCGCCATCGTGTTCGCGCTCGCGAATCCGGACCCCGAGGTGGACCCGGCGATCGCCCGCCGCACCGCAGCCGTCGTGGCCACCGGCCGCTCGGACTTCCCGAACCAGATCAACAACGTGCTGGTCTTCCCCGGCGTCTTCCGGGGCCTGCTCGACGCCCAGTCGCGCACCGTCAACACGGACATGATGCTCGCCGCCGCGCGCGCCCTGGCCGACGTGGTCGCCGAGGACGAGGTGAACGCGAACTACATCATCCCGTCGGTCTTCAACGACAAGGTCGCCGGCGCGGTCGCCGGGGCCGTCCGGGACGCCGCACGGGCCGCCGGCGCCACTGTGACGGCGCCCACGTCCGTCTGACTACGGCGCGTCGCGGGTCGCGGCGCCCCAAACGCCCCTTTAGGGTGGGCGGGCGACGCGTCCCGCAGAGCCCCGCAACCGCTGCGGCAGGCTCTGGGGGAGTCGACGGGATGTCACCACGACGAGGCAGTGGTGCTGTTCGCGCGGCTCCCGGAGGGTGCCGGATTGGCTTTCCCGCCGCAGGTGGGGGCAGGATGCTTCCTCAAGGACTACGTCCAGGGGAGACCCCACAGGGCGCGAGGTCTACCGGACCCTCTCAAGGGCGGACCCGGGTACGGGGACTGTCCGAGGGCCCTGGCAGCATCGGCTTCGATCTCACGCCTCACAGGCAAGAAGAACACGGGAGTAACAACATGAACCGCAGTGAGCTGGTGGCCGCCCTGGCCGACCGTGCCGAGGTGACCCGCAAGGACGCCGACGCCGTGCTGGCCGCTCTCGCCGAGACCGTCGGCGAGGTCGTCGCCAAGGGCGACGAGAAGGTCACCATCCCCGGTTTCCTGACCTTCGAGCGCACCCACCGTGCCGCTCGCACCGCTCGTAACCCGCAGACCGGCGACCCGATCAACATCCCGGCCGGCTACAGCGTGAAGGTCTCCGCGGGCTCCAAGCTCAAGGAAGCCGCCAAGGGCAAGTAAGACCCCTGGGCACGACGGAGGGCGGCCACCCCACCCGGGGTGGCCGCCCTCCGGCATTCGGCCCGCCTGCGGCCGCTGAAGCCCGTCGGCCTGAGGCCCGTCGGCAGCCCGCCCGGCCCGTCAGACCAGCGAGCCGCCCGGCAGTTCCACCTTCGCGCCCAGCTTCTCCAGCTTGTCCATGAAGTTCTCGTAGCCCCGGTTGATCAGGTCGATGCCGTGCACCCGGGAGGTGCCCTGCGCCGCGAGGGCGGCGATCAGGTACGAGAAGCCGCCGCGCAGGTCCGGGATGACCAGGTCCGCGCCCTGGAGCCTGGTGGGGCCCGACACGACCGCGGAGTGCAGGAAGTTGCGCTGGCCGAAGCGGCAGTCCGAGCCGCCCAGGCACTCGCGGTAGAGCTGGATGTGCGCGCCCATCTGGTTCAGCGCGGAGGTGAAGCCGAGCCGGGACTCGTACACCGTCTCGTGGACGATGGAGAGGCCCGCGGCCTGCGTCAGCGCGACCACCAGCGGCTGCTGCCAGTCCGTCTGGAAGCCGGGGTGCACGTCCGTCTCCAGCGCGATGGCGTTCAGGGCGCCGCCCGGGTGCCAGAAGCGGATGCCCTCGTCGTCGATCTCGAAGGCGCCGCCGACCTTGCGGTAGGTGTTCAGGAACGTCATCATCGAGCGCTGCTGGGCGCCCCGGACGTAGATGTTGCCCTCGGTCGCCAGCGCGGCGGACGCCCAGGAGGCGGCCTCCAGGCGGTCCGGCAGGGCGCGGTGGGTGTAGCCGTCGAGGCGGTCCACACCGGTGATCCGGATGGTCCGGTCGGTGTCCATCGAGATGATCGCGCCCATTTTCTGCAGGACGCAGATCAGGTCCTCGATCTCCGGCTCCACGGCCGCGTTGGACAGCTCCGTGACGCCCTCGGCGAGCACCGCGGTCAGCAGCACCTGCTCGGTGGAGCCCACCGAGGGGTACGGCAGCCGGATCTTGGTGCCGCGCAGCCGCTGCGGGGCCTCCAGATACTGCCCGTCCGCCCGCTTCTCGATCGTCGCGCCGAACTGGCGCAGGACGTCGAAGTGGAAGTCGATCGGCCGGCCGCCGATGTCGCAGCCGCCGAGCCCCGGGATGAACGCGTGGCCCAGCCGGTGCAGCAGCGGACCGCAGAACAGGATCGGGATGCGCGAGGACCCCGCGTGCGCGTCGATGTCGGCGACGTTGGCGCTCTCGACGTGCGTGGGGTCCAGGACCAGCTCGCCCGGCTCCTCGCCGGGGCGGACCGTCACGCCGTGCAGCTGGAGCAGCCCGCGCACCACGCGTACGTCGCGGATGTCGGGCACGTTGCGCAGCCGGCTGGGCCCGCTGCCGAGCAGCGCGGCGACCATCGCCTTGGGCACCAGGTTCTTGGCGCCTCGGACGCGGATCTCGCCCTCCAGCGGGGTTCCGCCGTGGACAAGCAGGACATCGTCTGTGCCGGTCATGAATCTCGCGTTCCGGAGTGGTCGGGCAGGGGGGCCAAACGAAAGAGTAATGGCCCCGCACCCCCGTTCCGTAGGGGAACGGGTGGTGTACGAACGTCATGAATCCGCCACAACACGCTCTGCTGTACGGGACTTGCGGAGGGTCACCGTCCGGATCGCCGGTCCGGCCGTGCGCTCCTCGTGCACCCGTGCGCCCTGAGCTGCGCTCGGGCACCGAGCGCGACGACCGTGTCACTTGGCCCCCGCCACGGCCCCGGATGCGGGATCATTTCTGCCATGACCGAGGTGTCCTCGCTCACAGGGCGGCTGCTCGTGGCCGCGCCCGCCCTGGCGGACCCGAACTTCGACCGCGCGGTCGTGCTGCTCCTCGACCACGACGAGGAGGGCTCCCTCGGCGTGGTCCTCAACCGGCCCACACCGGTGGGCGTCGTGGACATCCTGGCGGCCTGGGCCGGGCTGACCGGTGAGCCGGAGGTCGTCTTCCAGGGCGGCCCGGTCTCGCTGGACTCCGCCCTCGGGGTCGCCGTGATCCCGGGCGGCGAGGGCCCCCTCGGCTGGCGCCGGGTGTACGGGGCGATCGGCCTGGTCGACCTGGAGGCACCGCCCGAGCTGCTGGCGGCGGCCGTGGGCTCGCTGCGGATCTTCGCGGGGTACGCGGGCTGGGGCCCCGGACAGCTGGAGCGCGAGCTGTCCGAGGGCGCCTGGTACGTGGTCGAGTCGGAGCCCGGCGACGTGTCCTCGCCGCGCCCGGAGGGCCTGTGGCGTGCGGTGCTGCGCCGGCAGCGCAGCGAACTGGCCATGATCGCCACGTATCCGGACGACCCTTCGCTGAACTGATGTCCCGTTCTTCAGTACGCTTGGCGGTTATGAGCACTCTTGAGCCCGAGCGCGGGGCAGGTACCGGAACCCTCGTGGAGCCGACACCACAGGTGTCGAACGGCGACGGCGACCACGAGCGCTACGCCCATTACGTCCAGAAGGACAAGATCATGGCGAGCGCCCTGGAGGGCACCCCCGTGGTCGCACTGTGCGGCAAGGTCTGGGTACCGGGGCGCGATCCCAAGAAGTACCCGGTCTGTCCGATGTGCAAGGAGATCTACGAGTCCATGGGCGCCGGCGGCGACAAGGACAAGGGCAAGGGCGGCAAGGACAAGAAGTAACGGCCACCGGTACGGCCCGCAGCTGAAGGTCCGGGAGACCCCCGGGGCGCACATCCGTGAGCCCCGGGGGTCTTTCGCATGCCGTTGCACGGGGTGCTCCGCCAGGTCACGGAGTGGTGCAGAGGTGGTGCAGACCACTTGTCGCCGTCCCCGGGCCGACCTACTCTCCTGCCTGTTGTGCAGAACGAAACGTGCGTTGCATATGCTGCAACGCTGACCGGTAGGGGTTCCCGGATGAAGTTCTCTGCCCGAATCGCCGCCCCGGCCGCGGCGCTCGTCCTGGCGGGCCTCACCGCCACCGCCTGCGCGCCGCAGACCTCCGACACCGGAGCCAAGGGCGACGAGAAGACCGGCACGCTGCGGGTCTGGCTGTTCCAGGAGGTCGGCAACAAGCCGAAGGAGAAGGTGGTCGACACCGCGGTCGCCGCCTTCAAGAAGGCCCACGAGGGTGCGAAGGTCGAGATCGAGTACATCCCGGTCGAGACCCGCGCCCAGCGCGTCAAAGCCGCCTTCAACGACCCGAAGAGCGCCCCCGACCTCATCGAGTACGGCAA
Source organism: Streptomyces sp. NBC_00726 (assembly GCF_045161735.1). Classification (NCBI taxonomy): domain Bacteria; kingdom Bacillati; phylum Actinomycetota; class Actinomycetes; order Kitasatosporales; family Streptomycetaceae; genus Streptomyces; species Streptomyces sp. NBC_00726. The sequence continues at coordinate 2,252,526 of NZ_CP108983.1, read as the reverse complement.
CACCGACACCGCCGGATACGTCAAGGACGGCGGACTCGCCGACATCACCTCCGAGTTCGGCGCCTGGGCCGACGCCAAGGACACCGACCCGGCCGCCAGGCAGTCCGTGACGGTCGACGGCAAGGTCTACGGGGCCCCGCTCTTCGTCGGCGTACGCGCGCTCTACTACCGCACCGACGTCTTCGCGGACCTGGGCATCGAACCGCCCAAGTCCCAGGCCGAACTGATCTCCACCGCCAAGAAGGTCCACCGGAAGAAGCCGGACCTGTACGGGCTCGCCGTCGGCGGCGCCTACACCTACGGCGCGATGCCGTTCATCTGGGCCAACGGCGGCGAACTGGCCGACCAGGACGGCTCCTCGTACAAGTCGGCCATCAACAGCGCGAAGGCCCGCAAGGGCATCGAGGCGTACACCTCGCTCTTCGGCGCCTCCAACTGCCCGCCCGCCAAGTGCGCGGCCATGGGCGGCAACGCGACCGTCACCGCCTTCGCCTCCGGCAAGGCCGCCATGGCCATCGGCGGCGACTTCAGCCACGCGGCCGTCGAGGCCGGCAGCGTCAAGGGCAAGTACGCGGTGGTCCCGCTGCCCGGCCTGACCGAGGGCTCCATCGCACCCGCGTTCGCCGGCGGCAACAACATCGGCGTGCTGAAGAGCAGCGGCCACCGCACCCTGGCCGTCGACCTGATGAAGGAGCTGACCGGCAAGGCGTCCCAGGCCCGCATGTTCGACGCGATGGGCTTCCTGCCGACCTACACCGACGTCCGCGCCGCCGCCGCGCAGCGCGAGCCGTTCGTCGAGCCCTTCGTCAAGACGCTCGGCGCCGGAGCCAAGTTCGTGCCCGCATCGCCGGCCTGGGGGCAGATCGACTCCTCGCTGATCCTGCCCACGATGTTCCAGGAGATCGTCAGCGGCCGTAAGGACGTGGCGAAGGCGGCCGACGACGCCGCGAAGAAGATGGACGCGGCGTTCGCCGACGCGGGCTGACGATGACCGCGAACAGCACGGCGTACAAAACACGCCCCGCGCCCGCACCCGCCCCGCGCCGCCGGTCCGCGTCCCCGGCCCGGCGGCCGGGCTGGACGCCCTGGCTCTATCTGCTGCCCGCGCTCGTCCTGCTCGGCGGGCTGCTGGTCTACCCGATCTACCAGCTCGGCCTGATCTCCTTCCTGGAGTACACCCAGGCCCAGGTCAGCGGCGGCGAACCGGCCACCTTCCAGGGCCTGGGCAACTACGCGGAACTCTTCGGCGACGGCCAGTTCTGGCAGGTCCTGTCCGCCACCGTGGTCTTCGCCGCCGCCTGCGTCCTCGCCACCCTGCTCGTCGGCTGCGCGCTGGCCGTCCTGCTGACCCGGATACGGGCCGTGCCCCGGCTCGCCCTCATGCTCGCCGCGCTCGGCGCCTGGGCCACGCCCGCGATCACCGGGTCGACCGTCTGGGTCTTCCTCTTCGACGCCGACTTCGGCCCGGTCAACCGCGTCCTGGGGCTCGGCGACCACTCGTGGACGTACGGGCGCTACAGCGCCTTCGCGCTGGTGCTCCTCGAAGTCCTGTGGTGCTCCTTCCCGTTCGTGATGGTCACGGTGTACGCGGGCATCCGGGCGATCCCCACCGAGGTGCTTGAGGCGGCCGCGCTGGACGGGGCCTCGCAGTGGCGGATCTGGCGGTCCGTCACCGCCCCGATGCTGCGGCCGATCCTCACCGTCGTCACCATCCAGTCGGTCATCTGGGACTTCAAGGTGTTCACCCAGATCTACGTCATGACCAACGGCGGCGGGATCGCCGGACAGAACCTGGTGCTCAACGTGTACGCGTACCAGAAGGCGTTCGCCTCCTCGCAGTACAGCCTCGGCTCAGCGATCGGCGTCGTGATGCTGCTGATCCTGCTCGCCGTGACGCTGGTCTACCTGCGTCTCGTACGCCGTCAGGGGGAGGAACTGTGAGCCTGCCCGTCCGCTCGTTCGTCCGCCGGCCCGGCCGGCTCGCCGCCGAGGCGGCCGCGCTGCTCATCGCCGCCGCCGTCGCCTTCCCGCTGTACTGGATGGTGCTCTCCGCGTTCAAACCGGCGGGCGAGATCCAGTCCACGCACCCCAGGCCCTGGACCCTGTCGCCGTCCCTGGACTCCTTCCGGCGGGTCTTCCAGCAGCAGGACTTCGGGCGCTACTTCCTCAACAGCCTGCTCGTCGCCGGGACGGTCGTCGTCGCCTCCGCGCTCATCGCGTTCCTGGCGGCCACCGCGGTCACCCGGTTCCGTTTCCGCTTCCGGACCACGCTGCTGATCATGTTCCTGGTCGCGCAGATGGTGCCGGTGGAGGCGCTGACGATCCCGCTGTTCTTCCTGATGCGGGACTTCGGCCAGCTGAACACGCTCGGCTCGCTGATCCTGCCGCACCTGGCGTTCTCGCTGCCGTTCGCGATCTGGATGCTGCGCGGCTTCGTACGGGCCGTGCCGGACGCGCTGGAGGAAGCCGCGTACATCGACGGGGCGAGCCGCACCCGCTTCCTGTGGCAGATCCTCTTCCCGCTGGTCTTCCCCGGCCTGGTGGCGACGAGCGTCTTCTCGTTCATCTCCACCTGGAACGACTTCCTGTTCGCGAAGTCGTTCATCATCAGCGACACCTCCCAGTCGACGCTTCCGATGGCGCTGCTGGTCTTCTTCAAACCCGATGAGAACGACTGGGGAGGGATCATGGCAGCCTCGACGGTGATGACCGTGCCCGTGCTGGTCTTCTTCGTACTCGTACAGCGACGCCTGGTCTCCGGACTCGGCGGAGCGGTTAAGGACTGACGTCATGGCCATGGAACTGATCCCGGCGCCCCTGCGCGCCGACGACCGGGGGCGCCGCGGATGCGTCCTCGACGCGTCCACCACCATCGCGGCGGCCCCCGGCACCGAGAGCACCGAGCGCTGGCTGCGTGCCACCCTGGGCGCCGCCTTCGGCCTGCCCCTCGCCCCCGGCACCGGGAGCGCCGCCCCGCGCGCCATCGTGCTGCGCGTCGACGCCGCCCTGCCCCCCGAGGGCTACCGGCTCACCACCCTGCCCGACGAGGGCGTCGTCATCGTCGGCGGCAGCCCCGCCGGGGTGTTCTGGGGCGCCCAGACCCTGCGCCAGCTGCTGGGCCCGCAGGCGTTCCGGAAGGCGCCGACGGGTGGCGGCGAGGCGGCCTTCGGGTTCACCGACATCGAGGACGCGCCCCGCTTCGGCTGGCGCGGCCTGATGCTCGACGTGGCACGGCACTTCATGCCCAAGGACGACGTCCTGCGCTATCTCGACCTGCTCGCCGCGCACAAGCTGAACGTCTTCCACTTCCACCTCAGCGACGACCAGGGCTGGCGCGTCGAGATCAAGCGGTACCCCCGCCTCACCGAGGCCGGTGCCTGGCGGCCGCGTACCAAGTACGGGCACCGGGCATCCGAGCTGTGGGACGAGACCCCGCACGGCGGTTACTACACCCAGGACGACATCCGCGAGATCGTCGCCTACGCCGCCGCCCGGCACATCCGGGTCGTCCCCGAGATCGACATCCCCGGCCACTCGCAGGCCGCGATCAGCGCCTACCCGGAGCTGGGCAACACCGACGTCATCGACACCTCGGCGCTCGGCGTCTGGGACGACTGGGGCGTCACACCGAACGTCCTGGCCCCCACCGACCACGTCCTGCGGTTCTACGAGGGCGTCTTCGAGGAGATCCTGGAGCTCTTCCCGCCGGAGATCTCGCCGTTCGTCCACGTCGGCGGCGACGAGTGCCCCAAGGACCAGTGGAAGCGGTCGCCCGCCGCGCAGGCCCGCATCAAGGAACTCGGCCTGGCGGACGAGGACGAGCTCCAGTCCTGGTTCATCCGCCACTTCGACACCTGGCTCGCCGAGCGCGGCCGCCGCCTCATCGGCTGGGACGAGATCCTGGAGGGCGGCCTCGCGCCCGGCGCCGCCGTCTCCTCCTGGCGCGGTTACGCGGGCGGCATCGCGGCCGCCGAGGCCGGGCACGACGTGGTCATGTGCCCGGAGCAGCAGGTCTATCTGGACCACCGTCAGGACGGCGGCCCCGACGAGCCGATGCCCATCGGCTACGTGCGCACCCTGGAGGACGTCTACCGCTTCGAACCCGTGCCGCCGGCGCTGAGCGAGGAGGCCGCCCGGCATGTCCTCGGCACCCAGGCCAACGTGTGGACCGAGGTCATGCAGAACCGGGCCCGCGTCGACTACCAGGTCTTCCCCCGCCTCGCCGCCTTCGCCGAGGTCGCCTGGTCGGCCCTGCCCGCCCCGGACGAACGGGACTTCGCCGGATTCGAGCACCGCATGACCGCCCACTACGCCCGGCTCGACGCCCTCGGCGTCGGCTACCGGCCGCCGTCCGGACCGCTGCCCTGGCAGCGGCGCCCCGGCATCCTCGGACGCCCGATCGAGGGGGCACCCCCGAACGTGTGAGCCCGGCCCGAATCCGCTCTCCCGCCACCACGGCCCCTGCGACCGTGGTGGCGGCGGCGTTTGCGCCGGGCGCCGCCCGTACAACGGAGAAAGCCGTACGGACACGAGGAAGAGCGGCAAACGGTGCGCACCGCCGAACCGGCCTGAAATCGGGACCATTACCCTGACCATGGACGGATACACCCTTCGCGGACCTGCGCGTCGGGCCGGTCCGAAGATGTGCCAGAGTTGCCACGTCCGGGCTTCGAGCACGTACCGTACGGCGAAACAGGCGGGAGCGCCGGGACACCGGGAAGGGGCAGCTGGGTTGACCACGCACGCACCGCAGGCGACGCAGTCCGTGACGCTGCCTGCCTCGCTGGACGAGGCGGTGGCGGCACTCGGCGCCATGCCGGCCGCCGTCCCCGTGGCAGGCGGCACGGACCTGATGTCGGCCGTCAACAAGGGGCTCCTGCGCCCCTCCGGTCTGGTCGGACTCGGCCGGATCAGCGAGCTGCGCGGCTGGCACTACCAGGACGGGCACGCCCTGCTGGGCGCCGGCCTGACCCACGCCCGCATGGGGCGGCCCGACTTCGCGGCCCTCATCCCCGCGCTCGCCGCCGCCGCCCGCGCCGCCGGCCCCCCGCAGATCCGCAACGCCGGCACGCTCGGCGGCAACATCGCGACCGCCGCCCCGACCGGCGACGCGCTCCCGGTGCTCGCCGCGCTTGAGGCCGAGCTCGTCATCGCCGGACCCGGCGGCGCCCGCCGCGAGATCCCCGTCTCCCATCTGCTGGCCGGCCGCGAGATGCTGGAGCCCGCCGAGCTGATCGGCTTCGTCCGGGTGCCCCTGCTGCACGCCCCGCAGGTCTTCCTGAAGGCCACCGGGCGCACCGGCCCGGGCCGCGCCACCGCCTCCGTCGCGATCGTCCTCGACCCGGCCCGGCGCGGGGTGCGCTGCGCGGTCGGGGCCATCGCGCCGATGCCGCTGCGCCCGCTGGAGGCGGAGCGCTGGATCGCCTCGCTGATCGACTGGGACGGGGCTCGCGGCCTCGCCCCCGACGCGCTGGCCGCCTTCGGCGAGTACGTCGCGGCCGCCTGCATCCCGGACCAGGAACCACCCGCCGACGGGGGAGAGGCGCCACCGCTGCCCCCCGCCGTACTGCACCTGCGGCGCACCGTCGCCGCGCTCGCCCGACGCGCGCTGGGGAGGGCACTGTCGTGAGCAAGGAGAACCCCGCCGAGCAGCAGCACGGCGGCTGGCAGCCGACCCCGCAGGGCGGCGACTACGACGGCGAGGCGACCGCCTTCGTCCAGCTGCCGCCGGAGGACCTGGCGGACGTCCCGCTGGCCGCGCCCGGCCACGGCTACACCCCGCCGATGATCCTGCCGCTGACCCCCGCCGCCGACCGCGACCCGGCGGCCGCCGGCAACTGGGCCGTCCCGGCCCCGGAGCAGCCCGCGCCCGACGCGGTGCACTGGCCCGACCCGAACCAGCAGTCCGGCTACGGCTACCCGCCCCCCGAGGACCAGCAGGACGCCGGCCCGTACCCGGAGCCGTACACCGCCGACCCGGCCGCCACGGGCCAGTGGCAGGTGGACACCTCGGCCTGGCCGGCCCCGGCCGCCGGGCTCTCGGACGACTCCGGCGAGCTGTACACCCCGCCGCCCGCCGCCGACTGGTACGCGGACCGCCCGGCCACGCTCCCGGGCGGCGCCCCGGCCCCGTGGGCGGTGCCGGACGCGGCCGAGGCCGCGGAGCCGGTCGCGGACGTGGAGGCGCCGGAGGGCGTCGCCGCCGAGAGCGCTCCCGAGGCGGCGGAGCCCGCCGACGACGAGCGGCCCGCCCCGGGCCCGGAGGCCGAGGCCGCCGAGGCGGCGGACCCCGGTGCGACGGAGCCCGGCGCCGAGCCCGCCGGGGAAGCGGTGCCGGACGCGGAGGCGCCCGAGGCGGAGGCCGTCCAACCCGCGGAGGTGCCCGAGGCCCCGGCCCCGGAGGGGCCCCCGCTGCCCAGCGAGCACCCGGCCGCCTCGTACGTACTGCACGTCAACGGCGTGGACCGGCCCGTCACCGACGCCTGGATCGGTGAGTCCCTGCTCTACGTGCTGCGCGAGCGCCTCGGCCTCGCCGGGGCCAAGGACGGCTGCTCGCAGGGCGAGTGCGGGGCGTGCAACGTCCAGGTGGACGGGCGGCTCGTCGCCTCCTGCCTGGTCCCCGCCGCCACGACGGCCGGCAGCGAGGTCCGTACGGTCGAGGGCCTTGCCGTCGACGGCGAACCGTCCGACGTGCAGCGGGCGCTGGCGGACTGCGGCGCCGTGCAGTGCGGCTTCTGCATCCCCGGCATGGCGATGACCGTCCACGACCTCCTGGAGGGCAACCACCGCCCCAGCGAGCTGGAGACCCGCCGGGCGCTGTGCGGCAACCTCTGCCGCTGCTCCGGCTACCGGGGCGTCCTGGACGCGGTCAACGAGGTCATCGCGGGCCGCGAGGCAGCCGCCGAAGCCGCCGAAGCGGTCGAGGCCGCCGAAGGGACCGGGTCCGGTGAGCCGGAGGAGCCCCGCATCCCGCACCAGGCGGGGCCCGGCGCCGGTAGTGTGCAGGCCCACCAGCAGGACGGAGGCATGGCGTGAGCAACGACGCGGCCGGCGCCACCCCCACGACGATCAGCATCCCGTCGCCCGCCGGCCCGGCCGGCGAGGGCGGACCCGAGACCGAGCGGCCGCGGCTCGGCCTCGGTGCCTCGCTGCCGCCGGCCGACGCCCGCGCCAAGACCGAGGGCACCTTCCCGTACGCCGCCGACCTGTGGGCCGAGGGCCTGCTCTGGGCGGCCGTCCTGCGCTCCCCGCACGCGCACGCCCGCATCGTCTCCATCGACACCTCGGCCGCCGCCGAGATGCCCGGGGTGCGCGCGGTCGTCACCCACGAGGACGTCCCGGGCGAGGCACTGTACGGCCGCAAGGTCGTGGACCGCCCGGTCTTCGCCGCCGGCCTGGTCCGCCACCACGGCGAGCCGATCGCCGCCGTCGCCGCCGACCACCCGGACACCGCCCGGCTCGCCGCCGCCGCGATCGCCGTCGAGTACGAGGTGCTGGACCCGGTCACCGACCCGGAGAAGGCGTTCGAGGCCGAGCCGCTGCACCCCGACGGCAACCTCATCCGCCACATCCCGCTGCGCTACGGCGACCCGGAGGCGACCGGCGAGGTCGTCGTGGACGGGCTGTACCGCATCGGCCGCCAGGACCCCGCCCCGATCGGCGCGGAGGCCGGGCTCGCCGTGCCCCGCCCGGACGGCGGTGTCGAGCTGTACACCGCGTCCACGGACCCGCACACCGACCGCGACCTGGCCGCCGCCTGCTTCGGCCTCGAACCGGAGCGGGTCAAGGTCGTCGTCACCGGAGTCCCCGGCGCGACCGGTGACCGCGAGGACCCCGCCTTCCAGCTGCCGCTGGGCCTGCTCGCCCTGCGCACCGGCTGCCCGGTCAAGCTGGCCGCCACCCGCGAGGAGTCCTTCCTCGGCCACGCCCACCGCCATCCGACCCTGCTGCGCTACCGCCACCACGCGGACGCGGAGGGCCGCCTGGTCAAGGTGGAGGCCCAGATCCTGCTGGACGCGGGCGCCTACGCGGACGCCTCGTCGGAGTCGCTGGCCGCCGCGGTCGCCTTCGCCGGCGGCCCGTACGTCGTCCCGCACGCCCTCATCGAGGGCTGGGCCGTCCGTACGAACAACCCGCCGTCCGGCCATGTCCGGGGCGAGGGCGCGATGCAGGTCTGCGCCGCCTACGAGGGCCAGATGGACAAGCTGGCCGCGAAGCTGGGGATCGACCCGGCCGAGCTGCGCATGCGCAACGTGCTGGCGACCGGCGACATCCTGCCGACCGGGCAGACCGTGACCTGTCCCGCGCCCGTCGCCGAACTGCTCACCGCCGTCCGGGACCACCCGCTGCCCGCCCTGCCCAAGGACGCCCCGGAGGACGACTGGCTGCTGCCGGGCGGCCCCGAGGGCGCGGGCGAACCGGGCGCGGTGCGCCGGGGCGTCGGATACGCGCTGGGCATGGTCCACATGCTCGGCGCGGAGGGCGCCGACGAGGTGTCCACGGCCACGGTCCGGGTGCACGACTCGGTCGCCACCGTCATCTGCGCCGCCGTCGAGACGGGCCAGGGCTTCGCCACGCTGGCCCGGCAGGTCGTCCAGGAGACCCTGGGCGTCGAGGAGGTGCACGTGGCCTCCGTCGACACCGACCAGCCGCCGGCCGGACCGGCCACGCACGGCCGGCACACCTGGGTCTCCGCCGGCGCGGTCGAACGCGCCGCGAAGATGGTCCGCACCCAGCTCCTCCAGCCCCTGGCGCACAAGTTCGGGATGTCCACGGAGCTGCTCCAGATCACGGACGGCAAGATCACCTCGTACGACGGAGTGCTCTCCACCACCGTTTCGGAGGCGCTGGACGGCAAGGAGCTGTGGGCCACCGCGCAGTGCCGCCCGCACCCCACCGAACCGCTGGACGAGTCCGGGCAGGGCGACGCCTTCGTGGGCATGGCCTTCTGCGCGGTCCGTGCGGTGGTGGACGTCGACATCGAGCTGGGTTCGGTCCGGGTGGTCGAGATGGCCGTCGCCCAGGACGTCGGCCGCGTCCTCAACCCGTCCCAGCTGGCGACCCGCATCGAGGCGGGCGTCACCCAGGGCATCGGCGCCGCCCTCACCGAGAACCTCCGCACCGCCCGCGGCCTGGTCCGCCACCCGGACCTCACCGGCTACGCCCTGCCGACCTCGCTCGACGCGCCGGAGATCCGCATCGTGAAGCTGATCGAGGAGCGCGACGTGGTCGCCCCGTTCGGCGCGAAGCCCGCCTCGGCGGCCCCGGTGGTCACCTCCCCGGCCGCGGTCGCGGCAGCGGTCCGCGCGGCGACCGGCCGCCCGGTCAACCGCCTCCCGATCCGCCCCCAGGCAGCGGTCGCGACGCCGAAGGGCTGACCGGCCCCGCACACGGAAACCGCCCGCCCCCGGGGCGGGGGCGGGCGGTCGAGTGGAGACCGTGACCGGATTCGAACCGGTGTAACTCGAGTTGCAGTCGAGCCCCTGAGCCTCTCGGGCACACGGTCCTGCGTGGTGTCGCTGAAACGACCGTAGGCCCGGCCGTGCGGGCCGCTCAAGGGTTCCGGCGGGCGTGCAACGCGACTGCCACACGGCGTTCACGTTCGGGGCAACGGGCCTAGGACCAACGGCCGAGGGCGGGGCCGACCGCGGACAGGGTTCATCAAGCGTTACGCCCCTTACCCTGGGCTCATGACCGCCCTGGAACCGCGTGACGCCGATGTGCCGCGCCTCATCGAAGACGTCGACGCCACCGGCCCCGCCGGGCCCGTGCTGCCGGAGGGGATTCTCGGGCGGACGTACCGGGCGCTCAGCATCGGCATCGTCTCCGTGGTGTTCCTGATCGCGTTCGAGGCCACCGCGGTGGGGACCGCGATGCCGGTCGCCGCGCGGGAGCTGCACGGCATCCCGATGTACGCGTACGCGTTCTCGGCGTACTTCACGACCAGCCTGTTCGCCATGGTGCTGTCCGGGCAGTGGGCCGACCGGCGCGGCCCGCTCGCCCCGCTGGCCGCCGGGATCAGCGCCTTCGCGGCGGGGCTGCTGCTGTCCGGGACCGCGGGTTCGATGTGGATGTTCATCGCGGGGCGGGCCGTGCAGGGGCTCGGCGGCGGGCTGGTGATCGTCGCGTTGTACGTGGTGATCAGCCGGGCCTATCCGGAGCGGCTGCGGCCGGCGATCCTGGCCGCGTTCGCCGCGAGCTGGGTCATCCCCTCGGTCGTCGGGCCGCTCGCCGCCGGCAGCGTCACCGAGCACCTGGGCTGGCGCTGGGTCTTCGTCGGCATCCCGGTCCTGATCGTCTTCCCGCTCGCGCTCGCGCTGCCCGAGATCCGGCGCATGGCGTCCGGGCCGGCGGACCCGGACGCGCCGGTGGAGGCGTACGACCGCCGGCGCATCGCGCTCGCGCTGGGCATCTCGCTGGGCGCCGGGCTGCTCCAGTACGCCGGACAGGAGCGGAACTGGCTGTCGCTGCTGCCGGCCGCCGCCGGGGCCGCGCTGCTCGTCCCCGCGATCCGGGGGCTGCTGCCCAGGGGCACCTGGCGCGCGGCGCGCGGGCTGCCCGCGGTGGTGCTGCTGCGCGGTGTCGCGGCCGGGTCCTTCATCGCCGCCGAATCGTTCGTCCCGCTGATGCTGGTCACCCAGCGCGGCATGTCCCCGACCCTGGCGGGCCTCTCCCTGGCGGCGGGCGGCGGCACCTGGGCGCTGGGCTCGTACGTGCAGTCCCGGCCCCGCCTGGAACCGCACCGCGAGCCCCTGATGGTCGGCGCCATGATCCTGGTCGCCCTGTCCATCGCGGCGGCCCCGGCCGTCCTGATCGCCTCCGTCCCGGTGTGGACCGTGGCGGTCGCCTGGGCCTTCGGCTGCTTCGGCATGGGCGTGGTGATCGCCTCCACCAGCGTGCTGCTCCTGAAGCTCTCCGCCCCCGAGGAGGCCGGCGCCAACTCGGCCGCCCTCCAGATCTCCGACGGCCTCTCCAACGTCCTCCTGCTGGCCGCGGGCGGCGCCGCGTTCGCCGCCCTGGGCGGCGGCACGATGGACACCACGGACGCCACCGCCACCTCCCACCCCGCCGCCTTCGCGGTCGTCTTCTTCCCGATGGCCGCGGTGGCCCTGGCGGGGGCATGGGTGGCGGAACGGGTACGGGAACGGTGAGCGGGCGCCGGTCCGGCGCCGTACGAGAGGCGCCGTGTGAGAGCCGTCGCACTTACGTGTGGGGTGGCGCGGTACGCGGCGGTGCGGGGTGGGTGCACCGGTAGGGTGGCCCGGTTGTCGTATCGCGTGCGGTGCCGGTCCGGCCCGTGCGGACAGCGCCCACGTACCCGAGAGACCCGAACCGGAGACCGTGACTACTACCGCCTCCCACCACCTCTCACCCGCCTTCCCCGGCCGCGCCCCCTGGGGCACGGCCGGCAAGCTGCGAGCCTGGCAGCAGGGGGCCATGGAGAAGTACATCCAGGAGCAGCCGCGCGACTTCCTCGCCGTCGCAACGCCCGGCGCCGGGAAGACCACCTTCGCGCTGACCCTCGCCTCCTGGCTGCTGCACCACCACGTCGTGCAGCAGGTCACCGTCGTCGCGCCCACCGAGCACCTGAAGAAGCAGTGGGCCGAGGCGGCCGCCCGGATAGGGATCAAGCTGGACCCCGACTACAGCGCGGGGCCGCTGAGCAAGGAGTACCACGGGGTCGCCGTCACCTACGCCGGCGTCGGCGTCCGCCCGATGCTGCACCGCAACCGCTGCGAGCAGCGCAAGACCCTGGTCATCCTGGACGAGATCCACCACGCCGGTGACTCCAAGTCCTGGGGCGAGGCGTGCCAGGAGGCGTTCGACCCGGCGACCCGGCGGCTCGCGCTCACCGGCACCCCCTTCCGGTCGGACACCAACCCGATCCCCTTCGTCGTGTACGAGGAGGGCGACGACGGCATCCGGCGCTCCTCCGCCGACTACACCTACGGCTACGGGAACGCCCTGGCCGACGGCGTCGTGCGCCCGGTGATATTCCTCAGCTACAGCGGCAACATGCGCTGGCGCACCAAGGCCGGCGACGAGATCGCGGCCCGGCTCGGCGAGCCGATGACCAAGGACGCCATCGGGCAGGCGTGGCGCACCGCCCTGGCGCCCACCGGCGAGTGGATTCCCAATGTGCTGAGCGCCGCCGACAAGCGGCTCACCGAGGTCCGCAAGGGCATCCCGGACGCGGGCGGGCTCGTCATCGCCACGGACCAGGAGTCGGCACGCGCGTACGCCAAGATCCTGAAGAAGGTCACCGGCGAGACGCCCGCCGTCGTCCTCTCCGACGAGAAGGCCGCCTCGAAGAAGATCGACAAGTTCAGCGCGGACGACTCGCGCTGGATGGTCGCCGTCCGCATGGTGTCCGAGGGCGTCGACGTGCCGCGCCTGGCCGTCGGGGTGTACGCCACCACCATCTCGACCCCGCTCTTCTTCGCCCAGGCCGTCGGCCGCTTCGTGCGCTCCCGCAGGCGCGGCGAGACCGCGTCCGTCTTCGTCCCCACCATCCCGATGCTCCTCGACTTCGCCAACGAGATGGAGGTCGAGCGGGACCACGTCCTCGACAAGCCCAAGAAGGGCAGCGACGAGGAGAACCCGTTCGCGGAGGAGGACAAGCTCCTCGCCGACGCGGAGAAGCTGGAGGACGAGGAGACCGAGGAGCAGCTGCCCTTCGAAGCGCTGGAGTCCGACGCGGTCTTCGACCGGGTGCTCTACGACGGCGCCGAATTCGGCATGCAGGCCCACCCCGGCAGCGAGGAGGAGCAGGACTACCTCGGCATCCCCGGGCTCCTCGAACCCGACCAGGTCCAGCTGCTGCTCCAGAAGCGGCAGACCCGGCAGATCGCGCACAGCCGCCAGAAGCCCGCGTCCGAGGCCGACCTGCTGGAGAAGCCCGCCCAGGACCGCCCGGTCGTCACGCACAAGCAACTTCTCGGTCTGCGCAAGCAGTTGAACACCATGGTCTCCGCCTACACCCACCAGAGCGGCAAGCCGCACGGCGTGATCCACACCGAGCTGCGCCGGGTCTGCGGCGGACCGCCGAGCGCGGAGGCCACCGCCGGGCAGATCGAGCAGCGGATCAAGAAGGTCCAGGAGTGGGCCACCAGGATGCGCTGACCCGCGTACGGCATGGCGAGACAGGCCCCGGCACCCGCACAAGGGTCCCGGGGCCTTGTCGATCAATGAATCGGCCTAAAAAATTTTCACGGTGAGTTAACCGCGGTTCACATCCGGTCTACGGAGCGTCGCATCGGAGTCGGCCGACCTGGACGCGCGTAGATGCGCGATGAACGGTCCGCGCGCCGCTGACCGGCACTTATGCTCGTACCGCGCAACCGGGTTTTTGAGGGCGACCGGATTCTGGACGAGGGCTTCCGCTGAGCGGACTCGCTCGCTACTGTCCAAAAAATGTGAACGCCCCGTGGCAACGCCGCCGCGGAGCGCAGCCGGTGCCTTGGCCAGGCCGGCGGCCTCTCCGTGCGTCGCCCCCGGGACCGGTGGCGCACATCCCACGGGACAGCCGCGGCCGCTCACCACTAAGGAGAGGGCGTCGTGACAGCGGAGACCTCCCAGACGCTCGACCGAGGACTGCGTGTCCTCAAACTGCTCGCCGACACCGACCACGGTCTGACGGTCACCGAGTTGTCCAACAAACTCGGCGTCAACCGCACCGTGGTCTACCGCCTGCTCGCCACGCTGGAGCAACACGCGCTGATACGCCGTGACTTGGGTGGCCGCGCCCGGGTCGGCCTCGGCGTCCTGCGGCTGGGCCGCCAGGTGCACCCGCTCGTCCGGGAGGCGGCGCTTCCGGCGCTGCGCTCGCTGGCCGAGGACATCGGGGCCACCGCCCATCTCACCCTGGTCGACGGCTCCGACGCGCTGGCCGTCGCGGTGGTCGAGCCGACCTGGACCGACTACCACGTGGCCTACCGGGCGGGCTTCCGCCACCCGCTGGACCGGGGCGCCGCGGGCCGGGCGATCCTCGCCGCCCGCCAGAAGCCGGTGGGCGAGACCGCCTTCACCCTCACCCACGGCGAACTCGAAGCGGGTGCCTCCGGCGCGGCGGCGGCGCTTATGGGCGTGACCGGGGTGGAGGGCAGCGTCGGCGTGGTCATGCTGGCGGACTCCGTTCCGGAGCGGGTGGGGCCCCGGGTGGTGGACGCCGCCCGCGAGGTCGCGGACGCGCTTCGCTGACGGATTCGGGCCACCGGGGGCCGGCGCCCCCGGCGGCCCGGAGCGGCGGGCGGGGCGCACGTTAGATTGGGCCGGTGTCCACACAGCGCCTGGCCCTCGCCGCCCTCCCCGTCGTCGCCCTCCTCGGCGTAGCCGCCTTCGCTCCGCTGCCGTTCACGCTGGCGCAGCCCGGGACGACCGCGGACGTGCTCGGGGACGACCACGGCACCCCGGTGATCAGCATCGAGGGCACGCCCACCCGCCCCACCGAGGGCGAGCTGCGGATGACGACGATCGTGGCGACGGGCCCGAAGGCGGACGTCGGCATCAAGGACGTCGTGGACAGCTGGTTCCGTACGGACCGGGCCGTGATGCCCCGCGACTCCGTCTACCCGACCGGCGGCTCCGAGAAGGAGATCGAGAAGCACAATCTGGACGACATGGCGAAGTCCCAGGACGCCGCCGTCGACGCCGCGCTGAACTACCTGGACCGCAAGCCCGGCTCCGTCGACGTCACCCTGCATCTGGCGGACGTCGGCGGCCCCAGCGCCGGGCTGTTCTTCGCGCTCGGCATCGTCGACAAGCTGGACGGCGACGGCTCGGGCGGCGATCTCACCGGCGGCCGCACCATCGCGGGCACGGGCACGATCGCGGCGGACGGCGCGGTCGGCGCGGTCGGCGGGGTCTCGCTCAAGACGCAGGCGGCCCGGCGGGACGGGGCGACCGTCTTCCTCGTACCGAAGGCGGAGTGCTCCGAGGCGAAGTCCGAGCTGCCGAAGGGCCTGCGGCTGATCCCGGTCACCACGCTGAAGGACGCGGTGAACTCGCTGCGGGCCCTGGACCACGGCGGCAGGATCCCCGGCTGCTGACTCGGGCCGGGGCCGGGGCCGTCAGCCCTCCTTGATGAACCCCTCCTCGATCAGCCAGTCCTTCGCCACCTCGTGCGGGTCCTCGCCGTCCACGTCCACCTTGGCGTTCAGCACCTGTGCGACCTCCGTCGTCAGCCGGGCGCTGAGCGGGTTCAGGAGGCCGGCGATCTCCGGGTACTTGTCCAGTGTCGCGCTGTGCACGACGGGCGCCGCGTTGTAGTTGGGGAAGAAGTGCTTGTTGTCCTCCAGGACGTCCAGGTGCATCGCCTTGATGCGGCCGTCCGTGGTGAACACCTCGCCCAGCAGGCAGGAGTCGGACTTCGAGACCTGGGTGTAGACGATGCCCGCGTCCATCTTCTTGATGTTGCCGGCCGGCAGCGACATCCCGTACGCCTTCTCCATGCCGGGCAGCCCGTCGTCGCGCGAGGCGAACTCGTTCTCCACGCAGACCGTCACCGCCGACGGGTTCTTCTTCGCCAGGGCGGCGACGTCGGAGAGCGTCTTCAGGTGGTACTTGGCGTTGTTCTTCCGGCTGATGGCGAGCGCGTAGGTGTTGTTGAGGGTGGACGGCTTCAGCCAGGTCACCCCGTTCTTCAGGTCCGCGTCGCGCACCGCACGCCACTGCTCCATCGGGTCGGTGATCGGCTTCGCGTGCCCGAGGTAGGTGATCCAGCCGGTGCCCGTGTACTCGTACATCGCGTCCGCGTCGCCCTTGACGATCGCCTCGCGCGCGCTGATCGAGCCGGGCAGATTCGTCCGGTCCAGGACCTCCGCCCCGGCCGCCTTGAAGACGAGGCCGATCATCTGGCCCAGGATGATGTTCTCGCTGAAGTTCTTCGAGGTGACGGTCAGCGACGCGCCGTCCAGCGGCTGCCCCTGCCCGACCGACCCGGGCGCCACGTCGTCCACCATCGGGGAACCGCTCTTCAGCCCGCACCCGGCCAGCACCAGGGATAGCGCGGCCCCCGCCGCGAGAGCCCCACGCCTCCGCCGCATCCGCCGCGTACTCATCGCCCCACCTCCAGCCCGCGCGGGGTCAGCGCCACCTCGGCCAGCGAGGCCAGCCAGTCCACCAGCAGCGCCAGGACCACCGTCAGGACCGAGCCGAGGACCAGGACCGGCATGCGCTGGGTCTGGATGCCCGAGGTGATCAGGTCGCCGAGCCCGCCGCCGCCCCCGAAGGTCGCCAGGGTCGCCGTGCCCACGTTCAGGACGAGCGCGGTCCGCACCCCGGCCAGGATCAGCGGCACGGCGAGGGGGAGTTCGACCCGGGTCAGGGTGCCCATGGCCGACATCCCGATGCCGCGCGCGGCCTCCACCATGTTCGGCTCGATCGCCTTGAGACCGGCGACCGTGTTGGACAGCACCGGCAGCACCGCGTAGATCACCATGCCGGTGATCGCGGTCGACGGGCCGATGCCGAGCCAGATCACCAGCAGCGCCAGCAGACCGATCGCCGGGGTCGCCTGCCCGATGTTGGCGATCGCCGTCACCACCGGGGCCGCCTTGGTCAGGCCGCGCCGGGTCAGCGCGATGCCCAGCGGAATGGCGATGATCAGCACCCAGAAGGTGGAGATCGCGGTCAGCTTCACATGCTGCCACCAGCGCACCTCGACCGTGTCACCGGCGATCGAGTTCTCCGCGATCGAGTCCAGGTGCACGTTCTCGATCCAGATGTACGTGAGGACCAGCACGACCGCGAGGACCGCCGGGAGCACCACCAGCTTGCGCCAGGTGATCCGGCGCGCGGGCTTCTCCGGCCGCGGGGCGGGCTGCTGCTCCGCCGCCCCCTCGTCGCGGAAGGCGTGCCCCTTCACGTCGTGCTCGCCCGGCGGCCGGGTGCGGGAGGAGCCGGAGGGGGAGTCGGGGGTCATGCGCCCGCACCGCCCTCCAGCTCCTCGGCGGTCTGGTCGACGCGCAGCTCCTCCAGGTCGTGCTGGTGCTCGATGGCGGCGAGCCGGTCCGCCTCCAGGAGCTCGTGGACCGAGTTCATCAGGGTGTGCATGTCCACGACCCCGGTGAACTCGCCGCGCCGCCCGGTCACCGCGACCCGCCCGCCGCTGTCGGTGAGCACCGCCTCCAGCGCGTCGTGGAGGGTCGCGTCCCGGGTCACCGTGTCGTGGACCAGCTGGCCGGCGCGGGCCAGGGAGCCCCGGGCCCGCATCAGGTCGCCGCGCCGCAGCCACTTGTAGGGGCGGCCCCGGCGGTCCAGCATCAGCAGCTCGTTGTGCGAGCCGCTGCGCAGCTTGTTGAAGATCGACTGGAGCGGGTCGTCCACGGTCACGGTCGGGAAGTCGGCGATCTCCACCTCGCGCACCCGGGTCAGGTTGAGCCGCTTCAGGGCCGCGCCCGCGCCGACGAATCCGGAGACGAAGTCGTCGGTCGGGTTGGTGAGGATGGCCTCCGGGGTGTCGAACTGCGCGATGTGCGAGCGCTCGCGCAGCACGGCGATCCGGTCGCCGAGCTTGATCGCCTCGTCGAAGTCGTGGGTGACGAAGACGATCGTCTTGTGCAGCTCGTGCTGGAGCCGGATCAGCTCGTCCTGGAGGTGGTCGCGGGTGATCGGGTCGACCGCGCCGAACGGCTCGTCCATCAGGAGCACCGGCGGGTCGGCGGCCAGCGCCCGGGCCACGCCCACGCGCTGCTGCTGGCCGCCGGAGAGGGCGCGCGGATAGCGGCCGTGGAATTCGCGCGGGTCGAGCCCGACCAGGTCGAGCATCTCCTCCACCCGGTTCTTCACCCGGGACTTGGACCAGCCGACCATTTTCGGGACCAGGGCGATGTTCTCGGCGACCGTCATGTGCGGGAAGAGCCCGGAGGACTGGATCGCGTACCCGATCTTCCGGCGCAGCTTCACCGGGTCGATGTCGGTGACGTCCTCGTCGTCGATCCTGATCCGGCCCGAGGTGGGCTCGATCAGCCGGTTGATCATCTTCAGCGTGGTGGACTTCCCGCAGCCGGACGGGCCCACGAAGATCACGGTCTCGCCGGCCTTGATCTCCATGGAGACGTTCTCCACCGCGGGGTTCGGGTTGCCCGGGTAGCGCTTGGACAGGTTCTCCAGCTGGATGGCGGCGCCGGAGGTGGCCACCGGCTTCGGCACGGTCTCGGTCGCGGTCTCAGACACGGATCCCCCTCGGGATGGTGAGCCGGCCCAGCAGGACGTACGCGGCGTCGAAGAGCAGGGCGAGGATGACGATGCCGAGCGTGCCCGCGAGCACCTGGTTGATCGCGTTGGCGCTGCCCAGCGAGGCGATGCCCCGGAAGATCTCGTTGCCGAGACCGGGCCCGGAGGCGTACGCGGCGATGGCGGCGATCCCCATCAGCATCTGCGTGGAGACCCGGATGCCGGTCAGGATCGGCGGCCAGGCCAGCGGCAGCTCCACCTTGAACAGCCGCGCGGTCCGCGACATCCCGATGCCCTTCGCCGCGTCCACCAGCGCCGGGTCGACGCCGCGCAGGCCCACGATCGCGTTGCGGACGACGGGGAGCAGCCCGTACAGCGTCAGTGTGATCACCGTCGGGGCGACGCCGAGGCCGACCAGCGGGATGAGCAGACCGATGGCGGCGAGCGACGGGATGGTGAGCACCGTCGCCGTCGAGGTGATCGCCACCGAGGAGCCCCAGCCGCTGCGGTAGCTGACGACCCCGATCAGGACGCCGAGCACGGTCGCGATGACCATGCACTGGAAGACCGCGCTGACGTGCTGGAAGGCGTCGGTGAGCAACTGCTGATGACGGTTGGCCACGTACTCCCAGAAGCTCACCCGGCCTCCTCGGCTCAGTCGGTGTCCCGCGCCGCCTGTTCCACGAGCGGGATGACGCGCAGCGGCACGGGGTTCTCCATGACGATGGCCGTGGAGGCCCGGACGATGCCATCAAATCCGACGACCCGGTCGATCACCCGCTGGAGATCCGCGTTGGACCGGGCCACGAGCCGGCACAGCATGTCCCCGTGCCCGGTCGTGGTGTGCAGCTCCAGGACCTCCGGTACGCCGCTCAAGTGCGCCCGGACGTCGGCGCCTTGGCCCTGTTTGATCTCCAGCGTCGCGAACGCGGTGACCGGATAGCCGAGGGCCGCCGGATCGACGTCCGGGCCGAATCCGCGGATGGCGCCATTCGACTGAAGGCGGTCCAGCCGGGCCTGCACCGTCCCGCGCGCCACGCCCAGCCTGCGCGACGCCTCCAGGACGCCGATCCTGGGTTCACGCGCGAGCAGCACGATGAGCCGTCCGTCGAGTCGGTCGATCGCCATGCGGGCCTCCGGAGCGGTGTGATGGGCACCATGTACAGATAGTCCGGCCATCATGGCCAACCGCTGTACAGGTTGACCAGTGATTACGCGAACTGTTGCGCACCTTGCGGAGTGGCGGGAACCTCGGGGCATGACAGAGACGATGCACAGCACCCCCGAGACGTCCCGGCAGGCCGACCCCTTCCCCGTCAAGGGAATGGACGCCGTCGTCTTCGCCGTGGGCAACGCCAAGCAGGCCGCGCACTACTACTCGACCGCCTTCGGCATGAAGCTGGTGGCCTACTCCGGCCCCGAGACCGGCAGCCGCGAGACCGCGAGCTACGTGCTGACCAGCGGCTCCGCCCGCTTCGTCCTCACCTCCGTCGTGAAGGCGTCCTCCGACTGGGGCCACTTCCTGGAGGACCACGTCACCGCGCACGGCGACGGCGTGATCGACCTCGCCATCGAGGTCCCGGACGCCCGCGCGGCGTACGCGTACGCCGTCGAGCACGGCGCCACCGGCATCGAGGAGCCGTACGAGACGAAGGACGAGCACGGCACCGTCGTGCGCGCCGCCATCGCCACGTACGGCAAGACCCGCCACACCCTGGTCGAGCGCTCCGGCTACGACGGCCCGTACCTGCCGGGTTACGTGGCCGCCGACCCGATCGTCGAGCCGCCGGCCAAGCGCTTCTTCCAGGCCATCGACCACTGCGTCGGCAATGTCGAGCTCGGCCGGATGAACGAGTGGGTCGCGTTCTACAACAAGGTCATGGGCTTCACGAACATGAAGGAGTTCGTGGGCGACGACATCGCGACCGAGTACAGCGCGCTGATGTCGAAGGTCGTCGCGGACGGCACGCTCAAGGTCAAGTTCCCGATCAACGAGCCGGCCGTCGCGAAGAAGAAGTCGCAGATCGACGAGTACCTGGAGTTCTACGGCGCCGCCGGCGTCCAGCACATGGCGCTCGCCACGAACGACATCGTCGCCTCGGTCAAGGCGATGCGCGCCGCCGGTGTGCAGTTCCTGGACACCCCGGACTCGTACTACGACACGCTCGGCGAGTGGGCCGGCGAGACCCGGGTGCCGGTCGAGATCCTGCGCGAGCTGAAGATCCTGGTGGACCGCGACGAGGACGGCTACCTGCTCCAGATCTTCACCAAGCCGGTCCAGGACCGCCCGACCGTCTTCTTCGAGATGATCGAGCGCCACGGCTCCATGGGCTTCGGCAAGGGCAACTTCAAGGCCCTGTTCGAGGCGATCGAGCGCGAGCAGGAGAAGCGCGGCAACCTGTGACCGGCAGGGCATGAGTAAGGGGCGGGCCTCCAGGGGGCCCGCCCCTTACATCTGTATGCCGGTGTGTACGTCAGTGAGCGGCCGCCGCCGGTGCCGGCGCCGGCTGCACGGGGGGCTGCGCGACGCCCGCCGCGGGCGCCGGGCCCGGCGCCGGACCGTCGGGCGCGGGCTGCTGTTGCTGCGGGGCGGGGGCCTGGGGCGCGGGTGCCTGGGGCGCCGGGACCTGCGGTGCGGGTGCCTGGGGCGCGGGTGCCGGCGGCTCCGGGGCCGGGGCCGGCCGCATGTCCGCCGGGCCGCCCGCCGGCGGCTCGCCCAGGGCGTCCAGCGCCTCCTGAGCCAGCGGCGCGTCCAGCGGCGAGAACTTCGGGTTGGTCCGCAGCGCCCCTTCCAGCCGGCGGCGCGCCGAGCCGTAGTCGCCCAGCGCGCGCTGCACCATGCCCAGGTGATAGGCGTACGAGGCGTTCTGCCCGCCCGCGTCCACCGCCCGCCTCGCGTACTCCAGCGCCCCGTCCGAGTCGCCCGACCGGTGCAGCGCCCAGCCCAGCGCGTCCGCCACCGCCGCGCTGCGGTGACCCCGCTGCCACTCGGCCCGCAGCAGCTCCACCGCCGCGGCCGCGTCGCCGTGCGCGGCCTCGAAGCGGCCCAGCGGCAGCGACTCGTCCACGCCACGCGCCGTGCCCCGGTCCAGGGCCGCCCGCAGCTTCTCGTACTGGCCCACCGAATCGCCGTCGAGCCCCTGCGACTCGTACAGCTCGCCCAGCTCCAGCAGATAGCCCGGGCGCGGCGACTTCGCCAGGGCGGCCTGGTAGTCCCGCACGGCCTCGTCGGTGCGCCCGAGGGCCGCCAGCGCGCGGGCCCGCCCGGCGAGCGACGGATGGTGGCCCTTCTCGACGCGCAGCGCCGCCCCGTACTGCGCCACCGCCTCCTTCGGCTCGCCCCGCTCCCAGGCCAGATCGCCCAGCCTGGACAGGCAGGCGGCCTTCTCGGCCGGGGTCTTCGCCCGGTTCGCCGCGTCCTGGGCGGTGGCCAGCGCGTCCTCGCGCCAGCCCCGGTCGCGGTACATCTCGGCGGCCCGGCCCAGCGCCGGGACCCCGGCCCGCAGCTCGGTGAACCGCTCGACCGCCGTGATCGCGGACTTCTGGTCGCCGAGGCCGTTGTAGGCGTCGATCAGCTGGGGGTAGACCGTCCACTCCTTCGGTGAGCGCTTCCGGACCGTCTCGCCCCACTTCTTGGCGGTCACGAAGTCGCGGCGGGCGTTGGCCAGCGATGCGAGGCCCACCCAGGCGGCCGTGTTGCCGCTCTCGCCGGGGCGCACGTCCAGCGACCGCTTCAGCGCCTGCTCGGCCCGGGTGTAGTACGCCGGATCGGCGGCCCGCCGCCCCACCTCCACGTAGGCCGACCCCAGCACCGCCCAGGAGTCCGCGTCCGAGGGGTGCGTGCCCACCCACTTCTGCCGGTCCCCGATGAGCGCCGTCAGGTCGGTCAGCGCGGCGGGGGAGCCGGCCGCCGTCGCGGACATCGCGCGCGAGACCGGACCGGCCACGGGCGGCGCCTCGTTGTCGTCGTCGGGCACCGCGACCACCGCGCCGGTCACCAGGACCGCGCCCGCCACCATGCCGAAGGCGGCCCGGCGCAGCGTCGTGCGCATCGTGGGGGGAGGTGGTTCGGCCAGGGACGCGGAGTCCGGCGGGGACGCGTCCGGGGCGGGCCGGTCGGTGTCGAAGGAGTACTCGGGCCCGGGGGCCCCCGGGGGCTGCTGAGGCGTGAGATCCATGCCGCTCACTGTGCGTCAGTATGAAGATCACACCGAGCCTTGGGATCGGCACCGCCGACGGGTTCACACCAATGGGCCCGGGTGCCACGCTTGGATCATGGACGATCTTCTCGAACGGCTGCGGGCGGGTCTTCCCGCCGGGGCCGTGCTCACCGACCCGGACGTCACCGCCTCCTACGCCCACGACATGGCGGGATTCTGCGAGGCCGGCACCCCCGCCGTCGTCGTGCTCCCGCGCACCGCGGAACAGGTTCAGCACATCATGCGCACCGCCACCGCGCTGCGCGTCCCGGTCGTCCCGCAGGGGGCCCGCACTGGCCTGTCGGGCGCCGCCAACGCCACGGACGGCTGCATCGTGCTCTCCCTGGTGAAGATGGACCGCATCCTGGAGATCAGCCCCGTCGACCGGGTCGCCGTCGTGGAGCCCGGGGTGATCAACGCGGTGCTGTCCCGCGCGGTGGACGAGCTCGGCCTGTACTACCCGCCGGACCCCTCCAGCTGGGAGACGTGCACCATCGGCGGCAACATCGGCACCGCGTCCGGCGGTCTGTGCTGCGTGAAGTACGGGGTCACCGCCGAATACGTCCTCGGCCTCGACGTCGTCCTCGCGGACGGGCGCCTGCTCAGCACCGGCCGCCGCACCGCCAAGGGCGTCGCCGGATACGACCTCACCCGCCTCTTCGTCGGTTCCGAGGGCAGCCTCGGGATCGTCGTAAAGGCTGTCCTCGCGCTGAAGCCCCGGCCGCCCCGGCAGCTCGTCCTGGCCGCCGAGTTCGCCGACGCGGCGGGCGCCTGCGACGCGGTCTGCCGGATCATGGAGAGCGGACACACCCCGTCACTCCTCGAACTGATGGACCGTACGACCGTCCAGGCCGTCAACCGCATGGCGAACATGGGCCTGCCCGAGACCACGGAGGCCCTGCTGCTCGCCGCCTTCGACACCCCGGACCCGGCCGCGGACCTCGCCGCCGTCGCCGCCCTGTGCACCGCCGCCGGTGCCACGGAGGTCGTCCCGGCCGAGGACGCGGCCGAGTCCGAGATGCTGCTCCAGGCCCGGCGGATGTCGCTGACCGCGCTGGAGACCGTCAAGCCGGCGACGATGATCGACGACGTGTGCGTACCGCGTTCGAAGCTCGGCGCGATGCTCGCGGGCACGGCGGAGATCGCCGGGAAGTACGGCCTCACCATCGGCGTCTGCGCCCACGCGGGCGACGGCAACACCCACCCCGTCGTCTGCTTCGACCCCGCCGACGCCGACGAGTCCCGGCGGGCCCGCGAGTCCTTCGACGCGATCATGGCGCTCGGGCTCGCGCTCGGCGGCACGATCACCGGCGAGCACGGGGTGGGCGTGCTGAAGAAGGAGTGGCTGGCCCGCGAACTCGGCGAGACCGGCGTGGAGCTGCACCGGGGCATCAAGCAGGCGTTCGACCCGCTCGGGCTGCTCAACCCCGGCAAGGTGTTCTGACCGGCCCCGGTCCCGGCCCGCGCTCCTCAATTCTCCCCGTCCTGCGACTCGTCCGACGGCCACGGGTCGCTCATCCAGAGGTCGTCGGCCGGCAGCGGCGCGAGGAGTTCGGCCAGCCCCTCGTCGATGCCGAGCCGTTCGGTCTCCGTACCCGGCGGCACCACGCGCAGCGTCCGTTCCACCCAGACCGCGACGGCCGCGGACGGCACTTCGAGCAGCGCGTTGCCGTCCGGGGACGTCAGCGCCACGCAGATGACGTGGTTCCCGTCCACCTTGGTGGGCCAGATCCGCACGTCCCCCTGCCCGCACGGCCGGAACACCCCCTCCACCAGCAGGTCCCGGGCGAACGTCCAGTACACCGGCGCGTCCGAGGTGATGTGGAAGGTGATGTGCACCGCGTACGGGTCCTCCGTGCGGTACGTCAGCCTGGCCGGTACGGGGATGCTCCGCTCGGGCGACAGGACCAGCTTGAGCTCCAGCTCGCGTTCTACGACGGTGTGCATGACGGCGTCCTTCCGTTGTCCGGGACCGGTCCCACGACCGGCCCGCACAGGTGAGAGCGCCCTCCACGCGATCCATTACGCGACTTCGCGAAAAAAGTTCGCGTGACCGGAAAGTGGGCCAAACGTCCGGACCGGCACGGGGGCGTGTGCCGGTCTGGTAGATGTGGACCCTTGTATTGAGCCCGCGAAGAGATACGGGACACGGTGATGAGCGCACCAACCCCGGCACCCGGTGACGAGAGCCCCCGCGAGGGGTACTACCCCGACCCGTCCATCCCCGGTTACGTCCGCTACTGGAACGGCGGCTCCTGGGTGCCCGGCTCCAGCCGCCCGGCCCCCAAGGAGGAGGAACCGGCGGCGGTCGAGGAGACCGGGCCGGTGTTCCTGGACGAGGACGATTACGAGGACGGCCGCCCCGAACCCGCCACCGCCTGGCAGGCCGACGCCTCCCACCAGTCCGGCTTCGCCGGCGACCGTGTCTCCTGGGGCGGCGCGGGGGCCCCGGAGGCCCCCCCACCCCCGGCCCCCGAGGACGCGACGCCCCCCGCGCAGAGGGTTCCGTCCTCAAGCGCCGGACGGGCTGGGTTTCAACGGGCTGAGGCCGACGAGCTCGTCCAGCCATCTCAAGCCCGTAGAGGGGGTACCTCCCATGCCGTTCAGGCTATGGGGGAGATTGAGGACGGAACCGGTGAGCCGGAACCCGCTGAAGGCACGTTGACCCTCCGCACGCGGCCGGCAACGGTCACCCCGTGGAAGCCCCCCGCCCCCGAGCCCTTCCAAGGGCTCATCGCGCGGACCGAGGGCCGCCCCGCCCCGCTCGGCAAGCGGTTCGCCGCCCGGCTCATCGACACCGCCGTGCTGGGCGCGCTCACCGCCGCGGCCGCCGTGCCGCTGGCCGGCCGCGCCGTGGACCACATCGACGGGAAGATCGACGCGGCGAGGGAGACCGGCGAGACGGTCACCGTCTGGCTGCTGGACTCCACCACGGCCGCGCTGGGCGGTGCGCTGCTCGGCGTGTTCCTCGTCCTGGGCGTCCTGCTCGACGCGCTGCCGACCGCCAAGTGGGGCCGTACGCTCGGCAAGAAGCTGTGCGGCGTCGACGTACGGGACATCGAGTCCCACGAGACCCCCGGCTTCTCCGCCGCGCTGCGCCGGTGGCTGGTGTACGGCGTGCTGGGCATCCTGGTCGTCGGGGTCGCCGACGTGCTGTGGTGCCTGGTGGACCGGCCGTGGCGCCAGTGCTGGCACGACAAGGCGGCCCGGACCTTCGTCGCGGGCTGAGAGCGTCCGCCGGACGGCGTCCCCCGAACGCACCTGAGCCGTTGCGGGGCCCCGGGCCCCGCGATGCACTGCCCCCATGAGCAACGATCAGCCGCCGCCCGGTCAGCCGCCCGAGGACGACCCGTTCAGGAAGCAGCCGCCCGGGGACCAGCCGCCGCCGTCGTCCGGCTCGCCCTACGGCAGCGCACCGCCGCCGCCACCGCCGTACGACCCGGGGCCCTACGGGGGAGGCGGTCCGTACGGCGGTGCGGACCCGCTGGCGGGGATGCCGCCGCTCGCCGAGCCCGGCAAGCGCATTCTGGCCCGGCTGATCGACTTCCTGATCATCTCGATCCCGCTGTATCTGATCTCGCTGCCCTGGGGCGGCGCGGTCGAGGTGGCGGACAACAACGGCAACGACGACGTCAGCGACGTCTTCGCCCAGACCTACAGCGGGCACCAGCTGGTCTGGTCGCTGATCGGGCTCGTCTGCTACGTCGCGTACGACACGTACTTCACGCACAAGGACGGCCGCACGCTCGGCAAGCGGCTGCTGAAGCTGCGGGTCGCGATGCTCAACGACGGCAGGGTGCCGGACACCGGCGCGGCGTTCCTGCGGGCCGTGGTGCTGTGGCTGCCGGCGCTGCTGTGCTGCCCGTGTCTGTGGTGGCTGATCAACATCGTGCTGATGTTCACGGACAAGCCCTACCGGCAGGGGCTCCAGGACAAGGCGGCCAAGACGGTGGTGGTCACCGTCAACTGAGCCTCGACCCGGACTCGGCCGGGGCTCGGTGCAGGCTCTGCGGCGCGGACACCGGGGCGGCCGTCCCCGCCGTCTTCACCGTCCCCGCCGTCCCCGCCGTGTACCGGCGGGGCTTCGCGGGTACGGTGACGGACACCGCGAGTCCGAGGGCGAGCGCGACCGTGCCGACTGCGGCGATACCGATGCCCGAACTGGTGCGGAACAGCAGCAACATGGCCAGGGTCGCGAAGACGACGGTGACCGAACCGTAGGAGAGCTGTGCGGCAGTAGGACGCGGCATGGCGTTTTCCGTCCTCGGGACGTCGGGTGGGCGGTCTCTCAACACGGTCGCGCTGTCAAGCGACTCTATGACGGTGGATGCCCTGGAGGAACGGGTGGTAAGCGTAACCTAACCCACAGTACCGGTGCATGGGGGGCGCACGGAGTCATCCCCCGCGCCCCCGCAGTGGGTTGACGCACCGGTGGGTCACGAATTGCACGTCCGCATACCGGAACGGGGCTCCTGCATAGTGCACTTGCTCTGTTCAAGTCAAGGTCTGTCTTTTCTTCCGTAACTCCGGTCGAATGGCGTCACTTGTGACGCGTTTCCGCGCGCGGCCTCTCCACACTCCCGGGCCGTTGCCGCGGGCGCCGGGGAGGACTGCATCACGTGATCATTAAGAGACGGGCGCTTCGGACCGGAGCGGTTGTCGTGGCCATGGCCGCGACCGCCGCGACCGCATCCGCCTTCGCCACCGCTCAGGCAGATGACCAGGCGTCAAGCACCGCTGCCTCCATCGACCGCCGGGACCCGGGGTCGGCCCAGGGCAACGAGCACGACTTGGAAGGCCCGTTCAGCAAGCAGCAGGCCGCACAGCGCCAGGCTGCCCTGGAAAAGGTCATATCCGGCGACAAGAAGGTTTCGTCGCGCGGTGGCTCCAAGGTCGTCAAGCTCGACAGCAACAAGTACGTCGAGCTCGGCCGTGAGAAGACCGACAAGATCTTCACCGTCCTGGTGGAGTTCGGCGACCAGGTCGACGACACGACCATGTACGACCCGGACGGCGAGGGCCCCAAGCCCCCCGTGAAGAAGTACGGCGGCACGCCGGGCCCGCTGCACAACACGATAGCCAAGCCGGACCCGAAGAAGGACAACAGCACCGCCTGGCAGGCCGACTACAACCAGGCCCACTTCCAGGAGCTGTACTTCGGCACGGGCGCCGGCAAGCACTCCCTGAAGACGTACTACGAGAAGACCTCGTCCGGCCGTTACTCGGTCGACGGTGAGGTCTCCGACTGGGTCAAGGTCCCCTACAACGAGGCGCGCTACGGCTCGAACTACTGCGGTTCGACCAACTGCGCCAACGCCTGGGACATGATCAAGGACGGCGTCAACGCCTGGGCCGCGGACCAGAAGGCCCAGGGCCGTACGCCGGAGCAGATCAAGACGGACCTGGCGCAGTACGACCAGTGGGACCGTTACGACTACGACAACGACGGCGACTTCAACGAGCCCGACGGCTACATCGATCACTTCCAGATCGTGCACGCGGGCGAGGACGAGTCGGCCGGCGGCGGCACCGAGGGCACCAACGCCATCTGGGCGCACCGCTGGTACGCGTACGGCACCAACGCCGGCGCCACCGGCCCGGCCGACAACAAGGCCGGCGGCACCGAGATCGGTGACACCGGCATCTGGGTCGGCGACTACACCGCGCAGCCCGAGAACGGCGGCCTGGGCGTCTTCGCCCACGAGTACGGCCACGACCTCGGTCTCCCGGACCTCTACGACACGACCAACACCGCCGAGAACTCGGTCGGCTTCTGGTCGCTGATGTCGGCGGGCTCCTGGCTCGGCACTGGCAAGAACAGCATCGGGGACATGCCCGGTGACATGACCGCCTGGGACAAGCTCCAGCTGGGCTGGCTGAACTACGCCGAGGCCAAGGCCGCGACGAAGTCCACCCACAAGCTGGGCGTGTCCGAGTACAACACCAAGGACAAGCAGGCGCTCGTCGTCACGCTGCCCGAGAAGCCCGTCACCACCGCCGTCACGACGCCCGCCGAGGGCGACAAGCAGTGGTGGAGCGACATGGGCGACAACCTCAGCAACACGCTGTCGCGCCCCGTCGACCTCACCGGCAAGTCCAAGGCGTCCCTGGACCTCCAGGGCTGGTGGGACATCGAGAAGGACTACGACTACCTCTACACCGAGGTGTCCACCAACGGCGGCACCAGCTGGACCGCGATCGACGGCACCGCCGACGGCAAGGCGATCCCGCGCGACGCCAGCGACAAGCCGGCCCTGACCGACGTCTCCGGCAAGTACCAGAAGCTGTCGTACCCGCTGGACGCCTACGCGGGCCAGAAGATCGACATCCGCTTCCGTTACGCCACCGACGGCGGCGCGGGCGGCGTGGGCTTCGCGGCCGACACCATCTCGGTGACCGCCGACGGCACCGCGCTCTTCACGGACAACGCCGAGGGCGACGACAACGGCTGGACCGTCAAGGGCTTCTCGCGGGTCGGCAAGTCGTTCACCAAGGACTACCCGCAGTACTACATCGCGGAGAACCGTCAGTACGTCAGCTACGACAAGACCCTCCAGGTCGGCCCGTACAACTTCGGCTTCTCCAAGACCCGTCCGGACTGGGTCGAGCACTTCCCGTACCAGAACGGCCTGCTGGTCTGGCTGTGGGACACCTCGCAGAAGGACAACAACGTCTCGCAGCACCCGGGCCAGGGCCTGATCCTGCCGGTGGACGCGCACGCCAAGCCGCTGAAGTGGGCGAACGGCACGATCATCCGCAACAAGATCCAGCCCTTCGACGCCCCGTTCAGCTGGTACCCGACGGACGGCTTCACGCTGCACCTGGCCGACCAGGCCGTGAAGATCAAGCCGCAGCTCGGCGTCCCGTCCTTCGACGACCACAAGGGCACCTACTGGTACAAGGAGAACCCGACCGGAAGCGTCAAGGTTCCTGACACCAACACCAAGATCACGATCGTCAGCGAGCCGCTCAGCGGCGACACGATGACCGTCCAGGTCGGTGCCTCGAAGAAGTAGAACCGCATCACCGCAGGTCACAGCATGATCGGCCGTCGCCCTCTAGCGGGCGGCGGCCGATCGTGTTTAGGTGCCTCTGTTCACTTTCTTATTGACACGATGTCTCACGGGGGAGCTCGTACGCATGGCAGGCGGAGGATTCAGCAAGTTGCCGAACGGCAGTGTGGTCGTCGCGATCACCCTGCCGGCCCCGGCGGAAGGCCCCGGTCCGGGCGCCCCCGTCCGGGTCCTGGTACACGCGGCGAACCGGCCCCGCGCCCTGACCCGGCTGCGGAATCTGGGCCTGCGCGCCGTCTATCTGCGGGGCAACGCCGAACCGCCCACCCCGGACGAGATCACCGCCGTCCTGCACCACCCGGACGGCGTCCTGTGGCGCGCCAGACCCGGCTGCGCACAGGAGCTCTGGCACCCCATCCGCGCCCTGCTGAGGCCCGCCGCGCCCGCCGTCCCGGCCGGCAGGGGCTGACCCCGGCCCCACGCTCTCAGGCGACCGGCTTGCCGGTCAGCGTCACGCCCGCGCCGCGCAGCTCGGCCAGCGCCCGTTCCGTCGTCGCCTCGGCGACGCCCGCGGTCAGGTCCAGCAGCACCTGCGTGGCGAAGCCCTCGCGGACGGCGTCCAGCGCGGTCGCGCGCACGCAGTGGTCGGTCGCGATGCCGACCACGTCGACCTCGCGGACGTCCCGCTCCCGCAGCCACGCGGCGAGCCCGGTGCCGTTCTCGTCCAGCCCCTCGAAGCCGCTGTACGCCGCCGCGTGGGCGCCCTTGTCGAACACCGTGTCGATGGCCCCGGAGGCGACCGCGGGGGCGAAATTGGGGTGGAAGCCCACGCCCTCGGTCCCGGCCACGCAGTGCGGCGGCCAGGAGTGCTCGAAGTCCGGCGCCGGCGAGAAGTGGTCCCCGGGATCGATGTGGTGGTCCCGGGTGGCCACCACGTACCGGTAGGCGGGCCGGCTCTCGCCGATCAGGTCGGTGATGGCGGCGGCGACATCGGCACCCCCCGCCACGGCGAGGCTCCCGCCCTCACAGAAGTCGTTCTGAACGTCCACGACGATCAAGGCGCGGTGCATGATGACTGTCCTTCGGGGAGTGGGGGAGTGGGGGAGCGGTACGGGGACGGCTTCGAGCCTAGGGTTTCCGCGGGGGCAATCAAGCCCGTCAGGCCCCGGGGTCCCCCGTCATACGTACTCCGTGGGGATCACCGCCTCGCCGCGCGACAGCTGCATCGCCGACAGCGGCAGCCCCGCCCGCGCGGCGACATGCCGCTCACGCGCCGCGTCCAGCGGCTCGCGGGCGACCACCTCGCCGCCCCGGACCAGCTCCACCAGCAGCTGCCGGCCGGCCAGCTCCGCCGGGACCGGACCCGTGCCGATCACCTCGGCCTCGGCCACGCCCTCCTCGTCCAGCCGGCGGGCCGCCCACTTGCGGCCGCCCTTCGAGGACTTCGCGCCCATCGACTTCTTCGCGACCGGCCGCAGCTCGTCGGCCGGGTCGCCGGACCCCGCACGGGCGACGAGCTTGTAGACCATCGAGCACGTCGGGTGGCCGCTGCCCGTGACGAGCTGCGTGCCCACCCCGTACGCGTCCACCGGCGCGGCGGCCAGCGAGGCGATGGCGTACTCGTCCAGGTCCGAGGTCACCACGATCTTCGTCCCGGTGGCGCCCAGCTCGTCCAGCTGCTGGCGCACCCGGTGGGCGACGAGCAGCAGATCGCCCGAGTCGATCCGTACCGCGCCCAGCTCGGGCCCGGCGATCTCGACGGCCGTCCGGACCGCCTCGGCCACGTCGTAGGTGTCCACCAGCAGCGTCGTACCGCGCCCCAGCGAGTCCACCTGCGCCCGGAACGCGTCCCGCTCCGAGTCGTGCAGCAGGGTGAAGGCGTGGGCGCTCGTGCCGACCGTCGGGATGTTGTAGCGGAAGCCGGCCGCCAGGTCGGAGGTGGTGTCGAAGCCGCCGATGTACGCGGCACGGGCCGAGGCCACCGCCGACAGCTCGTGCGTACGGCGCGCGCCCATCTCGATCAGCCGCCGCCCGCCCGCTGCCGCCGACATCCGGGAGGCCGCCGCGGCGATGGCCGAGTCGTGGTTGAGGATCGAGAGGATCGCCGTCTCCAGGAGCACGCATTCGGCGAACGAGCCCTCCACCCGCAGGATCGGCGAGCCCGGGAAGTACACCTCCCCCTCCGGGTAGCCCCAGATGTCGCCGCCGAACCGGTAGTCCGCCAGATAGTCCAGCGTCGGTCCGTCCACGATCGCCCGGTCGCGCAGGAAGCCGAGCATCTCGTCGTCGAAGTGGAAGTTCTCCACCGCGTCCAGGACCCGTCCGGTGCCCGCGACGACGCCGTAGCGCCGCCCCTCCGGCAGCCGGCGGGTGAACGCCTCGAAGACCGAGTGCCGTCCGGCCGTCCCGGCCTTCAGCGCGGCCTGCACCATCGTGAGCTCGTACTGGTCGGTGAAGAGCGCTGTCGAGGGCACACCGACCCGTCGCCCAAGGTCCGCAGAGTTCATGCCGGGGATGCTACCCCTATTTCGTCAAAGTGACGAGATGGGGGTCCCGGGGTGGGGCCGTTTGTGCGAGGGGCCCCTGTGAGTGGCAGCATGGGACAGGTGAGCGTCGCCCCTACAGAGATCGAACGTCCCGAATCGGCCGAGGACCACCTCGTCGTCCCCGAGCCCGACGTCCCCTGGGTGACGCTGGTCCACAACGACCCGGTCAACCTCATGAGCTATGTGACCTATGTGTTCCAGGCGTACTTCGGCTACCCCAAGGACAAGGCGCACCGGCTGATGCTCGACGTCCACCAGAAGGGCCGCGCGGTCGTCTCCAGCGGCAGCCGCGAGGAGATGGAACGCGACGTCCAGGCCATGCACGGCTACGGGCTGTGGGCCACGCTGACCCAGGACCGCAACTAGCCCCGCCCCGCAACCAGCCCGCACCGCCCCGCACGGCCCACCCGCACCGCCCGACCATCATCGGAGAGAACCCATGGCCGGCCACTTCGAGGCCACTCCCGGCGGCGGCGCGGCCGTCGCGCTCGACGAGGTGGAGATCGCGATCCTGCGCTCCCTCGCCGTCCAGCTGCTCGAACTCATCGGCCCCGGCGACGAGCCCGCCGAGGGCGAGGACCCGCTCGCCGCGCTCTTCGCCGAGGGCCCCAGCGAGCCGCCCACCGACCCGGCCCTGGCCCGCCTCTTCCCCGAGGCGTACGGCGACGAGGACGGCGAACTGCGCGCCGCGTCCGCCGAGTTCCGCCGCTTCACCGAGAACGACCTGCGCACCCGCAAGCGCGAGGACGCGCTTGTCGTCGTACGGACGCTGGACGCGCTCACGCCCGCAATGGGAGGGGCGTCGCGCAGCGACTCGGCCAAGGGTGGCGGTGGGCGACGGGAGGGCGGGGCCGCCGTGCTGACGCTCACCGCCGACGAGTGCCGCAGCTGGCTCGGCTCGCTCAACGACCTCCGGCTCACCATCGGCACCCGCCTGGAGGTCGGCGACGAGGAGGAGGACGAGGGCAGCTCGCTCTACCGGCTCCCGGACAGCGACCCCCGCAAGCCCATGGTCATGGCCTACCTCTGGCTCGGCGCGCTCCAGGAAACCCTGGTCGAGACCCTGATGCCGTGACTCCGGGTGCGCACCCGGCCATTGTGTTCGCTCAACGGACACTCAAATCCGAATAACGATCGCGTCACCTGAACGGTCTTTTTTGCAGCGCCCGTTCCGCCTTGTCCGCTTTTACTTGTGGTGTGCGCCACAGAACGACCGCCGGATCGCCGTTGCGCCCGTGATAAATCTTCACGACCACCCGGGAGCGCCACCCCTGTTCCCGGGCAGGCGCTATCAGCCGGTAACCACCGGCGGCACTCCATCCGTATCCGGGGGGATCAGGACCTGATCCGCGGCCGAAAGGCGCGGATCGGCGTGGAGAAAGGCGCAACCACATGACATCGGCGCAGATCGACGACAAGGGGCCCGACGGCCCGCACGCCGCGGCCGCGGATGCCACCACCTCGGCCGAGGGCTACCAGCGCGCACTCGGTGCCCGCCAGATTCAGATGATCGCGATCGGCGGGGCCATCGGCACCGGGCTCTTCCTCGGCGCCGGAAAGGCCATCGCCAAGGCCGGACCCAGTCTCATCCTGGCCTACGCCATCGCGGGCCTGGTCATCTTCTTCATCATGCGCGCGCTCGGCGAACTCCTCATGTACCGCCCGGTCTCGGGCTCGTTCTCGGAGTACGCACGCGAATTCATCGGCCCCTTCGCGGGCTTCGTCACCGGCTGGACGTACTGGCTCTTCTGGGTCGTCACCGGAATCACCGAAGTCACCGCGGCCGCCCAGTACATGACGTTCTGGTTCGACATTCCGCAATGGGTGTCGGCGCTGGTCTTCACCTTCATTCTGTACGGCGTGAACCTCATCTCCGTAAAACTCTTCGGTGAGCTGGAGTTCTGGTTCTCGATGGTCAAGGTCACCGCCATCGTCGGCATGATCCTCATCTGCGCCGGAATCCTCACCCTCGGCTTCTCCGACGCCGGGGACACCGCGAGCGTCACCCATCTGTGGTCCGACGGCGGCTTCTTCCCGCACGGCATCAAGGGCACCCTGATGACCCTGCAGATCGTGATGTTCGCCTTCCTCGCGGTCGAACTCGTCGGCGTCACCGCCGGGGAGTCCAAGGACCCCAGGACCGCCCTGCCCAAGGCCATCAACACCGTGCCCTGGCGCATCGCCGTCTTCTACGTCGGCGCGCTGATCATGATCCTCTCGGTGGTGCCCTGGACCGAGTTCTCGCCCGGTGTCTCCCCGTTCGTGGAAGCCTTCAAGAAGATGGGCCTCGGCGTCGGCGCCGGAATCGTCAACTTCGTCGTCCTCACCGCCGCGCTCTCCTCCTGCAACTCCGGGATGTACTCCACCGGCCGCATGCTGCGCGACCTCGCGCTCAACGGCCAGGGCCCGAAGTTCTTCACCCGGCTCACCCGCAGCGGCACCCCGCTCATCGGCACCACGTTCTCCGCCGCGCTCATGCTCGTCGGCGTGTGGGTCAACTACCAGTGGCCCGGCGACGCCTTCACCTACGTCGTCTCCTTCGCCACGATCTCCGGAATGTGGGCCTGGATCATGATCCTGGTCAGCCAGCTCCGCTACCGCCGCCTCGCCGACCGCGGACTGCTCCCGCGGTCCTCCTTCCGGGCCCCCGGAGCCCCGTACACCAGCGGCTTCGCGCTCGCCTTCATCGCCGTGGTCATCGTCATGATGGGCATCGACAAGGACACCAGGATCTCGCTCTACTGCGCCCCGCTGTGGGCCCTGATCCTCGGCGTCTCCTACCTGGTCCTGAGGTCCAGGAACCCGGACGGCAAGGCATTCGCGGACCGCGTCAAGCGCTAGGGCGTGTCCGGCCGGGTGTACGCCCCCGACCAGCGATGTTTCACGATGCGGGCCCCCGCGTACCACTCCTCGGTACGCGGGGGCCCGTCGTCCTATCCTGGGCGCCATGCTGACCATCACCCAGACGCTGTACGACCAGATCGTCGCGCACGCCCGCGCCGACCACCCCGACGAGGCGTGCGGCGTCGTCGCCGGACCCGCCGGCAGCGGCCGCCCCGAGCGCTACATCCCCATGCTCAACGCCGCGCGCTCGCCCACGTTCTACGAGTTCGACTCCGCCGACCTGCTCAAGCTGTACCGCGAGATGGACGACCGCGACGAGGAGCCGGTGATCGTCTACCACTCGCACACGGCGACCGAGGCTTACCCCTCGCGCACCGACGTCACGTACGCCAACGAGCCCGGCGCCCACTATGTGCTGGTCTCCACCGCGGACACCGACGAGGCGGGCCCCTTCCAGTTCCGCTCGTACCGGATCGTGGACGGTGAGATCACCGAGGAGGAGGTCCGGGTCGTCGAGGCGTACCCGGCGGCCTGACCGCCCCGCAGCGGTGCGACAGGGCCGCACACCCCGGCCCTGTCCACCCACCGAACACCGACCATCCACCAGGTGAGATCACACTCCGAATCCCGGACCGGGAATCGATACGATGAGCGCATGGTTCCCCATGACGTGAGTGACAAGACGCCGGGCACGCTGCTCGTGGCGCGCCTGCACGTCGACCTGTGCCGCCTCTCCAGCGCGATCTGTACGGACCACCGGTCCGCCGCCGGCCGCGCGGCCTGAGCGGGCCACACCCGGGCGCCGCCGCCCCGGCCGGGCGCCCACCGCACCACGTACCGACCCCGCGCGAGGGCAGAGCCGCACGCCCCACGCCCACCGCCACCACTCCGCTTCGACAGGAGCCCACGCCATGGCCATCGAGGTCCGCATCCCGACCATCCTCCGCACCTACACCGACGGCGCCAAGGCCGTCGACGGCCAGGGGGACACCCTCGCCGACCTCTTCACGGACCTGGAGAGCCGCCACACCGGCATCCGCGAGCGGATCGTGGACGGCGACCAGCTGCGCCGCTTCGTCAACGTCTACCTGAACGACGAGGACGTCCGCTTCCTGGACGGCATCTCCACCAAGCTCAGCGACGGCGACAGCATCACCATCCTCCCGGCCGTCGCCGGCGGCATGAACTGATGCGCTTCGACAGCCCGCTCGCCGCGGTGGGCAACACCCCGCTCGTCCGCCTGCCGCGGCTGTCACCCTCGGACGACGTCCGCATCTGGGCCAAGCTGGAGGACCGCAACCCCACCGGCTCGATCAAGGACCGCCCCGCGCTCCACATGGTCGAGCAGGCGGAGAAGGACGGCCGGCTCACCCCCGGCTGCACGATCCTGGAGCCCACCAGCGGCAACACCGGTATCTCGCTCGCGATGGCGGCCAAGCTCAAGGGCTACCGCATCGTGTGCGTGATGCCGGAGAACACCTCCCAGGAGCGGCGCGACCTGCTCGCCATGTGGGGCGCCGAGATCATCTCCTCGCCGGCGGCGGGCGGCTCCAACACCGCCGTCCGCGTCGCCAAGGAGCTCTCCGCCGAGCACCCGGACTGGGTGATGCTCTACCAGTACGGCAACCCGGACAACGCGGGCGCGCACTACGCCACGACCGGTCCGGAGATCCTGGCGGACCTCCCCTCGGTCACCCACTTCGTCGCGGGCCTCGGCACCACCGGCACCCTCATGGGCGTCGGCCGCTACCTCCGGGAGCACGTCGAGGGCGTCAAGATCGTCGCCGCCGAGCCGCGCTACGACGACCTCGTCTACGGCCTCCG
This sequence comes from Streptomyces sp. NBC_00726, assembly GCF_045161735.1. NCBI lineage: Bacteria > Bacillati > Actinomycetota > Actinomycetes > Kitasatosporales > Streptomycetaceae > Streptomyces > Streptomyces sp. NBC_00726. The sequence continues at coordinate 2,215,926 of NZ_CP108983.1, read as the reverse complement.
CAACCTCGACGAGGGCTTCGTCCCCGAGCTGTACGACGCGTCCGTCCTGACCACCCGCTACTCGGTCGGCTCCGCCGACGCGGTGACGCGTACCCGCGAACTCCTCCAGCAGGAGGGGATCTTCGCGGGCGTCTCCACGGGGGCGGCGTTGCACGCCGCGATCGGGGTGGGCAACAAGGCGGTGAAGGCCGGGGAGACCGCGGACATCGTCTTCGTCGTGGCCGACGGGGGCTGGAAGTACCTGTCCACGGGCGTGTACACCGCGCCGACCACGGAGGCGGCGATCGCCACGCTCCAGGGGCAGCTCTGGGCGTAACCGTTTCCCGGGACCGGGGAGGGGCTGGATCTGGCTGCGGCCATGTCCGGCCCCTCCGGCGTTCGAGGAGCGGAGCCCCGGTCCGGGTGGGGGAACGCCACCCGAACCGGTGACAGCGCAGGTGAGTTCCCCCACAACGAGCCACCCCGAAGGAGCGACCCGCTCTTTCGCGCCTTACGCTCAACAAACCGCACCGCGAGAACCGCACGAACCCTCCCCGTTCCCACGTCTCGGAGGTTCACGCTCCATGAAGCTCACCGTCGTCGGCTGCTCCGGCTCGTTCCCCTCCGCGGGATCGGCATGTTCGAGCTACCTCGTAGAGGCCGACGGCTTCCGGCTGCTCCTCGACATGGGCAACGGCGCCCTCGGCGAGTTGCAGCGCCACGTCGGTCTCTACGACCTCGACGCGATCTTCCTCAGCCACCTGCACGCCGACCACTGCATCGACATGTGCGCGTACTTCGTCGTCCGCTACTACCCGCACGGCGGCGAGCGCCCCGCCCGCATCCCGGTCTACGGCCCCGAGGGCACCGAGCAGCGGCTCACCACCGCACACGCGGACACCCCGTCCGACCACGCGATGAGCGAGGTCTTCGACTTCCACACGCTGAAGCCGGGCTGGTTCGGGATCGGCCCCTTCTCGGTGCGTACGGAGAAGCTCCGGCACCCCGTGGACACGTACGGCATCCGCATCGAGCACGGCGGCTCCTCGCTCACGTACTCCGGTGACACCGGCACCTGCGAGGCCCTGGACGAGCTGGCCGAGGGCACGGACCTCTTCCTCTGCGAGGCGTCCTTCGTGCACGGCAAGGAGGACATCCCGGACCTCCACCTCAACGGCCGCGAGGCCGGCGAGCTGGCCGCCCGGGCGGGTGTCGGCCGCCTGGTGCTCACCCACATCCCGCCGTGGACCGACGCCGAACGCAACCTCGCCGACGCCCGCGAGCTCTTCACCGGCCCGACGGAACTCGCGGTGCCGGGCGCGGTGTACGAGATCTGAGCGGTGCGCTCGTACGCGTACGACGAAGCCCTCACCTTCCGCCGGGAAGGTGAGGGCTTCGAGCTGTCGGGCCGGACCTACTTGGTCAGGTCCTCGACCTCCTCCTCGGGCTCGCGGCCCGGGGTGGTGAGGTTGAACTTGACGATGGCGAAGCGGAAGACCACGTAGTAGATCACCGCGAAGACCAGACCGATCGGGATGATCAGCCACGGCTTGGTCGCCAGGTTCCAGTTCAGGAAGTAGTCGATGAAGCCGGCCGAGAAGGTGAACCCGGCGTGGACGCCCAGCGCCCAGGTGACGGCCATCGAGATCGCGGTGAGGACCGCGTGGATGGCGTACAGCACCGGCGCGATGAACATGAACGAGAACTCGATCGGCTCGGTCACACCGGTGACGAACGAGGTCAGGGCCAGCGAGACCATCATGCCCATGACGGCCTTGCGGCGCTCGGGGCGGGCGGAGTGCGCGATGGCGATGGCGGCGGCCGGCAGACCGAACATCATGATCGGGAAGAAGCCCGACATGAACTGACCGGCGGTCGGGTCGTGGGCGAAGAAGCGGTTCAGGTCACCGTGCACGACCTCGCCGGCGGCGTTCGTGAAGTCACCCAGCTGGAACCACGAGACCGTGTTGACGAACTGGTGCATGCCGACGGGGATCAGCGCGCGGTTGATCAGACCGAAGAGGCCGGCACCGAAGGAGCCGAGACCGGTCATCCACTCGCCGAAGTCGGATATGCCGTTGCCGATCGGCTCCCAGATGAGGCCGAAGAAGACACCGAAGACCACGCCGACGAAGGCCATGATGATCGGGACCAGACGGCGGCCGTTGAAGAAGCCGAGCCAGTCCACCAGCTTGGTGCGGTGGAACTTCTGCCACAGGATCGCGGCGACGAGGCCCATCAGGATGCCGCCGAGGACACCCGGGTTGTTGTACGTGGCTGCCGTGTCCTCGCCCTTCTGGATCACCGCTTCGGTGACCGGGAAAGCCTTGAGCACGTTGCTGTACACCAGAAAGCCGACCAGCGCCGCGAGGGCGGTCGAGCCGTCCGACTTCTTGGCGAAGCCGATGGCGACACCGATGCAGAAGAGCATCGGCAGGTTGTCGAAGACCGCGCCGCCGGCAGTGGCGAACACGGAGGCGACCTTGTGCCAGCCCAGCCCGTCGTCACCGAAGACGTCGGGCTGGCCGAGGCGGAGCAGAATGCCCGCGGCCGGCAGCACCGCGATCGGCAGCTGCAAGCTGCGACCCACCTTCTGCAGGCCCTGGAACAGGCCGGAGCCCCGCTTCTTCGCGGGGGCCGCCGTAGCGGTGGCCGTACTCATCAACTTCCTCCAGTAAGCAAGGCGCCGCCGGGGACAGGGGGTTTTGGGTGGGCGACGACTCGAGAAACGTGACGCGCGCGGCTTCACGTGGTCTGGACCACTGAGTGGTGTAGACCAGTTGTAGCACGGTGAGGGATAGATAAGGAACCTGCAATTTGCGACTACTTCGCAGCAGCCCGCGCATACGCACTGTGACATGCGAAAAGCCCCCGGACCGCATGGTCCGGGGGCCGCGCTCACAAGGTCAGTGACCTTGCATAAAGGCTACTTCGTGAGGTTCCTCTCGATGTCCTCCTCCACATCCTCGGGTTCTCGGCCCGGAGTCGGCAGGTTGAACTTCGTGATCGCGAACCGGAAGATCACGTAGTAGATCACCGCGAAACAGAGCCCGATCGGGATGATCAGCCATGGCTTCGTATCCAGATGCCAGTTCACGACGTAGTCGATCAGCCCGGCCGAGAAGCTGAACCCCGCGTGCACCCCGAACGCCCAGGTGACGCCCATGGACACACCGGTCAGGATCGCGTGCACGCCGTACAGCAGCGGCGCGACGAAGAGGAACGAGAACTCGATCGGCTCCGTCACACCCGTCACGAACGACGTCAGCGCGACGGACAGCATCAGCCCGGCCACCTCCTTGCGCCGCTCCGGCCGCGCGGTGTGCGCGATGGCCAGCGCCGCGGCGGGCAGCCCGAACATCATGATCGGGAAGAAGCCCGAGGTGAACTGCCCGGCGGACGGGTCCCCGGCGAAGAACCGCGAGATGTCGCCCTGCACGGTGCCGCCGTCGCTCCCGGTGAACTCGCCCGCCTGGAACCAGAAGAACGTGTTCAGGAACTGGTGCATGCCGATCGGGATCAGCAACCGGTTGGCGAAGCCGAAGATCGCCGCGCCCCAGGCGCCCAGGTTGATCAGCTGTTTGGCGAACCAGGTCAGCGCGTCGCCCACCGGCTGCCACAGCAGCCCGAACAGCACGCCCAGGACCACGCAGAGGAACGCCATCAGGATCGGGACGAGCCGGCGGCCGTTGAAGAAGCCGAGCCAGTCGACCAGCTTCGTACGGTGATAGCGCTGCCAGACCACGGCCGTCAGCAGGCCGATGAGGATTCCGCCCAGCACGCCCGGGTTCTGCGGCACCCCGTTCGGGACGTCCTCGGTCACCGAGCCGTCCACCGGGAACGCCGTCAGCACCCCCCGGTAGACCAGGAAGCCGGCGACGGCGGCGAGCGCGGTCGAGCCGTCCGCCTTCTTCGCGAAGCCGATCGCGACGCCGATGCAGAAGAGCAGCGGGAGCCCCAGCTCGCCGTCGAGGATCGCGGTACCGCCGTTGAGCAGGACCTTCGCGAACTTGTCCCAGAAGCGTCCGTGCAGGGAGGAGTCGAAGAGATTGCCGAGGCTGACGAGCAGGCCCGCCGCCGGCAGGACGGCCACCGGCAGCTGCAAGCTGCGGCCGACCTTCTGCAGGCCCTGGACCGGCCCGTTCCACCACTTCCGCTGCGGTAGCGCGGCCGCATTCGAACTCATCGGCATCCTCCCGGAACACGCCTGGTTTGGCGGTCGTCGCATACTGGTGTAGACCAGTCGCGATACGGTGCGGAGCCCGGCCGGAAGGCGGGGCGCCGGTGATCGTCATCATTGGGGACCGTGCGGTTGCCCGCCCGAGAAGTTGGGCCAACCGTGCGTTACCGTGACGAAACGGACCCATGGTGGGCCGTCGCACGCACATGAGGAACCAGGGAGAAGGCCATGGCCAGCAAGGCTGAGAAGATCGTCGCCGGGCTCGGCGGAATCGAGAACATCGAAGAGGTCGAGGGCTGCATCACGCGCCTGCGCACCGAGGTCGTCGACCCCGGCAAGGTGGACGAAGCCGCGCTCAAGGCCGCCGGCGCGCACGGCGTCGTCAAGATGGGCACCGCGATCCAGGTCGTCATCGGCACCGACGCGGACCCGATCGCGGCCGACATCGAAGACATGATGTGACGACCGCCTGAACCCGCGCCCGCAGGCCCCGCCCACCCCGGACGGGGCCTGCGGCGCACCCGGAAACCGGGACCCCCGGCACCCGATAGGCTCGGCGCCATGTCTCGTATCGACGGCCGCACCGCCGACCAGCTCCGTCCCGTCACCATCGAACGCGGATGGAGCAAGCACGCCGAAGGTTCCGTGCTCATCTCCTTCGGCGACACCAAAGTCTTCTGCACCGCCTCCGTCACCGAAGGCGTGCCGCGCTGGCGCAAGGGCAGCGGCGAGGGCTGGGTCACGGCCGAGTACTCGATGCTGCCCCGGTCCACCAACACCCGCGGCGACCGCGAATCCGTACGCGGCAAGATCGGCGGCCGCACGCACGAGATCAGCCGGCTCATCGGCCGCTCGCTGCGCGCCGTCATCGACTACAAGGCTCTCGGCGAGAACACGATCGTCCTGGACTGCGACGTCCTCCAGGCCGACGGCGGCACCCGCACCGCCGCCATCACCGGCGCCTACGTCGCCCTCGCCGACGCCGTCGCCTGGGCACAGGGCAAGAAGATCATCAAGCACGGCCGCAAGCCGCTGACCGGCACCGTCGGCGCCGTCAGCGTCGGCATCGTGGACGGCACGCCGCTCCTCGACCTCTGCTACGAGGAGGACGTCCGCGCCGAGACCGACATGAACGTCGTCTGCACCGGCGACGGCCGCTTCGTGGAGGTCCAGGGCACCGCCGAGGCCGAACCCTTCGACCGTACGGAGCTGGGCGCGCTGCTCGACCTCGCCACCGCGGGCTGCGCCGACCTCGCCCGGCTCCAGAACGAGGCGCTGGCGGGCACGCTCGGCGCGTAGCCGGGCCCCTGGAGCAACCAACTCCCCACCGCCGGCGTCGATACGCATACGGGCGTACGGGTCGAACCGTGCGCCCGTCCGCGTATCCGCATCCCGGGGAGGGACCACACCATGGCCGCGCGCCACCGGCTCCACCGCACCGCACTGGCCGTCACCGCCGTACTGATCACCGCCACCGCGGCGGCGGGCTGCGGCGCCCTCGACAAGACGCTCGACTGCGTCCGTACCGCCGACGCCATCGCCACCAGCGTCGACAACCTCCGGCAGGCCGTGTCCAACGCCTCCAGCGACCCCACCCAGGCGTCCGAGGCGCTGGACGAGATCCAGGAGGAGCTGGGCAAGCTCGGCGACAAGACGGACGACGCCGACCTGTCCAAGGCGGTGGACGACCTCCGCTCCGGCGTCACCAACGTCCGCGACGCCATCGACCAGGGCGACGCCACCCCGGACATCTCCCCGGTCACCGACGCCGCCGGCGAGATCGGCAAGGTCTGCACCCCGTGAGCCGGTGGGGCGGGCCCGGCGATACTGGACGCATGACCCGCCTCATCCTCGCCACCCGCAACGCCGGCAAGATCACCGAACTCCACGCGATCCTCGCCGACGCGGGCCTCACGCACGAGCTCGTCGGCGCCGACGCGTATCCGGAGATCCCCGACGTCAAGGAGACCGGCGTCACCTTCGCGGAGAACGCCCTGCTGAAGGCCCACGCCCTCGCCCGGGCGACCGGCCACCCCGCGATCGCCGACGACTCCGGCCTCTGCGTGGACGTCCTCGGCGGCGCCCCCGGCATCTTCTCGGCCCGCTGGTCCGGCACCCACGGCAACGACCGCGCCAACCTGGACCTGCTCCTCGCCCAGCTCGGTGACATCTCCGACCCCCATCGCGGGGCCCACTTCGCCTGCGCGGCGGCCCTGGCCCTCCCGGACGGCACGGAACGCGTGGTCGAAGGCCGCCTGCCGGGCACCCTCCGCCACACCCCGGCCGGCACCCACGGCTTCGGCTACGACCCGATCCTCCAGCCGGACGCCGAAACCCGCACGTGCGCGGAACTGACCCCGGCCGAAAAGAACGCGATCAGCCACCGGGGGAAGGCGTTCCGGGCGCTGGTGCCGGTGGTACGGGAGCTGGTGGGGTGACACAAGAAGTGGCTTTCGCCTTCGAAGCGAAGGTGAAAGCCACTTCTTGCCTGTGAGCCCGGTGGGATTTGAACCCACGACACACTGATTCTAAGTCAGCGCCCTCTAGCCTGCTGGGGTACGGGCTCGCGACCCCACTCTACTGTGTGGTGGCGCGCCCCTTCGAGAAAGTCGCCGTTTGGCTGTGGCACGAAGGGCAGAGGTAGCGCAGATTGGCCCGGCGGTTGTCGACGCGGTTGCCGTTGATGTGGTCGATTTCCAGAACGAGGCGTCTCCCTCGCCACGACTCACCGGTTCCGCACACCGCGCAGACGCGTGGAAGCCCCACGTCGTCGAGCGCCCGCCTCAAGAGCGAAGTCTGAGTTCGGGATTCACCGTCCCCCAGGACGAGGATTTCGTCAGCCCGTTTGCGGCTCGGGGAGCGCGTGCCCGCCGAGTGGCCTTGGCCGACGAAGTGGGCGGTCGACAGCTGGTATTTCTCGATGTCCCGCTTCAGGCGGATGCGAGCGCCGCCGTTGTCGACGTGCCCCAGTGCCTTCAGTACGCCGGCGAGGGTCCGGGATTCGGCGACCGCGGCCTGCAGCTGCTCGCGCGGGACGGAAGGCGCCCCCTGCCTGCGCCCGCTGGTGAAGTGGGACGTGTCTATGCCGAGCCGATCGAGCTTCGCCCGCACGTACCCGTACGGGCTGTCGCTCGGCGGCAGGCCCATGTACTCGAACATTCCCCTGATGCTGGAGGAGTTGGCTGCCGCTTCGGCGAGGAGTGCGGCCGGATAGGCCGTGCGCGCCCGTTCGGGAAGGGGCTCGTCCACGAAGTGGGAGGTGTCGATGCCGTAATGCCGGAGCCGGTCGCGTAGATATCGGCATGTCCGGCTACCCAGTGGTGCGTCGAGCCTGCGTACCAGATCGACAAGACTGGTTGCCGTAGTTGCTGCCCGTTCGAGGACACCACGCGTGTACGTGCCGCTCATGCTTTCCTCGTGCGGTTGCGACCACGGTAAGTGTCGGTGGCCGCGTGGCAGTTGGGGCAGAGGATGCGTAGATTCGCCGGACGGTTGTCCCACCAGTCGCCGTTGACGTGGTCGACTTCGAGACGAAGTGGCTGCCCCTGCCATACGCCCGTGTTGCCGCATTCGACACACGCGTCGACCACCCCTGCGCGCACCAGTTCGCGTCGCAGCCGTGCGCCGGGAATCCGGCCGTCCTGCCGGTCGCCGACAACAAGCGGGTTTCCCCGTGCGCCCTTCGAGCGGCGTGGCGGTGCGAGCACGAAATGGGAGGTGTCGATCCCGAGAGCGGCGATACGGCGGCTGATATGTGTGTGGTTCCCGCCCACCGGATTGATGCCGAGGCGGCGTACGACCTCAGCCACGCTCGTGGACCGCGCCACCAGCTCGCGAAGCTTCTCTTCGGTGTGGCGCACCCTCATGTCGGCGAAGTGCGAGACGTCCACGCCCCACTCCGCTACCTTCTGCCGCAGATAGCTCCGTGTCCCCGGTGTAGGCGTCCCACCGCACCACCGCACAGCATCACTGGCGTTCGTCGTCATGCGCGCCGCCTCTTCAAGCAGCTCGCGCGTGTACCGAACCCCCACGTTCCCCTCCGCATCCGGCCGCTCGTTCGCGGCCTCGTACGGAGTAACGAACCGACTATCGGAGCGTCACGTCCGATATCCGACAAGATGCGGAACGGCCCGTACCGCTCGGGGGGAGCGGTACGGGCCGTGGCCGGTGGGGGTGGGTCAGAATTTCGGGTCCGGGGTTTGGGCGTGGACCAGTTCTTCCGCTTCCTCCGTCGTCTCCACCGACGGCGGGGACCCCGCCAGCGGCTTGTTCGCGGTTTCCTTCATGCAGGCCACCGCGATCACGCCCACCAGGGCCGCCGCCATCGAGTAGTACGCGGGCATCAGGTTCGTGCCGGAGACGCTGATCAGGGCTGTGATGACCAGCGGAGTCGTACCGCCGAAGAGCGATGCGGAGAGGTTGTAGCCGACCGAGAGGGAGCCGTAGCGGACGTTCGTGGGGAACAGGGCCGGGAGCGCCGCGGACATCGTGCCCAGCATGCAGACCAGGGAGAGGCCCAGCATCAGCATGCCGATGATGATCGCGGGGATGCTGCCCTGGCGGATCAGGAGGAAGGCCGGGAGCGAGAAGATCAGGAAGCCGAGCATGCCGGTCATCAGGAGGGGCTTGCGGCCGAAACGGTCCGAGAGTTTGCCGACCTGGTTGATGATCAGCATCAGGAACACCATCACGCCGAGCAGGATCAGCAGGCCGTGCGTCTCGCTGTAGCCGAGCTCGTCGGAGAGGTACGTCGGCATGTACGACAGCAGCATGTAGTCGGTGATGTTGTACGCGCCGACCAGGCAGATGCAGAGGATCAGCGTCGGCCAGTAGTCGCGGAAGATCTTCGCGAGGTCGCCCTTCGCCGTCGTCTCCACGCTGTCCGCCGCCTCCGTGGCGTGCGCCGTGCCGCCCTCCAGCTTCTGGAAGGCCGGGGTCTCGTCCAGGCGCAGTCGCAGATAGAGGCCGACCAGGCCGAGCGGGCCCGCGACGAGGAACGGTACGCGCCAGCCCCAGGCTTCCATCTGGGCGTCGTCGAGGAGCGCGTAGAGCAGGGTCACCAGCCCGGCGGCGCCCACGTAACCGGCGAGCGTGCCGAATTCCAGGAAGCTGCCGAAGAAGCCGCGCCGCTTGTCGGGGGCGTACTCCGCGATGAAGGTCGACGCACCGCCGTACTCGCCGCCCGTCGAGAAGCCCTGGAGCATGCGGAAGAAGATCAGCAGGACCGCGGCCCAGACGCCGATGGCCGCGTGGGAGGGGATCAGGCCGATCGCGAAGGTGCCGATCGCCATCATGATCATCGTGAGGGCGAGGACCTTCTTGCGGCCGATCTTGTCGCCCATCGGCCCGAAGAACATGCCGCCCAGGGGGCGTACGAGGAAGGCGACGGCGAAGGTGGCGAAGGAGGAGAGGAGCTGGGTGGTGTCGTTCCCGGACGGGAAGAACACATGGCCCAGGGTGCCGGCGAGGTAGGAGTAGATGCCGAAGTCGAACCACTCCATCGCGTTGCCGAGCGAGGCGGCCTTCACCGCGCGCTTGACCGCCTGGTCGTCCGTGATCGTGATGTCGGTACGCCGCAGCTTGGGGTTCTGCCGCTTCCGGATCGCACGGAACAGCGCGGGGTGGCGTTTGACCGCTTCCGGGTCGGCCGCCTGGTGGGGGTCGGGGGCCGCCATGGCCGGCGTCCTTTCCTCGGCAACTGTTACAGGAAAGGCTTCTGCGCGGACATGGCGGCCGCAAACCGGTTCAACGGAGGATTGCGATGTCCCTCACATGATTTCGGCCATTCGGCGCAGAGGATGGCCCGTTCCGGTCCGTTCCGTGCGGCGTACGGACCGCTCTCGCCGCCCTCAGATCTTGAGGTCCTTGATGATCTTGGCGACGTGGCCGGTGGCCTTCACGTTGTAGAACGCGTGGGCGACCTTCCCCTCCTCGTCCACCACGACCGTGGACCGGATGACGCCCGTCACCGTTTTGCCGTAGAGCTTCTTCTCGCCGTACGCGCCGTACGCCTCAAGGGTCTCCTTGGCGGGATCGCCCACCAGTGTGACCTTGAGGTTCTCCTTCTCGCGGAACTTCGCGAGCTTCTCCGGCTTGTCCGGGGAGACCCCGATGACGTCGTAGCCGGCCTCGGCGAGCAGGTCGAGGTTGTCCGTGAAGTCGCACGCCTGCTTGGTGCAGCCGGGGGTGAGGGCGGCGGGGTAGAAGTAGACGATGACCTTGCGGCCCTTGTGGTCCGCGAGCGAGACGTCGTTGCCGTCCGCGTCGGGCAGGGTGAAGGCGGGGGCGGTGTCGCCGGGGGTGAGGCGCTCGCTCATGGTTCTCCTCGTTGCTGCGTGGGTCTGAGGGACCGAGCGTAATAAGGGGCCGGGCGTAATGGGGGTGCCGCCGGGTGCGGATGCGGCGGAACTGACAGACTGTCGATGAAGGTTTACCGGACGAGGACCACGGAGGCGGCGCGGTGTCGGATGCCAGGACCCCTGCGCAGATCGAGGCGGACATCATCAGCAGGCGCGAGCAGCTTGCGGTGGTACTCGATGAGATCGGGGTGCGGGTGCACCCGAAGACGATCATCGGCGACGCGAAGGCGAAGGTCGCCGGGACCGTGGACCGGACGGCCGGCCGGGCGTACGTGGCGGTGAACCGGGCGGTGTCGGACGTGAAGGCCCAGTTCGTGTCGGAGACGGGCGGCCCCCGGCTGGAGCGGGTGATCCCGGCGGCGCTGCTCGCGGTGGGCGTGGTCGGCCTGGTCGTCGCGTCCTCGCGCCGCAAGCGCTGACCCCTCGTAGGCGGGCGGCCCGCCGCCCGGTAGGTTGCGGGGCGTGAGCGCGAACACCGACGACAAGCTGCCCATCCGGATGCTGCACGACCGTGTGCTGGTCCGGTCCGAGTCGCCCGAGGGCGAGCGGCGTTCCGGCGGCGGGATTCTGATTCCCGCGACGGCCGCGGTCGGCCGCCGGCTGGCGTGGGCCGTGGTGGTGGCGGTGGGGCAGAACGTGCGGACGGTCGAGCCGGGTGACCGGGTGCTGTTCGACCCGGAGGACCGGGCGGAGGTCGAGGTGCGGGGTGTGGCGTACGTGCTGATGCGCGAACGCGACCTGCACGCGGTGGCCGCGGACCGGTTCGAGGGCTCGGAGGATTCGACCGGGCTGTATCTGTAGACCTGTATATCTGTAGACCTGTGCCCTGGGGCCCGGTGACCGTTGTCACCGGGCCCTTTGCCTTTCCTTTGCTACGGTGGAAGCACCCCGACGAGACGCGCCGTACCGGGTTCCGCAAAGACGACGCATCCGTGTTGTTGGCGTGTTCTGTCTCGTCGGAGGTGCTGTCGTGGCGTGGGTTCTGCTGGTCGTCGCCGGTCTGCTGGAAGTGGCCTGGTCGATCGGGATGAAGTACACCGAGGGGTTCACCCGGCTGTGGCCGAGTGTGTTCACGGGGCTGGGGATCGTGGCGAGCATGATGCTGCTGTCGCACGCGGCCCGGACCCTGCCGATCGGTACGGCGTACGGGGTGTGGGTGGGGATCGGCGCGGCGGGTGCCGCGGTCCTGGGCATGGTGGTGCTGCACGAGCCGGTGACGGCGGCCCGGATCTTCTTCGTGTGCCTGCTGCTGGTGGCGGTCGTGGGGCTGAAGGCGACCTCGGGGCACTGAGCCGGATTCAGGGCCGGGTGCTCGGCGCATGGGCGCCGGGTGCCCGGGTGCCGCGGGGTCCCTGGAAGAAGTCCTCGTCACCGCCCCCGTCCCCGCCCCGGCCGCCGGAGTCCCCGCGGTCCCCGCCGTCCCCGCCTCCCGTGTCCGCCCCGCCGTCCGTGGTGCCGCCGTCGCCGGTGCCGCCGGCCGGGTTGTCCGTGGTGCCGGGGGTGGTGCGCGGGGCGGAGGGGGTCCGGGACGGGGTGGTGGGCGGGGTGCGCCGGGGGGTGGCCGAGGGGGTGCGGCGGCCGGTGTCGCCGGGGGCGGTGTCCTCGGCGGTGGGCAGCGCGGTGTCGCCGGTGTCCTCCTCCACGTCGAGGTCGAAGTCCTGGGCGGGGGTGCCCTTCAGGGCGGCCCCGGTGTACTGCGCCCAGGTCTCGGCGGGGGCGCCGCCGCCGTTGACGCGGGGGAGTCCGAGCGCGCCGTACAGGGACTTCTGGGCGCCGGTGGAGGGGTCCTGGCCCATGACGGCGATGACGGTGGCGAGGCCGGGGGTGTAGCCGGCGAACCAGGCGGCCCGGTCCTCCTCGGCGGTGCCGGTCTTTCCGGCGGCGGGCCGGCCCGCGCCCCGGGCGGCGGTTCCGGTGCCGCTCTCCACGACGCTCCGGAGGATCGACGTGGTGGTGTCGGCGGCCTCGCGGCTGACGGCCTGTTTCACCGTACGGTCGGGCAGGGCGACGTCCGTGCCGTCCTTGGTGACCTTGCTGACCAGGACGTGGGCGCCGTGTTTGCCGTGGGCGGCGAGGGTCGCGTACGCCTCGGTCATGTCGAGGACGCTGGCGGTGGCGACGCCGAGGGCGATGGAGGGGGTGGGGGTGAGGTCGGCGGTGTCCTTCGGGATGCCGAGGGCGACGGCGGTCTGCCGTACCTTCTCGGGGCCGACGTCCTCGGCCATCTGGGCGTAGACGGCGTTGACGGACTTGTCGGTGGCGGTGGACACGGTGATGGGGCCGTAGCTGCGGTCGTCCTCGTTGGCGGGGTCGTAGCCGGTGGGCCCGTCGGGGCCTTCGACCATGCGCTTGTTGGTGCCGTCGTAGATGGTGCTGGGGGTGATGCGGCGGCCGTCCCGGGTGGTGGAGTCGTTGGCGACGGCCGAGGTGAAGACGAAGGGTTTGAAGGTGGAGCCGACCTGGTAGTCGCGGCGGGTTGCGTTGTTGACGTACTGCCGGGTGTAGTCGATGCCGCCGTACATGGCGACGACATGGCCGGTGGCGGGGTCGATGGAGGCGCCGCCGACGCGGACGTTGCGGTCGGCGGCGCGGTCGTCGTCGGTCTTGGACATGACCTTGTCCTCGACGGCTTCGACCAGAGCGTCCTGCCTCTTGCGCTGGAGTGTGGTGGTGATGCGGTAGCCGCGGGTGGCGAGGGTCTTCTCGTCCAGGATTTCGTTGTCCACGAGGTAGTCCTCGACGGCCTTGACGATGTAGCCGCGCTGTCCGGAGAGGCTGTTGGCGGGCTTGACGGGGCCGGGGACGGGGAAGGTCATCGCGGCGCGCTCGGCGGGGTCGAGCCACTTCTCCTTGACCATGCCGTCCAGTACGTAGTTCCAGCGGGCGACGGCGGCGGGCTTGTTCTCGGGGTGGGCGACGACGTCGTAGGCGCTGGGGGCGTTGAGCAGGGACGCGAGGTACGCGCCCTGGGCGGTGGTGACGTCGCCGACGTCCTTGCCGTAGTACGCCTGGGAGGCGGCCTGGATGCCGTAGGCGTTGCGGCCGAAGTAGCTGGTGTTGAGGTAGCCCTCCAGGATTTCGTCCTTGGACTGTTCGCGGTTGAGCTTGATCGAGATGAAGAATTCCTTGACCTTGCGGACGACGGTCTGTTCCTGGCCCAGGTAGTAGTTCTTGACGTACTGCTGGGTGATGGTCGAACCGCCCTGCTTGCCCTTGCCGGTGACGGTGTTCCAGCCGGCCCGGAACATCGCCTTGATGTCGACGGCGCGTTCGGAGTAGAAGTCGCGGTCCTCGGCGGCGAGGACGGCGTGCCGGACGGTGCGCGGGACCTGGGCGAGCCTGATGTTCTCGCGGTTGACCTCACCGTCGCGGGCGATGACCGTGCCGTCGGCGTACAGGTAGACGTTGGACTGGGCGGTGGCTTTGGCGTTGGCCGGGGGGATGTCGACGAGCTGGTAGCCGGCGAAGAAGCCGCCGATGAGGATCAGGGCGAGGAGGAGGATGCCGCCGAGGACCATGCGCCAGGTGGGGATGAGACGGCGCCGGCCGGTGCGCTTGGGGCGCTTGGGCTTTTTCGCGCCGGGGGCCTCGGGGGCCTCGGGGGTCTCGCCTTCGGGGGCCGGTCCGGGGGCGGCGGCGTCGGCAGGCAGGTCCCTGGGGGACCAGCCCGGGGGGTCGGTGTCCCCGTTCTGCTGCTGTGGCTCGTCGCTCATGTCGGTGCAGACTCCTCGGCCGCGGTCAGTTCCCCCATAGTGCCCTTTTCTGGCGCATATCCCTCGGATCGACGACCGAAAACCGCTCGCGGCGGTTGCCCCGGCTGGACTAGGCTCCTGCGCTTTGGTGTCCACGCACGGTGCGGCACCCGTTGGCGGGGAGGCGGTTGCTGTGCGGGTCTACGCGGTGGCGGCGGCGGGTGGTTTCCGCCGGTATGCCACCTATCGGATCGAGACGGCGGCGGGGGTGTTCACCAACACCGTCTTCGGCTTCATCCTCGCCTATACGTACATGGCGTTGTGGGACGAGCGGCCGCGCCTCGGCGGCTACGACATGCCGCAGGCGCTCACCTTCGTCTGGCTGGGCCAGGCGCTGCTGATGACCTGCGTGATGATGGGCGGCGGCTTCGAGGACGAGCTGATCGAGCGCATCCGCACGGGCGACATCGCGGTGGACCTCTACCGCCCGGTGGACCTTCAGCTGTGGTGGCTGGCGCAGGACTTGGGGCGGGCGGGCTTCCATCTGCTGGGGCGCGGCATCGTGCCGATGGTGCTCGGCGGGCTGGCGTTCGACCTGGCGCTGCCGGGGTCGGCGGGGCCGTGGCTGGCGTTCCTCGTCTCGGTGGCGCTGGGTGTGGTGGTGAGCTTCGGCATCCGCTATCTGGTGGCGCTGTCCGCCTTCTGGCTGATGGACGGGGCGGGCGCGGCGCAGATCGCCTTCCTGGCCGGGCTGTTCTTCTCGGGGATGCTGCTGCCGCTGAGCCTGTTCCCGGGGCTGCTGGGCGAGGTGGCGCGGCTGATGCCGTGGTCGGCGCTGCTCCAGGTGCCGGCGGATGTGTTCCTGGGCAAGCACACGGGCTGGGGTCTGGTGCGGGTGTACGTGTTCCAGGCGTCCTGGGCCGCGGTGTTGCTGCTGGCGGGGCGGATGGTGCAGGGCGTGGCGACGCGGAGGGTGGTGGTCCAGGGTGGCTGAGGAGGTGTTCGCCCCGCGGCCGCGGCTGGTCGAGGGGGTGCGGGCGTACGGGCTGATCGTGTCGATGTGGCTGCGCTCCACGATGGCGTACCGGGCGTCGTTCCTGATGACGGCGTTCGGCAACTTCACGGCGACGGCGTTCGACTTCGTGACGATCATGCTGATGTTCGCGCACGTCGACGCGCTGGGCGGCTACACGCTCCCGGAGATCGCACTGCTGTACGGGGCTTCGGGGACGGCGTTCGGCCTGGCGGACCTGCTGATGGGGTCGATGGACCGGCTGGGCCGCCGGGTGCGCGACGGCACGCTGGACACGTTGCTGGTGCGGCCGGTCCCGGTCCTCGCGCAGGTGGCGGCGGACCGCTTCGCGCTGCGCCGGCTGGGGCGGATCACCCAGGGGCTGCTGGTCCTCGGCTACGGACTGGTGGCGGCGGACATCGACTGGACCTTGGCGAAGGCGGTCGTCCTGCCGCTGATGCTGCTGAGCGGGTCGGTGATCTTCGGGGCGGTGTTCGTGGCGGGCGGGGCGTTCCAGTTCATCGCGCAGGACGCTTCGCAGGTGCAGAACTCGTTCACGTACGGAGGCAACACGCTGCTCCAGTACCCGCCGACGATCTTCGCGAAGGATCTGGTGCGCGGGGTGACGTTCGTGGTGCCGCTGGCCTTCGTGAACTGGCTGCCGGTGCTGTACGTGCTGGGCCGGGAGCTGCCGCTGGGGCTGCCGGACGGGGTGGCGTTCCTGCCGCCGGTGGTGGCCGCCGGCGGCGCGGCCGGGGCGGGCCTGGTGTGGCGGGCGGGGCTGCGGGCGTACCGGAGTACGGGAAGTTGACGGACGACAGAGGGAGCGGCATGGGCACGGACAGCGGGACGGGCTTCATCGAGCTGGACCGGCTGGAGAAGGTCTTCGACGTCCGCCGCAGGACGGGCTTCCTGCGCGGCGAGCGGCGCCAGGTGCGGGCGGTCGACGGGATCAGCTTCCGGGTGGAGCGCGGCGAGATGGTCGGCTACATCGGGCCGAACGGGGCCGGGAAGTCGACCACGATCAAGATGCTGACGGGCATCCTCACGCCGAGCGGCGGCTCCTTGCGCGTCGCGGGCATCGATCCCTCCCGGGAGCGTACGCGGCTGGCGCACCGGATCGGTGTGGTCTTCGGCCAGCGCACGACGCTCTGGTGGGACCTGCCGCTGCGCGACTCGTACCGGCTGGTGCACCGCATGTACCGGGTGCCGGACGCGCGCTTCCGGGTCAATCTGGACCGGTGTGTCGAACTCCTGGATCTGGGCGAGCTGTTGGACGTACCGGTGCGTCAGCTGTCGCTCGGGCAACGGATGCGCGGGGACATCGCGGCGGCGCTGCTGCACGATCCGGAGGTGCTGTATCTGGACGAGCCGACGATCGGCCTCGATGTGGTGTCCAAGGCCAAGGTGCGGCAGTTCCTGCGGGACTTGAACGCGGAGCGCGGGACGACGGTGCTGCTGACGACCCATGACCTCACGGACATCGAGCAGTTGTGCAGCCGGGTGATGGTGATCGACCACGGCCGGCTGATGTACGACGGTGCGTTGGCCGGGCTGCACGAGGTGGGGGAGAGCGAGCGGACGCTGGTGGTCGACCTGGAGCGCGAACTCCCGCCGATCCGGCTGGAGTCGGAGCCCTCGGTGCGGACGGTGAAGGTGGAGGGGCCGCGCCAGTGGCTGGCCTTCCCGGCGTCCGCCTCGGCGGCCCCGCTGGTGGCGCGGATCGCCGCGGAGTACCCGTTGGCGGACCTTTCGGTGCGGGAGCCGGACATCGAGGCGGTCATCGCGAAGATGTACGCGCGCGACCGGCCCGGGCAGCCGGTGACGTGAGCGGACGCGTTCAATAGGCTGAGCACCATGACGAGCGAACTCCCCGAAATGCGGGCCTCCGACGCCGAGCGTGAACGTGTTGCCGAGATCCTGCGCGAGGCGGTCGCCGAAGGGCGCCTTGAGATGGAGGAGTTCGAGCAGCGCCTCGACACCGCCTACAAGGCGCGGACACACGGCGAGCTGGAACCGCTGGTCCGCGATCTGCCGGCCGTCGGCTCCGCCGCGTCGGCGCCCGCCGCCGTGCAGCCCCGGTCCGGTTCGGCGGCCCGCTGGTCGGAGCGGATCGGGCGGCCGGCGACGTCGACCGGCGGCTTCGCGTTCTGGGGCGGCTTCCGCCGCCGGGGCAACTGGACGGTCGGCAAGGTGTTCACCGCGTTCTCGATGTGGGGCGGCGGCGAGATCGACCTGCGCGAGGCGAACTTCGAGTCCCGCGAGACCGTGATCCGCTGCTTCACGATCATGGGCGGCCTCCACGTGACGGTCCCGCCGGACCTCCAGGTGGACGTCCGGGGCATCGGCATCATGGGCGGCTTCGGGGAGGACGCCAAGGACGAGACGGCCCCCGCGCCGGACGCGCCCCGGGTCCGCATCACCGGCTTCGCGCTGATGGGCGGCGTCGGGGTGGAGCACAAGCGCAGCAAGGCGGAGAAGCAGCGGCTGCGGGAGGCGGAGCGCGGCCGGGGGCGCCTGGAGAAGGGCGACCGCTAGCGCTTCGGCTCAGAGCGCGTCGGCCTTCGGCCTGTCCCCGGTCAGGGTGTCCACGTCCAGCAGCGACGCCAGGCGGGTGTACCCCGCGTCGTTGAGGTGCAGATGGTCGCCGGAGTCGTACGGGGCGCGCAGCTGCCGCGGCTGGGCCGGGTCGCGCAGGGACCGGTCGAAGTCGAGGACCTCGTCGAAGATCCCGCCCGCCCGGATCTCCGCGTTGACCTGCCGGCGGACCTGCTCCCCGCCGGCCGTCCAGACCGCCGAGCCCCCGTAGGGCATGAGGGTCGCGCCGATGACCTTCAGACCGCGCGCGTGGGCCCGCTCGGTGAGGGTGCGCAGGGCGCCGGTGATCCGCCCGGGGTCGGTCTCCCTCGGGAGCGCCTGGATGTCGTTGATGCCGAGCGCGATGACGACGGTCTTCGCGCCGGAGACGCCGAGGACGTCGCGCTCGAAGCGGTCGAGGGCGCGCGGGCCGGTGCCGTCGCGCAGGAGGCGGTTGCCGCCGATGCCCTCGTTGACCACCGCGTAGCGGCCGTGCAGCCGGTCGGCGAGGGCGTCCGGCCAGCGGGTGTTGGCGTCGGTGGTGGAGCCGGAGCCGGCGGTGAGCGAGTCGCCGAACGCGACCAGCGTCCCGGTCGCCCGCGCGTCGCCGCCCCGCACGTCGACGGCGGTGAGATAACGCCACCGGGTGGTGGAGAAGGTGCCCCCGGCGTCCTCGGTGTACGAGGTCTGGTGGCTGTTGGGGTGCGTGGTGACCGGCCCGTCGGCGGTCGGGGTGCGCAGGGTGACCACGAGGTCGGCGTCCGCGTCGACGGGGACGGCGACGGCGTCGCTGACGGTCTGCCCGCCGGCGGCGACCGTGACGGACGAGGCGCCCCGGAACGTCACGGGGCGGGTGTTCACGGTGACGCGGTCGATGAGCAGGGGCCGCGTACCGAACAGGTTGGACAGCGTCACGCGGGCCTCGGTGCCGCCGATGCTGGTGTGCACGACGTTGCGGATGACGCGGCCGCTCTGGTCCGCCGCCTGTGCCGGGTCGGCCACGCCCGCGACGGGGGACGCCGCCCAGGTGGCGAGCCAGTGCCCGGAGGAGTGCGCCGGGGCGGCCGGGCTGTGGGCCACGCCCTGCGGGGCCGTAGCGGCGGCGGCCGTCGCCCTGTCCCCGGTGAACAGCAGGGAACCGGCGAACGCCACGGCCGCGGCGAGCGCGGCGGTACCCGCCACGAGGGCTATGAGCAGGGCGTACCCCTGGCGCCTGGGCATGGGCGGTGTGTCTCCTTGCGGAACGAGGAAAAGCGGGGGGAAACGGACCGGTTCCCATGATGCGGCAGGGCGCGGGGAACTCGACGTGCGGCCCGGGAGTAGGTCAGGTAGGCACAATGCGTAGCGGACGTCGGGGGCTGTGCGTACGCGGACGGGTGGAGCGGATGGAACGGATCGACGGGACCGGGCGGACCGAGCGGGGCGCACTGCCTCCGGGGCCCGGTGGGAGGGCGAGACCCGGGGGGCTCGCCTCGTTCGCGTACACCGCGGCGGACGAGGAGAAGCGTCGTGGCGTACGCCGTATGAAGACCACGGCCACCGGCCTCCTTCTGCTGGTCGCGCTGGTGTACGTCCTCGCCACCTGGGCGAAGAACGAGGGGGTGAGCGGCTGGCCGGGCTTCGTCGCGGCGGCCGCCGAGGCGGGCATGGTGGGTGCGCTGGCCGACTGGTTCGCCGTCACGGCACTCTTCAAGCGTCCGCTCGGTCTGCCGATTCCGCACACCGCCATCATTCCCACCAAGAAGGACCAGCTCGGGGCGTCCCTCGGTTCCTTCGTCGGCGAGAACTTTCTCTCCGGGGACGTCGTACGTGACCGGATTCACTCGCTGGGCATCGGCAGCCGGGTCGGCGGCTGGCTCGCGGAGCCGGCCCACGCGGACCGGGTCACGGCCGAGCTGGCGACCGCGCTGCGCGGGGCGCTCACCGTCCTGCGGGACGCGGACGTCCAGGCCGTCGTCGGCGAGGCGATCACCCGGCGGGCGGACGCGGTGGAGATCGGCCCCGGGCTCGGCAAGATGCTGGCGAAGGTCGTCGCGGACGGCGGCCACCGCAAGCTGGTCGACCTGGTCTGCGCCCGCGCGCACGACTGGCTCGTGCTGCACGGCGACTCGGTGATGGACGCGGTGCAGGGCGGGGCGCCGGGCTGGACGCCCCGGTTCGTGGACAAGCGGGTCGGGGAGCGGGTCTACAAGGAGCTGCTGCGCTTCGTCACCGAGATGCGGGACATGCCCGGGCACCCGGCGCGCGGCTCCATCGACACCTTCCTCGCGGACTTCGCCGCCGACCTCCAGACCGACTCCGAGACCCGGGACCGGGTGGAGCGCCTGAAGTCGGAGATCCTGGGCCGCGGCGAGGTCCAGGACGTCATCGCCTCCGCCTGGGCGTCGGTGCGCGCGATGGTGATCGCGGCGGCGGAGGACGAGCAGAGCGAGCTGCGGCTGCGCGCCCGGGCCTCCCTGATGTCGCTGGGCGCCCGGCTGGCCACGGACGAACGGCTCCAGGGGAAGCTGGAGGGCTGGCTGGAGGACGCGGCGGCGTACGTCGTGACGACGTACCGCACGGAGATCACGTCCCTGATCAGCGACACGGTGGCCGGCTGGGACGCGGACCAGACGTCCCGCAAGATCGAGGCCCACATCGGCCGTGACCTGCAATTCATCCGCATCAACGGCACGGTGGTGGGGGCGCTGGCGGGGCTGGCGATCTACACGGTGTCGTGGGGTTTGTGGGGGTGAGCAGGGGGTACGGGGTGCGTCACCCCGTACCCCTTCCGGTCAGGACGCCCGGCGGGTGACCGCCCAGGACGCGGCGGCGACCGTGCCCGCCACGGTGAAGACGGCGGGCCAGGCGCCGACCTTCTTGGCCAGCGGGTGCGAGCCCGCGAACGCGGCGACATACGCGGTGGTCAGCGCGACGGCCGCGCGCGGGCCCGCCTGCCGGTTCCACTCGTACGCGGCGACGCCGCCCGCCGCCGCGAGCGCGACCCCGCCCAGCGGACGCTTGCGGGTCCACCGCGCGACGGCGTAACCGCCGACCAGTCCGCCCGCCGCCACCGCCGCTGCCGGCACCTTCGCCATCGCGGTCACCTCCGCCTTCGTGCACGTCATGGATGTGCGCCCGGCGCACTCGTACGCGCCCCGCGCCCAGCGCCGGACCGGCGCCCGGTCCGAGGCTAACGCGCGCTTCCGTCCACCCGTCGCCGAGGGGGTGCACAGGCGTTTACCCTGGGGGGTGAACATCCGTGCACCCCGAGCCCGCAACGGAGAACCATGCCCGCGGACATACCCGCCCCCGCCGCCCCGCCGACCCCCGCCGCCCAGGCCCCGCACCCGCGCTTCGCGGTGGGGGTGCTGGCCTTCTGCGGGGTCGTCGTCGCGGTGATGCAGACGATCGTCGTGCCGCTGCTCCCGCACATCCCCGAGCTGACCGGCGCCACCCCGGCCGCCGCGAGCTGGCTGGTGACCGTCACGCTGCTGACCGGTGCGGTGTTCACGCCGGTGCTCGGCCGGGTCGGCGACATGTACGGGAAGCGGCGGGTGCTCGTCGCCTCGCTCGCGGTGCTCGTGGTGGGGTCCGTGCTCTGCGGGGCGAGCTCCCACATCGGGGTGCTGATCACCGGCCGCGCGCTCCAGGGCGCGGCCATCGCCGTCGTACCGCTGGGCATCAGCATCCTGCGCGACGAACTGCCGCCCGAGCGCGTGCTGTCCGCCGTCGCGCTGATGAGCTCGACGCTCGGCATCGGCGCCGCGGTGGGCCTGCCGATCGCCGCGCTCGTCGTCGAGAACTTCGACTGGCACACGATGTTCTGGGTCTCCGGCGTCATCGGCCTCATCGACATCGTGCTCGTCCTCCTCTTCGTACCGGAGTCCCCGCTCCGCAGCCGCGGCCGCTTCGACGCGCTCGGCGCACTCGGCCTGTCCGGCGCGCTGGTCTGCCTGCTGCTCGCGGTGACGCAGGGCGGCGACTGGGGCTGGACCTCCGGGCGGACGGTCGGCCTGTTCGTGGCGGCCGTCGTGGTGGCGCTGATCTGGGGGGCGTACGAGCTCCGCGTCGCGACGCCCATGGTCGACCTGCGGATCTCCGCCCGCCCGGCGGTCCTGCTCACCAACATCGCGGCGCTGCTCATCGGTTTCGCCTTCTACGCGAACTCCCTGGTCACCGCGCAGATGGTGCAGGAGCCGAAGGCGACCGGTTACGGGCTCGGCGCCTCGCTCGTCGTCAGCGGACTGTGCCTGCTGCCGGGCGGGGTCGCCATGGTGGCCCTGTCCCCGGTCTCCGCCCGGATCTCCGCCAAGCACGGCCCGAAGGTCAGCCTGGCCCTGGCGGCCGGGATCATCGCGGCCGGTTACGGGGTGCGGTACTTCACCAGCCACAGCCTGTGGCTCATCGTCGCGGGCGCCACGGTCGTCGCCTCCGGCACCGCCATCGCGTACTCGGCGCTCCCGGCCCTCGTGATGCGCGGGGTGCCGGTCAGCGAGACCGGTGCGGCGAACGGGCTGAACACCCTGATGCGGTCGATCGGCCAGGCGTTCTGCAGCGCGACCGTCGCGGCCGTTCTGGCGAACCTCACCTTCCGGGCGGGCGGCCGGACCGCGCCGACCCTGCACGCGTACCAGCTGGTCTTCGTCATCGCGGCGGGCGCGGCGCTCGCCGCCCTGGTCGTCACGCTGCTGCTGCCGGGCGGCGGGCCCGCCGGGGCGGGTACGGTCGGGGAGAGCCGCAAGGAGCCGGGCACCCTGACGGGGGGTGCGCGGCCGGCGGGAATCCAGGAGGGCGCATGACCGGCGGCCGGGCCATCGCCGCGACGGGCCGCGACGCGATCCTGCGGGCCGCCCGGCGGGCGTTCACGCAACGGCCGTACGCCGAGGTGACGATCCGGGGGATCGCGGCGGACGCGGGGGTCAGCGCGTCCCTGGTCGTCAAGCACTTCGGCCGCAAGGAGGAGCTGTTCAACACGGTGGCCGACTTCGGACCGGCCGCCGCCGAACTCTTCGACGCACCGCTCGACGTCCTGGGCCGCCACATGGTGATCACCCTGGTCACCCACCGCCGCGCGCTCCAGTCGGACCCGCTCCTCCGCGTCGTCTTCTCCCTGGGCAACCAGGACGAACGCTCCCTCCTCCGCGACCGCTTCCACGAACAGGTCACCGCCGCCCTGACCGCCCGCCTCCCCGGCGACGCGCGCGCCCTGCGCGCGGAACTCCTGGCCGGCCACCTGCTGGGCCTCGGCGCGACGCTGAGCCTCCACCGCGACGGAGCGGGGGCGTCCGCGACGCCGGAGCGCATCGCGGACCTGTACGCGCCGGCGTTGCAGCGGCTGATCACGGGCTGAGGGCAAAGACCAGCCTCGCCGGCGTTTGAGGCGCGGGGTCCGGGGCAGCGCCCCGGTTTCGGGAAGGGGCGGGGTGGGGAACAGGCCCGCCGCAGGCGCCCCGTACCCCGCACCCCCCCGAACTCACCGTGCCGCGTTCCGCCAGACCGTCACATCGAGCGTGACGTAATCACTCGGGGAGTCCTTCGGCGAGTGCCCCTGATACGTCACCAGCGCCATATGCCCCGTACCCGTCGTGATGCACATCTGCCGCCCCTTCGACAACTGCTCCAGCGGAATGCTGTCGGCGAACCGCGTCTCCGCACGGCAGACGTCCAGCGACCCCTCCTGCCCCGGGTCGAGCAGGGTGAGGCGGCCGCCCTCGCTCTCGGCGTCGAGGTAGCCGGATTCGTGCGTCAGGTCGTACCCGCCGTCCGTGCCGTCCTGCGGCCGGACGTCCGAGTCGCCGAACGTCAGGTGGTACCCCTTCGTGAGGTTGATCCCGGTGAAGTCCTCCGGCGTCGGGTCCGACGTCGCGGGGGTCTCGCCGTCGGGCTGCTCGACGCCCGCCCCGGCGTCCCCGGTGGGGTCCGCGCTGGGCGTGGAACTCGCCTTGGGCGCGGGCGAGTTCTTGTCCTGGGCGGTGGTGTCGCTCTGCGACCCCTTGTCCTTGTCCTTCTGGCTCAGGAAGTACGCCGTGCCCCCACCCGCCACACCGACGAGCAGCGCGGCCACGACCGCGATGGCCGCCGCCCGCCCGCGCCGCCGCTTGGGGGGCTCGGGCGTCTGCGGCGCCGGCTGCGTGGCGTGCGACTGCGGCGGTACGCCCCCGCCGGGGTACCCGGTGCCCGGCCCCGGATAGCCGTACCCCGGCTGCTGGGCGGCCGGATACCCGTACGCCGGCGTCTGCGCGGCGGGCGCCGTGGGCGCACCGTACGCCGGGTTCTGCCCGGACGGCGCCGTGGGCGCACCGTACGCGCCCGGTTCCACCGGCGCGGGCCCCTGCCCGGGCGCGGGCGTGACCGGCGGCCCGTATCCCGGCGGCGGGGTGCTCGGTGCTGGCGTGGTCGGCGAGTACGCGGCGGGCGCGGCCGGAGCCGCGGGGGCGGCGGTCACCGGCGGGGCGGCGGGGGCGGCCGGTGTGGCCGGCGCGGCGGACGGCGGCGGCGGTGTCTGTACGGGCGCCGGCGCGGCGGCCCGGACGGTGATGTCGGCCGCGACCGGCTGCGGCAGCCAGTCCTCCGGCCGACGGAGCACCGTCTCCGCGTTCGCGGTCTGGCAGAGCTGGATCACCTCGGCGACCGACGGCCGGTCCTCCGGGTTCTTCGCGAGGCAGCGCCCGACGAGATCCATCAGCCGCGCCGGGACCCCCGTGAGGTCCGGGTCCTCGTGCACGATCCGGTAGAGCACCCCGTGCGAGGTCCCCTCGCCGAACGCGGGCGTCCCGGTCGACGCGAACACCGCGACCTGGCCGAGCGCGAAGATGTCCGTCGCGGCGGTGACCTTGCGCCCGGCGGCCTGCTCCGGCGCCATGAAGGACGGGGTGCCGATCGTGACCCCGCTCCCCGTGAGCGACGTCGCGTCGGCCGCGTAGGCGATACCGAAGTCGATGACGCGCGGCCCGTCCGCCGCGAGCAGCACGTTGGACGGCTTGAGGTCGCGGTGGACGATTCCGGCGCCGTGGATGACGTGCAGCGCCTCCGCCATGCCCGCGATGAGCAGCAGCACCGCCTCGACGGGCAGCGCGCCGTGCTCGACGACCGCGTCGGCGAGGGACGGGCCCGGCACGTACGCGGTGGCGAGCCACGGCTGAGCGCCCTTGGTGTCGGCGTCGATCACGGGCGCGGTGAACAGCCCCTGGACGCGCTGCGCGGACTGCACCTCCTGCGCGAACCGCCGCCGGAACTCCGCGTCCTCGCCGAACTCCGGCCGGATCACCTTGATCGCGACGGGCCGCCCGCCGGGCGTGTACGACAGATACACCTTGCCCATGCCACCCGCACCGAGCTTGGCGGCCAGCCGGTATCCGGCGATGGTGGTGGGGTCGTCACCCGCGAGGGGCTGGAAGACCTGCGAGGCGCCGCCTCTGCGTGGCTGCTGACCGCTCATGTACTCGTAACTCCCCCGGAGAGCGCTGCTGTAGACACGGCACCTTATCCAAATCCCGGGTCGCTGCGGAGCGGTGGGAGCGCCTTGGTCCAGCCGGACCGGGGCAGCTCCACCCGGGCCGATGAACTCACCTCCCCTTGCACGTCCCGTGCACCCGTTCGATCATGAGCGGCCCGGCCGGCGGGGGCGCGCCCCCCGCCGGCCGGGCCCGTCTCACGCGGCCGCGCAGGCGGCCCCGCTGAGGGTGAAGGCGGCCGGGGCCGCGTTCGTACCGCTCTGGTTGCCCGTGAAGCCCACGGTCACCGAGGAGTTGGGGGCGATCGTGGAGGTGTACGAGGCCGGTGCGACGGTCACCGAACCGCCGGACTGGGTGGGCGTACCGCCCCACATGTTGGTGATCGTCTGCCCGTCGGCGAAGGCGAAACCGAGCGTCCAGCCGTCGATCGCGGCGGTGCCCGTGTTGCGGATGGTGATCTCGCCCTGGAAGCCGCCCTGCCACTCGCCGACCACCTTGTAGCCGACCGAGCAGCTGCCCGCCGGCGTGGTCGCGCCCTCGTCCGTGGTCACGCTCACGGCGGCCGACCGGGCCGAACGGTTGCCGGCCGCGTCGCGCGCGTAGACCGCGAAGGAGTACGCGGTGTCGGCGGCCAGGCCCGTCACGGTGACGCCCGTCGTGGCGGACGAGGCGACCCTGGTCTCCGTACCGCCGCTGACGCTGACCACGTCGTAGCCCGCGACGGCAACGTTGTCGGAGGACGCGGCCCAGGTCAGCGTGGCCGAGGTGTCGGTCACCGCTGAGGCGGCCGGGGTGCCCGGGGCCGTCGGGGCCTCGGTGTCCTCCTCGGCGGGTCCGCCGTAGACCGTGGCCTCGCGGGCGGTCTCCGCGATCCCGTCCGCGCCGTGGAAGACGCGCTCGCCCCAGGAGCTGAGCTGCGCCGGGTCGAAGCCGATGGTCAGATCGAGGATCGGGTCGGTGTTGCCGCTCCACGACCAGGCGATCCAGCCGAGCCCGAGCCGCTGCGCCTCGGACATCATCGTGTCCTCGTCCGGGTCGCCGTACTGGTCGGCGGGTCCGCCGAACTCACCGATGACCAGGGGCAGTCCGGCGTCCACGAAGGTGTTCAGATAGTCGGTGACCTTCTCGGCGGTGTTGTAGACGCTGTACATGTGGATCGAGAAGAGCAGATTGCCGGTCGGGTCCGCGTCGTACACGGCCTGGGCGTTGTCCCGCATGACGTTCTGCCAGTCCTGGCCCCAGTTGGGCGCGTCCACCATGATCGTGTGCGCGAACCCGGCCGCGCGCAGCTTCTGGATCGCCGCGGTGGTGGGGGCGGTCCAGCCGGCCGGATCGGTGTTGCCCCAGGGCTCGTTGCCGATGTTGATGACGACGTAGTCCTCCTGGCCCTGGAGGACGTCCTTCAGGGAGATCCAGTAGTCGGCCGCGTGGTCCAGCGTCCCGGCGGCGGAGTCCTCGCCGTATCCGGTGGTGTCGTGCACCTCCAGGACGCAGATGAGCCGGTTCGCCTTGCAGTCGGCGATGACGGCGGCGACGTCGTCCGGCCCGTTCTCGCTCCAGCGGAAACCGTCGGACAGTACGACGCGGACGGTGTTGGCGCCGGTCGCCTTGATGTCGGCCAGGGACTGGGTTTCGCCCGGGTACCAGGTGTGCGCGTGGTTGACGCCGCGCATGATGAAGTCGTTGCCGTTGCCCTCGACCAGCCGGCCGTCGCTGATGTGCAGCCCGGTCCCGGCGGCGGACGCGGCCCGCGCGGGGGCGAGGCCGCCGAGCGCGAGGAACCCGAGCAGGGTGGCCAGGACGGTGAGGATGACGGCGGCGGGGCGCTGCGCCGGATGTCTCGCTGTGCTCACTGCGGCTCCAGAGGATGGGTGGTTCACTGATGTGGGAGCGCTCCCACACGGGTGGACCCATAAAGCCATTCGGTCAGGGGCACGTCAAGAGATCCGGCAGTCCGGGTCGACGGGGCGATCTCAAACTTTCCTCGTCGGACTGTCGGATTCGGTGGACACCGTTCGTCGTCTTCATGAAACGTTCGGCACGGCAGCAAGGGGAACGCTCATGAAGTACGTGTTGTTCATCGCCACCGATCCCGCCGGGGAGCGCGGCGACCAGAACCCGGAGGCGTGGGTCGAGAAGTGGAACGGGCGCGGCGTCCGGCTGGAGGGAATGCCGCTGAAGCCGGTGGAGGAGACGGTCACGGCGCGCGTCCGTGCCGGCGAGGTCCTGGTCACCGACGGCCCGTTTGCCGAGACGGCCGAGTGGATCGCCGGGTACGACCTCCTGGAGGCCGCGGATCTGGACGAGGCGATCGAGGTCGCCGCCTCGCACCCGATGGCGGCCGCGGGCCGCATCGAGATCCGCCCCGTCGAACCGCTCGACCACGGCCCGGACACGGACAACGTCCCGCACGAGGGCGATGCCCCCGCCTCCCGCTTCCTCGCGATCATGCGGACCGACCCGGCCGCGCCGCCGTACACCCCCGACCCGGCGGAGGTGGCCGCGTGGGTACGGGACGGCCTGGCGTCCGGCCGTTACCTGGGCGGCGAGCACCTGAGCCCGGTCGAGGACGCGACGCTCGTACGGCGACGCGGGGGCGAACTCCTGATCACGGACGGGGGGTACGCGGACGTGGCCGAGTGGGTCACGGGGATCGTCTTCGTCGACGGGGACCGGGAACAGGCGCTGGAGTACGTGGGCCGGTGCCCCATGGCCCGGTCGGGGCTCGTGGAACTGCGCGAGTTCTGGCGGGACTTCGGGTGAGTGCGGGGGCGGAGCCGGCGGATGGCACGGCGTCGGAGGCCGTGCGTGTGGCGTCGGCGGGTGACACCGCGTCGGAGGCCGTGCGTGTGGCGTCGGCGGGTGACACCGCGTCGGCGGGTGTAGGTGTGGCGTCGGCGGGTGACACCGCGTCGGCGGGTGTAGGTGTGGCGTCGGCGGGTGACACCGCGTCGGCGGGTGTACGTGTGGAGCCTGCCGGTGACACCGCACCGGCAGTCGTGCGCGGGGCGCTCGCGGCCGCCTACCGCACCGAATGGGCCGTCGTGTTCGGCACGCTCGTTCGCCTCGCCGGTGACTGGGAGCTGGCCGAGGACTGCGCGCAGGACGCGTTCGCCCGCGCCCTGCCGGCCTGGGAGCGCGACGGAGTGCCGCGCAGCCCGGGGGCATGGCTGGTGACCGCCGCCCGGCGCCGGGCCTTGGACGTACTGCGCCGCCGCACGACGGAGCGCGACAAGATCGCGGAGGCGGCGGCGCTGGAGGAGGCGTACGAACCGGCGCCGCCCGGCGACGAGCGGCTCGCGCTGATCTTCACCTGCTGCCACCCCGCGCTCCCGCTCGACGCCCGAGTGGCCCTTACCCTGCGTACGGTCGGCGGCCTCACCACGCGCGAGATCGCCCGCGCGCTCCTGGCCGGCGAGGACACCGTGTCGCAGCGCATCCTGCGTGCCAAGCGGAAGATCGCGGCCGCGGGCATTCCGTACCGCGTACCGCCACCAGGCGCACGCGCCGAACGCCTCGGCGGGGTTCTTGCCGTGCTCTACCTGATCTTCACCGAGGGGTACGTGCCCAGCGACGGCAACACCACCCGCGATCAGCTGGCCGAGGAGGCCATCCGCCTCACCCGCCTCGTCGTGGCCGAGGCCCAGGAGGAGCCGGAGGCCCGCGGCCTGCTGGCCCTCCTCCTGCTCCAGCACTCCCGCCGCGCCGCCCGGCTCGACGCCGACGGCGGCCTGGTCACGCTGGAGCACCAGGACCGCTCGCTGTGGGACCGTGTGCTGATCACCGAGGGGGCCGCGCTGGCCCGTGGGGCGCTCCCGGCGGGCGGCCCCTACGCGCTCCAGGCGGCGATCGCCGCCCAGCACGCCCTGGCACCGGACGCCACCGCCACTGACTGGGCGGCCGTCGTGACGCTGTACGACAGTCTCCTCGCCCTGCGCGCCAATCCGGTCGTGGCTCTCAACCGTGCGGTGGCCCTGGGCATGCGGGACGGACCGGGGGCCCAGCTGGAGGCCGTCGACGCGCTGGGTACGCCGAAGGAACTCGCAGGCCGCCACGCCTTCCCCGCCGTCCGGGCGGACGCGCTGCGCCGCCTCGGCCGTACGGAGGAGGCGGCGGAGATGTACGAGGCCGCGAGGGCGGCGGCGCCCAATGACGCGATCGCGGCGGAATACGCGCTCCGGCTCACGGGTCTGGGGCGCCCGACGAAGGGAGCACCGCACGATGGCTGAAACCGGCCGGAACGAGAACGAGATCCGGGCCCGGATCGCGAAGGGCCTCGTCTACACCGAGACCGAGGCGGCCTTCCTGGCCCCGGCCCGGCGCGAGGACGAGATATTCGCGTACAACCACACACCGCCCGGCGACACGGAGCGACGGCGTTCGCTGCTGACGCGGATCTTCGCCTCGGTGGGCGAACGCACCGTCCTCCAGGCGCCGTTCCACGCCGCGTTCGGCAGCAACGTGCACATCGGCGACGACTTCTTCGGCAATGTGAACCTGACGTTCGTGGACGACGTGGAGATCCGCATCGGCGACGACGTCATGATCGCCCCGAGCGTGACCCTGACGACGACGGGCCACCCGGTGCACCCCGCGCGCCGGGCGGATTTCGGCCGTTTCTCGGAGCCGATCCTCATCGAGGACAAGGTGTGGATCGGCAGCAACGTGGTCGTCCTGCCGGGCGTCCGTATCGGCTACGGCTCGGTGATCGGCGCGGGCAGCGTCGTGAGCCGCGACATTCCTCCGATGAGCGTCGCGGTCGGTACGCCGTGCCGGGTGGTCCGGCCGATCACGGACGCGGACCTGGCCTCTCGTAGGTAGCCGGCCCCGCTCACCGGGCCTGCTCACCGGCCCCGCTCACCAGGCCCCGTGATACTGCACGCCCAGGATCAGCACGGCGATGGCCGTCGCCAGGAACACGATCCCGCCGACGATGTTCCGGGAACCGACGCGGGTGTGGGCGATGATCGCGCCGATGAAGTAGAGGATCAGCCCGCACGCGGCGAGCGTCCCCAGCGCGGGCACGGCGAATCCGGCGAGTAGCCCGAGGGTGCCTGCGGCCAGGCACATGCCGAGCCACGGGACGTACTTGCGGGGGATGCCCTTCATGTCGGCCTGGGACTTGGGGTATTCGTGGCCGATGAGGTAGGTCACGGCGGCGGCACCGTTGAAGAAGATGCCGAGGATGTTGACCGTGAGGTATGCGGTGTGCACGCGTTGTTCTCCGCTTCTGAGAGGCTTCCGAGGGCGGCTGCTCTTCGACCCCGACGATCGACGGCCCTGTTTTGTGAGGCCGAGACCGCTTCGAACGGTTCAACGCGGGGAAGGCCCTCCGGGCCGCTCGGTCAGCAACTCCGCCAGCCGGTCCGCGAACGCGGTGATCCACTCCAGCTCGGGCCCACTGCGGGCGACCCGGAACCCGTGCCGCCGCGCCCAGAAGGCGGCTTGAACGGCGTGCAGCTGGGCCCATCGGAGTACGCGCTCACGCTCCAGCTCGGCGGCGTCCGCGAAGACGTCCACGATGCGGTGGGCGGCCTTGCCGAGGTCGTGGGAGCCCACCCCCGCGAGGGCGTACGCACGCGACTTCATCAGCGCCCCCGCGTCGTAGGCCGGGTCGCCCACGTATCCCTTCGGATCGACGGCCAACCACGGCTCGCGCTCGGCCCGCAGGATGTTCCGCCCGTGCAGATCGCCATGGACGAGCGTCTCGGGCTGCTCCCGCCCCAACTCCCTTACGGTGGCGAGGGCGGCGTCGACGACGGGGCGCGGCAGGGGGTGCGCGAACTCGGCGTCATCCGTGCGCAGCCCGTCCGCCCACTCCCCGGCCCGCGCGCTGAGCCGGGGCAGCGGCAGCCCGGCGGGCGCGGTGACGGCAAGCCGCCGCCCGAGCCGCGCGGCGACGACCACCACTTCGTCCCCGTCGACCGCCTCGGCCAAGCTCACCGGCGAGGCCCGCTCCAGCAACATCGCGTACCGGCGGTCGTCCCG
Organism: Streptomyces sp. NBC_00726; assembly: GCF_045161735.1. Taxonomy (NCBI): domain Bacteria; kingdom Bacillati; phylum Actinomycetota; class Actinomycetes; order Kitasatosporales; family Streptomycetaceae; genus Streptomyces; species Streptomyces sp. NBC_00726. The sequence continues at coordinate 2,184,703 of NZ_CP108983.1, read as the reverse complement.
CTCGTACAGGGAAACGGCCCCGCGACCGCCCCAGGCGGCGAAGGCATCGGGCTCATGGTCGTTCCCGGGATGCGGAAAGGACACCTTCAGCACGGCGGGCGGCGTGCCGTCACGCCGTACGGGGATGATGACGCCGACCCCGCCATACATGACGTCGCCGTCGACCACACATCCCCACCCCCCGACCAAGTCAGCGACGAGCTGGGGCACTTCCCCGAGCCAGGATGCCCCCACGTCCCCTTCACGCTCGACGGTGGTCCGCGCGAATTCCTCCGGGATGACGATCATCCGTGCACTTTACGTGGGTGGGGCGGGGCCTGGGGAAGGTGAACGGGGGGCGCGGCTGGGGCCGTTGGCTTAGGGTGGCGATGCATGCCTGCTGTGTGAGCGTTGGGGCGGTTATGCCGGAGTGCGCGCAAGTGGTCAGAACCGTCCTTGACGCGAGACGAAGCAGCAGGTCACGAAGAGTGTTCCCCGCACGCGCGGGGATGGTCCCTGATCTGGAGGGGGGCCCGGTTCGTGGGGGAGGTGTTCCCCGCACGCGCGGGGATGGTCCCCACGACTACCGCGCCGCGAAGGTCGACGCCTGGTGTTCCCCGCACGCGCGGGGATGGTCCCCAGCCGGTGCGCGGCGTTCCCCAGGTCGAACGGTGTTCCCCGCACGCGCGGGGATGGTCCCACGCTGCCCGCCCTGCACAGCGAGGCGATGCCGTGTTCCCCGCACGCGCGGGGATGGTCCCCGCCCTGACGGGGGCCCAGGGGTCGAGATGGCGTGTTCCCCGCACGCGCGGGGATGGTCCCCACGGTGAGAACCCCTTCGGCTGGAGCGACCTGTGTTCCCCGCACGCGCGGGGATGGTCCCGCCCTCGACTACGCACGCCCCGGCGACACCCTGTGTTCCCCGCACGCGCGGGGATGGTCCCCTCGGCCGCATCCAGTGCCCCACCTGCACCGAGGTGTTCCCCGCACGCGCGGGGATGGTCCCTGACGCAGGCGACCTTGGAGGGGCACCCGAAGGTGTTCCCCGCACGCGCGGGGATGGTCCCAGCTGATGGGCAACCTCATCTCCGGCGTCATCGTGTTCCCCGCACGCGCGGGGATGGTCCCGCTCACCAGGTCACCTCTTCTCTGGCCGGTCGGTGTTCCCCGCACGCGCGGGGATGGCCCCGGCTCCGCCCAGCACCCGGACAAGCGCAAGGCGTGTTCCCCGCACGCGCGGGGATGGTCCCAGCAGATGGAAGGAGGCCACGACCAGCGTGACGTGTTCCCCGTACTCGCGGGGATGCCTCCGGCTCAGGCACCCGCCTGCTCGCTCCCCGCACGGTGCGGGGATGCTTTGCCACTCACCGGTCTGCGACGCCTACCGCTCTCCGCACCTCGCGGGGACGGCGTGCATCGCCCCGTACCCTGGCCGACATGTCGGCCCACCCCCTCACCCTCCACCCCCTCCGCTTCGCCCCTGAGGAGATCCGCGAGGTCGTCGCCCTCTACGCCGGCAACCCGGCGTACTGGCGCGCGGCAGGAGAGTACGACCCCGACGACATCCCGGCGGCGCAGGTCGAGGCTGATCTGCGCCGCGAGGTCGCCATGGAGGGGGGTGAGGTGTTGCTCGCGCGCACCGGGGAGGGGCGGCTCGTGGGGGTTGTCTGTCTGCTCCGCCGCCATCCGAAGGACGGTCTGCCCTGGATCGGGCTGCTCATCGTGGACGGGCACTCCCGCCGTACAGGGATCGGGCGGCGGCTCGTCGGGCTGGTCGAGGAGCGGTTTCGGGCCGAAGGGCGGAGCGGCCTCCGGCTCGCCGTACTTGAGAACAACCCGGATGCGTTGACCTTCTGGAAGTCCCTCGGGTGGCGCGAGATCGACCGGCGTCAGGACCTGGCCCACGACCGGCCGTGCATCGTCATGCACAAGCACCTGGCCTGAACGGGAGGCGCCCGCCGCTACGCGGGCTCGCGACCAGTCAGTCCCGATCGCGCGGCTCGATACCGGGCGTCGTCTCTCGGATGTCGGCCGCGTTTATGGTGGACGGCGGCTGCCGGGTCCTGGGAATCGGGGCTGGAACGCGAAGCCGCCCACCCACCGCCCCGGCTGCCGGATGCCCTCGCCCCGGCCGGCCACGCCTGGGCGAGGGGCCGGCCGAGGACGTGCTCCGCCACCCGGCGGCCGCCGTCCACCAGCGGGGAGTGCGTGTGCCAGGCGGGATCGACGGACGGCACCGGCCCGGACCACGCCTCGCGATGGCGCCGGCCCCTCGCGGTTCGCGTTGCGGGGGAGGCAGCCCCGGAAGAGATCGGCCCCGCGCAGCCCGTCGTGGACCTGCTCGGCGCACTCGGTGACGGGCGCGACGGTTGGCGGGACCGGCAGCCGGAAGGCCCCGTCGTCCAGCCGGAACACCTTGCCCTCGTCAGGGTCGTCGACGCCACAGGCCGCGACGGTCCTGCCTTCCCGGAAAGCGACCCGCGTACTCGTACAGGAGCTGCTGTCCCCCGAAGGTGCTGTCGCTGATGACGACGGCGGGCGCGGCGAGGCTGAGGAACGACCCCAGCGCGAGGCCGGTGTCGTCGGAGGCGTCCAGCGGATCGGGCGTCGCGGGCACGCCCGTCGCGTCGAGCCAGCCGCCGAATGCGGGTGGCGTGAGCCGCTGCCTTCTGTGGCCGAGGCCACTGACGGCGTGCGTCGGCTCCCGGGGGATGGGAACACCTACCCTTCGGGCAGGCCAGGGTCGCAGGTGCGCGGGGTGTAGGCGGAACCGCCGGGGACGACGAGGTCGTCGAGCGCCAGGACGCAGTTGAGGTGGAAGCCCATGGGGGGCATCGTCACATGCGGTGCGCGCGGGAGGCGCACGTACGAGATCCGCCGCCGAGGGAGACGCCCGATGCCGATGCCGATGCCGATCCGCCCAGCCCGACGCGACGACGTCCCGTCCCTCGCGGCCCTGATCGAGGAGATCGAACGCTTTTACGGAGCCACGGAGATCCAGCCGCTCACGGAACGCCGCACCCAGATCGAGGAGTCCTTGTTCGCCCCGATCCCGCTCGCCCAGGCGCTGGTCGCGGACCCGGGTGACGGCACCCTCGCGGGGATGGCCGCGTACTCGTTCCTCTGGCCGGCGAGGGGGACGACACACGCGCTGTTCCTGAAGGAGCTGTATGTGAGTGAACCGTGGCGGGGAGCGGGCGTGGGTGCCCACTTGATGGCGGAACTCCGAGCGGTGGCGTCTGCCCGTCCCGGGTGCAGTCGGATGGAGTGGATGGGGGATACGGACAACGCTCGGGCTTTGGGGTTTTACGGGGCGCTGGGGTTCGAGGTGGTGGAGGGGAAGGTGGTGTACCGGGTGGGGGCGGAGGGGTGAGGCGGGCGGTCGCGGCGAACGGGGCGTGGGTGCGCGGGTGTTGTTCTACGCTCGTGGCGTATGCCGACTGTGTTGACCTTGGGGTGGTTATGCCGGAGTGGGCGAAAGTGGTCAGAAACCATGCGCACGCGAGATAAAGCCGCAGGTCACGCACTGCTCCCCGCGCGTGCGGGGATGGCCCGGGTAGCGGTTGGTCGTCGGCTTCGGCCCCGGACTGCTCCCCGCGCGTGCGGGGATGGCCCCAGCTCGATCTGCGACTCATCCAGCGCCCGCAGCTGCTCCCCGCGCGTGCGGGGATGGCCCCAGAGGGAACGGGTACCCGGCGGCATGGGTCCACTGCTCCCCGCGCGTGCGGGGATGGCCCCATCCAGTTCGGCCAGCGCCACCCCGACGCCGGCTGCTCCCCGCGCGTGCGGGGATGGCCCCACCGCAGCGACCAGGAACTCACGATCGCCGCCCTGCTCCCCGCGCGGGCGGGGATGGCCCCCGCGAGGCGGACGGCGCGCACGGCGCGTACGACTGCTCCCCGCGCGTGCGGGGATGGCCCCGACGAGCTGCGCGTTCTCCAGCAGCTCCCGAACTGCTCCCCGCGCGTGCGGGGATGGCCCCGCCTTGGTCACCTTCAGGTCCTGGCGGACGTTCTGCTCCCCGCGTGCGGGGATGGCCCCCGTAGTGAACCTGATTTGAACCGGAAGTACAGCTGCTTCCCGCGCGTGCGGGGATGGCCCCAGCATCAGAAGAGACCCGGTCCACAGGACGTACTGCTTCCCGCGCGTGCGGGGATGACCCCCAGGCCCTCCCCGGCGGGGAAAAGCACCTCCTGCTGCTCCCCATGCCTGGAGGGAAGGCGCCTCGTGGGGGATCGGTTATCTGATCAACCGGCAGGCGAAGGGCGGTCTGCCCTGGGGCGGGTTGCTCGTGGTGGACGGTAGCTCGTGCCGTATGGGATCGGGGCAGGGGCGACCGGGATCAGGATCTGGTCCATGACCGGCCGTGCGTCGTCATGCCGCGCACCATGCTTGAGCTGGGGCGCTCCCGCCGCAGAGCGGGCAGCGGCTGGTCGGGTGCTCAGGCCGTGTCGAACTCTCCCGTTCTGACACCTTCCATGAGCGACGGGAATGCCTGGGCGGAGACCGACAGCCCGGGCAGTTTGGAGTCGCGGCCGGGAACGGCCTTCGTCGTCGTGGCGGCGTTCGCGGCCATCTGGACGCGGCCGCCGTCGTTCGAGCTGTACGAGGTTGCTTACCTGCGCGGAGAGTTGGATATCACGGGGTGCGATTCCGCAACCGACTGATCAGAGCCACCGACGCTGCCTGCGACAGCGACTCGCCCTGAAGTTGGTGGTAGGCGGTGAGCATGGGCACCACGAGAGACGTTTCGCGTTCGACGTGGCCCTGGGCCTCGGATTCGGCGTATGCGACGACGGATCGATCGGGGAGGGTGAGCAGGTTGACGGGCAGATGGAATGCCCGCCGTTCTCCGAGGGAGAACGGCGCCACGTGGATGAACCAGTTGGGAAGTGCGGCCAGTTCTTCCAGCCGTTGCAGCTGCGCTTTCATGACCTGCGAGCCGCCAATCACTTGGAGGAGACAACTCTCGTCCACGACGACGAATACCAAGGGCGGCCGCTGCCTCACCAGTCTGGACTGCCGTTCCAACACGAGCGAGACGCGTTCGTCGGCCTGTTCAGCGGTGACGGACCCGCGTTGCACGTAGCTGTGGTTCAAGGCGTGCGCGTACTCCGGAGTCTGCATCAGGCCGGGGATGAGGGAGACCTGGAAGAGCCGGATTTCCGTGGCGCGGCCCTCGTAGCCCACGTATTCGGGGAAACCCTCCAGCATGCTGCCGCGTTTGAACTTGCACCATTCGCGCTCGAAGGACTCGGGCGTGCTCGCCAGACCGAAAATAGCGTCATTCTTGCGGGAAAACAGCAGGGTTGCAGGTTTGCGCCCGGTCTCAATCGCCGAGACATGGCGCCCGCTGCATCCGACCATCGAGGCGAAGTGGTCCTGGGTCCAGCCTCGCGCCTCGCGCATCATCCGTAAACGCGCGCCGTAGGCAGCCTGCGGTGAGGCATTCGGATTCAGCTCCTTGATGTTGGTCAATGTGCCCTCCCTGGCCGCTACGTTGCCACGTTGCCGATTACGCGAGGCTAAGCCAATCTGGGCGCTCCTGGTAGTGAAACCGCTACGGAGGGACACGTAACGTGCCTGTCGAAGAGCATCGAACCGCGCCGGCCCCCGGCCCACTCCCCACCCGAACCGACGAAGAACCCCCGCGCCGCGAGCTGCGCGAGGACCCGGACATTTCGCGTTACGCGTCGCTCGCCGCGTTTCCACCGTGCCGGTGCGGGGCTCCCGTCTGCCCGGACGGCCCGCCGAAGGCGGGGACCGCGTCGGATGCGATTCGGGAACGCGTACGGGAGACGAACGCGATGCACGCGAAGTACCGCCTTTGACGGCGCGGGCGCCGAGGCGTCAACACGTAAGCCGAGACGGACTGAACGGAGCGAACGAGGTCATGTGCGGAACGACGACGAACGGCCCGGAAGCACGGGCGGCGGCATGAGCGAGCAGGCGGTGGGCGCGTACGCCACGCGCGAGGACGTGGCGCATGCGCTCACGACGGGCGGGGTGCTGAAAACGGGCTGGCTGGACGCGTATGCGCGGGTGCCCCGGCAGGCGTTTTTACCGGACACGATCTGGCCGTACGACATGGTGGCCGGGCGGGCCGTCCACGTATCGCGGACGGAGGACGCGCAGGCGTGGCGCGGGTACGCGGACGCGGACGTGCCGGTCGTGACGCAGTGGGACGACGGGGAGCACGCCGGCCGCGAGCCGGGCCGAGTGCCGACGTCGTCGGCCTCGATGCCGAGCGTGGTCTTCCGGATGCTGGATGCCCTCACGGTGGACGACTACTGCCGCGTCCTCGAAATCGGTACGGGGACGGGGTGGAACGCCGCGCTGCTGGCCCACAAGGTGGGGGAGGGGAACGTCGTCAGCGTGGAGGTGGACGAGGCGGTGGCGAACCGGGCGCGCGACGCCCTGGCCCACTTCTTCGGCGCCCCGGTGGAGGTGATCCACGGCGACGGGCGCGCGGGGGCGCCGGGGCGGGGCGTGTTCGACCGGGTGATCGCCACGTGCGGGGTCCGCGAGATCCCGTACGCGTGGGTGGAGCAGACGCGGCCCGGGGGTGTGATCGTGGCGCCGTGGGGAACGGGCTTCACGAATGCGGACGCGGTTGTGCGGTTGACGGTGGACCCGGAAGGGAACAGCGCGAGCGGGCGCTTCCTGGGTCCGGTCGAGTTCATGAAACTCAGGGTGCACCGGGCGGCCCCGGTCGACCACGAGGCGTATGTGCCCGGGCCGTTGCCCGCCCCGGATACGACCGCCTCCGAGGCGGCGAGGGCCCTGTCCACGGCCGACCGCTTCAGCCCCCTGACGTTCGCACTGGGCCTCCGCGTCCCCGCCTGCACGTACATCGCCGCCGAGAAGGTGCACGGCACCCAACCCCACTGGCTCTACAGCCGCAACGACCGGTCGTGGGCGTGCGCCCTGGTGGAGGACGGACAGCCTGCGACCCGGGTGTGGCAGCGGGGGCGGCGCCGGTTGTGGAACGAGGTGGAGGCGGCGCATGCGTGGTGGGTGGAGCGGGGGAGGCCGGGGTGGGGGCGGTTCGGGGTGACGGTGTGGGGGGAGGGGGAACGGGTTTGGGTGGATGAGGCGGGGGAGCGGGTGTGAGGGGCGGTGGCGGGCTGGGCTGACGGGAGAACGAGCCGTCCCAGCCAACGGCGGTGGCTGGGACGGGTGTTGCTCGCCTACCAAGCCTGGTCGTTCGGAGCGAGCTTCCAGAGGCGGTCGGCGGACGGGTAGGACGTGTCGAGGTAAAGGCTCGCCCAGGCACCGTCGTTGTGACGGTGGAGGGTCATGGCCAGGTCCGGGTTGGTCACGGGCCGCCACACCCACCAGCCGGTATTGTGGTTACCGACCATCTCGGCCTGGCGTACCCAGGACTGGAGTGCGGAGCCGTTGCAGGTCTTGACCACGATGCCGGACCCGCGGGTGGGCTCGTTGAGGGCGGGCTGGAGGCACTTGTTCGCGGCCCGGTTCCGCAGGGTGATGTGCACGGCGCCGTCCACGATGGACTGCTCGGCATCCCAGGCTTCGGTCCTGTACTTGCTGTAGTACGCGGGGTCGCGCAGCGTGACGGCCGGGGCTCCCTCTCCGGTGCCGTCGACGTACAGGGCGAGACGGCTGCCGTCGGTCTTGTTGATGAGGTCCTGGTTGTAGGGGGCGGCACTGGCGGACGTGGATCCGGACAGTGCCATCAGGAGAGCCGAGGTTGCGGCGCAGGCGGACATCACGGCGGTACGGGTACGGTTGGCCATTTTTCGCTTTCTCTGTATTGAATGTGGGCGAATGCCTCGAAGTGATCTTGAGGTGAGGGCGAAGCGCCGTGCAAGGCCGTGCCGGACCGTTCACTGGATCAGGTGAGCAGCGCGGCAGCATCGAAAGGTCTTGCTGCGAGGGCGTGTTCGCGTGATCGGGTGAGGCCGTGCCGCCAACGGGGCGCGGCGACGCCGGACCCGCCTTCCCGGCGTGCGCGGGATCCCCCACGGAATGCGCGGCCCCGCCCCGTAGCCGTACGCGCCCCCACTCTCAGCCCCGCTACAGCGCCCAAGAAGGCCCATCTGCCTCCCCGTACCAAGCCCGTTGCCCCGCTGGCGTCACCGTAAGACCGAAGTCCTCCCGAGCGGGGGCCCCGTCCGGGAAGGCGGAGGCCAGCTCCTCCACCGCGTCCCACAGGCGGCGCGGGCCCGTCTGCCGGGCCTTGCCCGAGGCGTGGAGCGTGGCCGTGGAGCCGTCCTCCGTCCAGAGGCCCACCCCGGTGACCTCGCCCTCGTCGTCAAGCCAGGAGCATGACCGGTGGCCGGGAAGTGCCAGGGACAGCGGGAACTTCAGCCGTTCCAGTACGTCGGTCACGCGTACCGACGTGGCCGTTCCCGCCTGCGCCTCCAGCCCCGCGAAGTCCGGGGCCTTCGCGGGCCGGCGGCGCGGCATGAAATACGCGGGTACGGGAAGGAACCGCCCGCTCGCCTCCCCACCCTCCGAGACAACGAATCGCGCGACCCCGAAGCCGATGGGGGTGACGACGACCGCCCCCGCGCGGGCCTGAGCCAGCAGAGCCGGCGGGATGCGGCGCAGGGCGGCCGTCGCGATGACGCGGTCGTACGGGGCCCTGTCCGGCCGGCCTTCCGCGCCGTCCCCGGCGTACACGTGAGGGCGATAGCCCCCTCGCTCCAGATTCCGCCGGGCACGCCGGACGAGGCCCGGGTCGACGTCGACGCTCACGACGTTGTCGCTGCCGAGCAGCGATGACGCCAGGGCGGCGTTGTAACCGGTCCCGGTCCCGAGCTCGAACAGCCGATGCCCCGCCTCGGCGTCCAGCGCGTCGAGCATGGCCAGCATCAGCCCGGGCTCGCTGGACGAGGACGTCGGCACACCGTGCGCGTCGAGCTGCGTGGTGAGCGCGGTGTCCGAGTAGACGGTGTCCAGGTAGCCCGGGTCTCCCTGGGAGACCTCGTGCCAGCGCCCCTGCCCGTCCTGCTCGTAGAAGCTGGGTACGAAGTGCTCTCGCGGTACGTCGGCAAACGCGGCCAACCAGCGGCTCGGGGGGCGCCCTTGGGCGAGGGCGGCGGCGAAACGGGCGCGCGGGGAGGCTGATGCGGTGCCGGTGGGGTCGGTCATGTGGTGCTTCCTTGTGGGGTGTTGGTGTGCGGAGTGGGGGGATTGTCGGTCTGGGGCTGTGTGTTGGTGGGGTTGTTCTGGAAAGAGCACCCGCGTGTGTGAAGGGCCCTACGGTGATGGCGGGATGCGAGCGGCGTGGGTGGCCGGGGCGAGTTGCCGTGGGGTGTGCGCCGGGGCGGCTAGGCTGTTGGTTGTATGTGCTGTGGGCCTACGCGGGGCTGGTCGGAGACGGCGTCGGCGCGGGATGAAGTCCCGGGTCGCAAAGCGTTCACCCTGCGCGAGGGGGGATGGAAGCTCCACCAGCAAGCAGTCGCCGTTACTTATTCGACCGAGTGCGGTCCGGCAGGCCGCACGCCCAGTCATTCAGGAGCGGCGGAGGACTCGTCATCCACGCGGTGGATCAATGGCACGTGAGGCCCACCGCCTGCCCCGAACAGCCGGTCTAAAATACGTCGATGTCGCCCTCCGCCCCGCCGCACATACCGACGAACCAACTTCGGCCCGGCCGCCTCTGGTATGCCGTAGCCGCCGCGACCGCACTCGTACTGATCGCGCTGGGCGCGGTCATCGGGGTGTACAACTTCCGCAACATGGTCGACGCGGTCGATACCGACCACCAGTTCGCCAACGGCGACACCGTCTCCCTCCGGCTCGGCCCGGAGGGCGAGCGCACGATCTGGATCAAGGACAGGGGCCCGTCAGCCGACCAGGATTGCAGCATCACCGGGCCAGGCGAGCCGCACCTTGGAGATCCAGGTATCGACGTGTTCCTCACCCGCGACGAGACCTGGAATCCCCTGTACGACATCGACGTCTCCCGAACGGGCAACTACGAGATCGCCTGCTCATCCGAAGGCCCGTCCCAGTACGCCATCGGGAAGCCCGGCGGCATCGTCGCGTTTCTGGGCGGGTCGATACTGGTCATCGTTCTGCCCATCCTGGGAGTTGTCATCGGCGCGGTGATCGTGATCGTCACGGCCGTCCGCCGCAGCGACCACCGCAAGCGACTGCTCACCGAACGCGGTGGTGGTCCTGGCGGCGCCCATTCCACGCGACTCGTTCCGTCGCCGGTCGAGAGCGGACGCGGCCCTGCGGTCTGACGGTGCCGGGCTTTTGCGGCGAGCGGGAGGAGTTACGTCGGTGAGTGCGGCCGGGAGGTTGGTTCGGGGTGTTGTGCCTGCTGTGGGATTATTGGGGTGTTATGTCGGAATGTGTGAAAGTGGTCAAAAATGGCCTCTGCGCGAGATAAAGTCGCAGGTCACGAAGACTGCTCCCCGCACGCGCGGGGATGGTCCCAACCTCGGCGACGAGCCGACGAACACCTACATCTGCTCCCCGCACGCGCGGGGATGGTCCCGCGCCGAGGACCACTGGCTCCACCAGAACAGCCTGCTCCCCGCACGCGCGGGGATGGTCCCGCGGGTTCAGATGCAGCGCGCCGCGGCCACCGCTGCTCCCCGCACGCGCGGGGATGGTCCCCCGTCACCGGGTGCCCGTACGACGGCTGCTACCTGCTCCCCGCACGCGCGGGGATGGTCCCCCGGGCGTGGCCCTCACGCTCCGTGTACTCCTCTGCTCCCCGCACGCGCGGGGATGGTCCCTTCTCCGAGGACGACGCGGTGATCCGCGTGGACTGCTCCCCGCACGCGCGGGGATGGTCCCGCGCTGATCCGGATCTCGCAGGCGGTCATCCCCTGCTCCCCGCACGCGCGGGGATGGTCCAGCCTCCGTCTCCGGGAAGGCCCTGCGGCTGAGCTGCTCCCCGCACGCGCGGGGATGGTCCCCAGGCCCCCAGCCCGCCGTACGCGAGCGTGATCTGCTCCCCGCACGCGCGGGGATGGTCCCTTGCGCCAGTACTCCACCGCGCCGAGCGCGGGCTGCTCCCCGCACGCGCGGGGATGGTCCCATGCCTGCCCGGCGCCTGCTCTCAATCAGGCCCTGCTCCCCGCACGCGCGGGGATGGTCCCGCGTCAAGGACGAGTTCCGCGCCGCCCGTGACCTGCTCCCCGCACGCGCGGGGATGGTCCCATCATGCAGCAGGGGCTGCTCCCGACCGACGCCTGCTCCCCGCACGCGCGGGGATGGTCCCGCGGTCCTGATGTGCCGGCCGACCATGCCGTTCTGCTCCCCGCACGCGCGGGGATGGTCCCGCGCGGCACCGGCTTCATGCGGGAAGCGGCGACTGCTCCCCGCACGCGCGGGGATGGTCCCGCCGCGTCGGCCAAGGCTTCCTTGTACTCCGTCTGCTCCCCGCACGCGCGGGGATGGTCCCTGCTTCACGGGCCCGGTCATGCCGTTGTACTCCTGCTCCCCGCACGCGCGGGGATGGTCCCGCGTCTCTTTCCGGGCCGAGGGCCGCCGCCCACTGCTCCCCGCACGCGCGGGGATGGTCCCTCGGGTGTGGGCCACACGGCGGGGACGTTGAGCTGCTCCCCGCACGCGCGGGGATGGTCCCAGGCCCACCGTCCTCATCACGCGCTCATCCCTCTGCTCCCCGCACGCGCGGGGATGGTCCCGTCATGGGAGCAGCGCTCCACCTCGCCCACGTCTGCTCCCCGCACGCGCGGGGATGGTCCCATGCTGAGGCTGGGGTCGGTCATTGCGTACTCCTGCTCCCCGCACGCGCGGGGATGGTCCTGAGCCGGTGGGAGCCGCCACGGTGCTGGGCTTCTGCTCCCCGCACGCGCGGGGATGGTCCTGAGCCGGTGGGAGCCGCCACGGTGCTGGGCTTCTGCTCCCCGCACGCGCGGGGATGGTCCCACCATCACGGCGGGGAAGCTGGCCGCCGGGTCCTGCTCCCCGCACGCGGGGATGGTCCCTCCTGACACTCCGGAGCCGTCTCACACCCCGGCTGCTCCCCGCACGCGCGGGGATGGTCCCACCTCGCTTTTCGAGCGGTATTACAAGTGGGCCTGCTCCCCGCACGCGCGGGGATGGTCCCCGGCGGCGCCAGCAGCCCCCCGGTGATGATGACTGCTCCCCGCACGCGCGGGGATGGCCCTGCCTTCACGAGCACGCCCAGCGAGGTGTAGGTCTGCTCTCCCGCACGCGCGGGGACACCGCCGACCACGTGCCCCCACCCGACTACGCTCCCCCTGCATGACCAACTCCCAAGCTCCCGCCGACCTGACCCCCGAGCTCATTCGCGCGCTCCTTCGCGACCAGCACCCCGATCTCGCCGGGCTTCCTCTCAGCCTTGCCGCGCGAGGGTGGGACAACCAGGTGTGGCGGTTGGGGGATGAGCTGGCCGTGCGGTTGCCGTGGGCCACCGAGGGGGCTGATGAGTTGTTGGTCAAGGAGCATGCCTGGGTGCCCGGGTTGGCGGAGGGGCTTCCGTTGGCTGTTCCGGTGCCTCAGCGGCTGGGGGTGCCGTCCGAGCGGTTTCCGCGGACTTGGCTGGTCACCACCTGGGTGGCGGGGGAGCCGGGTGATCGGGTGCCGGTGACGCGGGGGGAGGACGCGGCCGAGGTGCTGGCCCGGTTTCTCAGTGCGCTGCATCGGGTGGCTCCGGAGGGGGCGCCCTCGGGGCGGGGGCGGGGTGGGCCGTTGGGGCCGTACGGGGAGCACTTCGGGCGGGTGCTCGGGGCTGCCGTCGAGCGGGGGGTGGTCGATGATCCGGAGGGTGTCCGCCGGGTCTGGGCGGACGCCGTCGCCGCCCCCGACTGGGACGGGCCCGCGCTGTGGCTGCACGGGGATCTGCATCCCGCCAACGTGTTGACGGCCAACGGCACGTTCTGCGGGGTCATCGACTTCGGTGACCTCTTCGCGGGCGACCCGGCCTGCGACCTTGCCGCCGGCTGGATTCTGCTGCCGGACAACGCCGTTGACCGTTTTTTCGCCTCCTACCGGCCCGCCCCGGACGTGGCGACTCTTCGCCGGGCCCGGGGCTGTGCGGTCCTGCGGGCGCTGAGCGGGCTGCTCATCGCGGACGACGGGGACCGGGGGCTGCCCAACGGGAAGTCGACTTGGGGGCCGCCCGCTCGGAGGTCACTGGCGCGGCTGGTCGCGTCCCTGGGGCGGTGACGCGACCGCCTTGCGCTGCGGAGCCCGTAAAAAAATGCGTTGGTCACGCGCCGGTCGCGGCGACGGACAGGTCCCAGAGGTGTGCGGCCGCGGTGCCGTCGGTGACCCGGGCGCCCGCCGCGACCAGGGCCCGTACGGTCTCCAGGCCGAGGCCGGAGTAGCCGCCGGTGACCACGGCGGTCCGGTCCTGCTACGCGGAGCACGTGGCGCGTGGCACGGCGGCCGGGGGCTGACACCGCCGCCGCCCGGTCCGGGGAGACGGTGACCCGCGCCACCCGGAATCACGCCCCCTTCCGCGCGGCCAGCCGGTCCAGCGCGGCCGATGTGAGGGCCGTGATCGCGGCGGGGAGCGCGGTGCGGATCGCGGGGGCGAAGTGGGGGGAGTGGTTCGGGGGGATGTCCGTCCCGCCGGTGGCCGCCCACTGGCGGGGGCTCGTGGTGCCCAGCATCCAGTAGACCAGCGGGATTCCGGTCTCGCCGTGGAGGTCGCGGCCCGCGTCCCCGTAGAGGGCGAAGTCCTCGGCGGCCAGGGACGGGGGCCAGCCGGTGACGCGCGCCGGGCCGTACAGGGCGGTGTGGGCGGCGCGGACCGCGTCGGTCGCGGCCGGGTCGCCGTGCAGGGCGGGGGAGCGGGCGAGCACCGTGAGGTCCGGGTCGCGGGGGCAGGCCGACGCGGCGCACTCGGCCCGGACGATGCGGTCCACCGCCGCCAGCGCCCGGTCCAGGGTGTCGTCGGTGAGGGCGCGCAGGCCGATGCCCAGCTCGGCGGTGTCCGGGACGACGTTGACGGCCGTGCCGGCGCGCACGGTGCCCACGGTGAGGGCGAGTTGCTCGGCGGGGGCCGCCTCGCGGGCGACGACCGTCTGGAGGCGGCCGATCACCGCCGCGGCCGTGACCACCGGGTCCACGGTGAGCTGCGGGGTCGCCGCGTGACCGCCCCGGCCGTGGACGACGACGGTGAGTGCGGCGCTCGCGGCGGCGACCGGGGCGTGCGGGCCGCCGTGCGCGATCAGGCCGGCGGGGAGCGGGGCGGCGTGCTGGGCGAGTACGGTGCCGGGCCGGCCGAACCGCTCGTACAGGCCGTCCGCCAGCATGGCGCGGGCCCCGGTCAGGGTCTCCTCGGCGGGCTGGCCCACGACCACGAGGGTGCCGCGCCAGTGGCCGGTGGTGCGGGCCAGGAGGTCCGCCGCGCCGGTGGCCGCCGCCAGGTGGAGGTCGTGGCCGCAGGCGTGCATGGAGGGGCCGGTGCTCGCGTACGGGAGGCCGGTGAGCTCCCGGAGTGGCAGGGCGTCGAGCTCGGCGCGCAGATAGACGCGGGGGCCGTCGCCGTTGCGGAGGACGCCGACGACTCCGTGGCCGCCGACGCCCCGGGTGACGTCGAGCCCGGCGGCGGTGAGCCGGTCCGCGAACAGGGCGGCGGTGCGGGCCTCCTCGCCGGACGTCTCCGGGTGGCGGTGGACGTCCAGGTAGAGGGTGAGGGCGGGGCGGATCGTGTCCTGGGTGAGCGCGGGGGACAGGGCGGGGTGGGGGGCTTCCCGAGGGTGGGGCGCCTCCCGGGGATGGGCGGCTTCCTGGGAGCGGTTGGCTTCCCGGAAGTGCGCCGTTTCCCGGGCTGAAGGCAGGTGGGTCACAAGTGGCTCCTGGCGTGCTCGTCGGGGCCGCTGGCGTCGCGTGCCAGCGATGTGTGTGCGGGAGGCATGCCGAGCGGTGAGCGGGGGGCGGTGCAATGGACGGCGTACACCCCCACCGGGGCGTACATCAGGTGGTGGCCCCCGGACACGGTGGCCCCGGACCGGAGGAGACGCCATGGAGAAGAACCTCAGCACCCTCGCCGACGAGATCCTTGAGCTGGAGGCCGAGACCTTCGAGATCTCCGACTACTCGGACGCCAGCGAGGTCGTGCTGGCCGGTTCGACCAGTTGCAGCTCGACCTCGACGTGCAGCTCCACCACCAGCACCACCTCCTGCACCGCCTGATCGGGCGATGTGCGCGCCCGGTATCCGTCTCCCTTCCGGACGGGTACCGGGCGTTTCGCCGTTACGGGAAGGGGTGCGGGACCATGCGCATCCCGGCCTCGGTCAGGTCCGTGGTGCGGTGGCCGCCCCGGCGGAGCGCGGTGCGCAGCCGGGGCATGAAGGGGGCGCGGCGGCGGTTCCAGCCGAAGTCGATCGGCAGGAGCCCGGGGGCGAGGGTGGC
This sequence comes from Streptomyces sp. NBC_00726, assembly GCF_045161735.1. Lineage (NCBI taxonomy): Bacteria > Bacillati > Actinomycetota > Actinomycetes > Kitasatosporales > Streptomycetaceae > Streptomyces > Streptomyces sp. NBC_00726. The sequence goes on along the minus strand of NZ_CP108983.1, from coordinate 2,169,384 downwards.
GACGGCGCGCAGGCCCATGCGTTCCTGCTCCGGGGTGGTCTGGTCGACGGCGATCACATCGTGTCCGGCGCCGGCGAGTTCGCCGATGACGGTACGGAGGTCGTCGCGCAGATCGCCGGTGCGGGGGCGGCCGGTGGTCTCCCAGTCCCGGTAGACCTCCCCGAAGGGGCGTACGGCCAGGGGCCGGAGATAGCTGTCGGCGTGGCCGGCCATCCTGGGCAGGCCGTAGAGCTGGGCGTGGTCCTTGAGGTGGCGGACCCGGTCGAAGTCGTCGGCCATCGCCTCCAGTTCGCCCCGGCGCTCCTCGGTCTGGCGGGCCAGGTGCGGGATGTACGTGAGGACTTCGGAGAGGGCGCCTTCCACGGCGGCCCGTGGGTCCAGCGAGGCGGCCGCGGCGAAGGAGAGGGCGCCGGGGCCGCCGTCGCGGCGTACGGCGAGCGCGGTCACGACGGGGACGGCCAGGTCCACCCGGTTGTCCAGGGCGTGGACGTCGTAGCCCTGGAGCGCGGCTCGTTCGGCCATGGCGGGCGCGGCCCGGCCGCCGACGGTGGCCAGGTCGATCTCGGTGAGCCGGGCGTTGCCGTACCAGGCGTTCAGGAAGGCGTCCCGTTCGATGAGTTCGAGGAGGCCGCCGAGGACCGCCTCCTCCAGGCCGCCGCCGATGGCGCATCCGTTGGAGCACTCGAAGACGAAGTTGTCGGCGGCCAGCCCCGCGCTGTAGTAGACGAGCCGGGACGGGACGAGGACGGGCTTGTCGTCGCGCAGCGACCAGCCCCACTCCCACGGGATCGCGCGGTCCGGGTCGAAGGGGTCGACCAGCGGGTCGTCGCGGTAGGTGCTCGGGTCGTAGAGGCCGCAGACGGCGGGGTCGAGTGCGTCGGCCTTCAGCTCCGTCCAGGAGCCGGTGACCGGGGTGGTCCGGCCGCGCCGGTGCGTTCCGGCGTAGCGTTCCAGGCCCTCCAGGAAGGCCAGGGTGCGGCTGGTGGAGAAGGTGTTCTCCTGGCCGCTCCAGGTGACGTCGTTGAGCCCCGCGTAACCCCGTACGAAGACGCTGCCGGCGACGGGGGCGGTCGTCGGCGAGGTGACGTCGGACCAGGTGCCGCCGCCCAGCATCCCGCAGACCGGGTTGGCCAGGGCCTCTTCCGGCAGGGGGTACGCGGACGCGGGGCGCAGCCGGTAGCCGTCCGGGTCGGGCTTGGGACGGGATACGAGGGTGAGCGGGCGGGGTCCGGCGGGGGCGGGCGGCGGGGCGCAGCCGGGGCAGCGGGGGTCGGCGAGCAGGGGGTACGTCCGCACCTGGAGGGTGGCCAGGTCGAGTCGGGTGACCTGGGGCAGGGCCCGGTCGGCCGGGCCGGTGGCGGGGGGTTCGGCGCCGGGCCCGTCCAGCAGCGCGCGGCACAGCGCGGCCACCGCGTCGTGGACGTGGTCGGTGAGCAGCGGCCAGGTGCCCGCCGGGCGGGGGCCGTCCGGGCCGCCGGTCTCCAGGGCGTCCCGCTCGCTGCGGCTGCGCAGGCGCTGCCAGCGCATCGCGAGGCAGCGCCCGCAGGCCGGGGCGGTGCCGTCGCCGCCCCAGGGGCCGATGAGGACGGCGGAGGCGGTGAGATGGACGCGGGCGGCGGGGCGTTCGGCCGCCCAGGGGTCCGGGGCGCCCCGGCCGCCGAGGGCGTCGGTGGCGTCGGTGGCGCCGACCGGGACGACGGGGAGATCCCGCCCGGCCCGGGCGGCGAGGGCGGTGTGGAGCCCGGTCCGGGCCGTCTCCATGGGGGCGACGGCGGGGGCCGGGGCGGTGTGTGTCGGGGTGCTCATGAGGACCTCGTCCAGCGGAAGGTCCTGACGGCGGCGGCGCCGAAGACCAGGGCGAAGACGACGAGTCCGGCACAGCCCACCCAGACGGCGGAGGCGTCCCCGCGTCCGGCGAGCGCGTGGGACACGGCGTCGTTGAGGTAGCGCAGTGGCAGGACCACGGAGACGTGCTGGAGCCAGGACGGCATCGAGTCCAGCGGGAAGAAGGAGCCGGAGAGGAACGCCATCGGCAGCATCAGGAAGTTGGCGACGGCCGCGACGGACTCCGGGGTGTCGGCGAACGAGCCGATGATGACGCCGAGCAGCAGGAAGGTGGTGACACCGAGGAGGAGCACCGGGATCAGCAGCGGCCAGCCGGAGGCGGGCCGGAGGCCGAACACCGGCAGCATGGCGACGCCCACGAACAGCAGTGACTGCACGGCGCCGACGGCCAGGGCGAGGACGTAACGGGAGCCGATGACGGCGGAGAGCGGGGCCGGGGACATCCGGATCAGGCGCAGGATGTCGTCGTTCCGCCACTGCATCAGGGTGAACGCGATACCGAACACGGCGGCGTTGGCGACGCCCCAGGACAGGACCCCGGCGGCGGTGTACGAGAGGTAGGACAGGCCGCTCTCCTCGACGTCCTGGCCCCGGAAGATCAGGCCGAAGACGACGAGGAAGAGGAGCGGGAAGGCGAAGGTGAAGAAGAGGGTGCTCTTGTCGCGGATCTGGGCGCGGTAGCCCGCTGCGGCCAGTGCGGCGTAGGCGCTCATGGCTGGTGCTCCGTGGTGTCGGCGTTCCGGCGGGGGGCATGCGCGGACCGGGTGAGCCGGGCCGTCAGGTCGAGGTAGACGTCCTCCAGCCCGGCGGTGCGGGTCTGGACGCCGTCGAGACCGGTCAGCTTGTCGACGGCGCTGAGCACCCGGCCGGCCTCGCGGGTCTCCAGGACGAGGGAGCCGCCCTGGACGGTGACCCGGTCGACGCCGGGGATGGCCGCCGCCTCGTCCTCGCCGAGGCGGCCGAGCGGCAGCAGCAGCCTGGTGGCCGCCTTGAATCCGCCGACGAGGTTGTGCGGGGTGTCGGTGACCGCGACCTTGCCGTCCACGAGGATCGCGAGGCGGTCGCAGAGCGCTTCGGCCTCGTCCAGGTGGTGGGTGGTGTAGACGATGGTGCGGCCCTGTGCCTTGAGGGCGCGCAGCACCTCCCAGAGGTCGCGGCGGGCCTGCGGGTCGAGAGCGGCGGTGGGCTCGTCCAGGAAGATCAGCTCGGGGCCGTGGACCAGGGCGGAGGCGATGGCGAGGCGCTGGCGCTGCCCGCCGGAGAGGCTTTCCACCTGGATGTCGCGCTGCTCGGTGAGCCCGACGGCCTCCAGTGTGGCGTCGACGGCGTCGCGCGGGGCGCCGTAGAGGGCGGCGACGGTGCGCAGGTGCTCGTGCGCCCGCTGCCGTACGAAGAAGGCGGAGGACTGGGTCTGGACGCCGACCCGGGGCAGCAGCGCGGTGTTGCGGGGCCAGGGGGACTCGCCGAACAGGGCGACCGTGCCGCTGTCGGCCCGGCGCAGCCCCTCCATGATCTCCACCAGGGTCGACTTGCCGGCGCCGTTGGGCCCGAGCAGGCCGAAGAACTCGCCGCGCCCGATCTCCAGCGACACGTCGTCCAGGGCCTGGCGCTCCCCGTACCGCTTGGAGATGTGCCGGACGTGGACGGCGGGGGCCGGGTCGGTGCCCTCGCCGGGGGTGGTTGGCATCGCCTGTACCTCACTCATGTGGTGCGTGGTTCCTTCCGGTCGGGGACGGTCGCGCTCCGCGGTCACCTCGGTCACCCCGTCAGGAGCCGGTACGCGGCGGCGCAGGTGCCCGCCGCGGCGAGCAGGACGAGCGCGACGAATCCGGCGGCGTACGCCGTGTAGAGGCGCCGGGCCCGGCGCGGGTACGCGGCGGCGGCGTCCGGGTCGGTGCGGCGCAGGGCCAGGTAGGCGCGGGTCTCCGGGGCGAGGCGGGCGGTGCCGAGCAGGTGGCCGAGCATGCGGTAGCCGTCGAGCGGGGGCAGCGGGACGAGATTGCTGAGCCCCTGGACGGCGCCGAGCAGCAGGAGCCCGGCGAGCAGCGCCCTGGCCGGGTCGCCGGGGGGCAGCAGGGACCACCAGAGGGCGAAGGGCAGCAGCAGCACCATGTTGAGGTGGGCGCCCGCCCCGGCGATGACGAGCCGGGCGCGCAGGGAGGGCAGGAAGAGGTAGTTGTCGACGGTGCAGTAGAGCATCGCCACCGGGAGCCGCCAGCGCAGTCCGATCTCGGTGACCGTGCCGCCGTAGTGCTGGGCGGCGACGCCGTGGGCCAGTTCGTGCAGGGTGATGCTGAACCACAGGAACAGGGCGGCACCCGTCAGGGCGGCCGGTTCCCGGATCAGTTCACCGGTGCCGTCCAGGAGTTCGCCGGTGTGCAGGACGAGCGCCACGACGGTGACGAGGACGGCGGCCAGCAGCGGGAGCTGGACCACCGGGTGGAGCAGCGGACGCAGGACACGGTGGAGCCGGGCGGTGGTCCGGTCGGCGTCGGCGACCAGGCGTCGGGTGCCGTGCCACCGGCCGCCGGTGCGGGCCGGGGGAGGGGCGGCGGGCGGCGGATCGGGGGCGCCCGCGAGCAGGCTCCGGGTGCCGAGGAGGCCGAGGAGCCTGTTCCAGTGCTCCTCGGCGAGCCGGCGGCCGAAGCGTTCGGCGTAGGCGGGCGCGAGGTCGTCCAGGGTGCGGGTGCCGTCGAGGCGGGAGATGAGGAAGTGCTCCTTGGGCCCGACCTCGAACGCGGCGCCGCTCACCGGGTGCTTGAGCAGGTGCACCGTGCGGGGGCCGCGCAGCAGCGGCGGGCTGATGAGGACGCCGGGCCCGAGCGCGGGGCGGTACGCGCGAGCGGCGGCGCGGGCGGGGTCGGTGGCAGGGTTCATGAGCCCGCCGCGCTGTTCGTACCCGCGCTGTTCGTACCCGCGCTGTTCGTACCCGCGCCGTCCGGGCCGGAGCCGTCCGCGCCGGAGCCGTCCGCCACCGCACCCGCGTCGCCCGCCGGTTCGCGCAGGACCTGGCCGAGGACGAAGGACAGGTACGCCTCGTCGCGGATCGTCACATGCAGCCGGTTGTTGGTCATGTGCATGTACGGGGAGAGCAGCCGGGGCAGCACCGCCGGGACATGCGTGAGCCGTTCCAGGGGGGCCGCCTCGGCCGGCTCGGTGCGTTCCTGGCCGGTGTCCTCGCGGGCGGGCCCGTCCCAGACCGGGAAGAGGAGTTCGCCCCGGGTGGCGAGGCCGGCGACCCGCTCCCGCAGCTCCAGGCAGTGGGCCGCCCAGCCGCGCAGGAAGGACGGCAGCCGGTCCAGCTCCCCGGCCGCGACTGCGGCGCGGATCGCGGCGAAGCGGCTGCCCAGGGCGGGCGCCATCTGCGCGTAGTTGCGCTCGTACTCCGCCGATCCGATGAACCCGGTGCCGGGGAAGGCGCGGTGCCAGAACGCGTAATAGCCGTCCAGGTAGCCGGCGAGCCGGTCCTTCTCCGGCAGGAAGCAGCTCGCCATCACCATCATCAGCTGCGCGGAGGTGCCGAGCAGCACGGTCCGCAGATGGAGGTTCATGGTGCGGAAGGCGTCGATCACCAGGTCGCTGGAGTGCCGGAAGTGCCACTCGGCCAGCTCGACCCCGGCCGGGCCGCCGTACTTGGCGTACTCGGGGGCGTACGGCTCCACGCTGAAGGAGTTGTTCGGCCGCAGGTTCATCCGGCCGTCCTCGCCCATGTACCGGGCGCGGTCCTCGCCGGGGAACTCGATGTCGAACAGCTCGTTGTAGAAGTCCTTCAGGAACCCGGAGTCGACCTCGTAGAGGGCGGGCCGGGTACGGAGGAAGGCGGTCAGGGCCGCTTCGGCGCGGCGCAGCACCTCGGACGCCGCCGCGGGGCTCGCGGGGCGCAGCCGGAGCCGTACGTGCGGTCCCTCCAGCCAGTACGTGATGAAGAAGTGGCCCGCCAGCAGCCCTTCGGCGGTCAGCTCGGCGACCAGCGGGCGGACGCAGTCGACCAGCATCGGCCGGGGGCTGGCCGCGTAGAAGACGTGCAGCGCGATCCAGTCACCCCGTTCCGTGCCGGCGGGGCGGGCGGTGCTGGACGAGATCAGTTCCGGCATGTCGGGCCGTCCTCGGTACGCGGGCGGGAGGTGAAGGTCTCCACGGCCAGTTCGGCGACGTGGTGGCCCTGTGCGGAGAGCACGTGCGGGGCGTCCTCGGACGGGAGCATCTCCCGCAGGACCACCGCGTCCCCGGGCCCGCGCTCCAGCAGGGCGTCGAACGCGGTCAGGGACAACGGGCTGTCGAAGTCCACGTACAGCGGTTTGGCGCCCAGGGCGCGCCGCCCCTCGCGCAGGACCGTCGCGAAGACCTGGGCGGGCAGCCCGTGGGCGCGCCGCCAGCGCCGCCAGCCGAGGAACCACCCCGCCTCGTCGGCGCCGGGTGTCCGGGCGGGCAGTGCCCGGGCGTCGGCCGTCCAGCTGCGGCGGCTGACGACGACCCCGTCGTGGACCACGCGCGGCCTGCGGGTGACCCCGTCGCGGCCGGGGGCCTCGGGGACGCCGCCCCAGACGTCGGTGGGGGTCATGGTGCTCGGGGCGAGCAGGAGCAGGGTGCGGGGGATCTCCGGCAGGGCGACGGGGACCAGGTAGCCGAGGTAGACGGGGACGACCTCGCAGCCCAGCCGCCGGGACCGCAGGACGAGCCGGTCGGTGGCCTCGTCGTGCTGAAGGTACAGGTCCTCCAGGTGGATGCGGGCGTCCTCGGGCACGGTGGAGGTCTCGCCGGGGCACACGATCTGATGGCTCGTCAGCCGCCCGTGCAGGTTGAGGTTGGTGGTGATCGGCCCCCCGGTCAGCTCGGCGAGGACGGCGCCTTCCGGGGCGCGGGCGAGGAGTTCGGCGCGCAGCCGCTCCGAGAGGCCGGGGCCGGCGTCCGGGGCGGCCGCCCCGTCGGGGTCGTAGACGTGCGTGAACCGGCTGAAGGGGAAGGCGAGTCCGCCGTACGAGCGGTTGAGGACCACCAGCGGCCGCCCGTCCGGGCCGGGCCCGGCGATCTGGATGTGGTGGCTCTGCGGGGCGAAGTCCTCGGTGATCGGGGCGAGTTCACCGGCCACCTCGGTGAGGAGGGCGGCCGGGAGCCGGATCTCGTCCGCCGCGCCGTGCTTCTCCCACTGCTCGCGCATCCCGGCGACGAACCGCCGGCGGGCCGAGTCCAGGGTGCGCAGGGCGCTCTGGCCGAGCCAGTTCTCCTCCGGGACGTACTCCCCCTCGGCGTCGAAAGCGGAGCGCTTGGCGGTGAACGAGATGTACTGGTCGAACAGGTCCTCGTGGAAGTCGTGCACCAGGCCCAGCAGGTCGTCGCAGCGCCCGCCGCTGCCGTGCCGGGCCAGGAAGAAGCCGCGCAGGGTGATGCGCTGGGGCAGGGTGATGTCGTACATCGGGAGGATGCCCTCGACCCGCCGCAGCGCCCGGCCCGTGGCACCGGCCAGCGGCCCGGGCCCGCCGCGCAGGTCCTCGCCCGCGCTGACGTCCTCGTACACCAGCGTCTGCGGCAGGGCGGCGTCCTCGGCGCCCAGCTCCCGCTGTATGCCGAGGAGTTGGGCGCGCAGGGTGCTGAGCAGGGTGCGGCGTTCGGTGAGCGGGGCGGCCGGGTACGCGGCCAGGCAGGCGGCCGGTCCGTCGAGCGCGGCCGCGACCTGGTCCGCCCAGGGGGCCCCGAGCCCGCGCAGGGCCTGCTGGAAGGAGCGCAGCGGATCGGGGCTGTGCACATCGGTGCGCAGGCCCGGCACCTGCACCATGCCGAGCTGGAGCAGGGCCGCCGCGTAGCGTTCGGCCTCGTCCGGGCCGGCGCCGCGCTCGGTGCGCAGCAGGTCCACGAGGTCCCGGTGGCGCGGCCCCTCGTGGGTGGAGAAGAAGGTGAGCAGCCGGTCCAGGGTGCCGCTGCCGCGCAGGTAGAACAGCCGGTCGCGGACGGCGTCGAAGGTGACGGCCGCGCTGTCGTCGCCGGTGGTCACCCACTGGCGGACGTAGCGGATGCGGTCCTCGTCGCGTCCCCAGCCCGGGGCGAGGACGACGGGGAGGTCCTGGCGGCGCACGGGGTCGGCGAGGATCAGGTCGGCCAGCCGGCCGAGGACGACGACGTTGAGCCGGACATGGCTGGTCCAGTCGTCGCCGACGCGGAGGGCGGGCGGGGCGGTGTCCTGGGCGGAGGCCGGGGCGGCTTCCGGATCGCTTTCCGGATCGCTTTCCGGGGTGCCGCTGCCGAAGGTGCCCGTCGCGACGGCCGTCAGCGTGCTGAAGGGGCTCGTCTTGCACGCGGTGCGGTAGAGGTACGTGAGCGCCGAACGCTCGATCTTGCGCATCCGCTTGCCCGGCTCGGCGCTCGTGTCCGCCAGATATCCGTCGAGCCTGCCGTCCAGCGTGGGCGAGGCCAGCAGCAGCCCCAGCCGGAACCGCTCCCCGGCCAGCGCCGCGCGCAGCGCCCGGCGCGCGTCCCGCGTCTCCCCGGCCAGCAACTCCGGGCCCCGGCCCAGCAGATCGGCGTACCGGGTACGGCGGGCCAGCCAGTCGGCGAGCCGGGCGCCCGCCGGTTCGGACAGCCCGGTCACCAGGCGCTCGGCGGCGCGGGGGTCGGCGGGCAGACGGTTGTTGAAGACCGCGCGGCGCAGGTTGAGCAGCAGGCGGCGGGCGTCGCTGCCGGCCGCGTCGGCGGCGCCGAGCAGCCCGTGCAGCAGCTCACTGAGCGCGGCGCCGTCGGCGGTCAGCCGTTCCTCCAGTTCCAGGACCTCGTCCGCCCAGTCACCGGTGCCGGGGCAGCGCAGGCCCCGGACGGTCTCCAGGGGCAGGCCGGCCGCGCGGAGCAGGAAGCGGTGCCCGGGCTCCCACACATCGGGCGGACGGGGGGTGGTGTCGGACGTCAGGAGTGTCATCGCAGGTTCCCGTCAGGCGATCTCGTGCCGGAAGTCGGCGGGCCGAGGCCGCTCGTTGCCGAGCGGCATGATCAGCAGGGGTGCCTCGTCGCCGTCGTCCAGGCCGAGCTTCTCGACGTACGCGATGTTGTCGAAGCCCAGGGCGACGCCCGCGCCGAGCCCGAGCGCGGCGGCGGCCACGTAGAACGTCTGGGCCACGGCGCCCGCGGTGCCGGCAGCCAGTCGGTAGCCGCGGTCCCCCACCGCGTCCAGCACCGCGCCGGTGCGGACGGCCGGCACGAGGACGGCCCCCGCCTGCTCCAGGTTGTAGTTGGCGAGGAAGTAGGTGTCCTGGAGGAACGCCCCCTGCGGCCCCGCGTCGACGAGCCGCAGCTCCCCGGCCTCGGGGTCGTACACGTACGCGCCCGGCTCGACGGACTCGACATGGTTGACGAAGGCGTACATCCGGGTCTGGCGCACCGCGCCGGCCGGGTCCGCCTCGCTGGGCAGCGAGGTCCCGGCGCAGGCCGCGAGAACGGCGGAGAGCTGGGCGGGCGTGACCGGGCGCGTCGCGTCGAAGCGGCCGAAGCTGCTGCGCCGGGTGCGCAGGGCGCGCCGCACGGACACGTCGGGGAAGGCCGGGGCAGGCAGGGCGGTCCGGGTGCCGCCCGGCGGGGTGGGCCGCGCCGCCGCGGCGGCCAGCGCGCCGGGGGCGGGGCGGTCCGTGGCGTCCCGGGTGGTCGCGGCGTGCATGGCGAGGACGGTGGGGAACGTCCGGACGATGCGGGACCGTTCGGCGTCCCGGTGCCGCACGGCCGGGTCCGGTCCGCGAGGGGCCGCCGAAGGGGCCGGGGTCGGGGTGTCCCAGTGCAGGGGGACGACGGCGAAGACGGCCTCCTCCTCTCCCGCCGTGCCGAGCAGGCCGTTCAGCCGGGGCTCGTCGAACCACAGGACCGGCGAGGTGACCAGGCCCCGGGCCCCCGCCCAGATCCGCCAGGTCTGCACGAGGGTGCCGAGGTCGGTGGAGACCACGTGGTACGAGAAGCTGTTGTACTTGAACGCGTTCTGCCAGTACTTCACCCCGAGGATCAGGTACTGGTCCGTCTCCCGGGCCTCCTCGGGCGCGTCGGGCCCCAGCGCCTCGCGGACGCGGGCGGAGACGTCGCCGGTCAGCACCCGCTGCACGGCGTGCCGCTGCACGTCGTAGTAGTGGATGCCCGGGGTCAGCGGCCCGGAGGGGCCGGACGCCCAGTAGATGCTGACCGGGTAGAGCCCGCCGCCGCCCGCGGTGCCCCGGGACCAGTTGGCGTGGGTGTGCAGCGGCAGCCCGGACAGATCGCTGTTGGCCTGGACGCCGAGGCGGCGGCCGGTCAGCCCGTACGAGTCCTTGAGCATCGCCGAAAGCAGCGGAAGGGTGAAACCGGCCGGGCCGCCCGCCGCCGCGCCGCCGTCCGCCGCGGGCAGCAGACCGCGTGCGGCGGAGGCGTCCGGGAGCCCGTCGCCGTCCGGGAGGGCGTACGGCTCCACGCCCGGGTAGAACTTCCCCCGGCGCGGGGCGTCGGGCCAGTCCGGGACGAAGTCGGTGGGCTCCATCGGGACACGACCGCGGTGCAGGACGGCGTCGGCGTACTCATGGGCGTACCCCATGGGGGCGGCCCCCTCTCGCATGGGCTCGGATGGGCGGGTGTGGCTGACGTACGGTCATGGGAACGGGTGCGGCGCCGGGTTGAGGGATACGGGGCCGAGCACGGCACGCATCCGGGGCATGTGCCGGGCGCGCTGGCGGGACCAGCCGAAGTCGATCGGGAGCAGCCCCGGCACCAGGACCTTCACGGTGTGCAGCCCGAGCGCGCGCTGCTCGGGCAGGGTCTGGTCGACGACGACCACGTCGTATCCGGCGGCGGTGACGGCGCCGACCGCGCGCAGCAGGTCCGCCCGGAGGTCGGGGGCGGCCGGGGCGCCCCCGGGGTCCGGCCAGGCCAGGTCGGCGACGGAGAGCGGGGGGCGGGGTTCCGGCTGCCGCAGCAGGAAGTCGGCGTGCCGGCCCATCTCGGGGATTCCATACGACAACGGGTGGTCGTGCAGGGTGGTGAACCGGTCGAAGTCGGCGGCCATGGCACGCAGCCGTGCCTCGTCGCGCAGGGTCCGGCCGACCAGGTTGACCGCGTCGGTGGCGATCTCGCAGAGCGCGGAGTCCAGAGCGGCCTCCGGGTCGAGCCCGGCGCCCGCGCCGAAGCACATCCGGCCGGTGGAGCCGTCGAAGCGCTCGGCGCAGCCGGTGACCACGGGGACCGGGAAGCCGATCCGGGTGTCGAAGAAGCGGGCCCGGTAGCCGTACATGGCCAGCCGGTCCACCAGATGCCGGGTGGCGGGCCTGGTACTGGTCGCCGGGTTGATCTCGCGCAGCGGCACCTGCCCGTACCAGGCGAGCAGGAAGGCGTCCCGCTCGATGACCTCCATCAGGCCGAAGTAGACGGCCTCCTCCGTACTGCCCCCGGACGCGCAGCCGTTGGAGCTCTCCTGTACGAACCGGCCCTCCAGGCCCGGGGCGTGGTAGTAGGCGAGCACCTCGGGGACCGGCCGGGGGCGGTCGTCGCGCAGCGACCAGCCCCACACCCAGGGGATCTTCCGGTCCGGCGCGAAGGGGCGCACCCGGGGGTTCGCCGCGTAGAACTCGTCCGCGTACAGCCCGGTTTCGCGCGGGTCGACGGCGTCGGGGCCCAGCTCGTCCAGTGAGGCGGTGAGCCGGGTGGTCCTGGCGCGGGCCCGCATCCCGGCGTAACGCTCCAGCGCCTCCAGGACTCCGATGCTCCGGCTGTGCGCGTACGTGTCCGCGTGGCCGCCCCAGAACGTCTCCCGGAGGTAGTCCCCGGACCGGGTCGAGAAGCAGCCGACGGTGGCGGAGGTGGTGGTCGAGGCGACATCGCAGGTCACCGAGGAACCCAGCGCGCCCCAGTGCGGGTTGACGAAGCCGTCCTCCGGCAGCCGGTAGTCCGCCACCCGCCGCACCCGGAAGACACCCGGCCGGTACGGCGGCGCGGGCCGCAGGGTGAGCGCCGCCGCCTCGGCGGTGTCGGCGCGGGGCGCGGAGCAGCCCGGGCACTCCGGATCGGGGACCAGAGGATGACTGCGTACGGTCATGGCGTCCAGGTCCAGCAGATGGACCCGGGGATACGGGCCCGGCGCGGGCTCCGCACCGGCGAGCCCCGCCAGCAGCGCGGCGACGGCGGTGACGGCGAAGGGGGTGCCGTACGGCCAGTCGCCGGCCGCCCGGGTGCCGCTGCCCAGCTCAAGGCCCTCGCGCAGGGCCACCGAGCGCACCCCCTGCCAGCGCCGGGCGAGACAGATACCGCAGCCGGCCCGCCCGTCCCGCGCGGGCCAGGGGCCGATCAGCACCTGCCGGCCGTAGAGGTGGACGGGCACGGAGGCGCTGCCGGCCGGGCCGCCGGTCCGCGCGTACGCGTCCCCGGTGCCGAGCGGCGCGACGGACACGGCCGGGGCGGGGGCATCCCCGCTCGCGCCGAGCGCGTCCCGCAGCGCCGCGGCGAACCGGCCGACGGCTGCGGGGAGTTCGGCGGGCCGGGGGCGTACGGCGGTCTCAGAGCGGGCTGGCAGACCCGCGCCCGGGCCCGAGTGGTCTGGCACCGCCGCCTCCCGCGTTGTCGTCAGTCGCCGACGCTCCGCGTCTACTCCCTCCTCCGCCTTGGATTCGACGGCACCAGACCACTCGGGCTGATCCGGACGGGGGTCTGCCAGCCCGCTCTCAGCCGGCATCGGCGGCCGCCCGGGTGAGCAGGACCCGCACGGTGTGGATGCCCGCGGTGGGCAGGTCGGCGGCGTGCGTGGGCACGACGAGGGCGTCCCGCCCGGCGGTGGCGAGGCGTTCGAGGATGCGGGCCCAGGCGGTGCCGTCCGGGGCGGCGGGCCGCTCGGAGGTGACCGGGACGAGCGCCGCGTCCAGGTCGCGCAGCAGCGGGTCGCCGGTGTCCGGGGCGCGCTCCGCCCCGCCCTCCGCCAGCTGCGCCTCGCCGAGCAGGTCCCGCAAGGCGTCCACCGCCGCCGTCGCGAGGTCCGGGGACGCGCCGACGGACCAGAGGGCGGGGCGGGGGGTGCCGGTGGTGCGGGCGAGGACGACGGACGCTCCGGAGTACGCCCGCTCGCCGAGGTCCAGCAGCTCGACGGTGAGGCCGAGATGGGCCGCCGTCCGCAGCAGGAACACCGGTTCGGGGTCGTCACCGAGCAGCTGGGGCGCGAGGACGGAGACCGTTCCGGCGCCCCGGACGGCCCGGCGCAGGGCGTCGTGGGCGAGCGCCGACAGCAGCCCGGCGCCGGCGGCCTCGGGCAGGTCCGCACCGGCGCCGGCACCGGCCCGGGTGGGTTCGAAGCGGCGGTCCGCGTTGTCCGCGCCGAAGGGCCGCACCGCCCCGGCGGGCACCCGGACGACCTCCTTGGTGAGCAGCGAGACGGCCGCGGTCCAGCGGACGGCCGTCCCGGTGCCGCCGGTGCCGGACGCGACGGTGAGGCGGTCCGGGTCCACGGCGGGCAGTTCCGCCACGGCGTCGTCGGGCGCCGGGGCGGGCACCACGTGCTCGGCGTAGACCGTGGCGGCGGCGTTCAGCGCCCGCAGCCGGGCCCCGGCGGTGTGGTGGACGTCGAAGGCGGTGACCGTCCGGCCCCCCAGGACGACCGAGCCCACCTTCAACGGGGTCTGGGTCAGCGTCTCGTCGGCGTAGGCGGTGAACACCCCGGCGTGCGGGTGGACGAGCGCGGAGCGGCGTTCGAGCTCGGCGAGGGGGCCCTGTGCGGCCTCGTCGTCGGGGGCGGTGACCGTCGTCGGGAGGTATGCCGGGCGGGCCGGCGCGGACGCCAGGTCGACCGGCTCGGGCAGGGCGGCGGGCGGCGCGCAGAACGGGCAGGCGGGATGCGGCAGCAGCGGCTCCGACGCCACGTCGAAGGAGGCCATGTCCTGGAGCAGTATCCGGTCGCGGGTCTCGGCCCGCAGCGCGCCGGTGACCAGGCGGAAGACCTCGTAGCCGAGCAGATTGCCGAGCATCGCCGCGAGCGGCCCCACGGGCCGGGCCCCGGGGGTGCCGGTGCCGAGGGCGAGCCCGCTCCAGAGCCCGGCGGCCGCGAGACCGGCACCCGCCGGGTCCGCCGCACCGCCGGCCGCGCCCAGCCGCAGGGCCGCGCAGGCCCAGCAGCCCGTCGTCGCCGGGGTCATCACCGGCCCGACGACGGCCCGGCCCTGGAACGTCCAGGCCGGGAGCAGCGTCCGCCCCTCGGGCACCCCTTCCCGGAGCAGTGCCAGCACGGTGGCCGGCACCTGGGGACCGGCCGCGGCGACGACGACGTCGTACCCGTCGTAGGCCGTCCAGCCGGCCCGGGGCCCGTCCGGGAGCACGGACAGCTCGACGGGGCAGTCCTCCTCCGTCAGCCGGGCCGCCTCCCGGTGGACCTCCGCGAACTCCTCGGCGGTGGTGCCCCCGGAGCCGTCGAGGAGACCGGCGTCGACGCCGATGGTGGCGCAGCCGTTGCGGATGAGCGACAGCACGCACCAGCGGGCCACGGGACCGTCGCCGAGCACGGCGACCCGGGTGGCGCGGTAGCGGGCGAACCGGGCGTCGGCGTCGTCCGCGTAGTGGTCGATGTAGGCGATCTGCTGGGCGAAGCAGGCGGCGGGGGCCGGGGCGGTCCGCAGGGCCGCCGACTCGTCCGGCGCCGGTACGGGCCGGGCGAAGCCACGCGCGTAGAGCGCCTTCACGAGCTCGCCCACCATCGCCTTCTGCCGGTCGCCGAAGCCCTGGCAGATCTCCTCGACCGATCTGCTGCCGTCCAGATGGGGCACCAGCAGGGTGGCGAACCGGTAGCCGGACCTGGCGGTGAGCCGGAACCCGCCGTCGGCGTTGTGGAAGATCACACCGTCGGGCGTCTCGGTGAACAGGACGTCACGGCGGACCCGCGGCCGGGTCCCGGCGGTCTCTGTGTACGGCGTTGCTGCCATGCGTACGTCACACCTCTTGTTCTGGGGGCGGGGACGGCAGGCCCGGGGGCGGGCCGCGCTGTCCGGCGGGGGGCGGGTAGGGGTGTACGGAGCGGTGGTGCGGGGTGTCGGGGGAGGCGCGGTGACGGCGTGTCACCGCAGGGCGGTGGGCCGGGTACTGCCCGCCTGGGGTGTCTCCCCGCACCGTGGCGGGCGCGGGAGTGCCCGGGCGCGCCCGGGAGCGGAGGCCGCGCCGGACGACGCGGTCGCGCGCCGGGCGTGCGCGCGCAGCAGTTCGTGCATCCGGAACGCGCCCGGGTGCTCCTCCTCCAGGAGGCCCGCGTCGAGCAGGCGTTCCAGCAGGTCCTCGGCCGTCTCCCACGGGACGTCGAGGACGGTCGCGGCCAGGTCCGCGGTGAGCGGTCCGCGGGCCGCCGCCGCGAGCCGGAGATGCGCCTCGGCCAGCACCGGAGGCAGCCGCCCCACCGCCTCGTCCAGGGTCAGCGGTACGGACATCCGCGGGTCGTCGGCCAGGCCGAGGCGGGCCGGCAGGTCGTGGCGGAGCCAGTGCGCGCAGTCGGCCGGCTTGAGGAGGGGCCGGGTGAGCAGCCGGGCGGCGGCGATCCGCAGGGCGAGCGGATGGTGCCCGCACACCTCGGCCAGCAGCCGCGCCCCGGCCGGCTCGGCCGCGACCCGGTCCCGGCCCAGGACGGCCGTGAGCAGGGCGTACGACTCCTCGGGGCCGAGCGCGCCGAGCCGGTGCACGGTGCCGCCGTGCGTGGCGACGAGGGCGGCGAGCCCCATCCGGCTGGTGACGATCGCGGCCCCGCCCGCGTTGGCGGTGAGCAGCGGGCGTACCTGATCGGGGTGGACGGCGTCGTCGAGGATCAGGAGCGTACGGCCGCGCCGGGTGCCGGTGCCGGTGCCGGACCCGGCCGACAGCGCGTCGCGCAGCTCGGCGGCGGCCTCCTCGGTCGGGCGCGGGGTGCCGTCGGGCAGGGTCAGCGGCAACAGGACGCACCCGCCCGGGAAATGCCCGCCCACCAGGTGCGCCACGTACAGGGCGAGCGCGGTCTTGCCGATGCCGGGGGCCCCGGAGAGCACGGCGACGGGGGCGCGTTCGGGGGCGGCGGCTGACGGGTCGGGGCCGGACGGGTCGGGGCCGGAGGGGTCGGGGCCGGATGAGGGGTGGCCGGGGAGGCCGCCCGTCAGCAGCGGGACGAGTTCCTCCACCTGACGCCGGCGCCCGGTGAAGCCGGGCACCGCGGGGAGCGGGGCCGTCCCCGTACCGCCACCGCCCCGGCCCTCCGGCGGAAGCGCCCGCGGCGGGAGCGCGGCCGGCGGCGGGACTGAGGCCGTGAGGGAGACGGGAGCCCGCCCGGTGTCCGGGGTGCCCAGATCGTCGCCGCGCAGGATCGCCAGTTCCAGGCGCTGGAGTCCGGGCCGGGGGTCGACACCGAGTTCGTCACGCAGGTACGCCTTGATCCTCCGGTACTCCGACAGCGCCTCCGTCTGCCGCCCGGTCCGGTAGAGGGCCAGCATCAGTTGCTCGGAAAACCGCTCGTGGGCGGGGTATACGCGCGTAACTTCCCAAAGATCAACGAGGACTTCGCGGCAACGGCCGTGCTCCAGTTCGATGTCGCAGACCCGCTCCAGGACCCGCAGACGCTCCTCCGCCAGCCGGGGCACCTCGTCCCGGTGCAGCAGCCCGGAGGGCACATTGGCGAGCAGCGGCCCCTGCCAGAGCGCGAGGGCGGCCCGCAGGGTGTACAGCTCGGAGTCGTCACCGGCCGCCGCCGCCCGGCCGACGAGCTGCCGGAAGTGGAGCAGGTCGAGGGTTTCGGCGTCGGCGTGGATGCGGTAGCCGCCGGCGACCGCCACGACGGCCTGGTCCTCGATGCCGTACTTGGCGAAGATCCGGCGCAGCCGCAGGACACAGCTCTGGAGCGCGGCCTTGGCCGTGGCGGGCTGTTCCCCGCCCCAGACGGCCTCTTGCAGATGGTCGGTGGAGACGACCTGCCCCGGCCGGATGAGCAGGGCGGCCAGCAGCGCGGTCGGCTTGGAGGGCGGCAGGACCACGAGGTCCCGCCCATCGGTGATGCTCAGGGGCCCGAGCAGTTGGAACAGCACCGTCGTCCGCCTTCCCGTACACTCTCGGCGGCCCGTCGCCGGGCCGGGACTCACTGCCAGCCGAAGTCGTGCGGCCGGCTCCCCGGGGGCTCGGGCAGGACGGGGCTGCTGACCTGGTCGGACGGGGCGGCGGAGGCGTACGCGGGAGCCGAGGCGAGAACGCCGCCGCTCAGGGACAGGGCCAGGGACAGGAGGGCCGTACAGGAGAACCGGTGGAGACGCGTCATGCGGAAGCCCTTCGAACCAGCGGTGGGGAGCGTTCGACAGCACCGTGAGTTTTGTACGCGGGTGACACGACGGTGAAGGCGAGACCGCTGGACCGATGAGGCCATGGCCCCTTCCGTCCAGCATGTGGATACCCGGACCACGCGGCTTCCCGCCGCCGCGCGACAGGCGCGCCGAAGAGTAGATTTCGCCGCCCCGAGGTAATAACTCCGGCAAGAGACGGTGCTTTTAGTGTGGAGGGACGATGCTCGACCCTTTGGGTCTCGATGCCACGGCGGAGATCGTCTACCGGGCACTGCTCGCCCAGCCGTACGCGTCCCTCGCGGAGCACCGCGCCCGCACCGGCCTGACACACAATCAGTTCGACGCCGCCCTGGCGGAGTTACTGCACCTGTCCCTGGTGCGCCCGGCCGCGGGCACCGGCGGTGAGCAGCGCCTGCACGTGGTCGACCCCCGGCTGGGCCTGGAGATGCTGCTGACCCGCCGCCGCGCGCTGCTCGCCGCCGAACAGCAGCGGCTGGCGGACGGGGAGGCGGCCGTGGCCGAACTCCTCTGCGGCCTCCCCGCCTCCCACTCCGCCACCGGTGAGCCGCCGGTGGTGCACCTGGACGGTGTGGACCACGTACGGGACTACCTGGCGCGGCTCCACGAGGAGGTGGAGGAGGAGATCCTGACCTTCGCGACGGGCGGTGCGCAGACGGCGGAGAACATGCACGCCTCCCGCCCCCTCAACCAGGAGCTGCTGGAGCGCGGGGTGCGGATGCGCACGGTCTATCTCGACAGCATCCACAACCACCCGCCCACGGTGGCCCACGTGAACTGGCTGGCCTCGCTCGGCGCCGGCATCCGCACGGCCCCCTCGCTCAGCACCCGCATGATCATCACCGACCACCGCCTGGCCCTGGTCGCCCTGGACGACCAGGACTCCTCGCTCGGCGCACTCGTGGTGTCGGGCCCGGGCCTCATCGCGGCGCTGGAGGCCCTGTTCGAAAACGTCTGGGCCGACGCCGAACCCCTCGGCCCCTCCGAGAAACCCGCGGACCACTCACTGACCCGCCAACAACACGAAACCCTGCGCCTGCTGGCCCGCGGCTACACGGACGAGGCCATAGCCAAGCGCCTCGGCGTCTCCCCCCGCACCGCCCGCCGCATCGCCACCGGCCTCCTGGGCCACCTGGACGCCCGAAGCCGCTTCCAGGCCGGAGTCCACGCGGCCCAACTCGGCTACCTGCCGGCGGACGGGCCCCGGCCTTGAGAGGCGGCGAGCCCGTCCAGCGCCCCCGAAGCCCCGTGACGGGCCGGCTCAGCCCCCGTAAGGCCCCATGCCCTGACTCTGCGCATGCCCCTGCGCCAGCCCCCGAGCCTCCGCCTGCCGCGCCGCCCCACGCCCGACGGCTCCCCGCTCTCCGGCCCCGTCCCGCCGCCGGAGAACGACGAGACAGCCGACGACGGCCACGACGAGTACGGCCACGACCGAAACAACCAGGAGCATGATTTCCCCCGCTCTGCCGGTGGGACCGTGGTGCGGTCCCACGCTGATACCCCATGATCGCCTGTCGGCGGCTTGGGGGGAAGCACGGTTTTGACTCGATCGCGGACGGGGCCGCGTCCGAAAGCGCGGTGTACTGACACTGCGACGGCTCCCTAGAGTTGTATCCCGGGCTCCCGGAAGCTCTGCTGACGTTCGAGCTTCCAGAACCCGTCGGAGCCGGAACGCCAGAAGTGCCGGCCGAAGTCCGCGGAGTAGTCGTCGAGTGCGAGGCACTCACCGACGCTGCGGGGCCGCAGGCTAGGCATCGGGCAGGTCTCCCTTTGCCGCGGCAGCCGTCCTGCGGGGGATGACGACGAGGCGTTCGTCCGGGGCGACAACCAGCCCCGGAGGAAGGCGAGGCAGGTAGGAATCGGTGAGGTCCCGGCCGATGACGGCGATGTCCCCGTTCTCCAACTCCCAGATGTCCGGGCACCCCTGCTCGCCTCCCGTGGTCCCGAGCTCGGCGGGGGACTTGCCCAGGCGGCGTACCAGCGGCGACGAGGGATCGGCTTCCCAGCCCCGAATCATCACGGGCTCTCCATTCAGTCCCCCCGAAGGTAACCGAGATCACATCCGCCGCAATGCCGGGCGGCGACTTCCGGCCAGTCAGCAGAGGCCGACAGCCGCGACGTTCCCCCGCGCGCGTCAGGAGAACCGGTAAATGACCGCGACGCGCGCGGGAAGCCGGAAGGAGCCGTTGCCGATGGGGAGCGCCCGACCATGACATCGACGCCGGACCGGCTGTAGACCCGGACGGGGCCACGCAAGGGGGAGCCGCACAGGCCGTCGGGCGTCCCCGAAGGGGTGGCCGTGGTGTGGGTCTACCCCGGTGCGCGGGGAAGTGTGATCCCGGGCCAATCGGCCGGGGCGGCGGGTCCGGTGAGGGACGCGGCGAAGGCGGCCAGGGCGGCGAAATCGTCGTCCCGCAGCCCGATCCGCGGATTTACGTGGTGGAGGAGCGCCGGGCCCGGGTGGTGGGCGCTCACGTGGGCATGGTCGGCGTCGCTCTGTTCGTCGTCCACCCAGGCGAATGGGCGGCCACCCGCGTACGCGATCAACGCCTCGCACTTCCAGTGCACACCGTCGGGGCGCTCCCGGAACAGCCCGTCTCCGAAGTCCACGAACGGCAGCTCGGGCAGCCCGAGAGCGGGCCCGATCCACGTGTTCGCGCCGTTCATCCAGGTGGTGGCCCAGCACAGCTCGTACCCGAGCGCCAACAGGGCCTCGCCGTGAGCGGGGTTGAGCCATACCCGCAACGGCCGCGCGGAGGAGCGGAGCAGGCCATGCCCCGTGGCGGCGAGAGTGTCCCGGGGCACGCGGATGGTGGTGTAGTCCACGGGACGCCGTTCGGGCTGCGCGGCATACGGGTTCAGCGGTCCGTCGGCGTCCAGGAAGAGCAGGGGGCGGGCCGCCATGGGGACTCCCTCGGATGCGGGCGGGGCGGGCGGTGCGTGGCGTGAGCGTACGCACCGCTCGGGCGGAGCGTCTTGACCTTAAGTTTCATTGAGGTCGAACGATCGGGCCATGAAAACCCATGAGCATCGCCCCGGACGCCCGCTCTATTGATCGAAGGTGTCCGCCATTGACAGAATGATCGCATGTCACCCTCGAAGTCGAAGCCCATCTACTTTGGCCCCCCTCCGAACGCGGTGGAAGGGGCGTGGTTCCGTACGCATAGTGAGCTCTACGCGGCTGACGTCCACAGGTTTTCCAGGCAGGGAATCTCCGGTACGGCGCACCAGGGCGTTGACTCGATCGTGGCCAGCGGTGGTTACGCTGCCGACGAGGACCATGGCGACGTCATCATTTACACCGCGCAGGGTGGGGAGCCTGACAAGGGCGGACACATCACAGCAGACCAGGAGTTGACCGGGGTCAACGAAGGCATGCTGGTCAACTATCGGGAGGGGCTGCCCATCCGATACGTACGCGGCTTGGGCATCAAGCGACGCAAGGCGACCAAGGGCTACCGGTACCGCGGGCTCTACCTCGTTGAGGATTACTGGAGTGTCCGCACCGACCGCGGCTTCCTTATGTGGCAATTTCGTTTGGCTAAGTCGTCGGCCGTGGAGCCCTGGGAGTCGACGGAGAGGGACGACACCGCAGAGATCCGACCGGTTACGCCGCTTGAGAAGGCTGCCGCGAAATACGTGAGCGTGCAGCGGCGGGTGCGGAACACGGCTGAGGCCCGGGCAGTCAAGAACCTTTACGGGAACCTCTGTCAGATGTGCAGCATTCCCCTGGTCGTGGACGCAGAGGGTGGACGATACAGTGAGGGTGCGCATATCCACGCGCTGGGCAGGCCGCACAACGGACAGGATGTGAGCAGTAACATTCTCTGCCTCTGCCCGAACTGTCACGTTCTCTTTGATAGTGGCATGCGGCTCATCACCGATGACCTCAAGGTTGTCGATGCCTTCAGCCAGAAGGTATTGGGCGATCTGCATGTGCTGCCTGGACACGACATAGACCCCGCCTGCGTGCAGCAGCATCGCAGTCGCTGGGCGGCTCGCGTGCAGGAGATCTAGCCCAGCACCCGCACGAACGCCACCCCCCGCTCCCCGCTCAGCTCCACCGCCTCGCCCGTCTCCACGAACCCCGTCCGGCTCAGCACCGCCCGCGACGCCGCGTTCCGTACCGCCGCCCTCGCCCTGAGTGTCGTCAGGCCGTACGTCGTGCGGCACAGGCCGAAGAGCTGGTGCACCGTGGTCGTCGCCAGGCCGCGGCCCGTGGCCTTCTCCGCGAGGCGGAAGCCGAGTTCGGCGGTGCCGGCGGTGGCGTCCAGCAGGTTGAAGCGGCCCAGGATCTCGCCCGACTCCACCAGGACGTGGAAGTGGCAGGTCCCCGCGGCCTGTTCGGCGAGCAGGGCCGCGTGGCGGGCCGGGTAGCCGGCGAAGAACGCGTCGCCGCGGTCCGGGACCGACGCGGCGAAGAAGGCGCGGTTGGCCTGCTCGAACGCGAGGACGGCGGGGGCGTGGCCGGGGCGCAGGCGCTGGAGTTCGGGCATGGGCGAAGGGTACGGAGCCGGGGCGCGCCCCGGCATCCGCAATTCGCCGCCGGGGCGGCTCCGCGTCAATCCCGCATCAGCAGTCCCTACACCCGCCCCCCATGGCACCCCCGATAAGACTCCCCCGACCCGCACCAGCACCCCGCGCTCTTCGCCGGCGGCCACGGCACCGCGCGCCCCCGTGCGGCCAGGGTCGTCGCGTACTGGGGGAGGAGGTCCGGGTCCGCCGGGGACGCGGATTCGGAGGCGGCGAAGGCTTCGTAGGAGGGGACCGTGCCGCGGACGATGCCGAGGTTCGGGGTGCCCGCCGCCTGGAGGTCGCGCAGGGCCGTCTCCAGGCGGGCCAGGTGGTCCGGGTGGGAGGCGTATTCGCTGCCCAGGCCCGGGTACGCCGTGAGGAGTTCGCGGAATTCGGCGGCCGGCCAGTGCAGCACCGCCACCGGGAACGGGCGGGACAACGCCGTCCGGTACGTGCCCAGTTCGGCGCGCAGGCGGGTGATCTCGGCGCGCAGCTCGCCCGGGTCCGACGAGCCGAGCGACCACAGCCGCTTCGGGTCGTGGAGCTCGTCCAGCGGGACCGCCGCCGTGTGCAGGGTGTCCGCCAGCTCGTCCCACGCGTCGTGCGCGACGCCCATCAGGCGGCGGACCCGGTGGCGGCCGGTCAGCAGCGACTGGGTCTGGTACGGGACCTCCTCGCCCGGGGCGATCAGCAGCCGCAGGGCCGTGGAGAAGAGGTCGTGAGCCGCGTCCAGCTCGTCGTGGGCCTCCAGGGTCTCGGCCGCGATCTCCCACGGGGCCGCCTCCTGCGGGGCCGCCACGCGGACGCCGTCGATCAGCGCGCGGGCCTCCGCCTCGTGGCCGTACTCCCACAGGTTCGCGGCGCTGAGCGCCTTCACCAGATGCGGGTGCTCGGTGCGGGGGTCGCCGAGCAGTTCGTCGTAGAGCGTCGTGGCGCGGGCGCGGTCGCCGCCGAGTTCCAGGTGGGCCGCGGCCTGGAGGAGCAGCGGCTCGTGGTCCTCGGGGTACTGCGCCGCGGTGCGGAGCAGGCGCTCGGCTTCGGAGATGTGGTCGGCAGGAGTGTCGGGGCGCATGCACCACACCGTACTGCTGTGCGGGCACGCGACGGGGGCCACTCCGCGGGCCCGGGGGCGTGAGCCGGGTCGCGTTCCGGAGGTGTTGACGGCCACCGGCCACGGACCCGCCGCCGGCCCTCTAACGTGTCTCCACGTGCTCAGACGACGTCCGCAGTTGTTGTGGTTGCTGGTCCCCTACGCGCTCCACCTCGGCGCGCTGCCGTTCGTGAACCGGGTCCGGCCCGTCGTTCTCGGGCTGCCGTTCCTCTTCTTCTGGCTGCTCGGGGCGACCCTGCTGACGCCCGTCGCGGTATGGCTGACCCGGCGGGGTGACCGCCGGTGAACGCCGCCGTCGCGACCTCCGTCTTCGGGGTCTTCATGGTCGCCACCGTCGCGCTCGGGCTGCTCGCCGTACGCGGCACGCGCGGCGGCGGGGGCGGGCTCGCCGAGTGGTCGGTGGGCGGGCGCAGCCTCGGCGCCGTCTTCATCTGGGTGCTGATGGCCGGCGAGGGCTACACCAGCTTCAGCTACCTGGGCGCCGCCGGCTGGGGCTACAACTACGGGGCCCCCGTCCTGTATGTCGTCGCGTACATGTCCTGCGGTTACGCCGTCGGCTACGTCGTCGGGCCGATGCTGTGGGCGTACGCGCGCAAGCACGGTCTCGTCGGGATCACCGACATGGTGGCGCACCGCTTCGGGCGGCCCTGGCTCGGCGCGCTCGTCGCCGTCCTGGCGACCGTGTTCCTGCTGCCGTACATCCAGCTCCAGATCACCGGCATGGGCGTCGTCGTCTCGACGATCTCCTACGGGGCCGTCAGCCTGAACTGGGCGTACTTCATCGCCTTCGCCGTCACCACCGGCTTCGTCGTGGTCAGCGGGCTGCGCGGCAGCGCCTGGGTGTCCGTGCTGAAGGACCTGCTGGTCATCGTCACGCTCGGGTTCCTGGCGATCTATGTGCCCGTGCACTACTTCGACGGCTACGGGCCCTTCCTCGACCGGCTCGTCACCCAGAAGAGCGAGTGGCTGACCTTCCCCGGGCACGGGGACAGCGGCCTCGGACAGGCGTGGTTCATCACGACCTCGTTCCTGAACTCGCTCACCGTCGTGATCTTCCCGACCACCGTCGCCGGCTACCTCGGCGCGAAGAACGCCGACGTGCTGCGCCGCAACGCGATGTGGCTGCCCGCCTACAACGTCCTGCTCTTCGTGCCGATGCTGCTCGGCATGGCGGCGCTGTTCGTGGTGCCGGGGCTGGCCGGCGCCGACTCCAACCTGGCGCTCTTCAAGCTCGTCACGGACTCGCTGCCCGCCTGGTCCGTCGGCGTCATCGGGGTCGCCGCCGCGCTCTCCTCGATCGTGCCGATGGCGGTGTTCATGCTGGTCATCGGCACGATGTGGGGCCGCAGCGTGCTCTCCCTCGTGCCGCGCTGGGAGCGCCGGCAGAAGGGCGCCGCGCAGCTGGTCGTCGTGGTCGCGGGCGCCCTGGCGCTGCTCCTCACGTACACCGCCCCCAACACCCTCGTACGGCTCTCGCTCATCTCGTACGAGGGAATGGCACAGCTGCTCCCCATGGTGCTGCTGGGGCTGATGTGGCGGCGGCTGACGCTGCTCGGGGCGCTGTCCGGGCTCGTCGCCGGGGTCGGCGTGGTGTGCGGGTTCGTCTTCACGGAGCACGATCCGGTCTGGGGCGTGAACGCGGGCATCGTCGCCCTCGCCGCCAATCTGGCCGTCGCGCTCGCGGTGACGTACGCCGGTCCGCGCGAGCGCGACGAACGGCCGGACGACGAGGTGCTGGCCCGGGACGAGGTGGAAGCGGACCGGATGGCTGTCAACGTACGTTGACCGGCTCGGCCGGTCGTGTATAACGGATGGACCGACAGGAGCGCATACGGAAGGGAGGCACCGCCCATGGGCACCGACGCCATGAGCCGCGTACGCGACGGTCTCTCCCGCGTCCTGCGACCCGCCGGGCTGCTCCTCTTCCTCCTCACCGAGGTGCTTCTCGCCGAGGGCGGCAGCATCTCCGCCGCCGTCGCGCTCGCCGCCACGGCGGCCGCCGGCACCGCGCTCGTCGCCTGCTCGGTCATCAGCGCCCGCTGCGCCGCCCCGGTGCCCCGCACCCGGGTGCGCACCGCCATGCGCGACCGCGAGAAGCGCACCGCGTTCCTTCCGCAACGGGACCCGGACGCCCAGGGTCGCCGCCGCCCCCGAGCGCCGGGGCGCGCCCTCCTGACGGCCGCGTAAGGACACCTCAGCCCCTCACGTGGACCCGTCACGCCGAATCGACTTCCCGGTACGACGAGACCCCCGGAGGGCTCACCCATGTCCGCCTTCATGTCCGCATTCGCCAGCCTGGTCGGCGCCCTCGCCGATCTGCTCCACCCGCTCTTCCAGGGCGCGTCCACCGCCGCCGCGATCGTCCTGTTCACCGCGCTCGTCCGGCTCGCCGTGCACCCGCTCTCGCGGGCCGCCGCGCGCGGGCAGAAGGCGCAGCGCCGGCTTCAGCCGCAGATCGCCGAGCTGCGCAAGAAGCACGGCAAGGACCGCGAGAAGATGCAGAAGGCGCTCATGGAGCTGCACCGCGAGGAGAAGGTCTCGCCGCTCTCCGGCTGCCTGCCGAGCCTGCTCCAGATGCCGGCGTTCTTCCTGCTCTACCACCTGTTCTCCAGCCAGAAGATCGGCGGCGAGGCCAATTCGCTCCTCGGCCACCAGCTCTTCGGCGCCCCGCTCGGCGAGCGCTGGCACGACGCCCTGTCGCACGGCGGGATGTTCGGCGCGCAGGGCCTCGTCTATCTGGGCCTCTTCGCGATCGTGGCCGCCGTCGCCACCTTCAACTACGGGCGTACGAAGCGTCAGATGGCCGCCAACCCGGTCACCCCGGCGACCGGCCCCGACGGGCAGCCGATGCCCGGCATGGGCGCGATGAACCGGCTCATGCCGCTGATGTCCTTCTTCACCCTCTTCACCGTCGCCTTCGTGCCGCTGGCCGCCGCGCTGTACGTGGTCACCAGCACGACCTGGACCGCGATCGAGCGGGCCTTCCTGTACCGCGACATGACCGCGCCGGGCGCCGCGGTCGCCACGGCCGCGTAACTCCGGCGCCGGGGCAGCCCGGTCCAGGTGGTGAACAGGGTCTTGCGGAGTGATCGGACGTCTTGGAGGATCGGACAAGCCTGCGATGGCCGCTACCCATCCGACGGGCCTGATCCCGATCGAGGAGAACGACTCTTGAAGCTGCTTCGTGTGGGTACGGCGGGCGCGGAACGACCGGCGCTGCTGGACGAGGACGGAACCCTGCGAGACCTGTCGGGCGTCGTCCCCGACATCGACAGCGCCCTGTTCGCCGACGAGGACGCGCTCGCGCGGGTGCGTGCCGCCGCTGCCGCGTCCGGCGAGCTGCCGGCGCTCGACGCCGAGGGGCTGCGGGTGGGCCCGCCGCTCGCCCGTATCGGCAAGATCGTGTGCATCGGGCTGAACTACCACGACCACGCCACGGAGACCGGGGCGCCGGTCCCCGACGAGCCGATCCTGTTCTTCAAGGCCCCGGACACCGTCGTCGGGCCCGAGGACACCGTGCTCGTGCCGCGCGGCAGCGTGAAGACCGACTGGGAGGCCGAGCTGGCCGTCGTCATCGGGCGCACCGCGCGCTACCTGGAGACGGCCGAGGAAGGGCTCGCCCACGTCGCCGGGTACGCGGTCGCGCACGACGTCTCCGAGCGCGAGTTCCAGATCGAGCGCGGCGGCACCTGGGACAAGGGCAAGAACTGCGAGACGTTCAACCCGCTGGGCCCCTGGCTGGTGACCGCCGACGAGATCCCCGACCCGCAGGCCCTCGCGCTGCGGCTCTGGGTCAACGGCGAGCTGAAGCAGGACGGCAACACCGCCGACCAGATCTTCCCGGTCGGCGAGGTCGTCCGCTATGTGAGCCGGTTCATGACGCTCCACCCGGGCGACGTCATCAACACCGGCACCCCGGCCGGCGTCGCGATGGGGCAGCCCGAGCCCAAGCCGTATCTGCGGGCCGGTGACGTCGTGGAGCTGGAGGTCGAGGGCCTGGGCCGACAGCGGCAGGAGCTGAAGGACGCCTAGAGGTGCTCAGGGGCGCTTGGGGCGTCCCGATACATCGGAGGGGTGGGGTCCGTGTGTACGCGGACCCCACCCCTCCGTACGTGTCAGCCGTCGATCCGCGACACGAACCGCTCCAGCGCCTCCACCACCAGCGCGTGGTCCTCCGCCTGCGGCAGCCCCGAGACCGTCACCGAGCCGATGACGCCCGCGCCCTCGACCGCGACCGGGAACGAGCCGCCGTGCGCCGCGTACACGTCCGGGTCCAGCCGGGACGCCTCGTCGAAGGTCGTCCCCTTCGCCCGGAACCGCGTTCCCACCAGGTACGAGCTCTCGCCGTACCGCTCGACCACCCGGCGCTTGCGGTCGATCCACGCGTCGTTGTCCGCGCTCGAACCGGGCAGCGCCGCGTGGAACAGCTGCTGCGCCCCGCGCCGGATGTCGATCGCGACCGGGGCGTGCCGCTCCCGGGCCAGGGCGACCAGCAGCCCGCCGAGCGCATAGGCGTCGTCGTAGCCGAAACGCGGCAGGGTGAGCCGGCGCTCCTGGGCGATCAGCTCGGAGATGGTCGGAGCGGTGGGGTTCATACGGGCTGCTCCTCGGTTACGTGGGCGGAGGCGCCGGCGGGCCGCAGGGTGACGGTGACCCCCTCGCGGGCCGAGCGGCGGGCCGCCTCCAGGACGTCCAGGGTTTCGGCGGCCTGAAGGGCGGTCACCGGATTGTCACCCGTCCCGCGCAGCGCGTCGCTGACCGCCGCGTAGTACGCCGGGTAGTCGCCCGGGAGCGTACGGACCGGGGTGCCGCCGCCGGTGAGCGGGGACTCGCCCGCGCCGAGCCGGCCCCACAGCTCCTCGCCCTCCTCGCCCCACGGCTCGCCCGGGACCGGCCGGGCGCCCTCGCGCAGGGCGGCCTCCTGGGGGTCGAGGCCGTACTTCACGAAGCCCGCCTGCGACCCGAGCACCCGGAAGCGCGGGCCGAGCTGGGCCGTCGTGGCGCTCACGTACAGATGCGAGCGGACGCCCGAGGCGTGCGTGACCGCCACGAACGTGTCGTCGTCGGCCGCCGCGCTCGGGCGCCGCAGGTCCGATTCCGCGTACACCTGGGCCGCCGGGCCGAACAGGGTCAGCGCCTGGTCGACGACATGGCTGCCCAGGTCGTACAGCAGCCCGCCGATCTCGCGCGGGTCGCCGGACTCGCGCCAGCCGCCCTTCAGCCGCGGGCGCCACCGCTCGTACCGCGACTCGAAACGCTGGACCTCGCCGAGCACGCCGTCCGCGAGGAGTGCGCGCAGGGTGAGGAAGTCGTTGTCCCAGCGGCGGTTCTGGAAGACCGAGAGCAGCAGCCCGCGCCCCTCGGCCAGCGCGGCCAGCTCCCGCGCCTCGGCCGCCGTGCCCGCGACCGGCTTGTCCACAACCACCGGAAGCCCAGCCTCCAGCGCCGCCCGCGCCAGCGGTACGTGGGTCCTGTTCGGTGACGCGATGACGATCAGGTCCAGCTCGTCCGCCCGCTGCCACAGCTCGTCGGGTGAGCCGGCGAAGCGCACGTCCGGGTATGCGGCGCGGGCCTGGGCGCGGCGCTCCTCGTCGCGGGTGACGACCGTGTCGAGGACCAGTCCTTCGGTGGCCGTGATCAGCGGGGCGTGGAAGACGGACCCCGCCAGGCCGTAGCCGACGAGTCCGACGCGCAGGAAGGTCATGCCGTCCACTTTGGCAACGCTGTTGCCAAAGTGCAAGCGCGGGCCACAATGGTTCCGTGAACAGGAGCAACACCGGCGCGAACCTTCCCGCCCTGCGCAGCCACAACGCGGCCCTCCTCCTCGACCTGCTGCGGGTGGCCGGCGAGCGCGGCATCAGCCGGCTCGAACTCGCCGAGCGCACCGGGCTCACCCCGCAGGCCGTCAGCAAGATCACCGCCCGGCTGCGCGCCGAGGGCCTGGCCGCCGAGGCGGGCCGCCGCGCCTCCACGGGCGGCAAGCCCCGGACCGTGCTGCGGCTGGTTCCCGAGGCGGGGCACGCGGTGGGGCTGCACCTGGACCGCGACGGGCTGACCGTGGTGCTCGTGGACCTCGCGGGCGCCGTAGCCGAAAGCCGTACGGCTCCGCTGGACTTCGGGGCCCCGGCGGACGAGGTGCTGACGGCCGCCGCCGGGGCGGTCGCCGCCGTGCGGGGGGACGGGGCGCTGCCGGTGCTCGGGGTGGGCGTCGCGGTCCCGGGGCCGCTGGACCACCGGGGCGGGGTGCTGCACCGCGTCACGGGGTTCCCGCGGTGGGACGGCTACCCGCTGCGCGACGCGCTCGCCGCCCGGACCGGGCTGCCCGTGGTCCTCGACAAGGACACCAACGCCGCAGCGCTCGGCCTGGCCCTCGGCGCGGACGGCCCCGCCGACTTCGCGTACCTCCACCTCGGCACCGGCCTCGGCGCCGGTCTCGTCCTCGGCGGCGCGGTGCACCGGGGGGAGCGGACCGGGGCGGGCGAGTTCGGCCACCAGACCGTCCAGCTGGACGGCCTCCGCTGCGGCTGCGGCGGCCGCGGCTGCCTGGAGGCGCTGTGCCTGGCCGCCGTCCGCCGGGGCGACGCGGCCGAGGCGGCCCGGGTGCTCGGCACCGGCGCCGCCAACCTCGTCGGCCTCCTCGACATCGACCGCGTGGTCCTGGGCGGCCGCACGGTCGCCGCCGACCCCGACACGTACGTACGCGGAGTGCGCGCCGTCCTCGACGAGCGCTCCCGCCGCGACGGTGCGCGGGGCACCCCGGTCCCGGTCACCGCCCACGAGGGCGACCGCCCGGTCGCGGAGGGCGCGGCGCAACTGGTACTGGCCCCGCTGTTCGGCCGCGTGACCCCGGCCGGGGCGCCTGCGACGGGCTGAGCCCGCACCTCCGTCCGGGCGCACCCGCACCCCCCTCCGGCCGCACCCCCGGCACGCCTGCGGCGGGTGTGCCCGCGGGCGTGGCAGGGTCGGCCGCCCCGAGGGGTGTCCGGGGCCGTGCCGTCCGCGGCGCCCCGTTCCGGTCCTCGCCGTATGAAGTGGAGGCTGCCCTGCATGGCCCCCGAATCCGCAGAGTCCGCCGAGACCGTCGAACCGCCCGGGACCGGCCGCACCCGGCACGGTCTCGTGCTCGGGCTGGCCGCCGCGAGTGTGATGCCCGTGGTCCTCGGCGGGGCGACCGCGACCGCCGCCCCGCAGCGCAGTGCGGTCGCCGGGACGGCCAGTGGGCCGATCCGGGCGGGTGTGCCCGGTTCGGCCACCGCCGAACAGCAGCCGGGCTGCGGGAACCCCGCGTCGGCCGCCTTCCCCATCGACACCCGTATCCACGGCGGGCCCGAGATCTACGCGTCCGGCGGCGGCTACGGCACCTGGTTCCTGGACCTGACGAACACGACCACCGAGTCCTGCCGCGCGATCCACCCCGTGCTCGTCCTCACCGACGAGGAGCGGGCGCTGACCTCGGACCAGATTCAGCTTCAGTTCTCGGAGCGCGCCCGACCCGGGGTCGAGCACCGGGTGACCTGGGAGACGACCGACCGGGACGAGCACATCGGGGTCTTCGGCGGCGGGGGCGACGACGCCTTCCCCGGGTTCACGGTGCCCGCCGGACGTACCGTCACCGTCCAGGTCCGGCTGGCCTTCACCTCCGACACGAGCCCGGGCCGGATCACCGCGAACGCCGCGATCGTCCAGCGCCGGGGCGGCGGGAGCGGCACCGGGGGCGACGGTGAGTGGGTCGGCGAGTCCGAGGACTACCCGTTCTCCGTGGTCGAGCCGGGCGAGGACGGCACCGGGACCGGTGAGACGGACGGCGACCGCGAGAGCGCGGCCGGGACGGACGAGAACGAGGACGAGGGGAGCGGCACGGTGAAGGGCAAGGGCGACGAGGGATACGCGGACCCCGGCAGGACCGGCACCACCCGGCGCCCCGTGCCACCGGGCACCGACCCGGCGGGGGTCCCGCAGCTCGCCGACACCGGCATCTCCGTCCCCGTACCCCTGCCCGCCCTCACCGTCTCCGGATTCCTGATCGGCGGCGGCGCGATGGTGCTCACCGCCCGCCGGACCCGCCGCGCGGACCGCTGATCACCAGGCGGTCAGCCAGTACCTCCAGATCGAACAGTCGGCCTCAGGTGGTCCGGCATTTGGGGGGCGGCGTCGCGGGGCTGGGCACGCGCATCTGCGGCGTTGTCGTCAATCACCAACGCTCCGCGTTGGCTCAATCCTCCGCCTTGCAGCTGCACGCACCCAGCCCCGCTCCTTCTTCCACCCCCCAAATGCCGGACCACCTAAACTCAAGGCGTCGGCGCTGCACAACGCGGTGCCGCCGGCGTCCCCGCACCTGGCGTACGGCAACTGGAGTCCCACATGGCAGAGCGCAAGCCGATCTCGTCCTGGCTGACCGACATGGACGGAGTCCTCATCCACGAGGGCACCCCGATCCCCGGCGCCGACGCCTTCATCAAGCGGCTGCGTGACTCGGGACTGCCCTTCCTGGTCCTGACCAACAACTCGATCTACACCGCCCGCGACCTGCACGCCCGGCTGAACCGCATGGGCCTGGACGTGCCGGTGGAGAACATCTGGACCTCCGCCCTCGCCACCGCCCAGTTCCTGGACGACCAGCGGCCCGGCGGCACGGCGTACGTCATCGGCGAGGCCGGGCTCACCACCGCGCTGCACGACATCGGGTACGTCCTCACCGACCACGACCCGGACTACGTGGTGCTCGGCGAGACCCGTACGTACTCCTTCGAGGCGCTGACCAAGGCGATCCGGCTGATCAACGCCGGCGCCCGGTTCATCTGCACCAACCCGGACGAGACCGGCCCGTCCGCCGAGGGCCCGCTGCCCGCGACCGGCTCCGTCGCCGCCCTGATCACCAAGGCGACCGGCAAGGCCCCCTACTTCGCGGGCAAGCCGAACCCGCTGATGATGCGCACCGGGCTCAACGCGATCGGCGCGCACTCCGAGTCCAGCGCCATGATCGGCGACCGGATGGACACCGATGTGCTGGCCGGTCTGGAGGCGGGCATGCAGACCTTCCTGGTGCTCACCGGGCTGACCACGGTCGCGGACATCGACAAGTACCCGTTCCGCCCGTCCACGGTCGTGGACTCCATCGCGAACCTGGTCGACCTGGTCGACCTGGGCTGACACCGCCTTACGCGGGGCGCCGGGCCCACTCCACCGGCCTAGGGCCTGCCTGACCATTCCCGTCTGCCGCGCGGCGCCATGCACGCACTCTCGCCGCACCGGCCCCAGACCCCAGTACGTCCAGTACAGGGGTCTGGGGCCGGCACGCCGAGAGCACGCACCTGACGCCGCGCGGCCGCCCTTCGGGCAACGACGGGAATGGTCAGGCAGGCCCCAGCGCCCCCGCGCTGCGGATGCGGAAAGCCCCGGCGCGCGTGAACCTTCCATCAGGAGGTTCACGATGCGTTCCATACCCCTCACGTTCTGTGCCGCCGCACTGGCTGCGGCGACCCTGGTGCCGATCCCCGCGGCACTGGCCGAATCCGGCTCCGGCCACGAGGACTCCCGGTCCCGCGCCGCCCTGTCGGTCTCGCCCTCGTCCGTCGCCCCGGGCGGCCGGGTCGGGCTGGAGCTGTCCGGCTGCAAGGCCAAGGAGGCCGAGGGGAGCTCCGACGCCTTCGTCTCCGATGCGCGGTTCTCGTCCGGTGACGGCCGCACGCTCCACGCCGAGGCGCGCGTCCGCGCGGACGCCGAGCCCGGCGACTACGACGTCCGGGCGACCTGCGACAAGCACACCCGGGTGACCGCCACCTTCACCGTCGTGCACCGCGAGCGGCCGATGCCCGTCGCCCCGGTCCACGCGGGCGGCGGCGGCACCGCCGTGCTGGCGGGCAAGGCCGCCGAGCAGGACGGCCCCGGCACCGTCCACGAGGTGATCGGCCTCGGGCTGGCCGCCGTCGCGGCCGTCGCCGTCGCCCTCCGCAGCGTGCGCCGTCGCCGCCCGGCGGCCGACTGACATGTCCGCACCGGAGGAGGCGGCGGGGCGCGGCAGGCTGCTCACCGGGGTGACCTGGGCCGTCATCCTGCTGGGCCTGTGGCTCTGGGGCCGCGGGATCACGGACGGCTCGGGCATCGGCTCGGCCCCGACCACCGGCGACGTCGCCGCGGTCGGGCGCCCGCTCGGCGTGCCGCTGCCCCCGGCGCACCCGCCGATCGGGGGCGTCGCGCCGAAGAGCGTCGAGATCCCGTCGATCGGCGTCGAGGCCCCCGTCGTCTCCCGGGGCCTGGACGCGGAGGGCGCGATCGAGCCGCCGTCCTTCGACACGCCCCAGACGGTCGGCTGGTACGGGAACGGCACCCGGCCCGGCGCCGAGGGACCGGCCCTGTTCGTCGGCCATGTCGACACCGAGACCAAGCCCGCCGTCTTCTACGGGCTCAGCGCGGCCCGCCCCGGCGCCAAGGTCGACGTGACCCGCACGGACGGCACGGTCGCCGAATTCACCATCGACGACGTGCAGGTCCTCACTCGTGCCCGGTTCGACGCCCAGAAGGCGTACGGGCCCCGCAAGGACGGGCGGGCGGAGCTGCGGCTGATCACCTGCGGCGGCACGTACGACCAGGAGTCCCACTCGTACACCGCGAATGTGGTCGTCTCGGCCTACCTGACGGCGGAGAAGAGCGCGGGCGGGAAGGGCACGGGCGGGAAGAGCACCGCGAAGGCCGCCTGATCCGTACGGAGGACCGGTACCCGGCCCGGCCGCCGCCCGTTCCCCGGGCTGCGGCCGGGCCGGTCCTCGACCGCGGTGCGCGGGCCGCGGGAGTGGCCCGGCGCGGACACGGGAGGTCGGTGGCGTCCGGGTCCGCCGCACATCCCACTGTAGGGGGACGCTCCCCGCCCGCCCAGCCGCTTTCTGACGTTACGTCGATAACCGGTCACCCTCCGCACGCGGGGAGTGGGCGCGGAAGCGCATCGAAGAACGACCAAGGCCCCCTCGCGCGAAGCGAGGGGGCCTTGGCTGTGCGTGCGCCGCCAGGGACTCGAACCCCGGACCCGCTGATTAAGAGTCAGCTGCTCTAACCAACTGAGCTAGCGGCGCCTGCTGACCTGGAAAACTCTACCCGATCCCCGGCGGTGCTCCCGACCATCCCCTGGCCTCCCCGGCCTGTCGGATGGTCGTTTTTTCCCTTCTATCCGTCAAAATGCGGTATGTCGCGACGTAGGTCATGACCTGACGACTGCGGAGGGGAATCGCATGACTGTGCCGGCCTTCAAGGAGTACGTACCCGCCATCGACTGTCCCTGTCCAGGCTGCGCCGCCCAGCGGCGGACCGCCGCCGGGGGACTGCCCGTGCGGTACGGGGGCCACCCGGCCGCACACGGCGCGCGGCGCGCGATGGTGCTGGTCACCGCCGCCGGGGTGGTGCTCGGCGGCGGGGCCGCGGAGTCCGCCGGGGTGCCCGCCGACCCCGCCCCGGTGCCCGGCACGGGCGTGCCGGCCGGGATCGGCCCGCTGCCGGACAGCCCCCAGGGGCTGCCGGGTCCGCTGCGCGGGGCCGGTGCGCCGGGCCCGGCGGCGGCCCAGGCCGCGGCGCCCGAGCCGCGGGCGACGACCCGGACCGAGATCATCAACCGCGCGAAGAAGTGGCTGGACGCGCAGGTCCCGTACAGCATGTCGAAATACTGGTCGGACGGTTACCGGCAGGACTGCTCCGGCTATGTGTCGATGGCCTGGAACCTGCCGGGCAACGAGTGGACCGGCAGCCTCGCCGCGTACGGCACCCGCATCGCCCGCGAGGACCTTCAGCCGGGCGACATCCTGCTCTTCCACAACCTCGCCGACCCCGGGAACGGCTCGCACGTCACGATCTTCGGCGGCTGGACCGACTACACGCACACGCACTACACGGCGTACGAGCAGACCAAGCCGCACACCCGCAAGCAGACGACGCCCATGGCGTACTGGACCAACTCCGCCAGCTATGTCGCCTACCGCTACAAGGGCCTGAGCACGGGGAAGGCCGGCAGCGAGGCGGAGAAGGACCCGTTCCCGGGTGCGGCGAAGTTCGGGCCCCGCGCCAATAACGCGTACGTGACCCGGCTCGGCGCGATGCTCGTCGCCCGGGGCGGCAAGCGCTTCTACAAGATCGGCCCCGACCCGGTCTGGACCGACGCCGACCGCCGGGCCACCCAGGCGTTCCAGCAGGCCCAGGGGTGGAAGGGCGCCGAGGCCGACGGCATCCCCGGCCCCGACACCTGGCAGCTGCTGGTGACCGGAACCGGCCGCGACATCCCCGCCGCGAGCGGGCAGAGCGGGCCGCAGGCGGCTCCGGCCTTCCCCGGACGGGGGTATTTCCGGCCGGGTCAGTCCAACAGCCATGTCGACCGGCTCGGAAAACAGTTGGTGAAGAAGGGGTACGGCGCGCACTACCGCATCGGCCCCAGCCCCCGGTGGACCGAGGCGGACCGGCGCAATGTCGAGACCTTCCAGAAGGCCCAGGGCTGGCGGGGGACGGAGGCCGACGGCTATCCGGGCCCGGAGACCTGGCGGCGACTCTTCGCGTGACACGACGCACATGACGGAGGCGGAAATGCGATCCACGGTGTCGGACAGCTCCGGAAACCCGGAGCACGGCCAGGAGACGGAATACGGAGCGGTGCCGGTACGGGAATGGGTCGGCCCGGGCGGAGCGGGCAGCGTCACGGACGCCTGGGCCGCGGGGGCCGCCGCGGACGAGCCGGTCGCCGAGGGGCTGCCGGTCCGGGGCGCCACCCCGGCCGCGACCCGCACCCTCGAACCACCCCCGCTCTTCGGACCGGTGGCGGTGTCGGTGCCCTCGGACGACGAGGTGGTGGTCGAGGTCGCGGGGGCGGCCGCTCCGGATGACAGCGGTTCCGGTTCCGTCGTCGATCTGGTGCTCGATCTCCCGTCGGGTGAGGAGGACCGCGGGGTCTCGCTCGGGGCCGCTTCGGCTTCCGTTTCGGTGCCGGAGGAAGCGCGCCCGGAAGAGGTGCCCGCGCCGGAACCCGTAAAGGACGCCGAGCCCGAGGACGCGGCACCCGAGGACACCGCGGCCAAGGACACCGCGCCGCCGGAGGATGCCGTGCCCCTCGTGGAGGCGCCCCGGCCCGAGCCCGTCCTCGCGCTCACCGGGGCCCGGGTGCCCGGGCCCGACCCGGTGCGGGACAGCGGCCGGCACCAGGCGGTCATCGCCAACGAGCGCACCGCGTCCATCCCCGTGCACCTCCTCTTCCGCGAGGACCAGCGCGCCGGCGCCGCCGCCGTGCCGCCCACCGTCGTGCGGCCGGGCGGTGGCGACCCCGGGGCCGGGGTGCGGCGGCCGCCCGTGCCGAGGACGCCGCGGGTGCGGCCCTCGACCCGGCCCGCCCCCGACGCCGACCCCCGGCTGCGCGAGCGGCCCGGGCCCGCGCTGCCCGGCTGGGTCGCGCTGCTCACCGGCTGCGGCGGGACCGTGGCGGCGGGCGGCGTCCTGTGGTGGACCGGGGCGGTCCCGGCCGCCCTGCTCGCCCGGGCCGGGCTCGGGCCGCGCCCGTACGAAGGGCTGCCCACCGGTGCCTGGGCGGCGCTCGTGTTCCTGGCGGCCGTGGTGCTCTTCGCGCTCGGCGGCCTCGGCCGGGGGCGGGTCGGGCACGCCTGGGTGCTCACGCTCTTCGGGCAGTACCGGGGCAGCGTGCGGCGCACCGGTCTGGTGTGGGTCAGCCCGCTGCTGCTGCGCCGCCGGATCGACGTACGGCTGCGGCACTGGCGCAGCGAGCCGCTGCCCGCCGTGGACGCGAACGGCACCGCGCTGCGGGTCGTCGTCCAGGTCGTGTGGCGGGTCAAGGACACCGTGCGGGCGGCGCTCGGGATCGAGGACCACGAGGCGTATCTGCGCGAGCAGGTGGAGGCCGCGATGGCCCGGGTCCTGTCCCAGCTGCCCGCCGACGCCTTCCACGAGGACGCGCACACCCTGCGCAACGCGGAGGCGGTCGGCGACGCGCTGACCCGGATGCTGAAGGCGGACTGCGAGCCGGTCGGCGTCGAGGTGTACTCGGCCCAGCCGACCGGGATCGAGTACGCGCCGGAGGTGGCGGCGGCCATGCAGCGGCGCCGGATCGCGGCGATCGACGCGCAGCACCGGGACAGCGTGCTGACCTCGGTGGTGGACGCGGTGGACGACACCGTCAGCCGGCTCACCGAACGAGGGCTCGTGGAGCTGGACGACTACGAACGGAAGGCGCTGGTAAAGGACTTGACGGTGGCGTTCTACGTCGGGCGGACCGGGGGCGACGGCAGCTGAAGGGGCGCGGGGGGAGGTTCCGGGACAACCGGAATCCCGCGCTCATTGGTCTGGACATGGTCAAGGCACGGCAATAATCTAAGCCTTGGTCTAGACCGCAGAACGCGCGTACGCAGCAGTGCTCATGGAACCCCACTCCCCCCACGATCCGAGGAGCGACATCTCATGCGTATGAAGGCAAGCGCGGCCCTGGTCGGCCTTGCGGTAGCGGGCGTCTCGATGTTCGCGACGAGCAGCGCCAGCAGCCACGGCTACACGGACAACCCGATCAGCCGTCAGAAGCTGTGCGCCAACGGCACGGTGACCGGCTGCGGCAACATCCAGTGGGAGCCGCAGAGCGTCGAGGGCCCGAAGGGCTTCCCGGAGGCCGGGCCGGCCGACGGGTCGATCTGCTCCGCCGGTCACGGCGAGTTCGCCCAGCTGGACGACCCGCGTGGCGGCGACTGGCCCGCCACCAAGGTGACCGCCGGTCAGGGCTTCAGCTTCCGCTGGCAGTTCACCGCCCGGCACGCCACGTCGGACTTCCGGTACTACATCACCAAGGACGGCTGGGACCCCACCAAGCCGCTCACCCGGGCCGACCTGGAGCCGCAGCCCTTCATGACGGTGCCGTACGGCGGCAAGCAGCCCCCGGCGACACTGACCCAGCAGGGCACCATCCCCACCCAGAAGTCCGGGAAGCACATCATCCTGAGCGTCTGGAACGTCGCGGACACGGCCAACGCGTTCTACGCGTGCTCGGACGTGCAGTTCTGATGTGAGGCAGTGACGCGGCGAACCCCGGGGAGTCCGAGGACTCTCCGGGGTTTCGCTGTGCCGGTACGGGTCAGACCCGGGCCGGGACCGGAGCCGTGGCCGGGATTTCGGCGGCCGGAGCCGGCCGGGTCGCCCGGCGCAGCAGGGTCGCCGCGAGCACCGCGCCGGTCAGCAGGATCAGCGACCCGGTCACCGAGGCGAGGTGCATGCTGTGGACGAAGGCGTCCCGGCCGATCGCGATCAGCGATTCGTCGCCGGTGGCCAGCGCGCCCGGCAGGGTCTTGCGGGCGGCCTCGGGGGCGGCGGCGGGCATGTCCGCCCGGTAGACCGCGGTGGCGACGGCACCCAGCAGGGCCATGCCCAGCGCCCCGCCGAACTCCTGCCCGGTCTCCAGCAGCGAGGCGGCCGAGCCGGCCTTCTCTGGCGGGCTGACGGCCATCGCCATGTCCGAGACGAGCGCCATCACCGCGACGATGCCGCTGCTCATCACGGCCGAGCCGATCAGCAGCAGGACCAGCGAGTCGGTCCCGGCCAGCGTGAACACCCCGAAGCCCGCCGCGCCGACGGCGAACCCGCCGCAGACCACGTACGCCCGCTGGACCCGCTGGGCGAGAGCGGTCGCCGCGGGCGCCGCCGCACCGACCGCCAGGGACGGGGCCAGGCTCCACAGCGCGGCCTCCATCGTGCTCATGCCGAGCACCGACTGGAGGTACTGGGTGGTGAAGAAGGCCGAGCCCATCATCGCGAAGGCGGCCAGTGCGTTGAGCCCGATTCCGGTGCCGAAGCCGCGGCCACGGAACAGTTCCCGGCTGATCATCGCGTCGGAGCGGGTCCGCTGCCGGTGGACGAAGACCCAGCCGACGGCCAGCCCGGCCGCGATCACCGCGGCCCACGCGATGTCGAGCCCGTGGGCGGCGCTCTCCTTGATGCCGTAGACCACCGGCAGCACCGCGCCCATGGAGAGCGGGACGCTCAGGAAGTCGAAGCGGCCCGGGTCCGGGTCCTTGAACTCCGGTACCAGCAGCGGCACCAGCACCAGCAGCAGCACCATCGCGGGCACGTTGATCAGGAAGACCGAACCCCACCAGAAGTGCTGGAGCATCACCCCGCTGAGCACCGAGCCGAGCGCGACTCCGCCGGCCATGGCGCCCGACCAGATGCCGATCGCCTTCGCCCGCTGCTGCTCGTTCCGGAACATGTTGCGCACGAGCCCGATCGTGGAGGGCATCAGCGTCGCCCCGCCGATCCCGAGGACCGCCCGGGCCGCGATCAGCATCTCCGGGCTGTTCGCGTAGGCCGCACAGACCG
The DNA here is from genome assembly GCF_045161735.1 of Streptomyces sp. NBC_00726. NCBI lineage: Bacteria > Bacillati > Actinomycetota > Actinomycetes > Kitasatosporales > Streptomycetaceae > Streptomyces > Streptomyces sp. NBC_00726. Next base: position 2,130,321 of record NZ_CP108983.1, on the reverse strand, counting down.
AGGCGGCGCCGAAGGCGAGCGCCCCGATCATCAGCAGCCTGCGGCGGCCGATGCGGTCGCCCAGTGAGCCCATCGTGATGAGGAGGCCGGCCAGGGCGAAGGCGTACACATCGAAGATCCACAGCTGCTGGGTGGCGCTGGGGGCGAGGTCCCGGTCGATGGACGGGATCGCGAAGAAGAGGACGGAGACGTCCATCGAGACGAGGAGGAGGGGGAGGAGCAGGACCAGGAAGGCGGTCCACTCCCGACGTCCGGCGAGTGCGCCGGGGGCGGCGGTGGTGCTCGTGGGGTTCGTCATGCCAAGGAATATACGGACGTTTAAAACAGCTGTCTAGTACGAATGTGTAAAACGTTCGTACATGGCTGTGGGCGGCGCAAAAGGGCAGCACAAAACGCACGAGGCGGTCTCCGTGGATACGGAAACCGCCTCGTGCGTTGTCTGTGCGCCGCCAGGGACTCGAACCCCGGACCCGCTGATTAAGAGTCAGCTGCTCTAACCAACTGAGCTAGCGGCGCCTGCTGACGTGAAAATAATACCTGGTCCGGAGGGGTGCTGATGACCAGCGGCCCGCCGCCGGGCCGGCCGTTCCTACAGGGCCAGCGACAGCAGCATCGGGGCCGCGCGCCGGTTCAGCGTGTCCGCCGCCGCGCGCAGCCGGTGCGCGTCCTTCACCGGCATCGACAGCGCCAGGCAGCCCGCCGACGACCCGGCGGTCAGCGGCACCGCCGCGCACACCGTGCCGACCGCGTATTCCTGGAGGTCGAGCACCGGGACCGTGGCCGGCTGGCTGTCCAGCTTGGAGAAGAGGACCTTCTCGCTGGTGATCGTCCGTGAGGTCAGCCGGGGTGTCTTGTGCCGGGCGATGTGGTCGCGCCGGCCGTTCTGGTCGAGCTGGGTCAGCAGGCACTTGCCGATCGCCGAGGCGTGCCCCGCCGACCTGAAGTCCACCCACTCGTTGACCGCCGGGGTGAGCGGGCTGTCGGCGTACTGCGTGACGCGGATCTCGCCGTCGACGTACCGGCTGAGGTAGACCGCGGCGCCGACCGAGTCGCGGAGCTGGGTCAGGGTCTGCTGGAGCTTGGACTCCAGGGCCTGGCGGCGGACCGAGCCCGAGCCGAGGAGCAGCAGCGAGGCGCCGATGACGTACGCCCCGTCGGTGATCTGTTCGACGTAACCCTCGCGGCGCAGCGTCAGCAGCAGGGAGGTGAGGTGGCCGACGGGCAGCCCCGTCTCCCGGGAGAGCTGGGCCTCGGTGACCCCGCTGCCGTGCTTGGAGACCGATTCGAGGACGCGAAGGGCGTACTGCACCGAGTGGAACGGCGCGGTCGGTTCGGGCTTCAACACCACGGCTTCCCCCTGCCAGTCGAGACCGGAGGCCGGTTTCACGGGCCCCGGCCCGGCCCCCACGATAGCCGCCGGCGGCCTGTTCAGGGCGGTGTACGGCGGACTGGTGGGTGCGCCCCGGAGCTGTCAGCAGGGGCGCACCCGTACGGCATATGCCTCTGTCATGCGCGCATGACGGATGCCGAGGTCACAGCACTGCGTTGAGGAATTCGCGCGTACGTTCGTGCGAGGGATCGGTGAAGATTTTTTCCGGCGAACCGGACTCCACGACCCGTCCGGCGTCGAACATGAGCACCTTCTCCGAGACGTCCCGGGCGAAACTCATCTCGTGGGTCACGCAGACCATCGTGATGTCGGTGTTCCTGGCGATGTCCGTCAGCAGCTCCAGCACCCCCGCCACCAGCTCCGGGTCGAGCGCCGACGTCACCTCGTCCAGGAGCAGGATCTCCGGCTCCATCGCCAGCGCACGGGCGATCGCGACCCGCTGCTGCTGCCCGCCGGACAGCTGCGAGGGGTGCGCGTCGACCTTGCCGGAGAGCCCGACCAGCTCCAGCAGCTCCCGGGCCCGGGCCTCCGCCTTGTCCCGGTCCATGCCGAGGACGTTGACGGGCGCCTCGGTGATGTTCTGGAGCACCTTCATGTTGGGGAAGAGGTTGAACTGCTGGAAGACCATGCCGATCTTCCGGCGGGCCGCCCGCAGGTGCTTCTCGGACGCCGGCTTCAGCGAGCCGTCCGGCGCCCGGAGGTGGGTCAGCGGTTCGCCGTTGACCCAGATCACGCCGTCGCTGACCCGCTCCAGCGTCATCAGGAGCCGCAGGATCGTCGTCTTCCCCGAGCCGCTGGGCCCGATCAGGGTGACGTGCTCGCCGCGGTCGACGGTGAAGTCCAGCTCATCCAGGACCGTGTGGTCCCCGTAGCGCTTGACGACCTTGTCGAAGCGGACGAGCGGGTGGCCGCCGTCCTTGGACGCGTCGATCGGCACGACGGCGTCGGAGGCCGTGGCCGCGTTCTTCTGCAGGGGGAGGGGCTCAGTGGCCAAGGCGCTTCTCCAGCTTCCTCATCAGGAGTGACGTGGGGTAGCTCGCGACCAGGAAGATCAGGCCGGCGAGCGTGAACACCTCGGTGAACACGAAGTGCTGTGTGCCGTAGTCGCGTGCCTCGAAGACCATCTCGTGCACGGTGATCACGGCGAGGAAGGGTGTCTCCTTGAACATCGAGATCGCGTAGTTGCCCAGCGCGGGCACCACATTGCGCACGGCCTGCGGCAGGATCACGGTCTGCCAGGTCCGCCGGGGCGTCAGCGACAGCGCCCGGCACGCCTCCCACTGCCCCTTCGGCACGGCGTCGATCCCGGCGCGGTACACCTCGGAGGTGTACGCGGCGTAGTGGACGCCCAGTACCACGATGCCGATCGTCAGCGGCTCCACCGAGGTGAACAGCGCGGCGGCGCCCACCAGTTGAACGATCAGCGGGGTGGAGCGGACGAACTCCATCACCGTCTTCACCGGCACGGTCACCAGCCGGCTCGGGGCCCGCCCGGCGACCGCGATGGCCAGCCCGAGCACCGCGGCGACCAGCGTGCCGAACACCGTCGCCAGCAGGGTCACCCAGAACCCGTTGAGGACCTGGGGGAACGCCTCACCGACGGCGCCCCAGTCGAAACCGTTGTTCACCGGGCACCTCCGGCCTGGGCGGCGGACACGGCGCTACGGCTCTTCAGCAGGCTCTTCCCGCCCGCCGCCAGACCGAGCCGCCGCTTGGCGGACCGCTCCAGCAGGTTCATGAGCAGGGTCAGGGCGTAGGCCAGGACGAAGTAGCAGACCAGCAGCGTCGCGTACGCGGTGAGGGTCTCGCCCGTACGGGTGCGCAGCTTCTCGATGGCGGTCATCAGGTCCGCCGCCGAGATCAGCCACAGCAGCGGGGTCGCCTTCAGCAGCTGGATCAGCAGATTGGTGAACGACGGGATCATCTGCACCCACGCCTGCGGCAGGATCACCTTGCGCATCCGGTGCAGCGGCGACATGTTCAGCGCCAGCGCCGCCTCGTACTGCCCGCGCGGTACGGAGTTGACCGCGCCGCGCACCACCTCGGCGCCGTACGCCCCGTAGTTGAGGCCGAATGCCAGCACCCCGCAGACCAGCGGCGTCAGTTCGTACCCGGTGAGCTGCGGCATCGCGTAGTACAGCCAGAACAGCTGGACGTACAGCGAGGTGCCGCGGAAGAACTCCACGACCACACGGGAGACCCCGCGCGACAGCATGAGCCGGCTGAGCGACATCAGTCCGAGCACGAAGGACAGGAGCAGCGCCACCAGGGCGCCGAACACCGTGGCCTCCAGGGTCACCCACAGGCCCGACCGCAGCTGCGGCAGATCGTCGGCGAAGGCCGAGAAGAAATCATTCATGCGGTGGGTACCGTCCCCGTCAGCCCTTGCACAGATCGGCCGTCTTCAGCGTGGCCGGCGGCAGCTCGGTGGCGCCGAAGCCGTAGTCGCGCAGCAGCTCCACATAGCGGGACTTGTCGGCGACGATCTTCTTCAGCTCGCGGTTGAACGCGTCGCGCAGCTCCTCGTTGCCCTTGCGGAAGACGGCGCCGCCGGGGCTGTACTGCTTCTTGCCGTTCAGCTCGGGCAGGAACGCCTCGGTGACCTCGGTGCCCTCGTTGGTCTTGGCGAGCCAGCGCAGCGAGATCCCGGTCAGCAGGAACGCGTCGACCCGGCCGCCCTTGACCGCGTCCGCGCCGTCCTGCGCCTTCTGGACCGTCTTGATCCTGCCCTCGGGGATGCCGGCGCCCTTGGCGTACGAACCCTCGACCGCGCCCGCCATCACACCGATGGTGATCCCGGCCTCCTTCGCGGAGGCGAGGTCGGTGACCTTCTTCGGGTTGCCCTTCTTCACCATCATCGCGGTCGGCGAGATGAACTCGGGCTCCGAGAAGAGGGCGTTGGCGCAGCGGTCCGGGGTGATCGCCATACCGGCGCTGACCACGTCGTACTTGCCGGCCTGGAGGCCGGGGATCAGGCCGTCCCACTCGGACAGGGTGGGCTTCAGCTCGTCCACGCCCAGCGCCTTGAAGACCTCGCGGTGCAACGTGGGCGCCTCGCCCTTGAGTTCCTTGCCCTCCATGTAGCCGTACGGGGCCTCGTCGGCGTAGGCGACCCGTACGAAGCCCTGCTTGCGGAGCTTCTCCAGCGCGCCCTCGCCGTCGGCGGAGCCCTCACCGGTCTTGCTGCACGCGGCGAGGAGGCCGGGGACGACGAGCAGACCGCCCACCGCTGCCGATCGGTTGATAAATCCCCGGCGGGACAGGTTCGGGAAGTCAGCCATGGTTCGCAGTCTCCTGAAGGGTTCGAACAGTCCGGACAGGCTTGGCGCCTGCCCGATCCGGGGTTTCTATGCAGGGAGAAAGCGCATGTAATCGAACGGTGGCCGGAGGGTGACCTTCCCGTGTCCACGAGCAGGCCGGAAGGCAGGTTTTGTACGGGATGTCCCGTACCCCCGCTCCGTACCGCGACGGCTGCCCGGCCGGCCGCCGTTCATGCACGTGCCCGCCGCCCGGGGCGATATCCGGGGCGGATGGCGGAATACTGGAACAGGAGCGGGGAAACCGGTCAGTGCCGCCGCGGACCCGCGGGGGCGCAGACGCAGGCGCAGAGAAAGGGTGGACATGACGACCGTCGGATTCCTCTACCCGGGCCACTTCGCCGAGGACGACTACCCGCGCATGGAGATCCTTCTCGACAGCACCATCAGACTCGTCGTCCACCACACCGAGAGCCCGGACGCCGGCTACCGCGAGGACGCCCTGAGCGCCCTGGGCACCCCCGGCCGGCTCGCCGCGGGCATCGAGGAGCTGCAACGCTCAGGGGTCCAGTCCATCGTCTGGGCCTGCGACGGCGGCAGCTTCCCGTACGGGTGGCAGGGCGCCCACGACCAGACCGCGGCCCTCGCACGGGCGGCGGGCGTGCCCGCGTCCAGCACCTCGATCGGCTTCGTCCACGCGGTGCGGAAGCTGGGCGCCGCGCGCGTCGCCGTCGCCGCGACCTACCCGGAAGCGGTCGCCGAGCGGTTCGCCGCGTTCCTCCGGGAGACCGGCACGGAGGTGACCGGCGTCCACGCGGCGGGCGTCTCCGAAGCCGCCGAGGCCGCCGCCTGGGGCGCGGACCGGGTGCTCGACCTGGCCAGGGCCGCCGACCGCCCCGAGGCCGAGGCCGTTCTGATCCCCGACACGGCCCTGCACACCGCCGCCCACCTCCCCGAGCTGGAGGAGGCGCTGGGCAAGCCCGTCCTCACCGCGAACCAGGTGGCGGCCCGGGAGGCCCTGCGGCTGGCCGACCGCCCCGCCTGGGCCCCGCGGCTCGGTGCGCTCTTCGCCCACCGCGAGCAGCCGCCGGCCCCGGTGAGCCGGGGGAGCGGACGGGCGTACGCGCACAGCAGGAAGAGTGCGTAGGGCGCGCCCGGAACGGCGGACCGGAATCAGCGCGCCGGAATAAACGGAGGAATAAACGGAGCCTTCCTCCTGTTCGTGCTCTCCGGACGGACGAGCACCGACGCGCACCACTGGAGAGGCCAGACGTGGACGAGATTCGAGGCGACGAGATCCAGGGCGGCGAGATCCGCGGTACGGCCCGGGGCACCGCCCCCGTGCCGCTGTCCGTGCTGGACCTGGTGACCGTCGGCCAGGGCCGCACGGCGAGCCAGGCCCTGCGCACCGGCGTGGAGATCGCCCGGCTCGCCGAGCGCCGGGGCTTCCACCGCTACTGGGTCGCCGAGCACCACTCGATGCCCGGCGTCGCCTCCTCGTCCCCGGCCGTCATCCTGGCCCACACCGCCGCCCGCACCGAGCGCATCCGCCTCGGCTCGGGCGGCGTCATGCTGCCCAACCACGCCCCGCTGGTCATCGCCGAGCAGTTCGGCACCCTGGAGGCGATGGCCCCGGGCCGCGTCGACCTCGGCCTGGGCCGCGCCCCGGGCACGGACGGCGCCACGGCGGCGGCGCTCCGGCGCACGGACCGGCTCAACGAAGGCGCGGATGATTTCCCGCAGCAGCTGATGGAGCTGACCCGGTTCCTGGACGACGACTTCCCCGACGGGCACCCCTACGCCCGCATCCACGCGGTCCCCGGACCCGTCCAGGCCACCGCCGAGGGCGGCGTCCAGTCCCCGGCGCGCCCGCCCGTCTGGCTGCTCGGCTCCTCCGGCTTCAGCGCCCGGCTCGCCGGGGTGCTCGGGCTGCCGTTCGCCTTCGCGCACCACTTCTCGGCCCAGAACACCGTGCCCGCCCTGGAGCTGTACCGCGACTCCTTCAAGCCGTCCACGGTGCTCGACGCCCCGTACGCCCTGATCGGCGTCGCCGCGCTGGCCGCCGACGACGAGCGCGAGGCCCGGCGCCAGGTGCTGACCGGCGCGCTCTCGATGCTCCGGCTGCGGTCCGGGCGGCCCGGTCTCGTACCGACGCCCGAGGAGGCGGAGGCGTACGCCTTCTCGCCCATGGAGCGCGAGTTCGTGGACAACTGGCTGGTCAACATCGTGCACGGCACCCCAGACGAGGTCCGCTCCGGCCTGGACGACCTGGCCAAGCGCACCGGCGCCGACGAGCTGATGATCACCGCCAACGCCCACAGCGGCGAGGCCCGGCTGCACAGCTACGGCCTGATCGCCGACGCGTACGGCATGCCCGACGCGTAAGGCTTACGGCCTCGCCCGCGGTTGTTACGCCCCCGGAGCGCGCGTCCCGATCAGTTCGGCGATGCGCTCCGGGGCCACCGCCCGGGAGTAGAGCCAGCCCTGTCCGGTGTCGCAGCCGATCCGGCGCAGCCGCTCCGCCTGGCCCGCCGTCTCCACGCACTCCGCGGTGACGGTCAGGCCCAGCCGGTGCGCCAGCTCGACCATGGCCTCCACGATCGTCTCGTCGGCGGGGCTGGGATGCGTGCCGTCCTCGTAACGGAAACCGCGCACGAACGCGCCGTCCAGCTTGAGCACGGACACCGGGAGGCGGCTCAGGTAGGCGAGGTTCGAGTAGCCGGTGCCGAAGTCGTCGATGGCGATGCGCACGCCCATGTCGCTGAGCGCCTGGAGGGCCCGCAGCGGGCGGCCCGCCGAGCCCATCACCGCGGACTCGGTCAGCTCCAGCTGGAGCAGCGCCGGGTCCAGCCCGGTCTCCGCCAGGATCTCCGCGACATCGGTGACCAGATCGGAGTCCCAGACCTGGCGCACCGCGACATTGACGCTGATGAACAGCGGAGGCCGCTCCGGGTGGTCCAGCTGCCAGCGCCTCGCCTGGCGGCAGGCGGAGCGCAGCACCCAGCGGCCGAGCTGCACGATCGAGCCGTCCTCCTCGGCGATCGCGACGAACCGATTCGGCGAGAGCATGCCGAACTGCGGGTGGTTCCAGCGCACCAGCGCCTCGACCCCGCACACCACCCCGTCCGCCAGACCGACCAGCGGCTGGTACTCGATGGTGAACTCGCCGCGCTCCACGGCCGGGCGGAGCGTGGACGACAGCGCCTGGCGGGTCATCCGGTGGGCGTTGCGCTCCGGGTCGAAGAGGGTCCAGCGGGCCTTGCCGTCCGCCTTCGCCCAGTACAGCGTGGTGTCGGCGGCCTGCATCAGTCCGGTGGCCGAGGTGCCCGCGACGGGTCGCTCCACCACCCCGATCGACGCCGACACCGCCAGCCGCTGCCCGCCCAGGTCGAACGGCTGCTGAAGGGCGCCCAGCACCGTGCGCGCGAGGCCGGTCAGCTGCTCGGTGCCGGTGGACTCCTCGACCAGCACCGCGAACTCGTCGCCGCCGAGCCGGGCCACCAGCGGGGCACCGGACGGATACGCCCCCGCCCGCTCGGCGCAGTCCGTGAGCCGGGCGGCGACGGCCGCGAGGAGCCGGTCGCCGACGCGGTGCCCCAGGGTGTCGTTGACCGCCTTGAAGCCGTCCAGGTCCAGATAGCAGAGCCCGACGCGGGAGCCGGCGCCGTCCTCGTGCGGCGGGGTGCGCAGGGCCGCCGACAGCCGCTCGAAGAACAGCGCCCGATTGGGCAGCCGGGTCACCGGGTCGTGCATCTGGAGGTGGCGCAGCCGCTTCTGGAGCTCCCGCCGGTCGCTGACGTCCGCGACGGAGAGCAGCACCTGACCGGGGGCGTCGTCGCGCTGCGCCTGCCGGGCGTCGGGCAGCGGTACGACGGTGATCTCGGCCCACAGCGAGCGCCCGTCTGGGTGCTTGAGGCGGCGGGCGCAGCGGAAGCGGGAGCGCCGGCCGTGCAGCACCTCGCGGTACGCGTGCCAGGCGCGGGCGTCCGCCGCGAGGTCGACCAGATCGGCCGCCGACTGCGCGGTGAGCGCCGCCGCCCCGGTGCCCGCCAGTGCGCCGAGCGCCTCGTTGGCGGTGACGATCAGGCCCTCGTGGTCGACCACGGCCATCGGCAGGGTCGCGGCGCGGAACGCGGCCCGGTAGTCGTGCGCCTCGGTGGCGGGCGCGCCGGGCGGCCACACTTCGTGACTCTGTGTGATGTCGGGTCGCTGTGCGGAGGGCGCTCCGGGCCCCGGCCCTTCGGAGGTTGCGCTCACCGTTCGCTCCGCCCTGCAGTTCTGTCCCGGACAACTCTGGCCGGACTGGCCCGCCGCGTGGAGTGCCGTCGTCAGAGGCGGAAACCGCGCAGGAAAGCGAGGTGAAGCATAGAGGGCGCGCCCCGGGCCGATCCAGCGCCCCGGCCCCCGGGCGCCCGCCCGCGACTCGCACGGCCCAGGCGGACACCGATCCGGTTTGCCCCCGCCTGATTGATTCTGCGCAGCTCTGTTCTGTCACGTTGCAAGGGTGATCGATTGTGACTGTCTGTGAAGGAAGCTGGCGGAGTGCCAGCCGACACGACTGGAGGACTTCAACGTGACGAAACGGCTATAACGGCACAAGGTGGGCGGGAGGGTTTCAGGTGTCCGCTCCCCGTTCCGGAGGTAGATGTGCCGCGTCAGCCCGGGCCCTCGGAGGTGGAGCGGCCCAGTCCGCGCGCGCTGGCCGCCGTGCTGATCTCGCTGCTGGCGCTCGTCGCCACCTCGCTCGTCACCGGGCCCGCTGCCGCCTCCTCCGGGGACGCCGCCCCCTGCGCGCTGCCCCGCACCCCCGCGCACCACTCCCTCGGCGTCGACCGCTGGAACGGCGCCTACCCGCGCCCCGACCACGCCCTCGACGCGGTGATGGTCTTCCTCTCGTTCCCCGACGCCGAGCCGGACACCACCCCCGCCGAGCTCACCGCCGACTACTTCCCGGCCACCACGCGGTTCTTCCAGCGCGCCTCGTACGGGAAGTTCACGCTGCGCCCGCACCCGCAGCGGGACTGGATCCGGATGCCGAAGCCCTCCACCTGGTACGGCATACGGCGTGACTGGGCCAGCGACCGGCGGAGCGCCTATCTGCGCGACGCGATCCGGGTGGCCGACGAGAAGGTCGACTTCTCGCGCTACGACATCGTCTACCTCGTCGCGGACCCGGACGCGCCCGGCGTCGACTCGGACGCCACCAAGGTCGTCAACTTCGACCGGCCGCTGCACGCCGACGGTACGGACATCAGGCGCGTCGTCACCGTCTTCGAGCAGCACCCGCCGGACCACAACGTCCTCGCCCATGAGACCGGCCACGTCTTCGACCTGCCCGACCTCTACCACCGGCCCACCGACGGCAAGGGCGACTGGGACACCTATGTCGGCGACTGGGACGTCATGGGCAGCCAGTTCGGCCTGGCGCCGGACCTCTTCGGCTGGCACAAGTGGAAGCTGGGCTGGCTGGACGACCGGCAGGTGGTCTGCGTCCAGAGCGACCGCGTGGTCACCCTCGAACCGATGGCCGACGTGCCCGTGCCCGGTGCCTCGCTCGGCACCCGGCTCGCCGTCATCAGGACCGGCGAGGGCAGCGCGGTGGCCGTCGAGGCGCGCGCCTCCACCGGCAACGACCTCTCGACCTGCGCCGAGGGGGTCCTGCTCTACCGGGTGCACAACGAGACCGCGTCCGGCGGTGGCCCGGTCGAGGTGCTGGACACGCATCCGGACAGCGACGCCTGCTGGGAGCGCTCGGTCTACCCGCCGCTCGCGGACGCGCCGCTGCGCGTCGGCGAGACGTACTCCGTGCCCGGCGCGCACGCCACGGTCGAGGTCGCGGACCGGACGCCCTCGGGTGCCTACACGGTCCGCATCACCACGGGCACCTGACCGGGCCCGCCGCCGGACCCTCACTGGACAACGAAGAAGCCCCCCGCTTCCGCGAGGGGCTTTTTCCGTCTGTGCGCCGCCAGGGACTCGAACCCCGGACCCGCTGATTAAGAGTCAGCTGCTCTAACCAACTGAGCTAGCGGCGCCTGCTGACGTCGTAGACCTTAGCACCCGGATCGGTGAGAGGAAAAATCGAAATACGCGGCGTCGGAGCGGGTGCCGACCGGGCCACCCGGACACACGCCCACAGCAGCACGTCCGGCCCCGGCAGCCACGGGGTCCGGGTGTCCGGCGCCACCAGCCAGCGGGGCCCCGCGTACTTCTCGTCGCAGGTCAGCGGCGGGGCCGTCACCGCGTCCCCGGTGCCGTGGCAGAGCAGCGGGGGCACCTTCGTACCGCCGCCGTTCCGGCTCTGCGGGCCGCCGCCCCACTCCTCCCAGTCCAGCAGCGACGGCAGCCGCTGGGCCGTGCCCGGGGACGCGAAGAGCAGCATCCGGCCCCGGTGCGCGGCGACCGGACCCGAGCCCGGACCGTCCGCCCACAGGTGCTCCAGCATCCGGCGCCCGAACAGCGTCGGTACGTTCACCACGTCGAACGCCGTGCCGCACGGCAGGACCCCGGGCGCCGTCGGGCGCGACTCCCACTGGGCCAGGGCGCTGCGCGGGTACGCCGTCGCCCCGGCCAGCCACGCGGCACCGGCCGCCGTGACCTGGGCCGTCTGGTTCCGCGCGGGCTCGCGCAGGGCGGCGAAGAGGTCCGCCTCGTGGCCGGCGCGGAGGCAGGGGCCGTCGCCGTGGTGCAGGGTCGTTTCGTCGGGCAGCCATGCGGTCATGTGCACTGGTCTACCCGGAGTGATCAACCGGATTCCGAGAGTTGCCGGAAATCGGGACAGGAGAACCGCACGAGGAGTATGGTTCGCCCGGGCATATGCCGGACGGTGGTACCCGGGCCCCCTGCGGGGGGCCGTCCGCTCGGATCAGGCCCCTAGGGCTGCGGGGTGTTCAGCAGGGTGCGGCCGAATTCGACCATCTTCTTCGCGTAGTCCTCGGTCCACTCCGCGCGCCGCGCGATGTCCGCCGTGGTGAGCCGGTCGAACCGGCGCGGGTCGGCCAGCTGGGCCGCCGCTATCGCCTGGAACTCGACCGCGCGGTCGGTCGCGGCACGGAAGGCCAGGGCCAGCTCCGTCGCCCGGCCCAGCAGCTCCTTCGGATCGTCCATCGACTCCAGGTCGAAGAAGTGCTCCGGGTCCGCGACGGCGGCCGCCGGCTCGAAGAGCAGGGATGCGGGGCGCAGCCGCCGCTGCTCGCCTTGCTCGGGTTGTGCCATGTGGTTCTTCCTCCTACGACAGGCCCTCGGGCGGCCCGGACGGCCACCCTCCATTGTCCGTTCGGCCGCAAGGGCGCATACGTCCTGCCGCCGGGGCGTGCGCCGGCCCGGCCGCGCCCCGGCGCACTCAACAACTCCAGCGCACCCGGTGTTCCGCCAGATGCGCCAGCACCGCGTGGTTCGCCTCCCAGCCGTCCGGGAACTTCACCGTGACGCCCAGCTGGACCGGCTCCGTCGACGGATGCTCGTCCAGCAGATCGGCGACGCCCTCCCGGCAGACCACGACGCACGCGTGCCGGTGCCGGGACGCCAGCACGCACAGGCGGCCCGTCTCCAGGTGGAACGCGGTGGCGTCCGGCCGCCCCGACAGCGGGTGCAGCACCACCGTGACGTCGAACTCGCGGCCCTGGAGCCGGTTCGCCGTGTCCACCGCGACCCCCGTCACGCCCAGCTCCGCGAGCGCCGCGCGCACCGCCGCCGCCTGGTCGCGGTGGGCCGTGCCGACCGCCACCCGGTCCGCCGTCACCGGGGCCGGGTCCGGCGACCGCTCGCTGGTGGCCGCGCCGCCCCGGTCCAGCAGCCGGCGCACCACCAGGGCGACCGCCCGCACCGCCTCCGGGTCGGTGCGCGGGGTGTGCCGGGCCGGGAGCTCCAGCAGCCCCCAGCCCGAATCCGCCGCTTCGTCCAGCACCCGGTCCGCCGCCGACCCGTCCGACGCGACCCCGAAGGACAGCCGCCGGTCGCCGTGGTCCGTGCCGCTGCGGAACGGGGTGTACGGGTAGAACGCGTCCGACACCAGGGGCGCGGCCGACGCCGGGAGCCGCCAGGAGACCGGCAGCCGGTGCTGCGGCAGCTCCGGATTGTGCGCCAGCAGGGTGCTCACCGCACTGGCCGACGGGTCGTAGCTCAGCCCCGCCCACTGGTCCGCGCCGACGATCGAGAACGGGTCCAGCTGCCCCGGGTCACCGACGAACAGCGCCCGCTCGAAGAGCCCGGCCACGGCGAGCAGCGCGTCCGAGCGCATCTGGTACGCCTCGTCCACGATCGCGTGTCCCCACGGCTCCACGTTCTTCACATGGGCCCACTTCGCGGCCGTCGAGATGACCACGTCGAGCCCGGCCAGATCCGCCGCCTTCGCCGACTTGCGTACGTTCTCCAGACCGTCGAGCACCTTGTCGTACGGATCGGAGTCGCTGCTGTGCAGCCGGCCCACCGGCAGCCCGGGGTCCTTCTCCGCGAGCCGCACCACCAGATCGTCCACCTGCGCGTTCGTCTGGGCGACCACCATCAGCGGGCGGCCCGCCGCGGCCAGCTCCAGTGCCGCGCGCACCACCAGCGTCGACTTGCCGGCCCCCGGCGGGGAGTCCACCACGACACCCCGGGCCGTGCCGTTCAGCGTGTCGTCCAGGATCTTCGCGGTGGCCAGGCCCGCCGCCGCGCCCGGGTCGAATACGGCCGTCACAACAGGTCCTCCGGGGTCACGGGGTCGGGCAGCTCGGCCGCTTCGAGGCCGCCCGGCGGACCGCCGTGGGTCCACGGGGTCTCCTCCGCGTCCGGCAGCTGCGGCCCGCCGCGCTGGTCGTGCTCGAACAGGGTCCAGGCGATCCGGTCGCCCGGCTCCGGGACCGACCCCGGGGCCGGCTCCTTGCCGCGCCCCATCCGGTCGGTGATCCGCAGCACCAGCGAGAGCGCGCCGCCCTCGCCGCCTTCGCCGTCCGGCCCGTCCGTCTCGTCCGCCGGGCCGTACGCCACGAACTCGGCGGTCTGCGGCTTGCCGTCCAGCGAGCGGTAGACCTTCACTCCCTCGCCCAATTGCGGCCGCTCCTCGGTGCGGACCGTGACCAGCGGGCGCGGCGAGGGCCGCTTCGACTCGCTGTACGCCATCTCCACCGCGCTCACCTCGCCGATGAACGCCTCCCCGGCGAGCCGCCGGCCGGCCAGGACGAGCGGGTCGTCCAGCGCCTCCTGCGCCTCCAGCCGCGCCTGGGCCGTCTCCCGGGCGGCCAGCTTGCGGGCGGCCGTCACCGCGTCGTCCCGGCGCGGCTGCGGCGGCTCACCGGCGCGGACCCGGTCGCGATGGGTGGTGAACGACCAGCGGTCCCGGGTCCAGCGGTCCTCGGTCCTGGACCCCTCGGGCAGCTCCCGCAGCAGGTCGAGACCCCGCCACACCGCGTCCCAGGTCGGCAGCAGCACCCCGGCGAGCAGCGCCCTGATCTCGCGCTCGGCCCCGGACAGCTCGGCCAGCCGGGCATCGGCGGCGAGCCCGTCCTCGGCCGCCGCGAACGAGGCGCGCGCCCGGTCGTACTTCTCGATCGCCGGGGCCAGCAGCCGGTTGTCGAAGTCCGGATCGGTGGCCGGGCCGGCCGGCGGGCACAGCAGCTGCCCCGCCGCGTCCCGGGCCAGCTCCGCCCGGAGCGCCGCCTCGGCACCGGACTCCCCGGCCGGCGGGTCGATCCAGGCGAGCAGGGCCCCCAGGTGCTGGTCCTCCAGATTCGACTGGCCGGTCGCCCAGTGCCGGTTCAGGAGGTCCGTGCAGGCCAGCAGCAGGGAGGAGCCGGGGACCCGGGCCCGCTCCCCGTAATGCGTCAGCCAGCGCCCGAGCAGCGGGACCCGGGCGGGCGCCGGATACGGCGTGTCCGGGTCGTCCTCGGCGGTGCGGCGGAAGCGCATCGAGCGGCCGAGCAGCCGGACGAACTCGATGCCCGCCCGGCTCGGGACGACGATCTGGGCCGCGTCCACGCACAGCTCCGTCTCGACCTTGACCCGCTTGCCGGTCGCCGGATCGGTCTCGTTGCGCTCGGCGGGCTCGATGACGTCCGCGTACGCCTCGATGTGCGGCAGGACCGCCTCGGCCAGCTCGGCGAGGAACGCGAACCGCAGGTCCCGGTCGCGCGGCTGGGCGACCGCCAGCAGCCGGGGCGCCTCCCGGTCCGTGCCGACGAGCGCGCCGAGCGGGGCGCCCGCCTCGCCCGCCGTGGTCAGCGGCACCAGGACGAGCGGCCGGTCGGTCAGCCGGCGGTGGCGCACGGTGGCCGTGGGCCGCGCCCGGCCGCTCTCCACGGCCTCCAGCCGGGCCAGCGTGCTGATCAGTGACATGCGGCCCGCCCCTCCAGCGCCTCGGCGCGCAACGCGGCCGCGCGGCGCAGGGCGGCGACCGCCGGATCGGCCGGATCGCCCTCCTTGCCCGCGGCGGCCGCCAGCACCCCGGCGACCGTCGTCAGGCCGCCCAGCTCACCCCGCACCCCGCGCCCCAGCGCCTCCACGGCGCCCTCGGTGCGCGCCCGGGCCCGGCAGTGGAAGGCCAGCTCGCAGGCGGACAGGCATTCCGGCGCATAGGCCGCGGCGACCGACTCGACCGCCGACTCCAGGGCTTCGGGGGAGCGCTCCGGGTCGAACGAGGCGCCCTCGGGGAGGGCGGCCGCGATCTCCTCGATGCGGGTGAGCCGGGTCAGCTGGCGGCGGGTGACGGCGCGCTGCTTGCGTACGTCCATGACGGAGGCGGCCGGCAGATTCGAGAAGTCCTTCGGGCACACCAGCAGCACCCGGTGGCCCACCCGCGCCCCGTCGGTGACCTCCGCGACCCGTTCGAGCGCCAGCACGTACACCGCGGACTGGCGGGCGGCCGCGCCCACCTTCGCGGCGTCCGCCGAGCCGTCGATCATGGGGAACGACTTGATCTCGATCACCGTCCAGGTGCCGTCCGGACGCACCACGACCGCGTCCGGCTCCAGATAGGCGGGGGAGCCCGCCACCTCCAGGGCCAGCATCGGGTGGTCGAGCAGTGCCCAGCCGCCCGCCTCCGTCGCCTCCCGCAGCGCCAGCGCGGTCCTGGCCGCGCGGCCCTCGGGCCCGGCGGCGGCCAGATCGGGCGTCGCGACCGCGCGCGGTGGTTCACCGGAGCCGCCCAGCCGTTCGTGCAGCAGGCGCATCAGCTCCGTACCGCCGTCGGCCTTGACCCGGGCCTCGAATGCGTTGCCCCGCATGAAGGCGAACTGGGACTGGCCGAACGGGGCCGGGGAGCCCAGCGCGGAGGCGAGCGCGCCCTTGTCGACCCCGGCCCCGTCCAGCAGGGCGCGGCGCTTGCAGCCCGGATTGGCGGCGAGGGCGGCGAGCGCGCGGGCGTCCAGCGGGCGCGGGGCGACCGCCGGGCCTCTCAGCTCAGCGAGCCGCTGCCGCGTCGGATGGTTCTGCGGAGGAGGTCCGCTGGCCGGGGATTCGCTCACCCGCCGAAGTCTCGCACCCGGCACTGACATCCGTGGCCGGTACGGTCGCGGAGGCTCCGGAGAAGCGGGGCAGGACGGCCGCCCTGACCCGGTCGGCGAGGCGCATCACGGGCCGGGCGAGCAGCGCCCCGGCACCCATCACGGCGCAGCCGGCGACCGCGTCGAGCAGATAGTGGTTGGCGGTGCCCATCACGACGAACGTGGTGATCAGCGGGTACGCGATGCCCGCGGCGCGCAGCGCGGGGTGCTTGGCGTGACGCCACAGCAGGATGCCGCACCACAGCGCCCACCCCACGTGCAGGCTGGGCATCGCCGCGTACTGATTGGTCATCCCGCCCATGCCGCGCGGCGCGCTCGCCTCCGTACCCCACCAGCCGTACGAGCTGTACTGCGCCATCGTGTCCACGAAACCGTACTTCGCGTCCAGCAGCCTCGGCGGGCAGGTCGGCATCAGCGTGAAGCCGATCAGACCGAGCATCGTGGAGGTCATCAGCCAGGTGCGTGCCCTGCGGTACGCGGCCGAGTGGCGGCGGAACATCCAGATCAGGACGGCCGGGGTGACCACGTAGTGCAGGGAGGCGTACGCGAAGTCGGACGGTATGCCTATGGAGGGGTGCGCGGTGAAGAGGCGGTTCAGCGGGTGTTCCGCGTTCAGGAACAGCGCCTTCTCCAGGCGCAGGATGCGCAGGCCGTGGTCGACGGCCGTGGACACGTCACCGCGTACGAGGAGGCGGCCGCCGGAGTACGCCGCGTACACCAGGGCCAGAAGCGGCAGCTCGGTCCACCAGCGGGGCCGGTGGCGCGGAGCGGGCGCGGTGGTGGCGTGCGGCATCCGGAACTTCTCCATCACGTGTTCATGCGGCCGACTGCGGGCGTTCAACCGTACGGTGCGCGTCGGGCGCGTGTCCCCCGGGGGTGTGGTCGGCACCCCTCAGCTGCTGTGATTCATCTGCGGTCAGTGGGACGCCGGGGCGGCCCGCCGGGTTGCCTCATGGGCGGATACGGGATGATGGGGACAAGGTCTTGGCTTTTCAGGGAGAACCCTCTTATGGCACCGCGCATCCTGCTCGCCCGGCACGGGCAGACGGAATGGTCCCTCAACGGCAGGCACACCGGCAGGACGGACATCCCGCTGCTCGACGCCGGACGCGAGGGGGCCAAGCTGCTCGGTGAGCGGCTGCACCGGGAGCCGTGGACGGACCTCCGCGGCCTGGAGGTCCGCACCAGCCCGCTCGTCCGCGCCGCCGAGACCTGCGAGCTCGCGGGCTTCGGCGACCGCGCCGAGCGGTGGGACGCGCTGATGGAGTGGGACTACGGGGCGTACGAGGGCATGACGCCGGCCGAGATCAGGGCGGGCCGTCCGGACTGGTTCATCTGGCGCGACGGGGTGCCGGAGGGCGAGAGCACCGCCGAGGTGTCGGCCCGGGCCGACGAAATCGTGGACTGGGCGCGGTCCGCCGACCGGGACGTCCTGGTCTTCGCCCACGGCCACATCCTCCGGGCACTCGGTGCCCGCTGGCTGGGCGAGGACATCGCCTTCGGCGCCCGCATCTGGCTGGCCCCGACGTCGCTGTCGGTCCTGGGCTGGGCGTACGGCGCCCCGGCGATCCAGAAGTGGAACGACACGGGCCACCTTGAGCGGTGAGCAATGGGGTGACCGGTGCGCCGTGAATCCCAGCCCGTCCGGCGTTTGAGGACGGAACCGTTGCGCACGGGGGCGGTGCCTGTTCTGGGACCTTGGCCCGAGGGCCGAGCGGATGCGCCCCGGACCGGGGCAGAGGGTTCCGTCCTCAAACGCCGGACGGGCTGGGGTTGGCCGGGCAGGCGGGCACGCTCTCGTAGCGGTCCAGGAAGTCGCGTACCGGGGAAGCCGCCCCCGTCCGGGGCCCCAGGGCCCCCACCGTGTCGTGGAGTATGGCGTGGATGCGGGAGGACTGGACGTCGGCCAGGAGGTCCAGGACCGCGTGGCCGGCCGCGGCCGCCTCCTCGGGGCGGCCCCCGCGGGCCAGGTCCCAGGTGAGTTCCGCGCGGTAGAGCGCGAGGTTGCGGGTGAAGTGGGGGTCCTGGAGCCGGACCGCCCGCTCCGCGTGGCGCGCCGCCCGCGCCCACTCACCGAGCGCCGCCCAGCACTGGGCCTCCAGCATCTCCAGCTCCGCCTCGCGGAAGAAGCTCATCCACTCCGGGTCCGCCCCCGAAGGCCCCCGCGAGAACGCGGAGTGCGCCCGGCCGAGCGCCCGTTCGCAGCCCGTCCGGTCCCCGAGCCCCGCCCGGCCGCCCGCCTCCCGGAGCGCGAGCAGCGCCCGCAGCCGGGGCGAGCCCAGCGGCTCGGCGGCCCGCTGGCCGGCCTCCGCCGCGCGCACCGCCTCACGCGGCCGTCCGGTGTCGCGGGCCAGGAAGGACACATTGCAGAACGCGTGCGCCTCCAGCGCCGGATCACCGGCCACCCGCGCGGTCGCCAGCGCCTCCGCGTAGTGCGAGCGGGCGTCCTCGAAGCGGCCCGAGTCATGGGCCAGCCAGCCCACGGAGATGGCCAGCTCACCGGCGCCGGAGTGCAGCCGGTCCGCCGTGGAGCGCCGGTTCACGGTCCCCGCGTCGAGCAGCGCGTAAGCCGCCCGCAGGGGCTGCGAGGCGCGCCGGTAGAGCCAGTCGCCGCCGTGCCGGTCGTCCAGCAGCCGGATCTGCCGCACCGCCCGTTCGACGGCGCTCACCTCCGTATCGCCGACCCGGCGTTGCAGGGGCAGGGCGGCGGCCGGGCCGCCGAGGCCCAGCCCCAGGGAGACGGCCGCCACCGTGGTGGTGCCGCTCGTCATGAACACGCGACGCAGCACGTCGCTCTCCTCGTCGTCGCCACCGGGCTCCGGCGGCGGGGCAGTCGGGGGCGGGGCGTCCGCCGTGGGCCTGGCCGCCCGTCCGCGTACCGAAGCGCGCGGCGAGAAGCCCAGGTCCTCCAGGGTCGTCCCGGGGAACATGTGCAGGAAGACCCGCTCGTACGCGTAGTTGGGGCAGCGGATCTCGCCGGACTCCACGCGTCCGATGTACCGGGCGTCGCACGCGACCTGCTCGCCGATCTCGCGAGCGGACCTGCGGACCGCGGCAGCGAACTCCCCGGCGGAGCGCGGGCCGCGCAGCCGCCGGAAGGCGAGGTTGGGAACTGCCCGTGTCGACACCATGGCATGGCCCTCTCGGTGCGAGCCGGGTGACGTTTCCGGTGTCCCGGCGGAGCAAGAACGTACCCGCTGTGACAAGGCGCACACGCAGCGTTTATGGATGAACCGGGCATCTCGGCCGCGATCCGCCATGAACTGCCACCCTTTGCGGCGGTGTCGCACCGTAGCCCTTGACGCCGTCGGCGCGTTGGTCCCCGTGGAGACGGAATACGGCTCCGGCGATGAGAGGAGAGGTCCCTTGTTGCACATCGATCTGCCGAACGGCGGCACGGCGTCCGCCGGCGAACCCTGCGATCTGGTGACCGTGCCCGCCCGGCAGGGCCTGGAGGCCGTGGACATCCTGCGCCGGGGCGCGGCGCGGGACGTGGTGGGGCCGGTCATCCACGACGGCGCCTGCGACACCCTCGGGTTCCTGGTGCCGCCGGGCACCGCGCAGGGCTGGGACGTACCGGGCAGCGCCTGTACGCGGACCGACGGCCGGGGGCTGCGCATCCCCGCCGAGCCGCCGGTCTCCGGCAGCGGCTGGCTGCTGCCGCCCGCCGCGGACACCCCGGTCACCGACCCGGCCGTGCTGCGCGTCGCGCTCGACCAGGCGGCCCGGCTGATCGAGGCCGCCGACAACTGCCGGTAGAGCCTGTTGCCCCCGTCGCACCGATAATGGCCGGACGGCGGGCCGCGCGGATCGGTCCGTCCCGGACACGGTGAGCAGCGGGCAGGGGCGAGAAGCAGTGGCACGTCGAGGAGCGGCCGGCGACCGCAAGGGGCGCGCGGGCCGCGCGGCCCCGGAGAGCAACGTCTCCGAGCCCGTGGACGGCGGTCTCGCCGAGCTGGTGCCCGACCGGGAGCGCCGGCGTGCCTGGACGCTGACGATCGACGGGGCCCCGCAGTCACACGTGGACCTGGACGACCCGACGTACCTCTCCTTCGCCTACCAGCGCCGCATCGGCCACATCGCGGACCTCGTCGCGCCCGCCGGGCAGCCGCTGCACGTGGTGCACCTGGGCGGCGGCGCCTTCACGCTCGCCCGGTACATCGCCGCCACCCGCCCCCGGTCCACCCAGCAGGTCGTCGAGGTCGACGCGGCGCTCGTGCAGCTGGTCCGCCGCGAGCTGCCGCTGGACCCGCAGGCCCGGATCAGGGTCAGGTCCGCCGACGCCCGCGCGGGGCTCGGGAAGATCCAGGACGGCTGGGCCGACCTCGTCATCGCGGACGTCTTCGGCGGCGCCCGCACCCCGGCGCACCTGACCAGCACCGAATTCCTCGCCGAGGTGCGCCGGGTGCTGAAGCCCGGCGGGAGTTACGTCGCCAATCTCGCGGACGGGCCGCCGCTGGCCCATCTGCGCGCCCAGATCGCCACCGCCGCCACGGTCTTCCCCGAACTCGCGCTCGCCGCCGACCCCGCGGTGTGGCGGGGCCGCCGCTTCGGCAACGCGGTCCTGCTCGCCTCCGGCACGGCGCCGGAGACCGCCAGGCTCACCCGCCTCGTCGCCACCGACCCGCACCCCGGGCGCGTCGAACACGGCCGCGCGCTCGTGGACTTCACGGGCGGTGCGGCCCCGGTGCACGACGCGGACGCCCGCCCGTCACCGGCACCGCCCCCGGACGCGTTCAAGTGACTTCTTTCCCGTACGGGCCACGAGTGCGTACGGGCTACGAGTTGACGATGTCCACCTGGGGCGCGTGATCGTTCCAGGTGCAGAAGACGGAGACCGTCGTGCCGTCGTCCCGGGCGAAGTTGACCCGTATCCACGTCGTGTTCGACCACACCCGCATCGACCAGCCCGGTTCCGGGGTCGCCGACACCAGCTCCGCCGAGTCGGCCGCCATCTCGAAGACGACCCGGCCGCCGTCGGTCGCGTAACTCCGCGCCTTCCCGGCCGCCGCCGTCGTCCCGGACGCCGGGCGCGGGGTGTTGGGCGCCGTGGTGTGTGACGGGGACGGTTTACGGGAAGAGGGGGCGGACGGCTCCGGGGTGGTGGTCCGGGGCTCGGGGGACGGCGAGGCCGAGGGGGCGGGGCGGTGCGTCGAGGACGTCAGGCTCTCCGTGGTCGGCACCGCGACCGGCACCGCGCGCGGCAGGTCGTACACCGTGCCCGCGAGCACGGAGTGCACACCCCACCACGAGACCGTGACCGCCGCGCCGGTGGCGAGCGACCACGCCAGCGCGTGTACCAGACCTCGTTGCATCATCAACATCCTGCACCACGAAACCGGTGGACATGACCCCCGGGCAGACCGGATGGCGTACGGTGCCGCCCATGCCCAGTGTGCTCGTGGTCGAGGACGACCAGTTTGTACGTTCCGCCCTCATCCGGCACCTGACGGAGGCCGGTCACACCGTACGGAGCGTCGGCACCGCGCTCGAAGCGCTGCGCGAAGTCGCCCATTTCCGTTTCGATGTGGTCATTCTCGATCTGGGACTGCCCGATCTCGACGGATCCGAGGCCCTGAAGATGCTGCGCGGCCTCACCGACGTGCCCGTCATCATCGCGACCGCCCGGGACGACGAGAGCGAGATCGTCCGGCTGCTCAACGACGGCGCCGACGACTACCTCATCAAGCCGTTCTCCGTGGAGCACCTGTCGGCCCGGATGGCCGCCGTGCTCCGCCGGGCCCGGGCCGCCGGCGGCGAGGCGCCGCCCCCGCGCGTCATCCAGGTCGGCGGGCTCTGCGTCGACCCGCTGCGCCGCCGGGCCGAACTCGACGGCACCGCGCTCGACCTCACCCGCCGCGAGTTCGACCTGCTGGCCTTCCTGGCCGGGCGCCCCGGCGTCGTGGTGCCCCGCCGGGAGCTCCTCGCCGAGGTCTGGCAGCAGTCCTACGGCGACGACCAGACGATCGACGTCCACCTCTCCTGGCTGCGCCGCAAGCTGGGCGAGACCGCGGCCCGGCCGCGCTATCTGCACACCCTGCGCGGCGTCGGCGTGAAGCTCCAGCCCCCGGCACCGGAGCAGCCGGCATGAGATGGGCCCTGGTCAAGGTCTGCCTGGCGGTCACCGCCATGGTCGTCATCGCCTTCGCGGTGCCCCTGGGGCTCGTCGTCAAGGAGATGGCCCGCGACCGCGCGTTCTCCGACGCCGAACGGCAGGCCGCGACGATCGGGCCGACCCTCTCCATCACCACGGACCGGGCCCAGCTCGAAAAGGCCGTCCTCACCACCGAACCGGGCGCCGCCGGACGGATGGCCGTCCACATCCCGGCCTCCGGCGAGCCCGACGGCGCCGCGGCCGACATCGGCAAGGGCCGCGCCACCCGCGAGGAGCTGGAGGCCGTCCGCGTCTCGGGGCGCGCCACGATCACCGGGGTCACCGGCGGCTCCGTGCTGCTCCAGCCGACCGCGGTGGGGCCCCGGGACATCGCGGTGGTCGAGGTGTTCGTGCCCGAGGCCGCCGTCTCCCACGGGGTCACCACCGCCTGGCTGATGCTGGCCGCCGTCGGCGTCGCGCTCATCGTCGGCTCGGTCGCCGTGGCCGACCGCCTCGGCGTTCGCATGGTCGAACCCGCCCGCCGCCTCGCGGGCGCCGCCCACGACCTGGGGGAGGGGCGGCTCGGCACCCGCGTCCCCGAGGAGGGCCCGGACGAACTGCGCTCCGCCGCCGTCGCGTTCAACTCCATGGCCGACCAGGTCGTCCAGCTCCTCGCCAACGAGCGCGAGCTGGCCGCCGACCTCTCGCACCGGCTGCGCACCCCGCTCACCGTCCTCCGGCTCAACGCCGCCTCGCTCGGCGAGGGCCCCGCCGCCGAGCAGACCCGGGCGGCCGTCGAACAGCTGGAGCGCGAGGTCGACACGATCATCCGGACCGCCCGCGAGCAGCGCCCCCAGACCCAGCCGGGCGGCCCGGGCGCGGGCTGCGACGCCTCCGAGGTGATCCGCGAGCGGATGGCCTTCTGGTCCGCGCTGGCCGAGGACGAGGGCCGCGAGGTGCGCCTCGCCGGGGTGGACCGTACGGTACGCATCCCGGTGGCCCGGCCGGAACTGGCGGCCGCGCTCGACGCGTTGCTCGGCAACGTCTTCCGGCACACCCCGGAGGGCACCGCCTTCGCGGTCGACGTGCACCACAGCGGTGACGCGGTGATCGTGCTGGTCTCGGACGCGGGCGGCGGGATCGCCGACCCCAAGGCGGCCCTGGCGCGCGGCGGTGCCCGGGACGCGGTGGGCTCGACCGGGCTCGGGCTCGACATCGTGCGCCGGGTCGCCGAGTCCACCGGCGGCGATGTGCGCATCGGCCGCTCGGTGCTGGGCGGCACGGAGGTCCGGCTCTGGATCGGCCTCGACGGACAGCGCCCGCAGAGCGGCGGGCGTGGGCACCGGGTGGGCCGGCAGCGGCGCCGCCGGGGCGTGGGGCGCGCCAACCTTTAGCGCGGCCGATGCGCTCCTTAAGGCAGTCCTAAGAACTCCAACTCCGGCCCGCCTCGCCCCATTTGCCGGATCCGCAGCCGCTAGCGTGCTTCCGCATCCCCCACTCCCGTACGACGAGGCAGGAACGCGATGGGCACCAGTACGCACCGGCGCACGATGGGCACCAGGACCAAGGTGATCGGCTCGGTCGTCGCCGCGGCGGTGATCGGCGGGACGGTGTTCGCCCTCACCGGGACGGCGCAGGCATCGGCGGTCGGCGCCGCGTACACCCGTACCAGCGGCTGGACCGGCGGCTACACCGGGCAGTACGTCGTCACCAACGACACCGGCTCGGCGAAGACCGACTGGACGCTGGAGTTCGACCTCCCGGCGGGCACGAAGCTCAGCTCGCTGTGGAACGGCGAGCACACCGTCAGCGGCAACCACGTCACCGTCCACCCCGCGAGCTGGAACAAGCAGCTGGCCGCCGGGCAGTCCGTCACCGTCGGCTTCGTCACCGCCTCCGACGGCACGGCGGCCGACCCCACCGGCTGCCTGATCGACGGCGCCAAGTGCTCCGTCGACCCCGGCGCCACCCCCGAACCCAGCGGCCGCCCCACCGAGACCGCGACGCCGACCCCCACGGCCACCCCCACCGAGAAGCCCACCGAAACGGCGACCCCGACGCCGACCCCCACCCCCACGAAGACCGACGACGGCGGCTCCACCGCGAGCGGCGCCCGCTTCGCCCCGTACGTGGACACCTCGCTCTACCCCGCGTACGACCTGGTCGACACCGCGGACAGGACCGGCGTCAAGCAGTTCAACCTCGCCTTCATCACCTCCGGCGGCAGCTGCGCCCCGCTCTGGGGCGGGGTCACCGGCCTCGGCGACGACCACGTCGCCTCCCAGATCGGCGCCCTGCGCGCGGCCGGCGGCGACGTCCGGGTCTCCTTCGGCGGGGCCGCCGGCTCCGAACTGGCCCTGCGCTGCTCCTCGGCGGCCGACCTCGCCGCCGCGTACGGCAAGGTGGTCGACACGTACAAGCTGACCAAGGTCGACTTCGACATCGAGGGCGGCGCGCTCCCCGACACCGCCGCCAACACCCGCCGCTCGCAGGCCATCGCGCAGCTCCAGAAGGAACACCCCGGCCTGGACGTGTCCTTCACGCTCCCCGTGATGCCCGAGGGTCTGACCCAGCCCGGCGTCGACCTGATCGCGGACGCGAAGAAGAACGGCGTGGACGTCGGCGCCGTCAACATCATGGCGATGGACTACGGCGCCTCCTACAGCGGCGACATGGGCACCTACGCCGTCCAGGCCGCCACCGCCACGCAGGCCCAGATCAAGGGCGTGCTCGGGCTCTCCGACGCCGAGGCGTGGCAGGCCGTCGCCGTCACCCCGATGATCGGCGTGAACGACGTCAGCACCGAGGTCTTCAAGGTCGAGGACGCCACCCAGCTCGTCGCGTTCGCGAAGGAGAGGGGCCTGGCCTGGCTCGCGATGTGGTCGGGCACCCGGGACAAGGAGTGCGCGGGCGGCGCCAAGCCCACCGCGGACGCCACGTGCAGCTCGATCGCCCAGGAACCGCTCGCGTTCACCAAGGCGTTCGGCGCGTACAAGTAGGACCACGAGGGTGCCTGCGCCGACCGCCCGCAGGACCATCCCTTCCCCCGCGCACCCCGGCCCGGCCCCCTTCCCCCCACTCCCGGCCGGGGTGCGCGCCCCCCCCACTGCCCCCCGGCCGGGCCGAGCACCCCCCTTCCCCCGGCCGGGGGCGCACCGCGTTCCGGGGCCGGGCCGGGGTCGGGGCCGCGCCGCTACCCCCGCGCCCGGTTCACCGCCGACAGCACCGCCGCCACGGACGCGGCCACGCCCGAGGTGTCCCGGCCCGCGCCCCAGCGCTCCTCGCCGCCGACGCGGCAGCGCGCGTACGCGGTCGTCGTGCCGGTCCCGTCCGGGTGCTGCTCCGAGAGCGCGAGGACGGCCGCCGCCACCCCGGCCGCCGCCAGCGCGTCCGCGAACGCCGTGACCGGGCCGGTGCCCGTCCCCTCGTAATCGCCCTCCCGGTCGTCCACGCGCAGGGTGCAGACGAAGCGGTGCTCACCGGCCGGGCCGGTCTGTGCCGACCAGGAGGTGAGGGCGACCCCGCCGTCCCGCCCGGGGACCAGATACGCCGCCTCGAAGAGGTTCCACAGGTCCTTCCCGGTGGCCTCCGCGCCGCTGTCGTCGGTCGAGCGCTGCACCGTACAGGAGAACTCGGCCCGCATCCCGGCCGGCAGGTCCACGCCGTGGCCGGTGCGCAGCAGATGCGCGATGCCGCCCTTGCCCGACTGCGAGTTGACCCGGATGACGGCCTCGTACGTACGCCCCACGTCGGCCGGGTCGATCGGCAGGTACGGCACCTCCCACAGCTCCGACGCGCCGTCCGCCCGGCGGGCGAAGCCCTTGCTGATGGCGTCCTGGTGGGTGCCGGAGAACGCGGTGTACACCAGGTCCCCGCCGTACGGGTGGCGCGGCGGCACCGGCAGCCGGTTGCAGTGCTCGACCGTGCGGCGGATCTCGTCGATGTCCGAGAAGTCGATCATCGGGTCGACGCCCTGGGCGTGCAGATTGAGCGCCAGGTTGACCAGGTCGACGTTGCCGGTGCGCTCCCCGTTCCCGAACAGGCAGCCCTCCACCCGCTGGGCGCCCGCCAGCACCGCCAGCTCCGCGCAGGCCACCCCCGTACCGCGGTCGTTGTGCGGGTGCACGGAGAGGATCACCGAGTCCCGCCGGGCCAGGTGGCGGTGCATGTACTCGATCTGGTCCGCGTAGACGTTGGGCGTGGCGATCTCCACGGTGGCCGGGAGGTTGTGGACGACCGGCCGGTCCGGCGAGGCGTCCCACAGCTCGGTGAGGCTGTCGCAGATCTCCAGGACGTAGTCGGGCTCGGTCAGATTGAAGACCTCGGGCGAGAACTGGAACCGGATGTCCGCGCCGGGCGTGGCCTGGGCCAGCCGGTCCATCCGCCGGGCCGCGTCGAGGACCACGCCGTGCACCTCGGCCCGGTCGCGGCCGAGGACGACCTCGCGCCAGACGGGGGCGGTGGCGATGTAGAGGTGGACGACGACGCGGTCCAGGCCCGCCACGGACTCGAAGGTCCGGTCGATCAGGTCGGCCCTGGCGGGGGTGAAGACGACCACGGTGACGTCGTCGGGGACGGCCCCGCTGGTCGCCAGGTGGCGTACGAAGTCGAAGTCGGTGCGGCTCGCGGACGGGTAGCCGACCTCGATCTCCTTGAAGCCCATCGCGACCAGCAGGTCGAACATCCGCCGCTTGCGCGGGGTGTCCATCGGCTCCACCAGCGCCTGGTTGCCGTCCCGCAGGTCGACCGGCACCCACAGCGGAGCGCGTTCGACACGGGCCTGCGGCCAGCTCCGCCCGGTCAGCGGGACCGCGACGCGGTCGAACGCGGAGCGGTAGCGGTGCGAGGGCATCGAGCTGGAGCGCTGCGGGTTCCAGCGGGGTGCCGCCCGGGGGACCGGGCCGCGCGGGGTGCAGATGGTGGGGAAGCCGTGCATCGGGGCAGGGGCGTCGGACGGGGCCGCGGGCATGGAGTCGGGCATGGACTCGGGCATGAACGGTGTCTCTTCTCGCATCGCCGGATGCGACCGGCACAGCACGGCACCCCGCGGCGGGGTGCCGATCGCTTCAGGCCCCGCCGCGGCAGCCGAGAAGGAGGAGACCGCGGTACGTCATGGGCGGTACAGTAACCAGAACGCAACCCCTCAGACAACCTGACAGGTGAGCAACGTGCCCCCGCCCGGCCCCCTCCGCCCCAGCCCCCTCGTGGAACAGGCCACCAGCCATCTGCGCGCCCGGATCACCGAGGGACACTGGCCGGTCGGCACGAAGCTCCCCGGCGAGACGGCCCTCGCCCGCGAGCTGGGTGTGGGGCGCTCCACGGTCCGCGAAGCCGTCCGTACGCTCGCCACGCTCGGCCTCCTCCGGTCCCGCCAGGGCGCCGGCGTCTTCGTCGTCGCGGACCACGTCACGGAGGACTGGCCGGTACGGTTGCGCCGGGCGTCGGTCACCGACGTCTACGAGGTCCGCATGCTCATCGAGGTCCAGGCCGCCCGCCTCGCCGCCCGCCGCCGCACCGACGAGGACCTGGCCGCCCTGGACGCGGCGCTCACCGCCCGCCTCGCGGCGGGCGCGGGCATCGACGACGCGGACTTCGTGGACGCCGACATCGCCGTGCACCGGGCGGTCGTGGCCGCCGCCCACAACCCGGTCCTCACCGACCTCTTCGCCGAATTCGCCCCCGCCCTCCGCCAGGCCCTCATCGACCTGGTCGACCTGCTCGGGCTGCGCCGCGAAGACCCCCGCCACGGGCACGCGGGCCACCACACCCTGGTCACGGCCATCGTGGCGGGCGACCCGGACCGCGCGGCCCGGGCGGCCCAGGAGGAGCTGGAGGCGACGCTGTCGCGGCTGCGGGGGGAGTGACGGGGCCGGGCCCCGGGGTGGGCCCCCGGGGCGCCACCACCCGCCACCATCCGGACCCCGGCTTCGGGCAAAGAAGGCGCGGGTCCGGATCAACGCCCCCTCTCCGCCGTACCCCGTTCACTTCCCGGCGGGGTCCCCGAGGCCCCGGCGGACCATTTCCGGGCCATGGCGGAAAACCGGCATCACGGCTGGTTTTCCGTCGGGGCTCAGCCAAGATCAACTGTCAACCCGCCCCCCACCTGCGGGAATTCAAAAACGCGAGCCACGCCGCAACGCGGCGCACCGCTTTGGCAAGCCTTCGGCCGGACACGGTCTCGTGACTTGCAGGACACGCTCGCGCAACGGAAGCGTCTTCAACTCTTGACACCCACCCCCCGGAGGCAGCAATCTTCCGACATCGACGCATGGGAGCGCTCCCACATCGCACGGGGTTTTCCCCGGGTGAACGGCACTGCCCGTGTACTCCCCCCAAACCCATCCGGCACCCGCACTCACCAGCGCGTATGCCACGCAGTGAGCCAGTCCCACCCTGGAACAAGGAGTAGTGGAATGCGTATCACCCGCACCGTCGCCGGCCGCGGCCGCAGAGTCGCGGTCCTGGCCACCACGGGCCTGACCGCGTCGGCGCTGCTGCTGACCGGCTGTAGCAGTGACGACTCCGACTCGAACGAGTCCTCCGACGCGAACGGGAAGATCACGCTGACCGTCGCCGACTTCGGCCAGTTCGGCTACAAGGAAGCCGGTCTCTTCGCCAAGTACCACGAGCTGCACCCGAACATCACGGTGAAGGAAGACACCACCGCCGATGAGAAGGTCTACTACCCCAAGCTGCTCCAGCAGCTGAACTCGGGCAGCGGCCTCGCCGACGTCCAGGGTCTTGAGGTCGGCCGCATCAAGGAGCTCGTCGACACCAAGGCGGACCAGTTCGCCGACCTGAGCAAGGTCATCGACGTCAACGAGTGGGTGTCCTGGAAGGAGAAGCAGGCCACCACGCCCGACGGCAAGGTGATCGGCGCGGGGACCGACATCGGCCCGATGTCGCTCTGCTACAACACCGAGCTGTTCAAGAAGGCCGGTCTGCCGACCGACCGCAAGGAGGTCGCCGCCAAGATCTCCGGCGGCTGGGAGGACTACCTCAAGCTCGGCGAGGAGTACAAGAAGAAGGCCCCCGCGGGCACCTTCTACATGGACTCCGCCAGCGCCATGTACAACGCCGTCGTCAGCTCCAGCGCGAAGCAGTACTACGACGAGAGCGGCAAGCCGATCTACAAGGACAGCCCCAGCGTGCAGCAGGGCTGGAACCTGGCGGCCGAGGCCGCCGACAAGAAGCTGACCCAGGGCCTCGCCCAGTTCAACGACCCGTGGAAGGCCGCCCTGCGCAAGGGCACCATCGCCACCGTGGCCTGCCCCGCCTGGATGGCCGGCCAGATCTCGGTGAACGCCGGTGACGGCAACAAGGGCAAGTGGGACATCACCACCGCCCCCGGCTCCACCGCGGCCAACTGGGGCGGCTCCTTCCTCGGCGTCCCGAAGGCCGGCAAGCACGTCGACGAGGCCAGCAAGCTCGTCAAGTGGCTGACCGCCCCCGAGCAGCAGGCCGCCGTCTTCAAGGCGATCGGTTCGTTCCCGTCCAACAAGGGCGCGTACGACCTGCCGGACGTGAAGAACGCGACCCTGCCGTACTTCAACGACGCCCCGATCGGCCAGATCTACGCCGACGAGGCCAAGTCCATCCCCGAGACGGTGCTCGGCCCGAAGGACGGCATCATCAAGGACACCATCTCCACCCAGATCAACAACATGGAGCAGCGAGGCACCGCCCCGGACAAGGCGTGGGAGGCCGCGACCAAGTCGATCGACAAGGCCATCGGCTGACGTTCGCCAGGGCGTGTCCGGCCTCCTGACCTGCCGGACCCGCCCGGGCGCGGGCGGCCCCACCCCGGGCCGCCCGCACCCGCGTGTTCCTGAGGGGTGCGGCGCGACGGCCCAGCCATCCCGTACCCGGGTAACCCAAGCAATCCAGGGAAGGACTCCCGCTCGTGGCCACCTCGACTCCCACCCGGGACGCATACGCGCCGCCACCCCGCGGCTCCCAGCACAAACCGGTGAACTCCCGCCGGCAGACGTGGCGGAGCCGGCTCTGGCGGTTCGACGACAAGGCGTCGCCGTACGCCTACATAGCCCCGTTCTTCCTCGTCTTCGGGGCCTTCGGGCTCTACCCGCTGGTCTACACCGGCTGGATCGCGCTGCACCGGGTCGAGATGACCGGCCTCGACCAGATGGAATGGGTCGGCTGGGACAACTTCGACCGCATCCTGCACGACTCCGAGTTCTGGACGGCCGTCAGCAACACCTTCCTGATCGGTGTCATCTCGGTCGTCCCGCAGCTGCTCGTCGCGCTCGGCCTGGCGCACCTGCTCAACTACAAGCTGCGGGCCAGCACCTTCTGGCGCACGGTGATCCTCACCCCGTACGCCACCTCGGTGGCCTCCGCCGCCCTCGTCTTCGCCCTGGTCTTCCGGGCCGACGGCGGTCTGCTCAACTGGGTGCTGCACTTCGTCGGTCTCGGCGACACCAACTGGGCCAACGGCCACTGGACGTCCAAGATCGCCATCGCGGTCATCGTGATCTGGCGCTGGACCGGCTACAACGCGCTGATCTACCTCGCCGCGATGCAGGCCGTGCCGTCCGACCTGTACGAGGCGGCCTCGCTGGACGGCGCCTCGCGCTGGCAGCAGTTCCGCAAGGTGACCATCCCGTCGCTGCGGCCCACGATCCTCTTCACGATCGTCATCTCGACCATCGGCTCCATGCAGCTGTTCGGTGAGCCCCTGCTGCTGGAGGGCGGCACGCTCGGCGCGACCGGCGGCAACGAGAATCAGTACGAGACCCTCAGCGTCTACCTCTACAACTACGGCTGGAATCTGGGGCACCTCGGTCCGGCCGCCGCAGTGGCCTGGGCGATGCTCGCCCTCCTGCTGATCATCGCCGCGGTCAACTGGCTCATCGGCCGCTTCGTACGCAAATCCGCGGTCTGACCGGGAGCGATATCCAATGACCATCACCAGCCCCACCCAAGTCGCGGAGCCCGGCCTCCCGGCGCGTTCCGTCCACCGCGCGCCCAAGCGGCCCAGCCGCTTCAAGCCCGGTGCCGGGCAGCAGTTGAAGGGCGGCCCGTTCGCCTACGTCGCGCTGGCCGTGATCGGCATCGGCTCGCTGCTGCCGTTGTACTGGACCCTCGTGGCCGCGTCCCACACCCAGGACGAGGTGCTGGCCACCACCCCGCCGTTCCTGCCGGGCGGCCGCCTCTTCCACAACCTGGACGCCGCCTGGACCCAGGCCCACCTGGGCAAGGCGATCGTCAACAGCGTCATCGTGGCCGGCTGCATCACCGCGGCGACGCTCTTCTTCTGCACCCTGGCCGGCTACGCCTTCGCCAAGATGCGCTTCCGCGGCCGGGGCGCCCTGATGACCGGCGTCATCCTCACCCTGACGATCCCGCCGCAGCTCAGCGTCGTCCCGCTGTTCATGATGATGGCCGACCTCGGCTGGGGCGGGAACCTTCAGTCGGTGATCTTCCCGACCCTGGTCAGCGCCTTCGGGGTGTTCTTCATGCGCCAGTACCTGATGGAGGCGCTGCCGTACGAGCTGATCGAGGCCGCCAAGATCGACGGCGCGAACAACTTCCGCATCGTGCTGAGCGTGGTGCTGCCGGTGGCCCGCCCCGCGATGATGGTGCTCGGCATGCTCACCTTCGTCCAGGCGTGGAACGACTTCTTCTGGCCCTACCTCGCCCTGAACCAGCAGAACCCCACCCTTCAGGTGGCGCTCGGCCAGCTCAGCGCCTCGTACACCCCCGACACCAGCATCGTGATGGCCGGCGCGCTGATCAGCACCCTGCCGCTGCTCGTGGTGTTCGTGATCTTCGGCAAGCAGATCGTCGGCGGCATCATGTCCGGCGCCGTCAAGGGCTGACCCCCGCTCGCCGCTGCTGTGTCACGGAGCCGTACGGTCCCGCCCGCCCCGTGGACCGTACGGGCCCGGTAGCCCCACCCGTCAACGCCCCTGTCCTTCACACCCCTGGGAGCGCTCCCGCATGACTGCTGTACGACCTGACATCGCCCCGAAGCCGGTGCCCGAGGCCACCACCACCTTTCCGACGGGCTTCGTCTGGGGAGCGGCCACCGCCGCCTACCAGGTCGAGGGTGCCGCCGCCGAGGACGGGCGCACGCCCTCCATCTGGGACACCTTCAGCCGCACCCCCGGCAAGGTCCGCAACGGCGACACCGGCGACATCGCCGCCGACCACTACCACCGCTACCGCGACGACGTGGCCCTGATGAAGCAGCTGGGGCTGAAGGCGTACCGCTTCTCCGTCTCCTGGTCCCGGGTCCAGCCCACCGGCCGCGGCCCGGCCGTGGAGCGCGGGCTCGACTTCTACCGCAAGCTGGTCGACGAGCTGCTCGAAGCCGGCATCACGCCCGTCGCCACCCTCTACCACTGGGACCTGCCCCAGGAGCTGGAGGACGCGGGCGGCTGGCCGGAGCGCGCCACCGCCGAGCGGTTCGCGGACTACGCCGAGATCATGGCGGGCGCACTCGGCGACCGCGTCGGTACGTGGACCACCCTCAACGAGCCGTGGTGCTCGGCCTTCCTCGGCTACGGCTCCGGGGTGCACGCCCCCGGCCGCACCGAGCCCGCCTCCGCCCTGCGGGCGGCCCACCACCTCAATCTCGCCCATGGCCGGGCGATCGAGGTTCTGCGCGGTCAACTCCCCGCTGCCGCGCAGACCTCGGTCACCCTCAACCTCCACCAGGTCCGCCCGCTGACGCCGAGCCCCGAGGACGTGGACGCCGCCCGCCGCATCGACGCGGTCGGCAACCGGGTCTTCACCGGCCCGATGCTGCACGGCGCCTACCCGGAGGACCTGCTCGCGGACACCGCGCACGTGGTGGACTGGTCGAAGCTGGTCCGGGACGGCGACCTGGAGGCCATCGCGCGCCCGGTCGACGTGCTCGGCATCAACTACTACACGCCGACCCTGGTCTCCACGCCCGCCGAGGGCGCCGGCGACACCCGCAACGACGGCCACGGCGCCAGCGACTACTCCCCGTGGCCCGGCTCCGAGCACGTCGCCTTCCACCTCGCCGACGGCAAGCCGACCACCGCCATGAACTGGTCGATCGACCCCAACGGGCTCTACAACCTGCTCATGGACGTCGCCCGTGAGCACCCCGGCATCCCGCTCATGGTCACCGAGAACGGCGCCGCCTTCGACGACTACGTCTCGCCCGAGGGCCGGGTCCAGGACCCCGAGCGCATCGCCTACCTGCACGGCCACCTCGACGCCGTGCGGCGCGCGGTGGCCGACGGCGCGGACGTGCGCGGCTACTTCCTCTGGTCGCTGATGGACAACTTCGAGTGGGCGTACGGCTATTCGAAGCGGTTCGGCGCGGTGTACGTGGACTACGCGTCCCAGCGCCGCATCCCGAAGGCCAGCGCCCACTGGTACGCCGACGTGATCCGCCGCCACGCCCTCCCGCCGCTGGAGGACGCCGGCTGACCGCCGCGGTGCGCCCCGTCCGTACCGCAGCCTCCCCCGAGACCCGGCACCCGGTGCCGGGTCTCGGCCCGTTCGCCCCCCCCGGCCTGTGCGTTCCGCTTGACCACGCGCGTAGAGTGGGAGCGCTCCCATAAAAAGGGGCGGGGGAGCGGCCGACCGGTCCCGCAGAGTGTCAAGGGAACCAACGCCAGGACTTGGTTTGGTTATCCGACTGTGAGAAATTGACCGCGAACGGGAGGCAGCCATGACGGCAGCGCGAGTACGGAGCGGGGGCCGGCCCACGCTCGAAGAGGTGGCGGCGCGGGCGGGCGTCGGGCGGGGCACGGCCTCGCGCGTCATCAACGGGTCGCCCCGGGTCAGCGCCCACACCAGGGAGGCGGTCGAGGCCGCCGTCGCCGAGCTGGGTTACGTGCCCAACCGCGCGGCCCGCGCACTCGCCGGCAACCGGACGGACGCCATCGCGCTCGTCGTGCCCGAGTCGGAGAGCCGCTTCTTCGCGGAGCCGTACTTCTCCGACATCGTGCGCGGGGTCGGCGCCGCCCTCGCCGACACGGAGATGCAGCTGCTGCTCACCCTCGTCGGCAGCGACCGCGAGCGCCGCCGGCTCGCGCAGTACCTCACCGCGCACCGCGTGGACGGTGTGCTGCTGGTCTCCGTACACGCCGACGACCCGCTGCCCGACCTGCTGGAACAGCTCGGCATGCCCGCCGTGATGAACGGCCGCAGATCCGCCGCCGAGACCCTGTCATCCGTCGACTCGGACAACTTCGAGGGCGCCCGCGGCGCCGTGGAACACCTCGCGTCGCGCGGCCGCCGCTCCATCGCCACGATCACCGGCCGGCTCGACGTCTACGCCTCCCAGAGCCGCCTGGACGGCTACCGCCAGGCCGTCCGCGACGCGGGCCTGGAGCCCGACGAGCGGCTGATCGCCCCCGCCGACTTCTCCGAGGAGGGCGGCGCCCGGGCCATGCGCGACCTGCTCGCCCGCCGCCCGGACGTGGACGCGGTCTTCGCCGCCTCCGACGTGATGGCCGCCGGTGCCCGCCAGGTCCTGCGCGAGGCCGGCCGCCGCATCCCGGACGACGTCGCCCTGATCGGCTTCGACGACTCGGCCGTGGCCCGCCACATGGACCCGGCCCTCACCAGCGTGCGCCAGCCGATCGAGGAGATGGGCCGCACGATGACCCGGGTCCTGCTCGACATGATCGCCGGGGAGAACGCGGACCGGGCGCAGATCGTGCTGCCGACCGAGCTGGTGGTGCGCGACTCCTCGTGACACCGGGTTGCCGCAACTCGGTCTGCCCGGACGGCACTTCGAGTAGTTTCGGAGGCGTGGACCCTTCTCTGACCGCTCTGATCGTCGCCGTGGTGGGCGTGGCGGGCACCCTGGTGTCCGGTGTGATGGCGCACCGCGGCGCCCTGCGCGCCAAGACGGTGGAGCTCGACCGTGCGGAGCGGCTGCGGCGGGAGGAGCTGCTGGCGGACGAACGCCGCGAGGCCCTGGCCGTACGGCGGGCCGCCTACGCGGTGTTCAACCAGCGCCTGCGGCAGTTCCACGGCGTCCTGTCGAAGGACTACTTCGCCCTCGCCGCCGGAGAGGTGCGCCCCGGACAGGCCCGGGAGCGCGAGGAGCCCCGCCAGGTCCTGCGCGATGTGTACGCCGAGGCGCAGATGGTGATCAGCGACGGCGTGCTGTCCGTCGCGGGCGGCGTCGTGCACCAACTGCACCGCATCCACGCCCTGCTCGGCCGGCACGAGCGGGGGGAGGCGGCCGACGAGTCCCTGGAGGACATCCGGGAACGGCTGGAAAGCGCCTCGGAGGGTTTGTACGAGGTGCGGCAGACTATGCGCCGGGAGCTCGGTGTCTCGGCATTCCCGGTTCACCGGCCCGATGGCCACCACGCGATGTGAGGTACGTCGCCGACCCACGGACTGGCGGAGGAACCATGCCCCTGCACTGGACCAGGTCCAGCTACTGCGACTCGGCGGGCCCCGACTGCGTCGAGGTGGCCCTGCCCCCGGGCCCCGCGGCGGCGGTCCGCCTGCGCGACTCCAAGACCCCGGCCCGCCCCGCGCTCGCCTTCGCACGGGACGCGTGGTCGGCGTTCACCGGCTCCGTGGAGCGGCTGACGGCACAGGGCTGACCGGCCGGGCCGCCGCGCCGGCCGCCAGCCGGGACCGCACCCGTGCGACCAGCGGGTGTTCGACCGGGGCCAGCACCGCGGCGGCGGACCGCCATGCCTCCAGCGCCTGGTCCCCGTGGCCCGTCGCCTCGCTGAGGTCGCCGTATCTGAGCAGGGTGTCGGCCCGGTTGACGCGGTGTCCGACCCGGTCGAGCCGGTTGTCCAGGGCGATGGCGTTCCGGTAGCAGCGCAGCGCCTCGGTGAAGTCTCCGAGCAGTTCGCCGGCGTGGGCCAGGGTGTCCCACGTATCGGCCTCTCCGAAGGCGTTGCCCACGGACCGGTACAGGCTCAGGGCCTCTTCGCAGGGCGCGATCGACGCCTCCGGTTCACCGAAGCCGATGCCGTACCAGCCGAGCGCGTTGAGCACCTCGGCCCGCCCGTTGGTGTCCTGGTCGCGCTCGAATCCGGCGAGGGCGTGGGCCGCGTGCTCCCGGCAGGCCGGTGCGTCGCGGCGGCGGCCGAAGAACCGGGTCAGGCCGAGCCTGGCCCGGGCCTCGCCGAGGCTGTCCCCCCGCGCGCGGTAGAGCCGCAGGGCCCGGCCGAGGTGGCGCAGGGCCGCCTCGTCCTCGCCCAGCCGGTCCAGCGCGCAGCCGCACTCCAGCTCGGCGAAGGCGGTCCCGGTGTGCTCGGGCAGATGCCCGGTGGCGGCCAGCACGCACTGGGCGCCACGGGCCTGTTCGCGCCAGTTGCCGTTGCGGGAGAGGTAGGGCGACATACGTTCCAGGAGCAGCCAGGCCCGCTCGGCGGTGCCGTCCTGGGCACAGTTGTCGATCATCGTGAGGAGGACCGGGCCATGGGTGTCGAACCAGGTGGCGGCCTGCCCCGGGGTACCGAACTCGCCGGGCAGCGGCTCCGGGCCCGAGGGGGAGGGGTGGAAGGCGCGGAACGGGTCGATGAGGGATGCCGCCGCCTCGGCCGAGCTCAGATAGTGGTCGAAGAGCCGGTGCCGGGCGGCCGTCCGCGCGGCGGCGGGGTCCGTGGCATGGGCCCGCTCGGCCGCGTGGGCGCGCACGATGTCGTGCATGGTGTAGAGGTTGGCCGAGCCGATCGTGAGCAGCGAGCAGCGGACGAGTTCGCTGAGCACCTTCCTGGCCTCGGGCAGGCTGACCCCGGTCATATGGGCGACGGCCCCGAGCGTGATGTGGGAGCCGTGGTGAACGCCCAGCAGCCGGTACACGGAGGCCGCGGCCGGGGCGAGCCGGGCGTAGGAGCCGTCCAGGATGCGGCGGAGGCTGGAGTCCTGGTCGCCGGTCTCGAAGCGTTCCAGCGGATCGGGCTCCTCCTGGAGCTCGCGGCACAGGTCCGCGAGCGAGAGGGCCGGCTCCAGCAGGGCCCGGGCGCCCGCGATGCACGTGGTGAGGGGCATCCGGCCGCAGATGTCCGCCAGCCGGTCCGCCGCTTCGGGCTCCTCGCGGATACGGGCGGGGCCGAGCATCCGTTCCAGCAGGGCGAGGCTGTCGCCCGCGTCCAGCAGCCCGAGGGCCAGCACCCCGGCCCCCTCCGTGACCACCAGGCCGGGCAGCTGGTGTCTGCTGGTCACCAGGACCAGCGCGTCCGGCGAGTTCGGCAGCAGCGGGCGGACCTGCTCGGCGTCCACCGCGTTGTCGAGGATGACCAGGACGGACCGCTGGGCCATCAGGTCGCGGTACATGCGGATACGGCTGTCCAGGCCGTTCGGCATGGCCTCGCCGACGACGCCGAGCATGGTCAGCAGCCGGCCCAGCGCCTCCAGCGGGGCGAGCGCGGGCACCACCGGGTCGAAGCCGTGGAGATTGACCAGCAGCCGGCCGTCGGGGAAGCGCTCCGGGGACGTACCGGCCTGGCGGTGCGCCCAGCTCAGCGCGAGGCTCGTCTTGCCGATACCGCCGGGGCCGGTGATGACGATCAGGCCCTCGCCGGGCCGGCCGTCGGCGACCGGCCCCTGCCCCAGTGCGTCCAGCGCGGTCAGCTCCGCGGACCGGCCGACGAAATTGCGTGAGGGCAGCGGCAGCCTTCGTACGGCGCCTTCGCCCCGGCTCCGCGCGGGGACCGGGGCGCCGGCCCGTACGGCGGGAGCGGCGGCCGGGGCCGGTGTCAGCGTCCCGGTGAGTATCTTCTGGTGGATCTCCCGCAGCCGGCCCGAAGGCTCGGTGCCCAGCTCGTCCACGAGGACCCGCCGCGCCTGCTGGTACGCGGCCAGCGCCTCCGCCTCCCGGTCGCCGCGGCACAGCGCGAGCATCAACTGCGCCCGGAAGTTCTCCCGTAGCGGATACCGGCCGATCGACTGCTGGATGTCCAGGGTGACTTCGCTGTGCCGGTGCAGGCCGAGCAGCGCCTCGTAACGCCATTCCAGGGCCTGCGCGTGCGATTCCTCCAGGTGGCCGAGGTGCGCCTCGCGCAGCCGCTGCGAGGGTACGTCCACGAGCGCGGGTCCCCGCCAGAGCGCGAGCGCCGCGTCCAGCTGCTCCAGGACCGCCGCCCAGTCCTGCTCCCGGACGGCCCGGGCGGCCTTCTGGCGGTGCTCCCGGTGGGCGAGCCAGTCGACCTCGCCGGCGCCGGCCCGGACCTGGTAGCCGGAGTCGTGGGTGATGATGCGGTCGGCCCACCGGCTGCCCAGTGAGCGCCTGAGCCGCATCACACACGTACGCAGGGCGCCGCGGGCGTCCTGCGGGGGTGTGCCGTCCCAGACCAGGTCCACGAGGTCGTCGTGCGACAGGACCCGGTCGGGGCTGAGCAGCAGTGCGGCCAGCAGGTTCCGCTGCCGGCCCTGCGGGGCGGCGAGCGGCGCGCCGTCCGCCAGCACCTGGAGCGGGCCGAGGATGCCGATCCGCAGGCCGCTCGCCAGGGTGTTCCCGGCGCCGCTCGTGCGCTGCCCGGCTCCACCGCCGCTCTCGAAGGTCACTGCGGCTCCCCCGGTATGCCAGCCGGCCCTCACGGCAGCCGTCCGGGAGGGCGATCGGTCGAGTGTCGCAGAACACGATCTTCCGGCAAAGGCCGTCTCAACTGCTGAGCCCGCCGCCCCACCCCGCCCACCTGCGGAATCTCACCTCGCCTGGCAGGCCGTCATCCAGGTGACACGGACATGAGACGGCCCTGTCGCAGAGTCGGACCGTCCGCGAACGGGTGCTGTGCGAAAGCCCGTTCACCGTCCGTTCCATGGGGGGAACCGCATGAGCCGCAAAGATCTTCCGGCCGGCTACACACTCGGCCTGGCCGAGATCCGGGCCATCGACGCACTGATCGACAACGTGATGGAGCTGGGGGCCGACCCGGGCGCGGAGTCCTTCTACGCACGCTCCTGGGAGCTGGTGGCGGCCCTGCCGGACGGGCTGCGCCGATTCCTCCACGAGTTCAGGTCCGGCGAGTCCACGGCCGCCGCCCTCGTCCACGGCCTGCCCGTGGACGACACGCGGATCGGGCCGACGCCCGCCGACTGGCGCACGGCGGCGGCGAGCGGACAGGGCTGGCGCGAGGAGTGCTTCCTGGCGCTGGTGGCCATGGCCATGGGCGAGCCGTTCACCTGGTCGACGCTCCAGGGCGGGCGCATGATCCAGAACGTGCTGCCCATGCAGGGCGAGGAGAGCGAGCAGAGCGGTCACGGGCAGGTGCTGCTGGAGTGGCACACCGAGGACGGCTTCCACCCCAACCGCTGCGACTACCTGATGCTGTTCGGGGCCCGTAACCACACCGGAGTCCCGACCACCCTCGCCTCGGTGCA
Organism: Streptomyces sp. NBC_00726; assembly: GCF_045161735.1. Lineage (NCBI taxonomy): Bacteria > Bacillati > Actinomycetota > Actinomycetes > Kitasatosporales > Streptomycetaceae > Streptomyces > Streptomyces sp. NBC_00726. The sequence continues at coordinate 2,090,796 of NZ_CP108983.1, read as the reverse complement.
GGACGTCGAACTGTCCGACGAGCGCCGGGAGATCCTGTCCCAGGAGCGGTTCCACATCCTCCCCGACGACGAGCATCTGCATCAGCTGGCCGCCGTCGACCCGGACCACCCCGGGCTGGCGCGCATGCGGGAGCTGCGGGACAACCCGAGGCCCGTCGCGGTGCTCTTCGGCGCACCCGACGACCCCTATCTGCGGATCGACCCCTACTTCATGCGCTGCGCGGAGGGCGACCAGCCGGCCGAGCTGGCGCTCAAGGAGCTGATCGCGGAGCTGGACGCGGCCCAGCAGGACGTGGTGGTCGGCCAGGGCAGCCTGCTGATCGTCGACAACTTCCGCGCGGTGCACGGCCGGAGGGCGTTCAAGGCCCGGTTCGACGGCACCGACCGCTGGCTGAAGAAGATCGTGGTCTCCCGCGACCTGCGGGCCTCCCGCGGGCTGCGCGCGTCGAGTTCGTCCCGGAAGATCGGCTGACCCATGTCCGGCACGCTGTCCCAACTGCTCGCCGGGATGCTGCTGGGGTTCGGCCTGATCATGCCGATCGGGGCGCAGAACCTCTTCATCATCCAGCAGGGCCTTTCGCTCGGATACCCCCGGGTGTTCTACGCCACGCTGGCGACCACCGTCTGCGACGCCCTGATGATCTCCGTCGGGGCGCTGGGGGTGGGCGCCGTCTTTCAGGCGAACCACCTGCTCCGGACGGTCCTCGTCGTCGCGGGCTCGCTGTTCCTGTTCTACCTCGCCGCGCAGAACGTCCGGTCGGCGAGCAGTGTGCTGCAACCCGGCACCGACGACGGGACGGGGCGGTGGGGGACGGTGGTCCTGCGGGCCGCCGCGGTCTCGCTGCTCAACCCGCACGCCCTGCTCGACACGATCGGTGTGCTCGGCGCCATGGCGGTCACCCGGGCGGGCACCGACCGCCTCTGGTTCGCCTGCGGGGCGGTCCTGGCCTCCCTGTTCTGGTTCAGCGTGCTGGGCGGCGCGGCGGTGGCCGTACGGAAGTGGCTGACGCCGCGCGTGCAGCGGGTCATCTCCTGGGTCTCGTCCGCGGTGATGGTCTTCTTCGCCCTGATGCTGCTGCGCCAGGCGATTCCCGGCGGCTGGTAGCCGGGACCGTGAGAGGGAGCGAGAGGGCGGTGGCCCTGCGTACGGGGGTGGACCTCACCTTCCGGGACCCGGCGGGCGCCGGTCGGCCGGCCGCGCTGGACGAACAGCTGGCCCTGGTGGCGGCGGTACGGGCGGCCGGCTGGGACTCGGTCTTCGTGGGGCAGTCCGCCGAGGACCGGGACGGGGCCGCGGCCACGCCGCTGCCGCTGCTCAGCCGGGTGTCCGCGGTGTCCGGGGACATGCGGCTGGTGGCCGGGGTGCGCATGGCGGACCTGCGGGACGTCGTGCGGACGGCCGAGGCGTATGCCGTCGCCGACGCGCTGAGCGGGGGCCGGCTGGTCTTCGCCGCCGCGCTGGAGGGCCGGGCCGGCGGCAGCCGGGCCGCCCGGGACCTCGGCACCATCGCCCGGCTCTGGGCGGGGGAGGACGCCGGACCCAGCCGGCCCGGGACCGAGGTCTCCCGGCTCACGGTGCGGCCGGCGCAGCGCCCCCGGCCCCGGGTGTGGGTCTCGGCGGACGACGGACTGCCGGTGCCCGAGGCGGCCCTGACCGGCGACGGCTGGCTGACCGGGGCGCCGGCGACGATGACCGCCGCGGCCGCCAGGACGGACCTGGTCCGGTCCCTGCGCGCCGGGGCGGGACTGCCACCGCACACCGAAGTGGCCCTGATCCGCGAGGTGGTCTGCGCCCCCGACCGGGTGACGGCCGTGGCCCGGGCCCTGGACCGGGGCCTCGCCCCGGGCACCGGCACCGGGACCGCGGCCGGGCTCGATCCCCCGCTGGCCGGGCTGACCCGCGACCGTCTGGTGATCGGCGACCCGGACGACTGCCTGCGCATCCTGCGCGCCTGGACGGAGCGGCTGCGCGCGACCGAGGTCATCCTGCGCGTGCACAGCCCGGGCGGGCCGTTCGCGGCGGCGATGGAGTCGGTCGAACTGCTCAACACCGAGGTCCTGCCGTACCTGTGACACCCGGCGATGCCCATGAACGCGAACGCGTGTGAAGGACGAATCATGACCATGAGCCCGTTGCGCCCGCCCGTGGCGAGCGGAGACCTGCCCCCGTGTCCGACCATCACCGGCTGAGGGGACCCGCCATGTGTGGCATCGTCGGCCTCTTCGTGGGCTGTACGGCGGTCAGTTACTGCCCCAAGCGGCTGCTGTCCCGCACCCCCGCGCCCGGAGGCGATGCGTCCGCCGGCCCGGGCGACGCGTCCTTTGGCGCGGCGGACTCCGCCGACGCCTACCGCAGCCCCTTCCGCAGCTGGGACAAGCGCGCAGCCGTCCGCTCCGCGCCCCGGCGCGAACTGCCCGCCGAGACGGACGGCCTGTACTTCTTCTCGCCCGACCTGGTGCCGCTGGCCCGGCACGAGCTGGTGCGCGGGCTGCGCCCCGAGCTGTACGAGCAGGTGCTCGTCCAGCACCTGTACCGGTACCTGGACTTCACCGCGAAGCTGGAGCAGGTCGTGGTCAACCGGACCGCCCTCGGCATCGCCCAGGGCACGGTGGGACTCCGGCTGCATCCGGACATGCGCTTCGACGCGTACCGCGTCTACTGCGACGAGGCGTATCACGCCCTGTTCTCCGCCGATCTGATGCGGCAGGCGGAGCGGCGTACGGGCATCGCCCCGCGGCTGCCCCGGGAGCCGTACTTCCTCACCCGGCTCGCCGAGATCCAGCAGAACGGCACCGAGCCGGCGGCGCTGGCCGAGCTGGTCTTCGTCATTGTGTCGGAGACGCTGATCTCCGGCACCCTCGGCGAGGTGCCGGACGACCCCCGGGTGGTGCCGACGGTCCGGGACGTCGTCCAGGACCACGCGGCCGACGAGGGCCGCCACCACACCTACTTCGCCCTGTTCCTCAAGGAGTTGTGGGCCCAGTCGGACCGGGCCGCACGGCGCGATGTGGCGCTCCTCGTGCCACGGATGATCGACGCCTTCCTCCGCCCGGACCTCCCCGCCCTGCGCGCGGAACTGGCCGGCTACGGCATCGGGCGCGACGCCACCGAGCAGATCCTCGCCGAGGTCTTTCCCGAGGACCTGGTCCGCGCGGCCTCCCGGAACTCCGCCCGGCAGACCGTCCGCTATCTCGCCCAGCTGGGCGCCCTGGACGAGCCGGAAGTACAAGCAGCCTTCGAGAACTACGAGTTGGTGTGACGACATGCCCCTGAACGAAACCCCCGCGGAAACCCCCGCGGAGACCGCGGCACCGGCCGCGCCCACCGTCCTCGTGCTGGGCGGCACCGCCCCGGTCCGGGCCGCCGACGGACGCGACATCAGCGAGCGCTCGATGCGGCAGTTCCGCGCCAGGGGCTGCCGGATCGTGCTCACCGACACCGCGGCCGCCCTCCGCGCCTGCCCGGAGCTGGCCGACGCCGCCGACGAGGCGCACCCGCTGGACTTCACCGACCCGGCCGCCTGCGTGGCGTGGGCCACCGCCTACGCCGCGCACCACCCGGTCGACGCGGTGGTCGGCTTCCGCGAATACGCGGTCGTCGCGGTCGCCGAGACGGCCGCCGCCCTGGGCCTGCGCGGCAACGCGCCGGCGGCGGTGCGCAGGGTCCGCGGCAAGGACGCCTGCCGGGAGTTCCTGCGCGCGGCCGGGTTCGCCCAGCCCGAACTGCGGCTCTGCTCCGAACCGGCCGAGGCGGCCGGGTTCCTCTCGTCCCGAGGGGGCGCGCCCGTGATCGTCAAGCCGCGCGACCGGTGCAACAGCGAAGGCGTACGCCTGGTCACCGAGGAGGCCCAGCTGGCGCCGGCCTTCGAAGCGGCCCGGGACGACGAAGGGCTGGTCCTGGTCGAGTCGTACGTCGAGGGGCCGGAGTACAGCGTCGAGGGGCTGTTCACCGGCGGCCGGCCCACCGTCCTCGCGGTGACCGAGAAGCAGCTGTCCGCCGGCTCCTTCGTGGAGTCCGGGCACACCGTGCCGGCTCCGCTGCCCGAGGCGCTGCGCGAGGAGATCGCCGACGAGGTCGTCCGCGCCCTGACCGCGCTCGGCCTCACCACCGGACCGTTCCACGTCGAGTGCTGGCTGACCGGGCAGGGCGTGGTCCTCGGCGAGGTGCACGTACGCCAGGGCGGGGACGGCATCCACGCACTGCTCGAATGGTGCCATCCCGGCTTCGAGCTGTACGGGAGCTGGCTGGACGACCTGCTGGGCCGCCCGGCCGAACTGCCCGGCGCCCCCCGGCGCGGAGCGGCCGTGCGCTTCCTCGTACCGCCGCCCGGCACCGTGGAGCGGGTCTCCGGATGGGACGCGGTGGCCGCCCACCCGTCGGTGCTGGCGGCCGCGAGCACCCTGGCGGCCGGGGACGAGGTCGGTGCCGGCGCGTCCAACGGCGACCGGCACGGAATGATCATCGTCGGCACGGAACGGCCGCACGAGGCCGCCCCGCTGGCCGACGCGCTGATCGCCTCGGTCGATGTCCGGGTCAGCTGACGTGGCGGGCGCGGGAGTTCAGCCAGCGGACACAGCCGGCGGTGTACGAGGCCAGCAGCTCGGTCCCGAAACGCTCCCGGTCCCAGTCCTCGTCCAGCACCAGGCCGTGGTCGACGCAGACGTACGTCCACGCCTGCCCGCCGCCCTCCAGCGGCACCGTCCGGCCCTCGTACATCGGGCCCTCGTACGCGTCGAGCAGGGCCCGTTCGTCCGCGTCCAGGCCGGTCAGCAGGGACCCGGGGACCCGGCCCGCACCGGCCACCAGACCGGGGAAGGGGCGGGCCCGCAGGGCGGCGTTGCGCCAGCCCGCGACGGCCGCCGGACGGGCGTCCGGCACCCGCCCGAGCAGCGCTTCCTGCACCTCCCGAAAGGTGAGGCTGCCGTACACGAACAACGGGTCGGCGATCGGGACGCTCATCGCGGCGAATCCTCCCTCAGGGGTCTGCGCATTCCCGGCGGAGCCTATGCGCCCCGTCCGCCGCTCCCTCCCACCACCCCCGCCACCGGCAACGAGAGGCACACACAGTCATGACGGACATCGCGGTGCGCCCGCCCGGCACCTGGCAGGAGCACACGAGCAGCGCCGGACCGGCGGACGAGCGCTGGGAGGCGCTGCTGAGCGGTGACGACTTCCACCTCTCCCGGCGCTGGCTCGAACTCGCCGAACGCACCACGGCGGCCCCGATCCGCTATCTGACCCGGCACCGGGGCGAGGAGCTGGAAGGCGCCCTGGTCACGGTCGTCGGCGACCGCGACGCGCCCTGGGTGCTCGCCCGCCCCGACACCCTCCTCGCCGCCTGCGCCGCCGAGGGCCGCGAGGGCGCGGCCGGCCTGCTGGCCGAGACCGGCGACCCGGCCGCCCTGCTGCCCAGCCTGGTCTGCGGCGGCCGGCACATGGGCCGCAGCCGGCTGCTGCTGCGGGACGGCGCACCGGACGACACGGCCGACGGCCTCCTGGACCGGGCCGAGCGACACGCCCGGTCCGTCGGCGCGGCCTCGGTCGCCTTCCCCTTCGTGGACGAACGGGACACCGCGCTACGGGAGCTGCTGGAGCGGCGCGGCTACCGCCGCCACGCGTCGGGCCGGTACGCACGGCTCCCGCTGCCCGCCGGCGGGCTGGACGGCTATCTCGCCGCGCTCCCGGGCAAGCGCCGCCGCCGGGCACAGGCGGACCGCCGGCAGCTGAGCGCGGCGGGCATCACCTCCTCCCTCGCCCCGCTCGACAGGGCCGACATCCCGCGGCTGGCGGTCCTGGAGGCGGAGCTGATGGCCAAGTACGGACTGGACTGGGCCCCGGCGAACACCGAGGCGGCGCTGCACGGCATCGCGGACCTCATGGGCGAGGACGCGCTGGTCTCCCGGGTCACCGGGGACGGCGAGATCCGCGGCTACGCCGTACTGCTGCGCCACCGCGACCAGTGGTACTCCCGGCAGACCGGCTTCGACTACGCCTACCAGGGGCGGCTGCCGCTCTACTTCGAGGCCCTGTACTACCGCCCCGCCCTGGAGGCGCCCGCCCACGGCGTCACCGGCATCCACTACGGCCTGGGCAGCGAGGAGGCCAAGCGCTCCCGGGGCTGCCTGGCCGACACGCAGTTCGCGTATCTGCTGCGGCTGGAGGAGTCGTGAGCACGGCCACGGAGACCGGGCCGGGCCGGGAAGGCGTGCTGCCGGGCGGGACCGGTGTGTGGTGGTTCACCTCGGCGGGGCTGCTCAACTCACTGGGCACCGGCTTCTTCCTCTCGTTCGCCCTGCTGTTCTTCCAGGACGTCGCGGCCCTGCCGCTGGCCACCGTGGGCACCGGGCTGACCGCGGTGACCCTGGCGGTGCTGCCGCTGATGTCCGTACTGGGCAGGCTCGCCGACCGGGTCGGGCCGAGGACCCTGCTGATCGGGGCCGCGCTCGCCCGGAGCGCGGCCTTCGCCGGGTTCCTGGCCGCCGACGGACTGACCGCCTTCCTGGTCCTGGCCATGCTGTCGTCGCTGGGCGCGCGCGCCGAGCAGATCGGCAGCCCGCTGCTCGCCGTCACCCTGGCCGGGACGACGAAGGCGGAGCGCGGGCGCTGGCTGGCGCTGTCCCGCACGGTGTTCAACGCGGGCGTGGGATGCGGGGCGCTGCTCGGCGGCCTGCTGGTCGGCCGGGGCTTCGGCTACGCGTCGCTGGGTTTGATGACAGCGGTGGGCTTCCTGCTGGCGGCGCTCCTCTATCTGCCGCTGGGCGGCCGGTCGGCGGACCGTACGGACGCCACGGCCGCCCGGAGCGGCACCCCGCCGGAAGAGGCCGGGGGATCGCCGTGGCGGGACCCCCGCTTCGTGCGCGTCGCGCTCGCCGGGGCCCTGCTGTTCCTCGCCGCAGCGGCCCTGGAGAGCGCGGTGCCGGTCTACCTCCTCACCGTGCTCGGCCTGCCCGGCTGGACGGTCGGCGCGCTGTTCGCGCTCAACACCGCCCTGCTCGCCCTCGGGCAACTTCCCCTGAGCCGGCGCCTGGAGCACCACAGCCCCGGCCGGGTCCTGTCGGCGGGGGCGCTCATCGCCACGGTGTCGTTCCTCCTGTTCCCGGTTGCCGGGGCGCTCGGCGCCGGGAACGGCACCGGGGCGTCCGCGGCCGTCCTGGCCGCCGCGATGACCGGGTGGACCGTCAGCGAAATGATCGTCTTCCAGACGGTCGCGGTGGTGCTGACCTCGATCCCCACAGAACGGCGGCGCGGCGCCTATCTCGCCGCCAACCAGATCCCGGTGGGCGTCGCCACCGCCCTGGCCCCCCTGTTCGTCACCTCGATGCTCGCCGTCCGGCCCGCCGCCCTGTTCTGGGTACTCGGCGCGCTGGCGCTGACGGCCGGCTTCCTCGCCCGTAAGGAGAGCCCGACACCATGACATCCGACACCGCGACACCCGGCACCCTGCCCGCAGGGGCGGACCGTGTCGCCGGTCTGACCGCGGCCGGCTGGGACCCCCTGGTCGGGGACGACGACTTCTTCCTCAGCCGCCGCTGGATGAGCGTGGTGGAGTCCACCGGCAAGGTCGACACCCGCTACCTCACCGTCCCGGCCGGCGACGGCACCCCGCTCGCGGGCCTCTCCCTCGCCCTGGCGGACCGGACCGTCCCATGGACCCTCGTCCGCCCCGACACCGTGCTCGCCTCGTCGGCCGGGGAGGGACTGCCCGGCGCGGCGGAGCTGCTGGCCGCCCTCGGCGGCGACGCCACGGACGTCCTGCTGCCCGGGGTGGTCGCCGGGGGCCGGCACGTGGGCGGCAACCGCATGCTGCTCGCCCCGGACGCCGGCCCCGCCGAAGTGGCCCGCCTGCTCGACCGTACGGAGGAATGGGCGAGGTCACGCGGCGCCCGGTCGGTCTCGTTCCTCTACACCGACGAGTCCGACACGCTCCTCAACGAAGCGCTGAGGCAACGCGGTTACCTCGCCGCCGAGGCCGGACGGTACAGCCGCCTGGACATCCCCGAAGGCGGCTTCGAGGACTACCTCACCCGGTTCACCGGCCACCGCAGACGCCGTATCCGCGCCGAACGCCGGGCCCTGGAGGCCGCGGGCGTCGAACACGTCATGGCGCCGCTCGGCGACTTCCCGCTGCCGCGCCTGGCCGGGCTGGAGGCCGAACTGTTCGCCAAGTACGGCCTCGGGCACTGGAAGGCCGAACAGTCGCTGGAGGTGCTGGAACGCACCCTGGCCGTCCTGGGCGACGACGCGTTCGTCTCGGCGGCCGTCGCGGACGGCGAGGTACGCGGATTCGGGCTGCTCGCCGGACACGCGTCCTGCTGGTACGCGCTGCGGGCCGGCTTCGACTACGCCTTCCAGGACAAGCTGCCGCTCTATTACGAGACGCTCTACTACCGGGTCGTCGAGCACGCCGCACGCAACGCGGTGCACACCGTCCACTACGGACTCGGCAGCGAGGACGCCAAGCGCTCCCGAGGCTGCACCTCCACCACCCAGCGCACCTACGTCCTGCCGCTGGACCCCGACGGCCGGCCGGCCGGCAACGGCTGACACCGCGCGCCCGCCGCCCTCCCCCCTTCTTCCACCGAACCAGAACCTGGAGTGTCCGACGGTGACCGTCACCACCCTTGCCCCGCCCGCCGCCGGGGTCGCCTTCGACATCATCGACCGCGCACTGCGCGAGGTCCCGGAGTACCAGGCGTTCCGCAGCGGCCGGCTCAGCCGCGCGGACTACTGCTCCTGGCTGCACACGGGCGCGCTCACGGCGCCCGAAGCCGGGCTGACCGAGGACCAGTTGCACCTGTCCACCCGTTTCCCGGCCGACGAACGCGGCTTCACCGAGCACGTCCTGCACACGCTTCACGAGGACGGCCTGATCGGCTCCGTCGCCTACCCGGAGGCCGAGTTCGACGCCCTCCGGGACCGGGTCGCCGCCGGCTTCGTACACGAGGACAGGACGACGTACATCTTCCCGGAGGAGGCCAGACTCCTCTTCGCCCTGTGTCACATCCTGGCCCCGCGCCGCGCCGTCTTCCCGGGCTCCTACTACGGCTACTGGGCCGTGTGGGCGATCCCCGGCATCCGGGCGGCCGGCGGCACCGCCACCCTGGTGGACATCGACCCGGGCACCATGGCGCTCGCCGCCCGGAACCTCGAAGCCCTCGGCCTCGCCGACGGAGTCGAGTTCGCCACCACCGACGCCATCGCCTTCGGCGGCACGCTGGAACCCTTCGACCTGTGCGTACTGGACGCCGAGGGCCCGGCCCCGCAGCACGCCCCCGAGGGCACCGACCCCGACCTCGTGGACAAGGCCATCTACTACCCGATCATGGCGGCGACCACCCCCGCCCTGCGCCCCGGCGGCCTGCTGATCGCCCACAACATGCTGCTCGAAAACCTCACGGACAACCGCTACTTCGCGGGCCGGATCGCCAACAACCGGGCACAGTACGCCCGGTTCCAGGAACACCTCGACGCGCACTACGACAGCCAGCGCCTGGTGCCCAGCTCGGAAGGCACCGGCATCTACCGCCGCAACCCCGGCGCGACCGTCCGCGAGGCCGCCCGGTGACCCGCTCCCCGGCCGCCACCGCGGCCGCCGCCACCGACGTCGTGCTGCGCCCGCTGACCGCCGCCGACCTGCCCGACGTCCAGGCCGCACTCCGCCACGCCGTCCACCACACCGACGCCACCCTGGACTACCGGGAGAAGTCCCTGGACGAGCTCGGCGCCTGGCTCACCGCGCACCACGGCCGCTACCCCGCCCTGGCCGCCGACGCCGGGGGCCGGTTCGCCGGCTACGGCACACTCAGCCCGTTCTCCGCCCGCAAGGGCTATCTGGCCAGCGCCGAACTGTCCGTCTACCTCTCCCCGGACGCCCAGGGCCGAGGCGTCGGCAGCGCCCTGTGCACCCGGCTGACGAAGGAGGCGGAACGGGCCGGCATGTCCACCGTGGTCGCCTTCATCTCGTCCGACAACGAGGCGTCCCGCCGGATGGTCCTGCGCAACGGCTACCGGCACGAAGGCGTGCTCAGGAAGATCGGCTACAAACGGGGACACCTGATCGACCTGGACATCTACCAGCACACCTTCCCGCGGAACTGCGCCCGCTACGACGGCACCCCGCTGGACGACGTACTCGCCCGCATCACCGAGGAGACCTCACCGTGACCACTCCCGCCCCCTCCGGATCCGCCGCCTTCGACCGCCACGTCGCCGGCCAGCCCGACGCCGTCGCCGCCCTGCTCGACACCGAACTGCCCGCGCTCGACCCCGCCCGGCCCCTCCTGTTCACCGGCATCGGCACCTCGCTGCACGCCTGCCGCACGGCCGCCGCCTGGGTGCGCCTGCTCAGCGGCGGAACCGTACGGGCCGCCGCCGTCGACGCCCACGACCTGGCCCTGACCGAACGGATCACCCCCGCCGACCAGGTCGTGGTGGTCAGCCACCGGGGGACCAAGACGTTCCCCAACGAGGTGCTGCGGCTCGCCGCCGAGGCGGGCGCCACGACGATCGCGATCACCGGCGACGGCGCCCACGCCCCCCTCGCGGACACGCTCCTGCGCACCTGCCCGCAGGAGAAGGCCAGCACCCACACCGTCTCGTACGTCACGGCGCTGACCCTCCTCGCCCGCCTGGTCGCCGCCTACCTCGGCGACCGGGCCGAGCCCCTGACCGACGCGCTGCGCACCGTCCCCGACGCGCTGCGCCGCACCCTGGACCTGCCCCTCGCCCCGGCCGCCGTGGACACCCTGGCCGAGGCCACCGCACCGGTGCTCGTCGCCGGCACCGGCCTGGACGCGATCACGGCGGCCGAGGCGGCGCTCAAGATCAAGGAGGGCACCTACCGCTGGGCCGAGGCGCTGCACACCGAATTCGCCCTCCACGGCACCCCCGCCGTCTTCACCTCCGCCACCGCCGGGTTCCTGATCCGGCCCGCCTGGTCCGACGGCGGCCGCACCGACGACCTGGGTACGCTGCTCCGCGCACTCGGCGCCCCGGTCTTCCTCTGCGACACCGAGGCGTCGGCCGCGCTGCCCTTCGCACCGGTCCCCGATCTGGTCCGGCCGCTGGTCACCGTGGTCCCCTTCCAGCGCCTGGTGTCCGCCGCGGCGGCCCGGACGGGGGCGAGCCCCGACCTCACCCACCTGGAGGCCGAGCCCTGGGCCTCGGCGGTCCGCGCGGTCACCCTGTGACCGGCACCGCGGCGGAGGTCACCGACGCCTATCTGCGCGACGAACGGCTGGCCGCCCTCGTGGCGGAGACCTCGTTCCCGCGCGCCTTCCAGGACTGCTGGGGGGACCGGATGCTCTCCCGTCCCCTCTTCGTGGACGGTGAGGAACTGCGGCGTACCGCCGAGGACGTGAACGCCCTCTTCACGCTCCTCGGCTCCCTTCCGCAACGGCTGTTCGACGGCGACACCGGCCGCTACTGCGCCGAACTCGGCATCGCACCGGACCGCGCGGCCGTCCTCGGCAGATTCGCCGCCACGGGTGCCACCCGCTACGGCCGGGCCGACCTCTACCACGACGGCTCCTCGTTCAAGCTGCTCGAATTCAACGTGGCCAGCGACCTGGGCGGCACGGACCGCTCGGAGATGCAGCGGGCCCTGCTCGGCCACCCGGCCTTCGCCGCGTTCGCCGCCGAGCACGGCCTCGCGCACGTCCACACCGGTGAGCGGATCGCCGCCGCCCTGCGCGCGGCGGCGGGCCCGGTCACCGGCGGCCGGGAGCCCCGCGTCGGCCTGGTCTGCGCGCCCGGCGGCCTGACGGCCTTCCGGCACCTGCTGCTGGCCTTCGCCTCGATGATGCGGAATCTCGGCATCGCGCTGGAGCTGGGGGAGCTGGACGCCCTCACCGAGCGGGGCGACCGCCTCCACCTGGCCGGCTCACCGGTCGACGTGGTGTTCCGCTTCTTCACGGTGGACGACCTCTGCGCGGACCCCGCGGCCGCCGCCCGGGCGGAGCTCGCCTTCCGCGCGCACGAGGAGGGCCGGGCGGTCCTGTGGACGCCCATGGACAGCTCGCTCTACTCCAACAAGGGCACGCTGGCGCTGCTCTCGGACCCCCGCCTGAGCACCGCGTTCACACCCGGCGAACGGGCCCTCGTCGGCCGGCTGCTGCCCTGGACCCGGATTCTGGCCGAGGGCCCGGTGGAGCTGGACGGCCGGGAGACCGACCTGCTGGACCACTGCCGCGCCCACCGGGCGGAGCTGCTGCTCAAGCCGCTGCGCGACTTCGGCGGCAGCGGGATCACGCCCGGCTGGGAGTGCGACGACGCCCGGTGGGACGAGGCGCTGCGCGGCTGTCTGACCGCGGCCGCCGCCGAGCCCGGGAACCGGTGGATCGTGCAGCGCCGGGTCGTCCCCCGTACCGAACCGGCGACGGCCCCCGGCACCGGCGCGCTCACCGACTGGGTCGCCGCCTGGGGCATGTTCCTCACCCCGGAGGGCTACGCCGGCACCGACGTCCGGGCGGCCCCGGTGGAGGCGTCGGCCGTGGTGAACTACGGGACCAACCCGCTCACCCGCACGACGGGCGTCTTCACCGTCGGCTGACGGCCGGCTCCGGGCACGAAGAAGCCCCTGACCTGCGCTTCCGCAGATCAGGGGCTTCTTTGAGAGGGTGAGTAACGGGACTCGAACCCGCGACATCCTGGACCACAACCAGGTGCTCTACCATCTGAGCTATACCCACCACGTCCGGGCGTTTCCGACCGGCCGAGAAAAAGTGTACAGGGTCCGGGAGGGTGCTCGCGCACTCATTTCCCGGCGGGGGGTCACGGCCCCCGGAGGGGCCGTGACCAGCGCCTTCAGGCGCGGGGCTGCGAGACTCGCGCGGCCGCCGCCTTCGCCTGCTCGGAGTCCGGGCCGGGCTGCGGGACGAAGACCGCCTCGCGGTAGTACCGCAGCTCGGTGATCGAGTCACGGATATCGGCGAGCGCCCGGTGGTTGCCGTTCTTCTCCGGGCTGTTGAAGTACGCCCTCGGATACCAGCGGCGGGACAGCTCCTTGATGGAGGAGACGTCCACGATCCGGTAGTGCAGATAGCCCTCAAGCAGCGGCATGTCCCGGGACAGGAAGCCGCGGTCGGTGCCGACCGAGTTCCCGCACAGGGGCGCCTTGCCCGGCTCCTTCACATGCTCGCGGACATAGGCGAGAACCTGCTCCTCGGCGTCGGCCGGCGTCGTGCCGCCGGCCAGCTCGTCGAGGAGGCCCGAGGCGGTGTGCATCTGCCGCACCACCTCGGGCATGGTCTCCAGCGCCGCGTCCGGCGGGCGGATCACGATGTCCACCCCTTCGCCGAGCACGTTCAGCTCGGAGTCGGTGACCAGCGCGGCCACCTCGATGAGCGCGTCAGCCGCCAACGAGAGCCCGGTCATCTCGCAGTCGATCCACACCATGCGGTCGTTCATGGGCTCCACCCTACGGGGCGCTCCGCTGTCCGGGCAGGGCCGGGCGGCCCGCGGCGAACACGTCGGTGGCCGCCTTCGCCTCCAGCACCGCGGGTGCGGCGCCGGACGGACCGGGGACGGCGGTACGGCGGCTCTGCGCGGTGCCCTGGCTGGGCACCGCCACCTCCGTCACCACGACCGGCTCCGGCGCCCCGCCCTGCGGACGGCGGGCCCGGTAGGCGGCCCGGTACGCGGCGGGGGAGGAGCCGAGCTGGCGGCGGAAGTGCCCGCGCAGCGCGACCGGCGAGCGGAAGCCGCAGCGGCCCGCGACCTCGTCCACCGAGTAGTCCGACGTCTCCAGGAGGCGCTGCGCCTGGAGCACCCGCTGGGTGATCAGCCACTGGAGCGGTGCGCTGCCCGTCAGCGAACGGAACCTCCGGTCGAAGGTCCGCCGGCTCATGTAGGCACGCGCGGCCAGCGTCTCCACGTCGAACTGCTCGTGCAGATGCTCCAGCGCCCAGGCGACGACCTCGGCGAGCGGGTCGGAGCCGATCTCCTCTGGTAAAGACCTGTCGAGGTAGCGCTCCTGACCGCCACTGCGCCGGGGCGGCACGACGAGCCGGCGGGCCAGTGCCCCGGCGGCCTCCGTGCCGTGGTCCGAGCGGACTATGTGCAGACACAGGTCGATGCCGGCCGCCGTCCCGGCGGAGGTCAGCACGTCCCCGTCGTCCACGAACAGTTCGCGTGGGTCGACGTGCACCGACGGATAGCGCTTGGCCAGCGTCGGTGCGTACATCCAGTGAGTGGTGGCCGGCCGGCCGTCCAGCAGCCCGGCGGCGGCGAGCACGAAGGCCCCCGTGCACAGGCCGACGATACGGGCGCCCTCCTCGTGGGCGCGGCGCAGCGCGTCCAGCGCCTCCAAGGGCGGTGGCGAGGTGATGGAGCGCCAGGCGGGCACCACGACGGTGCCTGCCCTGCTGATCGCCTCCAGCCCGTAGGGCGCGGTCAATTCGAGTCCGCCGGTGGTGCGCAGCGGACCCTCTTCGCCGCTGCACACGAGCAACCGGTAGCGCGGAACTCCCGCGTCCTGGCGGTCGATTCCGAACACCGACAGCGGGATGGAGCTCTCGAAGATGGGGCCACCGCTGAAGAGCAGCACGGCGACGACTTCCCGGCGTCGTCTTCCGCCCAGCTTTCGTACAGCCTCCGTTGCGGTGGCGGAGTCCTGGCTCATGACGCTAAGCCCCCCTCGGTTTTCGCGTCTTCCTGGTCCTTACGGGCCTGTCGCACCTGCACTTGTCCCCTCGGTCGTGCACGAGTTCCCGGCCTTCGACGCCCAAGATCGAATCTACTGCGTCCCGTGGTGCCGTCGTGACAAGTTCACCAACCGGCTCATTGTCGACAAGGCAACCTGGCGGGAAGCGTTCGATCGCGAAGCGTTTCACTCACGGCCCGTGCAGGGAAGTGCGTCCGGCGTTCATGGCCCGTCCCCATTGGGCGGAAGCGTACCGCCCGGTCTCTTCCTGCCTGGTGGCAAGGGGGTTGATCGGCCATTTCGACAAGGAATGGACCGGTCCCTGAAGTTGGCTGAAAATGTACGGTCGCGTGTGCGGAAATCAGTCGTTCTACCGGCGCACAACCCGGGGCGCCCGACCGCCCCCGTGCGCCCCCGGCCGGGGCCGGCGGGCCCGGCGGCGGGTTCGGCACCCCCGGCCGGGGACCGGTTCGGACGGGCAGCCGAATACCGCTCCACCGGCCGTCCCCGGAGCAGACCGCGCGGTGGGTTCCGGACGGTCCACGGGATTCGGCCGACTCCCCCGGAAGGGTGGGTTCCGCTCCTCGCGGGCGACGCCCCCGGACCGTCCGCGCGGCCCCTTCCGGGGTGGCCGGGCCGGGCGCCGCAAGGGGCCGGGGCGGTGGCCGGTACGTCTGTGTAGAGGGCAACCGGCATTGCCATCCGGGCCCGGTCTCGGGCATGCTCCGGAAAACGCCGCACGCCGCTGTGCGCGGGGCGGGCAATGGAGGAGTGGGGCCGTACCCTTGGGGGTAAGGGGTTGGGAAGATGATTCCCGGACACCACGACACCGCCCGCTGACGCACCTTTCCACGTCGCTCTCCTTACGAGGACTCTCTTCGCCGAGACACCGATGGCCGGTCACGAAATCCCCGAACCCGCGGACCGCAAGCAGGTAGCCGACCCCGTGTCGGACCCGCTGGCGGCCGAACAAGCGCGCCGTCCGTGCGACCCCGCCTTCCGGCATGGGGTCGTCGTCGGCTTCGACGGCTCGACCTCCAGCGAGCGGGCCCTCGCCTATGCGATCGGAATGTCCCGCAGGACGGGCTCCGGTCTGATCATCGTCCATGTCGCCAACCGGCTGCCGACCACGGTCTGGGCGGGCTGCGAGCCCCCCGTCTTCGTGGACGTGCCGGACCACCGCACCGAGGTGCTCGGCCTGGAGCTCGCCTGCGCGGACTACCTCGCCGAGGTGCCCTGGGTGCTCGTGGAGCGCGGCGGGGACATCTGCCACGAGCTGGAGGAGGTCGGCCGGGAGTATTCGGCGGACGCCATCGTGGTGGGCTCCACGCACGGCCTGGTGGGCAAGCTCTTCGGCTCGGTGGCCGGCCGGCTGGCCCGCCGCGCCCAGCGGCCGGTCGTGGTCATCCCGTAGCCCGTCAGCCGCCCCGGGGCGCGCCCTGGACCCCGTGGCGTCAACTCGCCTGTGGAAAACGCCGTATGGGCCCTTCCCGGCCGCCCCGGGGCCGATTCGGGCCGGTACGCGGAAGGCCCCGCGGTCACCGACCGCGGGGCCTCGTCTGCGTAACGTGACTATTCGACGGTGACGGACTTCGCCAGGTTGCGGGGCTTGTCGATGTCCCGGCCCATGGCCAGTGCCGTGTGGTACGCGAAGAGCTGGAGCGGGATGCCCATGAGGATCGGGTCCAGCTCGTTCTCGTTCTTCGGTACGACGATGGTGTGGTCGGCCTTCTCCTGGACCTGGTGGGCCACGGCGAGGATGCGGCCGCTGCGGGCCTTGATCTCCTCCATCGCGGCGCGGTTCTTCTCCAGCAGGTCGTCGTCCGGCACGATCGCCACGGTCGGCATCGCGGGTTCGATCAGGGCGAGCGGGCCGTGCTTCAGCTCGGACGCCGGGTACGCCTCGGCGTGGATGTACGAGACCTCCTTGAGCTTCAGCGACGCCTCACGGGCCACCGGGTACCCGCGCACCCGGCCGATGAACATCATCGACTTCGCATCCGCGTACTCCGCGGCCAGCCGCTTGATCTCGTCCTCGCCCGCCAGGATCTCGCTGATCTGGGCGGGCAGCTTGCGCAGGCCCTCGATGATCCGCTTGCCGTCCGCGACCGACAGGTCCCGGATGCGGCCCAGGTGCAGGGCGAGCAGCGCGAAGGCGACCACGGTGTTGGTGAAGCACTTGGTGGACACCACGCACACCTCGGGCCCCGCGTGCACATAGGTGCCGCCGTCCGCCTCGCGGGCGATCGCCGAGCCGACCACGTTGACCACACCGAGGACCCGGGCGCCCTTGCGCTTCAGCTCCTGGACGGCGGCCAGCACGTCGTACGTCTCACCGGACTGCGAGACCGCGACGTACAGCGTGTCGGGGTCCACGACCGGGTTGCGGTAGCGGAACTCGGAGGCGGGCTCGGCGTCCGCGGGGATGCGGGCCAGCTCCTCGATCAGCTGGGCGCCGATCTGGCCCGCGTGGTACGAGGTGCCGCAGCCCAGGATCTTGATCCGGCGGACCCCGCGCGCCTCGCGGGCGTCCAGGTTGAGGCCGCCCAGGTGCACCGTGGAGAACCGGTCGTCGATCCGGCCGCGCAGCACCCGGTCGACGGCGTCCGCCTGCTCCGAGATCTCCTTGTGCATGTACGTGTCGTGGCCGCCCATGTCGTACGACTCGGCCTCCCACTCCACGGTGGTCGGCGTGGCCGTCGTGGTCGAGCCCTCCGTGGTGTACGTACGGAAGTCGTCGGCCTTCAGGGTGGCCATCTCGCCGTCGTCCAGGGTGACGACCTGGCGGGTGTGGGCGACCAGGGCGGCGACGTCCGAGGCGACGAACATCTCCTTCTCGCCGATGCCGAGGACGACCGGGGAGCCGTTGCGGGCGACCACGATGCGGTCGTTGAAGTCGGCGTGCAGGACGGCGATGCCGTAGGTGCCCTCGACGGAGCGCAGGGCCTCGCGGACCTTCTCCTCCAGCGTCCCGGCGTCCGAGCGGGCGATCAGGTGGACCAGCACCTCGGTGTCGGTCTCGGAGAGGAAGACGACGCCCTCGGCGGTCAGCCGGGCGCGCAGCTCGGAGGCGTTGTCGATGATCCCGTTGTGGACGACGGCGACCTTGCCCTCGGCGTCCAGGTGCGGGTGGGCGTTCTCGTCGCTCGGGGCGCCGTGGGTGGCCCAGCGGGTGTGGGCGATGCCGGTGGTACCGGCGAAGCGCTTGGGGACCCGGGACTCCAGCTCGCGGACCCGGCCCTTGGCCTTGACCGACTTCAGAGCGGCGGGCTTGCCGGCCGCGGGCTTCCCGGTGATCACGATCCCGGCGGAGTCGTAACCCCGGTACTCCAGCCGCTGCAACCCCTCCAGCAGCAGCGGGGCCACGTCACGCTTTCCGATGTAACCGACGATTCCGCACATAGAGCTTTTCTGTCCTCCGACGACGAATGAGTGAGACGAACAAGTGAAGGGGCGCCCGGCCGTGAGGCGGCCTCAGCCGTAGACGATCCGGCGCAGCTGGCGGAGCGAGAGCTCCGGCGGCGCGACCGCGCGGTGCGGCAGTTCGGCCGCGATCCGCTCGAAGATCTCCGTGTTCACCAGGCCGCCGGCCTGTAGTTCGCGGTGGCGGCGGCGGACGAAGACCTCGGTCGTCTCGTCGAAGTACGCCAGCACGTCGAGGATCACCCGGGCGGCTTCGCCGCGGGGCAGCGTGGTGCTGCGCACCACGTGGTCAATGAGGTCGTCGTACGACGAGAGGCGTTCGAGCACCCGTCGATACTGCGGCGGAAGGGGCCCGAGCGCAACAATCCTGCCCGATATCGGGCAAGGAGCGGCGATAGTGGCCCCGTTTTTCTGGCTTGGGTGGATTTCGCGAGGGCGGTGCGGGGGGTGCGGGGGAGGGGTGACGCGGCGGTGGTCGGAGCCAAAAGGGTGAATGTGCACATAAGACGCAAAAGCTCATCAGGGTGCCTGGGTGACCAACGCCGGTAAGTGGTCTACACCTTGACCACCCGTGAGACGCGCGGTACGCATGGCGACGGAGAAAGGTCAGGAGACCCCGCAGAGTGACCCCCAGAAAGGGACCCGGCTTGTGAGACTGCACCCGGTACGCCGCAGTGCTCTTCCTCGTGCGCTGCCCCGGCTCCTCGGCTCGCTGCTTCTCGTCGCGGCGGCCGGTGTCTCCAGCGCGTGCGCCGCCCCGGAGGCATCCGCCGCCGGCGCGTCCGTCGTGGCGTGGGCGCCCCGGCCGCTCGGCCAGGTGGTGCCCGCCCCCGCCTCGGTCAGACCCGGCGGCGACCCGTACGTCCTCAGCAGCTCCACCCGCATCCGCACCCTCGGCGCCTCCGGCGAGGCCCGCAGGATCGGCGACTACCTGGCGGGCCTGCTGCGCCCCTCCACCGGATTCGCCCTGCCCGTCACCACCGAGGACGGCGCCGACGGCATCCGGCTCCGGCTCGACCCCCGGGCCGGCAAGCTGGGCGACGAGGGCTACACGCTCACCTCCGGGCGCGGCAACGTCACCATCACCGCCCGGCAGCCCGCGGGGCTCTTCCACGGCGTCCAGACCCTGCGCCAGCTGCTCCCGGCCCAAGTGGAGCGCGACACCCGGCAGACGGGCCCCTGGCGGATCTCCGGCGGCTCCATCACCGACACCCCGCGCTACGCCTACCGGGGCGCGATGCTCGACGTCGCGCGGCACTTCTTCTCGGTGGACGAGGTCAAGCGCTACATCGACCAGGTCGCCCAGTACAAGATCAACACCTTCCACATCCACCTGTCCGACGACCAGGGCTGGCGCATCGCCGTCGACTCCTGGCCGAGGCTGGCCACGTACGGCGGCTCCACCGAGGTCGGCGGCGGACCCGGCGGCTACTACACCAAGGCCCAGTACCAGGAGATCGTGCGCTACGCGGCCTCCCGCTACCTGGAGGTGGTCCCGGAGATCGACATGCCGAGCCACACCAACGCCGCGCTCGCCTCGTACGCCGAGCTGAACTGCGACGGTGCCGCGCCGCCGCTCTACACCGGCATCGAGGTCGGTTTCAGCACGCTGTGCGCCGGCAAGGACGTCACGTACGACTTCATCGACGACGTCGTCGGCGAGGTGGCCGCGCTCACGCCCGGCCGCTACTTCCACATCGGCGGCGACGAGGCGCACTCCACCACCCATGAGGACTACGTGGCGATCATGGACCGGGCCCAGGCGATCGTCGGCAAGTACGGCAAGACCGTGATGGGCTGGCACCAGCTGACCGGCGCCGACCCGGTGAAGGGCGCCGTCGCGCAGTACTGGGGCTACGACAAGACCAGCGCCGCGGACCGGCGGCAGGTGGCGGACGCGGCGAAGAACGGCACCAGGCTGGTGCTGTCGCCGGCGGACCGGGTGTACCTCGACATGAAGTACACCGACGAGACCGTCCTGGGCCTGAAGTGGGCCGGCACGGTCGAGGTCCGGCGCAGCTACGACTGGAACCCGGGGACGTATCTCACCGGCGCCCCGGAGAGCGCGGTGCTCGGCGTCGAGGCGCCGATCTGGTCCGAGACCCTGACCGACAGCGACGACATCGACGCCATGGCGTTCCCGAGGCTGCCCGGTGCGGCCGAGCTCGCCTGGTCCCCGGCGTCGACGCACGACTGGGACACGTACAAGGTGCGTCTGGCGGCGCTCGGGGAGCGGTTCACCGCCCAGGGCATCGACTACTACCGCTCGCCGCAGGTCCCGTGGCCGGCGTCGGAGACGACCGGGAGGTGACACGGCACCGCCCCCGGCGACCGGACCTCCGGCCGCCGGGGGCGGTGAACCGCCGCGTCAGGCGACCTTCTCGGCGTCCTCGATGGCCTTCGCCAGGTCCTCCAGGATCGGCGCGCACTTGTCGTAGCTGTAGATCGGCTCCGTCGTACGCGGAACGACCTGGCCCGCCTTGACCGCGGGCAGCTGCTCCCAGGTCGGCTTGGAGGTCAGCGCCTCGGGCTGGAGCGCCGAGGAGCGGTTGTCCATCATGATGATGTCGGCGCCGTACTTGTCGACGTTCTCCCAGCTCAGCTCCTCGAAGAAGCCCGCCTCGTTCACCTTCGGCGCCACGAACTTCACGCCCAGCTCCTGGAAGTACAGGGTGTCGGCGGACATCTTGGCGAGCGAGACGTAGAACAGGTCCTGGCTGGCCGAGCCGACCATGACCCTGATCTCCGGCTTCGACTTCGCGGCCGCGCGCAGCCGGGCCGCCGCCTTCTCGAACCGCGTCTTCGCGGCGGTGACCTTCGCGGACTTCACATCGGCGCCCAGCGAGGCCGCCAGGTCCTCGTGGCGCTGGATCGCCTTCGGGATGGTGGTCTCGGCGGCCCACAGGGCGACGCTCGGGGCCAGCTTCAGGATCTTGTCCTTGGACTGGTCCGGCACGTACCAGAGGGCGTCCTTCTCCCACATCGCCGTGACCAGCAGCTCCGGGCCGAGCGCCGCGTACTTCTCGACGTTGAACTCGCCCCAGACGTTGCCCAGGATCTCGACCTTGCTGATGTCCAGGTCGCCGGCCTGCACGTCCGGCTTGCCGTCCGCGGTCTTCGTCGGGCCGAAGACCGCCTTGACCTCGATGCCGTAGTCGTGGAGGGCGGCGGCGACACCGGTGAAGGCGACGATGTTCTTCGGCACGGACTTGGCCTCGGCGACCTGGCCCCGGTCGTCCTCGAACTTCCACGGCCCGGCGTCGGCGCTCTTGGCGCCGGAGCCGGCGGAGTCCTTGGAGTCGCTTCCGCCGCAGGCCGCGAGCACGGCGCCGAGACCGATGGCGCCGCCGGCGGCCAGCAGGCCGCGGCGGGTGGGACGGGACACTCGGGTTGTGCTCATGACGGAATCCGCTTTCGTACGAGCCGGAGACCGGCAGGTGACACGTTCGAAGGAAGGCTAGCCTAACCTCAGCGTTTGTCGACCTGTCGACGGGGTCCGGCCCGGTGGACGGGCGCCGCCCTCATGCCTCCGTCGCCCAGACGTGCTCGTACCAGGCGCTGCCGCCCTTCGTCGCGTCGTGGCGCGGGTCCTGCTTCCACTCGCTCCTGGTCACCTTGAAGTTCGCGCCCGGCATGAGCAGGACCTCCGCCTCGGTGTCCTGGTAGCGGTGGAACGGCTCGACGTCGCGGCCGTACTTCCCGGTCAGTGTCAGCTCCAGCAGGATGCGGTGCGTCGCCTTGCCGGAGACCTTCTGGCCGCGCATGAAGTCCATGGCCACGGGCTCCTCCCGGCTGGTGCTGTCGAAGGAGGTGGTGAAGACGGAGCCCGGCCGGTAGTTCAGCGCGGCCTGCTTGCCGAGCTGGTACACCGACTCGTCGCCGCCCGCGTTCCAGTCGCCGCGGAAGACGGTGCCGGTGACGGGAGGAAGCCGCTTCAGCGCCTCCATCGTCATGTCGGCGTGCGCCTTCATCTCCTCGAACAGCACGGGTGCGAGAAGGTCGACGCGCGCGTCGATGACGGCGACGGCCGCCTCCTTGGCCGCCTGGTTCGTGCCCTTGGCGGCCGCGAGCTGCGGCGCGATCACCGGGTCCTCATCGAGGGTGTTCACCGGCTCGGCATCGGGGTCCTGCGCGGC
Source organism: Streptomyces sp. NBC_00726 (assembly GCF_045161735.1). Taxonomy (NCBI): domain Bacteria; kingdom Bacillati; phylum Actinomycetota; class Actinomycetes; order Kitasatosporales; family Streptomycetaceae; genus Streptomyces; species Streptomyces sp. NBC_00726. Next base: position 2,068,595 of record NZ_CP108983.1, on the reverse strand, counting down.
CCACTTGAGCTGCTTCTTGATCTGCTGGAGCGAGATGGCCTCGGCACCCGCGGCGGCCAGGCCGCCCGTGCCGTACGGCGCGTACCCCTCGGGCAGCAGCCGGCTGCGCAGCACCGAGTTGATCATCTGGTGCGCACCACCGGTGTAGGTCATCAGCGCGGTCGCGTGCGCGGGCTTGAACTTCTCCGCGACGGCCTGGGTGGAGGCGCCGTCGTTCCGCTGCTTCCATTCGGTGATCTGCTTCGTGGCGGGCAGGACGTCGCCCGCCACGAACGCGTCGTACTTGTCCCGCGCCAGGCCGGCAGTCGCCTGGCCGGGCTCCATGAAGCCGCTCGCCGCGGGGTTGACCGCACGGGCGGCGTCGGCCTGGGCGAGATACATCAGCTCGTGCGGGAACTGCCCGTCGACGCAGACGTGTCGGCGCAGCTCCTCCTCCGTGAAGGGCGCGATGCTCTGGTACATCAGCGCCGCGCCCTTGCCCGCCCGGGCGGCGGTCTCGCCCGGCCCCTTGACCCCGGCCGCCCAGGAGCCGCGCAGGATCTCGTAGAGCGAGTGGTCCCAGGACGGCAGCATCCAGCCCATCAGCGCCATCCGGTAGTCGAAGACGTCCACCCCGGACACGTTGATCCACTGGAAGGTTTTGAGCATCCGGGTCGTGGTGCCGGACATGCCGGCGACGACCGGGATGCCTCGCTCGGCGTTCGCCTTCGGCCATGCCTCGTTCTGCTGGATCTCCCAGTAGGCCGCGCCCTCGTTCCAGGGCAGCTTGTCGTCGGGCCCCGGCTTTCCCGCGAACTCCAGCTCGCGCGCGCTGAGCGGGGCGCCGCGGGTCTCGTAGTCACGGGGGGTCTTGCGGTTGGCCAGTTTGCCGGCCTCGCTGCGCTCCTTGCGCGGCCCCTGGCTGCTGATCATCTCGCGGGTGTCGCCGGCTATGGTCTCCGAGTCCGACTGCCACAGCAGGCCGCCCAGGGCATACGGGTCCTTCTCGTAGTTGTACCCCTTGCCGACGGCGCTCGCCCCGGCCCACAGGGGCAGCCGGGTCCAGCTGTTGAGGAACGCGGAGTGCTTCTTCAGCTCCTCCTCGTTCATGCCGAGGGTCGACGCCAGCTGCGGCCTGGGCCCGATGATGCTGTTGAGGATGTTCTTGAGCGACAGCTCGGCGCCCTTGTTGTAGTAGGCGGCGTTGTAGACGGCCGTGATCAGCTCACGGACGTTGCCGTCCCGGGAGAAGAAGTCGTTGATCTGAGTGGTGGTCATCTTCTCGCCCACCTGCCCGGCGCTGGTCCGGTCGTCCTTGAAGAACGACTTGTTGGCGAGCGCGGAGTCCTTGTGCTCGATGCGGCTGTACTTGATGAGCAGCTGCTTGAGCCGGTTCACCGTCTTGCGCGCCGCCGCGAGCGCCCTCGGGTGCCGGAAGGCGTACGCGCCGAGCCGCTGCTCGAACTGCTCGGCCGACGCCTGCCAGTTCGTGTTCGCGTAGTACTGGGCGTGGTCGAAGGGCACCTCGCCCTCGCCGAGGCGTTGTACGGCGATCTTCCCCGCCGGTACGGGCCTGGCCGTCCGCCGTCCGCTGTACGGGCGCCGCCCCGGTGGGCGCGGGACCGGCCAGCACCCGGCGGGCGTTCTCCTCCGCCGCGCGCTCGAAGCGGTCGGCGGGGTCCGAGACCCGGAGCCCCGAGCCGTTGTCGGTGCCCGCGACCGGCCCCTGGCGCTGCTGGATGACATGCGTCAGCTCATGGGCCAGCGTGTGCCGGTCCGCGCCGCCGGAGCCGATGACGACATGGCTGCCCGAGGTGTAGGCGCGGGCCCTGACCTCGGCCGCCGAGCGCTGGGCGGCCGGCCCGGTGTGCAGCCGCACATCGGAGAAGTCGGCGCCGAGCCGTGCCTCCATCTCCGTACGGACGGCCTCGCCCAGCGGCCGCCCGGGCCCGCGCAGCACGTCCGGCACGGACGAACGCTGCACGGGAGCCGGCTCGCCGCGCCCGCAGGACGGCCCGTGCTCATGGCGCTGTACGGGCGCCGGCTCGCCATGCCCGTAAGGGAGTTCGGGTATGCGGCAGTCGGCCTGCCACTGCCGCTCCAGCGCCCGGACGACGGCGGCGTTGCCCATCGAGCGCTGCAACGCCCCCAGCCGGCCCCCGACCACCGTGCCCCCGGAGCCGACCGTGCCGGCGGGACCGGCCATCCCGGCCAGGCCGACCGGCCCCATGGCATCGGAGACCACGGCCGGCCCCACGGCATCGGCCGAGCGCGCGGCAGCGGGCTCCGTACGGACCGGGCGAGGGGCGGCGTCCTGCTTGTCCTGTGCGCGCATGCCCCGATCATTGGCCATCGCACCTCCCGCGGGCTAGACGGGTTTTACGCATCCCACGCGCGGCCGGATCGCGCGGCCCGTCTCAGCCCTGGAGCCCCAACTCCCGTGCGATCAGCATCCGCTGCACCTCGCTTGTGCCCTCGCCGATCTCCAGGATCTTGGAGTCGCGCCACATGCGGGCGCACGGGGGCTATCCGTACGCGTTGGCCTCGTCCGAGATGAGCCGGCTCGTGAAGCCTGCTCGGCACAGCCGCTCGTACGCGGCAGCCACGTCGTCCGGAACGGGGTCGGCGGCCATGAAGCCCTGCGCCGGGTAGATCATCAGGCGCTGCAATGCGCCGACCAGCATGTCGATGACCATGCGGTCGTTCTGGATCGAGGCCAGGTACTCCTCGAACGTGACGGGGGCCGAGGCACACACGAAGGCGACTCCCGGCCACAGTTTGCGTGCGGTGGCGTGGGCGCGACGTTCCTCGTACGGCTTGCTCACCAGCAGGACGGACGAGACCGGGGCGCCTGCCTCTTCGAGAACCGCCCGGGAGAAGCGGATGTTCTCCCCGGTGTTGCGGGCGCGCGGCTCGATGAGCACCGCGCGGTCGGGGACGCCGAGTTCGAGTGCCCGCTCGCGATAGTGCACGGCCTCACCGCGCGGCATGCGCGCACGCGTGGTGGGGCTGGTGGCGCCGGTGAACACGATGAGGGGAGCCATACCGCCCTGGTAGAGGCGCACGGTCATGTCCGCGACCCCCAGGTCATGGCTGCCCAGGCCGATCGCCACCGAGCAGGGGCGCGGGTCGTGGTGCATCAGGTGGTGGTCCCACAACAGCAGGGCGTCCGACCACGACTGGGAGGAGACGGTCATGAGGTGCCTCCGCCCTGGGCCGAGTCGGGGACGTCGAAGTCGTACGACCAGGTGAATCGCGAGGCGGCGTGCACGCCTATCGCGAACTCGACGACCGTTCCGTCCGCCGTGTACACGGTCCTGTGCAGTTCGACCACCGGCTCACCCCCGGCCAGCATGAGCAGTTTCGATTCCTCGGGGGTCGCGGGGCGTGCGAAGAGTTCCTCGCGCATGCGGTCGATCTCATAGCCCGCGTCGTAGAGCACGCGAAAACCGCCGCCCCGGCCGGCCGGGCCGGGGGAGGGGTCGACCAGACGTGTGCCCTCGACGTGCTCGGGGCGGTAGTAGCTGGTCAGCGTATGCGTCGGCTGCCCGGCCTCTCGCACGATGCGTGCGCGGGCGTAGACGTGCGAACCGGGGGTCAGGCCGTGCGCGGCAGCGGCAGCGGGTGGTGCCTCGACCCGTCTCACCGTCTGCGTCTGGTCGTCCCGCTTGTGAGCGCGCCCGGAAGCCACGCGGTCGGCGATGAAAGCGACCTCGTCGCCGTCGCGCCACTTGGCCTTGTCGTACCGGCTGACACCGAGACGCTTGAGCGGGGGCCGTTGCCGTACGACTGTGCCGTGTCCGCGCGACGAGGTGACCAGACCTTCGGCCTCCAAGGCCCGGTATGCCGCGTGGACCGTGGATTTGGAGCCCTCGCCCGCTTCCACGAGATCCCTGATGTGCGGCAGCCGGTCCCCCGGGGAGTAGGCGCCGCTCCGGATTCGGTCGGCCAGCCTGTCCGCCAACTCCCGCCACTTGGGCGCCATGCGCAACTCCTCTCGCGACGTCTCAAGGAGCAGTCAAGCACAGCACCGAGATGGTTGACAGTCTCGGGACTGCGAGCCACTATCTACCTCACTTGGGTGCAATCCCAGGACTGTGGTGCAACTGAGAGGTGTGGATGCGATGACGGGCGGCAGCAAGGCGCGACAGGGCTTGTCCCGGTTAACGGAGCGATTCGGGAGGGACGGCGTCCTCATCGTCCCGACCGCCGATGCGGGGGCGGAGGGAGCCGACCTCGTGCCCGGTGCGGCGCTCCGCTGGCCTCCGTGCGAGTGCGGGCATTCGTTGTGCCCCGACTACGTGCCGGAGGGCGAGGACTGAGGGGGTTCGGCCCACGCGGCCGGATATCCGGTCGGGGGTCCGGTGCCGGGCCCCCGACCGGTGCGCTCGGTGCCGTTCCTCAGGCTTGCAGCCCCAACTCCCGTGCGATCAGCATCCGCTGGACCTCGCTCGTGCCCTCGCCGATCTCCAGGATCTTGGAGTCGCGCCACATGCGGGCCACCGGGTACTCGTTCATGAAGCCGTAGCCGCCGTGGATCTGGGTCGCCTCGCGGGCGTTGTCCACGGCCACCGTCGAGGAGTACAGCTTGGCGATGGCCGCCTCCTTCTTGAACGGCTCGTCGGCCAGCAGCCGGGACGCCGCGTCGCGCCAGCCGATGCGGGCCATGTGCGCCCGCATCTCCATGTCCGCGATCTTGAACTGGATGGCCTGGTTGGCGCCGATCGGCTTCCCGAAGGCGTGCCGCTCGGCGGCGTACTTCACCGACTCGTCCACACAGCCCTGCGCCAGGCCGGTCGAGAGTGCCGCGATGGCGATGCGGCCCTCGTCCAGGATGCGCAGGAACTGCGCGTAGCCCCGGCCCTCCTCGCCGAGCAGGTTCCCCAGCGGGACGCGGACGTCGGCGAAGGACAGCTCGCGGGTGTCCGAGGCGTTCCAGCCGACCTTGGAGTAGGGCGCGGCCACCGTGAAGCCGGGGGTGCCGGAGGGGACGATGATGGAGGAGATCAGCGGGGCGCCGTTCTCCTTGCGGCCGGTCACCGCCGTGACCGTGACCAGCTCCGTGATGTCCGTACCGGAGTTGGTGATGAAGCACTTGGAGCCGTTGATCACCCACTCGCCCGCCGCCTCGTCGCGCACGGCGGTCGTCCGGGTGCCGCCCGCGTCCGAACCGCCGTCCGGCTCGGTCAGGCCGAACGCGCCCAGCGCCTCGCCCGAGCAGAGCTTCGGCAGCCACCGCCGCTTCTGCTCCTCGGTGCCGAAGCGGAACACCGGCATCGCGCCCAGCGAGACGCCCGCCTCCAGCGTGATCGCCACCGAGGAGTCGACCCGGGCCAGCTCCTCCAGGGCGATCCCGAGCGCGAGGTAGTCGCCGCCCATCCCGCCGTACTCCTCCGGGAAGGGCAGCCCGAACAGGCCCATCCGCCCCATCTCGCGCACGATCTCGTACGGGAACTCGTGCCGCTCGTAGAAGTCGCCGATCTTCGGGGCGACCACGTCGTGCGCGAACTCCTCGACGGTACGGCGCAGTTCCTCGTGCTCGGCGGTCAGCCGGTGGTCCAGGGACATGGGGACGTTCACTCCTTGTGGGACTGGGGCGCGAGTGCGCGGACCGTGCGGGACGGGCTGGGTCGGCCCAGATGTCCGGCGAGCCACACGCTGGTGGCGGTGAGCTCGCCGAGGTCGACCCCGGTTTCGATACCGAGGCCGTCGAGCATCCACACGAGATCTTCGGTGGCGAGGTTTCCGGTCGCGCTCTTCGCGTACGGGCAGCCGCCGAGGCCGCCGGCCGACGCGTCGACCGTGGAGACGCCGTGCCGGAGCGCGGCGAGGGTGTTGGACAGGGCCTGCCCGTACGTGTCGTGGAAGTGCACCCCGATCACGTCGGTGGCCACCCCGGCCTCGTTGAGCCCGGTCAGCAGCGCGGTCACATGGCCGGGGGTGGCGACGCCGATGGTGTCGCCGAGTGACAGCTCGTCGCAGCCGAGGTCCATCAGCGCCCTGGCGACCCGGACGACCTGCGCGACCGGCACGGCCCCCTCCCAGGGGTCGCCGAAGCACATCGACAGATAGCCGCGCACATGCACCGACTCGGCCTTGGCCCGGGCCACCACCGGCGCGAACATGGCCAGCGACTCGTCCACCGTGCGGTTCAGGTTGCGCGCGGCGAAGGTCTCCGTGGCGGAGCCGAACACCGCGATCCCGCGGGCCCCGAGCGCCAGGGCCCGGTCCAGCCCGCGTTCGTTCGGCACGAGGACCGGCAGTGCCACGTCACCGACGTCCGCGATGTCCCCGAGCATCGGGAACAGCTGTTCGGCGTCGGCGAGCTGGGGCACCCACTTGGGGTGTACGAAGCTGGTGGCCTCGATGGTGGTCAGCCCGGCGACCGCGAGCCGGCGGATGAACTCCGCCTTCACCTCGGTCGGGACGACCCCCTTCTCGTTCTGGAGGCCGTCGCGGGCGCCGACCTCGTGGATGCGGACCCGGGCGGGCAGTCCCTCGGCGGGCACGGTCATCGGCAGGGCGCGGGCGTCGGCGGTCATGCGTCCTCCCCGGCACCGGCGGCGGGCACGACCACGGCGAGCACCTGGTCCATGGCCACGGTGGACCCGGCGGTCACATCGAGTTCGGTCACGGTGCCGGCGTGCGGCGCGGAGATGACGTGCTCCATCTTCATCGCCTCCACCACCAGCAGGCTCTGCCCGGCGGCGACCTCGTCCCCGACGGCCACCTTCACCACGGTCACCGTCCCGGGCATGGGCGCGGCGAGCGTGTCCGCGCCGGAGCGGGCGGCGCCGGTCAGCGACGCCTGGACCGGGTCGTGGTCCCGGACGTGCCAGCTGTCGCCGTCCCGGCCGAGCCAGTGCCCCTCCGGGGAGACCGCGTACGCGAACACATGGGTGACCCCGGCGAGTTCGAACGCGATCCGGCCGTCGCCGGCCGCGAGGGTCCTGGCCCTCTCCGCCGTACCGGGCAGCGGTCCCAGCGGTCCGCAGGACCCCGACTCCGGGGCGGGCGGGCTCGCGCCCTCGCCGACATGGCCGAACGTCAGCTCGGTGTCCCCGCCGCACGGCCGCAGGCCCACCTGGACCGGGTCGTGGCCGGGGATGTGGAAGTCGAGCACCGTGCGGGCCGGGGCGCCGCCGAGCCGCCAGCCGTCGCCCGCCGAGAACGGGTCGGCCCAGGCACCGGGCGCGGGGCGGGCGGCGGCGGACGCGGTGTGCTGCCGCAGCAGCGCGGCCGCCGCGTACACCTCCTCCGGTACGCCCTCCGGGACCAGCGCGGCCACTTCGCGTTCCACCAGGCCGGTGTCCAGCTCGCCCGCCACCACGGCCGGGTGGGCCAGCAGCCGGCGCAGGAAGCCCGCGTTGACCGGGACGCCGAGGACGACGGTGTCCGCGAGGGCGACCCGCAGCCGGCGCAGGGCGGTCGCCCGGTCGGGGCCGTACGCGATGACCTTGGACAGCATCGGGTCGTACAGGCTGCCGACCTCGCCGCCCTCGGCGAGCCCGGAGTCGGTGCGGACCCCGCCGCCCTGCGGTTCGCGCAGCGCGAGCACGGTGCCGCCGGAGGGCAGGAAGCCGCGGGCCGGGTCCTCGGCGCAGACCCGGGCCTCCACGGCGTGCCCGGTGAGCGTGACGGCGTCCTGCCCGTACGGCAGCGGCTCACCGGCCGCGACGCGCAGCTGCCACTCCACCAGGTCGAGTCCGGTGATCAGCTCGGTCACCGGGTGCTCGACCTGGAGGCGGGTGTTCATCTCCATGAAGTAGTACGAGGACGGGTCGCTGCCCGGGACGATGAACTCCACCGTGCCCGCGCCGACGTATCCGCAGGAGCGGGCCGCCTGGACGGCCGCCTCGCCCATCGCGGCCCGGGTCGCCTCGTCCAGCAGGACGGACGGGGCCTCCTCGATGATCTTCTGGTGGCGGCGCTGGAGCGAGCACTCCCGCTCACCCAGGTGCACCACGTTGCCGTGCGCGTCGGCCAGGACCTGGATCTCGATGTGGCGCGGCCGGTCGATCCACCGCTCCACCAGCAGCGTGTCGTCGCCGAAGGAGGCGCGGGCCTCGCGCCGGGCCGCCGCGATCTCGTCCGCGAGCAGCGCCGCGTCCCGGACCAGCCGCATGCCCTTGCCGCCGCCGCCCGCCGAGGGCTTCAGCAGCACGGGCATGCCGATCCCGGCCGCCGCCCGGGCCAGCTCGGCGTCGCTCAGCCCGCTCCCGGAGGAGCCGGGCACGACGGGGACGCCCGCCGCGGCGACCGTCTCCTTGGCCCGGATCTTGTCGCCCATCAGGGAGATCGCGTCGGCGGGCGGCCCGATGAAGGCCAGGCCCGCCTCCGTGCAGGCCCGGGCGAACGCCGCGTTCTCCGCGAGGAAGCCGTAGCCGGGGTGGACGGCCTGCGCGCCGGTGCGGCGGGCGGCCTCCAGGAGGCGGTCGGCGCTGAGGTAGCTCTCGGCGGCGGGCGCGGGGCCGATCCGTACCGCCGTGTCGGCCTCCCGTACGTGCCGCGCGTCGGCGTCCGCGTCGCTGAAGACGGCGACCGAGCGGACGCCCAGCTCGCGCAGGGTCCGGATGACCCGGACCGCGATCTCGCCCCGGTTGGCGACGAGGACCGTGTCGAACATCGTCATCTCTTCCTCACATCCGGAAGACGCCGAAGCCGGCGTCGCCCAAGGGCGCGTTGGCGCACGCGGTCAGGGCGAGCCCCAGCACCTGCCGGGTCTCCAGCGGGTCGATCACCCCGTCGTCCCAGAGCCGGGCGGTGGCGTAGTAGGCGTTGCCCTGGGTCTCGTACTGCTCGCGGATCGGGGCCTTGAAGGCTTCCTCGTCCTCGGCGCTCCAGTCGTCGCCCAGCTGGTCGCGCTTGACCGTGGCGAGGACGGAGGCGGCCTGCTCGCCGCCCATGACGGAGATCTTCGCGTTGGGCCACATCCACAGGAACCGGGGGCTGTAGGCCCGGCCGCACATGGAGTAGTTGCCCGCGCCGTAGGAGCCGCCGACGACCACGGTCAGCTTCGGGACCCGGGTGCAGGCGACGGCGGTGACCATCTTCGCGCCGTGCTTGGCGATGCCGCCGGCCTCGTAGTCCCGGCCGACCATGAAGCCCGAGATGTTCTGGAGGAAGACCAGCGGGATGCCGCGCTGGTCGCACAGCTCGATGAAGTGCGCGCCCTTCTGGGCGGACTCGGAGAACAGGATGCCGTTGTTGGCGACGATCCCGACCGGGTGGCCGTGGATGTGCGCGAAGCCGGTGATCAGCGTCTGGCCGTACTCCGCCTTGAACTCGGCGAACCGCGAGCCGTCGGCCACCCGGGCGATCACCTCGCGCACGTCGTACGGCGTACGCGAATCTACCGGGACCGCGCCGTAGAGCCCGGCCGGGTCCACCTTCGGCTCCTCGACCGGCCGCACCGACCAGGGCAGCGCGCCCCGGTCCGGCAGCGTGGCCACGATGTTCCGGACGATCCGCAGCGCGTGCGCGTCGTCCTCCGCGAGGTGGTCGGTGACGCCCGACGTACGGGAGTGCACCTCGCCGCCGCCCAGCTCCTCGGCGGTGACCACCTCGCCGGTGGCGGCCTTCACCAGCGGCGGGCCGCCCAGGAAGATCGTGCCCTGATTCCGGACGATGACGGCCTCGTCGCTCATCGCCGGGACGTACGCCCCGCCCGCCGTGCAGGAGCCGAGCACCGCCGCGATCTGCGGGATGCCGGCCCCCGACATCCGGGCCTGGTTGTAGAAGATCCGGCCGAAGTGCTCGCGGTCCGGGAAGACCTCGTCCTGCATCGGCAGGAAGGCGCCGCCCGAGTCCACCAGATACAGGCAGGGGAGACGATTCTCCAGCGCCACCTCCTGGGCCCGCAGGTGCTTCTTCACGGTCATCGGGTAGTACGTGCCGCCCTTGACGGTCGCGTCGTTGGCGACGACCACGCACTCCCGGCCGCTGACCCGCCCGATCCCGGCGATCACCCCGGCGGCCGGTGCCGCGCCCCCGTACAGCCCCTCGGCCGCCAGCGGGGCCAGTTCCAGGAAGGGCGAGCCCGGGTCGAGCAGGGTGTCCACCCGCTCCCTGGGCAGCAGCTTGCCGCGCGCCACATGCCGGGCGCGCGCCCTCTCACCTCCGCCGAGCCTGGCCGTGGCGAGCCGCTTGCGCAGCTCGTCGGCGAGCGCGTGATGCGCCGCCTCGTTGGCCTGCCAGGCCGCCGAGGCGGGATCCGCCGCGCTCGTCAGCACCGGTGCCTGCTGCATCGTGTCGAGCCCCCTTGCCCGTACCGCGCCGTTCCGATCGCCAACGCCACCGTGTTAATGAGCGTTAACGTGCTCACAGGTTAACGAGCGCTAACCCGCCTGTCTAGAATGGCTGCTCATGAGCACCCATGCCGCCGCCCGCGTCGCGGCCCCCACCCGCCGCGAGCAGATCCTCCGGGAGGCCGCCCGGCTCTTCGCCGAACGCGGCTTCCACGGTGTCGGCGTAGACGAGATAGGCGCCGCCGTCGGCATCAGCGGCCCCGGTCTCTACCGGCACTTCCCCGGCAAGGACGCGATGCTCGCCGAGCTCCTCGTCGGCATCAGCGAACGGCTGCTGGCCGGCGGCGAGCTCCGGGTGTCCGAGGACGCCGCCTCCGGCGACGGATCGCCCGAGGCCCTGCTGGACGCGCTCATCGAGGGCCACATCGACTTCGCCCTCGACGACCGCCCCCTGATCACCCTGCACGACCGCGAGCTGGACCGCCTGCGGGACACCGACCGCAAGCGGGTGCGCCGGCTCCAGCGGCAGTACGTCGAGGTGTGGGTCGCCGTCGTCCGCGACCTCTACCCGGACCTCCCCGAACACGAGGCCCGCGCGGCCGTCCACGCGGTCTTCGGCCTGCTGAACTCCACCCCGCACCTGGGCCGCCCCGGCGCGCTGCCGGGGCGCACCGAGACGGCTGAGCTCCTGCACCGGCTGGCCCGGGGCGCCTTCGCGGCGGCGGGGGAGCGGGACCTTCCGGACGCCCTCTAGGGCGTGTCCGCGAAGTCCCGTCTGCCCCGCGACGCCTGGCACGCACTCTCGCCGCACCGGCCCCAGACCCCAGTACATCCAGTACAGGGATCTGGGGCCGGCACGCCGAGAAGTGGGGTCTCCCCTGTTCGAGCGGAGCCGAGAACTTGGGGATGCACCAGACGCCGCGGGCCACGCCCTTCGGGCGTACGACGGGACTTTGCGGACACGCCCTAGGCGGCACCCTCCCGGGTGGACACCGTGACCCGGTCGACCCGCATCGGGTGGCCCGGTTCCGTCGCGGGGCCCGGGGTGCCGCCGTCGGCGGCCGGGAGCGCGCCGCCCATCGCGACGTTCAGGATCAGGAACTGGCCGCGCAGCAGTGCCGCCTCCCAGGCGTCCATGCCCGTCGCGGACGCCTTCACCCGGTGGTACACCCGGCCGTCCAGGCTCCAGCGGACCTCCTCGGCACCCGGTGCGGTGTCGACCTCCACGGCGTACGTGTGGAACGCGCCGCGGCAGCCCGCGCACTTCTGCCGGGGCGAGGTGAGCCCCACCGGCTCCTTGCAGGGGCCGCCGTCCAGCGTCCCGCAGTGCAGGGTGCCGAAGACCGACTCGCGGCCGTTGACGGACTCCATGACGTCGATCTCGCCGGTGGCCGGCCAGCCGGTGTAGCCGTCGCGCAGCCCGGCGCCCATCGTCCAGAACGCGGGCCAGTAGCCGCCCGCCGCCGCGCCCGACACGTCCGGCAGGGCGATCGACGCCTCGATGCGCAGGACGCCCCCGGGCGGCGGCGCGAAGTCGGAGCGCCGGGACTCGATGCGGCCCGAGTACCACCGCCCGTCACGCCGCGTCGGCACGATCTCCAGGGCCCCCTCGCCGTCCAGCCGGACGTTGTCCGTGGAGTCCGTCATGGTCTCGGTCTCGCCGGTGCCCCACTGCGCGGCCGGGCAGCCGGGGTAGCAGGTGCCCTTGTCGTACAGCCACCGGGACGCGGCCGGGCGGCTGCCCCTGGGCCCGTCGAACTTCTCGTCCAGCAGGGTGGTCCAGCCGTCGGTCCCGAGCCCCGCCGCCTCCGTGAGGAGCCGTTCGAGGCGGGGGGCCAGCACCACGGCGGCCACATCGGTCAGATGGGTGTCGTCGCGGTAGAGCAGGACCCGGTCCAGGACCGCCGGGCACGTCGGCCCCGCGGCCGGGCACAGCACCTGGTTCACCGAGACGGACCGCACCCCCGGCAGCCCGCCGGCCGCCACCTTGCGGGCCAGCGGGTCGGGCCACCGGGACTTCCTCCGGTCGAAGGCGCAGGACTCCGGGTCCGCGAGGTGCCCCGAGACACAGGCGGGGACGTCACGGCCGGGGACCGGGGTGTCCTCGACGTACACGATCGGCACCCCGAGCGCCCGCAGCGGCTTCAGCGTCCGCTCCCAGCCGCTGAGCAGCGCGTCCTGGTCGTCCGTGTAGCGGTTCAGCGAGGAGACGACGATCAGCCGGGGCTTCGGCCCCTCGGCCAGCCGGGCCAGGGCGGCCGCCCGCCAGGTGTCGCACTCGTGGTACGCCCGCCCCAGCTGCGGATTCACCACCGGCAGCTCCGCCAGCGGGCAGCCCTGCTTCACCAGCTCTTCGAGCGCCCAGCCGCGCTCGGCGGCCAGGCTGAGCAGCGGCGAGAACCACTGCCCCGCGTGCGAGTCGCCGAGCAGCACGACCCGGTCGGGGCTGTCCACCGCCCCGAACAGGCAGGGCGGGCTGCTCGTCACCGCCGGGGCCACCTCGCACGCCCCGTCCGGCGGGAAGCTCTGCCGGGCCTGGACGGGGTTCGGCACGATGGGGCCGTTCGGTGCGCCCGTCTGTGCCCCGGTCCGGGCCAGCAGGGTGGGGCCGGTGACCGCGCCCGGGGGCAGGCCCTTCAGGTCCACCGGGGTGGCCGGGCCGAGCAGCTTCAGCGTGGTGGTGCCGACCACCAGGGCCAGGACGACCGGGATGACGACGGACGCGACGCCCAGCGCGAGACCGCGCCGGGGCAGCTCGGAGACCGTACGGCTGTGGCGCAGCGGCCGTTCGACCCAGTGCCGGGTCGCCAGCGCCGGCAGCACCGAGGCCGCCGTGAGCGCCACCCGGGCCGGCCAGCCCAGGGTGCCGAAGCGGGCCTCGGCCAGCACGAGCACCGGCCAGTGCCACAGGTACAGCGTGTACGACAGCCGGCCGACCGCCCGGGGGCCGCGCAGCCCGAGCAGCCACCCGACGCCGAACCGCGCGGGCGCCCGAGCACCCCGGCCGGGCGCGCCGGCGAGCAGGACCGCCGCCGTGGCCAGGGTCGGGAGGAGCGCCGCGTAACCCGGATACGGCGTCGCCGCGTCGTACCGCAGTACGCACCACACCAGCGCGCCCGCCCCCGCCCAGCCGCACAGCAGCCGCAGCACGCGCGGCCCGGGCAGCAGATGCCAGGGCAGCAGCGCCAGCAGCGCGCCGGTGCCGAACTGCCAGACCCGGGACGGCGTGCCGAGATACGCCAGCGAGACGGAGTCGCCGGTCCAGCGCAGTGCCAGGGCGAAGGAGACCAGGGTCAGCACGGCGGTGACGGCGACGGCCACTGGCCGCAGGGCCCGGCCCCGGCGCACCGCGCGGGCGGTGAGGAGGGCGAGCAGGGCGAGCAGCGGGCCCCAGCACAGATAGAACTGCTCCTCCACCGCCAGCGACCAGAAGTGCAGCAGCGGGCTCTCGTCCTGACCGGCCGCCAGATAGTCGGTGCGCTGGTGGACGAACCGCCAGTTGGCCACGGACAGGGCCGCCGCGACGACGTCGTTCTCCAGGTCCGTGCGGCGCAGCGGCACGGTCAGCCAGGCCCCGGCTGCCGCGACCGCGACCAGCACCACCGCCGCCGACGGCAGCAGCCGGCGGGCCCGGCGCGCGAAGAACTCGCCCAGCCGGACGCGTCCGGTGGTGACGGCCTCCCGGACCAGGAGCCCGGTGATCAGATAGCCGGATATGACGAAGAAGACGTCCACCCCGACGAAGCCGCCGGCCAGCCCCGGGACGGAGGCGTGGAAGGCGAGGACGGCCAGCACGGCGAACGCGCGGAGCCCTTCGATGTCGGGGCGGAAGCGGGGCCGGGGAGCGGAGACGTGGTGAGCGGGCCGCGGGGCGGCGGGGGCGAGGGTGGGCATCGCGGGTGAGGGCCTTTCAGCTCAGCCAGGGCAGCATGGGGTTGACCCAGCCGGAGGCGAGCAGTGCGGTGAGCACGAGCGTGGCGGTGACGGCCAGCGCCTCCGGCCAGCGCCGGGGCAGGACGGCGGTGCCGGTACGGCGCGGGGCGCGGGCGGGCCGGGGCGCGGCGGCCGGGCGCAGCTCGGTGAGCAGGTCCCGGATCAGCGGGGCGTTGATCTGGAGCTGGACCAGTACGTAGAGGCCGAGCCCCCAGTTGGGCTGCCAGCCGTTGCGGGCGACGGCCAGGGCGAGCCCGGCGGCCGCCGCGGAGGTGGAGCAGACCAGCCAGCCGAGCGAGACCAGCACCACCCGGCGGGCCAGCGCGCCGGACTTCCCGCCGCCGGCCGCCCCGGTCGGCACCCAGGCGGCGCTGCGCCCGCGCAGGGTGTGCCAGACGGCGGCCCCGGCGGCGACGCTCATCAGGACGTTGGCCCGGATCACCTCGATCCGCCAGCGGGTCCGGCTGATCCGGGGCAGCAGCACATGCCACAGCCACAGCGGCGCGAGGAGCGGCAGGACGTGCCAGGGCCGGATGTGGTCCGGATACCAGATCATCATCACGAGCGGCGGCAGCGGCGCGGCGAAGGTGTTCACCACGGTCGTCAGATAGCCGACGATCCCCTCGTGGAAGCAGAGCCGCATCCGCCAGGGCGCGCCCATCCGCTTGAGGACCGGGGTGCCCAGCAGGTGCAGATTGCCCATCGCCCAGCGGTACTGCTGGTTGAGGTACGCGGCGAGGTTGTCCGGTGAGGTGCCCTTGGCGACCAGCACCGGCACGTACAGGGTTCTGAACCCCTCGGCGTGCAGGGCGAGTCCGGTGTACAGGTCCTCGCTGTGGTCGAGCCGGGCGAAGCCGCCGGCCCGGTCGATGGCGCTGCGCCGGTAGACCGCGTTGCTGCCGCAGCAGATCGCCGCGTCGCTCGCGTCCCGGGACGGCTGTATCCAGCGGAAGAACCACTCCTGCGCCGACCCGGCGGCGCGCTGGATCCACCCCATGGACTCGTCGGTGTCGAAGCACTGCGGGCTCTGCACGATGCCGACGCCGGGGTCGGCCAGATACGGCACGAGGTGGCGCAGGAAGTCGGGCCTGGGCGCGAAGTCGGCGTCCAGGATGGCGATGTGCTCGGCGCTGCTCAGGGTGAGCGCGTGGTTGAGGTTGCCCGCCTTCTTCAGATGGCCCCGGTCGGGCCGTACGACGTAACGGAAGCCGTACGCGCCGGCCAGCGCGGCCACCTCGGGGCTGTCGGCGTCGTCCAGCACCCAGACGGTCAGCGCGTCCGGCCAGTCCAGGGCGGTGACCGCGCGGTAGGCGTTGTCCAGGACGGCGAGCGGTTCCCCGCAGGTCGGCAGATACAGGTCGACGGTGGGCAGCTCGGGCGGGTCCCAGGCGTGGACCAGCACCTCGTGCGAGCGCCTGGTCAGCCGGCGGGCGCGCAGGCTGTTGACGGAGGAGAGCGCGAGCGCGACGACGTTGAGGGAGAGCACCGCGAGAAAAGCCCAGAGGGCCGGGGTGCGCAGGGCGAAGGTGAGCATGGTCGCCGCCGTGAGCACGAAGGCGAGCGAGGAGCTGATCAGTACCCAGCGGCGCTGCGGCCCGAAGTACCAGTAGAGCTCGCGGTCGGACGGTGGTTGCGGCAGGTGATGCACGGTCATATAGCCCCCCACGGCTGGCATGTCCCGGTATCGGGTGACCCGGCCCACCCTAGTGTCAAAGGTATAGACCACTTGGCGTCCGCCGGTGAATGAGACAGGGGTTGGCGCAAAGTCAGTGGTCTATACCCATTTCACGCGGGGGCCCCGGCGAAGCGGAAAGCACCAGGTCACGGGCGGGTGAACGGTCACTCAACATCCGCCCTCCGGACCGCCGGGACGCCGCGCACGCGCCACGGCACAATGGCCCCATGCCGATACCCAGCCGCGCCGCCCTCGTCGAACATCTCGTCCGTACGCGCATCGCGGGGGACGTCGCCACGCCGCGCGACAACAACCTGGCCCACTACCGCAGCCTGGCCAACGGGGACCGGCACTACTGGCTGGGCCTGGAGCTGGGCGACCGGTGGCGCGACGAGCAGGACGTGCTGGCCGTGATGGCCGAGCGGTGCGGGGTCAGCGACGATCCGGAGCACCGGTTCGGGCAGGACACCATCGACCCGGAGCTGACCGTCGACGCCCTGGACCGGGCCGCCGCCCGGCTCCGCAAGGCCGTCGAGGGCGCCGAACGGGTCCTCTTCGCCACCGGCCACCCCGGCGGCCTGCTCGACGTCCACCGCCAGACCGCGCAGGCGCTGCGGGCGGCCGGCTGCGAGATCGTACGCATCCCGGGCGGGCTGATGGCCGACGAAGGCATGGTCTTCCAGTTCGCGGACGTCGCCGTCCAGGAGCGCGGCGCGACGCTCTGGCACACCCACTCCCCGGCCCCGATGGCCGCCATCCTGGACGGCCTGGAACGCGAGGGCCGCCCGCTGCCCGACCTCGTCGTCGCCGACCACGGCTGGGCCGGCTGCGCCGCGCAGCGCGGCCTGGACGCCATCGGCTACGCGGACTGCAACGACCCCGCGCTGTTCCTCGGCGAGTCCGAGGGCACCCTCCAGGTGGCGGTCCCGCTGGACGACCACGTGCTGGACCCGCGCTTCTACGACCCGATGACGGATTACCTGCTGGACGCGGCGGGGGTGCTCTGAGGCTTCAGAACCCCTCCTCCTCGGCCGCGCGGGCCCGGCGGCGCGCCTCCCGCCCCGACGTGGGGTCCAGATACACCCGCTTGATGGACGCGTACCGCTGCCGCAGCCGGCTCTCGGCCTCCTCGCAGGCCGTCTCGACCTGTCCGGCGCTGACCGTGTCCCGGAAGTCGACCTTCGCGGCGACCAGGATCTCGTCCGGCCCCTGGATGAGCGTGGTCAGCTCCAGTACGGAGATGAGGTGGCCGACGCCCAGCAGCTCCTCCCGGATGCCGTCGCGCATCGGCGCCGACACCGGCCGCCCGATCAGCAGCTGGACGTTGGACCGGCCGAGCACCCACGCCACGTACACCAGCAGCACCCCGATCAGCAGCGAGGCGACGCCGTCCCACACCCCGGACCCGGTCAGCTGGCCGCCGAGCAGCCCGCCCGCCGCGAGCAGCAGGCCGAGCAGGGCCGCCGAGTCCTCCATCACGACGGCCTTGACGGCGGTGTCCGGGGTGCGCCGGAAGTAGTGCCGGGCGGGCGCGCCCAGGCGCACGGCCTCCTCGCGGACCTGCTTGAGCCCGGTCCGCAGCGAGAAGCCCTCAAGGAGGAAGGCGACGACGAGCACGAGGTACGAGATCAGCGGGTCGCCCAGGTCCTCGCCCGCGAGCAGGGTGTGCACCCCGTCGTAGACCGAGAAGACCGCGCCGCCGACGAAGGTCGCGACGGACGCCAGCAGCGCCCAGATGTACCGCTCGGGGCCGTATCCCAGCGGATGGTCCTCGTCGGCCGGCTTCTCGCTGCGCTTGAGCGCGGTGAGCAGCAGCACCTCGGTGACGGTGTCGGCGACGGAGTGCGCCGCCTCGGAGAGCATCGCGCTCGACCCGCTGATCAGCCCGGCGACCGCCTTCGCCACGGCGATGCCGAGATTGGCCAGCGCCGCGACGACGACGGTGAACGCGGACCCCCCGCCACTGCTTTTCGCGTCAGTCATGCCGGTGAGTATGTCCGCGCCGGGACCGCCGGTGTCCGACGCGCGGCCGGGGGCCCGTCACCGGGGGACCCGGACCACACCCTCCTGGATGACGGTGATCGCCAGGCGGCCGTCCTGGGTGTAGATGCGGGCCTGGCCCAGGCCGCGCCCGCCGGACGCGGACGGCGACTCCTGGTCGTACAGCAGCCACTCGTCGGCCCGGAACGGCCGGTGGAACCACATCGCGTGGTCCAGGCTGGCCCCGACGACGTCCCCGACCGCCCAGCCGCCGCGCCCGTGGGCGAGCAGCACCGAGTCGAGCAGCGTCATGTCGGAGACGTACGTGGCCATGCAGACGTGCAGCAGCGGGTCGTCGGCCAGCTTGCCGTTGGTACGGAACCACACCTGCGACCTGGGCTCGCGGGGTTCGCCCACCGTGCCGAACGGCGGCGCGTCCACGTACCGCAGATCGACCGCGGCCCGGGCCTCGACCAGCCGGCCCACCATGCCCGGGTCGCTGAACCGGTCGGCGTACCGAGGCAGCATCTCGGCGGCGGTGGGCAGCGTCTCCGGGTCCGGCGCGGGCGGCATGTCCGCCTGGTGCTCAAGGCCGTCCTCGTACGTCTGGAAGGACGCGGAGAGGTGGAAGATCGGCTGCCCGTGCTGGACGGCGACGACCCGGCGGGTGGTGAAGGAGCGGCCGTCGCGGATGCGGTCCACGGTGTAGACGATCGGCGCGCCCGGGTCGCCCATCCGCAGGAAGTACGCGTGCAGCGAGTGGGCCGAAGTGCCGGCGGGGACGGTGCGGCCCGCGGCGACGAGCGCCTGGGCCGCGACCTGTCCGCCGAAGACCCGGGGCACGACCGCCGAGCGGCTGGTGCCCCGGAAGATGTCCTGCTCGATCCGCTCCAGGTCGAGCAGATCGAGCAGGGAATCGAGTGCGGTGCTCATGGGAGGCGGGTGGTCCCTACAGGCCCATGGACTTGGCGATGATCGACTTCATGACCTCGCTGGTGCCGCCGTAGATGCGGTTGACGCGGTTGTCCGCGTACAGGCGGGCGATCGGGTACTCGTTCATGAAGCCGTAGCCGCCGTGCAGCTGGAGGCAGCGGTCGATCACGCGGTGCGCGACCTCGGTGCAGAACAGCTTCGCGGAGGCGGCCTCGGCGGCGGTCAGCTCACCGGCGTCCAGCGCCTCAAGCGCGCGGTCGGCCACGGCCTGGGCCGCGTCCACCTCGGCCTGGCAGGCGGCCAGCTCGAACTTGGTGTTCTGGAACGAGGCGACGGTCTTGCCGAAGACGGTGCGCTCCTGGACGTACTCCTTGGCGAACCGCACGGCGGCGGCGGCCTGGGCGTACGCGCCGAAGGCGATGCCCCAGCGCTCGGAGGCCAGGTTGGTGCCGAGGTAGCCGAAGCCCTTGTTCTCCTCGCCGAGCAGGTCCTCGGCGGGCACCTTGACGTCCACGAACGCCAGCTCGGCGGTGTCGGAGACCTTCAGGCCCAGCTTGTCGAGCTTGCGGCCGACGGAGTAGCCCTCGGACTTGGTGTCCACGGCGAACAGCGAGATGCCGAAGCGGCGGTCGTCCTCGCGCGGGGCGGAGGTGCGGGCGCAGACGATGACGCGGTCGGCGTGAACGCCACCGGTGATGAACGTCTTGGCGCCGTTGAGGACGTAGTGCGTGCCGTCCTCGGAGAGCTTCGCGGTGGTCTTCATGCCCGCGACGTCCGACCCGGTGCCCGGCTCGGTCATCGCGAGGGCCCACATCTCCTCGCCGGTGACGAACTTCGGCAGCCAGCGCTTCTTCTGCTCGTCGGTGGCGAGCATCTTGATGTACGGCAGGCCGAGCAGCGTGTGCACGCCGGAGCCGCCGAAGGAGACGCCGGCCCGGGCGGCCTCCTCGGTGATGACGGCCTCGTACTTGTGCGAGTCGATGCCCGCGCCGTCGTACTCCTCGTCCACGGTGATCCCGAAGACGCCCAGCTCACCGAGCTTGAGGTAGAAGTCGCGCGGTGCCTGTCCGGCGGCGAACCACTCGTCGTACACGGGCACGACCTCGGCCGCGATGAAGGCCCGGATGGTCTCCCGGAACGCCTCGTGGTCCTCGTTGAATACCGTACGGCGCACGGGGTGCCTCCCTGGTCGGCAGCGACTTCGTCGTCTTCTTCGTCTTCTGGAGCATGGCTAAGCGCTTGCTCAGCCATGGTTAAAAGTTACCCGGCGGTCATGGGGCTGTCCAGGGTGATGCTGAGCACGCGGGAGCGGGCCGCCGGTGACCGCCGGATCGGGGATGCCCGGGGCCGGGGCGCGGGCGTTTCATCCGTTCCGGTGGGTGAGTGGACGAAACGTACACTTCAGTCCGGCTCCGCGGCCGCCTAGCGTCGCCTCGGCACACGCATCCCAGGAAAGGGCACCCCCGGTCATGACCAGCAACGAGACGCCTCGCGGCCCCGTCGACTCCTCGCGCATCCCCCGGTACGCGGGACCCGCGACGTTCGCCCGGCTGCCCCGCCTGGACGAGGTCGGCACGGCGGACGTGGCCGTCGTCGGGGTGCCGTTCGACTCGGGTGTCTCCTACCGGCCCGGCGCCCGCTTCGGCGGCAACGCGATCCGGGAGGCGTCGCGCCTGCTGCGCCCCTACAACCCGGCGCAGGACGCCTCGCCGTTCGCGCTGGCGCAGGTCGCCGACGCGGGGGACATCGCGGCCAACCCGTTCAACATCGAGGAAGCCGTGGAGACCGTCGAGGCGGCGGCCGACGAGCTGCTGTCCACGGGCGCCCGGCTGATGACGCTCGGCGGCGACCACACCATCGCGCTGCCGCTGCTGCGGTCCGTCGCCAAGAAGCACGGCCCGGTCGCGCTGCTCCACTTCGACGCCCACCTGGACACCTGGGACACCTACTTCGGCGCCGCCTACACCCACGGCACCCCGTTCCGCCGGGCCGTCGAGGAGGGCATCCTGGACACCTCGGCGCTCTCCCACGTCGGCACCCGCGGCCCGCTCTACGGCAAGCAGGACCTGACCGACGACGCCAAGATGGGCTTCGGGATCGTCACCTCCGCCGATGTGATGCGGCGCGGCGTGGACGAGATCGCCGACCAGCTGCGTCAGCGCATCGGCGACCGGCCGCTGTACATCTCCATCGACATCGACGTGCTCGACCCGGCGCACGCCCCCGGCACCGGCACCCCCGAGGCCGGCGGCCTCACCTCCCGCGAGCTGCTTGAGATCGTGCGCGGCCTGTCCTCCTGCCACCTGGTCTCCGCCGACCTGGTCGAGGTCGCCCCCGCGTACGATCACGCGGAGATCACCTCCGTCGCCGCCTCGCACACCGCGTACGAGCTGACGACGATCATGACCCGCCAGATCGCGGAGGCCCGCCAGCAGTGAGTCACGACCACCACGACGAGCGGCCCGAGCTCACCCCGGCGCAGATCGAGGCCGCGCTGAATCCTCCACCCGGGCGGACCGGCGGCGACCTCGTCGTGGAGACGCTGCGCGGGCTCGGCGCGACGACGGTCTTCGGGCTGCCCGGCCAGCACGCGCTGGCGCTGTTCGACGCGCTGCGCCGCTCGTCGCTCCAGTACGTGGGGCTGCGCGTCGAGAACAACGCGGGCTTCGCGGCCGACGCCTACGGGCGGATCACCGGCGAGGTCGCCCCGCTGTTCCTGTCCACCGGGCCCGGCGCGCTGACCTCGCTCGCCGCGCTCCAGGAGGCGGCCGCCGCCTCCGCGCCGGTGCTCGCGGTGTCCAGCCAGATCCCGGTGCGCGGTCTGGGCGGCGGGCGCCACGGCCACCTCCACGAGCTGCGCGACCAGCAGGCGTCGTTCCGGGACGTGGTGAAGTCCGTCCACACCGTGCGCGCCGCCTCGCAGATCCCGTCGGCCATCGCCGCCGCCTGGGAGTCCGCGCTGACGGCCCCGCACGGCCCCGTCTGGGTCGAGATCCCGCAGGACGTGCTCGACGCGGCGACCGGGCTGCCCGTCGTCCTCGCCCCGGACGCCACCCCGCGCGAACTGCACGCCCGCCCCGAACTCATCGCGGTCGCCGCGCACCTGCTGTCGCACGCCGAGCGCCCGGCGATCGTCGCGGGCGGCGGAGTCGTACGGTCGGACGCCTCCGGGAAGCTGCGGAAGCTGGCCGAGCGGCTGAAGGCCCCCGTGGTCACCACGTACGGCGGGAAGGGCGCCTTCCCCTGGGGCCACCCGCTCTCGCTCCAGTCCTGGGTGGAGGACCGGCATGTCACCGACTTCCTGGAGGACGCCGACGTCCTGCTCGTCGTCGGCTCCGGACTCGGCGAACTCTCCTCCAACTACTACACGTTCGCCCCGCGCGGCCGGGTGATCCAGATCGAGGCGGACGCCGGGAAGCTGGAGGCCAACCTTCCGGCGCTCGGCATCCACGCGGACGCCCGCGACGCGCTCGCCGACCTCATCGACGCGGTCGCCCCGCGCGAGGACCCGGCAGCCGCCGACCGGGCCGCCGGGGTGCTCGGCCGGGTCCGGGACCGGATCGCCGGCCAGGGCCGCGACCTGGAACAGGACCTGCTGGCGGCGATCCGGAGCGCCCTGCCCGACGCCTCGCCCAGCTTCTGGGACATGACGATCCTCGGCTACTGGGCCTGGGCCGCGTTCGACGCCCGCCGCCCCAACACCATGCACTCCGCCCAGGGCGCGGGCGGCCTCGGCTACGCGTTCCCGGCGGCGCTCGGCGCGGCGGTGGCCGACCCCGCCCGCCCGGTCCTCGCGGTCTCCGGCGACGGCGGCGCGATGTACTCCGTCGCGGAACTGGCCACCGCCCGGCAGTACGAGCTGCCGGTGACCTGGCTCATCGTGGACGACGGCGGCTACGGCATCCTGCGCGCGTACCTGACCGGTGCGTTCGGCGAGACCACCGGTACGGAGCTGGCCCGCCCGGACTTCACGGCCCTCGCCGCGTCCTTCGGCGTCCCGGCCGTCCGGACGAGCCCCGAAACGCTCGCCGCGGACCTGGCCGAGGCGTTCGGACGGCCGGGGCCCTCGGTCGTCGTACTCCCGGCGCACCTGACGATGTTCGAGCCGACGCACCAGTAGCGGGCGCCGTAACAGGCCCCGCGGCAGGCCCCCGGCGGCCCCGTGGCGCGTACAACCTTCCGGCCGCCCGCGAGTCATCTCCTGCGGGCGCGCCGGGGGGCCGCCCGCAGGAAACGTCCAGGGGGGACGCACCATGAACACATCCCGCACCACCGGGCGCGCCCGCGTCGCGCTCTGTGCCGCCGTCGCCGCCGGGGTCCTCGCGCCCGTCGCCCTCGCCGCCGCGCCCGCGTCCGCCGCGACCAGCGCGGTGAGCTGCACCTCCGGGCGGGCCGGGCTCGCCGCCCAGCTGACCAAGGACATCACCGCCGCGCTCAAGGGCCGTAAGTCCACCGTCGCGCTCGCACTCTACGACCGGTCCACCAACACCACCTGCACCCTGCGCGCGACGGCCAAGTACGACTCCGCGAGCGTCGTGAAGGCGACCGTGCTGGCCACGCTCCTGTGGGACAACTCCAAGCACAACCGCTATCTCACCCAGCGCGAGATCGACCTCAGCACCAAGATGATCACCAAGTCCGACAACGACGCGACCACCGCCCTGTGGAAGCAGCTCGGCGTCAGCAAGGTCAACGCCTTCCTCAAGGCGGCCGGGATGACCCACACCGTGCCCGGCTCCGGCGGCTACTGGGGCCTGACCCGGATAACAGCCCAGGACGAACAGCGGCTGCTCACCCTGCTCACCGCGAAGAACTCCGTGCTCACCGACAGCGCGCGCTCCTACGAGCTGGGGCTGATGAGGAAGGTCGTCTCCTCGCAGCGCTGGGGCACCCCGGCCGGTGCCGTCACCGGGACCACCGTCCAGCTCAAGAACGGCTGGCTCCAGCGCGCCACCCACGGCTGGCGCGTCCACAGCATCGGCGCCTTCACCGGCAACGGCCACGACTACGGGCTGACCGTGCTCACCCAGGACAACAAGACGATGAACGACGGCATCAACACCATCCAGGCCGTCGCCCGGGTCGTCCACAAGGACCTCAACCCGCGCATCATGCACGCCGCGACCTAGGTCGCAGGTCCCGTATTCGTTGCGGAGGGATGAAATCCGCGACCCCCCGCGTTGGTGCCTTCCGTCGGAACAGGCCGGATCAGGTCGGACGGGAGGCACCGGGTGGCGGACGCACGGGAGACGGAACGCGGGCAGCGGGGCGGCTGGGCGCGGAGACTGACCGGCTACGCCTGGCGCTACCGGCGCAACGTCCTGCTGGCGCTCGGCTCATCCCTCGCGGGCATGGCCGTCATGGCCCTCGTCCCCCTGATCACCAAGGTGATCATCGACGACGTGGTCGTCGGCCACACCCGCTCCCTCGCCGTCTGGACCGGCCTGCTGATCGTGGCGGCCGCCCTCGTCTACGCCGCCACGTACATCCGCCGCTACTACGGCGGCCGGCTCGCCCTGGACGTCCAGCACGACCTGCGGACCGGCATGTACGGGACGATCACCCGGCTCGACGGCAGGCGCCAGGACGAGCTGTCCACCGGGCAGGTCGTCGGCCGCGCGACCAGCGACCTCCAGCTCATCCAGAGCCTGCTTTTCATGCTCCCGATGACCATCGGGAACGTGCTGCTCTTCCTGATCTCCCTGGTCATCATGGCCTGGCTGTCGCCGCTGCTGACCCTCGTCGCCGTCGCCGTCGCCCCCGCCCTCTGGTACATCGCCCGCCGCTCCCGCGCCCGCCTCTTCCCCGCCACCTGGTACGCCCAGTCGCAGGCGGCCGCCGTCGCCGGCGTCGTGGACGGGGCCGTCTCCGGCGTCCGCGTCGTCAAGGGCTTCGGGCAGGAGGAGCAGGAGACCGGCAAGCTGCGCGAGGTCGGCCGCAGGCTGTTCGCGGGCCGGCTGCGCACCATCCGGCTGAACGCCCGCTACACCCCCGCCCTCCAGTCCGTGCCCGCCCTCGGCCAGGTCGCGATGCTGGCCCTCGGCGGCTGGCTGGCCACCCGGGGCGAGATCACCCTCGGCACGTTCGTCGCGTTCTCCACGTACCTCGCGCAGCTCGTCGGCCCGGTCCGGATGCTCGCCATGGTCCTCACCGTCGGCCAGCAGGCCCGCGCCGGCGTGGAACGCGTCCTGGAACTCATCGACACCGAGCCCACCATGAAGGACGGCACCAAGGAACTCCCCGCCGACGCCCCGGCCGGCGTGGAGTTCGAGGACGTCCGGTTCGGCTATGACGACACCCGCCGCCCGGTCCTCGACGGCTTCTCGCTGACCATCGAGCCCGGCGAGACCGTCGCCCTCGTCGGCGCATCCGGCAGCGGCAAGTCCACCGTCTCGCTGCTGCTCCCGCGCTTCTACGACGTGACGCACGGCGCGGTCCTCGTCGGCGGCCACGACGTGCGGGAACTCACCCTCGACTCGCTGCGCGCCGCGATCGGGCTCGTCCCCGAGGACAGCTTCCTGTTCTCCGACACCGTCCGCGCCAACATCGCGTACGGCCTGCCCGGCGCCACCGACGAGCAGATCGAACAGGCCGCCCGCTCTGCCCAGGCCCACCGCTTCATCGCCGAGCTGCCGAACGGCTACGACACCAAGGTCGGCGAACACGGACTCACCCTCTCCGGCGGCCAGCGCCAGCGCGTCGCCCTCGCCCGCGCCATCCTCACCGACCCCCGCCTGCTGCTCCTGGACGACGCCACCTCCGCCGTGGACGCCCGCGTCGAGCACGAGATCCACGAGGCCCTGCGCCAGGTGATGACCGGCCGTACGACGCTGCTCATCGCCCACCGCCGCTCCACCCTGAACCTCGCGGACCGCATCGCCGTCCTGGACGACGGCCGCCTCGCCGACCTCGGCACCCACGAGGAGCTGGAACGCCGCTGCGCCCTCTACCGGCGCCTGCTCACCGACCCCGACGCGCTGGGCAGCCCCTCACCCGGTCACCGTCAGGCCGCCGTCCCCGAGGGCCCGCAGGGGGACCGCGCGCTCCAGGAGGAGATCGACGCCGCGTTCGACGCCGAGCGCGGCATCACGCCCGAGCTGTGGGTGCGCCGCGAGCAGGCCCGGGACGGCGACACGGCGGGCACGCCCGCCACCCCCGAACTGCTCGCCCAGGTGGACGCCCTGCCCCCGGCGACCGACACCCCGGACGTGGACGAGGCGCGCGCCGTGCGCCCCGAGGACTCCTACGGGCTGCGCAGGCTGCTGCGCGGCTTCGGGCTGCCGCTGCTGGTGAGCCTCGGCCTGGTCGCCGTGGACGCCGGGGCCGGGCTGCTGCTCCCGGTCCTGATCCGCAACGGCATCGACGACGGGGTCACCCAGCTCGCGCTGGGCGCGGTCTGGACGGCGTCCGCCTTCGCGCTGGCCGTCGTCCTCGTGCAGTGGGCGGCCCAGATCGGTGAGACCCGGATGACCGGCCGCACCGGTGAGCGGGTGCTGTACGCGCTGCGGCTGAAGATCTTCGCCCAGCTCCAGCGGCTCGGGCTCGACTACTACGAGCGCGAGCTGACCGGCCGCATCATGACCCGGATGACGACGGACGTGGACGCGCTGTCCACGTTCCTCCAGACCGGCCTGGTCACCGCCTTCGTCTCCGTCGTCACCTTCCTCGGCATCATGGTCGCGCTGCTGGTCCTGGACGTGGAACTGGCCCTCGTCGTCTTCGCGACCCTGCCCGTCCTCGTCGTCGGGACCGTCTTCTTCCGCCGCAAGAGCGTCAAGGCGTACGAGCTGGCCCGGGAGCGGATCGGCGTCGTCAACGCCGACCTCCAGGAGTCCGTCGCCGGTCTCCGCATCGTGCAGGCGTTCCGGCGCGAGCGGGACGGGGCCGAGGCGTTCGCCGCGCGCAGCGACGAATACCGCGAGGCCCGGGTGCGCGGGCAGTGGCTGATCTCCGTCTACTTCCCGTTCGTCCAGCTGCTGTCCTCGGTGGCCGCGGCGGCGGTGCTGGTCGTGGGCGCCCACCGGGTGGACGACGCCACGCTCACCGCGGGCGCGCTGGTCGCCTATCTGCTCTACATCGACCTGTTCTTCGCGCCCGTCCAGCAGCTCTCCCAGGTCTTCGACGGCTACCAGCAGGCCGCCGTCTCCCTCGGCCGCATCCAGGAACTCCTGCGCGAGCCCGCCTCCACCACCGACCGCGACGACCCGCGCCACGTCCGCGAACTGCGCGGCGAGATCGCCTTCGAGGACGTGTCCTTCGCCTACGGGGACGAGGAGGCGGCCCTCCGGGGCGTCCGGCTGCGCATCCCCGCCGGGCAGACCGTCGCGTTCGTCGGGGAGACCGGGGCCGGGAAGTCCACCCTGGTCAAGCTGGTCGCCCGGTACTACGACCCGACCGACGGCAGGATCACGGTGGACGGCGCCGACCTGCGCGCGCTCGGGCTCACCGCGTACCGGCGCCGGCTCGGAGTCGTACCGCAGGAGGCGTATCTCTTCCCCGGGACCGTGCGCGACGCCATCGCCTACGGGCGGCCGGACGCCACCGACGCGGAGGTGGAGGCGGCCGCCAGGGCGGTCGGGGCGCACGACATGATCGCCACGCTGGACGGCGGCTACCTCCACGAGGTCGCCGAGCGGGGCCGCAACCTCTCGGCCGGACAGCGCCAGCTGATCGCGCTCGCCCGCGCCGAGCTGGTCGACCCGGACATCCTGCTCCTGGACGAGGCGACCGCCTCGCTCGACCTGGCCGGCGAGGCGCAGGTGAACCAGGCGACCGACCGGCTCGCGGGCCGCCGCACCACGCTCGTCGTCGCCCACCGCCTGACCACGGCCGCCCGCGCGGACCGGGTCGTGGTGATGGACCACGGCCGGGTCGTGGAGGACGGCACCCACGACGAACTCCTGGCCCGCGACGGGCACTACGCGGTGCTGTGGCGCACGTTCATAGGGGAGGACGAGCCCGCGGGCGTGTGACGCGGGGCCCCGGGCGCCCGGGCCCTACGCGCCGTCGCGGATCGCCGAGATCTTCCCGGTCGCGAGGTCCGAGCGCACGGTCAGATAGGTGTACGTGGGGTCCTGGGGCGATCCCCAGGTGAGCCGGACCGTGGACCAGGTGTGCCCGGCGCCGCTGTGGCCCGCGGTGACCAGGTGGTCCGAGGGGACGTCCTGGGCGAGGAGCACGCCGTCCGCGTGGTTCGACGCCTCCCAGCGGGCGAGGCGTTCGCGCAGCTCGGGGGTGAGGTAGAAGCCGCGCAGCGCGGTCGCGAGGTCCCCGCCGTCCTCGGCGGCCACCGCGTCGATGTACGCGCTGTAGAAGTCGTCCACCAGCCGGGACTCCTGGGTCACGGTCTCGTCGGTGACCGTCGCCCCGGCCGTCGCCTCGCGCGGGGCGTCCGCGGCGGCCGGCACGGCGGCGGGCACGGCGACGGCGGCGGCGAGGAGCGCGGAGGCGAGCAGCGTACGACCGG
The DNA here is from genome assembly GCF_045161735.1 of Streptomyces sp. NBC_00726. Classification (NCBI taxonomy): domain Bacteria; kingdom Bacillati; phylum Actinomycetota; class Actinomycetes; order Kitasatosporales; family Streptomycetaceae; genus Streptomyces; species Streptomyces sp. NBC_00726. The sequence continues at coordinate 2,040,382 of NZ_CP108983.1, read as the reverse complement.
CGGTGCGCCGGGCGGCGGAGCGGGTTCGGGTCATGACGGTTCCTGCCTTTCGTGGTGGTCTGTCCTGTCGGGCTCCATGGTGAGCCGCCCTCGCCCCCGCCGGTGCCGGGCCCGCCGGATGCAACCTCCGGATGGCCTCCCGCGTCGTACGCAGGTACAGGCATATGCGCCCAGGTGTCGGGTAGAGGCGCGGATGTTCGATGAGGTGGTGGGGCTGCTGTGACCAGAGGGACCGAAGGACACGCCCGGGGCGCGCGGCGAGGGCTCCGCCGCCATGCCGTGGTCCTCGCCCTGGCCACCGCCCTCGCACTGGTGACCGGCGGGGCGGTCGCGGGGAGCGCGGACGCCGCCTCGGCCTGCGCGGGCCGCCCGAGGAAGACGGTGAAGTTCGCGACGGGCGAGCTGCGTGTCTACAAGTCCCGCGCCTACGCCTGCGTCACCGCCGTGGCCGTGAAGCCCGGCAGGCGCCGCCCCATGTCCGTGACCATCCAGCCGCGCGGCGGCCTCCCCGTCACGGACAGCGGCCGCTTCACCCGGCTGGCGGGCCCGGTGACCGTCCACGCCCTGAACCGCTGCGTGCGCGTCTCCGGCACCGTCGACGGCAAGGGCGCCCGCACCGGCTGGATTCTGTGCTGACCGGGTGACGGTTCCCGGACCCGGGCAAGGTGGTCTGGTCGTACGTGTGTTGCCCCGCTAGGTTCACCGCGTCAGCTGTGGACCAAGAGGCGTCTCGCGGGACTCCGGAGGCGGCTCAGGGGAGGACACGCATGCGTAAGGCGTTCAGAGGAATCCTGTCGCTCGCCGTGCTCATCGGCACCGTGAGTGCGACGGGTGCCTCGGCCGGGGCGGCCACCGCCGCCGTACCGGCCCCGCTCGGCACCGCCGTGAGCGACAGCGGAACGCGCACGGACATCAGGGACCGCATCCTGGCCATCCCGGGAATGAGTCTCATCGAGGAGAAGCCCTACGCGGGCTACCGCTACTTCGTCCTTAACTACACCCAGCCCGTCGACCACCGCCACCCGGCCAAGGGAACGTTCCAGCAGCGGATCACCCTGCTGCACAAGGACACCTCGCGCCCCACGGTGTTCTTCACCAGCGGCTACAACGTCTCCACCAACCCCAGCCGCTCCGAGCCCACCCGGATCATCGACGGCAACCAGGTGTCGCTGGAGTACCGCTACTTCACCCCGTCGCGCCCCTCGCCCGCCGACTGGTCGAAGCTGGACATCTGGCAGGCGGCGAGCGACCAGCACCGGGTGTTCACCGCGCTCAAGCGGATCTACGCCAAGAACTGGCTGACCACCGGCGGTTCCAAGGGCGGCATGACCGCCACCTACTACGAGCGCTTCTACCCGAAGGACATGGACGGCGTCGTCGCCTATGTCGCCCCCAACGACGTGGTGAACAAGGAGGACTCGGCGTACGACCGGTTCTTCGCGAGGGTCGGCACCAAGGAGTGCCGGGACAAGCTGAGCGGCGTCCAGCGCGAGGCGCTGATCCGCCGGACGCCGCTGGAGCAGAAGTACGCGCGCTACGCGGCCGACAACGGCTACACCTTCGACACGGTCGGCTCGCTGGACAAGGCGTACGAGGCCGTCGTCATGGACTACGTGTGGGCGTTCTGGCAGTACAGCCTGCTCGCCGACTGCGACGGTCTCCCGGCCGACGCGAAGAAGGCGACCGACCAGGAGATCTGGGACTCGGTCGACGCGATCTCCGGCTTCTCCGCCTACGCCGACCAGGGCCTGGCCAACTACACCCCGTACTACTACCAGGCGGGCACCCAGCTCGGTTCGCCCGACATCAAGCAGCCCTGGCTGGGCAAGCTCAGCCGCTACGGCTACCAGCCGCCGCGCAGTTTCGTGCCGCGCTCCATCCCGATGAAGTTCCAGCCGTGGGCGATGCGGGACATCGACACCTGGGTGAAGCACCACGCCACCCACATGCTGTACGTCTACGGCGAGAACGACCCGTGGGGCGCGGAGCGCTTCCGGCTCGGGGCGGGCGCCCGGGACAGCTACGTCTTCACCCAGCCCGGCGGGAACCACGGCTCCAACGTCGCCGGTCTCGCGCCCTCGGAGAACGCCACGGCCACGGCCGCGATCCTGCGCTGGGCGGGTGTCGCCCCGGCCGCCGTCCAGCAGGACGAGTCCAAGGCGAAGCCGCTCGCGAAGTTCGACGCACGGCTCGACAACAAGGACCTGACGACCGACCACCGCCTCGGCTTCCGGCGCCCGTAGGGCATGGAGCGGCCCGCGCCGGAAGCCTCCGGCGCGGGCCGCTTCCGGGTCAGGCCGTCGTCGTACGCAGCTGGGTGAGCGCGACCGCCTGGCTCGCGGCGAACAGCGCGATGTCCACGGCCACGGACAGGATCACCAGCACCGAGAGCACGGGGACGGCGGCCACCGCCAGCGCGGCGACGAGCAGGGTCGCCGCGATATTGGCGGTCAGCACGATCCGCAGCGCGCGCGGCTGCGGCAGCTTCACCCGCATCCACTCCACCGCACCCGCCCACCCGACGACCGCTGCCCCGGCCGCGACGATCAGCGGCAGGGGCAGCGGGACGGCGGACGCGGTCGTGGGCGCGGTCAGGGCCACGACGGCCCCCATGACCAGGCAGTACAGAGCATCGAGGCGGAGACTGAGCATTCCTAACCGCTGTGGTGTCATACCACCGAGTCTAAGCGGACACGCCCTAGTACCTCAGCCCGTATCCCACCGGATACAGCACCTTCGACGGGTCGTCAGCCCGCTGCACCGGGACCGGAAGCCGGCCCTCCGGCCGGGCCCGGCCCGCGATCACTCGGGCCGCCGCGCGCAGTTCGACGTCGGTCCAGGAGTACGCGGCCAGATGCGCCTTGTGCCCGGTGCCCGCCAGCTGCGCGATGTCGTACGGATTGCGGATGGCGAGCGTGATGACCGGGACGCCCGTCGCGGCCAGCGCGCTGACCAGGGTCCGCTGCGAGCTGGTCGCCGAGACGTTGTACGTCCCCACGACCACCGCGTCCTTGCCCCGCGCGGCCGCCACCGCCGCGTCGATGGCCGCCTGGGTGGGCGCGGTCCCGGTGGACAGCGCGGTCGCGGCGAAGCCCAGCTCGTCGAACGCCTCGGCCAGCGTCGTCGTCGGCGGGCCCGTGGTGCCCGAGGGCGAGGCCGGGTCGGCGCCCACCACCAGCAGGTTCCGGTGCGAGCGGCGCGACAGCGGCAGCAGCCGGCCCTCGTTGGCCAGCAGGGTCGTCGTGTGCTCGGCGATCCGGTCGGCGGCGGCCAGATGCGCCCGGGTGCCGACCGTACGGTCCACCCCGCGCCCGGAGACGTACGGCTGCTCGAAGAGCCCCAGCTTCGTCTTCAGGCGCAGGATGCGCAGGATCGATTCGTCCAGCCGGGCCTCGCTGACCTCACCGCTTTTGACGGCCGCCAGCAGCGCGTTCCACGAGACCTCCAGGCTTGGCGGGTTCAGCAACTGGTCCACGCCGGCCTGGAGCGCGAGCACCGGCACCCGGTCGTCCCCGTACTTCGTGCGCACGCCCTCCATGCCCAGCGAGTCGGTGACCACGACCCCGTCGTAGCCCAGCTCCTCGCGCAGGATGCCGGTGAGGATCGGCTTCGACAGGGTCGCCGGGTCCTCGGCCGGGTCGAGCGCGGGCACCACGATGTGCGCGGTCATGATCGAGTCGATGCCCGCCGCGATGGCCGCCCGGAACGGGGGCGCGTCCAGCTCCGCCCACTGCTCCCGGGTGTGGCCGATGACCGGCAGGCCCGTGTGGCTGTCGGTGCTGGTGTCGCCGTGGCCCGGGAAGTGCTTGGCCGTGGAGGCGATCCCGGCGCTCTGATACCCCTTCACCTGGGCGGCGACCATCCCGGCCACGGACTGCGGGTCCGCGCCGAAGGAGCGCACGCCGATGACCGGGTTGGCCGGGTTCACATTGACGTCGGCGTCCGGCGCGTAGTTCTGGTTGATGCCGATCGCCGCCAGCTCGGCGCCCGCGATCTGCCCGGCCCGGCGGGCGTCGGAGCGCGAACCGCCCGCGCCCAGCGCCATCGCGCCCGGCATCAGCGTGGCCGGCTCGCCGACGCGGCAGACGATGCCGTGCTCCTGGTCGGTGGAGATCAGCAGCGGCACGCGGGACGGGCCCGCCAGGCCCGCGCGCTGGATGCCGTTGGAGAGCTCGGCGATCTGGTGCGGGTCGCGGGTGTTGTGCGCCCAGGCGAAGTAGATGATCCCGCCGACGTGGTACTTGGCGATCATCTCGGCGGCCGTACGCACCCCGATCTCGGCGAGGTTGGCGTCGATGTCGGCCTGGTCGGGGTCGGTGGCGGAGTGCCCGTAGACCCGCATGACGAAGAGCTGGCCGACCTTCTCCTCCAGGCTCATCCGGGAGATGAGCCGCTTCAGCCGCCGGGTCGTGGCGGCGGAGGTGTGACCGCTGTGCGCGGAGCCCCGGGAGGCGGCGGCCTCCGGGGCGGCCGCCATACCCGCCGCGGCGGCGACCGCGGTGGCGGCGGTGGCGGTGAGGAGGGTGCGTCTGGAGGTGCGGTGGGGCACGTGAGCTCCTTCGGCCGTTCTCGGTGACGAGGGGGTGAAAGAAACTTCCAAGGAGCACGGATATCCAGAAAATAACTTCCGGTCAAGGGTGCGGGCTGTTTTCCGCGCGTCCCTTCCGGTTCGTCGCGTGTCGTCACGCGTCCCGGAAACGGTGCCTGCCTGAGACCGCTTACTGCTTGGGCGCGCCCAGCCGCAACAGGTGCTCGCGCCCCGCGCCCAGCAGCCCCGGCAGCTCCGCCGCCTCCGGGTACCACCGCTTCTCGTACTCCCAGCAGACCCAGCCGTCCGGCTCCAGCGTGTCCAGACACGCCCGCAGCGGCAGCACCCCGGCCCCGAGTGCGAGCGGCGTGGTGTCGTCCGCCGACGCGATGTCCTTCACCTGTACGTAGCCGAGGTGCGGGGCCAGCACCGCGTGACTGGCCACCGGCTCCTCGCCCGCCAGCCAGGTGTGCATGACGTCCCACAGCGCACCGACGCTCCGGTGCCCCACCGCCCCGGCCACCCGGGCCACGTCGGCCCCCGCCCGGTGCGAGTCGTGCGTCTCCAGGAGCAGGCGTACGCCCAGGCCGGCGGCGTACGGAGCGGCCGCCCCGAGCCTGCGCGCGGCGGCCGCGTCGGCCTCCACCGGGTCCCGGTCGCCGCCCCCGGGGAACACCCGGACAGAGGGCGCGCCCAGGTCCCGGGCCAGCCCGGCCAGCGCGGCCAGCTCCGCCAGGACCGGCCGGTCATCACCCTCGGCGGCGACCATCGCGTACCCCGCGATGCCCAGCACCTCCACCCCGCCGCGCTCGAACACGCCGCGCGCGGCGGCCCGTTCGGACGCCCCGAGCCCCAGATGCACCGGCTCCTCCGGGTGTGCCCGCAGCTCGACCCCCTGGTAGCCGTTGCCGGCGGCCAGCCGGACGACCTCGGCGATGGGCAGCCCCGGCACCCCGAGGGTCGAGAAAGCGAGCTTCACGTGCGTGTTCCTTCCGTCGTTCCGTGCCGCCGCCGCGCCTTACGAGAGGTGGGCGCCCTGACCCGTACCCCGCCCTCCGGCCCTCACCCCCGGGGCGCCGCCGTCGACCCGCGCACCATCAGCTCGGCCGGGATCAGCGCGATGCCGCCCGGCGGCGGGTCCTCCTTGCCCATGGCCAGCCGGCCCGCCCGTGCCCCCGCCTCGACCAGCGGCAGCCGTACCGTCGTGAGGGCCGGGACCACGTCCACCGAGAACGGCAGATCGTCGAAGCCGGCCACGGAGATGTCCTCCGGGATGCGCAGTCCCCGGTCGCGGACCGCCGCCGCCGCGCCGAGCGCCACCGTGTCGTTCGCGGCGACGACCGCCGTGATCTCCGGTTCGCGGCGCAGGAGTTCGACCGTGGCGTCGTAGCCGGAGCCCCGGTCGTACGAGCCGTGCACGGTCAGCCGGTCCTCGTCCCCGGCGGCCCCCGCCGCCCGCATCGCCTCGCGGTGACCGGCCAGCCGGTGGCGGGTGGTGGTCCGTTCCAGCGGGCCCGCGACATAGCCGATGCGGCGGTGGCCCAGGGAGAGCAGATGGGCGGTGAGGCGCCGGGCGCCGCCCTCGTTGTCGAAGGCCAGCGCCGCCACCACGGACGCCCCGTCCGGCAGCGGGGGCCGCCCGCAGAGCACCACCCGGGTCCCCGCCTCCGCGAGCTTCGCCAGCTTCGCGGCCATCGCCAGCTGGTGCTCCGGGTCCTCCACCGCGCCCCCGGTGAGGACGACGGCGGCGGCGCGCTGGCGCTGGAGCAGGGTGAGATAGGTCAGCTCGCGGGCGGGGGAGCCGCCGGTGTTGCAGACGACCGCCAGTTTCTCGCCGCCCGCCCGCCCCGACCCGTCGCCGGGCCCGCCGATCTCGGTCTGCGCGGCGCCCGCCATGATCCCGAAGAACGGGTCGGCGATGTCGTTGACGAGGACGCCGACCAGGTCCGAGGTGGCCGCCGCAAGGGCGCTGGCCTGCCCGTTCAGCACATAGTCCAGGTCGTCCACGGCGCGCAGAACCCGTTCCCGGGTGGACGCCGCCACCGGGTAGTTGCCGTTCAGCACACGGGAGACGGTGGCCGGGGACACCCGGGCGCGGGCCGCCACGTCCGCCAGGGTGACTGTCATCGCTTTCCTCCGTGGCCGGTGACCGATTGACGGGCCCCCTCTTGTCCGGGCCGCTGTCGGCAGGCTAGCGTCATCCCGCATAGAAAGCGCTTGCTACGGCTGTACGGAGGGACCTTTCGTGACACGCAGGACAGTGCGCATCGCCATGAACGGCGTGACGGGACGCATGGGATACCGGCAGCACCTGGTGCGCTCGATCCTCGCGATCCGTGAGCAGGGCGGCCTCGACCTCGGTGACGGCGACGTGCTGTGGCCGGAACCGGTCCTCGTCGGCCGCCGCGCCCACGCCCTGGAGGAGCTGGCCGCCCGGCACGGCCTGACCGAGTGGTCGACCGACCTGGACGCGGTCCTGGCGGACGACACCGTCGACATCTACTTCGACGCCCAGGTCACCCGGGCCCGGGTCGAGGCGATCAAGAAGGCCGTCGCCGCCGGCAAGCACATCTACACCGAGAAGCCCACCGCCACGGACGTCCAGGGCGCCCTGGACCTGGCCCGGCTGGCCCAGGAGGCCGGCGTCAAGCACGGCGTCGTGCAGGACAAGATCTTCCTGCCGGGCCTGCTGAAGCTGAAGCGCCTCATCGACGGCGGCTTCTTCGGCGAGATCCTGTCCGTGCGCGGCGAGTTCGGCTACTGGGTCTTCGAGGGCGACTGGCAGGAGGCGCAGCGCCCGTCCTGGAACTACCGCGCGGAGGACGGCGGCGGCATCGTCGTGGACATGTTCCCGCACTGGGAGTACGTGCTCCACGAGCTGTTCGGCCGGGTCACCACGGTCCAGGCGCACGTCCAGACCCACATCCCGGAGCGCCGGGACGAGCGCGGCGAGCCGTACGCGGCCACCGCCGACGACGCCGCCTACGGCACCTTCCAGCTGGCCGGCGGCGCGGTCGCCCAGATCAACTCCTCCTGGGCGGTCCGGGTCAACCGCGACGAGCTGGTCGAGTTCCAGGTGGACGGCACCCACGGCTCCGCCGTCGCGGGCCTGCGCAACTGCCGCGTCCAGCACCGCTCGGCCACCCCGAAGCCGGTCTGGAATCCGGACCTGCCGGTCACCGAACCGTTCCGCGACCAGTGGCAGGAGGTCCCGGACAACGCGGTCTTCGACAACGGATTCAAGGCCCAGTGGGAGCTGTTCCTCCGCCACATCGTGCTGGACGAGCCCTACACCTGGGATCTGATGGCGGGCGCCCGAGGTGTGCAGCTCGCGGAACTGGGCCTCAGGTCCCACGCGGAGGGCCGCCGCCTGGACGTCCCCGAGCTGTCCCTGTGACCCGCCGCCGCCCTCCCGTCGCCCAGGAGCCGTCACCGTGACCATCCATCTCCCGCAGGGCCCGTACGAACCCCGGGCCACCCCGCTCGACCTCACCCCTACGGGGACGCCGCTCGCCTCCCGTACGGTCTTCTCCGCCGCCCATGTCGTCGCCGACCCGTACGCCGACGTGACGCCCGACTCCCCGGCCGCCGTCGACTGGGACGCCACGCTCGCCTTCCGCCGCCACCTCTGGGCGCACGGGCTCGGCGTGGCCGAGGCCATGGACACCGCGCAGCGCGGCATGGGCCTGGACTGGGCGGGCGCCGAGGAGCTGATCCGCCGCTCGGCCGCCGAGGCGAAGTCGGCCGGCGGGCGGATCGCCTGCGGCGTCGGCACCGACCAGCTGCCGCCCGGCCCGGCGACGCTCGCCGAGGTGCGCGCGGCGTACGAGGAACAGCTCGCCGTGGTCGAGGAGAGCGGCGCGCAGGCCATCCTGATGGCCTCCCGCGCGCTCGCCGCCGCCGCGCGGGGCCCCCAGGACTACCTGGAGACGTACGCGCATCTGCTGCGCCAGGCCACCGAACCGGTCGTCCTGCACTGGCTGGGTCCGATGTTCGACCCGGCGCTCGAAGGCTACTGGGGCTCCACCGACCTGGACCTGGCCACCGACACCTTCCTCCAGGTCATCGCGGAGCACCCGGACAAGGTCGACGGCATCAAGATGTCGCTGCTCGACGCCGACCGCGAGATCGATGTACGCCGCCGGCTGCCGGGCGGGGTCCGCTGCTACACCGGGGACGACTTCAACTACCCGGAGCTGATCGCGGGCGACGACCGGGGCTTCAGCCACGCGCTGCTCGGCATCTTCGACCCGCTGGGCCCGCTGGCCGCGCACGCGGTACGGGTGCTGGACACCGGTGACACGAAGGGCTTCCGCGAACTGCTCGACCCCACGGTCGAGTTGTCCCGGCACCTCTTCCGGGCACCGACCCGCTTCTACAAGACGGGCGTTGTCTTCCTCGCCTGGCTGGCCGGCCACCAGGACCACTTCACGATGGTCGGCGGCCTCCAGTCGGCCCGCTCGCTCCCGCACCTGGCGAAGGCGTACGAACTCGCCGACGGGCTCGGCCTGTTCCCGGACCCGGATCTCGCGGAGTCGAGGATGCGCGCGCTGCTGACCGTGCGGGGAGGCACCCGATGAGCGACGGCCGTCTCTCCATCAACCAGGAGACCATCAAGCAGTGGTCGCTGCCGGAGCTGGCCGAGGGCTGCGCGAAGGCGGGCATCGACAAGGTCGGCCTCTGGCGGGCCCCCGTGCAGTCGTACGGGGTCGAGGCGACGGCCCGCCTCGTCGCCGACCACGGCCTGACCGTCACCAGCCTGTGCCGGGGCGGCTTCCTCACCGCCAAGGACCCGGCGGAGCGCGCCCGCGCCCTGGACGACAACCGCGCCGCGCTGGACGAGGCGGCGGGCCTCTCCACGGACACCCTGGTCCTCGTCTCGGGCGGCCTCCCGGAGGGCAGCCGCGACCTGTACGGCGCCCGCGAGCGCATCGCGGACGCGCTGGCCGAGCTGGCCCCGTACGCGGCGGAGCGCGGGGTGCGGCTGGCCATCGAGCCCCTGCACCCCATGTTCGCCTCGGATCGCTGCGTGGTCTCGACGCTCTCCCAGGCCCTGGACCTCGCCGAGCGCTTCCCGGCCGAGCGGGTGGGCGTCGTCGTGGACACGTACCACCTCTGGTGGGACGACCAGGCGCCCGCCCAGATCGCCCGGGCCGGCGCGTCGGGCCGCATCCACTCCTTCCAGCTCGCGGACTGGATCACCCCGCTCCCGGCCGGCGTCCTGCTCGGCCGGGGCCAGCTCGGCGACGGCAGCGTCGACTTCCGCTTCTTCCGCGAGGCCGTGGAGGCGACGGGCTTCGACGGCCCGGTCGAGGTGGAGATCTTCAACGAGGCCCTGTGGGCGCGCGACGGCGCGGAGGTCCTGGCGGAGGTGGCGGCCCGCTACGCCGAGCACGCCTGCTGAGTCCGCCGCCCCGGGGCCCGCCTGTGCGGTGCGGGTCCCGGGGCCGGGACAGGTCCTACTGGGGCGGTGCCTCGATGGTGACGGGCTGCCCGAGGTCGTAGAAGTGCTGGACGTACGTGTTCGACTTGCCGGCCGTGTTCGACGTGTTCTGTACGCCCACCGGGGTGCCGTCGTCGTCCACCCACACGATGTACTCGACCACCTCGGAGCCCTGGTAGTCGAAGTGCCGGGCGTTGGTCACGCGCCACGCCTCGACGTCCTTGCCGTTCTCCAGGGAGATCAGCGCCTTCTCGGTGTCCACCTTCCAGGTCGCGAACGAGCCGACCAGGTCCGGGATGCCCTGCGGATCGGAGACCGTCCGGTACTTCTTCCCCAGCTCGGCGTCGACCGCCTCCTTGGAGTCGCTCTTCTCCCAGGCCCCGTCGGACTTGATCCACTCCTCGCCGCCGATCGAGACGTACGAGTTCGCGGCCTTCTTCCCGTCCGCCCCGTCGACGTCCCCCGCCAGCGCGGGGTCGTCCCCGACCCGGAACCGCGTGGTGCCCGACCGGTCCCCGACGAGCAGATTCTCCGTTCCGGTCCCGTACGCGGCGAACGCGGCGGACAGGCAGCCGGCGAAGTCCTTCCCGGCCAGCGTCGCCTCCGACTTGAGCCCGAGGCTCTGGCACTCGGCGGGCTCGGCGTACGGAGTGGCGGACGCGGACGGGCTCTCCGCCGGTGCGGGGGAGGAGGCGGCGGCCGGGGACGAGGCCGCCGGTTCCGCTGCGTCGGAGTCGGAATCACCGGACGAGCAGCCCGTAAGAAGGGCCGCTCCGGCGGCGGCGATCGCGATGGCCGATATGAGGTGCTTCGATCTACCCATGTCCCGGATGCTATCGGGACGTTGGGGGAGGCGGTCCGGGCCCTACACCCCGGCGACGGACCCGCAGGTGATCGTCCCGTCGACGGTGATCGGCTCCCCGCTGAGGTCGGTCGGCCCGAGCGTCAGCCCGTCCACGTTGACGACCCAGGTGTCCCCGCTCTTGAACCCGGAGACCCCGGACCCGGCGCTCTGCACATAGCCGGTGCCGTCCTTCGTGGTGAGCGTGGACATCGCCTTGTCCCCGCTCAGGACGGCGGTGAACGAGGGCTTCGCGGGCGCCCCGCTGTCGGCGCTGTCCGGCGCGGTGACGGCGGTGAGCTTCCCGTCCATCACGGCACAGCCCACGCTCTCGATGACAACTTCCCCACTGGCCCCACCGCTGTACGTGAGCTTCGCGGACCCCTTGCCCCCCTTGGAGACCGCCGCCCCGCCCTTGCCGCCGGGGGCGCTCGTCCCCGACTCCCCGTCGTCCGACGAACACCCGGTGAGGACGACCCCGACAGCGGCAAGGCCGACAAGAGACAAGCTCAGCGCACGGGACCCGGACACGCGACACCCTTTCGACCACCTGACGGAAGTGTCACCGTACAGCCGCCCAACGAGCGGACGACACCGCTCCGGGCCCGGCTCAGCCCCCGAAACGCCCGTCCTTGACCGCACCGACGAACGAGGCCCAGCCGCCACCGGAGAACACGACGGCGGGGCCATCGGCGGCCTTGCTGTCACGGACGGGCACGGAGGCGTGGCCGCGCGCGGCTTCCAGGCAGTCACCGTTGTTGCCACCGCTGTAACTGGACTTGAACCATCCGGTCAGGGCCCGGGAGTCAGCGTAGGGGCGGGTGCTGCTGTGCATTTTCGTGCTCCTCTGCGATGGCCCGGATGAGATCGATCGAAGTCCGTTGGGACGCCGCGTCACTCAGGGCGAGAGTGTAGGACTCCTGGCAGGCGGCCACCAACGCCGGATCATCGATCAGATTTCCTGTCTGAAGTCCCTCTACGTACGCGAGTGGAGGGCCGTCCGCGAAGTCGAGCACGTAGAGCGCGCTCTCCATGAGCGCGTGGGCTCCTACGGCAAAGGGCAGTACGTGCAGGCGCAGGCGCCCGGAAGCTGCCATGTCCGCGATTTTGCGCAGTTGCTCCGCCATGACCTGCGGGCCACCGACGCTCCGTCGGAGCGACGCTTCATCGAGAAGCGCCCAGACCACCGGACGCTCCGACTCCGCGAGCATCCGGCCGCGCTCCAAGCGGTTGACGACGAAGGTGTCAAGCTCGTCCGGCTGGTAGTTGGTTCTGTACGCCTCGAAGACGGCACGGGCGTACGGGCCGGTCTGGAGGAGCCCGGGGATGAGCGACAACCCGTACAGGCGCACCTCGGTGGCCTGCTGCTCCAACTCGGCCACGTGCGCGAAGTACTGGACGAACTTCGAGTCCAGGTCCTCAAGCCACCGTACGAAGAACCCGCCCGTGTTCAACGCCCGGTCGATCCTCGCCGCGTCCTCCGGGCTCGGCAGCCGCCGCCCCGCTTCCCAGTGGCTGATCAGCGTGGGCGAGCAGACCACGATCTCGCTCAGTGCCTCCTGCGTCAGCCCCGCCGCGACGCGTCGCAGCCGCAGCTCCTCGCCGTACTTCTGCCGCGGCGAACGCGGCGCCCGTTTCGTGGCCATGCGGCTCAACTCCCCGTCTTGACGTACTCGCTGTCATCCCCGACCCCCTGGCAGCGTAGCGACGCGTGACCCCACTCTGTGATGGGTTCGCTACAGAACGCAGGGCCCCCGGAAGGAAGCAGGCAGACGTGAAGGAAAACGACGCGCAGACGATCAGGCTGCTGCCCTGGGCGGGCCAGGGCGGCAAGCCCTGTTACGTCCTCGGGGACGGCAACGGCTACGTCTCGCGGCTGGCCGACGACATCGAGAGCGTCCAACTCGGCATGGCCGACGACCTGCTGGGCCACGCGGCCGACCTCCTCGCCGACCAGAAGGTGACCGGACCGGAACTGCACTTCCTGGCCAGCCGCCTGACCGAATCCCTCCGGGACGTCAGGCGCGTCGCGGAAAGCCGGGGCTCCCGGACGGCGGCGGCGTCACGGCAACACCCCGACCAGCCGTAGCGGCAACGCTATCCGCTCGGTCGCCATGCGCTCACCGTAGCGCCGCCCGGCGCCCACGCACCGCTGTCGCACCCACCCGGTACCGTCGCGCCATGGCCTCCCCACCGCACACCCCCGACCTGGCCGTCCTGGAAGGCGTGCTCGAACGGATCACGTATGCCAACGAGGAGAACGGCTACACCGTCGCGCGCGTCGACACCGGGCGGGGGAGCAACGACCTGCTCACCGTCGTCGGGTCGCTGCTCGGCGCGCAGCCCGGGGAGTCGTTGCGGATGGAAGGGCGTTGGGGGTCCCACTCGCAGTACGGCAAGCAGTTCCACGTCGAGAACTACCGGACGATCCTCCCCGCCACGATCCAGGGCATCCGGCGCTACCTCGGCTCCGGGCTGATCAAGGGCATCGGGCCGGTGATGGCCGACCGGATCACCACCCACTTCGGCGTGGACACGCTGGACGTCATCGAGCGGGAGCCCAAGCGGCTCATCGAGGTGCCCGGCCTCGGGCCCAAGCGGACGAAGATGATCGCGGCCGCGTGGGAGGAGCAGAAGGCGATCAAGGAGGTCATGGTCTTCCTCCAGGGCGTCGGCGTCTCGACGTCCATCGCGGTGCGGATCTACAAGAAGTACGAGGACGCCTCGATCTCCGTCGTGAAGAACCAGCCCTACCGGCTGGCCGCCGACGTCTGGGGCATCGGCTTTCTGACCGCCGACAAGATCGCCCAGGCGGTCGGCATCCCGCACGACAGCCCGGAACGCGTGAAGGCGGGCTTGCAGTACGCGCTGTCGCAGTCCACCGACCAGGGCCACTGCTTCCTGCCCGAGGAGCGGCTGATCGCGGACGCGGTGAAGCTGCTCCAGGTGGACACCGGGCTCGTCATCGAGTGCCTGGCGGAGCTGGCCGGGGAGCCGGAGGGCGTCGTACGGGAGAAGGTGCCGTCGCCCGAGGGCGGGGACCCGGTCACGGCGGTGTATCTGGTGCCGTTCCACCGGGCGGAGATCTCGCTCGCCGCCCAGGTGCGACGGCTGCTGCGGACCCCGGAGGACCGGTTGCCGGCCTTCGCGGACGTGGACTGGGACAAGGCCCTGAAGTGGCTCGCGGGGAGGACGGGCGCCAAGCTGGCGCCCGAGCAGGAGGCCGCCGTGCGGCTCGCGCTGACCCGGAAGGTCGCCGTGCTGACCGGCGGCCCCGGCTGTGGCAAGTCGTTCACGGTCCGGTCCATCGTGGAGCTGGCCCGGGCCAAGCAGGCCAAGGTCGTGCTGGCCGCGCCCACCGGCCGGGCGGCCAAGCGGCTCTCGGAGCTGACGGGCGCCGAGGCGTCCACCGTGCACCGGCTGCTCGAACTGAAACCGGGCGGCGACGCGGCGTACGACAAGGACCGCCCGCTGGACGCCGATCTGGTCGTCGTGGACGAGGCGTCGATGCTCGATCTGCTGCTCGCCAACAAGCTCGTGAAGGCGGTGGCACCGGGTGCCCACCTGCTGCTCGTCGGCGATGTGGACCAGCTGCCGTCCGTAGGGGCGGGCGAGGTGCTGCGGGACCTCCTCGCCGAGGGCGGCCCCGTGCCCGCGGTCCGGCTGACGACGATTTTCCGCCAGGCCCAGCAGTCGGGCGTCGTCACCAACGCGCACCGCATCAATTCCGGCGTACCGCCGCTCACTCAGGGGCTCAGTGACTTCTTCCTCTTCGTGGCGGACGAGACGGAGGACGCCGGAGTGCTCGCGGTGGACGTCGCGTCCCGCCGTATTCCGGCCAAGTTCGGGCTGAACCCGCGCCGGGACGTCCAGGTGCTCGCGCCGATGCACCGGGGCCCGGCCGGGGCCGGACATCTCAACGGTCTGCTCCAGCAGGCGATCACCCCGGGCCGGCCGGACGTGCCGGAGAAGCGGTTCGGCGGCCGGGTCTTCCGGGTGGGGGACAAGGTCACCCAGATCCGTAATAACTACGACAAGGGCGAGAACGGCGTCTTCAACGGCACCGTGGGCGTCGTCACCGGCCTTGACCTGGACGAACAGCGGCTGACGGTCCTCACCGACGAGGACGAGGAGATCGGCTACGACTTCGACGAGCTGGACGAGCTCGCCCACGCGTACGCCATGACGATCCACCGTTCCCAGGGCAGCGAGTACCCGGCCGTCGTCATCCCCGTAACGAAGAGCGCCTGGATGATGCTCCAGCGGAATCTGCTCTACACCGCCGTGACCAGGGCCAAGAAGCTCGTCGTGCTGGTCGGCTCGCGGCAGGCGATCGGCCAGGCGGTCCGCACGGTTTCCGCAGGCAGACGCTGTACGGCACTGGATCACCGGCTCCGCGGAGGGGGTGACGGAGGATCGTCGGTAAAAATGATCGATCAAATCGGTGGGAAACATCACGGAGGTCTTCCGGAACCGGAGTCAAGGGGGCAGGATGGCTAAGTTCGCGGCACTCAGTGCCGCGAGTAGGTCCAATGGACGACCCCGAGTGCACTCTCCTGAGCCAAATGGGGGAGGGTGGAGACAGTCAGGGAACCTCGAAGAAGAGGCACTACGTCGGTGAGGGATGACGTGAGCGAGCACACCAACAACGCTGTGGTACTGCGGTACGGCGATGGCGAGTACACCTACCCGGTGATCGACAGCACCGTCGGCGACAAGGGCTTCGACATCGGGAAGCTCCGGGCGAACACCGGCCTGGTGACGCTGGACAGCGGATACGGCAACACCGCTGCCTATAAATCGGCCATCACCTACCTCGACGGCGAGCAGGGCATCCTGCGCTACCGCGGCTACCCGATCGAGCAGCTCGCGGAGCGCTCGACCTTCCTTGAGGTCGCGTACACGCTGATCAACGGTGAGCTTCCCAAGGTCGACGAGCTGTCGACCTTCAAGAACGAGATCACCCAGCACACGCTGCTGCACGAGGACGTCAAGCGGTTCTTCGACGGCTTCCCGCGCGACGCCCACCCGATGGCCATGCTGTCCTCGGTCGTCAGCGCGCTGTCCACGTTCTACCAGGACAGCCACAACCCGTTCGACGAGGAGCAGCGCCACCTCTCGACCATCCGGCTGCTCGCCAAGCTCCCCACCATCGCCGCGTACGCGTACAAGAAGTCGATCGGTCACCCGTTCGTCTACCCGCGCAACGACCTGGGCTACGTCGAGAACTTCCTGCGCATGACCTTCTCGGTCCCGGCCCAGGAGTACGAGCTGGACCCGGTCGTCGTCTCGGCGCTCGACAAGCTGCTCATCCTGCACGCGGACCACGAGCAGAACTGCTCGACCTCCACCGTGCGCCTGGTCGGCTCCTCGCAGGCGAACATGTTCGCCTCGATCTCCGCCGGCATCTCGGCGCTCTGGGGCCCCCTGCACGGCGGCGCCAACCAGTCCGTCCTGGAGATGCTGGAAGGCATCCAGGCCAACGGCGGCGACGTCGACTCCTTCATCCGCAAGGTGAAGAACAAGGAGGACGGCGTCCGCCTGATGGGCTTCGGCCACCGGGTGTACAAGTCCTTCGACCCGCGTGCCAAGATCATCAAGGCCGCCGCGCACGACGTGCTGTCCGCCCTCGGCAAGTCCGACGAGCTGCTGGACATCGCGCTCAAGCTGGAGGAGCACGCGCTCTCCGACGAGTACTTCGTCTCGCGCAACCTCTACCCGAACGTGGACTTCTACACGGGTCTCATCTACCGCGCGATGGGCTTCCCGACCGAGATGTTCACCGTGCTCTTCGCGATCGGCCGGCTCCCCGGCTGGATCGCCCAGTGGCACGAGATGATCAAGGAGCCCGGCTCCCGCATCGGCCGCCCGCGCCAGATCTACACCGGCGAGGTCCTGCGTGACTTCGTCCCGGTCGAGGGCCGCTGAACGCTCCCTTCCGCATCACCCCGGCCCTGACTGACCGCCGGACCCGCGCCCCTGTACGCCGCGCCCTCGCCCCGAGCGACGCGGCGTACGGGGGTGTCGTGCGTTCCGGGGGAGTGCGTGGGGGCGTACGCCGGGCGCGCGCGCCGGTCCGGGAGCGCTCCCGCGTGAAAGAGAGAAGCGCCTCGCCATCGATCCCCCCACGGGCCGACAGCGAGGCGCTTCCCATGTCCCGGAGCGGATTCCCCCCACGGGATCCGGCCGGGCGTTCGGTGGGAGCCGTAGCTCCTGAGCTGGGTGCCTCGGTACTGCTTGTCCTGCTCACTGCGCTGTGGTCTGCCGGGGTACGTACCGACGGGAGGGCCGCTCAAAGCTCCCCGGTGTACGTGCCCCGGCCCACTCTTGCCCGGAGCATCCCCCAAGATGCTCCGTCGGACGTCCCCCAAGACATCCTTGGCATCGCACTCTAAGACTTACGAACCCATCGAATGGTTACCCTGAAACCGATGTGATCTGAATCTCATTGTGGAAATTACGTGAAGGACCGCAGGCGCAGGCTGTTCGTCACGACGAAGACCGATGAGAACGCCATCGCCGCTCCGGCAATCATAGGGTTGAGCAGCCCAAATGCCGCAAGGGGTAGGGCGGCCACGTTGTAGCCGAATGCCCAGAAAAGGTTGCCCCTGATGGTGGTGAGGGTGCGCCGGGAGAGGCGGATGGCGTCTGCTGTCACCTTGAGATCTCCACGAACCAGGGTCAGGTCGCTCGCCTCGATCGCGGCGTCCGTGCCGGTGCCCATCGCCAGGCCCAGGTCGGCGGTGGCCAGAGCGGCGGCGTCGTTGACCCCGTCGCCGACCATGGCAACGACCCGCCCCCGCTCCTGAAGACCCCGGATGACGTGCGCCTTCTCCTCCGGCAGCACCTCGGCCCGGACCTCGTCGATCCCGGCCTCGGCCGCGACCGACTCCGCCACGGCCCGGTTGTCACCGGTCAGCAGGATCGGTGTGAGGCCGAGATCCCGGAGCGCGGCGACGGCCTCCGCACTGGTGTCCTTGATCGCGTCGGCGACTTCCAGGACCGCGCGCGCCTCACCGTCCCAGCCGGCCGCGATGGCCGTACGCCCTTGAGCGGCGGCGTCCGCGACGGCGGCGGCCAGAGCCTCGGGGAGGGCGATCCCGGCCTCGGTGAGCAGCCGGGGGCGGCCGACGAGGACGGTGTGACCGTCGACGGTGCCCCGGACGCCGAGGCCGGGGACGTTTGCGAAGTCCTCGGGGGTGGGAAGGGCGGCGCCGGTGCGTTCGGTGGCTCCGGCGGCGATGGCTTGGGCGATGGGGTGTTCGGAGGAGTGTTCCAGGGAACCGGCGAGGCGGAGGACGTCGGATTCGGTCGTTCCGGGGGCCGTGTGGACGGCCTGGAGGGTCATCCGGCCCGTCGTTACCGTGCCTGTCTTGTCCAGGACGATCGTGTCGACGCGGCGGGTGGATTCCAGGACCTCGGGGCCCTTGATGAGGATGCCGAGCTGGGCGCCGCGCCCGGTGCCGACCATGAGCGCGGTCGGTGTGGCGAGGCCGAGGGCGCAGGGGCAGGCGATGATCAGGACCGCCACCGCCGCCGTGAACGCGGCCGTCGTGTCGTCGGTGGCCAGCAGCCGGCCGATGAGCGTGGCGAGGGCGAGCAGCAGGACGACCGGGACGAACACCGCCGAGATCCGGTCCGCGAGGCGCTGCACCTCGGCCTTGCCGTTCTGCGCGTCCTCGACCAGCCGCGCCATCCGGGCCAGCTGGGTGTCGCCGCCGACGCGGGTCGCCTCGACCACGAGGCGGCCGGAGACGTTGAGCGTCGCGCCGGTCACCGTGTCGCCGGCGCGCACGTCCACGGGGACGGACTCGCCGGTGAGCATGGACGCGTCCACGGCCGAGGAGCCCTCGACCACGGTGCCGTCCGTGGCGATCTTCTCGCCGGGGCGGACGGTGAAGCGGTCGCCCACGACGAGCCGGGCGACGGGCACGCGGACCTCGGCGCCGTCGCGCAGGACGGTCACGTCCTTGGCGCCGAGGTGCATCAGGGCGCGCAGCGCGGACCCGGCCCTCCGCTTGGACTTCGCTTCCAGATAGCGGCCCAGCAGGATGAAGGTGACGACGCCCGCCGCGACCTCCAGGTAGATGGTGGACGAGGCGTCGGACCGGGAGGCTGTCAGCTCGAAGCCGTGCCGCATGCCGGGCATCCCGGCGTCCCCGAGGAACAGCGCCCACAGCGACCAGCCGAAGGCGGCGAGCGTCCCGACGGAGACCAGGGTGTCCATGGTCGCCGCGCCGTGCCTCAGATTGGTCCAGGTGGCCCGGTGGAAGGGCAGCCCGCCCCAGACCACGACGGGCGCGGCCAGGGTGAGCGAGAGCCACTGCCAGAAGTCGAACTGGAGGGCGGGGATCATCGCCAGGGCGACCACGGGGGCGGCGAGCACGGCGGAGACGATGAGCCGCTGCCGGAGGGCGGCGAGGGTCGGGTCGGGGGTGTCTTCGGGGTGCGGCGGGGCTTCCGGTTCCGGTCGGGGCGCGCGGGGGGTGGGCTGCGGGGTGTCGGCGGTGGCGGGCTGCGGAGCCTGCGCGGCCTCCGGGGTGGCGGCGGGCCCGGGGGCCCGTACGGCCGCCCCGGGCAGCGGCTTCGCCGTATAGCCGGTCCTCTCCACCGTAGCGACAAGATCGCTTACGGAGACGGCGGCGCCGTCGTAGCTGACGCGGGCCTTCTCCGTGGCGTAGTTCACGGTGGCCGTGACGCCGTCCATCCGGTTGAGCTTCTTCTCGACACGGGCCGCGCACGAGGCGCAGGTCATGCCGCCGATCGCGAACTCGGCCCGGGAGGGCTCCGCCTCCGTCGCGCTGTGGGTGTCCGATGCGCTGTGCATGTCCGAGCTCCTGGAACGCCGACCGGGCCGTACCCCACCAGTATCTGCTGGTCGGTGCGGCCCGGCCGGGACGGGTGTCGCGGTGGGTGGTCCCGGGGCGGTCAGGCGCGCCCGGTGAGCTCGTAGCCCGCCTCGTCCACGGCGGCGTGTACGGCCTCGTCGTCCAGGGGGCCCCGCGAGACCACGGTCACCTGCCCGGTGGACGCCACGGCCTTCACGGAGGTGACACCCTCGATGGCGGAGACCTCCTCGGAGACGGCGCCCTCGCAGTGCCCGCAGGTCATGCCGGTCACCTGGTAGACGGTGGTCACGCCGGACTGCCCGGCGTCGGCGCCCGCGCTGTCGTGGCAGGAACCGCTGGGCGAGCAGCAGGAGCCGGTCGCCTGGGGGAGCTGGGTCTCGGCGGTCATGGTGTTCTCCTCTTCGACGGGCACACGGGGCGGAGCGACGCACACCGGTGCGCCTCCACGATCCCCACTTTATACCCCTAGGGGGTATGACGCGAGCGAGGCCCGGCCGCCGTGTCGTCGGGGATCATGGGTTCGAGGTACCGCCGGAGGACCGTCTTGACCTCGCGGATGTACGCCTCCCGCTCCTCGCCCTCGTGCGCCATGATCACGTCCAGCCCGGACTTGAAGATGTTGAAGATCATCGTGGCGATCCGGGTGACCTCGGCGGGCGGCCGGTCCGGCAGATATCCGGCGAGGATCGTCTCGACCTGGCCGAGCATCGTGGTGTGCACGGCGTCGTGGTCCTCGGAGGGCATGCCCGGGATCTCGGGGCCGTGCATCAGGACCGTGAAGGCCGGGTTCGCGCAGTTGAACTCGATCAGCGGGTCGAGGGTGGCGTCGAGCATCCGGTCCAGCGGGAGTTCCGGCCGGTCGGCGAGGAGCGCGGCCCCGTAGGTCTCCCGCCAGCGGGCCAGGAGCTGGTCGCCCAGCTCGACCGCGATGGCCTCCTTGTTGGGGAAGAACTGGTAGAGCGTGCCGGGCGAGACCCCGGCCTCGCGCGCGATGGCGTTGGTGCTCGCCGCGGTGTAGCCGGTCGTGCAGAACACGTCGGCGGCGGCCTTGAGCAACTGTGCGATACGGGCCTCGCCCCGGGCCTGCCGCCTGCGCGGCCGGGCGGGGGCGTCGGCCTTGCCGGTGGTCCCGGCGCCTTCGGCGGCCCCGGCGTCTTCGGAGCCCGCCGCTCTGGACTGCGACACGGTGAATCCCCAGCTTTCGTGCACGGTTGACAAACACGAGCGGTCACTCGCATTCTGGAGAAACGCGAGCGATGACTCGTGTTTGCCAGTGTAGGTGGCAATGACTGATCCATGCTGCCCTGTGCGGCTGCCTCGTGCTGCCGCCTCGCGGGCCCGGATCCGGGGAAAAGGGGACATCGCACCATGCCTGAAGTCAACGGCCCGCAGCGACTGGGGGGCTGGACGCGCTTCGTCACCGCGCGTCCACGGCTCTCGCTGCTGGCGGCTCTGGTGATCACCGCGCTCGCGGTCCTCGCGGGCAGCGGGGTCGCCGACCGGATGGGCAGCGGCGGCTGGCAGGCCCCGGACGCCGAGTCGACCTACGCCACGAAGGCGCTGGAGCGCGAGTTCCCCGCCTCCCAGCCCAATCTGCTGCTGCTCGTCGACAGCGGCGGCGCCTCCGTGGACGACCCGGCCGTGGCCGCCGAGGCGGCGCGCCTGGCCGAGCGGCTGGCCGGTGAGGCGGATGTCGTGGGCGTCCGCTCCTACTGGCAGGATAAGGCGCCCGCGCTGCGCGCCGAGGACGGCGGGGAGGCGCTGATCGCCGCCCGGATCGAGGGCGACGACAAGGCGTCGGGCGAGGTGCTGGACCGGATAGCCCCGCACTACCGGGGGAAGCACGGCCCGGTGAGCGTCTCGCTCGGCGGCCCGGTGGCCGTGCAGCACGAGATGCAGACGATCATCCAGGACGACCTGCTGCGGGCCGAGACGATCGCCCTGCCGGTGACGCTGGTGCTGCTCGTCATGGTCTTCGGCAGCGCCATCGCCGCCCTGCTGCCCCTGGGCGTGGGCATCGTCGCCATCCTGGGGACCAACGCGGTGCTGCGCGGCATCACCGAGTTCACCGACGTCTCCGTCTTCGCCCAGAACCTCACCACGGCACTCGGGCTCGGACTCGCCATCGACTACGCCCTGTTCATCGTGCGCCGCTTCCGCGAGGAGCTGGCGGCCGGCGCCCCGACCAGGGACGCCATCGGGACGACGCTGCGCACGGCGGGCCGGACCGTGCTGTTCTCCGCGCTGACCGTCGCGGTGTCGCTCGCCGCGATGCTGGTCTTCCCGCAGTACTTCCTGCGCTCCTTCGCCTACGCCGGGATCGCCGTGGTGCTCCTCGCCGCAGCGGCCGCGCTGATCCTGCTGCCGGCCGCGCTGATGCTCCTCGGCCCCCGGGTCAATGCGCTGGACCTCCGGAAGCTGCTGCGGCGGGGCCGCGCGAAGCCGCGGCGGGAGGGCGGTGCGGGGTGGGCCCGGTTCACCGCTCTGGTGATGCGCAGGGCCCCGGTCTTCGCGGTGGTCACGAGCGTCGGGCTGGTCCTTCTCGGACTGCCCTTCCTGGGCGTCAGGTTCGGCACGGCGGACGACCGGCAGCTGCCCGCCTCCTCCGAGTCCCATGTGGTGCAGCAGCACCTGCGGGACGGCTTCCCCGGCAGCCCCGGCGGAAGCCTGGACATCCTGGCGGAGGGCGAGGCGACTCCCGCCCAGTACGCCGAGTACCGCGGCAGGCTCGCCGCGCTGCCGGGGGTGCTCCGGGTGGACGGGCCGGTCACGGAGGGGCGCAACGCCTACTTCAGTGTGCTGGGCAAGGGCGAGCCGGTGGGGGAGGAGACCCAGCGCCTGGTGAAGGACCTGCGCGCCGAGCCCGCCCCCTTCGACACCTCCGTGACGGGCACGGCGGCGGTCCTGGTCGACTCCAAGGCCGCCATCGGTGACCGGCTGCCGTGGGCGGTGGGCATCATCGCCGTGGTGACGCTGCTGCTGGTGTTCCTGCTGACCGGCAGCGTCCTGATCCCCGTACAGGCCGTCGTGCTCAACGCCCTCAGCCTCACCGCGATGTTCGGGGCCGTCGTCTGGGTCTTCCAGGACGGCCATCTGTCCGGGCCGCTCGCCTTCACCAGCACCGGCGACATAGAGACGACGCTGCCGGTGCTCATGTTCTGCGTCGCCTTCGGACTCTCCATGGATTACGGGGTGTTCCTGCTCTCCCGGATCAAGGAGGAGTACGACCGCACCGGCGACCACGAGCAGGCGGTCTCCTTCGGACTGCGGCGCACCGGCGGGCTGATCACCGCGGCGGCCGTGATCCTGGCGGTCGTGATGGTCGCCATCGGCACCTCGCGGGTTACCAACACCAAGATGCTCGGCCTCGGCATCGCGCTCGCCGTGCTCATGGACGCGATGGTGGTCCGCAGCCTGCTCGTCCCGACGGTCATGAAGCTGATGGGCCGGGCGAGCTGGTGGGCGCCCGCACCGCTGCGGAGGTTCCACCAGCGGTTCGGCCTGAGCGAGGGCGAGCCGGGTCGGCCGGAGGCGCCGGAATCCATACCGGAGCGGGACGCCGAGGCGGAACGGGTGCCCAGCGGAGCGTGAGCCGTCACGCCCCCGCGTCGGCCGGCGCGTCCCCCCGCCACAGCGCGGCCCAGGTGTCCGTGTCGACCAGGCCGGTGCTGAGCAGGGGCGGGTGGTCGGCCTGGAAGCGCCGGACCGCGTCCAGGGTGCGCAGGCCGAACGTCCCGTCCACCGCGTCCCACGGCAGGTAGCGCCGGTTGGCCAGCATGCACTGCACCTGGAAGGCGCGGTCGCCCCGGTCGCCGAAGACGGTCATCCCGTTCCCGTCGTAGAAGGCACACACGGGGCTGGAGCCGGCCGGGGGCACGTTCTCGGCGTCGGCGGCGGCCCCCGGGGCCACGGCCAGGACGGCGGCCAGCGCGGCGGCTGCCAGGAGCCCGGTGGTCAGGGCCGAGCCGCCGGCGGACCGGCGCGGGGACAGGGGAGTGTGGGACATGGCGGTCGCTCCTCGGTGAGTGCGGGGGCGGGCCCGGGGGCCCGGTCTCACCGAGGACAACAGCCCGCACCGGCCCGACGTCACTGCCAAAGGCCGCCGAACCGCACGGACCACCTGTAAGCGTCAGGGCGTCCCGGCCGCGTCAGGCCGTCCCGGCCGGCCGCCCGCAGGAGCGGAGGTAGTCGCGGGTGCGGCGGGCGATCGGGAACGGCCGGTCCGGCGGGCAGGGGTACATGTCCTGCTCGACAATGGCGAACAGATCGACGTCCAGCCGGCGGGCGGCGGCGAGTACGGGTTCCAGGGCCGGGACCCCGCCCGGCGGTTCGCACATCACACCGCGCGCCACGGCGGGACCGAACGGAACCTCGTCCGCCACCACCTCGGCGAGGACCGCCGGGTCCACCTGCTTGAGGTGGAGGTAGCCGATGCGCTCCCCGTACGTCTCGATCAGCTCGACGCTGTCGCCCCCGCAGTACGCGTAGTGCCCGGTGTCCAGACAGAGCGAGACCAGGTCCGGGTCGGTGGCGTCGAGGAACCGGGCGACGTTCTCCCCGGTGTTGATGTGGGTGTCCGCATGGGGGTGGACGACGACGCGCAGCCCGTAACGGTCCCGGACCTCGCGCGCCAGCCGCTCGGTCTGCGTGGTGAGGTGGCGCCACTGCCCCGCCGTGAGGACCCGGTCCTCCAGCACCTCGCCCGTCTTGTCGTCGCGCCAGAAGGAGGGGATCACCACGAGGTGACCGGCGCCCATCGCCCGGGTGAGTGCCGCGATGCCGGCGACATGCTCCCAGGTCCGGTCCCAGACGTCCGGCCCGTGGTGCAATCCGGTGAAGACGGTGCCCGCCGAGACGGAGAGCCCCCGGCTGCCCGTCTCGTCCGCGAGGCGGGCCGGATCGGTCGGGAGGTAGCCGTACGGACCCAGCTCGATCCACTCGTAGCCCGCGGCGGAGACCTCGTCCAGGAAGCGCCGCCACGGCACCTGCCGGGGATCGTCGGGGAACCACACCCCCCAGGAGTCGGGCGCGGAGCCGATGCGGATGCAGGGCGATGCCGAGGACGGGGAGGACGTCATGCGCCCAGCCTCACCACGCGGGCGGACCAGTGTCAAGAATACGTCCGTATGTCCGTACAAATGATTGACGATGATCGAAGCGGAGATGATCCAGGTACAGGCGCCCAGCCGAAGGGATGTCGCATGCCTGAGCAGCCGTACGACGTGATCACGATGGGGCGGATCGGGGTGGATCTCTACCCCCTGCGGACGGGGGTGCCGCTGGCCCGGGTCGACACCTTCGGGAAGTTCCTCGGCGGCTCCCCGTCCAACGTGGCCGTCGCCGCCGCCCGCCTCGGCCGGCGCACCGCCGTGGTGACCCGCACCGGCGCGGACCCCTTCGGCGACTATCTGCGCGAGCAGCTGCGGGAGTTCGGGGTCGACGCCCGGTGGGTGACACCCGTCGCCGCCTACCCGACCCCGGTCACCTTCTGCGAGGTCTTCCCGCCCGACGACTTCCCGCTGTACTTCTATCGGCAGCCGAAGGCCCCCGACCTGGAGATCCACGCCTCCGAACTGGACCTCGAAGCGGTCCGGGCCGCCCGGGTGTTCTGGATGACCGGCACCGGCCTGTGCGCCGAGCCGAGCCGTACCGCGACCCTCGCCGCGCTGCGGGCCCGCGACCGCTCCGGCATCACCGTCTTCGACCTCGACTGGCGCCCGGTGTTCTGGCCGCCGGGCGAGGCGAACGAAGCCTGCGCGCCCGCCCGGTACCGCGAGGCCCTGGCGTACGCGACCGTCGCCGTCGGCAATCTGGACGAGTGCGAGATCGCCACCGGCGAACGCGAACCGTACGCGGCGGCCCGCGCCCTCATCGCGGCCGGCGTCGAGCTGGCCGTCGTCAAGCAGGGCCCCGCGGGCGTCCTCGCCGTCCACCGGGACGGCACCGCCGCCGACGTACCGCCGCTCCCCGTCGACGTGGTCAACGGCCTCGGCGCGGGCGACGCGTTCGGCGGCGCGCTCTGCCACGGGCTGCTGAGCGGCTGGGACATCGCGCGCACCATGCGGTACGCCAACGCGGCCGGCGCCATCGTCGCCGCCCGGCTCGCCTGCTCCTCCGCGATGCCGTTCCCGCACGAGGTCGAGACCGCCCTCGCCGAAGGCGCGGTCACCGCACACAACGAAGCGGTCACCGCATACGGCGAAAGGGC
The DNA here is from genome assembly GCF_045161735.1 of Streptomyces sp. NBC_00726. Lineage (NCBI taxonomy): Bacteria > Bacillati > Actinomycetota > Actinomycetes > Kitasatosporales > Streptomycetaceae > Streptomyces > Streptomyces sp. NBC_00726. Next base: position 2,014,513 of record NZ_CP108983.1, on the reverse strand, counting down.
ATGAGCATGCGAGGCGCTCCGGCGTACCACCTCCCGGCGGGTTCCACCGCGCACGGCCCGTACGCCCTGGACATCGGCCCCGAGCAGGCCGGCTGGGACCGGTCCGGGCTCCGCGTACTGGAGTTGGAACCGGGAGAAGTTCACACACTTGTCACCGGGGAGAGCGAGTGGATCGTACTGCCGTTGACCGGCAGCTGTACGGTGCACATCTCAGATGAGATCTTTGAACTGCTGGGCCGTCGGAGCGTGTTCAGCGGCGTTTCCGACTTCGCCTATGTACCGCGCGACGCCCACGCACAGATCGCCTCCGGCGCAGGCGGCCGCTTCGCCCTGGCAGGAGCGAAGTGCGAGCGACGACTCCCCGCTCGCTACGGCCCCGCGCCGGAGGTACGCGTGGAACTGCGTGGCGCCGGCAGCTGCTCCCGCCAGGTCCACAACTTCGCCGCCGCCGACGCCTTCGACTGCGACCGCCTCATCGCCGTGGAAGTCCTCACCCCCGGCGGCAACTGGTCCTCCTATCCGCCGCACAAACACGACGAGCACCGCCCCGGCGAGGAATCCGTCCTGGAGGAGATCTACTACTTCGAGGTCGAGGACGGCGGCCTCGGATACCACCGGGTCTCCCCGTCCCGCCCCGGCGGTACGGATGTGCTGGCCGAGGTCCGCGGCGGCGACGCGGTCCTCATCCCGGACGGCTGGCACGGCCCGTCCATCGCCCAGCCCGGCCGCACCCTGTACTACCTCAACGTCATGGCGGGCCCCGGCGAGCAGCGCGAGTGGCTGATCCGCGACCACCCCGACCACCGGTGGGTGCGCGACAGCTGGCCGTCCCAGCCGGTCGACCCCCGGCTGCCGCTCCACGGACCGGAGGACTACGCATGACCGCGACGCCCGGCACGCCCGGCCCGGCCGGGGCGGCCACCCGCCGCCTTACCACCGCCCAGGCGCTCATCGCCTTCCTCGCGCGCCAGTACACCGAGCGCGACGGCGAACGCCACCGGCTGATCGCCGCCACCTGGGGCATCTTCGGCCACGGCAACGTCGCCGGAATCGGCCAGGCACTCCTGGAGACCGGCCCCGCGATGCCCTACTTCCAGGGCCGCAACGAACAGGCCATGGTGCACGCGGCCACCGGCCACGCCCGCCAGTCCGGCCGGCTCTCCGCCCACGCCGTCACCACGTCCATCGGCCCCGGCGCCACCAACCTCGTCACCGGCGCCGCCCTCGCCACCGTCAACCACCTCCCCGTCCTGCTGCTGCCCGGCGACACCTTCGCGACCCGCCCCGCCGATCCCGTACTCCAGCAGCTGGAAGTGGCGTACGCGGGCGATGTCTCCGTCAACGACTGCCTGCGCCCGGTCTCCCGCTACTTCGACCGGATCACCCGCCCCGAGGCCCTGATCCCGGCCGCGCTGCACGCCATGCGGGTCCTGGCCGACCCGGCGGAGACCGGCGCGGTCACCCTCGCGCTGCCGCAGGACGTCCAGGCCGAGGCGCACGACTGGCCGGCGGAGTTCTTCGCGGAGCGCGTCTGGCACGTACGCCGCCCCGCCCCCGACCCGTACGAACTCGGCCAGGCGGTAAGGGCGGTCCGCGCCGCCCGCCGCCCCCTGGTCATCGCAGGCGGCGGGGTCCACCACAGCGCCGCCGAGGCCGCCCTCGCCGCCTTCGCCGAAGCCACCGGCATCCCCGTCGCCTCCACCCAGACCGGCAAGGGCTCACTGCGCCACGACCACCCGGCCGACATCGGCGGCATCGGCCACACCGGCACCGCCACCGCCGACGACCTCGCCCGCACCGCCGACCTCGTCATCGGAATCGGCACCCGGTACACCGACTTCACCACCGCGTCCGCGACCCTCTTCCGGCACCCCGGCGTCCGCTTCCTCAACGTCAACGTGACCGGCTTCGACGCCCACAAGCTCGCCGCGCTCCCGCTCGTCGCCGACGCCCGCACCGCCCTCCACGCCCTCACCGAGGCCCTGGCCGGACACCGCGCGGACCCCGCGTACGAGGCGGAGTACACCGAGGCCAAGGCCCGCTGGGAGCGCCGCGTCGACGCCGCGTACGCCACGCCCGACCCGCGGGCCCGCCCCACCCAGACCCAGGTCCTCGGCCTCCTGGACGAGTTGGTCACCGACGCGGACATCCTCATCAACGCGGCCGGTTCGCTCCCCGGCGACCTGCACAAGCTCTGGCGCACCCGCTCCCCGCGCCAGTACCACGTGGAGTACGGCTACTCCTGCATGGGCTACGAGATCCCGGCCGCGATCGGCGTGTGCATGGCGGCCCCGGACCGCCCGGTCTGGGCGCTCGTCGGCGACGGCACCTACCTCATGAACCCCACCGAGATCGTCACCGCAGTCCAGGAGAACCTGCCGGTCAAGCTGGTCGTCCTCCAGAACCACGGCTACGCCTCGATCGGCGGCCTCTCCGAGGCGACCGGCGGCGAGCGCTTCGGCACGGACTACCGGCACCGGTCGGCGGACGGGGACTTCACCGGACCCCCGCTCCCGGTGGACCTCGCCGCCAACGCCGCCTCGCTCGGCATGCGGGTGCTGCGCGCCGGGACGGTGGCCGGGCTCCGGGCGGCCCTCGCCGAGGCCCGCGCCGCCGACCGGCCCGTCTGCGTACACGTGGAGACACACGTGGAGACACGAGTGGAGACACACGTGGAGACCGAAACGCCCGGCGACGGGCCGGGGTCTCCCGGGGCGCAGGCGTGGTGGGATGTCCCCGTGGCCGGCACGGCCACCCGCCCCGCGGCGGTCGAAGCACGGAAAGAGTACGAACGACACAGCGCCGGCCGACGCCGTCACCTCTGAAGGAGCCACAGCATGAAGACCGTGAACCACTGGATCGGTGGCAAGACCGTCGAGGGCACCTCGGGCAACTACGGCGAGGTCACCGACCCCGCCACCGGCGCCGTCACCACCCGGGTCGCGTTCGCCTCACCGGACGAGACCGATACGGCGGTGGCGGCCGCGAAGGACGCGTACCGGACCTGGCGCGGCACCTCGCTGTCCGCCCGCACGGCGGTCCTGTTCCGCTACCACGCACTGCTGGACGCCCACCGGGACGAGATCGCCGCGCTCATCACCGCCGAGCACGGCAAGGTGCACTCCGACGCGCTGGGCGAGGTGGCGCGTGGCCTGGAGATCGTGGAGCTGGCCTGCGGGATCACCACGCAGCTCAAGGGCGAGCTGTCCACCCAGGTGTCGAACAGGGTCGACGTCTCCTCGATCCGCCAGCCGCTGGGCGTCGTCGCCGGGATCACCCCGTTCAACTTCCCGGCCATGGTGCCGATGTGGATGTTCCCGCTGGCCATCGCCTGCGGCAACACCTTCGTGCTCAAGCCCAGCGAGAAGGACCCGTCCGCCGCGAACCTGCTGGCCGAGCTGGCGGCGGAGGCCGGGCTTCCGGACGGCGTGCTCAACGTCCTGCACGGCGACCGGGTCGCCGTCGACGCGCTGCTCGGCCACCCGGACGTCGCCGCCGTCTCGTTCGTCGGCTCGACACCCATCGCCCGCCACATCCACGCCACCGCCTCGGCCAACGGCAAGCGCGTGCAGGCGCTCGGCGGCGCGAAGAACCACATGCTGGTGCTGCCCGACGCGGACCTGGACGCCGCCGCCGACGCCGCCGTCTCCGCCGCGTACGGCTCCGCCGGTGAGCGCTGCATGGCGATCTCCGCCGTCGTCGCGGTGGGCGCGATCGGCGACGAGCTGGTCGCCCGGATCAAGGAGCGGGCCGCCCGGATCACGATCGGCCCCGGCACGGACCCCGCGTCCGAGATGGGTCCGCTGATCACCGCCGCCCACCGCGACAAGGTCGCCTCCTATGTCACCGGCGCCGCCGCCCAGGGCGCCGAAGTGGTCCTCGACGGCACCGGATTCACCGTCGACGGCTTCGAGGACGGCCACTGGATCGGCCTCTCGCTCCTCGACCACGTCTCGACCGAATCCGACGCCTACAAGGACGAGATCTTCGGGCCGGTGCTGTGTGTGCTGCGCGTGGCGACGTACGAGGAGGGCGTCGCCCTCATGAACGCCTCGCCGTACGGGAACGGCACCGCGATCTTCACCCGTGACGGCGGCGCGGCCCGCCGCTTCCAGCTGGAGATCGAGGCCGGCATGGTCGGCGTCAACGTGCCGATCCCGGTCCCCGTCGGCTACCACTCCTTCGGCGGCTGGAAGGACTCCCTTTTCGGCGACCACCACATCTACGGCAACGACGGCGTCCACTTCTACACCCGGGGCAAGGTCACCACGACCCGCTGGCCCGACCCGGCGGACGCCCCGGCGGGCGTCGACCTGGGCTTCCCCAGGAACCACTGACGCCCGAGCACGGGCCGGGCCCCGCGCCCGGCCCGTACTCCTCCAGACAGAAGCCCTCAGGGCCGTCGTCGCCCGGATGCCGGGTGGCGTACATCCGCGTGCCGCCGCGCCGCCGGATGCCGAGGTCAAGAGGTTTCCGGCCGCACATGACCGCAGGGCCACTCCCCCCGGAGTGGCCCTGCGGCGTCCTGATGGGTGGTCAGCGGTCCGTGGTGGCGGCGGTCTCGGCCGCGATCATCCGCTCCATCGGGGCGACCCCGATGCGGCCCGAGACGAGGAAGGCGAGGACCATCGCGACCACCAGGATCACGGTCCCGGCCCACACCATCGTCTCGACCGGCACGGTGTACGCGCCCACGGCCCGCACCGCGCACTCGGCGAGCAGCCCCAGGCCCCACACCGCCGAGAACCGGATCTCGGCCCGGCGGAAGGCCGGCGAACCGGTGGACAGCCGCGCCCAGGCGGCCGTCTTGGCGGTCTCGCCCCGGGTCAGCCACGGCCGCAGGCCCGCCGACAGCATCGGGCGGCCGCGCAGCGCCGTCACCAGGAACGTCAGGCCGACGATGCTGCTCACCCCGCTGTCCTTGAGGAGCATCAGCCGGGGGTCACCGGACACCAGGCCCAGCAGCAGCGAGACCGCGTTGACCGAGACCATCAGCGCCGCGAGGCCGTTGAGCCGGCGCTCGCGCACCGCGCCCCACACCGTGCGGACCGCCGGGACCACGCTGCTCCAGGCCAGTGCGCCGAAGGTGCCGAGCCCCGCCGCCTTCAGCGCGTAGTACGCGGCGAGCGGCAGCGCGACGTCCACCAGCAGCGGCTTCAGGCTGTCCACGAGCGCCTTGCGGGGCGCGATCGGGGCGGTGGTGGCGCCGGCCGGGGCGTCGACGGCGGGGGCGGTGAGTGTGGCGGCCGGGCTGCTCATGTCGGTTCCTCCCGTTGCGGCGGCGCCTTCGTGGCTCCCGCTCTCGACACGTACAAGACTGCCGATCCGGACCCCCTCCCCGGCAGAGCCGCGTGTACTGACCTCCGCATGACGAATGTCATGGCCTTCGCATGCGGTCGTACGGCTGTACGGCTCCGAGCGCGTGATCTGATCGTTGCCGTACGGCGTACAACCGCGAACGGCCCCGGGCGGTCCCACAGGCGGTCCGGTTTTCAAGGGAGGGCGGGTTCGCACCTATGGCGAAGAAAATGTGGAACGCGGTGGTGGCCGGGGGCGCGGTGGCCGTGTTCACCGCGATGGCGGCGGCGCCGACCGATGCCGCGACGGGCGGGGTCTCGTACTCCCAGGTCACGGTCAACGGCGGGAAGCCGATCGTGATCGGTATCCAGGAAGTGGTCTCGGTGCCGGTGACCTTCCGGATGACGACCTCGCGCACCTGGGCCTGGCCGCCGCTGTTCCTGCTGTACCGGGGAAAGCTCGGCGAGATGGGCTCGGACACTCTGTACAGCGGGTTCGGCTATTCCGATGACGCCTGCCCGACCGAGGGGAAGGGTAACTGCGTCGTCGACGACGGGGTGTTGGACATCGACCCGAAGTCCCACATCGAGGGGAACGGTTACGCCGGCACCTGGAAGAGCTGCGCCCGGCTCTCCCTCCCCGGCGGGGACAGCGTCTACACCGACCTGAAGCACCCGGTCCAGGTCCAGCGCGCCACCCGCGTCACCGTCAACGCCGCGCCCGAGCCGGTCCTGTTCGGCAAGACGATCACCGTCACCGGCAAGGTCACCCTGGCGAACTGGGAGAAGCACACCTACCAGGGGTACGCGGGCCGCACGGTCAGCCTCCAGTTCAAGGCGGACGGCACGTCCTCGTACAAGACGGTCAAGAAGGTGACGTCCAGCTCGACGGGGGCGCTCAAGACCACCGTGAAGGCCACCGAGTCCGGTACCTGGCGGTGGAACTACTACGGGAACTCCACGGCCGGCGCGAAGGCGTCGGCCGGCGACCACGTCGTCGTGTCGCCCGGCGTCCGGGAGATGCACGGCCCACGCGTGATGCACGCCGCCGGCTAGGCCCTGTCGTCACATTCCCGTCCGGGGGCGCCGCCGGAAACCCGTTCGACCGCCCCCGCCGCCGGTGCTGGGATGGCTGCATGACCGCATCCGCAGCCATCCCGCCCCAGCACCAGATCCGCGCCCTCCACACCGCCCGGACGGTGACCGTCTATCAGGCGTACACGCCGTCGCTCGGGCTGCCCGCCGCCCGCGACGGACGCTTCCCGGCCGCCTGGAAGCGCGACCGCATGACGTGGATCAAGCCGAGCTTCCTGTGGATGATGTACCGCTGCGGCTGGGGGACGAAGGAGGGCCAGGAGACCGTCCTCGCCGTCGAGATCACCCGCGAGGGTTTCGACTGGGCCCTCGCTCACGCCGAACTCTCCCACTACGAACGGAACGTGCACCCGGACCGCGCCACCTGGCAGCGCGACCTGCGCCGCGCCCCCGCCCGCGTCCAGTGGGACCCCGAGCGCGACCCGCACCTGAACCGCCTCCCGTACCGCTCGCTCCAGCTCGGCCTGGCCGGCGAGGCGTCACGGCGTTACGCGGACGAGTGGACGGTCTCCATCCGCGAGGTCACCCCGCTCGCCCGGGAGATCCACGCACTGGTCCGGGCGGGCGAGACGGCGGCCGCGACCGCGCTGCTCCCGGACGAGACGCCGTACCCGCTGCCGCAGGGCACCCCGCTGCCCACGGCTCGGGAAGCCGTCTAGGACCGCCCCGTCAGCGTCACGATCTCCCGTGCGATGTCCGGCACCGCCCGGCCGTCCGGCGCGGGGTGTACGGCGCACATGTACCGCGTCCGGAGTACGAGGCCCGCTTCCGTACGCCTTGAGGATGCCCGGGAGTTCCGCCCGGGGGCAGGTGGGGCGGGGTGCCGGGCCGCATAGGGTCGACGCATGGAATCCCCTGCTGCGCGTACGTCCCGGTGGCGGCGCCTGCTGCCCCGCACCCGAGGCCGGTGGGCGGCGGCAGGTGCCGCGCTCCTCGTGCTCGCCGGCGCGGGCACCTGGACGGCGGTGGCCGACGACAGCGGCCCGGCCGTGCACCGCCAGGACCGGATGATGCGCGTCGACGGGGTCTCCCTGGACACCTCGTACTTCACGGCCGGGGGCGACGGGCGCCGGCCCGCCGTCCTCATCGGCCACGGATTCGGCGGCAGCAAGGCGGAGACCCGGGCGCAGGCCGAACAGCTGGCCCGCGCCGGATACGCCGTCCTCACCTGGTCCGCCCGCGGCTTCGGCAAGTCCGGCGGCAGAATCGGGCTGAACGCGCCCGACCGCGAGGTCAAGGACGTGTCCCGGCTGATCGACTGGCTCGCCGGCCGCCCCGAGGTCCGGCTCGACGCCGAGGGTGATCCGCGCGTCGGCGTCACCGGGGCGTCCTACGGCGGCGCGGTCTCGCTGCTCGCCGCCGGGTACGACCCGCGCGTCGACGCCATCGCCCCGCAGATCACCTACTGGAACCTCGCCGACGCGCTCTTCCCGGACGGGGTGTTCAAGAAACTCTGGACCGGGATCTTCGTCAACTCCGGCGGCGGCTGCGGCAACTTCGAGAAGGAGCTGTGCGACCTGTACGAACGGGTCGCCGTCAGCGGCAAGCCGGACACCGCCGCACGCGACCTGCTCACGAAGCGCTCCCCGAGCGCCGTCGCCGACCGCATCAAGGCCCCCGCGCTCATCGTGCAGGGCCAGACCGACTCCCTGTTCCCGCTCGGCCAGGCCGACGCCATGGCGAAGGCCATCGCCGCCAACGGCGCCCCCGTCTCCGTCGACTGGGCGGCCGGCGGGCACGACGGGGGCGACATGGAGACCGGCCGGGTACAGAAAAGGATCACCGGCTGGTTCGACCGCTATCTGAAGGGGGAAGAGGGCGCCGACACCGGACCCGCCTTCCGCGTCACCCGGACCGGCGGCATCGACTCCACGGACGGCGCCGCCCTTACCCGGGGCGCGAGCAGCGAAACGTACCCGGGCCTGCACAGCGGCCCCCGGACCATCGCACTGCACGGGCGCACCCAGAAGATCAGCAACCCCGCGGGGGCCAGCCCGCCGTCGATCTCCGCCGTCCCCGGCGTCGGCGGCTCGCTCGCCCAGCTCTCCACCCTCGGCGTCGGCGGCCTCGCCCTCGACTTCCCCGGCCAGTACGCCCGCTTCGACTCCGCCCCACTGCCCACCGCCCGCCGCATCACCGGCGCCCCCACGGTCCGGGTGACCGTGAAGGCCGACCACGGCGACGCGGTGCTGTTCGGCAAGGTGTACGACGTGTCGCCGGACGGGAAACGGCAGGTGCTGCCCGCCCAGCTCGTCGCGCCGTACCGGATCACCCCCGAGCAGCAGGGCAAGCCGGTCGAGCTGACCCTGCCCGCCGTCGACCACGAACTCGACGCGGGCCACCGCCTCCGCCTCGTCCTCGCGGCGACGGACCTCGGCTACGCGTCCCCGGCCGAGCCCGCCACGTACACCGTCTCCCTCGACGGGCCCCTCACGCTTCCCACCGCGCCCGGCCTCGAAACCGCCTCGGCCGCACTGCCCTGGTGGACCTGGGGGCTGCCGGCCGCCGCCCTGGTGATCGCCGCCGCCCTGCTGCTCACCGCCCGGCGCCGTACCGCGACGCCCGCACCCGACCCCGCACTCACCGACGTACCGCTCCAGATCACCGGCCTGTCCAAGAAGTACGCCAAGTCCGCCGACAGGTACGCGGTCCGCGACCTCTCCTTCCGCGTCGAGAAGGGGCAGGTGCTCGGCCTGCTCGGCCCCAACGGGGCCGGGAAGACCACCACCCTGCGCATGCTCATGGGGCTCATCACCCCCGACGACGGCGAGATCCGGGTGTTCGGGCGGGCCATCCGCCCCGGCGCGCCCGTGCTGTCCCGGGTCGGCTGCTTCGTGGAGGGGGCGGGCTTCCTGCCGCATCTGTCCGGGCGCGCCAACCTGGAGCTGTACTGGCAGGCCACCGGACGCCCCGGCGAGGACGCGCACATCGAGGAGGCGCTGGAGATCGCCGGGCTCGGTGACGCCCTGGCCCGCGCCGTGCGCACGTACTCGCAGGGCATGCGGCAGCGGCTCGCCATCGCCCAGGCCATGCTCGGCATGCCGGACCTGCTCATCCTGGACGAACCGACCAACGGGCTCGACCCGCCGCAGATCCGCGAGATGCGGGACGTGATGATCCGGTACGCGGCCGGCGGCCGCACCGTGATCGTCTCCAGCCACCTCCTGTCCGAGGTGGAGCAGTCCTGCACGCATCTGGTCGTCATGGACCGGGGCCGGCTCGTCCAGGCGGGCCCCGTCGCTGAGATCACCGGCTCCGGCGACATGCTCCTGGTCACCGCCGCCGACCCGCTCACCGAACCCCTCGTGGAGAAGGTCGCCGCCCTGCCGGGCATCGGCTCCGCCGTCCGCACCGACGACGGGCACGGGCTCCTCGTCCGGCTCGACGGGGCGAGCCCGCCCGAGCTGATCGCCGAGCTGGTCCGCCTCGACGTGCCGCTGACGGGCGTCGGCCCACACCGCCGCCTGGAGGACGCCTTCCTCACCCTGATCTCCGGAGGCTCCGCATGAGCACCGCAGCCGGCCTCACCGAGGCCCCCGAGGCACCCGGCTACCGGGCCCGCCACACCCTCCCGCTGCGCGTCGAGGCGGTCCGGCAGCTGCGCCGGCGCCGGACCCTGCTGATGGGCGGGGTGCTGGCCGCGCTGCCGTTCATCCTGATCATCGCGTTCGCGATCGGCGGCACCCCGGACGGCGGGCCCGGCGGCAACGGCCGGATCACGCTGATGGACACGGCGACCGCGTCCGCCGCGAACTTCGCCGCGACCTGCCTGTTCGTCTCGGCGGGCTTCCTGCTCGTCGTCCCGGTCGCGCTGTTCTGCGGCGACACCGTGGCCTCCGAGGCGAGCTGGTCCTCGCTGCGCTATCTGCTGGCCGCGCCCGTGCCCCGGGCCAGGCTGCTGTGGAGCAAGCTCGTCGTCGCGCTGGGCTTCAGCCTCGCCGCGATGGTGCTGCTGCCGCTCGTCGCGCTCGCGGCCGGGGCGGCGGCCTACGGCTGGGGGCCGCTGGAGCTGCCGACCGGGGGAGCGCTGGCGGCCGGGGACGCGGTGCCGCGCCTCGCGCTCGTCGTCGCCTTCGTCTTCGTGTCCCAACTGGTGACCGCCGGGCTCGCGTTCTGGCTGTCCACCAGGACGGACGCCCCGCTCGGCGCGGTGGGCGGGGCGGTCGGGCTGACCATCGTCGGCAATGTGCTCGACGCCGTGACCGCGCTCGGCTCCTGGCGCGACTTCCTGCCCGCGCACTGGCAGTTCGCCTGGGCGGACGCGCTCCAGCCCACCATCGAGTGGGGCGGCATGGCGAAGGGCGCGGCCGTATCGGTGACGTATGCCCTGATCCTGTTCGCTTTCGCCTTCCGCGGGTTCAGCCGTAAGGACATCGTGTCCTGACCTTGACATTCCGCCGGTTCCGCGCTCGCCGTTGCCGCATCGAGATCGTTCCGCAACCCTTTCGTCCGGTCCGGACCGCCCGTTCGCACGTCACATTCACAAGTGCTGATATGACGACACAGGGGGTAACGGGATGGAACACCGCACACGGAAGTACCGGGGCGCAGTGGGGCTGTTGCTCGCGGCGGGCGTGCTGCTCACCGCCTGCTCGGGCGAGAACGGCGGTGGCAAGGCGACCTCCGACCAGCGGCGCGCGGGGGCGCCCGCGCCCGCCTACACGCGGGGCGGCACGGACATGGAGAAGAACGGCGACGCCGGCGAGGACCGGCTGAAGGAGACCGCCCGGCCCGACTACCTCTCCACCTTCGCGCTGGACGTCGACACCGCCTCGTACGGCTACGCCCGCCGCACCCTCGCCGACGGCCGGCTGCCCGGACCGGAGACCGTGCGGCCCGAGGAGTTCGTCAACAGCTTCCGGCAGGGCTACCACCGCCCCGAGGGCAACGGCTTCTCGGTCTCCGTCGACGGGGCCAGGGCCGCCGGGGACGGCGACGGCTGGTCGCTGGTCCGGGTCGGCCTGGCCACCAAGGCCGCGCCCAGCACCGCCGAACGGCCCCCGGCCGCCCTCACCTTCGTGGTCGACGTCTCCGGCTCGATGAACTCGCCCGACCGGCTCGGCCTGGTCAAGACCTCGCTCGACATCCTCACGGACGAGCTGCGCGACGACGACTCGATCAGCCTGGTCACCTTCAGCAACGAGGCGGAGACCGTCCTGCCGATGACCCGGCTGGACGGCCACCGGGGCAAGATCCACGACGCGGTCGACTCGCTGGAGCCCGGCGCCTCCACCAACGTCGGGGCGGGCATCGAGCGCGGTTACGAGGAAGCGGTGGAGGGCCGCCGCAAGGGCGGCAACAACCGGGTCGTCCTGCTCTCCGACGCACTGGCCAACACCGGCGACACCGAGGCGGACGACATCCTCGAACGGATCGACTCGGCCCGCCGCGAGTACGGCATCACCCTGTTCGGCGTGGGCGTCGGCAGCGACTACGGCGACGCGTTCATGGAGCAGCTGACCAACAAGGGCGACGGCCACACCACGTACATCGCCGACGAGGAACAGGCCCGCAAGGTCTTCGTGGACCAGCTCCCCGCCCACCTCGAACTGACCGCCCGGGACGCCAAGGCGCAGGTCGCCTTCGACCGGAAGACCGTCGAGAGGTTCAAGCTGATCGGCTACGAGGACCGCAAGGTCGCCGACGACGACTTCCGCGACGACACCGTGGACGGCGGCGAGGTCGGCCCCGGCCACACCGTGACCGCCCTGTACGCCGTGCGGCTGCGCGACGGAGCCTCCGGCCATGTCGCCACCGCGACCGTGCGCTGGCTCGACCCGAAGACCCGCAAGCCGCACGAGGAGACCGGTTCCGTGACGGCCGGGGCGATCACCGGCAAGCTCTGGGGCGGCCGGAGCGCCCGCCTCCAGGTGACGGCGGTGGCCGCCTACTTCGCGGAGAACCTGCGCGGCACCGGCCTGCCCGGCGCCCCCGGCCTCGGCGAACTCGCCGACCGGGCCGAGAAGCTGGCCACGACGACCGAGGACGCCTCGGTGACGAAACTGGCCGACGCGATCACCCGCGCGGACCGGTTGAAGAGCGGCCGGGACACCGTGGAGGACCGGGGCGAGGGCGAGATGGACTGACCGGAGCGCCCGGGGGAGCGGCGCGCTCCCCCGGGGCCCCGGGGATGTTTACGCCATCACTACAAGGTTCGCGCTAGCGTGCTGTGCCCCCGCGAAAAAAAGGACCTCCCTCGGGGGGAGGTCCGACGTGGGCGGCTGGGCGGAGGCGCCCCCGGCAGGACTCGAACCTGCGGCCAAGTGCTTAGAAGGCACTTACTCCAACGTTATCTCTACCGTCCTGACCTGGCATTTTGTGACCCAGTGATGCATCGTCAGCCGTTTTGGGGGACGTATGTGGGACGATCTTGCTCGCCGACTGGTGGTGGGATCATGGAGGGAGAGTCCGTAGCGATTCGGGGACCCGTTTCCTTGACGAGGGGCGCCACGGGCGAGACCTGATCGAGGTGCCGACCATGGATACCACCTTTGACGTCAGGGTCTGGCAGATCGAGCGGGGCTCCGGGAAGCTGCGCGAGTCCTACGGGGTCCGGTGGGCCGTCGCTGGAAGGCGCCATCGCAAGACGTCCCAGACGTTCGCGCTGGCCGACGGTTTCCGAGCGGAGTTGGTGACCGCGACGCACGCTGGAGAGCCGTTCAACATGTCGTCCGGCTTGCCGGAACGGCATGAGCCGAGAGCATCCACGGTCGGGTGGTACGACTTCGCCGTCCAGTTCGCGGACGCCCAGTGGCCACGTGTGTCGGCGAATCACCGGAAGAACACTGCGCGCACGCTGATGATCGTTACCACTGCGCTGCTGGACCGGGATCCACCGGCCGTTCCCTCCCGTCAGGTCCGTACGGCCCTGAGCGATTGGGCTTTTAATACCAACCGCCGCGACGAGGCCCCGGATGACGTGGTCGCGGTGCTCGGCTGGGTGCGACGGCACACTCCGACCATGGACGCCTGGACCGATCCACTCATCGTCCAGGACGTGCTACTGGTACTGGGAACGCTGCTTGACGGGGGACGGGCGGCCGCTTCGTCCGTGCAGCGGCATCGACGGGTCCTGCATTTGCTGATGAGGTACGCGATCGTCCGCGGCATTCTGCCGTCCGACCCTGTTCCCGAGTCGCGGAACCTCACACAGCGGTCTACCAGTGCGATCGACCGACGCCGTCTGCTGAACGAGAGGCAGGCTGCGCAGCTCCTCAACTGGATTCGCGGCCGGCCACGCAGCGGGCAAAGACTGCAAGCATTCTTCGCCACGCTGTACTTCACGGGGCTGCGCCCGGAAGAAGCGGTGGCGCTGCGTGTCTCGGACCTTGTCCTGCCTGCCTCGGTGGTAGGGCGGTGGGCCGACATCGTGGTCCACACTGCCGAGCCCGAGATCGGGCGCACGTGGACCGACAGTGGAACCCGGCACGATCAGCGACGTCTGAAAGCCAGAGCAGAGGGCGAAACACGCATAGTGCCGTGCCCTCCGACCTTGTCCACCCTCTTGCGATCGCGTATCCAGGAGGCGGGCCTGCTCCCCGACGATCGACTCGTTCCCGGGGAACACGGCGGAGTTCTCGCGGGTTCCGTCTACCGCCGTATGTGGGACCACGCCCGCAGGGCAACCCTGCCACCCCATGTATACGCGTCACCGACAGGACGACGCGTATACGACCTTCGGCACACCAGGCTGACGATGTGGCTGAACAACGGCATTCCGCCTGCTCAGGTGGCTGAGTGGGCCGGCACCAGCGTTGCCATGCTGTTCGCCACGTACGCGCAGTGCATCAGTGGTCAAGAGCAGGATCTGAGGCAGCGACTCGACGAGATGCCGGACGCCGCCCCCTTGATCGCGTGATCGCCGATGAGGGTCACCGCTCCCGCCGGTAGGGGTCCGTGTACGGCTCCATGGACTGGCGGACCTCGTCCCGGACCGGGTCCATGAGGGGCCCGGGGGCGTAGTAGCGGGCGCGGGCCTTTCCATGGGGGACGAGCCAGCCGCGGGCCACGAGCTCCCGGATGTCGCGGATGGCTTGCTGGTCGCTGAGGTCGGCGTCCTGCTGGTAGACGGTGCGGCGGACCTTCGCGTCCGAGAACGCGGGCAGCAGGGCGTAGACGACCCGCTCGTCCATGCCAGCGGCCTCGACACCTTCGACCAGGCGGGTCCAGGCCCGCGACATGACATCGAAGCGGCGCTGGGCCTGCTGGGCCTGGCGGTGGTGGGCGGTCAGGCAGAACCGGATCCAGGGGCGGGTATCCCGCTCGGGGCTCCAGTGCGGGCCGCCCACGTCCTCCAGGATCTGGTAGTAGGCGTAGGTGTTCTGTCCCCGGCCGAGCCATTCCTCGATGGAGGAGAACTCGGGCGGCATCAGGGCCTCACGGGAGAACACCAGAGTGGACAGGGCGCGGGACATGCGGCCGTTGCCGTCCTTCCACGGGTGGATCTTGACGAGGTTGAGGTGGGCCATGGAGGCGCGGATGTGGACGGGCGCGTCGAGGTCGCCCCCGTTGAGCCAATCGATGAACTCCGTCATCAGGGCGGGGATGTCTGTCTGGTCCGGTGCGGTGTAGGCGGGGACCAAGGGGTCGTCGGGGCTGGTGACGTAGACGGGTCCGTCGCGCCAGCGGCCGGGGCGTTTGTCGAGGTGGTGGCCCTGGAGCATGAAGTGCAGGCCGTTGAGCAGGCCAGCGTCGTAACGGAAGTCGTCTCCGGCATCGGCGAGGGCCTGGATGTAGGTCATGCCGCGCTGGTAGCCCTCTAGCTCGGCACGTGTTTTCTCCCCGGTCTCCAGCGGTTCCTCACCGGACATGAGGGCTTCCACGTCATCGACCGTCGCCGCGTACCCCTCGATGGTGTTCGATCCGGCGATTGCACGGGCGGTGAGGTTGCGGCGCAGCTGACGGGTCCAGCGAGGGGTGGCGCGGAGCATGTGGCGCAGGGAGCGGCGCATGCTCTCGATCTCGTCGAGGGCGCGGCGGTCGTCGGCGTTCAGGGAGGGCGTTACGTACAGCATGACTTCATGACATGATAATTGTGTCACGGAGTCAACCTGGCGCTGATGTGAGTCTTTGCCCTGGCCTGCAGCTCCGTCGCTGCTGTGGCTTCTGGTTGTGGCGTGCAGCCTCCCCTTCTCCTGCGGCGCAGGTGGTGGATGCAGGTATTAGTCCGGCCGCCCCGGTCGTGAAGGTCTTGCCCATGAGCGGACCGGACGTGCATCCGGCCCCATTGGGTGCCGGAAGGGGCGCAGTGGGTCGACCTCGGTCCAGGGGGTGAGTGCAGCTGCCGGGTCGCCGCGTTCGGGGAGCCAGGCGGCGAGCCGCCGCCAGACCTCGCCGGCGTGGGCCGGGCGGTCGTTCGGTGCCTTTGAGAGGAGTTCGAGCACGAGGGTTTCCAGGTCCGAGGGGGTATCGGGACGCAGGTCGCGCAGAGGGATCGGCGGGTGGTCGAGGATCAGGCCGGGGATCATCAGTTCCGAGCGATGCTCGAAGACGGGTTCGCCGGTGAGCATCTTATGGAGCAGGCAGCCGAGCGCGTACAGGTCCGTGCGGTGGTCGACGGGTTTGCCCAGGATCTGTTCGGGTGCCATGCACTCCAGGCTGCCCGGCCGTTCGCCCGTAGTGGTCAGCTTGGCGGTGCCGGGTTCCAGGAAAGCGGCGACGCCGAAGTCGAGGACCTTGACCACGCCGTCGGTGCGGATGATGACGTTGCGGCCCTTGAGGTCGCGGTGGACCACGTCGCGAGCGTGTACGGAGCCGAGGACGGAGGCGATCTGCACCCCAACTGAAGCGGCTTCCTCGATGCTCAGTCGCTCCTGCTCGGCGATCCGGTCCTCAAGGTCGATGCCGGTCACGTACTGCATGACCAGAAAACGTGTGTCGCGTTCCTCGCCGAGGTCGTAGACGGTCGCGATACCCGTGTGGTCGAGGCGCGCGGCGGCGCGGGCCTCGCGTCGGAAGCGTTCGGCGTCCCGGGCGCGCTGGTCCTGAGTCAGGCCAGGGAGAGTGTTCATGGTCTTGAGTGCGACGTCGCGGCCGAGGTGTTCATCGTGGGCGAGCCAGACGACCCCCATCCCGCCGGAGCCGATCTCCCGCTTGATCCGGTAGCGCTTGGCGATCACAGGTCCGATGTCCATGTGCGGGGCGACTCCGTCCGCGTCCGTCTTCGAGGCTCGACGTGCCTGCACAGGCGGGCGCGTCGGACAGAGTGTGGCATGGGTGCATCGTTTCGTGAACCGACATCTTCGTAATCAATATTCATTGACTAAGTTCACAGTTACATGTTGTGATGTGCGACGTACGATTCAGGGGAGTGTGGCGCACTGCGGCTGGCGGGTGGCTACCGTTGCTCCGTACCGCCTCGGGAACAAGTGGGGAATACGTGGACGTCTTCAAGGTGCACCAGCGGCTCATCCGGGACTACAAGGAGTACACATCCGGATCGGTGGTGATCGACGACGCCCGCATCGACGCCCAGGTGGCGAAGTCGCTCGCCGACGGAGACCAGTGGCCCGACCCTTATCTCTCCCTCAACCCGAGCTTCGCATCTGGTGGTTCGGTCGAGGATCTCGCGCGGCCGGGGGGGCTGCTGCACCCCGCGTGCGCGGACATCTTCCGTACGGGCAAGGACGAGCGGGGCGCCTCTGTCCGTCCGATCCGCTTCCACCAGCACCAGCTCGAGGCGATCAAGGCGGCCGGCTCCAGGGAGTCGTACGTCCTGACCACCGGTACCGGCTCCGGCAAGAGCCTCGGCTACATCGTGCCGATCGTCGATCGGGTGCTGCGCGAGAAGGAGGCCGGCGCCGCGCCCGGCATCAAGGCGATCATCGTCTACCCGATGAACGCCCTCGCCAATAGCCAGGAGCGTGAGCTGGCGAAGTTCCTCACCGCCGGATACGGCGAGGGTAACGAGCCGGTCACCTATGCCCGCTACACCGGTCAGGAGAGGGAGGACGAGAAGGAGGCCATCCGCGAGTCCAAGCCGGACATTCTGCTCACCAACTACGTGATGCTGGAGCTGATGCTCACCCGGCCCAAGGAGCGCGAGAAGCTCATCGGGGCTGCCAAGGGCCTGCGCTTCCTCGTCCTCGACGAGCTGCACACCTACCGGGGGCGGCAGGGCGCCGACGTCGCCGTGCTGGTGCGGCGTGTACGCGAGGCATGCGAGTCACCCAGCATGCAGTGCGTGGGCACGTCCGCGACGATGGCCACCGAGGGCACCCCCACCGCGCGCCGCAGCGAGGCGGCCCGTGTCGCCTCCAGTCTCTTCGACACGGAGATCTCCCCGAATAGGGTGATCGGTGAGACCCTGGTGCGGGCGACTGGCGACGCCGTGCCCACGCCATCCGAACTCTCCGCCCGGGTGAGGGAGAACAACCCTCCGGCTGAGTACGGGCGGCTGGCCGCCGATCCGCTGGCCCGCTGGATCGAGACCGCCTTTGGTCTGGTTGAGACAGAGGACGAGGACGGCAGCACGCTTCTGGTCCGTGCCGAACCGCTCACCGTGGAGGCCGCTGCGGTGCGTCTGCGCTCCGAGGCGTTCGGTATCGAGGAGGCCGACCCAGAGGAACGTTGGTACGCGGCGTGCGCTGAGGCCATTCGGGCCACCCTCCAGGCGGGAGTGGCCGCCCGCGGAGCTGAGGATAACCGCCCCCTGTTCGCCTTCAGGCTGCACCAGTTCCTGTCCAAGGGCGGGTCGGTCTACGTCTCCCTGGAGGGAGAGGCCGACCGCCACATCACCCGTACCTATCAGCAGCGCGTCCCGAACGCTCCTGAGAAGCTCCTGCTGCCGCTGTCCTTCTGCCGTGAATGTGGGCAGGAGTACCTGATGGTCGCCCGCGACGAGCGGGACGACGGTTCTGTCGCCTTTCGCACGCGCGAGGACGAGGACGAGGAGCAGGGGTATCTGTACATCTCGGCCGTCAACCCGTGGCCGGAGCAGGTCGGCGACGCCATCGAGCAGCGGCGCTTCCCCGACAGCTGGCTCACCTTCGACGAGCGCAAGGGCGCCCCGGTGCTCACCGCGAGCCGTAGGAAGCGGGCGCCGCAGCCAGTGTGGGTGCGCCCGGACGGCACCGGGGGAGGAAGGGCGAACGGTGGCATCTACGCGGCTTACCTGCCTGCTCCGTTCCTCTTCTGCCTGGAGTGCGGCGTCGGCTATGAGCAGGTCAAGGAGCGGGACTTCGCCAAGCTGATGACCCTCGACCAGGAGGGTCGCTCGACCGCAACCTCCGTCATCAGTGCCTCGATCGTGCGTCACCTCAAGAGTATTCCCGAGGGTGAACTCGGTAAGGATGCACGGAAGTTGCTGACCTTCGTCGACAACCGGCAGGACGCGAGTCTGCAGTCGGGCCACTTCAACGACTTCGTCATGGTCACGCAGCTGCGCGGTGCCCTGTACCGGGCGATGGTCGCCGCCGGTGACAAGGGTCTGCGCTGGAAGCGGCTCGGCGAGGACGTGGTGGCGGTGATGGGGCTCTCCCCGCACGAGTATGCGGCCAAGCCCACCGAGATCGAGGAGCTGGCCGAGAGCACGCTGGAGGCACTGTCTGCGGTCGCCGAGTACCGTCTCTTCCTCGACCTGGAACGCGGCTGGCGCGTCACCATGCCCAACCTGGAACAGACCGGGCTGCTTGGTCTGGAGTACGGGGGGCTCGACGCCATTGCCGGCGACGAGGACCGGTGGCGGGACACCGTAGGTCCGCTGTGCACGGCCACTCCCGAGGCACGCCACCGGCTGTCCAAGGTCCTCATGGACGAACTGCGGCGCCAACGGGCCGTGGACACGCCCTACTTCACCGAGGCCAAGTTCGCCGAACTCCGCAAGGAGTCGGCGCGGCTCAACGACGCGTGGGGGATCGCCGACACAGAGGCAGCGCCGCCGCCGGCTAAGTTCGCCGTGGCCCGGCCCGGCCGTCCCGGCCGCACCGGGCGGGGCCGCAGCGAGCTGAACCTGACCGGCCGCACCGCGTTCGGCCGCCATGTCCGCAAGGACACCACCTTCCCCGACTGGGGACAGGGGCTCTCCCTCGACGAGGCCCAGGACGTCATCCGCGACCTGCTCCGTGTGCTGGCCGACGGCGGAGTCCTGACCGAGGTGTCCCAGGGGCGGGGCGAGGAGCCCGGCTACCGGATCAACCACACCGTCATCCGCTGGCACGCCCGCGACGACGACCACGGCGCCGTGGACCGCCTGCGCCGTACCTACCGTGACGAGCGCGGCCCCCGGGTCAACGCCTTCTTCAAGCGGCTCTACCAGGACATCGCCGCTACCTTCGCCGGTCTGCATGCCGCAGAGCACACTGCCCAGGTCCACCCCGACGTCCGCCAGGAGCGCGAGGACCTCTTCGGCGAGGGCACTCGGCTTCCACTCCTGTACTGCTCGCCGACGATGGAACTCGGCGTCGATATCAAGAACCTCAACGCCGTCAACCTGCGTAACGTGCCGCCGACCCCCGCCAACTACGCGCAGCGCTCCGGCCGTGCGGGCCGCAGCGGCCAGCCCGCGCTCGTGACCACGTACTGCGCGACCGGCAACAGCCACGACCAGTACTACTTCACCCGGCGCGAGCAGATGGTGGCCGGCCGGGTCGCCCCGCCCCGGCTGGACCTGGCCAACGAGGATCTGCTCGCCTCCCACGTGCACGCGATCTGGCTCGCCGAGACCCGGCTCGATCTCGGCACCAGTATGGCCCGGCTGATCGATGCCGACGGCGACCACCCCTCGCTGAAACTTGCGTCGTCGGTGGCCACGGCCATCGAGGAGCCCGCTGCCCGCTGCCGCGCCCTGGCACGCGCCCGTACCGTCCTGGACGGCTGTGGCGATCTGCTGCGCGCCACGTCCTGGTGGCACGCGCGGTGGCTTGAGCAGACGGTCGAGGCCGCGCCGGGCAGCTTCCGCAAGGCGTGCGGGCGCTGGAAGAACCTCTTCAGGCAAGCCCTCGAAGAGCGCGAGATCCAGCACCGCAACATTCTCAACCGCACTGCCACGGGCCGCTCCAAGGACCAGGCCAAGCGCCGCCGTGCGCAGGCCGAGAGTCAGCTCGCGCTGCTGCGCAACGAACAGGGCGGCGAGCGGACCGTGATGTCCGACTTCTTCCCGTACCGCTACTTTGCCTCTGAGGGCTTCCTGCCGGGCTACTCCTTCCCTAGGCTGCCGCTCGCCGCGTACATCCCGGGTACCGGCCGCACCAGCCGTGGCGGCTACGACGGCGACTACCTGCAACGCTCCCGGTTCATCGCGATCCGCGAGTTCGGGCCCGGAGCACTCATCTACCACGAGGGCAGCCGCTACAAGGTGGACCGTGTGCAGCTGCCGCCGGACAGCGCGGGTGAGCTGACCACCGAGAGCGCGAAGGTGTGCGGGGCCTGCGGCTATCTGTCCCCGGAGGAGCAGCACGAGGACGTCTGCACGGGCTGCGGCAGCGGCCTCGGTGACGCGCGGACCGGTCTGCTGCATTTGCACACCGTCTTCACCCACCGCCGAGACCGGATCTCCTCCGACGAGGAGGAGCGCCAGCGCACCGGTTACAAGGTGGAGATTTCCTACCGCTTCAAGAAGCACGAGGACGGCCGCGACGGATCACTGCGTGCCATGGCACAGACTGCCTCCGGCCGCGCCCTCGCCGAGCTGGCCTACGGAGACAGCGCCACCATCCGGCTCACCAACCTCGGCTACCGTCGTTCCGTCGCCAAGGGCGAGATCGGCTTCTGGATGGACCCGGTGACGGGGGAGTGGCTCGCGGGCGGCGCGGCCAAGAAGGGGGGCAGGGAGACTCCCCAGGAGCAGGAAGGACTCGCGGACGCTGAGAAGGCCCACCGCAAGATGCCGGTGATCCCGTACGTGCAGGACACCCGGAACATTCTCGTCCTCCACTTGGCCGAGCCGGTCGACCGGGACACCGCCGTCACCCTTCAGTACGCCCTTGAGCGGGGCATCGAGGCCGAGTTCCAGTTGGAGGACTCCGAACTTGACACCGAGGAGCTGCCGCCGCACGACGGGCCGCGTGAACGCCTCCTGCTCATCGAGAGCGCGGAGGGCGGCGCGGGTGTGCTGCGGCGTCTGCAGGCCGAGCCCGGAGCTCTGGCCCGCGCCGCGCGCAAGGCGCTGGAGATCGCCCACTTCGATCAACTGGGACGTGACCGTGGCGACGAGAAGACCAACGGCGACCCATGTGAGAAGGGTTGCTACGACTGTCTGCTGTCCTTCGCCAACCAGCGTCACCACCGTGTTATCGACCGGCAGCTCGTGCGCGATCTGCTTCAGGCGTTCGCGGACGGCAGCGTCGGTGAGTCCACCCCGGGCCGTTCGCGCGACGAGCACGCCGACGTGCTGCGGCAGGGCGCCGACTCCACCCTGGAGGAGCGTTTCGTTGAGTACCTGAGGTCGCACGGCCACCGACTCCCGGACCACCAGCAGATCAAGGTGCGCGAGGCGCTGTCCAAGCCGGACTTCGTGTACGACACCGGGTTCGGCCCGATCGCGGTGTTCGTCGACGGCCCGCACCACGACCACGACGACATCGTGCTGCGCGACGAGGAGGCGGAGGAACGGCTGAAGGACTTCGGCTGGGAAGTGGTCCGCATCCGCTACGACGACGACTGGTCCAAGAAGGTTGCCGAGTACCCTCAGGTGTTCGGCGAACCCCGCCGCTGACCTGCGACCGGACGCCTCGCCCAGCAGCGTCGGCCGATGGCCGCTTCCTCCCCGTCCTGTACGTACGTCAAGCACGCCCGCACCCACCCGGAAGGCCCGTATGACCACCGCCGCCGCGCCGGCCCCGAAGTACGCCGTCGGCTCTCTCGTCCATGCCCGGGGCCGTGAATGGGTGGTGCTGCCGGACTCCACCGAGGAGCTCCTAGTGCTGCGCCCGCTGGGCGGCGCCGATGTCGACATCGCAGGGGTGCTGCCGGGCCTGGAGACCGTGGTGCCTGCCACGTTCGCCCCGCCCACGCCCGGTGACCTCGGCGACCAGCACACCGCCGGTCTGCTGCGCACCGCCCTCCGGATCGG
This sequence comes from Streptomyces sp. NBC_00726, assembly GCF_045161735.1. NCBI lineage: Bacteria > Bacillati > Actinomycetota > Actinomycetes > Kitasatosporales > Streptomycetaceae > Streptomyces > Streptomyces sp. NBC_00726. The sequence goes on along the minus strand of NZ_CP108983.1, from coordinate 1,992,112 downwards.
GTTCCGGGCAGGGGCGGGCCCCTTCCGGTCGCTCGCCTCGATCGCCGTGGACCCACGCCCGTACCAGCTGGTGCCGCTGATGATGGCGCTGCGCCAGGACACGGTGCGGCTGCTGATCGCCGACGACGTGGGCATCGGCAAGACCGTCGAGGCTGGCCTCATTGCAGCAGAACTGCTTGCCCAGGGCGATGCCCGCGGCCTGGTCGTGCTGTGCTCCCCGGCACTTGCCGAACAGTGGCGGGCCGAGCTGCGCGGCAAGTTCGGTATCGACGCGCGGCTAGTACTGCCCGCAACGATTGGCCGCCTTGAGCGCGAGACGCCGTACGGGCATTCGGTGTTCCGCCCCGACGGCGCCTACGTCGTCTCCACAGACTTCATTAAGTCGCCCCGCTACCGCGAGGACTTCTTGAACAACTGCCCCGACTTGGTGATCGTCGACGAGGCGCACACCTGCGTCGCGGACTCCACGGCGCAGGTCTCGGCACGCACGTCGCAGCAGCGCTACGGACTGTTGCGTGCGCTCGCCGACGTCCCCGATCGCCACCTCCTCCTGGTCACCGCGACCCCGCACAGCGGCAAGGAGGAGCCCTTCCGAAGGCTGCTCGGGCTGCTTGATACCCGCCTCGCCACCGTTGGCTTCGAATCCCGCGCGGGCCGTGAGCTGCTCGCCCAGTTCTTCGTGCAGCGCCGCCGCGCCGACATTCGTGAGGACTTCCAGGACGGCGCACACTTCCCCTCCAGCCGGGACACCGCCGAGGTCTCTTACACCCTGCACCGCGACTACGGCGCCCTGCTCGCCGAGGTCCTCGCATACGCCCGGGAGACGGTGCGCTCCGCCGACGGCGCGTTGCAGCAGCGGCAGCGCTGGTGGTCGACCCTGGCGCTGCTGCGCACCCTTTCCTCCTCGCCCGCCGCCGCTGTACGGTCGCTGAACACCAGGGCCGGTGTCCAGGAGGCGGACAGCCCTGACGAGGTGGACCGTACCGGGCAGGTGACCGTCTCGGACCCGGCGGACACCGACAGCGTCCAGTCCGCGGACGAGGTACCGGGCAGCCTGCTGCCCACCGCCACGTCCACGACCGAAGAGACCGGCTCCGACGATCTCGACGCCGAGGAGAAGGCCCGTCTAGTCGCCATGGCCGAGGCCGCGGGCAAACTCGCCGGTCCCACCCGCGACACCAAGCTGAAGAAGCTGGTGGCGACGGTGACCGACCTCCTCGATTCCGGATACCGGCCGATCGTGTTCTGCCGATACATCGCCACGTCCGACTACGTCGCCGACCACCTGAAGAAGGTGCTCAACAAGAGAGGCACCCAACACCCGGTAGCGGTGGCCTCCGTCACTGGCGAACTCTCGCCCGACATGCGCCTGAACCGCATCGCCGAACTCACCGGCGCGGACGAGCACGGAGAGCCTGCCCCCGAGCGGCGGGTCCTGGTGGCCACCGACTGCCTGTCCGAGGGCGTCAACCTCCAGGAGTCTTTCGACGCTGTCATCCACTATGACCTGGCCTGGAACCCGACCCGCCACGAGCAGCGCGAGGGTCGCGTCGACCGCTTCGGGCAGCGTACCGACACAGTGAAGGCGCTGACTCTGTACGGGGCGGATAACCCGGTCGACGACATCGTCCTGAAGGTGCTGCTGCGCAAGCACGAGCGCATTCGCCGCGCCATCGGCATCTCCGTCCCCGTGCCGCAGCAGGCGGAGAGCGCCATGCAAGCGGTATTCGAAGAGCTGATCCTGCGCAGCGACACCCCTTCCTTCGAGCAGGAGGGACTGTTTGAGCGGGAACAGCTGCCCGCCGCTGAGCAGTTGGAGCTCGCCTGGGAGTCCTCCGCCGAGCGCGAGAAGGCTTCCCGGTCCCTCTACGCCCAGAACCGGATCAAGAAGGAGGACGTGGCCACCGAGGTCGCCGAGATCCGTGCCGCACTCGGCACCGGCGAGGAGGTCAGGGAGTTCACCCGCCGCGCGCTCGGCGCACTGCGCGGGGTGCCCGCAGACCGTAAGCAGGGCGGATTCACCGCCCACACCGACGCGCTTCCACAGGGCCTGCGCGATGCCGTGACCGCGGCGCTCGGCCCCCGCCATCCGCGCCCGGTCGTCTTCCACGACGCGCCGAGCGCTCCGCGCGGCGAGGTGGCGCTGACCCGCACCGACCCGGTGGTGGCCGCGACGGCCCGCTTCGTTCTGGACACCGCCCTGGACGAGAAGTTCCCGGCCTGGCAGCGTCCGGCCCGCCGCTGCGGCGTGATCCGTACGAACGCCGTGGGACGGCCCACCACCATGCTTCTCGTACGCCACCGCTTCCAGCTCAGTTTGCCCACCCGCGACGGCGAAATCCGCCCCCAACTCGCCGAGGAGGCACGGGTGGTGGCCTTCCAGGGCAGGCCCGAAGCCCCGCAGTGGCTGCCGGACGAGGAGGCGCTGGCCCTCCTGGACGCCCGTGCCACCGGAAACTCCGACCCGGGCTTCGCCACCGACCACATCGCGTCGATCCTTGCCGCCTTGGACACCGGTCTCATGGACGAACTGCGACTGCGCTCCGAGGCGGCCGCGACGGAGCTGGAAGCCTCGCACCACCGGGTCCGCACCGCGGCTCGGGCCCGTCTCGCCGGCCTGAAGGCCGTCCCGCAGGGCGATCCGGACGTCCTCGGTGTCTTCCTCTACCGGCCAGCCGCCACGATCCAGCTGGGAGCCGACGCGTGAGCACCGCGAGAACCCTGGTCACCGACACCGTCGCCACCGTCGGCGGGCTGCTGCCCTACGACCTTCTCGTCCGTATCAAGGAGGGCAAGGAGCAGTCCGGCTCGAAGCCCGCCGACTACCGGCTGTTCGCCAAGGGCGAGTCCGTACGGGACGCCGCCGAGCGCTCCTGGGGATATCTCTGCGGCGTTTGGGCCGCCTACCAGGACGCTCTCGCCCGCGACGGAGCGGACGACGACACCGGTGTGCACGCGGTGGGGCTCACCACCGAACGCTGGCTGCTGCCCCTGTTCGAGCAGCTCGGCTTCGGCGCACTGTCCGCTGTGCCGGAGCCCGGCCTGCCCGCCCACGACGACACCAAGGACTTCCCGGTCAGTCACGCGTGGGCGCACGTGCCCGTGCACCTCACCGGCTGGAACGTCCCGCTGGACGTCCGCACCCCGCACGTGGCGCCGCAGGCCCCGCAGTCCATGGTGCAGGAGTACCTGAACCGCTCAGGTGACAAGGCTCTGTGGGGTGTCCTGTCCAACGGCCGCCAGCTGCGGCTGCTGCGCGAGTCCGCATCACTGACCGGTGCTGCGTTCATCGAGTTCGACCTCCAGGCGATTTTCGAGGGCAAGCGGTCCGACGACTTCGTCCTCCTGTGGCGCCTGCTGCACCGCACCCGCTTCGAGGGTGCCCCCGCCGCCTCCTGCCTGCTGGAGAAGTGGCGCACCGAGGCCATCGACTCCGGCACCCGCGCTCTCAAGGAGCTCCGCAAGGGCGTCGAGAAAGCCCTCACGGTGATCGGCGGCGGACTTATTGCCCACCCCGACAACGCGGAGCTGCGCGAGGCCCTGCACGCCCGCACGCTCACCGTCCGCGACCTGCATCCCGCCCTGCTGCGCCTCGTCTATCGGCTCCTCTTCCTCTTTGTCACCGAGGACCGCGGCCTGCTTCTGCACCCCGACGCGGACAAGGCCGCACGTGACCGCTACGAGAAGTACTTCTCCACCAGCCGCCTGCGCCGCCTCGCCCGCCGCACCGGCAGCCCTCACGGCGACCAGTGGGAGGCTCTCACCCTCGTCATCAAGGGCCTCGGCGAGCCCGGCGGGCGCCCCGAACTGGGTCTGCCCGCCCTCGGCGGCCTCTTCGAACCCACTACTGTGGACGAGCGGCTGGACGGTCTCGCCCTCACCAACGAGTCACTGTACGAGGCGGTGCGAGCCCTCGCCGTGATCTTCGACGCCAAGCTCGGTCGGCCCCGCAAGGTCGACTACCGGCACCTTGGCGCGGACGAACTCGGCTCGGTCTACGAGTCGCTCCTCGAACTCGAACCCCGCCAGGAAGAGGACGGCTCGTACGTTCTGGCGAAGCTGGACGGCAACGATCGCAAGACCTCAGGCTCGTACTACACACCCTCGCCCCTGATCGACTGCCTCCTGGACTCCACCCTCGACCCGGTCATCGAGCGGGCTGTACGCTCTGGCACGACGAAGCAGGAACGGAAGGCGGCGCTGCTCGCCCTGACCGTGTGCGACCCGGCCTGCGGAAGTGGCCACTTCCTGGTCGCGGCGGCCCGCCGCGTGGCCCGCCGGCTCGCCGAGATCGATACCGACGACCCAGAGCCGACCGCCGAGGCCGTACGGGACGCCCTACGCGAGGTCATCAGCCGCTGCGTGTACGGCGTCGATCTCAACCCGATGGCCGTGGAGCTGGCCAAGGTCTCCCTGTGGATTGAGGCCATGAAACCTGGCCGCCCGCTCACCTTCCTCGACGCGCACATCAAGCACGGCAACGGCCTGCTCGGCACGACACCGAAGCTCCTCGCGTCCGGTCTGCCCGACGAGGCGTTCAAGGTCCTGGAGGGCGACGAGTCCAAGGCAGTCAGGAACCTGAAGTCTCGCAACGCGAGCGAGCGCGAGCGGTGGCTGGCGGCGGTCCGTAAGGGCGTGGACCAGGGTGCTCTGTTCTCCAGGGAGTACGCCATCGCTGTGTCCAACGCACCTTTCGTTAAAGCCACCTCCGCGATCACGGATGCCCGGTCGATGGAACTAGAGGACGTTCAGGACCAGATTCGCGCTTACCACGAACTGACGACGTCCAAGGACTACATCAGGGCTCGCAGACTTGCCGACGCCTGGTGTGCAGCGTTCGTGTGGACGAAGGTAGAGGCGGCTTCGCCGCCCGCCCTTACGACCGACTCCCTCCTCGCCCTGCACTCCGCCGAGGGCGACACGGACGCCAAGGTCGACACCGACGCGCACCTGCCCGGCGGCACCGCGCGCACCGTGCGGGAGCTGCGCCAGGAGTACCACTTTTTCCACTGGCATCTTGAGTTCCCGGAGGTGTTCCGAGTGCCGGCCGACCCGACGGCGCCGGGCGTGGACGAGCGGACCGGGTGGAAGGGTGGGTTCAGCTGTGTGCTGGGGAACCCTCCGTGGGAGCGAGTCAAGCTCCAGGAGCAGGAGTTCTTCGCCACCCGTGACGCCTCGGTCGCGAAAGCCGCGAACAAGGCCGCCCGCGAGCGCCGGATCGCAGCGCTGGCCACCAGCGAAGAGGAGGCCGACCGGGCGCTGCACGCCGAGTTCATCGCGGCGCGCCGCCTCTCCGAGGGCGTCAGCCACCTGCTGCGCGACTCGGGCCGCTTCCCGCTGGCCGGGCGCGGCGACGTCAACACGTATGCGGTTTTCGCCGAGGCCGCCTCGCTCGGCATCGCTCCCGAGGGGCGCTTCGGCCTCGTCCTGCCGACCGGCATCGCCACCGACGCGACGACCGCGCCCTTCTTCTCCAACCTGGTGCGCAGCTCACGGCTCGCATCGTTCCTGGACTTCGAGAACGAGGCGTTCATCCTCAGCCGGGACGTGGACCATCGGGTCCGCTTCTCGCTGCTGACCGTCACCGGTCGGGGTGAGCGGGTGAATTCCGCGTCCTTCGCCTTCGGTACCCGCTACATGGCGGACCTCGACGAGCGGCGCTTCGCGATGCCGCCCGAGGAGATCCTCTTGGTCAACCCCAACACTGGCACGCTGCCGGTGTTCCGCACCCGCAGGGACGCGGAGATCACACTGGGGATCTACCGCCGGGTTCCGGTCCTCAGGAGGGAGCCGGGCGCGGACGGCAGGGGCGGTACGGACCCGTGGGGCCTGACCTTCATGCGCATGTTCGACATGTCCAACGACTCGCACCTGTTCCGTGGCAGGGCGGAACTGGAGGGCGAGGGCTGGAAGCTGAAGGGCAACATCTTCACGCACCCATCCGACGGGCACCGCTATCTGCCGCTGTACGAGGCGAAGATGCTGCACCACTTCGACCACCGGCTTGGCACGTACGAGAGGCAGACGCAAGCGCAGGCGAACGTGGGGACGCTGCCGAGGGCCACGGCGGAGCAGCATGATGATCCGGAGTTCGCGCCGATGCCCCGGTACTGGGTGCCGGAGTTCGACGTGGACTCGGGGAAGCGGGACAACAAGGGCAACCGGATCATGTGGCCGGGGGTGGCCTCGCGGCTCGCGGAGCGGGAATGGGAGAACGGGTGGTTGATGGGGTGGAGGGATGTTGCCCGCTCCACAGACACCAGGACGGTGATCAGCACGTCTCTTCCCGCATACGGCGTGGGTCACAAGTTTCCGCTGATGTTCGTCCGAGTCGGGGCGGCGGCCTTGAGCGGCATTCTGGCATCGTACGTCTTCGACTACGTGGCACGGCAGAAAGTTGCCGGAACATCAATGACCTACGGCTACGTGATGCAGTTCCCTGTTCTGGCGCGGGAGGCTGCCTTGCCGTTTACTACAGCGGAGGAGGGGAGCTTCGCGGACTGGATCACCCCTCGTGTGCTGGAGCTGTCATACACGTCCAGGGACATGGCGCCCTTCGCCAGGAGTCACGGGGATGGAGGAGCCCCCTTCCGCTGGAAAGCGGACCGTCGTGAACTGCTGCGTGCCGAGCTGGACGCCGCCCTATTCCACGCATACGGGCTCAACCGCGATGACGTGGAATACGTGATGGAGACGTTTTCCACGGTCAAGAAGAGGGAGGAGGCCCTAGGCGGCACCTACCGCACCAAGGACCTCATCCTCGACCTCTACGACCGCATGGCGGAGGCCCGCGAAGCCGGTCGCGCGTACCGGACTGTTCTGGACCCGCCGCCGGGCAAGGGTCCCCGCCACGAGGGCTGAACCAGGAAGTTGCTGACGGAGTCGGTCAGTTGAAGCGGCTCCATCCGGCCTCACGGCGTGCTCTCCGTACGCCACGCTGCCGAGGACCTGTTGGCGACGCACCTGTCGCCGGGCAGGACTCCCGAGAAGGCGGCCTGATCACCACGGCCACCGTGTTCATCGCCTAACTGACAGCGAACGCGGCCCTGCACGGCCGGGTACGCGGCCAGTAAACCCGCCTCGCCGTCCGCCTGGACGCGTGCGGAAGGCGCGCCGAGGTCACCGACGCCCGCGGCCTACTCCTCGCCGGCGACTGAGGTGTACGCCCGCACCACCCCGGTGGCAAGACGGTGTGGGCCGTGTGCCGCCGGTGAGCCGGTGGTCGCGGACCGTTCAGGCACGGGCGAGCTCGCTCAGCGAGTCGCGCAGGGCCGCACCACCGTCCGGTGCGGCTACCAGTACCTTCCGCAGGCTGTCTTTCGTCAAGTACCGGTAGCTTTGCGGTGGATGAAACGGCCCGGCAGCTCGCAGGGACGCCAGTGGCACCGGAGCATCGAAGGCCACGGGTGCTTCCAGCGCGAGCCCGCTCGCCTGGATCGCCCCGCTCATGTACTCGTCATACTCGCGTCGACTGATTCCGGCCTTCGTCCGACTGGCGGTCCAGACCTCGCGGGGAGAGGCCACCCGGACCGAGGCGATGCGCGCGAGGCCCACGATGGCCATGGTGGGGGCGGTCGCGTAGAGCAGGACCAGAGTTCCGGGCGGGGCGGCGACGCGCTGGCGGCGGACCTCCACCGTCTTCGTCCCGGCCAGGATCGCCGTGGCGAACCGGGGGTGGACGGACAGCAGCATCGTGCGCTCCGGATCGTTCACGGTGTTCGGTGCCCCTCTTCATAAACAGCCTGGAACAGCGCGTTGCTGATCTTCGACAGTGACGTCAGCGGCAACGGTAGCCGCAGCTTCCCGGCCAATGTGGTCAACCGGGTATGCGTCACATGTGCGGGAAAGAGCTCCGTGTCGGAGAACCTCAAGGCCATGGCCTTTCCCGAGCTGTCGGCTGTCGCGCGCACGTCGGCACGACCATATACGCCCAGGTGTTCGAATTTCGAGAAGAGGGTGTCGGGCTCGTCGACGATCACTTCGTCCAGGCGCGAGCAGCCGATCACCATCTTCCCCTGCTGCCTGGAGCCGCCCCCGCTGACGTACCAGAGGATCCGGGCGGGGACTGACTCCCCTCGGCCCCCTGGTGACCGGTAGTAGACGTGCTCGCGGCTGATGCCGAGCACGTCAGCCCGGGGAACGAGCATGGCCGGAACGTCGAACAGCTCCGTCGACCAACGCGGTCTGATGGGGGCGATGAAGGACGGCAGTGCCGAATCGATGAGCTTCACCGGCCACCACACCCGCTCGGCCACGCTCGCGATCTCCGGCGGCACCCGAGGATCCAGGGCAGGCATCACGCGCCCCAGGCGATTTCCGATCTCGGCGGCCGCCGCGGATACGGCGGCTGCGGGGCCGCACACATCGACGAGGACCGCAGTGAAGCCGCTCTCGTCGGCGATGAAGCCGTCGCTGCCAGCCGCGGCCTTGGCGGCCGCGGACATGTACGGATCCGCGATGCGGACCGCCTGTGCGCCTCTCTCCCGGGCGAGCTTCTTCAGCATGAAGAGCAATTGCCTTGCGAGTGTCTCCTCTAGAGGGTGCGAGGCCGTACGCAGGAAGGCGACGTTGAGTGTGCGGCCGTCCAACGCCCAGACGTTCAGAGCCACGGGGTGTCCCGCTCCGTCCCGCAGCAGTTCCCTGTGCCACAGCACACCGTCCCTGGCGAGGGATCTCAATCGCTCCGCGAAGGCGGAACCCCTTTCGCCGTCGGCTTGGTCGAAGAAGGCGACCAGCTCGCCTTCGGTGCCGGGTGTGACCGCCTCGGCGGAGAAGGCGGTACCCATGAGATCGGCCGGCCGGTACACCTGGGCCTGGTGCAGTTCGTCGACATGCAGGGTGACCACTGCGGGGGAGACGACCTTGACGCGCGCTACGCCCCAAGCGACATCAGCCAGGGCGGCGAGTCCGGGATCGCGAGTCACCAGTACCTGAAGGCCGGCGCAGGACGCCTCGGCCACATACTGCAGGCGGGCGCGCTGCCCAGCGGTGAGTGGTGCGTCGGGCGACTCTTTCCGTACGGCCGCGACCAACTCCGTCAGGCGGACCGAGACTGCGGCGGTGTCGGGGGACAGCGACCGCAGCCCGGCCAAGCCTGTGCGCTGATGCTGCCGCTCTTCGGCCTTCTCCACGTCGCGTACGGCGTGCAGCAGCTGCGGTGTGTAAGCGAGTTCGATCAGGTCGGCGAGCCACCCCGCTTCGAGGGCCCGCGACTCCTTGACCGCTTGCTCCGACCCCGCGCCGCGGAGCCCGGCGAAGACGCTGTGGTCGACGGTCACCACGAGCAGAGCCTCGCTCCGAGCCTCGGTGAACAGATCCTCATGGCCGAGGTCGAGCCACCAGGTGTCCAGGATCTCCCTGTCCTTGCCCCGGCCCACGCTCTCTCCCTTGGGGACGAAGCCGAGGCCCGCCCACATGCCGCTGAGGCCGTAGTCGCGACGGCACTTGGCCCGGATTCCGAGCCGGTGCGCGTGTCGCACCCGAATGGCCTCGATCAGTCGGCGTGCGATTCCCTTCTTCCGGTGCTCCTGGGCCACACACAAGTGGGCGAGGCGCACGTGGAGATTCCGTTTCGGGAGCCCGAAGAGCGCGTAGCCGACGACTTCCCCGGCTTCCACGGCCGCGAGCAGGCCGCCCTCCTCTGCGTGCTTGTGGTAAGCGGGCGGCGTGAGCAGGCCCAGATTCCTCGTGTACCTGTCGCCTAGGGCGATGACCGGGGCCATCAGCTCCGACTCCTCCCCGGACACCGGCAGCACCTCGATCGCCATGTTCCCCCTCCGTGGTCACTTGTCCGGCCGGACAACGTCCCGAGTGAATCTTGCCAAGCGAAGCCAGCTACAGACCATGGATTGATCAAATGAGGCCGCGCCTAATATGCGGCATTGTAAACTCAGTCAATGCTTCATTCTGGGGCGGGGCTTGGCGAAGGAGGGCGAGGCGTGTATGCCGCAGATCGCGATCACCAACTCCTTCTGAGAGGGTGTGGACCGGCTCGACAAGCCGTCTCGCGCCCGCGTTCATGAGGCGATGGGGAAGTCCCAGTAGCTGCCGGGCACCGGTGCCGGGCTGCCCGTGGTGCGGGTCAAGGACAGGCGGTCCGATGATGTGGCCGGGGTGTGGGTGTCGAGCCTGTGCGGCATGAAGGGTCTTGAGTTCGGCTGCGTGGTCGTGGCAGGGGTGACCGCGTCGGCGTTCCCTTTCGCGGCCGCGGTGACATCCGCCGACGTCGACCCGTTGCAGAACGCGACCGATCTTGCGGCCGAAAGGTGCCTGCTGTTCGTCGCGAGCACCCGGGCGAGAGAGGCGTTGTACATGTCGTACAGCGGTCGGCCGGGCAACTTCCTCGACGGCGTGAGACAGCAGGAAGAGCGACGCCCCATTGCCCTGTGAACTCTGTCAATGCTTGTGGTGGGCGTAGTAGTCTGCGGGGCGCGCGGGAGGGAAAGAGTGGCTTGATCACGCGCCTTTAGGCGGGGGAGCATCCGCATTCATCGAGAAGCATCCAGGGAGTTCAGATGTCCACACCGCGTGCCGTACCCGTGTCCCTGGCGGAAATCGCTCGTCTCGCGGGCGTCGGGCGGGCCGCCGTCAGCAACTGGCGGCGGCGTCATCCGTCGTTCCCCGTCCGGATCGCTGGCACGGACGTCAATCCCCAGTTCTCACTCACCGACATCGAGAACTGGCTGCGCGAGAACAAGAAGCTCAAGAAGTCCGTCGAGCGCGAATGGCTCTGGCCGCGCTTCGAGGCGATCGGCGGACGGGACGAGACAGGGGTGGCGGTCGCCGAGGTGGGCAGACGGCTCGCCGGGCGGGATGGGACGGGGCAGTCGGCGTACTCGAAAGAGACGGCGGCCCTCATCGAACGGGCCGTGGATCTCGGGCAGCGCGAAGGAGGCCCGGAGACCTTCGCCTTCCTGTTGCGCCGCTGGCTCGACGTCCACGTACGCCAGATCGCCACGACCCCCGAGCCGCTCGCCGCGCTCATGGTGGACATCGCTATCCGCGTCGCAGCCGTCGACGGCAGTATTACGGCGATGGACCCCGCCTGCGGCACTGGCCACCTCCTGACGGCTGCGGCCGAGGTGGCCGAGGAGCGGGGCGGTGGGGCGCCGACCCTGCTCGGCGGCGATCGCGACCCCATCCTCGCCGCGCTCGCCGAAGCACGCCTGAACCTTGTCGGGCAGGCACTGCGGACAGAGCCCGCCTCCATCGACGTACGCGCGGGGGACACTCTGCGAGACGACCCCTTCGCCGACGTCCCCGCCGACGTCGTGCTGTGCAATCCGCCGTTCAACGAACGGGACTGGGGGTACGAGGAGCTGGCCACGGACACCCGCTGGAGCCACGGGTTGCCGCCGCGTACTGAGCCCGAACTCGCCTGGGTCCAGCACTGTCTGGCGGGGCTGCGGCCGGGAGGTGCGGCCGTGCTGCTGCTGCCTCCCGCAGTGGCGGCGCGCAAGGCTGGGCGGCGCATCCGTGGGTCCCTGCTGCGCACCGGCCAGCTGAAGGCAGTCGTGGCGCTGCCGCCGGGGTGCGCCGCGCCGCACAGCGTCTCCCTGCACCTGTGGGTGCTACGGGCGCCCGCGGCGGGTGAGGAGCCACCCGTGGGCGGTCACCTGACGGTGGCCGACGGAGTGTCCCGCTTCCCCCGAGATCCGGGCCGTGAATGGGCCCCCGACTGGGCGGCGATCGGTGATTTCTTGCGCGAGGCCGTGGGGGGGAAGAACTCGACGGAAGGGTCTGCCTATGTGCGGTGCGTGCCCGTCATCGAGCTGCTCGACGACGAGGTCGACCTTACACCGGGACGCCACATCACCCCGTCCCCGGCGGACAGTGCGCCCCGACTGGCGGCTTCCTGGCGGGAGTTCAAAGACCTCACTGCCAAGGTGACCAAGTCCGCCCGGCTGCTCGCGGCGCTCGAACTCACCTCTGCGGCACACGACACACCCACGGCCACCACCGTCGCCGAACTGGCGCGGGCGGGGGCGCTCACCCTGCGCGGCGGCCAGCAGCCACCAGAGACGGCGGTCCGCACCGAGATGCCGTCCGCCGAGGACATTCCGCTCCTGACGGTTCCCGACCTCCTGTCGGGCGGCGCACCCAGGGGACACCTCGCCGGCGACGACCCGGCGCTGCGCGAAGCCGTGATCGCCCAACCCGGAGACATCGTCGTGGTGGGAGTGGCGCGGGCCTTCTCTGCCTGGGTCCACGAAGGAGTACCCACCGCCCTGGGAGCTCAGCTGCACGCCGTGCGCGTGCAGCCCGAGCAGTTGGACGCCTGGTTCCTCGCCGGTTCGCTGCGCTCCCCGGCCAACGTCCGGCAGGCCGGGACCCATGCGACGAGCTCCTCCCGCATCGATGTCCGCCGCCTCCAGGTCCGCCAGGTGCCGCTGCGCGAACAGCGGCGCTACGGTGAGGCGTTTCGTGAGCTCGCCGCCTTCGAACAGCTGGCGCGACGCACCGCCGAGCTCGGTGCGGACCTCGTCCACGACCTCGGTGACGAACTGGCAGCCGGGCGTCTCGCGGGCGGGGCGTAGCACGTCCGGCGGTGCGAGGAGGCGGTGCGTGTCACGGCGCCTCGCCGTCCGTCCGGACCTGCGAGGCGCCATGATCGTCCGCGTCCGCGAGCCGTGCTGAGAGCTGTGCGTCGACCTCACATCGTACGGACTCGACCTGTACGGCGTGCTCGTGAGGCAGGCCCGCAGCTGTGCGGCCCGCGGCGTCGACCGCGGCGACGGCGACCTCCAATTCACCGAAGGCGAGTCGGCATTCGGCCAGCCGCAGCCGGATCACCGCGCGCTCCGTCCGCTCGGCCGGACCGTCGCCGTGCAGGAGCGCGTCGTCGATCCCTTCGTAGAGACGTGCCGCGGAGCCGAAGTCCCCGGCCAGGCGGAGCCCGTCCGCCGCTCCTCGCCACACGCGGCGCACCAGCGGGCGGCGCGCTCCCCACTCCCCGCGCACCCGTTCCGTCAGCGCACTCAGACGATCGATCGCGTCACCGGGTTCGCGGGTGGCGATCTCTGACTCGGCCCGCGCGCACAGCAGTTCCACCGAGCGGGCGTCCAGCCACTCCGCCTGGCCCTCCGCCAATGACGGGACAGGGGACGCGGCGGGAGCGCGGAGTGTGCGTACGGCCCGGTCAGCGGGCCGGCGAAGCGGCGCCGTGGCGTCGGGGTGGGTGCGCGGACGGGGCCCGGGGTCACCGGGCTGCGGACCGAGTGGTTCGAGGACCGCCAAGACCTCGTCCACAGGCGGTCGCTGTCCGGGCTGCTTGGCGAGCATGCGCAGCACGAGATCGTCGATTGCCTCGGGGATGCCCGCAGCGTACACACTCGGCGGCAGCGGCTCCTCGTAGAGATGCCTTTCGGTCAGTCCGGAGTCCGAGCCTCGCGGGAACGGTGGGCGCCCGGTGAGCAGTTCGTAGAAGACACAACCGAAGCAGTACACGTCCGTCCGCGCGGTGGGCTCGCGCTCCAGCAGCTGCTCGGGCGCAAGATAGCCGCGGGTGCCGAGGGTGGAACCGTGCGCCGTGTACCGGGTGGCGTCGGACCACAGCGGCTTGGCGATGCCGAAGTCGATCAGGACGACCGCCCCCTCATCGTCGATCATGATGTTGGCCGGCTTGAGGTCCCGGTGCACGACAGGCAGCGTGTGCGCGCAGGCCAGCGCTCTCGCCATCTGCACGGCGACCGCGATCGCTGTCGCCAGTGGCAGCGGTGTGTGCTCGTCGAGGAAGGTTCGCAGGCTCACCCCGGTCACCAGCCGCATGGCGATGTAGGGCACGCCCTGGTGCGTTCCGCTGCCGTACAGCTCCGTGATGCCCGGGTGGTCGAGTGTGCCCAGAAGTGTGGCCTCGCGCCGGAACCGGGCGTTTCTGACGGCGAGTTCGGCCTCCCTTTCCTCGGGGTCCAGGGCGTACAGGGCCTCAGAGTCGTGGCGCAGGAACTTCACCGCGACCTCGCGACCCGCTGACGTCGTGCGACCTTCGGAAGCCTCGTTGTCCGTGGAGATCTCGCGGGCCTGCCAGACGTGGGCCATCCCGCCCTTGCCGAGCGACTCCTTCAACTCGTAGCGCCCGTCGATCAGGTCACCCGTGCTGGGCCTGTACATCCCCGCGTACGAATCCACGTCCACGTCGCGCCGCCCCTTCGTCCTTCCGCACCATCCGGCACAACAGACTAGCGTGAAGTGGCTAACTTATTAGATCTTCATGGACTCAGTTCACAGATGTGTGGCATGCTGGATCGCGTCCAGGGTCCCGTTCGTAGCCTGCCAGGCCCCTTGATCCTGGACGTCCACTTTGCCCTTGCCGCCTTGCAACGGGGGTCATCATGCAAAACCCACCGGGTGTAGTCGGAGAGGACTGGCTGATCAAGGCGAGTCCCCGGATGGCCCGGCCCGACGCCGCGGCCTGCCCCACACACCGCCGCATCGCGATGCGGCCCCAGCTCGTCGCCGAACCGGCCGTGCCGTTCCTGCCCACGCCGTACGAGGAGTTCGGATTCGGCCCGCTTTTTGCGGCGCTCGATCGTGTGGAGCATGACGGCCGGTCCGTCGAGCAGGTGCGCGAGGAGCTGCGGAACACCCGCGGACCGTTCCGAGGCAGGGGTGCCCCGGTCCACCCTGTGCATCTCGCATGGACCGCGCACGCCCTGGAGCGGTACGTCGCGGCCCGCGCCCGGGAGCAGGCCGCCGCCGCGGAAGCAGGGCTGCCGCCCACCCTGGCGGTCAAGCAGCCGTGGACGTGGCGCACCCGCCGACTGCACGCACCCGACGCGCGCGGTGCCCGGCAGTACGAGCACACTCTGTGGGGCCGCATGTACGCCTCCGCCGACGGGACCGTGCGCGACCTCTGGCTGCCCTCGCTGGGCCGGGCCAAGACCAGCCGCCCCGCCGCCGAACTCGGAGCCGTGGCACAGGTGATGGCCCATGGGGCGCCGACGCCCCGGCGCAGGGTGCGGGACGAACCCCCGGCAGTGGCGTCCGACACCAGTCGGCCGCCTGCCCTGGTGCGCGTCTTCGACGTCGGGTGCGCCGACGGTGTGATGGAACCGCTGCTCGGTGCGCCGCCTTTGTTCGGCGAGGGGCCCGCCGAGGTGAAGGAGCGGTTCGAGGGCGACGCCGTGCCGGCCTTCCTCTCCGCCGCGACCGCGACCGGTGCCAGGCCCGGGGAGAATTGCGTCGACTGCAAGGCCATCGCCGGTTGCACGGACCTGAAGCGCGCCCCGAGTTTGTGGGGAGGGCGGCCCGCGTCTGTCGCGCGCAAGCGGCGTTCCGTCTCCGCCTGGGATCTGCGCCTGTACGCGGAATGCCCCGCCCAGTACCACCTGGTGCGGCGTCTGCGTCTCAACGACCTTTCTGGCGAGAACGAGGGGGCGCGGCGTGGCAGGTTCGTCGACTCCCGGCTGGACGCGCTCCACAGTGAAAAGCCGGTGCGCGGCTGCCGGGATCGTGCGGCCCCCGAGCCGGACGCGCTGCGATCCGAAAACGGTCTGGACGAGGCGTCCGCGCGTGCGGCCGCCGGAATGATGGCCGGGCACCGGCTGCTGTGCCCGCTCGACGGACTCGGCGCCGACGAGCGCGTCCTCGTGCAGCATCGGGTTACGGCCTACATTCCTGAACTCGATGTCGTCGTCCTCGCCGTACCCGATCTCGTGTACACCCATCGTGGCCGGTGGATCTGGCGCGAGACGAAGACATCCTCCCGCCCGCTGTGGGAGCGGGATTCACTGCTGCGTACGTATCCGCAACTGGCTCTCGGCGTACTGCTATTGCACGCGAGGGCCGTGGGCGACGACCCGCGCCGTTCCTGGATCGAGCTGGAGCACCTGCGCGAGGGTCGCGGGGATAGCAGGCTTGAACGCGTCGATCCCGGGCGCGCTGAGATCGTAAATGAAGCCCGGGATGTCATCGCTTCTCTCGCCCAGCCGCTCATCGAGGACACCACGTACGAACCGAGGACCGGGCGCCACTGCCACGGATGCCTGGCGCGCACCTGGTGCCGTCCCGGCAGCGCCTACGTCACCGATCATCTGTTGCCGTACCGCCCCGATGCGTCGTCTTCCGCCGACGAGTCCGAGCTTAGTGCCGACCTGGCGCCGAGAGGGGGCGTCGCTTCCGATGACTGACCAACAGGCTTCTCCGGACTGGATGTCCAACCGGGACGTCGTTCTGCTGAGGGACGTGGCCACCGCCGTCCTGCACCTGGCGACCGTCGACGACCTCGACGCCTTCGCCCTGCCCTATCCGGCCGGCGCGCAGCGTGCCCTCGACGCCCTGACCCTCCAGTGCCTGCGCAACGGAGCCACGCCTCCGACCGGCGTACCTGAGATGGTCCGCTGGGCCCGCGCCCGGCCGCTCAGCAGCTGGCCTCTCGATCAGCTGCCCGCAGACCTGTTCGACGCCGCGGACCGGCTGATCGACGAGGGCTCGGGAGAACCCTCCCAGCTCTGCCATGAACTTTCTGTGCGCGGACACGGTGACAGCACCGGGCGACAGTACGACCGCATGGTCATTTACGAGGCCCTGCGGGTCTGCCGTGCGATGTCGGCGCCCGAGTCGTACACGGCCTTCCGCCGCCTCTTGGTCACCCGACCCGTACTCACGGAGGACGACTGGGCCGAGATCAGCTGCGACCTCTTCCTGGACCCGGTCCGCTTCCTCGTCGAGGAGATCTACGCCCGCGTCCCCGCTGGGTTCCGGCGCGACGGTTCGTATTTGTGCTGTCACCGTTGCCTGACCCTGCTGCATCCGGTGTCCGACACCGAGTGGTGGTGCGAGCGGGATCAATGCCGCCACCGGGGCCCCGCGCCGCACGGCCGGGCGCTCGTTGCGGCTGAGACCGGAGAGTTGCGCCAACTGCGGAAACCGCTGCGGCTGTTCGTCACCGGGCCGGGGCAGGCGGAGACTTCCCTGGAGGGTGAGCTGCGGGCGCTGGGGCTCACCGTTGAGATGTGGCCCAACTTCGACTCGTACGACGTGAGAGTCATCTTCCCCGACGGTCATGTGTGGGCCGTGGACGTCAAGGACTGGGCGCATCCCGCCTTCCTCGGCCGCAGCGCGACCGCGGTGCGGGCCGAACCACCCTACGACGAGGCGTGCTGGGTCGTACCGGAGTTCAGGGTCCGCGCACGCCGCGACTATCTCGACAGCTACGCCAAGGAGCGGGGCGCTCAGGCGGATGGGCTCAGACTCCTGACAGATCGCCAATTCGTGCGGGCGGCCCGGCTGCGACTGGCTGGTGAGCAAGGGCCGGACGCCTCCATTTGTCCGCTCCGCGGTGGAGCGGACAAACCGCTGGGCCCCGGCCGAGGGGCCGCCGGACGCTGCCCCATGGACAACACGCTCCCGGCCGAGGATGCCGGGCAGGAGGACGGAGCGGACGATGCGTGACCGCAGCAGTTGGTACCAGCCGGTCGTGGCCGCGCTCGGGCCCTGGCCCGAGGAACACGCCAGGACCCGCCCC
Source organism: Streptomyces sp. NBC_00726 (assembly GCF_045161735.1). NCBI lineage: Bacteria > Bacillati > Actinomycetota > Actinomycetes > Kitasatosporales > Streptomycetaceae > Streptomyces > Streptomyces sp. NBC_00726. The sequence goes on along the minus strand of NZ_CP108983.1, from coordinate 1,974,648 downwards.
GCGCTGCTCTGCCAGGTCGAGCTGGCCCTGCGTCTGATGGAGACCGTGGCGCCCGGCCACGCCGCCGACGGGGCATGGACACTGCTGGGCGGCTACGGCCTCGCCTTCGCACGTGCCGCGAAGCTGCCCGTGGGGGCCGCGGAGCAGGCCGCGCTGGCCGCCGCCCGACACCTGCTGTGGCCGATGCGCCGCGGCCGGATGTGGCGGCAGTCCCTGAACACGTACCTGGAACTGCCGGAACGGCTGCGGGCCTACCGCGTCCCGGCACAGGGGGAGGCGGCATACCGGGTTGCTCCCATGGTCGCCGCCGACCGCTTCGCCGTGTACGACGAGGCACTGGCGAGCCTGCCGGGCTTCGCCGTCAAACCGATGGATCAGGCGGAGGCGGGCGAGCATCGATTCATGGACCGCCGCCACCGGCGCACCTCCGTCACCATCCCGGCCGACCTCGTACGGGACCCGTTCCCGGGTCACCCTCTCACCGCAGGACGCCCGGCCACCGCAGGACCTCTGGACGTCCCACTCGACGAACTCGACGACGTGGCGCGGTGGATGGACGAGGAGGAACGGCGGCGCGGTCGCAAGGAGGGAAACTGGGCCCAGCGCCTCGACGACCTCGATCTCGACACCCGTAGCCCCGACGGGACCGCCTTTGCGCCGGCGTCCGCGCTGCCTCTGAACCGGCTCACACACCTCGTTGGCATGGTCGGCGCAGGTAAATCAACCCTGATGACGCTGCTCGCCGTCTGGGCGCACCACCATGGCCTGCGCACCACACTCGTCGTCGGTGATGTGGCCGAACAGCTCACCCTGACCGAACTTTTCCGCGGACTCGGTCTGAGCGCCGCCTTGATCCAGGGCGGCACCACGCGTCCCCAGCACACCCAGCGGCTGCACCGCAGGCTCGCCGCGCGCGGAGCGCACTCACTACTCGCCCATACTGACGCGACCTTTAGACACCTCAGCACCGCCTGCCCCCTGGACGCGCTGCGCGCACTCGACACATCAGAGCCGCTGCGTTACAACGACGCACCGTGCGGCGGCCTGCACCCCGTGAGGAGGGCCGGAGCCGGCGAGGGTGGAGACGAGGTGGCGGCCGAGAACGCCCTGCGCGCACTCGAACGAGCCCGCGGCGCTGCCGACAGGCAGACTCCCGAAGACGGTGCCGAGGAAGAGGAGGAATGGGGCACTCCGCACGCTTGCCCGCTGTGGAGCGCCTGCCCCCGGCACTCTGCCGCGCGCGACCTCGTCGACGCGCTCATCTGGGTGGCGAACCCCGCCAGCCTCGTCCAGACGGCTGTTCCACGCCAGCTCAACGCCGAACGCCTGCGCTACCTGGAACTGGCCTGTCTGCGCAGTGACATCGTGATCGTCGACGAGGCCGACCGCGTACAGATGCAGCTGGACCAGATGTTCGCGCCGTCGGCCACCCTCGTCACCACCGGTGTCTCCGATTCCTGGCTCGACCAGTTGCAGACCCATGAGATCGCCGAACTCGCTCGGCAGGGACGACTGCCGCTCTCCGACCAGGACGTGGAGCGGTGGTCGGCCGCCCTTGACATCGTCGGTACCGCGGCGGACCGGTTGTACGCCATGCTCATCGACGACGAGGGGCTGCGGAACTGGGCACAGATCGACTACTTCAGCGCATGGACTCTTCAGGAGAAACTGCTGAACGCCTGGTATCCGCTGACGTCCGGCCGGTCCGTCCGACGTCCGGATGGCACGGAGACGGGGGACGTCGAGGACGAGACTGCGCTGTACGAGGACGAGGAGGACGGGGAAAGGGACGGCGCGGACGGCCCGGGTGAGACGGATCTCCCTGAGTCGGAGGCGCCCTGGGCGCCCCGCCGCAGTGAGATCACCGGATTCTTCGACATGTTCCGGGACGATCCGCTCGGCGGGCGGGGTCCCTACCTGACGCCCGCCGACGAGCTCACCGTCCTCGCCCACGACGTTTTGCACACCCTCGACGAGAAGCGGACGCGCGCCCGGGTCCGCGCGCTCCTCGATTCCTTCCTCGTCGGAGCGCCGGGGCCCCAGCAGCGGTCGCCGTCCACCGTCCGTCAGGACAGGGACCCGGCGCGCGATGAGGTGCCGCTTACCGAGGAATGGCGCGAACTGAACGCGCGGAGATTGGAGTTCACCCTTGTGCTCGCCGCGCTGCACCAGCGTCTGGACCGGGTGACCTTCCTGTGGCCCCAGGTGGAGGCGGCGCTGCGGCTCGACGCGGCGAGCCACGAACTGACCCGTCGGCCGCCGCTCGACTACGCGCCGCTCCTGCCCGAGGCGCCCATGGGCAACGTCCTCGGCTTCCAGTACCTCATCGACGAACGGGCGGCCGCCCGCGACAAGGACGGTCGTCGCACCGGAACCCTGCGCTTCTTCCGCTGCGCGGGGGTGGGCCGCGAACTGCTCCTCGGCCTTCCCCAGCTCGGCGCCGATCCCGCCCGGGGAGAGGCCGGCCCGCACGTTCTGCTGATGTCCGGCACCAGCTGGGCCGGCACGTCCACCCGCGCCCATGTCCTCGCTCCCGTCCGAGCGGTCCTGAAACCGCAGAGCAAGGCGCTGCGGTCCATCCGGGACACTGTGTTTCGCACCGAGTTCCTCTACGACGCGGCCGGGCAGCCGATCCGCCTCTCCGGGCAGGACCCTGACAAACGCGAGGACGTCCTTCGCCTCATGATCGACCGTCTGGCCCGTCCCCGCAGGGACGGAACCACCTCTCCGCTGCAGAGCGAACTTGCGCAAATCCCCGACCAGCGCCGCAGGCGCGCCCTGCTTCTGGTGGGCAGCTACGCAGAGGCCGGGGTGGCTGCCACGGCCCTGGACGAGATCCCGCGCTGGCGCGGCCGGGTACGTGTCCTGGCCGCCGACGACGCGGAGCTCGAAGCCGCGGTCGACGGCACGGCGCCAGGTGGGAGCCGGACACGGAGCACCGGAGCGGTGCGGCGCGGTGACCTCGCCTCTTTCGCTGAGGACCCGGACGCCGAACTGCTCGTCGCTCCTCTGCTCGCCGTCGAGCGCGGGCACAACATCCTCACCACCCCGCAGCGTCCCGGCGAGGAAAGGGTGGCAGCGTTCGGAACGGTGTTTTTCCTGGTCCGCCCCCACCCCCGCCCCGATGACCTGTCCCTGGCTGTGTTCGCCATCAACGACTGGGCGAGCCGGTTCGTACGAGGGCAACTGCCCAGCGAGGGGGCGACGTTCGATGATCTGGTGGCGGAAGCCGACGGTCTCGACTCGGCAGGCGGCACCTTCCGCACCGTCGCCCGCCGCGTCTGGCGGCACGTCCTGTCCCGTCCCTACATCTACTCCTCGCTCTCCGAGGACGAGAAGGAGTCCTTCGTCTGGGACCAGCTCGTCACCATCTGGCAGGTCATCGGCCGCCTTGTCCGCGGTGGTGTGCCGGCCCGTGTCGTGTTCGTCGACGCCGCCTTCGCACCGCGGCTGGCCGCGGCACAGGCACCCGTCGCAGGCAGAAACAGGCGGTCCCGTACCAGTGACCCGGGACTGCTGGTTCGCCTCCGGGACGTTCTTGCCCCGTACTTCAGCAGCACCGAGAACACTGCCGGCGGGCCCGACCCCGCCGACATCGAACTCGTCAAGCTGCTCTACCGGCCGCTGTACGAAGCGCTGTGCGGCCTTGGCGCTCCGTCCGCGCCGGGCGGCACCGACTGACACACCGGGACGCCGCTGCTGCCAAGGCTGCCGAAGACATCCCGTGCCGCCGACCACGTACGACATCGCAGGGAGAACGGACATGTACCAGCACATCCGCCGATCCGCGTATTACCTCGCCGAGGGCAGCGAGCCCTGGACCGAGGACTACCACGCCCTCGCCTTTCCCGAACACTGGCACGCGGACCTTCTCGAGCTGCACAACCACGGGCGCGACGAGGAGAAGAGGCAGCTGACCCTGCCCACGCGCCGGCTCGACGGCGTCCTGCAGACCCTCGCTCCCGACGTGATCGTGCGCCCTCGCCCCCGTGTCCCCGTCGAGCCGGGGCCGGAGCAGCGCTCCCCGACCGCCGAGGACTTCTGGATGTACGTCCCCGCTTCAGCGACCGACCCCCTCCCAGAGCGCTCCCTGCGGCAGCTCCTGGACTCATGGCTGCGCACTCTCGGTCCCAAGGGCGCGGGGCAGGACCCCGCGTTCCGTTCACTGCTGCTTGCGAGCAGCACCGACCTCAAGCAGAACCTGCCAAAGTGGCAGCCGGTCACCGGCGTCGACCTGCTCACCGGCCCCATCACCCTCGGCGGGACCGCCGCCCCCGACCCCCGGCAGTTCCAGCTCGCCACCGATGCGTTGGCCCGCCGCATCCTGTCCCTCGACCCCTACCGCTTCGAAGGAGGAGAGCTGCGCTTTCGGGCTGTACCTCGCGGGCCCCGCGACCAGGGGGCCGAGCTCATGTCGCAGCCCCTGCTCCGGACGGTCAAACGTAAGGAGTGGTGGTTCTCCGTCGTACTTAACATCTCCCTGCACACCACGCCGTTCGATGCCAGGCCGCGTCTGCACCTGCACTGGGGCGTACGACGATGGGCGACGCATCCGCGGGTCACCACCAAACGCCTCAACCTCTCCTATCGGGAAGCCACCACGGTCTACTTGAGGCCCACCATCCCATGGCTCCCCGGAGCGCCGGCCACCGAGTGCTACGCGCTCGCCCGACTGCGCCGGGACCGGGCAGCCGACACCTTCACCTGGTCCGAGAACGACACGGCCGGCATCCTGCGCGGACTCAGTCTCGCCGGCAATTTCCCCGACCCCGAACAACTCCTCGCCGAACCGGGCTCCTGGATCGGCGAGGGGGGAGGGGTCCGCGCCGCAGTGGTGCACAGCACCCGGATGGGAAAGCACGAGATCGGCACGGGTTTCATGCCCAACCAGCGCGCCCAGCTGACCGAATGGGCCGAACAGGCCCTTCCGGGACCGGTGGTGCGGGTACCGGATCTGAAGCGGGGGCGCGGCAAGGGCATCGGCGCACCGGAGAACAGGCGTCCCAAACCAAGGACCGACGAGGCCAAGAAGACCGAGCTGCTGCGCGAGACCCAGGCGCGCAGGGCGAACCTCGCGGCGCAGGCGCGAATCGCCAGCTCGGCCCCGCACCACAGTGATCCACCGCTGGTCGAGATCCGGTTGCTGTGGCAGTCATCAGAAGTACGCAAGGAAGCAGTGGCTCAGTTCACGCACGCCCTGGGTCTTGACGGTGACGGCGGCGCCTCCGCAGCCGCGATCACGGACCGGGACTTCGACGAAGCCCGGCCCGGGGCACCGGTCGTCCTCGAATGGCAGACGGAGGAACTCATCCTGCGGCTGCGGTGCCTGCCCCTGGCCGACGGACTCGGAGATCGGCTGGTGCCCGACCCGGCCGTCAAACGCAAGGGAGCGGCCTTCTCCGCAGCCATCGTCGAGCGCCGCAAAGCCCTGGACTCATGGCTGCGCGCGGACGGCGCGGACCCCGGCCGCCCTGAACTCGCCCTGGTGGAGATCGCTCACCGCAGCACCTTCCGCCCGTCGATGACGGACCCCAAGTTCGCCGTTCGACTGGGGTGCGCCGACGCAGGCGTACTGACCCAGTTCGTTGTGACCCCGTCCACCGACCGGCAGATCGACAATGCGGACAGCATCGGGCATCGCACCCACAGCTCCTGGCTCGATGGGCTGCGTCAGCTCGGCGTCCGCGTACTGCCGCAGCACACCCTCGGCGATGACCTGCCCGACCGGCTTCAGTACGCCGCGGTCTGGATGGTGAAGCGCCGCAAGGACGGCCCGACCCGGCTGCCCAAGCACCTGCCCGTGGCCGTCCTGGCCACCCCGCTGCCGCACGCCACAGGTCAGGCTGCCGTACGGGGCTGGGACGACGCCGCGGGGGAATGGGTGCCGTATCCGCGCTTCCTCCTTGGCCTGGTGAAACAGGCCGAGATCGATCCCGAGGCATGTGCGGAGCCCGACCCGCAAGGCGACGGCCTGCAATCTGGTGCACCTCGGGTGACCGGCCAACAATGGCGTGCCAACCTCGCCCAGCAGCGCAAGGAGACAGCGGCATTTCTCCAGCGCGTACTGCACTCACTCCGTGGCCAGTCCACCGTGCTGATCACTCACGCACAGAACAGCAGGTTGCACTGGCCGTGGCTGCAGGACGGCCGGATCGAGCGGGATCTGATTCGGACGGGCCACGCCCCCAAGGGGCGGCTCGACGACGAACTCCGCCTTGTGCGCGTCCGAGGATGTGGGGGGCGGGAGTCCGCGCAGTGGTGGGGCCTGGCGGACCCCGGTAAGCCGCACGGCCAGCCGGCCGGCTTCTGGGCCCAGACCACCCCGTCGCAGGGCGGGGGCCCAGCAACTGAGCGGATCTTCTACAGCACCACGGAACGCCCGGGTACCCATGCCGTGTCGCCCGCCCTCGACCGCCTGACCACCAGGGTCAACGCCGCGGGCAACCTCACCTCGCAGGCGGGCACCAGTGCCTGGAACCCGACCTTGCTCGAGATTGCGGTGCTCGGCTGTCACGCGGACGACTCCCCGGGCGCCGTCGCCCTGGGGAAGCCGGACGATGCCGAGGCTCTGGCCCTCGCCGTACACCAATTGCGCCAGGCACCGGACTATGCGGCGGCGCTGTCCCTGCCGCTCCCGCTTCACCTGGCCGGGCTGGCGCAGGCATACGTTCTCCCGATGCTCGTGGAGAGTGATGAGAATTCAGCAGAAGTGACGGCGGGGCCAACTGCGGAGCAGGAGCAGGGGGGCACGGCGGACAACGATTCGGACCCGGACCTCATGGACGCGGCGGGGCTGACCACGGAACCCGAAGGGGAAGATGACGAGGGGTAAGTCTCGTCTCTGGCGGGGCCTTGGGCTATGGGACGAAGCACTTCTCCGGGGGAGCGGCCGATGCACAGCCGCAGGCTCCGTGACTTGCGTGGTTCGGCGGCGGCGCCACGTCGGGTGGTTGGCGCCGAGGTGAAGCAGCTTGAGTCAGCGATCACGAACAGAGCAGGCGCCGCTTTGACGCCCGCTCTGTGTGAACCCGAAGGGCCGTCAGAATGGCTCTGAACAGGTATTACTCTCATGCGGCTGCGGGCAGACCGTGGGACGCCTTCCGAACTGGGGGACGTATGTGGGACGAGGAGCTCAAGAAGAGGGTGGAAAACCGGGCAAAGTGCGCTCCTGGGCAACGAAAAAGCCCTCCGCAAGTGATCTTGCGGAGGGCTGAAAATGGCCTCTGACCTGCACAAACGTGCGCCCCCGGCAGGACTCGAACCTGCGGCCAAGTGCTTAGAAGGCACCTGCTCTATCCACTGAGCTACGGGGGCCGGGTGGTGGCTGCGGTGGTCAGGAGCCCCGGGACCCGGGCGGTCCGTGACCTTGCCGGGTCAAGGATAGGGCTCCGATCGGCTCGACCTCGTTGCTTCACCTGCGTGGCACGATGTGGAGGTTCGGTGAAGCGAGACGATAATCGCAGGTAGGCCCGGATCACGCACCGCTTTTGACGCTTCACGCCACGGGTGTTGTGCACTCGTTATGCCTGCGCCCCACTCATCCCCTCTGTCCGGACGGAGGAACCGGCGCGCAGAGGTGGCTATACGCTTCAAAAAGGCTCCAAAATTGGGCATTCTTCGCATGTGGTGACCTTGGACGTACGGCCTCAGCTCATCGACGCACTCTCCGCCCTGCGCGACCGTGTCGCCGCCGTGCGTCTCCCACTCCCGCTCCCGGGCGCCGCCCGCGCCAGGCAGACCAGGACCGAGCTGCTCGCCCAGCTGGACGACTATCTGCTGCCCCGGCTCAAGGACCCCGAGGCGCCGCTGCTCGCCGTCATCGGCGGCTCGACCGGCGCCGGCAAGTCGACGCTCGTCAATTCCCTGGTGGGGCGCCGGGTCAGCGAGGCCGGGGTGCTGCGGCCCACCACCCGCACGCCCGTCCTCGTCTGCCACCCGGACGACCAGCACTGGTTCACGGGCGTACGGGTGCTGCCGCAGCTCACCCGGGTCTGGTTGCCGCCCGAGGAGTACGCGGAGCCCGGCCAGTGCGACGACCTCGACGGACCCGACGGCCACGCGGCCGGGGAGGGCACCGCGCTGCGCGTCGAGACCGCCCCCGGACTGCCCCGCGGGCTCGCCCTGCTCGACGCCCCCGACATCGACTCCCTCGTCGTCCGCAACCGGGTCCTGGCCGCCGAACTCATCTGCGCCGCCGACATCTGGGTCATGGTCACGACGGCCTCCCGGTACGCCGACGCCGTGCCCTGGCATCTGCTGCGTACCGCCAAGGAGTACAATGCCTCGCTCGTCACCGTCCTGGACCGCGTCCCGCACCAGGTGATCACCGAGGTCTCCCGCCAGTACGGAGCGCTGCTCACCAAGGCCGGGCTCGGCGAGGTGCCCCGGTTCACCATCCCCGAACTGCCCGAATCGGCGGGCGGCGGCAGCGGCCTGCTGCCCACCACCGCAGTCGCCCCGCTCCGCGCCTGGCTCGCGCACCGGGCCCAGGACCCGGCCGCCCGCCAGCAGGCCGTCGGCCGGACCGCCGCCGGCGTCATCGACTCCCTCGACGTCCGGATGCCCGCGCTCGCCGGAGCCGTCGCCGCGCAGTACGCCGCCGCCGTACGGCTCACGGGTGTGGTCGAGGAGGCGTACGGGAAGGAGGGCGCCCGGCTCCGGCGCAGGCTGAAGAACGGCGGCGCGCTCGCCGGCGACGCCCGGACCAGGTGGCGCGGCTACCCCACGTACAGCACCTCCGACGAAGTCCTCGACGCGCTGGTCGAGAGCCTGGCCGCGCTCCTGGAGTGCGGCGTCGCCGCCGCCGACGAGCAGATCCGCGCCGTCTGGCGCAGGGAACCCGCCGCCACGGCCTTCGCCTTCGAGGCGGCGGGCCGCGAGGAGGGCGGCTGGGGACCGGCCGAGGACATCCGGGGCCGGATCGACATGACCGTACGCAGATGGCGCCGCATCCTCGAAGAACTGGCCGAGGAGGAACTGCGCCTGATGGAGCGCAACACCGCCCCGGACCCCGAGACCGTCGCCGCCCTGCTGGCCGCCGCCCTGCTCGGCGGACGCCGCGCCCGCACCGCCGGCGAACAACTCGCCGAACGCATGGGGGCGCAGGGCGCGCTGCGGCTGCGCGACAAGGGCGGCGCGCTGCTCACCAACTGCCTCGACCACGTGCTGAACGGCGAACGCGACCGGCGGCTCGCCCCCCTGGACGCCCTCGACGTGGCCCCCGAGCCACAGGCCGAACTCATCGCCGCGCTGTCCCTATTGCAGAAGGAGAGGTGGCAGCGATGACTGCCGTCACTGACGAGAACCCGGGGCAGGGCGGGACCGGGGAGCAACTGTCCGACCCCTCCAGCACCGGCCCCTCCCGCTCCGGCGCCGCCCCCTCCGGCCCCTCCCGCTCCGGCACCGGCTGGGACGACGGGCTGATCGCGCGGCGGGCGCAGGCCGCCCGGAAGGAGGCCGGACAGACCCCGGACGAGGCCCCCGAGGAGGAAGAGGACGACGGGCGGCCGCAGGTCGAGGCGTATGTGGACTCCGGCAGTCCGCTCCGGCCCCGGCTGGACGCCCTGCGCGAACTCGTCGGCCTCTCCCGCGCCCGCCTGGACCGGGCCGCGCTCGCCGAGGCGGGCCGGGTGCTGGACGAGGCGGCGGCCCGGCAGCGGCTCTCCTCCCGGCACACCGTCGTCGCCATCGCCGGGGCCAGCGGCAGCGGGAAGTCGGCCCTCTTCAACGCGCTGGCCGGCGCCCCGCTCTCCGAGACCGGCCTGCGCCGCCCCACCACCTCGTCCCCGCTCGCCTGCTCCTGGACCGACGGGGCCGCCGGACTGCTGGACCGCCTCGCCGTGCCCGGCCGGCTCCGGCGCAGGCCGGCACCGGGCGCGGCGGCCGACGAGGCGCTTCAGGGCCTGGTCCTGGTCGACCTGCCCGACCACGACTCGGCGGCGAAGGGCCACCGCGACCAGGTGGACCGGGTGCTCGCGCTGGTCGACGCGGTGATCTGGGTGGTGGACCCGGAGAAATACGCGGACGCCGCCCTGCACGAACGCTATCTGCGCCCCCTCGCCGGCCACGCCGAGGTCACCTTCGTCGTGCTCAACCAGATCGACCGGCTCCCGGGCGAGGCCGCCGACCAGGTCCTGGACGATCTGCGCAGGCTGCTGGACGAGGACGGCATGGCGCTCGGCGAGCACGGCGAGCCCGGCGCGACTGTCCTGCCGCTGTCCGCCCTCACCGGCGAGGGCGTCGGTGAACTGCGCGAGCTGCTGGGCCGGTTCGTCCAGGACCGCACGGCGGCCACCCGTCGCCTGTCCGCCGATGTGGACGCGGCGGCGGCCAGGCTCCGCCCGGTGTACGTCGCCGAGGGGCGGCCGGGTCTGGGGGAGCGGGCCCGGGAGGAGTTCACGGACCGGCTCGCGGAGGCCGTGGGCGCGGCGGCGGCGGGCCAGGCGGCCGAGCGCGAGTGGCGCCGCAACGCCGGACGGGCCTGCGGCACGCCGTGGCTGCGGCTGTGGCGCTGGTACGAGACCACCCGGCAGCCCGGCAGCCGGGACCGGGTCCCGCTCGCCGCCCCGCCCGAGGAACGGCTCACCGCACGCCAGCGCGTCGAGCAGGCCGTGCGCACGGTCGCGGACGACGCCGCGGCCGGACTGCCCGGCCCCTGGGCGCAGGCGGTGCGGGAGGCCGCGGTGCACGGCGCGAAGGGCCTGCCGGACGCGCTGGACGAACTGGCGGGGCGGGTGTCCGGCGAGCCGGACGCCGGTGCGCCTGCCACGGGAGGCGCGGCTCTGCCCGGCGGCGCTGTTGAGGGCCGGGTCGGGCGCGCGGCAGGGAAGCCGCCGCGTCCCGCGTGGTGGCCGGCGGCGGTGCTGGCGCAGGTCGCGATGACGCTGTTGCAGATCTTCGGCGGCCTGTGGCTGGCCGGCCAGATCATCGGGGTGCTGGAGCCGGGGTTGCTGACGCCCGCCCTGGTGATGCTCGGCGGCATCGTGGGCGGCCCGCTCGTCGAGTGGTCGTGCGCGGTGGCGGCCCGGGGGCCGGCCCGGCGGTACGGGCAGGAGGCCGAACGGCGGTTGCGCGAGGCGGCGGCGGCCTGCGGGCGGGCCCGGGTGCTCGACCCGGTCGCGGCGGAGCTGATGCGCTACCGCGAAGTGCGGGAACGCTATGTGACGGTGACGGAGTTTTCCACAACGGGCCGTTAGTCCACAGCCCCCGGCAGGATTTCCGCCTCCCCTCCAGCATGGGACCGGTGACCGCGCACATGGCGCGGCCACGGGATCCGGGTGAAGGGGAGGCGGAGTCATGAACGAGACCCTGGTGACGCTGGTGGGAAACGCGGCGACGGCGGTGGAGTTCCGGGAGACGGCGAGCGGGGGCATGGCCCGGTTCAGGTTCGCGGTGACGCCCCGGCGGTGGGACCGGGTGAAGGAGGTTTGGGCCGACGGGCACACGAGCTTCTACACCGTGTGGGCGTGGCGCACGCTGGCCATGAATCTGACGGGCTCGGTCGCGGTGGGGGAGCCGCTGGTGGTGCACGGCAGGCTGAAGGTGCGCGAGGAGGAGCTGGAGGGACAGCGCCGGACCTTCGTGGACATCGAGGCGGTGGCGGTGGGCCACGATCTGACCCGGGGCACGGCGGCGTTCCGCCGGGTGGTGAGGGGCGAGCCGGGGCTGACCTCGCGGTACGGCCCGGCGCCGGTCGCGGCGGGGGCCGATCCGTGGGCGGTGCGGGAGGCGCCGGAACGGCCGGTGGCCGGGGAGCCGGTGGGCGCGGGCGGAGCGGTGGGCGGGGGTGAACCGGCGGGCGGTGCGGAGGCGTCGGAGGAGGTGCCGGCGCGGGAGCGGACGCCGGTGCGGCGGCGGACGGCACGTCAGAAGGACGGCGCGGCACCCCGGAAGCCCGACTCCGATCTGGTCACCGCGTGACGACCAAGCGTGCCGGGGCGGGGGGTCGCAACGGGACGCGCGTTGCCCGGGATAACGATTGCGATTCGGAATGGTTGTCGGATGGTATGACGGGGGACTGTTCTTGGCTTGCTCCATAGGATCTCCCCGTACTCACACGGCACTTGAGTAGCAGGCGGGACAATCCCCACACGCGTACCGGGCGCGAGGGTCTCGCCCAGAGGGGAAATAAGTGTTTTCTGCTTCTTCAGCGACCGCTTCGTCTTCCAAGGCGACGGCCCCGACCGCACGGCGCGGGCGCATAGCCCGGCTGACCGCTTCCGCGATGGCGTCCGGCCTGGTCGTGGCCGGAGCCCTCGTCGGCGCCGGCACCGCGACGGCCGACGAGGTGCCCGCGCACCAGGGCGGGGCCACCGCCGTACTGGACGGCCTCAAGACCTATGACACCGCCCTCCTGCACGACGGCGGCCGGACGCGCAAGGTGTCCGCGGGTCTGTTCGAGATGAACGTCGACGGCGGCGGCACGCTCAAGACGTACTGCATCGACATCCACAACCCGACCCAGGACCGGGCGAAGTACCTGGAGACCCCCTGGGACCAGACCTCGCTCGGCGGCAACAACGACGCCGGCAAGATCCTCTGGATCCTCCAGCACTCCTACCCGCAGGTGAACGACCTCGCGAAGCTCGCGGAGGCCGCCAAGACCGGGCCGCTCACCGAGAAGACCGCGGCGGCCGGCACCCAGGTCGCGATCTGGCGGTTCTCCGACCACGCCGACGTGACCGCCCAGGACGAGCAGGCGGAGAAGCTCGCGGACTGGCTGGAGGACTCCGCCACCGACACCGCCGAGCCCAAGGCGTCCCTGGCGCTCGACCCGGTCGCGGTCTCCGGCCGCTCCGGTGAGCGCCTCGGCCCGGTCACCGTCCACACCAACGCCGGCCAGGCCACGGTGACCCCGCCGGCGGACACCGCCAGCGGCGTGAAGGTCACCGACAAGGCGGGCAAGCCCGTCACCACGGCGGCCGACGGCGACCAGCTCTACTTCGACGTGCCCGCCGGCTCCGAGGAGGGCACCGCCTCGCTGACCGTCCAGGCGTCCACCTCCGTCCCGGTCGGTCGCGCCTTCGCCGGGGTCACCAAGAGCCAGACCCAGATCCTGGCCGGCTCCAGCGAGTCGACGGTCTCCGCGACCGCCACCGCCACCTGGGCCAAGCAGGGCCCGATCCCGACCGCCACCGCCGAGAAGAACTGCGACAAGGGCGGCGTCGACATCACCGTCGGCAACAAGGGCGACGAGTCGTTCACCTTCGAGCTCGACGGCAAGGAGCACACCGTCGAGGCCGGCAAGACCGTGACCGTCACGGTCCCGGTCGCCGAGGACCAGGCGTACGACATCACGGTCACCGGGCCGAACGGCTTCTCCAAGACCTTCAAGGGCGTCCTGGACTGCAAGACCACCGGCAGCGGCACCGGCGGCACGGACACCCAGACCGGTGACGAGCCCACCCCGACCACGGCCACGGCCGGCGGCAGCACCTCGGGCGGCGACGACACCAACCTCGCCGAGACCGGCAGCTCCAGCGCCACCCCGATGATCGCGGGCATCGCCATCGCCCTGGTCGTCGTCGGCGGCGGCGCGGTCGTGCTCCTTCGCCGCAAGGGCGGCACCGCCAGTGAGTGACCAGCGGTAGCACACCGCCACACGCACTGACCGAAGGCCCCGGCAGGCACCAGCCCGCCGGGGCCTTCGCGTACCCCCGCCGCACCACCCCGCCCGGCCCGCACGTACCGGGACCCGGACCGTGGGTATCGCGCACCGGACCGGTTTCCGTCAAGCGGCGGCCGTCAGGCAAGATGGGGTGTATCTGCCCACACATCGATTGCCGGACGGTTTCTCTTGGCTGAGTACATCTACACCATGCGCAAGACGCGCAAAGCGCACGGCGACAAGGTGATTCTCGATGACGTCAACCTGAACTTCCTGCCCGGCGCGAAGATCGGTGTCGTGGGGCCCAACGGTGCCGGTAAGTCCACGGTGCTGAAGATCATGGCGGGTCTGGAGCAGCCGTCCAACGGTGACGCGTTCCTGTCGCCCGGCTTCAGCGTCGGCATCCTCATGCAGGAGCCGGAGCTGGACGAGAGCAAGACGGTCCTGGAGAACGTGCAGGACGGCGCCGCCGAGACCATGGGCAAGCTCAAGCGCTTCAACGAGGTCGCCGAGCTGATGGCGACCGACTACTCCGACGCGCTCATGGACGAGATGGGCAAGCTCCAGGAGGACCTGGACCACGCCAACGCGTGGGACCTGGACGCCCAGCTGGAGCAGGCCATGGACGCCCTGGGCTGCCCGCCCGGCGACTGGCCCGTGGTCAACCTCTCCGGTGGCGAGAAGCGCCGCGTCGCGCTCTGCAAGCTCCTCATCGAGGCGCCCGACCTGCTGCTCCTCGACGAGCCCACCAACCACCTCGACGCCGAGTCGGTGAACTGGCTGGAGCAGCACCTCTCCAAGTACGCGGGCGCCGTGGTCGCCGTCACCCACGACCGCTACTTCCTCAACAACGTCGCCGAGTGGATTCTCGAACTGGACCGCGGCCGCGCGCTCCCGTACGAGGGCAACTACTCCACGTACCTCGACAAGAAGGCCGCCCGCCTCAAGGTCGAGGGCCGCAAGGACGAGAAGCGCCAGAAGCGGCTCAAGGAAGAGCTGGAGTGGGTGCGGTCCAACGCCAAGGGGCGCCAGACCAAGTCCAAGGCCCGTCTCGCCCGGTACGAGGAGATGGCCGCCGAGGCGGACAAGATGCGGAAGCTGGACTTCGAGGAGATCCAGATCCCGCCGGGGCCGCGCCTCGGTTCCATCGTGGTCGAGGTCGAGAACCTGTCGAAGGCGTTCGGCGACAAGGTCCTCATCGAGGACCTGTCGTTCACGCTGCCGCGCAACGGCATCGTCGGCGTCATCGGCCCGAACGGCGCCGGCAAGACCACGCTGTTCAAGATGATCCAGGGCCTGGAGACGCCGGACAGCGGCTCCATCAAGGTCGGCGAGACCGTCAAGATCAGCTACGTCGACCAGTCCCGCGCCAACATCGACCCGAAGAAGACCCTCTGGGCCGTCGTCTCGGACGAGCTGGACTACATCAACGTCGGCCAGGTCGAGATGCCCTCGCGGGCGTACGTCTCCGCCTTCGGCTTCAAGGGCCCGGACCAGCAGAAGCCGGCCGGGGTCCTCTCCGGTGGTGAGCGCAACCGCCTCAACCTGGCGCTCACGCTCAAGGAGGGCGGCAACCTGCTGCTCCTCGACGAGCCCACCAACGACCTCGACGTCGAGACCCTGTCCTCGCTGGAGAACGCGCTGCTGGAGTTCCCGGGCGCGGCCGTGGTCATCTCCCACGACCGCTGGTTCCTGGACCGCGTCGCCACGCACATCCTGGCGTACGAGGGCGACTCCAAGTGGTACTGGTTCGAGGGCAACTTCGAGTCGTACGAGAAGAACAAGATCGACCGCCTCGGCCCGGACGCGGCCCGCCCGCACCGCGCCACGTACAAGAAGCTCACGCGAGGCTGATCGTCTTGGCTCGTCACATCTACAGCTGCCCGCTGCGCTGGTCGGACATGGACGCCTTCGGCCACGTCAACAACGTGGTCTTCCTCCGCTATCTGGAGGAGGCGCGGATCGACTTCATGTTCCGGCTGGCGCCGGGGGACGGCTCGCCGTCCTTCGCGGGCGGCTCCGTCGTGGCGCGGCACGAGATCGACTACGTGCGGCCCCTGGTCCACCGGCACCGGCCGGTGACCGTCGAGTCCTGGGTCACGAAGATAGGCGCCGCGTCCCTGACGATCGCCTACGAGATCAAGGACCCGGACCAGGTCTACGTACGCGCGTCGACCGTCGTCGTGCCCTACGACCTGGCCGCCGAGCGCCCCCGGCGCATCTCCCCGGAGGAGAAGCGGTTCCTCCAGGAGTATCTGGCCGAGGAGCCCGCCGCGGTATGACCGTGTCCGTACAGTCGCTGCGGTTCGCCGACGCGAGGGAGGCCGCCGATCTCGGCGCCTTCCTCGGGCGGCTGCTTCACTACGACCGTGCCGCCGCCGTACGCCTCCAGGCGGGCGGCGGCGCGCTCGCCGTGTTCGGCAGGCCGCCGTCCTTCGACGTGCTGGCGATCCGCACGGCCCGGCTCGCCGACCCGTACGACCTCGACGTCACCGTGTCGGCCGGCGACCTCCTGGAAGCCCTGCCCGAGGAGGGACCGGGCGCCGCCGTCCTGCCCGCGCCGGTCACCGGACCGCCCTGGGCCGGTGTCCTCCCGCCGCGCGCCGGCTGGCGGGAGCGGCCCGGGCTGCCCGGACCCGTCGCCCTGCGCGCCGCGCTCACCGCCGCCGTCACCGAATTCCGGGACCGCGACGAGGCGCTGCCCGAGGACCGGCGCACCCGCGAGGAGCGGGACCGCATCGGCCACGACATCTGGTCGCGCACCCTCGCGAGCACCGAACTCCCGCTGCGCGCGGTGCACGCCGCGCAGTCCCTCGGCTTCCTGCGCGCCGACCCCGCCTTCCCGGTCGCCCTCCTGGCGGCCGGCAGCTGGCTGCGCCTGCGCACCCCGTACGGCTCCGTCGCCCTGCGCCGGGCCGGCGCGGCGGGCGGCCTGGGGAACCTCGCGGTCTCCGTGAACGGCTGAAAGCCGGGCCTTTACGCCGTAAAGGCCCGCTCACCACCGCATCCGCACATCCTCCGCCCACCCCAGCAGCCGCTCCACCGCGATCCGCGTCCCGTCGTCCGCGCGCACCGTGCCGTCGTAATGGCCGAACAGCTGGTCGGTGCGGTTGGCCAGCACCCCCGCCTCGGTGCGGACCCGGCGGTTGTGGAACGGGGTGAACGTCAGGTCGACCTGCCCGGTCAGCGGGGTGCGGACCGTCCACGGACGGAGCGGTTCCGCGGCGGACCAGCGCCAGTCCAGCTCCTCGCCGATCTTGCTGAGCCGGCCGTCCACGCA
This sequence comes from Streptomyces sp. NBC_00726, assembly GCF_045161735.1. Taxonomy (NCBI): domain Bacteria; kingdom Bacillati; phylum Actinomycetota; class Actinomycetes; order Kitasatosporales; family Streptomycetaceae; genus Streptomyces; species Streptomyces sp. NBC_00726. Next base: position 1,957,762 of record NZ_CP108983.1, on the reverse strand, counting down.
GAGCGCGTTCTCCGTGGCGCCGGTGCCCAGCGTCCACTGCCCGCCGAGCTGGACGCCCAGGGTGTGCCCGTCGGTGCGGCCGGACGCGGCGCCCCAGTTCCAGCGGACCGTACGCGGCCAGCGGCCCCGGCCGTGGTCCAGGACGGCCCAGGTGTCGTCCCCGTCGAAGTCCAGGAACTCGCCGCCCACCCGGACCCGGCCGGACGCGGGCAGCGCGGTCTGCTTGGAGGTGTACTGGAAGCGCCGGCTGTCCCACGGGACGACCACCGAGAGCGATTCGTGGTCCGCCGGGCGGGCGACCAGGAGGTCCACCTCCACCGGCACCCGCTCCGGGGTCAGACAGCGGGCCCGCAGCCGGGTGCCGCCGGGCTCGTCGCGGATCTCCACGCGCACCTTGCCGCCCGTCGGGCGCGCCGGGCCCGTCACCACGTCCGGGGCGCCGGGGGAGCCGGCCACCGTGTCGGGCAGGCGGGCGCCGAGACCGGCGGGGAGGATCGCCGTACGTTCCAGCTCAAGGCCGCCGGGCGCGTACTCCAGCAGGTAGACGCTGTTCAGGGCGAGGAAGTCCAGATCGCTGACGGTCAGCGCCACCAGATGGGTGGGCGTCGTCACGCACCAGTACTCCCAGCGCTTCGTCCGGCCCCAGCCGCGCAGGTTGGCGCGGTGCAGCGGGGTCCGCGACCAGCCGACCGCCGCCGGGTCGAGGCGGCCGTCCGGCAGGCACAGGTCGGCCGGCTCGGTGATCTCGCGTTCGAACGTCGTCATGGCCGGATCCTAACGGCCGGTCACACCGCGTCCCGGGGCCGGTCAGCCGCCCTTCGGGCCGTCCGGCCACACCCCGATGTGGTCCTGCTCCAGCTCCAGCATCACCCGGTGCTCCATGCCCAGCGCCTCGGTGTAGTCGGCGGGCAGTTGCAGCCGGCCGGCGCGGTCGAGCATCGCGTACTCGCGGGCGACCTGGGACTCCTGGCCGGTCGCCGCGTCCACCTCGGTGCGGCGCAGCACCTCGAAGGACGTGCGGCCGTCGCGGATCGCGACCGTACGCCGCACCTCGTCGGCGACCGCCTGGTCATGGGTGACGATCACGATCGTCGTGCCCAGCTCCTCGTTGGCGCGGCGGAACGCGGCGAAGACCTGCTCGCCGGTGGCCGAGTCGAGTTCGCCGGTCGGCTCGTCGGCGAGCAGCACCGAGGGGGAGTTGGCGAGCGAGACGGCGATGGCCACCCGCTGCTGCTGGCCGCCCGACATCTGCCGCGGGCGCCGGTCGCGGCAGTCCTCGACCTCCAGCATCCTCAGCAACGCCTCGGCGCGCGCGGCCCGTTCGCGGCTCCGGCCCCGGCCGCGCAGCTGCATGGGCAGGGTGACGTTCTGGATCGCGGTGAGATACGGCAGCAGATTGCGGGCGGTCTGCTGCCAGACGAAGCCGACCACGTCCCGGCGGTAGCGGAGGCGTTCCTTCTGCCCCATGGACAGCAGGTCGCAGCCCGCCACCTTCGCCGCCCCGGCCGTCGGCTCGTCCAGCCCCGCCAGGATGTTCATCAGCGTCGACTTGCCGCTGCCGGACGCGCCGACCAGGGCCAGCAACTCGCCCTCCTCCACCAGCAGATCGAGCCCCTGGAGGGCCTGCACCTCCACCCCGTCCGTGGTGAAGATGCGCACCAGCCGGTCGCAGGCGATCAGCGCGTCATGGCCGTAGGAGGGCCGGTCGCGCCGGGCGGCGGCCCGCTGTTCGAGCTCGGCCAGCGTGGAATCGGTCGACGGCGTCGTCATCGGGAGTCTCCTGCCCTGAGTTCGGTGATCGATCCGCGGCGGCCGGCCCACCACGCCTGCACCCCGGCCACCGCCCCGGTCAGCACGATGACGCCGAGCGCAGGGAGGACCAGCGACCACGGATCGGTGCGCAGCGGTGCGGTGTCCAGCAGGGCGGTGCCGGGACCGGACGAGAGTGCCAGGCGTACGAGGTCCACGCCCGGGGCCAGCAGGGCGATGGTCGCCCAGCCGACGAGCAGCCCGCCGCCGGCCGCGAGCAGCGCCTGCGGCAGGGCCTCGAAGCCCAGGAGCCGCCCGCCCTGCCGGGAGGTCAGGCCCATGGTGCGCAGCCGGGCCAGCAGGGTGGTGCGCTCCGGCGCGGTCTGGAGCAGCGAGAGCAGGACGGCGAGCAGGGCGTATCCGGCGCCGGCGATGATCGCCGCCAGATAGATCCGCTCCGCCCCGGACTGCATCGGGGTGTCGACGTACGTGGCCCGCTCCTCGGAGCGCAGCTGTACGGCGGCCTTCTCGCCCGAGTGCCGGGCCGCCGCGCGCAGTTCCTTCGCGTCGAGGCCGTCCCCGGTCAGCAGCAGCGCCGTGGTCTGCCGGTGGGTGAACGCGGCGGCGTCCACGACGATGAAGGAGCTGCCGTCCACGGCGGGTGTACGCGTGACCGTGGCGGCGGCCCTCACCTTGAAGGTGCCGGCCAACGAGCGGAGGGCGAGCGGCCGGTCGCCGAGGCGTTCGGCGACGGACGGCGAGACCAGGGCCGGCACGACCCGGTCCTCGTCCGGCGCCGTCCCCGCGCGGACCGCCGCGCCCTTCGCCCGCAGCCGGTCGGCGGAGAACGGGCCGATCCCGGTGGAGCGGGCCAGCGCGGCGTAGGTGGCGGGGTCGACGCCGACCAGGGTCGTCCCCTTGGCGTCCTGGGTGCCGTTGTCCGGGGCCGGCAGGGCCACCCCGTACTCGATCTGTACCCGGGCCGATCCGCGTACCCCGCCGGCCTTCTCCACCGCCCGGACCAGACCGGCCGACAGCGGTGCGGAGTCGGCCTCGCCGGTGATCCGGGCGTCCGCGCCGGTGGCCAGGACGGCGGCGTCGTCGCGGGCGTCCGCGACCCCCGCGAGCACCGAACCGCCGAACGCGGCCGTGGTCAGCGCGACCAGCAGGGCGAGCAGCGGCAGGGTGGCGGCGGCCGAGGTGCGGCCGGCCCGGGCCAGGGACAGGAAGCCGACCACGCCGCGCAGCCGGGACACCGCGCGCAGCGCCAGGCGCAGCGGCAGCGGGTAGAGCCGCACCAGCACCACCGCCGCGATCAGCCCGACCAGCACCGGCGCGGCGCTGACCAGCAGGTCGGTGCCGCCCCCGGCGTCCGTGCCGCGCCGGCGCAGTGCGAAGACCGCGCCGACGGCCAGGACGAGCAGGGTGAGTTCGGCGACGGTGCGCCGCCGGGACGGGCGGGCGGTCGCCAGGTCGTGCCGGCCGATGTGGGTCTGCGGGGTGCGGTGGCGCAGGGCGGTGTGCAGCGGGAGCACGGCGCAGACCAGGACGACGACCGCGCCGGCGCCGCACACCGGGGGCCACAGCCGGGCCCGGTCCACGGTGAGCACGGCGAGCAGCAGGCCCAGCGCCCCGGCGGGCACCGCGGTGACCGCGGTCTCGGCGAGGAGCCGGCCGCCGATGCCCCGCAGGGAGCCGCCCCGGGCCCGCAGCAGGGCGAGTTCGGCGTGTCTGCGGCCGGCCAGCAGCCCGCCGGTCATCAGCAGGACGACGACGGCGACCGCGCCGATGCCCACGGCGGCGACCGTGACGACCGGCTGGATCGCGGTCCGCATCCCGTCGTACCCGGTCAGGATCTCGTCCAGGTCCGTCGCCAGGTTCACCGTGGAACCGGCCACGTCGCGCATGGCCAGCAGCCCCGGGCCGCCCTCCAGCGACGCCACCGAGGTCCGCAGCCGCGGCACGTCCCGTGCGGTGAGGTGCGAGACGTCCGGCGCGATCCGCCAGTACAGCTCGGGCTGCCCGGGGGTGGCGAGCAGGGCGGGCGCGGCGTCCGGCGGCAGCAGCAGTGCGGCGATCCAGTAGTAGCGGGGCGTGTCCTTGGTGGGCTTGGCGACCAGCGAGGGCGTCCGCAGCAGCGGCTCGGACGACCAGTAGGAGCCCGCCGGGTTCTTCGGGGCGACGATGCCGGTGACCCGTACGGTCAGGGTGTCCTCGCCCCGGGTGGGGACGGCGATGGTCGCGCCGGCCTTGATCCGCAGCGCCTTCGCGGTCTCCTCGGTGACGGCGGCCTCGACCTCCCCGGTGGTCATGGACACCGTGCCGTGCGTGGCCGGCCAGCTGCCGGTGCGCAGGGTGGCGTGGGAGGACAGCCCGGACTGGGTGATGTACGTCAGAGTCGGGTCCAGGCCGAACGGGCGCGGGAACCACGGCTCCCGGGCCGCGATCGGGGTCGAGGTGCGCACCCCGTACGCCGATTCGGCGGGGTCGGCGCGCAGCGGCGCCGGAAGCCGCTCCAGGACCTGCGTGTGGACGGAGGCCATGGTGTCCTCGCGCACCGCGAGCTCGCGTGCCGCCGGGCGCAGCTCCAGGCCGGGCTGGGGGCCCTTCAGCTCCAGCACGCTGTGTGCCGGGGTCGCCGTGCCGAGGTCGTGGCGCAGCCCCTTCGTCTCGTACGAGTCGACGGAGCGCGGGAAGGCGGCGGCGAGGAACGCGGTCACCAGCACCAGCAGCGCGAACGCGCAGGCGGCGCCGGGCGCGGTGCGCAGCCGGGTGCGCACCCAGGGGGCGCAGGGGGCCGCGGCGCGGGGGGTCCGGATGCTCATGTCAGTTGTCCCCCTGGGTGCGCAGCGAGACCGCGGGGTCGGCGCGGCGCAGGGTCAGCACGGCGACGATGAGCAGAGGGAGTGCGGCGACTCCGGCGAGCAGTGCGGCGACCTGGCCGGGCGGCAGCTGGACCAGGACCGGCGGCACCGGCTGGGCCGCCTGCCCGGTCAGCACGATCAACGGCACGACCGCCCGGGTCAGCAGGGCCCCGAGCAGGGCCCCGACGAGCAGCGCGACCGCGATCAGGACGCCCTGCTCGGCGGCGGTCATCCGGGCCAGTCTGCGGCGCGGGGTGCCCAGCGCCCGCAGCACGGCGAACTCGGCGGAACGTTCCCGCTGCGAGCCGACCGCGGACACCGCGAAGCCGACCGCGGCCAGCGCGGCGGCGATCACCGCGACGGCGAGCAGCGCGGACTGCGGGCCCGCCCCCAGCGGGTCGGTGACCAGCTCGTCGGCGATCTCGTCGCGCACCCGGACCTGCGCGGGGTCGGTGTCGGGCTGTGCGCGCAGCGCGGCGGCCACCTCCGCCGTGCGGCCCGGCTCGGTGCTCAGCCACCACTCGGTGGCGGTCAGCCGGGCGGTCGGGCGGCCGGCGAAGACCTCGCCGAGGGCGCGCAGGTCCAGCAGCAGCGCCCCGCCGTCCCTGGCCCGCTGGGACTCGGCCGACGCGGTGGAGGAGCCGGAGCCGGGTCCGGTGGTGGGCAGCCGGTGCACGACCCGGGTGATCGTCACCCGTACCGTCTCGCCGGCCACGGTCACATCGGTCTGCCGGCCGGGTTCGGCACCGGTCGCCTTGAGGTACGCGTCCGTGGCCACGGCGTTCAGAGCCGGTGCCTCGGGCCGGACCGCGGTGAGCCGCACGCCGATCGTGGGAATCGAGTACGCCGCCGTCTCGGCGCTGACCGATCCGGTGGAGTAGTTCACGGCGAGGGGAGTTTCGGCCGACGCGGCCGGGGGAAGCAGCGGCACGCCCGGCTTCGGCTCCTCCAGGGCGGAGTCCTCGGTCTTCTCGCCCTGCCAGCGCAGGCCGTCCGGGACCGGGACGGGGTGCTCGGTGCCGTCGGCGGTGGTGGTCCGCAGCGCGGTCACGGCCAGCCGGTGCGACTCCGCCTCCAGGGGCCGGCCGGCGCTCAGTTCGATCCCGGTGACGGCGAACCCGCCGGCGGGCTCCACGGCGACGGAGAGCGGATGCGCCTTCCCGTCGGCCGGGACGGACCCGGCGGCCACCTGGTAGGGCAGCCCGTAGCGGTCCTCCAGGAGGACGGAGATCCGGGAGGTCGTGCCGGACGGCGAGACCTTGCCGGGGGCGCCCTCGGCGGATATCCGTACGTCGAAGTGGAGACGGGTGCTGTGCTCCGGCAGCGGCAGCCCGACGCGGGCGGCCTTCGGCGGGGTCAGCGTGTCGAAGAGCCCGGCCACCGGGCCGTTGCCGAGGTCGTCGCGCATCAGCATCCGCTCGTCGGCGTGCGCGGTGTCCAGGGCGAGGATCTCGGCGGTGCGCTCGCCGGAGAGACCCGCCGTCGTACGGAAGGCGGGCGCCACCCCGCGTACCCCCGGCAGCCGCCCGTACGCGGGTGCCTTCGCCGGGTCCGTGGTGGCGCCGGCGCTCACGCGCACCGAGGCGCCGGCCCTGAAGTCGGCCTGGTCGCTCTGCGAGCGGTTCCACGACGCGCTCTGCCCGATCGCCAGCATGCCCATCGCCACCGAGAGGACCAGCAGCAGCACGGGCCCGGCGCCCCGCAGCGGCCGGCGGCTGAACTGCCAGCCCGCCAGCGCGGTCGTCAGCCCCCGCCCGCCGGAGGCGCGCCGCTCCGCGAGCCGGGCGGCGGGCGGCAGCAGCCGCAGCGTCAGCACGGTGCCGGCGAGCAGGGCCAGCGCGGGCGCGGACACCAGCAGCGGGTCGATCCCGAGCCCGCCCGCCCGGTCCCCGCTGAGCGCGCCGCTCCCGGAACCCTTCGTCTGCCGGTCCAGCTGCCAGTACGCCACCGCCGCGACGACCAGCAGCGCGAGGTCGGCGCCCGCCCGCACCGGGCCCGGCAGCGCGGCGGACCGCGTACCGCGCCGCTTCCCGCCGCCCGCGGCCAGGGCGGGCGCCACGACGGCGAGCGCGCAGGCCAGCGCGGTGCCGGCGGCGACCAGCCACACCTGTCCGGTGACCCCGGTGTCCAGGCGGAGCCCGATCCGGGAGAGCTCGCTGCGGTCCACGAGGAGCCGGGTCAGCGGGCCGGAGAGCAGCGGCGCGACGACGGCCGCGGGCAGCGCGAGGAGCAACGCCTCGACGGACGCCAGCCAGGTGATCCGGGCCCGCGAGCCGCCGCGCGCCCGCAGCAGCTCGGTCTCGCCCGCGCGCTCGGTGCTGAGCAGCCGGGCCACCAGGAGCAGGGCGTAGCCGGCGAGCAGGACCAGCTGCACGGCCACGATGGTGAGCGTCGAGCGGGAGACCAGCAGGGCCCGGTCGACCTCCTCCAGGACGGTGGGCAGCGAGGTCCGCGCGGTGGCCCCGTCCGTGAACCCGGGCTCGGTCAGCAGCTTCTTCGGGCCGGCGGTCGCCGCGTCGCGCAGCGCCGCCATCCGGTCCGTGGTGACCGTGCCGAAGTCGGCGGACGCCAGCCAGGACGTCTCGCCCGGGCTGGTCCGGCCGGTGCCGAGCACGGCGGGGTCGGTGAGCAGGGGACCGTAGGTGGTGAAGACGACCTTGCGGACGCCGCGCCCGCCGAGCGCGTCCAGCTGCCAGTACGGGTCGGCCTGGTCGGCGGCCTGGTAGAGCCCGGTGATCACGACGTCCACCGGCTTGCCGGCCAGCCGGTCGGTGAGCTTCAGCCGGGCGCCGGGCTTCAGCGACAGCGCCTCGGCGGCGGTCGCGGGCAGGGCGACCTCGACGGGGGCGCCGCTCTTCCCCGCCCCGGTGGCGGGCATGCGTCCGGCGGTGAGGCGGACACGGCTGCGGTCCAGCGAGGCGAAGTGCGTGAGATCGGGGTCACCGTGCCGGGCGGCCGGGTCCTGGAGGCTGCGCGGCAGCGCGTACGGGCCGGACGCCTCCAGCTTCCGCACGGTCACCGGCAGCCCGTCGAAGGTCTCCCGGGCGGCCTTGCGCGCCGCCGCGTCGGCCGGCTGCCGCTCGTCCGGTTCCAGCTGCGCGGAGACGACGAGCGAGGCGGGGACGGCGGAGCGGTGGGCGAGCGTGTGGCGCAGCGCGGCGTCGCCGACGGAACCGGAGAACGCGGTGAGCGCGGCCAGGACCGAGGTGGTCAGGAGCACGGCCAGCACGGCCGCCGCGAGGAGGAGCCGGTGCGCCCTCACCCGCAGAAAGACGAACCCCGTCACATGTCCCCCCGTCACCACTCACCGCATGCGCGCCCCCCGGCGTTGTCTGGATGCTGTCAGACGGCCCGTGCCCGTGGAAACCGCTTACGGGCACAACTTGATGCATTCGTGACCGCTATCCGGCCACGGAGTACCGGATTCCGCACGGATGTGGGCGGTCGGTGACCGGCGGTCAGCCGTCGGTGTTCACCATGGAGGCGGCCGCGTAGGTGAGGTAGTCCCACAGCCGGCGCTCGTGCTCCGGGGCGAGACCCAGCTCGTCCAGCGCGACGCGCATGTGGTGCAGCCAGGCGTCGTGCGCGGCGCGGTCCACCCGGAACGGCGCGTGCCGCATCCGCAGCCGGGGGTGCCCGCGCCGGTCGCTGTAGGTGCGCGGCCCGCCCCAGTACTGCATGAGGAACAGCGCGAACCGCTCCTCGGCGGGCCCGAGGTCCTCCTCCGGATACATCGGCCGCAGCAGCGGGTCATCGGCGACGCCCTGGTAGAAGCGGTGGACCAGGCGCCTGAAGGTCTCCTCGCCGCCGACCTGCTCGTAGAAGGTCAGCTCCTGCACCGTGTCGCGCGGATTCTCAGTCACCCGTCCATGGTCGCAGACGCGCGACGCGGCGGAGCGGCCGGTGAAGGGCTTGCCCCCTCACCGGCCGCTCCGCCGCGCCTCGTTGATCAGTCCCGGCGGACCGTGATCGTCGTCCACGCGCCGACGTGCACCTGGTCGCCGTCCTGGAGCGGGATGGGGACGTACGGCTGGATCGGCTCCTCGGAGCCGTTGACCGTAGTGCCGTTGGTGGAGTTCTGGTCGACCACGGCCCAGCTGCCGTCCGGCTGCTGCACCAGCACCGCGTGCTGGTGGGAGACGCCCGGGTCCTCCGGCGGCACCGCCAGGTCGATGTCCGGGGACTCGCCCGTGCTGTGCCGGCGGCGGCCGATCGTGATCTGCCCGCCGGTGAGCGCGAGCTGCTGCTCCGGGGAGTACGCGGGCAGATTGAGCCCGGTCGCCTCGGGGCCGCTGCGCTGCATCATCGCCAGGAAGTACTCACGGTCGGGCGCGATGAACGCGGTCCAGTTGTTGGACAGCGGCCGGCCGGGGCCGGGGCCGTGCGGTCCGGGGGCGTGGCCCTGCGGTCCGGGGCCCTGCGGTCCGGGGCCCTGCTGGCCCGGGAACGACGGCTGCGGGCCCGGGCCCGGCGGGGGCGCGGGCTGCGAGGGCGGGGACAGCAGCCAGTCGTCGCCGTCGGTGCGCGGCGGGGCCGGCGGGGGCGCCGTCTGCTGCTGGAAGGCGGGCGGCGCGCCCTGCTGCTGGAACGGCGGCGGCGAGCTCTGCGGGCCGCCCTGCGGACCCTGCTGGTACGGGGACGGGGGCGGCGGAGGCCCCTGCCGGCCCTGCGGTCCGGGGCCGGGGCCCTGCGGTCCGGGGCCGCCCTGGCCGAACGGCGGCTGCCCCTGGTGGCCGGACTGGCCCGGGCCCGTGGACAGGGGCTCGGCGGACCGGTTCACCTGCGAGGGGCGGGAGCTCTGGTAGTCGAAGGGGTCGTGCGCCTGCGGCGGACCGGGCGGCTGCTGCCCCGGGAAGCCCTGCGGCCGGCTGCCGGCGGGGCCGGGGTCGCCCGGGACGTTGTGCCGGGGCGCCAGCGGGGTGTAGGACGTCGCCGTGTTCGTGAGGAAGTTCCAGCGGCACTCCTCGCAGAACGGCGCCATCGCCTCACGCGGCGTGCGGCACTGCGGGCACAGCTCGGCCTGGGCGGTCGCGTCCGGGTCGTGCGGCCGGGGATATCCGTAACCGTGGGCGGGCGGTGGAGGAGGTGGCGGGGGGACCGCACCCGCAGGCGCGCCCGGCCCGGTCATGCGGTGGCCGCAGACCTCGCACCAGTCCTCGGAACCCGACTGGTGTCCGTTCGGGCAGGTCGGCATGTCGGCGCTTCCCCCTCTCCTTCTCCGGCCCGGAGGCCGTCATGTGGCGTGCTCCGCCGCCCGGCGGACCTGAACCGGCGGGCGGCTGACCGTTGCGGATATGTGGTTATTTCTTGACGCGGACCGTCTTCGTGGAGCGCGTTTCGAGAGTCATCTCGTCCGCTTCCGCGACCTTCGCCTTCAGTCGCACAGTACCCGTCGCCGCATCGACCACGTCTACCACCTTCGAAAGCAGTTTCGCAGTGTCCTCGTTCCCGGACGCCGACGCCAACTGCACCGCTCGGCCCAGTTTGGCCGTGGCGCCGTCGAAGTCTCCCGATTTGCGGGCATCGAGCCCCTGCTGGATGACCTGTGCCAGTTCGGCCTGGCCCGTGTAGTGCGCCACCTGCGGATTGATGGAGGTCGACGCCACCATGTCGTCCGTCCACACCGCCCGTACCAGCCCCTGCGAAAGCGTCTGCGGCACCCCGCCCGACGGGTCGGGAAGGATCAGCGAGACCCGGGCGGCGAGCATCTCCTGTCCGATGCCGGCCTCCGGCACCCGGACGCACACGTGGTAGTCGCGGGACTCGTCGCCCCAGGAACCGGTCGGGTAGTCCCCGGCGCGCGGGCCCGCCTCGGTGCGGCGGCCGGTCAGGTCGGCGACCGTCGGCGCCACCTGCTTCACGAACTGGATCTCCACGCCGACCGGGGTCCACAGCCGCAGTGCCACGTCCGCGACCTCCTTGCCCATGGCGTTCTCCATCATCTGCGTGAAGTCCGCCGCGAGCCCGGCCGGGTCCGCGACGATGTCGGCGGTGCCGAGGAGCGCCGAGGCGATCCCTGTGACCTCTTTCACCTCCCAGTCGGTGCCGACCCCGCGGGCGTCACAGGTGAACCGGCCCGCACAGGCGTCCAGCGCCGCGCGCAGGTCCTCGGGCGACTCGTGCTCGTTGCGCCCGTCGGTGAGCAGGATGCCGTGCCGGATGTCCACGTCCGCCGCGCCGAGCAGCCGGTCCGCCAGCCGCAGCCAGGTCCCGATCGCCGTACCGCCGCCCGCGCTCAGCCGGCGCAGCGCCTCCCTGGCCTCGGCCCGGGTCCGGGGGCCGGCGACCGCGAGCCGGCCGTTGCCCGGGTAGACCTCCTTGGCCACATGCGTCCCGGCGACCACGGCGAACGAGGTGCCGTCGCGCAGGGTGTCCACGGCCGCCGCCGTCGCGTCGCGGGCGTTGCGCATCTTGGTCGGCGGGTAGTCCATCGAACCCGAGCAGTCCACCATGATCACCACGGCGGCCCCGGCGGCCGCCCCGGGCAGCGGTACGCCCCCGGTGGTGCCACCGCCGGTCGAGGTGACCGTGATGATGCCGTTGACCTCGCGGCCGCCCTCGGGCAGGTATTCGTTCTGGTACACCTCGACGGAGAACTGCGGCACGTTCGACTTGGAGAAGTTGGCCATCTGATCGGCTCCTTGAGGCTCCACGTCTCGGATGAAGCCAGCGGTACGGACAAGTCGTAGCGGGGTGAATGACCCGGTATCAGGCGGAGCCTGCCCCCAGGGGGTGCCTGGCAAATCCCCGCGGAGTCACGGGCATTTGTCAGGCACCCCCTTGCGGTGACACGGCGAACGGCAGCAGGGCCACTGTTACGTTGTCGTGGCCGCCGCCGTCCAGGGCGTGACCGACCAGCACCTGGGCGCCGTGCAGCGGGCGGGCGTACGCGTCTTCGGGCACTGCGGCGGCCATCTCGGCGGCGGACTCCGCGTAGTTCCACAGGCCGTCCGTGCAGACCACCACGATGCCCGGCCGGTCCGGTTTGAACGAGGCGGTGTGCGGCTCCAGTTCGTACGCGTCCGCGCCGAGCCAGCCCGTGATGGCGTGGGCGCGCTCGTCCGCGTACGCCTCCGCCTCGTTCATCAGGCCCGTCGCCACCATCTGCGCGGCCCACGAGTCGTCCTCGGTGAGCCGGGCGGGCGCGGTCGAGCGGTCCTCGGGCACCCAGTACACCCGGCTGTCGCCGACCCAGCCGACGACGAGCAGCCCGCTCGCCATGACCGCGCCGACCAGGGTGCACGCCGGGGCGTTCTGGTGGCGGTGCGGGTCCCGCTCCGGGGCCCCGGGCTTCTGGGCCAGCCGGTTGACCGACTCCGCGGCCGCCACGATCGCCTCGTGCATCGCCTGCTGCGGATGCGTACCGCGCGGCAGCGACGCCAGCAGGGACTCGTTGGCCGTGCTCGCCGCCGCCGCCGACGCCTCGTCGGGCCGGCTGGCCGAGGACACCCCGTCGCAGACGATCGCCACGACGGCCGGGGAGCCGTCCGGCAGGGCCGTCGTGGACACCGCGAACGAGTCCTCGTTGCGGTGGTGGCGCAGCCCCCGGTCGCTCACCGCGGCGACCGCGCCGAGCTCCTGCTCCATGTGGTCGCGCTCACGCGGCTGCGCGTGGCCGCAGTTCTCGCAGTAGCCGTCGCCGTCGACCCGCCCGGCCCGGCAGGCCACGCACACCTTGCCGCCGGCCGCCGGGGCCGGCGCGGGCTCGGCGACCGCACGGGGATCGGGCGCCGCGTCCGGAGCCGCCAGCTCGAAGTCGCCGGAGGCACCCGGCCCGTCGTGCCGCACCGCCGGGGCGGCCGCCGCGCCCGGGGCCGCGATGGCGACCGTCGGGCGGTCGCGGGGCGGCTCGGGCACGGCCGACAGGTCGTACCCGCAGGCACCGCAGAACAGGTCGCCCCGCTCCAGCGGCTCCTCGCAGCCGGGGCACCTCGGCAAGGCGGTCTCCTGGTCGTTCTGCGACATGTTCACACCCACGTTCGGGGGCGGAAGCGGTTGGCCCGCTCCACCAGTTCGATCCGCTCGGCCCCGGGCTCCGCGAGCCGGGCGAGCATCCGGTACGCACGCTCCAGGCCGAACCGCAGTCCGCGCTCGTCCAGCTCGCTGCCGAGCAGCGTCCCCGGGCCGTGCGTCCCGGCCGGCTGCGGGCCCGAAGGGCTACCGGAGAGTACCCAGTCGAGCGCCATACCCAGCACCTCGGTCGAGAGGCGTTCCCGCCGGACCGCGTCGAGCCCCAGCCCCGACAGGGCCGACACCTGGGCCGAAGCGGCCGTCAGGTCCGCCATCAGCGGCTCCTCCGGGGCCCGTTCACGCAACCGGGCCCGGACGGCGGCGATCCGGGCCGCCGTGTAGTGGATCGACGCCTCCGGCACCGACTCCAGCGTCCGGACCGCCGAGGTCCGGTCGCCGGCCGCGATCTGCACCCGGGCCAGACCGAAGGCCGCGCTCACGAAGCTCGGGTCGGTCAGCCACACCAGCCGGTAGTACTCGGCGGCGTTGTCCAGCTGCCCCAGCACCTCCGCGCAGATGCCGAGGGCCAGCTTCGGCGCGGGCTCCCCGGGGAACGCGTCGTACACCGCGTCGAACGACAGCGCCGCGTTCTCCTTGTCGCCGGTCACCAGCGAGGTGAGGCCCCGGTACCAGACGACCCGCCAGTCGTCGGCGTGCTGCCCCTCCAGCTCGGCCAGGGTCCGCGCGGCGGCGGCGAGGTCGCCCATCTCCAGGTACGCGCGCAGCTCGCGCAGCCGGGTCTCCAGCGACGCGGCCGGCACCGCCTGCAACGCGGCGATCAGCTCGGCGGGCGCCGAGGCCATCACCCCGGCCAGGAAGCCGGCGTTCGGGTCGCTCGCGTCGACCCGGGGCACGGGCAGCGCCAGCGAGGTCCCGCGCACGTCGAGCCCGGCCGGCCGGGGCGCCCCGGAACGCGCCGGCACCGGAGCGGCGCCGGGCGAGGGGACCGGGCCGCGTGGCGCGGGGATGCTCGCGGCGGGTGCGTACGGCAGGGGGCCCGATCCGGTGCCCGCCCCGCCCGGCGTACGGACATGGGTGGCGGCCGAGGGCACCGGCGCCGCACCCGTGGGCGAGGCCGGAGGCGGTCCGGCGGGCAGTGCCCCCGGTATGCCCCCGGGCGGGGTCGCGGCGGCGGGCGCCGCGCCGCCCGTACCGCCGCGGCGGCGGCCGAAGCGGCCCCCGGACCCGGCGGCGGCCCGCGCCCCCAGGCGCGACACCTCGCCCGCCCCGTCCGCGAACAGCTCCGTGTCGGTGACCCGCAGCTCCGCCCCGAACAGCGTGGACAGCGCCGGGCGCGGGCGCCCCGACTGGAGCGAGACCACCTCGCGCAGCACGCCCGTCAGCTGCTCGGCCATCTCCGCGGCCGAGGCGAACCGGCGCGCCGGGTCGGGGTCGGTGGCGCGGACCAGGAGCCGGTAGAACGACTCGTAGCTCCGGAACACCTCGATGTTGTCCGGGTCCGGCAGCGAGTCCACGAAGACGTTCGTGTACCCCTGGAAGTCGAAGGCCAGTACCGCGAGCGTGCGGGCCACCGTGTACAGGTCGGAGGCGACCGACGGGCCCACCTCCGCGACCTCGGGCGCCTGGTAGCCGACGGTGCCGTAGATCGCCGACTCCTCGTCGTCCATCCGGCGGACCGCGCCCATGTCGATCAGCTTCAGCTGGTCCTCGGTCTGGATCGCGTTGTCGACCTTGAAGTCGCAGTACAGCAGATTGCGGCTGTGCAGATGGCCCAGCGCCTCCAGGGCCTCGATGCCGAACGCGCACGCCTGCTCGACCGGCAGCGGATCGCGCTTCCCGGCCGGTGTGCGGCGCTCGTTGGCGATCTCCTTGAGCGACTTGCCGCCGACGTACTCCATGACGATGTAGCCGTCGAGCGACCCGGTCCGCTGGTCCAGGTGCTCCACGAAGTTGTAGATCCGGACGATGTTGGAGTGCTCGATCTCCGCGAGGAACCGCCGCTCCGAGATCGCCGCCGCCATCGCGTCCTGGTCACCCGTGTCGAGCAGGCCCTTGAGCACCACCCAGCGGTCCGAGACCGCCTTGTCCACCGCGAGGTAGACCCAGCCGAGCCCGCCGTGCGCCAGACAGCCCGCGACCTCGTACTGCCCGTGGACGACGTCGCCCGCCTCCAGCTTCGGCACGAAGGAGTACGGGTGGCCGCACTTGGTGCAGAAGCCCTCGGTACGGCCCGGCCGGTCGCCCCGGGACCGCCCCACCGGTGCCCCGCAGTCGGAGCGCGAGCAGAACCGCTTGCGCTCGGGCACCTCCGGGTTCTCCATCACGGCCGTACGCGGATCGGGCCGCGGCACGTCCGGCACCTGCACCAGACCCGCGCCCAGCCGGTTGCGGCCCGAGGCGTTGGTCGACTTGGCGGAGGAGCGCACCGACACCGAGTGCGTGCCGGTCCGGCCGGACACCGAAAGCGACCGCGAGAGCCGCCCCGACACCGAACGCCGCGACGTCGAGGAACGCGACGAGGACCGTGCGGACGCCCGCGAGGAGGACTGCGAACTGCTGCGCGCCGAAGCGCTGCTGGACCCCCGGCTGCCCCGGCCGCCGGCCGCGACCCCGGTGGGCGGTGAACTCACCATGCCGTTCGGAGAAACGACGGGCGCCAGACCGCAAGTGTCGCAGTACAGCTCACCGCCGCCCATGTCCTCGTAACTGCCCTCGCACGCGGGGCGCTGGCACTGCGTACTCATGTCCGTTCCCCCTCTTCGCCCCGCCGCCACGACGGATTGTCACCTCTGCCCAGCAGGTCCAGCGCCGCGTCCTGATAGCGCTGCACCGCCTGTGCCGCCACCCGCAGATCGCACGGGGCACTCCACAGCATCCGGCGCGCCGCGTCGTACCGCTCGATCAGGACCGGGTCCTCCGCCAGGCCGTTGCGGGCCACCTTCGCCTTGTACGCGTCGAGCCGGCCGCGCAGCTCCGCCCGGACGGCCAGCGGCGCGGTCACCGCGGTCAGTTGCTCGCGGGCCCGCAGCAACTCCTCCTCGGCCTCCCGCTCCAGGGTCTCCAGAAGCGGCGAGAGCCGATGCCAGCGGGCGTGCCTGCGGTACTCCGAAGCGGCGGCCAGGCGCTCCTGGAGGACGGTCGGCGGTCCGCTGACCACGGGCACCTCCGAGGCGGCGATCTTGGCCAGCACCTCGCCGCGCGCCAGCCGGGCCTCGGCCAGCGTGCGGTCGGCCCGGGACAGCACGTCGCGCAGATGCACCAGCCGCTGCTCGGCGTCCTGCCGCACGGCGAGCACCGCCTCGACCTCGCGCCGCACCTCCTCCAGCGCCCGGGCCGCCCGGTCGTAGCGCGCCGTGTCGGGGCGCCCGCCACCGGGCGCCGCGCTCCCGGGGCCCGGCAGCCAGAAGGCCAGCGGGTCCGAGATCACCTGCTCCCGCAGCGTGGCCAGCTCCGCGGTGATCGCCTCCAGCTCGTCACCCGCCGGGTGCTCACCGGGCCGGACGCCCACCGAGTGCGCCAGCGAGTGGGTGCGGCGCAGCTCGGCGGCGAGCAGGTCTATCCGGGCGGGCATCGCCGACCACACGGCGTCCGAGGCCACCACCATGTCCAGGGCGCTCGCGTACAGCCCGTTCATCCGGGAGACCAGCTCCTCCAGCGTGAACCGCTCGGAGAGCCGGGCCGGGCCGGAGACGGACGGGTCGTGCCCGGCGGCGCCGTGCGCCACGGTCACACCCTGGCCGCGCAGCAGCTCGGTCAGGGCCGTCAGATCCTCGCGGTTGGGGTGGCGGCGCCGCGCCCGCACCTCACGGGCCCGCTCCAGCACCCTCGTATACGCGTCGAAATAGCTCCACAGCAGCGTGACCGACCGCTCGGTGACGGCCCATCGCTCCCCGGTGACACCGGACAGCTCGGCGCCCTCCAGGAGCCTGCGGCCCGCGTGGTCCTGGAGGGCGAGGAGCGAGGTCTCGATCGCCTCGTGCTCCGCGCCGAGCCGGGACAGCGCGCGGTCGGCCTCGTCCCGGTCCATGACCGGACCGGGGGGCCGGGCCGCGTAGCTGGGGAAGGGGCCAGCGACGCCCATCGATCACCTCTCCGCTCTCCCCGCCGGGCCTCGGCCCGCGGGATCAGTGCTGCCCGCAGGCCGCGCCAAAGGAAGGACCCTAGTCCCGGTACTTCGGCTCCGGCGGGGCCTGGACCCCCGGCAGGCCGTCCTGGAGCCAGGTGCGGTACGACTTCATCCAGAGGCTGTCCGCGCCGCCGGCCCGGTAGCCGACCAGGACCTTGTTGACCCGGGACACCAGGTCGTCCGCGCCCTTCTTCGTGGCCACGCCGTAGAACTCGGTGGTGAACGGGTCGCCCTTGAGCTCGACCGCCGGGTCCTGCGCGGCCTGGCCCGCGGCCAGCGCGTTGTCCGTGACGACCGCGTCGACCTCGCCCAGCTGGAGCCGTACCAGGCAGTCCAGCTGGTTGGGGACGGTCAGCCGGTCCTCGTCGGCCGGGGTGCCGTCGTGCTCGTCCTTGAAGACCGAGCCGAACGACTCCTTCTCCAGCGCCTCGTACGCCGTCGAGCCCTCGGCGGTGCAGACGCGCTTGCCGGCCAGCGTGGAGTTGAAACCGGTGATCGAGTGGTCCTCCTTCGCGGCGAGGACCTGCTGCCCGGCCTGGAAGTAGGCCGTGGAGAACGAGACCTGCTTCAGCCGGGCGCAGTTGATCGTCATCGTCCGCACGACCACGTCGACCTTGTCGTTCTCCAGCGCGGCGATGCGCTGGTTGGTCGGGACGGCCCGGAAGATCACCTTGTCGCCGTCGCCGAGGATGTCCTTCGCGAGGGCCCTGACCAGGTCGATGTCGAAGCCTTCGAGGTCCCCGGTCTCCGGATTGCGGAAGCCCCACTGGAAGCTGTTCTGGTCGACGCCCGCGATGAGCTTGCCGCGCTCCTTGATCTTGCGGACCGCGTCCCCGTCCACCCTGCCCGGCCGGAGGCTCGCCTCCGGGTCCGTGCAGGCGTCGGCCTTCGCCTGGAGGGCGTGCGCCGCGCCCGGCCCCGTCACCTGGGGGCCGAAGACGTCGTCGCCCGGGTGGGAGAGGGGCAGCAGGGTCAGCGCGGCGGTCAGCGCGCAGGCGGCGGCCATCGCGGTCACCCCGCCCCAGCCGCGCAGCCGGCCGAGGCCCTTCGGGTCCTTCGCTGTCATCGCTCCCCCTGTCACCGGAACTCCGAGAGCCTGCGGTTGACCCCGACGATCGCCGCGACCGCGCCCAGCACGGCCAGGATCACCGCGCCGACCGGCAGGCCGCCCAGCGCGCCGCGGCCGTCCCGCGCGGCCCGGGTGAAGTCGTCCTGCTCGTGCGCCAGGGCGTCGCGCAGCGCGTCGTCCACCTTCTTGAAGGACTCGCCCGTGGAGTTCTCCTGGCCGATGATCTGCTCCAGGGCCGCTTCGTAGTCCCCGGCGTCGTCGGTCTTGCGGGCCGTACGGTGCCGGCCCCGCCACTCCTCGACCGCCTCGGCCGCCGCGGCGACCGGCTTGCCGCCCGCGCCGTCCCCGGTCTCGTCGGCCAGCTTCGCCGCCGCGGCCAGCTCGCCGCCGAGCGCCTTCATGCCCGCCGCGTAGTCGGTCTCGTACTTGTCGTTCTTGCCGTCCGCGGTGAGCACCGCGCCCCGGGCGACCACCGTCAGGTTCTCGTCGGCGCGCGCCTTCAGCGAGTCGATCCGGGCCCGGTTGAGCACGTCCATGGGCCGCTGTCCGTGCGAATCGGCCTCGGCAAGGCCGGACCTGGCCACCGTGTGCCCGACCGCGAGCCACAGCAGCAGCACCGTCGTCGCGGCCGTCGCGGCCAGCAGACCGTGGTTGAACACCCGGTTCGTCCGCCGGTAGTTGCGGCGCTGCGCCCAGGCCAGCGCGGCCAGTGCGACGACACCGGTGCCGAGCGCGAACAGCGGCCAGGACCGTGCGGAGCTCTGGTCCTCGCCGAGCCGGCCGGTCTCCGCCGCGTACAGCCGCTCGGCGGCCGGCAGCAGCTCGCCGGACATCGTCTGGTTCGCGTACCGCAGATAGGCGCCGCCCAGCGGGAGGCCCTGGCGGTTGTTGGCGCGGGCACGCTCGATCAGGCCCGTGTAGCGGGGGAGTCCCTCGTTGAGCGTGGTGATCTCGCGGCCGGACGCGGAGCCCGCGTCCGTGTTCGCCGCAGCCTTCACCAGCAGCCGGGACGCCTCCTCGATGTCCTTCACATACTGCTCGTGCACCGCGCGCGGTTCCTGCGGCCCGGCCAGGAAGCCGCTCGCCGCCGCCGCGTCCGCGTCCGCGAGCGAGCGGTAGATGCCCGCCGCGTCCGCGCTGAGCGGCTGGCTGCGCTCCACCACGTCGTCGGCGGAGGCGGCCCGGCCGTTGATCTCGACCGCCGTCACCGCCCCGAACGCGAGGACCAGCAGCGCCAGGACGGCCCCGATGACGCGCAGCCGGCCCGGTTCGGTGGTCGCGGCGGCACGCAGCCGCCCCACGACGGCGGCCCGGGCGCTCGGCTGCCGCGGCACCGGCGCGGGCGTGGCCTCCGGCGCGGGTGGCTGCCCCGGCGCGCTTCGCAGCGCCTCACGCGCACTCGGCGGGTGTGTCACTCGGCCTCCCCCTCGGTCACTGACGGCGGCCCGCCCCCGGCCGATCGGGGGACTGGTGCCCGGCCAAGAAGTATGGCCTCAGGGACCGGCACCCACATCCAGAACGCCTGGATCGGACACCGGACCGCACAACGGCCGGCCATGACCGGCCGCGGTCAACCGCATTGGATCAAGACCGGCGCCGTTGATCAAGGCGGACGGCACGATCCCCCTCCGGACCGTCCTCCCCATCAACAACACGACTGGGACGGCCATTCGGTTCCCGTACGAGAAGGGCGCCCCGCAACCCGCAGGCTACGGGACGCCCCTGACGGCCCGGCGGTCAGGCGTACTGCGCACGCAGCCGCGCGTGCACCGCGGGCGCCGCGCCCGTGTGGTCCAGGCCCAGGAGCCCGGCGCCGAGGACCGGCGACTCCCGCACCACGCGCACCACGGCCTTCGGGGCCCGCGCCGCGAGGAGTTCGCGGACGCGGTCGTCCAACTGCGGATGGCGCGCCGCCAGCACGCTGCCGCCGAGCAGCACCGGCGCCTCCTCGGCCAGCAGCCCGAGGCGGGTCAGCGCGACCGAGGCCAGCGCCACGACCTCGTCGGCCAGCCGGTCCACCAGGGCCCGCGCGACCGGGTCGCCGGCGGCGCCCGTCGCGAAGAGCACCGGGGCCAGCTCGTGCCTGCGCTCCGGCGCGATACGGCCCAGGTGCAGCGCCTCGATCAGCGCGTACATCGAGCCGAGCCCGAAGTGCGCGGGGAGCGTCCGGGCCAGCTCGGTCGGCTCGCCCCGGCCGTCCTCGGCGCGCGCGGCGAACCACAGCGCCTCCTCGGACAGGCCCGAACCGCCGCCCCAGTCACCGGAGATCCGCCCGATCGCCGGGAAGCGCGCGGTGCGCCCGTCCGGGACCATGCCGACGCAGTTGATGCCCGCGCCGCACACCACGGCCACGCCGCGCGGCTCGTCCACCCCGGCCCGCAGGATCGCGAAGGTGTCGTTGCGCACCTCGACGGTCCGGCCCCAGCCGCGCGCGGCCAGTGCCGCCGTCAGCTGCTCCTCCTCGACCGGCAGGTCCGCGTTGGCGAGGCAGGCGGACACATGGGCGACCTGCCCGGCGTCCGCCCCGGCCTCGGTGAACGCCCGCCGCACCGCCGCGCCGAGCACGTCGACGGCCGTCTCCACGCCGACCACGGGCGGCTGGAACCCGCCGCCCCTGGCCGTGGACAGCACCGTGCCGTCCGCACCGATGAGGGCCACATCGGTCTTGCTGTTCCCCGCGTCGATCGCGAGGACGGAACCGTTCACGCCCACGCGAGGTGCTCCCGGTTGTGCGCGATCAGCTTGTCGGTCAGCGCCTCGGCGTACTCGAACTGGCCGATCAGGGGGTGCGCCAGCAGCGCCTTGAACACCCGGTCCCGGCCGCCGTGCAGCGCGGCCTTGAGCGCCAGGTCCTCGTACGCCGTGACATTGGCGATGAGCCCCGCGTACAGCGGGTCCAGGGCGGGCACGGCGAGCGGGGCCGCGCCCGAGCCGTCGACCTTCGCCTGGACCTCGATCACCGCGTCGTCCGGGAGGAACGGCAGGGTGCCGTCGTTGTACGTGTTGACCACCTGGTGCGCCGAGCCGCCGCCGCCCAGGAGGGCCGCCGCCAGGTCCACGGCCGCCTCCGAGTAGAAGGCGCCGCCGCGCTTGGCGAGCAGCGCGGGCTTCTCGTCCAGGGCCGGGTCGCCGTACATCGCCAGGAGCTCCTTCTCCATGGCGGCGACCTCGGCGGCCCGGGAGGGCTTGGTGCCGAGCTCGCGGACGACCTCGTCGTGCGCGTAGAAGTACCGCAGGTAGTACGAGGGGACGACGCCGAGCCGGTCCACGATCGCGCGTGGCATGTGCAGGTCGTCCGCGATGGCGTCGCCGTGTTCGGCGATCAGCCGGGGCAGTACGTTCTCGCCCTGCGGGCCGCCGAGGCGCACCCCCGTCTCCCAGGTGAGGTGGTTCAGCCCGACGTGGTCGAGATGCACCTCGCCGGGGGCCACATCGAGCAGCCGGGCGAACTTGCGCTGGAAGCCGATCGCCACGTTGCACAGGCCGACGGCCTTGTGCCCGGCCTGGAGCAGGGCGCGGGTGACGATGCCGACCGGGTTGGTGAAGTCGATGATCCAGGCGTCCGGGTTGGTGCGCCGGACCCGTTCGGCGATGTCCAGAACGACCGGGACGGTGCGCAGGGCCTTGGCGAGGCCGCCGGCCCCGGTGGTCTCCTGGCCGACGCAGCCGCACTCCAGTGGCCAGGTCTCGTCCTGGTTGCGGGCGGCCTGGCCGCCGACGCGCAGCTGGAGCAGGACGGCGTCCGCTCCGGCGACGCCCGCGTCGACGTCCGAGGTGGTGACGATGCGGCCCGGGTGGCCCTGCTTGGCGAAGATCCGCCGGGCGAGGCCGCCCACGAGGTCGAGCCGGTCGGCGGCCGGGTCGACGAGGACCAGCTCCTCGACCGGCAGCGTGTCACGCAGCCGGGCGAATCCGTCGATCAGTTCGGGGGTGTAGGTGGACCCGCCACCCACTACAGCGAGCTTCATGGTTCAGCCCTTTACTCCGGTCAGTGTGACGCCCTCGACAAAAGCCTTCTGTGCGAAGAAGAAGACGACGATCACAGGGGCCATGACCAGAACGGTCGCGGCCATGGTCAGGTTCCAGTCGGTGTGGTGTGCGCCCTTGAAGGACTCCAGTCCATAACTCAGCGTCCAGGCCCCCGGGTTCTCGGAGGCGTAGATCTGCGGGCCGAAGTAGTCGTTCCAGGCGTAGAAGAACTGGAAGAGGGCGACCGCGGCGATTCCCGGCTTGGCCATCGGCACCACCACGCGCAGCAGGGCGCGCAGTTCGCCGCAGCCGTCGACCTTCGCCGCGTCGAGGTACTCGTCGGGGATGGTCAGCAGGAACTGCCGCAGCAGGAAGATGGAGAACGCGTCGCCGAACGCCATCGGGATGATCAGCGGCCAGAGCGTGCCGGACAGGTCCAGCTGCTTGGCCCAGAACAGGTACATCGGGATGACCACGACCTGCGGCGGCAGCATCATCATCGAGATGACGAGCATCAGCGACAGCCGCCGGCCGCGGAAGCGGAATTTGGCGAGCGCGTACGCCACGGGCAGCGAGGACACCACCGTGAGGACGGTGCCGGCTCCCGCGTACAGCAGGGTGTTCCGCCACCAGGTCAGGAAGCCCGGGGTGTCGAACACCTTCTTGTAGTTGGCCCACTCGAAGGGGTGCGGCCACAGGTCCCGGGTGAGGGTCTGCTGGTCGCTCATCAGCGAGGTGAGCACGAGGAAGACGAACGGCAGTACGAAGAACAGGGCCGCCGCGACGCCGAGCGCGTGCACGGCGATCCAGTTCAGCAGCGCCTTGCGGCGCGCGACGCGCTGGGCCGGGGTGACGGGGTCACTCACCGGTCCGGCGGCCTTCGGGTGGTCGAGAACCTGCGCCATGTCACTCACCTGCCTGGATCAGTCCGCTGCGGCGCCGCATCAGCAGTGCGGTGAACGCCATGGCGAGGACGAAGAGTACGAGCGCGACCACACAGGCGGAGCCGTAGTCGAAGCGCTGGAAACCGAGGTTGTAGACCAGCTGCGGAAGCGTCAGTGTCGACTTGTCGGGATAGCCGGGTTCGAACTGCTGGCCCGACCCGCCCATGACCCCGGACGCGACCTTCCCGGCCACCAGCGGCTGGGTGTAGTACTGCATCGTCTGGATGATG
Organism: Streptomyces sp. NBC_00726; assembly: GCF_045161735.1. NCBI lineage: Bacteria > Bacillati > Actinomycetota > Actinomycetes > Kitasatosporales > Streptomycetaceae > Streptomyces > Streptomyces sp. NBC_00726. The sequence goes on along the minus strand of NZ_CP108983.1, from coordinate 1,934,840 downwards.
CCGGTGACCACGGCGAACATGATGATCGGCGAGATGTTCGGCAGCGTGACGTACCGGAACCGGTGGTACGCGGTCGCCCCGTCCAGCTCCGCCGCCTCGTACTGCTCCTTCGGTACGTCGAGCAGCGCGGCCATGAAGATCACCATCAGGTCGCCCACCCCCCACACCGCGAGCGCGGTCAGCGCGGGCTTGGACCAGGTGGCGTCGGTGAACCAGCCGGGGGTGCCGAGACCCAGGTCGCCGAGGATCGAATTGACCGGCCCGGTACCGGGGTTGAGCAGGAAGACGAAGCCCAGCGTGGCGGCGACCGGCGGCGCCAGATAGGGCAGGTAGAACAGCGTCCGGAAGACGCCGGTGCCCGTCTTGATCTTGGTGATCAGCATCCCGACACCGAGTCCGAAGACCACCCGGCAGGCCACCATCACCACGACCAGCCACAGCGTGTTGCGCAGCGCCGGCCAGAACATCGGGTACTCGTCGAAGACGTACGCCCAGTTCTTGAAGCCGCTGAACTCGGGGGCGGCGAACCCGTCGTAGCTGGTGAAGGAGAAGTAGACCGTGGAGATCAGCGGGTAGGCGAAGAAGACGCAGAACCCGATCAGCCAGGGCGACATGAAGGCCGCCGTCCGAAGCGCCGACCTGCGGCGCTTCGAACGGAGTGTGTACGTGCTCATCGCGTCGGCTCTACTTCGCCTGGTCGATCGCCGCGTCGATTTCCTTCGCGGTCTTCTCCAGACCCGCCTGGATGTCCTTCTGCTTGCCCTTCTCGACGTCGAAGCCGAGGTTCTGGAGCGAGGTCAGGTACGCGCCGCCGTTCACCGAGGGCGGGGTGGTGGTCGACTTCGGGTTGGCCGCGATGTCCAGGAAGACCTTGAAGCGCGGGTCGTACTTCAGCTTCGGCGACTTCAGCGCCGCCAGCGTGGACGGCACGTTATGGATGGCGTTGGCGAAGTTCACCACCGCGTCGGTGTCGGTCGTCATGAACTTGACCAGCTCCCAGGCCGCGTTCTGCTTGCTGGAAGTGGCGGCGATGCCCGCGATGGTGCCGGTCAGATAGCCCTTGCCGTACGTGTCGGCCTCGTCGTCCGCGACGGGCATCGGGGCCACCCCGATCTCGAAGCCCGGCTTGGTCTCCTCGGCCATGCCGAGCCGCCACTCGCCGTCCAGCTGCATGGCGACCTGCCCGGTGTGGAACGGGTGCTTGGCGCCCCACTCGTCACCGAAGCCGGTACGGAACTTCTCCAGCTTCGCGTAGCCGCCGAGCGAGTCCACCAGCTTCTTCTGGTTGGTGAGCAGCGCGGCGAACGCCGGGTCCTTCGCGATGTTCGACTTGCCGTCCGCGTCGAAGTAGGTGGGGTTCCAGGCGCCGAGGTAGTGCTCGGTGGTCGACTCGTAGCCGTGGTAGTTCGGCATGAAGCCCAGCTGCTCGTACGAGTCGCCCTTGGTCTTCGTCAGCTTCTTGGCGTCGGCCGCGAACTCGGACCAGGTCTTCGGCGGGTTCGCGATCCCGGCCGCCTCGAAGGCGTCCTTGTTGTAGTAGAGCCCGTACGCGTCACCCAGCAGCGGGACCGTGCAGCGCACCCCGTCGTACTGGGTGTACTCGTTCATCGCCTTCGGGAAGGTCGCCTCGGGGTCGATGCCGTCCTTCTTCAGGAACGGGTTGAGGTCCACGAACGCCTTCGACGAGCAGAACTTGCCCACGTTGTTCGTGGTGAACGACGAGACCACGTCCGGCGCCTTGGACCCGCCGGCGCGCAGCGCCTGGTTGATCTTGTCGTCGGTCATGTTGCCGACGACCTTCACATGGATGTTGGGGTGGGCCTTCTCGAAGGCGGCGATAGTGGCCTCGATGCCCTTCACCTCGCCCGGCGCGCTCCAGCCGTGCCAGAACGTGATGGTCGTGTCCTTGGAGGCGTCATCGTTGGCCCCCGAACCGCTCTGCCCGGTACAGGCGGAGGCGAACAGGGCTATCGCGGCGGTCGCGGCGAGCGCGACGGCCGGCTTCCGGCGGTTTCCGGACATGGTGGTGTCTCCCGGTGAAGCGGTGGGCGGAGGGACGGAAGGTGAGAGGTCGGTCAGCGCGAGGTGTCGAACACTTCGTCGCGGGTGGTGGCGAGCGCGCTCTCCAGCGCGCCGCGCAGAACGGGCCGTTGAGTGACGTCCCCGGCGAGCAGCCGGGGCCTGGACGCGGCGAGCTCGGCGAGCTCGGCCGCGACCCGGGCGCGCAGCGGCTCCCCGCCGCGCGCGAACAGCTCGCCGGAGAGCACGACGATCTCCGGGTCGAGGACGGCGACCAGCGAGGCGAGCCCGGTCGCGAGGCCGGTGGCGAACCGGTCGAGCAGCGCGGCGTACGGCCCCGCCTCGCCCCGCTCCGCGGCCTCGGCGGCCCGGCCCACCAGCTCGGCGGCGATCTCGTGATGGGTGCCGGAGCCCGGCGCGTCCTCGATGCCCAGCTCCCGGGCGAGGCGCGCCAGCACCTGGGCGCCCGCCAGCTCCTGGAAGCCGCCCGCGTTGGCCTTGGTGACCTGGCGGACCAGCGGCGCCCCCGGCACCGGCAGGAAGCCGACCTCGCCGGCGCCCCCGGTGAAGCCCCGGTGCAGCCGGCCGTTGATGACGAGGGCGGCGCCCAGGCCCTCCTCGTTCCACAGGAGCACGAAGTCGTCGTGGCCCCGGGCCGCGCCGCGCCGCTGCTCGGCCACCGCGACGAGGTTGACGTCGTTCTCGTACTCGACGGGCATCGGCAGCACCGCCGCCAGCTCGTCGAGCAGCGTGGTGGAGTGCCAGCCCGGCAGATGCGAGGCGTACCGCAGCCGGCCGGTGTTCGGGTCGAAGGCGCCCGGGGTGCCGATGACCACCCGGTGCACGTCGGCCCGGGTCAGCCCGGCGGCCGCGACCGCGCCGTCCAGCGCCTCGGTCACCCCGCGCACCACGCTGTCGGCGCGCCGCCCGGGGGTCCGCAGCTCGAACTCCCCGACCGTCTCGCCGGTCACATCGGCGACGGCGGCGACGATCCGGTGGGCGTTCACATCGAGCCCGGCGACATGGGCGGCCGAGGCGTTGACCGCGTACAGCTGGGCATTGGGTCCGGGGCGCCCGGCGGCGGTCCCGGTGGCGACGACGAGCCCGGCGGTTTCGAGGCGGGCCAGCAGCTGGGAGGCGGTGGGCTTGGAGAGCCCGGTGAGCTTCCCGATCCGGGTCCGCGACAGGGGGCCGTGCGCCAGGAGCAGATCCAGGGCGGCCCGGTCGTTCATGGCGCGCAGAACGCTGGGTGTGCCCGGCGTGTTTCCGGCCATGAGCGTGGCACCTGCCCCTCTGTTAGGAAAGTTTCCTATCTGGTGGGAAGGAAGGTAGGGCCCGGGCCACCGGGGCGTCAATGACCTGACCCCCGGTGGCTACCAAAGCGTTACCGGGCCGGGCCGGCTACTTCGTGGTGCTCGGCGGGATCGGGGCCGCCGCGAGGGACTGCGGGGAGATCGCGGAGGCGTACGCGGACGGGGCGGCCATCCCGGCCGTGGGGTCGGCGGCCGCCGGGGCCTCCTCCGGGGCGCCGGTCACCATGCTGACGCCGGCCGCGTCCAGCGCCACCTTGATCCGCCAGCGCAGCTCGCGCTCCACGCCGGTCGCCTGGCCCGGCATGGTCTTCGCGCTCACCCGGACCGTCATCGAGTCCAGCAGCACCGTGTCCAGGCCCAGGATCTCCACCGGGCCCCACAGCCGCTCGGTCCAGGGGTCCTCCTTGGCCATCCCCCGGGCGGCCTCGTCGATCACCGCGCGGACCTTCTCCAGATCCTCCGTCGGGCGGACCTGGACGTCGACGTGGGCCGTGGACCAGCCCTGGCTGAGGTTGCCGATGCGCTTGACCTCGCCGTTGCGGACGTACCAGATCGCGCCGTTCTCGCCGCGCAGCTTGGTGACGCGCAGGCCGACCTCGATGACCTCGCCGGAGGCGACGCCCGCGTCGATCTGGTCGCCGACCCCGTACTGGTCCTCCAGGATCATGAAGACCCCGGACAGGAAGTCGGTGACCAGGTTGCGGGCGCCGAAGCCGAGCGCGACGCCGGCGACCCCGGCGGAGGCGAGCAGCGGGGCCAGATTGATCTGGAACGCGCCCAGGATCATCAGCGCCGCGGTGCCCAGGATCAGGAACGAGGCCACCGAACGGAGCACCGAGCCGATCGCCTCCGACCGCTGACGGCGGCGCTCCGCGTTGACCAGGAGACTGCCCAGCGCGGTGCCCTGGACGGCCTGCGCGCTGCGGTTCATCCGTTCTATGAACTTGCTCAGGGCGCGGCGGACCAGATGGCGCAGGACGACCGCGACCGCCGCGATGAGGACGATCCGCAGCCCGGTGTTCAGCCAGGTGGACCAGTTCTCCTCCACCCAGCCCGCGGCGTCTCCCGCCTGCTTCGCGGCTTCGTCCAGCGAGCCCCCCGGCTCCGGTGACGGAGCTGCGGCCAACAGGGCGGACAGGGACACGGCGAAACCTCCAGGGGGCGGGCGCTGAGCGGCAGAGCGCTGAACAACCACACTAACGGGGGACCCGTACGGGAAAAATTCCTTCCTGCCCGTTACCCGTACGTGGTGGCGCTCCGACCAGGCGTGAGGGGAGACTGAGAGCGGAGATCGTCCCGGCGCGAGCCACGCGCCGCCGGCGTACAAGGAGGCATACGTGCCGCATGTCCTGGTTCTCAACGCGTCGTACGAGCCGCTCGGCGTCGTACCGCTCCGCCGCGCACTCGTCCTCGTCCTGGAGAACAAGGCCATCTGTCTTGAGGAGTCCGGCGCCCTCATGCACAGCGAGACCCTGGCCGTCCCGGCCCCCAGCGTCGTCCGGCTCAAGCGCTTCGTCCGCGTCCCCTACCGGGGCCCGGTGCCGCTGACCCGGCGGGCCCTGTTCGCCAGGGACGGCGGCCGCTGCATGTACTGCGGGGCCGCCGCGACCAGCGTCGACCACGTCATCCCGCGCAGCCGGGGCGGACAGCACGCCTGGGACAACGTGGTGGCGGCCTGTCGCCGCTGCAACCACGTCAAGGCCGACCGCCATCTGCCCGAGCTCGGCTGGCGGCTGCACCAGCAGCCCGCCCCGCCGACCGGACTGGCCTGGCGGATCATCGGCACGGGGCACCGCGACCCGCGCTGGCTGCCCTATCTGCAACCGTTCGGCGCGGACGACGCGATGGCCCGGATCGACGGCATCTCAGCCTGAGACCGGGCCCGTCCGCTTCCCGGGGCGGCCCGCAGCCGCGCCGGGGCCCCGGCCTGCCCGCGCCCCGGCCCTCCCAGCCGTCCTTCAGCCGTCCTCCGCCACCGCGTAAGCCTCGGCCGACCAGAGCGAGATCCCGTACTTCGTGGCCCGCTCGTCGCCCACCACGCGCACGAACCGGGTGTCCTTCGCGTCCATCCGCACCGACTCGCGCCCGCCCCGGCCCTCGCGGACGGTCGCGGCGGTGCGCCAGGTGCGGCCGTCCGAGGAGACCTGGACGCGGTAGCGCGAGGCGTACGCGTCCTGCCAGCGCAGCTCCAGCTTGCCGAGGCGGACCGGGGCGGGCAGTTCCGCCTGCCACCACGACCCGTCCTCCGCCGGGGAGGACCAGCGGGTCTCCGGATCGCCGTCGGACGCGGCGGCCGCCGGGAAGTCCGCGGTCTCGTCGCCCGACGAGGAGGCGGTGGCCCCGCGCAGCAGGTCCGGCCCGGCGGTGCGCGGGTAGGCCCGCACGGTCAGCGTGGTCCGCTCGTCCCCGAAGGCGAACGGCACCTCGTACTCGCCGGCCGGGGTGTCCTCGGGGACTGTGATCTCCACCGGGACCTCGGTCCGCGTCCCGCGCGGCACGGTCGTACGCTTCGGCACCCGGACCTCGATGCCCTCGGGCGCCTCCGCGGTCAGCCGGCCGCGCACCTCGGCCGGGCGCCGGCCGGACAGCCGGGCCCGGACCTCCTGCGGCCCGCCGCCGATGACCGCGTCCGTCTCGCCGCGCGCCAGGTCCAGCCGGGCGGCCGGCTCGTCGCCGAACCAGGGCACCAGGGAGCGCACGTCCGGGGCGGTCCCCGCGCGGATGGACGCGCCGGCCAGCGGCGGGATGATCAGGGGCGGGGCGCCGCCCGCCAGCGGGGTCGCGGCCGGCCAGCTGATCCGGACCGCGTCCGCCCGCACCCCCGCGCCCGCCGCCTGGGTCCACCCGCTCGCCGACAGCGGGCCGAGCGCGCGCCACCCCTCGCCCGGGACATGCGCCTGGACCGTCGCGCCCGCGGCCGCCCCGTCGGCCGGCACGGTCGTCGCGGTGACCGCCTCCAGCGGACGGGCCCGGCCGAGCCGCACCGTATAGCTGCCCGGAGCCTCCGACACCTCGCCGCCCGGCCGGTCCGTGCCGGTCCAGGAGCGGGCCTCCTCGCGGACCCGGTCCAGGAACGGGCCGAGCACGCCCTCGCCGACCTTCGCGCCGCCCGCCGCGATGTCCTCGCGGACCGGCTCCAGCGCCAGGGACGCCCGCCAGGCGGCGGCCCCGTCGCCCCGGGCCTGGGCGCACAGCAGGTCCACGGCCAGCCCGCCCGCGTGGCCGTAGCGGGACAGCTGCTCGCTCCACGGGCGGACCTCGTCCCCGAACCGGCCCCCGGCGACGCCCGCGAGCCGCGCCGGGGCCGCCCGCATCCCGTCGAACGCGTCCCGCAGCCGGTCCGCCGCCGCGTCGAGCGCCTTGCCCGCGCCGTCCGCGTACGCCGCGAAGAACGCGGCGATCAGCGGCCGCAGATACGCGGACTCGGTGGAGCCGAGCACGGAGCCCGCGCTGTTGCCCGCGAGCGCCCGCAGCGCGCCGCCGCTCCGGCCGTCGCCGCCCGCGAGGTCGTCGATCGCGGCCTCCCAGGACTCCGCGGAGTCGTAGCCCCTCGGGTTCCACGCGAAGTCGGCTGCCGTGAAGAGCGGAATGCGCGATGCGGCGGGCTGCTCCATCGCGTTGGCGAGGAGCGCCGCCGAACCGGACGCCACCGCCGGGTCCCGGCCGGTGTACGGGCCGAGGAAGATCCGGTCCTGCGCGTAGTCGTTGACCGGGTAGTTGTCCATGGTCACCAGCGGGTGCCGGAACGCGGCGCGCGCCCCGGCCAGTTCTCCGCCGGTGATGGTCCTCGGTACGACGCCGACGCCCGTCCAGGCGACCTCGACCCCGGCCGCCAGCTCCCGGGCGAGCGCCGTGCGGTACGCCGTCGCGCCGTCCTGGTAGTACTCGGTCGGCATCACCGACAGCGGCGGGGCGTCCGGGTGGCGCTCCGCCAGGTGCCGGGCCACCCCGTTCACGACGCGGGCCTGCGCCCGGGCCGCCGCCCCGGGGCCGCTGCCGAAGGCGTCCGCGTCCGCCGCGCAGTGCCACTCGCTGTAGCTGATGTCTTGGAACTGCACCTGGAAGACCCGCACCCCCAGGTCCCACATCGCGTCGATCTTGCGGGTCAGCGCCTTGAGGTCGCGGTCCGACGACAGGCACATGGACTGGCCCGGCGCCACCGCCCAGCCGAGCGTCACATGCTCGGCCGCGGCCCGTTCGGCCAGCGCCCGGAAACCGGCCTGCCGGGCCGCCGGGTACGGGTCGCGCCAGCGGGCCTGCCGGTACGGGTCGTCGCCCGCCGCGTACAGATAGCGGTTCTGCTTGGTGCGGCCCAGGAAGCCGAGCTGCGCCAGCCGGTCCTCCTGGCTCCACGGCTGCCCGTAGAACCCCTCGGTCAGCCCGCGTACGGCGGTGGCCGGCCAGTCCCGGACGGTGACCCCGGCGACCTTCCCGTCCCGGACCAGCTGGCGCAGCGTCTGCACCGCGTGGAACAGCCCGTCCTCGCCGACGCCCTCGACCGCCACCGTGTCCCGCTTCGCGACCCGCCCGGCCGCCAGCCGGTAACCGCCCGCCGGGAGATCCGCGCGGTCCGGGGCGCCCAGACCGCGCAGCGCGTCCGCCGCCCCGTCGCCGCCCAGACCGCGCAGCGCGTCCGCCGCCCCGTCGCCGCCCAGCCGCAGGACCGGACCGGCGCCCGGCAGCGTCTCGTGGACCGTGCGCACCCCGGCGTCCGCCAGGACCGCGCGCAGCGCCTTCACCGCGTACGGATCGGCCGCCGTGTCCGCGATCAGGGTGACCTCGCGGCCGAGGGCCACGGCGGGCCCGGCCGCCGCCATGCTCTGCGGGCGCGGCCACACGGCGGGGAGCGCGGAGCTCAGCGTGCGGCTCCGGTCCGCCGCGGACGTGGAGGCCGGGTCCGGGGGAGCGGCGAGCGCGGGCGGCGCCCCGGCGGCGAGCAGCCCGCCGAGCACGGCCACGGCGACGGCCGTCGCCCGTGTCCTCCCACTGAGCCGCATCCCTGTCTCTCCCCTCGCCCCGGCCGATGGCCTCCGAGCCCACCACCCCGCGCGCGAGGGTGTCAATGCGCGAGGCGTTCGGTACGGAAATGACCTGATACGACCCGTGTGATGAGCGGGGTGCGTGCGACGGGGCGATACGCGAAAGACAGCGCCGAATGGCCGAAAAAGACGAACGTCTTACGGGCAACGGGCTCTTCGGGAACGGAATGTGACCCGGAGCACGTTGAACTCGTTGTTGTAACGCCTACGTCTGCGGCGGCGTCCGCTGGGTAGGCCGTCACTGTCCTGTTCTCCACGGCCAGGAGGCCACCATGCCCGCCATCGCGCAGCGCCCGCTCTCCGCCCTCTCCAAACAGGCATCCGGTCCCGCCCCGCTGATCAGCGCGTCGCCCGCCACCCTGCCCGGCCCGCTCACGAGCGAACCGCCGCTCGCCGACGCCATACCCCTGACCAGCGAGCCCCCGCTCGCCGAGGCCACCCCCCTGACCAGCGAGCCGCCGCTCGCCGTCCTCGCCCCGCTGACCAGCGAACCGGCCGCGTCCGGCTGCGCGTGGGGCACGGAGTCCCCAGGAGTCTGAATGGGCTTGTCCCGGCTCGCCGCACTGCACGGCGTCGCCACCTCCTTCTCCCCGTCCGCCGGCGTCACCGGGCCCGTCCCCGAGACCACGGTCGTCGCCGTGCTCGGCGCGCTCGGCGTCGACGCCACGACGCCCGAAGCGGTACGCGACGCCCTCGCCGCCGCCGAGTCGGCCGCCCGCACCCGGCTCCTCCCGGACACCCTGGTGGTGTGGTCCGGCGAACCGCTGCCGCCCGCGCTGACCGGACTGCCGCCCGGCACGGAGCTGACCGTCCGGCCGGAGGAGACGGAGGAGGAGGCGGAGGGCCCCGGGGGCGCCCGGACGGGTGCGCATCCGGCCGGTCCGGGAAGCGCCTGGTGGGCCGAGCCCCCGCTCGGGGTGCACCGGCTCACCGCCCGCACCCCGGACCGCGAGCCGCAGCACTGCACGCTCGTCGTCGCCCCGGCCCGGGCGCCGCAGCCGCCCGCCCGCACCCACGGCTTCCTCGTCCAGCTCTACTCGCTGCTCTCCGCCCGCTCCTGGGGCATGGGCGACCTCGGTGACCTCGCCGACCTCGCCGCCTGGTCCGGCCGCCGGCTCGGCGCCGGCTTCGTCCAGGTCAACCCGCTGCACGCGGCGGTGCCCGGCGACCCCACCGACCCCTCGCCCTACCGCCCGTCGTCCCGCCGCTTCCCCGACCCGGTGCACCTGCGCGTCGAGTCCGTCCCGGAGTACGGGCAGGTGACCGACCCGGTCGCGCTGGACGCGCTCCGCCGCAAGGGTGCCGAGCTGCGGGAAGCCGTTCTGGACAAGGGCGCCCTCATCGACCGGGACGCGGTCCGGGCCCTCAAGCGGCAGGCCCTCGACCTGGTCCTCGCGGTCCCCCTCACCCCCGGCCGGCACGCCGAATACTGCGACTTCCTCGCCGCCCAGGGCCGCCCCCTGGAGGACCACGCCCTGTGGTGCGCGATCGCCGAGGTGCACGGCCCCGACTGGCACGGCTGGCCCGAGGAGCTGCGCGACCCCCGCTCCGACGCCACCGCCCGCGCCCGGGCCGAGCTGCTGGACCGGGTCGACCACCACTGCCGGCTCGCCTGGCTGACCGCCACCCAGCTCGCCGACGCCCAGCGCGCCGCCCGGGAGGCCGGGATGCCCGTCGGCGTCGTCCACGACCTCGCGGTCGGCGTGCACCCCGGCGGCGCCGACACCTGGGCCCAGCAGGACGCCTTCGCCCACGGCATGTCCGTCGGCGCGCCCCCGGACGCCTTCAACGCGCGCGGCCAGGACTGGGGCCTGCCGCCCTGGCGCCCCGACGCCCTCGCCGCCTCCGGATACGCCCCGTTCCGCGGTCTGCTGCGCGGCCTCCTCGCCCACGCGGGCGCCCTGCGCATCGACCATGTGATGGGGCTGTTCCGGCTCTGGTGGGTGCCCGGGGGCCGCCCGCCCACCGAGGGCACCTACGTCTCGCACGACGCGGAGGCGATGCTCGCCGTCCTGGTCCTGGAGGCGCACCGGGCCGGCACCGTCGTCGTCGGCGAGGACCTGGGCACGGTCGAGCCCGGCGTCCGCGAGGCGCTGGCCCGGCGCGGCGTCCTCGGCACCTCGGTGCTCTGGTTCGAGCGGGACTGGGCGGGCGACGGGCGCCCGCTGGCCCCCGAGCGGTGGCGCCGGGACTGCCTGGCCACCGCGACCACCCACGACCTGCCCTCCACCGCCGCCCGGCTGACCGGTGACCATGTGACGCTCCGCCACCGCCTCGGCCTGCTCGCCCGCCCCCTGGACGAGGAGCTGCGGGAGGACGGCGCGGACACGGCCGAGTGGCTGGCTCTCCTCACCCGGCTCGGCCTGCTCCCCGAGGGCGGCGTGCTCCCCGGCGGCGGGCCGCTTCCCGGCGCCGACGAGGAGGCGGCCGTCCGGGCCGTCCACCGCTTCCTGCTGCGCACCCCCGCCCGGATGACCGGCATCTGGCTGCCCGACACCATCGGCGACCGCCGCCCGCAGAACCTCCCGGGCACCTGGGACCAGTACCCCAACTGGCGGCTGCCCGTCGCCGACGCGGAGGGCGTCCCGGTCACGCTGGAGCAACTGGCCGCCTCACCCCGGCTGCACCGCCTGATGGCCGTCCTGCGCGCCCCGCAGGAGCCCCCGGAGGTCCGTATGCCGTGAGCCGGACCCCGTACGGCACCCCCGGGCGCGCGGCCCGCGCGGGCGTTCGCTACGTTTGCACCGTGGACAAGAAGAACGCTATGCGCGCCGGCGCCGTCGCCGCCGGAACGACGCTGATGATGCTGCTGATGTCGTCCCCCGCGCTCGCGCTCACCCGCGACGACGGCGACGACCCGGGTACCGGCCTGAGCGTGATCGACACGCTCGGCCTGTTCGTCCTGGCGCCCCTCGTTCTCTTCGGCGTCATCGCGGGCCTGGTCATGGTGCTCGACAAGTCCAAGAAGCAGGTCTGACCCAGCCGCCCGGCGACCGGGGCCCCGCCCGGCGGTAGGTTGCGCCCATGACCGAGTGGGACGTCAAGAAGCTCCGCATCCTGCGCACCCTGCGCGACCGGGGCACGGTCACCGCGACCGCCGACGCCCTGCTGATGACCCCGTCGGCGGTCTCGCAGCAGCTCTCCAACCTGGCGAAGCAGCTCGGCGTCCCCCTCCTGGAGGCCCAGGGCCGGCGCGTCCGCCTCACCGACGCCGCCCATCTCGTCCTGCGCCACGCCGAGGCGGTCTTCGCCCAACTGGAGCGCGCCGACGCCGAACTGACCGGCTATCTGCGCGGTGAGGCGGGCGAGGTCCGGGTCGCCGCCTTCGCCACCGCCGTGCCCGCCCTCGTCGTCCCGGCCGTGCAGCGGCTGCGCGCCGACCCCCGCCCCGGCCCCGAGATCCGGGTGTGCGAGGCGGAGGCCGCCCAGGCGTACGAACTGCTCGCCGCCGCCGAGGTCGACCTCGCCCTGTCGCTGGCCGCCGACGCTCCGACGGCCCGCGACCCCCGGTTCACCGTCCTGCCGCTGCTCGCCGACCCGCTCGACGTGGCGCTCCCGGCCGGCCACCGCCTCGCGGACGCGCCCGGGCTGCGCCTCGCCGACCTGTCCGCCGAGCCCTGGATCTACGGCGGCTCGGGCCCCTGGTCGGAGATCACCGTCTCCGCGTGCCGGGCGGCGGGCTTCGTACCCGAGCAGGCGCACAGCGCGTCCGGCTGGACCGCGATCCTCGCCATGGTCGCCGCCGGCCTGGGGGTCGCCCTGGTCCCGCGCATGGCCTCGGTGGAACGGCACGGCCGGGAGGGTGTGGTGATGCGGGTCCTCGACGCGGACCGGCCCCGCCGCCATGTCGTCGCCGCCGTCCGGCGCGGGGGAGCGGACGCCCCGGCGGTGGCCCGGGTTCTCACGGCGCTGCGCGAGGCGGCCGAACCGCACGGGGACAGCACGACCGTTCAGCCTGGCTGAATGATTCATGCGGAAACTTTCGATGGACCTACCGGCTTCCGGCGTACGACAGTGAACGCATGACCACCGAACAGGATGAGATCCGGCACGACGACCCCCACGCCAATGACGCGGCCCCGTACGGCGGCGGTGACCCCTACGCCGACTACCGCACCGCCGACCTCCCCTTCACCGGCCTCGTGGACCTCGCCGACCGGCGGCTCGGCGCGGGCGTGATCGCCGCCAACGACGAGTTCTTCGCCCAGCGCGAGAACCTGCTCGTCCGGGAGCGCGCGGTCTTCGACCCCGAGCACTTCGGCCACAAGGGCAAGATCATGGACGGCTGGGAGACCCGCCGCCGGCGCGGCGCCGACGCGGACCACCCCTTCCCGGCCCCCGACGCGCACGACTGGGCGCTGATCCGGCTCGGCGCCCCCGGCATCATCCGCGGCATCGTCGTGGACACCGCCCACTTCCGCGGCAACTACCCGCAGCGCGTCTCCGTCCAGGCCACCTGCGTCGAGGGCGCGCCCGGCCCGGAGCAGCTGCTCGCCGACGACGTGAAGTGGGAGGAGATCGTCCCCCCGACCCCCGTGCGCGGCCACGCCGCCAACGGCTTCGAGATCACCGGCGGACGCCGCTACACCCACATCCGCCTCTGCCAGCACCCCGACGGCGGCATCGCCCGCCTCCGCGTGCACGGCGAGGTCGTCCCCGACCCGTCCTGGCTGGCCACGCTCTCCACGTTCGACCTGATCTCGGTCCTGAACGGCGGCAGTTACGAGGACGCCTCGGACCGGTTCTACTCCTCGCCGACCCAGATCATCCTGCCCGGCACCTCGCGCAAGATGGACGACGGCTGGGAGAACCGCCGCCGCCGGGTCCGCGACACCAACGACTGGGTCCGCTTCCGGCTGCCCGCCCAGGGCGCCGTCCGCGCGGTCGAGATCGACACCGCCTACCTCAAGGGCAACGCGGCCGGCTGGATCGCCCTCCAGGGCCGGGACGGCGAAAGCGGCGAGTGGTTCGAGATCATCCCGCGCACCCGCCTCCAGCCCGACACCCCGCACCGCTTCCCGCTGCCGGACGAGGCCGTGGTCACCCATGTACGGCTCGACGCCTTCCCGGACGGCGGCGTCGCGAGGATGCGCCTGCACGGCTCCCTGACGGAGTCCGGCGCGGCGGACCTCAGAGCCCGCTACGAGGCGTCCGCCTCGTAACCCCCCCCGCCCCGCCCGGCGGACGGCTGCGCTTCAGCGCCTGTCCGCCGGGCGGTTTCCAGCTTCGTTACGCGGTCGCCGCCGCGTCCGCCGTGCGGGCCCGCAGCGCGCGCTCCACGCCCGAGCGGGACTCCGAGACCAGCCGGCGCAGCCCCGCGCCCGGCTCGGCCGAGGCCAGCCAGGCGTCCGTGGCGTCCAGGGTCTCCTGCGAGACCTGGAGCACCGGGTACAGGCCGATCGCGACCTGCTGGGCCATCTCGTGGCTCCGCGAGTCCCAGACGTCCTTCACCGAGGCGAAGAACTTCTCCGTGTACGGGGCCAGCAGCTCGCGCTGGTCCGTCTGCACGAAGCCGGCGATGACCGCCTCCTGGAGCGAGTTCGGCAGCTTGTCGGACTCCACGACCGACGCCCACGCCTCGGCCTTCGCCTCCTCGCTGGGCCGCGCCGCACGGGCGGAGGCCGCGTGCCGCTCGCCCGCCGCCGTCCGGTCCCGCGCGTACTCGGCGTCGATCTCCTCCTCGTCCATGAGCCCGGTCGCGGCGAGCCGCTGGACGAACGCCCAGCGCAGCTCGGTGTCCACGGTCAGGCCCTCGACCGCCTCGGTGCCGTCGAGCAGCGAGCGGAGCAGGTCCAGCTGCTGGGGGGTGCGGGCGGTGGCCGCGAAGGCGCGCGCCCAGGCCAGCTGGTGGTCGCTGCCCGGCTCGGCCGCGCGCAGGTGCGCGAGCGTCGCCTCGGTCCACTGCGTCAGGCCCGCCTCGCGCCACTCCGGCGTCGCGTACAGGTCGATCGCCGTCTTGACCTGGCGGTGCAGCGACTGCACGACGCCGATGTCCGACTCCTTGCCGATCCCCGACAGGACCAGCGCGAGGTAGTCGCGGGTGGCCAGCTCGCCGTCCCGGGTCATGTCCCAGGCGGACGCCCAGCACAGCGCGCGCGGCAGCGACTCGGCGAAGTCGCCCAGGTGCCCGGTGACGACCCGCAGCGACTCCTCGTCCAGGCGCACCTTCGCGTACGACAGGTCGTCGTCGTTGAGCAGGATGACGGCCGGACGCGCCCGGCCGGCCGGGAACGGCACGGTGGTGCGCTCGCCGTCGACGTCCAGCTCGATCCGGTCCGTGCGCACCAGCTTGCCCTCGGCATCGAGGTCGTAGCAGCCGATGGCGATCCGGTGCGGGCGCAGCGTCGGCTCGCCCTTGGCCCCGGCGGGCAGCGCGGGCGCCTCCTGGAGCACGGTGAACGAGGTGACGTGACCGTTCTCGTCGGTCTCGACCTCCGGGCGCAGGATGTTGATCCCGGCCGTCTCCAGCCACGCCTTCGACCAGGTCTTCAGGTCGCGGCCCGAGGTCTCCTCCAGCGCGCCCAGCAGGTCGGCCAGACGCGTGTTGCCGAAGGCGTGCGCCTTGAAGTACGCCTGCACGCCCTTGAAGAACTCGTCCATGCCGACGTACGCCACCAGCTGCTTCAGGACCGAGGCGCCCTTGGCGTACGTGATGCCGTCGAAGTTGACCAGGACGTCGTCCAGGTCGCGGATGTCGGCCATGATCGGGTGGGTCGACGGCAGCTGGTCCTGCCGGTAGGCCCACGTCTTCATGGAGTTGGCGAACGTGGTCCAGGAGTGCGGCCACCCCGAGCCCTCGGCGTACGCCAGGCAGGCGATCGAGGTGTACGTGGCGAACGACTCGTTCAGCCAGAGGTCGTTCCACCACTCCATCGTGACGAGGTCGCCGAACCACATGTGGGCCAGCTCGTGCAGGATGGTCTCGGCGCGCGTCTCGTACGCCGCGTCCGTCACCTTCGACCGGAAGACGTACTGGTCGCGGATGGTGACCGCGCCCGCGTTCTCCATCGCGCCCGCGTTGAACTCCGGCACGAAGAGCTGGTCGTACTTGGCGAACGGGTACGCGTAGTCGAACTTCTCCTGGAACCAGTCGAAGCCCAGCCGGGTCACGTCGAAGATCGCGTCCGCGTCCAGGTACTCGGCGAGCGAGGGCCGGCAGTAGACGCCCAGCGGGACGGTCCGGCCGTCCTTCTCGTAGCTGCTGTGCACCGAGTGGTACGGGCCGACGATCAGCGCGGTGATGTACGAGGAGATGCGCGGCGTCGGCTCGAACGACCAGACGTCGTCCTGCGGCTCCGGCGTCGGCGAGTTGGAGATCACGGTCCAGCCGGACGGGGCCTTCACGGTGAACCGGAAGGTCGCCTTCAGGTCGGGCTGCTCGAAGCTCGCGAAGACGCGGCGCGCGTCCGGCACCTCGAACTGGGTGTACAGATACGCCTGCTGGTCGACGGGGTCGACGAAGCGGTGCAGGCCCTCGCCGGTGTTGGTGTACGCGCAGTCCGCGACGACCCTCAGCTCGTTGGAGCCGGCCTGCAAGTGCGGCAGTGCGATGCGCGAGTCGCGGAACACCGCCGCGACGTCCAGCGCCCTGCCGTTCAGCTCGACCTCGTGCACCGCGGGGGCGATCAGGTCGATGAAGGTCTCCGCACCGGATTCGGCGGAGTCGAAGCGCACGACGGTGACGGACCGGTAGGTCCCGCCCTCCTGCGCCCCGGAGAGGTCGAGATCGATCTCGTACGCGTCCACGGTCAGCAGGCGCGCCCGCTCCTGTGCCTCTTCGCGGGTCAGATTCGTGCCAGGCACGCGGTCATCTCCTTGCTCTGTGATGTTTCCCGCCATCCTTCCACGGGACGCGTGCCGAGGGCCCGGGGGCAGTGCCCCGGGCCCCGCGGAATCCCGGTGTCAGCCGGCGAGCTCCGCCGCGACCAGCTCCGCGATCTGGACCGCGTTCAGCGCCGCGCCCTTGCGGAGGTTGTCGTTGGAGACGAACAGGGCGAGACCGTTCTCCGCGGTCTCGTCGTTGCGGATGCGGCCCACGTACGAGGCGTCCTTGCCCGCGGCCTGGAGCGGCGTCGGGATCTCGGACAGCTCGACGCCCGGCGCGTCCTTCAGCAGCTCGTACGCGCGCTCCACGGAGACCGGCCGGGCGAAGCGGGCGTTGACCTGGAGGGAGTGGCCGGAGAAGACCGGGACGCGGACGCAGGTGCCGGAGACCTTCAGCTCCGGGATCTCCAGGATCTTGCGGGACTCGTTGCGGAGCTTCTGCTCCTCGTCCGTCTCGAAGGAGCCGTCGTCCACGATGGACCCGGCCAGCGGCAGCACGTTGAAGGCGATGGGGCGCTTGTAGACACCCGGCTCCGGGAAGTCCACGGCCGAGCCGTCGTGCGTGAGCTTGTCCGCGTCGGCGACGACCTTGGCCGCCTGGCCGTGCAGCTCGGCGACGCCGGCCAGGCCGGACCCGGAGACCGCCTGGTACGTGGCGACGGTCAGCGCTTCGAGCCCCGCCTCCTCGTGCAGCGGGCGCAGCACGGGCATGGCGGCCATCGTGGTGCAGTTCGGGTTGGCGATGATGCCCTTGGGGCGGTCCGCGATCGCGTGCGGGTTGACCTCGGAGACGACCAGCGGGACCTGGGGGTCCTTGCGCCAGGCGGAGGAGTTGTCGATCACGACGGCACCCTGCGCGGCGACCTTCTCGGCGAGTGCCTTGGACGTGGCGCCGCCGGCCGAGAACAGCACGATGTCCAGGCCCGTGTAGTCGGCCGTGGCGGCGTCCTCGACGGTGATCGCGCGGCCCTGCCACTCGATGACGGAGCCCGCCGAGCGCGCGGAGGCGAACAGCCGCAGCTCGTCGGCCGGGAACTTCCGCTCGGCCAGGATGCTGCGCATGACTGTGCCTACCTGACCGGTGGCGCCGACGATTCCGACCTTCACAGGAACTCCCTCAGACGTACGAACGGGCACGGTTGCCGGTCCATGATGCGTATGTCCACGCCCGCCTTGTCCAATCCATTGTCCGGCCTGCGGACGAGTGGCGCTCAGCACAGTGGGGCGGGTGCCCGGTGAGCACCCGCCCCACTGCTTTACGGATCACATGTCCGGCACCGTGTGGTTACGGCGTGACCTTCTCGATCACGACGCTGCCGGTGCCCGCCGCGGTGCCCCGGGCGTTCACGAGGCTGACCTCGCCGAAGAACTGCCGCCCCTCGGGAGCCGCGCCGGCCACCTCGACCTCGGCGGCGACCTCGGCCGACGCGCCGGCGGCCAGGTTCACGGCCTTCGACTCGTCCACGGAGATCGTGCCGAGCGACGCGGAGTAGTACACGTCGCGGTAGTCGTACTCGGTGGTCCCGGCCGGGACGTCGTACCCGTCGATGACGACGGTGTACGTGCCGGCGGCCGGCTTCGCCAGGCTGACGGACTCCTCGGAACCGGCCGTGGTGGAGGCGCCGACCTGAGCGGTGCCCTTGTACACGTACAGGTCGAGGTCGGCGTTGGCGTCGGTGGTGCCGCCGATGGCGACGTCCAGCTTCTCGACGCCCTCACCGATGGTGACCTCCTTGGTGTACGTGCCACCGGTGGAGATCGACGGGCGCTCGACCGCGGCCGAGCCCAGCGAACCGCCCTTGAGCTTGCCCTCCAGGGCGCCCGCGTCGTTGGTCACCGTCCAGTCGACCGCCGCAGGGGTGCCGATCTTCGCCTCGGCGATGGTCCGCACCGCCGGGTCGAAGGTCGCGCCGAGCAGCGCCACGTCCAGCTTGTACGGGTTGTCCAGCAGCGGCGACGTGCGCCGGGCCTCGACCTCGATCTCCCAGACACCGGGCTGCGGGTCGGCGTAGGAGCGCGCGTCCGGGCGGCAGGTGTTGGCCGGGTTCTCGTAGTTCGGGTAGCAGAACGGCGTACCGCTGTCGTCCACCGGCACTCCGTACGGGTGGATGGAGATGAAGCGGGTCTGGCTGCCCGAGCGCAGGGCGCTCATCGCGACCTCAAGGGTCCTGGCCCCTTCCGGCACGGTCACGAAGTACGACGTGGTGCCGTTGCGCTGCACCGAGCCGGACGCCTTGAACGCGTAGGACGGCTTCGCCAGGGCCTTGGAGACGACGACGGTCGTCAGGATCTGCTGGTCGGTGCCGGCGGTCTTCTTGTCGTCCAGCTGGAGGATCGCGCTGTGCACGCCCGCGGTCCGCGGCTTCGCCTGGACCTTGACCGTGACCGGCTTGCCGAGCGGCAGCGAGACCTTCTTGGCGTCGACGATCTTGAAGGTGCCGTCGTTGTACTTCCAGGAGAGCTTGTGCGCGACCTTCTTGTCCGGGCCCGTGGTGCGGGTGACCGTGACGTCGTAGGTCTTCTTCTGGCCGGCCTGGAGACCGCCCTCGCGGTCGTACAGGCCGGTGCCGAAGCCCGGGGTCTTCAGCGCGAAGTCGATCGCGGTGTCGACGGGGGCCTTGACCGTGTACTCGTGGGCCGGGGCGCCCTGCTTCTTGATCAGCTTCCAGGCGTCCACGATGTTGATCAGACCGGCGCCCTGGGCGTGCGCGGGCACGTCCTTGATCTTGGTCGCGGTGCTGGTCAGCGCGGTGCGCAGGTCGGCCGGGGGAAGCTCGATGTGCTTCTGCTTCGCGGCGGACAGCAGCAGCGCGGTCGCGCCGGCGGCCTGCGGCGAGGCCATCGACGTGCCCTGGAGCATGGAGTAGCCGGCCGGCAGCGAGTAGCCCGCCTCGGCGACCGGCGAACCGGGCAGCCAGGTCTGCGTCGAGTTGATCGACGCGCCGGGTGCCGTCAGGGTCGGCGTGAAGCCGCCGTCCTCACGCGGGCCGCGCGAGGAGAAGGGCAGCATGTCGTACTTCTTGGTGACGTTGGAGCCGTAGTTGGCGGCCCAGGTCTCCTTGGAGATGGACGCGCCGACCGAGATGACGTGGTCGGCGAGGCCGGGGTCACCGATGGTGTTGACGCCGGGGCCGTCGTTGCCGGCCGAGATGACCAGCTGCACGCCGTAGATGTCGACCAGCCGCTTGTACAGCTCGGAGCGGGCGTTGTTGCCGTCGTTCAGCGGCGGCAGACCGCCGATCGACATGTTGACGACGTCGACGCCGCGGTTCACGACGAGGTCGATCATGCCCTCGGTGAGCGCGATGTTGGTGCAGCCGCCGGACCAGGTGCAGGCGCGCGAGGAGACGATCTTCGCGCCGGGCGCGGCACCGTTCATCTTGCCGCCGAACAGGCCGTTGGCGGCGGTGATGCCGGCGACGTGCGTCCCGTGCTCGGACTCGATGACCCCGATGTTGACGTAGTCGGAGGTGTCGCCGGCCGCGTCGTAGACGACGTCCTCGCGGTTCTCCACGACGAACGGGATGCGCTCCACGACGTCCGTGCGCGGGTCGTCCTTGCCGAAGTAGGAGACCTGGTGCTTCTCCTTGTACGGCTTGAGGGCGGTGTCGTCGCGGAAGTCGCCGTTGTCGTTCAGGTCGACCCGGGAGGCGCCGCTGACCGGGTCGTAGAGCACGGCCCAGGTGTCGGTGGTGTCGCCGTCGCGGTTCAGGTCGCCCGCCATGTCGCCGCCCTTGGTGGCGGACTCGGCGAACAGGGCGATCCGGTACGAGCCCTTGGGCGCGTTGTACGTACGCCCCTTGTACGTGAACACCGGGCCGGAGACGGCGTCCGTCATCCGCAGCCAGGTGCCGTCGCCGTCGCTCACCGGGTCGGTGGCGGTCACCCAGTCGACGATTTTGCGCTCACCGGTGGTGGTCTTCTGGAGCGCGGGGTGACCGAGGTCGACCCCCGCGTCCAGGACGCCGATGGTGATCCCGCGGCCGTCCGCCTTCGGGTGCTGCTTCACGAAGTCGACCGCGCCCGTCTCGAAGGACGGGTTGTACGGGTTCTTCGCCGGCGTCTTCTTCCCGGGGGCCGGGTAGCTGCCGGTGGACTTCGCCTTGCTCTTGGCGCCGGTCGCCCGGTCGGCCGCGGGCGTCGGGTCGTCCAGCACGATCTCC
Organism: Streptomyces sp. NBC_00726; assembly: GCF_045161735.1. Lineage (NCBI taxonomy): Bacteria > Bacillati > Actinomycetota > Actinomycetes > Kitasatosporales > Streptomycetaceae > Streptomyces > Streptomyces sp. NBC_00726. The sequence continues at coordinate 1,914,482 of NZ_CP108983.1, read as the reverse complement.
TGCTTGAGATCGATGCCGTGGACGGAGCCGAGCTTGGAGGCCGCCTTGATGGTGGCCTCGGCGGTCGCGGTCGGCACGGTCGCCCGTACGTAACCCAGCTTGTCGTACGCACGTCCCAGCACGGAGCCCTTGACGGCGTCCAGCTGCTTGGTGACCTGCTCGGTCGCGCCGGGAGCGGTCGCGACCATCATCGTGACGTTCTTCTCGCCCTTGGCCTTGGCCTTGGTCAGGACCTCGGCGTCGGCGGTGCCCAGCTTGTCCGCCGGCGCGGTGCCGGCGGCCTTGACGGGGGCGGAGGCCGGATCGTCGGCGGCGAAGACGGGGGCGACACCGGTGGCGGCCAGTGCGGCCACCAGACCGGCGGCGGCCGCCACCCGGGCCGCTCGTCTCGCTCCGGATATGGAGCCGGGGGATTCGGAGGTCATCAGCATCCCTGTATGTGAAAGAGAGAGTCCGGAAATCGGTACCGGATGACCGCTCACCCTTTCGTAAATGACAGGGCTTTGTGGAGAGTTGTGGGGAGCTTGTTGAGTACATGGCGGAATTCCGCCACCGGTGCGGAAGCGTCAGCAGGGACGAACGGGCTGATACGGGACACAAATTCAGCCATGTGACGTGAGGGGCCGAGGCGTGAGGTGTGGGGCCCCGGTTCAGCGGGGAAGGATCATCACGTACGCCGCCGGCTCCCGGTCCGCCGCGGCCATCAGCGCTGTCCGGACCACGGCCGCCTGCTGCCCGGGCGCGTCCCGCAGCTTCCGCGGCGAGAGGTGTACGACGGTGACGCCGAGCCGTTCCAGATGCTCGCGCCGCGCCGCGTACGCCGACCACTCGGCCTCGTGCTCCCGGTCATGGCGGCTGTGGCGTGGGGCCCGGGCGTCCAGCTCCACCGCGACCGCCTCGTCGGGCCAGTAGGCGTCCACCCGGCCCAGATGCGGGCCGCCGGGCAGCCTCAGGTCCACGTTCCACAGCGGCTCCTTGAGCCCGTGCGCGCGCACCATGGCGTACAGCCGCTCCTCCGCCATCGCCCGGCCCTCGGCGAGCAGCGAGTCGACCGCGCCGACCACCTGGGGCCGGCCGAGCACCTTGGCCCGGTGCAGCTCGCCCACCAGCACGGCCGGTTCGCAGTGGCCGCCGCGCACCGCCTCGGTGAGCAGCCGGCGCACCGTGACCGCGTCCCCGAGCCCGGCCACCGCGTCCGCCAGCGCCCGCGCCACCGGGGCCACCGGCAGCCCGTCCACCCACTCCGGGCCCGGCGGCTCGGCGGTCCGCAGCAGCCGGGCGTATCCGGCCGAGCGCAGCCGCCGTACCCGGGGCACCAGCACATCGACCCGCGCCATGGAGACGGCGGGCGGCGCGGCGGCGAAGCCGTGCAGCGAGAGCGCGGCGAGCCCGGTGAGCACCGCGTCGCCGTACGCCGGGTCCGCGGTGCGCGCGGGGGCCGCGCGCCGCCCGGAGGCCGGCGGGCGGCCCGCGTACAGCAGGGCGGACCGCAGCCGCTCCCGGCCGCTGAGCGGACCGGGGTGCAGCACGAAGACCCCGGGCAGCGGCTGCTGCCAAGGCCCGCCGTCCCGGCACCGCTCCGCCGCCCGCCCGACGGGCACCCCCATGGCTTTCAACTGGGCGGCGGAGACAACGCGTTGACGCCCATGGGCGGGAGCGGGGCGGCCGGACTGGAGCGGGGTGTTCTGGGTCATGCTCCGGTGTATCCCGCCGACTGGCGTGACCTTAACCCCTGTTACAGGGCCGTCGACATACCCGGACAAGAACACCGTTCTGCATCGCCGCCCGGCCGGGCGCCCTACGCCACCGAATCCGCCGCCTGCGCCCGCAGGCCACGCGCCAGGTCGTCCCGGGCCTCCAGCACCAGCCGCCGCAGCGCCGGCGCCGCGTCCGCCCGGGCCGTCAGCCACGCGTCGGTCGCCTCCAGCGTCGCCGGGTCGTCCTGGAGGGACGGGAACAGCCCCTTGACCACGGCCATCCCGATCTGGATCGACCGCTCGGCCCAGACCCGCTCGATCGCCTCGAAGTACCGCGCGGCGTACGGCGCCAGCAGCTCTCGCTGGGAGGACTGCGCGAAGCCCGCGATCGTCGCCTCCACCAGCGCGTTGGACAGCGCGTCCGATTCCACGACGTCCGCCCACGCCCGGGCCTTCACCTCGGCGGACGGCCGCGATGCCAGGCACCGCACCTGGTGCCGCTTGCCGGACGCCGTGTCGTCCCGGGCCAGCTCCGCGTCGATCGCCGCCTCGTCGGCCGCGCTGTGGGCGACCAGCGGCGACAGGAACGCCCAGCGCAGCTCCTGGTCGACGTCGAGCCCGTCGATCCGGGCGGTGCCGTCGAGCAGCCCGGCCAGCAGCTGGAAGTCGGTGTCCGACGCGGCGACCGACGCGAAGAACCGGGCCCAGGCGAGCTGGTGCTCGCTGCCCGGCTCGGCCAGCCGCAGTTCGCCGAGCGCGCCCTCGGCCAGCGCCCGGCCGCCCTCCTCGCGCCACCCGGGAGCCGCGTAGTGCACGAGCGCGCCGCGCGTCCAGGCGTGCAGCATCTGGAGGACGCCGATGTCCGTCTCGCGCCCGGCGAAGGCCAGGACCAGCGCGACGAAGTCACGGGCCGGCATCAGCCCGTCGCGGGTCAGGTTCCACAGTGCGGACCAGCACAGGGCGCGGGCCAGGGGGTCCGTGATGTCGCCCAGGTGCGCGCGCAGGGTGGCGAGCGACACCTCGTCGAACCGCACCTTGCAGTACGTCAGGTCGTCGTCGTTGACGAGGATCAGCTCGGGCCGCTCGGCCCCCGCCAGCTCCCCGATCACGGTGCGCGGACCCGACACATCCGCCTCGGCACGCGCGTAACGCACCAGCTCACCCTCGGTGTTGCGGCGGTACAGGCCGACGGCGACCCGGTGCGGGCGCAGCTCCGGGTGGGACTCGGCGGCCTCCTGGAGGACGGCGAGCTCGGTGATCCGGCCGGCCGCGTCGTAGGTGGCGACCGGGGTCAGCGAGTTGACGCCCGCGGTCTGGAGCCAGGAGCGCGACCACGCGGTCATGTCCCGGCCGGACGTCTCGGACAGCACCGACAGCAGGTCCCCGAGCCGGGTGTTCCCGTAGGCGTGCTTCTTGAAGTAGCGCCGGGCGCCCTCCAGGAACGCCTCCCGGCCCACGTACGCCACGAGCTGCTTGAGGACGGAGGCGCCCTTGGCGTACGTGATCCCGTCGAAGTTCAGCTTGGCGTCCTCCAGGTCACGGATGTCGGCCGTGATCGGGTGGGTGGACGGCAGCTGGTCGGCGCGGTACGCCCAGGACTTGCGGTTGTTGGCGAAGGTGATCCAGCCGTCCTCGAAGCGGGTCGCGCCGGTCATCGCGAAGACGCCCATGAAGTCCGCGAAGGACTCCTTCAGCCACAGGTCGTCCCACCACTGCATGGTGACGAGGTCCCCGAACCACATGTGCGCCATCTCGTGCAGGATGACGTTGGCCCGGCCCTCGTACGCCGCCTGCGTCACCTTGCCGCGGAAGATGTACTCCTCGCGGAACGTGACACAGCCCGGGTTCTCCATCGCGCCGAGGTTGTACTCCGGCACGAACGCCTGGTCGTACTTCCCGAACGGGTACGGGTAGTCGAAGTTGTCGTGGAAGAAGTCCAGGCCCTGCTTGGTGATCAGGAAGACGTCGTCGGAGTCGAAGTGCTTGGCGAGCCCCTTGCGGCACATCGCGCCGAGCGGGATGTCCAGCGTCGTGCCGTCCTCGAAGGTCCGGCGGTAGGAGTCGGTGACGTAGTGGTACGGACCGGCGACGACCGCCGTGATGTACGTCGAGATCGGCTCGGTCTCCGCGAACCGCCACACCCCGCCCTCGCGGGACTCCTCCGCGCCGTTGCTCCACACCGTCCACTCGGCGGGCGCCGTCACGCGGAAGCGGTACGGGGCCTTGAGGTCGGGCTGTTCGAAGTTGGCGAAGACACGGCGCGCGTCCGCCGGCTCGTACTGGGTGTAGAGGTAGACCTCGCCGTCCTCCGGGTCCACGAAGCGGTGCATGCCCTCGCCGGTCCGGCTGTACGCGCACTGCGCGTCGACCACCAGGACGTGGGCGCCCTCCGCCAGGTCCGCCAGCGCGATCCGCGCCCCGTCGAACACGGCCGCCGGGTCCAGCGCGGTGCCGTCCAGCGTCACCGCGCTGACCGAGGGGGCGATCAGGTCCGCGAAGGTCGACGCGCCGCCGCGCGCCGCGCGGAACCGGATCGTCGTCACCGAGCGGAAGGTCAGCGGACCGTCCGCCGTGTCGTCCCCGCCGGGTCCGCCGGTCGCGGAACGGACGTCGAGTTCGACGTCGTAACCGTCGACGGTCAGCAGCTCGGCCCGCTCATGGGCCTCGTCTCGGGACAGGTTCTCGCCGGGCACGGCACACTCCTTTGTGTCACGTTCGAATAGTTTGATCCTCGCATGCCGCCTCCCGGCCGGGCACTCGGGAATGGCCGGGGCGCCCCGCGGCGTTCTCGCGCACGGAGTGAGATCGGTCCGCTTGAGGAGAGACATGTCTGACAACAGCACGGCAACCGGCAAGACCCCCGTCGACTTCTGGTTCGACCCGCTCTGCCCCTGGGCCTGGATGACCTCCCGCTGGATGCTGGAGGTGGAGAAGCTCCGGGACGTCGAGGTCCGCTGGCACGTCATGAGCCTGGCCGTGCTCAACGAGGACCGGCTCGAAGAGCTGCCCGCCGAGTACCGCGACATGCTGGAGAACAAGGCGTGGGGCCCGGTCCGCGTCGTGATCGCCGCCCAGCAGCTGCACGGCGACGAGGTCGTCGGCCCCCTCTACACCGCGCTCGGCACCCGCTTCCACAACCGGGGCGAGGGCGTCACCCGCGAGGCCGTCGAGGCCGCGCTGAAGGACGTCGGCCTGCCCGTCGAGCTCGCCGCCCACGCGGACTCCGACACCTACGACACCGAGCTGCGCGCCTCCCACAAGGAGGGCATCGAGAAGGTGGGCCAGGAGGTCGGCACCCCGGTCATCGCCGTCCCCGGCGCCGACGGCGAGCAGATCGCCTTCTTCGGTCCGGTCGTCACCCCGGCCCCCAAGGGCGAGGAGGCCGCGAAGCTCTGGGACGGCACCCTGATGGTCGCCTCGATCCCCGGCTTCTACGAGATCAAGCGCACCCGCACTCAGGGCCCGATCTTCGACTGACCGTCCGCTCCGTCGCGGGGGCCGGTTCCCGGCCGGCCCCCGCGACTCGGCGAACCCCCAGGTCAGAAGGGGGCCCATTGGTACGATCACCCGTCGGCGTCGCTGGACGCCGGCGACAGGTGACCATCCCATGGAGACGACAGTGCGGCGCCCCCTCATACCCCTCGTCCTGCTCACGGCGCTGCTCTGCGCGGGCTGTTCCTCCGCACCGGAACCGGCACCGGCGGCCGCCCGCGCCACGGAGGAGCCCGCGACGATCGACAGCCTCGAAACGGACCACGGGGCAGCGGTACGGGCCGCGGTGACGAAGACGAAGCGGAGCAGTGCCCGGATCACCGAGGAGATCGAGGTGGGCGACGGGATCAACTCCTTCGTCCTCTCCGTCGACGGTGACTTCGACTGGGCGGCCGACCGGGGGCGCCTCACGGTCCGGCTCCGCGGCGAGGACACCCCGGACAAGACGTCGCCCCGGATGGACGAGGTCTTCCGCGACGGCACCGTCTACGTCACCGGACTCGCCCAGCTGGAGGAGGGCTCCTGGGGCGCGATGCCCGAGGACGAGCTGGAGGCCCACTACGCGCTGCGCGCCCCGGGCAATGACCCCCGGCACGTCCTGGCACAGATCGCGCGGATGCGGGACGTCGCCAAGGCCGGCGAGGAGCGCGTGAACGGCGTCGCCGCCGTCCGCTACAGGGGCACCCTCGACCAGGAGGCCGTCACCCTGCGGATGGCGCAGGACATGCGCGAGAAGGTCGACACCATCCGGGACCTCACCGGTGAGGTGGCCGTCGACGCGGACGTCTGGATCGACGCCCGGGGCCGGATCGTGCGCACCCGGCTCGACTGGCCGCTGGCCGGGGCGAGCGTCCGGGCGACGATGGACCTGGCGAAGCACGGGCTCGCCGTCGAGGCAGCCGCGCCGGACGAGGCGGAGACCGTCCCGCTGTCGATGCTCGGCGGGCCGCTGCCCGGCTGAGCCGTACCCGCGCGGCTGTGACGCCACCGTGACGCGATATGTGACCTGGCACACAGCACACCCCGGGCGCCCTTTGATCTTCTGGGCGGATGCGCCCCGCCTCCGCCCTCATCCTGTGTGCCGCCCTCGCGAGCACCGCGCTGCTCACCGGATGCGGGAAGGAGACCGCCGGAGCCGCCGCCTCGCCCGGCGCGACCTGCGCCTCCCTCGCCCCGCTCCCCGACCCCGAAGGGCGGACCTGGGACAACGCCCGGGTGGTCAGCGGCAAGTGCGGGCCCTCCGGCGCCCCGTCCACCGGGTTCGAGGTCACCAACACCGAGAAGGAACCGCTCACCTTCACCCTCACGTTCTCCCTGGTCAACGGGTTCGGCGAGGCCATGGACACCATCACGCGCACCGTGGAGGCGGTCAAGCCCGGCCAGACCGTGCGGCGGCCCCTGGACGCGGCGGACGGACCGGGCTCGGCCCGCACGTACCGGGCCAGGATCATGAAGGTCCGGGCCGTCCCGGCGGACGGGGCGGCGGGCGGCGGCTGCCCGTCCTCCGGGGTCCGCATCACCAACGACCGGGGCGACGCCGCGATGGGGCTGCGCGTCGTGGGCATCCACCTCACCAACTGCTCCACCGCCGACTACGAGCTGAACGGCTACCCCGCGCTCCGGCTCCTCGACGAGGACCGCGACCCGGTGCGCGGGGTCGAGATCCTGCACGGCACCACCGCGATCTCCACCGGCATCGGCGGCGACGCCGAACCCCGCCCCGTCACGCTGCGCCCCGGCGAGAGCGCGTACGCCAACCTCGCCTGGCGCAACACCACCACGGACGGCGACCCGGTGAACGCCCCCTACGCCGAGGTCACCGCGAAGCCCGGCGCCGAGCCCGTGACGGTCACCCCGGAACTGGACCTCGGCACCACGGGCCGGCTCGGCGTCGGCCCCTGGACGAAGACCCCGGCGGACACGGCCGGACAGACCGGCGAACGCCCCGGTCAGGAGTAGAAGTCGCGCGGCCAGGCGTGCTCGGCCAGGACCGCCAGCTGCTCAGCGGTGAGCGGCCGCCCGTCGCTGAGCGCGGTGTTGCGCTCCACGTTCCGGACGCTGCGCATCCCCGGGATCACCGTGGACACCGCCGGGTGGCTCAGGACGAACCGCAGCGCGTGCTCCGCGATCGCGTCCGGCGCGATGCCCAGGTCCGCCACGATCGCCGCCACGCGCCGCTCGACCTGCGCCGGGCGGTCGCCCCGGAAGTAGCGGTTGCGGAAGTCGCCCTCGGGGAACGTCGTGCCGGCGGTGATCCGCCCGGTCAGCCCGCCCTCGTCCAGCGCGACCCGGACGATCACGCCGACCCCGTGCTCCGCGCAGGCCGGCAGCAGCTCCTCGGCGGGCGCCTGGTCGAACACGTTGTAGATGACCTGCACGCTGTCCACGGCCCCGCTGCGCACGAGCGCGACCGCGCTCTCCGGGGAGTGGTCGTTGACGGAGACCCCGAACAGGCGGATCTTGCCCTCCCGCTTCAGCGCCGCGACGGTCTCCAGCCAGTCCCCGCGCCCCAGCCACTCGTCGTTCCAGACATGGAACTGGAGCACGTCGAAGTGGTCCAGGCCGGACGCGGCGAGGCTGGTCTCCAGGCTGCTGCGGATGTGCTCCCCGGGGAACGTGTCCGCCGGGTCCAGCCCGTCCGCCGCCGGCCACTCCCCGTTCCTCGGCGGCACCTTGGTCGCGACCAGCACCTCGTCACCGGCCCGCTCGCGGACCAGCTGCCCGACGATGCGCTCGCTCTCCCCGTAGCCGCGCGCGGTGTCGATCAGGTTCACCCCGAGATCGACGGCCCGGTGCAGGGCCCGCAGCGACTCGTCCCGCGTCGCCCCCACCCAGCTGGACTCCCCGATGCCCCAGGCCCCATAGCCGATCTCGGACACCGAAAGCCCGCTGCGTCCCAGCTCGCGATAGCGCACAGCCATCCTCCACGTCGTCGTCCCGTTCCGGGCAAATCAGCACGACGATAGGGGAGTTGCGGGAAGCGGGCAGCTGGTTTTACGGGGTGCTCAGCCGGCCGCAGGGCTGTGCACGGAGACCGGGTCGCCGACCCGTATCACGCCCTCGCGGACCACCGCGTTCTTCGCGCCGAAGCTGAGCTTGTTGCCGAACTCCGGCTCCCTGCGGTACGTGGCCAGGGTGCGCACCGGCTCCGGGCCGGCGCGGCGGCCGGTGCGCTGGTCGACGAGCGGGACGTTGCACCGCATCGCCCGTACCGAGTAGGCGAGTTCCGCGGTGCCCACGGTCATCCGCGCCACCCGGTCCTCGAAGTGCGGCTCGTCGTCACCGGTCAGCACGATGTTGGGCCGGAAGCGGTCCATGGGTACGGGCGCGGCGTCGCTCCGGGCCGCGATGCGGGCGTTGAGCCCGGCGAGCGAGGCGGTCGAGGTGACCAGGACCGCGTGCGCGTCACCGAAGTTGACCTTGCCGGGGGTCTCGCCCCAGCCGTCCCGGTCGAAGCCGGGGACCACCCGGACCAGCCGGCACGCGGCCCCGAGCGCGTCGGAGAACCACCGCGCGGCCTCGTCGCCCTGGTCGACGGCCTCCCCGAGGTCCCGGCCGAACATGCTGACCTCGCGGCGCGGCCCGTCCGGCGCCACCTCCAGGCGCAGCGGCCCGGCGGTCTCCGAGGACAGGTCGAGGGCCGCCCCGGCGTCGCGGACCCGGACCCCGATCGCCGCCATCGCGGGATGGGTGCGCTGGCTGCGGAACGCGCCGTCGGCCGCGTCGACCACCATGAACATCCGGTCGTGTTCCAGGCCGGTGACGGTGACCCGCGCCGAGTCGACCCGGGTCCCGGCGCAGCCCTTGACGGGGTAGTACACCAGCTCGTGGACGGTGATCGTCATGACGTGGTCCTCATGCCGGACATCATGGCAGCCGGGCCCGGACCACAGAGAGGCCCCCGCCTGTCACGTCCAGGCGGGGGCCTCCCCTTCATCCGCCTGCCGGTGAAGGTTGAGAAGACGATCACGAGGCAGGACGTCCGGTGTGTCCCGCGCGCGGGACGTCGGCTCAGGGGGCGAGCAGCAGCACGTCCGCGCGCTCCTTGGCGGCGGCGTAGCGCTTCGCCACGTCCTGCCAGTTGACGACGGCCCACATCGCCTCGATGAAGTCGACCTTCTGGTTCTTGTACTGGAGGTAGAAGGCGTGCTCCCAGGCGTCGAAGACCAGGACCGGGACGGAGCCCTGGCCCACGTTGCCCTGGTGGTCGTAGACCTGCTCCACGATCAGCTTGCCGCTGACCGGTTCGTACGCGAGGACGCCCCAGCCGGAGCCCTGCGTGGTGGCCGCGGCCTTCGTCAGCTGGGACTTGAAGCCGGCGAAGGAGCCGAACGACTCGGTGATCGCGTCCGCGAGGTCGCCGACCCCGTCCGCGGCCAGCGGCTCGCCGCCGCCGTCACCGGTCATGTTGTGCCAGTAGATCGAGTGCAGGATGTGGCCGGACAGGTGGAAGGCCAGGTTCTTCTGGAGGCCGTTGATCGCTCCCCACGCCTCCTTGTCCCGCGCCTCCTCCAGCTGCTCCAGGGTGTCGTTGGCGCCCTTCACATAAGCGGCGTGGTGCTTGTCGTGGTGGAGCTCGATGATCTGCGGATTGATGACCGGTTCGAGCGCGGCGTAGTCGTACGGGAGTTCCGGGAGCGTGTACGTGGCCATTGGTTTCGAACCCTCCAACTGCTGACAAGTTGTTATTGCAACCTCTATGCAACAGCAGGCTAACAGCAGGAATGCGAAACACCGGGTCAGCCCTTCGGCTTAGGACCCGGTGTTTCGTACGGTTTTACGGGGTTACGGCTCAGGCTCCGGCGCGCCGCCGTTGGCGTACGGCCCCGATCGCCGCCAGGGCCACCGTCAGCGCACCCGACGCCAGCAGCTGGTCGCGGGTCGAGGGCTGGCGGAGCATCAGGACGAAGATGCCGGCCATGGCGAGCAGCGCCACCACCGTCAGCCCCGGGAACAGCCACATCCGCACCACCAGCTTCCCGGGCGCCTCGCGCTCCAGGCGGGCGCGCAGGATCAGCTGGGACACGGCGATGAAGATCCAGACGACCAGGATCACCGCACCGGTCATGTTCAGCAGCCAGGGGAAGACGTCGTCCGGCCGCCAGTAGCTCAGCAGCACGCACAGGAAGCCGAAGACGGACGAGACCAGGACCGCCGTGCGCGGCACCCCGCCGGAGACCCGGCCCAGCCGCTTCGGGCCCTGGCCGCGCGCCACCAGCGAGCAGGCCATGCGCGAGGCGCCGTAGATGTTGGCGTTCATCGCGGAGAGCAGGGCGGCCAGGATGACGACGTTCATGATCTGCGCGGCCTGGCCGATGCCGAGGTGGTCGAGCGCCGCGTAGAACGGCCCCACCTCCACCACCTCCGGGTCGTCCCAGGGCACCAGCGTGACGACGACCGCCATCGAGCCCACGTAGAACAGCGCGATCCGCCACATCGCCGTCCGCACGGCCTTCGCGACGCCCCGCACCGGGTCCTCGGACTCCGCGGCGGCGATGGTGACCGTCTCCAGACCGCCGTACGCGAAGACGGAGGCGAGCAGCCCGATGACCAGGCCGTCCGGGCCGTTCGGCAGGAAGCCGCCCGCGCCGCTGAGGTTGGCGGTGCCCGGCGCGTCCGTGCCCGGCAGCACCCCCAGGACCGCCAGCACGCCGAGCACCAGGAACAGCGTGATCGCGGTGACCTTGAGCGCGGCGAACCAGAACTCGAACTCGCCGAACTTCGTCACCGAGGCCAGGTTCGTCCCCAGGAACACCACCATGAACAGCGCCACCCAGGCCCACTCCGGGGTCCCCGGCAGCCAGCCCGTCACGATCTTCGCCGCGCCGATCCCCTCCAGGCCCACCGCCGTGCAGAGCAGCACCCAGAACGCCCAGCCCGCCGTGAACCCGGCCCACGGCCCGATCGCCCGCTCGGCGTGCACCGAGAACGAGCCGGACGCCGGATGGGCCGCCGACATCTCGCCGAGCATCCGCATCACGAGCATCACCAGCAGCCCCGAGACGGCATACGCGACGACGACCGAAGGGCCCGCGGCCGCGATGCCCGCGCCGGAGCCGACGAACAGCCCGGCGCCGATGACACCGCCCAGGGCGATCATCGACAGATGGCGTTGCTTCAGCCCGTGCGACAGGGACGAGCCGGGGCCGGCGTCCGGCGCGGCGGCCGGGGAGCCGGTGGGGGAGGGCGCGGAGGTCCGGGACATGGACGAGCTCTGTTCGGTCGGTGAGACGGGGACGTCCGCCCAGTCTGGACACGTGATCCGCTCGCCGGTAACCACCGTCCGCTATACGGTCACCGGGTCCACGCCGGGCGTACACACGGCGGCGGACGGTGGGCCACCGTCACGTACCGCGCTTTTAGAGGGAGTTCACAGTCCCGCTTCCGCGCGGCTTCCCGGCCCGCCCCGGACACATCCCCGCTCACCTCCGTGACAAGCATCACGCTCCGGGATGATTGCGCCGCACTTCTTGTGCGAACCCCACCAACGCCCCGATCGCCGCTTTGTGGGCCGCCGACGGTGATCGGGCTCGGTCCGGTCGGATAGCGTCACGGGCAGTCCCTCGCCATCCTCACCCCCGCGGAGTCCCCGATGAGCACTGCTGCCGCCCCCGCCCGCACCGGAGCGGTCCTCGCCGACCTGCTGCCCGCCGCCCGGCACCGCTACGCCGTGGACGCCGCCCTGGTGCTCGGCGGCGCCGCGCTCACCGGCATCGCCGCCCAGATCGCCGTGCCCGTCCCGGGCTCCCCGGTCCCGGTCACCGGCCAGACCTTCGCCGCACTCCTCGTCGGCACCGCGCTCGGCGCCCGCCGCGGCTTCCTCTCCCTCGCCGTGTACACGCTCGTCGGCATGGCGGGCATGCCGTGGTTCTCGGCCGGCAGCTCCGGCGCGGGCGGCGCCTCCTTCGGCTACGTCCTCGGCATGCTGCTCGCCGCCACCGTCGTCGGCGGCCTGGCCCGGCGCGGCGGCGACCGCTCGGTGCTGCGCACGGCCGGGACGATGGTCCTCGGCTCGGCGATCATCTACGCGGTCGGCGTGCCGTACCTGGCGCTGTCCACCGGCATGCCGGCGGGCGCCGCGATCGCCGCGGGCCTGACGCCGTTCCTGCTCGGCGACGCCCTGAAGGCGGCGCTGGCCATGGGCGCACTGCCCACCTCCTGGAAGCTCCTGGGCCGCCGGGGCTGACACCGCACGACCTCTCGGGAGGCCCGCCGGACCGCACACGGACCGGCGGGTTTCTGCGTCTGCCCGGCACCGGGCACACGCCACCCCTTCCTCCGCGCCCGGGCCCCGCACGTGCCACACTCCTCCCATGCGCGTGTACCTCGGATCCGACCATGCCGGTTACGAACTCAAGAACCACCTCGTCGAGTGGCTCAAGGCCCAGGGCCACGAGGCCGTCGACTGCGGTCCCCACATCTACGACGCCCAGGACGACTACCCGCCGTTCTGCCTCCGCGCCGCCGAGAAGACGGCCGCCGACCCGGACAGCCTCGGCATCGTGATCGGCGGCTCCGGCAACGGCGAGCAGATCGCCGCCAACAAGGTCAAGGGCGTCCGCGCCGCACTCGCCTGGAGCGAGCAGACCGCCGCGCTCGGCCGCGAGCACAACGACGCCAACGTGATCTCCATCGGCGGCCGGATGCACACGGTCGAGGAGTCCATCAAGTTCGTGGAGATCTTCCTCGCCACCCCGTACTCCGGCGAGGAGCGGCACACCCGCCGCATCGACATGCTCACGGCATACGAGAACACCGGCGAGCTCCCCCCGGTCCCGGCCCACCACCCGCAGCAGGGCTGACCCGCTCCTGTGCCGCCGGCCCCGCCCGGCGGCACAGCCATGTCCGGCCCCCCGTACCACCAGGCCCCGCACCACCAGGAGACCCGCCGCCGTGCCCGAGGGACACACGATCCACCGCCTCGCCGCGGACCACCGCGAGCGCTTCGCCGGCCGGCCGGTGCGGACGAGCAGCCCGCAGGGCAAGTTCTCCGACAGCGCCGCCCTGCTCGACGGCCAGGTCCTGGACACGGCCGACGCCCACGGCAAGCACCTCTTCCTCGGCTTCGGCGGCACCGGCTGGGTCCACATCCACCTCGGCCTGTTCGGCAAGCTGAACTTCGGTACGGTGCCGGCCCCGCCGCCCACCGACACCGTCCGGCTGCGCCTGGTCAACGACGCGCGCCACGCGGACCTGCGCGGCCCGACCACCTGCGCCCTGATCACGGACGCCGAGAAGCGCGCGATACACGACCGCCTCGGCCCCGACCCGCTGCGCACCGACGAGGACGGCGAACGCGCCTGGCAGCGGATCTCCCGCAGCCGGATCACGGTCGCCGCCCTGCTGATGGACCAGAAGGTCATCGCCGGCGTCGGCAACGTCTACCGTGCCGAGGTGCTGTTCCGGCACGGCATCGACCCGTACCGGGCGGGCAAGGACCTCACCCGGCGCGAATGGGACGCGATCTGGGCGGACCTGCGGGAGCTGATGCGCGAAGGCGTACGGAACAACCGGATCGACACCGTCCGCCCCGAGCACCTGCCCGAGGCGATGGGCCGCCCGCCCCGTGTGGACGACCACGGCGGCGAGGTCTACGTCTACCGGCGCGCCCGTCAGGGCTGCCACATCTGCGGCACCGGGATCCGCACCGCCGACCTGGCCGCCCGCAACCTCTTCTGGTGCCCCGGCTGCCAGTCCGCGTAACCGGCGGTCCTTACCCGCCGGTACGACACCGAGCGCGCCGATTTCGAACACATTGTCATGGGGTCCCCCTGCACCGGAGGCCGCCGGGTGGATAAGGTCCCCGCAATGGCCCGACGCGCAGGAGCAGAGACATACCCGGCCCGATGGCGGAAATCGGCGCACCGGGTCTACACCACGCTGCGCCGCTCCGGGGTCGACTACTTCCGCGGCGACGGCTCCGACTGGATCGCCCTGGCCGGCCTCTTCCTGGTCATCCCGGTCATCACCTGCCTCACCCTGCTCGACCCGGTCTGGTGCGCGCCCACCATGCTCGTCCTGCCGATCGTCGCGGGCGGCCTGCTGCTGCGCCCGGCCAGCCTCCTCGGCCTGTACGCGGGGGTCGCCGTCGCCCTCATCGTGGAGTCGATCCGGCTCGGCCCTTACGAGGACGGCCCGGCCGGGGTCACTCCCGGCACTGTGCTCACGGTCGCCGCCTGCGGGTTCTTCGGGCTGATCCTCGCCCAGTTCCGCGCCCGGGTCGGGGTGCCCTGGCGGCGCGGCGGCACCATGCTCTTCGACCTGCGCGAACGCATCCGCGTCCAGAGCTCGCTGCCCCGCCTCCCACAGGGCTGGCACCGCGAGATGGCGCTGAGGCCGGCCGGCGGGCAGTCCTTCTCCGGCGACTTCGTCGTCGCGGCCCGCACCCACGGCGGCCGCACCCTGGAAGCCGTCCTCACCGACGTCTCCGGCAAGGGCATGGACGCCGGCTCCCGCGCCCTGCTGCTGTCCGGAGCCTTCGGCGGGCTCCTCGGCTCACTGCCCCCGCACGGCTTCCTGCCCGCCGCCAACGGCTATCTGCTGCGCCAGGACTGGGACGAGGGCTTCGCGACCTCGATCCACCTGGTCCTCGACCTGGAGACCGGCGACTACGAACTCCTCTCGGCGGGCCACCCGCCGGCCCTCCAGCTCCACGCCGGCAGCGGCCAGTGGGAGGAGAAGGCGGCGGAGGGCCCGCTGCTCGGGGTGTACGACGGCGCCGAGTTCGACGCGGTCAAGGGCCACCTCGCCCCCGGTGACGTGCTGATGCTGTTCACCGACGGGCTGGTGGAGGCGTCCGACCGGGACATCGCGGAGGGCATCGACCGGCTCACCGGCGAGGCCGACCGCTATGTCAGCACCGGCTTCGAGGGCGCCGCCTGGCACCTCATCGAGGCGTGCGCCAAGGACGTCAACGACGACCGGGCCCTGCTGCTCCTGTCACGGAAGTCCTGAGCCGGCGCCGACCGGGTCGGGCTCGCGGAGCGCCGGTTCCGGCTTGCCCGGCAGGAAGCGCGCCAGCCAGTGCGAGCGCCCGGCCGCCAGCGGGGCCAGGACCGCGAGGACCAGTACGTAACCCGCGATGAACGGGGAGAGCCGTTCGTCGAGGCCGGCGCCCGCCGCCATCGTGGCGAGGATCAGGGCGAACTCGCCGCGCGCCACCAGGGTGGTCGAGATGTTCGCGGTGGCCTGCGGGCCGAAGCCGTACACCCGGGCGGCGGCGATTCCGGCGCACACGTTCATCGCGAGGGTGACCGCGACGGCGGCCAGCACCGGCCAGAGCACGGTGGGCAGGTCGCCCGGGTCGATGGAGAGCCCGAAGGCGAAGAAGAAGATCGCGCCGAACGCGTCGCGCAGCGGGTGCACCAGCTTGAGGATGCGCTCGCCCGACGACGTACTGCCGAGCATCAGCCCGACCATGAAGGCGCCGATCGCGTCCGCGACGCCGAACCACTCCGAGATCCCGGCCACCAGGACGGCGGCGCCGAGGAACGAGATGACCAGGAGCTCGTCGTCCTTGGTCCGGATCAGCTTGCCGACGACCCGGGTGCCGAAGCGGGCGGCCAGGGCGAGCAGCAGCAGGAAGCCGAACGCCTTGCCGCCGTCGGTCACCGCCGCGGCGAGGCTGTCGGCGCCGGACAGGATGGGCTGGAGGGCCGCCAGATACAGGGCGAGGAAGACGTCCTCCACGACGATGATGCCGAGGATGGGCCGGGTCTCCGGATTGCCGATCCGGCCGAGGTCCACCAGCACTTTGGTGACGATGGCCGAGGAGGAGATCCCGAGCACCCCGGCGAGCACCAGCGCCTCGGAGGTGCCCCAGCCGAGCGCGAAGCCGAAGCCGAGCCCGGCGCCGACGTTCAGGGCGAGATAGGTGCCCCCGGCGACGGCCATCTTGCGGCCGCCGGCCTTGAGGTCGTCCAGATGGAATTCCAGGCCCAGATAGAAGAGGAGCAGCACCAGCCCGAGCGCGGAGAGCATCTCCAGCTCGTGCGGATCGGCGACGAGGACGATGCCTGGGGTGTGTGGGCCGAGGAGGATTCCGGCCAGGATGAACAGGGGGATCGTGGGCAGTCCGATGCGGCGGCCGGCGCGGGCGAGGACCGCGGCGGCGAGGAAGGCGCCGCCCATGGCGATGAGCGTGTCTGCGTGTCCGATGAGCCTGGCCTTTCAAAGAGTCAAGAGATCGTCAAGAAATGGTCAGAGGTTAGTTTACCGAACGATTGACGTTGCAACTCTCCGATCTCGCCCACAACGCCGACCCGGCCCGCCTCGCGGTGCTGGAGCCGGCCACCCGTACCCGGCTGACCGCGAAATATGCGCGCGTACGGGAGCTGCCGGGGCTCACCGCGCCGAACCCGCCCCCGGAACGTCGGGATTCGGCCAACACCGCCCGATGGCACGACGAAGCCCGGCCGCCGGGGCCGGGCTTCGTGGGGTGCGTGAGGTGCGTGGGGCGGTCAGAGCCTGGCGGCGTCCCGGCGGAACGCCCAGTTCATGTCCGGCTCGGTCACGCAGCGCAGGACGCGCCGCACCGGCGGCGTGCACAGCAGCGTGACGGCGGTGGCGGCGACCACGGTCACGATCACCAGGCCCGCCGGACCGATCAGCCAGTCATGGGCGTCGAAGACGCCCGCGTAATCGGCGCCCTTCACCAGGAAGCCGTGCAGCAGGTAGCCGCAGATGGTGCCGGCGCCGAGCACCGTGAACCACATGTGGCGGCGTGGGACCAGCGCGAGGAACCCGGCCGTCAGCAGCGTCGCGCAGCCGAACATCGCCAGGGTCATCACCGCCCCCGACCACCACGGCGCCCCCATGTCCTGGGCGCTGGAGTCCCGCAGGAACCAGCCCAGCTGCATCCGGGGCGCCGCCCAGTACGCGAAGACCAGCGCACCGGCGAACAGCGGCAGCGCGAACAGCCGGGCCTCACGGCGGCGGACCAGCTCGAAGTGCTCGGGCTTCAGCTGGAGTCCGAGCACGAAGAACGGCAGGAACTGAAGGACGCGCGGCAGGTCGAGGTCGTCCCCGATGCTCGGCGCGAGCGAGGCGAGCACGGCGATCACCAGCGAAACGGCCAGCGGATGGCGGAGGTTGCGCCAGATCGGCGTGGTGAGCCGCCAGATGAACAGGGCGGCCAGGAACCAGGTCAGATACCAGGGTTCCAGCAGGCTGACGGCCGCGTCCGGCTGGTCGTTCGCGTACCGCCGGAACAGCGAGTACGCCGTCTCGAACACCACGTACGGCACGGCGACACCGGTGACGAGCCGCTTCACCTTGGCGGGGGTCAGGTCGAACGACCGTGAGAAGTAGCCCGAGATGAGGATGAAGGCGGGCATGTGGAACGTGTAGACGACCATGTACAGCGCCCGGGCCGTCCGGCTCCCGTCCATGACCGGAACCCACGAATGAGCCACCGCGACGAGCACGATGGCGAGGTACTTGGCGTTGTCGAAGAAGGGGTCGCGCTTCTTGGCCCCACCGCTCCCGGCAGGCCGTTCCGCCGCTGGTGAGGGAGGCTCCGGGGCCGCCGCCGGCGCAGCGTGTCTGGGCTCCGCCCCCTCGGTCACCGGGGGGAGTGTGGCCCTCTGCATCGCGTTCGGAGCGTGGAACATCTCAGGCACCCTAGACGTCTCGATTGCCATTCGTAAAACCGCCGTTGAATAGCGCGTCTTCCCTGCATATCAAATGGCAAACCACCAGAATGCGCCCGTTATGACCTGTTTAATCCCCATCAAATGGTGCAATTCATCAGGCAGTTGGCCGAAGTGAATTACCTCGCTTTCGGTGTTGAATTCACCTGTGAATGAAGTGTGTGGGTACGGAAACGATCACCGTTGCATATTTCCGGAGCCCGTGTGGCCGTGCCCTGGTCCGCGTACGGGCCCGGCCCCGGGAGCGCGGGGGGCGCAAGGGGCGCAGGATGGCGCGATATCGACAGGTCGATACGTCACCCGGCCACACCCATACGGGAGTTGGTGGCACGATGGAGGCGACGGAGGGTGCAGGGCCGCACATCTCCGGGCCGGCAAGGCGGACCGACCGAGGGTGTGAGCAGTCGTGGCCATTTCGCTGTCTGTGGTGCTTCTGTTGGGGATCGTCCTGGTCGTCATGATCCGGAGCGGTTCCATAAAGGCGGGCCCCGCGATCGTCGCGGCGCTCTTCGGCTTCTTCCTGGCGCCGACCGGCATGGGGCCGTCGATCAACCGCTTCATGCACTCGATCATCGACTCGGTGGGCCAGATCAACTTCTGAGCCGCCGGATGACGCCGCCCCGATGAGCGGCCCGGACACGACGCGAAGGGCCCGGTCCAGTGGACCGGGCCCTTCGGCGGTTGGAGCGGGCGACGGGAATCGAACCCGCGTAGCTAGTTTGGAAGACTAGGGCTCTACCATTGAGCTACGCCCGCGAGCACGGCACCGCAGGTCACGCGGACCGCGGCACGAAAAGCATCGTAGCGGGTCCCGGGCGCTGCCCGCACACCCTTGACGACCCCGCCCCGGCCGGCCCCGCCGAAAGCGGCCGGCGTGGTGCCTTACTGCATGTACCCTACGTGTCGCACCGACGGGGTGTGGCGCAGCTTGGTAGCGCGTCCGCTTTGGGAGCGGAAGGTCGTCGGTTCGAATCCGGCCACCCCGACCACTGGCAAGATCGCGTGGAGCAAGATCGCGTTACGGGAGTCCTCCCCCTTGCCGTTACTATGCAAAATGCGTGCCCGTGTGTCTGATGTACCGGGCTCGGTCCGCGAAGCCGCCCCCCGTGCGGCGGAGCAGAACCCCAAGAAGTCAGCCACCAAGGAGACCGAACCGTGAAGAGCGCCGTGGAGACCCTGAACCCGACCCGGGTTCGGCTCAGCATCGAGGTGCCCTTCGAGGAGCTCAAGGACAGCCTCGACGCGGCGTACAAGAAGATCAACCAGCAGGTCACGGTGAAGGGGTTCCGCAAGGGCAAGATCCCCAGCCGGGTCATCGACCAGCGGTTCGGCCGTGGCGCTGTGCTGGAGGAGGCCGTCAACGACGCGCTCCCGAAGTTCTACACCGAGGCCGTCAACGAGGGTGAGCTGAACGTCCTCGGCCAGCCCGAGGTCGACATCACGGAGCTGAAGGACGGCGAGCTGCTGGCCTTCACCGCCGAGGTGGACGTACGCCCCGAGATCGAGATCCCGGACTACTCCGGCATCGAGGTCACCGTCGACGCCATCGAGGTCACCGACGAGGAGGTCGAGAAGGCCGTCGAGCAGCTGCGCGGCCGCTTCGCCTCCACCAACCCGGTCGAGCGCGCCGCCGCCGACGGCGACGTCGTCACGATCGACCTGGAGGCCAAGGTCGACGGCGAGGTGCTGGAGGACGGCGTGGCCGAGGGTGTCTCGTACACCATCGGTTCCGGTGAGCTCCTCGAAGGCATCGACGAGGCCGTGACCGGTCTGGAGGCCGGTGGCGAGGCCACCTTCACCTCGCAGCTGAAGGGCGGCTCCGCCGAGGGCAAGGACGCCGAGGTCACCGTCAAGGTCAGCGCCGTCGCCGCCCGCGAGCTCCCCGAGCTGGACGACGACTTCGCCCAGATGGCCAGCGAGTTCGACACGCTGGAGGAGCTGAAGGCCGACAGCCGCAAGCGCCTTGAGAACACCAAGCAGTACGACCAGGCCACCCAGGCCCAGGAGCGCGTCCTCGAAGAGCTGCTGAAGCTCGCCGAGGTCCCGATCCCGGAGAAGCTGCTCGCGGACGAGGTCCAGACCCGCAAGCACAACCTGGAGCACCACCAGCTCGGTCAGATGGGTCTCACCCTCGACAAGTACCTGGAGATGCAGGGCAAGACCGCCGAGGAGTTCGAGGCCGAGACCTCCGAGCAGGCCGTCAAGGGCATCAAGACCCAGTTCATCCTGGACGAGCTCGTCAACAAGGAGAAGCTGAACGTCAACCAGGAGGAGCTCACCGAGCACCTCATGCGGCGTGCCGCCTCCTCCGGCATGAGCCCGGACCAGTTCGCCCAGGCCGTCGTCGAGGGCGGCCAGGTGCCGATGCTCGTCGGCGAGGTCGCCCGCGGCAAGGCGCTCGCCGTCGTGGTCGAGGCCGCCAAGGTCGTGGACACCAACGGCGAGGCCGTCGAGCTTGAGGACGACGAGGAGACCACGGAGGCCGTTGAGGCCACCGAGGCCGCCGCCGAGGAGAAGACCGAGGGCTGACCCTCGCGCTGACCCCGTACGACGGGCTCCGGACGCCACCGCGTCCGGAGCCCGTCGTCGTACCGGCGGACGTTTCGCCACAACCCTTGTGCCAACTGCGGACCTTGCGCTCCCAGCGAACAGTCGCGGAAGCGGGATGGCGTTGTTCCACCTGCGCGTTAGGGTCCATGAAGAGGAAGGGTCGGGTAGTCCCGGCCCACCCGGTACGAAGACGCTGAGACGGCCGGAGCCGTCAGAGACGAGCAGGTGGATACGTGACGAATCTGATGCCCTACGCCGCCGGAGAGCCGTCCCTCGGTGGTGGCCTCGGTGACCAGGTCTACAGCCGGCTGCTCGGCGAGCGCATCATCTTCCTCGGCCAGCAGGTGGACGATGACATCGCCAACAAGATCACCGCGCAGCTGCTCCTTCTCGCGGCCGAGCCCGAGAAGGACATCTACCTCTACATCAACAGCCCCGGCGGTTCGGTGACGGCCGGCATGGCGGTCTACGACACCATGCAGTACATCCCGAACGACGTCGTCACCATCGGCATGGGCATGGCGGCCTCGATGGGCCAGTTCCTGCTCACCGGCGGCACCGCCGGCAAGCGCTTCGCGCTCCCGAACACCGACATCCTCATGCACCAGGGATCGGCCGGCATCGGCGGTACGGCCTCGGACATCAAGATCCAGGCCCAGTACCTGCTGCGCACCAAGCAGCGCATGGCGGAGATCACCGCCCGCCACTCCGGCCAGACCGTGGAGACGATCATCCGCGACGGCGACCGCGACCGCTGGTACACCGCGGAGGAGGCCAAGGAGTACGGCCTCATTGACGAGATCATCTCGATCGCGTCGGGCGTTCCGGGCGGCGGCGGCACCGGCGCCTGATCCGGACCCCCGGACAGCGACGTACCGCCCCGCGCATCTCTCGTACGCCGAGACACCCAGCCACAGAACGCCACCAGGATGGTGAACACCCACATGAACAACTTCCCCGGCGCCTCCGCGAGCGGCCTCTACACGGGCCCGCAGGTGGACAACCGCTACATCGTGCCGCGCTTCGTGGAGCGCACCTCGCAGGGCGTGCGCGAGTACGACCCATACGCGAAGCTCTTCGAGGAGCGCGTGATCTTCCTCGGCGTGCAGATCGACGACGCGTCCGCCAACGACGTCATGGCGCAGCTGCTGTGCCTGGAGTCGATGGACCCGGACCGGGACATCTCCATCTACATCAACAGCCCCGGCGGCTCGTTCACCGCGCTCACCGCGATCTACGACACGATGCAGTTCGTGAAGCCGGACATCCAGACGGTCTGCATGGGCCAGGCGGCCTCCGCCGCCGCGGTCCTGCTCGCCGCCGGCACCCCGGGCAAGCGCATGGCCCTGCCGAACGCCCGCGTCCTGATCCACCAGCCGTCCTCGCAGACCGGCCGCGAGCAGCTCTCCGACCTGGAGATCGCCGCCAACGAGATCCTGCGCATGCGGACCCAGCTGGAGGAGCTGCTGGCCAAGCACTCGACCACGCCGATCGAGAAGATCCGCGACGACATCGAGCGCGACAAGATCCTCACCGCCGAGGACTCCCTGGCCTACGGCCTGGTCGACCAGATCGTGTCGACCCGCAAGAGCGCGGCCGGCGCGCTCGCCTGACCTGCGCCCGGGGCGCGTTTCGAAAGTCCCGCCTGCCTGGCGGCGTCTGGCACGCACGCTCGCGGCGTTGCCGAGAAGCCCTAGTAGCTCCTTCCCCAAGCTCTTGACGAGCAGGGGAGGCCCCATCCGAGGACTTCCCGGCGCCTTGCGATCGCACGCACCAGACGCCGCCAGGCCCGCCCTCCGGGCGGACGGCGCTACTTTCGAAACACGCCCCGGCCCCTTGGCACGGTTGCGGCACCCGGCTCCGGCCGTGTGAACCGTGCCAAGGGGGGCCCGAATGGGGGGCCGGGCAAGGTACCGTCGGATAGAGGCACAGGAGCCGCTGAACCAGGCGTCTCCCAGGCGAAGGGGAAGCACCTCGTGGCACGCATCGGTGATGGCGGCGACCTGCTCAA
Organism: Streptomyces sp. NBC_00726; assembly: GCF_045161735.1. Lineage (NCBI taxonomy): Bacteria > Bacillati > Actinomycetota > Actinomycetes > Kitasatosporales > Streptomycetaceae > Streptomyces > Streptomyces sp. NBC_00726. The sequence goes on along the minus strand of NZ_CP108983.1, from coordinate 1,892,082 downwards.
GTGCTCGTTCTGCGGAAAGAGCCAGAAGCAGGTGAAGAAGCTCATCGCGGGTCCCGGTGTGTACATCTGCGACGAGTGCATCGATCTCTGCAACGAGATCATCGAGGAGGAGCTCGCCGAGACGAGCGAGGTCCGCTGGGAAGAGCTTCCCAAGCCCCGCGAGATCTACGAGTTCCTCGAGGGGTACGTCGTCGGGCAGGAGCCCGCGAAGAAGGCCCTCTCGGTCGCTGTGTACAACCACTACAAGCGGGTCCAGGCCGGCGAGAACGGCGGCGGGGCGGGCCGCGAGGACGCGATCGAGCTCGCCAAGTCCAACATCCTGCTGCTGGGCCCCACCGGCTCCGGCAAGACGCTGCTCGCGCAGACGCTGGCCCGCATGCTCAACGTCCCGTTCGCCATCGCCGACGCGACGGCGCTGACGGAGGCCGGCTATGTCGGCGAGGACGTCGAGAACATCCTGCTGAAGCTGATCCAGGCCGCCGACTACGACGTCAAGAAGGCCGAGACCGGGATCATCTACATCGACGAGATCGACAAGGTCGCCCGCAAGAGCGAGAACCCGTCGATCACCCGTGACGTCTCCGGCGAGGGCGTCCAGCAGGCCCTGCTGAAGATCCTGGAGGGCACCACCGCCTCCGTGCCGCCGCAGGGCGGCCGCAAGCACCCGCACCAGGAGTTCATCCAGATCGACACGACGAACGTGCTGTTCATCGTGGGCGGCGCGTTCTCCGGCCTGGAGAAGATCATCGAGTCCCGGGCCGGCGCCAAGGGCATCGGCTTCGGCGCCACGATCCGCTCCAAGCGGGAGATCCAGGCCAGCGACCAGTTTCAGGAGGTCATGCCGGAGGACCTGGTGAAGTTCGGGATGATCCCCGAGTTCATCGGCCGCCTCCCCGTCCTGACCTCGGTCCACAACCTGGACCGCGAGGCCCTGCTCCAGATCCTCATCGAGCCGCGCAACGCCCTGGTCAAGCAGTACCAGCGCCTCTTCGAACTCGACGGCGTGGAGCTGGACTTCGAGCGCGAGGCGCTGGAGGCCATCGCCGACCAGGCGATCCTCCGCCAGACCGGCGCGCGCGGCCTGCGCGCGATCATGGAGGAGGTCCTCCAGTCGGTGATGTACGAGGTCCCGTCCCGCAAGGACGTCGCCCGCGTGGTCATCACCGCCGACGTGGTCCGCAACAACGTCAACCCGACCCTGGTCCCGCGCGAGCCGCGCACCATCGGCAAGGGCGACGAGGGCCGCCACGAGAAGTCCGCGTAGCGCGGTGCGGTAGTCGTACGCACGCGAAGGGGCGCCCAGCGACTGGGCGCCCCTTCGGCGTTGCGGGTCAGATCTTGGTGCGGGAGGCGTTGTAGAGCTTGGCGGCGAGGTCGGCCACCTCGTCGGTCGGCATGCTCTTGTTGGTCATGGCCGCGCCGAGGTCGACGGCGATGACGATGCCGACCGTGCTGTAGTCGGTCCAGATGCACACCGGGGTGAGGATCTCCTTGGGCCCGTTCTGCACGGTCCCGTCTGCCTTCTTGTTGACGGTCTTGAAGGTCTGGCACTTCATCAGCGCCCCTTCGAAGTCCTTCGGACTGGCGGCCTCGGGCGAGCCGACGAGCGAGACCTCGGTGTCGTCGTCGCCCTCGTCCTTGACCATCGCCTCCTTGGCGCTGGCGAAGGCGGCGTCCAGCGTCTTCGCCGGGTCCTCGACCTCGCCCCACACGCCCTTGAGCATGAGCATCTTCGACGTGAGCGGGTTCTTCTCGATGTCCCCGCTGCCGTAGACGGCGCTGGCCTCGACGGGCGACTTGACGCCCATCGCCTCGGTCTCGGTCTTGTCCTTGCCGGTCAGCGGCCCGGTCTTGTTGTCGGAGTCGGTCTTGTCCTGCTTGTACTCGCCCACAGACTCCGGCGGCACCAGCTTGTAGCCCTTGGTGGAGGCCGCGACGGAGGTGCTGCCGCCGTCCGAGGTGAAGTAGTAGACGCCGCCCGCGACGACCGCCAGCGCCACGACCGCCGCCGCCACGATCAGGCCCGACTTCTTCTTCTGCGGGGCCGGCGGGGGGAAGCCCGGCTGCTGGCCGTAGACCTGCTGGCCGCCGTACGGGGGAGTGGGCGGCTGCTGGCCGTACGGACCCGGCTGCTGCGCCTGCGGGTAGCCGTAACCCGGCTGGGGCGGGACGCCCTGGGGGGCCTGCTGCGGGTAGCCGTAGCCGGGCTGGCCCTGCGGCGGCTGACCGCCGTACGGGCCCGGCTGCTGGCCGTACGGTCCGGGCTGGCCCTGCGGCGGCTGGCCACCGTACGGCCCCGGCTGGTTGTAGCTCATCTGCGGTGTCCCCTGTTCGTGATATTTACGCGTTGCGAACATCCTGACGGAAGGCCCGCGCGCGCGGACCACCGGGAGGCACACCGTTACGGAACAAACCGGTTTCAGTGCATGACTGTGACGGCTCTAAACTGTCCGCGTGACCGAGAATCCAGCGCAGCAGCCAGCCAGCAACCCCGAACTGCCGACCCAGTACACGCCGGCCGAGGTAGAGGGGAAGCTGTACGAGCGCTGGGTGGAGCGCGGGTACTTCGAGGCGGACGCGAAGAGCGACAAGCCGCCGTTCACGATCGTCATCCCGCCGCCGAACGTCACCGGTGCCCTGCATCTGGGGCACGCCTTCCAGGTCACGCTCATGGACGCCCTCACGCGCCGCAAGCGCATGCAGGGCTACGAGACGCTGTGGCTGCCCGGCATGGACCACGCCGGCATCGCCACGCAGAACAAGGTCGAGCAGCAGCTCGCCGAGGAGGGCAAGTCCCGGCACGACGTCGGCCGTGAGGCATTCGTCGCCAAGACCTGGCAGTGGAAGGAGGAGTACGGCGGCCGGATCCTCGGCCAGCTGCGACGCCTCGGTGCCGGTCTGGACTGGTCGCGTGAGCGCTTCACCATGGACGAGGGCCTGTCCGAGGCCGTCCAGACGATCTTCAAGAACCTCTACGACGACGGCCTGATCTACCGCGCCGAGCGCATCATCAACTGGTGCCCGCGCTGTCTGACCGCGATCTCCGACATCGAGGTCGACTACCAGGACGACGACGGCGAGCTGGTCTCGCTGAAGTACGGCGAGGGTGACGAGACCGTCGTCGTCGCCACCACCCGCGTCGAGACGATGCTCGGCGACACCGCCGTCGCCGTCCACCCCGACGACGCGCGCTACGCCCATCTCATCGGCAAGCGGATCAAGCTGCCGCTGACCGACCGGACCATCCCGGTCGTCGCCGACGCCCACGTCGACCCGGAGTTCGGCACCGGCGCGGTCAAGGTCACCCCGGCCCACGACCCGAACGACTTCGCCATCGGGCAGCGGCACGGGCTCGAAATGCTCACGATCATGGACGAGCGGGCCATCATCACCGTGCCCGGCCCGTTCCAGGGACTCGACCGCTTCGAGGCCCGGTCCGCCATCGTCGAGGCAATGCGCGACCAGGGACGCGTCGTCGCCGAGAAGCGCCCGTACACGCACGCCGTCGGTCACTGCTCGCGCTGCAAGACGACCGTCGAACCCCGGCTCTCCCTTCAGTGGTGGGTCAAGGTCGAGACGCTGGCCAAGGCTGCCGGCGACGCGGTCCGCGACGGCCGGGTCGTGCTCCACCCCAAGGAGATGGAGAAGCGGTACTTCGACTGGGTCGACAACCTCAACGACTGGTGCATCTCGCGCCAGTTGTGGTGGGGCCATCGCATTCCGGTCTGGTACGGCCCCGAGGGCCAGGTCGTCTGTGTCGGTCCCGGCGAGGAGCCCCCGAGCGGCGAGGGCTGGACCCAGGACGAGGACGTCCTCGACACCTGGTTCTCCTCCGGCCTGTGGCCCTTCTCCACACTGGGCTGGCCCGAAGAGACCCCGGACCTGGCGAAGTTCTACTCGACCGACGTCCTGCTCACCGGCCACGACATCATCTTCTTCTGGGTCGTCCGGATGATGATGTTCGGCCTGTACGCCATGGACGGCGAGGTTCCGTTCAAGACGGTCGCGCTGACCGGCCTGGTGCGCGACGAGTTCGGCAAGAAGATGTCGAAGTCCAACCCCAACGCCGTCGACCCGATCGACTGGATGGACGCGTACGGCTCCGACGCCGTCCGCTTCACGCTGGCCAACGGCGCCAACCCGGGCGCGGACGTCCCGATCGGCGAGGACTGGGTCAAGGCGTCCCGTAACTTCGCCAACAAGATCTGGAACGCGACCCGCTTCGCGCTCATGAACGGCGCCACCGTCCAGGGCGAACTGCCGTCCGCCGACGAGATGTCGGCGGCCGACCGGTGGATTCTGTCGCGCCTCAACAAGGTCGTCGCCCAGGCCGACGCGTACTACGACGACTACCAGTTCGCCAAGCTGGCCGACGTCCTCTACCACTTCGCGTGGGACGAGGTCTTCGACTGGTACGTCGAGCTGTCGAAGACGACGTTCTTCGCGGGCGGCGACGGGGCCCGGGTCTCCGCGCGGGTCCTCGGCGAAGTCCTCGACAAGCTGCTGCGCCTGCTGCACCCCGTCGTCCCCTTCGTCACCGAGACCCTCTGGACCGCGCTCACCGGCCGCGAGTCCGTCGTCATCGCCGACTGGCCGAAGGACTCGGGCTTCCGCGACGACGCCGCCGAGCGGGAGATCGAGCTCGTCCAGCAGGTCGTCACCGAGGTCCGCCGCTTCCGCTCCGACCAGGGCCTCCAGCCCGGCCAGAAGGTCCCGGCCGAGCTGACCCTGACCGGCACCCCGCTCGCCCCGCACGAGACGGCCATGCGGCAGCTGCTGAGGCTCCAGCCGGCCGGGGACGGCTTCCACGCCACCGCCTCGCTGCCCGTCGCCGGGGCGACCGTCGCGCTGGACCTGTCCGGCACGATCGACGTGGCCGCCGAGCGCAAGCGGCTGACGAAGGACCTGGCCGCGGCCGAGAAGGAGAAGGCCCAGGCGCACGGCAAGCTGAACAACGAGGCGTTCCTCGCCAAGGCCCCGGACAACGTGGTCGACAAGATCCGCGGCCGGCTCACCAAGGCCGAGGCCGACATCGAGCGGATCAGCGGCCAGCTGGCGGCCCTGCCGCAGAGCTGACCGGCCACCGGACCGCCCCGGAGCCCCCGCACCCTCGTCCGAGGGGCGCGGGGGCTCCGCCGTGACCGGGCCGTGTCCGGCCTCCGGGCGGCTGTGCGCGATGTCCGAGGCCATCCGTAGACTGGGGCCCGTGAGTGAGCCCCGCCCCGACCGGCCCGACGCGTCCGACCCCGACGACACCTTCGCGGAGATCGTGGACGAAGCGACCCAGCGCGACCCCGACCTGGCGGTGATCGAGGCCGGCAGCCGCACGCTGCGCGCCGCCTCGGGGCCGCCCCGCGCCGAGGAGCTGCCCGCCCGCCCCGCCGACCCCGAGGTCGACAAGGCGCTGCGCGCGGTGGAGCAGGAGCTCGCCGGCCGCTGGGGCGAGACCAAGCTGGAGCCGTCCGTCACGCGCATCGCCGCCCTGATGGACGTGCTCGGCGAGCCGCAGCGCGCGTACCCCTCGATCCACATCACCGGCACCAACGGCAAGACGAGCACCGCCCGCATGATCGAGGCCCTGCTCGGCGCCTTCGACCTGCGCACCGGGCGCTACACCTCGCCGCACGTCCAGTCGATCACCGAGCGGATCAGCCTGGACGGCGCCCCGGTGGACCCGGAGCGGTTCATCTCCACGTACGAGGACATCAAGCCGTACGTCGAGATGGTCGACGCCCAGCAGCCCTACCGGCTGTCCTTCTTCGAGGTGCTGACCGGCATGGCGTACGCGGCCTTCGCCGACGCGCCGGTCGACGTCGCCGTGGTCGAGGTCGGCATGGGCGGCACCTGGGACGCGACCAACGTCATCGACGCCTCGGTCGCCGTCGTCACCCCCATCTCGCTGGACCACACCGACCGGCTGGGCTCCACGCCGGGCGAGATCGCGACCGAGAAGTCCGGGATCATCAAGCAGGGCGCCACGGTCATCCTGGCCCAGCAGCCCGTCGACGCCGCCCAGGTCATGCTGAAGAAGGCCGTCGGGGTCGACGCCACCGTGGCCCGCGAGGGCATGGAGTTCGGCGTGGTCTCCCGGGAGATCGCGGTCGGCGGCCAGCTGCTGACGCTGCGCGGCCTCGGCGGCGAATACGACAATGTCTTCCTGCCGCTGTACGGCGCCCACCAGGCGCACAACGCGGTGGTGGCGCTCTGCGCGGTCGAGGCGTTCTTCGGCGTCGGCGCCGAGCAGCCCGGCGCGCTGGACGCCGACATCGTGCGCGCCGCGTTCGCCTCGGTGATCTCGCCCGGCCGCCTCGAAGTCGTCCGCTCCAGCCCCACCGTCGTCCTGGACGCCGCGCACAACCCGGCGGGCGCCCGCGCCACCGCCGACGGCCTGTCCGAGGCGTTCGGCTTCTCCCGGCTGATCGGGGTGGTCGGCGCCAGCGGCGACAAGGACGTGCGGGGGCTCCTGGAAGCCTTCGAGCCGATCTTCGCCGAGGTCGTCGTCACCCAGAATTCCACCGAGCGCGCCATGGACGCCGACGCCCTCGCGGCCGTCGCCGTCGAGGTCTTCGGCCACGACCGGGTGCAGGTCGAACCCCGCCTCGACGACGCGCTGGAGGCGGCGATCACCCTCGCCGAGGAAGAGGACGAGTACGCGGGCGCCGGCGTCCTGGTGACCGGCTCCGTGATCACGGTCGGCGAGGCCCGGCTGCTCCTGGGAAGGCGCTGACCATGCGCATGCTCTGTGCGTCCACACTGATCGGCGAGTTCTTCGTGATCGGGTTCGCCGGACTCGTCGCGATGAAGTCGGACGACCTGACGAACGCCACGGTCTGGACGGTGTGCGGCATCGGGATGCTCCTCTCCGTGCTGCTCTGCGGCATGCTCACCCGCCCGGGCGGCGTCCAGCTCGGCTGGGCCCTCCAGGTCGCGCTGGTCGCGAGCGGCTTCGTGATCCCGGTGATGTTCATCCTGGGCGTCGCCTTCGGCGCGCTGTGGTGGGCCTCGGTGCACTACGGCCGCCGCATCGACGAGGTGAAGGCCCGCTGGGCCGCCCAGGCCGAGGCGGACACGGCCTGACCCTCGCCCACCACGGCAAACCCGGCGGCGGGCCCGTCGCCGGGCCCCTGTAATGTCGCCTCACCGCACCCGTATGCCTGCAAGGAGCCGCACATGACCCAGCGCACCCTCGTTCTTCTCAAGCCCGACGCCGTCCGTCGCGGTCTGGTCGGCGAGATCGTCGGCCGCATCGAGCGCAAGGCCGGCTGGAAGATCACGGCGCTGGAGCTGCGTACCCTGGACCGCGCCACGCTGGAGCAGCACTACGCCGAGCACGTGGGCCGCCCCTTCTACGAGCCGCTGGTCGAATTCATGCAGTCGGGTCCGATCGTCGCCCTGGTGGCCGAGGGCGAGCGGATCATCGAGGGCGTCCGCGCCCTGGCCGGGCCCACCGACCCGATCGCCGCCGCGCCCGGCTCGATCCGCGGTGACTTCGGCACGATCACCCGGGAGAACCTCATCCACGCCTCGGACTCCGAGGAGTCCGCGGAGCGGGAAATGAAGCTGTTCTTCCCCGGACTTTCCTGAACCGGGATCAGCCGAACAGCGCTCGCCACCTGGGGCGACCGAATTAATTCGGTCGCCCTTCGGCATAGGGTGTCCGATCGCGGGAACGCATCCCCCCGACGTAACGTCACCATGAGTGGAACGGCCACCCGTTCTGCCCAGCAAGGCGGCGTACCCTCGCGCTGTGCCGGCACATCCGGCACTACGATGGAACCTTCCACGCTTGCAGCGCCCATCCTGCCTACCAAAACAAGCCATTACCGCTTTCACTTGGGAAGGCCCGACGCATCCTCATGGGGAACAAGGGGAACTCAATGTCGTTCATCGGCCGTGACATGGCTATCGACCTCGGGACTGCCAACACGCTGGTGTACGTCAGGGGGCGCGGCATCGTTCTGAACGAGCCGTCCGTCGTGGCCATCAACACCAACACCGGCGGAATTCTGGCGGTCGGCGCCGAGGCCAAGAAGATGATCGGCCGTACGCCCGGCAACATCGTCGCCGTACGGCCCCTGAAGGACGGCGTCATCGCCGACTTCGAGATCACGGAGCGGATGCTCCGCTACTTCATCCTGAAGATCCACAAGCGCCGCTACCTGGCCCGCCCCCGGGTCGTGGTCTGCGTGCCCTCCGGCATCACCGGGGTCGAGCGACGCGCCGTGATCGAGGCGTCGACGCAGGCCGGCGCCCGCCAGGTGCACATCATCGAGGAGCCCATGGCGGCGGCCATCGGCTCGGGCCTCCCGGTCCACGAGGCCACCGGCAACATGGTGGTCGACATCGGCGGCGGCACCACCGAGGTCGCGGTGATCTCGCTCGGCGGGATCGTCACCGCCCAGTCCATCCGGGTCGCCGGGGACGAGCTGGACAACGCGATCATCCAGCACATCAAGAAGGAGTACTCGCTCCTCCTCGGGGAACGCACCGCCGAACAGATCAAGATCACCATCGGCTCGGCGTACGACCTGGAGAAGGACGAGCACACCGAGATCCGCGGCCGCGACCTGGTCTCGGGCCTGCCCAAGACCGTCGTCATCTCGGCCGGCGAGGTCCGCAAGGCCATCGAGGAGCCGGTCAACGCGATCGTGGACGCGGTCAAGACGACGCTCGACAAGTGCCCGCCGGAGCTGTCCGGCGACGTCATGGACCGCGGCATCGTCCTCACCGGCGGCGGCGCCCTGCTGCGCGGCCTGGACGAGCGGCTGCGCAACGAGACGGGCATGCCGATCCACATCGCCGAGGACCCGCTGGACTCGGTGGCGCTCGGCTCCGGCAAGTGCGTCGAGGAGTTCGAGGCGCTCCAGCAGGTCCTGGACGCCCAGCCCCGACGCTAGCAACCCCACGGCCCTCCGCGCGGACGCTGCCGCTCCGTGCGGGGGACCGCGTGACATACAGGCACGATCATTCCTACGAGGAAGGCACGGCCGCCGCACTGTGAGGGACACACGAGAGAGCCGGCTGCTCCTGGTGCTGCTGATCGCCATCGCGTTCGCGTTGATCACGGTGGACATCCGCGGCGGTGAGGCGTCACCGGTGGACGGCGCCCGGCAGGCCGCCGCCACGGTCTTCGGACCCGTGGAGAACGGCGTGGCGTCGGCGGTCGACCCGGTGGGCAACGCCATAGGGGCGGTCCGCGCCTCCGGCGCCCGGCACGACAAGATCGCCGCGCTGGAGAAGCAGAACGCCGAGCTGAAGGCCAAGCTCGGCAGCGACGACCGCAACCGCAGCCGGGTCCGCCAGCTGGACGCGATGCTGAAGAAGTCGGCCACCGGCCAGTACGGCATCGCGGCCGCCGAGGTCATCGCCATAGGAGCGGCCCAGGGCTTCTCCTGGACGGTCACCATCGACGCGGGCTCCCGGGACGGCGTCAAGCGCGACATGACCGTCATCAACGGGGACGGGCTGGTCGGCCGCGTCACCACCGTCGGCCCGGACACCGCGACGGTGCTCCTCGCCAACGACCCCGACTTCACCGTCGGCACCCGGATGGAGTCCACCGACGAGCTCGGCTTCGCCACCGGCCAGGGCTCCCGCCCGCTGTCCGTGCAGTTCCTGAACGGCAAGGCCAAGGTGAAGAAGGGCGACCGGCTCGTCACCTTCGGCTCCAGCAAGGACAAGCCGTTCGTGCCCGGCGTCCCGGTCGGCGAGGTCGTCCGCGTCGACCCCTCGGGCGGCGGCCTCACCCGGACCGTCTACGTCCGCCCGTACGTCTCCTTCACCAAGCTGGACATCGTCGGCATCGTCGTCCAGGCCCCGCGCGAGGACCCCCGCGACTCGGTCCTGCCGAAGAAGCCGAAGGCACCCGCCAAGCCGAAGCCCACCCCGACCGTCACCGTCACCATCTCGCCCAACGGCGACATCGTGGACACCGAGGGCAACGTGGTCGGCAACATCCACGAGAGCCCCACCCCGGACCCCAGCGGCAACGCCACTCCGAACGCCGACAACGCGGTCAACGAACAGAGGTAGAGCTGATCCCCATGCACGTCAACCGGACCCTGCTCTCCATCGTTCTGGTCGTCTTCGCCCTCGTCGTCCAGGTCTCCGTACTCGCCCGCCTCCAGCTCCCCGGCGCCGTGCCCGACCTGCTGCTCATGGTCGTCCTCGGCCTGGCCTTCGTGTACGGGCACGTCAGCGGCGCCCTCATCGGCTTCGGCGCCGGCCTCCTCGCCGACCTGGCACCCCCGGCCGACCACGCCGCCGGACGCTACGCCCTGGTCCTCTGCGTCATCGGCTACCTCGCGGGCCTGGCCCGCCCGGAGAACGGCCAGCTGAAGTCCGCGTTCCTGCCGATGGCCGTGGTCGTCGCGGCGGCGATCGGCTCGACCCTGCTGTACGCGGGCGTCGGCGCCCTCGTCGGCGACACCGCTGCCCGGCACGTGGGCCTCGGCAACCTGCTGTTCACCGCCGCGGTGTACGACCTCCTCCTGGCGCCGTTCACTGTGCCGCTGATCATGGCGCTCGCCAGACGCACCGTGAACGACCCCGTCACCGAGTCCTCATCGGGGCGCGGCGACGTGGCGGCCGGCTGGCTGGCGGCCGGGACCGGGCTGCGGATCGGCAGCCAGCGCGGCGGACTGCGCGTGAAGGCGGCCCGCAACCGGGCGGCACGCGCCGGACGGATCAAGGGAGTCAAGCGACTGTGACGCAGCATTCCGCCGGGCCCCGCCCCCGGACCACCACCGGGGGCGCCCCGTGAGCAACATCCCCGAGACGGGCCGCACCCAGCGCGTCCAGATCCGGCTGATCGTCATCCAGGTCCTGGTGTTCTCGCTGCTCCTCACCCTCGGCGGCCGCCTCTGGTACCTCCAGATCCGCAACGGCCAGGAGTATTCGGACGAGGCGAAGAACAACCACGTACAGCAGGTCGTCCAGCCCGCCGCCCGCGGCTCCATCCTCGACGCGCGCGGCATTCCGCTCGCCGACAACGAGACCCGCCTCGTGGTCTCCGCCAGCCGCACCGAGCTGCTGAAGATGGACGACGACGGCAAGGCCGTGCTGACCCGGCTCGCCGGCGTACTCGACATGAAGCCGCAGGATGTCTTCGACAAGGTCCGGCTCTGCGACGCCAAGACCCCGCAGCCCTGCTGGAACGGGTCGCCCTACCAGCCGATCCCGGTCACCGACGAGGCCACCACCCAGCAGGCCCTGACGATCCGCGAGCGCGCCGAGGACTTCCCGGGCATCACCGCGGAACCCACCGCCGTCCGCCGCTACCCGGCGCCCGGCAAGGCCAACACCGCCCAGGTCCTCGGCTACCTCTCGCCCGTCACGGACGAGGAGATCACCAAGGCCCAGGACAGCGAGTCGCCGTATCTGCGCTCCGACATGGTCGGCCGCTCCGGCCTGGAGCGTACGTACGACAAGGAGCTGCGCGGCAAGGCGGGCGTCACCCGCTACGAGGTCGACAATCTGGGCCGGGTCATCGGCCAGGCCAAGAACGACAAGGCGGAGGCCGGCGCCAGCGTCGTCACCTCGATCGACGCCCGCGTCCAGGGCGTCGCGGAGTACGAGCTCAACGAGGCCATGAAGGCGGCCCGCAAGGAGTTCGACCACAACACCGGCGAGAACTACAAGGCCGACTCCGGAGCGGTCGTCGTCATGGAGGCCAAGACCGGACGCGTCGTCGCCATGGCGTCCCTGCCCAACTACGACCCCAACTCCTGGGTCGGCGGCATCTCCGCCAAGGACTACGCCAAGCTCACCGGCAAGAACAGCAACTTCCCGCTGCTGAACCGGGCCATCCAGGGCCAGGCCGCCCCCGGCTCGATCTTCAAGGTCATCTCCTCGACCGCCGCGGTCAACGCCGGATACCCCTTCGACGGCCACTACCCCTGCCCCAGCTCGTACTCCATCGGCGGGCAGACCTTCACCAACTACGAGTCCCAGGGCTACGGCGACATCACCATCGGCCGCGCCCTGGAGGTCTCCTGCGACACCGTCTACTACGGCATCGCGCACAAGGAGTGGCTGAAGGACGGCGGCAACAACCCGAAGAAGCACCCCAACGACTGGTTCTACAAGACCGCCCACCAGTTCGGCCTGGGCAAGGAGACCGGCATCGACCTCCCCAACGAGGTCACCGGCCGCGTCCCCGACCGCCAGTGGAAGAAGGACTTCGCCAAGGCCAACCACGACGCCTGGTGCAAGCAGGGCAAGAAGGACGGCACGTACGTCGAGAAGATCGCCTACGAGAACTGCCTCGAAGGCGACAGGATGCGCGCCGGTGACTCCGTCAACTACTCCATCGGCCAGGGTGACACCCTCGTCACGCCGATCCAGATGGCCACCATCTACGCGGCCATCTCCAACGGCGGCACGCTCTACGACCCCACCGTCGGCAAGGCGATCGTCAGCGCCGACGGCAAGACCGTCCAGACGATCGAGCCCAAGTCGCACGGCAAGCTGCCCTTCACCAAGAAGACGCGCAACCAGATAGACGAAGCCCTCGCGGGTGTCGCGACCCGCGGTTCGGCCGCCTGGCGATTCGGCGGCTGGCCGCAGGACAAGATCCCGATGCACGCCAAGACGGGTACCGCCGAGGTCTACGGCAAGCAGACGACCTCCTGGTTCGCCACGTACACCAAGGACTACTCGATCGTCATGACGATCTCCCAGGGCGGTACGGGTTCCGGCGCGTCCGGGCCCGCCGTCCGCAACATCTACAACGCGCTCTACGGGCTCGACGCCACCGGCGAGCAGGACCTCAAGAAGGCCCTCCTGCCGACGCCGCAGAAGGGGCTGCCGAAGATCCAGACGGACGGCACCATCGACGCCCCGACGATCAAGCCGTACGACCCCGCTTCGGAGAAGCCCGCCGCCGAGCAGACGCTCGCCGCGGTGCTGGGGAGGCGTGACTGATGGCCGGATTCTCCGTCCCGCGCTACGGCCCCGAGCGGTCCGGCTGGGGCCGGCTCCTGGCCCGCGACTCCGTCGTGCGCCGGCTCGACTGGCCGCTCCTCGGCTCGGCGGTCGCGCTCTCCTTCATCGGCTCGATGCTGGTCTGGTCGGCGACCCGGGGACGCGACTCGCTGACCCACGGCGACCCGTACTACTTCCTGTTCCGGCACGCGCTCAACACCGGCATCGGCATGGCGCTGATGATCGGCACGATCTGGCTCGGCCACCGCACGCTGCGCGGCGCGGTGCCCGTCCTGTACGGCCTGTCCGTGCTCCTCGTGCTGGCGGTCCTCACCCCGCTGGGCGCCACCGTCAACGGCGCGCACGCCTGGATCCTGCTGCCCGGCGGCTTCTCCCTCCAGCCCTCCGAGTTCACCAAGATCACCATCATCCTGGGCATGGCGATGATCCTCGCCGCCCGGGTGGACGCCGGCGACCAGATCCACCCCGACCACCGGAGCGTCGCCAAGGCCCTCGGCCTCGCGGCGCTCCCCATGATCATCGTCATGGGCATGCCGGACCTCGGTTCCGTGATGGTCATGGTCGTCATCGTGCTCGGCGTGCTGCTGGCCTCCGGCGCGTCCAACCGCTGGGTCTTCGGACTCCTCGGCGCGGGCGCGGCCGGGGCGGTCGCCGTCTGGCAGCTCGGACTGCTGGACGACTACCAGATCGCCCGCTTCGCCGCCTTCGCCAACCCGGCGCTCGACCCGGCCGGCGTCGGCTACAACACCAACCAGGCGCGCATCGCGATCGGCTCCGGCGGCCTGCACGGCACCGGCCTCTTCCAGGGCACCCAGACCACCGGCCAGTTCGTCCCCGAGCAGCAGACCGACTTCGTCTTCACGGTCGCCGGCGAGGAGCTGGGCTTCCTCGGCGCCGGGCTCATCCTGGTGCTGCTCGGCGTCGTCCTGTGGCGCGCCTGCCGCATCGCCCGCGAGACCACCGAGCTGTACGGCACGGTCGTCGCCGCCGGGATCATCGCCTGGTTCGCCTTCCAGTCCTTCGAGAACATCGGCATGACGCTCGGCATCATGCCGGTCGCCGGGCTCCCACTGCCGTTCGTCTCCTACGGCGGCTCCTCGATGTTCGCCGTCTGGGTGGCCATCGGCCTGCTCCAGTCGATCCGGGTGCAACGGCCGATAACGGCCTGAGCGGTCACGCCCGGCGTGGGGCCCGAACCGATGTCCGGCGGGCACGGGGAGGCTGAGCAGCGAGGTACGCTGGATGGTCACCCCTGCCGGCTCTCGAAAGTTCGCGATGTCTGTCGATTCGGTCTTCCCACAGCTCGAAGCTCTGCTCCCGCATGTGCAGAAGCCCATCCAGTACGTCGGCGGTGAGCTGAACTCCACCGTCAAGCCGTGGGACGAGTGCGACGTCCGCTGGGCGCTGATGTACCCGGACGCGTACGAGGTCGGGCTGCCCAACCAGGGCGTCATGATCCTGTACGAGGTACTCAACGAGCGCCGGGGCGTCCTCGCCGAGCGCACCTACAGCGTCTGGCCGGACCTCGAAGCGCTGATGCGCGAGCACCAGGTGCCGCAGTTCACCGTGGACAGCCACCGCCCGGTCAAGGCGTTCGACGTCTTCGGGCTCAGCTTCTCCACCGAGCTGGGCTACACCAACATGCTCACCGCCCTGGACCTGGCCGGCATCCCGCTGGCCGCCGAGGACCGGGATATCGACGACCCGATCGTGCTCGCCGGCGGCCACGCCGCGTTCAACCCGGAGCCGATCGCGGACTTCATCGACTGCGCGGTCATCGGCGACGGCGAGCAGGCGGTCCTGGAGATCACCGAGATCATCCGCGCCTGGAAGGCCGAGGGCCGCCCCGGCGGCCGCGAGGAGGTGCTGTTCCGCCTCGCGCGGACCGGCGGCGTGTACGTCCCCGGCTTCTACGACGTGGAGTACCTCCCGGACGGCCGCATCGGCCGCGTCGTACCGAACAGGTCGGGCGTGCCGTGGCGGGTGTCCAAACACACCGTCATGGACCTGGACGAGTGGCCCTACCCCAAGCAGCCCCTGGTCCCGCTCGCCGAGACCGTCCACGAGCGGATGTCCGTGGAGATCTTCCGCGGCTGCACCCGCGGCTGCCGTTTCTGCCAGGCCGGCATGATCACGCGCCCCGTGCGGGAGCGAAGCATCACCGGCATCGGCGAGATGGTGGAGAAGGGCCTCAAGGCGACCGGCTTCGAGGAGGTCGGCCTGCTCTCGCTGTCCTCCGCCGACCACACCGAGATCGGTGAGATCGCCAAGGGCCTCGCGGACCGCTACACCGAGGACAAGGTCGGCCTCTCGCTGCCCTCCACCCGCGTCGACGCGTTCAACGTGGACCTGGCCAACGAGCTGACCCGCAACGGCCGCCGCTCCGGTCTCACCTTCGCCCCCGAGGGCGGCTCCGAGCGCATGCGCAAGGTCATCAACAAGATGGTCTCGGAGGAGGACCTGATCCGCACGGTCGCCACCGCCTACGGCAACGGCTGGCGCCAGGTGAAGCTGTACTTCATGTGCGGGCTGCCCACCGAGACCGACGAGGACGTCCTCCAGATCGGCGACATGGCGGTCAACGTCATCGCCAAGGGCCGCGAGGTCTCCGGCCAGAACGACATCCGCTGCACGGTCTCCATCGGCGGCTTCGTGCCCAAGCCGCACACCCCGTTCCAGTGGGCGCCGCAGCTCAGCGCCGAGGAGACGGACGCCCGCCTCGGCAAGCTCCGGGACAAGATCCGCGGCGACAAGAAGTACGGCCGCTCGATCGGCTTCCGCTACCACGACGGCAAGCCCGGCATCGTGGAGGGCCTGCTCTCGCGCGGCGACCGCCGGGTCGGCTCCGTCATCCGCGAGGTCTACGAGGCCGGCGGCCGGTTCGACGGCTGGCGCGAGTACTTCAGCTACGACCTGTGGATGAAGAGCGCCGAGGCCACCCTGCCGGAGTACGGCGTGGACGTCGACTGGTACACCACCCGCGAGCGGACCTACGAGGAGGTCCTGCCCTGGGACCACCTGGACTCGGGCCTGGACAAGGACTGGCTCTGGGAGGACTGGCAGGACTCGCTGGACGAGACCGAGGTCGAGGACTGCCGCTGGACCCCGTGCTTCGACTGCGGGGTGTGCCCCCAGATGGACACCAGCATCCAGATCGGCCCGACCGGCAAGAAGCTCCTGCCGCTGACGGTCGTGAAGTGAGCCGCGAAGTGATCGCGGACGTGTGACAGCTCGGTGACGAAGGCCCGGTCCGGGGAAACCCCCGGCCGGGCCTTCGCGTCATGGAGTGCATGGAACAGGGAAAGCACCAGGTGCCCGCGTACTACGAGGGCGGTGACGGCTGCCTCACCGC
The DNA here is from genome assembly GCF_045161735.1 of Streptomyces sp. NBC_00726. Classification (NCBI taxonomy): domain Bacteria; kingdom Bacillati; phylum Actinomycetota; class Actinomycetes; order Kitasatosporales; family Streptomycetaceae; genus Streptomyces; species Streptomyces sp. NBC_00726. The sequence goes on along the minus strand of NZ_CP108983.1, from coordinate 1,875,785 downwards.
GGTGATCCGCGTCCCGGTCCGGATCGTGGTGCTCCTCGTCGTCCTGCCGGTCCGGATGGTCTGGGACGCCCTCGTCGTCACCGCCCGGGCCGCCGAACGGCTGCTGCTCCGCCCGCTCGGACGCGCCCTGGCCTGGCTGCTCCTGGCCCTGCTCGTCCGGCCGGCGGTCGTGCTCTGGCGCCATGTCGTGGTGCCCGTGGTGCGGTACGGGATCGTGCTGCCGCTCCAATGGGCGTACGCGCGGCTGCTCACCCCGCTCGGACACGGGCTGCGGTGGCTGTACCGCGAGGTGCTGGTCCCGGCGGTGCGAGGGCTGGGCTCCGCCCTGAAGTGGCTGCTCACCCTCGTGCTAGTGATGCCGGTGGTGCTGCTGTGGCGTTACGTCCTGGTGCCCGTCGGGCTCGCCGCGGCCCGGCTGGCCCGGTATCTCGTGGTGATCCCGCTCGGCTGGGTGTACCGGTGGGTGCTCACCCCGCTGGGCCATGCCATCGCCTGGACGCTGGAGCTGGTGATCCGGGGGATCGAGGGGTTCTTCCGGGGCCTCGGGATCGCGCTGCGGTGGCTCGTCGTCGTGCTTCTCGTCACGCCCGTCGGCTGGGTGTACCGGCACATCCTGACCCCGGTCGGCCGGGAGATCGCCGCCGCGCTCGGCATCGCCTGGCGGATCGCCGGATACCTCTCCCGGGCGGTCGGCCGGGCCCTCGCCTGGCTCGCCCGGAATCTGATCGCCGCGCCGGTGCGCTGGGCGTACCGCACGGTGTGCGTCCCGGTCGGCCACTTCGTGCGCGACGCCTTCCTGGCACCCGCCGGGCGGGCCCTGCGCGCGATGGGCCGTACGGCCCGCCAGACGCTGCGCGCGGCCCGGGAAACGGTGCGCCGGGCCAGGCGCGACGCCTGGCGTGCCCTGGTCGGCGCGCCCGCCGAACCCGAGCCCGGGGAACCCGGAAGCCCCCTTGCGCGTACTCTGGGTAGTGCAACGACCGTGCCCAGCGCGGTGCCAGGACCAGAGTTCTCCCCGCTCCCGGAGAAATCCGCACAGCAGGGGTGAGCCGGGCCGGGCCCCCGGGCCACCCGCATTTCGAGGGCGGCGCGCCACCGCGCCCGCCCCGCACCGAGGAGAAGAACCACTGGGCAAGCGACAGCCCGAAGGCCCGCCGCCCGCACCGGCGGTGCAGCGCATCCGACTGCGCTACACCAAGCGCGGCCGCCTCCGGTTCACCAGCCACCGCGACTTCCAGCGTGCCTTCGAGCGGGCGCTGCGCCGCTCCCAGGTGCCCATGGCCTACTCGGCGGGCTTCACCCCCCACCCCAAGGTGTCGTACGCCAACGCCGCCCCCACCGGTACGGGCAGCGAGGCCGAGTTCCTGGAGATCGCCCTCACCGAGCCCCGCGACCCGGGTGTCCTGCGTGAGCTGCTCAACGACTCCATGCCGGACGGCCTGGACATCACGGACGCCGTCGAGGCCCGCACCTCGGGCCTCGCCGACCGGCTGACCGCCTCCGTCTGGGAGATCCGCCTCGACGGGGTGACCCGGGAGGACGCGGAGAAGGCCGTGTCCGCGTTCAACGAGGCGGAGACCGTCGAGGTCGAGCGCCGTACCAAGAACGGCATGCGGACCTTCGACGCCCGTGCCGCCGTGGTCGGCCTCCAGACCCTTGATCTTCCGGCTGATAGGCCCGGTGACAGGGCCTGTGCGATACTGCGGCTGGTTGTTCGGCACGTGACACCTGTCGTACGGCCTGACGACGTCCTGTCCGGTCTCCGCGTTGTGGCCGACCTGGCGCCGCCGGTCCCCGCAGCGGTGACCAGGCTGGCGCAGGGGCTCTTCGACGAGGAGTCCGGCACGGTGACCGACCCGCTCGCGCCCGACCGCGAGGCAGCCCCGGCCGTGTCCACCACGGCCACCGGGACCGCCGTCGCGACGGCGCCCGAAGGTGCAGGTTCCGCGTAAGGCGGTCGTCGTAGCGCAGCCCTCGCGCTCGGGAGCCACCTGGGCCGGGCCGCGCGCTGACCCATAAGACTTTCGCCAGGCCGTCCGCACACCGCGTACGGAACCGGCGAGCCAAGATTCAGCTCCCGTGCGGCGCCCGCGCCCCGGACGGCGGTGCCGCGGCCACCCGCGGACCGAGCCGGACCGGAATCAGGTGCGGCGCCCGGGAGCGCGACGGGAGAAACGCCCGCATGCCCCAGCCGAACGAACCCGGCACCGCCGGGAACGCCGAAGACAACAACACCCCCGGGGACAAGCTCCCCCCGCGCCGCAGGCGCCGCGCCGCCTCCCGCCCCGCCGGTCCGCCGTCGGGCGGGGCGCAGGCCACCGCCGACACGTCGGCCATACCGGCCGTTGACGCCGCAGAGTCCCCGAGCACGGAGCCGGCCGCCGAGGCCGCCCCCGCCCGCCCCCGCCGCCGCGCGGTCCGCAAGGCCACGTCCCCGGCCGGCGCGCCGAAGACCGCCGGGCAGGCGGAGCCGGTGGAGCCCGTGACCCCCGAACCGGCCGCCGCCGAGCAGCCCGCCGCCGAGCCCGTCACCACGGAGCCGGCCGCCGAGCCCGTCGCCGAGGCCCCCCGCCGTCGCCGCGCCGCCCGCAAGGCCACCTCCCCGAGCGGTGCGCCGAAGACCGCCGAGCCGGCCGAGATCGTTGAGGAGGCCCCCGTCGTGGAGAGCCCCGAGCCCACCGCCGAGAGCGCCGCTCCGGCGCGCCCGCGCCGCCGCGCCGTCCGCAAGGCCACGTCGCCCGCCGGTGCGCCCAAGACCGCCGAGACCGTGGCGGAGGCCGAGCAGGCCGCCGCCGAGCCCGTCACCACGGAGCCGGCCGCCGAGCCCGCCGCCGAGGCGCCCCGCCGTCGCCGCGCGGTCCGTAAGGCCACGTCGCCCGCCGGTGCGCCCAAGGCCGCCGAGATCGTGGCGGAGGCCGAGGAGATCCCCAGCACCGCCGCAGAGCCGGCCCCCGAGCCCGCCGAGGCCCCGCGTGGCCGCACCCGCCGCCGGGCCTCCGCCCCGGCCGGTGCCCCGCAGGCCGCCCCGGTGGAGCCCGTCGCCGAGGCGGACGAGACCGAAGAGGCCGAGGAGACCGACGAGGTCACCGGGACGGCCCAGGCCGCCGAGCCGGTCGCCGAGCCCGTCGAGGCCCCCCGCGGCCGCCGCCGCGCGACCCGCCGGGCCTCGTCCCCGGCCGGTGCGCCGAAGGCCGCCGACGAGCAGCCCGCCGAGGCCCAGACCGGTGAGAGCCTGCCCGAGGCCGCCGTGGAGGAGCTGGCCGCCGAGCCCGTCGAGGTCGAGGAGGCCGCCCCGCGCGGCCGCCAGCGCCGCCGGGCCACCGCCGCCGGCCGCCCCGAGTTCACCGCCGAGCCGGAGGAGCCCGCGCGCCGGGGCCGCCGGGCCACCCGCCCGGCCGTCGCCGTCTTCCAGGCGCCGGTGTTCGCCGAGCCGATGTTCCAGACCCCGGAGACCGCCGCGGCCGCTGCCGCCGCCGCCACGCACGAGGAGCCCGAGGACGAGGTCGCCCCGGTCCGCGAAGAGGCGCCCGCGCCCGCCGAGACCGTGTCGCAGGGCGGTTCGCGCCGCCGTCGCCGCCGGCGCGGTGAGGCCGCCGAGGCCGACACCGCCGAGACCGTGACCGCCGCCCCGGCGCAGGAACAGGCCGAGGACGAGCAGGAGCCGGAGGCCGCGGCCGAGGCCGAGCAGGACGGCGAGGACACCGACGAGTACGGCGACCGCCCGTCGCGCCGCCGTCGCCGGGGCGGCCGTCGCCGCCGCCGGGGCGAGGCCGCCGAGGACGAGGGCGCCGAGCAGCAGACGGACGACGAGCACGCCGACCGGGCCGAGGACGAGCCCGAGGCCGCCCAGGAGTCCGCCGACGAGGCGGACGAGGACGACGACGAGCGCGAGTCCGGCGCCTCCGGATCGAGCAGCAGCCGCCGTCGCCGGCGCCGCCGCCGGCGCAGCGGTGACGCGGTGGCCGAGGGCGAGAACGGCTCGGACGACCCGGAGCGCACCGTCGTCAAGGTCCGCGAGCCCCGCAAGAAGGAGGAGCGGGAGCCCGGCACCGGCTTCGACGAGGTCCAGTCCATCAAGGGCTCGACCCGCATGGAGGCCAAGAAGCAGCGCCGCCGCGAGGGCCGCGAGCAGGGCCGTCGCCGGGTGCCGATCATCACCGAGGCCGAGTTCCTGGCCCGCCGCGAGGCCGTCGAGCGCGTCATGGTCGTCCGCCAGAGCGGCGAGCGCACCCAGATCGGCGTCCTTGAGGACAACGTGCTCGTGGAGCACTACGTCAACAAGGAGCAGGCCACCAGCTACGTCGGTAACGTCTACCTGGGCAAGGTCCAGAACGTGCTGCCGTCCATGGAGGCCGCCTTCGTGGACATCGGCAAGGGCCGCAACGCCGTCCTGTACGCCGGTGAGGTCAACTTCGAGGCGCTGGGCATGGCCCACGGGCCCCGTCGTATCGAGACCGCCCTCAAGTCCGGCCAGTCCGTCCTGGTGCAGGTCACCAAGGACCCGATCGGCCACAAGGGCGCCCGCCTGACCAGCCAGGTCTCGCTGCCCGGCCGCTACCTGGTCTATGTGCCCGAGGGCTCGATGACCGGGATCAGCCGCAAGCTGCCCGACACCGAGCGCGCCCGGCTCAAGACCATCCTCAAGAAGATCGTCCCCGAGGACGCGGGCGTCATCGTGCGCACCGCCGCCGAGGGCGCGAGCGAGGACGAGCTGCGCCGTGACGTCGAGCGGCTCCAGCAGCAGTGGGAGGACATCCGGAAGAAGGCGAAGGGCACCGGCAGCTCCAACGCGCCGACGCTCCTCTACGGCGAGCCGGACATGACCGTCCGGGTCGTCCGGGACATCTTCAACGAGGACTTCTCCAAGGTCATCGTCAGCGGCGACGACGCGTGGGAGACCATCCACGGTTACGTGTCGCACGTGGCGCCCGACCTGTCGGACCGGCTGTCGCGGTGGACCTCCGAGGTCGACATCTTCGCGACGTACCGCATCGACGAGCAGCTGATGAAGGCGCTGGACCGCAAGGTCTACCTGCCGAGCGGCGGTTCGCTGGTGATCGACAAGACCGAGGCGATGGTCGTGGTCGACGTCAACACCGGCAAGTTCACCGGCCAGGGCGGCAACCTGGAGGAGACGGTCACCAAGAACAACCTGGAGGCGGCCGAGGAGATCGTGCGCCAGCTGCGGCTGCGCGACCTCGGCGGCATCGTGGTGGTCGACTTCATCGACATGGTGCTGGAGTCCAACCGGGACCTGGTGCTGCGGCGCCTGCTGGAGTGCCTGGGCCGCGACCGTACGAAGCACCAGGTCGCCGAGGTCACCTCGCTGGGCCTGGTCCAGATGACCCGCAAGCGGGTCGGCCAGGGGCTGCTGGAGTCCTTCTCCGAGACCTGTGTCCACTGCAACGGCCGCGGTGTCATCGTCCACATGGAGCAGCCGGCGTCCGCGGGCGGCGGTGGCGGCGGCAAGCGCTCGAAGAAGCGGCGCGGCGGCGGTCAGGACCACGACCACGGCCACGAGCACGCTCAGGAGCACACCGAGGCCGAGACCGAGGCCGAGGTCGCCGCGGAGGTCGCCGCACCGGTGGCCCTGCCCGAGCCCGAGTTCGTCCCGGACGAGGAGCTGTACAGCAGCGCCGCCGAGGCCGAGGCCGCCGTCGCACGCGGCCGCGGCCGCCGCCGGGCCACCCGCAAGGCATCGGCCCCGGCCGGCGCCCCGAAGTCCTCCGCCGCCCCGGCGGAGGAGATCGTGGCCGAGCCGGTCGCGGAGCCCGTCGCGGCTCCGGAGCCGGTGGCCGAGGAGGCTCCCGCCGAGGCCCCGCAGGGCCGCACGCGCCGCCGGGCGACCCGGAAGGCGACCGCCCCGGCGGGCTCGCCGGCCCCGGCCGAGCCGGCCGTGACCGAGCCGGCCGTGGCCGAGGCAGCCCCGGCCGAGCCCGCGCCGGCCGCCGAGCCGGTCACCGCCGAGCCGGTCACCGCCGAGCCCGGCCCCGACCCGGTGGCCGCCGAGGACCCGGTGGTCGAGGCGTCGCACGCCGAGGCCCCGGCCGAGGAGCCGGCCGCGCCGCCGCGTGTCCGGCGCCGCGCCACCCGTAAGGTCAGCGCGCCCGCCGGTTCCCCCACGGGTGCCGAGGACGCCGCGGTCGTCGTGGTGGACACCCCCGAGGCCCCCGAGGCCGAGGCGGAGCCCGAGGCGGCTCCGGCCAAGAAGGCGGCCCGCAAGACCGCCAAGAAGGCCACCGCCAAGAAGGCGGCGGTCAAGAAGACCGCGGCCAAGAAGACGGCCGCGAAGAAGACGACGGCCAAGAAGGCGGCGGCGAAGAAGACGGTGGCGGCGGAGCAGCAGACCGCCCCGGCCGTCACGGCCACGGCCGACGAGGACTGATCCGCCTCATGTGACGCGGTCCGGCCGGTCCCGCTCCGGGACCGGCCGGCCGCGTCGCGGCGCCGGGCCCGCCCGCCCCCGACACGAAAGCCCCCACATGCGCAAGATCCAGAAGGCCGTCATACCGGCCGCCGGGCTCGGTACCCGGTTCCTGCCGGCGACGAAGGCGACTCCCAAGGAGATGCTGCCGGTCGTGGACAAACCGGCGATCCAGTACGTCGTGGAGGAGGCCGCCGCCGCGGGGCTGAACGACGTCCTGATGATCACCGGGCGCAACAAGCGCGCGCTGGAGGACCACTTCGACCGGAACTACGAGCTGGAGTCGGCGCTGACCCGTAAGGGCGACGCCGAGCGGCTGGTCCGGGTCCAGGAGTCGAGCGACCTCGCGACCATGCACTACGTCCGCCAGGGCGACCCGCGCGGCCTCGGCCACGCCGTCCTGTGCGCGGAGCCCCATGTGGGCGACGAGCCCTTCGCGGTGCTCCTCGGCGACGACCTGATCGACCCGCGCGACCCGCTGCTGACCCGGATGACCGAGATCCAGGAGCGCGAGGGCGGCAGCGTCGTCGCGCTGATGGAGGTGGCGCCCGAACAGAGCCACCTCTACGGCTGCGCGGCGGTGGAGCCCACCGCCGAGGACGGCATCGTCCGGGTCACCGGCCTGGTCGAGAAGCCGGAGCCGGGCGACGCGCCCAGTAATCTCGCGGTCATCGGCCGCTATGTCCTGGACCCCGCCGTCTTCGCCGTGCTGCGCGAGACCGAGCCGGGCCGGGGCGGCGAGATCCAGCTGACCGACGCGCTCCAGCAGCTCGCCGCCGACGAGAAGCTCGGCGGCCCGGTGCACGGCGTGGTCTTCCGGGGCCGGCGCTACGACACCGGCGACCGCGGCGACTATCTGCGGGCCATCGTCCGCCTCGCCTGCGAGCGCGAGGACCTGGGCCCGGACTTCCGCGGCTGGCTGCGCGACTACGTGGCGTCGGAACTCTGACCCGCCCGCCGGGCACCCGCACTCCTGATCCCAGACACCCGCACCACCGCACCGAGGAGAACCCCATGATCGGCATGATTCTGGCCGCCGGCGCCGGCCGTCGTCTGCGCCCCTACACCGACACGCTGCCCAAGGCGCTCGTGCCCGTCGGCCCCGAGGGCGACGAGGAGAGCCTGACCGTGGTCGACCTGACGCTCGGCAACTTCGCCGAGGTCGGCCTGACCGAGGTCGCGATCATCGTGGGCTACCGCAAGGAGGCCCTGTACGAGCGCAAGGCGGCGCTGGAGGCCAAGTACGGCGTCAGCATCACGCTGATCGACAACGACAAGGCCGAGGAGTGGAACAACGCCTACTCCCTGTGGTGCGGCCGGGACGCCCTCAAGAACGGCGTCATCCTCGCCAACGGCGACACCGTGCACCCGGTCTCCGTCGAGAAGACCCTGCTGGCCGCGCGGGGCGACGGCAAGAAGATCATCCTCGCCCTCGACACGGTGAAGTCCCTCGCCGACGAGGAGATGAAGGTCGTCGTCGAGGACGGCAAGGGCGTGCGCCGGATCACCAAGCTGATGGAGCCGGCCGAGGCCACCGGTGAGTACATCGGCGTCACCCTCATCGAGGCCGAGGCGGCCGAGGAGCTGGCCGACGCGCTGAGGACCACCTTCGAGCGCGACCCGGACCTCTACTACGAGGACGGCTACCAGGAGCTCGTCAACCGCGGCTTCAAGGTCGACGTGGAGCCGATCGGCGACGTCAAGTGGGTAGAGATCGACAACCACGACGACCTCGCCAAGGGCAGGAAGATCGCGTGCCAGTACTGACCCGGCTGATACCCGCGCCGGTCGCCGTCGACATCCGGGCCGGGGCGCTCGCGGATCTGGCGGGTGTCCTCGCCGATCAGCGGATCTCCGGCTCCGGGAAGCTGGCGATGGCGATCAGCGGGGGTTCCGGCCGGGCCCTGCGGGAACGGCTCGCGGACAGCCTGCCGGGCGCCTCCTGGTTCGAGGTGGGCGGCGGCACGCTGAACGACGCCGTCAAGCTCGCCGAGGCCATGAAGTCCGGGCGCTACGACGCCGTGGTCGGCCTCGGCGGCGGCAAGATCATCGACTGCGCCAAGTTCGCCGCGGCGCGTGTCGGGCTGCCCCTGGTCGCCGTGGCGACGAACCTGTCCCACGACGGGCTGTGCTCCCCGGTCGCGACGCTGGACAACGACGCGGGCCGGGGCTCGTACGGCGTGCCGAACCCGATCGCCGTGGTCATCGACCTGGACGTCATCCGCGAGGCCCCCGTCCGCTTCGTGCGGTCCGGGATCGGGGACGCGCTCTCCAACATCTCGGCCGTGGCCGACTGGGAGCTGGCCCACCGGGTCAACGGCGAGGACATCGACGGCCTGGCCGCCGCGATGGCCCGGCAGGCCGGCGAGGCCGTGCTGCGCCACCCGGGCGGCCTGGCCGACGACGCGTTCCTCAAGGTGCTGGCGGAGGGCCTGGTGCTCACCGGGATCTCGATGTCGGTGGCCGGTGACAGCCGCCCGGCCTCCGGCGCCTGCCACGAGATCAACCACGCCTTCGACCTGCTCTTCCCGCGGCGGGCCGCCAGCCACGGCGAGCAGTGCGGGCTCGGCGCGGCGTTCGCCATGCATCTGCGCGGCGCCGTCCAGGAGTCCGTACGCATGGCCCGGGTGCTGCGGCGTCACGGGCTGCCGGTCACCGCCGAGGACATGGGCTTCGACGTGGACGAGTTCGTCCGGGTGGTCGCGTACGCGCCGAAGACCCGGCCGGGCCGCTACACGATCCTGGAGCACCTGAATCTGTCCGAGGACGGCATCCGGGACGCGTACGCCGAGTACGTCAGAACCGCCGCGGTCTGAGGGGCCGGGCCCGGTTTGACCGGCTGTGCCGGGCCCCGTAACCTTGACCGTCGGCGTTTGTTCGCCACACCTCTGAGCACCGACCTCCCGCTCGTACGGGAGAGGCCGCTCATCCACTCCGGATCATCACGGGTCCCCGGACCCGTGTGAGCGGCTGGCATCAGGGGTTTCCGTTTCGAGTGAGAGTGAGATCCGCGTGTACGCCATCGTGCGCAGCGGTGGCCGCCAGCACAAGGTTGCTGTCGGTGACATCGTTGAGGTTGACAAGATTTCCACTGCCAAGGTTGGCGACACGGTAGAGCTCTCTACCCTGCTCGTTGTCGACGGCGACGCCGTGACCAGCGACCCGTGGGTGCTCGACGGCATCAAGGTCCAGGCCGAGGTCGTGGACCACCACAAGGGCGCGAAGATCGACATCCTTCGCTACAAGAACAAGACCGGCTACCGCCGTCGCCAGGGTCACCGCCAGCAGTACACGGCGATCAAGGTCACCGGTATTCCCGCGGCTGCGAAGTAAGGGACTGAGAACACATGGCACACAAGAAGGGCGCATCGTCCACCCGGAACGGGCGCGATTCCAATGCTCAGCGGCTCGGCGTGAAGCGCTTCGGCGGCCAGGCCGTCAACGCCGGTGAGATCCTGGTCCGCCAGCGCGGCACCCACTTCCACCCGGGCACGGGCGTCGGCCGTGGCGGCGACGACACGCTGTTCGCCCTCGCCGCCGGTGCGGTCGAGTTCGGCACGCACCGTGGCCGCAAGGTCGTGAACATCGTTCCGATCGCCGGCTGAATTCCCGGCGCTCGTAGAGCGGTATGACGTGGAGGCGGACCTCACTTCCCGAGAAGGGAAGTGGGTCCGCCTTTCGCGTGTTGCCCTTACGGGGGCGAGCGAAGTTTTTCCGCAGGTATGCAACTGGAGGTTCCATCCATGACCACCTTCGTGGACCGCGTCGAACTGCATGTCGCCGCGGGTAACGGAGGCCACGGCTGTGCCTCCGTTCACCGTGAGAAGTTCAAGCCGCTCGGCGGTCCGGACGGCGGCAACGGCGGCCGCGGCGGCGATGTGACCCTGGTCGTGGACCAGTCCGTCACCACGCTCCTCGACTACCACCACCACCCCCACCGCAAGGCCACCAACGGCCAGCCCGGCGGCGGCGACAACCGCACCGGCAAGGAGGGCCAGGACCTGGTCCTGCCCGTCCCGGACGGCACCGTCGTCCTCGACCGCCAGGGCAATGTGCTCGCCGACCTCGTCGGCCAGGGCACCGCCTTCGTCGCGGGTCAGGGCGGCCGCGGCGGCCTCGGCAACGCCGCGCTGGCCTCCGCCCGCCGCAAGGCCCCCGGCTTCGCGCTGCTCGGCGAGCCCGGCGAGGCCCGCGACATCGTCCTGGAGCTCAAGACCGTCGCCGACGTGGCCCTCGTGGGCTACCCGAGCGCCGGCAAGTCCTCGCTGATCTCGGTCCTCTCGGCCGCGAAGCCGAAGATCGCGGACTACCCCTTCACCACCCTCGTCCCGAACCTGGGCGTGGTCACCGCCGGCGAGACCGTCTACACCATCGCGGACGTCCCCGGCCTGATCCCGGGCGCCAGTCAGGGCAAGGGCCTCGGCCTGGAGTTCCTGCGCCACGTCGAGCGCTGCTCGGTGCTCGTCCACGTCCTGGACACGGCGACGCTGGAGTCCGACCGCGACCCGGTCTCCGACCTCGACATGATCGAGGAGGAGCTGAAGCTGTACGGGGGTCTTGAGGACCGGCCCCGCATCGTCGTCCTCAACAAGATCGACATCCCGGACGGGCAGGACCTCGCGGACATGATCCGCCCCGACCTGGAGGCGCGCGGCTACCGCGTCTTCGAGGCGTCCGCCGTCGCCAGGACCGGGCTCAAGGAGCTGTCGTTCGCCCTGGCCGGCATCATCGCCGAGGCGCGCGCCGCCAAGCCGGTCGAGGAGGCCACCCGCATCGTCATCCGGCCCAAGGCCGTGGACGACGCTGGGTTCACCGTCACCCTGGAGGAGGACGGCATCTACCGGGTGCGCGGCGAGAAGCCGGAGCGCTGGGTGCGCCAGACCGACTTCAACAACGACGAGGCCGTCGGCTACCTCGCGGACCGGCTCGCCCGGCTCGGTGTCGAGGACCAGCTGCGCAAGGCCGGGGCCCGGGCGGGCGACGGCGTGGCGATCGGCGCCGAGGACAACGCGGTCGTCTTCGACTGGGAGCCGACCGTGACCGCCGGTGCGGAGATGCTGGGCCGCCGTGGCGAGGACCACCGTCTGGAGGCGCCGCGTCCGGCCACCCAGCGGCGCCGCGACCGTGAGGCGGAGCGCGACGAGGTCGCCGAGGAGTACCGGGACTTCGACCCGTTCTCGTAAGCACGAAAGACGACTGCGGGCCCGGTCCCTTCCGAACGGCGGAGGGGACCGGGCCCGCAGTCGTTTCCCAGAAACCTCAGATCTGGGCCAGGGCCTCGGCGGGGGAGGGGACCGGGGTGCGCTCCGCGAGCGGGATCACCGGCAGCGGGGTCTCCTCGCCCAGGAACACCCGGCGCACCACGCGCTCCGCGGCCCGCCCGTCGTCGTAGTCGCAGTACCGCTCCCGGAACGCCGCGCGCAGCGCCGCCGCCTTCTCGTCGCGCCACTCCGCCGAGCCCAGGATCGCGGTCAGCCGCTCCTGGGTCGTCGCGACGGCGCCCGGGGGCTCGGCCATCAGATCGAAGTTGGTGCCGCGCACGACCCGGTAGGTGTCCCAGTCGTCCGCGTGGATGACGATCGGCCGGTCCAGATCGGCGTAGTCGAACATCGCCGAGGAGTAGTCGGTGATCAGGGCGTCGGAGGCGAGGTAGAGCTGTTCGACGTTGCCGTGGCCGGAGACGTCGATGATCCGGCCGCCCGCCTGGAGCTCGGCGAGCCGGCCGGTGGGCTTGTAGAAGTAGTGCCCGCGCACCAGCAGGGTGACGTCCGGGCCCAGGTCCTCGGCCAGCTTCGACAGATCCAGCCGGGGCGCGAAGCCCTTCTCGTACTCGCGGTGGGTCGGCATGTACAGGAAGGCGGTCGTGCCGTCCGCGAGGCCGAGCTCCCGCCGGGCCGCCACGACGTCCGCCGCGGTGGCGTTGACCAGCACGTCGTTGCGCGGGTAGCCGGTCTCCAGGGTGGTGTACCGGCAGGGGTAGACCCGCTCCCAGACGGTGGTGGTGAACCGGTTGGAGGACAGGCTGAAGTCCCAGCGGTCGCAGCGGCGGAGCAGCTTCTCCATGTCCATGTCGGTGGACGCCGGATACTGCGCCTGGTCGAGGCCCATCGTCTTCAGCGGGGTGCCGTGGTGGGTCTGGAGGTGGATCTGACCGTCGCGCTTGACGATGGTGTCGCCGAAATTGACGTTGTTCGTCAGGTACTTGGCGCGGGCCATGACCGCCCAGTACTCGCGGGAGCCGACGATCACCTTCTCGACGCCCTCGGGCACCCGGTCGCGGTGCTCGGCGCGCACCGCCCAGACCCGGCGCATCCGCGGCGCCAGCCGGCCCAGCTCGGCCTCGATGGCCGCCGGGTTGCAGGAGTAGCCGCGGCCCCAGTACGCGGAGAACACGGCCAGGTTCTCGTCCACCGGCAGCCGCAGCTGGGAGCGGTAGAACATGCCGAGCGCCGCCCGCTTCGCCCGGCCGATCCGGGCCCTGCCGCCCAGCCGGGCGCGGTGGCGGACGTTGTTGGCGCGGGTCAGACCGAAGAACGCGGAGGCCGAGTCGACGCCGAGCAGCGCGTACTTGTAGCCGCGCCCGCCCGGCGGCCGCTCGAAGCCCTCCGGGAGCCGTGCGCGGTAGTCCTTGGCGGCCCGGTGGAAGAACTCGGCGCGTGCGTTGCGCGGCAGCCGGCCCGGCTTCTCCAGCACGGTCAGGAAGTGGTCGACCATCTTCCGGAACAGCGCCGGGCGCCAGGAGTCGAGGTCCGGCCGCCCGTCCAGGAACGCGAACACCCGGTCGTACTGGTCGAAGACGTCGAAGTGCTTCCGGCTGACCGTGCTGAGGATGTTGCCGCCCTCACGCCGCTGCCGGTACAGCACGCAGGAGCGGTCGAGCACCGCGATGCGCTCCGCCGCGAGGAGCGAGCTGTACGTCCACGGCGCGTCCTCGTAATAACCCGGCGGGAACTGGAGGCCGTGCCGGGTGACGAAGTCGCGGCGGTACGCCTTGTTCCACACGATCTGGAGCAGGTCCAGGAGCTGCGGGCGCTCGGCCAGCGAGAAGACGGCCGGGCCCTCCTCGGTCAGCAGGTCGGTGCGCTTGTTGCGCAGCAGCTGCCCGTCCCAGTAGGTCCGGGTGTAGTCGTAGACCAGGATGTCCGGGTCGCCGGTCGCGTCGAGCCGGGCCGCGATGGCCGACAGCGAGCCCGGTGCCAGGGTGTCGTCGCTGTCCAGGAAGAGGACGTAGTCACCGGTCGCCCGCGCGAGCCCGGCGTTGCGCGCACGGCCCAGGCCGACGTTCTCCGTGAGGTGCAGCACACGCAGCCGGTCGTCGCGGGCCGCGTATGTGTCGAGGATCGCACCGGAGCCGTCCGGGGAGCAGTCGTCCACCCCGATGACCTCGAAGTCGGCGAAGTCCTGCCCGAGCACGGAGTCCAGACACTCCCCGATGTACCCCTGCACGTTGTACGCAGGCACGATGAGCGTCAGTCGAGGCATCGTCCACCAGTTCCAGAGGGCTGTCCGCAGGGGTTCTACGAGGGTCGCGGTCGGACCGTGCGACAGTGGTCGGCGTCCGGCACCCGGACAGCGTAATTGATCGCCCCGGCCGCTCCCCGAGGGTGCCTCGGGCCCTTCCACGTAGGGTGGAACGCCGACGGGGGCACAGCAGCTGACAGGAGACGCACGACATGACCTGGATGGTTACGGGTGGGGCGGGGTTCATCGGGGCGCACGTGGTGCGCGCGATGCTCGCCGGTGGTCAGCGGGTGGTCGTGTTCGACGACCTGTCGACCGGCAGCGCCGACAAGGTGCCCGCGGGCGTCCCCCTGGTGACCGGCACGGTCCTCGACCGCGAGGCCCTGGACGCGGCGATCCGCGAGCACGGGGTGACCGGTGTGGTGCACGTCGCGGGCAAGAAGCAGGTCGGCGAGTCCGTCGAGCGGCCCCTCTACTACTACAAGGAGAACGTCACCGGTCTGGAGGTCCTGCTGGAGAGCATGGTCGCCGCGGGCGTCGACCGGCTGGTGTTCTCCTCGTCGGCCGCCGTCTACGGCATGCCCGACGTCGACCTCGTCACCGAGACGACCCCGTGCGCGCCGATGAGCCCGTACGGCGAGAGCAAGCTGGTCGGCGAGTGGCTGATCCACGCCGCCGCCAGGGCTTACGGGCTGCGCGCCGCCTCGATGCGCTACTTCAACGTGGCGGGCGCCGCCGCGCCGGAGCTGGCCGACGAGGGCGTCTTCAACCTCGTCCCGATGGTCTTCGAGCGCCTGGAGGCCGGCGAGGCCCCGCGCATCTTCGGCGACGACTACGACACGCCCGACGGCACCTGCGTCCGCGACTACATCCACGTCGAGGACATCGCCTCCGCCCACCTCGCCGCCGCCCGCCGGCTGGAGGAGGCCGAGGCCGGCACGGACCTCACGCTGAACATCGGCCGCGGCGAGGGCAGCTCGGTGCGCGAGATGGTCGACCGCATCCTCAAGGTCACGGGCAACGAGGACGCCACCGCCGAGGTCTCCGCCCGCCGCCCCGGCGACCCGGCCCGCGTGGTCGCCTCCGCCGAGCGCATCAGCGCGGAGCTGGGCTGGTCGGCGCGGTACGGCGTGGACGAGATGATCGAGTCCGCGTGGCAGGGCTGGCGCCTGCGCCACCCGTAGGCACGGTCGTACGCGGAAGGGCCCGGCACCGCTCGACGGAGAGCGGTGCCGGGCCCTTCGGCTCATGCCTCCCGCGCCGGTTGTGCCGCATCCGTGCGGCGCTGGGCGGGGATGCCGGACAGCAGCCGCTCCGCCACCCGCACGCGGTGCGCGTCCGCCGCCTCGCACAGCGCGCGCCGCGTCGCCGAACCGGACGGCGGGCCGGACGGGCCGAGGAGGCGGAGCTTCAGGGCCGCCCGCGCCTAGGCGAGCCCGTCGCCCCCGGGTGAGGACCGTCGCCGCCGACACGGTCGGGAAGGTCTCCCGGAACACCGCGTCGGCCAGGCCGCCGGTGTTCGCCACGGCGTACGGCTTCTCACCGGCCAGGAAGTCGCTGACCACGCTCGACACATCGCTGTGGAGTGGTCCAGGCGCAGCAGCTGCGCGACCTTCGGGAGGCAGACGACGGGGAGGCCGGTGGCGCCGCCCGAGAAGTACATGCCGGCGGTGGCCGGCAGGCCGGACAGCAGTACGCGGGGGCCGTGGTGGCGGGTCAGCAGGGCGGGCGGCGCCGGGGTGATGCGCAGCGCGGAGGCGTCGATCCGTGACTGGCGTACCCGGATCGCCGCCGCGTGGGCGGCGAAGTGCGGGGCGTAACAGAGCAAGCAGGCCGAGTACGAGGGGGAGGCAGACCGCCTCGCTCTGGTCGCCCGGCATCCTGACCATTCCGACGAGCAGCAGGAAATCGCAGGTCAGCCACAACCCTTTGCCATGTTCATGAATTCACTCGCCCGGAGCAGGAAAAGGTGCGACAACGCCCCGGATGTGACGTCAAGAAGGGGGCCCGGGCCGTTTTGTCACAGAAGTGCGGACGATTCTCAGTAAGGTCGGCCGGAGGTCACGGCTGCGACAGGACCGCCATCTCATCGGCCATATCTCAACGGCCACATCTCATCGTGGGGGCAGAAACTGTGAAGGCTCTCGTACTTTCCGGTGGGGCCGGCACCCGGCTTCGTCCCATTACGCATACCTCCGCCAAACAACTGGTGCCGGTGGCGAACAAGCCGGTGCTTTTTTACGGCCTGGAGGCCATCGCGGAGGCCGGCATCACCGAGGTCGGCATCATCGTGGGCGACACCGAGGAGGAGATCCGTGCGGCGGTCGGCGACGGTTCGCGCTTCGGCATCGATGTCACCTACATCCCGCAGGCCGAACCCCTCGGCCTCGCCCACGCGGTCCTGGTCGCCCAGCGCTTCCTGGGCGACGACGACTTCGTGATGTACCTCGGGGACAACTTCATCGTCGGCGGGATCGCGGACCTGGTCGAGGAGTTCCGCGAGGACCGGCCCGACGCGCGCATCCTGCTGACCCGGGTGCCCGACCCGGCCTCGTTCGGCGTCGCGGAGCTGGACGGGGACGGCAGGGTGGTGGCCCTGGAGGAGAAGCCGGAGCACCCGAAGAGCGACCTCGCGCTCGTCGGCGTCTACCTCTTCACCCCGGCCGTCCACGAGGCCGTCCGCTCGATCCGCCCCTCCTGGCGCGGCGAGCTGGAGATCACCCACGCCATCCAGTGGCTCATCGACCGCGAACGCGATGTGCGCTCCACGATCATCCACGGCTACTGGAAGGACACCGGCAACGTCACCGACATGCTGGAGGTCAACCGGACCGTCCTGGAGGGCGTCGAGCCGTGCACCGACGGCGCGTACGTCGACGGCGAGAGCGAGATCATCGGCCGGGTGCTGATCGAACCGGGCGCCCGGGTCACCCGCAGCCGGATCGTCGGGCCCGCCGTCATCGGGACCGGGTCGGTGATCAGCGACGCCTATGTCGGCCCGTTCACCTCGGTCGCCCAGAACTGCCGCATCGAGGACAGTGAGATCGAATACTCCATCGTCCTCGGGGGCGCTTCCATCGACGGGGTGCGGCGCGTGGAGGCATCGCTGATCGGCCACGACGTCGAGGTGACGCCCGCGCCCCGCAGCCCCTCCGCCCACCGACTCGTCCTCGGCGACCACAGCAAGGTGCAGATCTCCTCATGACCGGTACGCGCATCCTCGTCACCGGAGGCGCCGGCTTCATCGGCTCCCACTACGTCCGTACGCTGCTCGGCCCGGACGGCCCCGGCGACGTCTCCGTCACCGTGCTCGACGCCCTCACCTACGCGGGCAACCCGGCCAATCTGGACGAGGTCCGGGGCCGTCCGGGCTTCGCCTTCGTGCACGGCGACATCTGCGACCCGGAGCTGGTGGGACGGCTCATGGCCGGACACGACCAGGTGGTGCACTTCGCCGCCGAGTCCCATGTGGACCGCTCCATCGACGGCGGCGCCGCCTTCGTCCGTACGAACGTCATGGGCACCCACACCCTGGTCCACGCCGCGCACGAGGCGGGCGTCCGCACCTTCGTCCACGTCTCCACCGACGAGGTCTACGGCTCCATCGACGAGGGCTCCTGGACCGAGGACGAACCCCTCGCGCCCACCTCCCCGTACTCCGCCTCCAAGGCGTCGGGCGACCTCATCGCCCTGGCGTACCACCGCACCCACGGCCTCGACGTCCGCGTCACCCGCTGCTCCAACAACTACGGGCACCACCACTTCCCCGAGAAGGTCGTCCCGCTCTTCGTCACCAACCTGCTGGAGGGGCTGCCCGTCCCGCTGTACGGGGACGGCGCCCATGTCCGCGACTGGCTGCACATCGACGACCACGTCCAGGGCATCGAGCTCGTCCGCACGAAGGGCCGCCCCGGCGAGGTCTACAACATCGGCGGCGGCACCGAGCTGTCCAACAAGGAGCTCACCCGGCTGCTCCTGGAGGCGTGCGAAGCCGACTGGGACACCGACGTGGTCCACGTCCAGGACCGCAAGGGCCACGACCGGCGCTACTCCGTCGACTGCACGAAGATCCGCGAGGAGCTGGGTTACGCGCCCCGCAAGGACTTCGCGGCCGGCCTCGCCGAAACCGTCCGCTGGTACCGGGAAAACCGCTCCTGGTGGGAACCGCTCAAGGAAAGGGCCGCCCTGTGAGGCCGCGCTGGCTGGTCACCGGGGCCGGCGGCATGCTCGGCCGGGACCTGACGACCGCGCTGGCCCGCGAGGGCGCCACCGTCGTCGCGGCGGACCGCGCGGCCCTGGACATCGCCGACCCGGCCGGGGTCCGTGACGTCTTCGACGCCCAGCGGCCCGCCGTCGTCGTGAACTGCGCCGCCTGGACCGCCGTGGACGACGCGGAGAGCCGGGAGGCCGAGGCGCTGCGCGTCAACGGCACCGGACCCGCCGTCCTCGCCGGTGCCTGCCGCGCCCACGGCAGCGTCCTGCTGCACATCTCCACCGACTACGTGTTCGCGGGCGACGCGGACCGGCCGTATCCGGAGGACGCCCCGACCGCCCCGCGCAGCGCGTACGGCCGCACCAAACTCGCCGGGGAGCGCGCGGTCCTGGAGACCCTGCCGGACACCGGCCACGTCGTGCGGACCGCCTGGCTCTACGGCGCGGGCGGCGCCAACTTCGTCCGTACGATGATCAGGCTGGAAGCCGTCAAGGACACCCTCGACGTGGTGGACGACCAGTGCGGCCAGCCCACCTGGACCGCCGATCTCGCCTCCCGGCTGGTCCTGCTGGGCCGCGCCGCGCTCGACGGCACCGCCCCGGCGGGCGTCTACCACGGCACCAGCGGTGGCGCGACGACCTGGTACGGCCTGGCCCGCGAAGTCTTCCGGCTGCTGGGCGCCGACCCGGACCGCGTCCGCCCGGTCGGCAGCGCCGCCTTCGCCAGACCCGCGCCCCGGCCCGCGTACAGCGTGCTCGCGCACGACCGCTTCCGGGCCGCCGGCATCGAGCCCCTCCGCGACTGGCGTACGGCACTGCACGCGGCCTTCCCCGCGCTGCTCGCCGCCGAACGCCCCGGTCAGCCGGCCGCCGGGCTGAACGACGGCTCGCCCGCCCGGACCCCCGGCACCGCCGGACCGTCCGCACGCAGCCGCGCGTAGTACGCCTCGCACTCCGCGTACGACGGCAGCAGCCCGCGCCCCGCGGCCTCGGCGAGCTTCGGGGCCGAGGCGTCCTTCGGGGAGAGCAGCGGCGCGATGTCCGCCGGCCACTCGATGCCCAGCTCCGGGTCGAGCGGGTCGATGCCGTGCTCCCGCTCCGGCGCGTAGCCCTCGGAGCAGAGGTACAGCACGCACGCGTCGTCGGTCAGCGCCATGAAGCCGTGGCCGAGCCCCTCCGCGAGGTAGACCGCCCGGTGGTCGGTGTCGTCCAGCCGGACCGCCTCCCATCGCTGGTACGTGGGCGAGCCGGCGCGTACGTCCACGATCACGTCCAGCACCGCGCCCCGCACGCACTTCACGTACTTCGCCTGGCCCGGCGGCACGTCCGCGAAGTGGATCCCGCGCAGCGTGCCCCGCCGCGAGCTGGAGAAGTTGGCCTGCGCGAGCCCCAGCGTGTGCCCGGCCGCGGCCCCCAGGTCCGCCGCCCGGAACCACTCGTGGAAGCTTCCGCGGCCGTCCGGGAAGACCGTGGGCTCGTGCACCCAGGCCCCGGGAACGGAGAGCCGGCGCATGCGATCACATCCTGTTCGCACTCCGCGGGGCCACCTGCCGGCCCCGGTGTCTCTGCCCAACGAGTCCGGGGACCGAACAGACACGGAACGGTACATAAGGCGATGAAAAGGTCGCCCCGGCGTTTCCACGGTGCGGAACGCGAAGGCGCCGGATTCCGCTCTCGCGTAGATTGCGGGGTCCAGCGAGCGAATGCGGGGGACCGGGTGTCAGGGGCAAGGCAGGGCGTGACGGAAGCCCGCAGGATCGTGGTCAAGGTCGGTTCCTCCTCCCTCACCACCGCCGCCGGCGGCCTCGACGCCGACCGCGTCGACGCCCTGGTCGACGTGCTGGCCAAGGTCCGCGACGGCGGCGAACGCGAGGTCGTCCTCGTCTCCTCCGGCGCCATCGCCGCCGGACTCGCCCCGCTCGGACTGCACCGCAGGCCCAAGGACCTGGCCCGCCAGCAGGCCGCCGCCAGCGTCGGCCAGGGACTTCTCGTCGCCCGCTACACCGCCTCCTTCGCCCGCTACGGCATCCGCGTCGGCCAGGTCCTGCTCACCAGTAACGACACCAGCCGCCGCGCCCACTACCGCAACGCCTACCGCACCCTCGACCAGCTCCTGGACATGGGCGCGCTGCCCGTCGTCAACGAGAACGACACCGTCGCCACGGACGAGATCCGGTTCGGCGACAACGACCGGCTCGCCGCCCTCGTCGCCCACCTGGTCCGCGCCGACCTGCTGGTCCTCCTCTCCGACGTGGACGGCCTCTACGACGGCGACCCGAGCATCCCCGGCACCACCCGCATCGCCCAGGTCACCGGACCCGCCGACCTGGCCGGGGTCAGCATCGGCAGCGCCGGCAAGGCGGGCGTCGGCACCGGCGGCATGGTCACCAAGGTCGAGGCCGCCAGGATCGCCACCGCCGCGGGCATCCCCGTCGTTCTCACCTCCGCCAGCCACGCCGCCGACGCCCTCGCCGGCCGCGACACCGGCACCTACTTCCACCGCACCGGACGCCGCTCCGCCGACCGGCTCCTCTGGCTCGCCCACGCCTCGACCCCGCGCGGCGCGCTGACCCTGGACGACGGGGCGGTGCAGGCGGTCGTGGAGCGCCACAGCTCGCTGCTGCCGGCCGGGATCGCGGCGGTTGAGGGCGAATTCACCGCGGGCGACCCGGTCGAACTCCGCGATCTGCGGGGGCGGCCCGTGGCGCGCGGGCTCGTCAACTTCGACGCCAAGGAGATGCCGCAGCTCCTCGGCCGCTCCACCCGCGACCTCGCCCGGGACCTCGGCCCCGCCTACGAACGCGAGGTCGTACACAGGGACGATCTCGTCCTCCTGCACGGCTGACGCCCCCCGAAACGGCTGAAAGTCCAGCCATCGGACCGAGACCTTCACGAAAACCACCCCACACCGGGCCGCGGGCTGGTCCACTTTGTAGCAGGGAAACTGCGGGGTACAGCAAAAGCAACACATCACAGGAGGCCGCCGGTGAGACGAGCGCGCCCGGGGGCGCCGCCCCGAGGAACGGGTGGCCGCACCCTGACCAGTGTGGGAGCGGGGGCCGGCTTCGACGGGAGCGGCCCCGCGGACCGGCGGGACGAGCGTCCCGGGCGGCCGGAGCCGAGACCGGCCGGTCAGGAACACACCCCGTCGAAACTGTGGCACGTCACCCTCTGCGTCTCCGGGAACGAGTTCCCGCTGAAGGAGGTCAGGCGCGGCCTCGAACAGCTCGCGCACGACCACCCCTTCCTGCTGACCAGCCGTTACGCCAACGACCACGCGGAGATCCGCTACTGGGAGGAGGCCCGCGACCTGCACGACGCGGCGGCCGTCGCCCTGCGGCTCTGGGGCGAGCACCGCTCCACCGCCGGTCTGCCGCCCTGGGCGATCGTCGGCCTCGAAGTCATCGACCGCGAGACCTACCACCAACGCGTCGCCGAGGGATACGGACCGCCGCCGGCCGCCCCGGTCGGAGTCCACCCCTACTGACCGCCCGCCGCCGGTGAAACGGCCGTCTCGCATCACGGGATGCGTGCGGAATGCCCGCAGGGCGCGCACTACTCTGCGGGCATGACCACGCTCTCGCCGTACGACAACATGTCTCCGGTGGCCCAGGCCGCCTACCGGGCCCGTTCCGCCGCCGCCGACATCGCGCCACTTCCGCGCGCGGCGAAGGACGACGCGCTCCTGGCCATCGCCGACGCGCTGGAGGTACGGACGAGCGACATCCTCGCGGCCAACGCCGAGGACGTGGCGCGCGCCCGTGAGGCGGGGACCAGCGAATCCGTCGTGGACCGGCTGACCCTCACCCCGGAGCGCATCCGCGCCATCGCCGCCGACGTACGGGACGTCGCCGCCCTGCCCGACCCGGTCGGCGAGGTCGTCCGCGGCTCGACCCTGCCCAACGGCATCGACCTGCGCCAGGTCCGGGTGCCCCTCGGCGTCGTCGGGATCATCTACGAGGCCCGGCCCAACGTGACCGTGGACGCCGCCGCCCTCTGCCTGAAGTCGGGCAACGCCGTCCTGCTGCGCGGCTCGTCCTCCGCCTTCGCGTCGAACACCGCCCTGGTGCGGGTGCTGCGCGACGCGGTGGGCGGCTCCGGCCTGCCGGCCGACGCGGTCCAGCTGGTCCCGGGCGAGAGCCGGGACTCGGTGCGCGAGCTGATGCGCGCCCGGGGCCTCGTGGACGTGCTCATCCCGCGCGGCGGCGCCTCGCTGATCCGCACGGTGGTCGAGGAGTCCACCGTCCCCGTCATCGAGACCGGCACCGGCAACTGCCATGTGTACGTCGACGCGCAGACCGACCTGGACATGGCAGTGGAGATCCTGGTCAACTCCAAGGCCCAGCGCCCCAGTGTCTGCAACGCCGCCGAGACCCTGCTGGTCCACAAGGACGTCGCCGACGCCTTCCTGCCGCGCGCCCTGGACGCCCTGGCCGAGGCCGGCGTGACCGTGCACGGCGACGAACGGGTGCTGGGGTACGCCGAGGGGACCAAGGCCACGGTGGTCGCGGCGACCCCGGAGGACTGGGAGACCGAATACCTCTCGTACGACATCGCGGCGGCCGTCGTGGAGTCACTGGACGCGGCCGTGGCACACATCCGGCTCTGGTCCTCCGGCCACACCGAGGCCATCGTGACCACCTCGCAGGCCGCCGCTCGCCGCTTCACCCAGCTGGTGGACTCCACGACGGTGGCCGTCAACGCCTCGACCCGGTTCACCGACGGAGGCCAGTTCGGTTTCGGTGCCGAGATCGGCATCTCCACGCAGAAGCTGCACGCCAGGGGCCCGATGGGCCTGCCCGAACTGACGTCGACCAAGTACATCGTCACCGGTGACGGCCACGTGCGGTGACCCGGTGACAGGCGAATGCGCCGTCTCCCTGCCCAAAGCGGTCCGCCGGGGCTAGTCTGAAACCGTGGCGGACGACGTGGGGGGCAGGCCGTATCCGAACGGCTGGGAGCCCGACGACGACCGCGGGGGCGCGGACGAGGACTTCGCCTCCGTGGTGTTCGACGAGGACTTCGTACGGGCCGCCGAATTCCACGAACCGACCGCCGTCGAGCGGCTGTTGGCCGCGGCCGAGGCGCGCGCGGAGGCCGATGCCCGGCGCGCCGGAGCCCGCGGCGGCCCCTACGACGGCGAGCTGTACGACGAGGGCTACGGTCCGGGCGGCCGCGGCGGCCCGGACGGCTACGACCCGCTGGACGCGGACGACTTCCACGAGGACGGGCCCTACGGGCGCCACGGCGGCGCGCTCCGCCCGTACCGGGGGGCGGCCCGCTGGCACCGGCCGGTCGCCTGGTTGCTGGCCGTCCTGATGGGCGTCGGCATGGTCGCCCTGGCCTTCAGCGCCGTCTACCGCAACAGCTCGGGGGACCGGCAGGACCAGGTCCCGCCGCCCGCCTCCACCGGTGTGGACAGCGCGCCCGGGCCCGGCCCCGGCTCCGCCCCCTCGGACGCGGACGACTACTCCCGCCCGATGGTCTCCGCGGTCCCGCGCACCCCCTGACTTCCCGCGCCCCGGCCGACCCGGCCACCCCCTGCCCGGCCGGCCCCGTCCCGGCCGCCCCCGGCCCGTTTCCGGGTCCCCCGTCCGGCGGTCCGGTGGAACTCCCCGGTGGTTGCCGGGCGTCACCGCGTTTACCGTCGTCGTGATCGACCCACCCTGAATGTATGACCCCTCCTCCGCCCGAAGAGGGGACTTCTCACGGAGTCGGGAGAAGTCATGGCACACCGCGGAGATCCACCCGACGGCCCGGCGGAGAACGGCGCGCACGGTCCGGACGACGAGTACGGCTCACTCGTCTTCGACGAGTCCTTCGTGCGGGCCGCCCGGCTCCAGGAGTTCTCCGCCCAGGAACGGATGGGGGAGCACGCCCGCGCCGTCCGCAGCCTGCCCGGACGGGCCTACCGCAACGGCTCCCGGATCGCCCTCGCCCTGCTGATCCTCATCGCCCTGGCCTTCGGCACCGCCGTCTTCATGGGCCTGAGCCACCCCTACGAGACCCCGGCCGCCGCCCGGAAGCCCGAACCGCTGCGGATGACCGTCGTCCCGCTCGCCCCGCGCGGCGTCGTCCCCGCGGGCACCCCCGCCGCCCTCTTCGCGAGCAGCCCCGCCGCGCACCACCCGAAGGGCCGGGACGGCATCAGCCCGCCGCCCGCCCGGCACACCGCCGACTTCTCGGAGAGCGAGGTGAGCGCCGCCCTGGCCACGGTGAAGGACTATCTGGCGGCCTCCTCGCTCGACCCCGACGTGCTCAGCGGGAACGCCGTGCGCCCGGTGGAAGCGCTGCTCGACCCGGACCAGATGGAGCAGTTCGACCGCAGCGTCAACGAGCCCTACGACGACGGGCAGCACGCCGCGACAGGCTGGCTCGTCCGCTTCGACCCGGCCCGGGTCACCCCGGACCCCGAGGTCCGGGTCCGGGGCACCCTGAGCTACACCCAGACGGGCTCCGACGCCCTGGAGGTCGTCTCGGACCACACCTTCACGTACGCCCTGCGCCCCGCCGTGTCGGGCCCCCAGCCGAAGGGCGGCGCCTCCCTCTTCACCGTGCGACGGGAGATGCGCTTCCGGTTCGACCGGGAGGACCTGCGGCTGCACCGGCTGGAGGTGCGGACCAGCTACCTCCAGGCGGGCCCGCAGTCCTGCCCGGCCGACGCCTCGGGCGCCCTGCGGCCGCTGCTCGCGGGTGAGCGGGCGGTCTCGCGCGGACCGGCGGGCACCGACCCGTACGCCACGGGCCGGCCGGTCGCCGCGCTCTGCGGGACGCTGGCGGTCAGCTCCCTTCCGCCGACGGCCCCTGCGAGTCCTCAGGGCCGCCCGTAGCACCGCCCGCAGCGCCGTCCGTAGCACCGCCCTTGGCGCCGCCCGCGCCGGTGAACTTGTCCCGCAGCTTGCCGCCCAGGTCCCCAGCGCCGCCCGCTATGTCGCCGACGAGCTTCATCAGCGGATCCTTGCTGTTGCGCACCGAATCGGCGTAGTGCGAGGCGGACTCCTTGAACGAGTCCGTCACCGAGGTGTCCTTGTCCTCGTCCCGGCGCGGGTAGTGGCCGTCCATGATCCGCTGGTAGTCGCGGGTCTCCGACCACTTCTTCAGCTCGGCGGCGCGGACCGTGGTGAACGGGTGCGAGCGGGGCAGCACATTGAGGATCTTGAGCACCGAGTCGCGCAGGTCGCCGGACTTCTCGTACTCGTCGGCCTGGGCGAGGAACGCGTCCACGTTCATCTCGTGGAGGTGGTTGCCGCCGGCGATCTTCATCAGGCCGCGCATCGACGCCTGTATGTCCTGGCCGGCCAGGAGCCCGGCCCGGTCCGCCGACAGCTCCGACTTGCGGAACCACTCGCGCAGCGCCGTCACGATCGCCATGATCGCGACATTGCCCAGCGGGATCCAGGCGACCTTGAGCGCCAGACTCGTGAGGAAGAGGAGGATCGTGCGGTACACCGCGTGGCCCGACAGGGCGTGTCCGACCTCGTGGCCGACGACCGCCCGCATCTCCTCCTCGTCCAGCAGCTCCACCAGGCCCGTGGTCACCACGATGATCGGCTCGTCGAGCCCGATGCACATGGCGTTGGGCCGGGGGTCCTGGTTGACGTACATCGGCGGGACCTTCTCCAGGTCCAGGATGTAACAGGCGTCCCGCAGCATGTCGTTGAGGTGCGCGAACTGGGCGTCGCTCACCCGGACGGAGTCCGACAGGAAGAGGAGTCGCAGGCTGCGCTCGGGCAGCAGTCCGCTCAGCGCCTTGAAGACGGTGTCGAAGCCGCTCAGCTTGCGCAGCGCGACCAGTGCGGAGCGGTCCGCGGGGTGCTCGTAGGCCCGGGAGGAGATCCCCGGGAAACGCTTGCGCTGCCTGCTCGGTACGCGGTCCTGACTCTCGTGGCTGCTGGTCATGACATGGGCCCCCTGTGTTCGTACGAGACGTCGCTCGCCCCCTGACGCCGTCCAGCCTAGGCGCTGGGGCTACGGTGTGCGGGGGGCTGTGGATAACTGAGGAGACGCCCGACATGCCGCACACCGTTGCTCTGTTCGCCGCCGCATCCGAGGATCAGGGGCCGGGCAACACGATCCGCATCGTGCTGGTCGTCTCCCTGCTGGGAGCCGCCCTGCTGGCCTGGTTCCTGCTCCGTGGATACCGCAACGACGACAACAACGACTGAGTCGGCGTGAGCGTGCCCGGGGCACCCGCATACGATGTCCGCGACGTCTTCCCCCGACTCCCGATCGATAGGTCCTGCCGAAGATGAGCCTCACGAGCACCGCACACCAGCTGGTCACCGTCGCCGCCGAGGGCGAGCACGGCGGCAATCACGAAAGCCTCAGCCCCTACCTCACCGGTGGCGGTGCCTTTGTCGCGCTTCTCCTTCTTCTGTGGATCACCACGCGCTTCAACCGCGACCGCTGAGGCCGAGGCGTACAGCTGTGCCAGTAGGCTCTGCACGCATGGGAGAGCAGGAAGTGCCTACCGGCCGCGGAAAACGCCGACTCGGCGTGATGGGCGGGACGTTTGACCCGATTCATCATGGACACCTGGTGGCGGCCAGTGAAGTGGCCGCCCAGTTCCACCTCGACGAGGTGATTTTCGTACCGACCGGGCAGCCGTGGCAGAAGAGTCACAAGCACGTCTCCCCGGCGGAGGACCGTTATCTGATGACGGTCATCGCGACGGCGTCCAACCCGCAGTTCTCGGTCAGCCGCAGCGACATCGACCGCAAGGGTCCCACGTACACGATCGACACCCTGCGGGACCTGCGCGAGGCCCACGGCGAGGCGGACCTCTTCTTCATCACCGGTGCCGACGCGCTCGCCCAGATCCTCACCTGGCGCGACGCCGACGAGCTGTTCTCGCTCTCCCACTTCATCGGCGTGACCCGGCCGGGCCATGTGCTCACGGACGACGGGCTGCCGAAGGGGGGCGTCTCCCTGGTGGAGGTCCCCGCGCTCGCGATCTCCTCGACGGACTGCCGCGAGAGGGTCGCCCAGGGCGATCCGGTCTGGTACCTCGTGCCCGACGGCGTGGTCCGCTACATCGACAAGCGCCAGCTGTACCGCGGCGAGTGAGCCACGGAAAGGGGCACCGGTGAACGACCGACAGAACCCGTACGACCCGTACTACCAGCAGCCGCAGATCATCGGCTACGACGAGTACGGGCAGCCGGTGTACCAGCAGCAGCCGGGCCAGCAGCAGTACGACCCGTACGGGCAGCAGCCGCAGCCGCCGCAGCAGCAGCCCGACCCTTACGGTGGACAGGGGTACGGCTACGACCCGTACGCCCAGCAGCGGCCCCCCGCGCCGCCGCAGCCGTACGACCCCTACGCGGCCCAGCCCCAGCAGACCCCGCAGCAGGACTACGGCTACGACCGGTACGGGTACGACACCGGGCAGCAGCAGCCCGTCCACGACACCGGGCAGCAGCCCGCCGCGGTCGACACGACCCAGCAGTGGAACATTCCGCAGCAGGCCGCGACCCCCGCCCCGGCCCCCGCGCCCGCCCCGACCCGTGAGCCCGCGCCGCGTCCGGGGCCGGACGCGTCCGTGCCCGGGCAGCGCCGGGGCGGCGACGACTACCGCACCGAGCAGTTCGCCTTCATCGAGGAGCCCGACGAGGACTCCGAGGACGTCATCGACTGGCTCAAATTCACCGAGAGCCGCAGCGAGCGCCGCGAGGAGGCGCGCCGCCGGGGCCGCAACCGGATCGTCGCGCTGATCGTCGTCGGCGTCCTGGCCGTGCTCGGCGGCGTCGGCTACCTGTGGTCGGCGGACAAGATCCCCGGCCTGTCCGACGGGGAGAAGGAGAACACCGCGACCACCGGTCCGCAGCGCCGGGACGTCATCGTGGTCCACCTCCACAACACCAAGTCCGGCGGCACGTCCACCGCCCTGCTGGTCGACAACGTCACCACCAAGCAGGGCACCACGGTCCTGCTCCCCAACTCCCTCGCCGTCTCCGACGAGGACGGCACCACCACCACGCTCGGCAAGTCGGTCGACGACGACGGCACGTCCGGAACCCGGGAGTCCCTGGACACCCTGCTCGGCACCGACATCAGCGGGACCTGGCGGCTCGACACCCCGTACCTGGAGAACCTGGTCGACCTCGTCGGCAACATCGAGGTCGACACCGACACCGCGGTGCCGGGCACCAAGAAGGGCTCCGGCGACCTGGTGAAGAAGGGCGAGGCGCAGACCCTCAGCGGCCAGATGGCCGTCGCGTACGCCACGTACCGGGGGCCCGGCGAGGCCGAGACCAAGCAGCTGATGCGGTTCGGGCAGGTCATGCGCGGGGTGCTGCGCAAGATGTCCGGCGACCCGCAGGCGGCCACGGTCACCGTCGAGACGCTGGCCCAGATCCTCGACCCGTCGCTGCCCGAGAAGGACCTCGGCGCCTCGCTGGCGAAGCTGGCCGAGCATGCCAAGATCGGCGACTACAAGACGGCGCTGCTGCCCGTGCAGGACGACGGCACCCTCACCGACGCGGCCACCGAGAGCGTGGTCAAGGACATCCTCGGCGGCACGGTCAAGGCGCCGTCGGCGGACGGGGTGGTCCGGGTCGGGATCAAGAACGCCACCGGTGACACCGGCTCCACCGAGTCCGCCCGGGGCAAGCTGGTCAACGGCGGTTTTGCCTTCGTCAACAGCGGGAAGGCCGACGCGGTCGCCTCCTCGCAGGTGGTCTACGCCGAGGCGGCCGACAAGGAGAAGGCGACCCAGGTCGCCAAGACCCTCGGACTGCCGACGAGCGCGGTCAAGAAGGGCAAGCCGGCCGGGAACGCGGACGTGTCCGTCCTCCTCGGACAGGACTACAAGCCCGAGTAGCCGCGGAGCGGTCGCGGGAGGTCCGGAGCCGAGCGGCCCCGGACCTCCCCGCGCGGCCCGCGAGCGGGTCACGGAATATGGCTGCGTGGCCGGACGGTTCCCCGTGAGACCCTAGAGGTCTATCCGACCGACGACGAAAGCCTGCTTGTGACCGCCACTGACCGCTCCATCGAGCTCATCAACGCCGCCGCCCAGGCGGCCGCCGACCGGCTCGCGCACGACATCATCGCCTACGACGTCAGCGACGTGCTGTCGATCACCGACGCCTTCCTGCTGGCCTCGGCCCCCAACGACCGCCAGGTCAAGTCGATCGTCGACGAGATCGAGGAGCGGCTCCAGAAGGAGCTCGGCGCCAAGCCGGTCCGCCGCGAGGGCGACCGCGACGCCCGGTGGATCCTCCTCGACTACGTCGACATCGTCATCCACGTCCAGCACAGTGAGGAGCGCGTCTTCTACGCGCTGGAGCGCCTGTGGAAGGACTGCCCCGAGCTCGACCTGCCCGAGGACGCGGTGAAGACCCGCGGCAAGGCCGCCGAGCACGCGCAGCTCAACGGCGGTACGGAAGGTGAGCGGAGCTGAACGGCAGCAGGAGCGGCAGGGGCCGCAGGATCGTCCTCTGGCGCCACGGCCAGACGGCATGGAATCTGGAACGCCGGTTCCAGGGCTCCACGGACATCGAGCTGACCGGGACGGGCCTCGCGCAGGCGGCCAGGGCCGCCAGGCTGCTCGCCTCGCTGAAGCCGGACGCGATCGTGGCCTCCGACCTTCGGCGGGCCGCGGCCACGGCCGCCGAGCTCGCCGCGATCACCGGGCTCGACGTGGTGCACGACGCGGGTCTGCGTGAGACCTACGCGGGCGCCTGGCAGGGCCTGACCCACGAGGAGATCGTGGAGCGGTACGGCGAGCAGTACGCCGCCTGGAAGCGCGGCGAGCCCGTGCGGCGCGGCGGCGGCGAGCTGGAGACGGAGGTCGCCGACCGGGCCGCGCCCGTGGTCCTCGGTCACGCCGGAAAGCTGCCCGACGACGGCACGCTGGTCGTCGTCAGCCACGGCGGCACCATCCGGACCACCATCGGCCGGCTGCTCGGCCTGGAGGCGCACCACTGGGAAGGGCTCGGCGGCCTGACCAACTGCTGCTGGTCCGTGCTCGGCGAGGGCGCCCGCGGCTGGCGGCTGCTGGAGCACAACGCCGGCACCCTGCCCGAACCGGTGCTCGGCGACGACACCTGATCCGGTCGTCGCCGGCCGCCCTCTCCGGGGCGGCGGGGGCCGGATTTCACTTTCCGGCTGGTCACAGGCTAAAGTTCTTCTTGTTCGCAGCGCGGGAGCGCAGGGAAACACAGCGGACAGCGGGGCTATAGCTCAGTTGGTAGAGCGCTTGCATGGCATGCAAGAGGTCAGGAGTTCAATTCTCCTTAGCTCCACAATCGAAATCCCGTCCCCACCAGGGGGCGGGATTTCTCCATGCCGGGACTCCCGCCCCGCTTCCACACGCGCGGTCAACGGTCCTTGTCGCCCCGGCGGTGCTTCCGCAGCGCGGCGAGCAGCTCCCTGCTCTCCTCGTCGGCCGGGGTGTACGTGACGATCCGGCACTCCGGCAGCCCGTTGATCGTCAGCGACACCGACGTCATCCGTATCTCACCGGACACCGCCCAGTGCCGGAAGGTCTTCACGCGCCGCCCCGGCGGGACGACGTCCCCGCTGCGCCACAGCTCCGCGAAGTAGGGGCTGGCCTCCGACAGCGCGGCGATGAACGACTCCCACGCGGGCTCGCCCACATGGCGCCCGTAGCCGCTGCGCAGGGTCGCCGCCATCAGGGGCAGCTCCTGGGTGCGGTGCACGACCGGACAGTCCTTCTCGCACGCCGTGAACAGCGACCACAGCGCGTTGCGGACCTTGGTGCCCCGCATGGCGGGGATGCCGAAGAGGTCCTGGTAGCCCGGATTGGTCGCCAGCACGTCGTAGCGCGCGTTGTAGACGACGGCGGGGAGCGGGTCGAGCGCGTCGATGATGCCCTGGATCTCCTCGCCGACCTCGAAGGCGTCGGACTCCCTCCCCGGCAGGAAGGCGACGCCCGCCAGCTCGTACAGATGCTCGCGCTCCGGCGGGTCCAGCCGCAGCGTCCTCGCCACCGCGTCCAGGACCTGCGGCGATGCGTTGATCGGGCGGCCCTGCTCCAGCCAGGTGTACCAGGTCACACCGACGCCGGAGAGCTGGGCGACCTCCTCGCGCCGCAGACCGGGGGTGCGCCGCCGTAAGCCCGGGGCCATGCCCACGTCGGCCGGGGTCACCCGGGCCCGGCGGCCTCGGAGGAAGGCGGCGAGCTCCGGACGCCTGCCCGTCGCCGGTCCGCTCCGCCGCGTCTGCTGTCGTGCCGTCGCCGTCCGCTGTGTCGTCACCGTCACGCCCCCATCGTCGGTGCTGCGCCCGGCTGTTGCCAGGTGCTGCCAGTACCAGCATCAGCGGGCTCTCGTTACCCGTATGCGTCCGGCACCAGCCTGGAACGCATGACCGCGACATCCGAAACGACGGCCTCACGCTCCGTCACCAGTAAAACCCCCACCACTGACAAGACCCCCGCCCGGCTGCTCGCCGTGGTGCTCACGGCCCAGTTCATGGCCATGCTCGACATCTTCATCGTGAACGTCGCAGCCCCCACGATCCGTACCGAACTCGACGCCTCCGGGGCCCAATTGCAGCTCGTGGTGGCCGGATACACCATCTCGTACGCCGTCCTCCTCGTGGCCGGAGCCCGGCTCGGCGGCCTGCTCGGACACGGCCGCGCGCATCTGGCCGGGCTCGCGGTTTTCACCGCGGCCTCGCTGGCCTGCGGACTGGCGGCGGGCTCGGGGCAGCTGATCACCTTCCGGGTGATCCAGGGGGCGGGCGCGGCGGTGATGATCCCGCAGGTGCTCAGCCTGATCCAGCAGCACTTCACCGGGGCGGCGCGGGTGCGCGCGATCGGCGCCTACAGCGCGGTGCTGGCCACCGGGGCCGCGGCGGGGCAGGTCGTGGGCGGGGTGCTGGTGAGCGTCGACCTGTTCGGGGCGGGCTGGCGGCCGGTCTTCCTGGTCAACGTGCCGATCGGGCTCGTCCTGCTGGTGCTCGGCGCGCGGGTGCTGCCGGGCGAACCGCGCACCGGGGAGGCCCGGCGGGAGGCGCGGGCGCGCGGCTTCGACCCGGTGGGGCTGGTCCTCCTCGCGGTGGCCGTCACGCTGCTGACCGTGCCGCTGGTGCTCGGCCAGCAGCTGGGCCGGCCGGACTGGACGTGGATCTGCCTGCTCGCCTGCGTGGCGGCCCTCGCCGGCTTCGTGGCGTACGAGACACGGCTCGCCGCGCGCGGGGGTGCGCCCCTGATCGCGCCCCGAGTGCTCCGGTTGCCCGGGATCGCCGTGGCGGCGGTGCGCATCCTGCTGGTGATGGCGGCCAACGCCGGCTTCCTCTTCACGCTGACCCTGCACCTCCAGGGCGGCCTCGGATACTCGGCGCTGCACGCCGGGCTGATGTGCGCGCCGACCGCGGTGGCCTTCGGCGCGGCCGGGCTGACCTGGCGGCGGTGGCCGGCACGGCTCCATCGGTACCTGGTGCCCGGCGGGTTCGCGGTGCTGGCCGCCGGTGTGACGGTGACCGGTTTCGTGCTGCGGGGTGGGGACGGCGGGAGCGTCGCGCTGTACACGGGTTTCGTGCTGATCGGCACGGGTATGGCTCTCGCGTTCAGCCCCAACCTCGCGGGCGCCCTGGCGGACGTAAGGCCCCAGGACGCCGCCGACGCCAGTGGTGTGCTGGTGACCGTGACCCAGCTCGGGCAGGTCATCGGCGTCGCCGCCGTCGGCACCCTCTACCTCAACCGCCTCGGCACGCCGGGGCCGCGGGGGTCGGGGCACGCACTGTGGGTCTGCGAGCTGGCCCTGGCCGCGGTGGCGTGCGCGGGGGCTGCGGCGGGGCTCGTACGACGGTGGCGACGGGCGGGAACGGCGGTCGGCTGACCCCCTTGCGGGGTCATGGCAGAATCGGACCGTCGGAGGGGGCGACGGACCGAACGGGAGGGTGTGCGCGATGCCTGGGAGCCGCCACGAGGTCCCGCAATCGCCTTTCGTCCGCCGGGGCCGGAGCTGATCCATGGGTGCACACAGGCGGAAGTGCGACTGGTGCGGCAGCGGTACGCCCATCGTCAGGGACATGGACCCGGTCAACGCGGACTATCAGTACTGGTGCGAGGAATGCGCACGCGCGCTGATCATAAAAGGCGACCCCATCGAGACCTACCGGGAGCTCGAAGGGGAGCCGATCTACGGCCGGCTCCTTGAGGAGCACTGCACCCTCAAGCGCTTCTACTCCTTCGCCACGGCCTGACCGCTTCCCCGCCTCCGGCGGGGGAAAACCGGACGGACCGGAATCGATTTGGTGGACGGCCCGGGTGACCGGTACTGTTCTCGATGTCGCCAGGGAGACCGGGCGGCGCAACGAGGGGCTATAGCTCAGTTGGTAGAGCGCTTGCATGGCATGCAAGAGGTCAGGAGTTCAATTCTCCTTAGCTCCACAGTGAAGAAGGAACGGCGGGCCATCCCAATCGGATGGCCCGCCGTTCTGTGTGCACGGGCCGCCGTGCTGTGTGCGGCGACCGGTCAGTGGCTATTGCCCGGAGGGGGACCGGCTCGGTGCGGTACCCTGACGCCATGCGTGCCGTAGCCCTTCTGCTTAGCGAGCCGCGCTGATCAGTCCCGACCGGTGAGAACGCCTGGTCGGCATCAGCGCGGCGTCCCCTCCTGTGCGAGGGGATTTTTCGTTTCCAAGGACGTGTGTCCGTAGACGTGGATGCCGGCAGATGACGATCGATGGAGCTTTGAGGATCATGAGCGAGACGAATACCGCAGCGGACGCCGCTGCGCCGCACCGCTACACGGCAGCGATGGCCGCCGACATCGAGGCACGCTGGCAGGACTTCTGGGACGCCGAGGGCACGTACGAGGCGCCCAACCCGGCCGGTGACCTGGCGGGCGATCCGGAGCTGGCCGCCCGGCCCAAGAAGTTCATCATGGACATGTTCCCGTACCCCTCGGGCGCCGGGCTGCACGTCGGCCACCCGCTGGGCTACATCGCCACCGACGTCTTCGCCCGCCACCAGCGGATGACCGGGCACAACGTCCTGCACACCCTGGGCTTCGACGCCTTCGGCCTGCCCGCCGAGCAGTACGCCGTGCAGACCGGCACGCACCCGCGGGTCTCCACCGAGGCCAACATCGAGAACATGACGGCGCAGCTGCGCCGGCTGGGCCTGGGTCACGACAAGCGCCGCTCGTTCGCCACGATCGAGTCCGAGTACTACAAGTGGACCCAGTGGATCTTCCTGCAGATCTTCAACTCCTGGTACGACACCGAGGCGGACCGCGCCCGGCCCATCGCCGAGCTGGTCGCCCAGTTCGAGAGCGGTGAGCGCGCCACCCCCGACGGCCGTGACTGGTCCGCGCTGAGCGCCGCCGAGCGCGCCGACGTCCTGGGCGGGTACCGGCTGGCCTACGCCTCCGACGCGCCGGTCAACTGGTCGCCCGGCCTGGGCACCGTCCTGGCCAACGAGGAGGTCACCGCCGACGGCCGCTCCGAGCGCGGGAACTTCCCGGTCTTCAAGGCGAAGCTGCGCCAGTGGAACATGCGCATCACCGCCTACGCGGACCGGCTGCTGAACGACCTGGACGGGCTGGACTGGCCCGAGGCGATCAAGCTCCAGCAGCGCAACTGGATCGGCCGCTCCGAGGGCGCGCGGGTCGACTTCCCGGTCGACGGCGCGGGCAGCGTCACCGTCTTCACCACCCGCCAGGACACCCTGTTCGGCGCCACCTACATGGTGCTGGCGCCGGAGCACGAGCTGGTCGAGCGGATCATCCCCGCCGCCTGGCCCGAGGGCACCCACCCGGTCTGGACGGGCGGCCACGCCTCCCCGGCCGAGGCGGTCACCGCGTACCGCAAGCAGGCCGCCGCCAAGTCGGACGTCGAGCGCCAGGCCGAGGCCAAGGACAAGACCGGTGTCTTCACCGGTGCGTACGCCACCAACCCCGTCAGCGGCGAGCAGATCCCCGTCTTCATCGCCGACTACGTCCTGATGGGCTACGGCACCGGCGCGATCATGGCCGTACCGGCGCACGACGCGCGCGACTTCGCGTTCGCGCGCGCCTTCGAGCTGCCGATGCGCTGCGTGGTCGAGCCGTCGGACGACCGCGGCACCGACGCCTCGACGTGGCAGGACGCCTTCGCCTCGTACGACGCGAAGCTGGTCAACTCCGCCAACGACGAGATCTCGCTGAACGGCCTGGGCGTCACCGACGCCAAGGCCCGCATCACCGAGTGGCTGAAGGAGCACGGCGTCGGCGAGGGCACCGTCAACTTCCGGCTGCGCGACTGGCTGTTCAGCCGCCAGCGCTACTGGGGCGAGCCCTTCCCGATCGTGTACGACGAGGAGGGCATCGCCCACCCGCTGCCCGAGTCGATGCTGCCGCTGGAACTGCCCGAGGTGGACGACTACTCGCCGCGCACCTTCGACCCGGACGACGCCGACACCCAGCCCGAGACCCCGCTGTCGCGCAATGCCGAGTGGGTCGACGTCACGCTGGACCTGGGCGACGGCCCGAAGAAATACCGCCGCGAGACCAACACCATGCCCAACTGGGCCGGTTCCTGCTGGTACGAGCTGCGCTACCTGGACCCGAACAACTCCGAGAAGCTGGTCGACCCGGCGATCGAGGAGTACTGGATGGGCCCGCGCGAGGGCCGGCCGACCGGCGGCGTCGACCTGTACGTGGGCGGTGCCGAGCACGCCGTGCTGCACCTGCTGTACGCGCGCTTCTGGTCCAAGGTC
This sequence comes from Streptomyces sp. NBC_00726, assembly GCF_045161735.1. Lineage (NCBI taxonomy): Bacteria > Bacillati > Actinomycetota > Actinomycetes > Kitasatosporales > Streptomycetaceae > Streptomyces > Streptomyces sp. NBC_00726. The sequence continues at coordinate 1,840,017 of NZ_CP108983.1, read as the reverse complement.
CTGCACGACCTGGGCCACATCTCCTCCGCCGAGCCGTTCCACAAGCTGTACAACCAGGGCATGATCCAGGCGTTCGTCTACCGGGACAGCCGCGGCATCGCCGTCCCGGCGGCCGAGGTCGAGGAGCGCGACGGGGCGTTCTACCACCAGGGCGAGAAGGTCTCCCGCGTCCTGGGCAAGATGGGCAAGTCCCTGAAGAACGCCGTCACTCCGGACGAGATCTGCGCCGAGTTCGGCGCGGACACGCTGCGCCTGTACGAGATGGCCATGGGTCCCCTGGACGTGTCGCGGCCCTGGGACACGCGTGCGGTCGTCGGCCAGTACCGGCTGTTGCAGCGGCTGTGGCGCAACATCGTCGACGAGGAGACCGGCGAGGTCACCGTGGTCGACTCCGAGCCCGGCGAGGACACGCTGCGCGCGCTGCACAAGGCCATCGACGGCGTCGGCGGCGACATGGCGGGCATGCGCTTCAACACGGCGATCGCCAAGGTCACCGAGCTGAACAACCACCTGACCAAGGCGGGCGGCCCGCTGCCCCGCCCGGTCGCCGAGGCCCTGGTGCTGCTGGTGGCGCCGCTGGCCCCGCACATCGCCGAGGAGCTGTGGCGCCGGCTGGGCCACACGGAGTCGGTCGTGCACCAGGACTTCCCTGTGGCCGACCCGGCGTACGTCGTGGACGAGACCGTGACCTGCGTGGTGCAGGTGAAGGGCAAGGTCAAGGCGCGTCTGGAGATCTCCCCGTCGATCACCGACGAGGAGCTGGAGGCGCTGGCCCTGGCCGACCCGGCCGTCGTCGCCGCGCTGGGCGGCGCGGGCATCCGCAAGGTGATCGTCCGCGCGCCGAAGCTGGTGAACATCGTTCCCGCCTAGTCGCGGATGCGGGTGGGGGCTTTCCCCTACGGGCAGGTTGAGGGTTCCGGCGGAACCCCCAACCTGCCCGTTCCGTTTACGGTGGAGAGGACCGGTGTACGTGTACCGGAGGCCGTCACACCATTCGAGGGGCGCTCATGGAAGCCGTGATCCTGATTCTGGGGCTGCTCGTCGTCGCCTTCATGGCCCTGGGCGTCTATGCGGCGGTCAAAGTCGTTGGGGCGGCCAGGCGCGGCGTCGACCGCACGATCTCGCAGGCGCGCCGCACCGTCGAGGACACCACCCTGCGGGCCAAGAGCTACGGGCAGCTGGGCGTCGGCGGCGAGCTGGCACAGCTGCGCCTCTCGCTGCGCACGTCGATGCGCGCCACCCAGGACGCGCTGCGGGCGGGCGTGGCCGAGGACGCGTCGCTGTCGGAGTCCCTGGGCCTGTTCGACCGGCTCAGCGTGCACGGACTTGAGCTGGACGCGGAGCTGAAGGCGCTGGAGCGCGAGCCCGACAAGGCGACGGTGTCCTCGCGACTGCCCGGTCTGAAGGAGCGCACCGAGCGGGTCATCCGGTCCGCCGACTCGCTGCGCTGGGCCGCCCGGGACCGGGCCCGCAAGTTCGCCGACGACGAGCTGTCGGCGCTGAACGAGCAGATCGACATGGAGGCCGGGGCCCTGCGGCACTGGACCACGGCGGACCCGGCCCCGGGTCCGGCGCCGGAGTGGGACGGCGGGACGGCCGCGCCGGCCGAGGACCGGCAGCCGGCGTCCGATGCGCCGGACGAGGACCGCCGGAAGGCGCCCGAGGCCATCGCCGCCCGGGATCCCCGGCGGAGCACCGCCTACCCGTGGCAGAAGGCGGCCCGGCCCGAGACCACCAACTGAGCGGTGCACGCCCGGCGGCCGGCCGGGACGCGCCGGGGTGGCGGCGACCACCGGTGACCGAGGGTGGCAGGATGCGATGCGAAGCGACCACGACTGACCGCTCGCGCGGGGTCGGACTGCCCGCCCCGGGCGGCTGCGGGTAACCTCCGGGGCATGTCCCGCCATGTCGCGATCGTCACCGATTCAACGGCCTACCTGCCGCCCGACGCGATGCGGCGGCACGGCATCACGGCGGTGCCGCTGACAGTGGTGCTGGGCGATCAGGCCCTGGAGGAGGGCACCGAGATCTCGGCCCGTTCGCTGGCCCTGGCCCTCCAGAAGCGCCGTTCCGTGACGACGTCCCGGCCCAGCCCCGAAGTCTTCGCCGCCACCTACCGGGCCGTCGCGGAGGCTGGTGCGAGCGGCATCGTCTCACTCCATCTGTCGTCGGAGTTCTCCGGTACGTACGACGCTGCGGTGCTCGCGGCGAAGGACGCCCCGGTGCCGGTGCGCGTGGTCGACACGGGCATGGTCGCGATGGCCCTCGGCTTCTGCGCCCTGGCCGCCGCCGAGACGGCCGAGGCGGGCGGCGGCCTGGACGAGGCGGTGGCGGCGGCCGAGAAGCGCGCGTCGGGCACCTCCACGTATTTCTACGTCGACACCCTGGACTACCTGCGCCGGGGCGGCCGGATCGGCGCCGCGCAGGCCCTGCTGGGCTCGGCCCTCGCGGTCAAGCCGCTGCTCCAGCTCGACGGCGGCCGGATCGAGCTGCTGGAGAAGGTCCGGACGGCCTCGAAGGCCATCGCCCGGCTGGAGGAGATCGTCGTCGAGCGCGCGGGCAGCGGGCCTGTGGACATCGCGGTGCACCACCTCGCGGCGGCCGAGCGCGCGGAGCGGCTGGCCGAGCGGCTGCGGGAACGCGTGCCCGGCCTGGCGGACCTGCACGCCAGCGAGGTCGGCGCGGTGATCGGCGCGCACACCGGGCCGGGGCTGCTGGGCGCGGTGGTCTCGCCGCGCTGAGGCTCCTGCCGGCCGGCGAGAACGTCACTCTGCGGAGTGGTCGAGTTATACACAATGAGCCCGTTGTCCACGGAAATCGGCTGTGGTCAGCGGGGTTCGGCGGGACTGCCTAGCGTCCTGGTCCATGGCTTCCCGATCACATCGTGCAACCAGCGGACCCGGCGGACCGGGTGCGGGCCCCGGCCGCGCCCCGGACTCCGACGGGCGCCTGCGACGAACGGCGCGCTCCGGACCGGGCCGCCGGCGCCGGACCACGGCCCGCGCGGAGGCGGTCGCGGCGGCGCGCAGCCGGGCCGACGCGCTGATGGCCGACGGGTCCGGGGGACGCGTCGCGCGGTGGGGTGCGGGTGCCGGGGCGGCGGTGCCGGTTTCGGCGCCGCCTGTTGCGGCGCCCCGAACCGGGGGAGGTGATGAGGAAGCGCCCGTGGGTGTGGTGGGCGCGGCGCCCGTGGGGCGGTGGGCGGCGGCCGTGTTCGCCGTGCGGGAGCGGCTGCCGATGTGGGTGCAGCTCAGATGCGGCCTGGAGCCGAAGACCCTTGCGGCGCTCGCCGTGGTCCTGGTCGCGGCCGCGGTGTTCGCCGGGATGCACTTCTGGTCCGCCCGGCCGGAGGGCGTGCGGGCTCCGGACATGGTCGGTGAGGCGGTGCACGCGCCTGCGCCGGAGGCGGCTGCGGAGGGGGATGCGGACGCGGACGGCGGTGGTCGGCCCGAGCCGTCTCCCCGTCCGGCTGCCGGTCCCGCTGCCGGTCCGGGCGGGCAGATCGTGGTGGACGTCAGCGGGAAGGTGCGGAACCCGGGGCTGCGCCGGCTGCCCTCCGGCTCGCGGGTGGACGACGCGCTGACGGCGGCGGGCGGGGCGAGGCCCGGGACGGACCTGGCGGGGCTCAACCGGGCCCGGGTGCTCATGGACGGCGAGCAGATCGTGGTGGGCGCCCCGCCGGCTTCGGCCCCGGGCCCGGTCCCCGGCGTGGGCGGTCCCACCACCGATGGAGGCGGGCCGGTGAGCCTGAACACCGCGACGGCGGACCAGTTGGAGACGCTGCCGGGCGTCGGCCCCGTCCTGGCCCAGCACATCGTGGACTACCGCACGCAGCACGGGGGCTTCCGGTCCGTGGACGAACTCCGCGAGGTCAACGGAATCGGCGCCCGCCGCTTCGCGGACCTGCGGCCCCGGGTGCGCCCGTGAACACGGGGGACGCCCTCGGGGCGGCGGGCGCCCGTGAGGTCCCCGACATCCACGCGGCATCGGGCAAGCGGTTGGGCCTCTCCGACCCCCGCCAGGAGGGCCCGGCCGACCTCCGCTTGCTCGCCCCGGCAGCGGCGGCCTGGGCAGGCGCCGGCCTCGCACTGGGCGCTCCGGCGCGCTGGGCGGCGATGGGGGTGGTCCTTTGCCTGGGGACGGCGATGGTGCTGCTCGGGGTGGGTCTGCGGAGGCGCCGGACGGGGGGTGAGGGCGCCGCCGTGTTCCGTGCCGGGTGGGCGCGGTGGCGGTTGCGGGCCGCTGCTGTCGCGGCGGTGTTGCTCTGCGCGGCGGCCGGGGCGGCGTCCGCCGCTCTGCACGGTGCCGACGCGCGCCGGGGGCCCGTGCCCGGACTGGCGCGGCAGTACGCGCGCGTCCAGGCGGACATCACCCTCACCTCCGACGCCCGGCGCACGTTTCCCCGGGTGCGCGGCGACCACAGCACGCCCGTCTCCCTGCTCCTCGACGCGGAGGTCACCCGGCTGACACGGGCCGACGGCACGGCCGTACGGCTGCGGACGCCGGTCCTGGTCATCGTCCCGCCGGGCGGCGCGACGGCGGCCTGGCAGCGGCTGCTGCCCTCCACCCGCCTGCGGATCGCCGGGCGACTGGCGCCCCCGCTGCACAAGGGCGAACGGGTCGCGGCCGTGCTGCGGCCCGACGGCAAGGCCCCGCCCAGGGTGACCGGGCCGCCCGGCCTCCTCCAGCGCACGGCGGGCCGGCTGCGCGCCGGGCTGCGCGAGGCCACCGACGGACTGGGCCCCGACGCGCGGGCGTTGCTGCCGGGCCTGGTCATCGGTGACACGTCACGGGTCACCCCCGAACTGCACGACGCGTTCCGGGCGACCGATCTCACGCACTTGATGGCCGTATCCGGATCGAATCTCGGCATTCTGCTCGTTCTGCTCATCGGGCCGCCCGGTCGCGCACTGCGCGTCGAACGCGGGGGACTGGCGCCCAGGCTCGGGATCTCCCTGCGGATGACCGCACTGCTCGGTGGTGGGCTCACGCTCGCCTTCGTCCTGGTCTGCCGGCCCGAGCCGAGTGTGCTGAGGGCCGCCGCGTGCGGGCTGATCACGCTCCTGGCCATCGGTACGGGGCGGCGCCGGACGCTGATTCCCGCGCTGTGCGCCGCGGTGTTGCTGCTGGTGCTCTACGACCCGTGGCTGGCGCGCAGTTACGGCTTCGTGCTGTCGGTGCTGGCCACCGGCGCCCTGCTGACCCTCGCCCCGCGCTGGGGCGACGCACTGCGCCGGCGCCGGGTGCCGCCACGGCTCGCGGAGGCGCTGGCCGCCGCGGCCGCCGCGCAGGCGGTGTGCTCGCCCGTGGTGGTGTTGCTCGCCTCCCGGGTGAGTCTGGTGGCGGTGCCGTGCAATCTGCTGGCGGAGTTCGCCGTGGCGCCGGCCACGGTCCTCGGGTTCGCCGCGCTGGCCGTGGCGCCGGTGGCGATGCCGGCGGCCGAGCTGCTCGCCAGGGTGGCGGGGTGGCCGGCCGGGTGGATCGCCTCGGTGGCCAGGACCGGAGCGGCGTTCCCCGGGGCGGAGGCCGACTGGCCCGACGGGCTGTCGGGGGCCGCGCTGCTGGCCGCCGTGATCCTGGTCCTGGTGCCGGCCGCGCGCTGGGCCGGACGGCGGCCCTGGGTCTGCTCGGCCGCCGCGCTGCTGCTGGTCCTCGCGGTGCTCCGGCCGGCACCGCTGACGCGGGTGCTGACCGGGTGGCCGCCGCCCGGCTGGACGTTCGCCATGTGCGACGTCGGACAGGGCGACGCCCTGGTGCTCGCGGCCGGGCCCGGCTCCGGCGTGGTCGTGGACGCCGGCCCCGATCCCCGGATCGCCGACCGGTGTCTGCGTGAACTGGGCATCAGCCGCGTCCCGTTGCTCCTGCTCACCCACTTCCACGCCGACCATGTGCGGGGGCTCCCCGGGGTGCTGCGCGGCAGGGTGGTGGGCGCGATCCAGACGACGAGCCTGGACGAGCCGGCGGAGCAGGCCGCGTTCGTCCGGAGAACGGCCGCGGGGGCCGGGGTGCCCGTCCTGCGGGCCGCCCCCGGCGAACGGCGGCGGATCGGCAAGCTGGACTGGCGGGTGCTGTGGCCTCCGGGCGAGGCGGGCCCGGTGGGCGCGGTGCCGGCGGCCGGCCCCGTCCCGTACGACGTTCCGCAGGATCCGAACGACGCCAGCGTCACCCTCTTCGTGCGGACCGGCGGGCTCACCCTGCTGCTGCCGGGCGATCTGGAACCGCCCGCCCAGCAGGCACTGTTGCTCAGCCACCCGGAGCTGCCCCGGGTGGACGTGCTCAAGGTCGCCCACCACGGATCCGCGTACCAGGACAGCGCCCTGCTGCGGGCCGTCCGGCCCCGGTTCGCGCTGGTGAGCGTGGGCCGGGACAACCCGTACGGACACCCGGCACCCCGGACCGTCGGCGCACTGACGGCGGCGGGGGCGGTGGTGCTGCGCACCGACAGGGACGGGGCGATCGCGGTGACCGGCACGGGAAGCGGGCTGCGGGCGGTGGGGCGGTCATGACGGGATACGACGCGAGGCGGCGGGCGGCGCGCCCCGCCCCGGACCGGGTGGCAGCCACGATGGCCCCCGGGGCCCCGGCCTCAGACCAGCCAGCGCCCGTCCGCCATCAGGTCGCGGCCGGGCTGCTCGTTGGACTCCCGCCAGGCCCGGACCGCGTACGGGGTGAAGCGGAGGTACACCCAGGCGGGGCGCCCCCGCAGGTCCCAGGAGAACTTCGCGGCGAACGCGTCGCCCGACGCCGGCGGCAGGTCCGTGCCCTCCACCACCTCGGCCGTCGCCTCGATCATGACCACGTCGCGGGTGTGGCCCAGGGCGATGTGGGCCCGGCCGTCCGGCGTCAGGTTGACCGCCGTCGGGTTGGTGCGCCGGGTCGCCATCAGCAGGGTCGCCCCGTCCCACACGAACCACAGCGGCACCAGGGTCGGCGCCCCGTCGGCGGAAGCCGTCGACACCCAGGCGTCCGTGTCCTTCTCCAGGCGGTCGAGTACGTCCTGCTTGCGCTGTTCCCGGCTGCGCGCCGGTTCCGAGAAGGCCATGCCGCGCACGCTAACCGGCGCCCCGGCCCCGTAACACCGCCGCCGGACCTAGGACGCGCCGGACACGACCTAGGACCAGTGGTGCATGGCGCGCGGCAGGGGCGGCGGCACAGACTGGCCGCATGGACCCGCAGCTGCCGCAGACCGTCGACGCCTATCTGGACCGCATCGGCGCGGCCAGGCCCGCCCGCCCCGACGCCTCGGCGTTGCGCGAGCTGCAACTGCGCCATCTCGTCGCCGTGCCCTTCGAGAACCTGTCCATCCACCTCGGCGAGGACATCGTGCTGGAGGACGGGCCGCTCCTGGACAAGATCGTGGCCCGCGAGCGCGGCGGCTTCTGCTACGAACTCAACGGCGCGTTCGCCGTGCTGCTGCGGGCGCTCGGCTTCCGCGTCACCCTCCTCCAGGCCCGCGTCCACGGCGACGGGGGACGGCTCGGCATCCCGTACGACCATCTGGCGCTGTGCGTCGGGACGGCGGACGGGACCGGGCCGTGGCTCGCCGACGTCGGCTTCGGCGACCACGCCCGGCACCCGCTCGCGCTCGACGACCGCGCCGACCAGCGGGACCCGGCCGGCGTCTTCCGGATCGCCCCGGCCGAGGCGGGCGGCGACGGGGCGGGGGACCTCGACGTCCTCCGCGACGGCAAGCCCCAGCTCCGGCTGGAGCGGCGGCCCAGGGAGCTGGCCGACTTCCGGGCCGGCGCCTGGTACCACCGCACCTCGCCCGACTCCCACTTCACCCGGGCCCCGGTCTGCTCACGCAGCACGGACGAGGGCCGGATCACCCTCAGCGGCCGCAAGCTCCTCACGACGGTGGGCGGCGAGCGGCACGAGACACCGCTCGGCAGCGACGACGAGGTGCTGGCGGCCTATCGGGACCACTTCGGACTGCGCCTGGACCGGCTGCCCGGAAAATCGGACCTTCGGTAACACCTGCGCCCAAGCCGTCGCGACCCGCTCTGTTTGCCTCGAACGCCTCATTGGTGGTCGAATGCATGCTCGTCGGCGGGCCGCTGCTCCGACAACGACGTCTGCCCTACGGCCCGAGGTGAGCGAGTGCCCGGGAGTGTGTGGAGATGTTCGGCCGTTGGTTCGGAAACAAAGGTGCGACGGGCGCCGCTCGGGGCAACGCCCTGGCCGGACTGGTGGTGCCGGACTCGGCGGGCGTCCTCAGCTGCCGGGTGCTCGACCCGGTCAACGAGCCCGTGACGCAGGCGGAGTTCGTCCTGACGGACCGGGCGGGGCGCAAGATGGTCGGGGGCGAGACCGACCCGTACGGCAGTGTCATGGCCACGGTTCCGGCGGGGGAGTACCGGCTGGCGGTCACGGCGGAGGGGTTCACGCCCTTCCACGGTTCGGCCACGGTCACCGCGGGCGGCCATGCGAGCCTCGGCGATGTGACCCTCCAGGTCGCCGCGCCGCCGCAGCTGCCGGAACCGGGCGACTGGGAGATCGAACCGATGCACTCCCAGATCGGGTTCACCGCCCGGCACATCGGGATGGCCCGCATCCACGGCCGGTTCAACACCTTCGCGGGAGCGGTGCGGATCGCCGACCGCATGGAGGACTCGGCGATGCACGTAATCATCGACGCCGCGTCGATCGACACGAACGTGCAGATGCGCGACGACCACCTGCGCTCCAGCGACTTCCTGGACGTCGGCCGCTACCCGACGCTGGAGTTCTACAGCGACCGCTTCGTGCACCGGGGCGGGACCCGCTGGGGTGTGAGCGGTGCGCTCACGCTGCACGGGGTGAGCCGCACGGTGACGCTCGACACCCAGTACCTCGGGCTCGGCAACGGGATGGAGGGCGAGTCCCGGGCCGCCTGCCGCGCCACCACTCAGCTGCACCGCGAGGACTTCACGCTCACCTGGCAGACGATGCTGGCGCGCGGCATCGCGGTCGTCGGCCCGAGCATCTCCATCGAGATGGACGTCCAGATCGTCCCGAAGGGCTGAGCCCTAGACCCGTGGGGCCGGCCCCGGGGGCGCCGGTCCTACGGCGCCTCCAGCCACCCTTCGTACTCCGCGGCGAACGCGTCGAGCGCCGCCGGGTCGAGACGGTGGTCCGGGTCCTCCACGACGACCAGCCACTGGGCGTCCTCGGCGTCGTCCTCGCCGGCCAGCGCGTCCCGTACGAGCTGCGGTTCGTCGGTGACGCCGAAGCGGTCGGCGAGCTCCTCCGCCGCGTCCTCGGCGGCGTCGCGGTCGGGCAGCACCAGCACGTGTCTCTCATCGCTCACGTGCTCATTCTCGGATACGGGGGAGGGTGCGGCGGACCCGGCCGGAACCGGGCTGTCAGTGGCCCGTGGGATGCTGGACGGCGATGGCCACCAGAAGGAATTCCACCGACGACCCGCTCGCCCCGCTCACGCTCGCCGTGGGGCAGGAGGACCTGCTCCTCGACCGAGCCGTGCGGCAGGTGGTGGCGGCCGCGCGCGCCGCCGACGCCGACACGGACGTCCGGGACCTCACCCCCGACCAGCTCCAGCCGGGCACGCTGGCCGAGCTGACCAGCCCCTCGCTGTTCGCCGAGCGCAAGGTCGTGGTCGTGCGCAACGCGCAGGATCTGAGCGCGGACACCGTCAAGGACGTCAAGAAGTATCTGGGCGACCCGGTCGAGGAGATCACCCTCGTCCTGCTGCACGCCGGTGGCGCCAAGGGCAAGGGGCTGCTCGACGCGGCCCGCAAGGCGGGGGCCCGCGAGGTCGCGTGCCCGAAGACGACGAAGCCGGCCGAGCGGCTGTCCTTTGTACGGGGTGAGTTCCGGGCGCTGGGGCGGTCCGCGACGCCCGAGGCGTGCCAGGCGCTGGTCGACTCCATCGGGAGTGACCTGCGGGAGCTGGCCAGTGCGGTGTCGCAGCTCGTCGCGGACATCGAGGGCACGATCGACGAGGCGGTCGTCGGGCGCTACTACACGGGGCGGGCCGAGGCGTCCAGCTTCACGGTCGCCGACCGGGCGGTCGAAGGGCGGGCGGCGGAGGCCCTGGAGGCCCTGCGCTGGTCGCTCTCCACGGGCGTGGCGCCCGTCCTGATCACCAGCGCGCTGGCGCAGGGCGTCCGGGCGATCGGCAAGCTGTCCTCGGCGCGCGGGGGGCGGCCGGCGGACCTCGCGCGTGAGCTGGGGATGCCGCCGTGGAAGATCGACCGGGTGCGGCAGCAGATGCGGGGGTGGACGCCGGACGGCGTCGCCGTGGCGCTGCGGGCGGTCGCGGAGGCGGACGCGGGCGTGAAGGGGGGCGGGGACGACCCCGAGTACGCGTTGGAGAAGGCGGTGGTGGCCGTGGCGGGGGCAGCGCGGGGCGGGCGCAGCCCGCGGTAGTCGCGGTGCGGTGGGCCCCGTGTGCTGCGGTGGCCCTCAAGCCGGGCAGGCTTGAACGTGTCGGTTCGGGCGTCCTCAAGCGCCGGACCGGCCGGACACGGCCGAAAGCTCATGCCGAAGGCCCCGGCTCCCTGGGGAAAGGGTGGCGGGGCCTCGGGTTCAGATGGGTGCGTCGCACCCGCGTGGCGAACGCAGGTTCGGTGTGCGGCGCGGGGGCCGGGCAGGAGCGGGGTAGAGGGCCCGCTTGGTCCGTTCCGGCGGTGGGATCAGATCGCTCAGCCCTGGAGGGTGGCAGCCTTGGAGGCCAGCGCCGACTTCTTGTTGGCGGCGGCGTTCTTGTGGATGACACCCTTCGAGACGGCCTTGTCCAGCTGACGGGACGCGGCGCGCACGGCGACGGTGGCCTTCTCGACGTCGCCGGCGGCGACGGCCTCGCGGGCCTTGCGGATCGCGGTCTTGAGCGACGACTTGACGGCCTTGTTGCGCAGGCGCGCCTTCTCGTTCGTCTTGTTCCGCTTGATCTGGGACTTGATGTTCGCCACGAAAGAGCCTTTTCAGGTTCGTTGGATCTTCGATGTGTGTCCGTGCGGCCCGAGAGCCACATGGCACAGCTGTCCACGGTAGCAGGACCGGTCCGACCGGCCCAAACCGGGCGCCGCCCCGCAGGCGTGGGACGATGGAGGCTACGTACAGATCCGCCCCGACCCGAACCGACCCGAGACACGGCGTCCGGCGTCTCAAGAATCAGGACCCTGCGTGCCCGCGACTCCTCTCCACGTGCCCGAGCCGAGCCGTACCGACCCGGCGCTGATCCGCAATTTCTGCATCATCGCGCACATCGACCACGGCAAGTCGACCCTTGCCGACCGGATGCTTCAGCTCACCGGGGTGGTCGACCAGCGGCAGATGCGCGCTCAGTACCTCGACCGGATGGACATCGAGCGCGAGCGCGGTATCACCATCAAGTCCCAGGCGGTCCGGCTGCCCTGGGCGCCGACCACCGGTGAGGGCCAGGGCAGCACCCATGTCCTCAACATGATCGACACGCCGGGACACGTCGACTTCACCTACGAGGTCTCCCGCTCGCTCGCGGCGTGCGAGGGCACGATCCTGCTGGTGGACGCGGCCCAGGGCATCGAGGCCCAGACCCTGGCCAACCTCTACCTGGCGATGGAGAACGACCTCACCATCGTCCCGGTGCTCAACAAGATCGACCTGCCGGCCGCGCAGCCCGAGAAGTTCTCCGAGGAGCTGGCCCACCTGATCGGCTGCCAGCCGGAGGATGTGCTGAAGGTCTCCGCGAAGACCGGCATGGGCGTGGACGCGCTGCTCGACCGCGTCGTCCGGGACGTCCCGGCCCCGGTCGGCGACGCGGACGCCCCCGCCCGCGCGATGATCTTCGACTCGGTCTACGACTCGTACCGGGGCGTCGTCACGTACGTCCGTGTCGTGGACGGCTCGCTCAACAAGCGCGAGCGCATCCGGATGATGTCCACCGGCGCCACCCACGAGCTGCTGGAGATCGGTGTCTCCTCGCCCGAGATGACGCCCTCCGACGGCATCGGCGTCGGCGAGGTCGGCTACATCATCACCGGCGTGAAGGACGTCCGGCAGTCCAAGGTCGGTGACACGATCACCTCGCTGAACAACGGCGCGACCGAGGCACTGGGCGGCTACAAGGACCCCAAGCCGATGGTGTTCTCCGGGCTCTACCCGCTGGACGGCTCGGACTACCCCGACCTGCGCGAGGCCCTGGACAAGCTCCAGCTCAACGACGCCGCCCTGGTGTACGAGCCGGAGACCTCCGCGGCGCTCGGCTTCGGCTTCCGCGTCGGCTTCCTCGGCCTGCTCCACCTGGACGTGGTCCGCGAGCGGCTGGAGCGCGAATTCGGCCTCGACCTCATCGCCACCGCGCCCAACGTGGTCTACCGGGTCGAGATGGAGGACGGCACCGAGCACACCGTCACCAACCCGAGTGAATTTCCCGAGGGCAAGATCGACAAGGTGCACGAGCCGGTCGTCCGGGCCACGGTCCTGGCGCCCAGCGAGTTCATCGGCGCGATCATGGAGCTGTGCCAGCAGCGCCGCGGCACCCTCCTCGGCATGGACTACCTCTCCGAGGACCGCGTCGAGATCCGCTACACGCTGCCGCTCGCCGAGATCGTCTTCGACTTCTTCGACCAGCTGAAGTCCAAGACCCGGGGTTACGCCTCCCTCGACTACGAGCCCACCGGCGAGCAGTCGGCCCAGCTCGTCAAGGTCGACATCCTGCTGCACGGCGACAAGGTCGACGCCTTCTCCGCGGTCACGCACAAGGACAAGGCGTACGCGTACGGTGTACGCCTCGTCGCCAAGTTGCAGAAGCTGATCCCCCGGCAGAACTTCGAGGTGCCGATCCAGGCGGCCATCGGCTCCCGGGTCATCGCCCGCGAGACCGTCCGCGCCATCCGCAAGGACGTCCTCGCCAAGTGCTACGGCGGCGACATCTCCCGTAAGCGCAAGCTGCTGGAGAAGCAGAAGGAAGGCAAGAAGCGGATGAAGATGGTCGGCAACGTGGAGGTGCCGCAGGACGCGTTCATCTCCGTGCTGTCGACCGACGAGTCCGCCGGGGAAGGCAAGACGAAGAAGTAGTCCCCGCAGGCAGACCGAAGGGCCCCCGTGTCGCAGCACGCCGCGACACGGGGGCCCGTTCGTTATCAAGCGGCGTCCGATTGCCCCTTACGCGGGGCGCGCGGGCGCTCTACCCTGATCACGACTTCTTAGTTACTCGCCAGTTAAGCAAGCGGGATCGCAGCACGCAGACGCAGACAGCAGCAAGCACCACCGCCGCAGGCCCGGAGGATGTCGTGAGCGACACACAGACCATGATCGAGAACCGTCCGCCCTCCGTGGCGACCCTCTTCATCGACCGGGTGGCGGCCACCCCGGACGGGGAGGCATACCGCTACCCGGTGCCCGCGGCCGGCGGCGAGGGCCCCGACGAGTGGAAGTCGCTCAGCTGGGCGCAGGCCGCCGAGCGGGTGTACGCCGTCGCCGCCGGGCTGATCGCGCTCGGCGTGAACCCGGAGGAGCGCGTCGCCCTCGCCTCCTCCACCCGGGTCGAGTGGATCCTCGCCGACCTCGGTGTCATGTGCGCGGGCGCCGCGACCACCACGGTCTACCCCTCCACCAACGCCGAGGAGTCGGCGTTCATCCTCGCCGACTCCGAGAGCCGGGTCCTGATCGCCGAGGACGCCGCCCAGCTGGCCAAGGCCCGCGAGCGCCGCGCAGAGCTCCCGAACCTCGCCCACGTCGTGGTCATCGACGCGGAGGGCGCGGGACCGGCCGAGGGTGACCCCGAGGGCTGGGTGCTCACCCTGGCCGAGCTGGAGGCCCTGGGCACCGAGCACCTGGCGAAGAACCCGCAGGCGGTCCGCAAGCGCGTCGACGCCATCACATCCGAGCAGCTGGCCACCCTCATCTACACCTCGGGCACCACCGGCCGCCCCAAGGGCGTACGGCTGCCGCACGACAACTGGTCGTACATGGCCAAGGCCACCGTCTCCACGGGCCTGATCACCAAGGACGACGTCCAGTACCTCTGGCTGCCGCTCGCCCATGTCTTCGGCAAGGTCCTCACCTCCGGGCAGATCGAGGTCGGCCACGTCACCGCCGTCGACGGCCGCGTCGACAAGATCATCGAGAATCTGCCGGTCGTCCAGCCGACCTATATGGCCGCCGTGCCGCGCATCTTCGAGAAGGTCTACAACGGGGTCGCGGCCAAGGCCCGTACGGGCGGCGCGGCCAAGTACAGGATCTTCCAGTGGGCGGCCGGCGTCGCCCGCGAGCACGCCCGGGTCTCCCAGGACAACTTCCGGCGCACCGGCAAGGCGTCCGTGCCCCTCGCGCTCGGCAGCAAGCACAAGGTCGCCGACGCACTGGTCTTCGCCAAGATCCGTGAGGCGTTCGGCGGCCGGCTCCGCGCCTGCGTCTCCGGCTCCGCCGCGCTCGCCCCCGACATCGGGCTCTTCTTCTCCGGCGCCGGCATCCACATCCTGGAGGGCTACGGCCTCACCGAGTCCAGCGCCGCCTCCTTCGTCAACCCCGGCGAGAGCTACCGCACCGGCACGGTCGGCAAACCACTGCCCGGCACCGAGGTGCGGATCGCCGACGACGGCGAGATCCTGCTGCGCGGCCCCGGCATCATGCAGGGCTACCAGGGCCTGCCGGACAAGACCGCCGAGGTGCTGGAGGCCGACGGCTGGTTCCACACCGGCGACATCGGCGAGCTGTCCGTGGACGGCTACCTGCGGATCACCGACCGCAAGAAGGACCTGATCAAGACGTCCGGCGGCAAGTACATCGCGCCCGCCGAGGTCGAGGGCCAGTTCAAGGCCGTGTGCCCGTTCGTCTCCAACATCCTGGTGCACGGCGCGGACCGTAACTTCTGCACCGCGCTGATCGCCCTGGACGAGCCCGCCATCCTCGGCTGGGCCGCCGAGAACGGCATGGCGGGCAAGTCGTACGCGGATGTCGTGGCTTCCCCGAAGACCGTCGAGCTGATCGACGGTTACGTGAAGCGGCTCAACGAGGGCCTTCAGCGCTGGCAGACCATCAAGAAGTTCCGGCTGCTCCCGCGCGACCTCGACATCGAGCACGGCGAGGTCACGCCCAGCCTCAAGCTGAAGCGGCCGGTCGTGGAGCGCGCCTACAAGGATCTGATCGAGGAGATGTACGCGGGCTCCCGCGAAGTCTGACCAGCGCCCGCGCCACCTCCGTACGCCCCCCGAAAGCCCCCCGCGCACACCGGCGCGGGGGGCCGGCGCGTTCTCGACGTAACGTCTTGACCACCCAGTTCGGTAACTCGGCGCGTATGTGAAGGGCCGATCTGTCACTCTGTCCGTGTCGTCAGCGGCGCACCACGGAGAAACAGGCAGAGCGAGAACAGGTCAGGAGCCGCCCTGTGGGGTCCATTCCCTTGCAGCGGGACATCGTGCAGCGTCCCGGAACCACCGCCGCCACAGGCACACAGCCGGTCGCCCGGACCAGCCTGCCCGGCAACCTCCTCGCGCCCGCGGCGGCCCGGCGGTTCGTCACCGCCGCGCTGGACGAGTGGACCGGGCTCGGGCTGCCCGCCGCGGTCGGGTTCAGCGAGCGGCTGTCCGATGACGCCGCGATGATCGTCAGCGAGCTGGTCACCAACGCCGTCGTCCACGCGGGCACCGCGGTCGAACTGCTCTTCCGGCTGGAGGAGGCCACCGAGGACGAGGAGTCCGCCCTCGTCCTGGAGGTCTCCGACCACCACCCCCGCCGCACGGTCCGCGGCGACCACGCGCACAGCTCCGAGGGCATGGGCGAGCCCGCCGACTACGGGCGCGGCCTGGACATCGTCGCCGCCCTCGCCGAGCGCTGGGGCATCACCTACCGCACCGGTACGAAGACCGTCTGGGCCCGGCTCCCCGTGGACGACTGGAATCCGTTCCCCGAGGGGCGTGGCGAGACCGGGCTCGACCGCGGCCTGCGCGCCGCCGAACTGCTCGCCCCCACCGCCCGGCGCACCGGCCGCGACGACGGGGACTGGGCCGGGCGCGGCGCGCTGTCCTTCCTCGCCGAGGCGTCCGATCTGCTGGCCGGGCAGCTGGACGAGGACATCGTGGCGGCCCTCGCCGGGCAGTTACTCGTCCCCCGCCTCGCCGACTGGTGCGCGATCTGGCTGGAGCCCGAGAGCGGCGGCCCCGCGGCCGTCCCCCGCCTCGCCAAGGTCTGGCATGTGGACGAGGAGTGCATCGGCACGCTCCGCGCCCTGCTGGAGGGCGACCCGCTCCGGCTCCCGGAGCGGGTCGGCACCGGCGCCGTCACCATGCCGTGGCCCGGCAGCGCGGAGGACGGCGAGCCGCCGGACGAGCAGGAGGGCGTCGCCTTCGCCTACCGGATCACCTCGGGCGGCCGCACCCTCGGAGCCGTACTCCTGGGCCGCGAGTCCACCGACCGGCTGCCCGACGAGCTGACGGCCCTCATCGAGGACTTCGTGCGCCGGGTCGGCCTCGCCGTGGGCGCCGCCCGCGCCTACACCCGGCAGGCCACCATCAGCCGCATCCTCCAGCGCGGGCTGCTGCCCAGCAAGGTCGCGCAGATACCGGGCGTGGTCAGCTCCCTGGTCTACGAACCGAGCGACGACGGCGTCGTGGGCGGTGACTTCTACGACATCTTCCCGTGCCCCGGCGACCGCTGGTGCTTCGTCCTCGGCGACGTCCAGGGCAGCGGCCCGGAAGCCGCCGTCGTCACCGGCCTGGCCCGCCCCTGGCTGCGGCTGCTGGCCCGTGAGGGCTTCCAGGCCGACGAGGTCCTGGTCCGGCTCAACCGGCTGCTGCTGGACGACGCCATGGAGGCCGCCGAGGCCGCCGCGCTCATGGTCGCCGCCGCCGGCGGCCAGCACTCCGAGGACAACGGCGGGCAGTCCCGCTTCCTGTCCCTGCTGTACGGGGAGCTGGTGCCGCTGCCCGGCGGCGGCGCCCGCTGCACCCTGGCCAGCGCCGGGCACCCGCTGCCGCTGCTGCTGCGCCCGGACGGCAGCGTGCGCCCCGCCGCCGAGCCGCAGCTGCTGCTCGGGCTGCTGGACGACGCCGTCTACGAGACCCAGAGCTTCGACCTGGCGCCCGGCGACAGCCTGCTCTGCGTCACCGACGGGGTCACGGAGCGGCGCTCGGGCACCCTGATGTTCGATGACGGGGACGGGCTGGCGAAGGCGCTGTCGGGGTGCGCGGGGCTGAGCGCGGAGGGGATCGCGGAGCGCATCAAGCACGCCGTGCACGACTTCGCCGAGCGCCCGCCGGACGACGACCTGGCGCTGTTGGTGCTCCAGGCCGAGTAGGAGCGGGCGGGGAGGGGAAGAGGCGTGGCGTCCGGTTGCCGGGCGGCGCGCGACAATGGGCGGTATGCCTTCCGTACTGCCCGATGGTGAACCCGTGCCCGACGACGGGGCGCTGCCCCGCCATGCCCTGGAAGGCGCCGCCGGCCGCCCGCTCGGCTTCTACCTGCACGTGCCGTACTGCGCGACCCGCTGCGGCTACTGCGACTTCAACACCTACACCGCGACCGAGCTGCGCGGCTCCGGCGGTGCGCTGGCCTCCCGCGACAATTACGCCTCCCATCTGATCGGTGAGGTCCGCCAGGCCCGCAAGATCCTCGGCGACGACCCGCGCCCGGTCCGCACGGTCTTCGTCGGCGGCGGCACCCCGACCCTGCTCGCGGCGGCCGACCTGGTCCGGATGCTGGCGGCGGTCCGCGAGGAGTTCGGGCTCGCCGAGGACGCCGAGATCACCACCGAGGCCAATCCGGAGTCCGTGGACCCGGCCTACCTGGCCGAGCTGCGCGCGGGCGGCTTCAACCGGATCTCCTTCGGCATGCAGAGCGCCCGGCAGCATGTCCTGAAGATCCTCGACCGCACGCACACCCCGGGCAGGCCCGAGGCGTGCGTGGCCGAGGCGCGGGCGGCCGGCTTCGAACACATCAACCTGGACCTGATCTACGGCACCCCCGGCGAGTCCGACGACGACTGGCGCGCGTCCCTGGACGCGGCGATCGGCGCCGGGCCCGACCATGTCTCCGCGTACGCGCTGATCGTGGAGGAGGGCACCGGCCTCGCCCGCCGCATCAAGCGCGGCGAGATCCCGATGACCGACGACGACGCGCACGCCGACCGCTACCTCATCGCGGACGAGGCGATGGCCGCCGCCGGCTACTCCTGGTACGAGGTGTCGAACTGGGCCCGTACGCCCGAGGGCCGCTGCCTGCACAACGAGCTGTACTGGCGGGGCGCCGACTGGTGGGGCGCCGGACCGGGGGCGCACAGCCACGTCGGGGGCGTGCGCTGGTGGAACGTGAAGCACCCGGGGGCGTACGCGCAGGCGCTCGCGGAGGGGCGCTCGCCGGGCGCCGGGCGCGAGATCCTGTCTGCCGAGGACCGCCGCGTCGAGCGCATCCTGCTGGAACTGCGCCTCGTGGACGGCTGCCCGCTCACCCTGCTGGCCCCCGCCGGCCTCGCGGCGGCCCGCCGGGCGGTGGACGACGGCCTCCTGGACCCGGCACCGTTCGCCGACGGCCGGGCCGTGCTGACACTGCGCGGCCGGCTGCTGGCCGACGCGGTGGTGCGCGACCTGGTCGACTGAGCGGGGCGCGCGCTCGGGGGCGTACGCGGATCAAGGCGTACGCCCCCGAGCCGGCCCCGTTCACCTCAGCGGGCAGCCCGCCGGTGTCACCGTCCGCGCCCCCGCCGCCCGGCCGCAGATGATCCGGGCGTGGCTGCGGCCGTCCGGGTAGGTGATCTGCACGACGTCCAGACCGTGGCCCGCCTGGGCCTCGTACGGGATGAAGCCGCGGAAGGTGATCGTCCCCGTGGGCATCGTCCGCAGGTGCACCGCGTACAGGTTCGCCCAGGTCTCCGCCGCGCTGTTCACCGCGTCGCCGTGGCTCGCCGCGTCGTACAGCGCGGCCGTGGCGCTGTACGACATCACCGACTGGCCGCTCGCGAAGAGCGGGTCCTCGTACGGTTTCGACACCGGCAGGCGGGGAAGCGTCACGCCCTCGGGCAGCAGCTTCCCCAGTGCCCGGTGCGACTCCCCGTAGAAACCGTCGGCGCGGCCGCGGCTCATCGGGGCGAGGGCCGTGTGGTAGAGCGTGACGTTCTTCGTGGTGTCCGTGCTCGCGTCGAGCCGGGTCTTGGTCAGGTCGTCGCCGGTGAAGACGGTGATGGGGCGGCGCGAACAGCTGTGCGCGAGGCGGCTCATCAGGTTGGCGACATCCTCGACCCGGCCCGCGAAGTACAGCGCGTCCGGCGCCGGGTCCGCCGCGCAGATCTGCTGCACGGGCCGGTCCAGGTCGGCGCTGCTGCGGCGGCCGAGGTCGTACTCCACCGGGTCCGACAGCGCGAAACCCGCCTTGGCGAGCATCGCGCCGCCCACCTTGCGCTGCTCCACCGTGTAGCGGTCCTTGTCGTTGTTGCCGAGCTTGCGCGACAGGACCAGGGCCCGGGGCTTCTGCTTGCCGGGCGCCGCGGCCGCCACCTGCTTCGCGACGAGGCCGAGGGTGTCCGTCTGCTCCTGGTCGGTGGCGGCCAGGCCGAAGTAGTTGGAGTAGTCCGTCGCCAGATAGCCGCCGGAGTTGGTGGTGTCCACCACGGGCAGGCCCGCCTGCTGAAGGAGCGCGGTGGCCTCCGGGCTGTCGGTGGTGTCCCGGCCGAGCCCGACCACGCCGACGACCGAGGGATCTCTTCCGGCCACCTCGATGATCTTCTTCACCGCGGGTATCTGCTGGAGCATGTCCTGTCCGCCGTTGGCGGTCAGCACCCGCAGCTTCACGGAGAAGTCCAGCGTGTTGGTGTGGTGCTGGTAGAGGTAGACGCCGGCCAGCTCCTCCATGGCCTTGCGGGTGCGCTCCGGGGACGGGGCGGTGAACGGACCCGCGTAGATCAGCGTGACGTACTTGTCGCCCGGTTCGATCGAGGCGTTCTCCTCGGCCACCGCCCGCTCGATCCGGTCGAAGGTGACGCCCGCCCCGGCCCCGTCCAGCTCCAGGTCGTTGCCCTCCGCGAAGCGCACCCGGGGCGATGTCGCCACGCCGATGCACTCCTTGTCGCCGCCCGGCCCGGCCAGCCGCACCGAGTCCGTGTCGACGTCCGTGAGCGGACCATGGCAGTAACGGTTCGCCAGGTGGTTGCTCAGCAGCATCGTGCCCAGCAGCGCACCGGCCATCAGAGCGGCGAGCGTCGTCCGCGACATCACCCACCACACCCACGTCCGGCGGACCCGCCGCGTGGACAGCCGCGTGTGCGCGTGCTCATGGGTCAGCTGGTCCGTCGACAGCGGCAGCCGCAGCACCCAGGCGGGCGTGGCCGTGCCGGACGGCGACTGCCCCACGCTGAGATGGCCGACCCAGTCCTCGTACCGGGCCCGCGCCGCCCCCGTGTGCACGGGCGGCGGGTCCGGTGGCAGCGGCGGGGTGTGCCGCAGGATCTCGGCCGCCGGCAGCGAGGCCAGGAGCAGCAGCGGATCGACCTCGCTGCGCCGGGAGCGGACGTTGTTGACGGCGTTGATCAGCTGCACGCCGCCGTTGCTCTGGACGGCCCTCGGCAGGAAGACCACCGGCGGTACGGTCCGCTTGCCGCGCCGCCAGTCCGGCGCGTGCGGCCGGTAGCTGTCGCGCAGGTCCTCCAGCAACGCCTGCACCCTCAGCTCCAGGTGGAACTGGCGCGACCGCTCGTCGCCCGCCGCCGCGTCGGCCACCCGCCCCGCGACCACCGCCGCCCGCGCCCGGATCACCCGCCACGAGCCGCTGGGCGAGAGACGGGACCAGCCGTCCGACGGATAGCCGGTACTGGCGGCGGCCAGCGACGAGGTGGTCGCGAACCACCTGCTGGCCCGGCGCAGCCACAGCAGCGGCGGCGCCGACGTCGTCACCAGCCGGACCACCGCGAGCCCGAGCACCGCGCCCACGGCCACCAGCACGGTCGGCAGCCAGCCGATCTCGCCGAGCAGCACCCCCAGGACCGCGATGACCACGGCCCCCACGAAGGTCTCCGGCCGCACCGACTCGCGCAGCGCGGTCCACCAGGTGCCCCGGCCGCGCCGCCCGGCCCGCCAGCGCAGCGCGCTCAGCTCCTCCAGGATGCGTTCGTCGCGCTGGTCCCGGGAGCCGCCCGGGTCCGGGTCCCGCAGCACGGCATCGGTGGCCTGCTCGATGGCGCCGAGCAGCCGGGAACGGGGAAAGGCGAACGGCTTGTACTGCGACCCGCCCCGGGTCTCCCACGGCTTCTCGGTCAGCGTGCGGACCATGTCGAGCGCCGCGTCGTACGGGGAGTCGCCGTGCCCGTCGAGCAGCCGCAGGGGGACGCGGCGCGGCTGGTTGGCCCGGTGGACCTGGTGCACGATCTGCTCGACCCGGGCGTCCACATCGGCCGGCACGTCGGCGTCGGCGGCCTGGAGGACCACCAGGGGCATCACGGGCCGGTTGTCGCGGTAGTCGTCGATGAGCTGCTGCACGAAGTGGAAGACGGCGGAGGCCGCCTCGTTCTCCGCAGTGTCCCGCCAGACCTCGCGTGCCATCGCCCCCGTGCCTTCCCTCGCGAAAAGAGCCTGGCCCCACTCAATAACCGATGATGCGTGCGAGGCGCAGCCAGTTCCCAGGATCGGTGCCGGATCGACGGGAGGACCGGCCGGACATCAGTCCGGAAGGGTGACGAAATCAATCAATTCCTCGACGCGGCCCAGGAGTTCGGGCTGAAGGTCCCGGTAGGAGCGGACCGAGGACAGGATGCGCTGCCAGGCAGCTCCGGTGTTCTCCGGCCAGCCCAGCGCCCGGCACACCCCCGTCTTCCAGTCCTGCCCGCGCGGCACCACCGGCCACGCCGCGATCCCCACCGACGCCGGCTTCACGGCCTCCCACACGTCGATGTACGGATGCCCGGCCACCAGCACATCGCTGCCCGACACCTGGGCCGCGATCCGGGACTCCTTGGAACCGGGCACCAGATGGTCGACCAGCACCCCGAGCCGGGCGTCCGGCGCGGGCGCGAACTCCCGCACGATCGCCGGCAGGTCGTCGACGCCCTCCAGATACTCCACGACCACGCCCTCGACGCGCAGGTCGTCGCCCCAGACCCGCTCGACCAGCTCCGCGTCGTGCCGCCCCTCCACATAGATCCGCCCGGCCCGCGCCACCCGCGCCCGCGCCCCGGGCACCGCCACCGAACCGGAGGCCGTACGCGCGGGCCGCACCGGGCCCCCGGCCGACGGGCGCACCAGCGTGACGACCCGGCCGTCGAGGAGGAAGCCGCGCGGCGCCAGCGGGAAGACCCGGTGCTTGCCGAACCGGTCCTCCAGGGTCACCGTCGGCCCCTCGGCGGTCTTCTCGCACCGGATGACCGCGCCGCAGAAACCGGTGACCGCCTCCTCCACGACCAGATCGGTCTCGGCGGGCACCTCCGGGGCGGGGGCGGACTTCTTCCACGGCGGGGTCAGATCGGGCTGGTAGCTGCGCATCGCACGACGATAAGCGGGGAAGACCTACGACACGCCGAACCGGCCCGCCAGCGCCGCCCGCTGGGCCCGGACGAACGCCGCGTCCACCACCGCCCCGTGCCCCGGCACGTACAGCGCGTCCTCCCCGCCCAGCTCCAGCAGCCGGTCCAGCGCGGCCGGCCAGCGCGCCGGACTGGCGTCCGGGCCGGCCTGGGGCTCGCCGGACTCCTCGACCAGGTCGCCGCAGAACACCAGCGCGGGGGAGCCCGGCACCAGCACCGCCAGATCGTGGCCGCTGTGCGCCGCGCCCACGTTCACCAGGACCGCCTCCCGGCTACCGCCCAGGTCCACCGTCAGCTCCCCGCGCACCTCGTGGCGCGGGGCCACCAGCACATCGACGGACCCGGCCGCGTCCGCCTCGGGCAGACCCTGGGCCACCGCGTCCGCGTACAGCTCGCCGGCCCCGCGCCGCAGCAGCTCCGCCGTGCCCTCGGAGCCGTACACCCGTGCACCGGCGAACGCGGCCGTGCCCAGCACATGGTCGAAGTGGGGGTGGCTGAGTGCGATGTGCGTCACCCTCCGGCCGAGCAGCGCCTCCGCCTGGGTGCGCAGTTCCGCGCCCTCGCGCAGTGACGAACCGGTGTCACAGAGCAGCGCCCCGTCCGGACCGGCCACCAGCAGAGCCGTCGCGTCCCAGACCGGAAGGCGCCGCCGGCCCGTTCCGTGACCCAGCCGCTCCCATCCGAACTCTTCCCAACAGGCATCCATACGGCGACGCTATCCGCAGCGACCTGCGCGGTCGCGCGGTAGCGTGGCCGGTCGCCCTTGCTAGGGCACCACCCCGTCGCCGTACACTGGCCGGGGATCGCTGGCACTCGTACGCACCGAGTGCCAGGAGGAATCCCGGGAACGGCCCGGGAACACCGACGTGGACAGCTGGAGGTGTGCGCGATGCTCAGCGAACGCAGACTCGAAGTGCTGCGCGCGATCGTCCAGGACTACGTCGGGACCGAGGAGCCCGTCGGCTCCAAGGCGCTCACGGAGCGGCACAGGCTGGGGGTCTCCCCGGCGACGGTCCGCAACGACATGGCGGTGCTGGAGGAGGAGGGCTTCATCGCCCAGCCCCACACCAGCGCCGGGCGCATCCCGACGGACAAGGGCTACCGGCTCTTCGTGGACAAGCTGGCGGGCGTCAAGCCCCTCTCCTCGCCCGAGCGCCGCGCCATCCAGAACTTCCTCGACGGCGCGGTCGACCTGGACGACGTCGTGGGCCGCACCGTACGGCTGCTCGCGCAGCTGACCCGGCAGGTCGCCGTCGTGCAGTACCCCTCGCTGACCCGTTCGACGGTGCGGCATGTGGAGCTGCTGTCCCTGGCCCCGGCCCGGCTGATGCTCGTGCTGATCACGGACACCGGACGGGTCGAACAGCGGCTGGTGGACTGCCCGGCGCCGTTCGGCGAGACCTCGCTCGCCGATCTGCGGGCCCGGCTCAACAGCCGGGTGGTGGGGCGCCGGTTCGCCGATGTCCCGCAGCTGGTGCAGGACCTGCCGGAATCCTTCGAGAACGAGGACCGGGGAACCGTGTCCACCGTCCTCTCGATCCTGCTCGAAACCCTCGTCGAGGAGACGGAGGAGCGGCTGATGATCGGCGGCACCTCCAACCTCACCCGCTTCGGACACGACTTCCCTGTGATGATCCGGCCGGTGCTCGAAGCACTGGAGGAACAGGTCGTGCTGCTGAAGCTGCTCGGCGAGGCCAAGGACTCGGGCATGACCGTACGCATCGGGCACGAGAACGCCCACGAGGGCCTCAACTCCACGTCCGTCGTCGCGGTCGGCTACGGTTCGGGCGACGAGGCAGTCGCCAAACTCGGCGTGGTCGGACCGACCCGCATGGACTACCCCGGAACGATGGGAGCGGTACGCGCAGTGGCACGTTACGTCGGACAGATCCTGGCGGAGTCGTAAGTGGCCACGGACTACTACGCCGTACTCGGCGTGCGCCGCGACGCTTCCCAGGACGAGATCAAGAAGGCATTCCGGAGGCTCGCCCGCGAGCTGCACCCGGACGTCAACCCCGATCCGAAGACCCAGGAGCGGTTCAAGGAGATCAACGCCGCTTACGAGGTCCTGTCGGACGCGCAGAAGAAGCAGGTCTACGACCTCGGCGGAGACCCGCTCTCGCAGTCCGGCGGCGCCGGCGCGGGCGGCTTCGGCCAGGGCGGCTTCGGAAACTTCTCCGACATCATGGACGCGTTCTTCGGTACGTCGTCGCAGCGCGGGCCCCGCTCGCGCACCCGGCGCGGCCAGGACGCCATGATCCGGCTGGAGATCGACCTCGCCGAGGCGGCCTTCGGCACCACCAAGGACATCCAGGTCGACACCGCCGTCGTCTGCACCACGTGCAGCGGCGAGGGCGCGGCCCCGGGCACCTCGGCGCAGACCTGCGACATGTGCCGCGGCCGCGGTGAGGTCTCCCAGGTCACCCGGTCCTTCCTCGGCCAGGTCATGACCTCGCGGCCCTGCCCGCAGTGCCAGGGCTTCGGCACGGTCGTGCCGACCCCGTGCCCGGAGTGCGCCGGCGACGGCCGCATCCGCTCGCGGCGCACGCTGACCGTGAAGATCCCCGCCGGTGTCGACAACGGCACCCGCATCCAGCTCGCGGGCGAGGGCGAGGTCGGCCCCGGAGGCGGCCCCGCCGGCGACCTCTACGTCGAGATCCACGAGCTGCCGCACGCGGTGTTCCAGCGCCGCGGCGACGACCTGCACTGCACGGTCACCATCCCGATGACGGCGGCGGCCCTCGGCACCAAGGTGCCGCTGGAGACGCTGGACGGCCTGGAGGAGGTCGACATCCGGCCGGGCACCCAGTCCGGCCAGTCCGTCCCGCTGCACGGGCGCGGCATCACCCACCTGCGCGGCGGCGGCCGCGGCGATCTCATCGTGCACGTCGAGGTGACCACCCCGGTCAAGCTCGACCCCGAGCAGGAACGCCTGCTGCGCGAACTGTCCAAGCTGCGCGGCGAGGAGCGGCCCACCGGCCAGTTCCAGCCGGGCCAGCAGGGCCTGTTCTCCCGCCTGAAGGACGCCTTCAACGGCCGCTGACGGCTTGCGCGCACACGGTACGGGCCCGGGCTCCGGGTCCGTACCGCGCCGGGCCGGACCCTGTCGCGGGGCGGGCATCACGGGACAGGAAGGACATGACACGATGCGGTCATGCCCTCCGCGCTGACCGCTCTCTGCCGGTATCCCCTCGTGCAGGCCCCCATGGCCGGCGGTCCGTCCTGCCCGCAGCTCGCCGCCGCCGTCTCCGAGGCCGGCGCGCTGGGCTTCCTGGCCGCCGGATACAAGACGGCGGACGCCCTGCGCGACGAGGTCCGCCAGGTGCGCGCCCTGACCGGGCAGCCCTTCGGCGTCAACCTCTTCATGCCGCAGTGCGAACCGGCCGACCCCGCCGTGCTGGAGCAGTACCGCCGCCGGCTCGCGGGCGAGGCCCGTGGTTACGAGACCGAGGTCGGCGACCCGGACGTGCCCGGCGACGACGGTTACGAGGACAAGCTCGCCGTCCTCCTCGACGCCCCGGTCCCGGTCGTCTCCTTCACCTTCGGCTGCCCCTCCCGCGACACGCTCGACGCGTTCGCGGCCGCCGGTACGTACACCGTCGTCACGGTCACCTCGCCGGAGGAGGCCCAGGCCGCCGAGTGGGCCGGGGCCGACGCCGTCTGCGCCCAGGGCACCGAGGCGGGCGGCCACCGCTCCACGTTCCACGACGACCCGGCGACCGAGGACGGCGGCACCGGGCTGCTCAGCCTGGTCGCCCAGGTCCGCGAGACCGTGCAGATACCGGTCGTCGCCGCGGGCGGCCTGATGCGCGGCGCCCAGATCGCCGCCGTCCTCGCGGCGGGCGCCGACGCCGCCCAGCTCGGCACCGCCTTCCTGGCCTGCCCGGAGTCCGGCGCCCACGCCCTGCACAAACAGGCCCTGACCAACCCGCTGTTCGTCCGGACCACCCTGACCAGGGCCTTCTCCGGGCGCCCGGCACGCGGCCTGGTCAACCGCTTCGTGCGCGAGAACGGACCGTACGCCCCCGCCGCCTACCCCCAGGTCCACCACATGACCTCCGTGCTGCGCAAGGCCGCCGCCCGCGTCGGGGACGCCCAGGGCATGGCGCTGTGGGCCGGGCAGGGCCACCGCATGGCCCGCGAGCTGCCCGCCGGCCGGCTGGTCCGGCTGCTCGCGGACGAACTGGACGCCGCACGGACGGCAGTGAGCACAAGGAGCGCACAGTGACGGCACCCGTCTTCGTCGTCGGACACCTCCCGGACACCCCCGAGTTCGTCCTCGACGGGCCCGAGGGACGCCACGCCGTCTCCGTGAAACGCCTGCGCACCGGCGAGGAGGTCGTCCTCACGGACGGCCGCGGCCGGTGGGCCCGGGGCGTCGTGCGTACCGCCGAGGGCAAGGACCGGCTGGTCGTCGGCGACCTGGCCCCGGTCCAGGAGGAGCCGCGCCCCGCGCTGCGGATCACCGTCGTCCAGGCCCTGCCCAAGGGGGACCGGGGCGAGGTCGCCGTGGAGACGATGACGGAGACCGGCGTCGACGCGGTCGTCCCGTGGCAGGCAGCCCGCTGTATCACCCAGTGGAAGGGCGACCGCGGCCTCAAGTCCCTGGCCAAATGGCGCGCCACGGCCCGGGAGGCCGGCAAGCAGTCGCGCCGGGTGCTCTTCCCGGACGTGGCGGACCTGGCCACCACCAAGCAGGTCGCCGGCCTCCTCGCCGGGGCGGACTTCGCGGCCGTCCTGCACGAGGACCGCGACCACCCGAGCGAAGCGCTGGCCACCGTCGCGCTGCCCGACGAGGGCGAGATCGTGCTCGTCGTCGGCCCCGAGGGCGGGGTGTCCCCGGACGAGCTGACCGTGTTCGCCGCCGCCGGCGCCCGCATCTGCCGCCTCGGCCGCTCGGTCCTGCGCACCTCCACGGCGGGCACCGCGGCGACGGCGCTGCTCTTGGGACGCACGGGGCGCTGGTCGTAAACCGTCCCCGATGGGGTGGTTGTGCCCGGAACCGGTCTACCGCACCGTCAGACGGGGTGGGAAGCTGCCCGTATGGGGACATCAAGGGCAGGGGGCCGTCGTGCGGCCCGTCGTTTTCCGGCCGCGCTCTGCCTCGCCGCGGCCGCCGTCGCCGGACTCACCGCCTGCGAACCCGGCGACGCCACCGGCGCGTTGAACACCGCGTCCGTCGCCTTCACCACGGACCGGACCGCCACCCGCGCCCTGGAGCACGAAGGCGTCCAGGTGCGCTGGCTGACCTGCACCGCCTCGCTCGACGGAGGCGGCGCCCGCTCCGCAACCCCCTCCGCCACCCGCCGGGCGGCCGAGGTCCACTGCGACGGCAGGACGAAGTCCGGCGGCGACATCGCCCTGGACGGGCAGGTGACCTACGCGGTCGAAGGCCGGTGCGTACGCGGCGACATGACCGCGAAGACCGGTGGACGCGCCGTCTTCCGGGCCACCCTCCTCGGCGACTGCACCGCCCCCGCCACGACCGCGCCGCCCGCCGGAGCCCCCGGCCCGGGCAACGGCCCCACCGCCACCGTGACGGTCACGGTCACCGCTTACCCCGGCAAGTAGCCGGGCGGTCGACGGAATCTCCGGTGGGCACGCGTCCGGGGCGCCGGTGGCGGGGACGTACTCCGGCCAACCCCGTGCCACCGGGCACACCCGCGGCCTAGGGTGATCGTGTGACACAGCCTTCCTACCTCCGGTACCCCCATGTCCAGGGTGACTTGATCGCCTTCACCGCCGAGGACGACGTCTGGCTCGCCCCGCTCGACGGTGGCCGGGCATGGCGGGTCAGCGCAGACAACCGTCCCGTCACCCAGCCGCGCATATCCCCCGACGGCACCCTCGTCGCCTGGACGTCCACCCGCGACGGGGCGCCCGAGGTGCACATCGCCCCCGCCGACGGCGGGCTCTCCCGGCGGCTCACCTACTGGGGCGACGCCCGCACCACCGTGCGCGGCTGGACCCCCGAAGGCGACGTGCTGGTCACCAGCACTCAGGGCCAGGTCTCGCTGCGCCGCACCTGGGCCCGGGCCGTCCCGGCCGACGGCGGTCCCGCGCGGACCCTCCCGTACGGCCCCGTGGGCTCCCTCGCGTACGGGCCCGGCGGACGCGTCCTGCTGCTCTCGGCCACGATGGGCCGCGAGGCCGCCAGCTGGAAGCGCTACCGGGGTGGCGCGGCCGGCAGGCTCTGGATCGCGGCGGAGGACGACCCGCTGGAGTTCGCCCGGCTCCACGAGGAGATCGACGGCAACATCGAGTGCCCGATGTGGGTGGGGGAGCGCATCGCGTTCCTCTCCGACCACGAGGGCACCGGAGCCCTCTACTCCTCGCTGCCCGACGGCACGGACCTGCGCCGGCACACCCCCGCCGACGGCTTCTACGCCCGGCAGGCCACCACCGACGGCACCCGGGTCGCCTACGCCTCCGCCGGCGAACTCCGGCTCCTGGACAGCCTGGAGAACGACGAGCCCCGCCGCGTCGAGATCCGGCTCGGCGGCCAACGCGCCGACCTCCAGCCCTACCCGCTGCACGCCGACAGCCACCTGACCAGCGCCTCGCCCGACCGCACCGGCCGGGGCAGCGCCGTCCTGTCGCGGGGCGCCGTGCACTGGGTCACCCACCGCGAGGGCCCGGCCCGAGCCCTCGCCGCCGAGCCCGGTGTACGGGCCAGGCTGCCGCGCACCTTCCAGGCCGACGGCGACCAGCACGTCGTCTGGGTCACCGACGCCGAGGGAGACGACGCGCTGGAGATCGCCCCCGCCACCGGCACCGCCCCCGGCGCCGCGCCCCGCCGCCTCGCGGCCGGCCGGCTGGGCCGCGTCCTGGCCCTCGCCCCCGCCCCGGACGGCAGCCGGTTCGCGGTCGCCGCGCACGACGGGCGGGTCCTGATCGTCGAGCGGGAGAGCGGCGAGATCCACGAGGTGGACCGCAGCGAGAACGGCGACGCCTCCGGCCTCGCCTGGTCGCCCGACTCCGCCTGGCTCGCCTGGTCGCACCCCGGCCCCGAGCCGCTCAGCCAGCTCAAGCTGGCCCACATCGCCGACCTGTCGGTCTCCGAGGCGACGCCCCTGCGGTTCCGGGACTTCGCGCCCGCCTTCACCGCCGACGGAAAGCACCTGGCCTTCCTCTCCGAGCGCGCCTTCGACCCGGTCTACGACGCCCACGTCTTCGACCTGGCGTTCATCGGCTCCTGCCGGCCGCACCTGCTCACCCTCGCGGCGACCACGCCTTCCCCGTTCGGACCGCAGCTGCACGGCCGGCCCACCGAGAAGGAGAAGGGCGGCGACGGCGAGGACAACCCCACCGCGCTCCCCATCACCCGCATCGACCTGGACGGCCTCGCCGACCGGATCGTGCCCCTTCCCGTCGAGGCCGCCGTCTACTCCTCGCTGCGCACCGCGCGGGACGGGCTGCTCTGGCTGCGCCACCCGCTCACCGGGGTCCTCGGCACCAGCGGTGCCGGCCCGGACGCCCGCCGGCCGGACACCGTCCTGGAGCGGTACGACCTGGAGAAGCTGCGCTGCGAGGAGCTGTCGTCGGATGTCAGCCGTTTCGCGGTCAGCGGGGACGGGAAGCGGCTGGCGATCGTCCACCACGGCAAGCTGTCCGTCGTCCCCTCCGACAGCCGGGTGCCCGCCGGTGACGACGACCACGACGACGCCGTCACCGTCGACCTCTCGCGCGTCCGCCGCACCCTCGACCCGGCCGCCGAGTGGCGCCAGATGTACGACGAGGCCGGGCGCATCATGCGGGACAACTTCTGGCGGCCCGACATGGGCGGCGTCGACTGGGCCGGGGTCCTCGACCGCTACCGCCCGGTCCTGGAGCGCGTCGCGACCCACGACGACCTCATGGACCTGCTCTGGGAGGTCCAGGGCGAGCTGGGCACCTCGCACGCCTATGTCACCCCGCCCGGCGGGTGGCGCGACGACGCGGCCCGGCAGGGGCTGCTCGGGGCGGACCTCTCCCGGGCGGACGACGGCAGCTGGCGCATCGACCGCGTGCTGCCCTCCGAGACCTCGGACCCGGCCGCCCGCTCGCCGCTCGCCGCGCCCGGCGTCGCGGTCCGGGCCGGCGACGCGATCGTGGCCGTCGACGGGCACCCGGTCGATCCGCTGGCCGGGCCCGCGCCGCTGCTCACCGGCTCGGCCGGCAAGCCCGTCGAGCTGACCGTGTCACCGGCCGACGGGGGCGACCGGCGCCATGTCGTCGTCGTGCCCGTCGGCGACGAGGAGGCCCTGCGCTACCACGCGTGGGTCGCCGGCCGGCGGGCGTACGTCCACGAGCGGTCGGGCGGCCGGCTCGGCTACTTCCACGTCCCCGACATGGGGGTCGGCGGCTGGGCCCAGATCCACCGCGACCTGCGCACCGAGATGGTGCGCGAGGGCCTGGTGGTGGACATCCGGGAGAACCGGGGCGGCCACACCTCCCAGCTCGTGATCGAGAAGCTGGCCCGCCGCATCGTCGGCTGGGACCTGCCGCGCGGCATGCGCCCCGCGAGCTACCCGGGCGACGCGCCGCGCGGCCCGGTGGTCGCCGTCGCGAACGAGTTCTCCGGCTCGGACGGCGACATCGTGAACGCGGCGATCAAAGCCCTGAAGATCGGTCCCGTGGTTGGAGTACGGACATGGGGCGGCGTGGTCGGCATCGACAGCCGGTACCGGCTGGTCGACGGGACGCTGGTCACGCAGCCGAAGTTCGCGTTCTGGATGGAGGGATACGGGTGGGGCGTCGAGAACCACGGCGTGGACCCGGATGTGGAGGTCGTGATGACGCCCCGGGACCACGCGGAGGGGCGTGACCCTCAGCTGGACGAGGCGATCCGGATCGGGCTGGAGTCGCTGGACCGGGTCCCGGCGAAGGCGGCACCGGAACTGCCGGGCCTGCCGGCGAAATCAAGCCCCTCCGGCGATTGAGGAGCGGGGGTACGGGGGCAGAGCCCCCGATAGGCTGGCCCGCAACGGATCACCCAGACCAAGGAGCGCGTAAGCGAATGGCAGGAGAACCGCAGCCCGACTGCCTGTTCTGCAAGATCGTCTCGGGGGAGATCCCGGCCACCATCGTCCGCGAGACCGACACCACCGTCGCGTTCCGCGACATCAACCCCCAGGCCCCCACCCACGTACTCGTCATCCCGCGCCTGCACCACCCGGACGCCGCCTCGCTCGGCGCCGCCGAACCGCAGGTGCTCGCCGACGTGCTGTGCGAGGCGGGCAACGTCGCCGCCGACGAGAAGATCGACGGGACCGGGTACCGGGTCGTGTTCAACACCGGTGCCGGCGCCGGCCAGACCGTGTTCCACGCACACGCACACGTCCTGGGCGGCCGGGGTCTGGAATGGCCGCCCGGATAATGTCCGCCCGCGAACTCGTCGTGCTCGGGACCGCCAGCCAGGTCCCGACACGGCACCGGAACCACAACGGCTATCTGCTGCGCTGGGACGGCGAGGGCATCCTCTTCGACCCCGGCGAGGGCACCCAGCGCCAGATGCTGCGGGCCGGGGTCGCCGCGCACGACATCAACCGGATCTGCGTCACGCACTTCCACGGCGACCACTCGCTGGGCCTGGCCGGGGTGATCCAGCGGATCAACCTCGACCAGGTCCCGCACCCGGTGACCGCCCACTACCCGGCGAGCGGGCAGCGCTTCTTCGACCGGCTGCGGTACGCCACCGCCTACCGCGAGACCGTGCGGCTGACCGAGGCCCCCGTCGCCGCCGACGGACCGCTCGCCACCACCGCCGCGTACACCCTCGACAGCCACCGGCTCTCGCACCCCGTCGAGTCGTACGGCTACCGGCTCATCGAACCCGACGGGCGGCGGATGCTGCCCGCCAAGCTCGCCGAGCACGGCATCAGGGGGCCGGACGTCGGACGCCTCCAGCGCGAGGGCGCCCTCGGCGGGATCACGCTCGCCGACGTGTCCGAGCACAGGCGCGGACAGCGGTTCGCGTTCATCATGGACACCAGGCTCTGCGACGGGGTGTACACCCTCGCCGAGGGCTGTGACCTGCTGGTCATCGAGTCGACGTTCCTCGACGCCGACCGGAAGCTGGCCGCCGACCACGGCCACCTGACCGCCGCCCAGGCGGCCCGGGCCGCCCGGGAGTCGGACGTACGGCACCTCGTCCTGACGCACTTCTCCCAGCGCTATCCGGAACCGGAGGCGTTCGAGGCCGAGGCCCGGGCCGCCGGTTACGAGGGCGAACTGACCGTCGCCCAGGACCTCACACGCGTACCGGTCCCCAGCCGGCACCCGTAGCACCACCCTCCCCACACGATTGAGATCACCGTGCACCTCCCCAAAGCCGAACTCCACCTTCACATCGAGGGAACCCTCGAACCGGAACTGGCCTTCGCGCTCGCCGCACGCAACGGCGTGACCCTGCCCCACGCGGACACCGAAGCCCTGCGCACCGCGTACCTCTTCGAAGACCTCCAGAGCTTCCTTGACCTCTACTACGCGCTGATGACCGTGCTGCGCACCGAGGACGACTTCGCGGAACTCGCCGACGCCTACCTCGCCCGCGCCGCGACCCAGGGCGTCCGTCACGCCGAGATCTTCTTCGACCCGCAGGCCCACACCGCGCGCGGCGTACCCATCGCCACCGTGATCGAGGGCCTGAGCCGGGCGCTGGAGCGCAGCGAGGAGAAGCACGGCATCTCGACCCGGCTGATCATGTGCTTCCTGCGCGACCAGTCCGCCGAATCCGCCCTGGAGACCCTGGAGGCGGCCCGGCCGCACCTGCACCGGATCAGCGCCGTCGGCCTGGACTCCGCCGAGGTCGGCCACCCGCCCGCGAAGTTCCGCGAGGTGTACGAACGGGCCGGGGAACTCGGTCTGCGCAAGGTCGCCCACGCGGGCGAGGAAGGGCCGCCCGCGTACATCCGCGAGGCGCTCGACGTCCTCGGCGTGGAGCGCGTCGACCACGGGCTGCGCTGCATGGAGGACCCGGACCTGGTGAAACGGCTCGTCGCGGAGCGCGTCCCGCTCACGCTCTGCCCGCTGTCCAACGTACGGCTGCGCGCGGTCGACACCCTGGAACAGCACCCGCTGCCCGCGATGCTGGAGGCCGGGCTCCTCTGCACGGTCAACTCCGACGACCCCGCCTACTTCGGCGGATACGTCGGAGACACCTTCCACGCCGTTCACGAAGCGCTCGGCCTGGACCACGAACAGCTGCGCACCCTCGCCCGCAACTCCTTCGAGGCGGCCTTCCTCGACCACGACGAGGAGCGCAGAGCGCGCTATCTGTCCGAGGTCGAGGCGTACGCGTTCGACTGACCGCTCTCCGGGCCGGCCGCCCGGAACGCGTTCCTGCCGAGGCGCCTGCGGCGCAGGGCCGGGATGCTGATCTCCGCGACGGCCTGCTCGGGCGCGCCCACCTTGGGCACCGCCCCCGGCACCGCGCCCGTGGTGACCGCGAGGAGGGCCGCCGGCGCACCGCCCCGGCGGCGTACCGAACCGGGCACCAGCGGACGGCCGCCGATGTGCAGGGCCACGGCCGTCACCGGCAGCGCGACCAGCAGCGTCGCCGCGCCCAGCACCAGGCCCATCCCCGCGAACCCGGCCTCCTCCGACAGCACACTCCCGAGCACCGGCCCGCAGGCGACGCCCACCGACGAGGCGGACCCCGCGAGGACCGCCCAGCGGCCGCGTACATCGAGCGAGGCGGCCAGACCGATCAGATACGACAGGACCACCGGGTAGACGGTGTTCCACAGGATCTCGCCGGTCGCGAAGGAGCCGAGGCTTCCGGCGGACGAGCTGAGCACGATGCTCCCCGCGATGACCGCGGTCCCCACCCCGATCGGCACCGCGCGCCCCAGCTTCGAGCCGAGCACCCCGGCGCCCATCACACCGAGCAGCCCGGCCCCGAGCGCGGCGGCGAAGACGGCGCCGATCGTCACCTCGGACAGCCCGACCTGATCCACGCCGATCCGGCTGCTGACGCCCCACAGCGCGTTCTGCGCCATCGACCAGATCAGCATGCCGCCCGCGAGCACCAGCCCGGAGCGGCGGTGCGGCAGCCGGCCCTGCGCCGGGACGGCCGGTCCGGCCTGATCCTCGCGTGCGGAGCCGCCGAGCCGGGAGGCGGCCGGCCAGACCAGCAGCGCGACCAGGGCGATCGAGGCGAACGGCAGCCGGTGGCCGCCGCCCAGGTGCGGGACCGTCAGATACAGGGCGCCCGCGGTCGCCGAGACGCTCAACAGGCCCAGGGACGAGGTGCGGTGCGGGTCGCTCTGGGCGGCGATGCCCGCCGCCGCGACGGCGGTCGCCGTACCGGAACCGAAGCCGCCGACCACCGCGCCCGCGACCACCAGCGGCACGGTGCCGGCCAGCGCCGCACAGCCGTACCCCACCACGCACAGGACCAACCCCACCCGGGCCGGTCTGCACGGCCCGTACGCCTCCACGCGTCCCGCCAGGGAGAAGCCGGCGGAGGCCGAGCTGAGCAGCAGCGCGCTGCCCACGAGCCCGGCCTGAGCAGTGCTCAGGCCCAGATAGACGGAGAGCCGTCCCACGATGGTGGGGAGGAGATAGGCGGCGAGGTAACCGGCGGTGAACACGGCGACCAGGGGCCACGCGGCGCGAGGGCGCGAGGACATGGGCGTTCCTGAAGACATGCCGGGATACGGCAGAAGGCGGAGGGGGCCGAACAGAGGGCTGAGCAGAGGGCTGAGCAGGGGGGAAATGCAGGAAATACGAGAAATCAGCGCTTCCGTCGGGTACGTCTCCAACGGTGCTCGCGGGCCAATTTGTATCAAGTGCTCCCGGCCCGCCGAAAGCCGGAGTTCTGTGATCTGGACCACTTCTGTGTTTACCCGGCCCGTGGATGGGTAACTGCGCATGTTTACGCAGGTCAGCGACCGTGAACACACGCGCGGCGCGCACCCGTCCATCACCGCCGCGTTTCGGGCACACTGGCCGCAACCGACGCGACCGGGGAGTGCAAGGTGAGCGCTGACATTCCGCAGATCGACCCGCTGGACGGGCTGCGCGTCCCGCAGGACCCCGACTGCGACGTCTTCCTCACCGGCACGGTCTTCCTGGACATCATCTTCACCGGCCTGGACAGCGCCCCCGTGCGGGGCACCGAGTCCTGGGCGCGCGGCATGGGCTCCAGCCCCGGCGGCGTCGCCAACATGGCCACCGCGCTGGCCCGCCTCGGCCTGCGCACCTCCCTGGCCGCCGCGTTCGGCGACGACCACTACGGCGAATACTGCTGGGACGCGCTCGAACAGGGCGAGGGCATCGACCTCTCCCGCTCGCACACGGTCCGGGGCTGGCACTCCCCGGTGACCGTCTCCATGGCGTACGAGGGCGAGCGGACGATGGTCTCGCACGGCCACGAGGCCCCGTCGCTCCCCGCCACCGCCTCGCCCGAGGCCCCCGCCTTCCCCCGCTGCCCGCCCAGGGCCCGGGCCGCCGTCACCTCGCTGGTGCCCGGCCGCACCGAACCCTGGGTCGCCGAGGCCGCCCACCGGGGGGCCCTGATCTTCGGGGACGTCGGCTGGGACGACACCGGGCGCTGGGACCTGGACGCCCTCAGCGGCCTGGAGCACTGCCACGCCTTCCTGCCCAACGCCGACGAGGCGACCCGCTACACCCGCACCGACTGCCCCCGCGCCGCCGCGCACGCCCTCGCCGAACGCGTACCGCTCGCCGTCGTCACCCTGGGCGCCGAGGGCGCCTACGCGGTCGACGCCGCCACCGGCACCACCGCCGAGGTCCCCGCCATCGAGGTCGAGGCGCTGGACCCGACCGGCGCCGGCGACGTCTTCGTGGCCGGCTTCGTCACCGGCACCCTGGCCGGCTGGCCGCTCGCCGACCGCCTGGCGTTCGCCGGGCTGACCGCGGCCCTCTCCGTCCAGGAGTTCGGCGGCTCCCTCTCGGCCCCCGGCTGGGCGGAGGTCGCCGCCTGGTGGCAGCGGGTGCGCACCTGCGCCGGACAGGACCCGGCCGCGCTGCGGCGCTACGCCTTCCTGGACGACCTGCTGCCGGCCGCCGCCCGGCCCTGGCCGCTGCGCCGGGCCCTGCCCACGATCGGATTCCGCGCCTGAGCCCACCGCTCCGTAAAACCTCTGGTGTTGTCGGTGCGGAGTCGTAGGCTTGAGTCACACGAGGTTTTCGAGCAGCGAGAACCCTGCAACAGGAGGTATGCGCAGGCCCGAGGGCCGACCCATGACTCAGTCACCCACACAGCCGCAGGCGCGTGCCCACATCAGCATCCCGGCCGCTCACCCGATGGTGATGCTCCTGGGAGCGGGCGACTCGCTGCTGCGCGTGATCGAAGCGGCGTTCCCGGCGGCCGACATCCACGTCCGGGGCAATGACATAAGCGCGACGGGCGATGCGGTGGACATCGCCCTGATCCAGCGCCTGTTCGACGAGATGGTGCTGGTGCTCCGCACCGGGCAGCCGATGACGGAGGACGCCGTGGAACGGTCGATCGCGATGCTCAAGGCCACCGACAACGGCCAGGCGGACGGCACGGAGACCCCGGCCGAGGTGCTGACGCAGAACATCCTCTCCAGCCGCGGTCGCACGATCCGCCCCAAGACGCTCAACCAGAAGCGGTACGTCGACGCGATCGACCAGCACACCATCGTCTTCGGCATCGGCCCCGCCGGCACCGGCAAGACCTACCTGGCCATGGCCAAGGCGGTTCAGGCCCTCCAGTCCAAGCAGGTCAGCCGGATCATCCTGACCCGCCCCGCCGTCGAGGCGGGCGAGCGCCTGGGCTTCCTCCCCGGCACCCTGTTCGACAAGATCGACCCATACCTGCGCCCGCTCTACGACGCCCTGCACGACATGCTCGACCCCGACTCGATCCCCCGCCTGATGGCAGCGGGCACGATCGAGGTCGCGCCTCTGGCTTATATGAGGGGTCGCGCCCAACCTGTCTTCACCAACGTGCTGACGCCGGACGGCTGGCGCCCCATCGGCACTCTGGAGGTCGGTGACCTCGTCATCGGCTCCGATGGAGCCCCCACGCCCGTACTCGGTGTGTACCCGCAGGGCGAGAAGGACATCTACCGAGTCAGCGCCCAGGACGGCTCCTGGACCCTGTGCTGTGGTGACCACCTGTGGACAGTTCGTACCGCGTCGGACAAACGGCGGGACAAGCCGTGGCGGGTCCTGGAGACCAAGGAGATGATCGGCAACCTCCGCGCGGCCCACGCGCGCCGTTACGAACTGCCGATGCTCACCGCCCCGGTCAGCTTTCCCGAGCGCGAGGTTCCGATGGACCCGTATGCGCTGGGGCTGCTGCTGGGCGACGGGTGCCTGACGGGGACGACGACCCCGTCGTTCGCCACCCAGGACCCCGAGTTGGCCGAGGCCCTGGAAGGCTCGCTGCCGGGCGTTTCCGTACGTCACAAGGGCGGGCCCGACTACATCCTGAACCGGGTGAAGGCCCCGGGCGACGTGGTGACGCTGGAGAACCCGGTCACGCGTGCGCTGCGTGAACTCGATCTGGTGGGCACGCGCTCCCACTCCAAGTTCGTTCCAGACGCGTACCTCTTCAACTCCGCCGACGTCCGTCTCGCTGTCCTTCAAGGGCTGCTCGACGCCGATGGGGGCCCGGTCACCCAGAAGGACCGCACATGCCGTGTCCAGTACACGACGGCGTCGGTCATGTTGCGTGACGACGTCATCGCCCTGGTGCAGTCGCTGGGCGGGGTCGCCTACACACGCCGCCGGGCTGCCGAAGGGCGTACGCCGGGACGCGCTCGCGGCCGCGATGTCCATCACCGCTATGACGCCCACGTGGTCGACATCCGCCTGCCGGAGGGCATCGAGCCCTTCCGTCTCACTCGCAAGGCCGAGAAGTACCGGGCCGCCGGTGGCGGCGGACGGCCCATGCGCTTCATCGACAGCATCGAACCGGCGGGCCGTGAGGAAGCGGTGTGCATTCAGGTCGCGGCGGAGGACTCGCTGTACGTGACGCAGGACTACCTGCTGACGCACAACACCCTGAACGACGCCTTCATCATCCTGGACGAGGCGCAGAACACCAGTGCCGAGCAGATGAAGATGTTCCTCACCCGGCTCGGCTTCGACTCGAAGATCGTTGTCACCGGTGACATCACCCAGGTCGACCTGCCGACGGGGACCAAGAGCGGTCTGCGTCAGGTGCAGGACATCCTGGAGGGCATCGACGACGTGCACTTCTCCCGGCTCACCTCGCAGGATGTCGTCCGGCACAAGCTGGTCGGCCGTATTGTCGACGCGTACGAGAAGTACGACAACAGCAAGGGCGAGCAGGACGGCGGGGGCCATCGGGGCCGCGGCCGTCACAACGGGAAGCAGTAGCAGCGCACCATGTCGATCGACGTCAACAACGAGTCCGGAACCGAGGTCGACGAGCAGGCGATCCTCGACATCGCCCGCTACGCGCTCGCGCGCATGCGGATTCACCCGCTCTCCGAGCTCTCGGTGATCGTGGTGGACTCCGCGGCCATGGAGCAGCTGCACATCCAGTGGATGGACCTCCCGGGCCCGACCGATGTCATGTCCTTCCCGATGGACGAGCTGCGTCCGCCGGCCAAGGACGACGAGGAGCCTCCGCAGGGGCTCCTCGGTGACATCGTGCTCTGCCCCGAGGTCGCCAAGCGGCAGGGCGAGGAGGCCGAGACCCGGCACTCCATGGACGAGGAACTTCAGCTGCTCACCGTCCACGGGGTGCTGCACCTGCTGGGCTACGACCACGAGGAGCCGGACGAGAAGGCCGAGATGTTCGGCCTCCAGGCGGCCATCGTGGACGGCTGGCGCGGTGAGCGCGGGCTGACCGGGCCGTCCCCCGCCCCGACCGTCTCGTGAGCCTGCCCCTGATCTTCGGCGTCGTCCTGCTGGTCGTCGTCGGCTGGCTGGCCGCCTGCGCCGAGGCGGGCATCGCCCGTACGTCGAGCTTCCGGGCCGCCGAGGCGGTCCGCTCGGGCCGGCGTGGCAGCGCCAGGCTGGAGCAGGTCGCGGCGGACCCGACGCGCTATCTCAATGTCGCCCTGCTGGTTCGGGTCGCCTGCGAGATGGCCGCCGGGGTGCTCGTCACGTACGCCTGTCTGAAGGAGTTCCCGGAGACCTGGGAAGCGCTGGCCGTCGCCATCGGCGTGATGGTCCTCGTCTCGTACGTCGCGATCGGCGTCTCCCCGCGCACCATCGGCCGCCAGCACCCGCTGAACACGGCGACCGCCTCGGCGTACGTGCTGCTGCCGCTGGCCCGGATCATGGGCCCGATCCCGCAGCTGCTGATCCTCCTCGGCAACGCGCTGACCCCCGGCAAGGGATTCCGCAAGGGCCCGTTCGCCAGCGAGGCCGAGCTGCGGGCCATGGTGGACCTCGCCGAGCAGGAGTCGCTGATCGAGGACGAGGAGCGCCGCATGGTGCACTCCGTCTTCGAGCTCGGCGACACGCTGGTGCGCGAGGTGATGGTCCCGCGCACCGACCTCGTCTGCATCGAGCGCTACAAGACGATCCGCCAGGCACTCACCCTCGCCCTGCGCTCCGGCTTCTCCCGCATCCCGGTCACCGGCGAGAACGAGGACGACATCGTCGGGATCGTCTACCTCAAGGACCTCGTCCGCAAGACGCACATCAACCGGGAATCGGAGGCCGACCCGGTCTCCACCGCGATGCGCCCGGCGTCGTTCGTGCCCGACACGAAGAACGCCGGCGACCTGCTGCGCGAGATGCAGCAAGAGCGCAGTCACGTCGCCGTCGTCATCGACGAGTACGGCGGCACGGCGGGCATCGTCACCATCGAGGACATCCTGGAAGAGATCGTCGGCGAGATCACCGACGAGTACGACCGCGAGCTGCCACCCGTCCAGGCGCTGGAGAACGGCTGCTTCCGGGTCACCGCCCGGCTCGACATCGGCGACCTCGGCGAGCTGTTCGGCCTCGACGAGTACGACGACGAGGACGTCGAGACGGTCGGCGGGCTCCTCGCGAAGGCGCTGGGCCGGGTCCCGATCGCCGGCGCGTCCTCGGAGGTCGGACTGCCCGACGGGCGGCGGCTGCGGCTGACCGCGGAGTCCCCGGCGGGCCGGCGCAACAAGATCGTCACGGTGCTGGTGGAGCCGGTGGCTCCCGGGGAGGAGACGCCGGAATGACCCCGCAGCAGCTGAGGGCCTTCTGCCTGAGCTTCAACGCGAGTGCCGAGGAGTTCCCGTTCGGGCCCGAGGCGTCCGTCTTCAAGGTGCTCGGCAAGATGTTCGCGCTCAGCGCGCTGGACGGCAGGCCGCTCACGGTGAACCTCAAGTGCGACCCGGACGAGGCGGTGCGGCTGCGCGAGGAGTACGAGGCGGTGGTGCCCGGCTGGCACATGAACAAGCGCCACTGGAACACCGTCACGGTCGCCGGGCTGCCCGACGCGAAGCTGCGCGAGCTGATCGAGGACAGCTACGACCTGGTGGTGGCGGGCCTGCCGAAGGCGGACCGGCTGCGGCTCGACCGCCCCTGAGGCGCACCGGGCCGGGGCTCGGCTGTCCCTGGACCGCACCGGCCGGAGGCTCCCGCCCGACCCGGTCCGCGCCGGGCTTCGTATGCTCGGCACATGACTGAGAGCACCGGCACCACCGACCTCGGCGCCGAGGACCGCAAGATCGTCACCCTGGCGCGCAGCGCCCGCGCCCGCAACGGCGTCCCCGAGGGCGCGGCCGTCCGCGACGAGACCGGGCGCACCTATGTGGCCGGGACCGTGGAGCTGGAGTCGCTGAAGCTCAGCGCGCTGCGGACGGCCGTCGCGATGGCGGTGGCCAGCGGGGCGAAGTCCCTGGAGGCCGCCGCGGTCGTCTCGGAGGCGGACGCCCCCTCCGACGAGGACCGGGCCGCCGTACGGGACCTGGGCGGGGCCGGCACGCCGGTGCTGCTCGCCGGGCCGGACGGACAGCTGCGGCTCAGCGTCACCGCCGGCTGACCCCCCGTACGGGGGAGGGGTCCTGATCCGCCGGACACGGCCTCGGTGCCCCGCCGCCCCCGGGATCGGGGACAATGGGCGCCATGAGCGTTCGACCTAACCCTGAAGCCGCCGCGCGGCAGGCCGAGAACCCCGCCCCCCACCGGGCCGGCTTCGCCTGCTTCGTGGGCCGCCCCAACGCGGGCAAGTCCACCCTGACGAACGCTCTGGTCGGGCGGAAGGTGGCCATCACCTCCAACCGGCCGCAGACGACCCGGCACACCGTGCGCGGCATCGTGCACCGGCCGGACGCCCAGCTGATCCTGGTCGACACTCCCGGGCTCCACAAGCCGCGCACCCTGCTGGGCGAGCGGCTGAACGACGTCGTGCGCACCACCTGGGCCGAGGTCGACGTGATCGGCTTCTGCCTGCCCGCCGACCAGAAGCTCGGCCCCGGCGACAAGTACATCGTCAAGGAGCTCGCGGGTATCCGGAAGACGCCCAAGATCGCGATCATCACCAAGACCGACCTGGTCGACTCCAAGCAGCTCGCCGAACAGCTGCTGGCCGTCTCCCGGCTCGGCGAGGAGCTGGGCTTCGAGTGGGCGGAGATCATCCCAGTCTCGGCCGTCAAGGACCAGCAGGTCGACCTGCTCTCCGACCTGATCGCCCCGCTCCTGCCGGAGAGCCCGCCGCTCTACCCCGAGGGCGACCTCACCGACGAGCCGGAGATGGTGATGGTCGCGGAGCTGATCCGCGAGGCCGCGCTCGAAGGCGTACGCGACGAGCTGCCGCACTCCATCGCGGTCGTCGTGGAGGAGATGCTGCCGCGCGAGGACCGGCCGGCGGACAAGCCGCTGCTGGACATCCACGCCAACGTCTACATCGAGCGCCCCAGCCAGAAGGGCATCATCATCGGCCCGAAGGGCAAGCGCCTGAAGGACGTCGGCACCAAGTCCCGCAAGCACATCGAGGCCCTGCTCGGCACCCCCGTCTTCCTCGACCTGCACGTCAAGGTCGCCAAGGACTGGCAGCGCGACCCGAAGCAGCTGCGCAAGCTCGGCTTCTGAGGCGCGCCGCGCCCCGTCTCACGCGCCCTCCTTCAGGACGCGTGAGATCAGGGCGCGCTGGGCGTCGGTCAGGCGCGGGTCCGCGCAGTGCACGGTCGTGCCGTCGACCGTTATCCGGTAGTTGAAGCCGTCCGGGACGCCCCGGGGCGCGGTGGCCCGGCCGTCGGCGAGTGCCGAGCCGGCCAGGGCCTCCCACTCCTGGGCGTCGGCCCGTCCGGAGGTGTCGATCTCGCGGTGGCGCGCGATGCCGGCGAAGCCGCCGGTCCTGCTCACCTGAATCCGCATGCGGTGTGTCCCTCCTAGTCGGTCGGAACGCCCACCTCCGACCACGCCTTGAGGACGGCCTCCACCTCGTCGCCCTCACCGAAGCGGCTGCGCGCCGCCGCCACGGTCAGCCGGGCGAAGTCCGCGAAGTCCGCGTCCACCGCCAGTTCACCACCTGTGAGCACATCGAACCAGAGCCGGCCCGCCCGCTCCCAGGAGCTGCCGCCGAGCGCGGTCGCCAGCAGGTAGAACGCGCGGTTGGGGATGCCGGAGTTGAGGTGGACGCCGCCGTTGTCGTCGCCGGTGTGGATGTAGTCGTCCATGGACGCCGGCTGCGGGTCCTTGCCGAGCACGTCGTCGTCGTACGCCGTGCCGGGCGCCTTCATCGAGCGCAGCGCCACGCCCTGCACCCGGGGCGCGAGCAGCCCCTCGCCGATCAGCCAGTCCGCCTGGTCGGCGGTCTGGCCGAGTGCGTACTGCTTCACGAGGGAGCCGAAGACGTCCGAGACCGACTCGTTGAGCGCGCCGGACTGGCCGTAGTAGCTCAGATTGGCCGTGTACTGGGTGAGCCCGTGGGCCAGCTCGTGGGCGATCACGTCGATGGCGACGGTGAAGTCGAGGAAGATCTCCCCGTCCCCGTCGCCGAAGACCATCTGCTCGCCGTCGAAGAAGGCGTTGTTGTACTTCTCGTCGTAGTGGACGGACCCGATGAGCGGCAGGCCGTGGCCGTCGATGGAACGCCGGCCGTAGGCGGTGAGCAGCAGGTCGAAGGTGGCGCCCAGGCCCGCGTACGCGCGGTTGACGCTGGCGTCCTGGGTGGGCTTCTCGCCCTCGCCGCGGACCTTGGTGCCCGGCAGGCGCGTGCCGTGGCGGCAGTCGTAGAGCGTGCGGCGGGGCTTGGCGGTGCCCTCGTCGTCCGGCTCGGCGGGGGTGGTGGGCCGGACGACGGCCGTCATCTGGCGACGGGTGCGGCGGGCCGCGTCGGACTCCAGGGTGCGGCGGGCCGGATCGGCGAGCGCGGGATCGTCGGACTGGGACAGCTTGTCGAGGACGTGGGGCGGGACGATGGTGCAGAAGACGGGGTGGAACCCCTGCTGTGAATGAGGCTGCATACTCACGACTGTGGCACTCCGTGAGCGCAATGTCACTGCTCGCAACCGTGGTTGATGAAATGGAGTGGTTGGTCACTGTTGGGCGTTTAGGTCGTCCTGTACGGGTAAGAGTGGACGCCGATCCCGCATACTGGAACAGCACCCACGTCTCGGGCGCCCCTCGGCTAGTCTCGACGCATCATGCGTTTCGGGCTGCTTCTTCTTAGCTGCCGCGGCGAGGGCCTGTAGTCGAGGCCGACCCCCTCCCCGCGGAGTCTGGTGTTGCAGTAACACAGTCGGCCGTCCCGGAGAAGGACACCCGAGGAGCCCTGCGCCATGACCGAAGTGAATCCCGCCCAGACCCCCGCCTCGCACGCCGTCGGCCGCCCCACGCCGATCACCAACGCCACGGTGCTCCAGAAGCCGTCCGGGATGCCGGTCCACAAGTACGGCCGCTA
Source organism: Streptomyces sp. NBC_00726 (assembly GCF_045161735.1). Taxonomy (NCBI): domain Bacteria; kingdom Bacillati; phylum Actinomycetota; class Actinomycetes; order Kitasatosporales; family Streptomycetaceae; genus Streptomyces; species Streptomyces sp. NBC_00726. Next base: position 1,795,807 of record NZ_CP108983.1, on the reverse strand, counting down.
CGAGGCCGTCGACATCCCCGACCGCACCTGGCCCGAGAAGCGGATCACCAAGGCGCCCCGCTGGCTCTCCACCGACCTGCGCGACGGCAACCAGGCCCTGATCGACCCCATGTCGCCGGCCCGTAAGCGCGAGATGTTCGACCTGCTCGTACGCATGGGCTACAAGGAGATCGAGGTCGGCTTCCCGTCCTCCGGCGAGACCGACTTCGCGTTCGTCCGGTCCATCATCGAAGAGGGCGCGATCCCCGAGGACGTGACGATCTCCGTCCTGACGCAGGCCCGCGAGGAACTGATCGAGCGGACCGTCGAATCACTGCGCGGCGCGCACCGCGCCACCGTCCACCTGTACAACGCGACCGCCCCGACCTTCCGCCGCGTGGTCTTCCGCGGCTCCCGCGAGGAGGTCAAGCAGATCGCGGTGGACGGCACCCGACTGGTCATGGAGTACGCCGAGAAGATCCTGGGCGACGAGACGATCTTCGGCTACCAGTACAGCCCCGAGATCTTCACCGACACCGAGCTGGACTTCGCCCTGGAGGTCTGCGAGGCGGTCTGTGACGTCTGGCAGCCCGAGGAGGGCCGCGAGATCATCCTCAACCTGCCCGCCACCGTGGAGCGTTCGACGCCGTCCACGCACGCGGACCGGTTCGAGTGGATGTCGCGCAACCTGTCGCGCCGCGAGTTCGTCTGCCTGTCCGTCCACCCGCACAACGACCGCGGCACCGCCGTCGCCGCCGCCGAACTGGCCCTGATGGCCGGGGCGGACCGGATCGAGGGCTGCCTGTTCGGCCAGGGCGAGCGCACCGGCAACGTCGACCTGGTGACGCTGGGCATGAACCTGTTCTCGCAGGGTGTCGACCCGCAGATCGACTTCTCGCAGATCGATGAGATCCGCCGCACCAGCGAGTACTGCAACCAGATGGAGGTCCATCCGCGCCACCCCTACGCGGGCGACCTGGTCTACACCGCCTTCTCCGGCTCCCACCAGGACGCCATCAAGAAGGGCTTCGACGCCATGGAGGCCGACGCGGCCGCCCAGGGCAGGACGGTGGACGACATCGAGTGGGCGGTGCCGTATCTGCCGATCGACCCGAAGGACGTCGGCCGCTCCTACGAGGCGGTCATCCGCGTCAACTCGCAGTCCGGCAAGGGCGGCATCGCGTACGTCCTGAAGAACGACCACAAGCTGGACCTGCCCCGCCGGATGCAGATCGAGTTCTCCCGGATCATTCAGGCCAAGACCGACGCCGAGGGCGGCGAGGTCACGCCGACGCAGATCTGGAGCGTCTTCCAGGACGAGTACCTGCCCAACCCGGACAACGCGTGGGGCCGTGTGCAGATCCGCTCCGGCCAGAGCACGACCGGCTCCGACGGCCGCGACATGATCACCGTCGAGGCGACCGTGGACGGCGCCGACACCGTGCTGACCGGCACCGGTAACGGTCCGATCTCCGCGTTCTTCGAAGCGCTGCAGGCCATCGGCATCGACGCCCGGCTGCTGGACTACACCGAGCACACCATGAGCGAGGGCGCGAGCGCGCAGGCCGCCTCGTACATCGAGTGCGCCATCGACGGAAAGGTGCTGTGGGGCATCGGCATCGACGCCAACACCACCCGCGCCTCGCTGAAGGCGGTCGTCTCGGCCGTCAACCGCGCCACCCGCTGACCCGGCGCCCGAAAGGGCCCGCAGCCGTACGGTCCGCACACCCCGCCCACCCGCTTCCGGGGGGCGGGGTTCGGCCATTCTCCGGGGGGTTGTGACCGGCAGGGTGCTGACGGCGCAACGGGGATGTGGTTAACATCACGTCGACACGGCAGTGTTGCCGGAGTGTTACGGAGGTGTGCGACGTGCGGTCAGCCCTGGGACAACGCGCCATGAAGCTGCGTATCTGCGGCATCCGTACGCTGTGGGACACCACCGGGGACGGGGAGTTCTTCTGCCCCGGCTGCGGCGGTGACCGCAACTACCGCCGCCTCACCGGCCGCCGCCGCTTCGCCGTGCTGGGCGTGCCGCTGCTGCGGCGCGGCACCACGGGCCCGGTGGTGGAATGCGCCGCCTGCCATCAGCACTTCGACCCGGAAACGCTCGACCACCCCACCACCACCCGGTTCTCCGCGATGCTCAGGGACGCCGTGCACACCGTGGCCCTCGGCGTCCTCGCGGCGGGCGGCAGCACCTCCCGTACGGTCCTGGAGAGCGCCGCCGAGACCGTGCGCGGCGCCGGGATCGAGGACTGCACGCCCGAACAGCTCGCCACCGTGGTCGAGGTGCTGTCCGCCGACATCGGCCACGGCTCCGCCTTCGACCCGGCGGCCGAGGCGTGCGGCGCGGCCCTCGCCATCGAGCTCCACGAGGCGCTGGAACCGCTCGCCCCGCACCTCGCCCCCACCGGGCGTGAATCGATTCTGCTCCAGGGCGCCCGGATCGCCCTCGCCGACGGCGCGTACAGCACCGCTGAGCGCGAGGTGCTGACCACCGTCGGCGGGGCGCTGCGGCTGCGCGCCGAGGACACCGCCCGGCTGCTCGCCGAGGCGGCGCGTACGCCCTCCTGAGCCGGGAGGAACGGCCCCTCGAACGGGGGCGGGCCCCGGGTGTCGGTGGCGTACCCGACAATGGGACGCATGAGCTTGTTCCGGGACGACGGCGTGGTGCTGCGCACGCAGAAGCTGGGCGAGGCCGACCGGATCATCACGATACTGACCCGGGGCCACGGTCGGGTGCGCGCCGTCGCGCGCGGGGTGCGGCGCACCAAGTCGAAGTTCGGGGCCCGGCTTGAGCCGTTCTCCCATGTGGACGTGCAGTTCTTCGCGCGCGGCAGCGAGCTGGTCGGACGCGGGCTGCCGCTGTGCACCCAGAGCGAGACGATCGCCCCGTACGGCGGCGGGATCGTCACCGACTACGGGCGCTACACGGCGGGGACCGCGATGCTGGAGACCGCCGAGCGCTTCACCGACCACGAGGGTGAGCCCGCGGTCCAGCAGTATCTGCTGCTGGTGGGCGGGCTGCGCACGCTGGCCCGGGGCGAGCACGAGCCCCATCTGATCCTGGACGCCTTCCTGCTGCGCTCCCTCGCGGTCAACGGCTACGCCCCGAGCTTCGACGACTGCGCCCGCTGCGGGCTGCCGGGCCCGAACCGATTCTTCTCGGTGGCGGCGGGCGGAGTCGTATGCGGCGACTGCCGGGTGCCCGGCAGCGTCGTACCCTCGGCTGAGGCCGTCGCCCTGCTGAGTGCCCTGCTCACCGGCGACTGGGAGACGGCGGACGCGTGCGAGGCGCGTCATGTCAGGGAGGGGAGCGGGCTGGTGTCCGCGTATCTCCACTGGCATCTGGAGCGCGGGCTGCGTTCACTGCGGTACGTAGAGAAGTGACACAGGGAGACTGAGAAGCTCATGGCAGTACGCGGGATGCTCGGCGGCCGTAACCGGCGCGACTACAAGACCCCGGAGCCGCACCCGTCCGGTGCCGTGCCCCCGAAGATCCCCGGTGAGCTGGTGCCCAAGCACGTCGCCATCGTGATGGACGGCAACGGCCGCTGGGCGAAGGAGCGCGGCCTGCCGCGCACCGAGGGCCACAAGGTCGGCGAGGGCGTCGTCATGGACGTGCTCAAGGGCTGCATCGAGATGGGCGTCAAGAACCTCTCGCTGTACGCCTTCTCGACGGAGAACTGGAAGCGGTCCCCGGAGGAGGTGAAGTTCCTGATGAACTTCAACCGGGATGTCATCCGCCGCCGCCGCGACGAGATGGACGAGCTGGGCATCCGCATCCGCTGGGTGGGCCGCATGCCCAAGCTGTGGAAGTCCGTCGTCCAGGAGCTCCAGGTCGCCCAGGAGCAGACCAGGGACAACGACAGGATGACGCTGTACTTCTGCGTCAACTACGGCGGGCGGGCCGAGATCGCGGACGCCGCGCAGCGGATCGCGCAGGACGTCGCCGCCGGCCGGCTCGACCCGTCGAAGGTCAACGAGAAGACGTTCGCGAAGTACATCTACTACCCGGACATGCCGGACGTGGACCTGTTCGTGCGGCCCAGCGGTGAGCAGCGCACCTCGAACTACCTGATCTGGCAGAGCGCGTACGCCGAGATGGTCTTCCAGGACGTGCTGTGGCCGGACTTCGACCGCCGCGACCTGTGGCGAGCCTGTCTGGAATTCGCCCAGCGCGACCGCCGGTTCGGCGGTGCCGAGGAGATCGCGGCCCCGGGGAAGTGAGCGGAAGGGCCGGCCGGGGTGTTCCCGCCGGCCCGCCGCTCAGCTCTCGCCGCCCGCGCAGTCCGCGCAGGTGCCGAAGACCTCGACGGTGTGCGCCACGTTGACGAAGCCGTGCTGGCTGGCGATGGTCTCCGCCCACTGCTCGACCACGGGGCCCTCGACCTCGACCGCCTTGCCGCACATGCGGCAGACCAAGTGGTGGTGGTGCTCGCCGGTCGAGCAGCGCCGGTAGACGGACTCGCCCTCCGTGGTGCGCAGGACGTCCACCTCACCGGCGTCCGCGAGGGACTGGAGGGTGCGGTAGACCGTCGTCAGGCCGACCGAGTCCCCCCGGTGCTTGAGGACGTCGTGCAGCTCCTGGGCGCTGCGGAACTCGTCCACCTCGTCGAGCGCCGCCGCGACGGCCGCCCGCTGCCGGGTCGAGCGGCCGCGTACCGGAGCCGCATTCGTACCGCTGATCGGCGCCGTCGCCACAGGAGCCTCCTCGTGTCGCCCGTACATCTGTCGGGCCATTGTGCCAGCCCGCCCCTTCCGGGGGTTCAGACTCGGACGTCGTCCGGTGCCGGACGGGCCCCCGGTACCTCCAGGGTGCACCGCTCCGCCTCGGTCTCGCCGCGCCGGGCGCGGCCGCGGGCGAGCGGGGCGGCGAGCAGCGTCAGGACGACGAAGACGCCGATGGCCAGCAGCACGATCGTCGCGCCGGGCGGGACGTCCTGGTAGTACGAGGTGATGGTGCCGGACAGGGTGACGCCGACGCCGATGACGACGGCGAGCACGAACGTCACCTTGAAGGACCGGGTGATCTGCTGCGCGGCGGCGACCGGGACCACCATCAGGGCACTGACCAGCAGCAGCCCCACGACCCGCATCGCGACCGTCACGGTCACGGCGGCGGTGACCGCGACGAGCAGATTCAGCATCCGCACCGGCAGCCCGGTCACCCGGGCGAACTCCTCGTCCTGGCTGACCGCGAACAGCTGCCGCCGCAGCCCCACCGTCACCAGCAGCACGAACGCGGCGAGCAGCGAGATCGCGGTGATGTCCTCGGAGGAGACCGTGGACAGCGAGCCGAAGAGGTACGAGGTCAGGTTGGCGTTCGAGCCGGTGTCGGAGAGGTTGATCAGCAGGACACCGCCCGCCATGCCCCCGTAGAAGAGCATGGCCAGCGCGATGTCGCCGCGGGTGCGGCCGTACCAGCGGATCAGCTCCATGACGACCGCGCCCACGACGGCGACGGCGGTGGCCATCCAGACCGGGCTGGTGGAGAGCAGGAAGCCGAGGCCGACGCCGGTCATCGCGATGTGGCCGATGCCGTCGCCCATCAGGGCCTGCCGGCGCTGCACGAGGTAGACGCCGACGGCGGGCGCGATGACGCCGACCAGCACGGCGGCGAGCAGGGCCCGCTGCATGAAGGCGGGGTGGAGGAATTCCATGATCAGCTCAGCAGTCCCGTCCGGACGGGCTCGGAAGCCGCGTGGGGGTGTACGTGGTCGTGGCCGGGCAGGGCGTGCTGCCCGACGGCCTTCGGGGGCGGTCCGTCGTGCAGGACGCAGCCGTCGCGCAGCACGACCGCCCGGTCGATCAGGGGCTCCAGCGGGCCCAGCTCGTGCAGGACGAGGAGCACGGTGGTGCCGGCGGCGACCTGCTCGCGCAGGGTGGCGGCCAGGATCTCCTGGCTGGCCAGGTCCACGCCCGCCATCGGCTCGTCCATGATCAGGAGCTCCGGTTCGGCGGCGAGCGCGCGGGCGATCAGCACGCGCTGGTGCTGGCCGCCGGAGAGGGCGTTCACCGAGTCCTTGGCGCGGTCGGCGAGGCCGACGAGCGCGATGGCCCGGTCTACGGCGGCGCGGTCGGCCTTACGGAGCAGGCCGAGCCGGGTGCGGGAGAGCCGCCCGGCGGAGACGACCTCGCGGATCGTGGCGGGCACGCCGCCGGCCGCCGTGGTGCGCTGCGGTACGTAGCCGACCCGGGCCCAGTCGCGGAAGCGGCGCAGCGGGGTGCCGAAGAGCTCGACGGTGCCGCCGGTCAGCGGGACCTGGCCGATGACCGAGCGGACGGCGGTGGACTTGCCGGAGCCGTTGGCGCCGAGCAGGGCGACGACCTCGCCCCGGCGCACGGTCAGGTCGACGCCGCGCAGCACGGGGCGCGCGCCCAGCGTGGCGGTCGCTTCGCGTACGGCGATCACGGGTTCGCGGGTGGGGTGCTGGGGCTCGGGCATGAGCGCCTCCGGTGCTGCTGCGGGGTTCGGGCCGAGGGGTGCGGTGGGGCCGGTGGGGTCGTCGCTCACTTCGCGCCGAGCGCCGAGCGCAGGGCGGTGAGGTTGGACTTCATGACCTCGATGTAGTCATCGCCCTTGGAGCTGTCGGTGATTCCCTCCAGCGGGTCCAGGACGCCGGTCTTCAGGCCGGTGTCGCGGGCGACGGTCTTCGCGGTCTTGTCGCTGGCCAGCGTCTCGAAGAAGACGGTGGTGACCTTCTTCTCCTCGGCGATGGAGTGCAGGGCGCTGATGCGGGCGGGGCTGGGCTCGGCCTCGGGGTCGATGCCGGCGATGCCCTCCTGGACGAGGCCGTAGCGCTCGGCGAGATAGCCGAAGGCGGAGTGCGTGGTGATGAAGGTCTTCGTCCCGGTGTTCTTCAGCCCGGTCCGGTACGCGGTGTCGAGCGCGCCGAGCTCCTTGACCAGGGTGTCGGTGTTCTTGCGGTAGTCCGCCGCGTGGTCCGGGTCGGTCTTCTCCAGGGACTTGCCGACGCCCTTGGCGACCTCGGTGTACTTCACCGGGTCGAGCCAGATGTGGGGGTCGGCGCCGGGCTCGTCGCCCTCGTGCTCGTGGCCGTGCTCCTCGCCGCCGGCCTCGGTGCCGTGGTCCTCCAGCGTGGTCAGCGTCGCGGCGTCGAGGGTGTGGGAGGCGCCGGACTGCTTGATCGCCTCGTCGACGGCGGGCTGGAGGCCCTTGAGGTAGAGGATGAAGTCCGCGTCGGCGAGCCGGCCGGTCTGCCGGGGGCTGAGCTCCAGGTCGTGGGGCTCCACGCCGGGCTTGGTGAGGCTGGTGACCGAGACGTGGTCGCCGCCTATGCGCTCGGCCAGGAACTGCATCGGATAGAAGGACGCCACCACGTCCAGCCGGCCGTCGCTCTTGTGGTCGGAGCTGTCGGACGAGGAGCAGGCGGTGACGGCGGTGAGACCGAGCGCGACCGCGCCGGTGACGGCGGCGGCCGGTATGAGGCGGCGTATGTTCATGACACTCATTTTCAACAAAAGTGGAAACGATTGTCAACAAGCGGGGTTCGCGACCGGGACCGGTACCGATTTGATCGAAGGGGCGCCGCCGCCGGTAATCTGGGCTCTTCGCCCGCCCGTTCCGTCGTAATGAAGAGAGCACCGTGGCCGCCGACAAGATCGACACCATCGTCAGCCTGAGCAAGCGCCGTGGCTTCGTCTATCCCTGTAGCGAGATCTACGGTGGTCAGAAGGCCGCCTGGGACTACGGACCGCTGGGCGTCGAGCTCAAGGAGAACCTCAAGCGCCAGTGGTGGCGCTACATGGTCACCTCCCGCGAGGACGTCGTCGGCATCGACTCGTCGGTCATCCTGGCCCCCGAGGTGTGGGTGGCCTCCGGCCACGTCGCCACGTTCTCGGACCCGCTGACCGAGTGCACCTCCTGCCACAAGCGCTACCGCGCGGACCACCTGGAGGAGGCGTACGAGGAGAAGCACGGCAAGGCGCCCGCGAACGGCCTCGCCGACCTCAACTGCCCCAACTGCGGCAACAAGGGCACCTTCACCGAGCCCAAGCAGTTCTCCGGCCTGCTCTCCACGCACCTCGGCCCGACCCAGGACTCCGGCTCGGTCGCCTATCTGCGCCCCGAGACGGCCCAGGGCATCTTCACCAACTTCTCCCAGGTGCTGACCACCGCGCGCAAGAAGCCCCCGTTCGGCATCGCGCAGATGGGCAAGTCCTTCCGCAACGAGATCACTCCGGGCAACTTCATCTTCCGCACGCGCGAGTTCGAGCAGATGGAGATGGAGTTCTTCGTCAAGCCGGGCGAGGACGAGCAGTGGCAGGAGTACTGGATGGAGCAGCGCTGGAACTGGTACACCGGTCTCGGCCTGCGCGAGGAGAACATGCGGTGGTTCGAGCACCCGCAGGAGAAGCTCTCCCACTACTCCAAGCGCACCGCTGACATCGAGTACCGCTTCCGCTTCGGCGGCAGCGAGTGGGGCGAGCTGGAGGGCGTCGCCAACCGCACCGACTACGACCTCAACGCCCACTCCAAGGCGTCGGGCACGGACCTCTCCTTCTTCGACCAGGAGAAGAGCGAGCGCTACACCCCGTTCGTCATCGAGCCCGCGGCCGGTGTCGGCCGCGCGATGCTGGCCTTCCTCCTCGACGCGTACAGCGAGGACGAGGCGCCGAACGCCAAGGGCGTCATGGAGAAGCGCGCCGTGATGCGCCTCGACCCGCGCCTGGCGCCCGTCAAGGTCGCGGTCCTCCCGCTCTCCCGCAACCCGCAGCTCTCGCCGAAGGCCAAGGGCCTCGCCGCCGACCTCCGGCAGAACTGGAACATCGAGTTCGACGACGCCGGTGCCATCGGCCGCCGCTACCGCCGCCAGGACGAGATCGGTACGCCGTTCTGCGTCACCGTCGACTTCGACACCCTGGACGACAACGCGGTCACCGTCCGCGAGCGCGACACGATGAAGCAGGAGCGCGTCTCCCTGGACCAGATCCAGGGCTACCTCGCCTCCCGCCTGCTCGGCTGCTGACGCCCGCACCCGCCGCACGAGACCCCCGCTTCCGCGCCCGCCGCGGAACCGGGGGCCTCGTGCGTCCGGGGGACCGGAGGATGGAAAAACGGGTGAGCCGGGCGCCCGGTATGGGTACCGTCCTGCCCATGTATTCGTTCTTCCAGATCTACGAGTGAGAGCGCGGCGGGCCCGACCACCCGCCGCCCCCCCCCGGATCGATCCGAGGTCGCGAGAGACCTCACCGAGACCACACAATTGGGAGAACCCCATGGCCAAGAGCCGCAACAACCTCCTCGGCGTCGGCGGACAGCGCAAGAAGCTGTCCCGCTCCGGGGCCCAGGGGGCCGGCCCCGCCGGAGAGGCCGCCGACCGCAGGACGGCCGCCGACCAGAAGCAGGAGCTGCTCCGCAAGATGCGGGAGCGGGCCGCAGGCACCGAGCAGCCGGACGCCGCGGACGCCGAGGCGCAGGCCCCGGAGGCCCCGGCGCAGAGCTGACCGCCCGCGCACACACCGAGGCCCCGGCGGGCGGACCACCGGGTCCGCCCGCCGGGGCCTCTCCGTCCACCCCGCGCCCGCCGGGCGCCCCTCACCCCACCGCGCGCGGCAGCCGCAGGCTCAGCGCGGTCGTCAGGGCGACCGCCGCCAGCTGGACGAGCAACGTCACGATCAGGGCGTCCCGCATCCCCGACCCCGGCACCAGGGCCAGGAACAGCGAGCCGAGCGTCGCCACGCCCAGGGTCAGCGTCGCCTGCTGGGTCGTCGTCATCACCCCGCCGCCCACCCCGGCCCGCTCCGGCGGTACGTCCGACAGGATGATGCGGAAGATGACGGGCAGCTGGAGGCCCTGACCGAAACCGGCGACCGCCATCCCGGGCAGCAGCCCCGCCATGCCCAGGTCCGGCCAGCCCCGCCACACGGTGAACGCGAGCACCGCCACGCCCACCGCCTGGATCACCCCGCCCGCCGTCACGACCCGGCTGCCGTACCGCCGCACCAGCCGGGGACCGGCCAGCGAGGCCGCGAAGAAGGCCACCGCCATCGGGGCGATCGACAGTCCGGACCGCGCCGGGCCCAGCTCCAGGCCCTGCTGGAGGGCGACCGCGATGACGAACATGAAGCCGCCGAAGCCCACCGAGAACGGCACCACCAGGGCGAGCCCGCGCCGCAGCGACTCCAGGCGCAGCAGGCTCGGCGGCACCAGCGGGATCAGCCCGCGCCGGTCCGCCCGCCGCTCCACCCGGCAGAAGGCCGCCGCCGAGAACGGGAACAGCGCGAGGGACACCCAGGTCCACAGCGGCCAGCCCGCAGCCCGGCCCTCGGTGAGCGGGGCCAGCAGCGTCAGCAGCGACACCGCGAGCAGCAGCGTGCCCGGTACGTCGACGGGCGCGGGCCGGTCCGCCCGCGTCTCCGGGACCGCGCGCGCCGCCAGCACCAGACCGAGCGCCGCGACGGGCACGTTGACCAGGAACACCGACCGCCAGCCCGCGCCCTCGCCGAACACCGAGGACAGCGGCGCGGCGGCGACCAGCGCCCCGCCCAGGATCTGGCCCGCGACCATGGAGAGCCCGGCCGTCGCCCCGTACAGGCTCATCGCCCGGGCCCTGCGGTGGCCGGAGGTGGCCGCCTGGATGGTGGCCAGCACCTGCGGCAGCATCAGCGCGGCCGACGCGCCCTGCGCCACCCGCGCCCCGACCAGGGTCCAGGCGGTCGGGGCGAGCCCGCAGGCCAGCGAGGTGAGCCCGAAGGCCGCGATGCCGGTCAGGAAGAGCCGGCGCCGGCCCGCCATGTCACCGAGCCGCCCGCCGAGGACCAGCAGCACGGCGTAGGCGAGGCCGTAGCCCGCGACGACCAGCTCCAGCAGGGCCGGGCCGGCCGCCAGGTCGTGGTCGATGGCGGGCAGGGCCACGTTGACGATGAAGAAGTCGATCAGGGGAAGGGCCGCGCCCAGCAGCACGGTGAACAGCCCCAGTGTGCCGAGCACCGGGGCGGGATGGTCGTGCCGCACCACCGGGGAGGTGGTGGCGCCCGCCGTTGACGTACGTACAGAGGATTCACTCACGGCACCGACGATCTCTCCGCCCGCAGCCTGGTACCAGAGTGTCCTTATCCTGGTACAAGGACCACCAGGCACCGGCCGCCCGGTGCCGGTACCCGGGCCCGCACTCTGGAGGAATGACGACGATGGCGACGCCCCTGACGCAGCCGGCCGCCCCCGGTGTGAGCGAGCCCGACATCCGGCGGCACGAGCTGGCGAACTTCCTGCGTAGCCGCCGCGAACGGATCACCCCCGAGCAGGTCGGCCTTGTCCGGGGCCGCCGCCGGCGCACCCCGGGGCTGCGCCGCGAGGAGGTCGCCCAGCTCTCCGCCGTCGGCGTCACCTGGTACACCTGGCTCGAACAGGCCCGGGACATCCAGGTCTCGCCCCAGGTCCTCGACGCCCTCGCCCGCGCCCTGCTGCTCGACCGCAGCGAGCGCAGCCACCTCTTCTCGCTCGCCGCGGCCGTCGACCCGGCGCCCGGTACGGACTGCCCGCACGTCACCCCGGCGCTGCGGACCATGCTGCGGCAGCTGGAGCCGATCCCCGCCTGCGTGCAGAACAGCCGGTACGACATCCTCGCCCACAACCGCACGTACGGGCGGCTGCTCTGCGACCTGGAGGAGGTCGCGCCCGAGGACCGCAATCTCATGCTGCTCGCCCACACCAACGAGCAGTGGCGGGGCTCCGTCATGGACACCGCCGAGGTGACCCGCTACATCACCGCCAAATTCCGCGCCGAGATGGCGGAACACCTCGCGGAGCCCGCCTGGAAGGAGCTGCTGGGGCGGCTGGAGGCGGCGTCCGGGGAGTTCCGCGAGAACTGGGCCCGGCACGAGGTCGTCGGGGCGGGCAGCCGGTCCAAGGTCTTCCGCAACGCCTGGGTGGGGCTGCTCCGGGTGGAGGCCACCGACCTCTGGCTCGGCCCCTCGGCCGGACCGCGCCTGGTCAGCTACGCGCCCCGGGACGGCGAGACGTACGAGCGGCTGGCCCGCCTTCAGGAACTGGTGCGGGCTTCCGAGGGCTGAACGGCCGGCTGCCCGGCCACCGGTTCCGCCAGCCGCTCCGCCGTCCGGCGGGCGGTGGACCGGGCCCAGCGGCCGCTGCTCAGGGCGCCGATCAGCAGGACGGCGAGCCCGCAGCCGGTGACGATCCACCAGCCGGGCCGGCTGGCCGCCACGAAGCCGCCCGAGCCGCCGAGGCCGTCAGAGCCGCCCGGGTCCGCCATCCCCGCCGCCAGGACCGCGCCGATCACGGCGACCCCGAGGGTCTGCCCGATCTGCCGGCTGGTGGAGGCGACGGCGGCCGCCACGCCCGCCTGGGAGCGGGGCATGCCGGAGACCGCGGTGTTGGTGATGGGCGCGTTCACCGAGCCGAAGCCCAGGCCGAACAGCACATACGCGGCGAACATCGAGACCGTCCCGGTCTCCGCGTCGAACGCCGCCAGCATCAGCCCGCTCACCGCCATCGCGCAGCCCGCGACCAGCAGCGGGACGCGCGGCCCGCGCGCGGCCACGAGCCGCCCCGAGAGCGGCGCCAGAACGCAGACCATGGCCGCCATCGGCAGCGTGTACAGACCGGCCTCCAGCGCGCTCAGCCCCCGGACGTCCTGGAGATAGAGGGTGTTGAGGAAGAGGAAGCCGCCGAGCGCGGCGAAGGCGCTGACCGCGATGACCGTGGCGCCGCTGAACGGAACGCTGTGGAAGAACCGCAGATCGATCAGCGGATCGGCGCGCCGGGGCTCGTACACCAGCAGCCCCGCCAGGGCGGCCGCCGCGAGCCCGGCGAAGACCAGGATCTCCGCGGAGGTCCACCCCTTCTGCGGGGCCTCGATGATCGCGTACGTCAGCGAGCCCAGCAGCGTGATCACCAGGAGCTGGCCCACCGGGTCCGGGCGGCGGGCCCGGTGGGCGCGCGACTCGGGGACGTAACGCCAGGTCAGCAGCAGGGCGGCGAGGCCCACCGGGAGGTTGACCCAGAAGATCGACCGCCAGCCGACCGAGTCGACCAGACCGCCGCCGACCACCGGACCGGCCGCCATCGAGATGCCGACGACCCCGCCCCAGACCCCGATCGCCCGGGCGCGCTCGCGCGGATCGGTGAAGGTGTTGGTGATGATCGACATCGCGACCGGGTTGAGCATCGAACCGCCCACGGCCTGCACCATCCGGAAGGCGATGAGGGCCTCCAGGTTCGGTGCCAGCGAGCAGAGCGCCGAACCCAGGGTGAACAGGACCAGCCCGGCCATGAAGACCTTGCGCCGGCCGATCCGGTCGGCGGTCGAACCGGCGAGCATCAGCAGGGCGGCGAGGACGAGCGTGTACGCGTCGATCGTCCACTGCATCCCCGCGACGCTCGCGTCCAGCTCCCGGCGCATGGCGGGCAGGGCGACATTCAGGGCGGTGGTGTCGAGGCTGACGATCAGCAGACTCATGCAGCAGATCGCCAGCACCAGCATCCGCCGTCGGTGGCTGAGCTCAGGCATCCATCGATAGTACGGCTAACTAACGACCGCCGTCGCCGGGGCCGGTCGCCGGGTACGGGACAATGGGGCCATGACCACGCTCGCCCCCTCGCCCTCGCTGCTCCGCATCGGCCCGCACACCGTGCAGCCGCCGGTGGTCCTCGCGCCCATGGCCGGCATCACCAACGCTCCCTTCCGCACCCTGTGCCGGGAGTTCTCGGGCGGCAAGGGGCTGTTCGTCAGCGAGATGATCACGACGAGGGCCCTGGTCGAGCGCAACGAGAAGACCATGCAGCTCATCCACTTCGACGCGACCGAGACCCCGCGCTCGATCCAGCTGTACGGAGTGGACCCGGACACGGTCGGCAAGGCCGTCAGCATGATCGTGGACGAGAACCTCGCCGACCACATCGACCTCAACTTCGGCTGCCCGGTCCCCAAGGTCACCCGCAAGGGCGGCGGCTCGGCCCTCCCGTACAAGCGGCCGCTGCTGCGCGCGATCCTGCACGAGGCGGTCTCCCGGGCCGGGGACCTGCCCGTCACGATCAAGATGCGCAAGGGCATCGACGACGACCACCTGACCTATCTCGACGCCGGCCGGATCGCCGTCGAGGAGGGCGTCACGGCGGTCGCCCTGCACGGCAGGACCACCGCCCAGCACTACGGCGGCACCGCCGACTGGGACGCCATCGCCCGGCTCAAGGAGCACGTCCCGGAGATCCCGGTGCTCGGCAACGGCGACATCTGGTGCGCGGACGACGCCCTGCGCATGATGCGCGAGACCGGCTGCGACGGCGTGGTCGTGGGGCGCGGCTGCCTGGGCCGCCCCTGGCTCTTCGGCGACCTGGTGAGCGCGTTCGAGGGTACGGGGACGAGGCAGGCGCCCACCCTGCGCACCGTCGCCGGCGTGATGCTGCGGCACGCGACGCTGCTGGGGGAGTGGATCGGCGACGAGGCACGGGGCGTGATCGACTTCCGCAAGCACGTCGCCTGGTACCTCAAGGGCTTCGCGGTCGGCTCCGAGATGCGCAAGAAGCTGGCGATCACCTCCTCGCTGGAGGAGCTGGGCTCCCAGCTCCAGGAGCTGGACCTCGACCAGCCCTGGCCGGACGGCGCCGACGGCCCGCGCGGCCGCACCTCGGGCAACAACCGGGTGGCCCTCCCGGACGGCTGGCTGAAGGACCCGTACGACTGCGCGGGCGTGAGCGCCGACGCGGAGCTGGACACCTCGGGGGGCTGAGCAAAAGCGACCGACGTGTGGGGGCACTGAGTGCCCCCACACGTCGTTTTCGCTCATCCGAGCGGCCCCTCCATCGAGTGATTCTCGCCACCTTGAGAAGCAGTGCGCTCAGATGAGCGCAAAATCGAGGGCTGCACTTCTCAAAGGGTGGCACTGGGTGCCACCTGGCCGTACTTTGATCGATCGACGCTTCGATCACTTTCAGCCACCGAACCAGGGGTTCCGGTGTGCGCTGCGTCATTCTGCGTACGACTCCTGAACGCACCGTTCCGGATGGCTTCCGGGCGGCCGACTTTCGATCTGCTGGCGGACGGGTGGTTACGGCCGTACGACGCGCAAGTGGACGTACCCAGGCACCTTCGATCTGGGTATGTTCCTCGCCGTCAGGGCAGCCACCGCGTCTTCGAGGAGTCGAGACCGTGTCGGAAAACAAAGATGTGCAGAAGTTCGTCTACGACTTCACCGAAGGCAACAAGGAGCTGAAGGACCTCCTCGGCGGGAAGGGGGCCAACCTCGCCGAGATGACCAACCTCGGGCTCCCCGTCCCGCCCGGCTTCACGATCACCACCGAGGCGTGCAAGGTCTACCTGGACAGCGGCGCGGAGCCGGCCGCCCTCCGCGACGAGGTGAGTGCGCACCTCGGCGCCCTGGAGACGCGGATGGGCAAGAAGCTCGGCCAGGCCGACGACCCGCTGCTGGTCTCCGTGCGCTCCGGCGCCAAGTTCTCGATGCCCGGGATGATGGACACCGTCCTCAACATCGGCCTCTCCGACGCCTCCGTGGTGGGCCTCGCCGCCCAGGCCGGCGACGAGCGGTTCGCGTGGGACTCCTACCGCCGGCTGATCCAGATGTTCGGCAAGACCGTGCTCGGGGTGGACGGCGAGCTCTTCGAGGAGGCGCTGGAGGCCGCGAAGGACGCCAAGGGCGTCAAGGTCGACGTGGACCTCGACGCGGGCGACCTGAAGAAGCTGGTCGAGGAGTTCAAGAAGATCGTCGCGCGGGACGCGGGCCGAGACTTCCCGCAGGACGCGCGCGAGCAGATGGACCTGGCCATAAACGCGGTCTTCGACTCGTGGAACACCGACCGGGCCAAGCTCTACCGCCGCCAGGAGCGCATCCCCGGCGACCTCGGCACCGCCGTCAACGTCTGCTCGATGGTCTTCGGCAACCTCGGCCCCGACTCCGGCACGGGCGTCGCCTTCACCCGCGACCCGGCCAGCGGCCACCAGGGCGTCTACGGCGACTACCTCCAGAACGCGCAGGGCGAGGACGTCGTCGCGGGCATCCGCAACACCGTCCCGCTCGCCGAGCTGGAGTCGATCGACAAGCAGTCGTACGACCAGCTGCTGGCGATCATGGAGACGCTGGAGACCCACTACAAGGACCTCTGCGACATCGAGTTCACCATCGAGCGCGGCCACCTGTGGATGCTCCAGACCCGGGTCGGCAAGCGCACCGCCGGTGCCGCCTTCCGCATCGCGACCCAGCTGGTGGACCAGGGGCTGATCGACGAGGCCGAGGCCCTTCAGCGGGTCAACGGCGCCCAGCTCGCGCAGCTGATGTTCCCGCGCTTCGACGACACCGCGAGGACCCAGCGGCTCGGCCGGGGCATCGCCGCCTCGCCCGGCGCGGCGGTCGGCAAGGCGGTCTTCGACTCGTACACCGCCGTCAAGTGGTCCCGGTCCGGCGAGAAGGTCATCCTGATCCGCCGCGAGACCAACCCGGACGACCTGGACGGCATGATCGCCGCCGAGGGCATCCTGACCTCGCGCGGCGGGAAGACCTCGCACGCCGCCGTCGTCGCCCGGGGCATGGGCAAGACCTGTGTCTGCGGCGCCGAGGAGATCGAGGTCGACACCAAGCGCCGCCGCCTGACGGTCGGGGACATCGTCGTGGAGGAGGGCGACATCGTCTCCGTCGACGGCTCCACCGGCAAGGTGTACCTCGGCGAGGTCCCCGTCGTGCCGTCCCCCGTGGTCGAGTACTTCGAGGGCCGGATGCACGCGGGCGCCGACGACGCCGACGAGCTGGTCGCCGCCGTGCACCGGATCATGGCGTACGCGGACCGGGTGCGCCGGCTGCGGGTGCGGGCCAACGCGGACAGCGCGGAGGACGCCCTGCGCGCCCGCCGCTTCGGCGCCCAGGGCATCGGGCTGTGCCGCACCGAGCACATGTTCCTCGGCGAGCGCCGCGAGATGGTCGAGAAGCTGATCCTGGCCGACACCGACCAGGAGCGCGAGACGGCCCTGGAGCAGCTGCTGCCGCTCCAGAAGGCGGACTTCATCGAGCTGTTCGAGGCGATGGACGGACTGCCGGTCACCGTGCGGCTGCTCGACCCGCCGCTGCACGAGTTCCTGCCGGACATCACGGAGCTCTCGGTACGCGTGGCCCTCGCCGAGGCCCGCAAGGACGCCAACGAGAACGACCTCAGGCTCCTCCAGGCCGTGCACAAGCTGCACGAGCAGAACCCGATGCTGGGGCTGCGCGGGGTGCGCCTCGGCCTGGTCATCCCCGGCCTGTTCGCCATGCAGGTGCGGGCCATCGCCGAGGCGGCCGCCGCCCGCAAGAACGCCAAGGGCGACCCCCGCGCCGAGATCATGATCCCGCTCGTCGGCACGGTCCAGGAGCTGGAGATCGTCCGCGAGGAGGCGGACCGGGTCATCGCCGAGGTCCAGGCCGCCACCGGCACCGACCTCAAGCTGAAGATCGGCACCATGATCGAGCTGCCGCGCGCCGCGCTGACCGCCGGGCAGATCGCGGAGGCGGCGGAGTTCTTCTCCTTCGGCACCAACGACCTGACCCAGACGGTGTGGGGCTTCTCCCGCGACGACGTGGAGGCGTCCTTCTTCACGGCCTACCTGGAGAAGGGCATCTTCGGGGTGTCGCCGTTCGA
The DNA here is from genome assembly GCF_045161735.1 of Streptomyces sp. NBC_00726. Taxonomy (NCBI): domain Bacteria; kingdom Bacillati; phylum Actinomycetota; class Actinomycetes; order Kitasatosporales; family Streptomycetaceae; genus Streptomyces; species Streptomyces sp. NBC_00726. The sequence goes on along the minus strand of NZ_CP108983.1, from coordinate 1,778,220 downwards.
GACGATCGACAAGGACGGCGTCGGCTCGCTGGTCAAGAGCGCCGTGGCGGCCGGCCGGGCCACCCGCCCGGACCTGAAGCTGGGCATCTGCGGGGAGCACGGCGGCGACCCCGAATCGGTGCACTTCTTCCACGAGGCCGGTCTCGACTACGTCTCCTGCTCGCCGTTCCGCATTCCGGTGGCGCGGCTTGAGGCGGGCCGGGCGGCGGCCGGGGCGCGGGCGAGCGACAGCCGCTGACGCACCACCCCTTACCGATTCCGCTTACGCCCGCCGGTGATCCCACCCTCACCCGAACCGGCGGCGGAGGCGGAATTCCGGAGGCGGCGGCACCCTGTGCGGGGGTGCCGCCGTCTTGTCGTACGCGGCCGGGCGGCACACAACGTTGTCATGTCCCGGTAAATAAGATGACCGGGGTCCATTGCTTCGTTTAATGCGCAAAGAAATCGAGTTGAACGGACCGGGGTGCGGCCCGTGGATCCCCATCCACGGGCCGCACCCGGCTTACCCCCATCGAGTGCGGAGCCGCACCTTTGCCAACCGCCGCCGAACGAGCAAAACCCCCCACGGCCTTCACTCGCTCTTCCGGTGGCTCCGGAATCGCACCCGACGCCGTACAGCTTTTCGTCCGGCGGGCGGTCCCGGCGAGGCGTTTCACCTCTGGCCGAAACCCCGTGGTGACGTGCTGTTACGATTCGCATACTCTTGCGAGGGGGGAAATTGCAGGTGCAAGGGGTGGGAGTTCGGTGCTGCGTATCCATGTCTCCGGATGGGACCTTTCCAGGGTGCGGATGGCCTCCGGGCCGGACGCGCTGTGGGAGACCATTCTCAGCTTTCACCGGCTGAGGGACCGGAGGGCTTCCGCGGTCTTCGGGAAATGGCGTACCGAAACCCGCCCACGGTTGAGCGGTGAAGTACGTCTGCTGTCCGCGGTGGTCCCGCAGCGCGGATATTTTCCCGACTTCCTGACGCCTTCTCAGGAAAGCGCCGAACCGCTCGGAGCCGACGCCGGAATGGAAGCCGTGCGCGCCACTCCGCCAGAGCGCCTGAGCGCCGAGATCGCCCTCCTCGGGGACCCCGGCGCCCGGCACGCCGCCCGCCTCGACGCACTGCGCGAGGGCGGCGCCGAACCCGTGGGCCGCCTCGTCGCCGCCTTACGGGACTACCACCGCGCCGCCGTCGAGCCATACTGGCCGCACATCCGCTCCGCCGTCGAGGCCGACCGGGCGATCCGCGGCCGCGCCCTCCTGGACGGCGGCACCGACGAACTGCTCGCCTCGCTGCCCCCGGTCATCCGCTGGCGCGCTCCCGTCCTGGAGGCGGACTACCCCGTCGACCGCGACCTCCGCCTGGACGGGCGCGGACTGCTCCTCCAGCCCTCCTACTTCTGCCGGGGCGCCCCCGTGGTGCTGCGCGACCCCCTGCTCCCGCCGGTCCTGGTCTACCCGGTCGCCCACCGGGCGGCGCCCGCCTTCGCCGACCCGGGCCCCTCGCTCGGCCGGCTCCTCGGGCAGACCCGCTCCACGGTCCTGCGGGCCATCGGCGACGGCTGCACCACCAGCGAACTGGCCCGGCGCGCCGGGATCTCCCTCGCCTCGGCCAGCCAGCACGCCTGCGTCCTGCGCGAGGCGGGGCTCGTCCACACCCTGCGGCACGGCAGCTCCGTCCAGCACACCCTGACCCCGCTGGGCGGCTCGCTGCTGAGGGGCGGGGCGCCGGTCGCGGTGCCGTGACCCGTCCGCCGCCGGGCCCGGGCCGGACGAGAGACGCTACAGCCCCGCGTACGTCACCCCGGTCAGCTGCTCCGAGGCCACCCACAGCCGTTCGCCCGCCACATCGCCGCGCGTCCAGCCCGCCCGCCAGGACGGGCCGGGCGCGCCGCGCCAGCCCAGCACCCGGGGGCCGGTGAACGAGTCGGGCCGCACGCCCGGCGCGGTCGCCGCGTACAGCGTGGGCAGGGCCCCGGCCGACGCGGACTGGGCGACGACGCGGTTGGCGAGGCCCATGACCCGCTCCGCCGCCCTGCGGCCCTCCATCCGGGCCGCCGCCGTCTGGAGGTTGGTCGAGGCGTAGCCCGGGTGCGCGGCGGCGGCGACCAGCGCGCTGCCGGCCGCCGCGAGCCGCCGGGCCAGCTCGTGGACGAAGAGCAGGTTCGCGGTCTTCGAGCGGCCGTAGGCGGTCCAGCGGCGGTAGTTCCGCTCGCTGTTGAGATCGCCCATGTCGATGTTGCCCAGGGCGTGCAGCCCGCTGGAGACGGTCACCACCCGGGCGCCCCCGGTGGCCCGCAGCCTCGGCAGCAGCAGCCCGGTGAGCGCGAAGTGCCCGAGGTGGTTGACGCCGAACTGGGTCTCGAAGCCGTCGGCGGTCCGCCCGTACGGCAGGGCCATCACCCCGGCGTTGTTGATCAGCAGGTCGAGCCGGTCCGCCCGGAGGCCCTTGGCGAACGCGCGCACCGAGGACAGGTCGGCCAGATCGAGCGGGGCGAACTCCACGTCCGCGCCGCGCACCGCGTGCCGGATGCGGGCCGCCGCCTCCTCGCCGCGCCGTTCGTCGCGGCAGGCGAGCAGCACCCTGGCCCCGCAACGGGCCAGCTCGCGGGCGGTGACGAGGCCGATCCCGCTGTTGGCCCCCGTCACCACGGCCGTCCGTCCGCTCTGGTCGGGTATGTCGCGCGCGCTCCAGCCCTGGGTCATGGATCAAGCCTACGACCGGCCATACGAATGGCCGGAAGCACCCGTTCGGGGGTGCCTCCGGCCGTCGCCGCGTGAGCGGAGGCGCTCAGTCCGCGCGTACCTCGAAGACGGGTACGGAGACCTCGTCGTCGTCCAGGCAGGCCCCCGTCGCCAGGTCGAAGCGCTGCTTGAGCAGGGGCGAGGCGACGAAGGGCTGCCCGCCGTCCGAGCCGATCAGGCCGCGCGAGAGGACATAGGCCCCGGTGAACGGGTCGCGGTTGTCGATGGCGTACGTCCGCCCCGCCCGGTCCAGGAAGAGCGCGACCTGCCGGCCGTCCGGGAGGAGGGCGGCGACCCCGCGGCCGGGGGTCAGCAGCGAGCGGTCGCACACCGTGAGCCAGCCGTTCCCGGCGGCGAGCCGGACGGTCCGGGTGTCCTGTGCGGTCGCCGGCGTCTGCGTGGTCATGGTCATCAGGAGGCGGTCCCTTCAAGAGTGCGGATGGCGAGAACCGGGCCCGCGAGGATGTCCAGGTCCGGCTTGACCTGGTCGCGTTCCGGGACGAACTTCACGGACGGGTCGGGCGCGTCGGGCGCGTTGACGAAGGTGACGAACCGGCGCAGCCGCTCCGGGTCGTTGATGGTCTCGGCCCACTCGTCGCGGTAGCCGCGGACGTGGTCGGCCATCAGCCGCTCCAGCTCCTCGCAGAGCCCGAGCTTGTCGTGCACGACGACGTCCCGGACGTGCTCCAGGCCGCCCTCGACGCGCTCCAGCCAGGCCGAGGTGCGCTCCAGCCGGTCCGCGGTGCGGATGTAGAACATCAGGAACCGGTCGATCAGCCGGATCAGTTCGGCGTCGGACAGGTCCTGGGCGAGCAGGTCGGCGTGGCGCGGGGTGGCGCCGCCGTTGCCGCCCACGTAGAGGTTCCAGCCGCCGGCCGTGGCGATGATCCCGAAGTCCTTGCCCCGGGCCTCCGCGCACTCCCGGGCGCACCCCGAGACCGCCGACTTCAGCTTGTGCGGGGCGCGCAGGCCCCGGTAGCGCAGTTCCAGGTCGATCGCCATCTTCACGGAGTCCTGCACCCCGTAGCGGCACCAGGTCTGCCCGACACAGGACTTGACCGTGCGCAGCGACTTCCCGTACGCGTGCCCGGACTCGAAGCCCGCGTCGACGAGCCGGGTCCAGATCAGCGGCAGCTGGTCGACCCGGGCGCCGAGGAGGTCGATGCGCTGAGCTCCGGTGATCTTGGTGTAGAGCCCGAAGTCGCGGGCCACCTCGCCGATCACGACCAGCTTGTCCGGGGTGATCTCGCCGCCGGGTATGCGCGGCACGATGGAGTACGAGCCGTTGCGCTGGAGGTTGGCGAGGAAGTGGTCGTTGGTGTCCTGGAGGGCCGCCTGCTCGCCGTCCAGGACATAGCCGCTGGCGCCGACCGTCGGGGCGAGCGAGGCGATGACCGAGCCGACCGTCGGCTTGCAGACCTCGCAGCCGTCGCCGCCCCGGGCCTCCTCCCGTCCGTGGGAGTCGAGGAGGTCCGCGTACGAGGTGATGCGCAGGGTGCGGACGATCTCGTACAGCTCGCTGCGGGTGTACGCGAAGCAGCCGCACAGGCCCGCGTCCTGGCTCTGCGGGAGCAGCTGGCCGATCACCTTGACGCAACTGCCGCAGCCGGTGCCGGCCTTGGTGCACTTCTTCACCTCGGGGAGCGTGGTGTGCTCGCAGATCGCGCCCTTGGTGACGTTGTGGCAGGAGCAGATCACCGCCTCGTCGGGCAGCGCGGACGGGCCGAGCGCCACCGGGCCGCCCGCTCCGGCCGGCAGCACCAGCTGCTCGGGGGCGACCGGCAGCACGCTCCCGGTCATCGGGCGCAGCGTGCCGTACTGGTCGGCGTCGCCCACCAGGACCCCGCCCAGCAGGGTGCCGTCCGCCGCCATCACCAGCTTCTTGTACACACCGGAGCGGGCGTCCGAGTAGACGACGTCGAGGCAGCCCTCGGCGGTGCCGTGCGCGTCGCCGAACGAGGCCACGTCCACGCCGAGCAGCTTCAGCTTGGTCGACAGGTCGGCGCCGGTGAACGCGGCCGCCTTGCCGGCGATCACCTCGGCGGCCGTCAGCGCCATCTCGTAACCCGGCGCCACCAGCCCGTACACCCGGCCGTCCGAGGCGAGCGCGCACTCGCCGATGGCGAAGACCGCCGGGTCGGAGGTCCGGCACTCCTCGTCCACCACGATCCCGCCGCGCTCGCCGACCGCGAGCCCGCAGTCCCGGGCCAGCTGGTCGCGCGGACGCACCCCGGCCGAGAACACCACCAGGTCCGTGGCGAGCGCGGACCCGTCGGAGAGCGCCATCCCGGTCACCGCGCCGTCCTTGCCCGCGGTCACCTCCTGCGTACCGACCCCGGTGTGCACGGTCAGGCCCATGTCCTCGATGGTGCGCAGCAGCGCCGCGCCGCCGCCCTCGTCCACCTGGACGGGCATCAGCCGGGGCGCGAACTCCACGACGTGGGTGTCCAGGCCGAGGCCCTTCAGCGCACCGGCCGCCTCCAGGCCGAGCAGTCCGCCGCCGACCACCGCGCCGGTCGTCGCGTTCTTCGCGTACTCCTCGATGGCGAGCAGGTCCTCGATCGTCCGGTAGACGAAGCAGCCGGTGCTGTCCTTGCCGGGGACCGGCGGCACGAACGGGTAGGACCCGGTCGCGAGGACCAGCGTGTCGTACGCGAAGACCTCGCCGGACCGTGCGGTGACCGTACGGGCGGCGCGGTCCACGGCCACCGCCGGGTCGCCGAGCCGCAGTTCGAAGCCGTGCCGCTCCATGAAGCCGTCCTCGACCAGCGACAGGCCGTCCGGGGTCTTCCCGGCGAAGTACGAGGTCAGCTGGACCCGGTCGTAGGCGGCGCGGGGCTCCTCGCACAGGACGACGACCCGGGCGGTCCCGGCGGCGCCGGTCAGTCCGCGCTCGGCCAGGGCCTCCAGGAAGCGCTGGCCGACCATGCCGTGCCCGACGACCACGAGCGTCGGCAGGGCGGCAGGGCCTGAGGTGGGGGCGGTCGGGGGAGTGGACACCGGCATCTCGGGGCCTCCGTCGTCGGTGAGCAGATTCGGCAGGGCCACAGGCGCCGGGCCTGTGTGCTCATGACCACAAGCGTGTCCGGGCGGTGTTACCCGGCCGGTTCCCCGCTGTTTCCCGGGAGGAACCTTGCGCTCAGCACCCGCCGGAAAGGTCTGTGAGGCGGCCGCCGGAGGCCGGAAAGGGGGCGTTGTCCTGCGGAAACCTCAGAGTTGGCTCAACTTTCCCGGTGCTGCCCCGGAACGGTTGGACGGTGCACGTATCCGCTTCGTAGGGTCGTGCTCATGCCGGACATCACCCTGACCACCCTGGTCGTGCTGTGCCTCGCCGCCGCCGCGGCGGGCTGGGTCGACGCGGTGGTCGGGGGCGGCGGACTGCTTCTGCTGCCCGCGCTGCTGCTCGGCCTGCCTCAGCTGCCGGCCGCGCAGATCCTCGGCACCAACAAGGCGGTCGCCATCGTCGGCACCTCGGGCGCCGCCGTCACCTACGCGCGCAAGGCGCCCGTGAAGGTGGGCACGGCGGTCCGGATCGGGCTCGCGGCCCTGGCCGGGTCGATGACCGGCGCGTTCTTCGCGGCCGGGATCAGCAGCGAGGTGCTGCGGCCGGTGATCATGGTGGTGCTGCTGGCGGTCGCCGCGTTCGTGATGCTGCGGCCGCAGTTCGGCCGCGCCGCCGGGGAAGGCGTCCCGCCGCGGGTCACCCGGGCCCGCACGGTCACCGCGATCGTCCTGGTGGGCGGCGGGATCGGCCTGTACGACGGACTGTTCGGACCCGGTACGGGCACCTTCCTGGTCCTCGCCCTGACCGCCGTGCTCCACCTCGACCTGGTGACCGCCTCGGCCACCGCGAAGATCGTCAACGTCTGCACCAACGCCGGGGCGCTCGCGATGTTCGCCCACCAGGGCAATGTGCTGTGGCAGCTGGCGGCCCTGATGGCTGTGTTCAATCTGGCGGGCGGTCTGCTGGGCGCGCGGATGGCGCTGCGCAAGGGCAGCGAGTTCGTCCGCGGGGTGCTGCTGGTGGTGGTGTTCTCGCTGGTGGCGAAGCTCGGGTTCGACCAGTGGCAGGGCTGAGCGTCAGCGGACACTTGTGAGGTGGGCGTACGCCACCACGTTCCCCCGGTAGCCGGTCGCCTCGGAGTAGCCGCCGCCGCAGGTGATCAGGCGCAGCGAGGCGTGCTCGGAGGCGCCGTAGACCCGCTGGTCGGGGAAGTCGTCGTTCTCGTACACCTCGATCGCGTCGAGCGTGAAGACGGCGGTACGGCCGTCCTGCCGGTCCACCTCGACGGTGCTGCCCTTCTTCAGCGAGCCCAGGTCGTAGAAGACCGAAGGGCCCTCCGCGTTGTCGACGTGGCCGGCGACGATCGCGGTGCCCTTGGCGCCCGGCGGCGTGCCGTCCTTGTACCAGCCGACGATGTCCGTGTTCCCGGCCGGCGGCACGTCCAGGCTGCCGTCGGACCCCAGCCCGAGCCGCATCATCGGCGCATCGACCCGGATGGCGGGAATCCGGATGCGGACCGGTGCGGAGGGGCGCAGCGGTTCGGCGACCGGGGAGCCGGGCAGCAGGGCGGGCCCGGCGGCGAACGCCTGGGCGGCGGCCGGTCCGGGCGGGGTGAGCAGGGTGCCCGCGCCGTTCTGGATCAGCCAGACACCGGCCAGCGCCACGACGACGAGCAGCCAGCCCTTGGCCTTCTGGGACACGGTGGTCCTCCGGGGTGCGGAAGAGGGGGGAACGGTCCCGTCCCGGTGGCGCGGGGCCACCGGGACGGACACCGGGCGGTACGGAGGGGTGGATGCCTCCGTCAGCCGGCGTCCCGCGTGCCGCTCGCCCGGCGACGCAGGAGCCAGGCTCCGCCGACGGCGGCAGCGGCGAGTACGCCGGCTCCCGCCGCGATCTGGGTGGTGTCCGGGCCGACGCTGCCGCCGACTCCGGTCTTCACGTGCCCCGAGGGGGCGGTGGGCGCGGCCGAGGCCCAGTGCCCGGAGGGCGTCTCCCGGCCGGACCCGGTCTGGTCACGGCCGGACCCCGTCTCGTCCCGTCCGGACCCGCTCGGCCGCTCGGTGGGCGTGGAGCGGCCGGCCTCGGCGGGGGCGTCCGGGACGCGGGCGGACCCGGCGGACGCGGCGCCGAGACCGTCCAGGCCCTCCGTGTCCTCGTCGCCGCCCAGGCCGTCGAGGTCGGAGAAGTCGTACGTGGGTGAGTCGGAGGCCCCGGCGGGGGCGGCGGGGTCCTCGGCGCCGGCCGCCCGGTCCGCGGGCTTCACCTCGATCTCGCCGGTGGCCCTGGCGCCGTTCGCGCAGTCCACGCCGATGCCGTACGAACCGGGCGCGACGCCGCCGGGCACCCGGAAGGAGCCGGCCAGGGCCTCTTCGAGGGAGACGGGCGCCAGCGGGAACTCCGGCGCGTCCAGTGCGCTCGCGTCGCCGGTGGCGGTGCTGTCGCCGCCGCAGGCGGTGGTGTCCACGGTGACCGTGGCGCCCGGCGCCGCGCTGGCGGGGGTGATCCTCAGTGGCGCCGGCTGGTCCCCGTACGCGGACGGGGCGGCGGCGCTGAGGCCGAGCGCGGCGGCGGCCAGGGCCGCGGCGGCGGTGCCGGTCACGAGTCGGGCAGGACGGCGCATGGGGTTTCCTCCGAGGCGGGGGCGCTGGCGGGTGTGTCCTGGCTCCGAGCCAACAGCCGGACCGGCCCCCATGCCTGCTGACACCGAGTCAGCTCTCACCCGTCCGGCCCGGCGTGGCCCCCTTGCCGAACGACGTCGTCGCAGGTCACGGCGGTGGCGGCGGGTGGGATGCGCGCTCCGTCGCGCACCGGTGCCGTTCGGGTGACGGACCCGTCGGGCAGTGTGGCGTACATCACATGCGTGAGCCGCCGCTGAGCGGGAAAACGCATCTCAACCCCCCACGGGACGGTGCACGCAGCCGCCCCCGGCCGACGCCCCCTCCGGACCTCTCCCCCCTGGGCCCGGAGGGGGCGGACCGCTTCAGGGGCGCCCCGAGGCCGACCACTCGACCACCGGCGGCCGGACGCGCGCGCAGAGCGGCCGCGCCTCGGCGTCCGAGAGCGGCAGCCGGGCGGTGAGACACCCCGAGCGCACGGCCGCCGCAAGCACGGCCGGGTCGACGTCGGCGAACATCAGCTTGGCCCGCCGGAACATCGTGAACAGGCCGCCCGCGTCGACCGTCCCCCAGGACAGGTACACGAAGCGCCCGCCGAGCCGGTTCTGCACATACGGCCCCCGGACCGCGATCCCGTCCGCGTCCTCGGCCGCCGTGCACTCCAGGGGCCAGTGGGCGCCCGGCGCGTCCCCCGGGGTCGGGCCGAGGATCTCACCGGGGCGGTCCTTGCGCTGGACGCCCACGTGGATGTTCTCGTAGCCGGGGAAGCCGGGCCCGGCCGGGCAGGAGCGCCCCGGCAGGCGCGATCCCTCGATGCGGAGCAGCAGAGGAGCCCCCATGCTCAGACCTCCTCGCCCGGTGCCGCCTCGTAGGCCGCCGCCAGCCGTCGCATCAGCTCCGCGTCCACCGTGAACGCGGTGTCGTCGATGCGGGCGACCGGGGCCATGCCCAGCGAGTTGGTGAGGAACGCCGAGCGGAACGCCCCGAGGCCGTCCAGGGTCACCGGCCGGCGCAGTGACTTCAGGCCCGCGCCCGGGAGTTCGCGGTCCAGGACGCCCATGGTCACGCCGGACAGGGCCGGGGCCTGCGGCCAGGTGACCGCAGTGCCGTCCCAGAAGCCGATGTTGGTGAACGCCCCCTCGGTCACCGAGCCGTCGGGCAGGGTCAGCAGCGCGTCGTCGTGACCGGCGCGGCGGGCCAGGTCCGCGTAGTAGGTCTGGCCGAACTCGCCGGGCCGCTTGAGGTGCGCGGCGGTCCGGGCGAACGGGACGGACTTCAGGCTCTTCGGCCCGGGGTCCATCCCGCCCGGTCCCCGTACCGTCACCATGACGGTCGTCGCGGCGTTCCCCGGCGGCAGATACGCGTGCACCCGCACCGAGGCGTCCGCCGTGCCCGCGCCCTCCAGCGCGTGCCGGACCAGCCGGCGCACCAGCTCCCCGGCCAGCGGGAGTCCGAACAGCTCGCGGTTGGCCGCGTCCAGCCGGGCCAGGTGCAGACCGAGACCGCGCACCCGGCCCTCGCGTACCTGCATCGCCGTGAAGTGGCCGTAGTTGAAGAACAGCGCCCGGCCCAGATCGTCCGCGGTGGCGGGCCGGCCGTCGAACTCTGCGTACGGGAGGGCCGCCGCTGCTGGAGTCGTCATACGGCCACAGTATGCGGCCGCCGGGAGGCGCGTTCCCCGCCGCGCTTGACCTCAACCATGGTTGATGTACGAACGTCTTCGCCATGGACCTCAACACCATGGATTCCACCGCATCCGCCCTGCCCCGGACCGCCCCCCTGAAGGTGGCCGTCATCCTCGCCAGCAACCGCGAGGGCCGGTTCGCCCCCGTCATCGCCGACTGGTTCCTCGCCCACGCCGACGCCCATACCGCGATCGGCACGGACGTGGTCGACGTCGCCGGCCTCGATCTGCCCACCGCCCTCTCCTACCGCCTGGAGGGCGACGCCCGGGAGCTGCTGGCCGGCGTCTCGGCCCGGCTGGCCGAGGCGGACGCCTTCGTCGTCGTCACCCCCGAGTACAACCACTCCTACCCGGCGCCCCTGAAGAACCTCATCGACTGGCACCGCGACGAGTGGCAGGCCAAGCCCGTCGCCTTCGTCTCCTACGGCGGGGTCTCCGGCGGACTGCGCGCGGTCGAACACCTGCGCCAGGTCTTCGCCGAGCTGCACTCCGTCTCGATCCGCGACACCGTCTCCTTCCACAACGCCGGCGCCCAGTTCGACGACGCGGGCAGGCACCGCGACCCGGCCGGACCGGACGCCGCCGTGAAGACGCTGCTCGACCAGCTCGTCTGGTGGGGCCGCGCCCTGCGGGACGCGAAGAGGGTCCACCCGTACGGCGGCTGATGGCGCGACGGGAGGCGGGACCCCACAATCGTGGGGAACCGCCGACCGAGGAGAACCCGAATCATCGCCCTGCCGATCCTCCGGGGCAGCGCCCGCTACCTGGGCCGGGTCTCGGCCGAGACCGCCCCGGTCACCTCGGTCCGAGGACCGGCGCGGTCGCGGGAGGCCGCCGCCAGCGCGTCGTCCACGCCGTGTTCCCGGGGGCCCAGGAAGTGCGGGTCCGGCTCGAACAGGGCGTCGAACGCCGCCTTCCCCGCCGCGAACACCTCCCGCGTACCGCCGTAGTACCAGGTGACGTCGTGCTCGGCGTCCACCCCGACCCCGTACGCGTCGATGCCCGCCGCCCGGCACAGCGCGATGGCCCGGCGGATGTGGAAGCCCTGGCTCACCAGCACCGCCCGGTCGACGCCGAAGATCTTCTTCGCCCGCACGCAGGAGTCCCAGGTGTCGAAGCCCGCGAAGTCGCTGACGATCCGGTCGTCCGGCACGCCCTTCCCGACCAGGAACGCCCGCATCGCGTCCGGCTCGTCGTACTCCACGCGGCTGTTGTCCCCGGTCACCAGGACGACCTTGACCTTCCCGTCCCGGTAGAGCGCGGCGGCCGTCCGCAGCCGGTTCGTGAGGTACGGGGACGGCTTCCCGTCCCACAGCCCCGCCCCGAACACCACCGCGACCTGCCGCGCGGGCACGTCCGCGACGGTCCTGATCCGGGCATCGGCCACCACATGCAGCCAGGTCGCCGGCGCGAGGGCCAGCACACACGCGGCCATCACCCCCTGCACGGCCCGCCGCCGCCCCGGCCGCAGCCGGCGTACGGCCCTCAGCAGCCGGGCGCCCCGCGCCCGTTCACCCGCCGGCGTCCGCCGCATCCGTACCCTCACACGCCCGCCCCCGCCTCCGGGGCCCGACCGCCCCTGCCCCACTGGACGATCCGGCGGCCCAAAGGGTTCTCGGACCGGCCCGGGTGGTCCGCGTACCATCGGGCGATGTCGCTTCCACGGTTGATCGCCTCCGATCTCGACGGCACCCTTCTGCGCGGGGACGGTTCGCTCTCGCCCCGCACCCTGCGCGCCCTGCGCACCGCCGAGGAGGCCGGGGCGGAGATCGTCATCGTGACCGCCCGGCCGCCCCGCTTCGTGGACCGGCTGGCCGAGGCCACCGGCCTCGTGGGCACGGCGGTGTGCAGCAACGGGGCCCTCGTCTACGACATAGCGAGCCGCAGCGTCGTCTCCTCGCAGGTGCTGTCCCTCACCGTCGCCCGACAGGTCGCCACCGCGCTCGCCGCCGCCGTCCCCGGCGTCGGCTTCGCCCTGGAGACCGGCAACCAGGTCTTCTACGAACCGGCCTACCGGCTGCGCCTGTCCGAGGACGAGGGCGCCGAACTCCCCGTCGCGTCCCTGGCCGACCTGTGGCTCACCGAGGCCCCCGTCACCAAGCTCCTCGCCTGGACCGAACAGCTCGACGCGGACACCCTGCTCGCCGCCGCCCGGCAGGGCGCCGGCGACACCGTCCAGCTCACCCACTCCGGCGGCCACGGGCTGCTGGAGATCAGCGCCCCCGGCGTCACCAAGGCCGGCGCCCTCTCCCTCCTCTGCGCGGAGCGGGGCATCGAGGCGGCGGACGTCATCGCCTTCGGCGACATGCCCAACGACCTCACGGTCCTCGCCTGGGCCGGCACCGGCTACGCCATGGCCAACGCCCACCCAGCGGTCCTGGCCGCCGTGCCGGCACACGCCCGGACCAACGAGGAGGACGGGGTGGCCCAGGTCATCGAGCGCGTGTTCGCGGGGCGGGGAAGGGGCTGAGAGCTCTCCCGGCCGCCGCGCTTCCCCCGTGAGCCGCCCGAAAACCCCCGTCACCGCCATGCAACGCCCCGGCAACGTGCGTCCGCCACCATCACCCCATGCACCGCATCCGGCACCTTCCCGCGAACCGTCCGGCGTCCGCCGCCCCCGCTCTGGTCGCCGTCGCGCACGGCAGCCGGGACCCGCGTACCCCGCAGGCCGTGGCCGCACTCCTGGACCGGGTCCGTGAACTGCGGCCCGGGCTCGATGTCCGGCTCGGGCACATAGAGCTCAACGCGCCGCTCCTGCCGGACGCCCTGGACGCCCTCGGTGCCGGCGAGGCCGTTCTCGTACCGCTGCTGCTCGGGCGCGGGCACCACGTCAAGCACGACATCCCCGCGTCCGTCGCCGCCGCCCCCGCGCTGCGGGCCCGGGTCGCCGCGCCGCTCGGGCCGCATCCGCTGCTGGTGGAGGCGCTGCACGACCGGCTCACCGAGGCCGGCTGGAAGGAGTCGGACGGCGGCACCGCCGTCGTCCTCGCCGCCGCCGGGTCGCGCGACCCCGAATCGGCCGCCGACGCCCGGCATACCGCACGGCTCCTCGGGGAACGGCTCGGCGGCGTGCCCGTCGTGCCCGCGTACGCCTCCGCCGCCTCGCCCACCGTGCCCGCCGCCGTACGCGCACTCGCCGCCCGGGGCCACCGCCGGATCGCCGTCGCCTCGTACTTCACCGCGCCCGGGCGGTTCGCCTCGGCCGCCGCCGCCCACGCGCCGTGGATCGCGGCCGCCCCGCTCGGCGCCCACCCCGCACTGGCCCGGCTGCTCCTGCACCGCTACGACCAGGCACGGGCGGTCGCGTACGGCATACCTGTGAACTCACACTTCGCGGCCTCCGCCTGACCCGACCCCCATTCGCCGGTCGGTCTAATCTCGGACGCATGAACGGCACGAACGGCACGCAGCACCCCGGCACCGCCCCCTACGGCCCGGCCGACGCCGAGCGGTGGGATCCCGAGCCGGACAAACGGCCCGGTCGCACCGCCTTCCAGCGCGACCGGGCCCGCGTGCTGCACTCCGCGGCGCTGCGCAGGCTCGCCGGGAAGACCCAGGTCGTCACGCCCGGCACCCGCGGCCCCGCCTGGGACGCCAGCCCGCGCACCCGGCTCACCCACTCCCTGGAGTGCGCCCAGGTCGGCCGCGAGCTCGGCGCCGCCCTCGGCTGCGACCCCGATCTGGTGGAGGCGGCCTGCCTGTCCCACGACATGGGACACCCACCTTTCGGCCACAACGGCGAACAGGCGCTCAACGACTTCGCGTCCGACTGCGGCGGCTTCGAGGGCAACGCCCAGTCGCTGCGGCTGCTCACCCGCCTCGAACCCAAGCGCTTCGTCCCCGACACCCGCACCGGCGACCTGGTCAGCGTCGGCCTCAACCTCACCCGCGCCGCGCTGGACGCCGCCACCAAGTACCCCTGGCCCCGGGGCGCCCACCCCACCGACCCCGGCTCGCCCAAATTCGGGGTCTACGAGGACGACCTGCCGGTCTTCCGGTGGTTCCGCGAGGGCGCGCCCCGCGACCGCAAGTGCTTCGAGGCCCAGGTCATGGACTGGTCCGACGACGTGGCGTACTCCGTGCACGACTTCGAGGACGGGCTGCACGCGGGCCACATCGACCCCAACTGCCTGGAGGCCGAGCCGGAGCGCCGCGACATCTGGGACGTCGCCATCGGCCGCTACGTCCCCGCGGACACCGACCCGCAGGAGCTGGCCGACGCGCTCGACCGGCTCATCGCCCAGGAGTGGTGGCCGCACGGCTACGACGGGTCCGCCGTCGCCCAGGCCCGCCTGAAGGACGCCACCAGCCAGCTCATCGGCCGCTTCTGCCTCGCCGCCGAGACCGCCACCCGCCAGGGATACGGCACCGGACGCCTCACCCGTTACGCCGCCGAGCTGGTCGTCCCGCGCGACGCGCGCAACGAGTGCGCGGTGCTCAAGGCCATCGCCGACCGTTACGTGATGCAGCGCGCCGAGCAGGAGGAGATCCGCGCCGACCAGCGCGTCGTCATCGCCGAGCTGGCCGCCGCGCTCACCGCCCGCGCCCCCGAAGGGCTCGAACCGCAGCTGCGCGCGCTGTACGAGGCGGCGCCCGACGACCGCGCCCGCAAGCGGGTCCTCGTGGACCAGATCGCCGCCCTCACCGACGCCTCCGCCCGCACCCTCCACGCCCACCTCACCCGAGGGGGCGTCCGCCACCCGGAGTGACCTGATCGGGCCACACCCCCTTCCCCCACTACGCTGCGTGCGGGACGCTCGCAGTTGGCGCCGCGCAGCAAGCACCGAGGAGGCATCACGTGGTCGACGCACATCGGACGTTCGTCATCGTCGGCGGAGGGCTGGCCGGGGCGAAGGCAGCCCAGACGCTCCGGTCGGAGGGATTCAGCGGCCGGGTCATCCTGATCGGCGACGAGCGCGACCATCCGTACGAACGCCCGCCACTGTCCAAGGGCTACCTGACCGGGAAGGAGGACCGCGACAGCGTCTTCGTCCACGAGACCGCCTGGTACGCGGGCGCCGAGATCGAGCTCCACCTCGGCCAGTCCGTCACCTGCCTGAACCGCGAGGCGCGCACCGTCGAGACGGGCGACGGCACCGTCATCCACTACGACAAGCTGCTCCTCGCCACCGGCGCCGAACCCCGCCGCCTCGACGTCCCGGGCACCGACCTGGCCGGCGTCCACCACCTGCGCCGCCTCGCCCACGCCGACCGGCTGCGCAACGTCCTCGCCGCCCTCGGCCGCGACAACGGCCACCTGGTCATCGCCGGGGCCGGCTGGATCGGCCTGGAGGTCGCGGCCGCCGCCCGCGGCTACGGCGCCGAGGTCACCGTGGTCGAACCGGAGGCGACCCCGCTGCTCCGGGCCGTCGGACCGGAGGTCGGCCAGATCTTCACCGAGCTCCACAGCGACCACGGCGTCCGCTTCCACTTCGGCGGCCGGCTCACCGAGATCGTCGGCCAGGACGGCATGGTCCTCGCGGTGCGCACCGACGACGGCGAGGAGCACCCCGCCCACGACGTCCTCGCCGCCATCGGCGCCGCCCCGCGCACCGCGCTCGCCGAGGCGGCCGGTCTGGACATCGCCCCGCGCGAGCAGGGCGGCGGCATCGCCGTCGACGCCTCGCTGCGCACCAGCGACCCGCACATCTACGCCGCCGGTGACGTGGCGAACGCCGCCCATCCGCTGCTCGGCACCCGGCTGCGGGTCGAGCACTGGGCCAACGCGCTGAACGGCGGCCCGGCCGCGGCCCGCGCCATGCTCGGCCAGGACGTCGCCTACGACCGGGTGCCGTACTTCTTCTCCGACCAGTACGACCTGGGCCTCGAATACTCCGGCTGGGCCCCGCCCGGCTCCTACGACCAGGTCGTCATCCGGGGCGACGCGGGCAAGCGCCGGTTCATCGCGTTCTGGCTGAAGGACCGCACCGTACTGGCCGGAATGAACGTCAACGTGTGGGACGTCACGGAGCCCGTCCAGAAGCTGATCCGGGCCGGCCGCCCCGTCGACCCGGACGCCCTGGCCGACCCCTCGGTCCCCCTGGAAACCCTGGTCTGAGCCGCCCCCGGCGCGGCGGCGGGACCCCGCTCCCGCCTCCGCGCCGGCCCGGGCCCGACCCCCGCCCCGGCCGTTCCTGTCCGAGCCCACCCGTAGACTTCAACGCGTGGCAGGCAGGATCAATGACGACGATGTGAAGGCGGTACGGGACGCGGTCCCGATCGACGCCGTCGTTTCCGAGTACCTCCAGCTGCGCAACGCGGGCGGGGGCAACCTCAAGGGCCTCTGCCCCTTCCACGACGAGAAGTCCCCCTCCTTCCAGGTCAGTCCGAGCAAGGGCCTCTTCCACTGCTTCGGCTGCCAGGAGGGCGGCGACACGATCGCCTTCGTGCAGAAGATCGACCACCTCACCTTCGCGGAGGTGGTCGAGCGGCTGGCCGCCAAGGCCGGCATCACCCTGCGCTACGAGGAGGGCGGCTACAACCCCTCCCACCAGCGCGGCGAGCGGATCAGGCTGGTCGAGGCGCACAAGGCGGCCGCCCAGTTCTACGTGGACCAGCTGAACGGCCCCGAGGCCGAGATCGGCCGCAAGTTCCTCGCGGACCGGGGCTTCGACCAGGCCGCCGCCGCCCACTTCGGCGTCGGCTACAGCCCGGCCGGCTGGGACCACCTCACCCGCTTCCTGCGCGGCAAGGGCTTCAGTGACAAGGAGCTGATCACCTCCGGCCTCTCCCAGGACGGCAGGCGCGGCCCCATCGACCGCTTCCGGGGCCGCCTGATGTGGCCCATCCGCGACACCGCCGGGGACGTCGTCGGCTTCGGCGCCCGCAAGCTCCGCGACGACGACAACGGCCCGAAGTACCTCAACACCCCCGAGACCCCGATCTACAAGAAGTCCCAGGTGCTGTACGGCATCGACCTGGCCAAGAAGGAGATCGCCAAGTCCAGCCGGGCCGTCGTCGTCGAGGGGTACACCGACGTGATGGCCTGCCATCTCGCCGGGGTCACCACCGCCATCGCCACCTGCGGCACCGCCTTCGGCGGCGACCACATCAAGATCCTCCGCCGCCTCCTCATGGACAACGGCAGCGCCCGCGTGATCTTCACCTTCGACGGCGACGCGGCCGGTCAGAAGGCCGCCCTGCGCGCCTTCGAGGACGACCAGAAGTTCGCCGCCGAGACGTACATCGCCATCGCCCCGGACAACATGGACCCGTGCGACCTGCGCCTGGTCAAGGGCGACGACGCCGTCCGTGACCTGGTCGAACCGCGCACCCCGCTCTTCGAGTTCGCACTGCGCCAGATCGTCGGGCGCTATGACCTGGAGACCCCGGCCGGCCGCGCCGCCGCGCTGGACGAGGCCGCCCCCGTCGTCGCCAAGATCAAGACCGGCAGCGTCCAGCGCGAGGTCGCCGTCCAGCTGGCCGGCTTCATCGGCATCCTGGACCAGGAGTACGTAGTCCACCGGATCAACCAGCTCGCCCAGTGGGCCCGCGGCCGGGGCGGCGACCGGCGCGGACCCGCCCCCGCCCGCGGTGGCGCCCGCCACCAGCAGGTCCAGGCCGCGCCCGTCCCCTCGGGCCCCGCGCTCAACCTCCGCAGCCCCGCCCACCGCACCGAGCGCGAACTGCTCAAGCTCGCCCTCCAGCGCCCCGAGCTGGTCGCACCCGCCTTCGACGCCTACGGGTCCGACGAGTTCACCGCACCGCCCTACACCGCCGTGCGCCAGTGCATCGAGGAGGCGGGCGGCGCCGAACAGGGCCTCGCCGACAGCCGCGAATACCTCGTCCGGGTGCTCGACGCCACGCCCAACGAATCCGTCCGCAAGCTGATCACCGAGCTCGCGGTCGAGGTCTTCCACGGCAAGTCCATCGACGAGACCTACGCCGGCGAGCACCTGGTCAAGGTCCGCCTCCGCGCCGTCGACCGCCGCATCAACGACGTCCAGAGCAGCCTGGCCCGCCTCGGCAGCAACGTCGCCCCCGACCACCTCGCCGCCGCGCAGAACGAGGTCTGGGTCCTCCAGCAGTACGCCCAGACCCTGCGCAACCACGGCGCCGACGCCCTCTGACGCAGGGCCTGTCGTCACGCGACGACCTCAGAAAGTCACCGCACGCCCCTCGTGGCGGCTGTGTGTCGTACCCCACACTGATGGCGGTGCCCTGAGTCATCGGAGCGCGGCCCCACCCCCCGCGGTCCGGCAGCGATCACCTGGAGGTCGCCCCCGTGCAGACCCGGACCGTCACCGAAGCCGAGCGCGCCCCGGCCGTCCCCGTACAGGCCATGGCCGTGCACCACCCCGAGGGGGTCATGGAGGAGCCGGACGAGCCCCCGGAGCCGCGCGGGAGACCGGAGGCCGGGCCCACCTCGGACCTGTTCCGCCAGTATCTGCGCGAGATCGGGCGCATCCCGCTGCTCACCGCCGCCGACGAGGTGGAGCTCGCCCGGCGTATCGAGGCCGGCCTGTTCGCCGAGGAACGCCTCGCCCGCACCCCGGACCCCGACACCCGCCTCGCCGTCGACCTGGACCGGCTCGTCGTCATGGGCCGGATGGCCAAGCGCCGCCTCATCGAGGCCAACCTGCGCCTCGTCGTCTCCGTCGCCAAGCGCTATGTGGGCCGCGGCCTGACCATGCTCGACCTCGTCCAGGAGGGGAATCTCGGGCTGATCCGCGCCGTCGAGAAGTTCGACTACGCGCGCGGCTACAAGTTCTCGACGTACGCGACCTGGTGGATCCGGCAGGCCATGTCCCGCGCCCTCGCCGACCAGGCCCGGACCATAAGGGTCCCGGTCCATGTCGTGGAGCTGATCAACCGCGTCGTCCGGGTACAGCGCCGCATGCTCCAGGAACGCGGCTACGAGCCCACGCCCGAGGAGGTCGCCGCGCATCTCGGCCTGACGCCCGAACGGGTCGGCGAGATCCTCCGGCTGGCACAGGAACCGGTCTCGCTGCACGCCCCGGTCGGCGAGGAGGAGGACGTCTCGCTCGGCGACCTCATCGAGGACGGGGACGCCGCCTCCCCCGTGGAGTCCGCCGCCTTCCTGCTGCTGCGCCAGCACCTGGAAGCGGTGCTCTCCACCCTGGGCGAGCGTGAACGTAAGGTGGTCCAGCTGCGCTACGGGCTGGTCGACGGACGGCCCCGCACCCTGGAGGAGATCGGCCGCCTCTTCGGCGTGACACGCGAACGCATACGCCAGATCGAGTCCAGGACCCTCAGCAGACTCCGCGACCACGCCTCCGCCGACCAGCTCCGCGGCTACCTCGACTGAAACCCGCACCCGAGGCAGCCGCGAAGCGGCCGTACCGCTCAGTCGACCTCGGCGACCGCCTGCGCGAACTGCGCCGCGTACAGCCGGGCGTAGGCGCCCTTCGCGTCCAGCAGTTCGTCGTGCGTGCCCTGCTCCACGATCGAGCCGTTCTCCATGACCAGGATGACGTCGGCGTCCCGGATGGTGGAGAGCCGGTGCGCGATCACGAAGCTGGTACGGCCGTGCGCCAGGCCCGCCATCGCCTTCTGGATCAGCACCTCGGTCCGGGTGTCGACGGAGCTGGTCGCCTCGTCCAGCACGAGTATCACCGGGTCGGACAGGAACGCCCGGGCGATCGTGATCAGCTGCTTCTCGCCCGCGCTGACCCCGGAGCCCTCGTCGTCGATCACCGTGTCGTAACCGTCCGGCAGGGTCCGGATGAAACGGTCCGCGTGGGCCGCCCGCGCCGCCTCCTCGATGCGCTCACGGCTGACGTCGCCGGATGCCCCGTAGGCGATGTTCTCCGCGATGGTCCCGCCGAACAGCCAGGTGTCCTGGAGCACCATGCCGATGCCCGAGCGCAGGTCCGCCCGGGACATCTTCGCGATGTCCACGCCGTCCAGCGTGATCCGGCCGCCCGTCACCTCGTAGAACCGCATCAGCAGGTTGACCAGCGTGGTCTTGCCGGCGCCCGTCGGGCCGACGATCGCGACCGTGTGGCCCGGTTCGACGTTCAGCGACAGGTCCTCGATGAGCGGCTTCTCCGGGTCGTAGCGGAACGACACATGCTCCAGCGCGACGCTGCCGCGCAGGATGCCGGGGTGCTCGCCCTCGCCCTTCGCCGGGTCGGCCTCCTGCTCCTCGGCGTCCAGCAGCTCGAAGATCCGCTCTGCCGACGCGACACCGGACTGCACCAGGTTGGCCATCGAGGCGACCTGGGTCAGCGGCATCGAGAACTGCCGCGAATACTGGATGAACGCCTGCACATCACCGATCGACAGCGCCCCGGACGCCACCCGGAGCCCGCCGACCACCGCGATCAGCACGTAGTTCAGGTTCGACACGAACATCATCAGCGGCTGCATGATCCCGCTGTTGAACTGCGCCTTGAACCCGGCCTCGTACAGCGCCTCGTTCTGCTCGGCGAAGTCCTTCGCGGACTCCTCCTGCCGGCCGAAGACCTTCACCAGGGTGTGGCCGGTGTACATCTCCTCGATGTGGGCGTTGAGCTTGCCCGTCACCTTCCACTGCTGCACGAACTGCGGCTGCGAGCGCTTGCCGACCTTCGTCGCCACGACCACCGAGAGCGGCACGGTCACCAGCGCGACCAGCGCAAGGAGTGGCGAGATCCAGAACATCATCACCAGCACGCCGATGATCGTCAGCAGCGAGTTGATGAGCTGGCCCATCGTCTGCTGCATCGTCTGCGAGATGTTGTCGATGTCGTTCGTCGCCCGGCTCAGCACCTCGCCGCGCTTGGCGCGGTCGAAGTACGAGAGCGGCAGCCGCGACAGCTTCGTCTGGATGTCCTCGCGCAGCTGGAACACGACCCGGTTGATCACCCGGATCGACAGCCGCGTCGACACCAGCATCAGCAGCCCCGCGCCGACGTACACCGCGAGCGCCATCAGCAGGATGTCGCCGACCGCGCCGAAGTCGATGCCCTGCCCCGGCGTGAAGTCCACCCCGGACAGCATGTCGGCCAGCCCGCTGTTGCTCCTGCGCAGGCCCTCCACGGCCTGCTCCTTGGTCGTCCCCGCGTCCATCGACCGGCCGACGACCCCGGCGAAGACCAGGTCCGTCGCCTTGCCGAGGATCTTCGGGCCGACCACGGAGAGCCCGACGCTGCACGCGACCGCGAGCAGCATCACGTACAGGGTGTTCTTCTCGGCGGCGAAGCGCTTCAGCAGCCGCTTCGCGGACCCCTTGAAGTCCATGGACCGCTCGGTCGGCGCCCCGCCCGCCATCATGCGTCCGCCAGGCCCGGCCATTACGCGGCCTCCGCTTCCGTCAGCTGGGAGAGCACGATCTCCCGGTACGTGTCATTGCCGTCCATCAGCTCGTGATGGGTGCCGGTCCCGACGACCCGCCCCTCGTCCAGCACGATGATCCGGTCGGCCTCCCGGATGGTGGAGACCCGCTGGGCCACGATCACCACGGTCGCCTCGGCGGTCTCCCGCCCGAGCGCCGTACGCAGCGCCGCGTCGGTCGCGTAGTCCAGCGCCGAGAACGAGTCGTCGAAGAGGTAGATCTCCGGGCGCTGCACCAGCGTCCGCGCGATCGAGAGCCGCTGGCGCTGACCGCCGGAGACATTGGTGCCGCCCTGCGCGATCGGCGCGTCGAGCCCGTGCTCCAGGGCCTGGACGAACTCCTTCGCCTGGGCCACCTCCAGCGCGTGCCACAGCTCCTCGTCGGTCGCGTCCGGATTCCCGTACCGCAGATTCGTCGCGACCGTCCCCGAGAAGAGGTACGGCTTCTGCGGGACCAGGCTCACCGTCTTCGCCAGCAGCACCGGATCCAGCGTCCGCACATCGGCCCCGTCGACCAGCACCTGGCCGTCCGTCACATCGAACAGCCGGGGCACGAGCCCGAGCAGCGTCGACTTCCCGCTGCCCGTCGACCCGATGATCGCGGTCGTCTCGCCCGGCCGTGCCACCAGCTCCACCGCCCGCAGCACCGGCTCCTCGGCGCCCGGGTAGCGGAAGTCCGCGCCGCGCACCTCCAGATGCCCGTGGGCGCGCAGCTCGCGCACCGGCTCGACCGGCGGGACGACGCTGGACTCCGTCTCCAGGACCTCCTGGATGCGCTCGGCGCACACCTCGGCGCGCGGCACCATCATGAACATGAAGGTCGCCATCATCACCGACATGACGATCTGCATCAGATAGGCGAGGAACGCGGTCAGCGCGCCGATCTCCATCCCGCCGCTGTCGATGCGGTGCGCACCGAACCAGACCACCGCGATGGACGACACGTTCACCACGGTCATCACCGTCGGGAACATCAGGGCCATCAGCCGGCCGGTCGACAGCGCCACGTCCGTCAGCTCGGTGTTGGCACCCCGGAAGCGCCCCTCCTCGTAGCCGTCGCGCACGAACGCGCGGATGACGCGGTTGCCGGTGATCTGCTCGCGCAGCACCCGGTTCACCGTGTCGAGCCGCTTCTGCATCTGCCGGAACAGCGGACGCATCTTCCGCACGATCAGGCTGACCGAGATCCCGAGGACCGGCACCACCGCGAGCAGCACCGCCGAGAGCGGCACATCCTGGCCCAGCGCCATGATGATCCCGCCGACACACATGATCGGCGCCGACACCATCAGCGTGAACGTCATCAGGACCAGCATCTGGATCTGCTGGACGTCATTGGTCGTACGGGTGATCAGCGACGGGGCGCCGAACCGGCCGACCTCGCGCGAGGAGAAGGACTGCACCCGGTCGAAGACCGACGCCCGCACGTCCCGCCCGAGCGCGGACGCGGTGCGGGCGCCGATGTAGACGGCCCCGATGTTGCAGACCACCTGGGCGATGCTGACGACGATCATCACGCCGCCGTACTGGAGGATGTAGCCCGTGTCCCCCTTCACGACACCGTTGTCGATGATGTCGGCGTTGAGCGTCGGCAGGTAGAGCGTGGCGCAGGTCTGCAACAGCTGGAAGACGACCAGCACCGCGATCGGTTTCTTGTACGGACCGAGATAGGCCCGCAGGAGTTTTATGAGCACGCGTGTCTCTCGGAGTCGGCGTAGGTCGGGGGAGCCGACCCATCTTCCGGCACCGCTCACCGGGACCGCGAACGTTTTTATTCAAGTCCAGGTCAAAAAACGGACCCGGTCCATAATTTCGCGGTCCCTCCGCACTCACTGTGCCGGGTCGAACGCTCCCGGGTGAATCTGGTCCCGCGTCGCGATGTACTGCTGGCGCACCGCCTGCCCCACGGCCAGCTCCTCGCCGGGCTCCAGCACCTGCGCCGCCGCGCCCTGCCAGGCCGGGGGAGTGCGCCCGTCGAGCGCCCCCTGTGAGACCCCGAGCGCCCACGCCGCCTGCCGGGCCGCGCCCAGCGCCGCGTACTGGGCGGGCTGCGGCACGACCACCTGCGTCCCGAGCAGCGCGGGCGCCAGCTGCCGCACCGCGGGCAGCTCGGCCGCCGCGCCCAGCAGGAACACCCGCCGCACCTCCACGCCCCGGCCGCGCAGCACGTCGAGCGCGTCCGCCAGCGAGCAGAGCATCCCCTCGAACGAGGCCCGCGCCAGGTGCTCCGGCTTCATCGACTCGCGCCGCAGCCCGCACAGCGTCCCCGCGGTGTGCGGCAGCTGCGGGGTGCGCTCACCCTCCAGATACGGCAGGAGTACGAGCCCCGAGGAGCCCGGCGTCGATTTCAGGGCCAGCGCGGACAGGGCCTCGATCCCCTCCACGTCCAGCATCTCGGCGGTCCCGCGCAGCGCGCGTACGGCGTTCGACGTGTGGACCACCGGCAGGTGCATGCCCGTCGCGTCGGCGAACGAGGTGATCATCCCGGTCGGATCGGCCAGCGCCTCCCGGTGCACGGCCATCACGGAGCCCGAGGCCCCCAGCGACACGACCGCGTCCCCGACCCCGACGCCCAGGCCGAAGGCCGCCGCCATGGTCTCGCCGGTCCCCGCGGAGATCAGCAGCCCCTCCGGCGTCATCCCGGCGGCGTCGGACGGACCGAGCACCTCCGGCAGCGCGGCCTGGTGCCCCAGCGCCAGCTCCACCAGATCCGGCCGGTAGGACTCCGTCCCCGCCGACCAGTAGCCCGTGCCGGACGCGGCGCCCCGGTCGGTGGTCCGCCGGGCCGGCCGCCCGAGCAGCTGCCACACCAGCCAGTCGTGCGGCTGGAGCACCGCCGCCACCCGCTGCGCCTGCTCCGGCTCGGACCGCGCCAGCCAGCGCAGCTTCGCCACCGGCTGCGCGGACTGCGGCACCGCGCCGACCGCCTCGGCCCACGCCTGCCGCCCGCCCAGCCCCTCGATCAGATCGGCCGCGGCGGCCTGCGCCCGCTTGTCGTTGCCGAGCAGCGCCGGGCGTACGAGGTTGCCCTGCTGGTCCAGGGGGACGAGCCCGTGCTGCTGCGCGGAGACGCCGATGGCCTGCACCCCTTCGAGCAGCCCGCCGGTGGCGGCCTCACCCAGGGAGAGCAGCCACGCCTGCGGATCGGCCTCGGCGGCCTTGGCCTCGACGGGGTGCGGGGCGTACCCCTCGCGCAGTACGGCGCCCGTGTCCGTATCGCAGACCACGATGTGTGTGAACGCGGAAGAACTGTCCAAGCCGGCGACTATGCCCATACACAGATTCTGCCGCACCTCCGGAGGTTTCCCGTACCGGTGATGCGGCAGAAGCGACGGCGGGGCCGGCCGGTCGACTAGGTGTTCGTGGTCCCCCAGTCGTCCTCCACGCCGTTCCCGTTCCCGCGCCCCCGCATGGACCGGACCCGGTCCGTCACGGACGCCGGCACCTTGTCGCCGACCTTCTCGCCCACGGCGTGGTACGCCTTGCCCGCGAACTCCCGGCCGCTCTGGGCGGCGGTCTCGCAGGTGTTGCGCACGGCCGGGTTCTGGGCGAACTGGCGCGCGGACTTCTTCAGCTGCTCGTAACGCTCGCGCCCGGCCCGCGTGCCGAGCACGTAACCGAGGGCCACTCCGGCGATGAACGTGAGCCGGTACCGCATGGCTGCCACCCTTCCTACGCTCCGTGCGACGTGTGCTGCCCGCCTACCCGCGGACGCCCGAGATCACCCCGGCCGATACCGATTGGCAAAGCACCCCCCTGCTTGCGCTAATGTATGTGTCGCAGCGAGCGCGCGCCGCCCGGCATCCGCCAGGCAGGTACGTTCGAGGCACCGCAGCAATCCCCTGTAGCTCAATTGGCAGAGCAGCCGGCTGTTAACCGGCAGGTTACTGGTTCGAGTCCAGTCGGGGGAGCGCGATCCCCTGTAGCTCAATTGGCAGAGCATTCGGCTGTTAACCGGAGGGTTACTGGTTCGAGTCCAGTCGGGGGAGCGATCGGAAGAGGACCCCCTCCGGGGTCCTTTTTCGTGTGTCCGGAACCGGTCGGCGACCAGCACCGTCTTCATGGTCATCGGCAGCCGGGCAGCCGCAGCGGGAGATCGTATGACCGGCTATGCTGCGGCAGACGGTGCGCACACTTGTACGCGCCACGCCGAGACGGGGCGGTAGCTCAGCCGGTTAGAGCAGCGGACTCATAATCCGTCGGCCGTGGGTTCGAGTCCCACCCGCCCCACTGGTTTTACCCTGCGGAAACGTTCTGACCTGCGGGAACGTTGGTTTCGCGGCGAGGAATCAGCCGCATCCGCCCAGGACGATCCTCCGCGCCGGGCTCACGCGGCTCCCGCCGGCGCGGCGGCCGGGTTGAGCGCGGCGTACTCCAGGGGTGCCGACGGGTCGATGGAGACGTTCAGCTGTGCCGGGTCCGCGCCCGCCCGTACCAACAGGTCGCCGACGGCGGCGATCATCGCTCCGTTGTCGGTGCACAGGGTCAGCGGCGGTACGCGCAGTTCGACCCCGGCCGCCGTGCAGCGCTCCTCGGCCAGGGCCCTGACCCGGGAGTTGGCCGCGACGCCGCCGACGACGACCAGGGTGCGGACGTCGTACTGGCGGCAGGCGGCCAGGGCCTTGCGGGTCAGGACGTCCGCGACGGCTTCCTGGAGCGAGGCGGCGCCGTCGGCCAGCGGGATGTCCTCGCCGCGCAGGCGGTGCTGTTCGGCCCAGCGGGCGGCGGCCGTCTTCAGCCCGGAGAAGGAGAACGCGTACGGGTCCTCCTTCGAGCCCAGCAGCGGCCGGGGGAAGGCGACGGCGCGGGGATCGCCGTCGCGGGCGGCCCGGTCGATGGCCGGTCCGCCCGGGTAGGGGAGGCCGAAGACGCGGGCGACCTTGTCGAAGCACTCGCCCGCGGCGTCGTCCACGGTGTCGCCCAGGTGCAGGATCGGATCGCGCACCAGGTCGCGTACCAGCAGCAGCGAGGTGTGGCCGCCGGAGACGATGAGGACCATGCACGGGTCGGGCAGCGGGCCGTGTTCCAGGGTGTCGGCGGCCACGTGCCCGGCCAGGTGGTGCACCCCGTAGAGCGGCACGCCCGCCGCGTAGGCCAGGGACTTCGCCCCGGCCAGGCCGACCTGGAGGGCGCCGGACAGACCGGGGCCGGTGGTCACCGCGACGGCGTCGAGATCCCGCACCCCCAGCCCCGCCTGCGCCAGGGCCTCCCGGACGACGGGGTTGAACGCCTGGAGATGGGCGCGAGCCGCGATCTCCGGGACGACTCCGCCGAAGCGGGCGTGCTCGTCCATGCTCGACGCGACGACGTGCGCGAGCAGCCGGCCGCCCGAGACGATCCCCACGCCCGTCTCGTCACACGACGACTCGACGCCCAACACCACCGGAGTCCGCACGGCCTCTCCTTTTCGCACATAGTTCGTTACTGCAATCTATGTGCAATAAGGTACTGGGCAGCAGGGGTGAGAGCGGTCGATACCATTCCGCGTGACCGAATCCCTGACCGAATCCGCCGAGGGCTCCGGTGAGCCGGCGGCCCGTGGGCGGATATTCGCCGATCTGACCCCTTTGCGGACCTCGCCCGACTACCGGCGGCTCTGGTTCGGGAACACCGTGTCGTGGGTCGGGCAGGGGATGACCGCGCTGGCGGTCTCGTTGCAGGTGTACGACCTGACCGGGTCGGCGTTCTCCGTGGGGCTCATCGGGGCGTGTTCGCTGGTGCCGCTCGTGGTGTTCGGGCTGTACGGGGGTGCTGTCGCGGACACCATGGACCGGCGGAAGCTGGGGCTGGCCAGTGCGTTCGGGTCGTTCCTGCTGTCGGTGGCGCTCGTCGGGGTCACCGTGGCGGGGGTCGAGCAGGTGGGGGTGCTGTACGGGGTTGTCGCGCTCCAGGCCGTCTGCTTCGCGCTCAACTCGCCCGCCCGCTCCTCGATGATCGCCCGGCTGCTGCCGGCCGAGCAGCTGCCGGCCGCGAACGCGCTGAACTCGATGACCAGCACCACCGGCACGCTCGTCGGGCCGATGCTCGGCGGGCTCATCGTCGGCTGGTGGGGCTACCGCGCCGCGTACGGGGTCGACGCCGTCACCTTCACGGCCTCCCTCTACGCGATGTGGCGGCTGCCCTCCATGCTGCCGGAGCGGGACGACGCGGCGGACCGGAAGCGGGCCTCCGTGCTGGACGGGCTGCGGTTCCTGGGGACCCGGCCCAATCTGCGGATGACGTTCCTCAGCGACCTGTGCGCCATGGTGCTCGCCCAGCCCCGCGCGCTCTTCCCCGTCGTCGCCGTCCTCTGGTACGGGGGCGACGCGAAGACCACCGGACTGCTCGTCGCCGCACCGGCGCTGGGGGCGCTCCTCGGCGGGGTGTTCTCCGGGTGGCTGGGGAGCGTCCGGCGGCACGGGCTCGCGGTCCTGGTCGCCGTCGCCTGCTGGGGCGCCGCCGTCGCCGTCTTCGGGCTGACCCGGCAGCTCTGGCTGGGCATCCTGTTCCTCGCGCTCGCCGGGGCCGCCGACACCACGTCCATGGTCTTCCGCAACACCATGCTCCAGGCGGCCGTCCCGGACGAGCTGCGCGGCCGGCTCCAGGGCGTCTTCATCGTGGTGGTGGCCGGCGGGCCCCGGCTGGGGGACTTCCTCGCCGGGTCCGCCGCCGACCTGACGTCCCCCGGTCTCGCCGTGACCGGGGGCGGGATCGCGTGTGCCGTCGCCGTGGGGCTGCTCGCGCTGCGGTGGCCCGGGTTCGCCCGGTACGACGCGCGCAGCCCAGAGGCGTAAAGGCCCTGCGGCAGGCCCTACGACTCCCTCTTCAGCTTCGGCATCTCGCCGTCCGTCGTACCGCTGTCGAACACCGAGAACGGTGCGCCCTGCGGGTCCGTGAGCGCGGCGAACCTGCCGAACGGGATGGTCATCGGGCCGAACCGCAGCGTCGCGCCCAGCGACTTCGCCTTCTCCACCGCCGCGTCGCAGTCGTCCACCGCGAAGTACACGTTGATGTACGCCGGGACCTCCGGCGGGAAGTCCTCCGTCATCCGCATGCGGCCCAGGACCGGGTCGGTGCCCAGGTCGTAGAGCGTGAAGTCGGCGCCCTCGTCCACCATGCGCTGCACGCCGTACCCGAAGACCGCCGGGAAGAAGGTGTCCGCCTTCTCCGGGGCGCGGGTGAAGACCTCGGCCCAGGTGAAGGCGCCGGGGACCCGGCCGGCCTCGAAGCCCCGGTGGCTGCCGGGCTGCCAGACGCCGAAGGTCACCCCGCCGGGGTCGGTGGCCAGCACCATCGTGCCGAACTCACCCACCCGCATCGGCTCCACCAGGACGGTGCCGCCGTTCTCGCGGATCTTCGACGCGGTGGCGGCCGCGTCCGGCGAGGCCAGATACAGGCACCAGCCGGTCGGCATCCCGCCAGGACCCGGCGGCATCAGCGCGGCGACCGCCTTGCCGTCCACATGGGCCTGGGTGTAGTTGCCGTACTCCGGCAGCGACTCGCCGAACGTCCAGCCCAGCAGCTCACCGTAGAAACGTTTCGCGCCCTCCGGATCGGTGAACGTCGCGTCGGCCCAGCACGGTGTGCCCTCGCTCATTTCTGCGGGCATCGTGGTCATCTCCTCGTACGAGTGAATGCCCCCCTTTTTTCGTGAACGCCTCCTTGTTCACGCTAGCCAGCCTTCACGCCCCCTGCCCGTCGGCTCGCGGCCCACGACCGAGCGGGCCACGCCCAGCTCCACCAGGTCCTGCGGGCGCAGCCGCAGTTGGTCCGCCGTGTCCCGGACCCGGTCCGGGGAACGCTTCAGGATCGCGGCGGCCGGTTCGGGGGCGATGACCGAGAAGTAGCTGTCCGGGGTGACGTGTGTGTGGTCCGGCGCGGCCAGCGCCAGCGCCCCGCCGGAGCCGCCCTCGCCGATCACCAGCGTCGTGACCGGGACCCGGGCCGCCGCCACCGCCGCGAAGGCGTCCGCGATGGCCGCCCCCGCGCCCGCCCGCTCCGCCTCCGCGTCGTTGGCCGCGCCCGGCGTGTCGATCAGCGTGAGGACCGGGACGCCCAGGCGGTCGGCGAGCCGGATCACCCGGGCCGCCGTGCGGTAACCGGCCGGGCGCGTCGCCGTACCGCACTGCGCCACGTAAGCCACCGCACGCCCCTCGCGCACCCCGAATCCGCACAGCAGCCCCGGGTCCGTGCCGCCGCAGCGGTCGCCGCTCAGCGGCAGGCGCGCGTCGAAGTAGGCGTCCAGATAGGCCCCGGCGCGCGGCCGGTCCGCCGCCCGCGCGCGGAGCACCGCGTCCCAGCCCGTCTCCGGCAGTCCCGTCGCCGCGAGCGCCGCTGGGACCGGGGCGGGGGCGGGCGGGGCGTCCTTGCGGGCGAGCAGGCCGAGCCAGCGGCCGACCGTGCCCGGCAGCTCCCCGGGCGGCACGACCGCGTCGACCGAACCGGCCGCGAGCTGGCCCTCGGCGGTGTACGCGGCGGGGTCGGCGCCGGGCGGACGCACCCGCGACCCGGCGAACCCGATCTGCGCCCCGGGCACCGCCAGGATCACATCCGCGCCCGCGCCCAGCGTGGCCCAGCCGCCGCCGGTCGTCGGGTCGCGCAGGACCGCGAGCTGCGCCGGGCCCGCCGCCCGCAGCCGGGCCGAGGCACGGGCCACCCGCTGGAGCTGGGTGAGCGCGATCATGCCCTCCTGCATCCGGCTGCCGCCCGTCGCGATGAGCGAGACGAGCGGCAGCCCCCGGGTGACCGCCTCCTCGTACGCGGCTTCGAGCCGGTCCCCGGTGCGCTGCCCGAGCGACCCGCCCAGGAACCCGAACTCGAAGGAGAGCAGCACGCAGGGATGCCCGCCGACCGTCGCGGTGCCGTGCACGACGGACTCCTGCTCGCCGGTACGCGCGGTGGCCCGGGCCCGCGATTCCGCGTAGCCGGTCCAGCCGAGCGGGCCGTCACCGTCGGTGTCCCCGGCGGGGGCGGGCAGCTCCGTGAATCCGTCCGTGAGCGCGGCGATCGCCTCGCGGGCCGTCAGCCGATCAGCCATGGAGCGCCCGCTTCATGATCTTGCCCAGGTCGTTGCGCGGCAGCGCGTCCAGGTAGCGGACGGTACGCGGCCGCTTGTGCGGGGCGAGCTGGGCGGTGACATGGTCCGCCAGCTCACCGGCGGTGGGCGGGGCGGCCGGGTCGGCGGGCACCACCCAGGCCACGATCCGCTCGCCCAGATCCGCGTCGGGCTCCCCGGTGACCGCCGCCTCCCGCACACCGGGGTGGTCGAGCAGCGCGTTCTCGATCTCGCCGGCGCCGATCTTGTAGCCGCCGCTCTTGATCAGGTCCGTGGCCTTGCGGCCGACGATGCGCACATAGCCGTCCGGGTCGAGCGTGGCCATGTCGCCCGTCCGGAACCAGCCGTCCTCGGTGAGCGCGGCGGCCGTCGCGTCGGGCCGGTTGAGGTAGCCGGTGAACAGGTTCGGGCCGCGCACCTGGATCTCGCCGATCGCGTCCGCGCCGGTGAGCGGGGTGCCGTCCTCCTCGACCAGGCGCAGCTCCACCCCGCGCAGGGGCGGGCCGACCGTGCCGGGGCGCGGGGCGCCGTCGGCCCGTACGCCCGTGTTCATCAGGGTCTCCGTCATGCCGTACCGCTCGATGACCCGGCGGCCGGTCGCCGCCGCGATGCGCTCGTGGTCGTGGACCGGCAGCGCGGCCGACCCGGAGACCAGCAGCCGGGCGCCCGCGAGGGCCTTCGTGAGCCCGGCCGGCGCGTCCGGGTCCGCCAGCGCCTCCGCGAGCCGGTGGTACATCGTCGGTACGCCGAACAGCATCGTGGCGCCCGCGCCCAGCTCCCGGGCCACGCCCTCCGGCGAGAACCGGCCCAGGTGGCGCACCGAGCCGCCCCGGCGCAGGGGGCCCAGGACGCCGAGGATCAGCCCGTGCACGTGGAACAGGGGGAGCGCGTGCACCAGGACGTCGTCGGCGGTCCACCCCCAGGCGTCCTCCAGCGCGTCCAGCGACGCGGCGAGCGCCCGGCGGGGGAGGACGGCGCCCTTCGGCGGGCCGGTCGTCCCGGAGGTGTACACGACGAGCGCGGGGGACTCCGGGTCCGGTTCCGGGAGGGCGGCGGCGGGCGCGGGGTCCGTGGGCGCGGTGGTGACGTCCAGGCGGGCCAGGCCGGCCAGGGCGGGCGGGAGCACGTCGTCGGGCGCGGCG
Organism: Streptomyces sp. NBC_00726; assembly: GCF_045161735.1. Classification (NCBI taxonomy): domain Bacteria; kingdom Bacillati; phylum Actinomycetota; class Actinomycetes; order Kitasatosporales; family Streptomycetaceae; genus Streptomyces; species Streptomyces sp. NBC_00726. Next base: position 1,746,734 of record NZ_CP108983.1, on the reverse strand, counting down.
AGCACCAGGGAGGGCGCGCTGTCCGCCACGATGTGCGCCAGCTCCCGTTCCCCGGTCCTCGGGTTCAGCGGGACGGCCGGCACCCCGGCCCGGAGCGCGGCGACCACCGCGACGACGGTGTGCGCGGTCGGGGTGGCCCAGACGGCGACCCGGCCCGCGCCGGTGAGGCGGGCCGCCAGGGCGTCGGTGACCCGGGCCAGCCCGGAGTAGGTGAGGGTGACGTCGTCGAACCGGACGGCCTCGCGGGCGGCTGCCGGACCGGACACGTCCTGAAGTGCGGGCAGAAGTGGCATCACCCTGCGCACCCTAGGGCCTGTCTGACAATTCCCGTCTGCCGGGCGACGCCATGCACGCACTCTCGCCGCACCGGCCCCAGACCCCAGTACATCCAGTACAGGGGTCTGGGGCCGGCACGCCGAGAGCACACGCCTGACGCCGCCCGGCCCGCCCTCCGGGCGGACGACGCGAATTGTCAGACAGGCCCTGGATCGCGGCGCTCCCCCCGGCCCCGGGAACCGGCGCGAATGAGGCCCGCCTCACGCCCCGGCGCGCGCCCCGCCCCTCACCCGTCCCGCCGCACGTTCCGCATGCGCCCGTACGCGTACACACAGCCCGCCAGTGCCAGGTCGGACAGGAGCATGAAGCCGATCGAGTACGAGTCCTTCGCGCTGTAGATCGCGCCCATCACCAGCGGCGGCACGAACCCGCCGAGCCCGCCCATCGCGCCGACGATGCCGGTCACGCTGCCCACCTTCGCCTGCGGGGTGACCTGCGAGACCAGCGCGAAGACGCTGCCGCTCGCCGTGCCCAGGCCCGCCGCCATGACCAGCAGCGCGATCGTGCCGGTCGGGTCGAGCCGTGGGTCGAACGCCTGGACGATCGCCATCAGGGCGGCCACCCCCAGCGCCACGGAGGTGACCAGCGCCGGGTGCATCCGGTCCGAGAGCCAGCCGCCGATCGGCCGGAAGATGACCGTGACCAGGGCGAACCCGGCCGCCTTCGTGCCGGCGTCGGTCGGTGTCAGCTCGTACCAGGTCTTGAGGTACGTCGGCAGGTACACGCCGAACGCCACGATGCCGCCGAAGCCGATCGCGTACAGCGCGGACAGCTCCCAGGTGACCCGCAGCCGGCCCGCCGAGCCCAGCCGGTGCGCCAGCGAGTCCGTCGGCACCGTGCGGCCCGGGTGGTCGTTGATGAGCGCCCCGGCGAGCGCCGCGTACACCACGAGGGCGCCGGCGACCACGAGGAACGGCAGGTTGTCGCCGTGCTTGGCGATGCGCGGCGTGAAATAGCCGGACAGCGCGACGCCGCCCATGCCCATGCCGAAGACGCCGAGCGCGAGCCCGCGTTTGGCGGGCGGGAACCACGAGTTGACCAGCGGAATGCCGATCGCGAACGTCGTGCCGCCGATCCCCAGCAGAAACCCCACGGCGAGCATCGCCCCGTACGAGTTCTTCGCCGGGATCAGCAGCAGCACCGGCAGGATCGTCAGCGCCGAGGTCAGCGGGAACAGCAGCCGCGCCCCGAACTTGTCGGTCAGCGCGCCCACCGGAATCCGGCCCAGCGAGCCGACCAGCACCGGCACCGCCACCAGCAGCGACTGCTGGAACGAGCTCAGGCCGAGGCGGTCCTTGTAGTCCCCCGACATCGGCGCGATCAGGTTCCACGCCCAGAAGGTGAGCGTGAAGCCGATCGTGGCCATGATCAGATTCCGGTACGCGGCCGGACCCGGGGCGTCCACGGGTGCGGGTGACTGCTTCGCGGCTGTGTCCACACGGCCAGTCAAGAACGGCCACGGGCCGTGGGCGCGTCGGCCTGCTCCGTACGGGGGACACTTCCCCACCCTTCGAATACGCGCCGAAACTGCCACAATAGGGACCATGGATCGTCTGGACAGGGAAATCCTCGGTGTCCTCCAGGAGGACGCCCGGATCTCGTACCGCGACCTGGGCGTACGGGTCGGACTCAGCGCCAACGCGGCGGCCGACCGGGTCCGGCGGCTGCGCAAGGACGGCGTCATCCGCGGCTTCACGGTGATCGTGGACCCGGCCGCCGACACCCGCACCGGGCTCGTCGTCTTCATCGACGTGACCCTGCGGATGGACACCACCAACGAGACGTTCGAACGGGCGGTGCTGACCCTGCCCGGCATCACCGAGGTCGTGCACGTGACGGGCGGCCACGACTATCTCGTACGCGCCACCGCCGCCGACACCGCGGCCCTCGACACTCTGCTGCGCCGCCTCAAGCGCGAGGCGGGTGTCGCCCACTCGAACACCAGGGTCGCCCTGCGGGCCGCGCCGGGCCCGTGACGTCCGGCGCCCTCACAGCGGCGCCTCCCAGGTCACCGTCCGTGCCCGTGAACCGTCCGGCTCGTGCCCGTCGTCCGCCACCGTGAGGCGGACCGCGCCCCGCCCGTCCGGCAGGGTGGCCGTCGCGTCCACCTCCACCTCGATCGCCGAGACCCCGGCCCGCCGGTGCGCCGCCGCCAGCGCGCCCCGCAGCGCCGCGAGCAGCCGCCCGCCGACCGGCTCCGGTACCAGCGCGTCCACCGCCCCGGCGAACCGTACCGACGGCTGGAAGCCGAGCACCGCCGCCGCGCCCCCGGTCTCCCGGAGCACCTGGCCCCGGAAGGTGGCGGGGGCATCGGCGGGCGGCTGCTGGAGCGCGAAGATGGCCGTCCGCACCTCCTGGATCGTGGAGTCCAGCTCGTCCACGGCCGTCCCGAGCAGCTCGCCCGTCTCCCCGGCACCGGCCCTGCGGCGCGTCGACTCCAGCATCATCTCGGTGGCGAACAGCCGCTGGACGACCAGATCGTGCAGATCACGCGCGATCCGGTCGCGGTCCTCGTACACCGCCAGCCGCTCCCGGTCCTGCTGCGAGTCCGCCAGCACCAGCGCCAGCGCGGCCTGCGAGGCGAACTGCGCGGCCAGCAGCCGGTCCACACCGGTGTACGGGCGGGCGCCGCGCCGCCGGGGCAGGGCGAGCGTCCCGATGAGCCGGCCCCCGCTCTGCAACGGCAGCATCATGCTCGGCCCGAACCGCGAGCGTACGGGGGTGGTCATCCGGGGATCGGTCGCCGAGTCGTCGATGAAGACCGCCTCGCCGCCCAGCAGCTGCACCAGGACCGGCGAACCGGGCGCGATCGCGGTGCCCACAAGACCCGCCGGGTCCTCGTGCGTCGCGGCGGCGACGATCTCCATCCCGCCGTCGTCGGTGGGCTGGAGGATCACCCCGGCCGAGGCGTCACTGAGCAGCCGGGCCCGCTCCGCCACCGTCGTCAGCGCGTCGGCCGGGTTCGCACCGGTGAGCAGGGTGTTGGTGACGGCCGCCGCACCCTCGATCCAGCGCTCCCGCCGGCGGGCGCTCTCGTACAGCCGGGCGTTGCCGATCGCGATGCCCGCCTGTGCGGAGAGCACCTTCAGCAGCCCCGCGTCGGTCTCCGTGAAGGGGCCGGTGCGCTTCTCGGCGAGGTAGATGTTGCCGAAGACCTCGTGGTGCACCCGGATCGGGGCGCCGAGGAAGGAGCGCATCGGGGGATGCCCGGGCGGGAGGCCGTGGGCGCGCGGGTCGGCGGGCAGGTCGTCGGAGCGGAGCGGGCCCGGCGCGTCCGCGAGCGCGCCGAGCAGGCCCGTGTGCCCGTCCGGGAAGTCGCCGATCGCCGCCTGCTCCTCCTCGGTCAGCCCGCATACGTACAGCTCGCGGATGGTGCCGTGCCCGGGGTCCAGTACGCCCAGCGCCCCGTACCGGGCGTCGGTCAGGGCGGTCGCGGTGTCGGTGATCTGCTGGAGCGTGGCCCGGAGTCCGAGGTCCGAGCCGACGCTCAGCACGGCTTCGAGGAGCCGGGGCAGCAGCGGCGAGCTGGGCAGGCCGCGGTCCGGGGGCGCCCCCGGCCGGTCCGTCATCACCGCTCCCGCCGGGGTCAGCTCGCCAGCGGGTCGAGCACCAGGGGGCTGATCTCGCCCTCCATCATGGCGCCCAGGCCGAGGATCGAGCAGGTGTCGGGCCGCTCCGCGATGTGCACCGGCACGCCGGTCGCGTCGCGCAGCATCTGGTCGAGGCCGGGCAGCAGGGCGCTTCCGCCGACCATCATGATCCCGCAGTCGGCGAGGTCGGCGACCAGGTCGGGCGGGCAGTCCCGCAGCACCTTGCCGACGCCGTCCAGGACCGCGGTGAGCGGGCGGTGGATCGCCTGCCGGATCGCGGCGGTGTCGACCTGGACGGACCGGGCGAGTCCGGTGGCGACGTCCCGGCCGTGGATCTCGGTGACCGAGGGGCCCCGCGCGGTCAGCCCGGTGCCGCTGAGGGCGAGCTGGAGGGGGCGCACGGACTGGCTCGGCAGCATCAGTTCGTGGTGCTGGCGCAGGTGCTGGATGACCGCGTGGTCGATGGCGTCGCCGCCGACCGGGAGGCGGACCGCCGTCACGATCGAGCCGAGCGAGAGCACCGCGATCTGCGTCGTCGCGGCCCCGCACACCATGATCATGGTCGCGGTCGGCTGCTCGACCGGCAGCCCGCAGCCGACGGCCGCCGCGATCAGGGTGTCGACCAGCTCCACCCGCCGGGCGCCGAGGCCGACCAGGGTCTCCACGGAGGCCCGCCGCGCCAGCGGGTCGCTGTCGTGCGGGGTGCAGGCGGCGGCGCGCAGCCAGGGCTTGCGGCGCAGCTGGCGCCGGAGCTTCTCGCCGAGCAGGTGGCGCAGCATGCGCTGGGCCATCTCGATGTCCACGACGGTCCCGCCGGACACGGGCCGGGCCACCCGGATGTAGTCCGGCGTCCGGCCCGTCATCTGCTCGGCGAGCGCGCCCACGGCGATCAGTGACCCGGTACGGGTGTTGACGGCGGCCACACTCGGCTCGTCCACGACGAGGCCGGGCCCCTTCACGTACACCCGGGTGCGGGCGGCCCCCAGGTCGACGGCGACATGGCAACGGCGCAACTGCTCAAGGCTGACGGTCACGGCGGGTTCCTCCCGAGAGCGCTGAGGACGACCGGCGAACAGCCGGCCCACCTGAAGCCTGCGCCGTTCGGGGACGCGCCGCCCGCTGGACTGGTCCGGAGGAGGGACAACCTGACGGCGTGTCGAGCGTGTTGCGCGCGGGGCGCTCGCTCACCGGTCACACGCGGCCCGCGCGGACGAACCCGGCTGGTCCTGGCCCCCTCAGCCGCCGCTCCCCGGAACCACCCGCTGCAACAACCCCCATGTGAACTCCGCGACGCACGCGCCCGCCCCGGACCCCACCCCCAGCGCGAACCGGGTCGGCGCGCTTCCCTCCATCGGGCGGGCCGGGGCGAAGGCCCGGGCGACCTCGTCCACCGTGCACGACCACGGCACCAGGTCGTCCACCGTGCGGAGCACCGGCGCGCCGGCGCCCCGCGCCCGTACCAGCCACTCGTTCCACACCGCCCCGCCCGGCGCCACCAGCACCTCGAACCGCAGCTCCGGCCAGAGCGGCACCGGCCACAGCAGCACGTCGAACTCCAGGTCACCGATGGCCCGGCGGCCCGTCGGCTCCGGCTCGCCGAGCACCGACCGGTACCGCCGCAGCGCGCCCCGCCCGCGCGGCGCGCGGACCATGGCCTGCCATCGCCGGTTCGCCTCCCGCATCTCCGCGAGCGTCGCGCTCAACTCGTGCCGGGCGTCCTCCACCAGCCCCGGCTGGTGGTCCGCCATCCGGCGCAACAGGACGAGCTGGAACTCGCGGGGCCCGAAGGGGGCGGAAGCGCTCATGCCCCCCATCGTGCCCGCCCGCCGCTCAGGCGCCGGCGCCCAGCATCCTTCGCAGCAGATCCCGCAGCACCGTCCGGTCCGCCACGGGCAGCCCCGCCAGCGGCTCCCGCGCGAAGTCCAGCGCGTCCCGCAGCTGCGCGGCCGTCGCCGCGCCCCGCTCGGTCGGCGCGGCCAGCTTCACCCGGCGGTCGGCCGGGTCCGGGCGCCGTTCCACCAGGCCGCGAGCCTCCAGCCGGTCCACGATGCCGGTCACATTGGACGGTTCGCACTTCAGCTTCTGGGCGATCCGGCGCATGGGAAGCGGCTCGACGGACAGCAGCCCCAGCACCCGGGCCTGCGCGCCGGTGAGGCTGTGTGCGGCGGCGGCCTGCTCGTACTCCTCGTAATAACGCGCGACGACGCTGCCGATGAGCTCGATGACTTCGAGAGTCAGGGGATCTGTGCGCGAGGTGGCCATGACACCCAGGATACCCAGTTGCTTGACAACATGAAATATCCAGGAGCATGGTTGTTTCAGGTAGTGAAGCTTTTCGCCGCCGAGACACCCCGAGACACCCGCACCCCACCCCCACACAGAGGAGACCCGAGCCCATGTCTGCCGCTCTTCCCGCGTCCGGCCGCGAATGGCACCTCACCGCCCGCCCGCACGGCTGGCCGAAGACCGAGGACTTCGCGCTGCGTGAGGCCCCGGTCGCCGCCCCCGCCGAGGGCCGCGTCCTCGTGCGCAACCTGCACTTCTCCGTCGACCCGTACATGCGCGGCCGGATGAACGACGTGAAGTCGTACACCCCGCCGTTCAAGCTCGACCACCCCATGGACGGCGGCGCCGTCGGCGAGGTCGTCGCCTCGAACGCCGAGGGCTTCCAGGCCGGCGACCACGTCCTGCACGGCCTCGGCTGGCGCGAGTACGCGAGCGTCCCCGCCCAGCACGCGGTGAAGGTCGACGCCTCGCTCGCCCCGCTCTCCGCCTACCTCGGCGTGCTCGGCATGCCCGGCCTCACCGCCTACGCCGGCCTGTTCGACGTGGCGTCCTTCAAGGAGGGCGACGCGGTCTTCGTCTCCGGCGCCGCCGGCGCGGTCGGCAGCCAGGTCGGCCAGATGGCGAGGATCAAGGGCGCGTCCCGGGTCATCGGCTCCGCCGGCTCCGACGAGAAGGTCAAGCTCCTCACCGAGGAGTACGGCTTCGACGCCGCGTTCAACTACAAGAACGGCCCCGTCGCCGAGCAGCTGCGCAAGGCCGCCCCCGACGGCATCGACGTCTACTTCGACAACGTCGGCGGCGAGCACCTGGAGGCCGCGCTCTCCTCGTTCAACGTGCACGGCCGCGCCACCATCTGCGGCATGATCGCCCAGTACAACGCCACCGAGCCCACCCCCGCCCCGCGCAACCTCGCGCTGGTCATCGGCAAGCGGCTGCGCCTCCAGGGCATGCTGGTCGGCGACCACGCCGACCTCCAGCAGCAGTTCGTCCAGGACGTGGCCGGCTGGCTGGCCTCGGGCGAGCTGAAGTACCGCGAGACCGTGGTCGAGGGCATCGAGAACGGCGTCGACGCCTTCCTCGGTCTGCTGCGCGGTGAGAACACCGGAAAGATGATCGTCTCCCTCGGCTGAACCGCTCTTCCCCGTACCCGCTAGGCTCAACCCCAGGCCGTCGCGATCGTGGGCGCGAGTCGCGGCGCATCAGCAGAGGAAATCTCAGCATGACCATTCAGGACATCGCCGTCGCTTACACCGCCGTCGCCACCGCGGAGAACGGCCGCGACGGCCGCGTCGCCTCGGACGACGGCAAGCTCGACGTCGTCGTCAACCCGCCGAAGGAGCTGGGCGGCAGCGGCGCCGGCACCAACCCGGAGCAGCTCTTCGCCGCCGGCTACAGCGCCTGCTTCCAGGGCGCGCTGGGCGTCGTCGCCCGCCGGGTGAAGGCCGACATCTCCGGCTCCACGGTGACCGCGGCGGTCTCCATCGGCAAGACCGAGGCCGGCGGCTTCGGCCTGGAGGTCGCCATCACCGCGACCATCCCGAACGTCGACCGGGCGACCGCACAGGCACTCATCGAGCAGGCCGACCAGGTCTGCCCGTACTCGAACGCCACACGCGGCAACATCAAGGTGGAGCTCGCGGTCGCCTGACCGCCCCCGCACCACTGAACCGAGCCCCGTCCCGTATCCCGCTAGGCTGACGCCATGCGTGATCCAGGCCGTGCCCGCAAATTCCCGTCTGGCCCGCGACGCCTGGCACGCACTCTCGCCGCACCGGCCGAAATCCCTAGTACATCCAGTACGAGGGATGTCGGCCGGCACGCCGAGAGCACGCACCAGACGCCGCGGGCCACGCCCTTCGGGCGTACGACGGGAATTTCCGGGCACGGCCTGGGGGCGGGGCTCGGCTTTCTGATCAGGGGCCAGCGCTGGGTGTTCGGCCACGGCAAGTGGTTCGGTATAGGGCTGCTGCCCGGTCTGATCACCCTCGTGCTGTACGCGGGCGCCCTCGTCGGCCTCGGCTACGGCGCCGACGACCTGGTGGCGTGGGCGACGCCGTTCGCCGACGACTGGTCCTCGCCCTGGCCGGGCCTGCTGCGCAACACCCTGACCGTGCTGGTCTTCGTGCTCGGCCTGTTCCTGGCCGTGATCACCTTCACCGCCGTGACCCTGCTGGTCGGGCAGCCCTTCTACGAGTCGCTGTCCGAGGAGGTCGAGCGCACCGAGGGCGGCACGGTCCCCGCATCCGGACTGCCGCTCTGGCGGGAGCTGTGGATCTCCGCCCGCGACAGCGTGCGCATCCTGGTGCGGGTCGGGCTGTACGCGATCCTGCTCTTCGCCCTCGGATTCGTGCCCGTGGCCGGGCAGACCGTCGTCCCCGTCCTCGGCTTCTGCGTCACCGGGTACTTCCTGGCCGAGGAGCTGACCGCCGTCGCGCTCCAGCGCCGGGGCATGGTGCTGAAGGACCGCCTCGCCCTGCTGCGCGGCCACCGCCTGCGCACCCTCGGCTTCGGCGTACCCCTGGGGCTGGCCTTCATGCTGCCGTTCGTCGCCGTGTTCCTGATGCCCGGCGCCGTCGCGGGGGCGACCCTGCTGGCGCGGGGCCTGGTGGGCGAAGAGGACACGGACGAGGAACCGGACGGCGCGGCCCAGGCCGAGACGGCCGCCGAAGGCTGATCAGCGCACCGAGAACCCGTACACCGTCGTGGACGTGAACACCTCGCCCGGCCGCAGCACCGTGCTCGGGAACTCCGGGCGGTTCGGCGAGTCCGGGAAGTGCTGGGTCTCCAGAGCGATCCCGGCACACGGGCCGAACGGCCGCCCGTCGAAGTGGTCCGCCGTGTACAGCTGAAGCCCCGGCTCCGTCGTCGTCACCGTCAGCACGCGCCCGGACCCCTCGTCGTACAGCTCCGCCGCCGGAGCCGTACCGTCGAGCACGAAGTTGTGGTCGTACTCCTTGGTCACCGGCCGGGGCTCCCGGAAGTCGAAGCGGGTGCCCGCCACCGGCAGGAGCTCACCGGTCGGCAGCGACTCCGCGTCCACCGGAGTGACCGCCTCCGCCGCGATCCGCAGCCGCTGGCCGAGCGCGCTGCCGCTGTCGGCGCCCGCGAGGTTCCAGTAGGTGTGGTTCGTCGGGCTGAGCACGGTCGGCGCGTCCGTCACCGCCCGGTACGCGATGCGCAGCGCCCCGTCCTCGTCCAGCGTGTACGACGCCGTCAGCTCGACGCGCCCCGGGAAACCCTCCTCGCCGTCCGCCGAGACCAGGGACAGCTCCACCCCGTCCGGGATCGCCCGCGCGTCCCACACCCGCTTGTCGAAGCCGCACGCCCCGCCGTGCACCTGGTTGCGGCCCTCGTTGCGCGTGAGGTGGTGCGTACGGCCGTCCAGCTCGAAGGACGCCCCGCCGATCCGGTTCGCGTACCGGCCGACGAGCGCGCCGAAGTACGGCCCGGTGTACTCCTGGTACGAGGCCAGGTCCGGCAGCCCGAGCGCGATCCCGTCCCGCACACCGTCCCGGTCCGGCACCTCGGCCGACTGCACGATCCCGCCGTACGTCAGGATGCACACCCGTGTGCCGTCCCGCTCCAGCGTCCAGCGGTGCACCGCGGTGCCGTCCGCCAGGGTGCCGAAGTGCTCCGTACCGATCACCGTGCCCGAACCCGTCTGCATGATCAGCGACTCTACGCGGGCGGCCGGACCGCCGTGACGTTGCGGTAGGCGATCTCGGCGAGCCTGGCCTGTCCGTTGCGGCCGGGGTGGAACCAGTCCCACTGGCTGAGCTGCTTGCCGGTGAACCGGTAGTCGAACACCGCCCCGCCGTCGTACCGGCAGCGGCTGTCCTTCGCACACACCTCGCGCAGCACCTCGTTGTACGCCACGACCCGCTCCTGGACCGCGGTGCGCCGGGCCACCGCCGCCGCGCCCATGTCGTCCGCGTCCGACAGCATCGACTTGCAGATGCCCAGCTTCCAGATCTGCTTGCCCAGCGGATTGGCGCGCCCCTGCGACCACAGCCGCTTCAGGTCCGGCACGCTCGACACGTACACCTGCGCCTTCGGCGCCCCGGCGCGCAGCTCGCGCATCGACGTCTCGAACGACCTCCGGAAGTCCGCCACCGGGGTCATCGACCGCACCGAGTCCCGGCAGGCGTCGTTGGCGCCGATCATCACGGTCACCAGATCCGGGTCCTCGTCCGCGGCCAGCGCCATCTGCTCCGGCAGTTGCGCCATCCGGGCGCCCGTCACCGCGTGGTTCCAGCTGTGGTCCACCGCGCCGGACGCGCCCAGGAGCCGTACCGCCAGACTGCGGACCGAGCTGTCCGTGCCGGTCGACCAGGAGACCTCCGGGCAGTCGGCCAGCACCGAGCACGCGTCGAAGCCGCGCGTGATGGAGTCCCCGACCGCCGCGATCGACTTCGGGCGCGGGTCCCAGACCGGGCCCGCCGCCGGGGACGGCCGGTGCGCGGCCGCCGAGCCCTTCGTCGTCCCGTCGGACCCCGAGCCGCAGCCCGCCAGCACCGCCGGGCCGAGGCAGGCCAGCGCGGCCAGCCCCGCCAGTGCGGTGCGCGAGCGGTGCCGTACGGACCGATCCGGCATTGCCTGGTCTCCTCATGTTCGTGCCCCGCCGCTCCGTCGGGTGAAGACTGAGCGAAGAAGGGCCCCGGGACCGACGGTACGTCACACCTCCGGTACCGGGGCGCGGTAGCTTTTCCCCGTCGAACCAGTGGCTTTCGCGGCTTCCGGCTCCACTCGGGTGGCATCCGAACATCACACCGCGTCACATACTGTCGCTTTTCCGGAGAATAACTCCCGATGCTGTTTACTGATGACAGGCCGCTGGGGAAGGCGAACCTCGTCCCACACTGGAGGTCCCGGTGACGACACGTGGAGTCCTGTACGTTCACTCCGCACCGCGCGCGCTCTGCCCACACGTCGAATGGGCGGTGGCGGGAGTCCTCGGCGGGCGGGTGCAGCTCGACTGGATCAGACAGCCGGCCGCGCCGGGCACCTGGCGCTCCGAATTCTCCTGGCAGGCACGGCCCGGCACGGCGTCCAAGCTGGCGTCCGCGCTGCGCGGCTGGGACCTGCTGCGCTTCGAGGTGACGGCGGAGCCGTCGCCCACGGCGGAGGGCGAGCGCTACAGCTCGACGCCCACGCTGGGCATCTTCCACGCCGTCACCGGCATGCACGGCGACATCCTGGTCCCCGAGGACCGCCTCCGCGCCGCGCTGGCCCGCTCCGCGGGCGGTGAGACCGACCTCGCGGCGGAGGTCGCGGGGCTCCTGGGCAAGCCCTGGGACGACGAGCTGGAGTCCTTCCGCCACGCGGGCGAGGGCGCACCGGTCCGCTGGCTGCACCAGGTCGTGTAGGGGTCTCCCGGCCGGCCCGGGTACGACGAAGCCCGTGCCCCCCGAGGGGCACGGGCTTCGGACACGACGCGCTTCGCGCGTCAGACGCTGCGGAACGCCAGCACCACGTTGTGGCCGCCGAAGCCGAACGAGTTGTTGATCGCCGCGATCGGCCCCTCCGGCAGCGCCCGGGGCGCGTCCCGGACGATGTCCGCGTCGATCGACTCGTCCAGCTGGTCCACGTTGATCGTCGGCGGAGCCATCCGGTGGTGCAGCGCCAGGACCGTCGCCACGGTCTCGATGCCGCCCGCACCGCCGAGCAGGTGACCCGTCATCGACTTCGTCGCGGAGATCGCGACATGGTCCAGGTCGTCGCCCAGCACCGCGCGCAGCGCCTTGACCTCCGCGAGGTCACCCTGCGGGGTGGACGTCGCGTGGGCGTTCAGATGGGCGATCTCCGACGGCTTGAGGTCCGTCTGGTCCAGCAGGTTCTGCATCGCCGCGGCGATACCGCGACCCGTCGGCTCCGGCTGCGCGATGTGGTGGGCGTCGGCCGAGAGGCCCTGGCCCAGCACCTCGCAGTAGACCCGGGCGCCACGCTTCGCCGCGTGCTCCGCGGACTCCAGGACGACGACCCCGGCACCCTCGCCGAGGACGAAGCCGTCGCGGCCCACGTCGTACGGGCGGGAAGCCTTCTCCGGCTCGTCGTTGCTCTTGGACATCGCCATCATGTTGGCGAACGCGGCGATCGGCAGCGGGTGGATCGCCGCCTCGGTGCCGCCGGCGAGGACCACGTCGGCGCGGCCGGTGCGGATCATCTCGACGGCGTACCCGATCGCCTCGGCACCCGAGGCGCAGGCGGAGACCGGGGTGTGCACGCCCGCCTGGGCGTTCACCTCGATGCCCACGTTCGCGGCCGGGCCGTTGGGCATGAGCATGGGCACGGTGTGCGGGGAGACGCGGCGTACGCCCTTCTCCTTCAGCACGTCGTACTGGTCGAGCAGGGTGATCACGCCGCCGATGCCGGAGGCGATCACCGAACCCAGCCGCTCGGGCCGGATCTTCTCGTCCTCACCGGCCTTGCCGGTGAAGCCCGCGTCCGCCCACGCCTCACGGGCCGCGATCAGCGCGAACTGCGCCGAGCGGTCCAGCCGGCGGGCGAGCGGACGGGGCAGGACCTCGGAGGGATCGACGGCCGCCAGGGCCGCGATCCGGACAGGCAGTTCGGCGAAACGTTCGCCCTCAAGAGGCTTGACGCCGGAACGCCCGGCCATCAGACCATCCCAGGTCGATGCGGAATCGCCACCCAGCGGAGTGGTTGCGCCGATACCGGTGACGACCACGGTGCGATTGGTCGAGTTCACTGGAAAATCTTCTCCACGTGTAGGGGGTCGTGAATCAGCGGCGCCACCGCCGGGTGGCGACACACGAACCGGCTGGATCAGTCCTGGTGCTTGAGGATGTAGTCCGCGGCGTCGCCGACGGTCTTCAGGTTCTTGACGTCCTCGTCGGGGATCTTCACGTCGAAGCGCTCCTCGGCGGCGACGACGACCTCGACCATGGACAGCGAGTCGACGTCCAGGTCGTCCGTGAAGGACTTGTCGAGCTTGACGTCCTCGGTCGGGATACCGGCGATCTCGTTGACGATCTCGGCGAGACCTTCGACGATCTCTTCCTGCGTGGCGGCCATTTCGGCGCTCCTTCGATGTATTTCTGCTGGGTTCGGGCGTCCGGGCGAAAAGCCCGGAGTGCCTAGGGGAGAGTAACGACCGTCGCGGCGTAGACGAGACCCGCCCCGAAGCCGATGACGAGCGCGGTGTCACCGCTCTTGGCCTGACCGGTCGCCAGGAGCCGCTCCATGGCGAGCGGGATCGAGGCGGCGGAGGTGTTGCCGGTGGTCTCCACGTCACGGGCGACCGTGACGCTCTCCGGCAGCTTCAGCGTCTTCACCATCGAGTCGATGATCCGCATGTTGGCCTGGTGCGGAATGAAGACGTCCAGGTCTTCCGGGGAGATCCCGGCCGCGTCCAGCGCCTGCTGGGCGACCTTCGCCATCTCGAAGACGGCCCAGCGGAACACCGCCTGGCCCTCCTGCGTGATGGCGGGGAACTTCTCCGGCCGGTCGGCGTGGAAGGTGTCCCACGCCACGGTCTGCTTGATCGTCTCGGACTTGTCGCCCTCGGAGCCCCAGACGGTCGGGCCTATGGCAGGCACCTTGGAGGGGCCGACGATGACCGCTCCGGCGCCGTCGCCGAACAGGAAGGCCGTGGCCCGGTCCGTCAGGTCCGTGAGGTCGCTCAGCCGCTCGACGCCGATGACGAGTACGTACTCCGCGGAGCCCTCGACGATCATGCCCTTGGCCAGGGTCAGCCCGTAGCCGAAGCCCGCGCAGCCGGCCGAGATGTCGAAGGCGGCGGGCTTGCCGGCGCCGACCCTGTGGGCGATCTCGGTCGCGATGGCCGGGGTCTGCTTGAAGTGCGAGACGGTGGAGACGATGACCGCGCCGATCTGCTCCGGGGTGATCCCGGCGTCCGCGATGGCCTTGCCGGACGCCTCGACGGACATCGCGGCCACGGTCTCCTCCTCGGAGGCCCAGTGGCGGGTCGCGATGCCGGAGCGGGAGCGGATCCACTCGTCGGAGGAGTCGATCGTCTCCAGGATGACCTTGTTGGGCACCACCCGGGTCGGGCGGTAGCCGCCGACTCCCATGATCCGCGCGTACGGAGCGCCCTGGCTGGGCTTGATCTTCGACATGCTCGGGCTCCTTAGGCGCCCGCGTGCTCAGCGATGAGCGCGCGGGCCGCGTCGAGGTCGTCGGGGGTCTTGAGCGCGAGGGTCGGCACGCCGGGCAACGCCCGCTTGGCCAGGCCGGTGAGCGTGCCGCCGGGGCAGACCTCGATGAGGGCGGTGACGCCCATCGCCTTGAAGGTCTCCATGCACAGGTCCCAGCGGACCGGGTTGGCGACCTGGCCGACGAGCCGGGTGATGACCTCGTGGCCGGTGGCGACGGTCCTGCCGTCGGCGTTCGAGACGTACGTCACCGAGGGGTCGGAGACGTCCAGGTCCCCGGCCGCCGCGCGCAGCCGCTCGACGGCGGGCGCCATGTGGTGCGTGTGGAAGGCGCCGGCCACCTTCAGGGGCACCACGCGGCGCACCCCCTCCGGCTTGTCCTCGGTGAGCGCGGCGATCTGCGCGGCGGTGCCCGCGGCGACGATCTGGCCCGCCCCGTTGACGTTCGCCGGGGTCAGCCCGAGCTTCTCCAGGTGCTTCACGGTGACCTCGGGGTCGCCGCCGAGCAGCGCCGCCATCCCGGTCTCGGTCACCGCGGCGGCGTCGGCCATGGCGAGCCCACGCGTACGCACCAGGCGCAGCGCGGCCTCCTCGCCGATGACACCGGCGAACGAGGCGGCGGTGATCTCACCGACGCTGTGGCCGGCGACGACGTCCGGGGAGGCGTCGAGCGCGGCGGCCGACAGCAGACCGGCGGCGACCAGCAGCGGCTGGGCCACCGCGGTGTCGCGGATCTCCTCCGCGTCCGCCTCGGTGCCGTAGCGCAGGAGGTCGAGCCCGATGGCGTCGGACCAGGCCGCGACGCGGTCGGTGGCACCGGGGAGGTCGAGCCAGGGAGTCAGGAAGCCGGGCGTCTGAGCGCCTTGGCCGGGAGCGACGAGTACGAGCACCCTCACACTCTCTCTTGTGAACGGTCCGGAACACCCGTGGGGACAGGGACGAAGAACCGTAGGGGGAATTGTTGATGTCCGACAAAAGTCTAGGATTGCGTATCCCGGTCGGCCAGGCGCCCCAGGATCAGGGCGATTCGCAGAGTGAACGCCGAGCGCACATCGGAAGGTGACCAGCCGGTGACGTCTGTCACACGTCGAAGCCGGTAGCGCACGGTGTTGGGATGCACGAAGAGCATCCGGGCCGCGCCCTCCAGGCTGCTCGCCTGTTCCAGATACACACTCAGCGTCTCCAGGAGCGCGGAGCCCGCCTCTTCGAGCGGTCTGTAGATCTCCTCCACCAACTGCTCGCGCGCGGCGGGGTCGCCCGCCATCGCGCGCTCCGGCAGCAGATCGTCCGCGAGCACCGGCCTCGGCGCGTCCTGCCAGGCGCCGCACGCCTTCAGCCCGGCGGCCGCGGCCTGCGCGGACCGGGTCGCGGCCAGCAGGTCGGCCACCACGGGCCCGGCCACCACGGGCCCCGCCGCATACGGCCCGATCAGGGCCTTCGCGACCTGGAGCGGGTTGTCGCTGCCGCCCGCGATGACCACCAGGCGGTTGCCGAGCACCCCGGTGAGGACCTGGAGCTTGGCGTGCCGGGCGGCGCGCCGGATCGCCTCCACGGTCAGCTCGCTGTCCCCGTCCGGGGCGGTGCCGAGCAGCACGCAGACATGCTCGGGGGAGTTCCAGCCGAGGGCGGCGGCCCGGGAGACGGCGCCCTCGTCGGCCTCGCCGGACAGCACCGCGTTCACCACGAGCGATTCGAGGCGGGCGTCCCAGGCACCCCGGGCCTCGGCCGCCTGCGCGTACACCTGGGCGGTCGCGAACGCGATCTCGCGGGCGTAGACGAGCAGCGCCTCCCGGAGCACCGATTCGTCGCCGGGCGCGGCGACCTCGTCGATCGCGGCCTCCATGACCTCGATCGTGGTCCGCACCATCTCGACGGTCTGCCGCAGGGTGATGGCCCGGGTCAGCTCGCGCGGGGCGGTCCCGAAGACATCGGTCGAGATCGCCTGCGGGGTCTCCGGATGCCGGAACCACTCGGTGAACGCGGCGATACCGGCCTGGGCGACCAGGCCGATCCAGGACCGGTTCTCCGGGGGCATCGCCCGGTACCACGGCAGCGACTCGTCCATGCGGGCGATCGCGTTCGCGGCCAGCCGGCCGGAGGACTGCTCAAGCCGCTTCAGGGTCGCGGCATGGAGATGGGCGTCGTTCGCAGCGGGCTGCTCAGGATCGGGTCGGGGCACGGACACAAGACTGCCTTATCGGGACGGACGGGCGGAGGGCCGGGGCCGGTGGCGGACCGGGTTCGGTGTCCGGCGGGGGCTCCGCTCGGGCCGGCGGGCTACCGTGGACGGGTGATTTCCGTACACCGCGCGGGCGACCGGTTCGAGGGCGGGGACGTGGCGGCCGGCATCGCCTCCCGGCACGCGTTCTCCTTCGGCGCCTTCTACGACCCCGACAACCTCCGCTTCGGCCCGGTCCTGGCCTGCAACGAGGAGCGCCTCGCGCCCGGCGCGGGCTTCGAGGAGCACCCGCACAGCCATACGGAGATCGTCACCTGGGTCGTCGAGGGCGAGCTGACGCACCGCGACTCGGCCGGCCACGCCACGGTGGTCCGGGCCGGTGACGTCCAGCACCTCAGCGCCGCCTCCGGCGTCCGGCACGTCGAACGCAACGACGGCGAGCATCCGCTGACCTTCCTTCAGATGTGGCTCGCGCCCCTGGAGCCCGGCGGCGAGCCCTCGTACACGACCGTCCCGGGCATCGCCGACTCCACCCCGTACGCCCTCCCCGAGGCGGGCGCCATGCTGCACGTGCGCCGCCTCGCGGAGGGCGAGCGCGCGGCGGTCCCCGACGCCGCCCGGGCGTACGTGCACGTGGTGCGCGGCACGGTGCGGGTGGGCGCCGAGGAGCTGACGGCGGGCGACGCGGCCCGGATCACCGGCGAGACGGGACTCGACCTGGTCGCGTCGGACGCGGCCGAGGTGCTGGTCTGGGAGCTCTGCGACTGACCGGCACCGGGACGCCGGCATCCGGCACCGGCCCCGCACCGGCTACCGCCGCCACATCGACCACATCGGCGGCCCCGACCGGAAGGTCATCTCCTCGCGGACCTCGAAGCCGTGGCGGCGGTAGAACGTGAGGTTGCGGCTGTTGCTCGACTCCAGGAAGACCGGGCGGCCGTCCGCGTCCGCCCGTTCCAGCAGGCCGCCGAGGACCACCGAGCCGCGCCCCGTACCGCGTGCGTCGGCGTGGGTGCCGATGTACTCGACGTACCAGTGCGCGGGGCGGGCCGGGTGCCGGTGCTCCAGGGCCAGCAGCCGCCCGGCGGTACGCGGGAGCTGTGCCCGGCCCGCCCGCAGCAGCGTGCCCGCGTTGCGCAGCAGGTAGCGCGCCGGGAGCTTCCACGCACCGGGCTCCGCCCAGACCGCCGCGACCGTGCGGTCCCGGTCCGTCCACACCCGGCCCGCCGGGACCTGCTGCGCCAGGTGCGCGGTGAACAGCAGCCGCAGCCGCCGGTCGCGGTCCCGGGGCATCAGCCAGGACCAGACCGGGTCCTCGGCGTACGCGCTGCCCAGCACGTCCGCGAGCGCGGGGACGTCGGAGGCGGTGGCGCGGACTATGTCGTCGGTCATGGGCGGGGAGCGTAGCGGCCGTCCGGGACCGGCGGCCAGGGTCCCGGCAAGACCGGCGGACCGGCCAATGGGGCACGACTTTCGGCTATCACCGTGCGGGATCTCGACTACGTGCCGGGGCCATGGAAATCTGCCGGTGCCTCAGGAACACGTCCCCCGCGGTTCGCCCGCCGTTCGTACCGGCGGCCTAGTTTTCGCAGGCGCGCTTCCTTCCCTTGTGAACCACTCCCCCCAGAGGTGCCCCGATGACCCTTCAGACCGAAGCCCCCGCCGACGCCGCCGACACCGGCCGGCTCGCCGACGACCTGCGCATGAGCCGCCGACGGGTGCTTCGGACGGCCGCCGTCTCGCTCGGCGCCCTCGCCGCGGGGCCGGTGGCCGAGGCGGTCGGCGGGGCGCAGGCCGAGGCGGCCGAATACCGCCTGCCCAAAGGCTTCAAGGGCGATATCTCCGACCTGAGGCACGTGGTGATCCTGATGCAGGAGAACCGTTCCTTCGACCACTACCTCGGCCAGCTGAAGGGGGTGCGCGGCCACGACGACAAGCAGGTCCTGACCTTCCAGGACGGCACCAGTGTCTTCCAGCAGCGCGACGCGACCGGCGCCATCGTGACGCCCGCCGTCTCGACCGCCACCTGGAGCGACAAGCACAACTTCTACGGTGCCAACGGCGGGCGCTGGGACACCTGGGTGCAGGACAAGGGCGACCACTGCATGTGGTACTACACGCCCGACTACATGCCGTGGATGTACTCGCTCGCCTCGCAGTACACCGTCTGTGACATGAACTTCTGCTCGCTGCACGGGCCCACCATCCCCAACCGCTACTACCTGATGAGCGGCACGGCGGGCGGCGAGACCACCAACGCGGGCCAGAACGACTACACCCGCCGCTGGACCACCGTCCCCGAACAGCTCCAGCAGGCGGGCATCGACTGGCGGGTCTACTCCGACAACAGCGGCAACGGCGTCGGCGGCAGCCTCCAGAGCGGTTACGTCGGCGAGTACGGCTGCAACGTCACCAACAGCTTCGCCGCCTTCGACCCCCGCACCACCGGCCCGGCCGAACTCGAACCGGGCACCGGCCGGGTCTGGAAGGCCAACTCCTTCGTCTACGCGGGCGCCACCACGCCCGACGACGACTCCGACGCCAATCTGGACGCCGTCCTGCGCGACCTGATCGCCGCCTGCGAGCCGGGCGCCGAGCACCCGCTGCCCGAGGTGTCCTGGGTGGTCATGCCCGCCGCCTGGAGCGAGCACCCGGGCTTCGACACGGTGCACGGCGAGCGGTACATGAACAAGGTGCTGAGGACCCTCCAGAGCAACGAGGACATCTGGAACCACACCCTGGTGATCATCACGTACGACGAGAACGACGGGAAGTTCGACCACGTTCTGCCGCCGCGCCCGGAGCCGGGCACCCCCGGCGAGTTCTCCGGCACCACCCCGTACGGCTTCGGGCCCCGCGTCCCGATGGTGCTGGTCTCCCCGTGGACGCGCGGCGGCTACGTCGCCTCGGAGGTCTTCGACCACACCTCGACCGTGAAGTTCCTGGAGACCTGGGCCGCGCACCTGGGCAAGCCGTTCACCTGCCCGAACATCACCCCGTGGCGCCGCTCCATCGCCGGGGACCTGACCAGCGCCATCGACTTCGCGCACCCGCGCCCCGGCCCGGTCGTCATCGCCGACCCGGTCACCGGCACCCCGCCGAGGCCGCCCCGCGACCGGCTGGAGCCGCGCGGCCTCTCCTTCCACCCGCACGCCGTGCTCACCGAGGACCGGGCCGCCGGAACGGTGACCGCCGCCATGACGCTCACCGGCGGTCCGGAGGGCAAAGCGGTGAGCCTCCAGGTCTTCCCGGACCGCCACCTCCCGTTCGAGAACATCCCGCACACGGTGAGCGCGGCCGCCCCGCGCACGTACACCTGGGACACGAGCGCGACCGACGGCAGGTACGCCTTCTCGGTGTACGGCCCCGACGGGTTCCTGCGCTCCTTCGCCGGGCAGCTGCTCCCCGAGGACGCGAGTACGCGCCACATCGGCCTGCCCCGGGTCGAGCCGCGGCTGGTCCGGGGCCGGCGCCCGGTGGTCCGGCTGGGGCTGCACAACGACGGCCGTCACCCGGTCCGCTACACCCTGAAGGCCCACGACTACGCGGGCGGCACCCGCAAGGTCACCGTCCCCGGCGGCCACTCCGCGGTCGTGGACTGGCCCACCGAGCACGGCTACTACGACGTGGTCCTCACCGCCGACACCGGCACCGGCTGGACCCAGCGGTACGCGGGCCGGGTGGCGACGGTGAACGACCGCTGACGGCCGGGTCCGGTCAGCCCGCCAGCTCCGCCAGCACCGCGTCGGTGAACGGCGGCCACACCTCGGCCGCCCACGGGCCGAAGGCCCGGTCGGTGAGCGCGACGCAGGCCGCGCCCGCCGCCGGGTCGACCCAGAGGAAGGTGCCCGACTGCCCGAAGTGGCCGAAGGTCGCGGGCGAGGAGGAGGCGCCCGTCCAGTGCGGGGACTTGGAGTCGCGGATCTCGAAGCCGAGGCCCCAGTCGTTGGGGTTCTGGTGGCCGTAGCCGGGAAGGACGCCCTTCAGGCCCGGGTGGACCACGGTCTGCGCGGCGAGCACCGTGCGCGGGTCGAGGAGGCGGGGGGCCTGCACCTCGGCGGCGAAGCGCGCGAGATCGGCGACCGTGGAGACGCCGTCCTTGGCGGGGGAGCCTTCCAGGGTGGTCGCGGTCATCCCGAGCGGTTCCAGGACCGCCTGCCGGACGTATTCCGGGAACGGGATCTCGGTGGCCTTCGCGATGTGGTCGCCCAGCACCTCGAAGCCCGCGTTGGAGTAGAGGCGCCGGTTGCCGGGCGGGGCCATCACCCGGTGCTCGTCGAACGCGAGGCCGCTGGTGTGGGCGAGGAGGTGGCGCACGGTCGAGCCCTCGGGGCCCGCCGGTTCGTCCAGCTCCACGGCGCCCTCCTCGTACGCCACCAGCGCCGCGTAGGCCGCGAGCGGTTTGGTGACGGACGCGAGCGGGAAGCGGTGCGCGGTCGGGCCGTGCGTACCGACGACCGTCCCGTCCGCTCGTACGACGGCCGCCGCGGCGGTGGGGACCGGCCAGTTCTCGATCATCGCCAGGCTCTGCATGCGTACGAGAGTAGATTCCAGGTCCCACCGGCCGGAAACCGCCCCGGTCCTGCTTGCTTCGAGTGCACTCCAACGTCATAGCGTGGAGGCATGACGGTGATGGAGACCACTTCGAACCGGGCCGATATCTGCGCCTCCGCCCCCTCGGCGCACCCGCGCCCCGACGGGCGGGACCGCTACACGATCAGCGAGGTCGCCGCGTTCACCGGCCTGACCGCCCACACCCTGCGCTGGTACGAGCGGATCGGGCTCATGCCGAATGTGGACCGGTCGCACACCGGCCAGCGCCGCTTCAGCAACCGGGACCTCGACTGGCTCGCCTTCGTCACCAAGCTGCGGCTGACCGGGATGCCGGTCGCCCACATGGTCCGGTACGCCGAGCTCATACGTGAGGGCGACCACACCTTCGAGGAACGGCAGGAACTGCTGGAGGCCACCCGCCGCGACGTACGGACGCGGATCGCGGAGCTCCAGGACACCCTGGCCGTACTGGACTACAAGATCGACTTCTACGCGGACGCCCGTGGGGTGCCGGAAGGGACCAGTGCTTCATGACTGACCAGAAGATCGCCACCGTCGAGCTCGGCCGGGGCGGCCCCCGGATCGGGGTTCAGGGCCTCGGCTGCATGGGTATCAGCGAGTTCTACGGCGACACCGACGAGGTTTCGGCCCGCGAGACGCTGGAAACGGCGCTGACGGCGGGCGTCACCCTCTTCGACACCGCCGACATCTACGGCAGCGGCGCCAACGAGACCTTCCTCGCGCCGTTCGTCGGGGCGCACCGCGACGAGATCACCCTCGCCACGAAGTTCGGCATCGAGCGGCGCGAGGACGACCCCGACTACCGGGGCGTCAACAACAGCCCCGCCTACATCCGCAAGGCCGTCGAGGCGAGCCTGCGCCGCCTGAACACCGACGTCATCGACCTGTACTACATGCACCGCCACGACACCGCCGTCCCGTTCGCGGAGTCCGTCGGCGCCATGGCCGAGCTGGTCCGGCAGGGCAAGGTCAAACAGCTCGGGCTCAGCGAGGTCACCGGCGCCGAACTGCGCGAGGCGCACGCCGTGCACCCGATCGCCGCCCTCCAGTCCGAGTGGTCCCTCTTCAGCCGGGACGTGGAGCGCAGCGCGCTCGCCGCCGCCGCCGAACTGGGCGTCACGGTCGTGCCGTACTCGCCGCTGGGCCGGGGCTTCCTCACCGGGTCCTTCGCGGACGCGGGCAAGGAGCTGTCCCAGGGCGACTTCCGCGCCTCGCAGCCCCGGATGACCGGCGAGAACGCGAAGACCAACGCGGCGCTCCTGGCGCCCGTCCACAAGATCGCCGCCGGCCATGGGGCGACCGCCGGTCAGGTCGCGCTCGCCTGGGTGCAGCAGCGCGCCCAGGTCCACGGCATCACCGTCGTCCCGATCCCCGGCACCCGCAAGAGCCACCGCCTCCTGGAGAACACGGGCGCCACCCGCCTCACGCTCACCGAAGACGAGCTGGCCCTCCTCGAACCGATCGCCGGACAGGTCGCGGGCGACCGCTACCAGGACATGAGCCTGACCTCCCTCGCACGCGAGTAACGCGGAGTAGCGTCCGTACGAGGAAGCGGCCGGGGGGAGCGACGGAGGAGGCACACGCATGGCGATCAAGCGGATGGACAACGTCGGCATCGTGGTCGAGGACCTGGACGCGGCCATCGCGTTCTTCCGAGAACTCGGCATGGAGCTGGAGGGCAAGGGCGAGGTCCAAGGCGGCTTCGCCGACCGGTGCACCGGCCTCGACGGCACCCACTGCGAGATCGCCATGCTCCGGACCCCGGACGGGAACAGCCGCCTGGAGCTGGCGAAGTACCTCAGCCCCGCACTGATCGACGCCCCGCGCGACCGGCCGCACAACGTGCTCGGCACGCACCGCGTCATGTTCGCCGTCGACGACATCGAGGACACGGTCGCCCGGCTGCGCCCGCTCGGCGGCGAAGTCGTCGGCTCCATCGCCCGGTTCGAGGACAGCTACCTGCTCTGCTATCTGCGCGGCCCGGACGGTGTCATCGTCGGTCTGGCGGAGGAGCTGGGCGGGAACAGCTAGGCCCTTTCCTCCGGATCAGCCCTGGGCGTACGCGCCTTCGGCAATCTCCGCGAAGGCCCGCAGCGACTCGGTGCCCGGCGCGAAGTACCCCGTGTGCCCCTCCGCGTCGTCCGCGGGCACCCGGCGGGCGCCGAACCCCGGCGACGCGGGGTCCGCGCCGTGGCCGAGCCCGGCGAACTCGACGTGCGGGACCTTGCCGATCCAGTCGCCGGGGTCCTTCGCCACCCACACCCGCGCCCCGGTGCGCAGACCGGCCACGCTGTCCGCGCGCATCCCGGGCGAGCCGAGCACCACCAGGTCGGCGACGCGCAGCCGGTGCGCGGCCAGGCCGCAGACGACCGAGCCGTAGCTGTGGCAGAACACCGCGGTGACGGGCGTCCCGGCGGCCGCCAGCCCGTCCGTGAACCGGCTCAGCCGCGTGGCCCCCGCCTCCGCCAGCGTCCCCCGCGCCGCGTCGGGCCCGAGGCCCACCGGGGTGGTGTACCCGGTCCAGGCGATCACGGCGGTGCCCGGCCCCGTACGGGCGTACAGCGACCTGGCCATGCCGGCCGGAGTGCCGTACACATCGGTCGTACGGTCGAAGGTGCCGGCGTCGATGTCGGACCCGGGCACCACCACGGACACCCGCCGGGCGGCCGCCAGATCACCGAAGACCTCCGCGATCTGGCCCCGGCCGCGCGGGTCGAACGCCAGGAAGCGGCGGTCCGGGTCCTCGGCGAGGCGGGCGTAGCGGGGGTCGTGGGACGCCTTCAGGGCAAGGGCGTTGGCCCGGTAGCGCAGCTTTATGGGGGCGCCGTCGAGGTTGCCGACGACGAGCGGGTGCCGGACGGCCAGGGCGTGTTGCTGTGCCCCGGTCAACCCCGCGAAGAACCGGGCCACTTCGGCGGGCGCGTCCCGCTCCGGGTCGGGCAGCTCGCGGCCCAGCGTGCGGTCGGCCCGCCAGGACGCCGTGCCGGGCGGCGGGCCCGTGACCGCCTGCTGGGCGTTGCCCGACACCCAGCCCGCCGTCCCCGACACCACGGTGACCGCCAGCGCGGCCGCGACCAGGGTCCTCGCGTAACGCCGCATCCGCCCCGCCCTCCCTCTCCGGCCGAACCGGCCGGTCCCCGCACGCCGTTCGGCGCGACGGGAGGAAGGTAGGAACGCGGTGGGCGCCCGGGCGTCACACCGGGGAGCCAACCGGCTCGTGATACCCGGGTAGGGGGTGCGTCAGGCGGAGCCGGGGACGACGAGCCCCGCCTCGTACGCGAAGATCACCGCCTGCGCCCGGTCCCGCAGGGACAGCTTCGCCAGGACGCGCCCGATGTGCGTCTTCACCGTCTGCTCGGCGAGCACCAGCTTCCCGGCGATCTCCTGGTTCGACAGGCCGCGCGCGATGAGCTCCAGGACCTCCGTCTCGCGCGGCGTCAGCCCGTTGAGCCGCAGCGTCGCACCGTTCCGGGCCGCCGCCGAAGGGCCCTGCTTCGCGAAGTCGGCGATCAGCCGGCGCGTCACGGACGGCGCGAGCAGCGCGTCGCCCGCTGCCACCACCCGGACCGCCGCGATCAGGTCGGCCGGCGGCGCGTCCTTCAGCAGGAAGCCGGACGCCCCGGCCCGCAGCGCCTCGTACACGTAGTCGTCCACGTCGAACGTGGTCAGCATCAGCACCCTGGGCACATGGACCACGCCCGGCGGCGGTTCCAGCAGCTCGCGGGCGGCCGCGAGGCCGTCCATCTCGGGCATCCGGACATCCATCAGGACCACGTCCGGATGGACCCGGCGGCTGACCTCGACGCCCTGGCGCCCGTCCGGCGCCTCACCGACCACGTCGATGTCCGCCTGCGCCGCCAGCAGGGCCGCGAAACCCGCCCGCACCATGGCCTGGTCGTCGACGATGATCACACGGATGGGCACGGTTCCTCCGGACTCAGGGGGCGTCGTCGGGCCCGGCCGGGGACAGCGGCAGCCGCGCGGCGACCCGGAACCCCCCCGTCCGGCAGCGGCCCGGTGTCCAGTGAGCCGCCCGTCAACCGTACGCGCTCCCGCATCCCGACCAGACCGTGCCCCGTTCCCGCCGACTCCAGCGGCGAAACCGGCCGCTCCGGCGGGCTGTTGACGACCAGCACCGTCAACTGCCCTTCGTCCGAGGTGACCGATACCAGTGTCCGTGCCCCCGGCGCATGCCGGACCACGTTGGCCAGCGCCTCTTGAACGATCCGGTACGCGGACAAGTCAACGGCTGGCGGTACGTCACCCAGCTCGGCGGCCAGCGACAGTTCGGCCGGAAGCCCCGCCCGTACCGTCGCCTCCACCAGCTGCTGCAAGCGGCCGATCCCGGGCTGCGGGGCCCGCTCGCCCTCCGTGCCGTCGCCGCGCAGCACCACGAGCAGCCGCCGCATCTCGGCCAGCGACTCCCGCGCGCTCGCCGCGATCGTCCCGAACTCCTCGCGCGCCTCGTCCGACAGCTCCGGCAGCCGGTAGGGCGCGGAGTCCGCCTGGACCGTGATCACGGACATGTGGTGGGCGACCACGTCGTGCAGCTCCCGGGCGATCCTGGCCCGCTCCTCCAGCAGCGTCCGCCGGGCCCGCTCCGCCTCGCTGACGGTCTCCTGCTCGGCGAGCCGGCGCTGAGCGACGCGCCGTTCCCGTACCGCCGCGCCGATCACCAGCACCACGGCCGCGAACAGGGGCAGCAGCAGCGCGCTGCCGTTGCTGCGGTCCGCGCGGACCAGATGGAGGATCAGGCTCGCCGCCCCGGTCGCCAGCCAGACGGCGACGAGCACCCGCCGGGACCGGCGCAGGGCCAGCGCGAGAAGCAGGAAGAGGTAGCCGACGAGCGGCGCGGGCGGCCACGGCCACACGTCGTACTCGCGGGCCGGCTGCCCCAGGATCACCAGCGCGCCCGCGATGTCCGCCGGGAAGACGATCCACCAGGCCCACAGCGGCCGGCGCGCCACCAGCAGCAGCGGCCCGGCCTGGGTGACGGCGAGGGCGGTGGCGGCCGCGCCGCCGAGCCCGTACTGATCGAGGAGATTGGCCAGGGTGACCGGGAGGAAGAGCACCGTCAGCGCGACGGCGGCCGCCTGCGGCAGAAACCTCGTCCACCGCCGCGAACGGGTGGTGTGCGCGAGGGCGGGAGCGGGTATCGGCTCGGTCATCTCGGGTGGCCGCCGGCTTCCGGTTACAGCTCGGCCAGGAGCTGTGCCTTCTTGGCGCTGAACTCCTCGTCGGTCACCAGGCCCGCCCGGTGCAGCTCCCCGAGGTGGTGGATGCGCTCCGCGATGTCCGCCGGATCGCGCCGGGCCGCGGCGGTGAGGGGAGCGGCGGCCGGGGGCGCGGACTGCTTCCTGCGTACGGATTCGAGGACGGCGGCCGCGAAGGGCAGCGACTCGTGGACCGGGCCGTAGCCGAGCCCGAAGATCACCGCCGCGGGGTCCTGGTCGGCCCGGGCGGGCCGGGGTATCACCGGCTGCACACCGGTGGCGGTCCCGCCCGTCGTGGGGCCGGTGAGCCCTCCGGACGTGTGGACCACGGCGTCCGAGCCCCTGGGCAGCAGCCGCAGATAGCCTTCCAGCCCCTCCGGCGAGCGCCACTCGACCCCGCACAGATCCGTGACCGGGAACGTCTGGTCGCCGGCCTTCCACTTCTCCGACGAGGCGCCCGTCCAGAACCAGCGGAACGAGATCCGCTCACCGTCGAAGCCGGCCCGCCCGTCGTACGCCTTGAACTGCATCGGCGCCTCGGGGGCCGCGACCAGGAAACGGTCGGCCGGCTCGCCCGAGCCCGCGCCGAGGCAGGCCCGCAGCTCGTCCGCGTAGTACTCGGCCAGGGTCTCGCGCGCGGCGGGGAGCACCAGCCGGTACGGGTCGCAGCCGTCCTTGAGCTGCCCGGCGGCGGCTTCGAGGAGCGGATCGGCACCGGGGCGCGGGACGGCACGCAGCACCACCGTGCCCCGCCTGCCCGGGGTCAGCGTCACCGACGACAGCGCCGCGTGCGGGACGCGGCGCTCGCGGAGGCTCTGGAGAAGTCTCGGCGTGCGGATACCCCGTTCGTAGCGGATGAGCACGGAGTCGGTGTCGAACTCCCAGGTGGCATGAATTCCGGCCAGCACATCACCCATGCGCCTCATCGTATGCGGCACTTGCCCGCCCCGTCTCCTCTCGGAGTCGACCGCTTCCGGAGGCCGGACGCGGTGTCTCTACGCGCGTCAGGCTGTCGAGTCGGCGTACACCCCGTCGTTGCAGGTGCTGTCGGCCGGTGCGCAGCTGACCGACGTGTACGCGCCAACTCCGATCGCGGCGAAATTGTCCAGGCTCTCGGTGCCGGGCTCGAAGTAACCGCTGTGGCCGACCGCCCCGTCCGCCGAGACGACCCGGGCGCCGAAGCCGCGGTCCACCGGATCCGCGCCGTGCCCGAGGCCCCCGAACTCCAGGTTCGGCACGTCCTCGATCCAGTCCCCGCTGTCCCGCATCGCCCACACGTGCGCCCGGGTGTGCAGCCGGCCGACGTTGTCCGCCCGCATGCCGGGGCTGCCGGCCACCGCGATGTCCTCGACCCGGCCGGGCAGCCTGCTCGCGGCGAGCCCGCACAGGACGGAGCCGTAGCTGTGGCAGAACAGCGAGACGGGCGCCGGTCCCGGGAGGACCCGGACGAGCGCGTCGAGCCGGACCGCCCCGCGCGCGGCGAGATTGCCGAGGGCGGCGTCCATGCCGATGCCGACCGGTGTGGTGTAGTCGGCCCAGGCGATGACGGCGGTGCGCACCCCGGGGCTCGCGGCGCGCTCGGCGGCGTACAGCGACCTGGCCATGCCGACGGGCGCGGCGTTGGTCTTGGGCCCGGTGCGTTCCAGGGTCAGCAGATTCGTGTCGACGCCGGGCACGACGAGCGAGATGCGCTGCGCCCGGTCCAGGTCGCCGAACACCTCGGCGGCGAGCCCGCGCCCCGACGGGTCGAACGCCAGGAAGTGGCGGTCCCGGGCGAGCATCGACCGGAACCGGTCCAGGCGGTGCTGGGCCTCGGCGCGGCCGGACGCGGAGAGTCTGGTGTCGTGGACGCGTTCGCGCTCGACCGCGCTCGCCTGCCCGATCGCCCGCCGGTTCGCGCGGTAACGGGTGGTGACCGGGGCGCCGTTGAGGTTCCCCACGACGAGCGGGTACCGGTCGGCGAGGTGGGCGCGCTGCGCCGGGGCCAGCGTGGCGAAGAAGTGCGCCAGCTTGTACGCCGGGGTGTCGGCGTCCGGCAGCGGCTGTCCCGCTATCGACCCCTTGGCCCAGGCGGCCAGCGCGAGCGCGCGGGCGTCACCGGACCGCTGGTGGTGCACGGCGGTCCAGCCGGTCGTCGCGAGCATCACGAAGACGACCGCGACAGCGAGCAGCGCGCGCCAGGCGGTGAGCGTGGGGGAGGAGTCGAAGGAAGTCACTCCGGACCACCCTAGGAGACGGGTGGAGCCGGTTCGGGAGCGGGGTGACGCACATCACCCGACTGTGCGGAAGGACACGGCGATCGCCTCACCCTGTGTACGGCCCTGCGGCACGCTCCGCGCCATTCGCGTCAACGCTGTGCGGGTCGTCACCTTTGGGAGTGGACCTGACCTCCAGCCCTTCCGATTACTCTCCGTAACGGCGCAGGGTGGGTGCTGGGAATCACAGCCGTCTCATCATCACGGGGGTTCAACTCACATGCGTACGACCGTCGCCGCGGCCTTCCTGGCCGTCACCGCCCTGTTCCTGCTCGCGCCGACCGGGACCACCGCGCCCGCCGAGGCCGCGCCCGTATCCCTGGGGGCCTGCGCGAGCGGGCAGCTCTGCCTCTGGTCGAAGCCCGACTTCACCGGCGCCCGGCAGACCCATGAGCTGTCCACCATCGACATCGAGAGCTGCGTCCCGCTGAAACCCGGCACCACCGCCCAGGCCCTCGCCAACCGCACCGGCCGGCCCGTCACCACCTACCAGTCCGCCGAGTGCCAGGAGACCGGCGAGTTCGAGACGTACCCGGGCGGCGGCACCTGGCTGCCCCGCTCCCCGTACCAGGTGCGCGCCTTCAAGGTGTGGGAGAACTGACCGGGCCCGGACGCGCCGCGGGGCGGCGGCACCCTTCCCGGGTCCCGCCGCCCCGCACCGGGCCGGTCTCCGCGCCCGCGTTACGCGTCGCCGCCCGCGGCTCCCGGATCGGCCGAGGCCACGTCCAGCAGCTCGTAGCGGTCGACCGCCGTCTTCAGCGCCGACCGGTCGATCTTCCCCTCCTTCGCCAGCTCCGTGAGCACCCCGAGCACGATCGACTGCGCGTCGATGTGGAAGTACCGCCGCGCCGCGCCCCGCGTGTCCGCGAACCCGAAACCGTCCGCGCCCAGCGACTGGTACGCGCCGGGCACCCAGCGGGCGATCTGGTCCGGCACGGACCGCATCCAGTCCGACACCGCCACGAACGGCCCCTGCGCCCCGGACAGCTTGCGCGTCACGTACGGCACGCGCTGCTCCTCCTCCGGGTGCAGCAGGTTGTACCGCTCCACGTCCACGGCCTCGCGCCGCAGCTCGTTCCAGGAGGTCGCCGACCAGACGTCCGCCTTCACGTTCCACTCGTCGGCGAGGATGCGCTGAGCCTCCACCGCCCACGGCACCGCCACACCGGACGCCAGGATCTGGGCCGGGATCTCGCCCTTCTCCCCGCTGCTGTAGCGGTAGACGCCCTTCAGAATGCCCTCGACGTCGACATCGGCGGGCTCCGCCGGATGCTGGATCGGCTCGTTGTAGACCGTGAGGTAGTAGAAGACGTCCTCGTTCTCCTCGGGGGCCCCGCCGTACATCCGGCGCAGGCCGTCCTGCACGATGTGCGCGATCTCGTACCCGAACGCCGGGTCGTAGGCCACGCAGGCAGGGTTGGTCGACGCCAGCAGCTGCGAGTGCCCGTCGGCGTGCTGGAGCCCCTCGCCGGTCAGTGTCGTCCGGCCGGCGGTCGCGCCCAGCACGAAGCCGCGCGCCAGCTGGTCCGCCATCTGCCAGAACTGGTCACCGGTGCGCTGGAAGCCGAACATCGAGTAGAAGACGTACACCGGGATCAGCGGCTCGCCGTGCGTCGCGTAGGCGGAGCCCGCGGCGATCAGCGAGGCCGTGCAGCCCGCCTCCGAGATGCCGTCGTGCAGCATCTGCCCGGTCGGCGACTCCTTGTACGCGAGCAGCAGATCGCGGTCCACCGACTCGTACTGCTGCCCGAGCGGGTTGTAGATCTTGGCGCTCGGGAAGAAGGCGTCCATGCCGAACGTGCGGTACTCGTCGGGCGCGATCAGCACGAAGCGCCTGCCGATCTCCTTGTCCCGCATGAGGTCCTTCAGGATGCGGACGAACGCCATGGTGGTGGCGATCGACTGCTGACCCGAGCCCTTCTTCGCGGCCGCGTACGTCTTGTCCGCCGGCAGCGGCAGCGGCTTCGCGCGCACCACCCGGGTCGGGACATAACCGCCCAGGCCCTTGCGGCGGTCGTGCATGTACTGGATCTCCTCCGAGCCGCGGCCCGGGTGGTAGTACGGCGGGTTGCCGTCCTCCAGCTCCTTGTCCGCGATCGGGATGTGCAGCCGGTCCCGGAACCGCTTCAGGTCCTCGGCGGTGAGCTTCTTCATCTGGTGGGTCGCGTTGCGGCCCTCGAAGTTCGGCCCGAGGGTCCAGCCCTTGACCGTCTGCGCCAGGATCACCGTCGGCTGGCCCTTGTGGGCCTTGGCCGCCGCATAGGCCGCGTACACCTTGCGGTGGTCGTGACCGCCGCGCCCCAGGTGCAGGATCTGCTGGTCGGTCATGTCCTTGACCATCTCGCGCAGCCTCGGGTCGTCCCCGAAGAAGTGCTCCCGGATGTACGCGCCGGTCTCCGTGGCGTACGTCTGGAACTGCCCGTCCGGCGTCGTGTTCAGCTTGTTGACCAGGATGCCCGTGCGGTCCTGCGCCAGCAGCGGGTCCCAGGACCGGTCCCAGACCAGCTTGATCACATTCCACCCGGCGCCCCGGAACTGGGACTCCAGTTCCTGGATGACCTTGCCGTTGCCGCGCACCGGGCCGTCGAGGCGCTGGAGGTTGCAGTTGACGACGAAGGTCAGGTTGTCCAGGCCCTCGCGGGCGGCGATGGACAGCTGCCCGAGCGACTCCGGCTCGTCCATCTCGCCGTCGCCGAGATACGCCCACACATGCGAGTTCGACGTGTCGGCGAGGCCGCGCGCCTCCATGTAGCGGTTCATCCGCGCCTGGTAGATCGCGCCGAGCGGGCCGAGGCCCATCGACACGGTCGGGAACTCCCAGAAGTCCGGCATCAGCCGCGGGTGCGGGTAGCTGGACAGCCCGTTCGGCGCCTTCGACTTCTCCTGGCGGAACGCGTCCAGCTGCGCCTCGCTCAGCCGGTCCAGCAGGAAGGCGCGGGCGTAGATCCCGGGCGAGGCGTGCCCCTGGAAGAAGATCTGGTCGCCGCCCAGACCGTCGTCCTTGCCGCGGAAGAAGTGGTTGAAACCGACGTCGTACAACGAGGCCGAGGAGGCGAACGTGGCGATGTGACCGCCCACGCCGATCCCCGGACGCTGGGCGCGCGAGACCATCACGGCCGCGTTCCAGCGGGTCGCGTTGAGGACCTTGCGCTCGATCTCCTCGTCGCCGGGGAAGAACGGCTCGTCCTTCGTGGCGATCGTGTTGACGTAGTCCGTGCTGCGCATCTCCGGCACGGCGACGCGCTTCTCTCGCGCGCGCTCGATGAGCCGGAGCATGAGATAGCGGGCCCGCTCACGGCCTCGCTCGTCGACGGCGGCGTCGAGGGAGTCGAGCCATTCCTGGGTCTCTTCGGGATCAAAATCCGGGACCTGACTCGGAAGGCCGCCAATGATGATCGGGTTGCGATCGGATCCGGAAGCCACGCTGTTCCTTCGCTGTTCGGTGCTGCGCTTCGGGGCCTGTTGCGGGAGTCCTGCCCCCGGGCATGAGGATGTGTACGCCATCCCCATCGTGTACCGCTGAAACGCGTACGTCATCTCTACCGAGAGGTAACCGCGAACGCGTCCCCGGCCCGGTTCCGCCGGGGCGGATGGACGGCCGCCGAGTGGGTATCGGTGCAGGCAGACGGTGTCGGACAGGATGGGGCAGGCAGGATGAGAAGGGATGGACCGCCACCATACGCCCAAGGCGTGCAAGTGTTCCCAAAGGCTGCTCGGCTCCGAATGCCGGACCGAAACGGCATAAGCTGTCCATGGACGTAGGACGCGACAGGAGTGGAGGAGGACGCGGACCCTCGCGGGGAGCCTGCCTGAAGGACGGCGACGTGACAGGAAACGTCACCGTTTAGGCGGTCTCGTACGCTGGGTACTTGCGCGATCCGCCGCTCCCGTGTGGACTACGGCCAACGCCCCGCGCCCGCGCGTGGCTGAAGCATTTTCCGAACATGATCAGGAGGCAACCCGTGAGCGCGACCGCGGACCACGCGGAGGAGCGGACCAACCCGGCGGCACGCCTGGGGTTCGAGCCCGGACAGGTGGTCCAGGAGATCGGCTACGACGACGACGTCGAGCTGGAGCTCCGTGAGGGCATTGAGGCCATTACCGGCCAGGATCTCGTCGACGAGGACTACGACGACATCGCTGACGTCGTCCTGCTGTGGTTCCGCGACGAGGACGGCGACCTTACGGACGCGCTGGTGGATGCCATTGGTCTGCTCGAGGACGGCGGCGTGGTCTGGCTGATGACGCCGAAGACCGGCCGTGACGGTTACGTCGAGCCGAGCGACATCAACGAGGCCGCCCAGACCGCAGGGCTCGCCCAGACCAAGAGCGTCAACGCGGGCAAGGACTGGTCGGGAAGCCGCCTCGTCACGCCCAAAGCGGCCAAGGCCAAGCGCTGACCCCACCAACCCCTGAAGGCCCCCGACGGCATCGCGCCGCCCGGGGGCCTTCGTACATCCGTGTCCCGGGTGCGCAGTGGCTTGATCCGCACCTGGGCGGGAAGCTGTCCCGGGTGCCGCACGGGCGCCCCGGGGGTCTGCGTAGGGTGGGGGTCACCCGGACAGCCCAGCCCGGTGACGTAGCGAAGGGACGCGTTTCATGGCGATCGAGGTCGGTACCCAGGCCCCGGATTTCGAGCTGAAGGACAACCACGGCCGGACCGTGAAGCTCTCCGACTTCCGGGGCGAGAAGAACGTGGTCCTGCTGTTCTACCCGTTCGCCTTCACCGGCGTCTGCACGGGTGAGCTGTGCGCGCTCCGCGACGAGCTGCCCACGTTCGAGAACGACGACACGCAGCTGCTGGCCGTGTCCAACGACTCGATCCACACCCTGCGGGTCTTCGCCGAGCAGGAGGGCCTGGAGTACCCGCTGCTCTCCGACTTCTGGCCGCACGGCGAGACCTCGCGGGCCTACGGCGTCTTCGACGAGGAGAAGGGCTGCGCGGTGCGTGGCACCTTCATCATCGACAAGGAGGGCGTGGTGCGCTGGACGGTCGTCAACGGCCTGCCCGACGCGCGCGACCTCAACGACTACGTCAAGGCGCTCGGCACCCTCTGATCCGGCTCCGGCCCGGATCGCGGGCCGACCCGGGGCGGAAAGCCTGTTTCGGCCGGGAACCGGTCACTAGGATCCACTCGTTGATCGGATGTCAACACGACGAGGAGGCGCCGGCACCGGCCGGCCCCCAAGAAACCAATGGGAGGACTCGTGGGAGTCAGCCTCAGCAAGGGCGGCAACGTCTCGCTGACCAAGGCCGCGCCCAACCTGACCGCGGTCATCGTGGGTCTTGGCTGGGATGCCCGTACCACCACCGGCGGGGACTTCGACCTCGACGCCAGCGCTCTGCTGACGAACGCCGAGGGCAAGGTCGCCAACGACGGCAACTTCGTCTTCTTCAACAACCTCAAGAGCCCCGACGGCTCCGTCGAGCACACCGGTGACAACCTCACCGGTGAGGGCGAGGGCGACGACGAGGTCATCAACGTCAATCTGGCCACGGTTCCGGCAGACGTCGACAAGATCGTCTTCCCGGTCTCGATCTACGAGGCCGAGACCCGCCAGCAGAGCTTCGGCCAGGTCCGCAACGCGTACATCCGCGTCGTCAACCAGGCCGACAACAGCGAGCTCGCCCGCTACGACCTGTCCGAGGACGCGTCGACCGAGACCGCCATGGTCTTCGGCGAGCTGTACCGCAACGGCGCCGAGTGGAAGTTCCGCGCCATCGGCCAGGGGTACGCCTCCGGTCTGCGTGGCATCGCGCAGGACTTCGGCGTCAACGTCTGACCTGCCCGGGGCCCCGGCCCCGGCACCAGCATTTCCGTCCGGCGCCGCACCACGTGCGGCGCCGGACGCGCTCGCCGGACAGTTCTTCCGGCCGCACGGGTTCGGCCGGCGGCTCCGTCCGGTACAAAGACGGTTCATAGACTCGGGGAGGACACACCATGGGCGTCACGCTCGCCAAGGGAGGCAATGTCTCCCTCTCCAAGGCCGCACCCAATCTCACCCAGGTGCTGGTCGGGCTCGGCTGGGACGCACGATCCACGACGGGGGCCGATTTCGACCTGGACGCCAGCGCGCTGCTGTGCCAGTCGGGCCGGGTCCTCGGCGACGAGTGGTTCGTGTTCTACAACAACCTCACGAGCCCCGACGGTTCCGTGGAGCACACCGGTGACAACCTCACGGGTGAGGGCGAGGGCGACGACGAGTCGATCATCGTGAACCTCACGCAGGTGCCGGCCCATTGCGACAAGATCGTCTTTCCGGTCTCGATTCACGAGGCCGACAATCGCGGCCAGACATTCGGCCAGGTCAGCAATGCGTTCATCCGCGTCGTTAATCAGGCGGACGGCCAGGAACTCGCGCGCTACGACCTCACCGAGGACGCCTCCACGGAGACCGCGATGATCTTCGGCGAGCTCTACCGCTACAACGGCGAGTGGAAGTTCCGTGCAGTTGGTCAGGGGTACGCGTCGGGACTCCGGGGCATCGCTCTAGACTTCGGGGTCAACGTTTCGTAAAGCCGCGCACGGCGCGGGGGAGCCCCGTGCTCATCGGGGGAGACCCGTTACATACATGATGGGGTAGCCAGTGCTTCTGAAAACCTTCGGGTGGTCGTTCGCGATCACCGTGATCGGCCTTGTGGCCGCGTGGTTCTACGGGGGGTGGGAAGCCTTCGGTGTGGTGGCGATCCTTTCCGTCCTGGAAATCTCGCTGTCCTTCGACAACGCCGTGGTCAACGCCGGAATCCTGAAGAAGATGTCCGCCTTCTGGCAGAAGATCTTCCTCACCATCGGCGTGATCATCGCGGTCTTCGGTATGCGGCTGGTCTTCCCCGTCGTGATCGTGGCCATTACCGCCAGCCTGAACCCGGTCGACGCCATCGACCTCTCGTTCAACGACCCGGACCGCTACAAGGAACTGGTCACGGACGCCCACCCGGCGATCGCCGCCTTCGGTGGCATGTTCCTGCTCATGATCTTCCTCGACTTCATCTTCGAGGACCGGGACATCCAGTGGCTCCGCTGGATCGAGCGCCCGCTGGCCAAGCTCGGCAAGGTCGACATGCTGTCGGTCTGCATCGCGCTCATCGTCCTGCTGATCTCCGCGATGACCGTCGCCACCCACGCCCACCAGCACGGCGGCGGCCATGTGGACAAGGCGGAGACCGTCCTGCTCTCCGGCATCGCCGGGCTGATCACGTATCTCATCGTCGGCGGGCTCTCCGGCTACTTCGAGGACAAACTCGAAGAGGAGGAGGAGCGCGAGCACGAGGCCGAGGAAGAGGCCAAGCGGAGCGGCAAGAAGATCTCCGCGGTCGCCCTTTCCGGCAAGGCCGCCTTCTTCATGTTCCTCTACCTGGAAGTCCTCGACGCGTCCTTCTCGTTCGACGGTGTGATCGGCGCCTTCGCCATCACCAACGAGATCGTGCTCATGGCGCTCGGCCTCGGCATCGGCGCCATGTACGTCCGTTCGCTCACGGTCTACCTGGTCCGCCAGGGCACCCTGGACGACTACGTCTACCTGGAGCACGGCGCGCACTACGCGATCGGCGCGCTGGCGGCCATCCTGCTCATCACGATCCAGTACGAGATCAACGAGATCATCACCGGCCTCGTCGGCGTCGTCCTGATCGCCTGGTCCTTCTGGTCCTCTGTCCGCCGCAACAAGGCGCTGGAGGCGGAAGAGGGCAAGACCGAAGTGACCGCCGGGGTGTGACCCGGTAGGAATTGAGGGAACGCTCTCTGCGGGGCGGCTCGTACGGCAAGGTTCCGGGACACACCCGGAGACGGCCCGGAGCCGCCCCGCAGTGGTGCGTGCGTCGTACGCGCCGCGTGCGACGGGTGAGGACCGAGAGGGGCGGGGTCGGGGATGGCGTTCTGGAACAGCCTGTGGCCGGGGCGGGAGTCGCAGTTCGAGTCGGGCAGCGCGGCCACCAACTCCATCGTGCTCACCCGGCGGCACGCCACGGTCTCGCTGACCAAGCAGGGGGCGCTGACCGGGAACCTCCGCGTCAACCTCTCCTGGCGCATGCGCACCTCGGACATCGGAGGCCGCTCCCGGCAGAGCGGCCGGCTGCTGCGCCCCTTCAAGCTCTTCCAGCCGGAGGCCGTCCAGGCGCACACC
This sequence comes from Streptomyces sp. NBC_00726, assembly GCF_045161735.1. Lineage (NCBI taxonomy): Bacteria > Bacillati > Actinomycetota > Actinomycetes > Kitasatosporales > Streptomycetaceae > Streptomyces > Streptomyces sp. NBC_00726. The sequence continues at coordinate 1,710,041 of NZ_CP108983.1, read as the reverse complement.
CAGGGGATGGTCAACGTCGACCTGGACCTCGGCTGCATGTACGAGCTGGCGGACGGCACCCGGGGCGTGGTGCAGCCCCTGGGCAATCTGCTCGGCGATCTGAACGGGCCGCCCTACATCAGGCTCAGCGGCGACGACCGCTTCGGCGCCCCCTCCGGCGAGACGCTCTACGTCAACCTCGATCAGCGCGAGCACATCAAGCGGCTGCTGTGCTTCGTCTACATCTACGACCAGACGCCCGCCTTCGACCGTACGCACGCCAAGGTGACGCTCTACCCGGGCAACGGGCCGCGCATCGAGATCGAGCTGGACGAGCGCGCCCCGCAGGCCCGCTCCTGCGCGGTGTTCACGGTGGAGAACATCAAGGACGAGCTGATCGTGCGGCGCGAGGTGAAGTTCGTCTACGGCTTCCAGTCCGAGCTGGACCGGATGTACGGCTACGGCATGCAGTGGGGCCGCGGCTACAAGAGCCGCGCCTGAGTGTCCTCAGGGCCGTATGAACTGCGGACCCTGCGGGGGCAGCACGAAATTCGGGTCCGGAGCGGGCGCCGCCGCCGGTGCGGGCTGCGGGTAGCCGTAGGAGGGCTGCGCGGAGGCCGGCTGGGGATAGCCGTACGAGGGCTGCGGCGCCGGGACCGCGGTGGGCTGGGGATAGCCGTACGAGGGCTGCTGGTGCAGCACGGTCGCCTGCGAGTCCGGTACGGGGGCCGGGGCGGGCGGGGCCGAGGGCGGCGCCGGGGCGGGCGGCTCGGGCTCGGGCTCCGCCTCGTCGACCGAGATGCCGAACGCGGTCGCGAGGCCGATGAGCCCCGTCGGGTAGCCCTGCCCGACCGCCCGGAACTTCCAGCCGTCGCCGCGCCGGTACAGCTCGCCGCAGATGATCGCGGTCTCCTCGCCGGTCTCCGCGCGCACGTCGAACACGGCGAGCGGTTCGCCGCCGGCCGCCGCGGCGTCGTAGACCAGGATGCGCAGATCGCGTACGGCCTCGAAGGCGGCCCCGTCCGAGGACGCGGCGATGACCACCTGGTCGACCGAGGGGTCGAGTGCGTTCAGGTCCGCCTCGATGGTGTCCGTCAGGCCCTCGGGCAGGCTGCGCTTGGGCAGCCTGCGCACCAGGCCCGAAGGGTGGCGCGGCTGGTTGTAGAAGACGAAGTCCTCGTCCGAGCGCACGCGCCCGCCGGCGCCGAGCAGCAGGGCCGAGGCGTCCACATCGGGCACCCCGGTACCCGGCGTCCAGCGCAGCACGGCCCGTACGGCCATGGCGTCGAGGGGGACGTTCGAGCCTTTCACCATCGCGTGCGTCATGCCGGTCATCCTGCCTGCTGGCCGCCCGCGCGGACAACGCGGGGGGCGGGGTCCGTGTCCCGGGGGCCGGGCGGATTCACCCGCTCCGCCACTTTTGGGATTCGTGCGAAACGGTCACGACGCCCGGAATTCACCCAGGCCGGGAACCGTCGACATCCGTTCGTACGTACTATTACCGGCCACACGTTGTCCGGCCAGTCAGAGAGTACGGGGGGAATTGCATGCGTCATTTCGGGCATATCGGAGATGCGGTGAAGGGCGGGCTCTTCTTCCAGGAACCCTGTGCGTTCGACGCCGACTCGCCGGCCCCCCTCCTCTCCGCCGCCCTCGGCGCCACGCTCTACAGCCCCGCCACCCGCCCCCGGCTCGCCGACGACATCGTCAAGCTGGCCGGGCGCGGAGTCGTCTCGATGGTGCTCTGCCTGGAGGACTCGATCGACGACTCCGAGGTCGCCGGGGCCGAGGAGAACCTGGTCAGGCAGTTCGCCGAGCTGGACGCCCGCTCCATCGAGCTGCCGCTGCTGTTCGTCCGGGTCCGCGAACCGGAACAGATCACCGACCTGGTGCGCCGCCTCGGCGCGTCCGCCCGGCTGCTGTCCGGCTTCGTGCTGCCCAAGTTCACGCGCGCCCGGGGCGTCCCGTTCATGGAGGCCCTGACCAAGGCCGAGGCCGCCGCGGGCCGCCGGCTCTTCGCCATGCCCGTGCTCGAATCGCCCGAGCTCCTTCACCTGGAGAGCCGCCGCGAAACCCTCCGGGGCATCGCCGAGACCGTCGCCGCACACCGTGACCGGGTACTCGCGCTCCGCCTCGGCGTCACCGACTTCTGCTCCGCCTACGGACTGCGGCGCTCGCCCGACATGACGGCGTACGACGTCGGCATCGTCGCCCACGTCATCGCGGACGTCGTCAATGTGCTCGGCCGGGCCGACGGGACGGGCTTCACCATCACCGGACCCGTCTGGGAGTACTTCCCCCGCCAGGAGCGCATGTTCAAGCCGCAGCTGCGGAGCAGCCCCTTCCAGGGGAACCGGGCCGAGGCGCTGCGCACCGCGCTCATCGCGCACGACCTGGACGGACTGCTGCGCGAGATCGACCTGGACCGGGCCAACGGGCTGCTCGGCAAGACCTGCATCCACCCCTCGCACGTCGCCCCCGTGCACGCGCTGTCCGTGGTCAGCCACGAAGAGTTCAGCGACGCCCAGGACATCCTGCGGCCCGAGAGCGACGGCGGCGGGGTACTGCGCTCCGCGTACACGAACAAGATGAACGAGGTGAAGCCCCACCGGGCCTGGGCCGAGCGCACCCTGCTGCGCGCCGAGGTCTTCGGCGTGGCCCGGGAGGACGTCGGCTTCGTGGACCTGCTGACGGCCTGCCTCGCGGAATGAGCGGGGCCGGCGGGACGATCGGAGAGGGACACCGGCGCCGAGCACGGCACCGGGTCCGACAGTCGAGTGGAAAGAGGGACGGCGGACGTGGTGTGGTCGGGTAGCTGGGTGGCGGAGCGACTGGGCGTCGGGCTGGTGGGCGACGGGGAGCTGCGCGAGCTGCTGGGCCTCGCCCTGCGGCGCAACCCCAAGCGGGCACACCTGCTCGTCTCCAACGTGCTCGGCAAGCATGTGCCGCAGCGCCCCTCCGTGGTGTACGGGGCCGGCGTCGAGCTGGGCCGCCGGGTGCGGGCCCTCCTCGGCGAGGACGGCGCGCGGCGCGCGGTCGTCGTCGGCTACGCGGAGACGGCCACCGGCCTCGGCCACTCGGTCGCCGACGGCCTCGGCGGGGCGCCCTACCTCCACTCGACCCGCAGGCCGGTGCCCGGGGTCGCCCGGGCGGGCGGCTTCGAGGAGGCCCACTCGCACGCCACCTCGCACCTGCTGCTCCCCGAGGACCCGGAGCTGCTGGCGGCGGACGGGCCCGGTGCGGCACTGGTCCTGGTGGACGACGAGTTCTCCACCGGCAACACCGTCCTCAACACGATCCGCGCTCTCCATGAGCGCTACCCCCGCGACCACTACGTCATCGTCGCCCTGGTCGACATGCGCTCACCGGCCGACCGGGGCCGCCTCACCGAATTCGCGGCCGAGATCGGCGCCCGCGTCGACCTGGTGGCCCGCAACACCGGCACGGTCACCCTCCCGGACGGCGTCCTGGAGAAGGGCCAGGCCCTGGTCGCGGAGCAGGAGCGGCAGCAGGAGCAGGAGCGGCAGCGGCAGCGGGAGCGGGAGCGGCAGCCGGAGGGCCGGCCCGGGGATCGGCCCGGGGAGACGGCCCCCCGCCCCCACACCCGCCTCGACCTCCCCTGGCCGCCCGGCGTCCCCGACGGCGGCCGGCACGGCTTCACCGAGGCCCACCGCGCCCTCCTGGAGCCCGCGCTCCCCGCCCTCGCGGACCGCGTCGCCCAGGCGCTCGGCGAAGGACCCCGCCGCGTCCTCGTCCTCGGCTTCGAGGAGCTGATGTACGCGCCGCTGCGCCTGGCCACCGCCCTGGAGGACCGCACCGACACCGAGGTCCGCTACTCCACGACCACCCGCTCCCCGGTCCTCGCCGTGGACGACCCGGGCTACGCGATACGCACCCGGCTGGTCTTCCCGGCCCACGACGACCCGGCCGACGGCCCCGGCGAGCGCTACGCCTACAACGTGGCCGGCGCCGGCTTCGACGCCGTCGTCCTGGTGGTCGACTCCGCCGCCGACACCCCGGCCCTGCACGCCCCCGGCGGCCTGCTGGACCGCCTCGCCCCGCACACCGCGCAGGTCCTGCTCGCGGTGATCCCCTCGTACGTCCCGGGGGCGCCCGCCCCCGAACGCCAGGAAGAAGCCCCCATGCAGTTGCCCGAGCCCCTGCGCGGCCCCGCGTTCTCCTCGTACGCGCCGGACGAGGTCGGCTGGCTGCTCCAGGACCTCTCGGACACCCGCCTCGAAGCGCCCACGGAGGAGCGCGAGGAAGCGATACAGAGCGGGGGCGCGCACTACGCGGAATCGCTCCCCGTCGAGTACCAGCCCTCCGCCGAGTACCAGGAACTGTTCAGGAGCGCCCTCGCGCTGTCGGCCGCCCGGATCGCCCGCGCCGTGGGCACGGTCACCGAGACGGTCCTCGCCGAGCGCGGCCCGCGCCCGGTCCTCGTCTCGCTCGCCCGGGCCGGCACACCGGTCGGCGTGCTGATGCGCCGCTGGGCCCTGGCACGGCGCGGTATCGACCTGCCGCACTACGCCGTCTCCATCGTGCGCGGACGCGGCATCGACGCCAACGCGCTGCGCTGGCTGGCCGAGCACCACGACCCGGCCGACGTCGTCTTCGTGGACGGCTGGACCGGCAAGGGCGCGATCACCCGCGAACTGGCCGCCGCCGTCGCCGAGTTCGAGAAGGCCGGGGGAGTGGCGGGCTTCGACCCGGAGATAGCGGTGCTGGCGGACCCGGGCGGCTGTGTGCGGACGTACGGCACCCGCGAGGACTTCCTCATCCCCTCCGCCTGCCTCAACTCCACGGTGTCCGGGCTCATTTCCCGTACGGTCCTGCGCGCCGACCTGGTCGGTCCGCACGACTTCCACGGCGCGAAGTTCTACCGCGAGCTGGCCGCCTCCGACGTCTCCGGCCTCTTCCTCGACACGGTCGCCGCCCGCTTCGACGAGGTCGCGGACGACGTGGACACCGAGGTGAAGGAGCTCCTGGCCGCCGACCGGGCGCCCACCTGGGAGGGCTGGGCGGCCGTCGAGCGCATCAGCGAGGAGTACGGCATCCACGACGTCAACCTCGTGAAGCCCGGCGTCGGCGAGACCACCCGGGTCCTGCTGCGCCGCGTCCCCTGGAAGATCCTCGCCCGGCGCGGCGCCGGCCCGGACCTGGACCACATCAGGCTCCTGGCCGAGCAGCGCGGCGTACCCGTCGAGGAGGTCGACTCGCTCCCGTACACCTGCGTAGGGCTCATCCACCCGAAGTACACGCGCGGGGCGACCGGCGCCGACGGCAAGGCGGTGGAGTCCGCGTGACGGCCACCCCGGTCACCCTCGTCGCCAGCGACCTCGACCGCACCCTGATCTACTCCTCGGGTGCGCTCCAGCTCACCATGGTCGACGCACGGGCGCCCCGGCTACTGTGCGTCGAGGTCTACGACCACAAGCCCCTGTCGTACGTCACCGAGACCGCGGCCGGTCTGCTCACCGAGCTGACCTCCGCCGCCGGCACGGTGTTCGTCCCGACGACCACCCGCACCCGCGAGCAGTACCACCGCATCCGGCTCCCGGGCGCACCGGCCGAGTTCGCGATCTGCGCCAACGGCGGCCACATCCTGGTGAAGGGCGAATCGGACCCGGACTGGCAGCGGACCGTGGCCCGCCGCCTCGCCGACGAGTGCGCCCCGCTCGCCGAGGTCCGCGCCCACCTCGTCGCCACCGCAGACCCCGCGTGGCTGCTCAAGGAGCGCGTCGCCGAGGAACTGTTCGCGTACCTCGTGGTCGACCGCGCCGAACTGCCCCCGGACTGGACGAAGGAGCTCGCCGCCTGGGCGGAGCCGCGCGGCTGGACCGTCTCGCTCCAGGGCCGAAAGATCTACGCCGTGCCGCGCCCGCTCACCAAGAGCGCGGCCATGCGCGAGGTCGCCCGGCGCACCGGAGCCACACAGACCCTCGCCGCCGGTGACTCCCTCCTGGACGCGGACCTCCTGCTCGCCGCCGACCGGGGCTGGCGCCCCGGCCACGGCGAACTCGCCGACGCGGGCTGGAGCGCCGCCCATGTCGAGGCCACCGCCGAACGGGGCGTGGCGGCGGGCGAGGAGATCCTGCGCCACTTCCTGCGGGCCTCGGGCTGATCGTGCGGGCGACCGTAGAGTTGTGCGATGACCAAGGGAAACTCCACCAAGATCACCGATGAGCTGTACGCGTACATGCTGGCGCACAACCCGCCACTGGACGCCGTGCAGCGCGAACTGGTCGAGACGACCTACGCGCGGCTGCCCGACCACGCGGGCATGCAGTCGGCCGAGGAGCAGGGCCCGCTGCTCGCCTTCCTCGTCCGGCTGACCGGTGCACGGCACATCGTGGAGGTCGGCACGTTCACCGGCTTCTCCGCCCTCGCGATGGCCCAGGCGCTTCCGGCGGACGGGCGGCTGATCGCCTGCGACGTCTCGGAGGAGTGGACGGCGTACGGCCGCGAGGCGTGGCAGAAGGCGGGCGTCGCCGACCGCGTCGACCTGCGCATCGCCCCCGCCCTGGACACCCTGCGCGCCATGCCGGAGGAGCCGCACATCGACTTCGCCTACCTGGACGCGGACAAGGGCAACTACATCGCGTACTGGGAGGAACTGGTGCCGAGGCTGCGCCCGGGCGGGGTCATCACCACGGACAACGTGCTGTTCCACGGCCGCGTGACGGACCCGGACGCGACGGGCGCGGCGAAGGCCATCCAGGAGTTCAACGACCATGTCTCGGCGGACGCGCGGATGGACAGCGTGCTGCTGACGGTGTCGGACGGGCTGACGCTGTCCCGCAAGCGGTAGCCGCCCGGGGCGGCGGGTTCCCGGGTGCCGGGGCTCCCGGCACCCGCGCGCCCTGGCCCGCCGGTCAGCCGCAGCAGCCCCCGCCGCAGCAGCCGCCCCCGCCGCCCCCGGCGGACGGCGCGGGCTGGGAGCCGCCGACGGCGACGGCGGAGAGCAGCTTCACGGTGTCCTCGTGCCCGGCGGGGCAGGAGGCGGGAGCGGACGACTCGGCCATGGGCCGGCTGAGCTCAAAGGTGTCTCCACAGGAGCGGCAGCGGTATTCGTAACGAGGCATGACACCAGGCTATCGGCGCCGGGCCCCGGGCTGTCCACCGTGCGGGGCCCGGGACCGTCCGAGGCGGACGGTGTCAGTGGGTGCCCGCGCCGCGTTCCTCGCGGATGTCGGCGACGACGTCGGCGACGGTCTGGCGCAGGCCCTCCGTCACGGTGAGGAAGTGCCAGTAGTCGGGGTGGCGGCTCTCCAGGGCGGTGACGGCCTGGTCCAGGCGGGCCACCGCGTCGTCCAGCGGCCGGGCGTGCCGCGGCTCGGGCGTGTGGCGGCCGGCCATGGCGAGGCGCTGGGCGTCGCGGATGGCGAAGCGGGTGCGCTGGATCTCCTGCTGCGGGTCCTTGGCGACCTCGTCCAGCCGGCGCAGGCGGTCACCGGCGGCGGACACCGCCTCGTCGGTGGCGTTGAGCAGGGCGCGCACGGTGCTGAGCCGGGACGTGGCGTCGGCCCAGCGCTGCTCGTCCCGGGCCTGGGCCGCCTCCTTCAGCTTCTCCTCGGCCCGGCGCACATTGACCGCGGCTTGCTCCGGCACCGGCTGGAGGTCCTGCCAGCAGGCGGCGGAGAACCGGCGCCGCAGCTCGCTGAGGACGGGCTCGACGGACGCGGACCGGGTGGTCAGCGCCTGGGCGCGGGTGCGCAGGGACACCAGCCGGCGGTCGATCTCGGCGGCGCGCTCGGGCAGCTTCGCGGCCTCGGCCCGTACGGCTTCGGCGTCGCGCAGCACCCGGTCGGCGCGTTGCAGGGTCTCGGTCACGCCGTGCCGCCCGGCGCCCTGGTTGAGCATGGTCAGCTCGGGGGCGAGCGCGGCCAGCCGGGCGGCGAGATCATCCGCCCGCAATCCGGACGCCCGCACCGAATCGAGAGCATTGCTCGCGCCGAGGAGCGCCTGCCGCGCGCGCTCGATCGCGGGGGCGAGCCGGGCCAGCTGCGTCTCGGCGCTCCCGAGGAGCGGCCCGAGCCCGGCGCCGAACCGGTCGAGCTCCCCCTTCACCCGTACCAGCTGCTCCTTCGCGGAGGTCAGCTCGGCCCGGGCCCGGGACGCGACGGACGGTTCGAGATCGTCGCGGTCGAGGTCATGGGCGTCGACGGCGGTGATGTACGCGTGACTCGCCTCGTCGATGCGCCGGCCGAGCGCGGCGAAGTCGTCCACGGCCTTGCGGGCGGCCGGCGAACTGTCGACCGCGGTGATGGTCTCGATGGAGATCTTGAGGTCGCGCTGGGCGGTGTCCAGCTCGTAGAACGCCTCGGCGGCCGCGTCCTTCGCCGCCTGGGCTTCGGCCCGCTGCCCCTCGCCACGCCCGCCGAACCACCGACGGGTCCCGCCGCCGGTGACGGCGAGGGGCAGGGCGACGGCGAGGAGGGGGAGGGGCGCGAGGACGAGAACGCACAGATCCCGCAGGCCGACGGCACGCCGGTCGGGCCGGTCGCACGGGCCCGTGGCGCGGCGGGCGTCCTGGCCACGCGGGTCCGGAACGGGCCGGGCACCCGGATCCGCCCCCACCGCACGACGCCGACTCCGCTCCCGGACCGCTCCGGCGACTCCCGCCTGCGGCTGCGCGTCTGTCGCCGTCACATGCCTCTCCCGTGCCGTTCCGCCCCTGCCGGATACATTCTCCCACCAGTAAGGACGAACACACGTGCCGGTTAGTTCACGGCGGGCGCGACGACCGCGTCGATTTCTCAGCCGGCGTGCCGGACGGCGACTCCGCCGTTGTCGCTGCGGGCCTTCACCACGTGCCGGCTGTTGTCACTGCGCGGCACCTTCACGTCGACGTGCCCGTTGTCGGCCGACGCGGAGACGGCGTAGGAGGTCTTGCCGGCGGGCAGGTCGATGGCGATGCGCCCGTTGTCGCTGACGGTGTCCACGAGGTCCGGGACCCGGGTGAGGTCGAGCTGCACGGACCCGTTGTCGGACCGCGCGATCACGGACCGGGAGGAGATCCGCTCGGCGCGTACGGACCCGTTGTCGCTCTTCAGGTCCAGGGGCCCGCTGACGTCCCGGACGACGACGCCGCCGTTGTCGGAGTAGAGCTTGAGCGGCGTGGTGAACTCGGACGCGGTGACCTTCCCGTTGTCCGCGTCCACGGTCAGCGCGAGCCCGCGCGGCACCTTCACCGTGTGGCGGGCCTCGCAGTCGCTGATCATCGCCTTGCACTTCACGCGCAGGGTGAGCGTGTCCCCCTCCAGCTTCCACACGGGGTCCGGCCCGCTCCCGAGGACGACCCACCCGTCGACCCTCCGCGTCACCTCGATCCGGTCCACGTCGGCCGGGACGACGTCCACGGTGGAGTTCTCCGCGTCGATGGTCAGCGCCTTCCCCTCGAACGCGAACGACTTGTGCTCGGCGGGCGCGTCCTCCACGTCCGTGCTCCCGCACCCGGTGAGCGCCGCGACGAGCAGAACGGCGCCCCCGGCGGCCACGAACGCGCTGCGATTACGGATGGTCATGGTGATCAGGTCCCCCTGGGCCGGCGCTGCGATGTGCCCCCACGGTAGGCAACCGGGCCCACCCCGGACGATCCGGACGGCTACCGTCTCCGGGGTGGGGCTATCCCCCGTACGCCCACCCGAAACCGATTGTCGACATGCCCCGCGAGCCATGTAACCTGTTCCTTCATCCACGGGTGCGTAGCTCAGGGGTAGAGCGCTGCTCTTACAAAGCAGATGTCGGCGGTTCGAAACCGTCCGCGCCCACCTACACGAAGGCCCCCAGCCGAAAGCGGCTGGGGGCCTTCTTCATGTCTCCTGGCTGTACGGGCAACTGACCTCCGATGGGCGGTAGGTTCGTTGTGCTGTCCTACTGAGCGTGGAGGGGAACGTGCTGATCACCGTCGCGGTCGCGGAGATGGCCGGTGCGCTGGGGATCAAGGCGACCGTCGTCATGCCCCGGTCCGCTCCCGGTCGCGCCGTGGAGATCGCCGAGGCGGCCGGGGCGGGTGTCGTCCTCGCCGACACCATGGGCGGCGCCTTCGCTCTGGTGGACGAACTCCAGGAGTCGGGGCTCACGCTGGTCCACCCCTTCGGCGATCCCGTCGTCATCGCGGGCCAGGGGACGGTCGGCCTGGAGTTCGCGGAGGATGCCGGCGAGCTCACCGACGTACTCGTCAGCATCGGTGGCGGCGGGCTGATCTCCGGTGTCGCGGCCGCGCTGCATGCGCGCCGTCCGGGTGTACGGGTCTGGGGCGTGGAGACCGAGGGGGCGCGCGCCATGTCCGAAGCCCTGGCGGCCGGCGGGCCGGTACCGGTCGAACTGTCCTCGATCGTTTCGACGTTGAGCGCCCCGAGCGCCTCGCCGATCACGTACGAACATGTCTCGGCCATGGTCACCGATGTCCTCACCGTGACCGATGCCGAGGCCGTGCGGGGGGTCCTCGATCTGGCCGACCACGCGAAGGTCTGGGCCGAGCCCGCCGCCGGATGCCTGCTGCCCGCGGCACGCCAGGTGCTTGAGCGCGTCGGTGAGCACGCCCGGCTCGGCCTGGTCGTCTGCGGCGGCAACGCGACCACCGCCGATGTGACCGCCTGGGCCGGCCGGTTCGGGCTGCGCTGACCTGGACCGCACGGCGCGCAATGGCCGGATGACGTTGACGATTTGGGTCGATGACCGGCAGATGACTACGTCGACCTCGAACTACGCCTTCCGGGCACGACCGTGTTGGTTCCGGTCGAGGGGGCGGCGGAGGGGTGGGCGAAGGCCCGGGAGGGGGTGGCCTTTGCGGGCTGCCTGGTGACGGCCAGGGAAGTCGCCGGTCCGGCAGAGCGGAAGAACACGTGACGGGGGCTCACTTGAGTTGTACGAGGTAACCCGGCTGAGTGCCGTCGATCGTTTTGATGGCCGTGCCGGAGGTGACCCAGAGGCTGGTCGGCTTGTCGCCGGCCGGGATCTCGAACACGCCGTGGACGGGCCCCTGGCTGCCCGGATTCAGGCCGAATGCCGGTGCCACCTTGCCCTTGCTCTGCCAGTACTGGGCGTAGTCCATGGCGTAGTCCGCGTCGACTTGTGACTCGCTGTAGTGAGTGTCGCCCACGTTCAGGCTCACAGTGTTATCGGCGTCCCACGTCGCCTCGTTGTGCCCGATGTTGACCGCCGTCATCGTCAGCACACAGAACTGCTTTCCGGATTCCGGTATGGGGGTGGGCGTGGGGGCGCCGACGGATTCAGCGGCGTCCGCCATCACCGCCGGGTCCAGGGGCTTGCCGCAGATCATGCTGTCCACGGTGAATTTCCACCGGTTCGGGTCGTCAGCCGTGTTCGTGGCGATGACGGTGACGGTGAAGGGCTTACCCATGGCGACGACTCCGAGCACTTCGGCGCCCGTGGGCGCGTCGCCGGCGGGGTCGCCGCTCGCCTGCTTGGCCGCGGCACCTACCGCAGGGCTGGACGACGCTTCGCCGCCATCGGCGGCCCCGCTACTCCCGGAACAGCCGGCCAGGGCTACGACCAAGGCTGCCATCGCAGTCGTACCGCACGCTTTCCGACCCAGTGCCATAGCCCTATGCTCGCCCGTCTCCTGCTCCGGCGCGCGTTGAGCGGAAGCCTCGCGCGGCAGCGCCTCACGGACGCGCCGGGATCGGGGCTTCCTCCGCCCGGGCCGCCGTGACCAGGACGGACAGGGACGAGTGGGTTTCCTGGAGTGCGGTGATGCGGTCGTCCAGGCCCTGGAGGTGTTGTTCCAGGGTGTCCAGCTTGCACAGGGTCACCGTGCCGTCCTGCCGTACGCACGGGAGCAGGTCGCGGATGGTGCGGGCCGGCAGGCCCGCGGCCAGATCGCCGATCTTCAGCCTCGTCGGGTCCACCCGGGGCGAACCCGGCAACCTGGCCTACCTCCGCGGAGAGCGCTCCACTCGGTACAGTCGCCGGGTGACCAGCGAGCCCGAGCCGAAGATTCCCGAGATCACCCGTACCGACTGTGCGCGGTGCGGTACCGAGGTGCACGGTCTGGCCGGGCGGTATGCCTGTGCGCTCTGCGGGTGGGTCAACCACTACTCGGAGGGGCATGAGGAGCTGCCCGGTCTGGACGCGGACCCCGACCACGGGCGGCGGTAGGACGTGGCCGGAAGCCGGGTGCCGTCCCGGTCGTAGGGCCCCTGGCCTGCCAGGATGGGTGACGCGCGTGCTGGACTGATGGCCGTCGGCGACCAGGGCGCTTCGCCGTTGCGGTTGCCCGCCTTCCGGCGGTTTCTGCTGGCCCATCTCGTCTCCGCGACCGGGTCCGCGATGGCCCCGTGGCGCTGGCGTTCGCCGTGATCGAGCAGGGCGGGGGCCGCGCAGGCGGTCGTGGCGGTGCTCGTGGCGACCGGGACGGCGACCACCGCCGCGCGGCCGTCGTCGCCTGGTCCACCGCCATGCAACAGCAGGTGCCCGACGAGGAGTTGGGCCGCCTCAACGCCTTCAACTCGCTGGGGGAGCAGATCGCCGTCCCGGCCGGCTACCTCCTGGTCGCGGCCGCGTCCGCGTACTGGTCGAGCGGGCACATCCTCCTGGTGTGCTCCGTCGTCATCCTCGCCGCCGGGGTGGCCAACGCCTGCGTACGCGATGTGCGCCGGATCAGGCGGAGGTGAGGAACCCCGGCGCTTCCGGGCGGCCGAAGGATCATCGAAGGGTCGGTGATTTGTATATGTCGTTCACCGACCTATAGTGGCGCCATGGCATCCAAGAAGAACCTCGTCGCCAACCGCGAGTCCCTGGCCCACAAGGTCCGTTACGCCGCGAGCCGGCCGGACCGCATCGCGCCCTATCTGAAGCGGGCCGCCCGCGACCGGTGGCTGGCCTTCAAGCACCCGGACCACGTGAACTACTACCGGGCCGTGATGGCCTCGGACACCCGGCGCAACCCGGAGGCCGCCGTCGGCAGCCAGACGCACGAACGGTGGCTGGCCTTGGGGCAGATGCAGTTCGACTACCTCGTGGAGCACGGGCTCGCCCCCGGCGCCAGGATGCTCGACATCGGATGCGGGAATCTCCGGGCCGGCTGGCGGTTCATCGACCATCTGGAGCCCGGGCACTACTACGGCATCGACATCTCGCCCGACATCCTGATCGCCGCCAAGCGGACGCTGACCACGCAGGGGCTTCAGGCCAAGGTGCCGCACCTGACCATCACCAAGGACCTGACGCTGGACTTCCTGCCCGACGCGCACTTCGACGTCGTCCACGCGCACAGCGTGTTCTCCCACTCGCCGCTGGAGATCATCGACGAGTGCCTGGCCCACGTGGGCCGCGTCCTGGCGCCCGGCGGGCACTTCGACTTCACCTTCGACCGCACCACCGGCGCCGAACACCAGGTGCTGCGCGAGGACTTCTACTACCGCACCGAGACCCTGATCGACCTCGCCGCCAAGCACGGGCTGCGGGCGCGGTTCATGGAGGACTGGGAGAAGCTGGGGCACGGGCAGTCGAAGATACGCGTGACCGCCTGACACCCCCGCGCCCTCGGCCGGTACCCGCCCGGCCTCCTCAGCCGGTGCTCGGCCCGCCCCGCAGCCACCACAGCCGCAGTGCCACCCCCGCCGCCGCCACGACGGCCAGCGCCGGGACCACGGTGTCCCGGTCCACCGCCCCGGCGCAGTACCCCATCGCGACGAACGGCGCCCCGGCCAGCGCGAACCGGCCGGGCGTGCGCAGCCGGGCCAGCGCCGGGCGGCCCGCCAGGAGCAGGGCGGCGGCCATCGGGACGCACAGCCGCCAGAGCATGTACGCGAGCTGGCTGCCGGTGTCCGCCAGGGGCAGGGCGGCCACCGCGAGCCCGGTCCACAGCAGCAGCGCGACCCGGGCCGCGGCGCCCAGGGCACGCCCGGGCGGGCGCAGGTCCGGCGGGCAGGTCAGCGGCAGCGCGGCCACCGCGACCGGGGCCAGGAGATACGGGACGGCGGCGGCCGGGGGCAGCACCCCGGCCGTCAGCGGGACCACGAGGAGCGCGGACTCCTGGGCCAGCGTGCCCGCGAACGCGCACCGCGCCCCCGCCGCGAACCGCCCGCCCAGCGCCAGGACCGCCCCCGCCAGCGTCACCAGGTCGCAGCCGATCATGACGAAGCTGAGCGGGACCAGGGAGTCCGGGTTCCCGCTCAGCCGCCAGTCACCGAGCACCGAGACCAGGCCGAAGGCGGCGTACGCGGCCGTCGCGGCCAGCGCGAAGGGCGCGGCGGCCGCGAACAGGCGGCCGGCGGGGTGCGCGGAGCCGAGGCGCAGCCGCATCCGCAGCGCGTGCGCCACGATGTCGCCCGCCTCCCGGAACCGGGCGGTCCGGCCCGCGCCCTCGGTCGCCTCGCGGTACGCCTCCGCGATGTCCGCCCCGAAGGCGCGGCGGTAACCGGCCGGGTAGAGCCGCAGCAGCGGGGCGCTCATGCGGTGGCCGGCTTCCCGGCGACACCCAGCCGCCGGGTCGCCTCGCGCGCGGTGGCGGCGATCCGCCGCGCCTCGGCGGCCAGGGTCTCCCGGCCGGTCGCGGTGAGCGTGTAGGTGCGGCGGAGCCGGCTGTCCACGACCTCCTCCGCGTGCACCTCGATCAGGCCCTCGTTCAGCAGCCGCTCCAGCGCCCCGTACAGCGTGCCGGTGCGCATCCTGACCCGGCCGCCGGAGATCGTCTCGACCTCGCGCGCGATGGCGTAACCGTGCCGGGGCTCGTCCGCCAGGGCGGTCAGGAGGAGGAGGGTCGGTTCCTGCATCGCACGTTCGCTCATGCCCGTATCGTACGCCAGGCATGGGTCACTCACCGGCATATGACGGGCCGCCCTGAGCTGCCACGGGAAGGACCTTCCCCAGGCGGGCCAAGGGGGAGAGCGCCATGAAGAGCGGGGAGAGGGCGAGCGCGACCGCCGTGACGAGGAGGCTCGGGCGCAGCCCCCACGTACCCGCGAGGAAGCCGCCGAGCAGGGAGCCGAAGGGGGTGAGGCCCATCCCCGCGAAGTTGATCGTCGCCACCACCCGAGCCTGGATGCGGACCGGCGTGACCGCCTGGCGTACGGACATCACCGTGACGTTGACCAGCTGCCCGAACGTACCGAAGACGAGGTTGACGGCCATCAGCACGGGCAGGACCAGGGGCCCGGAGCCGTGCAGCGCCGGTACGCCGAGCAGCACGCCGTCCGCCAGGACCGCCGACCCCACCAGCACCACGCCGTACCCCAGCCGCTCCGGCAGCCGTGCCGCGAGCAGCGACCCCAGCACCGCGCCCGGGCCCGTCGCCGCGAGCGCCAGGCCCACCTCGGCGCCGGACAGGCCCAGTTCGCGCGGCAGGAACAGGAGATAGACCGTCATCAGCGCGGCGAACGAGAACTGGAACAGGGCCGAAGCCAGCCCCACCGCACGCAGCGCCGGATGCCGGGCCACGAAGCGGAGCCCCTCGTGGACGCGCCGCAGGACCGGTGCCGGGGCCCCGGCGGGGGCGGGCACGCGTTCCGGGCGGCGAATGCGGCCGATCGACACGGCCGACAGCACGAAGAAGCCCGCACCGGTGACGACCGCGAGCAGCGGCGAGAACACCGACATCAGCGCCCCGCCGAGCGCCGGGCCGCCGATCCGCGCCGCCGACCTGCTGCCCTCCAGCGCGCTGTTGCCCCGCATCAGCAGCGCGCGGTCCACCAGCCGCACCAGCGACGCCTGGTACGCCACGTCGAAGAACACGCTGCCCACCCCGAGCAGGGCGGCCACCACGAGCAGGACCGGCAGCCCCAGCACACCGAGCAGATATGCGAGCGGGACCGCCGCCAGGGCCAGCGCCCGGCCGAGGTCCGCCGCCACCATCACCGTACGGGTGCGGCGGCGGTCCGCCCACGCGCCCGCGAACAGCGACAGCAGCAGGATCGGCGCCTGCTCCACCGCGCGCAGCAGACCGAGCGCCCCCGCGTCGGCGTGCAGCGAGACGACGGCGACCAGCGGCAGGACGACCAGGAGCGCCTGCTCGCCGAACTGGGAGGCGGTCTGCCCGGCCCACAGGCGCAGGAAACCGGAATCCCGCCGGAGGGCGGGGGAGTGGATACGGGAATCGGAATGCACGATGGCCCCTTCGGGCTGCGGACGGCAAGGCTCCGCCGCCACCCGACGCGGAGGTGTGCGTCGGCGGTCCGGCGGGAAGGGCTCGCTGTGCCGCGCTCGAAGGCAGCACGCGATGACGGGTCGTTCTACGACGTCAGCGCGTGCGCGGGCTACCGGGCAACTTTCCCTCCTTCGGGCCGTCGGGTGAGGGGAGGTTAGCCGCCCGGCGGAACGGGGAACAGCGGATTTCCGCCGCCGTCGCCGTCCGGTGCCTCATCACGGGCCAGCTGCCGGAAGCACTCCCGTAGCCAGGCGTGTGCCGGATCCGCGTCGTGGCGCGGGTGCCAGGCCATGCCGAAGGGGAGCGGCGGCAGCGGGAGGGGGAGTTCGAACGTCCGCAGCCCCAGAGGTTCCGTCAACGACCGCGTCCGCAGTGGCGCGAGCCCGACCAGATCGCTGCGGAGCAGGATGAACAGGGACGACGGCAGGGTGCCCACGCTGGCCACGACCCGCCTGCTCAGGCCGAGTTCCGCGAGGGCGGTGTCCACCGGGCCCGTCGTCCGGCCGCGCCGGGACACCGTCACATGGTCGGCGGCGGCGAACCTGGCCGGGGTGATCTCCCCGGCCAGGAGCGGGTGGCCCGGGCGCACCACGCCCACCATCCGGTCGTCGTAGAGGTGTTCGCCGTGGACCTCCGGGGAACGCGTGTCGAGCACCCCCACCTCCAGGTCGGCGGCGCCCTCGCGCAGGAACGGGCCGTCCACATGGCTCTCCATCAGGAACCGGAGCCGTACGCCCGGCGCCTCGCGGGCGATCCGGGCGAACAGCGCGGGCCCGGAGACCGCCGCCAGGAGGTCCTGGGCCAGCACCGTGAACGTCCGCGACAGGGCACGCAGGTCCACCTTGCCGCCCGACAGGAACAGCCCGCGCGCCCGCTCCACGACCGCGCGCACCTCACCGTGAATGGCCAGGGCGTGCGGGGTCGGCACCATCGTGCGCCCGGCGCGCACCAGCACCGGATCGCCCAGCGCCTTGCGGATGCGGCCGAGGGTGCGGCTCATCGCGGGCTCGGACAGATGCAGCCGGGCGGCGGCCCCGGAGACGCTGCACTCGTCCAGGAGAACGTCCAGGGCGACCAGGAGATTGAGGTCAAGGCCGGATTGCGTCACGCGCATACATCCCTTGTCAAAGATGCATTGGAAAGCAAGTCATGCCAACTCTACGGTGGACAG
Source organism: Streptomyces sp. NBC_00726 (assembly GCF_045161735.1). Taxonomy (NCBI): domain Bacteria; kingdom Bacillati; phylum Actinomycetota; class Actinomycetes; order Kitasatosporales; family Streptomycetaceae; genus Streptomyces; species Streptomyces sp. NBC_00726. The sequence goes on along the minus strand of NZ_CP108983.1, from coordinate 1,692,777 downwards.
CACATCCCACCCGCCACGGCTCCCAGGAGGAGTGTTGTCCCCGTATGCCCAGAAGGCCCCGCATACCCGGAAAGCCCCGCGTCTCACCCCCGCCGCGCAGTACGCGCTCTGCGCCTGTGTGCTCGTCGCACAGGGCATGGTCGCCGCCGTCAACCTGCTCATCCCGCAGCTCGCCGCCTCCGCCCTGCACCCGTCCGCCGGCGAGATCCTGTGGTCGGTCGACGCCTATGTCATCGTCTTCGCCGGGCTGCTGATCCCGGCGGGCGCGCTCGGCGACCGCTTCGGCCGCAAGGGCGCCCTGCTCGCCGGACTCGGTCTCTTCGCGGCCGGTGCCGCCGTCAGCGCGCTCGCCACCGTCCCCGCCGTGCTCATCGCCGGACGCGGGGTGTGCGGGGCCGGGGCCGCGCTGATCATGCCCGCGACCATGTCGCTCCTGATCACCCTCACCCCGCCCGCCCGCAGGTCCCAGGCGCTGGCGACCTGGACGCTCGCGGCCGGCCTCGGCGGCCTCGCGGGCAACGTCGGCGGCGGTCTCGCCGGACAGTTCGCCACCTGGCGCGCCCTGTTCTGGGCGATGGTGCCGCTCGCCGCGCTGCTCGCCCTCGCCGTCGCCCGCCTCACACCCCGCAGCCCCGAGCGCTCGGACGCCGCGCCCGAACCGGTCGGCTCGCTGCTGCTCGTCGCCGCCCTCACCGCCCTGGTGTACGGGATCATCGAGGGCCCGCCGCAGGGCTGGGGCTCGGCGCGGGTGCTGACCGCCTTCGGCCTCGGAGCCGTACTGCTCACCGTGTTCACCGTCCACGGGCTGCGCGCCGCACGACCGCTGCTCGACCCCCGGATCTTCGCATCGCCGGCGGTGCGCGCCGGGACCCTGGGCATCGCCGCGGCCTTCTTCGGGCTGTTCGCGCTGTTCTACGTCAACTCCCAGTACCTCCAGTACGTGAAGGGCTTCCCGGTCGGCCTCGCCGGGGTGGCGATCGTGCCGCTCACCGTCGGGATGGCCGTCATGCCGAAGTTCGGGGCGCGCTGGCAGGACCGGTACGGCATCCGCCCGGTGGCGGGCGGCGGGCTCGCGGTCATCGGCCTGGGCCTGTTCCTCGTCTCGACCGCCGACGGCAGCACCCCGTACGCCCTGTACGCCGTCCATCTCCTCGTCATCTCCGCCGGTACGGGGCTCTGCGCGCCCGCGCTGACCGCGGCCGTCGTCGCCGGGCTGCCCGCGCACCGCAGCGGCCTCGGCTCCGGGCTCAACACGGCGGCGCGCGAGATCGGGGCGGCGCTCGGTGTCGCCGTCGTCGGCACCGTGCTGGCCTCCGAAACGGGCGCGGGGCGCACCGGGGCCGCCCACGCGGCCGCCTTCGCCCCGGCGATGTCCGACGGGCTGCGGGTCGTGGCGGCGGTACTCCTGGTCGCCACGGTGTTCGTGGTCCTGGGGACTTCGGGGCGGCCGCGCGGTGTGGCGGCGGAGGAGGCGGGGAACGGGGACGGGGCGGAGGCCGCCGGCGTCACCCGTACGGGTGTTTCCACCTAGCCGCGCCGGGAAGGGCGGCGCAGGGTCGGTCTGACCTGTACGTCCCCTCCGGCCCTGGAGTCCTCATGGCACAGACCGCGCCCCCGCCGGGCACCCCGTCCCCGCCCTCCGCACCGCGCCCGGAGGACGAGAACCCCTGGGCGTCCGGCGGGGTCATGTTCGCCGGTGTGCTGCTGCTGGTGGACGGGGTGCTCGACGCGATCAAGGGCATCGCCGGTATCGCGTCGGACGACGTGTACGCGCGGATCAACGACTACGTCTTCAAGTTCAACGTGACGGCCTGGGGCTGGATCCACCTCATCCTCGGCATCGTCATAGCGATCGTCGGCTGGGGCATCCTCCGGGGCTCCGCCTGGGCGCGCGGGGCCGGTGTGGGGCTCGCGGCGCTCAATATGATCGCCAACTTCATGTGGCTGCCCTACCAGCCGGTCTGGGCCGTGGTCTCCCTCGCCATCGACACCTTCGTCATCTGGGCCCTGTGCACGGCACGGAAACCGGTCATCTGACCGGCCGCTCCGGGCAGGGTGTGTGCCGTTGTCAGTGGCACGGGTCACACTGGAGTCATGTGCCGCAGTATCAAGACGCTCCGACCGCCCGTCCTGCCCGAAGAGGCCACCGAGGACGACATCCGCGCCGCCGCCCTCCAGTTCGTCCGCAAGGTGTCGGGCTTCCGTGCCCCCGCCGCGCACAACAGGGAGGTTTTCGACCGGGCCGTGGACGAGATCGCCGAGGCGACCGCCCGGCTGCTCGACGGACTGGAGATACGGGGCGGGGTCAGGAAGCCATAGGGGGCGCGGCGGCCGCGGCGGCGGCCGGGCGCCGCATGAGCAGCGCGGCGAAGGAGCCCGCGAGGAACAGGGCGAGGACCGAGACGGCCGTGCCCAGCCAGCTCGCGCCCAGCCACTGCGCGCCGAAGTAGCCGAGCCCCACGCTGTAGCCGGCCCAGGCCACGCCCGCGACGGCCGACCAGGGCAGGAATTCCTTCGCCTTGCGGTGCGAGGCGCCCGCGCCCAGCGAGACGACCGAGCGCCCGGCCGGGGCGAAGCGCGCGATGACGACGAGGATGCCGCCGCCCCGGCTCAGCGCGGCGCCGAGGCGTTCCTGTGCGGAGGTCAGGCGGCGGGAGCGGGCGATGGCGCGGTCCAGCCGCTCGCCGCCGTGCCGGGCCAGCCGGTACGCGGCGAAGTCGCCGAGCACCGAGGCGGTGGCGGCGCACAGGACGAGGGCCAGCAGGGAGGGGACCTGGGTCACCTGACGGGCGGCGCCCGCCGCGTCGGCGGCGACACCGGTGGTGCCGGCCGCGGCGGCCGTGGCGGCGGTGATGACCAGCACGCCGCTGGGCAGTACGGGCAGGAAGACGTCCAGCAGCACGGAGAGGGCGACCACGACATAGATCCATGGGCTGCCGGTCAGCGCACCCACACTCTCCAGCACCGTCTACTCCCCGATCGGTAACAACGCCGCGACGTCGCAGGGGAGCGGCAGGAGCGGCAGGGTCAGCTGTACAGCGTACGCCTGCCGTTCACCCGGTGATCCATATATATGCGTGATGTTGGGCACCCCGGGGCGGGTGGGGCTTGGGCGCGCACCGCCGGGGAGCGGTTTCCCGGCGGTACGCGAGGGGTGTGCGGGGCCCGGTCGGTCAGCGGGCCCGGGGGAGGGGGGAGCGGGGAGCGGGTCAGACGGCGACCGGGGAGTTCTGTTCCTGGGTGTGGTCCCGGTCCTGGCGGTCCGGGGTGCGGGCGGTGAGGAGGTTGTCCAGGGCCAGCGCGCCGGGGCCGGTGAAGACGAGCAGCAGGAAGACCCAGCAGAAGACGGCCGACGGTTCGCCGCCGTTCTGGAGGGGAAGGAGGGCGTGCGACTGGTGGACCGTGAAGTAGGCGTAGGCCATGGAGCCGGACGAGACCAGGGCGGCGAGACGGGTGCCGAGGCCCAGGGCGACGAGGACGCCGCCGACGAGCTGGATCACCGCCGCGTACCAGCCCGGCCAGGTGCCGGCGGGTATGGAGCCGCCGCCGTGGGCGCCGCCGAGGACGCCGAAGACCGAGGCGGCGCCGTGGCAGGCGAAGAGCCCGCCGACGACGATGCGGAAGAGCGCGAGGGCATAGGGCTGTGCTCGGTGGAGGTGTGGGGTCATGGGGGGAGGCTCCTTCGGTCTGGTGGGGACGTGAACCGACTGGGCGCAAAAGATTAGGTAGACCTCACCAATACTTGCAAGTTCAACGTTCTGTCGACTGGCTGAAAATCGACGGGCCGTTATGAGCCGTCCGGCGCGCCAATACCGCCGCGAACTGGGCAGCCTCGTTCCTTTGTCTGGCCTGAACCAATGGCGGCGCAGTTTTCCGGCCACGGGAGTCCGGTCCCGGCGGTGGGGGCTCCCACCACGGCACCCCCGGCTCTCACAGGAGTCCCACCGGAGTTCCGGGCCCCTCGCGCCCCGTTGGCGGACCGGTGGCCCGCCGGCCGGTCCGCGGAGCGGGATGTGGCTTGTCATGGACAGCCGTAGTAGGCCGAAAACGCGTGGTGGCCCCACCGGCCGCGCCCGTCGTCGGGGCGTCGGCCGGTGGGGCCACCGGGGTGGGAGTCGCGGGGTGGGTGCGCCCGCGTTCAGCAGCCGCTGAGCCTCGCGTTCAGCAGCCGCTGAGCGCGGATTGCAGGGCCGACTTCTCGGCCGGGTCGACGGACAGGTTGTAGTAGTGCTTCACGTGGACCCAGGCGCGCACATAGGTGCACTTGTACGCGGCGCGCGGCGGCATCCAGGACGCCGGGTCCTTGTCGCCCTTGGACTGGTTGACGTTGTCCGTGACCGCGATCAGCTGCGGGCGGGTCAGGTCGTTCGCGTACGCCTGCCGTTGGGTGGTGGTCCAGCTGGACGCGCCCGAGCGCCATGCCTCGGCGAGCGGCACCATGTGGTCGATGTCCACGTCGGACGCGGCGGTCCAGGTGGCGCCGTCGTACGGCGAATACCAACTGCCGCTGGTCGCCGCGCAGCTGGAGTTCTGGGTGACGTTCGTGCCGTCCCGCTTCAGGACGACCTCGCGGGTGTTGCAGGCTCCGGACTGGGTGATCCAGTGCGGGAACTTGTCCCGGCTGTAGCCGCTGGACGAGCCCTCCGCCTTCACGGTGAGCTGGCTCAGATAGGTGCGGGCGGTGGATGCGGCGATCGGGGTGGGCATGGCCGCCTGGGCGCTCGGCGCGGTGAGCAGGCCGGTGGTGGCGGCGAGTGCGGCGGATGCGGCGAGGACGGCTATGCGACGCGCGTAGACACCTGACATGCGAACTCCCTTGATGTGGGGGGATGTGGACGGGCTGTCATGAACGGCCCGGCCATCGTGGCGGCACCGGGTTTCCGTGGGGTGGGCGCCAGGTAACACGATGGCGACATGGGCACGTCACATCAAGGGATCTGACAAAGGGGTTCGTGGCGCGGGGAGCGCAAGGGTCCGTGCGCGCGGGCGCGGTGAGCCGGTCCGGCGCGGCGCCGGCGCCCATGACCTGCGGGGGAGCGCATGCGTACGGCCCCCGCCCGGGGTGGGCGGGGGCCGTACGGAGGTTCGTGGTGCTGGTGTCTGACGTGGGGCCGGCGGCCCCGGGGTGCGCGCGGCCGGTCCCGGCGCGCGCGGTGGGCGGGGCTTCGGGTGCCCCGCCGGGAGACTACCGCGCGTCGACGTGCAGCGTGATGGTGCCGTCCGCCGCCGCCTCGACGCGCAGCTGCGTCAGGTCGGCGACCTGGGCGTCCGGGGAGTGGGCCCCGGCGCGCGGGCCGACGCCCACCACGCGCATGCCGGCCGCCCGGCCCGCCGCGATGCCCGCCTCGGAGTCCTCGAAGACCACGCAGTCCGCCGGGGCGAAGCCCAGCGCCGCGGCGCCCTTGAGGAAGCCCTCCGGGTCCGGCTTGCTGGCGCCGACGCTCTCGGCGGTGACGCGGAGGTCCGGCATCCGCAGCCCGGCGGCGCCCATCCGGGCCGTCGCCAGCGCCAGGTCGGCCGAGGTGACCAGGGCGTGCGGAAGGGCGGCGATGGCGTCCATGAACGCGGGGGCGCCGCCGATCGCGACGACCCCCTCGGTGTCGGCGGTCTCCTCGGCGAGCATCACCTTGTTGTCCGCGTGGTTCTGCTCCATCGGGCGCTCCGGGAGCAGGACCGCCATCGTGGCGTAGCCCTGCCGGCCGTGGACGACCTTCAGCGCCTCCTCCGGGTCCAGGCCGTTCCGCAGCGCCCAGCGCCGCCAGCAGCGCTCCACGACGGCGTCGGAGTTCACCAGGGTCCCGTCCATGTCGAGCAGCAGGGCGTGGGCGGTGAGGGCGGTGGCCGGCATGGGCGGGCTCCAGAGCGGGGGAAGCGATCGCCGCGGGGGTGGGCGGCGCGGGAGATCAAGCGGCCCCCGCCCGCCGGTCAGGGGGTGCGCGCAGGGGCCACTTTGTTTCTCCACGATACAAAAAGGTGGTCGCGAATGCGAATCCCCTCCGGGGCGGGCCCCTCAGCGGCGCCCGCGCCCCGTCGTCACCGCCTCCAGGCGGCTCCGGGTGTTCGGGCCGTAGACGCCTTCCGGGTCCCCGCCGATGTTCCACCAGGTCTGGAGGTCGCTCACGGCCTGCTCCGTCCTGTCCCCGTAGTCCGAGTCGACCGGGCCGTTGTACACCCAGACCTCCCGCAGCCGGTTCTGGAGCTCCGCGACCTCCGCGCCCCGGTCGCCCCGCCGCAGCGTCCCCGCCTCCTCCTGCGACGAAGGCGGCGGAGCCACGCCCTCCACCGGGGCGCTGCTGCTCGCGGTGGCCGACGGGGACGGCGCGGCGCCCGTGCCGGGGGCCGAGGAGGAGGCCGTGGCGGAGCGGGACGGGGAGGCGGAGGACGAGGCGGAGGCGGACGACGATGCGGAGGCCGACGCGGACGAGGTGGGGGAGGCGGAACGGCTGGGTGACGCGGAGGGCGAGGATGAGGCGGACGGGGCGGGCTCGTCGCTCTCCTCGGGGAGGCTGGCCACCGTGGAGGGCAGGGCCTGGTCCAGGTCGGCCTCGCCGCCGCCGTCCCCGTTGAACAGCCCGCCGACGAAGGCCGCCGTGCCGACCACCGCGACCACGGCCGCCCCCGCGATCACCGCGGCGAACGGCTTGCGGCGGCGCGGGGTCACCGGGTCGGGGTCGGTGAGCAGGAGGGCGGTGCCGGGCTCCGCCGCCCGCTGCGCGCCGGCCGCCGGGTCCAGGAACAGCGGCATCGTGGTCGCCGCGTCCCCCTCGGGGGCGTACACCCGCGGAGCGCCCGGCGGGGGCGGCGTGGGCGCCGTCGCGGTGCCGTCGCCCAGCGTCACGTACGGGCGGATGCGCAGCGGGTCGAAGTCCTCCGCCGCGGCCATCTCCGCGGAGCGCCCCGCGTGGTGCTCGTCGGCGACGCGCTGCTGCTCGGCGGCCCGCTCCGGGTCGGTGACGTAACCCGGCGTAGCGGTGTTCCGGCCCGCGCAGGCGCAGCCGGGACCGGCGCCCGGTCTGCTCTCCGTACCGCACTCCGGGCATATATGTCCGGCCATCGTGGGTCCCCTCCCCTTGAACTGCCTGCGATTATGCAGCCCCCCGCCGAGAAGCCCAATCATCCGGCTTCCCGGCAGGCCATAACGGGGCAGAACAGACAGGATGGGGGTGTAGCGGATCCGAGGAGATGTCTCATGGCCCAGCAGCTGAGCCCGACCGCCCAGGCCCCCGGCGGGGACCGCTCCACGCGGTCGGTCCTGGTGGCGATCGGCGCCCTGCTCCTCGGCATGCTGCTCGCCGCGCTCGATCAGACCATCGTCTCGACCGCGCTCCCCACCATCGTCAGCGACCTCGGCGGGCTCGAACACCTGTCGTGGGTGGTCACCGCCTATCTGCTGGCCTCGACCGCCGCGACCCCGCTCTGGGGGAAGCTGGGCGACCAGTACGGGCGCAAGAAGCTGTTCCAGACCGCGATCGTCATCTTTCTGATCGGCTCCGCGCTCTGCGGCCTCGCCCAGAACATGCCCCAGCTGATCGGCTTCCGCGCCCTCCAGGGGCTCGGCGGCGGCGGTCTGATGGTGCTGTCGATGGCGATCGTCGGGGACATCGTCCCGCCGCGCGAACGCGGTAAGTACCAGGGGCTCTTCGGTGCGGTGTTCGGTGCGACGAGCGTCCTCGGGCCGCTGCTCGGCGGCTTCTTCACCCAGCACCTCAGCTGGCGCTGGGTCTTCTACATCAACCTCCCGATCGGCGTCGTCGCGCTGCTCGTGATCGCCGCCGTGCTGCACATCCCGGTCCGCCGGACCAAGCACACCATCGACTACCTGGGCACCTTCCTCATCGCCTCGGTCGCCACCTGCCTCGTCCTCGTCGCCTCGCTCGGCGGCACCACCTGGGCCTGGGGCTCGTGGCAGATCATCGGCCTCGCGGTGCTGGCCGTGGTGCTCCTGATCGCGTTCGTGTCCGTGGAGCGGCGCGCGGTCGAACCGGTGCTGCCGCTGAAGCTGTTCCGGATCAGGACCTTCAGCCTCGTCGCGGTGATCAGCTTCGTCGTCGGCTTCGCGATGTTCGGCGCGATGACCTATCTGCCGACCTTCCTCCAGGTCGTGCACGGGATCACGCCGACGATGTCCGGTGTCCACATGCTGCCCATGGTGTTCGGGCTGCTCATCACCTCGACGGTGTCCGGGCAGATCGTCAGCCGGACGGGCCGCTGGAAGGTCTTCCCGATCGCCGGCACCGGCATCACGGCGATCGGGCTGCTGCTCCTGCACCGGCTGACGGTGTCCAGCGGCACCTGGGAGATGAGCGTCTACTTCTTCGTGTTCGGCGCGGGCCTCGGCCTGGTGATGCAGGTGCTCGTCCTGGTCGTGCAGAACGCCGTCTCGTACCGGGATCTCGGCGTGGCGACCTCGGGCGCGACGTTCTTCCGGTCCATCGGCGCCTCGTTCGGGGTGGCGATCTTCGGCACCATCTTCACCAACCGGCTCACCGACAAACTCGGCGCCGCGCTCGCCGGCCGGCCGCTGCCGCCCGGGGTCGACGCGAAGAGCCTGGCCGCCGACCCACGCGCCATCGGGCAGCTCCCGGACGCGCTGCGGGGGCCCGTGCTCCAGGCGTACTCGACGTCGATCACGGACGTCTTCCTGTACGCGGCCCCCGTCGTCCTGGTCGCCTTCCTCTTCGCCTGGCTGCTCAAGGAGGACAAGCTGCGCGGCTCGGTGACGGCGCCGGACCCGAGCGAGACCCTGGCGTCCAACCCGGTCGAGCGCTCCTCGTACGACGAGTGCGCGCGGGCCCTGTCCGTGCTGGCCACCCGGGAGGGCCGCCGCGAGGTCTATGTGAAGATCACCGCGAAGGCGGGCTTCGACCTGCTGCCCGCCGCCAGCTGGATGCTGCTGCGGATCAAGCGCCACGGCACGGTGGAGCCCGCCCGGCTCGCCGAGGTGGCGCCCGTGCCGCTGCGAGTGATCAACGACGCCGCCCGGCAGCTGGAGGGACGCGGGCTCGTCCGGCGGGTCGGAGTGCAGATGGTGCTCACCGAGCCGGGCGCGGAGGCGGTGGTGAAGCTCGCCCAGGCCCGCGAGGACTCCCTGGCCGAGCTGCTGGGCGACTGGTGGGGGCCGGACCGGCCGACCGACCTGGTCGCCCTGGTCTCCGAGCTGACGCGGGAGACCAGCGGCTCCAGCAAGGAGCGCCCGCACAGCCCGGAGCCGAAGCGTGATCATGCGGCGGGGCGGGATTGACCGGCATGATCCAAACCAAAGGCCCTAACGCACCGGCGGCGGGGGCAGCACCGGCCGCCGTCGCCTGGCGCGTACCACCAGGAACAGCGGCAGGGCCACCACCAGCAGCGCGCCGCCGAGCAGCGTCAGCACCCAGGCCGGCATGCCGGCCCAGGTCAGCAGCGTGTCCCGGTACACCACGGTCCGGTACGGGGTGTCCTCGGCGGTCGCCCGCAGTTCGTGGTCGCCGTCGATCCGCTCCGGCGACGGGAAGTACTGGTCGATGGCCGTCACGAAGACCGGCTTGTCCCCGGTGACCGCCGCCAGCGCCTCGTACGGCTGCTTCGCGGGGTCGACGCGGCCCGCGTACGAGACCTTCGGGGGCCGCCCGCCGATCGCGCCGCGCGGTTCCATGCGGTGGTCGGCCAGGATGTACAGGCCGAGCGACTGCGGGGTGGCGGCCAGCCTGGACAGGCGCATCGGATAGACCAGCCGGTCGCTGGCGAAGCGCAGCCGCAGCGGTTCGAGCGTCCCGCTCAGCGTGCCCCCCTGGTTCTCCGGCGCGAGGCGCACCGCCACGTACTCCCACTTCTGGTCGACGTACGGGGTCAGGGCCGTGGCGAGGCGGTCCGGCAGCTCGAAGCCGTTCTCCTCCAGCCAGCTCTCCAGCGCCGCCGGGTCGGTCGCCGCCAGCCGTGCCACGTCGAACGGGCCGAGCCGTTCCCGGCCGACCACGTCCACCGGGGCGGCGGCCTTGGGCGCCCCGGCGCCGTCGGCGGACGAGTTCCCGGAGCCGCCGAACGGCCAGTCCTTGTCACGGGGCCAGAAGTAGTGCCGCTCCTCGGTGACCGGGGCGGTGATCGCCTTGAGCTCGGAGAAGAGGGCCGCGTCGCCCAGCTCGACCGTGGCGCGGTGCGGGACCGGCATGATCCAGGCCGCGTCCGGCGCGTTCCCCCGGACGCTCAGCTGCATGACGATCTGCTCGGTGCGGCCGTCCCAGCCGACCGCCGACGTCTCCCGGTCGACCGCCACCCGGCTGTCCCGGTTCACCACCATCGCCCCGCAGCCGCAGGCGTACGCCGGTGCGATCAGCGACCCCACCTGGAGCGACACCAGCATCAGGAGCAGGGAGAGCCCCCGGACCGCCCAGCCCCCCGTCCCTTTTTCTCTCCCCGCGCGGCGCATCTTCCGTCCTCCCCGTCGTTATTGATCACGGGCTCAGACGTGCGCGGGCCCCGCCCGGTTCCGGCTTCGGCGGGCACCCGGGCAGGCGGACTTTCGGCCAAAGCCGGGTGACAGTCAGGCGTAAAAGGGGTTGATTGGGTCTACCCAAGAGCACAATGCGAAGGTTTCACACATGCCGGACAATCGGCCGGCATCCAGACCTTGGAGGGTCGGCGCAGCGTGGCGAACGCGGAGCACGGTGGCAGCACAGGGGCGACGGCGGGAGCGGGAACCGGAACGGTACGGGCGGTGCTCTGGCTGGTCGTGGCCGCACTGGCCGTCCGGCAGATGGCGGTGGTGCTGCGGCAGCCGCCGGGCGAACGGCTCACGGATCTGAAGACCTGGACCGGTGACGGCGGGGTGCTCCATGTGACCGGTTCGCTGTACGACACCGACCGGTTCACCGGCACCCCGTTCGCCGGGCTCGTCCTCAAGCCGCTGACCCGCACCGCCGAACAGAGCCTCGGGGTCGCCTGGACCTTCGGCTCGCTGCTGCTCGTCGCCGCCCTCGGCCTCGTCGCCGCCCGCGCCCTGCCCGGCCCGGTCGGCCGGCGCACCGCGCTGCTCGCCGCGCCCGTCGCGATCAGCCTGCTGATGCTCTCGCTGCCGGTGCGCAACGCCCTTTACCTCGGCCAGGTCAGCATCCTGCCCGTCCTCCTGGTCCTCGTCGGCCTCTTCACCGTCCGGGGCGAGCGCAGGGCCGGGGTGCTCATCGGCGTGGCCGCCGCCCTCCAGCCGACCGTGCTGCTCTTCGCCCTGCTGCTGTGGCTCACCGGAAGACGCCGTTCCGCGCTCACCGCGGCCGCCGCGTTCGCCGCCTGTACCGCGCTGGCCTGGACCGCGATGCCGCACGACTCGTGGACGTACTGGGTGCACCATGTCGCCGGGGCCGGCCTCGGCGACCAGGCGGACAGCCTCGCCAACCAGTCCCTGCACGGTGCGCTGCTGCGCCTCGGCCTCGCCGGACCGGCGGAGATCGCGCTGTTCCTGACGCTCGCCGCCGCCGTCTGCGCCATCGGCCTGCGCCGCGCCGTGCGGTACGCGCGCGACGGACAGCTCCTGCTCGCGGTGGCCGTCACCGGCTGCGTCGCCGTCGCCGTGTCCCCGACCGCCTGGCAGCACCAGCTGCTCTGGGTGCTGCTCGCCGTGGTCGGCCGGGCGGGCCGCAGCGCCGCCGACCGGCTGGTGTGGCCGGCCGTCGTGGTCCTGGTGACGACGCTGCCGGGCACGATGCTGCTGCCGAACGTCGGAGCGGTGTTCCCGGTACGCGACAACGTGCTGCTCATCGCCGCGCTCGGGGCGGCCTGCGTGACGCCGTTCCTGCCGCGCACCTCCCCGTACTGGCAGAAGCCCGTGCCCACCGCGTACGCGAAGCCCGTCCCGGCCCGCTGGAGCAGGGTGCCGCTGCTGCCCGTCTGGCGGCGGGTGCTCAGCCGGCCCAATCTGCTCCTGGAACTCCTGCTGATCCGTGTCGTCTACTCCGCGTACGGGCATGTCAGGCTGGCCGCCACGGCCGGGCGGGACACCGCCGAGCGGCACGGGCACCAGATCCACTCGCTCGAACAGTGGCTGCACATCGACATCGAGCACCGGATCAACCACGCGGTCGCGGGCGTCGGCCGGCTGCGGGACTTCTTCGACTTCTACTACGCGACGTTCCACTTCCTCGTCCCGCTGGCGATCCTCGCCGTGCTGTACGTGCGCCGCCCCGCCGACTACCGCTGGGCCCGGTCCACCCTCGGCTTCGCCACGCTCCTCGCGCTCGTCGGCTTCTGGCTCTACCCGCTGGCCCCGCCGCGCCTGATGCCCGGGCTCGGCTTCATCGACACGGTGCACGGGGTCCAGGACTTCACCAAGCCGGACTACGGGGCGCTGACTGCGGTGACCAACCAGTACGCGGCGATGCCCTCGCTGCACTTCGGCTGGTCCCTGTGGTGCGGGGTGATCATCGTGCTGCTCGCCCCCAAGGTGTGGATGAAGGCGCTCGGGGTGCTGCATCCGCTGTTCACGGTCTCCGCGATCGTCGCGACCGCCAACCACTGGGTGCTGGACGCGGTGGGCGGGGCGGCCGTCGTCGCGCTCGGGTTCCTCATCACGTACGTGCTCGCGGGGCCGCGCCGGCTGGTGCCGGCACAAAGGGGTGCGGGGACGGAAAAGCGTCCCCGCACCCCTTCACCAGGTGGATCGTCGCCCCTCCAGCATCCGCCCGGAGCCGCCGCCCCGCCACCCGAACGGCTCACGGCCCCAGCGCCCACGCCGCCGCCGACAGCGTGACCATCGACACCAGCGTGGAGGCCACGATCGCGTCGCGGGCGAGCCCGGTGCCGAGGCCGTACTCGCGGGCGTAGATGAAGGAGTTCTGCGCGGTGGGCAGCGCCGCGCACAGCACGACCGCGAGCAGCTGGTGGTCCGGGAGGCGCAGCAGCGGGCCCGCGACGAGCAGGGCGGCCAGCGGCTGGCCCAGCGTCTTCACGGCGACGACCACCGCCGTCTCCGCCCGCTCCCGGCGTCCCCGGCCCCCGCCGCCCGGGCCCCGGTGCAGCGACAGGCCGAGCGTGATCAGGGCCGTGGGCACCGCCGCCGCGCCCAGCACATCGCACGGGTGCGTCACGGCGGCCGGCAGCCGCAGCCCGGTCGCGGAGACGGCCACACCGAGCAGCGAGGCGAGGATGATCGGGTTGCGCAGGGGGATGGTGAGCAGCCGCCGCACCCCGCCGGGCGGGCGCCGCCCGCCCGCCCCTGGTGCCCCGTCCGTCCCGCCCGTCCCGGAGTCCACCAGCGTCAGGATCACCGGCGAGAGCACCAGCACCTGAAAAAGAATCACCTGTGCGATGAACGAGGCGTCGCCCAGCACCTGCACCGCCACCGGGATGCCCAGGTTCGCGGAGTTCACATGGCCCGCGGACATGGCCCCGATCGCCGCGTCCGCCCGCCCCCGGCCGAAGACCCGCCGGACCAGGACATAGCCGGCCCCCGCCGCGACGGCCGTGCTCGCCGCGAACGCCACCATCGACGGATGGCCGAACACGTCCGGGCTCGCCCCCGACACCATCGTGAACAGGGCGGCGGGCATGGCCACATGAAAGACGAACCGGCCGAGCACGGCCTCCGCCTGCTCCCCGAGCAGCCCGCCGCGCCCGACCGCGTAACCGATGCCGGTCAGGACCCAGATGGGGGCGAAGGCGGAGAGCAGGGCATGCATGGCCGCCATGATCCTCGTACGCCTGTTCGGCCCGGTGGCTGACCCCCGGACCGGGGTGCACTCAAGTGCACCGCGGGCCGGGGGTCCACGCGGATGCCGATGCGGAGATTCCGCTCCTACGGTCGTGGACATGGACAACAACGCGATCAACTCGCCCCGGGCGCACGGCACTCGGCGCCTTCTCGCGGCGGCCACCGTGGTGGTCCTCGCCGCACTGGGCACCGCGCCCGCCACCGCCGCTCCCCGGCCCGCGACCGGCCACGACGCGGCGGTCACCGGCCGGCACGAGGCGCGCGGGACGCTCCTCGCGGTCACCCCCGTCGCCCGCCATGACCGGGCCGGGGTGACCGCCTTCCTCGCCGAGGCCGGCATGCGCACGGACACCGTCCGCCACGGGGTGCGCGGCTACCGCCTCACCTACGCGACGATCACCCCGCAGGGCCGCCCCACCACCGCCACCGGCCTCCTCGTGCTGCCCGACGGCGGCGCGCACCGGCTGGACCTGGTCTCCGACACCCACGGCACGATGGCCCACCGCGACTACGCCCCCTCGGTCGGCGAGGACTTCGGCCGCTACGCCCCCTATCTGCACGCCGCCGCCGGGCGCGCCGTCGCCGCCCCGGACTACCTGGGACTCGGTAAGGGCCCCGGCCGCCACCCGTACATGGACACCGCATCGGCCGTCAGCGCCTCGCTCGACATGCTGCGCGCCTCGCGCACCGCCGCGCTCCGGCTGGACCGCCCGCTCACCGGCGACGTGTACGCGAGCGGCTTCTCGCAGGGCGGCCAGGTCGCCATGGCCCTGGGCCGGGCCCTTCAGCGCGGCGCCGACCCGCACTTCCGGCTGCGCGCGCTGGCGCCCGTCTCCGGCCCGTACGACATCGAGCACGCCGAGACGCCCGCCCTCTTCGACGGCCGCGTCAACGACACCAGCGGCATCTTCTACATGACGTACTTCCTCACCGCGCAGAACCGGTTGCACCCGCTGTGGAAGGACCCCTCCGAAGCGTTCCGGGAGCCGTACGCGGACCTCGTCGACGGCCTCTTCGACAGCAGTCACTACGAGGAGGAGATCATCCCGGCCCTCCCCGCCACCCTGAAGGACCTGCTCACCGACGCCTACTACCGCAAGCTCCAGCACCCCACCGGCGCCCTGCTCGCCGCGATCCGCGCCCAGGACGACACCTGCGCCTGGAAGCCCGCCGTCCCGGTCCGGCTCTACACCTCATCGGGCGACACCGATGTGCCGATCGCCAACGCCCGCAGCTGCGCGGCCGATCTGGCGCGGCGGGGCGTGAAGGCGCCGGTCATCGACCAGGGTGACCTTAGCCACAACGAGACGTATCTGACGTCGGGCCCGCAGATCGTGGCCTGGTTCGACCGGCTGGCGGCGCGCCGCTGACGGCCCGCTCCGGACACGCCGAAGCCCCGGCCGCGGTGCGGTCGGGGCTTCGGGGTCACTGGCTCAAGCCGGGCCGGCTCAGTACCAGTTGTGGGCCTGCCAGAAGGACCAGGCGCCACAGGGGCTGCCGTAGCGGGAGTTCATGTAGTCCATGCCCCACTTGATCTGCGTGCCGGGGTTGGTCTTCCAGTCCGAGCCCGCGGACGCCATCTTCGAACCGGGCAGGGCCTGGACCAGGCCGTACGCGCCGGAGGAGGCGTTGGTCGCGCTCGGGTTCCAGCCGCTCTCGTGGCTGACGATGTTGCTGAAGCACTGGAACTGGGCGTCGTCACCGATCATCTGCTTCGCCGTGTCCTGGGCACTCCCGGCGGAGGCCGGTGCGGCGGCCGGGGCCGCCATGGCCGGGGAGACACCCAGGCCGATGCCGGTGGCGCCCAGCAGTACGGAGGCGCCGGCGACGGCGGCCTTGCGACGGGCGGTGCGGGGCTTGGCGATGAGGTTACGGGCGAACGTCACAGGGAACCTAACGGTGGGGAACGGGGGAGTCGCGGCTCGGTCCGAATCCTGCGCTGACCGGCGCTCGTTGACCGCGATCCATGGTGAGGACCCTGCGGTGCTCGGCGACGAGATCCAGTCTTAGCGAGCCCGGTCGGCCGTGGCAACGACCCCTGTTACGACCCCGCCTCGCACCGAAGGCCGAAGGTCCCGAACCCCCTCAAACCGCTCCATGGCAGCTCGCGAGGGGTGCGATGGGGCCCCGCGAGCCCCGTGCACGGCTCCTAAGCCGCTTCGTACAGGACCAAGGTCCTGTGGGTGCCCTCACTCGCCGGGGGCGTCGAATGTGACCTGGGCCTCGAAGGAGGCCCGCCGCGTCGCCCGCCGCAGCGCCTTCAGCAGCGGCGCCCCGACCGCCAGCGTCAGCACGACCGTGAGCACCGCCCGGCCCAGGTCCCAGCCCAGCGAGGTCGTCGCGCAGTACGCGAGGAAGCGGACCAGGTTGTCGCCCAGCGGGTCCCCGGCCCGGAACGAGATGCCCGAGGCGAGGCCCGGCACGATCGTCCACCCGTACAGATTCATGATCGTCCCGTACGCGAGCGAGGCGACGGCCCCGTAGGCCGCCAGCATCAGCAGCTCGCCGCGCCCGCGCAGCCGGTCCGGCCCCGGCAGCAGCCCGGCGCCCATCGTGAACCAGCTCATCGACAGCATCTGGAACGGCATCCACGGCCCCACCCCGCCGGTCAGCAGCGCGGACGCGAACATCGTCACGGACCCCAGCACGAAGCCGAAGCCCGGCCCCAGCACCCGCCCGCTCAGCACCATCAGGAAGAACATCGGCTCCAGGCCCGCCGTGCCCGCCCCCAGCGGGCGCAGCGCCGCCCCGACCGCGGCCAGCACCCCGAGCATCGCGACCGCCTTCGCGTCGAGCCCGGCGTCCGCGATCATCGCGACCACCACCCCGACCAGGAGCGGCAGCAGCGCGGCGAACAGCCACGGCGCGTCCTGCGCGTGCGCGAGCCCCGAGTCCCGGTCCGCGAGCAGCGGCCACCCGAAGGCGGCGATCCCGATCGCGCTGATCAGCACCAGCGCCACGATCGCCCGGGGGCCCAGCCGGACCGGGCGGCCCCGCTTCAGCACCTCGCTCACGCGCCACCTCCCAGGGCCGCGCGCACCTGGGGGACGGTGAGCCATTCCTGAGGGGCGAGGATCTTGGCGGTCTGCGGGGCGAACGCGGGCGAGGACACCACGACCTCGGCGGTCGGCCCGTCCGCGACGACCTCCCCGTCGGCGAGGATCACCACCCGGTGCGCCAGCTCGGCGGCCAGCTCCACGTCATGGGTGGCGAGCACGATGGCGTGGCCCTCGGCGGCCAGCGCGCGCAGCACCCCGACCAGCCGGGCCTTCGCCGCGTAGTCCAGACCCCGGGTCGGCTCGTCCAGGAGCAGCAGCGGCGGCCGGGCGGTGAGCACCAGCGCGAGGGCGAGGGCCAGGCGCTGGCCCTCGGACAGGTCGCGGGGGTGCGTGTCGTCCGCCACCCCCGGCAGCAGCTCCGAGACCAGGGCCCGGCAGCTGCCCGGCTCCGCCCCGGCGTCCGCGTCCGCCGCCGCGCACTCGGCGGCGACCGTGTCCGCGTACAGCAGATCGCGCGGCTCCTGCGGTACGAGGCCGACGCGGCGCACCATCTCGCCCGGCGGGGTCCGGTGCGGGGGCAGGCCCCCGGTCAGGACGGTTCCGGAGGTGGGCTCGACCATGCCGACGAAGGCGCCGAGCAGCGTGGACTTGCCCGCGCCGTTGCGCCCCATCAGCGCCACGGTCTCCCCGGCCCGGACGGTGAGCGACACCCGGCGCAGCGCTTCGACGCGGCCGCGCCGGACGCCGAGGCGTTCCGCCCGGGCGGCGGGGGCGCCGGTGGCGGCGGGGGCGGGGGCCTCGTGCGGGGCGCGCCGGAAGAGGCGGGCGAGGGCGCTCCGGGCGGGGGCGGGGCGTGGCTCGGGGAGGGGGGCGTCGGGCATCGCGGGCCGGGGCGCGTCCTCGTCCACCGCCCCCGGGGCCACGTCCGCCAGCCGCTCGCGCAGGTCACCGGCCCTGCGCCGCGCGTCCCGGACCGTGAGGGGCAGCGGGTCCCAGCCGGCGAGGCGGCCGAGGGCGACGACCGGGGGGTGCACCGGGGAGACCGCCATCACCTCGGCGGGCGTCCCCATCACCGGGGCGGCGCCGGGCGAGGGGAGCAGGACGACCTGGTCCGCGTACTGCACCACGCGCTCAAGCCGGTGTTCCGCCATCAGGACCGTGGTGCCCAGGTCGTGGACGAGCCGCTGGAGGACCGCCAGGACCTCCTCGGCCGCCGCCGGGTCGAGCGCGGACGTCGGTTCGTCCAGGACCAGGACGCGGGGGTGCGGGGTGAGGACCGAGCCGATCGCGACCCGCTGCTGCTGGCCCCCGGACAGGGTGGCGATCGGGCGGTCGCGCAGCCCGGCCAGGCCCAGCAGGTCAAGGGTCTCCTCGACCCGCCGCCGCATCACGTCCGGGGCCAGGCCCAGCGACTCCATGCCGTAGGCCAGCTCGTCCTCGACCGTGTCGGTGACGAAGTGCGCCAGGGGGTCCTGGCCCACCGTGCCGACCAGGTCCGCCAGCTCCCGGGGCTTGTGCGTCCGGGTGTCCCGGCCGGCCACGGTGACCCGCCCGGTCAGCCGCCCGCCCGTGAAGTGCGGCACGAGCCCCGAGACGGCACCGAGCAGCGTCGACTTGCCGACCCCGGAGGGGCCGACGAGCAGCACCAGCTCCCCTTCCGGGATCGTCAGGTCGACCCCCGAGAGCGTGGGGCGCCCGGCCCCCTCGTACCGCACCGAAACAGCGTCGAACCGGATCACACCTGCTCCTGGAAGCCTGTGGGGGAGGGCGGGACGGGCGCGACCACTGCCGGAAGGAGCCCGATCAGCACGGCGGCGGCCGGCCACAGCGGCAGTACGGGAGCGGTCAGCGGTACGACGCCGGGGCGCAGCGCCGCCGGGTCGGCGGTCCCGGCCCAGATCATCGCCGCCGCGACCGCCGCGCCGGACCCGGCGATCAGCCAGGCCCGTACGCCCCAGCGGTCGGGCCGGTAGCGGGTCCGCACCGAACGCGCCCCGCCGAGCCGCAGCCCGGCCATCGCCGCGAGGAGACCGGCGGCGAGCAGCGGCATCCCGTAGCCGGCGCCCTCGGCGGCGAGCAGCCCGTACGTACCGGCGCAGACGCCGAGCAGTCCGCCGAGCGTCAGGACGTTCGTGGTGTGCCGGACGGCGGCCGGGACGCGGGCGGTACGCCCGTAACCCCGCGCGTCCATGGAGGCGGCGACGGCGACCGAACGTTCGAGGGCGCCTTCCAGGACCGGCAGGCCGATCTGGAGGACGGCTCGCACCCCGCCGGTCGGGCGGCCGCGCAGCCGGCGGGCGGTACGCAGCCGCAGCACGTCGGCGACCATGTTCGGCGCGAACGTCATCGCCACGACGACGGCCACCCCGGCCTCGTACAGCGCGCCGGGCAGCGACTTCAGCAGCCGGGCCGGGTTGGCGAGGGAGTTCGCCGCGCCGACGCAGATCAGCAGGGCCGCCAGCTTCGCCCCGTCGTACAGCGCGAACAGCATCTGCTCGGCGGTGACCCGGCCGCCGATCCGGACGCCCTTCGCCCAGTCCGGCAACGGCGCCTCGGGCAGCGTGAACAGGGTGTGCGTGCCGGGGATCGGCGAGCCGAGGAAGACGGAGAACAGCAGCCGGACCGCGATCACGAACAGCCCGATCCGGATGAACATCCCGTACGACCTGGCCCATGGCGCGTCCGTGCGGCGCGCGGCCACCACATAGCCCGCGACCCCGACCAGCAGGCCGAGCAGCAGTGGATTGGTGGTCCGGGACGCGGCGGTGGCCAGGCCCAGCGCCCACAGCCACCACGCCCCGGCCGGCACCGCGTTGGAGCGGGTGGCGGCGGGGGCGCGCCAGGCGGGGAGCCGGTGTGTCGCGGTGTCCGTGCGGCCGGCCGTCGAGCCGGTCATCCGCGGCGGCGGCGGGCCTGCGCGACCGCGGCGATGCCGAGGAGCAGCACGGCGCCGATCCCGACGAGTATGCCGACGGACGGGCCGCCGTCGTCGCCGTGGGCTTCCGTGGCGGAGGCGGTGGGCGAGGTGGGTGCCTCGCTGCCGCCGTCCGTGCCGCCGCCGGTCTGGGAGACCTGCTCGCCGCAGCCGGTGGCCGGGTAGCCGGAGATCGCGCAGAGCATCGCGCTCGCGTCGTAGCGCAGCGGCTTGGCGACCGCTGCCAGGGCCTCCGCGCTGCTGGCGTCCTTCGCGACCCGCGCACAGGCGGTACGCAGCGGGGGCGGCGTCTCCCCGTCCGGCGCGTCGGCGGCGGTGCCCGGGTCGATGACGACGGCGACGCGCTTGCTGCCGTCCTTCGCCGGGGTGCCGGCGCAGACCTTCTCGAAGTCGGGTGCGCGGCGCGGCTTGGACGCGTCCTGCGAGTCCGCGCTCACCGCGAAGCGGAAGCCCTGCACCGAGCCGTCGTCGGGCCGGACGAGCGACGGCCCCTGGGTGGCGTACGACCAGCCCTTCCCCGAGCCCTCCCAGAACGACCAGTAGCGGTAGCCCGCCGCCTGCGCCGCGCCCGTGCCGAGCAGCGCCAGGACGGCGCCGACGGCCAGGAGCGCGAGCGCCCGTGCGACGTGCCTCACAGCTGCTGGTTCTTGCGGCGGCCGCTGATCAGGAAGCCGGCGCCCGCGCCGACCGCGAGGCCGATGCCGACGAACCACCAGACGCCGCCGATGCCGTCGCCGTCACCGCTGTCCTTCTTCTCCTCGTCCTCCGTGGCCGTCGGCTGCGGCTTCTTCACGGCGGCCGGCTCGGGGCCGGTCGCGTTCAGCTGGGCGACGAGGTCGGCGCCGCCGAAGTCGTGGACGTCGGCGCCGGTCGCGTGGGCGGCCAGGATCAGCTGGGCGTAGGCGGCCGGGCCGCTCTGCTTGGCCCAGGCGGCGGAGTTCTTCTTCAGCCAGGCGACCGAGCCGGCCGCCTTGTCCTTGTGGCCGGCGGCGGACAGGGCGACGACCGCGTCGGCGGTGTTGCCGAAGTCGGGCTGCGGGGTGCTGTCCTCCGCGCCGGGCATCGGGGCGGCGTCGAGGTGGCCGCTCTTGGCGAGGGCGGTCGCGAGGTAGGCGGCGCCGTTCTGAGCGGCCTGCTCCGGTTCGAGCGGGGAGCCCTGGTGGCAGGAGGGGTCCTTCACGGCCGCGTTGTCCGAGACGACCAGGCCCTTGCCGAGCGCGCCGAGGACACCGGCGGCGGTGGCGTCACCGTTGGCGGCAAGCTTCCCGGCCTTGTCGGGCTGGTAGGCGAACGCGCCGCCGTCCTCGCCGCCGCAGGGGATGGAGAACGTGAGCAGTGCGGCGTACGGGGTCTTGCCGCCGTGCGTCGTCACGTCGCCCAGCTTCTCGCCGGCCCGGGCGAGGGTGCCGATCACGATGGAGGTGGAGTTCGCGTCGCTGGGGGAGCCGGCGGTGTAACCCCAGCCGCCGTCCTCGTTCTGGACGGACTTGAGCCAGCTCACCGCGTTCGCGACGGCGTCCTGGTGCCCGCCGACCGCGCGCAGCGCCTGGGCTGCGGCGGCCGTCGCGTTGGTGTCGACCATCGTCTTGTCGGTGCAGGGCGCGGAGGCGTCCGGGCGGTACGCGGGGAACGCGCCGCTGTCGCACTGCTGCCCGGTCAGCCAGTCGACGGCCTTCACGGCCGGCGTCACACCCGTGGCCCGCTGTGCGAGGAAGGCGAGCGACTGCCGCCACACCCCGTCGTACGTCGGGTCGCCGGTGCCGTACAGCCCGGAGGGCAGCGCGGCCGAGGGGGAGGGCGACGGAGACGGCGCGGCGACGGCGGCCGGGGCGGCGGCCGCGAGGAGCGCGGCGGCGGTGACGGCGAGCGTGGTGGCGCTGCGGCGTGCGGTCATGGCGGGTGGTGCCTCTCCTGGGGACCGGGGCAGGCACACACGGCACCGGGCTCCGGCTCCGTATACCTCGACGGGGCGGGCCGCCGGGGTTCCGGCGGCGTGAGCGGGTCACGACTCGGACAGGGCATTCCGACTTTCGCCTGGCGGCGGTTTACGGGATGGGGTCTCCCCCAGCTCGAGCGGAGCCGAGAGCTTGGGGAAGGGTCAGTGCCGGATTCGCACCGGCTTCCCCCTGAACGGGCATAGTGACGACTGGCCCAGTCTAGCGGGCGGGGTTTGTTCCCCTACCCGCCCCTTCCCGAAACCGGGGCGCTGCCCCGGACCCCGCTGCTCAATCGCCGCAGGGGCTTGATTTCGCGGCTCCGCCCCCGAGAGACGTGCGGCCTAGACTCGGGGCCGTGAGCAGTGATGATGCCGCCCTGGACGCGCTGGCGGTGCTCGGGGACCCCGTGCGCCGCAGCTTGTACCGACACGTCGCCGCCGCCCCCGGCGACGTCACGCGGGACGCCGCAGCGGACGCGGTCGGGGTGACGCGGGCCGTGGCCGCGTTCCATCTGGACAAGCTCGTGGACGCCGGGCTCCTGGAGACCGCCTTCCGCCGGCTCTCCGGCCGCACCGGACCCGGCGCCGGGCGGCCGTCCAAGCTGTACCGGCGGGCGGACGGCGAGTACGCCGTCTCCGTACCGCCGCGTGCGTACGGCACCGTGAGCCAGTTGCTCGCGGAGGTGGTCGAACGGGCCGGGCTCGACACGGAGTTGCAGGCGGCGGCACGGGCCGCGGGGGAGGCGGCGGGGGTGGCGGACCCGGTCGAGGCGCTGCGGGAACGGGGCTATGAACCGTATGGGGACCGCGGGAGACTCCGGCTGCGCAACTGTCCGTTCCACGCGCTGGCGGAGCAGTTCCCGGCCCTGGTCTGCGGGATGAACCTCGCCGGGATCGAAGGGCTGCTCCCCGAGGGGTGGAGTGCTGTCATGGACCCGTTGCCGGAAGGGTGTTGCGTGGCGGTCGAGGGGCCGGAGGGGGCCGTCGAAGTCTAAAAAAGAATTCGTTGACTTTAGAAGGTTCACCCGGCCATGCTTGGGCCCGTGAACGACTTCCACCTTGCCCAGGTCAACGTCGGGCGCATCCTCGCCCCGCTCGACAGCCCCCAGCTCGCCGACTTCGTCGCACAGCTCCCCGAGATCAACGCCCTCGCCGACCGCGCCCCCGGCTTCGTCTGGCGGATGGTGGACGGCGAAGGGGCCGACGCGACGGGGCTGCGGCCCGAGAGCGAGGACGATCTGCTGCTGTTCAACTGCTCGGTCTGGGAGTCGGTCGACGCGCTGAAGGCGTACGTGTACCGCAGCGATCACCTGAGGGTCATGGCCCGCCGCCGCGAATGGTTCGAGCGGCTGGCCGACCACCACATGGCCCTGTGGTGGGTCCCGGCCGGCCACCGCCCGGGCGTCGCGGAGGCGATGGACCGGGTCGCTCTCCTCCGCGCGAAGGGCCCCACCCCCGACGCCTTCACCTTCCGCGCCCCGCACCCCCCGCCGGCCTAGAGCCGGACGGGCGCGGGCGCCGGAGCGCGCCGCGCGAGCGGGACCGGCGCCGGGCCCTCCTCCGAGAGGAAGAGGCGGCGCACGACGCGTTCGGCGGCGTGCCCGTCGTCGTACGGGCAGAACCGCTCCCGGAACGCGGCGCGCAGCGCGGCCGAATCGGCGTCGCGCCAGCGGCCGCTCCGGAAGACCTCGGCCAGCTCGTCCTCGGTGGCCGTGACCGGGCCCGGAGTGTCGCCGGGAAGGCCGGAGAGCAGGTCGAAGGTGACCCCGCGGACCTGGTTGTACGTCTCCCAGTCGTCGGCGTGGATGACGATGGGGCGGTCGAGATTGGCGTAATCGAAGATCACGGACGAGTAGTCCGAGACCAGCGCGTCCGCGGCCAGGCACAGGTCCTCGACCGAGGGGTGGCGGGAGACGTCGATGACGCCGTCGCACCCGGCGAGCTCGGCCAGGTGCGGGCTCCGGCCGTCGAGCGGGTGGGGCCGGACCAGCAGGACGAAGTCCTCGCCCAGCGACGCGGCCAGCCGTGCCGGGTCGAAGGGCGGCGTCCACTCCTTCCGGTAGTCCCGGTGGGTCGGCGCGTACAGCACGGCCGTCCGGCCGGGGGCGATGCCGAGCCGGGCCCGGGCGGCGGCGACCTCCTCCGCGCCGGACGTGCAGTAGCGGTCGTTGCGCGGATACCCCGCGGCCAGGGACGTGAAAGTGCCGGGGTAGACCCGCTCCCACTGGGCCGTCGAGTGCGGGTTGGCGGAAATGCTCAGGTCCCACTGGTCCACCCGCTCCAGGAGCCGGCCGAAGTCCAGGTTCCGGGAGGCGGCGGGATACGACCTGCGGTCCAGGCCCATGCGCTTGAGCGGAGTGCCGTGGTGCGTCTGCGCGTACACCTGGCGCGGGCGCTTCACGATGCCGTCCGGGAAGTCGCCGTTGCTCACGAAGTACGTGGCGCGGGCCATCACCTCCCAGTAGCGGCGCGACCCGTGCACGACGTAATCGATGCCCTCGGGCACCTCGCGGGCGAGTTCCGCGCGCACCAGCCACACCCCGCGCACCTCCGGGGCCAGCTCCCGCGCCTTCTCGAAGACGGCCAGCGGATTGCAGGAGGGCAGCCCGCCCCCGTACGAGGAGTACACGGCGAGATTCGGGTCCAGCGGGCGCCTGCGGTGCACGCCGTACAGGCGCTCGGCCGCCCGCTCGCCCGCCTTCGCCGTGATCCGCCGGACCTTCTTCGGGCCCTTCCGCCTGGCCCGGACGGCGAGTTCGGTCGCCCGGTAGGTGCCGAACGACCGCTTGGCCAGGGCGCGCATGGCGGCCCCGACCGCCCCGCCCGGCGGCGTGAACCCGGCCGGCAGGTGCTTCGCGTAGAAGTCCGCGGTGAGAGCGAAGAAGTCCTTGCGGTCGGCGGGCCGCACCCGGTCGGGGCGCTTCAGCACGAACAGCATGTGGTCCATGGCGCGCCCGAACAGCAGGCTGTGCGCCCAGGCCAGTCCGGGGCGCTCGGCGAGCGCCGCGAACAGCCCCTCGTACTGCTCGAAGATGTCGAAGTGCCGGCGGCCCGGCGTCTTGGTGATCGCGCCGTGACGGCGCTGGCGGTACTCGACGCCGACCCGGTCCAGGCAGCCGATGCGCTCGGCCGTGACCATCGCCAGATGCGAGACGGGCGCGTCCTCGTACAGGCCCGGCGCGTACTGGAAGCCCTCCTTCAGGAAGAACTCCCGGCGGAACGCCTTGTTCCAGGCCACCAGGAACAGCTCGATGAACTCGGGCCGGTCCTGGACGCGGAACACGTCCGTGCCCGCCCGCGCGACCAGGTCCGCGGTCTGGCTGCGCGGCCCCTTGCCGTACCAGTGGGTGCGCACATGGTCGAAGACCAGGATGTCCAGGTCCCCCGCCGCGTCGAGCCGGTCCGCGAGCGCCTGGAGCAGGCCGGGGGTGTAGGAGTCGTCGCTGTCCAGGAAGAGGACGTAGTCCCCCCGCGCGTGCTCCAGCCCGGCGTTGCGCGCCCGCCCCAGGCCCACGTTCTCGGGCAGGTGCACCGCCTTGACGCGCGCGTCGCGGGCGGCGTACTCGTCGATGATCGCCCCGCAGGCGTCCGGCGAGCGGTCGTCCACCGCGATCACCTCGATGTCCCGGAACGACTGCCCCAGCACCGAGTCCAGGCACGCGTGCAGATATCCCTGCACCTTGAACACAGGGACGACAACGCTGAATCGGGGCATTCGGGAACTCCAGATGACGTGCGGGAACGCGGGAGGTCGGACAAGGAAGACTCCCCAGCCCGTCGAAGCGTTGTACGAGGCGGGCAGGGGTGCGTCCGCACTCCGCCGGGTACCTTACGGGCTTCCGCCGGGCGGCACGCCCTAGGGCCGGTCCGCCCCCGACAGCAGATGCAGCCGCAGGGCCAGCTGTAGTTCCAGCGCCCGGTCCGGCTCGTTCCAGTCCTGGCCCAGCAGCACCTGGATGCGGTCCAGGCGCTGCACCACCGTGTTCACATGGACGTGCAGCTCGTCCTTGGCCCGGATCAGGCTGCCGCCCGCCCCGAAGTACGCGCTCAGCGTCCGCACCAGATGCGTGCCGCGCTGCGCGTCGTACTCCAGCAGCGGCCCCAGCGCCGCCGCCACGAAGCCGTCCACGTCCTGCGCGTTGCCCAGCACCACGCCCAGGAACCCCAGCTCCTCCACGCACGCGCCCTCGCCCGCCCGCCCCAGCACCCGCATCGCCCGCAGACAGCGCGCCGCCTCCGCATGGGCGGCGGCCAGCTCCCCGGGGCCCCGGGCCGGACCGGCGGCCGCCACCGTGACGGGGGCCTGGGCCAGCTGCCCCAGCTGGGCCGCCGCCGCCCGGGCCGCCGCCCCCGCACCCGTACCGGTGTCCTCGGTCAGCAGCACCACCGTGCCCGCGTGCTCGGCGCTCACGCCCTGGTGCTCGCCGCCGAACAGGAAGCGCATCGCGGCCGGGGCCAGCCGCTCCCGCGCCCCGGTCTCCGCCACGAGCAGCAGATGCGGGCGGTCCAGGTCGATACCGAGGCGGCGGCCCCGCTCGGCCAGCCCGGCCGGGTCCCGGGCCGGGTCCGACAGCAGGTCCGCGATCAGCTCACCGCGTATCCGGTTCTCCGTCTCGGCCACCGTGCGCCGCAGCAGCAACAGCAGCCCCGTCACCACCGCAGACCGCTCGAACAGCCGCCGGTCCGAGTCGTCCAGCGGGCGGACCCGGTGCAGGACGAGCCCGGCCAGCAGCTCCTGCCCGGCGAGCACCGCGCACACCACCCGCCCGTCCCGGTGCACCGCCCGGGCGCCGGTACGCGACTCCTCGGCCGCCTCCGCCAGCCAGCCGGCGTCCATGCTGTCGGCGGCGAAGCCCGTACCGTCCGGGCGGACCGCGGCCAGCGGGCGGCCGCCCGGGTCGTGGATGGTCAGCGGCGAGCCGAGCAGCCCGGCGACCGCCGCCGCCACGTCCTTGACGTCCCGGCCGCGCAGCACCAGGTCGGTGAGCCGGTCGTGCGACTCCTCGGCCCGCGCCATGGCCGCCGAGTGCGCCCGCACCGAGGCGTTGGCCTCGGCCAGCTCCGCGTTCGCCTCCGCCAGCTCGGCCAGCGCCGCCGTGGTGTCGGCGAGCGCCCGGGCCGTGTCGATGGCGATCGCCGCGTGCGCCGCCAGAGAGCAGAGCAGGGCCACCTCGTCCGGGCTGAACACCCGGGGCGAGCGGTCCGCCGCGAACAGGACGCCGATCACCTTCCCCGTACCGCCCCGGCTCGACCCGAGGAGCAGCGGCACGCCCAGGATCGCGACCAGGCCCTCGTCGAGCACCCCGGCGTTGATGTTGCGGGTGTGGCGGAAGCGCTCGTCGGTGCGGTAGTCCGGCGTCGCGTAAGGGCTCGCCGTCTGCGCCACCAGACCGCCCAGGCCCTCGCCCAGTTCGAGCCGCAGCCGCTGGAAGAGCACCGAGACCGAGCCGTCGGTGACCCGCATATAGGTGTCCCCGGCCTCCTCGTCCGGGAGCGTCAGATACGCGGTGTCCGTGCCCAGCAGCATCCTGGCCCGCCGCACGATTGCCTTCAGCACGTCGTCCAGGTCGCGCGACGCCGCCAGGTCCCCCGCCGTGTCGAACAGCGCGGTCAGCTGGGCCTCGCGCCGCCGGTGCTGGCGCAGCGCGCTCCTGATCCGCAGCGCGGTCGCCGTCGCCCGCTCCACCTCCGCCAGCTCCTCGGCGGGCACCCCGTCCGCCCGCGCCTGCGAGGAGACCGCCCCCAGCGCCTCGGCCGGGGCGTCGTCGGCCAGCAGGCCGAACAGGCGCCGGAGGTGGGGCGCGGCGGAGGGGAGCGGTTCAGGCATGGCGTCCAGTGTTCCTCGGGGTTCGGGCAGGCGGGTCAGTTCGCGGTCCAGCCGCCGTCCATGGAGAGCGAGGAGCCGGTGATGTGCCCGGTGCGCGGGCCGCACAGCCACAGGACCGCCTCGGCCACGTCCGCCGGCTCGATCAGCCGCTTGACCGCGCTGCGCTCCAGCATGACCTGCCCGACGACCTCGTCCTCGGAGATGCCGTGCGTGCGGGCCTGGTCGGCGATCTGGTTCTCCACCAGCGGGGTGCGCACATAGCCGGGGCAGACGCAGTTGCTCGTCACCCCGTGCTCCGCCGCTTCGAGCGCGACCACCTTGCTCAGCCCCTCCAGTGCGTGCTTGGCCGTGACATAGGCCGCTTTGTACGGGCTCGCGCGCAGCCCGTGCACCGACGAGATGTTGACCACGCGCCCCCAGCCGCGTTCGTACATGCCCGGCAGGGTCCGGCGCAAGACGCGGAACGGGGTCTCCACCATCACGCGCTGGATCAGCGCGAACCGGTCCGGCGGGAACGCGTGCACCGGCGCCACGTGCTGGATGCCCGCGTTGTTGACGACCACGTCCACATCGGCGGGCAGGGTGTCCACGACGTCGGGCTCGGACAGGTCCACCACCCAGGGCGTCCCGCCGATCTCCTTCGCCAGCCGCTCGGCGGCCTCGGCGGCCCGGTCCACGACGTGCACCTGGGCACCCGCGGCGGCGAGCGCCTGCGCACAGGCCCGTCCGATGCCGCTCGCCGCCCCGGTCACCAGCGCGGTGCGCCCGGCCAGGACGGGTTCTGCGGGCGCCTGCGCGGGGCCGCCGGGCGCGGGGGCGGCGGGCTGGTGATCCGGTCTGCGGGAAGTCTCCATGGCCGTCACCGTAGGTACGCGCGGCCCCGCGTCACACGGCGTCGGTGCACACACCCGCGTACCGGGGCATGGTGCGGGCGTACATGGTGCGGGTCCCCGGGCGGGCGCCGGGGCGCGACCGGCGGGGGCCGGTGCCCGGGGTCCCTCGCCGCGCCCTGTCGCGCAAGGGCGTCGGGGCACACAGCGGGGGCCCGGGTGTGGCCACCGGTCCCATGGGCGGGGGCCGGTGCCGCTCGTAGGTTCCGGCAGCAACCCGTACACCCCCACGGCAGGGAGAGAGCACCCGTGCGCCCACCGATCCTGAAACGTCTCGTCCGCCGCCTCGCGGCGACGGCCGTCCTCGGCCTGCTCGCGGCGACGCTGAGCGTCACCACCGCGCAGCCCGCCGCCGCTGCCGCCGGCCTCCAGCAGGTGACCGGCTTCGGCTCCAACCCCGGCAACCTCCAGATGTACGCGTACACCCCCGCAGGACTCCCCGCGAACGCCCCCCTGGTCGTCGCCCTGCACGGCTGCACGCAGACCGCCGACGCGTACTACACCAACTCCGGCTGGCCCGAGTACGCCGACGAGTGGGGCTTCGCCGTCGTCTTCCCGCAGACCACCTCGGCCAACAACGCGCTGTCCTGCTTCGGCTGGTTCGACCCGAACGAGGACACCCGGGGCAAGGGCGAAGCCGCGTCGATCGTGCAGATGGTCGACTACGCGAAGCAGACCTACGGCTCCGACGCGGACCGGGTGTACGTCACCGGGCTCTCGGCGGGCGGCGGCATGACCGCCGACCTGCTCGCCGCCTACCCGGACGTCTTCGCGGGCGGCTCGGTGGCCTCCGGGCTGCCCGCCCAGTGCGCGACGAGCCAGACGGCCGCGTCCACCTGTCAGTACGGCCCGCAGAGCCTGACGCCCGCGCAGTGGGGTGACAAGGTCCGCTCCGCGTACCCCGGCTACAGCGGCCCGTGGCCCCGGGTCGCGATCTGGCAGGGCACCTCGGACTACACGGTCTACCCGGCCAACGCCACGGCCCTGCGCGACCAGTGGACCAATGTGTGGGGCATCAGCCAGACCCCGTCCGCCACGGACAGCCTCCCCGGCAGCACCACCCGCACCGTCTACAACGACGCCTCCGGGCAGCCGGCGGTGGAGATGTACTCGGTCTCCGGCATGGGCCACGGCCTGCCCGTCAGCCCCGGCTCGGGCGACCGGCAGTGCGGCTCGACGGCCGCGTACTTCCTGAACACCATCTGCTCCACGTACTACACGGGCGTCTTCTGGGGCCTGGACGACGGCACCGAACCGGGCGACCCGGGCGATCCCGGCGACCCGGGTGATCCGGGGGACCCGGGTGACCCCGGCGACCCCGACCCCGCGCAGTGCTACACCGCCACCAACTACGCCCACGTCATGGCGGGCCGGGCGCACATGTCCGGCGGATACGTCTACGCCAACGGCTCCGACGAGAACATGGGCCTGTACAACGTCTTCGTCAGCCACACCCTGAAGGAGACCCCGGCCGGCTACTTCGTCATCGCGGACAGCGGCTGCACCACCTGACGCACACGACGAACGGGGCCCGGCACACCCGCCGGGCCCCGTTCGTACGGCCTCTCAGCCGCGCGCCAGCGCCACCAGCCGGTCCGCGATCTCCCGGCCGCCCCGGTCGCCCGTCAGGACGGTGTAGTGGTTCACGTCCTTCACCGCGACCGGCTCCACCCGGGTCCCGTCCAGACCGGCGGCGGCGAGCCGGCCCTCGTCGTACAGGCCCTGCTCCTCGTCCATCAGACCGCGCGCGGCCCACAGCAGCGTCGCGTCGGCGGGCAGCCTCCGCACCGCCGACAGGACCTCCTCGTCGAACAGGCCGACCCCGTCCGTGCGGATCGCCTCGATCCGGCAGGACGAGCGCAGCTCCGGTTCCTCGCCGGTCAGATCGCGCTGGATGTACGCGTCCACCTCGTCCGACCACGCCCCGGCGAACGCCGGATGCGCCTGCCAGAACGCCCGGTAGGCGGCCCGGTCCGGGAAGGTCATCGACAGCCGGTCCATCGCCGGGCCGATCACCGCCGTCATCAGCTCGTCCGGCGTCAGGTGCGTCGGCGCCGGGAAGCCGACGCCGCCGTCCACGAGCAGCAGCGGCCCGAAGCGGTCCGGGTGGCGCACCGCCGCGAGGGCCGCCACGAACGCGCCCATCGAGTGGCCCGCGAGCACCACCCGGTCCCGGCCCAGGGCCTCGGTCAGGGCGGCGATGTCGTCGGTGTGCGCGGCGATCCCGTACGGGCCCGGCAGCCGAGCGCTCCCGGCCCGGCCGCGCAGATCGGGCGCGACCAGGGTGACCTGGCCGTCCAGCAGCCGGGCCACCGCCGCCCAGGACAGCGCGTTGGAGGTGATCCCGTGCAGGGCCACCACCACCGGGGCCCCGGGGTCGGCGGCCGGCCAGCGCAGGGCCGCCAGGGAGCCCCCGCGCACGGGGACCTCGATCTCTTCGTACTCCGCGAGCGGGCTCAACTGACTCCGGTCTCCTTACGGTTCGAGGCTGCCCTCAGCCGGGACGGCAGCCGGGCCAGGCCGCCGGGCAGCAGATGTACCACGGCCACGAACAGCACGCCCAGCAGGAACAACGGCTGCGACAGCGGTACGCGCAGCACCGCCGGCAGATCCGCGACCGCGCCCGACCCGGCGAGATCGCCCAGCCGGTGGTCGGCCCAGGTGTAGAGGATGCCGCCGACCATCGGGCCCCACCGGGTGCCCGAGCCGCCGAGCACCACCATCACCAGCAGCGACAGCGTGAAGTCCGATGTGGTCGTCTGCGGGGTCGAGCCGCCCGTCAGCAGCAGGTGCACGATCCCGCCGAGAGCCGCGAGTCCGCCCGCGACCACGAAGGCCGTCAGCTTGAACCCGTACGGCTTCAGGCCCAGCACCTCCACCCGGCGCTCGTTCTCCTTGATGCCCTCCCAGACCCGGCCGGTGGGCGAGCGGACCGCCCAGTGGACGACGCCCAGGGTCAGCACCAGGTAGGCCAGCGCGATCCAGTACAGATTCGCGGTGTTGTCGATGCCGACCAGCGAGGACGGCAGCAGGTCGGACGGGGCCGCCCGGCCCTCCTCGCCGCCGGTGACCCCGCCCGGGTTGCGGGAGACCAGGATCGAGCCCGCCTGGGCGAAGGCCAGGGTCACCATGGAGAAGCCGATCCCGGTCACCCGCAGGCTCACCGACCCCAGGGCCAGGGCGAGCGCGATCCCGAAGAGCAGCCCGAGGACCGTGGCGAGCGCGAACGGCAGGCCCGCCTCAAGGAGGAACAGATTGGTGGCGTAGCTGCCCGCCGCGAAGTACAGGGCGTGCCCGAAGGAGAGCAGCCCGGTGCGTCCGAGGAGCAGGTCGTAGCCGGTGGCCAGGGCGCCGAACAGCAGGCAGGTCGCCAGGAGTTGCAGGCTCCCCGCCGAGCCCAGCGGCCCGTCGAGCAGCCCCGGCACCGGCACCGCGCTGAACGGGGCGACGGCCAGGACGAGCAGGACGGCGGCGGGCCACCACCGCAGCGGCCGGAAGCGTCCGGCGGGGGCCGGTCCGGCGGCGGTGCGCCCGGCGGTGCGGTCGGGTGTGTCGGTGGCGGTGCTCACGCGAGCCTCCCCGTCAGTCCGCGCGGCCGGATCAGCAGCAGCACGGCGAGCAGGACGACGACCGCCAGGTCGCCGAGCCCCGCTGCGGTGTAGTAGTTGGCGAACTGCTGGACCAGGCCGATGACGACGGACGCCACGGCGGCGCCGGTCACCGAGCCCATGCCGCCGGTGACCACGACGACGA
Source organism: Streptomyces sp. NBC_00726 (assembly GCF_045161735.1). NCBI lineage: Bacteria > Bacillati > Actinomycetota > Actinomycetes > Kitasatosporales > Streptomycetaceae > Streptomyces > Streptomyces sp. NBC_00726. Next base: position 1,660,759 of record NZ_CP108983.1, on the reverse strand, counting down.
ACGCGAAGATCAGCAGCGAGGTCCCCTGGCGCGGGTCGACCGAGCCGAAGTACAGCCCGCCGAGCGCACCGCCCAGCGCCGCCGCGCAGCCGCCGATCGCGAAGACCAGCGTGAACGCCCTGCGGACGTCGATGCCGAGCGCGGTGACCATGGCCCGGTCCTCGACCCCGGCCCGGACGACCAGGCCGTGCCGGGTCCGGCCGAGGAACAGCCGCAGCGCCACCAGCACCACGACCGCCGCGCCCACCAGGACCAGCCGGTTGACCGGGACCTGCGCGCCCAGCAGCCCGAAGGTCCCGGACAGCGCCTCGGGCCCCGGGAACGGATGGGCGTCCGAGCCCCAGACGCCGGAGAGCAGCGCGGGCACCGCGGGCCCCACCCCGACCGTGGCGAGCACCTGCTCGCGCGGCCGGGTGTAGAGCGGGCGGACGACCGCGAGTTCGAGGAGCACGGCGGCGGCGGTGCCCACCGCCGTACCGAACAGGACCGCGAGGACGAAGCCGGCGCCGCCGGGGCCCGCGCCGGGGAGATTCCCGGACGCGGCCCACCAGGTGCCGTACGCGCCGATGGACAGCAGCGCCCCGTGCGCGAAGTTGAGCACGTCCATCAGGCCGAAGATCAGCGAGAGTCCGGACGCGACGAGGAAGTAGAGGGCCCCCAGACCGAGTCCGGTCATGGTGAGCAGGACGAGGGTGGACATCAGGAATCCGCCTTCACGGAAGGGTGTGCGGGGAGCGGGCCGTGGCCCACACCGAGCAGCGTGCGGGCCGCCTCCGCGTCGCCCAGCAGCTCGGCGGCCGGGCCCCGGTGGGCGGTGCGGCCGTCGGCGAGGACCACGCAGTGCCCGGCCAGCCGGCGCACCACGGCGAGGTTCTGCTCGACCAGGAGCACCGGCACCGCCTCGGCGGCCCGTTCCAGCACCTGGGCCACCTCGGTGACGACCTTCGGCGCCAGGCCCTTGGTCGGTTCGTCCGCGATGATCAGCCGGTTGGTGTTGAGCAGGGTGCGCCCGATGGCCACCATCTGCTGCTGACCGCCCGACAGCGTTCCGGCCAACTGCCGGGCCCGTTGCTTGAGTTCCGGGAACAGCTCGTGGACCAGGCCGTAAGCGGGCTCGCCCGCGCCGCGCCGCTCGGCAAGGCGCAGATTCTCCGCGACGGTCAGCCCGGCGAAGATGCCCCGGTCCTCGGGGGCGTAGCCGATGCCGCGCCGGACCAGCGCGTGCGTGGACAGCCCCGCGGTCTCCTCGCCGTCCAGCCGGACGCTCCCGGCGCGCGGGACGAGCCCGAGGATGCCCCGGACCGTGGTGGTCTTCCCGGCGCCGTTGCGCCCGAGGAGCGCGGTGACGCCGTGCGCGCTGACGTCGAGGTCGACGCCGTGCAGGATGTGCCGGCCGCCGATCAGGACCCGCAGGTCCCGTACGTCCAGGAGGGGTTGCTCCGTCACAGGCCCTCCCCGAGGTATGCCTGCTGCACGACCGGGTCGGCGGTGACCGCCTCCGGGGTGTCCAGGGCGAGCAGCCGGCCGTGGTGCATCACGGCGAGCCGGTCGGCGAGGCCGAGCAGGACGTCCATGTGGTGTTCGACCATGAGGACCGTGCGCCCCTCCTCGCGGTGCAGGGTGCGGATGAGTTCAGTGAGGGCGGGGACCTCCTCGGCGCTGACCCCGGCCATCGGCTCGTCGAGCAGCATCAGCCGGGGTTCGCCCACCAGCAGCACGGCGAGCTCCAGCTTCCGCTTCTCGCCGTGCGACAGCTCGCCCGCCGTGGCCTTCGCCCGGTGGCCGAGGCCGGTGCGTTCCAGGACGCCGGTCACTTCGGCGGTGTACGGGTCGGCGCGCCGCCACAGCCGGTACGAGCCGCCCCGGGCGGCCTGCGCGGCGAGCCGGACGTGGTCGGCGACGGTCATCGCGGGCCACAGGCTGGAGGTCTGGAAGGTCCGGCCGACGCCGCGCCGGGCCCGGACGTGCGCGGGCCGGTCCGTCATCTCGGCGCCGTCCAGCTCGATCCGGCCGGCGGTCGGCAGGTTCAGCCCGCTGATCAGGTTGAACAGGGAGGTCTTGCCCGCCCCGTTGGGCCCGATGAAGGCCAGGAACTCGCCCTCGCGGACGCTCAGTGAGACGTCCTGGACGATGGTGGCGCCGCCGACGCTCCAGCCGAGTCCGTCCAGCCGGAGCACGGGCGTCTCCCGGTCCGCCGGGCTCGCCTGCCCGAGGGTGTGGGGTGCGGTCACGGTTCAGCCCGCCGCGGGCTTCACGGGCGGCGCGACGGCGTCCAGCTGCTCGGTGTCCAGCAGCTTCGGCTCGGCGGTCTTGCCCTTGCCCTCCAGCTTGGCCACGAACATCGGCTGGAGCAGCGCGTGGTCCTCGCCGCGCACCCGGGTCTGTCCCTTGACCCCGTCGAAGCTCCAGCCCTCCAGGGCCTTCACCATCGCGGCGGTGTCGGTGGCGCCGCCCTCCTCGATGGCGTGCACGATCATCTGGGCGGCCGTGAAGCCGTCCGGCGTGAACAGGTCGGGCTTGCCGCCGTCCTTCTTCACCGCGTCCAGCATCGCCTTCTCCACGGCGTTGTTCCCGCCCGCGCCCGGGAAGTAGTGCGCCAGGAACGACACCTTGGCCCCGGCCGCGCCGAAGATCGGGTAGGAGGCGGTGCCGGCCAGGCCGGTGACGACCTTGCTCGCGCCGAGCACGCCCTGCTGGTCGAGCGCGGTCCACAGCGCCGGTGCGGTGGAGCCGGCCCAGGCGACGAAGACCAGGTCCGGGCCGCCCGCCTTGACCTGCCGGGCGAACGGCGTCAGGTCCGTGGCGCTGGGCGGCGCCAGCACCGAGCCCACCTTCGCGCCCTTCTCACCGAGCACCGCCTTGACGGCGGCCACGTTGGCCTGGCCGAAGGTGGAGTCCTGGGCGAGCACCGTGACCTTCTTGCCCTTGGCGTCGCCGAGCATCGTGCCCGCCGTCAGGATGTCCTGGTAGGACTGGCGGCCGGAGCGGAAGGTGTAGTCGTTGATCCCGGTCACCGCGTCGGTGGCGGCCGGTCCGCTGACGTACAGCACCTTGTTCTGCGCGGCGAGCGGGGCCATCTGGAGGGCGACGCCGGAGTCGGTGGTGCCGGCCAGCACCTTGTAGCCCTTGCCGATGAGGTTCTTCGCGGCGGAGACCGCCTTGCCCGGGTCGCCCGCGTCGTCCTGCTCGGTGACCTCGATGGGATGTCCGGCGGCCTTGCGGGTGCCCTTGGTGGCGTAGTCGAGCCCGGCCATGAAGCCGTCGCGGTACTGCTTGCCGTAGTCGGCGAGGAGCCCGGTCCTGGAGTACACCAGGCCGACCTTGACGGCGGCGTCGTCGGCGGACTTCGCGGAGTCGGACCCGCCCGCCGTCCCGGCGGCGGTGCAGCCCGTCAGCAGCAGGCCGGCTGCGGCCAGGACGGCGGTGGTACGGATGTCACTGAGGGATCTGCGGGCTCTGCTGGCGGTACGGCTGCGGGGCATGGTGACCGGCTCCTCGGCGTGTTCCTGTGATGTCGCCGAACCGTATGAACACCGCGCCGCCGTCGATATGGTGCAGGGCACCCCACCTCGCCCCCGAGGCGTGTGGGCGCCGCACATGGCAGCCGGGCGCGCCCGTCAGGGCGCCGCCGGGCCGACCAGCCGGCACACCGTCTCGATGTCCGTGCGCACCTGCGCGATCGACGCCCGGCCGGCCAGCCAGCAGATCAGCGCGGAGTGCCAGGTGTACTCGATCACCCGCACGGCGGAGAGCTGCCCCGGCGTCGGGTGGCCGGTGCCCATCGCGTCCAGGATGATCGCCGTCGTGAGCCGTGAGACCGCGTCGGCCTCGCTGCTCGCGCTCCGGTCCGCGAAGGTCAGGGCGCGCACCATGGCGTCGGCCAGCTGCGGTTCGCGCTGCATCGCGCGGAACGCCCGCAGCAGGGTCCCGGCGACCCGGGCCGCCGCGTCGTCCCCGGCCGGGGGGTGTTCGCGGAGGGCGGTGCGCAGCAGCTGGAGGCGGTCGCGCAGGGTGGCGACGAGGAGGTGGATCTTGGACGGGAAGTACCGGTACAGGGTGCCGAGGGCGACCTCGGCCGCCTCCGCCACCTCGCGCATCTGGACGGCCTCGAAGCCGCCCTGTCCGGCCAGCTCGGCGGTGGCCCGCAGGATGCGGCGGCGGCGGGCCTCCTGGCGTTCCGTCAGGGGCGGCGTCGCCGGTCTGGCTTCCGCTGTCATGTGTCCCGTCCCGTGGCCAGGGTGTGTGCCGTGGCGTGAATCACCTGATCCGGCCGTTGCACCGACGCTACCGCCCGGTAGATTCGTAGCTCATTGAACTACTCAGTCTGAAACTTGTTCTAGATTAGCGCCGCCGGTTACGCTCCGGCGAACACGCAGTGAGAAGGGGGCCGAGTGTGACCGCTGAGGCCGTTGAATCGGGCCCCCGTACGGGCGTCGCCGCACCGGGCACGGGTCCCGGCGACGGACCCCTGCGCATCGCGCTCCTCACCTACAAGGGCAACCCCTTCTGCGGCGGCCAGGGCGTCTACGTACGGCACCTCGCCCGCGAACTCGCCCGCCTCGGCCACCACGTCGAGGTCATCGGCGCCCAGCCCTACCCGGTCCTCGACGAGGGCGTCCCGCTCACCGAACTGCCCAGCCTCGACCTGTACCGGCAGCCCGACCCGTTCCGCACCCCGAGCCGCGGCGAGTACCGGGACTGGATCGACGCCGCCGAGGTCGCCACCATGTGGACCGGCGGCTTCCCCGAACCGCTCACCTTCAGCCTCCGGGCCCGGCGCCATCTCGCCGCCCGGCGCGGCGAGTTCGACGTCGTCCACGACAACCAGACCCTCGGCTACGGGCTCCTCGCCGACCTCGGCGCGCCCCTGGTCACCACGATCCACCACCCCATCACCGTCGACCGGCAGCTCGACCTGGACGCCGCGACGAGCCGGCGCCGCCGGGCCTCCGTGCGCCGCTGGTACGGATTCACCCGCATGCAGAAGCGGGTCGCGCGCCGGCTGCCGTCCGTGCTCACCGTCTCCGGCTCCTCCAAGCAGGAGATCGTGGACCACCTCGGGGTCGACCCGCGCCGCATCCGGGTCGTCCACATCGGCGCCGACACCGATCTGTGGTCGCCCGACCCCTCGGTCCCCGAGGTCCCCGGCCGCATCGTCACCACGTCCAGCGCCGACGTCCCGCTCAAGGGCCTCGTCCACCTCGTGGAAGCCCTGGCCAAGCTCCGTACCGGCAACCCCGCCGCCCATCTCGTCGTCGTCGGCAGGCGCGCCGAGGACGGGCCGGTCGCCCGGGCCATCGAGCGGCACGGCCTCGCGGACGCCGTCGAGTTCGTCAAGGGCATCAGCGACACCGAGCTGGTCGACCTGGTGCGCGGCGCGCAGATCGCCTGCGTCCCCTCGCTGTACGAGGGCTTCTCGCTGCCCGCCGCCGAGGCCATGGCCACCGGCACCCCGCTCGTCGCGACCACCGGCGGCGCCATCCCGGAGGTCGCCGGACCCGACGGGGAGACCTGCCTCGCGGTCCCGCCCGGCGACCCGGGGGCCCTCGCCGACGCGCTCGGCCGGCTGCTCGGCGACGCGGAGCTGCGCACCCGGCTCGGGGCCGCAGGACGTGAACGGGTGCTCGCCCGGTTCACCTGGAAGCAGGCCGCCATCGGCACCGCCGAGCTCTACCGGCAGGCCATCGCCGCCCGCGCCGCCACCGGCCCCGGCGGCCGGCGGTGACCCCGGACCTTCCGCCGGGCCCCTGACCCCGTTCCCCCGACCCACCCCCGACCGCGAAAGCAGGCACTCGTGCTGACCGTGGACTTCACCCGCTTCCCGCTCGCCGCCGGCGACCGCGTGCTCGACCTGGGGTGCGGCGCCGGACGCCACGCCTTCGAGTGCTACCGGCGTGGTGCCCAGGTGGTGGCCCTCGACCGGAACGGCGAGGAGATCCGCGAGGTCGCGAAGTGGTTCGCCGCGATGAAGGAGGCCGGGGAGGCCCCCGAGGGCGCCACCGCCACCGCGATGGAGGGCGACGCGCTCAATCTGCCGTTCCCCGACGAGTCCTTCGACGTCGTGATCATCTCCGAGGTCATGGAGCACATCCCCGACGACAAGGGCGTCCTCGCCGAGATGGTCCGCGTGCTGCGGCCCGGCGGCCGGATCGCCGTGACCGTCCCGCGCTACGGCCCCGAAAAGGTCTGCTGGGCGCTCTCCGACGCGTACCACGAGGTCGAGGGCGGCCACATCCGCATCTACAAGGCCGACGAACTGCTCGGCAGGATGCGCGGCGCCGGCCTCAAGCCGTACGGCACCCATCACGCGCACGCGCTGCACTCCCCGTACTGGTGGCTCAAGTGCGCGTTCGGTGTCGACAACGACAAGGCGCTGCCGGTGAAGGCGTACCACAAGCTCCTGGTCTGGGACATCATGAAGAAGCCGGCCCTGACCCGGGTCGCCGAACAGCTGCTCAACCCGGTCGTCGGCAAGAGCTTCGTGGCGTACGCGACCAAGCCGCACCTGCCCGTCGCCGCAGCGGCCGCCGAGGCCGAGGCGTGAGCCTTCCCGAGCGGACCGAACACCTCGTCCTGCCCGGAGTCCTCACCGCCGCGCAGGCCGCCGAGACCGTCGCCGCGCTGCGCGCCGTGCAGCGCCCGGACGGCGCCATCCCGTGGTTCCGCGGCCACCACCTCGACCCGTGGGACCACACCGAGGCCGCCATGGCCCTGGACGCGGCCGGCGAGCACGCGGCCGCGGAACGCGCGTACGAGTGGCTGGCCCGCCACCAGCACGCCGACGGCTCCTGGTACGCCGCCTACCACGACGGCGACGCCGGGCAGCCGACCGACCGCGGCCGGGAGACCAACTTCTGCGCCTATGTGGCCGTCGGCGTCTGGCACCACTACCTCGCCACCGGCGACGACGCCTTCGTGGACCGGATGTGGCCCACGGTCCACGCGGCCGTCGAATTCGTCCTGCGCCTCCAGCAGCCCGGCGGCCAGATCGGCTGGAAGCGGGAGGACGACGGCACACCGGTCACTGACGCGCTGCTCACCGGCTCCTCCTCGGTCCACCAGGCCCTGCGCTGCGCGCTCGCCATCGCCGAACGCCGCGAGGAGCCGCAGCCCGACTGGGAGCTGGCGACCGGGGCCCTGGGGCACGCGATCCGCAGCCACCCGGAGCGCTTCCTCGACAAGAGCCGGTATTCGATGGACTGGTACTACCCGGTCCTCGGCGGCGCCGTCACCGGCGCGGCGGCCAAGGAGCGCATCGAGGAGGGCTGGGACCGCTTCGTCGTCCCCGGCCTCGGGGTGCGCTGTGTGCTGCCCAACCCGTGGGTGACCGGCGGCGAGAGCTGCGAACTGGCCCTCGCCCTGTGGGTGATGGGCGAGTCCGACCGCGCGCTCGGCATCCTCCAGTCGGTCCAGCACCTGCGCGCCGAGGGCGGCATGTACTGGACGGGTTACGTCTTCGAGGGCAACCGCGCCTTCTGGCCCGAGGAGCACACCTCCTGGACGGCCGGTTCGCTGCTGCTGGCGGTGGCCGCGCTCGGCGGCGACGAGGCGACCACCGCCGTGTTCGGCGGGGACCGGCTCCCGACGGGGCTGGAGCCGGACTGCTGCGGCTGACCGGCTGACGGGGTTGCGTCAGCGCCGGACGCGGCCGAAACGCGGTGGCCGAACCCTTACGGCCGCGCAGCGGTGGCGGGTTGGCCCGTACGCGGCCAGCCTGGCGGGGAGTGCCGGGGCCCCGGCATCCGCTCCGCCCGGCCAGGGAGGCCCGCCGTGCTCCGACCCGTACCGCTCCGCCGCCTGCTCCTCGCGCTGCTGCTGGCCTGCGCCGTGCCGGCGGGCACCACCGCGTGCGGGAGCGGCGACGGGGACGGTGGTACGGGCAGTTCGGCGTCGCCCACCGGCACCTCGTCGGCCGAGGCGCAGAAGTGGGCCAAGACCAGGTTCGCCGCCAACGCGGGGCTCGCCGCGGGCGCCACGTACCAGTGGGTCGTGAAGCCGTACCGGGCCGGGAAGTTCAAGAAGGGCGCCGACAGACGCACCTTCGCCCTGGTCAAGGCCGGGCTCGCGGGCGGCTTCGCCTACAACCGGCTGAAGGCCGCCACGGAGAATGCCAAGGGCGACCCGCTGCTGTCCAAGGCCGTCGCCCCGCTCACCGCGGGCATCGCCTCGCTCAAGGGCCTCGGCACCAAGCTCCGCAAGGGCGAGGCGGGAGCGGGCGACATCGGCCTGTTCGAGGACGTCATCAGCGGCATCAAGGACGCCGGGAAGAGCGCGGGCGCCGAGGTGAAGGACAAGGTCCCGTCCACCTCGCAGCTCGGCGGATAACCCCATGTGAATCGGGGCCGGCCGCTCTAGGGTGCGATCATGAGACTTCTGGCGCACGGGCGCTACTGCGATGAAATCGTGCGGCTCACGGGGGAGATGAGGGCGATCCTGCGCGGCGCCGACCTCGGCGCGACCGTGCCGACCTGCCCCGACTGGACCCTGCGCGAACTGGCCGAGCACGTCGGCCGCGCGCACCGCTGGGTCGGCGAGATCGTCCGCACCCGGTCCGGCGAGGCGATCCCGGCCGAGAAGGTGCCGGACAACAGCCCCGGGAGCGACGACCCCGCCGCGCTCGACGCCTGGCTCGCCGAGGGAGCCGCCGGCACCGCGGACGCGCTGCGGGAGGCCGGGCCGGACGCCGAGGTGTGGTCCTGGGCCTGGGACGGCAGCGCGGGCTTCTGGGCCCGCCGCATGGCCATCGAGACCGTCGTCCACCTCGCCGACGCGGCCCTCGCCGCACAGGTCCCGTACACGATGGCGCCCGAGCTGGCCGCCGACACCATCGAGGAGTGGCTGGAGATCGTGAGCTTCGCGCAGACCGACGGCGACCGCGAGGTCGCCCAGCTGCGCGGGGCCGAGCGCTCGCTCCACCTGCACGCCACCGACGCGCCCGACGCCGAGTGGCTGATCGAGATCGGCTCGGACGGGTTCACCTGGCGCCGGGCACACGCCAAGGCGACCGTGGCGCTGCGCGGGCCGCTCACCGACGTCATGCTCGTCTTCAACCGTCGGCTCGACCCCGGCAGCGACCGGGTCGAGGTGCTGGGCGACGCCGCGCTGCTGGACTTCTGGCTGGAGCGCACCTCCTTCGGCTGAGTGGGGCGCGCCCGGCCGGTGTGCGGGGCCGGGCGGGCTGGGCCAAGCTGGACGGGCGGCCGCCGGCCGTCCCGTCCCGCGAGGAGGCGCCGATGGAACCCGTCCGGGCCCTGGAGCGGATCGCCTTCCTGCTGGAGCGCGGCAGGGCGGACACCTACCGCGTCCAGGCGTTCCGCACCGCCGCGCGCACCGTCGCCGCGATGGACGACGGCGAGGCGGCGCGGCGCGTGTCCGACGGCTCGCTGGAACGCGTCAAGGGCATCGGCCCCCGCACCGCCCAGGTCATCCGCGAGGCGCTGGCCGGGGAGGCCCCCGGATATCTGGAGCGGCTCGAATCCGAGGGCGCCGGACCCCTCGCACCGGGCGGCGAGCACCTGCTGTCGATGCTGCGCGGCGACTGCCATACGCACTCCGACTGGTCGGACGGCGGCAGCCCCATCGCGGAGATGGGCCGCGCGGCGGCGGAACTGGGCCATGACTGGACGGTCCTCACCGACCACTCGCCCCGGCTCACCGTCGCGAACGGCCTCTCGCCGGAGCGGCTGCGCGAGCAGCTCGCCGAAGTGGCCGAACTCAACGCGCGCTGGGCGCCGTTCCGGCTGCTCACCGGCATCGAGTGCGACATCAACCTCGACGGCTCCCTCGACCAGGAGGAGGACCTGCTCGAACAGGTCGACCTGGTCGTGGTGTCCGTCCACTCCAAACTCCGCATGGACGCCGCCCCGATGACCCGCCGCATGGTCGCCGCCGTCCGCCATCCGCAGGCGGACGTCCTCGGCCACTGCACCGGCCGCCTGCTCACCGGACGGGGCCGCCCCCAGTCGTCGTTCGACGCCGACGAGGTCTTCGCCGCCTGCGCCGATGCCGGCACCGCCGTCGAGATCAACAGCCGGCCCGAACGGCTCGACCCGCCCCGCGCACTGCTGCGCCGGGCCGTGGCGGCGGGCACCCTGTTCGCCGTCGACACCGACGCGCACGCACCGGGCCAGCTCGACTGGCAGGCGTACGGCTGCGCCCGCGCCGAGGAGTGCGAGGTCCCGCCGGAGCGCGTGGTCACCACCTGGACGGCCGACGAGCTGCTGCGCTGGACCCGGGAGGGCAAGGTCCCCGCCCGCGCGGCCGGCTGAGCGCGGCCCCGGGCACGACAGCGGCCCCCCGCCCGGAAAGGGCGGGGGGCCGCTGGGACGGACCGGGCGCGGGGCTCAGCCGCGCTGGATGCCCGTGGTGTCCTGGAGGACGCCGCGACGGCCGTCCTGCGTCTGGGCGATCAGCGCCGCACCGCGCTGCTCGACCGCGAGGTACCAGGTGCCCGGCGCCAGCTCGGCGATCGGGGCCTGCGAACCGTCCTCGTTGTACAGCTGGCGGGCCACCGGCACCGCGAACCAGAACGGGGTGAAGTCACCGGAGCCGCCACCGGCCGCCGGCGCCGCCGGAGCCTTCTGCGCCTCGGGCTGACCCGGCTGCTGCGCACCGTAGGGCTGCGGCTGGCCCGGCTGCTGGCCGCCGAACGCCGGCTGCGGACCGCCCGGGTAGCCGTAGCCCTGGCCGGGCTGGCCACCGTACGGCGGCTGCACGGCCTGCGGGTTCGGGGCACCGGCGAGCGGGGCCTTGAGGGCCGGGACCAGCGGCGAGGCGACCGCGCCACCGGCGAGCGCCAGGGAGGCGATGAAGCCGAGGATCAGACCGGCGCCCGCGTCGATCTGGCCCAGGTCGATGATCGTCCAGAACATGTTCCACGCGGTGAACACCGTGGCGGCGACACCGAACTGGGCGAGGTCGAGACCGAGGACCTTGCGCGGCTGGGGCTGCGAACGGGAGAGCACGATCAGCGCTGCGCCGATCACTCCGACCATGTAGACGCCGATGCCGTTGCCCAGGGAGTCCCAGGAGTTGGGCGCGTCGATGCGGCTGCTTCCGTAGTCGACGTAGTCGAGGAACGAGGCGATGAACAGCACGACCGCTGCTCCGATCACCACGCCATCGCCTCGAGTGAGGGAGCGGATATTCACGTGAAGGTCCTTAGTCGGTCGTCTCGTCGGGGCGGTCGTCGCTGCCGCCGGATACACGGCGGGCGAGGCTTGAAGCTCGGGAACGGCTCCCCATCGTAGGGATGAATCTATCGTCTGCCCGGGCGGGTTGTGTTCCTGCCCGGTTGGTGCGGGAACATCCTCCCGAATTCATCGCAGAATCACCCCTTGACTACCCCTTGAGGTAGCTGCTGATGCCGTCCGCGATGCCCTGGGCCGCCTTCTGGCGCCAGCCCGGGCTGGTGAGCAGGGCGGCGTCCTTGGGGTCACGCATATTGCCGCATTCGATGAAGACTTTGGGCACGGTCGACAAATTCAGTCCGCCGAGATCCTTGCGGACGTCCAAACCCGTTTTGCCGCCTACGTAATTGGAAGGGGAACTTCCGGTACTGCGTACGAACAGACCGGCGATACGGGTGCCGAGATCGCGTGAAGGAGCCACGATCTTCGAGGTGTCCGCACCCCCGCCGCGTACGAGTGCGGGAAGGATCACATGGAACCCCCGGTTTCCCACGGCCGATCCGTCCGCGTGCACCGAGACCACCGCGTCCGCGTGCGCCTCGTTGCCGATACGCGCCCGCTCGTCCACGCACGGCCCGAACTCCCGGTCCCCGTCGTACGTCAGGATCACCGTGGCGCCCTGTGCCCGCAGCAGGTCCCGCAGCCGGTGCGCCACGTCGAGGGTGAACTCCGCCTCCGGGTAACCCCCGTTGGTGGCGGTCCCGGTGGTGTCGCACTCCTTGTGGCCGGTGCCGATGTCGACCTGGCGGTTGATCGCGGCGGTGTGCAGATGGTTGCGCGGGTTGTGCCCGGGGTCGATGACCACGGTCTTGCCGGACAGCGGCCCGTCCGGAGCGGACGGCGTCGTCGTGTGCGAGGAGGGCTTCACCGGGGACTTCGACGGCGACGGGACGGCCGTCGTGGGCGCCGGTGACGGCGAGGCGGATGCGGCCGGGGTGGTGGCCGCACCGCCGCCGGGCCCGGCCTGGGGCTGCTTGGTGCCGTCTCCGTCGCCGCAGCCGGCCAGGCCCAGACACAGCAGGGCAGCGGCGGAGGCGAGCCGAAGCGGGCGGCGCGGGGTGGGGGGAAGGCTCTCGTGGTGACGCACCCGGCGATGGTAGCGGCAGGCTCCCGCCCTGTCCGGGGCGTCCGCGGACCGGCCGGGAACACCCCGTAAACGGTGCTTTGCGGTCAGATGCCCCGTCCGGTGCGGCGCAGCACGCGCAGCGAGTCCGTGACGGAGACCTCCGTGAACGCGCCCGACTCCAGCGCCCGCAGATACACCCGGTACGGGGCCTGGCCGCCGTGTGCCGGGTCCGGGAACACGTCGTGGATCACCAGCAGCCCGCCCTCGGCGACCTTCGGGGCCCAGCCCTCGTAGTCGCCGTTCGCGTGCTCGTCGGTGTGGCCGCCGTCGATGAAGACGAAGCCCAGCGGGCCGCCCCAGACCGCCGCCGCCTGCGGCGAGCGCCCCACGAGCGCCACCACGTGGTCCTCCAGGCCCGCCGCGTGCAGCGTCCTGCGGAAGGTGGGCAGGGTGTCCATCCGGCCGACCTCCGGGTCCACCACGGTCGGGTCGTGGTATTCCCAGCCGGGCTGCTGCTCCTCGCTGCCCCGGTGGTGGTCGACGGTGAGCGCGGTGACGCCGGCCGCCCGCGCGGCGTCGGCGATCAGGATCGTGGAGCGCCCGCAGTAGGTGCCGACCTCCAGCAGCGGCAGGCCGAGCGCGGCGGCCTCGGCGGCCGCCGCGTACAGCGCGAGCCCCTCCACCACCGGCATGAAGCCCTTGGCGGCCTGGAATGCGGCGAGAATCTCCGGCTTGGGCTCGGCGGCCACGGTGTTCCTCCTGGTGGGACGGGTAGGGCGCCATCGTGCCGTACGCCCCCGCCGAAGGTACCGGCGGGGGCGTGAGGGAGCGTACGCGGGGAAGTCAGCGGCTCTGCCAGAGGCGGCCGTGGTCCAGGTCGGGCGGCAGCAGCAGGTCGGCCGTGCCCTCGCGGCTCAGGACGGAACCGCGGTTCGACGCTCCGGCGCGCTGGCCCCCGCGAGGACGAGATCGGTGTCCACCGGTCCGCCGTTCGCCGGGCAGGCGGCCGGGCAGGCGCGCGGTGCGTGGCCGGTGGCCGACGCCGCCAGGACGAACGAGCCGGCCTCCGGGGCCGCCAGCGCCCAGCGGCCCAGGGTGTCCGTGGTGGTCAGCCCCGCCTGCCGGCCTTGCCGGTCGATCAGGGTCACATTGGCCCCGGCGACCGGCGCCCCGTCCGCGGCCAGCACCCGGCCGCGGAAGCCCTCCGGGGCCGTCAGGGGGAGCGGTTCGACGTCCTCGGCGGCGCGCCGGACCGCCTCGTCGCCCTCGCTGCTCGCCAGCAGGACCGGCGCGGTGGCCGTGCGCCGGGACGGCAGGAACGAGGCCAGGACGAGACCGGCGACCACGGCGCCCGTCGCGATGAGGAACGAGATCCGGAAGCCCTTCATCGTGGGCACCTCGACCGGGCCCATCCGGGTCGAGGTGTGGGCCAGGACCATGCCGATCACCGCGCTGGACACCGAGGTGCCGATGGAGCGCATCAGGGTGTTGAGGCCGTTGGCCGCGCCGGTCTCCGAGGGGTCGACGGCGCCGATGATCAGGGCGGGCAGCGAGGAGTAGGCGAGCCCGATGCCGGCGCCGAGGAGAACGGCGATCAGCACGGTCTGCCAGGCGGCGCTCATCAGGCCGAGCCCGGCCCCGTAACCGATGGCGATGACCAGCATCCCGAGCATCAGCGAGACCTTGGGGCCCTTGCGGGCCGAGATCCGCGCGTACAGCGGGGCGACGAACATCATCGTCAGGCCGAGCGGGGCCACGCACAGCCCCGCGACCACCATCGACCGGCCGAGGCCGTAGCCCGTGGAGGTGGGTAGCTGGAGCAGCTGGGGCAGGACCAGCGAGACGGCGTAGAAGGCGACGCCGACCATGATCGAGGTCAGGTTGGTGAGCAGCACCTCACGGCGGGCCGTGGTCCGCAGATCGACCAGCGGCGCGTCGCTGCGCAGCTCGAACAGGCCCCACAGCACCAGCACGACGAGCGAGGCGGCGATCAGCCCGAGCGTGGTGGGCGATCCCCAGCCCCAGTCGCCGCCCTTGGTGACCGGCAGCAGCAGGAGCACCAGGCCGAGCGAGAGCCCGAGCGCGCCGACCGTGTCGAAGCGGCCGGGGGCGCGCAGCGTGGTCTCGGGCACCGCGAACACGGTCAGCGCCATGGCCAGCACGCCGAGCCCGGCCGAGCCGAGGAACAGCGCGTGCCAGTCGGTGTGCTGGGCGACGAGCGCGGCGGCCGGCAGCGCGAGTCCGCCGCCCACCCCGATGGACGAACTCATCAGTGCCATCGCCGAACCGAGCTTCTCGCGCGGCAGCTCGTCGCGCATGATGCCGATGCCCAGCGGGATCGCACCCATCGCGAAGCCCTGGAGGGCGCGGCCCACGATCATGACGACGAGGTCGTCGGTGAAGGCGCATATCAGGGAGCCGACGACCATCACGGCGAGGCTGGCCAGCAGCATCCCGCGCTTGCCGTACAGGTCTCCGAGCCGCCCCATGATCGGGGTGGCGACGGCCCCGGCGAGCAGGGTGGCGGTCATCACCCAGGTCGCGTTGGACGGGGAGGTGTGCAGAAGGGCGGGCAGATCCTTGATGACCGGGACGAGCAGGGTCTGCATCACGGCGACGGTGATACCCGCGAAGGCGAGCACGGGGACGATCCCCCGGCCCGCCTTCGCGCGCGGATCGGAAAGCTCCGCGCCGGGCTGTTCGTGCGTCGTCTGCGGCATGCGTGCGGCCTCCGGGCGGCGGTGGGAAGTGCGGCGTACGTACGGTTGCGGCCGGTGCCGAGGGCAGCACCGACCGCCAAGTCTGTGCAGGGTGAACCTTCTTCGGCTACGGCGTATTCCGGGGCGCGGGGTGCGAATCCGCCCCGCCCGCGCGCGGGGCGCGTGCGCGACCGAGGCGATGCCGGGCCGGCCCGCGGGGTCCTACGCCGCTGGACCGAGAGGCGGGACGACCTGAAACCGATGTACGGGGCACAGCCGGGCTGCGAGTATGACGCCCATGGCCGACGTCCCCATGCTCGCACCGCCCACCGACCGGAACCCCGTCCGCACCTGGGCGGTGATCCTCGCCGCCTGCGTCGGGCAGTTCCTCGTGGTGCTCGACGTGTCCGTCGTCAACGTCGCCCTCCCGTCGATGCGCGCGGACCTCGGGCTGAGCTCCACCGGACTTCAATGGGTGCTCAACGCGTACTCGATCGCCTTCGCCGGTTTCATGCTGCTCGGCGGGCGCGCCGCCGACCTGTACGGCCGCAAGCGGATGTTCCTCGTCGGCCTCGGCCTGTTCACCGCCGCATCGCTGGCCGGCGGGCTCGCCCAGGAGGGCTGGCAGCTGCTCGCCGCCCGCGCCGCGCAGGGCCTCGGCGCGGCCGTCCTCGCCCCCGCCACCCTCACCCTGCTCACCGCCGCCGTCCCCGAGGGCCCCGCCCGCGCCAAGGCCATCGGCACCTGGATGGCGGTCGGGGCGGGCGGCGGCGCGGCCGGCGGACTCGTCGGCGGGGTGCTCACCGACGCGCTGTCCTGGCGCTGGGTGCTGCTGATCAACGTGCCCGTCGGGGTGCTCGTGCTGACCGGCGCCGCCCTCTGGCTCGCCGAGGGCCGCACCGGCGGGCGCAGCCGCGTCGACCTGCTGGGCGCCGTCCTCGTCACGGCGGGCCTCGCCGCCACGGCATACGGCATCGTGCAGACCGAGGAGGCGGGGTGGACCGCCGCCGCGACCCTGGTCCCACTGCTCGGCGGACCCGTGCTGCTCGCCCTGTTCGCCCTCGTGGAGACGCGCACGGCCAAGCCCCTGATGCCGCTGCGGGTGCTGGGGTCGCGGGCGGTGGCCTCGGCGAACGTGGCGATGCTCGTCATCGGCTCGGCCACGTTCTCCATGTGGTACTTCATGACGGTGTACGCGCAGAACGTGCTGGACTACAGCGCGCTGGCGGCCGGGCTCGCCCTGATGCCGTCCTCGCTGGCCGTGGTCCTCGGCTCCAAGAGCGCGCCCCGGCTGATGGCCCGCGTCGGGGCGAAGAACCTCGCGCTGATCGGCACCGCCGTCGCCGCGGCCGGTTTCGGCTGGCAGTCCACGATGACCGTGCACGGCTCCTACCTCACCGCGGTCTGCCTGCCCGGCGTGCTCATGATGGCCGGTGCCGGGCTCGCCTCGACCCCGCTCGCCTCGCTGGCCACGTCGGGCGCGGCGCCGGGGGAGGCCGGGCTCGTCTCTGGGCTCGTCAACACCTCGCGCACCATGGGCGGCGCCCTCGGGCTCGCCGTGCTCTCCACGGTCGCCGCCGCCCGCACCGGGGGCGGGGCCGACCCGGCCGCGCTCACCGCCGGTTACGCGCTGGCCTTCCGCACGGCGGGCATCGTCCTGCTCGGCGGCCTGCTGCTGATGCTGCTGTGGCTCCCGCGCCACCGGCCGGAACGCCTCACACCCGTTCGTACAGCGTCACCCGACGCCCCCGCACCCGCTCGTCCGCGATCACGGTGAAGTAGCCCTTCAGGACGGCCGCCTTCACCTTCTCCCGCCGCCCGTTCTCCGGGCGCGCCGCCTCCGGCGCGTCCGTGACCAGCAGTATCCGGCGCTGGGCGAGCATCGCCTCCCTTATCCGGGCGGGCTCCGCCTCCACCCCGTTCAGCGTCCCGGACGCGCGGGGGCCGCGGGCCAGCGCTATGTCCCGCAGACCGCTGAACGCCTCGGGCGAGACCAGCCGCGCGTCGCGCCGGGCACCGGGCAGGAACACCACCGCGGTGCCCGGCTCCTTCATCCGGCGCACATCCGCCGCCATCGCCAGCACATCGTCCACCCGGCTCGACGGCGACCGCTTGGCCAGCGACTGCGGCAGCAGCGCCGCCACCGCGCAGACCAGCACCACCGGTACGAGCCACCGCCCCGCCGCCGGGAACCGGGGCGCCACCACCCGTACCGCCGCCCCCAGCAGCGAACCGATGAGCAGCGCCAGGCCGAGCAGGCTGAACAGGATGTAGCGGTCCAGGAAGAGCGGCTTGCCCAACGAGACGGCGGCCAGGCCGAGCTGAGGGACCGCCAGCAGCGGCAGCCCCACCGACGCCACCGAGAGCCGCCGCCCGCCCGGCCGGTCCACCAGCGCCCCGAGGCCGCCGACCGCCAGCAGCACCGCGGGGCCGATCATCATGTGCCAGGTCAGCGGCGGTATCCAGGACACCTGCCCGGACTGGCCGGAGGTGAACAGGATCAGCGGCAGCGCCCCCGCGACGGCCCCCGCCGAGGCCGCCGCCCAGCGCGCCCACACCCGGCGCCCGGCCCCGCTCCACGCCAGCGTCGCCGCGTGCGCGGGCAGGACCAGCAGCGAGAACCAGTTCAGCAGTGCGCAGAGCAGCACCGTCCCCGCGTACGCCGCCCAGCGCCCCCACCGGTCGCGCCCGCCGAGCAGCGTCACGAGCAGCAGTGTCGAGACCCCGGCGCCCGCCGCGACCAGCGCGTACGGGCGGCCCTCCTGGAGGTAGAACTGCACGGCCGGCAGCAGGCCGAGCGCCATCCCGCCGCCCAGGCCCGCCCACCGCCCGGCCAGCCGCTCCCCGATGACGGTCACACAGGCCGCCGCCACCGCCATCGCCAGCACCGAGGGCAGCCGCAGCGTCGTGGTCGTCGGCCCGAACCAGTCGAAGAGCCCGTGCATCAGCAGGTAGTAGAGCCCGTGGACCGCGTCCACGTTGGCCAGCATGGCCCGTATCCCGGCGGCGGACCGCAGCGCCACCTGCCAGGTCGCCGCCTCGTCCCGCCACAGACTGCCCTGCCGCGAGAGCCCCCAGAGCCCGAGGCCCACAGTCCAGAGCGCCGGCACGGCCCAGAGCGGAACAGCGCGCCGGAGCACGGGTATTCGAGACGACATGAAGCGGACGGACCCCCGGGTGGTGACGGTACGGACAGTGCGCGGACGCGGTCAGAGCCAGCCCTGCTGCCGGGCCGCGCGCACCGCCTCCATGCGGTTGCGGGTGCCCGTCTTGCCGATCGCCGACGACAGGTAGTTACGGACCGTCGATTCCGACAGATGCAGCTTGGCGGCGATGTCGGCGACCGTCGCCCCGTCCGCCGACGCGACCAGCGCGTCCCGCTCCCGCGCGGTGAGCGGACTCGCCCCCGAGCTGAGCGCGGCCGCCGCCAGCGCAGGATCGACCACCGTCTCCCCGGCCAGCACCCGGCGGATCGCCTCGGCCAGATCCTCCACCGGGCCGTCCTTCACCAGGAAGCCCGCCGCCCCCGCCTCCATCGCCCGGCGCAGATAACCGGGCCGGCCGAAGGTGGTGAGGATCAGCACCCGGCAGTCCGGGACCTCCTCGCGCAGATCGGCCGCCGCGTCCAGGCCGCTGCGCCCCGGCAGTTCGATGTCGAGCAGCGCCACGTCCGGCCGGGCGGCCAGCGCGGCCGCCACGATCTCGTCGCCCGCGCCGACCTGGGCCACCACCTCGATGTCCGGTTCGAGCCCGAGCAACAGGGCGAGCGCGCCGCGCATCATCCCCTGGTCCTCGGCGAGCAGGACGCGGACGGACTTGGCCGGGGGGTGCTCCTGAGGCATCTCGTTCACCGGCCCAGGGTAGGCGAGCAGGCCGGGTCGTCCCCGGCTCCGGGCGCCGGCGTCGCGTCGGCGTCGCCGTCCTCCCCGCCCGCGTCCACCGGCAGCTCGGCGGTCACCACGAAGCCGCCGTCCGGGCCGGGGCCCGCCACCAGGGAGCCGCCCGCCGCCGCGAGCCGTTCGGTGAGCCCCTTCAGACCGGTGCCGCCGATGCCCGGGGTGGGCGCGGGGCCCTCCGGCCTGCCCCGGCCGTCGTCGGTCACCGTGAGCCGGACCTTCTCGCCGGTCCCGGCGACCTCGAACACGCAGCGCGTCGCCGTCGAGTGCCGCACCACGTTGGTGACGGCCTCCCGCACCACCCAGCCCAGCAGCGCCTCGGTCTGCGGGGCGAGCGGCGGCCCGGAGCGCCGGACCACCGGTTCGACCGAGGCGGCGGTCAGCGCGGATCTGGCCCGGTCCAGCTCGGTCGCGAGGCTGCCCTCGCGGTAACCGGTGACGGCCTCGCGGATCTCGGTGAGCGCCTGCCGCCCGACGGACTCGATGTCGGTGACCTGGGACAGCGCCGCGTCCACATCGCGCGGGGCGAGCCGGCGCGCGGCCTCCGACTTCACCACGATGACCGAGAGCGTGTGGCCCAGCAGGTCGTGCAGATCGCGCGAGAACCGCAGCCGCTCCTGCTCGACCGCGGCCCGGGCCAGCTCCTGCCGGGTGGCCCGCAGCTCCGTCACGGTCTCCGCCAGCCGGAGGATCGCCGACGTCACGGCCCCGGAGATGAACGTCCCGTACCCCAGCGTCCACGGCGGCGAGGCGCTGTCGTCGCGCCAGACCGCGACCGCGCAGGCGGCGACCGCGAGCCCGAGCAGCCCGACCGCCAGCAGCCGGTGCCGCAGCACGGTGCCGGCGGCCAGCGAGAGCAGCGGGAAGAACAGCAGCCAGCTGCCCCCGTAACCGATGGCCAGGCCGAAGGTGACCGCGGCCAGCGCGCCCAGCAGGACGTACGTCACCGGGCTCTCGCGCTTCTCCTTGCTGAAGCCCCGGAACACCACCGAGATGTACAGCGAGTTGAAGGCCAGCAGACCGGCTCCGGCGATCCACGGGGTGGGGGTCTCGCCCTGGAAGAGGTTGGAGAAGGCGCCCAGGCCCATCAGCAGCCACGGCAGCAGGGCGTACGGAGAGGGCGGGCCCGGCCTGCGGTTCTCCTTCCGCGTCCGGCGGCGCTCCCTGAACGATGGTCGTCCGTTCCCCGGCATGTTCGCTCCCGTCACACGGTCCTGGCGGACCGACGGTACGAGATCACCGCGTACCCGCCGAACAGCAGGAGCCACGCGGCGAGCACGCCTATGGTCATGGCGCCCGGCGCGTGCCCGTCGGTCGTCGCCCAGCCCAGGTCCGCGAACCGGTTGGCCGGGGTGAACCGGCCGACCGAGCGCAGCCACTCGGGCAGCATCTCCAGCGGGAACCACAGCCCGCCGACCACCCCGAAGCCCATCAGACAGGCGACGTTGACGACGCCGGTGCCCTGCGGGGTCAGCCGGTAGCCGTTGCCCAGGCCGAGCAGGGTGAAGGGCAGCGCGCCGATCCACAGCAGCAGTACCAGCACCGCCCACTGCCAGGCCGCCATCCGTACCCCGTTGAGCAGCCCGCCGGCCAGCAGCACGGTCAGGATCACCGGCAGCACGGTCACCGATCCGCTGACCGCCCGGCCCACCACCGCGTGCGACGGGGAGAGCGGGGTGACCCTCAACTGCTGGAGCCAGCCGAGGGACTTGTCGGAGGCGACGCCCGTACCGATCGACATCGCGGAGCCGAGCGCGCCGTACGCGGCCATGCCGACCATGGACGCGGTCTTCCAGCCGTCGGCGCTGTCGGCGCCGATGTTGGTGAAGATCAGATACATCATCACCGGCATGCCCGTGCCGAAGATCAGGAATCCGGCGTCACGCAGGGTCCGGCGCATTTCGAGCAGGATGTAACGGAACATCAGACGGTCTCCTTCTCGGTGTCGGGCGCGGTCCTCGCGCGGGCGGTGTCCCCGGGCGGGGCGGTGTCGGCGGGCGCGGGCTCCCCGGGCGTGGTGAGTGCCAGGAAGGCGGTCTCCAGCGTGGCCCGGGAGACCTGGAGGCCCCGGACCAGGCCCAGCCGGGCCAGCTCCAGGACCGTCGCGTCCGAGTCGTCGGTGCGCAGCAGGGCGCGGTCGCCGGTCACCTCGACGCCGACGACACCGGGCAGCCGGTCCAGGCCCTCGGTGGCGCGGCCCGCGAGGTCGAAGGAGACCTGGCTGTGCCCGGCCGCGTCCTTGATCGCCTCGCCGCTGCCGTCCGCGACGATCCGGCCCCGGTCGATGACGACGATCCGGTCCGCGTTCTCGTCGGCCTCCTCCAGATAGTGCGTGGAGAAGAGCACGGTGTTGCCGCGCCGGGCGTAGGCCCGCATCGACTCCCAGAACGCGCGCCGCCCCTCCACGTCCAGGGCGGCGGTCGGCTCGTCCAGCACGATCAGCTCGGGATTCCCCGCCAGCGCCACGGCGAACCGCACCCGCTGGGTCTGGCCGCCCGAGAGCTTGTCGATGCGCCGGTCCGCGTACTCCGTCACGCCCGCCAGGGCCAGCGCCTCGGTGACCGGCAGCGGACGCGGATAGGTCGAGGCGACGAAGGAGACCAGCTCGCGCACGGTCACCCTGGGTATCGGCCGCCCCTCCTGGAGCATGGCGCCGACCAGGCCCGCCCGCACCGCCCGCTCGGGGGAACGGCCCAGGACCCGCACGGCCCCCTCGTCCGGCTCGTTCAGCCCGAGCAGCAGCGAGATGGCCGTGGACTTCCCCGCCCCGTTGCGCCCCAGCAGGGCCACGGTCTCGCCGCGCCCGATCCGCACGTCCACCCCGTCGACGGCCCGCACGCTCCGCCCGGCCCGCCCGAACGTCTTCACCGCCCCGGTGAAGACCACCGCGGCCTCGTCGTCCCTTGTCTGCGTCATGTCTACGACGTTACGCAGCGTGAGCATGTGGCGGCAGATGTGTATGTACTCGGTCTGCCATGACATTTGTCATCGCGGACGCGGAGGGTCCGCCTCCGCACGCTTCCCTGGGCGTACGGAGGGTCCGCTTCCGGGGCTTCCGTGGGCGTACGGAGGGGTCCGCTTCCGGCCGCTTCCCCGGGTGTACGGAGCGGTGCCCCCGCCGCCCGGGAAGCCGTCCCGGCGGCGGGGGCACCGCGTTCCCCTCCTCGATGCGGCGGTCAGGCCGCCGCGCCGCCTTCCTCGGCGGGGCGGCGATGACGGCCGGCCGGTGCTGCCGCCGTGTCCTCCGTCGCCACACCCCCTCGGTGCTTTCCGGCGCCGCCGGCGTCGCCCCGCTGCGCGTCCGCCGAAGGCGGCAGCGTCTGGGCCGTGTCGGTGTGGGCTTCAGACATGTGGGAAGTCACCCCGTTGTGATCGCTTACGTGTGTGTCAACCGGAGCGTCACGCCGCGCCCGTCCGGGAAGAGGCCACGGTCGGTGACCGAGACGCACGGTGCGTGAGCCCGTCCCCAGCTTAGTCAGGGACCGTACGTCCCACGAGAGGCGCCTGCCCCAGTGGAACCGGTGTACACACAGGAGGATTCACCGCCGGGGCGGAAGGTTGCGTACCGCTTGTCCCGCACGCCGGTTCCGCCTCCTCCGGCATCTCCAGCAGGGCCACCGCGCACGCCGTGTCCCCGTCCGCGTAAGGGAGTTTGAGCACCCCGTCACGGGACCAGACCCCGCTGCCCGCCAGCCAGCCCCCGGGCGCCGCGAGCTGGTGCAGCCGGCGGCCCGACGGGCGCCACAGGCCGACCCAGCTGCCCGCCGCCCCGTCGATCCGGAGGGCCACCGCGCAGCTCTCCGGCATCAGCATCTGCCCCGGCTGCACGGCGAACGGCTCCACCGAGCGGTCCGGCAGCCGCAGGCACTCCGGGAACCGCACCGGCAGGCAGCTGCCGAGCACCCCCCAGCCGAGCCGGTCGTGGCCGGGCGCGTCCGAGCGGATCAGCAGCAGCCCGCTGTCCGGGTCCGCGAGCAGCAGCCGGTCGTCGCTGTCCGGCGCGATCTGGAGCAGCGGGGTCATCTCGGCGCCCCGCCCCAGGTCCACCGCCACCGTCTTCACCGGACCGCCCCCGGCCGGCTCCCGGTCCAGGGCCAGCATGCGCCCCGCCCGGTCCAGCCAGACGCCGCCGGAGCAGCGCCCCGGCAGGTCCGCCAGATGCTCGGGACCGGCCGTCCCGCCCGCCACCCGCCACAGCTCCGTGGAATACGCGCCGACCGCCAGGGCGTACGCGCTCACCCCGTCCGGCGACGGCGGCAGCAGGGCGAGCGCGTCCCGCTCAACGGCCCCGAGCAGCAGTTCGCCGGTGCCGGGGCCGGTCGGATAGAGCAGCGAGAAGGTGTGCCGCTCGGCGACCCGGCGCCGGATCAGCACCCGCCCGTCGGCGAGCGGCACCACCTGCGCCTCGGCCTCCTCCGGCTGATCGGTGGGCAGCGGCACGGCATACGGCTCGGGCCCGCCGAGCGTCCAGCGCTCGGCGTACCAGGCGGTGCCGGCACCGGGCACCGGGGCGGTGGTGAGCCGTGCGCCGTACGCGCCGTCGGCGGTGAGCGTGAAGGCGGGCAGAACCGTTTCGGCGGGCGTGTCCGCCTCGGGCGCGGCAGCCGGTACGACAGCCTCCGGGGAGCCCCCGGCCGGGGCACCCTCCGCCGGGCCGGGCTCCGGCTCCGCCGGTCCGTCGTCTCCCGTGGTGGTCCCCTCCTCGATGGCACAGGCAGTCATCGACTCATCACCTCCGGCAACCGAAGCTAGTTTTCGCACTTCCAGCCGAACAACACGACCTCCCCCACTTCACACATAAGGGTGGTGATGGCCGGATTTCGCTGTGCGGCCGAGGGTGCGTGTGCTGTACGGGGCCGGGCTGCGGGCGGCCCGTTCCCGGGGCTTCCCGGGGCGCGGCGGGCAGGTAGCCTTTCCTCCGTGCCCCGTCTGTCTGAAGTCATCTCCGAGCTCGACGCCCTCTGGCCGCCCGAGCGGGCCGAAGGATGGGACGCGGTCGGCACCGTCTGCGGTGATCCGGACGCCGAGGTCCACCGGGTGCTGTTCGCCGTCGACCCCGTGCGGGAGATCGCCGACGAGGCGAAGAAGCTGGGCGCGCACCTCGTCGTGACCCATCACCCGCTCTACCTGCGCGGTACGACGACGGTCGCGGCGGACACCTTCAAGGGCCGCGTCGTGCACACGATGATCCGCGACGGCATCGCGCTGCACGTGGCCCACACCAACGCCGACACCGCGGACCCCGGCGTCTCCGACGCCCTGGCCGCCGCCCTCGACCTGCGCGTCGAGCGCCCTCTCGTCCCGGACCCGGCGGACCCGGCCGGCCGCCGCGGGCTCGGCCGGATCTGCGTGCTCGACCACCCCGAGACCCTGGGCGCGTTCGCCGCCCGCGCCGCGGCCCGGCTGCCCGCCACCGCGCAGGGCATCCGCCTGGCCGGTGATCCGGAGGCGCTGGTGCGTACCGTCGCGGTGAGCGGCGGCTCCGGCGACGGCCTCTTCGACGCGGTGCGCGCCGCCGGTGTGGATGCCTTCCTCACCGCCGACCTGCGCCACCACCCGGCCTCCGAGGCCACCCAGCACTCGCCGCTCGGCCTGGTCGACGCCGCGCACTGGGCCACCGAGTGGCCGTGGTGCGAGCAGGCCGCGGCACAGCTCGAAGCGATTTCCGACCGCCTCGGATGGGACCTCAGGGTCCATGTCTCGAAGCAGGTCACCGACCCCTGGACCGCCCACCACTCTTCTGGAGCCCCCAACTGAACGCCGCGCCCGCCGACCAGATCCGACTTCTCGACGTCCAGGCGCTCGACCAGCGCCTCTCCCAGCTCGCGCACCGCCGCAAGTCCCTGCCCGAGCATGCCGAGATCGAGTCGCTGACGGCCGACCTCGCCCAGCTCCGCGACCTGCTCGTCGCCTCGACCACCGAGGAGAGCGACACCGCCCGCGAGCAGACCAAGGCCGAGCAGGACGTCGACCAGGTCCGCCAGCGCGCCGCCCGCGACCAGCAGCGCCTGGACTCCGGCGCGGTCACCTCGCCGAAGGACCTGGAGAGCCTTCAGCGCGAGATCGCCTCGCTCGCCAAGCGCCAGGGCGACCTGGAGGACGTCGTCCTGGAGGTCATGGAGCGCCGCGAGTCCGCGCAGGAGCGCGTCGCCGAGCTGACCGACCGGGTCGCCGCCGTGCAGGCCAAGGTGGACGACGCCACCGCCCGCCGCGACGCCGCCACCCAGGAGCTCGACACGGAGGTCGGCACGGTCACCAAGGAGCGCGAGGTCGTCGCCGGCTCGGTCCCCGCCGACCTGCTGAAGCTGTACGACAAGCTCCGCACCCAGCAGGGCGGGGTGGGCGCCGCCCGCCTCTACCAGCGCCGCTGCGAGGGCTGCCGCCTGGAGCTCAACATCACCGAGATCAACGATGTGAAGGCCGCGTCCCCCGACACGGTGCTGCGCTGCGAGAACTGCCGCCGCATCCTGGTCCGCACCGCCGACTCGGGCCTGTAGTGAGCCTGCCGCGCCGGTTCGTGGTCGAGGCCGACGGCGGCTCCCGGGGCAACCCGGGCCCCGCCGGCTACGGCGCGGTCGTCATCGACCCGGACACCGGCGAGACGCTGGCCGAGACCGCCGAGTACATCGGCGTCGCGACCAACAACGTCGCCGAGTACAAGGGCCTCGTCGCCGGCCTCCGCGCGGTCGGCGCCCTCCTCGCGGACGGTCCGGTGGGCACCGGGGTCCAGGTGCGCGTCCGGATGGACTCCAAGCTCGTCGTGGAGCAGATGTCCGGCCGCTGGAAGATCAAGCACCCGGACATGAAGCCGCTCGCGGCCGAGGCGGCGGCGGTCCTGCCCGGCGCGGACCTCACCTACGAGTGGATTCCGCGCGAGCGGAACAAACACGCAGACCGGCTGGCCAACGAGGCCATGGACGCGGGCCGGCGCGGCGCTCAGTGGGAGCCCTCGGCGTCCACGGCCGCCCTGGACACCCCGCGCGCATCGGTGGCCGCCGGCCCCGTCACCCCGCAGGTGGGCTGGGGCGCGGCGCCCGACCTGGGCGCGCCCGCCACCCTCGTCCTGCTGCGGCACGGCGAGACGGCCCTCACCCCGCAGAAGCGGTTCTCCGGAAGCGGCGGCACCGATCCCGAGCTGTCCGCCGCCGGCCGCGAACAGGCCGAGCGGGCGGCCGCCGCCTTCGCCTCCCGGGGCACCGTGCAGGAGATCGTCAGCTCACCGCTGCGCCGCTGCCGCGAGACGGCCGGGGCGGTCGCGGCCCGGCTCGGCCTGGAGCCCCGCGTCGAGGACGGCCTGCGCGAGACGGACTTCGGGGCCTGGGAAGGGCTCACATTCGGCGAGGTCAGGGAGCGGTACGGAGACGACCTGGATGCCTGGCTCGCCTCCCCGGACGCCGCCCCCACCGGCGGCGGCGAGAGCTTCGCGGAGGTCGCCGGCCGCGTGGCGGCCGCCCGGGACGCCCTCGTCACGCGTTACGCGGGCCGCACGGTCCTCGTCGTCACGCACGTCACCCCGATCAAGACCCTGGTCCGGCTCGCCCTGGGAGCACCCCCGGAGGCGCTGTTCCGGATGGAGCTGTCGGCGGCGTCCGTCTCGTCCGTCGCGTACTACGCCGACGGCAACGCCTCCGTACGCCTGCTGAACGACACGTCCCACCTGCGATAAAGGCACCGGGACAGCACTCGGCCCCACCGGCGGGGGGAGGCCGGTGGGGCCGAGGCGGTTCCGGCGGGTCGGGGGATTACCGGCCGGAACCCGGGTCACCCGGCATGCGGGCTACGTCCCCTACAAGGGTCGTGCCCCGAATACCGGGGAGCATGCACGGCGAGGTGCGACGGGTTTCCCCGCCGCCCCGTTCACCCCCTCAGCGCCGCCGCCCCGGCGGCCAGCCGCGCCACGCGCGCCCAGTCCCGGGCCGCCACCGCGTCCCCCGGGACCATCCAGCTCCCGCCCACACAGCCGACGTTGGGCAGCGCCAGATACGAGGGTGCGGAGGCGGCCGAGATGCCGCCCGTCGGGCAGAACCGGGCCTGGGGGAGCGGCGCGGAGAGCGCCTTCAGATAAGCGGTGCCGCCCGCCGCCTCGGCCGGGAAGAACTTCATCTCGGTGACCCCGCGCTCCAGCAGCGCGACCACCTCGGAGGTGGTCGAGACACCCGGCAGGAACGGCAGCCCCGACCCCTTCATCGCGTCCAGCAGCGCGTCCGTCCAGCCCGGGCTGACCAGGAACCGGGCCCCCGCCGTCACGGTGTCCGCGACATTGCGCGCCGAGATCACCGTGCCCGCCCCGACGACCGCGTCCGGCACCTCCGCCGCGATCGCCCGGATCGCGTCCAGGGCGGCGGCGGTGCGCAGGGTCACCTCGATCGCCGGAAGCCCGCCCGAGACCAGAGCCCGGGCGAGCGGCACCGCGTCGGCCGCGTCCTCCAGGACGACGACGGGCACGACGGGGGCGAGGTCCAGCACGGAGGAGGAGGTCATGCCCCCATCCTGCCCGGGCCCGCCACAGGACGCAACGAGCGTTGCGCATAGTGCAACGGCCTAGTGGATCTCCGTCACGACCACATCGAGCTGCCACGGCCGCCCCGCTCGCGCGGGCACCTCGGCCTCGACGACGTATCCGAGGTCCCGCAGGACGGTGACCAGCTCGGCCGGACCGGCCGGACGCGCCCCCGCGAGCAGCAGATCGCGCACCATGCGGCCCTTGGTCGCCTTGTTGAAGTGGCTGACCACGGACCGCTTCTCCACCCCGTCCACGAGCTGTGAGTGCAGCACCCGCACGCTCGCCGTGCGCTCCGTGACCGCCCCCTTCGGCTTCCACGCCGCCGTGTACGCGGACGAGCGCAGGTCCAGCACGAGCCCGTCGCCCGCCGCCTCCGGCATCACCTCCGCCATCGGCGTACGCCAGAACGCCCCGAGAGCGCCGAGCCCGGGCAGCTTCACGCCCATCGAGCAGCGGTACGGCGGAATCCGGTCGCCCACCCGGACCGCGCCCCACAGCCCGGAGAACACCAGCAGCGACTTCCCGGCGAGGCGGCGGGCGGCCGCGTCGAGCGAGTCCAGGCCGAGAGCGTCGTACAGCACACCCGTGTACAGCTCCCCGGCCCGACGCGTCCCCGCCGTCCGCAGCTCCGCGTTCTTCGCGATCTCGCCCCGCAGCCCCTCGCTGAGCCCCAGCACCTCCCGCGCCTTCTCCTCGTCGGCCACGCACAGCTCCACGAGCGCGTCCAGCACCTCGGCCCGCGCCCCGGCGAGCCCGGGCAGCGACAGGGACTCGGGCTTCAGGGGTGCCCCGCGCCCCGAGGCGGCCTTTCCTTCGGAGGGCGGCAACAGCACGAGCACGGCGGTTCTCCTTCGTACGTACGGGGAGAGGCACCGGCGGTGTGCGGACCGCGCGGACCCCCCAGGTCAGCGTACGGGGGCGGAGGGGGCGCATCGTACGGGCACAAAGCCCTCCGTTCGGAATGCCGTGTTCCGTGCCCCGCCCTACGCTCGGGACCATGCCCCGCCGCCATCTGCACATGACCGGCGCAGCCCGGACCCCGCTGCGGGCGGCCCTGCGCGGCCTGCGCACCGAACTGTCGCTCCCCGACGACTTCCCGCCCGACGTACTCGCCGAGGCGGCGGACGCCGCGCGCGGCCCGGAGCTCGCCGCGCACGCGGACGCGACGGACCTCCCCTTCCTCACCATCGACCCGCCCACGTCCACGGACCTCGACCAGGCCATGCACCTGGAACGCCGCGGCCACGGCTACCGCGTGCACTACGCCATCGCGGACGTGGCCGCGTTCGTGCGCCCCGGCGGCGCGCTCGACGCCGAGGCCCACCGCCGGGTGACGACGCTCTACCTCCCGGACGGCCGGGTGTCCCTCCACCCGGAGGTCCTGTCCGAGGACGCCGCCAGCCTGCTGCCCGGCCGGGTCCGCCCCGCGGTCCTCTGGGAGACCGACCTCGATCCGGAGGGCGCGGTCGTCGCGACCCGGGTGCGCAGGGCCCTCGTACGCAGCCGCGCCAAGCTGGACTACGCGGGCGTGCAGCGGCGGATCGACACGGGCACCGCCGAGGAACCCCTCGCCCTGCTCCGGGACATCGGCACGCTCCGCGAGGAGCAGGAGGTGGCCCGGGGCGGCATCTCGCTCAACGTGCCCGAGCAGGAGATCACCGAGCGCGACGGCCGCTACGGCCTGGCCTACCGCACCCCGCTCCCCGCCGACGGCTGGAACGCCCAGATCTCCCTGCTCACCGGCATGGCGGCCGCCCACCTCATGGCGGAGATCGGCACCGGCATCCTGCGTACGCTGCCGGTCGCGCCCGACGGCGCGGTGGCCCGGCTGCGGCGCAGCGCCGAGGCCCTGCACATCGACTGGCCGCACCACGTCCCGTACGCCGAGCTCGTCCGCTCCCTCGACCCGGGGCGCACGGACCACGCGGCGTTCCTCCAGGACTGCACGACGCTGCTGCGCGGCGCGGGCTACACGGTCTTCGACGGCGGCGACCTGCCGGTGCCCGCCGTGCACGCGGCGGTGGCCGACCTGTACACCCACTGCACGGCGCCACTGCGCCGCCTCGTGGACCGTTACGCCTCCGAGCTGTGCGTCGCGGCCTGCGAGGACCGGGACCCGCCCGAATGGGTCCT
The DNA here is from genome assembly GCF_045161735.1 of Streptomyces sp. NBC_00726. NCBI lineage: Bacteria > Bacillati > Actinomycetota > Actinomycetes > Kitasatosporales > Streptomycetaceae > Streptomyces > Streptomyces sp. NBC_00726. The sequence goes on along the minus strand of NZ_CP108983.1, from coordinate 1,631,273 downwards.
GGCCGCCCTGCCCGCCCTGCCCCAGGAGATGGCCGAGGGCACCCGCCGCGCCAACTCCGTGGAACGCGAGTCCGTCGACCTGGTCGAGGCGGCGCTGCTCAAGGACCGGGTGGGCGAGGTCTTCGACGGTTACGTGGTGGACGTGAAGGACAACGAACCGGCCACCGGCACCGTCCACATCGACACCCCGGCGATCGTCGCCCGCATCGAGGGCACCGAACCCCTCCCCCTGGGCGAGCGCCTGCGCGTCCGCCTGTCCCAGGCCGCCCCGGGCACGGCGAAGGCCCTGTTCGTCCCGGCCTGACGACATCTCGTACGATCGCGAGTTCGCGGCCCCCGCGCCCCGCGCCCGTACGACGGAAGGACCGGCGTGACCGACCGTGCCCGCCAGCACCAGATCCTGGCCGCCGCCCGCATGCTCCTGGAGCAGGAGGGCCCGGAGGCGCTGACCATGCGCCGGCTCGCGGGCCTGCTGGGCATCACGGCCCCGTCCCTCTACAAGCACTTCCCGGACAAGTCCTCGGTGGTCGACGCGCTGGCCGACGCGATGCTGACGGAGACCGCGGAGACCCTGGAAGCGGCGGAGACGGCGGCCCCGGGCTCCTTCCCGGCCCTGGCCACCGCCTACCGCGCCCACGCCCTGGCCCACCCCCACCTCTACCGCCTCACCACATCCCGCCCCCACCCCCACCACCTGGAAACCCGCGCCGCAGCCCCCCTCTTCCGCGCCCTGGCCCCCGACACCCACCTGGCCCGAGCGGCCTGGGCCTTCGCCCACGGCATGGTCATGATGGAACTCAACAACCGCTTCCCCACCCCGGAGTCGGTCACCACGGCTTGGACGGCGGGCATCACGGCACTGGCATCGAGCCGCCTCTGACCGTGCGGGGCCCTCCTGTGCCACGATCGGGGGAAACCCTCCCATCTCACGGACGGCTGGTTCCGCGATGGACCACTCTGGCGAACGACCGAGGAAGGGGCGTGACATGACTGCCATGCCGCACGAACCGCTCTCGCAGGCGGACGTCCTGCTTGAGGGCTTCCTGGCGCTGGATACGCCGGAGGGCTTCCGGGCGGAGCTGATCGAGGGGGAGATCGTCGTGACACCGCCGCCGGACGGGGATCATGAGGACTACATCAGTGTGATCTTGAAGCAGGTCGTCAGGCACGCGACGACCGACATGGATTTCTCCGGGAACAAGGGCCTGAAGCTGAGAAGCGGCGGAGGCTGCCCGAAGAACCACGCCATCCCCGACGGCACGTTCGCGCCGACGGCACTACGGCTCTACCGGGGCGCGGACCCGTGGATGCCGTGCGAGGGGGTGGCGATGGTCGTGGAGGTCACGTCGTCCAAACCGGCCTCCGACCGGGAGGCCAAGCGGCACTGCTACGCGAGGGGGCCGATCCCCCTGTACTTGCTGGTCGACCGGGAGGACTCGTCGGTGACGCTGTTCAGCGTCCCGGAGGGCGACGACTACCGCCAGCACTGCACCGTGCCCTTCGGGAAGCCGATCCGTCTGCCGTCCCCCTTTGAGCTGGAGCTGAAGACGGAGGACTTCCTCTGAGCCACCCCTCATGGCCGGGTAGCATGGCCCCCACGGCAGACGAGCCGGGCGGACGGCCGCGTGGGGATCTTCGGATTCTCCCGAGGAACGTCCGGGCTCCACAGGGCAGGGTGATGGCTAACGGCCACCCGGGGTGACCCGCGGGACAGTGCCACAGAGAACAGACCGCCCGGGACCTCGGTCCCGGGTAAGGGTGAAACGGTGGTGTAAGAGACCACCAGCGCCTGGGGCGACCCAGGCGGCTAGGTAAACCCCACCCGGAGCAAGGTCAAGAGGGGCCGTCGCGAGACGGCCCTGCGCGAACGTTCGAGGGCTGCCCGCCCGAGTTCGCGGGTAGACCGCACGAGGCCGGCAGCAATGCCGGTCCTAGATGGATGGCCGTCTCCCCGGCCGCCGCGAGGCGACCGGGCGACAGAACCCGGCGTACAGCCCGACTCGTCTGCCGCCACTCGTGGCTTCGCCCGCGAAGGGCCTCCGATCGAACCGTGCCGGAGGCCCTTCGCCGGTCGAGGCCGCTACTTTTCGGTCGGCTCCTCGTAGGTGCTGTCGAACCAGTCGATGAACTCGCGCACGGTTCCGATCTTCGCGATGCGGGCGTGCAGGGCGCGCTGGTCGTGGCCGATGACGAACCAGCCGCTGGTCGCCGGCTCGCCGCAGCCGCAGTAGCACGTGCGGGCGCCGTGGGGGGAGTCGAAGTAGGTGATCGGATTGCGGGTCGTCTCGACGGGGGTGGGCTTGCCCACGTACGCGTCGTAGACCTCGTCGCCCGGCGTGAGGTACCGGCCCTCGATCGCCTTGCGGCCGCCGGCCACGGGGGTGAGGCTGTCGATCTCGATGGCCATGCGGACCTCGCCCTCGTGGGAGAGCAGCGCGTAGCGTTCCTTCTCGGCGCGTTCGCCGAGGACCCAGCAGCCGCGGTTGGCGTGGAAGAGGGCGCTGTCGTCCATGACCGGGTCGAACCCGACGATGTTGCGGCCGAGCTGGTCGTCCTGCGGATTGACGTACCGTCTGGTGCCCAGGGTGATGTGCAGCATGAATGACCCCCAATGAATGGATACCCAGGGCTCCCCGCCCTGTGGACTATCTGCATCCTGGCATGCGGGCCTAGATACCTTCAAGCCCCGGGATGCCGGGTATTCCGTTTTTTCGGACGGCCTCGATGAACGGGATCCACGTCGTGTCGGGGAAATCGATCACCTGACCGTGCGGAATCTCGGAGTCGCGTATCGGGGCCTCGGCCGACCCGGTGTCCCCGGAGGCGCGCCCCGCTCGGAAAGGGCGTCCAGCGACAGCCTGTTCGCCGGGGCCGGCCCCGCGGTCGATCAGGGACGGGTCGGGGGCGATCCATGCACGAGCCCCCCGCCGGTGACCGGCGGGGGGCTCGCTACGGGTGGGGCTGCTCAGCAGGCGCCCTGGTCCTTCCAGACGCCCCAGTCGCCGGTGCTGCCGGGGGTCTCGTTCTGGGTCCACCACTGGGCCTTGTACTTGCGGCCGTCGTAGGAGACCTCGTCGCCCGCGTTGTAGACCGTGCCGGCCACGTACGCCGGGACCGAGCCGCAGTCACCGGCGGGCGGGTCCGTGGGGTCGGTGGTGGGCGGGTCCGTCGGGTCTGTGGTGGGCGGGTCCGTCGGGTCGGTGGTCGGCGGGGTGGTGGGCTCGGTGGTGGAGCCGCCGATCGCGGTGTTGATCTGGTTCAGCAGGGTGGTGTTCTCGTCCAGGCCGAGCAGGGAGTACATCATCGCGCCGGCCAGCCCGCGCTGCTTGGCGTAGTCGGCCCTGGCCTGGATGGACTTCTGGTCCAGGCCGGTGAAGAACTCGCCGTCCTTGTAGAAGTAGGACGCCTTCGCCTCGTCGTCCCAGTAGGTCGTCGCCGGGTTGTCGACGATGCCGCCGAGCTCCTTGTAGTGCGCGATGCCGGCCTGCTGGCTCAGCGGGCGGGGGGCGGAGCCGCCGGTCGCGGACTGGGTCAGACCGTGGGTGGTCCCTTCCGGGACGCCCTTCCAGCCGCGGTAGTAGAGCTCGTAGCCCAGGGTCAGCTTGTCCGCGGGGAAGCCGCCGGCGATGCCGTAGGCCGGCTTGCCGTCGAGCCAGGAGTCGACCGCGTTGTCGATCGAGTACTTCTCGGTGCCGGGCGCGACCGGGTCGGACGGGTCGTTGCTGCCCGAGTAGAGCGGCGACTGGTGGTACGTCGGCCCGTCGCCGTCCCAGGCGCCGTGCATGTCGTACGTCATCAGGTTCGCGTAGTCGAGGTACTGGCCGATCTTGTCGGTCTCGATGTTCGCGATCTTGTCCTGGCCGGCCCCGAAGGCCGCGGTGAGCAGGTACTTCTTGCCGCCGTTGGCGGCGCCGTACGCGTCGAGCTGCTTACGGAACTCGGCGAGCAGCAGCGTGAAGTTCTGCTTGTCCTCGGGGGCGTAGTGGTTGCCCAGGTGGCCGCCGGCGGAGGCCGGGTACTCCCAGTCGATGTCGATGCCGTCGAAGATGCCGGCCGCCGTGCCGGGGCCGCCGAAGCCGCCCTCGACGGGCAGGTTGCCCTTGATGTACTGGTCGATGCAGGAGGAGACCAGCTTCTTGCGGCTCGCGTCCGTCTTCGCCGCGTCGCTGAAGTACTTGGAGTACGTCCAGCCGCCCAGCGAGATGTTGATCTTCAGGTGGGGGTACTTCGCCTTCAGTTCCTTGAACTGGTTGAAGACGCCCACGATCGGCTGGTCCCACTTGTCGGCCACGCCGTCGACGCTGTCCGCCGCGCTGAAGGACTTCTGGTAGTCGGCGTACGAGTCGCCCGCGCCGTCACCCGCGTTGGGGTTGTTGTCGTCGCCCGCCGCCTTGTTGGCCTCGAAGCACGTGAGGTCGGTCGGGTGGATGTTGCCGAACGAGTAGTTGATGATGTCCAGCTTGCCGGCGATGCCCCGGGTGTCGAGCTGCTTCGGGTAGAAGGCGTTGCCGTAGACGCTCCACTGGTCGTAGTACGCGATGCGCACGTTGCCCGCCGAAGCGGAAGCCGGTGTGTCGGCCGCCTGCGCGGTGCCGATGCCTACGGTCGCGGCGAGGCCGCCGGTGGCGAGGGCCGTGCTCAGGAGCGCGGCGATCAGAGTTTTACGGGGGTGCACGTGCGGGCCTCCAGCGGGGGAGCAGGTGGTGCTGTTGATGGGCTGGAGCAGTGATAACCGGCCCGTGACCTGCGCGTCAACGATTCCAACAAGATTAGGACTAGACCAATTTGACGGTTCATGGGGTGAGTTAAGGGTGCGTCGCCGCCGGGTGGCCGCCGGGCGCCGCCGGTGACCAGCGGCTTAAGGATCACTTAAAAATGGCGCCGCGAGTAGTTCAGTGCCGAACCACTCAACGCTGAAAAGTGGAGGCGCGAACCGACGTCGTTCATCCCCTTGACCGGGCCCCATCCGTCACTAAGGTCTAGACCTGAATCGGCCAGGTCTGGACCAGGGGCGTCCGCAATGCGCAGGTGGACGCCCAACCCCCGTACCATCGAAGGAAGTGACGTGGCATGAACACCAAGCGACGGTTGGCCGTTTCCATCGGAGCGCTGGTCGCCCCCGTGCTCGCCCTCGGCATCCAGGCGGGCACCGCCAGCGCCCACGGCTGGGTCACCGCGCCGACGAGCCGCCAGGCCCAGTGCGCCGCCGGCGTCGTCGACTGCGGCCAGATCAAGTACGAGCCGCAGAGCGTCGAGGGCCCGAAGGGCCTCAAGAGCTGTAGCGGTGGCAACGCGGCGTTCGCCGAGCTGGACGACGACAACAAGGGCTGGGAGGTCACCCCGGTCGGCCAGAAGTTCACCTTCACCTGGCACCACACGGCCCGTCACGCCACGGAGAACTGGCAGTACTTCATCGGCGACCAGAAGATCGCCGAGTTCGACGGCAACCACGCCCAGCCGGCCGCCGACGTGAGCCAGGAGGTGGACTTCGGCAGCTTCACCGGCCGCCAGAAGGTCCTCGCCGTCTGGAACATCGCCGACACGGCCAACGCCTTCTACGCGTGCGTCGACGTCAACATCGGCGGGACCGGTGGTGGCGACGAGGGCGGCAACCCCGGCGGCGGTGACGAGGGCGGTACCCCCGGCGGCGGTGACGGCGGCGAGACCGGCGAGCCGGGCGCCTGCGACGTGCCGCTGTGGAGCACCGAGGCCGTGTACACCGGTGGCGACACCGTCTCGTACGACGGTCACACCTGGCGCGCCAAGTGGTGGGTGCAGGGCGACGAGCCCGGCACCACCGGTGAGTGGGGCGTCTGGGAGGACCTCGGCGCCTGCGCCTGACCCACGACCGGCCCGGCGGGGGAGTCCGCACCCCCGCCGGGCCGGGGCCGTCACCTCAGAAGCTCACCGGCTCACGGATCAGCGGGCACGTCATGCAGTGCCCGCCGCCCCGCCCCCGGCCGAGCTCCGCGCCCACGATCTCCAGCACCTCGATGCCCGCCCGCCGCAGCAACGCGTTGGTCTGGGTGTTCCGGTCGTACGTGAACACGACACCCGGCTCGACCGCGACCGCGTTGTTCCCGCTGTCCCACTGCTGGCGCTCGGAGGCGTACACATCGCCGCCGGTCTCGATCACCCGGAGCCCGGGCAGCCCGAGCGCCCCGGCGACCACCTCGGTGAACGGCCGGGCCCCCTCGTCCACGATGTCCACGGGCACCGGGCCGCCGCTGCCCGGGCGCAGCGAGAAGCTGTGAACGGCGTCCACGATGCGCGGGTAGAGCGTCACGACGTCCCGGTCCGCGAAGGTGAACACGGTGTCCAGATGCATGGCCGCCCGCAGCTTCGGCATGCCCGCGACGACGACATGGTCCGCCGCGCCCCGCTCGAAGAGGGCGGCGGCGACCTGGGTGACGGCCTGGCGCGAGGTGCGCTCGCTCATGCCCATGAGGACGACGCCGTTGCCGACGGGCATGATGTCGCCGCCCTCGAAGGTGGCCTGGCCCCAGTCCCGTTCCGGGTCGCCCCACCACACCGTGGCGTCCGTGAAGTCGGGGTGGAAGCGGTAGACGGCCTTCATCAGCAGGGTCTCGTCGTGCCGGGCGGGCCAGTACAGCGGGTTGAGCGTCACTCCGCCGTACAGCCAGCAGGTGGTGTCCCGGGTGTACAGCGTGTTGGGCAGCGGCGGCATCACGTACTCGCGGACCCCGGCCGACTCGCGGGCCAGGGCGACGTACGGCGGCCGGTAGTCGTCGGGCAGGTCCGTGGTGGCGAGGCCGCCGATCAGGAACTCGGCGAGCGCGCGCGGGGCCAGGGTCTCCAGGAACGCCCGGGTGGAGTCGATCAGACCGAGGCCCGCCTCGTTGGCGGTGATCTTGCGGTCGAGCAGCCAGTCCCGCGCGCCGGGCACGGCCATCGTCTCGGCCAGGAGGTCGTGGAGCTCCACGACCTCCACTCCGCGCGCGGTGAGCGCGGACACGAAACCGGCGTGGTCCCGCTGGGCGTTCTCCACCCACATCACGTCGTCGAAGAGCAGATCGGCGGCGTTGGTCGGGGTGAGCCTGCGGTGCGCGAGGCCCGGCGCGCACACCAGGACCTTGCGGAGCCGGCCGACCTCGGAGTGGACTCCGAGCGGGGTGCGGGAGGTGCTGTCACCGGTCATGTGCGGGTCCTTCGCTACGGGTCGGGGTGCGGTACGGCTCAGAGGCTGATCCAGCCGGCCGCCAGGGCGATCACGCCCATGACCGCACCGGCCACCGAGACGGCGCAGATCAGCAGCTCGCGGGGGGAGAAGGGGCGCCGCCCCTGCTCGCGGCGGGCCATGACGAACAGGATCGTGGCGGGGGCGTAGACGATGAAGGAGAGCAGGACGAACCGGAGCCCGGCCGCGTACAGCAGGAACGCCGTGTAGACGGTGGCGAGCACGGCGACGGCGAGGTCGCGCCCGGTCGTCCGCCCCTGGGACAGCGGGTCCGTGGTGAGCGCGAGCTTCAGCGCGAACGCGGCGGCCAGCAGGAACGGGATGAGCGTCAGCGCACTCGTCATGTCCAGCGCGAAGTTGAACGCGTCGTCCGAGAGCAGCGTGACCACCAGCACCACCTGGACCAGCACGGTCGTCATGACCAGGGCCGGGACCGGCACGTCGTCGGCGGTGGCGCGGCGCAGGAAGCGCGGCATGTCGTGGTCCTGCGCGGCCACGTACAGCACCTCGGCGGCCATCAGCGTCCAGGCCAGATAGGCGCCGAGGACGGAGACGATCAGGCCGACGCTGACGAAGACCGTGCCCCAGGTGCCGACGGCATGCTCCAGGACGCCCGCCATCGAGGGCTGGCGCAGCCCGGCGATCTCGCTCATCGGCATGATGCCGTACGAGACGATGGTGACCGAGGCGAAGACGGCGAACACGCTGAGGAAGCCGAGGACCGTGGCCCGCCCCACGTCCTTGCGGCGCTTGGCGTGCCGGGAGTAGACGCTCGCGCCCTCGACGCCGAGGAAGACGAAGACGGTGGCCAGCATGGTGCCGCGCACCTGGTCGAACAGCGAGCCGGCGTAGTCGGCGCCGCCCCAGTTCTCCGCGAACACGTCCGTGTCGAGACAGAACAGCGCCAGCACGACGAAGACCAGGATCGGGACGACCTTGGCGACCGTGACGATGCGGTTGATCGCCGCGGCCTCCTTGACGCCCCGGCGGATCAGCAGGAAGAAGCCCCACAGCCCGGCCGAGGACAGCGCCGCGGCGAGCACGGTGTCCCCGTCGCCGAGCGCCGGCCAGATCGTGCCGATGGTCGACATGATCAGCACCCAGTACGTCACATTGCCGACGCAGGCGCTCGCCCAGTAGCCGAACGCCGAGAAGAACCCCAGGTATTCGCCGAACCCGGCCTTCGCGTACGCGTACACCCCGGCGTCCAGGTCCGGGCGGCGCACCGCGAGGGACTGGAAGGCGAAGGCCAGCATCAGCATGCCCGCGCCCGCGACGGTCCAGGCGATCAGCGCCCCGGCGACACCGGTCTCCTCCGCGAAGCGGCGGGGCAGCGAGAACACACCCGCGCCGACCATGGAGCCGACGACCAGCGCGGACAGCGTCATCAGCGAGAGCTTCGCCGTGTGCGGCTGCTCCTCGGCGACTGCGGACATGGGCGGGCCTTTCCTGATGCGGAGGGTGAAATGTACCTTTCGTTACGGTGTTGGGCTCCGCTGTCGGGCGGGTGTCCCCGGATCGGGGCGCGGCTTGACCCTCCCCTTACGTCAGGCTTGATGATCGATGGCGAGGAAAGGGCAGGTGGATGAGTTATTCCGTGGGGCAGGTGGCGGCCTTCGCCGGAGTGACGGTGCGCACGCTGCACCACTACGACAAGTCGGGGCTGCTCTCGCCCAGCGGGCGCAGCCAGGCCGGCTACCGGCTGTACGACGAGGCGGACCTGGTCCGGCTCCAGCAGATCCTCTTCTACCGCGAACTGGGCTTCCCGCTGGACGAGATCGCCGAGATCTTCAAGGACCCGCAGGCCAACGCCCTGGACCAGCTGCGGGCCCGGCAGGAGCAGCTGGAGGCGGAGATCGCCAGGCTGCGGCGGCTCTCCGAGGTGGCCCGGCAGGCGATCGAGGTGCAGCGGACCGGGGTCCCGCTGACTCCGCAGGAGCGCTTCGAGGTGTTCGGCGAGATCACCGCCGACTTGAGCTACGCCACCGAGGCGGCGCTCAAGTGGGCGGACTCACCGGGGCAGCGGGAGTCGATGGCCCGGGCCGCCGCGCACAGCAAGGAGGACTGGCGGCAGCTCATGGGCGAGGCCACGGCCTGGCGCGCCGAGCTGCTGGCCGCCTTCGACGACGGCGAGCCGAGCGACGGCGAACGGGCCATGGACCTCGCCGAGGAGCACCGGCTGCACATCTCCCGCTGGTTCACCGCCTGCCCGCCCGACATGCACCGGCGCATCGCGGACGACTTCGCCGCCGATCCGCGCGCCTTCGCCCTGGTCGTACCGCCGACCCGGCAACGCCCCGGCCTGGCCGCCTACCTGTGCAAGGCCGTTCACGCCAACGCGGCCCGCCGGGTGGACGGCGGCGACGACCGACGAGCCCGGTGGACCGACGAGCCTGAGGAGAACCGATGAGAATACTGATCGCCGCCGCCGGATCGCGCGGTGACATCGCCCCCTACACGGGCCTGGGCGCCGCACTCCGCGCGGTCGGCCATGAGGTCGCCCTCGCCACGACGGACACCTTCGAGCCCCTCGTCCGCGCCGCCGGGCTGGACTTCCGCGCCCTCCCGGGCAACCCGGCGAAGGGCGGCGGCGGGAGCGGGAACAAGCGGGAGCTCATGCGGGCCGCCTCCGCTTTCATCACGGACCTGGGCCAGGGGTTCGCCGACGCGATGACCGACGGCACGGATCTGCTGCTGCTCTCGACCACGACCGCCCCGCTGGGCTGGCACCTCGGCGAGGCCACCGGCACCCCGGCCATCGGGGTCTACCTCCAGCCCACCGCACCGACCGGCGACTTCCCGCCCGTCGTCACCGGCACCCGCTCGCTGGGCCGCCCCGGCAACCGCTTGGCCGGGCGCTTCGCCCTCCGCATGACCGACCGCCTCTACGCCCCGGCGGTGACCGCGCTCCGTGAACGGCTCGGGCTGGCCCCGGCCAAGCCCTCCGAGGTGCGCCGCCGCCAGGAGCGCGCCGACTGGCCCGTCCTGCACGGATTCAGCTCCGCCCTGGTGCCCCGGCCCGCCGACTGGCGCCCCGGCCTCCATGTGGTCGGCAACTGGTGGCCGCACCACGACCCGGACGGGCAACTGTCCCCGGAGCTCGCGGACTTCCTGGGCGCCGGCGCCCCGCCCGTCCTCATCGGCTTCGGCAGCATGGCGGCCGGTGAGGGGGAACGGCTCAGCGAGCTCGCCGTGCGGGCCCTGCGCCGCGCCAAGCTGCGCGGCATCCTCCAGTCAGGCAGCGCGGGGCTCGCCGCCGAGGGCGACGACGTGCTCACCATCGGGGACGTACCGCACGCCCTGCTGTTCCCGCACCTGGCCGCCGTGGTTCACCACGCGGGAGCCGGCACCTCGGCCGCCGCGCTGCGGGCCGGGGTCCCCGCGGTGACCGTGCCCGTGACCGCCGACCAGCCGTTCTGGGCCGGCCGGCTGGCCGCCATCGGCGCCGCCGACGAGCCGATCCCCTTCCGCGCCCTCACCGCCGGCCGCCTCGCCGACGCCCTCGACCGCGTCGTGCGGCAGCGGGTCTACCGGGAGGCGGCCGGGAAGGGGGCGCAGCGGATGGTCGCGGGGGACGGGGCGGCCCAGGTGGCGGAGGCGGTCCGGCGGTTCAGCGGTGCGTCAGTACGTTGACCACGCGGCCGTTCGGGTCGCGTACGAAGAAGCGGCGGACGCCCCACTCCTCGTCGTGCGGGCCGTACACGATCTCGGCCCCCTCGCGGACGAGCGCGGCGTGCACCGCGTCCACGTCGGCCACCTCCACGCTCAGGTCCGGGTTGACCGGGCCGGTCTCGTCCTTGGTCATGAAGCTGATCTGAGCGGCCGGCTGGGTGGGCGAGGCGAGGGTCATGATCCAGCCATGATTCATGACCTCCTCGAAGCCGAGCAGGCCGTAGAACGCGCTGTTCTCCCGCAGGGCGGACGCGTCCGGCCCGGCCTCCACCGGGATGTTGGGGACCACACGGTGCACGGACATGAGTCGCTCCTGTCGCATGGATGACATTCGGTCGCTCGACCCACATTAGGGCCCGACTCCAGGGGGGCTTGAGAGGCGACTGGGAGGGTGGCTGGAAACTGTAGGTCGGGCCGGGGCAAACTGGCCTGGTCACAGCCGGGCCGGGGGCAACCCGGCCCATCGAACCGCAGTCTCCCGGGGGCGCCCCATGGTCCAGTTCTCCTCACGCGTGACCGGGGAGGAGCTCGGGCGGATGGCCCACCGTCCGGACGCCCGGGACCGCTTCCCGACCGGCGTGGCCCGGCTGAGCGACACCCGGTTCTGCGTGCCCGCGCACTGGCCGCGCGCCCACCGCTTCTTCGCCCCCGTCGCCGGCCACCAGGACCCGCTGCTGATTGCGGAAACGATGCGGCAGGCGGCGATGCTGGTCTGCCACGCCGAACTCGGGGTGCCGCTCGGCGACGCGTTCGTGATGTGGGAGCTGCGCTACACCACCGCCGCCGAACACCTCGTGCTCGGCGACGAGCCGTGGGACGTCATGGTCGAGGTGAACTGCTCCGACGTCCGCCGCCGGGGGCGCGGCCTCGGCTCGATGGGCGTCGACTTCGTGCTGCGCCGGGGCGGGGCGGTGCTCGCCGTCTGCGGTTCGCGGATCAGCTGCACCTCGGCCGCCGCCTACCACCGCCTGCGCGGCCACCGGTCCGCCGCCGTCGCCCCGCCCCCGCTCCCGGCGCTCGCGCCGCACACCGTGGGCCGGGCCGCCGAACGGGACGTCGTCCTCGCGCCCCCGGTCGCGCCCGGGTGCTGGCCGCTGCGGCTCGACACCGGGCACCCGACGCTGTTCGGCCGCCCCAACGACCATGTGCCCGGCATCCTGCTCCTGGAGGCGGCCCGGCAGGCGGCCCACGCCACCGCGCCCGGCTTCCTCCCGGTCACCCTGCGCTCCGACTTCCTCCGGTACGTGGAGCTGGACCGCCCCTGCCGGATCGAGGCGACCACCGCCCCGGCCGGGGTGCGGGTGCGGGCGGTGCAGGACGGGGAGCCGGTGTTCACCTGCGAGCTGGGAAGCGGCTGACGGCTGACCCGGCGGCTGACCCGGTCAGGCCCTCGCGCCCGGCCCGCCCGGCCCTCGCGTCAGGCCGGGTCCGGCAGCCGGGTGCCCGTCCCGCTCACCCGTACCCGCGCGTCGCCCGCCGCCAGCGTCACGGTGAGCGTGCCGGGGCGGCCCATGTCCTCGCCCTGGTGCAGAGTCAGCACGGCCGCCTCCGGCACGAGGGCCAGCTCCCGCAGATACGCCCCGAACGCGGCCGCCGCCGCACCCGTCGCCGGGTCCTCCACCACGCCGCCGACCGGGAACGGATCGCGGACGTGGAACACCGTGCCGGAGGCCCGCCACACCAGCTGCACGGTCGTCAGGTCCAGCCGGTGCATCAGCGCTTCCAGGCGCGCGAAGTCGTAGTCCAGCGCGGCCAGCCGCTCCCGGGTGGCCGCCGCCAGCACGAGGTGGCGGGCCCCGGCGTACGCGATCCGGGGCGGCAGGGCCGGATCGAGGTCGGCGGCCGGCCAGTCCAGCGCCGCCAGCGCCTCCGCGAGGTCGCCCGCGGCCACGTCGCCGACGCGCGGTGCCACGCTGGTCAGCGTCGCCCGCAACTCGTCGCCCGCGCGGACCACGGTGACCGGCACCGTACCGGCGGCGGTGGCGAACTCCACCTCGCCCGGCCCGTCCCGCTCGGCGAGCGCGAGGGCGGCGGCGACCGTCGCGTGACCGCAGAACGGCACCTCGGCCCTCGGACTGAAGTAGCGGACCGCGTAACCGCGCGCACCGGGCTCCGCCGCCCCGGTCCGCCCGGTCAGGAACGCGGTCTCGCTGTAGCCGAGGTCCGCCGCCACGGCCAGCATGGCCGCCGGGTCGAGACCGGAGGCGTCGAGCACCACCCCGGCGGGGTTCCCGCCCCCGGGGTCGGCGGAGAAGGCGGTGTAGCGCAGGATCCCGGGGTGCTCGCTCATGAACCGCACAACCGCCCGCCGCACGACGGCATTCCCGCGCCGGGCGCGCCCATGCCACCCGCCCCGGACCCGGCGCGCCCGCGCGCCCCTCAGCCCCGGCCCACGTACGGCATCGTCGTCGCCATCACCGTCGCGAACTGGACGTTCGCCGCCAGCGGCAGCTCCGCCATGTGCAGCACGGTGCGGGCCACGTCGGCGGCCGCCATCACCGGCTCCACGGCCAGTTCGCCGTTGGCCTGGAGGGTGCCCGTCCGCATCCGTTCCGTCATCTCCGTCGCCGCGTTCCCGATGTCGATCTGGCCACAGGCGATGCGGTACGGACGCCCGTCCAGCGACAGCGACTTCGTCAGACCGGTGATCGCGTGCTTCGTCGCGGTGTACGCCACCGAGTGCGGGCGCGGGGTGTGCGCGGAGATGGAACCGTTGTTGATGATCCGCCCGCCCTGCGGGTCCTGCTCCTTCATCTGCCGGTACGCCGCCTGCGCGCACAGGAACGCCCCCGTCAGATTGACATCGACCACCCCGCGCCAGTCCTCGTACGCCACCTCCTCGACGGGCCCGCCGGGCCCGAACGTCCCCGCGTTGTTGAAGAGCAGACCGAGCGGGCCCGCCCACTCCCGTACGGACGAGAACAGCGCGGCCACGTCCTCGGGGCGGGTCACGTCGGCCGGGACGGTGATCACCCGGGCGTGCTCGCCGGCCAGGGCCGCCGTCTCGGCCAGGGGGCCCGGCCGGCGGCCCGCGAGCGCCACCGACCAGCCCGCCCCGGCGAGCGCGAGCGCCACCGCGCGGCCGATGCCGGAGCCGGCGCCCGTGACCACCGCGGTCCTGGCCGGGGAGTCCGACTCGTTCAACAAATTGTTGTTCATGCGGCCGCAGCGTACGCGCCGGGTCCCGTCAGCCGCAGTGTCCGCTCAGCGGCGGCGTCTTCGAGGACTTGGGGACGATGAGCGGATCGACGCCGTTGGTGCCGTTCTGCGCGTACGAGACGTTGTGCCCGGGGACGGTCCACTCGCCGCCCAGCGGGATCTTCCAGTAGCCGACGGTCTCCCGCATGACCGGGGCGATCTCGACCCAGGCGAAGTGCTGCGGCGGTACGTGGATCTGGGTCTGCTCGCTGGTGGACTCCTGCTGGAGCCAGGTCATCGAGGCGTTGAACCCCAGGGACAGAGCGCCGTCCTTGCCGCCGATCCCGACATTGCCGCCGAAGGTGAACTCGGTGCCGCTGGAGGACGTCCAGTTGACGTAGTACTCCACCTCGTGGTCGGTGCTCGGGTTGTAGAGCACGCGTCCGGCCACACAGCCCTGCGCCGCCTGGTACGCGGCCGTGGGCGGATCGGGCACCGGGACGAAGGTGCACTTCGTCGCTTCCGGCACCAGCCCGCACCAGTGGGCCGCCTGCTTCAGGACGACGCCCAGCACACCGGGCGAGGTGGTGCCGGCGTTGTTGCCGAGCTTCCAGGTGTTGTGGTCGTTGTCGTCATCCGTGTTGCACGAGATCAGATACACGCGCTTCGAGTCGTAGAACAGGACGTCGTGGTCCAGGGCCGTCAGACAGCGGTCCGTCTCGCCGCCGTGCCGGAGGCGGAAGTCGGTCGGGGTGGTGGTCAGTTTGTCGGCGCCCGGCGGCATGACCGGCTCGATGGTCCACTGCTGCTGCCTGCTCGACGGGTCGCAGTCGGCGAGCCGCAGCGGGAACGGGCCCACCACCGAGCCGTCCTGGTCGACGCACTTCTTCCGGAACGTGTTGTAGAGGGCGACGGCCCCGCCCGCGTCGTTCGTCGGGCGCAGCGCCCACTTCTGCCAGCCCAGGGCGCCTCCCATCCCGCGCGTGACATAGCTGTCCGGCCTGAACACGCTCTCCAGGCCCAGGGCCAGGTCGAGACCGCTGTTGCGGATGGTCAGGCAGTCCAGGGACCCGGGGCCGGCGCAGCTGTCGGAGCCGATGGGCGCCAGGTCGGCCCACTCCAGCCAGACGTCCTTGCGCCGGCCCGCCCCGTCACCCGTCGCCAGCCGCCTGCGCTGGTAGAGGTTGTCGGAGCCCTTGCCCACGGCGAACACGTCGAAGGAGGCGGAGCCCTCGCGGGTGGTGGCGATCGTGGTGACCGAGCGGGCCTTCAGCGGGTCCAGGGCCGGCCAGCCCGCCGGCCAGTTCCCGTTGACGCTGTTGTCGTCGGCGGCCTTGGACTGCGTCCGGTAGACGACGCTGCCGTCGGTGCCGACGCGGTAGACGGCGAGGCGGCCGTCCGGGTGGGCGGCGACCACGGGCCGCCCCTGCACGGCGGGTCCCAGCTTCACGTGCTTGGCGGTGGCCCACACACCGGCCGGCTTGGCCTTCTTGCCGGGCGTGGTCTGGGTGAGGGTCCACAGCTTGTCGCCGCGGTTGCCGAAGACCTGGAACAGGGTGCCCTTGTCGCTGTTGTTGCCGACCAGGGCGACGTTGCCCGTGAAGCCCTTGTCGATCTCCTTCCAGTCCGGCCAGTTGTTGTCGGGGAGCGGCGTCCCGAACGAGCTGGGGACCTTCTGGGCCGTCACCTTCAGGGTCCCGTCGGGTTTGCGGCCGACCAGGGTGATGCGCCCGTCCCCGGCCACGGCGGCCGCGGGGCTGCCCGCCCAGGTGCCGCGCAGCTGCTCCCACTTGCTCCAGGACGTGCCGTTGGACGCCTTCTGGACGCGGTGCCACAGATGCCCGTCGCCGCCCCTGACGAAGAGCTCCAGGCGGCCGTCCGTGTTGCCGGCCACCACACCGTCGTTGCCGGGTGCCGCGGTGCCGGCCACATTGTCGTCGGCGACGACCACGGGCGCCCCGGCGACGGTGGTGCCCGGCGGGGAGCCCATGTCGGCCCACCCGCCCCAGGTGTCGTCGCCGGACTGGCTCTGGCGCCACAGATGGCCGTCGGCCCGCCGGACGAACACCGACAGCCGCTGATTCAGCTCATGGGCCACCACCGGATCGCCCTCCAGCTTCCCGCCGGTGTCGGCCCAGGGGCTCCAGCCGCCGTCCTCGCGGTCCTGCACGCGCCGGTGCAGGACGCCGTCGGCGCCCCGGGCGAAGACCGTCACCGTGCCGTCGGCGGCGCCGGTGGCGACCGGATTCCCGGGCGGCTGCGCGTCGGCGGCCGCCGCGCTGACGGCCGGTGCCGGCGCCCCGGCCGTCAGCGCGGCGGCGACCACCGTCCCAGCCGCCGCCAGCGCGAATCTGCGGCGGACCACCCCGTGGTGTCCGGTGCTGTGCGACATGGCGTACCTCCCGTGCGGATGTTTCCGTAGAACCCCACGGTGCGTCACGAAACGGGTGAACCCGCCGGTACGGGCCCGGAACCACCCGAACGAGTGGGACAGGGCAGGTGGGTTCCCGCGCGGGAGCGGTTCTACGCGTCACGTGGGGGTGATTCCGCGCGCCGGTCCGGCGATTCCCGCGCCGCCGCGACCCCCGTGGATGATCATGGATTTGGTCGCGAACGCGGAGGATTTGGCCGCGAACACAGAGTTTGCCCCTGGGGGCACGATCCTGCCGCACTCCTCATCCGGGCGACGCCCGCGCGACGCGAACACGTCAGCCTCCGGATGCGCCGGGCCGCTGGACTTCCCCCACACCACCAGTCAGGGGAGGGACAGATGACGCACTCATCGCCACAGCAGGAGCTGCGCGACGCCGCCCGGCACACCGACCGCCGCCGCTTCCTCACCGTCACCGGAGCCGCCGCCGCGCTCGCCTTCTCGGTCGGCCTGCCCGCCGCCGGGACCGCGAGCGCCCGCGAGATGGACGGCCGGCGCATCAGCGAGGACCCGTTCACGCTCGGCGTCGCGTCCGGCGACCCGCTGCCCGGCTCCGTGCTGCTGTGGACCCGGCTCGCGCCCCGCCCGTTCGAACCCGGCGGCGGTCTCCCCGATGCCCGCGTCGAGGTCCGCTGGGAGCTGGCCCACGACGAGCGGTTCCACCGCGTCGTCCGGCGCGGCACCACGTACGCCCACCCGGAGTTCAACCACGGCGTCCACGTCGAGGTGGGGGGCCTCGCCCCGGACCGCGTCCTCCACTACCGCTTCCGCGCCGGACAGTGGACGAGCCCGGCCGGCCGCACCCGTACGGCACCGGCGCCCGGCGCCCGTAAGCGGGAACTGGCCCTGGCCGCCGTCTCCTGCCAGGCGTACCACGACGGCTACTTCACCGCCTACCGGCACCTCGCCCAGGAGGACGTGGACGTCGTCTTCCACCTCGGCGACTACCTCTACGAGTACGCCGTCAACGCGACCGGCGGCGCCCGCGGCTACACCGACCGCACGCTGCCCGCACTGTTCAACCGGGAGACGGAGACGCTGGAGGACTACCGGCTGCGGTACGCCCTCTACAAGTCCGACCCGGACCTGCGCGCCGCCCACGCCGCGCACCCCTTCGTCGTCACCTGGGACGACCACGAGACCGAGAACAACTACGCGGGCGACATCCCCGAGAACAGCGTGCCGCCGGAGGAGTTCCTGATCCGCCGGGCCGCCGCCTACCGCGCGTACTGGGAGAACCAGCCGCTGCGCACGCCCCAGCGGCCGACCGGCCCTGACATGCGGCTCTACCGCCGCCTGAGCTTCGGCCGGCTCGCCCAGTTCGACGTACTCGACACCCGGCAGTACCGCAGCGACCAGGCGTACGGAGACGGCTGGCAGAAGCCCGGACCGGAGTCCGAGGACCCGAGGCGCACGCTGACCGGTGCCACCCAGGAGCGCTGGCTGATCGACGGCTGGCGCCACTCGCACGCCACCTGGAACGTGGTGCCGCAGCAGGTCACCTTCGCCCAGCGGCGCGACGTGCCCACCGACGCGTTCAAGCTGTCCATGGACTCCTGGGACGGCTACCCGGCCTCCCGCGATCGCATCCTGAAGGGTGCCGAGCGCGTCGGTGTGGACAACCTCATGGTCCTCACCGGCGATGTGCACGTGAACTACGGCTTCGACATCAAGCGGGACTTCGACGACCCGGCCTCCCGCACCATCGGCACCGAGATCGTCACCACGTCCGTCACCAGCGGGAAGGACGGCGCGGAGAAGCCGTCCAACTACAACAACCTGATGGCGGCCAACCCGCACCTGAAGTTCTACAACGGGCGCCGCGGCTACACCGTCGTCACCCTCCAGGAGCGGGCGGCCCGCGCCGACTTCCGTACGGTCTCGGCCGTCACCACGCCGGGAGCCCCCGTCACCACCGCCGGCTCCTACGTCACCGAAGCCGGCCGCCCCGGTCTGAAGCCCGCCTAGACCGCGTCCACGGGATAGCGGACGCCGATGCGGTCACGCACCGCGTCGAGCGTCCGCATCACCGCGAGCGAACCCTCCAGCGGCACCAGCGGGGACTCCTTCTCACCGGCCAGGACCGCGCGCATCACCTCGGCCGCCTCGTACTGCATCCCCGAGAGCCCCTGCGGACCCGGGCCCGAGGTGATCTCCTCCGGCTCGGCGCCCGCCCGGTGCAGCACGAAGCCCTCCGGGTGGAAGAAGCTGTGCGGGATGTCGATCCGCCCGGCGGTCCCGATCACCGTCGCGGCCGTCGGGTGGTGCCCGACGATCGAGCAGGACAGCAGCGCGTTGGCACCCGAGTCCCAGCCCAGCAGCATCCCGGTGTTCAGGTCCACGCCCTCCGGTGACAGCAGCGCGTCCGCCCGCACCCGGTCCGGCTCGCCCAGCAGCAGCTGCGCGAACGACACCGGGTACACGCCCAGGTCCAGCAGCGCCCCGCCGCCCAGCCGGGGATCGCGCAGCCGGTGGTCCGGGCCCAGCT
The DNA here is from genome assembly GCF_045161735.1 of Streptomyces sp. NBC_00726. NCBI lineage: Bacteria > Bacillati > Actinomycetota > Actinomycetes > Kitasatosporales > Streptomycetaceae > Streptomyces > Streptomyces sp. NBC_00726. Next base: position 1,612,346 of record NZ_CP108983.1, on the reverse strand, counting down.
CCGCCGCGAAGCCGAAGTCGGCCTGCACGGTCCGGATCTCGCCGATCGCCCCGTCCCGCACCAGCTCGGTGAGGCGCCGGATCACCGGATTGCAGTACGTCCACATCGCTTCCATCAGGAAGACCCCGCGGTCCCGGGCCAGCTTCACCAGCTCCCGCGCCTCGCGCTCGTTCAGCGTGAACGCCTTCTCGCACAGCACGTGCTTCCCGGCCTCCAGCGCGAGCGCGGCGGCCTCCCGGTGCGCGGAGTGCGGCGTCGCCACGTACACCACGTCGACCTCGTCGTCCGCGACCAGGCCCGCCCAGTCGCCGTACGCCCTCGGTATCCCGAACCGCTCCGCGAACGCCCGCGCCGAGGCGTCCGAACGGGACGCCACGGCCACCACCTCCGCACCGGGCACGGTCTTCAGATCGGCGGTGAACGTCGCCGCGATCCCGCCGGTCGCCAGCACGCCCCAACGGACAGTCCTGCTCATGCACGCTCCCAAAAAGGTGTCGACCATCCCCGCCGAGCTGAGAGCATAGAGCCGGATTCAACAACTATGGAGACGAGAATGCCGGAGAGCGGCCTCAGCGGGGCCCCGCACATACGCACCACCGACACCACCCCGCAAGGGACCCCTGCCACCGGTACAGCCGCCGCCCGGCGCACCGGCCTCCTCGTCACCCTCGTCCTCGGCGGCCTCACGGCGCTCCCGCCGCTGTCGATGGACATGTACCTCCCGGCGCTCCCCGCCGTCACGGACTCGCTGCACGCACCCGCCGCCACCGTCCAGCTCACCCTGACCGCCTGCCTCACCGGCATGGCGCTCGGCCAGGTCGTCGTCGGACCGATGAGCGACCGCTGGGGCAGGCGCCGCCCGCTGCTCCTCGGCATGGCGGTCTACGTGCTGGCCACCGCGCTCTGCATCCTCGCCCCGTCCGCCGGACTCCTCATCGCCTTCCGCCTGATCCAGGGCCTCGCCGGCGCGGCGGGCATCGTCATCGCCCGCGCCGTGGTCCGCGACCTGTACGACGGCGTCGCGATGGCCCGGTTCTTCTCGACGCTGATGCTGATCTCCGGCGTCGCCCCCGTCATCGCCCCGGTCATCGGCGGCCAGGTGCTGCGGCTCACCGACTGGCGCGGCATCTTCGGCGTGCTGACCGGCGTCGGCCTGCTGCTCACCCTCGTCGTCTGGAAGTGGCTCGGCGAGACCCTGCCGCCCGCCGAACGCCACACCGGCGGCATCGGGGACGCGCTGCGCACCATGCGCGGCCTGCTCGCCGACCGCGTCTTCACCGGCTACATGATCGCGGGCAGCCTCGCCTTCGCCGCCCTCTTCGCATACGTCAGCGCCTCGCCGTTCGTCGTCCAGGAGATCTACGGCGCCTCACCGCAGACCTTCAGCCTGCTCTTCGGCATCAACTCCGTCGGGCTGATCACGGTCGGCCAGATCAACGGCAAGCTGCTCGTCGGCCGGGTCAGCCTGGACAAGGCCCTCACCTTCGGGCTCGTCGTCATCGTGGCCGCCGCGACCGCGCTGCTCCTGATGACCTCCGGGGTCTTCGGCGACGTCGGGCTCGTGCCGGTGGCCGCCGGGCTCTTCGTGCTGATGTCGGCGATGGGCCTCGCGATGCCCAACACCAACGCCCAGGCCCTGATGCGTACCAAGCACGCCGCCGGCTCGGCCTCCGCGCTGCTCGGCACCTCGCAGTTCCTGATCGGCGCCATCGCCTCCCCGCTCGTCGGGATCGCCGGCGAGGAGACCGCGGTCCCGATGGCCGTCGTCCAGCTGGCCTGCGCGGCCGGCGCCCTCGCCTGCTTCCTCGGCCTGTGCCGCCCCTGGCAGCGTCCCTCCGCGATCTGAGCGGGTCCCGCCCCGCCTACAATTCACCGGTGATCGCCACCCTCCCCACCGCGGACGCCCTGCGCGCGGCCCTCGCCGGGCTCCTGGACGGGCTGCCGCCCAAGCAGGCCGGCCAGGCCGTCGACCGGCTCATCGCCCACTACCGGGGCACGATCCCCACCGACGCCCCGGTGCTCCGCGACCGTTCTGACGTGGCCGCGTACGCGGCGTACCGGATGCCCGCCACCTTCGAGGCGGTACGGTCCGCCCTCGGCGCGCTCCGCGAGGCCGCCCCCGACTGGGCGCCCGCCACGCACACCGACGTCGGCGGCGGCACCGGGGCGGCGAGCTGGGCCGTCGCGGGGGAGTGGGAGGGCCACCGCACCACCGTCCTGGACTGGGCCGAGCCCGCGCTCGCCCTCGGCCGCGAACTGGCCGCCTCCTCCGGAGCGCCCGCCCTGCGCACGGCGGACTGGCGGCGGGCCCGCATCGGCGCCGACCTGGATCTCGCCCCGGCGGACCTGGTCACGATCTCCTATGTGCTCAACGAGCTGACCGTCCCCGCCCGCACCGCGCTCATCGACGCCGCGGCCGCGGCCGGCCAGGCCGTCGTGGTCGTGGAGGCCGGCACCCCCGGCGGCTACGCCCGGATCATCGAGGCCCGCGACCGCCTGACCGCCGCCGGGCTCACCGTCGCCGCGCCCTGCCCGCACAGCGGCGCCTGCCCCATCGAGCCGGGCACCGACTGGTGCCACTTCTCGGCCCGGGTCAGCCGCTCCTCGCTGCACCGGCAGGTGAAGGGCGGCTCACTGGCGTACGAGGACGAGAAGTTCAGCTACGTCGTCGCCACCCGCTTCACACCCCTGCCCGTGGCCGCCCGGGTCGTCCGCAGGCCCCAGATCCGCAAGGGCCAGGTGCTCCTCGACCTCTGCACCCGCGACGAGGGCCTGCGCCGCGACACGGTCACCAAGCGGCACGGCACGCTGTACCGCGCCGCCCGGGACACCGGCTGGGGCGACCCCTGGCCGCCCCCGGACGACAGGCCCTAGGCCCGCAGCTCCTGCGTACAGCACTTCACGCTGCCGCCGCCCTTCAGCAGCTCGCTCAGGTCCATCGGCACCGGCTCGAAGCCGCGCGCCCGCAGCGGGTCGAACAGCCCCGTCGCGGCCTGCGGCAGCAGTACGTGGAGCCCGTCGCTCACCGCGTTCAGACCGAGCGCCGCCGCGTCCGCGTCCCCGGCGATCAGCGCGTCCGGGAAGAGCCGCGCCAGGACCGCCCGGCTGCCCGGCGAGAACGCCGGCGGGTAGTACATGACCTCACCGGCCGCGTCGTCCAGCACGCACAGGGCCGTGTCCAGGTGGTAGTAGCGCGGGTCCACCAGATCGAGGCCGATCACGGGCCGCCCGAAGAACTCCTGCGCCTCCGCGTGCGAGAGCGGCGACGACCGGAAACCCCGGCCCGCCAGCACATGGGACCCGGTCACCGCGAAGTCGCCCTCGCCCTCGTTGACGTGGTCCGGCTCATGGACCTCGGTGAAGCCGTGGCCGAGGAACCAGTCGCGGTGGGCGGCCGCCTCCGCGAACCGTTCCTGATAGGCGAAGCGGGCGCCCAGCACCCGGCCGTCGATCACCGTGGCCCCGTTCGCCGCGAAGACCATGTCCGGCAGGTCGGGGTGCGGCTCCAGCAGGTCGACGGTGTGGCCGAGGGCCCGGTAGCGGTCGCGCAGGTCCTCCCACTGGGTCTGCGCCAGCGGCAGGTCGACGGGCTTGGTGGGATCCATCCACGGATTGATGGAATACGTCACTTTGAAGTGGGAAGGGGCACACATCAGATAGTGCCGGGATGTGGCTTCACGAGGCATCGAGGCTCCTCACGAATCGTCGCGGCGGCTGGTGGCCGCTGCGGCCGGTGCGTCGCACGGGTGTGTGCGTGCACTCATGGTGCGCCGTACGGGGCCCCCGGCGCTGTGGTCCGAACGGGTGGTTCGCGCCGACGCGGACCCCGGACGCGTGACACGGCCCCCGCCGGGACCGGCCACCACATGTGCTCTTTCCCGACAAAGCACGTGATAGCGCCCCTCGTGCGGCATCGGTCGTCCCACCCGCTTCCGGACTCTGGCCACCTGAGGCGCAGGATGGTGGGACCATGGGCAGGGGCACAACGCAAAGGCAAGGGGATAGATGGGCGCCGATTTCGGCCGTAGTCGCGGCTCAGAGAGCAGGATTTCCCAGTGGCTGCGGCGACGGCCCAAACCGCAGCAGCGCGAGGTCGACGACACCGCACGGGAGGCGCTGCTCCTGGCTGTCGCCGAGGCCGGAATGCCGATCGCACCCGCCGCCCACCCGGTCGGCTACCGATGTTCGTGCGAACGCATCGGCTGTCCCACCCCGGCCCGCCATCCGCTCTCCTTCGCCTGGCAGACGCAGTCCACCACCGACCGCGCCCAGATCGAGCGCTGGGCCCGCAGCCAGCCGCAGGCCAACTTCATCACCGCGACCGGCATGATCCACGACGTCCTGGACGTCCCGCTGGCCGCCGGTGAGCAGGCCCTCGAACGGCTCCTCGCCGCCGGGGTCGAGGTCGGGCCCGTGGCCCGCTCCGGCGACGACCGGATGCTGTTCTTCACCGCGACGCGCGGCACCCCGGAGGACGAGGACGAGTGGTGGCCGTGCGAGCTGGACTGCCACCCCGAGACCATGGACGAGCACCCCGGCCTGCGCTGGCACTGCCGGGGCAGCTACGTCCTGCTGCCGCCGGCCCAGCTCCCCGGTGAGCTGGACGTCGCCTGGCTGCGCGGCCCCGAGCACCCGCTGCCCGACCCGCTGACGCTCCTGGAGACCCTGACGGACGCCTGCGCGCGGTTCGTCGGCTCCGAGGGCCAGAGCGAGATCGACCACGAATCGGTGGCCTGGCCGCTGCGCCGGTAGCCGGGGCCTTCACGGCTCCTACGGCCTTCGCGGCACCCACGGCCCTACGCGCCCTTCGCCGAGGTCAGCCCCGGCAGCCGGCTGAGCACGGTCACCCTGCCCGTGCCGGCGCCCTTCTTCGGCACGTACACCAGCTGGCTGGAGACCCGCTCCTTGGTCAGGGTGCTCTTCACCTCGCCGGTGAGCAGCGCCTCCACATCGGGGTCGACCGCCGGGCGCAGCCCCCGCGCGGCGGTCTGCCGCTCGAAGTGCCTGCTGCTGAAGAAGACCAGCGCCCCGCCGTCCTCGGTGACCACCCCCAGCGGGGCGTAAGCGCCCCCGTCCAGCGGCTGGTCGGCGTACTGGTACGCGAACCCGGCCCGCCGGGTGGTCAGCCGCGCGTCCCGCCACTGCGAGGTGGCCGCCCCCGGGGCGAACACGTCCGGGGTGCCCTTCTGGAGGTACTGGGTGTACCGCGTACCGAGATCGCGCGGGGCCACCACCAGTCCCGGCCCGTCCGCCGCGACCGGCGCGGCGTCCTTCGCGACGGCGGGCAGCCGGTTCGCGGTGACGACCGACAGATAGGCGGCCTTCCAGCCCGCGTCGGAGCCGGTCTTGGTGAACGCCAGCAGCCAGCGGCTGTGCTTGCCGTCCTCGTCCGTGTCGCGGTTGGCCTCCGTGTCGGCGAGGAACCAGCGCGGCCAGCCCGCCTTCTCGGGGATGACGAACCGGGCGTCGGTCAGCTTCAGCGGCCGGTGCCGGGAGTTGCCGGTGGGCGCTATCCGGTGCCGGGCCTTCAGCCCCGCCTGGTTGACGGCGCCGAGCGAGCCCGTCACCACGTCCGCGTCCAGCGCCGGATCGTACGCCTTGTCGGCGGCGTTGTACGCGGCGGTGAACTCCTTCAGCGCCCGGGCGGCCTCAGCCCTCGTCGCCGCCGGTACGGCCGCCCGCTCCCCGTGCACCGTCACGCACCCGCTCGCCGTCAGGCTCAGCACCGTCGCCGCCGCGAGACCCGTCGCCCGCCGCACCGGCCCCAGACTTCTCATCCGCTGCTTTCCGCGCCTTCTGATCCGTCGCCACTGACCGTCCGAACCCTACCGGGGACAGGAACAGCGCGAGGGTCGGGACCAGATACAGCGCCCAGACGGTGAGCTGGAGGACGGTGGGGTCCGGCTGGAAGTTGAACGTGCCCTTCAGCAGCGTCCCGTACCAGCTGTCCGGCGGGATCGTGGCGCTGATGTCGAACGCCCGGTTCTGGAGCCCGCCCAGGAACTCCGCCTCCTGGAGGTCGTGCACGCCGTACGCCAGCACACCCGCGGCGACGACCACCAGCATCCCGCCGGTCCAGGTGAAGAACTTCGCCAGGTTGATCTTCAGCGCGCCCCGGTAGAACAGCCACCCCAGCACCACCGCCGTGACGATGCCGAGCACCGCGCCGATCATCGGATGCCAGCCGTCGTCCGCCGCGTGCACCGCACGCCACACGAACAAAGAGGTCTCCAGGCCCTCCCGGCCGACCGCGAGCAGCGCGGTCGCGACCAGCGCGCCGGTGCCCATGGCGAGCGCCGCGTCGAGCTTGCCGTGCAGCTCCGCCTTGAGATGGCGAGCGGTCCGCCGCATCCAGAAGACCATCCACGTCACCAGGCCCACCGAGACGATGGACAGCGAACCGCCCAGCGCCTCCTGCGCCTTGAACGTCATCTCCTGCGAGCCGAACTCGAGCCCGGCGCCGAAGCCCAGGCTGGCGACGACCGCGATCGACACACCGATCCAGATCGGCAGCAGCCGGTCCCGGTTGCCGGTCTTCACCAGGTACGCGATGAGAATGCAGACGACCAGGCTGGCCTCAAGGCCCTCACGCAGCCCGATCAGGAAGTTGCTGAACACGTCTCGGTTCCCTTTCCGCTTCGAGTCCCGTTACGAGAACAGCGCCCGGCCCCACCAGTCGTCCTTGTCGCGGACGCCCGGCGGGACGGCGAAGTGCGCCGAACCCACGTGCTGGATGTACTCGTTGAGTGCGTCGTGTGCCGCCAGGCGCCGTTGCAGAGGAACGAACGCCTTGCGGGTGTCGCGCTGATAGGCCAGGAAGAACAGCCCCGCGTCGAGCCGGCCGAGGCCGTCGGTGCCGTCCGTGAAGGAGTAGCCCCGGCGCAGGATCGTCGCCCCGGCATTGCTGTCCGGGTGGGCGAGGCGCACATGCGCGGTCGGCAGCATCGCCTTCAGGAACGGCTCGTCGCGCTCCTTGGACTTGCCGACCGGCGCGCCCTCGCCCTTGTCGCGGCCGAAGACGTCCTCCTGCTCCTGGAGCGAGGTGCGGTCCCAGGTCTCGATGTGCATCCGGATGCGCCGGGCCACCAGATACGAGCCGCCGGTCATCCAGCCGGGCCCGTCCCCGTCCCCGACCCACACATGCGCGCCGAGGGCGGCCGTGTCGGTGCCGGAGATGTTCCGGGTGCCGTCCTTGAAGCCGAGCATGTTGCGCGGGGTCTGGGCGTCCGGGGTGGTCGAGGACGTCTTGCCGAAGCCCAGCTGCGACCAGCGGATCGCGACGCGGCCCATGCCGATCCTGGCGAGATTGCGGATGGCGTGCACGGCCACCTGCGGGTCGTCCGCGCACGCCTGGACGCACAGGTCGCCGCCGCTGCGGGCCCTGTCGAGATTGTCACCGGGGAACTTCGGCAGATCCACCAGCGCCTCGGGCCGCCGCCCTTCGAGGCCGAACCGGTCCTTCGCGAACAGCGAGGGCCCGAAGCCGAAGGTCAGTGTCAGCCGGGACGGCTTCAGCCCCAGCGCCTCGCCCGTGTCGTCCGGCGGCGCCTCGGGCAGACCCCCGTAAGCCCCGTCGCCGACCGCGTGCCCGGCGGTCATCCGCTCGGCCGCCCGGGTCCACTCCTTGAGCAGCGCGACCAGTTCGGCCCGGTCCTTCGTCGTCACGTCGAACGCGGCGAAGTGCAGCCGGTCCTGGACGGCGGTGGCGATCCCGGCCTGGTGCGCCCCGTGGAACGGCACCGCGGCGCCGCTGTCCGCGGCGGTCGCCCGGCCGTCGTCACCGGAGCGGGCCGCGGCGACGCCCACGCCGGCCGCGGCGGCGCCGAGCGCGAGCCCGGCACCGCCCCAGCCCAGCAGGGCGCGGCGCGACGGGGCGCTGCCGTCGGCGGGTGCCTCGCGGGTCTCCTCGGTCATGCCCGGTGCCTCTTCCCGGCCGGTTACTTGGTGACCGCGGCGGCCAGCTTGGACAGCGGCTCGGCCAGCGCGTTGACCGCGTCCGACAGCTCCTTGCGGTCCGCCTTGCCGACCTTCTCGTAGGAGGTGAAGTCGTACGAGGAGGGGTTCGCGCGGTACTTCTCCAGCAGCTTGTTCAGCTCGGCGAACCGCTTGTCCAGGGTGGCGGTGAGCGCGGCGTCGTTCTTCGAGGCGATCGGCTTCAGCAGCCGGTAGGACTGCTCGGCACCCTCCACGTTGGCCTTGAAGTCGACCAGGTCGGTGTGGCTGTAGCGCTCCTCCTCACCGGTGACCTTGCCGGTGGCGACCTCGTCGAGGAGCTCCTTGGCGCCGTTGGCCATCGAGGTCGGGGTGATCTCGGCGGTGCCGACGCGCTTCTGCCAGTCGGCCAGGTCCTTGTAGAGGACCGGCGCGAGGGCCTTCTCCTCGGCGCCGAGCTTCTTGTCCTGCCACAGCGCCTTTTCCAGGCGGTGCCAGCCGGTCCACTTCTGGCCGTCCTCCAGGCCGTCCGCCCGCACGTCGACCTTCGGGTCGATGTCACCGAAGGACTCGGCGACCGGCTCGGTGCGCTCCCAGCCGATGCGGGAGTTCGCGTACGCCTTCTTCGCGGCCTCGATGTCTCCGGCGGCGACGGCGTCCGTGAAGACCTTGACCTTCGGCAGGGTCTCGTCGGCCTGCGCCTGCACATAGGTGCGGTACGCGGCGACGGCCTTGTCCATCTCGGGGCTGCGCTTGGCCACCTTGCCGCCGCTGACCTCGATCTTCTGCCGGATGCCGTGGCCCTTCATGCCGGGCTTGCAGGCGATCTCGTACGAACCGGCCTTGATCTCGGCGGTGATGGTGGCCTTGGTGCCCGGGCCGATGTTCTCGCGCTCGGCGACGATGCGGTCGTCCGGGAAGAGGACGTAGACCTCGGTGACCTTGGAGCCCTTGTTCTGCACGGCCAGCTCGATGTGACCGGACGGCAGCTTGGTCTTGGACACCTCGCAGGAGTCGTCCTTGGCGACGACCTGGACGGCCCCCTCGCCCTTGCCGTCACTCTTCTCGGCGCAGCCCGTGACGGCGGTCAGGGCGGCCGCGGTCGCGGCGGCGGTGACGACGGAGAGACGAACGGCTCGCATCGGGGCTCCACTTGAGGATGAAGGAGAAAGAAGGAAAGGGCCGGACAAAGCCGGGTGAGGCGGACCTAACTTAGCCGAGGCTTACCTGTTGGCCACCCCCGTACGCAGTGATTCAGGTCTCACTGTGCGGGCCCGGAAACAGCCGGATCACGGCCGACCCATGGGCGTACCCCGCACAGGTAATGCACAGGTCAAGAAGCGCGGTCGGGGACCACCAGCGGCACCCCGGTCCGCGGGTGCGGGAACACCTCGACGGGCTGCCGGTAGACCCGGCCCAGCAGCTCACCGGAGAACACCTCGCCCGGCGGGCCCGCCACCGCGATGCGCCCCTCGTGCAGCACGGCCGCCCGGTCCGCGTAGGCGGCGGCCAGCCCCAGATCGTGCAGGACGACCACCACCGCGTCCCCGGCTGCGGCCCGCTCCCGGCAGATCCGCAGCACCAGCTCCTGGTGGCGCAGGTCCAGCGCGGCCGTCGGCTCGTCGAGCAGCAGCAACGGGGCCCGCTGCGCCAGCACCCGGGCCAGCGCCACCCGCGCCCGCTCGCCGCCCGACAGCGCGGAGAAGGGGCGCCCGGCGAACCCGGTGACCTCGGTGGCCGCCATCGCCTCGGCGACCGCCGGATCGTCCTCGTCGGCCCGGTCCGTCCCGGCCCAGGGCGCCCGGCCCATCCGGACGACCTCCGCCACCGGGAACGGGAAGGCGAGGGCCGCGGTCTGCGGCAGGACCGCCCGGCGCAGGGCCAGTTCGGGCGCGGACCAGTCGGTGACCGGGCGCCCGTCGATGCGCACGGCCCCGCTCTCGGCGGGCAGGTCGGCGGCGAGCGCGGCGAGCAGCGTGGACTTCCCGGCCCCGTTCGGGCCGACGAGGGCCAGCACCTCGCCCGCGTAAGCCGTCAGGTCGATCGAGTCCAGCACCTGCCGGCCGCCGAGCCGGACCCGCAGCCCGGTCACCTCGGCGGACGGTTTCCCGGCGGGCACCGGCACCGGCAGCCGCCGGGTGTGCGGGGCGAACAGATTCCGCAGGGTCTTCATGCCCAACCACCTTGCTTGCGACGGGTCCTGCGCAGCAGCCAGAAGAAGAACGGGCTGCCGAAGAGCGCGGTCAGCACCCCGAGCGGCAGCTCCGCCGGGTCCGCGACGGTCCGGGCCGCGAGATCGCCCGCGACCAGCACCAGCGCGCCGCCGAGCGCGCTGCCCGGCACCAGGAAGCGGTGCCCGGGCCCGTTCGCCATGCGCAGCAGATGCGGGACGAGCAGCCCGACGAACGAGATGATCCCCGCGACCGCCACGGCCGCCGCCGTCAGCAGCGCCACGACCAGCACCAGCACGATCCGCAGCCGCTCCACGTCCACGCCCAGATGGCGGGCGGGCCGCTCGCCGAGCGCGAGGAGGTCCAGCTTGCGCGCGTAGAACGGGGCGATCAGCAGGCCCAGCGCCGCGCACGGCAGGACGGCCAGCACCTTGGGCCAGGTCGCCTGGGCCAGCGAGCCGAGCTGCCAGAAGGTGATCTGGGTGATCTGCGCGTTGTCCGCGAAGAAGATGAACAGGCCGATCAGCGCGCCCGCGAAGGCGTTGACCGCGATCCCGGTGAGGATCAGCGTCACCACCTCGGTCCGCCCGCCCGACCGCGACAGCGCGTAGACGAGCAGCACGGTCAGCAGACCGGCGGCGAACGCGCAGACGGTGATCGTCCAGTTGCCGAAGAAGCTCAGCCCGAGCGCGATCGAGGCGACCGCGCCGACCGCCGCACCGGCCGAGATCCCGATGACACCGGGCTCGGCGAGCGGATTGCCGAACACGCCCTGCATCAGGGCGCCCGCGCAGCCCAGCGAGGCGCCGACGAGCAGCGCGAGGACGACCCTCGGCAGCCGTACGTTCCACAGCACGCTTTCGCCGACCCGGTCCAGGGCGTGCCCGCCGAGCCCGATCCGGTGCTGCACGGAAGCCAGGACGTCACCGAGCGGAATGCGGTACGCGCCGATCCCGGCGGACAGCAGGCAGCCCACGACCAGGGCGGCGACGAGTCCGGCGGTGAGCGTGAAAGCGGTGGAGCGCCGGGCCCGGGGCAGGGCCGCTGGAGCCTCGGGCCCGGCAGTCTTGGTGGGTGTTTCGCAGGACGTCGTCACTTGCCGGCACCGCTTTCCGGGTAGAGCTGGCCGACCAGTTCGCTCAGTACGCGGTCGGTGCGCGGGCCGTAGTTCAGCAGCACGCCGTCGTCGACCGAGACGATCCGCCGGTCCATCCCGGCCGGGGTCTCCGCGACGCCAGGGATCTTCACCAGGCCGTCGATCCCGCCGACCGACTCCAGCCCCTTCGTCATGACGAGGATCGCGTCGGGGGCGGCCTTGGCCAGGGCCTCGCTGGTGATGGCGGTGAAGTCCTTCTTCAGCCCGGACGCCTTGCCCGCGTCCACCGCGCCCGCCGCCTCCAGCAGCGAACTCGCCCCGGAGTCCCGGCCGCCCAGCAGATAGACGGAAGCGGAACCGCGCAGATAGAGGAAGGCGACGCGCGGCTTCGCGCTCCCGTCGGCGGGTGCGGGCACCGACTCGCGTACGGCGTCGATACGGTCCTGCGTCCGCTTCTTCAGGGTCTGGCCGGCCTTTGGTACGCCGAGCGCGGCGGCCACGGTCTCGATCCGGCGGCTCACGTCGGACAGTTCCTTCGCGGGTTCGACCACCACGAGCGGAATCCCGGCGTCGCGGATCTGGCCGATCGCCTCCGCCGGACCGGTCGTGGTGTCCGCGAGGACCACGGTCGGCTTCAGCGACAGCACGCTCTCCGCCGACACGTCGTGGGCCCGGGTCACCACGGGCAGCTTCTCGGCCTGTTCGAAGGTGGCGGTGATGTCACGGGCCACGACGTGCTCGCCGAGCCCGAGCGTGAACACGATCTCGTTCAGGCTGCCGGTGAGCGGCACGATCCGGTCCGCCGATGTGATGGTGGTCCGCTTGCCGTCCGCCGAGTCCACGGTGACCGGGAGCTCCGGCGCGGCGGTGCCGGTGAGCGGTTCGATCCGGTCCGCGTCCGCCGCCGGGGAGGCCCCGGTGGCGGCGGACTTCGCCGAGGGCGCGTCCGTACCGCCGCAGCCGGCCAGGAGCACGGCCGAGGCGAGCGCGAGGGCGGTCGCCAGGGTGCGGGTGCGCCGTGCGCCACGGCCCGGTGGGGCGAAGACCTGCGGGAAGCGCACGGGGCACCGTCCTGTCGTTCTACGGCTCGTACTACGGCGAGCAGTTGGTGATGATCTGCGAAGAATGTGACGGAAGGGGGTACCGGCACAGGATGTTCGTACCTTAGGTTAGCCTTACCTGCGTTACTAGTCCTCGGAGGGGTTCCATGCCACCGTTCAGACCTGCCCGCGCTCTCGCCGTCGCGCTGCTCGCGGTCCTGCTGGGTGCGCTGCTCCCGGCCACCGCCGCGCAGGCGGCGAGCCGCACGGTGCAGGGCGGACGGCTGGACTGGGGCATCAAGTCCTCGTTCCAGAGTTACGTCACCGGGCCCATCGCCCAGGGGAGTTGGGGGCTGACCGGCGGCGCCGCCACGGTCGGCGGCAGCCAGTTCCGCTTCCACTCCGCGACCGGCTCCTACGACCCGGCGACCGGGGCCTTCCGGGCCGGCTTCTCCGGCGGCGTCCGCTTCAAGGGCCACAAGCAGTCCGACGGCTCCTATGAGCTGGACCTCACCATCAGCCGCCCCACCGTCCGCATCCAGGGCGGCAGCGGCACCCTGTACGCGGACATGGTCAGCAAGGAGCGGGGCAGCGGACGCGTCACCACCGCCACCCAGGTCCCGCTGGCCACGCTCGGCCTGTCCGGGATCGACATGCGGGGCGGCACCACCCCCGTCGCCCTGACCAACATCCCGGCCACGCTCACCGCGCAGGGCGCCAAGTCCTTCGCCGGCTACTACACCGCCGGCACACCGCTGGACCCGGTCAGCCTCTCCGTGGACACCAAGGGCCCGGCCGCGAAGCCCTCCAAGACCCCGGCGAAGCCGGACAAGAGCACCGAGCCGAAGAAGAAGTCCACGGCCGGGCGCTTCGAGGACGCCGCCGTCGACTGGGGCGTGCGCCGCACCTTCCGCGAGTACGTCACCGGTTCGATCGGCCAGGGCGAGTGGACCCTCGCCGACGGCGCCCAGGACGGCGGCGCGCTCTTCCGCTTCCCGAAGGGCAAGGGCACGTACGACCCCGAGAGGCAGACCCTGACGGCCGCCTTCGCGGGCAGCGTCCGCTTCACCGCGCACGACGGCCTCGATCTGAAGCTGTCCCGGTTCGCGGTCGCCGTGAAGTCCGGCAAGGGCACGCTGAGCGCAGACGTCCTGAGCGGCGGCAAGGCCACCGAGTCGGTGCCGCTCGTCACCTTCGCGGCCGAGGACTTCGCGCCGAAGAACGGCCTCGCGGTCCTCACCGAGGCACCCGCCACCCTGACCGCCGACGGCGCGAAGGTCTTCGGCTCGCTCTACAAGGCGGGCACCGCGATGGACCCGGTCTCGCTCGCCGTGGCCACCGACGCGAAGGCGGCCCTGCCCGCCCTGCCCGACCTGGGCAGCGACGCCTCGGCCTCGCCGTCGCCGGAGCCCACGGGCAGCCCGGCGGCGAAGGCGGCCACCGTCCCCACGGCCGCCGAGCAGGACGACGACTCCCGCACCGGGCTCTATCTGACCCTCGGCGGCGCCGGACTGCTCGCCGCGGCCGCGGTCACCGTGCTGCTGCTCGTACGCCGCAACCGGCCGTCGCCGGACGCCTCCTGACCCCACGCACCACCCGTCCCCACCCCCGTACATCCTGTTCATCCCTGAGGAGACCATCCGCCATGGCAGCCACCCGCCGCCCCATAACCCTTGCCGCAGCCGTCGCCACCGCGGCCACCCTCGGCGCCGCACTCGCCCTCCCCGCGCTCGCGGCCGACCGTTCCACTTCGAACGCCCCGGCCGCCGCGCCGAGCATCGAGCTGAAGGACGGCACGCTGGACTGGGGCTTCAAGGAGTCCTTCCGCCGCTACATCGGCGGCGCCGGCAAGATCACCGTCACGGACGGCGCGAAGCAGGCCGAGAACAACGGCGTCTTCACGTTCGTCAACGGCAAGGGCAGCTACGACACCGGCACCCACGCCACCGACACCGCGTTCGAGGGCGGGGTCAACTTCTCCGCGCACGGCGGCGTCCTGGACATCACGCTCTCCGACGTGAAGGTCTCCACCGCCGGCACGGGCGGCGCGATCACCGCCGACGTGGCCACCCCGCAGGGCACCCAGAACGACGTCGCCGTCGCGGACCTCGACCTCTCGGCGGTGAAGCCGGGCCAGGGCGCGGGCGGCGCGATGGTCTTCAAGGACATCCCGGCCACGCTGACCAAGGCCGGCTCCGAGGCGTTCAACGGGCAGTACAAGGAGGGCGAGGTGCTGGACCCGGCCACGCTCACCGTCACCGCGGCCGCGGCCCCGACCGGGAAGCCCACCGAGAAGCCGACCGAGAAGCCCACGGAAAAGCCCACCGAGAAGCCCACCGAGAAGCCGACGGAAAAGCCGACGGAAAAGCCGACCGAGAAGCCCACCACCAAGCCCAGCCCCACCGCCACCGACAAGCCGGCCGCCGAGTCCGGCGAGATCGTGGACGGCACCCTGGACTGGGGCGTGCGCGCCTCCTTCCGCTCCTACGTCACCGGCCCCATCGCCCAGGGCAAGGTCGAGACGACGTCCGGCGCCAAGGCCACCGCGAGCGGCTACCGCTTCCCCGACGCCACCGGCACCTTCGACGCCGCCGGGCAGAACCTCAAGGCCACCTTCGGCGGGAAGGTCCGCTTCCTCGGCCACCAGGAGGACGGCGCCTACACCCTCGACCTGTCGCTGTCCCACCTGAAGGTCCAGGTCTCCGGTGGCAAGGGCACGCTCCTCGCCGACGTCTCCTCCAAGGACCGTGCGACCAAGAAGGTGTCCACGTACACCGGTCTGGCCGTCGCCGACCTGAAGCTGCCCGCCGGCAAGCTCGCCGCCAAGGACGGGGTGGTGACCCTCTCCGGCGTCCCGGCGACCCTGACCTCCGACGGCGCCACCAAGGCGTTCGGCGGGATGTACCAGGCGGGCGAGGCGCTCGACGCGCTGACCGTCGCGGTCTCCCTCGACAAGGACGCCACGCTTCCGACCGGTTCGACCACCGGCTCCACGACCGGCTCCACCACGACCGGTTCCTCCACCACCGGCGGCTCCGGCACCGGCGGTTCGGGCTCGGTCGGCGGGGCCGGCACGGTCGGCGGCTCGGGCGCCCTGGCCTCCACCGGCGCCGACCTCCCGACCGGTTCGCTGCTCGTCGCCTCCGGCGTGATCGTGGCGGCCGGTGCCGGAGCGGTCGTCGTCGCCCGCCGTCGCCGTACCACCGCCTGACCCGCCGCACACACCGGACGACACCGCCCGGGTACCGGCCCTTCGTTGGGGCGGGTGCCCGGGCGGGTGCTTGAATGCGGGCGTGAACGACTACGACGTACCCGCCGGCACCGACATCCTCCGCGTGTTCTGCGGCCCGGACGGCCGGCACGGCAACACCCTCGGTGTCGTACGCGACGGGCGCCGCCACCCCGGACGGGCCGCCCGGCAGGAACTCGCCCGCCGGCTCGGCTTCAGCGAGACCGTGTTCGTGGACGACCCCGAGCGCGGCCGGCTCGACATCTACACCCCGGGGCTCCGGCTGCCGTTCGCCGGGCACCCCGTCGTCGGCGCCGCCTGGCTGCTCGACCTGGAGGTCCTGGAGCTGGGGGTGGGCGATGTGTTCGCCCGCCACGACGGGGAGTTCTGCTGGATCACCGCCCGCCCGGAGTGGGCACCGCCGCGCACCCTGAAGCAGTACGCCTCGGCCGCCGAGGTCGACGCGCTCCCGGCGCCGCCGCCCGGCGAGGGCTGGCTCTACGCCTGGGCGTGGGAGGAGGAGGCGGCGGGGCGTGTACGGGCCAGGGCCTTTCCGCGCCGGGACGACGGCATTGTGGAGGACGAAGCGACGGGAGCCGCGGCCCTGTTGCTGAGCGCGCACCTCGGGCGCGCGCTCAACATCACACAGGGCCGCGGCTCCCAGATCCTCACGGCGCCCGCGCCGGACGGCGCGGTGGAGATCGGCGGCAGGGTCGTGCTGACCCACCACGGATGACAGGGGGTCAGGCGGCGCGGAACTCCTCGCCCAGCTCCCGGAACACGGCGGTGTTCAGCGCGAAGGCGCGCTTGCACTCGTCCACGATCCGACGCTTCTCCAGGTCGTCCGCGTTCACCGCGTCCAGCAGCTCGCGGTAACCCCGCTTGAAGGCGGCCGGGTTGGCGATCTCCTCGAAGACGTAGAACCGCACCCCGTCGCCCTTGCGTGCGAAGCCCCAGGTCTTCTCCGCCTTGTCCCGGATGATCTGACCGCCCGACAGGTCGCCCAGGTAGCGCGTGTAGTGGTGCGCGATGTATCCGGCGGGCCAGGTCCTGGCGCACTCGGTGACCCGCTCGGCGTAAGCGGCGGTGGCCGGCAGCGGCGCCAGGCCCTCGCGCCAGCCGTCGCCCCGCAGATGGGCGAGGTCGCGCTCCAGCTCGGCGGTGCGCATCAGCTCGGGCTGTATGAACGGCCCCGCCACGGGGTCCGCTGCCAGCGCCCCGGCGCCCTCCTCCAGGGCGCGGTACACGAACCACAGCTGCTCGGTGTAGCGCGTGTACGCGTCGACGCCGAGGCGCCCGCCGAGCAGGTCGCCCATGAACGTCGAGGTCTCCGCCTCGGTGTGCTGCTCGTGGGACGCGATGCGGATCAGCGTCGAGAAGGGCGTGGCGGTGACGGTTGCGTCCAAGGCGGGCCTCCGGGGCCGAGGGGGACGGGAAGTCCAGATAGAGACGGAAATATCGGCCCGCCGCGGCTGTCCGCCGGTGACGGGGACCGATACGCTGATCCTCCTACTTAGGCAAACCTAAGTCAACTGCTTGCCGACGTCTTGTCGGCAACTGTACGGAAACGAAAACGGCCGCCCGGAAGGGACGGCCGTTTCGGAAGCGGGCAGGTCGGGGGGTTACGGCAGGGTCAGGATGTCCGCGCCGGTCTCCGTCACCACGAGCGTGTGCTCGAACTGCGCGGTGCGCTTGCGGTCCTTCGTCACCACGGTCCAGCCGTCGTCCCACATGTCGTAGTCGTGGCTGCCGAGGGTCAGCATCGGCTCGATGGTGAACGTCATGCCGGGCTGCATCACGGTCGTCGCGTGTGGGCTGTCGTAGTGCGGCACGATGAGCCCGGAGTGGAACGAGGTGTTGATCCCGTGCCCGGTGAAGTCCCGGACCACCCCGTATCCGAAGCGCTTCGCGTACGACTCGATGACCCGCCCGATGACGTTGATCTGCCGCCCCGGCCGCACGGCCTTGATCGCCCGCCGCAGCGATTCCTCGGTGCGCTCGACCAGCAGCCGCGACTCCTCGGCCACGTCGCCGCAGAGGTACGTCGCGTTGTTGTCGCCGTGCACCCCGTTGATGTACGCGGTCACGTCGAGGTTCACGATGTCGCCGTCGCGCAGCACGGTGGAGTCCGGGATGCCGTGGCAGATCACCTCGTTGAGCGAGGTGCACAGCGACTTGGGGAAGCCGCGGTAGCCCAGCGTCGACGGGTACGCCCCGTGGTCGCACATGAACTCATGGGCGACGCGGTCGAGTTCGTCCGTCGTGACGCCCGGGGCGATGTGCTTGGCGGCCTCGGCCATCGCCTGCGCGGCGATCCGCCCCGCGATGCGCATGCGCTCGACGGTGTCGGTGTCCTGCACCTCCGGCCCTGTGTACGGCGTCGGAGCCGGCTTGCCCACATACTCGGGGCGCCTGATGTTTCCGGGCACGGAACGGACGGGAGTGATCTCCCCTGGTACGAGCAGCGACTGGCCAGACATGCCAGCGAGTCTAACCAGCGTGTCCGGGGCACCATGGCACAGAGGAAAGGAACCGATGATGGCCCTGTTCAAGAAGCGCACGGTCGGCAAGCCGGGCGAGTGGTTCTACTGCCTGGAGCACGGATCGGTCGAGGAGGGCCCCGAGTGCCCGGCCAAGGACCGCTTCGGCCCGTACGCCTCCCGGCAGGAGGCACAGCACGCGATGGAGACCGCCCAGGCCCGGAACCTGGAGTGGGACACGGACCCCAAATGGCACGACCGCAAGGGCCCGGACGAGGACGGTACGGCGGGCTGACCGGGGCGCGGGGCCCGCAGCGGTTCTCCGGCGGCCGGCCCCGGCCTCAGGCCGCCGGTTCCACGTCCAGGCCCTTCGCGCGCTGGGCACGCCTGCGCAGCGCGTCCTCGTCCGTCTCCGAGTCGTACGTGAGGAGCTTCGGGAGCGCCGCCGCCAGCAGCGCCACCGAGGCGACGCAGGCCACGCCGCCGGTCCAGATCGCGGGCCGGGTCCCCGTCCACCCCGCCATCCCACCGGCCCGGACCTGGCCGAGCTGCGGTCCGACGCTGTACGAGAGCACCTCGATGCCCGCGAGCCGGCCGCGCAGCTCCTCCGGGATGGTCTGGTTCCAGATGGTCGACCGGCCGAGCCCGCTGAGCATGTCGCCCGCCCCGGCGAACCCGAGGCACACCAGCACCAGCCACACATCGCCGAACCAGCCGGCCGCCGCGATCGAGAGCCCCCAGACGGCGGCGCCGAACACGACGAACAGCCCGTGCCTGCGCACCCGCGAGGTCCAGCCGCTGGTCAGGCCGAGCAGCAGCGAGCCGACCGAGCCCGCCGCGTACATCAGCCCCAGCGACCAGTCGGCGTCCAGCTCGTCCGCGAGGAACGGGAAGATCGTGTTGGGGAACGCGAAGAACATCGCGGCCATGTCGATCGCGTACGTCCCCAGCAGCACCGGCCGGCTCCAGGCGTACCTGGCCCCCTCCACGATGCCGCGCAGCGACGGCTTCCGCCCCTTCTCGGCGGGCGGCGCGGGGGAGAGCCTGCGGCACATCAGCACCGAGGCGGCGAAGGTGACCACGGTGATGGAGTAGGCGGTGGCGTGTCCGGCGTAGGCCACCACCAGACCGGCCAGCGACGGGCCCATGATCGCCCCGGCCTGCCAGCGCAGCGAGTTCAGCGCGGCGGCCGCCGGCAGCTGGTCGTGCGGCACGATCCGGGCCATCAGCGAGTCCAGCGCGGGCCGCTGGAGCCCGGCGAGCGCGGAGACCCCGCCCGCCACCACATAGAGCGGCCACAGCATCGGATCGGGCAGCGCCGCGTTCACCAGCAGGATCACCGCGAGCAGCCCGAGCCCGGCCTCGGTGGCCAGGATGATCTTCCGCCGGTCGGCGGCGTCGGCGAGGGCACCCCCGTAGAGCCCGCACAGGACGAGCGGCACCAGCTCCACCGCGCCCATCGCGCCGACGGCGAGCGGGGAGCCGGTGAGGTCCTTGATCTGGAGCGGCAGCGCGATGAGCGCCATGAAGCTGCCGAAGTAGGTGACGATGCCCTGCACCCACAGCAGCCGGAAGTCGGCCGATGACCGCCAGGGCGAGAGGTCGGGAAGCAGTGCGGCCAGCCTGGCGGCGAGGGAGGTGCGAGAGGTCACGAGGAGACATGGTCTGTCGCGATACGTGGGGGATGCAAATGGATTACGCGGGGGTGCCGCGCCCGGCCGCGGGCGGCCCCCCGGCCCCCCGGCCCCGGGCGGGCGGGCCGCTACCAGCGCGGCGGCGGGGGAGCCGTCAGCTGGTCGGCCAGCCGGGACAGCCGGTCACGGAAGGTGCGCCGGCCGCCGCGCGGCACCGGCGCCCCGTTCTCCCCGGCGGCGGCGCTGACCAGGTGCTGGACGGTGTCCAGGTCCACGTCGTCGCCGTCCGTCACGGACAGCGCCTCATGGGCGAGCCCGCGCACCTGCGGATCGCCGTTGTCCAGCGAGAGCACCGTCGCCCCGGCCCGCCGGGCGTCGTGCACCCGCTCCAGCAGCCCCTCGCCGGGCCGGTCCGGCGTCACCACGAGCAGCGTCTCGCCGCGCCCGGCCGCCTCGATCCGGCCGAGGCCGACCGCGAGGTGCGCCGGGTCGCCGGGCTCCACGCGGTGGCGCACCAGGGTGGGGCGGAGCTCGGGCAGCCCGGACCAGGTGGACTCGTCCACCAGATGGGCGGCGAGGTGCCAGGGCTCGTACCCCTCGGTCCCCACCAGCAGCAGCCCGCCGCCGTGCGGGACCACGGAGGAGCGGAGCGCGCCGGCGAACCGCCGGGCGGCGGCGGGCCACTGGGTCCTGGCGAGCACTTCACGCAGCAGCGCCACACGTACGGCATCCATGGCCCGGCATCCTGCACCATGCGGGGGGCCCGGCACCGGCGAAAGGCCCAAGCACCATCCGTACGGGTGGTGGCCCTGGCAGTAGTGTCGGGGCCATGACTACCAATGACAGCGGCAGCGCGCCCAAGCCCCCCGCCAAGGACCCCTGGGACCTGCCGGACGTGTCCGGCCTGACCGTCGGCGTGCTCGGCGGCACCGGACCGCAGGGCCGCGGTCTCGCGTACCGCTTCGCCCGCGCCGGACAGCGGGTGATCATCGGCTCCCGGGCGGCGGACCGCGCGGAGGCGGCGGCCGGGGAGCTGGGCAACGGCGTGCGCGGCGCGGACAACGCGACCTGCGCGCGGGAGAGCGACGTGGTGATCGTGGCGGTGCCGTGGGACGGGCACGCCAAGACGCTGGAGTCGCTGCGCGAGGAGCTGGCCGGGAAGATCGTCGTCGACTGCGTCAACCCGCTCGGCTTCGACAAGAAGGGCGCCTACGCCCTGAAGCCGGAGGAGGGCAGCGCCGCCGAACAGGCCGCCGCCCTGCTGCCGGACTCCCGCGTCACCGCCGCCTTCCACCACCTCTCGGCGGTCCTCCTCCAGGACGAGTCCATCGAGGAGATCGACACCGACGTCCTGGTCCTCGGCGAGGCCCGCGCCGACACGGACATCGTCCAGGCCCTGGCCGGCCGCATCGCCGGCATGCGCGGCATCTTCGCGGGCCGCCTGCGCAACGCCCACCAGGTCGAGTCCCTGGTCGCCAACCTCATCTCGGTCAACCGCCGTTACAAGGCCCACGCGGGACTGCGTACGACGGACGTCTGAGCCGGGCCCGGGACCGCCCGGGGCATGGGGGACACTGGACGGGACCACGCACCACCCCCGACAGGAGCCCCCATGCCCCGCCTCGCCCTCTACGCCCTCGTCGTCTGCGTCCTGGCCCTCGCCGCGGCCGTGACGGCCTTCGTTCAGGGCAGCGTGCTCATCGGCATCGTCTGGGTCCTGCTGGTCGGCCTCTCCTCGAACATGGCCTGGTACTACCTGCGCCGCCGCCGCGCGGAGACCGCGTCCGCGGAGTAGTCCGAACCGCCGGGCTCACCGGTCCCGGTAGGCGTCGAACCACTCCAGGACCTGACCCTCGGACGCGGGCGGGCGGTGTCTACAGGGCACGGTCCATGGCCCATGGCCGCCCGCCGCCGGGCACCGGAGTCAAGACCGCCGGAAGCCCGGCCGTCTCACCCGCCCACCGCGCACCACGGGTCCGCCTCCTGCCAGAAGCGGTACGCGTCCAGGCCGCAGTCCGTCCAGAACCCGTGCACGCCCAGGCCCCTCAGGATCGCGTACACCGCGTCGAAGAAGGCCCGGTTCAGTTCGGGGACCCACAGCAGGGCGAAGACCGCGATCAGGCCGAAGGGGGCGAACGGCTCCACCGCGCGACGGGCCGAGCGCGAGAGCCACGGTTCGATGACCCCGTAGCCGTCGAGCCCCGGCACGGGCAGGAAGTTCAGGATGGCGGCCGTCACCTGGAGCAGCGCCAGGAACGCCAGCGCGTTCCGGAAGGCGGGCGGCACCCCGTCCAGGCCGTCCAGCCAGAACGGCGCGGTGCACACCACCGCGAACAGCACGTTGGTCAGCGGCCCGGCCGCCGAGATCAGGCTGTGCCGCCACCGGCCGCGAATCCGGCCCCGCTCGATGAACACCGCCCCACCGGGCAGCCCGATCCCGCCCATGATCACGAACAGCACCGGCAGCACGATGCTGAGCAGCGCGTGCGTGTACTTCAGCGGATTCAGTGTCAGATAGCCCTTGGCCCCGATCGAGATGTCCCCGCTGTGCAGCGCGGTCCTCGCGTGCGCGTACTCGTGCAGACACAGCGACACGACCCAGGCCCCGGTCACGAACAGAAACGTCGCGAACCCCGGCTGCGCCGCGTACCCCGACCACACCCCCCACCCGGCCACGGCCGTCACGGCGGCGATCCCGAGGAAGACCGGACTGATCCGCTGGTGCGCTGCGCTTGACATGGGACCCGAGCGTAGCCGCCCCCGCCGGGCGGCAAAGCCCCCCTGCTAGCGTCCCCCCACGTGAACGACAACGTATACGTGGGCAACGCCGGCAAGGACGCCGCGCTCGACCGGGGATGGATTCTCGGGCACTTCAAGGACGCGGGCGATCCCCGGCACAGCGAGGACGTCGAGATCAAGTGGGGCGTCCACCCGGTGGGCGACGAGCGGGCGCAGTGGGTGCGGGGGGAGAGCCGGACCGCGTTGCTGGTGCTCATCAGCGGGCGGTTCCGGGTGGAGCTGCCCGGCCGCAGCGTGCTCCTGGAGGAGCAGGGCGACTACGTGGTGTGGGGCGTCGGCACCGACCACTCCTGGCTCGCCGAGGAGGAGTCCGTGGTGCTCACCGTCCGCTGGCCGTCCGTACCGGGTTACGCGGTCGAGCCGAAGGCGTCCGGGACGCCGGAGCGCTGACGGCGGCACGGCGGAAACGGTTCGCTTCCCGTCCCCGGACCGGAAAAGGTGGGGCCATGACGAGCAGGGGCGGGGCGGCTGTGCGGACACCGGGGCGGGTCGCGGAGAATGGGCGCGTGCGCTACGGCATCCTCGGTACGACCCAGGCACTCCGCGACGACGGCTCGGCCCTCTCCGTCGGCGGGGCGCGGCTGCGCGCGCTGCTCACCGTGCTGGCGCTGCGGCCCGGCCGGACGGTCCCGGTGGCCGTGCTCGTGGACGAGGTGTGGGACGGCGAACCGCCCGCCGACGCGGCCGGCGCCCTCCAGGCCCTGGTCGGGCGGCTGCGGCGGGCCATCGGGCACGACGCGGTCGCCTCGGCGGAGAGCGGCTACCGGCTGGCCGCCGAACCGGAGGCCGTCGACCTCTTCCGCTTCGAACGGCTCGCCGGCGAAGGCGCGCGGGCCCTCGCGGAGGGCGACCCGGCCGGTGCGACGGCCCTCCTGGGCGACGCCCTCGCCCTCTGGCGGGGCCCCGCCCTCGCCGACCTCCCCGACCGGCACGCCGCCGCCGCGCGCTGGACCGCCCGCCGGCTCGACGCCCGCCGGGACCGGCTCGCCGCGGAGCTGGCGCTCGGCCGGGCCGCCGAGGTGCTGCCGGAGCTGACCGCGCTCTGCGGTGAACACCCCCTGGACGAACCCCTCCAGGCGCTCCGCCTGCGCGCCCTGCGCGACGCCGGGCGCACCGCCCAGGCGCTGGCCGCTTACGACGAGGTGCGCAGTCTCCTCGCCGACCGCCTCGGCACCGACCCGGGTCCCGAGCTGGCCGCCCTGCACGGGGAGCTGCTGCGGCAGGAGCCCGCGCCCCGCCCGCAGCCCCCTGCCCCCGCCGCCCCGCTGGGCAACCTCCGGGCCCGGCTCACCAGCTTCGTCGGCCGGGAGCGGGAGATGGAGGCCCTGCGCGGCGACCTCTCCCGGGGCCGGCTTGTCACCCTGCTCGGCCCCGGCGGTGCCGGGAAGACCCGGCTCTCGCAGGAGGTCGCGGACACCGTCGACGCCGGCACCTGGCCGGACGGCGTCTGGCTCGCCGAGCTGGCCCCCGTGGACGACCCGGAGGCCGTGCCGGAAGCGGTGCTGGCCGCGCTCGGGGCCCGGGAGACCGTGCTGAGCGGGGCCGGCTCCGGGGAGCTCCGGGCCGCCGAACGGGCCTCCGGCGAGGAGCGTGTGGCCGGTGAGTCGCTGGCCCGGCTCACCGAATACTGCTCCCGCCGCCGCATGCTGCTCCTCCTCGACAACTGCGAGCACGTCATCGGGGCCGCCGCCGCCCTCGCCGACCATCTGCTGGCCCGCTGCCCCCGGCTCACCGTCCTCGCGACCAGCCGGGAACCCCTCGGCGTGCCGGGCGAGGCGGTCCGGCCGGTCGATCCGCTGCCGGATCCGACCGCGCTGCGGCTGCTCGCGGAGCGCGGCGCCGCCGCCCGCCCCGGCTTCCGGGTGGACGCGGACGAGGTGACGGCTGCGGCCGCCGCCGAGATCTGCCGCCGCCTGGACGGCCTGCCGCTCGCCATCGAGCTGGCCGCGGCCCGGCTGCGGATGCTCACGCCGCAGCAGATCGCGGACCGGCTGGACGACCGCTTCCGCCTGCTGACCAGCGGCAGCCGGACCGTGCTGCCCCGCCAGCAGACCCTGCGCGCGGTCGTGGACTGGTCCTGGGAGCTGCTGGACGACGACGAACGCGTCGTGCTGCGCCGCCTCGCCGTCTTCGCCGGCGGCTGCACCCTGGAGGCCGCCGAGGCCGTCTGCGCCGACCAGGACGGCCGCTCCGGCGAGGTGGCCCTCCTCCTCGGCTCGCTGGTCGACAAGTCGCTGGTGGTCGCCGCCCCGGCGGACGACGGCCGGATGCGCTACCGGCTCCTGGAGACCGTCGGCGAGTACGCGGCGGAGCGCCTGGCGGAGTCGGGCGAGCGGGACGCCGTCGAGCACCGGCACCTCGTGTTCTACCGCGAGCTGGCCCGTACGACCGACCCCCTGCTGCGCGGCTCCGGACAGCTCGCCGCCATCCGCCTCCTGCAACGCGAGTACGAGAATCTGCGCATCGCCCTGCGCCACGCCGTCGCCGCCCGCGACGAGCAGGAGGCGCTGTGCATGGTGCTGTCCCTGTCCTGGTACTGGCAGATCCGCAATCTGCGCGGCGACGCCCTGCACTGGGCCGACGCGGTCGCCGCCCTCGGCCCCGACCCGTTCGCGGAGCCCGTACAGCTCGCGCCCTCCATCCACGAGCGCTGCACGGACGCGCCCCCGCCGATGCGCCGGGAGCTGCTGGAGGAGGCGCGCCGGCAGGTGACCCTGGTGCAGCTGGTCAGCATGGACCACGCGATGGACGAGTGGACGAACGAGGCCAGCATGGCCCGGCTGCGGGCCATCGTCGCGACCTACCGGGCCGGCCAGCCGCAGACCTGCCGCAGTCCCGCCTCGCTCTGGTTCTACGCCGTGATGCTCACCGGCGGCGTCTCGGACCTGCGCCACCTGCTGGACGAGACGGTGCGCGGCGCGCGGGAGTTCGGTTACGAGTGGGAGCTGGCCGCCGCCCTCCAGATGCGGGCCAACGTGCTGGCCAACCGCCCCGACTGGGCCGGTGAGGCGCACCGGGACGCCGACGAGAGCCTGGCGGTCTTCAGCCGGCTCGGCGACGACTGGGGGATGGCCGAGGCGCTTTCCTCGCGCGGCGAGGCCAATGAGAAGCAGGGCGCGTACGAGCAGGCCGCCGAGGACTTCCAGGCCGCCATCCGCTCCGCCGAGCGACTGGGCGCCCTGGCCCAGGTCTCCGTGCTCCGCATCCGGCACGCCGCCGTGCTCACCGAGCTGGGCCGGGGCGAGGAGGGCGAGGCACGGATGCGCGAGGTGCTGGCCGACGAGCGCCAGACCGGGCACGAGGCCCGCCCGGCGGCCCGGCTGTTCCTGGCGATGTGGCTGGGCCGGTGCGGCCGGACCGACGAGGCGCGCGAGCAGTTCACGTACCTCAAGGAGGAGTTCGCGTCCGAGACCATGGCGGTGTTCGAGGGCTTCGTCCTCGGCGGCCTGGCCTGGCTGGACAACCAGGACGGTGAGTACGCCCGTGCCCTGGAGCGGAGCCGGCGGTCCCTGAAGGGCCTGCGGGACCCGCTGACGCAGATGGTCGCGCCGCAGATGGCGGTGATCAATCTGGTCATCGTGGCCTGGGCGCTCGGCGGGCTCGGCGGCGAGGAGCGGGCCGCGATCGCGGCGCGGCTGCTGGGCGCCGGCCGGGCGCACCTGCCCAAGGGCCACTTCATGAACGCGATGGAACGCGAGAACCTGGCCCGCGCCGAGGACCTGGTCCGCAGCCGGCTCGGGGACGCCGCCTATGAGGCCGCGTACGCCGAGGGCGGCGGCCTCTCCCTGGAGGAGGCCGCCGCCCTCGTGGACGCGGATGCCGAGCCGGACCCGTGACGTCAGGACTTCTTGCGGAACTTGGAGACGGCGAGCGGGGCCACGGCCGCCGTGATGACCACGGCCCAGCCGAGCGTCAGCCAGACCGAGTGGCCGAGCGGGGTGCCCATCATGAGGCCGCGCGCCGCGTCCGCCAGATTCGACAGCGGGTTGTAGTCGGTGAAGGTCTGGAGCCAGCCGGGCATCGTCGTCGGCGGGGCGAAGATCGAGGAGCCGAACTGGAGCGGCATCATGACCAGCATCCCCATTCCCTGAACCGCCTGGGACGTCTTCATGGCCAGGCCGAGCAGGATGAAGATCCACATGATCGCGGCGCCGAACGCGGCCGACAGGCCGATCGCCCCGATCAGGCCGAGTACCGAGCCGTGGAGCTCCATGCCGAGGGCGAAGCCCATGCCCAGCAGGATGAGCGTGGCGACCATCATCCGGCCGAGCTCGACCACGATCTTGGCGATGAGCACCGAGGAGCGCGCGATCGGCATCGTACGGAAGCGGTCCATGACCCCCTTGCGGAAGTCGTCGTTGACACCGCTGCCGACGGCCATGGCGATGTTCATGCCCATCATCGCCATCAGGCCGGGGATCAGGTAGTTCAGATACTCCTGCCGGCCGCCGCCCATGCTGCCGCCGACCGAGCCGCCGAAGACGTACACGAACAGCAGCACGAAGATGACGGGCATCAGCAGCGCGTCGAACATCGACTCCGGATCCTTCTTGATCTGGAGCAGATTGCGCCGGACCAGGGCCCCGATGTGGCGCAGGTTGTTCCGCAGTCCGATGCCGCCCTCGTCGTGGAGCTTGGCGGCCGGCGCGGAGACGGGTGTGCTGGTGGGGGTGGGCGTCAGAGTCGTCGTGCTCATGCCGCGACCTCCTCGGGAATCGTGTCGGTGACGGTGGCCTTGTCGCCGGTGATGGCGAGGAACACCTCGTCCAGGCTGGGCAGTGCGGTGGCGACGTGGGCCAGCGAGAAGCCCCGGGTGCCGAGCAGCCCGATGACGGCGGTCAGCTGCTCGTCGCTGAGGATCGGTACGTAGAGCAGGCCCTCGTCCGGGACGGCCTGCGCGCCCGCGACACCGTCGAGACCGGTCTCCCGCAGCGCCTGCGCCATCGGGGCCAGCTCGGCCGGGTCCGAGGGGCGGATCTGGAGGGTGCGGCCGCCGACCTTGGCCTTGAGCTCGTCCACACCGCCGCGGGCGATGATCCGGCCCTTGTCGATGACGGTCAGCTCGTTGGCCAGCTGCTCGGCCTCTTCCATGTACTGGGTGGTGAGGAGCACGGTCGCCCCCTCCGCGACCATGCGCTGCACCTCGTCCCAGACCTCGTTACGGGTCCGGGGGTCGAGCCCCGTCGTGGGCTCGTCCAGGTAGAGGACGGCCGGGCTGCCGATCATGGAGGCGGCCAGGTCGAGCCGGCGGCGCATCCCGCCGGAGTACTCCATCGCGGCCTTCTTCGCCGCGTCGGTGAGCGAGAAGCGCTCCAGCAGCTCGTCGGCCCGGGCCCGCGCCTTCTTGCGGGGCAGGTCGAGCAGCCGCCCGATCATGTAGAGGTTCTCCCAGCCGGAGAGCTTCTCGTCGACCGAGGCGTACTGGCCGGTGAGGCCGATGGTGCGGCGCAGTGCGCGGGGCTGTTTCACCACGTCGAAGCCGGCGACGACCGCGGTCCCGGCGTCGGGTGTGATGAGCGTGGAGAGGCAGCGTACGAGGGTGGTCTTGCCGGCGCCGTTGGGGCCGAGCACGCCGAGGACGGTGCCCTCGCGCACATCGAGGTCCACGCCGTCCAGGGCCTTGGTCTCGCCGTAGTGCTTGACCAGTCCCCGCACCTCTACGGCGTTTCCGCCGTGCTGGGGGTTCTTGTCGATTCGCGTCATGCCGACTATCAGACCAGCCGCCACCGACAGGCCGCCGACAGCCGGCCGACAGCCCCCTCGCACCCACCGACAACGGCCGACAGCCCGCCGATGGGGGAAGTCGGCGGGCTGTCGTCGTTACCGGTGGTGGTCGTCGGGGGTGTGCCCCCGCAGGCTCAGTGGAAGGTGTGTTCCGGGGCCGGGAACGTGCCGCCGACGACCTCCTCCGCGTACGCCTTCGCGGCGTCGCCGAGGATCTGCCGCAGGTCGGCGTACTGCTTGGTGAAGCGCGGCACCTTGCCGCCGGTCAGCCCGACCATGTCGGTGTAGACCAGCACCTGCGCGTCGGTGTCCGGACCGGCGCCGATCCCGATGGTCGGGATGTGCAGGGTGCGGGTGACCTCGGCGGCCAGCTCGGCCGGTACGAGCTCCAGGACGACGGCGAACGCGCCCGCGTCCTGCACGGCCTTGGCGTCGCGCAGCATCTGCTGGGCGGCCTCCTCACCGCGGCCCTGCACCCGGTAGCCCATCGCGTTCACGGACTGCGGGGTCAGGCCGATGTGGGCCATGACCGGGATGCCGGCGTCGACCAGCAGCTTGATCTGCTCGTGGCTGCGCTCGCCGCCCTCCAGCTTCACCGCGCCGACACCGGACTCCTTGATGAGCCGGGTGGCGTTGCGCAGGGCCTGGACCGGGCTCTCCTGGTACGCCCCGAAGGGGAGGTCGGCGACGATCAGGGCACGCTGGGTGCCCCGGACGACGGCGGCGGACAGGATGGCGATCTCGTCCATCGTGACGGGCACGGTGGTCTCGTAGCCGAGGTGACAGTTGCCCATGGAGTCGCCGACGAGCATGACCGGGATGCCGGCCTCGTCGAAGACGGACGCGGTCATCGCGTCGTAGGCGGTGAGCATGGGCCACTTCTCGCCGCGCGCGGTGGCGGCGGCGATGTCGTGGACGGTGACCCGGCGGTTGCTCTTGCCCCCGTACAGCGCCTTGCTGCTGTCGGAGGGGGCACCCGCGGGGGTGGCGGACTGGTTCTGCGCAGCCTGGAGCGACATGGCAGGTGACTCCTTCGTCATCTCGAGGCGCCCTGACGGCGTCCCCGGATCTCTTCCATGGTGGCATCCCGGAGCCGGTCGCGGGAAGTGGGCCGCACGGCCGGGCCATCGGGCCTGTCCTCGGTAAAGAATTTACAATACGAGACGGTCTCGTATCGCAATGCGTTTAGGCTGCTCCTCATGTCCACACCCTCCGGCACCCCCGCCGTGTCCCAGATACCGGAGGCGGTCCACCGCCGCCGCTGGGCGATTCTCGTGGTCCTGATGTTCAGCCTGCTCATCGTGGTGCTGGACAACTCGATCCTGAACGTCGCCGTCAAGACGATCGCCTCCCCTTCGCCCACGGGCATCGGCGCCACCCAGAGCGAGCTGGAGTGGGCGATCAACTCCTACACGCTCGTCTTCGCCGGCCTGCTCTTCACCGCCGGTCTGCTCGGCGACCGCCTCGGCCGCAAGAAGGTCCTGCTCTTCGGTATCACCCTCTTCGGCATCGGCTCCGCCCTCGCCGCCATGTCCGACTCGCCCGGCCAGCTCATCACCTGGCGCGCCCTGATGGGCTTCGGCGCCGCCTTCGTCATGCCGGCCACGCTCGCCGTCCTGATGAACGTCTTCGAGCGCGACGAGCAGCCCAAGGCGATCGGCATCTGGGCCGGCAGCGTCGGCCTCGGCATCGCGATCGGCCCGATCACCGGCGGCCTCCTCCTGGAACACTTCTGGTGGGGCTCGATCTTCCTGGTCAACGTCCCCGTGGTGATCGTCGCACTGGCCGCCATGGTCTGGCTGGTGCCGGACTCGAAGGACCCGAAGCCGGGCCGGCTGGACCCGCTCGGTGTGGTGCTCTCCATCATCGGCCTGGTGCTGCTGGTGTACGGCATCATCCGGGGCGGTGAGCTCGCCGACTTCACCGATGTCTCCGTCCTCCTTCCGGTCATCGGCGGCCTCGTCGTCCTGGTGGTCTTCGTCCTCCACGAGAAGCGCAGCGCCAGCCCGGCGATCGACGTCTCGTACTTCAAGAAGCCCGCGTTCTCCGCCGCCGTCGCCGCGATCGCGCTGATCTTCTTCGCGCTGATGGGCGTCACCTTCTTCTCCGCCTTCTACATGCAGAGCGTCCGCGGCTGGAGCGCCCTCCAGTCCGGGCTGCTGATCCTGCCGCTGGCAGTGGCCCAGATGCTGTTCGCACCCCGCGCCCGGATCGTCGTCGCCCGCTTCGGCGCCCGCGCCGTCTGTACGGCGGGCATGCTGGCCGTCGCCCTCGGCCTGGCCGCCTTCGCCCTCTTCGACGCCGACACGCCCGTCTGGCTGATGTGCGTCGTCTTCTTCGTCCAGGGCACCGGCATGGCCCACGTCATGCCGCCGGTCACCGTCGCCATCATGCAGGCCCTGCCGCGCGAGAAGGCCGGCTCCGGCTCGGCCGTCAACAACACGTTCCGCCAGGTCGGCGGCGCGCTCGGGATCGCCGTGCTCGGCTCGGTGCTGTCCACCGTCTACCGGAGCGACATCGAGGACCACCTCGGCGCGCTGTCCTCCGGGACCCGGGACGCGGCCGGGGAGTCCATCGAGGCGACCCTCGCCTTCGCGGAGCGGCTGGGCCCCAAGGGCGCCCCGCTGGTCACCGCCGCGCACGACGCCTTCATGAGCGCCATGCACGTCACGGCCCTCGGCTCGGCCGCCGTCGCCCTCATCGGCACGGTCGTCGTCGCGCTGTGGCTGCCGGGCCGCGAGCCGGCCGCGCCCGGAGCCGTACGCGAGGAGGAGCGCCCCGCTCCGGCGGGCGCCGAACGATGACGTTCCCGGCGGCGTCCGGCTGAACCTTCCGGGTGAACCGGGCCGTGTCACGCGGCCCGGTTCACCCGGCCAGGTTGACCCGTGGGGACCGGCCCCTCTCCCGCGTCGGCGAGAATCAGGGGCGGCGAAAGGTGGTTTCACGTGCAGGCTCAGGCACCGGACGAGCGGTCCGGCGAGGCTTCCGGCCCCCCGGGACCCGGCGACGACTCCGAGCCGCGCCGGGGGCGGCCCCGCAGCGCCGCGGCCGAGGCGGCCATCCTGGACGCCGTCCTGGAGCTGCTGGAGGCCGGTGAACCCCTCGCCGCGCTCTCCATCGAGCGCATCGCCCGCACCGCCGGGGTCGGCAAGGCCACCATCTACCGGCGCTGGGCCGGCAAGGAGGAGCTCTTCGTCGACGTGCTCCGCGCCATCGAGCCCCCGGAACCCGAGGTCTCCGGCACCGGCGGCCTCGGGGACCTGCGCGTCCTGCTGGAGTCGATGCGCAAACGCGGCCTCGCGCAGCGCTCCTCCGTACTGCTGCACAACGTGTTCGCGCAGATGAAGAGCCACCCCAAGCTCTGGCACGAGTACCAGTGCACCGTGATCGCCCCCCGCCGCGTCGCCATGGTCGCCGCCGTCCGGCGCGCCGTCGAGGCGGGCGAGCTGCGGGACGACACGGACGTGGAGCTGATGGACGACCTCTTCCTCGGCCCCATGCTCGTACGGACCATCCACCGGCCCGACGCGCCGCTGCCGGAGGATCTCGCCGACCGCATCATCGCCCTGGTGATGGAGGGCCTGGCGCCCCGGCGCGGACGGATGTGATCGTTACGTCACAGAACACCCCGATTCCCCGCTCCCGAGGAACTGCCGGAGCCGCCTCCCACGTCCTCGTGGCAGTACGACCGCCACGGGCGGCAGGAAAGGCATCGCGCATCCCCTAGGGTCGGGGGCGCGGCGATGTGCACGGCAAGGCAGTGAGGACAGCGCGATGGTGCAGGCGTACAGGGCGGACACCGGGAACGGCGTGGGACCGCAGCGCACCGGCTCCCG
This sequence comes from Streptomyces sp. NBC_00726, assembly GCF_045161735.1. NCBI lineage: Bacteria > Bacillati > Actinomycetota > Actinomycetes > Kitasatosporales > Streptomycetaceae > Streptomyces > Streptomyces sp. NBC_00726. The sequence goes on along the minus strand of NZ_CP108983.1, from coordinate 1,580,405 downwards.
TTTCCGGGACCTGCGCGACAGACTCGTCCGGCGTCTGCGGGACCGGGGGACCTGGCGGCGCGGGATCGTCCTGGCCTGCTGCGCGGTCCTGCTGACCCTCGTGATGGCCTTCCACGCCCAGATCCCGAACACCATCGGCAACCTGGGCAGCCTCTCCGAGACGTTCCTGCCCTGGACCGGCGTGTTCTTCCCGGTGCTGCTCGTGCTCGGCCTGGTGCGCCGCTCGGGCACCGCGCTGGTGGCGCTGGTGCTGCCGGTCGTGGTCTGGCTCAACATGTTCGGCGGCCTGTTCACGGACAAGTCCGGCACCGGCGGCGACCTGACCGTCGCCACGCACAACGTCAACGCCGACAACCCCGACCCGGCCGCCACCGCCGACCAGGTGGCGGGCTCCGGCGCGGATGTCGTCGCCCTCCAGGAGCTGCCGGCCGGCAAGGTGGCGGCGTACGAGAAGGCGCTCGCCGGCCGCTTCCGGTACCACTCGGTGCAGGGCACCGTGGGCCTCTGGAGCAAGTACCCGCTGAGCGACACCCGCCCGGTGGACCTCAGGATGGGCTGGGTCCGCGCCATGCGGACCACCGTCGCGACGCCGGAGGGCCCCCTCGCGGTCTACGTGGCGCACCTGCCGTCCGTACGCGTCAAGCTCCACGCCGGCTTCACCGCCAACCAGCGGGACCAGAGCGCGGACGCCCTCGGCAAGGCCATCTCCCACGAACCGCTCGCCCGGGTCGCCCTGCTCGGCGACCTCAACGGCACGATGAACGACCGCGCGCTCAAGGCGGTCACCTCGCAGATGCGGTCCACGCAGGGCGCGGCGGGCGACGGCTTCGGGTTCAGCTGGCCCGCGAAGTTCCCGATGGCCCGGATCGACCAGATCATGGTCAAGGGCGTCGAGCCGATGTCCTCCTGGACGCTTCCCGCCACCGGCAGCGACCACCTCCCGATTGCCGCCCGCGTCAAACTCTGACGCAACGAGCCGTTTACCGGCTGGTGCCACTTCTCTGCGACACTTTGTTCCGTACGGGAACAAGGTCGCCGGTGGACGAGCCGGTCCGCCGCCGTGCGCCCTGAAGCGGAAAGGTCTCTCCTCATGCCCCTGGCCCTGCTCGCGCTGGCCGTGAGCGCCTTCGGCATCGGCACCACCGAGTTCGTGATGATGGGCCTGCTGCCCGACGTCGCGGACGACCTCGGCACTTCCGTCCCCACCGCCGGCTACCTCGTGTCGGCGTACGCGATCGGCGTGGTGATCGGCGCCCCGCTGCTCACCGCCATCGGCTCCCGCGTCCCGCGCAAGCGGATGCTGCTGCTCCTGATGGCCCTCTTCACCGTCGGCAACCTCGCCTCCGCGCTCGCCCCCGGCTTCGGCTGGCTGATCGCGGGCCGGCTGCTGGCCGGTCTGCCGCACGGCGCGTTCTTCGGCGTCGGGGCCGTCGTCGCCTCCCGCCTCGTGGCCGAGGGGCGCCGGGCGCGGGCCGTCGCGACGATGTTCCTCGGCCTGACGGTCGCCAACATCGTCGGCGTACCTGCCGCCACGCTGCTCGGCCGGCACCTCGGCTGGCGGGCGACCTTCCTGGTCGTCGCGGCCATCGGCGTCTGCGCGATGGCGGCCCTCGCCCGGCTGGTCCCGCAGATCCCCGTCGAGGCCCGGCAGAACATGCGCCACGAGCTGCGGGCGCTCGGCAACCGACAGGTCCTGCTCGGCCTCCTCACCGCCGTCTTCGGCTTCGCCGGCGTGTTCGCCGTCTACTCCTACCTCTCGGCGATGACCACGAAGGCCATGGGCTTCGGCGAGTCCGCGGTCACCCCGGTCCTGGCGCTCTTCGGTATCGGCATGACCCTCGGCGCCCTGGCCGCAGGCCCCCTCACGGACCGGGCCCCGCGCCCGACGCTGTACGGCTCCCTGGGCGCCCTCGCCGTAGTCCTGGCGGTCTTCCCCCTCGCCGCCCAGGTGAAGTGGGCGGCCCTGCTGATGGTGGTGCTGCTCGGCGCGGTGGGCTTCATGACGACCACGCCCCTCCAGATCCTGGTCATGAACAAGGCCAAGGACGCCCCCACCCTCGCCTCCGCCTCCAACCACTCCGCCTTCAACCTCGCCAACGCGGGCGGCGCGTGGCTCGGCGGCACGGCGATCGCGGCCGGCTGGGGCTGGACGTCCCCGGCCCTGGTGGGCGCGGCCCTGGCCCTGGCGGGCCTGGCCATCGCGGTCACGGCGGGCGCACTGGACCGCGAGCACGGCACATCGAAGGTGGTGGCGAGCCAGAACCCGGCCCGTCCGGCGCGCGAGGACAAGACCTCGGCCTGTTCTTCCCTTCCGGCCTCGAACGATGTTCGGGACTGAGTCGCCCCCTGGGGATTCGCCGGACGCGGGCAGCGAGTGGCCGGAGTCCGGGACGGTCCGTCGGAGACCGCGACACGGCAGAACCGACTGACGGGCCGACGCGTCTTCACTGTTCTACGGGACCAGTCGCGGGAGGACCTGGATGAACATCGAAACCGGTGTCGGCGTGTGCGCGACCGCCATAGCGTTGGGATCCTTCTGGATCAGCTGGGGGCAGGCGCGGGCATCCAGGGCACACAACCGGCAGTCGGTGCGGCCGTTGCTGCTGATCCGCACAGTTCGTGCGGGATACCGGGACGACGTGGCCGGCCTGGAGGTGATCAACGCGGGGATCGGGCCGGCGGTCGTGACGCGGACGTCGGTCACTCTCGACAGGGAGGTCATCGGCCAGTGGGATCTGCCCACGTATCGCCGGATGGCCCAGGACCTCCCCCTGATGCCGAAAGTGAAGACGTTCGTCACGGGGGCGGCCCTCATCCCGGGCGAGAGGAGCTACCTGCTGCATCTCGAAGAGCGGGACGGGCGGGAATCCGCATGGTTCTGGGAGCTCATCTCCACGAGACTGCTCATCGAGATCCGGTACGAGTCCCTCTACGGCGGTGAGGACTTCGTGGCCCGCTCGACTCTGCTCTGAGCCTGTTCTTTGTCTACGCCTCAGCGGCGACCGGCCAAGAACGAGCCCGTCCGGCGCTTGAGGGCAAACCCTCAGCCCCGGACGGGCTCGTGCGTCCCTGAGGCCACGGGCGCGTCAGACCGCCTCGCGCCAGCGGTTCGTGATCGGCAACCGGCGGTCCTTCCCGAACCCCTTCGGCGAGATCTTCGTCCCCGGCGGGTACTGCCGCCGCTTGTACTCCGCCGTATCCACCATCCGCAGCGTCTTCGCCACCAGCGCCCGGTCGAACCCGGCCGCCACGATCGCTTCGAGCCCCTGGTCCCGGTCCACGTACAGCTCAAGGATGCGGTCGAGCACGTCGTAGTCCGGCAGCGAATCCGTGTCCACCTGACCCGGCCGCAGCTCCGCGCTCGGCGGCTTCGTGATGGACGCCTCCGGGATCGGCGGGGTCTGCCCGCGCTCCTCGGCGGCCCGGTTGCGCCACCTGGCCAGCCGGAACACCGCGGTCTTGTACACGTCCTTGATCGGCCCGTACGCCCCGACGGAGTCCCCGTACAGCGTCGAGTACCCGACGGCCAGCTCCGACTTGTTGCCGGGGGCCAGCACGATCTGGCCCTCCTGGTTGGAGATGGCCATCAGCATCGTGCCGCGCAGCCGCGACTGGAGGTTCTCCTCCGCGAGCCCGGTGAGCCCCAGCGAACCCATGTACGCGTCGAACATCGGCTCGATCGGCACGGTCCGGAAGTTGAGCCCGGTGCGCCGCGCCAGCTCGGCCGCGTCGCCCTTGGAGTGGTCCGAGGAGTACTTGGACGGCATCGAGACCCCGTACACCTGCTGCGCGCCGAGCGCGTCGCAGGCGATCGCGGCGACGAGCGCCGAGTCGATCCCGCCGGAGAGCCCGATGAGCACGCTGCTGAAGCCGTTCTTCGCGGCGTAGGCCCGCAGGCCCACCACGAGGGCCGTGTACAGCTCCTCGTCGTCGTCCAGCCGGTCCGCGTAACCGCCGGCCAGCTCCGCCTCGTACGGCGGCAGCGGCTCGTCGGAGAGGACCACATGATCGATCCGCAGTCCGTCGGCGACCACGCCGGACGGTGCCTCGGCCGCGGCGGAGGGCAGGTCGAGGTCCAGGATCACGCTGCCCTCGGCGAACTGCGGGGCGCGGGCGATGACCTCGCCCTCCCGGTCGACCACGATCGAGTCGCCGTCGAAGACCAGCTCGTCCTGGCCGCCGATCATCGCGAGGTACGCGGTCGTGCAGCCGGCCTCCCGGGCCCGCTTGCGGACCAGCTCCAGCCGGGTGTCGTCCTTGTCCCGCTCGTACGGCGAGGCGTTGACCGACAGCAGCAGCCCGGCCCCGGCGGCGCGCGCGGCCGGGACGCGGCCGCCGTCCTGCCACAGGTCCTCGCAGATCGCGAGGGCGACATCGACACCGTGCACCCGTACGACCGGCATCGAGTCGCCCGGCACGAAGTACCGGAACTCGTCGAAGACGCCGTAGTTCGGCAGGTGGTGCTTGGCGAAGTTCAGCGCGATCCCGCCGCGGTGCAGCACCGCGGCCGCGTTGCGCGGGGACCCGGCCGGCTGTCCGTAGCGCTCCGCCGCGAACTCCGAGCGGTCGAGATAGCCGACGAGGACCGGGATCTCCCCGAAGCCCTCCGCGTCGAGGCGGGCGGCGAGCGCGCGCAGCGCCGCACGCGACGCCTCGACGAAGGACGACCGCAGGGCCAGGTCCTCGACGGGGTAGCCGGTCAGCACCATCTCGGGGAACGCCACGAAGTGGGCGCCCTGTTCGGCGGAGTGCCGGGTCCAGTGGACGATCGCCTCGGTGTTGCCGGCGAGGTCGCCGACGGTCGAGTCGATCTGATTCAGTGCGAGGCGTAGTTGAGGCACGCGCCCCACTCTAATCGTCTGACTGACGCGATGTCCCGGCGGGCCGCGCGAAAGGACGATCCGCGCGAAAGGGCGATCCGCGCGGCCGGTCAGCCGGCGGCGGTCCGCGAGTAGACCTGCTCCGCCCAGTCGGCGATCTGGTCGTCGGAGAGGTGCCGGGCCAGATCCGCCTCGCTGATCATGCCGACGAGCTTCTTGTTCTCGATGACCGGAAGCCGGCGGATCTGGTGGTTCTGCATCTCCTCCAGCACCGCTTCCACATCCGCGTCCGCGTCGATCCAGCGGGGCGTCCCCTGAGCGAGGTCACCCGCGGTCACCTTGGCCGGATTCCGCCCCTCCGCCACGCAGCCGACCACGATGTCGCGGTCCGTGAGGATGCCGATCATCCGGTCCTCCTCACCGCTGGCCGAGATGGGCAGCGCGCCGACGTGGTGCTCGCGCATCAGCTGGGCGGCGCGGTCGAGCGTCTCGTGCGCCGGAATCCAGGTGGCGCCGGTGTGCATGATGTCCTTGGCGGTGGTCATGGGGGATTCCTCCTGCGTACCGAGGGGCGGCCGTACGTACATCCCCGAGCGAACCCATCGTCATGGGCCCGTTCGGGGGACGCGACCGCTGTAGCCCATTCGGGTGTATTTACGGTACGAGGGAACTTTCCGGGCGCGCTGTTTCGGCACCCCGGTTCAGGAGCCGTCGAGGCCGCCCGTGCAGGCGGCGCCCGGCTCGGGGGTCTGCGGGCCCTGCACGTAATGCGCGAAGAACTGCGCCACGCGCGGGTCGTCCGCGCCGTCGACGGTGACCTGCTTGCCCCAGGCGGTCAGCATGATGGCCCCGGCCTGGTCCTTGTACGGGCTCATGAGCGAGTACGGCGTCCTGGCGACCCGTTCCGCGAGCTTCGTCACATCGGCGGCGGGGGCGTCGTCGTTGTACGTCACCCAGACCGAACCGTGCTCCAGGGCGTGCACGGCGTTCACATCCGGGATGGCCTTCTTGTAGACCTCGCCGTCGCAGTTCATCCAGACCGGGTTGTGGTCCCCGCCGACCGGGGGCTTCATGGGGTAGTCGACGGTCTCGGTCACATGGTTACGGGTGAGCTTCTTCGCGTCCCAGGACTTCTCGCCCTTGATCGGCCCGGTGGCCAGGTTCTCGTCGGTCTCCCCGGCGGAGGGCGTACCGCCCTTCCCGTCGGCGGTCATCGAACCGCCCGAGCGGTCGGAGTCCGACTTGTTGAGGATCGTGTACGAACCGAAGGCGACGAGCCCCGCGACGACGACGGCGCCGAGGCTCACGGCCAGGATCCGGTTGCGCCGGTCCCGCGCGCGGTCGGCGTTGCGCATCTGCTCTATTCGGGCCCTGCGGTCGTAGCTCATGTCGTGTGTGGTCCTTCTGCGAAGGGGGACGGGGACCGGGCGGCTTTGGGCGGGTGACGGGGCGGTTCCCGCCCGTGCGCACCACGGGCGCCGATCGTAGTGGGTGGCCGAGTGCTCCATGTCACGTCGGGTGCGTAATCTGGGGGAAATCCGGGGTCGTGATACTGGAGTCTCTCCCCAGCCCCGGGAGGTGGAGCACGGACCGTCTGAACTGCAAGGATGTGGCTATGGACAAGCAGCAGGAATTCGTCCTCAGGACCCTTGAGGAGCGCGACATCCGGTTCGTACGGCTGTGGTTCACCGATGTCCTCGGATATCTGAAGTCCGTGGCCGTCGCCCCGGCCGAGCTTGAGCAGGCGTTTGACGAGGGCATCGGCTTCGACGGCTCCGCGATCGAGGGCTTCGCGCGCGTCTACGAGTCGGACATGATCGCCAAGCCGGACCCGGGGACGTTCCAGATCCTGCCGTGGCGCGCGGAGGCGCCGGGCACGGCGCGGATGTTCTGCGACATCCTCATGCCGGACGGCTCACCGTCCTTCGCGGACCCGCGCTTCGTGCTCAAGCGTATCCTGGCCAAGACCTCGGACCTGGGCTTCACCTTCTACACCCACCCGGAGATCGAGTTCTTCCTGCTGAAGGACAAGCCGGTCGACGGCACCCGGCCGACCCCGGCCGACAGCTCCGGCTACTTCGACCACACCCCGCAGAACGTCGGCATGGACTTCCGCCGCCAGGCGATCACGATGCTCGAATCCATGGGCATCTCGGTCGAGTTCAGCCACCATGAGGGCGCGCCGGGCCAGCAGGAGATCGACCTCCGATACGCGGACGCGCTGTCGACGGCCGACAACATCATGACGTTCCGCCTGGTCATGAAGCAGGTGGCGCTGGAGCAGGGCGTACAGGCGACGTTCATGCCGAAGCCGTTCTCGGAGTACCCCGGCTCGGGCATGCACACGCACCTCTCCCTCTTCGAGGGCGACCGCAACGCGTTCTACGAGTCCGGCGCGGAGTACCAGCTCTCCAAGGTCGGCCGCTCCTTCATCGCGGGCCTGCTCCGGCACGCCGCGGAGATCTCCGCCGTCACCAACCAGTGGGTCAACTCCTACAAGCGCATCTGGGGCGGCTCCTCCCGTGCCGCGGGCGCCGGCGGCGAGGCCCCCTCGTACATCTGCTGGGGCCACAACAACCGCTCCGCCCTCATCCGCGTCCCGATGTACAAGCCCGGCAAGACCGGCTCGGCCCGCGTAGAGGTCCGCTCCATCGACTCCGGCGCCAACCCGTACCTGACGTACGCAGTCCTCCTCGCCGCCGGCCTCAAGGGCATCGAGGAAGGCTACGAACTCCCCGCCGGCGCCGACGACGACGTCTGGGCCCTCTCCGACGCGGAACGCCGCGCGATGGGCATCGAACCCCTCCCGCAGAACCTGGGCGAGGCGATCTCCCTGATGGAGAAGAGCGAACTGGTCGCGGAAACCCTGGGCGAGCACGTCTTCGACTTCTTCCTCCGCAACAAGAAGCGCGAGTGGGAGGAGTACCGCAGCGAGGTCACGGCGTTCGAGCTGAAGGCGCTGCTGCCGGTGTTGTAGACGGGGCGGCTTGAGGAGCGCAACGCGGGCGGGGCACCTGGCGCAACCAAGGTGCCCCGCCCGCGCGTTGGGCCGCCGAGACGGCGGGCGCGGCCGGGCCGTTCACCGCCCACGTCGGGGAAGTCCCGGCAGCGCGAGCCGAAGCCCGTATTGCCATGATGTCGGTCATGCTGCGGCCCTGGTCGCCGTCCGACGCGGCCGCCGTCGCGCGAGTGTTCCAGGACCCGGCGATCCAGCACTGGCACCTGCGCAGAGCCGATTCGGAGGACGAGGCCCGCGAATGGATCGAACAGTGGCGCCGCGGATGCCGGATACACCCTCGAAGGAGTACGCCGGCGCGCCTTGCTGCACGCCGACGGCTGGCACGACATGCATCTGCACGCCCGGGTGCGGGAACCCGTGGCGGGAGCGCACACTTCCCGTTCCGTTCCGGCGGAGCGGTGACGGGGCCCGGCAGCGCGGCCTAATCTGGGCGCATCGCCGAGGGGGGCCATGAACGACATCATCGCCGCAGTCTCGTCAGCGGTGGCCGTGGGTGCCGCCGCCGTGCTGTCGGGGTTTGCCACCAGGCAGTCCAGACGGGCCGATGACAACACGCACGAACTCGCGAGTTCGATCCAGGAGTTACGGGAGGCGCTGCGCCTCCAGGAGTACGAGGCGTCGGAGGCGGCCCGCTCTCAGCGCCTGGTGCCGCAGCTACTTGAACGCCTCCCCGATGAGATCGCCTTCCGGGTGTGGCAGGACACGAAACGCCGGGTGCAGCGCGTCACCAACGTGACAGCCGACGTCGTCCACCTCGGCTCGGCCGACGTGAGCGGCGAACGGGCCAGGCTGACACAGGAGATCGCCCACTCGCTCGGCACCCCGCTGGCCCAGATCGAGGCCGCGGCGCTGTCCATGGAGTCCCTCTCGGCGGGTGGGGACGAGACCGCGGAGCGCGCTGTCCGGCGCATCCGGGAGGGCGTCGAGATATGCAAGTGCTTCATCAACGCGTACAGGAACTACGGAACCCTTCAGAAGGGTGTGGGGGAGTCCTTCGCGGGCGCGGGTGCGGACGCACTGATCATGGCGCTCGATTTCTACTCGGGCGCGGCCGGCAAACCGATCGAAGCGGAGGTCGGTGAAATCCCGGAGTCCTTCGTCGGATACTCGAACGACTTCGTCATCGCCGCGCTTCTGCCGCTCCTCGAAAACTCCGTCGACGCGTCCCCGGAGCATGGACGGATCGCGGTGAACTTCGCGAGAAGGCCGGACGCCATTTCCTTCACCATCTCCAACCTGTGCGCGAGCGGACCGCCGGGCGGCGACGTGTTCGACCGGGGATACACCACCAAGGACGGGCATCAGGGCGTGGGCCTGTCCGTGAGCAGGGGCCTGATCGAGGGCTATGCGGGCGGCGAGATCACGATGGATGTGGACGGTGACGAGGTGACGTTCACCGTGTCGTTGCCTTTCCGGAGAGAGGAGGACGGCGATGTACTCGGTACTGGTGGTCGATGACTCGCGCAGCATGGCCGATCAGCTCGCCGAACTGATCACCGTGCAGACCGGCTTCCGCGTGCTGGCCTGCAGCCGGCCGGAAGACGCTCTCGCGGCCGTCCAGGAGTATCCGATCCGGGTCGCTCTGCTGGACCAGCGGATGCCGCTCAAGAGCGGCACCGAGCTCTACCGCGAGCTCCGGCAGGTGAACCCCGCGCTCAAGGCCGTCATGGTCACCGGAGAGGCGAGCTCGCACGAGGTCGGTCAGGCGATGACTCTCGGGTTCTCGGATTACCTCGCCAAGGGCGAGATCGCGAGGCTCTCCGGTGTCGTCCTCAAATTGCACACCCAGTACGAGGTCGACCGGGCGGCCCAATGGCGAGTCGGCGCCCCTGAACTCCTCCATTCCGAGCGGAGGAGATACCTGCTCTTCGGCGACAGGGTCAGGTACTACCTGGCCGGCGTCCAGGTCCTTGACGAGGCGTATGTGCTTCCGGGCGGCTGGGTGACGGTCCAGCAGATCAACGCGGGCCAGGAGAAGAAGTACACGTACAGCACATCCGTCAAAGAGACGTTCATCGTGGAGACGTCCCAGCAGTACAACGCCAAGGGAAGCCTGGCGGCGGACGTCGCGAGGAAAACGAAGGCCGGCGCACGCATCGAGGCGGCGGTCACCCGGATCGTGAAGAAGGCCCGGACGACCGAGACGACGGCCACGGCGTCGACGGAGGAGACGTATCGGCTTCCCGAGGAGTCGTCGGACCCGGCGGAGAACTATGTGAAGTCCCGCCACATCGAGAGCGCCCCCGTCTACAAGAAGCTGCGCCTCTCCTTCGTGAAGGCGTGCGGCTGCTGCCGCGAGGACACCTCGGTCCCGTTGGTGGTGCTGGTGTTCGACGACGCCTACGCGACCAGGCACACGGACTACTACCGCGACGGAACGTCGGAGATCATCGAAACGGGCCACATCCGCCGCCCTGCCCCGGACACCACGTAGCCCCGCCTTTCCGGGAGTTCCGCCGACGCCCGGCTCCGGCCGGCGCGGCGGATCCAGCTCATTGTCAGCGACGGCTTTGCGTGCGGTTTCCGAGGCCACCGGCTCCTATCCTCATGCACGTGAGCAACATCCGCCGGGAGGGACCGTCAACGCCGCTTCACTCCGTGTCCGTGGCCGGAGTCGTCGTCCGGGAGGACGGCCGCGTACTCGCGATCAGACGAGCCGACAACGGGACCTGGGAACCGCCCGGTGGTGTGCTCGAACTGGCCGAGGCCCCGGAGGACGGCGTCCGGCGTGAGGTCTATGAGGAGACCGGTCTCAAGGTGCGGGTCGACCGGCTGACCGGGGTTTACAAGAACACCTCGCGAGGCATCGTCGCCCTGGTCTTCCGCTGCCGCACCGAGGGAGGTTGTGAGCAACTGTCCGACGAATCAACCGCAGTCGAGTGGCTGACCCCGGACGAGGCCGCGGCCCGGATGGCCGAGGTCTACGCGGTCCGGGTGGCCGACGCCCTGCTCGACGGTGCGCCGCAGGTGCGTACGCACGACGGCAGGGCGTTCGCCCAGCGTGGCGAACACATCGCGAAGAAGGGGTAGTCATGTCGCAGACCGAAGGTGCGCGTCTGTTCCGGGAGAGCTGGATCGCCGGGGTGCGGCGGCACTTTCCCGGGGAGCCGAAGGCCGGGTACGTCACGCCGTGGGAGGACACTCCCCAGTGGGAGCGGGAGGCGGCCGGGGCGGTGTACGCGCAGGTGCGGCAGTTCGTCGAGGTGAGCGGCGGGCACGTGGCGCGGCTTTCGCGGGAGCAGAAGGGGCGGTTCGTCGCGTTGTGCTGGACGGCCCAGATGTACAAGCACTTCGAGGAGCCGAAGCCCGGGTACGTCGCGGACTGGGACGGCTTGCCGGAGTGGCAGCGGGCGACCGATGCTGACATCTTCGAGGCTGTCGAGGCGTCGCCGTTCGCGGTGTAGCGGCGGGGCCGGACCCGGGGGGTCGGATGAGTGCGCCGGAAGCGTGGGAACTCGGTGCGACCGTCGACGGGCGGTACCGGGTGCTCGGGGAGTTGGGGCGTGGCGGCATGGGGGTCGTCCACCGGGTCCGGCACCTGGGGTGGGGCATCGACATGGCGGTGAAGAGCCCGCGGCCCGAGGCCGTCCGGGACGCGGGGGACGAGGAGCTGTTCGTCAGGGAGGCCGAGACCTGGGTCTCCCTCGGGCTGCACCCCAACATCTGCGCCTGTCACTACGTGCGCCTGATCGACGGCGTGCCCCGGGTGTTCGCCGAGTACGTGGACGGGGGCAGCCTCGCCGCATGGATACGGGACGGCCGCCTCTACGCCGGGGGCGCCGACGAGGCCCTGGCCCGGGTGCTCGACATCGCGGTGCAGATGGCCCGGGGCCTCGATCACGCCCACCGCGCGGGCCTGGTCCACCAGGACGTGAAGCCGGCCAACGTCCTGCTCGACCGGGCCGGCACCGCGAAGATCACCGATTTCGGTCTCGCCCGGTCCAAGCACGCCGTTCCCACGGGAGGCAGGCCCGTGCTCGGCTGGGAGCCCGAGGGCAGCGTCCTCGTCCCGACGGGCGGGATGACCCTCGCGTACGCCTCCCCGGAACAGCTCTCCGGCCGGGCGGTGGGGCGGCGCAGCGATGTCCACAGCTTCGGGGTCTCCGTCCTTGAGATGGTCACCGGCGGTGTGCGCTGGCAGTTCGGGTCGATCGCGGGCTTCGCCCTGGACGACTTCCTGGCCGACACCACGAACCGGGTCGCCGCTCCGCGGGAACTCGCCCATCTCCTCCGGCGCTGCCTGCGCCCGCACGCCTCGGGGCGGCCGCCGTCCATGGCGGACATCGCGGACGTGCTCACCGACATCCACGAGACGCGGACCGGCTCCCCGTACCCCCGGCCCCTGCCCGAGGCGGCGGAGCTGCGGGCCGACGAGCTGAACAACCGGGCGCTGTCCCTGCTCGACCTGGGCCGCGAGGACGAGGCGGCCGGGGCGTTCGCGGCCGCCCTGGACGCCGACCCCCGCCATGTGCCCGCCCTCTACAACGACGAGCTGCTGCGCTGGCGGCGCGGCCGGCGCACCGACGAAGGCGTGCTCGCCCGCATCGAACGGGTCCGGCAGGACGCCGGCGATCCCGCGGAGGCCCGCCGGCTCCTCGCCCAGGTCCAGCTGGAGCGCGGCGCCCTGTCCGAGGCCCGCGCGCTGCTGGAGCCGCTGGTCCGGGAGCGGCCGGACGACCGGGAGGCCGCGGCGGCGCTCGACGCCGCCCGGTCCGGGGCCGTCGCGCACGCCGGACCGGCCGGGGTCCGGCACCTGCCCGTGCCGGTCCGTCTGCTGGACACATTCGCCGGCCTGCCCCCGAGGAGCTGGCGGCAGGAATCCCTGCCCACGGCGCTCGCCAAGGATGCCCGGCTCGCTCTCACCGGCTGCCCGGACGGGGCGCTGCGCCTCTGGGACGTACGGAACGAACGGTGCGTGAAGACGCTCAGGGGACACCGCCGCGAGGTGGAGGCCGTCGACCTCACCCCGGACGGCCGGCACGCCCTGTCGCAGGGCGCCGACGGGGTGGTCCGCTTCTGGAACCTGGCCAAAGGCTTCCTGGCCCGCCCGGTCATCGGCACCCCGCTGCACCGGGGCGAGCCGAGGTCCCGGGACACGGCGCGGCCCCCGCGGGTGCCCCGGACGCCGGACCGGCACTCCGTCCGCCTCACCCCGGACGGGCGCACCGCCGTGGCCGTCGACCGGCACGGCACGGTCCGGGTGTGGGACACACGTGGCGGCCGGCTGCGGGCGACTCTTCCCGGCCATCTGGACGGCGGCGGAGTGGCGGTGACCCCGGACGGGAACCGGGTGATCGCCGCGTTCCGGGAGGAGGACGCCGTCTCCGTACCGGAGGAGCGCAGGGACTTCGCCGCCCTTGTCCGGGACGTGCCCTCGGGCCGGCGGCTGCACGCGCTGACCGGGCACAGGACCATGCCGAGGGTGCTGTGCGTGTCGGCCGACGGCCGGCGGGCCGTGACGAGCACCTTCGACACGCTGACGCTGTGGGACCTGGACACCGGACGCCGTCTGCGGACGTTCACCGGCGCTCCGGGGACCGCCGTCGCCGTCCTCTCGCCGGACGGCCGGCTGCTGGCCTCGTCCGGCCGCGCGTACACCGGGGTCCAGCTCTGGGAGACGGACACGGGCCGCTGTCTGCGTACCTATCGGGGGTACGAACGCGAGGCCGGCACGGTCGCGTTCACCGACGGCGGCCGGACCCTGGTGTCCGCCTCGGCCGACCGGACGGTCCGCACCTGGACACTGCCGGGCGGTTACGCCGGCCCGCCCCGGCTCAGCGAGCCGCGCCGGCACGCGGAGGTGAGCCGGCTCGGGACCCGGGTGGACCTCCTGCTGACGGAGGCGGAGCAGGCGCGGACGGCCGGCCGGTACGACCTCGCCCTCGCCCGTCTCGAAGCGGCGCGGGCGACGACGGGGTACGAGCGGGCGCCCCGGGTGATGGCCGCCTGGGGGGAACTCGCCCGGCACACCCGCCGGACCCGGCTGCGGGCGGCCTGGCCCGTAAGGGAGTTCACCCATCCCGGCGCGAAGAGCGGGTCCGTGGACCTGTCCGCCGACGGACGGCTGGCCGCCACCGGCAGCTGGGACGAGACGGCGCGGCTGTGGGACGTCGAAACCGGTTCTTTGATACGGGAGTTCGCCGGCCACACGAGGCACGTGCTCGACGTTCATCTCAGCGAGGACCGCAGCAGGCTGCTGACCGCCGACAGCGCGGGGACGGCACGCCTGTGGCGGACGGACACGGGGGAATGCCTGCGCACGCTGACGTCCGACGAGCGCGTTCCGCTCGGAGTCCACCGACCCCTCTCCGTCTGCTTTCTGCCCGGGAGCCGCCGCGCGCTCATCGGCAAGGCGAACGCCGTGCTGTGGTGGAACCCGCACGACGGCGGGATCGAGAGGACGACGGAGCTCGCGAGAGACCTGCGCGGGGAGAAGACCGTCGCCGTCGCACCCGACGGCCGCACTCTCGCGGTCGCCGGCCAGGCCGGAGTGGACCTGCTCGCCACCGATGGCACAGTCCTGCACAGGCTGACCGATCCGCGGGCCCACCGGTCCATCCAGCGCTGGCACGCGGCTCGACTGCGCTTCACGGAAGGGGGACGGCGCCTGCTCGTCGCAGGAGGAATGGGCGTGGACGCCGACACCGTACGGGTCTGGGACGTCGCCACCGGAACGGCGGTACGGGAGTTCGGCGCCCCCAACGCCTGCCGGCAGCTCGCCGTCAGCGCCGACGGCGGCTTCGCCCTTTCCGCCGGCTACACCTCGCAGGCGCTGGCCTGGGACGTGCGGACCGGCCGCCGGCTGCGGGCCTTCGACGCCCACGCCGGGACCTCGGGCGTGGAGGATCTGGCGATGACCCCGGACGCCCGGCTCGCGGTGGTCCGCAGCATGGACGGCGTCCTGCGGGTGTGGCAGCTGGACTGGGAGCTGGCCGCGCCGGACGCCCCGGCCGACACACCTCCCGCCCGGTAAGGTCCTGCCGATGACCGGCCGACGGGCGACAACCACCCTGTGACGCCCCACGGGCCCCGAGGAACTGCACAACGGCGTCGGTTACGTGACCCGCTTCGAGGCCGGGATCGAAGTGACCCACGAGTCAGTCAGGGACGGGGCGCCTACGAGGCGAGCGTGCTCTCCCGTCTGGCGGGTGCACGGCGTGGACCGGCTCATGAGGGAGGCGTACGAGCGCGGCGTGCTGTTGTGCGGGATCGGCGCGGGCGCCAACTGCTGGGCCGAGGGCTCGCATACCGACTCGTTCGGGCCGCTGACGTATCTCCCCGACGGGCGGGTGGACGAGGCCGTGGCGGGTACGGAAGGGGCGCGGGTGTACCGCGTCGAGGCCGATGGGCGTGGAGGCGTACGGGAACAGGCCCTGGCGTGCCGGCTGCTCGGGGCATCCGCGTAAGCCTGGACCATCCTTCTTCCGTACCGGACAATGGACCGGACCACGGGGAATGGGGGGACACCATGTACGCGGTTCTCATTGTGTTCGGGCTGCTCCTGAGCGCCATCGTGTTCCTGATCGTGAGGGTGAGCCTGCGCCAGCGGCGGCGTACGCACAACTTCGACGGCCAGGAGATCGAGCGGCACCACAGCGCGGAGATACGCCACATCCGCGCCGCGAACCGGTCGAACGCCGTCCACAACGGCTTCGTCAACGGCGGCAACGAGTACCGGCCCAGGCGGGGCTGAAACGTGGGGTAGTCTTTCGCATCCCCGCACGGGGACATGACCAAGGAGGTGGGACCCATTACCGCTGTATCGACCCGGGTGCTCCCCTCCAGTGAACACGTGGCCGACCGGATCTGAACCGGCCGCGGAGCACCCTCGGCGTTCACCCGAAAGGCTCCGCACCATGCCGGTCCCGCTGTCACCGTCCGACCTCTCCTCCCTCGCCGCCACCCTCCGCGCCGCCGGCTGCGTCTTCGCCGAGGACGAGGCCGGGCTCATCGCCGCCACCGCCGCCCACCCCGCCGACATAGCCGCCATGGCCGCCCGGCGCGCCGCCGGGCACCCCCTGGAACACGTGCTCGGCTGGGCCGAGTTCGCCGGGCTGCGGATCACCGTCGACCCCGGCGTCTTCGTCCCCCGCCGCCGCACCGAGTTCCTGATCGACCGGGCCGTCGCCCTCGCCCCGGACCCGGCCGTCGTGGTCGACCTGTGCTGCGGCTCCGGCGCGCTCGGCGCCGCCCTCGCCGCCGCCCTGGACCGCGTCGAGCTGCACGCAGCCGACGTCGAGCCCGCCGCCGTACGCTGCGCCCGGCGCAACGTCGGGGACCGGGGGCGGGTGTACGAGGGCGACCTCTTCGCACCCCTGCCCGGCGCCCTGCGCGGGCGCGTCGACGTACTCCTCGCCAACGTGCCGTACGTACCGACCGGCGACGTCGCCCTCCTCCCCGCCGAGGCCCGCGTCCATGAACCGCTCGTCGCGCTCGACGGCGGCGGCGACGGCCTCGACGTCCTGCGCCGGGTCGCCGCCGAGGCGCCGCGCTGGCTCGCCCCGGGCGGCAGCCTCCTGGTCGAGACGAGCGAGCGGCAGGCGGAGGCCGCCGCGGGGGTGCTCGCGGACAGCGGGCTCATGACGCGCGTCGACTCCTGCGAGGAGCGGTACGCGACCGTCCTCACCGGGACGCTCCCCGCACCCCGCGCCCGTACCGCCTAAACTCCGAAGGCTGGGAGCTGATCGGGCGGCGAGCGGGAGAGCGCGGGATGACCATGGTGCCGGGGCGCAGAAGCAGTACGTTCACCCGACTGCTGCGGCACGGATTCACCGACCCGTCCGCCGCCGAACGGCTGCTGGACCTGCCGGACTTCTCGTCCGTACGCACCGACTCGGTGCTCCTCGACGCGCTCGGGGCCACCGCCGACCCCGACCTCGCGCTGCGCGGCCTCGTCCGGCTGGTCGAGGCGGAGGAGGCGGGGGAGCGGCAGATCTTGCTGGACACCCTCGTCAGCGCCAAGCCGCTGCGGGACCGGCTGCTGGGGGTGCTCGGCGCGTCCGAGGCGCTCGGCGACCACCTGGCCCGGCACCCGCGCGACTGGCAGGTGCTCGTCACGTACGAGGCCGCCGACCTGCACCCCGGGATCGCCGAGTTCGAGCAGGAGCTGGCCGGGGCGGACGGGCCGGACGCCCTGCGCGTCGGCTACCGGCGCTGCCTGCTGTCCATCGCGGCGCGGGACGTCTGCGGCACCACCGACGTCGCCGAGACCGCCGCCGAGCTGGCCGACCTCGCCACCGCGACCCTGCGCGCGGCCCTCCGTATCGCCTCGGCCGCCGCCCCCGACGACGCCGCGCAGTGCAGGCTCGCGGTCATCGCGATGGGCAAGTGCGGCGGCCACGAGCTGAACTACGTCTCCGACGTGGACGTCATCTTCGTCGCCGAGCCCGCCGACGGCGCCGAGGAGAGCAAGGCCATGCAGGCCGCGACCCGGCTCGCCGCGCACCTCATGCGGATCTGCTCCGACACCACCGTCGAGGGCACCATCTGGCCCGTCGACGCCAACCTCCGCCCCGAGGGCCGCAACGGCCCCCTCGTCCGCACGCTCTCCTCGCACCTCGCGTACTACCAGCGCTGGGCCAAGACCTGGGAGTTCCAGGCACTGCTGAAGGCCCGGCCGGTGGCCGGGGACCGGGCGCTCGGCGAGGACTACGTCGAGGCCGTCTCGCCGCTCGTCTGGCAGGCCGCGGACCGGGAGAACTTCGTCCCCGACGTCCAGAAGATGCGCCGCCGCGTCGTGGACACCATCCCCGCCGACCGCGTCGACCGGGAACTGAAGCTCGGCCCCGGCGGGCTGCGGGACGTCGAGTTCGCCGTACAGCTCCTCCAGCTCGTGCACGGCCGCAGCGACCCCGCCCTGCGCAGCGGATCGACCCTGGAGGCGCTGGGGGCGCTCGCCGAGGGCGGTTACGTGGGGCGCGTCGACGCCGTACAGCTGGACGACGCCTACCGCTTCCTGCGCGCCATGGAACACCGCATCCAGCTCTACCGGCTGCGCCGCACCCACCTCGTCCCCGACGAGGAGCCCGACCTGAGGCGCCTCGGCCGCTCGCTGGGACTGCGCACCGACCCCATCGCCGAGCTGAACCAGGCGTGGCGGCGGCACGCGTCCGTGGTCCGGCGGCTGCACGAGAAGCTGTTCTACCGGCCGCTGCTCGACGCCGTCGCGCAGCTCGCGCCCGGCGAGTCCCGGCTGAGCACCAAGGCCGCCACCGCCCGGCTCGTCGCCCTCGGTTACGAGGACCCGGCCGCCGCCCTCCGCCATCTGGAGGCCCTGTCCTCCGGGGTCTCCCGCAAGGCCGCCATCCAGCGCACCCTGCTCCCCGTGCTGCTCGGCTGGTTCGCGGACTCCGCCGACCCGGACGCCGGGCTCCTCGGCTTCCGCAAGGTGTCCGACGCGCTCGGCAAGACCCCCTGGTATCTGCGGCTCCTGCGCGACGAGGGGGCCGCCGCCGAGAACCTCGCCCGGGTCCTGTCGGCCGGCCGGCTCGCCCCGGACCTGCTGCTGCGCGCCCCCGAGGCCGTCTCCATCCTCGGCGACCCGCAGGGCCTCGCCCCGCGCAGCCGGGTCCATCTGGAGCAGGAGGTGCTGGCCGCCGTCGGCCGCGCGGACGACGCGGAGACGGCCGTCGCGGTGGTGCGCGGGGTGCGCAGGCGCGAGCTGTTCCGCACGGCGGCCGCCGACCTCATCGGCTCGTACGGTACGGAGGACAGCCCCGCCGAGCCCGACCCCGGGGCCCTCGTGGACCGGGTCGGCAACGCCGTCACGGACCTGAACGCCGTCACCATCGCCGGTGCGCTGCGCGCCGCCGTCCGCGCGGAGTGGGGCGACACCCTGCCGACCCGGTTCGCCGTCATCGGCATGGGGCGGTTCGGCGGGCACGAGCTGGGATACGGCTCCGACGCGGACGTCCTCTTCGTGCACGAGCCGCGCGCGGGCGTGGACGAGCAGGAGGCGGGCCGGGCGGCGAACCGCGTGGTCGCCGAGATGCGGCGCCTTCTTCAGCTGCCCACCGCGGACCCGCCGCTCCTCATCGACCCGGACCTGCGCCCCGAGGGCAAGAACGGGCCCCTCGTACGCACCCTGAAGTCGTACGACGCGTACTACCGGCGCTGGTCCCTGGGCTGGGAGAGCCAGGCCCTGCTGCGCGCCGAGCCGATGGCCGGGGACCTGGACCTGGGCGCGGAGTTCGTGGCGCTGATCGACCCCCTGCGGTATCCGGCGGACGGGCTGGGCGAGGACGCGGTCCGCGAGATCCGGCGGCTCAAGGCCCGGATGGAGTCGGAGCGGCTGCCGCGCGGGGCGGACCCGACGCTCCACACGAAGCTGGGGCGCGGCGGGCTGAGCGACGTCGAGTGGACGGTCCAGCTGATGCAGATGCGCCACGGCCACGAGGTCCCCGGCCTGCGCACCACCCGCACCCGCACCGCGCTGGCCGCGGCGTGTGCGGCGGACCTGATCTCCGAGGAGGACGCCCAGACCCTGGACGAGGCGTGGGTCCTGGCGACCCGCGTCCGCAACGCGGTGATGCTCGTACGGGGTCGCCCGGGCGACACGTTCCCCTCGGTCCCGCGCGAGCTGACCGCCGTGGGGCGGTACCTGGGGTACGAGGAGGGGCATGTGGGCGACATGCTGGACGACTACCGCCGGGTGACGCGGCGGGCGCGGGGCGTTGTCGAGGAGCGGTTCTACGGGGGGTGAGCGGGGGCCGGGGCAGCGCCCCGGGGGTCAGTGGCGGGTTGCCGCCGGTTCGCGGTGGGGCTGCGCTCCGAGGGCGGTGAGGCGCGGGCGCCTGCCCGCCTTGCGCGGGATCCACCTCGGCAGCCGGTGCGGTAGCGCCCCGTACCACGCGTACGACACCGCGTAGCCGAAGGCCAGGCACGCCACGCCGCCCACCGCGTCCAGCCAGAAGTGGTTCGCCGTGGAGACGATCACCATCAGGGTGACCGTGGGGTACAGCAGGCCCAGGATGCGGGCCCAGGGGGCGGAGGCCAGCGCGAAGACGGTGAGGCCGCACCAGAGGGACCAGCCGATGTGCATCGACGGCATCGCCGCGTACTGGTTGGACATGTTCTTGAAGTTGCCCGACGCCATCGAACCCCAGGTCTGGTGGACCAGGACCGTGTCGATGAAGTGGCCGCCGTTCATCAGGCGGGGCGGCGCCAACGGGTACAGGTAGTAGCCGAGGAGCGCGACCGCCGTGGTCGCGAACAGGGCCAGCCTGGCTGCCGCGTAACGGCCCGGATGCCGGCGGAACAACCATACGAGCACACTGATCGTGACGATGAAGTGCAGTGTCGCGTAGTAGTAGTTCATCGAGACGATGAGCCATGTCACCGAGTTCACCGCGTGGTTGACCGACCGCTCGACGGAGATCCCGAGGAAGTGTTCGACCGACCACAGCCAGTCCGCGTTGGCGAGGGCGGCGGCCTTCTGCTCCGGGACCGCGTTGCGCACCAGCGAGTACACCCAGTAACTCGCCGCGACGAGCAGGATTTCGAACCAGAGCCGGGGCCGCCGGGGCGACCGCGGGGAGCGCAGCCGGGACACGACGTGATCGAGTGGTCTGTCGAGCGCTCTGCCGAGCCCGTGTGTGCGACCGGACTGCTTCGTGTTCGCCTCGGGAGCCGCCTCGTTCACGATGGGTGACGGGGTGGCCTCCGTGCGGCCTTCCTGTCGTTTCACGCTCAATTCACCCATAGGCACAGAGTCTGCCAGATTTGCCTTCTCTGCCCGATGATCCTCCGGTGGAGCGCGAGTTGCACGTCCGGCGGGGAGCGTCAGGTGTGCGCGACGGGCCGGTTACGCCCCCGCGTGAGACCCTGGGAGAGAGGCGGGGGCCGCGCCGTCCTGGCCGGGGCCCGCCGCGGTGGAGCCGCGTACCACCAGCTCCGGCATGAAGACGAACTCGCTGTGCGGGGCGGGCGTGCCGCCGATCTCCTCCAGCAGCGTGCGCACCGCGGCCTGGCCCATCGCCGTGACCGGCTGGCGGATCGTGGTCAGCGGCGGATCGGTGAACGCTATGAGCGGCGAGTCGTCGTAGCCCACCACCGACAGCTCGCGCGGGACCTCGCGGGCGAGCCGGCGGGCGGCCCTGATCGCGCCGAGCGCCATCATGTCGCTGGCGCACACCACCGCCGTGCAGCCCCGCTCCATCAGCGCGGACGCGGCGGCCTGGCCGCCCTCCAGCGTGTAGAGGGAGTGCTGGATCAGCTCCTCGACCTCGTCCGCCGTCAGGTTCAACTGCTCGCGCATCGTGGCGTGAAAGCCCTCGATCTTGCGGAGCACCGGCACGAAGCGCTTCGGGCCGACCGCGAGCCCGATCCGGGTGTGGCCGAGCGACACCAGATGCGTCACCGCCAGCCGCATCGCCGCCCGGTCGTCCGGCGAGATGAAAGGTGCCTGCACCTTGGGCGAGAAGCCGTTCACCAGGACGAAGGGGACGCCCTGGGCGCGCAGTTGCTCGTAACGCCCCATGTCGGCGGAGGTGTCGGCGTGCAGCCCGGAGACGAAGATGATCCCGGAGACGCCCCGGTCGACCAGCATCTCGGTCAGCTCGTCCTCGGTGGAGCCGCCCGGGGTCTGGGTCGCGAGGACCGGGGTGTAGCCCTGCCGGGTCAGCGCCTGCCCGATGACCTGGGCGAGCGCCGGGAAGATCGGGTTCTCCAGCTCGGGCGTGATCAGGCCGACGAGCCCCGCGCTGCGCCTGCGCAGCCGTACCGGCCGCTCGTAGCCGAGTACGTCGAGCGCCGCGAGGACGGATTCGCGGGTGGCAGCGGCTACCCCGGGCTTGCCGTTCAGTACACGGCTGACCGTCGCTTCGCTGACCCCCGCCTGAGTTGCGATATCGGCAAGCCGTGCGGTCATGGCATTGGACTGTACCGGGAGCGGGTCGGATTGCCCACCATGCACAGGAATCGGGCGGGACCGGCGGCCCCGGACCGCCCCGAGCGACGCCCCGGCGCATCCGGCGGCAACGTCTTGCAAGGTCTTGCGGGCCCGGTTTGCCGGCTGCGGTCAGATCGTCGCACTGCGGAATCGGGCCTGGTGGGCCTGGTGTGCCAGGGATCGGGGAGTTTCGTCAAGTGGCTTGACGGCAACCTTGAGGACACGCCAATGTAACGATCGCCGGAGCTTGCAGAAATCTTCCGCAAGGTCTTTCGGTCGTCTTTCATCCTTGTTACGTTCACGTCGAACCGGCGCCGCGACGGAGCGGTACGGCAGTTGAAGGAGTTCAGATGCGACGTGGCATAACGGCCACCGCCCTGGTCGCGGCCCTGGCGCTCGCGGCGACCGCCTGCGGCAGCGATGACGACAAGTCCGACAGCGGTTCCAAGAGCTCGGGCGAGCTCTCCGGCACCGTGACGTGGTGGGACACGTCCAGTGCCGGTACGGAGGACAAGGTCTTCAAGAAGATCGCCGAAGGCTTCGAGAAGCAGCACCCGAAGGTCGACGTCAAGTACGTCAACGTGCCCTTCGGCGATGCGCAGAACAAGTTCAAGAACGCGGCGCAGGCCGGCTCCGGCGCCCCCGACGTGATCCGTTCCGAGGTCGCGTGGACCCCCGAGTTCGCCGACCTCGGCTACCTCGCGCCGCTGGACGGCACGCCCGCGCTGAAGGACCAGGACGACTTCCTGAAGCAGGCCGTGGCCTCCACGAAGTACAACGGCAAGACCTACGCCGTTCCGCAGGTCATCGACTCCATGGGCATCTTCTACAACAAGAAGATGTTCGAGAAGGCGGGCGTGAAGCCGCCGAACACCATCTCGGAGCTGAAGTCGGTCGCCAAGAAGATCAAGTCGAAGACCGGCAAGACCGGCCTCTACCTGCGCGGCGACGACTCGTACTACTTCCTCTCCTTCCTCTACGGCGAGGGCGGGGACCTGGTCGACGCCGACGCGAAGACGGTGACCATCGACAAGCCCGAGGGCGTCAAGGCGTTCGAGGTCGTCAAGGACCTGGTCGACTCCGGGGCGGCGAAGACCGACGCCACGGACGGCTGGGAGAACATGATGCAGTCGTTCAAGAACGGCGACGTCGCGATGATGATCAACGGCCCCTGGGCGGTTGCCGACACGCTGACCGGTGACCAGTTCACCGACAAGGAGAACCTGGGCGTCGCCCCGGTCCCGTCGGGCTCCGCCGCGCAGGGTGCCCCGCAGGGCGGTCACAACCTGGCCGTCTACGCGGGCTCCAAGAACCTGGACGCCTCCTATGCCTTCGTCGACTACATGACGTCGGTCGAGACCCAGGCGCAGACCGCCGGTGAGCTGAACCTGCTTCCCACCCGCACCTCGGCGTACGCCAAGGAGCAGGCCGTGGGCAGCGACATCGTCCAGTTCTTCAAGCCGGTCGTCGAGACCGCTGTCGAGCGGCCCTGGATCCCGGAGACCGGCAGCCTCTTCGCCCCGCTGAACGTCGAGTACACCAAGGTGCTCACCGGCCAGACCACGCCGGAGAAGGCCGCCAAGGCCACCGGTGACTCCTACCGCAAGCTCCTCAAGGGCTGGAAGTAACCAGGAAGGCAGGCCGACTGATGGCTGTCCACACCAGCCAGTCGGTGGCGAAGGCCGCGGGCGACGACGTCGCCCGCGGCCGGAGCCGCGGTACTGGCACCCCCCCGCGGCCGGGCAGGCTCCGGCGGGCCCTCTCCGTCCACTGGTACGCCTGGACCATGGTCGCCCCCGTGGTGATCGTGATCGGCGTGATCATCGGGTACCCGCTGGTCCGTGGTATCTGGCTGTCGATGACCGACGCCAACGAGCGCAACGTGGCCCGGTCCATCGGCGTCAACGAGATGCCGGCCACCTACAAGTTCGTGGGACTGGACAACTACGCGGACGCCCTCACCGGCGGCCAGTTCCTCGACACCCTGGTCTGGACCCTGGTGTGGACGGTCTCCTGCGTAGGCATCACCTTCGTCCTGGGCATGGCCCTGGCCAACATCCTCAACCGAAGGATCGCCGGCCGTTCCTTCTACCGCATGGCGCTGATCCTGCCCTGGGCCATCCCCGGCTTCGTCTCGGTCTTCGCCTGGCGCTTCCTGTACAACGACGAGCGCGGTCTGCTCAACAAGATCCTCGGCGGCGCCGGTATCGACGGCATTCCGTGGCTGAACGACCCCACGTGGGCGAAGTTCTCCGTCATCGCCGTCAACGTGTGGCTTGGCATCCCCTTCATCATGGTCGCCCTGCTGGGCGGTCTGCAGTCCATCCCGTCGGAGCAGTACGAGGCCGCGGAGATGGACGGCGCGACGGCCTGGCAGCGCTTCCGCCACGTCACGCTGCCCGGACTGCGCCCGGTCTCCACGACGGTGGTCCTGCTCTCCACCATCTGGACCTTCAACATGTTCCCGGTGATCTTCCTGCTCACCCGGGGCGGTCCCGGTGAGTCCACCCAGATCCTCGTCACCCAGGCGTACAAGTTCTCCTTCGAGATCAGCCCGCGCGACTTCGCGCAGTCGTCCACCTGGGGTGTACTGATCCTCGTACTCCTGATGCTCTTCGCCGTGGTCTACCGGCGAGTGCTCCGCACGCAGGGAGACAACTGGTGACCACTGCCGCGCACACCTCCGCCACCGCCCGGCACGCCGGCCGTCCGACACCCCGCAAGCGCGGCGAGCGGTCACCGGCCGCCTCCGTGGCCCTGCACATCACGCTGATCGTCGCCTCGGTGATCGCCGTCTTTCCGGTGCTGTGGGTCCTGCTGACCTCGCTCAAGCCCGCGAAGTACGCCACCACCACGGACTTCTTCCGGGACACGACGTTCGAGAACTACACGCACCTGATCAAGGACACGGAGTTCCTGACCTGGTTCGGCAACTCCGTGATGATCGCGGGGCTCACCACGGTCCTCGGCGTCTTCGTCTCCGCCACCACGGGCTACGCCGTCAGCCGCTACCGGTTCCCCGGCAAGCGCGGCCTGATGTGGACCCTGCTGGTGACCCAGATGTTCCCGGTCGCGGTCCTCATCGTGCCGATCTACAACATCATGTCCTCGTTGGGCCTGATCAACCAGCCCGCCGGCCTGGTGATCACCTACCTGACGATCTCGGTGCCGTTCTGCGCCTGGATGATGAAGGGCTTCTTCGACACCATCCCGCGCGAGATCGACGAGTCGGGGATGGTCGACGGCCTCACTCCGTTCGGCACCTTCTGGCGGCTCATCCTCCCGCTGGCCAAGCCCGGCCTCGCCGTCACCGCGTTCTACTCGTTCATCACCGCCTGGGGCGAGGTGGCCTACGCCTCCGCCTTCATGGTCGGCGACGAGAACCTGACCCTCGCGGGCGGCCTCCAGAAGTTCGTCAACCAGTACGGCGCCCAGTGGGGCCCGATGACCGCCGCGTCCGTACTGATCGCGATACCCGCGGCCCTGGTCTTCCTGTTCGCGCAGAAGCACCTGGTCACCGGCATGTCCGCCGGAGCCGTCAAGGGCTGAGCTACGCCCGTACGACCGCACGCACGCACGCACCAGTCACGGTGGCGCCGGAATCCCGACCCGGTCCCGGCGCCACCCCCCACCCAGACACCCCAGGGACGACATGACCCAGCACCTCGCTGCCCCCTCCACCGGCACGTCCGACGACGCCGCCGGCCACCGCACCGGCTGGTGGCAGGACGCGGTGATCTACCAGGTCTATCCGCGCAGCTTCGCCGACGGCAACGGTGACGGCATGGGCGATCTCGCAGGCGTACGCGGCAGACTTCCGTATCTCAGGGAGCTCGGCGTCGACGCGGTCTGGCTCAGCCCCTTCTACGCGTCCCCGCAGGCCGACGCCGGCTACGACGTCGCCGACTACCGGGCCATCGACCCCATGTTCGGCAGCCTGCTGGACGCCGACGCGCTCATCCGCGACGCCCACGACCTGGGCCTGCGGATCATCGTGGACCTGGTGCCCAACCACTCCTCCGACCAGCACGAGTGGTTCAAGCGCGCGCTCACCGAGGGCCCCGGTTCCGCGCTGCGCGACCGCTACCACTTCCGCCCCGGCAAGGGCGCCGACGGCGAACTCCCGCCCAACGACTGGGAGTCCATCTTCGGCGGCCCCGCCTGGACCCGCACGGCCAACCCGGACGGCACCCCCGGCGACTGGTACCTGCACCTCTTCGCGCCCGAGCAGCCCGACTTCAACTGGGAACACCCGGCCGTCGCCGACGAGTTCCGCTCGATCCTGCGCTTCTGGCTCGACATGGGCGTCGACGGCTTCCGGGTGGACGTCGCGCACGGCCTGGTCAAGGCGGAGGGGCTGCCGGACCTGGGCACCCATGACCAGCTGAAGCTCCTCGGAAACGATGTCATGCCGTTCTTCGACCAGGACGGGGTGCACGAGATCTACCGCAGCTGGCGCACCATCCTGGACGAGTACCCGGGCGACCGCATCGCCGTCGCCGAGGCGTGGACGCCGACCGTCGAGCGCACCGCCAACTACGTGCGCCCCGACGAGATGCACCAGGCGTTCAACTTCCAGTACCTGGCCACCGCCTGGGACGCCGCCGCGCTCCGCGAGGTCATCGACACCTCGCTCGACGCCATGCGCCCGGTCGGCGCTCCCACCACCTGGGTGCTCTCCAACCACGACGTCACCCGGCACGCCACCCGGTTCGCCAACCCGGCGGGCCTCGGTACCCAGATCCGCACCCCCGGCGACCGTGAACTCGGCCTGCGCCGGGCCCGCGCGGCGAGCCTGCTGATGCTGGCGCTGCCCGGCTCCGCCTACGTCTACCAGGGCGAGGAGCTCGGCCTGCCCGACGTCACCGACCTGCCCGACGAGGCCCGCCAGGACCCCTCGTTCTTCCGGGCCGACGGCCAGGACGGCTTCCGCGACGGCTGCCGCGTCCCGATCCCGTGGACCCGCGAGGGCTCCTCGTACGGCTTCGGCGCGGGCGGCAGCTGGCTCCCGCAGCCCACCGGCTGGGGCGAGCTGAGCGTCGAGGCGCAGACCGGCGCGGCCGGCTCCACCCTGGAGCTGTACCGGGCCGCCATCGCCGCCCGCCGGGCGCACCCCGGGCTCGGCGCGGGCGCCGAGGTGCGCTGGCTGGACGCCCCGGAAGGGCTGCTGGCCTTCGCCCGCCCCGGGTTCGTCTGCACCGTCAACACCACGGGCGCCCCGGTCCGCATCCCCGTACCGGGCACGGCCCTGCTGTCCAGCGCGCCGGCCGAGGCCGACGGTGAGACGGTCGAGCTGCCCGCCGACACCACGGTGTGGTGGACGGTGTGACGACCGTCCCCCAGCCGAGGGGCCCCGGCGCGGGCGGTGCGCTGCGGCTGTCGGACATCGCCGGTCAGGCGTCCGTCAGCGAGGCGACCGTCAGCCGGGTGCTCAACGGCAAGCCGGGCGTCGCGGACACCACGCGTCAGCGGGTGCTCGCGGCGCTCGACATCCTGGGCTACGAACGGCCCGTGCGGCTGCGGCAGCGCAGCGCCGGGCTGATCGGTCTGGTCACCCCCGAGCTGACCAACCCGATCTTCCCGGCGTTCGCCCAGTCCGTGGAACAGGTGCTCGCCGGGCACGGCTACACGCCGGTGCTCTGCACCCAGCTGCCCGGCGGCGCCACCGAGGACGAGCTGGTCGAGCAGCTGGTCGAGCGCGGCGTCGGCGGCATCGTCTTCCTGTCCGGGCTGCACGCCGACACCTCGGCCGACCCGGCGCGCTATGCCGCGCTGACCGAGCGCGGGGTGCCGTTCGTCCTGATCAACGGGTACAACGAGCGGATCAGCGCCCCATTCGTCTCGCCCGACGACACCGCCGCCGTGCGGATGGCCGTGAGCCATCTCGCCGAACTCGGCCACCGCCGGGTGGGCCTGGCCATAGGGCCGCAGCGCTATGTGCCCTCGCGCCGGAAGCGGGACGGCTTCGTGGACGCCGCGGTCTCGGTGCTCGGCCTGGACCGCGAGGACGCCGAACTCCTGGTCTGCTCCACGCTGTTCAGCGTCGAGGGCGGCCAGGTCGCGGCGGGCGCGCTGCTCGACCGGGGCTGCACCGGGATCGTCTGCGGCAGCGACCTGATGGCGCTGGGGGTGGTCCGCGCGGCCCGGGACCGGGGGCTCGACGTGCCGCGCGACGTGTCCGTGGTGGGCTTCGACGACTCGCAGCTCATCGCGTTCACCGACCCGCCGCTGACCACGGTGCGCCAGCCGGTGCAGGCGATGGCGGCGGCCGCGGTGGGCGCGCTGCTCGAAGAGATCGGCGGCAGCCCCGTACAGCGCACGGAGTACGTGTTCCAGCCGGAACTGGTGGTCCGGGGCTCGACGGCGGCGCTGCGCAGCGCCTGAGCGGGCGGGTGGAGGGCCGGGTCCGGAGGGGGGACCCGGCCCTCAGACGTACCCGGGGGCTCCGGCGGTGCGGTGCCGGCGGAGCATCAGGACGATGCCGGTCGCGACGGCGAGGCCCACGAGGGCGACGACGGAGCCCTTCACGACGGGCCCGAGCCAGCCGTAGTCGGCGGTGTAGGCGGTCTCCGCGTCCTCGGCGAGCCGGACGCCGTCTATCCGGGCGGGCGCGGAGACGCCGCGCCGTACGTCGACGGCGTCCCTCAGCTCCACGTCCCGCGCGGTGACGGAGCCGTCGTCGCTGGTGAAGGTGCCGATCCAGGCGCAGGACTCCTTGCCGCACGTGCGGTCGGCGGGCGCCAG
The DNA here is from genome assembly GCF_045161735.1 of Streptomyces sp. NBC_00726. NCBI lineage: Bacteria > Bacillati > Actinomycetota > Actinomycetes > Kitasatosporales > Streptomycetaceae > Streptomyces > Streptomyces sp. NBC_00726. Next base: position 1,551,934 of record NZ_CP108983.1, on the reverse strand, counting down.
CGAGCCGACGGGCCCGTCACGCAGGGCGGCCGGTGCTGCGCATGGGAGCCGATCCTGGGCGACAGGCCCTGGGGCAGTCGTCGCCGTCGCCCTGTCGTCGTCGTTTTCCATGACGTGGCTCGTCCGGTCCGTGGGGTGCCGTGGCCCGGGCGGGCCGATACAGGAGAGGCACCGGAGGTCGACCCGGATTGGGCCGGCGGGGAGGTGTGACCGCCGGTGCCTCTCATGTCCTGACCGGCCCGGCCGGCCGGGCGCGTGGGGCCCGGGGTAACGGGACCCCCGGCCGACCGGACCGGAGTCGGGAGAAACGTAACAGGGCTGCAATGTCTTGCGTAAGACCTTGCAGAAAGAAATCTGCGGTATTTCGTGGATGTGAGCGGGTGGTGTCCAAAGGGTTGACCGGGACCTGTCGGACTCGTACGGTCTCGCTGCGGCAAGGTTTGCATTCTTGCAGCAAGAACCTTCAGAAAGCCTTGAGGGCAGGGCGCGTTGCCGATGAGGCTCCGAACCGTCACCCGCATTTCCCCCACAGCAGGAGGAAAACATGGCCAGCAGACCGCTGTCTGCCGCGCTCGCCCTCGTCGCGGGAGCCGCCGCCTTCGTGGTCCCCGCCACGACGGCCGAGGCGTCCGCCCCGGGCACCAAGGACGTCACCGCCGTCCTCTTCGAGTGGAAGTTCGACTCCGTCGCCCAGGCGTGTACGGACACCCTCGGGCCGGCCGGATACGGCTTCGTCCAGGTCTCGCCGCCCCAGGAGCACATCCAGGGCGGCCAGTGGTGGACCTCGTACCAGCCGGTCAGCTACAAGATCGCCGGGCGGCTCGGGGACCGTACGTCCTTCGCCAACATGGTCAGCACCTGTCACAGCGCCGGCGTCAAGGTCGTCGCGGACTCGGTGATCAACCACATGTCCGCCGGCTCCGGCACCGGCACCGGCGGGTCCTCGTACACCAAGTACGACTACCCCGGCCTGTACTCGGTCAACGACATGAACGACTGCCAGTCGCAGATCAGCAACTACGGCGACCGCGCCAACGTCCAGAACTGCGAGCTCGTCGGGCTCGCCGACCTGGACACCGGTGAGGACTACGTACGTGGGAAGATCGCCGGCTACCTCAACGACCTGCTCTCGCTCGGCGTCGACGGATTCCGCATCGACGCCGCCAAGCACATGCCCGCCGGTGACCTCGCCAACATCAAGTCCCGGCTCAGCAATCCGGGCGTCTACTGGAAGCAGGAGGCGATCTACGGGGCCGGCGAGGCCGTCTCGCCCGACGAGTACGCCGGGAACGGCGACGTCCAGGAGTTCCGCTACGCCCGGAGCCTCAAGCAGGTCTTCAACAACGAGAACCTCGCCAACCTGAAGAACTTCGGCGAGGGCTGGGGATTCATGTCCTCCTCGAAGGCCGCGGTGTTCGTCGACAACCACGACACCGAGCGCAACGGCGAGACGCTGAACTACAAGGACGGCGCGAACTACACGCTCGCCAGCGTGTTCATGCTGGCCTGGCCCTACGGCTCGCCCGACGTCCACTCCGGCTACGAGTGGTCCGACAAGGACGCGGGCCCGCCCAACGGCGGCACGGTGAACGCCTGCTACAGCGACGGCTGGAAGTGCCAGCACGCCTGGCGCGAGATCTCCTCCATGGTCGGCTTCCGCAACACCGCGCGCGGTGAGGCCGTCACCGACTGGTGGGACAACGGCGGCGACCAGATCGCCTTCGGCCGCGGCTCCAAGGCGTACGTGGCGATCAACCACGAGGGCTCCTCGCTGACGCGTACGTACCAGACCTCGCTGCCCGCCGGCGACTACTGCGACGTCCAGTCCGGCAAGGGCGTCACGGTCAACGGCTCCGGTCAGTTCACCGCGACCCTCGGCGCCAACACCGCGCTCGCCCTGCACACCGGCGCCCGCACCTGCGGCGGCGGCACCACCGACCCGACGGACCCGACCGACCCCGGCACGGGGACCGGCACCTCCGGCGCCTCCTTCGGCGTCAACGCCACCACCCAGCTCGGCCAGAACATCTACGTCACCGGCAACCAGTCCGCCCTCGGCAACTGGAACACCGGCAGCGCGCTGAAGCTGGACCCGGCGACGTACCCGGTCTGGAAGCTCGACGTGGACATGCCCGCCGGCACCACGTTCGAGTACAAGTACATCCGCAAGGACGCGAGCGGCAACGTGACCTGGGAGAGCGGTGCCAACCGCACGGCCACGGTGCCGTCCTCCGGCAAGGTCACGCTGACCACGGACGTCTGGCGCGGCTGACCCCCACCCCGCCTCCACCCCCCACCCGCCGGACGGGCCGTCCCCCAGCGGCCCGTCCGGCCCCGCACACCCCCGTACGTACCCCTGCGAGGAGTCCGAGTGAAACGTCCGTACCCGCGCGTGCCCGCACGCAGAACGGCGACCGCCGTCGTCGCGGCCGCCCTGTGCGCGGCCCTGGTGCCCGCGCTGCCCGCCGCCGCGGCCCGCCCGCCCGCCGCGCCCTCGGACGCCAAGCTGGCCGCCCAGGCCACCCGGCACGACCTGACCCGCGAGCAGTTCTACTTCGTGATGCCCGACCGGTTCGCCAACGGGGACACCCGCAACGACCGGGGCGGGCTCACCGGTTCGCGCCTGGAGACCGGCTACGACCCCACCGACAAGGGGTTCTACCAGGGCGGCGACCTCAAGGGGCTGACCGACCGGCTCGACTACATCAAGGGGCTCGGCACCACCGCCATCTGGCTCGCGCCGATCTTCAAGAACCGGCCCGTCCAGGGCACCGGCAAGGACGCTTCGGCCGGCTACCACGGCTACTGGATCACCGACTTCACCCAGGTCGACCCGCACTTCGGCACCAACGCCGACCTGACGAAGCTGATCGACAAGGCCCACCGCAAGGGCATGAAGGTCTTCTTCGACGTCATCACCAACCACACCGCCGACACCGTCGACTACGCCGAGAAGACCTACGGCTACAAGTCCAAGGGCGCCTACCCCTACCTGGACCGCGACGGCCGCCCCTTCGACGACGCCGCCGGCATGGCGAAGGTGGACGCCGACTCCTTCCCGTACAAGCCGGTGAGCGGCGGCGGCAAAACGCCGTCCTGGCTCAACGACCCGACGATGTACCACAACCGGGGCGACTCGACGTACGCCGGGGAGTCCACCACGTACGGCGACTTCTCCGGTCTGGACGACCTGTGGACGGAGCGGCCCGAGGTCGTCTCCGGCATGGAGAAGATCTACGAGAAGTGGGTCCGGGACTTCGACATCGACGGGTTCCGGATCGACACCGTCAAACACGTCGACATGGACTTCTGGACCCAGTGGGCCACCGCGCTCGACGCGTACGCGGCCAAGCACGGGCGCAAGGACTTCTTCATGTTCGGCGAGGTCTACTCCTCGGACACCGCCGTCACCTCGCCGTACGTCACCCGGGGCCGGCTGGACGCCACGCTCGACTTCCCGTTCCAGGAGGCGGCCCGCCAGTACGCCTCGCAGGGCGCCCCGGCCTCGAAGCTCGCCGCCGTCTTCGGCGACGACTACCGGTACACCACCGACAAGGCCAACGCCTATGAGCAGGTGACCTTCCTCGGCAACCACGACATGGGCCGCATCGGGACCTTCCTCAAGCAGGACAACCCGGAGGCCGGTGACGCGGAGCTGGTGAAGCGCGCGGAGCTGGCCAACGAGCTGATGTTCCTCAGCCGGGGCAACCCCGTCGTCTATTACGGCGACGAGCAGGGCTTCACGGGCGCCGGCGGCGACAAGGACGCCCGCCAGACGATGTTCGCCTCGAAGACCGCCGACTATCTGGACGACGACGAGCTGGGCACCGACCGTACGCACGCCTCCGACGCGTACGACAGGACCCACCCGCTCTACCGCAACATCGCCGCCCTCTCCGAGCTGACCCGGGACAACCCGGCGCTCCGCGACGGAGTCCAGACCGAGCGGTACGCCGAGGGGTCGGTGTACGCCTTCTCGCGCACCGACGCCAAGCGCGGCGACGAGTACCTGGTCGCCGTCAACAACGGCACCTCCGCGAAGACCGTCGAGCTGCCCACCGGATCCGCCCGCATGGACTTCCGTACGCTGTACGGCGGCAAGGGCACGGTCCGCAGCGGCGCCGACAAGACCGTGAAGGTCACCGTCCCGGCCCTGTCGAGCCTCGTGCTCCACGCGGCCAGGCCCCTCGCGGCCCCCACCGCCAAGCCCTCCGTCACCCTGAAGGCCCCCGCCGCGGGCGCCACCGGCACCGTCGAGCTGACCGCCGACGTGGCCGGCGGCTCGCTCAACCGGGTCGTCTTCGCCGCCCAGACCGGCAACGGCAAGTGGACCACCCTCGGCACCGCCGACCACGCCCCGTACAAGGTCACCCAGACGCTGAGCGACAAGACCGCCGCCGGAACACCGCTGCGCTACAAGGCCGTCGTGGTGGACCGCACCGGCCGCACCGCGAGCGCCACCGCCTCCTCCACCGCCGGACAGGCGCCCGCCCCCGCCAAGCCCGTCGCCGTCGAGCGGGACTACGCCGTCGTCCACTACCGGCGCGCCGACGCCGACTACGACGGCTGGCAGATCAAGTCCGGCGGGACCACGGCCGACTTCGCCGGGCGCGACGCCTACGGCGCGTTCGCCTGGGTCGAGGTGCCCGAGGGCGCCGCCACCGTCCCGTACACCGTCGAGAAGAGCGGCACGGCGGACGGGCCCGAGCGCAGCGTCGACCTCGCGAAGACCGGTGAGGTGTGGATCGCGCAGGGCGAGGACGGCCAGACCGGCACCGCGCCCGACGGGGCCTACCCGGACCAGGACCCCACCAAGGCGGTCCTGCACTACTACCGGGCCGACGGCGACTACGACGGCTGGGGGCTGCACACCTGGACCGGCGCCAAGGAGCCCACGGACTGGGCCAAGCCGCTCCAGCCCGTGAAGAAGGACGCCTCCGGGCTCACCTTCGAGGTCCCGCTCACCGACGGGGCCACCTCGCTCAGCTACATCCTGCACCGGGGCGACGAGAAGGACCTCCCCAGCGACCAGGCGCTCGACCTCGCCACGTACGGCCACGAGGTGTGGCTGCTCGGCGGCCGGGCGGGCTATCTGCTCCCGCAGGCCGGCGGCGTCCCGACGCCCGACCTCACCAAGGCCGAGGCGCAGTGGATCGACGCCGACACCGTCGTCTGGAAGGTGAAGGCCACCGAGGCCACCAGCCAGCAGCTCGTGTACGCCCCGCGCGGCGGCATCACCGTCGAGGACGGCGCCCTCAGCGACGAGGGCCAGTGGCTGCGCCTCACCCCGGCCGCGCTCACCGACGCCCAGAAGGCGAAGTACCCGCACCTCAAGGACTACCCCGCCTTCACCGTCGACGCCCGGGACCGCGACCGCGTCCGCGAGGCCCTGCGCGGCCAGCTCATCGCCACGCAGCGCGCCGCCAACGGGGCCCTGCTCGCCGCCACCGGGGTGCAGAGCGCCGGAGTCCTGGACGACCTCTACGGCGCGAAGGCGAAGAACGCCGCGCTCGGCCCGGTCTTCCGCCACGGCACCCCCACCCTGTCGGTCTGGGCGCCCACCGCCCGTACCGTCGCCCTCGAACTCGACGGGAAGACCGTCCGCATGCGGCGCGACGACCGCACCGGCGTCTGGTCCGTCACCGGGAAGAAGAACTGGACCGGCAAGCCCTACCGGTACGTCGTGAACGTCTGGGCGCCCACCGTCCAGAAGCTCGTCACCAACAAGGTCACCGACCCCTACTCCACCGCCCTCACCACCGACTCCGCCCGCAGCCTCATCGTGGACCTGGAGGACCGGAAGCTCGCCCCCAAGGGCTGGAACACCCTGCGCAAGCCCGCCGCCGTGCCGCTGCGCGACGCGCAGATCCAGGAGCTCCAGATCCGCGACTTCTCCATCGCGGACCCCACCTCCAAGCACCCCGGCGAGTACCTGGCCTTCACCGACACCCGCTCCGACGGGATGAAGCACCTGACGAAGCTCGCCGACGCAGGCACCAGCTATGTCCACCTGCTGCCCGCCTTCGACATCGGCACCATCCCCGAGAAGAAGAAGGACCAGGCCAAGCCCGCCTGCGAGCTGTCCGTCTACGCCCCCGACTCCGCCGAACAGCAGGCGTGCGTCGCGAAGGCCGCCGCGGAGGACGCCTTCAACTGGGGATACGACCCGCTGCACTACACCGTCCCCGAGGGCAGCTACGCCTCCGACCCGGACGGCACCGAGCGCACCGTCGAATTCCGGCAGATGGTCCAGGGCATCAACAACGCCGGACTGCGGACCGTCATGGACGTCGTCTACAACCACACCGTCGCCTCCGGCCAGGACGACAAGTCCGTCCTCGACCGGATCGTGCCCGGCTACTACCAGCGGCTCCTGGAGGACGGCACCGTCGCCACCTCCACCTGCTGCGCCAACACCGCCCCCGAGAACACCATGATGGGCAAGCTCGTCGTGGACTCGGTCGTCACCTGGGCCAAGGAGTACAAGGTCGACGGCTTCCGCTTCGACCTGATGGGCCACCACCCCAAGGCCAACATCCTGGCCGTCCGCAAGGCCCTCGACGCCCTGACCCCCGCCAAGGACGGCGTGGACGGCAAGAAGATCATCCTGTACGGGGAGGGCTGGAACTTCGGCGAGATCGCCGACGACGCCCGCTTCGTCCAGGCCACCCAGAAGAACATGGCCGGCACCGGCATCGCCACCTTCTCCGACCGGGCCCGCGACGCCGTACGCGGCGGCTCCCCGTTCGACGAGGACCCCGGCGTCCAGGGCTTCGCCACCGGCCTCTACACCGACCCCAACACCTCCACCGCCAACGGCACGCGGGCCGAGCAGAAGGCCCGCCTGCTGCACTACCAGGACCTGATCAAGGTCGGCCTCACCGGCAACCTCGCCGACTACACCTTCACCGACACCTCCGGGAACACCGTCAAGGGCTCCGGCGTCGACTACAACGGCGCCCCGGCCGGCTACGCCGCCGCACCCGGTGACGCCCTCGCCTACGCCGACGCCCACGACAACGAGACCCTGTACGACGCGCTCGCGTTCAAGCTCCCGGCCGGCACCCCGGCCGCCGACCGGGCCCGCATGCAGGTCCTGGCCATGGCGACGGCGACCCTCTCGCAGGGCCCCGCGCTCTCCCAGGCCGGCACGGACCTGCTGCGCTCCAAGTCGCTGGACCGCAACTCCTTCGACAGCGGCGACTGGTTCAACGCCCTGCACTGGGACTGCCGGGCCGGCAACGGCTTCGGGCGCGGACTGCCGCCGGCCGCGGACAACGAGGACAAGTGGCCGTACGCGAAGCCCCTGCTGACCAACGCCACGGTCAACCCGGGCTGCGCACAGATCAACGGCGCCTCGGCCGCGTACCGCGACCTGCTCACCATCCGCACCACCGAGAAGGACTTCGGCCTGGCGAGCACCGCGCAGGTGCAGTCCCGGCTCACCTTCCCGCTGTCCGGTGAGGACGAGACCCCCGGCGTGATCACCATGCGCCTCGGCAAACTCGTCGTCGTCTTCAACGCGGCCCCCGGCACCACCACCCAGCGGGTGACCGCGCTCGCCGGCAAGCACTACGCCCTGCACCCCGTCCAGGCGAAGGGCGCGGATTCTACCGTCAAGAAGTCCTCGTACAAGCGGAGTTCGGGCAGCTTCACCGTCCCGGGACGCACGGTGGCGGTGTTCACCCTGCGCTGACCGCCACGGGACTACCGTATGGGCAGCCGCCCGGGGGTGTCGCTCCAGACACCCCCGGGCATGCCTTTCACTCCACCTGTGCAGCGACGGTGACGATGGCCAGCAACCTCCCCGAGGAGACCACCAGCTTTGTCGGACGGACGGCCGAGCTCACCGGGCTCGAACACGCCCTCGCCACCGGCCGGCTGACCACCCTCACCGGCACCGGAGGCGTCGGCAAGACCCGGCTCGCCCTCCGCGCCGCCCGCCGCGCCGCCCCCGGCCACCGCGACGGCGTCCGGTGGGCCGACCTCGCCCCGCTGCACGACGACGAACTCCTCCTCGCCACCGTCTCCGACGCGGTCGGCCTCAGCGACCACACACTGCGCCCGCCCATCGACGTGCTGTGCGAATGGCTCGCCGACAAACAGCTCCTGCTCGTCCTGGACTCCTGCGAGCACCTGCTCCCCGCCTGCGCCCACCTCCTCGGCGAGATCCTCACCACCTCGCCCGGGCTCACCGTCCTCGCCACCAGCCGCCAGCCCCTGAACCTGCGGGGCGAACAGCTCGTGGAGGTCGACCCGTTGCCCGTCGACGGCGCCGCCGACGCCCTCACCCTCTTCCGGGAACGCGCCACCGCCGCCGCCCCGACCACCCCCTTCCGGGAACCGGGCACCGCCGAGGCCGCCGCCGACATCTGCCGCCGCCTCGACGGCATCCCGCTCGCCATCGAGCTCGCCGCCGCCGCGGTCGGCCGGCAGAGCGTCCAGGAGATCGCCCAGCGCCTCGGCTCCCGGCTCGACGTCTTCGCCGACACCGCCCTCCGCCCGGTCCGCCACCGCACCCTGCGCACCACCATCGGCTGGTCCCACGAGCTGTGCACCCCGCTCGAACGGCTCCTGTGGGCCCGGCTCACCGTGCTGCGCGGCGACTTCGACGAGGACACCGCCGTCACCGTCTGCACCGGCGGCCCCCTCACCGAGGACGGCGTCCGCACCGCCCTGCGCGGCCTGGCCGCCAAGTCCGTCGTCAGCCGCGAGGGCACCCGCCACCGCATGCTCGACACCCTGCGCGAGTACGGCCGGATGTGGCTCGTGGAGCTGGGCGAGGACCGGGAGGCCGCCGACCGGCACGCCGCCTGCTTCCTCGGCCTCGCCCGCAACGCCCACGCCGGCTGGACCGGCGACGACCAGATCCTCTGGTACCACCGCATCGCCGACGCGCACGCCGACCTGTGCGCCGCGCTCGACCATCTCCTCGAACACGACCCGGCCGCCGCCCAGGAGATGGCGGGCCGCATCGGCTTCTTCTGGTGCTGCTGCGGCCACCTCCCGCAGACCCGGGGTTACGCCCAGCGCGCCCTGGACGACGGACCGGCCGGCGGCCCCCACCGCACCCGGGCGCTGTGGGTGCTCGGCATCTGCGTGCTGCTCCAGGGCGACTACCCGGCCGCCGAACGCATCGGCCGCGAGTGCGTCCGCGAGGCCGCCGCCGACGGCACCGACGAGGGCATCCTGGCCGCCGCCTATCTGCGCGGCCTCACCCACCTGATGACCGGCGACCCCGAGAAGGGGCTGCGCGCCTCACGGCGGGTGCTCCGGACCACCGCGTCCGGGACCAGGCTCGAAGCGGCCTACCGGCTGCGCTGCCACCTCATCACCGTCTTCGCCCTCACCGGGCTCGGCCGCCTTGAGGAGGCCGCGTCGGCCGCCGTGGTGCTCCGGGCGGCCTGCGAGGCCCAGGACGAGTGCTGGACCCGGTCCTACGTCGACTACCAACTCGCCCTGATCGCCCTGCTCCAGGGCCGCGCCGCACCCGCCGCCGCGCACGCCCGGGCCATGCTCGCCGGCAAGCACCGGCTCCGCGACCGCTTCGGCATCGCGCTCGGCCTGGACATCCTGGCCGCCGCCATCGCCGCCCAGGGCGAGGGCGCCAGGGCCGCCCGCGTCTACGGCACCGGACAGGTCTACTGGCGCATGGTCGGCCACCCCCAGCGCGGCACCCCCGAGCTGGGCCCGGTCCGCGAGACCTGCGAACGGCGCGCCCGGGAGGCGGTCGGCGACGCGGCCTACCGACGCGCCTTCGAACAGGGCCGGGCGGACAGCGCGGAGGCGGGGCTCGCCCTCGCGCTCCACGGCGAACTGCTCACATAGTGAATGCCTGTTGTGTGCCCGCGTGGAGCCGGTGAAGGCTGGGCGCAGCCCTGCACCCTCCGCCCGCCCGGGAGCCCGTCATGCCGCAGATCACCGTCGACTACTCCGCCGAGCTGACCGACGCCTTCGACCGCCCCGCCTTCGCCCTCGCGCTGCACCCGGTCGTCGCCGCGACCGTCGACACCAAGATCGCCGCCTGCAAGACCCGGTTCCGGCGGGCCGAGGAGACGGTGGTCGCGGACGCACCGGACGGCGACGCGCTGGTGCACGTGGACATCTCGCTGCTGCCCGGCCGCACCCCGGAGACCAAGGCCCGGCTCACCGAGGCCGTCCTGGAGCTGCTGCGCGCCCACCTCGGCACGGTCACCGGCCCGGCACTGCACCTTTCGGCAGAGGCCCGGGACCTCGACGCGTCCTACCGCAAGGTCTGAGCCGGGGCTACGGCAGCCGCTGCGCGGGCACCGCCGGAATGGCCGGTGCCAGCGCGGAGAGCCGGGTCAGCAGGTCCCCGAACGGGCCGTCCGCCGGCTCCCGCGCCAGCACCCGCAGCACGATCCCCGCCATCTCCTCGTCGTACGCCGCGCTCACGGCGGCCAGCGCGGCGAAGTCGTGCACGAGCTGCAATTCCAGCTCCGCCCGGGGCACCCGGCGCCCGTCCAGCCAGAGCAGCGCCGTCGACTCGGCGAGCGACACCCAGGACCGTACGACCAGCTCCAGCCGGGCCGGGGGCTCCCCGGCGTCCAGATGGGCCACGATCTGATCGCAGGCGGCCTGGCGCACCCCGTCGATCATGGCGTTCGTCGTGGACGAGCCCACCGCCGGACCGCCCCGCATCAGCGCGGCGAACCCGGGCCCGTGCTCGTCCACGAAGTCGAAGAACCGGCCCATCACGCGCAGCAGCCGGGCGCCGAGCGGCCCTTCGTGCGGCTCCATGAACCGGGCCGCCAACTCGTCGGCGGCCCGGCGCAACGCCGCCTCGTACAGGCTCTGTTTGCCCGGGAAGTAGTGGTAGACCAGGGGCCGCGAGATCCCGGCCGCCGCCGCGATCTCATCGATCGACACCTCGTCCGGCGCCCGGCGGCTGAACAACTCCAGCGCGACGCCGATCAGCTGCTGCCTGCGCTCCTCGACGCCCATCCTGCGCCGCACCCCGGTCGTCATACCCCCAGCGTACCGACCGGTGGGTCCGGCCGGATCAGAGGTCCAGCACCAGCCGCTGCCCGCCCCGGCACCGGGAGACGCAGATCAGCATGGAGTCCGCGCGCTCGTCGTCCGTGAGCAGGTCGTCGTGGTGCTCCACCTCGCCCGCCAGGACGCGCTGTTGGCACGTACCGCAGAAGCCCTGCTCGCAGGAGTACGCGACATGCGGCAGTTCGGCGCGCACGGCGGCCAGCACCGACTGGTCCGCCGCGACCGGCACCGTACGCCCCGAGCGGTGCAGCTCCACCACGAACGGGGCCGCACCGGCCGGGTCCGGGCCCGCCGCCGTGAAGCGTTCCAGGTGCAGGGTGCGGCCGGGCGGCAGGGCGGCGGCCACCGCGTCCATCAGGGGCTGCGGGCCGCAGCAGCGCACCGCCGTGCCCTCGGCCGCGTCCGCGAGGGCGGCGGCGAGATCCGGATGCCCCGCCTCGTCCTGCGGGACGACCGTGACCCGGCCCCCGTCGGCGCCCAGCTTCTCGACCTCCGCCAGGAACGGCATGGTGGCCCGGCTCCGGCCCCCGTACAGCAGCCGCCAGTCGGCGCCCTCGGCGGCGAGGCGGCGGACCATCGGCAGGACCGGGGTGATGCCGATGCCGCCGGCGATCAGGAGGTGGGCGGGGGCTTCGGTGAGCGGGAAGCGGTTGCGGGGGCCGCGCACCTCGACCTCCATGCCCTCGTGGAGCGCAGTGTGCACCTCGCGGGAGCCGCCGCGCCCGTCCTCGACGAGCCGGGCGGCCACTGTGTACGAGCCGGTGTCGGCGGGGTCCCCGCACAGCGAGTACTGCCGGACCAGGCCGGAGGGCAGCACCAGGTCCAGATGGGCGCCGGGCTCCCAGGCGGGCAGGTCCGGCCCCTCCAGGCGGAGTTGGACGACACCGTCGGCGGGACTGGTCCGGCCGGTGACCAGCAGCCGCCGGCCGGTGGTCGAACGGCGCGTGTTGCGGCCCGATATGGGCTCGTCCAGCGCGGGCATCGGCCACAGCGGGGACTTCCGGATGCGCCGGCGCATCGCCCGCCGGGCGAGCAGCACGGCGCCGGCCGCCACGACGGCCGTGAGCGGGCGGGGGAGGGGCAGGGGACGCGGCATGGTCAGCGGGCTTCCGTCGTACGGGCCTCGGCCGCGACGGCGGCGGGCGAGCGGGTGAGATAGTCGACGGCCTGGGCCGTGCTGCCCTCCTGCGAGGGGTGGTACGTACGGCTCAGATAGCGCGGGACGGAGCGCAGGATCGCCGGGGTGCTGGGCAGGGTGCCGTGCCGGCCGCCGCGGTAGAACTGCCCGAACGACGCCTTGCCGTCCAGCAGGCTCGGGTCGTTCTCCATGAAGAACCGGGCGCCGCGCTGCCAGAGGAACAGCAGCGCGGAGAACGCCGTCGCCCAGGTCCGCACCCGCCGCCGGTACCCGCCGTCGACATGCATGAACACGTCGAAGGCGACCGAGCGGTGCTCGACCTCCTCGGCGCCGTGCCAGCGCAGCAGATCCAGCATGGTCGGGTCGGCCCCGCGCCGGTCCAGCTCGTCGGCGTTGAGTATCCAGTCGCCCAGGAAGGCGGTGTAGTGCTCGATCGCCGCGATCGTCGCCACCCGCTCCATCAGCCACCACTTGCGGGCCCGGCCCGGCGGCAGCGTCCGGTCGCCGAGCAGCTTCTCGAAGAGCCAGTCGACCTGCGCGGTGTACGGGGTCGGGTCGAGCCCCAGCTCCTTGAGGTGCGGGAGCACGTCGTCGTGGGCCTGGGAGTGCATCGCCTCCTGGCCGATGAAGCCGATGACGTCCTGGCGCAGCTCCTCGTCGTGGATGTACGGGAGCACCTGGCGGTAGACGTGGATGAACCAGCGCTCCCCGGCGGGCAGCAGGAGGTGGAGCACATTGATGGTGTGCGTGGTGAACGGGTCGCCCGGCACCCAGTGCAGGGGTGTCCGGTCCCAGGCGAAGCTGACCCGGCGGGCCTTGAGGGCGGTCCGCTCCGCCGCGACCGCTGCTGGCTGCGTGTTAGACATGTTGTCAAAATACTGAGCGGTAAGCCCGGGGAACAGGGGTGTGCGCCGAATTCCCGGCCCCACCTGCGCGGAATTCCCGGCTTCGGAAGCCGCGGTGACCCCTCAGTGCAGCGCGACCACCCGGCTGCCGTCCTTCAGCCGGCCGCCGAGCCGGGGCCGGACCCCCTCCGCGGCGGGCACCGCGAGCAGCCGCCCCGGGGCGCTCCCGGTCACCCCGCCCGAGGTGGACAGCGACGCGAACTGCCCGCTGCCCGCCGCCAGGACGTACCACCGCCCGCCCGGCGACTGCCACAGCACGCCCGCCAGCACCCTGGGCGTCCGCGCCCCGCACTCCGGCACGTCCTCGCCCCGCGCCGCGACCGCGCCCGGCGCCGCCGGACGGGCGGACGGGGCCTGGAACTGCGCGATGACCCTGCTTCCCGCCCCCCGCCAGGTCTCCGCCCGGGTGCACAGCCAGCGCGCCGTGCCCCCGTCCTCGGGCAGCGGCTGCCGGGCGTAGGCCCAGGAGTTGACCGACCGCACCCCGTGCGCGCGGACCTCCCGCAGCAGACACGCGGTGTGCGCCCAGCTCTCCCGCTCGGCCCGTCCGGTGACGTCGTGCGGGCTGCCCGGGGCGCCCGAGGTCAGCCGGGCCGGGGCCAGCTCGCCCAGGTCCGTGACCAGCCGGACCGATGTGGCCCCGGTCAGCTCGACGGCCTCCCAGGACCGGCAGTCGGAGCCCGCCGCCGGGTCGGCCAGCGGGCCGGTCACCCCGTCCGGGGAGCGGTCCAGCGGGCGGGGCGCCCGGTCCGGCGTGAGCAGGTCCCGCACCCGGGCCTCCCGGACCCAGGGCGCCGTCAGATACCGCACCCCGTCCCCGGTCCTGGCCACCAGCAGCGCGCCCGACGACGCCTCGTCCGCCCCGTCCACCCGGGCGAAGTCGAGGGCGGCGCCCAGCGCGGGGTCGGCGTTGCGCGGTTCGGCGTACCGCACGACGCGCAGCCCGTCGTGGAACAGCACCACCGCGGAGTCCCCCACCTCACCCGCGTACAGCAGCTGCGGAGCACCCATCGGCGGGCCGGTGGGGGTGCCGGGTGTCGCCGACGTCCGGATGCCGGCGCCGGGCCTGGCCCACACGGCGAGGGCGCGCCGCAGCAGCCGGGTGTCCTGGGTGCGGTCGCCGCGGGTGGGCCAGGAGGTGAAGTCCGTACGCGCCGAGTGGCGCCAGTACGTCGCGGGCACCCGGTGCAACGCCCCCGGGTCCAGGGCCGCTTCGGACGCCGGATTGCGCGCGTACGGCGGGGCGGTCAGGCCGCCGTGCCCCCAGCCGCCGCCGGGCAGCCCGAGCAGCGCCCCGCACACCAGGAGCGCGGCGACGGCCGCGAGCGCGGTGCGGGCGCGTCTGCGGCGGCCCGGCAGATCGGGCGGCCGGGCCTGGAGCGAGCAGGGGTCGAACTCCGGGGAGCCGAGAAGCGCGTGGCCCGCCCGCACCCCGTCCGCCTCGGTCAGCGCCGCGTGCGGATCGGTGACCCCGGCGGCGGCCAGCTCCCGCCGGACCTCCCCGTCCGCGAGCCCCTCCAGGCCGCGCAGGACGAAGGCGGCCCGGGCGGGGGCGGTGAGCGCCGCCAGCTCCCGTTCCAGGGCGAGTTCACCGGCGCCGCCCGGGTGCGGGAGCAGGCGCAGGCCCCACGCCGACGGCAGGACGGGCGGCAGCGCGGCGCGGCGCGGCCGCCACCCGGGGCGCCGGGTACACCCCGCCGCCAGCGCCCGGCGCAGCACTTGGCGCCGCACGTAGGTGTACGAGGGGTCGGCGTCGCCGGTGCGGCGGGGGAGGGGGACGGCGGCGGGGCCGGCGCGGTGGGCGGCCTGGAGGGAGCGCTGGGCGAGGGCGTGGGCGGCGAACACCCGCCGGGTGCGGCCCGGCGAGGGCGGCAGCAGGAGGTAGCCGATCCGCACCAGCCGCGGGTAGTGCTCGACCAGCGCGGCCTCGGCCTGTTCCGCGTCGGCCGGGGCGACGGGCGGCGGTAGCTCTGACGGTGGGCGCACATTCAGCTGAACGAGCGAATGGTGCGATGGTCACTCCGGACCCCTCCGTCGGAGACCCCGCGGGCGTCAGGCGAACCGGGCCAGAGGGCCGTCGACGGGCGCGCCCGTCATCCGGTTGGCGAAGGTGGACAGGGTGTAGGTGGCGATGCCGAGGGTGACCTCCAGCGCGTTGCGCGCGGTGTAGCCGTGGGCGGTGAACGCCTCGATCGCCGCGTCGTCCACGGCCCCGTTCGCGGCGAGGACGGCCAGGACGAACTGCCGCATGGCTTCGAGCCGTTCGTCCGGGAGCGGGGTGCCCGCGCGGAGGGCGGCGAGGACGGCGGGCGCGGCGTCCAGGGCGGTGAGTATCCCGGTGTGGACCGCCACGCAGACGTGGCAGCCGTTCCGGGTGGCCATGGTCATGCTCAGGACCTCGCGCGAGAGCCGGTCCAGGGTGGTGGCCTCGAACAGCGCGTTCATCCGGAGGAAGCCGCTCAGCGCCTCGGGGGAGGTGGCCATGCGGGCGGCGGCGGACGGCAGGAAGCCCTGCTTCCGCTCGATGGCGGCGAGACCGGACCGGGCGGCGGGGGCGGATTCCAGGGTGTGGTCGGGGAAGACGGTCGCGGGCATGGCGGGACCCCTCGGCTAAACTCGACAATGTGATTGACGAAAAAAACGTAAACCAGGTTGTCGAGTTTCGCAATGGCTGAGCGTGCGGGCGGGCGCGGAGAAGCGCGCCCGGAGGAGGCCGGCAGGGGCTTCGAACTGCCTCTTCTGCTGTTTGCGGGCTTCCGTACGGTCATCGACGCGCTCCACCGCGATCTCGCGGAGCAGGGGCACCCGGACATGCGGCCCGCGTACGGCTACGCCCTCCAGGCCGTGGGCGCCGAGGGGGCGACGGCCAGTGAGATCGGCCGCCGCCTCGGCGTCTCCAAACAAGCCGCGGGCAAGACCGTCGACCGGCTGGAAAGCCTCGGTTACGTGGAGCGCGCCGACGATCCGGCCGACGGGCGCCGCAAGCTGGTCCTGCTGACCGCGCGGGGCGTCGACGTGCTCCGGCGGTCCGCCGAGGGCTTCGACCGGCTGCGCGCCGAGTGGGCCCGGGTCCTCGGCGCCGAACGGGTCCGCGCCCTGGAGGACGACCTGCGCACGATGGCCCCGGACGGCGCCTTCCGGCTCGATGTGGCGGCCTGGTTCAACGGCTGACCGCGGCCTGGCGGCCGGCGGGCGTCAGCCCCGGTCCAGATACGCCAGTACCGCCAGGACGCGGCGGTTGTCGTCGTCGGACGGCGGCAGGCCCAGCTTCCCGAAGATGTTCGAGGTGTGCTTGGCCACCGCCCGCTCCGTGATCACCATCTGCGAGGCGATCGCCGCGTTCGACCGGCCCTGGGCCATCAGCTCCATGACCTCCCGCTCGCGCGGCGTCAGCCCGCCCATCGGCTTGTCCTGCGAACGCCGCGTCAGCAGCTGCGAGATGACCTGCGGGTCCATCGCCGTGCCGCCCGCCGCGACCCGGCGCACCGCGTCGATGAACTGGTCCGCGTCGAACACCCGGTCCTTGAGCAGATACCCGATCCCGCCGTTGCCGTCCGCCAGCAGCTCGCGCGCGTACAACTGCTCGACGTGCTGGGAGAGTACGAGGACGGGCAGCCCGGGCCGCGCCCGCCGGGCCGCCAGCGCGCACTGAAGCCCCTCGTCCGTGTGGGACGGCGGGAGCCGGACGTCGACCACGGCGACGTCCGGCTCCAACTCGGCGAGGGCCCTGGTGAGTTCCGGCCCGGTCTCGACGGCGGCCGCGATCTCGAAGTCGTACGCCTCCAGCATCCGCACCAGGCCGTCGCGCAGCAGGAAGAGATCTTCGGCTAGGACAACTCGCAAGGGATCTCCATGGTCACCATGGTGGGACCGCCCGCGGGGCTGCTGACGGCCATGATGCCGTCGAATGTACCGAGCCGCCGTTCGATTCCGCTCAGCCCCGAGCCCGCCCCGACCGAGGCGCCGCCCTTCCCGTTGTCCGTCACCGAGAACCGGAGCGCCCCGTCGTCGTGCCGCAGGTCCACCCAGATCCGGTCGGCCCCCGAGTGCTTCGCCGCGTTCGTCAGCGCCTCGCTGATCGCGAAGTACGCCGCCGACTCCACCGGCGCGTCCGCCCGGCCGGCCAGCTCCACGTCCACGTCGCACGGGATCGGCAGCCGCAGCGCCAGCGCCTTCACCGCGTCCCCGAGCCCCCGCTCGGCGAGGACCGGCGGGTGGATGCCCCGGACCAGGTCGCGCAGCTCGGTCAGCGCCTCGGCCGAGGACTCCCGGGCCATCGCCAGGAGCTGCTTCGCCTGCGCCGGGTCCTTCTCGATCAGCGCCTCCACGGTGCCGAGGTTCATCCCCATCGCGACCAGCCGGGCCTGCGCCCCGTCGTGCAGATCCCGCTCGATGCGCCGCAGCTCGGAGGCGGCCGTGTCGACCGCCTCGTGCCGGGTCTCGGTCAACCGGTCGATGCGCAGCGCGAGTTCCTGTTCCTGGGTGGGGGCGAGCACCGACCGGGCGAGCACGAAGTGCGCCCGCAGCAGCCGCTCGCTCACCAGCACCGCGAAGGCGAAGAACGCCACACCGAGCGCCGCGGCCAGCAGCCCCGTCGCCTGGCTGTCGACCGGGACGAACGCGTACCAGTACCGGTCGTCCGTGAAGACCCGCCACAGCCCCGCCGCCAGCACGAACCCCTCCACCGGGTACACCATCAGCGCCGCCGCCAGGATCGCCACCGTGTAGCCGGCCGTCATGTCGACCAGCATCCACCGCATGTCCCGCCAGGTCGCCGGGTCCTTCAGCAGCAGCGTGGTCCGCTCCACCTGCCCGGTGAACCCGCTCCGCACATCCTTCGGGAACGGCCGGTACGGCACCGGGATGCGCACGTCCGACCAGGTGATCGCGAGCAGCCGGCGCTGGTTGGCGTGCTTACGGACCGCCTCCAGGATGTACGGCGTGGTGATCAGGCCGATGCCCAGCGGGATCATCGCGATGGACACCACCGCCAGTACGAACAGCGTGCACGACCCCGCGAGGGCGGCGAACGACACCACCAGCCCGCGCCACGCGGCCAGCAGCGCCGCCCCGATCCGTCCCCGCTTCGCGTCCATCCCGGTCCCTCGTTCCCCTCGCCGGGTCCCTGTGCCGGCCCCGTGTCGCACCCAGTCTGACCCGGCGCACCCGGCGCCGGGCAGCCGGTTCGCCACCCGGTGGGGGTGTACCCAGCACCACCCCGCCACCTCGCCCTACGCGCCGCGCGACCGGGTGTTCCACCGGCTGGGGCGCACGATCCGCCGTTCCTAGATTCGAGGGGCATCGTCGGACTTCCACCAACAGGGGGCGAACCCGCCATGAGGCGTAACCTCGCGGCACGTATCGGTGTGTGGAGCGCACACCACCGCAAGACGGCCATTCTCGGCTGGCTGCTCTTCGTCGTACTCGCCGCGGGCATCGGCGGCGCCTCGGGCATGGTCGAGATGACCGACGCGGAGAACGGCGCGGGCGACTCGGCCCGCGCCGAACAGATCCTCTCCGACGCGGGGCTCGGCCACCGGGCCGGCGAACTTGTCATGGTGTCCGCCGCCGAACCGGACGGCTGGAAGGCCGCCGCCGGTGACCTCGCCACCGCCCTCCGGGACACCGGCGAGGTCACCGGCCTCGCGGACCCGGTCGAGTCGAAGGACCGCAAGGACGCGCTGATCACCTTCGAGATGAAGGGCGACCCGGACACCGCCCCCGACCGGGTGCAGCCCGTGCTGGACGCCGTCGCCGGGGTCGGGAAGCGGCAGCCCGGCGTCACCGTCAGCCAGTTCGGGGACGCCAGCGCCGGCAAGTGGCTCGGTGACCTGCTCGCGGACGACTTCAAGAAGGCCGAGTTCACCGCCGTACCGCTGGCCCTCGGCATCCTGCTGGTCGCCTTCGGCGCCGTCGTCGCCGCCCTGCTGCCCGTCGGGCTCGCGCTCACCGCGTGCATGGCCGCCTTCGGCCTGCTCTCGCTCGCCAGCCACCAGCTCCACCTGTTCCAGACCACGTACTCCGTGATGTTCCTGATGGGCTTCGCCGTCGGCGTCGACTACTGCCTGTTCTATCTGCGCCGCGAACGCGACGAGCGGGCCGCCGGACGCGACGCCGGCACCGCCCTGCGCATCGCCGCCGCCACCAGTGGCCGGGCCGTCCTGGTCTCCGGACTCACCGTGATGGTCGCCATGGCCGGCATGTTCCTGTCCGGCCTGATGCTCTTCAAGGGCTTCGCCCTCGCCACCATCACCGTCGTGTGCATCGCCATGCTGGGCTCCGTCACCGTGCTGCCCGCCCTGCTCGCCTGGCTTGGCGACCGCATCGACGCCGGCCGGGTACCGCTGCTGAACCGGCGCGGCAAGCGCGGGAAGGGAGAGAGCGGCCGTATCGCGGGCCGGGTGCTGCGCCCCGTACTCGACCGCCCGAAGCTCTTCGCCGTCGCCTCCGTCGCCGTCCTGCTGGTGCTCGCCGCGCCCGCGCTCGGCATGAAGACCGAATCCCTGGGCCTGGACAAGCAGTTCGGCTCCGACTCCACGCTGTCCGTCGCCTACCGCCACATCAGCGAGACCTTCCCCGGCGGCCCCGCCCCGGCCCAGGTCGTCGTGGCGGCCGACGACATCACCGCCCCGGCCGTCCGCGAGGCCCTCGCCGGCTTCGACCACGTCACCGTGCACCGGGCGCGGAACATCGCCGAGTTCGAGGTCCCGCTCCCCGGCGGCGAGAAGGACCTCACCGCCCTGCGCGACGACCGCCTGCCCGCCGCCTTCGACGCCACCGGAGCCCACGCCTACGTCACCGGCGAGGTGGCCGGGTCCGTCGACTTCAACGACCAGCTGAAGCGCGGGATCGCCCCCGTCTTCCTCTTCATCACCGCCGTGACGTTCCTGCTGATGCTGTTCTGCTTCCGGTCGTACGTGATCGCCGTGACGTCCATCGTCCTCAACCTGCTCTCCGTGGCCGCCGCGTACGGGGTG
Organism: Streptomyces sp. NBC_00726; assembly: GCF_045161735.1. Taxonomy (NCBI): domain Bacteria; kingdom Bacillati; phylum Actinomycetota; class Actinomycetes; order Kitasatosporales; family Streptomycetaceae; genus Streptomyces; species Streptomyces sp. NBC_00726. Next base: position 1,531,895 of record NZ_CP108983.1, on the reverse strand, counting down.
ATGACCGCGGTCTTCCAGCACGGCTGGGGCGCCGGGCTCATCGGCTCGGAGGGCGTCGGCGCGGTCGAGTCCTGGATGCCGCTGTTCGTCCTCGTCGTCCTGTTCGGGCTCTCGATGGACTACCACGTCTTCGTCGTCTCCCGCATCCGCGAGGCGCACGGCCGGGGGATCGGCAACCGGGCCGCGATCGACGAGGGCATCCGCCGCACGGCCGGCGCGGTGACCGGCGCGGCCGTGATCATGGTGGCGGTGTTCTCGGTCTTCGCGACCCTGTCCATGCAGGACATGCAACAGATGGGCGTCGGCCTCGCGGTCGCGGTCCTGCTGGACGCCACACTCGTACGGATGGTGCTGCTGCCCTCCGTGATGGCGCTGCTCGGCGAGCGCAACTGGCGCACCCCGCGCGGCCTCGGCCGGCTCCCGAGCCTGGACCACGGCGAACCGGAGCCGGCGGCGGTGGCGACACCGGCCGCTTCGGGACTGCGCTGAGCAGGGCGTACGAGGACGGGCCCCGGTTCCGGTAGTGCTTACCGGAACCGGGGCCCGCCCCCTTTGGCTGCCGGTCAGGGCGTGTACTTGTACCCGACCCGGCGCACCGTCTGGATCGAGTGACGGTGCTCGGCGCCCAGCTTGCGGCGCAGCCGGGCGATGTGGACGTCGACCGTGCGGCCGTCGCCCACATGCCCGTAACCCCAGACCGTGGTCACCAGCTGGTCGCGGGTGTGGACGCGGTGGGGGTGGGCCACCAGATGGGCCAGGAGCTCGAATTCCAGGTAGGTGAGGTCCAGCGGGCGCCCGTCGACGGAAGCGGAGCGCCGCACGGAGTCGATGGTCACCGGACCCGCCGCGCCCGGTCCGGCCGCCGCGGCGAAGGCGGGCTGCTGGTCGGCGGGCACCAGCACCAGGTAGCCGACCATCGGCGGACGGCCCGGCAGGCTGGGCAGGGTGTGCTGGGGCGCGGGCAGCCAGGTCGCACCCGGCGTCAGGAGCGCCGAGACGTCGGCCTGCTGGACGGCCTCGTCGGGGGCGACGGCGCGCAGCCGGTGCCGGTTGGGGGAGAGGGCCGGGGCGGAAGTGGTCGCAGCGGCAGCGGAGAAGGTACGGGTGTTCGCCATGAGGGGTCAGCTCTTTCGCGCGAGGGAGTCGTCGGTGGACGGACTTGCTGCGTGCGCGCGGACCGGAGGCCGGGTGAGGGCGTCAGAGGGCCGGCGCGTTCAGCGCGCGGCAACACACCCGGTCGAAGTCGTGGTGCTGACGGGAGGGCCAGAACGGTTCGAGGTCGCTGCGACCGGTCGAGGTGTGCGGGAAGCTGGCCATGGCCCCATTGAAGCAGAGAACGCGTGGCGCCGCGCCCCTTCGTACAACGAGGTGAGCAAGCCGACAGCCCCTCACCCACCAGCTCCTGCCCCCCGTCCCATCAGCCCCTAACCCACCAGCCGCTTCCGCCAGTCCAGGTCCGTCAGCTGGATCGCCCTGTCCGGCGAACCGTCCCACTCCACCGTCAGCCCCGCCTCGCTCAGCGCGGCCACCACCTCGCGGCCCACCTCGGCCGTCCGCTCGGCGGAGCGTCCGAAGCCGCCGTAGTACAGCGCGAGGCCGTGCCCCGCACCCGCGCTCTCCGTACCCTGGCTGTGGAAGAAGACGAAGCCCTGGGCGTCCTCACGCCCGGCCGCCCGGATCTCGTCCATCCCGCACGAGCGGCAGCAGGCGAAATTCTCCCGGGCCGTGATGCCGCCCCGGTCCAGCCGGGCGAACGCCTGCTCCAGCCGGTCCGCGTCCGTCACCTCGTCCGCCCAGCCCCGCTGCTCCGCGACCCGCTCCAGCCACAGCCGCTCCACCAACTCCTGCGCCTGGGCCCGGGAGACCGGCCGCACCCCGTCCTTCACCAGATAGTCCTCGGCCGCCTCGGTGAACGTCCGCACGGTCCCGTAACCGCCGCGCAGCAGCTCCCGGACCCGGGGCTCCAGCTGCTTCCGGATCTCCTCGGCGAGCTCGGGCACGGGCTCCGGCTCCGGTATCCCGGCGCTCCGCCAGTCGGTGCCCGCGTCCCAGCCGGGCTCCTCGCGGGCCCAGCGCGTCATCAGCGCGAGGACCCGGCCGGCGTCGCCGACGACGGTACGGACATGGCTCGCCGCCGTGCCCGTACGGTGCTCCAACTCGTACGCCCCGCCCGCCTCGTGCCATACCTGGATGAAGGTGCCCGGGATGTCCGGGACCCGCTGGACGACCAGGAAATTGTCCCCGCGCCCGCCGATGCGGTGCACGAGGTCCCCGAGCTTCTGGGCGGAAACACGGGTGTGGGTCTGCTGGTTCTCGGTCTCGACCTTCACGCTGAGCATGGGGAAAGCCTGGCACACGGCACTGACAACGAGAGGCGCCCACCGCGACGTGCGGTGGGCGCCTCTCCGTGCGCGGGGGCGGATCAGACCTGGCCGGCCTTCTCCAGGGCCGAGCAGCAGGTGTCCACGATCAGCCGCGTGACGACGTACGGGTCGACGTTGGCGTTCGGGCGGCGGTCCTCGATGTAGCCCTTGCGGTCCTGCTCGACCTGCCACGGGATGCGCACCGAGGCGCCGCGGTCCGAGACGCCGTAGCTGTACTCGTTCCACGGGGCGGTCTCGTGCAGACCGGTCAGGCGGTCGTCGATGCCCGCGCCGTAGTTCTTGACGTGGTCCATCGGCTTCGAGCCCTCGCCCAGCGACTCGCAGGCCGTGATGATCGCGTCGTAGCCCTCGCGCATCGCCTTCGTGGAGAAGTTGGTGTGCGCGCCCGCGCCGTTCCAGTCGCCCTTGACCGGCTTCGGGTCGAGGGTCGCGGAGACGTTGAAGTCCTCGGCGGTGCGGTAGAGCAGCCAGCGGGCGATCCACAGCTGGTCGGAGACCTCCAGCGGGGACAGCGGGCCCACCTGGAACTCCCACTGGCCCGGCATGACCTCGGCGTTGATGCCGGAGATGCCCAGGCCCGCCTTCAGGCAGTTGTCGAGGTGCTTCTCCACGATCTCCCGGCCGAAGATCTCGTCCGAGCCGACGCCGCAGTAGTAGCCGCCCTGCGCGGCCGGGAAGCCGCCCTCGGGGAAGCCGAGCGGCCGGTGGCCGTCGAAGAAGGTGTACTCCTGCTCGATGCCGAAGATCGCCTCCTGCCCGGCGAACTGCTCGGAGACCGGGCGCAGCAGCGCCCGGGTGTTCGACGCGTGCGGGGTCATGTCGATGTCGAAGACCTCGCACAGGACCAGGATGTCGTCACCGCCGCGGATCGGGTCCGGGCAGCTGAAGACCGGCTTCAGCACCCGGTCCGAGGCGTGGCCCTCGGCCTGGTTGGTGCTCGACCCGTCGAAGCCCCAGATCGGCAGCGAGGCCACGTCGGTCGACGGGCTGCCGGACATGATCTTCGTCTTGGAGCGGAGCTTGGCGGTCGGCTCGGTGCCGTCGATCCAGATGTACTCAGCCTTGAACGTCACGGAAGCCATCCTTTGCGGGTGCTGCGGTCTATGCGCCGCAGCTTGGCAAGCCGCGATTTCCCGACCGTTGCCCTCATGTGAACCCCGTGTTACCGAGGTTTCCCGGCAGTCACCGGGACCACGCGGACACGCCCCGGACCGCCACCCGGCACACTGGACCCATGACGACACCCGGCACCCCTCTGCGCATCGGCCTGGCCGGCACCGGACCCTGGGCCCGCAACACCCAGGCACCCGCCCTCGCCGCACACCCCGGCGCCGTGCTCAGCGGGGTGTGGGGCCGCCGGGCCGAGGCCGCCGGTGAGCTGGCCGCCGTACACGATGCCCCGGCCTTCTCCGGCGACGCGGGGCTCGACGAGCTGTTCGCCACGAGCGACGCCGTCGCCTTCGCACTGCCGCCCGACGTACAGGCCCCGCTGGCCGCGCGGGCCGCCGAGGCCGGCTGCCACCTGATCCTGGACAAGCCGGTCGCCACCACGGTCGCCGGCGCCCGCGAGGTCGCCGAGGCCGCCGAGCAGGCCCGGGTCGCGTCCGTCGTGTTCTGCACGCTCAGGTTCGCCCCGCGCCCCGCCGCCTGGGTCGCCGAACAGGCCGCGCGGGGCGACTGGTTCACCGCCCGCGCCGAGTGGATCGGCGCGCTCTGGGCCCCCGGCAGCGACAGCGAGTACGCCGCGTCACCCTGGCGCCGCGAACGGGGCGGCCTCTGGGACGTCGGCCCGCACGCCCTCTCGGTCCTGCTCCCGGTCCTGGGCGACGTCACCGGACTGACCGCGGCCCGCGGCCCCGCCGACGCCCACCACCTGGTCCTGCGCCACACCTCCGGGGCGTCCAGCACGGTCACCCTGGCCCTGGGCGCGCCGGCGGCCGCCGCCGGGGTCGAGGTCGTCCTCCGCGGCGAGCACGGCGTCGCGGAGCTGCCTCGGTGGGACGGCGCGGTGGACGCCTTCGCGGCGGCGGTCGACGCCCTGATCACCTCGGTACGCACGGGCGAGCCCCACCCCTGCGACGTACGCTTCGGCCTCCGGCTGACGGAGCTCCTGGCAGAGGCGGAGGCCCAGGCCCAGGCCCACGGGGCGTAGGCACCGGGCGGGGGCGGGCCGCAGGACGACGGTTCAGGACGCCCCGCGTCCCAGCGCGTCCCGTACCGCCTCCTCCGACCGGCCGACGACCGCCGTGCCGTCCTCCGCCGTGATGATCGGCCGCTGGATCAGCTTCGGGTGCTCCGCGAGCGCGGTGATCCAGCGCTCCCGGTCCGCCGCCTCACGCGGCCAGTCCTTCAGGCCCAGCTCCTTCGCGGCCGCCTCCTGGGTCCGCGTGATGTCCCACGGTTCGAGGCCGAGCCGGTCGAGCACCGCCCGGATCTCGTCCGGCGACGGCACGTCCTCCAGATAACGGCGGACCGTGTAGTCGGCCCCCTCCGCGTCGAGCAGCCGCACCGCGCTGCGGCACTTGGAACACGCGGGATTGATCCAGATCTCCATGGGGCCAAAGGTACGGGACGGACCTCGCCGCAGGGGCCGAAAGCCCCTCTGGCCAGGGGCGATTGTCAGTGGGGGCCGGTAGAATGGGAGTCAGTTCGTGAGGGTTTCCGAAGAGTTCCGCCACCGTGCCAGGAGGTAGCCCATGGCCGTTGCCGCAGTCACGACCAAGCCGCTCGACAAGCCCCTGCACCAGCCCCTGACCAAGAAACCGCTCCCCGCCGGCCGCCCCCGCGAGTGGTATGTCTCGCACAACCGTCGCCTGAAGGCGATGCGCCTCGCGATCGCTCTGCTCGACACCGGCGTCTACCTCCCGTCCAGCGCGAACAACGCCCGGATACGCGCGACCGCCGCGCGCCTCGGCATCCACCCGCCGTCCGACATCACCTGCCGCATGGTCCGCGCGCTCATCCGCTACGGCCGCTGACCGACGCGGGGCGGTCCTCCCGGAATCCTCCTGGAATCCTTCCGGGAGGACCGCCCTCTCAGTACCCGTCGCAGGTCGCCGTCGCGTACGCACCCGAGGCCGAGTCCGTACGCCGCGTGCCGTCGTCCACGGTCACCGAGCACGACACATCGCCGCCGCCCCGGCCCACGCTCACCACGAACGAGCCGCCGCTCATGAAGCCCTTGGAGTCGAGCTCCCCGGCCCACGGCAGCGACCGCAGCGCCAGCCGCCCGGTCGACAGCTCCTCGCCCCGCCAGGTGCTGTACGTCAGCACCACATCGCGGGCGGTCCCCGTCACCTCGTACCGGATGTGCACCTTCCGCGAGCCCTCCGAGTGGAGGACGTCCGACAGCACCGCCATCACCGCCCCCGCGGCGAGCGCCAGCAGCACGGTGACCAGCAGCAGCACCCACGGCCACATCCGCCGCCGTGGCGGCGGCGGGACCGGACCGCCGGGCGGAACCTGCTCACTCATCCCCCCAGCCTCCGCGCTCCGGCCCCGCGGCGCGACCCGTAGGGCCTTTCCGGCTACAGATACGGCTGGGTGATCAGCTCGATCGCGTGCCCGGCCGGGTCCTTGAAATAGACCCCCCGTCCGCCGTGCCCGGTGTTGGTCTCCCCGGGACGCTTCATCTGCGGATCGGCCCAGTGCTCGACCCCGCCCTCGACCAGCCGCCCGTAGGCCCGGTCGAACAGTTCCTCGTCCACGAGGAACGCGTAATGCTGCATCTGGATCTCCACCGGCGGCTCCGCGAACTGGAGCAGTACGCCGCCCTCCAGCTGGATGTTGACGAACGGCCCCCAGGACGGGGCCTCGTCCAGCTCCAGCAGCTCCCGGAAGAACCGCGCGGACGCATGGCGGTCCACGGCGGCGACGATGGTGTGGTTGAACGAAACGGGCATGGTTGACGACCTCGTGATCTCTTCGGCTCGACACAGTGATTTCGTACGGTGTACGAGCCGAGGGAGGCCCCCGCGCCAGGTGTACGGAACACCCGGCGGGGCTACGGCGGGGGCTCAGCCCACCACCGGATAGCCGTTCCGTGCATGGCGTATCGCCGGTCCGGTGTTCACGGGCACGACCCTACGGGCGATCGGCGGCCGGGTACAGTTGTTTGTCGCCCGAGGACGTGCGCGTACGCGTGTGCAGCTTCCACGCCCGGCCACCGCGGACCCGGTGGACGCCCCCCGACCGACAGGCACGCCCTCTTGTCCTCCGCACCGCCCTCCGCCGCGCCCGCGTCCCCGTTCCGCCTGAGTGCCCTCAAGCCCGACTGGATCTCCGACCCCAAGGTGTGGCGCACCGAGGTCCTGGCCGGACTGGTCGTCGCCCTCGCCCTGATCCCGGAGGCGATCTCCTTCTCGGTCATCGCCGGGGTGGACCCCGCGATCGGCCTCTTCGCCGCCTTCACGATGGCGGTCACGATCTCGGTCGTCGGCGGGCGCCGCGCGATGATCTCCGCCGCGACCGGCGCGGTCGCCCTGGTGATCGCCCCGGTCAACCGGGAGCACGGCTTCGGCTATCTGGTCGCCACCGTGATCCTGGCGGGCTTCTTCCAGATCCTGCTGGGCGCCCTGGGCGTCGCCAGGCTGATGCGGTTCGTGCCGCGCTCCGTGATGACCGGCTTCGTCAACGCCCTGGCGATCCTGATCTTCATGGCCCAGGTGCCCGAGATGCACGACGTGCCGTGGCCGGTCTACCCGCTGATCGCCGGGGGCCTGCTGCTGATGGTGTTCTTCCCGAAGGTCACCCGGGTGATCCCGGCGCCCCTGGTCTCCATCGTCGTGCTCACCACGATCACCCTGGCGGCCGGGATCGCGGTCCCGGCCGTCGGGGACAAGGGCGAGCTGCCCTCCTCGCTCCCCGTGCCCGGCCTGCCCGACGTGCCGTTCACGCTGGACACCCTGACCACCATCGCCCCGTACGCCCTGGCGATGGCGCTGGTCGGCCTCATGGAGTCCCTGATGACCGCGCAGCTGGTGGACGACATCACGGACACCCGCTCCGACAAGACCCGCGAATCGGTCGGCCAGGGCATCGCCAACATCGTCACCGGCTTCTTCGGCGGCATGGGCGGCTGCGCCATGATCGGCCAGACGATGATCAACGTCCGCGTCTCCGGAGCCCGCACCCGCCTCTCCACCTTCCTCGCGGGCGCCTTCCTGATGGTCCTCTGCATCGTCTTCGGCCCGGTCGTCTCCGACATCCCGATGGCGGCGCTGGTCGCCGTGATGGTGATGGTCTCCTTCGCCACGTTCGACTGGCACTCCATCGCCCCGAAGACCCTGCGCCGCATGCCGGTGGGGGAGACCGCGGTGATGGTCATCACCGTCGCCATCGTCGTCGCCACGTCCAACCTGGCGATCGGCGTCGTCGTCGGCTCGGTCACCGCGATGGTGATCTTCGCCCGCCGCGTCGCCCGCCTGGCCGACGTCACAGCGGTCCTGGACCCGGACGGCGGCCAGGTCGTCTACTCCGTCACCGGCGAGCTCTTCTTCGCCTCCTCCAACGACCTGGTCACCCGCTTCGCGTACGCCACCGACCCCGACAGGATCGTCATCGACCTCACGGCCACCCACATCTGGGACGCCTCATCGGTCGCGGCCCTGGACGCGATCGAAACGAAGTACGCGGAACGCGGCAAGACGGTCGAGATAGTGGGCCTCAACCAGCCGAGCGCCGCCCTGCACGGCACGCTGAGCGGCGGGCTGACGGGCGGGCACTGAGGGGCCGCTCACCCCGCGACTGCCCCGTTCAGGAAGACGTCGACCAGCTCCCGCGAGGTCAGGTCCGGCTCGTCCTCCGTACGCGGCTGAGTGAACAGCAGCCCGAAGAAGAGCGCCGCGATCTGCTCCGGGGTCCGGCGCAGGGCGCCCCGGTCGGGTTCCAGCAACTCCGCCACGGCCGCGCGGATCCGGGCCGACGACTCATTGCGCCCCGCACCGCGCACCGGTCCGGGGTGCTTCCCGCCGCCATGCCCCAGCGACCCGAGGATCACGCCCATCCTGGCCGTGTGCGCCTGGAGCGCCTCGGCCGCCTCCACGAGCCGGTCGGACAGCGGCTGGGTCAGATCGATCGCGTCGAGCTCACGGATCGCGTGCTCGGGGGACAGCGCCTCGGCCACACACGCCTGCATCAGCGCGTCCTTGTCCGCGAAGACCCGGAAGATCGTGCCCTCCCCGATGCCCGCGGCCCGGGCGATCTTCGCGGTCGTGACGGCGGAGCCGTACTCGGCGATCAGCGGGATCGCCGTCTGAATGATCATCGCGCGCCGCTGCTCCGGCGACATGCCCGGGGCGCGACGGCGGGTGGCCGGGTTCTCCTTGGCTTCGGTCATACCTCGACCATACGGAGTGAGTCCTCACTCCGTCAATGAGTGAGGACTCACTCCGCTCTGCCCGGGGCCCTTCGTCAGCCCCGCCCCAGGAGCGCCCGCACCGCCGAATGCCCGCTGAAGTCCTCTGCCAGGGCATCCATCAGCACCTCGTCGCAAACCTGCCCGAGCCAGTAACCGGCCTCCCGCAGCCGCCCCGCGTGCTGGAACCCGGCACGCTCGTACGCCTTGATCCCGGCCGCGTTCGGGGCCAGCACCTTGAGCCACACCATGCGCAGACTGGCCACGTGGAACGCGTAGTCGAGGGTCAGCCGAGTCGCCTCGACACCGAGCCCGCGCCCACGGGCTTCGCGCGCCAGCATGACGACGAACTCGGCGGTGCGTACGGATTCGTCGGGCAGCAGGGTGGTGACGCCGACCGGGACGGGCTCGGCGCCGGTCAGGTCGTAAACGGTGAAGCGGATGTTGGCCCCCCGGAGCTGGTGCTGCATGCCCTCTGCACGCGCCTCCAAGGATTCGGGGACCTGGCGGCCGTAGCCGATCATCAGGGAGGGGTCCTGCTCCCACTTCCAGTACATCTCGACCAGATCCGCACGGTAGGAGCCCAGGCCACACGCTTCGGTGGCCAGCCACAGAGCCGGCTCAGTCATGGGTGTCTCCGATCATCAGGACGGGCGTGTAGAGGAGCGTGGACGCCGATTCGGCCGCGAGGGCTCCGTCGCCAGTCTGGACCCACGCGTGCAGGCGTACGGGGTCCGGCGCGACTCCGTGACACCAGACGACGGACCGGCGCCGCAGGGCGAGCAGGAGCACGGCGGCGGCCGACTCCTCCAGACAGGCGGTGCGGGCAGGTGAATACCAGGCGGCCCGGCGCACGGCGAGGACGGCACGCTCGGCCTGCTCGGGGGTGGCGGGGTGGGTGGTTGTCGACGTGGCCGCGCGGATGGCGTCGGTGATACGTCTCATGGCGGATTCCTTCCTCCCCGCCGCTTTCACCGCCACGACACCGGAGAGGGCGGCGGCTGCGGTGGAGCTCCACGTATCGCGAGGGACGGTGAGGCCGGCGGGATGCTCCGCGCTGCCCCAGCTCGCCTTCGGCGCGGTCGACGGGGCGGGCTCTGCGGGAATCAGGCAGCGCACACCACCGGTGTCGTAGTCGATGACGACCTGCACATGCCCGAAGTCGACGGACCGCTCCATTACTCCACCTTTCCGGGGGCAAGGGCGACCCACACGGGATCAGGGGTGTGGGTGATGGTGTGCAACCAGGCATCGGCAGCCAGGGCCTGCTCGATGTGCGCGAGCGGCATCGGGACCCCGGCGGCGGCGTGGCGGATCTGCTCACGGAATCGCTTCGCGTCGATCAGGCCGAGCGCCGCCAGGTTCATGCCTCCGGTGTCGAGGAGTTGGGGAAGGGCGGCGCGCAGTCCGCCGTAGTGGTCTGCCTCGAAGGCGCCCTTCGTGGTGCGGGCCACCAGTTCGGCGGGGAGGAGATCGGCGAACGCCCGCTTCAGCACCGGCTTGTAGGCGTAGAGAGGGGGACGCAGACCGACCGGGGTCCTCAGCACCGCGTCGATCACGGAGGCATCCAGGAACGGATTGTGCAGATCGATTCCGCAGGCGTCTGCCAGCTCGGCGTCGGCCACCGCCGTACGTGCCACCTCGCGGATCTCGTCAACGAGGATGCGTACCGAGGCGTCCAGGCCCGGTAGAGGGTCGGGCTCGGCAGCGTAGTCCTCGGCGGCCTCGATGAGGAGACGTACGGCGGATGAGTCCGCCCATACCGTTACGGGCAGGGTGGAGAACCACCTGACATCACCCCGAGTCGGCCTGACCCCTCTGGTCAGCTCGATGGCGAGTGCTGTCGAGGCCCCCTCGCGGGTGGTGGCCGTCATCATCGATGCGGAGCGAAGCAGTGGGACGACGGCGATGTGCCGAAGCCGAGCCCACCCGAATGCCTCGCGGACCGCGCGGGTGCAGCGACGATGGCGCAGGAGATCGGCGAGCTGGGCCGGCGGCTGGAAGAGGACGCTGTCCCCGCCGTCGCCGGTCAGATGAGTACGGGTGCCGAGTTCGCGGCGCATCCAGCGGAATTGGGCCAGGAGTCGGATCTGCGTGAGCGTGGAAGGCGCGGGTTCGTCGGTCACGGGGACGTCGGTGAGGTCGGTGTACGGCCGGTGTTCATCGCCGAGGGGGAGGAGGCGGTGGCGGAGTCGGCCGTCGGAGGCCGCAGCGGTGAGCCGGGCGTAATGGAGGTCGGCGCCGTCGAGAACACCACGGGGGTGGATGGTGACAGCGTTCACCGGATCCGGCGCGGTGCGGGAAGCGAGGATGGCGACCGTGGAGGAGTCGAGACCACCGGAAAGGTCGCTCGACAGGGCCGGGTCGGTGTCGGCGCGGAGACGTACGGCGGCAGCGAGGGCGTTACGCAGGCGCAGGTGCGGTGGCGGCCCGTCGAGGGGGTCGGGGCACCACGTGGTGCTGTACGTGTACCGGTCTCCGGTGGCGGGCAGTTCGATGCGGCTGCCGGGCGGGAGCTGTTCGACTCCGGCGAAATACGTACGGCCAGAGGCCAATACGGGCACGGATGGAGCGAGGAACGCGCATGCCAGACGCTTGGTGTCGACGTGAGTGCCCGCCAGGGCGCCGAGGTAGCGGGCCGACGTCGACCACGCCCAGGTCCCCTGCCAGGCGACTGCGTACAGGGGCAGTGCGGCGGCCGGGTCGGTGTGGAGGACCAGCCCGTGTGCCAGTTCCTCCAGGACCGCGTAGGTGCCCGGCCACTGCCACGTCGCGCGGGTGGGCACGGGGCAATCGGCGAGGGTCTGTACCTCCGCGGCGGTGGCTCCGCACAAGCCGATGACATGGACGTGGCGGCCGGGCCGCCGCGCTGTGCGGACGGGGGTGTTGCCGAGCCGCCACAGAGATGACGTGGTGAAGCTCTCCGCGCCGAGTGGGCGAGGAAGGCCGGGGCGGGTGGTGCTGAATCCGCCGATGGGCAACGTGTCCTCCAGATCCTGCGAAGGGAGTGCGGCCCCGACCCGAAGGCCGGGGCCGCACCCGTGCGACAGGGGTCAGCAGTTGTACGCGCGGCGCTTGTCCTCCGACTGCCCGCCGCCTTGGCCCTCGGTCAGCTCGGCGACATCGCCGAGGTCGACCGCCACCGGCTTCCTCTCGGGAGTGGTGATGCCGTTCTCGTTGCGGGTGTCGATCATGGTGATGCTCCTTAGGTGGATGCGCGAGTGTTGGCTGGTGGTGCCTCCACCCGGAGCCGGTGATCCAGCGGGGCGGAAGTTGGTGGGCTGTCGCTGTCTCACGGGATGAGCTGAAGGTTGTCCGCCGACGTCGTCCACTCGACCCCGGATGCGGGCCGCACATGCGCGACGCGGACAGTCCTTCCGTTGGTCCTCTCGTGGACGATCGCGGTGAGTTCGCCTTCGCCCCGGCTCGCGATGTCGCGGACCTGCCGGTGCAGCCAGGGGTGATCGTCCTCGTGGAGGAATGATCCGAGGCCGACAGCGGTCATCGTGTGGCCTCCTCTTCGAGCAGGTCGTCGTTCTCGAACCGGGCGAGGAACGCCGCGAACCCTTCCTGGGCACGGGCCGTCAGGTCTGAGCTCGGAACGCCGTACTCCGGCTGCTCCTCGGAGGGGAGGGGCGTGGTCATCGCGCACTCCTACGGGTGGGGTCGGTACAGCGGGCCGCACTACGGACAGGGCGTGGTCGCTGCTGAGGGAGAGCGGCCCGGAGCGTTCTTCGACTTCCGGGGCGTGTGATCAGTCAACGACCGTCAGGCGGCTGTGGACAGGAAAGGTCGCAGTCGATTCGCCCAAGACCAAGCGGAAAACTTTACGTTCGCATGACCCGGCGGCTTTTCCGGACGTACCGGCCCGGCTACGTTCTGTCGCATGGGAGCGAACGTCATCCTGAGAGGCCGGATGGATGAACTCGGCCTGACGCAGGACGAATTAGCACGTCAGATGAATGTCGCGCTCGAAGAAATCGGGGGGAGGCCGGGGGATGTGTCCGCGCGGACGGTGCGCAATCTTCTCAACGGCAGCACCCGCAGGCCGATCGGCCGCACATGCGCCGCACTCGAAGCGGTATTCGGGTGCCCCGCAGCGGATCTAGGGTTCGTCCCACCACGCACCGCCGTACGAGCGGAGGACCCAGTGCACCGCCGTAACTTCCTTGTCGCGGCGACCGGAACCGCCGTCGCCGCCGCTGCCCCGCCACGCCTCTCGCGGCTGGGACAGGCCGACGCCGACCGGTTTCATCTGGAGTACACCGAGCTGCTGCGCGGTGACGCGCGGCTCGGCGGGGCGGGGAAGACCGAGAACAAGGCCATCGAACTCGCGTCGCGCATCCAGTCGTCGCTAGCCGGCGGTGGCGCCTCGGACCGTGTGAGGCGCCGGCTGTACCGGCTCGCCTCCGATGCCACGTGTCTGGCGGCCTTCGCCGCCATCGACGCCCGTGCTCCACGGCGTGCCCGCTCCCACCTCGACCAGGCCCTCCCTCTGGCGGGCCTGGCGCATGATGGGGAAGCCATGTACCGGGTGTGGGACCACCTGATGCTCACCTCCAGCCAACGCGAGAACCACGCGGAGGCGGCAGCCGGTGCCGAGGTCATGAAGCGGTCCTCGACCGCTCGGCGTGACCCGCTGTACGCATCGCTGGGACACATGAGGCACGCCAACGCCCTGGCCAGGTTGCATCAGCCCACCGAATCCCTGCGTGCCATGAGCTTCGCCGAGAGGACGTTCGGACGCGCCGACGGCGTACAGCCCTCCGAGTGGATCTCGTTCTACAACCGAGCCGAATTCGACGCCCTGTCGTCGTACGTCTGGACCGCACTGGGGGACCACGAGCGGGCCGAGTCCTGCCTCCACCGCACTCTTGCGGCGATCCCCGACGACATGGCCCGCAACAAGGCCCTCTACACGGCGCACCTGTCGCTCGCCCAGGCGCGGCAGGGAGAGGTGGAGCTCGCCGCCGGAACAGGACGCCGCGCGTACGAGATGCTGTTGCCGGCGGCCGGATCGCTGCGCACGACGAGGACGCTCACCGTCACTCGCCAAGTCATCGAGGCGACGGGCACGAAGGCGCCCGAGGTCGTGAGCTGGATCGAGGAGTCACGCCGATGGATCTGAAAACGTACAGGCGCGCCGACGCCCCGGACGTGCGCTCCCTGCTCCTGGACATACACGACGAGGTCTACGCGGACCAGCCCGACCCGTTCCACTCGCGCGAGCGGTTCTCGTACTACGTCGATCTGTGGTCCGGGCGCGAGGACTGGCTGTGCGTCTCGGGCTGGGAGGACGGCGGAGCGGTCGGGTACGCGTACGGTTCGAGGTTCAAGCCGGGCGGCTGGTGGAAGGGGGCGGACCGGCCCAGGGATGTGCGCGGCCGCATCTTCGCCCTGTCCGAGCTGATGGTGGTACCCCGGTGGCAGGGGACCGGCCGGGCGCAGCAGCTCCATGACGCGCTGATCCGATCGGTCGAGGCCGACTTCGTGACGCTCCTGGTCGACTCCACCCACCCGAGGGTGCAAGCCCTGTACGAGAAGTGGGGCTACGAAAAGCGCGACGAGGCCAAGCCCTCCGACGACTCCCCGCTGTACGCGGTCATGGTCAGGACGCTGCGAGAGAGCCGGCGCGAGCGCTGCCGCGCTTGACGGGGCGCGGCGGTGTCGCTGTCGGTGCCGGATGACACCATCCGGCCATGAGCAGAGGATCTTTTGACTGGCACGAATTCCTGGGGCGTTGGCAGGACGAGTGGACCCCGGCCGAAGACGAGGACGACGAGGAGACGGGCGAAGAGGGGCCGCGCCCGCTAGGTGTACCGGGGGCGGCCGAGGCCGTGATCGCCGCCGCCGAGGCCCGCCTCGGACAGCGGCTGCCGTCCTCGTACCGGCAGTTCCTCGCCGCGAGCAACGGATGGCAGGTGGACCAGACCGCCGGGATCTACCGGCTCGGCGGCGCCGAGGACATCGAGTGGTTCGGGGACCTCTTCGGCATGACCCCGGTGTACGAGGAGAACCTGGGCGGGAACCCGCGCCCGGAGGACGTCCTGATGGCCGGGATGTGGACCCGCGCGCTGCGCCTGGAGACCGACTCCGACATGTCGTACGCCCTCCTCGACCCGGGTGACACGGACGAGGACGGCGAATGGGCCCTGTACGTCTACCAGGGCTGGGGCGGTGAGTACCCGACGCGCTACGCCTCGTTCCACGCGTACATGGAGGCCATGTACCGGGGCTTCCACAGCGACCGCGCCGCACAGCCCGGCTTCGTGAACGCGACCACGCGCGCCCAGGACGCCCGTGTCGAGGAGGCCAGGCGGCTGGCGCTGCGCGGGCGGTACGAGGAGGCCGTGCCGCTGCTGGAGGACGCGCAGTCCTTCGGCCGGCCGCACAGCCGTGTGCTGCTCCAGCAGATCCGGCAGTTCCTCGCCCCGAGCGGCCACCAGGACTACGGCATGCTGGTCGGCGACCCCCGCTATCTGTCCGAGTTCCTGCCCGTGCAGGCCCTGGAGCCCGGCCGCGGTGCCTGGCGGCTGGACGGGGACGACCGCTGGCTGGGGATGATGGCCGCACGGGGCGTCCCCCGGGAGACGGCCGAGGCCCTCCTCGGCGCTGTCCGGAACGGCACCCACCGCTACGCACCCGACGGCGCCTGGGGCCGGGCCGTCTCCCGCGCCCGGGACGAGGCCCGCTGGGGTGCGACGGACGCCGCCTGGCGCACACTGCGCACCGGCCTTCCGGAGTGGGAGACCACCGGCCCCTCGCTGATCGCCCCGGTCGGCCTGGTCGCCGACCCGTACCTCGGCCCGCTGCTGACCCCGGAGCGCGGCGCCGAACTCCTCGCCACCCCCCGCTCCGGCGAGCGCGGCCCCGCCCCCGCCCCCGCCCCCGATTCCGACCCGCCCGGCCTCCTCTGGCTCACCGAGCCCGACGGCTTCCAGCCCTCCTTCTCCGGCTACCGCTGCGTCTGGGTGGAGGACGTGTCCCCGGACCGGCTGCCCGCGCTGCTGGGCGGGGAGGGCGCCACCCTCGGCGCCCCCCTGAACCTGCGCAGGACCCCCCACCACCGGCGCGACCCACGCGGTCTCGACGACGCCGAGCCGTGGGAGAGCCGGGCCACGGTGAGCGTCGGCCGCACCGCCGAGGGCTGGGCCTTCGCCTTCGACGGCGAGTCCCACCTGCCGGGCGACCGCCTCGCTCCCCCCGCCGCAGCCGCCTCCGCCACCGGCCGGGCGGTCGTGGTCTGGAACGACCCCCGACGCGAGGACCCCGATCCCGCCCGCTCCGCCTTCCACCTCTCCGTCGCCGAACAGGGCCGCGAGCTTTACGCGTTCACCGTCCGGGGCGCCGGGAGCCGGCGCTTCGGAGCGATACCCGAGGCCCTGGACCCCGACCGGCTCATCCGCCCCGAGGACACCCCCCTCGCCAACGAACTCCGCTTCCTGACCGCCCTCCACACCGAACTGAACCTCTCCCTGCCCCGCTTCGCCCTCTCCCGCGGCGCCCTCCACACCTTTCCCACCCGCTCCTGGACCCGCGCCCCGCGCGAGGGGGAGAGCTACGCGTACACCGGCTTCCACCGGCACCGCACCTGACACATGCCCCCGCACACACACGGGCCGGGCCCGCCCCTCCGTCGAGGAGGAGCGGGCCCGGCCCGTACGTGTGCGCGATCCGCGATTTAGAGGTCGAAGTACAGCTCGAACTCGTGCGGGTGCGGCCGCAGCTGGATCGGGGCGATCTCGTGGGTGCGCTTGTAGTCGATCCACGTCTCGATCAGGTCGGACGTGAAGACGCCGCCGGCCTGGAGGTACTCGTTGTCGGCCTCAAGGGCGTCCAGGACGGCCGGGAGGGACGTCGGGACCTGCTGGACGTTGGCGTGCTCCTCGGGAGCCAGCTCGTACAGGTCCTTGTCGATCGGCTCGGCGGGCTCGATCTTGTTCTTGATGCCGTCCAGGCCGGCCATCAGGAGCGCCGAGAAGGCCAGGTACGGGTTGGACGACGGGTCCGGGGCGCGGAACTCGACGCGCTTGGCCTTCGGGTTGGAGCCCGTGATCGGGATGCGCATCGCGGCGGAGCGGTTGCGCTGCGAGTACACCATGTTGACCGGGGCCTCGAAGCCGGGCACCAGGCGGTGGTAGGAGTTCACCGTCGGGTTGGTGAAGGCCAGCAGCGACGGGGCGTGCTTGAGGATGCCGCCGATGTAGTAGCGGGCGGTGTCCGACAGGCCCGCGTAGCCCTGCTCGTCGTAGAACAGCGGGTCGCCGCCGGCCCACAGGGACTGGTGGACGTGCATGCCCGAGCCGTTGTCGCCGAAGATCGGCTTCGGCATGAAGGTCGCGGTCTTGCCGTTGCGCCAGGCGACGTTCTTCACGATGTACTTGAAGAGCATCAGGTCGTCGGCCGCGGCGAGCAGCGTGTTGAACTTGTAGTTGATCTCCGCCTGGCCGCCGGTGCCGACCTCGTGGTGCTGGCGCTCGATCTCCAGGCCGCTGTTCTGGAGCTCCAGGGACATCTCGGCGCGCAGGTCCGCGAAGTGGTCGACCGGGGAGACCGGGAAGTAACCGCCCTTGTAGCGGACCTTGTAACCGCGGTTGTTCTCGACCGCACCGGTGTTCCAGGCGCCGGCCTCGGAGTCGATGTGGTAGAAGCTCTCGTTCGCCGACGTCTGGAAGCGGACGTTGTCGAAGACGTAGAACTCGGCCTCGGGACCGAAGTACGCGGTGTCCGCGATGCCGGTGGAGGCGAGGTACGCCTCCGCCTTCTTGGCCACGTTGCGCGGGTCACGGCTGTACTGCTCGCCGGTGATCGGGTCGTGGATGAAGAAGTTGATGTTTACGGTCTTGTCACGGCGGAAGGGGTCGACCCGGGCGGTCGACAGGTCCGCGCGGAGCGACATGTCGGACTCGTGGATGGCCTGGAAGCCGCGGATCGACGAGCCGTCGAAGGCAAGCTCGTCGGCCGGGTTGAAGGTCGCCGCCGGGACGGTGACGTGCTGCATCACGCCGGGCAGGTCACAGAACCGGACATCGATGAACTTGACGTCATTGTCGGCGATGAACTTCTTCGCGTCGTCGGCGTTCTGGAACATCCAACTCCTCCTACTCCCGGCCCGGGAGGGGACGGGGTTGCAGCTCGTTGTGGCCAGTGCGGTGGCACACGCTGGACCCGACCATAGGCAGACCGGATTTCTCAAGCATGACCCATTTGTTTCGCCGAAGTTAACCGGCGCGGCTGCGAGGTGCGGTCGTACGGGCACCGAACCGCCCCTTCGGCGTGGTCTTACGGGCCTCACGGCCGTATCAAAAGGGCGTCCGAGGAGTGGGACGACGTGTGGGACGGCACCCGCGGGGGAAGGCGCTCGGCCGGGCGCAGTACCGTGGTCGGGTGGACAATAGGCAAGCAATCGGATCGTGGCTCTCCGGGCCGCGCGCGGCCGCCGAGGACATGGGCGCCGACTTCGGCTACCGGGGCAAGCGGCTCGGCCTCCCCGAGCAGGGCCCCGGGGCCATCGCCCCGCTCGGCCGGCGCTTCGGGGCCCTCTTCATCGACTGGGCCCTGTGCATGCTGATCGCATACGGACTGTTCGCTCGCGGTGACCAGCAGGCGGCGGGGAACTGGGCGCTCGGCATCTTCCTCGTGATGAGCGTGCTCACCGTCGGCACGATCGGCTGCACCCCCGGCAAGCGCCTCCTGGGCACCCGGGTCGTCGCCGAGGACGGCGGCCGCCTCGGCCTCGTCCGGGTCCTCATCCGCAGCGTCCTGCTCTGCCTGGCGATCCCGGCCCTCGTCTGGGACCGAGACGGCCGCGGCCTCCACGACCGCCTGTCCCGCGCGGTGCAGATCCGCGTCTGAGGCGTGGAGGACACAAGCGAGAACGCAAACGAGAACGCGAAGAGGGCGGGCCGAGAACGGCCCGCCCTCTTCGCGTTCTCCACGTCTCAGCGCATCTTGCCGCGCGGCATCCGCATGCCCTTCGGCATGGGCCCCTTCGGGAGTGGCATGTTGCTCATCAGGTCGCCCATCGCGCGGAGGCGGTCGTTGGCGGCCGTCACCTGGGGGCCGGTCAGGACGCGGGGGAGCTTGAGCATCTTGGTGCGGACCTTCTTCAGGGGCACCTGGCCCTCGCCGTTGCCGACGATGATGTCGTGGACCGGGACGTCCACCACGATGCGGGCCATCTTCTTCTTCTCGGCCGCGAGCAGGCTCTTCACCCGGTTCGGGTTGCCCTCGGCGACCAGTACGATGCCCGCCTTGCCCACGGCGCGGTGCACGACGTCCTGGCTGCGGTTCATCGCGACCGCCGGGGTCGTCGTCCAGCCGCGGCCCACGCGGTCCAGGACGGCCGCCGCAGCGCCCGGCTGGCCCTCCATCTGCCCGAAGGCGGCGCGCTCGGCGCGGCGTCCGAAGACGATCGCCATCGCGAGGAGCGCGAGCACGAAGCCCAGGATGCCCAGGTAGATCGGGTGATCGATCAGAAAACCGATCGCGAGGATGACACCGAAGGTGACGATTCCCACACCCGCGACCACAAGACCGATCTTGGAATCGGTCCGCTTGGTCATCTTGTAGGTCAGAGCGATCTGCTTGAGCCGCCCCGCGTTCTCGGCGCTGTCCGCGCCTTCAGTGGTGTTTGCCTTCCTCGCCATGCAATGAAGTTTACGTGGCCCGCGAACGACGGGCGGCCACGGCCTCCCGTTCCGGCAGGTAGCCGGACTCGGCCCGGTCCTTCGCCCGGCGGCGGTCCGCCAGGACGGCCGTCCAGGCGTTGCGGCGGGCGGTCCGCTGGCCGCTGCCGAGCAGCAGCGACTCCACGGCGCGGAGGGTGTTGGTGACGGTCGGGATGACGTTGGCGCGTACCGGCGCGGCCTGCATCGTGGCAAGTCCCCTCGGAAACGATCTAGGTGTGCTGCGCGGACTGGAGACGGGGCGCGGGAAGGGCGGTGGCGGTGTGCGGCACCGCGCCGCGCGTGCATCCAGGGTCACCGTTCGGTGTTACCGGCGCGTGACCGGTCGGTCAAACACCAATGAAACCTCGATACGGGCCCCGCGCACGCCGACGCGGTCCGTCCGCGCCCCGGCCCTCTCGGACCTGCGGGGCGGCGGACGGACCGCGCGGGGTGGAGCGGGGGTTACGCGGACGGCACCGCGGCCTCGGCCTCGCGCCGGTCCATCGCCTGCTGGAAGAGGCGGCCCGCGCGGTACGAGGAGCGGACGAGCGGTCCGGACATGACGCCGGAGTACCCGATCGCGTCGGCCTCGTCCTTCAGCTCCACGAACTCGTTGGGCTTCACCCAGCGCTCGACCGGGTGGTGGCGCACCGACGGCCGCAGGTACTGCGTGATCGTGATGAGCTCGCAGCCCGCGTCGTACAGGTCCTGAAGCGCCTCGCTGACCTCTTCGCGGGTCTCGCCCATGCCGAGGATCAGGTTCGACTTGGTCACCAGGCCGGCCTCGCGGGCGCGGGTGATGACCTCCAGGGACCGCTCGTAGCGGAAGCCCGGGCGGATGCGCTTGAAGATGCGCGGCACCGTCTCCACGTTGTGCGCCAGCACCTCGGGGCGCGAGGAGAAGACCTCCGCGAGCTGGGCGGGCTCGGCGTTGAAGTCGGGGATCAGCAGCTCGACCTTGGTGCGGCCGGCCTCCCGGTCCGCCGTCTGCGCGTGGATCTGGCGCACGGTCTCCGCGTACAGCCAGGAGCCGCCGTCCTCCAGGTCGTCGCGGGCGACGCCGGTGATGGTGGCGTAGTTCAGGTCCATCGTGACGACCGACTCGCCGACGCGGCGGGGTTCGTCCCGGTCCAGCGCCTGCGGCTTGCCCGTGTCGATCTGGCAGAAGTCACAGCGCCGGGTGCACTGGTCACCGCCGATGAGGAACGTGGCCTCGCGGTCCTCCCAGCACTCGAAGATGTTGGGGCAGCCGGCCTCCTGGCACACCGTGTGCAGACCCTCGCTCTTGACGAGTTTCTGCAGCTGGTTGTACTCGGGGCCCATCTTCGCCCGGGTTTTGATCCACTCGGGCTTGCGCTCGATGGGGGTCTGGCTGTTCCGGACCTCAAGGCGCAGCATCTTGCGCCCGTCGGGTGCGACAGACACTCCGGCACTCCCCTTTGCTTTCACTGCATTGGATTCTTCGGCGAACACCAGGGTACGCCCGTGGTTCATTCGGTTGTACGTCCACCCAACCTGGGGCAGGCAGGGCCTATTCCCGGAAGCGCGTTCCGTGCGTCACGCCGTGGCCATGGCGTCGCCGGTGCGTTCGATCGTACGGGGGGCGAGCTCGGCGTTCTCCAGGATGTCCCGGAGGTGCTTCTCGGCGACCGGGAGGACATCCGCGATGGTGATCTCGCGGCCCAGCTCGTAGCTGAGCGAGGTGACGCCGGCGTCCCGGATGCCGCAGGGCACGATGCGGTCGAACCAGGTGTTGTCGGGGTTCACGTTGAGCGCGAAGCCGTGCATCGTGACGCCCTTGGCGACGCGGATGCCGATCGCGGCGAGCTTGCGGTCCTCGCGGCGCTGCCCGGCGTTGGACGGGGCGTACTCCGGACCGTTGAGCCGCGGGTCGAACTCCTCGTCCGCGAGGCGCGGGTCGAAGTCGAGCGTCAGGCCGCCCGGCGCGGGGCGCTGCTCGACCGGGTCGCCCAGGACCCAGACACCGCTGCGGCCCTCGACCCGGCTGGTCTCGACGCCGAACTCGGCGGCGGTGCGGATGAGGGCTTCCTCCAGGCGGCGGACATGGGCGACGACGTCCACGGGGCGCGGGAGCTTCTGGATCGGGTAGCCGACGAGCTGGCCGGGGCCGTGCCAGGTGATCTTGCCGCCGCGGTCCACGTCGATGACGGGGGTGCCGTCGAGGGGGCGCTCGCTGTCCGCCGTGCGCCGGCCCGCGGTGTATACGGGCGGGTGCTCCAGGAGCAGACAGGTGTCCGGGACGGTGTCCTCGAACCGTGCCGCGTGCACCTCGCGCTGCTTCTGCCACGCCTCCTGGTAGTCGACGGCGTTCTCGCCGAATCCCATGCGGACGAACCGGAGCTCACTCACGGCAGCAGCCTTTCTCCTCGCGGCACCGGGGCCCGGGGGTTTCCCGGAACCGCGTCACCCTGCACGAATCGCCCCGGCCACTGTACGACCGGCGTCGGCGCGTGAGCCGGGCAGGTCTTCCCGTCAGCGCCGTCCACAATCCTCACACGATCGGATGAATGTGGAGCGAAGGGTGCTGAGGCTGCTCCGCAGGCAGTTAAATTCGCGCCGTTCGTCAGAGGGCTGCCCGGCCCCGAAGGCAGGAGACCCTAGAGCTGATGTCGGAACGACCTCCGCAGCGCACGCCCAACCGCCGGCTCGCCTCGCTCATCACCGAGGCCGGGTTCTCCAACGCCGGCCTCGCCCGCCGGGTGGACCAGCTCGGCCTCGAACACGGACTCGACCTGCGGTACGACAAGACCTCCGTGACCCGCTGGCTGCGCGGCCAGCAGCCCCGGGGCACCACCCCCGCGCTGATCGCCGAGGTCTTCACCCGGCGCCTCGGCCGCCGGCTCTCCGCGCAGGACCTCGGCCTGGACGCCTGCGCCCCGGTCTACGCGGGCCTGGAGTTCGCCGCCACGCCCGCCGAGGCGGTCGACATCGTCAGCGGGCTCTGGCGCAAGGACTCCGGCAGCCACGCCGAGCTGCGGAAGATCGCGTTCACCCCGGCCGGTCTCGTCGTGCCCAGCCGGGACTGGCTGATCGGCCGGGCCGACGAGTGGGTCGGCCGGCCGGCGCCCGCCAGAGCCGGCGCCTCGCGGCCGGGCGGCGCCCAGCTCCCCGCTGCCGGGGCCCTGACCGCCGTGCCCGAGCAGGGTGGGCGGCACAGCGTGCGCGGGCCGGTGCCCTCGCGCCCCGGCGGGGTGCCCGCACCGCCCGGCGCCCCGGCCGGCGGCGCGACGGGCAGCCCCGGGGTGCCCCGGCAGCGGCAGACCGAGCGGGGCTCCGGGCTCCGGGTCGGCGAGGGGGACGTGGCCGCGCTGCGCTCGGTGGCCGAGCTCTTCCGTACGCTCGACCACGCCTATGGCGGCGGGCACGCCCGGCAGGCCCTCGTGCGGTACCTGGAGCACGAGACGGAGCCGATGCTGCGCGGCACATACGGCGAGGCGACCGGCCGGCGGCTCTTCGCGGCGGCCGCCGACCTGACCAGGCTGGCCGGCTGGACCTCGTACGACATCGCGGCGCACGGGCTCGCGCAGCGCTACTTCGTGCAGGCGCTCCGGCTCTCCCAGGCGGCCGGTGACCGGGCGTACGGCAGCTATGTGCTGATCACCATGAGCCGCCAGGCGGTTTATCTCGCCCACGGCCGGGAAGCGGTGCAGCTGGCCCGGGTGGCACAGCAGGGCATCGGCGCGGCCGCGCCGCACACCGGCATGGCCCTGCTGCACGCGGTGGAGGCGCGCGGACACGCGGTGCTCGGGGACTCCAAGGCGTGCACGGCCTCCCTCGCCCGGGCGGAACGCGCGCTGGAGACGGCCCGCCCCGGCGACGAGGTCCCGCACTGGGCGCGCCACTTCGACGAGGCGCAGCTGGCCGACGAGTTCGGGCACTGCCACCGCGACCTCCAGCAGTACCGGTCCGCCGCGCAGTACGCGGAGCGCGCGCTCCAGCTGCGCGCCCCCGCGTACGCCCGGAGCAGGCTGTTCTGCCGGGTGGTGCTGGCGTCCGCCCGGCTCGGGCTCGGTGAGCTGGACCAGGCGTGCCGGCTGGGCGCGGAGGCCGCCCAGCAGGCGGCCGAGATGCGCTCGGCGCGGGCCACGGAGTACGTACGGGACTTCGAACGGCGGCTGGAGCCCTACCGGGACGCCGCCGCCGTGCGCGGCTACCGGGAGCGGGTTGCCGCGCTGGGCTGAGCTCCCTTACGCCGCCTCGGGGAGCGCCGTGTCCCCGGCGGCCGGGTGGATGCCGAGGTCGTGGAGGATCGAGGCGGCGGCGCGGGCGCCGGAGGCCAGGGCGCCCTGGACGGTGCCGGTGTCGCGGTGGTCGCCGCACACATAGAGGCCGGCGAGGACCCGGACCGGGCGGTGCGGGTCGTGCGGGGCGGGCATCGCGGGGACCGCCTCCGGGTCGTGGTGGGCGGCCAGCAGCTCCCAGTCGTCGGTGGACACGCCGTAGAGCGTGGCCAGGTGGGCGCGGACCGTGCGGTCCAGGTCGTCGGGCGGGGTGCCGAGGACCGTGGAGCTGATCAGGGTCCGGCCGTGCGGGGCGCGGGCCGGGTCGACCTCGCTCATCACGGCGGTGTGGGAGACGGGCCCCGACCGGTCGGCGTCCAGGAGGAGCGAGGCGCCGGTGGGCGGGGGAGCGGGCGCGGTGTGGTGGAGCACCGTCACGGGGTGGAAGGACGGCAGCCGCAGGCCCGGCAGCAGCTCGGCGGCGGCGCTCGCCCCGGTGGCCACGAGCAGCGAGCGGCAGCCCAGCTCGCCGTGCTCCTTGGTGCGTACGGAGGTGATGTCGGCGGAAGTGACGTGCACCCCGGTGCGTATGGTGCCCGGCGGCAGGGAAGCGGCGAGGAGCGCCGGCAGCGTACCCGCCCCGCCCTCCGGCACACCCAGCCGTCCGCTCGCGTACGTCCGCAGGGCGAGGTCGGCGCACCGGCTGGACGTGGTGAGGTCCGGGTCGCTGAGCAGGGCGGTGAGCAGCGGACGTACGAAGCCGTCCAGCGTACGGGTGGAGAGCCGGCCGGCCAGGGCGTCGAGCGCGGGGCGTTCGGGCCGGGCGAGGATGCGGGCCGGCGGCGTCGCGGCGAGGCGGGCCAGGGCCGCGCCGAGCCGGGCGTGGTCGATCGCGCCGCCCATCGCCCCGGTGAGGGCGCCCGCGCGTGGCGGCCGGGGGGCGTGCGCGAGGGCGCGCGCCGCCTTGAGCGCGCCCCGTGCGCTGCGTGCGCCCGGCACGCGGCGGGTCTCGCCGGTCCGGTGGCGGCGGCCCTCGCTGTGCACGAGGACCCCGGGATCGAAGGTGCGCAGGACGAGCCCGTCGAGCCCCGGTGTGGTGCGGAGCTCCGGATACGCGGTGTTGAGGAGCGGGCCGACCCGGTCGAGGCGGAAGCCGTCCACCTCGTCGGTGGCCATCCGGCCGCCGACGCCGGGGCCGGCCTCCAGGACGCTGACACTGACCCCGGCGCTGGTCAGTCGGTGGGCCGCCGACAGGCCGGCGATCCCGGCCCCGATGATGACGACGTCCGCGTGGTGTGCCGTGCTGAGCACGTGCCCTCCCCGGTTCGGCGCAAGTGGTGGGGGGCTCATGCCCTCAACCGCCCACCGGAATGCGTGAGTTCGCCACGAGGCTAGGAGAGTGGCCCGATCGTGCGCAGTCGCGCGCGGACCGGAGCACCGATGCACGGGGTCGCACGCCCGTCCGAAAGGAACCGGGCCGCCCGGACGGTCCGTCAGCGCAGGGCGGCGCGGATGGCGGCGTCGACGGACGGGAAGGCGAACGAGAAGCCGGAGCCCAGCAGCCGCGCGGGCAGCACCCGCTGACTGCCCAGCACATCCCCGGCGAACTCGCCGAGCGCGAGCCGCAGGGCCGGCGCGGGCGCCGTGAGGAGGGTCGGCCGCCGCAGCACCCGGCCCATCGCGGCGGTCACCTCGGCGTTGGTGACGGGCGTCGGGGCGGTCAGGTTCACCGGACCGGACAGCTCCGGGGTGTCCAGGACGTGCCGCAGCGCCGCGATGTGGTCGTGCAGCGCGATGAAGCTCCAGAACTGCCGCCCGTCGCCCATCCGGCCGCCCAGCCCGGCCCGGAACAGCGGGAAGAGCCGCCCCCAGGCGCCGCCCTCCCGGGCGACCACCAGGCCGGTGCGGGCGTGCACCGTACGCGCCCCCGCCTCCTCGGCCGCCGCCGTGGCCTCCTCCCACTCCACGCAGACCGACGGCAGGAACCCGTCCCCGGGCGGCGCCTCCTCGTCCACCGGGCGGTCGCCGGTGTCCCCGTAGAAGCCGATCGCGGACCCGGAAAGCAGCACGGCGGGCGGGGTGTCCAGCGAGGCGACGGCGTCCGCGATCGCGGCGGTGCCCAGCACCCGGCTGTCCCGGATCTCCTTCTTGTACGCCTCGGTCCAGCGGTGGTCGCCGACCCCCGCCCCGGCGAGATGGACGACCGCGTCGCAGCCCACAAGACCGGCCACGTCCACGTAACCCCGCTTCGGGTCCCACTCCACCTCGTCGCCGGCCCGGGCCGGGCGGCGCACCAGGCGCACCACCTCGTGCCCGTCGGCCCGCAGCGAGCGCACCAGCGCCGCTCCGATGAGTCCGGTCGATCCGCTGACGGCGATACGGGAGTGCGGCATGGCGTCCATCCTGCCCCACCCGGGCCGCCGTACACGGCCGTGGCACAGTGGCGGCCATGACCGATTCCACCGCATCCGCCGCACCCGTCGTCCGCCGCGCCGTTCTCGCCGACGACTCCGCTCTCGGCGAGCTGGACCGCGCCACCTGGTCGACGCTGCACTCGGTGCAGCCGCGCCCGCAGCCCCCGTACGCGCCGTTCTTCAACGAGCGGCACACGCCCCAGGGCATCCTGGTGGCGGAGGCCGTGAACGAGGCCGGGGAGCGGGCGCCGGCCGGTTACATACGCGTCGTGCCGCCGACCCCGCTGGCCTGCAACGCGCACGTCCGGCAGATCCAGGGCCTCGCCGTGGCCCACTGGGCGCGCGGCCGGGGCATCGGGCGGGCCCTGATCCGCGCGGCCTGCGCGACGGCACACGGCGAGGGGGCGAACCGGATCACCCTGCGGGTCCTCGGCCACAACGCGCCCGCCCGCGCGCTGTACGAGGCGGAGGGCTTCACCGTCGAGGGCATGCTGCCGGGCGAGTTCTTCCTGAACGGACGGTACGTGGACGACATGATGATGGGCCACCCGCTCACCCCGTGACGGGGCGGGGCTCTCACCCCGTGACGCCGAACCGCTCCCACAGCGCGGGCAGCCGGGCCGCCAGGGCCGCGTCGTCGTCCGGGTCCAGCCGGGTGCCCTCCGGCTCGTCGGGCTGCGGGGGGAGGCCGAGGTCGGGCGCGACGACGCCGGTGAGCTGTTCGTACGCCTCGTCGGCCGCGTACCCCAGCTCCTCGCCGTCGCCGTCCAGCTCCTCGTCGAAGGAGCCGAGCAGCTCGGCCAGGGCGTCCGGGTCGTGCACGGCGCCCTCGAAGACCTCCCGGCCCCGGCCGATCAGCCAGCAGCGGAAGTAGTCGAAGGCGTCGTCGCCCGCGCCGCCGAGCAGGATCGCGGCGGCGCCCCACAGGTCCCAGCGGTAGGCGCGGTTGAAGCGGGCCTCGAAGTGCCGGGCGAAGTCCAGCACCGCCTCGGGGTCGAGCAGCACCAGCTTGTCGACCAGCAGATCGGCATGGTCCTCGGGGTCGCCGTCGGCGGCCTCGCGCGTGCTGTCGATCAGCTCCCAGAACTCGGTCTCGTCCATCACGGGTCCAGCATCTGCCCTGAGAGCCGCGGATGCACGCCCAGACATCTGAACGAAAGAACGGGCCCGTCCGGCATCGAGGACACGGCCTCGATGCCGGACGGGCCCGATCGGGCTCAGAGACCGTACCGGTCCCGCGCCTCCTTGACGGCGGTCGCCGGCACCTCGCCGCGCCGGGCCAGCTGGGCCAGCGTGGCGACCACGACGGACGGGGCGTCGACGCCGAAGTGGCGGCGGGCCGCGTCACGCGTGTCGGAGAGACCGAAGCCGTCCGTGCCGAGCGAGGTCCAGTCCTGCTCGACCCACTGGCTGATCTGGTCCGGGACCCCGCGCATCCAGTCGCTGACCGCGACGACCGGGCCCGGAGCGCCCTCCAGTGCCTGCGTCACGTACGGCACCCGCTGCTCACCGTGGAGCAGTGCCTCGTCGCACTCCAGCGCCTCGCGGCGCAGCTCGCCCCAGGAGGTGGCGGACCAGACGTCGGCCGTGACACCCCAGTCGGCGGCAAGCAGCTCCTGGGCCTCCAGGGCCCAGTGGATCGCGGTGCCGGAGGCCAGCAGCTGGGCGCGCGGGGCGTCCGCCGCGGCGGACGTGCCCTCCTTGAAGCGGTACAGGCCCTTGACGATGCCCTCCTCGACGCCTTCCGGCATCGCGGGCTGCTGCTTCGGCTCGTTGTAGACCGTCAGGTAGTAGAAGACGTTTTCGGCGTC
This sequence comes from Streptomyces sp. NBC_00726, assembly GCF_045161735.1. Classification (NCBI taxonomy): domain Bacteria; kingdom Bacillati; phylum Actinomycetota; class Actinomycetes; order Kitasatosporales; family Streptomycetaceae; genus Streptomyces; species Streptomyces sp. NBC_00726. Next base: position 1,504,020 of record NZ_CP108983.1, on the reverse strand, counting down.
GGGGCCGTACATCCGCCGCAGACCGTCCTTGACGATCACCGCGATCTCGTACGCGAACGCCGGGTCGTAGTTGAGCGACGCCGGGTTCGTGGCGGCGATCAGGTGCGAGTGGCCGTCCGCGTGCTGGAGGCCCTCGCCCGTCAGGGTCGTACGGCCGGCGGTGGCGCCGACGATGAAGCCCTTGCCGAGCTGGTCGGCGAGCTGCCAGAACTGGTCGCCCGTCCGCTGCCAGCCGAACATCGAGTAGAAGATGTAGAACGGGATCATCGTCTCGCCGTGCGTCGCGTACGACGTGGCGGCGGCGATGAAGTCGGCCATGGCGCCGGCCTCGGTGATCCCCTCGTTGAGGATCTGGCCGTCCTTGGCCTCCTTGTAGTACATCAGCTGGTCGCGGTCGACCGGCTCGTACGTCTGGCCCAGCGGCGAGTAGATGCCGGCCGAGGGGAACAGCGACTCCATGCCGAAGGTGCGGGCCTCGTCCGGGACGATCGGCACCCAGCGCTTGCCGGTCTGCTTGTCCCGCATCAGGTCCTTGACCAGGCGGACGAAGGCCATGGTGGTGGCCATCTCCTGCTTGCCGGAGCCCTTCTTGAGCGCCGCGAACGCGCGCTCCTCGGGCTGCGGCAGCGCCACCGCGTGCACCCGGCGGGCCGGGGCCGGGCCGCCGAGGGCGGCGCGGCGCTCCTGGAGGTAGCGGACCTCGGGGGAGTCGGCGCCCGGGTGGCCGTAGGGCACCAGGCCGTCGGCGAAGGCGCTGTCCGGGATCGGGAGGCCGAGCAGCTCGCGCATGCCCTTGAACTCGTCGATCGACAGCTTCTTCATCTGGTGGTTGGCGTTCTTGGACTCGAAGCCCTTGCCGAGCGTGTAGCCCTTCACCGTCTGGGCGAGGATCACGGTCGGCGCGCCCTTGTGCTCGACGGCCGCGCGGTAGGCCGCGTACACCTTGCGGGCCTCGTGGCCGCCGCGCGAGGTGTAGAAGCACTCGGCGATCTTCGCGTCGGTGAGCAGTTTCGCCAGCTCGGCGAGGGCGGGCTCGGCGCCGAAGAAGTGCTCGCGGATGTACGCGACGTCGCGGGTGGCGTACGTCTGGAACTGCGCGTCCGGGACCTCGCGCAGCCGGCGTACCAGCGCGCCCGTGGTGTCGAGCTGGAACAGCTCGTCCCAGGCGTTGCCCCAGAGCGTCTTGATGACGTTCCAGCCGGCGCCCCGGAAGGCGCCCTCCAGCTCCTGCACGACGCGGAAGTTGGCGCGGACCGGGCCGTCGAGCCGCTGGAGGTTGCAGTTGATGACGAAGGTCAGGTTGTCGAGCCGCTCGCGGGCCGCGAGGGCGAGGGCGGCGGTCGACTCGGGCTCGTCCATCTCGCCGTCGCCCAGGAAGGCCCAGACGTGCGAGTTCGACGTGTCCTTGATGTTGCGGTTGGCGAGGTAGCGGTTGAAGCGCGCCTGGTAGATCGCCGAGAGCGGGCCGAGGCCCATGGAGACCGTGGGGAACTCCCACAGCCAGGGCAGCCGCCGCGGGTGCGGGTAGGAGGGCAGTCCGTCGCCGCCCGCCTCCTGGCGGAAGTTGTCGAGCTGCTGCTCGCTGAGCCGGCCGTCGAGGAAGGCGCGGGCATAGATGCCGGGGGAGGCGTGGCCCTGCACATACAGCTGGTCGCCGGAGCCGTCCCCCTCCTTGCCGCGGAAGAAGTGGTTGAAGCCGGTCTCGTACAGCCAGGCCGCCGAGGCGAAGGTGGCGATGTGGCCGCCGACGCCGAAGCGCGCGCCACGGGTGACCATCGCGGCCGCGTTCCAGCGGTTCCACGCGGTGATCCTCGACTCCATCTCCAGGTCACCGTCGAAGTCGGGCTCCGCGGCGGTCGGGATGGAGTTGACGTAATCGGTCTCCAGCAGCTTGGGCAGCGCGAGACCGGCGCCCTCGGCGTGCTGGAGCGAGCGCCGCATGAGGTACGCGGCACGGTGCGGGCCCGCGGCCTTGGTGACGGCATCCAGGGAGGCCGCCCATTCAGCGGTCTCCTCCGGGTCGCGGTCCGGGAGCTGGTCGAGCTCGCTCGGAAGCTTTCCTACGGGGTCGGTCATGATCGCCGCCTTCCGGTGAGGAGGGGGGTGGAGAAGTCCCTGACTGGCAGGACAGGGCGATGGGGCCGGTGGGCCCGCGGAGTGAACTGTAAGTCGCCGATCGATGATCGATCAAAGGATGAAAGGCAAAACTTCTCGATATGAAGAAAATGGCATGCGGTGCCATGAAACGGGGCACCGAGTGACGGGATTTACCCGTCAAAACGGGCGCTGACCTGCACGGAAGAGCGGCAGGGCCGACACCTGCGCGGCGCCTCCGCCGTCAGGCGCGCGGCGCGCACCCCAGGACATGGGCCTTGACCAGGGTCCCGATGTCCGGGTCCTTGCGCAGGAACGCGTCGATGAGAGCCTCGTGCTCCTCCGCGTACGACTTCTGGACCGTCCCCAGCCAGCGGATCGACAGCGCCGTGAACACCTCGATGCCCAGCCCCTCCCAGGTGTGCAGCAGCACCGCGTTCCCCGCCGCCCGCACCATCTCGCGGTGGAAGCCGACCGTGTGCCGGACCTGGGCCTCGCCGTCCGCCAGCCGGTCCGCCTCGTACAGCGCCGTCACATGCGGGGCCAGCAGCGAGCAGTCCTCGCCGAGCCCCGGAGCGGCCAGCTCGGCCGCGATCTGCTCCAGGCCCGCCCGCACGGGGTAGCTCTCCTCCAGGTCCGCCGCGGTGAGATTGCGGACCCGGACGCCCTTGTTGGGCGCCGACTCGATCAGCCGCAGCGTCTCCAGCTCCCGCAGCGCCTCGCGCACGGGCGTCTGGCTGACCTCCAGCTCGGTGGCGATGCGCCGCTCCACGATCCGCTCGCCCGGCTTCCAGCGCCCGCTGACGATCCCCTCCACGATGTGCTCGCGGATCTGTTCGCGCAGCGAGTGGACGACGGGCGGGGTCATGACGGGCTCCTTCGGACAGACCGGTACGCCTGCACCGGGCTCGGTGGCCGGGGCGACCGGTGGTGTCTAGACAATACGGCGGCGCCCCCGCCCGGAAGTGTTCCGGGCGGGGGCGCCGATCGTGAGGCTGGTTACAGGCCGAGCCGTTTACAGGCCGAGCTCGACCTCGAACTCGCCGGCCTCCAGGATCGCCTTGACCGCGGTCAGGTAGCGGGCGGCGTCCGCGCCGTCCACCAGACGGTGGTCGTAGGAGAGCGACAGGTACGTCATGTCGCGGACACCGATCACGGTGCCCTCCTCGGTCTCGATGACCGCGGGACGCTTCACGGTGGCACCGATGCCCAGGATGGCCGCCTGGTTCGGCGGCACGATGACCGTGTCGAACAGCGCACCGCGCGAGCCGGTGTTGCTGATGGTGAAGGTGGCACCGGACATGTCGTCCGGGGTCAGGCCACCACCGCGGGCCTTGCCGGCCAGCTCGGCGGTCTTCTTCGAGATACCGGCGATGTTGAGGTCGCCCGCGCCCTTGATGACCGGGGTCATCAGGCCCTTCTCGGCGTCCACGGCGATGCCGATGTTCTCCGAGTCGAAGTACGTGATGGTGCCTTCGTCCTCGTTGATCCGGGCGTTGACGACCGGGTGGGCCTTCAGCGCCTGGGCGGCGGCCTTCACGTAGAACGGCATCGGGGAGAGCTTGACGCCCTCACGGGCCGCGAAGCCGTCCTTCGCCTTGGCGCGCAGCTTCATCAGCTTGGTGACGTCGACCTCGACGACCGAGGTCAGCTGGGCCTGCGAGTGCAGCGCCTTCATCATGTTGTCGCCGATGACCTTGCGCATGCGGGTCATCTTGACGGTCTGGCCGCGCAGCGGGGACGCCTCCAGCTTCGGAGCCTTGGAGGCGCTCGGAGCGGCGGCGGCGGGCGCCGGGGCAGCGGCGGCGGCCTTGGCGGCCTCCGCGGCGGCGACGACATCCTGCTTGCGGATACGGCCACCGACGCCGGTGCCCTTGACCGCGCCCAGGTCGACGCCGTTCTCGGCGGCGAGCTTGCGGACCAGCGGCGTGACGTACGCGCCGTCGTCACCGGAGGTCGCGGCCGGGGCGGCGGCCGGGGCCTGCGCCGGGGCGGCCGGAGCCGGGGCGGGAGCCGCCGGAGCCGGGGCCTGGGCGGCGGGCGCCGGGGCCGGAGCGGCCGGAGCCGGAGCCGGAGCGGGCGCGGCGGGGGCCGGTGCCGGGGTGGGCGCCGGAGCCGGGGCGGCCGGTGCCGGGGCGGGGGCCGCCGGGGCCGGGGCCTGGGCCGGAGCGGCACCGGGCGCGCCGATGACGGCGAGCTTGGCGCCGACCTCGGCGGTCTCGTCCTCGCCGACCACGATCTCCAGCAGCACACCGGCGACCGGGGCGGGGATCTCGGTGTCGACCTTGTCCGTGGAGACCTCAAGCAGCGGCTCGTCCTCCGCGACCTCCTCGCCGACCTCCTTCAGCCAGCGGGTGACGGTGCCCTCGGTGACGCTCTCGCCGAGCGCGGGGAGGGTGACGTCGGTGCCGGAGGCGCCACCGGCCGGGGCGGCGGCCGGAGCCTCGGCCGCGGGGGCCGGGGCGGCGGGGGCCTCGGCGGCGGCCGGGGCGGGGGTCTCGGCCGGCTCGGCCGCCGGAGCGGCCGCAGCGGCCGGGGCGCCCGTGCCGTCGTCGATGATGGCCAGCTCGGCGCCGACCTCGACGGTCTCGTCCTCGGCGACCTTGATGGACGCCAGGACGCCGGACGCGGGGGCGGGGATCTCGGTGTCGACCTTGTCGGTCGAGACTTCGAGCAGCGGCTCGTCGGCCTCGACGCGCTCGCCCTCGGCCTTCAGCCAGCGGGTGACAGTGCCCTCGGTGACGCTCTCGCCGAGCGCCGGAAGGGTTACGGAAACCGACATGGTTTCAGTTGCTCCTTACGAAAATGCGGAAGTGGTCGGTCGTCGCGCCCGGTCGACGGTCAGTCGTGGGAGTGCAGCGGCTTGCCGGCGAGCGCCAGGTGCGCCTCGCCCATCGCCTCGTTCTGCGTCGGGTGGGCGTGGATGAGCTGGGCCACCTCGGCCGGCAGCGCTTCCCAGTTGTAGATCAGCTGGGCTTCGCCGACCTGCTCGCCCATACGGTCACCGACCATGTGGACGCCGACCACGGCACCGTCCTTGACCTGGACGAGCTTGATCTCGCCCGCGGTCTTGAGGATCTTGCTCTTGCCGTTGCCCGCGAGGTTGTACTTCAGCGCGACGACCTTGTCCGCGCCGTAGAGCTCCTTGGCCTTGGCCTCGGTGATGCCGACGGAGGCGACCTCGGGGTGGCAGTACGTGACCCGGGGCACACCGTCGTAGTCGATCGGGACGGTCTTGAGCCCGGCCAGCCGCTCCGCGACGAGGATGCCCTCGGCGAAGCCGACGTGCGCCAGCTGGAGCGTCGGGACCAGGTCGCCCACGGCCGAGATCGTCGGAACGTTGGTACGCATGTACTCGTCCACCAGGACGTAGCCGCGGTCCATGGCGACCCCGGCCTCCTCGTAACCGAGGCCCTGCGAGACCGGGCCGCGGCCGATCGCGACCAGCAGCACCTCCGCCTCGAAGGTCTTGCCGTCGGCAAGGGTCACGCGGACGCCGTCCTGCGTGTACTCGGCGCTCTGGAAGAACGTGCCGAGGTTGAACTTGATGCCGCGCTTGCGGAAGGCGCGCTCAAGAAGCTTCGAGCTGTTCTCGTCCTCGACCGGGACGAGGTGCTTCAGACCCTCGACGATCGTCACGTCGGAGCCGAAGGAGGTCCACGCCGAGGCGAACTCGACGCCGATGACGCCGCCGCCCAGCACGATCGCGGACTTCGGGACGCGGTCCAGCTTCAGCGCGTGGTCCGAGGAGATGATGCGGTTGCCGTCGATCTCCAGGCCCGGCAGCGACTTCGGCACGGAGCCGGTCGCCAGGAGCACGTGGCGGCCCTGGACGCGCTGGCCGTTCACATCCACCGAGGTGGGGGACGAGAGCCTGCCCTCACCCTCGATGTAGTGCACCTTGCGGGAGGCGACGAGACCCTGGAGGCCCTTGTACAGGCCGGAGATCACGTCGTCCTTGTACTTGTGGACGGCCGCCATGTCGATGCCCTCGAAGGTGGCCTTGACGCCGAACTGGGCGGACTCGCGGGCCTGGTCCGCGATCTCGCCGGCGTGCAGCAGGGCCTTCGTGGGGATGCAGCCGTTGTGCAGGCAGGTGCCGCCGACCTTGCCCTTCTCGATCAGAGCGACGTCCAGGCCCAGCTGCGCTCCGCGCAGGGCCGCGGCATACCCGCCGCTGCCACCGCCGAGGATCACTAGGTCGAAAACGGTGCTGGCGTCGTTCGCCACGTCACGTCCTCCATGCATGTGCGCCGTACGCCGGGCCCCGTCCTCGGGGTGTTACCGGCCGGTCGGCTGGTGTGCGGCCGCTTTGTCTTCGGCCCTGTGGTGGGGGCCCTGTCCTGCCGAGAACCCATCTTCGCACTTGTTGACGGTGGGCGGGACGCGGGGCCCGGGTCCGGGACGGTCGATCAGCCCTCCCGGGTGGCAAACACCTACGGCCCCGGACGTATGCCCGGGGCCGTACGGGGGTGCCGCGGCCCGGTCAGCCGAGGTCGCCGGCGGCGGTGCGCTCCGCCAGCTTCACCAGCGTGCGGACGGCCGAGCCGGTGCCGCCCTTGGGCGTGTAGCCGTACGGGGCGCCCTCGTGGAAGGCCGGACCGGCGATGTCCAGGTGCGCCCAGGCGATGCCCTCGCCCACGAACTCCTTCAGGAAGATGCCGGCCACCAGGCCGCCGCCCATCCGCTCGCCCATGTTGGCGATGTCGGCGGTCGAGGAGTCCATGCCCTTGCGCAGGTCGGCCGGGAGCGGCATCGGCCAGGACGCCTCACCGACCTCGTCCGCGATCTCGTGGATCGAGGTACGGAAGGCGTCGTCGTTGGACATGATGCCGAAGGTGCGGTTGCCCAGGGCCAGCACCATCGCGCCGGTCAGGGTCGCCACGTCCACGAGCGCGTCCGGCTTCTCCTCCGAGGCGCGGGTCAGCGCGTCGGCCATGACGAGCCGCCCCTCGGCGTCGGTGTTCAGGACCTCGACGGTCTTGCCGCTGTACATGCGCAGGACGTCACCCGGGCGGGTGGCGCTGCCCGACGGCATGTTCTCGGCGAGCGCCAGCCAGGCGGTGACGTTGACGCGCAGGCCCAGACGGGCGGCCGAGACGACGGTCGCGAACACGGCGGCGGCGCCGGCCATGTCGCACTTCATCGTCTCGTTGTGACCGGCCGGCTTCAGCGAGATGCCGCCCGAGTCGTAGGTGATGCCCTTGCCGACGAGGGCCAGGGTCTTCTCCGCCTTCGGGTGCGTGTAGGCGAGCTTCACCAGGCGCGGGCCGCGCTCCGCGCCCTGGCCGACGCCCAGGATGCCGCCGTAGCCGCCCTTGACGAGCGCCTTCTCGTCCAGCACCTGCACCTTGATGCCGTGCTCCTTGCCGGCGGCGGTGGCCACGGCGGCGAAGGACTCGGGGTACAGGTCGTTGGGCGGGGTGTTGACCAGGTCGCGGGCGCGGTTGATCTCCTCGGCGAGGGCGATCGCGCGCTCGGCGGCGGCCTTGAACGCCTTGTCGCGCGGCTTGGCACCGAGCACGGCGACCTCGGCCAGCGCCTGCTTGGCGCCGGCGGGCTTCGCGTCCTTGGGCGCCAGCTTGTTCTCACCGGCCTGGTAGGCGGTGAAGGCGTACGCGCCGAGCAGGGCGCCCTCCGCGACGGCCTCGGCGTCCTCGACGGAGCCGACGGGCAGCGCGAAGCCGGCCTTCTTCGCACCGGCCAGCGAGCGGGCGGCGGCACCGGCGGCCCGGCGCAGCGTCTCGGCGTCGTACGCGGCGTCCTTCTCCGGGGCCTTGCCGAGACCGGCCGCGATGACGACGGGGACCTTCAGGCCCTCGGGGGCGGGGACCTTCGTCAGCTCGCCCTCGGCACCCGAGGCGCCCAGGGTCGCCAGGACGGCGGCGAGCTTCCCGCCGAACGCCTTGTCCACGGCCTCGGCGCCCGGTGCGAGGACCAGGTCCCCAGGCTTGGATCCAGCGCCCTTGGCGACGCCCACGACAAGGGCGTCGGCGCGCAGCGTCGCCGCACCGGCAGTGCTGAGAGTGAGAGCAGTCACGGTGGTGAAATCTCGCTTCCGTTGAGTTCTTTTCGGCATGCGCCGGTCGGGAGGGGTGGCCGACCGGGCCCGGCGCATCGTGGACGCGGCCGCAATGTGCCGGGAATGAGCCTACGCGCGCCTTTGCTGCCCGCTCACGGCGGCGGGCCGTAGCCGGTGCGTGCGCGCTGTGCGGCCGTCGTACGGTGGTGGGCCCGGGAAGATCGTCCGGACAGGGGGAACGATGCGCGACCGCACGGCCGCACAGGTGAGCGGGGTGCGCGGCGTCCTCGCCGCACTGGCGCTGACCGCGATGGCGGCGGCCTGCTCGCCAGGGGCCGGGAAGGCGCCGGCGGGGAAGGCGGCCGGCTCCGCGCGGCCCTCGCAGGCGCGCTGGCAGCCGGCGCCCGGCACCGACTGGCAGTGGCAGCTGTCCGGGAAGCTCGACACCTCCGTGGACGCCCCGGTGTACGACATCGACGGCTTCGACCGGACCGCGGCCCAGGTCGCCGAGCTGCACCGGAAGGGGCGCAAGGTCATCTGCTACCTGTCCACCGGCGCCTGGGAGGACTTCCGCCCGGACGCGGCCCGTTTCCCCACCGCCGTCCTCGGGAAGGGCAACGGCTGGAAGGGCGAGCGCTGGCTCGACATCCGGCGCACCGAGGTCCTGGAACCGCTGATGGAGACCCGGATCGCGATGTGCGCGAAGAAGGGTTTCGACGCGGTCGAACCGGACAACATGGACGGCTACCGCAACGAGAGCGGCTTCCCGCTGACCGCCGCCGACCAGCTGCGCTACAACCGCCTGATCGCCCGCCTGGTCCACCGCCACGGCATGTCCGTCGGCCTGAAGAACGACCTGCCGCAGATCCCGGAGCTGGTCGGGGACTTCGACTTCGCGGTCAACGAGCAGTGCGCGCAGTACGAGGAGTGCGAGGAGCTGACCCCGTTCGTGAAGGCGGGCAAGGCGGTCTTCCACGTGGAGTACGAGCTGCCGGCGGCGGAGTTCTGCGCACAGTCCCGGAAGCTGGGCCTCAGCTCGCTGCGCAAGGAGTACGAGCTGGACGCCGGGCGCGAGAGCTGCGCGGAGGGCTGACGGGGCTCCTCAGCCCAGCGCCAGGCCCACCAGCGTCACCGTCGCCGCCGTCTCCGCCAGCGCCCCGAACACGTCCCCGGTCACCCCGCCGAACCGCCGCACGCAGTGGCGCAGCAGCAGCCCGGCCGCCACCGGCGCGGCCACGGCGGCCAAGGCGTACCGCAGCGCCCCGTACCCGCCGAGCAGCGCCCCCGCCCCCGCGCACCCCGCCACCACCACGAGCGCCACCGCCCAGGCAACGGCCGCCGGGACCGTACCGGCGACGGCCGCGCCCAGGCCCTCCGGGCGGGCCGCCGGGACGCCGCGCCGGGAGGCCAGGGTGAGGGCGAGCCGGGCGACGACGGCGGAGGCGACGGCCGCCACCGCGCCCTGCGCCCAGCCGTCCGCGTACAGCCGCTGAAGGGCCGCCACCTGGGCCAGCAGCACGAAGAGCAGGGTGATCACGCCGAACGGGCCGATGTCCGACTGCTTCATGATCCGCAGCGCGTCGTCGGCCGGTTTGCCGCTGCCCAGTCCGTCGGCGGTGTCCGCGAGCCCGTCCAGATGGAGGCCCCGGGTGAGCGCGGCGGGCACGGCGGCCGAGGCGACCGCGGCGAGCAGCGGGCCCGCCCCGCCCCACAGCAGCAGGCCGCCGGGCACCGCCGCGAGGGCGCCGACGACCAGCCCGGCCAGGGGGGCGCACAGCATCCCGGCCCGGGCGGTCTCCCGGTCCCAGCGGGTGACGCGGACGGGGAGCACGGTCAGGGTGCCGAAGGCGAAACGCAGGCCGTGGCTGTTCAGGGAGGTCACGGCGCGCAGGCTAATCGGTGCGGGCGGCCGCTAGATTGACCGAATGCCGCATAACGGGGCACAGGTGGGCGAGTGGGAGTGGGTGGCATGGGTCACTGGTTCGACCAGAACTTCGTGGAGCCGGGCAAGCTGCCCCTGCTGCTGGCCCTGACCGCCTTCGTGCTGACGTTCGCGATCACCCGGGTCATCACCCGGATGATCCGGGCCGGGAAGGGACCGTTCCGGAACATCACGCCCGGCGGGGTCCACATCCACCATGTGGTTCCCGGGGTGGTGCTGAGCGTCGTCGGCGGCTTCGGCGCGGTGGGCAGCGGGCGGCACGGCGTCACGGCGTCGGTCTGCGCGGTCGTCTTCGGCGTCGGCGCAGGACTGGTGCTGGACGAGTTCGCCCTGATCCTGCACCTGGACGACGTGTACTGGACCGAGGAGGGGCGCCAGAGCGTGGAGGTCGTCGTGCTCACGGCGGCCCTGGTGCTGCTGGTGCTCGGCGGCTTCTCGCCGCTCGGCGTCGACGACCTGAGCGACGATCAGCAGCAGGGCCGGCTGGGGGCCGTGCTCACCGTCGTCGTCAACTTCTGCTTCGTGCTGATCACCCTGTTCAAGGGCAAGGCGCGGATGGCGGTGGTCGGCACCCTGGTCCCGTTCGTGGCCCTCATCGGCGCGATCCGGCTGGCCCGGCCGACCTCGCTGTGGGCGCGCCGGTTCTACCGCAGCCGGCACCGGGCCCGCTCCCGTGCGGTGCTGCGGGCCTACCACCACGATGTGCGCTGGGCCGGCCCGCGCCGCAGGTTTCAGGACCTGATCGGCGGGGCACCGGACCGGGTCCCCCTGCCGCCCTCCAAGCCCTGACCGCCCCGCCGTCGCCGACCGCGCAGCGCCCGGGCCGCGCACAGGGCGAGCGCCGCCACGATGGCCGCCAGATGCTCCCGGCCCGCCAGGTTGTCCTTGAGCACGGCCTCGGCCACCATCGCCACGATCACCACCGCCCCGGTGACCCGCGCCCGGTAGGCGCAGCAGACGCAGACCGCCAGCGCGACGACCGCCGCCGAGGGCCCGGTGTCCACGATCCGCGCGTCGGACGCGGGCAGCCCGAGGAAGGCGTCCGGCCCGGCCGCGATGCCGATCCGCGCGTACATCGTCCCGGCCAGGGTCGCCGCGTACGCGATCAGCAGCGTCCGCCACCGGCCGAGGCAGATCTCCGCGGCCCCGAACACCACCAGCATCTGCGCCAGCGCGCCCCACACCGGCAGGTCCAGCGCGGGTACGAACAGCGACAACGGGGTACGCAGCAGGGCCGCCCAGAGCGGATCGTCGGCCCGGACCGCGCCCAGCGTCTGCACCGGGCCGTAGCCCCAGGGCCGGTTCTGCACCACCTGGAGCAGCCCCGTCAGGGCCACCGAGGCCAGGGTCAGGGGCACGGCGAGCGGGCCGCGGGCGGCGAGCGGCGCCCGTACGGCCGACCGGAGCGGCCCCCACTCCCGGCGGGCCGCCCGGCGCAGGGCGCGTACGGCTCTCATCCACGCGGTCCGGGCGGTACGCCGCGGCCCCGGGCCAGCCGCGAGCGGTGCAGCCACTTGGGCAGCCCCGGCGCCTCCAGGAAGCCTTCGGCCCGGCCGGCCGCGACCCCGATGCGCAGCAGGTCCGCGCTCTTCTCGAAGAGCAGGAACCGGGGCTCCCAGATCGGGCGGTACTTCGCGTTGGCCCGGTACAGCGACTCGATCTGCCACCACCGCGAGAAGAAGCTGAGCAGCGAACGCCACATCCGGAGCACCGGGCCGGCGCCCAGCCGCGAACCGCGCTCGAAGACCGAGCGGAACATCGCGAAGTTCAGCGACACCTGCGTGACGCCCAGCTTCCCGGCCCGTCGCAGAAGTTCGATGACCATGAACTCCATCAGCCCGTTCTCCGCGTCCCGGTCACGCCGCATCAGGTCCAGCGACAGACCGTTCGGGCCCCACGGCACGAAGCTCAGCAGCGCCCGCAGCTCGCCCGGGGCACCCTCGGCGGACGGGGCGTCACGGCACTCCAGCATCACGCACTGCCCGTCGGCCGGGTCGCCGAGCCGGCCCAGCGCCATCGAGAAACCGCGCTCCGTCGCCCCGTCGCGCCAGTCGTCGGCCCGGCGCACCAGCTCGGCCATCTCGGCCTCCGGGATCTCCGCGTGCCGGCGCACCACCACCTCGTAACCCGCCCGCCGCACCCGGTTGTACGCCTGCCGCACGGTCCGCATCGCGCGGCCCTCCAGGGTGAAGTCGGCCGTCTCCACGATCGCCTCGTCGCCCAGCTCCAGGGCGTCCAGGCCGTGCCGCGCGTAGACCGTGCCGGCCTCCTCGCCCGCGCCCATCACCGCCGGGATCCAGCCGTGCTCGCGGGCCTCGGCCAGCCAGGGCACGATCGCCCCCGGCCAGGCTTCCGGATCGCCGATCGGGTCGCCGGACGCCAGCGACACCCCGCCGACCACCCGGTAGGCGACGGCCGCCTTCCGGGTCGGCGACCACACCGCGCTCTTCTCGCGGCGCAGCGCGAAGTAGCCCAGCGAGTCCCGCTCGCCGTGCTTGTCGAGCAGTGCCCGCAGCGCCTCCTCGTCCTCCGGGGTGATCGGGTCGACCGCCCGGCGGGCGCGGAAGGCCGCCCAGACGACCGCGACGAGCAGCAGCGTGGACAGGATGTTGATGACGACGTTGACCCAGCCCGGCGCGGTGATCCCGGGGAACCGCGAATCGGACGCGGCGACGGATACCAGCCGCAGCGCCCCGTACGCCCAGCGGTCCAGGAACGTCGAGCGGTACTCGTCGTGCGCGGTGTTGGTGACCGTGACCAGGCCCGCCGCGATCAGCGAGGTGACCAGCAGCCCGCCCGCCGCCACCAGCGCGGCCAGCTTCGGATTGGACCGGTCGCCCTTCGCGTAGAACTCGCGCCTGCCGAGCACCAGCGCGAGCACGAAGCCCGCGGACAGTGCCAGCGAGATCCAGTTCTGCGGATAGCGGCGGACCTCGGGGAAGACGATCAGGGCGGCGGACAGCAGCAGCGTCAGCCCGCTGAGCGCCAGATTGACGATCCAGGCGGCCCGCTTGCGGCGGCGCATCGTCACGGCCAGGAAGAGCGCCACCACCCCCGAGGAGAAGCCCGCCGTGAGCAGATACGGGGTGAAGTAGTCGTCCGTGTTGTGGCGGCGCAGATCCTGGCCGAAGGTGACCCAGACCGCGCTGAGGAGGTTGAGGAACGACACCACGCGCAGATACCAGATCGCGAACGCGGCGCCGCGCCGTGAGCGCGGGGTGCCGGGCCTGCGGACGGTACCCCGCCCGGACTCCTCGACGGTCATACCGACCTCTCCCATGAAAAGCGATCATATGGGGCATCGCGCTGCATGAGGGGGTGCTCCGCGGCCGGTGTCGGCCGGACGCGGAGCGGGGCCGGCGTCAGTCCGTCGGCTCGTCCTTCCCGTCCTTCTCGTCGTCCGTGCCGTCCTCCGCCGGCTCCGGCTCCCGCTCGGGCAGCTCGGCGGCCAGCGCGGCGGCGGCCTGGACGAAGGGAAGGGCGAGCAGCGCCCCGCATCCCTCGCCCACGATGACGCCGTGATCGAGCAGCGGGTTGAGCGCCATCCGGTCCAGGGCCTTCGACTGCGCCGGCTCACCGCTCAGCTGGCCCGCCAGCCACCAGTCCGGCGCCCGGAACGCGGCCCGCTGGCCGACCAGCGCCGCCGCCGCGCCGACCACCCCGTCCAGGACCACGGGCAGCCGCCGGACCGCGCACTGGAGCAGGAAGCCGGTCATCGCCGCCAGGTCCGCGCCGCCCACGGTGGCCAGCAGCGCCAGCTGGTCGCCCAGGACCGGGCGAGCCCGGCGCAGCGCGTCACGGATCGCCGCGCACTTGCGCATCCACGCCAGGTCGTCGATCCCGGCACCGCCGCGCCCGGTCACCACCGAGGCGTCCGTGCCGCACAGCGCCGCGATCAGCGTGGCCGCCGCCGTCGTGCCGCCCACGCTGAGGTCGCCGAGCACCACCAGATCGGTGCCCGAGTCGGCCTCCTCGTCGGCCACCGCGATCCCGAGCCGCACCGCGGCCTCGGCCTCCTCGGCCGTCAGCGCGTCCTCGACGTCGATACGGCCGCTGCCGCGCCGCACCCGGGTCCGTACGACGGCCTCCGGCAGCAGCTCCGGGTCGCAGTCCAGACCGGCGTCCACGATCCGCACCGGCACCGAGAACCGGCGGGCCAGGACCGCCAGCGGGGTCGAACCGTCCAGCGTGGCCCGGACCAGCTCGTGCGCGGTGGAGGCCGCCCGGCCGGACACATCGAGCCCGGCGATCCCGTGGTCACCCGCGAACAGCACCACACGCGGCTGCTCGACCGGCCGCACCGGCGCGGCCTGCTGCGCGGTCGACAGCCACTCGCCCAGCTCGTCCAGCCGGCCGAGGGCGCCCGGGGGCACGAGGAACCGCTCCCGGCGTTCCTCGGCATCGCGCCGTACGCCCCCGTCGGGGCGTTCGATCAGGTCGGAGAAGTCGTCCAGATTCACGGGGGTCTGCCTCGCGGGTCGATACGGGGAGTGGTCCGGGGAGCCCGGCGGCGGGCTCCCCGCGGAACAGTACCCGCCGCGTTTTCCGGACCCGGCCGGTACGGCCCGGCGCCCCAAGCCCCAAGCCCCTTGCCCCCAAGCCCCCGCCCCCGCGCCCCTTCAGCCGCGCAGCGCCAGCACCTGGCCCGCCACCACCAGCAGCACCTGCTCGCACTCCTCGGCCACCGCCGCGTTCAGCCGGCCCAGCTCGTCCCGGAAGCGCCGCCCGGCCGCCGTCGCCGGCACCACCCCGGAGCCGGTCTCGTTGGTCACCAGGACCACCGTGCGCCGCGTCCCGCGCACCGCCGCGACCAGCTCCGCCGTCCTGTCCCTCAGCGCCCGCTCACCGCCCTCCGCCCACGCCGCGTCGTCCCAGGCGTCCACCCGGTCCATCGCGTCCGTCAGCCACAGCGACAGGCAGTCGATGAGCAGCGGCGGCCCGTCCGACGACAGCGGCTCCGCGAGCTCACACGTCTCCTCGGTACGCCAGGCGGCCGGGCGGCGCTCCCGGTGCAGCCCGACCCGGGCCGCCCAGTCCGCGTCCCCGTCCCGGGCACCGCCCGTCGCCACGTACACGACCTCCGGATACGTCTCCAGGCGCCGTTCCGCCTCGACGGACTTGCCCGAGCGGGCGCCGCCGGTGACCAGGGTGCGCCGGGGGGTTGCCGGGGCCGGGGCGCGGAAGCCGCCGACCGTCAGCGTCGTGCCGTCCGGCACCGCCCGGGCCCCGGCGGCGGCGAGCCGGCGTGCCAGCTCGGGGGCGGGCGGCGCGTCGTGGCCCAGATGGACGGCGATCAGCTCGGTGGCGGGCCCGATCGCCTCGACGGCCCGCAGCCGTGCCACCGCGTCGGGCCGCCCGGTGACGTCCCCGGCGACCAGGTCGTACGGCTGCGCCACCGGGTCGGTCAGCCCGGCCGGCGCACCGCCCGGCGGGAGATACAGCAGCCGGGCGCCCTCCGGCGAGGTCACCTCGTATCCCGTGCCGGGCGCGTCCATCGGCACGGCCCGCACCCGGTGGCCGCTGATCAGCGTCAGCACCCGCCCGTCCGGGACCCGGCCCGCCGGGGGGAGCCCGACGGGCAGCTCGACGGCGGGGCCGTCGTGGGGGTGGGTCAGCAGGACCTGGCGTACGCCGGTGAGCGAGCGGCCGGCGCGGGCGGCGGCGAACACCGCCCCGGGCGTGAGGTCGAGCAGCAGCGCGTCGTCGACCAGGAGGGCGGTCGCGGCCCGGCTGCCGGTGCCGCGGGCGAGGGCGCAGGCGGCGCAGGGGCAGTCGGGCCGCGGCAGCCCGTCGGGGGCTCCGGTGCCGAGCAGAGTCAGTTCCACGCTCCGATCCTCCCGCGTCGCCGCGCGCGGTGCGCGACGTGGGCCCTCGAAGATCCGCCGCCCAGGCCATAGGCTTCCCGACGGGAACGACCTACCCGGGAGGCGCACATGGCGTGGACGTGGCGGTTCGAGAAGTCCGACGGTACGGAGACGGAGCCGGCCCTGAGGCCGGAGGAGTTCACGACCCAGGGCGACGCGGAGTCCTGGATCGGTGAGTACTGGAAGGAACTCCTGGACGGCGGGGCGGATCAGGTCACGCTCTTCGACGACGGTACGAAGATCTACGGCCCGATGAGCCTCCAGGCGGACGCGGCGGGCTGACGCCGCACGACTGCCGCCGGGCGGGCCCTCACGGACCCGTCCGGCGGGCAGCCGTCTTCGTACGGATTCGTGCGAAGCGCGGATCAGATCTCGCCGAGCGTGACCTCGGCCGTCTTCTGCGAGCTGCCCCGCGTGTACGTCACCTTCGCCCGCTGGCCCGGCTTGTGGCCGGCCAGTGCCTCGGAGAGCGAGGTGATCGTGGTGACCTTGGTGTCGTCCACCTTCACGATGATGTCGCCGGCCCGCAGCCCCGCCTTCTCGGCCGCGCCGCCGTTCTGCACGCTGACGATCGCGACGCCCGCCGGACGGTAGTCGTCGTTGACGACCGTGCGGCCGGTGATGTCGAGCGCCGCCCGGCCCGAGTCGGTGACCTTGCCGTTCTTGATGATCTGGTCGGCGACCGTACGCACCATCGAGGCCGGGATCGCGAAGCCGATGCCGGGCGCCGCGCTGTCGCCCATCTGGGGGTCGGAGGCGGCGAGCGTCGGGATGCCGATGACCTGGCTGTCCAGGTTCACCAGGGCCCCGCCGCTGTTGCCCGGGTTGATCGCCGCCGAGGTCTGCACCATGTTGGCGATGGTCGCCCCGGTGCCGCCGCCCGAGCGGCTCTCGCTCACGGTCCGGCCGAGGGCCGACACGATGCCCTGGGTGACGCTGCTGGACAGGCCGAGCGGCGAGCCCATCGCCAGCACGATCTGCCCGACCGCGACCTTCTCCGAGTCCCCGAACTTCGCGGGCCGCAGCCCGTCGGGCACGTCGTCCAGCTTGATGACGGCCAGATCCTGCTGGGGGTAGGCGGCGACCAGCGACGCCTTCATCACCTTCTCGCCGGTGGCCACGGTGACCTTGAACGTCTTCTCGTCGCCGACGACGTGCGCGTTGGTGACGATATGGCCCTTGGTGTCGTAGACGACCCCGGAACCCAGGCTCTCGGAGGCGTCGATCTGCACGACCGACGGCAGCACGTCGTTGATGGCCGACTGGTACGCGCTCTGCAAGTCACCGTCGGCCTTCGCGGCCGGACCGGGCTGCGCCGAGCCGGACGCCGTCGCGTCCGGCCCCGCGGCGGGAGCGCTCGAACCGGAACAACCGCTCACCAGCGCGATCGCGCAGACACCCGCGGACAGGGGCAGCAACAGCCGCCGCGCACGGCGGCGGGAGTGAATGGCATCCATGTCCGGATTATTACTTTTGCTCCCAGGGGTGGCCCGTTGAGCGCGGCCAGAGGGGGAGTATCAAGCCCGCCCGGCGATCGAGGGCGATTTCAGCCCCGTACGCCACACATCAACCCCGTACGCCACACAGATGCAACAGCGCCGCGACCCCGCGATACGGGTCCGTCCGGCCCGCCCGGTCCTCCGCCGCGAGCACCCGTTCCAGCTCGGCCGCCGGCGGCAGCTCCACATCGTTGCTCACGTTGTCCGTGAAGAGCCGCACCCCGTACCAGGCGTGCAGCGGCGCCGCGATCGAGGCCAGCGTCGCCGTCAGCGCCTCCAGCCGGTCCGCGCGTACGGACAGGCCGAGCCGGTTCGTATACCGGTCGGAGTCGAACGCGGCCAGCGCCCCCGCGAAGTCCCCGGTCATCCCCGGCCGCATCGCCAGCGCGTCGGCGTTCCGCACGAGCAGGGACAGCAGCCCGCCCGGCGCCAGCATCCGGGCCAGGCCCGCCACCATGGCGTCCGGCTCCTGGACGTACATCAGCACACCGTGGCAGAGGACCACGTCGAAGCTGCCGGGCAGGAAGTGGACCCCGGTGTCCTGGCCGTTGCCCTCGATCAGCCGCACCCGCTCGCGGATGCCGGCCGGTTCGCCGCCCAGCGCCTCACGGGCGAGCCGCAGCATCTCCGCGTCGGACTCCAGACCGGTCACGGTGTGCCCGGCCCGGGCCAGCCGCAGCGCCTGAGTGCCCTGGCCCATGCCGACGTCCAGGATGCGCAGCCGCTGCCCGACCGGGAAGCGGGCCGCGATCTGCTCGTCCAGCTGCCGGGCGACCAGCTCCTGGCGCACGGTGTTGCGCAGGCAGGTCAGGCCCTTGGTCCAGGCCGCCGAGGCCCCGGCGAAGCCGGAGACGACACCGGACGGCCGGTCGGCGGACACCCCGTCGACCTGGCCGGACGGCTCGGTGCTCAGGGCCGCTCCCCGCGCTTGACCTGCGGCTTCGGCAGACGCAGCCGACGCATCTGGAGCGTACGCATCAGGCCGTAGGCGACCGCGCCGCGCTTCGGCGTGTCCGGGAACCGCGTGTTCAGCTGCTTGCGCAGCCGGAACGCGAGCCCGATCGAGTCGATCACGATCAGCACGATCACGATCAGCCAGAGCAGCAGCGAGATGTTCTGGATGCCCTGCACCTGGATCACGCTGAGGATCAGGATGACCACGGCCAGCGGCAGGAAATATTCCGCGATGCAGAAGCGGGAGTCCACGAAGTCGCGGACGAAGCGGCGCACCGGCCCCTTGTCACGCGCGGGCAGATAGCGCTCGTCACCACTGGCGAGCGCCTCCCGCTGCTTGGCCAGGTCCACACGGCGCGCCTCGCGCTGCCGCTTCGCGGCCTCCTTGCGGTCGAGCGGCGCACCACTGGAGGCGCGACGGCGCTGCGTCTGGGCCTCGCTGCGCTTGGGGGTGGGGCGACCCTTGGGGGCCTGCGGGTCGCGGGGCGTCTTGGAGAGGTCCGCCGGCACCTTGTCGGTGGGGGCCTTCTCTTCCTTGGAGCGGCTACGGAACACAAGGCCCAAGGGTACGGGGTCGCTCGCGGATCCCCGCGGGCCGCCCGGGAACGATCCGGCAACGGCCTGCGTCCTTGACCGTGTGAGAGCGGCCGATACGGGCCTCACCTACTCCCTGGGCCGGAGCGCGACGAGGGCACAGTCGTCCTTGGGGAGGAGCCCATCCATGCTCGAACAGTGCGGTAATAGAGACAGGGCCCGTACTGTGGGTTCTGTTGGAGTGCTGGAGCCCAGTTGAGTCAGAAGGGGGCGCGCGAAGCCCATGAGCGGTGTCATGAAGCGTATGGGGATGATCTTCCGCGCGAAAGCGAACAAGGCCCTTGACCGGGCCGAGGACCCGCGCGAGACCCTTGATTACTCGTACCAGAAGCAGCTGGAGCTGCTTCAGAAGGTGCGTCGCGGAGTCGCCGACGTGGCGACCTCGCGCAAGCGGCTGGAATTGCAGCTGAACCAGTTGCAGGGCCAGTCCTCGAAGCTGGAGGACCAGGGCCGCAAGGCGCTCGCGCTCGGTCGCGAGGACCTGGCCCGCGAGGCGCTGTCGCGCCGCGCCGCCCTCCAGCAGCAGGTCACCGACCTGGAGACGCAGCACACCACGCTCCAGGGCGAGGAGGAGAAGCTCACTCTCGCGGCCCAGCGCCTTCAGGCCAAGGTGGACGCCTTCCGGACGAAGAAGGAGACCATCAAGGCCACCTACACGGCGGCCCAGGCACAGACCCGGATCGGCGAGGCGTTCTCCGGCATCTCCGAGGAGATGGGCGACGTCGGCCTGGCGATCCAGCGGGCCGAGGACAAGACGCAGCAGCTCCAGGCCCGCGCCGGTGCCATCGACGAGCTGCTGGCCTCCGGCGCCCTGGACGACCCGACCGGCACGGCGAAGGACGACATCGCCGCCGAGCTGGACCGGATCTCCGGTGGTACGGATGTGGAGCTGGAGCTTCAGCGCATGAAGGCCGAACTGGCCGGCGGCTCCTCCTCGCAGCAGGCGATCGAGGGCGGCCCGCAGGACGCCCAGCAGCAGAACAGCCAGTCGCACAAATTCGACAAGAACTGAGGCGGCGTCATGATCGTACGGATCATGGGGGAGGGCCAGGTGGTCCTGGCCGACAGCCATCTCGCCGAGCTCGACAAGCTCGACGACGCCCTGCTGGCCGAGATGGAGCGCGGTGACGGACCAGGCTTCCGCTCCACGCTCCACGCGCTCCTGGCCCGGGTGCGCGAGCTCGGCTCACCCCTGCCGGACGACTCCCTGGAGCCGTCCGAGCTGATCCTGCCGTCGCCGGAAGCGACCCTCGAAGAGGTACGCGCCATGCTCAGCGACGACGGTCTGATCCCCGGCTGACGCCGACCGCCCTCCAGCACCCGCACCCGTGCCCCGCGCCCGCCCGACGGACGCGGGGCACGGGTGCGTCCTGCCGGTCGGGGCCGGACCGGGCCGCGAGCGGCACGCCGTAACGTAGCCCGACGTGACCACCCTCGGAACCGGGGCCCTGCGCATCCGCCACTGGCTGCGCGCCCACCCCCTCGCGCTGGACGGCGCGCTCGCCCTGGGCGTGCTCGTGGCCATGGTCTTCGCCTCGTTCGTGGACCCCGGCGGGCACGACGGGCCCACCTTCGGCGCCCGCACCCCCGCCGCGAGCAGCCTGCTGCTGATGCTGCTCAGCGCGCTGGCCCTGATCCGGCGCCGCCGCGAACCGATGGCGGTGCTCGCCGCCACCGGGGCGCTGACCGTCGTGGAGCTGGTCACCGCGGACCCGCCGGCCCCCGTCGTGATGAGCGCCGTCATCGCGCTCTGCACCGTCGCCGCCCGCACCGACCGGCCCACCACCTGGCGGGTCGGGCTGCTCACCATGGCCGCGCTCACCGCCGCCGCCATGCTCTTCGGCTCGCCGCCCTGGTACAGCCAGGAGAACCTGGGCGTCTTCGCCTGGACCGGGATGGCGGCGGCCGCGGGCGACGCGGTCCGCTCCCGGCGCGCCTTCGTCGACGCGATCCGGGAGCGAGCCGAACGCGCCGAACGCACCCGCGAGGAGGAGGCCCGCCGCCGGGTCGCCGAGGAACGGCTGCGCATCGCCCGCGATCTGCACGACGTCGTCGCCCACCACATCGCCCTGGTCAACGTGCAGGCCGGGGTCGCAGCCCACGTCATGGACAAGCGCCCCGACCAGGCGAAACAGGCCCTCGCCCATGTCCGCGAGGCCAGCCGGTCCGCGCTCAACGAGCTACGGGCCACCGTCGGCCTGCTCCGCCAGTCCGGCGACCCGGAGGCGCCCACCGAACCGGCCCCCGGCCTCGCGGTCCTCGGCCAGCTGGTGGAGAGCGTGCGCCAGGCGGGGCTGCCCGTCGAGGTGGCCTGCGCGGCCGAGGGCGAGCCGCCGCTGCCCTCCGCCGTCGACCTGGCCGCCTACCGGGTGATCCAGGAGGCGCTGACCAACGTCCGCAAGCACGCGGGCCCGGGCGCCAGGGCCGAGGTGAGCGTCGTACGGGTCGGGGCCACGACCGAGGTCATGGTCCTGGACAACGGCCGCGGGAACGCCGGGGGCGCCGACTCCGCGTCCGGCGGCGGCCACGGCCTGCTCGGGATGCGCGAACGCGTCACCGCCCTGGGCGGCACCCTCACCGCGGGTCCCCGCTACGGGGGCGGCTTCCGGGTCCATGCGATCCTGCCCGTCGAGGCCCGCGCGCAGGAGCCCGGTCGGCCGGGCGCGCCGGGCCGGACGGGGGAGAACGCATGACACCGGCCATCAAGGTCCTGCTCGCCGACGACCAGGCGCTGCTGCGCAGCGCGTTCCGGGTGCTGGTCGACTCGGAGCCCGACATGCTGGTGGTGGGCGAGGCGGCGGACGGGGCGCAGGCCGTGGAGGTGGCCCGCGCCGAGCGGCCCGACGTGGTGCTGATGGACATCCGGATGCCCGGTACCGACGGACTCACCGCCACCCGCATGATCAGCGCCGACCCGGATCTCGCGGACGTCCGGGTGGTCATGCTCACCACCTTCGAGGTGGACGAGTACGTGGTGCAGTCGCTGCGCGCCGGGGCCTCGGGCTTCCTCGGCAAGGGCGCCGAGCCGGACGAACTCCTCAACGCGATCCGGATCGCCGCGGGGGGCGAGGCGCTGCTCTCGCCGGCCGCGACCAAGGGCCTGATCGCCACGTTCCTCGCGCAGGGCGGCAGCGGGGTGGCGGACGGGCCGGGGGCGGCCGCGTACTCGGAGCGGCTGGCGGCCCTCACCACGAGGGAACGCGAGGTGCTGGTCCTGGTCGCGGGCGGGCTGTCCAACGACGAGATCGCGGAACGCCTGGTCGTCAGCCCGCTCACCGTCAAGACGCATGTGAACCGGGCGATGGCGAAGCTGGGCGCCCGGGACCGGGCACAACTCGTGGTAATCGCGTACGAATCGGGCCTGGTGCGCCCACGGGTGGAGTGAGGGTGCAGCCGGGGCGTACTCCACCTGCGGTATGCGCGGCGTGAGAAAGCGACCCTGGGGCCGAGGACTTTCGTCCCGGTGATCGGCGATCGTATAGGTGGGCTGGATCTGTCCCCCGGGCACGCCCCGGCATCCCGCCCACCTGCCGCGTAAGCCACAGAAAGAGACCCACCCATGTCCTGGCTGTCCAGATTCAGCCTCGCGCAAAGGGCCCTGATCGGTCTGATCTCGATCGTCGCGCTCGTGTTCGGAGCGATCGCGATCCCGCAGCTCAAGCAGCAGCTGCTGCCCACCATCGAACTGCCGATGGTGTCGGTGCTCGCCCCGTACCAGGGTGCGTCCCCCGATGTGGTCGAGAAGCAGGTCGTGGAACCGCTCGAGAACTCCATCAAGGCCGTCGACGGCGTCACCGGCGTCACATCGACCGCCAGCGAGGGCAACGCCGTCATCATGGCGTCCTTCGACTTCGGGGACGAGGGCACCAAGCAGCTCGTCGCCGACATCCAGCAGGCGGTGAACCGGGCCCGCGTCCAGCTGCCCCAGGACGTCGACCCGCAGGTCATCGCCGGCTCGACGGACGACATCCCGACCGTCGTCCTCGCCGTCACCTCGGACAAGGACCAGCAGGCCCTGGCCGACCAGCTGGACCGCACCGTCGTCCCCGCCCTGGAGGACATCGACGGCGTCGGCCAGGTCTCCGTCGACGGTGTGCGCGACCTCCAGGTCTCCGTCACCCCGGACGACAAGAAGCTCGCCGCCGCCGGACTCAACGCGGCCGCGCTCTCCCAGGCCCTCCAGTCGGGCGGCGCGACCGTCCCGGCCGGTGCCTTCTCGGAGTCCGGCAAGAGCCGCACCATTCAGGTCGGCGGCGCCTTCACCTCGCTGAAGCAGATCGAGGACCTGCGGGTCACCGGTCAGGACCCGGCCACCGGCAAGCCCGGCAAGCCGGTCCGCCTCGGTGACATCGCGACCGTGAAGCAGGAGGCCGCCACCGCGGACTCCATCACCCGCACCAACGGCCGCCCGAGCCTCGCCGTCATGGCCACGATGGACAAGGACGGCAGCGCCGTCGCCATCTCGGACGCCGTCAAGGACAAGCTCCCGGACCTGCGCAAGGACCTCGGCTCCGGCGCCGAGCTGACCGTCGTCTCGGACCAGGGCCCGGCCGTCTCCAAGGCGATCTCCGGCCTGACGACCGAGGGCGCGCTCGGCCTGCTCTTCGCGGTCATCGTGATCCTGGTCTTCCTGGCCTCGCTGCGCTCCACCCTGGTCACCGCGGTCTCCATCCCGCTCTCCGTGGTCCTCGCGCTGATCGTGCTCTGGACCCGCGACCTGTCGCTCAACATGCTGACGCTGGGCGCGCTCACCATCGCGATCGGCCGGGTCGTGGACGACTCGATCGTCGTCCTGGAGAACATCAAGCGCCACCTCGGCTACGGCGAGGAGCGCCAGTCCGCGATCATCACCGCGGTCAGGGAGGTGGCCGGAGCGGTCACCTCGTCCACCCTCACCACCGTCGCCGTCTTCCTGCCGATCGGTCTCGTCGGCGGCATGGTCGGCGAGCTGTTCGGCTCGTTCTCGCTGACCGTCACCGCGGCCCTGCTGGCCTCGCTGCTGGTCTCGCTGACCGTGGTCCCCGTCCTGTCGTACTGGTTCCTGCGCGCCCCCAAGGGCACCGCCGAGGACCCGGACAAGGCGCGCCGCGAGGCCGAGGAGAAGGAGGCGCGCAGCCGCCTCCAGCGGATCTACGTCCCGGTGCTGCGGTTCGCCACCCGGCGCCGCGTCACCAGTGTCGTCATCGCCGTCGCCGTCCTCTTCGGCACCTTCGGCATGGCGCCCCTGCTGAAGACCAACTTCTTCGACCAGGGCGAGCAGGAAGTCCTGTCCATCAAGCAGAAGATGGACCCGGGCACCAGCCTCGCGGCCTCCGACGAGGCGGCGAAGAAGGTCGAGAAGCTCCTCGCCGACGACGACGGCGTCAAGGACTACCAGGTCACCGTCGGCTCGTCCGGCTTCATGGCCGCCTTCGGCGGCGGCACCGGTTCCAACCAGGCGTCCTACCAGGTCACCCTGAAGGACTCCGCCGGGTTCGAGGCCACCCAGGACCGCATCGAGAAGGGTCTCGCCAAGCTCGACGGCATCGGTGACACCACCATCAGCGCGGGCGACGGCTTCGGCAGCCAGGACCTGAGCGTCGTGGTGAAGGCCGCCGACGCGGACACCCTGAAGAAGGCGTCCGAGCAGGTCCGCGCCGAGGTCGCCAAGCTCAAGGACGTCACCGACGTCCAGAGCGACCTGGCGCAGAGCGTCCCGCGGATCTCGGTGAAGGCCAACGAGAAGGCCGCCGACGCCGGTTACTCCCAGGCCACGCTCGGCGCGGCCGTCGCCGGAGCGGTGCGGGGCACCCCGTCCGGCAAGGCGATCATGGACGACACCGAGCGTGACGTCGTCGTGAAGTCGGCCCACCCGGCCACCACCATGCAGGAGCTGAAGGACCTTCCGCTCGGCAAGGTGAAGCTCGGCACCATCGCTGATGTGAAGCTGGTTCCCGGACCGGTCTCCATGACCCGGATCGACGGCCAGCGCGCCGCGACCATCACCGCCCGGCCCACCGGCGACAACACCGGCGCGGTCAGCTCCACGCTCCAGACGAAGATCAAGGCCCTGGACCTCCCGGAGGGTGCCACCGCCACCATCGGCGGTGTCTCCGAGGACCAGGACGACGCCTTCAAGAACCTGGGCCTGGCCATGCTGGCGGCCATCGCGATCGTCTTCATGCTGCTGGTCGCCACCTTCCGGTCGCTGATCCAGCCGCTGATCCTGCTGGTCTCGATCCCGTTCGCCGCCACCGGCGCGATCGGTCTGCTGCTCGTTACCGGCACCCCGATGGGCGTCCCGGCGATGATCGGCATGCTGATGCTGATCGGCATCGTGGTGACCAACGCGATCGTGCTGATCGACCTCATCAACCAGTACCGGGCCCAGGGCCTGGGCGTGGTCGAAGCGGTCGTGGAGGGCGGGCGCCACCGTCTGCGCCCGATCCTGATGACGGCCCTGGCGACGATCTTCGCCCTGCTCCCGATGGCGCTCGGCGTAACCGGCGAGGGCGGCTTCATCTCGCAGCCGCTGGCCGTCGTCGTCATCGGTGGTCTGATCACCTCGACGCTGCTGACGCTCCTCCTGGTGCCGACGCTGTACGCGATGGTGGAGCTCCGCAAGGAACGCCGCCGGAACAAGAAGGCCGCCAAGCGGGCCGCGAAGGCCGGCACCCCGGCCCCGGCGGAGGCGCGGGAGTCCGGCGAACCGGAGCCGACGCGGGCCTGACCGGCCCGGCCTGATTGATCCGGCAACACCAGGGGCCCGGCCCGCACGCTCGTGCGGACCGGGCCCCTTCGTGTGTACGGGTGTGGTCAGGCGGCCCAGCTGAGCGCCTTGATCATGCGGAGCCACAGCTCCCCGTACGGCTCGGCGTACTGGACACTGAGGCCCGCGATCTCCCGCAGCAGCCGGGCGCGGATCTCCTCCGGAGCCCGCGGGATCAGGTCGGCCAGCTCCTCCGGTTCGATGCCCTGGGCGACTCCCGAGAGGACCATGCTCACCTGGGCGTGGGTGAAGGAGGACAGCCGGTCCTCGAAGACCTGCCCCTCGATGGCGGCCGCGTGCATCAGGGAGGTGCCGTCACCGGCTTCCAACGCCCGTTCCACATAAGCCTGGAGCGTGTCCCGGTCCTCCACCAGCGCGTAGGCGGCGTCCATCCCCTCCGTACGGGAGATGTCCAGGACGGCGACGTGCGAGAGCGGGGTGTCCGGGGACGGCCGGACCTGAAGGAGGCGCGGATGGTCCTCCAGGTAGGCCCGCGAATCGGCCCAGGACGCGCAGCCCACCCACTCGGTCAGCTGCCCCGAGAGGATCAGCGGATCGTAGGCGGAGGTCACCCCGTGGTCGAGCACGAACGCGCGGAGCGCGGCGTGCTGCTGCGCGGTGGCCGGATCGAGCAGCGCCAGTTCTTCGAGCGCCGTCGCGGCCGCCTCGCTGCCGAGCGTGTCGGCGTACCGGGACCAGAGGTCGCGCGACGCGGGCCAGTCGGGCGCGAACATCCAGGTGCCGACCGCTTCCAGCGTGGCGGCCGAGAGCGAGAGCCAGTCGGGCGCGGGGCCATGGGTCTCCGCCTCCCACGCCTCACGCACCTCCTGCCGGTCGTCATGGGCGCGCAGGGCCCGCCGCGCCCGTACGGTCACCAGGTCGGGGCCGTCCTCCGGTTCGAGGCCGGCGTCCCGCCCGAGGAACGACGCGAGTGCGCGTACGCCCTCCGAGGGCAGCGGGTCGGGGCAGTCCAGCAGGAAGATGCTCCGCTCGACACCGAGCCGCCGGGCGGTCACGGGATGGGCCTCGGCGAACTCGGCCGCGGTGGTCGCGTATGCCTCGGCCGCCGAGGCGTGGTCGCCGGTACGGGCGAGCGCGCGGGCCAGGTCACCGACCGCGTGTGTCAGGTCGTCGGCGAGGGCGCGCGGGTTCTCCATGGCCGGCGCACGGTAGGTGGCGACGGCCTCCCGCGCCGTCTCCACGGAGCCTTCGGGGTCGCCGTTCATCCCCCGCAGCTTGCCGAGGCTTCGCAGGGCGCGCGCCAGATCGGGAAGGCGGGCGCCGCCGTGCTCCGCCACGAGCAGGCGCCAGAGCTCCACCCCTTCCCGGGCCACCGGCAGCACCTCCGCCGGGCTTCCGGTGTCGGCGAGATTCTGGGCCAGGGTGCCGAGGGCTCCCGCGAGGGTGGGGCGCAGGACAGGTGAGTCCGGGACGAGTTCACGCAGGAGCGCGACGGCCTCCGCCGCGACCGTCAGCCCTTCGTCCGGTTCCCCGGCCCGGTTCAGATGGCCGGCGAGGTTGGTGAGGGCGGTGGCCAGGTCCGGGCGGTAGACGGCGGGTTGCAGCAGGGCCAGTTCCCGGCGGAACGCGACCGCCTTCAGGCCCGCCGAGACCGCCCCCGACAGATCGCCCAGGGTCGCGCAGTGGTTGCCGACGTTGCTGAGGACCGTCGCGTACTCCGGGAGGAACGCCTCCCGGTCCCCGGCGACGAGGCGTTCGTAGAGTTCGGCGGCTTCCTCGGCATGCGTCATGGCCTCCGCGGGCTCCCCGTCGGCGGCCAGGTGCGTCGCCAGGTTGTTGACCATCGCGGCCAGCCCGGGCAGGCCGGCCAGGGGCGCGCTCTTGACCACTTCGCGCTGGAGCTGAAGGGCCTGGCGCGCGAACAGCACCGCCGTGGTGCGGTCCCCGGTCGCGGCGGTCTTGTTGGCCATGGACGTCAGGGCCCGGGCAAGATCGGGGCGGAAGATCTCCGGGTGCTCTGTCGAAAGCGCGGCGAAGGTACGCGCGGCCTCACGGGCGGAAGCAAGGGCTCCCTCGTGGTCCCCGCTGGCGGAGAGCAGGTCCGCCAGGTTGTGGAGGGCCGTGGCCAGGTTCGGCCGGAAGGCGGCCGGGTGGCGTTCGACGAGCTCCCGGCAGATCTCCACGGCCTCCCTCGCGGGCTCCAGGGACCCCGCGAGGTCGCCCACGTCATGCCGGTGCACGGACAGATGGGTCAGGGACCCCGCCAGGGCTGCCCGCAGGGCGGTGGGACGGCGTTCCGCCAGTCCCCGGTTCCCCTCGACCGCCGCCTCCGCGTGCGGCAGGGCGTCCGCGTGGCGTCCGACGGACCTGAGGGTGTAGGCCAGGTTGCTCTGGGAACCGGCGAGCGGACCCAGGAACTCGCCCGGGCGCGCGGCGGTCAGTTCGGTGTAGATCTCGACGGCCTCCTGCGCGGGGGAGACGGCGGCCCGGCGCTCCCCGGCCTCCGCCAGCTCCACCGACAGGTTGTTCAGGGTGGCGGCGAGGTGCGGGCGGAAGGCCGCCGGGTCCTTCTCGGCCAGCCCCCTGAAGGCGCCGACGACGTCCCGTGTGAGCGTCAGCGCACCCTGGTGGTCACCGGTTTCGGCGAGCCTGCGCGCGAGCGTGGCGAGGGCCACGGCGAGGTCGCCCCCGGATGCGTCGCCCCCCGCCGCGGTGACGGCTTGCTGGAGCGCGGCCGCCTCCCGGGCCGGGGCCAGCGCCGCCTCCCGGTCCCCGAGTTCGGCGTACCGCTTGGCGAGGTTGATGAGGGGGCGGACCAGTGCCGGTGTACGGGAGCCGGGCTCGGCCTCCTCCAGCGTCCGCAGGAGGCCGACCGCCTCCTGGGCCGTACGCAACGCCTCCTCCAGGTCCCCTTCCGTCCCCAGGCGCTCCGAGAAGCCGTGCAACGCGTGGGCCAGCAGCGGCACCACGACCGGCCCGAGCCGCCGCGCCAGCACCCGCAACGCCTCGATCCCCGGCGCACCCGCCCGTACCGCATGCCACGCGAGCGCCCGCACCACATACGGGTCCACCGCCCCCCAGCCGCCGCCCGGCACCTCCCGCTCGGCGTGCGCGACGAGCGCCGCGAGCACCACCTCGGCGGCCTCGGCCCCGCCCGCCACCGGCCGGGACGCGAGGTGCGACACGAACTCCCGGTGGTACAGCCGGTAGACCGCCTGCCCGTCCTCCGCGTCCTCCACGATGTAACGCCCGTACGCGGACAGCACCCAGTCCACGTCGCTCTCGTCGTACGGCGTCTCCCGGCCGCCCAGCGCCCCGGCGACCTCCTCCCAGACGCCCCCGGCGGGCATCCCGCGCCCCGCTGTCCAGGCCAGCGCGGTCAGCAGATCGCGCGCGGCGGAAGGGAGTTCGGCGCCGTCCGCCAGGACCCGGACCGGGCCCGCCCGCAGGTCGTCCTCGAACGCGGCCTCGATGGACTCCGGCAGACCGGCCCGCCAGGCGTCCCCGGCGGCCTGCCCCCGCGACAGCAGCGAGCCCGTCACCAGCCGGGCGAACAGGAACCCGCCGCCCACCGCGGTGGCCCGCGCGGCGACCGCCTCGCCCGCCTCCCGCGCCCGGTCCGCCGGGAAACCGCCCGCCTCGCACCGGCGGACCACATACGCGGCGATGTCCTCCTCGGTGTCCGGCTCCTCCTCCAGGTCCGCCGTGGTGACGGCCGCCCCGATCAGCCGGGCCAGCGCGTCCGGCAGGGTCTCGTCCGGGTGCCCGTCGTCGTCCGCCAGCCGGGCGCGGAACGCCCGCTCCCGCGAGCCCAGCAGCACCGGGACCGCCCGGCTGAGTGGGAAGACCAGCTCCTCGGTCATGGCTTGCAGATGCTCGACGGGCACTTCGTCCAAGCCGTCCAGGACCAGCACCGGACGCCGGCCCAGCTCGCGCAGCTCACCCCGGAAGTCGTCCGTGTTGCGCGGCTCCGGCAGCCCGAGCCGCGCGGCCAGCTCCACGGCCGCCTGAAGCGGGCTGAGGCCCCGCAGATGCACCGCAGCGAGCGCGTGTCCCGGGCCGGGGTCCGGGTCGCCCGCACGCAGGCCGCCCTGTGCCTCGGTCTCCGCGCGCCGCACCGGGTCGGTGAGCGTCGCGATCCGGCCGAGCACCGCCGACTTGCCGGAGCCCGCCGGGCCGGTCACCAGGAAGAGCCCGGCCGCATCCGCCTCCAGCCAGTCGGTGATCCGGCCCAGGACCTGCTTCCGGCCCGTGAAGAACGAGCCCTCCTCGCGGAACCCGACGCCCCGGGCCGCGTGCACCAGATGCTCCACCAGCCGCGCGGGCGCCCCGGGCACATGGCGCGGGTTCGGGAAGACCGGCCGCCCGGTGCCGAGGGCGGCCGGGACCGGCGTCTGCCCCTCGCCGCGCCACCGCTCGCCGAGCGCGGCCAGCACGTCCGGGCCGCTGACCCACGCGTTGTGGGCGCTCCACGCCGAGCGGTACTCGCTGGTGGCCGGGCCCTCCCGCAGCACCTCGGCCAGCGCGTCGAGCAACGGACCGGCCCCGTCCGAGGTCTCCCCGCGCCGGCAGCTCGTCATCATCCCGAACCACTGGACCCGGCCGGGCGGCGCGGACGTGGTCTCCCAGCGCCGCAGCGCCTTTTCCAGACCCCGGCCCACGGCGTCCCCGGCATGGCAGGCGTCGATGATCACCAGAATCTGGTCGGCCCCCGACGCCACCGCCTCGTTGACCAGCGTCTCCGGCGACACCCCCCGCCGCAGGACCCGCGCGTCCCGGGTCACCGGCTCGGCGTCCAGGTCCAGATCGCTGAGCACCAGGCGCAGTTCGTCGTCCACCAGCACGCCGTGCCCGGACCACACGATGATCGCGGGCTTCCCCGCGCCGGACGCGTTCCACCCCTCGCTCCACGCGGTGAGATCCCGGTCGAAGGCGTCCCACGACGGGCTGCCCCCACCCGCCACCCGCGTCGCGATACCCAGCGCCTCAAGGCGGTTGACGATCCCCTCCATCTGGACCGTCGCACCGGTCAGCCGCGGAAAGGTTCGCTCGTCGGCGTACGTCTCACACACCACACACAACGCCGTCCCCACGGTCCCGCCGCCCACCACATCCGCCTCATCCGCCATCGGGCGCTCCGCCTTCCGTACACACGCCGCTGAAGTGGACAGCAGCGTATGCACGGATCGGACGCCGAGGGGCCGGTCCGGACAAAGTCGACCCTTTCCGGTCCCCGGGTGATAAGGAAACGGCCTGTCCCGCACCCGTGTACGGGGACGAGTCCGGGAAACCCCGGCCGTCACCCGGTGGCGGCCAGCACCTGAATGATCCGCGCCCAGTGCGCGGCGTGCCGCGGTGCGTGGGCCGCGCTCAGCGCGGCGGTCTCGGAGATCAGCCGGTGTCGTACGTCGGGCGACGCGTCGGCGACGAGGGGGGCGAGGCTGTCCGGGCCGGCGTCCTCGGGGGTGTCCGCGAGGAGCAGGGCGGCCTGGTGGTGGGTGCGGGCGGAGAGCCGGTCGGCGTACACCTCGTCCTCGATGGCGGCCGCGTGGTGGAGTGCTTCGGCGTCGCCGGTGGTGAGGGCGCCGTCGACGTACCGCTGGAGGGCGGCGCGGTCGCGTACGAGGGCGTAGGCGGTGGGGATGTCGTGGGTGCGGGCCGCGTGGAGGAGGGCGGCCGGTACGGAACGGGGCGGGGTGAGGCCGAGGAGGCCGGGGTGGTCGCGGAGGAACTGCTCGGACTCCTCCCAGGTGCTGGATTCCACCCAGTCGGTGAACTGCTCGCCGAGGATGCGGGGGCGGTAGGCGGAGGATGCGCCCCGGGCCAGGATCTCCTCGCGGAGCGCTTGGTGGTCGGCCGCGGAATCGGGGCCGAGGAGGGCGTATTCGCTGAGGGCGACCGTGGTTTCGGGGCTGCTCAGCAGCTCGGTGTTGCGGGCCCAGAAGGCGTACGACTCGGGCCAGGTGGGTGCGGCCAGCCATTCGGCGACCGCGGCCAGTGCCTGAGGAGGGAGCGACAGCCAGGCCGGGAGCGGTGTGGGGGCTTCGCCGGGCCAGACGGCTGCCAGTGCGGCAAGGTGATCAGCGTTCTCCCGCACGTATTTACGGAGGATGTGCCGGGCTTCGAACGTCACCGGGTCCGGCGGTTCGGCGGCCGGCTCGGTCGCCAGCCGGGCGAGACCTCGCAGGCCGGCCGCGGTGGAACATTCCTCCCGGCTGAGCAGAAACATGTCCCGGTCCAGGGCGAGAGCCCGCCGCCCGACCGCCGGGAGCTCGGCGATGGCCTGTTCGTACGCCTGGGCAGCGGCCGAGGGGTCCCCCGTGTCGGCAAGGTGGTTGGCGAGATTCAGGAGGGATTTGGCGAAGTCACGGAGGTGGGCGTCGGGGTGCTGGGCGGCGAGGGCGCGACGGATGCGTACGGATTCGTGGGCCGCGTCGAGCGCGCCTTGCAAGTCGCCGCTGTCGGCCAGCACGACGGAGAAGTTGTTGAGAGTGCTCGCGAGTTCGGGGCGGAAGACGACGGGGTGTCGGGCGGCGAGGAGGCGGTAGTGGTCCGCCGCTTCGCGGGTGGCGGTCAGTGCGCCGCGTAGGTCGCCGGCCTGGGCGAGGTGGTTGCCGAGGTTGTGCAGCGCGCCGGTGAGGTCGGGGAGGTAGGTGTCCGGGTGCTTGGCGGCGAGGGTGCGGCGGATGCGTACGGATTCGTGGGCCGCGTCGAGCGCGCCGTGTGGGTCGTCGGCCCGGGAGAGGTGGTTGCCGAGGTTGTTGAGGGCGGCGGCGAGGTCGGGGAGATAGGCGTCGGGGTGCTGGGCGGCGAGGGTGCGGCGGATGCGTACGGATTCGTGGGCGGCGGTGAGCGCGCCTGCCTGGTCCCCGGCGCGGGCCAGCCTGACGGAGAGGTTGTTGAGGGCGCCCGCGAGGTCAGGGAGGTGGGCGTCGGGGTGCTGGGCGGCGAGGTCGCGGTAGAGGTCCGTCGTTTCCCGGGCGGTGGTGAGCGCGCCGCCCGAGTCGCCGGTGTCCGCCTGCCGGGAGGCGAGGCTGTTGAGGGCGCCCGCGAGTTCGGGACGGAAGACATCGGGATGTCGCGCGGTCAGGTTGCGGTAGAGGCCGGTGGCCTCCCGGGCGGGTGCGAGCGCGGCCCGGCGGTCGCCGGTGTTCGCGAGGTGGGTGGCCAGGTTGGTGAGGGAGCCGGCGAGGTTGGGGAGGAACGCGTCGGGGCTCTGGGCGGCGAGAGTGCGGTAGAGGTCCGTCGTTTCCCGGGCGGTCGCGAGCGCTCCCATGCGGTCCCCGGTTCCGGCGAGACAGATCGCGAGGTTGTTCAGGGCGGTGGCGAGGCCGGGGAGGAAGGCGCCCGGATGCTGGGCGGCCAGCGTGCGGTAGTGCTCCACCGATTCGCGGGCGGGTGGGACGGCGCCGTGCGGGTCGCCGGCGCTGTCGCGGTGGTTGGCGAGGTTCGTCAGCGCGCCGGCGAGTTCGGGGAGATACGCGGTGGGGTGTTGCGCGGCAAGGGCGCGGTGGATACGTACGGCTTCGTGGGCGGCGGTGAGCGCGTCGCGCGTACCGCCCACGTCGGAAAGGCGGTTGGCGAGGTTGGTGAGGGCGCTCGCGAGGCCGGGGAGGTATGTGGTGGGGTGTTGCGCGGCGAGGGTGCGGTGAAGGGTGACCGACTCGCGTGCGGGGCTGAGCGCGCCCTCGCGGTCTCCGGCGCCCGCGAGGTGGACGGCCAGGTTGTTGAGGGCCCCGGCGAGGTTGTTGTGGAGGTATGCGGTGGGGTGTTGTGCGGCGAGGGTGCGGTTGAGTGCGACTGCCTCGCGCGCGGCGGTGAGAGCGCCGTCGCGGTCCCCGGTGTCCGAGAGCCTGCTGGCGAGGTTGGTGAGGGTGCCCGCGAGGTTGGGGAGGTAGGCGTCGGGGTGCTGGGCGGCGAGGGTGCGGCGGATGTGTACGGCCCTCCGGACAGGGGCCAGGGCACCCGGGCGGTCCCCGGTGTCGGCAAGGCGGCTGGAGAGGCTGTTGCAGGCACTGGCGAGATCCGGGAGGTGGACGGCCGGCCGGCGGTCGGCGAGATCCTCGTACAGGAGGACCGCCTCGCGGCAGCGGAGCAGGGCCTTTTCGCGCTGCCCCGCCTTGGCCAGCCTTCCCGAGAACGTGTGCAGGGCGTTTGCCAGAAAGGGCAGCCCACACTCCGCATCTCGGTCCGCCACCCCCCGCAGCACCGCCACCCCCGCCTCACCACACCGCACCGCGTGCTCCACCAGCCCCCGCGTCACATACGGATCCACCCCCGACCAGTCACCCACCAGCCCCTGCCGCTTCACCAGGTCCACCAGCGTGCGCAACACCACCTCGCCCGCCGCCCCGCCCGGCCCCTTCCGCCGTTTGAGGTAGGCCACGAACTCCCGGTGGTACAGGCGATACACCGCCTGCCCCTCCTCCGCGTCCTCCACGATGTACCGGCCGAACGCCGACAGCGCCCAGTCCACGTCGGTCTCGTCGTAGACCACGCCCCCGCCCAGCGCCCCGGCCACCGCCTCCCACACGCCGCCGGCCGGCATCCCCTGGCCCACCGTCCAGGCGAGCGCGGTCAGCAGGTCCCAGGCCGCCGAGGGAAGGACCGTGCCGTCGTCCCGCACCCGCGCCGGCACCGCCCGCAGCTCGTTCGCGAACGCGGCGTCGATGGAGTCGGGCAGCTCCGTCAGCAGCGACCCGTCCTCCCCTGACGCGACCCGCGCCAGGACCGTGCTCGTGACCAGGCGGGCGAACAGGAAGCCGCCGCCGACATCGGTGGCCCGTTCCGCGATCGCCGCGCCGGCCTCCCGGGCCAGGCTCTCCGCGACCGGTGCCGCCTCGCACCGGCGCCGCACGTACTCGCCGATGTCCTCCCGTGTATGCGGCTCGGCTTCGAGGTCGACCGTCGTGACCCCGGCCCCGATGTGCCGGGCCAGCGCCTGCACCAGCGTCTCGTTGTCCTTCAGCCTGTTGCGGAACACCCGCTCCCGGGAGCCGAGCAGCACCGGCACTGACCGGCTCAACGGGAACACCAGCTCCTCGATCATGCTTTGGGTGTGCTCGGCCGGCACCTCGTCCAGGCCGTCCATGACCAGGACCGGCGGCGGCGCCAACTCCCGTACCTCCGCCCGGAAGTCGTCCGTGCCGCGCGGCCGGGGCAGCCCCAGCGCGCGGGCCAGCCGCACCGCCGCCTGCGACGGGGTCAGGTCGCGCAGGTGCACCGCCGCGAGGGTGCGTTCCGGCCGGACGCCCGGGTCCGGGTCGCCGTCGCGCAGCGCCCCGTTCTCGACGGCCCGCGCGCGCTGTTCCGGGTCCGAGAGCGTGGCGATCCGGCCCAGCACGGCGGACTTCCCGCAGCCGGCGGGGCCGGTCACCAGGAACAGGCCGGGCGCGTCCGTGTCCAGCCACTCCACGATCCGGCCCAGCACCCTCGTACGGCCGGTGAAGAACCAGCCCTCCTCCAGGTGGCCGACCCCGCGTGCCGCCTGCACCAGGTGCTCCACCAGCCGGGCCGGGGCGCCGGGGGAGTGCAGGGGGTTGGGGAAGGCGGGGCGCCACTCACCGGCGGTCGCGGGGACCGGTGTCTGGCCCTCGCCCTCCCACCGCGTGGCGATGGCGTCCAGCAGATCGGGGCCGCCGACGAGCGCGTTGCGGGCGCTCCACGCGGAGCGGTACGCGTCGCCCGCGGGCCCCTCCTTCAGCACCCGCGTCAACGCGGCCAGCAGCGGCCCGCTGCCGTCCGAGGTCTCATGGCTCCGGCAACTCGCCAGGAAACCCAGCCACTTGGCGTGCCCGGGCGGCGCGGACTCCTCCTCCCAGCGGCTGAGAGCCAGGCCCAGGGCCGGAACCGCGCCGCCGCCCGCGTAACAGGTATCGATGATCAGCAGTACGTGTTCGGCACCGGAGTCCAGGGCCGTGCTGACCAGATCGTCGGCGGTGACCGCCTGCCGCCTCGCGCGTGTCCGCCACCGCTCGGATCCGGCGGCGCGCCTCAGGTCCGAGAGCACCAGCCGTGTCTGGCCGTCCACACGCACCCCGTGCCCCGACCAGATGATCAGAGCCGGTTTTGAGTCACCCGTGGCGAGCCAGCCCGAGGACCACTCCTCGCTTTCGTCATCGAACGCCTGCGCCGAAGGATTCCCGCCCCCCACCTTCCGCGCCTCGTACCCCAGTCCTTCCAGCAGCCCCACGATCTCGTCCATCTGGGCCACCGCCCCCACGAGCGGGGGAAACCCGTCACCGGCGTACGTCTCGCACACCACGCAGAGCGCCGTCCCCGCCGCACCCGTCATCGTCGGCCCCGCTCCAGGACCAGCACCAGGGCCGTCATCACGACATTGGCCGGAACACGCGTCCCGATCCGCACCCGATGCCCGCCCGCCGGAAGGCCGTTGATCCGGAGGGTGTACAGCCCGCCGCCCCGGTTGGTCATCGTGCGCGTCGGACCGCCCTCCACCCCCGCGAAGACGGCCACCCGGTCGTGCCCCGGCACATCCGGGGAAGCGGTGGCCCGGATCTCGTACGGCTCGCCCTCCACCAGGACTTCCGGCGCGTCCACCGAGAGCGGCACATCGTCGTCCTCCGAGCCCCGGTGCACCGGCGGCTCCGGGGTGAGCCAGTTGTAGAGAGCCTGGCGGACGGCCTTGTTGTTCTGGAGGGAGCCGTGCTTCTCCCACGGGGTGTACGCGAGCCTCCTCGCCCCCGGAGGGCGGCTGGAGAGAAAGGGCACCCGCCCGTCGCCCCCCTCGTCCACCCCGTCGATGGTGAGCAGCGCGCGCAGTGTCCCGCCCTCCGCCTCGGCGGTCGTCGGCGTCGGCTGGCGCACCCCGCCGACCGGGACGTACTCCACCCCGTACCGCGCACCGGCCTCGGCGGCCCGCAGCTCCGCGTGGAACCTGCCCGCGTGGCTCAGCAGCTCCCCGTCGGCCCCGGGCAGCCCCGTGACCTCCCGCGCATACCGCAGCGCCGAACCCCCGGCCGTCGTCAGGCAGGCGTAGTCCGGGGTGAGCTGGTGCAGCGACGGGAGGCTCCGGGCGAACGCCGTGAGGTCGAGGCCGACCGGGCCGATCCCGTACCGCATGCCGTTGACCAGGTACAGCAGCGCGTCCAGCGACCCCCGGTACGGCGTCCCCAGCGTGACCACCCGGCGCGTGACCTCCGCGCCCCCGCAACTCTCGACGTAGCTCCGGGTGACCAGGCCGCCCATCGAGTGGCAGAGGAAGACCACCTTCGCGTCCCGCCGGTCGGGCCGGGAGGCGCGCCAGCGGCCCAGCTCCTCGTCCACGCGTTCGGCCAGCCGCTCCGCGTTGTAGCGGCAGGAGAGCCGCCAGTCGTACGCGAAGGCGACCAGGTTCGCCGGGACGTCGGCCGGCTCGCCCGGCAGACGGCGCCGGAGGGTGAAGCCGGCTTCGAGCCAGTGCAGCAGACCGCTGTACCCGTCCACGGGGTTCCACACACCCGGCAGGGCGTGCACATCGGACATGAGCCCGGTGGGCCGTACGCCGTCGCCGGGATGCCCGTCGCCCAGGCCGGCCGGGAGCGTCAGGCGCTTGACCGAGCTCCCGAAGGTGCGGATGCCCCGCACCAGGGCCTTCCCGGAGGCCGCCCAGACCTCGTGCCCGTCCGCGTCCGCCAGCGTGCTGCCGAGGATTCCCGGTACGACGACCACCAGGTCCTCGGCCCTGCTGCGCTGCGCCATATGACTGTCCCCCGTATCCGCACCGCCGAATGAGGACAGCAGCGTAGATACGGGGGACGGGGTTCCGGGCCGGTCCGGACAAAATCGGCCGCGTCCGGACCTTCCGCGTAAAGAGCCGTTACGGCAGCGCCAGCATCCGCTCCAGCGCCAGCTTCGCGTACTTCTCCGTCTCCGGGTCCACCACGATCCGGTTGACCTGCTTGCCCTCGGCCAGGGACTCCAGCGTCCACACCAGGTGCGGCAGGTCGATGCGGTTCATCGTGGAGCAGAAGCAGACCGTCTTGTCGAGGAAGACGATCTCCTTGCCCTCGGGAGCGAAACGGTTCGCCAGGCGGCGGACGAGGTTCAGCTCGGTACCGATCGCCCACTTCGAGCCGGCCGGGGCCGCCTCCAGGGCCTTGATGATGTACTCCGTCGAGCCGACGTAGTCCGCGGCGGCCACGACCTCGTGCTTGCACTCGGGGTGCACCAGCACATTGACGCCGGGTATGCGCTCGCGCACGTCGTTGACCGAGTCGACCGAGAAGCGGCCGTGCACCGAGCAGTGGCCGCGCCACAGGATCATTTTCGCGTTCCGCAGCTCCTCGGCGGTCAGGCCGCCGTTCGGCTTGTGCGGGTTGTAGAGGACGCAGTCCTCCAGGGACATGCCCATGTCCCGCACGGCGGTGTTGCGGCCCAGGTGCTGGTCCGGCAGGAAGAGCACCTTGGCTGCCGAGGGCTCCCCCTGCTCGAAGGCCCACTCCAGGGCCCGCTCGGCGTTGGACGAGGTGCAGATCGTGCCGCCGTGCCGGCCGGTGAACGCCTTGATGTCGGCGGACGAGTTCATGTACGAGACGGGCACGACCTGCTCGGCGACACCGGCCTCGGTCAGCACGTCCCAGCACTCGGCGACCTGCTCGGCGGTGGCCATGTCGGCCATCGAGCAGCCCGCCGCCAGGTCCGGCAGCACGACCTTCTGGTCGTCGGTGGTGAGGATGTCCGCCGACTCGGCCATGAAGTGCACACCGCAGAACACGATGTACTCCGCCTCCGGGCGGGCCGCGGCGTCCCGGGCGAGCTTGAAGGAGTCACCGGTCACGTCGGCGAACTGGATGACCTCGTCACGCTGGTAGTGGTGGCCGAGGACGAAGACCTTCTCGCCCAGCTTCTCCTTGGCCGCGCGGGCGCGGGCCACCAGGTCCGGGTCGGACGGGGAGGGCAGGTCGCCGGGGCACTCGACACCGCGCTCGCTCCTGGGGTCGGCGTCGCGGCCCAGCAGGAGCAGGGCGAGCGGCGTCGGCTGGACATCGAGATCCTGGAGGGGGTGGGCCGTGGTCACGTCTCGCACCCTTTCTTCTGCGTACTTCTCTGCGGAGAAAGCCTTTTCGTCTAATTGACGCTATCTATCATAGCCGCTTCACGTCACTTTGACGATGCCGAAAGTGTCAATGTGACGCATCCGCCCACAGGACGGGTGTGCGAGCATGAAGGGAACAGGCAAGCGCTCGGCCCGGAATGAATCCGCGGCCCCGACGGTTGCAACGTCGGCAAGCAGTCTCCGTACAACCCGGGAGAGAAGCAGATGTCCGTATCGGACGAGACCACCACCGTGAGCGACGGCATCCTCCTGTCCGACGCCGCCGCAGCCAAGGTCAAGGCCCTGCTGGAGCAGGAAGGCCGTGACGACCTGGCGCTTCGCGTCGCCGTCCAGCCCGGCGGCTGCTCGGGCCTGCGCTACCAGCTCTTCTTCGACGAGCGCTCCCTCGACGGCGACGTCGTCAAGGACTTCGACGGTGTGAAGGTCGTCACCGACCGCATGAGCGCCCCGTACCTGGGCGGTGCCTCGGTCGACTTCGTCGACACCATCGAGAAGCAGGGCTTCACCATCGACAACCCGAACGCCACGGGTTCCTGCGCCTGCGGCGACTCCTTCAGCTGAGCCGCGCCACAGCGTCGGGACGGCGGCCCCGGGACTCCGGTCCCGGGGCCGCCGTTCGTCGTACGAGGGTGCTCAGGCGCGCGGCACCACGGAGCCCGACGCCTCGTCCACGACCTTCCGGCCGTCCAGCGGCCGTTCCAGCGTGACCGTACGGGTCAGCTCCTTCGCGATCATCACGCAGACCTTGCCCGGCTCGGCCCTCCGCTCCTCCACGGCCACCCGGACCGTGTCCCCGTCCGCACGCGCGCTCGCCGTGTACGTGCTGCACACCCCGCCCCAGAAGGTCACCGCGAGCGTCCGCCCGTCCGCGCTGTACGACTGGACCGCCCGGGCCCTCGCCGTACCGCCGCCGTCCGGGGAGGTGCCCGGCACCGGCTCCCGCTTCAGATACTCCGGATCCACCGCCACCTGCGTCACCGTGTCACCGGTGCCGCCGGCCGGCCGCACCGAGAAGATCCACGACGGTACGAGCAGCTGCTCGCCGCCCGTCGTGTGCACCGCGAGCCCGAAGACCGCCTTCGTCACCGTCACCGTCGTCGCGGGCCGCTCCGCACCGGTCTTCGCCCCGCAGCTCACCCCGTCCGACAGCGGGGCCGGTGAGGCGCACCCGCCGATCTCCCCGGCCGGCGGCTGCGCCGCGTTGAGCCGCTTCAGCGCCTCGGCCGCGCCGATCACCGGATAGGCGGCGCCCTTCTCCAGGGCCTTCAGCTTTCCGGCGCCCCCGGTCACCTGGCCGTCCGGCCCGACCTGGATGCCGGTTGCCCAGCCGTACGTGGGCAGCCCGTCCACCACCGGATCGGCGTTGACCACCCGGGCCGAGCCCATCAGCTGGTGCGCGTCGAGCGCCGCGTCGCCCTGGCCCGCCGCCTTCAGCACCGGTGCGGCGGCGGCCTTCGCGGTCTTCTCGTCCACCGGCTGCCCCGAGCCGTCCGGGGCCACCGAGCAGACGGCCCCCTTCTTGCAGTTGTCCGTGGAGCCGGAGCCGTACCGGGTGAAGGTCCAGCTCCCCGGCGCCTGCTTGTTCACCCGCAGCACCGGACCCGAGCCGTCCCCGTCGGAGCCGACCTTCCAGTAGGTGGCCTCGGACTGCGGGATGCCGGAGAGCCCGAGCGCCTTCGCCAGCCGGGTGACCTCGGCGGCCGTGACCGTGCCCCCGGCGCGCTGGACGGCGGCCTTCTCCGGCCCGTCCGGCAGCTTCCCGGACGCGCGGTAGACCAGCCGCCCGCCGTGCGGATCGGGCTCGCCGGGGGCGATGCCCTCGCGGGGCGGGGCGGTCGGCGTACCGGCGTCGTCCAGGGCCAGGGGCGGGGGAGTGGAGCCCCCGCCGGACGCGGTGCTCCGCGTGTCGTCGCCGCCGTCCGCCGCGGTCGCGGCCCAGTACGCTCCGCCGCCACCGGCCAGCAGGACGGCGGCCGCCACCGAGGCCGCGACCAGCGGGGAACGCCGCCGGGTGGTGGTCACGTCGTTGTCGGGTCGCTCGGTGCTCACCGGATCGCTCCTTCGCCTGCATCGCCGTCATGCGCCCGGCCGGCGCACGGCCCGCCGTGTGGGGCGGACAGCGTTGGGACGGATCAGCGAGGCGCCTGGTTCCCCCGGGGTCCCTAGGGCCTGTCCTCCATCGCGTCGAGCAGCCGGGCGGAGGCGGGCGGCACGGTGATCCCGTGGATCAGGGCGGGTGCGACGCGGGCAGGGGTGATCCTCGTGGGGGCCACCCAGTGCGGAGCCATCCGTGCGCAGTCTCCGCGCAGCTCGGCCAGACCGGTCTCGTACTCGCGCGGGGCGATGTGATTCGGCATACGGCACCGTAGGCACCGCGGAGCCCGCGAAGAAAGCCCTACTATCGGGTAGTTTTTCCGCTTCGGGCCCGGACGGGAGCGGGTAGCGTGAACTGTCACGTCACCCCTGGGACGCGGACATCCGTTCCCCTTCGACTCCACAGGAGACGTCTCCCCGTGCGTATCGCAGTCACCGGCTCCATCGCCACCGACCACCTCATGACCTTCCCCGGCCGCTTCGCCGACCAGCTGGTCGCCGACCAGCTGCACACGGTCTCGCTCTCCTTCCTGGTCGACAATCTGGACGTACGCCGGGGAGGGGTCGCCGCGAACATCTGCTTCGGCATGGGCCTGCTCGGCACCAAGCCGATCCTGGTCGGCGCGGCCGGCTCCGACTTCGACGAGTACCGCGCCTGGCTCGACCGGCACGGCGTCGACACCGGCTCGGTGCGGATCTCCGAGGTCCTGCACACCGCCCGCTTCGTCTGCACGACGGACGCCGACCACAACCAGATCGGCTCCTTCTACACCGGCGCCATGAGCGAGGCCCGCCTCATCGAGCTCAAGGCCGTCGCCGACCGGGTGGGCGGCCTCGACCTCGTCTCCATCGGCGCCGACGACCCGGAGGGCATGCTCCGCCACACGGAGGAGTGCCGGACCCGCGGCATCCCGTTCGCCGCCGACTTCTCGCAGCAGATCGCCCGCATGGACGGCGACGAGATCCGCATCCTCCTCGAAGGCGCCACGTACCTCTTCTCCAACGAGTACGAGAAGGGGCTCATCGAGTCCAAGACCGGCTGGACCGACGAGGAGATCCTCGGCAAGGTCGGCCACCGGGTCACCACGCTCGGCGCCCAGGGCGTGCGCATCGAGCGGGCCGGCGAGGCGGCCATCGAGGTCGGCTGCCCCGAGGAGAACGCCAAGGCCGACCCGACCGGCGTCGGCGACGCCTTCCGTGCCGGCTTCCTCTCCGGCCTCGCCTGGGGCGTCGGCCTGGAGCGCGCCGCCCAGATCGGCTGCATGCTCGCCACGCTCGTCATCGAGACCGTGGGCACCCAGGAGTACACCCTGCACCGCACCCACTTCATGGACCGCTTCACCAAGGCGTACGGCCACGAGGCCGCCGCAGAGGTCCACGCGCACCTCGCCTGAGCACCCCGTCAGGAGAGCCGGCGGACCACATGGGCCGCGCCCCGGTCCGCCGGCTCCTCGCCCACGTACTCCTGCTCGCGCATCGCACACCAGGCCGGGATGTCCAGCCGGGCCGCCTCGTCGTCGGAGAGCACCGTCACCGTGCCGCCCACCGGCACCCCTTCGATCGCCTTTGCGAGCTCGATCACCGGAATCGGGCACCGCTTGCCCAGCGCGTCGACCACCAGTGAGTCGTCCGGGACGGGCGAGGAGGCCGCGGCCGCCGGTGCGTCCAGCTTCTCGCGGACCCCGGCGACCAGGCCCGGCAGCACCTCCAGGAAGCGGTCGACATCCTCCTCCGCGGTGCCCCGGGGCAGCGACACGCGGACGTTCCCCTCCGACAGGACGCCCATCGCCTTGAGCACATGGCTCGGCGTCAGCGTGCTGCTGGTGCAGGACGAACCGGACGACACGGAGAAACCGGCCCGGTCCAGCTCCCCGAGCAGAGTCTCCCCGTCGACATAGAGACAGGAGAAGGTCACCAGATGCGGCAGCCGCCGCACCGGATCGCCGACCACCTCCACATCGGGCACCAGTGCGGGCACCCGGGCCCGGATCCGGTCCACCAGCGCCCGCAGCCGGGCCCCCTCCGCGTCCGCCTCCGCCCGCACCGCGCGCAGCGACGCGGCCGCCGCGACGATCGCCGGCAGGTTCTCGAACCCCGGCGCCCGCCCCGACTCCCGCTCGTCCGCGGGCCCCTGGGGTGCGAACCGGACCCCCTTGCGCACCGCGAGCAGCCCGACCCCGGCAGGCCCGCCCCACTTGTGCGCGCTGCCCGCCAGCAGCGACCAGCCCCCCGGCACCGGGCCCCAGGCCAGCGACTGCGCGGCGTCCACCAGGAGCGGCACCCCGGCCGCCCGGCACAGCCCGGCCGCCTCGGCCACCGGCTGTTCGGTGCCCACCTCATGGCTGGCGGACTGGAGGCAGGCCAGCGCGGTGTCCTCGGTGAGCGCCCGCCCGAACGTCTCCGCGTCCACCGCGCCGGTCCGCTCCACCGGGACCCGGGCGACCGTGCCGCCCCGGTCCTCGTGGTCCGTCGCCGCGTGCAGGACCGACGAGTGTTCGACCGCCGACACCACCAGACGGCGTCCGACACGCCGACGCCCCGCGAGCGCGCCGGAAATTCCGGAATACACCGCCCGGGTGCCCGACGAGGTGAAGGTGAGCTCGTCGGGGCGGCACCCGACGGCCTCGGCCGCCGCCTCCCGGGCCGCGTCGAGCAGCAGCCGGGCACGGCGTCCCTCGCGGTACAGCCGGGCCGGATCGGCCCAGCCCTCGTCCAGTGCGGCAAGCAGCGCCTGGCGGGCGACGGGGTGCAGGGGGGCGGCGGACGCCGCGTCGAAGTAGGGCACCCGGCCACGCTAGCCGGGACCGGCCCCGCCGCCCTCCACCGGCTGTCCCGCCCGGTGGAGGGGGCGTCAGATGGCGGCCGGAGGCGCGAATTCCACCCCTTCGGGGAGTCGGGCGGCGCGTTGGGCACCCTCCCCGCGCGACCCCAAATAGCGTCCAGTAGGGTTTGGTCCGCATAAACATCCAAACCCCTGCCCGCACAGGGCCGGCGACCGACCAGCGAGACGGCCGCGCCGACCGTGCGGGCGAGACTCTCGGGAAGGCGCTACGTGAGTCCCAACGGCTCCGACCGCTCGTCGCGGCGCCCGATGCGGCGGAAGCTGCCGCAGGTGCTGACTGCGGGCCTGATCCTGGCGACCGCCACCGGTTGCACGTACAAGGACTTCCCCCGCCTTGGTATGCCTACGCCGGTAACGGAAGAGGCCCCCCGGATCCTTTCCCTCTGGCAGGGCTCGTGGGCGGCAGCGCTCGCCACGGGCGTGCTGGTCTGGGGCCTGATCCTGTGGAGCGTCATCTTCCACCGGCGCAGCCGCACCAAGGTGGAGGTACCTCCGCAGACCCGGTACAACATGCCCATCGAGGCGCTGTACACCGTGGTCCCCCTGATCATCGTCTCGGTGTTGTTCTACTTCACCGCACGGGACGAGACGAAGCTCCTCACGCTCTCCCCGAAGCCCGCCCACACCATCAACGTGGTCGGCTACCAGTGGAGCTGGGGCTTCAACTACATCGAGAACGTGGACGGCTCCGCCGCCACGGGCAACGAGGTCCCCAAGGAGCTCGACGCCATCCCGGACAGGTTCCGCAAGGACTTCCCCAAGGGTGCGGACGGCGTCTACGACGTCGGCATCCCGGGCGACCGGAACCCGCAGACCGGCAACCCGGGGCCGACCCTGTGGCTGCCCAAGGGCGAGAAGGTCCGTTTCATCCTGACTTCGCGTGACGTCATCCACTCCTTCTGGGTGGTGCCGTTCCTCATGAAGCAGGACGTCATTCCGGGCCACACCAATGCCTTCGAGGTGACCCCCA
Source organism: Streptomyces sp. NBC_00726 (assembly GCF_045161735.1). Taxonomy (NCBI): domain Bacteria; kingdom Bacillati; phylum Actinomycetota; class Actinomycetes; order Kitasatosporales; family Streptomycetaceae; genus Streptomyces; species Streptomyces sp. NBC_00726. Next base: position 1,459,379 of record NZ_CP108983.1, on the reverse strand, counting down.
CCGAGGAGGGCACCTTCCTCGGCAAGTGCGCCGAGCTCTGCGGCGTCGACCACTCCCGGATGCTCTTCAACGTCAAGGTCGTCTCCCCGGAGCGCTATCAGGCGCACCTCAAGGAGCTGGCGAAGAAGGGCCAGACGGGCTACGTGCCGGCCGGCATCGAGCAGACTGACCCGGCCAGGAATGCGGAGACGAACAAACTGTGAGCATCCTCAACGAACCTCAGGGTGCCGCGGCAGCAGACGACTCGTACGAGGACGAGCTGCCGGTCCGGCGCAAGCAGCCGGGAAACGTCGTCATCAAGTGGCTGACCACCACTGACCACAAGACGATCGGCACGATGTACCTGGTCACATCGTTCGCCTTCTTCTGCATCGGCGGCCTGATGGCGCTCTTCATGCGCGCCGAGCTGGCCCGGCCGGGCACGCAGATCATGTCGAACGAGCAGTTCAACCAGGCGTTCACGATGCACGGCACGATCATGCTGCTGATGTTCGCGACGCCCCTGTTCGCCGGCTTCGCGAACTGGATCATGCCGCTTCAGATCGGCGCGCCCGACGTGGCGTTCCCGCGGCTGAACATGTTCGCGTACTGGCTGTACCTCTTCGGCTCGATCCTCGCGGTGGCCGGCTTCCTCACCCCGCAGGGTGCGGCCGACTTCGGGTGGTTCGCCTACTCCCCGCTCTCGGACGCCGTCCGTTCGCCGGGTGTCGGCGCCGACATGTGGATCATGGGTCTGGCCTTCTCCGGCTTCGGCACGATCCTCGGTTCGGTCAACTTCATCACCACGATCATCTGCATGCGCGCGCCCGGCATGACGATGTTCCGCATGCCGATCTTCGTCTGGAACGTCCTGCTGACCGGTGTGCTGGTCCTGCTGGCCTTCCCGGTCCTGGCGGCCGCGCTGTTCGCCCTGGAGGCGGACCGCAAGTTCGGTGCCCATGTCTTCGACGCGTCCAACGGCGGCGCGTTGCTGTGGCAACACCTCTTCTGGTTCTTCGGGCATCCAGAGGTGTACATCATCGCCTTGCCGTTCTTCGGGATCATCTCCGAAGTGATCCCGGTGTTCAGCCGCAAGCCGATGTTCGGTTACATCGGCTTGGTGGCCGCGACGATCTCCATCGCCGGCCTCTCGGTGACCGTGTGGGCGCACCACATGTACGTCACCGGCGGGGTGCTGCTGCCGTTCTTCTCCTTCATGACGTTCCTCATCGCGGTGCCCACCGGGGTGAAGTTCTTCAACTGGATCGGCACGATGTGGAAGGGCTCGCTGTCCTTCGAGACACCGATGCTCTGGGCGATCGGCTTCCTGATCACCTTCACCTTCGGTGGTCTGACCGGTGTCATCCTGGCCTCGCCGCCGATGGACTTCCACGTCTCGGACTCGTACTTCGTGGTCGCGCACTTCCACTACGTCGTGTTCGGCACCGTGGTGTTCGCGATGTTCTCCGGCTTCCACTTCTGGTGGCCGAAGTTCACCGGCAAGATGCTGGACGAGCGGCTCGGCAAGATCACCTTCTGGACGCTGTTCGTGGGCTTCCACGGCACGTTCCTGGTGCAGCACTGGCTGGGTGCGGAGGGCATGCCGCGGCGTTACGCGGACTACCTCGCCGCGGACGGCTTCACCGCGCTGAACACCATCTCGACCATCTCCTCGTTCCTGCTCGGCCTGTCGATCCTGCCGTTCTTCTACAACGTCTGGAAGACCGCCAAGTACGGCAAGAAGATCGAGGTGGACGACCCGTGGGGCTACGGCCGTTCGCTGGAGTGGGCGACGTCCTGCCCGCCGCCGCGGCACAACTTCCTCACGCTGCCCCGTATCCGCTCCGAATCCCCGGCGTTCGACCTGCACCACCCGGAGATCACCGCGCTGGAGCAGCTGGACCACGCCTCCGAGGGTGACAAGGCCCTCGCGGGCGGCAAGGAGGCCGGCAAGTGAAGATCCAGGGCAAGATGTTCCTCGGTCTGGCGCTGTTCATCCTCATCATGGCCATCACGTACGGCGTGTGGTCGAAGGAGCCCGTCGGCACCACCGCGCTTTTCCTGGGGTTCGGTCTGAGCGTCATGATCGGCTTCTACCTGGCCTTCACGGCCCGGCGGGTCGACGCGATGGCGCAGGACAACAAGGAGGCCGACGTCGCGGACGAGGCCGGCGAGGTGGGGTTCTTCTCCCCGCACAGCTGGCAGCCGCTCTCGCTGGCGATCGGCGGTGCCTTCGCCTTCATGGGCGTCGTCTTCGGCTGGTGGCTGCTGTTCTTCTCGGCGCCGCTCCTCCTGGTCGGCCTCTTCGGCTGGGTGTTCGAGTACTACCACGGTGAGAACCGCACTCAGTGAGACCGGTACGCCGGTAGCACACCGCTCCACCTGACGGGGGGCCGACACTTCGACACGAAGTGGCCGGCCCCCCGTTTGCAGTCGTCCCGCGCGCTGAAACGGACGAATGTTCTTAGCGTGAGTCCATGAACCAGACGCCGCGCATCCGTCCCGTAGTGAGCTGCACTCTGCTGGCCGCGACCTTGGTCGCCGGGGCGGCGGCCTGCGGGAGTTCCGATGGTCACCCCCTGTCGTCGCAGCCGTTCGACGCGGCCGACGAGGTCTCCTTCAACACGCCCGACGGCGGCAAGAAGGTCGACCCCGACAAGCCCCTGGAGATCCGGGTCGACGCAGACGACGGCCGGATCACCGACGTGACGGCCGTGGACGCCGCAGGGCGCCATCTGGCGGGCGAACTCGACGCCGACGGACACCGGTGGCACTCCACCGCCCCGCTGGCCGCAGGGACCCGTTACACCGTCAGGGTCCGTATGGAGGACGACGACGGTGCCCCCGGCAGTCGCACGATGTCCTTCGACACCGCCAAGGCCACCAAGTTCCTCAAGGTCGCCTTCGGCCCCCAGGCGGGCACCTACGGCGTCGGCCAGCCCCTCGTCGCCACGCTCAGCGCCCCCGTCAAGGACAACGCCTCACGCGCCACGGTCGAACGCGGCCTGCGGGTCCGCTCCACGCCCTCGGTCACCGGCTCCTGGTACTGGGTCGACGACAAGACGCTGCACTACCGGCCCAAGGAGTACTGGCCGGCGAAGGCCAGCATCGAAGTCAGCTCCAACCTGACCGGCATAAAGGTCACCAACTCGCTCTACGGGGCGCCCGCCAAGGCGCTGAAGATCACCACAGGGGACCGCATCGAGGCCGTCACGGACGCCTCGGAGCACTCCATGACGGTGCTCCGCAACGGCGAAGTGATCAACACCATCCCAGTCACCACGGGCAAACCCGGGTTCGACACGCGCAACGGCGTCAAGGTCGTGCTCGGAAAGGAGCAGTACGTACGTATGCGCGGGGAATCCATCGGCATCGCCGCCGGGTCCTCCGACTCGTACGACCTCGACGTCTACTGGGCCACCCGGGTGACGTGGAGCGGCGAATACGTACACGCGGCGCCCTGGTCCACCGGCTCGCAGGGGTACGCCAACGTCAGCCACGGCTGCACCGGCATGAGCACCAGCGAGGCCGAGTGGTTCTTCAACACCGTGCGCGAGGGCGACATCGTCAGCGTCGTCGGCAGCGACGGCGAGACGATGACGCCCTTCGACAACGGCTACGGCGACTGGAACCTGTCCTGGGCCAAGTGGCAGAAGGGCAGTGCGCTGAACAACGACACCACCGCACCGCGGGTCGACACGGTCCGGGCGGCGCGGCTGCGCCCCCAGGTCTGACCGTGGGACCCGTCCGTGGGGGCTCAGGCCCCCACGGACAGCCGCGTACGCAGCAGGGCGGCCAGGGAGTCCGCGAACTCCACCGGCTCCACCGGCAGCGTCACCGCGGCGTCCGCACGGCTCCAGGTGGCCAGCCAGGCGTCCTGCGGGCGCCCGATGAGGACCAGGACCGGCGGGCAGCGGAAGATCTCGTCCTTGATCTGCCGGCAGACGCCCATCCCGCCCGCCGGAGCGGTCTCGCCGTCCAGCACGCAGACGTCGACGCCCCCGTGCTCCAAGGCGTCCAGAACGGCGGGCAGGGTGGCGCACTCCAGGAACTCCACCGGCGGTACGTCGGCCGCGGGCCTGCGCCCTGCTGCCAGCCTCACCTGCTCACGGGTGTGCGCGTTGTCGCTGTAGACCAGGACCGTGGCGGTCGGCTGCATGGTTCCTCCGTGACATCCGTGTCTTCGGGGCACTCGGGGCGCTCGGTGGGCGAGAGCCGTCCGATGCGCGGATCGTACTCCGCCCGACAGCGTGTCAGTAGCGGTTCGCACCGGGCTTCCCTGGGCCGTTCGGGCAGGACACACCCCTCTGACACACCGAACGGCACCCCCCGGAGTGAGGGCGGGATAAGCGACCGACATAATGTCGGTCGTGGCGACAGCAACGACAGTAGAAACCGGGCACGCGCACCCGTCGGTCAATCGGCCGAACCTCACCAGCGTCGGAACCATCATCTGGTTGAGCTCCGAGCTGATGTTCTTCGCGGCCCTCTTCGCGATGTACTTCACCCTGCGATCGGTGACCGGACCGGAACACTGGAAGGAAATGGCGTCCGCCCTGAACTTCCCGTTCTCGGCGACGAACACCACGATCCTGGTGCTCTCCTCACTCACCTGCCAGCTCGGCGTCTTCGCCGCGGAGCGGGGCGATGTGAAGAAGCTCCGTGCCTGGTTCGTGATCACTTTCGTGATGGGTTCGATCTTCATCGGAGGCCAGGTCTTCGAGTACACCGAGCTGGTGAAGAAGGACGGCCTCTCGCTGTCCTCCGACCCGTACGGCTCGGTGTTCTACCTGACCACCGGCTTCCACGGTCTGCATGTGACAGGCGGTCTCATCGCCTTCCTGCTCGTTCTGGGCAGGACGTACGCGGCCAAGAGGTTCACCCATGAACAGGCGACCGCCGCCATCGTCGTGTCCTATTACTGGCACTTCGTCGATGTCGTGTGGATCGGCCTCTTCGCCACGATCTACATGATCAAGTAACCGGGCCCGAGCCCGAACCACATCCAGCATCGACGCAGAAGATCCTGACACCGGGGTAATCCGTGAAAAAGCTCTCCGCACGACGACGCCATCCGTTGGCGGCGGTCGTCGTACTACTCCTCGCGCTGGCGGCCACCGGGGGGCTGTACGCCGCGTTCGCGCCCGCGAGTAAGGCGCAGGCCGACGACACCGCCCAGTCCCTCGCCATCGACGAGGGCAAGAAGCTGTACTCCGTCGGTTGCGCCAGCTGCCACGGAACCGGCGGTCAGGGCACCACCGACGGGCCGCAGCTTGTCGGCGTGGGCTCCGCCGCCGTGGACTTCCAGGTCGGTACGGGCCGCATGCCCGCACAACAGCCGGGCGCCCAGGTACCGAAGAAGAAGGTCATCTACAGCCAGGCCGAGATCGACCAGCTCGCGGCCTACGTCGCGTCGCTCGGCGCCGGTCCGGTCGTCCCGACCAAGAGCCAGGTCAGCCCTGAGGGTGCGGACATCGCCAAGGGTGGCGACCTGTTCCGTACCAACTGCGCGCAGTGCCACAACTTCACCGGCAAGGGTGGCGCGCTGACGAACGGCAAGTACGCGCCCGACCTGGAGGGCGTGAGCGAGAAGCACATCTACGAGGCCATGCTGACCGGCCCGCAGAGCATGCCGTCCTTCCCGGACTCGACGATGCCCGAGCAGCAGAAGCGGGACATCATCGCCTACGTCAAGACCGTGAACGGCTCCGAAACGGAGTCGCCCGGCGGCCTCGCTCTCGGCGGCCTGGGTCCGGTCAGCGAGGGCCTGTTCGGCTGGATCTTCGGGCTGGGCGGTCTGATCGCAGTTGCCATTTGGGTCGCGGCCCACACCGCTAAGGCCAAGAAGTCATGAGTAGCCAAGAGATTCCAGAAGAGAACCTGCCCGACGAGCAGGGCGCCGCGCACGGCGCGGTAGACCAGGCGCACGAAGACCCGTTCGCCGACCCGGGGCTGCCGGCCCACAAGCCGCGCATCCAGGACATCGACGAGCGGGCCGCGAAGCGCTCCGAGCGCACCGTCGCGACCATGTTCCTGTTGTCCATGCTGGCGACGGTGGGCTTCATCGCCTCCTACGTCATCTTCCCGGTCGACAAGATCGTCTTCATCTTCCCGTTCGGTCATGTCAGCGCGCTCAACTTCTCCCTGGGCCTGACCCTGGGTCTGGCGCTCTTCCTGATCGGCGCGGGCGCCGTCCACTGGGCGCGCACCCTGATGTCCGACGTGGAGGTCGCCGACGACCGGCACGCCATCGAGGCGACGCCCGAGGTCAAGGCGAAGGTGCTGTCCGACTTCGCGGACGGCGCCCGGGAGTCCGCGCTGGGCCGGCGCAAGCTGATCCGCAACACCATGTTCGGCGCGCTGGCCCTGGTGCCGCTCTCCGGCGTGGTGCTGCTGCGCGACCTGGGCCCGCTGCCGGAGAAGAAGCTCCGCAAGACGCTGTGGGCCGAGGGCAAGCAGCTCGTCAACATGAACACGATGGAGCCGCTGCGTCCCGAGGACGTGGTCGTCGGTTCGCTGACCTTCGCCATGCCCGAGGGCCTGGAGGAGCACGACGAGGACTTCCAGACGCAGATCGCCAAGGCCGCCCTGATGATCATCCGCATCGAGCCGGACGACATCAAGGACAAGCGCGAGCGCGAGTGGGCGCACGAGGGCATCGTGGCCTTCTCGAAGATCTGCACGCACGTCGGCTGCCCGATCAGCCTGTACGAGCAGCAGACGCACCACGTGCTCTGCCCGTGCCACCAGTCCACCTTCGACCTCTCCGACGGCGCCCGCGTCATCTTCGGTCCGGCCGGCCACGCTCTCCCGCAGCTGCGGATCGGCGTGAACAGCGAGGGCAACCTCCAGGCGCTCGGTGACTTCGAAGAGCCCGTCGGTCCTGCATTCTGGGAGCGCGGATGAGTACTGCGACGAACACTCCCGGCGCGGCGGCGCCGGGCAACCGCAAGGCGCCCGCCGGTGAGCGGGTGGCCGACTGGGCGGACGGCCGGCTGGGGATCTACTCCCTCGCCAAGGCCAACATGCGCAAGATCTTCCCGGACCACTGGTCCTTCATGCTCGGTGAGATCTGCCTCTACAGCTTCATCATCATCATCCTCACGGGTGTGTATCTGACGCTGTTCTTCCACCCGAGCATGAACGAGGTCGTCTACCACGGCCCGTACGAGCCCATGCAGGGCATCCGGATGTCGGAGGCGTACGCCTCGACGCTGAACATCAGCTTCGACGTCCGCGGTGGTCTGCTGGTCCGGCAGATCCACCACTGGGCCGCGGTCATCTTCCTGGCCGGCATGTTCGTGCACATGATGCGCGTCTTCTTCACCGGCGCGTACCGCAAGCCGCGCGAGATCAACTGGCTGTTCGGCTTCCTGCTGTTCGTCCTCGGCATGTTCACCGGGTTCACCGGTTACTCGCTGCCGGACGACCTGCTCTCCGGTACCGGTGTCCGCTTCACCCAGGGCGCGATCCTGGCGACGCCGGTCGTGGGTACGTACATCTCGATGTTCCTGTTCGGCGGGGAGTTCCCCGGCGGCGACATCATCGCGAGGTTCTACTCGATCCACATCCTGCTGCTGCCGGGCATCATGCTCGGGCTCGTGGTCGGCCACCTCATCCTGGTCTTCTACCACAAGCACACCCAGTTCGCGGGTCCCGGAAAGACGAACAAGAACGTCGTCGGCATGCCCCTGCTGCCGGTGTACATGGCGAAGGCCGGCGGGTTCTTCTTCCTGGTCTTCGGCTTCATCGCGATCATCGCGGCGATCGCCTCGATCAACCCGATCTGGGCCATCGGCCCGTACCGCCCCGACCAGGTGTCCACGGGCGCCCAGCCGGACTGGTACATGGGCTTCGCCGAGGGCTTCGTCCGTGTGATGCCGGGCTGGGAGATCAACCTCTGGGGCCACACGCTGGTCCTGGGCGTCTTCATCCCGCTCGTCCTGTTCGGTGTGGTGCTCGGTGCGCTGGCCATGTGGCCGTTCATCGAGTCCTGGATCACCGGCGACAAGCGCGAGCACCACATCCTCGACAAGCCGCGCAACGCGCCGACCCGGACGGCCCTCGGTGTCGCCTGGGTGACGATCTACTTCGTCATGCTGGTCGGCGGCGGCAACGACATCTGGGCGACGCACTTCAGCCTCTCGCTGAACTCGATCAGCTGGTTCGTCCGTATCGCCTTCTTCGTCGGCCCGGTCATCGCGTTCATCGCGACCCGGCGGATCTGCCTCGGTCTCCAGCGCCGCGACAAGGAGAAGGTGCTGCACGGCCGCGAGTCCGGGCTCATCAAGCGTCTGCCGCACGGTGAGTTCGTGGAGGTCCACGAGCCGCTGTCGCCGGAGGCCCGGTACAAGCTCACCGCGCACGAGCAGTACCAGCCGCTCGAAATCGGCCCGACGGTCGACGAGAACGGTGTGGAGCGCAAGGTCTCCAGGATCACCAAGGTCCGGGCGCGGCTCAGCAAGAGCCTGTACGGCGAGGACAGCCAGATCGCCAAGCCCACCGCCGAGGAGTACAAGGAGATCACCAGCGGCCACGGCCACCACTGATCACCCGTTCTGATCGCCACGGCGAGAGCCCCGTCCATTCGCTGGACGGGGCTCTTTGCCGTCCCCGGGGCTCGATAGGGTGGAGCCGATTCCTTATCGGCTGTGGACCCCAGGAGCGGACCATGAACGTTGTGACCCCGGACGGCGGCGACAGCGTGGCGGCCTTCTCCTGGCCCGGCGTGCTGACCCCCCTGCTGCGCGGCGAGGACCTGAGCTCCGACGCCACCGCCTGGGCCATGGACCGCATCATGAGCGGCGAGGCGACCGATGTGCAGATCGCCGGATTCGCGGTCGCCCTGCGCGCCAAGGGCGAGACGGTCACCGAGGTCTCCGGTCTGGTCCGCGCGATGTACGAGCACGCCGCGACCATCGAGGTGCCCGGCCGCACCGTCGACATCGTCGGCACCGGCGGCGACATGGCGAAGACCGTCAACATCTCCACGATGTCCGCGATCGTCGTGGCCGGCGCCGGTGCGAAGGTCGTCAAGCACGGCAGCCGCGCCTCCTCGTCGGCCAGCGGCTCGTCCGACGTGCTCGGCAAGCTCGGCGTCAACCTGGAGCTGACTCCCCGGCGCGTCGTGGAGGTGGCCGAGGAGGCGGGCATCACCTTCTGCTTCGCGGTGAAGTTCCACCCCGCCCTGCGCCACGCGGCCAAGGCGCGTGCGGAGCTGGGCGCGCCCACCACGTTCAACATCCTGGGCCCGCTCACCAACCCGGCCCGGGTGCGCTCCCAGGCGATCGGGGTGGCCGATCTGCGCATGGCCCCCATCGTCGCGGGCGTCCTCGCCGAGCGCGGCAACTCCGCCCTGGTCTTCCGCGGCGACGACGGGCTGGACGAGCTGACCACCACGGCGACCTCGCGGGTCTGGGTGGCCCGGGACGGCGTGGTCCGCGAGGAGACCTTCGACCCGCGCGACGTGGGCGTCGAGCTGGTCCCGGTGGAAGCGCTGCGGGGCGCCGACGCCTCGTACAACGCGGATGTGGCGCGCCGGCTGCTGGCCGGGGAGACCGGGCCGGTACGGGACGCCGTGCTGCTCAACTCGGCGGCGGCGCTGGTCGCGCTGGACCCGGGCGAGGGGCCGCTGACCGAGCGGATCCGGGCCGGTATGGCGAAGGCCGCCGAGTCCATCGACTCGGGTGCGGCCGGGCGGGCGCTGGAGAGATGGGTCGTCGCCAGCAACGCGTGAGCGCGCCGGTGTACGGAGGGGCGCAGTCCGGATCGCGGACTGCGCCTTGCGCGTTCCCGTACGTATGGCAAGATGCTGCGCAGGTCATGAGTGACAGCGACTACGGCCCCGGCCCGCTGTCCGGCAACCCTCCGTCCGTGGCGGGGTGCCCCGGGTGAAGACCGGGCCGCAGGCAGCGAGGTCTGCGGCAAGCGCGGACCCCTCGACGTCGCGTGACGTCCACCCGTGGGGTCCTTGGTCCTCAGGGAGCCTCTTGTGAGCAAGCGAATGCGTTAGGGCCTCAGGCCCTGTTCCGCACCCCCCTCTTTTCTTCACTCCGTGCTGCCGTGTCTGTGCCGGTACGCGGAATTCGCCTGCCTGTTACGGGAGTTCGCCATGTCTGTCTTCACCGCTGCCGCCGACCAGTCGCTTTGTGCCCCGCTGCCGGTTCTGGGCGAGGATGTCCTCGTCCCGCTGGTCACCGGCGGTGAGGTCGGCTACGCCGCGCTGGACTACGCCGCGAGCGCCCCGGCGCTGAAGCGGGTCTGGGACGACGTGGCCGCGTACGCCCCGTACTACGGCAGCGTGCACCGGGGTGCCGGGTACCTCTCGCAGCTGTCCACGGACCTCTTCGAGTCGAGCCGGGCCACCGTGGCGGAGTTCCTGGGCTGCCGTCCCGAGGACCAGGTGGTCTTCACCCGGTCCACCACGGACTCGCTGAATCTGCTGGCCGCCGCGCTGCCCGCCGACTGCCAGGTCTTCGTGTTCGAGACCGAGCACCACGCCTCGCTGCTGCCCTGGCGCGACGCCCGCGTGACCTACCTGAACGCCCCGCGCACCCCCGCCCAGGCCGTCGCGACCCTGGAACACGCCCTCGCCGACCGTGAGCCCCACGGCCCCGCGCTGGTCTGCGTCACCGGCGCCTCCAACGTGACCGGCGAGCTGTGGCCCGTACGGGAGCTGGCCGCCGCCGCCCATGCCCAGGGAGCCCGGATCGTCCTGGACGCCGCCCAGCTCGCCCCCCACCACCCCGTGGACATCGCCGGGCTGGACGTGGACTGGGTCGCCTTCTCCGGGCACAAGCTGTACGCGCCGTTCGGCTCCGGCGTCCTGGCCGGCCGGGCCGACTGGCTGCGCGAGGCCGAGCCGTACCTGGCCGGCGGCGGCGCGTCCCGCACCGTGGCCCGGCGGGTGGACGGCGGCGTGGACGTCGAGTGGCACACCACGGCCGCCCGCCACGAGGCCGGCTCGCCCAACGTCATCGGGGTCTACTCCATCGCCTCCGCCTGCAAGGCGCTCACCGAGGCCGGATTCGACCGGCTGGTCGCCCGCGAGCAGGGTCTCGTCGGCGAGGTCCTGGCGGGGCTCGCCGGGGTCCCCGAGGTGAAGGTGCTCTCGCTGTTCGGCGACGAAGCGCCGAGGGTCGGCGTGATCTCGTTCGTGGTGGAGGGCTGGAACAGCTCGCACTTCGCCGCGGCGCTCTCCGCCGAGTACGGCATCGGGGTGCGCGACGGCCTCTTCTGCGCCCACCCGCTCGTGCGCACCCTGCTCGGCGGCGACCCGGGCGAGGCGGGGGAGTGCGGCGCCCCGGAGGCGGAGCCGGGCGAACGGTCGCTGAACGCGATCCGGGTCAGCTTCGGCGCCGGGACCCCGGACGAGCACGTCGACCGCTTCCTGCGCGCGGTCCGGGAGCTGGTGAGCGACGGGGCGCGCTGGAAGTACCGCACCGAGGACGGCCGTTGCGTGCCGGACCGGGGCGCCGCCCAGGTCTGAGGGCCGGGCGGCGCGGGGGCCCTACGCGTCCAGGCCGATGGAGAACGCGGCCTCCAGGTCGTGCTGCGAGTACGTGCGGAAGGCCACGTGGGTGTCGGTCGCCTCGACGCCCGGGATCTTGCTGATCCGGCCGGGGATGACCTCGGCCAGGTCGTCGTGCCTGGCCACCCGGACCATGGCGATCAGGTCGTAGGTGCCGGTGACCGAGAAGACCTCGCTGACGCTGTCCAGCGCGGCGATGGCCTCGGCGATCTCGGGAATCCGGTCCACGCTGGTTTTGATGAGCACGATCGCGGTGATCACGGCTGTGTTTCTCCCTCGGTGGCCGTGGCTGAAGACTTCACTCTAGGGCCTCCGGTGCCGCGCCTGTAGCGGCCCCAGGCGTAGCAGAACCCGGTCGCGAAGCCGACGACATGGGCCAGGTACGCCACGCCCGGGCCGCTTCCCGCGCCCTCGGCGGCCAGCCACTGGAGCACGAACCAGAAGATCAGCACCACCCACGCGGGGAAGCGCAGCGGCAGGAACAGCAGGAACGGGAAGACGCTGGTCACCCGGGCCCGGGGGAAGAGGTAGAGGAACGCCCCGAGCACCGCCGAGATCGCCCCGGACGCGCCCACCAGCGTCTGGTCGGACGTGGCGTGCGCGGCGGCGTACGCGAGCAGCGCCAGATAGCCGCAGCCCAGGTAGAACAGGGCGAACTCGGTGTGCCCCATGCGTTCCTCGGCCATCGCGCCGAACACGTACAGGAACAGCACGTTGCCCAGCAGGTGCAGCCAGCTGCCGTGCACGAACAGCGCGGTGAACGGGGTGAGCAGGGCGTGCGCCGAGCCGTCCCACAGCTCGCTCGGGATCACCCCCCACCGCTCGAAGTAGCCCGCCTGGGCGGCGAGCAGCGCGTCGGCCCCGCCGCGCACCGGGACGAGGCCGGAGAGCGGGCTGATCACGAAGACCGCGCAGCACAGGGCGATGAGGGCGTACGTCACCGGTGGCCCGCCCGAAGTCGCCGCGCGCAGGAGCCTGCCCGCCGCGGCCCGCCGATCGATCATGAACAGAGCATGACGCAAACGGAGCGAACGGGACAGACCGCCTCGCCGTGCCGACGGGAAGCGCCGAGGCCGTAGGGTGACGGGTGGGCATCCGCAGTTCGACGGCGCACCGCGAGACCCTTGTCCGGCAGCTCACGGCTCGACGAAAGAGGACGCACGATGACGACCGTTCCCCAGCCGACCGACACGACCCGCTGGCGCTGCACGCTCTGCGGGAACCTCACGCGCTTCGACGTGACGCGGTCCTCGAAGGTCGTGGAGTACGTGCACCTCGACCTGGCCGGTGAGTCGAGCGTCGAGGAACGCGAGGTGGTCAGTGAGACCATCGAGTCGGTCCGTTGTCGTTGGTGCAACGCGGTGGACCAGATCGAGCTCGTCGACAGGCCGGGTGCCGACTCCTGACGGGGCCGTGCGGAGACAACACAATGGGGTGACGGATGGTGGAGCAGCCCGAGGGCGGCGCCGCGTCGGCCGACGGGGCCGGCGACGCCGTGGAGGCGCTCGACCGCCCGCTGCCCGAAGGGGTACGGCGCCGGGTCGTCGCACTGGTCTCCGACGCGTTCGGCGGCCTCACTGTCGCCGAACTGCCCGCCCAGCTGAGGCAGTACGCCCGCTTCACGGCCTCCCGGCGCGCCAAGTTCGCCGGGAACGCCATGGCGGCCGCCGTCGCGAGCGACGACCGGTTCCGCCGCCGCATCGCCGACCGGCTCCGGGAGACCCAGCCGGAGCTGGCGGGCGCCCTGGAGTCCGGCGCGCCGCCCGCCGCCGCCGACCCGGTGGACGTGGCGGCGGCGGCGTATGTGCTGCGTCCGGACGGCTGGGTGAAGCTGGTGGCGGCGGCCGGCGAGGAGGTCCAGCGCGCGGACGCCGAGCGGGCCGGCGAGGAGAGCCGGCGCGAAGTGGCGCGGCTGCGCGAGGAGCTGGCCGAGGCCCGGGGCCACACGAAGAGCGAGACGGAACGGCTCCGCGCCGAACTGGACGCCGCCCGCAAGGAGACGGACTCCCTCCAGCGCAAACTGCGCAGTGCGGTCAGCGAGGTCAAGCGCGGTGAGGCGGCGCTGCGCCGGGCCAGGGCCGAGACCGAGACCGTACGCGCCGAGGCGGCCGCCCAGGTGTCCGCGGCGGAGAGCGAGACCCGGCGGCTGCGGGCGCGGCTCGGGGAGGCGGAGGCGTCCGTCGAGGCGGGTCGCCGGGCGGCCCGGGAGGGGCGCTCGGTCGAGGACATGCGGCTGCGGCTGCTGCTGGACACGGTGCTCGAAGCGGCCGGCGGACTGCGGCGCGAACTGGCGCTGCCGCCCTCCTCGATGCGGCCGGCGGACAGTGTGGACGCGGTGGAGCCCGGCCGGATGTCACCCAAGGACATCGCGGCCAGGGCCCTTTCGGAGACCGACCCGGCGCTGCTCGACCAGCTCCTGGCGCTGCCGCAGGCCCATCTGATCGTGGACGGCTACAACGTCACCAAGACGGGTTATCCGCAGATGCCGTTGGAGAAGCAGCGGCTGCGGCTGCTCGGCGGGCTCTCGGTCCTCGCGGCGCGCACGGGCGCGGAGATGACATGTGTGTTCGACGGGGCGGAGCTGGCCGCGCCGGTGCTGCTCGCGCCGCCGCGCGGGGTGCGGGTGCTGTTCAGCAAGCCGGGGGTCACCGCCGACGAGCTGATCCGTCAACTGGCGCGCGCGGAGCCGCCGGGCCGGCCCGTGGTGGTGGTCTCCACCGACCGCGAGGTGGCCGACGGAGTGGCGAAGGCGGGGGCCAGGCCCGTTGCGTCCGCCTTGCTCCTGAAGCGGCTTTCGCGGGTTTAGCGCTCCTTGCGGGGAGTTCGCCCGAGATCAGGGAACGGACCGTCAAGTCGCCGCTACGCGCCGTGGGGCGTGGGTAAAGAAGTGCCGTGTGTGACGAGATTTTTCCTGTGAGGATTTGAACTGATCACAAGATGGTCACTAGGGTCGGGCCTCGAACCTTCGCGCGGTCGATCACTCATCCGGGGTGGCAGCGAAGGAACCGCCGAGTCCGTGACGTGCACGGAGCCGGGGATCTCCTCCCCACAGATCCGGTAGGCGGCTCAGGAAGAAGGAGCTCGCCTTCGTGGCGTCCCACCGTCGTCCCAAGCAGCCGAGCCGCACTCGTGTGACCGTGCTCACCGCGACCGCGGCCGCGGCCGTCGCCCTGTCCTCCCAGGCCGCCCACGCCGACCCCAAGCCGACCAAGAGCGAGGTCAAGGCGAAGGTCGACAAGCTCTACCACGAGGCCGGAGCCGCCACCGAGCAGTACAACGGGGCCAAGGAGAAGCAGGAGAAGCTCGAAAAGCAGATCGGCGCGATCCAGGACAAGGTGGCCCGCGGCCAGGAGGACCTCAACCAGCTCCGGTCCGGCCTCGGCTCCCTCGCCGCCGCGCAGTACCGCTCCGGAGGCATCGACCCCTCCGTGCAGCTCTTCCTCTCCTCCGACCCGGACAGCTTCCTGGACCAGGCGTCCGCACTCGATCAGCTGACGGCCAAGCAGACCGAGTCGCTGTCCAAGGTCCAGGAGAAGCAGCGGGCCCTGGCGCAGCAGCGCAAGGAGGCCCAGGACAAACTGAGCGACCTCGCCTCCGTCCGCAAGACGCTCGGCGAGAAGAAGAAGAAGCAGCAGGAGAAGCTGGCCGAGGCCCGCCGCCTGCTCAACTCCCTCACCGCCGCCGAGCGCGAGAAGCTGCGACAGGACGAGGCCCGCGCGAGCCGTGACGCCGGCAGCCGGGTCGAACTCGGCAACGAGGTCCCCGCCTCCGGCCTCGGCGCCGCCGCGCTCAACGCCGCCGCCACCCGCCTGGGCAAGCCGTACGTCCCCGCGGCCACCGGCCCCAACTCCTTCGACTGCTCGGGCCTGACCATGTGGGCCTACGCCCAGGCCGGCGTCAACATCACCCGTACCACGTACACCCAGGTCAACCAGGGTCACCGGATAGGCGTCAGCCAGCTCGCCCCCGGCGACCTGGTCTTCTTCAACGGCAACGAGCACGTCGGCCTCTACGCGGGCAACGGCCAGGTCCTGCACGCCCCGTACCCCGGCGCTTACGTCCGTTACGAGTCGATGAGCACCATCGGCAGCATCTACGCCGCCGTGCGCATCTGAACCGCGCCCGAACGGGCGAATTCCCGCGCCCCGTACTGACGCCTGCCCCGCCGGAGACCACAGGTCACCGGCGGGGCGTCACTGTGTGTGGCGCCCGCCGGTCCGGCGTGTCTTTGTCCGCTCCGTGATCACGCGGCTACTGTCTGCCTGCTGTCGCGGCTCCCGTACGTCGGTCCGCCCGTCCGGGTGGCAGGGGCCGCGCGCGTCTGCGTACAGCGGAAGGGAGTGCGGCGTCCGGTGGGATCCCATCGCCGTTCCACACAGCCAGGTACCGGTCGCGGTGCCCGGGCCACCGTCCTGACGGCGGCGGCCGCCACCGCGGCCGCCGCGCTCGGCGCCGCCTCCGCGCACGCCGAGCCGCACGACACCCCGCAGTCCGCCGGGGCCCGCGTCGACCGCCTCTACGCCGAGGCCGAGCGCGCCACCGAGCAGTACAACCGGGCCGGCGAGGACGTGACCCGGCTGCGCGGCGAATTCAGCCGGGCCCAGGACCGGGCCGCCCGGGGCCAGGAACGCATCAACCGGATGCGCGAGGAGCTGGGCTCCGCGGCCCGGGCGGAATACCGGGCGGGCGGCATCGACCCCTCGCTGGCCCTGCTGCTCACCTCGGACCCGGACAGCTACCTCGACCGGGCCGCCGCCGTCACCATGGCCGACGCCCACCGGGCCACCGCCCTCGCCGAACTGCGCAAGGCCCAGCGGGCGCTCGCCCAGACCCGGGCCGAGGCCACCCGCTCGCTGGCCGGCCTGGAGCGCCGCCGGGAGGCGGTCGGCCACCACAAGCGGACCGTCGAAAGCAAGCTCGCCCGCGCCAGGCAGCTGCTGAAGTCGCTGCCGGCCTCCGAGCGGGCCGCCCTGGCCCGCGCCTCGCGCGACGGCCGCGACCCGGGCACCGGGCTCCTGGACGGGCTCCCCGCGGGCTCCTCGCGCGCCGCCGCGGCCGTCCTGGCCGCCCAGCAGGCCCTCGGCCGGCCCTATGTGTGGGGCGCCAACGGGCCCTCCGGCTTCGACTGCTCCGGACTGATGCAGTGGGCCTGGGCCCGGGCCGGGGTGAGCCTGCCCCGGACCTCGCAGGCCCAGCGGTACGCCGGACACATGGTGCCGCTCTCCGAGGCCCGCCCCGGGGACCTCGTCGCCTACCGGGCGGACGCCAGCCACATCGCGATGTACGTCGGGAACGGCCAGGTCATCCACGCTCCGTACCCCGGCGCCCCGGTCCGCTACGACCCGGTCGGGATGATGCCCGTCTCCTCGGTCACCCGGGTCTGAGCCCGGCGCCGGCCCGTACGCTCGTCATGTGGTCGAACGGGTGCGCATACGTGGCGGGCGGCGGCGGGCGGCGGGTGCCGTCCTCGCCGCGCTGCTGTGCGCCGCCGGCTGCTCCGCTCCGGCCGACCGGGCGCCCGACGGCACCTCCCGGGGGGTCCGGGCCACCCTGGACCGGCGCGCCGCCGCTGTGCTGGCCCACGACCCGGCCGCCTACGCCGCCGTCGTCGACCCGGACGCCGGCGCGCTGCGCACCGCCCAGCGCCGGGAGATCGCCCGGCTGGCCCAGGTGCCGCTCGGCTCCTGGGCCTACCGGCTGAGCCACCTCACCCCGCACGGGGCGGACCGGGTCACCGCCGACGTCACGCTCGGCTACCGGATCGCCGGCTACGACGCCGCCCCCGTCTCCGTCGACCGGGTCGTGGACCTTGCCCGGGACCCGGCGGACGGCCGCTGGTACGTCACCGCGGACCGGGCCGCCGACGGCAGCGCCGGGCAGCTGTGGGAGCAGGGCGACATCGAGGTGGTGCACGGCAAGCACAGCCTGGTCCTGGGCGTCGGCCGCTCCCGGGACGAGCTGGACGCCATCGCGGCGACGGCGGACGAGGCGGTGCCCGCGGTCTCCGCCGCCTGGCCGGAGCGGTGGGCGGGGCGCGTGGTGGTGCTGGTGCCGGACAGCGTGACGGAGATGGGCCGGCTGCTCGGGTCGCCCGCCGCGAACTACAAGGGCATAGCGGCCGTCACCACCGGCGAGACCGGCACCACCGGGAAGGCCCCCGCCGACCGGGTGATCGTCAACCCGGAGGCGTACGCCCTGCTCGGCGGGTTCGGGCAGCGCGTCGTCCTCACCCACGAGACCGCCCATGTGGCCACCCGGAAACGGACCTCGTCGGCCACCCCGACCTGGCTCTCCGAGGGCTTCGCGGACTGGGCGGCCTACCGCGGCCGGGACCGCACCGCCGAGGAGATCGCCCCCGAGCTGGCCGACGCGGTCCGGGCCGGTGACGTACCGGCCGGGCTGCCCGAGGACGAGGACTTCGCCTTCGCCGGGGAGGCGGGCCGGCTGGCGAAGGCGTACGAGGGCGGCTGGCTGGCCTGCGAGCTCATCGCGGACCGCTGGGGCGAGGCGAAGCTGTTCGCCTTCTACCGGGCCGTCGGCGCCCACCACGGGCGCGACGGGGCGGTCGAGGACGCCCTGCACGAGGTCCTGGGCACCACCCCGCAGGACTTCACCGCGCGCTGGCGGGTGTATCTGCGCGACCGGCTCGGCTGAGCGCGGGCTCCGCCACCGCCTCCCCCACCGGCTCGCGCACCGTGTCCCGCCACAGCCGCACGGCCGCCAGCACACACGCGGCGACCAGCAGCCCGTTGCGCAGGAACATCAGCGTCAGGCCCTGCGCGTCGCTCGACACCACATGGACGAAGCCGATCGGGAACTCCAGCTGGGTGACGCCCGTGGCCGCCACCACCAGCACGGCCGGCCACCCCATCCGGCTCTCCCGCAGCACCAGGCACACCGCCGCCAGACCGACCAGCCACA
Organism: Streptomyces sp. NBC_00726; assembly: GCF_045161735.1. Lineage (NCBI taxonomy): Bacteria > Bacillati > Actinomycetota > Actinomycetes > Kitasatosporales > Streptomycetaceae > Streptomyces > Streptomyces sp. NBC_00726. Next base: position 1,440,949 of record NZ_CP108983.1, on the reverse strand, counting down.
ACATGTACTGCGGGCTGATCACCCGGCTCGTCGTGGTGAACAGCAGCACCGCGGTGAACGCCGCGTCCGCCGGCGTACTCACCCCGAACGTCCTCGCCCGCAGCCGCCACACCAGCAGCCAGCCGAACGCGGCCACACTCAGCCCCAGCGCCAGCGTGCTCACCAGCGGCACCTGCGGCCCCAGGAACTCCAGCGAGCCGTAGTGCAGCTCCACCCGGCCCTCCCAGCCGAACTGCCGCCACACATGGAAGACCAGCGCCCCCAGCGACTCGACCTCGGTGCCCCGGTCCCGCTGGAAGCCGAGGAACGCCAGCGCGCCCGGCGCCGCCGCCACGCACACCAGCAGCAGCCCGGCCGCCACCGCCGCCGCCGTCGCCCAGGCCAGCCGGGTCGCGCGCCCCCGGGCCGTCCCGGCCAGCAGCAGCGCCGGCCACACCTTCAGCAGCGCCCCGAACGCGGCCAGCGCCCCCAGCACCCGGGGGTGCCGCAGCCCGGCCAGCAGCGCCGCCACCGCCACGGCCGTCACCATCACGTCGTACCGGGCGTACGCGGTCGTGCCGAGCAGCGGGACGCCCGCCACCCACACCCACACCCCGGCCGCCCGGCGGCCCGGACCGTCGCTCGCGCGCAGCAGCATCCCCAGCACCAGCGCGTCGCACAGGAACGCCAGCACGAAGAAGGCCGTGGCGTAGTCCAGGAACGGCAGCAGGGCGGGGGAGAGGATCGCCAGGGCCGCCACCGGCGGGTACTGCCAGGTGACATCGGACTCCGGATAGCTGCCGGAGCGCAGCACCTCGGACCAGCCGTGGTAGATCACCGACACGTCGCTCGTCACATCGAGCCCGGGCGGGACGACCACCTTGGTCACCCAGAGCAGCAGCACCGCCCTGGTCAGCGCCCACACCACGAAGGCCGCCGGACGCGTGCCGCTGGAACCCGTCATGACCTGCCCTCATCCGTCCTGTACGCCGTACGAAACAGCCATGATGCCCGTACGCCCCGTGCGCGGGCCATCAGGCACGGCCGCCGGGGCCCGGTACTGTCGGCGGCGATGGACAAGACCTTGATCGTGACCAACGACTTCCCGCCCCGCCCGGGAGGCATCCAGGCGTTCCTGCACAACATGGCGCTGCGGCTCGACCCCGGCCGGGTCGTCGTCTACGCCTCCACCTGGAAGCGCGGGGCCGAGGGCGCGGCCGCCACCGCCGCCTTCGACGCCGAGCAGCCCTTCACCGTCGTCCGCGACCGTACGACGATGCTGCTGCCCACCCCGCGGGTGACCCGGCGCGCCACCGAGCTGCTGCGCGCGCACGGCTGCTCGTCCGTCTGGTTCGGCGCCGCCGCCCCGCTCGGCCTGATGGGCCCGGCGCTGCGCGCGGCGGGCGCCCGGCGGCTCGTCGCCACGACGCACGGCCACGAGGCGGCCTGGGCGCAGCTGCCCGCGTCCCGGCAGCTGCTGCGCCGGATCGGCGAGGGCACCGACACGCTGACCTACCTCGGCGAGTACACCCGCTCCCGGATCGCCGCCGCGCTGAGCCCGGCCGCCGCCGCCCGTATGGTGCGGCTGCCGCCCGGGGTGGACGAGAAGACGTTCCGCCCGGACTCCGGCGGCGACGAGGTCCGGGCCCGGCTCGGGCTCACCGAGCGGCCGGTCGTGGTCTGCGTGTCCCGGCTGGTGCCCCGCAAGGGCCAGGACACCCTGATCCTCGCGATGCCCGCGATCCTGGCCGCCCAGCCGGACGCGGTCCTGCTGATCGTGGGCGGCGGGCCCTACGAGGACGACCTGCGGGGGCTCGCCGCGCGCATCGGGGTCGCGGACTCCGTGCGGTTCACCGGGCCGGTGCCCTGGTCCGAGCTGCCCGCGCACTACGGGGCCGGGGACGTCTTCGCGATGCCCTGCCGGACCCGGCGCGGCGGCCTCGACGTGGAGGGCCTGGGCATCGTCTACCTGGAGGCGTCCGCGACCGGGCTGCCGGTGGTGGCCGGCGACTCCGGCGGCGCCCCGGACGCGGTGCTGGACGGCGAGACCGGCTGGGTGGTGCGCGGCGGCGAGCCCGGCGAGGCGGCGGAGCGGATCACCGCGCTGCTGGGCGACGCGGAGCTGCGGCGGCGCATGGGGGAGCGGGGCCGGGCCTGGGTCGAGGACAAGTGGCGCTGGGACCTGCTCGCGGAGCGGCTGCGCGAATTGCTCTGATACGACGACGAGGGGCCCGCACCACACCGGTGCGGGCCCCTCGTCCACGTACGTCTCACGAGCGGTAGAGCGACTCCACCTCGTCCGCGAAGTCCTTCGCCACCACATTCCGCTTCAGCTTCAGCGAGGGCGTGATGTGGCCCGCCTCCTCGGTGAACTGGGCGCCCAGGATGCGGAACTTGCGGACGGACTCGGCCTTGGAGACCGCCGCGTTGCCGTCGTCCACCGCGCGCTGCACCTCGGCGATCAGCTCCGGGTCGTCGCGCAGCGACAGCGCGGTCGAGCCGGCCGGCTTGCCGTGCTCCTCGGCCCAGCGGCCCAGGAACTCCTCGTCCAGCGTCACCAGCGCGCCCACGAAGGGCCGCCCGTCGCCGACCACCATGCACTCCGCCACCAGGGCGTGGCCCCGGATGCGGTCCTCGATGACGGCGGGCGCGACGTTCTTGCCGCCGGCCGTGACGATGATCTCCTTCTTGCGGCCGGTGATCGCGAGATAGCCGTCCTCGTCCAGCGTGCCGATGTCCCCGGTGTGGAACCAGCCGTCCGCCAGCGCCTCGGCCGTCGCCGCCTCGTTGTTCCAGTAGCCGGAGAACAGGTGCTCGCCGTGGAGCAGCACCTCGCCGTCGTCCGCGATGCGCACCACGGAACCGGGGAGCGGCTGGCCGACCGTGCCGATCTTCTGCCGGTCCCACGGGTTGAAGGCGGTGGCCGCGCAGGACTCGGTCAGGCCGTAGCCCTCCAGCACGGTGAAGCCGATGCCCCGGTAGAAGTGGCCCAGGCGCTCGCCGAGCGGGGCGCCGCCGGAGATCGCGTGCTCGCCGCGCCCGCCGAGCACCGCGCGCAGCTTGCCGTAGACCAGGCGGTCGAAGACCTTGTGCCGGAACTTCAGGCCCAGCGAGGGGCCCCGCGGGGTGCCCAGCGCGCGGCTGTAGGCGATGGCCGTGTCGGCGGCCCTGTCGAAGATCTTGCCCTTGCCGTCGGCCTGCGCCTTGGCGCGCGCCGCGTTGTAGACCTTCTCGAAGACGCGCGGCACACCGAGGATCAGCGTCGGGCGGAACGCGGCCAGCTCGTCGGTGAGGTTCTTGATGTCCGGGACGCAGCCGAGCTTGATCGGCGCCATCACCGAGGCGACCTCGACCAGCCGTCCGAAGACATGCGCGGCGGGCAGGAACAGCAGGACCGAGCACTCGCCGGTACGGAAGAGGGGCTTCAGACGCTCCACCACGTTGCCGCACTCCGCGAAGAAGCTGCGGTGCGTCAGCACGCAGCCCTTCGGGCGGCCCGTGGTGCCCGAGGTGTAGACGATGGTGGCCGGGTCGTCCGCCCGGGCCGCCGCGCTGCGCAGGTCCACGGTCTTCTCGGAGACCCCCTCGCCCCCGGCCCGGAGCGTGTCGACGGCACCCTTCTCGATCTGCCAGACGTGGCGCAGCCCGGGGAGCCGGTCGCGCACGGAGGCGACGGCATCGGCGTGGGCATCGCTCTCGACCAGGACCGCGACGGCCCCCGAGTCACCCAGGATCCACTGCACCTGCTCGGGCGAGCTGGTCTCGTACACCGGCACGGTGACCGCGCCCGCGCTCCAGATCGCGAAGTCCAGCAGCACCCACTCGTACCGGGTGCGCGACATCAGGGCCACCCGGTCGCCGGGCTCGACGCCCGCCGCGATCAGGCCCTTGGCGGCCGACCGGACCTCGGCCAGGAACTGCGTGGCGGTGACGTCCGTCCAGACACCCGCCACTTTGCGGCTCATCACCGCGACATCGGGATGCTGAGCGGCATTGCGGCGGATGAGATCCGTCAGGTTGCCGTCCGAGGGGACCTCGTACAGGGCCGGAAGGCTGAACTCGCGCAAGACTGCTGCTCCTCATCGGGCTCCGGTGCCACGGCTCTGTGTGACGCACCGGCGCGGTCCAAGATGGCGGGTGCTCAGTGGGGTGAGCACGACTGGACTGCCCGGACGTTACCCACCAGTACTCGGTTCCGGATAGGGGGTCCCGGCCAGATGTCTTATGCGTCACACATATCGGGACGTCCTTTCGCGCACAGTAGTCCACCCGCGCACACACCAGGAAGTAACCGCAGGTCCAGGCCCTCCGCACAGGCTCTAGGCTGTTTTCATGCGAGCAGGAGCGAACACCCGCGTCCATGTGGTGAGCGACGTGCACGGCAACACCGAGGCGCTGGCCCGGGCGGGGGACGGTGCCGACGCCCTGATCTGCCTCGGTGACCTGGTCCTCTTCCTCGACTACGCCGACCATTCGCGCGGCATCTTCCCCGACCTCTTCGGCGTCGAGAACGCCGACCGGATCGTCGCCCTGCGCACCGCCCGCCGCTTCGATGAGGCCCGCGACTTCGGCCGGGGGCTGTGGCAGGGCATGGACCGCAACGCCGCGATCACCGAAGCGGTGCGCCGGCAGTACGCCGAGATGTTCGCCGCGCTGCCCGACCCGACGTACGCCACCTACGGCAACGTCGACATCCCCGCCCTGTGGCCCGAGTACGCCGCACCCGGCACCACCGTCCTGGACGGCGAACGCGTCGAGATCGGTGGCCGCGTCTTCGGTTTCGTCGGCGGCGGCCTGCGTACGCCGATGCGCACCCCGTACGAGATCGACGACGAGGAGTACGCCGCCAAGATCGAGGCGGTCGGCGAGGTCGACGTGCTCTGCACCCACATCCCGCCCGAGGTGCCCGAGCTGGTCTACGACACCGTGGCGCGACGCTTCGAGCGCGGCAGCCGGGCCCTGCTCGACGCCATCCGCCGCACCCGCCCCCGCTACTCCCTCTTCGGCCACGTCCACCAGCCGCTGGCCCGCCGGATGCGGATCGGCGCCACCGAGTGCGTGAACGTCGGCCACTTCGCCTCCACCGGCCGCCCCTGGGCACTGGAGTGGTGAACCGCCCCACCCTCGGACGGGCCGCCGGGCGCACGCGATAGCCTTCTGGCGGCAGGCTCCTGCCGACGTACCGGTACACCGCACTGGAGGGCCACAGCGATGGCTGAACACACCAGCTCGACCATCACGATCGAGGCGGCGCCGGCCGACGTCATGGGTGTGATCGCCGACTTCGCGCGCTACCCGGAGTGGACCGGCGAGGTCAAGGAGGCCGAGGTCCTCGGCACCGACGAGCAGGGCCGCGCCGAGAAGGTCCGCCTGGTCCTGGACGCCGGCGCGATCAAGGACGACCACACCCTCGCCTACACCTGGATCGGCGCCTACGAGGTCAGCTGGACCCTGGTCAAGTCCCAGATGCTCCGCGCCATCGACGGCTCCTACGCGCTCGCCCCGCTCGGCGACGGCGACCGCACCGAGGTCACCTACCGGCTGACCGTCGACGTCAAGATCCCCATGCTCGGCATGATCAAGCGCAAGGCCGAGAAGGTCATCATCGACCGCGCCCTCGCCGGTCTGAAGAAGCGCGTCGAGTCCATTCCGAAGGGCTGAGCGCGTGCGTACGGTCCTGGTCACCGGACCCGGCGGAGCCGGCCGTACGACCGTCGCGGCGGCCACCGCGCTTGCCGCGGCCCGCGACGGCGCCCGCGCCCTGCTGATCTCCGCCGACCCCATACCCGGCTTTCCCGACGCCACCGAGCCCACCCCGGTCACCGCCGGGCTCCGGTCCGTCCGGATCGACTCCGCCGCCCACTTCCGCGGCGAACTCCTCGCCCTCCAGGAGCAGTTGTCGTCCGTCCTCGAACTGCTCGGCGGCAACCCGCTGGACGGCGAGGAACTGACCGAACTCCCCGGCAGCGGCGAACTCGCCCTGCTCCACGCCCTGCGCCGGGCCGCCCACGGCGACTGGTCGGCCGAGGCGTACGACCTCCTCGTCGTGGACCTGCCACCCCTGCGCGACGCCCTCCGCCTGCTCGCCCTTCCCGAGCGGCTGCGCCGCTATCTGCGCCGGCTGCTGCCCCAGGAACGCCAGGCCGCCCGCGCCCTGCGCCCGATGCTCGCCCAGCTGGCCGGGGTGCCCATGCCCGCCCAGTGGCTGTACGAGGCCGCCGCCCGGCGCGACGCCGAACTGGCCGAGGTCCAGGCGCTGATCGAGGACCGCGCCACCACCCTCCGGCTCGTCGCCGAGCCCGGCCCGGCCGCCGGCGAGGCCCTGCGCACCGCCCGTACCGGCCTCGCCCTGCACGGACTGCGCGCCGAGGCGCCGGTCGCCAACCGGATGCTGCCCGGCCACTCCCCGGACCCGTTCTTCGCCGCGCTCGCCGCCCAGCAGGAGAAGGCACTCGGCGACTGGGCGGACGAGGGCGCGGCCCCGGTCCGCGTCGCCCACCTCGGCCGCGACCCGCAGGGCCCCGACGACCTGCTGGCCCTGGCCGGCGAGGCCGGCGAGGGCAACGCGCTCGCCGTGCCCGGCACCGGCGAGGAGCGCGGCCGGGCCCCGGACCCCTGGTGGACCGAGGAGGCCGGCGGGCCGGACGGCGACGGGATCATCGTCTGGTGCCTGCGGCTCCCCGGCGCCGTCAAGAAGGACCTCCAGCTCGTCCGGCGCGGCGGCGAACTCCTGCTCACCGTCGGCCCGTTCCACCGCATCGTCCCCCTGGAACCCGCCCTGCGCCGCTGCACCGTCTCCGGCGCGGCCCTCACCGACGGCGTGCTCCGGGTCCGCTTCACGCCCGATCCCGCGCTCTGGCCCCGGACGGACTGAACGGCATACCACCGTTCGGGTACCGTCGAAGGTACGTGTCCGGTATGCCGGGCCGCCGGCCACGAAGCCCCCAGGAGTCCGCCATGAGCGAAGCCACCGATCGCCCCGCCGACGACAACGCCTGGGCCGACGCGTGCGCCGAGGACCTCGCCGCCGAGCAGGCCCGCCGCCGCGCCGCCTACGGCCCGCCGCCCGGTTCCGCCGCCGAGGAGCTGCGCAAGCTGATGGACGCGGTGTCCGACAAGCTCGGCTCGCTCCAGGCGCCGCTGCTCGGACTGGCCGCGCAGGGTGCCGTGCAGCAGGTCATCCAGCAGGCCAAGGCGGCCGTGGAGCCCGTGATCGAGCGCAATCCAGACGTTTTCGATCACATCGCGGCGGCCGGTAACGAACTGCTGGCCGCCTACCGCTCCGCGGTCCAGGGCCAGGAAGGCCGCTGGACCCGGGGGGCGGGGGACCCCGCGGGCACCGAAAAGAAGGCGGAAGACCCCGGAGGCCCCCGGGACGAGGGGTCCGGCGCCGGCGAGCACATCGACCTCGACTGACCGGCGCCGGACAGGACGGGGCCCGGCCTCGGGTACGGTTGCCTCAGCGGGGCTCGACCGGAACTGAGGGATTCATGGGACTCACCATCGGCGTCGATATCGGCGGCACGAAGATCGCAGCTGGAGTGGTCGACGAAGAGGGCCACATCCTCTCGACCTTCAAGGTGCCGACCCCGCCGACGGCCGAAGCCATCGTGGACGCCATCGCGGCGGCGGTCTCCGGCGCGAGCGCCGGGCACCAGGTCGACGCGGTCGGCATCGGCGCGGCCGGATACGTGGACGACAAGCGGGCCACCGTGCTGTTCGCCCCCAACATCAACTGGCGCCACGAACCGCTCAAGGACAAGGTCGAGCAGCGCGTCGGCCTCCCCGTCGTCGTGGAGAACGACGCCAACGCCGCCGCCTGGGGCGAATACCGCTTCGGCGCCGGCCAGGGCCACGACGACGTCATCTGCATCACGCTGGGCACCGGCCTCGGCGGCGGCATCATCATCGGCAACAAGCTGCGCCGCGGACGCTTCGGCGTGGCCGCCGAGTTCGGCCACATCCGGGTCGTCCCGGACGGTCTGCTCTGCGGCTGCGGCAGCCAGGGCTGCTGGGAGCAGTACGCCTCCGGCCGCGCCCTCGTGCGGTACGCGAAGCAGCGCGCCAACGCCACCCCGGAGAACGCCGCGATCCTGCTGGCGCTCGGCGACGGCACCGTCGACGGCATCGAGGGCAAGCACATCAGCGAGGCGGCCCGCCAGGGCTGCCCGGTGGCCATCGACTCGTTCCGCGAGCTGGCCCGCTGGGCCGGCGCCGGACTCGCCGACCTGGCCTCGCTGTTCGACCCGTCGGCCTTCATCGTCGGCGGCGGCGTCTCGGACGAGGGCGAGCTCGTCCTCGACCCGATCCGCAAGTCGTTCCGGCGCTGGCTGATCGGCGGCGAATGGCGCCCGCACGCGCAGGTGCTCGCCGCCCAACTCGGCGGCAAGGCAGGGCTCGTGGGAGCCGCGGACCTGGCCCGCCAGGGCTGAGCCGACCCGCACACCGAAACGCCGGACGCCCGTCGCGCCCCCTGGGGACGCGGCGGGCGTCCGCCGTATCGTGAGGGCATGGCCACGATGTCGCTGCCCGATTCGCGCACCGAGCCGGACGGCTCGGCCGTCATCCGCGTGCTCAGCTACAACATCCGTTCGATGCGCGACGACCGCGCGGCTCTCGCCCGGGTCATCCGCGGCTGCGCCCCCGATCTGGTCCTCGTCCAGGAGGCGCCGCGCTTCTTCCGCTGGCGCAAGTACGCCGCCCGGCTCGCCGCCGCCACCGACCTGGTGATCCTCGGCGGGGGCGCCACCGCGGCCGGGCCGCTGCTGCTGTGCTCGCTGCGCGCCACGGTCGAGCGCACCGAGGACATCCTGCTGCCCCGCACCCCGGGCCTGCACCGCCGGGGTTTCGCCACCGCCGTGGTCCGGTTCGCGGGCGCCCGGGTCGGGGTGGTCAGCTGCCACCTGAGCCTCCAGCGGCAGGAGCGGCTGGCCCAGGCGGAGCGGCTGACGCGGACCGTGGACGCGCTGGGCGCGGCGCACACCGTCGTCGCCGGTGACCTCAACGACGTACCGAGCGGGCGGGCCTTCCGGCTGCTGGCCGGGCGCTACCAGGACTGCTGGGAGACCGAGCCGCAGGGCGGTGAGTACACCTTCCCGGCGCACGAGCCGCGCCGCCGGATCGACGCCGTCTTCGCCACCGGCGGCATCGAGGTCCTCGGCTGCGGGGTCCCGGCCGGGCTGCCCGGCGTACACGAAGCAGACCTGCGCGCGGCGACCGACCACCGCCCGGTACTCGCCGCGCTCCGGGTGCCCGCCGAAGCGACCTAGACCACCGCGCCCCGGCCCGGGTCGTCGTCACCGTCGTCGTCGGAGTCCATCCGCGCCACCAGCGTCACGAAACCGCCCAGGAAGCCGCCGACGCAGACCGTCGTCAGCCACCAGGTCATCTCCCAGGACAGCAGCACCGCGAGCAGCATCAGCACCGGGCCGCCGACCACCGCGAGCCAGGCGAACTTCGCCGTGACGTCGGCCTCCGGCAGCGGCGGCGGCTCCGGCGGCACGAAGTGCCCCTCGTCGTCGTCCGCGCCACCCGGACCCGGCGCGTCGGGGTCGGCCGGCTCGTAGTCGCGCGGGCCCACGCCCGGCGCGAAGACCACCGAGCCGCCGAGCGGCCTGTCCTCCTCCGGCTTCGGCTTGGGCGGCCGCTTGCCGAGCCCCTTGTCCGAGGCCGGGGCGGTCAGCGGACCGTCGTCCGGCAGCGCCAGATCCTCGACCGACCGGAAGGGCCGCGCGCCCGGCGGGTCCGGCGGCTCCTCCCCGTAACCCTCCACGATGGCCCGCCAGACGGCTTCCTCGTCCAGCTGCCCGTCCTCCGCACCGGCCGGTGCGTCGGGTGCCGCGCCCTTTCCGTCGTCGCCCTGTCCGTCGTCGTCGGCCACGGCCGCCCCCTCCACGGGGACCGGCTCGCGCTCGTCCTCGCTGCCCGCGCGCTCCGCGTCGTGCTCAGCCACCGGACGTGCTCCCCTTCTTCTCGCCCTGATCCTGCCCGCTCGGAGCGAGGCGGCCGATGAACGCATGACTCTCGTCGAAGATCCGCTTCGCATCATGGTCCAACGTCGCCACGTGGTAGCTCTGTTCCAGCAGGATCTCCCGGACGTCCGTCGAGGAGACGCGGCTCAGGATGCGGGCCGTGTCGGCGGGCGGCACGACATGGTCCTGCGGGCTGTGCAGCAGCAGGAGCGGCTGGGTGACCTGGGGCAGGTCGCCGTCGACCAGCCGGAAGAACCGGCGCACCGAATGCGCCGCGTGCAGCGGCACCCGGTCGTAGCCCACCTCCGCGGCGCCCTCCAGGGCGATGTCGCTGACCAGGCCCTTCGTCGTCGGCACCAGATGGCGGACCACCGGCAGCGCGTGCGCCGCGAGGCCGTGCACCTTGTTGGCCGGATTGACGAGCACCAGACCGCTGACCGCGTCCCCGTGCTTCGCGGCCAGCCGCAGCGCCAGCGCCCCGCCCATCGAGAGCCCGAAGACGAACACCCGCGCGCAGCGCTCCAGCAGCCCGCGGAGCTCCCGGTCCACCTCCGCGTACCAGTCCTGCCAGCCGGTCACCTGCATGTCCTGCCAGCGCGTGCCGTGCCCGGGGAGCAGCGGCAGCGAGACCGTGAGGCCGCGCTCGGCCAGATATTCGGCCCAGGGGCGCAGCGACTGCGGGGAACCGGTGAATCCGTGACAGAGGAGGACGCCGACCTCTCCGCCCTCGTGGCGGAACGGCTCGGCTCCGGGAAGGACCGGCACCGGGGTCTCCTGTTCATGAGGCTCGCGGGGGAGCGAGCGGGGAGCGGAAGGGGGGTTCGTAAGGATGTACGGGGTACCCGAGGATTACTTCACCGTACGCGACCGGGCCGACACCGACCAGGGCCGTCACGGCCCGGGCCGCGCACACCCTTCCGCGCCGGGCGGGAGGAAGCGGGACACGGCGGGTTAAGGTCTGTCGGACAGCACACAGGAGGCATCCGAGTTGATCTACGGCGCTATGAAGTTCTCCATCGGCGGGTCGCTGAAGCTCGCCTTCAGGCCGTGGGTGGAGGGCCTGGAGAACATCCCCGCGCGCGGGCCCGCGATCCTCGCCAGCAATCACCTGTCGTTCTCCGACTCCTTCTTCCTGCCGGCCGTCCTGGACCGGAAGGTGACCTTCATCGCGAAGGCCGAGTACTTCACGGCCCCCGGGGTGAAGGGCAGGCTCACCGCCGCGTTCTTCAAGGGCGTCGGCCAGCTCCCCGTCGACCGCTCCGGCGCGCGCGGCGCCGGTGAAGCTGCGATCCGGGCGGGCATCGAGGTGGTCGAGAGCGGCGGCCTCTTCGGCATCTACCCCGAAGGCACCCGGTCGCCGGACGGCCGGCTCTACCGGGGCAAGCCCGGCGGTCTGGCCCGGGTCGCGCTGGCCACCGGGGCGCCGGTCATCCCCGTCGCGATGATCGACACGGAGAAGATCCAGCCGCCCGGCCAGGTGATCCCGAAGCTGATGCGGCCCGGCATCCGGATCGGCAAGCCGCTCGACTTCAGCCGCTATCACGGCATGGACGGCGACCGCTTCATCCTGCGCTCGGTCACCGACGAGGTGATGTACGAGATCATGAAGCTCTCGGGCCAGGAGTACGTCGACATCTACGCGACCGCCGCCAAGCGGCAGCTCGCCGACGAGGCCAAGCACCGGTCCGAGGCCGCGAAGAAGACGGACGGCGACAGCGCCTGAGCGGCGCGGCGGTCCGACGGGGGACGGGTGACGGGGGAGAACAGCATGGTCAAACGCGTACGCGTGGTCCGGATGTCGGTGGAGCAGCCGCTGTGGCGCGCCCTGACGGCGTACCGCGTACTGACGATGGTCTACGCGATCCTGCTCGCCGCCTTCGCCCGGCACGACTACGAGCGGGCCTGGATAGCGGTCACCTTCCTGTCGCTGATGGGCGTGTGGACGCTCGCCACCCTGCCGAAGACGGGCAGCGCCGCCGCCTGCACCAAGCGCTTCCTGGGCGCGGACCTGGCCATCGCCCTCACCGGGATCATGGTCACCCCGCTCGCCGACCTCCAGGCGCAGCACGTCGACGGACCGACCCTGCCGTCCATCTGGACCGCCGGTTCGGTCCTGGCCTTCGCGATCAAGGGAGGCTGGCGCTGGGCGGGCTTCGCCTCCAGCCTGGTCGCCGTCGCCAACCTCATCGAGCGCGGCGAGCCCAGCCGCGACACCCTGCACAACGTGATGCTGGTCTGGGTCGCCTCCATCGCCATCGGTTACGTGGTGGAGGTCGCCCGGGCCAGTGAGCGCACCCTGGCCCGCGCCCTGGAGATCGAGGCCGCCACCCGCGAACGCGAACGCCTCGCCCGGGACATCCACGACGGCGTCCTCCAGGTCCTCGCGATGGTCCAGCGGCGCGGCGCCGCGATCGGCGGCGAGGCCGCGGAGCTCGGCCGGATGGCCGGGGAGCAGGAGGTCGCCCTGCGCACCCTGGTCTCCAGCGGCCTGGTGCCGCCCACCCGGCTCTCCGAGGACGCCTCCGAGGGCGCCGTCGTCCGGACCGTCGAGACGGACGACGACGAACCGGGCGCCGGGGACGGCGGCGAGACCGATCTGCGTACGCTGCTCGCCCCGCACGCCGGATCGCGGACCAGCTTTGCGGAGCCCGGCGCCCCGGTGCCGCTGCCGTCCGCCGCGGCGGCGGAGCTGGCGGCCGCGGTGGGCGCCGCCCTGGACAATGTCAGGGTGCACGCGGGCGAGGGCGCCCAGGCGTGGATTCTGCTGGAGGACTGGCCGGACGAGGTCGTCGTCACGGTCCGGGACGACGGGCCCGGCATCCCCGAGGGGCGGCTCGCGCAGGCCGAGGGGGAGGGGCGGCTCGGGGTCGCCCTGTCGATTCGCGGCCGGCTGCGCGATCTGGGCGGTACGGCAGAGCTGATCTCGGTGCCCGGACAGGGCACCGAGGTCGAATTGAAGGTTCCTAAGGTTTCACGGGGGAAGGCGGGTTCGGTCCGATGAGCGCGACACACGAAGAGGGCACCGGGCAGCGGGCGATCAGGGTGATGGTGGTGGACGACCACCCGATGTGGCGCGACGCCGTGGCCCGCGACCTCGCCGAGGCCGGCTTCGACGTGGTGGCCACCGCCGGCGACGGGCCGCAGGCGGTACGCCGGGCCGGCGCCGTCACCCCGGACGTCCTGGTCCTCGACCTCAATCTGCCCGGCATGCCCGGGGTGCGGGTCTGCAAGGAGCTGGTCGGCAGCCAGCCCGGGCTGCGGGTCCTCGTGCTCTCCGCGAGCGGCGAGCACGCCGACGTCCTGGAAGCGGTCAAGTCCGGCGCCACCGGCTATCTGATGAAGTCGGCGAGCACCCAGGAGCTGACCGAGGCCGTCCGCCGCACCGCCGCAGGCGACGCCGTCTTCACCCCGGGCCTGGCCGGCCTGGTCCTCGGCGAGTACCGCCGACTGGCCTCGGAGCCCGCACCGGCCGCGTCCGACGAGCCCAAGGCCCCGGAGCTGACCGACCGGGAGACCGAGGTGCTGCGGCTCGTGGCCAAGGGCCTCTCGTACAAGCAGATCGCGGAACGGCTCGTCATCTCGCACCGGACCGTGCAGAACCACGTCCAGAACACCCTGGGCAAGCTCCAGCTGCACAACCGGGTCGAGCTGGTGCGCTACGCCATAGAGCGCGGACTCGACGACGCCTGAGCGGCGCGGCGGGGCACCCGGCCGTATATTCGCCAGGACCGGCCGCGCCCAGCACGCAGACAGGGGAGACGTCGTGGAGATCCTGGCCTTCGGAGTGCAGTCCGACGAGAAGCCGCTGATCGAGAAGGCGTTCGCCGGGAAGCACGAAGTCCGCTGCCTGGACGTCTTCCTGAACCGCGACACTGCCCCCATCGCGGCCGGCTACGAGGTCATCTCCACCAGCGTCAACGCCGACCTGGGCAGTGCGGTCCTCCAGACCCTCGCGGCCGGCGGCACCCAGCTGATCGCCCAGCGCTCCACCGGCTTCAACAACATCGACCTGGACGTCGCCGAGCGGCTGGCCCTGCGCGTCGCCCGGGTCTCGTACTACTCGCCGTACTCGGTCGCGGAATTCGCCTGGACCCTCGCCATGGCCGTCAACCGCCGGGTGATCCGGGCGGCCGGCCGCACCCGCGACTTCGACTTCCGGCTCGACGGGCTCCTCGGCCGCGACATGCACGGCCGCACGGTGGGCGTCATCGGCACCGGCAAGATCGGCGAGGCGTTCACCCGGATCGCCCACGGCTTCGGCATGAAGCTGCTCGGCTGGGACGTCGCCGAGAACCCGGCCTGCGCCGAGCTGGGCATGGCTTACGTCGACAAGGAGCGGCTGCTCGCCGAATCCGACCTGGTCAGCCTGCACGTACCGCTGCTCCCGTCGACGCACCACCTCATCGACAAGGGCGCCCTCGCCCTGATGAAGGACGACGCGATCCTCGTCAACTCCAGCCGGGGCGGCCTCATCGACACCTCGGCCCTGGTCGGCGAGCTGCGCGCGGGCCGCTTCCTCGGCGTCGGACTCGACGTGTACGAGGCGGAGGCCGGGCTGTTCTTCCTGGACAAGTCCCTGGAGGGCGTGGACGACGACACCCTGGCCCGGCTCGTGACCTTCCCGAACGTCATCGTCACCTCGCACCAGGCGTACTACACCGAGGACGCGGTCGGCCAGATCATCGACGCCACCGTCGAGAACATCGGCGACTACCTGGCCGGCCGGCACAGCGACAACGTCCTGGTCCCGGCCCGCCCCGGGACCTGAGACCCCGGGGCCGGGGAAGCGCCTCAGCCGCGCACCGGCAGCCCCGCCAGCAGCTCGGACACGATCGCCGCACCGCGCAGCGTCAGCACCGACTCCGGGTGGAACTGCACCGAGGCGAACCCGGCCCCGCGCAGCGCGTGCAGCTCCCCGGACACCTCGTCCCGGCTCGCCTCGACGCCGTGCGCCGCCAGCTCCGCCGCCCCGGAGTCGTCGCAGCGCGCGGTGAAGCTGTTGTAGAAGCCGACCGTCTCGGGCCGCCCGAACAGGTCGATACGGGTCTGCGCCCCCTGGTACGGCACCGCCTTGCGGACGATCTCCAGGCCCAGCTCGGCCGCGATCAGCTCATGGCCCAGGCACACCCCGAGCAGCCCGTGCCGGTGGTCCCGGACCAGCTCGGCGGCCAGCGCGCGAAGGAGCCGCATCTTCGGGTCGGCCGCGTCCGCCGGATTCCCCGGGCCGGGGCCGAGCACCACGGGCCCCTCGTGCGCCCGCACCGCCTCCCGAAGCCCCGGCTCGTCGTAGCGGCGCACGGTGACATCGAGCCCCGAGGCGCGCAGCAGGTGCCCGAGCATCGCGGTGAACGTGTCCTCGCCGTCCACCACCAGGGCGTGGCCGGCGCGGTCGGCGGTGCGCTCCTGCATCCGCAGCCAGAACGGGGCGAGCCCGTCCCGCCGGGCGTCCAGGGCCGCCCGCACCCGGGGGTCGTCGGCCAGCCGGGGCCGCTCCCGCTCCGCCTCCGGGCGGGCCGGGCGGACGCCGAGGGCGGCGAGGACACCGGCCGCCTTGGCGTGCGTCTCGGCGACCTCGCCCGCCGGGTCGGAGTGGCGGACCAGGGTCGCCCCGACCGGCACCCGCAGCGTGCCGTCCGCGTCGATGTCGGCGGTCCGGATCAGGATCGGCGAGTCCAGGGTCTGGGTGCCGTCGGGCTCCCGGCGCAGCAGGGCCAGCGCGCCCGCGTAGTAGCCGCGCCCGCCGTCCTCGTACCGCTCGATGACCCGGCAGGCGTTCTGCACGGGGGAGCCGGTGACGGTCGCCGCGAACATGGTCTCCTTGAGCACCTCCCGTACGTCCAGCGAGGAACGTCCGCGCAACTCGTACTCGGTGTGCGCGAGATGGGCCATCTCCTTGAGGCGCGGGCCGATCACCACCCCGCCCATGTCGCCGACGGTGCACATCATCTTCAGCTCCTCGTCGACCACCATGGAGAGCTCCTCGGTCTCCTTGCGGTCCCCGAGGAAGGCGAGCAGGCTCTCGGGGGTGGGGCCCTCGGCGGGGTAGCGGTAGGTGCCGCTGATCGGGTTCATCACGACGGTCCCGCCGGACATCCGCACATGCACCTCGGGGCTGGCACCGACGAGCACACGGTCGCCGGTGTGCACGACGAACGTCCAGTACGCTCCCCGCTCGCCGGCCAGCAGCCGCCGGAACAGGGCCAGCGCGTCCGCCCGGCCGAAGCCCTCGATCCGGCCCCGGAACGTCCGCCGGATCACGAAGTTCGCGCCCTCGCCCCGGCCGATCTCGTCCTCGATGACCCGCCGCACGGTGTCGGCGTACTCCTCGTCGCTGACGTCGAACGCCCCGTCGTCCACCCGGACTTCGTGGCGGGGGAGCGCGTCCAGCGCCTCGTCCAGGGACATCGTGTACGTCTCGTCCGCGACCAGGACCGACAGCGGGGTGCCGTCGTCGCGCACGTCGAAGCCGCGCTCCGCGATCTGCCGGAACGGCACGAGCGCCAGCGACGGCAGGTCACCGACGGGGATGCCGGCGAGCCGGTCCGCCTCGTGCACCCGGCCGATCAGCACCTCGACGGTGTCGTGGTCGTGGCCGGGGGTGCGGCGGCGCAGCAGGGCGAACGGCGGGCAGTCGTCGCGCAGGAGTCGGTCGAAGCTCATGGGTCGGTTCCTTCCAGGGAATCAGCTGGGAGGAACGGCCCGTGGACACGGAAAAGGCCGCCCCTCGGGCGGCCTCTGCGTCAGTGTGTACGCGCGATCAGCGGGCCGCCGGATGAGCGGTCCACCACCAGTTACGGGTCGAGTGCGCGAACATGCCCCGTACCTTAGCCCACCCCGGACGGCGGCGGGGCCCTTTCCCACCCGGCCGGATGGGAAAGGGCCCCGCGCGCAGGCGACGCCCGGTCGGTCAGAACAGGGTGTCGTAGATCTGCCAGCCGTCCCCGACCTGCGACTTCTTCGCGAACGGGGCCGTCACCTTGCCGGTGGAGCGGTAGAACCAGAAATCCCCGGCCGAGTCCACGGCGACCAGGTCGCCCCGGCCGTCACGGTCCAGGTCGCTCGGGCCGAGCAGCAGCTTGTACTTGCCCCAGCCCGAACCGATCTTGACCCGCTTGTCGTACGGCTTGGCGGCCGAGCCGGTGCCCGTGTAGATCCACAGCACCCCGGACTTGTCCCGGGCCACGAAGTCCGCCTTGCCGTCGCCGTTCAGGTCGCCGGTGGAGACGATCGCGTCGTAGATCTGCCAGCCGTACCCGATCTTCGCCTTGGGCTCGAAGGGGCGGGCGGGCTCGCCGGTGCCCTTGTAGAAGTAGATGTCACCGGCGCTGTTGCGGGCGATCAGGTCGGCCTTGCCGTCACCGTCGAGGTCGCGCATGCCGTTGAGGCTGCTGTACTGGTTCCAGCCGCTGCCGATCTTGAGCCGGGCCCGATACGCCTTGTCCGGGTTGCCGCTGCCCCGGTAGTACCAGAGGACGCCGTCCCTGTCGCGGGCCACGAAGTCGCCCGTACCGTCGGCGCGCAGCGCGGTCATCGCGGTGATCGCCGTGTAGCCGCCCCAGCCGTAGCCCGCCTGGTAGCGGCGGTAGTACGGGGCGGAGGCGCTGCCGGTGCCCTGGTACTGCCAGATCCGGCCGGCGCTGTCGCGGCCGATCATGTTGTAGCGGTCGGTGGCGGACACCGGGGCGACGCTGTTGGAGGTCTGGACGTCGCTCGCCTTTACCCACGCCAGCCGGTGGTTGTAGTGGATCGGCAGGTAGGAGGTGGCACCGACGACGTCCGTCTGGGCGGAACCGAACCAGTCGTCGCCCTTCACCTCGGCACCCGCCAGCGCGTACGACTGGCCCGAGGGCAGCTTGTACTTCGTCAGGTAGTCCGGGTCGTCCGTCGGGGCCTCCAGGCCCGCCGCGTCATAGGCGGCGGTCTCCGGGTAGGCGCGCCCGTAGATCCGGACGGTCACCCCGGCCTTGGCCTTCACCACGCGCGGGGCAGCCTCCAGCGGCACGGTGTACTGGCCGCCGGGGTTGTAGAACCACGCCTTCTTCCCCGCGTACCAGATCGCCGTCCAGTTGGTCCTGGACTCCGCCACCACATAGGTGTCGCCCGCGCGGACCTTGTTGCCCCAGTTGGAGCCCTCGCTCCACAGCGCGGAGAAGTAGGGGTCGGTCAGCGTGGACGCGCTGGTGGACGGCGAGGTGTACAGGTAACCGAAGTTCGTCGGCCGTTTGGTGACCGCGTTCGTGCCGTACGTCAGCTTCGGCTGGTTGGCGGTGGTGAACGGCGGCACCACCCGCACCAGCTGCCCCGCCTCGACCGGACCGCCGGCGCCGCCCGCGCCCGTCGGGGCGCCCATCAGGCCCATGAAGTGGTTCCAGTCCCAGAACGGGCCCGGGTCCCAGTGGGTTTCGTCGGACTTCTCGTCCAGGAAGACGGGCACCGCGTCGTGGCCGATGATGTGCTCACGGTCCAGCGGGATGCCGTACTTGTCGGCCAGGAACTTCACAAGGGCGGCGGAGGACTCGTACTGCGGCTCCGAGTACCACTTGCCCTCCTTGATCGCGTAGCCCTCGTGCTCCACGCCGATCGAGTGCATGTTGACCGACCAGTTGCCCGCGTGCCACGCCAGGTCCTTGTTCTCGACCATCTGCGTGACCAGCCCGTCCGAGGCGCGGATCAGGTAGTTCGCGCTCGCGGCCGCGCTCGGGCTGATGAGCGTGGCGAGCGAGCTCGCGTAGTCGCCCTCGGTGTCGTGGATCACGATCCGCCGGATGTCGACGCCCTTGCCGGGGCGTGCGGCCGGGGTGTAACTGCGCTGGCCCGAGCTGGACGTCTTGGCCGGCACGAAGTCGCAGTTCAGACCGGACGGGCACTCCGGGGTGGGGGCCGCGGCGGTGCTCGCGAAGGACGCGGCCAGCGGCACCTTCGCCGGCTTGACCGGCTGGACCGACGGCTCGGCGGGCAGCGAGACCCGCTGGCCGTCCTGGGTGAGCGCGCTCTCGCCCGTACGGATGGAGTCGAAGACGCGCTTGGCGAAGAGGTCGGCCCCCTTCTTGTCCGGCGACTGGCTGAACCGCGCCACCGCCGGATACCACTGCGAGGCATCGTCGGACAGGGAGCCCTTCGCGTCGCGCTGGTACTCGGCGAGCAGGGCCGCGCCCGCGCGGATGCTGTCCTCGGTGTCGTCGCGCACCGACGCCGTGTCCGTGTCGATCAGCTCGGCGGCCTCGTCCAGCGTGTGCAGCCGGGGGTCGGAGGTGTCGACCGTCTTCTTCGGCAGGTCGCGCAGCGCCTTCGCGGCGTCGAAGGTCTTCTCGATGTCCGGCCGCCCGGACATGTTCATGTGCGCCAGACGTTCCTTGTCGTCCGGCTGCTCCACGTCATCGGCCGACACACTGGTCAGCCCCATGACGTTGTACGCACCGCTCGTGCTCGGCGCGCCGTCGTGGCTCTCCCAGCGCGTCTGCCGGTACGAGACCGCCATCAGCACGCTCTGGGGTACGTCGAACTCACGGGCCGCGTCCTCGAACTGGGCCTGGAGCACGGCGGACGGCGAGGCCGCCGCGGCGGTCCCGGTGTCCGGGTCCTGCGAGGCCATGGCCAGGGTGCCGATCGTCGCGGTCGCGACCACGGCGGCGCCGGCGCCGAACAGGAGCCGTCTCTTCTTGAGGTCCCTACGGTGATTCCGCTTCAAGTCCCCACCCTCGATGTCCACTTGTCCAACGTTGTGCAACGCCGAAAGCCGTGAGGCTAGCAGGCCGCCGGGAAGGCCCCGGCACCGACCGTGGCGAGATGTGCGTCTCAGTGACTGGGCAACCGGGAAGGGGAGCGGGTGCGACCCCGTAATGTGGACGCCGTGACCGTGAACGCCAATACCTCCGTCGCCGGTGGCAACACCTGGCGAGACCTTCCCGCGGCGCAGCAGCCCGAGTACCCCGACTCCGAGGCGCTGCGCGATGTACTCGCGGACCTCGCGTCGTATCCGCCGCTCGTCTTCGCGGGCGAGTGCGACCAGCTGCGTGCCCGTATGGGAGCCGTCGCCAAGGGCGAGGCGTTCCTGTTGCAGGGCGGAGACTGTGCCGAGGCATTCGACGCCGTGTCGGCCGAGCACATCCGCGCCAAGCTGAAGACGCTGCTCCAGATGAGCGCCGTCCTCACCTACGCGGCCTCCGTGCCCGTCGTCAAGGTCGGCCGGATCGCCGGCCAGTACTCCAAGCCGCGCTCCAAGCCGACCGAGACCCGCGACGGCGTGACCCTGCCGACCTACCGCGGCGACTCCGTCAACGGCTTCGCCTTCACCGAGGCCGACCGCGTCCCCGACCCCGAGCGCCTGAAGCGGATGTACCACGCGTCCGCCTCCACGCTGAACCTGGTGCGCGCCTTCACCACCGGCGGTTACGCCGACCTGCGCCAGGTGCACGCGTGGAACCAGGACTTCGTGAAGTCGTCCCCGTCCGGCCAGCGCTACGAGGCCCTGGCCCGCGAGATCGACAACGCGCTGAACTTCATGAAGGCGTGCGGCACCGACCCCGCCGAGTTCAAGGCCGTCGAGTTCTACGCCTCGCACGAGGCCCTGCTGCTGGACTACGAGACGGCGCTGACCCGCACCGACTCGCGCACCGGCCACCTGTACGACACCTCGGGCCACATGGTGTGGATCGGTGAGCGCACCCGCCAGATGGACGGGGCGCACATCGAGTTCGCCGCCAGGGTCCGCAACCCGATCGGGATCAAGCTCGGCCCGACGACCACCGTGGACGAGGCCCTGGGCTACATCGAGCGCCTCGACCCCGAGCGCGAGCCCGGCCGGCTGACCTTCATCGTCCGGATGGGCGCCGACAAGGTCCGCGACAAGCTGCCCGAGCTGGTCGAGAAGGTCACCGCCTCCGGCGCCACCGTCGCCTGGGTGACCGACCCGATGCACGGCAACACCTTCGAGGCCGCCTCCGGCCACAAGACGCGCCGCTTCGACGACGTCCTGGACGAGGTCAAGGGCTTCTTCGAGGTGCACAAGGGCCTCGGCACGCACCCCGGCGGCATCCACGTCGAGCTGACCGGTGACGACGTCACCGAGTGCGTCGGCGGCGGCCACGAGATCTTCGTGGACGACCTCCACCAGCGCTACGAGACGGCCTGCGACCCCCGGCTCAACCGCAGCCAGTCGCTCGACCTGGCCTTCCTCGTCGCCGAGATGTACCGCGACCAGTAAGGACCGCGGCAGGCGGCACCGTACGACTGTGGGGCACGGATCGATGTGATCCGTGCCCCACAGGGCGTTCCGGGGCTTTCACCGCCCGCGCGCGACGGGTAAGGTTAGGTTAGCCTCACCGATCATCGGGGCGGCGCCCACGACCCGTCCCCGCCCGGGAGGTGAACCGCATGTACGTCTGCTCGTGCTTCGGCGTTACGGAGCAGCAGGTCAAGGACCATGCGGCGGCCGGAGCCTGCACGCCCCGGCAGATCGCCTCCGCCTCCAAGGCCGGCACGGACTGCGGCGGCTGTGTCCGCACCATCCAGGCGATGCTCGGCCGGGGCGGCTGCCCGCGCCGCGAGCTCCTGGAGCGTAAGCAGGCCCCCGCCGCCGCCGGCGTCACCGCCCAGGTGGAAGGGCTTCCCGAAGCCGCCTGAGCGCGGTCAGCTGTCCGGCTGCTCGATGAGCTGCGCGATGTACAGCGGCTCGCCCAGCTTCTCGACCAGGTCGAGCTGGGTGTCGAGATAGTCGATGTGGTGCTCCTCGTCCGCGAGGATCGACTCGAAGATGTTCGCCGACGTGATGTCGCCCTTGTTGCGCATCAGCTCGATCCCGCGCTTGAGGCGGTCGATCGCCTCCACCTCGACCTGCCGGTCGGCCTGGAACATCTCGGTGACCGTCTGGCCGACCCGTACATGGAACAGCCGTTGGTAGTTCGGCAGACCGTCGAGGAAGAGAATGCGGTCGGTCAGGATCTCCGCGTGCTTCATCTCGTCAAAGGACTCGGCACGCGTGTATTTCGCCAGCTTCGTCCAGCCGAAGTTGTCCTGCATCTTCGCGTGCAGGAAGTACTGGTTGATGGCAGTCAATTCGGCGGTCAGCTGTTCATTCAGGAACTCGATGACCTCGGGGTCGCCCTGCATCGCAGAGGCTCCTTCCAACGGTGAACCGGCACGTTGGCGGCATCCTTGCATCGGACCCGTTAACCGTCCAGTAAGTGCACGCTTAGTACGAGTTGCCCGAATCGGCTCCGCCCTGGTCACGACCACCCCCGCCTGTCTGTCACCATGGAGTCATGGGTCAGCCGGAAAGCCGGGAACACCGCGCGTCAGAGCAGTCCGAGCTTCCGCCGGGCCAGCGGTTGCAGCGTGGGTGGCCGGTGACCCACTACGGGCCCGTCCCCAAGTTCAAACCGGAACGCTGGGAATTCCGTGTCTTCGGTGCGACCGCCGACGGCGAGAAGCACTGCTGGAACCACGAGGAATTCTCGGCACTGCCCTTCTCCTCGGTCGTCGCCGATCTCCACTGCGTCACGAAATTCAGCATGCTGGGCGCCGAGTGGGGCGGTGTGCTCGCCCGCGACGTGGTCGCCCTCGCGCCGCCCGCCCCTCAGGTCACGCATGTGATGGTCTGGGCCGAATACGGCTTCAGCTCCAACCTCCGGCTGGACGACTTCCTCACCGACCGGACCCTGTTCGCCACCCACAAGGGCGGCGAACTGCTCACCGCCGAACACGGCTTCCCGCTCCGGCTCGTCGTCCCCCATCTGTACGCGTGGAAGGGCCCCAAGTGGGTCCGGGGCATCGAGTACATGACCGCCGACCGCCGCGGCTTCTGGGAGGAGCGCGGCTACCACAACATCGGCGACCCCTGGAGCGAACAGCGCTACTCCTACCAGGAGGAGCCGGGCGACGGCCCGGAGCTCTGAACCGGGCGCTGGACCGGGACTGAACCGGAACCGGCTTTTGAACCGGCCGCCGGGCCGCCCGCGTCAGAAACCGCCGTCGCGCAGCGCCTGGAGCCGGGCCACGTCCGCCGCATGGCCCTCCTTGCCGCCCGGTGTCTCGATGACCAGCGGCACGCCCTCGGTGGCCGGGTGCGTGAACAGCTCGCGGAACGGCTCCTCCCCGATGTGGCCCGAGCCGATGTTCTCGTGCCGGTCCTTGTGCGCACCGGAGACGTCCTTGGAGTCATTGGCGTGGATGAGCTTCAGCCGGCCCTCGCCGACCGTCTCCACCAGCAGGTCCAGCGTCTCCTTCATCCCGCCGGGACCGGCCAGATCGTGCCCCGCCGCGAAGATGTGGCAGGTGTCCAGACAGACTCCGAGCTTCGGGTGGGCGTCCAGCGCCGCGAAGTACGGACCGAAGTCCCAGGTCCGTGAGCAGAGCGAGAAACCCTGCCCGGCGGTGGACTCCAGCAGCAGGAACGGGTCGTCGTCGTGGGTCAGCTCGTCCAGCAGCGGCCGCATGTGCGTCCGCACCTGGGCCAGCGCCTCCTCGCGAGGCCGCCCGCCGGTCGCCGACCCCGTGTGCACCACGACGCCCAGCGCCCCGATCTCCCGGGCCCGGCGCAACGAGTGGCGCAGCGACTCCACGGACCGCTCCACCGTCGCCGGGGTGTGCGAGCCGAAGTTGATCAGATACGGGGCGTGCACGTACGCCGGTATCGCCCCGGCGGCGCACTGCTCGCGGAACAGTTCGTCCTGCACCGGATTCCCGGCCGGGGTGGCCCAGCCGCGCGGGTTGGCGACGAAGACCTGGACGGCCTCGGCGCCCATCTCGCGGGCATAGGGGAGGCCGGCCTTGGCGAGACCGCCGGCCACGGGGACATGGCCGCCGACGGGGTTGCGCATACGGATCTCTACAGTCCCTTGGTCTTGATGGTGATGGTGCTGCCCTCGGGAGCCCGGTCGCCGCCGGCCACGGACTGGCCGGCGACCTTGTCGCTGAAGGAGAGGAAGCCGCGGTCGACCTTGACCTCGAAGCCCGCCGCCTCCAGCTCGTCGCGGGCGTCGTCCACGTCCTTGCCGACCACGTCCGGCACGCCGATCATGCGCGGACCGGAGGAGACCGTCACCGTCACGGTGTCGCCCTCGGCCGCCTCGGCGCCCTCCTCCGGTGACTGGACGGCGACGTCGCCCTCGTCCTCCGGCGAGTGCACCCGGCCGGGCTTCACCTTCACCTTCAGGCCCTCGTCGGCCAGCGCGTCGGTGGCGTCGTCGACGGAGAGCCCGGTGACATCGGGGACGTCGACGGGGCTGCCCTGGGAGACGACGATCGCGACCGCCGAGTCCGGGTGGCGGTCGGTGCCGGCGGCGGGCTCCGTACGCAGCACCTCGCCGGCCGCCACGTCCTCGCTGAACTCCTTGGTGACCATGCCCGGGAGCAGGCCCGCCTTCTTCAGCCGCTGCCTGGCGTCGGAGAGCCGGTCGCCCGCGACATCGGGCACCTGGATGATCTCGGGGCCGCGCGAGACGACGAGCGACACCGAGCCGTTGCCCCTGATCCGGGCGCCGGACTCGGGACTGCTGCTGATGACCTTGCCCCGGTCGACGGTGTCGCTGAAGGCCCGCTCCACGCCCTTCAGCTCCAGGCCGGCACCGGACAGCCGCTCCTCGGCCGTCTTCTCGGTCTGCCCCAGCAGCGAGGGGACCTTCGTGAACTGCCCGGAGTTGATGTACCAGATGCCGCCGCCGACGCCCAGGACGACGAGGACTGCCAGGACCGCCGCGATCAGCCCGCGCCGGGCGCCGCCGAGCGGCCCGGTCCGGCGCGGCTGCCGCGGAGGCGGGGGCGGCGGCATCTCCAGCCGGCTGGTGTGGTGGGCGGTGCCCTGGTCCTGGGGCAGGACCCGGGGGATCACCGTCGTCCGCGCGTCGGACCCGGCCGACCCGGCGTCCGGGCCGGGCTCCGGCAGGGCCTGCGGCGGTACGGCGTCGAGCTGCGCGTCCGTGAGGGCGGCGCGCGTCCGGCGGGCCCCGGCGAGCAGCGCCACCGCGTCGAACGGGCGGGCCTCCGGGTCCCGGGCGGTGGCGCTCGCCACCAGCGCGTCCAGCTCGGGCGCGAGACCGGGGACGACGGCGGACGGGGGCGGCACGTCCTCGTGCAGGTGCTGGTAGATGACCTGGGCGGGGGACTCCCCGTCCCGCGGCTTGTCGCCGGTCAGCATCTCGTACAGCACGACCCCGCAGGCGTACACGTCGGCGCGGGTGTCCGCCGTGCCGTGCTCGATCTGCTCCGGGGCCAGATACGAGACGGTGCCGAGGATCGTCCCGGTGGTGTTCGTCACCGTGTCCACGGCCCGGACCAGGCCGAAGTCGGCGACCTTGACCCGGCCGTCGTCCCCGATCAGCACGTTCTCCGGCTTCATGTCGCGGTGCACGAAGCCCGCCCGGTGCGCCGCGCCGAGGGCGGCGAGGATCGATTCCAGGATGTCCAGCGCCGCCCGGGGCCGGAGCGCGCCGCGCTCGCTCAGCACATCGCGCAGCGTGCAGCCGGCGACGTACTCCATCGCCAGGTAGACGTACTGCCCCTGGGCGCCCTGGTCGAAGACCCCGACCACATTGGGGTGGGCGAGATGGGCCACCGACTTGGCCTCGCGGATGAAGCGCTCGACGAACGAGGCGTCGGTCGCCAGCGCCGGGTGCATCACCTTGAGGGCGAGCACCCGGTCGAGCCGCATGTCCATGGCCCGGTAGACCGTGGCCATGCCGCCCACGGCGATGCGGGCATCGACGCGGTAGCGGCCGTCGAGCAGCTGCCCGACGAGGGGGTCCTGGAGGGTCGTATCCACCATGCGAGTCTACGAGCCGCCACGGACAGGCCCGCCGCGGTGGGGCGAACCCGGCGCAGGACTGAAGCCGAGCCGTGACAGGCGCGTGTCAGAAAGCCGGCCGCTCCGGATCGAGCACCGCCCGCCCGGCCGCCGGCGAGGACGCCTCCGCGAAGTGGCGGCGTGGGATGCGCCCGGCCCGGTGCGCGAGCCGCCCGCCCTCCACCGCGTGCCGCATCGCGGCGGCCATCAGCTCCGGCTCCTGGGCCCGGGTCACCGCCGAGGCGAGCATCACCGCCGAGCAGCCCAGCTCCATCGCGAGCGCCGCGTCCGAGGCGGTCCCGGCACCGGCGTCCAGGATCACCGGCACCCCGGCCCGCTCGGTGATCAGCTGGAAGTTGTGCGGGTTGCGGATGCCCAGGCCCGAGCCGATGGGGGAGCCGAGCGGCATGACCGCCGCGCACCCCACGTCCTCCAGCTTCCGGGCCAGGACCGGGTCGTCGTTGGTGTACGGCAGCACCGTGAATCCGTCGTCCACCAGGATCTCGGCGGCGTCCAGCAGCTCGACCGGGTCGGGCAGCAGCGTCCGCTCGTCGGCCACCACCTCCAGCTTCACCCAGTCCGTGCCCAGCGCCTCACGGGCCAGCCGGGCGGTGAGCACGGCCTCCCCGGCGGTGTAGCAGCCGGCGGTGTTCGGCAGCACCCGGATGGACAGCTTCCGCAGTACGGAGAGCACCGAGCCCTGCACGGTCGGGTCGAGGCGGCGCATCGCGACGGTGGTCAGCTCGGTGCCGGACGCGATCAGCGACCGCTCCAGCACGTCCAGGCTGGGCGCCCCGCCCGTGCCCATGATCAGCCGCGAGGTGAAGTCAGTGCCGCCCAGGGTGAACAGGTCGTCGGACATCGTCAGCCTCCCTGGACTGCGGTCAGGACCTCGACCCGGTCGCCGTCGGCGAGCGCGGCGGCGGGCCACTGGCCGCGCGGCACCACGGTCTCGTTGAGCGCGGCGGCCACCCCCGCCGTCGCGTCGGTCAGCGTCGCGACGAGGGCGTCCAGGGTGGTGCCCGGCGCGACGGCGGCCGGGGCGCCGTTCACGGACACGGTGAGCGGGGTGGGCTCGGTCATGCGGGCTGCTCCTGGGGTGCGGGGACCGGGGCGAACCGGCCGGGGGAGAAGGGACGGACCGCCTCGGGCAGCTCGCCGTCGGCCAGCAGCGACGCCATGGCGTCCCCGGTGACGGGGGTGAGCAGCACGCCGTTGCGGCCGTGGCCGGTGGCGAGGTGGAGGCCGGGCAGCGCGGTGCGGCCGAGCAGCGGGGCGTTGTCGGGGGACGCGGGGCGCAGTCCGGCGCGGGTCTCGGTCAGCGGCAGCTCGGTGATGCCGGGCACCAGCTCATGCGCGTCGCGCAGCAGCTCGTAGACCCCGCCCGCCGTGACGGTGGTGTCCCAGCCCATCTCCTCGGTGGTGGCGCCGACGACCAGC
This sequence comes from Streptomyces sp. NBC_00726, assembly GCF_045161735.1. Lineage (NCBI taxonomy): Bacteria > Bacillati > Actinomycetota > Actinomycetes > Kitasatosporales > Streptomycetaceae > Streptomyces > Streptomyces sp. NBC_00726. The sequence goes on along the minus strand of NZ_CP108983.1, from coordinate 1,413,781 downwards.
TCACCGTTCTCACGCGGTACGAGATAGATGTGGCTGCCCCGGACCACCGCGCGCACGGTGCGCGAGAGGAAGGGGGCGTACGCCGGGGGCACGGTGAGGCGCAGCACCTGGCCCTTGACCGGGCGCACCGGAGGCAGGGCGTGGGCGGGGACCCCGGCGAGCCGCCCGCTGAGGCTGCCCCCGGCGAGCACGACCTGGCCGGCGGCCACCTCCGTACCGTTGTCGAGCACGGCGCCCACGGCCCGGTCCGCGACCACCGAGAGGCGGCCGGCGCGGCGGCGGTGGAAGACCACTCCGGCCCGCTCGCAGGCGGTGAGCAGCGCGGCGGCGAGGCGGCGCGGGTCGACCTGGTGGTCGCCGTCCACCCGGAGACCGCCGCGCACGCCCGGGGCGAGCATCGGTTCCAGGCGGCGGCACTCGCGCCCGGTCAGCCACTCCGACTCCAGGCCCGAGCGGCGTTGCAGCTCGTGGAGCTCGCGCAGATGGGCGCGGTCGTCCGCGTCCAGCGCGACGGCCAGGGTGCCGCAGGCGCGGAAGCCGATGTCCTGCCCGCTCGCCTCCTCCAGCTCGGCCGTGAACGACGGATAGCGCCGGGCGGACGCGAGGTTGAGCCCGAGCAGGGTCTCCTCGCCGTAGTGCAGTTCGGTGACGGCGGCCAGCATCCCGGCCGCGACCCGGGCCGCCCCGCCACCCGGCTCGGGGTCGGCGAGCGCGACGGCCAGACCGCGCCGCGCGGCCCGCCAGGCGGTCACCAGACCGATGATGCCGCCCCCGATGACGAGGACGTCGGACCCTTCGGTGGGATGGGTGCGCATGGGCGTCCAGCCCCTCCCTTCGCCGGCATGACCCGGATCAGGTTCGTACGGTCGGAGGCCGCCAGCCTCCCTCTCAGCCCGGTACGCCCGGGCTCCCGCGTGTCTTACGGTGGCCACCCTAAACCCCGCCCCGATGCCGCCGCCGGGGCCCGCCCCTTCCTGACGTCTCGTCAGCTACGTAAGGTGGACGGGTGAGCGAGCAGCAGCGGGCAGAGCGGACGGAACGCCGGGTCGTCGTCGCGGGCGCGGGCATGGCGGGCGTGCAGACCGCCGTCGCCCTGCGGGAACAGGGCTTCACCGGCCCCGTCACGCTGATCGGAGCCGAACCCCACCAGCCCTACGACCGGCCCCCGCTGTCCAAGGCGGTGCTGCTCGGCAAGGCCGAGGAGTCCGCCTTCGACATCGACTTCGAGGCGCTGGACATCGCCCTGCGCCTGGGCTGCGAGGTCACCGGGGTCCGCGCGGGCGACCACGAACTGGACACCTCCGAGGGCCCGGTCCGCTACGACGTCCTGGTCCTCGCCACCGGCGCCGAACCCGTCGCCCTGCCCGGCTCCGCCGGGGTCCCCGGCGTCCATCTGCTGCGCACCCTGGACGACGCGGCCCGGCTGCGCCCCGTCCTGGAGGCCGGGCATCCCGTCGTGGTCGTCGGCGCCGGCTGGATCGGCGCCGAGTTCGCCACCGCCGCCCGTGCCGCCGGCTGCGAGGTCACCGTCGTGGAGGCCGCGGACCGCCCGCTGGCCGGCGCCCTGCCCGCCGAGGTCGCCGCCCCGATGGCCGCCTGGTACGCGGAGAACGGCGCCCGGCTCCTCACCGGCGCCCGGGTCGCCCGCGTCGGGCCCGGCACGGTGGTCCTCGCCGACGGGCGCACCATCGCGGCCGGAGCTGTCGTCGTCGGCATCGGCGCCCGCCCCGCCACCGGCTGGCTCGCCGGCTCCGGCATCGCGCTGGGGCCCGAGGGCTCGGTGACCGCCGACGCGGCGCTGCGCACCTCGCTCCCCGATGTGTACGCGGTCGGCGACTGCGCTTCCTTCCCTTCGGCCCGCTACGGCACCCGCCTGGTCGTCCACCACTGGGACAACGCCCTCCAGGGGCCCAGGACCGCCGCCGCCCACATCGCGGCGGAGGGCGCCGGCATCCCGCCGTACGACCCCGTGCCCTACTTCTGGTCCGAGCAGTTCGGCCGGTTCGTGCAGTACGCCGGGCACCACGCGGACGCGGACACCCTGCTGTGGCGCGGCGACCCGGCGGAGCCCGCCTGGTCGGTGTGCTGGCTGCGCGACGGTGCCCTGGTCGCGGTGCTCGCGGTGAGCCGCCCGCGCGACCTGGCCCAGGGGCGCCGGCTCATCGAGGCGGGGGCGCGGCTCGACGCGGACCGGGCGGCGGACCCCTCCGTACCGCTGAAGGCGGCGGTCCTGCCGTAGGGCCTGTCCCGGCGGCGTGGACCTGAAGGGCCGAGTCCGGGTTTCGGCTGTCAGTCCGGGATGGCAGGCTTGTCCCGTGACCCAGATTGACGCAAAGACCGATGCACTCGTCCCCGCCTGGCTCCACCTGCCCGACATCGCGGAAATGCTCGACGTCGAGGTGACGCGTGTGCGGCAGCTGGTCAAGGAGGGCCAGCTCATCGCCGTACGCCGTGGGGAGAACCGGGCGCTCCAGGTGCCCGCCGCCTTCATCGACGGCGACAAGGTGGTCAAGGGCCTCTCCGGGACCCTGACCCTCCTGAAGGACGACGGGTATTCCGACGAGGAAATGCTCGAATGGCTCTTCACCCCCGACCCGTCCCTGCCGGGCACGCCCGCGCAGGCGCTGAGTGAGAATCGCGGCACGGAGGTGAAGCGCCGCGCCCAGGCGCTCGCCGTCTGACCGACCGGGAAGCGGGCCGCACCGCGCGAGCGGGCGGCCCGCTTCCCCGCGCCGTACTCTGATCCGCCGTCACCGTCTTCCCCGGGGGGAACCGCACCATGTCCACGCCTCGCGCACAGCTGTCCGACGCCCGGCTCTACCTGTGCACGGACGCGCGCAGGCGTCAGGGCGATCTGCCCGGCTTCCTCGACGCGGTCCTCGCCGGCGGGGTGGACATCGTCCAGCTCCGCGACAAGGGCATGGAGGCCGGCGAGGAGCTCGGCCACCTCGCGGTTTTCGCGGACGCCTGCAAGCGGCACGGCAAGCTCCTCGCCGTCAACGACCGGGCCGACGTGGCCCACGCCATCGGCGCCGACGTGCTGCACCTGGGCCAGGGCGACCTGCCGGTGCCCGCGGCCCGCGCGATCATCGGCGCCGAGCCGGTCATCGGCCGCTCCACGCACGCCGAGGCCGAGGTCGACGCCGCCGTCGCCGAGCCCGGCGTGGACTACTTCTGCACCGGCCCCTGCTGGCCCACTCCCACCAAGCCCGGCCGTCACGCCCCCGGCCTGGACCTCGTGCGCTACGCCGCCTCGCTCGCCCCGGCCCGTCCCTGGTTCGCCATCGGGGGCATCGACGCGGACAATCTCGACCAGGTGCTGGACGCCGGGGCCCGCCGGATCGTCGTCGTACGGGCCCTGACCGAGGCGTCCGACCCGGGTGCCGCCGCCGCTGAGCTGGCGCGACGGGTCCGCGAGCGCGCCGGAGCCTGACCCGGGACGGGTGCCGCCGGAGCGGCGGCCCGGGACCCGTCCGGGGCCGGTCTGGGACGAATCTGTCCGAAGGGTGGACAAGAATCGGTCAATTCCGGCAAATGACTCCGGTTCGGTTGGGGGCCCGCCCCGCCCTGGTTAACCTGCCCGTATGGCCCTTGGCACACCTTCCACCAGGACAGATCACGCACGCACCGTGCGTGAGATGCTCGCGTCCGGCGCGACCTCGTACTCGTTCGAGTTCTGGGCGCCCAAGACCGAGAAGGGCGAGCGCAACCTGTGGAACGCGCTGCGCCGGGTCGAGGCCGTCGCGCCGAGCTTCGTCTCGGTGACGTACGGAGCCGGTGGCTCCACCCGCTCCGGCACGGTGAAGGCCACCCAGGACATCGCCGCCGAGTCCACGCTCACCCCGGTCGCGCACCTCACGGCCGTCGACCACTCGATCGCCGAACTGCGCAACATGGTCGGCCAGTTCGCGGACGTCGGCATCCGGAACATCCTCGCCCTGCGCGGCGACCCGCCGGGCGACCCGATGGGCCCCTGGGTCGAGCACCCGCGGGGCGTGAAGTACGCGGCCGACCTGGTCCGGCTGATCAAGGAGGCCGGCGACTTCTGCGTGGGCGTCGCGGCCTTCCCCGAGCGGCACCCGCGCTCGGAGGACTGGGACACCGACGTCCGCCACTTCGTGGACAAGTGCCGCGCCGGCGCCGACTACGCGATCACGCAGATGTTCTTCGATCCCGAGGCATATCTCCGGATGCGTGACCGGGTGGTCGCGGCGGGTTGCGAGACCCCGATCATCCCCGAGGTCATGCCGGTCACCAACGTCCGGCAATTGGAACGGTTCTCCCAGCTCAGCGACGCGAAGCTGCCCGACGGGCTGAAAGAGCGCATCCTCGCCGCCAAGGACGACCCCGCCGCTGTACGCTCCATTGGCATCGACTTCGCAACGCGGTTCAGCGCGAAGCTGCTCTCCGAGGGTGTGCCCGGACTGCACTTCATCACGCTGAACAACTCGACTGCGACGCTTGAGATCTACGAGAATCTCGGACTGCACAAGCAGTCGTGACCGGCCGTACCCGCCACCACCCGGGGCGGTGGCCGTAGAAGGGGGCGGGCATGGGCTGGACGGTCCTCTACATCGCGTTCGGTGTCGTCGCGCTGTGGCTGCTCGGCGAAGTGCTGTTGCAGTACAAGGCGCGGCTGCGCTGGCGCCTCCTCGCCTTCACCGGCTTCCTCTGCGTGGTGATCGGCGTCCTGATGCCGTCCGTGCCCGTCATCGCCCTCGGCGCGGTCGCTTTCGCCACCGGCCAGACCTTCGTCACGCTCTCGTTCCGCAAGGGCTTCTCCACCGGCTGGGCGATAGGGGGCAAGCCCGGCGAGAGCCGCCGCCGGCGCGGCGCGGCCGGAAGCAAGCCCACCCTGGAGGTCTCGGACCTGGAGGTGGAGTACGAGGACGGCGCCCCCGACGCCCCGGCCGCCCCGCCGTCCGCCCCCGGCCCCGCCGCCGTCTACGCGACCGAACCGATGCCCGAGGACACCGGCCAGTACGGCGTCTACACCAACCCTGTGCCGCCCCGCCCGGCCCAGGAGCCCCAGACCGCGCAGAGCCACGAGGCGTACGACCCGTACGGCTACCCGGCCCACCAGCCCCAGGACCCCCACGCCGGAGCCGGGCAGTATGACTACGGCACCGATCCGCAGAGCTACGCCGCCTACTCCGACCCGTACATCGGCACCACCGCGAGCACCCCGCAGTACGGCACGTACGACGGCTACGGGAACTACGACGGCTACGGCGGCCGGCAGCAGTACGCCGACCCGTACGCGCAGGGCGACGGCTACGGCTCGGAGACCCCGCCGGGCGGCGTCTGGGTGCCGCAGCAGCGCGAGGCCGAGCAGTACCAGCAGCAGCCCGCCGCCCAGCCGGCCCCGTACCCGGACGGCTACGACACCGGCTACAACGAGCAGTACCGCTACTGAGACGCCCCCCCCGCTCACCGCGAGCCGCGGAAGTCCTCCCCCTCCACCACGGTCCCCGCGACCAGCGCCCCGGACATGCCCGCGTGCGCCAGTCCGCCGCCCGGATGCGACCAGCCGCCGGCCAGCAGCAGGCCCGGCAGCCGGGTCCGGTTGGCGGCGTGCAGGAACGCGCCCCCGGCACCGCCCAGCGCCGGCGGCGGCACGGCACCGCCCTCGGCGCCCGTGTCCGCGGCGGTCTCGGCGGGCGTCCGCACCCGCGTCCGCAGCACCCGGTCCCGCAGCCCCGGCACCCCCGCACCCGCCGCCCCGGTCAGCGTCTCGGCGAACCGGGCCCGCAGCGCCTCGTCCGTCCAGTCGACCGGGCCGTGCGGGGCCACCGTCGCCACCAGCGTCACCGCCTCGTGCTCCGCGTCGGGGCGGGTCGAGGAGTCGTCGGGGCGCAGCACGGTCACCGTCGGGTGCGCGGCGATCCGGCCCCCGAACACCGCCGCGCGCTCGGCCGCCCCGTCCGCCGGATGCACCACGGTCCGGTGCACGGCGTCCGCGGGCCGCCCGCCGCGCAGCGACAGCATCACCATGAACCGGCCGCTCGCCCCCGCCCCGTCCGCGGGCACCCGCACATCCCCGTCGGCCCACAGCTCCTGACCCGGCACCAGACCGGGCCACGGCCGGGCCCCGAGCACCACATGGGCGGCCTCCGCGACCGTCCCGTCCGCCAGCTCCACGCCCGCCGCGCGGCCGTCCTTCTCGACGACCCGGGCCACCTCGGCACCGAAGACGAACTCCACCTTCCGGGCCAGGCACCGCTCGTACACCGCCCGGGCCAGCGCCCGCATGCCGCCGCTCACGTACCAGGTGCCGAAGGTCTCCTCCATGTACGGCAGGAGGGCCGCGCCCGCCGGGGCGCGCGCGGGGTCCAGACCGTACCCGAGGGCGTATCCGTCGAGGAGGGCCGCCAGCCGGGGGTCCGCCAGCTCCAGGGCGCCGACCTCCGCCACCGTCCCGGCCCGCCGCGCCGGGCGCAGCAGCCGCCGGCGCTCCTCGGCCGGATACGGATCACGGCCGAGGACCTGCCAGTCGGGGCGCAGGGGCTCCTCGAGCAGCGGCCGCCGCGAGCGGTCCCAGGCGTCCCTGGCCCGGTCGAGGAAGGCTCCCCACTTCGCGCCCGCCCCGCCGCCGAGCGCGGTGTCCAGGGCGGCGACGGTCCCGGCCCGCGAGGCGTTCGGCAGGGAGACGGAGGTGCCGTCCGCGAAGAGGTGCCGGCTCGCCGGGTCCACCTGGCTCAGCGTGACGCACCGCTCCAGCGGCTCCTTGCCGGTCTTCACGAACAGGTCGCGGTAGACCGCGGGGAGGTGGAGGAGCCCGGGGCCGGTGTCGAAGGTGAAGCCCTCGTCGGCGTACTGCCCGAGCGCGCCGCCGTACGTCCGCGACCGCTCGTACACCGTCACCCGGTGGCCTGCCACGGCCAGCCGGGCCGCCGCCGCCAGCGCGCCCATCCCGGCGCCGATCACCGCAATTCGTGCCATGCAGCCGACCTTAACGGCCGCCGCCGACACCCCCGCCGTCAGCCCCAGGGAGCACCGGCGGGAGGGACGGCGGGCTGCCGCACCCCGCGTCTCTCCGCCCGGCGCTGCGCTCTGCGGCGCCAGAAGCGGCGGATGCGGGAGGCCAGGAAGATCACGATGGCGAGCCCCACGACCAGGAGTGTCCCGGCGAGGGTGGCGGCTATCCACGGATGGAAGATCGCGAAGGTGATGACGCCCGCGACGCCCAGGTCCTCGGCGGCGCTCAGCGCGATGTTGCTGAAGGGCTCGGGGGAGGTGTTGACCGCCATCCGCGTCCCGGCCTTCACCAGATGGCTCACCAGGGCGGCCGAGCCCCCGATGGCACCGGCCGCGAGCTCCGGGAGCGAACCGCTCTCGCCGGCCAGCAGGGCCGCGACGACCGCGCCCGCCACCGGCCTGACGACCGTGTGCACCGCGTCCCACGCGGTGTCGACATAGGGGACCTTGTCGGCGACCACCTCGCAGAGGAAGAGGACCGCGACGACGACGAGCACATCGGTGCGCTGCAACGAGGCGGGCACCTCGTCGCTGACACCGGTCGCGCCGAATATGCCGAGCAGGAGAACCACCGCGTACGCGTTGATCCCGCTCGCCCAGCCGCTTGTGAACACCAGAGGGAGTACCGACACGCAGGCGATCGTAGCCAGCACGTCCGACATTCCGGCAGGGCGTGCGATACCCGGCTCTGAGTACCCGTACTCAGAGCGCCGGATGAGTACCCGCACGGATGGGCCGTGACCTGCCGCGACGGCAGAGTGGGTGTCCACGGAAGGGGCGCCGCCCCGCCACCGCCGGCACGGGGCGGCGGTGGCGGGACGGCACCTCCCTTCCCAGCGGGGGTACGGAAGGCGCCGGTCGGGCGGGCTCGGGGGACGAGCCACGCACGACCGGCGCCTTCGTGGGTACGGGTGCGGGGCCGCGCGCCCTCAGTGTCCGCTGACGCGGCCGCGCAGCAGCAGGGACAGCGCCGAGTGCACGTCGTCGATCGAGCGCTCCGGCTGGAACGCCTGCCAGTCGAGCGCCGCCACCAGCACCATCCCGACCAGCGCCGCCGCCGTCAGCGGCACATCGATCTCCTCGCTCAGCTCGCCGTTCGCCACGCCCTCCGCGATGACGCCCTCCACCACGGCGACCGCATCGCGGCGCACCACCAGCAGGGTGGACTGCCAGGCGCGGTTGGTGCGCCACAGCTCCGCCACGTACAGCTGGGTGAAGGCCGGGTAGCGGTCGATGAAGACCAGACCGGCCCGGATCATGGCGTCCAGCGCCTCCACCCGGCTGCCGCCGCGGGCGCCGGTCTCCTCGGCCGCCGCGCGCAGCGAGGCGGTGAGCAGCCCGACGCCGTGCCGCAGCAGCTCCTCGAACAGCTCGGTCTTGCTCTTGAAGTTGTAGTAGACCGTGCCCTTGGCGACCCCGGCCCGGTCGGCGATCTCGTCCACCGTGGTCGCCGAGAAGCCCTTCTCTGCGATCAGGGTGACGGCCGCTTCGTAGAGCCTCTGCCGGGTGGCCCGGCGGCGGGTGCTGCTACTGCTTTCCATGGAACTGATTCTCACAGGTCCCGGCCCGGTCACAGGCTCAGCTCCGGATGCAGCCGATCCAGTGTCCACATCTGCTTGCGGCGGGCCGACAGGGCGGTCAGCGCGAGTGCCCCGGCGGTGAAGGCCGCGAGCACCGCGCAGCCCTGCCAGACCGGGCCGAGCCCGCCGCCCGTGATGAGCCGGCGCAGCCCCTCCACGATGTAGCTCATCGGCAGATACGGGTGGATCGCGTTGAAGAAGCCGGGACTGGTCTGTACGGGGTAGGTGCCGCCGGCCGAGGTCAGCTGGAGCATCAGCAGCGCGAGGACGAGGATGCGCCCGGCCGCGCCGAAGCAGGCGTTCAGCCACTGCACGATCGCCGCGAAGCAGCAGGTGACCAGCGCCAGGAAGCCGAGAGTCCCGGCGGTGTGCGCCATGTCCAGGCCGGGGCCCCAGTGCAGGACGGACATCAGCGCGGCCGTCTGGAGCAGCCCGATCCCGGCCACCGGCAGCCAGCCCGCGAGGGCGATCCGCCAGGCCGGTGCCCCGGCGGCCAGGGCGCGCCTGCTGAGCGGCTGGATCAGCATGTACGCCACCATCGCGCCGACCCACAGGGACAGCGGGATGAAGTAGGGCGCGAAGCCGGTGCCGTAGTTCGGGGCGGAGTGCAGCGACTGCGAGGCCAGTCGTACGGGGTCGGCCATGACCTCCGTACGGGCGTCGCGGTCCTCCTTCCCGTAGTCGGGGATCTTGTCGACGCCGTCGCCGAGCCCCTGGGCGAGCGTGGTGGACCCGTCCTTCAGGCGGACCAGCCCGTTGTCGAGCCCGGTGGCGCCCTTCTTGAGCTTGCCGACGCCGGTGTCCAGGTCGGCCGAGCCGGTCTTCGCCGTGCCCAGCCCGGTGCGCAGCCGGTCCGCGCCGGTGGCGACCTTGTGCGCGCCGGTGTTCAGCGCGTTGATCTTCCTGACCGCGGCTTCCAGGTCCTCGTCCAGGTGCGGGGAGCGGGCGGCGAGTGCCTTCGCCTGCTTCTCCAGGGTGGTCAGCTGGGTGCGCAGCTTCGCCAGGTCCCCGTTCTGGTTCTCGACCAGGGCGTTGACGTCGTCGGCCACGGCGGCGACGTCGTCCGCCGCCGTCACGGCCCGCTTCAGCGGCGGGCAGACGGTGGGGTCGGGGACCGGCTGCTCCGCGCAGCGGGTGCGGTGGATCTCGGTGAGGTCGTCGGCGGCGGTGTGCGCGGCGGTGGCGGCGGTGGGCGCCGCCTTCACGAGCAGGTCCAGATTGTCCCGTACGGTCTTCGACCCGTCGGCGACCAGCCGGGCGGTGTCGCCGATGGCCTTCCCGTTGTCCTTCAGGAACGGGCGCACGTCGGCGGCGACCCCGTTGACCTGGTCGACGAGGAGCTGGGTGCCGTCGGCGACCTGCCGCGAACCGGTCTTCAGGTCGCCCGCGCCCTTGTCGAGCTTCACGATCCCCCCGGACAGCTTCTTGCTGCCGCTCTTCGCGTCCTTCAGCCCGTCCGCCAGGTCCTTCGAGCCCTTCTTCGCCTTGCCGACCCCGTCCCTGAGGTCGGCCGCGCCCTTCGCCGCCTTCGCCGTCTGGTCGTGCAGATCGGAGAAGCCGATGAAGATCCGGTCGAGGAACCCGCGCGAGGCGTTGGCGGACGCGGCCGTGCGGACCTCGGAGAACACCGCGCGGGATATCTGCCCGACGATGTAGTTGTTCGCGTCGTTGGTACGCACCTGGAGCGCACCGGTCTCCGGCGAGTCACCGGCGCTGGAGGCGATGCGCGCGCTGAAGTCGGCGGGCATGCGCAGCGAGAGGTAGTACGTGCCGTTCTCGACGCCCCGGTCCGCCTCCCCGGCGCTCACCTCGTGCCAGTCGAAGACCTTGGATTCGAGGAGCTTGCCGGTGATCCGGTCACCGGCCGCGATCCGCTCGCCGTCGGCGGTGGCGCCCTTGTCCTCGTTGACCAGGGCGACCGGGATGCGGTCGAGGCGTCCGTACGGGTCCCAGAAGGACCACAGGTACAGGGCGCCGTAGAGCAGGGGGAGCAGCAGGAGCGCGGCGAGGGCGGCGCGCGGCAGCCGCCCCCTGCCGAAGCGCCTCAGCTCAAGAGCGGCCAGTCTCGGCGAACGCATCGGCCGGTTCCTCCTCGTGCGTGGTGGCTTCGGTGGTCTCCGGGACGGTGCCCGTGCGTACGGTGACGGCGTCCTCGGGGGCCTCGCTGCATACGGCCAGGACGGTGGTGCCGGCGGCGGCCACGGAGCGCAGCAGCTCCCACACCTCGGCCCGCTCGTCGCCGGACAGCTTCAGATCGGCGTCGTCCACCGCGAGCAGCCGGGGCCGGCCCATCAGCGCGAGGGCCACGGACAGCCGCAGCGCCTCGGTCCGCTCCAGATCCCGTACGGCGGTGCGCTCGGCCTTGGGCAGCGTGGCGGGGTCGAGCCCGGCGGCTTCCAGGGCGGCGTCGATCCGGGCCTGTGCGGCGGCGGCCCGCTCCCGGGGCCGGCGCAGCAGGGCGCGCGGGGAGCCGTCGTAGCGGCGCAGGAGCAGGGCCCGCTCGCGCAGGTGCTCGGCGACCGTGAACGCCGGGTCCAGCTCGCTGACCCCGGGCACCGGGCCCAGGGCCGCGATACGGCGGACGGCGGCGGCCCGGCGCGGCAGGGCGAGGCCGGCGGCCGCGGCCTTGCCCTCGGTCGGGCGCATCCGGCCGGTGAGGGCGAGCAGCAGGCAGGTGCGGCCGGAGCCGGACGGGCCCTCCACGGCGATCAGGGCGCCGGGCTCCGCGCGGAGGCCCACCCCCCGGAAGGCCCAGCCGCGCGGCCCTTCGAGCCCCAGGTTCTCGGCGGTGACGGCCGCCCCGTGCGGACTCTCCACGCACCCCACCCCTCTTTTTTGAACTGACTGGTCAGTTCAAAAAGTAGCCCGAACTTGCGATCGAAGCAAAAGCCCAGGTCAGAGGCGCGCCAGGGTCGATTGTCAGTGGGGGCCGTCACGATGGATACAGACGGCCACAGAGCCGTCACCGAGACAGGAGGTTCTGTCATGGCCCACTCGTCCGCAGCCGCCGCTCCGCGACGCCGCGCAGACGGCCCTGCTCCCTCACCGACCGGCCCGGCCCGCGATGTCCACCCCGTCGTCCGGCGCACCACCGCACCGCCCGCCGCCCTCGATCTCCTCACCCAGGCCCGCACCGGCCTGGACGAGGCAGCTGTCCTCTCCGTGCCCAACGAGCGGTACGCCACCGCACACCTCGCCGCCCTGCGCACCGCGGCCGCCGTCCTCGCCGCACGGGCCCGCCCCGAGCCCGTGCGCCGCCGCCGGGAACCGATCCGCAGCGCCTGGGAGATCCTTCCCGAGCTGGCCCCCGAGCTCGCCGAGTGGAGCGCCCTCTTCGCCTCCGGCGCCGCCCGGCGGGCCCGCGCCGAGGCGGGCATACCCGGCGCGGCCAGCCGGCGGCAGGCCGACGACCTGCTGCGCGACGCCGCCATGTTCCTGCGCCTCGTGGAACGGCTGCTCGTGCTCCAGCCGGTGCTGCCGCAGCCACGCGGGGAGCGGCCCGACGCGGGGTGACCGCGTGGGCGGCGCCAGGCCATAGGGTGGGCGGTACCCGTTACCTGCGCTGTTCACGCTCCGCCCCCGGGCGGCCCGTGCCGAGGAGTCAACTGCCGTGTCCGACCCGCTGCGCCCCCGTGCCTCCCTCCGTACCGCCGTGGTCTGGGAGGTCCTGAAGGACGCCCTCGACCGCCGGGTCAAGGCGACCGGCCGGGACGCCCTGGACGTGCTGGACACCGGCGGCGGCACGGGCAACTTCGCGGTGCCCGCCGCCCGTCTCGGCCACCGGGTCACCGTGGTCGACCCCAGCCCCAACGCGCTCTTCGCGCTGGAGCGCCGCGCCGCCGAGGCCGGGGTCGCCGACCGGGTGCGCGGGGTGCAGGGCGACATCCTCGGCCTGTTCGACGTGGTCGAGCGCGGGGGCTACGACGCGGTGCTCTGCCACGGCGTCCTGGAGTACGTGGACGACCCCGCCGAGGGCGTCCGGCACGCGGTGGAGGCCCTCCGTCCGGCCGGTGCGCTGAGCCTGCTCGCCGCCGGGCTCGGCGGCGCCGTCCTGGCCCGCGCGCTGGCCGGCCACTTCAACGAGGCACGGCACGCGCTGGGCGACCCGGACGGCCGCTGGGGCGAGGCGGACCCGATGCCCCGGCGGTACACGGCCGAGCAGCTGGCCGAGCTGGTCACCGCCGCCGATGTCGAGGTGGGCGCCGTGCACGGGGTCCGGGTCTTCGCCGACCTCGTCCCCGGGGTCCTGGTGGACACCGAGCCGGGCGCGATGGAGGCCCTGCTCCGGCTGGAGGCCGCCGCCGCCGAACTGCCCGCGTTCCACTCCGTGGCCACCCAGCTGCACGTCCTGGGCACCAAGCGGGGCTGAACCCCCGGGGGGTTACCGGCGGGAGTGCGGCTGATCAGCGACGCAGCGGCAGACGGAGTACGCATCGACCACCCCGTTCGGCGCTCCGGCCCCGTATGATCGGGGGACACCATCCGGCATGACGGATCGGAGGTTGGGGAATCAACTCAGCAACTGAGCCGTCGTGGCGGCCCGGACTGGCTGTTTGGCAATGAGGGCGGGTTTCACGGGGGCGATTCCCTGCCTATCCTGGAAGGGCCGCAAACCGGCCGCCCCCCGCGGCCGACGACGAGGAGGACTCCCGTGCCGCTCTCGGAGCACGAGCAGCGAATGCTCGAGCAAATGGAGCGAGCGCTGTACGCCGAAGATCCCAAGTTCGCGACAGCGCTCGAGGGAAGTGGGCTGCGTACGTACACCCGGCGACGGGTCTACCAGGCGGTCGCTGGCTTTCTGGTGGGTATCGCGCTCCTCATGGCCGGAATGGTCGCTCAGCAGATCTGGATCAGCGTGGTGGGCTTCCTCGTCATGCTGGGCTGCGCGGTCCTCGCGGTCACGGGATGGCGCAAGGCGCCCAAGCCGGGCGAACAGCAGTCGGTGCGCGCCGGTGGCGCGGGAGACCGCAGGCAGTCCCGCCAGCGCCGGTCCGTGATGAACCGGATCGAACAACGCTGGCAGCGCCGCCGCGACGAGCAGGGACAGTAGACACCGAACACCTCACCTGAAGGGGCGGCCGCGACGCGGCCGCCCCTTCACGCGTGGGCCTTGGGCGGCCGGCACCGGCGGGCCGGGGCGCCCACACGAACGCGGGCCGTTGCGGCCCGGGCCCCCTGCGCGCCGGCCCCGCCGGCCGGGCGGTCCCCGCGCGGCCGCCCCGCCCGCCCCGCGCGGCGGCCAGCCGCACAGCCGTGCCGGACGGCTGGCCCGGGCCGGGGCGTGCCCCGTCTGTCCGTGGGCCGTGCGACGCCCGGGTGGTCGGTGCCCGTGGGGACGGGCGTCCGTACAGCCTCCGTGCCGGCCTGGCCGGCCGCCGGCCCCGGGCCGCGTGTGGCTCCTGGGCACTCGGCCCCCGTGCGGACGAGGCGTCTGCACGGGGGCAGCGCGGGCGGGGCCGATGCCCTGCGCGCCGTACCGGGCCGGGGCGCTCGCCGCCCGTTCCGGGGCCGGTGGCTTCCTCAGCCCTCCTGGCGGGACGGGCGGCGGGTCCACGCCGGGCGGGACGGGCGGCGGAAGCGGGCGGACAGGGTGGCTCGGCGTTTTGAGAGGGACCAGGCCACCCGTACGGACGAGCGGGGGGCCAGGAGTGCGCGGAGGCGGGCCGGGCGGCCGGCTGAGAGGCCCAGGCCGGTCCGTACCGCGTGGGCGTCCTCGGTGAGGCCGGACGCCGGGCGCGGCTCACGGGCGTAGAGCGCCTGCTCCACCGCTCCCGCGACCCGGTGCACCGCGTCCGCCGCCTCCGTGTCCAGCCGGCCCAGCCGTACCAGCCGCTCGGCGGCCCGGCGCGGGGTCAGCGCCTCGTCCGGGGGAATGCCGTGGTCCCACGCCGTGTCGGTGACCTCCCGCCACACCGCCAGCGTCCGCGCGGTCGCGTCGGCGGGGGTGCGGCCGCCCGAGGAACCCAGCCGGCGGGCCCGCGCCCGCAGTCGCCAGCACATCGGCAGCAGGGGCAGCACCAGGACGAGCACCACCGCGATCGCCGCGCCCAGCAGGGTGCCCTTCGGCGCCCCCGGGTCCGTCGGCGCGGCCGCGCCGGGCGCCGCCGACTGCCCGCACTCGCCCTGCTTGCGCATCTGCGCCGGGCAGCTCTCCGACGCGGACGGCGTGGCCGCGACCGGCGCCGAGGCGTCCGCCTCCGGCCGGGCCGGGTCCGCCGTGTCACCGGACGGCGCGTCGGGCAGGGTGTACGACGGGACGGAGCCCCGCGTCGGCGTCGGCTCGAAGCGAGTCCAGCCGATCCCCTCGAAGTACAGCTCGGGCCAGGCGTGCGCGTCGCGCAGACCCACCGAGTACGAACCGTCCGCCTGCGCGCTGCCCGGCGTGAAGCCCACCGCGACCCGGGCCGGGATGCCCAGTGTCCGCGCCATCGCCGCCATCGTGAACGAGAAGTGGACGCAGAACCCCTGCTTGTCCTTCAGGAAGCGGGCGATCGCCGCGCTGCCCGTACCGGATTCCACCGAGGTGTCGTACGTGAACCCGCCGTCCGTGGCGAAGTAGTCCTGGAGCTTCACCGCCCGCTCGTAGGAGTTGGCGGCCCCC
This sequence comes from Streptomyces sp. NBC_00726, assembly GCF_045161735.1. Lineage (NCBI taxonomy): Bacteria > Bacillati > Actinomycetota > Actinomycetes > Kitasatosporales > Streptomycetaceae > Streptomyces > Streptomyces sp. NBC_00726. Next base: position 1,398,622 of record NZ_CP108983.1, on the reverse strand, counting down.
TTCGTGACCTCGTCGGCCGTCCGCGCGACCACCTTCGGCAGCGAATCGGGCACCTGCGTGTACTCGCGCAGCAGCTCCGGCGGAACCGCGCCCGCGTGGGCCAGCTGGTCGGACGTCGGCTGCACATCGAGGCTGGTCACCGTGTACTGCGCGCCGCCGGTGGTCTCGCCGTCGTCGCCGACGAGGGTGCGCCCCTCCGGTTCGAAGCGCCACCGGCCGCCGACCCGCACCTCGGACGCCGGATAGGGCAGCGGCAGATACGTCTGTTTGTAGGAGGCCGACGCCGAGACGGTCGACCTGATCTCCGCGACCGCGACGGACGAGGAGAGCCCGGCCGGCGCCGGCAGCCGCTTCGGCACGTCCTGGAGCCGGCGCGTCGAGGCCCGCCACTCGTTCCCGTTGAACTGGTCCAGGGCCAGGATGCGCAGATAGAAGTCGCCCGGACTGCTCGCGCTGGTGCGGTACGACATCACCTGCCGGTTCTCCGGCTGGTTGAGGTTGTCCTGGAGCGAGACCAGCGGGTTCACCGCGGAGATCGTGCCGCCCCCGCGCCCCTTGCCGCCCCCGCCGCCCGAACCGCCCAGCAGCCCGCCGTCGAGCGCGGGCAGCGCCGCGGGCACCACCAGCGCGATCCCGAGGGCCACCGCCCCGATCCGGCGCCCCGTGCGCACCGGCGCGAGCGCCCGGCCGCCGCCCGTGGTGTCGAGCCCGGCGGACGAGGCACCCCGGGGCCGCGCGGCCCCCGCGAAGACCCGGCCCCACTGGGAGAGCCGGTCGCGCCCCTCGGCCAGCAGGAGCAGCAGATAACCGCAGGCGGCCAGGAGGAACCACAGCCGGCCCGCACCGCCCTCCGCCAGCCCGGCGGCCACCGAATACAGCGCCAGCAGCGGCAGCCCGGCGGGCGCGGCGCTGCGGAACGTCACCGCCAGCGTGTCCACCAGCAGCCCGACCAGCAGGACACCGCCCACCAGCATCAGCCGGATGCCCGGGGTCGCCGGCGCCGGAATCGCGTACTGCCCGACATCGTCCGCGCCGGCCGTCAGCAGGTCCATGAGCTGCCGCACGGCCTGCGGTCCGGGCAGCACGCCCGCCACCGCCTGCTCCCGGGCGAACGCCACGGTCAGCAGCACCCCCATGACCAGCGCCTGGGCGGCAGCCGTCACCAGCCGGGGCAACGGCACCCGGCGGCCCAGCACCCCCACCCCGCACTGCACGGCCAGCAGGAACGCCGCCTGCACGATCCAGCTCACCGGGTCCACCAGCGGCAGCATCGAACAGGACGCCATCAGCGTCGCCGCGAAGGCGGCAAGCGCCAGCCTGCCCCGACCGCTCATGACCGCCCCCTCATGACCAACTCCCGAATCCCGCCGGACCGGCCGCCCCACCGGGCCCGGCCACCGCACCGTGCCGGCCGGCCAGCTGCCACAGCTCGGCCAGCCGCGCGCCGGGCTCCACCGGCACCACCGTCCACCCCGCCTCGCGCAGCAGCCGCAGCCGCCGCTCCGCCGCCTCCCGGGTGGCGGGCGACTCGTCGTTCACCCAGGCGGCGCCGTCCAGGACGAAGGCCACGGCCCCGCCGCTGCGCTGCCGCATCCGGGCGGCCATCCCCGTCTGCTCCTCGTCCAGATCGCCGAGGAAGGCGATCAGCAGCCCCTCGCCGCCCCCGCGCAGCACGTCGTGGGCGCGGGACAGGCCCCCGCCGTCGGAGTGCCCGATCTCCGCGAGGGTGTCCATCATCAGCCCCGCCGCGTCCGCCGTGGCCTGCGTGGCACCGGCGAAACCGCCCTCGCCCTCGCCCGGCACCGCGTTCCCCGCGTCCGTCAGCAGCCGGACCGCGAAGCCGCGCTCCAGCATGTGCACCAGCGCGGACGCCGCCCCGGAGACCGCCCACTCGAACGCGGAGTCCGGCCCCGCCCCCCGGTAGGCGGTCCGGCGGGTGTCCAGCAGGACCGTGCACCGGGCGCGCTGCGGCTGCTCCTCGCGGCGCACCATCAGCTCCCCGTAACGCGCGGTGGAACGCCAGTGGACCCGGCGCAGATCGTCCCCGTGGCGGTAACCGCGCGGGATCACGTCGTCGTCACCGGCCAGTGCCAGGGACCGCTGGCGCCCCTCGCCGTATCCGGAGGACTCACCGGCCAGCGGCACCGGGGGAAGCGGTTCGGTGCGGGGGACCACCACCAGGGTGTCGTAGGCGCTGAACGAGCGGGTCAGCTCGCACATGCCGAAGGGGTCGCTCAGCCGCAGTTGCAGCGGGCCGAGCGGGTAGCGGCCGCGCAGGTCGGACCGGACCCGGTAGGACACCTCGCGGCGCCCGCCCGCCTCCACCCGGTCCAGCACGAACCGGGGCCGGGGCCCGAGCACGTAAGGCACCCGGTCCTGAAGCATCAGCAGACCCGTGGGCAGCCGCGAGACGTTGTCCATGCGCAGGTGGACACGGGCCTCGGAGCCGGCCGGGACGCGCGAGGGGGAGAGCCTGCGGGTGCCCGTGACCCGGTAGCGGGTCCGGTAGAGCACCGTCACCGACACCAGCGGCAGCACGGCGAGCAGCAGTCCGACCCGCAGCAGGTCGCCCTGGCCCAGCACATAGGCGCAGACCGCCGCCGCGATCCCGGCCGCCAGGAAGGACCGCCCCCGGGTCGTCAGGCCGCCGAGCGCGGTCCGCACCCCGCCCTTGTCGTCGCCGCCGTCCATCGCGACGGGCCCCGACGCGGCCATCACGGACGCCGCGCGCCGGGCTGCTGCCCTCCGCCGTACGCCTGGCCCGCCGGATACGCGGGGGCGTGGGCACCGGACCCGCCGGCGGCCGTGGGCACCGGGGTCTGCTGAAGGATCTCCAGCACCACCTGCTCGGCGGTGCGGCGGTTGAGCTGGGCCTGCGCGGTGGGCAGCAGCCGGTGGGCGAGCACCGCGACGGCCAGGGCCTGCACATCGTCCGGCAGGCAGTAGTCCCGGCCGGCCAGCGCGGCGGACGCCTTGGCGGCGCGCAGCAGATGCAGCGTGGCGCGCGGCGAGGCGCCGAGCCGGAGATCGAGGTGGCCGCGGGTGGCCGCGACGAGCTGGACCGCGTATCTGCGGACGGCCTCGGCGACGTGCACCGCGCGGACCGCCTCGATCAGCTTCACGATGTCGTGCGCGTGCGCCACGGGCTGGAGGCCGTCCAGCGGCGAGACGCCGCCGTGCACGTCGAGCATCCGGAGCTCGGCCTCCGCGCTGGGATAGCCGATCGACACCCGGGCCATGAACCGGTCCCGCTGGGCCTCGGGCAGCGGATACGTGCCCTCCATCTCCACCGGGTTCTGCGTCGCCACGACCATGAACGGGTCGGGCAGCTCGTAGCTGTGCCCGTCGATGGTGACCTGGCGCTCCTCCATCGACTCCAGCAGCGCGGACTGGGTCTTCGGGGACGCGCGGTTGATCTCGTCGCCGATCACGACCTGCGCGAAGATCGCGCCGGGCTTGAACTCGAAGTCCCGGCGCTGCTGGTCGTAGACCGACACACCGGTGATGTCCGAGGGCAGCAGGTCGGGCGTGAACTGGATGCGCCGCACCGAGCAGTCGACGGACCGGGCCAGCGCCTTGGCCAGCATGGTCTTGCCCACGCCCGGGACGTCCTCGATCAGGAGGTGTCCCTCCGCCAGCAGCACCGTCAGCGAGAGCCGCACGACCTCGGGCTTGCCCTCGATCACGGCCTCCATCGACCTGCGCACCCGATCCACGGTGGTGGTCAGATCCGTGAGGCTCGCTCGATCGTCATAGGTCGTCACCCCGGCCCTCCTCGGCCCCGCCCCACGCTCACCAGGAGCATGGGATTCCCCAGTCACGGGCCGGCGCTCTCGTGCGGCCCGGCCCACCCCGAATTGCGGACACCGCGCCGGACGGGGTCCGGCGGGTGTCACTCACGCATTCTTGTTGCCGTTACCGCTTCGTGTCACTCGCCTGTGGACAACCAGGGGCGATATGTCGGATTGGGTGATGATTTCATCACCGGAAGGTGGTGGTCCGGGACCACTCGGACCTTCGGTCAGGAGACGGGCAGGACCTCGCGCAGCTTGCCGGTGGTCACGTCGAAGACGAAGCCGCGCACGTCGTCGGTGTGCTTGAGGAACGGCGAGGTGCGGGCCCGCTGCATCGACTGCCGCACGTCCTGGTCGGCGTCGGTGTACGCCTCGACGGCCCAGGAGGGCCGCTGGCCGACCTCGTGCTCCAGTTCCTGGCGGAATTCTTCCGTGATCGACTCCATGCCGCAGCCCGTGTGGTGGATCAGGACGATGCTGCGGGTGCCCAGCGCCCGCTGACTGATCGCCAGCGACCGGATGACGTCGTCGGTGACCACGCCGCCCGCGTTGCGGATGGTGTGGCAGTCGCCCAGCGCGAGGCCGAGGGCCTTGTGCAGGTCGAGACGGGCGTCCATGCAGGCGACCACGGCGACCTGGAGCACCGGCTTGGCGTCCATGCCCGGGTCCTTGAAGTCTGCTGCGTAACGGCCGTTCGCCTCGACCAGGCGGTCGGTGACGGTGGACGCGGGGGCGGGGGAGTGCGCGGAAGTCGACATGCTCAAGACGTTAGCCCTCACCGGCCGCCCCCGGGCGAGAGGGAAGCGGACAAAAAACGTCAACGGTGCTTGTTGTGAGGTAATCCACAAGCCTGCCTCCGGTCCACCCGTGCGGGTGAACGCGCGACGGCCGACGCGCTGTCGGGCTGATTGATCGGGAATCGATCGAGTGGCAGGGTGGACTAAAGTGACGGGAAGTTACCGACACCCTGCACATTTCGAACTTTTACCCGTGTGCGCGGCGTACGTACGGCCCGGCCCTCTCCCGCTCGCCGGTCGGCTGACGCCCCTTCCCCGGCGCCGGCGGACCTCCCCTTCGCGAGCGGGCGGGGACCAGGCCGTACGTCCCGCCACCCGGGAGCTGAGCCTGAGAGGGCGGCATGAGCCAGACCCGACACGTCCCGGTGATGCTCCAGCGATGCCTGGACCTGTTGGCACCGGCTCTGGAGGCCCCGGGCCCGCAGCCTCCCGTGGTCGTCGACTGCACCCTCGGCCTCGGCGGCCACAGCGAGGCGCTGCTCTCCGCCTTCCCCACCGCCCGGCTGATCGCCCTCGACCGGGACAAGGAGGCGCTGCGGCTCTCCGGCGAACGGCTCGCCCCCTACGGCGACCGCGCGACCCTGGTGCACGCCGTCTACGACGAACTGCCCGAGGTGCTCGACCGGCTCGGCATCCCCGAGGTGCAGGGCATCCTGTTCGACCTCGGCGTCTCCTCGATGCAGCTGGACGAGTCCGACCGGGGCTTCGCCTACGCCCGCGACGCACCGCTCGACATGCGCATGGACCAGACGACCGGGGTGAGCGCAGCCGAGGTCCTCAACACCTACCCGCCGGGCGAACTGGTGCGCATCCTGCGCGCGTACGGCGAGGAGAAGCAGGCCAAGCGCATCGTCTCCGCCGTCGTGCGCGAGCGCGAGAAGGAGCCCTTCGCCAACAGCGCCCGGCTGGTCGAGCTCATCCGCGAGGCCCTGCCGCAGGCCGCCATGCGCACCGGCGGCAACCCCGCCAAGCGCACCTTCCAGGCCCTGCGCATCGAGGTCAACGGAGAGCTCACCGTCCTGGAGCGGGCCATTCCGGCCGCCGTGGCCGCCCTCGCCGTCGGCGGGCGCATCGCGGTCCTCTCGTACCAGTCCCTGGAGGACCGGCTCGTGAAGCAGGTCCTCGCGGCGGGCGCCGCCAACACCGCCCCGCCCGGCCTGCCCGTCGTCCCCGAGCGCTACCAGCCCCGGCTGAAACTCCTCACCCGGGGCGCCGAACTCCCCACCGAGGAGGAGGTCGCGGAGAACCGCCGCGCCGCCCCCGCCCGGCTGCGCGGCGCCCAGCGCATCCGCGAGGACGAGCGGTGAGCCGGCGGACGGCCGTGCGCGCCGGGGACGGAGCGGCGCGGTGAGCAAACCGGCCGGGCAGCGGCAAGGACGCGTCGCACGGCTCACCCGGCTGATGCCCGCCGGGCCGAGCACCGCGGCCCGGACCCCGTTCGTCCTGCTGGTCGTGGTGCTCCTCGGCGGCGGCCTGATCACGCTGCTGCTGCTCAACTCCGCGCTCAACGAGGGCTCCTTCGAGCTGAGCAAGCTGAAGAAGCGGACCACCGAACTCACCGACGAACAGCAGGCCCTCCAGCACGACGTCGACGCCTCCTTCGAGCCCGAGGCCCTGGCCCGCCGCGCCCGTGAGCTGGGCATGGTCCCCGGCGGCAGCCCCGCCTTCCTCGACCCGGACGGAAAGGTCCGGGGCGTCCCGTCCAAGGCCGCTCCGGCCCCGGTCGTCGCGCCCCCGCCGAGCACCCCGGCCCCCACGCCGACACCCACCCCCACCGGTACGGCCGCCGCCACCCCGGCGCCCACGCCCACCGGGTCCACGCCCTTCGGCACACCGGCAGCCCAGCCCTCCACGAGCCCCGGCAGGTGACGCAGTGCCCCCCAAGGAACCGCCGCGCCGCCGGGTACCCGGCCCCGCGCGTCCCCGTAACGCCTCCGCGCCGTCCGGCCGCCCCCGCCCCCAGCGGCGCCGCCGGCCGCCGGCCGCCGCCCAGCGCGGCAGAGCGCCGCGCGCCCGGTCCGCGCGGCCGCTGCGGCTGGGCAGCCCGCGTCCCCGGCTGCGGCTGGTCAGCCTCGCACTGACGCTCGTCATGCTCGCGTTCGTCGTACGGCTCCTCCAGGTCCAGGCCGTCGACGCGCACGCGTACGCCGCGAAGGCCGAGACGAACCGCTACCTGAGCTACACGGTCGCGGCGGAGCGCGGTGAGATCACCGACCGCAGCGGCATCGCGCTGGCCACCAGCGTGGACGCGTACGACATCACGGCCGACCCCAAGATGTTCACGCCGGCCGACAGCAAGGCGCCCGACGCCCCCCAGCAGGCCGCCGCCCTGCTCGCGCCGATCCTCGGCGTCGACGCGGACGGGCTGGTCGAGAAGCTCTCCAAGCCCAGGAGCCGGTACGCGGTCCTGGCGCGCAGGCAGACCCCGCAGGTCTGGAAGCAGATCAAGGACCTCAAGTCCGTCTTCGCCGAGAAGGCCGCCAAGGACAAGGCGGCCGGCGGGCCCGGCGCCAACGTGCTCGCGGGCGTCTTCCAGGAGGCCACCACCAAGCGGGTCTACCCCAACGGCACCCTGGCCGCCGGGATACTGGGTTACGTCAACGCCGAGGGCAAGGGCGCCGGCGGCCTCGAATCCCAGCTGGACAAGGAGCTCGCGGGCGAGGACGGCACCATCAAGTACGCCCAGTCCGGCGGCCGCAGGGTGCCCACCGCGGGCACCAAGGAGGTCCCCGCGGTCCCCGGCTCCGACATCGAGCTGACCATCGACCGCGACATCCAGTGGGCGGCTCAGAAGGCCATCTCCGAACAGGTGACGAAGTCCAGGGCCGACCGCGGTTACGTCATCGTGCAGAACACCCGCACCGGCGAGGTCCTCGCCATGGCCAACGCCCCCGGCTTCGACCCCAACGACCTCTCCCGGGCCGACGCCGCCACCCTCGGCAACGCGGCCCTTCAGGACGTCTACGAGCCCGGCTCCACCAGCAAGGTGATGTCCATGGCCGCCGTCCTCGAAGAGGACGTCGCCACGCCCCTCACACACGTCACGGTCCCCAACCGGCTGCACCGGGGCGACCGCCTCTTCAAGGACGACATCGACCACGCCACCTGGCAGCTGACGCTCAACGGCGTGCTCGCCAAGTCCAGCAACATCGGCACCATCATGGCCACCGGCCAGCTCGGCAAGACGCAGGCCCAGGCGAACAAGGTGCTGTATTCCTATCTGCGGAAGTTCGGCATCGGATCGCCCACCGGGCTCGACTACCCCGGCGAGACGGCCGGCCTCCTCGCCAAGCCGCAGGACTGGTCCACCTCGCAGCAGTACACGATCCCGTTCGGCCAGGGCCTCTCCCTCAACGCCATGCAGGCCGCCTCGATCTACTCGACCATCGCCAACGGAGGCGTACGGATCGAGCCGACGCTGGTACGCGGCACCAGGGGCCCGGACGGCCGCTTCACCCCGGCCGAGGCGCCCGAACAGTCGCGCGTGGTCAGCGAGAAGACCGCGAAGACACTCGCCTCCATGCTCGAATCGGTGGTCGCCGACCAGGAGGGCACCGGCACCGCGGCCCAGATCCCCGGCTACCGGGTCGCCGGCAAGACCGGCACCGCCAACCGCGTCGACCCGGTGCGCGGCGGCTACCACGGCTACACCGCGTCCTTCGCCGGGTTCGCGCCCGCCGACGACCCCCAGATCACCGTCTACTGCGCGATCCAGAACCCCACCAAGGGCAGCCACTTCGGCGGCCAGACCTGTGGACCGATCTACAAGCAGGTCATGGAATTCGCCCTCAAGACGCTCCAGACACCCCCGTCCGGCCACGCGCCGGCCGACCTGCCGGTGTTCTTCGGAACCGGCGAGTGAACGCGCGGAGGCCAGCAGTGACGACCATCACCCCCGACCCAGGGAACCGGAACGAGAACGTCCGCTCCGTCGGCCCCTCACTTCGCGAGAGGCCGGGTGGGCCCGGTACGCTCACCGCCGTGCCCCACGCCGAACAGTCCCGAACGACCCAGAAGGACGCGCCTGTGAACTACCCGGGAGCGCCTCGCCCGGACCGCCTGCGGCCCACTTCCCTGGTCACGCTGGCAGGACGGCTGGGACTTGAACCGCCGGGCACCGGCGACATCACCGGCATCACCCACGACTCCCGCGCGGTGCGCCCCGGAGACCTGTACGCGGCCCTGCCGGGCGCCCGCCTGCACGGCGCCGACTTCGCCACCCAGGCGGCCGGTCTCGGCGCCGCGGCCATCCTGACCGACCCCTCCGGCGCCGACCGCGCCCGGGCCACCGGCGTGCCGGTCCTGGTCACCGAGGACCCGCGCGGCCGGATGGGCGAACTCGCCGCCGAGATCTACGGCCACCCCGGCACCGGCCTCCTCCAGATCGGCATCACCGGCACCTCCGGCAAGACCACCACCGCCTATCTGGTCGAGGGCGGCTTCCGCGGCGCCGGACGCGCCACCGGGCTCATCGGCACGGTGGAGATGCGGATCGGCGACGAGCGCATCAAGTCCGAGCGCACCACGCCCGAAGCCACCGACCTCCAGGCCCTGTTCGCCGTCATGCGCGAACGCGGCGCCGACGCCGTCACCATGGAGGTCTCCAGCCACGCGCTGGTCCTCGGCCGGGTCGACGGCTGCGTCTTCGACGTCGCCGTCTTCAACAACCTCAGCCCGGAGCACATGGAGTTCCACTCCGGCATGGAGGACTACTTCCAGGCCAAGGCCCAGCTGTTCACCCCGCGCCGCAGCAGGCAGGGCGTCGTCAACTACGACGACGAGTACGGCCGCAGGCTCGTCACCGAGGCCACGGTGCCCGTCACGACCTTCTCCGCCGAGGGCCACCCGGACGCCGACTGGCGCGCCGAGGACGTCGTCGTCGGCCAGCTCGGCTCCACCTTCACCGCCGTCGGGCCGAACGGCAGGCGGGCCACCGCCAAGGCCCCGCTGCCCGGCCCGTTCAACGTCGCCAACACGCTGGCCGCGATCGTCGCCCTCGCCGTCGCCGGCATCGACCCGCAGACCGCGGCGGACGGCATCGCGACCGTGCCCGGGGTGCCCGGCCGGCTGGAGCGGATCGACGCCGGACAGCCCTACCTCGCCCTGGTCGACTACGCGCACAAGACCGACGCCGTCGAGTCCGTGCTGCGGTCCCTGCGCAAGGTCACCAAGGGCCGGCTGCACATCGTCCTCGGCTGCGGCGGCGACCGCGACACCACCAAGCGCGGCCCGATGGGCGCGGCGGCCGCCCGGCTCGCCGACACCGCCGTACTGACCTCCGACAACCCCCGCTCCGAGGACCCCCTCGGCATCCTCGCGGCCATGCTCGCGGGCGCCGCCGAGGTGCCCGTCCACGAGCGCGGCGACGTCCTGGTCGACGCCGACCGCGCCGCGGCCGTCGCCGCCGCGGTGGCCCGGGCCGAGCCCGGCGACACCGTGCTCATCGCCGGCAAGGGCCACGAACAGGGCCAGGACGTCCACGGCGTCGTCCGCCCCTTCGACGACCGGATCGTCCTGCGCGAGGCCATCGAGCACTCCCTGGGGCACGAGGGCGCCGGACCCCGTGCCTCCCACCACGAGAACAACAGTCAGGGATGACCAAGTGATCGCCCTTTCCCTCGCCGAGATCGCCGAAATCGTCGGCGGGCAGACGCACGACATACCGGATCCGTCGGCAACCGTCGGCGGACCGGTCGTCATCGACTCCCGCAAGGTGACCCCCGGCAGCCTCTTCGTCGCCTTCGCCGGCGAACGGGCCGACGGCCACGACTACGCCGAGCGCGCCGTCGCGGCGGGCGCGGCCCTCGTCCTGGCCACCCGCCCCGTCGGTGTGCCCGCGATCGTCGTGGACGACGTCGTGGCCGCCCTCGGCGCGCTCTCCCGCGCCGTCGTCGGCCGCCTCGGCGCCACCGTCGTCGCCCTCACCGGCTCCGCGGGCAAGACCTCCACCAAGGACCTCATCGCGCAGCTCCTGGAGCGCAAGGGGCCCACCGTCTACCCGGAGGGCAACCTCAACAACGAGATCGGCCTGCCGCTCACCGCGCTGCGCGCCACCGACGAGACCAGGCACCTGGTCCTCGAAATGGGCGCCCGCTACATCGGGGACATCCGCTACCTCACCGGACTCGTTCCGCCGCGCATCGGCCTCGTGCTCAACGTCGGCAGCGCGCACATCGGTGAGTTCGGCGGCAAGGAGCAGATCGCCCGGGCGAAGGGCGAGATGGTCGAGTCGCTTCCCGAGGACGGCATCGCCGTGCTCAACGCCGACGACCCTCTCGTACGCGCCATGTCCTCCCGTACCAAGGCCCGCGTCGTCCTCTTCGGTGAGGGCGCGGATGCGGACGTACGGGGCGAAGCCGTCCACCTCACCGACGACGGACGCCCCGCGTTCCGCCTCCACACACCCACCGGGTGCAGCGAGGTGACCATGCGCCTGTACGGTGAGCACCACGTGTCGAACGCGCTCGCCGCGGCCGCCGTCGCCCATGAGCTGGGCCTGTCCGCAGACGAGATCGCCGAAGGGCTCTCCGAGGCGGGCACCCTCTCCCGCTGGCGCATGGAGGTCACCGAGCGTCCGGACGGCGTGACGTTCGTCAATGACGCCTACAACGCCAACCCCGAATCCATGAAGGCAGCGCTCCGCGCGCTGGCCGCCATGGGGAAGGGGCGTCGTACGTGGGCGGTGCTCGGCCTGATGGCCGAGCTCGGCGACGCCTCGCTCGCCGAGCACGACGCGGTCGGACGGCTCGCCGTCCGGCTCAACGTCAGCAAGCTCGTCGCGGTCGGGGGCAGAGAAGCCTCCTGGCTGCAACTGGGCGCATACAACGAGGGTTCGTGGGGTGAGGAGTCGGTGCACGTGTCCGACGCACAGGCTGCCGTCGACCTGTTGCGCAGGGAACTGCGCCCGGGCGACGTGGTGCTGGTGAAGGCGTCCCGGTCGGTCGGTCTTGAGCAGGTCGTCACGGCACTGCTGGAGAACGTGACCGAGGGCGAGGTCGCGGGCCGATGAGGCAGATCCTCTTCGCGGGAGCCATCGGGCTCTTCCTGACCCTGGTCGGCACACCGCTGCTGATCAAGCTCCTGGCCCGCAAGGGATACGGGCAGTTCATCCGCGACGACGGCCCGCGCACCCACGGGTCCAAGAAGGGCACGCCCACGATGGGCGGCATCGCCTTCATCCTGGCGACCCTCATCGCGTACTTCCTGGCGAAGGTGATCACCGGCGAGGAGATGCGCTTCTCCGGTGTGCTGGTCCTCTTCCTGATGGCCGGCATGGGAGTCGTCGGCTTCCTGGACGACTACATCAAGATCGTCAAGCAGCGCTCGCTCGGTCTGCGCGCCAAGGCGAAGATGGCCGGCCAGCTGATAGTCGGGATCGCCTTCGCGGTGCTCTCGCTCCAGTTCGCCGACGCCCGCGGCAACACCCCGGCGTCCGACAAGCTCTCGTTCGTCGAGGACTTCGGCTGGACGATCGGCCCGGTGCTCTTCGTCGTCTGGGCGCTGTTCATGATCCTCGCCATGTCCAACGGCGTGAACCTGACGGACGGTCTGGACGGTCTGGCCACCGGCGCGTCGGTGATGGTCTTCGGCGCCTACACCTTCATCGGGCTCTGGCAGTTCCAGGAGTCCTGCGCCAACGCGGCGACCCTCACGAACCCGAGCGCCTGTTTCGAAGTGCGCGACCCGCTCGACCTCGCGGTCGTGGCCTCCGCGCTGATGGGCTCCTGCTTCGGCTTCCTGTGGTGGAACACCTCACCGGCCAAGATCTTCATGGGGGACACCGGCTCGCTCGCCCTCGGCGGCGCGCTCGCCGGCCTCGCGATCTGCTCCCGCACCGAATTCCTGATGGCCATCCTCGGCGGCCTCTTCGTGATGATCACGATGTCCGTCGTCATCCAGGTCGGCTCGTTCAAGATGACCGGCAAGCGCGTCTTCCGGATGGCCCCGCTCCAGCACCACTTCGAACTCAAGGGGTGGTCCGAAGTCCTTGTCGTGGTCCGCTTCTGGATCATCCAGGGCATGTGCGTGATCGTCGGACTCGGCCTCTTCTACGCAGGATGGGCAGCCAAGAAGTGAGCAACGTGGACTGGCAGGGCAAGCACGTCACGGTCGCCGGACTCGGAGTCTCCGGAATCCCGGCGGCCCGCGCCCTGCACGGCCTCGGCGCCGTCGTCACCGTGGTCAACGACGGCGCCGACGAACGCTCCCGCGCCCAGGCCGCCGAGCTGGAGGCGCAGGGCATCGCCGTGCGCCTCGGCGACGGCGACACCCTGCCCGAGTCCACCGAGCTGATCGTCACCGCCCCCGGCTGGAAGCCCGGCAAGCCGCTGTTCGCCGCGGCCGCCGAGGCGGGCGTCCCGGTCTGGGGCGACGTCGAACTCGCCTGGCGGCTGCGCGGCCGGGACGGCCGGGAACCGGCCCCCTGGCTCGCGGTCACCGGCACCAACGGCAAGACCACGACCGTACGGATGCTCGCCGCCATCCTGGAGGCCGCCGGGCTGCGCACCGCCGCCGTCGGCAACATCGGCGTCTCCCTGCTGGACGCCGTACTCGGCGAGGAGACGTACGACGTGCTCGCCGTCGAACTCTCCAGCTACCAGCTGCACTGGGCGCCCTCGCTGCGCGCCCACTCCGCCGCCGTGCTCAACCTGGCCCCCGACCACCTCGACTGGCACGGCTCCATGGCGGCGTACGCCGCCGACAAGGGCCGGATCTACGAGGGCAACCGCGTCGCCTGCGTCTACAACGCGGCCGACCCGGCGACCGAGGACCTGGTGCGCGAGGCCGACGTCGAGGAGGGCTGCCGCGCCATCGGCTTCACCCTCGGTACGCCGGGGCCCTCGCAACTCGGCGTGGTGGACGGCATCCTGGTCGACCGGGCGTTCGTGCGGAACCGCCAGAAGCAGGCTCAGGAGCTGGCCGAGGTCGCCGACGTCAGGCCGCCGGCCCCGCACAACATCGCCAACGCCCTGGCCGCCGCGGCGCTGGCCCGTGCCTTCGGCGTCGAACCGGCCGCCGTCCGCGACGGGCTGCGCGACTTCCGCCCCGACCCGCACCGCATCGAGCACGTCGCGGACCTGGCCGGGGTCGCCTACGTGGACGACTCCAAGGCCACCAACACGCACGCCGCCGAAGCCTCGCTCGCCGCCTACGACTCCATCGTCTGGATCGCCGGCGGCCTGGCCAAGGGCGCCACCTTCGACGAGCTGGTGACCGGCTGCGCCAAGCGGCTGCGGGGCGTCGTGCTCATGGGCGCGGACCGGGCCCTGATCCGCGAAGCCCTGGCGCGACACGCCCCCGAGGTACCCGTGGTCGACCTCGACCGGACCGACACTGGGGCGATGTCCGAGGCGGTCCGCGAGGCCGCGCGGCTCGCCCGGCCGGGAGACACCGTACTGATGGCCCCGGCCTGCGCCTCCATGGACATGTTCGTCAACTACAACAAGCGGGGCGAGGCATTCGCGGACGCCGTCCGCGCACGCGCCGCCGAGAGCGTCTGACGGGCCCGGCCGCCGCGCCCCGGGCACGAGCAGTGGAGGGGACAGGGACATGCCGGCCGAAGAGAGCGTGCGGGTCAGGCCCGCTGCCAAGGCCCGGCGGCCCGCGGCGGTGCGGGCCCGGAGCACCGGCGGCCCCCGCAGTCCGCGCGGCGGCGGTGTGCGACGGCTGTACGAGCGGGCACGGCGGGCCTGGGACCGGCCGCTGACGGCGTACTACGTGATCCTGGGCGCCGGACTGCTGATCACCGTGCTCGGCCTGGTGATGGTCTACTCCGCCTCGATGATCAAGGCGCTGGAGCTGGGCAAGCCCGGCACCTACTTCTTCCGCAAGCAGTTCCTGGCCGCCGTGATCGGGGCCGGGCTGATGGCGGCCGCCGCCCGGATGCCGGTGAAGCTGCACCGCGCGCTGTCCTACCCGCTGCTGATGGGCTCCGTCTTCCTGATGGTCCTGGTGCAGGTGCCGGGGATAGGGATGTCGGTCAACGGCAACCGCAACTGGCTCTATCTGGGCGGGCCCTTCCAGCTCCAGCCCAGCGAGTTCGGCAAGCTGGCGCTCGTGCTGTGGGGCGCCGACCTGCTCGCCCGTAAACAGGACAAGCGGCTGCTGACCCAGTGGAAGCACATGCTGGTGCCGCTGGTGCCGGTCGCCTTCATGCTGCTCGGGCTCATCATGCTCGGCGGCGACATGGGCACTGCGATCATTCTCACGGCCATCCTGTTCGGCCTGCTCTGGCTGGCCGGGGCGCCCACCCGGCTGTTCGCCGGAGTGCTCGCCACCGCCGGGTTCATCGGCTTCCTGCTGATCAAGACCAGCCCCAACCGCATGTCCAGGCTGGACTGCATGGGGGCCAGCGAGCCGGGGCCGGGAGGCTCCTGCTGGCAGGCCGTGCACGGCATCTATGCTCTGGCGTCAGGCGGATGGTTCGGTTCCGGCCTCGGTGCGAGTGTGGAAAAATGGGGCCAACTTCCCGAACCGCACACCGACTTCATCTTCGCCATCACCGGGGAGGAACTGGGGCTGGCGGGGACGCTGTCGGTGCTCGCCCTCTTCGCGGCTCTAGGCTATGCGGGTATCCGCGTGGCCGGACGCACGGAGGACCCCTTCGTGAGGTACGCAGCGGGAGGTGTGACCACCTGGATCACGGCGCAGGCCGTGATCAACATCGGTGCGGTGCTCGGCCTGCTGCCGATCGCCGGTGTCCCGCTTCCGCTGTTCTCGTACGGGGGGTCGGCCCTGCTGCCGACCATGTTCGCCGTCGGGCTGCTGATCGCGTTCGCGCGGGACGAGCCCGCCGCGAAGGCGGCCCTGGCCGTGCGGAGGCCCGGGGTGAGATGGAAGACGATGAGACGGCGCGTCAAGAGGCGGCCGTCCGGAGAGCGGTGAAATTCGGTGCATGTCGTACTCGCCGGCGGGGGGACCGCCGGCCACATCGAGCCCGCGCTCGCCCTCGCGGACGCCCTGCGCAGGCAGGACCCGAGCGTGGGGATCACCGCTCTCGGCACGGAGCGCGGACTTGAGACCAGACTCGTACCCGAGCGGGGGTACGAACTGGCGCTGATCCCGGCCGTACCGCTGCCGCGCAAGCCCACCCCCGAACTCATCACCGTCCCGGGCCGGCTGCGCGGCACCATCAAGGCCGCCGAACAGATCCTGGAGCGCACCGGGGCCGACTGCGTGGCCGGCTTCGGCGGTTACGTGGCCCTGCCGGGCTATCTCGCCGCCAAGCGCGCGGGCGTCCCGATCGTGGTCCACGAGGCCAACGCCCGCCCCGGCCTGGCCAACAAGATCGGTTCGCGGTACGCGCACGGCGTCGCCGTCTCCACCCCCGACAGCAAGCTGCGCGGCGCCCGCTACATCGGCATCCCGCTCCGCCGCACCATCGCCACCCTCGACCGGGCCCGCGTCCGCCCCGAGGCGCGCGCGGCGTTCGGCCTCGACCCCAACCTGCCGACGCTGCTGGTCTCCGGCGGCTCGCAGGGCGCCCGCCATCTCAACGAGGTGGTGCAGCGCGTCGCTCCGCTGCTCCAGCGCTCCGGCATCCAGATCCTGCACGTGGTCGGACCGAAGAACGAATTGCCGCGCGTGGACAACATGCCCGGGATGCCCCCTTATATCCCGGTACCGTACGTGGACCGGATGGATCTCGCGTACGCCGCGGCCGACATGATGCTCTGCCGCGCGGGCGCGATGACCGTCGCCGAACTCTCCGCCGTCGGACTGCCCGCCGCCTACGTCCCGTTGCCCATCGGCAACGGCGAACAGCGGCTCAACGCCCAGCCGGTGGTCAACGCCGGCGGCGGTCTGCTGGTGGACGACGCCGCGCTCACCCCGGAGTGGGTGCAGGGCAACGTCCTCCCGGTACTGTCCGATCCGCACCGGTTGTATGAAATGTCCCGGTCCGCCGCCGAGTTCGGCCGCCGGGACGCCGACGATCTGCTGGTCGGCATGGTGTACGAGGCGATTGCCGCACGCCGTAACGCGTGAGGCGGACGGGTCCGGGGGCGGTGGCCCCCGGACCCGGCATAAGGAGCGAGCGTGGCCGGACCGACGACCGCCCAGCGCGGTGCAGGGAAGCAGGAGGACGCCCCGGACCGGCCGCCGCGCCCACGCCCCGAGGGGCGCCGCGTCTCCCGGCGCCGGCTGCTGCTCCTGATCGCCGGAGCCGTGCTGCTGCTCGGCTCCGGCGCCGTCTGGGCGCTGTACGGCTCCTCCTGGCTGCGGGTCGAACAGGTCAGGATCACCGGGGTCCGGGTGCTGACCCCGGCCGAGGTGGAGCGCGCCGCGGCGGTGCCGATGAACGCCCCGCTCGTCTCCGTGGACACCGGCGCCATCGAGCGGCGGTTGCGCCAGAAGTTGCCTCGTATCGACAAGGTGGATGTCGTTCGGTCATGGCCGCACGGCATCGGACTTAAGGTGACCGAACGGCAGCCCGTCCTGTTGGTGAAAAAGGGCGGAAAGTTCATCGAAGTGGACGATGAGGGCGTGCACTTCGCGACGGTGGGCAAGGCGCCCGGGCACGTACCCCTGCTGGAAGTGGCCAAGGGCCGTTCCGCGAGCCTGCGCCGCTTCGGCAGCGACCGGCTGGTGCGGGAGGCGGTCCGGGTCGCGGGTGACCTCCCGGACGGCGTCGCCGAGGACACCCGGGTCGTCCGGGTCGACTCGTACGACGCCATCTCCCTGGAACTCGGCGGGGATCGCACGGTGATGTGGGGAAGCGGCGGAGCGGGCGCGGTGAAGGCGAAAGTCCTCACCGCTCTCATGAAGGCCGCCCCCAAAGCGGGACACTTCGACGTGAGTGCCCCCACCGCCCCGGCGGTGTCGGGTGGTTGACGCACATTTGGCCTGGCCAGCACCCTGGTTGGTCAGCGCTACGGGTGATCACATAGGGTGAAAAGAAAAACGGGAGGTTCGGCGTGTTCGTTGAACGTGCGCCACTTGTCGACTTAGTGTCCTGTTCGGAAGAGTCCATGAAGCAGACACACTGGTAACCCTAAACTTGAACGTTAGGGTTTGGGTCGGCGTTCGGACCGTCCCAATCGGCATCCGTCGTCGCGGCGGGATCACCGCGAAGCGACGACACGTAACTCGAGGCGAGAGGCCTTCGACGTGGCAGCACCGCAGAACTACCTCGCAGTCATCAAGGTCATCGGTGTCGGCGGCGGTGGTGTCAATGCCATCAACCGAATGATCGAGGTCGGTCTCAAGGGCGTCGAGTTCATCGCGATCAACACGGATGCGCAAGCCCTGTTGATGAGCGACGCCGACGTCAAGCTCGACGTCGGCCGCGAACTCACCCGCGGCCTCGGCGCCGGGGCGAACCCGGCCGTCGGTCGTAAGGCGGCAGAGGACCACCGTGAGGAGATCGAGGAGGTCCTCAAGGGGGCCGACATGGTCTTCGTCACCGCAGGCGAAGGCGGCGGCACCGGCACCGGTGGCGCACCCGTCGTCGCCAACATCGCGCGCTCGCTCGGCGCCCTGACGATCGGTGTGGTCACCCGCCCGTTCACCTTCGAGGGCCGGCGCCGCGCCAATCAGGCGGAGGACGGCATCGCCGAGCTCCGCGAAGAGGTCGACACCCTTATCGTCATCCCCAACGACCGGCTGCTGTCCATCTCGGACCGCCAGGTCAGCGTGCTCGACGCGTTCAAGTCGGCCGACCAGGTCCTGCTTTCGGGTGTCCAGGGCATCACCGACCTCATCACCACGCCGGGCCTGATCAACCTCGACTTCGCCGACGTCAAGTCGGTCATGTCCGAGGCCGGGTCCGCGCTGATGGGCATCGGCTCCGCCCGCGGCGACGACCGCGCGGTGGCCGCCGCGGAGATGGCGATCTCCTCGCCGCTCCTGGAAGCGTCCATCGACGGCGCCCGCGGTGTCCTGCTCTCCATCTCCGGCGGCAGCGACCTCGGTCTCTTCGAGATCAACGAGGCCGCCCAGCTGGTGAGCGAGGCGGCCCACCCGGAGGCGAACATCATCTTCGGCGCGGTCATCGACGACGCCCTCGGCGACGAGGTGCGGGTCACCGTCATCGCGGCGGGCTTCGACGGCGGACAGCCGCCGGCCCGCCGGGCGGACTTCGGCCTGGAGGGCACGGGCAACAGCGCCAAGCGCGAGGAGCCGGCCCCGACGCCGGTCCGGTCCGCGCCCGAGCCGGTGCGTCAGTCCGGCGGGCTCGGTTCGGTGCCGCCGCGCGAGGAGCCGCCGGTGCAGGCCGAGCCGGTTCCGGTGTCGGGTGAGACCCACCTTCCGCCGGTCGTCTCGCCGCCGCACGTCCCGCCGGCCCGTCCCTACTCGGACTCCCAGGCCGAAGAGCTGGACGTACCGGACTTCTTGAAGTGATAGGTCCGCATGACGCAGTGAACCCGACGGTCTCTGTCTTTTCGCGGGGCGGCGCTCATTTCTCCTTCACCGACCGGTGGGGCGGAGTGAGCGCCGCCCCGTACGCGGAGCTGAATCTCGGCGGCGCGGTCGGCGACGACCCCGCCGCCGTTCTCGCCAACCGCGAGCGGGCCGCGCGCGCCCGGGGGCTCGATCCGGCCCGGGTCGTCTGGATGAACCAGGTCCACGGCCGGGACGTGGCCGTGGTCGACGGACCCTGGGGCGAGGCGGCGGAGATCCCCGCCGTGGACGCGGTGGTCACCGCGCGGCGCGGACTCGCGCTCGCCGTGCTGACCGCCGACTGCACGCCCGTCCTGCTCGCCGACCCGGCGGCCGGTGTCGTCGCCGCGGCGCACGCCGGGCGGCCGGGGCTGGTCGCCGGAGTCGTGCCGGCCGCGGTCGAGGCCATGGTCCGGCTGGGCGCGGAGGTCTCCCGGATCACCGCCCGGACCGGGCCGGCCGTCTGCGGCCGGTGCTACGAGGTGCCGGCGGCGATGCGGGACGAGGTCGCCGCGAGCGTGCCGGGCACCTGGTCCGAAACCAGCTGGGGCACCCCGGCGGTGGACGTCACCGGCGGGGTGCACGCCCAGCTCGCGGAGCTCGGCGTCACCGACCGGCAGGCGTCCCCGTTCTGCACCCTGGAATCGGGCGACCACTTCTCGTACCGACGCGACCGCACCACCGGGCGGCTCGCCGGATATGTCTGGCTGGACTGATAGGGCATGACGGAACGCAAGGAACAACTCGCCGCGAATCTGGCGCGGGTGGAGGAGCGGATCGCTTCGGCCTGCCTCGCGGCCGGTCGCAAGCGGGAGGAGGTGACCCTGCTCGTGGTCACCAAGACCTACCCCGCGAGCGATGTGCGGATTCTGCATGGACTCGGTGTGCGTCAGGTCGCGGAGAACCGCGACCAGGACGCCGCCCCCAAGGCCGCCGAGTGCGCGGATCTGTCTCTCTCCTGGCACTTTGTCGGCCAGTTGCAGACCAACAAGGTCCGTTCCGTGGTCGGTTATGCCGATGTCGTGCAGTCCGTGGACCGTACGAAGCTGGTGACCGCCCTCTCGACGGCCGCCGAGCGCCGCGAGCGTGAACTCGGCTGCCTCATCCAGGTCGCGCTCGACGCGGAGAGCGGTGAGCGGGGGGCCCGCGGGGGCGTCGCGCCGGACGGGATCGCGGAGTTGGCGGACGCGGTCGCCGCCGCGCCCGGGCTCCGGCTGGACGGGCTGATGACCGTCGCACCGCTCGCCGGGCCCTTCGCCGGGCGGCAACGGGCCGCGTTCGACCGGCTGATGGAATTCTCATCCCGGCTGCGCGGGAACCATCCGGCTGCGAACATGGTCTCAGCGGGGATGAGTGCGGACCTTGAGGACGCGATTGAGGCCGGGGCGACACATGTGCGCGTCGGTACTGCGGTACTCGGAGTCCGTGCCGGGCTCGGGTAACGTCGCCAAGCAAGTCGGACCACAGCAGAAAATATGGTCATTACCGCCCAGGGCGGGCAGGCCGGAGTGGATCGCGGGCACTTGGTGACAGATGCCGATCCACCACAGAGCGGAGGACTCAGAGCATGGCCGGCGCGATGCGCAAGATGGCGGTCTACCTCGGCCTCGTGGAGGACGATGGGTACGACGGCCCGGGGTTCGACCCCGACGACGAATTCGAACCCGAGCCGGAGCCCGAGCGCGACCGGCGCCGGCACCAGCCCGCGCATCAGGTGGAGCGGGACCGGGAGCGCGACGAACCGGTCCGCGCGGTCCAGCCGCCGGCGCAGCGGGAGCCGGTCCAGATCCCCGCGGAGCGCGAGCGACCCGCCCGGATCGCACCCGTGGCATCCATCACACCTGAACGTCCGAACATGGAGAAGAACGCACCGGTGATCATGCCCAAGGTCGTGTCCGAGCGCGAGCCCTACCGGATCACGACGCTGCACCCCAGGACGTACAACGAGGCCCGTACCATCGGGGAACACTTCCGTGAGGGCACTCCGGTGATCATGAATCTCACGGAGATGGACGATACGGACGCAAAGCGACTTGTCGACTTTGCCGCGGGACTCGTCTTCGGTCTCCATGGCAGCATTGAGCGAGTGACACAGAAGGTGTTCCTGTTGTCGCCTGCTAACGTCGATGTCACGGCGGAGGACAAGGCCCGCATCGCAGAGGGCGGATTCTTCAACCAGAGCTGAGAACACGACACCGGGAACAACCCGGCCGGGAGGCCGGTGCTACGAGAGCCAGGGGAGAGGGAAGCGCGAGAGATGGGCGTCGCACAAAGTGTTGTCTACATCGCGTTGATGTGTTTCCTCATCGTGCTGATCTTCCGGCTCGTCATGGACTACGTCTTCCAGTTCGCACGTTCATGGCAGCCGGGCAAGCCGATGGTGGTCGTCCTGGAGACGACCTACACGGTCACCGATCCACCGCTCAAGCTCCTGCGGCGGTTCATCCCGCCGCTGCGTCTCGGGGGCGTGGCACTAGACCTGTCCTTCTTCGTTCTGATGATCATCGTTTCCATCCTGATCAGCATCGTGGTCAGGCTGTGAGCGATACGGTCCTGCCGACTGCCGACGACTACGTAGAGGTGAAGAAGAGATGCCGCTGACTCCCGAGGATGTGCGGAACAAGCAGTTCACGACGGTCCGCCTCCGAGAGGGCTACGACGAGGACGAGGTCGATGCCTTCCTCGACGAGGTCGAGTCGGAGCTGACCCGCCTGCTCCGTGAGAACGAGGACCTGCGCGCCAAGCTGGCCGCCGCCACGCGTGCCGCCGCGCAGAACCAGCAGCAGGGCATGCGCAAGCCGCCTGAGCAGCAGGACCGGCCCGGTGCCCCGGTGCCCGCCGCCATATCGGGCCCGCCGGTCCAGCAGCAGCAGCCCCCGCAGATGGGTCCCCCCCAGCTGCCCGGTGGCGCTCCGCAGCTGCCCGCCGGTCCCAGCGGTCACGGCCCCCAGGGCCCGCACGGCCCCGGTCCGCAGGGCCCGCACGGCCCCGGCCCGATGCAGGGTGGTCCCATGGGCGGCCCGATGGGCGGTCCCATGGGCGGTCACAACCCGCAGCAGCAGATGCAGCAGATGCAGCCCCCGCCGCAGATGCAGCAGCAGGGCCCCGGCGGCGACAGCGCCGCCCGTGTCCTGTCCCTGGCCCAGCAGACCGCCGACCAGGCGATCGCGGAGGCCCGTTCCGAGGCCAACAAGATCGTCGGCGAGGCCCGCAGCCGCGCCGAGGGCCTGGAGCGGGACGCCCGCGCCAAGGCGGACGCGCTGGAGCGGGACGCGCAGGAGAAGCACCGCGTGGCGATGGGCTCGCTGGAGTCGGCCCGGGCGACGCTGGAGCGCAAGGTCGAGGACCTGCGGGGCTTCGAGCGCGAGTACCGGACGCGGCTGAAGTCCTACCTGGAGAGCCAGCTGCGTCAGCTGGAGACCCAGGCGGACGACTCGCTGGCTCCGCCGCGTACCCCGGCCGCCGCGTCGCTGCCGCCGTCGCCCTCGCTGGCTCCGGCCGGTGCGGGTGCCATGGGGCACACGATGGGCGGCAACCACGGCGGTCAGCCGATGGGCGGCGGAAACCCGTCCATGGGCGGTGCCCCGTCGTACGGCGGTCAGCAGCAGATGTCGCCGGCGATGACGCAGCCGATGGCGCCGGTGCGGCCGCAGGCGCCGCAGCCGATGCAGCAGGCGCCGTCGCCGATGCGCGGGTTTCTGATCGACGAGGACGACAACTGAGCGGGGCGCGCTCGTTGAGCGCGTAGCCGTCGGCAGGCTGAGGGCCGGGCCCCGGGGTTTCCCCGGGGCCCGGCCCTTTTGCGTGCGTGCGGGGGCGCTGCGCGCGGCTGTCCCCCACCCGCCCCCTCCCGAAACCGGGGCTCCGCCTCGGACCCCGCGCCTCAAACGCCGGCGAGGCTGAAGGCCGCGGCGCGGCCGGAACAGGAAAGGGCCCGGCCGGAACGTTCTCCGGCCGGGCCCCTCGGGTCACGGCTACGCCTTGCGGAGACGGAACGTCAGGTTCAGGCCCTCGTCCTCGAACGGGGTGCCGTACGTGGTGTCCGCCTCGCCCTCCGCGTAGTCCACCGCCAGCACCTCGTCCGCGATCAGGGGCGCGTGCTCGGTGAGGGCCTCCGTCGTCGCGGGGGACGTGGAGGTCCAGCGGACGGCGATGCGGTCCGCGACGTCCAGGCCGCTGTTCTTGCGGGCCTCCTGGATCAGGCGGATCGCGTCACGGGCCAGGCCCGCGCGCCGCAGCTCCGGGGTGATCTCCAGGTCGAGGGCGACCGTCGCGCCCGAGTCGGAGGCGACGGACCAGCCCTCGCGCGGGGTCTCCGTGATGATGACCTCGTCGGGGGAGAGGGTGACCGTCTCGCCGTCCACCTCCACCGAGGCCGTGCCCTCGCGCAGGGCGAGCGACAGGGCCGCCGCGTCCGCGTTCGCGACCGCCTTGGCCACCGCCTGGACGCCCTTGCCGAAGCGCTTGCCGAGCGCCCGGAAGTTCGCCTTGGCCGTGGTGTCGACCAGCGAGCCGCCCACCTCGGAGAGCGAGGCGAGCGAGGAGACGTTCAGCTCCTCCGTGATCTGGGCGCGCAGCTCCGCGGACAGGGCGTCGAAGCCCGAGGCCGCGACCAGTGCCCGGGACAGCGGCTGGCGGGTCTTGACGCCCGACTCCGCACGCGTGGCCCGGCCCAGCTCGACCAGGCGCCGCACCAGCGCCATCTGCGTCGAGAGCGCGGGGTCGGTCGCCGCCGGGTCCGCCTTCGGCCAGGACGACAGGTGGACCGACTCCGGCGCGTCCGGGGCGACCGGCACGACCAGGTCCTGCCAGACCCGCTCGGTGATGAACGGGGTCAGCGGGGCCATCAGCCGGGTCACCGTCTCGACCACCTCGTGCAGCGTGCGCAGCGCCGCCTTGTCGCCCTGCCAGAAGCGGCGCCGGGAGCGGCGCACGTACCAGTTGGACAGGTCGTCAACGAACGCGGAGAGCAGCTTTCCGGCACGCTGCGTGTCGAAGCCCTCCAGCGCCCGGGTGACCTGGTCGACCAGCGTGTTCAGCTCGCCGAGCAGCCAGCGGTCCAGGACCGTGCGGTCGGCGGGCGCCGGGTCCGCGGCCGAGGGCGCCCAGCTCGACGTACGGGCGTACAGCGCCTGGAAGGCCACCGTGTTCCAGTACGTGAGGAGCGTCTTGCGGACGACCTCCTGGATCGTGCCGTGGCCCACCCGCCGGGCCGCCCAGGGGGAGCCGCCCGCCGCCATGAACCAGCGCACCGCGTCCGCGCCGTGCTGGTCCATGAGCGGGATCGGCTGGAGGATGTTGCCCAGGTGCTTGGACATCTTCCGGCCGTCCTCGGCGAGGATGTGGCCCAGGCAGACGACGTTCTCGTACGACGACTTGTCGAAGACCAGCGTACCGACGGCCATCAGCGTGTAGAACCAGCCGCGGGTCTGGTCGATGGCCTCCGAGATGAACTGCGCCGGGTAGCGGCTCTCGAAGATCTCCTTGTTCTTGTACGGGTAGCCCCACTGCGCGAACGGCATCGAGCCCGAGTCGTACCAGGCGTCGATGACCTCCGGCACGCGGCGCGCCTCCAGGCCGCAGCCCTCGTGCGTACAGCCGAAGGTGACGTCGTCGATGAACGGGCGGTGCGGGTCGAGGTCCGAGAGGTCCGTGCCGGACAGCTCGCCCAGCTCGGCGCGCGAGCCGACGCAGGTGAGGTGGCCCTCCTCGCAGCGCCAGATGGGCAGCGGGGTGCCCCAGTAGCGGTTGCGGGACAGCGCCCAGTCGACGTTGTTGGTCAGCCAGTCGCCGAAGCGGCCGTGCTTGACGGAGTCCGGGAACCAGTTGGTCTTCTCGTTCTCCTGGAGCAGCCGCTCCTTGACCGCCGTGGTGCGGATGTACCAGGACGGCTGCGCGTAGTACAGCAGCGCGGTGTGGCAGCGCCAGCAGTGCGGGTAGCTGTGCTCGTACGGGACGTGGCGGAAGAGCAGGCCGCGGTCCTTCAGGTCCTCGGTCAGCGCCTCGTCGGCCTTCTTGAAGAAGACCCCGCCGACCAGCGGCAGGTCCTCCTCGAAGGTGCCGTCGGGGCGGACCGGGTTGACCACCGGCAGGCCGTACGCCTTGCAGACCAGGAGGTCGTCGGCGCCGAACGCGGGGGACTGGTGGACCAGACCCGTACCGTCCTCGGTCGTCACGTACTCGGCGTTGACGACGTAGTGCGCGGGCGCCGGGAAGTCGACCAGGGCGAACGGGCGCTCGTACGTCCAGCGCTCCATGTCGCGGCCCGTGAACGACTGGCCGGTGAGCTGCCAGCCCTCGCCCAGCGCCTTCTCGACCAGCGGCTGGGCGACGACCAGCTTCTCCTCGCCGTTCGTCGCGACGACATAGGTGACGTCCGGGTGCGCGGCGACCGCGGTGTTGGAGACCAGGGTCCACGGGGTCGTCGTCCAGACCAGCAGCGCCGCCTCGCCGGCCAGCGGGCCGGAGGTGAGCGGGAAGCGCACGAAGACCGAGGGGTCGACGACCGTCTCGTAGCCCTGCGCCAGCTCGTGGTCGGACAGGCCGGTGCCGCAGCGCGGGCACCAGGGGGCGACGCGGTGGTCCTGGACCAGCAGGCCCTTGCCGAAGATCTCCTTCAGCGACCACCACACGGACTCGACGTACTCGGGGTCCATCGTGCGGTACGCGTCGTCCAGGTCGACCCAGTAGCCCATACGGGTCGTGAGCTCGGCGAAGGCGTCGGTGTGCCGGGTCACGGACTCGCGGCACTTGGCGTTGAACTCGGCGATGCCGTACGCCTCGATGTCCTTCTTGCCGTTGAAGCCCAGCTCCTTCTCGACCGCCAGCTCGACCGGCAGGCCGTGGCAGTCCCAGCCGGCCTTGCGGCCCACGTGGTAGCCCTGCATGGTCCGGAAGCGGGGGAAGACGTCCTTGAAGACGCGGGCCTCGATGTGGTGGGCGCCGGGCATGCCGTTGGCGGTCGGCGGGCCCTCGTAGAACACCCACTCGGGGCGGCCCTCGGACTGGTCGAGGCTCTTGTCGAAGACCTTGTTCTCGCGCCAGAAGTCGAGCACGGCGTGCTCAAGGGCGGGCAGGTCGACCTGGGCGGGTACCTGGCGGTACTGCGGCGATGTCATGTGCGGGCTTCCTCCGGCGGACGTCTTCCACTTCCGTCGGAGGGACGAGAACCGAGCCGGTCCCCGCGGTACCACCCTCCTTGGCCCCGGGCGTGCGCCCCGGGCCCCCTCATTGGGGTGCGATGCCGGTTCTACTGGCCCCTCGGGGGCTTTCTTCCGGCGGCTCCGGGGTGATCTTCACGACGCGCTCGCCCCCGGGCTCCCACCGTCCCCGGGTCGCTGCTGGCTGCGTACGACGCTACTCGTCCCATCCACGCCTCTCGCTGAGGCCAGTGTACGGGCCCGGGGCACGGCGTCCGACCGGTTTACGGAGGGGCCGGGGGTGACCCGAATGGCCATACGAGGGGTACGCGGCCGGAGCGCGGCCCGGCGCGCGGCGTAAAGCCGGATTACCCGGCGGGCAGCTGGGCACAACGGATGCAGGCACACGGTGATCCGGACGGGGGGTGGCGCGATGCGGCGGCGTGCCCCGTTGCCGCGGGACCTGGGTCGACTTATCGTCCCAGCACGACCGGCGAGCAAGATCACTGTGTGTGAAGGGGCCGCGGCCATGGTGGAGAAGAAGGCGCCCGGCAAGAAGACCTCCGCCAAGAAGGCGGCGGCCCGCAAGACCGCGCCGAAGAAGACCACGCCGAAGAAGACCGGGGCCACCGCGGCCCCGGCCACGGGGGCGGCCGAGGCCGCCGATCAGACGGGAGCCCACACGGTGGTAGCCAAGAAGAGCGCGGCCGGTACCCGGACCGCGGGCGAGGACACGGCACCCGTACCGCCCGCCCGGGGCGCCACGGCGCCGGGAGAGCTGGCCGTACGGCCGGGCGAGGACCCCTGGACCCCTGAGGAGGTCACCGCCGCGCGGGACGGGCTGACCGGTGAGGCGACCCGGCTGCGCAACGAGCTGGAGGCGTCCGGTCTCGCGCTGGCCGGGCTGATGCGGGACTCCGGCGACGGGGCGGGCGACGACGAGGCCGACACCGGCACCAAGAACATCACCCGCGAGCACGAGATGCAGCTCGCCGCGAACGCCCAGGAGATGCTGGACCAGACCGAGCGCGCCCTGGCCCGGCTCGAAGCCGGCACGTACGGGCTGTGCGAGGTCTGCGGCAAGCCGATCGGGAAGGCGCGGATGCAGGCGTTCCCCCGGGCCACGCTGTGTGTCGAGGACAAGCAGAAGCAGGAGCGACGAGGCTGATTCGCACGGGCGTGCCGTACCCTCGTCCTCAGTCGGGAACTAGGTTGAGGGACTCACGTGGCAGAGGCGGAGCGCATCATCGGTACGCCGGACATCACCGGGGCTGAGGGAAGCGGAGAGACCGGGCCGGACGGCGCGGCCGCTTCCCCGGACCAGGGCGTGCCGGAGGCCCGGGAAACCGGGGCCACCGCGGCGGACGCGGACGCGGATGTCGACCGCTCGCCGGCCACCCGCCGGCGCCGGGTCATCCTGCTGTTCTGCGTCGCCGTCGTCGCGTATCTGCTCGACCTCGGCAGCAAGATGCTCGTCGTGGCGAAGCTGGAGCACCAGGAGCCGGTCGAGCTGATCGGCGACTGGCTCAAGCTGGACGCCCTGCGCAACTCGGGGGCCGCGTTCGGCTTCGGCGAGGCGTTCACGATCATCTTCACGATCATCGCGGCGACCGTCATCGTGGTGATCGCCCGGCTCGCCCGCAAGCTGTACAGCCTGCCGTGGGCCATCGCGCTCGGCCTGCTGCTCGGCGGGGCCCTCGGGAACCTCACCGACCGCATCTTCCGCGCGCCGGGCGTCTTCGAGGGCGCGGTGGTGGACTTCATCGCCCCCGCCCACTTCGCCGTGTTCAACCTGGCCGACTCCGCGATCGTCTGCGGCGGCATCCTGATCGTGTTCCTCTCCTTCAAGGGTCTGGACCCCGACGGCACCGTGCACAAGGACTGAGGGACGCAAGGCATACTCGACTGGTGAGTACGCAACCCGAGGTCCGCACCCTGCCCGTCCCCGATGGTCTGGAGGGCGAGCGCGTCGACGCCGTCATCTCCCGGATGTTCGGCTTCTCCCGTACCAAGGCCGCCGATCTGGCCGCCGCCGGGAAGGTGCAGGTGGACGGCTCGGTGGTCGGGAAGTCCGAGCGGGTGCACGGCGGTGCCTGGCTCGAAGTGGAGATGCCGCAGGCGCCCGCGCCCGTGCGGATCGTCGCCGAGCCCGTCGAGGGCATGGAGATCGTCCACGACGACGACGACATCGTGGTGATCGTCAAGCCGGTCGGCGTCGCCGCCCACCCCAGCCCCGGCTGGACCGGCACCACCGTCATCGGCGGCCTCGCCGCCGCCGGGTACCGGATCTCGACCTCCGGCGCCGCCGAGCGCCAGGGCATCGTGCACCGCCTCGACGTCGGCACCTCCGGGCTGATGGTCGTCGCCAAGTCCGAGCGCGCCTACACCCTGCTGAAGGCCCAGTTCCGCGACCGGGTCGTGGAGAAGAAGTACAACGCGCTGGTCCAGGGCCACCCGGACCCGATGAGCGGCACCATCGACGCCCCCATCGGCCGCCACCCGAACCACGACTACAAGTGGGCGGTCGTCGCGGACGGCAAGCCCTCGGTGACCCACTACGACCTCATCGAGGCGTACCGGGCCGCCAGCCTCCTCGACATCAAGCTGGAGACCGGGCGCACCCACCAGATCCGGGTGCACATGTCCGCCCACCGCCACCCCTGCGTCGGCGACCTCACCTATGGCGCCGACCCCACCATGGCCAAGCGCCTCGGCCTGACCCGGCAGTGGCTGCACGCGGTGAAGCTGGGCTTCGAGCACCCCGCCGACGGGAGCTGGGCCGAATTCACCAGCACCTATCCCGACGACCTCCAGCAGGCCCTGGACCGCATCGCGGCGGAGAGCCAGTGACGGCCGGGCCCCTCACGTACACCACCCGGACCGTCGCCGACGAGCAGGACCGCGCCGCGTGCTTCCAGGTGCGCAAGGAGGTCTTCGTCGGTGAACAGAACGTGCCCGAGGAGATCGAGTACGACGCCCACGACGCGGACGCGGTGCACGTCATCGCCGTCGCCGCCGACGGCACCGCGCTCGGCACCGGCCGGCTGCTGCACGGCCCCGCCGCCGCCTCGCACACCGGCGGCGACCCCGCCGTCGGCTCGCTCGGCCGGCTCGCGGTGAGCCGGGAGGCCCGGGGCCTAGGCGTCGGTGCCGCGCTCGTGCGGGCCATCGAGGACGCGGCCCGCGGTCACGGTCTCACCGCCGTCGACCTGCACGCCCAGACGCACGCCCTGCCCTTCTACGAGCGCCTCGGCTACGAGCCGTACGGCCCCGAGTTCATGGACGCGGGCATCTCGCACCGGGCGATGCGCCGGACGATCTGACGCCCCGCCGCACCCCCTGATCTCGGCGGGCGGGGAACGCATGGCAGGGTGAGGGACATCGGCCGGGCGTGCACCGGGCCCCGGCCGGAGCGCTTCGGAAGGCACCCCGTGGACCAGATGTCACTGCTGCTCGTGCTGCTGCTCGGAGCCGTGGTCACGGTTCCGCTGGGGGACCGGCTGAAGCTGCCGGCGCCGGTGCTGATGACCCTCTTCGGCGTGGTGCTGGCCTTCCTCAGCTTCGTACCGAACGTGGACATCCCGCCGGAGATCATCCTTCCCGCGCTGCTGCCGCCGCTGCTCTACGCCTCGGTGCAGCGCACCTCCTGGCGGCAGTTCGCCGCGAACAAGCGGCCCATCTTCCTGCTGGCCGTCGCCCTGGTCTTCCTCACCACCGCCGCCGTCGCCGCGGTCGCCGACGCGGTCGTGCCGGGGCTGCCGCTCGCCGCCGCCGTCGCCCTCGGCGCGCTCGTCGCCCCGCCCGACCCGGTCGCCGCCACCGCCGTCGCCGGGGCCGTCGGGCTGCCCCGGCGGCTCGTCTCCATCCTGGAGGGCGAGGGGCTGTTCAACGACGTCACCGCGATCGTGCTCTACCACGTGGCCATCGCGGCGGCCGTCAGCGGGACCTTCTCCTGGCCCGAGGCGTTCGGGCTGCTCGTGCTGTCCGCGGTGGTCGCCGTCGCGGTGGGCGTCGCGCTCGGCTGGCTCACCATCAAGCTGATGGGGCTGCTCGGCGACGCCACCCTCCAGGTCGGCCTGACCCTGCTGGTGCCGTTCGTCAGCTATGTGCTCGCCGAGGAGCTGATGGGCTCCGGGGTGCTCGCCGTCCTGATGACCGCGATCTTCCTCGCGGAGCACACCGCGGACGCCGACGACGTCCTCGGCCGGCTCACCGGACGCACCTTCTGGGAGATCGTGGACACCCTCGTCACCGGAATCGCCTTCGGGCTCATCGGGCTCGAACTGCACAACGTGTTCGGCACGGCGAACGGCCGCGAACTGGAAATGGCCGGCTGGGGCCTCGCGGTCGTCGCGGTCGTCGTCGGCGTACGGCTGCTGTATCTGCTGCCGGCCACCTGGCTCGCCAAACGGCTGCACACCCGGCGGGACGTCAGCGAGGAGATCCCCACCAGCTGGCGGGAGACCGTGATCATGTGGTGGGCCGGGATGCGCGGAGTGGCCTCCGTCGCGCTGGCCCTCGCGATCCCGCTGGAGACGGACGACGGGCAGCCGTTCCCCGGCCGCGACGAGATCGTCTTCATCGCGTTCTCCGTGATCATGGTGACCCTGGTCTTCCAGGGGCTGACGCTGCCCTGGCTGGTGCGGCGGCTCGGGGTGCGCGCGGACACGGACGCCGAGGCGGCCCTGGAGAAGGACCTCGCGGTCCGGGCGGCCAGGGCGGCCCGGGAGCGGCTGAAGAAGATCGAGGCGGCCGAGGACCTGCCCGAGGACGTGGTCGAGCGGCTGCACCGGCTCGCATACGAGGTGGGGGCGCGGATCAGCCCGGAGATGGTGGACGACGAACGGCGCGACGCCTACGCCAAGCGCGTCGAACGGTTCCAGGCGATCAGCCGGATCCAGCGCGAGATGATGTCGGCCGCCCGCCACGCCGTGCTGTCCGCGCGCAGCGAACCCGGCTCCGACCCGGAGGTCGTGGACCGGGTGCTGCGCCAGCTGGACGTACGCAGCCTGCGCTGAGGGCTTGTTCCGAGGACGCTCAGCCCTGGCCGGTGCGCGGGGTCCGGTTCCAGCTGCCCGCGGGCTTCTCGTCCCTGCCGGTCCCGTTCACCGAGGGCCGGGCGTCGCCGGGCGGGAGCGCCGCGGGGCCCGTCGCGATGCGCGGCAGCGCGTACGGGTGGTGGTCGCGCAGCCAGCCGATCAGCTGCTCCCGGACCGCGCAGCGCGCCGTCCAGATGTCGGCCGCGTCCTTCGCCGTGACCACCGCGCGTACCTGGATCGTCGTCGGGGTGGTGTCCGTGACCGCCAGCGACCAGTTCCGGCCGTCCCAGGCGGCGCACTCGCCGAGGATGTCCCGCAGCTTGTCGCGCATCGCCTCGATCGGCGCCGAGTGGTCGAGGTGGAAGAAGACCGAGCCGGTCATCTGCGCCCCGCCGCGCGACCAGTTCTCGAACGGCTTGCCGGTGAAGTACGAGACCGGCATGGTGATCCGCCGCTCGTCCCACGTACGCACCGCGAGGAAGGTCAGCGTGATCTCCTCGATCGTGCCCCACTCGCCGTCCACCACCACGGTGTCGCCGATGCGGACCATGTCGCCGAACGCGATCTGGAGACCCGCGAAGAGGTTGCCCAGCGTGGACTGGGCGGCGACACCGGCGACGATGCCGAGGACCCCGGCCGACGCCAGCATCGAGGTGCCCACCGCCCGCATCTCGGGGAACGTCAGCAGCATCGCCGCGACCGCCAGGGTCGTCGCCACGGCGATGACCACCCGCTGGATCAGCGTCACCTGCGTCCGCACCCGCCGCACCCGCGCCGGGTCCCGGTCGTGGGCCGCCGCGTAGCGCGCGTACACCGAGTCCACGACCGCGATGGCGATCCGCACCACCAGCCAGGCCGACGCGCCGATCAGCACCAGCGTCAGCAGCCGGCCGATGCCCACCCGGTGGTCCTGGACCGGGCCGAGACCGGTCCTCGCGTACGTACCGCGCAGCAGTGCCGCGCACATGACCAGCTGGAACGGTATGCCGCAGCGCCGCAGCAGGCCCCACAGCGGGGTTTCGTTGTGCCGGGCGTCGGCGCGCCGCAGCAGGAAGTCGAACAGCCAGCCCGCGGCCAGGGTGATCACCACCGAGCCGCCGAGGACGATCAGCGGCCGCAGAACACTCTCCATGCTGTCGCTCTCCATCCTTTCGAACGCAACTGGCACCATGGGCGTCATGAACATCATGCTTTTCCACTCGATGTACGGTCTGCGCCCCGCCGTGCACGCCGCAGCCGACCGGCTGCGTGCCGCGGGGCACGAGGTGCGCGTGCCCGATCTGTTCGAGGGGCACACCTTTGAATCGGTGGAGGAAGCGGAGGCGTTCCGCGAGGAGACCGGCAAGGAGGAGCTGCTGAAGCGGGCCGTGCTGGCTGCCGCGCCCTACTCGGACCAGGGCCTCGTCTACGCAGGCTTCTCGCTCGGCGCCTCGGTCGCCCAGACGCTGGCGCTCGGCGACGAGAAGGCGCGCGGACTGCTGCTCCTGCACGGCACCTCGGACATCGCCGAGAACGCCTCGGTGGACGAGCTGCCCGTACAGCTGCACGTCGCCGACCCCGACCCGTACGAAACGGGCGACTGGCTGAACTCCTGGTACCTGGACATGCAGCGGACCGGGGCGGACGTGGAGGTCTACCGCTACCCCGGCGCCGGGCACCTCTTCACCGACCCGGAGCTGCCCGACTTCGACCGGGAGGCGGCGGAGCTGGCCTGGAAGGTCGCGATCGGGTTCCTCGCCACGCTGTGACGCGCGAGGGGCTCCGCGCGGAGCCCCTCGCGGAGCGGGTCAGCCCTTCAGGGCCGCCGCGATCGCCGTGTTGTAGTCGTCCACGGTCATCGGCGCGTTCTTGCCGTCGCTGCCGGTGACCCTCTTGCCGTCCATGATCAGGGTCGGCGTGCCGTCCACGTCGTCCTTGTTCTCGTCGAAGCTCTTGGACATCTTCAGGGCCCAGGCGTCGTACGTGCCGTCCTCGACGGCCTTCTGGAACTCCTTGTTGCCCTTGAGCTCCTTCACCGAGTCGGCGACCTTGATCAGGTAGCTGTCGTCCTTGAACTTGTCGTCCGCCTCGTCCGGGTGGTACTCCGCCGAGTACAGCGCGCTCTTGTACTCCAGGAAGGCGTCGGTGCTCACGTTGAGCGCCGCGCCCAGCGCGCTCAGGGCGTTCTTGGAGCCCTCGCCTCGGGTGCCGACGGACGGGTTGTCGCCGCCGAGGCTGTCGCCGTCGATGAACGACGCGCCTATGTACTGGATCTTGTACTTGCCGTCCGCGACGTCCTTGGCGACGGTCGGGCCGACGGTCTGCTCGAAGGAGGCGCAGATCGGGCAGCGGGAGTCCTCGTACAGCTTCAGGGTCTTCTTGGCGCTGTCCTTGCCGATGACGACGGTGGTGCCGTTGGTGCCCGAGGTGTTCTTGGGCGCGACGACCGTCTTCTCGTCCTTGAGGGAATCCCAGTGGGACGGCTTGTTCAGCTCCATCACCGCGTAGCTGATGCCCGCGACGACGGCGAGGCCGGCGACGACCGAGACGCCGACGACGACCTGCCGGCGGGTCTTGTCCTTCTTCGCCTGGCGCTCGCGCTCCGCGCGCAGCCGCTCGCGGGCGGCGGACTTGCTGGCCTGGCTGTTGCGCTTGCTCATGGTGGTGTTCTCCGTGGGATGTGGGTCGTACGGTCCGGGGTTCGCGTTGCTCAGAGGGCACAGGCAACGAGCGGCGGACCCCGGCGGCCCACGGAGTGCACGAGGAGGCGGACGCGGCCCGGCAGCAGCGGCCCGGAGGCGGCGGCGCGTGCCCCGGTCCGCGACGGGCGGCCCGCCGTGCGCACCACGGCCACCGCGATCAGCAGCGGCCGGAACGCCAGCAGCGCGCCCGCCCGGAGCAGCCCGGCGAGCGCCAGCTCCCCGCGGTGCAGCCAGGCGGCGGCGAGCAGCCCGACCGTGACATGGGCGGCCAGCAGCAGCCAGGGGACCAGTGGGCCGGGCGAGGCGAGCAGCGCGGCGGCGCCCTGGCCGCCCGCGGTCACCGAGGCGAGCGGGGTGCCGACGTCGCCGAACTGGGCCGTGCCCGGGCCGAGGTCGCCGCCGCACAGGACGTCGACGCCCACCGAGCGCAGGGGGCCCGCTATCGGACCGCCCGCCGCCCCGTAACAGAGGTGCTGGCCGGTGGTGAAGAAGGTGTCGGCGGCCAGCTCCAGGGGGACGAGCAGCCCGGCGATGGCCCCGAAGCCGCGCTGGCGGCCGGCCAGGGCGTAGGCCGCCGCGAAGACGGCCACGGCCAGCACGGCGACGGGGACCAGGGGCAGCGCGACCTGGGAGAGCAGGACGTGCGACGCGGCGGAGAGCGTCACGACGAGCGCCGTGAAAAGCGCCGCGCGTGCCGCTCTGAGCTGCGTCCCGGATATGTCCATCGCCCAGGAGTGTCGCATGCGAACCTGTAAGCGACCCCTAAAGGTGCCGTATCGCCGGCTGCTCCACCGGCTACAGGCCCGGGATGCGCCCGTTGCGGAACAGGTCCACGAAGATCTGGTGGTCCGCGCGGGCCCGGGCGCCGTAGCTGTGGGCGAAGTCCACGAGGAGGTCCCCGAAGCCCTCCTCGTCGGCCGCGATGGCGGCGTCGATCGCGCGCTCCGTGGAGAACGGGACCAGCGAGTGGCCGCTCTCGTCGTCCGCCGCCGAGTGCATCGTGGCCGTGGCCCGGCCGAGGTCGGCGACGAGCGCCGCGATCTCGTCGGGCTCGTCGATGTCGGACCAGTCCAGGTCCACCGCGTACGGCGAGACCTCGGCGACGAGCTGGCCGGCGCCGTCCAGCTCGGTCCAGCCGAGCCACGGGTCGGCGTGGGCCTGGAGGGCGCGTTGCGAGATCACCGTGCGGTGGCCCTCGTGCTGGAAGTAGCCGCGCACGGCCGGGTCCGTGATGTGCCGGGAGACGGCCGGGGTCTGGGCCTGCTTGAGGTAGATCACGACGTCGTTCTCCAGGGCGTCGCTGTTGCCCTCCAGGAGGATGTTGTACGAGGGCAGGCCCGCCGAGCCGATGCCGATGCCGCGCCGCCCCACGACGTCCTTGACCCGGTAGGAGTCCGGCCGGGTCAGGCTCGACTCCGGCAGCGTCTCCAGATAGCCGTCGAACGCGGCCAGCACCTTGTACCGCGTCGCCGCGTCCAGGTCGATCGCGCCGCCGCCCTCGGCGAACCGGCGCTCGAAGTCGCGGATCTCGGTCATCGAGTCCAGCAGCGAGAACCGGGTCAGCGAGCGGGCGGTGCGCAGCGCGCCGAGCAGCGGCCCCTCGGCGGTGTCCAGCGTGAAGGGAGGCAGCTCGGATATATCGCCGCTCCCGGCGCCCGTGGCCAGGGCACGGATGCGCTCGCGGTAGGCCGCCGCGTAGATCCGGACCAGCTCGGTGATCTGCTCGTCGCCCAGCGCCTTCGCGTACCCCAGCAGGGCGACCGAGGCAGCGAAGCGCTTGAGGTCCCAGGTGAAGGGGCCCACGTACGCCTCGTCGAAGTCGTTCACATTGAAGACCAGACGGCCGTTGGCGTCCATGTAGGTGCCGAAGTTCTCCGCGTGCAGGTCGCCGTGGATCCAGACCCGGCCGGTGCGCTCGTCCAGATACGGGCCGCCGTGCCGCTCGCGCTCCAGGTCGCTGTAGAACAGGCAGGCCGTGCCCCGGTAGAACGCGAAGGCGGAGCCCGCCATCTTCCGGAACTTGACCCGGAACGCGGCCGGATCGGCCGCCAGGAGCTCCCCGAAGGTGGTGTCGAAGACCTGGAGAATCTGCTCCCCGCGCCGCTCCGCGCCGGTCTGCGTGTCCGACATCTGTGACTGCCTCCTGGTATCTGGCCCGGGTGATGGCGTGCATGACAAAAGGGACGGGTGATCCCGCCTTTCCAACGCGCGGCCGTCTCCCGGAGTGCCCGCCGCCGCGCTCCTCGGAGACGTAGACTTCCACGCTGTCCCCCCAGACATCCCGAGACGTCACCCGTCCCGTCATCCACATTTCCCCGGAGGCACAGCGCCGTGACCAAGCCGCCCTTCACGCACCTTCACGTCCACACCCAGTACTCGCTGCTGGACGGTGCCGCGCGGCTCAAGGACATGTTCAACGCGTGCAACGAGATGGGCATGACCCATATCGCCATGACGGACCACGGCAACCTGCACGGGGCGTACGACTTCTTCCACTCGGCGAAGAAGGCGGACGTGACGCCGATCATCGGGATCGAGGCGTATGTCGCGCCCGAGTCGCGCAAGCACAAGCGGAAGATCCAGTGGGGGCAGCCGCACCAGAAGCGCGACGACGTCTCCGGTTCGGGTGGTTACACCCACAAGACGATCTGGGCGGCCAACGCGAAGGGGCTGCACAACCTCTTCAAGCTGTCCTCCGACGCCTACGCCGAGGGCTGGCTCCAGAAGTGGCCGCGGATGGACAAGGAGACCATCGCCCAGTGGTCCGAGGGCCTGATCGCGTCCACCGGCTGCCCCTCCGGCGAGGTCCAGACCCGGCTGCGGCTCGGCCAGTTCGACGAGGCGGTCAAGGCGGCCTCCGACTACAAGGACATCTTCGGCGAGGGGCGCTACTTCCTGGAGCTGATGGACCACGGCATCGAGATCGAGCGCCGGGTCCGCGACGGGCTCCTGGAGATCGGCAAGAAGCTCTCCATCCCGCCGCTCGTGACGAACGACTCGCACTACACCTACGCCTC
Source organism: Streptomyces sp. NBC_00726 (assembly GCF_045161735.1). Taxonomy (NCBI): domain Bacteria; kingdom Bacillati; phylum Actinomycetota; class Actinomycetes; order Kitasatosporales; family Streptomycetaceae; genus Streptomyces; species Streptomyces sp. NBC_00726. The sequence continues at coordinate 1,361,776 of NZ_CP108983.1, read as the reverse complement.
CGAGGCGACCGCGCACGACGCCCTGCTCTGCATCCAGACCGGCAAGAACCTCTCCGACCCGGACCGCTTCCGCTTCGACGGCACCGGTTACTACCTGAAGACCACGGACGAGATGTACGGCGTCGACTCGTCCGACGCCTGGCAGGAGGGGTGCGCCAACACTCTCCTGGTCGCCGAGCAGATCGACACCTCCGGGATGTTCGAGAAGCGCGACCTGATGCCGAAGTTCGAGATCCCCGAGGGCTACACGGAGATCACCTGGTTCCAGGAGGAGGTCCGGACCGGGATGAACCGCCGTTTCCCGAACGGCGTCCCCGAGGACCGGCAGAAGCAGGTCGAGTACGAGATGGACATCATCATCCAGATGGGGTTCCCGGGGTACTTCCTGGTCGTCGCCGACTTCATCATGTGGGCCAAGAACAACGGCATCGCGGTCGGCCCCGGCCGGGGCTCCGCGGCCGGCTCGATCGTCTCGTACGCGATGGGCATCACCGACCTCGACCCGATCGAGCACGGACTGATCTTCGAGCGGTTCCTCAACCCCGAGCGCGTCTCCATGCCCGACGTCGACATCGACTTCGACGAGCGCAGGCGCGTCGAGGTCATCCGGTACGTGACGGAGAAGTACGGCGCCGACAAGGTCGCCATGATCGGCACCTACGGCAAGATCAAGGCCAAGAACGCGATCAAGGACTCCGCCCGCGTCCTCGGCTATCCGTACGCCATGGGCGACCGCCTCACCAAGGCCATGCCCGCCGACGTCCTCGGTAAGGGCATCGACCTCAACGGCATCACCGACTCCAGCCACCCGCGCTACAGCGAGGCCGGCGAGATCCGGGGGATGTACGAGAACGAGCCGGACGTCAAGAAGGTCATCGACACCGCCAAGGGCGTCGAGGGCCTGGTCCGGCAGATGGGCGTGCACGCCGCGGGCGTCATCATGTCCAGCGAGCCGATCGTGGACCACGCCCCGGTCTGGGTGCGGCACACCGACGGCGTCACCATCACGCAGTGGGACTACCCGCAGTGCGAATCGCTCGGCCTCCTCAAGATGGACTTCCTGGGGCTGCGCAACCTGACGATCATGGACGACGCCATCAAGATGGTGAAGTCCAACAAGGGCATCGACCTGGAGATGCTCGCCCTCCCGCTGGACGACCCCAAGACGTACGAGCTGCTGTGCCGCGGTGACACGCTCGGCGTGTTCCAGTTCGACGGCGGGCCGATGCGCTCCCTGCTGCGCCAGATGCAGCCCGACAACTTCGAGGACATCTCCGCCGTCTCGGCCCTCTACCGGCCGGGCCCGATGGGCATGAACTCGCACACGAACTACGCCGAGCGCAAGAACGGCCGCCAGGAGATCACCCCGATCCACCCTGAGCTGGAGGAGCCGCTCAAGGAGGTCCTGGGCCTCACCTACGGCCTGATCGTGTACCAGGAGCAGGTGCAGAAGGCCGCCCAGATCGTCGCCGGCTACTCGCTCGGCGAGGCCGACATCCTGCGCCGCGTGATGGGCAAGAAGAAGCCCGAGGAGCTGGCGAAGAACTTCGTCCTCTTCGAGGCCGGCGCCAAGGAGAAGGGCTTCTCGGACGCGGCGATCAAGGCGCTCTGGGACGTCTTGGTCCCGTTCGCCGGGTACGCGTTCAACAAGGCGCACTCCTCCGCGTACGGGCTCGTCACCTACTGGACCGCGTACCTCAAGGCGAACTACCCCGCCGAGTACATGGCCGCCCTGCTGACCTCGGTCAAGGACGACAAGGACAAGTCCGCGGTCTACCTAAACGAGTGCCGGCGCATGGGCATCAAGGTGCTCCCGCCGAACGTCAACGAGTCGGAGTCCAACTTCGCCGCCCAGGGCGACGACGTGATCCTCTTCGGGCTCACCGCCGTCCGCAACGTCGGCCAGAACGTCGTGGACTCGATCATCCGGTGCCGCAAGGCGAAGGGGAAGTACAGCACCTTCCCCGACTTCCTGGACAAGGTCGAGGCGGTCGTCTGCAACAAGCGGACCGTGGAATCGCTCATCAAGGCCGGCGCCTTCGACGAGATGGGCCACACCCGCAAGGGGCTCGTCGCCCACCACGAGCCCATGATCGACAACGTGGTGCAGGTCAAGCGCAAGGAGGCCGAGGGGCAGTTCGACCTCTTCGGCGGCGGCGAGGAGGACAGCGACGAGCCGGGCTTCGGGCTCGATGTGGAGTTCTCCGACGTCGAGTGGGAGAAGTCCTATCTGCTGGCCCAGGAGCGCGAGATGCTCGGGCTCTACGTCTCCGACCACCCGCTGTTCGGCCTGGAGCACGTGCTGTCCGACAAGTCGGACGCGTCGATCTCGCAGCTCACCGGCGGCGAGCACGCCGACGGCGCGATCGTCACCGTGGGCGGCATCATCTCGGGCCTCCAGCGCAAGATGACCAAGCAGGGCAACGCCTGGGCCATCGCCACCGTGGAGGACCTGGCCGGCTCCATCGAGTGCATGTTCTTCCCCGCCACCTATCAGCTGGTCTCCACCCAGCTGGTCGAGGACACCGTCGTCTTCGTCAAGGGACGCCTCGACAAGCGCGAGGACGTGCCGCGCCTGGTCGCCATGGAGATGCAGGTCCCCGACATCTCCAACGCGGGGACCAACGCGCCCGTCGTCCTGACCATCCCGACCGTCCGGGTCACCCCGCCCATGGTCAGCCGGCTCGGTGAGGTGCTGAACAGCCACCGGGGCGACACCGAGGTACGCATCCGGCTCCAGGGCCCCCGCAAGACCACGGTGCTCCGGCTGGACCGGCACCGGGTGAAGCCGGACCCGGCGCTCTTCGGCGACCTGAAGGTGCTGCTCGGGCCGTCCTGCCTGGCCGGCTGAGTTCCGGTACGCGTACGAGAGGGGCGGCTCCGCTTGCGCGGGGTCGCCCCTCTCGGTGTGCCTGCCTTACCGGGAGTCCGGTCAGTTGTGGCCGAAGCGCCGCTGATGCTTGCGCGCAACATCGGCAGGGCTGCCCTGAGCCTGCGACTCCATCGAGCTCCGCGCCTCGGTGGCCGTCGAGCGTGCCTCCTGAGCACCGCGCTCCGCCTGCGAAGCGCGGTCCTGCTGGCTGCCCTGCTTGCGGTTCTTGTTCTTGGCCATGGTGTTCCTCCTATAAGGACTCTCGGGGCCAGGACCACCTCAGATTCACATAATCGGATAAACATCGCATGTCGGATCATTACCGTGCGTAGTGACGGGGTATGATGCGCGCTTTTCGCGATCCGCCACGCCGATGATCGAGTTCCGGCCGTTAACCCCGGCGTGGTCGGGCAGACTCGAAGGAACCCTGAGAAAACCCGATCCCGAATGCCTGGAAGAGGGTGGAACGCGTGGACCGTTGCGTCGTCCTGGTGGACGCCGGCTACTTGCTGGGCGCAGCCGCGAGTCTGCTGGCAGGAGAGCCCGCCCGGTCCCGCATCACCGTCGACCACGCGGCGCTCATCCAGCAGCTGCGCGAGCGCGCCGAGGCCGACACCGCGCAGCCGCTGCTGCGGATCTACTGGTTCGACGGCGCGCCCGACCGCGTCCCGCAGCCCGAGCACCGCAGGCTGCGCGTGATGCCCCGGGTCACCGTCCGGCTCGGCGCCCTCACCCGCAGTGACGGGCGCTGGGCGCAGAAGGGCGTCGACGCCGCGATGCACGCCGAGCTGACCGAGCTGGCCCGCAACCGCGCCTGCTCCGACGTGGTCCTGGTGACCGGCGACGGCGACCTGCTCCCCGGCCTGATGTCCGCCAAGGAGCACGGCGTCGCCGTCCACCTCTGGGCCGTCCAGGCCGCCGACGGCGACTACAACCAGTCCGAGGACCTGGTCGCCGAGGCCGACGAGCGCCGCGTCCTGGACCGCGCCTGGATCACCCAGGCCGTCCGGGCCAAGGAGACCGGCGGCCTCTGCGCCCCGCCGCCCGTGCCGCGCACCGAGATCGCCGCGATCCTCTCCGCCCCGCTGCCCGAATCGGCGCTCGCCGCCTCCGCCGAGCGGGCGTCCCGGGCCGCCGCGCAGGCCGCCCCGGCCCACGAGGACGAGGCGGCGGCAGCGCCGCCCGCGCCCGGTGAGGCCCCCGCCCAGCCCGCGCACGGGCACGGCGCCAAGGGCGTGCCCACCCCGAAGGACCTGGCCGGCACCCTGCGCGGGCCCGCCGCCGGACCGGCCGAGCGGCCGCCGGCCCCGCAGCCCGCGGCGACCCTGCGCTGGTCCTCGGACCGGGGCTGGGTGGAGCGCGGCGGTCCGCTCGGCGAACCCGCGGAGACCGCGTCCCTGCCGACGCTCGCTCAGCTCACCAGCGCCGAACAGCGCTGGGCCGACCGCGAGGAGGACATCACCACGGTCGGCGGCGACCCCTTCGAGGTGGGCCAGGTCTTCGCCCGGCGCTGGATGGAACGGCTCCCGGAGACCGGCCACCTCCAGAAGCTCTCCACCCTCTACCCGCGCATCCCGCACCGCATCGACGGCGAACTTCTCCGGTACGCGGCCCGCTTCGGCCTCCTCGCCCACAAGGACGACCAGATCGACGAGCACGACCGGTATGCGATCCGGGCGGGCTTCTGGCGCGAGATCGACGTACGGACCGCCGCCGACCATGCCCCGGCGGCCGAGCGGGCCGTGGAGAAGGCCGGGAAAACCGGGCCCGCCGGAGACTGAGGCCACATTCGCGCCAGGGCCGCTCAACCCGGCCGCCGCCGGCGTTGATGTCCGATCGGTGCGGCCCCGGGCGTAATGCCGGTCCCCGGACCCCGTACCCTCGTACCTCGTGAGTACGGGGACAGTGCAGGCGCCGACGGCGAGCGGCACCGTGTGCGCGGTGCGCGATCTGGTGAAGACCTACCCCCCGGCCCGGGGCCGCCGCGGCACGCCCGCGACCCCCGAAGTACGCGCCACCGACGGCATCAGCCTCGACGTCCGGCGCGGTGAGATCTTCGGACTGCTCGGGCCCAACGGAGCCGGCAAGTCCACCCTCGTACGCCAGCTCACCGGGCTGATGCGGCCCGACTCCGGCAGCGTCGACATCCTCGGCCACGACCTGGTGCGCCACCCCGAGCGGGCCGCCCGGCTGATCGGCTACCTCGGGCAGGAGTCCACCGCCCTGGACGAGCTGACCGTCGCTCTCGCCGCCGAGACCACCGGGCGGCTGCGCGGCCTCCCGGTGCGCGCGGCCCGCGCCGAGCGGGACGCGGTCCTGGACGAGCTCGGCCTCGCCGGCCTCGCCGGCCGGCCGCTGAAGAAGCTCTCCGGCGGCCAGCGGCGCCTCGCCTGCTTCGCCGCCGCGCTCGTCGGGGAGCGCCCCGTGCTCGTCCTGGACGAGCCCACGACCGGCATGGACCCGGTGGCCCGGCGCGCCGTCTGGGCCGCCGTCGACCGGCGGCGCGCGGAGCGCGGCGCCACGGTCCTGCTCGTCACCCACAACGTCATCGAGGCCGAGACCGTCCTCGACCGGGTCGCCGTCATCGAACGCGGCAAGGTCATCGCCTGCGACACCCCCGCCGGGCTCAAGGAGCGCGTCGCCGGGGAGGTCCGGGTCGAGCTGGTGTGGCGGGATCGCGCCCCCCTGGAGATCCCCGAGGTCGCGGCCCTGCGCGCGCGTGCGCAGGAGTCCGGGCGGCGCTGGGCGCTGCGGCTCGCGCCCGACGAGGCGCGGGTGGCGGTCGCCGCGGTGACCGGGGGCGCGGCCTTCGCGGCGCTGGACGACTTCAGCCTGGCGACGCCTAGCCTGGAGGACGTCTACCTCGCGCTCGGCGGCGGCGCGACCAAGGGACTGGTGAAGGCATGAGCGGAATCGGTGCGGTGGCCGGGGCGGCCGCGACGCTCGCCCCCCGGGCCCGGCTGTTCCCCTCCCTCGCGGCCGTCTACCGCGCCCAGCTCTCCCGGGCCCGGGTGGCCCGCATCCCGCTGCTCTTCGTGGCGACCTTCCAGTCCGTCGGCATCATGATCCTGATGCGCGGGGTGGTGGACGGCGGCTCCGAGGCGCGGGCCGTCGTCGCCGGGTCCAGCGTCCTGGTCGTCGCCTTCGTCGCGCTGAACCTCCTCGCCCAGTACTTCGGGCAGCTCCGGGCGGGCGGCGGGCTCGACCACTACGCCACGCTGCCCGTGCCGCCCGCCGCCGTGGTGCTCGGCGCGGCGGGGGCGTACGCCTCCTTCACCGTGCCCGGGACCGTAGCCACCGCAGTGACCGGCAGCGTGCTGTTCGGGCTGCCGATGGCGCATCTGTGGGTGCTCGTGGCCGTCGTGCCGCTCTCCGGCGCGGCGCTCTCGGGCCTCGGCGCCGCGCTGGGGCTCCTCGCGCCGCGCCAGGAGCTCGCCACGCTCCTCGGGCAGCTCGGCATGTCCGCCGCGCTCCTGCTGGGCGTCCTGCCGGCCGACCGGCTGCCGGAGCCGGTGGGCTGGGCGCGTGATCTGCTGCCGTCCACGTACGGGGTGGAGGCGCTGGCCCGGTCCTTCGACGCCCATCCCGACTGGGCGGTCGTCGCGCTCGACCTCGCGGTCTGCGCCGTCGTCGGGGTCGTCTCGCTGGCCGTCGCGACCTGGGCGTACCGCAGGGCGGCGGTCCGGTGAGGCGCGGCTCACGGGCGCCTGGCACGATGGCACGGTGACCGCACCTCTGACGCCGCCGAACCGGCCCTCGTCCGACGACCACCACGACTGGCGGAAGCCGGGTCCGGGGGGTGAGCCGGGCGGTCCCGCCGCCGTGTACGGCTCCCATCCGGCGTCCTCGCCGGGGGTGGACCGGGAGGAGCTGCGGGCGGATCTGCGGCGGGCGGGGATCGTGGCCGCCGTGGTGACCGTCGCCGGTGTCCTGATGGGGCTCCTCTGGCTGTGGCTGGCGCCCCGGGTGCCGCTGATCTCCGACAGCACCGCGGTGTTCCTCAACGACAGCGAGGGCGAGGAGGCGATCGGGGCCGACGGCACGTTCGCCCTGCTCGGGCTGGCGTTCGGGGCGGTCTCGGCGGGGCTCGTCTTCTGGTACCACCGGCGCGGCGGGATCTGGCTGACCGTGGGTCTCGGGGTGGGCAGCGTCCTCGGGTCGCTGCTGGCGTGGCAGCTCGGGACGCGGCTGGGGCCGACGTCCGATGTGGTCGCGCATGCGCGGGAGGCCGGCAAGGGGGTCGTGTTCGACGCGCCGCTGGAGATGCACGCGCATGGGGTGCTGCTGGCTTGGGGGCTGGCGGCGATGGTGGTGCATCTGGGGGTGACCGCGGTTTGGGGGCCGCGGGATTTCGAGGGGGAGTGGGGGTCTTACGGGGGGTGGGGACCCGGGGCGCCAGGGGCGCCTTCGGCGCCGTCGTCCGGGGTGCCGTCTTCCGGGTCCGACGCGTCGTCGTCCGACGGGGCGTAGGGGGGGCGCTGCGCGGGGCCTTTCCCCTCCCCGCCCCTTCCCTAAACCGGGGCTCTGCCCCGGACCCCGCTCCTCAAACGCCGGAGGGGCTGGGTTGTCGGCCGATGTCCGCGAACACCGCCCCCGTCAGCGTCGCCAGGTCCTCCGGGGACAGTTCCACCTCCAGGCCCCGGCGGCCCGCCGAGACGCAGATCGTGGGGTGGGTGCGGGACGACGCGTCCAGGACCGTGGGGAGGCGTTTGCGCTGGCCCAGGGGGGAGATGCCGCCGCGGACGTAGCCCGTGGTGCGTTCCGCCGCGGCCGGGTCCGCCATCGTGGCGCGTTTGCCGCCGGCCGCCGCGGCCAGGGCCTTCAGGTCCAGGGAGCCGGCGACCGGGACGACCGCGACCGTCAGGCGGCCGTCCACGTCGGCGATCAGGGTCTTGAAGACGCGGTCGGGGGAGACGCCCAGGGCCTCGGCCGCCTCCTCGCCGTAGGAGGGGGACGCCGGGTCGTGCTCGTACGCGTGCACGGTGAACTCCGTGCCCGCCGCCGTCAGGGCGACCGTGGCGGGGGTGCCGCCGGACGGGGACTTCTTCTGCTTCTTGGCCATGGCGTCAGTTCGGGTGTGTCGGGGCGACGGTCAGGTCCACCGCCGGGAGGGAGGGCAGGTGCCGGATGACCGCGGTCTCCGCGCGCAGGATGCGCAGCTCCTCGCGGAGCCGGGTCGCGGTGTCCGGGGCCTGGAGGAGCCGCTGCTTGGCGGGGACGTCCAGGACCACCGTGGAGGCGACCAGATACGAGACGACCGACGGGTCGTCCGGCAGGTCCGCGCCCGTGGTGAGGGAGCGTTCGCTCGCGCCGGCCAGGCGCTTCTGGTAGCCGCGGAAGGCCCGCAGGACGCCCTCGGCGAGCGGGCCCGCCTCGTCGCCCGGGTCCTCCTCCAGCTCCTCCAGCTCGGCGGTGAGGAAGGGGCCGGTCGCGTCCACGGACAGGAGCCGGACCCGGGTGGTGCCGGTGGCCAGCACCTCGAAGCTGCCGTCCGCGCGCTCCCGGACGGTCGCGGCGTCGGCGACGCAGCCCACCCGGTGCAGCGACTGGAGGGGATCGGGGCCGAAGCCGTCGGCCGGGCCGCGTTCGACGGGCTTGCGGACCGCCTCCGGCATGCCGAGACCCGTGACGGCGGTCTCCCGGCCGTCGCGGATGGCGACCACGGCGAACCGGCGCGGTTCGTCCTCGTCGATGGTCAGGAGCTCCCGCATCATGGCGCGATATCGCTCCTCGAAGACGTTGAGGGGCAGCACGAGGCCCGGGAACAGCACCGCGTTCAGCGGGAACAGGGGCAGGCGAGCGGTGGTCACAGCGGTCAAGCGTAATGGCCGCGCGCCCGCCCTCGCCCGGAGCCTTGCCACAGCGGGGTCGCGGAGGCCACCCGGAGCCGTGCGCCGTCCCGCGTGTCCAGGAACCGGCCCAGCGGATCGCCGGACACCGAGGCCCACGGGAACGAGGACGCGTGCGGGCCGATCCGGCCGAACTGCTCCAGCGCCTCGGCCCACCGGCCCCGTACCACCAGGACGTACGCGAGCAGATTGCGCACCTCGGACGGCCACGGGTCGCCCGGGGCGAAGGAGGCCGACAGCGAGATCGCCAGGTCCGCCGCCGCGTCGATCCGCTCCACCTGCACCGAGGTCGACCGGGTGTCCCAGGGGCCCTCGGTGAGCATCGCGAACGCGGCCCGCAACGGCAGCGCCTGCACCAGGGAGCTGGGCACCGAGTCCTCGGCGGCCCGCTCCGCGAAGTCGAAGCACTCGCGGTGCGAGCCGTACCAGGCGGCCGACAGGTACTGGAGGGCGGCGACATGGCAGCCGTAGTGGTGCGTGGAGCGCTGAAGGGCCTCCCCCCACAGCGCCTCGAACGTGGTGTGCGTGGCCTGGGTGCCCCGGGCGTGGTCCAGCGCGAGGCGCCAGGGCACCGGATCGCGCGGATCACCCGCCGCGGCCGCCGTGATCAGCGGCCCCACCTCGCGCAGCCGCTCCGCGCGCGCCGGGGACTCCCAGCCGCGGTCGACCGAGAGCTGCGCCTTGACGAGCAGCGCGTCCGGATCGCGCGGCGCGGCGGCCAGCCAGTCCCCGAGCCAGCCGTCCCGGCCGCGGGCGAACGCGACGAGCCGTCTCAGATAGCGGTCCCGGCTCTCCCACTCGGCCGCGTCCCGGGTGGTCGCCAGGAGCTTCGCGGCCGGTTCGTACTCCCCGGCCGCGGCGGCCACCAGCGCGGGGGACAGCCGTTCGTCGGGGGCGTCGAGCAGCACGGCGTGGTCCGCGGGCAGCCCGGTGGAGAGCGCCGGGGTGTGCCGGATCACGCGCGCGGTTCGGAGCAGAGCGCGGAGGAAAGGCATGGTGCAGACCATTGAAAAGCGCTGGTGGAGGCGGCGCCAAGGGGAGCGCTGTGAAGCATTTGTGCCGAGTGGATGGGTTGCCCCGGCATCGGTCAAGGAGCGGTAAAGGAATGCCGGGACTCTGGCTGATTCTCGTCGGTCCTGGGCAGAAGGCCCGTGGTCTGCCCCGCCCGCGACCGGGCGCCGCGCGGCCCGCCGTCACCGGCGAGTACCGCCCGCGCCCCGACGGCCGGCGGTCAGCCCCGGCGCAGCAGCCGGGAGGCGCCCGCCGCGACCGTGGTGGCCAGTATCCACCCCACCAGGATCAGCCCGGCCGCCAGCCACTGCCAGCCGCCGTCCATCCGCCAGTAGCCGTCCTGGCCGAGATCGATCACCGGGATGAGCAGATCCAGCGCGTACAGCGGCGCGTTCCACTGCGGATGCTCCTCGCCCTTGATCGCGGCCGGGTCGTACCGCGAGAACGCCAGCGTGCCCGCCGCCCACAGCACCGCCATCCACACCGCGGCCCGCCCCGGCCGGTAGCCGTACGCCACCGTCCAGTCCTGGAGGAAGCCCCACAGCTTCCCGGCCGGCGGCAGGGTCTCCCGGCGGCGGCGCTGCTTGGCGAGCAGCACCTCCCGGGCGTCCGCGTCCTCCCCGCAGTTGCGCAGCACCGCCGCCAGCCGCTCGTACGGCTCCGGTACGTACTCCGGGGTCGCCGCCGCCACCCACTCCAGGCGCCGGGACAGCGGGAAATGTCCGTACGGGACGAGGTTCTCGTACACGAAGCCGCCCATCGCGAGCCCGCCCGGGCCCGGCCAGCTGGACGACACGTCGATCAGCGTGACGACCTTCGCGCCGTTGAGCACCACCCGGCCGCGCACCGGCCGCTCCGGGTTGAACCGCAGCTCCGGCGTGACCGTCCGGCGCAACGACAGCTCCTCGTGCGTGTCCAGCACGAACACCGCCTTGTGCAGGTCCACCGCGTCACCGAACCTGCCGTCGTCCAGCCGCACCCCGCCCCGGCAGCGGAACACCTGCGAGCGGGTGCCGTGCGCCGGGGTCGGCGAGGTCGAGATGCCGTACGGGGGAGTGGTGCCCTGGTTCCCCGTGTCGACGCTGACCCACGCCTCGCTCATGTACAGCGTCCGCTCGACGCTGAGCTGCGGGGCGTTCAGCGCGCGGCGGCCCCGGGCCGCCCGCAGCCGGCTGCCGCGCAGGCTCAGCGAACCGCCCACCTTCGCCCCGCGCAGACTCAGCTCGCCCAGCATGTCGGTCATCTCGGCCTGGAGATCCTGGGCGACCGTCAGCCCGTCCGCGAGCAGCGACCGCCCCTGCCGGTCCGGGCCGACCTCGATCTGGTTGACCAGCAGATCCGTGCCGATCTGGGCGTCCGTGAGCCGGACCCCGCGCTCCACCCGGCAGCGCGGCAGATGCAGATCGCCCTCGGTGCGCAGCCGGGCCGCCTCTAAGCGGGGCACCGCGCACTCCACCAGGCGCAGGGTCGTGAAGTGGCACTCCGGGAACGCCACCTCCTCGTCGAACCGGCAGCCGGTCAGCTCCACATAGGGATCGACGCGGCCGCCCGCCAGGTCCAGCCTCCCCGTGATCCGGATGCCCCGGAGCTTCAGCGCCGTCACCCGGCCCGGCCGGGCCGGCGGGCCGCTCAGCAGCAGCCGGGCGACCACCCGGGCCGCCACGCTGCGCTCGGGGCCCCACTCGTGCGGGGCGAACGGATCGTCGCGGGCCCGGTCGCGGGCCCGTAGGTCGTAGGTGGTGCCGTTCCGGAAGGACTGCCACATGCCCAGCTCCGCCGCGCTGAGGCCGTCCGGGAGATCATCGTCGTACCGCTCCGTCACCGGTGCCCCTTTCGTCCGGAGGAGTGATCCCGTTATTCCCTCTGAGTGACGGGATGAACGCACATAGTCAGCCGTCACAGGGCAGGCATGTATCAGCCAGTGATACGGCCGTCCGGCCGTGCGCGGCGGTCTGCGAGAATTGCGGTGTGATCTCTCGAATCGATCTGCGCGGCGATGCCCTCCCCGAGGGTGGCGCCCTGCGCGACCTGCTGCCCCGTGCCGAGTTCGACGTGGAAGCCGCCCTGGAGACGGTGCGGCCCATCTGCGAGGACGTACGCCATCGTGGCTCGGCGGCAGTGATCGACTGGGGGGAGAAGTTCGACGGCGTCCGGCTGGAATCGGTCCGGGTGCCCGCCGATACCCTCGCCCGCGCCCTGGCCGAGCTCGACCCGGCCGTCCGCGCCGCCCTCGACGAGTCCGTCCGCCGCGCCCGCCTCGTCCACCGCGCCCAGCGCCGCACCACGCACACCACCCAGGTCGTCCCCGGCGGCACGGTCACCGAGAAGTGGGTGCCCGTCGACCGCGTCGGGCTCTACGTGCCGGGCGGCCGCGCGGTCTACCCGTCCTCCGTCGTGATGAACGTCGTCCCGGCCCAGGAGGCGGGCGTCCCCGGCCTCGCCGTCGCCTCGCCGCCCCAGCGCGAGTTCGGCGGACTGCCGCACCCCACGATCCTGGCCGCCTGCGCCCTCCTCGGCGTGGACGAGGTCTACGCGGCCGGCGGTGCCCAGGCCGTCGCGATGTTCGCGTACGGCACCGCGGACTGCCGCCCCGTCGACCTGGTCACCGGCCCCGGCAACATCTACGTCGCCGCCGCCAAGCGCCTCCTCAAGGGCCGGATCGGCATCGACGCCGAGGCCGGACCCACCGAGATCGCGATCCTGGCCGACGCCACCGCCGACCCGGTGCACGTCGCCGCCGACCTGATCAGCCAGGCCGAGCACGACCCGATGGCCGCCGCCGTCCTCGTCACCGACTCCGCGGAACTGGCCGACGCCACCGAGGCCGAGCTGGCCACCCAGGTCGCCGCGACCAAGCACGTCGAGGAGCGCATCGCGCCCGCCCTGGCCGGCCGGCAGTCCGCGATCGTCCTCGTCAACGACCTGGAGGACGGCCTCACCGTCGTCAACGCGTACGCCGCCGAGCACCTGGAGATCCAGACCGCCGGTGCCGCCGCGCTCGCCGGCCGGGTCCGCAACGCCGGGGCGGTCTTCGTCGGCCCCTGGTCGCCCGTCTCGCTCGGCGACTACTGCGCCGGCTCCAACCACGTGCTGCCCACCGGCGGCTGCGCCTGCCACTCCTCGGGCCTGTCCGTGCAGTCCTTCCTGCGCGGCATCCACATCGTCGACTACACGCGCGACGCGCTCGCCGAGGTCACCCACCACGTGGTCACCCTCGCCGAGGCGGAGGACCTCCCCGCCCACGGCGCCGCGCTCAAGGCCAGGTTCGGGTGGAAGGTTCCCCAGCAGTGACGAACAGCAACGCGGGCGGTCCCGAGGCCAACCCCTGGGACGCCCTGCCGATCCGCGACGAACTGCGCGGCCAGTCCCCGTACGGCGCACCCCAGCTCGACGTTCCCGTACGGCTCAACACCAACGAGAACCCCTACCCGCTGCCCGAAGCCCTGGTCGACCGCATCGCCGAACGGGTCCGCGAGGCCGCCCGCGACCTCAACCGCTACCCCGACCGGGACGCCGTCGAGCTGCGCACCGAGCTGGCCCGCTACCTCACCCGCACCGCCGGACACCGCGTCGGGGCCGCCAACGTCTGGGCCGCCAACGGCTCCAACGAGGTCCTTCAGCAGCTGCTCCAGACCTTCGGCGGGCCCGGCCGCACCGCCATCGGCTTCGAGCCCTCGTACTCGATGCACGCCCTCATCTCGCGCGGCACCGGCACCGGCTGGATCTCCGGGCCGCGCAACGAGGACTTCACCATCGACGTCGACGCCGCGTGCGCCGTCATCGCGGAGCGCCGCCCCGACGTCGTCTTCATCACCTCCCCCAACAACCCCACCGGCACCGCCGTCGACGCCGGCACCGTCCTCGCGCTGTACGAGGCGGCGCAGGCGGCCAAGCCGTCGATGGTCGTCGTGGACGAGGCGTACGGCGAATTCAGCCACCACCCCTCGCTGCTCCCGCTGATCGAGGGCCGCCCCCACCTGGTGCTGTCGCGGACCATGTCGAAGGCGTTCGGCGCCGCCGGGCTCCGCCTCGGCTATCTGGCCGCCGACCCCGCCGTGGTCGACGCGGTGCAGCTGGTCCGGCTGCCGTACCACCTGTCCTCCGTCACCCAGGCCACCGCGCTCGCCGCCCTGGAGCACACCGATACGCTCCTCGGGTATGTCGCGCAGCTCAAGAGCGAGCGCGACCGGATCGTCACCGAGCTGCGCGGTCTCGGCTTCGACGTCACCGAATCGGACGCCAACTTCGTCCAGTTCGGCCGCTTCGCCGACAGCCACACCGCCTGGCGGCAGATCCTCGACCGGGGCGTCCTGGTCCGGGACAACGGCGTACCGGGATGGCTGCGGGTCTCCGCGGGGACCCCGGCAGAGAACGACGCGTTCCTCGATGCGGTGCGCGGACTGAAGAAGGAGCACGACGCATGAACCCCCGCACAGGCCGCGTGGAACGCACCACCAAGGAAACGTCCGTGCTGGTCGAGATCAACCTCGACGGCACCGGCAAGGTCGACGTCGCGACCGGGGTCGGCTTCTACGACCACATGCTCGACCAGCTCGGCCGGCACGGGCTGTTCGACCTCACCGTCAAGACCGACGGCGACCTGCACATCGACTCGCACCACACCATCGAGGACACCGCCCTCGCGCTCGGCGCCGCCTTCAAGCAGGCGCTCGGCGACAAGGTCGGCATCTACCGCTTCGGCAACTGCACCGTCCCGCTGGACGAGTCGCTCGCCCAGGTCACCGTCGACCTCTCCGGCCGCCCCTACCTGGTGCACACCGAGCCCGAGAACATGGCGCCGATGATCGGCGCCTACGACACGACGATGACCCGGCACATCCTGGAGTCGTTCGTCGCCCAGGCGCAGATCGCCCTGCACGTCCACGTCCCGTACGGGCGCAACGCCCACCACATCGTGGAGTGCCAGTTCAAGGCGCTCGCCCGCGCCCTGCGTTACGCCAGCGAGCACGACCCGCGCGCGGCCGGCATCCTTCCGTCCACGAAGGGCGCCCTGTGACCGGCCTCAACACCATCCTGATCCTGGTCGGCCTGTTCCTGGCCGGCGGGGTCTACTCCTTCTCCAAGCAGGGCATGCCCAAGGGCGTCATCGTGCTGCTCTCCATCGCCTCGCTGATGTGCCTGGTGGCGGGCGTCCTGCGCATTCAAGGTCTCTGGGACTAGGAAGCGACGAGCGACACGTGGATACGAAGAAGAAGGTCGTCGTCTTCGACTACGGCTTCGGCAACGTCCGTTCCGCCGAGCGCGCCCTCGCCCACGTCGGCGCGGACGTCGAGATCACCCGCGACTTCGACGCCGCGATGAACGCGGACGGGCTGCTGGTGCCCGGCGTCGGCGCGTTCTCGGCGTGCATGGAGGGCCTGAAGAAGGCCCGCGGCGAGTGGGTCATCGGCCGCAGGCTGGCCGGCGGACGCCCCGTCATGGGCATCTGCGTCGGCATGCAGATCCTGTTCGAGCGCGGCATCGAGCACGGTGTGGAGACCGAGGGCCTGGACGAGTGGCCCGGCACGGTCGGCCCGCTGAAGGCCGACGTCGTCCCGCACATGGGCTGGAACACCGTCGAAGCCCCCGAGGACTCCCAGCTGTTCGCCGGACTCGACGCCGGGGCCCGGTACTACTTCGTGCACTCGTACGCGGCGCACGACTGGGACCTCGAAGTCACCAACCCGAAGATCCGTGCCCCCAGGGTCACCTGGGCCACGCACGGCGAACGGTTCGTGGCGGCCGTGGAGAACGGCGCGCTGTGGGCCACCCAGTTCCACCCCGAGAAGTCCGGCGATGCCGGCGCCCAGCTGCTGACCAACTGGATCGAGACGCTGTAATGCCGAAGCTTGAACTGCTCCCCGCCGTAGACGTCCGCGACGGCCAGGCGGTCCGCCTGGTGCACGGCGAGTCCGGCTCCGAGACCTCCTACGGCTCCCCGCTGGAGGCCGCACTCGCCTGGCAGCGCGCCGGCGCCGAGTGGCTGCACCTGGTCGACCTGGACGCCGCCTTCGGCACCGGGGACAACCGGGCCCTCATCGCCGAGGTCGCCGGCGCCATGGACATCAAGGTCGAGCTGTCCGGCGGCATCCGCGACGACGCCTCGCTCGCCGCCGCCCTCGCCACCGGCTGCCGCCGCGTCAACCTCGGCACCGCCGCCCTGGAAACACCCGAGTGGGTCGCCAAGGTCATCGCCGAGCACGGCGACAAGATCGCCGTCGGCCTCGACGTGCGCGGCACCACGCTGCGCGGCCGCGGCTGGACCCGCGACGGCGGCGACCTGTACGAGACGCTGGCCCGCCTCGACTCCGAGGGCTGCGCGCGCTACGTCGTCACCGACATCGCCAAGGACGGCACGCTCCAGGGCCCCAACCTGGAGCTCCTGAAGAACGTCTGCGCCGCCACCGACAAGCCCGTCGTCGCCTCCGGCGGCGTCTCCTCGCTGGACGACCTGCGCGCCATCGCCTCGCTGGTCCCGGCGGGCGTCGAGGGCGCGATCGTCGGCAAGGCCCTGTACGCGAAGGCGTTCACCCTCGAAGAGGCGCTGGAGGCGGTCTCCGTATGACCGAATCCGCATCCGTGCGCCGCGTCTCCTCCGGTGCCCCCTGGGAGGAGAAGTTCGGCTACTCCCGCGCCGTCGAACTGCCGAACGGCCTGGTGCTCGTCTCCGGCTGTACGTCGGTGGTGGGCGGCGAGATCGCCGCGGGCGGCCCGTACGACCAGACGGTCACCGCCTTCGGCGTCGCCCTCGACGCGCTGAAGGAGCTGGGCCTCGGCCGCGAGGACGTCGTCCGCACCCGGATGTACGTCATGCACGCCCGGGACACCGACGAGGTCGGCCGCGCCCACAAGGAGCTGTTCGACGCCGTGCGCCCCGCCGCCACCATGGTCGTGGTCTCCGGCTTCGTGGACCCGAGCCTGGTCGTCGAGGTCGAGGTCGAGGCATACCGGGCGGGTGCGCGATGAGCCTCGCGGTACGCGTCATCCCCTGCCTCGACGTGGACAACGGCCGGGTCGTCAAGGGCGTCAACTTCCAGAACCTGCGGGACGCGGGCGACCCCGTCGAGATGGCGAAGCTGTACGACGCCGAGGGCGCCGACGAGCTGACCTTCCTGGACATCACCGCGTCCAGCGGCGACCGGGAGACCACCTACGACGTGGTGCGCCGCACCGCCGAGCAGGTCTTCATCCCGCTCACGGTGGGCGGCGGCGTCCGCACCCCGGACGACGTCGACAAGCTGCTGCGGGCCGGCGCGGACAAGGTGGGCGTCAACACGGCGGCCATCGCCCGGCCCGAGCTGATCCGGGAGATCGCCGAGCGCTTCGGCCGCCAGGTCCTGGTGCTCTCGGTGGACGCCCGGCGCACCCCCGAGGGCACGTTCGAGGTCACCACGCACGGCGGCCGCCGGGGCACCGGCATCGACGCCGTCGAATGGGCCCACCGGGCGGCGGAACTGGGCGCCGGCGAGATCCTGCTCAACTCGATGGACGCCGACGGCACGAAGGACGGCTACGACACCGAGATGATCGCCGCCGTCCGCAAGCACGTCCGCGTCCCCGTCATCGCCTCCGGCGGCGCCGGCCGGCTCGCGGACTTCGCACCGGCCATCGACGCCGGGGCCGACGCGGTCCTGGCCGCGTCCGTCTTCCACTTCGGCGACCTGCGGATCTCCGAGGTCAAGGGCGCACTGGCGGAGGCCGGTCACCCGGTGCGCTGACCCGCCGGTTCACGTGTGCACAGCCATGGGGCGCCCTTCCTCGGGAGGGCGCCCCAGCGGCGTACGCGCACCAAAACGCGCAAGACTTCTTCCGCAATAAATATTGCGCAAGTTTTCTTTTCTACCTACGCTCACCGGCATGGCACACGACGAATCCCGCCGGGTCTCCGACCTCGGCACCCTCAAGGCGTTCGGGCACCCCCTGCGGATGAAGCTCTACCGGGCCCTCTACATCGCCCGGCAGGCCACCGCGTCCCAGCTCGCCGAGCAGGTGGACGAGGCGGTCTCGCTCGTCAGCTACCACCTGCGCAAGCTCGCCGACCACGGCCTGATCGAGGAGGCGGACCGGCCGGGCCGGGACGGCCGCGAGCGCTGGTGGCAGCCCGCGTCGGAGGGGCTGACCTTCCACGACGAGGACTTCAGCGACGCGCCCGAGAAGGCCGCGACGCACTCCGCCGTCACCCGGCTCTCCTTCGACCAGCACGTCGAGATGTACCGCCGCCACCTCGACGCGAACCGCACCTGGCCCGCCGAGTGGCGCCGCGCCTCCTTCGGCTCCGAATACCTCGCCCGGCTGACCGCCGCCGAACTCGCCGCGCTGGCCTCCGAGATGAACGACCTCATCAAGCGCTACGAGCAGCGGGGCCGTGCCCGCGAGGAGGCCGGCGACGGCGAGAGCCGCGAGAACGTCGCGCTCCATGTGTACGGCTTCCCGTTCCGCACCTGACCCGGCCCCCCGAGAGGACGCGACCGTGACCGCCACCCTGCCCGCTCCCGCCGAGTTCCCCGCCGAAGCCCCCGCCCGCCCCGCCCACCGCGACGGCAACGTCCTGCGCTGGCTCGGCGCGTACACCGCGTCCATGATCGGCGACAGCGTCTACTACATGGCCCTCGCCTGGGCCGCCGCCCGCACCGGCAGCGCCTCGCAGACCGGCCTGGTGCTCGCCGCCGGCTCCCTGCCCCGGGCGGTGCTCCTGCTCGGCGGGGGAGTGCTCGCCGACCGGCTCGGCCCGCGCCGCGTGGTCGTCGCCAGTGACACCGTCCGCTGCCTGGTGATCCTCGGCCTCGCCGGGACCCTGCTGCTCACCTCGCCCGCGGTGTGGACGCTGATCGCCGTCGCGCTCGTCTTCGGCGCCGTCGACGCCCTCTTCCTGCCCGCCGTGGGCGCCCTGCCGCCCAGGATCACCGCCGCGTCCCAGCTCGCCCGCGTCCAGGGCCTGCGCGGCCTCGCCACCCGGACCGCCAACGTCATCGGCGCCCCGCTCGGCGGCGTCGCCGTCGCCCTCGGCGGCCCGGCCCTCGCCTTCGCCGCGGCCGGCGTCCTCTTCGCCGTCTCGCTCCCGCTCCTGCTGGCCGTACGACTGCACCCGCTGCCCGCACCCGAGGCCGCCGCCCCCACCGGCAGCGCCCGGCACGAGCTGGCGGACGGCCTGCGCCACATCCGCCGCCACCCGCTCCTCGGGCCCCTGACGCTCGTCGTCGCCGTCAGCGAACTCGGCTTCGTCGGCCCCCTCAACCTCGGCCTCATCCTGCTCAGCGACGAACGCGGCTGGGGCGCCTCCGGCATGGGCTGGGTCGTCGCCGCCTTCGGCACCGGAGCGGGCGCCTCCGCCCTCCTCCTCGCCGTACGAGGCCGCGTCCCCAGGGCCGGACTGGTCATGTGCCTGACCGTCCTCGTCGGGGCCTTCGCCATCGCGGCCCTGGCCTATGTGCCCTCCGTACCGCTCGCCGCGGCCGTCGCGGTCCTCGTCGGACTCTTCGCCGGCCTCGGCGGCTCGCTGTGCGGCGCGCTCACGCAGACCGTCACCGACCCGGCCTACCTGGGCCGCGTCACCTCGGTCTCCACGCTCTTCACGCACGCCCTCGCGCCGCTCAGCTACCCCGTCACCGGCGCCGCCGTCGCCCTCTGGGGCACCGGCCCGGTCTTCGTCGCCGGCGCCGCCCTGTGCGTGGCCGGTGCGGGTACCGGCCTCGTCCTCGCCCCGCTCCGCCGGGCGGAACTCCCGGGCTGACCGTGGCGTACGCGGGTCACATCCCGAGCTTCGCCTGCGTCACCCGCCCGATCGCCTCCGGCTCGCCCTCCAGCTCCACCCGCGCCGCGTCCTGCCGCCCGAACGCGAACAGCAGCAGCTCGCCCGGCTCACCCGTCACCGTCACCACCGGCGTCCCCCGGTGCGCCACCGCGGTCTGCCCGTCCGGGCGGCGCAGCACCAGGCCCACCGGCGCCTTCCGGCCCAGCATCCGCGCCGCCTTCTCCGTACGCGACCACAGCACATCCGCGAAGACCGGGTCCAGCTCACGCGGCGTCCAGTCGGGCTGCGCCCGGCGCACGTCCTCCGCGTGGATGTAGAACTCCACCGTGTTCGCCGCCTCGTCCAGCTGCTTCAGGCCGAACGGGGACATCCGGGGCGGGCCGGTCCGGATGAGCTGGATCAGCTCCTCGTACGGCTTCTCGGTGAACTCCGCCATGACCCGGTCCCGGCGGCTCTTCAGCGGCCCGATGACGATCCCGGCCGCCGCGTCCGGCCGCCGCTCCCGCACCACCACATGGGCCGCGAGATCACGGGCCGTCCAGCCGTGGCAGAGGGTCGGGGCCTGCGGGCCCGCCGCCTCCAACAGGTCGGCGAGCAGAAGACGTTCGCGCTTCGCATGGGTCGACATGCCCGCCAGCGTACGACCGCCGTCCCCCGTCCGCCCAGTGGACGCCCGCCCGGACACCCCGCGCCACCACGGCACAATGGGGCCCATGAGCAGCACGCCCCCGCCCGGCACCCCCCGGACCGCCAGCGACCTCGACCCGGCCATCGCCGCCCGCCTCAAGCGCGGCACCGACGGACTGGTCCCGGCCGTCGCCCAGCAGTACGACACCGGCGAGGTGCTGATGCTGGGCTGGATGGACGACGAGGCGCTGCACCGCACCCTCACCACCGGCCGCTGCACCTACTGGTCGCGCAGCCGCCAGGAATACTGGGTCAAGGGCGACACCTCGGGCCACATCCAGCTGGTCAAGTCCGTCGCCCTGGACTGCGACGCCGACACCGTCCTCGTCAAGGTCGACCAGACCGGCGCCGCCTGCCACACCGGCGACCGCACCTGCTTCGACGCCGACGTTCTGTTTCTCGGGCAGTAGGGTCTGCCGCCATGGACCTCGACACCTTCCGCAAGCTGGCCGTCGACCGGCGCGTCATCCCCGTCACCCGCCGCCTCCTCGCGGACGGCGACACCCCCGTCGGGCTCTACCGCAAGCTCGCGGGCGAGCGCACCGGCACCTTCCTGCTGGAATCCGCGGAGAACGGCCGCACCTGGTCGCGCTACTCGTTCATCGGCGTACGCAGCGCCGCCACGCTCACCACCCGCGACGGCGAGGCCCACTGGCTCGGCGCCCCGCCGGTCGGCGTCCCCACCGAAGGCGACCCGCTGCACGCCCTGCGCGCCACCATCGAGGCCCTGCACACCCCGCACGACCGCGAATCCGGCCTCCCGCCCTTCACCGGCGGCATGGTCGGCTACCTCGGCTACGACATCGTGCGCCGCCTGGAGAAGATCGGCGAGAGCGGCGGCGACGACCTCAGGCTGCCCGAGCTGACCATGCTGCTCACCTCCGACCTCGCGGTCCTGGACCACTGGGACGGCAGCGTCCTGCTCATCGCCAACGCCATCAACCACAACGACCTGGCCACCGGCGTGGACGAGGCGTACGCAGACGCGGTCGTCCGGCTCGACGCGATGGAGCGCGACCTGCGCCGCCCCGTCGAGAACGCCCCCGCCGCCCTGCCGCCCTCCGAGCTGCCCCCGTACACCGCGCTCTGGGGCGGCCGGGCCTACCAGGACGCCGTCGAGGACGTGAAGGAGCGCATCCGGGCCGGCGAAGCCTTCCAGGTGGTGCCCTCCCAGCGCTTCGAGACCCCGTGCACCGCGAGCGCCCTCGACGTCTACCGGGTGCTGCGCGCCACCAACCCCTCGCCGTACATGTACCTCTTCCGGTTCGACGGCTTCGACGTCGCCGGGTCCAGCCCCGAGGCCCTGGTCAAGGTCGAGGACGGCCGGGCCATGGTCCACCCCATCGCCGGCACCCGGCACCGCGGCGCCACCCCGCAGGAGGACCAGGCCCTCGCCGACGAACTCCTCGCCGACCCCAAGGAGCGCGCCGAGCACCTGATGCTCGTCGACCTCGGCCGCAACGACCTGGGCCGGGTCTGCGAACCGGGCAGCGTCGAGGTGGTCGACTTCATGTCCATCGAGCGCTACTCGCACGTGATGCACATCGTCTCCACCGTCACCGGCAAGGTCGCCGAGGGGCGCACCGCCTTCGACGTGCTGACCGCCTGCTTCCCCGCCGGCACCCTCTCCGGCGCCCCCAAGCCCCGCGCCCTCCAGATCATCGAGGAGCTGGAACCCACCCGCCGGGGCCTGTACGGGGGCTGCGTCGGCTATCTCGACTTCGCCGGGGACTCCGACACCGCCATCGCCATCCGCACCGCCCTGCTCCGCGACGGCACCGCCTACGTCCAGGCGGGCGCGGGCGTCGTCGCCGACTCCGACCCGGTCGCCGAGGACACCGAGTGCCGCAACAAGGCGGCGGCCGTCCTCCGCGCCGTCCACACCGCCAACCGCCTCGGCGGCGCCTGAGCCGTACGCCGGTGCCTCCCGGCCAGGGGCGCGGTGGGGCGTTCCCGGCCGGTGAGGGATAGTGGAGTACGTGAGTGCCGTCCCCGTACCCCAGCCCCGTACCGAAGCCGCCGCCGCGCCCGACAGTGCGGGGAGCCGCCGCACCCTGGCCGCCGGCCTGCTCCTCGGGGCGGCCGGCGCGACCGTCGTCCTGCTCGCCTCCGGGCAGACCTGGGCCGAGGGCAAGGCCCCCGTCGGCGGCGGCAGCCTGCCGCTGAGCGCCGACGGGCAGGACGTCACCGGACTCCCCGCCGCCCTCGCCATCGTCGGCCTGGCCGCCCTCGTCGCCGTCTTCGCCGTACGCGGCGGCGGCCGGCGCGTGGTCGCCGGACTCCTCGCGCTCAGCGGACTCGGTGCCGCGCTCAGCGCCTTCATCGGCGCGTCCGACAGCGGGGCGCTGGACGAGAAGGCCGCGCGCACCAGCGGCGACGCCGCCGCCACCATCACCGCCCTCAGCCACACCGCCTGGCCGTACGTCACGGCGGCCGGCGGCCTGCTGATCCTGCTCGCCGGGCTGCTCGCCCTGCGCTACGGCAGCCGCTGGCCCACCATGTCCGGGCGCTACGAGCGCGACGGCACCCCCCGCCCCCGCAAGGCCCCGCGCCCGCTCGACCCCGACCGGCCCGAGGATCTGTGGAAGGCCCTGGACCGCGGCGAGGACCCGACGCGCGAGGCATGACCCCCCAGCTCACGTCCTACCCGCACGTACGGGACAATGACGGTGAGCTGGCACAGCGGCACGGGCCGTGGGCACAGCGACCCGAGCGATTCCAACAGCGCAACACCAACGAGGAGCAACTCATGGCGGGCAGCAGCCACGGACACACCCCGGCCGCCTGGACCGGTGTCATCATCGCCTTCATCGGCTTCTGCGTCGCGGGCGTCTTCATGGTCGCGGCCAACCCGGTCGGCTTCTGGGCCGGCATGGGCGTCGTCCTGCTCGGTGGTGTCGTCGGCCTCGCGATGAAGGCCGCGGGCCTCGGCATGCCGAAGGAGCCGGCCGAGCTGGTCGCCGCCCGCGCGCGCGCCGGCCAGGCGCAGACCTCCTGACCCCCGCACCACGTATGCCGGAAAGGCGCGGCCCGGACCGGGCTGCGCCTTTCCGCGTCAGCGGCGACAATCACCGGGTGGACGCAACGCCAACGCAGAACCCCGCCCCGGCTCCCGGGCCGCCGCCCTTCGCCCCCGTGCGGGCACCCCTCTTCCCCACGGCCCCCGCCGGCGCCTCGCGGCTGCGGCGGACCGCCGTCCCGGTGGGTGTGCTCGCCGCCGTCGTCGGGGCCTTCGGATACGTCGCCACCGTCGACCCGAACCAGCCCGGCCACTACCCCGTCTGCCCGCTGCTGCGGTTCACCGGGATCTACTGCCCCGGCTGCGGCGGCCTCCGCAGCGCCCACGCCTTCGCCCACGGCGACCTGGCCGCCGCCTTCGGCGCCAACGCGCTCGCCGTCGTCGGCTACGGGATCTTCGCCGTGCTGTGGGCCGTATGGCTGATCCGCGAGGCCCGCGGAAAGCCCCTGCGGATCGCGCTGCGGCCGGTGCACTGGTGGGCGATCGGCGCCGTACTGCTGCTTTTCACGGTCGTCCGGAACCTCCCCTTCGGCTCCGGGCTCGCCCCGTGAAGTCCCAGGTAGTGGGACAGCCGCCGGGTGGATGCGAGGCCGGCGCCCTCCTGCGGATAACATCGGAGTGGCTGATCCTGTGGCCTGTTGGATTTTTTTGTCACCGTTCCGGAAGGGGGCCGCTCGCGTGAGTGTGCTCGACGAGATCATCGACGGCGTACGCGCCGACCTCGCGGAGCGGCAGGCGCGCGTCAGCCTCGACGAGCTCAAGGAACGCGCCGCCCGCGCCCCCCAAGCCAAGGACGGTGTCGCCGCCCTGCGCGGCGAGGGCGTGACCGTCATCTGTGAGGTCAAGCGCTCCAGCCCCTCCAAGGGTGCGCTGGCCGCCATCGCCGACCCGGCCGCGCTCGCCGCGGACTACGAGGCCGGCGGGGCCTCCGTCATCTCCGTCCTCACCGAGGAGCGCCGCTTCGGCGGTTCGCTGGCCGACCTGGAGGCCGTCCGCGCCAAGGTCGACATCCCGATCCTCCGCAAGGACTTCATCGTCACCTCGTACCAGCTGTGGGAGGCACGCGCGTACGGCGCCGACCTCGTGCTGCTGATCGTCGCCGCCCTCGAACAGGAGGCCCTGGTCTCCCTGATCGAGCGCGCCGAGTCCATCGGCCTCACGCCGCTGGTCGAGGCGCACGACGAGGAGGAGGCCGAGCGCGCCGTCGAGGCCGGCGCCCGGATCATCGGCGTCAACGCGCGGAACCTCAAGGACCTCAAGGTCGACCGCTCCACCTTCGAGCGCGTCGCCCCCGAGATCCCCGGCCACATCGTCAAGGTCGCCGAGTCCGGCGTCCGCGGCCCGCACGACCTGATCGCCTACGCCAACGCCGGCGCGGACGCCGTGCTGGTCGGCGAGTCCCTGGTCACCGGCCGCGACCCGCGGACCGCCGTCGCCGACCTCGTCGCCGCCGGCGCCCACCCGGCGCTGCGCCACGGACGGGGCTGACCCGGACGTGTCCCCCCTTCCGCACCCCGAGCCGATGCGCTGCGCGCTGCCCTCGTGGCACCGCGGCTGCCGGGCGCCCGCGCGCCGGGTGCACGGCCGGCGGGTGCGGTACGTGATCGGCGCCGAGCCCGGTCAGGTCAACGGCATGCGATGGCGCACGGGACGCGCGCCGTAGAGCGAGCCGGGCCGCCTTCCCGCGTGCCCGAAACCGCCCCGGTCCCGGACCGGGGCGGCGCTCCGCCCACGGCGCAGACGGTGCCATCACCCCTGTGACGACGAGGAGCACGTCCCGCATGTCTTCCGACTTCTTCATCCCGGACCCGGAGGGTCTGATCCCCAGCGCCGAGGGCTACTTCGGCGCGTACGGCGGCAAGTTCATCCCGGAGGCGCTGGTCGCCGCCGTGGACGAGGTCGCCGTCGAGTACGAGAAGGCCAAGGCCGACCCCGCGTTCGCCGCCGAGCTCGGCGAGCTGATGGTCCACTACACTGGACGGCCCAGCGCCCTCACCGAGGTCCCCCGCTTCGCCGAGCACGCCGGCGGCGCCCGGGTCTTCCTCAAGCGCGAGGACCTCAACCACACCGGATCGCACAAGATCAACAACGTGCTGGGGCAGGCCCTGCTGACCCGGCGCATGGGCAAGACCCGCGTCATCGCGGAGACCGGCGCCGGCCAGCACGGCGTCGCCACCGCGACCGCCTGCGCCCTCTTCGGCCTCGACTGCACCATCTACATGGGCGAGATCGACACCGAGCGCCAGGCGCTGAACGTGGCGCGCATGCGCATCCTCGGTGCCGAGGTCATCGCCGTGAAGTCCGGCTCCCGCACCCTCAAGGACGCCATCAACGAGGCGTTCCGCGACTGGGTCGCCAACGTGGACCGCACTCACTACCTCTTCGGCACGGTCGCGGGCCCGCACCCCTTCCCGGCGATGGTCCGCGACTTCCACCGCGTCATCGGTGTGGAGGCCAGGCGGCAGATCCTGGAGCAGGCCGGCCGGCTGCCGGACGCCGCCGTGGCCTGCGTCGGCGGCGGCTCCAACGCCATCGGCCTCTTCCACGCCTTCGTACCCGACGCGGACGTCCGCCTGATCGGCTGCGAGCCCGCCGGACACGGCGTGGAGACCGGCGAGCACGCGGCGACCCTGACCGCGGGCGAGCCCGGCATCCTGCACGGCTCGCGCAGTTACGTCCTCCAGGACGACGAGGGCCAGATCACCGAGCCGTACTCCATCTCGGCCGGTCTGGACTACCCGGGCATCGGCCCCGAGCACGCCTACCTCAAGGACGTGGGCCGGGGCGAATACCGCGCCGTCACCGACGACGCGGCCATGCGGGCGCTGCGCCTGCTCTCCCGTACCGAGGGCATCATCCCGGCCATCGAGAGCGCGCACGCGCTGGCCGGGGCGCTGGAGGTCGGCAAGGAGCTGGGCAAGGACGGGCTGATCCTGATCAACCTCTCCGGGCGCGGCGACAAGGACATGGACACGGCGGCCCGCTACTTCGGGCTGTACGACACCGACGCGGCGGTCGAGGCGGACGCCGGCAGCCGGAACGCGGAGATCGAGGGGGACGCGCTGTGAGCGGCAACATCGAACTGCTGAACACCACGCTCGCCGCCGCGCGGGCCGAGGACCGGGCCGCGCTCATCGCGTACCTGCCGGCCGGCTTCCCGACCGTCGACGGCGGCATCGAGGCAGTCAAGGCCGCCGTGGCGGGCGGCGCCGACGTCATCGAGGTCGGGCTGCCGCACAGCGACCCGGTGCTCGACGGCCCGGTCATCCAGACCGCCGACGACATCGCGCTGCGCGGCGGCGTGCGGATCGCCGACGTGATGCGCACGGTGCGCGAGGCCCACGAGGCCACCGGGGCGCCGATCCTGGTCATGACGTACTGGAATCCGATCGACCGGTACGGCGTCGAGCGGTTCACGGCCGAGCTGGCCGAGGCGGGCGGCGCCGGGTGCATCCTGCCCGACCTGCCGGTCCAGGAGTCCGCGCTGTGGCGCGAGCACGCGGGGCGGCACGGCCTGGCCACCGTCTTCGTCGTCGCGCCCAGCAGCAAGGACGAGCGGATCGCCACCATCACCGACGCGGGCTCCGGCTTCGTCTACGCCGCGTCCCTGATGGGCGTCACCGGCACCCGCGCCTCGGTCGGCGCACAGGCCCAGGACCTGGTCCGGCGGACCCGGGCCACCACCGAGCTGCCGGTCTGCGTCGGCCTCGGCGTGTCCGACGCCACCCAGGCCGCGGAGGTCGCCGGCTTCGCCGACGGCGTCATCGTCGGCTCGGCCTTCGTCAAGTGCATGCTGGACGCCCCCGACGAGGCGGCCGGGCTCGCGGGCGTCCGTTCGCTGGCGGCCGATCTTGCCGAGGGTGTTCGAAAGCGCTGACACCTGAGGTAACCCGAACGGGTGGACCTCGGTCCGGGGAGGCACGCGAGTGCCTCCCCGGGTCGTTTGCGCGGTGTGAGCGAGAAGAACGAACAGGGTAAGAGGGCCGCGCGAGACCGGCTGATCCAGCAGCGCGAGCAGGCGAAGGCGCGCGACCGCCGGCGCCGCACGCTGATCGTGTCCACGGCCGTGGTGGGGGTCCTGGGCCTGGCCGCCGTCGTCGGCGTGATCGCGGCGAACACCGACGGCAAGAGCGACAAGTCCAAGGCGTCCGGACCGGCCGTCGCCCCGTCCGGGGCGACCGGCAAGGACGCCCTGGCGATCCGGGTCGGCGCGGACGACGCCCCGTCCACCCTCACCATCTGGGAGGACTTCCGCTGCCCGGTATGCGCCCAGTTCGAGACCGCGTTCCGCGACACGATCCACCAGATGGAGCGCGACGGCCAGATCAAGGTCGACTACCACCTCGCCACGATCATCGACGGCAACATGGGCGGCAGCGGCTCCCTCAAGGCGGCCAACGCGGCCGCCTGCGCGCAGGACGCCGGCAAGTTCTCCGCGTACCACGACGTGCTGTACAGCAACCAGCCGGCGGAGACCGACGACGCCTTCGGCGACAACGACAAGCTGATCGAGCTGGCCAAGAAGGTCGACGGCCTCGACACGGCCGAATTCCGCGGCTGCGTCGAGGACGGCAAGCACGACACCTGGGTGCAGAAGTCCAACAAGGCGTTCAGCGAGGGCGGCTTCCAGGGCACTCCGACGGCCCTGCTCAACGGGGAGTCGATCTTCCCGAAGAAGGGCGACGAGGCGATCACCGTGGCCAATCTGAAGAAGTGGGTCGCCGAGGCCAACAAGGGCAAGGAACCGGCCACCCCCACGGCCACACCGTAGGGCCGGGGGCCGTTTCCACAGGGCCGGCCGGGGGAATCGACGGCCCGCTCGTTACCCAGACGTTGCCGGGCGGGTTGTCCTCCCTCCCGTCCGGCAGGGTAGCGTCGACGCTGCCATGAACCTTGCCTACATTCCCAGCCCGTCGACCGGCGTGATCGATCTCGGACCGATCCCGCTCCGCGGCTACGCGTTCTGCATCATCATCGGTGTCTTCGTCGCCGTCTGGTTCGGCAACAAGCGCTGGGTCGCCCGAGGAGGCACCAGCGGCACCGTTGCCGACATCGCCGTCTGGGCGGTGCCCTTCGGGCTTGTCGGCGGCCGGCTCTACCACGTCATCACCGACTACCAGCTGTACTTCAGCGACGGTGAGGACTGGGTCGACGCCTTCAAGATCTGGCAGGGCGGCCTCGGCATCTGGGGTGCGATCGCGCTGGGCGCGGTCGGTGCCTGGATCGGCTGCCGCCGCCGCGGCATCCCGCTGCCCGCCTGGGCCGATGCCCTCGCCCCCGGCATCGCCCTCGCCCAGGCGTGCGGCCGCTGGGGCAACTGGTTCAACCAGGAGCTGTACGGCAGGGCGACCGACGTCCCGTGGGCGCTGAAGATCAGCGACGGCCCGAACCGGCTGGCCGGCACCTACCACCCGACCTTCCTGTACGAGTCGCTGTGGTGCGTCGGCGTGGCGCTCCTGGTGGTCTGGGCCGACCGCCGCTTCAAGATGGGCCACGGCCGGGCCTTCGCGCTGTACGTCGCGGCGTACTGCGCGGGCCGCGCGTGGATCGAGTACATGCGGGTGGACGAGGCGCACCACATCCTGGGCCTGCGGCTCAACGTGTGGACCGCGCTCATCGTGTTCGTGCTCGCCGTGACGTACATCGTGATCTCGGCGAAGATCCGCCCGGGCCGCGAGGAGATCGTGGAGCCGGGGGCGCCGGAGGCGCCGGAATCCTCGGACGAGGCGGAGGACGCGGACGCGTCCGAGTCGGACGAGCCGGAGGCCGCGGAGGCGGAGGCCGATGCGAAGCCGGATGCCGATGCGGATGCGGACGCGGACGCGCCGAAGGCGGACGGAACGGCGGAGGCCGCGAAGGGCTGACGCCGCGCGCTAGCTGAGTGAGGGGCCGCCGGGATTCCGGCGGCCCCTTCGCCGTCGTGGGGTGTCCTCAATCGCCGGACGGGCTTGATTTGGCCGCTCGCCGTTGAATTGGCTCCGCCGGACGGGCTTGATGTGGCGGGGGAAACCAAGCCCGTCCGGCGATTGAGGACAAAGCGGTCAGGTGGGGTGCCGGCTCACCGATTTCGTTCGGCCAGCGAGAGTGTCCGTTGCGCCTGCGCAACCACCGCCGCGTCCACGAAGCGGCCGTCCGGGAGGGCCTGGGCGCCCGTCTGGTCGCGGGCCGCAGCCACGATTTCCCAGGCCGCTTCGACCTCCTGCGGCGTCGGGCGGAAGGCGCGTTCGATCACCGGGAGCTGGCGGGGGTGGATCGCCGCCCGGCCCAGGAAGCCCAGGGCCCGGCCGTGGGCGCAGGAGGACCAGAGGCCGTCCAGGTCGCGGACGTCCGTGAAGACCGACTGCGTGGGCGGCGCCAGGCCCGCCGCCCGGGCGGCGACCACCACCCGGCTGCGCGACCAGTCGAGCCCCGCGTCCTCCCGTACGCCCAGATCCGCGCGGAGGTCCGCCTCGCCCAGGGCGATGGCCCGCACCTGGTGGTGGGCGGCGGCCACCGAGTACGCGTGCTCGATGCCGAGCGCCGACTCCAGGAGCGGGCACAGGGCCACCCCGGGGGCCAGCGCCGCGATGTGGTGCACGGACGCGGCATGGGTGATCTTCGGCAGCCGCAGCCCGCCGAGCCCCGGCAGCCCGGCCAGCGCCAGCACGTCCGCCTCGTCGTTGACCCGCACATGCACCGGCGGTGCCGCGCCGGACGGCGGCTCCGACAGCAACTCCACCGTCGCCGCGCGGGCGTACTCCTTGCGGTCGGCGGCGACCGCGTCCTCCAGGTCCACGATCACCACGTCCGCCCCCGAGGCGGCCGCCTTGCGCACGACGTCCGGCCGGTCCCCGGGCACGTACAGCAGGGTGAGGGGGGCCGCCGCGCTCACAGCACCCGCTCCGCCCGCAGCGCCGAGATCTCGGGCCCGGTCAGCCCCAGCCCGGTCAGGATCTCCTCGGTGTCCGCCCCGTGCGGGCGGCCCGTCCAGCGGATCGCCCCCGGGGTACGGGAGAGCCGGAAGAGGACGTTCTGCATCCGCAGCGGGCCCAGCTCCGGGTCGTTCACCTCGGTGACCGTGTCCAGCGCCCGGTACTGCGGGTCCTCCATCACATCCCGTACATCGTGGATCGGGGCGATGGCGGCCTCCGCCTTCTCGAACGCGGACAGCGCCTCCTCCCGGCTGTGCCGGGCGATCCAGTGGCCCACGGCCTCGTCCAGCTCGTCGCTGTGCTCGGCGCGGGTGGCGCCCGAGGCGAACCACGGCTCCTCGATCAGGTCCGCCCGCCCGACCAGCCGCATCACCCGCTCCGCGACGGACTGCGCGGAGGTGGAGACGGCCACCCACTGCCCGTCCGAGGTGCGGTAGGTGTTGCGCGGCGCGTTGTTGCGCGAGCGGTTCCCGGTGCGCGGCTGTACGTAACCGAGCTGGTCGTACCAGAGCGGCTGCGGGCCGAGCACGGTCAGGATCGGCTCGATGATCGCCATGTCGACCACCTGCCCCTCGCCGGTCCGGTCGCGCCCGGCGAGGGCGGCCATCACCGCGTACGCCGTGGCGAGCGCGGCGATCGAGTCGGCCAGGCCGAACGGCGGCAGGGTCGGCGGCCCGTCCGGCTCCCCGGTGATCGCCGCGAAGCCGCTCATCGCCTCGGCGAGCGTCCCGAAGCCTGGCCGGTGGGCGTACGGGCCGAACTGGCCGAAGCCCGTGACGCGCACCAGCACGAGCCGGGGGTTGACCGCGTGCAGCTCGTCGGGGCCGAGGCCCCACCGTTCCAGCGTGCCCGGCCGGAAGTTCTCGATGATCACATCGGTGTCCGCGGCGAGCCGCAGCAGCAGATCGCGGCCCTCCGGGGCGGACAGGTCGAGCGTCAGATTGCGCTTGTTGCGGCCGAGGAGCTTCCACCACAGGCCGACGCCGTCCTTCGCGGGCCCGTGGCCCCGGGAGGGGTCGGGGCGCGTCGGATGCTCGACCTTGATCACCTCGGCGCCGAAGTCGCCCAGCATCGTCGCGCAGAGCGGGCCCGCGAAGAGCGTGGCGAGATCGACCACCCGCAGTCCGGTGAGCGGCGGTGCCGCGGGGGCGCTCACGCGCCGTCGATTTCGCTGCGGTACGGCATGGAGACCGAGGCGCCCGGCTTCTGCACGCAGAGCGCGGCGGCGGCCGAGGCCCAGGCGACGGCCTGCGGGACGGGGCGGCCCTCGCCGATCGCCACGGCCAGGGTGCCGACGAAGGTGTCCCCGGCGCCGGTGGTGTCGACGGCGGTCACGTCCGGGGCCGGGAAGTGGATGGTGCGGCTGCCCCGGGCCGCGTACAGGCTGCCCTTCGAGCCGAGCGTGATGAGCACCGCGGGGACCTGGCCGAGCAGGATCTCCGCCGCCGCGTGCGGGTCGTCGTAGCCGGTCAGCTCGGCCGCCTCGTGCTCGTTGGGGATCAGCAGGTCGACATGGTCCAGGAGCTCGGAGGGCAGCTCCTGTACGGGGGAGGGGGTGAGCACGGTCCGTACGCCCTGGGCGTGACCGGCGCGGGCGCCCTCGATCACGGCGGACATCGGCAGCTCCAGCTGGAGCAGCAGCAGATCCGCCTCGGCGATGGCGGCCATCTCGCCCGGGCCGATCGCGGTGATGGTGCCGTTGGCACCGGGGATGACCACGATCGCGTTGGAGCCCTTGGCGTCGACCACGATGTGGGCGATGCCGCTGGGGCCCTCGGCGGTGTGCAGCAGGTCGGTGTCGACGCCGGAGTGCTCCAGGTTCTCCCGCATCCGTACGCCGTACTCGTCGTCGCCGACCGCGCCGATCATCAGCACGTCACCGCCCGCGCGCGAGGCGGCGACGGCCTGGTTGGCGCCCTTGCCGCCGGGGACGGTGCGGAACTCCCGTCCGGTGACGGTCCGGCCGCGCTCCGGGGCCCGGTCGACGTAGGCCACCAGATCCATATTGGTGCTGCCGAGCACCGCGATCCTGGTCATGGGCGGAGTGCCTCCTCGTGGGTGAGCCGGTGGGTCAGGTCGGCGAGGGTGTCGAAGCCGGTTCCGTCGAAGCCGGGGACGGACGTGGCGAGCCGGTTCTTCAGCGGGGTCGTCCACCGGTCGGGCAGCGCGTCCGGCCGGCCGGCGAGCAGTCCGGCGAGCGAACCGGCGGTCGCGCCGTTGGAGTCGGTGTCCCAGCCGCCGGACACCGCCTTGCAGACGGAACCGGTGAAGTCGCCGTCGGCATGGGTGAGGGCGGCGGCCAGCAGGGCCGCGTTGGGCAGCACATGCACCCAGTGATACCTGCCGTACGCGGTGTGCAGCCGGTCCACGACCGTATCGAAGTCCCGCTCCTCGCGGGCGGCTTCGATGCCGTCCCGTACCGCCGCCGCGAACCGCGAGCGCGGCGGCACCACGCGCAGTCCGGTGGCCAGGCAGCCGTGCACATCGGTCTCGCCGCCGGCCGCCCCGGCCAGCGCCGCCGCCGTGAACATCGCGCCGTAGACGCCGTTCCCGGTGTGGGTGAGGACCGCGTCGCGGTACGCCTGTTCCGCCGCGCCCGCCGGGTCGCCGGGGCGGGTCCAGCCGTGCACGTCGGCCCGGATCTGCGCGCCGATCCACTCCCGGAACGGGTTGCGGTGCCGGGCGGTGTCCGGGGGCTCGATGCCGTCGAGCAGATTGCGGTACGCGACCCGCTCGGCGGTGAACGTACGCCCCGCCGGGAGCTCGTCCAGCCACAGCCGGGCCAGGTCCGCCGTGGTGAACGCGGCGCCGTGCCGCTGGAGCAGCAGGAGGGTGAGCAACGGGTGGTTGAGGTCGTCGTCCTCGGGCATCCCGTCGATGTTCTCGGCGAGCGAGGTGGCCGCGGAGCGCCGGTTCCACGGGTAGGTGGCGGCCAGCGGGGCGGGCAGACCCCGGGCGGTGAACCAGGTGTCCAGCGGCCAGTTGCCGGTGGCCCGGGCCAGGGCGCGGATGCCTTCCAGCGGCAGCTTCTCGACCGGTTTGCCCAGCAGACAGCCGGCGGCGCGGCCCAGCCAGGCGGCGTGCAGCCGCTCCGGGCCGGCCGGCCGCACCTCCCGGGCGTGCGGCCACTGCGGGCAGGCGGCCCGGATCGCGTCCAGGCCGTCCGGCTCGTCACCGGCCAGCGGGGATTCCAGCAGGGCGAGTTCGTCCAGCAGCCGTTCGGCGACCGCGCGCAGCCCGGGTGGGGCGCCGGGGTCGGACGCGCCGGCGCGCTCCGGGGCGGGGGAGCCGCCGGCCTCGTACCACCGGCGGGCCAGGGCGCGTGCGTCGCGGCCGTCCTCGGCGGCCTGCCGCAGCTCGTGGCCCACCAGGTCCTCCGGCTGTACCCAGGTCACCCGTACCGCCGTGGTCACGGGGTGCCCGCCAGCGTCGCGAAGGCGGCCTCGTGGGCGCGGCGGCGGGCGGTGTCCCGGGCGAACACCTCGCGGGCCACCTCGGCCAGGGTCCGGGCCGGGGCGCGCAGATCGAGGCGGCTGGCCCCGGCGACGGTGGCCGCCCAGTCGGCGGGGACGGCGCGCTCGCCGTGCAGGGCGCCCGCGAGCGCGCCGCTCATGGTGGCGATCGAGTCGCAGTCGCGGCCGTAGTTGACCGAGCCGAGGACCGCCTGCCGGTAGTCCCCGCCGGCGGCCAGCAGCATGCCGAGGGCGACCGGCAGTTCCTCGATCGCGTGCAGCCGGGACGGGCGGCGGGCGCCGAGCGACGGGGCGCGGTAGTCCGGGCCGACGGTGTCGAAGGGGGCGACGGCCGCGCGCAGCGGGACGAGCGCCGACTCGACGTCCCGGTGGCGGGAGGCCGCCTCGCAGACGGCCTCGATCGCGGCGCGGGTGCCGTCCTTGGCGAGCGACAGGCACGCCTCCACGACCGTGGCCGGCGTCGCCCCGGGCGCGCAGGCGGCGGCGACCCCGGCCGCGAAGACACCCGCCGCCTCCCGGCCGTAACTCGACTGGTGGGCGCCCGCGACGTCGATCGCCTCGTCGTACGCCGCCCGCGGATGGGCGGCGTTCACCAGGCCGACCGGCGCCATGTACATCGCCGCCCCGCAGTTGACGATGTTTCCGGAGCCCGCCTCGCGCGGGTCGACGTGCCCGTAGTGCAGCCGGGCGACGATCCACTTCTCGGCGAGGAAGACCCGCTGGAGCGGCAGCGCCTCGGCCTCCAGCTCGGGAATCCAGCGCGGTACGCCGATCAGCTCCGGTACGAGGTGGTCGGCGACCGCGTACGCGTCGAGATGGCCGCGCACCTTCCCGTACACCCGGACCAGCGCGTGCGTCATCAAGGTGTCGTCGGTGACATGCCCGTCGCCCTTGTGGTACGGGGCGATCGGGCGGGCGGTCCGCCAGTCGTCGCCGTCCCAGGGGCCGACGATCCCGGTGATCCTGCCGCCGTGCCGGGCCGTGATCTGCTCCGGCGAGCGGCCCTCGACCGGGCCGCCCAGCGCGTCGCCGACGGCGGCGCCGACGAGGGCGCCGGCGATCCGGTCATCGAGCGTGGGCGCCCCGGGGGTCGCGGGCGTCGTGGCTGTCGTCGGGGAGGGGGATGTCGTGGGCGCCGGCGGCACGGTGGATGTCATGTCCGGATTGTCCACCCGTGGGGGCCGGTTCCGTGGCTGCCAGCAGCCCGGCGAGTTCCATGAGATCCGTGCCGGCGAGGCGGGGGAGCGCGCAGCCGGCCAGCGTCCGGCAGGTCTCCCGCCAGCCGTCGGGGACGGAGGCGATGGAGCCCAGTGCCCCGGTCAGCGCCCCGGCCAGGGCGGGCGCGGAGTCCGCGACCCGGGACAGGCAGGCCGCCGCGGGCACGGCCTGTGCGATGTCGCCCCTCGACGCGGTGGCCAGGGCGAGGGCGACCGGTACGGTTTCGGCGGCGGCGATCCCGTAGCTGTAGACGTGGTCCACGATCTGGTGTTCCAGGACCGGGACGAGCGCGAACGCCCCGGCCCGCTCCCCGGCGAACTCCCGGGCGATCCGGACCGCGTGGGCCGCGTTGCGGGCGATCTCGGTGCCGTCCGGGAGCTGGGCCAGCGCGGCGTCGACCGCGGTGTCCACGTCCGCCCCGCCCAGCGCCCCGGCGATCGCGGCGGCCATCGCCCGCGCCCCGTGCACCCCGTCGCCGTCCTGTGTGAAGCGCGCGTCGAACTCCGCCAGCTCCGCCGCCGCGTGCGGGTCGCCCGGGTGGACGACCGCCAGCACGGCCGCCCGTACGCACGCCGCGTCGTCGAAGTAGTGCGGGTTGTCGTGCCCGGTGGCGGGCGGCCGCAGTCCGGCGGCGAGGTTCCCGAGCCCGGCCCGCACCGAGATCCGTGCCCGCAACGGCAGTACGGCCGCCTCCACCTCGGTCGCGCGGGCCGCCGCGGCGGCCACCTCGGCGGCGAGGGAGTTCCAGGCCCCGGTGACGGCGGCGCGGACGTGGGCGTCGCGCGGGGCGGTCCCGGCGGCCGTCCCGGCCCGGGCCCGCCCGGCCGCCGCCAGCACGGTCCCCGCCGCGAACGCCGCCCACTCGGCGTCGTCGGACGGCCCGAGCCGCAGCGGCTCGGGCGGCTGATTGAGCGCGATGGGCACGGGGAGCGTGGTCGTCGCGTTCTGCTCGGCGAAGGTGTCCAGCTCCCGCGTCAGCCGCCGCGTCCACTCCGGCATCCGGGCCGCCCGGTGCCGGGCCGCGGGCCACCCGGCGGCGTCCCCGGCGGCCAGCCCGACGAGCAGCCCCTCGACGCGGGCGCGCCGTGTGCCGCTCATCGCCGCACCGCCCCTTCGCCACCGGGTCCGCCGTCCGCCGCGCCCGGCGCCAGCAGGTCCGCGATGTCCGCCACGTGGTACCCCCGCATCGAGGGCAGGCAGCTGCCGCGGACCGGGCCGATGGCGTCCGACCAGAGGCGGGGGATCGCCGAGGCGCCGTGCAGGGCGCCGGCGAGGGCGCCCGCCACCGCGGCCGTCGTGTCGGCGTCGCGGCCCATGTTGACGGCCATGAGCACCGCCGTACGGAAGTCGCCGCGGGCCGCGGCGAAGGCGCCGAAGGCCAGGCCGACCGCTTCGGGGGCGAGGTCGGTCCAGGGGTAGCCGCCGACCACGACGGCGGAGCGGACCGCGCGTTCGCCGGTGAGGCGGTCGGGGTAGGGGCGTCGCGCCGCCGTCACCGCGCGGCGCAGCGAGCGGGCCGTCCAGGAGTCCATGGGGACGGCCGAGAGCGCGGCGGCGATCACCGAGGTGACCGAGGCGCCGGTCATCGCGGCGGCCACCCCGGCGGCCACCGCCTGGCCGCCGTAGATGCCCTCGCCCTCGTGGCTGACCCGGCCGTCGACCGCGACCAGCCGGGCCGCCTCGGCGGGGCGGCCGGCCGCGAAGACGCCGAAGGGCGCGGCCCGCATCGCCAGGCCGTCGCTCCAGGCGTGCCGGTGCTGGGCGGAGATCGGCGCGGCCAGCCCCCGGCGCAGGTTCTCCAGGGTGCCGCGCTCGCTGAAGCCGGCGCCCCGGAACGGGCCCTCGTCCAGGTCGGCGATCCACAGCCGCCAGGCCCGCTCGACATCGGTGACGGTCAGCTCCGAGCCGTGCCGGGCCAGCAGCAGCCCGGAGAAGATCGCGTACTCCGTGTCGTCGGTGCCCGCCGGGTCGTCGCTGACGAAGCCCTCGATCCGGCCCCAGCGGCGGCGGATCTCGGAGGGCCGCATGTTCTCCGCCGGGGCGCCGAGCGCGTCGCCGACCGCAAGGCCGAGCAGCGCGCCCCTGGCCCGGTCGACGGGCCCGCCCGGCTCCGGGTCCTCCGGAAGTCGTGCCGTCCGTGTGCCGCCCGCCCGCGGCGCCGTCGGATTTCCTGCGACCGTCTCCATCGCGTCGACCCTTCGCTCGTACCGAGCCAGTACTCGTGCCTGTGGGATCCGTTCCACGCCGAGCCCGGCAGAAGGCCGGTTACGCACACAAAAGGGCCACTCGGATGACGCCTTCCGGACAGCAAGGCAAGCCGTACCTATCCGGTTACGCAGGGTGGTAAGTACGGCCTGCCTTGCTGGCAGGAGCGATTTTTCGTGCGTATTTTCGATGGTGTCGAGCGGGGGCGGGCGGGCAGCGGGCCCGTCTCCGGAGAACCCGGACCAGGGAAGAGGGATAGGCCGTGGCCATCATCGAGACGGACGCCGTACTGCACGAGGCGCACCGGGACAACCACACCCACCGTGACGTCAACGGCGGCTGGCTGCGCCCCGCGGTCTTCGGTGCGATGGACGGCCTCGTCTCCAACCTGGCCCTGATGACCGGCGTGGCCGGCGGCGACGTCTCGCACCGCACCATCGTGATCACCGGCCTCGCCGGACTGGCCGCCGGCGCCTTCTCCATGGCGGCCGGCGAGTACACCTCCGTGGCCTCCCAGCGCGAGCTGGTCGAGGCCGAGCTGGACGTCGAGCGGCGCGAGCTGCGCAAGCACCCCGCGGACGAGGAGCGGGAGCTCGCCGCGCTCTACGAGTCCCGGGGCGTCGAGCCCGGGCTCGCCCGCGAGGTCGCCCGTCAGCTCTCGCGCGACCCGGAGCAGGCCCTCGAAATACACGCCCGCGAGGAGCTGGGCATCGACCCGGGCGACCTGCCGTCGCCCCTGGTGGCCGCCTTCTCCTCGTTCGGTGCCTTCGCGCTGGGCGCCCTGCTGCCGGTGCTGCCGTTCCTGCTGGGCGCCGGCGCGCTCTGGCCGGCCGTGCTGCTGGCGCTCGCCGGACTGTTCGGCTGCGGCGCGGTGGTGGCCCGGGTGACCGCCCGCAGCTGGTGGTTCAGCGGACTGCGCCAGCTGGCGCTGGGCGGCGCGGCCGCCGCGATCACGTACGGCCTGGGCGCACTGTTCGGCGTGGCGGCCGGCGGCTGACCCCGCCTGCTTCGTACGCGTAACGGGCCGGTTCACGCCATCGGCCCGTTACGCGTACGCCACGCGTGTGACGTACGTCTTGGCCCGGCCCTCTGGGCGCGGCCGCGCCACGCACCGTAAAATGAGTCTCTATGCAGGGCTGCACATAAGTAGCCACAACCCGGCGGTTTCGATTTCCCCGCCACCGGGCATGAGCCGTAGGCACCGCAGGCAACGACGCCTGCTCCCTGCGCCTCCCGGGCGCCGATCCTCCGACAGCGGCCCACTCCACCGTCATCGACGGTGTCCGCATGTTGGAATGGTTCATCCGCTTTTTGAGAAGCGCCCCATCATGTAATCTGCACCAAATTTCGCAGAGGGCCAACGTCGTCCCTCGGCACTGCATATGCCACGACGACGACGGGAGAGCCGATGCGCACCGACGCCTGGTCGCCCATGGACGGTCGCCCCGCCCCCCAGGGGATGTACGACCCCCGCAACGAGCACGACGCCTGTGGCGTGGGGTTCGTAGCCACTCTGACCGGTGTGCCCGGCCACGAGATGGTCGAGCAGGCTCTGACCGTGCTCCGCAACCTCGAACACCGCGGTGCCACCGGCTCGGAGCCCGACTCCGGTGACGGCGCCGGCATCCTGCTCCAGGTCCCGGACACGTTCCTGCGCGCCGAGGTCCCCTTCGCACTCCCCGAGGCCGGCGGCTACGCCGTCGGCATCGCCTTCCTGCCCGCCGACGACTCCGGCGACGCCGTCCGCGAGCTGGAGAAGATCGCCGGCGAGGAGGGCCTGACGGTCCTCGGCTGGCGCGAGGTCCCGGTCACCCCGGACATCCTCGGCAACGGCGCCCGCGCCACCATGCCCGAGTTCCGCCAGCTCTTCGTGGCGGACGGCGAGAGCGCCGGCATCGCCCTGGACCGCAAGGCGTTCGTGCTGCGCAAGCGCGCCGAGCGCGAGGCCGGGGTCTACTTCCCGTCGCTCTCCGCGCGCACCATCGTCTACAAGGGCATGCTCACCACCGGTCAGCTGGAGCCCTTCTTCCCGGACCTCTCCGACCCCCGGTTCGCCACCGCCGTCGCCCTGGTCCACTCGCGCTTCTCGACCAACACCTTCCCGAGCTGGCCGCTCGCCCACCCGTACCGCTTCGTCGCGCACAACGGCGAGATCAACACGGTCAAGGGCAACCGCAACTGGATGAAGGCCCGCGAGTCCCAGCTCGCCTCCGGCCTCTTCGGCGACGCGCCGCTCGACCGGATCTTCCCCGTCTGCACCCCGGACGCCTCCGACTCCGCGTCCTTCGACGAGGTCCTGGAGCTGCTCCACCTCGGCGGCCGCTCGCTGCCGCACTCGGTGCTGATGATGGTCCCCGAGGCGTGGGAGAACCACACCTCCATGGACCCGGCCCGCCGCGCGTTCTACCAGTACCACTCCGCGATGATGGAGCCCTGGGACGGCCCGGCCTGCGTCACCTTCACCGACGGCGTCCAGGTCGGCGCGGTCCTCGACCGCAACGGTCTGCGCCCCGGCCGCTACTGGGTCACCGACGACGGCCTCGTCGTCCTCTCCTCCGAGGTCGGCGTCCTGGACATCGACCCGGCCAAGGTCGTCCGCAAGGGCCGCCTCCAGCCCGGCCGCATGTTCCTCGTGGACACCGCCGAGCACCGCATCATCGAGGACGACGAGATCAAGGCGTCCCTCGCCGCCGAGCAGCCCTACCAGGAGTGGCTGGAGAGCGGCGAGATCGAGCTGGAGGACCTCCCCGAGCGGGAGCACATCGTCCACACGCACGCCTCCGTCACCCGGCGCCAGCAGACCTTCGGATACACCGAGGAGGAGCTGCGCGTCATCCTCGCCCCGATGGCCCGCACCGGCGGCGAGCCGCTGGGCTCCATGGGCACCGACTCGCCGATCGCCGCGCTCTCGGCCCGCCCCCGGCTGCTGTTCGACTACTTCACCCAGCTGTTCGCGCAGGTCACCAACCCGCCGCTGGACGCCATCCGCGAGGAGCTCGTCACCTCGCTGCGCTCCGTGCTCGGCCCGTCGAGCAACCTCCTGGAGCCGGGCGCCGCGTCCTGCCGCAGCGTCGCGCTGCCCTTCCCGGTGATCGACAACGACGAGCTGGCCAAGCTCATACACATCAACGCCGACGGCGACATGCCGGGCATGAAGGCCGCCACGCTCTCCGGCCTCTACCGGGTGCACGGCGGCGGCGACGCGCTGGCCGCCCGGATCGAGGAGATCTGCACCGAGGTCGACGCCGCCATCGAGGACGGCGCCCGCCTGATCGTCCTGTCCGACCGGCACTCCGACGCCGAGCACGCGCCGATCCCCTCGCTGCTGCTCACCTCCGCCGTCCACCACCACCTCATCCGCACCAAGCAGCGCACCCAGGTGGGCCTGCTGGTCGAGGCCGGTGACGTCCGCGAGGTCCACCACGTCGCGCTGCTGATCGGCTACGGCGCCGCCGCGGTCAACCCGTACCTGGCCATGGAGTCCGTCGAGGACCTGGTCCGGGCCGGCACCTTCATCGAGGGCATCGAGGCCGAGCAGGCCATCCGCAACCTGATCTACGCGCTGGGCAAGGGCGTCCTGAAGGTGATGTCCAAGATGGGCATCTCCACGGTCGCCTCCTACCGAGGCGCCCAGGTCTTCGAGGCGGTCGGCCTCGACCAGTCCTTCGTGGACCGGTACTTCAACGGCACCGCCACCAAGATCGGCGGCGCCGGTCTCGACGTCGTCGCCAAGGAGGTCGCCGCCCGGCACACCAAGGGCTACCCCGCCTCCGGCATCTCCGCCTCACACCGCGCGCTGGAGATCGGCGGCGAGTACCAGTGGCGCCGCGAGGGCGAGCCGCACCTGTTCGACCCGGAGACGGTCTTCCGCCTCCAGCACGCCACCCGCAACCGCCGGTACGACATCTTCAAGAAGTACACGGACCGGGTGAACGAGCAGTCCGAGCGGCTGATGACGCTCCGCGGCCTGTTCGGCTTCACCTCGGACCGCCCCTCGATCGACATCGACGAGGTCGAGCCCGTCTCGGAGATCGTCAAGCGGTTCTCCACCGGCGCCATGTCCTACGGCTCCATCTCGCGCGAGGCCCACGAGACCCTCGCCATCGCGATGAACCAGCTGGGCGGCAAGTCCAACACCGGTGAGGGCGGCGAGGACGCCGACCGGCTCTACGACCCGGCGCGCCGCTCGTCCATCAAGCAGGTCGCCTCCGGCCGCTTCGGCGTCACCAGCGAGTACCTGGTCAACGCGGACGACATCCAGATCAAGATGGCCCAGGGCGCCAAGCCCGGTGAGGGCGGCCAGCTGCCCGGCCACAAGGTCTACCCGTGGGTCGCCAAGACCCGGCACTCCACCCCGGGCGTCGGCCTGATCTCCCCGCCGCCGCACCACGACATCTACTCCATCGAGGACCTGGCTCAGCTGATCCACGACCTCAAGAACGCCAACCCGCAGGCCCGCATCCACGTGAAGCTGGTCTCCGAGGTCGGCGTCGGCACCGTCGCGGCGGGCGTCTCCAAGGCGCACGCGGACGTGGTCCTCATCTCCGGCCACGACGGCGGCACGGGCGCGTCCCCGCTGACCAGCCTCAAGCACGCGGGCGGCCCCTGGGAGCTCGGCCTCGCCGAGACCCAGCAGACCCTGCTGCTCAACGGCCTGCGCGACCGCATCGTCGTGCAGACCGACGGCCAGCTCAAGACCGGCCGCGACGTCGTCATCGCCGCGCTGCTCGGCGCCGAGGAGTTCGGTTTCGCGACCGCGCCGCTCGTCGTCTCCGGCTGCGTCATGATGCGCGTCTGCCACCTCGACACCTGCCCCGTCGGCATCGCCACCCAGAACCCGGTGCTGCGCGACCGCTTCTCCGGCAAGGCCGAGTACGTCGTCAACTTCTTCGAGTTCATCGCGCAGGAGGTCCGCGAGCTCCTCGCCGAGCTCGGCTTCCGCACGATCGAGGAGGCCGTCGGCCACGCCGAGCTGCTGGACACCGACCGGGCCGTCACGCACTGGAAGGCGCAGGGCCTGGACCTCGCCCCGCTGTTCTACGTCCCCGAGCTGCCCGAAGGCGCCGTCCGGTACCGGAACACCGAGCAGGACCACGCCCTCGACAAGGCCCTCGACAACGAGCTGATCAAGCTCGCCGCCGACGCCCTCAAGGCCGACAGCCCCGAGACCGCCCAGCCGGTCCGCGCGCAGATCGCGATCCGCAACATCAACCGGACCGTCGGCACCATGCTCGGCCACGAGGTCACGAAGAAGTTCGGCGGTGCGGGCCTGCCCCAGGACACCATCGACATCACCTTCACCGGCTCCGCGGGCCAGTCCTTCGGCGCCTTCCTGCCCACCGGTGTCACCCTGCGCCTGGAGGGCGACGCCAACGACTACGTCGGCAAGGGCCTGTCCGGCGGGCGCGTCGTCGTCCGCCCCGACCGCGGCGCCGACCACCTCGCCGAGTACTCCACGATCGCGGGCAACACCATCGCCTACGGCGCCACCGGCGGCGAACTGTTCCTCCGCGGCCGCACCGGCGAGCGCTTCTGCGTCCGCAACTCCGGCGCCACCGTCGTCTCCGAGGGCGTGGGCGACCACGGCTGCGAGTACATGACCGGCGGCCACGCCGTGGTGCTCGGCGAGACCGGGCGCAACTTCGCGGCCGGCATGTCCGGCGGTGTCGCGTACGTCATCGACCTCAACCGCGACCAGGTCAACGCCGGCAACCTCGGCGCGGTCGAGGAGCTGACCGACACCGACAAGCAGTGGCTGCACGACGTCGTGCGCCGCCACCAGGAGGAGACCGGCTCCACCGTCGCCGGGAAGCTCCTCGCCGAGTGGGACACCGCGGTGACCCGCTTCAGCAAGATCATCCCGTCCACCTACAAGGCAGTGCTCGCCGCCAAGGACGCCGCTGAGCTCGCCGGTCTCTCCGAGCAGGAGACCACCGAGAAGATGATGGAGGCGGCGACCAATGGCTGACCCCAAGGGCTTCCTGACCACCGGCCGCGAGGTCGCGCAGACCCGCCCCGCCGGCGAGCGCGTCAAGGACTGGAACGAGGTCTACGTTCCGGGCTCGCTGCTCCCGATCATCAGCAAGCAGGCCGGCCGCTGCATGGACTGCGGCATCCCGTTCTGCCACAACGGCTGCCCGCTCGGGAACCTCATCCCCGAGTGGAACGACTACGCCTACCGCGAGGACTGGACCGCCGCGTCCGAGCGGCTGCACGCCACGAACAACTTCCCGGAGTTCACCGGGCGGCTGTGCCCGGCGCCCTGCGAGTCGGCGTGTGTGCTCGGCATCAACCAGCCGGCCGTCACCATCAAGAACGTCGAGGTCTCGATCATCGACAAGGCGTGGGGCAACGGTGACGTGACCCCGCAGCCGCCGGAGCGCCTGTCCGGCAAGACCGTCGCCGTCATCGGCTCCGGTCCGGCCGGCCTCGCCGCCGCCCAGCAGCTCACCCGGGCCGGTCACACGGTCGCCGTCTACGAGCGCGCGGACCGCATCGGGGGCCTCCTCCGGTACGGCATCCCCGAGTTCAAGATGGAGAAGTCGCACATCAACCGCCGCATCGAGCAGATGCGCGCGGAGGGCACCAAGTTCCGCACCGAGACCGAGATCGGCCGGGACATCGACGCCGCGAAGCTGCGCCGCCGTTACGACGCCGTGGTCATCGCCGCCGGTGCCACCGTCTCGCGCGACCTGCCCGTCCCGGGCCGGGAGCTGAACGGCGTCCACTACGCGATGGAGTACCTGCCGCTCGCCAACAAGGTGCAGGAGGGCGACCTGACGGTCTCCCCGATCACCGCCGAGGGCAAGCACGTCGTCGTCATCGGCGGCGGCGACACCGGCGCCGACTGCGTCGGCACCGCGCACCGCCAAGGCGCCCTGTCCGTCACCCAGCTGGAGATCATGCCCCGGCCGGGCGAGGAGCGGAACGCCAACCAGCCCTGGCCGACCTTCCCCATGCTCTACAAGGTCACCTCCGCGCACGAGGAGGGCGGCGAGCGGGTCTACTCCGTCTCGACCACCCACTTCGAGGGCGACGAGGACGGCAACGTCCAGGCCCTCCACCTGGTCGAGGTGGAGTTCAAGGACGGTAAGCTGGAGCAGAAGCCCGGCACCGAGCGGGTCATCCCCGCGCAGCTGGTCACGCTCGCGATGGGCTTCACCGGCACCGACCAGGCCAACGGTCTGGTCCAGCAGTTCGGTCTGGAGCTCGACGCACGCGGCAACATCGCCCGTGACGAGGACTACGCGACCAACGTCGACGGCGTCTTCGTCGCCGGGGACGCGGGCCGCGGCCAGTCCCTCATCGTGTGGGCCATCGCCGAGGGCCGCTCCGCGGCACGCGGCGTGGACCGCTTCCTGACCGGAGCCAGCGCGCTGCCGGCCCCGATCCGCCCGACGGACCGTGCCCTGACGGTCTGATACGGCACACAGACGTCCCGCACAACGGCGTGCGGAACTGAACGCGGCGCCTGCCCGTCCCCGACCGGACGAATCGGCAGGCGCCGTGGCGCGTCCGGGGGCGGGTGACGCCCGGGGGCGGCTCAGGCGGTCAGCGCCAGCGCGCAGGCCGCCGCCGCGGTCGCCGTCACCGCGAGGACCAGGCCGGTCAGCGCGAAGCGCCGTACCCCGAT
The DNA here is from genome assembly GCF_045161735.1 of Streptomyces sp. NBC_00726. Taxonomy (NCBI): domain Bacteria; kingdom Bacillati; phylum Actinomycetota; class Actinomycetes; order Kitasatosporales; family Streptomycetaceae; genus Streptomyces; species Streptomyces sp. NBC_00726. The sequence continues at coordinate 1,317,147 of NZ_CP108983.1, read as the reverse complement.
CCGTGTCCCCTGGAACCGGCACCGCTCGAACCACAGCAGCGTCGCCAGCGACCCCCACGGGGTGACCAGCGGGCCCGCGTTGACCCCGATCAGCAGGGCCAGCAGCTGATGGTGGTTGCCCGCCGGGACGACCGCCTCGCCCGCCACGTACGCCGGAAGGTTGTTCAGTACGTTGGCGAGCCCGGCGCCCACCCCGGCGGTGCGGAGCATGCCCGCGAGGCCGTCGTCCGAGCCGAGCGCCCGCACCAGCACCTCGTGCAGCCCGTGCGCGTTGACGGTCTCCACCACCAGGAACATCCCCGGCACCAGGACCAGCAGCCGCCACGGGACCAGCGAGATCCGCAGCTCCTCGCGCCGCCGCACCGCGTACGCCACCACCACGACGGCCATCGCCGCCAGCGAGGCCGCCCAGAGCGGCACGTCCACCAGCAGGATCGCCAGCAGGAACCCGGCGCACGCCACCGAGCAGACGCCCAGCAGCACCCGGTCGTCGGGCGACGGCACCGGCGGCGGGGTGTACGTGTCGGCGCCCCGCCGGCCCCGGCGCCAGTAGAAGACCCACAGACACAGGGCCGTCATCCCGATCGCCGCCAGCTGCGGCAGCCACATCACGGCGGCCAGCCCGGCCGGGGACAGCGCCACCCGGTCCGCCGCCAGCAGATTGGTCAGATTCGATACGGGGAGCAGCAGGCTCGCCGTGTTGGCCAGCCACACCGTCGTCATCGCCAGCGGCACCGCCGCGATGCCCACCCGCCCGGCCAGCGCCAGCATCACCGGGGTGAGCAGCACGGCCGTCGTGTCGAGGTTCAGTGTGATCGTGGTCAGCGAGGCGAACGCCACGCACAGCCCGAACAGCAGCGGATACCGCCCCCGCCCGGCCCGCGCCACCCACGCCGCGACCACGTCGAAGACCTGCGCCCGGCCCGCCAGCTCCGCCAGCACGATCACCGTCGCCAGGAACGCCAGCAGCGGCCCGATGCGCCGCAGCTGGTCCTGCGCGGGCCCGGCGGGCAGCAGCCCGGTCGCCGCGGCGACCACCCCGAGCAGAAGCAGCCCGCCGGCCAGCCAGTCCAGGGAATGCAACCGCCGCACCAGGACGCGCGAGCGCGCCGCGAAGTGATCGTTCCGCATCCGCTCATCGTGTCAGACCGCGACAATGACTCCATGACCACAAGCACCTGGACCGACTTCCGCACCGCCGAGCCCGACTTCGCCGACGCCGTGCGGCGGAGGTTCGCGCTGTACAAGCACCATGTCCTCGCGACCCTCCGCGAGGACGGGTCGCCCCGGCTCACCGGCCTGGAGGTGGACTTCTGGGAGGACGAACCGCACCTCGGCATGATGCCGAACTCCCGCAAGGCCCTCGATCTGCGCCGCGACCCCCGCTTCTGCGTGCACGCCAACCCCGGGCCGGACGCCGAGATGGCCGACGGGGACGTCCGGATCTCCGGGCGCGCCGTCGAGGTGACCGACCCCGCCGTCCTCGCCCGCTTCATCGAGGAGCGCACCCCGCCCGAGCCCTTCCACCTGTTCCGGGTCGAGCCGACCGAGGTGGTGCGGGTCGGCCTGGAGGGTGGTGACACGCTTGTCATCAGCAGCTGGCGGCCCGGTCGGCCGCTGCGCGTGATCCGGCGGGGCAACGACGGCTGATCGGGGCTCCTCCCGACATCCGGCGGCGGGTCGTGCTACGGTGGTCGTGTTGCAGTTTTGGTACCCATGAACTTTATGTGCGCCTGACGGGAATGCTTCGTCAGGCGCTTTATTGTTTTCCGGCTTTCTCCGGATGGGGCTCAATTGCGGCGACTTGGAATTCGTAAAGTGCGAATTTCCGGCACTGCACCTCCTTAGGAGATCGACATGGCTACTGGAACCGTGAAGTGGTTCAACTCTGAAAAGGGCTTCGGCTTCATCGAGCAGGACGGCGGCGGCGCCGACGTCTTCGCCCACTACTCGAACATCAACGCCCAGGGCTTCCGTGAGCTCGTCGAGGGCCAGAAGGTCAGCTTCGACGTCACGCAGGGCCAGAAGGGCCCGCAGGCGGAGAACATCGTCCCGGCCTAATTTTCGCCGGACGCGTACCTCGCAGCCGGGGCCCGCACCGTCAAGGTGCGGGCCCCGGCTCGTGCTGTCCCAGGAGGACAATCCCGATATGACCCGCTCCGAACGCCAGGACCGTCCCGCTCGCAACCGCCCGTCCAGGGCGCGCGGCACGGACCGGGCACAGGCAACCGCACAGGGTTCCGGCAAGGGAACCGGAAAGGCGTCGTCCCGTCGCAGGGCCACGCCGCCGCAGGGCGAATTCGCGCTGCCCGAGACCATCACCCCCGCACTGCCCGCCGTCGAGGCGTTCGCCGAGCTGGACATGCCCGCAGCCCTGCTGAAGACCCTTGCCGCGCAGGGCGTGACCGAGCCGTTCCCGATCCAGGGCGCCACGTTGCCCAACTCGCTGGCCGGCCGTGACATCCTCGGCCGGGGCCGCACCGGCTCCGGCAAGACCCTCGCCTTCGGGCTCGCGCTGCTGGCCCGCACCGCCGGCCGCCGCGCCGAGCCGAAGGCACCGCTGGCCCTCGTCCTCGTCCCGACCCGCGAGCTCGCCCAGCAGGTCACCGACGCGCTGACCCCGTACGCCACCTCGGTCAATCTGCGGCTCGCCACCGTCGTCGGCGGCATGTCGATCACCCGGCAGTCCGCCACGCTGCGGCGCGGCGCCGAGGTGCTGGTGGCGACCCCGGGCCGGCTCAAGGACCTCATCGAGCGCGGCGACTGCCGCCTGGACCAGGTCGCGATCACGGTCCTGGACGAGGCCGACCAGATGGCCGACATGGGCTTCATGCCCCAGGTCACCGCCCTGCTCCGGCAGGTCGAGGCGGGCGGCCAGCGGATGCTGTTCTCCGCGACCCTGGACAAGAACATCGACCGCCTGGTCAAGATGTTCCTGACCGACCCCGTCGTGCACTCGGTCGACCCGTCCGCCGGTGCGGTCACCACCATGGAGCACCACGTCCTCCATGTCCTGGACGAGACCGACAAGAAGGCCGTCGCGACCCGGATCGCCGCCCGCGAGGGCCGCGTGATCATGTTCGTGGACACCAAGCGCGCGGCGGACCGTTTCGCCAAGCGGCTGCTCGCCAGTGGGGTACGCGCTGCCGCGCTGCACGGCGGGCGCTCCCAGCCGCAGCGCAACCGGACCCTGGACCAGTTCAAGAACGGCCAGGTCACGGCCCTCGTCGCGACGAACGTGGCGGCCCGGGGCATCCATGTGGACGACCTCGACCTCGTCGTCAACGTGGACCCGCCCACCGACCACAAGGACTACCTGCACCGGGGCGGCCGCACCGCCCGCGCCGGTGAGTCCGGCAGCGTCGTCACCCTCGTCCTGCCCGACGAGAAGCGGGACATGACCCGGCTGATGCGCGACGCGGGCATCGCCCCGCGCACGACCCGCATCCGCTCCAGCGACGAGGAGCTGACCCGTATCACGGGCGCCCGCGAACCGTCCGGGGTCGCGGTGGTCATAGAGGTCCCGCAGCCGACGCAGCCGAAGCCGAGGCCGGCGGGAGCCCGCTCGGGCAGCCGGGGCCGGGGCCGGGGGGCCGGCGCGTCCCGGGGCTCCGCCCCGCGCACAGGGGCCGCTCGCGGAAGCGCACAGCGCACCCGCCGCGCCGCGTAGCACCCGTCGCCGGAGGGGCCGAAATCAAGCCCCTCCGGCGATTGAGGAGCGGGGGTCCGGGGGCAGCGCCCCCGGGACGGTGACCGGTCACGTCGTGCAGTCCAGTACCGCGCGGCACAGCGCGCACCGCACCCGCACCCGCCCCCGCACCGGAACCCGGTTCCGCTGATGGCAGACGGGGCACGGGAACGCCACCCGCAACCCGTCCGCCGCCGCCTCGAAGGCGTACGAACCCCCGGGACCCCCGGCCCCGGCCCCCGCCCCGGTCCGCCGGTCCCGTGCGTAGCGCCGCCGCCCCGCCCACCCCGCGGCCGTCAGCGGCGGCCGCGCCGCGTCCCGCAGTGCCCGCGCCCGCCCCTCCGTGTACGCGGTGTACGCCTGCGGACTGGTGAACCAGGGCGAGGGGTCCTCGCCGAACACCAGCGCCCGCTCGGCCAGCACGTACCCGAACTCCTCCGGCGTCAGATACCCCAGCTTCTGGCTGGACGTCGCGTCCTCGCGGAACGCGTCGAGGAGCAGCCAGCCCGCCCCCAGGTAGGCCGCCGCCGTGTCGGTCAGGATCTCGTTGTCACGGGTGCCGGGGAACTCCAGGCCCAGCCGGTGCAGCAGCACATGCGCGACCTCGTGCGACAGGGCCGCCCCGATGTCCCGGCGATGGGTGCGGAAGCGGTCGTTCAGCTCCACGAAGTACTCCGGCCCCGCCGCGAGTTCGACGCTGCCCGCGTGCTCCATCGACCGGAACGCCACGATCACCCGGGCGTCCGGCAGCCGGTAGTGGTGCACCATCGCCCGCGCCACCCGCTGCGCGCCCAGATGCAGATCGTCCGCGTCGGCGAACGCGGCGTCGACCGGGGCGAGGCTCGTCGCGTACCGCCGGACGCCGTCGGCCGACAGCCTGCGGTACAGCGCGGTGATCGCCGAGCGGACCGTCTCCAGATGCGGAAACCCGTGCTCGACCGGGCTGCGGCGGGGGCTGTCCGGCACGTCCGTACCCCCGCTCCTCGCTCCGGGCCCGACTCCTCACCAATGTAGACCGGGAACCGCGCCCCGGGGTTGTCAGTTCCCGGTCCGGACCGGCAGCCCCGGGCCCAGCCGGACGAACGGCGCGCCCGCGCCCTCCGTCTCCAGCACCCACACCTCGTTGACCCCGTCCCGCAGCACCGGACCCGGCACATACAGCGTGTGCTGCGGGCCCGCCGACCAGTACCGGCCCAGGCAGAAGCCGTTCACCCAGACGAAGCCCCGCGTCCAGCCCGGGAGTTCGAGCCCCGCGTGGTCCGCCCCGGCCGTCAGCTCGAACGTGCCCCGGTACAGACCCGTCCCGCCCGCCCCGTCGACCGGCCCGAACGGTACGCCCGCGACCGCGCCCGGCTCCTCGAACGCGTCCAGCCGCAGCGCCCGCGCCCGCACCCCGTGCAGATACTGGCGCTCGTGCAGCACGCCCCCGGTGACGCCCTTCGGCTCACCCAGGCGCGGCCCGTAGTTGACCCGGCCCAGCGACTCCACCCACAGCTCCACATCGGCGGGCCCGGCCACCGGCTCCGTCAGGGTGGCGGCCCCCTCGCCCAGGACGCCCCGGCGCACCCCGTCCACGTACACCACCGCACGGTCCCGCAGCCCCGAGACGCCCAGCGGGTACGGGCGGCGCGGCCCCGGCACGGCCACCCGGTAGCGGACCAGGCCGCGGTCGACGCCCAGCTCCTCGAACGTCGGCGGCACCCCGGACTCCGCCGTCTCCTCGTCGCCCAGCGCCTCCAGCACCGTGTCCAGCGGCGCCCACCCGGTCAGCTCCGCCCGGACCGGGGCGGCGAGCCCGGCCGGCTCCGGCGGCAGCGGGGGCAGCGGCCCGTCCGCGTATGCGGCGAGGACCTTCCGGAACAGCCGGAACTTCTCCGTGGCCCTGCCGTACTCGTCCACCGGCGCGTCGTAGTCGTACGACGTCACCGTCGGCAGCAGCTCCTGGTCCTGGAGCGGCCCGGACCGGTTGGCGCCCGCCCAGCCCGCGAAGTTCGTGCCGCCGTGCGCCATGTAGACGTTCACCGACGCCCCGCACTCCAGGATCTCCGCCAGCGCACCGGCCGCCTGCGCCGGATCGCGTACCACCGGCGGCGCGCCCCAGTGCTCGAACCAGCCGCACCAGAACTCCATGCACATCAGCGGACCCGACGCCCGGTGGCGGCGCAGCACCCGGAACGCCTCGCGGGCGCCCGAACCGAAGTTGGCGGTGGCGAGCAGGCCGGGCACCGAGCCGCCGGTGAGCATATGGTCCTCCGGCCCGTCCGAGGTGAACAGCGGCACGCCCACCCCGTACGCGCGCAGCAGCTCGGTCACCCGGCGCAGATAGACGCCGTCCGTGCCGTAACTCCCGTACTCGTTCTCGGCCTGCACCATGATCACCGGGCCGCCGCGGTCGATCTGCCGCTCCGCGACCTGCGGCAGCAGCTCCGCGAACCAGGCCCGGACCGCGTCGAGATACCCCTCGTCGCGGGTCCGCACCCGGCGCCCGAACCGGCCGGTCACCCACGCGGGCAGGCCGCCGTTCTCCCACTCCGCACAGATGTACGGGCCGGGGCGCACGATCGCCCACAGGCCGGCCCGGTGCGCCGCGTCCAGGAAGCGGCCCAGCGCCCCGGTGTCCCGGAAGCGGCCGGGCCGGGGCTCGTGGAGATTCCACGGGACGTACGTCTCCACACAGTTCAGTCCCATCGCGCGCAGCATCGCGAGCCGGTGGTCCCACTGGCCCTCGTGCACCCGGAAGTAGTGCAGGGCCCCGGACAGCAGCCGTACGGGCTTCCCATCGATCCGGAAGCCGTCGTCCTCGACGGTGAAGTCAGCCATGGTGCCCGTTCTCCCGATGCGCGGAATGTCTCGGTCCAGCCTCGGCCCTGGCGTGCGGCCGGTCCATGGACAAAGATCTTGGCTGTTTGGACGCGAGTGGCCCGGACCGGGCGAGAGGGAGCCCATGTACCACACCTGGATGCGCTTCTTCACGCCCAGCCCGCTCCACCACCGCCTGGGCCTCGTCTGCCTCGGCGTCGGCCTCCAGCACGGCACCCTGCCCACGGTCGGCCCGCGCACCCTGGACCACCATGTGGCCGTCGTCGTGCACACGGGCAGCGGCTGGTTCGCCGGGCCGGACGGGCGGCGGGTCCCGGTCACCGCGCCCAGCCTCATCTGGCTGACCCCGGGCACCCCGCACCACTACGGCGCCGACCCGGGGACCGGCTGGGACGAGAGCTTCGTGGACTTCACCGGGCCCGCCACCGCCACGTACACCGAACTCGGCTACATCGAGCCCGACCGCCCGCTGGTCCCGCTCACCGACACCGCGGCCCCGCGCGCCGCGATCGGCCGGATGGTCCGGGCGGCCCGGCACGGCAACCCGCTCCTGGAGGTCGAGACGGGGGCCGCCGTGCACGAACTGCTCGTCGCCCTGCGCCGGGCCCGCGCCGACGTCGGCCCGGACGGCGATCCGGTGCTCCAGGCGCTCGCCCGGGACGCCTTCCAGCCGCTGTCCGTCGCGGAGCACGCCGCCCGGCACGGGATGACCTCCGCCGAGCTGCGGACGGCGGTGCGCCGGAGCGCGGGACGCAGCCCGAAGGACTACCTCCTGACCATCCGGCTCGGGCGCGCGAAGGAGCTCCTCGCCACGAGCGACCTGCCGGTCGCGGCCGTCGCCCGCCGCGTCGGCTACGACGACCCGGCCTACTTCTCCCGGCTCTTCGCGCGGCGCGTCGGCATCGCCCCGGTCCGCTTCCGCGAACAGCAGGGGCGTACGGTCCCGGGCGGCTGGAGCGACCGCGTCCCGGACCCCGAACACCCGCCGACGATCACCTCGTAGCCCCGTAAGCTCGCTGCCCATGACCACGAACGACACCGACGCCTCCGTACGCGTCGAACTCGACCGGCTGCGCCAGAGCATCGACAACATCGACGCCGCCGTCGTCCATATGCTGGCCGAACGCTTCAAGTGCACCCAGCAGGTCGGCCACCTCAAGGCCGCCCATCAGCTCCCCCCGGCCGACCCGGCCCGCGAGGCCCGCCAGATCGCCCGTCTCCGCGAGCTCGCGGAGAGCGCCCATCTCGACCCGGCCTTCGCCGAGAAGCTGCTCAACTTCATCGTCGCGGAGGTCATCCGCCACCACGAACGCATCGCGGAGGAGTCCGCGAACGGCACGGAGGCGGCCGGGGAGCGCTGAGGGCTTCTCGCCCCGGCCCCGGCCGCCTCCGCGCCCGTCTTCCGCCCCCGTCAGGGCGAGATCTCCTCCAGGGGCCGGTTCGCGGTCTCCTCCGCCAGGGTGCCGGCCACCACCGCGCCGAGCACCGCCACCGCGGCGAGCATCACGAAGACCGCGACCACGCTGTCGTTCGCCGCGTAGACGACGCCGACCAGGATCGGGCCGAGGATCACGCCCAGCCGGTTGACCGCGCCGCCGACGCTGCACCCGAGCGCCCGCATCCGGGTCGGGTACAGCTCCGGGGTGTAGAGGTACAGGCAGATGTTGGAGCCGAAGAAGCCGACCGCCGCCAGTGAGGTCCAGATCAGCACCTGGCCGGGGGAGCCGGCGCCGAGCGCGGCCAGGGTGAGCAGCAGGGCCGCCGAGGCGCCGAGGCAGATCGCGAAGATCTTGCGGCGGCCCAGGACGTCCACGGTGAGCGCGACGACCAGGCAGCCGAGCAGACCGGCGACCGAGGTCACCGTGGAGTAGAGCAGGGCGTCGGAGAGGCCGAGGCCGTATTCGTCCTTGTAGATGCTGGGCAGCCAGGACGTCACGCCGTAGTTCACGAAGTAGCCGGTGAACCAGATCGCGCCGACGACCAGGGTGCGGCGCCGGTAGCGGCCGGTGAACAGGCCGCGCAGGCCGGTCGCGGCCCGTTCCGCTTCGGTGGCTGCGGCGGTTGCCTTCTCCGGAGCCCGCACCGCGCCCGGCGCCGGAAGGGGCTGCCCCGTCGCCGCCGCCACCTTCGCCTCGATCCCGGCCATCACCGCCTCCGCCTCCGCGAGCCGGCCCCGGTCCGCGAGCCAGCGCGGGGACTCCGGGACGCGGCGCTGCACGAGGAAGGCCAGCAGGCCGGGGACGGCGGCGACCGCGAACATCGTGCGCCAGCCCGCGGCCGGGACGACCCAGGCCGCGACGAGCGCGCCGACGGTGAGGCCGGCCGGGAAGACCAGCTCGTACAGCAGAACGAAGCGGCCGCGCTTGAAGCTGCGGGTGATCTCGCTGATGAAGGCCGCCGCCACCGGCACCTCGCCGCCGATCGCCAGCCCCTGCACGAACCGGAGCGCCAGGAACGGGGTGAGCGAGGTGCAGGCGGTGAGGGCCAGGCTGACCAGGCCGGATACGGCGATGCAGTACGCGATGACCTTCACCCGGCCGTAGCGGTCGGCCAGCCGTCCCGAGAGCAGGGCGCCGACGAGCATGCCGACCGAACCGACGGTCAGGACGGCCGTGGCGTCGCCGGTGCTCAACTGCCACTCGTCCCGGAGCTCGGGCAGGGCGTAGGCGATCAGCAGCTGGTCGAACGCCTCGAAGAAGGTGACCACGCCCACGATCAGGCGGACGGTGATGTGCCAGCGGGACGGCGGCAGCCGCTCGAACCGGGCCGCGATGGCGGTGCGGGTGGTGCCGGCGGGCGAGGGGCCCGGTACGGCGTCCTGTGAGATGTCGGTGCTCATCCAGGGTTCCTCCTGCTCCGCGGGGGCCCGGAGCGGTTGGGGGAGCCAGGTGTACGTGTTCGCGGAGGACGCGGTGAGCCGAGCGTACGGGTGGGGGAGCGGTACGCGGTGCCCGTGCGGCGGTGACATCGCCCACGAACCTCTGTAAGCACCTAGCTTCTTAGGGCTTAAGTTCTACCGGTCCGGGGGCGGCGGCCGTCAAGGGCCGGGGAGCAAAAGACTTTTTGCCCGGGCTTTTTGTTCAGGGGGGCTTGCGGGCAATTACTTAAGTGCTTAGCTTTTTAGCCCTGAGGTACCGGCTCCGGCCGGACCGGGAACCGATCACGACCGCAGGAGGCCAACCGATGCTTGCCGACGAGGTGTTGGTCGCAGGGCAGTGGCGCCAGGGCCGGGGCGCCCCCATCGAGACCATCGACCCGGCCACCGGCCAGGTCATCGCCACCGTGCACGCCGCGTCCCTCGAAGACGTCGAGGCCGCCGCCGCAGCAGCCACCCGGGCGGCCCGGGACCCCGCCTGGCGCGAGCTGCCCGCCCACCTCCGGGCCCGGCTGCTGCACCGCGTCGCCGACCTCGTCGAGCAGGACGCCGACCGGCTCTCCGCCCTCCAGACCGCGGACACCGGCAAGTGCCGCACCGAGACCCGGGCCCTCGTGCTCAGCGCCGCCGGCACCTTCCGCTACACCGCCGCCGCCCTGGAGACCGCCGAGGACGCGCTCACCCCGGCCCGCGGCCCGTACCTCACGATGAGCGTCCACGAACCGATCGGCGTCGTCGGCGCGATCACCCCCTGGAACTCGCCGATCGCCAGCGACGCCCAGAAGCTCGCCCCCGCCCTCGCCGCCGGCAACGCCGTCCTCCTCAAGCCCGCCGAGTGGACCCCGCTCGTCGCCCTCGCGCTCGGCCGCCTGGTCCATCAGGCACTCACCGAAGCCGGGCTGCCGACGGCCCTGCTCTCCGTCCTGCCGGGCCGCGGCAGCGTCATCGGCGACGCGATCGTCCGCCACCCCGCCGTCGGCAAGGTCACCTTCACCGGCGGTACGGAGACCGGCCGCACCCTCGCCCACGCCGCCGCCGGCAAGCTGATGCCGGTCTCCCTCGAACTCGGCGGCAAGTCGCCGACGATCGTGCTGGAGGACGCCGACCTCGAACAGGCCCTCGCCGGTGTGATGTACGGGATCTTCTCGTCCAGCGGCCAGAGCTGCATCGCCGGTTCCCGCCTCTTCGTGCACCGCTCCCGTTACGAGGAGTTCCTGGGCGAGCTGGTGGCCCGTACGGAGAAGCTGCGCGTCGGCCCCGGCACCGACCCGGACACCCAGGTCGCCCCGCTGGTCCACCACCGCCACCGCGACAGCGTCGCCGCCTATGTCGACCTGGCCCGGGCGGAGGGCGCCACCGTCCGGTGCGGGGGAGCGGCCCCCGAGGGCGAGCGCTACCGGGACGGCGCCTACTACCTGCCCACCGTCCTGGACGGCCTGCCGAACACCGCCAGGGTCTGCCGGGAGGAGATCTTCGGACCGGTCCTGGCCGCCCTGCCCTTCGCGGACGAGGACGACCTCGTCGCCCAGGCCAACGACAGCGTCTACGGGCTGGCCTGCGGGATCTGGACCCGCGACCACGCCCGGGCCTGGCGGCTGGCCCGCCGTATCGACGCGGGCACCGTCTGGATCAACACGTACAAGCAGTTCAGCATCTCCACCCCGTTCGGCGGGCTGAAGGACAGCGGCATCGGCACCGAGAAGGGCCGCGACCTCATCCGCGGCTACCAACGGCAGAAGTCCCTCTACTGGGCCACCGGCACCACCCCGCTGCCCTGGGCCGCCGCCCACTGACACCGCACGCGCCCCACCCACCCGAGCGGGAGGACCCCATGCCCCACGACCACCCCCACGACCGGCCGATAGCCCGGCTCCGCGCCCTGCGCTCCGTCGAACTCCACACGCCCGCCCTCACCGAGTCCGCCGACTTCTACGCCGAGGTCTGGGGCCTGGAACCCGTCGAACGCGACACCGACGCCAGCTGGCTGCGCGGCACCGGCGGAGAACACCACGTCCTGCACCTCACCCGCGCCGAGCGCAACGGCCTCGGCCGCATCAGCTTCGCCGTCGCCACCCCCGCCGAGATCGACGAGGCCGCCCGCCGCCTCCTCGCCAGGGGCATCGTCCCCGTCGCCGGGCCCGGCCCGCTCGACCAGGTCGGCGGCGGCTACGGACTCCGCTTCACCGACCCCGAGGGCCGGCTGATCGAGCTCAGCGCCCAGACCCACGCGGTCACCCCGCGCGGCCGGGACGGCGCCGTCCCCGTCGGCGTCACCCACACCGTGCTCAACACCACGGACATCGACGCCGCCGTCTCCTTCTACACCGCCGTGCTCGGACTGCGGGTCTCCGACTGGTCCGAACACCAGATGGCCTTCCTGCGCTGCAACGCCGACCACCACTGCATCGCCTTCAACCAGGCCGAGTGGACGTCCCTCAACCACGTCGCGTACGAGATGCCGTCCGTCGACCACTTCATGCGCGGCCTCGGCCGGCTCCGCCACCACGGCATCACCCCCCAGTGGGGCCCCGGCCGGCACGGACCCGGCAACAACACCTTCTCCTACTTCACCGACCCGGCCGGACTCGTCTGCGAATACACCTCCGAGGTCGCCCAGATCGTGGAGGACGCCTGGATCGCCAAGGTCTGGCGCCGCACCCCCGACCTCTCCGACCTCTGGGGCACCGCCGGACCCCCGTCCCCCGCAATCCGCCGCCACATGGCCGGCACCCCGGACCCCGGTCCGCTCGCCACCACCCCCCAGGAGGTGACCGCATGACCGCCGTCCTCACCCCCCGCCCGGACACCCCCGCCCGCCCCGGCCCCACCGTGCGCCGCGTCGGTCTCGTCGGCTGGGGCGCCATCGGGCGCGTCGTCGGCACCGCCCTCGCCGAGGGCCGTGTCCCCGGCGCCGAACTCGCCTGTGTCATCGACAACCGGCCGCTCGTGGACGCCCCGGCCCCCCAGCTGTCCTTCGAGGACGCCCTCGCCGTCTGCGACCTCGTGGTCGAAGCCGCCGGTCAGGCCGTTGTACGGGAATGGGCCGAGCGCGTCCTCACCAGCGGCGCGGACCTGCTCATCGCCTCCACCGGCGCCCTGGTCGACCCCGAACTCACCGCCCGGCTGCGCGCCGCCGGACCCGGCCGCGTCTACTTCACCGGGGGCGCCGTCGGCGGGCTCGACCTCCTCCAGGCCGTCCGCGGCCTCGGCCCCCTCACCTCCGTCACCCTCACCACCACCAAGCTCCCTGCCACCCTCCACCAGCCCTGGATGGACGACGCGCTCACCGCCCGGCTGCGCACCACCACCGGACCGGTCGAGGTCATGCGCGGCACCGCCCGGGACGTCCCGGTGAAGTTCCCCAAGTCGACCAACGTCGCCGCCTCGGTCGCCCTGGCCACCGGCGACCCGGACCTGGTCGAGGTCGTCGTGGTCGCCGACCCGGCCGCCACCCTCACCCGGCACGTCATCGAGGCGGCGGGCCCGCACGGCAGCTACCGCTTCGAGGTCGCCCACCGGCCCGACGCCGCCAACCCCGCCACCAGCCAGGTCGTCCCGCACGCCGTGCTCCGCAGCCTCGGCGCCGTCGTCGGCCGGGCGGGGCAGATCCTGTGACCGCCGCGATGCTCAAGCCCGGGGCCGTCCACACCCGCGAGGCCGGCGACCCGGACGCCCCGCTGCTGCTCTGCCTCCACGGCATCGGCTCCTCCTCCGCCGCCTTCGCCCCCCAGCTCGACGGCCTCGCCGACCAGGTACGGGTCGTCGCCTGGGACGCCCCCGGCTACGCGGACTCCGCCGACCCGGCCCATGCCCCCGGTCTCGACGGATACGCCGACACCGCCGCCGCCCTCATCCGCGAACGCGGCGGCCCCGCCCATGTCCTCGGCGTCTCCTGGGGCGGCGTCATCGCCCTGCGCCTCGCCGTCCGCCACCCGGACCTGGTCGCCTCGCTGATCGTCGCCGACTCCAGCCGGGGGTCCGGCACCGACCCGGACAGGGCGAAGGCCATGCGCGGGCGCGCCGCACAGCTCGCCGCCCAGGGGCCGGAGGCGTTCGCCGCCGCCCGGGGGCCCCGGCTCGTCTCGGACGGCGCACCGCCGGAGCTGGTCGCCCGCGTCGTCGCCACCATGGCCGGCTCCGTCCGCGGCCCCGGCTACGGATACGCCGCCGAGGCCATGGCGGACGCCGACCTCACCGACGACCTGCCCGCCATCACCGCACCGGCCCTCGTGCTCTGCGGCGAACAGGACACGGTCACCGGCACCGACGAGTCCCAGGCCATCGCCGGGGGCCTGGCGAAATCCGTCTACGTCACCCTCTCCGGCGCCGGACACCTCGCCAACCAGGAACGCCCCGAGGCGTTCAACGCCTGGGTCCGCGCCCACCTCCACGTCGTCGCCCGCGTACCCGCGTAACGACGCCCCCCCACCCACCCCGACACACCAGGAGCATCCCGTGCCCATCGACAGGACCCCGTACGAGAACAACGGCGACCTCGCGAAGTTCACCGACTCGCTCATCGCCACCAAGGACTCCCGCGAACCCGACTGGAACACCCTCTCCTTCCAGGAGAAGGCCGGCGCCCAGTACCGCCGCGCCCAGATCCGGTACGTCGGCTCCGGCGCCACCGGCAACCACGAGAGCGACAACCGCATCCTGCCCTCGGGCGGCTTCACCCTCTCCAACATGCTGCTCCCGCCGGGCGCCGAGGGCCCCGAGCACACCCACCACGACGTGGAGGAGGCGTTCTTCGTCCTGGAGGGGCAGGTCAGGGTCGGCATCCACCGGGGCGCCGACGAGACCGAATACCGCACCCTCGGCTACCGGGACATGATCGTCGTCCCCGCCGGAGTGGCCCGCTCCCTGAAGAACGAGGGCGACACCGACGCCCTCTTCTGCGTCATCATCGGCACGCGGAAGCCGCAGGTGCCGACCTACCCCGAGCACTCGCCGATGCACGGCGTCACCCGCGACTGATGGCCGCCGACGACACCCCCCGCACGGTCGTCGTCACCGGCGCCGGCCGCGGCCTCGGACTGGCCGCGGCCCGCCGGATCGGCGGCGACGGACACCGCGTCGTCATCGCCGAACTGGACGAGGCCACCGGCCGGCAGGCGGCCGGGACGCTGCGCGCCGACGGCATCACCGCGGACTACCACCCGCTCGACGTCGCCGACCCGGACTCCGTCGCCGCCCTCGCCGACACCCTCGCCCGTGACGGCAGCCGGCTGTACGGGCTGGTCAACAACGCCGGACTGGCCAACGCGGTGGGCGGCAAGCCGTTCCACGAGATCGACGTCGCGGCGTGGGACCGCATCATGACGGTCAACGCGCGCGGGCCGTGGCTCGTCGCCCGCGCCCTCCTTCCGCTGATGCGGGCCCACGGCGCCGGACGCGTCGTCAACCTCGCATCGGACGCCGCGCTCTACGGTTCGCCCCGGCTCGCCCACTACATCGCGTCCAAGGGCGCCGTGATCTCCCTGACCCGGGCGATGGCCCGCGAGACGGGCGACCACGGCATCACCGTCAACGCGGTGGCGCCCGGCCTCACCGAGGGGGAGTCCGCCGTGGACATCCCCGCCGAACGCCACGAGCTGTACCGGCTGAACCGGGCCATCTCCCGCCCTCAGCAACCGTCCGACCTGGTCGGCCTCATCGCTTTCCTGATCGGTGAGGAGTCCGGCTACATCACGGGCCAGACGTTCGCCGTGAACGGCGGCTTCACGATGCATTAGCCCTGCGGACGGCAGCGCCCACACCACGCCCCACCGCACCCCCCCCACCGAAAGGAGCCGCACATGGACCTCCAGCTGAAAGGCCACCGCCTCCTCGTCACCGGCGGCAGCTCCGGCGTCGGACTCGCCACCGTCCGCGCGCTCCTCGCGGAGGGCGCCCGCGTCGCCACCTGCGGCCGCCGCCCCGACGCCCTCGCCGCCGCACTCGACGGCCTCGCCGGACCCGACACGCTGTTCCACGCCCCCTGCGACGTCACCGACGAGGCCGCCGTACGCGCCTTCACCGACGCCGCCGCCGACCGCTTCGGCGGACTCGACGGCCTCGTCAACAACGCCGGCGCCTCCCGGCTGAAACCCTTCGCCGAGACCACCGCCGCCGACTGGCGCGAGGAGCTGGAGCTCAAGTTCTTCGGCGTCCTCCACCCGCTGAACGCCGCCCTGCCCCACCTCCGCGCCTCCGGCGCCGCCCGCGGCGCCTCCGTCGTCAACATCAACGCGGTCCTCGCCAAACAGCCCGAGACCCGGCTGATGACCACCAGCGCCGCCCGCGCCGGCATCCTCAACCTCTCCACCTCGCTGTCCAAGGAACTCGCCCCCGACGGCATCCGCGTCAACTCCGTCTGCCTCGGCCTCATCGACACCGGGCAGTGGGAACGCCGGTACGCCGCCTCCGGCTCCCCGCTGGACTACCCCGCCTGGCAGGCCGAACTCGCCGCCGACCGCGGCATCGCCCTCGGCCGCCTCGGCAACGCCGACGAAGTCGCGTACGCCGTCACCACCCTCCTCTCGCCCCGCGCCTCGTACATCACCGGCACCACCGTCGACGTCTGCGGCGGCGTCAACCGCGCCGTCGCGTAACCCCACCCGCCACCCCCTCACCAGGAGCACCCGACATGACCCGACCCAACGGCGGCGACCTGCTCGTCGAGACGCTACGAGGACTGGGCGTCGACACGGTGTTCGGCATCGTCAGCGTGCACAACCTGCCGCTCGTCGAAGCCGTCGACCGCGACCTGCGCTTCGTCCCCGTCCGCCACGAGGCCGCCGCGGTCAACGCCGCCGACGGCTACGCCCGCGCCACCGGCCGGCTCGGCTGCGCCCTCACCAGCACCGGTACGGGGGCGGGCAACGCGGCCGGCTCCCTCATCGAGTCCCTCAGCTCCGGCACCCCTGTTCTCCACGTCACCGGGCAGATCGACAGCGCGTACCTCGGCTCCGGGCGCGGCTTCATCCACGAGACCAAGGACCAGCTCGGCATGCTCCGCGCGGTCTCCGCGCACGCCGTCACCGTCACCGACGCCGAAAGCGCGGGCGACCTGCTGCGCGACGCGGCCGCCCGCGCCCTGACCGCCCCGCACGGCCCGGTCAGCGTCGAGTGGCCCATCGACCTCCAGTTCGCCCCCCAGCGGCTCACCGGCGCCCCCGTCCCCGCACCCGCCGCCCCGGCCCTGCCCGACCCGGCGCTCCTGGACGAGGCGGCCGCCCTGCTGTCCGCCGCCCGCCGCCCCCTCCTCTGGGCCGGCGGCGGCGCCAACCACGCCCGCCCCGAGGTCGCGGCCCTCCTCGACGCCCTCGACGCCGGACTCGTCACCTCCAACTCCGGTCGCGGCGCCGTCCCCGAGTCCGACGAGCGGGTCCTCGGCAACTACGCCACCGCCCCGGCCGGCCGCGCCCTGCTCGCCGAGGCCGACGTGCTGCTCACCATCGGCACCCACTTCCGCTCCAACGAGACCGCCGACTACGCCCTCGAACTCCCCGCCACACACCTCCAGATCGACCTGGACCCGGCCGCCCTCGCCCGCGTCTACCCGGCGACCGTCGCCCTCGCCGGCGACGCCTCCGCCGTACTCGCCGCCCTCCTCGGCCGCGTCACCAGCGGCAGTACGGAGAAGAGCTGGCCCGGCCGCGTACGCGAGGCCCGTACCGCCGCCCGGGCCGCGCAGCGCCACGCCATCGGCCCGCAGGCCGCGATCAACGACGCGATACGCGACGCCTGCCCGCCCGGGTCCGTCATCGCCCGGGACGTCACCATCCCGTCCTCCACCTGGGGAAACCGGCTCCTGGAGATCACCGACCCGGCCACCAACGTCTTCCCGCGCGGCGGCGGCATCGGCCAGGGGCTCGCCATGGGCATCGGCGCCGCACTCGGCCGCCCCGGCACCCCCACCGTCGTCATCGCCGGCGACGGCGGCCTCGCCGTCCACCTCGGCGAACTCCTCACCCTCGCCCAGGAGAAGCCCGACCTCACCCTCCTCGTCTTCAACGACGGCGGCTACGGCGTCCTGCGCAACATGCAGGACGACCACTTCCCCCGCCGCTCCGGCGTCGACCTCGCCACCCCCGACTTCGCCCTCCTCGCCGCCGCCACCGGCATCCCGTACGCGCGGATCGCCGCCGAGGCCGACGCCGGACCCGTCATCAAGGAAGCCGTCGCGACCCCGGGCCCCACCCTCGTCGAGATCGACCTCACCGCACTCGGCCCGATGAACACCCCGTTCACCCCGCCCGTCAAGCTCCCCGCCGCCGCCACCGACACCCCCGCAGAAGGAGGCAACCCGTCATGACACCCGCCGAGGAGCCCCGGCTCGACCTGCTCGTCCACCGCATGACCTGGGAGGCCGACGGAGTCCTGAGCATCGAACTCACCCACCCCGACGGCAAACCCCTCCCCGCCTGGCGGCCCGGCGCCCACATCGACGTCCACACCGGCGGCCACATCCGCCAGTACTCGCTGTGCTCCGACCCCGACGACCCCGCCCGCTGGCGCATCGGCGTCCTGCGCGAACCCGCGTCCCGCGGCGGCTCCGCCCACATCCACAGCGAACTCCGCCCCGGCCGGACCGTCCACGTCCAGGGCCCCCGCAACCACTTCGCGCTCGACCCCGACGCCCCCGGCTACCTCTTCGTCGCCGGCGGCATCGGCATCACCCCGCTCCTGGCCATGGCCCGCGAGGCCGCCCGCACCCGCACCCCCTGGCGGCTCGTCCACGGCGGCCGCACCCGCGCCTCCATGGCCTTCACCGCCGAACTCACCGCACTCGCCGGACAGCCCGGCGGCAGCGTCGAGTTCATCCCCCAGGACGAACAGGGCCACCCCGACCTGGACACCCTGCTCGACGGCCTCGCACCCGGCACCCAGGTCTACTGCTGCGGCCCCGAACCCCTCCTCGCCGCCGTCGAGGAACGCTGCCCCGACGCCCGTACCGAACGCTTCGCCGCACCCGCCGCCGCACCCCGCGACGGCGAGGACACCGGCTTCGACCTCGTCTGCTCCCGCACCGGCCGCACCGTTGAGGTCGCCCCCGGCACCTCCGCGCTCGACGCCCTGGAGAACGCCGGCATCCCCGTCGCCTCCTCCTGCCGCGACGGGATCTGCGGCACCTGCGAGACCAAGGTCCTCGAAGGCACCCCCGACCACCGCGACTTCCTCCTCAGCGAGGGTGAACGCGCGGCCGGCGCCTCGATGATGCTCTGCGTCTCCCGCTCCCGCACCCCCCGCCTCGTACTCGACCTCTGACCCGTCCGAAGGGAGCCGACATGACCGGCCCGCAGTACCTCGACCCGCACCAGGCCCGCACCGCCGAGCCCACCCCGTACGAGAAGAAGCTCGCCGCCGTGATCGAGGAGGTCTTCGGCGGCGGGGCCCACGACCTGCCCGGACTCGTCGCCGGACTCAACGCCCGCGACCTGCCCGCCCCCGACGGCAGCCCCTGGACCGAGGACACCTTCCGCGCCGAGATGCGCCGACTGGGAGCGTGAGACAGCCATGACCACCGCCACCACCCCCGTGACCCCGGGCACCCCCACCCGCCCCTCCGAGGTCGCCCGCCCCGGCGACCGCACCGCCGACCGCCTCTTCGCCACCGGCATCCGCAACCAGTGGTACGCCGTCTGCCCCTCGGACTTCGTGCCCGCGGGCGGCATGAAACGGCTCACCCTCCTCGGCGAGGAATGGCTCCTGTTCCGCCGCGCCGACGGCACCCTCCACATGCTGGAGGACCGCTGCCCGCACCGCGGCGCCCGCCTCTCCCTCGGCAAACACCTCGGCGACCGCATCGCCTGCTGGTACCACGGCGTCCAGGTCGACGGCACCGGCACCGTCGCCGCCGTCCCCGGCCTCCCCGGCTGCAATCTGGAGGGCAAGCAGCTCGTCGCCGCCCCCCACCTCATCGAGACCGGCGGCGCGATCCTCGCCTACTTCGGCGACCACGCCCACGCCGAACCCGTCCCGCTCACCCTGCCCGAACCCCTCACCGACCCCGGCACCTCGGCGTTCCTCTGCTACGCCGAGTGGAACGTCAACTGGCGCTACGCCGTGGAGAACCTGCTCGACCCCATGCACGGGTCGTTCCTCCACCGCGACTCGCACAGCATGGCCGAGGGCCAGACCACCGCCCGCTTCCGCATCCGCGAGACCGAACGCGGCTTCTTCTTCGAGAAGACCGACCAGAGCGGCGTCAACTTCGACTGGGTCGAGCTCTGCCGCACCGGCGTCGACTGGGTCGACCTCACCATCCCCTACCCGCCGACCGCGGGCCCCGGCGGACCCTTCGGCATCGTCGGCATGGCCACCCCCATCGACGAGGACCGCTGCGCCGTCTTCTTCTGGCGCTACCGCGAGGTCACCGACTGGCAGCGCGACACCTGGCGCTTCCTCTACAAGACGCTCCTGGAGGACCGGCACTGGGAAGTCCTCGAACAGGACCGCGTCATGCTGGAGGACCTGCGCGCCGACGCCGACCAGGCGGAGAACCTCTACCAGCACGACCTGGGCGTGGTCCGCGTACGCCGCATGTACCGCACCGAGGCGGAGTCTCAGGCGGCGACGGCCTGACACCCCCGCACCGGGGCCCGGCGGCCCCGGTGCGCCCGCGGGGTGCCTCTACTCCCCGCCCTCCGCGTCGAGCACCGACCGCTCCAGCTTCCCCAGCAGCCGCGCCAGCTCCACGCACTCCGCCTCCGACAGCCCCGCCAGCATCCGCCGCTCGTTCTCCAGATGCTCCGAGAACAGCGCGTCGATCAGCGACAACCCCTCGTCCGTCAGCCGCGAGTGCACCACCCGCCGGTCCTGCGGATCACGCTCCCGCCGGATCAGCCCGTCCTTCTCCAGCCGGTCTATCCGCAGCGTCACACCCGCCGAGCTGATCAGCCCCGAATCCGCCAGCTCACCCGCCGTACGCCGGAACGGCGCCCCCGCCCTCCGCAACGCCGTCAGCACATCGAAACCGGCCATCGACAGACCCTTGCGCTCCACGGGCCGCGAGATCGACGTGCTGTACCGCAGGAACGCCCGGTGCAGCCGGCCGAAGACCTCCAGCGGAGCCGTGTCCAGCTCCGGCCGCTCCCGCCGCCAGTCCGCCACGATCGACGCCACCGCGTCCGCCCGCTCCGTCATCCCGGCCACACCTCCGTGCAGGTACACCATGGGGTAAGAATCTTAGCCCTCAAATGACCCCGGGCGGCCGTCCGCCCCCAGCGGAACCCGCCTGCGCACCGCCCGGCCGATACGGCAGCATGTCCCCATGTCCGTACTGACGCGCGATGAAGCGCAGGCCCGAGCCCAGATCCTCGACGTACAGCGATACACGATCGAACTCGATCTCACCGCGGGGGAGGAGACCTTCGACTCCCGTGCCGTGATCGAGTTCACCGCCCGGGCGGCCGGTGACACCTTCATCGAGCTCAAGCCCGCCACCCTGCGCTCCATCAGCCTCGACGGGCAGCCGCTGGACCCCGCGCACCTCACCGAGAACCGGTACCCGCTCACCGGCCTCACGGCCGGACCGCACGAGATCCGCGTCGACGCCGCCATGCGCTACTCCCGCACCGGCGAGGGCATGCACCGCTTCACCGACCCCAGCGACAACGAGACATACGTCTACACCCAGCTCTTCATGGAGGACGTCCAGCGCGTCTTCGCCGCCTTCGACCAGCCCGACCTCAAGTCGGTCTTCGCCCTCACCGTCACCGCCCCCGAAGGCTGGACCGTCCTCGGCAACGGCGTCACCGAGCACACCGGCGACGGCCGCTGGACCATCGCCCCCACCCCGCCGCTCTCCACCTACCTCGTCGCCGTCGCCGCCGGCCCCTGGCACTCCGTGACCACCGAGCACGCCGGACTGCCCTTCGGCATCCACTGCCGCCGCTCCCTCGCCCCCCACCTCGACGCCGACGCCGACGAGATCCTCGACATCACCCGGGCCTGCTTCGACCGGTTCCAGGAGAAGTTCACCGAGCCGTACCCCTTCGACTCCTACGACCAGGCGTTCGTCCCCGAGTTCAACGCCGGCGCCATGGAGAACCCCGGACTCGTCACCTTCCGCGACGAGTTCATCTACCGCTCGGCCGTCACCGACACCGAACGCCAGACCCGCGGCATGGTCATCGCCCACGAGATGGCCCACATGTGGTTCGGCGACCTCGTCACCCTCGCCTGGTGGGACGACATCTGGCTCAACGAGTCCTTCGCCGAGTACATGGGCTACCAGACCCTCGCCGAAGCAACCAGGTTCACCGACACCTGGGTCGACTTCGGCGTCGCCCGCAAGGGCTGGGGCTACGACGCCGACCAGCGCCCCTCCACCCACCCCGTCGCCCCCGACCCGGCCGACGTCCCCGACACCGCCTCCGCGCTCCTCAACTTCGACGGCATCTCCTACGCCAAGGGCGCCTCCGCCCTGCGCCAGCTCGTCGCCTGGCTCGGCGAGAAGGACTTCCTCGCCGGCATCAACACCCACTTCGCCCGCCACAAGTTCGGCAACGCCACCCTCGCCGACTTCATCGACAACCTCGCCTCGGCCACCGACCGGGACGTCCACGCCTGGGCCGACCAGTGGCTCCGTACCACCGGAGTCGACACCCTCACCGCGCACACCACCGAGACCGACACCACCTGGTCGCTCACCGTCGGCCACCGGGGCACCCGCCCCCACCGCATCAGCGTCGGGGTGTACGACCACAGCCTCGACACCCAGCACGGGCCCACCCCCCTCGTCCTGCGCGAACGCTTCGACGCCGGCATCCCCGAGGAAGCCCCCGTCACCCGCCCCGGCCGCCGCCCCGCCCTCGTCGTCCTCAACGACGAAGACCTCACCTACGCCAAGATCCGGCTCGACCCGCACTCCTGGAACACCGTCCTGGACAGCCTCTCCGGCATCCCCGACGCCCTCACCCGCGCCGTCGTCTGGAACGCCGCCCGCGACATGGTCCGCGACGGCGAACTCGCCCCCAGTACCTACCTCGAAGCCGCCCGCGCCCACCTCCCGTACGAGACCGACCTCGCCCTCCTCCAGGGCGTCCTGGCCTTCGCGGACACCCAGGTCGCCGGCCGCTACACCGCCCCCGAGGACCGGCCCGCCGCCCTCGCCACCCTCACCGCCCTCTGCCGCGACCTCATCCGCCGCACCGAGGACGGCACCCACCCCGGACTGCGCCTCACCGCCGTCCGCCACCTCATCGACGCCGCCACCCAGCCCGACACCATCCAGGGCTGGCTCGCCGACGACACCGTCCCCGGCGGGCCCGAACTCGACCCCGAGCTGCGCTGGCGCATCCTCACCCGCCTCGCCGTCCTCGGCGCCACCGACGAAGCCGCCATCGACGCCGCCCTGGAGGACGACCCCAGCGCCACCGGCCAGGAAGGCGCCGCCCGCTGCCGCGCCGCCCTGCCCACCCCCGAGGCCAAGGCCGCCGCCTGGGACGCGATGTTCCACGACGACAGCCTCTCCAACTACCTCTTCACCGCCACCGCCCAGGGCTTCTGGCAGCCCGAACAGACCGACCTCGTACGGGCATACGTGCCCCGCTTCTACCCCGAGGCCGCCCAGCTCGCCGCCCGCCGGGGCCCCGCCATCGCCGACGCCGCCGGGCGCCACGGCTTCCCCGCCCACGCCGTCGACGCCGACAGCCTCCGCACCGGCGAGGAGGCCCTGAACGACCCGGCCCTCATCCCGGCCCTCCGCCGCAAGCTCATCGACCAGATCGACGACCTGCGCCGCGCCCTGAACGTACGCAACGCCAACTGACCCCACCCGCACCACCCGTGCCCGGCCCGCCCCTCACCACGAGGAGCGTGCCGGGCACGGCCATACCACCTCGACCCCCGATATCGCACCCCCATCCACACCCCGCCACCCTTTCGAGTTCAGATCACCCGGTCCCCGGCCGCGCCACCCGAAACCCGGACAAGCTGGCACGCACACCCATGCCCGCAGCCCGTCCCCGCGCGTCCGAAGGACCACCCGACCCATGCCCGTACCGCCCCTCGCCGGGTCCACCACCGGACCCGACGCCCTGCGCCCCCTCCTCGACACCGTCCTCGCCGCCCTCGCCGAAGGCGCCCGGCGCCGCGACGGCCCCCTCCCCGCGGGCGGGCCCGACACCGTCACCCCCCGCACCCGCACCGCCCTCACCCCCCTCATCCCGGACCAGGGCACCGGCGCCCACGACGCCCTCGCCACCCTCGTCCAAGCCCTCACCGAAGGCGCCGCCGACCCGGCCGACCCCCTCTGTGCCGCCCACCTCCACACCCCGCCCCTCGCCCTCGCGGCCGCCGCCGACCTCGCCGCCTCCGCCCTCAACCCCTCCATGGACTCCTGGGACCAGGCCCCCGCCGCCTCCACCCTCGAAGCCGACACCACCGCCGCGCTCGCCGCCGAGGTCTACCCCGGCCACCCCGCACCCGACGCCCTCATCACCACCGGCGGCACCGAGGCCAACCAACTCGGCCTCCTCCTCGCCCGCGAACGCCACGGCCCCGTCCAGACCCTCACCGGCGCCAACGCCCACCACAGCTTCACCCGCGCCGCCTGGCTCCTCGGCCTCCCCGAACCCCTCACCGTGCCCGCCCCCACCGGCACCATCGACCTCCACGCCCTGCACGACACCCTCGCCCGCAACCACGGACAGGGCCCGCTGCTCGTCACCGCCACCGCCGGCACCACCGACACCGGGCAGATCGACCCCCTCACCGACATCGCCGACCTCTGCGCCCACCACGGCGCCGAACTCCACATCGACGCGGCCTACGGCGGACCCCTCCTCTTCAGCCCCGCCCACCGCCACCTCCTCGACGGACTCGACCGCGCCGACAGCGTCACCCTGGACCTCCACAAACTGGGCTGGCAGCCCGCCTCCGCCGGCATCCTCGCCGTCCCCGACCGGCACCACCTCCACGCCCTCCACCACCAGGCCCCCTACCTCAACGCCGACGACGACACCGAAGCCGGCCTCCCCGACCTCCTCGGCCGCTCCCTGCGCACCACCCGCCGCCCCGACGTACTCAAGATCGCCGTCACCCTCCGCGCCCTCGGCCGCACCGGACTCGCCGACCTGGTGGACCGCACCTGCGCCGCCGCGCACACCCTCGCCGACCTCGTCACCGGCACCCCCGGGCTCGAACTCCACGACCGCCCCACCATCAGCACCGTGCTCTTCCGCCCCACCGGCGCCGACGACCACACCGTCGCCACCGTCCGCCGCACCCTCCTCACCCGCGGCCACGCCGTACTCGGCCGCACCCACACCCACGGCCGCCTCTGGCTCAAGGCCACCCTCCTCAACCCCCACACCACCCCCGACGACCTGCACCGCCTCCTCGCCCTCGTCAGCCACCTCACCGCCGAACTCAAGGAAGGCAGCACCCTCCGATGACCGCCGCCCCGGCCACCCCCGACCCCCTCCGCACCCACGACCTCGTCGGCATCGGCATCGGCCCCTTCAACCTCTCCCTCGCCGCCCTCGCCCACGGTCTGCCCACCCCGCTCACCACCGCCTTCTACGA
The DNA here is from genome assembly GCF_045161735.1 of Streptomyces sp. NBC_00726. Classification (NCBI taxonomy): domain Bacteria; kingdom Bacillati; phylum Actinomycetota; class Actinomycetes; order Kitasatosporales; family Streptomycetaceae; genus Streptomyces; species Streptomyces sp. NBC_00726. The sequence goes on along the minus strand of NZ_CP108983.1, from coordinate 1,292,248 downwards.
ACAGCGCCCCGCCTTCCACTGGCACCCCGGACTCCTCATCGACGGCGCCACCCTCCAAGTCCCCTTCCTCGCCGACCTGGTCACCCTCGCCGACCCCACCAGTCCCTGGAGCTTCCTCAACTACCAACGCACCCAGGACCGCCTCTACCCCTTCTATTTCGCCGAGCGCTTCCACATCCACCGCGCCGAATACGACGCCTACTGCCGCTGGGTCAGCACACAGCTCCCCGGCCTCCACTTCGGCCACCAGGCCGACGCCATCCGCTGGGACCCCCAGACCGCCCGCTTCGACGTCGACCACACCCAGCTCGACGCCCACGGCGAAGCCGAATCACTCGGCCGCACCCACACCCGCCACATCGCCCTCGGCGTCGGCACCGAACCCCACATCCCCGAACCCCTCAAACCCCTCACCGACAGCGACACCGGCACCGCCCCCGTCATCCACTCCGCCGACTACCTCCACCACCGCGACCGCCTCCTCCAGGCCCGCCACATCACGGTCATCGGCTCGGGACAGTCCGGCGCCGAGATCTTCCTCGACCTCCTCCGCGCCCGCCCCACCGGCAACGAAGGGCTCCACTGGCTCGCCCGCACCCCCGCCTTCGCACCCATGGAGTACTCGAAACTCGGCCTCGAACACTTCACCCCCGACTACACCCGCTACTTCCACGCCCTCCCCGAAACCGTCCGCGACACCCTCGTCCCCCAGCAATGGCAGCTCCACAAGGGCATCGACCACGACACCATCGCCGCCATCCACGACGAGCTCTACCGCCGCACCCTCCACGGCGGCTGGCCCGACGCCACCCTCACCCCCGGCGTCAGCGTCCGCACCGCCGGACGCGTCGCCAACACCCGCGTCGAACTCCACCTCGACCACACCCAGCAGGGAACCCGCACCCGCCTCACCACCGACGCCGTCGTCCTCGCCACCGGCTACCGAGAACGCCCCCTCGACACCCTCCTCCACCACCTCGCCCCCCACCTCCGCCGCGACACCGCAGGCCGCCCCCGCGTCGACGCCCACCACCGCCTCGACCTCGGCCCCGCGGTCACCGGCCACATCTACGTACAGAACGCCGAACGCCACACCCACGGCGTCGGCGCCCCCGACCTCGGCCTCGCCGCCTGGCGCAGCGCCACCATCCTCAACGACCTCACCGGCACCACCCCGTACCCCCTCCCGAAGCGCACCGCCTTCACCACCTTCGGCCTCACCCAGCCCGCCATCCCCACCCAGCACCCCACCCTCGTCCCCCTCACCCACAACAACTGACCCACCAGGCCCCGAGACAAGCCGCCCACCAATCGCCGACATTGTTGGGGTCACGTCACTGCCGGATGCGGCTTTCGCACAACGCTGGGCCAACGCCACCGCACTTGCCATCGTGGTGCCCCGTCAGCCACCTCAGGCGGCACACCAGGAACGACAGCACCCCGCACCAGCGGGCGCCGTCCGACCGTGTGCCGCACCTGGACTCACCTCGGGGGACACCATGTCAGTCACGCGCCGCACCCAGATCGCCCTCGCCGGCCTCGTCGCCGCGGGAATCGCCGCCGCCGCCGTCGGCGTCGTACCGTCACTCACCGACGACACCACCGACCAGAAGAACATCGCCGCCACCAGAGACGCGGACTACGGCCCCGAACCCGAGACCGACAGCGGCCTCGTCACCCAGGCCGGCCAGATAACCTCCATGGCCTCCGGCACGATCTCACCCGACACCATGATCAACCGGGCCCGCACCTGGCTCACCGCCAACGGCGGACACCAGGTCCCGTACAGCATGCAGCGCGTCTGGAAGGACGGCTACCGCCAGGACTGCTCCGGGTTCGTCTCCATGGCACTCGCACTCGGCAAGCCCGGCCTCAACACCGTCGGCCTCGCCGACAGCCGAAACGGCGTCACCAAGCACCTCAGCAGCACCAGCCAGCTGAAAAAGGGCGACCTCCTCATCGACGCCAGCACCAGCGACGGCGACTTCCGCCACGTCGTCATATTCGAGAAGTGGGCCAACTCCTCGCACAGCTCCTACTGGGCCTACGAACAGCGCGGCTCCCACGGCACCACCCACCGCACCCTGAGCTACGGAATCGGCAAGGACAACTACGACCCCTACCGCCCCCTCAAGCTCAGCGGAAGCAGCAGCGGTGGCGGCGGCAGCACGCCCTCCACCCCCAGCGCCGCCTGGCCCGTCCTCAAGAACGGCTCCAAGGGCACCGACGTCCGCTCCGCCCAGCAACTCCTCATCGCACGCGGCTACTCCATCGCCGCCGACAGCAGCTTCGGCCCCGCGACCCGCGCCGCCGTGATCCGCTTCCAGAAGGCCCACTCCCTCGCCGCCGACGGCGTCATCGGCCCCAAGACCTGGGCCAAGCTCATCGTCACGGTCAAGTACGGCACCAAGGGCCAGGCCGTCAAGGCAGCCCAGAACCAGCTCAAGGTCTACGGCTACACCCTCACGGTCGACGGCAGCTTCGGCGCCAAGACCAAGTCCGCGACCCTCGCCTTCCAGAAGAAGCACCACCTCGCCGCCGACGGCGTCATCGGCCCCAACACCTGGCGCACCCTCCTCGGCACCCGCTGACACACCACGGCGGCCCCCTTCCCACCCGCACCGCGGGAGGAAAGGGGGCCGCCGTCGCATTCAGCCGGACACCACTAGAACACCGGCACCCCGTCCCGCGTCAGCTTCCAGTCCACCGAAGCGAACTCCGCCGGGTCCACCGAACCCTTCGCCTGCACCCAGGCGATGATCGTGTTCCGGATCTCCTCCGAATTCGCCCACAGCTGCTTCGCCGCCGGAACATGCGGGAAATTGCCGCCCCCGCTCGCCCGGTAGTTGTTCACCGCCAGCACGAACTGAGCCTTCGGGTCCAGCGGCTTCCCCTCGAACGACGGATTCACGATCCGCGAACCCACCGGCTTCGCGATGTCGATGTCATACGTGAGACCCGACACCGCGTCGTAGTTGTAGTCCGGGGTGTCGTCCGCATTCGTCAGCTTCTCCGGATCCACCGGAGCACCCGCCGCCGTCCGCACGTAATACTTCGCCGAGAACTCCAGGTACTCCAGGATCTGCGCACCCGTCACCAGACGCGCCTCCAGCGTGTTCTCGAACGGATACAGACCCGCCGCGTCCTTGATCGTCACGTCCCCGGCCGGAATCCGCGCCGTACGCGAGAAGCACGACGCCTGCGAAAGCACCGGCAGCTCCGCGTACTCACCACCCGCCAGCGCCGCCTTCACCGTCTCCGCCTGCACGACGTTGATCAGATCGATGATCGGCTCGTCCTTCCACGCCGCCTCCGCCGTCGTCATCTCCGACGCCGCCGTACCGATCACCTGATTGACGTACGCCACGACCTTCCGGTGCTCGTCCGCCAGCAGCCGCGTGATCTTCCGGTCCTCCGCCGCCGTGTTCGAGTTCAGCACCCGCGAACCGGCCTTCTCGACCACCCAACGGCCCTTCTCCCACACCACCTCGAAGTCGAACAGCGTCAGCCGCTGCCCCCACTTCAACGGCTCCGAGAGCACGACCTTCTTCCCGGTCTCCTTGTTCTCCACGAAGTACTCGGGAATCTCCAGATGCGCGTGGCCCACCAGGATCGCGTCGATCCCCGGCACCTGCTCCGCCACCAGACCCGCTGCGTTCTCCACGTACGGGATCTGGTCCCCGTACGACGACGTCCCGCTGTTCCCCGAGTGCGCCGACACGATCACCACGTCCGCGCCCATCGAACGCAGCCGCGGCACATACTTCGCCGCCTGCTCCTCAAGACCCGGGAACACCATCTTCCCGCTCACGTTCGCCTTGTCCCAGATCGCGATCCCCGGGTTCGTCAGCCCCAGGACCGCCACCTTCACATCCCGGCCGTGCGGCGTCCGCAGCTTCTTGATGACATACGGCGCGAACGCCGGCCGCAGCGTCTTCGCGTCCAGCGCGTTCGCCCCGAGCAGCGGGAAGTCGCACTGCTCCTCGAACTTCCGCAGCACCGGAATGCCGTAGTTGAACTCGTGGTTCCCCAGCGCCGCCGCGTCATAGCCGATCGCGTTCATCGCCTGCGCCATCGGGTGCACCGGGCCGCGCTTCGCCGTGATCGGGTCGATCTTCGCGTAGTAGTACGAGAGCTGCGTGCCCTGAATCGTGTCACCCGCGTCGATCATCAGGGTGTTGTGCCGGCCCTTCTCCCGCCGCACCTGCTCCACCAGCGTCGAGATCTTCGCCAGACCGACGTCGTTGTGGTCCTTGTCGTCGAACTCGGCGTCCGTGAAGTAGTCCCAGTTGAAGACGTTCCCGTGCAGGTCCGTCGTCCCCATCACGGTGAACGCGTACCGCTTCTGCGGACGCCCGTGACCATGACCGTGCCCGCGCCCGTGCGCCTGGGCGGGCGACGCGGCGCCGCCCACCACCACCGCACCCGCGCCGGCCGCGGCCGATGTCCCCAGGAACGTCCTTCGGTTCAGCGGCATCTCGTCTCCCACATATCGGTGCACTTGGTGCGAAGTTCTGTCGTACGCCGTCCAGCGACGCGCGTAGATAATCACCCGCGCACCACCTCCGGCAACACCCCCGACAGGTTTCCGTTCCATGACCACCCATCGACCACCACGCATCGACCACCACGCGTCGACAGGACACCGTCCGACGGCGAACACCCGGCCACCGGCCCCCACTGTCACACCCGGATGCCACAGTGGACCCATGACCGAGCCCACGCAGCCCTTCGGCACCCCGGACCAGCCCCGCCTCGCCGTCCGGGGCGAAGCCCGCCTGGAAGTCGACCCCGAGATCGCCCGCCTCTCCATCACCGTCACCGCCCGCGGCAAGGACCGCCGCGCCGCCCTCGAAGACCTCACCCGGCGCAACGCCACCGTCCTCGAACTCGCCCGCACCTACGGAGACGCCGTCGAGAAGATCGAAACCGGCGCGCTCTCCATCCACCCCGAACTCGTCCAGCGCGGCCGCGACGAGAAGATCCGCGCCTACCACGGACGCGTCTACATCACCGCCGTCCTCAATGACTTCACCGCACTCGGCGAATTCGTCACCCGCGCCGGCAATTTGGACATGACGCACGTCAACGGACCCTGGTGGGCCCTGCGCCCCACCTCGCCCGCGCACGGCGAGGCCCGCCGCCAGGCCGTCCGCGAAGCCGTACAGCGCGCCCGCGAGTACGCCGGGGCGCTCGGCGCGGAGCTCGCCGCCCTGGTCGAACTCGCCGACATAGGCGCGGAGAACGCCGCCCCGGTCGCGTACGCACGCCGGGGCGGCTACGGCGGCGCGATGCCGGCCGCCCCCGGCGGAGCCGCCGCCCCGCCGCCGCCCGCCGTCGACCTCGAACCGCAGCAGCAGACCGTGTACGCGCAGGTGAACGCCCGCTTCACGATGACCCCGCCGAAACTCTGAATCGCCGCCCACGAGGACACCGGCGCGTGCTCATCCGAGCACGCCGCCGCACAATTCAACACTTGTCAATAACCCTTCATGCAAAGGTGGTTGGACAGTCATACGGAGCCAATTACCTACCCATAGGTAAGGTCTAGGCTCGAACCATGCGCCGAGCCAAAATCGTTTGCACCCTGGGACCCGCAACCGACTCATACGACCAGATCAAGGCCCTGGTAGAGGCGGGAATGGACATCGCCCGCCTCAACCTCAGCCACGGCAGCTACGCCGAACACGAGGAGCGGTATCACCGCGTGCGCAAAGCGTCCGACGAGGCGCACCGCAGCGTGGGTGTCCTCGCCGACCTTCAAGGCCCGAAGATCCGCCTCGGACGCTTCCGTGAGGGACCCGTACTCCTTGAACGCGGCGACGACTTCACCATCACCGTCGAGCCGATGGAGGGCGACCGCAACGGCTGCGGTACGACGTACGACGGCCTCGCCGCCGACGTCACCCCTGGTGAGCGCATCCTGATCGACGACGGCCGCGTCACCCTGGAGGTCATCGAGGTCGACGGCCCCCGCGTCCGCACCACCGTGGTCGAGGGCGGCATGGTCTCCGACCACAAGGGGCTCAACCTCCCCGGGGTCGCCGTCTCCGTCCCCGCGCTGTCCGAGAAGGACATCGAGGACCTGCGCTGGGCCATCCGCACGGGTGCCGACATCATCGCCCTGTCCTTCGTCCGCAGCGGCCGCGACATCGAGGACGTCCACCGCGTCATGGACGAGGAGGGCCGCCGCCTCCCGGTCATCGCCAAGGTCGAGAAGCCGCAGGCCGTCGAGAACATCGAGGACATCGTCGCCGCGTTCGACGGCATCATGGTCGCCCGCGGCGACCTGGGCGTCGAAATGCCGCTGGAGCAGGTGCCGATCGTCCAGAAGCGCGCGATCAAGCTCGCCAAGCGCAACGCGAAGCCGGTCATCGTGGCGACGCAGATGCTCGACTCGATGATCGACAACTCCCGGCCCACCCGCGCCGAGGCGTCCGACGTCGCGAACGCCGTCATCGACGGCACGGACGCGGTGATGCTCTCCGGCGAGACGAGCGTCGGCACGTACGCGATCGAGACGGTCCGCACGATGGCCCGCATCGTGGAGGCGGCCGAGGAGGACATCCTCGCGAAGGGGCTCCCGCCGCTGACGGAACGCAACAAGCCCCGCACCCAGGGCGGCGCGGTGGCCCGCGCGGCGGCGGAGATGGGCGACTTCCTCGGCGCGAAGTTCCTGGTGGCCTTCACCCAGAGCGGCGACACGGTGAAGCGGTTGTCGCGTTACCGCTCGCCCATCCCGCTCCTGGCCTTCACCCCGGACCCGGCCACGCGCTCCCAGCTCAACCTGACCTGGGGCGTCGAAACGTTCCTGGGCCCGCACGTGGACTCCACGGACGCGATGGTCGCTCAGGTGGACGAGGAACTCCTGAAGATCGGCCGCTGCCGAAAGGGCGACATCGTGGTCATCACGGCCGGCTCCCCGCCGGGCGTCGCGGGCTCCACGAACCTGGTGCGCGTGCACCACATCGGCGAGGACGACAGCCCGAAGTAGCGGGACGGCTCAGTATTTCGGCCCGACGTGAGCGTCCATGAGAGCGACGGATGCCCGTCGGGCGACGGAGATGTTGTACTCCTTGCCCGCGCGCGTGCAGTGCGTCCACTGGACGCCGAGCTTGTCGAGGGTGCCGGTGTAGAGCTGCCGGATGTCGTCGGAGACGTTGGTGAACCAGTACCGGGGGTACTCGTACCGCTTCTTCACGCCCCCGACCACCCTGGTCGTCCAGTTCATGGTCCGACAGCCGTCGGAGTGGATGAGCCCGCGGATGAAGTCCCAGGGGTGGGCGTCGACGATCTCCTGCTGCCAGGGTTCGAGGGCGATGCGGCGGGTGTGCTTCATGCCGGGGCCGTGCTGAGGAAAAAGGCACCACAGGTGTTTCGAGTAGACCTTCACTTCGCGGCACCCCTCTCTGCGTACTCGGCACACCGAGTTCTCGGAGAGAACGGCGCGCATCGCGTTCTCGCACTCGGCCATGAGACCTGGCCAGGATTCGGCGCAGAAGACGGACAGACTGGGCGTTTTCATGGCCTTGTTCTGAATGATGTGCCCGTCGCCCAAGTACAGACCGAGAAGGTAGGAGTAGGCGGCCTGATCGAGCCCACCATCACATCGAGGGCAGAGGTGGTAGCGGGTCCTTGTCGGCTCGCCGCGCTTGGCTCGGTCCATATGTTTCCAGTAGCTGATCGTGCCGGCGGGCACGTTCAGCTTCCGCGCGACATCCGCGTTGCGTGCGCCGCCTCGCAGAAGGGTGAGGGCCTTCTGTCGTAATTCCGTACCGTGGAAGTTCATGGGAATACGATGAGCAATCTGGGCTTGCCACGCGCAGAAAAAAGCGGATGTTCACGAGAACGTGAACATCCGCTTTCCGGAAATGTGCCGGGTATGGGATTCGAACCCACACGTCCTTTCGGACAGAGGTGTTTGAGACCTCCGCGTCAACCAGTTGCGCCAACCCGGCTTGGTAACCCGGGCAGCAGTGTACCTGGTAACAGAAGCAGAGAGCAGGTAGGTAGGCTGCTTCGCAGCAGTCCCTGCCCTGGACCAAGGAGCCCCGTGACCACCCCCGAGTCGCCCCAGCCCGTCGCCGATGACGACAAGTCGCACGTTCCGCCGCTGACGACCCGTGTCGTCATCGCCGAGGACGAGGCGCTCATCCGCCTCGATCTCAAGGAGATGCTCGAAGAGGAGGGGTACTCCGTCGTCGGGGAGGCCGGGGACGGGCAGCAGGCCGTGGAGCTGGCGCGGGAGCACAAGCCCGATCTGGTCATCCTCGATGTGAAGATGCCGGTCCTCGACGGGATCTCCGCCGCCGAGAAGATCGCCGAGGAGTCCATCGCGCCGGTGCTCATGCTCACCGCGTTCTCGCAGCGCGACCTCGTGGAGCGGGCCCGGGACGCCGGGGCGATGGCGTACCTCGTGAAGCCGTTCAGCAAGAGCGACGTCGTTCCGGCGATCGAGATGGCCGTCTCGCGGTTCTCCGAGCTGAAGGCTCTGGAGAACGAGGTCGCCGACCTCGCCCAGCGGCTGGAGACGCGGAAGCTGGTGGACCGGGCGAAGAGCATCCTCCAGACGGACTACGGGCTCTCCGAGCCGGAGGCGTTCCGGTGGATCCAGAAGACGTCCATGGACCGCCGGCTGTCGATGCAGCAGCTCGCCGAGGCCCTGATCGAGGACGCCGAGGAGAAGAAGAAGGCCGCCGAATAGGCCCCGTAGAACAGGAGAAAGGCCCGCGCCACGTGGCGCGGGCCTTTCTCGTACGCGTAGGCGCTCAGTCCTCGCCCAGGTACGCCTTGCGGACGGACTCGTCGTGGAGGAGGTCCGCGCCGGTGCCCGAGAGGACGATCTTGCCGATCTCCATGACGTGGCCCTGGTCCGCCAGCGACAGCGCGGCCTGGGCGTTCTGCTCGACCAGGAGGATCGTCGTGCCGGAGGCACGGAGTTCCACGATGGTCTCCATGATCTTCTGCATCATGATCGGCGAGAGCCCCATGGAGGGCTCGTCCAGCATGAGCAGCTTGGGCTGGGACATCATCGCCCTGCCCATGGCGAGCATCTGCTGCTCGCCGCCGGAGAGCGTCCCGGCGGCCTGCTTCCGGCGTTCCCCGAGGATGGGGAAGAGGTCGTAGGCGCGCTGGACGTCCTTCTCGATGCCCGCCTTGTCGCTGCGCAGGTACGCACCGAGCAGCAGGTTCTCCGCGATCGTCAGCCGGGGGAAGATGTGCCGGCCTTCGGGGGAGTGGGCGAGGCCCAGCGAGACGATCTTGTGCGCGGGGATGTTGTTGAGCGGCCGGCCCTCGAAGAGGATGCGGCCGCTGAGCGGTTTGAGCAGCCCGGAGAGGGTGCGCAGGGTGGTGGTCTTGCCGGCGCCGTTGGTGCCGATGAGGGTGACCACCTGGCCGGTCTCGACGGTGAACGAGATGCCCTTGACGGCTTCGATCTTGCCGTAGGCGACGCGGAGGTCCTCGACCTCCAGCAGTGCGGTCATCGGTCGTCCTCCTCTTCCGTGCTGGTGCTGGTGCTGGTGTTCGTGTCCGGGTGGGCCTCGGCCTCGGCCTTCTCGACCTCGGCGACCTCCTCCGCGCCGGGGGCGCCCTCGAAGGGGGTGCCGAGGTAGGCGGCGATGACGCGTTCGTCGCTCTGGACCTCGGACGCGGTGCCCTCGACCAGCTTCTCGCCCTGGACGAGGCAGGCGACGCGGTCGCAGAGGTTGAAGATGAAGCGCATGTCGTGCTCGATGACGAGGACGGCGATGCCCTGGTCCCGGATCGCGAAGATGAGCTCTTCGGTGACGCGGGTCTCCTGCGGGTTCATGCCGGCGGTGGGCTCGTCCAGGAGGAGGAGTCCGGGGTCGCTGGCGAGCGCGCGGGCGATCTCCAGCTTGCGCTGGTCTCCGTAGGGGAGGTTGCGCGCGAGGTGGTCGGCCTTGTCCTGGAGGCCGATGAACTCCAGGAGTTCCATGGCGCGTTCGCGGCTGGACTTCTCCGCGGCCCGGTAGCCGGGCAGGTGCAGCAGCGCCGACCAGAGCCCTTCCTTGGTCCTGGTGTGGCGTCCGACGAGGACGTTCTCCAGGACGGTCATGTTGGCGAAGAGCCGGATGTTCTGGAAGGTGCGGGCGATGCCGGCCATGGTGACGAGGTGGGGCTTGGGCGGCAGGACGGTGCCCTTGTAGCTGACCTTGCCCTCGGTGGGGACGTACAGGCCGGTGAGGCAGTTGAAGAAGGTGGTCTTGCCGGCGCCGTTGGGGCCGATGAGCCCGACGATCTCGCCGCTGTTGACCTGGAGGTCGACGCCTCGGACGGCGGTGAGGCCGCCGAACCGCATGGTGACTCCGCCGGCGTCCAGGACGGTCGTCCCGGTGGCGGTCTCGGTGGTGGTGGTCATGGTGTTACGCCCCCGCCTTGGCGATGCCGGCGTCCGTTTCGTCGGACTTCCGGGGTGTGGGCACGTCGAGCTGGTCGGTCTCGTGGAATTCGAGCTGCTTCCTGCGGTCGGCGATCAGGCCCTCGGGCCGGAAGCGCATCAGGAGGACGAGCGCGATGCCGAAGAGGAAGAGCTGGTAGTCCTGCATGAACTGGAGCTTGGCCGGGATGAGGTAGAGCAGCGCGGCGCCGACGAAGGGTCCGCTGAGGGTCCCCATGCCGCCGAGGATGACGGCGGCGAGCAGGAACGCGGAGTTCGGCGGCACGGAGCCGGCGAACTGGTACTGCTCGGGCGTCACGGTGTAGTTGACGTGTGCCTGTACGGTGCCGGCGAGGCCGGCCAGCGTGGCGCCGAGGGCGAAGGCGAGCAGCTTGAGCCGGAAGGCGTTGATGCCCATGGCGGTGGCGGCGGTCTCGTCCTCGCGGATGGCGACCCAGGCGCGGCCGATGCGGGAGTCGCCGGAGCGGCGGAAGACGAGGACGACGACGGCGGTGACGACGAGCATCAGCAGGTAGTAGTTGGCCGGTCTGCTGAGGGTGAAGGGTCCGATGTCGTGGCTGAGGGCGAAGTCGATCCCGAAGAGGTTGAGGTCCGGGATGCTGGGGATGCCCTGGGAGCCGTTGGTGAGGTCGGGGCCGCTGTTGCCGTTGAGGTTGTTCACGGTGACGCGGAAGATCTCCCCGAAGCCGAGGGTGACGATGGCGAGGTAGTCGCCGCGCAGCCGCAGGGTCGGGGCTCCGATGAGGACGCCGAAGATCATCGAGACGACCGCTCCGGTGAGGACGGCGGCCCAGAACGGGAACTTGACGCCGATCGCGGAGAGCGGGGCCCCGGAGACCAGGGCGGCGGTGTAGGCGCCGACGCCGAGGAAGGCGACGTAGCCGAGGTCGAGGAGGCCGGCGAGGCCGACGACGACGTTGAGGCCCAGGGCGACGGTGGCGAAGATGAGGATGTTGACGCCGATGAGGGCGTATTCCGCGGTGTCCTGGGTGAAGGGGAAGCAGAGCGCGGCGACCAGGGCGGCCGCGAGGGTGACGTTGCGGTGCTTGGCGGTCAGCGCGGTGAGCCGGGCGATGAGTCCGGCGCGGGTGAGTGCGGTGAAGGCGAAGGCCGCGGTGATGAGGAAGCCGATGAACTGTTCGGAGTCCTCGGTGGGGATGTCGATCCCGTAGGTGAAGACGTAGAGCGCGAGGCCGAAGGCGACCGCGATGATGATGATCTCGGCCCAGGCCGGGAGGGTCTTGGCGCGGGGGGCCGAGGGGGCGCTGAGGCTGTGGCGGAAGCGCTGCCAGGCGTTCTGCGCGGGTCCTTCGGTGTCGAGCGGGACGTCGTAGGGGAGGGCGAGGGAGGCGATGACGGCGATGAGTGCGCCGATGCCGCTGACCCAGGCGCCCGGTTCGAGGTTGACGACGCCGCCGAGCTCGTAGGAGATGGCGCCCATGGTGTAGCCGGTGGTGCCGAGGGTGGCGAGGGCCAGGAGGCGGACGGGGCTGTTGGTGCCGGCGGGGGAGAGCCAGCGCAGTCCGGGGATGCCGTAGCCGGTGAGGGCGAAGAGCAGGGTGAGGATCGCGCCGGTGAGGGTGAGGACCTGGAGGCCGCCGGGGTAGCCGGTGACGGTGAGGTCGCCGGGGAATTCGGAGGTCCAGGTCCAGGGGAGGAGTGTGCCGGCGAGGGCGGCCGCGGCGCCGGCGAGGGTGGCGATGCGGGCGGCCGGGGCGGGGAGGCGGAGCAGTGCGGTGGTCATCGGTATCACGCCCTGTCCGCGACGCGTTCGCCGAGCAGGCCCTGGGGCCGCAGCAGCAGGACGACGATGAGGAGGACGAAGGCCCATACGTCCTTCCAGGCGCCGCCGCCGAAGAGGTCCATGCCGGGGACGTTGCTCATGTAGCCGGTGGCGAGGGATTCGGCGACACCGAGGACGACGCCGCCGAGCATGGCGCCGTAGATGTTGCCGATGCCGCCGAGCACGGCGGCGGTGAACGCCTTGAGGCCCATGAGGAAGCCCATCTTGAAGCCGATCTGGCCGTTCTTGAGCCCGTAGGCGACGGCGGCGACGGCGGCGAACGCGGCACCGATGGCGAAAGCCATGACGATGATGCGGTCGGTGTTGATGCCCATGAGCTTGGCGGTGTCGGGGTCCTGCGAGGTGGCCTGCATGCCGCGGCCGGCCCGGGTCTTGGAGACGAAGAGTCCGAGGGCGATCATGCAGACGGGGGCGGCGATGAGGACGAAGAGGTCACCGCGCTGGACGTGGGCGCCGAGGATGTCGAACGCGCCGCCCTTGAACTGGGGGAAGGGGCGGTCCTTGGTGGCGTCAGGGTACCACTTCCAGATGGCCTGCTGGAGGGCGAGGGAGAGTCCGATCGCGGTGATCAGCGGGGCGAGCCGGGGGGCGTTGCGCAGGGGCCGGTAGGCGAAGCGTTCGGCGGCGGCGCTGATGGCGACGGAGCATATGACGCCGCCGATGATCATGAGGGGGACGATGGCGAGGAGGTTGGAGCCGGCCGGCATCCAGAGGTACACGGTGAGAGCTCCGAAGCCTCCGATCATGAAGATCTCGCCGTGGGCGAAGTTGATGAGCTGGATGATTCCGTAGACCATCGTGTAGCCGATCGCGATGAGTCCGTACATCGCGCCGAGGATGAGTCCATTGGCCAGCTGTTGCGGCAGTTCGTGCACCGCAGGGCCTCCGTGGAGTGGTTCGGATATGGCGCCGCGCGGGAGTGCTCGTAGCGCTCCCGCGCGGCCTGGTGTGCGTGTCGGTGGGTGTTCGGGGGGCCGGTTACGGCTTGTAGACCTCGCTGATCTTGGAGATCCACTTGCCGCCGTCGACCTGGTAGGCGGTCATCATGGTGTTGGTGGTGTCGCCGTACTCGTCGAAGGAGACCGGACCGGTGACGCCGTCGAACTGGACCTTGCTCATGGCGTCGAGGACCTTGGCGCGGGCGTCGTCGGGGAGTTTGCCGTCGTTCTCGGCGACGACGAGCTTGACGGCCTCGATGATGGACCAGGTGGCGTCGTAGGTGCCGCCCCCGTAAGCCTCGTAGGCGTCCTTGTAGCCGGCGGTCTTGTAGTCCGCGATGAACTTCTTGGCGGAGGCGAGCTCCTCGACGGGCTTGCCGACGGAGGTCGCGATGTCGCCCTGGGCCTTCTTGTTGAGCTTGATGAAGTCGGCGCTGTACATGCCGTCGCCGCCCATGAGGGGGATCTGGACGCGGGCCTTGAGCTGCTGGCTCAGGGGAGCGCCGGCGGGGTACTCACCGCCGTAGTAGACGGCCTTGGCACCGGAGCTCTTGACCTTGGTGACGACGGCGTTGAAGTCGCGGTCCTCGGGGTTGACGTGGTCGGAACCCACGATCTTGCCGCCGAGTTCGGTGTAGGTGGCCTTGAAGGAGGCCGCGAGACCGACGCCGTAGGGCTTCTGGTCGTCGATGAGGTAGACCTTCTTGATCTTCGCGTTGTTGTACAGGTACTTCGCGGCGAAGGCGCCCTGGATCTGGTCCGTGGTGGCGGTGCGGAAGTAGGTCTTGAAGGGGCGCTTCTTGTCGCCGGTCTTCCAGTTGTTGCCCTGGGTCAGCTCGGTGCCGGTGTTGGCGGGAGAGACCTGGGTGAGGCCGGCGTCGTTGAGCGGCTTCTGCATCGACTGGGCGACGCCGGAGTTCAGCGGGCCGACGACACCGAGGACCTTCTTGTTGTCGATGAACTTCGTGGCGTTCTGCTGGCCGACGGAGGGCTGGGCCTGGTCGTCGAGCGGCTGGATCTCGAAGGTGATGCCCGGGACGGTCTTCTCCTTGTTCGCCGTTTTGGCGGCGAGGTCGGCGGAGTTCTTGATGCCGAGGCCGAGGGCGGAGAGGTCGCCGGTGAGGGGTGCGTCGAGGCCGATGACGACGGTCTGGTTGCCGCTGCCGCTGTTGCCGTCGCTCTTGTTGTCGTCGTCGCGCGACCCGCAGGCGGTGAGTGTCAGTGCACCGGTGGTGAGCACTGTGGTGAGGATGAGCAAAGAACGGTGTCGCACGAAAGGTCCTTTCCCTGGCGCGGCCTCCTCGCTTGAGGTGCCGTGTCGTTCGCCGGGCCGTACTGGTTGGTACAGGGCCGTGCTTGCAGACGCGCCCGGCGGCGCGGTGACTGGCCGTGACTCTAAGGGCAGTGGTGGGGGTCGGGAGGGGTGCCGGCCAAGGATGTGACTGTCTTGTTATGCCCTTGAGCAAGGCTTGAGGTGGCTGGGCGGACATGTACGGCTTTTTACCGGACCGTGAAGTGACCGCAATGTGAGAACGCGCAGCTCTGCTAAGGGGCTTGAGCCGATCTTGCTGCTGTCGCCCGGCGGGGGCCCGGTGCGGGGGCGTACGGGCATGCCGGAGGGCCCGGCGGCTGCGGGGCCGGGCTGATCGCGTCGTGGCGGGGCGCGCCACCTCGGGTGTTGGTTACGCTGTGTTACGAAGGTGGGGGTGCGGCGACGGGGTGTGGTGGTGGGGGTGGGTGAGGTGTGGGTAGCTGAGTGGGCCATGGAACGGGGTTCCTGGTCAAGGGGGTTGACGTCGCGCGCCGCTCAATTTCCTTGATCATGGCGGTGGTTGTGCCCGGATATGCCGCTGCCCGGCCGTTTTGGGCGACGGCCGGGCAGCGGTGGTGGCGGGTGGCGCGGGGTCAGGCGGCTTCGGGGGCCGGGGCCTCGCGCAGCAGGCAGGTCAGGCGCGCGGTGCAGACCCGCTTGCCCTGCTCGTCGGTGATGGCGATCTCGTACGTGGCGGTGGTGCGCCCCCGGTGTACGGGGGTGGCGGTGCCGGTGACGAGGCCGCTTCGTACCCCTCGGTGATGGGTGCAGTTCAGGTCGACGCCCACGGCGAACTTGGCGGGCCCGCCGTGCAGCATCGACCCGACGGAGCCCAGGGTCTCGGCGAGGACGGCGGAGGCGCCGCCGTGCAGGAGCCCGTACGGCTGGGTGTTGCCCTCGACCGGCATGGTGCCGACGACGCGCTCGGCGGAGGCTTCGAGGATGCGGACGCCCATGCGTTCGCCGAGGTGGCCGGCGGAGAAGAGGGCGGGCAGGTCGACGCCGAGCGCGGCGTACTCGTCGATGATCTCCTGGGGAAACGTGGGTGCGGTGTGCTCGCCCATGGGTCCGCCTTTCGTCTCGGTGCGGTGCTCGTGTGCATCGTTCATATCAGATGCCTGAGCGACCGCTTAGTGTGCGGGCTCGAAGCGCACCACGACGGACTTGGACGCGGGTGTGTTGCTGGTGTCGGCGGTGGAGTCGAGGGGGACCAGCACATTGGTCTCCGGGTAGTACGCGGCGGCGCAGCCCCGGGCCGTCGGGTAGTGGACGACGCGGAAGCCGGGCGCCCGCCGCTCCACCCCGTCCTGCCACTCGCTGACGAGGTCGGTGTAGGACCCGTCGGCCAGCCCGAGGGCCGCCGCGTCCTCGGGGTGTACGAGGACGACGCGGCGGCCGCCCTTGATGCCCCGGTAGCGGTCGTCCAGGCCGTAGATCGTGGTGTTGTACTGGTCGTGGGAGCGCAGGGTCTGGAGCAGCAGCCGCCCTTCGGGCAGCTCGGGGAACTCGACCGGCGCGGCGGTGAAGTTGGCCTTCCCGGTGGCGGTGGGGAAGCGGCGGGAGTCGCGGGGGCCGTGCGGGAGGGTGAAGCCGCCGGGGTGGGCGATGCGCGCGTTGAAGTTCTCGAAGCCGGGCACGACCCGGGAGATGCGGTCCCGGATCGTCGCGTAGTCCTTCTCGAACTCCTCCCAGGGCGTGCCGGATTCGGGCCCGAGTACGGCGCGCGCGAGACGGGCGACGATGGCGGGTTCGGAGAGCAGATGCGGGCTCGCGGGGGTGAGGTTGCCGCGCGAGGCGTGGACCTTGCTCATGGAGTCCTCGACGGTGACGAACTGCTTGCCGCCCGCCTGGACGTCCTTGTCGGTACGCCCGAGGGTGGGCAGGATCAGCGCGCGGGCGCCGGTGACCGCGTGGGAGCGGTTGAGCTTGGTGGAGACGTGGACGGTGAGGCGCGCGTTGCGCATGGCGGCCTCGGTGACGTCGGTGTCGGGGGTGGCGGCGACGAAGTTCCCGCCCATCGCGAAGAAGACCTTGGCCTCGCCGTCCCGCAGGGCGCGGATCGCGCGGACCACGTCGTAGCCGTGGTGGCGCGGTGAGGTGATCCCGAACTCCTTGTCCAGGGCGTCGAGGAAGGCGGGCGCGGGCCGCTCGAAGATGCCCATGGTGCGGTCGCCCTGCACGTTGGAGTGGCCGCGCACGGGGCAGACCCCGGCGCCGGGGCGGCCGATGTTGCCGCGCAGCAGGAGGAAGTTGACGACCTCGCGGATGGTCGGCACGGAGTGCTTGTGCTGGGTGAGGCCCATGGCCCAGCAGACGACGGTGCGCTCCGATTCCAGGACCATCGAGAGGGCCTGTTCGACGGCGGCGCGGTCGAGCCCGGTCGCGGCGAGTGTCGCGTCCCAGTCGGCTTCGGCCGCCGCGGCGGCGAACTCCTCGTACCCATGGGTGTGTTCGGCGACGAACGCCTGGTCGACGGCGCCCTCGGTCTCCAGGATCAGCTTGTTCAGGAGGCGGAAGAGGGCCTGGTCGCCGCCGATCCGGATCTGGAGGAAGAGGTCGTTCAGCGGGGTGCCCCTGAGCATGCCCTGCGGGGTCTGCGGGTTCTTGAAGCGTTCGAGACCGGCCTCGGGCAGCGGGTTCACCGAGATGATCTTCGCGCCGGCCGCCTTGGCCTGCTCCAGGGCGGACAGCATCCGGGGGTGGTTGGTGCCCGGGTTTTGCCCGGCGATGATGATCAGGTCGGCGTGGTGCAGGTCCTCCAGGGACACCGAGCCCTTGCCGACGCCGATCGTCTCGGTGAGCGCGGAGCCCGAGGACTCGTGGCACATGTTGGAGCAGTCCGGCAGGTTGTTGGTGCCGAACTCGCGGGCGAAGAGCTGAAGCAGGAACGCGGCCTCGTTGCTGGTGCGCCCGGAGGTGTAGAAGACGGCCTCGTCGGGGGAGGCGAGGGCGCCCAGCTCCTCGGCCATGATGTCGAAGGCCCGCTCCCAGGTGATGGCCTCGTAGCGGTCGGCGCCCTCGGGGAGGTAGACGGGCTGGGTGATACGGCCCTGCTGGCCGAGCCAGTAGCCGCTGCGCCCGGCGAGGTCGGAGACGGGGTGCTCGGCGAAGAAGTCCGGGGTGACCCGGCGGAGCGTGGCCTCCTCGGCGACGGCCTTGACGCCGTTCTCGCAGAACTCGGCGGTGTGCCGCTTGTCGCCCTCGGGCCAGGCGCAGCCGGGGCAGTCGAAGCCGTCCTTCTGGTTGACCTTGAGAAGGGTCCGAGCGGTGCGGCGCAGCCCCATCTGCTGCTGGGCGACGCGCAGGCTCTGGGCGACGGCGGGCAGCCCGGCGGCGGAGTGCTGGGCCGGTCCGACCCGGGGGGCGTCCTGGACGGGGTCTCCTGCGGGCGGCTTGCTGGCCATGGTGCTCCCCTTCGAGCCGGCTGCGGGCCCCGGGAGAGGTCTCGCGGGTCCGCCGTGGGTGTTTCCTTCTCTCCCGATCCTGGCACGCGGCCCGGTGCGGGTGCCCGGTGAGGCGTCGCGGGCGGTGGCCGGTCCGGATTGTCAGTGGTCCGTGGCAGGATCGGGGTGTGGCTGAGACGGCATCGAAGAAGACGGCAGACAACCGACCGCGCCTGCTCCTCATGGACGGGCACTCCCTGGCGTACCGGGCGTTCTTTGCGCTGCCCGCGGAGAATTTCACGACGGCGGCGGGCCAGCCGACGAACGCGGTGTACGGCTTCATGTCGATGCTCGCGAACACACTGCGTGACGAGGCGCCGACGCATTTCGCCGTGGCGTTCGACGTGTCCCGCAAGACATGGCGCGCGCAGGAGTTCCCCGAGTACAAGGCGAACCGGTCGAAGACCCCCGACGAGTTCAAGGGCCAGGTCGAGCTGATCGGCGAGCTGCTGGACGCGATGCACGCGGACCGGTTCGCGGTGGACGGCTTCGAGGCGGACGACGTCATCGCGACGCTGGCGACGCAGGCCGAGGCGGCCGGCTTCGAGGTCCTGATCGTCACGGGCGACCGCGATTCCTTCCAGCTGATCACGGACAACGTGACGGTGCTCTACCCCACCAAGGGCGTCTCCGAGCTGACCCGGTTCACCCCGGAGAAGGTCGTGGAGAAGTACGGTCTCACCCCCCGGCAGTATCCGGACTTCGCGGCGCTGCGCGGTGACCCGTCGGACAACCTTCCGAGCATCCCCAAAGTCGGCGAGAAGACCGCCGCGAAGTGGATCAACCAGTTCGGCTCGTTCGACGAGCTGATCGCGCGGGCCGACGAGGTCAAGGGCGTCGCCGGGCAGAATCTCCGCGACCACCTGGACGCGGTGAAGCTGAACCGCGTGCTGACCGAGATGGTCCGCGACGTGGAGCTGCCGAAGACCCCGGAGGGCCTGGAGCGCGCCCCGTACGACCGCACGGCGGTCACCGGCATCCTCGACATCCTGGAGATCCGCAACCCGAGCCTGCGCGAGCGGCTGCTCGCGGTCGACCCGGGCGCGGCGGAGGCCGAGCCGCCCGCGCCCGCCGCCGGCATCGAGCTGGACGGCGCCGTCCTCTCCACCGGCGAGGTGGGGCCCTGGCTGGCCGGGCACGGCGCGCAGCCGCTCGGCGTCATGACGGTCGACACCTGGTCGCTCGGCGTCGGCACGGTCACCGAGATCGCCCTCGCCGCCGCCGACGGCTCCGCCGCCTGGCTGGACCCGGCGCAGCTGGACGAGGCCGACGAGCAGGCGTTCGCCGCCTGGGCCGCGGACCCGGCCCGGCCCAAGGTCATGCACAACGCGAAGAGCGCGATGCGGGTCTTCCCGGAGCATGGCTGGCACCTCGACGGCGTCACCATGGACACCGCGCTCGCCGCGTATCTGGTGAAGCCCGGCCGCCGCTCCTTCGCGCTGGACGCGCTGGCCGTGGAGTACCTGGGCCGCGAGCTGGCCCCGGCCGCCGCGGCCGACGGCCAGCTGGCGTTCGGCGCCGACGACCGGGCGGAGGCCGACGCCCTGATGGCGCAGGCCCGCGCGGTCCTGGATCTCGGTGACGCGTTCACGGAGCGGCTGGAGGAGGTCGGCGCGGCCGAGCTGCTGCACGACATGGAGCTCCCGACGTCCGTCCTGCTCGCCCGCCTGGAGCGGCACGGCATCGCGGCGGACCGGGCCCATCTGGAAGGCATGGAGCAGCAGTTCGCCGGGGCCGTCCAGCAGGCGGTCAAGGAGGCGCACGCGTCGGTGGGCCGGGAGTTCAACCTCGGTTCGCCCAAGCAGCTCCAGGAGATCCTGTTCGGCGAGCTGGGCCTGCCGAAGACCAAGAAGACCAAGACCGGTTACACGACGGACGCGGACGCGCTGGCCTGGCTGGCCGCCCAGACCGAGCACGAGCTGCCGGTCCTCATGCTCCGCCACCGCGAGCAGGCGAAGCTCCGGGTCACGGTCGAGGGCCTGGTCAAGACGATCGCGGCGGACGGCCGCATCCACACCACGTTCAACCAGACGGTGGCCGCGACCGGCCGGCTCTCCTCCACCGACCCGAATCTGCAGAACATCCCCGTCCGCACGGACGAGGGCCGGGCCATCCGCCGCGGCTTCGTCGTAGGCGAGGGCTTCGAGACACTGATGACGGCCGACTACAGCCAGATCGAACTGCGCGTGATGGCCCACCTCTCCGAGGACGCGGGCCTGATCGAGGCGTTCACCTCCGGCGAGGACCTGCACACCACGGTCGCCTCGCAGGTCTTCGGCGTCGAGAAGTCCGCGGTCGACCCGGAGATGCGGCGCAAGATCAAGGCCATGAGCTACGGCCTGGCCTACGGGCTGTCCGCCTTCGGCCTCTCCCAGCAGCTGAACATCGAGGCGGGCGAGGCCCGGGGCCTGATGGACACCTACTTCGAGCGGTTCGGCGGTGTCCGGGACTATCTGCGCCGCGTCGTGGAGGAGGCCCGGGCCACCGGATACACGGAGACGGTCTTCGGCCGCCGCCGCTATCTCCCCGACCTCAACAGCGACAACCGCCAGCGCCGCGAGACCGCCGAGCGGATGGCGCTCAACGCCCCGATCCAGGGCACCGCCGCCGACATCGTCAAGGTCGCCATGCTCCACGTCGACCGGGCGCTGACCGAGGCGGAGCTGAAGTCCCGGATGCTGCTCCAGGTGCACGACGAAATCGTGCTGGAGATCGCCGCGGGCGAGCGCGAACAGGTCGAGCGCATCCTCCGCCACGAGATGTCCGCGGCGGTGCGGCTGCGCGCCCCGCTGGACGTGTCGATCGGCGTCGGCGGCGACTGGGAGTCAGCGGCCCACTGACCCCCGCCGGCCGGGGCCCACGGGAGCCCCGGCCGGCTCCGCCGCCCGCCGTGCCGGGCGCAGCCGCACCGCCGCCGCGTACAGCAGGAGCCCCACCCCGAGACCGGCGCCCGCGCCGAAGCAGGCCGTCGGGATGATGTCCAGCGGCGTGTCGATGCGCCCGTGGTACGCGTACCAGCGGGCGCACCGGTGCGCGGTGCCCAGCACGGCGCACAAGCCGATCGAGACGAGCGCCCAGCCCCGAACCCGCGCGGTCAGCACCGGCACCGAGGCGGGCACCGGCCGCTCCCCGGTCCGCCGCAGCCCCGACACCGTGAACCGGGCGAGCAGCAGCAGCGCCGGGGCCGATGTGCCGTACTGGACGAGCGTGAAGACGGGATACCCGGCCACGCTGCCGTCGAGCCCGGGCACCAGCCGTACACCCCACCGGCCGTGATGCGTGAAGGCGTCCCACACGACATGGGTGGCGGACCCGATCACCGCCGACACCGCGAACCACAGGGCGTCCCGCGCCCCGAGTCCCCACCGCCCGGGGCCCGTCGGCGCGCCGCCGCCCGACAGCCAGGCGTGCACACGCCCCCGCCACCGCTGGGGCAGCAGCGCCACCAGCGGGTCGCGCAGCAGCAGCCACAGGCCGAGCGCCAGCGCGGTGATGAGGACATCCACGGTGACGACGCCCCACACCGCGTGGGTGACCTCGCCGAACTCCATCGCGCCCGGAATCACCGAGTCCGCGAAGTACGTCAGGTCGGGGGCGAACGACCCGGCGACCAGGGCCGAGGCGAGCAGCGGACCGCGGCCCGTGCCGTCGCGCCGGATGCCCGGGAGCACGGCGGCGGCATGGCTGAGGGTGAAGGGCATGGGGGCAGTATGCGTGGCCCGGTGGGGCAGGGCCGGGGTGGCCCTGCGGGCAGGGGCTTCGTCACGGGGATGTCCGCACGTGGACAACTTGTGTTCAGGAAGGTGAGAAAGCGGTAAGAACCGCCCCTCCCGCTGTGTGCCCGCCGCAGGACTTGCCGTAGGGTCGCCTGAGTCCAGGCGCAGGGGAGCGCCGACAGCGACGAGGGGGAGGGCCCACACACCATGGCAGCGCAATTCGGTCGCCGACTGTACAGAGGAGCGGCCACCACCGCCGTGGCCGCCGTCGCCGTGGCGGCGCTCTCCGCCTCGCAGGCCCCCGGCGCCCCTTCCCCGGTCGCCGCGGCGGACGGCGAACAGCCGGCCGCCGGCTCCTCGACCCCCGCGGACCAGGGCCCCGGCGTCTCCGGCGACTCGCCGTACTACACGGACCTGCCGCCGCTGAACACCCCGGACAAGCCCGGCGGTTCGGCCGACCTGCCGGTGGTGACCGGACCCGCCGAGTCCGGCATACCCGCCTCCGTCCTGGCGGCGTACAAGAAGGCCGAGCGGACCATCGCGGGCACGGACGCGGCCTGCCGGCTGCCGTGGCAGCTGCTCGCCGCGATCGGCAAGGTCGAGTCCGGGCAGGCACGCGGCGGCCGGGTCGACGCGCAGGGCACCACGCTCTCCCCGATCCTCGGCCCCGCCCTCGACGGCAACGGCTTCGCCCTGATCAAGGACACCGACAACGGCGCCTACGACGGGGACCGGACGCACGACCGGGCGGTCGGCCCGATGCAGTTCATCCCGTCCACCTGGGCGGTCTGGGGCCAGGACGGCAACGGCGACGGCCGCAAGGATCCCAACAACGTCTACGACGCCGCGCTCGCCGCCGGACGCTACCTCTGCGCCGGCGACCGCGACCTGTCGGCCGCCGCCGACCTGGACCGGGCGGTCCTCAGCTACAACCACTCCGACGTGTATCTGCGTACGGTCCGCTCCTGGTTCACGTACTACAACCGCGGCACGCACGAGGTCCCCGACGGCACCGGCGTCCTCCCGACCGGCCCCACCAGCCGGAACCCGGGCGCCAGCCGGCCGGACAACGGCCCGTCGAGCACCCCGTCCCCGTCCCCGACGCCCTCGCCGTCCAAGACGCCGAAGCCGGACACCTCCACCAAGCCCACGGAGCCGTCCGAGCCCACCCCCGAGCCCTCGAAGCCGAAGCCCCCGACGCACACCCCGACCCCGGCGCCCACCCCGTCCCCGAAGGTGACGGCGCTTCAGGACGACGGCACCGGCACGCTGACCGCCACCGCGGGCGAGGAGTTCGACGGCACGGTCAAGGTGCTGGCGCGAAGCGGCCTCGGCAAGCCGGTCGCCGAGGCGCAGGTGACCTTCACCATCAGCGGCGACACCGACGCCGCGTTCGACGGCGGCGCCAAGACGGTCACCGTCGGCACCGGGGCCGACGGCAAGGCGGCCTCGCCGGTGCTCCGCGCGGGCGAGAAGACCGGCGCGTTCACCGTACGGGCCACCGTGAAGGGCACCTCGGTCGCCACCGCCTTCGAGGCGACCGTCACCGCCCGGCAGGCCGACGCCATCACCAGGACCGGCACCACCGAGCTGACCGCCGTCGCCGGTGAGACCTTCGACGACATCACCGTCGCCGCCACCTACAAGGGCAAGGCCGCGGGCAAGGTCGCCGTCACCGCCACCATGATCACCGACGGCGACGCCCCGGCCGTCAACGACGAGGGCCCGTACTGCACGGACGACGCGGGCGACCCCGTCCGCACCATCGAGCTCACCACGGCGCCCGACGGCAGCCTGAAGCTCCCCACGTTCTACGCGGACGGCCCGGCCGGCACGTACAAGCTGCGCCTCACCACGGAGGGCGGCGCCACGCTCACCATCGACCTGACCGTCGAGGAGCGCGCGGCCACCGCCGCCTCCTGACACCACGCCACAGCCCCTCCGTCCGGCGGAGGGGCTGTGGCGTGCTCACTCCCGCTTCAGCCGCGCCTTCGTGTACCGGGTCGCCGCCATCGTCGCCGGGTCCTCCGGCCACGGGTGCTTCG
Organism: Streptomyces sp. NBC_00726; assembly: GCF_045161735.1. NCBI lineage: Bacteria > Bacillati > Actinomycetota > Actinomycetes > Kitasatosporales > Streptomycetaceae > Streptomyces > Streptomyces sp. NBC_00726. The sequence goes on along the minus strand of NZ_CP108983.1, from coordinate 1,268,570 downwards.
GGTAGCGGCCGCGCAGCTCCGCCCGGACCGCCTTGTAGCCGTCGCGCCAGAACGACGCCAGGTCCGCCGTCACCGCCGCAGGCCGCCCGGCGGGCGAGAGCAGGTGCACCAGTACCGGCACGCCCGCCACCCGCGGGGTCTCCTGGAGGCCGAACAGCTCCTGGAGCTTCACCGCGAGCACCGGCTGGTCCCCGCCGTACTCCACCCGGATACGCGAACCGCTCGGCACCTCGATCCGCTCCGGCGCCAGCTCGTCCAGCCGGACCGCCTCGCCCGTCGCCCACGGCAGCAGCCTCCGCAGCGCCTGCCCCGCGTCGATCCCCGCCAGATCGGAGCGCCGCCGCGCCCGGGACAGCTCGGGCTCCAGCCAGGCCCCCGGGCCCGCGAGCAGCGCCCCGTCCGACACATCCGGCCACGGCTCACCCAGCACCCGGTGCAGAAAGGCCAGCCGCTCCCGCAGTTGCCCCGCGTCCCGGCTCCACCGCAGCAGCCCCGGGCCCTCGCGCCGCAGCCCCTCGATCAGGGCCTCGCGGACCAGCGCCGGATCGGGCTGCTTCAGCGGGCGCGCGGCCAGCTCGACCGCCCCCAGCCGCTCCACCCGGCGCGCCACCACGTCCCGGCCGTCCCAGCGGACCTCCTCGCCCGCGAACCGCAGCGGACCCGCCGCCAGGAGCGCGGTGTCCTCGTCGATCACGGCCGCCAGACGCACCCGGGCCGACGCCGCGTGCGCCGGCCGGTCCGCGACCGCCACGGCCAGCCAGGGCGCCCCGCGCAGCCCGGAGCCCTCGCCCGGCTCCGCGCCCGTGCCCGACGCCATCAGGAACGCCCCGCCGCCCCGCGCCCGCGCCACCCGCTCAGGGAACGCCAGGGCCGCGACCAGACCCACCGCCGCGTCGTCCGCGACGCTCCGGCCGGTGCCGCCGTCGCCCTTGAGCGCGGACGACAGGCGCCGCACCTCCTGGCGCCAGCGCCCCGCGTAGGCGTCCTGGCCCCGGCGCGCGGTGCGCAGCGCGGCCGCCAGATCGTCCCCGTACGCGCGCGGCGGTTCCTCGCTCAGCAGCGCCACCACCTCGGCGGCCCGGCGCCCGCCCACCTCGGCCGCCCCGTCCAGCAGCGCCCGGGCCAGCCGGGGGTGCAGCCCGAGCCGGGACATCCGCACGCCCCGCCCGGTGACCCGGCCGTCCGGGCCCACCGCGCCGACCGCGCCGAGAACCTCGCGCGCGGCGGCCATCGCCCCCTCCGGCGGCGCGTCGAGCAGCGCGAGCCCGGACGCGTCCGGATCACCCCAGCAGGCCGCCTGGAGGGCGAACGCCGTCAGATCGGCCACCCTGATCTCCGGGGCCGGGAACCGGGCGAGCCGGCCGTCCTCGGCCCGGTCCCAGCAGCGGTACACCGTCCCCGGCGCCTCGCGGCCCGCCCGCCCCGCGCGCTGCCGGCCCGCCGCCTGCGAGGCCCGTACGGTGGCCAGCGCGCTCAGCCCCCGGGCGTGATCGGTGCGCGGCTCCCGGGCGAGCCCCGAGTCGACCACCGTCCGCACCCCGGGGACCGTCAGCGACGACTCGGCCACCGAGGTCGCCAGAACCACCCGACGCCCCTGCGAGGACCCGGCCAGCACCGCGTCCTGCACGGCCGCCGGGGCCCGCCCGTGCACCTGGAGCACCTCGGCCGGCACGTCCGCCAGCTGCCCGGCCACCCGGCCGATCTCGCCCACCCCCGGCAGGAAGCACAGCACATCGCCGTCCCGCTCGGCGAGCGCCCGCCGCACCACCGAGGCGACATGGCTCAGCAGCGCCGGATCGACCCTCATCCCGTGCGGCGGCCGCACCGGCACGGACGGCGGGGCCCACACCACCTCCACCGGATGCGACACGCCCTGCGCCTCCACCACCGGGGCGTCCCCGAGCAGCCGCGCCCAGCCCTCCGCGTCCGTCGTCGCGGACGCCGCCACCAGCCGCAGGTCCGGGCGCAGCGCCGCGCGCACGTCCAGCAGGAACGCGGCCACCGTGTCCGCGTCCAGATGGCGCTCATGGCACTCGTCGATGATCACCGCGTCCACCCCGGCCAGCTCCTGGTCGCGCTGCAACCGCTGGAGCAGCACCCCGGTGGTGACGACCTCCACCACGGTGTCCGGGCCCACCACCCGCTCGCCGCGCACGGTGAACCCGACGCGCTGCCCGGTCCGCTCGCCCAGCAGCCACGCCATGCGCCGGGCGGCGGCGCGGGCGGCGATCCGGCGCGGCTCGGCGACGACGACCCGGCGCACCGGGCCCCCGCCGGTCAGCCCGGCCAGGGCGAGCGGGACGAGGGTGGTCTTGCCGGTGCCGGGGGGTGCGCAGAGCACCGCGGTCCCGTGGCCGTCCAGCGCCTGCCGGAGGGCGGGGACGGCGGTGCGGACGGGCAGCCGGTCGAGAGCGTCGGTGCGGATCACGCCCCCAGTCTCGTACGGGAGCCGCCCGCGTCCCGAACCGGCCGGTGGCTCAGGGACTGTCCTCTGGATCAGGCCCTAGTCCCGTACGCAGACGAAGATCGCGGTCCCCGGGATCAGGTTGCCGCGCAGCGGGGACCAGCCGCCCCACTCCTGGTCGTTCCAGGCGGGCCACTCCGGCTCGACCAGGTCCACCAGCCGGAAGCCGCCCGCGACCACGTCCCGGATGCGGTCGCCCAGCGTGCGGTGGTGCTCGACGTAGACCGCGTCGCCCTGCTCGTCCTGCTCGACGTAGGGCGTGCGGTCGAAGTAGGAGGCGGCCACCGACAGGCCCTCGGGGCCCGGCTCGTCCGGGAAGGCCCAGCGGACGGGGTGCGTCACGGAGAAGACCCAGCGGCCGTCGGGGCGCAGCACCCGGTGGACCTCGCGGAAGACCTGGACCGGGTCGGCGACGAACGGCACCGCGCCGTAGGCGGAGCAGGCCAGGTCGAAGGAAGCGGTGCGGAACGGCAGCCGGCCGGCGTCCGCCTCGACCAGCGGGACGTCCTCGCCGATCCGCAGGGCGTGCTGGAGCTGGCGGTGCGAGAGGTCCAGGGCGACGGGGCGGGCGCCCTGCGCGGCCAGCCAGCGGGAGCACTGTGCCGCGCCGGCGCCGATCTCCAGGACGTCGAGCCCCTTCAGCGCGGCGGCGGGGCCGAGCAGCCCGGCGGTCTCCTCGTCCAGGCCCTCGGGGCCCCAGACGAAGCGGTCGTCGCCGAGGAAGGCGCCGTGGTCGCTCTGGTACTCGTCGGCGTTGCGGTCCCACCAGCCCCGGCTGGCCCGGCTGCTCTCGGCGGTCCCGGCGCCGCGGCGGGTCGCCTCGGGTTCGGCGGCGTACATCTCTTGGCTCATCGTGTCCGTCGTTGTAGTTTGCCTTCACCCCGTCGTACGCGGTACGTACCAAGGGGGCCTGCGCAGCGCTGCACCGGTGTGTCCGGACGTCGCCGGACACGATCTGGCCTCGGTGAACCCGAGTTGTGCCGGATATGGGGCTTTCCGCCCGTGGTGCCCGCCTTCGCGCATTGACCGTGCCCTGCTGCCCCCGTATGCTACAAGTTGCGCTGCGAGCCTGCGCTCCTCAGACCTAGCAGGCCGCGCTCGCATCTGTTGCTAGTCCCCTCGGTTCACGAGGCGCCAGCCGGTCACGGAATTGGCGCTTTCCGGGCTGTCCGGCTTAGGCAGAGGCGATACGGGCTTTCGGCGTAGCAGTACCTACGACTCACTGTCCGTACCGGAGCCCTTTCCCACATGACGAGCAGCACCGAGACCACCGCCACCACTCCGCAGGTTGCGGTCAACGACATCGGCGACGCGGACGCGTTCCTCGCGGCGATCGACGAGACGATCAAGTACTTCAACGACGGCGACATCGTTGACGGTGTCATCGTCAAGGTTGACCGGGACGAGGTTCTCCTCGACATCGGTTACAAGACCGAAGGTGTCATCCCGAGCCGCGAGCTCTCGATCAAGCACGACGTCGACCCGAACGAGGTCGTCAAGGTCGGTGACGAGATCGAGGCCCTGGTTCTCCAGAAGGAGGACAAGGAAGGCCGCCTGATCCTCTCGAAGAAGCGCGCTCAGTACGAGCGTGCCTGGGGCACCATCGAGAAGATCAAGGAAGAGGACGGCATCGTCACCGGTACCGTCATCGAGGTCGTCAAGGGTGGCCTCATCCTCGACATCGGCCTCCGCGGCTTCCTCCCGGCGTCGCTGGTCGAGATGCGTCGCGTCCGCGACCTCCAGCCGTACGTGGGCAAGGAGCTCGAAGCCAAGATCATCGAGCTGGACAAGAACCGCAACAACGTGGTCCTGTCCCGCCGTGCCTGGCTTGAGCAGACCCAGTCCGAGGTCCGCCAGACGTTCCTCACGACCCTCCAGAAGGGTCAGGTCCGCTCCGGCGTCGTCTCCTCGATCGTCAACTTCGGTGCCTTCGTGGACCTGGGCGGCGTCGACGGTCTGGTGCACGTCTCCGAGCTGTCCTGGAAGCACATCGACCACCCCTCCGAGGTTGTCGAGGTCGGCCAGGAGGTCACCGTCGAGGTCCTCGACGTCGACATGGACCGCGAGCGCGTCTCGCTGTCGCTCAAGGCGACGCAGGAAGACCCGTGGCAGCAGTTCGCCCGTACGCACCAGATCGGGCAGGTCGTCCCCGGTAAGGTCACCAAGCTCGTTCCGTTCGGTGCGTTCGTCCGTGTGGACGAGGGCATCGAGGGCCTGGTCCACATCTCCGAGCTGGCCGAGCGCCACGTGGAGATCCCGGAGCAGGTCGTCCAGGTCAACGACGAGATCTTCGTCAAGGTCATCGACATCGACCTTGAGCGCCGTCGCATCAGCCTCTCGCTGAAGCAGGCCAACGAGGCGTTCGGCGGCGACCCGGCCTCGGTCGAGTTCGACCCGACCCTGTACGGCATGGCCGCGTCCTACGACGACCAGGGCAACTACATCTACCCCGAGGGCTTCGACCCCGAGACCAACGACTGGCTCGAGGGCTTCGAGGCTCAGCGCGAGGTCTGGGAGACCCAGTACGCCGAGGCGCAGCAGCGCTTCGAGCAGCACCAGGCCCAGGTCATCAAGTCCCGCGAGGCCGACGAGGCCGCTGCCGCCGAGGGCGCTGCCGCCCCCGCCGGCAACACGCAGGCCGCCTCGGGTGGCACGGGCGGCTCCTACTCCTCGGAGTCCTCGGACAACTCCGGCGCCCTGGCGTCGGACGAGGCCCTGGCCGCGCTCCGCGAGAAGCTGGCGGGCGGCCAGAGCTGACGCTCTGTCCCTCCGGCCGGTCATCGGCCGCGGTAGGTAAGTGACCGTGAGGCCCGCTCCCTTCGGGGAGCGGGCCTCATGTGTTTCCGGCGTGAAAGCGCGCGTACGGGGAATGAGCGGGGTACCCCGGGCGTTCTTCTCCAGGAACACAAGGAGGAGCGGTAACCGTGCCTGATCCGCAGAGTTTGTACGAATGGGAGCCGAAGGGCCTGGCTGTGGTCGACATGGCGCTCGCCCAGGAGTCGGCCGGCCTGGTCATGCTCTACCACTTCGAGGGCTACATCGACGCGGGTGAGACGGGCGAGCAGATCGTGGACGGCCTGCTCGAATCGCTGCCGCACCAGGTCGTGGCCCGCTTCGACCACGACCGCCTGATCGACTACCGCGCCCGGCGTCCGCTGCTGACGTTCAAGCGGGACCGCTGGGCGGCGTACGAGACACCCGCCCTGGAGGTCCGCGTCGTCCAGGACGCCACGGGGGCGCCGTTCCTGCTGCTGTCCGGGCCCGAGCCCGACGTGGAGTGGGAGAGGTTCGCCGCCGCCGTCGAGCAGGTGGTCGAGCGGCTGGGCGTCCGCCTCGCGGTCAACTTCCACGGCATCCCGATGGGCGTCCCGCACACCCGCCCGGTCGGCATCACCCCGCACGGCAACCGCACCGACCTCACGCCAGGACACCGCAGCCCCTTCGAGGAGGCGCAGGTCCCCGGCTCCGCCGAGGCGCTGGTCGAGTACCGGCTGATGGAGGCCGGCCACGATGTGCTCGGCGTCGCCGCCCATGTGCCGCACTACGTCGCCCGCTCCGCCTACCCGGACGCGGCGCTCACCGCGCTGGAGGCGATCACCGCCGCGACCGGCCTGGTCCTGCCGTCCGTCGCGCACGCCCTGCGCACCGAGGCGCACCGCACCCAGACGGAGATCGACCGCCAGATCGGCCAGGGCGACGAGGAACTGGTCTCGCTGGTCGAGGGCCTTGAGCACCAGTACGACGCGGTCGCGGGCGCGGAGACCCGGGGCAATCTGGTCGCCGAACCGGCGGACCTGCCGTCGGCCGACGAGATCGGCCTCGAATTCGAGAAGTTCCTCGCCGAACGCGAGGGCGACGCCTGAGCGTCGCCCCGTCCTCGTGCCCGCTGCCCCGCGCACCGCGTGAAGGCGGCGGGCACTAGGCTGCCGGGCATGCTGAACGTGGGCCTGACCGGGGGCATCGGAGCCGGTAAGAGCGAAGTGTCCCGGCTGCTCGTCGGCCATGGTGCCGTCCTCATCGACTCGGACCGCATCGCCCGCGAGGTGGTCGAGCCCGGCACCCCCGGACTCGCCGCCGTGGCCGAGGAGTTCGGACCCGGTATCCTGACCCCGGACGGCGCCCTGGACCGGCCCGCGCTCGGCGCGATCGTCTTCGCCGACCCGGACCGCCTCGCCGCGCTCAACGCGATCGTCCACCCCCTGGTCCGCGAGCGCTCCGCCGAACTGGAGAAGGCCGCCGGACCGGACTCCGTGGTCGTCCACGACGTCCCCCTCCTCACCGAGAACGGCCTCGCCCCCCTCTACGACCTGGTCATCGTGGTCGACGCCGCTCCGGAGACCCAGCTCGACCGGCTCGTCCGGCTGCGCGGCATGACCGAGGAGGACGCCCGCGCCCGGATGGCCGCCCAGGCCACCCGCGAGCAGCGGCGCGCCGTCGCCGACCTGGTCATCGACAACGACGGCCCGGTCGAGGAGCTGACGGCCCGGGTCCGCGAGGTCTGGTCGGAGCTGAGCCGCCGGGCGACGGCGAAGGGCTGAGCCAGGGGCCTGCCCCGGAGGCGTACCGGAATACCCGCAGCCTCCCCGGGCCTGCCCCGCAGCCGTACCGGAATACCCTCAGCCGCCCCCGTGTTCACCCCGGGACGGACCAGGGAAGGATGCCAGCGTGCCCGAGAGGACCCCGGAAACCGACGTCATCGACTTCCGCGCGGCCGAGCAGCTGCTTGCCGCGCGTGATCCCCGGGGCGCCGTGCGGCTGCTCGACGCGGTGATCGCCGCGCACCCCGAGAACACCGCCGCCCGGCTGCTGCGCGCCCGCGCCTTCTTCGCGGCGGCGCAGCTGCGCCCCGCCGAGCTGGAATTCGAGCTGGTGCTGGAGCGCGAACCGGACAACGCCTTCGCGCACTTCGCCCTCGCCCGCACCTTCGAACGCTCCGGCCACCCCGAACGCGCCACCCGCCACTTCCGGCTGGCGGCGGCGCTCGACCCCAAGCCGGAGTATCTGCGCGCCGCCCGCTTCGACGGCTAGGGCGTGCCCGGCGGCGGGCCCTTGCCGCCGCGCGGCCCGTGGTCGGGGTCGTACGGCGGGATCGAGCGGCCCGGCTGATAGTGCGCGCCCTGGCGCAGGCGGTGTACGACCACGCACAGGTCCGCCAGGACCAGGACGAGCAGCACCCCGCAGACGACCGCCCAGCCGGTGCGGCCGTTCACGGCGAAGGCCGTCACGCCGAAGACGGCCCAGGCCAGGCCCCATAGACTCAGCCAGAGCCGCATCCGCAGCGGACTGCGGGCGGTCGTCGGTTCATTGCCGGTACGCATGGCATCGCCTCCCTACCAGCATGGACCCACGGCCGGACAGGTGCGGTACGAGAGGGCGGGGGCCGACGGTGACCGGTACGACGACAGGGGCGGGCGCGGCGGTCCGCCGGGCCAGGGTGCGCGGATGTCTGCTGGGCGGGGCGATCGGGGACGCCCTGGGCAACCCGGTCGAATTCCTGTCGCTCGCGGGCATCCGGCGCGCGCACGGCGAGCGGGGCGTACGCGGCCTGACCCCGGACGACGAAGGGGTCGTCGGCCGGATCACGGACGACACCCAGATGACGCTGTTCACCGCGGAGGGGCTGATCCGGGCGCACTCCCGGGCCATGTCCAAGGGCATCGGCGGCGCGGAGACGGGCATCGTCAGGAACGCGTACCTGCGCTGGCTGGACACCCAGAACCATCCGACGCCGCCCGCCGCCCCGGCCGGGCATCCCGTACGCAACGGATGGCTCCGGCAGCAGCCCTGGCTGTACGCCCGCCGCGCCCCCGGGAACGCCTGCCTGACCGGCCTCGCCGCCGGGCACATCCCGGACCCGAGGGGCCCGGTCGGTGAGCCCGGGCCGGTCAACACCGGGTCCAAGGGCTGCGGCACGGTCATGCGGTCCGCGCCCTTCGGCCTGACCGGCGAGGACCCGGCCACCGGCTTCGCGCTCGCCGCCCGGTGCGCGCAGATCACCCACGGCCACCCCACCGGCGCCCACGCGGCCGGGGCGCTCGCGGCGATCGTCGGCTACCTCCTGGAGGGCGACTCGCTGCCCGGCGCCGTACTGCGGGCCATGGAACTGCTCGCCCGGCACCGGGGCCACGAGGAGACCACCGCCGCCCTGCGCGCGGCCGTCGACCTGGCCGCGCGGGGCGGGCCGAGCGCCGAGAAGGTGGAGTCCCTGGGCCAGGGCTGGGTGGCCGAGGAGGCGCTGGCCATCGCGGTGTACTGCGCGCTCGTCCTGCCCGGCGCGGACCAGGTCGCCGAGGCCCTGCTGCTCTCGGTCAACCACTCCGGCGACAGCGACTCCACCGGCGCGGTCTGCGGCAATCTGCTGGGTGCCCACCACGGCGACACCCGCCTCCCGCCGCACTGGCTGGTGCTGACGGAGGGACGCGGGGTGATCGCCGAGGTGGCCGACGACCTGTGCCTGGAGTTCGCGCACGCCGTCGAGTGGCCGCAGGACCGCTACCCGGGCTGCTGAGTCAGTCGGTGAGCAGCTTCGCCCGCAGCGCCGCCACCGTCGCCGCGTCGAGCTTCAGCCCCTCCCGTACGTACGTGTCGAAGTCGCCGTAGATCCGGTCCAGGCCACCCGGCGGCCCGTGTCGGTGCGCGGGTCCGGCCGGGTGTACCAGTCGCTGGGGAACGGCAGCAGGCACTCGGCGGGTGCCGGCGGGTCGCAGCCCCCGTGCCGGGGAGGAGCCCGCCGGGGCCGCGTGGGCGGGCGGGGCGAGGAGCGCGGCCGTGCCGAGCGCCACCGCCGGCAGTCCGCTGAGCATCCGCTGCCGCACGGGTCAGCTCCCCTGGAGGTGGGCGCCGATGATGCGCGCGTAGGCGGCCTCACCCCGCTGGTTCGGGTGCAGCGGGGCGGCCAGGGCGGTCGGCACGTACCCCTCGACCCACTTGTCGGACGGGGCCTGGCAGGAGTCGTGGCCCTGGCTCGGCGTGGCGACGTCGATGTACTCGGCGCCGTGCGCGGCGCTCTGCTCGGCGATCACCGCGTTCATCCGGTTCACGCTGCCCTGGAGGAAGTCCGCGTCGACCGGCAGCACGGGCTGCAACGGCCAGCAGCCGCCCGGCTTGATGTAGAGCCCGTACCCCGTCACCAGGACCCTGGCCTGCGGCGACCGCTGATGGATTCCGTCCAGTACGGCTCCGAGGCGCGGCGCGAACGCGTCGATCCGCTGCGCCACCTGGTCGACCCCGCCCTCGGTCAGCTTGTCCTTGCACGGGGTCGCGGTCGGGTCGAGCTGCATGCAGTCCTGCGCGATGCCGACGAGACCGGCGTCGTTGCCGCCGATGGTGAGGGTCACCAGGTCGGTGTCGGCGCGCAGCGCGTCGAACTGGGGCGCCGCCGAGCCCATCGGCACGTCGAGCAGCGACAGCGACTGCTTCTCCGTCATGTGCTTGGACTGGGCCCCGCTGCATGTGACGTCACGCAGCGAGGCGCCGATGCTCGCCGCCAGCTCGTGCGCGTAGTTGTGGGTGGAGCGGCCGCAGGCCAGCGGTCCCGTGATGCCCGGGATGAGCGGCCCCGAGGCCATCGAGTCGCCGAGCGCCACATACTGCACGGGGTCGTCGGCGCTCGCCGCCCAGGCGCCGGACGCGGTGGCGCCGACGGCCAGGGAGGCCAGGGCGGCGGCGGTGGCGGCTCCTCTGACCGTACGACAGAACGTCTTGTTACGGGACGAGTTCATGACGACCTCCGGTGCGCTATGAGTGGGGGCATGGCGGGTGTCGCCGGTCATCATGCAGACTCGAACGCCGTCGTTTAACTGGTGGGTAACGCAGACTTCGCCGGGGGCTTTTGTGACGCGTGACAAAGAACGGGCCGCCGGACAGCGGCCGTTGGCCATCGCCGGACGCCCGGTGGCGATACGGCTGCGGGCCCGTGTCCCCGCCCTGACCACCCGGGTGGTCGCCCGTCTTCTCAGTGACCTCCCGGTCTACGCGGAGCTGCCGCACGAGGAGATCGCGGGCGACATCGCGGACATCGTCCAGCACAATCTGCGGCTCTTCGCGGACGTTCTCGAACACCGCAGGGCCGCCACCGACGGCGAACTCGCCCAGCAGCGCGACTCGGCGGCCCAGCGCGCCGAGGAGGGCGTGCCGCTGGATGCCATCCTCACCGCCTACCAGGTGGGCGTCGCGATGTGCTGGGAGGAGACCGCGCAGGACGCCGGGCCCGGGGACCTGCCCGCCGTGCTGGAGATCATGGACCGCATCCTCGTGCTCCAGCAGCAGCTGACCTCCGCGGTGAGCGGCGCCTATCTGGAGGCCCGGCAGATCCTGGACAGCCAGGAGCACGGCGGCCGGCACGCGCTGATGGCCGCGCTGCTGACCGGTGAGGACCTGGACGGCTTCACCCGCCGCACCGGCCTGCGCCCGGCCGCCCGCTATCTGACGATGACGCTCGCGCTGGCCCCGCACCCGGACGAGACAGGGGCGGGGCTGCCGCGCGGGGCCGGTTTCGCGTCCGGCCCCGGTCCCGCGTCCGGCTCCGGGGCGGGCGCGGGCGTGGCCGCCCGGCGGAAGATACGGCGCATCCGGACGACCCTCGACCGGTTCGCCGGGACGCCCGCGCTGACCGCCCTGGACGCGTCCGGCGGCACCGTGCTGCTGCCCGTCGCGGAGCCGCCGCGCTGGGACGGGCCCGGCGGGCTGTGCGACCTGATCGCCGAGGCGACCCGGGCGGCCGGGGTCCCCGTCACGGCCGCCGCCGAGACCGCGTCACCGGACGGGGTGCCCGCGGCGGTGGCCCGTAACGGGGAGATCGTGGACCTGGTGGCCCGCACCGGCCGGGTCCCCGGCCTCTACCGGCTGGCCGATGTCCTCCTGGAGTACCAGCTGAGCCGGCCCAGCGAGGCACTGCGCGGGCTCGCGGGGCTGCTGAGCCCGCTGGACGCCAAGCCGGAGCTGCTGCACACGCTGGAGACGTACCTCGGACACGGCCTCGACCGCCGGGCCGCGGCGGCGGCGCTGCACGTCCACCCCAACACCGTCGACTACCGCATCCGCCGCATCGACCGCCTCACCGGGCTCTCCCCGGCCCGCCCCGCCGACCTCCAGCACCTGAGCGCGGCCCTCGTCGCGCGCCGCTCGGTGTGAGGCCGGGAGAGGCCGTCAGTGGATCGTGCTGAAGCTGCGCCAGGGGCGCGCGTTCGGCGCGTTGACGTCCGAGAACGTCGTGGCGACGTACGTCGTGCCCTTGCCGGTGCAGTTGGGCGTCCGGTACAGCACGATGTCGACCAGCGTCTCGTTGGCCACCGCCTTCGCACCGGCCGGGGCGAGCCGGTGGCAGCCCTTGACCGAGGGGCTGTTCACCTCGACCACGGCGTCCCGCTCGGTGGTGTAGATGACCGGGCCGACCGCGGTCCGGCCGAGGCCCGAACAGCCTGCGACGGTGAGGGCCAGGAACACGGCCTGGGCGGCGATGCCGAGCCGGCGGCGTCGGCGGTCGATCACGGGCATGGGCGGATCCTCGTCTGTCGCGTCACCACGCACACCGCGGGTGTACGTGCCGGTGCCGCTCACCCTGCCCGCTTCCCCGGGCCCCGGCATCCGGGAAGCGGCCGGGCGGGGGAGCGCGGCCACGACCGGCGTACGCACGGAGGCTCGCCCCGGAGCGGAACCGGGCATACCGTGGTATTAGCGGGTATCAGCGCACGAAGAGGGTGCGAGGCAGCCGAGAGCCGGGGTCGATCCGGCTGGCAGGGGGCCGTCATGGTCCAGGACCTCTTGATCGCGGTGATCGCCGCAGTGGCGGCGGGCGCCCTGTATCTGGCGGCGGCAGCCAGGGTCGTCAGGCAGTACGAACGGGGCGTGGTCCTCAGACTGGGCCGGCTCCGCGACGAGGTGCGCCCGCCGGGGTTCACGATGGTGCTGCCGGTCGTCGACCGGCTGCGCAAGGTCAACATGCAGATCGTGACCATGCCCGTGCCGGCCCAGGACGGGATCACCCGGGACAACGTCACGGTCCGGGTGGACGCCGTCATCTACTTCAAGGTCGTCGACCCGGCCAGCGCGGTCGTGGAGGTCGAGGACTACCGCTTCGCGGTCTCGCAGATGGCCCAGACGTCCCTGCGTTCCATCATCGGCAAGAGCGATCTGGACGACCTCCTCTCCAACCGGGAGAAGCTGAACCAGGGCCTGGAGCTGATGATCGACAGCCCCGCGGTCGGCTGGGGCGTCCAGATCGACCGGGTCGAGATCAAGGACGTCTCGCTGCCGGAGACCATGAAACGCTCCATGGCCCGCCAGGCCGAGGCCGACCGTGAGCGGCGCGCCCGGGTCATCAACGCGGACGCGGAACTCCAGGCGTCCAAGAAGCTGGCCGAGGCGGCCTCCGAGATGTCCGCCCAGCCGGCCGCGCTCCAGCTGCGACTGCTCCAGACCGTGGTGGCCGTCGCGGCCGAGAAGAACTCCACGCTGGTGCTGCCGTTCCCGGTGGAACTGCTGCGCTTCCTGGAACGGGCCCAGCAGGGGGCGCCGGTGGCGCCCGCCCCCGAGGTCGCGCAGACGCCGGACTCCGGTGCGCGGGCGGGGCCGGCCGGGGACTCCGGTGCGCCCGCCGCAGATGGCACACGGCCCTCGGACTCCGGTACGCCGGACCCGCGTCCGGCCGCCTCTTCGCGGCCGTACGCCCACCACTGACCGCTCCGCGCGGCCGCTCCCCGGCCGCCGTCCGACCCGTACGAGCTGCGGGGACGGCGGCGGCCGGGCCCTTGTCCGGGGCGTTGTCAGACCTCCCGCCTAGACTCGCGGAGCAGTGGGATCAGTCCGGGCCGTCCGTGCTGACCAGGGACGAAGCGCGTGAGGGGAGGGACCGGTGAGCACCGCACCGCCGCCGCAGGACGCGGACGACAGCCGTCTGCCGCGCTGCGCCGCCGTCTTCCTGCCCGGTACGCCGCCGCGCCGGGGCCGGGTCGCCTTCTGGGACCCGCTCGACGCCCCGCTCCCCGAGATCGAAGGCGCCCGGAGCGAGGAGATCACGGTCGTCCGGCCGTACGGTGCCGAGGGCGCGGTCCGCCCGCAGTCCGTGCCCGCGCTCCTGCTCACCGTCGCCGACGCCCTGCCCCTGCTCGCCCGCGCCCGCCACCTCCGCTCCGCCCACCCGGCGACCCGCGCCTGGGGCGCCGCCGCCCTGCACGCGCTGCACCTGGTGGCCGGCGGCCGCATGCTCCCCGGGCTGACCGCCGACGACCACGACGCCTGGCGGGCCGGCCCGCGCGACGCCGGGGACGTCGCCCACCTGCGCGCGGTGGCCGCCGCCCTGCCCTGGGAGGGGCACGCCGTCCCGCTGCCCGGCCCGACCCCGCCCCGGCTGCCCGATCCCGAGGCGCTGATCGGCGCCTTCCTCGACGCCGTGGCCGACACGCTGCCCCGGACGCCCGCCGCCGCGTTCGCCGTGGGCGCCCCCTTCGCGGCGGCCGAGCCCCAGCAGCTGCCCGGCGCCCGGGAATGGGCCGTCGAGGTCGCCTCCGGCCTGGACGCCGGGGTCCGGGTGTCGCTGCGCCTGGACCTCTCCGCGTACGAACTCTTCGACACGACCGGCCCCGACACGACGGCGGGCACCCCCGAGCGGCACGCCGCGGCCGCCGTCACCCAGGTGCACAGCCTCGCCGACCCCACCTATGTGGTGGACGCCGCCGCCCTGTGGGCCGGAGAGGCCGGCGAGCCCTTCGGGCCCCGGGCGCGGGTCGACACCGCGCTCGCCCTGCGCCGCGCCGCCCGCGTCTGGGCCCCGCTCGAACGGCTCCTGGACCAGCCGGTCCCCGATGTGCTGGCCCTCGGCGAGGACGAGCTGTACGAGCTGCTCGGCGCCGCCGGGAGCCGCCTCGCCGCCGCCGGGGTCAGCGTCCACTGGCCCCGGGAGCTGGCCCGCACCCTCACCGCCGCGGCCGTGGTCAGGCCCGCGCCCGGCACGGCCACGGACGGCACCGCGTTCTTCGACGCCGAACAGCTCTTCGCCTTCAACTGGCAGCTCTCGCTCGGCGACGAACGGCTCACCGAGGCCGAGATGGACGTGCTCGCCGAGGCCCACCGCCCCGTGGTGCGGCTGCGCGACCAGTGGGTCGTCGTGGACCCCGCGCTGGTCCGCAAGGCCCGCAAGCGGGAGCTGGGCCTGCTCGACCCGGTGGACGCCCTGGCCGTCGCCCTGACCGGCAGCGCCGAGGTGGACGGCGAGCAGGTCGAGGCGGTCCCCGCCGGGGCGCTCGCGGCGCTGCGCACCCGCCTCCTCACCGACGACGCCCCGCTCGCCCCGCCGCCCGGACTCCACGCCACCCTCCGGGACTACCAGCTGCGCGGGCTGGCCTGGCTGGACCGGATGACCGCCCTCGGCCTCGGCGGCTGCCTCGCCGACGACATGGGCCTCGGCAAGACGATCACCCTGATCGCCCTCCACCTCCACCGCGCCCACCCCGCGCCCACGCTGGTCATCTGCCCCGCCTCCCTGCTGGGCAACTGGCACCGCGAGATCAACCGCTTCGCCCCCGGCGTCCCCGTGCGCCGGTTCCACGGCACCGGCCGCACCCTCGCCGGGGCGGACCGGGGCTTCGTCCTCACCACGTACGGCACGATGCGCTCCAGCGCCGCCGAGCTGGCCGCCCACGGCTGGGGCCTGGTCGTCGCCGACGAGGCGCAGCACGTCAAGAACCCCCACTCCTCCACCGCGAAGGCCCTGCGCACCATCCCGTCCCCGGCGCGCGTCGCCCTCACCGGCACCCCCGTCGAGAACAACCTCTCCGAGCTGTGGGCGCTGCTCGACTGGACCACGCCGGGACTGCTCGGCCCGCTCAAGGCGTTCCGGGCCCGGCACGCCCGGACCGTGGAGAACACCGGCACGGCGGCCGGCCTCGGCAACGACGAGGCGGTGGAGCGGCTGTCCCGGCTCGTGCGGCCGTTCCTGCTGCGCCGCAAGAAGTCCGACCCCGGGATCGCGCCCGAGCTGCCGCCCAAGACGGAGACCGACCACCCCGTCTTCCTCACCCGCGAGCAGGCCACGCTGTACGAGGCCACGGTGCGCGAGACCATGGCGTACATCGAGGCGTCCGAGGGCATCGCCCGGCGCGGCCTGATCATGAAGCTGCTCGCCTCGCTCAAGCAGATCTGCAACCACCCCGCGCAGTATTTGAAGGAGGACGCCGCCCGGCTCACCGGACGTTCAGGCAAGCTCGCCCTCCTGGACGAACTGCTCGACACGATCCTCGCCGAGGACGGCTCCGTGCTCGTCTTCACCCAGTACGTGACGATGGCCCGGCTGCTGTCCGCCCACCTGACCGCCCGCGCGATCCCCTCCCAGCTCCTGCACGGCGGTACGCCGGTGCCCGAGCGGGAACGGATGGTGGACCGTTTCCAGTCCGGTGAGGTCCCCGTCTTCCTGCTCTCCCTCAAGGCGGCGGGCACCGGACTCAACCTCACCCGGGCCGCCCATGTCATCCACTACGACCGCTGGTGGAACCCGGCGGTCGAGGAGCAGGCCACGGACCGGGCCTACCGCATCGGTCAGACCCAGCCCGTCCAGGTGCACCGGCTGATCGCCGAGGGCACGGTGGAGGACCGGATCGGCGAGATGCTGCTCGCCAAGCGGGCCCTCGCCGACGCCGTCCTCGGCAGCGGCGAGAGCGCGCTCACCGAGCTGAGTGACCGCGACCTGGCCGACCTCGTCTCCCTCCGGAGGCCGTCATGAGCCCCGCCCCCCGCCGCACCGGCGCCCCCCGCCCCACCACCGGACCGCTCGCCGCCCGCCCGGAGACCACCCGCCCCGGCGCCCGCTCCCGCCCCGGCCCCGACGACTTGCGGCGCACCTTCGAGGCCGTCCCGGCGCGCACGTCCGGGGAGGGCGAGCCGTTCGCGGAGAGCTGGTGGGGCCGGGCCTGGGTGGCGGCGCTCGAATCCCTGTCGATGGACGGCCCCCGTCTCGCCCGGGGCCGGGACTACGCGGACGGCGGCCACGTCGCCGCGATCACCGTCACCCCGGGGCACGTCGTCGCGTATGTGCACGGCAGCCGGCCCCGCCCGTACCGCGCGGAGCTGCGGCTGCGCACGTTCACCGACCCCGACTGGGACACCCTGCTCGACGCGGTCGCCGCCCGCCCCGGCCACCTCGCCGCGCTCCTCGCCAAGGAGATGCCGCACTCCCTGGCCGACACGGCGACCGAGGCCGGGATGACCCTGCTGCCCGCCCCCGGCGACCTCGGCCCCGCCTGCACCTGCCCCGACCGGGGCAGGCCCTGCAAGCACGTCGCCGCCCTCAGCTACCAGATGGCCCTCCTGCTGGACACCGACCCGTTCGTCCTGCTCCTGCTGCGCGGCCGGGGCGAGCGCGAGCTGCTGGACGAGCTGGCCCGGCGCAACGCCGCGCACTCCGCCCGGGAGCGGCCCCCCGCCCCCGACACCCCGTCCGTCCCCGCCGAAGAGGCGCTGGCCGGCCGCTTCCTGCCCCCGCTGCCCGCGCCCTTCCCCGTCGACCCGCATCCGGGCCGCCCGCCCGCCTACCCCGTCCTCCCCGGCGCCCGGGACCCGCTCGCCCTGGACCAGCTCGCCACCGACGCGGCGGCCCGCGCCCACGCCCTGCTGACCACCGGCCACGACCCGCTCGCCGGACTCACCACCTGGCAGGACGCCGTCCGTCTCGCCGCCGCCGGACCCACCGCCGGGCTCACCGCGATGACCCGGGCCCTCTACCGGGAGCTGGCCTCCGCCACCGGCCGCAACACCACGGACCTGGCCCGCGCAGTGGCCGCCTGGCGGCAGGGCGAGGCCGAGGGGCTCGCGGTCCTGGAGACCTCGTGGGACCCCCCGGCCGGCCCGTTCGACCGCGCCCGCCCGGCCCTCGCCGCCGCCGGCTTCCCCCGCTTCCAGCCCTGGCGCAACCACCTCACGCACCCCGGCGGCGCCCTCCAGCTCCGCTTCGGCCGCGACGGCCGCTGGTACGGCTACGAGTCGGACCCGGGCCAGGACGAGTGGTGGCCGCGCGCCGCCCCCGGCCACGACCCGGTCGGCGCGCTCCTGGCGCTGACCGGCGGCTGAGGAGCCCCCGGCGGCGAACCCGTCCGGCACGGGCTCGTCCCCGAGGTCAGGGCCCGCACCACCGCCCGCGTTCGTACGCCGGTGACCAGGGCGGCCACCTGCTCGGTCGGCGCGATCAGGTCCCCGCGCGGCGAACCGGTGTCGGGGATGCCGATTGTGGGACCGGGCGGACCTCTCGCAGCGTGAGGTGAACACGGCCATCGGCCTGATGGGCGTGCTCATCGCGGCCGCCGCCGACGGGGCCCGCACGGGCGGCCGCAGTCCCTTCTTCCGTACCGTCCTGGCCGGATTCGGGCTGCACGGGGTGGCGCACCTCGCGCAGCCGGCGGCGTACGGCGGCCAGGGTGCCGGCCCGTCCCCGTACGACCGGCGCGGGGACGCGCCCCTCAGAAGTCGGCAGTCAGCCGCTCCTCCAGGCGGCCCACCGAGTCCTGGGCGTACTCCTTCTCGTACGCGTCGCGGATGCGCTCGATCTGGCGGCCGCGCAGCCGGGCCTCGGAGGCCGGGTAGAGCAGGGTCAGCTCGTAGCTGCGCTCGCGCTCGATGACGCCGTGGGAGTCGCGCCACTGGCCCCGGCCGTCCTGGATGGTCAGCCCGTTCGGGAAGCGCGGGGTGACCTCCTCGTCGATGAAGGCGAGGAACTGCCGGTCGGTCACCACCGGCCCGCCGTCCGGGCGTTCGGTGCCGAAGAGCAGCCGGGTCTCGATGTAGTCCTTCCCCCGCACGGCTCCCGCCACTGCCGGGCGCGGCTCCGGCGAGGCGCCCGAGCCGAGCGTCGCGTATGCGACGGGCGTGCCCACCGCCAGGACGGCGAGCCCCGCCGTGGCGGCGACGAGCGCGGCGCGGCGGCGCGGGCGGCGGCTGTCGGGGGAGCCGGCCGGCTCGCTCGCGGCGGCGGTGCGGGACAGGAGAGGCATGGCGGAGCCCTTCGATCCGGATACGGGGAGGCGCACAGGCGCGGGCCTCACTGTCGCAAGCGGGCCCCGGCCCGGGGCGGCGGAAGCCGGGCGTCCCCGGGAATCCACCCGATCGGGCGGGCGTGCACCGGCGCGCGGAAGGGCATGGGCCGCCCGCTCCTCATCCGGCGGGCGGCGGCCTCACTGCCGGTACCCTGCCAGGAACCGCCCGATCCGGCTGATCGCGGCGTCGAGGTCGTCCGCGTGCGGCAGGGTCAGGATGCGGAAGTGGTCGGGGCGCGGGTAGTTGAAGCCGGTGCCCTGGACGACCTGGATCTTCTCGCGCAGCAGCAGGTCCAGGACGAACTTCTCGTCGTCCGCGATCGGGTGCACCTTCGGGTCGATGCGCGGAAAGGCGTACAGCGCGCCCTTCGGCTTCACGCAGGACACGCCGGGGATCTCGTTCAGCTTTCGCCAGGCCCGGTCGCGCTGCTCGTACAGCCTGCCCCCGGGAACCACCAGGTCCCGGATCGACTGCCGGCCGCCGAGCGCGGCCTGAATGGCGTACTGGGCGGGGGCGTTGGGGCACAGCCGCATCGAGGCCAGCATGGTCAGCCCCTCCAGATAGCTGCGGGCGTGCTGCTTCGGGCCCGACACCACCATCCAGCCGGAGCGGAATCCGGCCACCCGGTACGTCTTCGAGAGCCCGCTGAAGGTGAGGCAGACCAGGTCCGGGGCGAGCGCCGCCACGCTGTGGTGCTCGGCGTCGTCGTAGAGGATCTGGTCGTAGATCTCGTCGGCGAACACCATCAGACCGTGCCTGCGGGCCAGATCGAGGATGTCCGAGAGGACCTCGCGCGGATAGACGGCCCCGGTCGGGTTGTTGGGGTTGATGATCACCACGGCCCGGGTGCGGTCGGTGATCTTCGAGGCCATGTCGGCGACGTCCGGATTCCAGTCGGACGCCTCGTCACAGGTGTAGTGCACGGCCTTCCCGCCGGCCAGCGTCGTGACCGCGGTCCACAGCGGGTAGTCCGGGGACGGGATCAGCACCTCGTCGCCGTCCTCCAGAAGCCCCTGGACGGCCATCGAGATCAGCTCGGACACGCCGTTGCCGAGGAAGACGTCGTCCACGCCGACCTCGGTCAGGCCCATCGCCTGGTAGCGCTGGACCACGGCACGCCGGGCCGACAGGATGCCGCGCGAGTCCGTGTAGCCGTGGGCCTGCGGGAGCATCCGGATCATGTCCTGGACGATCTCCTCGGGCGCCTCGAAGCCGAAGAGGGCCGGGTTGCCCGTGTTGAGCCGGAGCACGCTGTGGCCCGCCTCCTCCAGGGCGTTGGCGTGCTCGATGACGGGGCCCCGGATCTCGTAGCAGACCTCGTTGAGCTTGCTGGACTGGCGGAATTCCATGTGGTGCCTCCCCGACCCGATTGTGATACTTGGTTTTACCAAGCTCGGGCTTGGAAAGTCCAACAACATGTCTAGACTGCGTCGCATGCCACGTCAGACACAGCCGGCCACCCGCCCGGCCCGCCGCCGGAGTTACGACCAGTTCTGCGCCGGCGCCCGCGCCCTGGACGCGGTCGGCGACCGGTGGACGCTGCTGATCGTCCGTGAACTGCTGGCCGGTCCCCGCCGCTACACCGATCTCCATGCCGACCTGCCCGGCGTCAGCACCGATGTCCTGGCCTCCCGGCTCAAGGACATGGAGCAGGGCGGCCTCGTCACCCGCCGCAAGCTCCCGCCGCCGGCCGCCGCCACGGTGTACGCGCTCACCGCACGCGGCCACGGACTGCTGCCGGTCCTCGCCGCGCTCGCCGAGTGGGGCGCCCCCGCACTGGCCGAGCGGCGCCCCACGGACGCGGTCCGGGCGCACTGGTTCGCGCTCCCGCTGCTCAGCGCCCTGAAGGGGGCGGCGGCCACGGGCGTGCTCGACGTCCGCCTGGACGAGGGCGAGTTCCACATCCGTACCGGCGAGGTGGCGCCCGGTGAGCCGGTGTACGGGGACGGGCCCGCCGCCGGCGCCGACGCGCGCATCGTGCTCGACGCGGAGCTGTGCCTGGCGCTCGGGCGCGGCGAGCCGACGTTCGCGGAGGCGGTCGGGGACGGCCGGATCGAGGTGTACGGGGACGGTGCGCTGGCCGAGGAGCTGCGCGGCGCCTGACCGCCTTGGCCAGGCCAGGCCAGGCCGGGCTGGGCCGGATGCCGATGGCGTGATTCCAGCGGTCCGCTTCCGGGTAGCGTCCGGGCATTTGAGATGTCCGTGACACCCGAGACAGGAGAGACCCATGGGGAACGGCGTACAGCGGGTGCGGCAGGCCCGGCGCGGCAGGGCGTTCGTCGTCGCGGGGTGCGTGGCCGCGCTCGCCTTCGTACCGACGGCGGCCGGTGCCACGCCCGGCAGCGGGGTGACCGCGACCGTCGTGGCCAAGGGCACCTCGCCGGGCAAGCTGAAGGTGAAGGCGCCGAAGGGCCGGGCGGACGTCACCTTCCGCACCATCACCATCGAGCCGGGCGGCTCCACCGGCTGGCACACCCACACCGGCCAGCTGATCGTCGTCGTCAAGTCCGGCACGCTCACCCGCACCCTGGACGACTGCTCGGTCGAGGTGTCCCCGGCGGGCACGTCGTTCATCGAACCGTCGGGGAAGAAGCACCGCCACATCGGCCGCAACCTGGGCACCGAGCCGGTGGTCCTCTGGGTGACGTATCTGCTGCCCGAGGGCAGCGAACTCTCCGACGACGCCGACGCGGTGGCCTGCAAGCCGGGGAAGTGACTCGCGGGAGCGCTCGCCCGGCCCGCCGGAGTCAGCGGGCGAGCGTCTCCCCGTACGCGCCGAGCCCGGCGATCACCAGCCCGTCGCGCAGGGTCAGCACCTCGTACACCCGGCCGCCGATCTGGTTCCGGTAGTCGATCACCAGCGCGTCGACGCCGGCCCGGACGTCCATCACCTCGAACTCCAGGTCCGGGATGAGCTCCAGCCCGCGCTTCCAGTACGCCCGCAGGGCGTCCTTGCCGCGCACGGTCCCGGACGGATCGCCGGTGAACCGGGCGATCATCGGGGAGCTGAAGGTCACGTCCTCGTCATAGTGCGTCAGGATGCGTTCCAGATCGCGGGAGTTCCAGTCGTCCTGCCAGCGCGCTGCGAACTCACGGGCGAATTCAAGATCCATGGCCACGACCGTAATCCTCGCGGCGGATTCCGGCGGCGGTATTCCGGCATCCGGCCACCGGGCGGGACGCGCGATGATGGACGGGTGCGATTCGAAGCGATCACCCGGGACCGGCTGACGGACGCGCTCGCCGCGCACACCGACGCGCTGGAACCGGCCGACGGAGGGCCCTGGCTGAAGATCGCCGTCGACGGCGCCCCGGCCGCCCGTCCCGGCGACCTGGCGGATGCGGTCGCCGAGGCGCTGCGGCTCCGGGGCCGCGCCGTGCTCCCCGTCCCCACCGCCGGATTCCTGCGGCCGGCGAGTCTGCGGTACGAGTACGGGAAGCGGGACCCGGACTCGTACTTCGGCAGCTGGTTCGACACCGGCGCCCTGTGGCGCGAGGTGTTCGGCCCCCTGGAGCCGGGCGGCAGCGGCCGGGTGCTGCCCGATCTGTGGGACCCGGCGACGGACCGGGCCACTCGCAGCCCGTACCAGCGGCTGCCGGAGGGCGGGGTGCTGATCCTGCACGGCCCGCTGCTGTTCGGGCACTGGTTCCCCTTCGACCTCACCGTCCACCTGCGCCTTTCGGCGGGCGCGCTGCGGCGGCGCACGGCGGAGGACGAGCGGTGGACCCTGCCCGCCTTCGAACGTTACGAGGACGAGGCGGCGCCCGCCGACAGCGCGGACGCCGTGGTCCGCGCGGACGATCCGGGCCACCTGGCGTGGACGGGGTGGCGGTGAGGGCGGGGTCCGGCCTGCGGTGAGGTGCGCGGGGAGGGCGGTCCGGTGCGGGCGGTCCGGTGCGGGCGGTCCGGGGCCGCGATGCCCGACCGGCCCTACCCGCCCGGCAGCGGCGGCCGCCCGCCCACCGTCGCGACGGCCTCCGCCCCCGCCCGGCACCCCGCCGCCGCGGCCGCCGTGTCGTCCGCGCCCGCCAGCCGCGCCGCGAGGAAGCCGCCGGTGAACGCGTCGCCCGCCCCGGTCGAGTCCACGGCCCGCCCGGCCGGCGCCGCCGGGACCCGGCCGGTCACCGCGCCCCCGGCGGCGAGCAGCGCCCCGCCCTCGCCGAGCGTCACGACGACCCGGCGGTCGGGCATGCTCAACTTGGCGGCCGCGTCCGCCGGTTCCGGCAGACCGGTGAGCAGCCGGGCCTCGTCCGCGTTGGGCAGCAGCAGATCCGCCCGCTCGGTCAGGGCGAGGAACCGGTCGACGCCGAGACCGGCCAGGAAGCCCGCCGACGCGGGGTCCACGCTCACCGGAACCTTCCGCCGTACGGCCTCCCGCAGGGCGAGCAGGGCCGTCGCCCGGCTTGTGCCGGCGAACAGCAGATAGCCCGACAGGTGGAGGTGGGCGACCCCGTCGAGCAGCGCGGGCGACCAGTCGTCGGGGGAGAGCCGCAGCACCGCGCCGCTGTCGGTGAGGAAGGTCCGCTCGGCGGCCGCGTCCACCAGGGCCACCACGGTCGCGGTCGGCGCCTCCTCGTCCACCGCGAGCAGCCCGCGCACCCCCGCCCGGCGCAGCAGCCCGCGGTGCCAGTCCGCCGAGTCGGCGCCCACCCGGGCCAGCAGCCGTACGTCCCGGCAGCCCGCGCGCGCCGCCCAGCAGGCCACGTTGGCCCCCGCGCCGCCCGCCCGGGTCCGGATCACGGCGGCCGTGTCCGTGCCGTGGGCCAGCGCCGACCCGTGCCGGGCCACCACATCGGTGACCACGTCCCCGACGACGAGGAGGCCGCCGCTCACCGCGCCGTCCAGGCCGTCGCGATACGGGCGGCGAGTGCCGCATTGCCCCGGACCGCGGCGAGATTGGCCTCCAGCGAGGCGCCCCCGGTGTGCCGCACCAGCCGGTCCAGCAGGAACGGCGTGACCGCCTGCCCCGTGACCCCCTGCTCCCGGCAGGCCGTCAGCGCCTCGGCGAGCACCCGGTCGTGCAGAGCGGGGTCCAGCTGCTCGTCCTCCGGTACGGGGTTGGCCACGATCAGCGCCGCCTCGGGGCCGCCCAGCGCGTCCTGGGCGCGCATCACCTCGGCGACCTCCCCGGGCGAGGTCACCGTCCAGTCGACCGGCTCGCCCGAACTGCTCAGGTAGAACCCGGGGAACGTGTCCGTGCCGTAGCCGAGCACCCCGACGCCCAGCGTCTCAAGCCGTTGCAGTGTGGCAGGCACGTCCAGGATCGACTTCACGCCCGCGCAGACCACGGTGATCCCGGTGTGCGCCAGCAGCCGCAGGTCCGCCGACTCGTCCTGCGTCTCGGTCCAGCCCCGGTGCACCCCGCCCAGCCCGCCGGTCGCGAAGACCCGCAGCCCGGCCCGGGCCGCCAGGAAGGCGGTCGCGGACACGGTCGTCGCCCCGCTCGCCCCGGCCGCCAGCGCCGGGGCGAGGTCGCGGTGGCCCAGCTTCCGCATCCCCGGGTCCTCGGCCACCCGCTCCAGCTCGGCCTTGTCCAGCCCGACCCTGGCCCGCCCGTCCAGCACCGCCACCGTCGCGGGCACGGCCCCGGCGGACCGCACGAGCCCTTCCAGCTCCCCGGCGACCCGCAGATTGCGGGGGCGGGGCAGCCCGTGGGCGATGATCGTCGACTCCAGGGCGACGACCGGCCGGTCCGCGGCGAGAGCGGCCCGCACCTCGGCGGAGAGGACCGGCGCGTAGGGGGTGGCGTCGAGGGGCGCGTTGAGTGACATGTCCACATCCCTGTCGCGGGTGGGCGGCACTCAAACGTGGCAGGGCCCGCTCCGGCCCGGCGGGTGGCGCGAAACCGTCCGTCGGTGGCCGCACACGAGGGCGCTAAGGTCCGCCCCATGCCCTCCACGACCGGCCAACCCGCCTCCTCCGTACGTGACTTCTACGACGACCTCGCCTCCGACTACGACCTCGTGTACGCCGACTGGCAGGCGAGCATCGAGCGCCAAGCCGCCGCGCTGTCGGGCCTGATCACCACCGAGCTCGGCGCGGGCGCCCCGTACGACGTGCTGGACTGCGCCTGCGGCATCGGCACCCAGGCGCTCGGCCTCGCCGCGCTCGGACACCGGGTCACCGGCAGCGATCTGAGCCCCGCCGCCGCGGCCCGCGCCGCGAAGGAGGCGGCCGCGCGCGGCCTGGACCTGCGCACCACGGCCGCCGACATGACGCGGCTGCCCTTCGGCGACCGCTCCTTCGACGTCGTCGTGTGCGCCGACAACTCGCTGCCGCACCTGCTCACCCCGGAAGCGGTGGAGGCGGCGCTCGGCGAGATGCGCAGGGTGCTCCGCCCCGGCGGCGTACTCCTGGTCTCCACCCGGCCCTACGACCGGCTGCGCCGCGAGCGGCCCGCGTCCACACCGCCGCAGGTCAGGGACGAGACCGGCGGCCGGGCCGTCACCTTCCAGCTGTGGCACTGGCGCCCGGACGGCGAGCGCTACGACCTGGAGCACTTCCAGCTGCACCCCGCGGCGGAGGGGCACGGGGGCTGGGACGTGCGCACGCGCCGCACCTCGTACTGGGCGCTCGGACAGGACCAGCTCACCGGATTCGCCAGGCGGGCCGGCCTCACGGAGCCCGCCTGGCACGAGCCGGAGGCCACGGGCTTCTTCCAGCCGGTGCTGGTCGCGCACCGGCCGGACACGGCCCCGGACCCCGCCTGACGGCACCGCTCAGAACAGCGGCTCCGGCAGCACCCCTTCCAGCGCCAGCAGCCGCCGCTTGGTCTCCAGGCCGCCGCCGAAGCCGCCTATCCCGCCGTCGCTCTCCACCACCCGGTGGCACGGCACCACCACAGGCAGCGGGTTCGACCCCATCGCCGCGCCGACCGCCTGGGCCGCGCCCGGCTGTCCGACCCGCTCGGCCAGCTCCCCGTAACCGGCGACCGCCCCGTACGGCACGCCCCGCGCCAGCTCTTGCAGCACCTGGCGGTTGAAACCGGCGGTCAGCGACCAGTCCAGGCCGAGCGAGAACTCCCGCAGCGCCCCCGCGAAGTACGCCTCAAGCTGGCGCACCGGCTCGGCCAGCCGGGCGGAGCCGGGGGCCTGGACCGGCTCCGCGCCGAGCCGCCCGCGCAGCCGGTCCAGCGCCCTGTCCCGTATCTCCGGGCGGGCGTGGAAGACGACGCTCACCAGCCCCGTCCCCGTCGCGGCCAGCATCAACGGACCGATGTCGCTCTCGACCACGGCCCACTCGACGACCCCGTTGCTGTCCATGCCACCACCGTACGGCGGCCCACTGACAACGGGGCCCGGCGGACTCAGCCCCGCGTGGCCGCGCGCACCACGTCCGGGGTGTTCGTGATGATCCCGTCCACCCCCATGCCCTGCACCCGGCGCGCGGCCGCCGCGTCGTTCACCGTCCAGGGGTTCACCTGGAGCCTCTTGCCGTGCGGGCCCTTCAGGGCGTGCACCGCCGTCACATAGCTGCCCGACAGGCCCGTGTACGAGGGGTTGATCTGGTCGGCGAACCCGGCATACGCGGGCAGCTCGGCGACGGTTGGGGTGCCGAGGAAGCCGGTGACCAGGTCCGGGCGCAGGGAGTGCACCGTACGCAGGCTGTCGGCACCGAAGCTCTGGATCACCAGGCGGCCCTGGACATGGCTCCGGTCCAGCCAGCCCTCCTCGTCCAGCACCCGGAGGGTCGCCCGCTCGATCCCCGGGTAGCTCTCCGGGCTCTTGATCTCCAGCAGGAGGTTCTGCCCGTTGTGGCCGAGCCGCCGCAGATACTGGTGCAGCGTCGGCACCCGGGTCCCGGCGTACCCGGGGCCGAACCAGCCGCCCGCGTCCAGCAGGGAGATCTCGGCGGCCGTGAAGTCCTTGACCGCCCAGGGCGCACGGTCCGGGAACAGCTCCTCGGCGTTCGTCGTCCGCCGGAGATCGGTGTCATGGATGACGACCACCACCCCGTCCCTGGTCAGCTGGACGTCGTTCTCCACCCAGTCGAAGCCCAGCGCGTCGGCCCGGTCCACGGCCGGGAGCGTGTTCTCCGGGGCGTACGCCGATGCGCCCCGGTGCGCGTAGACGCGCGGGTCGTCCACCCCGGAGGCCCGGCGGACCGTGACGAGCTCCTGGGCCGGGTGCCGGGTCAGCGGGGTGTCCGCGACCGAAGTGCCCGGATTCGACATCAGCAACGTGCCGGCGCCCATGACGGCGGCGGCGGCGACGGAGGCGGTGACGGTGCCTGCGTACACGTGAACTCCTTGCGTCAGAGTTGCGGACGGCCCGAGCGTCCCAGCCGCCCCCGAACGGGGGACAGGCGAAGGATGGCCACCGTGTGAACGCACCTCGGGGACCACGTCACCCGCCGTCGGCCCGGTCGATAAGATGCGGCACTTCTGCTGTGTCTGCCGGGCCTTGCGCCCGGACGACAGGCCCTGGGATCGTCCTGATCCGGGCTTGCTGCTGCGAAGGGCGTACAAGGATGCAGGGCACAATCGACGGGTTCAGCTACGGGGCGGTGACCCCTGTGGCGGCGTTCCTGATGGCGTGCCTCGGTGCGGCGCTGGGCCTGCGCTGCACCACCCGGTCACTGCGTACCGAGCGTTCCTTCAGGGCCGGCTGGCTGGCTCTCGGGGCGACCTCCATAGGTTCGGGCATCTGGACCATGCACTTCATCGCGATGACGGGCTTCTCCGTCGAAGAGGTGTCGATCGACTACGACAAACCGATCATCTTCGCCGGTCTCGCCGTCGCGATCGTCATGGTCGGCATCGGGATCTTCCTGGTCGGGTACCGCGGCGCCACCCGCATGGCCCTGGTGACGGGAGGCACGATCACCGGACTCGGCGTGGCCTCCATGCATTACCTCGGCATGGCGGGAATGCGTCTTGATGGGCGGTTCGAGTACGACACCGTGACCGTCGTCCTCTCCGTGGTCATCGCCGTCGTCGCCTCGACCGCCGCCCTGTGGGCCGCCGTCTCCATCCACGGCTTCCTGCCCAGCCTCGGCGCGAGCGTCGTGATGGGCATCGCCGTGAGCGGCATGCACTACACCGGCATGGCCGCGCTCCGGGTCCATCTGCACCCCGCCGCCTCGGCCGCCGCGCACGCCGGCGGCGACAGCGCGGGCTCGCTGCTCGTGCCCATGCTGCTCGGCCCCGTCTGCTTCCTGCTGCTGGCCGCCGTCGTCGTCATGTTCGACCCGCTGGTGGTCATGGGCACGCCCGACTGGGACGACCCGCGCGCCGCGCGGACCCCCGGCACCCCGGCCCGGCGCCAGGTCCCGCGCTTCGGGACGTACGCCGACCCGGCCTCCTTCCACTCCCGCCCGCGCGACGCCGTGGGGCCCGCGGACTGGTGAACCGGGCCCGTTGTCAGTGGCGGGTCGTACGGTGGTTGCATGCGGCCAGTCTCGAAGATCGAACGTACGGTGGCGCCTTTCGAGGTCATCAGTCCCTACCAGCCCAGCGGCGACCAGCCCACGGCCATCGCCGAGCTGGAGAAGCGCGTCCGCGCGGGTGAGAAGGACGTCGTGCTCCTCGGCGCGACCGGTACGGGCAAATCCGCGACCACCGCCTGGATGATCGAGAAGCTCCAGCGCCCCACACTGGTCATGGCGCCGAACAAGACGCTCGCCGCCCAGCTGGCCAACGAGTTCCGCGAGCTCCTGCCCAACAACGCCGTCGAGTACTTCGTCTCGTACTACGACTACTACCAGCCCGAGGCGTACGTCCCGCAGTCGGACACCTACATCGAGAAGGACTCCTCGATCAACGAGGAGGTCGAGCGGCTGCGCCACTCCGCGACCAACTCGCTGCTCACCCGGCGCGACGTCGTCGTGGTCGCCTCCGTCTCCTGCATCTACGGCCTCGGTACGCCGCAGGAGTACGTGGACCGCATGGTCCAGCTCAAGGTCGGCGAGGAGATCGACCGCGACCAGCTGCTGCGCCGCTTCGTGGAGATCCAGTACACGCGCAACGACCTGGCCTTCACCCGGGGCACCTTCCGGGTGCGCGGCGACACCATCGAGATCTTCCCGGTCTACGAGGAGCTCGCCGTCCGCATCGAGATGTTCGGCGACGAGATCGAGGCCCTGTCCACGCTGCACCCGCTGACCGGCGAGGTCATCAGCGAGGACCAGTCCCTCCACGTCTTCCCCGCCACCCACTACGTGGCGGGTCCCGAGCGCATGGAGAAGGCCGTCAGCGGCATCGAGCGGGAGCTGGCGGAGCGGCTGGCCGAGCTGGAGAAGCAGGGCAAGATGCTGGAGGCCCAGCGGCTCCGCATGCGTACGACGTACGACATCGAGATGCTCCGCCAGATCGGCACCTGCTCCGGCGTCGAGAACTACTCGATGCACTTCGACGGCCGTTCCCCGGGCACCGCCCCCAACACCCTCCTCGACTACTTCCCGGAGGACTTCCTTCTGGTGCTGGACGAGTCGCATGTCACGGTCCCGCAGATCGGCGCCATGTACGAGGGCGACGCCTCCCGCAAGCGGACCCTGGTCGACCACGGCTTCCGGCTGCCGTCCGCCCTGGACAACCGCCCGCTGAAGTGGGAGGAGTTCCTTCAGCGGATCAACCAGACGGTCTACCTCTCCGCCACCCCCGGCACGTACGAGATGTCCCGCGGCGACGGCTTCGTGGAACAGATCATCCGCCCGACCGGCCTGGTCGACCCCGAGGTCGTCGTCAAGCCCACCGAGGGCCAGATCGACGACCTGGTGCACGAGATCCGGACGCGCGCCGAGCGCGACGAACGGGTCCTGGTCACCACCCTCACCAAGAAGATGGCGGAGGACCTGACCGACTACTTCCTGGAGCTCGGCATCCAGGTCCGCTACCTCCACAGCGACGTCGACACGCTGCGCCGCATCGAGCTGCTGCGCGAGCTGCGCTCCGGCGAGTACGACGTCCTGGTCGGGATCAACCTCCTGCGCGAGGGCCTGGACCTGCCCGAGGTGTCCCTGGTGGCCATCCTCGACGCCGACAAGCAGGGCTTCCTGCGCTCGGGCACCTCGCTGATCCAGACCATCGGCCGCGCGGCGCGCAACGTCTCGGGCCAGGTCCATATGTACGCGGACAAGGTCACCCCGGCCATGGCGCAGGCCATCGACGAGACCAACCGCCGCCGCGAGAAGCAGATCGCGTACAACACCGAGCGCGGCATCGACCCGCAGCCGCTGCGCAAGAAGATCAACGACATCGTCGCCACCATCGCGCGCGAGGAGATCGACACCGAGCAGCTGCTCGGCACCGGCTACCGCCAGGCCAAGGAGGGCAAGGCGCCCGTGCCCGCCCTCGGCAAGCACGCCGTCCCCGGCGACGGCAAGGCGGCGACGGCCGGGAAGTCCGCGAAGGCCGGCAGGGCGGGCAGGGCCGCGGCGGCGGTCACCGACCGCCCGGCGACCGAACTGGCCGGGATCATCGAGGAGATGACGGACCGGATGCGCGCCGCCGCGGCCGACCTCCAGTTCGAGGTCGCCGCCCGGCTGCGCGACGAGGTGGGCGAGCTGAAGAAGGAGCTCCGCCAGATGCGCGAGGCCGGTCTGGCCTGACCGGCCGGGCGGCACCGGGCGGGGCGGTTCGGGCCGGATGTTGCAGGACCGACACAAAACGGCCCAGGCCCTCCGCGCGGGTGACACCACTGCGTAGGGTGCTGGGAAACCGCACAAGGACGGTTGCGGGGAATGCGGAGAGGGGACAGCGCGTGACGGTCAATATGACCAAGGGTCAGGCCATCAGCCTGGAGAAGAGCGACGGGGGGACCCTGACCGCGGTACGGATGGGGCTCGGCTGGCAGGCGGCACCGCGCCGCGGTCTGTTCGGCTCGCGCACCCGGGAGATCGACCTGGACGCCTCGGCCGTCCTGTTCGCCGACAAGCAGCCGGTCGACGTCGTGTTCTTCCGGCACCTCACCAGCGACGACGGCTCCGTCAAGCACACCGGGGACAACCTCGTGGGCGGCGCCGGCTCCGGCGGCGACGACGAGGCGATCCTCGTGGACCTCCAGCGGGTCCCGGTCCACATCGACCAGATCGTCTTCACGGTGAACTCCTTCACCGGCCAGACGTTCCAGGAGGTGCAGAACGCCTTCTGCCGCATCGTGGACGAGACCAACGGCCAGGAGCTCGCCCGCTACACGCTGGACGGCGGCGGGCAGTACACCGCGCAGATCATGGCGAAGGTGCACCGCGCGGGCAACGGCTGGAAGATGACCGCCATCGGCACCCCGGCCAACGGCCGCACCTTCCAGGACCTCATGCCGGCGATCCTGCCGCACCTGTAGGACGGCACACCGGACCACGAGGTCCGCATCGCGGTACGCGCAGCTCCCGGCGGCATCGGCCACCGGGAGCTGCCCGCATACTTCACCGAACACCAGCGGTAACACGTCGAGGGGACAGGGCAATGACGGCCGAGCTGGTCCGGGGGCAGAACCACACCTTGCCCCAGACCCGTCTGGAGATCCGGATATCGGCCGGGGCGCCCGTCGTGGCCGGTGCCACGCTCGGTGACGAGACCGGCAGGGTGGCCGGCGTCGAGTGGATCGCCCACCCCGGATCGCCGCAGCTGCACGGCCTCGAAGTCTCCCGCCAGGCCGCCGCCGACCACCGCCTCGCCGTCGACCTCGACGCCCTGCCCGACGGCGTCCACCGGGTCACCGTGCTGCTCGCCCTCCCGCTCGACGCAGGCGGGCCGACCCGGTTCGGCGCCGTCGCCTCACCCTTCGTCGCGGTCACCGGCCTCGACGGCGCCGAGATCGCCACCTTCACGCTGACCGGCCTCGACAGCGAGTCCGCGGTCGCCGCCCTGGAGCTGTACCGCCGCCAGGGCGCCTGGAAGGTCCGCGCGGTCGGCCAGGGATACGCGGGCGGCCTCGCGGCCATGCTCGCCGACCAGGGCGTGGACCGGGCCGCCGAGCTGGCCGGCACCATCCAGGACGCGGTCGCCCGCGGCCTCGCCCGCTCGGTGGCCCCGCCACCGCCCCGCACCCCGGAGGGCGACCGGGTCAGGCACGCGCCCACCCCGGCCCCGGCCCCGGGCAACGGCCAGTCGGGCCGGCCGCCCGTCCCGCCGCCCCCGCCGGCCGCACCCGCGCAGCCCGGCCCCCTGGCGGAGCCGGCCGCCCCGGCCACCGCGGGCGGCCCGATCAACTACGCGCACCCGCGCCGCCAGTCCACCGCGCCCCCGCCGCCCCCGGTCGCGCCGCCCGCCCGGCCGGGGCAGCCCGCCCAGCCCGTCGCCGGGGACGCCACCGGCTGGTCCATGGACGAGCGCCTGTACAACCAGGTGTGGGGCATGTTCGAGGACCTGGCCCGCGCCGTCGCCGCCTACCGCAGCGCAGTCGACTTCGCCGAGTCCCGGATGGACCAGGAGCTGGAGCGCACCCTGTCCGACCCGCGCAGCCGCATCGGGGGCGCGGGGGACCGGGCCCGCGAGGAGGCCCGCGCCAAGCGCGACGAGCTGACCGCCCGCGCCCGCGAGTCCCTGGACCGCGACCTCGCCCAGCTCGACGCCGAGTCCGCCGTCGTGGAGCCCGCGCTCCCCGCCTCGTACGCGGGCTGGGACAACCCCGTCTGGCACGGCTACCGGGTGCCGATGGAGATCCCCATGGCGCTGCGCATCGGCGACCTGCACCTTCCGGAGCGGGCCGATCTGCGCATCCCACTCCTCGTCCGGCTGCCGCTGGAGCGCGGCATGTGGATCGACAGCGGGCGCACCGCCTCCGAGGCCGCCGCGCTGACCGGCCAGGACCGGCTGCGCGGGCTCGCGATGGAGACCGCCGTGCTGCACGCGGCCCGGCTGCTGGCGGTCTACCCGCCGAACGAGTTCACGGTCCATGTCATCGACCCGGCCGGATCGGCCGCCGGGGCGCTCGCCCCGCTGGTCCGCTCCGGGGTGCTGCCCTCGCCGCCCGCCACCGGGGCGCAGGGCGTCTCCTCGGTCCTCGCCCACCTCACCCGGCGGGTGGACCTGGTGCAGATGGCGGTCCGGGCCGGTGCCGCCGACTCGCTGCCGCCGGACCTGGACCCGGCCGAGCAGCTGCTGATCGTCAACGACTTCCCGCACGGCTTCGACGACCGGGCGGTGACCCAGCTGCGCTACCTCGCCGACGAGGGGCCGTCCGTGGGCGTCCACCTGATGATGGTCGCGGACCGGGAGGAGGCGTCCGAGTACGGCCCGATCCTGGACCCGCTGTGGCGCTCGCTGCTGCGGGTCACCCCGGTCGCCGACGACCATCTGGCCGACCCCTGGGTCGGTCACGCGTGGACGTACGAGCCGCCCAGGACACCGCCGGGGAGCGCGGTCCTGGACCAGGTGCTGGAGCGGGTGGCGCACGCCCGCCGCACCGGTGGCCGCTGAGCCGCCGGGCCCGTAACCCCGTTGGTAAAACACCCCTGACCTGCCCTTTTGGATATTCTTTAGACTTCTCTTTACCTTTCCTTGGTGTTTCCTGTACCGTTCATGGAGCGGAGGGGAGTACTCCCATACGCGGCGTTCCCGTCAGTACGGACCGTGACCGGTCCCGGGGCGCCGGCCCAGGCGCGCAGCCCGCGTGCCCGGGTGGAAGAGACCTCCGGCAGCGACGACGCTGATCAGTAGCCCGTAGCGAACTGCCGGAGGCGCAGTGGACGTTTCATGGACCCTCTGGGCGCTGACCATCCTTGGTCTGTGCGCCCTCATCGCCGTCGACTTCTTCATCGGGCGCAAGCCCCATGACGTGTCGACCAAGGAAGCCGGCATCTGGACGATCGTCTGGATCGTGCTGGCGGCCCTCTTCGGCCTCGGGCTGCTCGTCTTCGGCGAGACCCAGGCATCGGGCGAGTTCTTCGCCGGGTACATCACCGAGAAGTCGCTCAGCGTCGACAACCTCTTCGTCTTCGTGCTGATCATGGCGAAGTTCTCGGTGCCCTCCCACCTCCAGCAGCGGGTTCTGCTGGTCGGTGTGCTGATCGCCCTGGTGCTGCGGGCGATCTTCATCGCGGCCGGCGCCGCGGTCATCGCCAACTTCTCGTGGATCTTCTACATCTTCGGCGCGTTCCTGATCTACACCGCCTGGAAGCTCATCCAGGAGGCGCGGGCGGACGACGAGGACGAGGAGTTCGAGGAGAACCGCCTCCTGAAGAGCATCGAGCGCCGTTTCGGTGTCGCCGACCGGTACCACGGCACCAAGCTCTTCATCCGCAACAACGGCAAGCGCGTCATGACCCCGCTGATGGTCGTCATGCTCGCCATCGGCACCACGGACGTGCTGTTCGCGCTGGACTCCATCCCCGCGATCTTCGGCCTCACCCAGGACCCGTACATCGTCTTCACCGCCAACGCCTTCGCCCTGATGGGCCTGCGCCAGCTGTACTTCCTGATCGGCGGTCTGCTGGAGAAGCTGGTCCACCTCAGCTACGGGCTGTCGGTGATCCTCGGCTTCATCGGGATCAAGCTGGTGCTGCACGCCCTGCACGAGTCCGGGGTGCACGTCCCCGAGATCTCCATCCCGGTCTCGCTCGGCGTGATCTGCGGGGTGCTGGTCATCACCACGATCACCAGTCTGATGGCCAACAAGAAGAAGGCCGAGGCCGAGGCCCGCGAGGCGAAGACCGGCGACCGGGTCTAGCCACAGCGGTACGGGACGGGCGGTCCCGCCTCACCAGCCCCGGGCGCGCCACTCCGGCAGGTGGGGCCGTTCGTCCCCCAGCGTGGTGTCGCGCCCGTGGCCCGGGTAGACCCAGGTCTCGTCCGGCAGCGGCGCGAAGAGCTTGGTCTCCACGTCGTGCAGCAGGCTCGCGAACGCCTCGGGGTCCTGGTGCGTGTTGCCGATGCCGCCGGGGAACAGCCAAGCCGCTTGGTGTGGCGCTGCTGTGGTCGACGTTCAGCAGATCGTCGTCGAGTTCGTACGCGAGGAACTGTCGGCCGGCGCGGGCCAGTTTCTGCCATGTGACGGACGGGCCGGGATTCGCGACCCGTTGCCCGACGATGACGTCGTACCGTGCGTGGTTGGTCGGCATGACGAGGTGGTGCCGTGTGTCGTAGCCGATATCGGCGAGCCGGGTGAGGGGCTGCGCGACGCGGTAATAACCGCATCCCTGAAGGTCGCCCATCCATCCGAAAATGCTTATGGTCATGGTGGTGCTCTTTTCTGTTCTGGTGTTACCTCCTGTTGTTGATGGTAGGTGGCGGGGGTGACATCGATGAGGGCTTGTATTTCTCGGAGAATGCAGAAGTCCCCGCACTCGCCTGGGGCGGGCTGCGGGGACTTCTTGGGGTCACCAGAACAGGAGGAACCCGAGATCAGGATAACTGCCTGAGGGCTACTTCGGAGCCTTCTGCTTCCGTTTCTTCTGCCGGGGGACCTTCGGCTTCTCAGCCGCTGCTTCTTCCGGCTCGTACTTTTTCCCGCTCATCGACGCGCTGGTCATCAGGACCTCGTCAATGATGCGGCGCCGCATCTCCTGGCGTGTCTCTTCGGACAGGCCGTGACTCAGGCGTTCAGCGGTCAGGTAGTAGCTGTTCAGGACCGGCTGGTCGAAGTACCGGTTCAGTTGCGCAACGGATTCCTTGTACATGAACAGGTACGTGCGTGTGAGGTACCCGGACATTGTGGCGCTGATGGCGGCTACCCCGGCGGCGAACCACCGGATCGCGGAAGCGTTGAAGTAGAACCCGGCAATGAGACACCCGACGAGCATGAAGATCCCGACCCACATAGCTGTCTGCGAGGAACGGAATGATTTGTCTGCTTGCTGGGTGACGATCCGGTGGTATTCCTTGATCTGCCCTTGGTTCAAGTCCATGAGCGTCGCAAGCTCAGTGGACTTCTTCAGCTTCTCCAACGCCTCTTGTTCGTACACCCTCTGGTACGACATGATCTCGTCGAAATGGGTGTTCTGATTCCGGAGGTATGTCGCCCGGACAATCAGGTACCACGTAACCGCAGCAGCTAGCCCCAGGAGTCCGGCCGCGCCGATGTACCAGATGGCGGCAGGGGGATGGGCCGCCGCATCCAAGTCGGCCTTGAACATCGTGACGAGAAAGATGGTGCCGCTGATCGTGATCGCAGTCATCACCGCCACGAGCCTGGTGAGTGAGGCCCGGACGGGCATCCTCGCCCCTTCGAGGTCCCCCCACGTCATGGCTCTTGTGGTAGGGGCCATGGTTATGCGGCCGCTGTTGACGATTCTGATCCCGCTGGCTTCGTCATCCATGTCGCCCCCCGGCTGTTGATGAGGGCAGGATCGTAGCGCCAACACCAGCCCTCACAGACCACAACGTGGTGCTACGAGCGGGTACAGGCGTGACGCAGGTTCCTCACCCGGTTCGTGACGACATCACCCGTCGCGACAGCCGCACCCGACCGGCCCGTGTCGAGAGCGTCCGTCAGGGTCAGGAGGTCTCCTCCGAGCCCGGATGCGTACGACTTCACGGGCTCGTAGGAGGCTTTCGCGACGCCCTTCAGTTCCCTCCCCGCCCGGCGGAGATCCGCGGAGAACGTGACCGGGGTACCGCCGTCCTCGATCAGCTGAAGCGGCACCTCGATGCCCTGAAGGATTCGGGACACCCCCACGCACGGGGGCTCTCCGCTGGGGGAGACGGGGGCCAGTGTCGCCCGGTAGCGGGGCGACGAGTCCCGGGCCGACGGTTGGGCGGTCGGGGTGCACGCAACGACGAGCAGGCACAGCAGAGCAGCGAAGAGTCGACGCATGGGAATCCTCACAAGGAAAGGCCCTTCCCCAGGCGGTGGGGGGTGCCTGGGTGGTGATGGCAACCGCCCGGGGAAGGGGGCACAGGAGGTCAGGAAGGATGGGAGAACCGGGGGAACTGCTGCACGTACGGTCGGCCCGGCTCTTCGTGGGCGCGTGCGTGTATGACGGTCAGCTCCTGAACACAGGCCCGGCACGCGAACAGTGGCGTCTCACCGTCGGGGCTCGTTATCTCCCCGACACGGGTCACCTGAACGTTGTTGCGGTAGCACCGGAAGCACAGCCCCAACTTGTACTCGTAGGCCGTGAACAAGCCCTCCAGGCGTACGGGGAGACTTTCTGCCGGCTCGGTCACGCGGGGTCCTCCCCGCACGGTGTGATCACCGTCAGCAGCTTGTCGTCGGGCTTCGTCCACTGACTGGGCCCGCACACGGCGCGCAGCACGTACACGCCGCTGCGTACGTCGGTGATGACACCGACCCGGTCGTTCTCCGCGTCGCGGACCTTGTCCCCAACCCACGGCCTGTTGTTCTTCACTGCGTTTCCTCACACTTCAGGTCGGCCCAGACACGCTTCCCCCAGGGCAGCAGGTCGCAGCCCCACTGGGTCGCCAGGGCATCGATGAGCGCCAGACCCCGCCCCTGTACGTCGTCGTTATCGGCCACTGTCAGAAGCGGCGCGGAACGGGACTTGTCGACGACCGCGATCTGTACGTGCGCGGTGTAGTACGAGACCCGCACGAGAATCAGTCGGCTACGGGTGTGCTGGACCGCGTTCGCGACCATCTCGGACACGATGAGTTCCGCGTCGTCGATGAGACGGTCCTGCCCCCACACGGTGAGAGCGGTCAGGACGAGACGGCGCGCGGTCAGCGCGCTCTTCTTGGCGCACGGCAGCGTCTCGGAGTACCCGGGGTGCCCTGTGGGGCGCGGCGTAGCGGTCACAGTCATCAGGACCTCGAAGGTGGGCGGCGTCGGCTCCACCAGATAACCGGGGTACGGATGACATGAGCGATGCCCCAGCGATGCAACTCCGATGCAAGAACCCGCCGGAAGGGTTGTTGATCGGTCAAGTCGTCTGCGTAGCTACGGGCGTAGGTCTACGGTCAGCTCACGCCGACTGGACACCGGGGGTAGGAATGGTCCGGGAAAAGACACCGAACGACAAGATCCGGGCCGTGCGCGAAGAGCGCTACCAAATGAGCCGGCCGGAGTTCGCGGCCCTCATCAATCAGCACGGGTTACGCATGGGAGAGAACACCGGCTGCACCGCCCGCGTCATCGCTACGTGGGAAGACGGAGACGTCGCCTGCCCCAGGCCGATCTACCGCAGGATCCTGACGGAACTGACCGGCGAGAACATGGCCGTGCTCGGCTTCACGTCAGCCCGCACCAAACCAACGATCATCACGTTGGACCAGCTCGACGACCAGGAGCAACCAGTGGACCGCCGTAGCTTCCTCTCCGGCCTTGCCGCCCTCGGCTTCGACCCGGAACGCGGAACCCCACGCAAGATCGGCACAGCAGAAGTCCGGACCGTACGCACCATGGTCCGCCAGCTGAAACAGCTCGACGAACGCATGGGCGGAAACAACCTCTCCCAGGACGCCGATAGGGCCCTCCAAGCCCTGAACCGGCTGATCAACACCGCCAGGTACACCGAAGCCACCGGACGCCACCTACGGTCTGCGTACGGCGACCTCGCAGTACTCACCGGCTGGCTGTCCTACGACGCCGACCGCACCACCGACGCCTGGTCGTACTACAACCAGTCCCTGTACCAGGCCCGCATGGCAGACGACCCCGAAGTCGAAGTCCACGCCTACGCCCAGATGTCGATGGCCGCCGCCCGCAACGGCATGCCCCGCGACGCTGTGGAACTCGCCCGCATGGGGCAGCGGGTCTCCGCCCGCTACGTACCGCCCCGCCTCATGTCGCTGCTGAACCTGCGCGAAGCCTGCGGCTGGTCACGTCTCGGAGACTCCAAGGAAACCCAGAACGCCCTCACCCGGGCGTACAAGTCCTACGACCACGGCCCGTCCGACGAGGACCCCCGCTGGATCGACTTCTACTCCCTCGCCGAACTCGACGGCCTCGCCGCGACCTGCCACGTCAACCTCGGCGAAACAGAGGTAGCGGCCCGCCTCTCCGAGAAGTCCCTTGCGACCATGGACCAGCGCTACGGCCGTAACCGGGCCTGGTACTCCGTCGTCCTCGCCGAGACCCACATGCAGCGCGGTGACCTGTACGCGGCCTGCGACATCGCCCGCGACACCCTTCCCCTGATCGCGGGAGTTTCCTCGAAACGCACCACCGCCCGCCTCGCGGCCTTCCGTAAAAACGTTGAGTCGTACAAGGATGAGCCCATGGTCCGGGACTTCCTCGCGGAGTCCGGGGCACTGGTGGCGTAGATCGAAGGAGAACCATGGCGGACTGGACGTTCCGGCGACTCGACGGAGCACAAGCGGACAAGAACCGCGAACTGCTCGCCGACGTGTACGAGGAGGCGTACGCCGAGAAACTCGACGGCGCGTTCCGCTCCCGTGACGGCTTCCTCGACCGGCTCTCCGCCTACGTACAGCGGCCCGGCTTCGAACTCGTGCAGGCCCTCGACGGAGACGACCTCCTGGGGTACATCTTCGGGTTCGCCATAGCTCCCACCGGCACATGGTGGGGCGGCTTCCACGGTGACGTACCCGCCGACGTCCTCGACCTGACCAAGGCGAGCAAGGTCTTCGCGATCTCCGAACTGATGGTCCGACCCCAGGCCCGCCGCCAGGGAATCGCCCGCCTTCTCCACGACCAGCTTCTTGCCGGCCGTTCCGAAGCCCTGGGCACGATCCTCGTCGACCCGAACAACACACCGGCCCGGTCCGCGTACTACGCGTGGGGGTGGGAGAAGCTCGGCGACATCCAGCCGTTCGAGAACTCCCCGGTGTTCGAGTCCCTCACCAAGCACCTCTGACACCAGAAGAGGGGACACACCGTGTGTCCCCTCTTCCCTGTGTACGGGTCAGCCCTTCACCGTCGGCCCGTACCGTCCCTCAACCTGCTCCAGTCCTCTCTTACATACCGCCTGCCAACCCGTCGGCGTGTACAGAGACCAGCGCGGCTTCTTCTCGCAGCTCCCGGCATGCCACGAACACACACCCGCCCGGCCCACCGACCCACGCCGGTGTAACGCCGGATTGAACTTGAACTTCAGGACAGGCACGCGTCGACCTCCGCCCCCGAGCACACATACATCGGGACCCCCTCGACCCTGCCCGCCATCGCCATCCGCTGAGGGAACCGGCCGCACCGGGAGCACCGCCACCCCTGCGACACGGGACTGAACGACCGGCCCTCCAGCACCCCTTGGAACGCCAGCTTCGGCTCCCGGATCACGTCGTACACGGCACCCAGAAGCGGCGGCGGTTCATCCGGCCCCTCGCCCTGCATCCACAGCCACACATCGGGGTCGTTCCACTCCGCGAGGATCGTCAGCCCCAGATCCCGCACCAGGGCGTGATCGAAGTCCTTACGAGACCCGGTCATCGGGAGGAACGAACAGTCCGTCCGGACGAGGCTCCCCAACGCCTCCCACCCGTTGCAGAACAGCGACCCGAACTGTGCGGCACAGTCCCGCAGCCGGAACCACAGCATGCCCGTCTTCGTATCCGAGGCAGCGAACATCACAGCCCCAACCGGGCCGCGACAGCACGCGCCGTCTTACTGGCCGCCCACCCCGACAACGGTGCAGGGACCTCGCTCAGCTCCAGGTGGCATTCACGGCAGCACGGCACCATGTTCCGCAGCGTGTCCTGACCGCCCTCGGACGGCGGAACGATGTGCGTGATGTGGGTGGGGGAGTCCTTCGAGCACAGGGTGCAGGACTGGGCCACGTCCAGGATGATGCGGGACAGGTGCTCCCTGCGCCGCACCGTGATCATGGCTTGCCGCGCCGGGTACTCGACGGCGTCGCTGTTGATCGCTTCGTAGTGCGCTTTCCGCCGCAGCTGCGCGTTCAGCCGGACGGCGTCGTTCAGGTCCAGCGCCCACCCGTTGTGGATCCACCGCTTGTACTGGCGGAGCCGGGTGAGAGGGCGGGATGTACTGAAGGGGAAGTACTTCGGTTCGTTCTTCATATGGGCCTCTCTCCTGTTCGGAGAGGCCCCAGGCGTCTACCAGCCTCGCGTCCGCCACTCGCCGAGCATGGGACGTTCGTCACCGAGGGTGGTGTCGTTTCCGTGACCCGGGTAGACCCACGTCTCGTCCGGCAGATTCTTGAAG
The DNA here is from genome assembly GCF_045161735.1 of Streptomyces sp. NBC_00726. NCBI lineage: Bacteria > Bacillati > Actinomycetota > Actinomycetes > Kitasatosporales > Streptomycetaceae > Streptomyces > Streptomyces sp. NBC_00726. Next base: position 1,228,129 of record NZ_CP108983.1, on the reverse strand, counting down.
ATCTTTTCTTCAAGGCCGTCCATGAGTGACGTGAAGTCCGTAGGGTTTGTTGTCCGCCCGGGGCCTCCTGGGAAGAGGCAGTCCCCGGTGAACAGATGCGGGGCCCCGTGCGGGTCGTCGTACAGGAGTGAGATCGAGCCCGGGGTGTGGCCGGTCAGGCGGCGGGCGGTGAGCGCCACCTCGCCCACCCGGATGGTGTCGCCGTCCTCGACCAGGACCTCCGTCGGCACCTCGATGCCCTCGGCGTCGAACCGTCCCGCGTAGGTGCGGGCCCCGGTCGCGGCGACGACCTCGGCCAGGGCCCGCCAGTGGTCGCGGTGCCGGTGGGTGGTGACGACGGAGCGGATCGAGTCGTCACCGATCAGCCGCAGCAGTGTCCCGGCCTCGTCGGCCGCGTCGATCAGCAGCTGCTCGCCGGTGGCCCGGCAGCGCAGCAGATAGGCGTTGTTGTCCATCGGGCCGACGGCGACCTTCGAGATCATCAGATCCGTCAGTTCGTGCACATCCGCGGGCCCGCCGACCCTGACCGCTCCGCTGTACGTCATGCTCCTCAGCCTATAGCGGGGGCAGCGCCGGAAGCGTGCCTCCTTCGACCGTCAGCGCCGAGCCGTCGCGCCGCCCGCTGAGCCAGCCCAGCAGCTCGGGCGCCGTGCCCCGGACCGCGACCGGCCCGCCCTCCGCGCCGCCGCCGGTCGTCCACACCCGCCCGGTGTCGTCGGCCATCGACGTCGGCACGACCTCCGGGTGCCCGGCGAACCGTGCGGCCAGGAAGTCGATCTCCCGCGCGGTGAACTCGTCCGGCAGGTCCTCCAGCTCATAGCCGATTCCCAGGTCGACGTGGTGCAGCTCCACCTCGCCCCGGCGCCGGAACGGCACATTGGCCGCCGAGTCCGTCATGCCCCGGCGCAGGGTCACCGTGCGCGACCAGTCCGCGGGCTCGGCCGCCGCCGCCACGAAACGGGCCGCGCTCGCCGTCAGGTCGGCCAGCTGCTTCGCCTGGGACCGGGGGGCGTCCCGCTCGATCTCGCGGTCGCGGGTTTCGCTGTCTGCGTACATCGGCAGGTCGCGGAGAACGTTCGCGAGCGCGTCGGCGTTACGGGAGAGGTGCGCGACGACATGGCCGCGGCTCCAGCCCGGCAGCCGTGACGGCTCGGACAGCGCCGCGTCATCCAGTTTTCCGGTGGCTCCGAGCAGCCGATCCGTCGCTTCCCGGAGTGCTGCCAGGTCGTGCGCATGATCAGTCATGAGGCCGAGCCTAGCCTCGGCCACTCGTTCGGGTGAAGGAGTTTCAAGCCGTCCGCAATTCGAATGTGCGTGCTATACGCTCAAAGTCGAAAGCTTCGTACACCGCTGTGGCGCCCCCCATACCCTGGGCCGGGGGCTCAGTTCCCCCACTTCTCTCCAGAAAGGTGCGGACCGGCGTGGCCGACCGTCTCATCGTCCGTGGCGCTCGCGAGCACAACCTCAAGAACGTCTCGCTCGACCTTCCCCGCGACTCCCTGATCGTCTTCACCGGGCTCTCCGGGTCGGGCAAGTCGTCGCTCGCGTTCGACACGATCTTCGCCGAGGGCCAGCGGCGCTATGTGGAGTCGCTCTCCTCGTACGCCCGGCAGTTCCTCGGCCAGATGGACAAGCCGGACGTCGACTTCATCGAGGGCCTGTCGCCCGCCGTCTCCATTGACCAGAAGTCGACCTCGCGCAACCCGCGCTCGACGGTCGGCACCATCACCGAGGTCTACGACTACCTCCGGCTGCTCTTCGCCCGGATCGGCAAGCCGCACTGCCCCGAGTGTCACCGCCCCATCTCGCGCCAGTCGCCGCAGGCCATCGTGGACAAGGTCCTCGGCCTGCCCGAGGGCAGCCGCTTCCAGGTGCTCTCGCCGCTGGTGCGCGAGCGCAAGGGCGAGTTCGTGGACCTGTTCTCCGACCTCCAGACCAAGGGCTACAGCCGGGCCAGGGTGGACGGCGCCACGATCCAGCTCTCCGAGCCGCCCGCGCTCAAGAAGCAGGAGAAGCACACCATCGAGGTCGTCATCGACCGCCTCACCGTGAAGGACAGCGCCAAGCGCCGGCTGACGGACTCCGTCGAGACCGCGCTCGGCCTCTCCGGCGGCATGGTCGTGCTCGACTTCGTGGACCTCCCCGAGGACGACCCCGAGCGCGAGCGGATGTACTCGGAGCACCTCTACTGCCCGTACGACGACCTCTCGTTCGAGGAGCTGGAGCCGCGCTCCTTCTCCTTCAACTCCCCGTTCGGCGCCTGCCCCGACTGCACCGGCATCGGTACGCGGATGGAGGTCGACCCGGAGCTGATCGTCCCGGACGAGGAGAAGTCCCTGGACGAGGGCGCCATCCACCCCTGGTCCCACGGCCACACCAAGGAGTACTTCGGCCGCCAGATCAACGCCCTGGCCGAAGCCCTCGGCTTCCGTACGGACATCCCCTGGGCCGGGCTGCCGCAGCGCGCCAAGAAGGCCCTGCTGCACGGCCACAAGATCCAGACCGAGGTCCGCTACCGCAACCGGTACGGGCGCGAGCGCGCCTACACCACCCCGTCCTTCGAGGGCGCCGTCCAGTTCGTCAAGCGGCGGCACTCCGAGGCCGAGAGCGATTCCAGCCGGGAGCGCTTCGAGGGGTACATGCGCGAGGTCCCCTGCCCCACCTGCGAGGGCACCCGGCTCAAGCCGATCGTCCTCGCGGTCACGGTGATGGAGAGGTCCATCGCCGAGGTCTCCGCGATGTCCATCAGCGAGTGTGCCGAATTCCTCGGCCGCCTCAAGCTGAACGCCCGCGACAAGAAGATCGCCGAGCGGGTCCTCAAGGAGGTCAACGAGCGGCTGAAGTTCCTGGTCGACGTCGGCCTGGACTACCTCTCGCTGAACCGCGCCGCGGGCACCCTGTCCGGCGGCGAGGCCCAGCGCATCCGGCTCGCCACCCAGATCGGCTCCGGCCTCGTCGGCGTGCTCTATGTGCTGGACGAGCCCTCCATCGGACTGCACCAGCGCGACAACCACCGGCTGATCGAGACCCTGGTCCGCCTCCGCGACATGGGCAACACGCTCATCGTCGTGGAGCACGACGAGGACACCATCAAGGTCGCCGACTGGGTGGTCGACATCGGCCCCGGCGCCGGTGAGCACGGCGGCAAGGTCGTCCACTCCGGCTCGCTCAAGGAGCTGCTGGCCAACGACAAGTCGGTCACCGGGCAGTATCTGACCGGCAAGAAGTCGATCCCCGTGCCCGACGTGCGACGGCCCGTGGACCCCTCGCGGCTGCTCACGGTGCACGGCGCCCGGGAGAACAACCTCCGGGACATCGACGTCTCCTTCCCGCTCGGCGTGCTGACCGCCGTCACCGGCGTCTCGGGCTCCGGCAAGTCGACGCTGGTCAACGACATCCTCTACACCCACCTGGCCCGCGAGCTGAACGGCGCCAAGTCGGTGCCCGGCCGGCACACCCGGGTCGACGGGGACGACCTGGTCGACAAGGTGGTGCACGTCGACCAGTCGCCCATCGGCCGTACGCCCCGGTCCAACCCGGCCACGTACACCGGTGTCTTCGACCACGTCCGCAAGCTGTTCGCGGAGACGATGGAGGCCAAGGTCCGCGGCTATCTGCCCGGCCGGTTCTCCTTCAACGTCAAGGGCGGCCGCTGCGAGAACTGCTCCGGCGACGGCACGATCAAGATCGAGATGAACTTCCTGCCCGATGTGTACGTCCCGTGCGAGGTCTGCCACGGCGCGCGCTACAACCGGGAGACCCTGGAGGTCCACTACAAGGGCAAGTCCATCGCCGAGGTGCTGGACATGCCGATCGAGGAGGGCCTGGAGTTCTTCGAGGCCGTCCCCACGATCGCCCGCCATCTGCGCACGCTCAACGAGGTGGGCCTCGGTTATGTGCGGCTCGGCCAGTCCGCGCCGACGCTCTCCGGCGGTGAGGCCCAGCGGGTCAAGCTCGCCAGCGAGCTCCAGAAGCGCTCCACCGGCCGCACGGTCTACGTCCTGGACGAGCCGACCACCGGTCTGCACTTCGAGGACATCTCCAAGCTGATCAAGGTGCTCTCCGGCCTGGTCGACAAGGGGAACACGGTGATCGTCATCGAGCACAACCTCGACGTCGTCAAAACCGCCGACTGGGTCGTGGACATGGGCCCCGAGGGCGGCAGCGGCGGCGGCCTGGTCATCGCCGAGGGCACCCCGGAGTATGTGGCGGGCGCCCCCGCCAGCCACACCGGGAAGTTCCTCCAGGACATCCTGGACGCCGACCGGGTCAGCGAGGCGGCCGTCCCGGCCGCGCGTAAGCCGGCCGGGAAGAAGGCCGCGAAGTCCGCCCCGGCCGCCCGCAAGACGGCGACGGCCAAGACGGCCGCGGCGAAGAAGACCGCCTCGGCCGCGAAGAAGACCGCCGCCAAGAAGACGGCCCGCGCCCGCAAGGGCTGACACCGGGACACCCGGTGCGAGGTGGCGGCCCCCGCCGGCAGGGGCCGCCACCTCGCACCGCTCCCGCCCCCGACGAGCCATGACCGGCCCCCGCGCGGAGGCGCCCGGCTCCGCCGGTATCGTCGGTTACGTCACCGATGCCGCCGCCGCCCCGGCAGCTCCGGCACGGTTTCCCGATCTGACCGCCCCGACCCGTGGAGACCGCATGTCCGGCCAGCCCGCCGCCCGCCGCACCGTGCTGAAGGGCGCCGCTCTCGCGGGCGTCGCCGGGCTGGGCGCCGCCGCCTGCTCGACCGACTCGAAGCTCGGCCACGCCCAGACGCCGACCCCCACCGCCCCCGTCGAGCTCGGCGCGCCCGACGACATCCCCGTCGGCGAGTCCAAGCTCTACCGCGAGCAGCGCGTCGTCGTGGCCTGCCCGGCCAAGGGGGAGTTCAAGGCGTTCAGCGCCCAGTGCACCCACGCCGGCTGCCTGCTGGACAAGGTCGAGAAGAACGAGGGCCACTGCCCCTGCCACGGCAGCCGCTTCGACACCACGACCGGCAAGGCCGTGCACGGCCCCGCGACCGTGCCGCTGCCCGCCGTCCCGGTCCGCGTCGAGGGCGGAAAGCTCATCGCGGGCCCCGACGCCTGACCCGGCCCGGCCCCGCCCGGCCCCCCGGACGTCCCGCCCGCCGGCCTACTCCCAGTCCCAGTCGATCCCCACCAGACCCGGCCGCACCCCCTGCTCCACCAGATGCACGGTCCGGTGCCGGCCGGTCAGTGTCAGCTCCGCCCGCGCACCCCGGGGTGCGCCCGCCGAAGCCTGGGCGAAGCTCCGGCACCGTACCGGCAGCGCCTCCTCGGCGAACCCGACCTGAAGCACGTACTGCCCACCGCCGAAGGTGAAACCGCGCATGTACTCACCGCACGGCCCGCCCGTCCCGTCCTCGAAGCCGTAGCCGAAGAGGTACGTGTCGCCCGCCCGCAGCCGGGTGTCGAACAACAGCTCGGCGACCAGCACCCCCGTCTCCCGGTCCCAGCGGACCCGGCCCGTCCGGCAGTTCTCCCGGGCGCTCACCGCCACCTGCGCCGGATCGCACCCCGGGTCGCCCACGTACACCGCGAGATAGCGGTCGATGCCGTCCCGGTGGGCGCGCACCACATGCTGGGAGGCCCGCTGCTGCATCCGGCGCCCCGGCCCGATCCGTACCCGCTCCTGGTGGCCCACCGTGTGCAGCCCGCCGTCCGCGGGTGACTCCAGCCCCGCGAGCAGCCGCTCCACCACCCCGGACGTCTCCACCAGCGAGCGGTACGTGCGCGCGGGCGGGCGCTCGCTGTCCGGGCGGGGCTCCTCGGCGTCCAGGAGGCCGAGCAGCGAGTTCGCCGGCAGCGCGAGGACCTCCTCCAGGGCCTTCACGGCGCGCAGCGACTCCGGACGCTGCGGGCGGCGGGCGCCCTGCTGCCAGTAACTCAGGCTGGTCACGCCGAGCTTGATCCCCCGGTGCGCCAGATGGTGCCGGACCCGCTGGAGCGGCAGCCCGCGCACCGACAGCGCGGTGCGCAGGGCCAGGTGGAACGGGCCGGTGTGCAGCACCTGCGCCAGTTCGGCCTCGGTGTGCCGCATGGGGTCCTCCAGGTGAACGTTCACGCCGGCCGGGCACGGGGCCGCGCCGACGGGTGCCGGTCCGCAGGTGGCCGGGGCGCGCGTTCACACCTCGGCCCCGGGCATTCACACCGCGGTGTTCACCCGCATTCAAGCGTGTTGACCCGTCCCCGACAACGGTTGATGCTCCTCCACAGCGTCCGGACGCGCTCCTCGAAACCCCCACCCCCCGCCCCCCGCCCGGGAGGAACGCCATGCGCAACCCAGGTAACAGGCCGGCCGGACTGTCGGTGACAGCCGTACTGGCCGCCCTGCTGCTCGCCGTCCCCACGGCGACCGCCACCGCCGCCGACCAGCCCCGCATCGCCGCCGCCACCGCCACCGCGACCGCCCAGGTCCGGACCGCGTCCGCCCCGACGGCCGCCCTCGCCGCCACCAAGCGGCTGAACATCACGATGCAGGCCCAGCAGAAGAACAACTGGTGCTGGGCCGCCTCCGGCAACACCATCGCCACCTGGTACGGCCGCAACTACAGCCAGAACCAGTTCTGCAACGCCGCCTTCAACCGCGCCCAGGGCTACGAGTGCCCCAACTCGCAGGCCGCCCTCGACAACGTGCAGAACGCCCTGTACTGGGCGGGCATCAACCCCGGCTCGTACGTCAGCGGCTGGCTGCGCTACTCCACCGTGCAGACCGAGATAGCCGCCGGACGCCCGGTCGAGACCCGCATCCAGTGGTCGTCGGGCGGCGGCCACATGCACGTCCTGTACGGCTACGACGACGCCAACAGCCTCGTCTACTGGGGCGACCCCTGGCCCTCCAGCAACCGCTACAACTGGGCCTCGCACTCCTGGTACGTGAACAACAGCGAGTTCTCCTGGACCCACTCGCTCTACCGGATCGGGGCGTGACGCCATGACCACCACCCGTAACGGGAGCGTCCGCCGCCCCCTCGCCGCCGCCCTGGCCGCCGCCGGTGTCCTCGCCGGCACCGCCCTGCTCACCGCCGCCCCGCAGGCGGCCGCCGCCGACGGCCCGCAGGCCGGTCCCGCCGCCCTGGCCGCAGCCCACGAGGCGGCCACCGACGCCACCACCCTGAAGACCCTGTCCCGGTTCTTCGCCCGCGAGGGCGCCGTCACCGAGAAGGCCGCCGCACCCCGCATCCAGGGCCAGGCCGTGCCCGTGCACACCCTGTCCGCCGAGTTCGTCGCGGGCGAGCCGGGCGCCCCCGTCGCCGCCCTCGACTACCTGGTCAGCACCGCCGTCTCCGCGGACGGGCGGAAGGCATCGCTCTGGACGCTGCCGGAGCCCGGCAGGAGCGGCGGGATGCGGGTGGTGAACATCGCCACCGGCGACGACGAGGCCCGCTACACCGCGGCCGGCGCCCGCAAGCTGCCCGGCGGCATCGTCTTCCACGAGCCCCAGATCGACGCCTGGTACGTGCAGAAGGGCGACCGGGTCCTCCCGCTCGACCAGGACGCCGTCCGGGCGGTCGGCAAGCAGGGCACCACGCTCTCCGCCTACCGCACCCGGGTGCACGCCGCCTACGCGGACAAGCTCCCCGGGTCCGCGTACGCCCGCAAGGGCGAGGCCGGCGGCTACGGGCCCGAGGCGAAGAAGGGCTCCGGCCCCGCCATCGCCGCCGCCGCCTCCACCACCACCGGGACCGCCCTGACCGCGGGCTCGGCGGCGGCCGCCGGAGGAGCCGTCGCCGTACTCGCCCTGTGCGGCGTCACCGCCCTGCGCCTGAGGAACCGCCGCCGGACCGGCTGACCGGGCCGGATCACCGGGCCGGCCGACCGGGCCGGCCCCCACGACCCCGCGCTCCGGGACGGGTGCTCCCCACCCTCGTCCCGGAGCGCGGCGCCATGCGCGCACCCCGCGCTGTCACTGCCCGCAAGTAGGGTGGGGAGCATGGCAGACCCCTCCAGCTACCGCCCCAAGCCGGGACAGATCCCCGACTCCCCGGGGGTCTACAAATTCCGCGACGAGCACCGCCGGGTGATCTACGTCGGGAAGGCCAAGAGCCTGCGCCAGCGCCTGGCCAGCTACTTCCAGGACCTCTCCGGCCTCCACCCGCGTACGCGCACGATGGTGACCACGGCCGCCTCCGTGGAGTGGACGGTCGTCGCCACCGAGGTCGAGGCGCTTCAGCTGGAATACTCCTGGATCAAGGAGTTCGACCCCCGGTTCAACGTCAAGTACCGCGACGACAAGAGCTATCCCTACCTGGCGGTCACGCTCAACGAGGAGTTCCCCCGGGTCCAGGTGATGCGCGGCGCCAAGAAGAAGGGCGTGCGCTACTTCGGTCCGTACGGGCACGCCTGGGCGATCCGCGAGACCGTCGACCTGATGCTCCGCGTCTTCCCCGTCCGCACCTGCTCCGCCGGCGTCTTCAAGAACGCCGCGCGGACCGGCCGCCCCTGCCTCCTCGGCTACATCGGCAAGTGCTCGGCCCCCTGCGTCGGCCGCGTCACCCCCGAGGAACACCGCGAACTGGCGGACGACTTCTGCGACTTCATGGCCGGCCGCACCGGCACGTACATCCGCCGCCTGGAAAAGGACATGATGGCGGCCGCCGAGGAGATGGAGTACGAGCGGGCCGCGCGGCTGCGCGACGACGTCGAGGCGTTGAAACGCGCCATGGAGAAGAGCGCCGTCGTCCTCGCCGACGCCACCGACGCCGACCTCATCGCGGTCGCCGAGGACGAGCTGGAGGCCGCCGTCCAGATCTTCCACGTGCGCGGCGGCCGGGTCCGCGGCCAGCGCGGCTGGGTCACCGACAAGGTGGAGAACGTCGACACCTCCGGCCTCGTGGAGCACGCCCTCCAGCAGCTGTACGGGGAGGAGAGCGGCGACGCCGTCCCCAAGGAGGTCCTGGTCCCCGCCCTGCCCGAGGACCCCGCGGCGGTCTCCCAGTGGCTCGCGGACCGGCGCGGCTCCCAGGTCAGCCTGCGCATCCCGCAGCGCGGCGACAAGAAGGACCTGATGGTCACCGTCCAGCGCAACGCGCAGCAGGCGCTCGGACTGCACAAGACCAAGCGCGCCTCCGACCTCACCACCCGCTCCCGGGCCCTGGAGGAGATCGCCACAGCCCTGGACCTGGACACCGCCCCGCTGCGCATCGAGTGCTACGACATCTCGCACCTCCAGGGCGACGACGTCGTCGCGTCCATGGTGGTCTTCGAGGACGGCCTCGCCCGCAAGGGGGAGTACCGCCGCTTCCAGATCAAGGGCTTCGAGGGCCAGGACGACGTCCGCTCGATGCACGAGGTGATCAGCCGCCGCTTCCGCCGCTACCTCCAGGAGAAGGAGCGCACGGGGGAGTGGGAGGAGACCCCGGCGCCCACCGGCCCCGTCCCGGCGGTCCCGGGCGCCGGAGCCCCGGCCGACGGCGACGCCCCGGCCGCCGGGGAGTCCCGCGAGGACGACGGCCGCCCCAAGCGGTTCGCGTACCCGCCGCAGCTCCTCGTCGTGGACGGCGGGCAGCCGCAGGTCGCCGCCGCCAAGCGGGCCCTGGACGAGCTCGGCATCGACGACATCGCGGTCTGCGGCCTCGCCAAGCGCCTCGAAGAGGTCTGGCTGCCCGATGACGACGACCCGGTGGTCCTGCCCCGCTCCAGCGAGGGCCTGTATCTCCTCCAGCGCGTCCGCGACGAGGCGCACCGCTTCGCCATCACCTACCAGCGCGCCAAGCGGGCCAAGCGCGTCCGCGCCAGCCCGCTGGACGCCGTCGCCGGCCTCGGAGACACCCGGAAGCAGGCCCTGATCAAGCATTTCGGCTCCGTCAAGAAGCTGCGGCAGGCGACAATCGAAGAGATCTGCGAGGTTCCCGGGATAGGCCGCAGGACAGCGGAGTCCGTGGCCGTCGCCCTCGCGGCGGCCGCCCCGGCCGCACCCGCCGTGAACACGGCCACAGGAGAGATCATGGAAGAGGACGACGGGGGCAGCACGACATGACCGAGCACGAGCAGGAACATGAACACGGGCACGACCGCACGGACCGAGCAGACGGAGCAGCACACGTGAGTACGGGCACCCCGACCGAGACGGGCGACGCCGCCGCGGCCATCCCGGAGCTGGTGATCATCTCCGGCATGTCCGGCGCCGGGCGCAGCACCGCCGCCAAGTGTCTGGAGGACCTCGGCTGGTTCGTCGTGGACAACCTGCCGCCCGCGCTGATCCCCACCATGGTGGAGCTCGGCGCCCGCTCCCAGGGCAATGTGGCCCGGATCGCCGTCGTGGTCGACGTGCGGGGCCGCCGCTTCTTCGACAACCTGCGCGAATCCCTCGCCGACCTGGACGCCAAGGGCGTCACCCGCCGGGTGGTCTTCCTGGAGTCCTCCGACGACGCGCTGGTCCGCCGCTTCGAGTCGGTCCGCCGCCCCCACCCGCTCCAGGGCGACGGCCGCATCGTCGACGGCATCGCCGCCGAGCGCGACCTGCTGCGCGAGCTGCGCGGCGACGCCGACCTGGTGATCGACACCTCCAGCCTCAACGTCCACGAGCTGCGCGCCAAGATGGACGCCCAGTTCGCCGGCGACGAGGAGCCGGAGCTGCGCGCCACGGTGATGTCGTTCGGCTTCAAGTACGGCCTGCCGGTCGACGCCGACCTGGTGGTCGACTGCCGCTTCCTGCCGAACCCGCACTGGGTGCCGGAGCTGCGCCCCTTCACCGGGCTGAACGAGGAGGTGTCCGCGTACGTCTTCGACCAGCCCGGCGCCAAGGAGTTCCTCAACCAGTACACCGAACTGCTCCAGCTCGTCGCCGCGGGCTACCGCCGCGAGGGCAAGCGCTATGTGACCATCGCGGTGGGCTGCACGGGCGGCAAGCACCGCTCGGTGGCCATGTCCGAGAAGCTGGCGGCCCGGCTCGCCACGGAGGGGATCGAGACCGTGCTCGTACACCGGGACATGGGGCGCGAGTGACCAGTCGCAATCTGCGCCTGCGCCGGCTGCGGGGGACGGCGCCCGCCTTCTCCGTGCGCAAGCGCGGCGCCCAGCCCAAGGTCGTCGCCCTCGGCGGCGGCATGGGCCTGTCCGCCTCCCTCACCGCGCTGCGCCGGATCACCGGCGATCTGACCGCCGTGGTCACCGTCGCCGACGACGGCGGCTCCAGCGGGCGGCTGCGCGAGGAGCTGGGCGTCCTGCCCCCCGGCGACCTGCGCAAGGCGCTGGCCGCCCTGTGCGGCGACGACGAGTGGGGCCAGACCTGGGCCCGGGTCATCCAGCACCGCTTCCAGTCCAAGGGCGACCTGCACGAGCACGCGGTCGGCAATCTGCTGATCGTCGCCCTCTGGGAACAGCTGGGCGACCACGTCCAGGCCCTGGACCTGGTCGGCAAGCTGCTCGGCGCGCACGGCCGGGTGCTGCCCATGTCCGCCGTGCCGCTGGAGCTCCAGGCTCTCGTCAAGGGCCACGACCCGGACCGCCCGGAGGACGTGGACACCGTGCGCGGCCAGGCCACCGTCGCCCTCACCCCGGGCGAGGTGCAGTCCGTGCACCTGGTCCCGGCCGACCCGCCGGCCGTCCCCGAGGCGGTCGCCGCCGTCCGGGACGCGGACTGGGTGGTCCTCGGCCCGGGCTCCTGGTTCTCCTCGGTGATTCCGCACCTGCTCGTCCCCGAACTGCTGGACGCGCTGATCGAGACGAAGGCCCGCAAGGTCCTCTCGCTGAATCTCGCACCGCAGCCCGGTGAAACAGATGGCTTCTCACCGCAGCGTCATTTGGAGGTTTTGGGACGACACGCCCCTAAACTCGCCCTGGACGTGGTGCTGGCCGACGAGGCCGCCGTGCCCGACCGCGAGTCCCTCGCCGACGCAGCCAAACGGCTCGGTGCCGCGGTCGAGCTGGCGCCCGTGGCCTCACCCGACGGCGTTCCGATCCATGATCCGGAGCTGTTGGCCGCCGCGTACGACCGTATTTTTCGGATGCATGGAAGGATCGGCCCATGGCGATGACGCCGGCGGTGAAGGACGAAGTCTCCCGGCTTCCCGTGACCCGGACCTGCTGCAGGAAGGCAGAGGTCTCGGCGATTCTCCGGTTCGCGGGCGGGCTCCACCTGGTGAGCGGCCGGATCGTGATCGAGGCGGAGCTGGACACCGCGATGGCGGCGCGCCGGCTCAAGCGGGACATCCTGGAGATCTTCGGGCACAGCTCGGAGCTGATCGTGATGGCCCCCGGCGGGCTGCGGCGCGGCTCGCGCTACGTCGTACGGGTGGTGGCCGGCGGCGACCAGCTGGCCCGCCAGACCGGTCTGGTCGACGGCCGGGGCCGCCCCATCCGCGGCCTCCCCCCGCAGGTGGTCTCGGGGGCCACCTGCGACGCCGAGGCCGCCTGGCGCGGGGCGTTCCTGGCGCACGGCTCGCTCACCGAGCCGGGCCGCTCCTCCTCGCTGGAGGTGACCTGCCCGGGTCCGGAGGCCGCGCTCGCCCTGGTCGGCGCCGCCCGCCGGCTCTCCATCGCCGCCAAGGCCCGCGAGGTGCGCGGGGTCGACCGGGTCGTCGTCCGCGACGGCGACGCGATCGGCGCCCTGCTCACCCGGCTCGGCGCCCATGAGTCGGTGCTGGCCTGGGAGGAGCGCCGGATGCGCCGCGAGGTCCGGGCCACCGCCAACCGCCTCGCCAACTTCGACGACGCCAACCTGCGCCGCTCCGCCCGGGCCGCGGTCGCCGCGGGCGCCCGGGTCGGCCGCGCCCTGGAGATCCTGGGCGAGGAGGTCCCGGAGCACCTGGCGGCGGCCGGGCGGCTGCGCATGGAGCACAAGCAGGCTTCGCTGGAGGAGCTGGGCGCCCTCGCCGATCCGCCGCTGACCAAGGACGCGGTCGCGGGCCGCATCCGCCGGCTCCTCGCGATGGCCGACAAGCGGGCCCAGGACCTGGGCATCCCCGGCACGGAATCCACTCTCAGCGAAGAGCTGGCCGACGGCCTGGTCGGCTGAGCCGTACCGGCGGTACGCGCCCCGCGAGGGGAACGGCCCGCCGTCCCGCGGCCGTTGACGCTGCGTAATCGCCGCAGAAGGCGCCGTACGACGCATGGAAGCCCGTATTCCTACTGGGGAGTACGGGCTTCGCGCGTTCCACCGGCACCGCTCGATGTCACCCCGGCGGCTCCGGAGAGGTAGGGTCGGAGGCGGTCGGGGACATCCCATACAACTCGCCGGCGTCGAAAACCGGCGTACCTAACGAGGAGATCGGTTCGTGACGATCCGCGTAGGCATCAACGGCTTTGGCCGCATCGGTCGTAACTACTTCCGCGCGCTGCTGGAGCAGGGTGCGGACATCGAGATCGTGGCTGTCAACGACCTGGGTGACACCGCGACCACGGCCCACCTGCTGAAGTACGACACCATCCTGGGTCGTCTGAAGGCAGAGGTCAGCCACACCGCCGACACCATCACCGTCGACGGCCACACCATCAAGGTGCTCTCCGAGCGCAACCCGGCCGACATCCCCTGGGGTGAGCTGGGCGTCGACATCGTCATCGAGTCGACCGGCATCTTCACCAAGAAGGCCGACGCCGCGAAGCACATCGCCGGTGGCGCGAAGAAGGTCCTCATCTCGGCCCCGGCCAAGGACGAGGACATCACCATCGTGATGGGCGTCAACCAGGACAAGTACGACGCGGCCAGCCACCACGTCATCTCCAACGCGTCCTGCACGACCAACTGTGTCGCCCCGATGGCCAAGGTTCTGGACGAGAACTTCGGCATCGTCAAGGGCCTCATGACCACGGTGCACGCGTACACCAACGACCAGCGCATCCTGGACTTCCCGCACTCGGACCTGCGCCGCGCCCGCGCCGCCGCCGAGAACATCATCCCGACCACGACGGGTGCCGCCAAGGCCACCGCCCTGGTCCTGCCGCAGCTCAAGGGCAAGCTCGACGGCATCGCGATGCGCGTCCCGGTCCCGACCGGCTCGGCCACCGACCTGGTCGTGACCCTCCAGCGCGAGGTCACCAAGGACGAGGTCAACGCCGCGTTCAAGAAGGCCGCCGACGACGGCGACCTCAAGGGCATCCTGTACTACACCGAGGACCCGATCGTGTCCTCGGACATCGTCAGCGACCCGGCGTCCTGCACCTTCGACTCCTCCCTGACGATGGTCCAGGAGGGCAACACGGTGAAGATCCTCGGCTGGTACGACAACGAGTGGGGCTACTCCAACCGTCTCGTGGACCTCACCGTCTTCGTCGGCGGCCAGCTCTGAGCACCGCCGCACCGGCAGGCATCTCGATGTGAGCACGGGGCTCGAACAGCGCGACGCTGCGCTGTTCGAGCCCCCTCGCATGCTCACTCGTCCTCCAAGGAGTCCAGACAGATGAAGACGATCGACGCACTTCTCGCCGAAGGGGTCGCCGGCAAGCGGGTATTCGTCCGCGCCGACCTCAACGTGCCGCTGAGCGGCACCACCATCACCGACGACGGCCGCATCCGCGCCGTCACCCCGACCGTCCGCAAGCTGGCCGAGGCCGGCGCCCGGGTCGTCGTCGCCTCGCACCTGGGCCGCCCCAAGGGCGCCCCGGACCCGGCGTTCTCGCTGGCCCCCGCCGCCACCCGGCTCGGCGAACTGCTCGGCGCCGACGTGGCGTTCGCGACCGACACGGTCGGCGAGTCCGCCCGCGCCACCGTCGCCGCGCTCACCGACGGCCAGGTCGCGGTCATCGAGAACCTGCGCTTCAACCCCGGTGAGACGTCCAAGGACGACGCCGAGCGCGGCGCCTTCGCCGACCAGCTGGCCGAGCTGGCCGACCTGTACGTGGGCGACGGCTTCGGCGCCGTCCACCGCAAGCACGCCTCGGTCTTCGACCTCCCGGCCCGCCTCCCGCACGCGGCCGGCGACCTCATCGCCACCGAGGTCGGCGTCCTGAAGAAGCTCACCGACGACGTCCAGCGCCCCTACGCGGTGGTCCTCGGCGGCGCCAAGGTCTCCGACAAGCTCGGCGTCATCGACCACCTCCTTGAGCGCGCCGACCGCATCCTCATCGGCGGCGGCATGGCGTACACCTTCCTCAAGGCCCAGGGCCACGAGGTCGGCAGCTCGCTGCTCCAGGAGGACCAGATCCCGGCGGTCCAGGAGTACCTGCGGCGCGCCGAGGCGAAGGGCGTGGAGTTCGTGCTCCCCGTCGACGTCGTCGTCGCGCCCGCCTTCCCGGACCTGAAGACCAAGGCCCCGGCCCACCCGGACACCGTCCCCGCGGACGCCATGCCGGCCGGGCAGATGGGCCTGGACAACGGTCCGGAGACCAACAAGCTCTACGCATCGAAGCTCGCCGACGCGGCCACCGTCTTCTGGAACGGCCCGATGGGCGTCTTCGAGCACCCCGACTTCGCCGAGGGCACCCGGGCCGTCGCCCAGGCCCTCGTCGACTCCTCGGGCTTCAGCGTGGTCGGCGGTGGCGACTCCGCCGCCGCGGTCCGCATCCTGGGCTTCGACGAGAACGCGTTCGGACACATCTCGACCGGTGGCGGCGCCAGCCTCGAATACCTTGAGGGCAAGACGCTTCCCGGCCTCGCCGCTCTGGAGGACTGACCTTTCATGACCACTCGCACCCCGCTGATGGCGGGCAACTGGAAGATGAACCTCAACCACCTTGAGGCCATCGCGCACGTCCAGAAGCTCGCCTTCGCCCTGGCCGACAAGGACTACGACGCTGTAGAGGTCGCCGTCCTGCCGCCCTTCACCGACCTGCGCTCCGTGCAGACGCTGGTCGACGGCGACAAGCTGAAGATCAAGTACGGCGCCCAGGACATCTCGGCGCAGGACTCCGGCGCGTACACCGGTGAGATCTCCGGCCCCATGCTCGCCAAGCTGAAGTGCACCTTCGTCGCCGTCGGCCACAGCGAGCGCCGCCAGTACCACGGCGAGACCGACGAGGTCTGCAACGCCAAGGTGAAGGCCGCGTACAAGCACGGCCTGACCCCGATCCTCTGCGTCGGCGAGGGCCTGGACATCCGCAAGGCCGGCGACCAGGTCGCGTACACCCTCGCGCAGCTCGACGGCGCCCTGAAGGACATCCCGGCCGAGCAGGCCGAGTCCATCGTGGTCGCCTACGAGCCCGTCTGGGCCATCGGCACCGGTGAGGTCGCCACCCCGGAGGACGCGCAGGAGGTCTGCGGCGCGATCCGCGTCCGCCTCGCCGAGCTGTACTCGCAGGAGCTGGCCGACGCGGTCCGCATCCAGTACGGCGGCTCGGTGAAGTCCGGCAACGTGGCCGCGATCATGGCCCAGCCCGACGTCGACGGCGCCCTCATCGGCGGCGCGGCGCTCGACGCGGACGAGTTCGTCAAGATCGTCCGCTTCCGCGACCAGTGAGTATGCGGTAGCGCGGATCCGTCGTACCCTTGCGGGGGCCGTGGAGGGCAGCCTCCCGGCCCCCGTAGTTCGCACTAGCAGTCGGTATTTCCGGAAAGTAGGGACCAGCCGTGATTCTGGGGTTCGAGATCGCCCTGATCGTCTTCAGCCTGCTGCTGATGCTGCTGGTGCTCATGCACAAGGGCAAGGGCGGCGGTCTCTCCGACATGTTCGGTGGCGGCATGCAGTCCTCCGTCGGCGGCTCCTCGGTCGCCGAGCGCAACCTCGACCGCATCACCGTCGTGGTCGGGCTGGGCTGGTTCGCGTGCATCGTGGTGCTCGGTCTGCTCATCAAGCTGGACAACTGACCCGTCGTGCGCGTTTCCCGGTGACGGTGTAACTCCTTCCCCTGGACGCGCGTTGGGCCTTACGTAGACTGGGGCATCTTCGAGCACCATCACGCAGGGAGTTACGACCGTGGCAAGTGGCAACGCGATCCGGGGAAGCCGGGTCGGGGCGGGGCCGATGGGGGAGGCCGAGCGCGGTGAGTCCGCGCCACGGCTCCGCATCTCCTTCTGGTGCTCGAACGGGCACGAGACGCAGCCCAGCTTCGCCCATGACGCGCAGGTACCGGACACCTGGGACTGCCCGCGCTGCGGTTTCCCGGCCGGCCAGGACCCGGAGAGCCCCCCCGACCCGCCGCGCACCGAACCGTACAAGACGCACCTCGCGTACGTACGTGAGCGCCGCAGCGACGCGGACGGCGAGGCCATCCTCGCCGAGGCCCTGGCGAAGCTCCGCGGCGAGATCTGAAGACGTTCACCGGCCGGACACCCCCTGGGTGCCCGGCCGGAATGCTTCCGTGCCGCAGCCTGCCGCCGTCACGTCCGGCCGCCTGATCAATTAGGTTGGAGGGGCAGCGGGGAACTGCGGTTACGAGAGAATGTGGGCTGATGTCCGGGATGAACGCAACTAGCCGTACCAGGCTCAACCAGACGCCGGAATGGGCGGCGCTGGGCAAGCACCGTGAGCAGCTCGGGCCGGTCGGTCTGCGCCGGCTGTTCGCGGACGACCCGGAGCGCGGCACCGGGTACACCCTGCGGGTCGGCGACCTCTACCTCGACTACTCCAAGCACCTCGTCACCGACGAGACGCTGACCCTCCTGCGTGAACTCGCCGCGGCCACCGACGTGTTCGGGCTGCGGGACGCCATGTTCCGCGGCGACAGGATCAACACCACCGAGGACCGGGCGGTCCTGCACACCGCGCTGCGCGCCCCGCGCGAGGCCGTCATCGAGGTCGACGGCGAGAACGTGGTGCCGGCCGTGCACGCGGTGCTCGACAAGATGGCGGCGTTCTCCGACCGGGTCAGGTCGGGGGAGTGGACCGGCCACACCGGCAGGCCCATCAAGAACATCGTCAACATCGGCATCGGCGGCTCGGACCTGGGCCCCGCCATGGCGTACGAGGTGCTGCGCTCCTTCACGGACCGCTCGCTCACCTTCCGCTTCGTCTCCAACGTGGACGGCGCCGACCTGCACGAGGCCGTCCGCGACCTCGACCCGGCCGAGACGCTGTTCATCATCGCCTCGAAGACCTTCACCACCATCGAGACGATCACCAACGCCACCTCCGCCCGCGACTGGCTGCTCACCGGCCTGCGGGCCGGTCAGGAGGCCGTCGCCAAGCACTTCGTGGCGCTGTCGACCAACGCCGGGAAGGTCGCCGACTTCGGCATCGACACGGCCAACATGTTCGAGTTCTGGGACTGGGTCGGCGGCCGCTACTCGTACGACTCCGCCATCGGCCTCTCGCTGATGATCGCCATCGGCCCGGACCGGTTCCGTGAGATGCTCGACGGCTTCCACCTCGTGGACGAGCACTTCCGCACCGCGCCCGCCGAGGAGAACGCCCCGCTGCTGCTCGGCCTGCTGGGCGTCTGGTACGGCGCGTTCTTCGACGCCCAGTCGCACGCCGTGCTGCCCTACAGCCACTATCTGTCCAAGTTCACCGCGTACCTCCAGCAGCTGGACATGGAGTCCAACGGCAAGTCCGTGGACCGCGACGGCCACCCCGTCGACTGGCAGACCGGACCGGTCGTCTGGGGCACCCCCGGCACCAACGGCCAGCACGCCTACTACCAGCTGATCCACCAGGGTACGAAGGTGATCCCGGCCGACTTCATCGGCTTCGCGCGGCCGGTCGAGGACCTGCTGCCCGGCCTTGTCGCCCAGCACGACCTGCTGATGGCCAACTTCTTCGCCCAGACCCAGGCCCTCGCCTTCGGCAAGACGCCCGACGAGGTGCGCGCCGAGGGCGTCCCCGAGGAGCTGGTGGCGCACAAGACGTTCCGGGGCGACCACCCCACGACGACGATCCTCGCCGACCGGCTCACCCCGTCCGTGCTCGGCCAGCTGATCGCCCTGTACGAGCACAAGGTCTTCGTCCAGGGCGCCGTCTGGAACATCGACTCCTTCGACCAGTGGGGCGTCGAGCTCGGCAAGGTCCTCGCCAAGAAGATCGAGCCCGTTCTGACCGAGGGCAAGGGCGCCGAGCAGCTGGACAGCTCGACCGCCGCGCTCGTCTCGGCCTACCGCGAGCTGCGCGGGCGCTGAGTCCCGCCCGAGGGGCTCCGCCGGACCGGTGGGGCCCCTCAGCCGTGCGTCGTGTCGATGACGCAGAAGCGATTGCCCTCCGGGTCCGCCAGCACCACGAAGTCCGGGTCCTCCGGATACAGCTCCCAGTCGGTCCCGGCCGCGCCCAGCGCGAGCAGCCGGGCCACCTCGGCGTCCTGCTCCTCCGTGTACAGGTCGAGGTGGACCCGGGGCACCTCCTGCACCGGGGAGTCGCTGCGACCCAGCGAGAGCCCGACGCCCGGCCCCTCGGCGGGGACCAGGACCACCCAGTCCTCCGTGGCCGGTTCCCGCTCCACGTAATGCAGGGCCGCCTTCCAGAAGGCCGCCGCCCGCGCCACGTCCGACGCGCCCATCACCACGGTTCCGATACGCATGGCGCCGAGCCTTTCACGTACCGCCCCGGAAACGCGCAGGCCCGGTCCGCCCAGAAGGGCGGACCGGGCCTGCGCAACCGGCCGGTCAGGCGGAGGCCGGCGGGTACAGGGCGCGCGGCAGCCGGGCGGCCGCCGCCGCGTCCAGCAGCCACAGCGTGCGCGCACGGCCGTACGCACCGGCCGCCGGCGCCTGGATCTCGCCGGCCCCGGACAGGGCGATGGCCACCGCCTCCGCCTTGTCCTCGCCCGCGGCCAGCAGCCACACCTCGCGCGCCGCCCGGATGGCGGGCAGCGTCAGCGAGATCCGGACCGGCGGCGGCTTGGGCGCACCGTGCACACCGACGACGGTGCGCTCGGTCTCCCGCACCCCGGGCAGTTCCGGGAAGAGCGAGGCGATGTGCGTGTCCGGGCCGACGCCCAGCATCAGCACGTCGAACTCCGGCACCGGGCCGTGGTCCTGCGGCGCCGAGGCGGCCGCCAGCTCGGCCGCGTACCCGGCGGCCGCGGCGTCGGCGTCCGGGCCGTACGGGCCGTCCGACGCGGGCATCACATGCACCCGCGAGGGGTCCAGGGGCACGGCGTCCAGCAGCGCCTCGCGGGCCTGCGTGACATTGCGCTCCGGGTCGCCCTCCGGCAGGAACCGCTCGTCGCCCCACCACAGGTCGAGCCGCGACCAGTCGACCGCGTCCCGGGCGGGCGCGGCGGCGAGCGCGGCCAGCAGGCCGTTGCCGTTGCGCCCGCCGGTGAGCACCACCGAGGCTTCGCCGCGCGCGGCCTGGGCGTCCACGATCTTCGTGATCAGCCGGGCCGCGGCGGCCTGCGCCATCAGCTCCTTGTCGCGGTGCACGACGAGCTGCGGGACTCCGGTCACTTGGCCGCCGCCTTCTTCGCCGGGGCGGCCTTCTTCGCGGCGGGGGCCTTGTCGGGCGCCTTGCCGGCGGCCGGGGCGGGGGCCTTGGCGGGCTCGCCCGGACCCGCCTTCTCCAGCCGGTCCACGCCGAACTTCACGGTCGACTCGTAGATGTTGTCCGGGTCGAGCCGCCGCAGCTCCTCCGCCAGGAGCTCCGCCGTCTCGCGGCGCTTGAGCGCCACCGCGCGGTCCGGCTGGCCCGCCATGCAGAGCGTGGCCAGCGAGCCGTCGGCCCGGTCCAGGACGATGTCGCCGTTCCTGGTGGCCATCCGGACGGCCGTCAGACCGGGGCCGCCGGACGTGGTGCGCTCCACCGGGACACCGAGCCGGTCCGCGAGCCACATGGCAAGGAGCTCGCAGCTCGGGTTGTCCGATTCGCCCTCGACCGTGGCCGAGACGACCTCGGCCGGCTGCTGGTCGAGCGCGGCGGCCAGCATGGAGCGCCACGGCGTGATGCGCGTCCACGCCAGGTCCGTGTCACCGGGCCGGTAGGTGTCGGCGCGCACCCCCAGCTCGTCCAGCGGGTGCTCGGCGGAGTAGGTGTCGGTGATCCGGCGCTGGGCCAGCGCCCCGAGCGCGTCCTTCGCCGGATCGGCGGGGGAGTCCTGCGGCCACCACACCACCACCGGGGCGTCCGGCAGCAGCAGTGGCAGGACGACCGACTGGGCGTGGTTGGCCAGCTCGCCGTGGAGCCGCAGCACCACGGTCTCGCCGGAGCCCGAGTCGGAACCGACCCGGATCTCGGCGTCGAGCCGCGCGTCGCGGCGGGTGCGCGGCGAACGGCTGAGCCGCTTGATGACCGCGATGATCCGCGAGGGGTGCTCCCGCGAGGAGTCGCTGGCCGCCTTCAGCGCGTCGTAGGCGTTCTCCTCGTCGGTGACGATGACGAGGGTGAGGACCATCCCGATCGCCGGGGCGCCGACCGCGCGCCGGGCCGAGATGAGCGCCTGATTGATCTTGCTGGACGTGGTTTCGGTGAGATCGATCTTCATGGCCGGCGCCAGCTCCGTCCGTCGCGTGCGAGCATCTCGTCCGCCTCGGCCGGACCCCAGGTGCCGGCCGGGTACTGGGCGGGCTTGCCGTGCTTGTCCCAGTACTCCTCGATCGGGTCGAGGATGTTCCAGGAGAGCTCGACCTCCTGGTGGCGCGGGAAGAGGTTGGCGTCGCCGAGCAGGACATCGAGGATGAGCCGTTCGTACGCCTCCGGGCTGGACTCCGTGAAGGACTCGCCGTACGCGAAGTCCATCGTGACGTCCCGGACCTCCATCGAGGTGCCGGGCACCTTGGAGCCGAAGCGGACCGTGACGCCCTCGTCCGGCTGCACCCGGATGACCAGGGCGTTGCCGCCCAGCTCCTCGGTGGCGCCGGACTCGAACGGCAGGTACGGGGCACGCTTGAAGACGACCGCGATCTCCGTGACCCGGCGGCCGAGGCGCTTGCCGGTGCGCAGATAGAACGGCACGCCCGCCCAGCGGCGGTTGTTGATCGTCAGCTTGATCGCGGCGAAGGTGTCGGTCTTCGACTTGGGGTCGATGCCGTCCTCCTCCAGATAGCCGACGGCCTCCTCGCCGCCCTGCCAGGCGTGCGTGTACTGACCGCGCACGGTGTGCTTGCCCAGGTCATCGGGCAGCTCCACCGCCGTGAGCACCTTGAGCTTCTCGGCGACCAGGGCCTTCGGGTGGAAGGAGCCGGGCTCCTCCATCGCGGTCAGCGCGAGCAGCTGGAGCAGGTGGTTCTGGATGACGTCGCGGGCGGCGCCGATGCCGTCGTAGTAGCCGGCCCGGCCGCCGATGCCGATGTCCTCGGCCATCGTGATCTGGACGTGGTCCACGTAACTGCGGTTCCAGATCGGCTCGAACATCGTGTTGGCGAAGCGGAGCGCCAGGATGTTCTGGACGGTCTCCTTGCCGAGGTAGTGGTCGATCCGGAAGACCTCGTTCGGCGGGAAGACGTCGTGCACGATCTGGTTGAGCTCCTGCGCGCTCTTCAGGTCGTGGCCGAACGGCTTCTCGATGACGGCGCGCCGCCAGCTGCCGTCCTTCTGGTCGGCCAGTCCGTGCTTCTTGAGCTGCTGGACGACCTTGGGGAAGAACTTCGGCGGGACGGACAGGTAGAAGGCGAAGTTGCCGCCCGTGCCCTGTGCCTTGTCCAGCTCCTCGATCGTGGCCCGCAGGGTCTCGAAGGCCACGTCGTCGTCGAAGTCGCCCTGCACGAAGCGCATGCCCTGGCTGAGCTGCTGCCAGACCTCTTCGCGGAAGGGTGTACGAGAATGCTCCTTGACGGCGTCGTGGACGACTTGGGCGAAGTCCTCGTCCTCCCAGTCGCGGCGCGCGAAACCGATGAGTGAGAAGCCCGGCGGCAACAGGCCGCGGTTGGCCAGGTCGTAGACGGCGGGCATCAGCTTTTTACGGGACAAATCGCCCGTGACGCCAAAGATGACCAGGCCCGACGGCCCCGCGATGCGCGGGAGCCGTCGGTCCTGGGCGTCACGGAGCGGGTTGGCTCCGGGAACACCAGACAAAGTGGTCAGCCCTTCGAGGGGGCGAGGCGCTGAAGCTCCGCCTCGGTCGACTTGAGCAGGTCGTTCCAGGCGGCCTCGAACTTCTCGACGCCCTCGTCCTCAAGGAGCTGCACGACGTCGTCGTAGTCGACGCCGAGCTTCTTGATCGCGTCGAGGTCGGCGCGCGCCTGTTCGTACGCACCGGTGACGGTGTCGCCGGTGATCTCGCCGTGGTCCGCCACCGCGTCCAGAGTCGCCTCCGGCATGGTGTTGACCGTGTTCGGCGCGACGAGGTCCACCACGTACAGGGTGTCCTTGAGGGCCGGGTCCTTCACGCCGGTCGAGGCCCACAGCGGACGCTGCTTGTTGGCGTGCGCCTTGTCCAGGGCGGCCCAGCGCTCACCGGCGAAGACCTCCTCGTACGCCTCGTAGGCGAGCCGGGCGTTGGCCAGGGCTGACGTGCCCTTCGCGGCCTTCGCCTCGTCGCCGCCGATGGCGTCCAGGCGCTTGTCGATCTCGGTGTCCACGCGGGACACGAAGAAGGACGCCACCGAGTGGATCCTGGAGAGGTCCAGGCCCGCGGCCTTCGCCTTCTCCAGGCCCGCCAGGTAGGCGTCCATGACCGCGCGGTAGCGCTCCAGCGAGAAGATCAGCGTGACGTTGACGCTGATGCCCCGGCCGATCGTCTCGGTGATCGCGGGCAGGCCCGCCTTGGTCGCCGGGATCTTGATCAGCGTGTTCGGGCGGTCCACCAGCCAGGCCAGCTGCTTGGCCTCGGCGACCGTGGCCGTCGTCTCGTGCGCCAGGCGCGGGTCGACCTCGATGGAGACCCGGCCGTCCTGGCCGTCCGTCGCGTCGAAGACCGGGCGCAGGATGTCGGCCGCGTCCCGGACGTCCGCGGTGGTGATCATGCGGATCGCCTCCTCCACGGTCACCTTGCGGGCCGCGAGGTCGGCGAGCTGCTGGTCGTAACCGTCGCCCTGCGAGATGGCCTTCTGGAAGATCGACGGGTTGGTCGTGACCCCCACGACGTGGCTCTGGTCGATCAGCTCGGCGAGGTTGCCCGAGGTGATCCGCTTGCGCGAGAGGTCGTCGAGCCAGATCGCCACACCCTCGTCGGAGAGGCGCTTGAGTGCGTCTGTCATGAGAAATGCATCTCCTACTAGTCGTATACCGGCGTCAGCGCGTGGCGGCGGCGAGGGATTCCCGGGCGGCCGCGGCGACGTTCCCGCCGGTGAAGCCGAACTCGCGGAAGAGGACCTTCGCGTCCGCCGACGCACCGAAGTGCTCCAGCGAGACGATCCGGCCGGCGTCTCCCACGTACCGGTACCAGGTCAGGGCGATGCCGGCCTCGACGGCCACGCGGGCCTTGACCGACGGGGGCAGGACGGAGTCCTTGTAACCCTGCTCCTGCTCCTCGAACCACTCGACACACGGCATCGAGACCACCCGGGTCGGGATTCCGGCCGCCTGGAGCTCCTCGCGCGCCTCGACGGCGAGCTGGACCTCGGAGCCCGTACCGATCAGCACGACCTGCGGCGTACCGCCCTCGGCCTCGAAGAGCACGTAGCCGCCCTTGGCCGCGTCCTCGTTCGCCTCGTACGTCGGCACGCCCTGGCGGGTCAGCGCCAGGCCGTGCGGGGCGCCCTCGCCGAACACCTTGGTGTAGCGGCGCAGGATCTCGCGCCAGGCGATGGCGGTCTCGTTGGCGTCGGCCGGGCGCACGACGTTGAGGCCCGGGATGGCGCGCAGCGAGGCCAGGTGCTCGACCGGCTGGTGGGTCGGGCCGTCCTCGCCGAGGCCGATCGAGTCGTGCGTCCACACGTAGGTCACCGGCAGGTGCATCAGCGCGGACAGGCGCACGGCGTTGCGCATGTAGTCGGAGAACACCAGGAAGGTGCCGCCGTAGACGCGGGTGTTGCCGTGCAGCGCGATGCCGTTCATCGCGGCGGCCATGGCGTGCTCGCGGATGCCGAAGTGGATCGTGCGGCCGTACGGGTCGGCCTCCGGCAGCGGGTTGCCCGCGGGGAGGAACGACGACGTCTTGTCGATCGTGGTGTTGTTCGAACCGGCCAGGTCGGCGGAGCCGCCCCACAGCTCGGGGATGATCCCGCCGAGCGCCTGGAGCACCTTGCCGGACGCGGCGCGGGTGGCGACGCCCTTGCCGGTCTCGAAGACCGGCAGGCTGTCCTCCCAGCCCTTGGGCAGCTCGCCCGCGGCGATGCGGTCGAAGTCGGCGGCGCGCTCGGGGTTGGCGGCGCGCCAGGCGTCGAAGCCCTTCGCCCACTCGGCCTTCGCCTCGCGGCCCCGGTCCAGGGCGCGGCGGGTGTGCGCGATGACCTCGTCGGCGACCTCGAAGGACTTCTCCGGGTCGAAGCCGAGCACCTTCTTGGTCGCGGCGACCTCGTCGGCGCCGAGCGCCGAGCCGTGCGACGCCTCGGTGTTCTGGGCGTGCGGGGCGGGCCAGGCGATGATCGAGCGGGCCGCGATGAACGACGGGCGCTCCGTCTCGGCCTTGGCGGCCAGCAGCGCCTCGTAGAGCCCCTTCGGGTCCAGGTCGCCGTTGGGCAGCTGGTCGACGCGCTGGACGTGCCAGCCGTACGCCTCGTAGCGCTTGACGGTGTCCTCGGAGACCGCGGTCTCCGTGTCGCCCTCGATGGAGATGTGGTTGTCGTCCCACAGCAGGACCAGGTTGCCCAGCTTCTGGTGGCCGGCCAGCGAGGACGCCTCGGCCGAGATGCCCTCCTGGAGGCAGCCGTCACCGGCGACGACCCACACCATGTGGTCGAACGGGGAGGTGCCGGGTGCCGCCTCCGGGTCGAACAGACCGCGCTCGTAGCGGGCGGCCATGGCCATGCCCACGGCGTTGGCGACGCCCTGGCCCAGCGGGCCGGTCGTCGTCTCGACCCCGGTGGTGTGGCCGTACTCCGGGTGCCCCGGGGTCTTGGAGCCCCAGGTGCGGAACGACTCCAGGTCCGCCAGCTCCAGACCGTAGCCGGCCAGGTAGAGCTGGATGTACAGGGTCAGGCTGCTGTGCCCCGCCGAGAGCACGAACCGGTCGCGGCCGGTCCAGTCCGCGTCCGCCGGGTCGTGCCGCATCACCTTCTGAAAGATGGTGTACGCGGCGGGAGCCAGGCTCATCGCCGTGCCCGGGTGGCCGTTTCCGACTTTCTGTACGGCGTCCGCGGCGAGGACGCGGACGGTGTCCACGGCCCGCTGGTCCAATTCGGTCCACTGGAGGTCTGTGGTGGTCGGCTTGGTGCTCACCCTGAGTCAGGGCTCCTCTCCAACTGTTGTAGACCGGTGACTTCGACCGCACCGGATGCTGTCGAGCCTACCCCCGTCCGTACCCGTGTTTTCCGGCTCCTACCAGGGTGCGGGCGGCCCGTGGAATCCGCCTCCCGTATGAGCGGAAGGGCTCACCGATGGGCTTCTCCGATGAGCGTGGAGGGCCACTCCTGGGCGCTCCGAAGAGCGGTCGCGGGCGCGGTCGCGAAGGCCCCGGAAACGGGTCGCGCGGACCCTGCGACACCAGTGCGTCACTCGTGCGTACGAGACGGCCCGCGCCCGTCCTCGCGGCGGTGCCCGGACGGCCGTCCGCGCCACATCAACACGACCCCACCCCCGCGAAGGGCGGCCTGTCCCCAACGTCTACAGTGGTCGGGTTCGCGCAAGTCTTCACCGGGCTCTCACGCCCGGAGCTTGCTGGGATTTCTCTGTCAGGGGTGTGCGTGACGGCCGTCGAGTCCCGACCCGCAGGGGTCGCCTTGACTCCGAGCCCAGGGGGCCAACGCCCATTCGGGGCCCGTGTCAAGGCATTCGTGGCACTGACCAAGCCTCGGATCATCGAGCTGTTGCTGATCACCACTGTTCCGGTGATGTTCCTGGCCGCTCAGGGTGTACCCGACCTGTGGCTCGTGCTCACTACCACCATCGGCGGCTATCTGTCCGCCGGCGGTGCCAATGCACTGAACATGTACATCGACCGCGACATCGACGCGCTGATGGACCGTACGTCGCAGCGCCCGCTGGTCACCGGCATGGTGAGCCCGCGCGAGTGCCTGGCCTTCGGCATCACCCTCGCGGTCGTCTCGACGGTCTGGTTCGGGCTGCTGGTCAACTGGCTGTCCGCCGCGCTGTCGCTGGGCGCCCTGCTCTTCTACGTCGTGATCTACACGATGCTGCTGAAGCGCCGCACCTCGCAGAACATCGTCTGGGGCGGCATCGCGGGCTGCATGCCGGTCCTCATCGGCTGGTCCGCCGTGACGAACGAGATGTCCTGGGCCGCGGTGATTCTCTTCGCCGTCATCTTCTTCTGGACGCCGCCGCACTACTGGCCGCTGTCGATGAAGGTCAAGGACGACTACGCCCGGGTCGGCGTCCCGATGCTCCCGGTCATCGCGTCCAACCGGGTGGTCGCCCGCCAGATCGTCGCCTACAGCTGGGTGATGGTCGCCGTCTCGCTGCTGCTCACCCCGCTGGGCTACACCGGCTGGTTCTACACGGCCGTGGCGCTGCTGACCGGCGGCTTCTGGCTCTGGGAGGCGCATGCGCTGCTCAGCCGGGCCAAGGCCGGGGTGACGGGCGCGAAGCTCAAGGAGATGCGGCTGTTCCACTGGTCGATCACCTATGTGTCGCTGCTTTTCGTCGCCGTGGCGGTGGACCCCTTCCTGCGGTAGAACCTCAGCTCCGTCCGACGGGCGGGGAGCGTGGCCGATGCCACGCTCCCCGCCCGTCGCCGGTTGATCTACCCGCCGGTAGCATCCTGTCCATGGCAGAGACGGCAGAGGCTGAGACCCAGCAGGTGGACGGCAGGCGGGCGGCGCGCGCGGAGCGCAGGGCGGCCCGGCTGGCCAAGCAGATCGGCGCCTTCGCGAAGGCGCACGGCGGTGCCGAGGGGCAGGTCGCCTACCTCGGGCAGATGGGCGCCCGCATCGTCCTGGTGGGCGAGGACGGCGACTGGGGCGATCTGGTCGCCCCCTCGTACGAGATCGCCGAGAGCGCCGCGCAGCGGTCCGGGATCACGCTCCACGAGTCCTTCGACGGCGAGTTCGCGGCGAAGGTGCGCACGGGCCCGTACGAGTGGACCCGGATGGCCGGCATCCAGGTCGGCGGCCCGTCCAACGCGGCCTGAGACCGGGGAAACGGACCGGGGCTCCCGCCCGACGGCTGTACGCCGCCGGAGCGGGAGCCCCGGTCCGTTTCGTGTGTGCCCCGGCGTCAGCCGGCCGCCGCGGGCTCCGCCCGCCCGGCCGCCGGTGCCGGCAGCTGTGCGACGGCCACCGGCCGCTCGCGCAGCGACAGCATGACGCGTACGACCCCGATCCAGACCAGGCACGAGCCGAGCATGTGCACGCCGACCAGGATCTCCGGCGTGTCGGTGAAGTACTGCACATAGCCCACGATCCCCTGGCTCAGCAGGATCAGGAACAGCTCACGCGTCCGGTGCAGCGGGCCGACGGGCGCGTCCACGGCCTTCAGGACGAACCAGAGCGCGACCGTCAGCGCCACCACGACCCAGGCCAGGTCCGCGTGCAGCTGGGCGACCGTCTTCCAGTCGATCGGGATGCGGTGGACGTCGCTGGAGTCGCCCGCGTGCCGCCCGGCGCCCGTGACCACCGTGCCCACGGCGATCAGGAGCCCCGCCGCGACGGTCAGCAGCCAGGCCAGCTGCGCGACCGCCTTGCCGACCAGCGGGCGTGGCGCCTCGTCGCCCTCACGGGTCCGCTGCCAGGTCATCAGGGCGACCGTGAGCAGCGCGGTGGACAGCAGGAAGTGCGCTGCGACGGTGTACGGGTTCAGCCCGACGAGCACCACGATGCCGCCGAGCACCGCGTTGCCCATCACGATCCAGAACTGGACCCAGCCGAGCCGGGTGACGCCGCGCCGCCAGGGCTTCGCGGCACGGGCCGCGATGATCGCCCAGCCGACGGCCGCGCACAGGACGTACGTCAGCATCCGGTTGCCGAACTCGATGGCGCCGTGGAAGCCCATCGCGCTCGTCGCCGTCAGGCTCTCGTCGGTGCACTTCGGCCAGGTCGGGCAGCCGAGGCCGGACCCGGTCAGCCGGACGGCGCCGCCGGTCACGACGATGACGACGGCCATCACGACCGCGGACAGGGCCGCACGGCGCACCGTCCGGGGCCCGGGCGTCCAGCGCTCGGCGATGTACAGCAGCGGATTGCGCAGGGCTTGAGCGACTTCGGCTCGGGTCAGCTTGGGCACGCGCACCATGGTAGGACGCCGCTTGTGCAAGCTTTCACGAGGGGGCGTCGCGCCGGTCAGGGAGGGATCAGGCCGCGGCGTCTGGTGCGGTGCATCGCAAGGCGCCGGAGCGTCCTAATGGCGGAGCCATTCGGACGTTTCGGCAACGCGGCGAGGTGCCGTGCCAGGCGTCGCGGACCCCTCCCTGACCGACGCGACGCCCCCCTGGGGGGACGAGTTACGCGTAACGGCGACGGAACGCGGTTGAGGGCTCACTCCCAGCGGAAGAAACGGGCCGCCGCGCCGAGTCCCAGCACCGTCCAGACCGCGAGGATGGCCAGGTCGCCCCAGGGCATCCCGGCGCCGTGCTGGAGGACGTCGCGCAGCCCGTCCGAGAGGGCCGCGATCGGCAGCAGGCCCAGCACCGACTGCACCGCGTCCGGGAACTTCTCCAGCGGCACGATCACCCCGCCGCCCACCAGGAGCAGCAGGAAGACCAGGTTGGCCGCGGCGAGCGTCGCCTCCGCCTTCAGCGTCCCGGCCATCAGCAGCCCGAGCCCGGAGAACGCGGCCGTCCCCAGCACCAGGAGCAGCAGCACCGCGAGCGGGTTGCCGTGCGGCGACCAGCCGAGCGCGAAGGCGATCACCGTCAGCAGGACCACCTGAAGGACCTCGGTGACCAGCACGGACAGCGTCTTCGCGGTCATCAGCGCCCAGCGGGGCAGCGGTGAGGCGCCGAGCCGCTTGAGCACCCCGTAGCGCCGCTCGAAACCGGTGGCGATGGCCTGGCCGGTGAAGGCGGTCGACATCACGGCCAGTGCCAGCACGCCGGGCGTCAGGAAGTCGACCGGCTCGCCCGCGCCGGTGTCCACGATGTCCACGGAGCTGAACAGCACGAGCAGCAGCGTCGGGATGACCACGGTCAGCAGCAGCTGCTCGCCGTTGCGCAGCAGCATCCGCGTCTCCAGCGCGGTCTGCGCGGCGATCATGCGCGGCAGCGGGGCGGCGCCCGGCCGGGGGGTGTACGTACCGGCGCTCATGCGCGCAGCTCCTTGCCGGTCAGTTCGAGGAAGACGTCCTCCAGGGTGTGGCGCTCGACGGAGATGCCGGCGGGCATCACGCCGTGCTGCGCGCACCAGGAGGTGACGGTGGCCAGCAGCTGCGGGTCGATGTCGCCCGTGATGCGGTACGTGCCGGAGCTCGGTTCGTCCGCCTGGGTGCCGTCGGGCAGTGCCTTGAGCAGCGAACCGAGGTCGAGCCCGGGGCGGCCGGTGAAGCGCAGGGTGTTCTCGGCGCCGCCCCGGCACAGGGCCTCGGGGGAGCCCTGGGCGACGATCCGGCCCGCGTCGACGACGGCGACCTCGTCGGCCAGCTCCTCCGCCTCGTCCATGAAGTGGGTGGTGAGCACCACGCTCACCCCGTCGGCGCGCAGCTCCCGGACCAGGTCCCAGGTGGAGCGGCGGGCCTGCGGGTCGAGTCCGGCGGTGGGCTCGTCCAGGAAGACCAGCTCGGGCCGGCCGACGACCGCCATGGCCAGGGCGAGCCGCTGCTGCTGGCCGCCGGAGAGCCTGCGGTAGGAGGTCCGGCCGCAGGAACCGAGGCCGAGGCGCTCGATCAGGGCGTCGACGTCGAGCGGGTGGGCGTGCAGTTTCGCCATGTGGCGGAGCATCTCGTCGGCGCGGGCGCCGGAGTAGATCCCGCCGGACTGGAGCATCACGCCGATCCGGGGGCGCAGCCGCGCGGCGTCGGCGACGGGGTCGAGGCCGAGGACCCGGACGGTCCCGCCGTCGGGGCGGCGGTAGCCCTCGCAGGTCTCGATGGTGGTGGTCTTGCCGGCGCCGTTGGGGCCGAGCACGGCGGTGACCGCGCCGGCCGGGATCTCCAGGTCGAGGCCGTCCACCGCGGTCTTGTCGCCGTACCGCTTCACCAGGCCGCTGATCCGGACGGCCGGGCGGGGCTCGCTGTTCATGGCAGACGAGTGTAGGCAGCGGCCCGGGAACGCCCCGCCTCGGGGCTTGATTAGGTAACCCTAAGTGATGAAAAGCACCGTTGATCGTTTCGGAACGTGGTTGCCCCGGCCGGATGAATTACGCAACAATGGCGTTGTGAAATACGCGGGCGAGGCTCCTCAGGAGGAACTCGCGACCGGTGAGCGCTCGACGCGCAACCGCGTCGCGCGGTCCATCCTGGACCACGGCCCGTCCACCGTCGCGGAGCTGGCGAAGCGGCTGGGGCTCACCCAGGCCGCCGTACGCCGCCATCTCGACGCGCTCGCCTGCGACGGCGTGGTCGAGGCCCGCGAGCAGCGGGTGTACGGGGCGCGGACCCGGGGCCGTCCGGCCAAGGTCTTCGCCCTCACCGACTACGGCCGGGACGCCTTCGACCAGTCCTACGACACGCTCGCCGCGGACGCCCTGCGCTGGATCGCCGAGACCGCGGGCGACGAAGCGGTCATGGCGTTCGCCCGGGCCAGGACCGCCGAGCAGTCGGCGGCCTACCGCGCGGCGATCGAGGCCGCGGCTCCCGAGGCCCGTACGGAGGCGCTGGCCAAGGCGCTGTCCGCCGACGGGTACGCTGCTACGGCGCGCAGCGCGCCGGGCCCGCAGCAGGGTGAGCAGCTGTGCCAGCACCACTGCCCGGTCGCGCACGTCGCCGAGCAGTACCCGCAGCTGTGCGAGGCGGAGACGGAGATCTTCTCCAGCCTCCTGGGGACCCATGTGCAGCGTCTGGCCACCATCGCCCACGGCGACGGGGTGTGCACGACGTACATTCCGCGCAGCGGACACCCCACCCCACAGACCACCGATTCAGCATCTGCAAGCACGGCCGGGAGGAACCCCGAATGACGCTCCCCACGGAGACTGCCCACCCTGAGCTCGATGGCCTGGGCACGTACGAATTCGGCTGGGCCGACTCCGACGCGGCAGGCGCGGCGGCCAAGCGCGGCCTCTCCGAGGCCGTCGTCCGCGACATCTCGGAGAAGAAGAACGAGCCGGAGTGGATGCTGAAGCTGCGGCTCAAGGGCCTGCGGCTCTTCGGCAAGAAGCCGATGCCGAACTGGGGCTCGGACCTGTCGGGCATCGACTTCGACAACAT
The DNA here is from genome assembly GCF_045161735.1 of Streptomyces sp. NBC_00726. Classification (NCBI taxonomy): domain Bacteria; kingdom Bacillati; phylum Actinomycetota; class Actinomycetes; order Kitasatosporales; family Streptomycetaceae; genus Streptomyces; species Streptomyces sp. NBC_00726. The sequence goes on along the minus strand of NZ_CP108983.1, from coordinate 1,196,091 downwards.
CAAGTACTTCGTCCGCTCGACGGAGAAGCAGGCCGCCTCCTGGGACGACCTGCCCGAGGACATCAAGAACACGTACGACAAGCTCGGCATCCCCGAGGCGGAGAAGCAGCGCCTCGTCGCCGGTGTCGCCGCGCAGTACGAGTCCGAGGTCGTCTACCACCAGATCCGTGAGGACCTGGAGGAGCAGGGCGTCATCTTCGTCGACACCGACACCGCGCTGAAGGAGCACGAGGAGCTCTTCAAGGAGTACTTCGGCACCGTCATCCCGGTCGGCGACAACAAGTTCGCCTCGCTGAACACGGCCGTGTGGTCCGGCGGCTCCTTCATCTACGTGCCCAAGGGTGTCCACGTGGACATCCCGCTCCAGGCGTACTTCCGTATCAACACGGAGAACATGGGCCAGTTCGAGCGCACGCTGATCATCGTGGACGAGGACGCCTACGTCCACTACGTCGAGGGCTGCACGGCCCCGATCTACTCCTCCGACTCGCTGCACTCCGCGGTGGTCGAGATCATCGTGAAGAAGGGCGGCCGCTGCCGCTACACGACGATCCAGAACTGGTCGAACAACGTCTACAACCTGGTCACCAAGCGCGCCGTGGCCTACGAGGGCGCGACCATGGAGTGGGTCGACGGCAACATCGGCTCCAAGGTCACCATGAAGTACCCGGCCGTCTACCTGATGGGCGAGCACGCCAAGGGCGAGACCCTGTCCATCGCCTTCGCGGGCGAGGGCCAGCACCAGGACGCCGGCGCCAAGATGGTCCACATGGCCCCGAACACCTCGTCCAACATCGTCTCCAAGTCGGTGGCGCGAGGCGGCGGCCGCACCTCCTACCGCGGTCTGATCGAGATCGGCGAGGGCGCGCCGGGCGCGAAGTCCAACGTCCTCTGCGACGCGCTGCTCGTGGACACGATCTCCCGGTCCGACACCTACCCGTACGTCGACGTCCGCGAGGACGACGTGTCGATGGGCCACGAGGCGACCGTCTCCAAGGTCTCCGAGGACCAGCTCTTCTACCTGATGAGCCGCGGCATGACCGAGTTCGAGGCCATGGCGATGATCGTGCGCGGCTTTGTCGAGCCGATCGCCAAGGAGCTCCCGATGGAGTACGCCCTGGAGCTCAACCGGCTGATCGAGCTCCAGATGGAGGGTTCGGTCGGCTGACCCGCCGCCGAACACGTCCTGAAGTTCTTGTTGACTGAGAAAGCGAGCACTACGACAGCCATGGCTGAGGCTCAGAACATCCCCGCGGGGTCCACCACCGCCGGCTCCATCGCGGTGGCCGCGGAGTCGACCGTCGCCACGCGCATGAGCGCACCCCCGTCCTTCGACGTCGCGGACTTCCCCGTCCCGCACGGCCGCGAGGAGGAGTGGCGGTTCACCCCGCTGGAGCGGCTGCGCGGCCTGCACGACGGCACCGCCGCCGCGACCGGCAGTGGTGTGAAGGTCGCCATCGAGGCCCCCGAGGGCGTCGTGGTCGAGACCGTCGGCCGCGACGACGCCCGGCTGGGCAAGGCCGGCAAGCCGGTCGACCGGGTGGCCGCGCAGGCGTACTCCTCCTTCGAGCAGGCGCACGTCGTCACGGTCCCCAAGGAGGCCGTGCTGACCGAGCCGATCCGGATCGCCGTGCACGGCGAGGGCGGTGTCGCCTACGGCCACCAGGTCGTGGAGCTGGGCGCCTTCGCCGAGGCCGTCGTCGTCATCGACCACACCGGTGACGCGGTGCTCGCCGCCAACGTCGACTACGTCCTGGGCGACGGCGCCAAGCTGACCGTCGTCTCCGTGCAGGACTGGGACGAGCGCGCGGTCCACGTCGGCCAGCACAACGCGCTGGTCGGCCGGGACGCCTCGTTCAAGTCCGTCGTCGTCACCTTCGGCGGCGACGTGGTCCGGCTGCACCCCCGGGTCGCCTACGCGGGCACCGGCGGCGAGGCCGAGCTGTTCGGCCTGTACTTCACCGACAAGGGCCAGCACCAGGAGCACCGCCTCCTGGTCGACCACAACACCCCGCACTGCAAGTCCAACGTGGCCTACAAGGGCGCGCTCCAGGGCGACGAGGCGCACGCGGTGTGGATCGGCGACGTGCTCATCCAGGCCGCCGCCGAGGGCACCGACACCTACGAGATGAACCGCAACCTGGTCCTCACGGACGGCGCGCGGGTCGACTCCGTGCCGAACCTGGAGATCGAGACCGGCGAGATCGTCGGCGCCGGCCACGCCTCCGCGACCGGCCGCTTCGACGACGAGCAGCTGTTCTACCTCCAGTCCCGGGGCATCCCGGCCGAGGAGGCCCGCCGCCTCGTCGTGCGCGGCTTCTTCGCCGAGCTGGTCCAGCAGATCGGCCTGCCGGACGTCGAGGCCCGGCTGCTCGACAAGATCGAGGCCGAGCTGGAGGCGTCGGTCTGATGGCCTTCGTCAAAGCCTGTGCGCTGAGCGAGCTGGAGGACGACACCCCCAAACGGGTGGAGCTCGACGGCACGCCGGTCTCCGTCGTCCGCACCGAGGGCGAGGTGTTCGCGATCAACGACATCTGCTCGCACGCGAACGTCTCGCTGTCCGAGGGCGAGGTCGAGGACTGTTCGATCGAGTGCTGGCTGCACGGATCGAGCTTCGACCTGCGCACCGGCAAGCCGTCCGGTCTTCCCGCGACGCGCCCCGTCCCCGTATACCCCGTCAAGATCGAAGGGGACGATGTGCTCGTCTCCGTCACCCAGGAGTCCTGAGTCACCCATGGCAACGCTTGAAATCCGCGACCTGCACGTCTCCGTCGAGGCCGACAACGCCACGAAGGAGATCCTCAAGGGCGTCGACCTGACCGTGAAGCAGGGCGAGACCCACGCCATCATGGGCCCCAACGGGTCCGGCAAGTCCACCCTCGCGTACTCCCTCGCAGGCCACCCCAAGTACACGATCACCAGCGGCACGGTGACCCTGGACGGCGAGGACGTCCTGGAGATGTCCGTGGACGAGCGGGCCCGCGCCGGCCTGTTCCTCGCCATGCAGTACCCGGTCGAGATCCCCGGGGTCTCGGTCTCCAACTTCCTGCGCACCTCCGCCACCGCCGTCCGCGGCGAGGCGCCCAAGCTGCGTACCTGGGTGAAGGAGGTCAAGGAGACGATGGCCGGCCTCCAGATGGACCCGGCCTTCGCCGAGCGCAACGTCAACGAGGGCTTCTCCGGCGGTGAGAAGAAGCGCCACGAGATCCTTCAGCTGGAGCTCCTGAAGCCGAAGGTCGCCATCCTGGACGAGACCGACTCCGGCCTGGACGTCGACGCCCTGCGCATCGTCTCCGAGGGCGTCAACCGAGTACGCGAGACCGGCGAGGTCGGCACCCTGCTGATCACGCACTACACCCGGATTCTCCGGTACATCAAGCCCGACTTCGTGCACGTGTTCGCCAACGGCCGGATCGCCGAGTCCGGCGGCGCCGAGCTGGCCGACAAGCTGGAGAACGAGGGCTACGAGGCTTACGTGAAGGGTGGCGCTGCCGCGTGACATATCTGCCGGGCCTCCTCGACACCGAGGCGATCCGCAAGGACTTCCCCCTCCTGGACCGCACGGTCCACGACGGTAAGAAGATCGTGTACCTGGACAGCGCGGCGACCTCGCAGAAGCCGCGCCAGGTCCTCGACGCCCTCAACGAGTACTACGAGCGCCACAACGCCAATGTGCACCGGGGCGTGTACACGATCGCGGAGGAGGCCACGGCGCTGTACGAGGGCGCCCGTGACAAGGTCGCCGCCTTCATCAACGCGCCCAGCCGCGACGAGGTCATCTTCACGAAGAACGCCTCGGAGTCGCTGAACCTCGTGGCCAACATGCTCGGCTGGGCCGACGAGCCCTACCGGGTCGACCACGAGACCGAGATCGTCACCACGGAGATGGAGCACCACTCCAACATCGTCCCCTGGCAGCTGCTCTCGCAGCGCACGGGCGCGAAGCTGAAGTGGTTCGGCATCACCGACGACGGCCGGCTCGACCTGTCCAACATCGACGAGATCATCACCGAGAAGACGAAGATCGTCTCCTTCACCCTGGTCTCGAACATCATGGGCACGCACAACCCGGTCGAGCAGATCGTCCGCCGCGCCCAGGAGGTCGGTGCGCTCGTCTGCATCGACGCCTCCCAGGCGGCCCCGCACATGGTGCTCGACGTGCAGGCGCTCCAGGCCGACTTCGTGGCCTTCACCGGTCACAAGATGGTCGGCCCGACCGGCATCGGCGTGCTCTGGGGACGGCAGGAACTCCTGGAGGACCTGCCGCCGTTCCTGGGCGGCGGCGAGATGATCGAGACCGTGTCGATGCACTCCTCGACCTATGCGCCCGCGCCGCACAAGTTCGAGGCCGGTACGCCCCCGATCGCCCAGGCCGTCGGCCTCGGCGCGGCCGTGGACTACCTCTCGGCGATCGGCATGGAGAACATCCACCGCCATGAGCAGGCCATCACCGGTTACGCGGTGAAGCGCCTCCTTGAGGTGCCGGACCTGCGGATCATCGGTCCGGCCAGCGCGGAGGACCGCGGCGCGACGATCTCCTTCACGCTCGGCGACATCCATCCGCACGACGTGGGGCAGGTGCTGGACGAACAGGGCATCGCGGTCCGGGTCGGCCACCACTGCGCCCGCCCGGTCTGCCTGCGGTACGGAATTCCTGCGACGACGCGAGCGTCGTTCTATCTGTACTCCACGCCCGCCGAGGTCGACGCCCTGGTGGACGGCCTGGAACACGTCCGGAATTTTTTCGCCTAGACGCGGCTGGGGATTGAACTCGTGAAGCTGGATTCCATGTACCAGGAAGTGATCCTGGACCACTACAAGCACCCGCACGGGCGCGGTCTGCGGGACGGCGACGCCGAGGTGCACCACGTCAATCCGACGTGTGGTGACGAGATCACGCTACGGGTGCGGTACGACGGCGAGACCATCGCCGACGTGAGCTACGAGGGCCAGGGCTGCTCCATCAGCCAGGCCAGCGCCTCCGTGCTGAACGAGCTGCTGGTGGGCAAGGAACTGGGCGAGGCGCAGAAGATCCAGGCCGCGTTCCTGGAACTGATGCAGTCGAAGGGGCAGCTGGAGCCCGACGACGCGATGGAGGAGGTGCTGGAGGACGCGATCGCGTTCGCCGGTGTCTCCAAGTACCCGGCCCGGGTGAAATGCGCGCTGCTGAGCTGGATGGCGTGGAAGGACGCGACGGCGCAGGCGCTGTCCGAAGGGAAGACCGCATGAGCGACAACGAGACCGTGACGACCAAGCCCGCCTCCGAGGAGGAGGTCCGCGAAGCGCTGTACGACGTGGTCGACCCCGAGCTGGGCATCGACGTCGTCAACCTGGGGCTGATCTACGGCATCCACATCGACGACGCCAACATCGCCACCCTCGACATGACCCTGACGTCGGCGGCCTGTCCGCTGACCGATGTCATCGAGGACCAGGCGAAGTCCGCGACGGACGGCATCGTCAACGAGCTCCGGATCAACTGGGTCTGGATGCCGCCGTGGGGTCCCGACAAGATCACGGACGACGGCCGCGAGCAGCTGCGCGCGCTCGGCTTCAACGTCTGAGCCTCCGCGTACACCCGTACGCGCGACAACGGCCCCGGCACTCGCCGGGGCCGTTTCGGCGTTGTGGGCGCGGGGGCCGCGAGGCAGACTGTCGCCCATGGCCCTTCGCTTCCACCAACTCGCCGTCGACGCCCACGACCTGCCCGCCCAGGCGCGCTTCTGGTGTGCCGCCCTGGACTGGCGGGTGCTCTACGAGGACGAGGACGAGATCGTCATCGGCGCCGACGAGACCGCGCTGCCCGGCATCTGCTTCCTGCCCGTGCCCGAGGACAAGGCGGTCAAGAACCGGCTGCACATCGACCTCTCCCCGGACGACCAGGCCGCCGAGGTCGAGCGGCTGACCGCGCTCGGCGCCCGGCGCATCGAGGTCGGCCAGCCGTCGGACGTGACGTGGGTGGTGCTGGCCGACCCCGAGGGCAACGAGTTCTGCGTACTGCGCCCGAAGAAGACGCTGACCGACTAGGGACGACAGGCCCTAGGGCGTGTACTGCGGGGGCAGGCCGGCGGCCTCGGCGAGTACCGGGGCCAGGTTCTCCGTGCGGATGCGCCGGTCCACGTACAGCAGGCCGGTCACCAGCGGCGGGAACACGGCGACGACCAGCTGGCCCACGAGCTGGCCGAGCACCCCGAGGACCAGGTAGCCGCCGAGGGCGGTGATGATCGCGGCCGGGTGCGTGTTCTCGTCCATGGCGCTGGTGCCCATGGCGCTGGTGAACATGCCGAGGAAGTTGAACGGCAGCTGGATGACGTAGCTCACCGCGGCGGAGATGATGCCCGCGAGGAGCATCATGCCGAAGACCCGCCACCAGTCGCCGCGCACCAGCAGGGCCGAGCGGCGGAGCGAGGCCACCGGGCCCTGGTTCTCGAAGACGGCGGCCGAGGGGGCGAGCGCCATCCGCACCCAGAGCCAGAGGATCAGCGGGATGAAGGCGAGGAAGCAGAGCGCGCCCACGACGATCAGCGTCACCGCGCCCCCGCCGCCGTCGGTGGCGACCGCGGCGATGATGCCCGCGGTGAGCGCGCCCGCCGCCAGCACCATCGGCACCATCGTGATCAGCCCGGTCAGCAGGAGCGTGCCGATCACCGCGGGCGTCCGCGCCCAGGCCCGCCGCCAGACCGCGGAGAACGTCGTCGGCCGGCCCAGTACCGCGTCCTGGAGGACCGCCGGCACCGCCGCGTAGACCACGGCCGAGGCGATCATCATCGCGAGGAACCCGAGCAGCACGACCACGCCGAACGCGACGATCACCGGGATCACGTCCCGGGAGGCGGCGCCCTCGCCCTGGTCCAGATCGAACAGCCGGTCGAGATGGTCCGAGACCGCCCCGTACGCGACGGCGACCGCCACGCCCAACAGGACCAGCGCCCCGCCGTACAGCGCCGCCCCCACCGCGAAGAGCTGCTTGCCGTAGCGGCCCAGCGTCGAGAACGCGCCGTTGAATATGTCCCCGAGCTTCAACGGCCCCAGGGGTATGACCCCCGGCTTCGGCGGCGCCCAGCCCCCGCCGCCCCAGCCGCCCCACCCTGCGTCCTGCGCCACTGCCGCTCCCGCCCGTCTGTTCGATCATCTGCTGAACGGACCACGGTAGCGGCAAGTCGTTGCGTACACTCGTACACATGGGATACGGACTGCTCGCCGCGGCCATCGCGGCGGAGGTGGCGGGGACGACCGCCATGAAATACAGCGAGGGATTCACCCGGCTCTGGCCCTCCCTGATCACCGTCGCCGGCTATCTGCTGGCCTTCTCCCTGCTCGCCCAGACCCTCAAGACCCTGTCCGTCGGCACCGCCTACGCGATCTGGGCGGGCGTCGGCACCGCGGCCGTGGCCCTCATCGGGATGTTCTTCCTGGGCGAGTCCGCCACTCCGCTCAAGGCCCTCGGCGTCCTGCTGGTCATCGCCGGTGTGGTGGTGCTCAATCTGGGCGGAGCGCACTGATGGCACGGCGTTACGACCCCGAGCGGCGCGACCGGATCATCGACGCGGCGATCCGGGTGGCCGGCGAGCGGGGCATCGCCGGGCTGAGCCACCGCTCCGTCGCCGCCGAGGCCGATGTGCCGCTGGGCTCGACCACGTACCACTTCGCCTCGCTGGACGAACTGCTGATCGCCGCCCTGCGCCGCACCAACGAGAACTTCGCCGCCGTCCTGCGCGCCAGCCCCGCCCTCGCCGACCCGGACGCCGACCTCGCCACCGAACTCGCCCGCTTGCTCGGGGAGTTCTTCGCGGGCGGCCGCGGCCGGGCGGAGCTGGAGTACGAGCTGTATCTCGCCGCCGTCCGCAGACCCGCACTCCGCCCGGTCGCCGCCGAATGGACCGACGGTGTGACCGCCCTGCTCCACCCCCGCACCGACCCGGCCACCGCCCGCGCCCTGGTCGCCCTGATGGACGGCATCTGCATCCAGGTGCTGCTCACGGGCGGCGCCTACGACGAGGCGTACGCCCGCGAGATGCTGGGGCGGGTCGCGGGCTGAGGGGCCGCGCGGTCAGCGGCCGGCCGCGTTCCGCAGGGCCCCGGGCCGGTGGCGCGCCGCCCGGACGGTGGGACGGGTTCGCCCGCGTGGCCCCGGTCCGGTTAGGTTTCTGGGCATGACCGACACGACTTCCACTCGTACCACCGGCGCCGTGGCCGCCGGTCTCGCCACCATCGCCGGTGATGGTGCCGTCCTCGACACCTGGTTCCCCGCCCCCGAGCTGACCGCCGAGCCCGGGCCCGCCGGAACCGAGCGGCTCGGCCCCGACCAGGCCGTCAACCTGCTCGGTGAGGGCGCTGCCAAGGCCATCGGCGTCGACGCCCGTCGCGGGGTCGAGGTCGTCGCCGTGCGTACGGTCATCGCCTCGCTGGACGACAAGCCGCTCGACGCGCACGACGTCTACCTGCGCCTGCACCTGCTCTCGCACCGCCTGGTCCAGCCGCACGGGCAGAATCTGGACGGCATCTTCGGGCACCTCGCCAACGTCGCCTGGACCTCGCTCGGCCCGGTCGCCGTGGACGATCTGGAGAGGGTGCGGCTCAACGCCCGTGCCGAGGGCCTGCACCTCCAGGTGACCTCCGTCGACAAGTTCCCGCGCATGACGGACTACGTGGCGCCGAAGGGCGTGCGGATCGCCGACGCCGACCGGGTGCGCCTCGGCGCGCACCTCGCCTCCGGCACGACCGTGATGCACGAGGGCTTCGTCAACTTCAACGCCGGCACGCTCGGCACGTCCATGGTCGAGGGCCGCATCTCGGCCGGCGTCGTCATCGGTGACGGCTCGGACATCGGCGGCGGCGCCTCTACGATGGGCACGCTCTCCGGCGGCGGCAAGGAGCGCATCGTGATCGGCGAGCGCTGCCTGGTCGGCGCGGAGGCCGGGGTCGGCATCGCGCTCGGCGACGAGTGCGTCGTGGAGGCCGGTCTGTACGTCACCGCCGGCACCCGGGTCACCCTGCCGGACGGCCAGGTGGTCAAGGCCCGTGAGCTCTCCGGCGCCTCGAACATCCTCTTCCGCCGCAACTCGGTCACCGGAGCCGTCGAGGCCCGCCCGAACAACGCGGTCTGGGACGGCCTCAACGACGTCCTGCACAGCAACGACTAAGCGGCTACGAGGAGCTCCTCGTAGGCCGCACGCAGCCCGTCGGACGCCTCGCGACCGGCGGGCTGGAGCGGTTCGCGGACCGGGCCCGCCGCCAGCAGCGCCTTCGCGGTCACCGTGCCGGGCAGCCCGGACGCCATCATCAGCGCGGTCAGCGGGGCCAGCCGCGCGTTGAGCCGGGCGGCCCCCGCGGTGTCCCCGGCGTCGAACGCGTCCAGTACCGCCCGCATCCGGCCCGGCACCACGTTGGCGACCGTGCTGACGTACCCGGCGCCGCCCACCGCGTACAGCGGAAGGTTCAGCTCCTCGCAGCCCGAGTAGTAGGCGAGGCCGCCGGCGGCGATCACCCGGGTCGCCGTCAGCAGGTCCTGCGAGCAGTCCTTCACGGCCACGATGCGCGGGTGCTCCGCGAGCCTGAGCATCGTCTCCGGCTCGATGCGGGTGCCGGTGCGGCCGGGGATGTCGTACAGCATCACCGGCAGGCCCACCGCGTCCGCGATCCGCCGGAAGTGCGCCTCCACGGCCGCCTGCGGGGGCCTGCTGTAGTACGGGGTCACCACCAGGAGCCCGTCCGCGCCCGCGCGTTCCGCCTGGTGCGCCAGCTCGATCGTGTGCCGGGTGTCCGCGGTGCCGACGCCTGCCACCAGCGGCACGTCCGGGCCGACCGCCTCGCGCACCGCCCGCACCAGCTCCGCCTTCTCGGCGTCGGAGGTGGTCGGGGACTCGCCGGTCGTGCCGCTGAGCACCAGCCCGTCGCAGCCGCCCGCGACCAGGGCGGCGGCGTGCGCGGCGGCGGCCGCCCGGTCGAGGGCGCCGTCGGCGGTGAACGGCGTGATCATGGCACAGAGGGCGCGGCCGAAGGGGCGCGGGCGGGCTGCGGCGGAAGGCGTCATTCCAGCAGTGTCGGCCCGGCCGACCGTGAAGGTCCACTTAGATCTGCTGCGGGTGAAGGTGAAGCAATGCTCAAGAGTGCGCGGCGGCCCCGTGCGGCCCGTGCGGTGCGGGCGTCCGGGCGTTCGGCGGGCGTGCTCGAACCCCTCATGGCTCGCGGTGAACCCCGGCGAGCAGGGCGAGGACGGCGGGCCGGTCCCGGCGCCCGGTCCGGTGCCCGCATTCCGGTCGGCGCGCGGTGAAATACGTCTACGCTGGGGGCGTGTTCCGCATGTCGCACGCGCCCCGGCACACGTCCTGAGCCGGCCGGTCCGGCGACCGAACCCCGTATGTTCCGAGGAGACCCCCTGATGTCCGCAGAGCGCCCGACCCTGCCGCCGGTCCGGCTGCACACCGAGGCCGAGCTGGCACGGGACGCGCTGGCCGCGCCGCTGCTCGCCCGTGCCACCCGGCTCGCCCGCTGGGCCGGCCCGGACACCAGGGTCGGCGCCGGTGGCGAACTGGCCGACGCCCAGCTGCCCGCCGCCGCCGAACTCCTCGGGCTCACCCCGGACGAGGACGGCGCGGCCGAGGCCAGCGAGGCGTGGCGGCTCGCCGTGGACACCGGGCTGGTCGACATCGAGGACCCCGCCGGTGAGAGGGGCGACCCGGACGACGGCTCCGGCGAGGACGACGGGGCCGGGGACGAGGAGCCGGCCGGGACCGTCACGCCCGGCGAGAATCTGGCGCTGCTGACCGGGGGTTCACCCGCGGACGTGCTCGCGATCTGGCTCGACGGCCTGGAGGCCGCGTACGCCGACGCCACCGCGCCCGCCTTCGACGACTTCGCGGACCTCATCGGCGAGGACGGCTCGGTCGACTTCGACGCGCTCGACTGGGATCCGGAGACCGAGACGGAGTTCCTGGACGGCGTCCTCGGCAACCTCTACCTGCTCACCGTCGGCGAGGGCGCGGACGGGTCGCCCGTGCCGCTGCCCGCGCTCGCCGCCTCGATGATCGTCCCCGACGACATGGGCGAGCCCACCGACGACGTCCTGGAGCAGGTCTCGGACGCGATGATGCGGCTGGACGACCAGTTCCGGGTGCTGGAACCCATCGGCATCGTCGAATACCAGCCGGTGGACGAGGCGCTGCTGGTCGAGGAGGGCGAGGACACCCTGTCCCCGGGCGACGAGGAGGACGTCACCCGCTACGGCATGGTCCGGCTGACCCCGCTCGGCCTCTACGGCATCCGCGCCCGCATGCTGGACGCCGGGGTGGACGCCCCGGCGATCGGCGACCTCGCGGACAAGGGCGCCGACGCGCTCCTCGGCGGCGTCGCCCACTACCCGGAGGCCGCCGCTCGCGCCGAGATCCAGCTGTGGCTCACCCGCCGGGGCCAGGACGGCGCCGCCGCCGAACTCCTGGACGCCGCACGGGGCACGGACGAGCTGGGCCCGCTGCGCCGGCTGCACTGCCAGCAGGCGCTCGCCCTGGTCGGCGCCGAGGCGGAGCCCGCCGTGCGCGTGGTCCTCGGCGACCCGGAGCTGGGCGGCCTGGCCCGGGTCTGGCTCGCCGAGCGCGGCGCGGAGGGCGTCCCGGCGCCCTCGGAAGAAATGATCTTCTGGCTCGCCATCGACACGATCGCCGCCCAGCTGGAGGCCGCCGGCGACCTCGAAGAGCTCCAGGGCCTGGTCGAGGGCCTGTCCGGCCAGCACAGCGGCTTCTTCGAGGAGGCGTGGCGCGTCGACCACCCGGCCACGGCGGACGTCCTGGAGGCGATGGGGCGGCTGCACAGCGACAAGAAGCAGGCCAAGGACGCCCGCAAGGCCGCGTTCAAGGCGCGCTCGCGCGGCGGTTCGGCCGACTAGCGGGCGTACCGCGACGGGTGCGGAGCGGGGCGCGGGGCGGCCGAAGTTCACCGAACGGGTCGCCCCGAAGCCGTCACCGGTTCAACTGGTGTTGGGGCGCGGGCGGAACGGTGAGGGCCGTCAACAGCACGCCCCCGCAGCACCAGGAGTACGTGATGGCCTTCACGCGCAGGGAATTCACCGCACAGTCCGCCCTCACCGGGGCCGGTATCGCCCTCACCGGTACCGTCGCCGCGCTGGCCACCGCGCCCGGCGCCCTCGCCGCCGGGGGCCCGAAGCACGGGCACGGCCACGACGACCACGGCCACGGCCACGGCCACGGCCACGGCCACGGCCACGGTCACGGGCACGACGGGCATGGCCACGGCCACGGGCACGATCACGTCCCCGGCTACGGCCCGCTGCGCTCCGACCCGAAGGGCATACTCGCGCTGCCCGCCGGATTCTCGTACCGGATCATCACGCACTGCGGGGTCACCAGGCTGGACAGCGGTGAGTACACCCCCTCCAACCACGACGGCACGGCCGCCTTCGAGGGCCCGCGCGGGGTGACCCTGCTGGTCAACAACCACGAGCTGGCCGGCACCCGGGAGGGCTGGGAGCACCCCGTGCCCCTCACCGACGGCCTGGTCTACGACCCGGTCGCGGCGGGCGGCTGCACCGTCGTGGAGACCCGCCGCGACGGCCGCACCGCCGAGTGGGTCGGCATCGCCGGCACCTCCACCAACTGCGCGGGCGGCGCCACCCCGTGGAACACCTGGCTCACCTGCGAGGAGACCGAGGACAAGGCCGGCAAGAACGGCCTCCTGAAGGATCACGGCTACGTCTTCGAGGTCGACCCGTACGACCGGCGCGCCAACCGCTCGCCGCACCCGATCAAGGCGTTCGGCCGGTACGCGCACGAGGCGGTCGTCATCGACCCCAAGCAGGGCCACGCCTACCTCACCGAGGACGCGGCCGGTCCCAACGGCCTGCTCTACCGCTGGGTGCCGCCGCACGGCTTCCGGCACGGCCGGGGCAAGCTGCGCACCCTCGCCGACGACGCGGGCGTGCTCCAGGCGTTCAAGTGCTTCGACAAGTCCGGGAAGTTCGTGGACGACCTCTCGCGGGCCACGAAGACCGGCACCGTGTACGGCGTGGACTGGGTGGACGTGCCGGACCGCGACGCCAAGTCCGTCTCGGTGCGCAAGCAGTTCGCGGACGGCCGGGTCACCCGCGCCCGCAAGCTGGAGGGCATGTGGTGGGCCGACGGCGGCACGTACATCGTGTCCTCCTTCGCCCGTGACGAGAGCCCCGTCCAGCACGACGGCCAGGTCTGGTTCTACGACCCCAAGCGCCGCACGCTGACCCTGAAGGTGCTCCTCGGCGTCAACCCGGACCCGTCGAAGGACGGCGCGTTCGACGGCCCGGACAACATCACCGTCTCGCCGTACGGCGGCCTGGTCATCGCCGAGGACGGCGAGGGCGTCCAGCACCTCTTCGGGGCCACCGACAGCGGCCGTACGTACCCGATCGCGCGCAACGAGCTGAACATCGGCAGCGCGGCGGAGCCGGAGTACAGCGAGTTCACCGGGGTCACGTTCTCGCCGGACGGACGGACGCTGTTCGCCAACATCCAGACCCCGGGGATCATGGTCGCGATCACCGGTCCGTGGAAGCGACAGCCCAACCGCTAGAGCCTGTCCGGCGGATCAGGGCCGGATAGGGCGCGGCGTCTGGTGCGGTGCATCGCAAGGCGCCGGGATGTCCTCATCGCGGAGCGATTAGGACATTTCGGCAACGCGGCGAGGTGCCGTGCCAGGCGTCGCGACCCCGGCCCTGGTCCGCTGGACAGGCTCTTAGCTGCGGGGCATGGCGTCGGGCCCTCCGGGGGCGCATACTCGAAGCAATGAAACAGTCAGCCGGCTCCCGCCGCCACCTGCCGTCCAGTCCCTTCAACCGCCCGGCCCAGGCGGCCCCACCGGTCGAGTTGTTCGATGTGGGTGACCGGGTCTCGCACGACCAGTTCGGTCTCGGGCGCGTCCTCGCCGTCGAGGGCGACAACGACGCGGTGCTCATCGACTTCGCGGGCCGCCAGGGCCGCATCATGAGCCCGTACTCCAAGCTCACCAAGCTCTGAGGCCGTCCCAGGGGCCGTCCGCCAGCCGCGCGGACGGCCCCTGAGCCATGCGGCTACAGGGCCTGGGCGGCCGGTTTGACCATGCCCCGGACGGTCCGCGACTTCACGAAGTCGCCCATGGCGGTCATCTCCCACTCGCCGGAGAACTGCTTGATCAGCTTGGCCATCATCACGCCGGTCTGCGGCTCGGCCCCGGCCAGGTCGAAGCGGACCAGCTCCTCGTCGGTGGCGGCGTCCACCAGCCGGCAGTACGCCTTGGTGACCTCGGTGAACTTCTGGCCCGTGAACGAGTTGACCGTGAACACCAGGCCCGTCGCCTCCGCCGGAATCCGGCCCAGGTCCACGACGATCACCTCGTCGTCCCCCTCGCCCTCGCCGGTGAGATTGTCGCCGGAGTGCTTGATCGCGCCGTCCAGGATGGACAGCTTGCCGAAGTAGCAGCTGTCCAGGTGATTGCGCTGCGGCCCGTACGCGATGACCGAGGCGTCCAGATCGATGTCCTTGCCCCGGTGGGCGGGCTCCCAGCCGAGGCCCATCTTGACCCGGGAGAGCAGCGGGCGCCCTGCCTTGACCAGCGAGACCGTCTCGTTCTTCCGGAGGCTGATCCGGCCCTTGTCCAGGTTGATCCGGCCGGGCGCGGAGGCCGCGGGGGCGGCCGGCGGGGGAGCGGGGACGGCGACCGGAGCCGGCGGCGCGGGCGGGGCGGCGGGCGGGGCGGCGGGTTCGTCGACCGTGACGCCGAAGTCCGTGGCGATCCCGGCCAGGCCGTTCGCGTAACCCTGGCCGACCGCGCGGACCTTCCAGGCGCCGCCCCGCCGGTAGACCTCCATGATCACGAGCGCGGTCTCGGCGCCCAGCCGGGGCGGGGTGAAGGAGGCGAGCACTGTGCCGTCGTCCGCGCTGCGCACGGTGGCGGTCGGCTCGATGCCCTGGAAGGTCCGGCCGGCGGTGTCCGGACTCGCCGTGACGACGATCTTCTCGATGCCGGCGGGCACCGAGGCGGTGTCCACGACGACGGCGTCCGGCGCGCTCCCGCCGCCGGAGCGGTAGCTCACACCGGGGCCCGTGGGCTGGTTGTAGAAGATGAAGTCGTCGTCGGAGCGCACCTTGCCGTCGGCGGTGAGCAGCAGGCCCGAGACGTCGAGCCGCACGGGCGCGGCGACGTCCACCGCCACGCGGACGGCGTTCAGCGGGAGATTCGAGCCGGGTGTCATAGCGGTCATGTCGGGTGAACGAACGACCCGGCTTTGCCGTTCCCTTACCTTTCGCAGGCTTCGCCCGTATGGCGGAAGCTTCCGTTCCGCGCCCCGGAGCCGGCTCCCGTCAGCGGTTGCGCGGGTGGTTGCGTGCGGTGCGCTCGTTGCCGTGCTTGTACGCCCCCGTCCAGCGGGCCATCACCAGCTGGGCGTCGCCCGCCTCCACCTCGGCCAGGAACTTCGCCGCCCGGCCGCCGCGCAGGGTGCCCGCCGGGCGGCCGTGGTGGGTGATGGTGACGCTCGCGTCGCCGTGCTGCTCGTACCGGAATCCCGAAGGTCTCGCCATGACCGCATCATGCCGCGCCGGTGCGGTCCGGGGCGACGGCTTTCCCGGGGCCTCAGTGCGGCCAGACCGGCGGGTTGGTGCAGAAGTGGCCGCCGAGGTGGGCGTGGTCCGGATTGGCGTGGTCCAGCTCGCCCTGGTCCGCGACGAGCTTCGCCGCGTACGGCTCCGAGTCGTCCTGCGGCTCGTAGCCCAGCGCGCGCGCCGAGGTGAGGTCCCACCACAGCCGGGTGTTGTCCGAGGAGCCGTGGACGACGGTGTGCCCGACGCCCTCGGCGGTGAGCGCGGCATCGAAGAGGCGGGCGCCGTCGGCCGGGCTCATCCACACCGAGAGCATCCGTACGGACGTCGGCTCCGGGAAGCAGGAGCCGATGCGGACGGAGACCGTCTCCACGCCGTGCAGGTCCCAGTAGAGCTGGGCGAGGTCCTCGCCGAACGATTTGGAGAGGCCGTAGAAGGTGTCCGGGCGGTGCGGGGTCTCCACCGGGATCAGCGGGTCGCCCGGGAGCGGGCGCGGGGTGAAGCCCACCGCGTGGTTGGACGAGGCGAACACGACGCGCCGGACACCGGCCTCGCGCGCGGCCTCGTACAGGTTGTACGTGCCCTCGATGTTCGCCCTGAGGATCTTGTCGAAGGAGGCTTCCAGGGAGATGCCCGCGAGGTGGATGATCGCGTCGACCCCCGTCACGGCCGCGCGCAGCGCCTCCCGGTCCCCGAGGTCGGCGGTGATCGCGTCCGGCTCGCCCTCGATCGGCACCATGTCGAACAGGCGCAGTGTGTAGCCGTGGGCGGGCAGCAGCTCGCGCATCAGCGTGCCGAGGCCGCCGGCGGCGCCGGTGAGCAGGACGGTGCGGGGCTTTTCGGCGGGCATGCGGGGTCTCCTCTTGGATCAGGTTCACATGCGTGGACAAGGTATGCGGGGGCTCGGGGAGCGTCAAGGGAACCCGTGGCGGGTTGGTCCGGACCGGGGCGTCGTCGCCTTGACCCCGGAGCCCCGCCGGGCCTAGCTTAGGCATCGTTCATGAATATGGACACCAATCAGAGATGCGCACGCCTCAGGAGGCGCCCGTGAGCTCAGACCCGCTTGCCGCCCGGCTCACCGCCGTTGCCGGGCCGCTCTTCTTCCCCGTCACCGCGTACGACGCGTCCGGCTCCGTCGACCTGGACGTCTTCCGGGCGCACGTCCGCCAGGGCATCGACGCGGGCGCGGCGGCCGTCTTCGCGTGCTGCGGCACCGGGGAGTTCCACGCCCTGGCCCCGGAGGAGTTCCGGAGCGTCGTCGCCGCCGCGGTGGCGGAGACCGCCGGGCAGGTGCCGGTCGTCGCGGGCGCCGGATACGGCACCGCGCTGGCCGTGCGGTTCGCCCGGCTCGCCGAGGAGGCGGGCGCGGACGGGCTGCTCGCCATGCCCCCGTACCTGGTCCACGCCGACCAGGAAGGACTGCTGGCCCACTACACCGCGCTGGCCGGGGCGACCGGCCTGGAGACCATCGTCTACCAGCGCGACAACGCCGTCTTCACCCCCGAGACGGTCCTCGCCCTGGCGCAGACCCCGGGCATCATCGGCCTGAAGGACGGCTACGGCGACCTGGACCTCATGCAGCGCATCGTGAGCGCGGTGCGCACCGGGCTGCCCGGGCGGGACTTCCTCTACTTCAACGGGCTGCCCACCGCCGAACTCACCGGCCTCGCCTACCGGGGCATCGGCGTCACGCTGTACTCCTCGGCCGTCTTCGCCTTCGCCCCGGACATCGCGCTCGCCTTCTACCGCGCCCTGGAATCCGGCGACGACACCCTGGTCAACGCGCTGCTCGACTCCTTCTACCGGCCGCTCGTCGAGCTGCGCGCCCAGGGCCGCGGCTACGCCGTGTCCCTCGTCAAGGCGGGCGTCCGGCTGCACGGCCTGGACGTCGGGCCGGTGCGCAGCCCGCTCACCGAACCGCCCGCCGCCCACATCAAGGAGCTGACGGAGATCGTCGCCGCCGGGCGCGCGCTGCTGGAGGGGCGCGGATGAGGACGTCCGCCTTCCTCTACCCCTGGGACGTCGTCGGCGACCCGGACGCCCCCGCCCGCATCGCGGACCTCGGAGTCCAGCAGGTGACGCTCGCCGCCGCCTACCACTCGACCCGGGCGCTGACCCCCCGCCACCCCGGCCACCGCGTCGTCACGGCCGAGTACGCGGCGGTCCTGTACCCGCCGGACGAGGGCCGCTGGGCGGGCCGGGCACCGCGCCCGTACCGGCAGGCGTGGCTGGCCTCCGACAACCCCTTCGCGGAGGCCGCCGAGGCGCTGGCCGGGGCCGGTCTCGACGTGCACAGCTGGGTGGTCCTCGCGCACAGCTCACGCCTGGGCGCTGACCACCCGGACACCTCGGTGGTCAACGCCTACGGGGACCGCTACCCGTGGGCGCCCTGCATCGCGCGCCCCGAGGTCCGCGCCTACCTGGTGGACCTGGCGGCGGAGGCGGCGGTACGCGACGGGGCGCGGGGCACCGAGCTGGAGTCGTGCGGCTGGTACGGCTTCGCCCACCTCCACGCCCACGACAAGGTGGCCGGCGTCGGGCTCGGCGACGCGGCGCAGTACCTGATGTCGCTCTGCTTCTGCGCCGTCTGCCGGGCCGGTTACGCCGGTCAGGGCCTCGATCCCGAGGGGCTGGGCGCGGCCGTGCGCCACGCGCTGGCACCGGTCTGGTCCGGGTCCGGATCGCCGGACGCGGGCTGGGACGCCGTCGGGAAGCTGCTCGGCGCCGACCTCGCGGGGGCGACGCTGCGGTGGCGCACCGGGGCGGCCCGGAGCCTCCAGGAAGCGGTGGCCGGGGCGGTGCGGGCCGCGGCGGCGCCCGGGTTCCAGGTGCTGCTGCACGCCGACCCCGCCCCGTACCGCTGCGGGGCCAATGCGGGCGTCGACCCCGGGCACATCCTGTCCGTGGCGGACGGGGTGGTCCTGCCGTGCACGGGTACGGCCGCGGCGCGGGAGGCGGTGCTCGGGCCGTTCGCGGGCGCTCCCGATGCGGTCCTCGCCGCCAATCTCACCGTGGTGCGCGGCATGGGCGGCAGCCCGGACACGCTGGAACGGGACGCCGCGCACGCCGCCTCGCTCGGCGCGAACCAGCTCCGCCTGTACCACGTGGGCCTGGCATCCGACCCGGACCTGGCGGCCGTGGCGGGGGCGCTGTCACGCCTCGGGTGAGACCGCCGGGCCGCCCGGAACCACCCGTTCCGGGCAGCCCGCCACCAGGGCCGACGCCGTCAGGACCGCCCCCGCGCCCACCACCGGCAGCAGCACCGTGACGTCCACCCGCGCCACCAGCCCCGCGCCGATCCCCAGCGCCACCGCGTTCGGCGACATCATCAGCGTGTCGGCGCTCGCGGCCGTGCGGCCCAGGACCGCGTCCGGGGTCTCCCGCTGCACCGCCGTCAGCGCGGCGATCAGCACGCACGGCAGGCCCGCCCCGATCAGCGCGCAGGCGGTGAGCGCCATCGCGTCGGACGGCACGGCCCGCAGCCCCACCGCGACCCCGAACACCGCGATCCCGGCCGCCGCGAAGACCCGCTCCGGCAGCCGGCGCAGCAGCGCGCCCGCGAACAGCCCGACCGTGACGGACCCGAGCCCCTGGGCGACCGACAGCACCCCGGCGTACGCGGGGGAGTGGCCGAGGGTGCCGTCCACGACGGCGTACAGCGTCGCCCCGTTGAGCCCGGCGCACAGCATGGTGGCCGAAGCGGCGAGGACCAGCGGGCGCAGCACCGGCGACCCCCACAACTGCCGCAGCCCGGCCGCCCAGCCGCCGGGGCCCATGCGGGTGGCCGGGGCCGTCCGGCGTACCCGCAGCAGCGCGTAGAGACCGGCCGCCAGGGCGAAGGAGACCGCGTCCAGGAGCGCCACCGCGCCGCCCCCGAAGCGGGCGTAGAGCCCCGCGCCGGTCAGCGGGGCGACCAGCTTCATGCCCTCGTTCGCCATCATCCGCAGCCCGTTGAAGTCGCCGAGCAGCGCGGCCGGGACCGCCCCCGCCACCACGGCCGACTCCGCCGAGTCCATCAGCACCGAGAGGCACCCGTACAGCACCAGCACCGCGAACAGCAGCCGGACCCGCCCCTCCGCGCCCACCACCGCGAGCATCGCCATCAAGGCCGCGAGGGCGGCGTTCGTGCCCACCAGCAACGGCTTGCGCGGCAGCCGGTCCGCCACCGTCCCGAGCAGCGGGCCGGACAGGACCGGCAGCCACACCGCGAACAGGGCGAGCGCCGCCAGCGCGTCCGAACCCGTCAGCGACTTGACCCAGATCCCGGCCGCCAGGGTCATCGCCGAACTGCCGAACCCGGAGACCACGACCGCCGCGAGGAACAGCCCCGCCGTCCTGTTCCGCAGCACCCGGCCCACCGCCATCACACCCACCGCACCTTTCCGACCTGCGTGTTCTTCCTGCGGTCAGGCTGGCGGCTGAGGCCCCGGCGCGGCATCGGGCGGATGCCCTGTCCCCGGGAACTCCCGCGCGGCGCACCGGAATCCGTGTACGGCACATGTCCCCGTTCCACGAACTTCTTTCGTCAGAAGCGTTGACGAAACATTTGCGGCGGCCCTAGCTTCATCGCGTCGTACTCCGTACGTCATATATGAGACGCGATACGCGAGATGTGAGAGCCCTTCACCCATGACCTTTGCGCCCACCCCGATTCCGTCCCGCACCCAGTACGTGCTGGAGGCGATCAAGCACGCGATCCTCACGGCACAACTGCGGCCGGGGCAGGCGCTCGTGGAGACCGAGCTCGCCGCGCAGTTCGGGGTCTCCAAGACGCCCGTCCGCGAGGCGCTGAAGACCCTCGCCGGCACCGGACTCGTCGTCATGAGCCAGTACAAGGGCGCCACCGTGCGGCTGGTCGACGCGGCCATGGCCCGCGAGGTGTACGACGTGCGGCTGCTGCTCGAACCGGAGGCGCTGCGCCGCTCGATCACCCGCAAGGCGTCGCTCGACGCGGCGCAGGAGGCCCTGGAGCGGGCGGACTCGGCGGGCGACAAGGCCGACCGCTCGCTCGCCAACCGGGACTTCCACCGGGCGCTCTACCTGCCCTGCGGCAACCCGCTGCTCGCCCGGATGCTGGACGAGGTCCGCGACCAGGCGGCGCTGGTCTCCACGGTCGCCTGGTCGGCGATCCCGTCCTGGGAGCGGGAGGCGGCCGAGCACCGGGAGATCCTGCGGCTCGCGCTCACCGACGACGCGGACGCGGCGGCCGGGGCCCTGCACGACCACATCGCGTCGTTCGTCCGCCGCGCCTTCCCCGACGACGAGGACGGGGGCGGCGCGGCGTGAACCGGCACACCGACGAAAGGCCAGTCCGCATGGACCTCACCCCGCTGAAGGCGGCCCTCGCAGATGTCGTGGCGATCCCGGTGACCCCGTTCGCCGGGGACGGGTCCATCGACACGACGGCGCACCGCGCCCTGCTGCGGAGACTGCTCGACGGCGGCGTGCGCATCGTCACCCCGAACGGCAACACCGGGGAGTTCTACGCGCTCACCCCCGAGGAGCGGCGCACCGTCACCGAGCTGACCGTCGCCGAGGCCGGCGGCCGCGCTACGGTCCTGGCCGGCGTCGGACACGACGTGCCGACCGCCGTCGCCGCCGCCGAGCACGCCCGGGACGCCGGGGCCGAGATGGTGATGGTCCACCAGCCCGTCCACCCGTATGTGTCACAGGACGGCTGGATCGACTACCACCGGGCCATCGCGGAGGCCGTCCCCGGGCTCGGCGTCGTCCCGTACATCCGCAACCCGCACCTGGACGGCGCCTGCCTGGCCGTGCTCGCCGACAGCTGCCCCAACGTCATCGGCGTCAAGTACGCGGTGCCGGACGCGGCCCGCTTCGCCGCCTTCGCCCGGGACGCCGGTCTTGACCGCTTCGTCTGGGTCGCCGGGCTCGCCGAGCTGTACGCCCCGGCCTACTTCTCGGCCGGCGCCACCGGCTTCACCTCCGGGCTCGTCAATGTGGCGCCCGGCGTCTCGCTGGCCATGCTGGAGGCGCTGCGGGCCGGTGACCACCCGGCGGCCATGAAGGTCTGGGAGCGGATCCGCCGCTTCGAGGAACTGCGCGCCGACCGGCAGTCCGCCGACAACGTCACCGTCGTCAAGGAGGCCCTGGCCGCCCTCGGGCTGTGCGACCGCGCGGTGCGCCCGCCCAGCCGGGTGCTGCCCGAGGCACGGCGCGCCGAGGTCGCCGACCAGATCGCCGGGTGGTCCATATGACCGCCCGCATCGCCCCCGAGGAGCTGCGCAGCCACCAGTGGTACGGCACCGACGGGCTCCGCTCGTTCAGCCACCGCGCCCGCACCCGCCAGCTCGGCTACCTCCCCGAGGAGCACCTGGGCAAGCCGGTCGTGGCGATCCTCAACACCTGGTCGGACATCAACCCCTGCCACGTACACCTGCGCGACCGGGCGCAGGCCGTGAAGCGCGGGGTCTGGCAGGCGGGCGGCTTCCCGCTGGAGTTCCCGGTCTCCACGCTCTCGGAGACCTTCCAGAAACCGACCCCGATGCTCTACCGGAACATGCTGGCCATGGAGACCGAGGAGCTGCTGCGCTCCTACCCGGTCGACGGGGCGGTGCTGCTCGGCGGCTGCGACAAGTCGACCCCGGCGCTGCTGATGGGCGCCGCGTCCGCGGACCTGCCGGCCGTCTTCGTACCGGCCGGGCCGATGCTGCCGGGGCACTGGCGCAACGAGGTCCTGGGCTCCGGAACCGACATGTGGAAGTACTGGGACGACAAGCGCGCCGGGCTCATCGGCGACTGCGAGATGGGCGAGCTGGAGAACGGCCTCGCCCGCTCGCCCGGCCACTGCATGACCATGGGCACCGCCTCCACGCTCACCGCCGCCGCCGAGGCGCTCGGCGTCACCGTCCCCGGCGCCTCCTCGATTCCCGCCGTCGACTCCGGCCACGACCGGATGGCCGCCGCCTCCGGGCTCCGCATCGTCGAACTGGTGTGGCAGCAGCGGAAGCTGTCGCAGATCCTCACGGCCGAGGCGTACGAGGACGCCGTCGCGACCGTCCTCGCGCTCGGCGGGTCCACCAACGCCGTCATCCACCTCATCGCGATGGCCGGCCGCTCCGGGATCAGGCTCACCCTGGACGACTTCGACCGCATCGCCCGCACCGTCCCCGTCCTCGCCAACCTGCGCCCCGGCGGGAAGTACCTGATGGAGGACTTCCACTTCGCCGGCGGGCTCCCCGGCTTCCTGGCCCGGCTCACCGACGTACTGCATCTGGACCGGCCCACCGTCTCGCACGACACCCTGCGCGCCCAGCTCGACGGGGCGCTCGTGCACGACGACGACGTCATACGGGAGCGCTCCAACCCGCTCGCGGACGAGGGCGGTGTGGCGGTGCTGCGCGGCAACCTCTGCCCGGACGGCGCCGTCATCAAGCACATCGCCGCCGAACCGCACCTGCTGCGCCACACCGGACCCGCGGTCGTCTTCGAGGACTACCGGGAGATGCAGCGCACCATCAACGACCCGGCGCTCGCGCTCACCCCGGGCCATGTGCTCGTCCTGCGCAACGCCGGGCCCAAGGGCGGTCCGGGGATGCCCGAGTACGGCATGCTGCCGATCCCCGACTACCTGCTGAAACAGGGGGTACGGGACATGGTCCGGCTCTCCGACGCCCGGATGAGCGGCACCAGCTACGGCGCCTGCGTGCTGCACATCGCGCCCGAGTCGTACGTCGGCGGGCCCCTCGCCCTCGTCCGCACCGGTGACCTCGTCACCCTGGACGTCGGGGCGCGGCTGCTGAACCTCGACGTGTCCGACGAGGAGCTGGCGCGCCGCCGCGCCGAATGGACCCCGCCGCCCGTCCGCTACGAGCGCGGCTACCAGGCGCTCTACCAGGACCAGATCACCCAGGCCGACACCGGCTGCGACTTCGCCTTCCTGGCCCGGCCGGGAGCAGTGCCCGACCCGTACGCCGGCTGAACGGCCCCTCAGGAATTCCGGCGCCCCGCGCGTTCGGCATACCGAACGCCCTGTGGGAAGCGCTTGCACACCCTCGTACACAGAGAACGGAGACGTGTCATGGCCCAAGCCTCCGCCGCGGCCACACCGCCCAAGGTGCCCCGGCGCCGCTCCGCGAGCCCCCGCCGGCTGCCGTATCTGCTGATCGCCCCCGCGGGGCTGCTGATGCTCGGCTTCATCGCCTACCCGGTGGTCAGCGTCTTCTACTACAGCCTCCAGAACTACAACGTCACCAAGCCCTGGCGGAACGGCTTCGCCGGCCTCGACAACTTCACCCGGATCTTCACCGAGGACGACCAGTTCTGGACCACCCTCGGCTTCAGCGCCCAGTGGGTCTTCGTCCAGGTCGCGCTCCAGCTCACGCTGGGGCTCGCGCTGGCCCTGATCGTCAACCAGACCTTCATCGGCCGGGGCATCTCCCGCGCCATGGTCTTCTCGCCGTGGGCCGTCTCCGGGGTGCTGACCAGCACCATCTGGATTCTGCTCTACAACTCCTCGACCGGCTTCAGCCGCTACCTCGCGGACGCCGGGATCGGCGAGTACGGCACCTCGGTGCTCTCCGACACCGACACCGTCTTCTGGGCCGCGACCGTCGCCGAACTCTGGCGCGGCGTCCCCTTCTTCGCCATCCTCATCCTCGCCGACCTCCAGTCCGTCTCCAAGGAGCTGTACGAGGCGGCCGCCGTGGACGGCGCCGGACGGCTGCGGCAGTTCTTCCACATCACCCTGCCCCACCTGCGCGACGCGATCATCCTCTCCACGCTGCTGCGCGGGGTCTGGGAGTTCAACAACGTCGACCTGCTCTACACCCTCACCGGCGGCGGACCGGCCGGCGAGACCACCACGCTGCCGCTCTACGTCGCCAACACCGGCATCGAGGGCCACGACTTCGGCTACGCCTCCGCGCTCACCACCGTCGCCTTCGTGATCCTCCTCTTCTGCTCGATCGTCTATCTGCGCCTGAGCAAGTTCGGAGGCGACCACAAATGACTGCCGCCCTCGCCGAGAAGAACGGCACCCGTGCCGCACGGCCGGCCGCCCCGGAGAGCCCGCCGCCCGCCGCGCCCCGCCGCAGGTCAGGACGCGAACGCGCCTTCGACGACGTACCGCGCTGGCAGATCTACGTACCGCTGGGCATCTACCTGGTCTTCACGCTCGTCCCGTTCTACTGGATGTTCCTCTTCGCCGTACGGCCCGCGGGCTCCACCTCGCTGGTGCCGTGGCCGATGACCGGGGAGCACTTCTCCAAGGTCTGGAACGAGCGCAGCTTCGCCGTCTTCTTCCAGAACAGCATGATCGTCGGCGTCTGCACCCTGATCGCCACGACCCTCGTCGCCCTGGCCGGCGGCTACGCGCTCGCCCGGTTCGACTTCAGGATCAAGAACGGCTTCATGCTGGCGCTGCTCTGCTCGCAGTTCATCCCCGGCGCGCTGATGCTCGTACCGCTCTTCGAGATCTTCAAGAACCTCCAGATGATCAACTCCCTGGGGAGCGTGGTCATCGCCGAGACGGTCTTCCAGCTGCCGCTGTCCATCATCCTGATCAGCGGATTCATCAAGAACGTGCCGCCCTCGCTGGAGGAGGCCGCCTGGGTGGACGGCTGCTCGCGCTTCCGGGCCTTCTGCGCGGTCGTGCTGCCGCTGCTGCGGCCCGGGCTGATCGCCGTCGGCTCCTTCGCCTTCGTGCACAGCTGGAACCACTTCCTGTTCGCGCTGATGTTCCTCAGCGAGCAGGACAAGCAGACGATCCCGGTCGGCCTGAACACCCTCATCGGCGCGGACAGCGTCGACCTGGGCGCGCTCGCCGCGGGCGGGGTGATCGCCGCGGTGCCCGTGGTGATCGTCTTCGCCTTCATCCAGAAGTGGCTGATCACCGGCTTCAGCGCCGGCGCCGTGAAGGGGTGACGCACATGACCTCGCTGCCTCTCCCGATCGTCCTCGCGGGCGCCCGGGGCCACGGCCACTGGCACCTCGCCAACATCCGCCGCCTCCAGCACCAAGGGCTCGTCCGCCTCGCCGGCATCTGCGAGCTCACCCCGCTCGACGCCACCGAACTGGCCGCCTTCGCGGAGGAACCCCCTGAGCAGTCCGCCGACTTCGGCGCCCTCCTGGACTCCACCGGGGCCCGCGCCGCCGTCGTCTGCACCCCCATCCAGACCCACACCGCCCTCGCCCTGACCGCCGCCCGGCGCGGTGTCCACCTCCTCCTGGAGAAGCCGCCCGCCGCCACCCGCGCCGACTTCGACCGCATCCTCGCCGGAGTGCGCGAAGCGGGCACCGCCTGCCAGGTCGGCTTCCAGTCCTTCGGCTCGCACGCCGTCCCCGCCATCCGGGAACTCGTCGCCACCGGCGCCATCGGCACCGTCCGGGGATACGCGGCGGCGGGCGCCTGGGTCCGCGACGACGCCTACTACCGGCGGGCGCCCTGGGCCGGCCGGCGCCGCATCGGGGACACCGAGGTGGTCGACGGCGTCCTCACCAACCCCCTCGCCCACGCCGTCGCCACGGCCCTCGAACTCGCCGGGACCACCGCCGAGGACATCACCGCCATCGACACCGAGCTCTTCCGCGCCCACGACATCGAGGCCGACGACACCTCCTGCGTACGCGTCACCACCACGTCCGGGCCGCCCGTCACCGCCGCCGTCACCCTCTGCGCGGAACAGCCGGGGGAGCCGTACGTCATCGTCCACGGCGACCGCGGCCGCATCACCTTCTGGTACAAGCAGGACCGCGTCCTCGTCCAGCGCGCGGGCCACGGCCCCGTGGAGACCGTGCACGGGCGCACCGACCTCCTGGAGAACCTGGCCGCCCACCTCACGGACGGCGCCCCGCTCCTCGTACCGCCGGAGCGCACCGGCGCCTTCATGGCGGTCGTGGAAGCCGTCCGGACCGCGCCCGAACCGAGCCCCCTGCCGTCCGGCGCCTGGCACCCCGCCCCCGTGCCCGGCACCGGGGCCACCCGCCGGGTGGTGCGCGGCATCGACGCCCTCGTCGCGTCCGGCGCCGAAACCCTCGCCCTCTTCTCCGAACTCGGCGCCCCCTGGGCACGCAGCGAGGTGACCTCCCCATGACGCACACCGTCCTGCTCAGCTGCGCCGGCCGCCCCGTCGGCCGCTACACCTGCCTCCCCGCCGACGCGGGCCGCCCCTACCTCCACCCGGTCACCACCCTCGCCGGCATCCCCGTCACCGAGGAGCGCCCCGCCGACCACATCCACCACCTGGGCGCCTCCGTCGCCGTCCCGGACGTCTCCGGGCACAACTTCTGGGGCGGCCGCACCTTTGTCCGGGGCCAGGGGCCCACCGCGCTCGACAACCACGGCACCCAGCGCCACCTGGGCTGGAAGCTGTGCGACCCGGACGGCTTCGTGGAGGAGCTCGGCTGGGAGACCGCCGGCGGCGAACTGCTGCGCGAACACCGCACGGTGGCCGCCGCCGCGCTCTCCGACACCGCCTGGGCGCTCGACTTCTCCTTCTCGCTCACCAACCCCGGCCCCGGCGACCTGTCGATCGGCAGCCCCGCCACCAACGGCCGCCCCGGCGCCGGATACGGCGGCTTCTTCTGGCGCGCCCCCAAGGAGGCGTCCCCGCCCGCCGTGTTCGGCCCGGCGGCGGACGGCGAGGCGGCGGTGCACGGGCGGCCCGCCGACTGGGTCGCACTCTGCGGCGAGCGCTGGTCCCTGGTCTTCGCCGGGGCCACCGAGGAGACCCGCCGCGACCCCTGGTTCGTGCGCACCACCGAATACCCGGGCGTCGGCTCCTCCCTCGCCGCCGCCGAACGGCTGCCCGTCCCCGCAGGAGCCACGGTCGTACGCCGCGTGGTCACCGTCGTCGCGGACGGCCGCCTCGACCGGGCGGGCGCCGCCGCCCTCGTCCGCCGGGCGGTGACCGCGTGACCGGAACCCGCCCCCGGACCGCCGACCTCGGCGATGGCACCTACCGCAACCCGGTCCTCGACGCCGACTGGTCCGACCCCGACGTGATCCGCGTCGGCGACGACTTCTACCTCACCGCCTCCAGCTTCGGCCGCGCCCCCGGGCTGCCGCTGCTCCACTCCCGCGACCTCGTCAACTGGACGCTGACCGGGCACGCCCTGGACCGTCTGGAGCCCGCTGCCGAATTCGCGGTGCCCCGCCACGACTGCGGGGTGTGGGCGCCCTCGCTGCGGCACCACGCCGGACGGTTCTGGATCTTCTGGGGCGACCCCGACCACGGCATCCGGCAGATCAGCGCCGAGGACATCCGGGGCCCGTGGACCGCGCCGCGTCTGGTGAAGGCCGGGCGGGGGCTGATCGACCCGTGCCCGCTGTGGGACGAGGAGACCGGCGAGGCGTATCTCGTGCACGCCTGGGCCAAGTCCCGCTCCGGGATCAAGAACCGGCTCACCGGACACCGGATGAGCCCCGACGGGCGGGAACTCCTGGACGAGGGCAAGACCCTGATCGACGCCGACACGCTGCCCGGCTGGTTCACCCTGGAGGGCCCCAAGCTGCACCGCCGCAACGGCGAGTTCTGGATTCTGGCCCCGGCGGGCGGGGTCGCGACGGGCTGGCAGGGCGCGTTCCGCTCCCGGGACTTCTTCGGTCCCTACGAGGAGCGCGTCGTCCTCGCCCAGGGCCGGACCGGCGTCAACGGACCGCACCAGGGCGCCTGGGTGGACACCCCGGCCGGTGAGGACTGGTTCCTGCACTTCCAGGAGCGCGGGGCGTACGGCAGGGTGGTGCACCTCCAGCCGATGCGCTGGGACGATGCCGGCTGGCCGGTCATCGGCGACGCCGGCGAACCCGTCGCCACGCACCGCAAGCCCGCCCTGCCCGCCCAGCCCGTCGAGGCCCCGGCCTGCGACGACGGCTTCCCGGGCGGCCGCCACGGCAGGCAGTGGCAGTGGACGGCGAACCCGCGCCCCGGCTGGACCGTCGAGCACGCCGGGGACGGGCTGCGGCTGAGCTGCGTACCGGCGGATCACGCACACGACCTGCGGCTGCTGCCCCACGTACTGGTCCAGCGGCTGCCCGCCGAGACGTTCACCGCCGAGGTCGGGCTCGTCCTGGAGAGCGAGGTGCCCGGGGCGAAGGCGGGGTTCGCCGTGCTCGGGGACGCGTTCAGCTGGATCGGGCTCGAACGGCAGGCGGACGGCGGGGTGCTGCTGGCGCACCGGTTCGCCGAGGCGACCGCCACCGCCGAGCGGGACGCCGGGCACACGAGGCCGGCGCCCCCGGGCACGGTGCGGCTGCGGATCGAGGTGGCGGCGGGGGCCCGGTGCCGCTTCCTGGCCGACACCGGGGACGGGGCCGGGTTCCGGCCCTCCGGACAGGTCTTCGCCGCCACCCCGTGGCGCTGGGTCGGCGCGCTGCTCGGGCTGTTCGCCACCGCGCCGCCCGGGACGGGACCGACCGGGACCGCCCGCTTCACCGGCTTCCACGTAACCGCGTGACCGGACCACCGTCCGGCGCACCACCCCCCATGCACGCGCACGAACCGAGAGACCCGAGAGAACCGAGAGAGAAGAGCCGATCATGAACATCTCGAAGACGCAGCGGGGGCGCGGCGCGGCCGCCGTCTCGCTCGCGGCGGTGCTCGCCCTGACGGCGACCGCGTGCGGCGACGACGGCAGCGGCGGCGGCGACGAGGGCAGCGGCAAGGGCGAAATCACCTTCTGGGACAACAACGGCGGTCCGCGTACCGCCGTCTGGAAGGAGATCATCCAGGACTTCGAGAAGAAGTACCCGGACATCGAGGTCAAGTACGTGCCGATCCCCATCGCGGACGTGCAGTCCAAGTACGACACGGCCATCGCGGGCGGCGGAGTGCCCGACGTCGGCGGCGTCGGCACCGCCTACCTGGCCAACATGGTCTCGCAGGAGGCCCTGGAGCCGCTGGGCGACCGGATCAAGGACTCCTCGCTCAACGGCAAGCTCGTGGAGGGCATGGTCGAGAGCGTCAAGGACGCGGCCGGCCGGGACGACGAGATGTACACCGTGCCGACCTCCGCGAACAACGGCGCCCTCTGGTACCGCACCGACCTCTTCGAGGCGGCCGGGCTCGACGCGCCCACCACCTGGGCCAAGTTCTACGAGGCCGCCCAGAAGCTGACCGACGCCAAGAACAACAAGTTCGGCTACACCATCCGAGGCGGCGCCGGCTCCATCGCCCAGGCCGTCGACGCGGCCTACGGGCAGTCCGGGATCACCGAGTTCTGGAACGGCGACAAGACCACCCTCAACGACCCCAAGAACGTGGCGGCGCTGGAGAAGTACGTCGCCCTCTACAAGAAGACGACGCCGTCCGCCGACGTCAACAACGACTTCACCAAGATGGTCGCCCAGTTCGACACCGGCACCATCGGCATGCTGAGCCACAACCTCGGCTCCTACCAGGACCATCTGAAGGCCCTCGGCAAGGACAAGTTCGCCGGCATCCCCAACCCGGTCGGCGACGGCGGCACCCGCGTCCAGGTCTCCAACCCGGTCGACGGCCTCGGCCTGTTCAAGGCGAGCAAGAACAAGACGGCCGCCTGGAAGTTCATCGAGTTCGCCGCCTCGCACGAGTCGAACAGCAAGTGGAACGAGTCCGCCGGCGCCATCCCGGCCAACACCGAGGCCGCCAAGGACCCGTGGATCAGCGAGGCCGCGCCCACCGAGCTGGCCGCGAAGGCCCTCACCGACGGCTCCACCAAGATCGTGCAGCTGCCGTACTACCTGCCCGACTGGAACAACATCAGCAAGGCCGACAACGAGCCCGAGTTCCAGAAGCTGCTGCTTGGCAAGATCACGGCCAAGGCGTTCCTGGACAAGATGGCCGACGAGCTGAACGCGGCCCAGAAGGAGTGGAAGGAGCGGAGCAACGGCTGATCCGGCCCCCGGCGCGGGGCCGGACGCGGGCCCGTCGTGCGGACGGCCCGCCCCGCCCCGCCGCCCCTGCCCTCCTGCGTACCCACCCACGAGAGAGGCAGTACCACCACCGTGTCACTCACCCGCAGACAGACCGCGGCCGCCCTCGCCGCCCTGCCCCTGGCGGCACTCGCCGCCACCCCCGCCGCAGCGCACGGCGCCCCCCGTCGCACCCGTACCGTGCACATCGCGGGCGACTCGACGGCCGCGCGGAAATACGCCGACGCCGCACCCGAGACCGGCTGGGGCATGGCCCTCCCGTTCTTCCTCGGACCCGGGCTCACCGTCGCCAACCACGCCATGAACGGCCGCAGTTCCAAGAGCTTCATCGACGAAGGGCTGCTCGCCGCCCTGCTGCCGGACGTCCGCCCGGACGACCTCCTGCTGATCCAGTTCGGGCACAACGACGAGAAGACGGACGACCCGGCGCGCGGCACCGACCCGTACACGACCTACCAGGACTGCCTGCGCCGGTACATCGCCGAGGCCCGCGCCCGGCGCGCCCGGCCCGTGCTGCTCACCCCGGTCGAGCGCCGCAGGTTCGCCGCCGACGGCACCGCCAGGCCCACGCACGGCGACTACCCGGCCGCGATGCGCGCCCTGGCCGCCGCGGAGCGGGTGCCCCTGCTCGACATGCAGGCCCGCACCCTCGCCCGCTGGCAGGAGCTCGGCCCCGACGGCACCGAGGCGTACTTCAACTGGCTGGCGCCCGGCGAGTCCCCCAACTACCCCGACGGGCGGCAGGACAACACCCACTTCCGGCCCGCCGGTGCGATCGAGGCCGCCCGGATGACGGCCCGCGCCCTGCTCGACGCGCGGGTGCTCGCCCCGCGTGAACTGCGCCGGCTCGGCGCACGCGTACCCGAGACGTGGATCAGCTGGCCACCGGCCGCCTGACGCCCGCGCCACCCCCTCCCTTCCCCTTCCACAGGTCCCGCACCAGAACCGAGGATTTGTCATGTCCACACGCAGAAACCGTGCCCGCGCCATCGCCGTCGCGATGGGCTGCGCCTCGCTCGCCCTCGCCCTGAGCCTCCCCGCCCAGGCGTCCCCGCGGCACCACGGCACGAAGGGCGTCGAGCGCGCCGTCCTCGCCAAGGGCGACGGCTGGGCCTCCGCCGACGGCTCCACCACCGGTGGCGCCGCAGCGACGCCCGACCACGTCTACACCGTGCACAACCGCGCCGAACTCATCGCCGCCTTCGAGGACGCGGGCGACGCGCCGAAGATCGTCAAGATCGCCGGAACCGTCCACGGCAACGCCGACGCCGAGGGCAACCCGATCGACTGCGAGGCGTACCAGACGGACGGCTACACCCTGGACGGCTACCTGGCCGCCTACGACCCCGACACCTGGGGCCGCGAGGAGGTCCCGTACGGGCCGATGGAGGACGCCCGGCTCGCCTCCGCCAAGCTCCAGAAAGCCGCCGTCAACGTCTATGTGCCGTCCAACACCACGCTGATCGGCACCGGCCGGGACGCCACGGTCATCGGCGCGTCGATCCAGATCCAGAACGTTTCCAACGTCATCGTCCGCAACCTCGCCTTCGAGGACACCTACGACTGTTTCCCGCAGTGGGACCCGACCGACGGCGACACCGGCCACTGGAACTCGGAGTACGACAACCTCGTCGTCTACGGCTCCGACCACGTCTGGGTCGACCACAACACCTTCAGCGACGGCGACCGCCCGGACGCCGACCAGCCCTCCTACTTCAACGAGCTGTACCAGCAGCACGACGGCCTCTTCGACATCGTCAAGGGCGCCGACCTGGTCACCGTCTCCTGGAACGTCCTCAAGGACCACGACAAGACGATGCTCCTCGGCAACAGCGACGGCGCCGGGGCCACCGACCGGGGCAAGCTCCGCGTCACCCTGCACCACAACCTGTTCAAGGACGTCAACGAGCGCGCGCCCCGCGTCCGCTTCGGCCAGGTCGACTCGTACAACAACCACTTCGTCGCCACGAAGGGCAGCGTCTACGGCTACTCGTACGGGATCGGCGCCGAGTCCCACCTGGTGGCCGAGCACAACGCGTTCACGCTCAGCGGTGAGTTCGACAAGGCGAAGATCCTCAAGAAGTGGTCGGAGTCCTCCCTCACGGCCGCCGACAACTGGGTCAACGGCCGCCGCACCGACCTGGTCGCCGTGCACAACGCGGGCGTCCCCGAGGAGCAGCTGACCACGGGCGCCGGCTGGACCCCGACCCTGCGCAACCGGGTCGACCACCCGCTGCTCGTGCCGCTCGTCGTGGGCATCGGCGCGGGCGCGGGCCGGCTGCCCGGCGCCTGACCAGCAGCCCCTTCCTCCGCCGGCGCCCGCGCGGCGCCGGCGGAGGCCCGCCCCCGTGAAGGAGCACCCATGCCCACCCGACGCACCGCCCTGGCCCTCCTCGCCTCCTCCGCCCTCGCCCTCACCACCGCCTCGCCGGCCCTCGCGCACGGCCGCCCCTTCGGCCGCCACGGCTCGCCCGCCCGCCGCCCCGACCGCGCCACCCTGTACGTCGACGCGCGCGGCCGCGGCGACCACACCACCGTCCAGTCCGCCGTGGACGCCGCCACCGGCACCGGGCGCACCCTGGTCATCGCCCCCGGCACCTACCGGGAGACCGTCGACATCCCCGCCGACCGGACCGGCCTCACCCTGATCGGAGCGAGCGGCGACCCGCGCGACACGGTGATCGTGTACGACAACGCCAACGGCACCCCGCGCCCGGACGGTTCGGGCACCTACGGCACCAGCGGGTCCGCCACGGTCACCGCCCGGCCCGCCGGACTCACCGCCCGCGACCTGACCTTCGCCAACGACTGGCTGCGCGCCGGCCACCCCGACTACACCGGCACCCAGGCCGTCGCGATCAAGGTGACCGGCGACCGCTCGGCGTTCCACGGCTGCCGCTTCCTCGGCCACCAGGACACGCTGTACGCGGACTCGGCGTCGCTCACCGTCTTCGCCCGGCAGTACTACCGCGACTGTTACGTGGAAGGGGACGTCGACTTCGTCTTCGGACGGGCCTCGGCGGTCCTGGACCGCTGCCACTTCCGCACCCTGGCCCGCACCGACCTGGCCGGTGCGCCCTACGGCTTCGTCTTCGCGCCCAGCACCGCCGGGGCCGACCCGCACGGCTTCCTGGTCCTGCGCTCCCGCGTCACCAGTACCGCCCCCGACGGGTACTTCAAGCTGGCCCGCCCCTGGGTGCCGTCCTCGGACCTCACCGCGCACCCCATGCTGACGGTCCGCGACAGCCACCTGGGCCCGGGCATCGACACGGACGAGCCGTACGGCACGATGTCGGCCGGCTTCCCGTGGCAGGAGCAGCGGTTCGCGGAGTACCGCAACACGGGCCCCGGCGCGCGCGTCACCGTCCCGGCCAACCGGCCGCAGCTCACTCGGGCCGAGGCGCGGGAGCACACCCCGGCCGCGTGGTTCGGCGACTGGCGGCCGTAGAGGTCACCGCGCACGCCCGAAGCGGTCGCCCACCGCCGCCTTCCCGCCCGAGGCGCGGACCGCGTGGGCGGTCACGGAGTCGCCGGTGGCGTCCCGGTCGCCCTCCGCGTGGTTGTACTGCCCGGCGAAGGTGTGCGTCCCGGCCGGCACGGTCCGGCCGGGACGCAGCGTCCACCGGTAGACCAGATAGCCGCCGCTCTCGTTCACCGACACGGTGAAGTCCGGCTCGGGCAGCGAGCGCCAGGAGCCGGTGCTGTTCACCCCGCCGGTCTCGGCCACCCGCAGCTCCACGGTGAGCGCGGACAGCGGCTCGGTGGTCCGCAGGGTGACGTTGCTCTGCGCCCAGTACGGGTTGCTGTTCGGGTCGACCACGCCGCCGGTCCACAGCGGACCGTCCTCGGGCCGCAGCGGGGTCTTCGCGGCGGGGGCGTCCGGGGCCGGGGAGTCCGGGGTCTTCGCGGTGGCGGACGGCGCCGACGCCACCCGCCCGCCGCGCGCCCGGGCGTCGTCGCCCGCCGAGGTGACCGCGAACGCGCCGGCCGCCAGCACCCCGCAGACCGCCGCCGTCGCCCCGGCCACCCGCAGCCACGGGCGCACCACGCGCGGCGGGCGCACCGCCCCGGCCGCGGGGCCGCCCGCCATCCCACGCTCGATCCGGGCCAGCATCCGGGCCCGGTCGGGGCGGTGGGCCTCGGCGGCCTCCCGCAGCCGCCCGGACAGCTCCTCGTCGTTCACCGGTCTCCTCCGCTGCGCTGCGCCGCGACGGCCACCCGGACCCGCGCGGCGGCGGGCGTCCCGGGACCCAGCAGCCGTTGCAGTTCCGCCACCGCGCGCGAGGTCTGGCTCTTCACCGTACCCACCGAGATCCCCAGCACCAGCGAGGTGTCCCGCTCCGAGAGGTCGAAGGCGTGCCGCAGCACCACACAGGCCCGCTTGCGGAACGGCAGCCTGCGCAGCGCCTCCCGCACGTCCACCACCGCCGGCACATCGGGCCCCTCGGCCGCCGCCCCGTCGTCCCCGCCGCCGCGCGGCGCCCAGAACAGCGCGATCCGGCGGCGCTCGCGGACCGCGCTGCGGATGCGCGTCCTGGCCAGATTGGCGACGACGCCCCGCGCATAGGCCACCGGGTGCCCGGCCTCGCGGACCCGGTCCCAGCGGTGCCAGAGCGCGAGCAGGGCGTCCGCCGCGAGATCGTCGGCGGCGTCCGCCTCACCGGTCAGCAGATGGGCGAGGCGGGCCAGTTCCGCGTAATGGGCCTCGAAGAACTCATGGAACTCGGCGGCGGCGGCATCGTCGACTGCTGTGCCCACGGCTACCTCGTCCCCTGCGCTCGCACGCCCGGCCCGTCCGGATACGCCCCCGCCGGGGCGTGAGCGTACCGCAAGCGCTTCGACGGCAGGAGGGGGCCGCCGGGGCTACCGCCGGAGTGCCGCCTCCATCATCTTCCTGGCGACCGGCGCCGCCAGCCCGTTGCCGCTGACCTCCGACGCGGTCGAACCGGAGTCCTCCACGACCACGGCCAGTGCGGGAATATGAGTTCTAGGGACGAATGGGTGACCTTGTTGGTGGCTACTCGTTGTGCTGGGTGACGATCTGGGGCGATGGGGGTGTGGTGGTGGGCGCGGTGAGGGAGGTGGCGGCGTCGTTTGTCGTTTCCGGGCCGTCCGGGGTGGCGGTGCGGGACCGCCTCAAGCACATGACCGGCCAGGACGAGGAGGTGCTGCGGGCCGTCGGCGCGCACCAAGGTCGGCTGGCGTCGCGTGATCTGAAGGTCCGGTGTGCGGTCGGTCTGGACCACGCTGCGGAGTCGTGGGCTTCGCGCAAGCGTGGGCTGACGGGGGTGTCGTCGTCGCGGATTGCGGGGGCGATCACCAAGGCCACGCATGATCAGTGGGCACTGGCCCGGCGCGGCCTCGCTGCGTACATTCGCACTCTGGAGGCCGGGATCAGGACCCTGCAGCACCGGCTGTCACTACCCGTCGGAGCGGAGGGCGCGAAGCGCGCTGCGGGTGGTTACCGGTCGCGGGGTGAGTGGTTCCAGAAGTCCCGCCGCCTCAAAGCTCTGGAGGATCGGCGCACGGCTGCTGTCGCTGACTGGCGGTCGGGTCGGGTCCGGATCGTGCGTGGCGGGAAGCGCCTGCTGAACGCGCGCCACCATCTGGCCGAGGCCGCGCTGAGCGAGGGTGAGTGGCGTCAGCGGTGGGAGGCGGAGCGGTGGTTCCTCGCAGCGGATGGCGAGTCGGGCAAGCGGTACGGGAACGAGACGATCCGCGTCACCCCAGAGGGCCAGGTCAGCATCAAACTTCCCGCGCCCTTGGCCCACCTGGCCAATGCCGCGCATGGCCGCTACACCCTCACCTCGACGGTTGCGTTCGCGCATCGGGGTGGGGAGTGGGCCGACCGTGTCGAAGGCAACCGTGCTGTGGCCTACCGCATCCACTACGACACCGGCCGGGGGCGCTGGTATCTGACCGCGTCCTGGCAACGCCCCGCCGTGCAGACAGTCCCGTTGGAAGCTGCGAGGGCCGGTGGTGTGATCGGTGTGGACACCAACGCCGGCCACTTCGCCGCCTACCGCCTCGACCCCCACGGCAACCCGGTCGGCGACCCCCGCCGCTTCCCGTACGGCCTCAGCGGAACGTCCGCACATCGTGATGCGCAGGTCCGCCACGCCCTCACCCGCCTGCTGCACTGGGCCCGCCGGACCGGTGTCACCGCGATCGCGATCGAGGACCTGGACTTCGGGGCGGAGAAGACGCGGGAGAAGCACGGGCGCAGGAAGCGTTTCCGGCAGCTGATCTCCGGTATGCCCACCGGAAAGCTCAAGGCCCGCCTGGTCTCCATGGCCGCCGAACAGGACCTGTCGATCATCGCGGTCGACCCGGCCTACACCTCACGGTGGGGTGGACAGCAC
This sequence comes from Streptomyces sp. NBC_00726, assembly GCF_045161735.1. Lineage (NCBI taxonomy): Bacteria > Bacillati > Actinomycetota > Actinomycetes > Kitasatosporales > Streptomycetaceae > Streptomyces > Streptomyces sp. NBC_00726. The sequence goes on along the minus strand of NZ_CP108983.1, from coordinate 1,159,297 downwards.
TGGCAGAAGCCACTGACCACCCCGCACCGGGAGGTGTCCCGTCACGATGCCGCCGGTATCGCGATCGGGCGACGCGCCCTCGGACACCCGATCCGGCGTCGGACGACACCGCCCCGTGCGCACCAGAGCGATGCGCACGGGCATCGGACCGTCCAGGCCGCACCAGGTGCCCCTGGGCGTGAGGGACCCCGCCCCCGCATCCCCGGACCACGGACTCGATCCGTGTCACCGGACACGGCGAGAACGCGGGCAACCAGTGCATCCACGACCGTTTGGGATGCGCCAGATGGCCAGGTCTGGGCTCAAGGCCCACCCCTGCTCACTGAATAGGAACGGTGTTGCTGTTGTTCACGCCTCTCTCGGCGGTGCCTGTCCTGCCGCTCACCTCGGCCCCGTAGATCTGGGCGCTGGTGCTGATGCCCCGCTTCGGGACCGTCGCCATGGTGTTGTGCAGCCGCTTCGTGGTGCCCTCGGGGGCGGTCCCGCGTTCCTCACGAGCGCTCGCCGTGCTCCGCCTGCGCAGCACCCGCGCATCCGTCTCCCGGCTGCCGCCCCGCTCGCTCCGGGCGACGGCCTCTTCGAGGTCGAGCTCCTGGCACGTGCGGCACGGTTCGGGTTCCTCCGGGGCCGGGGCGCTCACGCGACCTCGCCCCGGCTGCGGGCGTTCTCCCTCGCGGTGCGTGCGGCGAGCCGTTCGGCGGGGGTCGCGTCCCGGGTGTGCTCGGGCCGCACCTCCCACTCCGTACCGCCCCTCGGCGACCGGAGCGTCCAGTTGGGGCCGGCGACACCTCGGAACTCCCCGACCAGCGACTGACGATGCCCGATCGTTCGCTCATGTCCTACGCGGAGTCGGCGCATGATCGAGCGGTTACGAAAGGGCACTCAGTGACGATCGAATCCCCCCCCCCGCTGGTACACCTCCTCGTGCAGCGAGAACGGCGGCCAATGCGTCGCGGTCGCCACCAACCTCGCCGCCTCCACCGGCACCATCCCCGTCCGGGACTCCAAGGTCCCGGACGGGCCCGCGCTCTACCTCCGTACCGGCGCCTTCACCGCCTTCGTGGCGGGCGTCAAGCGGGACGGGTTCGGCCTGGCCTGACGGTGTCGGCCCCGCCGACCCAGCATGCCCAGGAAGTGGGCGCGCCGGGTCGGCGGACCGGGGTGTCAGAGCCTGCGGGTGGCGAGCGTCAGCCGGTCGCGCGCGTCGAACAGCGCGTCCTTGACCGTCTGTTCGTGCGCGGGCGTGAGCCGGGCGACCGGCACCGAGCAGCTGATGGCGTCCCGGGCCGGGGTGCGGTACGGCACGGCGACGCCGAAGCAGCGCAGCCCCAGCGTGTTCTCCTCGCGGTCCACCGCGTACCCCTGTTCGCGGATCTGGTGCAGCTCCTCGATGAGCTTCTCCCGGTCCGTCAGGGTGTGTTCGGTGAGCGCGGGCAGCGTCTCGGGCAGCATCTTGCGGACCTGCTCGTCGCTGTAGGTGGCGAGCAGCGCCTTGCCGAGCGAGGTGGAGTGCGCGGGCAGCCGGCGGCCGACCCGGGTGAAGGGGCGCAGATAGTGCTGGGACTGGCGGGTGGCGAGGTAGACCACGTTGGTGCCGTCGAGCCGGGCCAGGTGGATGGTCTCCGTGGTGTCGTCGGAGAGCCGGTCGAGCGTGGGGCGGGCCGCGGCGACGACCTCGTCGCCGTCGATGTACGAGGTGCCGACCAGCAGGGCCCGTACGCCGATCCCGTAACGCGTGCCGGTCGCGTCCGTCTCCACCCAGCCCAGCTCCACCAGGGTGCGCAGCAGCATATAGAGGCTGGACTTCGGATAGCCGACGGCCTCCTGGACCGCGGCGAGCGAGTGCATGCCGGGCCGCCCCGCGAAGAACTCCAGCAGCTCGACCGTCCGTACCGCGGACTTGACCTGCGCCCCACCCGACTCGGGAACCGACATCGCCCTGCCCCTTTCACCCCGCCGACGAAACCCTGCGACTTCTTGCCAACACCGAACGCCCGGAAATAGAGTCGCTTCACATTCACGTTCAGGAACGCTGTTCAGGATACCGAACAGCTTATACCGGACGACTTCTGATGTGCGGCAGTGGAGCGGAAGGAAACACGGTGGCAGCAGCACCAGTCTGGAGCGTCGACCCCCGCACCGGGAACCCGCGCGAGCAGGTTGCGGTGGAGGCCACAGCGGAGGAGGTCGACCGCGCGGTCCGCGCCGCCCACGCGGTGCGCGGCTCCCTCGCCGACCGCACCACGCGCGCCGCGTTCCTGCGCATGGCCGCCGAACTGCTCACCGAGGCCGGGGACCACGTCATCGAGGCCGCCGACGCCGAGACCGCCCTCGGACCGGCCCGGCTGACCGGCGAACTCGCCCGCACCGCGGCCCAGCTGCGGGCCTTCGCGGAGGTCGTCGACGAGGGCGCCTTCCTCGACGTCCACATCGACCACGCGGACGCCACCCGCACCCCGCCCTGGCCCGACCTGCGCCGCTACAAGATCCCGCTCGGCGTCGTCGCGGTCTACGCGGCCAGCAACTTCCCGCTCGCCTTCTCCGTGCCCGGCGGCGACACCGCCAGCGCCCTCGCGGCCGGCTGCCCCGTCGTCGTCAAGGCCCACCCGGACCACCCGGCGACCTCCGAGCTCTGCGCCTCCGTGCTGCGCCGGGCCGCCGCGCGCACCGGGCTGCCCGAGGACGTCGTCACCCTCGTCCACGGCTTCGAGGCGGGCGTCGCCCTCGTCCGGCACCCGCTCGTCGCCGCCGCCGGATTCACCGGCTCGGTGCGCGGCGGGCGCGCCCTGTTCGACGCGGCGGCCGCCCGCCCCGCGCCCATCCCCTTCCACGGCGAACTGGGCTCGCTCAACCCCGTCGTCGTCACCGGGGCCGCCGCCGCCGAGCGCGGCGAGGAGATCGGCGCGGGCCTGGCCGGCTCGATGACCATGGGCGCCGGACAGTTCTGCACCAAGCCCGGATTCGTCCTGGTCCCCGAGGGCGAGGGCGGCGACCGCCTCCTCAAGGCGCTCACCGAGGCCGTCAGCGACACCGAGGCCGGCGTCCTGCTCGACCACCGCATGCGCGACGCCTTCCTCGCCGGGGTCACCGAGCGCACCGCGCTCCCCGGGGTCGAGGCGCCCGTCACCCCCGGCGCGGCCGGCGAGCACACCGTCGCGGCCGGCTTCCTGACCGTCCCGGCCCGCGCGCTCACCGCCGAGGGCCCGCACGACGCGCTCCTGGAGGAGTGCTTCGGCCCCGTCACCGTCGTCGCCCGCTACGCCTCCGAGGACGAGATCACCACCGTCCTGACCCGCCTCCCCGGCAACCTCACCGCTACCCTCCATCTCGCCGCCAAGGAGGCCGGGGGCGGCGCCGCGGACCTCCTCGCCGCGCTCACCCCGCTCGCCGGCCGGGTCCTCGTCAACGGCTGGCCGACCGGCGTCGCCGTCGCCCCCGCCCAGCACCACGGCGGCCCCTACCCCGCCACCACCTCCACCTCCACCTCGGTCGGCGCCACCGCCATCGAGCGCTGGCTGCGCCCGGTCAGCTACCAGACCACCCCCGAAGCGCTCCTCCCGCCCGAGCTGCGCGAGGACAACCCGCTGGGCCTGCCCCGCCGCGTGGACGGACGACCCGCGTGAACCTCCCCGAACTCCCCTTCGCGCTCCAGCCGTACGGCCCCGAGGGCGGCTGGACGTACGAGAACGGCACGCTCACCGGCCGCGCCGGCGCCCGCCAGGACCGCTTCGTCCCACCGGGCGGCGACAGCCTGGACCCGGCGAGCGACGCGCCCCGGCTGCTCGGCGCCGCCCCGGCGGGCGACTTCCAGCTCATCGCCCGGGTGAAGGTGGGCTTCGCCGCCGCCTTCGACGCGGGCGTGCTCCACCTCCACACCGGCGACCGGGAGTGGGCCAAGCTCTGCCTGGAGCTGTCCCCGGAGCGCCCGACCATCTGCACGGTGGTCACCCGGGGCCACTCGGACGACGTCAACTCCTCCGTCGTGGACGGCGACACCCACTGGCTGCGCCTGAGCCGCACGGGACACGCCTTCGCCTTCCACGCCTCGGCCGACGGCGAGAAGTGGACCTTCGTCCGCGTCTTCACCCTCGGCACCCCGGAGCAGGCGGCCACCGCGTCCGTCGGCTTCCTCGCCCAGTCACCCACGGGCGAGGGCTGCGAGGTGACCTTCGACCGGATCGCCTTCCGGCCGGAGGGGCTGACCGACCTCCGCGACGGCAGCTGACGCCTTTCGTCCGGGGCCGGACAGGACCGGGCCGGGCCGGCGGCGGAACCGGCGCCCCGGCCCGTACGTCCTCCCCACCATGATTCGTACAGCGACGCAGGACGACCTCGACGCGATAGTCACCCTGCACACCGAGGCCAGGGCCACCTACTACAGCGGCCATCTCGCCGAGGAGGAGTACGCGGGCCCGGCCGAGGTGGGCCGGAGCCGGGACGGCTGGGCGCGGGCGGTGGACCGGGAGGACGCCACCGTGCTCGTCGCCGAGGAGGACGGCGCGCTCGTCGGCATCGCCGCCCACTCGGTGCGCGACGGATGGACGTACCTCACTCAGCTCCACGTCTCCCCGGCCCACTGGCGCGAGGGCGTCGGCAGCGCCCTGCACCTCGCGTGCGTCGCGGACTGGCGGCGGCGCGGTGTGACGCGGGCCCGGCTGGAGGTCTTCGAGCCCAATAAGCGCGCCCAGGCGTTCTACTCCGCGTGTGGCTGGGTCGCGGACCCGGAGACGCCCCGGCACGGCGACCATCTGGTGCTGCGCCTCACGGTGCGGGAAGAGGTGCCGGGAGGGCCCGCGAGGGGCTGAGCACACCCGGGCCGGGGAATGGTCCGGGCCCGTCACGCGTTGGAGCGGGAGCGGAGGCAGCCTCCGCGCCCTGTCGCAGTCGTCCGAGAGAGTCCGGAGAGAAGAAGAGTCATGCGCGTCGAGATCTGGAGCGACATCGCCTGCCCCTGGTGTTATGTCGGAAAAGCCCGTTTCGAGAAGGGTCTCGCGGACTTCGCCCACCGCGACGACGTCGAGATCGTGCACCGCTCCTTCGAGCTCGACCCCGGCCGCGCCAAGGACGACACCGAGCTGGTCACCGACATGCTGGCGCGGAAGTACGGGCGCACCCCCGACGAGGTCCGCTCGATGGAGGCCAACGTCGCCGCCAACGCCCGGGCCGAAGGGCTCGGCTACCTCACCGAGGGCCGCGACCACGGCAACACGTTCGACATCCACCGCCTGCTGCACCTGGCCAGGGCCCGCGGCCGCCAGGACGAGCTGCTGAGCCTCGCCTACCGGGCCAACTTCGCCGAGCGGCGGTCCGTCTTCGACGACACCGTCCTGCTGGACCTGGCCGTCGAGGCGGGACTCGACGCCGGGGAGGCGCGGGCGGTGCTCGCCGACCCGGGGGCGTACGCCGAGGAGGTGCGCGCCGACGAGCGGGAGGCGGCCGAGCTGGGCGCCAACGCGGTGCCGTTCTTCGTGTTCGACCGGCGTTACGGCATCTCCGGCGGCCAGCCCGCCGAGGTGTTCACCCAGGCGCTGGAACAGGCGTGGAAGGACCGCCCGGTGACCGCCGCCGGCGACGCGGCGGCCTGCGACGCCGACGGGGCCTGCGAGGTCCCAGGGGCAGCGGCCCGGAACGCCTGACCCCACCTGGAAACATAAGCATCGCTTGGGGCCGGCCGTGAATTCTTGTGAATTGACCCGAGGTCGGTGAAGGTTCACGCTGAACGCATGACGATCTCTCAGCTCAGCCGTGCCGTCGCCGCCGAGTTCGCACCCGAGACCACCTACCTCAACACCTCCACCTGCGGGCTGCTGCCCCGCCGCACCGTCGACGCGGTGAAGACGCTCGCCGAGGAGAACGCCGCCGGCCGCCGCGCCGGCTCGGGCGACTTCGAGGCGGTGGACCGCGCCCGGGACGGCTTCGCGCGGCTCGTCGGCGTCGGGGCGGACCGGGTCGCCGTCGGCGGCTCGGTCGCCGCCCACGTCGGCCTGATCGCGGCCTCGCTGCCCCCGGGGGCCGAAGTGCTCGCCCCCGAGGGCGAGTTCAGCTCGGTCGTCAGCCCCTTCGCGGTCCGCGGCGACCTCGACATGCGGTATGTGCCGCTGGCCGGGCTGGCCGAGGCCGTGCGCCCCTCCACCGCGCTCGTCGCCTTCTCCTCGGTGCAGTCGGCGGACGGCCGCCGCGCCGGCCTGGCCGAGGTCCGGGCCGCCGCGGCCGCCCACGGCGCCCGCACCCTGCTGGACGCCACCCAGTCGGCGGGCTGGCTGCCGCTCGACGCGGGGGCCTACGACTACACGGTCACCGGCGGCTTCAAGTACCTGCTCTGCCCGCGCGGCACGTCGTTCCTCACCGTCACCGAGGACGCGCAGGCGGACGTCACACCCGTGTACGCGGGCTGGGTCGCCGCCGAGGACCGGTGGGGCAGCACCTACGGACCGGTCACCAAGCTGGCGTCCGAGGCCCGCCGCTACGACGAGCCCCCGGCCTTCCTCGCGTACCACGGCGCCGAACACTCCCTCGCCCTGCTCCACGAGATCGGCATCGACGCCCTGCACGACCACGCCCTCGCGCTCGCCGACCGCTTCCGCGCCGGTGTCACGGCCCTCGGGCACCCGACCGTCCCCTCCGACACCGTCGTCGTCGCGGTGCCCGGCCTCGGCGACCGGGCACCGGAGCTCCAGCAGGCCGGCGTCCTGGTCGCCGGCCGGGCCGGCAATCTGCGCGCCTCCTTCCACCTCTACAACACCGAGGCGGACGTGGACCGCGCGCTCGACCTGCTCGCCGGCTGACGGGCCTCCGCCGCGCACCCGGTCATGCCGAGTCGCGGCGGACCAGCTCGGTCGGCAGTATCACCGCGGCCGGGTCCTCCCCGCCGATCTGCGCCAGCAGCACCCGTACCATCTCGGCGCTGATCCGGTCCCACGGCTGACGGATCGTCGTCAGCGCCGGCCGGGAGGCGAGCGCGGCGGGGGAGTCGTCGAAACCGCCCACCGCGACATCGCGCGGCACGCTGCGCCCGGCCTTCTCCAGGGCCGCGAGCACGCCCTGCGCCATCAGGTCCGAGGCCACGAACACCGCGTCCAGGTCCGGGGCCCGCTCCAGGAGCAGCGCCGCCGCCGTCTCGCCGCCCGCCCGGCTGTAGTCGCCGGGCACGATCAGCGAGTCGTCGGCGGGCAGCCCGCAGTCGGCCAGCATCTCGCGGTACCCGGCCAGCCGCTCGACGCCGCCCGGGGTGTCCAGCGGGCCGCTGACCGTACCGATGCGGCGGCGCCCCGACTCGTACAGGAAGCGCACCATGTCCCGGGCGCCGTCCCGGTCGGCGGCCGCCACATAGCTCACCTTCGAGCCCTGCCCGAGCGGCTTCCCGCACGCCACGAGGGGGACGCCCGCCTCGTGCAGCCGGGCGGCGACCGGGTCGCCGGAGTGGCTGGAGACCAGCAGGACCCCGTCCACATGGCCGGCGATGTACCGCATGTTCCGGCGGCGCTCGGCCTCCGTGCCCGCGATCATCAGCAGCAGCGGGATGTCGTGCGCGGCGAGCGCGCTCGTGCAGCCCCGCAGCAGCACATTGAAGTTCGGGTCCTCGAAGAACCGCTCCTGCGGCTCGGTGAGCAGGAAGGCCACCGAGTCCGAGCGGCCCGTGATCAGCGACCTGGCGTGCCGGTTCACCGTGTAACCGGTCTTGCGGATGGCCGCGTTGACAGCGTCGAGCGCGGCCGGGCTGACGTTGTGACCGCCGTTGAGCACCCGGGAGACCGTGCCCCGGGAGACCCCCGCCTCCCGCGCCACATCGTGGATCGTCGGCGGCCGGCGGCGTCCCGTACCGGTCTGTTCTGTGCGGCTCATGGTGCGTGATCTTTCATCAAGTGGCGTCCTGGCGGGGCCCGTCAGGACTTTACGGCCCCGGAGAGCAGGTCGAGGCTCCAGAATCGCTGGATGACCAGGAACAGGGCGATCAGCGGGACGATCGCGAGCAGCGCCCCCGTGATCACCAGCGTATAGAGGGCCGGGGTGGTGGACCCCTGCTGGAGCAGGGTGAACAGCCCGAGCGTGACCGGGAACTTCTCGTCGTCACCGAGCATGATGTACGGCAGCAGGAAGTTGTTCCAGATCGCGACGAACTGGAAGAGGAAGACCGTCACCAGGCCCGGCAGCATCATCGGCAGGGCGATGGTGCGGAAGATCCGCCACTCGCCGCCGCCGTCCATCCGCCCGGCCTCGATCACATCGCCCGGCACGGCCGCCGCCGCGTAGATCCGGGCGAGGTAGACCCCGTACGGGGAGAGGATCACGGGCAGCATCACCGACAGGTAGGAGTCGGTGAGGTCGGCCTTTGCCATCAGCAGGTACTGCGGCACCGCGAGGATCACCGGCGGCATCAGCACCCCGGCGAGCAGGATGTTGAAGATGCTCTCCCGGCCCCGGAAGCGGTACACCGCCAGGGCGTACCCGGAGACCGCGGAGACCGCCGTGGACAGCAGCGCCCCCACGCCGGCGTACAGCGCCGAGTTGGCCATCCACCGCCAGTACACCCCGTCCCGGTACGCCGACAGATCGGCGACGTTGTCCGCGAAGCCGGACCCGGGCAGGAAGGTGAACGTGGAGAACAGCTCGCTGCCGGACTTCGTCGAGGCGACGAGAATCCAGGCGACGGGCAGCAGGCAGTAGACGGCGCCCAGCAGCAGGGCCGCCGTGGGCACGAGAGCGAACCGGCGACGGGGCGTGGGCCCCGGGTGCGTCGTGGTCACCGGGAGCCCCCCTGCTTCGTACGGGAGTTGGCCGCCCGGAGGAATCCGAAGGACAGCGCCAGGGTGACGGCGGCGATGATGACCGCCTGGGCGGCCGCCGCGTAGATGTCGTTGTTGACGAACGCGTCCTGGTAGACCTTCATCAGCGGACTCCAGGTGGTGGAGAGGGAGTTGGTGAGCGGCTTCAGCGTGGTCGGCTCGTTGAACACCTGAAGCGTCGCGATGATCGAGAAGAAGAAGGTCAGCACCAGCGAGGGCGCCACCATCGGGATCTTGATCCGGAGCGCGATCTGCAGCTGCGAGCAGCCGTCGAGGCGGGCCGCCTCGAAGATCTCGGCGGGGATGGCCCGCAGCGAGGTGTAGATCACGATCATGTTGAAGCCGGTGCCGCCCCAGACCGCGATGTTGGCGAGCGCGCCGTAGAGCGGCCCGCCGTCCAGGAGGTCCGGCGCGGGCAGCCCCGCCTTGTCCAGCACGAAGTGGAACGGGCTGACGTCCGGCAGGTAGAGAAAGCCCCACATCAGGGCGGCGACCACGCCCGGGATGGCGTACGGGAGGAAGATCGCCAGCCGGGTGAAGCCGCGCAGCCGCAGCCGTTCGGTGTCCAGGAGCAGGGCGAAGAGCAGGGCAAGACCGAGCATCACGGGCACGACGATCGCGCCGTAGCCGAGGATGCGCAGCGCGCCGTGCAGCAGCTCGGAGTCGGCGAGCGCCGCGCGGTAGTTGGCGAAGCCGGCCCAGACCTCCTTGCGCGCGCCCTTGCCGAGACCCAGTCCGCTGACCTCGGTGCGGCGCAGCGAGAGGTGGACGGCGTAGCCGATGGGCAGGGCGAAGAAGAGCAGGAACAGCACGGTGGCGGGGATCAGGAAGGCGTACGGGGCGCTCTTGACCCCGTACGGCCTCCGGCGGCGTGCGCGTGTCACTCGGAGACTCCGAAGCCCTGCTTCTTCAGGTCGGCGAGCGTGGCGTCCTGCATCGCGGTCAGGGCCGGGGCGAAGTCGGACCTGTTCTTGGCGGCCTTGGCGAAGTTGTCCTTGAACGAGGAGTACGCGACGTTCACGTTCGGGCCCCAGGCGGCCGGGGCGGTGCCCTTGGCGATCTTGGCGGCCTCGGTGTAGAAGTCCGGCTGGTTGGCGAAGTAGGCCGGCGGCTTCGCGAGCGCGCCGCCGGTCTGGGCGGCGGTGGCTGCGGGGTAGATACCGCTCTCCTTGACCAGGGCGGCGAGCGCGGCCGGGTCGGTGTTCAGCCACTTCGCGAAGGCGGCCGCGGCCTCCTTGTGCTGCGAGTCGTTGGTGACCGCGGTGGAGGAGCCGCCCCAGCTGCCGGTGACGTTCTCGCCGGCGGTCCACTGGGGGAGCGGGGCCATCGCCCACTTGCCCGCGGTGTCGGGGGCCGCGGTGGTCAGGGTGCCGGGCGCCCAGACCGCGCTGACCCAGGCGATCTGCTTGCCGGTGTTGAGCGCCTTGTTCCAGGCGGGGGTGTACATCGGCTGGTTGTCGATGGCGCCCTCCTTGACCAGCCCGCCCCAGAAGCTCGCGACCTTCCGGGTGGCCGGGTCGTCGATGGCGACCTTCCACTCGTCGTCCACGATCGTCCACCACTGCGCGCCGGCCTGCTGGGCCAGGCCCGCGAAGAGACCGGAGTCGTTGGAGGAGAAGGTGGTGAGGTCCTTGTCCGGCGCCTTCCGCTTCAGCGCGCGGGCGGTCTCGGCGAACTCGTCCCAGGTGGTGGGCACCGACAGCCCGTACTTCTCGAACAGGTCCTTGCGGTAGTAGAACATCAGCGGACCGGAGTCCTGCGGCAGCGCGTACAGGGCGGCCGAGCCCACGGTCGCCTGCTGCCAGACACCCTCGGCGAACTGGTCCTCGACGTCGCCCGCCTCGTCGGATATGTCGGCGAGCACGTCGTTGGAGACCAGCGTGGGCAGTGCCTGGTACTCCGCCTGCACCAGGTCGGGAGCCTTGTGCGCCTTCGCCGCGGTGATGATCTTGGTGACCAGGTCGTCGCCGGACGCCTGCTTCTTCACCGTGACCTCGATACCGGCCTTCTTGCCCTCGCCCTTGTTCCAGATGTCCGCGACCTTGTCCAGGCCGGGGGCCCAGGCCCAGTAGGTGAGCGAGACGGGGCCGGACGCGGCCGGTCCTTCGCCGTCGTCGGCCGACGAGCCGCAGCCCGTGAGCAGTGCGGTGGCGGCGAGCGAGGCGGCCGCACAGGCCGCGACGATGCGGTACTTCATGGAGGTCTCCCCTGACGAGAAGCGAGGGTGCAGCGCCTGATGTGCGCTGTGAGCGTTCACAGTAGAGAAACGAAACCGACACTTGTCAATGGTTGTTGCTGTGCGGTTATGTTGGGTCAGCGCCGCCGAGAAGGCGTGTGCACGTTCCCAGTATTTGTAGCAAAGAGCCCAGGAGACGCCCATGCCGCACACCCCTCGCGCGACTTCCCCGAAGGGTCTGCGCCGGCTGGCCTTCGGCGGCGACTACAACCCCGAGCAGTGGCCCGAGGAGGTCTGGCACGAGGACATGCGCCTCATGCGGGAGGCCGGCGTCACCATGGTCAGCGTCGGGATCTTCTCCTGGGCCCTGCTGGAACCCGAGCCCGGCCGCTACGACTTCGGCTGGCTCGACCGGCTCCTGGACCTACTGCACGTCAACGGCATCCGCGCCGACCTCGGCACCCCGACTGTCGCCCCGCCCGCCTGGTTCTACCGCGCACACCCCGACGCCCTGCCGGTCAGCAGGGACGGGGTCCGCTACGCCTTCGGCTCACGCGGCGCGATCTGCCACAGCCACCCGGACTACCGGGCGGCCGCGGCCCGTATCACCGAACAGCTCGCCCGCCGGTACGGGAACCACCCGGCGCTCGCCCTGTGGCACGTCCACAACGAGTACGGCGTCCCGGTCAGCGCCTGCTACTGCGACCACTGCGCCGCCCACTTCCGCCGCTGGCTCACCGCCCGCCACGGCACCGTCGAGGCCGTCAACGAGGCGTGGGGGACCGCCTTCTGGGGCCAGCGCTACCGCGCCTTCGGCGAGATCGACCCGCCCCGCACCACCCCGACCGTCGGCAACCCCGCCCAGCAGCTGGACTACGCGCGCTTCGCCGACGCCACCATGCGCGAGAACTTCCGCGCCGAGCGCGACCTCCTGCACCGGCACGCCCCCGGCATCCCCGTCACCACCAACTTCATGACCGCGCTCAGCCAGTGCGAGTCGGTGGACTACTGGGCCTGGGGGCGCGAGGTCGACCTCGTCACCAACGACCACTACCTGATCACCGACGGCCGCCGCACCCACGTCAACCTCGCCATGGCCGCCGACCTCACCCGCTCGGTGGCGGGCGGCGCCCCCTGGCTGCTCCTCGAACACTCCGCGGGCGGCGTCAACTGGCAGCCCCGCAACCCCGCCAAGCGCCCCGGCGAGATGGCCCGCAACAGCCTCTCGCACGTCGCCCGGGGCTCCGAGGGCGCGATGTTCTTCCAGTGGCGGCAGTCCCGGCGCGGCGCCGAGAAGTTCCACTCGGCGATGGTCCCGCACGCCGGCACCGACTCCCGGATCTGGCGCGAGGTCTCCCGGCTGGGCGCGGACATCGGCCTGCTGGACGGAATCCGCGCCACCCGGACCGTCGCCGACGCGGCCATGGTCTGGGACTGGCAGTCCTGGTGGGCGCAGTCCCTGGAGTGGCGGCCCAGCCAGGACCACGACGCCCGCGAGCGCGCCGACACGTTCTACGCCGCGCTCTACGACCGCCACCTCACCGTCGACTTCGCCCACCCCGACGCCGACCTCTCCGGCCACCCCCTGGTCGTCGTCCCGGCCCTCTACCTCGCCACCGAGGAGACCGGCCGCAATCTGCGCCGGTACGTGGAGGGCGGCGGCACCCTCGTCGTCTCGTACTTCTCCGGCATCGTCGACGCGAACGACGCCGTGCACCCCGGTGCGTACCCGGGCCCGCTCCGGGACGTGCTGGGGCTGAGCGTCGAGGAGTTCGCGCCCCTCGCCGAGGGGGAGACGGTCCGCCTGATCACCCCCGAGGGCGCCCCGGAGGGCCCGGAGCTGACCGGCGACCTCTGGTCGGACGTGGTCGTCCCGCGCGGCGCCGAGACCGTGTGGTCCTACGCGAACGGCATCCCGGCCGGCCGTCCCGCCGTCACCCGCCACCGCCTCGGCGCGGGCACGGCCTGGTACATCTCCACCCGGCTGGGCGGCGCGGACCTGGCCGCCGTCCTCGACCGGGCCTGCGCGGACGCCGGCATCGCGCCCCGCACCTCGCTTCCGTACGACGTCGAGGTCGTCACCCGGACCGGCGAGAGCGGCACGTACCTCTTCGTCATCAACCACACCGGGGACGAGGCGAAGGTTCCGCTCACCGCCCCCGGCACCGAACTCCTCACCGCCGAGCCCGTCGCGGGCGAACTCGCCGTCCCGGCGGGAGCTGTCCGCGTCGTCCGGCTCGGCGGCTGAGGACGCACCACCGCTCCACCCCCCAGGCAACTCCCGCGCACGGCCGAAGGGACACCGACGATGTACGCAACGAAGCACGGCAGGAAGAGAGCGGCGGCGCTGGCCGCCTCGCTCTCCGGACTCCTGCTGGCCGCCCTGCCCGCCCAGTCCGCCCACGCCGCCACCACCCTCACCGACCCCGGCTTCGAGTCCGGCGCCACCGGCTGGTCGACCTACTCGGCGGGCGGGCAGAACGCCGCCTCGTTCACCGAGGCCGGCGGCCACGGCGGCAGTACCCGGCTCAGCCACTGGTCCGCCTCCGCCTACCAGGTGGAGACGTACCAGTACCTCACCGGCCTCACCGACGGCACCTACACCCTGAGCGCCTGGGTGCGCTCCGGCGGCGGCCAGAACTCCGCCTACATCGCCCTGCGCAACTGCGGCAGCGCCGAGCAGCGCACCGACCTGCCGCCCACCGCCGACGGCGCCTGGATCCGCCTCGTCACCTCCGTGCGGGTGGTCGGCGGAGCCTGCACCATCAGCCTCAACTCCGACGCGCACGCGGGGGAGTGGGCCAACTTCGACGACATCACCTTCACCCCCGGCGCCACCGGCCTCACCGTCAAGGGCGGCGACCTCTCCACCCTCCCGAAGAACGAGGCCCACGGCGCCGTCTACCGCTCCGCGAGCGGCACCGCCGGCGACGCGATGGGCCTGCTGAAGTCCGCCGGGATGAACTACGTCCGCCTCAAGGTGTGGGTGGACCCGGCCGACGGCTTCAACGACAAGGCCCACGTCCTGGCCATGGCCAAGCGCGCCAAGGCCCTCGGCATGAAGGTGCTGGTCGACTTCCACTACTCCGACAGCTGGGCCGACCCCGGCAAGCAGAACAAGCCCGCCGCCTGGTCCGGACACGGCTACGCGCAGCTGCGGACGGACGTGTACGACCACACGTACGACGTGCTGAACGCGCTCAAGGCCCAGGGCACCACGGCCGACATGGTCCAGATCGGCAACGAGATCAACGCCGGCATGCTCTGGCCCGAGGGCTCCACCGACCACTGGTCCCAGCTCGCCGGACTCCTCACCTCCGGCGCGAACGCGGCCAAGGCCGTCTCCTCCGGTACGCAGGTGGCCCTGCACCTGGCCGAGGGCGGCGACAACGCGGGCACCCGCTGGTGGTTCGACAACGCGGTCGCGTACGGCGTGCCCTTCGACGTCGTCGCGCTCTCGTACTACGGCTACTGGCACGGGCCGCTCTCCGGCCTCCAGGCCAACCTGGACGACGCCGCGGCCCGCTACGGGAAGCCGGTGCTGGTCGCCGAGACCGCCTACGCCCACACCCTCGCCGACGCCGACGGCCTGGAGAACAACATCGCCACCGCGGACCAGCTGGTCAGCGGCTACCCGGCCACCCCGGCCGGCCAGGCGGCCAGCTTCCGGGACGTGCTGAACGTCGTGGAGGCCGTCCCCGGCGGCCGGGGCCTGGGCGCGGTGTACTGGGAGCCGGCCTGGACCGCCGTCAGCGGCAGCGGCTGGGACCCGGCCGACCCCTCCTCCGGCAACGCCTGGGAGAACCAGGCCCTGTTCGGCTACGACCAGAAGCTGCTGCCGGCGGCGGACTGGTTCTCCCACCGGTAGCCGGCGGGGGTCACGCCGGCGGGGCGCTCCGCCACTTCCAGGACGTCACCCGCTCGCGGCCGGGCAGTTCGGCGCGGCCGGTGGACCAGAGCAGCACGGTCCACCGGTCCTTGTCGTCCGGCGCCCCGGGGAACAGCCGGGCCAGCGCCCGGTCGCACAGCTCGGCGGGCGGCTCCCAGGCGACGCCCAGGGCCGAGGCGATGTCATGGGCGTGCACCAGGGTCTCCACGACGCCCATGGCCGCGAAGCCCTCCGGGTCGGAGACCCCGTAGCTGTGGTACGAGCGGGTGGCCGGGGATGCCGTACGGACCATCGCGGTCAGCAGCGCGCCGCTCGCCTCCACGGTCCGGAGCAGCCCCGGCACACCCGCGTCCGGGTCCGCGAAGACCGTGTTCCACGGGCCGCCCTCGCGCCGGGGACTCCAGTGGTACGGCACCCCGGCCTCCACCGACGGTGTACGCGGGCCCAGTTGGACGGCGTACGCGAACAGGTCGTCGCTCAGGTGCTCCGCGGTCTCCCAGCAGTCCCAGGTCAGCGTCCCGGCCGGGACGCGCCAGTCGGCCTCGGCCGCGCCGGAGAGCGTGTCGACGGCGAGCCGGACCGCCCGCGTCACATCGTCCGCGGTGACCGGCAGCCGCGTACCGGTGAGCGCGGCCCGTTCACCGGCGCTGCACTCCACGCAGAATTCGTTGCCCTCCGGGTCGGCCAGGGTCGCCCAGCCCCGTCCGTTCGGCCTGCGGTGGTCGGCGACCAGGGTGGCGCCGAGGGCCAGCAGCCGTTCGACCTCCTCGTCCCGGGTGCGGTCCTTGGGCTTGAGGTCCAGGTGGACGCGGTTCTTGGTCCGCTTCCGGTCGGGCACGGTGACGAAGAGGAGGGCGGTGCCCGGGATCTCGATCAGGGCCTCGGGGTCGCCGGGCAGATCGTCGTCGGCGAGCGGGGCGCCGAGCACCGCCGACCAGAAGGTGCCCAGGGTGTAAGCGTCGGCGCAGTCGATGGTGATGTGCTCCACATGGGATGTCATGCGCCCACTGTTCCCGCCGGGCCCGCTCCCGGTCCACCGGGATACGCCGGAGGGGGCGGCACGAAAATTCGTACCACCCCCTCGGAAGGCCCTACTTCACCGGGGTGAAGTCGCGCGCCCCGATGAACTCCGGGCGGCGGACCGGCGCCGCGAACGGCTCCTGCGCGGCGTTCTCCACGCTGTTGAACACGATGAACACATTGCTGCGCGGGTACGGCGTGATGTTGTCGCCCGAGCCGTGCATCGCGTTGCAGTCGAACCAGGTCGCCGAACCGGGCTTGCCGGTGAAGAGCCGGATGCCGTGCCGGTCGGCCATCTTCGTCAGCGCATCGTCGGACGGGGTGCCCGCGTCCTGCATCTGGAGCGACTTCTTGTAGTTGTCCTTCGGCGTCTCACCCGCGCAGCCGAGGAACGACTTGTGCGAGCCGGGCATGATCATCAGCCCGCCGTTGGTGTCGTGGTTCTCGGTCAGCGCGATCGACACGGACACCGTCCGCATGTTCGGCAGACCGTCCTCCGCGTGCCAGGTCTCGAAGTCCGAGTGCCAGTAGAACCCGGAGGCCCCGAACCCGGGCTTGACGTTGATCCGCGACTGGTGGACGTAGACGTCCGAACCGAGGATCTGGCGGGCCCGGCCCACCACCCGCTCGTCGGCGACCAGCCGGGCGAAGACCTCGCTGATCCGGTGGACCTCGAAGACCGACCGTACGGACTGGGACTTCG
Organism: Streptomyces sp. NBC_00726; assembly: GCF_045161735.1. Classification (NCBI taxonomy): domain Bacteria; kingdom Bacillati; phylum Actinomycetota; class Actinomycetes; order Kitasatosporales; family Streptomycetaceae; genus Streptomyces; species Streptomyces sp. NBC_00726. The sequence goes on along the minus strand of NZ_CP108983.1, from coordinate 1,142,726 downwards.
GTTCGATGATGGAGCGCTCGTCGGCGCGGACGGCCGGGTCGGCGATCAGCCGCTCCAGCTCGGCGTGGTAGCCGGCCACCTCGTCCGGGGTGATCAGCTGTCCGACGCTCAGGAAGCCGTCGTGCTCGTAGCCCTGGAGCTCCTTGGCGCTGATGGGACCCGGTGCGCCCGGAGCGGACCAGATGACCGGGTCCTGGCGGGGAGTGGTCATCTCGGCGGCGCCGCGCGAGGGGTACAGATCGGTGCGTACGTCGGTGGTCATGGGTTCAGCCCTCCTCGGTCAGCAGTGGATAGACACCGTTCTCGTCGTGCTCCTCCCGTCCGGTGACCGGCGGGTTGAAGACGCAGACGCAACGGAAGTCCGTCTTGGGTCGCATCGTGTGGCGCTCGTGGCCGTCGAGCAGATACATGGTGCCCGGCGTGATCCAGTGCTTCTCACCGGTCTCGTCGTTGGTCAGCTCGGCCTCGCCCTCGACACACAGGACCGCCTCGATGTGGTTCGCGTACCACATCGACGTCTCGGTTCCGGCGTACATCGTGGTCTCGTGGAGCGAGAAGCCGACCTTCTCCTGGGCGAGCACGATGCGCTTGCTCTCCCAGGTGCCGGAGGCGGCCTTGACATGCCGGTCGGTGTTCTCGACGTCGGCGAACGATCGGACGATCACGGTGGTTCGATGCCTTTCTCTGTACGGGGGTGAGGTGTGCGGTCCGGACCGTCAGGCGGTCTCGCGGACGGCACGGGCCAGCGTGCGCAGGCCCTCGTCCAGCTCCTCGGGCGTGATGGTGAGCGGCGGCAGCAGCTTCACGACCTCGCTCTGCGGGCCGGAGGTCTCCAGGAGCAGCCCCAGCTGGAACGCGCGGGCGCAGACCGCGGAGGCGCGCGCCGGGTCGTCGAACTCCAGGCCCCAGACCAGGCCGCGGCCCCGGAACCGGGCGCTGTCGTGCTCGCCGCAGATGGCCAGCATGGTCTGCTCGACCTGCTCGCCCCGGGCCAGCGTCTGCTTCTCCATCTGGCCGTCCGCCCAGTAGGCGTCCAGCGCGGCGGCCGCGGTGACGAACGCGGGGTTGTTGCCGCGGAAGGTGCCGTTGTGCTCGCCCGGCTCCCAGACGTCCAGCTCCGGCTTGAACAGGCAGAGCGACATGGGCAGTCCGTAGCCGCTGATGGACTTCGACAGCGTCACGATGTCCGGCGTGATGCCGGCCTCCTCGAAGGAGAAGAAGCCGCCGGTGCGGCCGCAGCCCATCTGGATGTCGTCCACGATCAGCAGCATGTCCTGGCGGTGGCACAGGTCCTGGAGCGCGCGCAGCCACTCCGCGCGGGCGACGTTGATGCCGCCCTCGCCCTGCACGGTCTCCACGATCACGGCGGCCGGGTGGTTGAGCCCGGAGCCCTGGTCCTCAAGCAGCCGCTCGAACCAGAGGAAGTCGGGGACCTGGCCGTCGAAGTAGTTGTCGAACGGCATCGGCGTGCCGTGCACCAGCGGGATGCCGGCCCCGGCCCGCTTGAACGCGTTGCCGGTCACGGCGAGCGAGCCGAGCGACATGCCGTGGAAGGCGTTGGTGAACGAGACGACGGACTCGCGCCCCTTGACCTTACGGGCGAGCTTCAGCGCCGACTCGACGGCGTTGGTGCCCGTCGGGCCGGGGAACATCACCTTGTACGGCAGGTCGCGGGGGCGCAGTACGACGTTCTGGAAGGTGTCCAGGAAGGCGCGTTTGGCGGTGGTCGCCATGTCGAGGCCGTGGGTGATGCCGTCGCGTTCGATGTAGTCGATCAGCGCGCGTTTGAGGACCGGGTTGTTGTGGCCGTAGTTGAGCGAGCCCGCGCCGGCGAAGAAGTCCAGGTAGGAGTGGCCGTCCTCGTCGGTCAGCCGGGCGCCCTGGGCGCGGTCGAACACGGCGGGCCAGCCGCGGCAGTAGCTTCGGACCTCGGACTCCAGGGTCTCGAAGACACTGAGGGCGGGCGGGGTGATGGTCACAGCGGAACTCCTGCGTGAGGTGGTGTGACGGGCGGCGTTGAAGGAAGCTGCGGTGGTGGGAGTGCGCGCTCAGGCGTGGAACGGGCCGATGCGGTACAGCACTTCCGGCAGATGGGTGCCTTCGGGGAACAGTCCGCCGTCGAAGAGCACCTCGCGCTCCAGGGCCACGTCGTGGCGCCGCGCGTAGGAGGTGAAGAGGCGGTCCGACGCGGTGTTGTCCGGGGTGACGGTCGTCTCGACCGAGGCCAGGCCCTGTCCGGCGGCGACCCGCGCGGTCAGCGAGTCCAGCAGCTTCGCCGCCAGCCCCGTACCGCGGTGGCCGTGGTCGACGGCCACCTGCCAGACGACGAGCGTCTCGGGACGGTCCGGCCTGATGTACCCCGTCACGAAGGCGACCGGGGAGCCGGTCTCGTCACGGGCGACCACGGAGGTCGCCGCGAAGTCACGACACCACAGCAGGTAGCTGTACGAGGAGTTGAGGTCCAGGACCTCGGAGTCGCGGGCGATGCGCCAGATCGCGGCCCCGTCCTCCACTCGTGGCGTGTCGATCGTGAGGAATTCGCTTCGGGCACGTGCAAAATCTGCTGGTGCGGCGGTCATGGCAATTGAATTTACCCAGCAAGTTTTTAAATTGCATCGACGCAAGGGGTTGGGTGGGGCAGGCTTCTGTGTTATCAGGCGGGTGCGCGCACCGGCGCGAGTCGCCTGCGTTTTCTGGCGTTCTGTCCGGTATTTATCGGGCAAATCCCCGACTGTGTGGAGTCGGTCACAAGCCCATAACTCTCTCCACACACAACCGAAATGGGTGCTGGAAACCGCTTGAAAACTGGGGTGTTTAGCCCGAGGAGAAGCGGGCATAAGAATGCGGGGAGCTGCTCTGAATCAGGCAGCTCCCCGCATTGTTTATCGGATGCGCTTTTATGCGCTGGGCCAGGTTTCCGAAACGGCCTTCCGGGCAGCCTCCAGATCGACCTGCCGGCCTGCTTCGGCCAGCGCCGCCCCCAGAGCCGCGAGCGAGGAGAGCACCGCGCCCCGCGTCGCATCCACCCCGTAGTGATTGACCCGGATCATCTCCTCGGCCAGCGCGCCCCCGCCCGCGATCAGCGGCAGCGAGGGCTCACCCGCGAGCGCCCGCGCGACCACCTCGGACGCGTCCACGCCCGCCGGCGTGCGCAGCGTCGTCGCCACCGGCGCCGCGTCCCGGGCCTCGTGGACGTACGGGGTCAGGCCGCCGCCCAGCGCCACCGCACCGGCCCGGGTGGCCGCCGCGGCCGCCGCGTGACGGGCCATCACCGCTTCGAGCCCCGCCGCCTCGATCCGCTCCACGCACGCCTCCAGGGCCAGCATCTCCAGCTGGGCCGGGGCGTGCGGCAGGGCCTTGCGGCCGCCGTCGATCCAGCGCTCCTTCCAGTCCAGGAGCGACAGGTAGGACCGGCGCGGCGCCTGCGGGTTGGCCGCGATCCGCTCCCAGGCCCGCGCGCTCACCGACACCGCCGAGACCCCGGCGGGCCCGCCCATCGCCTTCTGCGCCCCGATCACACACAGGTCCACGCCCCAGGCGTCCGGCAGCAGCGGTTCGGCGCCCACCGAGGCGACCGCGTCCAGCATGAACAGCGCGCCGTGCGCCCGCACCACCTCGCCGATCTCCGCGACCGGATTGGTGTTCCCGGTCGCCGCCTCGGCGTGCACCAGCGAGACGAAGTCGATCTCCGGGTGCGCGGCCAGCGCCTCGGCGACCTGGTCCGCGGTGACGGCCGTGTGGAACGGCACCGCCAGGTCGACGACCTCGGCCCCGCAGTCGCGCAGCCAGTTCCCGAAGGTCTGCCCGTACGGTCCGGTCACCACGTTCAGCGCCGTCGAACCGGGCCGGGCGCCGCCCCGGATGCAGCCCTCCAGGGGAAGCAGCGCCTCGCCCTGCGTGATGACGACGTCCTGCTCGGTGGCCAGCAGACCGGCCACCCGCCGCTCGATCGCCGCGAAGTGCGCGGCGGTCAGCGGAGCGAGGTCGAGGAAGGGGTGCGTCACGGCGGTGCTCTCTTCGGTTTCGGCCGGTGGGCTCCGGCCTGCTGACCGGGCGTCTCCGAGACTACCCAGCACCGTCCGGCCGGGCCGGGACAGGGCATGTCGCACGCGGTGGACCCCTCGTACAGTGCTGTGCATGAGTGATCACGAGGCATCGCGGGTGCTGCATGTGAAGGGGCGGGTGCTCGTCGGACCCGAGGAGGTCAGGGACGAGCTCTGGGCGGTCGGCGGCCGGATCACCTACGAGCGGCCGCCCGGCGCGGACGACGCCGTCACCGTCACCGGCTGGGCCCTGCCCGGACTGGTCGACGCCCACTGCCACGTCGGACTCGACCACCACGGCGCCGTGGACGCGGCGACCAGCGAGAAGCAGGCCCTGGACGACCGGGAGGCCGGGGCGCTGCTCCTGCGGGACGCGGGCTCGCCCGCCGACACCCGGTGGATCGACGACCGCGAGGACCTGCCGAAGATCATCCGGGCCGGCCGCCACATCGCCCGGCCCCGCCGCTACACCCGTAACTACGCCTGGGAGGTCGAGCCGGACGAGCTCGTCGCCTATGTCGCCCAGGAGGCACGCCGGGGCGACGGCTGGGTGAAGCTCGTCGGTGACTGGATCGACCGCGAGGTGGGCGACCTGACGGCGCTCTGGCCGCGCGAGGCGGTCGCGGCGGCCATCGCGGAGGCGCACCGGCTGGGCGCCCGCGTCACCGCGCACTGCTTCGCGGAGGACTCGCTGCGCGACCTGGTCGAGGCCGGGATCGACTGCGTCGAGCACGCCACGGGCCTCACCGAGGACACCATCCCGCTGTTCGCGGAGCGCGGGGTGGCGATCGTGCCGACCCTGGTCAACATCGCCACCTTCCCCTCGCTCGCGGAGAGCGGCGAGGCGAAGTTCCCGCGCTGGTCCGCCCATATGCGCCGGCTCCACGAACGCCGTTACGACACCGTGCGCGCCGCCTACGACGCCGGGGTGCCGGTCTTCGTCGGCACCGACGCGGGCGGGGTCCTCGCGCACGGCCTGGTGGCCGACGAGGTCGCGGAGCTGGTCAAGGCGGGCGTCCCGTCGCTGGAGGCGCTGTCCGCGACGACCTGGGGGGCGAGGGCCTGGCTCGGCAGGCCCGGGCTTGAGGAGGGGGCACCGGCCGACCTCGTGGTGTACGACGAGGACCCGCGGGCGGACGTGCGGGTGCTGGCCGGGCCGCGCCGGGTCGTCCTGAACGGGCGCGTGATCGGCTGACGCACCGCGTTGACCGGCAGTGACCTGGGGGCGGCCCGCTCGTTGGACCTTTTCCGTGTACGCGGAACGGTCCTCGTACGGGCCGCCCTCGCGCCGTCCGAAACGCCCCGGCGCTCAGTGAAACGGGTGAACCCGAGGAACGCACGTGCCGGAATATTCGAATACAGGCGCGGAAACCCCCCTTTGGAGTGAACTGGCCTCAGGTGTCCGCCAGTTCACCCTCTGTGCGTAAAGATTCACGGAGTCGAGGCCACCGGTGCCCGCGATGTCCCCCATTGGACGGCGCGCCGGTGGCTCCATGTCTCCTGTGGGGGTTCCACCATCTTGAACAGCAACACCTTCCGCCTCGCCGCCCTGGCGGTCGCCGCAGCTCCCGTCGCCGCCCTGGTCGCGGTCCCGGCCCACGCCGCCCCTGCGACGACCACCGCGGCCGGCGGCGACGGGAAGGCGAGCGCGGTCGTGCTCCGTACCGCGCTCGACGTCTCCCTCCTCAACAAGACGGTCGACGTGCCGTTGAACGTCACGCTCAACGAGGTGCGGGCGCCGCGCACCGCCGAGAAGACCGCGCTCAGCGTGCGGCTCGACGGCGTGGACCACGGAAAGCCGGTCAGCGTCCTCAGCGCGGACGTGGCCACCGCGGAGGCCACCGCCGACGAGCACCGGGCGGCCGGCTACAGCAACCTCGCCAACGCCCGGGTGAGCCTCCCCGGGCTCACGATGTTCCCGCTGCTCAAGGTGGAGAAGGTCACCTCGAAGGCGGTCTGCGAGGTGGGCAGCCGGCCGGTCGCCGAGTCCAACGTGCTCGGGTCCGTGTCGGTGCTCGGCAAGCGCGTCACGCTCACGGCGGGCGGCACCACGCGGGTCGCGGTGCCGCAGGTCGGTGAGGTGACGCTCGACCTGTCGAAGACGCGGACCACCTCGCGCACGGCCGCCGCGGTGGCACTCCAGCTGAAGGTGTCGGTCAACCCGGGCAACCTGAACGTCGCGGACGTCAAGGGCGAGGTCACCCTCGCGGAGGCCACCTGCGAAACCCCGAAGGGCCACGGCGGCCACACGGGCGGCGGTAACGGCGGGAACGACAACGGCGGCGGTGACAACGGCGGGAACGGCAACGGCGGGAACGGCAACGGCGGCGCGACCGGAGGCGGTTCGACGGACGGCGGCTCGGGTGACGGCGGCGCGACGGACGGCGGCTCCGGGAACGGCGGCTCCACGGGCGGCGGTGACGAGGCCGGTTCCACCGGCGGCGACGTGAAGACCCAGACGGGTACGGACCGGGCCCCGGCGGCCACCGACGCGGACCTGGCCGAGACGGGCAGCAGCTCCAGCACCCCGTACATCGCGGGCGGCGCGGCGCTGCTGCTGGCGGCCGGCGCGGCCGCCATGGTCCTGACCCGCCGCCGCGCCCGAGGCTGACGGCCCGAGGGGGAACCCAGGGGGAGGGGGTGAGTGAGCGGTGCTCCGAGGGGGGAGCACCGCTCACTCACATGAGTACCGCACGTGAAACAGAGCACCGCTCACTCACGAGAGCGCCCCCGCGACCACCTCCTACCGCCCCGCCACCGTCAGCGCCTGGAGCGCCAGGTCCAGCGCCTGGAGGAAGCGGTTGGTCGTCGCCCGGTCGCGTACCGCCAGCCGCAGCCAGCCGTCGCCGAGCCCCGGAAACGTGTCTCCGCGCCGCGCCGCGAACCCCAGCATCCGCAGCCGTTCCCTTATCTCGGCGGCCCCGTCGAGGCGGATCAGCACGAACGGCCCCTCGGCCGGCTCCACCACCCGGATCTCGGAGAACTCCCGCAGCCCGGCGACCAGATGCGCCCGGTCCACCACGATCCGGTCCGCCGCACCGGCGGCCTCCGCCAGCGCGCGCGGCTCCATGCACGCCTCCGCCGCCGCCAGCGCGGGCGACGACACCGGCCACAGCGGCTGCGCCTCCGTCAGGGCGCGGATGGTCTCCGGGGCGGCCGCCACGTAACCGATGCGCAGCCCGGCGAGCCCCCAGGTCTTGGTGAGGCTGCGCAGGACGACGAGCCCGGGGATGTCCGTACGCCCGCACAGGGCCTCCCGCTCGCCCGGCACCGCGTCCATGAACGCCTCGTCCACCACCAGGGTCCGCCCGGGACGGGCGAGGCGTTCGAGGACGGCGGCGGGGTGGAGGACGGACGTCGGGTTGGTCGGATTGCCGACGACCACCAGATCCGCTTCGTCGGGCACGTCCGACGGGTCGAGCCGGAAGTCGTCCCCGGCCCGCAGCAGGACCCGGCCCACCTGGTGCCCGGCAGCGCGCAGCGCCGACTCGGGCTCGGTGAACTGAGGGTGCACCACGTAGGGCCGCCGGGCGGGCAGCGCACGGGCGATCAGGACGAACGCCTCGGCCGCGCCGGCCGTCAACAGGACGCGATCGGGCGGCAGTTCGTGGCGCGCGGCAACGGCCTCGCGGGCCTCGCGGCCGTCCGGGTAGGCGGCGAGCGCGCCCAGGGAGCCGGCTATCCGCTCCGTCAGCCAGGCCGGTGGGGTGCCGGCCCGTACGTTGACGGCGAGATCGGTCAGATCCCGGCCCCGTCCGCGTACTTCGGCGTCGCCGTGGTGACGCAGATCGTAGGTGCCCGAGCCTGTCGCGTCGGGACTCTCAGTGGGAGTGTGCATGACCGCCGTGGTGGGGGTGTGGTGGGGGGTGTGCGCCGTGGCCTGGGTGGACTCCGGCACGATGACTATGCGCCCCGCACCCTGTTTCACGCAACGGTCCCGACGGGCCGGCGCGCGACCGCGCAGGTGGCCTTCGACGGGTGCCCGTCGGGCGGCCGTGACTTCCTTTTGGGCACGAGGAGTTGACCGCCGCCGGCGAGTGCGGCGGCCTCGGCCACCGAGGGGGTGCCGAGGGCGGCGAGCGCCGCGCCGGAGGGGTGCGGGACGGGGACCAGGGCGAGCACGTCCGCCGGGTGTGCGCGGAGCGGGACCCCGAGCCGGGCGGCGGCGGCGAGGAGCCCCGGCTCATGGGCCTTCGCCGTCACGGTGACCAGCTCGGCGACCGAGCCGGCCGTGAGCCCCGCCTCCCGCAGCACCGCCAGGACCAGCCCGGTGACCTCGTCGGCGGAGACACCCCGGGAGGCGCCGACGCCGACGACGAGCGCGCCGGGATGCGCGGAGCGGGGTACATCGGCTAGCAAGAGGCCATGGCGGTGTTCGTCGCGCTCGGCGCGTTCCTGATGACCCTGGCGGGCGGCTGGGTCGCCCAGCGCGTCAGCGACCGCCGCCACCTGGTCCTCGGCCTGGCCGGCGGGCTGATGCTCGGCGTGGTCGGCCTGGACCTGCTGCCCGAGGCGGTGGAGGCGGCGGGCGGCCTGGTCTTCGGCGTCCCGGCGGCCCTGCTGCTGTTCGTCGGCGGCTTCCTCGTCGCCCACCTCGTGGAACGGCTGCTCGCGGTGCGCCAGGCGGCCCACGGCGCGGCCGAGGAGCGGGTCCCGCAGGTCGGGCTGACGGCGGCGTCCGCGATGGTCGGCCACAGCCTGATGGACGGGGTCGCGCTCGGCGCGGCCTTCCAGGTCGGCGGCGGGATGGGCGCGGCCGTGGCGCTCGCCGTGATCACGCACGACTTCGCGGACGGCTTCAACACCTACACGATCACCAGCCTGTACGGGAACGCCCGCCGCAAGGCCCTCACGATGCTCTTCGCGGACGCGGCGGCGCCCGTCGTCGGGGCGGCGACGACGCTGCTGTTCACCCTGCCGGAGGAACTGCTCGGCTGCTATCTCGGCTTCTTCGGCGGCGCCCTGCTCTACCTCGCCGCCGCCGAGATCCTGCCCGAGGCCCACCACGACCACCCGGCCCGTTCCACCCTGCTGTGTACGGTGGCCGGCGTGTGCTTCATCTGGCTGGTGGTGGGCCTCGCGCAGTGACCCCGTCACCCCCGGCACCGCGCCACGAACCGCGCGGCCGTCCCGGGCGACGCGGCCCAGTGGGTGTGCAGATAACTCGCGTGTACGTTGCCCCGGACGAACCCCTCGACGCGCCGCTCGGGCCGGTGCATGCCCCAGGCCGGTTCGTCGCCCGCCCCGGGCTCGATGACGGTCCGGTGGAACTCATGCCCCCGCAGCCGCGCCCCGGCGGGCGCCAGCACGTTGTCGGAGAGCGCCACGGCATCCCGGTACCCGAGCGTCAGCCGCTTGGTCATCCGCGCCTCGGCGTCGAGCACCCCGCACATCGGCAGCCCGTCCAGGGACCGCGCCAGATACAACAACCCGGCACACTCGGCGGCCACCGGCGCCCCCGAGAGAGCCAATTCCGCGACGGCCTTCCGCAAGGCTTCGTTGGCCGACAGCTCGGGGGCGTACACCTCGGGGAACCCGCCTCCGATGACGACGCCCCGGGTTCCGAGGGGCAGCGCCTCGTCCCGCAGGGGATCAAAGGTCACGACGTCGGCCCCCGCAGCGGCGAGCAATTCGGTGTTCTCGGCGTAGGAAAACGTAAAAGCAGCCCCACCGGCCACGGCAACGATGGGCCGCCGCGCCTCCGCCATATCCAGCCCCTCCGGCGTTTGAGGAGCGGGGTCCGGGGCGGAGCCCCGGTTACGGGAAGAGTGGGGTCTCCCCTGCTCGAACGAAGCTGAGAGCTTGGGGATGGGGAGGGGAACAGCTCCGCCGAAGGCGCCCCCCACCGCCTCACCCGCAGACCACCCCGCATCGGGCAACGCAGGCGCCGACCGCGCCAACGCCAACAACCCCTCCAGGTCGCACCCCGCTGCCACCTGCCCAGCCATCGCCGCGACAGCGGCCACCGCCTCGGCCCCCCGCTCAGCCACCGGCACCAGCCCCAGATGCCGCGACGGCACGGAAACCCCCTCCGCCCGCCGCAAGACACCGAGCACCGGCACCCCCGACTCCTCCAACGCCTCCCGCAACAACGCCTCGTGCCGGTCGGACCCCACCTTGTTCAGGATCACCCCGCCGATCCGCACCTCCGCGTCCCAGGACGCGAACCCGTGCACCAGCGCCGCCACCGACCGCGACTGCGACGACGCGTCCACGACGAGCACCACCGGCGCCCGCAGCAGCTTCGCCACATGCGCGGTGGACGCCAGCTCACCGAGCCCCGAGGCCCCGTCGTACAGCCCCATCACGCCCTCGACCACGGCCAGCCCGCACCCCCGCGCCCCATGCGCGAACAGCGGCGCGATCAGCTCGGGCCCGCACATGTACGCGTCGAGGTTGCGCCCCGGGCGCCCCGTCGCCAGCGTGTGGAAGCCGGGGTCGATGTAGTCGGGGCCCACCTTGTGCCCGGACACGGCGAGCCCCCGCGCGGCGAACGCGGCCATCAGCCCCGTCGCGACGGTGGTCTTGCCGCTGCCCGACGAGGGCGCGGCGATGACCAGGCGGGGGATGTTCACCACTCGATGCCCCTCTGGCCCTTCTGCCCGGCGTCCATCGGGTGCTTGACCTTCGACATGTCCGTCACCAGGTCCGCCGCGTCCAGCAGCGCGGCCGGCGCGTTGCGGCCGGTGATCACCACATGCTGCGTACCGGGGCGGTCGCGCAGTACGGAGACCACCTCGTCGGTGTCGATCCACCCCCAGTGCAGCGGATAGGCGAACTCGTCCAGCACATACAGCCGGTACGTCTCGGCGGCCAGGTCGCGCTTGACCTGCTCCCAGCCCTCGCGGGCCTTCGCCTCGTTGTCCGTCTGGTCGTCGCGCTGGACCCAGGACCAGCCCTCGCCCATCTTGTGCCAGGCGACGGACCCGCCCTCGCCGCTCGCGCCGAGGACCTTCAGCGCGTTCTCCTCGCCGACCTTCCACTTCGCCGACTTGACGAACTGGAAGACCCCGACGGGCCAGCCCTGATTCCAGGCGCGCAGCGCGAGCCCGAAGGCCGCCGTCGACTTCCCCTTGCCGATGCCGGTGTGCACCATCAGCAGCGGCCGGTTGCGCCGCTGCCGGGTGGTGAGTCCGTCGTCCGGCACGCTCTCCGGCTGTCCCTGCGGCATTACGCGACCCTCCTGTCGGTGTGCCCGGGGCCCGCGCCCCGGACGTCCTTGACCAGCCCGGCGATCGATTCGGCGCGCAGCTCGTCCAGCGTGACGGCGGTGCCGCCCAGGCCGGCGGCGAGTCCCGCCGCGAGCCCCAGCCGGACCGGGCCCGTCTCGCAGTCCACGACGACCGACGCGATGCCCTCGGCCGCGTGCAGCCGGGCGGCCCGCGCGGCCAGCGCCACCGGGTCCGGCCCGCCGGTCGCCCGTCCGTCCGTCACCACGACCAGCAGCGCCCGCCGGGACGGGTCGCGCAGCCGCTCCACCCGCAGCACGTCGTGCGCCTTCAGCAGCCCGGCGGCCACCGGGGTCCGCCCGCCGGTCGGCAGCGATTCGAGGCGGGCCGCCGCCGCGTCCACCGACGAGGTCGGCGGCAGCGCCAGTTCCGCGTCCCGGCCCCGGAAGGTGACCAGACCGACCTTGTCGCGCCGCTGATAGGCGTCCATCAGCAGGGACAGCACCGCGCCCTTCACGGCGCCCATGCGCTGCCGGGCGGCCATCGACCCGGAGGCGTCCACGACGAACAGCACGAGATTGCCCTCGCGCCCCTCCCGCGTCGCCTGCCGCAGATCGTCCCGCCGCACCACGAGCCCCCGCCCGGACCGGCCCCGCGCCCGCTGGTGCGGGGCGGCGGCCAGCACCGTCGCGGCCAGATGCAGCTTGGTCAGCGCGCCCTCGGGCCGCCGCGCACCGGTCGTCCGCCCGTGCTCGGTGCGCGCCCGGGACCGCCGCCCCGCCGCACCCTCGCCGAGACCGGGCACGCTGAGCATCTTCGTACGGAACGGCTCACCGGCCCGTACGGGCTGCTGCTCACCGCCCTGCCCGGGCACGGGCGCCCCGGGCGTGTCGTCCGGCCCTTCGGCGGGCGCGGGCGGCGTGTCGGGTGCGTCCCCCTGCGGCGGCAGCCCGCCGCCACCACCGCCACCGCCGTCACCGCCGCCGTCACCGGGCCCGTCCGGCTCCGGCTCGTTGTCCCCGCCGCCGTTCCGCTCCAGCGTGTCGTCCAGCTTGTCCTCGTCGAGCCCCGGCGCGTCGAAGGGGTTGCGCCGCCGCCGGTGCGGGAGCGCGAGCAGCGCCGCCTGCCGGACGTCATCGGCCTGTACGTCGGTGCGCCCCGCCCACGCGGCCAGCGCGGTCGCGGTCCTGGCCATGACGATGTCCGCGCGCATCCCGTCGACCTCGAAGGCCGCGCAGGTCGCCGCGATCTGCCGCAACGCCCGGTCGCCGAGCACCACTTCGGGCAGCAGCGCGCGGGCCGCCGTGATCCGGTCCCGCAACTCCGCCTCCTCGGCGGCCCAGCGCGCCGCGAAGCCCGCCGGATCGTCCTCGTAGGCGAGCCGCCGCCGCACGACCTCCACCCGCTGGTCCGTCTCCCGGGACGCCGCGACCTCGACGGTCAGCCCGAACCGGTCGAGCAACTGCGGCCGCAGCTCGCCCTCTTCGGGGTTCATCGTGCCGACGAGCAGGAACCGCGCCGCGTGCCGTACGGAGACGCCCTCGCGCTCCACGTACGAGGCACCCATGGCCGCCGCGTCCAGCAAAAGGTCGACCAGATGGTCGTGGAGGAGGTTGACCTCGTCCACGTACAGGATTCCGCGGTGCGCGTCCGCGAGCAGCCCCGGCTCGAACGCCTTCACGCCCTCGGAGAGGGCCCGTTCGATGTCCAGCGCGCCGACGAGCCGGTCCTCGGACGCGCCGACCGGCAGCTCCACGGTCCGCGCCGCCCGCGACACGCCGGAGGCGTCCTCGTGCGGGCCGTCCGGACACGCCGGGTCGGGCGCGGCGGGATCGCACGAGAACCGGCACCCCGGCACGACGGCGACCTCCGGCATCAGCGCGGCCAGCGCGCGCACGGCGGTCGACTTGGCGGTGCCCTTCTCGCCACGGACCAGGACCCCGCCCACGGCCGGGCTGACCGCGTTGAGCAGCAGCCCGAGCCGCAGGTCGTCCTGGCCGACGATGGCGGTGAAGGGGTAGGGCGTACTCACAGGGCCTCCTTGACGGGGATGGCGGGCGCACCCGGCGGGATGAACGGCAGACCGGACGGCGCGCCCGACTCGATGAGCTGCCACAGCGCGTCCGTGTCCGCGTGTTCCTCGATCAGGTCGCCGAGGCGGTCGAGCTGTTCCTCGCGCAGAGCGGCGAAGCAGGTGTCGGGCGCGGGCACGAAGCGGCGGCCGGTGAGCCGGGCCACCTCGGCCAGGAACCGGCGGCGGAAGGCGTCGCTCTCCAGCGAACCGTGCCAGTGCGTGCCCCAGACGGCACCGGACCGGCAGCCGTCCAGCGGGGTGCCGAGGCCGTCCGTCAGGAACGGTTCGCCGCCGCGCACATCGGCGACGCCGTGATGGATCTCGTACCCGTCGACGGGTGCACCGAGCGCCTCGCCGGACGGCCGGGCGAGGGTCTTCTGGCGGTCGAAGCGGACCCGCACGGGCAGCAGGCCGAGCGCGTCGACCCGCCCGGCGCGCGACTCCACCTCGTCCTCGATGTGCTCGCCGAGGATCTGGTAGCCGCCGCAGATCCCGAGCACCGGCCGTCCCTCGGCCGCGCGCCGCCGCAGCGCCTCGGCGAGCCCGCGCTCGCGCAGCCAGGCGAGCGCCTTCACGGTGCCCCGGGTGCCGGGCACGATGACGAGGTCCGCGTCGGCCAGCTCCTCCGGCCGGTCCACGAAGCGGACGACGACGCCGGGTTCGGCGGCCAGCGCGTCCACATCGGTGAAGTTCGACATCAGAGGGATCGCGCACACGGCGACGCGCAGGACGTCCTCGCCGTGCGGCGGGGCAACCGCCGACTCCCGTACGGTGCCGCGCAGCGACACCCGCAGCCCGTCCTCCTCGTCGATACCGAGCCCGTGCGCGAACGGCAGCACCCCGTAGGTGGGGCGGCCCGTCAGGTCGCGCAGCATGTCGAGCCCCGGCTCAAGCAGCGAGACGTCGCCCCGGAACTTGTTGACCAGGTATCCCGCGACCAGCTCCTGGTCCTCCGGCGCGAGCAGCGCCGTCGTGCCGAAGAACGAGGCGAAGACCCCGCCCCGGTCGATGTCCCCGACCACCACGACCGGGAAGCGCGCGGCCCGGGCGATGCCCATGTTCACGATGTCCGTGCGGCGCAGGTTGATCTCGGCGGGCGAGCCCGCGCCCTCGCAGATCACCGCGTCGTACGTGCTCCGCAGCTGCTCCAGGCAGTCCGTGACGGTGGACAGCAGGCGCTCCTGCCGCCCGCCGTGGTAGCCGCGGGCGCTCATCTCGCCGACCGGCCGCCCCATCAGGACGACCTGGCTGGAGCGGTCGCCGCCGGGCTTGAGCAGCACCGGGTTCATCAGGGCGGTCGGCTCGACACGGGCGGCCTGGGCCTGCATCGCCTGGGCCCGGCCGATCTCCGCGCCCTCGCGGGTGACGAAGGAGTTCAGCGACATGTTCTGCGCCTTGAACGGGGCGACCTTCACGCCCCGGCGCACCAGCCAGCGGCAGATGCCCGCCGTGACGACGCTCTTGCCCGCGTCCGATGTGGTCCCGGCGACCAGCAGTCCGCCGCTCATATCGCTCTCCGTCCAGGTATACGAGGTCTGCGGGACCGGCGAGCGAGCGCCCCCGCGCCCAGCCGGGCGGCCACGCCGACGCCGAGGGCCAGCACGCCCACCCGGCGCGAGAGCCGCACCGCGCGCTCGATGTCCGCGGTCTCCACCGCCCGGCCGGCCGCCCCGTTGAGCACGGGCCGGTGCTCGACCCGGCCGCCGTAGGTGAGGGTCCCGCCCAGCCGTACGCCGAGCGCCCCGGCGAACGCGGCCTCCACCGGCCCCGCGTTGGGGCTCGGGTGCTTGGCGGCGTCCGCCCGCCAGGCCCGTACCGCCTCCCGGGGCCGGCCGCCCGAGGCCACGGCGAGCAGGGCGGTGAGCCGGGCGCCGGGCCAGCCCGCGAGGTCGTCCAGCCGGGCCGAGGCCCAGCCGTACCGCAGATGGCGCGGCGACTTGTGGCCGACCATCGCGTCGAGCGTGTTGGCGGCGCGGAAGCCGACGAGCCCGGGGACCCCTGCGAGGGCGCCCCAGACGAGGGCGCCGACCACCGCGTCCGAGGTGTTCTCGGCGACGGACTCCACGACGGCGCGCGCGATCCCGGGGCCGTCCAGCGCCTGCGGGTCGCGCCCGCACAGATGCGGCAGCCGCTCCCGGGCCGCCTCGACGTCCCCCGCGGCGAGCGCCCCGCCGATGGCCCGGGCCTCCCGCCCCAGCGACGTACCGCCGACGACGGACCAGGTGGCGGCGGCGGTCAGGGCCACGGACGCGGCGGGGTGGCGGCGAAGGGCGCGGGCGGCGAGCGCGGCGCTCCCGGCGGCGCCCCCGGCGCAGATCAGGGTGTGCAGGGCGCCCCGGCCGCGGTGGTCGCGCCAGAGCCGGTCCTCGACGGCCGCGGCGGCCCGCCCGAAGGCGGCGACCGGGTGGCCCCTGCGGGGGTCACCGAGCAGCAGGTCGGCGATCAGGCCGGCGGTGGCGCCGTACGCGTAGATGCGATCGGCACGCACGGCTCAGCCGGCCGTACCGGAGTCCGCCGGCAGAGGCTGTGGGGAGAGGGGCGCACGGCAGCCGGGCATGGCGATATGTCCTCACTCAGGGTCCGCGCCCTGGTTCGACGTGACGGCGGCAGGAGTCTCCTGGCTTCCGGATCGGCGGATTCCCCGGTCTTCCAGTCCGCTCGCGCGGGCCGTGACGTGCGGTGGGGGACCGCTCCCCGGTGACAGTGGCGGGACCGCGCCGGATTCGCACCGGCTTCCTCTGCTGTCGCCGTAATGGCTCCGGCAGTCCACCACGCCCCGCGAACGCCCGTCAACTCGCCGTTGACCTGCGGCGGCGGGGTGTGGGCGGACGCACATCGGGCCGGACGCGCACGAGGTGCGTCCGGCCCGGGGGAGGGGGTGCCGCGTCAGGCGACGATCAGATAGATGCCGTACGCGACCGCCGCCGCGCACAGCCCGAAGCAGACGTACGCCCCGGCGCGCGCCAGCAGGACCGAGGAGCCCGCCGGACCGCCCTGCGCGGCCGGTTCCGGCTGCTTGGAGAGGCCGACGATGCCGAGCGTGAAGAGGCCCACCAGGGCGACGGTGGTGACGAGGGAGACGCCGAAGACGGTGCCCAGAGCTGCCCAGTCGATGTTCATACGGGTGTCCTTTACCGGAGTGCCGGGTCGGTCAGACCGTGGCGGGTCGGGCCGGATCGGCGGCGGCGGGTGCGGCGGGCGCCGGAATGGTGGCGGCGAGGTCGTGCGCCTGGGCCGCGGTGGGCGGCGGGCTCACGGCCGCGATGGCCTGGGTGACGACACCGGCGGGCTCGGCCGGGGCCGCGTCCTCGGTGCCGGGTGCGACATCGCCGTGGCCGACCGGCTTGCGGCGCGAGAGCACCCAGATCGCCCCGGAACCAGCGACCAGCAGGGCCGCGACGACCACGACGCCCCAGGTGCCCTGCTTCGTCAGGAACTCGGCACCCGCGCCGACCAGACCGGCGGCCGGCAGGGTCAGGCCCCAGGCGACGAACATCCGGGTGGCGGTGGACCAGCGGACCACACCCCCGGCCCGGCCGAGGCCCGCGCCCATCACGGCCCCGGAGCAGGACTGCGTGGTGGAGAGGGAGAAGCCGAGGTGCGAGGAGGCCAGGATGACGGTGGCCGCGCTGGTCTGGGCGGCGAAGCCCTGCGGGGGCTTCAGCTCGGTCAGGCCGCTGCCCATGGTGCGGATGATGCGCCAGCCGCCGAGGTACGTGCCGAGCGCGATGGCCATTCCGGCGCTGACGATGACCCAGACCGGCGGGTTGGAGCCGGGGGAGAGGACGCCGCCGGTGACCAGGGCCAGCGTGATGATGCCCATCGTCTTCTGCGCGTCGTTGGTGCCGTGGGCGAGCGAGACGAGCCCGGCCGAGGCGATCTGCCCCGCCCGGTAGCCCTTGGCGGTCGCCTTCTCCTGGGCGTCGTTACGGATCTTCCCGCCGATCCGGTACGTGAGCCTGGTGGCCAGGAGCGCGGCCACGCCGGCCACGATCGGGGCGGCGACGGCGGGCAGCAGCACCTTGGTGACGACGGTGCCGCCGTTGACCGACGACCAGCCGGCGGACATCACCGCGGCGCCGATGAGGCCGCCGAACAGTGCGTGGGAGGAGCTGGACGGGAGCCCGACCAGCCAGGTCAGAAGATTCCACAGGATGGCGCCGACGAGCGCCGCGAAGATGACCTCGGTTCTGAGGCCGTCCTCGTTGACGATCCCGCCGGAGATCGTCTTGGCGACCTCCACGGACAGGAACGCGCCGACCAGATTGAGAACGGCGGACATCGCGACCGCCGTCTTGGGTTTGAGTGCGCCGGTCGAGATGGTGGTGGCCATCGCGTTGGCGGTGTCGTGGAAACCGTTCGTGAAATCGAACACTAGAGCTGTCACGATCACTATCGCGAGCAGCAGCGTGATGTGTTCCATTTACCCAGGCAATCGTTCGACGTCATTGGCACGTGGAACGTAGGCAACTTGAGTGAACGGAAGATGAACTGAGCAGGGCGTTGCGGTGACCCCCGCGGTGGTGGCCGGACGGCGCCCGGAAAGGATCTTCGGATGAGTGACGGACGGCACGACGAGATGGCCCGTGGATGGGGGGCGGTCGTCGCCGCGGCGCGCCGCACGGCGGCCGAGGGACTGGTCGTCGGCACCTCCGGAAACGTCTCGCTGCGGGTCGGCGACACGGTGCTGGTCACACCCAGCGGAGTGCCGTACGACGAGCTGGGCCCCGAGCACCTGACCGGCGTCGATCCGGAAGGCAACCAGACCTTCGGGGCACTGAACCCCACCAGCGAACTCCCCCTCCACCTCGCCGTCTACCGGAACACCGACGCGAAGGCCGTCGTGCACACCCACGCGGTCCACGCCACCGCCGTCTCCACCCTCGTCACCGAGGTCCCCCCGGTCCACTACGCCGCCGCGATCCTCGGCGGCACGGTCCGGGTCGCCCCCTACGCCCGGTATGGCACCCCCGAACTGGCCGCCAACATGCTCACCGCCCTCCGCGGCCGCACCGGCTGCCTGCTCGCCAACCACGGCACCGTCACCTACGGCGCCACCCTGGACGAGGCGTACGACCGCACCGCCCAGCTCGAATGGCTCTGCCATGTCTGGCTCACCGCGAGCGCCGTACCCGGCCGCACCCCCGCCCTGCTGTCGGACGACCAGCTCGGCGAGGTCCTGGAGGCGCTGAAGGGATACGGGCAGCAGGGCTGACGCGGCACGACGGGCAGCGCGGACACGGCACCGTACGGCCCTGTCCGCTGGCATCGGGGCGCCCGGGCCCCGACACTGAGGGTGTGCGCCCGGTTACCGCGACGGCAGCGGCCGTCACCACCCTCATCGGCGCCGGCGCGGCAGCGGTCGCCGCCGGCCGGTTCGCCGGCGACGTCGCCCTCAGGACGCCGCCCGGCCGACCGCTCCCCGCCGACCGCGAACTCACCGTCCACGCGACGGCCGCCGGGCAGGTCACCCTGACCCGGTCCCTCACCTCGCTGCGCCCCGGCACGTACGGTCTTACCGGCAAGGACGTCCACGCCGTCGTCGGCCCCGTGATCGACCGGGCCCACCAGGCCGCCGACACCGTGGTGCGCCGGCTGGAACGCGTGGACCACGGCGTCCTCGCCCCCGGCGACAAGGTCCGCCTCACGCCCCAGGTGTACAGCGGCGACCTCGGCAGCGCGCTCGGCCTGGCCTTCCGCGAGGTGCGGATTCCCGGCGAGCTCGGCGAACTGCCCGCCTGGTACGTCCCGGCGCCCCGCCCCACCTGGGTCATCACCGTCCACGGCATCGGTGCCACCCGCGAGCACCCGCTGAACCTCCTCGGCTTCCTGCACGGCCGGCAGCTGCCGGTGCTCGACCTCGCCTACCGGGGCGACCCGGGCGCCCCCCGCTCCCCGGACGGGCTCGGCCACCTCGGCGAGTCCGAGTGGCGCGACCTGGACGCCGCGATCCGCTTCGCCGTCCGCAACGGCGCCGAGCGGGTCGTCCTGTACGGCTGGTCCACCGGCGCGTCCATGGCGCTGCACGCCTGCGTGGGCTCCGCGCTCCGGGACCGGATCTCCGGCCTCGTCCTCGACTCGCCCGTGCTCGACTGGACCGACACCCTGCGCGGCCTGGCCGCCGCACGCGGGGTGCCCGCCGCGCTGCTGCCGCTGGCGGTGCGCGCCGCCCAGGGGCAGACCGGACTGCACGGCACCGCGCTCCTGGACACCTCGGTCCCGGTGACCCTGCACGTCCCCACGCTCGTCTTCCACGGCCCCGACGACACCCTGGCCCCCTGGATCCACTCCCGCCGGCTCGCCGCCGCCCGCCCCGACCTGGTCTCCCTGCACACCGTGGACCACGCTCCGCATGCGGCGATGTGGAACGCCGACCCGGCCCGCTACGAGGAGACCCTGCGCCGCTTCCTCACGCCCCTGATGTGAGGGGATGCGCCGGTTCAGCCGATTGGTCCCGGCCGGCGGGCGGGCCCGGCAACGCCGGTGACCCGGGTTCCGTTTGGGCTTTCGGGCCGTCAGGGGCAAGACTGCTCCCGTGACGTCCCGTACCCCGCGCGACTCCAGGCTGCGTCTTGTCCGCCCGCGACCCCTCGCCACCGCCCGAAGGGCCGTGACCACCCGGCGCACCAGGCCCGCGCCGCGCCCGCCCGAGGGCACCCCACCCCGGGCGGAGCTGGCCCGCCAGGCCCGGACGGTCCTCGCCGACGCCGTACGGATCGCCCGCTGGGCCTCCGACGGGGCGGCCCCCGGCACCACACCGCCGGCCACCCTCGAACACGCCGCCGCCGCGCTGGACATCTCCCCGGCACAGGTGCGCTCCGGCTGGGACCGGGCCCGGCTCGCCGGACTGGTCGAACTCCACGGCGACACCGCACGCCCCGGCTGGCGGCTGCGCGCCTGGGACCGGGACGACTCCGCGGTGCTGCGCGGCTGGGTGGCGCTCTTCGACGCCTGGTCGCTCGTCCACCCCGCGCCCCGGGGCGTCGAGTCCACCGCGGTCGCCGAGGCCGTCGAGGCGGTGCCGCAGGTCCTCTCGCTGCTCCAGCTCTCGGCAGGCCCGGTCACCGTGCCCGCCCTCCTCGACCTCCTCGGCCAGCGCGTCGCGGAGCTCCACGAGGAGCGCTGCGAGGTGCCGTACGGCCCCGAGCCGCTGCCCGCCCCCGCCGAACCGGCCCCCACCGCCCACCCCCCGGCTCTCGTCGCCCGCCTGCTCGACTGGGCCCTGGAGGGCCTGGCCGACGTCGGGGCGCTCACCCTCGGCCCGGACCAGGCCACGCTGACGCCGCTCGGCAACTGGGCGGTCTGGGTCAAGCTGGAACAGATCTGCGTCGCCGCGCAGAGCCCCGCCGGCAACATCGAACAGGCCGCCGCCGACATGCTCCTCGGCTGCGCCCGCCTCACCCCCGGCCCCGCCCGCGCCGAATACCGCGCCTGGCTGGCCGCCCGCCCCGTCGGCAGCGCCGTCGCCGAACTCCTGGACGTCGCCCGGGGCGAGGACGCGCTCCTGCGCGGCCTGGCCTTCGAGGCCCTGCGCGTCGTCGGCGCCCCCGCAGAGCCCGAGGTCCGGGCCGTCCGCACCGACCCGTCACTCCGCCCGTACGCGCTGATCTGGCTCGCCGAATACGACGGTACGGACCCCGACGACGCCCAGGAGGTCCTCAGCCGCGAGGAGGCCACATGGCTCTGGGTCGACACGGCGGCGGCCGTCGCCGACCACGGCGAGACGGGCCTCCTGGTCCGCCACCTCGACGCGGCGGTCCAGGGCACGGTCCCGGCCCTCCTGGACGAGGTCCGCGCGGTGGGCCACCCCCGCACGGTCCAGGTCCTGGTGGCCCTGGCAGCGGCCCACCCGGACCCGGCCCTGGCCAAGGCGGTCCGCAAGGCGGCTTTCCAGGTCCACACGGGCGGCTCGTGATTCCGGGGGCGCTGCCCCCGTACCCCCGCTCCTCAATCGCCGGAGGGAATCGCCGGAGGGGCCTGAGGAGCGCCGCCTCAGCCCGCCGCCCCCGGCGCATACGTGCCGAAGCTCCACACGTTCCCCTCCCCGTCCCGCGCCATGTAGTCCCGGGACCCGTACGACTGATCCGTGGGCGGCATCAAAATCTCCACCCCGTGCTCAACCGCCCGCGCATAATGCGCGTCGACCTCCTCCACCACCACATACACCCCCGCGGGCCCCGCCCCCGCCATCGCCCGGGCGAACACCCCCTCCCGCCCCCGCGACCCCAGCATCACCCTGCCGTTCCCGCACGACAGCTCCGCATGCACCACGGACCCGTCGTCCCCCTCGTACACCGCCTCCGCGACGAACCCCAGCCCCTCCGTGAGCAACCGGATCGCGCTTTTCGCGTCGTCGTAGAGGAGTGTCGGGTACACCGTCGCCACACCCGTCTCCGCCATCGCACTCAGCCCCTTCGTACCGCTTGTGTGATCCACGTCTCAGTCTGGCACCGCCCACCGGCACCGGCTCAGAGTCCCCAGCTGGGTTCTGGCGTCCTTCGTGTTGGCGTCCCGCCCGCACGGCCCCTTCGCCGAGTATCCGGGCATACGCCCCGTAATGCCCTGTTCACGTCCTGCGCCCGGGCGGGCGGGGAGCACGCGGAAAAGTCGGTGGACACCGCCAGTAGACTGGTTTCCATGGCAGTTCTCCTTGTGCGTGTGCGTGAGTAGCGGCGTCGATCCGTCACCACCCGTCGTTCCTCCGCCCTTCCTTCCGCCCTGGAGTACCTCCCCGTGATCACCGCCTCCGGCATCGAGCTGCGCGCCGGCGCCCGTCTGCTCATCGAATCCGCCAGCTTCCGCATCGCCAAGGGCGACCGCATCGGCCTCGTCGGCCGCAACGGAGCGGGCAAGACCACCCTCACCAAGTGCCTCGCCGGCGAGGGCGTCCCCGCCGCGGGCACCATCACCCGCTCCGGCGAGGTGGGCTACCTCCCGCAGGACCCCCGCACCGGCGACCTCGACGTCCTGGCCAGGGACCGGGTGCTGTCCGCCCGCGGCCTGGACGAGATCCTGCGCAAGATGCGGGAGAACGAGGACCGGATGGCGAACGGCAAGGGCGCCACCCGCGAGAAGGCGATGAAGAAGTACGAGCGCCTGGAGACGGAGTTCCTCACCAAGGGCGGTTACGCCGCCGAGGCCGAGGCCGCCACCATCGCCGCCGCGCTCAGCCTCCCCGACCGGGTGCTCGGCCAGCCGCTGCACACCCTCTCCGGCGGTCAGCGCCGCCGCGTCGAGCTGGCCCGCATCCTCTTCTCGGACGCCGACACGCTGCTCCTGGACGAGCCGACCAACCACCTCGACGCGGACTCGATCGTCTGGCTGCGCGACTACCTCAAGACCTATCGCGGCGGCTTTGTCGTGATCTCCCACGACGAGGAACTCGTGGAAACGGTCGTCAACAAGGTCTTCTACCTCGACGCCAACCGCTCCCAGATCGACGTCTACAACATGAGCTGGAAGCTCTACAAGCAGCAGCGCGAGGCCGACGAGAGGCGTCGCAAGCGCGAGCGCCAGAACGCCGAGAAAAAGGCCGCCGCCCTCAACGCGCAGGCGGACAAGATGCGCGCCAAGGCGACCAAGACGGTCGCCGCGCAGAACATGGCCAAGCGCGCCGACCGGCTGCTGTCCGGCCTGGACGAGGTCCGGGTCGCCGACAAGGTCGCCAAGCTGCGCTTCCCCGACCCCTCGCCCTGCGGCAAGACGCCGCTGATGGCCGAAGGGCTCTCCAAGTCCTACGGCTCGCTGGAGATCTTCACCGACGTCGACCTGGCCATCGACAAGGGTTCCCGCGTCGTCATCCTCGGCCTCAACGGCGCCGGCAAGACCACGCTGCTGAGGCTCCTCGGCGGTGCCGAGCGGCCCGACACCGGCCAGGTCGTGGAGGGCCACGGCCTCAAGCTGGGGTACTACGCGCAGGAACACGAGACCCTGGACCCGGACCGCACGGTCCTGGAGAACATGCGCTCCGCCGCCCCCGACCTGGACCTCGTCGCCGTCCGCAAGACGCTCGGCTCGTTCCTGTTCTCCGGGGACGACGTGGACAAGCCGGCCGGAGTGCTCTCCGGCGGCGAGAAGACCCGACTGGCCCTGGCCACCCTGGTCGTCTCCTCCGCCAACGTGCTCCTGCTCGACGAGCCCACCAACAACCTGGACCCGGCCAGCCGCGAGGAGATCCTGGGCGCGCTGCGTACGTACAAGGGCGCCGTCGTCCTCGTCACGCACGACGAGGGCGCGGTCGAGGCCCTTCAGCCGGAGCGGATCATCCTGCTCCCGGACGGCATCGAGGACCTGTGGGGCGCCGACTACCGGGACCTGGTCGCCCTGGCCTGATCCCCGGACCGGATCATTCGGCCTACGCGAGATCCTTCATCTGTGTGAGTACGTCTCATCCCCCGGCGCGGCGCCCGGCAGATAGCTGCCGGGCGCACCCATTTCCGGCCCCCGGCCCGTGTGCGCCCTGACCTGGACGTTCCTTCCGGGGCGCCCGCACGGCACCTCGTACGACTTGTTGGAATGGGGCATTCCGGTCGCACCGGCGCACTCCCGGGGCGCGAATCCGGTCGCAGAGACCTTGCCGAATGGGTGGCCAGGAAGCGCCCGAGGGGTGATCATGAGAGTCCAGAGCGCACTTCCCATGAGGAGGCACGGGTGGCCGAGACTCTGAAGAAGGGCAGCCGGGTGACCGGCGCCGCGCGCGACAAGCTCGCGGCAGACCTGAAGAAGAAGTACGACTCCGGTGCGAGCATCCGGGCGCTGGCCGAGGAAACGGGCCGCTCCTACGGGTTCGTCCACCGGATGCTCAGCGAATCCGGCGTGACGCTCCGCGGACGCGGCGGCGCCACACGAGGCAAGAAGGCCGCGACGGCCTGACGGGAGTTCCCCGGTCCGGGTGCGCCCACCCGGTCGGCCACAGGGCCGGTCCGGTGGTTACTGTTCAGTCACTTAGCTTGATGTGCTGACTGCACCCGAACCGGAGGCCCCGTATGACCTCGCTCGACTCCGTGCTCGACCAGGACGGCGTACGACTCACCGTCGCCGACGCGGTTGCCACGGTGACCCTCACCAATCCGGCGAAGCGCAACGCCCAGTCTCCCGCTCTGTGGCGGGCGTTGACCGAGGCCGGACGGGCCCTGCCCGGCAGTGTGCGGGTCGTCGTGCTGCGCGCCGAAGGCGTGTCGTTCTCCGCCGGACTCGACCGCCAGGCGTTCACCCCCGAGGGCTTCGACGGCGAGCCGTCGTTCCTCGACATGGGGCGCGGCCCGGAGGCGGAGCTCGACGCGCTGATCGCCGGGTACCAGGAGGCGTTCACCTGGTGGCGCCGCAACGACATCGTGTCGATCGCGGCCGTCCAGGGCCACGCCATCGGTGCGGGCTTCCAGCTCGCCCTCGCCTGTGACCTGCGCATCGTCGCCGAGGACGTTCAGTTCGCCATGCGCGAGACCAGCCTCGGCCTGGTGCCCGACCTCACCGGCACGCACCCCCTGGTGCACCTCGTCGGGTACGCCCGCGCGCTGGAGATCTGCGCCACCGGCCGCTACGTCCACGCCGAGGAGGCGGAGCGCACCGGCCTGGCCAACCTCGTCGTGCCCGCCGCCGACCTCGAAGGCGCGGCGCGCGATCTGGCCGGCGCCCTGCTGGCCGCCCCGCGCGACGCCGTCATCGAGACCAAGGCCCTGCTGGGCGGCGCCCTCTCGCGTACGTACGAGGAGCAGCGCGCCGCCGAACGGGCCGCGCAGGGCCGCCGCCTCCGCGACCTGGCGAGCGCCCTCGGCTGACATACGGGCGGGCCGGAGCCGCAACGCGCCCTCCGGCCCGTCTCCGTACCGGACCTCAGCCCGCCGCGCCGTCCTCCGCGACCGCCGTGACCAGCACCGCGACCGGGGGCCGGCCCTCGGCCGCCTCCGTCACCGCCTCGCGCACCGCGCGGGCCACGTCCAGCGCGCGGTGACCGCTCTCCGTCGCCAGCTCGACGCGCACATGGTCCTCGCCCGTCCGCACCGCCGGACCCAGCACTCCGGTCAGCGCCGCCACCCCGGTCACCGATGCGGCGGCCCGGCCCGCGGCGTTCTCCGCGTCCACCGGGCGCACCTCCGCCGGCTCCGGTTCCACCCGCCCGGGCGAGCCGTCGAGCAGTCCCGTCACCCGCAGGTCCACTTCGGAGACCACCAGGCCCAGCCGGCGCGCGGCGGCCGACAGAAGGGCCGCGCGCAACGCGTCGGCGGCTGCGGGCAGGGGCCGGTCGGCCGTCGCGGTCATCGTCGCCTCGATTCGTAGGGCACCCGGCGGCAGCGCGCTCGGGGGCGGGGGCACCTGGGCGGCGGGGGCCGCGTCCGGGTCGGCCACGGCGATCCGCAGCTCGCCGAGGACCGGGCCGGGCTCGGGGCCCGCCACGGCCCGGCGCAGCACCGCGACCGCGGCCCGCTCCGCGATCCAGGCGCCGTCCGCCGGGCCGCCCAGGGGGAGCAGCCGGCCCAGCGAGAGTCGTTGCCGTACCGCAGCCGTCCACGCGTGGGCCCTGTGCGGGCCGTCAGCCGTCGTCATGGCCCCCAGACTGCCGTATCCACGGCGCGAGTCGGGGCAAGCGACCTTAATGTGGGCGAAGTAGTCACATCTGCCCCGAAGGGAAGAGCGGCGATGACCGATACCCCACAGCGGAACCGGCCCGAGAACCCCGACAGCAACGCCTCGGGCGGCAGCAGCCTGACCAAGCGCGGCGGAGGCGACCCCGGCACCCGCGGCCGTACCACCATCGCGGACGGAGTGGTCGAGAAGATCGCCGGAATGGCGGCACGCGACGTCGTCGGGGTGCACGCGATGGGCAGCGGCCTGTCCCGCACGTTCGGCGCGGTCCGCGACCGGGTCCCCGGCGGCTCCAAGTCCGTCACCCGGGGCGTCAAGGCCGAGGTCGGCGAGACCCAGACCGCGCTGGACCTGGAGATCGTCGTGGACTACGGCGTGTCGATCTCCGACGTCGCCCGCGATGTACGGGAGAACGTCGTCGCGGCCGTCGAGCGGATGACGGGCCTGGAAGTGGTCGAGGTCAACATCGCCGTCAGCGACGTGAAGCTGCCCGACGAGGACGACGATGACGACGAGTCAGAGTCCCGCGTCCAGTAGTACCGGCGTCCCCGAGCGGTTGAGGAGCACACGATGAGCATGGCTGTGGCCGGTCTGCTGGCCGGCATGGCGCTCGGCTTCGCCGGGTACTTCGGCGGGTTCGGAGCCTTTGTGCTGGTGGCCGCCCTCGGAGCGGTCGGCTTCGTCGCCGGCCGCTTCTTCGACGGCGATCTGGAACCCGGCGACTTC
The DNA here is from genome assembly GCF_045161735.1 of Streptomyces sp. NBC_00726. Taxonomy (NCBI): domain Bacteria; kingdom Bacillati; phylum Actinomycetota; class Actinomycetes; order Kitasatosporales; family Streptomycetaceae; genus Streptomyces; species Streptomyces sp. NBC_00726. The sequence continues at coordinate 1,116,132 of NZ_CP108983.1, read as the reverse complement.
TTCCGCAGTCGCGAGCGCGGCGACCGACGGCGGTGACGGAGGTGTCGGGGGCGAGCGGCCCGGTCCCGGCCGGGGAACGGGGAGAGACGCGGATCGCCGACCGGGTGGTCGCGAAGATCGCCGCGCAGGCGGCCAAGGAGGCGGTCGACGCGACCCCGAAGGAGGCGGCGTCGCCGCGTGCCACGGTCACCGTGCACCGCGACACCGCCCGCGTACGGGTGAGCCTGGAGCTGGGATATCCCACGGACATCGGCCACCAGTGCGGTGCCGTGCGTCGGCGGGTCGCCGAGCGGGTAAAGGCGTTGGCGGGGATGGAGGTGCCCGAAGTGGCCGTCCAGGTCGAACGCCTGCATCCCACCGGAGCGAGCCTGGCGGCACAGGGGAGGATTCGATGACCGAGCCCCACGACCCGGACGACGGCACACGGCGACCGCCCGAGGCCGGGGCGGTGGAACACGGCAGTGTCCTCGCGCTCGACCAGTCGGCCTCCGCCGCGGCCTACGACCCCGCGCCCGGCAGGGAACGGCCCGAAGGCGGCGCGGGGCGCTTCTGGGCCGCCCGCCGCATCCCCGCCGGCATCGTCGCCGCGGTGATCCTCGGCGCGAGCGGCCTGCTCCTCTACGACGTGGCGGCGGTCCGCGCCGGACACCCCGCGATGCGGTGGCGCCGCACCCTCGCGGACGAGCTCGCGACCCGGCGGCTGGACGACGTCTGGGTGCTGACCGGCGCCTCCGTCGCGGCCGCCCTCGGGCTCTGGCTGCTGCTCCTCGCGCTCACGCCCGGGCTGCGCGACCTGCTGCCGATGCGCCGCGAACACACCGATGTGCGCGCCGGGCTCGACCGGACGGCGGCCGCCATGGTGCTGCGCGACCGGGCCGTCGAGGTGGCCGGTGTCCAGTCGGTCCGGGTCCGCATGGGCCGGAGCAAGGTGGGAGTGCGTGCCGTCTCGCACTTCCGGGAACTGGACGACGTACGGGCCGACCTGGACACCGTGCTCTCCACAGGCATCCGGGAACTGGGACTCGCCAGGCAGCCGAGCCTGTCGGTCCATGTCCGCCGGCCGGCGAAGAAGGGGTGAACGGCGTGCTCAGGACCGTCAACCGGGTACTGCTGGGGCTGGCCGGGCTGGTGCTGCTCTGCGTGGGCGGCGGGGTGCTCGCCGCGGCGGCGGGCCTCTCCGTGCCGTCCTGGTGGCCCTGGTACGGCAGGAACGACGTCCTGCTCAGCGAGGCGGACCGGGACCGCTGGCGCTCCGAGGGCTGGTGGTGGCCGACCGTGATCGCGGTCCTCGCCGTTCTCGTGGTCCTCGCCCTGTGGTGGCTGCTGGCCCAGCTCCGCCGCCCCCGCCTCAGCGAGGTGCTGGTGGAGAGCGGCGACGGCGAGGGCGCCCTGCTGCGCGGCCGCGCCCTGGAAGGGGTGCTCGCCGGAGAGGCGGGTGCCCTGGACGGGGTCGCCCGCGCCCAGGTCACCCTGACCGGCAAGCGCTCCACCCCGGCCGCCCGGGTCCGGCTGCTGATGGAGCCGCACGCCGCGCCCGACGAGGCGCTGGGGCGGCTGAGCGACGAGGCGCTGGCCCACGCGCGGGACTCCGCCGGGCTGGCCCGGCTGCCCACCGAGGTCCGGCTCAAGGCCGTCAAGCACCGGGCCGCGCGGGTGAGCTGACGGGCGGTGCGGTGGCGCGGGCCCCGCGCCACCGCCGTATCACCGCACGCGGCTCAGAAGCCGTGCCGGTGGCCGCCGTCGACCGGCACCATGATGCCCGTCAGATACGAGGCGGCGGGGGACAGCAGGAACGCGGCCGTGCGGCCGAACTCCTCCGGGGTGCCGTAGCGGCGCAGCGGGATGTTCGCCTCGTTGGCGTCACGCGCGGCCTCCGCGTCGCCCGACAGCGCGTCCAGCTCCCGCACCCGGTCCGTGTCGATCCGGGCCGGCAGCAGGCCCACGACCCGGATGCCGCGCGGGCCGAGCTCGTCGGCCATCGACTTCGCGACGCCGGCCAGGCCGGGGCGCAGCCCGTTGGAGACGGTCAGCCCGGGAATCGGCTCGTGGACGGAGCCGGAGAGCGCGAAGCCGATGACCCCGCCCTCGCCGAGCGCCGCGGCGGCCGCCCTGGCCAGCCGTACCGCCCCCAGGAAGACGGACTCGAAGGCGGTCCGCCACTGCTCGTCGGTGTTGTCCGCGATGCCGCCCGGCGGCGGGCCGCCGACGCTGATGAGGATGCCGTCGAGCCGGCCAAGCCCCTCCCGGGCGGCCTCCACCAGCCGTTCGGCCGACGCCGGGTCGGCGTTGTCGGCGGCGAGCCCGACGGCGTCCGGGCCCAGGTCGGCGGCGGCCTGCCGGGCGCGCTGCTCGTCCCGGCCGGTGATGATCACCTTCGCGCCGTCCGCCACCAGGGCCCGCGCGGTGGCGTAGCCGAGCCCGCGCGTCGCTCCGGTGACGATGTACACACGGTCCTTCAGTCCAAGATCCATGGCCCTATCCTGCCGTGCCGCCCCCGGCGTCGTCCCCGGCGGCCCGGGCTTCGGCCGGCTGCGCCTCGGCGAGCGCGACCGCCGTGCCGACCAGGCCGATATGGCTGAACGCCTGCGGGAAGTTGCCGAGCTGGCGCTCCGCCGCCGTGTCGTACTCCTCGGCCAGCAGACCCACGTCGTTGCGCAGGGCGAGCAGCCGTTCGAAGAGTGCGGTGGCCTCCTGGGTGCGCCCGGTCATCCGCAGGGCGTCCGCCAGCCAGAACGAGCAGGCCAGGAAGGCGCCCTCGCCGCCCGGCAGCCCGTCGATCGAGCCGCCGTCCGTGCTGTAGCGGCGCACCAGGCCGCCGCTGCCCAGCTCGTCGCGGACCGCGTCCACGGTGCCGATCACCCGTGGGTCGTCCGGCGGCAGGAAGCCGGTCCGGGCGATCAGGAGCGTCGCGGCGTCCAGCTCCCGGGAGCCGTACGACTGGGTGAAGGTGTTGCGCACCGGGTCGTAGCCCTTCTCGCACACCTCCCGGTGCACGGCGTCCCGCATCGCCCGCCAGCGGTCGGCGTCCCCGGCCAGCGAGGGGTCGTCCTCCAGGCTGCGCACCGCCCGGTCGGCCGCGACCCAGGCCATCACCTTGGAGTGCACGAAGTGGCGCCGCTGCCCGCGGATCTCCCACAGCCCCTCGTCCGGCTCGCGCCAGGTGGACTCCAGGAACCCGAGCAGGCTGAGCTGGAGGCTCCAGGCGTGCGGCTTGTCGTCCAGGCCCGCGTCCCGGGCCAGCCGGAGCGAGTCGATGACCTCCCCGTACACGTCCAGCTGGCGCTGGCGCACCGCCGCGTTGCCGATCCGGACCGGGGTGGAGTTCTCGTAACCGCGCAGCCACGGCAGCTCGGACTCGGGGAGTCGGCGTTCGCCGGCCAGCCCGTACATGATCTGGAGGTCCGCCGGGTCGCCGGCCACCGCGCGCAGCAGCCAGTCGCGCCAGGCGGCGGCCTCCTCCAGATAGCCGGCCGAGACCAGCGCGCCGAGGGTGAGGGTGGAGTCCCGCAGCCAGCAGAACCGGTAGTCCCAGTTCCGTACGCCGCCGATCTCCTCCGGGAGCGAGGTGGTCGGGGCCGCCACGATGCCGCCGGTCGGGCCGAAGGTGAGCGCCTTGAGGGTGATCAGCGAGCGGATCACGGCGTCCCGGTACGGACCCCGGTACTTGCAGCGGGCGGACCACTCGGCCCAGTCGGCCAGGGTGTTCGCCAGCGCCTCGTGGGGGTCGACGAGCTTGGGCCGGGGCGAGTGCGAGGGGTGCCAGGTGAGGACGAAGGCCACCTTCTCGCCCTTGGACACGGTGAAGGACGAACAGGTGGAGAACTGCTGGCCCCACGTCTTGACCGGCGGTTCGCTGCGCAGCCAGGCGGAGTCCGGCCCGGCGACCGCGACCCGGTGGCCGTCCGAGCGGCGCATCCAGGGCACGATGGACCCGAAGTCGAAGCGCAGCCGGATCACGGACGCCATCTCGACGGTGCCGCTGACCCCCTCGACGATCCGCATCACGTCCGGCTCCTTGTCGCGCTGCGGCATGAAGTCGATGACCTTGACGGTGCCGGTGCGGGTCTCCCAGTACGTCTCCAGGACCAGGGAGTCGCCCGCGTAGCCGCGCCGGGTGCAGATGTCCGCACCCTTGGGCGCGATCCGCCAGTGGCCGTTGTCCTCGTCGCCGAGCAGGGCGGCGAAGCAGGCGCCCGAGTCGAAGCGGGGCAGGCACAACCAGTCGACAGAACCGTTTTTGCCGACCAGGGCCGCGGTCTGCAGATCGCCGATGAGGGCGTAGTCCTCGATGCGTGGGGTCACGTTCAGGCGTCTTCCCGAACCCGGCCTCCGTTAAGCGGACTGTGTGCCAGGAGAGGCGGGAGTCACCCTTGGGCGGGCTCGGGCTCCGGTGTCGCGTCCTCGGTGGCGGCGGCCGCCTCCGAGGCGGCGGCCCGGTCGCGCTTCTCGCGCCGGGCCAGGACCACGAAGCCCACCGGGACACCGGCGGCGAACAGCCACCACTGCACGGCGTACGCCATGTGCGGGCCGATGGAGCTGTCGTCGGGGGCCTCGATCGGTTCCGGCGAGCCGTCCTCCGGCGCCGGGGCGGTCAGCTCGATATAGCCGCCGAGCACCGGGCGGTCGAGCAGCCGGGCCTGCTGGGCGCTGTTGATCAGCATCACCTGACGGTCCGGAAGGTCCGAGATGTCCTTGATGCCGCTCGCGCCGGTCGTCTCGTCGGCCTTGAGCCGTCCGGTGACGGTCACCTCGCCCTTCGGGGCGGCCGGTACGTCGGGGAAGGCGTGCTGGTCCTCGGCGGAGGGCACCCAGCCCCGGTTGACCAGCACCGTGCCGCCGCCCTTGAGATCGAACGGGACCAGCACATGGACGCCGATGGAGCCGTCGGTGGCGGTCCGGCGGCGGACGACGACCTCGTGCTTCTCGTCGAAGGTCCCGGTGGCCGTCACGGTGCGCCAGTAGTCCGCGCGCGGAACGGTGTGGCCGGGGGAGGTGAGCGCGGACACGGCGACCGGGTCCGCCTTCAGATTGCGCGAGATCAGGGCGTTCTGCGCGACCTTGTGCTCGTGCCGGTGCAGCTGCCAGAAACCCAGCTCGATCATCGTGGGGATGAGGACGAGCGAGAGGAGGGCGAGGATCAGCCACTGCCGGGTCATCAGGAAGCGGTACACCCCACGACCGTACAACCGGCCGTGGGGTGCCTCGCGCACGGGGTGGCCGAAGGGGTGGCCGCCCCGAGCCCTCAGACGCGGTCCACGATGCCCACCTTCCCCTCCGCGCGGGCGCAGTGCCCGCCGCAGAACCAGTGCCCGTCGACCTCGACGCCCTGGCCGATGACCTGGACCCGGCAGTGCTCGCAGATGGGCGCCATGCGGTGGATGGCGCAGGCGAAGCAGTCGAAGACGTGCACCGCGCCCTGCGCGTGCACCTCGAAGGACATCCCGTAATCGTTTCCGCAGACCTCACAACGTGCCATGCGCCACAGGGTGGGACGCGCGGGCGGCGGCGGGCGGCCGGCGGGCGGCGAGTCGCCCCCGGTTCACTCCGATGACGGCGTGGGCGCCGGCACCTTCGCGACGGCCGGGGCGACATCGCGCAGCAGATGCGTGAAGGCGCTCTCGTCCAGGATCGGGGTGCCGAACGCCTTCGCCTTCACCGTCTTCGACGTCGCCGAGTCCGGGTCGTTGGTGACGAGCAGGCTGGTCAGCCGGGAGACGCTGGTCGCCACATGCAGCCCCGCCTCCACCGCGCGGTCCTCCAGCAGCTCGCGGTCGACCGAGGTGTCCCCGGAGAACGCCACCCGCATGCCCTGCTTGAGCGGTTTGTCCTTCTCGTACCGTCCCGGGTTCGGATACGGGCAGGCCGGCCGCTTCCGCGAGGCGCGCCAGGTGCCGTGTCCTCCGTACGAGGGCGAGGAGCCGGACCGCGGGGCCACCGGCGACTGCGACCACTCGGTCAGCGGCCGGCACTCCAGGAGCGGCAGCCGCACCCCGTCCCGCGCCGCCGCGTGCAGGCTCGGGCGGAACGCCTCCGCCAGCACCCGCGCGTCGTCCAGCGCGTGGTGGGCGTGCTGCTGGACCACGCCGAAGTGCTCCGCGAGGGACGCCAGCTTGTGGTTGGCCAGTGGCAGCCGGAGCTCCTTGGCCAGCGCGATGGTGCACAGCCGCTGGCGCACCGGCGCGGTGACCGAGGCGCGCGCGTACTCCCGCGCCAGCATCGACCAGTCGAACGCGGCGTTGTGCGCCACGAGCACCCGGTCCGCGAGCCGTTCGGACAACTCGGCGGCGATCTCCGGGAAGAGCGGCGCCCCCGCCAGCACGTCGCTCGTCAGCCCGTGGATCCATACCGGACCCGGATCTCGCTCCGGATTGACCAGCGTGTACCAGTGGTCCTCGACCTCGCCCCGCGCGTCCAGGCGGTAGACGGCAGCGGACACTATCCGGTCGTCCCGGGCGAGCCCGGTGGTCTCCACGTCGACGACCGCGTACCCCTGCGGGTAGGCGGCCGGCCACGGTGCTGCGGTCTGCGGGTCGTCGAGCATGGTCACAGAGAATACGGGCCGACTCGGACAGTCCTGTACTCGGTGCGCGTGCGGGCCGTAGGTGAGACCATCCCGGGATGACGCGAGCGCCTGAGCACGACGAACCTCACGGGGGCGGCCTTGGCGCCCGGCTCAACTGGCTGCGGGCGGCGGTGCTCGGGGCGAATGACGGTGTGGTGTCCACCGCCGGGCTCGTCGTCGGTGTCGCCGGCGCCACCGACGACCGGGGCGCCCTGCTGACGGCCGGGCTGGCCGGGCTGCTCGCCGGGTCGCTGTCGATGGCGGCCGGCGAGTACGTCTCGGTGTCCACCCAGCGCGATTCGGAGAAGGCCGCGCTGGCCACGGAGGAGCGGGAGCTCCAGGAGACCCCGGAGGCGGAACTCGCCGAGCTGACCGGCCTGTTGCAGGGCAAGGGGCTGAGCCGCGAGGTGGCCAGGGAGGCCGCCGTCCAGCTCACCGAGCGGGATGCGCTGCGCGCCCACGCGGAGGTGGAGCTGGGCATCGACCCGGACGACCTCACCAACCCGTGGCACGCGGCGGGCGCCAGCTTCCTCGCGTTCACCGTGGGCGCCCTGCTGCCGCTGCTCGCGATCGTGCTGCCCCCGGCCACCGCCCGGGTCCCGGTGACCGTGCTCTCCGTCCTCGCGGTGCTGGCCGTGACCGGCTGGTGGAGCGCCCGCCTGGGCGAGGCGGCCCCGGGCCGGGCGGTGCTGCGCAATATGGGCGGGGGCGCGGTGGCCATGGCGGTGACGTACGGGGCGGGGCATCTGCTGGGGGCGGCGGGGGTCTAGAGACACCGTTCCTGTCGGAAGTCGCCAAACTCCGCTGACCGCAGGTCTTCCATACTTGTTGGTAACAACATCTGGCCCCCGGCCGGACCCGGCCCTACCGTGCAGGCATGCCGACGAACCTGCCCGACGTAGTGCTCTGGTCCATACCCGCCTTCGTCCTGCTCACCGTCCTGGAGATGGCGCTGCACCACTTCCATCCCGACGAGGACGCCGCCGGGTACGAGGCGAAGGACGCCGCCACCAGCATCACCATGGGGCTGGGCAGCCTGGTCTTCGACCTGATGTGGAAAGTGCCCATCGTCGCCATCTACACCGCGGTGTACGAGCTGACGCCGCTGCGCGTCCCGGTCCTGTGGTGGACGGTCCCGCTGATGCTGCTCGCGCAGGACTTCTTCTACTACTGGTCCCACCGCGGCCACCACGTCATCCGCATCCTGTGGGCCTGCCATGTGGTGCACCACTCCAGCGAGAAGTTCAACCTGTCCACCGCGCTGCGCCAGCCCTGGACCTCGCTGACGTCCTGGCCGTTCTATCTGCCGCTCATCGCGTGCGGGGTGCACCCGGCGGCGCTCGCGTTCTGCTCGTCGGCCAACCTTGTCTACCAGTTCTGGGTGCACACCGAGCGGATCGGCACGCTGCCCCGGCCGTTCGAGTACGTGCTCAACACGCCCTCGCACCACCGGGTGCACCACGCCTCGCAGGGCGGCTACCTCGACCGCAACTTCGGCGGCATTCTCATCGTGTGGGACCGCTGGTTCGGCTCGTTCGCCCAGGAGACGGTGCGGCCGGTCTACGGGCTCACCAAGAACATCCACACGTACAACCCGCTGCGCGTCGCCACCCACGAGTACGCCGCCATCGCCCGCGACGTCCGCGCGGCGAGCGGCTGGGGCGAGCGGGCCGGGCGCGTCTTCCGCGGCCCGGGCTGGCAGCCGGCCGAGGCCCGTACCGCCCCGGCCACCGCCGCCCCCGTCGCCGCGCCCGCCCCGGAGCGCACCGCATGAGCGGGCGCTTCGCGCGGCCGCTGCTCATCGCCTTCCTCGTCGCGTGCGCCGTCGACCTCGTCGGCGTACTCACCGGCCCCGACTGGCTCCACCTCGGCGCCAAGCCGCTCCTGATGCCGCTGCTCGCCGGGTACGCTCTCGCCCGGCGCGGGCCGAGGCTGCTGATCGCGGCGCTGCTGTGCGGCTGGGCGGGCGATGTGTTCCTGCTGGCCGACTCCGACCTGGCGTTCCTCGTCGGAATGGCCGGGTTCGCCGCCGGGCACGTCTGCTATCTGGTGCTGTTCGGGCGGGCGCGCGGGGCGCTGATCCCGGCGCTGGTGTACGCCGTCGTGCTCATCGTGTTCCTCGCGCTGATCTGGGACGGGCTGCCGGCCGGGCTGCGGATTCCGATGGCCGGCTACAGCCTGCTGCTGACCGCCATGGCGTACCGCTCCGGCGTCCTCGGCCGGTACGCGGCGACCGGCGGGGCCCTCTTCCTGCTCTCCGACGCGCTCATCGCCACCGGCATCGCGGACTGGCCCCAGTTCCCGGCCCCCGGCTTCTGGGTGATGCTCACCTATGTCGCCGCCCAGCTCCTGCTCACCCTGGGGGCGCTCGCCCCGGCCCGGCAGGAAGCCGGCTCGGGGGCGTACCGTGAAAGGAGTATCAGCATCTGAGATCAGCAAGGACCCCCACGCATGCGCGCCACCGTCATCCACGCCCCCCACGACATACGCGTCGAGGAGGTGCCCGACTCGGTGATCCAGCAGCCCACCGATGTGGTGCTGAGGGTCCTGCGGGCCTGTATCTGCGGCAGCGACCTGTGGGCCTACCGGGGTGAGTCCGCGCGGCAGCCCGGTCAGCGTATCGGCCACGAGTTCCTGGGCATCGTCGAGGAGGCCGGGTCCGAGGTGCGCGGGTTCTCCGCCGGGGATCTGGTCGTCGCCCCGTTCGTCTGGTCCGACGGCACCTGCGCGTACTGCGCGGAGGGCCTGACCACCTCCTGCCCGCAGGGCGGCTTCTGGGGCTCGGTGGGCTCCGACGGCGGGCAGGGCGAGGCCGTCCGCGTGCCCTTCGCCGACGGCACCCTCGTCGCGCTGCCCGCCGCCGCGGCCTCCGACGACCGGCTGCTCACCGGCCTGCTGGCCCTGTCCGACGTGCTCGGCACCGGCCACCACGCGGCGGTCGGTGCGGGCGTCCGGGCCGGCGCGACCGTCGCCGTCGTCGGGGACGGGGCCGTCGGGCTGTGCGGAGTGATGGCCGCCAAGCGGCTCGGCGCCGAGCGGATCATCGCGCTCGGCCGGCACCCGGCGCGCACGGACATCGCCCGGGACTTCGGCGCCACGGACGTCGTCGCCGAGCGCGGCGACGCGGCGGTCGCGGCCGTACGGGACCTGCTCGGCGGCGAGGGCGCGCACTGCGTGATCGAGGCCGTGGGCACCGAGCAGTCGATGCGCACCGCCGTCGGCATCACCCGGGACGGCGGCGCGATCGGCTACGTCGGCGTCCCGCACGGCAGCGGCACCGGACTCGACCTCGGCGACATGTTCGACCGGAACATCGCGCTGCGCGGCGGCGTCGCCCCCGTGCGCACGTACATCCCGGAGCTGCTGCCCGACGTGCTGGACGGCACCATCGACCCCTCACCCGTCTTCGACCTGTCCGTCGGGCTCGACGGTGTACCGGCCGGCTACAAGGCGATGGACGGGCGCACGGCGCTGAAGGTCCTCATCACGCCGTGAACCACCCGTGATCCGGCGGTCCGGGGGCCGGGACGCGCCGGCCCCCGGACCCGGGCTCACCAGCGCACGGCGTCCAGCGCGTCGACCACACCGGCCCCGTAGAAGCCGTTGTGGTTCCTCCCGCCCTCGCAGACCGCGTCGGCGGTGCCGTCACCGTCGATGTCGTACGGCTCGTCGCACGCCTTCGCGTCCGCCTCCAGCGCCAGCAGCGCCTTGACCGCGGCGGGCGGAGCGTACGGGTGCTTCGACTTGATCAGGGCCACGACGCCGGCGACGTGCGGGGACGCCATCGACGTACCGGCCTTGTAGCCGTACGTGCCGCCGGGCAGCGTCGAGAGGATGAGGCCGCTCGTCGCCGGGGGCTCGGGGGTCTGGTAGACGGTCGAGTCACCGCCGGGCGCGGCCACGTCGATGACCCCGTTCCCGTAGTTGGAGTACGACGCCTTCAGGCCCTTCGCGCCCGTCGCCGAGACGGTGACGACGCCCGGCAGCATGGTCGGGATGTCCAGGCACTGGCGCGGGTCGACGGTCCGGCCGCCCGGGGTGGAGTCGTTCGGGCTGGTCGTGTCCTCGATGGAGTCCGCCGCCAGGTCCTCGGCGGAGTTCCCGGCGGCCGCGACGTTGACCGCGCCCCTCCGCTCGGCGTACCGGGTGGCCCGGTACACGGCCTCGACCAGGGCGCCCTGGTCCGGGTCGTTCTTGCAGTTGTACATCCACGGGTCGGTGTAATAGCTGTTGTTGGTGACGTCCACCCCGTGCTCGGCGGCCCAGACGAAGCCGCAGACGACGGCCTCCGTGTAGAAGAAGCCGTCCGGGTTGCCGACCTTGATGCCGGAGACCTTCACCCCGGGAGCCACGCCCGTCACGCCGATGCCGTTCTTGGCCGCCGCGATGGTGCCGGCGACATGGGTGCCGTGGTCGCTCTCGCCGGGCTTCGGGCGCCAGGCGCCCTCCGTGGTGTCCGGGGCGCCCGACACGCAGTTCGCGGAGGCCGCGCGGTCGAAGTTGGGCGCGAGGTCCGGGTGGGTGTCGTCCACACCGGTGTCGATGACCGCGACGGTCACCCGGGAGCTGCCCAGCGACTTCTGGTGGGCCTTGTCCGCCTTGATGGCCGGCAGGTCCCACTGCAACGGCTCCATCGGGTCCTGGTCCGCCGTCGCCTTCGCCGCCGCGGCCTTCTCCTGCGCGGCCGTCAGGGGCTGCTCGACCCCGATGTCCTTGGTGGCCTGGGGCACGATCGGGTTGGTGCGGGTGGCGCCCGCCGACTGGACGCCCCTGGCCTTGCGGACCGTCTTCGCGAAGTCCGGGTTCTTCGAGTGGACGACGATGACACCGATCCGGTCATAGGCGATCACCACCGTGCCGCCGGCCCGCTCTATCGCCTTGCGCACCTGCTTGACGGTGCCCGGACCGCCCTGGGTGTTGACCACGTACGACAGTTCCGGTCCGTCCGCCGGCACCGCCGCCGAGGGGGCACCGTGCCCCGCCGGGGCGGCGGAGGCGACCCCCGCCGGCAGGAAGCCGAGCGAGGCGGTGAGGGCCAGTCCGACGGGCAGCGTCAGTGCGCGCGTCCGCCGGGATACCAGATGAGCCATGGGGTCTCCACTTCATCCGTGTCAGCCGACCGGACACGAGACGTGTCCGGTCGCGTACATGACCAGTGAAGCTAGCGCCGATCATCCCGGCACATCAATCGATTCGCACGAACGCGTGCACATCGGACCACCCGAAGGGGTGATGGCGAGAAGGCGCGAACCCAAGTGAACCGCTTCGCCGCGCGTTGCGTGCCGTTGTCAGGGGAAGCGCACCACCACCCCCGAACACGAGGTCCCCAGTGCAACCGATCGTCCCCACCACCGCACCCGCGTCGCGAGGAGAATCCGTGGCTACCGATGCACCGCCGCCCGAGGGCAGTACGGAGAAGACCCCTGCCCAGCCCACGACCGAGGCGTTCCTCGCGGAGCAGAACAGCGCGGAGTTCGGCGAACTGCGCCGCTCCTACCGCTCGTTCGCCTTCCCGCTGACCATCGCCTTCGTCCTCTGGTACCTGCTGTACGTGCTGCTCTCGAACTACGCGGGCGGCTTCATGGGCACCAAGGTGTTCAGCAACATCAACGTGGCCTTCGTCTTCGGCCTCGCCCAGTTCCTCACCACCTTCCTCATCGCCTGGTTCTACTCGCGGCACGCCAACGCGAAGCTGGACCCGAAGGCCGAGGCCATCAAGGACCGCATGGAGGCCGACGCATGAGCGCCGCGTACCACTCCCACTCCGTCGTGAACCTCGCCGCCGCGTCCACCAGCGAGCACCGGCCGCTCATCATCACGCTGTTCGCGGTCTTCGTCGCCGCCACCCTCGGCATCACCGTATGGGCCGGCCGCCAGACCCGCAGCGCCTCCGACTTCTACGCGGGCGGGCGGCAGTTCACCGCCTTCCAGAACGGACTCGCGGTCTCCGGCGACTACATGTCCGCCGCGTCCTTCCTCGGCATCGCCGGTGCCATCGCCCTCTTCGGCTACGACGGCTTCCTCTACTCCATCGGCTTCCTCGTCGCCTGGCTGGTGGCGCTCCTGCTCGTCGCCGAACCCCTGCGCAACTCGGGCCGTTACACCATGGGCGACGTCCTCGCCTACCGGATGCGTCAGCGCCCGGTGCGCACCGCGGCGGGCGTCTCCACCATCATCGTGTCGATCTTCTACCTGCTGGCACAGATGGCGGGCGCCGGAGCACTGGTCACCCTGCTCCTCGGCATCAGCAGCGACGGCGGAAAGATCCTCATCGTTGCGCTGGTCGGCGTACTGATGATCGTCTACGTCACCATCGGCGGCATGAAGGGCACCACCTGGGTCCAGATGGTCAAGGCCGTCCTGCTCATCGCCGGCGCCCTCCTGATGACCCTGATGGTGCTGTGGAGGTTCGACTTCAACATCTCCGACCTGCTGGGCACCGCCGCCGAGAAGAGCGGCCACGGCTCCGCGTTCCTGGAGCCCGGACTGAAGTACGGCGCCAACGGCACCTCGAAACTGGACTTCCTCTCCCTCGGCCTGGCCCTGGTCCTCGGCACCGCGGGACTCCCGCACATCCTGATCCGCTTCTACACGGTGCCCACCGCCAAGGCCGCCCGTAAGTCCGTCAACTGGGCCATCGGCATCATCGGCGTCTTCTACCTGATGACCATCGCCCTGGGCTTCGGCGCCGCCGCGCTGATCGGTCCGAAGAACATCGCGGCCCCCGGCAACACCGCCGCCCCACAGCTCGCCGAATACCTCGGCGGGACCGGCACCACCGGCGGCGCGGTCATGCTCGCCGTCATCTCCGCGGTCGCCTTCGCCACCATCCTCGCCGTCGTCGCCGGACTGACCCTCGCCTCCTCGTCCTCCTTCGCGCACGACATCTACGCGAACGTCATCCGCAAGGGTCAGGCCACCGAGCAGGAGGAGATGAGGGCCGCCCGCTGGTCCACCGTCTTCATCGGTGCCGCCGCGATCGTCCTCGGCGTCTTCGCCCGCGACATGAACGTCGCCGGGCTCGTCGCCCTCGCCTTCGCCGTCGCGGCCTCCGCCAACCTGCCGACGATCCTCTACAGCCTCTTCTGGAAGCGCTTCACCACCCAGGGCGCGCTGTGGTCGATCTACGGCGGCCTGGCCTCCTCCGTGATCCTGGTGCTGTTCTCGCCGGTCGTCTCCGGCAACGAGAAGTCCTCGATGTTCAAGGGCGTCGACTTCGCCTGGTTCCCGCTGGAGAACCCCGGCCTGATCTCCATCCCGCTCGGCTTCCTGCTCGGCTGGATCGGCTCGCTCCTGTCCAAGGAGGAGCCGGACAAGGGCAAGTACGCCGAGCTGGAGGTCAAGTCCCTCACCGGCATCGGAGCCCACTGACCGGTCCGCCCGGGGCCGCGTCGTAGGACCCTACGACGCGGCCCCGCCGCACCTCGTGCCAAACGGGCCCCTCCCGGCTCCGCCGCTCTCGCGTAGGCTCGAAAGAGTCAGATACCGCGACCGGGAAGTCACCGGGGGAGGGGGTCCACCATGCTCATCGACACCTACGGCCGGGTCGCCACCGACCTGCGCGTCTCGCTCACCGACCGGTGCAACCTGCGCTGCACGTACTGCATGCCCGAGGAGGGCTTGCAGTGGCTGGGCAAGCCCGACCTGCTCACCGACGACGAGATCGTCCGGCTGGTCCGCATCGCCGTCACCACGCTCGGCGTCACCGAGGTCCGCTTCACCGGCGGCGAACCGCTGCTGCGCCCCGGCCTCGTCTCCATCGTCCAGCGCTGCGCCGAGCTGGACCCCCGCCCGAGGATGTCCCTCACCACCAACGGCATCGGGCTGAAGCGGACCGCCGCCGCCCTCAAGGACGCCGGACTCGACCGGGTCAACGTCTCGCTCGACACCCTGCGGCCCGAGGTGTTCAAGACCCTCACCCGCCGCGACCGCCACCACGACGTGCTCGCCGGCCTGGCGGCCGCCCGCGAGGCCGGACTCACCCCCGTCAAGGTCAACACCGTCCTGATGCCGGGGCTCAACGACGACGAGGCCCCCGACCTGCTCGCCTGGGCCGTCGACAACGGCTACGAGCTCCGCTTCATCGAGCAGATGCCGCTGGACGCCCAGCACGGCTGGAAGCGCGACGGCATGATCACCGCGGGCGACATCCTCGACTCGCTGCGCACCCGCTTCGACCTCACCCCGGAGGACGACGGCGAGCGCGGCTCCGCCCCCGCCGAGCGCTGGACCGTCGACGGCGGACCGCACCGGGTCGGCGTCATCGCCTCCGTCACCCGCCCGTTCTGCCGCGCCTGCGACCGCACCCGGCTCACCGCCGACGGACAGGTCCGCACCTGCCTGTTCGCCCGTGAGGAGACCGACCTGCGCGGGGCGCTGCGCTCGGACGCGCCCGACGAGGAGATCGCCCGCATCTGGAAGCAGGCGATGTGGGGCAAGAAGGCCGGGTCCGGCCTGGACGACCCGAGCTTCCTCCAGCCCGACCGCCCGATGTCCGCGATCGGCGGCTGACCCGGTCCGGCCCCGCCCGGTCACGGGGACGCGGGCCGCGCCTCCCACTCCGCCAGCTTCACCACGTCCTTGAGGAAGCCCCGCACCCCGAGGAACGAGGACAGATGCTCCCGGTGCTCCTCGCAGGCCAGCCACGTCTTGCGGCGCTCCGGCGTGTGCAGCTTCGGGTTGTTCCAGGCCAGCACCCAGACGGCGTCGGCCCGGCAGCCCTTGGCCGAACACACGGGGGCGGGATTCTCGGCGGATTCGGGGGAGTTCACGGACTCAACCCTAGAACGGCGCTGCCCTACAGGAAAAAGCGGGGGAAAAGGCGACGCCGGGCAGCCACGGGGGGAGCTGCCCGGCGTCGGTCCGTCGCTCCGACGGGGGATGCGGAGCGCCTACAAAGTATGTCACGCACACCCTGCCGCGGTGCACCGGAACTCCATGATTGATCTGAGCTTTTCTTGAGCTTGGGCCCGTCCTGGGCTCAGTCGTGCTCCGGCTCATCCGAAGACCGGAAAGCGCGTCCGGACTGCGGTGAGGGCGCGGCCGCACCGGCGTCGAGCGCCGGACGCGACTGGGGCGGCAGAACGAACGTGGACGGCAGCGCGGGGCTGTTCTCGCGGCCCGCGTTGGCGATGACGACGGCCACGTACGGCAGCAGCACCCCGAGACCGAGCGCCACGAACGCGATGTGCCGCTCCACGTTCCACAGGAGCGCGGCGGCCACCACCGACACGGTGCGCACGGACATCGAGATCACATAGCGGCGCTGCCTGCCACGCACGTCATCGGCGAGCCCCTGCCGGGCACCCGTGATCCGGAAGACCTCCGCACCACCCTGTTTGCGCACCACGTCCCCACCAACCTTCCCCGGCCCCGGACCGGCCGCTCCTACGCTACGCCCGGCCTTCACCGTGTACGAGACCGGGGCGCGCCGTATGCGTACATTCCGCCCCTGGCCCGCACGGACCCGCACGACGTGCGGCGGGGTGCCGCAGCGCCGAGACTGGGCGGGACACGCGCGACACGGCGTCGCACAAGGAGGCAGCACATGGGCTGGTTGTGGGCAATCATCGTGGGCCTGGTGCTCGGACTGATCGCCAAGGCGATCCTGCCGGGCAAGCAGCAGATCCCCCTCTGGCTGACGGTTATCTGCGGCATGATCGGCAGCATCCTCGGAAACGCTGTCGCGACGTGGATCGGCGTCAACGACACCAAGGGCATCGACTGGACACGCCATGTGCTCCAGCTCATCGGCGCGGTGGTGGTCGTCGGAGTCGGCGACATGCTGTACGCCTCGCTGCGGGGCAACAGACAGCGCACCTGACCCCCGAACGGCGAAGCGGCCGGACACGAGTGACGTGTCCGGCCGCTTCGCCGTGTGTACGCGTACGGGTCAGCCGGCCGTGACCTCGATCGCCGCCAGGTTCTTCTTGCCCCGGCGCAGCACCAGCCAGCGCCCGTGCAGCAGCTCCTCGCGGGCCGGGGCCGCCTCGCCGTCGACGGCCTTGACGTTGTTCACGTACGCGCCGCCCTCCTTGACCGTGCGCCGCGCCCCCGACTTGCTCGGCGCCAGACCGGCTTCCACCAGCAGGTCCACCAGCGGGCCCAGCTCGGCGACCCGGGCGTGCGGCACCTCGGACAGGGCGGCGCCCAGCGTCGCCTCGTCCAGCTCGCCCAGGTCACCCTGGCCGAACAGGGCCTTCGACGCGGCGACGACCGCCGCGCACTGGTCCGCCCCGTGCACGAGCGTCGTCAGCTCCTCGGCCAGCGCGCGCTGCGCCGTCCGGGCCTGCGGGCGCTCCTCCGTGACCTTCTCCAGCTCCTCAAGCTCGGCCGGGGTCCGGAAGCTGAGGATGCGCATGTAGCGCGAGATGTCCCGGTCGTCCACGTTCAGCCAGAACTGGTAGAACGCGTACGGCGTCGTCATCGAGGCGTCGAGCCAGACGGCCCCGCCCTCCGACTTGCCGAACTTGGTGCCGTCCGCCTTCGTCATCAGCGGCGTCGCCAGCGCGTGCACCTCGGCGCCCGGCTCCAGGCGGTGGATCAGGTCCAGGCCGGCCGTGAGGTTGCCCCACTGGTCGCTGCCGCCCTGCTGGAGGGTGCAGCCGTAGCGGCGGTACAGCTCCAGGAAGTCCATGCTCTGGAGCAGCTGGTAGCTGAACTCGGTGTAGCTGATGCCCTCGTCGGACTCCAGCCGGCGGGCGATGGACTCCTTGGTCAGCATCTTGTTGACCCGGAAGTGCTTGCCGATGTCCCGCAGGAACTCGATCGCGGACAGGCCCGCGGTCCAGTCCAGGTTGTTCACCATGACCGCGGCGTTCTCGCCCTCGAAGGACAGGAACGGCTCGATCTGCGACCGCAGCCGGGTCACCCACCGGGCGACCGTTTCCGGGTCGTTCAGCGTGCGCTCGGCGGTCGGCCGGGGGTCGCCGATCTGGCCGGTGGCCCCGCCCACCAGGGCGAGCGGCCGCAGCCCGGCCTGCTGGAGCCGGCGCATGGTGAGCACCTGCACCAGATGGCCGACGTGCAGGCTGGCCGCGGTGGGGTCGTAGCCGCAATAGAACGTGACGGGACCGTCCGCGAGAGCCTTGCGCAATGCGTCCTCGTCGGTGGACTGGGCGAACAGCCCGCGCCACTTCAGCTCGTCGACGATGTCCGTCACGGTTCCAGTGCTCCTTAAGGCGATACGTTTGACGGTTCAGTCTAGGCGGGTCACACGCCCCGGCTGACCGAGCTCATGTTGAAGTCCGGGATGCGCAGCGCGGGCATCGCGGCCCGGGTGAACCAGTCGCCCCACTCGCGCGGCAGCGTCTTCTCGGTGCGGCCCGCCTCGGTGGCGCGGGACAGCAGGTCGACCGGGGACTCGTTGAACCGGAAGTTGTTCACCTCGCCCACCACCTCGCCGTCCTCCACCAGATAGACCCCGTCCCGGGTCAGCCCGGTCAGCAGCAGCGTGGCCGGGTCCACCTCGCGGATGTACCAGAGGCAGGTCAGCAGCAGCGCGCGGCCGGTCGTCGCGGCGACCATCTCCTCCAGCGACCGTTCGCCCCCGCCCTCCAGGAGGAGGTTGTCGACCGCCGGGGCGAGCGGCTGCTTCGTCAGCGCCGCGGTGTGCCGGGTCGTCGTCAGCCGCTCCAGGCGGCCGTCGGCGACCCAGTCCGTCCGGGCCAGTGGCAGCCCGTTGTCGAAGACCGAGCCGCCGTCGCCGGAGGAGTGGGCGATGACGAAGGGCGCCGACTCCAGGCCCGGCGCGTGCGGGTCGCTGCGCAGGGTCAGCGGCAGTGGGGACAGCGTCTCGCCGAGCCGGGTACCGCCGCCCGGCTTGGAGAACACCGTCCGGCCCTCCGCCGCGTCCCGCGCCGTGGAGGACCAGAGCTGGTAGATCAGCAGGTCCGCCACCGCGGTCGGCGGCAACAGCGTCTCGTACCGCCCGGCGGGCAGCTCGATCCGGCGCTCCGCCCAGCCGAGCCGCCGCGCCAGCTCCGCGTCCAGCTCGCCCGGGTCGACGTCCTTGAAGTCCCGTGTGGCGCGGCCCGCCCAGGCGGAACGGGTGCGGTCGGGCGACTTCGCGTTCAGCTCCAGCGTGCCGTTCGGCTGGTCGTGGCGCAGCCGCAGCCCCGTGGAGGTGCCCAGGTAGGTGGAGGTCATCTGGTGGTGCGCGAAGCCGTACAGCTCGCGCCCCCCGGCCCGGGCCCGGGCGAAGGCGTCCCCGAGGGCCGGCGCGAACGCGGCGAACACCTCGGAGTCCGTCTCGGCGGGCGCGTCCGTGAAGCCGGGCGACGCGGCCACCCCGGTGACCAGCGGCTGCGCGTCCTCGGCCGGTCCCGCGGAGCGCGCGGCGGCCTCGGCGGCCCGGACCAGCTGCTCCAGGTCCTCCGTGGTGACGGCGGACCGGGACACCACACCGGATGCGGTGCCCTCGGCGCCGTCGACCGTGGCGACGACGGTCAGGGTCCGGCCCCGGGTGACCCCGTTGGTGGTCAGCGCGTTGCCGGCCCAGCGGAGATTGGCCGACGACTCCTCGTCCGCGATCACCACACAGCCGTCGGCGGTGGACAGTTCGAGCGCCCGCTCGACGATCTCGTACGGCTTGCTGACGCGGCTCATCGCCCGGCCTCCTGCGTCGTGTTGAGGATGTTCACGCCTCGGAACAGGGCCGACGGGCAGCCGTGCGAGACGGCCGCGACCTGGCCCGGCTGGGCCTTGCCGCAGTTGAAGGCGCCGCCCAGCACATACGTCTGCGGGCCGCCGACCTTCTCCATCGAGCCCCAGAAGTCCGTCGTCGTCGCCTGGTACGCGACATCGCGCAGCTGCCCGGCCAGCCTGCCGTTCTCGATGCGGAAGAACCGCTGCCCGGTGAACTGGAAGTTGTACCGCTGCATGTCGATGGACCACGACCGGTCCCCGACCACGTAGATCCCGCGCTCCACCCCGCCGATCAGATCCTCCGTGGAGAGCCCGCCCGGGTCCGGCCGCAACGACACATTCGCCATGCGCTGTACGGGGACATGCCCGGGGGAGTCCGCGTAGGCGCACCCGTTGGACCGGCCCAGGCCGGTGAGCTTCGCGATGCGGCGGTCCGTCTGGTAGCCCACCAGCGTCCCGTCCTTCACCAGGTCCCAGGACTGCGCCTCGACGCCCTCGTCGTCGTAGCCGATCGTCGCGAGCCCGTGCTCGGCGGTGCGGTCGCCCGTCACGTTCATCACGGGCGAGCCGTACGCCAGCTTCCCCAGCTGGTCGAAGGTGGCGAACGACGTTCCCGCGTAAGCCGCCTCGTAACCCAGCGCCCGGTCCAGCTCCGTGGCGTGGCCGATCGACTCGTGGATCGTCAGCCACAGGTTGGACGGGTCCACGACCAGGTCGTACGTCCCCGCCGCCACGCTCGGCGCCCGCATCTTCTCCGCCAGCAGCCCGGGGATGCGCTCCAGCTCCCCGGCCCAGTCCCAGCCGGTCCCGGTCAGATACTCCCAGCCGCGCCCCACCGGCGGCGCGATGGTCCGCATCGAGTCGAACTCGCCGGTCGCCGAGTCCACCGCCACGGCCGTGAACTCCGGGTGCAGCCGGACCCGCTGCTGCGTGGTGACCGTGCCCGCCGTGTCCGCGTAGAACTTGTTCTCGTGCACGGCCATCAGCGAGGCGTCCACATGCGCCACCCCCTCGGCCGCCAGCAGCCCCGCGCTCCACTCGGCGAGCAGTCCGGCCTTCTCCCCGGCCGGTACGTCGAAGGGGTCGACCTCGTACGCCGAGACCCAGGTCCGCTCCCCGTGCGACGGCTCGTCCGCCAGCTCCACCCTCTCGTCGGCGCCCGCCGCCGCGATCACCTTGGCAGACAGCTTCGCCATCGCGACGGCCTGCGAGGCCACCCGCGCCGCCGCGTCCATCGTCAGATCGACGCCCGAGGCGAACCCCCAGGCCCCGCCGTGCACGACGCGGACCGCGTAACCGAGATCGGTGGTGTCCGAGCCCCCGGCGGGCCGGGCGTCCCGCAGCCGCCAGGTCGCACTGCGCACCCGCTCGAACCTGAAGTCGGCGTGCACCGCCCCGAGCGCCCGCGCCCGGGCGAGCGCCGCGTCGGCGAGAGCCCGTAGCGGAAGCGCCGTGAAGGATGGATCAATCGCATTGGCCATGTGCAGCCTCCCCATAGAGTCATGGCGCGGTCCGGCTGAGTGAATCATGCGCCAACGGATGCGGTGTGGTTTCCCCGGGTGAAAGTCCCGGCGTCAAGGCCGGTTCGCCGGTTAGGCTCGACGGGTGATCACGCGGTACGAGCGGACGTGGCCCTCGTACGTCCGGGAAGGCGGCACCAACCTCATGAGCAGCGCGGGCGATGTGCCCCAGACGCCGGCCCCCCGGCTCGTACGCCTGGCCGGACAGTCCCGCAACTTCGGCTTCCTGCTTCCGCACCTGCCGCTGCTCGTCGCCTATGGAACCGCTGCCGAGAGTCATGTCTTCAGCGACCCGAACACGTCTTTGATCAAATCCCGCCAGTTCGCGGAGGCGCTGGCGGCGGACCTGATCAGCCGGGCCCGGGTCCGGGTGGAGGGCACTACCCAGTTCGACCGCCTGCGAGCCCTGGACCGTGAGGGCTACCTTCACGGCGATGTGGGAACCGCGTTCCACGAGGTACGCACCCTCGGCAACGAGGCGAATCACTCGGGGCTCGACAACGCCGACGATGCCTTCCGCGCCCTGCGCACCTGCTTCCGCCTCGGCACCTGGTACCACCGGCTGCTCACCGGTTCACGTGAGCAGCTGCCGTTTGTGCCGCCCAGTCCCGACCGTACCCCGGCCGCCGAGAACGAGCGCCTGCTCCAGGACGTCGCCAAGGCCCGAAAGGAGCTGGAGGAGGCTCGTCTCAGCTACCGCGACCGGGCGTCCCACGCGCAGGCCGAACAGACCGCCCGGAGCACCGTCGAACGCGAGTTGGCCCAGGCCCAGGCCGAGCGTGAGGAGCTGGCGCACGCGGTCGCGGCCATGCAGCACCAGCTCAAGGAGTTGCAGGCCGCAGCCGAGGCCGCCCAGCTCGACCGCCGTCACACCGCCGCCACAGACCGTGCTGCCGCATCGGCGGCCGTCGCGGAGCGGGCCCGCCTCCTGGAAAACGCCGAGCAGGCATCCCGCGAACCCCTCACCGAAGTACAGGTCCGCAAGCGACTCGACGTCATGCTCATGGCGGCGGGCTGGGACGTCCAGGACGGTGGCGCCGACCTCAACCTTCATGTCCAGGGCGACTGGCGGGGCAACGGCATCGCCGTTCGGGAGGTCACGACCGCCCAGGGCCGGGCGGACTACGCCCTCTATGTCGACCGCAAGCTCGTCGGCGTCATCGAGGCCAAGCGCGAGGGCGCCGACCTGTCCGCTGCGGAGGCCCAGGCCGATCGATACGCCGACCATCCCACCGGTGCCCAGCAGCGCTTCAGCGCCTGGCGTACCCCGCTCCCGTTCCGCTACGTCAGCGACGGCGGCGAGACCCGATTCCGGTCCGTGCTCGACCCGGACTCCCGGACCCGCCGCATTTTCTCCTTCCACCAGCCGCGCACGCTGGCCCGCTGGGTCCGTCAGGCCGAGGAGGACGAGCAGGCCCCCAGCTACCGGGCCCGGCTGCGCCACCGTATGCCCGAACTCGATGAACGCCCCCTGCGCCCCGCACAGATCACGGCCGTCCGTGGCGTGGAGGAATCGCTCGCCCACGGCAGGGGACAGCAGGGCATGGGCCAGTGCCGCGCCCTCGTCCAGATGGCCACTGGCGCCGGTAAGACCTTTACCGCTGTCACGTTTTCGTACCGGCTCCTCAAGCACGCCCGTGCGGAGCGCGTCCTGTTCCTCGTCGACCGCAACAACCTCGGCGCACAGGCATTCGCCGAATTCGAGAACTTCAAGACTCCGGACACCGACCGCAAGTTTGCCGATCTCTACAACGTTCAGCGACTTGGCGCGGAGGGCATGTTCGCTTCCTCCAAGGTCGTCATCTCCACTGTGCAGCGCCTCTACATGGAGCTCACGGGGGCGAGCCTGCCGGGGACCGAACAAGGCGACGGGGAGATCGATTACGATATCGACGTGCCCGGCGGCGTCGAAGTCGGCTACAACGCGGACATCCCCCCGGAGGCATTCGACCTGATCGTCGTCGACGAGTGCCACCGCTCCATTTACGGCAAGTGGCGTTCCGTTCTCGAGTACTTCGACGCCCCCATCGTCGGCCTCACCGCCACCCCCGTTGCCCAGACCTTCGGCTACTTCAACGGGAACCTCGTCAGCGAGTACTCGTACCAGGAGGCCGTGGCCGACCGCGTCAACGTCGACTTCTCCGTCTACGAGATCCAGACGCGGATAACCGCCGAGGGCGGTGTCATCGCGCAGGGAACCATCCCGGTCCGCGACCGTCGCACGCGCCGCCAGCGTTACGAGGACATCGACGAGGACATCGAGTACGGCGCGAAGCAAGTCGGCGTCGGAGTCATCAGCAAGGACCAGCTGCGCACGGTCGTCCAGACCTTCCACGACCGACTGTTCACGGAGATCTTCCCCGAGCGGGCCAGACGCGACCCGGTCACGGGTGCCCTGTCGTGGGACGAGATGTACGTGCCTAAAACGTTGGTGTTCGCCAAGAACGACAACCATGCGGAGGAGATCGTCGAGGTCGTCCGCGACGTTTTCGGCAAGGGCAATGATTTCTGCGCGAAGATCACTAGCGCGGCCCGCAACGCCGCCGAGCGCCTCGCGGCCTTCCGTAATCTTCCTGATCTGCGTATCGCGGTCACCGTCGACATGATCGCCACTGGCACGGACGTCAAACCGCTGGAATGTCTGCTTTTCCTGCGGGACGTCAAGAGCTGGGCCTATTTCGAGCAGATGAAGGGCCGCGGAGCCCGGACGCTGTCCCTCACGGAATTCGAGAAAGTCACTCCTGGGGTGGGGCCGAAAACTCGCTTTGTGATCGTTGACGCGGTCGGTGTGACGAAGAAGCCGAAGGTCGACGCGGCACCGCTGGAGCGTCACAGTGACAAGCAGATCAGCTTGGAGAAGCTGCTGCGCAAAACCGCCGCGAACACCATCGAGGAGGAAGAGGTCTCCACCCTCGCGGCCCGCCTCGCCAAGCTCGACATTCAGATGACGGATGAGGAGCGGGCCGAGATCCAGCGCCTGAGCGGCGGACCGGAGCTGACGAAGATCGTTCACGGGATGGTCGAAGCCGTGTCGGCGGACCGGCAACTGGAGGTCCGGGGGGCCGCCGAGCGTGCCGGCCGCGACCCCGGGCGCGCGGTGCGCGATCTCATCGAGCGGGCCGTGCGCCCACTCGCCGCCCAGCCACCGTTGCGCGCCCGGCTGCTGGAGATGCGGCGAGCAAAGGACATCCTCTACGACGAGACCGGTAAGGACGAGCTGCTGGGGGCGGGCGCGGTCGTGGAGGACGAGGACTCGGCGTTGCGGACCGTCCGCGATTGGCGCCAGTACATCGCCGACAACCGCGACGAGATCGCGGCCATGTCCGTCGCGTTCAGTGCCGGCTCGGACGTGCCACCGAGGGCCGCCATGGCCAGGCTGGACGACGTGGCCCGCAGCATCGCCCGCCCACCGCGAGCCTGGACCCCGGACCGGCTCTGGCAGGCGTACGAGCAACTGGGCGAGGCGGTGACCGATGGTGCCCGTCGCACACGTACGGCCTCCGACCTGCTCGCCTTGCTCCGCTACGAACTCGCGGGCGGGGCGGAGCGGGGGGCGCCGACCCCGCGCCCGTACGAGGAGGTAGTGCGGGAGCGCTACCAGGCGTGGATCGCCCGCCAGGAACAGATGGGCACTCGGTTCACGGAGGGCGAGCGGTGGTGGCTCGACCGCATCGCCGAAGCGACTGCCAAACGTGTACGCTTCGACACCGTTGACCTGGATTACGCCCCTTTCACCAAGCACAACGGTACGGACGGCTTCATTGCCGAATTCGGGGGAACACGGGCGGAACGCATTATCACTGAACTGGACAAGGAGCTGAGCGCGTGACAACCGACTCGGGTACGGAACCGGAGCCGACGGGCTCGGGGGCCGAGGAGGATGTCACGGATGGACTTCCTGCGGGGTGGGTTCGGGCGACGATCAGTGATTTGTGCGACGTGAATCCACGAGGTTTCGACGAGGAACCTGATGATGATGATCTGATTTCCCAGGTGCCAATGGCTGCTGTCGAAGCAGTGACGGGGCGCATGGACGCGTCGATGCAGGTGCGGTATGGCGACGTGAAGAAGAAGTCGCTGACCAGGTTCCAGGAGAACGACGTACTGTTTGCGAAGATCACGCCCTGCATGGAGAACGGGAAGATCGCGAAAGCGCAAGGGCTGACTGGGGGGCGTGCGCTTGGGAGTACCGAGTTTCATGTGCTGCGGAGCCGAGGATCTGTGCTCCCCGAGTACTTGATGCATTTTCTGCTGCAACGGGGTGTCCGGAGAGCCGCAGAGCGGCACATGACCGGCGCTGTGGGCCAGCGCCGTGTGCCGCGCCCCTATCTGGCCGGGCTGGAGATCCCGGTGCCGCCCCTCGCCGAACAACACCGCATCGTCGCCAAGCTGAACGATCAGTTGGCACACGTTGAGGTGGGCGAAGGGGCTCTGGCTCTGGCTGTCGAGAAGATAGACGATCTTGTTCACGCGGTGCGGTCTCGGTGCGTTTGGCCGGCAAACGGAAATGCACTGCCCGAGGGTTGGAGATGGGGCACGGTAGGGGACGTCCTTGAAGGGATCGAAGCGGGTAAATCCTTTACTTGCCTTCCGAGGGTGGCCCGCAATGATGAGTGGGGAGTCATCAAAGTCAGTGCCATGACCTGGGGAGAGTTCAAACCAGAGGAAAACAAGGCGCTGCCGCCCGAACGTAATCCGAATCCGGACTACGAGATTCGCGATGGTGACATTCTTATGAGCCGCGCGAACACCGTTGACTACGTGGGCGCCCCAGTGATGGTACGTACCACTCGTGCAAAGTTGATGCTCAGTGACAAAAGCCTGCGGTTGGTGCCGAAAGCGGGTGTGGAGAAGGAGTGGCTCATTGAAGTCCTCCTGTCGCGGCCGGTGCGGGCTCAGTATTCTGCGGTGGCCACGGGGACCAGTGACTCGATGCGGAATATCTCGCAGGGGGCTGTCCGCTCCGCTCGAATTCCCATCCCTCCCCAGGGCGTGGGACAGAAGCGTGTGGTGGCAGCTGTTTCGGACGCGATGAAGCAAGTGCGCCCGCTGAAAGCGCCGCTGGACGAACAGGCTCACGAAGCCGGACGGCTCCGCAACGCCCTCCTCCACGCCGCCTTCACCGGCGCCCTCGTCCCCCAGGACCCCGACGATGAGCCCGCGTCCGCCCTCCTCGCCCGGATCCGCGCTGAACGAGCCGCCAGCGCCAAACCGGCCAAGCGTAAGCGCGCGCCCAGTACGACACCGCCGGCCGCTTCCGCGCCCCCCGGCCGACCGGTTCCCTCCGGCACCCAGGAAGTACTTCCCCTGTGAGCACGACCATGAGCAGCAACACTGAGAAGACAACCGTCGCAAGCCCCGCCCCGGTCTCGACCTCCACCCTCGTCAACCGGCTCTGGTCGTACTGCGAGCTGCTCCGTCACTCCGGCGTCTCGACCCTCGACTACGTCGAGCAGCTCACTTACCTCCTCTTTCTGAAGATGGCCCACGAGCGCGCCAACCGTCCGGCCGTCTTCCGGCGCAACGCCCCCGAAAAGCCACTCGTGCCCGAGGGCCGGGACTGGCAGAGCCTGATGACCCGGTCCGCGGAAGCGCTGCTCGACCACTACGAGTTCATCCTCAAGGACCTCGGTCAGCGCGGCGGCACCATGCTCGGAGAGGTCTTCACCAAAGCGCAGAACAAGATCCAGGAACCCGCCGTCCTGGAACGCCTGATCAAGGACCTGATCAATCCCCATACCTGGACCACGGAGAACCAGGACCTCAAGGGCGACGCCTACGAAGGTCTGCTCCAGCGAGGCGCGGAGGACCGCAAGACGGGTGCGGGCCAGTACTTCACGCCGCGCCCGCTCATCGACGCAATGGTCGACTGCGTCCGGCCGAAGCCCGGCGAAACCCTCACCGATCCGGCCTGCGGCACCGGCGGCTTCCTCATCGCGGCGCACGCCCACCTCGTCCAAAACTACGAGGCCGAGCTCTATGGCGACCAGGGACGGGCCCTCCAGACGGGCGCGATCACCGGATACGAGCTGGTCCGGGAGACCGGCCGCCTCGCCCTGATGAACATGCTGCTGCACGGCATCGGGAGCTCCGAGGCCAAGCCGCTCATCACCATTCAGGACTCCCTGGCACGCCCCCCGAAGCGGCACTACGACATCGTGCTGGCCAATCCGCCCTTCGGCGTCGGCTCGGTCACCGGTGAGTCCTATGCCGCCCGCACCGACTTCTGGGCGCCGACGACCAACAAGCAGCTCAACTTCGTCCAGCACATCTACAACCTGCTGAAGACCAACGGCCGAGCCGCTCTGGTCCTGCCGGACAACGTCCTATTCGAAAGTGGTGCCGGCGAGATCATCCGCAGGAACCTCCTCAACCTCTGCGACGTTCACACCCTTCTGCGCCTGCCCACTGGCATCTTCTACGCCAATGGCGTCAAGGCCAATGTCCTGTTCTTCGACAAGACCGGCCAGCGTACGGGGGGCCGCCCCGGCACCCGCAAACTCTGGGTCTACGACTTCCGCACGGACCAGCGCTTCACGCTCAAACAGCGCCAGCTGGGCCGTCAGCATCTTGACGACTTTGTCGCCGCCTACCACTCCGGTGGTACGGACTTCACCAAGCGCACTCCCAACAACCGCTTCCGCTCGTACGACTACGACGAGCTGATCGCGCGGGACAAGGCCAACCTCGACCTCACGGTGCTCGAATCCGGCACCGCCGCCGCCACGAAGTACGCGTCGCCGGATGTGATCGCGCAGGAGATCGTCGACGAACTCGAAGTGGCACTGGCCGAGTTCACGGCCGTGGCTCAAGCCCTGAAGAAGGAAGCGCACCCGTCGGCGGACGACAAGTAGACGCAGACACCGGCGACGGGCCGGTGGTTTTCGAGGAGCCACCGGCCCGCCGTCACACTGTCATCTGCCTGCTCACAGCTCGCCCGCTATCACGCCGGCCCGGAACGTGGCCCACTTCGATGTGCTGAACCGCAGCGGCTCCCGCTCCGCTGAGGAGAAGGCGGAGGCATGACGGGCTCATCGCCACCGACAGCCAATCTTGTCGTACTGATCGTGAAGATATGCCTACGATGGGGAGGAGTTGATCGCCTGCGGCCCAGCGGCCCATGCACTGCGCGGTACTCCGGCTGTCAGGGCCGTCCAGGCAGTGGGCGCCCTGTCGGTGATCCACTCGGACCGGGACGTACGAGAGCGGGCGGGGTATGGCGGCGGAGCGCGGTGGAGTCGGGACCAGAGGGCCGGAGAAGCACTGGACGGCGAAGGCGATCTTCGAACGCTGGCAGCGGTTTTACGAACTCAAGACCAGCGCCAAGGCCCTGACCCGGCTGGAGTTCACCGAGCACATCGCCTATCTGCTCTTCCTCAAGCTCGATCATGAACGTTCCCAGCGGTCCGGGATGTTCGCGACCCGGTCGGTTGCCCCGGCGGACAGCTGGCCCCGCCTCGTACTTGCCAGTGGTGAGGATTTGCATGGAGCCCTCACCGGACTGATGACCGACCTCGGCAGGCCGAACCCGCAGGATCCCCGCCGGGCGATCGCCGGCGTCCTCTTCCAGGACTCCCGCCCCTGGCCCGTGGACAGGATGGCGGAACTCGGGCGGCTGATCATCGAGGAGTTCGACCCGTACCGCTGGTCGGATGTGAACCGTGACGAACTCGGATCGGCTTTCTCCCTGCTGATCGCCGACTGTCGCGACGACATCAGGGCCAAGCGGGAGACGGGCCAGTTCCTCACTCCGCCGTACCTGCTGAAGGTCATCGCCGAGGCGCTCGCCCTCACTCAGCAGGACAGGGTGATCGACGGCGCAGTCGGGGTCGGCACAAGCCTCATCGCCGCGCACCGCGAGATGGCCGCGCAAGGGGGCCGCGTCGATGCGGCTGCCATCGCCGGTGCCGACATCGATGTGCAGATGTGCCGCCTGGCGACGATGAACGTTTTGCTGAACACCGGGCGCCAGTTCCACGACGTCCCCCCGGTCCTGCGCGCGGACTCGCTCAGAGTGAGGGACCGGCTGGTGCGTCGGCATGAACGGGACGTGGCCGCGACCGTCGTCATCTGCAATCCGCCGTTCAGGAGCGTGGAGACGAACACCGAGCAGCGGGACGACTTCTGGGCACAGAACGCCACGCTGCCGGCCAACTTCCTCCAGCACTTGGCCATCACCCTGCCTCAGGGTGCGAGGGCGGCTGTCTTCGTTCCCGACGGTGTGCTGTTCCACCAGGGTGCGGCGTCCACCATTCGCAGGGAGCTGTTGAAGAACTGCACCGTGCACACCCTGCTACGGCTGCCGACCGGCATGTTTCACGACACCGGTTCCAAGTCGAACGTCCTCTTCTTCACCAAATCCACGCGACGCCCGACTGGCGAGCCGAACACCGACGAGCTATGGGTGTACGACGCCCGCGACCTCCATCACACGGACACCGAGAGCCCGCTCACAGAGGACGACTTCACGGAGTTCCTGGAGGCGTACCGGCCCGGAGAAGAAGGTTTCACCGGTCGTACCGAGTCGTCGCGCTTCAAGCGCTACGACCGCGACGCCGTGCGGAAGATCCTGGACAGTCCCGACGTCAGACTCGACCTGAGGGCCGATTCCGGCGAGGCGCCGTACGACTTCGGCGATCCGCGTGACATAGCCCGCTCGATCGTGGACCACCTCGGCGACGCGCAGCGGAGCTTTGAGAGAGTACTCGACTCCCTCGGCTGAGAGCGCCGCCGTACCCATCCTTCCTCCATCACACGCAGTCGCCCCGACAGGAAACCGTGAACGCCACACCCCAGCAGCCCGACATCCCCACCCAGGTCCGTCAGACGGCACGCGCCTTTGACGAGACGTACGCCGGCCTCATCGACATGAGTGACTTCGGTAACCGGCCGCCGGATCAGACAGAGCCGGCTTTCCGCTCGCGGGCCCTGGCCGCGCACGCCGTGCGGATCGTGACGGGGTGGACGCCCGAGCAGGCAGCCGAGTGTGTCATCGACGGCGGTCAGGACCAAGGGATCGACGCCGTCGCCATCGACGAGGCGGCAGCCCATATCTATCTTGTACAGGCTAAGTGGAGCCCGACCGGGACGGCCAAGGCCGACGAGACAGCGGTGCACAAGCTCTTCGTGGGATTGAGCCTCATCGATTCCGGAGAGGCCGCCCAGTTCAACCCACGCGGTCAGATCCTCGCCAAGCAGGCACACGAGCTCATCGGCGCGAAGGCCACCAAGATCACCCAGGTGATCGTCCTTATGGGAACCACGTCGCCTTCGCCAGGAGTGCGGCAGGCCATCAAGAACGGTGAAAAGGAGTTCAACTCCCTCGGCGACTACGTCGGGCATAGTGTTCTGCATGCGCCTGATGTCTATGCGCTGGTGCGCAAGGACCAACAGAGCGAGCCCGTCACCCTGGAAGCAACGCTCCAGCCTTGGTTCAGTGTGCCGTCTCCGTACCTCTCCTACGAGGGCGTCATGCAGGCCGAGCAGGTCGCTAGCTGGGCCGAGCACGGCAATGAGCTGTTCGCTCACAACATCCGTAACCCGCTCGGGCTGACCCCGATCAACAAGGAACTGGTCGACACTCTCACTGAGGAGCCCTCCCACTTCTGGTACTTCAACAACGGCGTCACCGTTCTCTGTGACTCCGTGGAAGCAGTGCCCGGTTCGCAGAAGTTCCCCGAGCGTCACCCCGTCCGGCTCATCGCTCACGGTGCCAGTGTGGTAAATGGCGCGCAGACCGTACGCTCCGTCATCGACGCGGCGGAGCAGGCCGATGAGGCCGGACTTGCCCAGGTCACCGTCCGTTTTATTGTCACCGGCGGCGATGCCGAGTTCGCCAACCGCACCACCCAGGCCACCAATCGGCAGAATCACATCACCGAACGCGACCGCATTGCGCTCGACCCCGTCCAGGCCGTGCTCATCGAGGAGTTCCGCGCGGAACTCGGGCTCGTGTACAGCGTGCGTCGCAGCGAGCTCGAACCGCAGGACGACGAGGGCTGCTCCGTCGTGGAAGCCGCGTGCGCGCTCGCCTGTGCCCACTCTGGAAGCAGGTTCTCGGCCCGACTCGTCGCGGCCGGCTCGACCGACGTGCTGTGGGTACGGGGTGGCGGCGGTATCTACGACCCACTCTTCCGTTCCGTCCCCAGCGTGTACGCGATCTGGAACGCCGTAAACGTTCTGCGGGCGGTGCGGAAGGCTCTGCGTACGGAGCGCGAACAGTACGCCGGGCGTGCGGCCGCCGTCATCGACGACGGAACGTTCCTCATCACCCACCTGGTGTTCCGGCGGCTTCTCGCTCAGGACGCAGGCATGGGGGAGCCGGACCAGTCGCTGGCATGGGCTGCCGGGGCGAAGGAGCAGGTGCCCGACCTGGTCAAGCGTGTCGTACCTGTTCTTGTGCAGGTTCTGGACGACGAAGTGGGCACCCGATCGAGTGTCCAGCGTGTATGCGCCGACTCCGGGCAGGCCGCCGATCTGGTGAGCGCCGTTCTGGCACGCCTCGACAGAGGCGGGAGCAGTGACGCCGCGGCGAAGTACCGACGCCAGGAGAACAAGCCACGAAAGCGCCGCAGGCCCAACGCGGTGCACGTCATTATCGACAGGGGGGCGCTGGACGAAGGGGCGACCCTGAGCTTGGCCCTCTACGTGCAGTCGGAGAAAGACGCGCTGGCCTCGTGGCTCGGGGCGAACCCGCGGCGCGCACACGCGAAGTGGACCAACACCAACCGGACCCGCCCGATCGTCTGGGCCGCGGACGGCCTTTCGTACTCACCCAGCGGTCTTGTCGCGCGCATGTTTGAGCTGGCCGAATGGGAGGAACGCCCCGTCTCGAACCAGGGCACCGCCCGCTGGGCCACCCAGGACGGAGAAACCCTCTCGGAACTCGCCGGCAGGCTCCTCGACGCGCTGGAAGGCGGTGAGGCCGCCGAGTGACGACTGAGTGGCATGGAGCCCGTCCAGCCGCGACACCAGCCTCTGGCGTGTAGGTACAGTGGCTTACGTGTAGGCACAATTGGGAGGCCGCCATGAGCACCATCTCCGTCCGCGAGTTCTCGTACAATCCCAGCGCCGTCTTCGCTCGCGTCGAGAAGGGAGAGGCGATCGAGGTCACCCGGCACGGCAATGTGATCGCGATACTGTCACCGGCCGGTAGCCCCATGGAGCGGTACGCACACCTGGTGGCACAGGGAAAGATCAAGCTGAAGCCTGTCACCGCCGCCGAGCGGCACACCATGCCGCACTACGAGGTTGCGGAAGACGTCGATCCCGTGGCGCTGCTGCTGGCCGAGCGCGAAGAGGACGACCGTTGATCTACATGGACACGTCCGCCCTTGTTACCTGGATGACCCGGCGCAGCCACTGGGCCACGCTCGACGTCTTTCTCCAGGAACGGGCCACAGAGCCGCTCGCCACCAGCACGCTCGGCTTCGTGGAGACAGTGCGGACGCTGGACCTCATGGGGCATTTTCCGAAGGCCATGGAGGACCTGGACGCCCGGATCACTGAGGTTCTTCTCACTCGCGAGGTACGTGATGCGGCAGCGCTGCTGGTCGGGCGCCTGAGGACGCTGGACGCGATCCACGTGGCCAGCGCTCTCTCGCTGCGGGATGACTTGACCGCCCTGGTGACGTACGACCGCAGGATGCTCGAGACTGCTCGGGCCGGGGGGCTGTCGGCCCACGCACCTGGTCTGGCGGACTGACGGGGCGGGCGGACTGTAGGAACCCGACAGTGCCCGGCCAAAGGCGCTGTCAGGGGCCGATTCTCCGACGCGCGGACGGTACCGATAGGTTTCCGAGGTACCAGACCGCTAACGAAAGGGTGATCCGTTGAGCCGCTCGGTTCTCGTCACCGGAGGAAACCGGGGCATCGGCCTCGCCATCGCCCGCGCTTTCGTCGCCAACGGCGACAAGGTCGCGATCACCTATCGTTCCGGCGAGCCGCCCGCCGAGCTCACCGAGGCCGGTGTTCTCGCAGTCCGTTGCGACATCACGGACCCCGAGCAGGTGGAGCAGGGCTACAAGGAGATCGAGGAGAAGCACGGCAACGTGGAGGTGCTGGTCGCCAACGCCGGTATCACCAAGGACCAGTTGCTGATGCGCATGTCCGAGGAGGACTTCACGTCCGTCCTCGACACCAACCTCACCGGCACCTTCCGGGTCGTCAAGCGCGCCAACCGCGGCATGCTGCGCGCCAAGAAGGGCCGCGTCGTCCTGATCTCCTCGGTCGTCGGCCTCCTCGGCTCGGCCGGCCAGGCCAACTACGCCGCGTCCAAGGCCGGTCTGGTCGGATTCGCCCGGTCCCTGGCGCGCGAGCTCGGCTCGCGGAACATCACTTTCAACGTCGTCGCGCCCGGCTTCGTGGACACCGACATGACGCAGGTGCTCACCGAGGAGCAGCGCAAGGGCATCGTGGCCCAGGTGCCGCTCGCGCGTTACGCGCAGCCCGAGGAGATCGCCGCCGCGGTGCGCTTCCTCGCCTCCGACGACGCGTCGTACATCACTGGAGCCGTCATCCCCGTTGACGGCGGATTGGGCATGGGTCACTGATCACCATGAGCGGAATTCTCGACGGCAAGCGCATCCTCATCACGGGTGTGCTGATGGAGTCGTCCATCGCGTTCCACGCCGCCAAGGTGGCGCAGGAGCAGGGCGCGGAGGTCATCCTCACCGCGTTCCCGCGGCCCACGCTGACCGAGCGCATCGCCAAGAAGCTCCCCAAGCCCGCCAAGGTCATCGAGCTGGACGTGACCGACCAGGAGCACCTGGACCGCCTCGCCGGGCTGGTCCGCGACGAGCTGGGCTCGCTGGACGGCGTCGTGCACTCCATCGGCTTCGCGCCGCAGGACGCGCTCGGCGGCAACTTCCTCAACACCCCGTTCGAGTCGGTCTCCACGGCGATGCACGTCTCGGCGTTCTCGCTGAAGTCGCTCGCCATGGCCTGCAAGCCGCTGATGAGCGAGGGCGGCTCGATCGTCGGCCTCACCTTCGACGCCCAGTTCGCCTGGCCGCAGTACGACTGGATGGGCCCGGCCAAGGCCGCCCTGGAGGCCACCTCCCGCTACCTGGCCCGCGACCTGGGCCCGGACGGCATCCGCTGCAACCTGATCTCGGCCGGGCCGCTCGGCTCGATGGCCGCCAAGTCCATCCCGGGCTTCGACGGGCTCGCCGACGTGTGGAACACCCGCGCGCCGCTGGCCTGGGACATGAAGGACCCGGAGCCGGCAGGGCGCGGCATCGTCGCACTGCTCTCCGACTTCTTCCCGCGGACCACCGGCGAGATCATCCACGTCGACAGCGGCGTGCACATGATGGGTGCCTGACCTCCCGGTCCCGTACGTTCCGCCCGCGCACCGTCCCCGGAATCCCCCCGGAGGCGGTGCGCGGCCGTTTCTCCCCCTCGGTGTACGCCCGAGCCGCGCTCAGGTCGAAAAGCCGGACGATCCCCCGCAGAATGTGGAGGAACCGGACTTCAGGTCAGGCATGGGGAGGAGATCGCGGTGCGTCGCACACCTCACCGAACCCGTTCCCTGCTGGCCTCCGGCGCGGTGATCGCCGGACTGCTCGTCCCGGCCGGCCTGTACGCCGCCGGGCACGTCGGGGCCGCCGGTGCGGCCGCGCCGCCCGCGCCCAGCCCCGAACCGGCCGGCTCCGAGTGCCGTACGTCGATCGAGGGCTCCCGGGTCGTCGCCTACTGCCACAACCCGTACCCCTCGGCCGACCGCGTCCAGCTGCACACCGAGTGCGCCCGCTGGTGGGACGTGGACGCGGACTCCAAGCCGGTGACGGTCGGCCCGGGGCACACGGTGCGCCTGGCCGACCGCTGCTGGAAGGAAGTCGCCTCCGCCTGGGTCACCCACAGCGCGGCGCCCAAAGCGTAGGGCGCAAGGACTCCGTAGGGCGCAAGGACTCCGGGGCCCAGGTCCTAGACCCGGTCCGCCAGGCAGATCAGCGCGTGGCTCGCGGCCTCCGTCGCCGCCGTCTCCGCGTCGCCCGCCCGGATCGCCTCGACCAGGCGGCTGTGGTCCATATGGTTCTCCGGCCGCAGCTCCTGGCCGACGTCACCGCGCAGATAGTCCCGCAGCAGGTCGCCCAGGTCCGCGTAGAGCCCCGTCAGCACGTCGTTGTGGGAAGCGGCCACCACGGCCAGGTGCAGCGTCGCGTCGGCGGCCACGAACGCCTCCGCGTCCCCGGCCGCCCAGGTCTCCTCGCGCCGCCGCATCAGCGCGTCCAGCTGCTTCAGGTCCCGCTCGGTGCGCCGGACCGCAGCCAGGCGCGCCGCAGAGGACTCCAGGGTCGACCGCAGCTCCGCGATGTGACGCGGGTCCGCCGAGGCGAACCGGCGGTGCATCACCCCGGCCAGCTCGCTGGTGGCGACCACATAGGTGCCCGAGCCCTGCCGGATGTCCAGCAGTCCGTTGTGCGCGAGCGCCCGGACCGCCTCGCGGACGGTGTTACGCGCCACCCCCAGCTGCTCGACCAGCTCGGGTTCGGTCGGGATACGAGAACCCACCGGCCACTCGCCCGTGGTGATCTGGTTCCTCAGCTGGGCAATCACCTGGTCGGCGAGTGCCGAACGCCTCGGGGACGTCAGCGCCATGGTGCTCCTCGGTCGCAACTGCTCATGGGCCCGATCTTCTCAGGGTCCGGTGGGCGGAAGGAATGGACAACCAATCATCCCATGATTCTATGATGGCCTCATGCGTGACGAAGAGACGACTCCCCAGACCGCGACCGGGACCCTGAGCCCCGGCGCCCCGGCAGCCACCCGCGCCGGCGCCCCCGCCCCGCGGACCGGCCCCGCGCCGTGGACGCTGCGCCTGGTCGCCCTCGGGCTCGTCCTCACCGCGCTCAACCTCCGCCCCGCCATCACCAGCCTCGGCGCCCTCCTCGAAGAAGTCCGCGACGGGCTCCACATGAGCGGCAGCGTCGCCGGGGTCCTCACCTCCGTGCCCCCGCTCTGCTTCGCGGTCTTCGGCGTCATGGCACCGCGCCTCGCCCGCCGCTTCGGCCCCGGTGCGGTGGTCTGCGCGGGCATGGTCGCCATCACGGCGGGGCTGGTGATCCGGCCCCTGGTCGGCGGCACCGCCGGCTTCCTGGCCGCCAGCGCCCTGGCCCTCATGGGCATCGCCGTCAGCAACGTCCTGATGCCGGTGATCGTCAAGCGCTGGTTCCCCGACCGCGTCGGCTCCATGACCGGGCTCTACTCCATGGCCCTGGCCCTCGGCACCTCGCTGGCCGCCGCCGTGACCGTGCCCCTGACCGGCGCGATGGGCGGCAGCTGGAAGGCCGGGCTCGGCATCTGGGCCGTGCTGGCCGCCGCCGCGATCCTGCCCTGGCTCCCACTGCTGCGGGCCCGGACCACCGCCCACGAGCCGGTCCCGGCCGCCGCGCGGCCCGAGGCCCCGGAGCTCCGGATCACCCGCAGCCGGACCGCCTGGGCGCTGGCCTGCTTCTTCGGCCTCCAGGCCACCGCCGCGTACATCACCATGGGCTGGATGCCGCAGATCTTCCGGGACGCCGGGGTCTCCGCCGGCACCGCGGGCGTGCTGCTCGCGCTCACCATGGCCATGGGCGTCCCGCTCGCCTTCGTGATCCCGCGCGTCGCCGCCCGGATGCGCACCCAGGGCCCGATCGTCGTCCTCCTCGGCGCCTGCGGCCTCACCGGCTACGCGGGTCTCTACCTGGCCCCCTCCGGCGGCGCCTGGGCCTGGGCGCTGCTCCTGGGCGTCTCGAACTGCGCGTTCCCGCTCGCCCTCACGATGATCGGGATGCGGGCCCGCAGCGGCGCCGGAGTGGTCCGGCTGTCCGCGTTCGCCCAGTCCACCGGCTATCTGATCTCGATCCCCGGACCGCTCCTGGTCGGCGTGCTCTACCAGCACAGCGGCGGCTGGGGCGTGCCGATCGCGCTGATGGCCGCCCTGATGGTGCCGCAGATGGCCGTGGGCGTCCTGGCGGGCCGGGACCGGACGATCGAGGACGAATCCTGAGGTGCGAGACTGGGGCCATGTCACCTGTGCTCGATCCGAATCCCCAGAACGGTCAGAAGAAGCTGCTCCTCGTCCTCGGGGCCATGCTGCTGATCACGGTCGTCGTCGGCGTCATCGCCGCCCTCGCGTCCCCGTGACGCCCCGCCCTGGCGGGGTGGGGCTAGCACCCCCATCCCTTAGGGGGCCAGGGTCAGGGTGAAGTGGGTGGGTCACCGGATGGGAGCGGCGCCCCCGTCTCCGTAAGTTCTGAGTATCAGAACCGACCACCCACGGAGGCGGACATGCCGGCCCGTACGCACACCACCCGTCCGGAGCCGAGCGGCGTCGACGTACGGCTGCCGTGGTGGGCCGTCGCACTGCCCGCCGTCGCCTTCGCCGCGCTCCTGCTGCTGATCGCCGGACCGGGCCAGGCGCAGGCCGCCACCGGCGAATCGGCGACCGGCCGGCTGCTGCGCCACCTCGTGGAGCTGCTGACCCGCTGACCTCCCGTCCCCGGGGGCTGCGAAGCCGCCAACACCCTGCGCCGGGTGGCGCGTTTCATGCGAAGCTGAGGTGTATGAGCGCCGATACATCTCGCAGGATCGTCCTTCTCAGACATGCCAAGGCGGAATGGTCGCAGGAGTCCGACCACGAGCGGCCGCTGGCCGAGCGCGGCCGCATGGAGGCCCCCATGGTGGGCCGCAAGCTCGCCGATTCCGGGATCGTCTTCGACCTGGCCCTCTGCTCGACCGCCGCCAGAACGCGTGAGACGTGGAAGCTGGCCGTGCACGAGATGCCCGAGCGCCCGAGGACCGTGTACGAGGAGCGGCTGTACGAGGCATCGCTCGGCGACCTGATCGCCCTGGTCAACGAGACCCCGGACGACGTCGCCGACCTGCTGGTCATCGGCCACAACCCCGGCATGCACGCGCTCGCCGACGCCCTCTCCGGCAGCGGCGAGGGCGACGGGCTCGCCCGGATGGCGCGCGGCGGCTTCCCGACCGCCGCCTTCGCCGTGGTCGGGTTCACCGGCCCCTGGAAGAGCGTCGAGCACGGCGTCGGCCGGCTCACCGAATACTGGACCCCCAACGACTGAACCGCCGCCCGTACGGGAAGGGCCCCGGCACACACCGCGAGGTGCGCGCCGGGGCCCTTCCCGTAGCAGTGGCGGGAGCTATTCCACGAGGCCGTCGGCCGCCTCGACCTCCTCGCGGGTGACGCCGAGCAGATAGAGCACGGTGTCCAGGAACGGCACGTTCACCGCCGTGTGCGCGGCCTCGCGGACCACCGGCTTCGCGTTGAACGCGACCCCGAGCCCCGCCGTGTTCAGCATGTCCAGGTCATTGGCCCCGTCGCCGATCGCCACCGTCTGCGCCAGCGGCACCCCCGCCTCGGCGGCGAAGCTCCGCAGCAGCCGGGCCTTGCCCGCCCGGTCCACGATGTCCCCGGTCACCCGGCCCGTGAGCTTTCCGTCCACGACCTCCAGCGTGTTGGCGGACGCGAAGTCGAGCCCCAGGCGCTCCTTCAGATCGTCGGTCACCTGAGTGAAACCGCCCGAGACCACACCCACCTGGTAGCCGAGCCGCTTCAGTGTACGGATCAGCGTCCGGGCCCCCGGCGTCAGCCGGACCTCCGCGCGGACCTTCTCCACCACGGACACGTCAAGCCCCGCGAGCAGCGCCACCCGGGCGTGCAGCGACTGCTCGAAGTCCAGCTCACCGCGCATCGCCCGCTCGGTCACCTCGGCGACCTCGGCCTCGCAGCCCGCGTGCGCCGCGAACAGCTCGATGACCTCGTCCTGGATCAGCGTCGAGTCGACGTCCATCACGACGAGCCGCTGCGCCCGGCGGCTCAGCCCCGCCGAGACGACCGCCACGTCCACGCCGATGCCCGCGGCCTCCGGCGCCAGCGCGCTGCGCAGCTCCTCGGTCCCCGTACCGGACACCGCGAACTCGACCGCCGTGACGGGGTACTTCGCCAGCCGGAAGACGCGGTCGATGTTCCCGCCGGTCGAGGTGATCCGGGCCGCTATGGCCGCCGTGGACTCCGCGGTCAGCGGGTGCCCCAGCACCGTGACATGGGAACGGCCGACGCCGCGCGGCCGGTTGTCGCCGGTGCCGGAGATGATCTCCGCCTGGAGCTTCAGCGACTCCGCCCAGCTGTGC
This sequence comes from Streptomyces sp. NBC_00726, assembly GCF_045161735.1. Classification (NCBI taxonomy): domain Bacteria; kingdom Bacillati; phylum Actinomycetota; class Actinomycetes; order Kitasatosporales; family Streptomycetaceae; genus Streptomyces; species Streptomyces sp. NBC_00726. The sequence continues at coordinate 1,077,270 of NZ_CP108983.1, read as the reverse complement.
ACGGTGGCCCGCAGCTCGCCCTCGGTGGTCCCGCCCGCGGTGGGCGCGGTGACCAGCGCGCACAGGACGATACGGCCCCGGGTCACGACCTGCTCGATGTCGACCACGTCGACCGAGTAGGCGGCCAGGGTGTCGAAGAGGCCCGCGGTGATCCCGGGGCGGTCCTTCCCGAAGATCTTCACCAGCAGGGTCGGTACGTCCGGACCCTGCCGTGACTCGGCGGGCTCGGGAGACGGGGCGGGCTCAGGAGGCCGGGATACGCTCATGGTGCACCCACCGTATCGGTCCCCGAGCGCGCGCAGGCAGCCCGTCCCGAGTGCCGGACACCCCGGGCATCCGCACCCGGTCCGTCCCCTTTCGCCTGGCCGCGCAGGTCTCGGTGAGGTCACCCTCGGCCGCCCGGCTTTCGTATCCGGGACCGGTCCTGGAATAGTTCCCCACGATGTTCAGCATCCCTAGACTCCCTGCGACGGGGGTAACACGGGGGACAACTAGTGGGGCGCGGAGTGCCGGAACTCGTACTGGAATTGAATGGCAGGACCTGGACGCTCGATGCGTCCAGGGCATACACCCTGGGGCGTGATCCGCAGGGGGACATGGCGATCGATGACGCCAGAGTGTCGTGGCGGCACGCCACGATCAGCTGGAACGGGCGCAGTTGGTTCATCGAGGACCACGGCAGCACCAACGGCACGTACGTGCACGGGCAGCGGATCCACCAGATGGAGATCGCGGCCGGCTCCACCGTGAACCTGGGCAACGCCACCGACGGACCCCGGCTGACCCTGAGCGCCGCGGACGTCTACAGCGGCCGGGCCGCCGGCCCCGCGCAGCCGCAGCAGCAGCCCGCGCCTCAGCAGCCGCACCAGCCTCAGCAGGGCGGCCCGGGCTGGCAGCAGCCGGCACCCCAGCAGCCCGCGCCTCAGCAGCCGTACGTGCCGCAGCAGGGCGGGGCCCCGGCGCCGCCCGGTCCCGGCAACGGCCCGGCGGGAGCGGCGCCGGTCTACGGGGACCGCAGCCCGACCACGTTCCACCAGCTGGCCCTCGGCCGGGTGATGCGGATCGGCCGTGCGCTGGAGAACGACCTGGTCGTCTCGGACCTCCAGGTCTCCCGTAACCACGCCGAGTTCCACGCGACGCCCGACGGCCGCTTCGAGATCCGCGATCTCGGCTCGCACAACGGCACGTACGTCAACGGCCAGCCGCTCTCCAAGTCCGGCTCGGCGCTCATCGGCCCGAACGACACCGTCGGCGTCGGTCACTCGACGTTCCGGCTCGTCGGCGACCGGCTGGAAGAGTTCGTCGACACCGGCGAGGTCTCCTTCGCGGCCCGCCACCTCACGGTCACCGTCGACGGCGGCAAGCAGATCCTCAAGGACGTCTCGTTCGGCGTCCCGGAGAAGTCGCTCATCGGCGTCATCGGCCCGTCCGGCTCCGGGAAGTCCACCCTGCTCAAGGCGCTCACCGGCTACCGGCCCGCCAACCAGGGCGACGTCCTCTACGACAACCGGAATCTCTACAAGCAGTTCGCCGAGCTCCGCCAGCGCATCGGCCTGGTTCCGCAGGACGACATCCTGCACAAGGAACTGACCGTCACCCGCGCCCTGAAGTACGCGGCCAAGCTCCGCTTCCCCGCGGACACCACCGAGGCCGAGCGCCAGGCCCGGATACACGAGGTCCTGACCGAGCTCAAGCTCGACATCCACAAGGACAAGAAGGTCACCTCGCTCTCCGGCGGCCAGCGCAAGCGCGTCTCGGTAGCGCTGGAGCTGCTGACCAAGCCGTCGCTGATCTTCCTGGACGAGCCGACCTCCGGCCTCGACCCGGGCATGGACCGCGATGTGATGCAGCTGCTGCGCGGACTGGCCGACGACGGCCGTACCGTGCTGGTCGTCACGCACTCGGTCGCCGAGCTGGCCATCTGCGACAAGCTCCTGGTGATGGCGCCGGGCGGTGCCGTGGCCTACTTCGGCCCGCCGGACGAGGCGCTGAACTTCTTCGGCTACACCACCTGGGCCGACGTCTTCTCGGCGTTCGAGAACTACCGCGACTACGACTGGGCGGGCCGCTGGCGCGGTTCGCAGCACTACCAGATGTACGCCGCCGACATCGACGCCGCCGCCGTGCAGTCCGTGCACATGCCGCCGCCGCAGCAGATGCGCCCGCCGAAGCCGCAGGGCTGGGGTACCCAGCTGTGGACGCTGATGCGCCGCTACCTCTCGGTGATCGGCTCCGACAAGGGCTTCATGGGCCTGATGGTGATCCTGCCCGCGGTGCTCGGCATCGTCAGCGTGGTCATCCCGTCGGACTACGGTCTCGCGCCGCCGAAGCCGCCGCACAAGTTCAACGGCGACGCCGGAACGATCATGCTGATCCTCACGATCGGCATGTGCTTCTCCGGCGCGGCCAACTCCGTACGCGAACTGATCAAGGAACGCGTCATCTACGAACGGGAACGGGCCACCGGTCTGTCCCGCTCCGCCTATCTGATGTCCAAGGTGATCGTCCTCGGCCTGATCACGGCCGTCCAGGGCGTCATCATCTGCGGCATCGGCTTCGCCACCCGCGATCTGCCCGAAGAGGGCCTGATCATGCCGCCGGCCGTCGAGCTCTGCCTGACGGTCATCGCGCTCGGCTTCACCTCGATGATGTTCGGCCTGGTCATCTCCTCGCTGGTGAAGACCGCCGAGAAGACGATGCCGCTGCTGGTCATGTTCGCGATCGTCCAGGTCGTCTTCACCGGCATCCTCTTCCAGGTGTACGGATCGCCCGGCCTGGAGCAGTTCGCCTGGCTGATGCCGTCCCGCTGGGCCATCGCGGGCGCCGGCGCGACGCTGGACCTCGGCCACCTCATGCCGCCGTGGGACCAGAACAACCCCACGGACCTGGACCCGCTCTGGGAGCACTCGGTGGGCCAGTGGGGGATCGACATCTCGGTGCTGCTGTTCCTCGGCGTCGTCTGCGGCTTCGCGGTCGCGCGGCTGCTGCGCCGCCACGAGCCCGAGGTCATGCGCAAGTAACCGGCCCGGACACGCGCCGAAGGGCGGCACCCACGCGGGGTGCCGCCCTTCGGCGTCTGTCATCGGCGGTACGGATCGCGGCGGATCAGTACGCGCTGTTGACGTTGTCGATCGAGCCGTACTTGTCGGCGGCGTAGTTGGCCGACGCGGTGATGTTGGCGACCGGGTCGTACTGCGTGTGCGGGGTGCCGGACACGTGGTAGTAGTCGAAGGTCGGCTTGATGATCTGGAGCAGACCGATCGAGGGCACGCCGTTCTGGGCGTTGATGTCCCAGTCGTTGATGGCGTTCGGGTTGCCGCTGGACTCGCGGATGATGTTGCGGTGCAGACCCTCGTACGTGCCCGGGATGCCCTTCTCGTGCATGATGTCGAGGGACTCCCGGATCCAGCCGTCCAGGTTGTTGGCGTACAGGTGCGTACGGGCGGAGGAGCGGCTGGAGCGCGACTCGGACTTGTGGGACTTGGCCTTGGTGTGCGCCTTGGCCTTCGCCTTCTTCTTCAGCTCGGCCTTCTTCGCCTTCTTCGCCTTGGCCTCGGCCTTCTCCTTCACCGCGGCGGCCTTCTCGGCCTTGGCGGCGTCGGCGGCCTTGACCAGCTTCTCGGCGGTCGAGTGCTGCTGGATGACGCTGTCCTGGATCGCGCGGGCCTGCTTGGAGCTCGCGGAGTCGAAGAGGACCGGGGCGGCGGAGAGAGCCTGCGGTTCCGTCTCGGCCTCGGCGTGACCGGGCACCAGGGACAAGGAGAGTGCAGCGGCGGCGACGGCGGAGACGCCGGCGGCGGAGAGCTTCTGGGTCTTGTTCAGGTTACGGATACGGCCGGTGAAGCGGGACGCGGACATACAGGCTTACCTCTTCGTATTCGGGGGGTCCTCACGGAGGACGAAGACGGGAGCGACTGCGCATCTCCGTCGGGGACGAGCTCAATTCTTAGCGGCGGCAAAATGCCGTGGCAAAGGTGTGACGTACGAAGCCGGGTAGTGGAATGCGGGGCGGTTTGCCCGGTTCGCCCCCAGCTCATCGCACACCAAATCGCCCTTTTCGGTCTACTAGGTGGCTTCGTAAGTGACGTGGGCCCTATGCCCGGCCTCACATCGGGCGGGTAACGACCTCACCACGTGTTGCTGGAGCAATTCGGAGTGCGACGTTCCGGAAGGGGTTCGGGCAGCCGTTCCCGGCCCCGCGCACGGCACACCGGCCGCAGGTCCTAGTCCCTCCGCCCCGGTTCCCGGCCGCCTCCGGTCCGATACGGGGCGCGGAGCCCGCCGGTACGGTGATCCGCATGAGCCACCGACCCCCCTCCGGCCTCGCCGCCGTCAGCGCCGCGCTGCTCGCCATGAGCCGCCACCTGGAGGTACGGGACGTCCTGAAGACGATCGTCGCCTCGGCCCGCGAACTCCTGGACGCCGAATACGCCGCCCTCGGGGTCCCCGACGACCACGGCGGCTTCGCCCAGTTCGTCGTGGACGGCGTCAGCGACGAACAGTGGAAGGCCATCGGACCGCTGCCCCGCCAGCACGGCATCCTCGCCGCGATGCTCCACGGCGCGAAGACCGAACGTCTCGCCGACGTCCGCAAGGACCCCCGCTTCGGGGGCTGGCCCAGCGCCCACCCCGACATGTCCGACTTCCTCGGCCTGCCCATCCGGGACGGCGACGAGACCATCGGCGCCCTCTTCCTCGCCAACAAGAGGTGCCCCAAGCCCGAGGGCGTCTGCGGATTCACCGCCGAGGACGAGGAACTGCTCTCGATCCTCGCCCAGCACGCGGCCATCGCCCTCACCAACGCCCGCCTCTACGAACGCAGCCGCGAGCTCACCATCGCCGAGGAGCGCTCCCGCCTCGCCCACGAGCTGCACGACGCGGTCAGCCAGAAGCTCTTTTCGCTCCGGCTCACCGCCCAGGCCGCCGCCACCCTGGTCGACCGCGACCCGGCCCGCGCCAAGGGCGAGCTCCAGCAGGTCGCCGCCCTCGCCGCCGAGGCCGTGGACGAACTGCGCGCCGCCGTCGTGGAGCTCCGCCCGGCCGCCCTGGACGAGGACGGCCTCGTCGCCACCCTCCGCACCCAGGTCCAGGTCCTCGACCGGGCCCACACCGCCCGGGTCACCTTCACCGGCACCGGCGTCCGGGCCCTGCCCGCCGCCCAGGAGGAAGCGCTGCTCCGGGTCACCCAGGAGGCCCTGCACAACGCCCTGCGCCACGCCGACGCGGCCCACGTCGACGTCAGCCTCGCCCGCCACGACGGCGCCACGCTGCTGCGGATCACCGACGACGGCCGGGGCTTCGAACCCGCCGCCACCCGCCGGGCCGGGCGCCACCTGGGCCTGGTCTCCATGCGGGACCGGGCGAGCGGCGTCGGCGGCCGCCTCACCGTTGAATCCGCGCCCGGCAAGGGCACCACGATCGAGATGGAGATCCCCGGTGGCTGACAGGATCATCAGGGTGCTGCTCGTCGACGACCACCAGGTCGTCCGCCGCGGCCTGCGCACGTTCCTGGAGATCCAGGACGACATCGAGGTCGTCGGCGAGGCGGCCGACGGCGCCGAGGGCGTGGCCAGGACGGAGGAGCTGCGGCCCGACGTCGTGCTGATGGACATCAAGATGCCCGGCACCGACGGCATCGAGGCGCTGCGCCGCCTCCGCGAGCTGGAGAACCCGGCCAAGGTGCTGATCGTCACCAGCTTCACCGAGCAACGCACCGTCGTCCCCGCCCTGCGCGCGGGCGCCTCCGGCTACGTATACAAGGACGTCGACCCGGACGCCCTGGCCGGCGCCATCCGCTCCGTCCACGCCGGACACGTCCTGCTCCAGCCCGAGGTGGCCGGGGCACTGCTCGCCCAGGACGAGCCGGGCACGGGCACCGGCCGGGGGAGCACCCTCACCGAACGCGAACGGGAAGTGCTCGGCCTGATCGCCGACGGCCGGTCCAACCGCGAGATCGCACGCGCCCTGGTCCTGTCCGAGAAGACGGTCAAGACCCACGTCTCGAACATCCTCATGAAGCTCGACCTGGCCGACCGCACCCAGGCCGCACTCTGGGCGGTCCGCCACGGAGCGGCGGGCTGAGGGGGAGCCGGGCCGGCTCCGACCACCACGGCCGCAAGCCGGCCCGGCCCGCAGGGCACCGGGGTCCCAGCCGCCGCCCCGGCCCAGCCCCGCGCGCTGCCGCCGCGGCCGTACGCACCGTCGCTCAGGCCCGACCCGGGGCGCTCGCGTTGCCGCTCCGGCCGACCCTGTCCGTACGCACCGTCGCTCCGGCGGCCCCGGGGCGCACGCGCTGCCGGGTCCGCCGCACGCGCTCCCGCCGACCCGGGGCGCTCGCGCCCCTACCGCGCCCGCTCCTCCACATACGCGTTGTACGCCGCCACCTGCGCCCGCCGCGCCACCCGCTCCACCGGCCGCAGCGCCTCGCCCCGCGCCGCCATCTCCGACGCGCTCACCGCGCCGCCGTGCCCGTTCTCGTACGCCACCGAGATCAGCAGCCCGACCCGCTGCGCCAGCTCAAGCACCCGTACCGCCCGGGGCGGATAGCCCGGGGCCAGCACCTCGCGCCCCCGCTCCGCCCGCGCCCGGTACGCGTCCACCGCCGCCTCGGCCACCGGCCCCGAACCGGCCACGTCCAGCCGGGTCAGCAGCGTCGTCGCGTCCCGCAGCGCCTCGGCCAGCTCCCGTTCCGCCTCGCCCAGCGAGGGCACATCGGCCGGCGGAGCCTCCCGTACCGCCAGGCAGTGCCACACCACGTCCACGTGCACATCACCGGCCGGGCCCGCCTCACGCACCTCGGGCACCAGCCCGTACGGGGCGCCGTGGGTCACCACGGCCTCCTCCGCCTCCAGCGCCCGGGCGTTGAAATCGGCCGGACCGCTCAGCCCCAGCGGATGCCCCGGCACCGGCAGCGCGACCCGGAAGCCGCTCACCCCCAGCGCCCGCAGCCGCCCCAGGGCGAACGTCAGCCCGACCGGACCGGCCTCACCCGGCAGCCCCTCGACGCGGTGCACCGCGTCCTCCCCGACGATGGCGAGCGCCGCGTCGTCCGGCGACACGAGCCCCGCCAGCAACGCGTTCCCCCAGGCGGCCAGCAGCCCTGAACGTGGTTCCGAAAGCATGCGGACAGCCTAGGCGGTCCCCCGTCGCGCCCGGCCGGGTCCGCGACGGCGGGCCCAGCGCCGCCGGTACTCACGCGGTGGCGTAGGTTTTCCCTGGGAGCTGTGCCCACAGGCACGCGACGATCTCGACACTGCATGGGGAGACAACGCGCTCATGAGCGATGTACTGGAGCTGGTGGACGTATCCGTGGTCCGCGACGGACGCGCTCTGGTGGACGACGTCTCCTGGTCGGTCAAGGAGGGTGAGCGCTGGGTCATCCTCGGCCCCAACGGCGCCGGCAAGACCACCCTGCTCAACATCGCGTCCAGCTACCTCTTCCCCACCAAGGGCAGCGTCAGCGTCCTCGGCGAGCGCCTCGGCGGCGTCGGCACCGACGTCTTCGACCTGCGCCCCCGCATCGGCATCGCGGGCGTCGCCCTGGCCGAAAAGCTGCCCCGCCGCCAGACGGTCCTCCAGACGGTGCTCACCGCCGCCTACGGCATGACCGCCACCTGGAACGAGAACTACGACAAGGTGGACGAGGACCGCGCCCGCGCCTTCCTCGACCGGCTCGGCATGACCGAGTACCTCGACCGCAAGTTCGGCACCCTCTCCGAGGGAGAGCGCAAGCGCACCCTGATCGCCCGCGCCATGATGACCGACCCCGAGCTGCTCCTCCTGGACGAGCCCGCCGCCGGTCTCGACCTCGGCGGCCGCGAGGACCTGGTCCGCCGCCTCGGCCGGCTGGCCCGCGACCCGTACGCACCCTCCATGATCATGGTGACCCACCACGTCGAGGAGATCGCCCCCGGCTTCACCCACGTCCTGATGATCCGCCAGGGCAAGGTCCTGGCCGCCGGCCCCATGGAGACCGAGCTCACCTCCCGCAACCTCTCCCTCTGCTTCGGCCTGCCCCTCGTGGTCGAGCACCAGGGCGACCGCTACACCGCCCGCGGACTGCCGCTCGGCTAGGCCGGGTTGACCGTCGCGCGCCCTGTCCGTGAGGGCGTCCGCGGTCCTACGATGGTCATGTGGACATCGACGCGTGGGTGTGGTGGCTGATCGGCGCGGTGGGACTGGGCATTCCGCTCGTCCTGACCGCGATGCCCGAGTTCGGCATGTTCGCCGTGGGGGCCGTCGCCGCCGCGGTCGTCGCGGCCCTCGGCGGCGGAATCGTCGCACAGGTCCTGGTCTTCGTCATCGTCTCGGTGGCGCTGACGGCCGTGGTACGCGTGATCGCCGGGCGGCAGCGCGCGGACCGGGTACCCGTGCACGCCACCGGCATCGACGCCCTGAAGGGCCGTCAGGCCGTCGTCCTGGAACGGGTGGACGGCACCGGTGGCCGCATCAAGCTGGCGGGCGAGATCTGGTCGGCGCGCGCCTTCGACCCCGAATACAGCTACGAACCCGGCCAACAGGTCGACGTCGTGGACATCGACGGGGCGACGGCCGTCGTCATGTGACCGAACTGCCCCCACACCCAGGCGCGTTCTGTCAGACTCGATGACGATCATCAACCGAAGGGCACGAGGAAACGATGCAACCGATCATCATCGTCCTGATCATTCTGGTGGTGCTCGTCTTCATCGCCCTGATCAAGACGATCCAGGTCATCCCGCAGGCCAGCGCCGCCATCGTGGAACGCTTCGGCCGGTACACCCGCACCCTCAACGCGGGCCTGAACATCGTCGTCCCGTTCATCGACTCGATCCGCAACCGGATCGACCTGCGCGAGCAGGTCGTGCCCTTCCCGCCGCAGCCCGTCATCACCCAGGACAACCTGGTCGTCAACATCGACACCGTCATCTACTACCAGGTGACCGACGCCCGGGCGGCGACGTACGAGGTCGCCAGCTACATCCAGGCCATCGAGCAGCTCACCGTCACCACCCTCCGCAACATCATCGGCGGCATGGACCTGGAGCGGACTCTCACCTCCCGCGAGGAGATCAACGCGGCGCTGCGCGGCGTCCTGGACGAGGCCACCGGCAAGTGGGGCATCCGCGTCAACCGCGTCGAGCTCAAGGCGATCGAGCCGCCCACCTCCATCCAGGACTCGATGGAGAAGCAGATGCGCGCCGACCGCGACAAGCGCGCCGCCATCCTCCAGGCCGAGGGCACCCGCCAGTCCGCGATCCTCACCGCCGAGGGCGAGAAGCAGTCCGCGATCCTGCGCGCCGAGGGTGAGGCCAAGGCCGCCGCCCTGCGCGCGGAGGGCGAGGCCCAGGCCATCCGTACGGTCTTCGAGTCGATCCACGCCGGCGACCCGGACCAGAAGCTCCTGTCGTACCAGTACCTCCAGATGCTGCCGAAGATCGCCGAGGGCGACGCCAACAAGCTCTGGATCGTGCCCAGCGAGATCGGCGACGCCCTCAAGGGCCTCAGCGGCGCCTTCGGCAACCTCGGCTCCGGCGCACCCGGCTTCAACACCGGCAAGGAACGGCGCGAGGAACCCCCGGTCGACTGACGTGTACACCCCCCGTGCATGATTCGGTGCACCAAGCACCGATCACGCACGGGGGATACGCCATGTCCATCTGGGAGATGCTCGCCGTCTTCGCCGCGGGGATCAGCGCCGGCACGATTAACACGATCGTCGGCTCCGGCACACTCATCACCTTCCCCGTCCTGCTCGCCACCGGGCTGCCCCCGGTCACCGCCACCGTCTCCAACGCGCTCGGCCTGATCCCCGGCTCCATCAGCGGCGCGATCGGCTACCGCAAGGAGCTCGAAGGACAGCGCTCCCGCGTCCTCAAGCTCACCGTGGGCGCCCTCATCGGCGGCCTCACCGGCGCCACCCTGCTCCTGGCCCTGCCCTCGACGGCCTTCGAGACCATCGTCCCGGTCCTGGTCGCCCTGGCCCTCGCCCTGGTCATCCTGCAACCGCGCATCAGCAAGGCTGTCCAGGAGCGGCGCGCCCGCACCGGGACACCCGCCCACCCCGACGGCGGCCCGCTGCTCTACATCGGCCTGACCCTCGCCAGCGTCTACGGCGGCTACTTCACGGCCGCCCAGGGGATCATCTACCTCTCCCTCATGGGCATGCTGGTGGACGACACCATCCAGCGCCTGAACGCCGTCAAGAACGTCCTCGCCGCCGTCGTCAACAGCATCGCCGCGCTGTTCTTCCTCTTCGTCGCCGACTTCGACTGGACCGCCGTGGTCCTGATCGCGGTGGGCTCCGCCATCGGCGGCCAGATCGGCGCCAAGGTCGGCCGCCGCCTCAGCCCCGCCCTGCTGCGCGCCCTCATCGTCACCGTCGGCACGGTCGCCATCGTCCAGCTGCTGCTCCGCTGAACGACCGGAGCCCGTCTCCCCCGGGGGAGACGGGCTCCGGCGACGTCATGAGGCGTACGGCGGCTACGCCGCGGACCGCGCCAGCCACTCCGGCAGCGCCGAGCGGTCACCCGCCCCCAGCGCCAGCAGCATCGCCTCCGCGGGGGAGGGCACGAAGGGCTTGCGCAGCAGCGGCATCCCGGCCTGCTCCGGCGTACGGTCCGCCTTGCGGTGGTTGTCCTCCGCGCAGGAGGCCACCGTGTTGAGCCAGGTGTCCTGCCCGCCCTGCGCCCTCGGCACCACATGGTCGACGGTGCTCGCCCGCTTCCCGCAGTACGCACACCGGTGCTGGTCCCGGACCAGGACGCCCCTTCTGGACCACGGGGCCTGTCTTCGGAACGGCACCCGTACATACCGGCAGAGCCGGATCACCCGGGGTACCGGGATGTCCACATCGGCGCCGCGCATCCGGAGGCCGGGGTGGGACTGCTCGACAACGGCCTTGTCCTGAAGGATCAGCACCACCGCGCGGTTCAGCGTCACCGTCGACAGCGGCTCGAAGCTCGCGTTCAGTACCAGCGTGTCCCGCATCCCGCCCACCTCCCGTGTGCCGGCCGCCCCCTGGCAGGCCCGGATCAACTCTGGCCCCGGCAAGCCGTGATGGACAACGCATTAAAAAATGCCCTGCCCTGATCTCTCCAAGACCAGGGCAGGGCAAACGGATGCGGACGATTTGGTGCTCAGGCGTTCTCGGCGGGCTCCGCGTACTCGGTGACGAGCTGGGCCCGGCCCAGGGTGTGGAACCGCAGGTTGAACCCGACGACCGCCGGCGATGCGTCGCCGTCGGGGCCCAGCTTCCCGGTGTCCACCGCGTACACGGTGAACACATAGCGGTGGTTCTCCCCGGCCGGCGGGGCGGCGCCGCCGAAGTCCTTGGTCCCGTAGTCGTTGCGCGCGTGCACGGCACCGGCGGGCAGTCCCTCGAACTTCCCGCCGCCCGCGCCGGCCGGCAGCTCCGTGACGGACGCGGGGATGTCGAAGAGCACCCAGTGCCAGAACCCGCTGCCCGTGGGCGCGTCGGGGTCGTAGCACGTCACGGCGAAGCTCTTCGTCTCCGCCGGGAAGCCCTCCCACCGCAGCTGCGGCGAGGTGTTCCCCGCCGCGTACACCTGCGCGTCGGGGAGCACGGCCCCGGCGGCGATGTCCTCGCTCACCACGGTGAACGAGGGAACCTCCGGATGGAAGTCGTGCGGCAGCGGCGCCCTCTTCGGCTCGGTCACGTCAGCACCTCTCGGTCGGCTCCGTCGGATGACGCCTTTGACCCTAGAACCAATTGCGCGAACCGCCGACCTGGGCCAGCCACTGGTTCAGATAAGCCGCCCAGTCGGTCTCGTGGAAGTTGTGCAGACCGACCTGGAAGGCGCGGTACGAGTCGCTGCCCTCGCTGAACAGACCCGCCTTCTTGTCCATCTCCAGGATGACGTCCATCTCGCGGTCGTCCGCGACGAATGACAGCTCCACCTGGTTCAGCCCCCGGTACTGCTGCGGCGGGTGGAACTCGATCTCCTGGTAGAACGGCAGCCGCTGCCGCGTGCCGCGGATGTGGCCGCGCTCCATGTCGGCGCTGCGGAAGCCGAAGCCCAGCTGGCCGAAGGCGTCGAGGATGGCCTCCTGGGCCGGCAGCGGGTGCACGTTGATCGGGTCGAGGTCGCCGGAGTCCAGCGCCCGCGCGATCTCCAGCTCGGTCGTCACCCCGATGTTCATGCCGTGCAGATGCTGGCCGGCGAACATGGTGATCGGCGTCTCCCAGGGGATCTCCAGGCCGAACGGCACCACATGCACAGCGCCCGCCTGCACCTGGAAGGCGCCGCCGACGCGCAGCTTGGTGAACTCGATGTCCTGCTTGTACTCCTGGTCCTGGCCCTCGACCTCGACCCGGGCCTGGAGCCCCACGGAGAGCCCCTCGATCTGCTGGTCCACGGAGCCGCCCTGGATCCGTACCTCGCCCTGGACGACCCCACCCGGAACGACGTTGACCTCGCTCAGTTCGGTTTCCACCGAGGCGCCGCCGGCACCCATGCTCGCGAGCAGCCGCTTGAAGCCCATGTTTCTCCTCCTAGGTCCTGACCCCTACATACGCGCGACGACCGTAGTCGGTTCCCAGTAACCTCGAACCTCGTGATCGATCACCCGGAACTTACGCCGCTGACGCGGGACTTCTTCGACCGCCCCGTACTGGAGGTGGCACCCGACCTCCTAGGCCGCACCCTGGTCCGCGGCACCCCGGAGGGTCCGATCATCCTGCGCCTCACGGAGGTGGAGGCGTACGCCGGTGAGATCGACCCGGGTTCGCACGCCTTCCGGGGCCGGACACGGCGGAACGAAGCGATGTACGGCCCGCCGGGCCACGCGTACGTCTACTTCACGTACGGCATGTGGCACTGCATGAATCTGGTGTGCGGCCCCGAGGGCAGGGCGAGCGGGGTGTTGTTGCGGGCCGGCGAGATCCTGGAGGGCGCCGAGCTGACGCGTAAACGTCGAGTTTCGGCCCGCAATGACAAGGAACTGGCCAAAGGCCCGGCGCGCCTCGCGACCGCTCTGGACATCGGCCGCGCACTGGACGGCACCGATGCCATCGCCCACGAGGGCGCCGAGCTCACCGTGCTCCACGGCACCCCGCCCACGCGTGACCAGGTGCGGAACGGTCCGCGGACCGGAGTGGGCGGGGACGGGGCGGTGCACCCCTGGCGGTTCTGGATCGACGGCGACCCCACGGTGAGCCCATACCGCGCCCATGCCCCGCGCCGCAGGTCAATTTGACTCGCCCGGACGGGGCCCCTAATGTTGTCCGAGTCGCTTGACACGGGTACAGCAGTTGGTTCGGTCCATCGGATCGTGAACCGCGCAGACCCGAAGCGGCCAACTACTACCTACGACTCACCCCAGAGGGTGCGAGTTTCGGCATGCCGGAATTCAATCCCACTGACTCGATTATGAGTAAACGGGAGAATCCGCTAAAGTAGTGGACACGCCGAAAGGCAAAAGAAAGCCCCGCTTCGACCGGGAAATTGGACACGAAAGAGTCTGATAGAGTCGGAAACGCAAGAACGAAGGGAAGCGCCCGGAGGAAAGCCCGAGAGGGTGAGTACAAAGGAAGCGTCCGTTCCTTGAGAACTCAACAGCGTGCCAAAAGTCAACGCCAGATATGTTGATACCCCGGCCTGCTTCGGCAGGTTGGAGGTTCCTTTGAAAGTCCTACACGGCCCTTCGGGTCCGGGTAGGCAAAACACAGCGAGGACGCAGTGGACAACAGGTCATATTCCGACCTTGTTGTTCCGCTCTCGTGATGTGTTCCCCGATTACGGGAAAACATTCACGGAGAGTTTGATCCTGGCTCAGGACGAACGCTGGCGGCGTGCTTAACACATGCAAGTCGAACGATGAAGCCCTTCGGGGTGGATTAGTGGCGAACGGGTGAGTAACACGTGGGCAATCTGCCCTTCACTCCGGGACAAGCCCTGGAAACGGGGTCTAATACCGGATAATACTTTCTCCCTCCTGGGAGAAGGTTGAAAGCTCCGGCGGTGAAGGATGAGCCCGCGGCCTATCAGCTAGTTGGTGGGGTAATGGCCTACCAAGGCGACGACGGGTAGCCGGCCTGAGAGGGCGACCGGCCACACTGGGACTGAGACACGGCCCAGACTCCTACGGGAGGCAGCAGTGGGGAATATTGCACAATGGGCGAAAGCCTGATGCAGCGACGCCGCGTGAGGGATGACGGCCTTCGGGTTGTAAACCTCTTTCAGCAGGGAAGAAGCGAAAGTGACGGTACCTGCAGAAGAAGCGCCGGCTAACTACGTGCCAGCAGCCGCGGTAATACGTAGGGCGCAAGCGTTGTCCGGAATTATTGGGCGTAAAGAGCTCGTAGGCGGCTTGTCACGTCGGTTGTGAAAGCCCGGGGCTTAACCCCGGGTCTGCAGTCGATACGGGCAGGCTAGAGTGTGGTAGGGGAGATCGGAATTCCTGGTGTAGCGGTGAAATGCGCAGATATCAGGAGGAACACCGGTGGCGAAGGCGGATCTCTGGGCCATTACTGACGCTGAGGAGCGAAAGCGTGGGGAGCGAACAGGATTAGATACCCTGGTAGTCCACGCCGTAAACGTTGGGAACTAGGTGTTGGCGACATTCCACGTCGTCGGTGCCGCAGCTAACGCATTAAGTTCCCCGCCTGGGGAGTACGGCCGCAAGGCTAAAACTCAAAGGAATTGACGGGGGCCCGCACAAGCAGCGGAGCATGTGGCTTAATTCGACGCAACGCGAAGAACCTTACCAAGGCTTGACATACACCGGAAAGCATCAGAGATGGTGCCCCCCTTGTGGTCGGTGTACAGGTGGTGCATGGCTGTCGTCAGCTCGTGTCGTGAGATGTTGGGTTAAGTCCCGCAACGAGCGCAACCCTTGTTCTGTGTTGCCAGCATGCCCTTCGGGGTGATGGGGACTCACAGGAGACTGCCGGGGTCAACTCGGAGGAAGGTGGGGACGACGTCAAGTCATCATGCCCCTTATGTCTTGGGCTGCACACGTGCTACAATGGCCGGTACAATGAGCTGCGATGCCGTGAGGCGGAGCGAATCTCAAAAAGCCGGTCTCAGTTCGGATTGGGGTCTGCAACTCGACCCCATGAAGTCGGAGTTGCTAGTAATCGCAGATCAGCATTGCTGCGGTGAATACGTTCCCGGGCCTTGTACACACCGCCCGTCACGTCACGAAAGTCGGTAACACCCGAAGCCGGTGGCCCAACCCCTTGTGGGAGGGAGCTGTCGAAGGTGGGACTGGCGATTGGGACGAAGTCGTAACAAGGTAGCCGTACCGGAAGGTGCGGCTGGATCACCTCCTTTCTAAGGAGCACTTCTTACCAAGCTTTGCTTGGTCAGAGGCCAGAACACCGGCGAGTGTCCGGTGCTGGTAGCTCATGGGTGGAACGTTGACTACTCGGCTCGGCACATTGTTTGTCACTAGTACTGCTTCGGCGTGGAACGTGTAGGAGCAATGGGTCGGGTCGGGCACGCTGTTGGGTATCTGAAGGTACGGCCGTGATGGTCGTTCTTCGGTTGCCGGCCCCAGTGAACTCGCCCGTGAGGGTGGGGTGGTGGGTGGCTGGTCGTTGTTTGAGAACTGCACAGTGGACGCGAGCATCTGTGGCCAAGTTTTTAAGGGCGCACGGTGGATGCCTTGGCACCAGGAACCGATGAAGGACGTGGGAGGCCACGATAGGCCCCGGGGAGCTGTCAACCGAGCTTTGATCCGGGGGTGTCCGAATGGGGAAACCCGGCAGTCGTCATGGGCTGTCACCCGCTGCTGAACACATAGGCAGTGTGGAGGGAACGAGGGGAAGTGAAACATCTCAGTACCCTCAGGAAGAGAAAACAACCGTGATTCCGGGAGTAGTGGCGAGCGAAACTGGATGAGGCCAAACCGTATGCGTGTGATACCCGGCAGGGGTTGCGTATGCGGGGTTGTGGGATCTCTCTTTCATGGTCTGCCGGCCGTGAGACGAGTCAGAAACCGTTGATGTAGGCGAAGGACATGCGAAAGGTCCGGCGTAGAGGGTAAGACCCCCGTAGCTGAAACATTGACGGCTCGTTTGAGAGACACCCAAGTAGCACGGGGCCCGAGAAATCCCGTGTGAATCTGGCGGGACCACCCGTTAAGCCTAAATATTCCCTGGTGACCGATAGCGGATAGTACCGTGAGGGAATGGTGAAAAGTACCGCGGGAGCGGAGTGAAATAGTACCTGAAACCGTGTGCCTACAAGCCGTGGGAGCGTCGCATGCAAGCTTGCTTGCATGTCGTGACTGCGTGCCTTTTGAAGAATGAGCCTGCGAGTTAGCGGTGTGTAGCGAGGTTAACCCGTGTGGGGAAGCCGTAGCGAAAGCGAGTCCGAATAGGGCGTTTGAGTTGCACGCTCTAGACCCGAAGCGGAGTGATCTAGCCATGGGCAGGTTGAAGCGGAGGTAAGACTTCGTGGAGGACCGAACCCACCAGGGTTGAAAACCTGGGGGATGACCTGTGGTTAGGGGTGAAAGGCCAATCAAACTCCGTGATAGCTGGTTCTCCCCGAAATGCATTTAGGTGCAGCGTCGTGTGTTTCTTGCCGGAGGTAGAGCACTGGATAGGCGATGGGCCCTACCGGGTTACTGACCTTAGCCAAACTCCGAATGCCGGTAAGTGAGAGCGCGGCAGTGAGACTGTGGGGGATAAGCTCCATGGTCGAGAGGGAAACAGCCCAGAGCATCGACTAAGGCCCCTAAGCGTACGCTAAGTGGGAAAGGATGTGGAGTCGCAGAGACAACCAGGAGGTTGGCTTAGAAGCAGCCACCCTTGAAAGAGTGCGTAATAGCTCACTGGTCAAGTGATTCCGCGCCGACAATGTAGCGGGGCTCAAGCGTACCGCCGAAGTCGTGTCATTCATACACATAGGGTTAACGCCTGTATGGATGGGTAGGGGAGCGTCGTGTGCCGGGTGAAGCAGCACCGGAAGGTAGTTGTGGACGGTTCACGAGTGAGAATGCAGGCATGAGTAGCGATACACACGTGAGAAACGTGTGCGCCGATTGACTAAGGGTTCCTGGGTCAAGCTGATCTGCCCAGGGTAAGTCGGGACCTAAGGCGAGGCCGACAGGCGTAGTCGATGGACAACCGGTTGATATTCCGGTACCCGCTTTGAAACGCCCAGTACTGAGCCCATTAATGCTAAGTCCGTGAAGCCGGCCTGATCTCTTCGGAGTTGAGGGTAGTGGTGGAGCCGATGAACCAAGGTGGTAGTAGGTAAGCGATGGGGTGACGCAGGAAGGTAGTCCAGCCCGGGCGGTGGTTGTCCCGGGGTAAGGGTGTAGGCCGTGTGGTAGGTAAATCCGTCACACGTTAAGGCTGAGACCTGATGCCGAGCCGATTGTGGTGAAGTGGATGATCCTATGCTGTCGAGAAAAGCCTCTAGCGAGTTTCATGGCGGCCCGTACCCTAAACCGACTCAGGTGGTCAGGTAGAGAATACCGAGGCGTTCGGGTGAACTATGGTTAAGGAACTCGGCAAAATGCCCCCGTAACTTCGGGAGAAGGGGGCCATCTTTGGTGATCCGATTTACTCGGTGAGCTGGGGGTGGCCGCAGAGACCAGCGAGAAGCGACTGTTTACTAAAAACACAGGTCCGTGCGAAGCCGTAAGGCGATGTATACGGACTGACGCCTGCCCGGTGCTGGAACGTTAAGGGGACCGGTTAGCTGCTCTTCGGGGTGGCGAAGCTGAGAACTTAAGCGCCAGTAAACGGCGGTGGTAACTATAACCATCCTAAGGTAGCGAAATTCCTTGTCGGGTAAGTTCCGACCTGCACGAATGGCGTAACGACTTCTCGACTGTCTCAACCATAGGCCCGGTGAAATTGCACTACGAGTAAAGATGCTCGTTTCGCGCAGCAGGACGGAAAGACCCCGGGACCTTTACTATAGTTTGATATTGGTGTTCGGTTCGGCTTGTGTAGGATAGGTGGGAGACTTTGAAGCGGCCACGCCAGTGGTTGTGGAGTCGTCGTTGAAATACCACTCTGGTCGTGCTGGATGTCTAACCTGGGTCCGTGATCCGGATCAGGGACAGTGTCTGATGGGTAGTTTAACTGGGGCGGTTGCCTCCTAAAGGGTAACGGAGGCGCCCAAAGGTTCCCTCAGCCTGGTTGGCAATCAGGTGTTGAGTGTAAGTGCACAAGGGAGCTTGACTGTGAGACCGACGGGTCGAGCAGGGACGAAAGTCGGGACTAGTGATCCGGCAGTGGCTTGTGGAAGCGCTGTCGCTCAACGGATAAAAGGTACCCCGGGGATAACAGGCTGATCTTCCCCAAGAGTCCATATCGACGGGATGGTTTGGCACCTCGATGTCGGCTCGTCGCATCCTGGGGCTGGAGTCGGTCCCAAGGGTTGGGCTGTTCGCCCATTAAAGCGGTACGCGAGCTGGGTTTAGAACGTCGTGAGACAGTTCGGTCCCTATCCGCTGTGCGCGTAGGAATATTGAGAAGGGCTGTCCCTAGTACGAGAGGACCGGGACGGACGAACCTCTGGTGTGCCAGTTGTTCTGCCAAGGGCATGGCTGGTTGGCTACGTTCGGAAAGGATAACCGCTGAAAGCATCTAAGCGGGAAGCCTGCTTCGAGATGAGTATTCCCACCCTCTTGAGGGGTTAAGGCTCCCAGTAGACGACTGGGTTGATAGGCCAGATGTGGAAGCCTGGTAACGGGTGGAGCTGACTGGTACTAATAGGCCGAGGGCTTGTCCTCAGTTGCTCGCGTCCACTGTGTTGTTCCCAGGCCACGAATAGTCGTGCTGGTTGAACAGCGTCATTCATTAAATTGAAAAGTGTGCTTGTTCGCTAAGTGCCGATACTCCGCCTTGTTGGGGAGTGGCCGATAGTGTTTCGGTGGTCATTGCGTTAGGGAAACGCCCGGTTACATTCCGAACCCGGAAGCTAAGCCTTTCAGCGCCGATGGTACTGCAGGGGGGACCCTGTGGGAGAGTAGGACGCCGCCGAACAATTTTTGAAGGACCCTTGGTCCCAGCGTTCAGCGCTGGGACCAAGGGTCCTTTTTGTTTTGCCCGAAGCGCGTCGGGTGTCCGGCTGCGCAAGAATGTCTGTAGTACCCCGATGACAGGAGCTCCACCCATGTCCACCAACTCTCCCGACGATCGTTCGGAGCGCGAGCCGCGTCGCCGGGACGGAGGTGACCGGGGCGGCTTCGGCGGCGGCCGCGACGACCGTTCGCGCGGTCCGCGCCGGGACGACCGCCCCTCCGGGGGCGGGTTCCGACGCGACGACCGTGACCGCGACCGGGATCGTGGACCGCGCCGTGACGACCGTCCCTCCGGCGGTGGGTTCCGCCGTGATGACCGCCCGTCCGGTGGTGGCTTCCGTCGTGACGACCGGGGTGGCGGCTACGACAACCGTGGCGGCGGGTTCCGCCGCGACGACCGTGCCCCGCGTCGTGACGATGACCGTGGTGGCCGGCCGGGTGGTTATGACCGTCGCGATGACCGTCGCGATGACCGCCGGGACGACCGCCGGGACGACCGTCGTGATGACCGCCGGGACGACCGTCGTGATGACCGGCCTCGTGGTCCCCGTCGGGACGACGACAACCGTGGCGGCGGCTTCCGTCGCGATGACCGCCCGTCCGGTGGTGGCTTCCGTCGTGACGACCGTGCCCCCCGCCGTGACGACGACCGTGGCGGGTTCCGCCGTGACGACCGGGGCGGCAACTCCGGTGGTGGGTTCCGCCGTGACGACCGTGACAACCGCAGTGGTGGCTTCCGTCGCGATGACCGTGACCCGCGTCGTGATGACGACCGTGGTGGCCGGCCGGGTGGTTTCGACCGCCGGGACGACCGTCGTGATGACCGGCCTCGTGGCCCCCGTCGGGACGACGACAACCGTGGCGGCGGCTTCCGTCGCGATGACCGCCCGTCCGGCGGCGGGTTCCGCCGGGACGACCGGGGTGGCGGCTATGACAACCGTGGCGGCGGGTTCCGTCGCGACGACCGTGCCCCCCGGCGCGACGACGACCGTGGCGGCTTCCGCCGTGACGACCGGGACCGCGACCGGGACCGTGGCCCCCGGCGCGACGACGACCGCGGCGGCCGTTCCGGCGGCTACGGCTACGACCGGCGTGACGACCGCCGCGATGACCGCCCCCGTGGCCCCCGGCGCGACGACAGCCGTCCGTCCGGCGGCGGGTTCCGTCGTGACGACCGGGACCGGGATCGCGACCGCGGCCCCCGGCGCGACGACAACCGGGGCGGTGGCTACCGCGGTCAGCGGGACGACCGTGACCGGGGCGGTTACCGCGGCCGCGACGACCGCGGCGGCCGGCAGGGCGGTTACGAGCGCCGGGACGACCGCGACCGTGACCGCGAGCCCATCAAGCGGCTGCCCATCCCGGACGACGTCACCGGTCACGAGATCGACCAGGACGTGCGCCAGGAGCTGCTGAGCCTGCCCAAGACGCTGGCCGAGGACGTTGCGCGGAACCTCGTCATGGTGGCCCGGCTCATCGACGAGGACCCCGAGCAGGCGTACGCGTACGCGCGCATCGCCCTCCGGCTCGCCTCCCGTGTCGCAGCCGTCCGCGAGGCCGCCGGTTTCGCCGCCTACGCGACCCAGAAGTACGCGGAGGCTCTGGCGGAGTTCCGGGCGGCCCGGCGGATGACCGGGTCCGTGGAGCTGTGGCCGGTCATGGCCGACTGCGAGCGCGGTCTCGGCCGGCCCGAGAAGGCCATGGCGATGGCCGGTGAGCCCGAGGTGCAGAAGCTGGACAAGGCCGGTCAGGTCGAGATGCGTCTCGTGGCCGCCGGCGCCCGGCGGGACATGGGGCAGCTCGACGCCGCCATCGTCACCCTTCAGAGCCCCGAGCTCGCCTCCAACGCCGTGCACCCGTGGACCCCGCGCCTGCGCTACGCGTACGCGGACGCGCTGCTCGAAGCGGGCCGCGAGGACGAGGCGCGCGAGTGGTTCGGCAAGGCGCTGGAGGCCGACAAGGACGGCGCCACCGACGCGTCCGACCGCCTCGCCGAGCTGGACGGCGTCGAGTTCGTGGACGCCCTGGACGACGACGAGGCCGAGCCCGTCGCCGCCGAGGCGGACCGGGACGACGCCGACGAGGACGGCGAGTCCCCGGCGTAACGCGTGAGAAGAGGGCGGCACCCGATCGGGGGTGCCGCCCTCTTTCGCGTTCAGCCCAGGTTCAGGCTGCGCAGGACCAGGCCCGTCGCCGGCTTCGGGCCGAACGACGTCGACTTGCGGGGCATGGTGACACCCTGGCGGGCCAGGTCCCGGACGAGCTCCTCGCGTACCGGATGCATCAGCACCGCCGTCGAACCGTTTCGCTCGGCCTGCTCCACGGCGGCGGCGGTGTCGTGGATGTACGCGATGTGCGCCGGGTCGTCCGGGATGCGCCACACCCGGTCGAGCAGCGCCGAGTGCAGGACCGTCGCGTCCAGGGTGCGCCAGCCGGCCGGGCGGTCCGCCGGGACCGTGCGGGCCAGCAGCGCCTCGTCCGGGCGGTCGACCAGATGGAAGCCCCCGTCGCCCGCGAGCAGGAAGGCGTTGCCCTCGGCGGCCGCCCCGGCCAGGGCATCCATCGCGTCCGGAAGCGGCCCCGCCACCTCCCGTATCCGGAACAGGCCGGTCAGCGCGGCCAGCGCGTCCGAGACCGGCAGCCCGTGCAGCAGGCGGTGGATGGCGCGGACCCGGAGCGGGTAGCGGGCGGTGTCCACCAGCAGCACGAGGCCGTAGTCCCAGGGGCCCGGGTCCGTGTGTTCCTGCTGGAGCCTGAGATAGGTGGCCCAGCGGTGGTGGCCGTCCGCGATCAGCGCCTGATGTCCGGCCAGATCCGCCTGGATCTCCGCGCGTTCGGCGGGATCGGTGACCGCCCACAGCCGGTGGCGGAAGCCGTCCTCCGTGGTCGTGCAGAGCAGCGGCTCGCGCTCCACGGTCCGCTCGACCACCGCGGTCGCCCCCGTCGCCGTGTCCTCGTCGCCCCGGTACGTCAGCAGCAGCGGTTCCAGATGGGCGGCGGTGGCGCGCATCAGATCCGCCCGGTCCTCGACCACATGCGCCATGACGTCCTCGTGCGGAAGCACCACGCCCTCGGCAGGACCGGAGAGGGCGAGGGAGCCGACGACGCCCCGTTGCAGGATTTCGTCGGAGCGCTGCTCGTACACGTACAGGGCGGGCTCGGGGTCCGGGGCGAGAACGCCCTCGGCGAGCCAGTCGTCCAGGGTGGCGGCGGCCCGGGCGTTGCGGGCGGCGACCGTGCCGGCCTGCGGCAGGATCAGCCGGACGATGTTGTGCGGGTCCGCCGACTCCAGGTGCAGCAGCCCGTCCGGCCGCACGACCACGTCGTACGGGGGAGAGGTCACCGCCGCGAGGCTGCCGACCCGCTCGGGGACGTAGCGCAGGCCGCGGAACGGAAGCAGACGCAGTCCCTGGTCCGGCGTGCCTCGTGAGTTCATCCACGCATCGTATGTGGGGTGCACGGATGCGCGATGATCGGGGGAGAAGCAGTCGAAGAGGAGCGCGGAACATGAGCACGAGCAGGACCAGGCCGAGCGGCAGCAGTACCGCGCTGAGCGAGGCGTACGACACGGCGCTGCTCGACCTCGACGGTGTCGTGTACGCGGGCGGGCAGGCGATCGACCACGCCGTCGAGGCGCTCGGCACCGCCCGCGACGGCGGGATGCACCTGGCGTACGTCACCAACAACGCGCTGCGCACCCCGGCCGTCGTGGCCGCGCACCTCACCGAGCTGGGCATCCCGGCCGAGCCCGCCGACGTGATCACCTCGGCGCAGGCCGTGGCCCGGCTGGTCGCCGACCAGCTGCCCGCCGGGGCCCGGGTCCTGGTCATCGGCGGCGAGGGACTGCGCGTCGCGCTGCGGGAACGCGGCCTCGAACCCGTCGAGTCGGCCGACGACGACCCGGTCGCGGTGGTCCAGGGATACGGCGGCCCGGACCTGGCGTGGGGCCGGTTCGCGGAGGCTTCGTACGCGATCAACCGCGGGCTGCCCTGGTTCGCGTCCAACACCGACCTGACGATCCCGGGCGCGCGCGGGATCGCGCCGGGCAACGGGGCGGCCGTCGAGGTCGTCCGGATCGCCACCGGCGCCGAGCCCCAGGTCGCCGGGAAGCCGCTCCCGCCGATGCACCGCGAGACCGTGCTGCGCACCGGCGCGGAACGGCCGCTGGTGGTCGGCGACCGGCTCGACACCGACATCGAGGGGGCGTTCAACGGCGGCGTCGACTCGCTGCTCGTGCTCACCGGGGTGACGGACGCGGCCCAGCTGGTGACCGCCGTGCCCGAGCACCGGCCGACGTACATCGACGCGGATCTGCGCGGGCTGCTCACCGGACAGCCCGAGGTGACCGAGGCCGGCGGGGGATTCCGCTGCGGCGGCTGGACGGCCTCCGCCGGGGGCGGTGCGCTCGTGCTGGAGGGCGACGGGGACCCGCTCGACGGGCTGCGGGCGCTGTGCGCGGCGGCCTGGTCGCACGCCGGGGACGGGGCCTGTGACCTGGACGCGGACAAGGCCGTGGCCCGGCTGGGGCGGTGAGGCCGGGCCCCGGGTCCGCGAGGCTGGGTAGGCTAACCTAACCGGGTGTTGGTTGAAAGCCCCCCGGATTCCAGTTCCGGCCCGATAGCCGCGCCGGACAAGGCCGCCGCTCCCCGCAGATGTCATGCGGCGAGAGCGGCGGGGCTCCTGGTGGCCGTGGCCGTCCTCGTCCTCGTGTGTCTCGCGTCCATCGGGATCGGCGCCAAGGCGCTGCCGCTCGCCGACGTGTGGCACGGCCTGTTCCACTACGCGGGCAGCGGCGACGACGTCCTCGTACGCAAGGTCCGCGTCCCGCGCACGGTGCTGGGGCTCCTCGTGGGCGTCGCGCTCGGCCTCGCCGGGGCGGTGATGCAGGCGCTGACCCGTAACCCGCTCGCCGAGCCGGGCATCCTCGGTGTCAACGCGGGGGCCTCGGCCGCCGTCGTCTCCGCGATCAGCTTCTTCGGCGTGACCTCGCTGACCGGCTATGTGTGGTTCGCTTTCGCGGGCGCCGCGATCGTGTCGGTGGCCGTGTACTTCCTCGGCGGAAGCCGCTCCTCCACCCCGGTGCGGCTCGCGCTCGCCGGGACGGCCGTCACCGCCGCGCTGTACGGGTACGTCAACGCCGTACAGCTGCTGGACTCGGCGGCGCTGGACCGGCTGCGGTTCTGGACGGTCGGCTCGCTGGCCTCCGCGAACACGGAGACCGTCGGCAAGGTGTGGCCGTTCACCGCGGCGGGCGTCCTGCTGACCGTGTTCATCGCGCGCCCGCTCAACGCCCTGGAGATGGGTGACGACACGGCCAGGTCACTGGGCGCGAACCTGACCCGGACCCGGGTGCTCGCGATGCTCGCGGTGACACTGCTCTGCGGGGCGGCGACCGCCGCGTGCGGGCCGATCGTCTTCATCGGGCTGATGATCCCGCACCTGGTGCGCACCCTCACCGGCCCCGACCTGCGATGGATTCTGCCGTACGCGGCGGTGCTCTCCCCGGTGCTGCTGCTCGGCGCGGACGTGGTCGGCCGGGTGATCGCCCGCCCCTCGGAGCTCCAGGTCGGCATCGTCACCGCGCTCATCGGCGGGCCCGTCTTCATCTACCTCGTACGACGCAAGAGGATGTCCCAGCTGTGAAGGCCACGACCACGAAGGAGACGGCGCGCGCCGGCCGTCCGGTACGGGCCGTGCGGACGGCCGGCGGCTACTCGTTCCGGATGAACGTGCGGGCGGCCCTGGTCGTCCTGCTCCTGGCCGTCGTGGCGGCGGGCGCCGCGGTCGTTCTCATCGGCAGCGGCGACTTCTCGATGACCCCCGGCGAGGTCCTGACCACGCTCTTCGGCCACGGCACCTTCCAGCAGGAGTTCATCGTCACCGACCTGCGGCTGCCCCGGGTGCTCGTCGGACTGCTCGTCGGCGGGGCGCTCGGCGTCGGGGGCGCCGTTTTCCAGACCCTCTCCCGCAACCCGCTCGGCAGCCCGGACGTGCTCGGCTTCGGGCAGGGCGCCACGGTCGGCGCGCTCACCGTGATCGTCCTCTTCCAGGGCGGCGCGCAGGAGGTCGCGGCCGGTGCGGTCGTCGGCGGCCTGCTCACCGGTCTCGCCGTCTACCTGCTGGCGTGGAAGCGCGGGGTGCACGGCTTCCGGCTGGTCCTGGTGGGGATCGGGGCGGCGGCCATGCTGACCGCCGCGACGCAGTACCTGATCACCAAGGCGAACCTGGTCGACGCGACGCGTGCCGTCGTCTGGATGACCGGCTCGCTCGACGGCCGCGACTGGGCGCAGGTCTGGCCGCTGCTGGTCGTCTGCGCCGTGCTGCTCCCGCTGGTGTACGGGCACGGGCCGGCCCTGCGCGTCATGGAGATGGGCGACGACGCGGCGTACGCGCTCGGGGTACGGGTGGAACGCACCCGCCTCCTCCTCATGGGCGCCGCCGTGCTGCTCGTCGCCGTCGCCACGGCCGCCGCCGGGCCGATCGCCTTCGTCTCGCTGAGCGCCCCGCAGCTGGCGCGCCGGCTGACCCGGTCCACCGGGCCGAATCTGGTGGCCGCGACGTTCATGGGGGCGGCGCTGCTGCTCGTGGCCGACTGGATCGCGCTCGACGCGTTCGGCGACCGCCAGCTGCCGGTGGGGGTGGTCACCGGGGTGCTCGGCGGCTGCTATCTCGTGTGGCTGCTGGTGACCGAGCGCAAGGCGGGGCGCATATGAAAGCCCGCTTTCCCGCCGCCTCTTCCCAACCGTCCGACAGCCGACCGTCCGACCCCCGGAGTACGACCATGCAGCGCCTCACCGCGGACTCGGTGACCCTCGGATACGACCAGCGGGTCATCGCGGAGAACCTTTCGGTCGGGATACCCGACCACTCGTTCACCGTGATCGTCGGCCCGAACGCCTGCGGCAAGTCGACGCTGCTGCGGGCGCTCTCCCGGATGCTGAGGCCGAGCCGGGGCCGGGTGCTGCTCGACGGGCAGTCGATCCACGGGCTGCCCGCGAAGAAGGTCGCCAAGACGCTGGGCCTGCTGCCGCAGTCCTCGATCGCGCCGGAGGGCATCACGGTCGCGGACCTCGTGGCGCGGGGGCGCTACCCGCACCAGGGGCTGCTGCGGCAGTGGTCGCCGGAGGACGAGCGGGTCGTCCAGGAGTCGATGGCGTCCACGGGCGTCGGCGAGCTGGCCGATCGCTATGTCGACGAATTGTCCGGCGGTCAGCGCCAGCGGGTCTGGATCGCGATGGCCCTCGCCCAGCAGACGCCGCTGCTGCTCCTCGACGAGCCGACGACGTACCTCGACATCCAGCACCAGATCGATGTGCTGGACCTGTGCGCCGAGCTGCACGAGACCCAGGGGCGGACACTGGTGGCCGTCCTGCACGACCTGAACCACGCGGCGCGGTACGCGACGCATCTGATCGCGATGCGCGGTGGGGAGATCGTCGCGGAGGGGGCGCCGGGGGAGATCGTCACCGCGGAGCTGGTGGAGCGGGTGTTCGGGCTGCGGTGCCAGGTGATTCCGGACCCGGAGACGGGGACGCCGTTGGTCGTACCCGCTGCGCGGGTGCGCGGGGCGCACGGGGCCTTCGAAAAGACGTCCTCAAGCGCCGGACGGGCTTGAGTGTGCCGCTAGAGCAGTGATTTGAGTTTGAGCAGGTCTCTGAAGCCCGCCTCCAGGCGGACCCGGCCCGAGGCCCACGCCTTCGCGAAGTTCAGGTCGCCGTCGACCATGGCGACCAGGTCGTCGCCGGTCATCGCGAGGCGGATCTCGGCCTTTTCGCGCGGTGGACCCGCCAGCGTGTCCAGGACCCGGATGCGGCCGCCGGAGAGGCGGCCGGTGAACGTGAGGTCCAGGTCCCGGATGTGGCAGCTCAGCGAGCGGTCCAGGTCGGCGGCGCGGCGCACGTCGCCGTCGGCCCCCGCGAGGTTGTCGGAAAGTCTGTCGAGTGCGCTGCGGCACTCCGCCATGGTCGCCATCGTGATCGACGTTACCCCAGTGCTTCGCGGTAGCGTTTCCGCATGAGCGACCCGATGCCCGAGCCCGAGACGGACACCCCGCCGGAGCCGGCCGAGCCCGCGGGGCCGGCGCCCCTCGGAGTCGTACGGACGCCCACCGGCAGCGCCGAGGTGGACGGTCTCCTTGAGCGGCTGGCCGACGCCGACCACCTCGCGGCGGACGGACACACCGAGGTGTACGAGGATGTACACCGGGGCCTGCGCGAGGCGCTGAGCGCGCTGGACGCCGGGCCCGCCCCCGCACCGGGACCACCCGTACCGGTGCCCCCGTACAACCACAGGAGCTGAACCGAACGTGGCAGGAGTCGCCCGTCGCCGTCTCGACGCCGAGCTGGTACGCCGCAAGCTGGCCCGGTCGCGCGAGCACGCCGGACAGCTGATCGCGGCGGGCCGGGTGACCGTCGGCGGCAACACCGCGACCAAATCGGCCACCCAGGTCGAGACCAGCGCCGCCCTCGTGGTCACCAAGGACGACAGCGACCCCGACTACGTCTCGCGCGGCGGCCACAAGCTGGCCGGCGCCCTCGCCGCCTTCGTCCCGCTCGGCCTTGAGGTCGAGGGCCGCCGGGCGCTGGACGCGGGCGCGTCCACCGGTGGGTTCACCGATGTGCTGCTGCGCGCCGGGGCGGCGCAGGTCGTCGCCGTGGACGTCGGCTACGGGCAGCTCGCCTGGTCGCTCCAGTCCGACGAGCGCGTCGTCGTCAAGGACCGCACCAACGTCCGGGAACTGACCCTGGAGGCCATCGACGGCGAACCGGCCGACCTGGTGGTGGGCGACCTGTCGTTCATCCCGCTCGGGCTCGTGATGCCGGCCCTGGTCCGCTGCACGGCCCCCGGCGCCGACCTGGTGCTCATGGTCAAACCGCAGTTCGAGGTCGGCAAGGAACGGCTCGGCAGCGGCGGGGTGGTGCGCAGCCCCGAGCTGCGCGCCGAGGCGGTACGGGAAGTGGCGCGCCGGGCGTGGGCGCTGGGTCTGGGGGTGCGGGGCGTGACCGCGAGCCCGCTGCCGGGGCCCTCCGGGAACGTCGAGTACTTTCTGTGGCTGCGGGCCGGAGCACCGGAACTCGATCCCGCGGATGTCGACCGTGCAGTGGCGGAGGGGCCCCGTTGACGACGCATGAGGCACGAACAGTCTTTCTTCTCGCGCACACCGGCCGCCCGGCCGCGATCCGCAGCGCCGAGCTCGTCGTGCAGGGGCTGCTGCGCAACGGCCTGGGGGTGCGGGTCCTCGCCACCGAGGCGGCCGATCTGCCGCTGCCCCCGTCGGTGGAGACGGTCACCGATGCCACGCCCGAGGTGCTCAACGGCTGCGAGCTGCTGATCGTCCTCGGTGGCGACGGGACGCTGCTGCGCGGCGCCGAACTCTCCCGCGCCTCCGGCGTGCCCATGCTCGGCGTCAACCTCGGCCGGGTCGGCTTCCTCGCCGAGGCCGAGCGCGACGACCTCGACCAGGTCGTCGAGCGGGTCGTCACCCGGGCGTACACGGTCGAGGAGCGCATGACGATCGACGTCCTGGTGCACAGCAACGGGGACGTCGTCCACACCGACTGGGCGCTCAACGAGGCGGCCGTGCAGAAGGTGTCGCCCGAGCGGATGCTCGAAGTCGTCCTGGAGATCGACGGCCGCCCGGTGACCGGGTTCGGCTGCGACGGCATCGTGTGCGCGACGCCCACCGGCTCGACCGCGTACGCCTTCTCGGCCGGCGGGCCCGTCGTCTGGCCGGAGGTCGAGGCGCTGCTGATGGTCCCGATCAGCGCCCACGCCCTGTTCGCCAAGCCGCTTGTGACCTCGCCCACCTCGGTGCTCGCCGTCGAGGTCCAGCCGCACACCCCGCACGGGGTGCTGTGGTGCGACGGGCGCAGGACCGTCGAACTGCCCTCCGGGGCCCGGGTCGAGGTGCGGCGCGGTGCCGTGCCCGTCCGGCTGGCCCGGCTGCACCGGGCGTCGTTCACGGACCGCCTCGTCGCCAAATTCGCGCTGCCCGTCTCGGGATGGCGGGGCGCGCCCCACTGACCCGCCCGTGTGCACGCGGGCCGGGAAACCTCGTATGGTCATGTCCGTGTTGGAGGAGATGCGGATACGGTCGCTCGGGGTCATCGACGACGCGGTGGTGGAGCTGTCACCCGGTTTCACCGCGGTGACGGGTGAGACCGGCGCCGGCAAGACCATGGTCGTCACCAGCCTGGGGCTGCTGCTCGGCGGGCGCGCCGACCCCGCCCTGGTGCGGATCGGCGCCAAGGCCGCGGTGGTCGAGGGCCGGATCACGGTGGCCGGCGGCGACGCGGTGGCGCTGCGTGCCGAGGAGGCCGGGGCCGAGATCGAGGACGGGGCGCTGCTCATCAGCCGCACCGTCTCCGCCGAAGGGCGCTCCCGGGCGCACCTCGGCGGCAGATCCGTGCCCGTGGGCGTGCTGGCCGAGCTGGCCGACGAACTCGTCGCCGTGCACGGCCAGACCGACCAGCAGGGCCTGCTCAAGCCCGCCCGGCAGCGCCAGGCCCTCGACCGGTACGCGGGCGACGGCGTCGCCGTGCCGCTCGCCAAGTACGCGGCGGCCTACCGGCGGCTGCGGGACGTCGCGGCGGAGCTGGACGAGCTGACGACGCGCGCCCGCGAACGCGCCCAGGAGGCCGACCTGCTGCGCTTCGGGCTGAACGAGATCGCCGCCGTCGAACCCCTGCCCGGGGAGGACACCGAGCTGGCCGCCGAGGCCCAGCGGCTCGGCCACGCCGACGCGCTCGCCTCCGCCGCCGCCCTCGCGCACACCGCGCTGGCCGGCAACCCGGAGGACCCGGAGGCCCTGGACGCCACGACCGTGGTGGCCGCCGCCCGGCAGGCCCTCGACGGGGTGCGCTCGCACGACCCGGCGCTCGCCTCGCTCGCGGACCGGGTCGGCGAGATCTCCATCCTGCTCGCCGACGTCTCGGGTGAACTCTCCGGTTACGCGGACCAGCTGGACGCCGACCCGTTGCGGCTCGCCGCCGTCGAGGAGCGGCGCGCCGCGCTCACCGCCCTCACCCGCAAGTACGGGGAGGACATCACCGCCGTACTCGCCTGGGCGCAGGAGGGCGCGGACCGGCTCACGGAGCTGGAGGGCGACGACGACCGGATCGGGGAGCTGACCGCCGAGCGGGACGCGCTGCGCACCGAACTCTCGGGCCTCGGGCAGGCGTTGACCGACGCCCGGACGGCCGCCGCCGCGTCCTTCGCGGAGGCGGTGACCGAGGAGCTGGCGTCCCTGGCCATGCCGCACGCCCGGGTGTCCTTCGACATCCGGCAGACCGAGGCACCGGACGAGGCGTCCGGCATCGAGATCGGCGGCCGCGATGTGGCCTACGGCCCGTCCGGCGCCGACGAGGTCGAACTGCTCCTCGCCCCGCACCCCGGCGCCCAGCCCCGGCCCATCGCCAAGGGCGCCTCGGGCGGCGAGCTGTCCCGGGTGATGCTCGCGGTCGAGGTGGTCTTCGCGGGCTCCGACCCGGTGCCCACGTATCTCTTCGACGAGGTCGACGCGGGCGTCGGCGGCAAGGCGGCCGTCGAGGTCGGGCGGCGGCTCGCGAAGCTGGCGAAGTCCGCCCAGGTCGTCGTCGTCACGCACCTGCCGCAGGTGGCCGCGTTCGCCGACCGGCAGCTGCTGGTCGAGAAGACCGTGGACGGCTCGGTGACCAGCAGCGGGGTCACCGTCCTGGAGGGCGAGGACCGGGTGCGGGAGCTGTCCCGGATGCTCGCGGGCCAGGAGGACTCCGAGACGGCCCGCGCCCACGCCGAGGAACTGCTCGCCACGGCCCGCGCGAACGGATAGTCGTCACGGCCGGGGCGCGTCCGTGCGCCCCGGCCGTCACGCCCGCCGTACAGGTGTCGTGATGCCGTACACACTTTCACCCGTGCGGGTGGTGTCGGCCGTCCGATTTGTCGTGGTGGGCCCCGGAGTTACGGTTCCGTCGTGCCGGAACGTGCGTACGGAACTGGCATCCTTGGCGATGTTCGTACCCCCGACTCGGGAGCCCCGGGAGCCAATCGACGTGTCACAGCTGCGCACGGTCCAGGTACTCGGCGGCGGCAGTGCCGGCAGCAGCACGCACGCCGGCTCGCTGGCCGCCGGGCTGGTCGCCCGGGGCGTGCGGGTCACCGTCTGTGCGCCCGCCGGACTGGACCGCGTCCACGACTTCGCCGCCACCGGCGCCCACTTCGCGCCCGTGCCCCGGCGCAGCGACCCGGCGGCCGTCGCCGCCCTGCGCGCCGCCTGCGCCGACGCGGACGTCGTCCACGCACACGGACTGCACGCCGCCGTGCGGGCCGCCCTGGCGATCGGCCGCAGGCCCGTCCCACTGGTCGTCACCTGGCACACCCGGGCCCACGCCGAAGGAGCCCGCCGCCGGCTGCTGCACCTCCTGGAGCGCAGGGCCGTCCGAGCGGCGGCCGTCGTGCTCGCCACCTCGTCCGACCTGGTCGACCGGGCGCGCGCCCGGGGCGCCCGAGACGCCCGGCTCGCGCCCGTCGCCGCCCCCCGGACCCCGCGCCCGGCCGGACCGCCCGCCGCCAAGGTCCGCGCCGAACTGGGCGCGGTGGAGCGGCCGTTGATCGTGGCGCTCGGCACGCTCGTACCGCATCACGGCTACGACACGCTGCTCGACGCGGCTGCCCTGTGGCGGCTGCTCGACCCCGTACCACTGGTGGCCGTCGTCGGCGAGGGGCGGGAGCGGGCGGCGCTGCGGCGGCGGATCACGGCCGAGGGCCTGCCCGTCGAACTGCTCGGCGACCGGTCCGACGCCGCCGCCCTGCTGGCCGCCGCCGACGTCGCCGTCCTGCCCAGCCGCTGGGAGTCCCGCTCGACCTCCGCCCAGCAGGCGCTACGGGCCGGGGTGCCGCTGGTCGCCACGGCGGTCGGCGGCACGCCCGAACTCGTGGGGGACGCCGCCGTCCTGGTGCCGTACGCGGACGGCGAGGCGCTGGCCGCCGAGGTGGCCCGGCTGCTCGGCGACCCGGCCGAGCGGGACCGGCTGGCCGCCGATGGCCTGCGGCAGGCGGCGAGTTGGCCGACCGAGGACGACACGGTGGCCCAGGTGCTCGCCGTGTACGACGAGCTGGCCCAGCCGCCGGCCCGCTGAGGAGGGTGCATGAACGAGGAAACACAGGGGTACGGGGACGAGGGCATCGCGGTCGGCGAGCTGCCCGGCCCGCTCGTCTCCGTGGGCTGGCTCGCCGCGCGCATCGGCGCCCCCGGGCTGCGGGTGTTCGACGCGTCGGTCGGCGTGCACCGGGGGAGCGGGACGCGGATCGCGGGGGCCGGGGTCTTCGACATCGACGGCGCGCTCTCCGACCCCGCGGCGCCGGTGCCGCACACCATGCCGGACGCCGCCCGGTTCACCGAGGAGATGCGGGCGCTCGGCCTCGACGACACGGACACCGTCATCGTGTACGACGCGGCCGGGATCTACTCCAGCGCCCGGGCCTGGTGGATGCTCCGGGCCATGGGCTTCGACCGGGCCGCCGTCCTGGACGGGGGCCTGCCCGCCTGGACCGCCGCCGGACTGCCCGTCACCGAGGGCGCGCCCGGACCGGCCGCCGGGCGCGGGGACTTCACGGCCCGGCCCCGGCCCGGGCTCCTCACCGGCGCCGGTGAGGTGGCCCGGGCGCTGGCCGACCCGGACGCGGCGGTGCTCGACGCCAGGACCCGGGGGCGGTTCGAGGGCACGGAGCCCGAGCCGCGGGCCGGGCTGCGCGGCGGCCATATGCCGGGGGCCGTCAGCCTGCCGTTCGGCCGGCTTCAGGACGAGGGGCGGATGCGGGCCCCCGACGAGCTGCGCGCGGCGTTCGCCGGTGCGGCGGGTGACCGCGAGCGGCTGTACTTCAGCTGCGGGTCCGGGGTGACCGCCTGCGTCCTCGCGCTGGGGGCCGAGCTGGCCGGATACCGGGACCTGACGGTGTACGACGGATCGTGGAGCGAGTGGGGGCTGCCGGTGGCGGACCCGGCGGACCGGCCCGTCGTGACGGGCCCGTAGGGCGACGGGCCGGTCCGCGTCCGTCAGCCCACGTACGCCCCGCTCGCCGTCAGGCGCAGGGCCGTGTCGATCAGCGGGACATGGCTGAACGCCTGCGGGAAGTTGCCCACCTGGCGCTGGAGCCGGGCGTCCCACTCCTCGGCCAGCAGGCCCAGGTCGTTGCGGAGGGACAGCAGCCGTTCGAACAGCCGGCGCGCCTCGTCCACCCGGCCGATCATCGCGAGGTCGTCCGCCAGCCAGAACGAGCAGGCCAGGAACGCGCCCTCGTCGCCCTCCAGGCCGTCCACCCCCGCGTCGTCGCCCGCGGTCGGGTAGCGCAGGACGAAGCCGTCCTCCGTGGCCAGCTCCCGCTGGATCGCCTCGATGGTGCCGATGACCCGCTTGTCGTCGGGGGGCAGGAAGCCCATCTGCGGGATGAGCAGCAGCGAGGCGTCCAGCTCCTTCGACCCGTAGGACTGGGTGAAGGTGTTGCGCTCGGGGTCGTAACCCCGCTCGCAGACGTCCCGGTGGATCTCGTCGCGCAGCTCGTGCAGCCGCTCGACCGGGCCCTCCGCGTCGCCGGACTCGATGAGCTTGATGGTCCGGTCGACCGCGACCCAGGCCATCACCTTGGAGTGCACGAAGTGGCGGCGCGGCCCGCGCACCTCCCAGATGCCCTCGTCCGGCTCGTTCCAGTGCTTCTCCAGGTACTCGATCAGCTTGAGCTGGAGCCCGGTGGCGTAGTCGTTGCGGGCCAGGCCCGTCATGTGCGCCAGGTGCAGCGCCTCGGTGACCTCGCCGTAGACGTCCAGCTGGAGCTGGCCCGCGGCGCCGTTGCCGACCCGGACCGGGGCGGAGCCCTCGTAACCAGGCAGCCACTCCAGCTCCGCCTCGCCCAGCTCCCGTTCGCCCGCGATCCCGTACATGATCTGGAGGTTCTCCGGGTCGCCGGCCACCGCGCGCAGCAGCCACTCGCGCCAGGCGCGGGCCTCCTCGCGGTAGCCGGTGCGCAGCAGCGAGGAGAGGGTGATCGCGGCGTCGCGCAGCCAGGTGTAGCGGTAGTCCCAGTTCCGGGAGCCGCCGATGTCCTCGGGCAGCGAGGTGGTCGGCGCGGCGACGATGCCGCCGGTCGGCGCGTACGTCAGGGCCTTCAGCGTGATCAGCGAGCGGACCACGGCCTCGCGGTAGGGGCCGTGGTACGTGCACTGTTCGACCCACTCGCGCCAGAAGTCCGCGGTCGCCTCCAGCGAGCCGTCCGGGTCCGGGAGCGCGGGCGGCTCGTGGTGCGAGGGCTGCCAGCTGATGGTGAACGCGATCCGGTCACCGGGGGAGACGGTGAAGTCGGAGTACGTCGTCAGGTTCTCGCCATAGGTGTCGGCGGGGGTGTCCAGCCACACCGAGTCCGGGCCCGCGACGGCGACCGTACGTGAGTCCACCTTGTGCACCCAGGGGGTGACGCGGCCGTAGCTGAACCGCATCCGCAGCTCCGAGCGCATCGGCACCCGGCCGCTGACGCCCTCCACGATCCGGATCAGCTGCGGTGCGCCGTCGCGCGGCGGCATGAAGTCGGTCACTCTGACCGTGCCGCGCGGCGTGTCCCACTCCGATTCGAGGATGAGGGAGTCCCCGCGATAGCGGCGGCGGTCGGCCGCGGGCGGCTCCGTGCCCTCGGGGCGGGCCGGCCCCAGTCGCCAGAAGCCGTGTTCCTCGGTGCCCAGCAGGCCCGCGAAAATGGCGTGTGAATCGAAGCGGGGCAGGCAAAGCCAGTCGGCTGTGCCGTCCCGGCAGACCAGGGCTGCGGTCTGCATGTCTCCGATGAGTGCGTAATCCTCGATGCGCCCGGCCACGTGCATCTCCAGTCGAACGGCCATGTCGCCCCGTGGGGCGCTTACTGCGGGTCAAGAGGTTGTCGCAAGGGGTTGTGGTGGGGGGACCTGCGAACTTTCGGCCTCGCCCGAGCGAGGGTCCGAGCAGGATACGACGCAGCCGGGTGATCCGCGCGACCCTCTTGCAACCGGAGTGGTCGGATTGAGCAAGGTGCGAGAGGCATATGCGGCTCGCGCCGCGCTCGCGGACCGGTGGCCGGAAGCAGTCTCCCCCTGTCGCTGATACCCTGGTAGCCCGTGGACCGGTGGTCGTCGGCGAGAGCGGACGAGGCCCCCGAACCGCAGCGACGGCATCTCCGGAATCTTCCGGACGGCAAGCCGGTACGCACCTCATGATCGCGACCACGGGAGCCCCCTTTGGCTATGCAGCCCACATCCACGACGACCAAGCACATCTTCGTCACCGGGGGTGTCGCCTCTTCCCTCGGCAAGGGTCTGACTGCCTCCAGCCTCGGCGCCCTGCTCAAGGCGCGCGGCCTCCGGGTCACCATGCAGAAGCTCGACCCGTACCTGAACGTCGACCCCGGCACGATGAACCCGTTCCAGCACGGCGAGGTCTTCGTGACCAACGACGGCGCGGAGACGGACCTCGACATCGGCCACTACGAGCGCTTCCTCGACGTCGACCTCGACGGCTCGGCCAACGTCACCACCGGCCAGGTCTACTCGCAGGTCATCGCCAAGGAGCGGCGCGGCGAGTACCTGGGCGACACCGTGCAGGTCATCCCGCACATCACCAACGAGATCAAGCACCGCATCCGCCGCATGGCCACCGACGACGTCGACGTGGTCATCACCGAGGTCGGCGGCACCGTCGGCGACATCGAGTCGCTGCCGTTCCTGGAGACCGTCCGCCAGGTCCGCCACGAGGTCGGCCGGGACAACGTCTTCGTCGTGCACATCTCGCTGCTGCCCTACATCGGCCCCTCCGGCGAGCTGAAGACCAAGCCCACCCAGCACTCCGTGGCCGCCCTGCGCAACATCGGTATTCAGCCGGATGCGATCGTGCTGCGCGCCGACCGCGACGTGCCGACCGCCATCAAGCGCAAGATCTCGCTGATGTGCGACGTGGACGAGGCCGCCGTGGTGGCCTGCGTGGACGCCAAGTCGATCTACGACATCCCCAAGGTGCTGCACACCGAGGGCCTGGACGCCTACGTCGTGCGCAAGCTCGACCTGCCGTTCCGGGACGTCGACTGGACCACCTGGGACGACCTGCTGGACCGCGTCCACAACCCCGACCACGAGGTCACCGTCGCCCTGGTCGGCAAGTACATCGACCTGCCCGACGCCTACCTCTCGGTCACCGAGGCCATCCGGGCCGGCGGCTTCGCCAACAGGGCCCGGGTCAAGGTCGAGTGGGTCGCGTCCGACGACTGCAAGACCCCGGCCGGCGCGCAGCAGGCCCTGGCCGGTGTCGACGCGATCTGCATCCCCGGCGGCTTCGGCGAGCGCGGTGTCGTCGGCAAGGTCGGCGCGATCCAGTACGCCCGCGAGAACAAGGTGCCGCTGCTCGGCCTCT
This sequence comes from Streptomyces sp. NBC_00726, assembly GCF_045161735.1. Classification (NCBI taxonomy): domain Bacteria; kingdom Bacillati; phylum Actinomycetota; class Actinomycetes; order Kitasatosporales; family Streptomycetaceae; genus Streptomyces; species Streptomyces sp. NBC_00726. Next base: position 1,040,884 of record NZ_CP108983.1, on the reverse strand, counting down.
GCCTGGGCCTCCAGTGCATCGTGATCGAGGCGGCCCGCAACCTCGCCGAGATCCCCGACGCCAACTCCACCGAGTTCGACGCCGCGACCTCGCACCCGGTCATCTCGACCATGGAGGAGCAGCTCGCGTACGTCGAGGGCGCCGGTGACCTGGGCGGCACCATGCGGCTGGGCCTGTACCCGGCGAAGCTCGCCGAGGGCTCGCTGGTCCGCGAGGCGTACGAGGACCAGCCGTACGTGGAGGAGCGCCACCGCCACCGCTACGAGGTCAACAACGCCTACCGCGCCGAGCTGGAGAAGAAGGCCGGCCTGGTCTTCTCGGGCACCTCGCCGGACAACAAGCTGGTCGAGTACGTCGAGTACCCGCGCGAGGTCCACCCGTACCTCGTCGCCACCCAGGCGCACCCGGAGCTGCGCTCCCGGCCGACCCGCCCGCACCCGCTCTTCGCCGGCCTGGTGAAGGCCGCCGTCGCCCGCAGGACGGGCGCCGCGGCCGGGGGCGAGCAGGGCAAGTAGGCGGTACCTCCGCAGGCGTTACGGTTGACCGGGGCGCGCGTCCGAACAGGGACGCGGGCCCCGGTCACCGTTTTTCGTGGGAGGACGCAGATGGGTTTCCAGGACACGCCCGAGGAATGGCGGGTCACCGCGAGCGCGACCCCGTTCCGGGGGAAGAAGACCGGCGTCCGGTCCGACGACGTCGAGATGCCCGACGGTACGGTCGCGCACCGCGACTACCAGGTGCACCCCGGCTCGGTCGCCGTGCTCGCGCTGGACGATGAGGGCCGCGTCCTCGTCCTGCGCCAGTACCGCCACCCGGTCCGCCACAAGCTGTGGGAGCTCCCCGCCGGGCTGCTCGACGTGCCCGGCGAGAACCCGCTGCACGCCGCGCAGCGCGAGCTGTACGAGGAGGCGCACGTCAAGGCCGAGGACTGGCGGGTGCTCACCGACATCTACACCTCGCCCGGCGGCTCCGACGAGGCCGTACGCGTCTTCCTCGCCCGGGACGTCTCCGAGGCGGAGGGCGAGCGCTTCGAGGTCGCCGAGGAGGAGGCCGACATGGAGCTGGCCCGGGTGCCGCTCCAGGACCTCGTACGCAAGGTGCTCGCCGGTGAGCTGCACAACAGCTGCCTGGTCGTGGGCGTGCTCGCACTCACCGCGGCCCTCGCGGGCGACGGCGTCGACGCGCTGCGCCCCGCCGAGGCGCCCTGGCCGGCCCGCCCCTTCGAAGCCTGACGAACCGTCTGAAACCGTGCGGGGCGGTCGATGGGGCCGCCCGTACGGTCACTCCCGCGCACCCTCCGATCGTAAAAACTGCTGATCCGATCGGGGGATGCCCGGGTCGTGCTCCCCCTTCTCCGGCCATCTGCCTGAACTACGCTTCGAATGCCCTGACCGGAGTCCCGCAGGGCGACGCGTGCAGCGAAGTGGAGCGTGGCCCGTGACGGATCAGGCGGTGGACACCAGCGGCCCGGCCGAGGCAGCGGGGACCGAGGAGCCGCCCGCCCCCGAACCGGCCCGTTTCTTCGGCCGCGAACGCGAGTTGAAGGAACTGCGCGACGACATCGAGCGCGCCGGACTCGACACGATGGCCGGCCGCCGCAGCGCCCGCGCCCGGGTCCTCCTGATCGCCGGACGCCCCGGCTCCGGCCGCACCGCGCTCGCCTCCGAACTCGCCCGCCGGCTCCTCGGAACCGGCGACTACCCCGACGGGCTGCTCCACGTCCGGCTCGCCGAGACCGGCGGCGGCCCGGTCCCTCCGGAGCGCGCCGCCCGCGACCTCCTCGGCCGGCTCGGCCTGACCGGACCGCCCGGCGCCGACGCCGACGAGCTGACCGAGATGGTCCGCGAGGCCCTGGCCGTCCGCCGGGTGCTGCTCCTCCTGGACGACGCGGCCGACGCCGAACAGGTCGACCCGCTCCTCCCCGACAACCCGGACTGCCTCGTCGTCGCCACGTCCGAGGGCCCGCTCACCGGCATCCCCGGCGTCCGGCCCTGCACCATCGGCGGCCTGGACGCGGGCTCCGCCGTCCAGCTCCTCGGCCGCTCCACCGGCCAGGTCAGGATCACCGTCGACCCGCTGACCGCCCAGACCGTGGCCGAGGAGTGCGGCGGGCAGCCGGCCGCCCTGGTCCTCATCGGCGGCTGGCTCGCCGCCCGCCCGACCGCCTCGGTGGCCGACGCCGGGCGGCAGCTGCGCGAGCTGCCGGACGACCCCGAACTGCCCGCCGGGACACGCCCGCTGACCCGCGCCTTCCGCCTCGTCCACGACTCGCTGCCAGCCACCCCCGCCCGGATACTGCGACTGCTCTCGCTCGCCCCAGGCGGTCTCGCCGACGCCCACACCGCCTCCGCGCTGGCCGGCTGCTCCGTCTCGGCCGCCCGGACCACCCTGGACGACTTCGTGACCCTCGGCCTGCTGCGCCGCGAGGGCACCGGCGAACCGCAGTACGAGGTCCCGGGCTGCCTCGCCGGGCTGCTGCGGGCGCTCCTTGAGGACCGGGACCGCCCCGCCGAGATCCAGCTCGCCCGGGCCAGGATGCTGGAGCGCACCGTGCGCCTGCTCCAGTCCTGCCGCGCCGTCACGGACCCCGAGGGCTCGCCGTCCCGCCGCAAGCTGGCCGGCCTCCCGCGCACCCTGCGCTTCCCGGACCCGGAGACCGCCGCCGGCTGGCTGCGCGCCCGCAGGCCCGCCCTGCTCGCCGCCGCCCGGGTCGCCGTCGAGGACGGGGAGCTGGACACGCTGGCTCGCCGCCTGGTCGCCGCGCTGGTGCGGGCGCTCGCCGCGCACGAGGGCACCGACGCCGCCGCCCCCGACCTCTACGCCCTGCACGGTCTGGTGCTGGCCGTCGCCGAGCGGCGCGACCTGCCCCGCGAACGGGCGGCGGCCCTGCTCAACCTGGCCGACCTGGACGCCGGGACCGGCCGCACCCGCGAGGCGCTGGCCCGCTACCGGGACGCGCTGGACGCCGGCCGGGCCGCGAAGGACCCGTACGCCACCGGGCGGGCCATGGAGTCCGTGGGCGGCGCCTACGCGGAGCTGGGCGACTACCACCGGGCCTCCGACTGGTACGGGCGGGCGCTCGCCCAGCGCCTCACCCAGGGCGAGGCGGCCGACGCGGCGCGCCTGTACGGGCGGCTCGGCACCGTCCACGCCTACGCCGGGCGGTACGGCGAGGCGCTGCGGGACTGGCGGGCCGCCGCGGCGGGCCACCGCAGGCTCGGCGACCTCGCGGCCCAGGCGCGGGCGCTCAGCGAGATGGCCCGGGTCCAGGAGTACGCGGGCCGGCCGCGGGAGTCGCTGCGCACCTGCCGGGAGGCGGTGGAGTGGGCGCGGCGGGCCGGGGACGTACGCCTTCAGGCGGCGCTGGAGCTGCGGCTGGCGGACACCCTGGACCGGCTCGGTGACCCCGCGGCGGCGGGGCTGCACCGGGGCGCGGCCGACAGATTGCTGGGCGAAGCGGGTGCGACCTGCGAAACCAATAGCGCTTCCATGGAAAAATAATGCTTTGCAAGGCTAGACAGCGAGAAGTCCTTCATTAGACTGGCTGTACCGCGGCCGTTCGCGGTGCCTTCACATGTGATGCATCCACCCTGTTTGCATTGCTGTGCCCGGATTATCCTCTGAGCCAAGGACCGTGATCGACATGAAGGTCGGCATCCCCCGCGAAGTCAAGAACAACGAGTTCCGCGTGGCGATCACGCCTGCCGGTGTGCATGAGCTCGTCCGCCACGGCCACCAGGTCGTCGTCGAGCGGAACGCCGGAGCGGGCTCCTCCATCACGGACGAGGAGTACGTCGCGGCCGGGGCGGAGATCCTGCCCACCGCCGACGAGGTCTGGGCCGCCGCCGACCTGCTGCTCAAGGTCAAGGAGCCGGTCGCCGAGGAGTACCACCGCCTCCGCAAGGGCCAGACCCTCTTCACGTACCTGCATCTCGCGGCCTCCCGCGAGTGCACCGACGCGCTCCTGGAGTCGGGCACCACCGCCATCGCGTACGAGACCGTCGAGACGGCCAACCGCGCGCTGCCGCTGCTCGCCCCGATGTCCGAGGTCGCGGGCCGGCTGGCCCCGCAGGTCGGCGCGTACCACCTGATGCGCTCGGCCGGCGGCCGCGGCGTGCTGCCGGGCGGCGTCCCCGGTACGGCGGCCGGCCGTGCCGTCGTCATCGGCGGCGGTGTCTCCGGCTGGAACGCCACCCAGATCGCCGTGGGCCTCGGCTTCCACGTCACGCTGCTCGACAAGGACATCAACAAGCTCCGCGAGGCGGACAAGGTCTTCGGCACCAAGGTGCAGACCGTCGTCTCCAACGCCTTCGAACTGGAGAAGGCCGTGGTCGAGGCCGACCTGGTCGTCGGTGCCGTGCTGATCCCCGGCGCCAAGGCCCCGAAGCTGGTCACCAACGAGCTCGTCGCCAAGATGAAGCCCGGAAGTGTACTTGTCGACATTGCAATTGATCAGGGCGGCTGCTTCGAGGACTCGCACCCCACGACGCACGCCGAGCCGACCTTCCGGGTCCACGACTCGGTTTTTTACTGCGTCGCGAACATGCCCGGCGCGGTGCCCAACACCTCCACGTACGCCCTCACCAACGCGACGCTGCCCTACATCGTGGAGCTCGCCAACCGGGGCTGGGCCGAGGCGCTGCGCCGGGACGCCGCGCTCGCCAAGGGCCTCAACACCCATGACGGACAGGTCGTTTACCGCGAGGTGGCCGAAGCGCACGGCCTCGACCACATCGACCTGAACACGCTCATCGGCTGACCCGGGTCAACCGCTTCGTCAACTCCGTGCGTCCGGCCGGACCTTGTCGTCAAGGTCCGGCCGGACGCATGCCGGGGCCGCGCGCGCCCCGGGCAACTCGTCTTGAACGTAACCATTTAACCGTTTCGTACACTCGGGAAAAGTGTGCAGCGAGGGGTGCGCGCCCTTGACAGCGGGGCGTTCGATTGCCGACACAACGGGCCGGGTCCGGCGGATTGTGTTGCTGCGGACAGGGGACACGCCATAGAGTCGCCAATCGTCGGCATGGTGCCACGCTGACCTATCGATAAGTTTCCTGGTCACGTCCAAGGAGGTAAGACGACTTGTGAATGAGTCGACAATTACTCCCGGGGGTGTTCAACCAGGGATGCCTGCACGGGGCCAGAGCCCGAACGGGCTGGAGGCTGTCGGCTCCGTCGCTGTCCGCACCTTCTCCACCCACCAGCACATGACGACAGCCCCCCAGATGATGGACGGCCTACACGTGAACGCCATGGCCGGCAACGAGAGTGGCCGGGACACCGCCCCCCTCGCCGACTTCGCCGAGACGCCTCAGGCGCATTTCTACGACCCCGACGCCGAGTACGAGCCCGACCCGGAATACGCGGCCACGCTCGCACCGGACGCCGCCCGGCAGCGCCGCGAGCGGATCGGCCCGACCGGCCGCCCCCTGCCCTACTTCCCGATCCCGGGCCCGCTGACCGACCACGGCCCCGCGAAGATCATCGCGATGTGCAACCAGAAGGGCGGCGTCGGCAAGACCACGTCGACCATCAACCTGGGCGCCGCGCTCGCCGAGTACGGACGGCGCGTCCTGCTGGTCGACTTCGACCCGCAGGGTGCCCTCTCGGTCGGCCTCGGGGTCAACCCGATGGAGCTCGACCTCACCGTCTACAACCTGCTCATGGAGCGGGGCATGGCGGCCGACGAGGTCCTGCTGAAGACCGCGGTCCCCAACATGGACCTGCTCCCCAGCAACATCGACCTCTCCGCCGCCGAGGTGCAGCTCGTCAGCGAGGTGGCCCGCGAGTCGACGCTCCAGCGCGCCCTGAAGCCGCTGATGGCCGACTACGACTACATCGTGATCGACTGTCAGCCCTCGCTCGGTCTGCTCACGGTGAACGCGCTGACCGCCGCGCACAAGGTGATAGTCCCGCTCGAATGCGAGTTCTTCGCGCTGCGCGGGGTGGCCCTGCTCACCGAGACGATCGAGAAGGTCCAGGAGCGGCTCAACCCGGACCTGGAGCTCGACGGCATCCTCGCCACCATGTACGACTCCCGTACGGTGCACAGCCGCGAGGTCCTGGCACGGGTGGTCGAGGCGTTCGACGACCACGTCTACCACACGGTCATCGGGCGCACGGTCCGCTTCCCGGAGACCACGGTCGCCGGTGAGCCCATCACCACGTACGCCTCCAACTCGGTCGGTGCCGCCGCCTATCGCCAGCTCGCCAGGGAGGTGCTCGCCCGGTGTCACGCCGAGTGAGTCTGCCCGGGGCCGACGAACTGTTCCGTACGACCGGGGGGATGGGGCTCCAGTCCTCGTCGCCCGCGGAGCGGAGGCGCAAGGCGAACGGCGAGGCCCGGGTGCCGGCCCCGGCCGGTGAGAACGAACCCGGGGCCGAGGCGCCGGGGGAGACCGCCCCGGACCCCGGCACCGCGCCCGCCCGCCCGGAGCACGCGGCGGCCGGCGCCGAAGCGGGCGACTCGCGCAGCCGGTCCGCCGAGAGCGACCGGGTCGCCGTCGCCGCCCAGGCCGGCCGCCGCCCGCAGCAGCCCGCCGAACCGGCCCCGGCGCCCGTCGTGCAGCAGCAGCGCAGGCGCGGCGGCGGACGCGGTGCGAACCGGCGGCCCAGCGGCCGCGAGCGCCACGACGAGAAGATCACGGTCTACGTCTCCGCCGAGGAGCTGATGGACCTGGAGCACGCGCGCCTCGTCCTGCGCGGCGAGCACGGCCTCGCCGTGGACCGGGGCCGGATCGTCCGCGAGGCGGTCGCCGTCGTCCTGGCGGACCTGGAATCACGCGGCGACGCGAGCATCCTCGTACGCCGGCTGCGCGGCCGCTGACCGGTACGGCGCCGGTAGCCTCTGCCCGTACAGGCCGCCCGCCGCCGTATCCCGCCCCGCGCACCCTGGATCTCCATGCCGACACCCGACGAGCCCGCCCGCACCGCCCGCCGCCCTCTGGGGCGCGGGCCGGGGGCGGGGGACGTGCCCGTGGAGACACCGGCCCCGGCTGAGGCGCCCGTGCCGGAGGAGGCCGCCGAAGCGGCCCCCACCCCCGACGACGGCCGGTTCAAAGTACGGCTCGCGAACTTCGAGGGCCCCTTCGATCTGCTCCTCCAGCTCATCTCCAAGCACAAGCTGGATGTGACCGAGGTCGCCCTCTCCAAGGTCACCGACGAGTTCATGGCCCATATCCGGGCGATGGGCCCCGACTGGGACCTGGACCAGACGACCGAGTTCCTGGTGGTCGCCGCGACCCTGCTCGACCTGAAGGCCGCCCGGCTGCTCCCCGCCGCCGAGGTGGAGGACGAGGCGGACCTGGCGCTCCTGGAGGCCAGGGACCTGCTCTTCGCGCGGCTCCTCCAGTACCGCGCGTACAAGCGCGTCGCCGACATCTTCAGCGGCCGGCTCGAATCGGAGGCCCGCCGCTTCCCCCGTACCGTCGGCCTCGAACCGCACCACGCCGCGCTGCTGCCGGACGTCGTCATCAGCATCGGCGCCGAGGGCTTCGCCCGGCTGGCCGTGAAGGCGATGCAGCCGAAGCCGGCGCCGCAGGTGTACGTCGACCACATCCACGCCCCCCTGGTCAGCGTTCGGGAACAGGCGGGCATCGTGGTCGCCCGGGTCCGCGAGGCCGGCGAGATGAGCTTCCGGGCGCTGACCGAGGACGCCCCGGACACCCTTACCGTCGTCGCCCGCTTCCTCGCCCTGCTGGAGCTGTACCGGGAGAAGGCCGTCGCCCTGGACCAGGAGGTGGCGCTCGGCGAGCTGATGGTGCGCTGGGCCGGTGAGGCGGGCGCCGAGCCCGTCGTGACGGACGAGTTCGACCAGGAGGCCCCGGACGCCCCGGACGGCCCCGAGACCCCGGAGGACGAGACGCCATGAGCGAGCAGCAGCATCCCGACGGCTCCGCGGTCGCCGGCCTCGGCCTCAAGCCCGCCCTGGAGGCCGTCCTGATGGTCGTGGACGAGCCCGCCACCGAGGAACACCTGGCCAAGGTCCTTGAGCGCCCCCGGCGGGCCGTGGCCGCCGCGCTGCGGGAGCTGGCCGACGAGTACACCGCGCAGCGGCGCGGCTTCGACCTCCGGCTCGTCGCGGGCGGCTGGCGGTTCTACACCCGGCCCGAGTACGCGGCGGCGGTCGAGGGCTTCGTCCTGGACGGCCAGCACGCCCGGCTGACCCAGGCGGCCCTGGAGACCCTGGCGGTGGTCGCGTACCGGCAGCCGGTGAGCCGGTCGCGGGTCTCGGCGGTGCGCGGGGTGAACTGCGACGGGGTCATGCGGACCCTGCTCCAGAGGGGCCTGGTCGGGGAGGCGGGCACGGAACCCGAAACAGGTGCGATCCTGTACAGGACGACGAACTACTTTCTGGAGCGGATGGGCCTGCGTGGCCTGGATGAGCTCCCGGAGCTCGCGCCCTTCCTCCCCGAGGCGGACGCGATCGAGGCCGAGACGCCAGAGGGTGTGCCGTCGTTCGATCCGGACGCACCGGACACCCCGGAAACTCACGCAGACGACAAGACGGACTTTTGATGCGAAGCAGTGGCAGGAACAGCGGTAGCGGCGGCGGCAGGAGCGGCGGCAGCGGCGGGGGCAGGAGCGGCGGCAGCGGCGGGGGCAGGAGCGGCGGCAGCGGCGGGGGCCGGAGCGGCGGCAGCGGCGGGGGCCGGAGCGGCAGGAACAACAGCGGCACCGGCAGGAACAGCAACCCGAACGCGCGGACCCCCCGCTCGGAGCGCGAGGACCGCCGCAACGAGGAGCGCCCCCGCAAGCCCAGGCCCGAGGAGCGCCGCTACGACACGGGCTCCGACAAGCCCGGCGGCGACGGCGTCCGCAAGGGGCGCGGCGCGGCAGCCCGGGGCGGCGCCAAGGGCGGCCCGAAGAGCCCGCAGGGCGGCGGCGCGAAGGGCGGCGCCCGGCGCGGCCCGTACGGCGCCCCGGCGCGCCCGCGCGAGCTGGACGCCAAGATCGAACAGCGCAACCGCGACCGGTACGCGAACAAGCCCGAGATCAGGACCCCGAAGACGCACCCGGGCGCCGAGCAGGAGGGCGAGCGGCTGCAGAAGGTCCTGGCCCGGGCCGGCATGGGCTCGCGCCGCGCCTGCGAGGAGCTGATCGACCAGAGCAGGGTCGAGGTGAACGGCGAGATCGTCGTGGAGCAGGGCATGCGCGTCGACGTGCACAAGGACGAGATCAAGGTCGACGGGCTGACCGTCGCCACCCAGTCCTACCTGTTCTTCGCGCTGAACAAGCCGGCCGGCGTCGTCGCCTCCATGGAGGACCCGGACGGGCGCCAGTGCCTCGGCGACTACGTCACCAACCGCGAGACACGGCTCTTCCACGTCGGCCGGCTGGACACCGAGACCGAGGGCATCATCATGCTCACCAACCACGGCGAGCTGGCCCACCGTCTCACCCACCCCAGGTACGGCGTGAAGAAGACGTACCTGGCGGCCATCCAGGGCCCTCTCCCGCGCGACCTGGGCAAGCGGCTCAAGGACGGCATCCAGCTGGAGGACGGGTACGCCCGCGCCGACCACTTCCGCGTCGTGGAGAACACCGGCAAGAACTACCTGGTCGAGGTGACCCTGCACGAGGGCCGCAAGCACATCGTGCGCCGCATGCTGGCCGAGGCGGGCTTCCCCGTCGACCGGCTGGTGCGCACCGGCTTCGGCCCGATCGCGCTCGGCGACCAGAAGTCGGGCTGGCTGCGCCGGCTCACCAACACCGAGGTGGGCATGCTGATGCGCGAGGTCGGCCTGTAGCCCGTCCCCGTACACCCCGCTCGAAGGCCCGCGGCCGGTTCCCCGGAATTTTCCGGAGAGGAACCGGCCGCGGGCCTTTCGCCGCCCGGTCCGAGCCTTTATAGTCACAGTGACTATTAAGGAGGCGGGCGTGAGTCTCGCGGACATACTCGATCCCTTGCAGCAACCCCTGGTGACGGTCCTGGACACCCCGGTCAGCTGGACCGAGGTGCTGGGCTTCGGCAGCGGTGCGCTGTGCGTCTGGCTCGTGGCCCGCCAGCACCTCGCCAACTGGCCGATCGGCATCGCCAACAACCTCTTCTTCATCCTGCTGTTCACCCAGTCCGGCCTGTACGCCGACGCCGGACTCCAGATCGTCTTCATCGCCCTCGCCGCGTACGGCTGGTGGACCTGGACCCACGGGGGTGGACCAGGGACGGACCTGCCGGTGCGGCGCACCACGCGCACCGAGTGGACCTGGCTGCTCGTGGCGGGGGCGGTGGGGACCGCGGCGCTGACCGTCCTGCTGGACCGGGCGACCGACTCGACCGTGCCGTTCTGGGACGCGCTGACGACCGCGCTCTCGCTCGCGGCGACCTACGGGCAGTGCCGCAAGCTGGTCGAGTCCTGGTGGCTGTGGATCGCCGCCGACCTCGTGTACATCCCGCTGTACGCGTACAAGGAGCTGTACCTGACCTCGCTGCTGTACGTGGGCTTCCTGACGCTGTGCCTGACCGGCCTGCGCCACTGGCGCCGCGACCTCACGGCGGCCGACCCGCAACTCTCGAAGGCCCTCGCATGAAGCGCTACCCGCACGGACTCGTGCTCGGCAAGTTCTACCCGCCGCACGCCGGCCACCACCACCTCGTCCGCACCGCCGCCGCCCGCTGCGAACGGCTCACCGTCCTGGTCTGCGCCGCCTCGGTGGAGTCCGTCCCGCTCGCCGACCGCGTCGGCTGGATGCGCCGGGCACACCCCGATGTGACGGTGGTCGGCGCCATGGACGACACCCGCATGGACCTCCACGACCCGGCGATCTGGGACGCGCACATGGCCGTCTTCACCGCCGCCGTGCCCGAGCGGGTGGACGCCGTCTTCACCTCGGAGTCGTACGGGGACGAACTGGCCCGCCGCTTCGGCGCCGAGTCCGTCTGCGTCGACCCCGGCCGCACCGCGTACCCCGTCTCCGGCACCGCCGTCCGCGCCGACCCGGCCGGCTGCTGGGGCTTCCTCGAAGCGCCGGTGCGGGCGGCGCTCGCCCGCCGCGTCGTCGTCCTCGGCGCGGAGTCCACCGGCACCACCACACTGGCCCGCGCGCTCGCCGCCCACTACCGGCGGCGCGGCGGGATCTGGGCGCACACGGGGTACGTCGCCGAGTACGGGCGCGAGTTCAGCGAACGGAAACTGGCCGAGCTGCGCGAACGGTGGCCCCGGGCCCAGTGGGAGGACGTCACCCTCGCCACCCATGACTTCCCGCACATCGCCGAGGTCCAGAACGCCCGCGAGGAGGAGGCCGCCGGCACCGGCTCCCCGGTGCTCTTCTGCGACACGGACTCCTTCGCGACGACCGTCTGGCACGAGCGGTACGTGGGCGGGCGCAACCCGCTGGTCGAGCGCGTCGCGGACGGGGCCCGCCACCATCTGTGGCTGCTCACGGACCACGAGGGCGTCGCCTTCGAGGACGACGGGCTGCGCGACGGCGAGGAGCTGCGACCCTGGATGACCGACCGCTTCCGGGCCGAGCTCACCCGTACCGGCCGGACCTTCATCGAGGTGACCGGCAGCCGCGAGGCGCGGCTCGCCCGCGCGGTCGAGGCCGTCGACGCGCTGCTCGCCGAGGGCTGGGACTTCGCCGCGCCCCTCCCGGAGCACCGGTGAGCGCCGCTGCCCCCGAGGGCTACGACCCGAGCGCCTTCGAGCCGTTCGCGGTCACCGTGGACCTGGCGGTCTTCACGGTCCGCGCGTCCCGGCTGCACGTCCTGCTGGTCGAACGCGGCGCGGAGCCGTACCGGGGCCGCTGGGCGCTCCCCGGGGGCTTCCTGCTGCCCCGCGAGTCCGCCGGGGCCGCCGCGCGCCGCGAGCTGGCCGAGGAGACCGGGCTGAGCGACGACACCGTCTCCGGCCTCCATCTGGAGCAGCTGCGCACCTACAGCGACCCGGACCGCGATCCCCGGATGCGTGTCGTCTCCGTCGCCCACACCGCCCTCGTCCCGGACCTGCCGGAACCGCGCGGCGGCGGTGACGCGGCGCGGGCGCGCTGGTGGGACGCGGGCCGGACGGGCCCGCTCGCCTTCGACCACGACCGCATCCTCGCGGACGCCCGCGACCGTGTCGGCGCCAAGCTGGAGTACACCTGCCTGGCCACCGCGTTCTGCCCGCCGCACTTCACCCTGGGCGAGCTGCAACAGGTCTACGAAACGGTCTGGGGCGTCGAGCTGGACCGCCCCAACTTCCGCCGCAAGGTCCTCGCCACCCCGGGCTTCGTGCAGCCGGCGGAGGGCGCCCCCCGCCGCACCGGCGGTCGCGGCAAACCGGCCGCCCTCTACCGGGCGGGCGACGCCACCGCACTCCACCCCCCGCTCCTGCGACCGGCGCGCTGACCGGGCTCGCGCCGATGGCTGCCGCCCGCACGCAGGGTGGCCCGCACGAGCTTGAGGCCCTCTGGGACGCCTGAGCCACGCCTCGCAACGCCTCACCGCTCCACGACGCCGGTCTCCCGGTCACCGACCTCGGCCACGCCCACCACTACCGGGGGTTCGCCAACACACAGTGCGGGCCCGGCTCTCAGAGCGCTGACGCCGACGCCCGGCGGGCGCGGATCAGGAAGTCCTCGATGCGGGCCCGGTCCGGCTCGGCCGGCAGCGGGGAGGTGCCGGCCGCCTCGTCGTTCTCGGTGGCGAGGCGGGTCATGCGGTGTTCGACCTCCGGCCAGGGGACCTCGCCGCGCTTGACCGCGAGGAGGGCTTCGCGGGCCTCGCCCACCTCGATCGTCAGTTCGCCGGTGCGCAGCAGGTCCCGGCAGCTCGCCAGCAGGCGCAGCAGATGCATCGCGTGCTTCCAGCGCGGGGCGCCGTGCACGCGGACGTCCGCCTCCAGCCTGCGGCGCTGGGCCAGGGCATAGCGTACGAACGAGTCGTGCGCCCGGCGGGAGAGGAACGCGCCGCGCAGGGCGAGCAGTTCCCGGCCGGTGTCGTCCACGTGGTCCACGAGTGGCGAGTGCAGGCACTCCAGCACATTCGGATTGGCCCGCAGCGCCAGCTCGCAGAAGCGTTCCAGCTCCCAGGAGAACTGCTCCGCCGCCGGGCCCTCGATGTGCGTCGGCGGCTTCTCGAAGCGCCAGAACAACGGGGTCGGTGCCAGGAAAACGCCCCGCCGGTCGGTGTCGCTGGCCTCGGTGGCGAGACCGAAGGCGCGCGACCCCATCACACAGGAGTACACCGTGTGGCGGCGCACCAGGTCCTCGTCGGTCGGCGTGATCATGCCGGGAGGCTACGCGAGGACCGGGCGCGGGCGCGTCTCATAAAAGGGCCGGGGGCGGGCACGGGACCCCGCCGCCCCTCTACGCTGATCGCATACGCGGGAAGCGACAGGCGTGAAGCGACACCGAACGAGCGAGGAGCACGACGTGGCGGTACGAGCGGTCCGGGGCGCCGTCCAGCTGGACCGGGACGAGCCCGGGCACCTGCACGAGCGGGTCGGCGCCCTGCTCACCGCCGTGCTGGAGCGCAACGAACTCGTCGCGGACGACCTGATCAGCATCTGGTTCACGGCCACGCCCGACCTGCACAGCGACTTCCCGGCCGCCGCCGCGCGCTCCATCGGGATCGTCGACGTACCGCTGATCTGCGCCCAGGAACTGGACATCGAGGGCGCCATGCCCCGGGTGGTCCGGGTCCTTGCGCACGTCGAGACCTATCTGTCCAAGGCCGAGATCAACCACGTCTACCTCGGCGCCACCGCCGCCCTGCGCAAGGACATCGCCCAGTGAGAACCGCCGTCGTCATCGGTACCGGCCTCGTCGGGACCTCCGCGGCCCTCGCCCTCGCGGGCCGGGGCGTCACCGTCCACCTGGTCGACCACGACCCCGAGTCCGCCAGGACCGCCGCCGCGCTCGGCGCCGGTACGGAGGAGCCGCCCCAGGACCGCGTCGACCTGGCGGTCGTCGCCGTGCCGCCCGCCCACACCGCGACCGTGCTCGCCGCCGCCATGCGCGACGGGGTCGCCCGCGGCTACCTCGACGTCGCCAGCGTCAAGGGCGGCCCGCGCCGCGAGCTGGAGGCGCTGGGGGCCGACCTCACCCCGTACATCGGCACGCACCCCATGGCCGGCAAGGAGCGCTCCGGGCCGCTCGCCGCGACCGCCGACCTCTTCGAGGGGCGGCCCTGGGTGCTCACCCCGACCGGGGACACCGACACCGAGGTGCTGAACCTCGCCCTGGAGCTGGTCGCGCTGTGCCGGGCCGTCCCGGTCGTCATGGACGCCGACGCCCACGACCGGGCCGTCGCGCTCGTCTCGCACACCCCGCAGCTGATCTCCTCGATGGTCGCGGCGCGCCTGGAGGACGCCGACGAGACCGCGGTACGGCTGTGCGGGCAGGGCATCAGGGACGTGACCCGGATCGCGGCCTCGGACCCGCGCATGTGGGTCGAGATCCTGTCCGCCAACCCCGGTCCCGTCGCCGACGTCCTCGCGGGCGTCGCCGCCGACCTGGAGGAGACGGTCACCGCGCTGCGCGGGCTCCAGTCCGCCGACGCGGAGAAGCGGCGCGCCGGCACCGAGGGCATCCGCTCCGTCCTGAGCCGGGGCAACGCGGGCCGCGTCCGGGTGCCCGGCAAGCACGGCGCCGGCCCGGCCTCGTACGAGACGGTCGCCGTCCTGATCAGCGACCGGCCCGGCGAGCTGGCCGCGATCTTCGCCGACGCGGGCCGGTCCGGGGTCAACATCGAGGACGTGCGCATCGAGCACGCCAGCGGCCAGCAGGCCGGTCTCGTCCAGCTGATAGTGGAACCGAGCGCCGCCCCCGATCTGGCGGCCGCCCTCCGCGAACGGGGCTGGTCGATCCGTCAGTAGGACCATGGGAAACTGACCGGTCGCACGCTTGTCCACAGGGGTGACCGGGCCCGTCCCCGCACTCGGTAACCTTGTGCGGGGCGGGTTCACGCGTCCCGCCCAGCCCGCCCCGAGCACCAGGAAGGTGTCCACCACCGTGGAAACCGTAAGCGCCGCCGTCCGGACCGCCCCGGCCGCAGTGATCGTCGCCATCGACGGCCCCTCCGGCACCGGCAAGTCCAGCACCTCCAAGGCCGTCGCCGCCCAGCTCGGCCTCAGCTATCTGGACACCGGCGCCCAGTACCGCGCCATCACCTGGTGGATGCTGAACAACGGCATCGACGTGCACGACGCCGCACAGGTCGCGACCGCCGCCGCCAAGCCCGTCATCGTCTCCGGCACCGACCCCGCCGCCCCGACGATCACCGTCGACGGCGAGGACGCCGCCGGTCCGATCCGCACCCAGGAGGTCACCTCCAAGGTCAGCGCCGTCAGCGCCGTCCCCGAGGTGCGCAGCCTGATCACCGAGCTCCAGCGCACCATCGCCGCCGAGGCAGGCAAGGGCATCGTGGTCGAGGGCCGCGACATCGGCACCACCGTGCTCCCCGACGCCGACATCAAGATCTTCCTCACCGCGTCGCCGGAGGCCCGCGCCGCCCGCCGCAGCGGCGAGGTCAAGGGCTCCGATCTCGCCGCCACCAAGGAAGCGCTGATCAAGCGGGACGCCGCAGACTCCGGCCGTAAGACCTCCCCGCTCGCCAAGGCGGCCGACGCGGTCGAGGTGGACACCACCGAGCTGACGCTCCAGCAGGTCATCGAGTGCGTCGTCACGCTCGTCGGGGAGAAGCGGGCCGCGAAGTGACCGACGCCACGAGCGCGCCCTCGCCGCGTGGCGCGGCGGTCGGGCGCGGCATCGGGATCGGGCTGATGTACGGGCTCTTCAGGCCCCGGGTCCTCGGTGCCTGGCGGGTCCCGGCCGCCGGACCCGTCATACTCGCGGTGAACCACTCGCACAACATCGACGGGCCGATGCTGATGGGCACCGCGCCCAGGCCCGTCCACTTCCTGATCAAGAAAGAGGCGTTCGTCGGCCCCCTGGACCCGTTCCTGCGCGGAATCGGGCAGCTGGAGGTGGACCGTACGACCGTCGACCGCACCGCCATCACCCGCGCGCTCGGCGTGCTGGAGGACGGCGGGGTGCTCGGGATCTTCCCCGAGGGCACCAGGGGCGAAGGAGACTTCGCCTCGCTGCGCGCCGGACTCGCGTACTTCGCGGTGCGCAGCGGGGCGCCGATCGTCCCCGTGGCCGTCCTGGGAAGCACCGAGCGCCGCGGCCGGCTGATATCGGCACTGCCGCCGCTGCGCAGCCGCGTGGATGTCGTCTTCGGGGAGCCCTTCGAAGCGGGCGACGGAAGCGGCAGGCGTACGCGCAAGGCGCTGGACGAGGCCACGCTGCGCATCCAGGCCCGGCTGACCGGCCACCTGGAGCACGCCGGGCGCCTCACCGGGCGCACCGGGTAAGACTTGAGTAGTGGACCGCGCGCTGCGTGGTCCATCGATGATGATGCAAAGAGGAACGGACTTCATGAACGACCAGATTCACTCCGGCGGCTCGGACCACGAGCACGGAGAGCTTGGCGATGCCGAGTACGCGGAGTTCATGGAGCTCGCCGCGCAGGAGGGGTTCGACCCCGAGGAGGTCGAGGGCGCACTGGACGAGGCCGGTCACGGACCGCTCCCCGTCCTCGCCGTCGTCGGCCGGCCCAACGTCGGCAAGTCGACCCTGGTGAACCGGATCATCGGCCGCCGCGAGGCCGTCGTCCAGGACAAGCCGGGCGTCACCCGCGACCGCGTCACCTACGAGGCCGAGTGGGCGGGCCGCCGCTTCAAGGTCGTGGACACCGGCGGCTGGGAGCAGGACGTCCTCGGTCTGGACGCCTCCGTCGCCGCCCAGGCGGAGTACGCGATCGAGACGGCCGACGCGGTCGTCTTCGTCGTCGACTCCACCGTCGGCGCCACCGACACCGACGAAGCCGTCGTCAAGCTGCTGCGCCGGGCCGGCAAGCCCGTCGTGCTCTGCGCCAACAAGGTCGACGGGCAGAGCGGCGAGGCGGACGCCACCGCCCTGTGGTCGCTCGGCCTCGGCGAACCGCACCCGGTCTCCTCGCTGCACGGCCGCGGCACCGGCGACATGCTGGACGCCGTCCTGGAGGCCCTGCCCGAGGCCCCGCCGCAGTCCTTCGGCACGGCGGTCGGCGGCCCGCGCCGCATCGCGCTCATCGGCCGCCCGAACGTCGGCAAGTCCTCCCTGCTGAACAAGGTGGCCAACGAGGACCGCGTCGTCGTCAACGAGCTGGCGGGCACCACCCGTGACCCGGTGGACGAGCTCATCGAGCTGGGCGGCGTCACCTGGAAGTTCATCGACACGGCCGGCATCCGCCGCCGCGTCCACCTCCAGGAGGGCGCGGACTACTACGCCTCGCTGCGCACCGCCGCCGCCCTGGAGAAGGCCGAGGTCGCGGTCATCCTGATCGACTCCAGCGAGACGATCAGCGTCCAGGACCAGCGCATCGTGACCATGGCCGTGGAGGCGGGCCGCGCCGTCGTGCTCGCCTTCAACAAGTGGGACACGCTGGACGAGGAGCGCCGCTACTACCTGGAGCGCGAGATCGAGACCGAGCTCGCGCAGGTCGCCTGGGCCCCCCGGGTCAACGTCTCGGCCCGCACCGGCCGCCACATGGAGAAGCTGGTCCCGGCGATCGAGACCGCGCTCGACGGCTGGGAGACCCGCGTCCCGACGGGCCGGCTCAACGCCTTCCTGGGCGAGATCGTCGCCGCCCACCCGCACCCGGTCCGGGGCGGCAAGCAGCCCCGCATCCTCTTCGGCACCCAGGCGGGCACCAAGCCGCCGCGCTTCGTCCTCTTCGCCTCCGGCTTCCTGGAGCACGGCTACCGCCGCTTCGTGGAGCGCCGCCTGCGCGAGGAGTTCGGCTTCGAGGGCACCCCGATCCACATCTCGGTCCGGGTCCGCGAGAAGCGGGGCCGCAAGAAGTAGGCCCCAGGGGTACGCGTACGGCGCAGCCCCGGACCGCACGGCGACCGTGCGGTCCGGGGCTGCGCCGTGTCCGTACGGTCAGGCGTCCCGCGAGCCGGGCGGCAGCGCCGCGGGCCGGGCGTGCCCGGCGTGCCGTCCCACCCGCTGCCAGCCGCCGAGGCCGCGCAGCGGGGCGCGCGAGCCGGGCAGACCGCTGCCGAGGGCCTGGAGGCCCAGACTCTCCTCGCCGGTCCGGTCACCCGGCAGCGCCCGGAACGAGCGGCGGTACTCGGAGTACAGCGCGTCGTAGATCGGGGTGTGGGACGGGCCGCCCGAGGGGTCCTGCGCGGGACGCATGCCGGGGATCGGGCTCGGACGCTGGTGGAAGGGGTCGTATGAGTGCACGTAGGTGCCAACGACGTCGTCGGCCGTCGGATGCGGGCCGGGCGCGGAAACACCCGTCGGGCAGACACCTGTTCGCCGCCGGGGGTCCGGATGCGCGGTCACGGTCAGGTCCCGGCCAGCGGCATGGCTGCGGCGACCAGCAGCCCGGCGGCCGCCGCCTTCTCCAGCGCGTCGCGCAGCAGGTCCTCGCGGGGCTGCTGGCCGATGGAGCCCGCCGGGGCGGCGTAGACCAGCACGGTCTGCGACTTGTTGGCGGCGGTCCGCCAGCCCTCGGTGACCTGGAGCGGCGCGTGCGCCTGCCACCAGGCGACCGGGGTGCCGCCCCCCGTACCCGGCTGGAGCACGGCGTGCAGCTGGCCCATGGCGAGCAGGATCGACCAGCCGTGCAGCACCTCCGGCACCTGCTCCATGCGGTGGACCGGCTGGAAGCCCTGCTCCAGGAGGAGCTGGAGGAACTGGTCGCCGTCCCGGCCGTCCGTCCCGGGGCGGGCGATGGCGCCGGTCGGCTCGACCACCAGGGCCGGGTGCAGCTCGTCGTCGATCAGGACGAGGCCGCTGGTGATGCCGAGGACGGCCTGCTCCGGGGCGACCCGGTCCGGCTCGCCCCGGTCGCCGCCGGTGATGCTGCGGACGGCGCCCTGAAGCTGCTCCTCGGCGACCTGGACGACCTGCGAGGGGATGCAGCTGGCGTGCGCGAAGGCGAGCACGGCGGTCTCGTCGCCGACGAACAGCACCGTGCTGGTGCGCTCCTGCTCGGAGTCGCCGGGGGTGCGGCAGGAGGTGCAGTCGTAACTGCCCGGGGCGTTGTCGCCGACGAGCAGCCGGTCGGCTTCGGCGTCGCCGATCTCGGCGCGTACGTCCTCGCTGACATCGAGCATGCGCGGCACGGGTGGCTCCTCGAACTCGGTACGTGCACCGGGCGGTTCCCGGCTCAGAGATGACAACGGGCGAGCCACTGCCGGGGTCACGCGGGAAGCCGTACGGAATCGTGTCCGGGCGCGCCGGACGGGCCGGGCGGGCGGGGGAGCGGCCGACAAAGGGGGGCGAAAGCCGCCCGCGCGCGGCGGGGTGGACGCGTGCTGCCGGCAGGCTCCCGCCCGCGCGCCGGAATGCGCGGAACCGGGTTGTCCGCTATACGGTCCGCCGGTCACGGACGGGCCCGTCCGATGGTATGTCTGTCGGCCCCGGGGATAAGGGTGCGATAAGAGAGGGTGAATTACCGGCGAAGCCCGTCTTTGCGGAACGTTTTCCCGCAGGGAATTCGGCCTCGCTCCGGGTGGAAATCCGTCGTCGTTTTCCCGTCTTCCGGGAACCCGTCCGAAGATCGTTCACCGACCTGTGCGATTACTGTGCGTCCGGTTGTGAATCGCACGTTCGGGTGAAGGGGGCCATGGGGAACACGTGTCGGGATCCTGTGACACAAGCGTGACCGGTGAGCGACGTGAGGATGCCGTGTGACCGCGCCCGGCCCCCGCTACCGCCCCTGTGGCCGGGCGTCTACGGTGAGAGGCATGGCACCTCTACCGACTCCGCCCGCCCAGCCCGACGACGCCACCGGCGCGTATGTGGGGCTCTCCGCGGAGACCGCCGAACAGCGGGCCCGGGAGCACGGCTGGTCCACCGTGCGGGCCCTGCCGCCGGGCACGGTCATCACCATGGAGTTCCAGGCGGGTCGGATCAACTTCGAGGTCGACGGCGGCGTCGTCAGGCGCTGCTGGACCGGCTGAGCCGCCCGCGTACGCGATGAGGGGCCCCGACCGGGCGTGGTCGGGGCCCCTCGTCACGTACGCCTGGATCAGCTGCCGGCGACCGGCCGGGCCGGGGCCGTGCCCCCGCGCGGCGCGCGGTCGGCGTGCGGCGGGCGCCGGCTGCCGGCCGGCGTCACCGGGGACCGCTCCGAGCGCACCGCATGGGCGGCGGCGGGCGCGGGATGGGGGCGCGGGCGGCCGTTCGCGGCCGCCGGACGCCCGGCCTGGCCGCGCGCCGGACCCTGCGCCGCCGGTTCCTCGGCGGGCGGCTGTACGGGGGCCTGCGCGGCCGGCTGCGCGGCCGGCACGGGCACCGGGGCGTCGGCGGCGGGCACCGGGGCCGCCGGGCGGCTGCCGGGGGCGCCCAGCCGGGCACGGGCGGCGAAGATCCAGTCCTCGGCGCGGGTGATCAGCGGCTCCACCCAGGGCAGGCCGAGCAGGATCAGCAGGCCCGCCGCCCAGCCGAGGAGCACATCGCTCAGCCAGTGCGTACCGAGGTAGACCGTCGTCAGGCCGACGCCGAGCGAGACGATCGCGGACATGGCCGACAGATAGCGCCTGGCCCTCGGGGTGGCGGCCAGATAGGCCAGGATTCCCCAGGTCACGACGGCGTTGGCGGTGTGGCCGGAGGGAAATATATCGCCGCCGGCGAAGAGCTCGGCCGATCCGATCCTGGTCGCGTAGTGCGGGCCGAGCCGGCCGAGGCCGATCTTGACCGCGCCCACCGTCAGGTTGAGCAGCAGCAGCGAGGCGCCGAGCGTCAGCAGCGGACGCAGGGTGTGCTGCCGCCAGGAGCGCCAGCCGAGCCAGCAGGCGACCATGACCGCGGTGGGCCCGCGCTGGCCGAGGACCACGTAGTAGTCGAGGGCGGCGTGGATTTCGGGCCACTGCTGGTAGGGCCGGAAGAGCATGACCTTCCAGTCCAGGGCCACCAGCCAGGACGACATGAGCACGGCAACGACGATGGCCAGATAGAACGCCAACGTCCCGCCGAAGAGAGCGATGCGGTGACGACTCATCCGCGGTGTCTCTATCTTCGGCGGTTCCGGCTCCCGGTCCAGCCGGGCGAAGATGTCGGTACGCACCCAATCGACGTTACAGCGAGTGAGTGGGCGCGCCTGTCGATCCGGGCGCTTTGTGATGACGATGTGATGTGGAGTATGTCTCAGCCGCCGGGTTTTTCCAGGGAGTCTGAATAACTCGCCTCTCCTTTTCGGCCTGTTATCCGATTCCTGTTCGACAAGTAATGCACTGACGCCCGCGAAGAATTCCGGGGATCTCGAAGTGTGTTTATCCACGGTGCGGCGGAGCGGAACGGAGGGTGTCAGTCCGGTTACCGTACGGCTTCGGGCGGGGGGCCGTGCGGTGCCGTCGGACGGTGCGCACAGTGGCGTACGCCACACTCCGCCGGGTCGGACGGTATGAGATGGGCCACGTGTGGCCCCGCCGAACTCGCGTACGCTGACGGATCACTCGCCCGTCGACGCCGGGCCCGGACACCGCGTCCCGTGGGCCCGCCGAGAGCGAGGGACCATCTGGGAGGTAGATGCATGTCCGGGACGCCCACCGCCCGAATCCGTCTGCGCGCAGCCGCCGACGGTGCCAACCGCTGGGTCGTCCTGGTCGTCCTCTGCCTCAGCCTGCTGCTCGTCGCGCTCGACGCGACCGTGCTGCACGTGGCCGTCCCCGCCGTCACCGAGGACCTGCGGCCCAGCGCCGCCGGACTGCTCTGGATCGTGGACGCCTACCCGCTCGTCTGCGCCTCGCTGCTGATCCTCTTCGGCACCCTCGGCGACCGGGTCGGACGCCGCCGCGTCCTGCTGCTCGGTTACGCGCTCTTCGGCGCCGCCTCGGCCGTCGCCGCGCTGGCCGACAGCGCGGGCGTGCTCATCGCGGCGCGGGCCCTGCTCGGCGTCGGCGGGGCGATGATCATGCCCGCCACCCTCTCGATCCTGCGCCAGGTCTTCCCCGACCGGCGCGAACGGGCCGTGGCGATCGGCGTCTGGTCCGCCGTGGCCGCCGTCGGCGCCGCCACCGGGCCCGTCATCGGCGGCTTCCTCGTCGAGCACTACTGGTGGGGCTCCGTCTTCCTGATCAACATCCCGCTGATGGCCCTGATCCTCCCGGTCGGCCGGCTGCTGCTCCCCGAGTCCCGGGGCAACGACGACGGACCCTGGGACGTGCTCGGCGCGCTGATGGCCGCCGCCGGGGTGCTCGGTGTGGTCCTCGGCGTGAAGCGGGCCGGCAC
The DNA here is from genome assembly GCF_045161735.1 of Streptomyces sp. NBC_00726. NCBI lineage: Bacteria > Bacillati > Actinomycetota > Actinomycetes > Kitasatosporales > Streptomycetaceae > Streptomyces > Streptomyces sp. NBC_00726. The sequence goes on along the minus strand of NZ_CP108983.1, from coordinate 1,018,672 downwards.
CGGCGAGGGCCTGGCCGGCCTCGCGACCCTGGTGCCGCTGCTGCTCGGGGCCGCCCTGCTCGCCGCCTTCGTACGCCGCCAGAAACGGCGCACCCACCCGCTGATCGACATCGGCATGTTCACCCGGCCCGCCTTCTCGACCGCCGTCGGCTGCATCGTCCTGGCCATGCTCGCCCTGGTCGGCCTGGAACTCGTCGCCGTCCAGTACCTCCAGCTCGTCCTGGGCCTCAGCCCCCTGGAGACCGGCCTCCGGCTGCTGCCGCTCACCTTCGCCGCGATGGCCGCCGGCGCCACCGGCTCCCACACACTGCGCCGGTTCGGGCCGCGCCGGATGGTCGGCTGGGGCTTCGTCCTGACGGCCGCCTCGGTGCTGACCCTGACCGTGATGGGCCGCGACGACCGGCCCGTCCTGCTGGCCGCCGCCTTCGTGGCCCTCGGCTTCGGCCTCCAGTCCACGCTGTTCGGCGCGTACGAGTCGATGCTCAGCGATGCCCCCGCCGACCGGGCGGGCGGGGCGGCCGCGATCGGGGAGACCTCCTACCAGCTGGGCGCCGGCATGGGGATAGCGCTCCTCGGAAGCGTGATGAACGCCGCCTACACGCCCGGCCTCGCGGAGCTGCCCGCCGACGGTGTCCCCGCGTCCGCGGCCGCCGGGGCCGCCCATTCGCTCGGCGAGGCTTACCAGCAGGCCGCGGCGCTGGGCGGGCCGCTCGGTACCGTCCTGCGCACCACGGCCCGGGACGCCTTCATCGCCGGGCTGCATGTGACGCTGCTGGTCAGCGCGGGGCTGCTGCTCCTCGGGGCGCTGGCCGCGCTGCGGCTGCCCCGGCTGATGGAGTGCGCCCCGAAGCTCTGCGAACCCCGGGAGCCGGCGGAGCGCCCTGACGACACGCCGCCGCGCGAGACCGCGGACCGGCTCGACGCACCGCCCCGGGTGCCCGCGCGGCGCCGGCCGGGCGGGGCGGGCCCCGGGCACCCTGGACGTCCGGCACACCGGGTCGTAACGTCGGCAAGGCACCGTAACTAACACTGCTAGTTTTCGAGCACCCGCCGGAGGCACACCCTCATGTCCACCGCCCCCACCTCGAAGCTCCCGCCCTTCGACCCCCGGGACCCGATCGGCGTCGACGACCTGCTGAGCCCCGAGGACCTCGCGATCCGCGACACCGTCCGCGCCTGGGCCGCCGACCGCGTCCTGCCGCACATCGCCGAGTGGTACGAGAACGGCGAGCTGCCCGGCATCCGCGAGCTGGCCCGTGAGCTGGGCGCCCTCGGCGCGCTCGGCATGTCGCTCCAGGGCTACGGCTGCGCCGGTGCGACGGCCGTCCAGTACGGACTGGCCTGCCTGGAGCTGGAGGCGGCCGACTCCGGCATCCGCTCGCTCGTCTCCGTACAGGGCTCACTCGCCATGTACGCGATCCACCGCTACGGCTCCGAGGAGCAGAAGCAGCGGTGGCTGCCGGGGATGGCGGCGGGCGAGATCATCGGCTGCTTCGGCCTCACCGAGCCCGACCACGGCTCGGACCCGGCCGCCATGCGCACGTACGCCAAGCGCGACGGCGAGGACTGGGTGCTCAGCGGCCGCAAGATGTGGATCACCAACGGCTCGGTCGCCGGGGTCGCGGTCGTCTGGGCGCAGACCGACGAGGGGACGGCCGGCACCGGCATCCGGGGCTTCGTCGTCCCGGCCGACGCACCGGGCTTCTCCGCGCCCGAGATCCGGCACAAGTGGTCGCTGCGCGCCTCGGTCACCAGCGAGCTGGTCCTGGACGGGGTGCGGCTGCCCGCCGACGCCGTCCTGCCCGGGGTCACCGGGCTGCGCGGCCCGCTCAGCTGTCTCAGCCACGCTCGCTACGGCATCGTCTGGGGCGCCATGGGCGCGGCCCGCTCCAGCTTCGAGGCGGCCGTCGACTACGCGCGCACCCGGGAGCAGTTCGGCAAGCCGATCGGCGGCTTCCAGCTCACCCAGGCCAAGCTGGCCGACATGGCCGTCGAGCTGCACAAGGGCATCCTGCTCGCCCACCACCTGGGCCGCCGGATGGACGCGGGGCGGCTGCGCCCCGAGCAGGTCAGTTTCGGGAAGCTGAACAACGTGCGGGAGGCCATCGAGATCTGCCGCACCTCGCGCACGATCCTCGGCGCCAACGGGATCTCGCTGGAGTACCCGGTGATGCGGCACGCGACCAATCTGGAGTCGGTGCTCACCTACGAGGGGACCGTGGAGATGCACCAGCTGGTCCTGGGGAAGGCGCTCACCGGCCTGGACGCGTTCCGATGAGCGCCCGGAGGGCGGTCAGCTCTGGTTGAAGAAGCCGTCGGCCGGCCGGCCGGCGGCTTCGCCGTTCATCACCTGGGTGTCGGCGGGGGTCAGCAGGAAGACGCGGGTGGCGACGCGGTCGATCGACCCGCGCAGTCCGAAGATCAGGCCCGCCGCGAAGTCCACCACGCGCTTGGCGTCGGCGGAGTCCATGGACGTGAGATTCATGATCACCGGGACGCCGTCCCGGAAGAGCTCGCCGATGGCGCGGGCGTCCCGGAAGCTGTCCGGGGTCACGGTGGCGATCCGGCGGCCCGTCTCCTCGGCGGTCTCGGAGGCCACCCGCACCCGGGGATCGGTCACCCACGCCTGACCGGTGCCGGTCCGTGCACCCTCGGCGTACTCGTCGTCGTCGTAGTACCGCTCGTCGTTGTCCTCTACGAGGCCCAGCCAGGCACTCGCCTTGCGCACCGATCCCATGGACGCCTCCTCTCACCGCGGTTCCCTGGTGTTCCGCATGTCTTTCGTATCCCTATGGTCGTCCATGATGCGGATCGTGCGCCAAGGGGATAGGCGGCGCGCAGGGCATTCGTGACGGTACTGGTGCAGAGGATGTGGCGATTCGTCAGGATTCGCCCCGGTAAAGGGCTCTGGGAAAAGAAAATATGATGCTCGGGCCGTACGGGTGACATGGGCGACGTACGGGTGAACGGGGCGCTGGGTACGATGCCGTCCGCGCCCGCGCCCGAGTGCGGCGCGCACAGGAACGAGACCCGGGGGACGGCCGTGTTCGGAATAGTCAGGCCCTGTACGCATCGCCTCTCCGAGAGGCTCAAGACCGAGTGGATGGCCCATCTCTGCGGGCTGTGTCTGGCGCTCCGCTCCGACCACGGGCAGTTCGCCCGGGTGGTCACCAACTACGACGGCCTGATCGTCTCGGTCCTGACGGAGGCTCAGGTCGAACGCACTCCCGGACAGCGCCGCACGGCCGGGCCCTGCCCGCTGCGCTCCATGCGCACCGCGCCCGTCGCGCGCGGCGAGGGCGCCCGGCTGGCCGCCGCCGTCTCGCTGGTCCTCGCCTCGGCGAAGGTGCGGGACCACGTCGCCGACCGGGACGGCCTGTTGGCGCGCCGCCCGGTCGCCGCGGCGGCCCGCCGGGTCGCGGCGAGCTGGGACCGGGCCGGGGCGCGCACCGGCGCGCGGGTCGGCTTCGACACCGCGGTCCTGGTCGACGCCGTCGACCGGCAGACCGGCATCGAACTCCTCGCCGGCCCCGGCACCCCGCTGCTGACGGTCACCGAACCCACCGAGACCGCCACCGCCGCGGCCTTCGCGCACACCGCGGTCCTCGCGGGCAGGCCGGAGAACACCGAACCGCTCGCCGAGGCCGGACGCCTCTTCGGGCGCCTCGCGCACCTGCTGGACGCCGTGGAGGACCAGGACGATGACGCCGCGTCGGGTGCCTGGAACCCGCTCACCGCGACCGGCACCTCGCGGGCGGAGGCCCGGCGGCTGTGCGACGACGCGCTGAAGGGCGTACGGCTGGCGCTGGCGGACGCGGAGTTCACCGACGGCCGGCTCGCCCATGTGCTGCTGACCCACGAGCTGCGGCGCTCGGTGGACCGGGCCTTCGCCACGGACGTCTGCTCCCATCGGTCCGGCGGGCTGCCGACCGTATCCGGCGAACCGTCAGGAACGGGGCCCACGGGCTCCTTCGGGCCGCCGCCGGGCAATCCGTACGCGCCCACGGGGCCGGGCGGGCCCTACGGACCCCGGCCGCCCGAGCCGCCGCGCGACCGGCGCGGGCTCGTCATGGGCTGCCTGGTGTGGGCCGGGCTCGCCTGCACCTGCCAGATGTGCTGCGGCACCTTCGAGGACCCCTGGTCGCGTCAGCGGCGTGAGGGCCTGTGCAGCCAGTGCGACTGCGGGGACTGCTGTGACGGCTGCGACGCGTGCAGCAACTGCTGCGACTGTTGCAATTGCTGTGACGGCTGCGACTGCGGGTGCGACTGCTGAGGCGGCGTCACCCGTACGTACACCGGCTCGACGCCGCGGTCGCTTCCCGGGATCGGCGTGCCCGTATGGAAGGGTTGACCGCCATGAGCACGTACGCACAGCAGCAGGCCGCGCGGGACTGGGAGCGCTGGCACGAGGAGCGGACCGGCACGGTCTCGGCGCCGTACGGTCCGCTCTCGCTCACCGGCACCCACTGGCTCGCGGACTACCCGGAGGGGCGAATTCCGGCCGTCCCGGGCCGGTGGCGCGAGGAGGGCGGCGCACCGGTGCTCGACGCCGCCCCGGAGGACGGGCTGACCGTCGACGGGAAGCCCTTCGCCGGGGCGGTCCGGCTCGGCGCGGACCGGGGGCCGATCGAGGCGTCCCGGGTCGCGCACGAGGGACGCAGGCTCGTCGTGCTCCGTCGCGAGGGCCTGTGGGCGGTCCGGGTCTTCGACCCCGGATCGCCCGCGCGGCGCGCGTTCCGGGCGATCGAAGCGACCCCGTACGCGCCGCGCTGGGCGGTGCCGGGCACCTTCCGCCCGTACCCGGCCGCGCGCACCGTCCGGGTCGGGAACGCCGACGGGGTCGAACGCGGGCTCGGGCTCGCCGGGGAGATCGCCTTCGAGCTGGCCGGGGCCGGGCACACGCTCCAGGCCGCCGTCGAGCCGGACGGGTCGCTCTGGGCGGTCTTCGCCGACGCGACCAGCGGGAACAGCAGTTACCGCTTCCGGTTCCTGCGGCCCGCCGCACCGGAAGTCGACGGCGCGGTGACCGTCGACTTCAACCGGGCGCTGCTGCCGCCGTGCGCCTTCGCGGACCACTTCATCTGCCCCTTCCCGCCGCCGGGCAACACCCTTCCGGTGGCCGTGGAGGCGGGGGAGCGGCAGCGGGCCGACGGCTGAGGGGCCGTCGCGAGCTCAGGCCAAAAGGCACCCTTGCGCAAGAAGTTGACGCCTTGAATACTCCCGAACAGCGCTTGTCAGGGGCACGGCATATCCGGAATGCGGACGGACGGCCGGGTGCCTGACTGCGCCTCACGGGCCCGACCACCCCACAGGCGGGCCCCCGACTCCCCTCGGGAGGAATGACAGTGAGGATCAAGCGCACCACCCCCCTCAGCGGTACCGCCAGACGAATCCGGGCCATCGCCATCGCGGCGGGCCTGGTGGCGGCAGGCGCCCTGGCCGCCCCCACCGCCCAGGCGAACTCCACCGGAACGTACAGCGCCGACCGGCTCGCCGCCGCCAGTGACGCCGTCCTCGGCGCCGACATCGCGGGCACCGCGTGGAACGTCGACCAGAAGACCGGCAAGGTCGTGGTCACGGTCGACAGCACGGTCTCCGCGGCGGAGATCCAGCAGATCAAGGACTCCGCGGGCGGCGACGCGGGCGCCCTGCGCATCGAACACACTCCGGGCACGTTCAACAAGCTGCTCTCCGGCGGCGACGCGATCTACGCCCCCGGCTGGCGCTGCTCCCTCGGGTTCAACGTCCACAGCGGCAGCACGTACTACTTCCTGACCGCCGGTCACTGCACCGACGGCTACCCGCCCTGGTACACCAACTCCTCGAACACCACCTACATAGGGCCGACGGTCGGCTCCAGCTTCCCGGGCAACGACTACGGGATCGTGCGCTACGACAACACCTCGCTCGCGCACCCGGGCAAGGTCGGCAACGTCACCATCACCGGCGCGGCCAACGCCACGGTCGGCATGTCGGTGACCCGCCGGGGCTCCACGACCGGCGTCCACAGCGGCACCGTCACCGGGCTCAACGCCACGGTCAACTACGGCAACGGTGATGTCGTCTACGGCATGATCAAGACCAATGTGTGCGCCGAGGGCGGCGACTCGGGCGGTCCGCTCTACTCCGGCAGCAAGGCCATCGGCCTGACCTCCGGCGGCAGCGGCAACTGCAGCTCCGGCGGTACGACGTTCTTCCAGCCGGTCCCCGAGGCGCTGAGCGCGTACGGCGTCAGCCTGAACTGACGCCCGGACCCGTACGGTGAAACGTATGGCCCCCGGTTCGCCGGGGGCCATACGTGCGAGGGCGCCGGTCAGGCCCGGCCGGCGCCCGCCCCGGCCGGGGCCACGCCGAAGATGTCCACCGCGTGGTAATACGTCCAGGCCGTGGCGTCGCACGAGGTCCGCTTGGCGCCGGAGTAGGCGGCGCACACGCGCTTGAGGTCCGCGTAGAGGGCGTTGTCGAGCCGGGCCTTGTTGGCGGAGAAGGTGCCGGCGGCCTTGTAGTTGCGGTACCCGAAGTCGTGGCGGGCGCAGGCCGTCCGGAACGGGAAGCCGAAGGGGTTGTCGGGCGAGGAGCTGCAATAGTCCGTCGACCAGTCGAAGCCGTACGCGGACCAGGCGCCCTTGTTGTTGCGGGCGGAGTTCCACGCGTTGTAGCCGGCGGCGCTCGTCCGCGTCCAGGAGCTGAGCACCTGGGGCTTGTCCGCGGGGGCCGCCGAGGCGGACGCGGCGGGCAGCAGGGCGAGCGGGAGCGACAGCCCGAGGGCGGCGAGCAGGGTGGCGGCGCGACGGCGCATGGGTGGCCTCCGTGGGGAGAGGGATGGTCGGACCGTCCTCGCGGATGTGCGAGGTCGCTCCAGAATGCCGTCATGTACCTGTCATGCCTAGGGTTGTGCGGGCCCGGCGGGGCGCGCCGGTCGTGCGGCCCGGCCGCCCCGTGATTCCGCGGCTCCGGACTTTTTACCGACGCGTAACTTCCCAGTGAACCCTACCCATGCGTAATTTGGCATGAGCACGCAGAACGTCACTTGTGGTCCGGGCCGCAGGGTGCACAGACATCGCAACTCCCTTGAGCCGCAAGGAGACCCCACGATGCTGCCCTGGACCCGTGCGCCGCGTTCCCCACGCGCCCGCCGGACACTCGCCGCCCTGCTCCTCGCCGTCGCCGCGGTCGCCACCCCCACGGCGACCGCCGCGGCCGCCCCCGCCGCCGCCACGGCCGCCACCTCGCGCGGCTGGAACGACTACTCCTGCAAGCCCTCCGCCGCCCACCCCCGGCCCGTCGTCCTGGTGCACGGGACCTTCGGGAACTCCATCGACAACTGGCTCGTCCTCGCCCCCTACCTGGTCAACCGGGGCTACTGCGTCTACTCGCTCGACTACGGCCGGCTGCCCGGTGTGCCGGTCTTCAACGGGCTCGGCCCGATCGACGAGTCGGCAGGCCAGCTCGCCACGTTCGTGGACAAGGTGCTCGCCTCCACCGGCGCCGCCAAGGCGGACATCGTGGGCCACTCGCAGGGCGGCATGATGCCGAACTACTACCTGAAGTTCCTCGGCGGGGCGGCCAAGGTGAACGCCATGATCGGGCTCGCGCCCGACAACCACGGCACCACGCTGCTCGGCCTGACCAAGCTCCTGCCGTACTTCCCCGGCATCGGCGACCTGCTCAACGCCGGTACGCCCGGACTCGCCGACCAGGTGGCCGGATCGCCCTTCATCACCAAGCTCAACTCGCTGCCGGACACCGTGCCCGGCGTGCACTACACCGTCATCGCGACCCGCTACGACGAGGTCGTGACCCCGTACCGGACCCAGTTCCTGGACGGGCCGGACGTGCGCAACGTCCTGCTCCAGGACCTGTGCCCGATCGACCTGTCCGAGCACGTGGCGATCGGGACCATCGACCGGATCGCCTACCACGAGGTGGTAAACGCCCTGGACCCGTCGCACGCCACCCCGACCAACTGCGCCTCGGTCCTCGGCTAGCCCCCGCACGCCCCCGTCCCGGCGAGGTCCCTCCTCGCCGGGACAGAGGCGTTGTCAGTGGCGCCTGGCACGATCGGATCATGACGACCGACTGGGACTCCCTCGCCGACGCCTTCGACCAGGAGGCCGACCACGGGCTGCTCGACCCTGTGGTCCGCACCGCCTGGGCACGGCGAATGGCGGGCTGGCTGCCCGCCGGCTCACCGCCGTGGACAGCGCGCCGCGCATGGTGGAGCGGGCCCGCGCCAAGCTGGCCGGCACGGACGCCGAGGTGCTGGTGGGGGACGCGGTCCGGCCGCCCGTCGGCGACCGGAAGTTCGATGTGGTCCTCGCCCGGCACGTGGTGTGGACGCTGCCCGACCCGGCGGCCGTCCTGCGCCACTGGGCGGGCCTCCTGCGCCCCGGCGGCAGGCTGGTCCTGGTGGAGGGCGTGTGGAACGGGACCGGTCTCTCCGCCGAACGCCTCACCGCGCTGCTCGCCCTGCTCACCGACCGCGTCCATCACGAACGGCTCTCCGGCGACCGCGACCTGTGGGGCAAGGACGTGGACGACGAGCGGTACGCGCTGGTCGCCAGGCCCTCCGGGGATGTCAGCCGAGCCTGCGGACATGGCGTACCTCCGTCGCGCAGATGGCGTAGCCGAACCAGCGGTTGATCGCCAGCATCGGTCCGTTCCCGGCGTCGTTGCCGGTGTAGGCGTCGGTGTACCCGGCGGCGCGGGCCCGGTGCAGCGAGTCGTTCTTCGCGAGCTTGGCCAGGCCGTGGCCCCGGTGCGCCCGCCGGGTGCCCGTCATCGCCGAGCCGTAGCGGCTCACCCCGTCGGTCCGGGCGGCGCTGAAGGCCGCCACCTCGCCGCCGGCCAGCACGACCGAGGTGAGGCGGTGGTCCAGGCCGGGGTCGTGCCAGGTCCCGGCGAGCCAGTCCTCGTAGGAGTCGAGCCGGGCGGGCGTGTCGCTGGGCTCGTCCGCCGTGGCCTCGGCGTCCGCAGCGAAGAGCGGGCGGGGATCGTCCGCGAAGTCGGCCCCGGTCCGCAGCTCGACCCCGGCCGGCGGCTCCTGACGGGGCGGCAGCGAGCCGTTCGCCAGGTCCAGATGGAGGAAGTGGGCCGGCCGGCTCGGCGTGTAGCCGTGCTTCGCGGCGAACGCCCGGTCGCCCGGCGTGTCCAGGACCCAGGTGTGGACCGAGGCCGCCCCGGCCGGCGCCAGATACTCCTCGGCGACGCGCAGCAGCAGCGTGCCCGCGCCCCGGCCGGTCCGCTCCGGATGGGTGTACAGATTGCAGAACCCCTGCCCCGGCTCCGGGCTCTCATGGGCCAGGCCCACCTGCGCCGTCCCGATGATCTCGCCGTCCTCCTCGGCGACCAGCATCCGGTACCGCCGCGCCGCCGGGGCCCCGGCCAGCTCGGCCACGGCCTGCTCCGGTGTGGTGATCATGTACGGGAGGGCGGCGCGCCGCACCCGTACCCATCCCTCGGCGTCGTCGGGCCGGAAGTCGCGTACGAGGACCGTCATGTGCCGGACGCTATCCGCGCCGCCGACCCGACCGCCTCCCATTTTCCGCCGGTGGGGGACAATCGGCCCGTGACCCTGAAGATCGCCGTGGACCCGGACTCCGGCACCGCCCCGTACGAGCAACTGCGCACCCAGATCTCCGAACAGGCCCGCTCCGGCGTGCTGCCGGTCGGTTACCGGCTCCCGACGGTACGCGGCTTCGCCGGGGAGCTGGGCCTCGCCGCCAACACGGTCGCCAAGGCGTACCGGGCGCTGGAGGCGGACGGCGTCATCGAGACCCGTGGCCGCAACGGCACGTTCGTCGCCGCCGCCGGAGACACCGCCGACCGCAACGCCGCCGCCGCGGCCCGCGCGTACGCGGAACAGGCCCGCCGCCTCGGTCTCTCCCGTACCCGCGCCCTGGAACTCGCCGAGGACGCGGTACGGGCCGTCTTCGCGGACTGAGCGCCACGGCGCGGCGGAGGGAAGACCCGCCCTACGCGACCCGCCCGTCCCGCACCCGCACCACCCGGTCGCAGCGCTCCACCACCTGCGCGTCGTGCGTGGCCAGCACCACCGTCGCCCCGTGCCGTTCGCGCACCCCGGTCAGCAGGTCGAGCACGTCCGCGCCGGACCGCGAGTCCAGATTGCCCGTCGGCTCGTCCGCGAGGATCAGGCGCGGGGAGCCGATCAGGGCGCGGGCGAGGGCCACCCGCTGCTGCTGGCCGCCCGACAGCTTCGAGGGCAGCGCGTCCTCCCGGCCCGCCAGCCCCACCGAGGCCAGCAGCTCACGGGCCCTGGCCCGCCGGTCGAAGTTCACCCGGTGCGGCAGCACCGGTGCGATGACGTTGTCCAGCGCGGTCAGCGCGGGCAGCAGATGGAACCGCTGGAACACGAACCCCACCCCGCGCCGGTAGGCCGCGAGCCCCGCCCGGTTCATCGAGGTGACGCGTTCCCCGTCGACGTCGATGGTCCCCGAGTCCGGCCGGTCGAGCGCGCCCAGCAGGTACAGCAGGGTGGACTTGCCGGAACCGGACGGCCCGGTGAGCGCGACGAACTCGCCCCGGGCGACGTCCAGGTCCACCTGGTCGCAGGCCCTGACCGGCGTACCGGAACCGGCCCCGTACGTCTTGCGGAGCGATCGCACCTCGATCATGGCGGCGCTCACACCTCCACCTCCCTGTTCTCCATGGCGTTCACTCCTCCGCGAGGAGCCGGGCGGTGGGGTGCCGCCGCTGGATGAGTACGGGGACGAGTCCCGCCGCCGCGGACAGCGCGGTGCCCGCGGCCACCACCGCACCGGCCGGGAGCGCGAGCGCCGACCAGCCGCCGGGCGACAGCCAGAGGGCCGCGGCCCCGCCGAGCAGCGCGCCCGTCAGCGAGCCCAGCAGCCCGATCAGCGCGCCCTCGAGCAGCACCAGCCGGGTCACCACCCCGTCGCCCCAGCCGACCGCCCGCAGCAGGGCGAATTCGGCGGCCCGCTCCTGGATGCCGAGGTACAGCACATCGCCCACGGCCACCACGGACAGCACCGCCATCGTGACCACCGCCGCCACATCGGTCGAGCGGACCTGGACGGAGACCGTCTCGCCCAGGAGCGATCCGGCGAGCGTCCCCCGGAAGGCGTAGGCCGCCGCCAGGAGCAGCAGGGTCGCGGCCGTCGCCGTCGCCACGGCTGCCGCCCCCAGCAGACTGCGCCCCCTGGCCCGTACCGCGTTGGCCACCGCCAGGCCGGTCACCCCGGCGGACATCCGGGCCCGGCCGCCGGTGACGACGGGCGGGCGGAGCGCGGTGACCGGCTGCACCCGGGACGCGCGCCAGGCCGGAACCGCGCCGCTCGCCGCCGCGACGGCCAGCGCCACCGGGACGGCGACGAGCACATGACCGGCGGAGGCGGCCACCCCGAGCGCCCGCGCGGCGCCCCAGGCCACGGCCGCGCCGAGCGCCCCGGCCACCGCGCCGAGCAGCAGCAGTTCGCCCAGGACGAGGCCGAACAGCTGCCGGCGCCGCCAGCCCACCGCGGTGAGCAGGCCCCATTCCGCCCGGCGCGCCCGCACGGAGGACGCCGCCGCGTTCGCGACGAAGAGCACGCACACCACCATGACAAGGCCGAGCAGGACGAGCGACTTGGTGTCCGAGGCCCGGATGATCCTCGCGGCCACGTTCTTCCTGCTCCACCACTCGGTGAGCGCGAGTGCGGGGCGGCCGTTCTCACCGGCGGGGAGTTCCACGGTGAGCGGGGCGGGCGACGAGCCGAGCGTGATGTCCACCCGCAGCCCCGGTATGCGGCCGATGGTCTCGGCGGCCAGCCGGACGCGTTCCCGGGAGACCGCGTCGGCGCCGGTCACCCCGGACACCCGGACCCGGATCGCGGAGATGGGCGCGGCGGCCTGGCCGGACGTCAGATAGCCGTGGTCGCCGAGCCAGTCGGCGGCCGCCAGCGAGGTGAGGAGCAGGGGCGGCTGCTGGATGTAGGAGGTCGGCGAGGAGGCGGGGAGCAGGGGCCTGCCGCCGAGCAGCTTCCGGGACCGGGCGTCGGCGCCGGTGAGCGCGGGCCGGGCGTAGGTGCCGAGCGGGACCCGGCTCGCGGCGTCGGACTCCGCCAGCCGCCCTGGGTCGAAGACGCCGACGACCTCGGGCAGCGCGGACGGCCGTTCACCCTGCTCGCCCTGCGGCACCAGCGAACGGAACCAGACGTCCTGGCCGTCGAGGGGCAGCGCCGGGGTCTCCCCGTCGGGGCGCGGCACGGTCCGGGGGCGTACGGTGCCGTCCCGGCCGGTGTCGTAGGTGACCGGGCCGGTGGCCTGGAGCGACCCCAGGACGATCTCGCTCCGTTTGCCGACCTCGTGGACCGGCTGCCGGGACGCGGCGTCGAACCGCTTCTTCAGGAGGGGCCGCTTCTCGCCCTCGCGGGTGAGGGTGACGGCGACCTCCAGATCGCCTGCCGCGTCGGCGGACCGCAGCATCGGCAGGGCCGCGCCCGGGGTCTCGTCGTCCCGGCCGGGCACCTGACGGGGCGCGGCGGACGTGAGGTAGTGGCCCTCGGTCACGGCGTCCGCGAGGCCGGAGAGTTCGGCCTCGGCCCCGGGGTCGACGCCCGCGATGACATAGGAGACCGGGAAGGCGAAGACGACGCGGGTCCGGGGTCCGGCGTCCTCCGGCGCGGGCTGTCCGCCCCGGGCGGTGATCCCGGACCAGGACAGGCAGGTGACGGCGTTGCTGAGCAGGGTGGACTGCTCCTCCGCCCGGAGCCCGCCCTTGCACACCTCGCGGCGGGCGCCGGACGGCAGCACCTCGAAGTAGCGGTCGGTACGGTACTGGGCCTTGCCGTCGGCCTCCTGACGGGTCACCGGCTTCCCGGGCCGCGTCTCCAGCGGGTACGGGGTGATGAAGACGGTGTGCGGCCGCTGGGCGAGGGTGGACAGGCCGCGGTCGTAGTGCCAGGTCCGGCCGAGCTCGTACGTGCCCCGGGTGCCGGGCGGCAGCAGCCCGGCGAGGTCGATGTCCACCACGCCCGGCTCCGTGGCGTATCCGAGGACCTCCAGCGGGGCCGCGACCTCGACCCCGGGCACCCGGCGTACGGCGGCGAGCTGCGTCGGGGTGAGGCCGCCGTAGACGTCGGAGAGCGAGTTGGGGCGGATCAGCCCCTGTTCGGTCTCCAGCTTCTGGGCCGCGCCCCGGGGACGTATCAGCAGGTCGTACGTGCCCCGGCCGGCGCCGACGGTGCCGGTGACGGTGAGCCGGGCGGACTCGGTGGTGGCCGACAGGACGACGAACGAGGAGACGGCGACCAGGATGCCGGTCAGCAGGGCCAGCGAGCGCGCCCAGCGACTCAGCAGCTGATGGCGCATCAGACGCAGCACACGTCCTCCTCTGCGTCCGGCAGGCCCGGGGTATTGGCTTAGACCAATGGAGTAGACCATCCGGTTTGATCTGCTGCAACCCCTATGTGTGTGCCTGGAGTTGACGGGGTGACCGGTCGTGAGCGCTCCGGGAAAAGGTTCACCCGTTTGACTTGGCATGAACACTTCCGAAAAGGGTGTCTGCGCTGCTACCACTGAGTAGGCAGAGATCCTGCCGGTCGCTCAAGGGAGATTCCGTGAAACTGTCCAGACTCGTGGCATTCTCGTCCTCGCTCCTGCTCGGCGCCGTCATCGCCCTGACCGGCGCGGCCACCGCGAGCGCCGCACCGTCCGTCGACTACATCGCCCTCGGGGACTCGTACTCCTCGGGCGTCGGCTCCGGGAGCTACATCGGCTCCAGCGGCGACTGCAAGCGCAGCACCCTCGCCTACCCCTCCCTCTGGGCCGCCGCCCACTCGCCCGCCTCCTTCTCCTTCACGGCCTGCTCCGGGGCGCGTACGGGCGATGTGATCGCCAGTCAGCTCGGGCCGCTCAACTCCTCGACCGACCTCGTCTCGATCTCCATCGGCGGCAACGACGCGGGCTTCGCCGACGTCATGACGACCTGTGTCCTCCACTCGGAGTCCACCTGCCTCAACCGCATCGCGACCGCCCGCGCCTACGTGGACAGCACGCTGCCCGGCAAGCTCAACTCGGTGTACGACGCGATCGAGGCCAAGGCGCCCTCCGCCCATGTCGTCGTCCTCGGCTACCCGCGCTTCTACAAGATCGGCGGCAGCTGCATCGTCGGGCTGAGCGACAAGGTGCGCAGCGCCATCAACGGCGCCGCGGACTATCTCAACGCGGCCACCGCCAAGCGCGCCGCCGACCACGGCTTCAGCTTCGGCGACGTCACCAGCACCTTCGCCGGGCACGAGATCTGCTCCGGAAGCGCTTGGCTGCACAGCCTCAACTGGCTGAACATCGGCGAGTCGTACCACCCCTTCGCGGCCGGGCAGTCCGGCGGCTACCTGCCGGTCCTGAACGCGCTCGACTAGTGCGGCGGCGCGCCCCGGGAGGGGTGCGCCCGTCAACTCGCCCCGGAGCCGGGCGGATTCGCCGACACCTCGTCAACCTCCGTATATGTGTGCGCAATCCCGCTCCCGGGATACACGGGTGTCGGTGGCAGGCGATAGGGTTAACCTGCCCGGGCCGAGTGCCCTCGTACGGGTGGGGAGTGACATGGAACAGATAACGGTGCGCAGCAGGGCGCGCGTGCCTGCCATTACATGCGGGAGCAGCGCGACGAGTTCGCGCCTCGACCGCCATCTCGCGGTGCTCGGCGGTCCCGTCGTGCCGCAGCGCGAGGCGGCGGAGGCGACGCTGCTGATGCGCGAGCTCACCTCGCGCGACGCCGGACACGCCCGGCGCAGCAGAAGTGCGCGGGTGTCGCTGTTCGCGCCCCTGCGCCGGCTGCGGCGCTCGCTCTTCGGCAGCCGCCACTGACCCGACCGCGGTCCTGATTCCCGCAGCGCGCTGCTGCCCGCTCTTCCGTCATCCCCGGAGCCGGCAGTGGCGCGTCGCCATGTCCGCGCCCGGTCACGCGCTGTGTCCGGCGGGCCCGCGTGGGTGCCGAAGTAATTCGATGTCGAACTACTTCTACACTGGGCCCATGCCCGAGAAGCGAGCCGCGCGTCTGCACCCCGACGAGCGGAGGGCACAATTGGTAGCTATTGGCGTGGACATGCTCGCGGATTGCTCCCTGGACGAGCTCTCCACCGATGCCGTGGCCCGGCGGGCCGGCATATCGCGCGGTCTGCTCTTCCACTATTTCGACTCCAAGCGCGACTTCTACCGGTCCGTGGTGCGCCGGGAATGCGACGAGTTCGCCGCCGCCACCGCACCGGACGCCTCGCTGGACCCGGTCGCCTGGATGCGCGCGTTCATCGCCGGCTTCGTCGGGTACGTGACCGGACGCCGCAAGATCTACCGCGCCCTCGTCCGGGGCGCCGCCGGCAGCCACCCCGCCGCCGGGGACATCGTGGAGGCCACCCGCGCCACCCTCGCCCGCCGGGTCGCGGAGGGGCATCGCCGGCTCGGCATGGCACCGTCGCCCCGGCTGACCCTGGCCGCCCGGGCCTGGCTCGCCTTCGCCGAGGAGGCCGTCACCAGCTGGCCGCTGGACGAGCCGGACGCCCTGGACGAGCTCCGCGCCTTCCTGGAGACGGGCTTCGTCCGCCTTCTCGGCGCCCTCGACCGCCCGGCCGCCCTGGCCGGGCAGGGCGCCGCTCACAGCAGTGCGAACTGCCCGTCCGGCCCCTCCTCCTGATGGTCCAGGACCGAGGCGGGCCGTCGCGCCGCCTCCCCGACCGGCAGCACCCCCGCCTCCCGTAGCCCGTCCTCGCCGCTGCCCGGGCCCGCCGCCAGCGCCCCGGCCAGCGCCTCCTGGCGGGGGCGCAGCTCGGCGAGGAGGGCGAGGAGCGTGACCAGGTCCAGCAGCTCCGAGGTCCACTCCTGCGGCCAGGCGCGCGGCCGGACCGCTTCGAGCCCCGCCGCGTCCGCCCCCGCCCCCGGCGCCCCGCACGCCGCCGCCCGGCGTTCGAACCACAGATCGAGGACCCGCACCCCGCTCACCCGGAAATCCCAGGCGCCGGCGGGCACCGGCGAGACGCGGCCGGTGCCGAGCGCGAGCACCCGTTCCCCGGCCTCGTACGACAGGGATGCCGGGACCGGCGGGACGGCCGCCCGCACATAGGGGCGCTGCCCGCCCGGCAGCCGGGGGCGCTCCGCGCCGCGCGTCCCGCGCAGCTGGAGCCGCAGCAGCTCGCGGCCCAGCCCGACGCCCTCCGCCCAGCGCCCGGCGTCCGCCGGGAGCGGGACCACGCAGCCGGCCGGTGCGGGGCGGGCCGCCGCCAGAACCCAGGCGAGCACCGATTCGGCGGTGACCTCATCCCCGTACCGGGCGCGCAGTACGGGGAGCAGGCCGGGGGCGAGGTTGGGTTCGAGGCCGCCGGGGCGGCGGTACAGCGGGCGGACGCGGCCGGGGCGGCCGGCGGGGGAGTGGCCGTCGGGCAGCAGCGTCGTCACCGACACGGCGGGCCCCGGATCGTGGGGCACCCGGCCGTGCTCGACCAGGAAGAGCTGGTGGCCGTCGGCAACCCGCCACAGCTCGGGCCTGGCCATGTCGATCAGGCGGTGGTCGGGCAGCAGCCACTGTTCGTCGTACGGCCCGTGCAGCACCCGCACCGGCTCCGGACAGGGGCCCGCCTCGCGGGCGAAGCGGCCGGTGGCGCCGGACCGGCCGGGCAGGGCGGCCACGGCGCTCCGCTGCGTACGGGCGCGGGTCGGGGCGAACAGCCGCTCGCGCTCCTCGCCCGACGCCCGCACCAGGCGGTCCCAGCGGGCCCGCAGGGACGCCGCGTCCGGGGCGGTCACCCAGGCGCGCCCGGTGCGCAGCGGCCGCACCGACCAGGGCATGAGGTCGTCCAGGAGGGGGCCGTGCGGGCCCTCGCCGGACCCGGCCGCTGCCGGTGCTGCCACCGTGTCGTCCTCCCCGCCTGCCGCCTTCCCCGGCATCGTAGGACTCAGTGGGCTTCCACCGTCACCGAGAACGAGAACCGGTCGCCCCGGTAGTGGATCCGGGCCACGTCGACCACCCGGCCGCCCTCGTCGTACGTGATGCCCGTGTAGTACAGGATCGGGCTCAGCAGCGGGACGCCCAGCAGTTCGGCGGTGGCCGGGTCGGCGAGGCGGGCCTCGACCGTGTCGGTGATCCGGGAGATCGGGACGCCGACCCGGTCGCGCAGCACCTTGGTCATCGGCCACCGGTCCAGGTCCGCCGGGTCCAGGTCCGCCGCGACCTCCGGGTGCACCCAGTTCTGCGCCCAGTTGGTCGGCTCGCCGGTCGTCCCGTCGCGCCGCAGCCGGCGGTAGCAGACGACCTCCGCGCAGCCCGGGAAGTGCTCGGCCGCCTCGCCCGGGACCGGGACCGGGCCGTGGCCGAGCAGGGTGGAGCGCTCGCCCGACTGCTGGGCCACGATCGCGTCGATCGAGCCGAGCAGCCGGACCGGGGAGCCCCGGCGGGCATGCGGCTCGATGAACGTGCCGCGCCGCCGGTGCCGGCTGATCAGGCCCTCCGCCTCCAGCTCCTTGAGCGCCTGGCGCATGGTGAGCACGCTGACCCCGTAGTGCGCCGCCAGCTGCTCCTCGGTGGGCAGCCGCAGCGTGGCGTCCGGGGCGCGGCCCAGTATGGACGCCCGCAGCGACTGCGAGACCTGGTACCACAGCGGCAGCTTGCGGTTCAGGACCAGTGAGTCGGGCGCGAAGGCGGTGCCCCGGGGGGCGGGGCTGTTCGCAGCGGGCTGCGGCACCTGGTCCTCCTGCGTGCGTCGTCACCGGCCCGGGGGCCTGCCGTCTCGGATCAGGCCCGCGCGGAGTGCGTCACGGCCTGAAGTTGCGGGTCAGACCCTGCCATACGTCGTCGTAGCCCCGCTGAAGGTGGTCCGCCGTCGCGGCCTGCGCGGTCGCGACGACCGGCCAGCGGGTCTCGAACATGAAGGCGAGGCCGTCGTCGATCTTCTGCGGTTTCAGCTCCGCCGCGCTCGCCCTGTCGAAGGTCTCCCGGTCCGGTCCGTGCGCCGACATCATGTTGTGCAGCGAGCCGCCGCCGGGCACGAAGCCGCCCTTTCCGGCCGTCTTCGCGTCGTACGCGCCCTCGATCAGGCCCATGTACTCGCTCATCACGTTGCGGTGGAAGTACGGCGGGCGGAAGGTGTCCTCGCCGACCAGCCAGCGCGGCGCGAACACCACGAAGTCGACCCCGGCCAGGCCCGGCGTGTCCGAGGGCGAGGTCAGCACCGTGAAGATCGACGGGTCCGGGTGGTCGTAGCTGATCGAGCCGATGACGTTGAACCGGTGCAGGTCGTAGACGTACGGGGTGTGGTTGCCGTGCCAGGCGACCACGTCGAGCGGGGAGTGGTCGTAGGCCGCCGTCCAGAGGTTGCCGCAGTACTTGTTGATCACCTCGACCGGGCGCTCCACGTCCTCGTACGCGGCGACCGGGGCCAGGAAGTCCCGCGCGTTGGCGAGGCCGTTGGCACCGATCGGGCCCAGGTCCGGGAGCGTGAACGGGCGGCCGTAGTTCTCGCAGACGTACCCGCGCGCGGTCTCGTCCAGCAGCTCGACCCGGAAGCGGACGCCGCGCGGGATCAGCGCGACATGGCCGGGTTCGGCACGCAGCAGGCCCAGTTCGGTGCGCAGCAGCAGCCCGCCGTGCTGCGGGACGATCAGCAGCTCGCCGTCGCTGTCGCTGAACACCCGGTCCGTCATCGCCGCGTTGGTGCTGTACAGATGCACGGCCATGCCGGTGCGCTGCGCCGCGTCGCCGTTGCCGCCGAGCGTCCACAGGCCGGCCACGAAGTCCGTCCCGGGCGCGGGCTCGGGGAGCGGGTCCCAGCGCAGCCGGTTCGGGTCGGGCACGGCCTCGGTGAACGGGGCGGTGCGCAGCGCGCCGTTGTCCGTACGGACGAACGGGGGGTGGGCCGCCGAGGGACGGATGCGGTACAGCCAGCTGCGGTGGTTGTGGGCGCGGGGCTCGGTGAAAGCGGACCCGCTCAGCTGCTCCGCGTACAGCCCCAGCGGGGCGCGCTGCGGGGAGTTTCGCCCGTGCGGGAGCGCTCCCGGCACCGCCTCCGAGCTGTGCTCGTTTCCGAAACCGGTGGAGTACGCAAGCCCCTCCGCCGTCTTCCTCGCCTGCTCGATGCCGCCCATGTGCGCTCCCGTCCGAAGGAATCCTATGTACAACCGTAGGAATGGAAGCGTGGCGCGTCAACGGCATTCGCCGTGCAGAAGGGGTTCAAAAAGCTGAACAATGCTCTACTCTCCCGCACATGTCGTGGACACGAAGACTTCTGGCGGTCCCGGCGGTGCTCGCCGCCGCACTGCTCGCGGCCCCCGCCGCCCAGGCGCACGAGGAACGGCCGGTCACCCTGCCCGACGGCACCGGCAGCGTCCCCGTGTACCGCACCGGCGAGCCCGATCTCCTGGTCTGCAAGACCGACCGGGCCGACTTCGAACGCCGGATCGCGGGCTTCCCGGACGCCCTGAAGGCCCGCAATCTGAAGCTCTTCGACCGGTGCGGGAAGTCCGGCTACCGCCACCTCCAGCAGGCGGTCGACGCCGTCGACGGGCCCGGGAAGACCATCGCGATCCTGCCCGGCCTGTACGAGGAGGAGCCCTCGCTCCCCGCGCCGGAGGGGGAGTGCGCCCATCTCAAGGCGCCCGACTCCAAGCTGGGCTACCAGATCCTCAGCTACGAGCAGCAGGCCAAGTGCCCGCACAACCAGAACCTGGTGGCGATCCTCGGCAAGAAGGACCTCCAGATCGAGGGCACCGGCGCGGCCCGCACGGATGTCGTCATCGACGCCAAGTACCGCAAGCTGAACGCGATCCGCTCGGACAAGTCCGACGGGATCTACTTCAAGAACTTCACCGCCCAGCGCACCACCTTCAACTCGCTCTACGTCCTCGCCCAGGACGGCTTCGTCATCGACGACGTGCTGACCCGCTGGAACGACGAATACGGCTTCCTGACCTTCGCCAGCGACCACGGCCTGTACAAGAACTGCGAGTCCTACGGCAACGGCGACTCCGGCATCTACCCCGGCAGCGCCTCCGACATCAACGACGGCTACGGCTACGACGTACCGCGCTACTCGATCGAGATCACCGGCTGCCACAGCCACCACAGCATGGTCGGCTACTCCGGCACCGCGGGCGACTCCGTCTACGTCCACGACAACGAGTTCGACCACAACATGGGCGGCGCCTCGATGGACAGCGCCTTCCCCGGCCACCCCGGACTCCCGCAGAACCACGCCCGCTTCGAACGCAACCTGATCCACGACAACAACGCCGACTACTACCGCTACGTCGCCGACGGCACCTGCGCCAAGCCGCCCGCCGAGCGGGGTTACGAGGACGGCGTCGTCTGCCCGCAGATCTCCATGCCCCCGGGCACCGGCATCATCACCGCAGGCGGCAACTGGAACCGCTACGAGGACAACTGGATCTACGGCCAGAACCGCGCCGCGTTCTTCCTGAGCGCCGTCCCCGCCTTCATCCGCGGCGAGAACGCCCTCGGCAAGCAGACCGACACCTCGCACCACAACCGGTACGCGAACAACCACCTCGGCACCGACAAGAACGGCAGGTCCCGCCCCAACGCCACCGACGTCTGGTGGGACGGCCAGGGCGACGGCAACTGCTGGCAGTCGGACACCGGCGCCTCGACCCCGCGCTCCCTGCCCAGCTGCGGCGAGCGGCGCGGCGACGTCTCCGGCTCCACCGCCCGGCTCCTCGGCGAACCGGTCAAGCTCGCCCAGCTGCTGGTCTGCGCCGACTACGACGTACGCGCCCGGCGGCTGCCGGCCGGCTGCGACTGGTACGGGGCACGCGGCATCGCCCGCATCGAGGTCCAGGCCGCCCTGGGCATCGCCGTGGTCCTCGTGCTCGTCGGCGGGGTGCTCTGGTGGCGGCGGCTCCGGACCAGCCGGCTCGCCACGGTCGCGTCCGCCCTCGGCGTCATCGGCCTCGGCCTCGACGTGGCCGGCTCCACCATGGGCCTCGCCGCCAGCTACGTCCCCGCCCTCGCACTGCTGCTCACCGGGCTCTGGTGGACCGGCATCGGCCTGGCGCTGCGCCCGGCGCGCCCGGTGTTCGGCTGGGTGACCGTGGTCCTGGGCGCGCTGACGCTGCTCGACGCGCTGGACAAGGGCGTGTTCATGATCCCGTGGATTCCGCTCAGCCCGGCCTGGATACGGGGGCTGCTCGGCCTGGTCTGGGTCGTCTGGGCCGTCGTGGCGGCGGCCCGGCACGGGGGCGGGGAGGGCGCCGAGGCGCCGGACACCTCTCCGGAACCCGTGCTCGCGCCCGCCGCGAAGCCCGACGCCACCGCTTCGGAAGGCGACCCCTCATGACCCGCGCCCGCCCCAACCGCGCCCGCCCCGCCCTCGCCCTGCTCACCGCCGCCGTCCTCGTCCTCGGCGCGGGCGCCTGCGGGGGCAGGGCCACCACCCACCACAAGCCCGGCACCAGCCACGCCGAGGACACCGGCAGCAACGGCCGCCTCCTGAAGGCCGACGACGGCGACGGCCACCGGCTCCGCCAGGTCGACGCCGACGGCGCCCCCGAGGTGGACCTCGCCGTCCGGCCCGACTCGGAGGACGGCTGGAATGCGCACCTCACCGTGCGCAACTTCCGCTTCACCCCGGACAGCGTGGGCGGCGGCGCGCTCGCCGGACGCGGTCACGCCCGCCTCTTCCTGGACGGCCACCCGCTCGCCCGGGTCTACGGCGCCTGGTTCCACCTGCCCGAATCGCTGCTCCGCGCGGCCGGCGGCGGCACCCACCTCACCGCGGGGCTCTACGCGGACGACCACACCGCCTGGGCCGTCGGCTCCGCCCCGGTCCGGGCCGCCGCCACGCTCGGCGACGCCTCCGCGAGCCCCGCCGCCCCGCCCGACGACGACACCACCACCGTCGACATCGCCATCAAGGACGGCAAGGTGAGCCCCGCGCCCGGCCGCACCGAGATCAAGAAGGGCCGCACCGTGCGCCTGCGGGTCCACAGCGACCGCGACGACGTCCTCCACGTACACGGCTACGACAAGGAGGCGAAGCTCCCCGCAGGCCGGACCGTCACGGTCACCTTCACCGCCGGCCGGACCGGGCTCTTCGAGGTCGAGACCCATGGGTCGGACCTGCTGCTGACCCAGCTCGTCGTCCGGTGACGGGCGCCCCCGCCCCCGGTGCCGTGCGCGTCCTCGCCCACGGCATCGGGGCCCAGCACGACCTGCCCCTCTCGCCGTTCTACGCGTTCGCCGGGGCCTTCGCCGCGCTCTTCGTCTCGTTCCTCGCGCTCGGCCTGCTCTGGTCGGACTCGCGGTTCAAGGGCGACACGGCGGGCCGCCCGCTCCCGGCCGCCGTCCAGCGCCTGGCCGACGCCCGGGCCACCCGGCTCACCGCCCGCGCGCTCGGCCTCGCCGCCGCCCTGGCCGTCGTGCTGTGGCTGCTCCTCGGCCCCGCCGACCCGGACCGCAATCCGGCACCCGGCGCGGTCTACGTCCTCCTGTGGGTCGGGCTCGTCCCCGCCTCGCTGCTCCTCGGCCCCGTCTGGCGCCCGCTCAACCCTTTGCGCACCCTGCACCTCCTCGCCCGCCGCGTGCTCCGCCGCGACCCGGACGCAGGCCGACCCCTCCCCGTAAGCCTCGGCATGTGGCCCGCCGCCACCGGGCTCCTCGCCTTCACCTGGCTGGAACTCGTCGCCCCCGACCCCGCCTCGTCCACCGCCCTGCTGGTGTTCCTCGGCGTCTACGCGGCCGTCCACCTCACCGGTGCGGTGGTGTACGGCGCCCCCTGGTTCGACCACGCCGACGCCTTCGAGGTCTACTCCGGCCTCCTCGGCAGACTCTCCCCGTTCGGCCGCCGCCCCGCCGACGGCCGCCTCGTCGTGCGCTCCCCGTTCAACGGGCTCGACGCCACGCCCCGGCTCCCCGGACTCGTCGCCACCGTCTGCGTGATGCTCGGCTCGACCGCGTACGACGGCTTCTCCGACGCGCCGCGCTGGATCACCACCGTGCAGACCTCGGAGCTGGGCCGTACCACCACCGCCACCCTGGGGCTGCTCGGCGCCGTCGCCCTCGTCGCCCTCCTGTACGGGCTCTGCGCCGGCGCCACCCGGCTCGTCTGCGGCACGCCGCCCCGCCCGCTCACCGCGTTCGCCCACTCACTGGTGCCGATCGCGCTGGGCTACCTGGTCGCCCACTACTTCACGCTGTTCGCCACCGAGGGCCCGCACACCGTGCGCCTCGCGTTCGGCGCCGACCGGGCCCCCGTGCCCGAACCGCCCCTGGGGCCGGGCGGCGTCGCGACCCTCCAGGTCGTCGCGATCGTCACCGGCCACGTCCTCGGGGTCATCGCCGCCCACGACCGGTCCGTACGGCTCATGCCGCCCCGGCGCGCCGTCATCGGCCAACTCCCGCTGCTCGTCCTGATGATCGCGTACACCGTGGGCGGGCTCGCCCTGCTCATCGCCTGACCGCCGCCATCCACCCGGGAGACCCACGGCATGATGGAAGGCGTGCCCGACACGAACAACCTCCGCCGCGCCCCGGTGCAGCAGCGCAGCGCCGAACGCCTCGCCCGCATCCTCGACGCCTGCGCCGGACTCCTGGACGAGATCGGCTACGAGCAGCTGTCCACCCGGGCCGTGGCCCAGCGGGCCGGGGTGCCCATCGGCTCCGTCTACCGCTTCTTCTCCAACAAGCGGGCCCTGGCCGACGCGCTGGCCCGCCGCAACCTGGACAGCTACGCCGAGCGCATCACCGCCCGGCTCACCGCCATCGAAACCGCCGACTGGCGCGGCGCGATCGACGCCGTGCTCGACGAGTACCTGGCGATGAAGCGCACCGTCCCCGGCTTCGCCCTGGTCGACTTCGGCGCCCCCGCACCCGACGAGGACCCGGCCGACGACGCCAACCAGCGCGTCGCGTCCCGGCTCACCGGACTCCTCGCCGAACACCTCGGCCGGGAGGCCGACGCGGACCTGCTGCGCGCCATCCTGGTCTGTGTGGAGGCGGCCGACGCCCTGCTGAAACTCGCCTTCCGCGGCGACCCGTCCGGCGACGACGCACTCGTCACCGAGACCCGCGAACTCATCCACGCCTACCTCGCCCGCAGGCTCGACTGAGCTGCCCCCGGAGGCTCGACGGTCCTTCCCCGGCTGTGAATGCGCCCGGGGCGTACCCAACTTTGCGCGAGTCATTCCCTCACCGGGCGCGGTGGGCTAATTTCGGGCCACTGCTGCCGCTCCCCACCGCTCCATCACGAACCCTCCCGGGCGGAACCACATGACTCGCGCCATCACCCTGCACAACGTCAGCAAGGCATACGGACGGTCCCCGCGCGCCGTCGACCGTCTCTCGCTCTCCATCGACCCGGGCGAGTTCGTCGTCCTGCTGGGCCCCTCCGGCTGCGGCAAGTCGACCGTGCTCCGCATGATCGCCGGCCTGGAGGACACCACCGAGGGCGAGATCCTCCTCGACGGCGAACCGGCCAACCACCTCACCCCGCGCGAACGCGGAATGGCCATGGTCTTCCAGAACTTCGCGCTGTACCCGACCATGACCAACCGGGCCAACATCGGCTTCCCGCTGAAGCTGGAGAACCCGCGCGCCGACCACAACGAGCGCATCGAGAACACCGCCAGGATGCTCGGGATCGAGCGCGTCCTGGACCGGCTGCCCGGCCAGCTCTCCGGCGGCGAGCGCCAGCGGGTCGCCATGGGACGGGCCATCTCGCGCCAGCCCTCCGCCTTCCTCATGGACGAGCCGCTGTCCAATCTCGACGCCAAGCTCCGCAACCACCTCCGCGCCGAGATCGCCCAGCTCACCAAGGAACTCGGCGTCACCACCGTCTACGTGACCCACGACCAGGCCGAGGCCATGTCCCTGGGCCACCGGGTCGCCGTCATGCGCGGCGGCGTCCTCCAGCAGGTCAGCCCGCCGCGCGAGGTGTACGCTCTGCCGGAGAACGTCTTCGTCGCCGCCTTCATCGGCACGCCCCGGATCAACCTCCTCCAGGCCGTGGTCCACGCGCCCCTGGAGGGCCGGATGTCCATCGACCTGGGCCGCCAGCGCCTCCCGCTGCCCGAACCGCTCAGCCCCGACCACCAGCTCCTGCGCATCCAGCAGGGCCGCCCGATCATCGTCGGCCTGCGCTCGGAGGCGGTCCGGATCGCCCCGCCCAGCCAGGCCCGCCCCGGCGAGGTCGCGCTCAGCGGCATCGTGGAGCACGTCGAATACCAGGGCCACGAGGCGCTGGTCCACCTCAACACCGGCTCCCGGCCCGCCGTGGTCCCCGAGCTGGAATCGGCCCGCACCGACCGGGGACCCGCGCGCCGGCGGCGCGGCGGCCAGGGCGGTACGGGGATGCTGGAGCGGATCAGGGAGCGCGCCACCTCCTACGTCGGCGGGTCGGTCGCCGTCCTGGACGCGCCGGAGGCCGACGACCTGCCGCCGGGCATGCACAGCCCGGACCGCCCCGCCGTCACCGCCAGCGACCTCGTGGTGCGGACCGGGCCCGACATGATGCTGCGCACCGGCGGCCAGGTGCCCCTGCTGGTCGACCTCGCGCACCTGTACGTCTTCGACCACCAGGGCCGCCGCATCTGCCCGCTGCCGAAGGACGTGCCGGGCCTGGACATGTAGACGGGGAGGCCCGGCCGTGACGGGGGTCTCTGGCGCCTGAAAACTAACAGCGCTAGTTTGGGCTCCGGACGATCCCGTCCGTCACCGTGCCCGGGAGGAACCAGCGATGAAGGCCCACGACGGTATGTACATCGGCGGCGCCTGGCGGCCCGCCGCGGGAACGGACACGATCGCGGTCGTGAACCCGGCGGACGAGCAGGTCATCGGCCATGTCCCGGCCGGCACCGCCGAGGACGTCGACGCCGCGGTACGCGCCGCCCGCGCCGCCTTCCCCGGCTGGGCCGCCACCCCGCCCGCCGAGCGCGCCGCCCGCATCGCCGCGCTCCGCGACGTGCTGGGCGTCCGCGCTGAGGAGATCGCCGGGACGGTCACCGCCGAGCTGGGCGCCCCGCCCGCGCTCGCCGTCTCCGTGCACGCGGGCCTCCCGGTCCTGGTCGCCGGCACCTACGCCGAGCTGGCCGCCACGTACTCCTTCGAGGAGCGGCACGGCAACTCCACGGTGTATCTGGAGCCCGTCGGCGTCGTCGGCGCGATCACCCCCTGGAACTACCCGCTGCACCAGATCGTCGCCAAGGTCGCCCCCGCGCTGGCCGCCGGCTGCACGGTCGTCCTCAAGCCCGCCGAGGACACCCCGCTCACCGCCCAGCTCTTCGCCGAGGCGGTCGCCGACGCCGGGCTGCCCGCGGGCGTGTTCAACCTGGTCACCGGCCTGGGCCCGGTTGCCGGACAGGCCCTCGCCGCGCACGAGGACGTCGACCTGGTCTCCTTCACCGGGTCCACCGCGGTCGGCCGCCGGATCGGTGCCACGGCCGGCGCCGCCGTCAAGCGCGTCGCACTGGAACTGGGCGGCAAGTCCGCCAACGTGATCCTGCCCGGCGCCGACCTCGCCAAGGCGGTCAACGTGGGCGTCGCCAACGTGATGTCCAACTCCGGGCAGACGTGCAGCGCCTGGACCCGGATGCTGGTCGACGCCGAGCGGTACGAGGAGGCCGTGGCGCTCGCGGCGGCCGCCGTCGCCAAGTACGTGCCCGGGGACCGGGTCGGCCCGCTCGTCAACGCCAAGCAGCAGGCCCGGGTGCGCGGTTACATCGAGAAGGGCGTCGAGGAGGGCGCCCGCCTCGTCGCCGGCGGCCCGGAAGCCCCGCTGCCCACCGGCTACTACGTCAGCCCCACGGTCTTCGCCGACGTCACCCCGGAGATGACCATCGCGCAGGAGGAGATCTTCGGCCCGGTCGTCTCGATCCTGAAGTACGAGGACGAGGACGACGCGCTCCGTATCGCCAACGGCACGGTCTACGGGCTCGCGGGCGCGGTCTGGGCCGCCGACGACGAGACGGCCGTGGCCTTCGCCCGCCGGATGGACACCGGCCAGGTCGACATCAACGGCGGCCGCTTCAACCCGCTGGCGCCCTTCGGCGGCTACAAGCAGTCCGGCGTCGGCCGCGAACTCGGCGCGCACGGCCTCGCCGAATACCTTCAGACCAAGTCCCTCCAGTTCTGAACCCGTCCACCACCACCCATCAGCGATCAGCAAGGAGCCAGTCCGTGGTCCGCGCCGCCGTACTGCCCGCCGTCGGAGCTCCGCTGGAGATCACCGACATCGTCCTGCCGGAGCCCGGCCCCGGCCGGGTGCGCGTCCGCCTCGCCGCCGCCGGGGTCTGTCACTCCGACCTCTCGCTGTCCAACGGCACCATGCGGGTGCCCGTCCCCGCCGTCCTCGGCCACGAGGGCGCCGGCACCGTCGTCGCGGTCGGCGAGGGCGTCACCCATGTCGCCCCGGGCGACGGCGTCGTCCTCAACTGGGCGCCCTCCTGCGGCAGCTGCCACCACTGCGGCATCGGCGAGGTGTGGCTCTGCGCGGCCGCCCTGGCCGGCGCGGCCGGCCTGCACGCCCGCACCGCCGACGGCACCGACCTGCGCCCCGGGCTCAACGTCGCCGCCTTCGCCGAGGAGACCGTCGTCGCCGGGAACTGCGTGCTGCCCGCCCCGGACGGCATCCCGCTCACCGACGCGGCGCTCCTGGGCTGCGCCGTGCTCACCGGCTATGGCGCGGTCCACCACAGCGCGCGGGTCCGCGCGGGGGAGTCCGTCGTGGTGTTCGGCATCGGCGGCGTCGGGCTCGCCGTGCTCCAGTCCGCCCGGATCGCGGGCGCCTCGCAGGTCATCGCGGTCGACGTCTCCCCGGAGAAGGAGGAGCTGGCCCGCCGGGCGGGCGCCACGGACTTCGTCATCGCCTCGGAGACCACGCCCCGGGACATCCGGAAGCTCACCGGGGGCCAGGGCGCGGACGTGGCCGTGGAGTGCGTGGGCCGGGCGGTCACCATCCGGAGCGCCTGGGAGTCCACCCGCCGGGGCGGCCGCACCACGGTCGTCGGCATCGGCGGCAAGGACCAGCAGGTCACCTTCAACGCCCTGGAGCTCTTCCACTGGGGCCGCACCCTGACCGGCTGCGTATACGGCAACAGCGACCCGGCCCGCGATCTCCCGCTGCTGGCGGACCACATCCGGGCGGGCCGCTTCGACCTCTCCATGATGGTCACCGAACGCATCGGCCTGGACGGCATCCCGGCCGCCTTCGACAACATGATCGCGGGCAAGGGCGGCCGCGCCCTGGTGGTCTTCTAGGGCCTGTCCGGACAGAGGCGCGCGTACTGCGCGTCGAGTCCGTCCACCAGCGCCCGCAGCCCCGTTTCGAAGGCCCCCTCGTCCACCTGCTGCCGCCGCTCGGCCAGCAGGTGCGCCTGGCCCAGATGCGGGTAGTCGGCGGGGTCGTACGCCGTCTCGTCGTCCACGAACCCGCGGGCGAAGGAGCCGAGCGCCGAGCCGGTGATGAAGTAACGCATCAGCGCCCCGATGTACGTGGCCTGGGCCGGCGGCCACCCCGCGCGGACCATGGACCCGAACACGGCGTCCGCGACCCGCAGACCGGCCGGGCGGCGCCCGGGCCCCTGCGCGAGCACCGGGACGATGTGCGGATGCGCGGCGAGCGCGGCCCGGTAGGAGACCGCCCAGTCGTGCAGGGCGGCCCGCCAGTCCCGGGGGTCGGACTCCTCGAACATCGACAGATCGACCTGCGCCGAGACGGCGTCGGCGACCGCGTCCAGGATCTCGTCCTTGTTGCGGAAGTGGTTGTACAGCGAGGGCCCGCTGACCCCCAGCTCGGCCGCCAGACGGCGGGTCGACACCGCGTCGAGCCCTTCGGCGTCCACGAGGGCGCTCGCCTTCTCGACGATGCGTTCTCTGCTCAGGAGGGGCTTGCGCGGGCGGGCCATGCGGCACATAGTAGGCCCTGCGAGACGAAAACTAGCAGTGCTAATTAAGGCGGAGGGCGCGGCCGATGAACCTGGAGCTGAGCGAGGAGCAGGAAGCCGTCCGGCAGCTCGCGAGGGACTTCGTCGCCCGCGAGGTCACTCCGTACGCGGCCGAGTGGGACCGGTCCGAGAACGTCGACAAGTCGATCGTGAAGAAGCTCGGCGCCCTCGGCTTCCTCGGCCTGACCGTCCCCGAGGAGTACGGCGGCTCGGGCGGCGACCACCTCGCGTACTGCCTGGTGACCGAGGAGCTGGGCCGGGGCGACTCCTCGGTGCGCGGGATCGTCTCGGTCTCCCTCGGCCTGGTCGCCAAGACCGTCGCGGCCTGGGGCGACGAGGAGCAGAAACGCCGGTGGCTGCCCCGGCTCACCTCGGGCGACGCGATCGGCTGCTTCGGGCTCACCGAGCCCGGCACCGGCTCGGACGCGGGCAGTCTGGCGACCCGGGCTGTGCGGGACGGCGGCGACTACGTGATCAACGGCAGCAAGATGTTCATCACCAACGGCACCTGGGCCGACGTGGTGCTGCTCTTCGCCCGCACCAACGACACCCCGGGTCACAAGGGCGTCTCAGCCTTCCTGGTCCCCGCCGATGCCCCCGGCCTCACCCGCCGCACCATCCACGGCAAGCTCGGCCTGCGCGGCCAGGCCACCGCCGAACTGGTCCTGGAAGACGTCCGGGTGCCCGCGAGCGCCCTGCTGGGCCCCGAGGGCAAGGGCTTCTCGATCGCCATGTCCGCCCTGGCCAAGGGCCGGATGTCGGTGGCCGCCGGCTGCGTCGGCATCGCCCGGGCGGCCCTGGACGCGGCCGTCGGCTACGCCGGGGAACGCGAGCAGTTCGGCAAACCCATCGCGGGCTACCAGCTCGTCCAGGAACTCATCAGCGACATCTCCGTGGACGTCGAGGCGGCGCGCCTGCTCACCTGGCGGGTCGCCGACCTCGTCGACCGGGGCCAGGACTTCGCCACCGCCGCGTCCCGGGCCAAGCTGTTCGCCTCCGAGGCCGCCGTCCGGGCCGCCAACAACGCGCTCCAGGTCTACGGCGGCTACGGCTACATCGACGAGTACCCGGTCGGTAAACTGCTCCGGGACGCCCGCGTGATGACGCTCTACGAGGGCACCAGTCAGATCCAGAAGCTGATCATCGGCCGCGCTCTGACCGGGGTCTCGGCGTTCTGAGTATCTTCTGAGTATCCGAACGGATGTGGCGTGCGTCATACCGCCGGATGCTGGGTGCCATGAGTGAGACGACACCGGTCAAACAGCAGACCACCGGCGCCTACTTCGGGCAGGCCGTCGCGTCCTTCGGGATCGCGATGGCCGCGGTGACCCTCGGAATCTACTTCCTCGACGCCGATGCCTGGGTGCGCGCTTTCCTCGCCATCGGCGTCCTCTACCTGGTCACGTCCTGCTTCACGCTGGCCAAGGTGATCCGGGACCGCCAGGAGGCGGGGCAGCTGGTCAGCCGGGTCGACCAGGCCCGGCTGGAGAAGATCCTCGCCGAGCACGACCCCTTCCAGAAGCTCTGATTCGCAGGCGCGAAAAGTTTTCCTAAGCGCTTGCTCAGGATCGGGGTATGGTGTGCGTCCTGCTGACTGAGAGGGGCGAGCGACGATGAGCACGGCGCAGGAGACCGACGCCGAGGACCCGCCGTGGGCCGAGGTGACGCCCGAGGCCGCCCGGCGGCTCCTCGTCGCGGCCGTCGACGCCTTCGCCGAGCGCGGGTACCACGCGACCACCACCCGGGACATCGCGGGCCGCGCCGGAATGAGCCCCGCCGCGCTCTACATCCACTACAAGACGAAGGAAGAGCTGCTCCACCGGATCAGCCGGATCGGCCACGACCGGGCCCTGGCCGTGCTGGAGGCCGCCGCCGACGGCGACGGCACCGCCGCCGAACGGCTCGCCACCGCCGTACGCGCCTTCGTCCTCTGGCACGCCGAACGGCACACCACCGCCCGTGTCGTCCAGTACGAGCTGGACGCGCTCGGCGAGGAGCACCGCACCGAGATCATCGCGCTGCGCCGCAGGACCGACGCGGTGGTGCGCCGGATCATCGGCGAGGGTGTCGCCTCCGGCGAGTTCGACGTACCGGACGTGCCGGGCACCACGCTCGCGGTGCTGTCGCTCTGCATCGACGTGGCGCGCTGGTTCAACGCACAGGGCAGCCGGACCCCCGACGAGGTCGCCGAGCTGTACGCGGGGCTGGTGCTGCGGATGGTCGCCGCCGGTCGCTGAGCACGGCCGGACGCCCCCGGTCCCCTCGTGGGGCCGGGGGCGTCCGCGTACGTACGCGGACGGGCGCGGGCTCAGAAGTAGTAGCGCGACACCGACTCGGCGACGCAGGCCGGCTTGTCGCCGTCCTCGCGCTCGACCGTCACGACGGCGGTGATCTGCACGCCGCCGCCCGCCTCCTCGACGCTCTTCAGGACGGCCGTCGCGCGCACCCGGGAGCCGACGGGCACGGGGGAGGGGAAGCGGACCTTGTTGGTGCCGTAGTTGATGCCCATCCTCGCGCCCTCGACCGCCATGACCTGCGGGACGAGCGCCGGCAGCAGCGACAGCGTCAGATAGCCGTGCGCGATGGTCTTCCCGAACGGGCCGGCCGCCGCCTTCTCCGGGTCCACGTGAATCCACTGGTGGTCGCCGGTGGCGTCGGCGAACAGGTCGATCCGCTTCTGGTCGACCTCCAGCCAGTCGCTGTACCCCAGCTGCTCGCCCACGCCGTCCCGCAGCTCCTGCGCGGACTCGAAGACCCTCGGCTCAGCCATGTCCCTGCTCCTGCCCTTCACGCTCTCCTGATCGTCCACGCTTTTTCAGACCGACCGGCGAGTGGAGGGCGGCGTCGCGGGGCTGGGCACGCGCATCTGCGGCGTTGTCGTCAATCACCAACGCTCCTTCCCCAAGCTCTCAACTTCGTTCGAGCAGGGGAGACCCCATTTGCCTCAATCCTCCGCCTTGCAGCTGCACGCACCCAGCCCCGCTCCTTTACCCGCCCTCCACTCGCCGGTCGGTCTAAGCGCTTGCTCAGCATCATGCGCGGGTGCGTTCCTGTCAACGACGGACCGGCCGGGCACCGGCCACGTAGGGTTCGACGAGTGCCCCAGATCCCGCAGACACTTCATGAACTCACCGTCGGCCAGCTCTCCGCGCGCAGCGGCGCCGCCGTGTCGGCCCTGCACTTCTACGAGACCAAGGGCCTGATCAGCAGCCGCCGTACCAGCGGCAACCAGCGCCGCTACAGCAGGGACGCCCTGCGCCGGGTCGCCTTCGTCCGCGCGGCCCAGCGGGTGGGCATCCCGCTGGCCACCATCCGCGAGGCGCTGGCCGAACTCCCCGAGGAGCGCACCCCGAACCGCGACGACTGGGCGCGGCTCTCGCGCGCCTGGCGCTCCGAGCTGGACGACCGGATCACGCAGCTGGGGCGGCTCCGCGACCACCTCACCGACTGCATCGGCTGCGGCTGCCTCTCGCTGGAGACCTGTGTGCTGTCCAACCCGGACGACATCAACGGCGAGAAGATCAGCGGCTCGCGCCTGATGCCGGAGCGCAAGGCGGAGCGTGCGGCGGAGTGCGAGCCGGCCGGCCGTGCGGCGGAGCGCGTCGACGGCTGCCGCTGAGCTGCCTTCCACGGGCGGTCCGCGCCCGGCGGCCCCTCAGGCCACCGTCGCCAGCGTGCCCGCCCGCTCCCGGCGGGCCCGTGCCAGGGCCGCCGGGGTGAGCACGGGCTGCGGCACCACGATCCCGCACCCCGTGCAGACCGGGCCCGACCACGGCTCGGTGTCCAGATCGTGCCGCCAGGTGATCCCGGTCTTGCCGCACACCGGGCAGCCGGCGCCGGGCTCCGCCTCCAGGGCCGAGATCAGCCGGGCCAGCACCTCGGCGAGCGGGGCGGAAGGGTGGACCGCCGGGTCCTCGCAGCGCGCGACGCCGTTGCCGCCCCAGGTGCGCCGGTGCCAGTCGTCGAAGGCGCCGGGCCGCCGCAGCCCCCGGTGCTTCTCCCGCCGGCGGCGCTCCGCGAACCCCGCCTCGTAACCGAGCCAGACCGTGCGGGCCCGCTCCAGCTCGTCCAGCGCCCGCACCAGCCGCGCCGGGTCCGGGGCCCGGTCCTCGGGGGCTATGCCGTGCCGTGCGCACAGATGGTCCCAGGTCGCCCGGTGCCCGTAGGGGGCGAAGCGCTCCAGGCACTTGCGCAGCGAATACCGCCGCAGCGCCAGATCGCTTCTCGGGTCACGGACCTGTCTCGCCAGACTCCGGAAACCGGCCATTGAGCCGCCACCTCCGTCGCTCGTACTCCGTCGCCCGTACTTCGGCGTCAGGGGATGGACGTACGACTGCCCGGATCGGCTCCATCCAAAGGCCGAAGCGTCCGAAGGATGAGACGTCGCACAGAATCCGGCGGCATGTGGTGATTCGGAAAAGGTGACCGATGTTCACCTTACCGGGCCGGTCGTACCGCCGGTAACCTGCCGCGCGTCGGCCATCTCTGCTCCTTTCTTCGGAGGAGTACGCATGCCGTTGCTGTGATCATCGGTAGATCTCAGCAATTCCGGCGTTTCTGCTGGAATGGTCCGTGACGGTGTCACCAGAGCGCGAGCTGCGTCCTGGTGTCCTGTCGACGGTCTCCCGCTTCCGTCCCGGCCCTGGGGCTGGGGATTGTGCCACCTGCCCGCCCCTTCCCGGCCGGAAGGCCGGGAAGGATGGCGCGGGTCTTGCGGTCGGCTCCACGGGGCTTCGGCCCCACCACGGCGGTGGGGTTCAGGTCTCCGGCCACTCCGGTACCTGTACTGCGTGTGTTGCGGGTTGCGAGGGCGAGCAGGTTGTGTCCCGCGTTCGCGTCCCGGTCCAGGACGAGCCCGCAGGCATCACACTCGAAGACCCGCACGCTCAGGGGCAGCTTGGCTTTCACCGCACCGCAGCGTGAGCAGGTCTTCGAGGAGGGAAACCATCGGTCGGCCACGACCAGACGTGTGCCGTGCCGGCGGGTCTTGTACGTGAGCTGGCGGCGGATCTCGCCGAACGAGGCGTCCGCGATCCGGCGTGACAACCGCCGGTTACGGCCCATCCCCGCCACATTCAGGTCCTCGATCACAAGGGTGCCGTACTCGGCGGTGAGCCGCGTCGTGAGCTTGTGGAGGGTGTCCTCGCGCAGGTTCGTCACCCGGTGATGGATCTTGTTGCGGGCCCGGTTCGCCTTCTCCCACCGATGCGAGGGCTTCTGTCCGGTGCGGCGGTCGGGGCCCCGGCGGCGTGAGGTGACACGGCTGGCGCGGCGCAGCTGTTTCTGGGCGTGATCGAGGTGGCGGGGGTTGGGTACTTCGGTCACGGCCCCGTCGCTGTCCGCGAGAACGGCAAGGGTTTTGATGCCCAGGTCGATGCCGACCGCGGCATCAGGGCAGGCGACCTTCACGAGTTCGTTTCGCTCTTCGACCTGGAAGGAGACGAACCAGCGCCCCCGGTCCAGACGTACGGTCGCGGACAGGAACCGCAGGGTTCCAGCGTCGATGCGGGCACGCAGATCGGGGCGGGGTTCGTGGAGGCGGATCGTGCCGACCCTGGGGAGCGTGACGTGCCTGCCGTCCGCCTCGATGCGGATCGCCCCGGTCGTGAACCGGCACGCCAGGCGTGCCTTCCGCTTCGACTTGAAACGCGGAACACCCACCCGCGCACCCTTACGCTTCCCGCGCTTCGACTTCGCGTAGGCGTCGAACGCGGCCGACGCGTTCGCCAGGCCGGTGTTGTACGCCTCCTTGGAGTTCTCCTCCCACCACCCCGCAAAACGCGGATCAGTGCGCTTGGCCTCGTTGAACGCCTTCCGTAACGACGGCAGCGACCACGACCGCCACGGCGTCGGATCATCCTCCGCAATGCCGTAGGAGGCTTCGACCTGGCGCTGCCGCCACGCAGCGGTGACGCGAGCGATCGCCCAGTTGTACGCGGCCCGTGCGGCACCTGCATGCGAGTGCAGCCGGGTAACGGTCGCGGCATTGGGGTCCAGGGCCAGCCTGTGCGCAGACGCCGTGAAGCCCGGCTGCGGCGCGAACTTCTTCACGCACTCACCCCGCTGGGGCGCCGACGCCAACTCCATAGCTTCACCACATCAGCATATTCATAGGAAATGCCGCACAAGTGCTGATAGAAATAGGAACAGTTGTGTGACTGCATCTCCTGGAACAACAAGCAGGCCGAGGGATACGTCGCCGAGGGCGGTGTCACCCGCGCCTCGCTCACCCGGGCCATGGCGGACGCGGCCCTCACCGACCTGCGCGGCGAGCAGCTGCTGCCCGAGCTGCTGAAGGTCATCCGCTCCCAGCCGGTCACCGACCCGGACCTGAACGCGGCGGTCCAGCAGCTGGACTCCTGGCGCGCGGCGGGCGCCCAGCGCAAGGAGACCAGCCCCGGCTCGCACACGTACGGGCACGCCGGCGCGGTCCGGATCATGGACGCCTGGTGGGGCTTCGCCGACAAGGACCTGCGCCAGGTGCTCGGCCAGGAGGTCAAGGGCCCGCTGGCCAGGCCGTACTGCGGGGGCGGCGACCTGAGCGCCTGCCGTACGGCGCTGCTCGCCTCGCTCAAGGAGGCGGCGGCGGTGCCGTCGGCCGAGGTCTACCCGGCCGACGACAGCTGCGAGGCCGGCGAGCAGTGGTGCACGGACTCGATCATCCACCGTGCGCTGGGCGGCATCTCCCAGAAGGCCGTTCACTGGCAGAACCGCCCGACGTACCAGCAGGTGGTGGAGTTCCCGGGCCACCGCTGAGATCCCGGCCGGGCGGGTCCTCGCGGGCCCGCCCGGTCCACCTCACCGGTACTGCAAGTACCGCTTCCGGACGGCCCGGAACTTCGCGAGGTCCGACGCCCAGGCACCGGTCACCTCGTCCAGATCCGCCCCCGCGTCGATCATCGTGCGGACCCGCGTGTTGCCGGTCAGCTTGTCGATCCAGTTGTCCGAGCGCCACTCGAACCCGCTCCACGTCCGCTTCGCGGTGATCAGCAGCGCGATCCCCGTACGCACCGGGTCGAAGACCTCGCGGTCCAGGACGTGCAGCTGCACCCCGCCCACCGTGACGCCCTCGAACTTCGAGAACGTCGGTGCGAAGTACGCCTCGCGGAACGCTACTCCGGGCAGCTCCAGCGCGTTGGCCGCGTCCGCCCACTTGTGGTCGATGCCCTCCGCGCCCAGCAGCTCGAAGGGG
Source organism: Streptomyces sp. NBC_00726 (assembly GCF_045161735.1). Taxonomy (NCBI): domain Bacteria; kingdom Bacillati; phylum Actinomycetota; class Actinomycetes; order Kitasatosporales; family Streptomycetaceae; genus Streptomyces; species Streptomyces sp. NBC_00726. The sequence goes on along the minus strand of NZ_CP108983.1, from coordinate 982,584 downwards.
CGGGTCGTGCCGCGCCCCTCGGACAGGTTCGTCCCCTCGAAGAGGCAGGTGCCGGAGTAGACGAGGGCCGTGTCGGGCGTCGGCATGTTGGGGCTCGGCGGCACCCACGGCAGCCCCGACGCGTCGAAGAAGTCGGCGCGCGACCACCCCGTCATTTTCACGGTCTCCAGCTCGGCCGGGCGGTCCTTCAGGAACTCCCCGTTGAACAGCAGCGCCAGCTCGGTCACCGTCATCCCGTGCGCCTGCGAGATCTCCCGCCGCCCCACGAACGTGCCGAACGCCGGGTCGAGCACCGGTCCGAGCGCCGCCCGCCCCGACACCGGGTTCGGCCGGTCCAGCACGACGAACCTCTTGCCCGCGAGCGCGGCCGCCTCCATGCAGTCGTACAGCGTCCAGATGTACGTGTAGAAGCGGGCGCCGGCGTCCTGGATGTCGAAGACGACCGTGTCCACGCCGGACGCCGTGAAGACGTCGGCCAGCGCCTGACCGCTCTTCAGATACGTGTCGTAGACCGGCAGCCCGGTCGCCGGGTCGTCGTAGCGCCCCTCGGAACCGCCCGCCTGCGCGGTGCCCCGGAAGCCGTGCTCGGGGCCGAACACCGCGGTGAGGTTCACCCGGCCGTCCGGGTGCATCACGTCCACGATGTGCCGGACGTCGGACGTGATCCCGGTCGGGTTGGTGACGACGCCGACGCGCTGCCCCTTCAGCAGGGCGTAGCCGTCGGCCGCCAGCCGGTCGAAGCCGGTACGGACCCGCTGCCCGCCCCCGTGGCCGTTTCCGTGCCCGTGGCCCTTGCCGTGCGACGTACCGGCCGCCGCGGGGCCGGCCGTGGCCGCGAGGGCTCCCATCGCACTGCCGGCGGTCAGCAAACCACGCCTGGACAGGCTCATTCGGCTACCTCCAAGATCGCGACGAGTGTCATGGTCACGCACGCTAGCGCGCGGAGGGGCCCGGGGGAACGTGTCGGACGGGGCCGCCGCGCCGGGAGTGGCCGACGAGACGCCGCCACCCCTTCCCACACGACATACCGACTGGTTAGTCTGCCCGTGCAGTCGGCTGAGAGGTGCGAGAGCGATGAGTACGGTGCAGGGCGCGGGCGTAGTGGTCACCGGGGCCGGGGGCGGCATCGGCGCCGCCCTCGCCCGCAGATTCGCCGCCGAGGGCGCACGGGTCGTCGTCAACGACCTCGACGCGCCCCGGATCGAGGCGCTCGCCGACGAGATCGGCGCCACCGCCGTCGCCGGGGACGCCTCCCGGATCGTGGAGGCCGCCCGGGACGCCCTGGACGGCACCATCGACGTGTACTGCGCCAACGCGGGCCTCGCCTCGCCCGGCGACCCGATGGCCGACGAGGAGGTCTGGGCCGCGGCCTGGGACGTCAATGTGATGGCCCACGTCCGGGCGGCCCGCGCACTGCTCCCGGACTGGCTGGAGCGCGGCGGCGGCCGGTTCGTCTCCACCGCGTCCGCCGCCGGCCTGCTGACCATGATCGGCGCCGCCCCGTACAGCGTCACCAAGCACGGCGCGGTCGCCTTCGCGGAGTGGCTGTCGCTGACCTACCGGCACCGGGGCGTGAAGGTCCACGCGATCTGCCCGCAGGGCGTGCGTACGGATATGCTCGCCGCCGCCGGGCCGGCCGGCGAACTCGTCCTCGCCCCCGGCGCCATCGAGCCCGAGGCCGTCGCGGACGCCCTGTTCGACGCCATGGCGGACGACCGCTTCCTGGTCCTGCCGCACCCCGAGGTCGGCCGCTACTACGAAGCGAGGGCCGTCGACACCGACCGCTGGATCCGCGGCATGAACCGCCTCCAGCGCACCTGGGAGGAGACCGGAGCATGACCGGGTCCATCTACGCGGCGAAGCCCTGGCTTCCGCTGCTCAGCGAGGCCCAGCGGGCCCCCGTCCACCCCGCCGAGACCCTGGTGCACGCCTTCCGCGCGTCCGCCGGCCGCACCCCGGACCACCCGGCGCTCGCCTACTTCGACGGCCGCCTCAGCTACCGGGAGACCGACGAGCTCTCCGACTCCGTGGCCGGCCACCTCGCCGCCCGGGGCCTGGCGCGCGGCGACCGGGTCGCGATCATGCTCCAGAACTCCCCGCAGTTCGTCCTCGCGCTCCTCGGCGCCTGGAAGGCCGGTGCGACCGTCGTCCCGCTCAACCCGATGTACAAGTCCGCCGAGGTCGGCCATGTGCTCAAGGACGCCCAGGTCACCGCCCTGATCTGCGCCGACCGGGCCTGGGAGGCGTATCTCCGGGACACCGCAGCGGCCGCCCCCGGCGTCCGGATCGCGCTCACCGCCTGCGAACTGGACCTCCAGACGCAGAACGACGAACGGGTGCTGAACTTCGAGCGGCTGCCCGCCGCGGAGGACGCCGACGACCTCGTCGCCGTCGCCCGCCAGGGCCTCGCCGCCCCCGCCGGACGGCAGCTCACCGCCGCCGACACCGCGCTGATCAGCTACACCTCCGGGACCAGCGGCACCCCCAAGGGCGCCCTGAACTCCCACGGCAACATCATGGTCAACGCCGAACGCCAGCGCACCGGCCACCCCGTCCCCGAGGGCGCCGCCTACTTCGCGCTCGCCCCGCTCTTCCACATCACCGGCATGGTCTGCCAGCTGGCCGCCTGCCTCACCAACGCGGGCACCCTCGTCCTCGCCCACCGCTTCCACCCCGGGGTCGTCCTCGACGCCTTCGCCGAGCACCGCCCCGCGTACACCGTCGGCCCCTCCACGGCCTTCATGGCACTGGCGGCCACCCCCGGCGTGACGCCGGAGCACTTCTCGTCCTTCCAGGTCATCTCCTCCGGCGGCGCGCCGCTGCCGCCCGCCCTCGTGGAGAAGTTCCGGTCCGGCTTCGGCCCGTACATACGCAACGGCTACGGCCTCACCGAGTGCACCGCCCCCTGCGCCTCCGTGCCCCCGGAGCGCGAGGCGCCCGTCGACCCGGTCTCCGGCACTCTCTCGGTCGGCGTGCCGGGCCCCGACACCGTCGTCCGCATCCTGGACGAGAACGGCGCCGAGGTGCCCTTCGGGGAGCAGGGTGAGATCGCGGTGCGCGGCCCGCAGGTCGTCTCCGGCTACTGGGGACTGCCCGAGGCCACCGCGGCCGCCTTCCCCGACGGCGAGCTGCGCACCGGCGACATCGGGTTCATGGACCGCGAGGGCTGGCTGTACGTGGTCGACCGCAAGAAGGACATGATCAACGCCTCCGGGTTCAAGGTGTGGCCCCGCGAGGTGGAGGACGTCCTCTACACGCACCCGGCCGTCCGCGAGGCCGCCGTCGTCGGCGTGCCCGACGCCTACCGGGGCGAGACCGTCCGGGCCTACGTCAGCCTGCGCCCCGGCGCGTCCGTGGAGCCGGCCGAGCTGGGCGCGTACTGCAAGGAACGGCTCGCCGCCTACAAGTACCCGCGCGAGGTCGAGATCCTGGCCGAGCTGCCCAAGACGGCAAGTGGGAAGATCCTCAGGCGGGAACTGCGTTCAGCCCGCTAGAACGGATACGCGTACGCACGGAAGGAAGGCGGCGGCTATGGCCAAGGAGACGGACGGGAGCGGCACCCCCGTCCCGCAGCGACTGCTGGCCGCCGCCACCCGGCTCTTCGCCGAGCAGGGCTACGACCGCACCTCGGTGCAGGAGATCGTGGAGGCGGCCGGCGTCACCAAGGGGGCGCTCTACCACTACTTCGGCTCCAAGGAGGACCTGCTCCAGGAGGTGTACGCCCGGGTGCTGAGGCTCCAGCAGGAGCGGCTCGATGCCTTCGCGAACGCCGAGGCGCCCATCGAGCAGCGGCTGCGCGACGCGGCGGCCGACGTCGTCGTCACCACCATCGAGAACCTGGACGACGCCTCGATCTTCTTCCGCTCCATGCACCACCTGAGCCCGGAGAAGAACAAGCAGGTACGGGGCGAGCGGAGGCGCTACCACGAGCGCTTCCGCGCCCTGGTCGAGGAGGGCCAGTGCAGCGGCGTGTTCTCCACCGCCACCCCGGCGGACCTCATCGTGGACTACCACTTCGGCTCGGTCCACCATCTGTCGACCTGGTACCGCCCGGACGGCCCCCTCACCCCGCAGGAGGTCGCCGACCACCTGGCGGACCTGCTGCTCCGGGCGCTCAGACCGTAGCGGAGGCGGGCTCCTTGCCGCACAACCGCCCGAGCAGCGCCTCCGCCGCCGGGTTGCGCGGCCGGGGCGCCCGGCCCACCAGCAGCACGGTCCGGCCCGGCTCCGGCTGCCGGATGGTCACGCACGGCAGCCCCGCGTCCTCGCCGATCCGGCGCGGCACGATCGCCACGCCGATGCCCGCCCGGACGAGGTCGACCAGCAGCCGGATCTGCGTGACGTCACAGGTGATGCGGCGCTCCAGACCGCAGTGGGCGGCCAGTCTGCGCACCGCCGTCTCCAGGCCGGTGCCCGCCCGGAAGTCCACGAACGGCTCGTCGGCGAGATCCCTGACCAGGGTGCGCCCCGCCGTCGCGAGGGGGTGCCCGGGGGCGGTGATCAGCACCAGGTCCTCGTGCCAGGTGGCGAACGCGGTGATGCCCTCCGGCAGCTCCGCGGCGTCCGGCGCCAGATAGGCGAGGTCCAGTTCCCCGGCGCGCACCGCCGCCACCAGCTCCGGTGTCGTCGCCTCGCGCAGCGAGATCTGCACCCCGGGCCACAGCCGGTGGAACGCGGCCAGCTCGGCGGCCAGGTCGACGCAGGTCAGCGTCTGGATCGTGCCGACCCGGACCCGCCCGGTGGCCAGCCCCGACACGGCCGCCACCGCGTCCCGGGCGGCGTCCGTCCCGGCGAGCACCGTCCGCGCGGCGGGCAGCAGCGCCCGGCCCGCCTCGGTGAGGACCACCCGGCGGCCGGTGCGGTCGAAGAGCTCGGCGCCCAGCTCCCGTTCCAGGTTGCGCACGGACGTGCTCAGCGCCGACTGCACGATCAGCTCGGCGCGGGCGGCGGCGGTGAAGCCGCCGTACGTGACCACCGCCATGAAGTGGCGGAGCTGGCGAATCTCCATGCATCTACATTATCGATGGGTGGCAGCGAATCCATCTGTTGGACCGCCTCCCGGGCCGGGGTCAAGCTGGATTCATGGCGCACATCCAGAGCCCCACCCCCGCCCCCGTCCACATCCCCGTCCTGTGGACCGCGGCCTACGGCCCCCACCGCCCCCGCACGGTCCGGCTGCTGGCCCGCGCCCTGCTCCGGGTACGGGCCTTCGCCCGCGAACTGGCCCTGGCCGACCACGTACCGTACGGGGGTTATTGAAGCGCTACAGATACTTCTTGATCTCCCGCCGGGCCAGCGAGCGCTGGTGCACCTCGTCCGGGCCGTCCGCGAGGCGCAGGGTGCGGGCCGAGGCCCACAGCTCGGCGAGCGGGAAGTCCTGGCCGACCCCGCCCGCGCCGTGCAGCTGCACCGCCTGGTCGAGGATGGCGACCACCGCGCGCGGGGTGGCGATCTTGATGGACTGGATCTCCGTGTGCGCACCCCGGTTGCCGACGGTGTCCATCAGCCAGGCCGTCTTCAGCACCAGCAGCCGCAGCTGCTCGACGGTGACCCGGGCGTCCGCGATCCAGTTCTGCACGACGCCCTGCTGGGCCAGCGGCTTGCCGAAGGCCGTACGGGAGACCGCGCGCCGGCACATCAGCTCGATTGCCCGCTCCGCCATGCCGATCAGCCGCATGCAGTGGTGAATGCGCCCCGGACCCAGCCGGGCCTGGGCGATGGCGAAGCCGCCGCCCTCCTCGCCGATCAGGTTCGACGCCGGCACGCGCACGTCCTCGAAGACGACCTCCGCGTGCCCGCCGTGCCAGTGGTCCTCGTAGCCGTACACCCGCATGGCGCGCTTCACCGTCAGGCCGGGGGTGTCCCGGGGCACCAGGATCTGCGACTGCTGGCGGCGGATGTCCGTACCGTCCGGGTCCGTCTTGCCCATCACGATGAAGATCTCGCAGTCCGGATTCATCGCCCCGGAGATGTACCACTTGCGGCCGTTGATGACGTAGTCACCGCCGTCCCGGGTGATCCGGGTCTCGATGTTGGTCGCGTCCGAGGAGGCGACCTCCGGCTCCGTCATCGCGAAGGCCGACCGGATCTCCCCGGCCAGCAGCGGCTCCAGCCACCGCTTCTTCTGCTCGTCGGTGCCGAATTCGGCCAGCACCTCCATGTTCCCGGTGTCCGGCGCCGCGCAGTTCGTCGCGGTGGGCGCCAGACGCGGCGAGCGGCCGGTGATCTCCGCCAGCGGCGCGTACTGGAGGTTGCTCAGCCCGGCCCCGTGCCCGGTGCCCGGCAGGAAGAGGTTCCACAGGCCCTGCCTGCGGGCCTCCGCCTTCAGCTCCGCCACGATGCGCGGGGTCTGCCACGGCGAGTCCAGCGCGTCGCGCTGCTCGTCCGCGATCCGCTCGGCCGGGTATACGTGCTCGTCCATGAAGGCGAGGAGCCGGGCGCGCAGCTCCTCGGTACGGGCGTCGAATGCGAAGTCCATGGGGGGTTCAGCCTTCCTGGAGGGTGGTGAGGCCGTGCTCGATGAAGACGGGGACGAGATCGCCGATGCGGTCGAAGCCGCCGCCGACCGTCTGGCCCAGCGTGTAGCGGTAGTGGATGCCCTCCAGGATCACGGCGAGCTTGAACCAGGCGAACGCCGTGTACCAGGAGATGGCCGAGGTGTCGCGGCCGGACCGGGCCGCGTAGCGCTCGATCAGCTCGGCGGGGGACGGGTGGCCGGGCGCGCCGCTGGTCGTGGAGACCGGCGACTCCGGCAGCCCCAGGTCGGAGCTGTACATGACGAGCAGTCCGAGGTCGGTGAGCGGGTCGCCGAGCGTGGACATCTCCCAGTCGAGGACGGCCTTGATCTCGTCGTCGGCGCCGATCAGCGCGTTGTCCAGGCGGTAGTCGCCGTGCACCACGGTGGGCGCGGGGGAGCCGGGCAGCGCGCGGCCGAGCGCCGCGTGCAGCTCCTCGATGCCGGGCAGCTCGCGGTTGCGGGAGGCCGCCAGCTGCTTGCCCCAGCGGCGCAGCTGCCGGTCCAGGAAGCCCTCCGGCCGCCCGAAGTCGCCGAGACCGACCGCCTCGGGGTCCACGGCGTGCAGCTCGACCAGCGTGTCGACCAGGGCGAGGACCGCCGCGCGGGTGCGCTCCGGGCCGAGTGGGGCCAGCTGCTCCGCCGTGCGGTACGGGGTGCCCTCCACGTACTCCATGACGTAGAACGGCGCGCCGATCACCGCGTCGTCCTCGCAGAGCAGCAGCGGTTCGGGGACCGGGACCGCCGTTGGGTGCAGGGCGCTGATCACCCGGTGCTCGCGCTTCATGTCGTGCGCGGTGGCCAGGACGTGCCCCAGCGGCGGCCGGCGGACGACCCAGCGGCCGGTGCCGTCGGTGACCAGGTACGTCAGATTCGACCGGCCGCCCTCCACGACGCGGGCGTCGAGCGGTCCGCTCACCAGTCCCGGGCGCTCGCGGTCCAGGTGTCCGCGCAGCCGGTCGAGGTCGAGACCTGGCGGATGGACGTGGCTCATCGTGCGTACCTCCGGGGTGGGCGAACGGTCGCTCTCATGATGCCGACCAGTCGGTATGTCGTCCAGTACGCCCCCGGAACCGGATGCGGAGTCTCCGGTCCCGTCACCGCCCCACCCCTGGCTTTCGGTCGTATCCCTGAATAGAGTTCACGTATGGATACCGCGCTGCTCATCGAGGAAGTCCGGCTGACCCCGATCCTCATCGCCGACCCGCCCCTGCTCAACACCCAGGGCGTCCACCAGCCGTACACGCCCCGGCTCGTCGTGGAGGTCGTCACCCGGGGCGGGGTCACCGGGATCGGGGAGACCTACGGCGACGGCAAGTACCTGGAGCTCGCCCGGCCGCTGGCCGCCGCCCTGCCCGGACGGCCGGTCAGCGATGTGAACGGGCTGTTCGCCCTCGCCGACGAGGTGTGCGGCGACTCACGGGCGGCCGACGAGCGGGTCGACGCGGGCGGGCTGCGCGGCGTCCAGACCGCGGACAAGCTGCGGCTCTCCGTGGTCTCCGGCTTCGAGGTGGCCTGCCTGGACGCGCTCGGCAAGGCCACCGGGCTCCCGGTGCACGCGCTGCTCGGCGGCAAGGTCCGGGACCGGGTCGAATACAGCGCGTACCTCTTCTACCGCTGGGCCGCCCACCCGGACGGCGGGGAGCGCGACGACTGGGGCGCCGCGCTGGACCCGGCCGGGGTCGTCGCCCAGGCCCGCCGGTTCGCCCGCGACCACGGCTTCTCCTCCTTCAAGCTCAAGGGCGGCGTGTTCCCGCCCGACGAGGAGATCGCCGCCGTCCGCGCGCTCGCCGAGGCGTTCCCCGGGCAGCCGCTGCGCCTGGACCCCAACGGCGCCTGGTCGGCGGAGACCTCGCTGTACGTCGCCGAGCGGCTGAAGGACGTCCTCGAATACCTGGAGGACCCGGCGAGCGGCACGGACGCGATGGCCGCCGTCTCGGCCGCGACCGGGGTGCCGCTGGCCACCAACATGTGCGTCACGACGCTCGCCGAGGTCCCCGAGGCGTTCGCCCGGGACGCCGTCCAGGTCGTGCTGTCCGACCACCACTACTGGGGCGGGCTGCACCGCACCCGCGAACTCGCCGCGATCTGCCGGCTGCACGGCGTCGGGCTCTCCATGCACTCCAACACCCACCTGGGGATCAGCCTCGCCGCGATGACGCACGTCGCCGCCACCGTCCCCAACCTGGACTACGCCTGCGACAGCCACTACCCCTGGCAGACCGAGGACGTCATCACCGCCCGCCATGTCTTCGAGGACGGCCGCCTCACCGTCTCCGACGCCCCCGGCCTCGGCGTCGAACTCGACCGGGACCGCCTCGCCGCGCTGCACCGCCGCTGGCTGGACGACGACGGCACGATGCGCGAACGCGACGACGCCGCCGCCATGCGCAAGGCCGAGCCGGACTGGCGTACCCCGTCGATCCCCCGCTGGTGACACCCGGCTGAGTTGCGGGCGCCCCGGACCGCGCCGAGGGTCGGAGCATGAAGGCGATCAGCTACAGCGGATTCGGTGACGAGAGCGTCCTGGAGTACGGGGAGCGGCCCGACCCCAAGGTCGGCCCCGACACCGTCCTGGTCAAGGTCCGGGCCGCCGCGGTGAACCCCGTCGACCGGGCGACCCGGGAGGGCAAGCTCGACTCCGTCCTGGACACGGTCTTCCCGGTGATCCCCGGCTGGGACGTCTCCGGGGTCGTCGTCCAGCCCGGCGTCGCCGTGGCCGAGTTCGCGGTCGGCGACGAGGTCATCGGCTATGTCCGCGAGGACTTCCTGAGCCGGGGGACCTTCGCCGAGTACGTGGCCGCGCCCGTGCGCACCCTCGCGCGCAAGCCCCTGCGGCTGAGCTTCGAGGAAGCGGCGGGCCTGCCGCTGGCCGGACTCACCGCCTACCAGGTGCTCCACCGCACCCTGCGCGTCCAGGAGGGCGACACCGTCCTCGTCCACGCGGCGGCGGGCGGCGTCGGCTCACTCGCCGTCCAGCTCGCCCGGCACGCCGGCTGCCGCGTCATCGGCACCGCGAGCGAACGCAACCACGACCACCTGCGCACGCTCGGCGCGGAGCCCGTGGCATACGGGGACGGGCTGGCGGACCGGCTGCGCGCACTGGCCCCCGACGGCATCGACGCCGCCTTCGACACGGTGGGCGGGGAGGCCCTGCGCGTCTCCGCGGAGACCCTGGCCCCGGCCGGCCGGCTCGCCTCCGTCGCGGACCCCGAGGTCTTCTCGTACGGCGGCCGGTACGCGTTCGTCCGCCCCGACGCCGATGATCTGGCGCACCTCGCGGAACTGGCCGAGCAGGGCATCGTCACCGTCCACGTCGACCGGGTCTTCCCGCTGGCCGAGACGGCGGCCGCCCAGCGGCTCAACGCGGCGGGCCGGACACGCGGCAAGATCGTCGTCACGGTGGACTGGGACCCGGCCTAGAAAAGCATGAACGCCGCGAACACCGCCAGCGCCACCGTGCACGCGGCGGCCGTGAGCGCGCCCGCCGCCTCCATCGGCCGCGGCCGGGCGCCGCCCATGGACTGCACCCGGCGGTTCGCGATCCACAGGAACCCCAGCCAGGCCAGGGTGCTGAGCGACAGCGCGATGACCCCCGAGTCCGTCGCCCCGCCGTGCAGCGCCTGCCGCACGGCCAGCACCGCGGCCACCGTGCACGACAGGGTCGTACGCCGCCACGCAAGCCGGGTCCGCTCCGGCTGGAGCCCCGGATCGCGCTCCCCGGCGGTCACCGGCCCTCCCAGCCGAAGAGGACCACCACCACTATCGCCACCGCCACCACGGCGACCGCGATGCTCAGCAGCGTCGGGAACCGCGAGACCGGCAGGTCCTCGCCGCGCCGCATCGCCCGCTCGCACCGCACCCAGTGGTTGACCGCCCGCAGCGCGCACAGCACACCCGCCGCGAGCAGCGCGAGCGCCAGCCCCGTGCGTACCGTCCGGGACAGCTCCGGCAGGAACTGGTCGACCGCGAAGCCCCCGCCGATCAGGGCAAGCGCCGTCCGGATCCAGGCGAGGAAGGTCCGCTCGTTGGCGAGCGAGAAGCGGTAGTCGGGGGTCTCGCCCTCGGCGCGGACGCGCTCCGGCGCGAACCACAGCCGCAGGCTCTGTACGAATTCGTTCACGCCTGGACCTTATCCGCCGCTTTTCCGTCCGCTTCCGACCGGCTCAGGCCGCTTCCCGGAACGCCCGCAGCCGCCGGTAGCAGTCCAGCCCGTCCGGCACCCACAGCCAGTCGCCGATCCGCCGCTCCAGCTCCGCGTCGGTCAGGAAGGTGTGCCAGGCGACCTCCTCCACCTGCGGGTTCACCGGCAGCTCGCACCTGACCCGGTAGACCGACGACCACCAGGTGTGGTGGCCGCCCTCGTCCTCGTACAGGAACTTGAACAGCGGCTCCGGGCGCGGGAGCCCCGAGACGCCCAGCTCCTCCTCGGCCTCCCTCAGCGCCGCCTCGTCGTAGCTCTCGCCCGCGCCGACCACCCCGCCGACGAACATGTCGTAGTGCGAGGGGAACACCAGCTTGGCCGCGGTCCTGCGGTGCACGAAGACCCGGCCCCCGGCGTCCCGCGCCTCGATGAACACGCACCGGTGGCGCAGGCCCCGGGCGGTCGCCTCGCCGCGCGGCGCCTGCCCCACCACCACATCGTTCTCGTCCACGATGTCCAGGATCTCGTCGAGAGGATTCATACGGGCCATCCAACCGCAGCGCCCCGCGCTCAGTGCCGCTGGAGGCTGTGCGTACCGCGCCGCACCGGGCCCTCCGGCATCGCCGGATGCATCCCCAGCAGCACGATGCCCGTCACGATCGCCGCCAGCCCCGCGGCCTGCCAGGCCAGCGCGCCCGCGTCCGTCCGCACCTGGTCGCCCAGGAACCCGATCCCGCAGGCGATCCCGGCCAGCGGCTGAGCGGCCGTCAGCGCGGGCAGCGACATCCGCAGCGGCCCCGTCTCGAAGGCGCTCTGCACCAGCAGCAGACCGGTCAACCCGAGCACGAGGACCGCGTACGGCTGCCAGGACGTCAGCAGGCCCGACCAGCCGCCCTCCGAGAAGCGCTGACCGCTCACCCGGGTCAGCGCGTCCTGTAAGCCGTAGAGCAGCCCGGCCGCCACCGCGAGCAGCGCCGGGGACGTCCGCGACCTGCGGCGCTTGGCGAACGCGGTCAGCAGCAGGGCGAGCCCGGCCACCACCCCGACGACCAGCCAGTGCCGCAGCGGGCTCGACACCGCCTCGCCGCCCTTCGGCTCGCCCGCCACCAGGAACGCGGCGACCCCGAGGGCCAGCAGCCAGAGCCCGGCCCAGCCCTGGCGACCCAGGCGCTGGCCGGTGCGGTGCCGGGACAGGGCCATCGCGAAGAGCAGGTTCGTCGCCAGCAGCGGCTCCACGACGGAGACCTCGCCCTTGCCGAGCGCCAGCGCCCCCAGCACCATGCCGCACACCATGAGCCCGATGCCCGCCAGCCAGCTGCGCACCTTCATCAGGTCGAGCAGCAGCCGGAAGGTCAGATAGTCGCGCTTGGGCGCGTGCGCGGCGGCTGCCTGCTGGAACACGAAGCCGAAGCCCAGACAGCAGGCGGCCGTCACGGCGAGCACGAGGACCAGCACCGACACGCTTGTCCACCCCACGTCAGGCCGGAGGAGGGTGATGTGTTCCGACGATAACCGCCCGCCCCGGCCGGTGCGGCGACGGCGCGGCCGACCGGGGCGGACGGCCGGGCGGTTGACGCGGGGACGGGCGGTGCCCAAGATCTGACGCACGAGTAACTTCGCGAGCCCCGACAAGGATGGAAACCATGGCGTACGACGCTGATGTGATCGTGATCGGGGCGGGGCTCGCCGGGCTCGTGGCCACCGCGGAGCTGGTGGACGCGGGGCGCTCGGTCCTCGTGCTCGACCAGGAGCCCGAGCAGTCGCTCGGCGGCCAGGCGCACTGGTCCTTCGGCGGCCTCTTCCTCGTCGACTCGCCCGAACAGCGCCGGATGCGCATCAAGGACAGCCGGGAACTGGCCCTCCAGGACTGGCTGGGCACGGCCGGTTTCGACCGCGAGGAGGACCACTGGCCGCGCAAGTGGGCCGAGGCGTACGTCGACTTCGCGGCCGGTGAGAAGCGCTCCTGGCTGCACGCCCGGGGCATGCGCTTCTTCCCCGTCGTCGGCTGGGCCGAGCGCGGCGGCTACGACGCGAACGGCCACGGCAACTCGGTGCCCCGCTTCCACATCACCTGGGGCACCGGACCCGGTGTCGTCGCCCCCTTCGAGCGCCGGGTCCGCGAGGGCGTCGCCAAGGGCCTGGTCACCTTCCGCTTCCGCCACCGGGTCACCGGCCTCGCCCGCACCGGCGGCGCCGTCGACACCGTGACCGGCGAGGTCCTGGAGCCGAGCGCCGCGCCGCGCGGGACCGCGAGCAGCCGGGAGACCACGGGCTCCTTCGAGCTCCGGGCCCAGGCGGTGATCGTCACCTCCGGCGGCATCGGCGGCAACCACGACCTCGTACGCGCCCAGTGGCCCGAACGGCTCGGCACCCCGCCGGCCAAGCTGCTCTCCGGCGTCCCCGCGCACGTCGACGGGCTGATGCTCGGCGTCGCCGAGAAGGCGGGCGCCCACCACATCAACCGCGACCGGATGTGGCACTACACCGAGGGGATCGAGAACTGGAACCCCATCTGGGACAAGCACGCCATCCGCATCCTGCCCGGCCCGTCCTCGCTCTGGCTGGACGCCACCGGCAAGCGGCTGCCCGTCCCGCTCTTCCCCGGCTTCGACACGCTGGGCACCCTCGAACACATCATGCGCACCGGCCACGACTACACCTGGTTCGTGCTCGACCAGAAGATCATCGGCAAGGAGTTCGCGCTCTCCGGCTCCGAACAGAACCCCGACCTGACCGGCAAGTCCGTCCGCGGTGTGATCGGCCGCGCCCGCGCCGACGTCCCGGCCCCCGTGAAGGCGTTCATGGACAACGGGGCGGACTTCGTCGTGGAGAAGGACCTCGGCGCCCTCGTGCGCGGCATGAACGCGCTCACCGGGGACGGGCTCATCGACGAGGACGCGCTGCGCCGCGAGATCACCGCTCGCGACCGGGAGATCGCCAACCCGTTCACCAAGGACCTCCAGATCACCGCGATCCGGGGCGCCCGCAGCTACCTCGGCGACAAGCTGATCCGCACGGCGGCGCCCCACCGCATCCTCGACCCGAAGGCCGGGCCGCTCATCGCCGTACGGCTGAACATCCTGACCCGCAAGTCGCTCGGCGGCCTTCAGACCGACCTGTCGTCGCGCGTCCTGACCGGGGACGGCACCCCGCTGCCCGGGGTGTACGCGGCGGGGGAGGCGGCCGGCTTCGGCGGCGGCGGGGTGCACGGCTACCGCTCGCTGGAGGGCACCTTCCTGGGCGGCTGCATCTTCTCCGGCCGCGCGGCGGGCCGGGCGGCGGCACAGGCGGTCGGCTGAGGCGGTCGGCCGGGGCTTTCCGCCCCTCATGGCGCGTCCGTCCGGTGGGGTTCCGGGGGCGGAACCGTGGCGAGGCGGCCCCATCCGGGCATGGGAAGAAGATGCCAGGAGTAGCCGAACCCGTCATCAACCTCGTCCGGCGCACCACCGAGCCCGTGGCCGCGCAGACCCTGCGCTCCACGGGCGCCGCGGTCATCGCCTATGCCGTGGCGACCGCGACGCTGACCGAGCCCGCGCCCCTGACCGCACCGCTGACCGCACTGCTCGTCGTCCAGGTCACCCTCTACGCCACCGTCAACATGTCGGTGAAGCGGGTGGTGGCCGTCGTCGTCGGCGTCCTCATCGCGAGCGGCTTCAGCTCCCTGGTCGGGCTGTCCTGGTGGAGCCTGGGGCTGACCATCTTCACGGCGCTGATCGTCGGCAGACTGGTCCGGGTGGACGAATTCGTCCCGGAGGTGGCGATCAGCGCGATGCTCGTCCTCGGCGTCACCTCGGGCAGCGCACGGTCCAGCATGGCCTGGGAGCGGGTGTTCGAGACGCTGATCGGTGCCGGGGTCGGCCTGCTGTTCAACCTGCTGTTCGCCCCGCCCGTCTGGGTGCAGACCGCGGGCGCGTCCATCGACGGACTGGCCCGCGAGATGGGCCAGATGTTCCGCGATCTGGGCAGCGACCTCGCCCGCCCGGTCACCGTCGCGGAGGCGGCCGACCGGCTGCACCGGGCCCGTCGGCTCGACCACGACATCGTGGAGGTGGATGCCTCCCTGCGGCAGGCCGAGGAGAGCCTGATGTACAACCCGAGGGTGCGGCAGGGACTGCTGCACCGGGTGGTGCTGCGGACCGGTCTGGACACGCTGGAGATCTGCGCGGTCGTCGTCCGGGTGCTGTCCAGGACCCTGACCGACCTCGCCAAGGACCGGGGCGACGCGCCCCAGTTCCCCGCCGAGGTCGCCGCCCATATGACGGAGCTGTTCGAGCAGATGGCGGGTGCCATCGAGAGCTTCTCGCTGCTCATCACGACCCCGGTCGCCGCCAACGCCGAGGAGGCCGAGGACCGGCTGACCGACGCGCTCGACACCAGCCGCAGGACCCGTGACCTGGTGGCGGACATGCTGCTGGCCGCCGTCCAGGAGCACCCCCGGAAGTGGCAGCTGCACGGGGCGCTGCTCGCCGAGGTGGACCGCATCCTGGACGAGCTGGACATCGAGAAACGCGCCGAACGCCTGGGCCAGGAACTCGACCGCCGCTCGGCCGTGCTGCACGAACGCCATCCCCGGGTGCTCGCGTTCCGCCGCCGTCTGGGGCTGGTGAAGGGCGCGGACCGGGGGAAGCGGTCGGAGTCGTAGGGCCCCGCCTCCGGATCAGGTCGAGTCCGCCCCGATGCGCTCGACCACCCGGAACCGTTCGGCGACGATCATCGTCCCGTCGTCCACCGTGAACTCCGGGTCGCCGAGCGCGTCGCGCATCTCCTCGCTGTGCCAGAACCGCTCGTGGCCCGCCCGCCACTCGGCGACCGACGCATAGCCCTCGCCCTCGTCCAGCGCGTGCTGGAGATCCACGTCTGCCAGCGGCAGCACCCGTACCTCGGTCACTTCGAGTACGGCGATCTCCCGGCCGTCCGAGTCGATCAGGGCCGACCGCTCACCGACCGGCGGCAGCTCCTCCTGCTCGATCTCGTACTCCACGAGCAGTCCGGAGGTCGACACCTTCCGCCCGTCCAGGACCGCGGCGACCAGCTGGTCGCGCAGCGGGCCGGGGAAGGCGAGCAGGAAGGGCTTGAGCGCTTCACGGTTCTCCATGGCGCCAGTCTGGCAGCCGGCCCCGGACCGGCGCCCGGGTAAATCTGACGGGACGGTGACGGCCCGCCGCCGCCCCTGGCGTCCCGGCGCCCCGGGTGCTCGAATCGTCGGGTGAACAGTTCCCCACCCGACGACGGCCCACCCGACGACGGCCCACCCGACGACGGCCCGGACGGCGTCGGCGCCCCCGTCGGGCGCCGCGTGGTCCTGGCCATGCTGGGCCTCGGCGCCGCCGGACTCGTCGCCGCGCCCGTGCTGCAACGGACCCTGGAATCGGGCCTGGGCGCGGTCGCGGGCAAGGACCCCACGGGGCTCACCGGGCTGCTGCCCAACGGCGGTGGCTTCCGCTACTACTCCGTGGCCTCCTCCGTACCGGCCAGGGGCGCCGCCGACTACCGGCTCGGGATCGACGGGCTGGTCGACCGCCCGGCCACGTACACGCTGGACGCCCTGCGCGGCATGGAGCAGACCCGGACCGTCCGGGACGTCCAGTGCGTCACCGGCTGGCGGGTGCCGCAGACCCCCTTCGAGGGCGTGCGGCTCTCCGCCCTGCTCGACGCGGCCGGGGTGCGGCCCGGGGCGAAGGCCGTCCGCTTCACCTGCTTCGACGGGACCTACAGCGAGAGCCTGACCCTCGCCCAGGCCCGCCGCGCCGATGTGCTCGTGGCGCTGCGGATGAACGACGCGCCGGTGTCCCACGCGCACGGCGGCCCGGTACGGCTCTACGTGGCCCCGATGTACTTCTACAAGTCGGCGAAATGGCTCTCCGGGATCACCGTCACGGACTCCGTACGCCCCGGTTACTGGGAGAAGCTCGGTTATGACGTCGACGCCTGGGTCGGCCGGTCCAACGGCCGCGAGGACGCCCCCACCGTCTGAACCGGCCGGCCGGGTCCACCGGTTCGCCCGCCCGGTGCGCCTGGTGCACCGGGCCACCGCCGCGCTGATGCTGCTGTGCGTGGCCTCGGCCGCCTGCCTGTACGTGCCGCAGCTCGCCGAACTCGTCGGGCGCCGCCACCTCGTGGTCACCGTGCACGAGTGGTCCGGGCTGCTCATCCCCGTACCGCTGCTCGCGGGTCTCGCGGCGCGGTCGCTGCGGGCGGATCTGCGGCGGCTCAACCGCTTCGGGCCGCACGACCGGACCTGGCTGCGGGCCGCTCTGCGGCGCGACCGGCGGCCCGGTGCGCGGCCGGCCGGGAAGTTCAACGCCGGGCAGAAGCTGTACGCGGCGTGGATCGCCGGGGCGGTGCTGGTCATGGCCGGCACCGGGCTCCTGATGTGGTTCACCGGCTTCGCCCCGCTGGTGTGGCGCACCGCCGCGACCTTCGTCCACGACTGGCTGGCCCTCGCGGCCGGCCTGGTGCTGGCCGGTCACATCGCCAAGGCATACGCCGACCCGGAGGCACGCCGCGGCATGCGCTCCGGGTCGGTGGGCCGGGAGTGGGCCCGCCGCGAGCACCCGCTGTGGGCACCCGGGGCGGAGGACCGGCTAGAGGACCAGTGACAGCAGCAGGATGAAGACCAGCGAGGCCACGGAGATGATGGTCTCCATCACCGACCAGGTCTTCACCGTCTGGCCCACGTCCATGCCGAAGTACTCCTTCACCAGCCAGAAGCCGGCGTCGTTGACGTGGCTGAAGAAGAGCGAGCCCGCGCCGACGGCGAGGACCAGCAGGGCCGCGTGCGAGGTCGACATGTCGGCCGCCAGCGGGGCGACCAGACCGGCCGCCGAGATCGTCGCCACGGTCGCCGAGCCGGTCGCCAGCCGGATCGCGACCGCGATCAGCCAGCCGAGCAGCAGCGCGGGGATCGACCAGTCCTCGGAGAAGTCCAGGATCATCTGGCCCACACCCGCGTCGATCAGGGTCTGCTTGAAGCCGCCGCCCGCGCCCACGATGAGCAGCACCCCGGCGATCGGGGCGAGGGACTTCTCCACGGTGGTGGAGAGCCGCCCCTTGGTGAAGCCGGCCGCCCGGCCCAGCGTGAACATGCCGACGAGCACGGCCGCGAGCAGCGCGATCAGCGGCGAGCCGATCACATCGGTGACCTTCTGGAGTCCCTGCTCCGGGTCGTCCACCACGATGTCCACCAGCGCCTTGACCAGCATCAGCACGACGGGCAGCAGGATCGTGGCGAGGGTGGCGCCGAAGCCGGGCCGGCGCTCCAGATCCTCGGAGGGGCGCTGCGGGATCATCTTCTCCGGCGCCTTGATGTCCACCCAGCGGGCCGCGTAACGCGAGAAGACCGGTCCGGCCAGGATCACCGTCGGGATCGCGACGACCACCCCGAGGGCCAGCGTGACGCCGAGGTTGGCGTCCAGCGCGTCGATCGCGACGAGCGGGCCGGGGTGCGGCGGGATGAGCCCGTGCATCACGGACAGGCCGGCCAGGGCCGGGATGCCGATGCGCATCAGGGAGTAGTTGCCGCGCTTGGCGACGAGCAGCACGACCGGGATCAGCAGGACGATCCCGACCTCGAAGAACAGCGGCAGGCCGATGATCGAGGCGATGAGGACCATCGCCCACGGCATGGCCCGCTTGCTCGTCCGCGCCAGGATCGTGTCCACGATCTGGTCGGCGCCGCCGGAGTCCGCGAGCAGCTTGCCCAGGATCGCGCCGAGCGCGATCAGGACGCCGACGCCCGCGACGGTCGAGCCGAGGCCCGCGGTGAAGCTCGCTATCGTCTTCGCCGGCGCGGCCCCGGCGAAGGAGCCGAGCGCCAGCGAGCCGATGGTGAGCGCGAGGAACGCGTGCATCTTGAACTTGGTGATGAGCAGGACGATGACGGCGATGCCCGCCAGGACGGCGATGCCCAACTGCGCGTTGCCGGCCGAGGTGATCGGTTCGACGGCGTCCGCTGCCAGCGTCTCGACGCTGAGACTGGTCACGGTGGTGGTCCTTAGCTGTCGAGCCGGCGCAACGCGGCGACGGCTCGCTGGGTGATTTCTTCGGGGGTGCCGGAGACGTCCACAAAGACGCCGGCCTCGTCGTCCTCCAGCGGCTGGAGGGTGGCGAACTGCGAGTCGAGGAGCGCGGTCGGCATGAAGTGGCCCTTGCGGCCCGCCATCCGCTCCTCGATCAGGGACCGGTCACCGGTCAGGTGGAGGAAGACCGCGCCCGGGGCCTCGGCGCGCAGCCGGTCCCGGTAGGCGCGCTTGAGCGCGGAGCTGCTGACGACCCCGCCGAGCCCCGCCCGGCCGTGCGCCCACTGCCCGATCGCGTCGAGCCAGGGCCACCGGTCCGCGTCGTCCAGCGGGGTGCCGGCCGACATCTTGGCGATGTTCGCGGGGGGATGGAAGTCGTCGCCCTCGGCGTACGGAACGCCCAGTGCGGCGGCGAGCAGGGGGCCGATCGTGGTCTTGCCGGTCCCTGCCACGCCCATCACCACGACGACGTGGGGGGTGCTCATTGCGGTGCCTCGCTGTCTCTGCGATGTCTTCCTCGACATCGGTCCGTCGCGCCACTGAAACCTATACGTACGACTTATTCAAGAGGGTGTGACGTAAACGTCGTACTTAATGGCCCTGGGGGTGGCCCCGTACCCTGGATCGCATGACGACACCTGCCCAGGGCCTCCACACGCATGTCCTGGACACCCTGGGCCTGGAGATCGCCGCCGGGGAGCACCCGCCCGGCCAGGTGCTGCGCACCGACGAGCTGGCCCAGCGCTTCGACGTCTCGCGCACGGTGGTCCGCGAGGTGATCCGGGTCCTGGAGTCCATGCACCTGGTCGAGTCCCGCCGCCGCGTCGGCGTGACCGTACGGCCCGCCGAGGCGTGGAACGTGTACGACCCCCAGGTCATCCGGTGGCGGCTGGCCGGCGCCGACCGCCCCCGCCAGCTGCGCTCCCTCACCGTCCTGCGGTCCGCGATCGAGCCGGTCGCCGCCTCGCTCGCCGCCCGCCACGCCACCCCGGAGCAGTGCGCCGAGCTGACCGAGCGCGCCCTCGGCATGGTCGCCACCTCGCGCGGCCAGCAGCTGGAGGGCTACCTGGAACACGACATCGCCTTCCACCGCATCGTCCTCAACGCCTCCGGCAACGAGATGTTCGCGCGCCTGGGCGATGTGGTCGCCGAGGTCCTGGCCGGCCGCACGCACCACCAGGTGATGTTCGAGGACCCCGACCCGGCGGCGGTCACCCTGCACGTACGCCTCGCCGAGGCCGTACGCGCCGGGGACGCGGCCGAGGCCGAGCGCCTGACGAAGGAGATCGCCGTCGGCGCCCTGCACGAGCTGGACGTCCTCGCGCCCTGAGACCGCCCGCCGCCCCGCACGGCGTACCGTGGCCCGTGATCGATCCCGGCCGAAAACCGGGAGCACCGGTCTCAGCGAAGAGTCGGGAAAGGGAGTCCACGGGAATGCCGCAGCACGTACAAGGGGTCATCGCGCCGGGCAAGAACGAACCGGTCCGCGTCGAGACGATCGTCATTCCGGACCCCGGCCCCGGTGAGGCCGTGGTCAAGGTCCAGGCGTGCGGCGTCTGCCACACCGACCTGCACTACAAGCAGGGCGGCATCAACGACGAGTTCCCCTTCCTCCTCGGCCACGAGGCCGCGGGCGTCGTGGAGTCCGTCGGCGAGGGCGTCACCGACGTCGCGCCCGGCGACTTCGTGATCCTCAACTGGCGTGCGGTGTGCGGCCAGTGCCGCGCCTGTCTGCGAGGCCGCCCCTGGTACTGCTTCGACACGCACAACGCGAAGCAGAAGATGACCCTGCTCGACGGCACCGAGCTGTCCCCGGCCCTGGGCATCGGTGCCTTCGCCGAGAAGACCCTCGTCGCCGCCGGGCAGTGCACCAAGGTCGACCCCGAGGTCTCGCCGGCCGTCGCCGGCCTCCTCGGCTGCGGTGTCATGGCGGGCATCGGCGCCGCCATCAACACCGGCCAGGTCGGCCGCGGCGACTCGGTCGCCGTCATCGGCTGCGGCGGCGTCGGCGACGCCGCGATCGCGGGCGCCCGGCTGGCCGGCGCGGCCCGGATCATCGCCGTGGACATCGATGACCGCAAGCTGGAGACGGCGAAGTCGATGGGCGCCACACACACCGTCAACTCCCGCTCCACCGACCCCGTCGAGGCCATCCGCGAGCTGACCGGCGGCAACGGCGCCGACGTCGTCATCGAGGCCGTCGGCCGCCCCGAGACGTACAAGCAGGCGTTCTACGCCCGCGACCTCGCCGGCACCGTCGTCCTCGTCGGCGTCCCCACCCCCGAGATGCAGCTCGAACTCCCGCTGCTCGACGTCTTCGGCCGCGGCGGCTCGCTCAAGTCCTCCTGGTACGGGGACTGCCTGCCGTCCCGGGACTTCCCGATGCTGGTCGACCTCCACCAGCAGGGCCGCCTGGACCTCGCCGCGTTCGTCACGGAGACCATCGGCCTCGGTGACATCGAGCAGGCGTTCGGCCGGATGCACGACGGTGACGTGCTGCGCTCGGTGGTGGTGTTCTGATGGCCGCCCGCATCGACCACCTCGTCACCTCCGGCACCTTCGCGCTCGACGGCGGTGAGTGGGACGTCGACAACAACGTCTGGATCGTCGGCGACGACTCCGAGGCCGTCGTCATCGACGCCGCGCACGACGCCGCCGCCATCGAGGAAGCCCTCGGCGGCCGCACCCTGCGCGCCATCATCTGCACCCATGCGCACAACGACCACATCGACGCGGCCCCCGCGCTCGCGGACGCCACCGGCGCACCGGTCCTGCTCCACCCGGACGACCTGCCGCTGTGGAAGCAGACCCACCCGGACCGGGCCCCCGACGGCGAACTGACCGACGGCCAGGAGATCACGGTCGCCGGCACCACGCTGACCGTCCTGCACACCCCGGGCCACGCCCCCGGCGCGGTCTGCCTGTACGCCCCCGAGCTGGCCACGGTCTTCACCGGCGACACGCTCTTCCAGGGCGGCCCCGGCGCCACCGGCCGGTCCTTCTCGTCCTTCCCCGTGATCGTGGACTCCATCCGGGACCGACTGCTCACCCTGGACCCGGCCACCGAGGTGCGCACCGGCCACGGCGACCCCACCACGATCGGCGCGGAGGCCCCGCACCTGGACGAGTGGATCGCCCGGGGTCACTAGTCGTCATCCGGCCACGCGGAGAGCCGTAGCCCGCTCTCGAAGCGGCGCGGCTCTCCCGTGACCGGATCGGTGAACTCCAGCACTCGGGCGAGCAGTTGCAGCGGCCGCGAGAAGTCACCGGGCGCGGCGTCCGGCTCGGTCACCGGGTAGACCGGGTCGTCGACCAACGGCAGGCCCAGGCTGTTCATGTGTACCCGCAGCTGGTGCGTACGCCCGGTGGCGGGCAGCAGCCGGTAACGGCCGAGCCCGCCCCGGTGCGCCAGCAGCTCGATCCGGCTCTCGCTGTTCGGCTCGCCCGGCTCCTCGCGCGCCGCGAGCACCCCGCGCTCCTTCACGATCCGGCTGCGCACCGTACGCGGCAGGTGAAGCCCGGGATCGTACGGGGCCACCGCCTCGTACTCCTTGCGCACCAGCCGGTCCCGGAACAGCGTCTGGTACGCCCCGCGCTCCCCGGGCCGCACCACGAACAGCACAAGCCCCGCCGTCAGCCGGTCCAGCCGGTGCGCGGGCTGGAGCTGCGGCAGCTCCAGGTCCCGGCGGAGCCGGGCCACCGCAGTCTCCGTGATGTGCCGGCCACGCGGCATCGTCGCCAGGAAGTGCGGCTTGTCCGCGACGACCAGATGCGCGTCGCGATACACCACCCCCACCGGAAACGGCACCGGCTCCTCCGGCGCGAAGTCCCGGTGAAACCAGAGGTAGCGCCCCGCCGTGTACGGCTCATCACCGAGGACCGGCCCCTCCGTCGACACGAACCGCCCACCGGCGATCAGCGCCTCCACCCTCTCCACCCCGATCGCCCCGGCGAACCGCTCCACCAGATGCTCCCGGACCGTCGCCCACCGCCCATCCGGATCGGCAGGCAGCCGGACCCGAACCGGATCGACACCGTCGCGCTGCGGCAACGGCGACGCCGGCGGCTTGGCCCGGCCCCTCACCGAGGGCCCCGGCCCGGCACCAAAACACTGATCGTCCTCATGGTGCCGGGCATCCTTTCACGGCCGGCGCGGGGCGACCTCGGCGACCGTGGCGTCGATGGCGTACCTGTGCCCGTGCAGTCCGGCATCCTTGAGAAGTTCCGCTGCCGCTTTCGCAAAGGCTCGGAGGGCCGTGTCGCGCCCGCCGCCGGGCCCCCGGTTCTTCCGGATCTCGGACTCCGTCGCATCCCCTGAGCCGGGTGTTGCGACGACCACTGGAACTCAAGACTGACCGGGGGCTTTCATCGGGAAGCTCAGGACGTCGGGAACGTCACCTCCTGCGGGCCGCAGCCGATGCGGTCGGCCTCCGCCGCCGCGTATGCCGGGAGCAGGTCGTGAGTGAAGGTGAAGCGGGTGCCGGGACCCGCCGGGCGCAGCTGCTCCAGTACGAACATCACCTGGCCCGTCTGGCAGACCGCCCGGTACACCGCTCGGTTGCCGCCCGCCTTTCCGTAGCCGCGGGTCCCCTTGACGGGGGTGCCTGAGTGCAGCGCGTCCGAGGAGTAGATCGAGGCCAGCACCGGGTCGGTGACCGTCGTCAGGCGTATGGCCTTCTCGTCGAGGTCGGTTCCCGCCTCGCAGATCCGGGCCGGGCCGCCCTCGCCGCTGACGCGGGTTTCCCGGAGGTCCTTCCGGTACGCGGCCGGCAGGGTGAGGCCCTTGATGCCACAGAAGTCGGATGTGCCGGTGGTGTCCCACTCGACGGGGGCGGGCAGATCGCGCGGTTCGCGGTACGTGCCGGAGCAGCCGAAGTCCTTGATGACGCCGTTGACCGCGTCGATCAGAGCCCCGGTCAGGGCCGCGCGGTCGCGCAGGGTGTATTCGGAGGACACCTCGAAGTCCGCGCGGCCCATGCCGATGTCCACCACCGTGGGCCCGGTGAAGTCGTGGCGGCCGGTGCACGCCTGCGGCAGGGCGATCCAGGCGCGCGATGCCGAGGTCATGCCGGGCAGCCCCTCGCCCAGCGGCACCATCCCCGAGGACAGGAACTCGCTCGGCCAGTCCTGGGAGTCGGTGCCCCGGAGTCCGTCCAGCCGGCGCACGTCCACCGTCACCTGGCGGCGGGCCCGGTCGCCCTCGTAGCCGGTGATGCGGCACTGCCCGTACGAACCGCCCTGGCTCATCGGGTCGCCGTGCAGCGACTGCTCCTCGACCTCGGTCCGGCGGTCCCCGAACAGGGACTTCATGGAACCGGAACCCAGCGAGTCCCAGCAGGGGGAGGGGCCGAGCAGCGGCAGCGTGTCCGTGCGCCAGGCGACCGTGCCCGCGCCCAGCAGGACCCCGGCCAGCGCGGCGGCGGTCGCGGCCCGCACCGTACGGCTGCGCAGCAGACGGCGTACGAGTGTGGGCCGGGGGACCTCGGGGGTCGCCGGGGTCTCCGGCTCGGCGGGGGCCTCCGGGGTCTCCGGGCCGGCCGATCCGGCCGTGGCCTCGGTGTCCGTCACGGCGTTCTCCTCGGCCGGGTTCTCCTCGACAGGCTGCTGCTCGCTCACGCGTCCTCACCGCTTCCGCATCCGATGCGCTTCCCCACGGACTCCACGAACCGGTCGAACACCCGCTGGTCGGAGGGGCGGCCCCGGTCCTGGAGGCCCGCCTCCACATGCCCGTAGAACACCGTCTTCCGCCCGTCGCAGCTGCGGCGTACCAGCCCCTGATCCGCACCCTCCGGCATGCCCTCGAACAGGTCTGCCAGACGGCTTCCGTTCGCCATCACGTACTGCGCGGACGGCTCGTCGGGCATCCGCAGGGTCTTCCACACCACCGAGCAGGTCTGCAAGCGGTCGGTGACCGGGCCCACCTGCTGCCTGAAGCGGGAGCCGTCTCCGTAGTCGAAGCTCATCCCCGGTATCCGGCACAGCGGGGAGGAGGCGGACTCCTCGTCCTCGGCCACCGTCACCATTGGGGAGCTGCTGCGCAGAGGGTGTGCGGGTGCACATCCGGACTTGTTCATGACGGTGCCGGCGGCGTCGAGCAGCATCCGCAGGACATCCGTGCGGGTGCCGATCGTGAACGGCATGGCGACCTTGCCGAGATGGCCGTCGCCCGTGCTCTCGCTGCGGATCGTCACCACGGTCGGCCCGCCGTCCCGGTCGCAGGCCGACGGCAGCACCAGCATGCCCCGGTCCCCGGCGACCAGCCCGTCCAGCCCGTCCGGCAGCGGCGAGGCCGAGCCGTGGAAGTACCGGGCCAGCCAGTCCCGGTGCTCCTTGACCCCCGCCGGTACGGGCCCGAACTCCAGGGTCACCGACTCCTTGAAGGTCAGCGGCTCGTCGGAGTCGTCGTCCTCGACCACGGAGGTCACGGCCACCGTGCAGGTGCCGTGCGGGCCGCCGGCCGACGACGCCGCGGACACCGCGGACTCGGTGGCGCGGCGCTCGGAGCCGGACTTCGCCAGGGCCTCGTCGCCCAGGAAGGAGGGGCCGCTGTTCTGCTCCCACGCGCCCCAGCAGTAACTGTTCCGGAACGGCCAACTGTCCGTCGCCCACAGGGTGGTGCCCGTCGCCAGTACCGCCCCGGCCACCACCCCGGCGATGACCGAGGGCCGTCGCCTGCCGATGCCCATCACATTCCCCCTTGTGAAGCAGTAAAGATCGCGCAAAGTGCCGATGCTACGACGCGGCCGGCCGCCCGGTGCAAGGGGGCCGCGGCTCGCACCCGGCAGGACGCGGTGCCGTGTCCGGTGCTGGCCTGCCGACAGCAGACCTTCCGTGAGCGGATTTGCCGGGTTGCTGAAGCGTCATCAGCGCCGCGCAGTGCGGCTGGCGGGCCGGATATCGCGGGTGGCACGGGAGTTGTACGGCCGGGCGGCGGCACGCATGGCGGCACTGCCGGCTACGCCCGCATGCCCGAACCGCTACCTCAACCAGGGCCGCAACCCAGCGTCACCACCGGCTACGGGCCAGATCACGTCCAGCAGAACAACAAAGCCGACCGAAGCGGCAAACTGTCGCTTCGACCGGCTTTGTTTGGTCGGTTGACCTTGGTGTCCGAGGGGGGACTTGAACTCTCCACTCGGGCACCAGCCCTTTTTTTCTGTTCCCGCCCGCTGTTGGTCATGCATTGGTCACGTAGCCAACCCTCGGGCCCGAGCCTTACAGGTGGCCGAGAACCGCCCTACAAGGGCCCTGTGAACGACCACCAGCCTTGACGCTGAGACGCCGCCGCAACGAAGCTCGTGCAAGTTGGCGTAAGCCACTCGACACCGGAGGCAGTCATGGCACTGCGGTTCATCGGGATTGATCCAGACACGGGGCAGCAGGGTTCCCCCACCGTATGGGTGGACGAGGAGAAGGGGGAGCTGGTGCTTCAAGGCTGGAAGCCAGACGAGAAACTAGAGGCGGAGTGCGCCGTGTTCGAGGTTCCCGGCCATGCGCCGGGCATTCCGCCACACGAGGCAGTGATCCGGATTCCGGCCCGCATGGTGCCGATGCTGAGGAAGGCGTGCGATGTCGCAGAAGGAACCGGGCTTTAACGAGCTGCTGACGGCGGCCCGGTACTCGGCGGTGCACCTGGAGATGCGCGACTCGTACGGGGTGGGCGACGAGGCCGAGGACTTCGAGAACTGGCAGCGCACGGGCCAACGCGACGTGGACCCTGCCTCTGCTTACTGGGCACCCTGGGTTGATTTGATTCGCGGCACCGTGGCCCGGGGAGTCGTCGTCCGCCGGGCCCGTGTGGTGTCGGAGCCGGTCGCGGAGTACATCCGGTACGAGCATGCTGGCACCGTGGTGAACCTCCACGCCGGGGAACAGGTTCGCTGGCTCCCCCGCCGTCAGGCTTCCGACATCGCACTCCCCGGGAACGACTGCTGGGTGTTCGACGGGGAGATCGTGCTCTTCAACCACTTCACCGGGGAGGGGAGCTGGTCCGAGCCCGGTTGGGAGGTACGGTCCGAACCAGCCGTTGCAGCACTGGCCTCCGCAGCGTTCGAGACAGTGTGGGAGCGCGGTATCCCACACGAAAAGTACTCGGTCTGACCTGACGAATCGCGAAGAGCCCACTCATGTCTGCATCCCCTTCGTCCAGTGCCCAGGCTGCCCGTGAAGCCATCGCCGCCCGTCTCGGGGGCCTGCGCAGAGAGGCGGAGCTGACCGGGCATGAGCTGGCTCTTCGCTGTGGCTGGAGTCCGGCCAAGTCGTCACGCATCGAGCGGGCCAAGACACCCGCGTCTGACGCCGACATCCGCGCCTGGTGCAAGGCGTGCGGAGCCGAGGGCCAGCAGGTAGAGGACCTGATCGCGGCGAATCGGCAAGCCGATCAGATGTACGTGCACTGGCAGAAGCTCCACCGGCACGGCATGCGCCGGGCACAAGAAGAAGTCGTTCCCCTGTACGAGCAAACGCGCTATTTCCGCGTGTATTGCTCGAACGTGGTCCCTGGGATGCTTCAAACCGAGGCGTACGCAGCTGCCCTGCTCTCGACCATCGCGGCCTTCCAGGGAACCCCAGACGATTCGGAGACGGCCGCCGCCTCCCGGATCGAACGCTCATGCGTTCTCCGCGAGGGTGACCACCGGTTCGCTCTGCTCCTGGAAGAAACGGTGCTCCGCTACCGGATCGGCGACGAGGCCACCATGGCCGGCCAGCTCGGGTATCTCCTGGCAGTCATGGCCTTGCCGAACGTGAGCCTTGGAGTCATCCCGTTCACGACTCAGCGCCGTGTCTGGCCCCTGGAAGCCTTCTACCTGTTCGACAGCCGCCAAGCGAGCGTCGAGCTGCTCACAGCCGCCGTGAACGTGACTGCCCCCAGCGAGGTTGCCACCTACGCGAAGGCGTTCTCACAGCTGTCCAAGATCGCGGTACACGGTGCTGCCGCTCGGGCTCTGATCTCAGAGGCGATTACGTCTCTCGGGTAGTTCCTGTGCAAGCTTGTGCAAGAGCGTAGCCGCCTGGATTCGCCACTTCCTAGGGTCGTTCCATCGACTTTGGAAGCGATCGGGAGGGGCGCGGCGCGATGAAGACGGAACCCACTCAGAGGCATGAAGACCCGGGGACCGTCCCCTTGCGCCCCCGCCCCCGGCCGGTTCCGGGTTGCCCGGAGTGCGCGCGGTTGGCACAGCTCCGTAAGGCCGCAGAGCTGGAGAGCGACCAACAGCCTTCGGCCCACGGTGACCCACAACGGAGGGGCCTACGTGGACTTCGGCAAGATCCCGGCCGATGTGGTTGAGCAGATCGCCGAAGCTCTTCGCTTGCCCGCAACTCCCCCTGGCTTCCGCCCCCTTGTGGAGGCAGGGCCTCGGCCGGCACACGCACCGAGAGCAGGTGCAGAGATGACTGACCCCGGAGAGAAGGAGGGCGGCCGGCAGTTCCCGCCCCTGCCCGCCGCCTGACCGACCAGTCCTCAACCACAGAAGGGAACCATCAGTGACGACCATGCTGGAATCCCCCGTCGCCTTACGGCACGGGCGGGACCTCGTCAGTCCCGAGCTGTTCGAGAAGGTGTCGGAGTTCTGCGCGGAGGAGTACGGACACGAGCTGTCCACCGCTCGCAGGATCGTGGACCAGGCCCTTGCCTTCCTGAAGGTCATGGGCGACACCGGCGCGTTCGACATGACCCCGTCCGACGCCGTGGACCCCGGATGGCACTCGTTCCTGCTCCACACCCAGGCATACGCCGCCTGGTGCGATGAGCAGTTCGGGTTCTTCCTCGGGCACGAGCCCAAGGCCACCGTTCGCACGCCCCCGCTGATCGGTTCCGTGGTGGGCCGCGTCAGGGCCGCCGGGTTCCATGTCGATGACCGCCTGTGGGGCGCGGCGAAGGACTGCAACCCGCCCGCGTGCTGCGGTGACGGCGACGGCTGCTGATCCACTCTCACTGCACGGAAGCGGTCCGGGCGTGGCTAAGGCGCCCGGACCGCCACAGCCAAGGGTTCCAAAGATGAGCAGCGATGACGAGGGTCTGACCGAACGAGGTCGGGTCACAGTGTTCGCGATGTTCGGCACGGTCTTCGGCTACGCCACCCACCATCTTGACGAACGGTGGATCGGGGACGTGGCCGTGATCGGCCCCCTGACCCCCGGTGTCGAGTGGCCACGGCTGTGGCAGATGGCCCGTTCCTGTGGCAGGCCCGCAGCCAAGGAAACCGAACTCGCACAGTGGATTCTGATCCAGGCGACCCGAGCATTCGTCTGCGGAAGCGACCGCATCGCGCAGTTTCCCGACCAGGGCTGGAAGCTGGAGCCCGGTGGGAAGCGCGTCAGCTTCGAAGCCACCTACGCCAACCGAGATCATCTGTGGACCGGCAACCTGACCGTGGACGGTCTCAGCCCGGATCAGGTAGCTGAGCGCCCTTCGCTCTACCGAGCGTAGTTCAGGTGGGAGTAGTCGAACCAACGAAAGAAGCCCCGGCCGATCGGCCGGGGATTGCTTGGTTTGTTGGGAGGTCCAGAGCAGAGCGCGGAACGGGTTGTCGGCCAGAACGGGAACGGAAGCGGGCGACCGCTTCATGGGGACCATGGCGCGGTTCTCCTCGCTCCGCGCTGGCCGGCTGGCGCTCAGGGTGACGGGAACTGTCACCGCGGAGCGTAAAAACGGTCGCCGGGCGCCCGGTCTTCCCCGACCGTTCCGCGGTGACGACGATTCCGGGCAGTGCCTTGACCTCTTCGGCCGTGGCCCCGACGAACGGGAGCACCTGGGACGACGTGGCCCGGCTGCCGTTCATCTCGGTTCGGGCCCGGACCTTGTCCGCCAGGCTGAGCGGCTGCCGCTTCACCTTCGGCGTAGCGCCGTACGATCCGCCACAGCGGGCGGGCATCCTCGGAGAGGGGATCACGCGGGGGCGGGCGGTGGCCCGTCCATAAGCGTCGGACAGTTCGGAGCCGTCCAGCTTCGGCAGGCTTACCCGGTCGTCGTCCAGCATCGGGACCGATCCGGGAAGGAAGGGCAGGATGCGGTTGTACGAGCCTCCGGACGCTTCCGACTCGCCCACGTACTTGGCCCAGTCGGACAGGGTGATGTGGGAGTGCAGGACCATTGCGGGATCGCGGACTTCCTGCGCCTCCTCCTTGGTGGTGTTGCGCAGCGTCGCCCCGTCCCAGGCAGCCCGGAGCTTGGTCGTGAACGGGGGATCACGCTTGACGCGCTTCAAGACCTCGGTCCACTCCTCTTCGACCACCAGGGCTCGGACATCCCGCCCATGCTCGGTTTCGGCGGTCGCTTCCTGTTGGTTCCACAGGTGGTTTACGAGACTGGCCCCGGACGTGATGAGCGGCCCGGAGCGCGGTTCCCTTACCGCGTCCCGTTCCGGCCACCAGGGCCGACCACAGGAGTACGGGCCGGCACTGCCACGGGATGACACCTTGACCGTGCCACCGATCGCGGCCGACCACATCGACAGAACGGCGACGTAGATACCGAGCGGATCGGTTTCCGAGAACGGGGCAATCTTGCGGACGGCACGGCCGCTCCCGGCGGGCAGGCTCGTACGCATGGCGGACGCTCATCGGGAAACGTCCCTGGGCGGGGAGGTTCGGCCAACCGTTCTGCCTCGCCCACACCCGGATCACACGGTTCTGTTCCCGAGTGCTTATCCCGGAACGGTCCATCTTGGCAGGCTCAGGAAGCGGGTCACCACCGACCAACTCACCTGCCTGCACTGCGTCCTTGAATCGGCCCGAAGCACGCACATCCATGCACGGCATGCCACGTTCGGACGCGTCCCGCAGCTTGGTTCCTCTCTCACGTCCTCCGCTTCGCACTCCGCCACAACGGGCGATTGTTCACCCATGGCCACGGGCTCAGGTTCAGTGGGCACGGATTCACCCTCGGGGGGTGCCCCCAGCGCATCACAGAGGTAGCGGCCGAAGGTGACGTTGTGTTCCAGGCACAGGTCCCAGGAATGCCGCCCCCGGTGTCAGGGTGTCCGTCGCCTCTACCTCGGAACCGTCACGCGCTATGTGGGCGTCGCGCAGAACCTTGGGCCGTTGGTCACGTGGTTGGTCACGCCACTGCCCAGAAAAGCAGAAAACCCCACATGAAGTGGGGTCTCAGCTGGTGTCCGAGGGGGGACTTGAACCCCCACGCCCGATAAAGGGCACTAGCACCTCAAGCTAGCGCGTCTGCCATTCCGCCACCCGGACAAGGTGTCTGTCTCGCGGGCCTCGCCCGTTCCGACGTGGAAAACCATAGCAAACATTGGAGGGTGCTCGATCACGCCCGGTCCCGTGTGGGCCTTGGGTGCGCGGGCCCGGCGCGGGAGGATGGGAGGGAGCACCACGGCGACAGGGAAGGAACCAGCGTGAGCGAGAGCAATGCGGCCCGGAGCGGCTCCGGCGAGACCGCCGAGAACGAGGTGGTGGATCTCTGTCGTGACCTGATCCGGATCGACACCAGCAACTACGGCGACCACTCCGGGCCCGGCGAGCGGGCGGCCGCCGAGTACGTGGCCGAGAAGCTGGCCGAGGTCGGTCTCGAACCGAAGATCTTCGAGTCCCACAAGGGCCGTGCGTCCACCGTGGCGCGGATCGAGGGCGAGGACCCGTCCCGCCCGGCGCTGCTGATCCACGGCCACACCGACGTCGTCCCGGCCAACGCGCACGACTGGACGCACCACCCGTTCTCCGGCGAGATCGCGGACGGCTGTGTGTGGGGCCGGGGCGCGGTCGACATGAAGGACATGGACGCGATGACGCTGGCGGTGGTGCGCGAGCGCATGCGCAGCGGCCGCAAGCCCCCGCGCGACATCGTGCTCGCCTTCCTCGCGGACGAGGAGGCGGGCGGCACGTACGGCGCCCGCTACCTCGTGGACAAGCACCCCGGCCTGTTCGACGGCGTCAGCGAGGCGATCGGCGAGGTCGGCGGCTTCTCGTTCACCGTCAACGAGAATCTGCGGCTGTATCTCGTGGAGACGGCGCAGAAGGGCATGCACTGGATGCGGCTGACCGTGGACGGCACGGCGGGCCACGGCTCCATGACCAACGACGACAACGCGATCACCGAGCTGTGCGAGGCGGTCGGCCGGCTCGGCCGGCACACCTGGCCGGTCCGGGTCACCAAGACCGTGCGGTCCTTCCTGGACGAGCTGTCGGACGCGCTCGGCACCCCGCTGGACCCGGAGGACATGGAGGCCACCCTCGCCAAGCTGGGCGGCATCGCCAAGATGGTCGGCGCCACCCTGCGCAACTCCGCCGCCCCCACCATGCTCGGCGCCGGCTACAAGGTGAACGTGATCCCCGGACAGGCCACCGCCCACGTCGACGGACGCTTCCTGCCGGGTTACGAGGACGAGTTCCTGGCCGACCTCGACCGCATCCTCGGCCCGCGCGTCCGGCGCGAGGACGTGCACGGCGACAAGGCGCTGGAGACCGACTTCGACGGCGCCCTCGTGGACGCCATGCAGACGGCGCTCAAGGCCGAGGACCCGATCGCCCGCGCCGTGCCGTACATGCTCTCCGGCGGCACGGACGCCAAGTCCTTCGACGACCTGGGCATCCGCTGCTTCGGCTTCGCCCCGCTGAAGCTCCCGCCGGAGCTCGACTTCGCGGGCATGTTCCACGGCGTGGACGAGCGCGTTCCGGTCGAGGGGCTGAAGTTCGGCGCCCGGGTCCTGGACCGGTTCATCGACCACAGCTGACCCGTGAGCGGGTAAATCGCCAGGGTGTACGCCTCTAACCGGAACGAGTGAATGGGGCGTTTGCCTCGTAGCCCCGTTACTTCCTCCTCGTTACAGGGGGTGCGGTCCGCGGCTGGGACCGTGTTTGCCAACTAGGAGGAATCATGATCAAGAAGATCGTCGCCGCTGCGGCTGCCACCGGTGGCCTGGTGCTCGCCGGCGCCGGCATGGCCGTCGCCGACTCGGGTGCCCAGGGTGCCGCCATCGGCAGCCCCGGCGTCATCTCGGGCAACGTCATCCAGGTTCCCGTCCACGTTCCCGTGAACGTGTGCGGCAACACGATCAACGTGATCGGGCTGCTGAACCCGGCCTTCGGCAACGTCTGCGTCAACAACTGACGTTGCGCGTCAACCCGTAAGGGTTTGTGCCCGCTCGGCCCCGGACCGCACTCCACGCGCTCCGGGGCCGTCGGGTCCTTTGCCTCCGCACGGTAGTCCGGGGGTACTCCGGAAGGTAGAAGGCAGGAAACACCTATGCGACAGGTCACGCGAAACGGCCTGATCACCATGGCGGCCGCGGGTGGCGTTCTCGCCCTCGGCGGCGGCTACGCGCACGCCGACGCGGGAGCGGTCGGCGGCGCTTCGAATTCCCCGGGGGTGATTTCAGGGAATTCGGTGCAGATTCCGGTCAGCGTGCCGGTGAACGTCTGCGGAAACTCCGTGAGCGTCGTCGGACTGCTCAACCCGGCCGTCGGCAACGCCTGCGGAAACGGTTCGGACGGCGCGTCCGCCGGCCGCTCCGGCGCCGCCTCGGGAACCTTCGGCAACCACGCCGGCAACCGGGCCGCCGACGACCACACCCGGGGGATGAAGTCGGGCACTGGCAAGCACCGGGCCGACCGCGGCGGCAACGGCGGCGGGGCCACCGCGGAGGGGACTGCGCACGGATCGCCCGGTCTGCTCTCGGGCAACCAGATCCAGGCCCCCATCGACATTCCGGTGAACGTCTGCGGCAACAGCATCGACGTCGTCGGCCTGCTGAACCCGGCGATCGGCAACACGTGCGAGAACGAGAGCACGCCGCCGGTCGACGTCCCGGAGCCCCCGGTCCGCCACATCACCCCGCCGACGCCGGAGAAGCCCACTCCGAACACGCCGGAGCCGCAGACCGTGCCGGAGGCGCCGCAGCTCGCCCACACCGGAGCGGGTGGGCTCGACCTGCTCATTCCGGCGAGCGCGGGCATGCTGCTGGCCGGCGCGGGCACGGTGCTCTACCGCCGCGCGAAGGCCGCCGCCTGACGGCAGCGCCGCACCGGCGAGCAACCAGCGCAGGAAACGGGCCCCGCGATCGCGGGGCCCGTTTCGTGTGGTCGGACGGTGTGCTGCCGGGCCTTCCGGCTCACCATGTGGCCCGTAGCTGACGGATGATCCGGCGGCGCAGCCGCACGCGGCGGCTGCCGTCCCGGCGCAGCGTCAGACGGTCCAGCTCCCAGTGCCCGTACTCGGCATGGTCGGTCAACAGGCGGGCCGTGTCCTTCCGGGACACCCCGCGTGGCACGTACACATCGACAAATTCGTATTCCGGCATCGAATCCATTGTGCGGGCAAGGCCCCGGTACGGATAGCGTCTGCCCCATGTCTGATGCTGCGCAGCCCACCGCTGCCGAGGTACGCGCCGCCGCCGATGCGGTCAAAGCCGCGATCGACCACCACCTCGCGGCGGTCGAACGCCGGTCGGGGGACGATGATCCCGCTGTCTACGACGCGTTCAACGCACTGGCCGCCGCCGCCGAGGTCTACGACGAACTCCTCTACGACCGCCACGACGAGGTCACCCCGTTCGAGATCCCGGGGGAGCAGGACGCCCTGCCGCCCTACCACGGACCCGACGAGCCGCACGCGCTGAGCGTGCTGATCCGCCGCGACTACGCGGTGGTGGAACCCCAGCGGCTGCTGGCCCAGGCCCAGCGCCTCGCCGACGCCGACCCGGACGAGCGGGAGGACGCCGGGGCAGCGGTCGTCGGCACCAGCGTGCACGCGGCCCTCGGGGTGCTCTTCGGGGAGTACGAGGCGGACGAGATCGCCTCCCGGCACACGGAGTTCGGCCTGGAGGAGGGCGACTCCACGCTCTGGGTCGCGGCGGCGGACGAACTCCCCGAACCGGGGGAGTGGCTGGCCGCGCCCTTCGAGGACGCCGACCCCGAGCTGGTGGTCTGCCGCTTCGACGTCAGCGCGGTCTTCGACGACGACGACCTCGACGACGAAGCGGAGGGCCCGGGGCACCCCGCCGGCTGACCGCTCTGCCGTCACGGCCGAGGGCCCCTGCGGACGCGCCAGGCGTACGCGGGGCTCTCGGCCGTCTCACTGCGCTGCGGACTCCTGGGCCTCCTGGGGTGCCTGGGATGCCTCCAGCAGGGTCCGCAGGCGTGTGCTGCGCTCCTGGGCGGGCACCTCGGCCACCGCGCGCGGCAGGGCCTGGTCGACGCCGTGCACCACGGACAGATGGCGCTCGCCCCGGCCGAACGCGGTGTAGACCCACGGCCGGCTCAGCCCGCGCGCCGCGTCGCCCGGCAGCACCACGACGGCCGCCGGCCACCGCATCCCGGCCGCCTGATGGGCACTGAGCGCCCACGCGTGGCGTACGGAATCGGCCACCCGCTCCTGCGGTACGACGACGGGGGTCCCCGTACAGTCCAGGTGCAGCCCCTCCGCGTCGGCCGAGACGACCACGCCGGGCACCGTCCGCCCCGGCGCCGGGACATGGGCGACCCGGTCGCCCGGGTCGAACCCGCCGAAGCGGCCGGGGCCCGGGTTGAGCCGCTGCTTCAGGGCCTCGTTCAGCACCCGGGTGCCCGCGGCGCCGCCGTGGCCCACCGTGATGACCTGGGTGTCCTCGGACGGCACCCCGAGGGCGCGCGGCACCGAGTCGGCGACGAGCTGCACGGTGCGGTGCACCGCCTCGCCCGCGTCCCGGACCGGGACGATGACGACCTCCTTGCCCGGCGCCGCCACCTGATTCAGTTCTCCGACGCCGATGCCCGAGACCAGCTCGCCGACCGGGCCCGGGTCCGGGGTGCGGGAGGAGACGCGGGGGCAGGCGCGGGCGGCCAGCACATCGGCGAACACCTGTCCGGCGCCCGCCGAGCCCAGCACGCCCGGGTCGCCGCTGAGGACCAGGCGGACGCCGTCGCCCAGGGACTCCACCAGCATCGCGCCGGTCTCCACGTCCAGCTGGGGCGCGTCCAGCACGACGAGCAGGTCGAGCGCGAGCGCCCCCTCCTCGTCCCGTCCCGGCCCCTCGGCGCCCGACAGCAGCCCGGCGAGCGTGACGGCCGACTCCGGGGCGCCGGTGTCCCGGGCGAGCCGCCGGCGGCCGTCCACGCCGTGCGCGGCGCCCAGGGCGCGCAGGCCGAGCCCCCGGGCGGCGGCGATCAGGGCGGCCGGCTCGGCCCGGGCCGCCTCGCCGCCCGTGTGCGCGACGAGGCCGTGGGCGGCGGCCGCGCGGATCAGCTCGGCGGCCGACGGGGAGGGCGCGGCGGCGGCCGCCTCCGACCAGTCCGCGTCCTTGTCGCCGCCGTCGACCAGCCGGGCCAGCCCCTCGGCCAGGCTCTCCTCCGCCAGCGCGTACCGGTCGAGGCCGAGGAGCACGGGGCCCGGCGCGGGGGCCTCGGCGTCCTCGGTGTCCTCGGTGTCCTCCGCCTCCTCCGGGCCGTCCTGGAAGACCAGCACGACGCCCTCCGCGACGGCGTGCCGCACGGCCGCCGCGGGGTCGCTCACGCCCCGGCCGGACAGGGCCTCGCGCACCCGGTCCGCGTCCAGCGCGGTGTGGCCCCGGAGCGCGGCCTGCTCCAGGACCCAGCCGGTCAGCGCGGCGGTGCGGCGCTCGTCGTCGGGCCCGCAGCCCGCGCCGAGCAGCGCCCGGGCGAAGCCGTCCGCCTGCTCGGGCCCGACGCCGGGCAGCGCCAGCAGCTGCCAGGGGTCCTCGCGCAGCAGCTCGGCAGCCCGGTCCCCGAGCAGCGCGGCGGCGGACCGGCCCAGCGCGGCGGGGGCCCCGCCGGCGGACAGCACGGCCGCCACGGCGGCGACGCTCTCCGGTGAGGCGGCCCGGGGCGCGGGGGCGGGCTCGGGGACCCGTTCCCGTACCGGAGCCGGAGCCGGAGCCGTCCGCCGGGCGGGAGCAGGCGCGGGCGAGTCGTAGAACGCGGTGGCGGGCCGCTGCCCGCTCTCCACAGCCCGGACGGCCGCCAGCAGATCGGCCGCGGTCCCGCTCAACTTCCCCCCGGCATCGATGGGCCCGTCCTTCTCGGCCTTCCGCCGCTCGATCCGCTCCCGCAACTCCCGCTGAGCGGCGATCTCGGCCTCGGCCTCGGACAACCCACCGGCACCTTCGCCACCGCCCTCCGCGTCGCCGCCATCCAGCGCTTCGCCCGCCGCGTCAGCGCCCCCGGCGGCCAGGGCATCGCCCTCCGCGCCTCCATCGGCCGCCGGGCCGGGCCCCGCCTCGCCCGCCGCGTCAGCGGCACCGACGGGGCCCGGACCGTCCGCACCGGCCGGGGCGCCCTCGCCTGCCTCGCCGCTCAGGCCGCCCGCGCCGGGGCCGTCGTGCGCGTCGTCGCCACCGGCCGCCGGACCGGCGAAAGCATCCGGTGCCTCCGCGCCGCCCGCCTCCGCGCCGGAGCCGTCCCGGGCCGCGTCGCGGCCGCCCGCCGCACCGGCGTCGCCCGGTGCTTCCGGCTCGCCCGCCGCCCCGGCGGCCGCGGCCGCCGACGGCTCGTCCGGGTTGGCGACGGTGTCGTCGCCGGTGGCCGAGGGGCCGGGGGATTCGCCCCGGGGTAGCGCGGTCACAGCGTGCTCCAGTCCTGGTCGGGATAGCGGTGCACGGGCGCCGACACATCGTCCAGCGCCTGGCAGATCTCGTCAGGAAGACTAAGCGTCTCCACTGACAACGCCTCCGTCAGCTGCTGCGCGTTGCGCGCGCCGACGATCGGGGCCGTGACCCCGGGCCGGTCCCGGACCCAGGCCAGGGCGACCTGGACGGGCGTGGTGGCCAGCCCGTCGGCGGCGGTCGACACCGCGTCCACGATGCGGCCCGCCGGCTCGTCCAGATACGGCTCCACGAAGGGGGCCAGCAGCTCGGACGCGCCGCGCGAGCCGACCGGGGTCCCGGTGCGGTACTTGCCGGTCAGCACGCCCCGGCCCAGCGGCGACGAGGGCAGCAGCCCGACGCCGAGGTCGAGCGCGGCGGGCAGCACCTCGCGTTCCACACCGCGCTGGAGCAGCGAGTACTCCATCTGCGTCGCGGCCAGCCGGGTCCGCGCCCCGGACGCGGCGAGCTGCCAGGCCGCCGCCTTCGCCAGCTGCCAGCCGCAGAAGCCGGACACCCCGGCATAGCGGGCGCGCCCGGAGGACACCGCGAGGTCCAGCGCCTGGAGGGTCTCCTCCAGCGGGGTCTCCGGGTCGAACGCGTGGAGCTGCCACAGGTCCACGTAATCCGTGCCGAGCCGGCTCAGCGAGGCGTCGAGGGCCGCCAGCAGGTGTCCGCGCGAGGCGTCGACCCTGCGGTACGGGTCGGCGACACTGCCCGCCTTGGTCGCGATGACCAGGTCGCGCCTGGGCACCAGGCCGTCCACGAGCCGCCCGAGCAGATACTCGGCCTCACCGCCCCCGTACACATCGGCCGTGTCGACCAGTGTGCCGCCCGCCTCCCAGAACACCTTCAGCTGCTCGGCAGCGTCGTGCTCGTCGGTGTCCCGGCCCCAGGTGAGGGTGCCGAGCCCGATCCTGGACACACGAAGGCCGGTGCGGCCCAGATGCCTCTGCTCCATGGGCGCTGAGATTACAACCGGCGTGGGGCGGCCCCCTGCCGGATCGACTTCCCGCGCGCTAGAGTCCGGAACTCAGGGACGTTACTGATCGGTAAGGGGTTCGGCTATGCGGCTCGGCATCAATCTCGGCTACTGGGGCGCGGGGATGGACGGCGACAACCTCGCCGTCGCACAGGAGGCCGACCGGCTCGGCTACGACGTCTGCTGGGCGGCCGAGGCGTACGGCTCCGACGCGCCGACCGTGCTGGCCTGGGTGGCCGCGCAGACGGAGTCCATCGACGTCGGCTCCGCCATCCTCCAGATCCCGGCGCGCCAGCCCGCGATGGCCGCCATGACGGCGGCCACGCTCGACTCCCTGTCCGGCGGCCGGTTCCGGCTCGGCCTCGGCGTGTCGGGCCCGCAGGTCTCCGAGGGCTGGTACGGCGTCAAGTTCGACAAGCCGCTGGCCCGCACCCGCGAGTACGTGGACATCGTCCGCAAGGCGATGACCCGCGAGCGCCTTTCGTACGAGGGTGAGCACTGGACGCTCCCGCTGCCGGACGGCCCGGGCAAGCCGCTCAAGCTGACCGTGCACCCGCAGCGCGAGCACATCCCGCTCTACATCGCCGCGATCGGCCCGAAGAACCTGGAGCAGACCGGCGAGATCGCCGACGGCGCCCTGCTGATCTTCCCCTCGGCCGAGCACCTGGAGGAGACCGCGGTCAGCCATCTGCGGGCCGGCCGGGAGAAGGCCGGGAAGACGATGGAGGGCTTCGACGTCTGCCCGACCGTCCCGCTCGCCGTCGGCGACGACATCCCCGGCCTCGCGGACATGTTCCGCCCCTACACCGCGCTGTACGTCGGCGGCATGGGCAGCGCCAGGCAGAACTTCTACAACCGGCTCGCGCAGCGCATGGGGTACGAGAAGGAGGCCGCCGAGATCCAGGAGAAGTACCTCTCCGGAGACAAGAGCGGCGCGGCGGCCGCCGTACCGCACCAGCTGATCGACCAGACCACGCTGCTCGGGTCCGTGGACCGGATCGCCGAGCGCATGCAGGCGTACGCGGAGGTGGGGGTCACGACCCTGACCCTGGCGCCGGCCGGCTTCACGCTCGACGAGCGGATCGCCGCGCTCCGGGCCGGCACGGACGCGCTGGAGCGGGCCGGGCTCGGGTGACGCGAAGGGGTTCTGCGGCCGTGGTGGGGGCTCGGGGGGTCCTCCCCGCCACGGCCGTCACGGGGAACAACGCGGGCGGCCCGGCGGGGTTACGGGTGCACGCAAAAACGGTTCGCCCGCCCCGCCGGAGCCTCCCGGCGGCGCCACCCGGTCGGCCCAGCCGCCGCCCGCTCCTGTTGCCCGCCCCGGCCCGGCGCATTTGACTGGCGCTCGGCGACGCCGGCACGGAGGTGGCAGTGATGCTCTCGGCAAAGAACCTGTTCCAGGAGATCCTCGACAACGACGACTCGTTCCGGCTGTTCTGCTCCATCGCGGCCAGCGGCGAGTCGCAGGGCGGCTGGGAGAACGGCCGGATCGCGGCCCTCGTCCCCGCGAGCCAGCGCCCGCTGGCCCCCAAGATCGCCCGGCACGGCGCCGACGAGGACAAGCACGGCCGGATCTTCAACGCGCTGCTCAAG
Source organism: Streptomyces sp. NBC_00726 (assembly GCF_045161735.1). Classification (NCBI taxonomy): domain Bacteria; kingdom Bacillati; phylum Actinomycetota; class Actinomycetes; order Kitasatosporales; family Streptomycetaceae; genus Streptomyces; species Streptomyces sp. NBC_00726. The sequence continues at coordinate 942,797 of NZ_CP108983.1, read as the reverse complement.
AAGCGCGGCCTGGCCCCCGGCCCGGTCCCGCCGGACACCGACTACACGATGCTCCTGGAGCGCCACGGCATCGGACTCGCGCACGAGCAGCTGGGCCGCGACGAGCCCCTGACCGAGCGCGACATCATCACGTATCTGGCCCACAGCCGGGTCACCGAGCAGCGCGCGTCCGAGCAGATGCGGCTGCTGAACAAGCACTTCGCGGACCACCCCGAGCTGGGCCGCGCGGTCCGGATGATCTCGAACGACGAGGACAACCACCTCGCGTACTGCCACGAGGAGCTGCTGCGCTTCGCGCGGGCCGGGCACGGCCGCACGATCCAGCACATCCTGCGCGAGTGCGCGCTCGCCGAGATCCGGGTCTACCGCGACGTCAGCCTCGCCGTCATGGACCACATGGGCCGGGTGCTCGGCTGGTCCCGCGCGAAGGCCGGCGTGCTCGCCGCGGGCATCCACGCCATGTACGCGTACGAACGCCTCGGCGGCTGGCGGCGCATGGTCAGCCTGGCCCCGCCCGTCCGGCGCGACGCCCTCGGCGGACCCGCGACGCCCGCGCCCGAGTACGCCTGACGGGCGGCCGGGGCGTCAGAGCCAGCCACGCCGTTTGAACTGGCGGTACAGGCCCACGACCGCCCCCGCCATCAGCAGCAGCACCAGCGGGTACGAGCCGACCCACCGCAGCTCCGGCATGTGCTCGAAGTTCATCCCGTAGATACCCGCGACCATCGTCGGCACCGCCGCCATCGCCGCCCAGGCGGAGATTTTGCGCATGTCGTCGTTCTGCCGCACCCCCATCTGCGCGAGATGCGCGGACAGGATGTCGGACAGCAGCCGGTCAAGACCCTCCACCTGCTCGTTGGCCCGGGTCAGATGGTCCTGCACGTCCCGGAAGAACGGCTGCGCGTGCTCCTGGACGAACGGCACCCCGGCGCCCGCCAGCCGGGCCATCGGCCCCGCCAGCGGGACCGTCGCCCGGCGGAATTCCAGCACCTGGCGCTTGAAGGTGTAGATGCGCGCCGCGGTGTTCTTGGAGTCGTCCGTACCGCTCGGCGCGAAGACCTGCGTCTCCAGCTCCTCCAGGTCGACCTGGAGCTCGCCCGCCACGTCTATGTAGTGGTCCACGATCGCGTCGCTCACCGCGTACAGCACCGCCGTCGGCCCGTGCTTCAGCACCTCCGGGTCCGCTTCGAGACGCCGGCGTACGGCGGCCAGCGGCGCGCCCTCGCCGTGCCGCACGGTCACGACGAACGAGTCGCCCATGAACACCATCAGCTCGTGCGTGGTCACCGCGTCGCTGTCGTGGTCGTACAGGACCGGCTTGATCACCGCGAACAGCGAGTCGTCGTACACCTCAAGCTTCGGCCGCTGATGGGCGGAGAGGGCGTCCTCCACGGCCAGCGGATGCAGCCCGAACTCCTGGCTGACGAGGTCGAACTCCTTCTCCGTCGGCTCGTGCAGGCCGATCCAGAGGAACGCGTCGCCGGACTCCCGCGCCCGGGCGAGCGCTTCCGAGAAGTCGGCGGGGCCGTCGGTCCGGCGGCCGTCGCGGTAAATGGCGCAGTCGACAATCACGGCGCGCATTCTTCCCTGCTTCCGGCCCGGTATGCACCTTTGGCCCCGCCGGGAAACCGTGCCGCGCCCGTACGCTGGACCGCATGCCCACCCTGATCCTCGTACGCCACGGACGCTCGACCGCCAACACGGCCGGGGTGCTCGCGGGCCGGACCCCCGGCGTCGCCCTGGACGAGCGCGGCGCCGCGCAGGCCGCCGCGCTCCCCGGACGGCTGGCCGCGCTGCCGCTCGCCGCCGCCGTCAGCAGCCCCCTGCAACGCTGCCGGGAGACGCTGGAACCCCTGCTGGCCGCCCGCCCGGACCTGCCACTGCACATCGAGGACCGGATCAGCGAGTGCGACTACGGCGACTGGTCGGGCCGCAAACTCGCCGAGCTCAGTGACGAACCGCTGATGACCGTGGTCCAGCGGCACCCCTCCGCCGCCGCCTTCCCCGGCGGCGAGTCGATGCGCGCGATGCAGGCCCGCGCCGTCGACGCCGTACGCGAGTGGAACACCCGGATCGAGGCGGAGCACGGCGAGCACGCCGTGTACGTCATGTGCTCGCACGGCGACATCATCAAGTCCCTCGTCGCCGACGCGCTCGGCATGCATCTGGACCTCTTCCAGCGCGTCCACGCCGACCCGTGCTCGGTCACCGCGATCCGCTACACCCGGCTCCGCCCCTATCTGCTGCGCCTCGGCGACACGGGCGACCTCGCCGGACTCGCGCCCCGCGACCCGGGCCCGGACGCCGCTGCCGCCGGGGACGCGGCGGTAGGGGGCGGCGCTGGGGCGCCGTGATCGCCGCGCGCAGTAGGGTGGACGCGCCGTAGAACGCTTTCCGGCCCATCCCCATCCGCCCGTCGACTCTCAAGGGAGACAGGACGTGTCCCGTCAGGTGTTCCTCTACGACCCCCCGGACCGCTTCGTGGCCGGCACGGTCGGGCTGCCTGGACGCCGTACGTTCTTCTTGCAGGCGTCCTCCGGCGGCCGTGTCACCAGCGTGGCCCTGGAGAAGACCCAGGTCGCCGCGCTCGCCGAGCGCGTGGACGAACTGCTGGACGAGGTCGTACGCCGCACCGGCGGGAACTCCCCGGTGCCCGCCGTCGCCCCGATGGACGTCACGGACACCGCGCCGCTCGACGTCCCCGTCGAGGAGGAGTTCCGCGTCGGCACCATGGCGCTCGCCTGGGACGGCGAGGAGCAGCGCATGATCGTGGAGGCGCAGGCCCTGGTCGAGCTGGACGCCGACTCCGTCGAGGACCTGGCCGAGGCCGAGGAGCGGCTGCTCCAGGACGAGGAGAACGGCCCGCCGATGCTCCGCGTCCGGCTCTCCGGCGCCCAGGCCCGCGCCTTTGCCAAGCGCGCCCTGGACGTGGTGAACGCCGGCCGGCCGGCCTGCCCGCTGTGCAGCCTGCCGCTCGACCCGGAAGGACACGTATGCCCGCGCCAGAACGGGTACCGCCGGGGCGCCTGACCGACGCGGGGCGGGTCGCCCTGCTGGCCGAGGGCACGCTGACCGTCCTCGGGCAGGTCCGCGGCGCGTCCAACGCGGTGCTGTACTGCTCCGTCGCCCACGAGGGCGAGGAGGCGACTTGTGTGTACAAGCCCGTGGCCGGCGAACAGCCGCTCTGGGACTTCCCCGACGGCACCCTCGCCCAGCGCGAGGTGGCCGCCTACGAGGTCTCCGAGGCCATGGGCTGGGGGCTGATCCCGCCGACCGTGCTGCGGGACGGGCCGTACGGGCAGGGCATGTGCCAGCTCTGGATCGAGGCCGAGGCGCCGGGCGAGGACGAGCCGGGGCTGCTCGCGCTGGTCGAGGAGGAGGAGCCCGGCGAGGGCTGGAAGGCCGTCGCCCTCGCCGAGGTGGCGGAGGGGAAGACCGCCCTGCTGGTGCACGCGGACGACCCCCGGCTGCGGCGGCTCGCCGTCCTGGACGCCGTCATCAACAACGGCGACCGCAAGGGCGGCCATCTGCTGCCCGCGCCCGGCGGCCGGCTCTACGGCATCGACCACGGGGTCACCTTCAACGCCGACGACAAGCTGCGCACCCTGCTCTGGGGCTGGGCGGGCGAGCCGCTGACCCCCGAGGCCGTCGAGGTCCTGGACCGGCTGGCCGCCGCCCTGGAGCCCGGTGCCGCCCTGGTCACCCGGCTGGCCGAACTCATCACGGCGGCCGAGATCGAGGCCCTGCGGGCCCGGGTGGCCGGGCTGCGGACGACCGGGCTGCACCGGAAACCCAGCGGCGAATGGCCCGCTATCCCCTGGCCGCCCGTCTGACGGCCGGTCCGCCCCGATGCATGCCGGGCGCGGCGGCGCAAGAGCGCCTCTTCGGTCAGGATCACCCCTCCGGTTCGTATCCGGAAGCCGCATCCGGTTACGCTCGTGGCATGCATGCCTGGCCCGCTTCTGAGGTCCCCGCCCTGCCCGGCAAGGGCCGCGACCTTCGGATCCACGACACCGCGACCGGCGGACGGATCACCCTTGACCCCGGTCCCGTCGCCCGCATCTACGTCTGCGGCATCACGCCGTACGACGCGACCCACATGGGTCATGCGGCGACCTACAACGCGTTCGACCTCGTGCAGCGCGTGTGGCTCGACACCAAGCGGCAGGTTCACTACGTCCAGAACGTGACGGACGTGGACGACCCGCTGCTGGAGCGGGCCGTGCGCGACGGACAGGACTGGACCGAGCTCGCGGAGCGCGAGACGGCCCTGTTCCGCGAGGACATGACCGCGCTCCGCATGCTCCCGCCGCGCCACTACATCGGTGCCGTCGAGGCGATACCCGGCATCGTGCCGCTCGTGGAACGGCTCCGCGACGCGGGCGCCGCCTACGAGCTCGACGGCGACATCTACTTCTCGGTCGACACCGACCCGCACTTCGGCGAGGTGTCGAACCTCGACGCCGAGGCCATGCGGCTGCTCTCCGCCGAACGCGGCGGCGATCCGGAGCGCCCCGGCAAGAAGAACCCGCTCGACCCCATGCTCTGGATGGCCGCCCGCGCGGGCGAGCCCAGCTGGGACGGCGGCTCCCTCGGCGCCGGACGCCCCGGCTGGCACATCGAGTGCGTGGCCATCGCCCTGGACCACCTGGGCATGGGCTTCGACGTCCAGGGCGGCGGCTCCGACCTCGCCTTCCCGCACCACGAGATGGGCGCCTCGCACGCCCAGGTGCTCACCGGCGAGCACCCCTTCGCCCAGGCGTATGTGCACGCCGGGATGGTCGCGCTGGACGGCGAGAAGATGTCCAAGTCCAAGGGCAACCTCGTCTTCGTCTCCGCGCTCCGCCGCGACGGTGTGGACCCGGCCGCGATCCGGCTGGCCCTGCTCGCCCACCACTACCGCTCCGACTGGGAGTGGACCGGCCAGGTGCTCGCCGACGCGGTGGCCCGGCTCGGCCGCTGGCGCGCCGCCGTCTCCCGCCCGGACGGGCTGTCCGCCGACGTCCTGGTCGAGGAGGTCCGCGCGGCCCTCGCCGACGACCTGGACGCCCCGGCCGCGCTGGCCGCGGTGGACCGCTGGGCGGAGCGGCAGACCGCCGAGGGCGGTACGGACGAGGGGGCACCCGGCCTCGTCTCCCGCACCGTGGACGCCCTGCTCGGGGTGGCCCTCTAACCGCTTTTTTCGTAACTCTCCGTCGTAGCAGCCGACTTCACCGGCCCCGGACTTCTTCATGAAGTTCGGGGCCGGTTCCGTTTTGTCCATGGTCAATTGCTCGGTACTGCGCTAAAAGCGCTCTATGCAATCATCAACACGCATCAGATCGGCGGTAGTTGCAGCGCTGCTGGGACTGCTCGCCGTACTCACCGCACCGGGCGCGGCCCGCGCCGACGGCCTGGCGGAGCCGGCCGGTACGACGGTCGGCGACCTCACCGGCTTCTCGGCCGACGGGGCCGTGTACCGCCTGGCGGCGGGGGCGGCGAAGGCCCGGGTCAGCTTCGTCTCCGAGGAGACCTTCCGTATCGAACTCGCCCCCGACGGCACCTTCGAGGACCCGGCCGGCGACGCCATCGTGCTCCCGCAGGGCACCCCGCCGCGCACCCGCTGGAAGGAGCGCGGCGACCGCTACGAGCTGTCCACCCGGAGCATCACCCTCCGTGTCTACAAGTCGCCTTTGCGGTTCGCCCTGTACCGGGCCGACGGCAGCCGGGTCTGGTCCGAGGCGAAGGGGCTGAGCTGGGACGCCGAGCAGACCACCCAGACCCTGGCGCGCGGCGCGAACGAGCAGTTCTACGGCGCCGGGATGCAGAACGGCCGGGGCAACACCTCGCACCGGGACAAGACCGTCGAGGTGGGCGTCGACTACGACTGGGACGACGGCGGCCACCCCAACTCGGTGCCGTTCTACCTCTCCTCGGCCGGCTACGGCGTCTTCCGCAACACCTTCGCGCCGGGCACCTACGCCTTCAACGACCCGGTGACCACCAGCGAGCAGGAGCGGCGCTTCGACGCGTACTACTTCGCCGGTGACAGCGCCAAGGACGTCATCGGCCAGTACACGCAGCTCACCGGCAAGCCGTTCCTGCCGCCCGTCTACGGCATGGAGATCGGCGACGCCGACTGCTATCTGCACAACGCCAACCGGGGCGAGCGCCACACCCTGGACGCGCTGAAGGTCGCCGACGGCTACCTCGACAACGACATGCCCAACGGCTGGATGCTCGTCAACGACGGCTACGGCTGCGGTTACGAGAATCTCGCCGAGACCGCGAAGGGCCTCCAGGACCGGGGCATGCAGGCCGGTCTGTGGACCGAGGACGGCATCGACAAGCTCGGCGACCAGGTGAAGGCCGGGCAGCGCGTGGCCAAGCTGGACGTCGCCTGGGTCGGCGCGGGCTACAAGTTCGCCCTCGACGGCTGCAAGGACGCCTACGCGGGCATCGAGGCCAACAGCGACGCGCGCGGCTTCACGTACGCCCCCGAGAGCTGGGCCGGCGCGCAGCGCTGCGGCGTCCAGTGGTCCGGCGACCAGTACGGCACCTGGGACTACATCCGCTGGCAGATCCCGACCTACGCGGGCGCCACGATGTCCGGCCTCGCCTACACCACGGGCGACGTCGACGGCATCTTCGGCGGCAGCGCCAAGACGTACACCCGTGACCTCCAGTGGAAGATGTTCCTGGGAACCACGATGACCATGGACGGCTGGGCGGCCAGCGACAAGCAGCCCTTCCGCTACGGCGAGCCGTACACCTCCATCAACCGCGACTACCTCAAGCTCAAGGAGTCGCTGCTGCCCTACCAGTACTCCTACGCCCACGAGGCGACCAAGACCGGTGTCGGCATGGTCCGCCCGCTGGTCCTGGAGTACCCGGACGACCCGAAGGCCGCGACCGACGCCGCGAAGTACGAGTTCATGTCGGGCGAGGACTTCCTGGTCGCCCCGGTCTACGAGGACAGCACCGAGCGCGACGGCATCTACCTGCCGAAGGGCACCTGGACCGACTACTGGACCGGGCGCACCTACCAGGGCCCCGTCACCCTCGACAACTACAGCGCCCCGCTCGACACCCTGCCGCTGTTCGTGAAGGCCGGGGCGAGCGTGCCGATGTGGCCGGGCATCCGCTCGTACACCGACCGCACCGCCGACTCCCCGCTGGCCTGGGACATCTACCCGCAGGGCCGCTCCTCGTTCACGCTGTACGAGGACGACGGAGTGACCCGCGAGCACCGCGACGGCGCGTACGCCACCCAGACCGCCGACGTCCGCGCACCCGCCCGGGGCTCCGGGGACGTGACCGTGGACATCGGCGCGAGCAAGGGCACGTTCCAGGGCAAGCAGAGCAGCCGCCCGTACGAGTTCACCGTGCACACCGGCTCCGAGCCGAGCGCGGTCCGGCTCAGGGGCAAGCTGCCCCGGCTCACCTCGGCCGCCGCGTACGCCAAGGCGAAGCAGGGCTGGTTCTACGACCGGGACGACCGGGGAGGCGTGGTCAAGGTCAAGACCGCACCGCTGCCCACGGACCGGAAGTTCTCCGTGAAGCTCAAGCACACCAGCGCGGTCGGCGGCCGGCACGCCGCCGCCACGGCCGCCGTCACCGCCCCGCGCGGCCAGGAGACCGGCGCGGGCGCCCCGAGCACCGTCGCCGTCGACGTGACGGCGGGCACGGCGGACGTCATGGACGCGTCCGTCACGCTCGACGTCCCCGAGGGCTGGCAGGCCACCCCCGCCGCGCCCGTGAAGCGGATACCGGCGGGCACCACCCGCCGCGTCGAGGTCCGGGTCACCCCGGCGAAGGGCGCGGCGGCGGGGGAGGCGCGGCTGACCGCGCTCGCCCGCTACCGGTCGGCGGGCGAGTCCCGCACCGCCGCCGAGCGGCTGGCGGTCTCCGTCATGCCGGCCCCGCCCACCGGGGAGACCTGGGCGAGCGACATGGAGTGGCTGACCGAGACCAACGGCTACGGCCCCGCCGAACGCGACCGCAGCAACGGCGAGTCGGGCGCGGCCGACGGGCACCCGCTCACGCTGGCCGGGAAGACGTACGAGAAGGGGATCGGCACCCACGCCGACTCCGACATCGAGGTCTACCTCGGCGGCCAGTGCTCCCGGTTCACCGCGGACGCCGGCATCGACGACGAGATCGACGGGTACGGCGAGGTCGCGTTCTCCGTGGAGGCGGACGGCAAGGTGCTGTGGACCTCGCCGAAGGTGACCGGCGCGTCGGAGACCGTGCCGGTCGATGTGGCGCTGGACGGGGCGCGGCACGTGCGCCTGAAGGTCACGGACACGAACGGGTCCAAGACCGGTGACCACGGCGACTGGGGCGCGGCGCGCTTCGTCTGCTCCTGAATGACCGTCACATCACAGAGGAGCCGGGCGGGTTCGCACCCGCCCGGCTCCGCGCCGCGCTCAGTCCTGCGAGTGGGGGCCTTCGGCCCCGTCACCGTCCGCCGGGCCGGTGTCCGGCTCGTCGTCGGGCGCCCCGGCCGGGCCGCCGTCCGCGTCCGTGGCCCGGTCGCCGGTGCCGCCGGCCGGTGGTCGGCCGGTCGCCGGACGGCCGGGACCCTCCGATTGGGCCGGACCGCCCGGCTGGCCGGACCCCGGCTTCGGCGGTTTCATCCGGCCGCTCGACGTGTCCCGGAGGTACGTCGCGTCGCCGCTTTCCGTGGCATGACCGCCGGGCGGCGGCGCGGAGCCCGGTTCGCGGCGCCGCAGATAGCGCTCGAACTCGCGGGCGATCGCCTCGCCGCTCGCCTCGGGCAGCTCGGCGGTGTCCCGCGCCTCCTCCAGGGTCTGCACGTACTCGGCCACCTCGCTGTCCTCGGAGGCCAGTTGGTCGACGCCGACCTGCCAGGCGCGCGCGTCCTCCGGCAGCTCGCCGAGCGGGATGCGCAGCCCGAGCAGATCCTCAAGCCGGTTCAGCAGGGCCAGCGTCGCCTTGGGGTTGGGCGGCTGCGACACATAGTGCGGCACCGCCGCCCACAGGCTCACCGCGGGCACCCCGGCATGCGTGCACGCCTCCTGGAGGATGCCGACGATGCCGGTCGGGCCCTCGTATCTGGTCTCCTCCAGGTCCATGGTGCGGGCCAGGTCCGGATCGGACGTCACCCCGCTGACCGGGACCGGGCGGGTGTGCGGGGTGTCGCCCAGCAGCGCACCGAGCACCACCACCATCTCGACGCCCAGTTCATGTGCGAAGCCCAGGAGTTCGTTGCAGAACGAGCGCCAGCGCATGGACGGTTCGATGCCCCGGACCAGGACGAGATCGCGGGGCTTGTCCCCGCCGACGCGGACCACGGAGAGCCGGGTCGTCGGCCAGGTGATCTTGCGTACCCCGTTCTCCAGCCACACCGTCGGGCGGTTGACCTGGAAGTCGTAGTAGTCCTCGGCGTCCAGCGCCGCGAACACCTCGCCCTTCCACTCCCGGTCCAGATGCGCGACCGCTGTGGAGGCGGCGTCACCGGCGTCGTTCCACCCCTCGAACGCGGCCACCATGACCGGGTCGATCAGCTCGGGCACGCCCTCGAGCTCGATCACCCCAGCCTCCTTCCGAAGTTCCCTTGCGTACGGACCAACCTTACGGCCTGCGCCCTCCCGGAACGCAGCCCCCGTGCACGGCTGGATGATCCTCTGGTACGGAAACGCGCCCCCGATACATCCGAGCTGTCGGCGGAAAACTCGGACTCCTCTCTGGACTTGCCCACGCGGAGGCGGCTATACATCGGATGACCGCAGCAGAGGTCCGATGTTATTTCCCCTGGGGGCGCGCATGAGTCAGACCGTCACGGATTTCGAGGTCCACGACATCCGTTTTCCGACCTCGGAAGAACTGGACGGCTCGGACGCCATGAACCCCGACCCCGACTACTCGGCCGCCTATGTCGTCCTGCGCACCGACGCCACCGGCCCGGCCGGCGCGCCCGCCGAGGGCCATGGCTTCTGCTTCACCATCGGCCGCGGCAACGAGGTCATGGCCGCCGCGATCGAGGCCCTGCGCCCCTGTCTGACCGGGCGCCCCGTGCCCCGTACGGCCGCCGGCCTCGGCGCCCTGTACCGGGACCTCACGCACGACTCGCAACTCCGCTGGCTGGGCCCCGAGAAGGGCGTGATGCACATGGCGGCCGGTGCGGTGGTCAACGCCGCCTGGGACCTGGCGGCCAAGCTGGCGGGCAGACCCGTCTGGGAGTTCCTGGCCGGGATGACCCCGGAGGAGCTGGTCTCCCTCGTGGACTTCCGCTACCTCACCGACGCCCTCACCCCCGACGAGGCGCTGGCCATCCTGTGCGCCGCCGAACCGGGACGCGCCGAACGCGCCGCCCGGCTGCGCGCCGAGGGCTACCCCGCGTACACCACCTCGCCCGGCTGGCTCGGCCACTCCGACGAGAAGCTGGTCCGGCTCGCCGAGCAGGCCGTCGCCGACGGCTTCACCCAGATCAAGCTCAAGGTCGGCGGCCGGGTCGAGGACGACGTCCGCCGCATGGCGCTCGCCCGCGCGGCCGTGGGACCCGGGGTCCGGATCGCCGTCGACGCCAACCAGCGCTGGGACGTCCCCGACGCCCTCGCACGGATGGCCGCGCTCGCCCCGTACGACCCGTACTGGATCGAGGAGCCCACCAGCCCCGACGACGTACTCGGCCACGCCGCCGTCCGCGCCGGACAGCCGGTCAAGGTGGCCACCGGCGAACACGTCGCCAACCGGGTCGTGTTCAAGCAGCTCCTCCAGGCCGGGGCCGTCGACTTCGTCCAGATCGACGCCGCACGCGTCGCCGGCGTCAACGAGAACCTGGCGATCCTGCTGCTCGCCGCCAAGTACGGCATCCCGGTCTGCCCGCACGCGGGCGGCGTCGGGCTCTGCGAACTCGTCCAGCACCTCTCGATGTTCGACTACGTCGCCGTCTCCGGCACCCGCGAGGACCGGGTCATCGAGTACGTCGACCACCTCCACGAGCACTTCACCGACCCGGCCGTCGTCGTCAACGGCCGCTACGCCGCCCCGGCCGCCCCCGGCTTCTCGGCCGGGATGCGCCCCGAGTCCCTTGCCGCACACCGCTACCCGCAGGGCCCCGTCTGGCAGGCCCGGCGCCACGAGAAGGAGGAGAGCCGATGACCGGCACACGCGACTTCGAGGGGATGAACGCCCTGGTGACCGGCGGCGCATCCGGCATCGGCGCCGCCGTCACCACCCTGCTCCTGGAACGCGGCGCCCGGGTCGCCGTCCTCGACCGGGACACCTCCGGCACCCCCGCCGGCGCCCTCGCCGTCGAGGCCGACGTCACCGACGACGCCGCCGTGCGCGCCGGGGTGGACCGGGCCGCCGCGGCCATGGGCTCCCTGCACACCCTCGTCTCCAACGCGGGCATCGGCGCCATCGGCACCGTCGCGGACAACGACGACGCCGAATGGGCCCGGGTGCTCGACATCAACGTCCTCGGCATGGTCCGCGCCGCCCGGCACGCCCTGCCACACCTGCGCCGCGCGGCCGCCGAGCGCCCCGGAGCCGTATCCATCACGCACACCTGCTCCATCGCCGCCACCGCCGGGCTGCCCCAGCGCGCCCTGTACAGCGCGAGCAAGGGCGCCGTCCTCGCGCTCACCCTCGCCATGGCCGCCGACCACGTCCGCGAGGGCGTCCGCGTCAACTGCGTCAACCCGGGTACCGCCGACACCCCGTGGATCGGCCGGCTGCTCGACCGGGCGGACGACCCGGCCGCCGAACGCGCCGCGCTCAATGCCCGCCAGCCGCTGGGCCGGCTGGTCTCCGCCGACGAGGTGGCCGCCGCGATCGTCTACCTCGCCGGTCCCGCCGCGGCCTCCGTGACCGGCACCGCCCTGGCCGTCGACGGCGGAATGCAGGGCCTGCGCCCGCGCCCCGCCGGCAGCTGAACCCGCCCTCACGCGCCCGCCGCTACAACGTGGACCGCAACCACTGCTCCACGCTCGCCACATGCACCGTCGCCCACGCCCGCGCCGCCTCCGCGTCCCCGTCCCGCAACGCCGACAGAATCGCCCGATGCTCATGCAACGTCCGGCTCACCGCGTCCTCCTGCGTCAGCCCCCGCCACACCCGCGCCCGCGTCGTCGGCCCTGACAGCCCGTCCAGCAGCGAGCACAGCACCGAGTTGCCGGACGCCTGGACGATGCCCCGGTGGAAGTCCAGATCGCAGGCCACCAGCTCCTCCACCGAAGGCCGCTCGCCCAGCGCGTCGAGCTGCGCGCCCAGCGCGTCCAGCTGCTCCGCGCCGATCCGGCCCGCCGCCATCGCCGTCGCGGCGGGCTCCAGAATCCGGCGCACCGCCAGGAACTCCAGCACGGTGTCGTCCCGGTGGAAGTCCACGACGAAGCTCAGCGCTTCGAGCAGCAGCTGAGGGTCCAGGCTCGTCACATACGTGCCGTCGCCCTGGCGGACGTCGAGAATGCGGATCAGCGACAGGGCGCGCACCGCCTCCCGCAGCGAGTTGCGGGAAAGCCCCAGCTCCGAGGCGAGTTCGCTCTCCTTGGGGAGCCGATCGCCGGGCCGTAGCGCACCCGAGACGATCATCCCCTTGATCTTCTCGATGGCCTCGTCGGTGACAGCCATGGGCGACCTCCAGACATCCGATGTATCGCCCCATTATGCGGCCACGCCGGTACGGCCACGACAAAGGGCCGGCACGGCCGCGGACCGACTCCCGGTCCGCGGCCGTACCGGCCCTTCCCCGCTCAGCCGCGCCGCTCGCCGAGCACCTTCTCCACCCCGGCCCGGACCTCGTCCGTCGCCAGGCCCCGGATCGTCAGCGTCGTTCGCCGCCGCAGCACGTCGTCCACGGTCTCCGCCCACTCGTGGTCCCGGGCGTAGGCGACCTGCGCCCAGACCTCCGGCGCGTCCGGGTGGATCCGCTCGGCCAGCGCCGGGTTCTCGTTGGCCAGCCGGGCGATGTCGAACGCGAGCGAACCGTAGTGCGTGGCCAGATGGCGCGCGGTGTCGGCGGCCATCCGGGGCCCGGGCGTCCCGCCGTCCACCAGCAGCCGGTGCGCCACCGCGTTCGGGCTGGCGATCCCGGGCAGCGGCAGCTTCCTGGGCAGCCGGGACATCGGCTCCATGTCCTCCGCCAACGGGTGCCCGGGCAGCGCGGCCAGCTTGTTCATCACCGTACGGCCGATGTGGCGGAAGGTCGTCCACTTGCCGCCGGCCACCGACAGCATCCCGCCCCGGCCCTCCGTGACGACCGTCTCGCGCTTCGCCTTCGAGGTGTCGCCCGGCCCGCCCGGCAGCACCCGGAGACCGGCGAAGGAGTATGTGATCAGGTCCCGGGAGAGCTGCTGGTCCCGTACCGAGAACGCGGCCTCGTCCAGGATCTGCGCGGTGTCCTGCTCGGTCACCGCGACATCCGCCGGGTCGCCCTCGTACTCCTCGTCCGTCGTGCCGAGCAGCAGCATGTCCTCCCACGGCAGCGCGAACGTGATGCGGTACTTGTCGATCGGCGTGGCCAGCGCGGCCTTCCACGGCCGGGTCCGCTTCAGCACCAGGTGGGCGCCCTTGGACAGGCGTATGGAAGGCGCCGCGTCCGGGTCCTCCATCTTCCGCAGGTGGTCCACCCACGGTCCGGTCGCGTTCAGCACCAGCCGGGCGGTCACCCCGAACTCCGTACCGTCCATGGAGTCCCGCAGCTCCGCGCCCGTCACCCGGCCCCGGGTGAACCGCAGCCCGGTCACCGCCGCGTGGTTCAGCACCACCGCGCCCGCGTCGACGGCCGCGCGGACCGTCATCAGCGCCATCCGCGCGTCGTTCATCTGGTCGTCGCCGTAGACCGCGACGGCCTTGAGATTCTCCGTACGCAGCTCCGGCACATCGCGCGCCGCCCGCGCCGGGCTGATCACATGGCCGACACCGTCGCCGAAGGCGGACAGCGCCGAGTACGCGAACACGCCCGCGCCGAGCTTCGCCGCGCCGTGCGGCCCGCCCTTGTAGACCGGCAGGTAGAAGGTGAGCGGATTGGCCAGGTGCGGGGCGACCTGGCGGGAGACCGCACGGCGCTCGAAGTGGTTCTCCGCCACCAGCTTCACCGCGCCGGTCTGGAGGTAGCGCAGCCCGCCGTGCAGCAGCTTGGAGGAGGCGGAGGAGGTGGCGCCGGCGAAGTCACCGGCGTCCACCAGGGCCACCCGCAGCCCGGACTGCGCGGCGTGCCAGGCGGTGGAGATGCCCAGGATGCCGCCGCCGATCACCAGGAGGTCGTACGTCGCCTTGGAGAGCTGCTCCCGGGTCTCGGCGCGGCTCGGGAGGGAGCCGGAGGCCGGATGCGTCCCGAGTGCGGGGACGCTCTGCAGGGTGGTCATGTTCTCTACTCCTCGTCGTCCAGCCAGCCCATGGTGCGTTCCACGGCCTTGAGCCAGCTCTTGTACTCGCGGGCGCGGGTCTCCGCGTCCATGCGGGGGGTCCACTCGGCGGCCCGGCGCCAGTTGGCGCGCAGCGCGTCGGTGTCCGGCCAGAAGCCGACGGCCAGGCCGGCGGCGTAGGCGGCGCCGAGGCAGGTGGTCTCGGCGACCATCGGCCGCACCACGGGCGCGTCCAGGAAGTCGGCGAGCGTCTGCATCAGCAGGTTGTTGGAGGTCATTCCGCCGTCGACCTTGAGCGCGGTCAGCTCGACGCCGGAGTCCTTGGTCATGGCGTCGCTGATCTCACGCGTCTGCCAGGCGGTGGCCTCAAGCACGGCGCGGGCGATGTGCGCCTTGGTGACGTAGCGGGTGAGGCCGGCGATCACCCCGCGGGCGTCGGGGCGCCAGTACGGGGCGAACAGACCGGAGAACGCGGGCACGAAGTACGCGCCGCCGTTGTCCTCCACCGAGGAGGCCAGGGTCTCGATCTCGGCGGCGGACTGGATCAGCCCCATCTGGTCGCGCATCCACTGCACCAGCGAACCGGTGACGGCGATCGACCCCTCCAGGGCGTACACCGCCTTCTGGTCGCCGATCCGGTAGCCGACCGTCGTCAGCAGCCCGTTGTAGGAGTTGACGGGCGTCTCGCCGGTGTTCATCAGCATGAAGGTGCCGGTGCCGTACGTCGACTTGGCCTCGCCCTCGGCGAAACACGTCTGGCCGAACAGCGCGGCCTGCTGGTCACCGAGCGCGGAGGCGACCGGCACGCCGTCCAGCACACCGCCCCTGGCGTTGCCGTACACCTCGGCCGAGGACCGGATCTCGGGCAGCACGGCCGCCGGGATGTCCATGGAGGTGAGGATCTTGTCGTCCCACGCCATGGAGTGCAGGTTCATCAGGAGCGTGCGCGAGGCGTTGGTGACGTCGGTGACGTGGACGCCGCCGTCGGTGCCGCCGGTCAGATTCCAGATGACCCAGGAGTCCATGGTGCCGAAGAGGATGTCGCCGCGCTCGGCGCGCTCGCGCAGCCCCTCGACGTTGTCGAGCAGCCAGCGGACCTTCGGGCCGGCGAAGTACGAGGCGAGCGGCAGCCCGGTCTCGCGGCGGAAGCGGTCCTGGCCCACGTTGCGGCCGAGCTCCTTGCAGAGCGCGTCGGTGCGGGTGTCCTGCCAGACCAGCGCGTTGTGGACGGGCTCACCCGTGTGCCGGTCCCACAGCAGGGTGGTCTCGCGCTGGTTGGTGATGCCGATCGCCTTGACGTCGGCGGCGGTGATGCCCGCCTTGGAGATCGCCCCGGCGACGACTTCCTGGACGTTCGCCCAGATCTCGGCCGCGTCGTGTTCGACCCAGCCGGGCTTGGGAAAGATCTGCTCGTGCTCCTTCTGGTCGACGGAGACGATCCGCCCGTCCTTGTCGAAGACGATGCAGCGGCTGGAGGTCGTGCCCTGGTCGATGGCCGCGATGAACGGCCCGGCGCCGTGGCTGCCGGTGGTGTGTGCGTCGGTCACGGTGTGCTCCCGGAGGTCTGTGCGGTGTGGTGTGAAGGCGGATCAGGCGAAGGCGAGGTTGTAGAGCCCGCCCGCGAGTGCGCCGCCGATCAGCGGGCCGACGACGGGGACCCATGCGTAGCCCCAGTCGGAGCCGCCCTTGTTCGGCAGCGGAAGCAGCGCGTGCACGATACGCGGACCGAGGTCGCGGACCGGGTTGATCGCGTAGCCCGTCGGCCCGCCGAGCGACAGGCCGATGCCGACGACGACCAGGGAGGTGATCAGCGCGCCCAGCGTGCCGAGCCCGTTGCCGTCGTCGTTGAGGCCCTGGGTGAGGATGGCGAGGACCAGCACGACCGTGGCGATGACCTCGGTGAGGACGTTCTGCACGGCGTTGCGGATCTCGGGGCCCGTCGAGAAGACACCGAGGACCGGGCCCGCCTCGGGGGCCGCGGCCGGGTCGACCATGCCCTCCTCACCCGAATGGGCGCGCAGGACCTCCGGATCGGTCAGATGTGCCCGGAACTGCCCGTAGTAGGTCAGCCAGACCAGCACCGCGCCGATCATCGCGCCGAAGAGTTCGGAGGCGAGGTAGAGCGGTACGTCGCTCCACTTCGTGCCGCCCTCGATGGCCAGGCCGATGGTGACGGCCGGGTTGAGATGCGCCCCCGACACGCCGCCGGCGAGATACGCGCCGGTCAGTACCGCGAAGCCCCACCCGAAGGTGATGGCGACCCAGCCGGCGTTCCGCGCCTTCGAGTGTTTGAGCGTGACGGCGGCACAGACACCGCCGCCGAGCAGGATGAGTACGGCGGTACCGATGGTCTCGCCGATGAAGATGTCGGAGCTGGACACCCGCGACTCCTTTGTCCTTCGTCCAGGAAGCCGAACCCCGGGTCCCTCCGGTGGTCCGCGCCCTCGTGTGAGGGCTTGGCCGGCCCTTGGCACCGTCACACCCTAACGCGAATATCCGTTAGGTGTTCGACAATGCCGACCGATGAACGGCAGTGTTTCTCCCGGGTGAAGGCAGCGTCAAGAGGGATGTGACGTACGAATCGATCGTTACGAGGGAAGCCGGCCGGGTCCGCGGCCGGCTCAGAAGCGGCGGGCGCCCAGGTCCCGGGAGACCGCACGGGCGCAGTCGCGGACCGCCGCGACCAGCTCCGGGCGCAGCTCGCCGCCCTTGCAGACCCGCTCCACCGCGCCCGTGACGGCTATGGCCCCCACCGGCATCCGGCGCCGGTCGTGGATCGGCGCGGCCACCGCGGCCACGCCCTCCCAGGTCTCCTCCACGTCGGACCCCCAGCCCCGGGCCCGTACGGCGTCGAGCACCGCCTCGAACTCCTCGGCGCCGGTCACCGTCCGGGGTGTGAACGGCCGCCGCTCGGCCTCCATGGCCTCGGTGTGCGCCACCGGGTCGTACGCGGCCAGCACCTTGCCCAGCGCCGTGGAGTGCAGCGGCTGCATGGCGCCCACTTCGAGCACCTGGCGGCTGTCGTCGGGCCGGAAGACGTGGTGGACGATGAGGACGCCCTGCTGGTGCAACACGCCCAGATGGACGCTCTCGCCGCTGGACCGGGCCAGGTCGTCCGTCCAGACCAGGGCCCTGGCCCGCAGCTCGTGCACGTCGAGATAGCTGTTGCCCAGGCGCAGCAGCTCCGCGCCCAGCTGGTAGCGGCCCGAGGCATCGTCCTGCTCCACGAAGCCCTCGTGCTGGAGGGTGCGCAGGATGCCGTGTGCGGTGCCCTTGGCCAGGCCCAGTGAGGAGGCGATGTCGGACAGCCCCAGCCGCCGCTCCCCGCCTGCCAGCAGACGCAGCATCGCGGCCGCCCGCTCCAGCGACTGGATGTTCTTGGCCATCGCGCCGTACTCCTCCACCTTGTTCGACAATGCTGAACACTATCGGCCGATGCCGACCCGTGCTCGACCGCAGGGGAATTCCGCAGCACCCCGCGCCACCGGACCCCCCCGTCATCAGGATGCCGTCCGGCTCGTGGGACAGAGTGACGGCCCAGGTCGCGGCCCGGCTACCCTGGCCGGGTGCGCCTTCCGCCGAAGACGCAAAGCCGACAGCCGTCGCATCCCAGGGAGTACATCCATGGCCTCGTCGCCAACCCCTTCCGCCGACAGCCGGAACCGATCCGCAGCCCTTCGTGAGGCGCTCGCCACCCGGGTGGTGGTGGCCGACGGTGCCATGGGCACCATGCTCCAGGCCCAGGACCCCACGCTCGCGGACTTCAAGAACCTCGAAGGCTGCAACGAGATCCTGAACCTCACCCGGCCGGACATCGTGCGCTCGGTCCACGAGGCGTATTTCGCCGTCGGCGTGGACTGCGTCGAGACGAACACCTTCGGGGCCAACACGGCGGCGCTCGGCGAGTACGACATTCCCGAGCGGGTCCACGAGCTGTCCGAGTCCGGTGCGCGCATCGCCCGCGAGGTCGCCGACGCGTACACCGCGTCCACCGGCGAGCAGCGGTGGGTCCTCGGCTCCATGGGCCCGGGCACCAAGCTGCCGACCCTCGGCCACATCGCGTACGCCACCGTCCGGGACGGCTTCCAGGCGAACGCCGAGGGCCTGATCGCGGGTGGCGCCGACGCGCTGATCGTGGAGACGACCCAGGACCTCCTCCAGACCAAGGCCGCCGTCCTCGGCGCCCGCCGCGCCCTCGACGCGCTGGGCAGCGACCTCCCGCTGCTGTGCTCCCTGGCCTTCGAGACGACCGGCACCATGCTCCTGGGCTCCGAGATCGGCGCGGCGCTGACCGCCCTGGAACCCCTCGGCATCGACATGATCGGCCTGAACTGCTCGACCGGTCCGGCCGAGATGAGCGAGCACCTGCGCTACCTCACCCGGCACTCCCGCATCCCGCTGCTCTGCATGCCCAACGCCGGCCTGCCGGTCCTCACCAAGGACGGCGCGCACTTCCCGCTCGACGCCGAGGGTCTGGCCGACGCGCAGGAGACCTTCGTCCAGGAGTACGGCCTGTCGCTGGTGGGCGGCTGCTGCGGTACGACCCCGGAGCACATGCGCCAGGTGGTCGAGCGGGTACGGGGCACGGTCCCGGGCACCCGCGACCCACGCCCGGAGCCGGGCGCCGCGTCGCTCTACCAGACCATCCCGTTCCGTCAGGACACGGCGTATCTGGCGATCGGTGAGCGTACGAACGCCAACGGGTCGAAGAAGTTCCGCGAGGCCATGCTCGAAGGCCGCTGGGACGACTGCGTGGAGATGGCCCGCGACCAGATCCGCGAGGGTGCCCACATGCTCGACCTGTGCGTCGACTACGTGGGCCGCGACGGCGTCGCCGACATGGAGGAGCTGGCCGGCCGGTTCGCCACCGCCTCCACGCTGCCGATCGTGCTGGACTCCACGGAGCTGCCCGTGCTCCGGGCGGGCCTGGAGAAGCTGGGCGGCCGCGCGGTCCTCAACTCCGTCAACTACGAGGACGGGGACGGGCCCGAGTCGCGCTTCGTCAAGGTCACCGAGCTGGCCGCGGAGCACGGTGCCGCGCTGATCGCGCTGACGATCGACGAGGAGGGCCAGGCCCGCACCGTCGAGCACAAGGTGGCCATCGCCGAGCGGCTGATCGCGGACCTGACGGGCAACTGGGGCATCCGCGAGTCGGACATCCTCATCGACACCCTGACGTTCACCATCTGCACCGGTCAGGAGGAGTCCCGCAAGGACGGCATCGCCACCATCGAGGCGATCCGTGAGCTGAAGAAGCGCCACCCGGATGTGCAGACGACCCTGGGCCTCTCCAACATCTCCTTCGGTCTGAACCCGGCCGCCCGTGTCGTGCTGAACTCGGTCTTTCTGGACGAGTGTGTGAAGGCGGGTCTGGACTCGGCGATCGTGCATGCGTCGAAGATCCTGCCGATCGCCCGTCTGGAGGAGGAGCAGGTCAAGGTCGCGCTCGACCTGGTCTACGACCGGCGTGCCGAGGGTTACGACCCCCTCCAGCGGCTCATGGAGCTGTTCGAGGGCGTCAACATGAAGTCGCTCAAGGAGGGCAAGGCCGAGGAGCTGGCCGCCCTGCCGCTGGACGAGCGCCTCAAGCGCCGCATCATCGACGGCGAGAAGAACGGCCTGGAGGACGACCTCGCCGAGGCGCTCAAGGACACGCCGGCGCTCGACATCGTCAACAACACCCTCCTGGAGGGCATGAAGGTCGTCGGCGAGCTGTTCGGCTCCGGCCAGATGCAGCTGCCGTTCGTCCTCCAGTCCGCCGAGGTCATGAAGAGCGCGGTCGCCTACCTCGAACCGCACATGGAGAAGTCGGACGCCGAGGGCAAGGGCACGATCGTGCTGGCCACCGTCCGGGGCGACGTCCACGACATCGGCAAGAACCTGGTCGACATCATCCTGTCCAACAACGGGTTCAACGTCGTCAACATCGGCATCAAGCAGCCCGTCTCCGCGATCCTGGAGGCCGCCGAGGAACACAAGGCGGACGTCATCGGGATGTCGGGGCTCCTCGTCAAGTCCACGGTGATCATGAAGGAGAACCTGGAGGAGCTGAACCAGCGCAAGCTGGCCGCCGACTACCCGGTGATCCTCGGCGGCGCCGCCCTCACCCGCGCCTACGTCGAACAGGACCTCCACGAGATCTACGAGGGCGAGGTGCGCTACGCGCGCGACGCCTTCGAGGGCCTGCGCCTCATGGACGCGCTGATCGCCGTCAAGCGCGGCGTCCCCGGCGCCACCCTGCCCGAGCTGAAGCAGCGCCGCGTCCCCAAGCGCGACACCGCCGTCCTGGAGGTGACCGAGCCGGAGGAGGGCGTCCGCTCCGACGTCTCCGTCACCAACCCGGTCCCCACCCCGCCGTTCTGGGGCAGCCGGGTCGTCAAGGGCATCCAGCTCAAGGAGTACGCCTCCTGGCTGGACGAGGGCGCCCTGTTCAAGGGCCAGTGGGGCCTCAAGCAGGCCAGGGCCGGTGACGGACCCACGTACGAGGAGCTCGCCGAGCGCGAGGGACGCCCCCGGCTGCGCGGCCTCCTCGACCGGCTCCAGACGGACAACCTGCTCGAAGCGGCCGTCGTCTACGGCTACTACCCCTGCGTCTCCAAGGGCGACGACCTGATCCTGCTCCACGAGGACGGCTCCGAGCGCACCCGCTTCACCTTCCCGCGCCAGCGCCGCGGCCGCCGCCTGTGCCTGGCGGACTTCTTCCGCCCCGAGGAGTCCGGCGAGACGGACGTCATCGGCCTCCAGGTCGTCACCGTCGGCTCCAAGATCGGCGGCGAGACCGCCAAGCTCTTCGAGGCCAACGCCTACCGCGACTACCTGGAACTGCACGGCCTCTCCGTCCAGCTCGCCGAGGCCCTGGCCGAGTACTGGCACGCCCGGGTCCGCTCCGAGCTCGGCTTCGCGGGGGAGGACCCGGCGGAGGTCGAGGACATGTTCGCCCTGAAGTACCGGGGCGCCCGCTTCTCACTCGGTTACGGCGCCTGCCCGGACCTGGAGGACCGCGCCAAGATCGCGGACCTGCTCCAGCCCGAACGGATCGGCGTCCACCTCTCCGAGGAGTTCCAGCTCCACCCCGAGCAGTCCACCGACGCGATCGTCATCCACCACCCGGAGGCGAAGTACTTCAACGCGCGGTAAGACTCCGTTCGACGCGTCGTAGCCGATCACGTCGTACACTGGTCGGTCCAGCGCAGGCCGGTCGCCCATCCTTCGGGACGGGTGGCCGGCCTTCTCGTCCCTCATGGAAGGTGTGCCGGATGACCAGTACGGTTCCCGCGTCCCTGACCCGCACGGCGGAGGGCGCTGCCCTCCAGGCAGTCTTTCTCGACATGGACGGCACCCTGGTCGACACCGAGGGCTTCTGGTGGGACGTCGAGGTCGAGGTCTTCGCCGGCCTCGGCCACCGGCTGGACGAGGCGTGGCGGGACGTGGTCGTCGGCGGGCCCATGTCCCGCAGCACCGGATACCTCATCGAGGCGACCGGCGCCGACATCACCCTCGAAGAGGCCGCCGTACTGCTCAACGACCGGTTCGAGAAGCGCATCGGCAACGGGGTCCCGCTGATGCCCGGCGCCGCCCGCCTCCTCGCCGAACTGCGCCGGCACGAGATCCCCACCGCCCTCGTCTCCGCCTCGCACCGCCGCATCATCGACCGGGTCCTGGAGTCGGTGGGCCACCACCACTTCGCGCTCACCGTCGCCGGCGACGAGGTCACCCGCACCAAGCCGCACCCCGAGCCCTACCTCACCGCCGCGCGCGGCTTCGGCGCCGACCCCCGGCTGTGCGCCGTCATCGAGGACACCGCGACCGGAGTGGCCGCCGCCGAGGCCGCCGGCTGCCGGGTCGTCGCCGTGCCCTCGGTCTCCCCGATCGCACCCGCCGAGGGCCGGGTGGTCGTCCGATCGCTGGAAGAAGTGAACCTCACCTTCCTCCGGAGCCTCGTCAACGGCCGGCCGTGAAACGCCGGGCCGGGGCGCCGGCCGGGCTCCCCAGCCGGCTCCCCAGCCCCCGTCTCACTGCGCGCCGGGGCGCACCAGGCCGCTCTCGTACGCGTACACCGCGGCCTGGACCCGGTCGCGCAGGCCCAGCTTCGTCAGCACATGGCCCACATGGGTCTTCACCGTCGTCTCGCTGACGAACAGGTCGGCGGCGATCTCCGCATTCGACAGGCCGCGCGCCACCAGCTTCAGCACCTCGACCTCGCGGTCCGTCAGCGTGTGCAGCGTGTCCGGCACGGGCTCCTCGCCCGACGGCAGATGGTCCGCGTACTTGTCGAGCAGCCGGCGCGTCACGCTCGGCGCGAGCATCGCCTCACCGCCCGCCACCACCCGGATCGCCTGCACCAGCTCATCGGCCGGCGCGTCCTTCAGGAGGAAGCCGCTCGCCCCGGCCCGCAGCGCCTCCACCACGTACTCGTCCAGGTCGAACGTGGTCAGTACCAGCACCTTCGCCGGACCGTCCCGGCCCGGACCGGTGATCTGCCGGGTCGCCTCGACCCCGTCCATCCGCGGCATCCGGATGTCCATCAGCACCACATCGGGCTGGAGCGCGCGCACCTGGTCGAGCGCCTGGAGACCGTCACCGGCCTCACCCACCACCGCCAGATCGCCCTCGGCCTCCAGAATCATCCGGAATCCCGTGCGCAGCAGCGGTTGGTCATCGACCAGAAGGACGCGGATAGCCACCAGATCTCCTCAATGCCCGTCGAGGGCCACAGGCCGGGCGGCCTCGGCCCGGACCGGCTCCATTCTGCCCTGGTCATCCTCCGCCGGACCGGCAGGGCGGACCGTCAGCGGATAGACCGGGGGAGTCCCGCCGAATTCCGGACAGAGCGCCTGGTGGTCGCACCAGCCGCACAGCTTCGTCGGACGCGGCCGCCACTCGCCCGTCCGCGTCGCCAGCGAGATCGCCTCCCACAGCGCCAGCAGCTTGCGTTCCACCCGCTCCAGGTCCGCCACCACCGGGTCGTACGTCAGCACGTCACCGCTGCCCAGATAGACCAGCTGGAGCCGGCGCGGCACCACACCCTTCAGCCGCCAGATCACCAGGGCGTAGAACTTCATCTGGAACAGCGCCCCTTCCGCGTACTCCGGACGCGGCGCCTTCCCCGTCTTGTAGTCCACGATCCGGACGTCGCCCGTCGGCGCCACGTCGATCCGGTCGATCACCCCGCGCAGCCGCAGCCCCGAATCCAGCTCCGTCTCCACGAACAGCTCGCGCTCCGCCGGCTCCAGCCGTGTCGGGTCCTCCAGCGAGAACCAGCGCTCCACCAGCTGCTCCGCC
The DNA here is from genome assembly GCF_045161735.1 of Streptomyces sp. NBC_00726. Lineage (NCBI taxonomy): Bacteria > Bacillati > Actinomycetota > Actinomycetes > Kitasatosporales > Streptomycetaceae > Streptomyces > Streptomyces sp. NBC_00726. The sequence goes on along the minus strand of NZ_CP108983.1, from coordinate 919,203 downwards.
TGCCCCAGCCACCGCGCCAGCCGCTCGCCCCCCGCGTCCTCCGCGAAGAGCTCCCCCAGCTCCGGCTTCGACTCCAGCAGCCGGTCCCACTGCCCCGGGATCAGCGCCGTCGCCCTGCCCGGGGTGCGCTCCGCCGCAGGATTGTCGAACAGCCGCTCAAGCACCGCATGGACCAGCGTCCCGCGGGTAGCCGCCTCGCTGGGCTTCTGCGGCAGCTTGTCGATGACACGGAAGCGGTACAGCAGGGGGCACTGCATGAAATCGCTCGCCCGCGACGGGGAGAGCGAGGAAGGCGGCTGCGGCACCGGCCGGGACGGCGGCGGAACGGAGGTCATGCGAAGACCCTACGACCCGCCACTGACACCAACCGGCATACCATCGACCACAGACCCTCGAACACCGCATCATCGTGCCGAACGGCACCGAACCGAAGGGACCTCGTGGACGAGAGCGGCGACGGCCGGCGACCGCAGCCCGGCCCGGCGGCCCCCGGCCCCGGAGACGGCCCCGGCAAGGACGCGCCCCCGCGCCGGGACGAACCCGGCGGCGGCATCCTCATGGGCCGCCCCTTCGGCGTGCCCGTCTACGTCGCCCCCAGCTGGTTCCTGGTGGCGGCCCTGATCACCTGGGTCTTCGGCGGCCAGCTCGACCGGGTGCTGCCCGACCTCGGCGCCGCCCGCTACCTCGTCGCGCTCTTCTTCGCGATCGCCTTCTACGCCTCCGTCCTCGTCCACGAGCTCGCCCACACGATCGCCGCCCTGCGCTACAAGCTCCCCGTCCGGCGTATCCAGCTCCAGTTCTTCGGCGGCGTCTCGGAGATCGAGAAGGAGTCCGAGACCCCCGGCCGCGAATTCGTCCTCGCCTTCGTCGGCCCGCTGCTCTCGCTCGTCCTCGGCGGGCTCTTCTACGTGCCCCTGCGCTTCGTGGAACGCGGCACCGTCCCGGCCGTCCTGCTCGGCGGGCTGATGATCTCCAACCTCATCGTCGCCGCCTTCAACCTGCTGCCCGGCCTGCCGCTGGACGGCGGCCGCATGCTCAGGGCCGTCGTCTGGAAGATCACCGGCAAGCCGATGAGCGGCACCGTCGCCGCCGCCTGGGTCGGCCGCGCGCTCGCCGTCGGCACCCTCGTCGGCCTCCCGCTCCTCACCCGCAGCGGCTCCCTGGGCAACGACGCCGGCGAGATCAGCGGCATGGACACCGTCACCGACGCCCTGCTCGCCGCGATCCTCGCCGCCATCATCTGGACCGGCGCCGGCAACAGCCTGCGCATGGCCCGGCTCCGCGAGCACCTGCCCGGCCTGCGCGCCCGCAGCCTCACCCGCCGCGCCGTCCCCGTCGAGGCCGCCACCCCGCTCTCCGAAGCGCTGCGCCGGGCCAACGAGGCCGGCGCCCGTGCCCTCGTCGTCGTGGACGGCACCGGCGAGCCCAAGGCCCTCGTCCGGGAGACGTCCATCGTCGCCGTCCCCGAGCACCGCCGCCCCTGGGTCGCCGTCAGCGGCCTCGCCCAGGACCTCACCGACGGTATGAAGGTCCCCGCCGAACTCGCCGGCGAAGCCCTCCTGGACCGTCTCAAGGCCACCCCCGCCACCGAATACCTCGTGGTCGAGGAGACCGGCGAGATCTACGGCGTCCTCTCCACCGCCGACGTGGAGCGCGCCTTCGTCGCCGCCATGGCCCGCCCCGCCGCCTGACACCCGCTCCCCGTCCCCGTACATCCGTACGGGCGGCGGTCGGCGGCCCGCGAAACACCGGTACGCTGGTCACATGTCTGAACCGACCGGTGCCGCCCGCCGACGCGGGCCCTTCAAGGTCGGGGACCAGGTCCAGCTCACCGATCCCAAGGGACGCCACCACACCTTCACGCTCGAAGCCGGAAAGAACTTCCACACCCACAAGGGTTCTTTCCCGCACGACGAGCTGATCGGTGCCCCCGAGGGCAGTGTGGTCCGTACCACGGGAAACGTCGCCTACCTCGCGCTGCGCCCCCTGCTCCCCGACTACGTCCTGTCCATGCCCCGCGGCGCCGCCGTGGTCTACCCGAAGGACGCGGGCCAGATCCTCGCCTTCGGCGACATCTTCCCCGGCGCGCGCGTCGTGGAAGCGGGCGTCGGCTCGGGCGCGCTCTCCACCTTCCTGCTCCGCGCCATCGGCGAACAGGGCATGCTGCACTCGTACGAGCGCCGCGAGGACTTCGCCGAGATCGCCCAGCAGAACGTCGAGCGCTATTTCGGCAGCCCGCACCCCGCCTGGCAGCTCACGGTCGGCGACCTCCAGGACAACCTCACGGACACCGACGTGGACCGCGTCGTGCTGGACATGCTGGCGCCCTGGGAGTGCCTGGACGTCGTCTCCAAGGCGCTCGTCCCCGGCGGCATCCTCTGCGCGTACGTCGCCACCACCACCCAGCTCTCCCGGACGGTCGAGTCCATCCGGGAGATCGGCTGCTTCGCCGAGCCGCAGCCCTGGGAGTCGATGATCCGCAACTGGCACGTGGAGGGCCTGGCCGTGCGTCCGGACCACCGCATGATCGGTCACACCGGCTTCCTGGTCACCGCCCGCCGGCTCGCCGACGGCGTCGAGGCCCCGGCCCGTCGCCGCCGCCCCTCCAAGGGCGCCTACGGCGAGGACTACGACGGCCCGGGCGGCCGCGGCGGCGCCTCCCGCGACTGACCCCGCGGCAACGCACCGGCGCCGCCGCCGAGTTCCCGGACCGACCCGGGGACCCGGCGGTGGCGCCTTCTCCGTGTACGGGGCGTGCTCTTCGCGCACCCCACCGTTCCGCTGCCGTGTGAGGTGTGGCACGATGCTGGCCACCCCCGTACCGCCGACGCCGACGGCCGCACCACAGGAACCACAGGAGACAGCCCGCGTGCAGACCTCCGCGCTCCCGGACCTCGCGCACACCGACACCAGGCCCATGCACTGGCTCGCCACCGCCGCGGCCATGGCCGCCGTCATCGCGGCAGCCGGTCTGCTCCAGCCCGACAGCAGCGCCTCGGCCTCCACCCGGCACCGCACCCCGGCCCAGCAGCAGCACGAGGAAGCGGCCGTCGCACCCGACCCGGCCGAGGCGGACTTCCCCCTGGAGTGCGGCAACGTCGGCACCACCGTCGCCAAGCAGGCCCCCGGCGACCTCGACGACGACGGCAAGCCGGAGACCGTCGCGGTGGTCCACTGCGCGGCCGGATCGGGCACCCCGCCCAGCGGCGTCTACGTCCTCACACAGGCGGACGGGGCCGCACCCCGGATCGTCGCGACCCTGGTGGACCCCGCCCAGCAGCTGACCATCGGCGACTTCACCGTCCGTGACGGCGTCATCTCCGCCACGCTCCTCGGCTACTCCTCGTCGTCGGTGCCCTCGTGCTGCCCCGACCAGCAGGAAAAAGTCACCTGGAAGTGGCAGAACGGCGCCTTCACGCGCGACAGCGACAGCGATACGGCCAGGAGCGCCGGCGCCTGACCCCGGCCCGGCACCGCCGCCCGGCACCCCGTACGGTCAGGCCGCCTCGGGCCCGTAGACCTCGACCCGGTCCGAAACGCGCCGCACATGAATGCAGTCGCCCGGGCACTCCTTGGCCGAATCCACCACGTCCTGGAGCAGCGGCAGTGGCACCGGCGTGGTCGCGCCCTTGTCCTGGAGCAGCTCGTCGTCGTCGCTCTTCACATACGCCAGACCGTCGATGTCCAGCTCGAACACCTCGGGCGCGTACTGCACGCAGATGCCGTCCCCCGTGCACAGGTCCTGGTCGATCCACACCTCCAGGTCCTGCGCCTCGCCACCGGTGGGAGCGTCCTGCCGCACGGTCATGTCGCCTGCCGTTTCCTGCGTAGCCGGACCGGGAAAGAGCCAGCCCTGACGGGTGTTGAACGCTTTGACGATACAACCGGCCGCTTTCCGATGTTGAACGGTGGGTATCCCTCTGGGACGGGGGAGAGCGCAAGGGTGAAGATCGGACACACCTCACAGTCTTTGTGATCTAGGGGTTTCAATCACCACCCACGCAGGTAGGGTCAGGAAGCGTCCAGCTCCCCTTGGAGGAGGTGAGGACCGTGGCAGCCCACGACGACGACATCAACCGCGGCATCCGGCCCGGGCGGGGGTCCGACGACCCAGCCGGCCAGGTCGCCTATCTTGAGCAGGAAATCGCCGTCCTGCGACGTAAGCTCGCCGACTCTCCGCGTCATACGAGGATTCTCGAAGAGCGGATCGTCGAACTGCAGACCAACCTCGCAGGCGTGTCCGCCCAGAACGAGCGGCTCGCCGGCACACTCCGCGAGGCCCGCGACCAGATCGTGGCCCTCAAGGAGGAGGTCGACCGGCTCGCACAGCCACCGGCCGGCTTCGGGGTGTTCCTGCAGGCGAACGAGGACGGCACCTGCGACATCTTCACCGGGGGCCGCAAGCTCCGGGTGAACGTCAGCCCCAGCGTCGAACTCGAAGACCTCAGGCGCGGCCAGGAGGTCATGCTCAACGAAGCGCTCAACGTGGTCGACGCCATGGAATTCGAGCGTGCCGGGGACATCGTCACCCTCAAGGAGATCCTTGAGGACGGCGAACGCGCCCTGGTCATCGGGCACACCGACGAGGAAAGGGTGGTGAGGCTCGCCGAGCCGCTGCTGGACATCACCATCCGTCCCGGCGACGCCCTGCTGCTCGAACCCCGGTCCGGCTACGTCTACGAGGTCGTGCCCAAGAGCGAGGTCGAAGAACTCGTCCTCGAAGAAGTGCCCGACATCGACTACGACAAGATCGGCGGCCTGGGCGACCAGATCGAGCTGATCCGCGACGCGGTCGAGCTTCCCTATCTTCACCCCGACCTCTTCAAGGAGCACGAGCTCCGCCCGCCGAAGGGCATCCTGCTCTACGGCCCGCCCGGCTGCGGCAAGACGCTCATCGCCAAGGCCGTCGCCAACTCCCTGGCGAAGAAGGTCGCCGAAGTCACCGGACAGCCCGCCGGCAAGAGCTACTTCCTCAACATCAAGGGCCCCGAGCTCCTCAACAAGTACGTCGGCGAGACCGAGCGCCACATCCGCCTGGTCTTCCAGCGTGCCCGCGAGAAGGCGAGCGAGGGCACCCCCGTCATCGTCTTCTTCGACGAGATGGAGTCGCTCTTCCGCACCCGTGGATCGGGCGTCAGCTCGGACGTGGAGAACACCATCGTCCCGCAGCTGCTCGCCGAGATCGACGGCGTGGAGGGCCTGGAGAACGTCATCGTCATCGGCGCCTCCAACCGCGAGGACATGATCGACCCGGCGATCCTGCGCCCGGGCCGGCTCGACGTCAAGATCAAGATCGAGCGCCCCGACGCGGAGGCCGCGAAGGACATCTTCGCGAAGTACCTCACGCCTTCGCTGCCGCTGCACGCGGACGACCTGGCCGAGCACACCGGCTCGAAGGAAGCCGCCGCGCACGCCATGATCCAGTCGGTCGTCGAGCGGATGTACACCGAGTCCGAGGAGAACCGCTTCCTCGAAGTCACGTACGCCAACGGCGACAAGGAAGTCCTGTACTTCAAGGACTTCAACTCCGGCGCGATGATCCAGAACATCGTGGACCGGGCCAAGAAGATGGCCATCAAGGCTTTCCTCGACCACGGTCAGAAGGGCCTTCGCGTCTCCCACCTCCTCCAGGCATGCGTGGACGAGTTCAAGGAGAACGAGGACCTGCCGAACACCACCAACCCGGACGACTGGGCCCGTATCTCCGGCAAGAAGGGCGAGCGGATCGTCTTCATCCGCACGCTCGTCACCGGAAAGCAGGGCGCGGACACCGGCCGTTCCATCGACACGGTGGCCAACACCGGTCAGTACCTGTAGAAGGCGTACCGGCTGCGGATGCCCGGCCGGGCATCCGCAGCCGGTTGCTTTCCGGCCAGCCGCGGCGACACCGCGGCAATCACGGCGCAATTGATCTCCCCACCGGCACGCGGGCGTTCTAGGCTCAGGCGTACCGCCCGTTCGCGCAGCGCAGGACGGGCAGACCGCGCACGCACCGAACAAGCAGCGGTACTTGAGCGCCGCCCCCGGAAGGGAGCGCCGCCGGGCAAGGAGGGCCGCATGACCGTACGGCGAGTAATGGGCATCGAGACGGAGTACGGGATCTCCGTCCCCGGACACCCCAACGCCAATGCCATGCTCACCTCGTCCCAGATCGTCAACGCCTACGCGGCGGCGATGCACCGGGCGCGCCGCGCCCGCTGGGACTTCGAGGAGGAGAATCCGCTACGGGACGCGCGAGGCTTCGACCTCGCCCGCGAGACCGCCGACTCCAGCCAGCTCACGGACGAGGACATCGGCCTGGCCAATGTCATCCTCACCAACGGGGCCCGGCTCTACGTCGACCACGCGCACCCCGAGTACAGCTCGCCGGAGATCACCAACCCCAGGGACGCGGTCCTGTGGGACAAGGCCGGCGAGCGGATCATGGCCGAGGCGGCCGAGCGCGCGGCGCGGCTCCCCGGCGCCCAGCCGATCCACCTCTACAAGAACAACACCGACAACAAGGGCGCCTCCTACGGGACGCACGAGAACTACCTGATGAAGCGGGAGACCCCGTTCTCGGACATCGTGCGCCATCTGACGCCGTTCTTCGTCTCGCGGCAGGTGGTCACCGGCGCCGGACGGGTCGGGATCGGCCAGGACGGCGGTGAGCACGGCTTCCAGATCAGCCAGCGCGCCGACTACTTCGAGGTCGAGGTCGGCCTGGAGACCACGCTCAAGCGCCCCATCATCAACACCCGCGACGAGCCGCACTCGGACGCCGAGAAGTACCGCCGGCTCCATGTGATCATCGGCGACGCGAACCTCTCCGAGATCTCGACGTATCTCAAGCTCGGCACCACCTCGCTCGTCCTGTCCATGATCGAGGACGGCTTCATCAACGTCGACCTGGCCGTCGACCAGCCGGTGCGCACCCTGCACCAGGTCTCCCACGACCCCGGGCTCCGGCAGCTGATCACGCTGCGCAGCGGCCGGACACTCACCGCGGTGCAGCTCCAGATGGAGTACTTCGAGCTGGGCCGCAAATACGTCGAGGAACGGTACGGGGCGGACGCCGACGAGCAGACCAAGGACATCCTCAGCCGGTGGGAGGACACCCTGAACCGGCTGGAGAACGACCCGATGAGCCTGGCCGGTGAGCTGGACTGGGTGGCGAAGCGGCAGCTCATGGAGGGCTACCGGCGCCGCGACGGGCTGGACTGGGACGCCGCCCGGCTGCATCTGGTGGACCTCCAGTACGCGGACGTACGCCAGGACAAGGGGCTGTACAACCGTCTGGTGGCCCGCGGCCGGATGAAACGGCTGCTGGACGAGCGCGAGGTCGAGGAGGCCCGTACGGCGCCGCCCGAGGACACCAGGGCGTACTTCCGCGGCCGCTGCCTCGAACAGTACGCGGACGATGTCGCCGCGGCCTCCTGGGACTCGGTGATCTTCGATCTGCCGGGCCAGGACTCCCTTCAGCGGGTGCCCACGATGGAGCCGCTGCGGGGCACCCGGGAGCACGTGAAGTCGCTCCTGGACCGGTGTCGTACGGCGCAGGAGCTGGTCGACGTCCTCTCGGGCCGCTGAAAGCGCCTGAAAGGGCTCCCGGCTGGGAATCATTCCGATGACCTCCGGACGTTGAGACAAGTACCGGGCCAATGTCGGACCCCATGGGTAGGGTCTGATCAAGTGCTTCGAACCGAGCGGGGTGAGCTAGATGGCGACCAAGGACACCGGCGGCGGACAGCAGAAGGCGACGCGTTCCACGGAGGAGGTCGAGGAGCAGGCGCAGGACGCGCAGGCTTCCGAGGACCTCAAGGAGCGCCAGGAGAAGCTGAGCGACGACGTGGACGACGTCCTGGACGAGATCGACGACGTACTTGAGTCGAACGCCGAGGACTTCGTCAGGTCATTCGTACAAAAGGGCGGCGAGTAACCGGCCCCGCGCCGGAGGCCGGCGGCGGGTGTGCGGCACGGGCGGACCGCCCGTGCCGCACACCGCGGGCACGGTTCGCGCCCCCCGTCCGATTGCCTGCGTCTTCTATGTGGATCACTGCCGCGGGGCGGGTAGGGTCCGGGGCGTAAGTGCTTCAACCGCAATGCGGCGCAGGGTCATCGCATACCTGGAGGGAAACGCGTGGAAGCCAACACTCGTAGCACCGGGCGTCTGCCGGCTGCCTTCCTGACGCCGGGATCGTCCTCCTTCATGGACTTCCTGTCCGACCAGGCGCCGGAGATGCTGCCGGGCCACCGTCAGGCGCCGCCCCTGAAGGGCGCCGTCGAGGCGCCGCACGGCACGACGATCGTGGCCGCCGCCTTCCCCGGCGGTGTCGTCCTGGCCGGTGACCGGCGGGCGACCATGGGCAACATGATCGCGCAGCGCGACATCGAGAAGGTCTTCCCGGCCGACGAGTACTCGGCGGTGGGCATCGCCGGTACGGCGGGTCTCGCCGTGGAGATGGTGAAGCTCTTCCAGCTGGAGCTGGAGCACTTCGAGAAGGTGGAGGGCGCCCAGCTCTCCCTGGAGGGCAAGGCCAACCGGCTCTCCACGATGATCCGGAGCAATCTGGCGATGGCCATGCAGGGCCTCGCCGTCGTCCCGCTCTTCGCCGGTTACGACATCGACCGCGAGCGCGGACGCATCTTCAGCTACGACGTCACCGGCGGCCGCTCCGAGGAGCACGTCGGCTACGCGTCCACCGGCTCCGGCTCGATCTTCGCCCGGGGCTCCATGAAGAAGCTCTACCGCGCGGACCTCACGGAGGAGGAGACGCTCACGCTGGTCGTGCAGGCGCTGTACGACGCGGCGGACGACGACTCGGCGACGGGCGGCCCGGACGTGGGCCGGCGTATCTATCCGATCGTCACCGTCATCACGGACGAGGGTTTCCGGAAGCTGACCGACGCGGAATCCGCCGGGATCGCCCGCTCGATTCTGGAACGCCGCCTGGAGCAGCCCGACGGCCCGCGCGCCGCGCTGCTCTGAGCACGCGTTCGTATCCAGCCTTCTTCGATGCTCCCGCCACTGACAGAAAGGGACGGATAGCCGGTGTCGACGCCGTTCTATGTCTCACCTCAGCAGGCCATGGCCGACCGGGCGGAATACGCCCGGAAGGGTATCGCCCGCGGTCGCAGCCTGGTTGTGCTGCAGTACGCCGACGGAATTGTGTTCGTCGGCGAGAACCCGTCCCGTGCGCTGCACAAGTTCAGCGAGATCTACGACCGGATCGGTTTCGCCGCCGCCGGTAAGTACAACGAGTACGAGAACCTCCGCATCGGCGGAGTCCGTTATGCCGATCTGCGCGGTTACACCTATGACCGCGACGATGTGACGGCCCGTGGACTGGCGAACGTCTACGCGCAGACGCTCGGCACGATTTTCTCCAGTGCGGCCGAGAAGCCGTACGAGGTGGAGCTCGTGGTCGCCGAGGTGGGCACCGAGCCCGAGGGCGACCAGATCTACCGGCTGCCGCACGACGGCTCGATCGTGGACGAGCACGGTTCGGTCGCGGTCGGCGGCAACGCGGAGCAGATCAGCACCTTCCTGGACCAGCGCCACCGCGACGGGATGTCCCTCGCCGAGGCGCTGAAGCTGGCGGTGCAGGCGCTGTCCCGCGAGGCCAACGGCAACGAGCGGGAGATCCCCGCCGATCGCCTTGAGGTCGCGGTCCTGGACCGCACGCGGCCGCAGCAGCGCAAGTTCAAGCGGATCGTCGGCCGGCAGCTGGCCCGGCTCCTCGAAGCGGAGGCCGCCGCCTCGACCCCGACCGACGCCCCGTCCGACGCGGAGGACGGCGAGTCCACGGACAGCCCGACGACCACGACAAACCCGAAGGGTACGACCGACACGACCGACACGACGGATTCCGGCGGCGACGTGGAGTAACCGCTCCCGCCGCCGAGCCCCGGCCCGCTCCAGGCGGGCCGGGGCTCCGTCATGCCGGCGGCGGGGCGGTCGAGCCCCGGACCACCAGCCGCACCGGCAGGCTGCCCGGCTCGGCGGGCCGCCCGTCCAGGACCGCCAGCAGGGCGGCCATCCCGCGCTCGCCGACCTGCACGGCGGGCAGCCGGACCGTGGTCAGCTCCGGCTCCACCGCGGTGGCCAGGGCCAGGTCGTCGAAGCCGGTGACCGAGACGTCGTCCGGCACCCGGAGGCCGGACCGGCGGGCCGCCTTGCACGCGCCCGCCGCCAGGATGTCGTCGTCGCAGACGATCGCGGTCGGCCGGGGTCCGGGCTCCCCGAGCGCGCGTTCCGCCGCGTCCCGCCCCGCCCGTACGTCCAGTGCGGCGGTCACCGTGCGGACCTCGGTGCCGGGGGTCCGGCGCAGCTCCTCGCGCAGGGCGTCCGCCCGGCAGGCGAAGGTCCAGGTGTCGACGGCCGAGGCGAGGTGGAGGAAGCGCCGGTGGCCGAGGGCGAGCAGATGACGGACCACCTGGCGCATCCCGTCGCCGATCTCCAGGTTGACCCGGGCGGCGGGCCCGGGCGCCGAGGGGTCGCTGTCCAGCATCACGAGGGGCACGTCCGCGCCGTGCAGGGCGTCGAGCGCGTCGGCGGCCATGGAGGAGGCGATGACCCCGTCCAGCGCGGCCCGGGCCGACGGGAACGGGTCGCGTGCCGGGCCGGTGCCGTCGGGGGAGGGGTAGAGGACGACCCCGAAGCCGTGCTCGGCGGCGACCGCGGCGGCCCCGGTGTACACCCGGGCGAAGAACTCGTTGGTGAGGGCCGGGACGACCAGGAGCGCCGTCCGGGTGCGGCCCAGGCGCAGATTGCGGGCGGCGAGATTCGGCCGGTATCCGAGGCCCCGGGCGGCGTCCCGGACCCGGTCCGCGGTGGACTCGGAGACCCGGCCCCGCCATTTGTCGCCGAGCACCAGCGACACCGTGGCCTGGGAGACGCCGGCGGCCCGGGCCACGTCACGGCTGGTGGGCCGGGGCGGGCCGGGTCGTGCGGGGCTGGTCACGCGGGCCTCCGGGCCGTTCGGTTCAGGCCCCTGAGGTGGACCTGCGGACGGGCTCATGGTACGTATGAACCCGGAAGTTATACGTAAAACCTCGCAGGCCCGCACAGGCACCCGGGGGAGAGGGGCGGGACATGGCCGCGGGATATCTGGACATCCTCCGGGCGCGGCACGCCGCCCGGCTGCTGGCGGGCACCCTGGTGGGACGGCTGCCGAACGGCACGGCGAGCATCGCGATCGTGCTGTTCGTCCGGGCCGAGGGCGGCAGCTACAGCGTCGCGGGCGCGCTCGCGGCGGTGTACGGGCTGGCCACGGCGGTCGGACAGCCGCTGCTCGGCCGGGCGGTGGACCTGTACGGACAGCCGCGCGTCCAGCTGCCCGCCGCCGTCGTCTCCGCGCTCGGCATGGCCGTCCTCGCCGTGGCCGGCACCGGCTCGCCGGCGCTCGCCTACGCGGCGGTGGCCGTGGCCGGTCTCTTCACGCCTCCGCTGGAGGGCGGGCTGCGGGCGCTGTGGCCGAGCGTGCTGGGCGGTGAGGACCGGGTGCACCGGGCCTACGCCATGGACGCCGTCGCGCAGGAGGTCATGTTCACCGCGGGACCGCTGCTCGTGACGCTCCTGGTCGCCCTCTGGTCGCCCGCCACGGCGCTGCTGGTCATCAACGCGATCGGGGTGCTCGGCGCGCTTTCGGTGGTGCTCTCGGAGCCCTCGCGGGCCTGGCGCTCCGCCCCGCGCGAGGCGCACTGGCTGGGCGCGCTGCGCTCACCCGGGCTGCTGGCGCTGCTCGGCTCGTTCTTCTTCGTGGGCCTGGCGCTGGGCTCGATCACCGTGGCCGCGATGGCGTACGCGGACGACCTGGGCCGGGAGTCGGTGTACGGCTGGCTGATGGCCGCGCTCGGCCTCGGCGCCCTGATCGGCGGGGTGGTGTACGGGGCGCGGCAGTGGGCGGGGGCGCCGGAACGGCGGCTGCGGGTCATCGTGGGGCTGCTCGCGGTGGGCTATCTGCCGCTGGTGCTGACGCCGGGACCGGTCGCGATGACCGCGCTGGCGGCCGTCTCCGGGGTGTTCCTCGCACCGGCCGTCGCGTGCTCGTTCATCGTGGTCGACCGGCATGCGCCCCGGGGGACCGTGACGGAGGCGTTCTCGTGGCTCGTGACGACCTTCGGGGTGGGCGCGGCCGTGGGGACCGCGGTGGCCGGCCCGGCCGTCGAGCTGGGCGGGACGGCGTGGAGCTTCGCGGTCGCGGGGGCCGGTGGAGTGGCGGCGCTGTTCGTTCTGCTGGCCACCGGGAAGGTCCTTGTGGCTCCGCCCCGTACCGCCGTAGCGGTGCGCGGGTCGGAAAATGATCGAAACGGTGCCGTCGAACCCGGTTTCAGCTCGGGCCATCAGGCGTAATGTTCAGTCATGGACCGCCGCATTTTCGGGCTGGAGAACGAGTACGGCGTCACGTGCACGTTCAGGGGACAGCGCCGACTGTCTCCTGATGAAGTGGCGCGCTACCTCTTCCGCCGTGTTGTGTCATGGGGCCGCAGCAGCAATGTCTTTCTGCGGAACGGCGCCCGCCTCTACCTCGACGTGGGATCGCATCCGGAATATGCAACCCCCGAATGCGACAACCTGACCGAGCTGGTCACCCACGACAAGGCCGGCGAGCGCATTCTGGAGGGCCTGCTCGTCGACGCCGAACGCCGCCTGCACGAGGAGGGAATCGCCGGCGACGTCTATCTCTTCAAGAACAACACCGACTCCGCGGGAAACTCCTACGGCTGTCACGAGAACTACCTCGTGGCCCGGCACGGGGAATTCTCCCGCCTCGCGGACATCCTCATTCCCTTCCTCGTCACCAGGCAGCTGATCTGCGGCGCCGGCAAGGTGCTCCAGACCCCCCGGGGCGCGGTCTACTGCGTCAGCCAGCGTGCCGAGCACATCTGGGAGGGCGTCAGCTCCGCGACGACGCGCTCCCGCCCGATCATCAACACCCGCGACGAGCCGCACGCGGACGCGGAGCGCTACCGCCGCCTCCACGTCATCGTCGGGGACTCCAACATGTCCGAGACGACCATGCTGCTCAAGGTCGGCGCGACCGACCTGGTGCTCCGCATGATCGAGGCGGGCACGGTGATGCGCGACCTGACCCTGGAGAACCCGATCCGGGCGATCCGCGAGGTCAGCCACGACACCACCGGGCAGCGCAAGGTCCGCCTCGCCAGTGGCCGGGAGGCGTCGGCCATAGAGGTGCAGCGCGAGTACTACGAGAAGGCCGTGGACTTCGTGGACCGCCGCGGCATCCGCACCGGCAACGTGGAGCGCGTCCTCGAACTGTGGGGCCGCACGCTCGACGCGATCGAGGCCGAGGACCTCGACCGGATCGACACCGAGATCGACTGGGTCATGAAGTACAAGCTCATCGAGCGGTACCGGGCCAAGCACAATATGACCATGTCGAATCCGCGGGTCGCCCAGATAGACCTCGCCTACCACGACATCCACCGCCGGCGGGGGCTGTACTACCTGCTGGAGCGCAAGGGGCAGGCCGCCCGCATCTGCAACGACCTGAAGATCTTCGAGGGCAAGTCGGTGCCCCCGCAGACCACCAGGGCGCGGCTGCGCGGGGACTTCATCCGGCGGGCCCAGGAGCAGCGGCGGGACTTCACCGTCGACTGGGTCCACCTCAAGCTCAACGACCAGGCGCAGCGCACGGTGCTGTGCAAGGACCCGTTCCGGTCGGTGGACGACCGGGTGGAGAAGCTGATCGCGGGTATGTGAGGCGCGGGACACGCTCCGGCGCCGGTGCGACCCGGGCCCCGTACGTTCCGCGTACGGGGCCCTTCGCACGGCCTAGAGTGGCGGGGTCCCGGAACCCCCTGGGGCGTGTCCCCCACATATGCCGTCTGAGATCTGAGGAACCAGTGCGCCGACTTGCCGGCCTTCTCGTCGTCCCCCTGCTGCTGTTGTCGTCAGCGGCCTGCGGCAGCGACGACAAGGGCTCCGACTCCGCTTCCACCTCCGCGTCCGCCCCCTCCAAGGGCGGTTTCCCCGCCATCACCGCGGGCGCGAAGTTCGGCGAGAAGCCCACCCTGGCCAAGGGCACGGGTACGCCGCCCAAGGAGCTGAAGACCAAGGTCATCAGCGAGGGCGACGGCGCGAAGCTGAAGAACGGCGACGTGACCCAGGTCAACTACCTCGGCCAGGCGTACGACTCCACCGAGCCGTTCGACAACAGCTTCGACCGCAAGCAGCCGTTCGACCTGACGCTCGGCGCGGGCATGGTCATCCAGGGCTGGGAGAAGGGCCTGGTCGGCCAGAAGGTCGGCAGCAGGGTCCAGCTGGTCATCCCGCCGGACCTCGGTTACGGGGCCCAGGGACAGGGTGACATCAAGCCGAACGCCACCCTGGTCTTCGTCGTGGACGTCCTGAAGGCGAAGCAGATCCCGGCCTCGGCCAAGGGCACCGCCGTCGCCCAGGACAACACGGACCTGCCGAAGGTGGGCACCAACACCGACGGCAAGGCGCCCAGCCTGACCATCCCGGGCAAGGTCGACCCGCCGAAGAAGCTGGTCTCCAACTACGTGCTGGAGTCCAAGGGCGACGTGGTCAAGGAGTCCGACTCGGTCGTCGTGAACTACGTGGCCAAGCTCTGGAAGGACGGCAAGGAGTTCGACAACACCTACACCACGGGCAAGACGCAGACCTTCCCGCTGGCGCAGGTCACCCTCAAGGGCCTGAAGGACGGCCTGGTCGGCAAGAAGATCGGCAGCCGGGTGCTGCTGGTCGTGCCGCCGGACCAGGGCCTCGGTGACAAGGAGCAGTCGGGCGTGCCCGCCAACTCCACGCTGGTGTTCGCCGTGGACCTCCTGGCGAAGATGTAAGACTGTCCCGGTTGCCCAGTTCATCTGTAAGAGGAGCAAGTCAGTGAGCATCGACAAGCCCGAGGTCGACTTCCCGGGTGGCGAGCCGCCGGCCGATCTGGAGATCAAGGACATCTGGGAGGGCGAGGGCGCCGAGGCCAAGCCCGGCCAGACGGTCTCCGTCCACTACGTGGGGGTCGCCTTCTCCACCGGCGAGGAATTCGACGCCTCGTGGAACCGCGGCAGGCCGCTTCAGTTCCAGCTCGGTGCCGGCCAGGTCATCGCGGGCTGGGACAAGGGCGTGCAGGGCATGAAGGTCGGCGGCCGCCGCCAGCTGATCATCCCCGCGCACCTCGCCTACGGCGACCGCGGCGCCGGCAACGCGATCGCCCCGGGCGAGACGCTGATCTTCGTCTGCGACCTGGTCGCCGTCTGATCCGCGCGTAGCAGCAGGGCCCGTGCCACCAGGCACGGGCCCTCGCTTTTGTCCGGACACCCCGGGGCGGTACGGTCGAGCGTCGTAGAGCACGAGGGAAAGGGCGTCGATGGCGATTGCCAAGGCCGAGCGGCTGATGAACCTGGCGCTGTGTCTGCTGGGGACCCGGCGCCCGCTCAGCAAGCGCGAGCTGCGCGGCTCCATCGAGGCATACCTCGAAGCGGCCTCCGACGACGCCTTCAACCGGATGTTCGAGCGCGACAAGGACGACCTGCGCGAACTCGGCCTGGTCATCGAGACCGTGGAGAATCTGGACGGCGACACCGGCTACCTCGCCCGCCGCGACAGCAACCGGCTGCCGCCCATCACGCTGGACGCCGAGGAGGCCGCCGCACTCGGCCTGGCCGCCAAGGTCTGGCAGCAGGCCCGCCTCGCCGGCGCGGCCAGCGGGGCGCTCCAGAAGCTGCGGGCGGCCGGGATGCCCGAGACCGGGGAGACCTACGAGGTGCACAGCGCCCTCGAACCCCGCATCCCCGTCCACGAGGCCGCGTTCGAACCCCTGATGCTGGCCTGCCGCGACCGCCGCCCGGTGACCTTCGACTACCGCAAGGCCAACGCCGCCCAGCCCGAGCAGCGCCAGGTCGAGCCGTGGACCCTGGAATGCTGGCGCGGCCACTGGTATCTCGCCGGCTGGGACCGCGACCGGGGCGCCGAGCGCGTCTTCCGGCTCTCCCGGATCACCGGCAGGGTGCGCTCCCGGGCCGGCGCCTTCACCGCCGAGGTGCCCGACGTGGTCACCGTCCGCGAGACCGTGGAGAGCTGGGCCGGCGAGACGGCCACCCGGACCGCCCTGATCAGGCTCCGCACCGACTCCGGCTACCCGCTGCGCGCCCGGGCCCTGTCGGTCCGGGAACTCGGGAACGGGTGGGACGAGTTGGAGATCCCGTACGGACACGGGCTGGACGCCTGGCTCGTGGAGTTCGGGCCGGACGTCGTCGTCACCGGACCCGAGGACCTGCGGGCCGACGTGGTGGACCGGCTGCGCGCCGTGGCCAAGGACTGAGGGGACCGTATTCCATGGCCACGAACGCCATCGACCAGACGCGCCGGATGCTCTCCCTGGTGACGTATCTGCGTGAGCGCCCCGGCGCCCACGTCCAGGACGTCGCCCGGGCCTTCGGGATCACCGAGGACGAGCTGATCTCCGACCTGGACGTGCTGCCCATGTGCGGCACCAGCTTCCGGGGCGGCGACCTGCTCGACATCGACACCGACGGCGACCGCATCTGGTGGCACAACGCGGACGACGTCGCCGAACCGCTGCGGCTCGCCGCCGACGAGGCGACGGCCCTGCTGGTCGCCGCCCGCGCCGTGGCGACCCTGCCCGGGCTGCGCGAGAGCGACCGGCAGGCGCTGCTGCGGGCCACCGCCAAGCTGGAGACCGCCGCCGGCGAGGTGGGCGCCGCCAGCTCCCGGCTCTCGGTCACCTTCGAGTCCGAGGGCGGCGTCTTCGCCGAGGTGGACCGGGCGATCTCGGAGCGCCGCCGGCTCTGGCTGCGCTACTACTCGCCCGCCCGCGACGAGCTCACCGAGCGCGAGGTGGACCCGATCCGGCTCTTCGCCGTCGGACACACCTATATGGAGGCGTGGTGCCGCTCCTCCGAGGACCGGCGCACCTTCCGCCTCGACCGGGTCGCCGAGATCCGGCTCCTGGACGAGCCCGCCGCCCCGCCCGAGCTGGAGCTGAGGGACCTGTCCGAGGGGCTGGTCCAGCCGGCCGCCGAGGACCCGGAAGTCGTGGTCGAGGTCGGCCCGGGCGGGCGCTGGGTCGCCGAGTACTACCCGCACGACCGGGCGGAGGAGCGGCCCGACGGCGGTCTGCGGATCACCCTGCGCACCCCGGACCCGGCCTCGCTGCGCCGGCTCGCGCTGCGGCTCGGCCGGGAGGGGCGCATCGTCTCGCCCCCGGAGCTGGCCGGCAGCGCGCGGAGTGCGGCGCGGGCGGCGCTCGCCGCGTACGACGGCACGGTCTGAAGGGACGGCTGCACCCATGGGCCACCTGTCCGCACTGCCGGGCCGCGCCGCCGTACCCACCGTGGCGGTGCCGGAGTCGGCGCGCTTCAAGGCGGCCTGCCCGGACTGCCGTGCGCGGTTCGAGCTGGCGGCGGCGGAGTTCCGGCTGGTGATCGGCGCGACCAGCCGCACCACGTTCTACTCCTTCACCTGCCCCGACTGCGCCGCGTGCGTCCGTAAGCCGGCGGGGGAGCGGATAGTGGAGCTCCTCACCGACGGCGGCGTCCGCACGCTGCGTCTGCACACCGGCTCCTGAAAGGCTCCTCGCGCATGTTCTGGCCCATGCTCGCCATCGCCCTGGGATTCCTCGGAATCGCCGTGCTCGGCACGCTGGCCATCAGGGTGTTCATCGAGGCCCAGCGCCTCGGCCACCAGGTGACCCGCACCACGGAGCGCATCAACCGCGCCGCCGACGACCTGGAGCGCGCGGCCGGACGGCTCGCCGCCACGGGCAAGACCCTGCCCTGAGGTCCTGGAGGCTCCCTGGACGCGGCCTCCTGTTTCGAAGGCCCGGGAGGTACGCTGCTGCAAGACGGCCCAGGCAGGGAGGTGCGGGCCGCTATCGAAAGTATGCACGGGCATTGCCTCGCGTTTACTCCCGCGGGTTACGATCGCTGCCGGCGAACCGTCGGATGTGTATCCGCCACTCAAGGGCAGCGAGCCCACCTCCAGCCGCCTCAGCCAGAAGGAAGCACACCATGGGCAATCTGAAGCCTCTCGAGATCGTACTGATCATCGCTGTCATCCTGCTGTTGTTCGGCGCCAAGAAGCTTCCCGACATGGCCCGTTCGCTGGGCAAGTCGGCCCGCATCCTCAAGAGCGAGGCCAAGGCCATGAAGAAGGACGACGAGCCGACGGCCGCCGCCACCACGGACGCCGCCGCCGACGCCCCGCAGGCCGCAGCCCGTACGATCCAGGCCGCGCCCGGTGACGTCACGAGCTCCCGCCCGGTGAGCGAAGCGAAGCCCACCACCCAGAGCTGACCGCGCCGACGGACTCTTCCGCCGGCCGCCGCACGAGACGAGGGAAGTGGGTTGCTCAAGTCTGCCCGCAAGCAGGAGAAGGACAGCGAGGGGCGGATGCCTCTCGCTGATCACCTGCGAGAGTTGCGTAACCGACTGCTGATCGCGGTTGTGGGGATTCTCGTGATCACGGTGGTCACGGCCTTCTTCTACAACGACCTGATCAACTTCCTGATCCGCCCGGTCCTGGAGTCGGTCGGCTGCGCCCACGGTGAGAGCAGGCAGGCCAACGGCAACCCGTGTGCCGAGATGACGGTGCAGGGTATCGTCGCGCCCTTCTCCATCGCCCTCAAGGTCTCCCTCATGGCGGGCGTGGTGTTCTCCACCCCGGTCTGGCTATACCAGCTGTGGGCCTTCCTCGCCCCCGGTCTGCACAAGCACGAGAAGCGGTACGCGCTCGGCTTCGTCGGCGTCGGTGTCCCGCTCTTCCTGGTGGGCGCCGCACTCGCCTACATCCTGATGCCGCAGACCGTGTCCGTGCTGCAGGAATTCACCCCGGACAACACGAAGCCGCTGCTGCCCATCGACGACTACCTCAACATCATCACGCGCATGGTGGTCGTGTTCGGGCTCGCCTTCGAGCTGCCGCTGCTGCTCATCCTGCTGAACTTCACCGGAGTGCTCACGGCCAAGCGGCTCGGCTCCTGGTGGCGCTGGATGGTCATGGGCATCACGATCTTCGCCGCCGTGGCGACCCCGACCGGGGACCCGCTCACGATGATCACGCTGGCCGCGCCCATCGTGCTGCTGTACTTCCTCGCCCTCGGCATCTGCCTGGCCAACGACCGGCGCCGGAGGCGGAACAACCCGGACGCCGACCTCGATGACGACGAGGCGTCGCAGCTCGACCTCACCCCCGAGGACATCGGCGACATGGAACACGTCTCGTCGTCTCCGACGTTGCCCGGCCAGTCCGACGGCGGGCGGTCCTCGGCACGCGACGGTTACGACGACATCACCTGACCTTGTAGGGTCCCCGGGTGACCAGCGAGATCACCCTCTTCGTCAATCCCACCGCGGGACGCGGCCGGGGCGCGCGAGCCGCGCAGCCGGCCGCTTCCGCGTTGCGGGAGGCCGGCTTCTCCGTACGCACGATCCTCGGCGAGGACGCCGGTGACGCGCTGCGCCGGGCGCGGGACGCGGTCGCTGAGGGGACGGGCGCGCTCATAGCCGTCGGCGGGGACGGGCTGATGTCGCTGGCGCTCCAGGCGGTCGCCGGGACGCTCACCCCGCTCGGCGTGGTGGCGGTGGGGACCGGCAACGACTTCGCGCGCGCCCTGGGCCTGCCGATACGCGACCCGGAGGCGGCGGGCCGGCTCGCCGCCGACGCGCTCAAGGGCCGGGCGCCGGTGCGCGAGACCGACCTCGGGCGGGCCGGGGAGCGCTGGTTCGGCTCCGTGCTCGCCTCCGGCTTCGACTCCCGGGTCAACGACCGGGGCAACCGGATGCGCTGGGTGGGCGGCCGCTTCAAGTACGACCTGGCGATCCTCGCCGAGCTGGCCGCCTTCAAGCCGGTCACGTACCGGATGACGCTCGACGGGGGACCGGCGCGTGAGATCGCGGCGACGCTCGTCGCGGTCGGCAACGGCACCTCGTACGGCGGCGGCATGCGCATCTGCGCGGACGCGGACATGAGCGACGGCCTGTTCGACATCACGGTGGTCGGCGAGTGCAGCCGTACGACCCTGCTCAAGGTCTTCCCCCAGGTGTACAAGGGGACCCACCTCAGCCACCCCGTCGTCACCGTGCACCGGGCCGCCTCGGTCACCCTCGAAGCCGTCGGCGTCACCGCGTACGCGGACGGCGAACCGCTCGGCGCGCTCCCGCTGACCGCCACCTGCGTGCCGAAGGCCGTACGGATACTGGGGGCCCGGCCCATGGGCGATTAAAGATCGCGTCACTGTCAGAGGCGGCGGGTAGGCTCGACAGCAAGATGACAGAGGACCTCTCACCAGCTGAGCGCTACCAGGCTTCCCGGCTCCGGGCGGCCGATCAGGCGACCGCTCTCGGGCCGTTCCGCGAGATGTACGACTTCGATCTCGACCCGTATCAGATCGAGGCGTGCAAGGCGCTGGAGGCCGGGAAGGGCGTGCTCGTCGCCGCCCCGACCGGCTCGGGCAAGACGATCGTCGGCGAATTCGCCGTCCACCTCGCCCTGGAGCAGGGCCGCAAGTGCTTCTACACCACGCCGATCAAGGCCCTGTCGAACCAGAAGTTCGCCGACCTGGTCCGCCGCTACGGCTCCGACAAGGTCGGCCTGCTCACCGGTGACAACAGCGTCAACGCGGACGCCCCGGTCGTCGTCATGACCACCGAGGTCCTGCGGAACATGCTGTACGCGGGCTCCCAGGCGCTGAACGGCCTCGGACACGTGGTCATGGACGAGGTGCACTACCTCTCCGACCGCTTCCGGGGCGCCGTCTGGGAAGAGGTGATCATCCACCTCCCCGAATCGGTCACCCTGGTCTCCCTGTCGGCGACCGTGTCCAACGCGGAGGAGTTCGGCGACTGGCTGGACACCGTGCGCGGCGACACCGAGGTGATCGTCTCCGAGCAGCGGCCCGTCCCGCTGTGGCAGCACGTGCTGGCCGGGCGCCGGATGTACGACCTCTTCGAGGAGGAGACCGACCACGGCGGCCGCGGCACCGGCCGCCGCGAGGTCAACCCCGACCTCGTCCGCCTGGCCCGCATGGAGAATCAGCGCGGATACAACCCCCGCGACCGCCGCCGCGGCAAGATGATCCGCGAGGCCGACCGCGAGCGCGAGCGGCGTCAGCGCAGCCGGATCTGGACGCCCTCGCGTCCCGAGGTCATCGACCGGCTGGACGCCGAGGGGCTGCTCCCCGCGATCACGTTCATCTTCAGCCGGGCCGCCTGCGAGGCCGCCGTCCAGCAGTGCCTGCACGCCGGGCTCCGGCTCAACGACGACGACAAGCGCCGGCTGGTCCGGGAGATCGTGGAGGAGCGGACGGCGTCCATCCCGTCCGAGGACCTGCACGTCCTCGGCTATTACGAGTGGCTGGAGGGCCTGGAGCGGGGCATCGCCGCGCACCACGCCGGGATGCTCCCGAGGTTCAAGGAGATCGTCGAGGAGCTGTTCGTCCGGGGCCTCGTCAAGGCCGTCTTCGCGACGGAGACGCTGGCGCTCGGCATCAACATGCCCGCCCGCTCGGTGGTCCTGGAGAAGCTCGTCAAGTGGAACGGCGAGCAGCACGCCGACATCACCCCCGGCGAGTACACCCAGCTCACCGGCCGGGCCGGCCGGCGCGGGATCGACGTCGAGGGCCACGCCGTGGTGCTCTGGCAGCGCGGCATGGACCCGGGCGCCCTCGCCGGACTCGCCGGCACCCGCACATATCCACTGCGCTCCAGCTTCCGCCCCTCGTACAACATGGCCGTGAATCTGGTCCAGCAGTTCGGGCGGCACCGCTCGCGCGAGCTCCTGGAGACCTCCTTCGCGCAGTTCCAGGCGGACCGGTCGGTCGTCGGGATCTCCCGCCAGGTCCAGCGCAACGAGGAGGGCCTTGAGGGCTATCGCGAGGGCATGACCTGCCATCTCGGTGACTTCGAGGAGTACGCGCGGCTGCGCCGCGACCTCAAGGACCGGGAGACGGAGCTGGCCAAGCAGGGCGCCTCGCAGCGGCGGGCCGCCGCCGCCGCGTCCCTGGAGAAGCTGAAGCCCGGCGATGTCATCCATGTGCCGACCGGCAAGTTCGCCGGCCTCGCGCTCGTCCTCGACCCCGGGCTTCCGGCCGGGCGCACCAACGGGCACGGCCACCGCGGCATGGAATACCACGACGGGCCCCGCCCGCTGGTGCTGACCGCCGAGCGGCAGGTGAAGCGGCTCGCCTCGATCGACTTCCCGGTGCCGGTGGAGGCCGTGGAGCGGATGCGGGTGCCGAAGTCGTTCAACGCGCGCTCGCCGCAGTCGCGCCGCGACCTGGCCTCCGCGCTGCGGACCAAGGCCGGGCACATCGTCCCGGACCGGCACCGCAAGGGGCGTGCTCCCGCCGCCGACGACCGCGAGATCGCGCGCCTGCGGGCCGAGCTGCGCGCACACCCCTGCCACGGGTGCGACGAGCGCGAGGACCACGCCCGCTGGGCCGAGCGCTACCACCGGCTCCAGCGCGACACCCGGCAGCTGGAGCGCCGCATCGAGGGGCGCACCAACACCATCGCCCGCACCTTCGACCGGATCGTCGCCCTGCTCACCGAGCTGGACTACCTGCGCGGCAGCGAGGTCACCGAGCACGGGAAGCGGCTGGCCCGGCTCTACGGCGAGCTGGACCTGCTGGCGAGCGAGTGCCTGCGCGCCGGCGTCTGGGAGGGGCTGAACGCGGCGGAGCTCGCCGCCTGCGTCTCCGCCCTGGTGTACGAGGCGCGGCAGGCCGACGACGCGGTGGCGCCGAAGCTGCCGTCGGGGCCCGCGAGGACCGCGCTCGGCGAGATGGTCCGCATCTGGGGGCGGCTGGACTCCCTGGAGGAGGACTTCAAGATCAACCAGGCGGAGGGGGTCGGCCAGCGCGAGCCCGATCTCGGCTTCGCCTGGGCGGTGTACATGTGGGCGTCCGGCCGCTCGCTGGACGAGGTGCTGCGCGAGGCGGACATGCCGGCGGGCGACTTCGTGCGCTGGTGCAAGCAGGTCATCGACGTGCTGGGTCAGGTGGCCGCCGCCGCGCCGCGCGAGAACAGCACGGTGGCCCGGAGCGCCCGCAAGGCGGTCGAAGAGGTGCTGCGAGGCGTGGTGGCGTACAGCTCGCTGGGCTGAGACACGCGGCCATCGGCCGGGACACGTGGAAGCCGGCCGGGCGCGAGGTCCGGTCGGCTTCTGTGCGGCTCCCTTTCTGCGACAGGGGCTAGGACCTGCCGCCTCGGCTCATTTTCATCGACGCGCCCGCGCAGACCAGTCCGAGCAGGGCGGTGATTCCGCCGATGATCACGTTGTTGAGGATGACGCCGGTGTCCGGGCTGCTGCCGACCACCCAGGGCGAGATGATCATCCACGCACCCATGGCGCAGATGGCCCAGCTCAGGCCGTACATCCGCTGCGGCATCGCCGTGAACCCGAGGCCGAGCACGGCGATCGCGATGCCCATGACCAGGTTGTGCGTCACCAGGGCGGACTGCGAGGTGGTGAAGTGCAGCACCCACGGAGAGACGGCGCAGTAGAGGCCGACCAGGAAGACCGGCGCGTCCACGAGCGCGACGTCGCGGCCGCCCATCACACGGGCGTAGCGGTCGCTCATTTCCGATACATCGGGGTGTCCGGCCATATCGTGGCCGACGTGCGAGACGTTTGACATGAGTTTCGTCCCCTTCGGATCATGCGGACCCGGTCACCGCCACGCGGGAAGTGGCCCGCACTGTCCATTCTGCTCTTATCCGTCGCTTATGTGTAGGTTCAAGGCGACTGGATTCCGCAGGATCCGCACCGGCCCGCCCGGGGCCCCGCGGTGAGCCCGGTGGCCCACCGCGAGGATGCGGTCAGGCGGCGGGCGGCATCAGGACCGTGTCCACGATGTAGACCGTGGCGTTGGCGGTGGGGACGTTGCCGCAGACGACCTTCGACGTGTCGTTCACGGTGTACGTCATGTCCGAGCCGGATGTCTTCAGCTCGTCCTTCTCCAGGGTCTCGAAGGTGCCCTTCTTCAGCTGTTCCGGCGTCAGCTTCTGCCCCACCACGTGGTACGTGAGGACCTTGGTGAGCGCGGCCTTGTCGGCGAGGAGCTTGTCGAGGTCGGCCTTCGGGACCTTGGCGAAGGCGTCATTGGTCGGGGCGAACACCGTGATGTTCTGGGCGTTGTTGAGGGTGTCGACCAGGCCGGCCTTCTTGACCGCGGTGACCAGGGTGGACAGGGCCGGATTGTGCGAGGCCGCCGTGGCCACCGGGTCCTGTGCCATGCCGTCGAAGGAGCCCGCGCCGCTCTTCGGGACCGAGGCGCAGGCCGGGCCGAAGGGCTTGTCCGGGTCCATGGACTTCTCGGCGGACGGTGAGGCGGGGGTCTTCGCGGAGCCGGCGCTCGATCCGGACGCGCTGTCCTTGGAGTCGCCGGAGCAGGCCGTCAGGGCCAGCGGCAGGATCGCCGCCGCGGTGAGGGCGAGGGCGGCGCGGCGGGCGTGGATGACCTTCATGCTGTTCTCCTGTTGAGTAACCGGTTGATTGCGTACGGTAGTTGACTGGGGGTGCGCGAAGCCCGGGCGGACCTGCGCACGGAGGTGGGGGAGGCGGCGGGCCCGCTGGGATCAGGTCACGTCGACCACCACCGAGTGCCGGCCCGTCGCCCCGTCCGGCACGGTGCCGGCGCGCCGGGCGGTCTGGGTGGCGCCGGTCCCGTCGGTCGCGCGGACCTCCAGGGTGTGGTTGCCCGGGGTGGCCGGCCACTCCCACACCCACTGGCGCCAGATGTCCCGGCCGGCCCCGGCCGCGAGCCGCGCCGGGTGCCAGGGGCCGCCGTCCACCCGGACCTCGACCCGGGTGATCCCGCGGTGCTGGGCCCAGGCGACCCCGGCGACCGCCACCGTGCCGGCCTTCGGGGAGGCGAAGGGGCGCGGGGTGTCGATGCGGGCCTGGGTCTTGATGGGCGCCCGCCTGGACCAGGACCGCCTCACCCAGTACGCGTCGTACGCGTCGAAGGTGGTCAGCTCGATGTCCTTGACCCACTTGCAGGCCGACACATATCCGTACAGCCCGGGGACGACCATCCGGACCGGGAAGCCGTGCGCGAAGGGCAGCGGCTCCCCGTTCATGCCGAAGGCGAGCAGGGCGTCGCGGCCGTCCATGACGTCCTCCACCGGGGTGCCGATCGTCATGCCGTCCACCGAACGTGCCACGAGCTGGTCGGCGCGCCCGCCCTCGGACGGGGGCCGCACCCCGGCCTCGCGCAGCAGGTCGGCCAGGCGCACGCCGAGCCAGCGGGCGTTGCCGACGTACGGCCCGCCCACCTCGTTCGAGACGCAGGTCAGCGTGATGTCGCGCTCCACCGCCCGCCGGCCCGCCAGGTCATCGAAGGTGAGCGTCACTGGGCGGGTCACGCCCTTCCCGTGGATGCGCAGCCGCCATGCCCCGGCGTCCACCCTCGGCACGACCAGGGCCGTGTCGACGCGGTAGAAGTCCTTGTTGGGCGTGACGAAGGGGCTCAGCCCCCGGATTCCCAGCTCCGCTCCTGCCGGCACGGCGGGGGCGGGCGAGGCGGGCGCGGGAAGCTTCAGATCGCGCCGGGACGCCTCCGCCCCGGCCTGCACGGCCGAGGTGAGCCACCGCCCCAGCAGCCCCGCCCCGGCGGAGGCCGCGGCGGCGATGCCCGCGGCGAGGACGAACCCGCGCCGGTCGAAGCCGGCTGCGGCCCTCTCCCCCGAGGAGGGGGCCGCGGCCGGGGACAGCCGTCCGGCCAGGAAGTACAGCACCCCCGCCCCCACCAGCGCGCCCGCCACCGACGGCAGCGCGTCCGGCACCCGGCCCTCCGGGCGGCCGACCGCCGCCGTGGCCCCGAGCGCGCCGAAGATCAGCACGGCCGCCGACCCGGTGAGCCGGTGGCGGAGTGTCAGCAGCCCGACCGCCACGGCGAACAGCGCCAGGACGGCGAGGATGCCGAGCTCCAGGACCAGCTTGTCGTCGGTCCCGAAGTTGCGTACGGCGAAGTCCTTCAGCGCCGGGGGAGTGCGGTCGATCACCGCACCGCCCACCGCCGTGACCGGCCCCGCCTCGGGGCGCACCAGCGCCGCCACCGGCTCGGCGACCGCCAGGGCGCAGAACCCGGCGATGACACCGCCGAGCGCGGCGCAGGCCGCACGCACCCAGCGGGACCGCCGGGGCTCGGTGGCCCCGGTCTCCGGATCGTTCCGCTCTTCACTCACGACGGGGATTCGGTGCCGGGTGCCCGGGCGGATTGGTCGGTCACCCGATCGGATGAATACCGGATGGGGCCAATCCGCCGAGCAGCCGGCAGCGAATCGGCGGTGAAGGGCCGGCCGCCCCGGCTTCGTCGCGTACACCGCGCGCACCAGCGGCTTCTTCCCGCGCCCGCCGCGCGGGGGCTGAACGCGCGGCTCACGCGGGCAGCT
Source organism: Streptomyces sp. NBC_00726 (assembly GCF_045161735.1). NCBI lineage: Bacteria > Bacillati > Actinomycetota > Actinomycetes > Kitasatosporales > Streptomycetaceae > Streptomyces > Streptomyces sp. NBC_00726. The sequence continues at coordinate 892,824 of NZ_CP108983.1, read as the reverse complement.
CCATCAGCGCCACCGGCTCCGAGGTCGGCCGCGCCGAACCGCCCGCCGGTTCCACGGTGACGCCCATGCCCGTGGCCCCGTCCACCGGGCCGTCGAGCAGGGTCGTGTACGTGGTCGAGGACGGGCCCGAGGCGTGCATCAGGCCCGCCGGGCGCATCGTGCCGCCGTCCGCGAACCACAGCTGGTAGACCTTGCCGCTGGGCGCCTCGGCCAGCCCCGTGGCCAGGAACACCGCCCGGTCCTCGCTCCGGGACACCACCACCGTGCCCCGCGCCCCGTCGTCCAGCGCGCCGGACGCGGTCTTCGCGTCGGGCGCCGCGAGGACCCGGGCCACCTGCTCGGCCCGGAGCCGGGCCGCGTCCGCCTGCGCCCGGGCGTCCCGCGCCTCCTGGTGCTGCCACACGGCGATCCCGCCGAGGCCCACCGCTCCGGCCAGGCAGGCGGCGAGCGCGAACCGGGACCATCTCGCGGCCCCGGACCGCCGGTCCGGCGTACGTTCGCGGCGGGAGACGGCGGGCGGCTCCTGGCGTACGGTCGTGATCTCCCGGAGCACCCGCTCCCGCAGCCCGCGGGGGGCCGGCGCGGCGACGGCGAGACCGAGGCGGGTCGCGGTCTCGGAGAGCTCGCGCACCTCGGTGGAGCAGGCTTCGCAGGCGCCCAGGTGCCGTTCGAAGTCCCGGCGTTCGGTGTCGGGGAGGGCGTGCAGGGCGTAGGCGCCCGTCAGCGTGTGCAGTCCGGCGTCGGTCATGAGGTCACCCCGAGGCAGTCGCGCATCCGGATCAGCCCGTCGCGCAGTCGAGTCTTGATCGTGCCGAGCGGCACCGCGAGCAGTTCGGCCACCTCGCGATAGGTCAGCCCCCGGTAGTACGCCAGGGTGACGGACTCCCGCTGGAGCTCGGACAGCGTCCGCATGCAGCGGCGCACCTGCTCGCGCTCCAGCCGGGTCTCCACCTGCTCGGTGACCTCGTCGAAGGCGGGCGTCCGGTCGAGCAGGGCGGCCTTGTGCTCGCGCGCCGCCGACGCCTGCGCCGAGCGGACCCGGTCGACGGCGCGGCGGTGGGCCAGGGTCAGCACCCAGTTCATCGCGCTGCCCCGGGCCGCCTGGAAGCGGGACGCGGTGCGCCACACCTCCACCAGGACCTCCTGGGCGACCTCCTCCGACTGGGCGGGATCGCGCAGCACACTGCGGACGAGCCCGAGCACCGGGCCGCTCACCGCGTCGTAGACCTGGGCGAACGCGTCCTGGTCGCCCCGGGCGACCTGCCCCATCAGCTCCTGGAGATCGGGCCCCGCCGAGGCCGTTCCGCTGATGTACACGGCTTCCTTCACGCGGGGTTCCCTTCGGTGGCCATCGCTCTCCGGGGTGATTCGGAGCCGGTGCCCGGGCGGATTGGCCGGAAGCGGGAGATCCTTCCACGGCTTCCCGGCGGCCGGCGCCGCAACGCCTCACGACATGGCTGTGCCCCGGTCCGCGGACCGGGGCACAGCCATGGGCGTACGAAGGTCAGGCAGCGCTCTCCTGCTCGCGCTCCACCTGCTCGTTCCACTGGCGCTTGACGGAGCGCCACGCGTCGTCGTCGTGGCCGAGCCGCCAGTAGCCGGAGATCGACAGCTGAGCGGCCGGGATCTCGCGCTCAAGGCGCAGGTGGCGGCGGATCTCCTTGACGAAGCCCGCCTCGCCGTGCACGAACGCCTGCACCCGGCCGGCCGGGAACTCCAGCCCCGTCACCGCCTCGGTCAGCGCCTCGCCGACCGGCCGGCCCGCCCGGTGCAGCCAGGTGATCTCCACGCCGTCCGGCGTGACGATCTTCTGCTCCTCCGTCGCGTCCGCCACCTCGACGTACGCGTGCACCACCGCGCCCGCCGGCATCTGCTCCAGCGCGGCGGCGACGGCCGGCAGCGCGCTCTCGTCGCCCGCCAGCAGGTGCCAGTCCGCCGAGGCGTCGGGGGCGTAACCCCCGCCGGGGCCCAGGAAGGTCACCTGGTCGCCCGGCTTCGCGCCCGCCGCCCAGGGCCCGGCGAGGCCCTCGTCGCCGTGCACCACGAAGTCGATCGCCAGCTCCCGGGCGGCCGGGTCCCAGGAACGCACCGTGTAGGTACGGGTGGTGGGCCACAGCTCGCGGGGGTACTCCTCGCGGATGCGGGCCATGTCGAAGGGGTGGGTGTAGTCCGCGCCCTCGGGGGCGAAGCACAGCTTGACGTAATGGTCGGTGAAGCCCGCGAGCGCGAACTCGGCGAGACCGTCGCCGCCGAGCACCACCCGGATCATGTGCGGGGTGATCTGCTCGGTGCGCAGGACCTGCGCCCCCCGAGCCTTCGGTGCCCGCCGTTCCGGTCGTTCTGCCACGAGGTCTGCTCCCTGCTGCCGGAATTGGAAAACCGCCAACCGATGCCCCCGATGCCGACATCGGCCTTAGGGTTACCTAACTTAACACCTCAGGGTCGCAGTGCGGAGTGGAGGCGCTGAAGGGCCCCGCCCAGACCCCACCGGGTCGCGAGCGCGTCGAGCGCGGCCGGATCGCGCGGCGCGGCGGGCAGCGCCGGGTCGAAGTCCGGCAGCGGTACGTCACCGGCGACCCGCACCACCTTCGGCGCGACGGCCACATAGCCGCGGGCCTCGTCCAGCCGCTTGCGCTGCGAGGGCGTCAGCTTGGCCGCCGGATCGTCCACCGCCGCCATGATCCCGGCCAGGTCGCCGAAGGCGTCCAGCAGCTTCGCCGCCGTCTTCTCGCCGATCCCGGGCACGCCCGGCAGCCCGTCGCTCGGGTCGCCGCGCAGCAGCGCCAGGTCCACGTACCCGGCGCCGTCCACCCCGTACTTCTCACGCAGCCACGCCTCGTCCGTCAGCTGGAGGGTGCCGACGCCCTTCAGCGGGTAGAGCACCCGCACCCCGCGGGCGTCGTCCACCAGCTGGTACAGGTCCCGGTCGCCGGTGACGATGTCGACCGGGCCGGCCGCCCGGCCGGTCAGCGTGCCGATCACGTCGTCCGCCTCGTACCCCTCGGCGCCGACCCGGGCGATGCCCAGCGCGTCCAGCACGTCCGCGATGACCGGGACCTGCGGGGCCAGCGTGTCCGGGGTCTCCTCCTCGTCGGGCACGCCGGCGCCGGTCTCGACGGCCACCCGGTGCGCTTTGTACGTCGGGATGAGGTCGACCCGCCACTGCGGCCGCCAGTCCGCGTCCCAGCAGGCGACGAGGTCGTCCGGCCGGTGGTCCTGCACCAGGCGGCCGATGAAGTCCAGCAGGCCGCGCACGGCGTTGACCGGGGTGCCGTCCGGTGCGCGCACCGAGTCGGGCACGCCGAAGTAGGCGCGGAAATAGAGGGAAGCGGTGTCGAGGAGCATCAGGCGTCGCGTCACACGCCGATGATGCCGCACGGCACCGACAGGGGCTGCCACGAACGCGGTTCCCGGAAAACCGGTCCGGTTTATGTGATCCAGGTCACTCTTGTGTTTGCTCGGGATAAGTCGGGGCAGGCGCGCCATCGGAGCGGACCACGTCACATTTTCAACTAGTGCACGTGCCATGCGGACGGAATCCGTGCCGCTCCACGGTCTGCCGGCGGGGGTGGCAGACCGTTCTCGGTTCAACGCGTGAGGTGTATGTGTCCAGGCTGCAAGCCGAGCACTTGTACAAAGTGTTCGGCAGACGACCCGATCAAGCCGTGCAGAAACTGCAGAGCGGCACCGGCCGCGACGCGCTGCGCGCCGACGGAACCACCGCAGCGGTGATCGACGCTTCGTTCACCGTCGAACCGGGCCAGATCTTCGTCGTGATGGGTCTGTCCGGCTCGGGCAAGTCCACGCTGCTGCGGATGCTCAACGGCCTGCTGGAGCCCACCTCCGGCCAGGTGCTCTTCGACGGCCAGGACCTGACCGCCCTGAGCCCCGCCGAGCTCCGCCGCGTCCGCTCCACCAAGATCAGCATGGTGTTCCAGCACTTCGCGCTCTTCCCCCACCGGAGCGTCCTGGAGAACGCCGCGTACGGCCTTGAGGTGCAGGGCGTCCCGCGTGCCGAGCGCAACCGCCGCGCCACCGAGGCCCTGGAGCTGACCGGCCTGGCCGGCTGGGAGAAGTCCTGGCCCGACGAGCTGTCCGGCGGCATGCAGCAGCGCGTGGGCCTGGCCCGCGCGCTCGCCACCGACGCCGACCTGCTCCTGATGGACGAGTCCTTCAGCGCGCTCGACCCGCTGATCCGCCGCGACATGCAGGACCAGCTCCTGGAGCTCCAGAAGCGGCTGAAGAAGACCATCGTCTTCATCACCCACGACCTCAACGAGGCCATGCGCCTCGGCGACCGCATCGCCGTGATGCGCGACGGCGAGATAGTCCAGCTCGGCACCGCCGAGGACATACTCGTCACCCCGGCCAACGACTACGTCGCCTCCTTCACCCAGGACGTGGACCGCGCCCGGGTGCTGACCGCCGGCGCGATCATGGCCGAGACGGACACCGTCATGGGCACGCTCTGCGACAAGGGCACCGAGATCCGGACCGCCGACGACGTGCTGCGGTCCACCCCGGCCACCGTCACCGAGTCCACGCCGATCATCGAGCTGTTCACGCCCTGCTCGCAGAGCCGGGTCGCGGTCGCCGTGACCGACGACAAGGGCAAGCTCCTCGGCGTCGTGCCCCGGGAGCGGCTGCTCGCCGTGCTCGGCGAGCCGATGACCCCCGCCCGGGCTCCCCAGGACGCCGCGACCTCGCTGAAGAAGGTGGCCGGTGTTTAGGCTCCATCTCGGCGACTGGGTCGACTCCGCGGTCGACTGGCTCCAGAACCACCTGTCCTGGCTGTTCGACTTCATCAGCTCCGTCGTGAGCGGCATGTTCGACGGCATCGCCGCCGTGCTCTCCGCCCCCGCGCCCCTGCTCTTCGCGGGCATCGTCGCCGTCATCGCCTGGTGGCTGCGCGGTCTGCTCGCCGGTGTCCTCGCGTTCGTCGGCTTCGCCCTCATCGACTCGGTCGAGCTGTGGGACGAGGCGATGGACACACTCACCCTGGTGCTCGTCGCGACGATCGTGACGCTGGTGCTCGCCGTGCCGCTCGGCATCTGGGCCTCCCGCTCCAAGACGGTGAGCGCGGTGACCCGGCCGGTCCTGGACTTCATGCAGACCATGCCCGCCATGGTCTACCTGATCCCCGGCGTGATCTTCTTCGGTGTCGGTGTCGTTCCCGGCATCATCGCCACCATCATCTTCGCGCTGCCCCCGGGCGTCCGGATGACCGAACTCGGCATCCGCCAGGTCGACGGCGAGCTGGTCGAGGCGGCCGAGGCGTTCGGCACCACCTCCCGCAACACCCTGCTGCGGGTCCAGCTGCCGCTGGCGCTGCCCACCATCATGGCGGGCATCAACCAGGTCATCATGCTGGGCCTGTCCATGGTGGTCATCGCCGGCATGGTCGGCGGCGGCGGCCTCGGCGGCTCCGTCTACCGGGCCATCGGCAACGTCGACGTCGGCCTGGGCTTCGAGGCCGGTGTCTCCATCGTCATCCTGGCCATGTACCTGGACCGGATGACCAGCGCCCTGGGCCGCGAGGTCTCCCCGCTCGCCCGCCGCGCGCTCGCCAAGGCGCAGTCGATGGCCGGCGGCCTGAAGATCTGGCACCACCGCCCGCAGCCCGTCGTCGCCGTCGCGGGCGTCGTCGCCCTGGCGCTCGTCGCCGGCGGCATCGGGATCTTCGGCTCCTCGGACGACGAGTCCACGACCGCGTCCGACCCGAAGAACATCGGCGCCGGCAAGAAGATCAGCATGGGTTACATCCCGTGGGACGAGGGCATCGCCTCCACCTTCCTGTGGAAGGAGCTGCTGGAGCAGCGCGGCTTCGAGGTCGACGTCAAGCAGTACGAGGCCGGCGCGCTGTACACCGGCATGGCGAGCGGCCAGATCGACTTCGAGACCGATTCCTGGCTGCCGGTCACCCATGCCTCGTACTGGAAGAAGTACAAGGACCGCCTGGAGGACATGGGCTCCTGGTACGGCCCCACCTCGCTGGAGCTGGCCGTCCCCAGCTACGTCAAGGACGTCAAGTCCCTGGCCGACCTCAAGGGCAAGGCTTCGAAGTTCAAGGGCCGGGTCGTCGGCATCGAGCCCAGCGCCGGTGAGATGGGCCTGCTCAAGGACAAGATCCTGCCGGGCTACGGCCTGGACAAGGAGTACAAGGTCATCGACGGCTCCACGCCGTCCATGCTGGCCGAGCTGAAGCGCGCGTACGCCAAGAAGGAACCGATCGTCGTCCCGCTGTGGTCGCCGCACTGGGCGTACAACCAGTTCGAGCTGACCAAGCTCAAGGACCCCAAGAACCTCTGGGGCAAGGGCGACGGCATCCACACCCTGACCCGCAAGGGCTTCACCGGGGACAACCCCGAGGTCGCCCAGTGGCTCAAGGACTTCGAGATGAGCGAGGACCAGCTCACCAGTCTTGAGGCCCAGATCCAGAAGAGCGGCTCCGGCAAGGAGCAGGAGGCCGTCCGCATCTGGCTGAAGGCCAACCCGGACGTCGCCGGCCAGTGGACCCCGGTCAAGGAGTCCGCCCCGGCCAAGGGCGCGAACGGCAAGGACGAGCGCGACCGCCCGGTCGAGATGGCCTGGTTCCCCTGGGAGGAGGACATCGCCGCCACGTACCTGTGGAAGGCCGTCCTGGAGGAGCGCGGCTACAAGATCAACCTCAAGCAGTTCGAGGTCGGTCCGATGTACACCGCGATGTCGCGCGGCCAGATCGACGTGCAGTTCGACGGCTGGCTCCCCTTCACCCAGAAGAACTACTGGGACAAGTACGGCTCCAAGCTGACGGACGTCGGCTCCTGGTACGGCCCGACCTCCATCGAGGTCGCGGTGCCCGACTACGTCAAGGACGTGAAGTCCCTGGCCGACCTCAAGGGCAAGAGCTCGAAGTTCAAGGGCCGGATCATCGGCATCGAGCCCGGCACCGCCACCATGGAGAACCTGAAGAAGAACGTGCTCCCGGCCTACGGCCTGGACGACGAGTACAAGGTGGTCGACTCCTCGACGCCCGGCATGCTCGCCGAGCTGAAGCGCGCGTACGCCAAGAAGGAGCCCGTCGCCGTCCTGCTGTGGACCCCGCACTGGGCGTACAGCGAGTACGCGATGACCAAGCTCCAGGACCCGAAGAAGGCGTTCGGTGAGGGCGACCGGCTGCACACCATCGCCTCCAAGGAGTTCCCGGCGAACTACCCGCAGCTGACGAAGTGGTTCAAGAACTTCAAGCTGAGCGAGGAGCAGCTGGCCGGCCTGGAGAACCAGATCCAGAAGCTCGGCACCGGGCACGAGGAGGAAGCCGTGAGCGCCTGGATGAAGAAGAACCCGGGCATCGCGGACAAGATGGCCCCTCAGTAGGAGCCGTCACCGGCCCCCACCAGGGCCGCAGCCCGTGCAGGGGTGGGTCGCGCCGAGGCGCGGCCCACCCCTTCCGGCGTTCCGGTCCGCTCACTTTCCGGGCCGTCCTCGCGTAACGGTGTGCGCGACGGGCCCACAACCGGAAGGATGGCGATTCGGGAGGGAGCCGGACATGGACGAGAAGGAAACACTCCGGGTGGGCGCCGCGGTCCGCCGACAGCGCAGATCCCTGGGACTGACCCTGGCCGCCGTCGCCTCGCGCAGCGGCCTTTCCGTGCCGTTCCTCAGCCAGATCGAGAACGAGCGCGCCAGACCCAGCGCCCGGTCGCTCGACCGGGTCGCCGAGGCGCTGGAGACCACCACGGCCCGGCTGCGCGCCGCCGCGGACTCGGCACGCGCGGTCGACGTCGTGCGCGCCGCCCAGGAGGACGGGGTCCACCGGGTGGTCCGCGGACGCCACCAGCTCAGCGCCCTGGAATTCACCGGGGAACTCGACCTCGGGCGCGAGTTCCAGCACCGCAACGACGAGCTCCTGTACGTCGCCGAGGGCGCCGCCGAAGTGGAGGCCGAGGGCCGGGCCTACCGGCTGGTCCAGGGCGACACGCTGTTCCTGTCCGGCGGGGTCCGCCACCGCTGGCGGGCCACCCTCCCCGGCACCCGGCTGCTGTGCGTCGCGGTCGCCGAACACATCGACGCCACGTCCGACCCCAGGCGCTGACCGTCGTGCGCGTCGTCTCCCTGGTCCCCTCGCTCACCGAGGCCGTCGCCGAAACGGCCCCCGGGCTGCTCGTCGGCGCCACCGACTGGTGCACCCACCCGGCCGGACTCGATACCGCCCGCGTCGGCGGCACCAAGAACCCCGGCATCGACGCGATCCTGTCCCTGCGCCCCGACCTGGTGGTGGCCAACGAGGAGGAGAACCGGGCCCCCGACCTCGCCGCCCTGGAGGACGCCGGCGTGGCCGTTCTCGTCACCACCGTCCGTACCCTGGACGACGCCTTCGGTGAGCTGGACCGGCTGCTGACCGGCGCCTGCGGGCTGGCCCGCCCGCGCTGGCTGGACGAGGCCGAGGCCGCCTGGGCGGCCCTCCCGCCGCCCGGACCGCCGCGCCGCGCGATCGTCCCGGTCTGGCGCCGGCCGTGGATGGTGCTCGGCCGCGACACCTTCGCCGGTGATCTGCTGGCCCGGCTCGGCGTGGCCAACGCGTACGCGGACCACGCCGAGCGCTACCCGCGCGTCCCGCTCGACGAGCTGAACGCGGCCGGCGCCGAGCTGGTGGTCCTGCCCGACGAGCCCTACCGCTTCACCCGGGACGACGGACCGGAAGCCTTCCCGGGCCTGCCCGCCGCTCTGGTCGACGGGCGGTATCTCACCTGGTACGGGCCGTCGCTGGTACGGGCCCCCGCGGCGCTGCGAGCAGCACTCCGCTGAGCAGCCCGCGCACCGTGCGTACGCCCGCCACCGCCCACGCCGACACCAGCAGCACGTACAGCGCGACGGCCAGCCAGGTGAACGCGGTCAGCCCGGTGTGCCGGGCCAGGCCCGCCGCGCCCGTCACACAGGTGCCGACGGGGAAGGTGAAGCCCCACCAGGTCATCGAGAACGTCATCCCGCCCCGTACCGCCCGCACCACCAGCGCCACGGCCAGCGCCAGCCACATCAGCGCGAAGCCCATCACCGGCACCCCGTACAGCACCGCGAAGGCCCGCAGCGCCGAGGCGTACGGGCCCCCGATCGCGCCCGGCGCCACATCGGCCAGCGCGTTGACCGCGGTGGTCGACTGGCCCAGCGGGCCGAGCACCAGGAACAGGGCGGGCGTCAGGGCGAGCGGCAGCGGGCCCCCGTGCACCAGCCGGCCGAAGACCAGCGGGAGCATGACCAGCGTCGCCAGCAGGCTCAGCCCGAACATCGCGTAGCAGCCGAGGAGCAGCGCCTCGCGCCCCTGGCCCGGGGGCAGCTCCGCCACGAGCAGCGGGCCGAGCGCGGCCGACACCATCGGCGCCACCACCGGCAGCAGCCACACGGGGGACGCGGTGCCCGGCTCCGGCCGGTGGCGCGTGATCATGAGATACGGGACCGCCACGGCCGCCACCAGACCGGTTACCGTGCCCGCCGTGTACAGCACCACGTCGAGGGCGAGCGCCGCCCGGTGCCCGATGAGGCCGACGCCCGCGGTCAGGCCGGAGCCCCCGACGGCCAGCAGCGCCATCGACAGGCAGCCGTAGAACGGCGCGACGGCCTGGTCCGCGAGATGGGCGCGCGCCTGGTCGCGGTGGGCCGCCCAGTGCCCGGCGCGGGCGGCCAGCACGGCGGCGAGCAGCAGCGCCGAGAACAGCCACACCGCGGTGCACGCGCCGCGCAGCCCCGGCACACGCACCGGCAGCGCGACACCGGCGCTCGCGACGATCGCGGTGCCCATCACCGTGGCGTACCAGTTGGGCCCGAAGTGCCGCAGGGTGGGCCGCCGGAGGGTGCCGGGGTACGGGGGAGAGGTGCGGGTCCGCAGATAGATGGCCATGCCACGATTCTTTCCGGCCGCGGCGGGACCCCACCAGGGAGCACCGCCCTATGAGGTCATAAAGTGGGCTTATGCCCAGCGAACCGCCCACTCCCCTGTCCCACCGGGTGCCCGACCTGGGCGCGCTGGAACTGCTCCTCGCCGTCGCCCGGCACGGCAGCCTCGGCCGGGCCGCCCGGGACGTCGGCATCACCCAGCCCGCCGCCAGCAGCCGGGTCCGCTCGATGGAACGTCAGCTCGGCCTCGCCCTCCTCGACCGCTCGCCCCGGGGCTCCCGGCTCACCGACGCGGGCGCCCTGGTCACCGACTGGGCGCGCCGGGTCGTGGAGGCGGCCGAGGCGTTCGACGCGGGCGCCCAGGCGCTGCGCGACCGCCGCGACTCCCGGCTGCGGGTCGCCGCCTCCATGACCATCGCCGAATACCTGCTCCCCGGCTGGCTCATCGCCCTGCGCGCCGAACGCCCCGGCACCGCCGTCTCGCTGCTCGCCGGGAACTCCGCGGTGGTCGCCGAGCGGCTGCTGACCGGCGAGGCGGACCTGGGCTTCGTGGAGGGGCTGTCCGTCCCGGCCGGGCTCGACGGCACGGTCATCGCCCACGACCGCCTGGTCGTCGTGGTCGCCCCCGCCCACCCGTGGGCCCGCCGCCGCACCCCGCTGACCCCGGGCGAACTGGCCGCGACCCCGCTGATCCTGCGCGAGCACGGCTCCGGCACCCGCCAGGTCCTGGACGCCGCGCTCGCCGTCCACGGCCCGCTGGCCCCGCCGCTCCTGGAACTCTCCTCGACCACCGCGGTCAAGGGCGCGGCGGAGAGCGGCGCCGGCCCTTGCGTCCTGAGCGAACTCGCGCTCGGCGAGGAGCTGTCCGCCCGCCGCCTGGTCAAGGTCCCGATCGCCGGGGCCCGGCTGCGCCGCCAGCTGCGCGCGGTCTGGCCCTCGGGCCACCGCCCGACGGGCCCGGCGCGTGATCTGCTCGCGCTGACCCGGTCGGAGCCGTCCGGGGGGACGGTCTAGGGCGTGTCCGGCGGATCAGAGCCGGACACGCCCTAGGCGGAGCCCGTGGAAAACCGCGCGACGTGCCGGGCCGGGCACGACACCCTTGCAGGGCACGGCACCCAGCGAAAGGACGATCCATGAGCACTTCGCCGCACCTGAGACGGGCCGGCGCGGACGACGCCGCCGAGGTCACCCGGTTGCGCCGGATCATGCTCGCCTCGATGGGAACCGTCCCGGAAGCCGACTGGACCCCGGTGTGCGAGGCGTACTTCCGCGAACGGCTCGCCACCGACCCGCACTTCGTCGCCTATGTGATCGACGCCGGGGACCGGCTGCTGGCCGGCACGGTCGGCCAGTACATGTGGGCCCTGCCCCGCCCGGGCAGGGCCCCGTACGTTGGGCACATCGCCTCCGTCGCCACCGACCCCGCCCACCGGCGGCGGGGATACGCCCGCCTGACCTTCCGGGCCGTCCACGACCACCTGGTCGAGGCCGGGTGCTCCCGGATCAACCTGACCGCGACGCCCGAGGGCGAGGGCCTGTACCGCTCGCTGGGTTACGGAGACCCCACCGGCCCCACCCCGCTGACCTGGACGGCCGCCACCGCACCGGAGGGCACGGACCGATGACCGCCACCGCACCGCCCGCGCGGGGCGTCCGCCACCCCTGGTCCGGCCTGCCCGCCGCCGTACGCGCGGCCGTCGAGGACATCCTCGGCGCACCGGTCACCGAGGCCCGCACCCAGAACGGCGGCTTCTCACCCGGCGTCGCCGCCCGGGTCCGCCTCGCCAACGGCGGCCGGGCCTTCGTCAAGGCGGTGAGCGCCGAGGTGAACGCGGACAGCCCCCGCATGCACCGCGACGAGATCCGGCACACCGCGCTGCTCCCGGCGCACGCCCCGGTGCCCCGGCTGCTCGGCTCGTACGACGACGGCACCTGCGTCGCCCTCGTACTGGAGGACATCGACGGCCGCCAGCCCCGGGTGCCCTGGGACCGGGCGGAGCTGGACCGGGTCCTGACAGCGGTCGGGGACCTCGCCCGGCTCCTCACCCCGGCCCCGGCCGGCGCACCGGTCCCGGACGACGCGCATCTGGACGGCTGGCGCACCCTGCACGCCGCCGGCGGCGACCCCCGCCTGCACCCCTGGGCCGCCGGCCGCCTCGCCGAACTCGCGGAACTGGAATCCGGCTGGACCGAGGCCGTCGCCGGGGACACCCTCGCCCACAGCGACCTGCGCGCCGACAACATCCTGCTCACCGGGGACCGGACCGTCTTCGTGGACTGGCCGCACGCGGTGCGCGCCGCGCCCTGGTTCGACCTCCTGGCGATGCTCCCGTGCGTGGCCGCCCAGGGCTACGCCTCCGGAACGGGCCGCCCCGACCCGGAGGCCCTGTTCACCGCCCACCCGCTCGGCCGGGACGCGGACCCCGACGCCGTCACCGCCGTACTCGCCGCCGTCGCCGGGTACTTCGCGGAGCACGCACTGCGCCCCGCCCCGCCCGGCCTCCCGACGCTCCGGGCCTTCCAGGCGGCCCAGGGCGCCGCCGCCCTGACCTGGCTCCGGCGGCGGCTCTAGGCTCCTGCCGCCGCCACCAACCCCCGCACCACGCGGAAGTCCTCGCCCATCTCCGGATGCCACTGCACCCCCAGGACCCAGTGGTCGCCGGGGAGTTCGACCGCCTCCACGGTGCCGTCCGCCGCGTGCGCCGACGCCACCAGGCCGCTGCCGATCCGGTCCACGGCCTGGTGGTGGTACGTGGGCACGGCGCACACCTCCGGCGCCAGCGACGCGTAACGGGTGCCCGGGACCGGTGTCACCGGGTGTGAACCGAACACGCCCGGCGCCCCGCCGTGGCCGTCCAGATGCTGGGTCAGGGTGCCCCCGCACACCACGTTCAGCAGCTGCATCCCCCGGCACACCCCGAGCAACGGCGTCCCCGACTCCAGCGCCGCGCCGATCAGCGCCGCCTCCCAGGAGTCCCGCTCCGCCGCCGGCGGCCCGGTACGCGGATCGCGCCCGGCCCCGTACCGTGCCGGGTCCACATCGGGGCCGCCCGCCACCACCACCGCGTCCAGCCGGGCCACGGTCTCCGCCGCGATCCCGGGCGCGTCCGGCGGCAGCAGCACGGCCAGCCCGCCCGCCTCCCGCACCATCCGGGCGTACCCGGCGGGCAGCAGCGCCGCCGGCAGATCCCATACCTCCCAGCGCGCCGAAGCGACCAGATAAGTGCTGATCCCGACCAGCGGACGATTCACCGGTGCCCTCCCTCGTACGGCGCGCGGAACACCCGGGCACCGTACCCACAACACCCACCCTGCCCATAGATTTGTACGCGCCTGCCCGGCCCGCGAGGAGAGGACCCGTCCGTGTCCGACCGCACCGCCCCGCTCGCCCTCGAAGACCTGCGCCGCCTCGTGCACAGCGGGGAGATCGACACCGTCGTCCTGGCCTTCCCCGACATGCAGGGACGGCTCCAGGGCAAACGCTTCGCCGCCCCCTTCTTCCTCGACGAGGTCGTCCCGCACGGCACCGAGGGCTGCGCCTACCTCCTCGCCGTGGACACCGACATGAACACCGTCGACGGCTACGCCATGTCCTCCTGGGACAACGGCTACGGCGACCTCGCCATGCGCCCCGACCTCACGACCCTGCGCCGGGTGCCCTGGCACGAGGGCACCGCGCTGGCCCTCGCCGACCTCGCCTGGGCCGACGGCACGCCCGTCACCGCCGCGCCCCGGCAGATCCTGCGCCGCCAGCTCGCACGCCTCGCCGAACACGGGTACACCGCGCACGTCGGCACCGAACTGGAGTTCATCGTCTTCAAGGACACCTACGAACAGGCGTGGGACCGGGGCTACCGAGAGCTGACCCCCGTCAACCAGTACAACGTCGACTACTCCGTCCTCGGAACCGGCCGCGTCGAACCCCTGCTGCGCCGCATCCGCAACGAGATGGCGGGCGCGGGCCTCGCCGTCGAGTCCGCCAAGGGCGAGTGCAACCCGGGCCAGCACGAGATCGTGTTCCGCTACGACGAGGCCCTGGTCACCTGCGACCAGCACGCCGTCTACAAGACCGGCGCCAAGGAGATCGCCGCCCAGGAGGGCATGGCGCTCACCTTCATGGCCAAGTTCAACGAACGCGAGGGCAACTCCTGTCACATCCACCTCTCGCTGCGCTCCACCACCGACCCCGGACGGTCCGTCATGGCCGGTACGGACGGGGCCATGTCACCCGTGATGCGGCACTTCCTGGCCGGCCAGCTCGCCGCCCTGCGCGACCTCGCCCTCCTCTTCGCGCCGAACATCAACTCGTACAAGCGGCTGCGCCCCGGCTCCTTCGCCCCGACCGCCGTCGCCTGGGGCCACGACAACCGCACCTGCGCGCTGCGCGTCGTCGGCCACGGCGCCTCGCTGCGCTTCGAGAACCGGCTCCCCGGCGGCGACGTCAACCCGTACCTGGCCGTCGCCGGACTCGTCGCCGCCGGACTCCACGGCATCGAGCACAAGCTCGAACTCCCCGAACCCTGCGAGGGCAACGCCTACACCGCCGCGTACGACCACGTCCCGGCCACCCTGCGCGAGGCCGCCGCGCTCTGGGAGGACAGCGGAATCGCCCGCGAGGCATTCGGCGAGGACGTCGTCGCGCACTACCGCACCATGGCCCGCGTCGAACTCGACGCCTTCGACGCGGCCGTCACCGACTGGGAACTGCGCCGCTCCTTCGAACGCCTGTGAGGACCACGTGATCCATGAGCACCACGTCCTGAACCCGGCGACCGAAGAGGTCGTCGCCACCGTCCCCGCCACCCCCGCCCCGGCCGTCCACACCGCCGTCGTCCGCGCCACCGCCGCCCAGCGCACCTGGGCAGCGCTCGCCCCCGCCGACCGGGCCCGGCTGCTGCGCCGGTTCGCCGCCGCCGTCGACGCCCACACCGAGGAACTGGCCCGACTGGAGGTCCGGGAGGCCGGCCACACCCTCGGCAACGCCCGCTGGGAGGCCGGCAACGTCCGCGACCTGCTCGACTACGCGGCCGGGGGAGTGGAACGCCTCAACGGCCGGCAGATCCCCGTCCCCGGCGGCCTCGACCTCACGATCCTCGAACCCCTGGGCGTCGTCGGCGTCATCGCCCCCTGGAACTTCCCGATGCCCATCGCCGCCTGGGGCACCGCCCCCGCCCTCGCCGCCGGCAACGCGGTGATCCTGAAACCCGCCGAGACCACCCCGCTCACCGCCCTCCGCCTCGCGGAGATCGCCCTGGAGGCGGGCCTGCCCGAACACCTCTTCCAGGTCCTGCCCGGCGCGGGCGACGAGGCGGGCAACGCCCTGGTCGAACACCCGGGCGTCGCCAAGATCGTGTTCACCGGCTCCACCCGCACCGGCAAGCGGATCATGGCCAAGTGCGCGGACCGCCTCAAGCGGGTCACCCTCGAACTCGGCGGCAAGAGCCCCAGCATCGTCTTCGCCGACGCCGACATCGAGGCCGCCGCGGCCGCCGCCCCCGACTCCTTCCTGGACAACGCCGGCCAGGACTGCTGCGCCCGCACCCGCATCCTCGTCCAGCGCTCCGCGTACGACCGCTTCCTGGAACACCTCGCCCCGGCCGTCGCCGCGTACACCGTCGGCGACCCCGCCGACGAGAAGACCCGGATGGGCCCGCTCATCTCCCGTACCCAGCTCGAACGCGTACGTGGTTACGTCCCCGAGGGCGCCGCCGCGATCCGGGGGAGCGCGCCCGAGGGGCCCGGCTTCTGGTTCCCGCCGACCGTCCTCACCGGCGTCCCGGCGGACGCGCCCGTCGCCACCGAGGAGGTGTTCGGGCCCGTCGCCGTCGTGCTGCCCTTCGAGGACGAGGCGGACGCCGTGCGGCTCGCCAACGCCACCGACTACGGGCTCGCCGGCTCGCTCTGGACCCGTGACGTGGGGCGCGCCCTGCGGGTGTCCCGGGCCGTCCGGGCGGGCAATCTCTCCGTCAACTCGCACTCGGCGGTGCGCTACTGGACCCCCTTCGGCGGGTTCAAGCAGTCCGGCGTCGGGCGCGAGCTGGGGCCCGACGCCCTCACCGCCTTCACCGAGACCAAGAACGTCTTCCTGAGCACGGAGGTCTGACCGGAATGACGACCACGGACCACGAGACCATCTGCCGCCGCCTCGTCGGCCGCACCGCCGTCATCACCGGCGCGGGCAGCGGCATCGGCCTGGCCACCGCCCACCGGCTCGCCTCCGAAGGGGCGCACGTCGTCTGCGGCGACATCGACGCGAAGGCCGGCGAGGCGGCGGCCGAAGCGGTCGGCGGCACCTTCGTACGCGTCGACGTGACCGACCCCGGACAGGTCGCCGAGCTGTTCCGTACCGCCGACGACACCTACGGCTCCGTCGACATCGCCTTCAACAACGCGGGCATCTCCCCGCCCGAGGACGACTCCATCCTCACCACGGAACTGGAGGCGTGGAAACGCGTCCAGGACGTCAACCTCACCTCCGTCTACCTCTGCTGCAAGGCCGCCCTGCCCTATATGCGCCGCCAGGGCCGCGGCTCCATCATCAACACCGCCTCCTTCGTGGCCCGGATGGGCGCGGCCACCTCGCAGATCTCGTACACCGCGTCCAAGGGCGGGGTGCTGGCGATGACCCGCGAACTGGGCGTCCAGTTCGCCCGCGAGGGCATCCGCGTCAACGCGCTCTGCCCCGGCCCGGTCAACACCCCGCTGCTCCAGGAGCTGTTCGCCAAGGACCCGGAGCGGGCGGCCCGCCGGCTGGTGCACATCCCGCTCGGCCGGTTCGCCGAGGCCACCGAGATCGCCGCCGCCGTCGCGTTCCTGGCGAGCGACGACGCCTCGTTCGTCAACGCCACCGACTTCCTGGTGGACGGCGGCATCTCCGGTGCCTACGTCACACCGCTGTAGACCTCTCTCCTGGAGCTGTGGACTTCTCTCCTAGAGTGGGGCGATGAGCTATCCGACGCCGCCCGGCTGGTATCCGGACACCGCAGCGCCCGGCACCGAGCGCTGGTGGGACGGCACGGCGTGGACCGCCCACACCCGGGCACCCGCCACCGTGCCCGTTCCCGCCCCGGCCCCGCAGGGCGGCGGCAGCGCCCGGGCCGTCGCGCTCGTGGTGGCCGGGGCGGTCGTCGTCGGCGCCGTCGTGACCGGGGCCGTGCTCCTGACCCGGAACGACGACCCGGAGGCCCCGGCCGCCCACGCCTCGGCGTCGCCCACCCGGACCGGCACCGACGAGGTCCCCGGCGACGACGACCCCTCCCCGGACGGCACCCCCGCGCACGAGGACGCGAACATGCTCACCGACCAGCTCAACGGCATCACGCTGCCCATCCCGGACGGCTGGGAGCGGCCGGACCGGACCTCCGGGCAGCTCCTCACGATGCGCACCAAGGACTCGTACGAGTGCCCCGGCGCCTCCTCCTCGTACTGCTACCCCGGCACCGTCACCACCCGGACCCCCGGCGGCACCGACGCCACCACGCCCGAAGCCCTCGCCAAGGAGGACATCGCCGACGCCGCCGACCGCGCCTACGAGGAGGACCTCATCGGCCGGCGCATCCACGGCGGCATCACCGCGCACCGGCAGACCGCCGCGGGCGAGATCACCGTCGCCGGCCGCACCGGCTACTACATCCGCTGGAAGGTCACCACCGCCAAGGGCCCCGGCGGCTATGTGCAGTCGCTCGCCTTCCCGTCCCCCGTCGGCAGCGAGTCGCCCGTCATCGTCCGGTACGCCTTCGACGCCGGCCCCGACGGACCGCCCCTGGCCCTCATGGACACCCTCACGAAGGGCATCCGCCCCATCGGCGCGAAGGCCACGGACGGCGGCGTCGGCAGCGCGGTCGAGCACCCGGGCGGCTGAGGAAACGTACGGCTGGAGGAACGTACGGCTAGAGGAACGTACGGCCCTCGCCCCGGTACGTCGGAACCGTCGCCGTCACCCGGTCGCCCTCGATCAGGTGCAGCGCGTCGAACCGCTCGCACAGCTCACCGGCCTTCGCGTGCCGGAACCACACCTTGTCACCGATCAGCAGATCGTCCGCCGGGGCGCCGAGCAGCGGGGTCTGCACCTCGCCGGGGCCCTCCTGCGGGTCGTAGCGCAGCCCCTCCGGGAGATACGGGACCGGCAGCCGGTCCGCCCCGGCCGCGCCCGACGCCGGATAGCCGCCCCCGAGCACCGTCACCACGCCCACGCCCGGCCGCCGCACCACGGGCTGCGCGAACAGGGCCGCCGGGCGGGCCGTGAACGAGGTGTAGTTGTCGAACAGGCGCGGCACATACAGCCCCGAACCGGCGGCGATCTCCGTCACCGCGTCCTCCGCCGCCGTGTGCTGCACGCTGCCCGTGCCGCCGCCGTTCACGAACTCCAGGTCCGGCGCCACCGCCCGGACCGCCCGCACCACCTCGGCCCGCCGGGCCGCCAGCTCCTTACGGGCCGTGGCCTGCATCAGCCGGATCGCCCGGGACCGCAGCGGACGCCCCGCCACCGCGTCCCCGACGCCCGCGATGTGCCCCTCGTACGCCATCAGCCCGACCAGCCGGAAACCGGGGCGCCGGACCACGGACCTGGCCAGGTCGGCCAGCTGGGCGGGGGAGCGCAGCGGCGAGCGCAGGGCCCCGATCCGGACCCGGCCGCCGAGCATCCGCAGCGAGGTGTCCAGCTCCAGGCAGACCCGGATCTCCTGGCTGCCGCCCGCCCGCGCCGCGTCGATCAGGTCCAGCTGGGCGTGGTCGTCCACCATCACCGTCACGGCGGCGGCGAGCTTCGGATCGGCGGCCAGCTCCGCGTACGCCGGGCGGTCGGCGGAGGGATAAGCCAGCAGCACGTCGTCGAAGCCGGCCCGGGCCAGCCACAGTGACTCCGCGAGCGTGAACGACATGATCCCGGCGAACCCGGGCCGGGCCAGCACCCGCTCCAGCAGGGCCCGGCAGCGCACCGACTTGCTCGCCACCCGGACCGGCTTGCCCGCCGCCCGGCGCACGAGATCGTCCGCGTTGGCGTCGAACGCCTCCAGGTCCACGACGGCTACGGGAGCGTCGAGATGGGCGGTGGCCCGGTCGTAACGGGCCCGGTCAGTGGCTCGGGCAGTCATGGCCGCAGCTTGCCAGACGGTTCTACCGCTGGGTAGGGGGATGATCCGTGCAGATCCGCCGGCGCCCGGCCCGCCCGCTCCCACCCGGGTCGCCGCAGCCCGTAGAGTGACGCCCACGCGGCGCACGGGGTCCGCCCACACGGGCGGGAGCGACGCGCGGTACGGAACGGACCAGGGGGGGGGCGGATGAGCACCGAAGCACGGCGCGCCCCCGTCCCGCCCCCGCCCCACCCCGCGGGCCCGCCGCCGTACGGGCCGGCACCGGCCCCCGCCGACCGGCCGCCCCCCGAGCCCCCCGCCCGCCCCCGCCGAACCGTGGCCGCCGGCGTCTGCGGCGTCCTCGGGCTCGGGCTGATCGCCGGAGCCGCCGCCGGCACCTGGCTCACCGGAGCCTCCGACGACGACCCCGCCGCCCGCAGCGCGTACACCGTGGGCCGCGAAGCCTGGCACAGCATCCCCGTGGGCACCCTCTTCCCGCGCACCCTGAAGGGCGACGGCACCGGGCCCGGCGGCGCCGACCGGGTCTGGACCAGGCTCGCCGTCGCCCCCGAGGGCCGCTGCGCCGACGCGTTCGACCCGCTGCTCGCCAAGACCCTGCGTACGGCCGGCTGCGCCCACGTCCTGCGCGCCACGTACACCGACGCGACCGCCAGCAGCGTCACCACCGTCGGGCTCGCCTTCACCGAGGGCGACACCGACGCGATGCGGGCCCTCGGCGCCCGGTTCGCCGACCGGCACCTCGACCGCCGCACCGACCTGCTGCCCCGCACCTACCCCGTGAAGGACGGCCCGGCCGCCTCCTTCGGTGCCCGGCAGCGCGCCAGCTGGTCCGTCCACGTCCTGACCGAGATCCCGGTCGTCGCCTTCGCCGTCACCGGGTTCGCCGACGGCCGCGTGAGCACCCCGCCCCAGCCCGCCGACCGGGCCCTGGCCGACGGTGCCACGACCCCCGCCGCCCAGGCCGGACTCGGCCACGAGGCCAAGGGCCTGTCCGACGGCGTCGAACGCGCGCTGCGCACCCATGTGGCCGACCTCGCGGAGCAGCCACGATGAAACACGCCCTGGGCGTCCTCTGCGCGGCCACCGCCCTCGCCCTGCTCCCCGCGAGCCCCGCCGGGGCCGACACCATCCGGGCCCAGCAGTGGGGCCTGGCCGCGATGCACACCGACCGGGCCTGGGAGACCACGCGCGGCAAGGGCGTCACCGTCGCCGTGGTCGACACCGGGGTCGACGGCAGCCTGCCCGACCTCGCGGGCCAGGTCCTGCCCGGCAAGGACCTCATCGGCTTCGGCGCCGGACGCGGCGACAAGGCGTGGGCCAGGCACGGCACCGCCATGGCCGGGATCATCGCGGGCCGGGGCCACGGCAGCGGCCGCGCCGACGGCGTCCTCGGCATCGCGCCCGAGGCCAGGATTCTCCCGGTCCGCGTCATCCTCGAAGCGAGCGACCCGGACCGCGCCGAGGCCCGCAGGACCCGGGGCACCGCGCTGGCCGACGGCATCCGCTGGGCCGCCGACCACGGCGCCGACGTCATCAACCTCTCCCTGGGCGACGACAGCGAGTCCGCCCACCCCGAGCCCGGCGAGGACGCCGCCGTCCAGTACGCGCTGAAGAAGGGCGCCGTCGTCGTCGCCTCGGCCGGCAACGGAGGCGAGAAGGGCGACCACATCTCGTACCCCGCCGCCTACCCCGGGGTCATCGCCGCCGCGGCCGTCGACCGGTACGGCACGCACGCCTCGTTCTCCACCCGCCGCTGGTACGCCACCGTGAGCGCCCCCGGCGACGACATCGTCGTACCGGCGCCCGACCACAAGTACTACGTGGAGTGGGGCACGTCCGCCGCCGCCGCGTTCGTCTCCGGCGCGGTCGCCCTGGTGAAGTCCGCGCACCCCGGGCTCACGCCCGCGCAGATCAAGAAGCTCCTCACCGACACCGCGCGCGACGCCCCCGCGTCCGGCCGCGACGACGCACGCGGCTACGGGATCGTGGACCCGGCCGCGGCCATCGAGGCGGGCGGCGCCCCGCGCTCCGCCGACGCGCGCGGCGACTCCGCCCCGGCGGGCTACCGCAAGCGGTACTTCGGCGCCGGACCCACCCCCGAACCCGAGGACGACGGGCCGGCCGGATGGCTCGCCCCGGCGGCCGGGGGCCTCGGCGTGCTCCTGCTGGCGGCGGGCGTACTGCTGTGGCGCGGCCGCTCCCCGTTCACCCGGAACCGCTGACCGGGCCCCTCCGGCCAGGCACTACGCTCGCCCCGTGGAGCAGAAGAACATTCCGGACCCCGGTTTCTCCGACGACGACGGCACCGCCGACCCCGCTCTGGCCTCGGCGCTCGCCGCCTGGGCCGAGGACCGCACCGCCGTCGCACCGGTGCTCGAAGCGCTGAAGAGCGCCCGGTTGCTCGTCCCCGTTGTGGCAGTCCTCGGCGAGGTGGAAGAGGACGAGAACGGGCTGCGGCGCGAGAAGACGAGCGACATGGCGGTGCCCACCCTCCAGGCCGGGGACCGCCGCGCCCTGCCCGCCTTCACCTCCACCGCTTCCCTGGCCCGCTGGGACCCACAGGCCCGCCCCGTCGCCGTACCCCTGCACCAGGCGCTCCAGGCCGCCGCGCACGAGAAGGCCGACACGGTGGTGCTCGACCTCGCGGGCCCGGTGGCCTTCGAGCTGACCGGGGCCGCCCTGCGCGCCCTCGCCGAGGGCCGTACCAGCGCGGACCCGCTGGACGACCCCGCGGTCACCGCCGCCGTCCGCGCGGCGGTCGCCGCCGAGCCCGCCGTGCTCCGCGCCCACCTCGGGCCCGGCAGCGCCGACGGCACCCTCGCCCTGGTCCTCGCCCCCGACGCCGACCCGGCCCAGGCGGCTCAGCGCGTCGCCCGCGCGCTGGCGGCCGACGAGGTGCTGCGCGCCCGGCTGGTCCGGGGCCTGGACCTCGCGCTGCTCCCGGCCGGGGCGCACACACCGGGTGATCCCCTGTTCACGCGCTGATCACCCGTACGGCTCGCCGCGCGCGGAGCCGCGAGCGGCCGGAGAATTGCGAAGAAAAGGAACGATCTTCGCGAGGTGGTTGTATGCAGACGCGGACAGCCGTGTCGGAGTTCCTCGGCACCCTGCTGCTGGTTTTCTTCGCCGTGGGAGCGGCGGTGCTGTGCGTCGATTACATCGGAACCCTGGGCATCGCCCTGGCCTTCGGTTTCGTGCTCCTCGCACTCGCCTACGCCCTCGGCCCGATCTCCGGCTGCCACATCAACCCGGCGGTCACCCTCGGCATGCTGGCCGCCCGGCGGATCGACGTGCGCACGGCCGTGACGTACTGGATCGCGCAGTTCCTCGGCGGCATCGCCGGCGCCGCGCTGCTGTTTCTGCTCGCCAAGCAGGTCCCCGGGCTGAAGACCAGCGGCAAGTTCGGCAGCAACGGCTACGGCAGCCGCTCGGACGTGCACATCAACCTCGGCGGCGCCTTCCTGGCCGAGGTGGTGCTCACCTTCCTGCTGGTCTTCGTGGTCCTCGCGGTCACCCACAAGGTGGCGGTCGTCGGCTTCGACGGACTGCCGATCGGCATCTCCCTCGCGGTGATCCACCTGGTCGGCATCCCGCTCACCGGCACCTCGGTCAACCCGGCCCGGAGCCTCGGCCCGGCCCTGTTCGCCGGCGGTGCGGCCCTCTCCCAGCTGTGGCTGTTCATCGTGGCCCCCCTGGTCGGCGGCATCCTCGCGGCGCTCGCCCACCGGCTGACCCACCCCTCCATGCGCGGCGGCGAGACGACCGCGGAGGTCTGACCCGCGCCCGCGAAGCGAAGAGCCCCCGCCGGGCG
Organism: Streptomyces sp. NBC_00726; assembly: GCF_045161735.1. NCBI lineage: Bacteria > Bacillati > Actinomycetota > Actinomycetes > Kitasatosporales > Streptomycetaceae > Streptomyces > Streptomyces sp. NBC_00726. The sequence continues at coordinate 870,051 of NZ_CP108983.1, read as the reverse complement.
GACCGGCGGGGGCTCTTTCTCGTACGGGAAAAGGGGCGGCGGGCTCAGCCGAAGACCGGGCCGGTGTACTTCTCGCCCGGACCCTTGCCCGGCTCGTCCGGGACGACCGACGCCTCGCGGAAGGCCAGCTGGAGGGACTTCAGGCCGTCGCGCAGCGGAGCCGCGTGGAAGGAGCTGATCTCGGTGGTGCTCGCGTCCAGCAGGCCGGCCAGCGCGTGGACCAGCTTGCGGGCCTCGTCCAGGTCCTTGTGTGCGTCGCCGTCCTCGGTCAGGCCGAGCTTCACGGCGGCGGCGCTCATCAGATTGACGGCGACCGTCACGATCACCTCGACGGCGGGCACCTCCGCGATGTCGCGGGTCATCTCGTCGAAGCCGGGGGAATCACTGCTGGGGGTCGCGTCACTCATGCGCCTTACGATAGGCCCACGGCGACGGCCCGCCGTCTGCGGGAGCCGGTCGGGAGGCCGGTTGGTGCCCGCTCGGCCGAGCTGCTAACCTTGTGTAACGACCGGCCGGACAGCTATGTGCCCGGCCCACAAGTGGAGGCTCCGTTCTCCCACCTGACCGCCCTCAGGGCGGCGGGTCACCGGTCAGGCGGTCCCCATCGTTCCGTACGGACGATGGAACCGCCCGATGCGCCCCGCGGTTCACCGTGGCGGTGTTCCGGTTTTCCAGGAGCCCCGCCTGTGTCCCGTCCGGGGCATTTTTCTTGCTCCGATGCGGTTGGTCTGTCTGAAACAGACGTTACGTGGCTGTCCGCCAGGCGGTCGCGTGGTGCTACCGAGGAGGATCCATCAGCGCCGAGCCCCGCATCAACGACCGGATTCGCGTGCCCGAGGTGCGACTTGTCGGTCCCAGCGGCGAGCAGGTCGGGATTGTGCCGCTTGCCAAGGCCCTGGAACTCGCACAGGAGTACGACCTCGACCTGGTCGAGGTGGCGGCAACCGCCCGTCCGCCCGTGTGCAAGCTCATGGACTACGGGAAGTTCAAGTACGAGTCGGCCATGAAGGCCCGTGAGGCGCGCAAGAACCAGGCGCACACGGTCATCAAGGAGATGAAGCTCCGGCCGAAGATCGACCCGCACGACTATGACACCAAGAAGGGTCACGTCGTCCGGTTCCTCAAGCAGGGCGACAAGGTCAAGATCACGATCATGTTCCGCGGTCGTGAGCAGTCCCGCCCCGAGCTGGGCTTCCGACTGCTCCAGCGGCTCGCTTCGGACGTGGAGGAACTCGGCTTCATCGAGTCCAACCCGAAGCAGGACGGCCGGAACATGATCATGGTTCTGGGCCCGCACAAGAAGAAGACCGAAGCCATGGCCGAGGCCCGCGAGGCCCAGGCCGCCCGCAAGGCGGAGCGCCAGGGGAACAACACCCCGGACGCCGCGCCCGAGGCGAAGGCCCCCGAGGCTCCGGCCGAGGCGGCGCCCGAGGCCGAGGCCGAGACACCTTCCGAGGCGTGACCGCGGGGGGTGCCACCCAGGCACCCCCGGGTCCCCCCGGAACCCCCATCAAGATCTGACGCCCCCGCAGTCCGGTGCCCGCACCGAGAGGGGCGCCACCGACGAGGAGAGAACGGCGCGATGCCGAAGAACAAGACGCACAGCGGTGCCAGCAAGCGCTTCAAGATCACCGGCTCCGGCAAGGTGCTTCGGGAGAAGGCCGGCAAGCGCCACTACCTGGAGCACAAGTCGTCCAAGAAGACGCGTTCGCTGACCGGCACGGTCGTCGCGGCTCCGGCCGACGCCAAGAAGGTTAAGAAGCTTCTCGGCAAGTGAGGCCGCAGTCCCCGGTGAGCCCGGGGACGCGCCCTCGATCCGACCGGGACCAATTCGTTTCCGGGCCGTGTGAGTACGACCACGGCCCCGCTACAAGGAGTTAACAAGTGGCACGCGTCAAGCGGGCAGTCAACGCCCACAAGAAGCGCCGGGCGATCCTCGAGCAGGCCAGCGGTTACCGCGGTCAGCGTTCGCGCCTGTACCGCAAGGCCAAGGAGCAGGTCACCCACTCCCTGGTCTACAACTACAACGACCGCAAGAAGCGCAAGGGCGACTTCCGTCAGCTCTGGATCCAGCGCATCAACGCGGCTGCCCGCCAGAACGGCATGACGTACAACCGCCTCATCCAGGGTCTGAAGGCCGCCAACATCGAGGTGGACCGCAAGATCCTGGCCGAGCTCGCGGTCAACGACGCCAACGCGTTCGCCGCCCTCGTCGAGGTCGCCCAGAAGGCCCTCCCGAGCGACGTCAACGCCCCGAAGGCCGCCTGACCCAGGCCGCACTTCTCGGTTTCCGAGCCGGACCCGCAGGCGCTCGCCGTCTGCGGGTCCGGTGCGTTGCACCACCTGTCACGACCCGCACCTTCGTACGCAGAGAGGCTCGCCGCCGACCATGGGCATCCCTGAACTGATCTCCCCGCGTTCGCCTCGGGTCGCCGCCGCCCGGCGGCTGGCCAGGCGCAACTTCCGCGGCAAGGAGCGCAGGTTCATCGCCGAGGGGCCGCAGGCCGTGCGCGAGGCCGCCGAGCACCGGGGCGACGACGGCGAACCGACCCTGGTCGAGCTCTTCGCCACCGTCGAGGCCGCCGACCGCTACACCGCCATCATCGACGCCGCCCACGCGGCCGGCGCCCGCGTCCACCTGGCCGGCGCCGACGTCCTGGCCGACGTCTCCCAGACCGTCACCCCGCAGGGCCTCATCGGCGTCTGCCGCTTCCTCGACTCGCCCTTCGACGCGATCCTCGCCGCCCGGCCGAGGCTGGTCGCCGTCCTGGCCCACGTCCGCGACCCCGGCAACGCCGGCACGGTGCTGCGCTGTGCCGACGCGGCGGGCGCCGACGCGGTCGTCCTGACCGACGCCTCCGTCGACCTGTACAACCCCAAGTCGGTGCGCGCGTCGGTCGGTTCGCTGTTCCACCTGCCGGTCGCCGTGGGCGTCCCCGTCGAACAGGCCGTACACGGGCTGCGCGAGGCGGGCGTCCGCATCCTGGCCGCCGACGGCGCGGGCGCGGACGACCTGGACGACGAGCTGGACGCCGGCACGATGGGCGGGCCCACCGCCTGGGTCTTCGGCAACGAGGCGTGGGGCCTGCCGGCGGAGACCCGCGCCCTGGCCGACGCCGTGGTGCGGGTACCGATCCACGGCAAGGCGGAGAGCCTGAACCTCGCCACCGCCGCCGCCGTCTGCCTGTACGCCTCCGCACGCGCCCAGCGCCCCCGCCGCACCACCACCTGACCCCGGCGGACGCCCCCACTTCGACGGAGAGCCGCCACAGGGTGTCGCTCCGTCACCGACCCCTAGTAGGGTGGCCAACTCGGGGGCCCACTGCACCGGTTCGAGAGTGGGGTACGGAATGGCTGTCGGCATGAGCGGACCGCGTGCGGCACGGGCGGGCGTCGCGGACGTGGGCGGCCTCGGGCTGGACCCCGACGATCTGCCGGACGGGCTCGTCGTCGCGGACGGGACCGGCCGGATCATCTGCTTCAACGCCGCCGCCGTCCGCATCACCGCAGTGCCGGAGGCCGCCGCCCTCGGCCGCCCCGTCGAGCAGGTGCTGCCGCTGGAGGACCTCAAGGGCCGCCGCTGGTGGGAGCTGACCGACCCCTACGGCGGCCTCGCCACCCGGACCGGTCAGCCCGAACGCAATCTGCTGCTGCCCGGCGGGCGTGAGGTGCTGGTCTCCGCCCGCTATGTGCGCGAGACCCCCACCGGACCGGTCCGCCGCCTGGTCGTCAGCCTGCGCGGCACCGAGGCCCGCCGCCGCACCGAGCGCAGCAATGCCGAGCTCATCGCGACCGTCGCCCACGAACTGCGCTCGCCGCTCACCTCGGTCAAGGGCTTCACGGCGACGCTCCTGGCCAAATGGGAGCGGTTCACCGACGACCAGAAGCGCCTGATGCTGGAGACGGTGTACGCCGACGCCAACCGGGTCACCCGGCTCATCACCGAGCTCCTGGACATCTCCCGGATCGACTCCGGCCGCCTGGAGCTGCGCCGCCAGCCCGTCGACCTGTCCGCCGCCGTCGAGCGCCACGTCCAGGCGCACACCGCGGCCGGCCAGGACCCCGGCCGCTTCCTCGTCCGCACCCTGCAACCGCTGCCCGCGGTGTGGGCCGACCCGGACAAGGTCGACCAGGTGCTGGGCAACCTGCTGGAAAACGCGGTGCGGCACGGTGAGGGAACTGTCACCATCGACGTGGCACCCGCACCGGCGAAGAGCGACGAGAGGGGAGCGGCCGTCACCGTGAGCGACGAAGGTCCCGGCATCCCCGAGGAGTCGATGAGCCGTGTCTTCACCCGCTTCTGGCGGGGCAGCAAGCGCGGCGGCACGGGCCTGGGCCTCTACATCGTCAAGGGCATCGTCGAGGCCCACGGCGGCACCATCACGGTCGGCCGCGGCCCCGGAGGCGGCGCGGAGTTCCGATTTATGCTGCCCGTGAGCACGCCGGCCTATCTCAGTTGAGGCCGACCGGCCCACGGGCGCCCCACCCGCCCCGCGCCCCTTAGACTCGACCCTTGGCACCTTTGCGTCCTCCGGTCTTCGAGCGAGGTCACGGGGGTCCGGGAGTATCCCCCGGCAAGCGCAGCACTCAGCCAATCGGAAGTACGGGAAGAGATGTCGGCACCGAACAAGTCGTACGACCCAGTCGAGGTCGAGGCACTGAAACCGGAAGAGATCGAGCGCATCCGGGACGAGGCGCTCGCCGCCTTCGCCGCCGCGGGTGACCTCGAAGCGCTCGCCCACGCGAAGACGGCGCACACCGGCGGCACCTCGCCGCTGTCGCTCGCCAACCGCGAGATCGGCGCACTGCCCCCGCAGGCCAAGGCCGAGGCCGGCAAGCGCGTCGGCCAGGCCCGCGCCGCCGTCGGCCGCGCCCTCGCGGCCCGCCAGACGGAGCTGGAGGCTGAGCGTGACGCCCGCGTGCTGGTCGAGGAGGCGGTGGACGTCACCCTGCCCTACGACCGCACCCCGGCCGGCGCACGCCACCCGCTGACGACCTTCATGGAGCGCGTCGCCGACGTCTTCGTGGCCATGGGCTACGAGATCGCCGAGGGCCCCGAGGCCGAGGCCGAGTGGTTCAACTTCGACGCCCTCAACTTCGTGCCCGACCACCCGGCCCGGCAGATGCAGGACACCTTCTTCGTCCAGGGCCCCGACGGCGCGAAGAACGACGAGTCCGGTGTCGTGCTGCGTACGCACACCTCCCCGGTCCAGGCCCGCACCCTGCTCGACCGCGAGCCCCCGGTCTACGTCGTCTGCCCCGGCCGCGTCTACCGCACCGACGAGCTCGACGCCACGCACACCCCGGTCTTCCACCAGATCGAGCTGCTCGCCGTGGACGAGGGCCTGACCATGGCCGATCTGAAGGGCACCCTCGACCACATGGTCCAGGCGCTCTTCGGCCCGGACATGAAGACCCGGCTGCGGCCGAACTTCTTCCCGTTCACCGAGCCGTCCGCCGAGATGGACATGGTCTGCTACGTCTGCCGCGGCGCCTCCGTCGGCAACCCGGACCGCCCCTGCCGCACCTGCGGCAGCGAGGGCTGGATCGAGCTCGGCGGCTGCGGCATGGTCAACCCCAAGGTGCTCACCGCCTGCGGCGTCGACCCCCAGAAGTACAGCGGATTCGCCTTCGGGTTCGGCATCGAACGGATGCTGATGTTCCGCCACAACGTCGAAGACATGCGAGACATGGTCGAAGGTGACGTCCGGTTCACCCGGCCCTTCGGGATGGAGATCTGATGCGCGTCCCGCTTTCCTGGCTGCGGGAATACGTCGACCTGCCGGCCACCGAGACCGGCCGCGATGTGCAGGCCAAGCTGGTCGCCGTCGGCCTGGAGGTCGAGACGGTCGAGCAGACCGGCGCCGGCCTCACCGGCCCGCTGGTCGTCGGACAGGTGCTGACCATCGAGGAGCTGGAGGGCTTCAAGAAGCCGATCCGCTTCTGCACGGTCGACGTCGGCTCGGCCAACGGCACCGGCGCGCCGCAGGAGATCGTCTGCGGCGCCCGTAACTTCGCCGTCGGCGACAAGGTCGTCGTGGTCCTGCCCGGCGCCGTGCTCCCCGGCGACTTCGCGATCGCCGCCCGCAAGACGTACGGCAAGACCTCGCACGGCATGATCTGCTCCGCCGACGAACTCGGCATGGGCGACGACGGCACCCACGGCATCATCGTGCTCCCGCCCGAGTACGAGGTCGGCACCGACGCGATCGAGCTCCTGGAGCTCCGCGACGAGATCCTGGACATCGCCGTCACGCCCGACCGCGGCTACTGCCTGTCCATGCGCGGCGTCGCCCGCGAGACCGCCACCGCCTACGGCCTGCCGCTGCGCGACCCGGCGCTCCTGGACGTGCCCGCGCCCAACGCGTACGGCTACCCGGTCAAGGTCTCCGACCCGGCCGGCTGCTCCCGCTTCACCGCGCGCACCGTCACCGGACTCCAGCCCGAGGCCCGTACCCCGATCTGGATGCAGCGCCGGCTCCAGAAGGCGGGCATGCGGCCGATCTCGCTCGCCGTCGACGTCACCAACTACGTGATGCTCGAACTGGGCCAGCCGCTGCACGCCTACGACCGGTCCCGCATCGACGGCCCGATCGGCGTCCGCCGTGCCGAGCAGGGCGAGAAGCTCACCACGCTCGACGGCGCGGTCCGGGTCCTGGACTCCGGCGACCTCGTCATCACCGACAACCGCGGCCCCATCGGCCTCGCGGGCGTCATGGGCGGAGCCGACACGGAGATCGCCGACGCGGCCGAGGGCGCGCACACCGCCGAGGTCGTCATCGAGGCCGCGCACTTCGACGCGATCTCGATCGCCCGCACCGCGCGCCGCCACAAGCTGCCCTCCGAGGCGTCCAAGCGCTTCGAGCGCGGCGTCGACCCGCAGGCCGCCGCCGCTGCCGCGCAGCGCACCGTCGACCTGCTGGTCCTCCTGGCCGGCGGCACCGCCGAGGCGGGCGTCACCGAGGTCACCGCCCCGTCCGCGCCCCGCACCATCACGATGCCGGCCGACCACCCCGACAAGGTCGCCGGTGTCGCCTACGGCCGCGAGACCGTGGTCCGCCGCCTCCAGGAGGTCGGCTGCGACGTCTACGGGCAGGACGAGCTCCTGGTCACCACGCCGTCCTGGCGCCCCGACCTCACCGAGCCCAACGACCTGGCCGAAGAGGTCATCCGCCTGGAGGGCTACGAGAACCTGCCCTCCACCCTCCCGACGCCGCCCTCCGGCCGCGGCCTCACCGACCGTCAGCGGCTGCACCGCCGCGTCGGCCGGGCCCTCGTGGGCGCGGGCTACGTCGAGGCGCTGAACTACCCGTTCATCGGCGAGGCGGTCCTCGACCAGCTCGGCCTGGAGGCGGACGACGCCCGCCGCCGCACGGTCAAGCTCGTCAACCCGCTCTCCGACGAGGAGCCCTCGCTGCGAACCACGCTGCTGCCGGGCCTCCTCGGCGCACTGCGGCGCAACGACGGCCGCGGCAGCCACGACCTCGCACTCTTCGAGACCGGCCTCGTCTTCAGGCCGACGGGCGACGAGACCAAGCCCGTCCGGCTGCCCGTCGACCGGCGCCCCTCGGAGCAGGACATCGCCTCGCTCGACGCCGCGCTGCCGCGCCAGCCGCGCTGCGCCGCCGTCGTGCTGGCCGGCGCCCGCGAGCAGGCCGGCTGGTGGGGCAAGGGCCGCCCGGCCGACTGGGCGGACTCCGTCGAGGCCGCGCGTACCATCGCCCGCGAGGCCGGGGTCGAGGTCACCGTCCGCGCCGACCGGCACGCCCCCTGGCACCCGGGCCGCTGCGCCGCGCTGTATGTGACCGTGGCCGGCGAGGAGACCCTGTTCGGGCACGCGGGCGAGCTGCACCCGCGCGTCATCAAGGAGCTCCACCTGCCCGAGCGCACCTGCGCCATGGAGGTCGACCTCGACATCCTGGAGCAGGCCGTCGACGGCGTGCTGCGGGCCCCGCGGATCTCCGCCTTCCCGGTGGCGACCCAGGACGTCGCGCTGGTCGTCGGCCAGGACGTGCCCGCCGCCGACGTGGAGCGCGCGCTCCGCGAGGGCGCGGGCGAACTCCTGGAGTCGCTGCGGCTGTTCGACGTCTTCACGGGCGAGCAGATCGGCGCGGGCAACAAGTCCCTGGCGTACGCGCTGCGCTTCCGCGCCGCCGACCGCACCCTGACGGTCGACGAGGCGAGCGCCGCCCGTGACGCGGCGGTGGCCCTGGCCGCCGAACGTACGGGCGCGGTGCTGCGCGGAGCGTAGGACCACCCCGCTGTACGGAGGAGGGGCGCATCCGGCCACCGGATGCGCCCCTCCTGTGTGCTCGCCGTCCGCCCCCGCCGTGGAGTGTCGGGCAGGCCGGCGGGTGGACTGCGCGGATGCGGGCCGTCCTGCTGTACGAGGGGGAGCAGACGGCCCGTCCGCGCCCTGCGAGGGGAATCATTCAAGCGAGCCCGGGGCCGCTCCGGCAGCGTGCGCGGCGGGACGGTTCGGGCATTCCGTTCACACCCCGTGTGAATCGTGCTCCACTGGGGCGACACGTCCTGGCGTGCCGAACCACCGGAGGGGGACATGGGGCCAAGGGAGCCCAACACCGCGCTGGAGGCCCTGATCGAGGAGGCCGGCGTCTCCCGGGCGGGACTGGCCGCCCATGTGAACCGGGCCGGCCGTGCGCGCGGTCTCGGACTGCGTTACGAACACACCGCCGTCGCCCGCTGGCTGAAGGGCCAGCGCCCGCGCGGCCAGGTGCCCGACCTGATCTGCGAGGTGCTGGGAAACCGCCTGCGCCGGGCCGTTTCGCTGGACGACATCGGCATGGCGGCCCCTGACGCCGGCCGCCCGCCCGTCCAGGGCTCCTCGCTCACCGGCTTCGTGGACCGGGCCACCGCGGTGTGGCGCTGCGACGCCCGGCAGCGCCCGCACGTCGTCGCCGCCCCGGCCGTCACCGGGACCGGTGCCGTGATGCCCGTCTGGGAGTGGGAGAACCCGCCGGAGGACGCCGATGTGTCGCGGGCCGGGCCGCCCCGGGTCGGCGCGGCCGACCTGGCAACACTGCGGGCCGCCCGTGACCACTACGAACTGATGTACCGAAGGGCGGGCGGGATCGCCACGCGGGCACGTGTCGTCGGCTTCCTCAACGCCGGGGCCGCCCCGCTGCTGCGCGGCGGCTACAGCGATGCGACGGGCCGTCAGCTGCACCGCGCGACGGGCGCGCTGGTGGCCGTCGCGGGCATCTGCGCCTACGACTCCGACGCGCACGGCCTGGCGCAGCGCTACTTCCACCAGGCGCTGCGGCTGGCCAAGGCGAGCGGGGACCGGGCGCTCGGCGGCTATGTGATCGCGCTGCTGGTCAACCAGTCGCTGTTCCTCGCCGAGTTCCGCCAGTCCGTCGCCTTCGCGGAAGCGGCCCTGCGCGCGGCCGGCCGCGATATCACGCCCGCGCTCGCCGCCGACCTGCACGCGATGCAGGCCAAGGCGTACGCGCGGCTCGGCGACCGGGCGGGCGCGCTGGCGTGCATCGGCCGCGCCGAGTCGGAGGCCGCCCGCATCCGGCCGGGCCGGGAGCCGGACGAGACCGGCTATGTGCAGCCGGGCCTTGTCGATGTGCAGGTGGCGGAGGCGCTGCTGAGCCTCGGGGACCTGCCGGCGGCCCGGGAGCACGCGGTCGCCGCGGTCCGGACCCCCGCGCACGACCGGGGCCGGGTCCACCGCCTCGCCATGCTCACCACGGTCGAGCTGCGCCTGGGCGAGGCGGACCGGGCCGCGGCCACGGCGGTCGAGATGGCGGACCGGGCCCGGGGCATGGAGTCGCAGCGGCTGCGCGACCGGCTGCGCGCGGTCCGCGCGGAGCTGGCCGCCAGCGGGAGCGCCGACGCGGAACGGGCCGCCGAGCGCGTGGAGGGGGCGCTGCGCGTACCGCTGTGAGCCGAAGTCTGCTGCGATACCGCCACCAACGATCGAAAGGCGGCAGAACCGTGCAGTGGACGAACCTGAACGAACAACCCGTGTATGAGAACCCGTGGTTCCGGGTCAATCTGGCCGATGTCGAGCTGCCCGACGGCGGCCGGCTCGACCACTTCGTGATCCGGCTGCGCCCGGTGGCGGCGGCCACCGTCGTCAACGCGGCGAACGAGGTGCTGCTGCTGTGGCGGCACCGCTTCATCACCGACAGCTGGGGCTGGGAGCTGGCGGCGGGCGTGGTGGAGGACGGCGAGTCCCTGCCGGCGGCGGCCGCCCGCGAGATGGAGGAGGAGACCGGCTGGCGCCCCGGCCCCCTCCACCCGCTCCTGACCGTGGAACCGTCCAACGGCCTCACCGACGCCCGGCACCACTTCTACTGGTCCGAGGAGGCGCACTGGACCGGCGAGCCGCGCGACGCCTTCGAGTCCTCACGCCGCGAGTGGGTCCCCCTGAAGCTGGTCCCGGACCTGATGGCCGCCGGCGAGATCCCGGCGGCGGGCATGGCGGCCGCCCTGCTGATGCTGCACCACTTACGACAGGGCTGAGCCGGACCCGTACGCGCGAGGGCGCCGCGGCCCCCGCGCGTACGGCCCCGGACCGTCAGCCGTACGGGTAGAACCCCGACCCCGACTTCCGGCCCAGCCGGCCCGCGTCCACCATCCGCTGGAGCAGCGGGGGAGCGGCGTACAGCGGCTCCTTGTACTCGGCGTACATCGAGTCGGCGACCGAGGCGACCGTGTCCAGGCCGATGAGGTCCGCGAGCTTGAGCGGGCCCATCGGGTGGGCGCAGCCCATCTCCATGCCGTTGTCGATGTCCTCGCGGCTGGCGATGCCCGACTCGAACATCCGGATCGCCGAGAGGAGGTACGGGATCAGCAGCGCGTTGACGACGAAGCCGGAGCGGTCCTGGGCGCGGATGGGGTGCTTGCCCAGTATGTCCTGGACCATGGCCTCCGAGCGTTTGATCGTCTCGTCCGAGGTGGTCAGCGCGGGGATCAGCTCCACCAGCTTCTGCACCGGCGCCGGGTTGAAGAAGTGGATGCCGATGACCTGGTCCGGGCGGGAGGTCGCGACGGCCAGCTTCACCAGCGGGATCGAGGAGGTGTTGGAGGCCAGGATCGCGTCCGGGCGGGTCACCACCTGGTCGAGCACCTGGAAGATCTCGGTCTTGACCTGCTCGTTCTCCACGACGGCCTCGATGACGAGGTCGCGGTCGGCGAATTCGCCGAGGTCCGTGGTGAAGGTGAGCCGGGCCAGGGTCTCGTCGCGCTCCGCCGCCGTGATCTTGCCGCGCTCGGCGGCCTTCGACAGGGAGTTGTGGAGCCGGGTCCGGCCGATCTCCAGCGCCTCGCCGGTCGTCTCGGCCACCTTGACGTCGAGGCCGCTGCGCGCGCAGACCTCCGCGATGCCGGCGCCCATCTGGCCGCAGCCCACCACTCCGACGCGTGCAATGTCGGCCATAGAGTCCGTCACCTCGTGCCTTTCGCTGTTCCCGTTCGGCGGCTTCCGTCTGGTTCCGGGGTCCACCACGACTCCCCGACGTTACTCCGCGCCTTACCGGGGATAGCAGGCCGGGGCGGGCATGCTCGGCTCTGGACACCCCCTGTGCCCGGAATGCGGGGATACGGCAGGGCTTCGACGTGTACGGAGAGAGAGCGGGTGCGACGCGATGCGAGGTATGGCCCGGAGAGGGTTCGTCACGGGTGCGGCCGGGACGGTCGCCGGGGTGGTGGGCGCGGCGACGGTGGCCGGTGACGCGGCCGCGCGGCCCCGGCGGGCGCGGGGGTGGCCGGGGGCCCCTGCCGGGCGCGATGTGGTGCGGCGCGAGCTGCGCGGCGTGTGGGTGGCGACCGTCGCCAACACGGACTGGCCGTCGAGGCCGGGCCTGTCCGCCGCCGCGCAGCGGGACGAGCTGACCGCCCTGCTCGACCGGGCGGTGGCGCGGAAGCTGAACGCGGTGATCCTCCAGGTCCGCCCGACCGCCGACGCGCTGTGGCCCTCGGCGTACGAGCCGTGGGCCGAGTGCCTGACCGGGACGCAGGGCAAGGACCCCGGCTGGGACCCGCTGGACACCGCCGTCCGGGAGGCGCACGACCGGGGCCTGGAGCTGCACGCCTGGTTCAACCCGTACCGGGTCGCCAATCACACCGACCCGTCCCGGCTGACCGCCGCCCACCCCGCGCGCCGCAATCCCGGCTGGGTGCTCCCGTACGGCGGCAAGCTCTACTACAACCCGGGCCTGCCGGAGGTCCGGGCCTTCGTCCTGGACGCGATGCTCGACGCGGTCCGCCGCTACGACATCGACGCGGTGCACTGGGACGACTACTTCTACCCGTATCCGGTGGCCGGCCAGAGCTTCGCGGACGGCGCCGCCTACGAGAAGTACGGCGCCGGCTTCCCGGACCGGGCGGCCTGGCGCCGCGACAACACGGACCGGCTGGTGCGCGAGATGTCCGAGCGCGTCAAGGCGCTGAAGCCCGGCGTCCGCTTCGGTATCAGCCCCTTCGGCGTCTGGCGCAACGCGGACACGGACCCGACGGGCTCGCGGACGCGGGCGGGGGTGCAGACGTACGACGATCTGTACGCGGACACCCGCGGCTGGATCAGGAAGGGCTGGCTGGACTACATCGTCCCGCAGCTGTACTGGCACATCGGCAACGCCGCCGCCGACTACGCCGAGCTCGTGCCGTGGTGGTCCGACACGGTACGCGGGACGGGCGTCGACCTGTTCATCGGCGAGGCGCTGTACAAGTGCGGCGACCCGGCCCAGCCCGCCGCCTGGCAGGACCCGGCGGAGCTGTCCCGCCACATCGACCTCGCGGCCCGCCACGACCAGGTCCGCGGGCACGCGTACTTCTCGGCGAAGAGCGTGGCGGCGGACCGGATCGGCGCGATGGACCGGCTGGTCGCCGACCACTACCGGTCACGCGCGCGGCCGCCGCGCTGAGGGTTACGTGATGTCCGCGTCCCGGCCCGCCGCGCAGCCCGTGTGCTGGACGACGGTGTCGGGGCCCGGTGCGAGCAGATGTTCGTGTCCGTCGTCGAAGCGGACGCGGTACGGGGGAGTGCCCCGGTCTCCGAGCACTTCCACGATCTCCGCGACCCGGTCGTGCTGCCCCACGGTCCTGCCGTGCGTCAGCAGCCGGTCGCCCTTGTGTGCCTCCATGGGGGAGTGACCTCCTCGGGGTGGCGTTGCGTGCCGTGCTGCTGACCAGTCTAGGACCGGGTGCGCGTCGCGCGCTGGGTGAGCGCGATGCAGACCAGGACCGCGACGGCCGCCGCCGGGGCCGCCGCCGCGACCTCCTCGCCGAGCAGGAAGAACGACCAGCACAGCGTCAGCAGCGGCTGTGCGAGCTGGAGCTGGCTGGCCCGGGCGACCCCGATCTCGGCCATGCCCCGGTACCAGACGTACAGCCCGAGGAACGTGGAGCCGGCCGCCACCCAGACAAGACCGGCGACCCCGTGCGCGCCGAGCCGCACCGGCTCGTACGCCAGCGCGACGGCGGCGCCCGCCAGGTTGAGCGGCAGGGTGAGGATCAGCGCCCAGCCGGTCACCTGCCAGCCCGGCAGCACCTTCGCCAGCCTGCCGCCCTCCGTGTACCCGGCCGCGCACACCAGGAGCGCGCCGAACAGGAAGAGGTCCCCGGCCGACAGCGCCCCGCCGCTCTGCGCCACGGTGAAGGCGATCACCACGGCCGCCCCGGCCACCGCCGCCGCCCAGAAGGCGCGGGGCGGGCGCGCCCCGGTCCGCAGCGAGGAGAAGACCGCCGTGGTCAGCGGGAGCAGCCCCACGACCACCGCGGCGTGCGAGGTCGTGGACGTCCGCAGCGCCAGCGTCGTCAGCAGCGGGAAGCCGACGACCACCCCGCCGGCCACGACGGCGAGCCCCGCCCAGTGCTCCCGGGCCGGCACCCGCACCCGGGCCGCGAGCAGGAAACCGCCGGACAGCACCGCCGCGAGCAGGCCGCGCAGCGCGACCAGGGACCAGGGGCCGAAGCTCTCCAGGCCCCAGGCGGTGGAGGGGAAGGTCAGCGAGAACGTCACCACGCCCAGCAGCGCGAGCAGCGTGCCCCGGCGGGCCGGGGCGGCGGCCGGAGCGGACGGGTGCGGGCTGTCCTCGACGGGGGCGACCGCTATCGTGTTCGGCGCAGTAGCGCTACTCTCTGCTCTCATGTATGAGCGTAGCAGTGTGACAGAACTGGTCACAGCTCTGCGGTCCGAGCTGGACCGCTACTCCCCGGGTGAGAAGCTGCCGTCCAGCCGGGCCCTGGTCGAGCGCTTCCGGGCGAGCCCCGTGACCGTGTCGCGGGCCGTCGCCCAGCTCGCCGCCGAAGGGCTCGTGGTGACCCGCCCGGGCTCCGGCGCCTACCGGGCGCAGCCGGCCGCCCGTCCGGCGCCCCCGGCCGGTGACACCTCCTGGCAGGAGGTCTCGCTCAGCGGCGACGGCTCCCCGGAGGCGGTGCCCCGCAGCGTCGACGCGTCCGGCCTCCTGGTCAGCCTCGTCCCCCCGCCCACCGGCGTCATCGAGCTCAACGGCGGCTATCTGCACGCCTCGCTCCAGCCCGAACGGGCCCTGGCCGCCGCCCTGGCCCGGGCCGGCCGCCGCCCGGGCGCGTGGAGCCGCCCGCCGGTCGACGGGCTCACCGAGCTGCGCGCCTGGTTCGCCCGCGACATCGGCCCCGCGCTCGGCGCCGCCGATGTGCTGATCACCGCGGGCGGGCAGAGCGCCCTGGCGACCGCGCTGCGCGCCCTCGCCCCGCCCGGCGCGCCCGTGCTGGTCGAGTCGCCGACCTACCCCGGCATGCTGGCGGCCGCCCGCGCGGCCGGGCTGCGGCCGGTGCCGGTCCCGGTGGACTCCGAGGGCGTCCGGCCCGATCTGCTGGCGGCCGCCTTCCGGGCGACCGGGGCCCGGGTCTTCGTCTGCCAGCCGCTGTTCCAGAACCCGACGGGCACGGTGCTCTCGCCGGCCCGGCGCCCCGAGGTCGTCCGGATCGCCCGGGAGGCGGGGGCCTTCGTCATCGAGGACGACTTCGCCCGCCTCCTCGCGCACGACGACGCGGGCCCGCTCCCGGCGCCGCTGGCCGCCGACGACCCGGACGGCGTCGTCGTCCACATCCGCTCGCTCACCAAGGCCGCCTCGCCCAGCCTGCGGGTCGGCGCGCTGGCCGCCCGGGGCCCGGCCCTGGAGCGGCTGCGCTCCATCCAGGTGGTGGACAGCTTCTTCGTGCCCCGGCCGCTCCAGGAGGCCGCGCTCGAACTGGTCGGCTCGCCCGCCTGGGCCCGCCACCTGCGCGCCGTGTCCGCCGGGCTGGGCGCCCGCCGCACGGCGATGACGGCGGCGCTGCGGACGGCCCTGCCGGGCCTCGGCCTCCCGCACATCCCGTCCGGCGGCGGCTATCTCTGGCTGACCCTGCCCGGCTCCGATGCGGGCACGGGCGAGTCCGCGATGGTCCAGGAGGCCCTGCGCGCGGGCGTGGCCGTCGCGCCGGGGCGCCCGTACTTCTCCGCCGAGCCCCCGGCCCCGCACATCCGCCTGAGCTTCGCCTCGGTCGCCGGACCGCCGGAGATCACGGAGGGCGTACGCCGGCTGCGTACGGCCTGGGAGGGTACGCCCGCCGCCCTGATCCCTACTCGGGCGTAGGAGTGCGCGAACGACCCCTTGACCCGCGTCGCGATCCGCCTCACGATCGCGGCCATGAGTGTTCGGGTCACGCTCCTCGCCGCGGCGCGCGGCTCCGCCCTGCTCGGCGAGCGCTTCGACGACGAACGGCCGCTCGACGAGGCCGGCTGGTACGCGGTGCAGTTCGCCGCCCCGGCCCTGGCACCGCTGGCCGCCGCCGAGCTGCGCTACTGCTCACCGACTCCGCGCAGCCGCGCCACCGGTGAGGCGCTGGGCTTCCACCCGCTCGTCCAGCCCGCACTGCGCGACTGCGACATGGGACGCTGGCGGGGCCGTACGCTCGCCGAGGTCACCGCCCGGGAACCGGCGGCCGTGGACGCCTGGCTGGCCGACCCGCGCTCCGCGCCGCACGGCGGCGAACCGCTGCTGGCGTTCATCTCACGGATAGGCGGCTGGCTGGACACCCGCCCCGCCTGCGACGGCGCGATCGTCGCCGTCGCAGAACCCGCCGTCGTCCGGGCGGCCCTCGTCTATGCGCTGAAGGCCCCGCCGTCCACGTACTGGAACGTCGACGTCGGCCCGCTCTCCACCGTCACTCTCACCGGCCGCTCCCGCCGCTGGAGCCTGCGCCTGGAGTAGCGGGGGCCGCCCCGCTACGGCGCCTGCTTTCCCGCCGTGAGGATCGACAGCGCCTCGGCGATGGCCCGCTCGGCGGCCGCCTTGTCGATGCCGAGGCCGCTGAGCACGCCGGAGCCGTCCTCGTGCTCCAGCAGGGCGAGCAGGATGTGCTCGGTGCCGATGTAGTTGTGCCCCATCCGCAGGGCCTCGCGGAAGGTGAGCTCCAGCGCCTTGCGCGCGTCTCCGTTGTACGGGATCAGTTCGGGGAGCTCGCCCTCGGCGGCCGGGGGCAGCGCCTCGGTGGCCGCCTGCCGGACGGAGTCCAGGACCACGCCCTGGGCCTTGATGAACGCGGCCGCGAGGGCTTCGGGCTCGCTGAGCAGGCCGAGGACGAGGTGTTCGGTGCCGATCTCGGGGTTGCCGGCGGCCCGGGCCTCGTTCTGGGCGGCCATCACCACGTTCTTGGCGCGCTGCGTGAAGCGGCCGAAGCCCTGGCTCGGGTCGAGGGCGGTGCCCTCGCCGGGGTCCTTGGCGACGAAGCGCTTCTGGGCGGCCTGCCGGGTCACGCCCATGCTCTTGCCGATGTCGGTCCAGGAGGCGCCGGAGCGGCGCGCCTGGTCCACGAAGTGGCCGATCAGATGGTCGGCGACGTCGCCGAGGTGGTCGGCGGCGATGACGGCGTCCTGGAGCTGGTCCAGGGCGTCGGAGTGCACCTTCTTGATGGCCGCGATCAGGTCGTCCAGACGGACGGGCTGCGACGGCGTTACGGGATTCGTCATGTGTCAACCGTAAGTTGACAGCCGCCAGGTGTCAACCGATGGTTGACAGTGAACGTGTTTCCGAATGCGGAAACGCGCCGCCCGACGGGAGACGTCGGACGGCGCGTTCGGTCAGCCGGGAACCGGGATCAGAGGGTGCCGGAGTCCGCGATGGTGACCTTCGCCTGGGTGCGGCCGCTCTGCGAGCCGAGGCCCTCGATGCGCTTGACCAGGGCCATGCTGTCCTCGTCGGCGACCTCGCCGAAGACGACGTGCTTGCCGTCCAGCCAGGACGTCACGATCGTGGTGACGAAGAACTGCGAACCGTTCGTGTTCGGACCGGCGTTGGCCATGGAGAGCAGGCCCGGCTTGGTGTGCGCCAGCTTGAAGTTCTCGTCGGCGAACTTCTCGCCGTAGATGCTCTTGCCGCCCGTGCCGTCGCCGCGCGTGAAGTCGCCGCCCTGGAGCATGAACTGCGGGATGACCCGGTGGAAGGAGGAGCCCTTGTAACCGAAGCCGTTCTGGCCGGTCGCCAGCTGGCGGAAGTTCTCGGCGGTCTTGGGAACGATGTCGTCGAACAGATTGAAGACGATCCGCCCGGCGGGCGCGTCGTCGATGGTGATGTCGAAGAAAACCTGACTCGTCATACGACCATCCTGACATCCGCCCGGACCGCCCCGACGCCCGGCCCGTCAGACACCGGTGCTCCCGTCGATCCGCTCCCGGAGCAGATCGGCGTGACCGCAGTGGCGGGCGTACTCGCCGATCATGTGGTGGTAGATCCAGCGGAGCTTCACCTCGCCGCCCATGAAGGGCGCCGAGTCCTCCGGCGACCGCTCGGCGCAGACCGCGCGGCACACGGCGACCTCCGCCCGCCAGACCGCCAGCGCATCGGCGAACGTGGCGTCCCCGGCCAGGCCGAATCCTCCGGTGTGGACCCCCGGACCGGCCGGCGGGCCGTACAGCTGCGGCACGTCCGCACCGGTCAGGATGCGCCGGAACCAGTTCCGCTCGACCTCCGCGAGATGCTGGACCAGCCCCATCGGCGTCAGCGACGACGGCGGTACGGAGGCACCGCGCGCCTGCTCCTCGGTGAGGTCCGCGCACTTCTGGGCCAGGGTGGCCCGGTAGAAGTCGAGCCAGCTCTCCAGGCCGGTGCGCTCGTCGGCGTCGAGCGGCGGCATCGGGCGTTCGGTGTGCGTCATGCTCCCCGATGCTGCCAGGCGGGTCCGACAAAGGCCCGGTCACGGCCTCCGGCGAGGCTTCCCGCGCTTGGCGGCGGCGCCGCGAGCGCCCTTGGCGGTCCTGGAGCCACCGGAGCCACCCGCGCCGCCCCGGGAGCCCTTCCCCGACCCCGTACCGGAAGCGCGCCTGCCCTTGGCCCCGTCCTTGGCCCGGTCCTTGGTCTTCGCCTTCGGCTGAGCCGCGGGTGCCGCGCCCGCCCGGCCGCGCGAGCTGTTCACCGTACGGCCGCGGACGATGCCGATGAAGTCCTCCACCTGGTCGGTGGTCTTCTCCTGCGGCCAGGACAGCGCGACGCGCGACTCCGGCGCGTCCGTCAGCGTCCGGTACGTCAGGTCCTTGCGGTGATGCAGCCGGGCCAGCGACTGGGGGACCACGAGGACCCCGATTCCCGCCGCGACCAGTTCGATCGCGTCCCCCGTGGTCGCCGGCCGCTCCAGCGCGGGGCGGCCGGGCAGCCGCTCCCAGGGCAGGGCGTCGTCCATCGGGTGGAGCACGGTCTCGTCGGCCAGCTCCGCGACCGACAGCTCGTCCACCGCCGCGATCAGGTGGTCCTTGGGGACCACGACGACCGTGGTCTCCGTGTACAGCGGGATCGCGCTGAGATCCGTGCCCGCCACCGGCAGCCGGAGGAACGCCGCGTCGGCCTCACCGGCGCGCAGCAGCTCCTGGGCGCCGTGCGCGGGGACCTGGACGAGGGTGAGGGGGATGTCGGGCAGGCGCTCGTTCCATATCCGCACCCATTTGGCGGGGGTCACTCCGGGGACGTACGCCAGCCGGAACGAGGGGGTTGCTTCGGGGCCTGTCACCCCGCCAGGTTACCGGCCGTGGTCGAGGGCGCCGCACGCGCTGGATACCCTGGACCCCATGAAGTCCCACCAGACCGCCCAGACGATGAAGCCCGCGACCGCGGCGAAGAAGCTGGGTGTGTATCTCGACGCCACCCCCGCCGCATTCCAGGAGGGTGTCGTCTCGCGCGCCGAGCTGGCGGCCCTCCAGGCCGATCCGCCCCAGTGGCTGCGCGACCTGCGGAACAACGGCCCGCACCCCCGCCCGGTCGTCGCGTCCAAGCTGGGTGTCTCCATCTCGGGCCTGGCCCGCGGCGGGGTCACCGAGGCGCTGACCACCGAGCAGATCGACGCCCTGAAGCAGGACAACCCCGAGTGGCTCCGGAAGGAGCGCGCCACCCAGGCGGACGTCCGCAAGGAGAACATCCGCATCAAGGAGCGGAACGCCGAGCGCGAGGCCAAGGGCCGCGACGAGCGCGCCTGACGCCCGGAGGGCGAAACGTGTGAGGGGCCCGTTCCGCGCCTGCGGAACGGGCCCCTCGGCCGTGGCTCAGTAGCTGTAGAGCCCGGCCCCGTTGTCACCCGACAGATTCAGGCCGAAGCGGGCCTTCTTCACCAGGATGCCCAGGTCCACCGGGTTGAAGGCGAGGGCGCCGGTCGTCGTCAGCCCCGTCGGGGTGCCGCGCAGCGACCACACCGCGCCGCCGTCCGCGACCGCCTCCAGGTCCTCGTCCGGCGCACCGGCCGTCAGCTCCGCCCTGCCGTCCCCGGTGACGTCCAGCAGCCGCACCGCGGCCCCGAAGTGATCGCCCTTCTCCGCCACCCCGGGCATGCCCGCCGTGTCCTGGTGGAACGACTTGGCGCCGGTGCCGGTCAGCCCGCCGGGCCCGCCCTTCAGCAGGACCACCGCGCCCGCGCCCGCCTTGGCCTCCAGGGCCTCGAACGGTACGCCCACCGCCAGGTCGGCGTACCCGTCGCCGTCCACGTCGCCCGCGCCGAGCCGGGCGCCGAACTGGTCGCCCTTCTCGCTCACCCCCGGGACGCCCGCGGTGTCCTGGGTGATGACCTTGGTCCGGGTGGTGCTCGGACCGGATGCGGAGCCGTAGTAGATCTTGACGGTGCCCGGGTCCGTGGGGAAGTCCTCGTAGATGCCGTTCGGCACCACCCGTACGGCGAGATCGTCCTTGCCGTCCCCGTCGAAGTCACCGACCGCCGGGGACGAGCCGGAGGGCAGCGGGGTGGAGGCCGTGGACAGGCCCTCGGGGGTGCCCGCCCAGAAACTTCCCCCCTCGGCGTGCTCCTCGTAGCTGAAGAAGGTGCACAGGTCGTCGATGCCGTCGCCGTTGAAGTCGCCGACAGCGGGATCGGACATGAAGTTGTCCGAGGTGAACATGGTCACCCGCTGCTCGCGCACCGGCTCCCCGGCCCGGCTGAACGGCCCGTACAGCACGCTTCGTTGTTCGAGGTCCCCGTCGCCCCAGCCGTGCGCCATCATCAGGTCCGTGTCGCCGTCGCCGTCGAAGTCGCCGGCGATGACGTTGTTCCCGATGTCGTTGTTCGCGGGGCCCGGAATCCGTACCGCGCCCTCGCCCGACAGACCGCTCTCGCGGCCCCACAGGATGATGACGGAGCCGAAGTTGTTCTGCTCCGGGACCGGTTCGCTGGTGTAGAGCGCGAGGTCCGTCAGGCCGTCGTGGTCCAGGTCGGCGGGGATCATCCGGAAGCCGAAGCCGTGGCCCTCGCCGGGGTCGCCCGGCACCCCCGGCGTGCTCTGGTCGATGGTCGTCGTGTGCGCGGGGCCCAGGCCCTGGGCGGAGCCGTAGGCGACGGTGATGTAACCGGCGTAGAGCTGTCCGTCGACCGGGGCGTTGGGCGCGCCGACGACGACGTCCTGATACCCGTCCCCGTTGAAGTCCTCGCGGACGGTGGTGGCCGCCGTTCCCCCGGCCGTGCCCGCGTGCGCGCCCCCCGGCGCCGCGACGGCCACGCCGCCGGTCAGCGCCGTGGCGGCACACACGGCCACGGTCAGCATGGTGCGTATGCCCACAAAATTCTCCTTGGTCGCGTACGTGGAGCCAATGGCGTACGAGGTGTGAGGGCTCACATAGGAGACACATACGACGCGGAGAAGGTTGCACGGCGAACGGAAGGTGAACCCGGCGCGCGGGCAGGGGAGTCGGGGGCGGCCGGTGACCGCCCCCGCGCCCGTTCCTAGCGTCCGGCCAGCAGGGTGAGCGTGTCGATCACCCGGTTGGAGAAGCCCCACTCGTTGTCGTACCAGGCGGACACCTTGATGTGGCGTCCGTCGACCCGGGTCAGCTCCGAGTCGAAGATGGAGGACGCCGGATTGCCGGTGATGTCGGCCGACACGAGCGGGTCCTCGGAGTATTCGAGTACGCCCGCGAGCGGGCCGGCGGCGGCCGTCCGGTACGCGTCGAGCACCTGATCGCGCGTCACGTCCCGGGCCACGGTGGTGTTCAGCTCCACGATCGAGCCGACCGGGACCGGCACCCGGATGGAGTCGCCCGACAGCCTGCCGTCCAACCGGGGCAGCACCAGCCCGATCGCCTTCGCGGCGCCGGTCGTGGTCGGCACGATGTTGACGCCGGCGGCGCGGGCGCGGCGGGCGTCGCGGTGCGGGCCGTCCTGGAGGTTCTGCTCCTGGGTGTAGGCGTGCACGGTCGTCATGAAGCCGTGCTCGATGCCGGCGAGGTCGTCCAGCACCTTGGCCAGCGGGGCGAGCGCGTTGGTGGTGCAGGAGGCGTTCGACACGATCGTGTGCAGCTCGGGGTCGTACGCCTCGCTGTTGACGCCGTACGCGAGCGTCACGTCCGCCCCGTCCGAGGGCGCGGCGACCAGCACCCGCTTCGCGCCGGCGTCGAGGTGGGCGCGGGCGGCCTTCGCCGAGGTGAAGCGGCCGGTGGCCTCCACGGCGATGTCGACGCCCAGCTCCGCCCAGGGCAGCCGCCCGGGCTCCCGCTCGGCGAGCACCTTGATGCGGCGGCCGTCCACGACGAGGGTGTCCCCGTCCACGGAGACCGGGCGGCCGAGGCGGCCCGCGGTGGTGTCGAACGCCAGCAGCCGGGCGAGCGTTGCGGGCTCCGAGAGGTCGTTGACGGCGACCAGGTCGAGGTCGCTGTCGCGTTCGAGCAGCGCGCGCAGCACGTTGCGTCCGATGCGGCCGAATCCGTTGATGGCGATGCGAGTCACGTGAGATGTCCCTTCTCTCTTCGCCCTCCACGATCGCGCGCGCCGCACGCCCCGGACAGCGGCGTGATCGCCACGGTCCGCAAGGATCACGCCAGCCGTCCCGGGGGCTTTTCACTCGCCCCGGGCGAAGGTGCGCCGGTACTCGCTCGGGGTGGTGCCCAGGATGCGCTGGAAGTGCAGCCGCAGATTCGCGCCGGTCCCGAGCCCCACATCGGCGGCGATCTGCTCGACGGCCCGCTCCGAGCGTTCGAGGAGTTCGCGGGCCAGGTCGATGCGGGCCCGCATCACCCACTGCATCGGGGTGTACCCGGTGTCCTCGGCGAACCGCCGCGAGAACGTGCGGGGCGACACCGCCGCGTGCCGGGCCAGCGCGTCGAGCGTGAGGGGTTCGCCGAGCCGGTGCAGCGCCCATTCCCGGGTCGCCGCGAACCGCTCGCCCAGCGGCTCCGGGACGCTGCGCGGCACGTACTGCGCCTGCCCGCCGCTGCGGTACGGGGCGGCGACGAGCCGGCGGGCCGCGTGATTGGAAGCGGCGATGCCCAGATCGCCCCGCAGGACGTGCAGGCACAGGTCGATCCCGGACGCGGCGCCCGCCGAGGTGAGGACGCTGCCCTCGTCCACGAACAGCACGTTCTCGTCCACCCGGACCAGCGGGTACTTCGCGGCGAGCGCCCGCGTGTAGTGCCAGTGCGTGGTGGCCCGGCGGCCGTCGAGCAGACCGGTCGCGGCGAGCGCGAACGCCCCGGTCGAGATGGCGGCGAGCCGCGCCCCGCGCTCGTGCGCGGCGACCAGGGCGTCGATCACGGCCCGGGGCGGGTCCTCCCGGTCCGGCTGCCGGTACCCCGGTACGAAGACGATGTCCGCCCAGGCCAGCGCTTCGAGCCCGTGCGTCACGTGGTACGCGAGACCGTCGCCCCCGGTCACCGGCCCCGGGGCCGCCCCGCACACCCGTACCTCGTACGGCATGCTCGCCCGGGTCGTGAACACCTGGGCCGGGATGCCCACGTCGAGCGGCTTCGCCCCGTCGAGCACGAGGACGGCGACGCGGTGCAGCCGGTCCATCAGTCGAGGCAGAACTCGTTGCCCTCGACATCCCGCATGTTGAGGCAGGACTCGTTCTCCTCGTCGGCCGGCAGCAGCCGCCCGCGCACCGCGCCGAGCGGGAGGAGCCGCGCGCACTCGGCCTCAAGCACGGCAAGCCGCTCCTCGCCCTTGAGCCCGACGCCCACCCGGACGTCGAGGTGCACCCGGTTCTTGGCGGCCTTGCCCTCGGGGACCTTCTGGAAGTACATGCGCGGACCGGCCCCGGTGGGGTCGGAGGCCGCGAACCAGGTGTTCCGCTCCTCGGCCGGCAGCGATGCGTTGTACGCGTCCCAGGAGCCGAAGCCCTCCGGCGGCTCCGGCGCGACATAACCCAGCACCTCGCACCAGAACCGCCCCACGCGCTCGGGGTCGGCACAGTCGAAGGTCACCTGGAAATGCTTGATCGTTGCCATGGAGTCACCCTAGAGGCGCGTCCGGCACCCCTCCAGCGGAATTCTTTGCATAAAAGTGCATCACTGCGTATAGTCATGCCATCGACTAGGAGGTTTTCGATGGCGGTACGCGCAGCAGTGGCAGGAGCGAGCGGATACGCGGGCGGGGAACTGCTCCGCCTGCTGCTCGCCCACCCCGGGGTGGAGATCGGCGCACTCACCGCCAACTCCAACGCGGGCCAGCCCCTCGGCGCGCTCCAACCGCACCTGCGCCCCCTGGCCGGCCGCATCCTCCAGCCCACCACCGCCGACGTGCTCGCCGGGCACGACGTCGTCTTCCTGGCCCTGCCGCACGGCCAGTCCGCCGCCGTGGCCGAACAGCTCGGCGACGACGTCCTGGTGGTCGACATGGGCGCCGACTTCCGCCTCCGGGACGCCGGCGACTGGGAGAAATTCTACGGCTCGCCGCACGCCGGCACCTGGCCCTACGGCCTGCCCGAGCTGCCCGGCGGCCGCGCCGCCCTCGCCGGCACCAAGCGGATCGCGGTGCCCGGCTGCTACCCGACCGCCGTGTCGCTCGCGCTCTACCCGGCGTACGCGGCACAGCTCGCCGAGCCCGAGGCCGTGATCGTCGCCGCTTCCGGGACCTCCGGCGCCGGCAAGGCGGCCAAGCCGCACCTGCTCGGCTCCGAGGTGATGGGCAACATGTCCCCGTACGGCGTCGGCGGCGTCCACCGCCACACGCCGGAGATGATCCAGAACCTCAGCGCCGCCGCCGGTGAGCCGGTCACCGTCTCGTTCACGCCGACCCTCGCGCCCATGCCGCGCGGCATCCTCGCCACGTGCAGCGCGAAGGCGAAGCCCGGGACGAGCGCCGAGAGCGTACGCGCCGCCTACCAGAAGGCGTACGCGGACGAGCCGTTCGTGGACCTGCTGCCCGAGGGGCAGTGGCCCGCCACCGCCGCCGTGTACGGCTCCAACGCGGTGCAGGTCCAGGTCGCGTACGACGAGACGGCCGGCCGGATCATCGTGATCAGCGCCATCGACAACCTCGCCAAGGGCACCGCGGGCGGGGCCGTCCAGTCCATGAACCTGGCCCTCGGACTGCCCGAGGACACAGGTCTTTCCACGATCGGAGTCGCACCGTGAGCGTCACGGCAGCACAAGGATTCTCGGCGGCGGGCATCGCCGCCGGAATCAAGGAGAACGGCAACCCGGACCTGGCCCTCGTGGTCAACAACGGTCCGCGCCGCGCCGCCGCGGGCGTCTTCACCTCCAACCGCGTCAAGGCCGCGCCCGTCCTCTGGTCGGAGCAGGTCGTCAAGGGCGGCGAGATCACCGCCGTCGTCCTCAACTCCGGTGGCGCCAACGCCTGTACGGGCCCCAAGGGTTTCCAGGACACCCACGCCACCGCCGAGAAGGCCGCCGAGGTACTGGACGGCCACAGCGCGGGCGAGATCGCCGTCGCCTCCACCGGGCTCATCGGCATCCTGCTCCCCATGGACAAGCTGCTCCCCGGCATCGAGAAGGCCGCGGCGGCCCTCAGCGAGCACGGCGGCGAGAAGGCCGCCATCGCCATCAAGACCACCGACACCGTGCACAAGACGGCCGTCGCGGGCGGCCAGGGCTGGACCGTCGGCGGCATGGCCAAGGGCGCCGGAATGCTCGCCCCGGGCCTGGCCACCATGCTCGTCGTGCTCACCACCGACGCCGACGTGGACGCCGCCGGTCTGGACGCCGCCCTGCGCGACGCGACCCGCACCACCTTCGACCGGGTCGACTCCGACGGCTGCATGTCCACCAACGACACCGTGCTGCTCCTCGCCTCCGGCGCCAGCGGGATCGCCCCGGAGCAGAAGGAGTTCGCCGAGGCCGTCCGTACCGTCTGCGACGACCTGGCCCGGCAGCTCATCGGGGACGCCGAGGGCGCCTCCAAGGACATCCGGATCGAGGTCGTCAACGCCGCGACCGAGGACGACGCCGTCGAGGTGGGCCGCTCCATCGCCCGTAACAACCTCCTCAAGTGCGCCATCCACGGCGAGGACCCCAACTGGGGCCGGGTGCTCTCCGCCATCGGCACCACGAAGGCCGTCTTCGAGCCGGACGCGCTGAACGTCGCCATCAACGACGTCTGGGTCTGCCGCGGCGGCTCGGTCGGCGAGGACCGCGACCTGGTCGACATGCGCTTCCGGGAGGTCCGGATCACCGCCGACCTCGCCGCGGGCACCGAGTCCGCCGTCATCTGGGCCAACGACCTCACCGCGGACTACGTCCACGAGAACAGCGCGTACAGCTCATGACGACGGCGCGGAAGCACACCGCACTCCCGAAGGCGCAGATCCTCATCGAGGCGCTGCCCTGGCTGACCCGGCACAACGGCAAGACCGTCGTCATCAAGTTCGGCGGCAACGCCATGATCGACGAGGAGCTGAAGGCGGCCTTCGCCCAGGACGTCGTCTTCCTGCGCCACGCCGGTCTCAAGCCCGTCGTCGTGCACGGCGGCGGCCCCCAGATCAGCGCCCAGCTCGACAAGCAGGGCCTGGTCAGCGAGTTCAAGGCGGGTCTGCGCGTCACCACGCCCGAGGCGATGGACGTCGTCCGCATGGTGCTCGCCGGACAGGTCCAGCGCGAGCTGGTCGGCCTGCTCAACCAGCACGGGCCGCTCGCCGTCGGCATGACCGGCGAGGACGCCCACACCATCACCGCCATACAGCACCGGCCCACCATCGACGGCGAGCTGGTCGACATCGGCCGGGTCGGCGAGATCACCGCCATCGACACCGGCGCCATCCAGGCCCTGCTGGACGACGGCCGCATCCCGGTCATCTCCTCCATCGCCCGGTCCGCCGACGACAACCACGTCTACAACGTCAACGCCGACACCGCGGCCGCCGCGCTCGCCGCCGCGCTGAACGCCGAGACGCTGATGGTCCTCACCGACGTCGAGGGCCTGTACGAGGACTGGCCGAACAGCGACGACGTGATCAGCCGGCTCACCGCCACCGAGCTGGAGAAGCTGCTGCCCGAGCTGTCCAGCGGCATGGTGCCCAAGATGCAGGGCTGCCTGCACGCCGTACGCAACGGCGTGGAGACCGCCCGTGTCATCGACGGCCGGGTCCAGCACTCGATCCTGCTGGAAATCTTCACCGACGAGGGAATCGGCACGATGGTCGTGCCCGACGCACAGGGGGAGTCATGAGCAACGCCGAGCTTTCACAGCGCTGGCAGCACGCACTGATGGACAACTACGGCACCCCGAAGCTGTCCCTCGTGCGCGGCGAGGGCGCCCGTGTGTGGGACGCGGACGGCACCGAGTACCTCGACTTCGTCGGCGGCATCGCGGTCAACGCCCTGGGCCACGCCCACCCGGCCGTCGTGGCGGCGGTCACCGCCCAGATCTCCACCCTCGGGCACGTGTCCAACCTGTACATCGCCGAACCGCCCGTCGCGCTCGCCGAACGGCTCCTCTCGCTCTTCGGCCGCACCGGCAAGGTCTACTTCTGCAACTCGGGTGCCGAGGCCAACGAGGCCGCGTTCAAGATCGGCCGGCTGACCGGGCGCACCCACATGGTCGCCACCGACGGAGGCTTCCACGGCCGGACCATGGGCGCGCTCGCCCTCACCGGCCAGCCCAGGAAGCGCGAGGCGTTCACCCCGCTGCCCGGCGATGTCACCCATGTGCCGTACGGGGACGTGGCGGCGCTGCGGTCCGCCGTGACCACCGACACCGCGCTGGTGATCATCGAGCCGATGCAGGGCGAGAACGGCGTCGTCGTCCCGCCGAAGGGCTATCTGGAGGCCGCCCGGGAGATCACCCGGGCCACCGGCACCCTGCTCGTCCTGGACGAGGTCCAGACCGGCATCGGCCGGTGCGGTACGTGGTTCGAGTACCAGGCCCACCAGGGCGTCGAGCCCGATGTCGTCACCCTCGCCAAGGGGCTCGGCGGCGGCCTCCCGATCGGCGCCACGGTCGCCTTCGGCGCGGCGGCCGGCCTTCTCGCACCCGGCCACCACGGCACGACGTTCGGCGGCAACCCGGTCGCCTGCGCCGCCGGCCTCGCGGTCCTGGACACCCTCGCCGCCGACGGCGCCCTCGACCAGGTGAAGCGGCTCGGCGAGCGCATCCGGGAGGGCGTGGAGGGGCTGGGGCACCCCCTGGTCTCCCATGTCCGGGGCTCCGGGCTGCTGCTGGGTATCGTGCTCACCGAGCCCCTTGCGCCCCAGGTGCAACAGGCGGCTCAGGGGGCCGGTCTCCTGGTGAACGCGCCCGCGCCCGACGTCCTGCGGCTGATGCCGCCGCTGACGATCGGCGACGCGGAGGTGGACGTGTTCCTCCGGGCGCTGCCGGATGCCCTCGACGCGGCATACGGGGACGGACGATCCGGAGAGAAGCGCTCCGGAGAATGAGGCGACGACGATGACCGAGGCGCAGGAATCCGAGTTCGGCGGGCCTTCGGTGCCGCAGACCCGCACGGCGCGCCACCGCCGGATCGTGGACATCCTCAACCGGCAGCCGGTGCGCTCGCAGAGCCAGCTGGCCAAGCTCCTCAGCGACGACGGGCTGAGCGTCACTCAGGCGACGCTCTCCCGGGACCTGGACGAGCTGGGCGCGGTGAAGATCCGCAACACCGGCGGCGAGCTGATCTACGCGGTGCCGAGCGAGGGCGGTTTCCGCACCCCGCAGGCGCCGCTGGGCGGCTCCGCCAAGGAGGAGCGGATGCGCAGGCTCTCCGCCGAGCTGCTGATCTCGGCGGAGGCTTCGGCCAACCTGGTGGTGCTGCGTACGCCGCCGGGCGCCGCGCAGTTCCTCGCCTCGGCCATCGACCAGGCCGAACTGCACGACATCCTCGGCACCATCGCGGGCGACGACACGCTCATGCTGATCAGCCGCGACCCGGCCGGCGGGCAGGCGCTCGCCGACCATCTGCTGCGGCTCGCGCAGAACGAGCGTTAGGGCGTCAGTAGTTGGTGATCGCGGTCGCGCCGGAGACGGTGCCGATCGCGATGTGCGGGCTGCGGGCCGGGTCGGCCCAGGCCAGGATGCGGTCCATCGCGTCCGCCGGTACGGAGACGCAGCCGGCGGTCGCGCCGGACCCGTTGACGTGCAGGAAGATCCCGGCGCCCCGGCCGCGTACCGGCTTGTCGTAGTTGAAACCGATGACGAGCGCGCGGGCGTACTGCGTGGGGTACGCGGTGATCTGCTCGGACTCCGATGCCCGGCAGTCCGAGGGCAGCGGCTCCACCCAGCGGTTGTAGGCGGCGGCCTCGTTGTCCTCGCACCACCAGGACTTGGTGGTGGCCTGCCGGTACGAGTAGCGCGTGCCGGCGGGCGCGGCCTCGACCCCGAAGGCGTACGGCAGGTCGTAGAGACCCGTCGGCGTCGTGTACGTGCTCTGCCGGCGGGTGCTGCCCTCGGTGAGCCCCTTCGAGCCGAACCGGGCGGCCGCGGTCCCGGCGGCGACCCACTTCCCGTCCCGCAGGTCCCACCAGGTGAGGGTGCCCACGGTGGACGAGGTGGCGTCCGCCATGGCGGT
Source organism: Streptomyces sp. NBC_00726 (assembly GCF_045161735.1). Lineage (NCBI taxonomy): Bacteria > Bacillati > Actinomycetota > Actinomycetes > Kitasatosporales > Streptomycetaceae > Streptomyces > Streptomyces sp. NBC_00726. The sequence goes on along the minus strand of NZ_CP108983.1, from coordinate 840,857 downwards.
GATCAGCTGGGTGCCGCCGCCCGTGTCGGCGATCCGGGTCGGCAACGGGGCGGTGGCCAGCGGGGGCCGGCCGGCCCCGACGACGGCGCCGAGGGCGAGCAGGACGGCGGCGGTGGTCATAAGTCTTCGCATGCCACGGACTTTAGGCCGACAGGACCTAGGCCGCTCACCGTTCGGCCGCCCCCGAAACGTTCCGTCAGCCGACGCGGGGCCGGCCCGCCGCCCGCAGCAGCCGCTGCGCCCCCACCCGCACCGCCCGGCGCGACTCCGGGCTGTCGCGCTCGCGCAGCCACTCCACCGGGAACTCGGCCGCGTGGGGGAGCAGCGCCCGGGTCGCCGCCCGGACGACGGCGGACGACGGGTCGTCCAGCAACGGCGTCAGCCCCTCCCGCCGCACCGCGTCCAGCGCCCGCAGCCCGTTCACCGCCTGGGCGCGCACGGCCGGGTCCGGGTGGCGGACCAGGGCCCACAGCGTGCCCGCGTCCTCCTTCAGGTCCCCGCACTCGCCGAGCCCGGCGGCGGCGCCCGGCGCGACGGCCTCGCGGGTGCACAGCGCCCGGTACAGCGGCAGCGGATCGGTCCCGCCCTGGCGCACCACGTACCGGGCGCAGGCCCGCACCACGCCCGAACGGTCCGTCAGATGGGCCCCCGCCTCCTCGTACCGTCCGGCGCGCCGCAGCGCGGTGACTCCGGCGGCCCGGACGCGGCCCGAGCGGCCCGTCAGCAGGATGCCGAGGACGCCGTCGTCGCGGCCGGTCCCGCGCACCGCGGCGACGGCCGCCTCCGCGCACAGGTCCTGGATGACGGCGTCCCCCGAGCGCGCGGCGATGCGGGCCAGCCGGTGCGGCGGCAGCAGTCCGCGCCCGACGGCGATGCGGTGGGCGAACCGGCGCGTCGCCCGGTCGGCGCTCGCCAGCAGCGGGTGCACGGCCTCGGCGGGGCCCTCGTGCAGCACCCGGCCCAGCAGCTCCACGGCGAACCCGCCCTGCCCGCGCCGGCCGAGGAGCAGGATCAGCTCCGCCTGCGCGACGAGCCCGGCGGCGGGTGCCTCGGCGAGCAGGGCCCGGGCGCGGTCGCGTACCGGGGCCGCCCAGTCCGTGCAGCGCACGACGAGGAGGGGCAGCAGGCCGGGGTAGCGGGCCACCCGGTCGAGCGCCGCTTCCCGGATGCGGCCGTCGCGGTGGCACAGGGCGAGGGCGGTCGCGGGTTCGGCGTCCGGGTCCGGGGCCGGGTGCGGCGCGTCCCAGCCGTCCGGGGCGTGCCAGGGCGGGTACCGCACCTCCAGGTCGAGGGCCACCCAGCACTCCGCCGAGTCCCGGCCGCCGAGCGCTTCGCGCAGCGGCACGCCGCCGGCCAGCTGCCGCACCGTCGTCCAGGCTTCGTCCATGATCCCCCCAGGTGTTCCGGGCGCCGACCGTACCGGCCCCCGGCAGGCCCGGCACCTGCTTTGACAAATCATGCAGTCGACTGCATAGTTATGCCTATTACTGATCGTGGCACTTCCGAGGAGCACGTAGTGAGCAACGGCAACGGCAACGGCGACGTACGTCTCTGGGGCGCCCGCTTCGCCGACGGACCGGCCGAGGCGCTGGCCCGGCTGTCCGCGTCCGTCCACTTCGACTGGCGCCTCGCGCCGTACGACATCGCCGGCTCCCGTGCCCACGCCCGCGTCCTCAACAAGGCCGGTCTGCTCACCGAGGACGAGCTGAACCGGATGATCGCCGGGCTCGACCAGCTCGAAGCGGACGTGGCCGACGGCTCCTTCACCGGCACCATCGCCGACGAGGACGTCCACACCGCCCTGGAACGCGGCCTGCTGGAGCGGCTGGGCCCCGACCTCGGCGGCAAGCTCCGCGCCGGCCGGTCCCGGAACGACCAGATCGCCACGCTCTTCCGGATGTACCTGCGCGACCACGCCCGCGTCATCGGCTCCCTGGTCGCCGACCTCCAGGACGCCCTGGTCGGCCTCGCCGAGGCGCACCCGGACGTCGCCATGCCCGGCCGTACGCACCTCCAGCACGCTCAGCCGGTGCTCTTCGCCCACCACGTCCTGGCCCACGTCCAGTCCCTGTCCCGGGACGCGGAGCGGCTGCGGCAGTGGGACGAGCGGACCGCCGTCTCGCCGTACGGCTCCGGCGCGCTGGCCGGGTCCTCGCTGGGCCTCGACCCGGAGGCGGTCGCGGCCGACCTCGGCTTCGAGCGGGGCTCGGTGGGCAACTCGATCGACGGCACGGCGTCCCGGGACTTCGTCGCCGAGTTCGCGTTCGTCACCGCGATGATCGGCGTCAACCTCTCCCGGATCGCCGAGGAGGTCATCATCTGGAACACGAAGGAGTTCTCCTTCGTCACCCTGCACGACGCCTTCTCGACCGGCTCCTCGATCATGCCGCAGAAGAAGAACCCGGACATCGCCGAGCTCGCCCGGGGCAAGTCGGGCCGGCTCATCGGCAACCTCACGGGCCTGATGGCCACGCTGAAGGCGCTGCCGCTCGCGTACAACCGCGACCTCCAGGAGGACAAGGAGCCGGTCTTCGACTCCTGCGACCAGCTGGAGGTCCTGCTCCCCGCCTTCACCGGCATGATGGCGACGCTCACCGTCAACCGGGAGCGCATGGAGGAGCTGGCCCCGGCCGGCTTCTCGCTCGCCACCGACATCGCGGAGTGGCTGGTCAAGAAGGGCGTGCCGTTCCGCGTGGCCCACGAGGTCGCCGGTGAGTGCGTCAAGGAGTGCGAGCACCACGGCATCGAGCTGGACGAGCTGACGGACGAGCAGTTCGCGAAGATCTCCGAGCACCTGACCCCGGAGGTCCGCACCGTCCTCAACGTGGCCGGCGCCCTCGCCTCCCGCAGCGGGCGCGGTGGCACGGCCCCCTCGGCCGTCGCCACCCAGCTGGCCGAAGTCAAGGCCGACCTCGCCGTCCAGCACGCCTGGGCGGACGCGCACAAGTAGTCGAAAACGCATCGCGGGCTACGTTGAGGGTGAGGGGTGTCCCGTAGTCCCCGGCGGGCGCGCGGCGCCGGCTACGGCACCTCGCCGCGTTGTCGGAACGCCCGAATACACCCAGTATTCGGGCGTCCCTCCGCCTTGCGATGCACCGCATCTGACACCGCGCGCTGATCCGCCGGGCACTACGGGACACCCCTCCGCGTCCTGCCCGACGACGAGGAGTCCGCGATGCCGTTCGCCCGACTGTCCGAAGCGACCACCCCCACCGCCCACATCGGGCTCGGCCTGGCCGCCGTCGGCCGGCCCGGCTACATCAACCTCCACCGCGACCGCGATCTGCCTGGCGACCGCTCGCCCGACGCCCTGCGCGACCGTACGCACGAACTCCTCGACGCCGCCTACGCGCAGGGCGTCCGCTATTTCGACGCAGCCCGCTCCTACGGGCGCGCCGAGGAGTTCCTGGCCGGCTGGCTGGCCGCGCACCCCGAGGCGGACGATGTCGTCGTCGGCAGCAAATGGGGCTACACCTACACCGCCGACTGGGGCCTCGACGCGGAGGTGCACGAGGTCAAGGACCACGGCCTCGCCGCGTTCGAACGCCAGCGCGCCGAGACCGCAGCGCTGCTCGGCGACCGGCTCGACCTCTACCAGATCCACTCGGTGACCCCGGACAGCCCGGCGCTCGCCGACAAGGAGCTGCACGCCCGGCTCGCCGAGCTGGCCGCGCAGGGCGTCAGCGTCGGCATCTCCACCAGCGGCCCCGCCCAGGCCGAGGCGATCCTCGCCGCCCTCGCCGTCACGGTCGACGGCGCCCCCCTCTTCCGTACGGTCCAGGCCACCTACAACGCGCTGGAGACCTCGGCGGGCCCCGCGCTCGCCGAGGCGCACACGGCCGGGCTCACCGTCATCGTCAAGGAGGGCATGGCCAACGGCCGGCTCGCCGGCGACCAGGCGCCCGCCGTCGTGCGGGAGATCGCGGACGAGGAAGGCTTGGGGAGCGACGCGGTCGCCCTGGCCCTGGTGCTCCACCAGCCCTGGGCCGGCGTCGTGCTCTCCGGCGCGGCCACCGTCGCCCAGCTCGCCGGCAACCTCCACGCGGCCGTCCCCGTCCTCGACGAGGAACGGCGGACCAGGCTGGAGGCCCTGGTCGAGGAGCCGGAGGCGTACTGGCGGCACCGCGCCTCGCTGCCCTGGAGCTGACACCGACGATACGACACTAACCCGAATGAGACATTGACGTCTCATTCGGGTTAGTGTCGTCCCATGACTCTTGATCGTGAGCAGGTGCTGCGCAGTGCCGCTGCCCTGCTGACCCGTAAATCCACCGCCACCATGGACGAGGTCGCCAAGGCGGCCGGCATCGGGCGCGCCACCCTGCACCGGCACTTCGCCGGGCGGGACGCCCTGGTCAGGGCGCTGGAGGAGCTGGGCATCCAGGAGTTCGAGGCCGCGCTCGACGCCGCCGCGATGGACGAGGGCACGAGCGAGGAGGCGCTGCGCCGGTTCGTGCGCGCCGTCGAGCCGGGCGCCGGACTGCTCTCGTTCCTCGTGACGGAGAACCAGCTCTGGGAGGACGGTGACCAGAACGCCGGCTGGGACCGGCTGGACGCCCGCGTCGCCGCCTTCTTCCGGCGCGGCCAGGAGCGCGGCGAATTCCGCATCGACCTGACCCCGGCCTGGCTGACCGAGGCGCTGTACGGGCTCATCGGCAGCGGGGCGTGGGCCGTTCAGGCGGGCCGGGTGGCCGCCCGGGACTTCCCGTACATGATCGCCGAGTTGCTGCTCGGCGGCGCACGCCGGAGCGTGGAGCAATGAGCAGCGTCGAAGAGCAGCCGGAGCCCCCCGTCGATCCGTACCGCCCCGGGCGGTGGATCGCGCTGGCCGTCCTCGTCCTCGCCGTGCTCCTGGTGGCCGTCGACGCGACCGTGCTCGGCCTGGCGACCCCCTTCCTCAGCGAGGACCTGGAGCCGACCGGCACCCAGCTGCTCTGGATCGGTGACGTCTACTCCTTCGTCATCGCCGGGCTCCTGGTCTCCATGGGCAGCCTCGGCGACCGCATCGGCCGCAAGAAGCTGCTGCTCTGCGGCGCCACCGCCTTCGGCGCGGTCTCGGTGCTCAACGCCTACGCGCACACGCCCGAGATGATGATCGTGGCGCGCGCCCTGCTCGGTGTCGCCGGCGCCACCCTGATGCCGTCCACCCTGGCCCTGATCCGCAACCTCTTCCACGACCCGCGCGAACGCAGCCTGGCCATCGGCATCTGGGGCGCGATGGCCTCGGCCGGCGCCGCCGTCGGGCCGGTCGTCGGCGGCTTCCTCCTCGAACACTTCTGGTGGGGCTCGGTCTTCCTGATCAACCTGCCCGTCATGGCGGTGCTCGTGGCGGTCGGCGTCAAGATGATCCCCGAGTCGAAGAACCCGGCGCCCGGGCCGTGGGACCTGCCGAGCGTGGGCCTCTCGCTGGTCGGCATGATCGGGGTCGTGTACGCCATCAAGGAGATGGCCGCGCACGGCACGAGCTGGCCCCCCGCCCTGGTGGGCGTCGCCGGGCTGCTGGCGCTGATCTGGTTCGTACGCCGTCAGTTCCGGCTCCCCGCGCCGCTGCTGGACATGCGGCTCTTCCATCACCGGGGCTTCTCCGGGGCGGTCCTGGCCGACCTGCTGACCATCCTCGGCCTGTCCGGGCTGGTCTTCTTCCTCTCCCAGTTCCTCCAGCTGGTCCAGGGCCGGGGCCCCCTGGAGGCCGGGCTCGCCGAACTGCCCGCGGCCGTGGGCGCGGTCACCGCCGGCCTGCTGGCGGGCACGGTCGCCCGGCGGTTCACCGTGCGCGTGGTGGTGGCCGGCGGGCTCGGCGCGATCGGCCTGGCGCTGGCCTCGGTCGCCGCCGTCCACCGGGACACCGCCTACCCGCTGATCGGCGCGCTGCTCCTGATCGTCGGCGTGGGCGCGGGCTTCGCGTTCACCGTGACGTCCGACGTCATCCTCTCCAGCGTCCCCAAGGAGCACGCGGGCGCCGCCTCCGCGGTCTCCGAGACGGCGTACGAGCTGGGCGCGGCGCTCGGCATCGCGCTGCTCGGCTCCATCGTGACCGGCGCCTACCAGAACTTCACCGCCCCGCCCGGCACCCCGGCCGCGGTCTCGGACGCCGCGCACGAATCGCTGGGCGGCGCCGTGGAGTCCTCCCACCTGCTGCCGCCGCACGAGGCCGTCGAAATGGTCTCCGCCGCCCAGGACGCGTTCGTGGACGGGCTGCACCTCGCCTCGGTCGTCGGCGCCGTCGTCCTGCTGGCCACGGCGGCCGCCGCCTGGTTCCTGCTGCGCGGCCAGGAACTGGAGGAGGGCATCGTGCACGACTAGGCCCTGTCGTCAAATTCCCGTCTGCCGGGCGACGCCATGCACGCACTCTCGCCGCACCGGCCCCAGACCCCAGTACATCCAGTACAGGGGTCTGGGGCCGGCACGCCGAGAAGTGGGGTCTCCCCTGTTCGAGCGGAGCCGAGAACTTGGGGATGCACCTAACGCCGCCCGGCCCGCCCTCCGGGCGGACGACGGGAATTTGACGACAGGACCTAGGGCATACGTGAGAGGGCCCGCCCCAAGACCGGGGCGGGCCCTCTCACGTACGTCAGCCGGTCAGGCGGCCTTCGCCTTGGTCGCGTACATGTCCACGTACTCCTGGCCGGACAGTCGCATCACCTCGGCCATCACGGAGTCGGTCACCGCGCGCAGTACATAGCGGTCGCGGTCCATGCCCTCGTAGCGGGAGAACTCCATCGGCTCACCGAAGCGCACCGTGACCTTGCCCGGACGGGGCAGACCCGAGCCGCCCGGCTGGAGCTTGTCCGTGCCGATCATCGCGAACGGCACCACCGGCGCACCCGTCATCAGCGTCAGCCGCGCGATGCCCGTACGGCCCCGGTAGAGCCGGCCGTCGGGGGAGCGGGTGCCCTCCGGGTAGATCGCGAACGCCTTGCCCTCCTCCAGGATCCGGCGCCCCGTCATCAGCGCCGCGACACCGCCGCGCCCGCCGTCCCGGTCCACCGGGATCATGCCGACGCCCGTGAAGAACCAGGCCATCAGCCGGCCCTTGAGCCCCTTGCCCGTCACGTACTCGTCCTTGCCGATGAAGAACACCGGACGGTCGCAGCAGATCGGCATGATCATCGAGTCGATGAACGTCAGATGGTTGCCCGCCAGAATCACCGGCCCGCTGCCCGGAATGTTCTCGATGCCCTCCATCCGGGGACGGAACATCAGGCGCAGGATCGGTCCGAGCACTGCCTTGATGAGTGCGAGACGGGACAACGCTTCCTCCGGTGTAGTGGCCGGGCCGGCCGGGGTGACGGATTGTAGAGGTCCATGCAGGTGAGGACGATACTCGCGGGTACCGGCCGCTCGCACATCGGGTTCACACACCGGATACACCGTGTTGACGTGTGTTCGCGCCATGTTCGTCCAGGTGCCGCCCCCACGACCGTACCCCTGCCTACGCTCGATCCTCGCTCGACAGGTGCCGTACATCACATGCGAGGAGCATTCATGACAGAGCGTGCGCAGGCCGCGCCGGGACGCCGGACCGTCATCGGAGCGGGGGCAGCCGTCCTCGGCACCGCCGCCCTGGGCGTCACCACAACGGCGCAGGCGGCCGGCCGTGACAGCGGACGCGGGGGCCACGGCGGACACGGGGACCACGGCGGTCACCGCCTCGACCTGCCCGTCCCCACCGTCATCGGCCACCGGGGCACCAGCGGCTACCGCCCCGAACACACGCTGGGCTCCTACCAGCTCGCCCTGGACCTGGGCGCCCACATCATCGAGCAGGACCTCGTCCCCACCCGCGACGGCCACCTCGTCTGCCGCCACGAGAACGACATCACCGCCACCACCGACGTCTCCGCGCACCCCGAGTTCGCGAACCGCCGGACCACCAAGACCGTCGACGGAGTCTCCCTCACCGGCTGGTTCACCGAGGACTTCACGCTCGCCGAGCTCAAGACGCTCCGCGCCAAGGAGCGCATCCCGGCCAATCGCCAGAAGAACACGCTGTACGACGGCCGCTGGGAGATCCCCACCTTCGAAGAGGTCCTGCGCTGGGCCGACCGCGAGGGCCGCCGCCGCGGCAAGCCCGTCTGGCTGTACGTCGAGACCAAGCACCCCACGTACTTCCGGGGCCTCGGGCTGGGCCTGGAGGAGCCGCTGGCCAAGCTGCTGCGCCGCTACGGACGCCACCGCGCCCAGTCCCCGGTGATCCTCCAGTCCTTCGAGCCCGGCAGCATCCAGCACCTGGCCCGGCTCGTCGCGAGCCCGCGCATCGTCCTGCTCTCCGGCACCGGCACCAAGCCCTGGGACTTCGAGGTCTCCGGCGACCCGCGCACCACGGACGACCTGGTGAAGCCGGCCGGGCTGAAGTGGATGGCCTCCTTCGCGCAGGGCATCGGCCCCACCCTGGACCTGATCATCCCCAAGGACGCCGCCGGCCGGCTCACCGAGCCCACCACGCTGGTCCGCGACGCCCACGCGCAGGGCCTGGTCCTCCACCCGTACACGATGCGCAACGAGAACACCTTCCTGCCCGCCGACTTCCGGCGCGGCAGCGACCCCAACGCGTACGGGGACGCGTTCGGCGCGTTCGCCGCGTACTTCGCGACCGGGATCGACGGCATCTTCTCCGACAACCCGGACACCGCGCTGCTCGCGGCGGCGGACTTCACGGCGAGGAAGGCGAAGAGGTAACACGGCGGGCCCGACTCCCCGTCAGCACCCCGCTCCCGTCACATCGCAGGGGAGTTGGCTATGTCACAGGGGAGTTTGGGCCCCATCCGTTCCCGATGCCTTGGATGTCTGCGCAGAATGCTCGCGGCGGAGGTTGTCGCTCCTGAACCGTGGGAAAGGAGCGGGAGACAACCGGCGGATCAGGTGAGCGGGAGGCATGCGCACATGGGCATGAGCGTGACCATCTCGGCGGCGGACGTGCGGGACGCCGAAGAGATTCTGAAGCTGCGGTACCTCTGTTTCCAGAGCGAGGCGGAGCTGTACGGCAATTACCGCATCGACCCGCTCGTCCAGACCCTCGACTCGGTACGCGCCGAGATCGCGGAGAACCTGGTCTACGTGGCACGCCTCGGCGACGAGGTCGTCGGCTCGGTGCGCGGCTCGACCGACGAGGAGGGCACCGGCCGGATCGGCAGGCTCTGCGTCCACCCCCGGCTGCGCGGCCACGGCCTCGGCGCCCGGCTGCTGCGCGCGGCCGAGTCGGGCCTCGCCGACGAGCGCGCCGCCACCCGCTTCCGGCTGCACACCGGCCACCGCAGCGAGGGCAATCTGAGGCTCTACCAGCGCGCGGGCTACGCCGCCGTGGGCAACGCCCCGGGCGACGACGGGGTCATGATGATCCTGCTGGAGAAGGAGGCCCAGGCCCCCACCGCGTACGTGGCCAGCGCCTAGCCGTAACGGCACGAGCGCCGCGCGCGGGCCCCTACGCGGTCCGGGCGCGGCGCAGCCACATCATTCCGGTCACCGGCAGGATCACCGGGATGAACAGATAGTCCCGGCCGCAGTACGACCACACGGTCGCGTCGGCGAACGCGGACGGCTCCACCAGCGTCCACGTCCCCACGATCAGCACCCCGGCCAGCTCGGCGGCGCAGCACACCAGCGCCGTCCGGCGCGCCCGCTCGCCGCCCCGCACCAGCGAGTACGTGATGAAGCCGTAGACCAGCGCGGCGACCGCCGACAGCACATAGGCGAGGGGTGCGCGGCCGAAGTCCAGGATCATCTGGACGATCGACCGGGACGCCGCCGCCACGGTGAACACGCCGTAGAACCAGACGAGGACCCGGCCGGGACCGGTGCCGAGGTCGAAGGGCCGCTTCTCGCCGGCCGCCGCCTGCGTGGTGTCGGTGTCGGTCACGGTCAGCTTCCCCAGATGTCGTAGAGCCGTACTTCGAGGACGGCCAGGACGACCGCGCCCGCCGCCACCGTCACCGAGCCCCAGCGGGTCCGCTCGCTCAGCGACAGGAACCCCGCCGCCGGCACGGCGAGGAACGCCCCGGCGAGGTACGCGATGAAAATGGTCATGCCCTGCTCGGGCCGCTCGCCCCGGGCCAGCTGCACGATGCCCGTCACCAGCTGCGCCAGGGCCAGCAGCGAGACGACGGCCATGCCGATGAAGTGCCAGTCCTTGGTGGGCTGGTCCCGGTAGGCGGCGTATCCGCACCAGGCGGCGAGGGCGAGGGCGGCCACGGCGACCGCGACCGTCAGGGCGTCGAGCATGAGCCGAGGGTATTACGGCGCGCCGCGCTCCCCGCGTGCGCCCCCGGTTCGCCGGGGATCGTGGCCTTGACCACAGGGTGCGCTGCTTCCGGGTGCCGGGGGAGTGGCACAGCCGGGGTCGTTACGGGTGCATCACCGCAGGTCAGAGCCGTATGGCTGGAAAGGATCGGCCGATACGGGACCGTCACAGCGACCCATCCACGACTGTCCGCTATCCGGACAGCCGGTCCGGCGGCGAACTCACGTCTGTTTTACTTGTGCCCATGACCACGACGAGCAGCCGCATCCTTGCGACCGAGGCGATCACGACGCCCGGTGCTCGTTGTATGTGTCGAATGCGCGCCTTCTGAGGGCCCACGACCGAGCCTCGCGCCCCGAAGCGAGATCCTTCCCGGCTGCCCGTACGGGCCCCGGCCCGCGGTGACCGCCGCGCCCGGACGCCCCGGGAATCCGCTCGGAACGTCCGATCGAAAACGTCCGGATCACCCCTGGACGCATGCCCCGTGCCCGGCGGACACCGCGCCGCGCACTCGACAGTGACGGAAACCCCTGTGATCACCACGACGGGCCTCACGAAGGTCTACCGTTCGCGCGACCGCGAGGTCACCGCCCTGGACGGCGTCGACCTGCACGTACGCGAGGGTGAGGTGTACGGTGTCATCGGCCGCAGCGGCGCCGGCAAGTCCTCCCTGATCCGCTGCGTCAACCTCCTGGAACGCCCCACCTCCGGCACCGTGGCCGTGGCCGGCCAGGACCTCACCGCCCTCGCGGGCCGGGGCAGCCGGGCCGGCAAGGAGCTGCGCGAGGCACGCAGCCGCATCGGCATGGTCTTCCAGCACTTCAACCTGCTGGCCTCCCGCACCGTGCAGCGCAACGTCGAACTCCCGCTGGAGATCCTCGGCGTCACCGGCCGCGAGCGCTCCCGCAAGGCCCTCGAACTCCTCGACCTGGTCGGCCTCGCCGACAAGGCCAGGTCCTACCCGGGCCAGCTCTCCGGCGGCCAGAAGCAGCGCGTCGGCATCGCCCGTGCCCTCGCCGGCGACCCCAAGGTGCTCCTGTCCGACGAGGCCACCTCCGCCCTGGACCCCGAGACCACCCGCTCCATCCTCCAGCTGCTGCGCGACCTCAACCAGCAGCTCGGGCTCACCGTCCTGCTCATCACGCACGAGATGGACGTCGTCAAGACCATCTGTGACTCCGCCGCGCTGATGCGGGGAGGCAGGGTCGTCGAGTCCGGCACCGTGGGCGAACTGCTCGCCACCCCCGGCTCCGAGCTGGCCCACGAGCTGTTCCCCGTCGGCGGCACCGCCTCCGCGCCCGACCGCACCGTCGTGGACGTCACCTTCCACGGCGAGGCCGCCGCCCGCCCGGTGATCTCACAGCTCTCCCGTACGTACAACATCGACATCTCGATCCTCGGCGCCGCCATGGACACCGTGGGCGGCAGGCAGATCGGCCGCATGCGCATCGAACTGCCCGGCCGGTTCGAGGAGAACGTCGTCCCGATCGGCTTCCTCCGCGAACAGGGCCTCCAAGCCGAACTCGTGGACGCCGACCCCGTGCCCGTACCCGCACCGCTCACCAAGGAGGTGGCGAAGTGACCTGGTCCGAAATGCAGCCGCTGCTGACGCAGGGCACCGTCGACACCCTCTACATGGTGCTGTGGTCCGCCGTCGTCACCGTCCTCGTCGGACTGCCCCTCGGCGTCCTGCTCGTCCTCACCGACAAGGGCGGACTGCTCCAGAACACCCCGGTGAACAAGGTCGTCGGCGTGATCGTGAACATCGGCCGCTCGCTGCCGTTCATCATCCTGCTGATCGCCCTGATCCCGTTCACCACCTGGGTCGTCGGCACCTTCATCGGCCCCACCGCGATGATCGTGCCGCTCGCCGTCGGCGCCATCCCGTTCTTCGCCCGGCTGGTCGAGACGGCGGTGCGCGAGGTCGACCACGGGCTGGTGGAGGCCGTCCAGTCGATGGGCGGCTCCATCCCGACGATCGTCCGCAAGGTGCTGCTCCCGCAGGCCCTGCCGTCCCTGGCCTCCGGGATCACCACCACCGTCATCGTGCTCATCGGCTACTCCGCGATGGCCGGCGCGGTCGGCGGCGAAGGGCTCGGCTCCAAGGCCGTCACCTACGGATTCCAGCGCTTCGACAACCGGTTCATGCTGATCACGGTCGTGCTGCTGATCGTCATCGTGACCCTCGTCCAGCTGATCGGCGACCTCGCCGTCCGCCTGCTGGCCCGCCGCGGCCGCACCACCTGACTTCCCTTCCCCACCAAGCCCGCACTCCTTGTCCGGGCGCTCCACCATCACCACCTGAAAGAGGCACTTTTCGTGCGTACCAGCATCAAGATCACCGCCGCCGCCGCGGCCACCACCGCCCTCGCCCTCGGCCTCACCGCCTGCGGCACGGACTCCGACCCGTCCGCCAAGACCGGCGGCACCGACGTCTCCAAGGCCCTCGTCGTCGCCGCGTCCCCGACGCCGCACGCCGACATCCTCGGCTTCGTCAAGAAGAACCTCGCCGACAAGGCCGGGCTGAAGCTGGAGGTCAAGGAGTTCACGGACTACGTCCTGCCGAACACCGCCACCGAGACCGGCCAGGTCGACGCCAACTTCTTCCAGCACCAGCCCTACCTGGACGACTTCAACCAGAAGAACGACACCCACCTGGTCTCCGTCGGCACCGTCCACCTCGAACCCCTCGGCCTCTACTCCAAGAAGGTCAAGAGCCTCGACGCCATCAAGGCCGGCCAGACCATCGCCGTCCCCAACGACACCACCAACGAGGGCCGCGCCCTCCAGCTGCTCGCCGAGAACGGCCTCATCACCCTCAAGGACGGCGTCGGCACCAGCGCCAAGCTGAGCGACATCACCGACAAGAAGGGCCTGGAGTTCAAGGAGCTGGAGGCCGCCACGGTCCCGCGCGCCCTCAACGACGTGGACGCCGCCGTCATCAACGGCAACTACGCCATCGAGGCCGAGCTCAAGCCCGCCAAGGACGCCCTCGTCCTGGAGAAGGCCGACGGCAACCCGTACGCCAACATCATCGCCGTCAAGAAGGGCGACGAGAAGGACCCCCGCGTCCTGAAGCTCGTCAAGCTCCTCCACTCCGACGAGGTCAAGAAGTTCATCGAGGACACCTACCAGGGCTCGGTCATCCCCGCCTTCGGTGACGCCAAGTCCTGACCCGTACACGGCACTTGCCCAAAGAGCCCCGCACACCCCGACCGGGGGGTGCGGGGCTCCGCCGTGCCGACCCGGTCATGCGCGCGGCCCCCGCGATGCTGCATGCTGTGCATTTACACGGTCTTCGGCATGGAGCTGCGCATGACTTCCACCTTCCCGGACATCTCCATCAGCACGGACCGGCTGGTGCTGCGCCCATTCGACATGGCGGACATCCCCGCGTACATCGAGATGATGAACGACGAACTGGTCACCGCCTGGACCGGCGCCCCCCACCCCTACACCCAGGTCGACGCCGAACGCTGGGTGCGCAGAATCGCTCCGGCGCACCGCACCAAGGGCGACGGGATCGCCCTGGCCGTCACCGAGTTCCTCACCCAGCGCCTCGTCGGCTCCGTACGGCTCCGCAACACCGACTGGCGCACCCTGTCCACCGAGGCCGCCTACATCACCGCACCCTGGGCCCGCGGCGAGGGCTACGCCACCGAATCCGTGCTCGCCGTCGCCCAGTGGCTCTTCCGCGACCAGGGCTTCGAGCGCATCGAACTGCGCACCGCCGCCGACAACACCGCCTCCCAGCAGGTCGCCCAGAAACTCGGCTGCATCAGCGAAGGCGTCCTGCGCAACGCCCGCATAGCGCGCTCGCAGACGGAGGACGGCGGATGGACCGACATCCGCACCGACCTCATCGTCTGGGGCCTGCTCCCCGAAGACCTCGAAGGTGTCGCCGAACAGCTCGCCGACGCCGGCGGCTACGGCACGTACAACGACTGGAACTGACCGGCGCCGGGGCTCCGGCGCCACCTCGGCGGCGACCCGGTAACCTCACCCTGCCCGCCCCCGGGCAACCCGCCCCGCCTGCGACGACTCCAGGAGAATGACACCAAGATGGCCGACCGGGTCACAGTGATCGGCTGGGACGGCTCGCCGCTGACCAGAGCGGCCACCGCAGCGCTCTCGGCCGCGACCCTGGTCGCCGGAGCCGCCCACCACCTCGCGCTGCCGGAAGTCCCGCGGAGCGCCGAACGCATCCGCCTCGGCTCCGTCGACCTCGCCGCCCGCCGCATCGCGGGCCACCGCGGCAGCGCCGTCGTCCTCGCCGACGGCGACCCCGGCTTCTTCGGCGTCGTCCGCACCCTGCGCGCCCCGCAGCACGGCCTGGAGGTCGAGGTCGTCCCGGCCGTCTCCTCCGTCGCCACCGCCTTCGCCCGCGCCGGCATGCCCTGGGAGGACGCCCAGACGGTCGTCGCCCACCCCCGCACCCTGCGCCGCGCCGTGAACGTCTGCCGCGCCCACCACAAGGTCGCCGTCCTCACCTCGCCCGGCGCCGGACCCGCCGAACTGGCCCTGCTCCTCGACGGCGTGCACCGTACGTTCGTCATCTGCGAGGAGCTGGGCACCGACCGCGAACAGGTCACCGTCGTCACCTCGGACACCGCCGCCGACCACGTCTGGCGCGACCCCAACGTCGTCATCGTCATCGGCGGCGGCCCCGAACAGCAGGCCGACGGCGCCTGGATCGCCGGCCGCCACCCCGCCTACCCACAGGGCGTACGGGGATGGGCCCTGCCCGCCGGCGCCTACCCGGACCCCGGCGCCCGCCCGGCGGGGGAGAGCGGCGAGGGCGAGGGCCCCGTCCTGCGCGCCGCCCAGCTCGCCCACCTCGGCCCCCGCACCGGCGACCTCGTCTGGGACATCGGCTCCGGGGGCGGCGCGCTGGCCGTCGAGGCGGCCCGCTTCGGCGCTGCGGTCCTCGCCGTGGACAGCGATCCCGGCGCCTGCGCCCGCACCACGGCCGCCGCCCGCGCCTTCGGCGTCCAGCTCCAGGTCGTCGAGGGCCGCGCCCCGCACGTACTGGAACGGCTGCCCGAACCCGATGTCGTACGGATCGGAGGCGGCGGTGTTCCCGTCGCCACCGCCGTCGCGGACCGCCGCCCGGAGCGCATCGTCACGCACGCCTCCACCCGCGACGAGGCCGAGGCCCTGGGGGCCGCACTGGCCGGAAACGGCTACACGGTCGACTGCTCGCTCCTCCAGTCCGTCGAACTCGACACGACCGCCTGGTCGGAGCGCGAACGCACAGTCGTCTTCCTGCTTTCCGCACTTCGTTCGGACCTTGCCCCCTGACCCGTCGGCAAGCGGTGCGGGGTAGGCTGGCCGATCGTCGCACCGCTCCCGGACGTTCGTCGCTTCGTTCGTCAATGTCCGGAAAAGGGGACCGTTTTGGTCCCCGTTGTGGTACGGCAACACCCTGGGACGCGCAACGTGGCGCAGTCCACAGCGGGCCGTGGCGAAATGAGCTGCCGCGGCGGCGAACGACCGCGAGAATGCAGGATGTCCGCGACCGATTCGTGCCGCGCGGCGCGCCCGCTCGTTCCACCGGACGAGCACCGCGTGCCGTGTCCGGGCGTCCCGGGCGAAGGGCCGAAGGAGCACTGACGATGGGCGAGGGGAACGCATGAGTGACACCGGCCGGATCCCGGGCGAGGGACTGCCGGAGGACGCGGGCACGGTGGAGCAGCCGGGCGTTCCCGCGGCTGACTCCTACACCTACCTCGAACCCTCCGCGCACACCCCCGAGGACGACGACCTCCTCCTGATGCCGAGCGCCCAGGGCGCCTGGGGCGAACCCCAGCCGGCGGCTCAGCCCGCGGACCCCTACGCGGACCCCGCGGCCCAGGGCGCGTACCAGCCGCACTTCCACCCCCAGCCGGCCGACCCGGCGCAAGCCCAGGGCCCCGTCCAGCTCCAGGAACAGGCCCCCGCGTACGCGATGCAGCAGGCCGCCGCCGCACCGCTGCCCGAGACCGGCCCCGGCGCGCACGAGTCCGGAGGCCGCGACTCCGGCTCCGTCGACCTCGGCGCCGTCCGCGTCCCCGCCCCCGCCGCGCAGCCCCCCGTGCGTCGCCCGCTGCACCGCGGCCCGGCCTCGCCCGAGCCGTCCTACGGCGGTACGTCGGGGGCCGGCGTGGTCCGCTCCCTCGCCGACCGCGGCCCGGCCGCCGCGCCCCCGGCCCGCCACGCGGGCCCGGCCACGGCCGAACCCGAATACTTCGACCCCCAGCCGGCGGACCAGCCCCTCCCGGGCCCCCAGCTGGGCGAGATCCCGCCACAGACGGCCCCCCAGTGGACGGCCGCCCCGGCCGCCCCGGAGCAGGCCGGGCCCGTGGCCGCCGAGGCGGCGGCGGAAGCGGCCATGGAGGTGCCGGCCGCGGACGAGACGTTGCCGGAGCCCGAACCGGTGGCGGTGGCGCCGGTGGCCGTGGCGGAGCCCGAGCAGGTCCAGGTCGCAGCGGTCGCGGAGCCTGTTCCGGCTGCGGAGCCGGAGCCGGAGCCGGTGGCCGTGGCGGAGCCCGTGCAGGCCCCTGAGCCGGAGCCCGCCCAGGCCGTGGCGCCGGAGCCGGTCGCGGTCGCGGAGCCCGCACCGACCGTCGAACCGGAGCCGGTGGCAGTGGTGGCGCAGCCCGTAGCGGCCCCCGAGCCGCAGCCCGTACCGGCCGCCGAACCGGAGCCCGTCGCCGTGGCGCAGCCTGTTCCGGCCGCCGAGCCGGTCCCGGCCGTCGAGCCGGAGCCCGCCCAGGTCATAACACCGGAGCCGGTCGCGGAGCCCGTACAGGCCCCTGAGCCGCAGCCGGTGGCCGTGGCGGAGCCCGTACCGGCCCCGGAACCGCATCCCGAGCCGCAGCCCGAGGCCGCAGCCGAGCCCGCCCCGACCCCCGAGCCGGAAACCGCACCCGAGCCGGAGGCCACCGCTCCGGTAGCCGACCAGCCGATACAGCCCGAGGCCCCCGCCCCCGAGCCCGAGGCCGGTCCCGAGGTCATCGAGACCCCGGATCTGAGCGACGAGGCGGAGCCCGCACAGCAGGAGGCCCCCGAAGCGGCACCCACGGCGCCCACCGCGCCGCCCGCGCCGGGTTACGACGACGCCGAGCGCGAGGCGGTCCTGCGGGTGATGCGGGAGCGCCGCGACATCCGCAACGGCTTCCGCAGCGACCCCATCCCGCACGAGGTGCTGCTGCGTGTCCTGGAGGCCGCGCACACGGCGCCCAGCGTCGGCCACTCGCAGCCGTGGGACTTCGTGGTCATCCGGTCCGCCGAGACGCGCCGCTCGATGCACGAGCTGGCGCAGCAGCAGCGGGAGGCGTACGCGAAGTCGCTGCCGAAGGCGCGGGCGAAGCAGTTCAAGGAATTGAAGATCGAGGCGATCCTCGACACCCCGGTCAACATCGTCGTGACCGCCGACCCGACACGGGGCGGCCGCCACACGCTCGGCCGGCACACACAGCCCCAGATGGCCCCGTACTCCTCGGCGCTCGCCGTGGAGAACCTGTGGCTGGCGGCCCGGGCCGAGGGCCTGGGCGTGGGCTGGGTGAGCTTCTTCGACGAGCGCGAGATGGTACGCGCGCTGGGACTGCCGGAGCACCTGGAGATCGTGGCGTACCTCTGTGTGGGGTACGTGGACGAGTTCCCCGAGGACCCGGAGCTGATGCAGGCGGGCTGGTCGAAGCGGCGCCCGCTGTCCTGGGTCGTCCACGAGGAGACGTACGGCCGCCGCGCCCTGCCCGGCGAGGCGCCGCACGATCTGCTTCAGGAGACGATCTCCAACATCCGCCCGCTGGACGCCAAGGCGCTCGGCGAGGCGTGGGAACGCCAGAAGCGGATGACGAAGCCGGCCGGTGCGCTCGGCATGCTGGAGATCATCTCGGCGCAGCTGGCCGGGCTCTCCCGGATGTGCCCGCCGCCGATCCCCGAGCCCGCCGCCGTCGCGGTGTTCGCGGGCGACCACGGGGTGCACGCGCAGGGCGTCACGGCGTGGCCCCAGGAGGTCACCGGCCAGATGATCGCCAACATGCTCGGCGGCGGCGCGGTGTGCAACGCGTTCGCCTCGCAGGTGGGCGCCGAGGTGTGCGTGGTCGACGTCGGCGCGGTCGCGGAACTGCCCCCGATGCCGGGCCTGCTGCCCCGGAAGGTACGGGCGGGCACGGCGGACTTCACCACGGGCCCGGCGCTCACCCGCGAGGAGGTCCACGCGGCGATCGAGGTCGGCATCGAGACCGCCCGCGACCTGGTGGCGGCGGGCAACAAGGGCCTGCTGACCGGCGAGATGGGCATCGCGAACACGACGGCTTCGGCCGCCCTGATCTGCGTGTACACCGGCATGGACCCGGCCGAGGTGACGGGCCGGGGCACCGGCATCAACGACGAGATGCACGCCCGCAAGATCGACGTGGTCCGGCGCGCCCTGGAACTCCACCAGCCGGACCCGGCGGACCCGATCGGCGTCCTGGCGGCCGTCGGCGGCCTGGAGCACGCCGCGATGGCCGGCTTCCTGCTCGGCGGCGCGTCGCTCCGTACACCGGTCATCCTGGACGGCGTCAGCGCGGGCGCCGCGGCCCTGGTGGCCCGCGCGATCGCCCCCGAGGCCCTGGCCGCCTGCATCGCCGGCCACCGCAGCGCCGAGCCCGGCCACGTCGCCGCGCTCAACAAGCTGGGCCTGCGCCCGCTGGTCGACCTGGACCTCCGCCTCGGCGAGGGCACGGGCGCGCTGCTGGCACTGCCGATCGTGCAGAGCGCCGCGCGTGCGATGCACGAGGTGGCGACGTTCGACTCGGCGGGCGTGACGGAGAAGTAACGCGGCTCGGTACGGGGGCGCTGCCCCCGTACCCCCGCTCCTCAATCGCCGGAGGGGCTTACCGGTAGCCTCGCCGGCGTTTGAGGCGCGGGGTCCGGGGCAGCGCCCCGGTTTCGGGAAGGGGCGGGGAGGGGCAAGGCCCGCCGCAGGCGCCCCCGCCCACCGCACACCGTGGCCTCCGGGCCACCCCGTATCGTGAACACCACCCACCACGCCGCTCCACCGCCGCAGCGGCCCGCGCTTCCGCACCGCCCCGAGGAGCCCGCACCACCATGGCCGAGCACGCCGATCGCCCCGCCTACCCCGTCGGACTGCGCCTCACCGGGCGCCGCGTAGTCGTCGTCGGCGGCGGCCAGGTGGCACAGCGCCGCCTACCCGCCCTCATCGCGGCCGGCGCCGACATCGTCCTCGTGTCGCCGTCCGCCACCCCCTCCGTCGAGGCGATGGCGGACGCCGGCGAGATCCGCTGGGAGCGCCGCGGATACGCCGAAGGCGACCTCGCCGACACCTGGTACGCGCTCATCGCCACGGACGACGAAGCCGCCAACGAGGCCGCCTCCGCCGAGGCGGAACGCACCCGCACCTGGTGCGTCCGCAGCGACGACGCCGACGCGGCCACCGCCTGGACCCCGGCCACCGGCCGCAGCGAGGGCGTCACCGTCGCCGTGCTCACCGCCGGCGCCCACGGCCGCGATCCGCGCCACTCCGCCGCCGTCCGCGACGCGATCGTGGAGGGCCTGCGCGACGGCAGCATCGCCGCCCCGCACCACCGCACCCGGACCGCCGGCGTCGCCCTGGTCGGCGGCGGCCCCGGCGACCCGGACCTCATCACCGTCCGGGGCCGCCGCCTCCTCGCCGAGGCGGACGTCGTCATCGCCGACCGCCTCGGCCCCCGCGACCTGCTGGACGAGCTCCCGCCGCACGTCGAGGTGATCGACGCCGCGAAGATCCCGTACGGCCGCTACATGGCCCAGGAGGCCATCAACAATGCGCTGATCGAGCACGCCAAGGCCGGCAAGGCGGTCGTCCGGCTCAAGGGCGGCGACCCGTTCGTCTTCGGGCGGGGCATGGAGGAGGCCCAGGCACTCGCCGCCGAGGGCATCCCGTGCACCGTCGTGCCCGGCATCTCCAGCTCCATCTCGGTCCCCGGCGCGGCCGGCATCCCCGTCACCCACCGGGGCGTCGCCCATGAGTTCACCGTGGTCAGCGGGCACGTCGCCCCCGACGACGAACGCTCCCTGGTCGACTGGGCCGCCCTCGCCCGGCTGCGCGGCACCCTGGTGCTCCTGATGGCCGTCGACAAGATCGGCGCCATCGCCCGTACGCTCGTGGAGCACGGCCGCTCGCCCGAGACCCCGGTCGCCCTCGTCCAGGAGGGCACGACGGCCGCCCAGCGCCGTGTCGACGCGACCCTCGCCACGGTGGCCGAGCGGGTGGTCGCCGAGGACGTCCGCCCGCCCGCCGTCATCGTGATCGGCCCGGTCGTGGAGGTCGGCGCGGACCGTGGCTGAAACACTCACCGTCGACACCCCCGACGACCCCCGCCTCAGCGACTACGTCGGCCTCACCGACGTGGAACTCCGGCGCCGGAAGGAGCCCGCGGAGGGCCTGTTCATCGCCGAGGGCGAGAAGGTGATCCGCCGCGCCCTGCACGCCGGGTACGAGATGCGCTCCATGCTGCTCTCGGCGAAGTGGGCCGACCAGATGCGGGACGTCATCGAGGACAGCCCCGCCCCCGTCTACATGGTCGCCCCGGACCTCGCCGAACGCGTCACCGGCTACCACGTGCACCGCGGCGCCCTCGCCTCCATGCGGCGCAAGCCCCTCCCGGCCGCCGCCGAACTCCTCCGCACGGCCCGCCGCGTGGCCGTCATGGAGGCCGTCAACGACCATACGAACATCGGTGCGATCTTCCGCAGCGCCGCCGCCCTCGGCATGGACGCCGTCCTGCTCTCCCCGGACTGCGCCGACCCGCTCTACCGGCGCTCCGTCAAGGTCTCGATGGGCGCGGTCTTCTCCGTACCGTACGCACGTCTCGACACCTGGCCGCAGGGTCTTGAGACGGTACGCGAGGCCGGGTTCACGGTGCTCGCGCTGACGCCCGCCGAGCAGGCCGTCAGCATCGAGGAGGCGGCGCCGCACCGGATGGACCGGGCCGCCCTGATGCTCGGCGCCGAGGGCGACGGCCTCTCCGCCCGGGCGCTCGCCGCCGCCGACCGGTGGGTGCGCATCCCGATGGCCCACGGCGTGGACTCGCTGAACGTCGGCGCGGCGGCCGCCGTCGCCTTCTACGCGGTGGCCACGGGCCGTCCGGAGAGCTGAACTACCGGCCCTGGCTCTGGCTCCGGCCGTGCCCGAGGTCCACGCCCAGCCCCCGGGCCGGCCCCTGGCAGCCCTGTGCCGCCGCGATCCCCAACGCCACCAGCAGCGTCACCACCACGAAGACGACGAGCCGCTGCCGCAGCAGCCTCGGATTGGCCGGCCGCCGCCCCGTCGACGTCGTCCTGGTCCCGGGCCGGGTGCCCGGCCTGCCGTTCGTCCCGTTGGTGCCCTGCGGACGCCGCGCCGGACGCGCCGTCCCGCGCGGCTGCTGCACCGGCCGGCCGCCACCGGTGCGGGCGGGGGCGGAACGCGCCGCCGACGGCCGGTTCTGCGGGCGCGACCCCGGCGCCGGACCGGCCGCCCGGCGGGTCTGCTGCTCGGTGTACGGCCCGTCCAGCCGGCCGGTCGGGCGGTCCGCCTCCTGGGCCGTACGCTGCACCGGCGGCCGGCTCTCGTGCAGCCCCTGCGCCTCGCGCGCCGCGATCTCCTTGAGCCGCATCGACAGCTGAAGGGTGCTCGGCCGCTCCTCCGGGTCCTTCGCCAGGCAGGCGCTCACCAGCGGCGCCAGCGCGTCGTGCACATCGAAGAGCTGGGGCTCCTCGTGCACCACGCGGTACAGCATCACCTCGGAACTGCCGTGCCCGAAGGGCGAGTCGGCCATCGCCGCGTACGCCAGCGTCGCCCCGAGCGAGAACACGTCCGTCGCCGGCGTCACCGCCGCGCCGCGCACCTGCTCGGGCGCGAGGAAGCCGGGCGATCCCACCGCCGTACCGACGTGCGTCAGCGTGGACGCGCCCGTCGCCCAGGCGATCCCGAAGTCGATGATCCGGGGGCCCTTGGGGGAGAGGAGGATGTTCGACGGCTTCAGGTCCCGGTGGACCACCCCGGCCTCGTGCACCGCGACCAGGCCCTCGGAGAGCGCCGCCCCGATCGAGGCCACCTCGGCGGCCGACAGCGGGCCCTCCTCGGCCACCTTGTCGTGCAGCGAAGGCCCCGGCACGTACTGCGTGGCGAACCAGGGGCGGTCCGCCTCCAGATCGGCGGCGACCAGCCGGGCCGTACAGCCGCCGCGGATCCGCCGGGCGGCGGACACCTCGCGCGCGAACCGCGACCGGAACTCCTGATCCTCCGCCAGGTCCGGGCGGATCACCTTCAGCGCGACGCGCTGGCCCCGCCGGTCCGAACCGAGATAGACGACGCCCATTCCGCCGGCCCCGAGCCGCCGGTGCAGCCTGAACGAGCCGACGACACGCGGGTCCTCGCGCCGGAGCCGCATCATCGCCATGTCTGCCCATCCCCGCTGCCTGGTACGCCTGACGAGGCACAGCTTACGTACCCGCCGCCCGGGGTGCTCAGAGGCCGCGCCCTCAAGGGAGATTCGATTGTCAGTGGCGGATGGGAGACTTGAGGAGTGGTCAGGGAGCCGCGGATCCAGGCGCCCCGGCCCGTGCGAGATCTCAAAGGTCCGTCGCAGAAGGGGGATTGGATCAATGAAGGGCGATCGAGTCGAGATAGTCGTGGATGCCGGGGACAGCACCCGGACCTACGAGGTGATGGCCTCCCGGGCCGGCCGCCGGGTGGAGACCGCGGTCCGCCGGGGCGTGGTCGAAGTGAGTGAAGTCACCAGGAACGGGTCCGTGGTCCGCACGGCCCGCTTCATGGCGACCAGGGTTCTCGCCCTGGTCGAACAACCGGTACCCAGGGAGGACACCTCCGAGCGTCCCCTCCGGGAAGACCCCAACCCCGCGTAGCCCGGTCTCCACCCAGGGGAGTACGCCGACCGGGCACGGCTCATCCTCCGGGAGGCCCGGGATTCGGTACGCGGGCATGACGCCGCCCGCCCCCCGAATCCCTAATGTTGAGTCCAAGCGGCGGGCGCCACACTCGTCCCCCGAGGTAAAACGCCCGCCGCCCCACATCAGGTCAGGAGAGGAACCATGGCTGACACGGCAGCACGGACGGTGGTCCGCACGCGGACACGCGGCTCGTACGCCGCGTCCGGCCGCCGCCACCCGCTGGTGGCGACCGCCATGGTCCTTCCCCTGGCGGCCCTGCTCGTCGTCGTCTTCGGCGGCTGGGAAGCAGTGGTCACACAGGCGTCGTCCGTGGGCGTGATGCTGGGGCGCTGAGCGGCGCCCCGGGTCCGGAAGAGCGGTCCGGACCGGGACATCCGGCCAACAACCCCGTGGGGACGGGGGTGCGGCGGACGGCAGCGTTTGTCCGGTCAGCTGGGGAGCTGACCGGGCATCGCGCTGCCCGGACCCGGAACACCCGCGTGCGCTTTGCCGGGATGCGTCCGCTCCGGAGCCGCCCGCCGGCACGGCCCAGCCCCCCCGGCGCCCTCCCTCCGCGTACCCTCTGCCGGGGCGTGACCGCCACGGCCCGTTCCGCGCCACCGGGGGAGACCGTGACCACCGCACTCGTACGCGCGCTGGGGGATCTCGCCCACCGGGCGGTCCACCCGGCCGGCTGCGGCCCCCGCGCCTGCCCGCCCCCGTCCGTGCTCGCCGAACGCGAGGACGGGATCGTCGTCCGCAGCGGCCCCGTCGTCGCCAAGGCGCACGCCGCCGACACGGATACGGCCGCTCTGGCCGCGCGGCTGCGCCTTGCGGCCGGACCGGGGCAGGACGGCATCCTGCTGGCGCCCCTGCCCGTAGCACCCGGGGCCCACCTCACCAAGCTGGACGGCCGCCCCGTCACCCTGTGGCCCCATGGCGAGCCCGTCGACCCCGGCGACCCGGACGCGGCGCCCTGGGAGGAGGCCGGGGCGCTCCTGGCCCGGCTGCACCGGACCCGGGTGCGGGGGCCGCTCCCCGCCATGCGCGGGCCCGTGAAGGCCGCGCTCGCCGTCGACCGGATGAGCGCCGCCCGCCCCGGCGACGGGGCCACCGCGCCCGTGCTCGCCGCCTGGCACGGGCTGCCGGGCTGGGCACGGGGCGAGGCGGCGCCGCCGGCCGGCCGGGGCACGCACCTCTGCCACGGCGACCTCCACCTGGGCCAGCTCGTACGCCACCCGGCCCCGCACGGCCCCTGGCTGCTCATCGACGTGGACGACGCGGGCCTCGGCGACCCCGCCTGGGACCTCGCGCGCCCCGCCGCCTGGTACGCGGCCGGGCTGCTCCCGCCGGACGTCTGGCTCCGCTTCCTGGACGCCTACCGGGCGGGCGGCGGCCCCGCCGTACCCGCCGACGGCGACCCCTGGCCCGCCCTGGACGTGCCGGCCCGCGCGCTGACCGTACAGACCGCCGCCCTCGCCCAGGCCAAGTCGGCGGCGGAGGGCCGGGCTCCGGATGAGGTGGAACAGGTCATGATCGACGCATGTGCCCGAATTGCTTCGCTCCCGCCCGAGTTGGCGGCCGCACCCACGTCGTAGGGTGAACCGACCGTCGGCGGGCATGCATTCCGGCGACGGCGAACCGACGGCGAGGAGTGAGCCCGAACATGCAGTGTCCCAAGTGCCACGCACAGATGCACACGTACAACCGCAACGGCATTCAGATCGAGCAGTGCAGCGGCTGCCGCGGGATATTCCTGGACTACGGCGAGCTGGAGACGCTGACCCGCATCGAGTCCCAGTGGACGCAGCAGGCCCCGCCGCCGGCCGCCCCGCCGCAGGCTTACCCCGCCGCCCCCGCGCCCGCCTGGGGCGCCCCGCACCACGGCGGTCACCACGGTCACTACCGGCAGAAGAGCTTCGGTCGGATGCTCTTCTCCTCCTGACCGAGCACGACGAAGCCCCGGTCGCCGAGACGACCGGGGCTTCGTGACAGTGCGCGATACTGGGATTGAACCAGTGACCTCTTCCGTGTCAGGGAAGCGCTCTCCCGCTGAGCTAATCGCGCGAGCGAACCCGCGTGTACTGCGTGCGCGATACTGGGATTGAACCAGTGACCTCTTCCGTGTCAGGGAAGCGCTCTCCCGCTGAGCTAATCGCGCGGGTGATCCTTGCGGACCGGAGATCCTTGCGGATCAGTGGACGATACTGGGATTGAACCAGTGACCTCTTCCGTGTCAGGGAAGCGCTCTCCCGCTGAGCTAATCGTCCTTGGAGGTGGAGACGGGATTTGAACCCGTGTAGACGGCTTTGCAGGCCGTTGCCTCGCCTCTCGGCCACTCCACCAGGGGCGGGAGACCGGTGAAGATCCCCACCTTCTGCGAGCGGACGACCAGGTTCGAACTGGCGACCTCAACCTTGGCAAGGTTGCGCTCTACCAACTGAGCTACGTCCGCTTGTCTTTCCCGGTCCGCTTGCGCGTCCCGGCGACGTGTTGAACTCTAGCGGATTCCCGGGCCAGTACAAAAACGCGTTTGTGCAGCGTGCTGAGGTGCGCTCGCCCCGGCGCGGGTCACCGTGCGCCGTCCTACACTCACGGACGTGCACCACCTCGCTCCCATGGCCCGCTTCGGCGGCCTCGTCGCCTCCGGTCTGCGGGATGTGACCAGTGATCCCGCCGCCCTCGACTCGTCCGGCTTCTGGGCCGTCTGCGCGGGCTTCGAAGGCTCCCTGACCTGCGCCCGCTTCGACACCGTGCGCCCCGCGCCGGTGCCCGCCCCGGTCCCCGGCGCCTGGCACGGCCCGGGCGCCGGCGCCTGGACCTCCTCGCTCGACCGGGAGGCGTACACCGAGGGCGTACGGCGCATCCGCGCGTACATCGCGACCGGCGAGGTCTACCAGGCCAACCTCTGCCGGGTGCTGACCGCACCGCTGCCCGACCCGGCGGGGGCGGACGTGGACGCCCTCACCGCGCTCCTCGCGCGCGGCAACCCGGCCCCGTACGCAGGAACGATTCGGCTCCCCGCGCACGGCGTCGAGATCGCCACCGCGTCCCCCGAGCTCTTCCTGCGCCGGGACGGCCGCACGGTCGAGTCCGGGCCCATCAAGGGCACCGGCCGCACCGAGGCGGACCTGCTGGAGAAGGACCACGCCGAGAACGTGATGATCGTGGACCTGGTCCGCAACGACCTGGGCCGGGTCTGCGCCACCGGATCGGTCACCGTCCCCGACCTCTGCGCCGTCGAGAAGCACCCCGGCCTCGTCCACCTCGTCTCCACCGTGCGCGGCCGCCTCGCCGAGGGCGCCGACTGGCCGGAGATCCTGGCCGCCGCCTTCCCGCCCGGCTCGGTCACCGGCGCCCCCAAGTCCAGCGCGCTGCGGATCATCGGCGAACTGGAGACCGCCCCGCGCGGCCCGTACTGCGGCGGCATCGGCTGGGTGGACGCCGACCGCGGGACCGCCTCGCTCGCCGTCGGCATCAGGACCTTCTGGACCGACCGCACCGGACCCGCCCCCCTCCTGCGCTTCGGCACCGGGGCCGGCATCACCTGGGGCTCCGATCCGGAACGCGAATGGGACGAGACCGAACTCAAGGCGTCCAGGCTGCTCGCTGTAGCGTCGGGCGCATACGAAGCAACCGGAAGGACCGCACCATGAGGATCTGGGTCAACGGCGAGCTGCGCCCCGCCGACGACGCCCGGGTGTCCGTGCTCGACCACGGGCTCACCGTCGGCGACGGCGTCTTCGAGACGCTCCGGGTCTCCCACGGCCGCCCCTTCGCCGTCACCCGCCACCTGGACCGGCTGACCCGCTCCGCCCAGGGCCTCGGCCTGCCCGCCCCCGACCTGGACGAGGTGCGCCGCGCCTGCGCCGCCGTCGTGGACGCCAACCCGGTCCCCCTGGGCCGGCTGCGGATCACATACACCGGCGGCATCTCGCCGCTCGGCTCCGACCGGGGCGACGCGGGCCCCGGCCTCGTCGTCGCCCTCGGCGAGGTGAGCCGCCGCCCCGACACCACGGCCGTCGTCACCGTGCCCTGGACCCGCAACGAGCGCTCCGCGCTCACCGGCCTCAAGACCACCTCGTACGCGGAGAACGTCGTCGCCCTCGCCCGCGCCCACGAGCACGGCGCGTCCGAGGCGCTGTTCGCCAACACCGCCGGCCGGCTCTGCGAGGGCACCGGGTCCAACGTCTTCGTCGTCCTGGACGGGCAGCTCCACACCCCGCCCGTCGCCTCCGGCTGCCTGGCCGGCATCACCCGGGCGCTCGCGGTGGAGTGGACCGGCGCGCAGGAGACCGACCTGCCGTTCGACGTCCTGGACCGGGCCGACGAGGTCTTCCTGACCTCCACCCTCCGTGATGTGCAGGCCGTCCGGCGGATCGACGGCCGGGAGCTGCCGGGCGTGCCCGGACCGGTGACCGCCAAGGCGATGCGGATCTTCGAGGAGCGCGCGGCCGACGACCTCGACCCGTGACCGGCGACGGCCCGTCCGCGTAAATACGGGTGACGGGCCCCAGGGCAGGGGGTAGAAACCACCTGATGACGACGACACTGCGGCCGGCCGGGCCGATCCAGTCAGGCGCCGACGGCGCACAGCGGCGCGCGTACGACGTGTGCGACAACGGGCGCCCCGTCGGCTCCGTCGCGCTCGCCGTCGAGCCGGGCGCCGGCGGGGCTACGGGCCTGATCAGAGCCCTGCGGATCGACGAGGCCGTCCGCAGGCGCGGCCGGGGCACCATCGCCGCGCTGGCCTCCGAGGAGATCCTGCGCGGCTGGGGCTGCTCCCGGGTCTGTACGGAGGTGGCCGCCGGGGACGTCGCGGGGCAGCGGCTGGCCGCCGCGCTCGGCTACACCGAGCGCGGCCGCAACATGGTCAAGACGCTGCCGGCGAAGCCCCCGGCCCTCCCCGCCGGGCTCACCGCACACCCGATGACGCCCGAGGAGTTCGCCGTCTGGGAGCGCGAGGCCATCGCCGCGTACGCGGAGAATCTGGTCAGCCGGGGCGTCCCGCGCGAGGCGGCGCCGGCCGCGGCCCGCGCCTCGCACGCCCGCCACCTCCCGGACGGCCTCGCCACCGAGGGCGCGCGGCTGGAGTACCTGCGGCGCGAAGGCGAGACGGTCGGCCAGGTCTGGGAGGCGCCGTTCGAGATGCACCCCGGCATGCGCATCGGCTATGTGTTCGACGTGGAGGTGGCGGAGCCGTACCGGGGGCGCGGCTACGGGCGGGCCCTGATGCTCCAGGCCGAGCGGATCGCGCTGGCGGCGGGCGAGACGCGGATCGGGCTGCACGTCCTGACGGCCAACACCCCGGCGCTGCGGCTGTACGAATCGCTCGGTTACGAGCCGACCCAGCACAATCTGGCCAAGCCGCTGTAGGCCCTGCCCCTCAGCCCTGTCCGGCCAGGAGCCGGTCCGCGATCTCCTCGATCCGCTCGCGCAGCCCGTCCTGGCTCCTGCCGCCGTCCAGGCGCTCCCCGCCGATCACATACGTCGGCGTGCCGGTGACCCCGATGGCCTTGCCCTCGGCCTGGTCCGCGTCCACGATCAGCATGTGCCGGCCGTCGATGAGCGCGGTGTCGAACTCCTCCGCGTCCAGCCCCAGCTCCCCGGCCACCTCGACCAGCAGCTTCTCGCCGCGCGCCCCGAGGGCGTCGGTGCGCGCGAGGACCGCCTCGATGTACGGCCAGCCGCTGCCCTGGACCACGGCCTCCTCGGCGGCCTGCGCGGCGGCGTAGGCGTGCTTGTGCTTCTCCAGGGGGAAGTGGCGCAGCCGGACCTCCAGCCGGTCGCCGTACCGGGCCCGCAGGGCGTGCACATCGGTGAGGGAGTGCCGGCAGTCGGGGCACTGGAGCTCGCACCAGACGTCGAGGACGACCGGTGCGGCGGGGGTGGAATCGCTCATGGGACCAGTCTCGCAGGGTGCACGGCGGGGCGGCCGCCCGGCACCTGGGGAGGAGCCCGGCCCCTGAGATCTCCCTGATACGGGCCCGGGGCATGGCCGCCCGCCCGGTGGCCGGTGCAGGATGGAAGGGACGTATCCCCCTGCGCCAGGAGGCACCGATGCTTGCCGAGACCATTTGTTCCGCGGTGTCCGCGGCGGGCCTGGGCATCGCGGCCGTCACCGCGTACCGCAAGCGGTTCCTCACCGCGACGAGGATCGCCGCCTATTCGCTGGTGCCGGTCGGCCTGGTGCTGACGGGCGTCGTGAAGTGGGTGTCGGACATCGCCTTCAAGCCGAGCGTCTGGCTGGGCTTCGGGCTGCTGGGCGTGGCCTGGCTGCTCTTCATGCTCACGCGCGCGGTCGAACGCCGGGGCGGCGGCGGCCGCAAGGAGCGTCGGGCCGCCGCCCGGGCCGCCCGGGGCGAGGCCGTGGAGCCGGCCGCCTCGGCCCCCTCGCTCGGCGCGGGTTCCTCGCCGGAGCCCACGCGTGCGCGGGGCAAGCAGGGCAAGAAGCCCGCCTCGGCGGGGACCGGCGAGGACTTCAGCGACATCGAGGCCATCCTGAAGAAGCACGGCATCTGACACCGGGAGCCGTCCGGCCCCACGGACCCCACGAGCCCCGCCGCAGCACGCGGCGGGGCTCGTCGCGTCTCATCAGGTGAATCGTTTCGCCCGGGTCGCCCGGGACTCCTTGACCCTGCCCGGCGGCGCCGCATAGCGTCCCGCTGGGCTGTGAACGTATGCGTTCAAGGCCCCATGACATGACACCGGGGGCGGGACACGTGGACCTGTGCGGCGGACGCCGCCCCCCTTCCGCGTGCCCGAAACGGAGAAGCGATGGCCCTGTTCGACCTGCCCCTGGACCAGCTGCGCGGCTACCGGCCCGACCCCGACGAGCCGGAGGACTTCGACGCCTTCTGGCAGCTCACCCTGGACGAGGCCGCCGCCCACCCGCTGGACGCCGAGTTCGCGCCCTACGACGGCGCGCTGGCCGCCGTGGACTCGTACGACGTGTCGTTCGCCGGCTGGGGCGGGCACCGGATACGCGCCTGGCTGAACGTCCCCGCGGGCGCCGAGGGCCCCCTGCCGACCGTCGTGCACTACCTCGGCTACAGCGGCGGGCGCGGGCTGCCCCACGACCACCTGGTGTGGCCCTCGGCAGGCTGGGCCGCGCTGATCGTGGACACTCGGGGCCAGGGCGCGGTCAACCACCACTCGGCGGGCGCGACGCCGGACCCGTACGGCGCCGCCAACCCGCAGGCGCCCGGCTTCATGACCAACGGCATCCTCGACCCGGAGACGTACTACTACCGCCGGGTCTTCACCGACGCGGTGCGCGCCGTCGAGGTCGCCCGCAGCCACCCGGCCGTCGACCCCGCCCGCATCGTCGTGAACGGCGCCAGCCAGGGCGGCGGCATCGCCCAGGCCGTGGCGGCGCTCAGCCCGCGGGTGAAGGCCGCGTTCGTGGACGTGCCGTTCCTGACGCACTTCCGGCGGGCCGTCGAGATCACCGACGAGGACCCGTACCAGGAGATCGTCCGGTTCCTGGCCACCCGGCACGGCGCGGACGCCCAGGTGTTCCGCACCCTGTCGTACTTCGACGGCGTCAGCTTCGCCGCCCGCGCGACCGTGCCCGCGCTCTACTCGGTCGCCCTGATGGACGAGATCTGCCCGCCCTCCACGGTCTTCGCCGCCTACAACCGCTGGGCCGGGCCCAAGGAGATCGAGGTCTACCCCTGGAACGGCCACGAGGGCGGCACCGGCGTCCAGCGCCAGGTCCAGCTGCGGGCGCTGCGCGAACTGCGCTGAGCCGCCGGGCCCGCAAGGGGGGGCGGCGGGGGCTAGGAAATACGCTGGGCGCTCGCACGCCGGAGCGATTAACGAGGCCCCCATGACGAGTGAACTCCCGTCGTGAAGAGCCATGTTGGTACGGAGCACCCCCGGGACTGCGTCATGATCGTCCCGAAATGGTGGACACCTCTCGGGGCGACGCCCCCGCACCCCCTGACGAAGAGCCGCGCGGCTGCCTCTTCGCGCTTTCCCAGCCCCCTCTGATGATCTTCCTCACGGTCATCGGCACTCTGCTGCTGATGGCCGCGTTGCACGATCTCTTCCTGCTGTGAGCCGTCAGCCGGCCGCCTCCCGGCGGCGTGCCCGGTACGCGGCCACGTGCAGGCGGTTACCGCAGGTGCGGCTGGAGCAGTAGCGGCGGGAGCGGTTGCGCGAGAGGTCCACGAAGGCGTTCCGGCAGTCCGGAGCCTCGCACCGGCGCAGCCGCTCCGTCTCGCCCGCCACGATGATGAAGGCGAGGGCCATGCCGCAGTCGGCCGCCAGGTGGTCGGCGAGCGAGGCGTCCGGCGAGAAGTAGTGCACATGCCAGTCGTAGCCGTCGTGGGCGGTGAGCTGCGGCGTGGTGCCCGCGGCGGCCACCAGGGCGTTGACCAGCTCGGCGGCGGTGCGCGCGTCCGCGGCGGCGAAGATCTCGGCGAACCGGGCGCGCACGTCGTGCACGGCCTTTAGATCCCGCTGGTCGAGCACTCCGATGCCGCTCACACGGTGGCGTCCGGCGAACGCGTGGAGTGCCGCGATGTCGGCGAGCCCGTCGGCCGGCGTCCCGCCCCCTTCCGGCTCGCCGTCCGGTGCGGTGTTCATCAGATCGACCACTAGGTCGAGGGCGATCCGGGTGTCGTGGGGGATCAGCACGCTTCCGCTCCCTGGCCTCCGGCGTGCGGGCGCCCGCCGATGCCGGACGACTCTACTGTCTCGGGCCGGACGCGGACCGGCGCCGGTCGCCGCGGTGGATCCGCGGCACCGGCGCCGGTGTCAGCCGTATGAGGTTGTCCGCGCGACGCCGTCTCCCCGAGTCGGACGGCGTCGTGCGGCTCCCGGCCTGGCTCAGCTCTCGGCCAGGATGTGTGAGAGCTCCGTATCGAGGTCGAAGTGACGGTGTTCGGTGCCCGGTGGAACCGCTGCGTCGGTCCGCTTCAGGAACGACTCCAGGGCCCGTGCCGGGGCCTCGAGCAGTGCTTCGCCCTCTGGGGAGCTCAGCGCGATGCAGACGACGCCCTGGCCGTGACTACGGGATGGCCAGACTCGTACGTCTCCGGTGCCGGTGGGCCGGTGCAGCCCCTCGGCAAGGAGGTCGCGGGCGAAAACCCACTCGACCGTCTCCTCCGCTCCGGTGTGGAAGGTGGCGTGCACGGCATACGGATCGGCCGTGTCATACCGCAGGCCCGCGGGTACAGGCAGTGAGGACTCGCTCGACACAACGAGGCGCAGGTGCAGCTCGCAGCTGACCGTGGTGTTCATAAGCGCCAGGGCCTTTCGCTCAGTGTGCGCTCGGGGATTCGCACGTCGGCGAAATCGACATGCCACCTACGGTGGCGTTGTAAACCCCTCTGACCGTTTTGAGATGCTTCGGGTAGCTCGTACAGCGGTGTGTAACTTTGCGTCATGCGGCCATTCAAGTGAACGCGAGCGGGTCCGGTAAGTTGGACTCATGAACGCGGAGAGTGACGAGCGGGACGGTGCCGCTGCGACGGGGGACGTCATACCGGGAGCGGGCGAAGGGGACCCGGCGCTCGGTTCCAGAGCGCCCGGCTTCATCAAGGCGTCCCGGGCCCTGCACATCAGCTGGCAGGTCGGAGTCTTCATCGTCGGCCTCGCCGTCGTCGTGGCCGGCATCATCATGCTTCCGCTGCCGGGCCCCGGCTGGCTCGTGATCTTCGGCGGCATGGCGATCTGGGCCACCGAATTCGTCTGGGCCCAGCTGGTGCTGCGCTGGACCCGGCGCAAGGTCACCGAGGCCGCCCAGCGGGCCCTCGACCCCAAGGTCCGCCGGCGCAACATCATCCTCACGGTGATCGGACTCGTGATCATCGCGGTGCTCGTCGGGATCTACGTGTGGAAGTTCGGGATCGTCATGCCCTGGAAGATCCACGAGTGACCCTCGGGCACTCCCCGGGATGGTCGGGGGACGCCGCTGACATGGGGTAATGTTTGCGGTGCGCCCGGGCGATTAGCTCAGTGGGAGAGCGCTTCGTTCACACCGAAGAGGTCACTGGTTCGAACCCAGTATCGCCCACCCCGGACCGATGGCCCGGAAGCTCCAAGAGCTTCCGGGCCATCGGCGTTCCCGCCCTCACCTCACCGCATCCGCCCCAGCGCCTCCTTCAGCCGCCGGGCGTCCCGCAGCCGCTTCTCGTACGTCGCCCCCACCACCAGCAGCAGCACCCCGGCCAGCGCCGGCGCCACCCACCGCGGCAGCGCCCCCGCCACCTGCACCACGTACGGCGCCAGCTCGTGCAGCGCGTCCAGCGCCAGCACCGCGCCGCCCAGCACCAGCAGCGCCTGGAGCCGCAGCCGCGCCCCCGCCAGCGTGACCCCCAGCGCCGCCACCCCCAGCGGCAGCGGGCGCGTCCAGTGCGGGTCCGTCCAGGCCGCGCCCAGCGACGGCACCAGCGTCACCGCGAGCCCCGCCCCGTAAGCCGCCCACGACGAGGCCGACGGGTCGCGGCGCCGGCGCAGCACCCCGACCACCAGCGCCGGCACGGTCACCGGCAGGGTGTACGCCTCGGGCGCCGACACCCCCGACACCGCGAGCCGCACCCACGCGGCCAGCACGAACAGCACCGTCGTCAGGTACCCCGCGAGCGGCCGCCGCTCCGGGCGCAGCGCCGTGCCCGCCGCGAGCACCCCGCACAGCGCCAGCACCAGCGCCAGGAACCGCGCGTCGCCCACCGCCATGGCGACCGCCACCACACCCGCCGCCGCACCGGTCACCTCGACCGGCACCGCCACCGGATGACCCTTCAGCCACGCCCCCGCCAACGCCGTCACCGCGGGCACCGCCAGCACCGGCAGCGCAGCCTCGTACACCGCGAGGCCCAGCGAGGACCCCAGCGCGGCCATCGGCACCACGGCGCACACCACCGCCGCACCGGCCGCCGCCGACACCACCACCGGCGGGGCGCCCGCCGCCCGGTCCAGGGCCACCGCCAGCGCCACGAACACCATCACCAGCAGGCCGAACGCCGTGTACGTGGCCGCCTCCGTCGCCAGCGACAGCAGACCCGCGCCCACCGCACCGGCAACCCCGACCGCACCCGCCGTCACCGCCACCGCCCGCGCCCCGGCCCGCAGCCCCGCCACCGCCAGGCCGAACGCCGCCACGGCCAGGACCAGCTGCCCCGCCTGGGCCGCCGCGAAGGACAGGTCCAGCGCGGCCGGCAGCACCATCAGCCCCGCCCAGCCCAGCACCACCCCGGCCGACCCCGCCGCACCCCGCCACGCGGGCCCGGGCAGCAGCACCGGCCCGGCCCACCGGAGTAGACCGTCCCACCAGCGGAACGCGGCGCCCAGCGCCACGGCCACCAGCAGCAGCGCCACCGGGGCGGACGCCATCCCGTCCCACGGCAGGTCCGCCGCACCCACCGCGCCCCGGGCCCCGCCGCGCGGCGCACCGGACCACACCGCGCCCAGCCGCGTCACCGGGCCCGCCGCGACCACCGTCACCGGCACCAGCGACACCAGCACCGCACCGGCCGCCACGCCCGCCGACGCCCACCCGAGCCCCCGCGCCGCCGCGACGCCCAGCGGAGCGCGTACCGAGCACAGCAGCGCCCCGGCGCACAGCAGATACGCCAGGACCCGCCAGCCGTCCGGCACCCCGGCCGCGGCCACCCCGCCCACCGCCGCCACGGCCGCGAGACCGGCCACCACACCACCGGCCGTCGCGAACGCCACCGGGGCCCGGCGCGCCCCCGCCAGGGCGAGCGCCGCACCGGCCAGCAGCAGCGCCCCCGGAGCCACCGCACCGGCGGGCCCGGCCGCCGCCGGCGACTCCACCAGCGCCACCAGCAGCCCCACTCCGCCCGTCGCGCACAGGGCGACGCACGCCACGACCCGTACCGACGCCCGTGTGACGGTCAGCGCCACCGTGCCGTCCAGCGCGGCCGTCACCAGCAGTGCCCCCGAGAACCACAGCGGCCCGCCGTCCGCCGCCCACACCCACAGCACCAGCGGCAGCTGCGCCGAGACGACCGCCAGCGGCAGCGGCAGCCGCAGCCTGCCCAGGAGCAGCCCGTAGACCGTCCACAGCAGCGCGAGCACCGCCGACGCCGTCCCCGTGTACGCCGCACCGTCCGCGTCCGGCACCGCCACCGCGTACACCGCGTACGCGTCCAGCACCATCAGCACCGAGGCCACCGCCGCCAGCGCCTCCGCCGTCGCGGCCAGACCGCGGCGCAGCAGCGTCGCCGGAGCGGCCAGCGCCCCGGCCGTCACCGCGGTCAGCACCGCGCTGCGCCCACCGATGCCCATCTCGCCCCAGCTGACCAGGGTGAACGCGAGGGCGGCGACCGCGAGCAGCAGCCCGCCGAGGACCAGCAGCACGTTCTGCGCACTGCGCTCGGGGGCCGGACGCGCCGGGCCGGACCCGCCGGGGCCCCAGGGCGCGACAGGGTTCCGGGGCGGCCCCCAGGGGGCGGGTCCGGTGGTCTCCAGCGCCCGCAGCAGCCAGGCGCGGCGGGTCAGCAGTTGGGCGCGGTGGGCGTCCAGCCGGGCCAGTTCACGATCGAGGAGCGCCAATTC
Organism: Streptomyces sp. NBC_00726; assembly: GCF_045161735.1. Lineage (NCBI taxonomy): Bacteria > Bacillati > Actinomycetota > Actinomycetes > Kitasatosporales > Streptomycetaceae > Streptomyces > Streptomyces sp. NBC_00726. The sequence goes on along the minus strand of NZ_CP108983.1, from coordinate 805,186 downwards.
CTCGGCGGGCGGCGGCACATGTTCCATGCACGCGAGTGTGCTCGCACGCCACGTGACCGAACATGCGTCCACGTACTCAGATACCCGCCTGAGTACCCGCATCCTGGGGAAATGAACTGGAACCACTACCGATTCGTCAGCGTATGGGAGTTCCGGGCGCCGCCCGAGGCCGTGTACGCCGAGCTCGAACACATCGAGTGCTATCCGCGGTGGTGGCCGCAGGTCCGCGAGGTCACCCGGTCCGGCAGCGACCACGGCACCACCCGCATCCGCTCCGTCCTCCCGTACGACCTCGTCACGACCGTGCGCGAACGGCGCCACGACCCGGCGCACGGCGTCCTCGAAGCCGCGCTCGGCGGCGATCTCGACGGCTGGGTCCGCTGGACGGTCGCCCCCCACGGCTCCGGCACCCGGGTCGTCTACGAGCAGGAGGTCGAGGTGCGCCGGAGACTGCTGCGGGTCCTCGCGGTGCCCGGCCGGCCGGTGTTCCGCGCCAACCACGCCCTGATGATGCGGGCCGGGCGGCGCGGACTCGCGGCCCGGCTGGAAGCGGTTTGAACGACGGCCGTCCGGCCCTGTATGGTTCAACCCGTTCCCGGGCGATTAGCTCAGTGGGAGAGCGCTTCGTTCACACCGAAGAGGTCACTGGTTCGAACCCAGTATCGCCCACCCCGGAGAAGCCGGTCCGTCAGCGTCATCGACGGACCGGCTTCCGCGTGTCCGGCCGCTTTCTCCTACGCGGCGGTGCGCAGCTCCGGGCGCAGCGGCCAGGCCGGGTCCACCGTCTCCGGCGTCCCGCTCCGCGCGAACCACGCCTGGAGCCCCCGCGCCTGCGCGGCGTGCCACACCGCCTGGAGCGTGTGCAGCTCCGCCGGGGTCAGCCGTTCGAGCCGTGCCGAGAAGCGGCGCCCCACCGCCCGGACCAGCTCCAGCGACGCGGCCGCGTCCGCCGCCGCGTCATGCGCACCGTCCAGCAGTACGCCGTACAGCTCGCAGAGATCCGTGAGCGTGCGCCGGCCCTTGCGGTAGCGGTCCAGATGCTTGTCCAGCACCCGGGGGTCCAGCACGCACAGCGGTGCCCGCTCCAGGTACACGCCCAGCGACGACGCCCGGTGCCGCTTCAACTCCCGGTCCAGCAGCGTCAGATCGAACGGCGCGTTCATCACGACGAGCGGCCGGCCCGCCGCGCACTGCTCGGCCAGCGCCCGCGCCATCTCCTCCACCACCGGCGCCGGCCAGCGGCCGTTGCGCTGGAGATGGTCGTCGGTCAGCCCGTGGATCTCCGTCGCGCCCGGGGGGACCGGCACCCCCGGATTCACCAGCCAGCGGGTGACGCGCACCGGGCCGTCCGCCCGGTCCTGGATCACCAGGGCGGCCGAGACGATCCGGTCCTCCTCGACGTCCACACCCGTCGTCTCCGTGTCGAAAGCGGCCAATGGCCCTTCGTACCAATGAGTCATCCCCGAACTCCTCGCGCACGCACGGCAGATGGCGGGATTCCTCTGCCCGGTTCGGTGATACCCGCACCCTTTGCCTGATACGCCGTTTGCGCACGGTCCCGTGCGGTGACAACACAAGTACCGGCAGCGGAAGTTGACCGCCCGGCACTTCTCATCCCCATCGGTACGGCCCGGAAGGCTTACGGAGCCATGGCGCTCGCGCAGCCCGAACCGAGCGGGCTGCTGCCCCAGCGGACGGCACCGCTGCGCGGCGGACTCGCCACCACCGCCTGCATGGAGACCCTCCAGGTGGGCTACCTCCACGCCGTCGCCGCGGCGGCGGGCTGCTCGCTGTCGCAGCCCTTCCCCGACAACGGCATCGACTGGCACGTCAGCCACGGTTCCCCCGGCCATCTCGTGGACGACGAGGTGACCATCAAGGTCCAGCTGAAGTGCACCTACCAGATACCGCCCCGGCCGCCCGGCCCGACCTTCGCCTTCACGCTGGACAACGCCCATCTGGTGAAGCTCGCCCGGACGCCGGTCTCGGTGCACAAGATCCTGGTCGTGATGCTCGTGCCGCGCAGCCAGGACGACTGGCTGCGGGCCGGCCCGGACAGCCTCGACCTGCGGCACTGCTGTTACTGGACCAATCTGGCCGGCCACCCCGTGACCGGCCGCCACCGGACCACCGTGCGGCTCCTGACCTCGCGCGTCTTCGACGACCGGGCGCTCTGCGAGATCATGACCCGCGTCGGGGCGGGAGGGAGACCCTGATGCACGAGTCCGTACGCGGCCACGGTGAGGCCGCCCCAGCCACCTGGGCCCTGCCCGACCCGGCCCGCGTCGACCCCGCCGTCCTCGGCACCCTGCTCGCCCGGCACGGCTGGCGGCGGCGCGGCACCGACGCCGGCCCCTACAGCCGCTGGACCCCGCCCGACGGCACCACCAGCCTCCTCGTGCCCCGCACCAGGACCTTCCCCGACAGCGAGGATCTGCTCGGCGAGGCCCTGACCGCGCTCGCCCGCAGTGCCGCCCCCTCCGCCCGCGAGATCCTGGTCGCCCTCGCCGTCCCCAGCGACGAGATCCGCTGGCACCGCGAGGTCCCCGAACCCGCCGCCGGGGCCGCCGACTGGCTCGGCGCGGAGCGACTGCACGGCGCCGCCCGCCAGATCCTGCTGGCCGGCGCGCTCGCCGTCCGGGGCCCGGCCGGCTACCACGGCGCCCGCCGCCGCGGCCGCGCCCTGGCCGCCCTCGGCCCCGTGCTCACCGGCCCCGGACCCGGCGGCCGCTCCCTCACCGCCTTCATCCCGGTCGACCCGGGCCGACCCGTCGCCGTCCGGCTCCACCACGCCCTGCACGCCACCCGCGAGGCGGTGGACTACCAACGGGCCACCGGCGGCATGGAAGCCTTCGACAACGCCGTCGCGGCGGGCGTCAGCCGGGAGCTCACCGAGGCCGTCGTCGCCCTCGTCCGCGGCTCGGAGGGCGCCGCCATCGCGCTGGACTGGGCCCCCGCCGCCGGCACTCCCGCCGGCTGCCCCGCCCGCCCCGAACCCGTCGAGTTCTCCCCGGGCGACCTGCCCGCCCTGCGCCGGGCCGGGGCGCGCTACCTGCGCGACGAGCCCGCCGTCACCGTACGGATCACCGGGGCCGTCGTCCGGCTGCGGCGGTCCGGGCCGCGCGGGGCCGGGATCGTACGGCTGCGGGTGCTCGCCGGGGCCGAGGTGCCGCACGTCCGGATCGAGCTGGACGAGGAGGCGTACCGGATCGCCGGCCAGGCCCATCTGGTCGGGCTGCCGGTCCGGGTGGAGGGGCGGCTGGAGAGCCGGGGCGGCTTCCGGCGGCTGACCGGGGCCTCGCAGGTCGTCCCCGTACAGGTGGACGACGAGGAGCGGGACCGGCTGATGAAGTCGCTCCAGGAGAACGTGGACTTCTTCGAGGAGGCGTGCACGGGGGAGTAGGGCCTTTCGCAATGGGGGCCCTCGGCTCGGTACGATTCCTGTTGCGCGCGCAACAGGAAGGCGGGCGCATCCCCCTGAGTCAGGAGAGACCGGTGTCAGACGTCCGTGTGACCATCCAACGCGATTCCGAGCGGGAAGAGCGCGTGGTGACGACGGGCACTACGGCTGCCGAGCTCTTCCCCGGTGAGCGCACCATCGTCGCCGCCCGCGTCGGCGGCGAGCTGAAGGACCTCGCGTACGAGCTCAAGGACGGCGAGACCGTCGAGCCCGTCGAGATCTCCTCCGAGGACGGCCTCAACATCCTGCGCCACTCCACCGCGCACGTCATGGCCCAGGCCGTGCAGGAGCTGCACCCCGAGGCCAAGCTCGGCATCGGCCCGCCGGTCAAGGACGGCTTCTACTACGACTTCGACGTCGAGAAGCCGTTCACGCCCGAGGACCTCAAGGCCATCGAGAAGCGGATGCAGGAGATCCAGAAGCGGGGCCAGAAGTTCTCCCGTCGGGTCGTGACGGACGAGGCCGCCCGCGAGGAGCTGGCCGACGAGCCGTACAAGCTGGAGCTCATCGGCATCAAGGGCTCCGCCTCCTCGGACGACGGCGCGGACGTCGAGGTGGGCGGCGGCGAGCTGACCATCTACGACAACCTCGACCCGAAGACCGGCGAGCTGTGCTGGCGGGACCTCTGCCGGGGTCCGCACCTGCCGACCACCCGGTTCATCCCGGCCTTCAAGCTGATGCGGAACGCTGCCGCGTACTGGCGGGGCAGCGAGAAAAATCCGATGCTCCAGCGCATCTACGGCACCGCCTGGCCCACCAAGGACGAGCTGAAGGCGCACCTGGAGTTCCTGGAGGAGGCCGCCAAGCGCGACCACCGCCGCCTGGGTGCCGAACTGGACCTTTTCTCGTTCCCGGACGAGATCGGCCCCGGTCTCGCCGTCTTCCACCCCAAGGGCGGCGTCATCCGCCGGGCCATGGAGGACTACTCGCGCCGCCGGCACGAGGAGGAGGGCTACGAGTTCGTCTACTCGCCGCACGCCACCAAGGGCAAGCTCTTCGAGAAGTCCGGGCACCTGGACTGGTACGCCGACGGCATGTACCCGCCCATGCAGCTCGACGACGGGGTGGACTACTACCTCAAGCCGATGAACTGCCCGATGCACAACCTGATCTTCGACGCGCGCGGCCGCTCGTACCGTGAACTCCCCTTGAGGCTCTTTGAGTTCGGTACCGTGTACCGGTACGAGAAGTCGGGCGTCGTGCACGGCCTGACCCGCTCGCGCGGCTTCACGCAGGACGACGCGCACATCTACTGCACCCGTGAGCAGATGGCCGAGGAGCTGGACCGGACGCTCACCTTCGTCCTGAACCTGCTTCGCGACTACGGGCTCACCGACTTCTACCTGGAGCTGTCCACCAAGGACGAGACCAAGTTCGTCGGGTCGGACGAGACCTGGGAAGAGGCCACGGAGACGCTGCGCCAGGTCGCCGAGAAGCAGGGGCTTCCGCTGGTCCCGGACCCGGGCGGGGCCGCGTTCTACGGCCCGAAGATCTCGGTGCAGGCGCGGGACGCCATCGGCCGGACCTGGCAGATGTCGACCATCCAGCTCGACTTCAACCTGCCCGAGCGGTTCGACCTGGAGTACACCGGTCCGGACGGCTCCAAGCAGCGCCCGGTCATGATCCACCGCGCGCTGTTCGGCTCCATCGAGCGCTTCTTCGCGGTGCTGCTTGAGCACTACGCGGGTGCGTTCCCGGTCTGGCTGGCCCCGGTCCAGGCGGTCGGCATCCCGATCGGCGACACCCACATCCCGTACCTCCAGGAGTTCGCGGCGGAGGCCCGGAAGAAGGGCCTGCGCGTCGAGGTGGACGCGTCGTCGGACCGGATGCAGAAGAAAATCCGCAACCACCAGAAGGCCAAGGTGCCGTTCATGATCATCGTCGGTGACGACGACATGAACGCGGGCACGGTGTCGTTCCGGTACCGCGACGGTTCGCAGGAGAACGGCATCGCCCGTGACGAAGCGATCGCCAAGCTCGTTGACGTGGTGGAGCGTCGCGTGCAGGTGTGAGGTGCTCCCCGCGCAAGCGGGGGTGATCCGGACGCGATCGGTCGGACTTGGCATATGTCCACCTGCTCCCCGCGCGAGCGGGGATGAGCCCCCGGCCGAGCTACCCGCTCGCCGGGGGCTCCTTCTCGTCCTCCCGCCGGAACACCTGGATCAGCCATGACGAGAACGAGCCCGTGACCGCCCCCAGCAGCCCCAGGCCGCAGGCCATCAGGCCCGCCGCGATGATCCGGCCCCCCGTCGTCACCGGCACGGCATCCCCGTAACCCACCGTCGTCAGCGTCTCGCATGCCCACCAGACCGCGTCTCCGAACGTGCGGATCGAGGCGCCCGGGGCGTCGTGCTCCCAGTGGTACACGCTGAGGGCCGCCGAGAAGCCCAGCAGGACGGCGGTCATTCCGGCGTACGAGATCACCCGCGCGTACAGGCCGAGGCGCGGGCGGTCCCGCTTCTCCTGGACCGCCGTGTAGACCTGCACCATGCGCAGCGGGCGCAGCAGCGGAAGGATCAGGACCAGGGTGTCGAGCCAGTGGACGCGGACGAAGCGGAGGCCCGGGCCGAGGCCGCTGAGCCGCACGCGTACCGCGTAGTCGAGCACGAAGAGCAGCCAGGTCGCGCCGACGAAGGCGAGGGAGATGTCGTGCCAGGGCTGGGCGTCGTGCGGGGCGAGGACGCGGAACGCGTAGCCGGCGAGGAAGACCAGGGAGGCGGCGAGGAGCGGGACCTCGGTGCGCCGCTCCCAGCGGGTGAGAGCGGGAGGGGGCCGGTCCGGGGTGCGCGCGCTCATCGGCCCAGCATCGCGGGGCGGATACGGGATCGGCCCCGGCGACACGCTCCGCACAGGTGAAGCAATATGCTGGCCGGCATGACGAGTGAGCCGGAGCAGCAGATCGGAGTGGGGACGCCCGACGCGTTCCAGCGCCTGTGGACGCCCCACCGGATGGCGTACATCCAGGGGGAGAACAAGCCGACCGGCCCGGAGGCGGGGGACGGCTGTCCGTTCTGCGGGATTCCGGAGAAGTCGGACGAGGACGGGCTCGTCGTCGCGCGCGGTGCGAAGGTGTACGCCGTGCTGAATCTGTATCCGTACAACGGGGGGCACCTGATGGTGGTGCCGTACCGGCATGTCGCGGACTACACGGAGCTGGACGGTCCGGAGACGGCGGAGCTGGCCGATTTCACGAAGCGGGCGATGCGGGCGCTGCGGGCGGCCTCGGGCGCGCACGGGTTCAACATCGGGATGAACCAGGGTGAGGTGGCGGGGGCGGGGATCGCCGCGCATCTGCATCAGCATCTGGTGCCCCGGTGGGGCGGGGACGCGAACTTCATGCCGGTGGTGGGGCACACCCGGGTGCTGCCGCAGCTGCTGGCGGACACGCGGAAGATGCTGGCGGACGCCTGGCCGGCCGCCTGATTCTCCTGCTCGCCGTGCGGGGCGCTCCGGATTTCTTCCGGGGCGCCCCGTTCGCGTACGCGGGTCAGGCGTCGTAGAGGTCGGCCTTGCCGGGGCTGGGCTGCTGGACGAGGCCGCTGAGGACCGACGAGCGGCTGTTGAAGCGCTCGGTGTCCACGCCGTGCTCCTCCAGGACCTTGATGGCGGCGTTGTGCACGACGCGCAGGACGGGGGTTGCGGCGCGCATGGCGTCGTCGGCCATGAAGCGGTGGCGCCAGGGCTTCTCGGCCCAGGCGTGGCGGAGGCCGAAGGGTTCGGGCAGGGCGATCTTGCCGCCGAGGTAGTCGAGGAGCGGCGGATACCAGGTGAAGGGGGCGCGCAGGGCGAGGCGGGTGACCTCGTGGGCGTCGACCAGGGCGAGGGTGATGTCGCGGGTCTCCCAGAACCGGACGGTCTTGTTGACGGTCCGGGTCTTCGCGGCGGGCTTGCTGGTGAAGAGGGAGTGGACGGGGCCGAGGGCGTGTCCGGTGACTTCGATGCGCAGGGTCTCGTAGAGGACGGTGACGGTGATCATCATGGTGATGACGAGCTGGCCGTCCCAGAGAGTGAACTGGACGCCGAGGTAGTGCCGGTTGCCGCCGCCGAACTGCTGGTGGTTGCAGATCCGCTGTATTTCGTGGGGCTTGATCTGGAAGGTGGCGACGTCCTCGCCCTGGGGGCGGGTGACGGAGTCGGCGTTCTCCCCGATGGGGGTGACGATCCAGTGGTTGACGGAGGGGGTGGGGAACCCGCCGGTGTTCAGCGGGCCGCGTTCCAGCAGTTTGAGCTGGTCGTGGATGACGCGGATGACGTCCCAGCTGCGGAACTGGTGGATCTCCTTGCCGGGCTCCTTGGGGACGAGGTCCTCGGCGAGCTGCCAGCTGCCCCAGCGGGTGCCCATGCCGAGGATGCCCTTGGGGCCGGCGTAGAAGACGGAGTTGGACTGCTGTTCGGCGGAGAGCTTCTCCAGGCCCTGGCGCAGGGCCTCGCGGGCGGTCTCGCTGGGGTTCTTCGGGACGGATTCGGGGATCTTGGCGGCGACGCCGCCGCCGGAGAGCAGGCCCTCCCAGCGGGTGCGCATGTCCCGGGCGGAGCCTTCGGCGATCCGTCTGGCGATGTACCAGCCGATGACCGGGGCGACGAACATGGCGCGCAGATAGAGCGCGAGCAGCCCGGTCAGGGGCAGTCGGATCATCAGGACGACGACGCCGATGCCGACGAGGGGCAGCAGGCTGTTGCCGAGGGTGGTGAGGAGCCGGTCCTTGCTCTTGGCGAAGCCGTCGCGGAGCCGGAAGGCGATGACCCAGAGCAGCATGCCGGGCAGGAACAGGAAGCCGAACAGCACGGTGACGGCGGTGAGCCGGGTGTCGCGCTGCTTGCGGAGGCTGTTGGCGGAGAGGCAGTGCTCGACCACGGTCTGCGGGTCGGTGCCGAAGGACTGGATGATGTCCTTGCGGGCGCCGCCGAGCATGCGTTCCTGTACGGCGCGGGCGAACGCCTCGCCGAGGTTGGGCTTGAAGTAGTCGGACTTGAGGAGGCTGGAACGGCCCGCCTTCACCTCGGACTTGTGCCACTCGCTGTTGGCTTTGAGGATCTCCTCCACCGGGCTGTCGCGGTACGCGGCGGAGGCGAGGGCGTTGGTCGCCACCGCCGCGCCTGCCGACCCCTGGAGCGGAATCTGCGCTCCGGGTGAGAAATCGAATCCGTTGCTGGCCACTGTCGCCCCCACTCGCCACCGAGGAACCGCTCCTGCGGCTGTTTCCCAACTGCCGTGCCCGGCACACTTTCTGAGCTGGGGTCTCAGCGTATCGTCCGGATACGTCCGGCGTCCGGTCCTGTGGACAACGTTCGGGGGAGCGGCCCGTTCCGTGTCAGCCCCGGGGGGCGTGGACGCGGTCGGCGAGCTGTGGGGGCATGGGTTCGTGGCGGGCGTACGCGCGGTCGAAGCGGCCGGTGCCGTGGGTGAGGGCGCGCAGGTCCACCGCGTACCGGCCGATCTCCAGTTCGGGGACGTCGGCGCGGACGAGGGTGCGTCCGGAGCCGGTCTGTTCGGTGCCGGTGACCCGGCCCCGGCGGCCGGAGAGGTCGCTCATGACCGGGCCCACGTAGTCGTCGGGCACCAGGACGCCGACCTCGGCGACGGGTTCCAGGAACCGGATGTGCGCCTCGGCGGCGGCCTCGCGCAGGGCCAGGGCGCCGGCGGTCTGGAAGGCGGCGTCCGACGAGTCGACGGAGTGCGCCTTGCCGTCGCGCAGGACGACCCGGATGTCGACCAGGGGGTGTCCGGCGGCGACGCCCCGGGCGGCCTGGGCGCGGACGCCCTTCTCGACGGAGGCGATGAACGGGCGGGGCACGGCGCCGCCGACGACCCGGTCCACGAATTCGACGCCGGAGCCGGCGGGCAGGGGTTCGACGTCGATCTCGCAGACCGCGTACTGGCCGTGGCCGCCGGACTGCTTGACGTGGCGGCCGCGCCCGGTGGCCGGTCCGGCGAAGGTCTCGCGGAGGGCGACGCGGTGCGGGACGGTGTCGACCCGGACGCCGTAGTGGTCGCGCAGCCGGTCCAGGGCGACGTCCAGGTGGGCTTCGCCCAGGCACCACAGGACGAGCTGTCCGGTGTCCGGGTTCTGTTCGAGGCGTATGGCCGGGTCCTCGGCGACGAGGCGGGCCAGGCTGTGGGAGAGCTTGTCCTCGTCGGCCTTGCTGTGGGCCTGGACGGCGAGCGGGAGCAGCGGGTCGGGGGTGGTCCAGGGGGCGAGGAGGAGGGGGTGGCCGGTGCCGGAGAGGGTGTCACCGGTCTCGGCGGTCTCCAGCCGGGCGACGCAGGCCAGGTCTCCGGCGACGCACGCGTCGAGGGGCCGCTGCTGCTTCCCGAAGGGTGAGGTGAGGGCGCCGACGCGGGTGCGTGCCTCGTGGTCGGGCCGGTCCTCGTGTGCGGGGGAGTCGAGGCCGTGGCCGTGGACGTGCACGGTGTCGTCGGGGCGCAGGGTGCCGGAGAAGACGCGGACGAGGGAGAGCCGGCCGACGTAGGGGTCGGAGGACGTCTTGACGACCTCGGCGACCAAGGGGCCGTCGGGGTCGCCGTCGAGGGCGGGGAGCGGGGAGCCGTCCGGGGCGGTGACGGCGGGCAGCGGGTGTTCTGGGACTTTCCGGACACGCCCCAGGGGGGTCGGGAAGCCGCCGGTGATCAGGTCGAGGAGTTCTACGGTGCCGATGCCCTGGCGGGCGCCCTCGGCGGCGGGGGCCGCGGCGAGGACGGGGTGGAAGGAGCCGCGGGCCACGGCGCGTTCGAGGTCGGTGATCAGGGTGCCGGTGTCGATGGTCTCGCCGCCGAGGTAGCGGTCCATCAGGGTCTCGTCCTCGCTCTCCGCGATGATGCCCTCGATGAGGCGGGCGCGGGCCTCGGCCAGGGGTGCCCGCTCGTCGCCGGACGGGGGGTGTTCGGCGCGCTCGCCGTCGGAGTAGTCGAAGACGCGCTGGGTGAGCAGGCCGGTGAGGCCGGTGAGCGGGGCGTGCCCGTCGGCGGCCTCGGGGCCGAGCACGGGCAGGTAGAGCGGGAGTACGGCGTCGGGGTCGTCGCCGCCGAACAGCTCCCCGCAGATCCGGGTCATCGCGTCGAACGGGGTGCGGGCGGTGTCGAGGTGGGTGACCACGAGGGCGCGGGGCATGGCGACGGCGGCGCACTCCTCCCACAGCGCCCGGGTGGTCGCGGCGACGGCCTCGGGCTCCTGGGCGGCCGAGACGACGAAGAGGGCCGCGTCCGCCGCCCGCAGCCCGGCCCTGACCTCCCCGACGAAGTCGGCGTACCCGGGGGTGTCCAGCAGGTTGATCCGGTGCCCGTCCCAGTCCACGGGGACCAGGGAGAGCTGCACGGACCGGTTCTGGCGGTGCTCGATCTCCTCGTGGTCGGAGACGGTCGTGCCGTCCTCGACCCGGCCCGCCCGGCCGAGGGCGCCCGCGGTCTGCGCGAGCGCCTCGACCAGGGTGGTCTTGCCGGAGCCGCTGTGGCCGACCAGCGCCACGTTGCGCAGGGCGCTGGGGCGGTGGCCGGCCGCCGGTGTCCCTCCGGCGGCTCCGGTGCGTGCGTGTGCCTTGTCGCCCATGGTCATGCCTCCCGTCGGTGGCGCACGGGCACGCGCTCAGGGCCGACGCGGCGGCAGCGGCGACGCCCGCGGTATTCCGAGCTTGGCACTGCCTCGGCACCGCGTCCATATCTCGCGCCGGCACCGGCCCGGGGTGCCCGGACGGTGGACGCCGCAGAGCGTGACTACGATGGCCTGGAGGGTGCTGAAGGCTCCCTCCAGCCGGTGGCCGACGGGGTCGCCAGGCCCAGCTACCCCTCGGGAAGGCCATGCTGAACAAGTACGCGCGTGCCTTTTTCACGCGTGTCCTCACGCCGTTCGCCGCACTGCTCCTCCGTCTCGGCGTGAGCCCGGACGCGGTCACCCTGATCGGTACGGCCGGGGTGATGGCCGGTGCGCTGGTCTTCTTCCCGATGGGGGAGTTCTTCTGGGGCACGATCGTCATCACGATCTTCGTGTTCTCGGACCTCGTCGACGGGAACATGGCACGCCAGGCGGGCATCTCCAGCCGGTGGGGCGCGTTCCTGGACTCCACGCTCGACCGGGTCGCCGACGGTGCGATCTTCGGCGGCTTCGCCCTCTGGTACGCGGGCAGCGGCGACGACAACGTCCTGTGCGCGGTGGCGATCTTCTGCCTGGCGAGCGGCCAGGTGGTCTCGTACACCAAGGCGCGCGGTGAGGCGATCGGGCTGCCGGTGGCGGTCAACGGGCTCGTGGAGCGTGCCGAGCGCCTGGTGATCTCGCTGGTGGCGGCCGGTTTCGCGGGTCTGCACAAGTTCGGGGTGCCGGGCATCCAGGTGCTGCTGCCGATCGCGCTGTGGATCGTCGCCGCCGGCAGCCTCGTGACGCTGGTCCAGCGGGTCGTCACCGTGCGCCGTGAGTCCGCCGAGGCGGACGCGGCGGACGCGGCCGGGGAGTGAGCGTGGCCGGCGCCGACGCGCGGCCCGGCGCGAAGGAGCGGCTGAGCGACGCGCTGTACGGGCTGGGCTGGGCGGCGGTCAAGACGCTGCCCGAACCGGCCGCCCGGGCCCTCTTCCGTACCCTCGCCGACCAGGTGTGGAAGCGGCGCGGCAAGAGCGTGCTGCGCCTGGAGGCCAACCTCAAGCGGGTCGTGCCGGACGCCGACCCGGCCCGGCTGGCCGCCCTGTCGCGGGCCGGCATGCGCTCGTACATGCGGTACTGGATGGAGTCGTTCCGGCTGCCCACCTGGAGCCCGGCGCGGATCAAGGCGTCGATCGACGTCACGGACGCGCACCGGCTGACGGACGGGCTCGACTCGGGGCGCGGGGTGATCCTCGCCCTGCCGCACCTGGGGAACTGGGACCTGGCCGGGGCGTGGGTGACCACGGATCTGAAGGTGCCGTTCACCACGGTCGCCGAGCGGCTGAAGCCGGAATCGCTGTACGACCGGTTCGTCGCCTACCGCGAGGGCCTGGGCATGGAGGTGCTGCCGCACACCGGCGGTGCCGCGTTCGGGACGCTGGCCCGGCGGCTGCGGTCGGGCGGTCTGGTCTGCCTGGTCGCCGACCGCGATCTGTCCGCGTCGGGCATCGAGGTGTCGTTCTTCGGCGATACGGCCCGGATGCCGGCCGGGCCCGCGCTGCTCGCCCAGCAGACCGGCGCGCTGCTGCTGCCGGTGACGCTCTCGTACGACGACACGCCGGTGATGAAGGCGCGCATCCATCCGCCCGTCGAGGTGCCGGAGTCAGCCGACCGGGACGGCAGGACGTCTGTGATGACACAGGCCCTGGCCGACGCGTTCGCCGTGGGCATCGCCGAGCACCCGGAGGACTGGCACATGCTGCAACGGCTCTGGCTCGCCGACCTGGAACCCCGTGCGGACCGGAGCGGAGGCCCGGCGTGAAGATCGGCATCGTCTGCCCGTACTCCTGGGACGTCCCGGGCGGTGTGCAGTTCCACATCCGCGACCTGGCCGAGCATCTGATCCGGCTCGGCCACGAGGTGTCCGTGCTGGCCCCGGCCGACGACGAGACGCCGCTGCCGCCGTACGTGGTCTCCGCGGGCCGGGCCGTGCCGGTCCCGTACAACGGCTCGGTGGCCCGGCTGAACTTCGGGTTCCTGTCCGCGGCGCGGGTGCGGCGCTGGCTGCACGAGGGCACGTTCGACGTTATCCACATCCACGAGCCGACCTCGCCGTCGCTGGGGCTGCTGACCTGCTGGGCGGCGCAGGGGCCGATCGTCGCCACGTTCCACACGTCCAACCCGCGCTCCCGGGCGATGATCGCCGCGTACGCCATCCTTCAGGCGGCGCTGGAGAAGATCAGCGCGCGGATCGCGGTCAGCGAATACGCCCGCCGGACCCTGGTCGAGCACCTGGGCGGCGACGCCGTGGTCATCCCGAACGGGGTGGATGTCGACTTCTTCGCGCGGGCCGAGCCCCGGCCCGAGTGGCAGGGCGGCACGATCGGCTTCATCGGCCGCATCGACGAGCCCCGCAAGGGCCTGCCCGTGCTGATGCGCGCGCTGCCCGCGATCCTCGCCGCCCGCCCGGAGACCCGGCTCCTGGTGGCCGGCCGGGGCGACGAGGAGGAGGCCGTCGCCTCGCTGCCGAAGGAGATGCGCTCCCGAGTGGAGTTCCTGGGCATGGTGAGCGACGAGGACAAGGCGCGGCTGCTGCGCAGCGTCGATCTGTACGTGGCGCCCAACACCGGGGGCGAGAGCTTCGGGATCATCCTGGTCGAGGCCATGTCGGCGGGCGCGCCGGTGCTCGCCAGCGATCTGGACGCCTTCGCACAGGTCCTGGACCAGGGCGCGGCGGGCGAGCTGTTCGCCAACGAGAACGCGGACGCGCTGGCCGGGGCGGCGGTCCGGCTGCTGGGCGACCCGGAGCGGCGCGCCGGGCTGCGCGAGCGGGGGAGCGCCCATGTGCGGCGCTTCGACTGGTCGACGGTCGGGGCGGACATCCTCGCGGTGTACGAGACGGTGACGGACGGCGCCGCCTCGGTGGCGGCCGACGAACGCACCGGGCTGCGCGCCCGGTTCGGGCCGGCCCGGGAGTAGGGCTCCGCCCCGGTAGCCTTGCCGCCCGTGACCGTAACCTTCATCATCTGGGCCGTCGTGGTGCTCGTCGCGATCGGCCTGTACCTCAGCTGGACCGCCGGCCGCCTCGACCGGCTGCACACCCGGATCGACGCGGCCCGGGCCGCCCTCGACGCGCAACTGCTGCGCCGGGCCTCGGTCACCCAGGAGCTCGCCACCTCCGGCGTCCTCGACCCGGCCGCTTCGATCGTGCTGTACGAGGCGGCGCACGCCGCCAGGCAGTCGCCCCAGGACCACCGTGAGGTCGCCGAGAGTGAGCTGAGCACCGCCCTGCGCGCGGTGTTCGGCGAGAGTGTGCAGGTGGAGGCGGTACGGGAGATCCCCGGTGGCCAGGAGGCGGCGTCCGAGCTGGCGGCCGCGGTGCGGCGGGTGCCGATGGCGCGCCGCTTCCACAACGACGCGGTCCGGGCGGCGCGGGCGCTGCGCCGGCACCGCACGGTGCGGTGGTTCCGGCTGGCCGGGCACGCGCCGTTCCCGCTGGCCTTCGAGATGGACGACGAGCCGCCGGTGGCCTTGGCGGACCGGCCCTGACGGACCGGCCCTGACCGGCAGGACACCCTCCGGGCGAAAACGATCCACCGGCCTCCTATTGGCCCTTGCTGTGGACTGGTCCGGGGGAGTTTGCTCGGAACTGCGCCCTTCGGCGCGTCCGCATCCGCTCCCCCCAGTGAGGTCATCCGTGTCCACGCTTCCCAGCACCCCGCAGTCCGCCGACGCCCCGGCCACCGGCACCGCCCGCGTCAAGCGCGGCATGGCCGAGCAGCTCAAGGGCGGCGTGATCATGGACGTCGTCAACGCCGAGCAGGCGAAGATCGCCGAGGACGCGGGCGCCGTGGCGGTCATGGCCCTGGAGCGGGTCCCGGCCGACATCCGCAAGGACGGCGGCGTGGCCCGGATGTCGGACCCGAACATGATCGAGGAGATCATCGAGTCGGTGTCCATCCCGGTGATGGCCAAGTCCCGCATCGGCCACTTCGTGGAGGCGCAGGTCCTCCAGTCCCTCGGCGTCGACTACATCGACGAGTCCGAGGTGCTGACCCCGGCCGACGAGGTCAACCACAGCGACAAGTTCGCCTTCACCACCCCGTTCGTCTGCGGCGCCACCAATCTGGGCGAGGCGCTGCGCCGTATCGCCGAGGGCGCGGCCATGATCCGCTCCAAGGGCGAGGCCGGCACGGGCAACGTGGTGGAGGCCGTCCGCCACCTGCGCCAGATCAAGAACGAGATCGCCCGGCTGCGCGGCTACGACAACAACGAGCTGTACGCCGCCGCCAAGGACCTGCGCGCCCCCTACGAGCTGGTCAAGGAGGTCGCCGAGCTGGGCAAGCTGCCCGTCGTGCTGTTCTCCGCGGGCGGCGTGGCGACTCCGGCCGACGCGGCGCTGATGCGCCAGCTCGGTGCCGAGGGCGTCTTCGTCGGCTCCGGCATCTTCAAGTCCGGCGACCCGGCCAAGCGCGCCGCCGCCATCGTGAAGGCCACCACCTTCTACGACGACCCGAAGATCATCGCGGACGCCTCCCGGAACCTGGGCGAGGCCATGGTCGGCATCAACTGCGACACGCTGCCCGAGACCGAGCGCTACGCCAACCGCGGCTGGTAGTCACCGATGAACGACACCCCTGTGATCGGAGTCCTGGCCCTCCAGGGCGACGTACGGGAACACCTGATCGCCCTGGCCTCGGCGGACGCCCTGGCCAGGCCGGTCCGGCGTCCCGAGGAGCTGGCGGAGGTGGACGGCCTGGTCCTGCCCGGCGGCGAGTCCACCACCATGTCCAAGCTGGCCGCCCTCTTCGGCCTGCTGGACCCCCTGCGCGAGCGGATCGCGGCCGGGATGCCGGTGTACGGCACCTGCGCCGGGATGATCCTGCTCGCCGACAAGATCCTCGACCCCCGGTCCGGGCAGGAGACGCTGGGCGGCATCGACATGATCGTGCGCCGTAACGCTTTCGGGCGGCAGAACGAGTCCTTCGAGGCGGCCGTCGAGGTCGCCGGGATCGACGGCGGGCCGGTCGAGGGCGTCTTCATCCGGGCCCCCTGGGTCGAGTCGGTGGGCGCCGGGGCCAAGGTGATCGCGGAGCACGGCGGTCACATCGTGGCGGTACGGCAGAACAACGCCCTCGCCACCTCGTTCCACCCGGAACTGACCGGGGACCACCGGCTCCACGCGTACTTCACCGAGATGGTGCGCGCGGCCGGGTGACTCGATCCCGGTAGGATCTCTCGGGTTCGTACGGAATTTGGTGACGCGAAGGAGAAGGCAGATGTCCGGCCACTCTAAATGGGCTACGACGAAGCACAAGAAGGCCGTGATTGACGCCAAGCGCGGCAAGCTCTTCGCGAAGCTGATCAAGAACATCGAGGTCGCGGCCCGCACCGGTGGTGTGGACCCCGAGGGCAACCCGACCCTCGTGGACGCGATCCAGAAGGCGAAGAAGAGTTCGGTCCCGAACAAGAACATCGACTCCGCGGTCAAGCGCGGTGGCGGTCTTGAGGCGGGCGGCGTCGACTACCAGACGATCATGTACGAGGGTTACGGTCCCAACGGTGTCGCGGTGCTCATCGAGTGCCTCACCGACAACCGCAACCGTGCCGCGTCCGACGTCCGGGTCGCCATGACCCGTAACGGCGGCTCGATGGCCGACCCGGGTTCCGTCTCGTACCTGTTCAACCGCAAGGGCGTCGTCATCGTCCCCAAGGGCGAGCTGTCCGAGGACGATGTGCTCGGTGCCGTTCTCGAGGCGGGCGCCGAGGAGGTCAACGATCTCGGCGACACCTTCGAGGTCGTCAGCGAGGCCACCGACATGGTCGCGGTCCGCACCGCGCTCCAGGAGGCGGGCATCGACTACGACTCGGCCGAGGCCAACTTCCTGCCCACCATGCAGGTCGACCTGGACGAAGAGGGCGCCCGCAAGATCTTCAAGCTGATCGACGCGCTGGAGGACAGCGACGACGTGCAGAACGTCTTCGCCAACTTCGACGTCAGCGACGAGGTCATGGCGAAGGTCGACGCCTGAGCCGCGTCTGACACGGCTGTCGTGACGGGCCGGCGGGGGACACACCCCCGCCGGCCCGTCACATTGTCGGTGCCGACCGATAGCCTGCAGAAACACTGGAACAGTTGACCGATCGGCAGGGAGGGGCGACCGTGCGCGTGCTCGGCGTGGACCCGGGACTGACCAGGTGCGGGGTCGGCGTGGTCGAGGGCGTGGCGGGCCGCCCGCTCACCATGCTCGGCGTGGGCGTCGTGCGTACCCCCGCCGACGCGGAGCCCAGCCACCGGCTCGTGGCGATCGAGCGCGGCATCGAGGAATGGCTGGACGAGCACCGCCCCGACTGCGTCGCCGTGGAACGGGTCTTCGCCCAGCACAACGTGCGTACGGTGATGGGCACCGCCCAGGCCAGCGCCATCGCCATGCTCTGCGCGGCCCGGCGCGGCCTCCCCGTGGCCCTGCACACCCCCAGCGAGGTCAAGGCCGCCGTCTCCGGCAGCGGACGCGCCGACAAGGCCCAGGTGGGAGCCATGGTGACCCGGCTCCTGCGGCTGGACGCCCCGCCCAAGCCGGCCGACGCCGCGGACGCCCTGGCGCTCGCCATCTGCCACATCTGGCGCGCCCCCGCCCTCAACCGCCTCCAGCAGGCGCACGCGGCGGCCGCCGCCCGCACCCCGCGCGTCCCGCGCACCGCAGCCGCACCCGTCCGGAAGGTCCCCCGATGATCGCCTTCGTCACCGGCCCCGTCGCCGCGCTCGCCCCGACCACGGCCGTCATCGAGGTCGGCGGCATCGGCATGGCCGTCCAGTGCGCCCCCAACACCCTGGCCGCCCTGCGCATCGGCCAGGAGGCCAGGCTCGCCACCTCACTCGTCGTCCGCGAGGACTCGCTGACCCTCTACGGCTTCGCCGACGACGACGAGCGGCAGGTCTTCGAACTGCTCCAGACCGCCAGCGGCGTCGGCCCCCGGCTCGCCCAGGCCATGCTGGCCACGCACACCCCGGACGCCCTGCGGCTCGCCGTGGCCACCGGCGACGAGAAGGCGCTCACCGCCGTCTCCGGCATCGGCAAGAAGGGCGCCCAGAAGCTCCTGCTGGAACTGAAGGACCGGCTCGGCGAACCGATCGGCGCCCACGCCCCCGGCCAGGGCATCGGCACCGCCGTCTCCGCCTCCTGGCGCGACCAGCTCCAGGCCGCCCTGATCGGCCTCGGCTACGCCACCCGCGAGGCCGACGAAGCGGTCGCCGCCGTCGCGCCCCAGGCCGAGGAAGCCCTCGCCGCCGGAGGCCAGGCACCCGTGCCGCAGCTGCTGCGCGCCGCCCTCCAGACCCTCAACCGGGCGCGCTGAGCGGCACGGCCCCCCTTCTCCGCCCGGCCGGCCACCCCGGACCGGGCACCGATACATCCGAGGCGGACAGACGAGATGAACTGGGACGACACCGGAGCCGGCATGGAAGACCGGCTCGACGAGCGGCTGGTCGACGCAGGCGCGGACGGCGACGACACCGCGGTCGAGGCCGCGCTGCGCCCCAAGGACCTCGACGAGTTCGTCGGCCAGGAGAAGGTCCGCGAACAGCTCGACCTCGTCCTCAAGGCCGCCCGCGCCCGCGGCGCCACCGCCGATCACGTCCTGCTCTCCGGCGCCCCCGGCCTCGGCAAGACCACCCTCTCCATGATCATCGCGGCGGAGATGAACGCCCCGATCCGGATCACCTCCGGCCCCGCCATCCAGCACGCCGGCGACCTCGCGGCGATCCTCTCCTCGCTCCAGGAGGGCGAGGTGCTGTTCCTGGACGAGATCCACCGCATGTCCCGGCCCGCCGAGGAGATGCTGTACATGGCCATGGAGGACTTCCGGGTCGACGTCATCGTCGGCAAGGGCCCCGGCGCCACCGCGATCCCGCTGGAGCTGCCCCCCTTCACACTGGTCGGCGCCACCACCCGGGCCGGCCTGCTGCCGCCCCCGCTGCGCGACCGCTTCGGCTTCACCGGGCACATGGAGTTCTACGCCCCCGCCGAGCTGGAACGGGTGATCCACCGCTCCGCCCGGCTGCTCGACGTCGAGCTGGACGCCGAGGGCGCCGCCGAGATCGCCGGACGTTCCCGGGGCACACCCCGTATCGCCAACCGGCTGCTGCGCCGCGTGCGGGACTACGCCCAGGTCAAGGCCGACGGCCGGATCGACCGGGAGGTCGCGTCGGCGGCCCTCGGGGTGTACGAGGTCGACGCCCGGGGGCTGGACCGGCTGGACCGGGCGGTGCTCGGGGCGCTGCTGAAGCTGTTCGGCGGCGGTCCGGTGGGCCTGTCCACGCTCGCGGTCGCCGTGGGGGAGGAGCGCGAGACCGTCGAGGAGGTCGCCGAGCCCTTCCTCGTACGGGAAGGACTGCTGGCCAGGACGCCGCGCGGACGGGTCGCCACCCCGGCCGCCTGGGCCCATCTGGGACTGGTCCCGCCACAGCACGGCGTAACGGGACAACAGGGCCTGTTCGGGGCGTGATGCGTCACAGGTTGACCGGAAGCGGAACCACGGTGCCATGCTGGGCGTTGTTCCATCGATGCGGACTCGCTTAGACTCCGCCGATGCCGCCCGTAACGGGTCGGTGTACCCACCCCCGTAGATCAGGCCGTTCTCCAGTGCGGTCGTGCGAAGGAAACTCGTCCCGTGAATCCCGTGACTCTCCTCCCCTTCATCGTGCTCATCGGGGCCATGTTCCTGATGACGCGGTCCGCCAAGAAGAAGCAGGCGGCGGCTGCGGCCATGCGCAACGACATGCAGCCCGGCACCGGCGTCCGCACGATCGGGGGCATGTACGCCACCGTCAAGGAGCTGCACGACGACACGGTCCTTCTTGAGGTCGCCCCCGGCGTCCACGCCGTGTACGCGAAGAACGCGATCGGTGCCGTCCTGGACGACGCGGAGTACAACCGCATCGTTCACGGCGACGACCCGGAGCTCGACGTCGACGGCGCGGTCGTGCCCGACGACGCCTCCTCGCTGACCGAGGCCGACGACGCCAAGACCGACCTGGTCAAGAAGACCGAGTCGGACGACGAGGACGTCGACACCGACGCCGAGGCCGCGGACGACAAGAAGTCCGAGGGCAAGGCCGACGGCGAGGCCGACGCGAAGTAGCACACCGCGAACCGGGGATGCCGTGAGCCCACAGGCGTCCGGCGCCCCGGAGCGTGCGTGCCTTCGCGGGGGCGGGTCCCCACTTAACTTCGTGGCCGCTTGGGCGCATACCCGGCGCGGGGCGGTTGGACAGGGAGAATCAACAAGGTGGCAGCACCGAAGAAGGGCCGAGGCGCGGCCGGCGGTCAGGGGAACCCAGTGCGTTCCCTGGCGCTGATCCTGATCGCCATGGTCGCCCTCACGGGCGGGATGTTCCTGGCCCACCAGCCGACGCCGCGACTCGGCATCGACCTGGCGGGCGGCACCTCCATCACGCTGGAGGCCAAGGCCGAGCCCGGCCAGGAACAGGCGATCAACAAGACCAACATGGACACCGCGGTCGAGATCATGAACCGCCGTGTCAACGGCCTGGGGGTCAGCGAGGCCGAGGTCCAGACCCAGGGCAACAGCAACATCATCGTCAACATCCCCAAGGGCACGAACTCCGCCCAGGCCAGGGAGCAGGTCGGCACCACCGCCAAGCTGTACTTCCGGCCGGTGCTGACCGTCGCCCAGGGCACGCCCACCCCGGAGCCCAGCGCCTCGCCCTCCGGCAAGGCCAGCACCTCGCCCTCCCCGAAGGCGTCCGCCTCCGAGAAGGCGACGGACGGCGACAAGGCCGCCAGCCCCTCGGACAAGCCGTCCGCGTCCGCCACCACTCAGGGCCGCGCGGTCACCGGCGCCCTGAAGGCCGACTCCTCGCCGTCGCCGAAGGCCAGCGCCACGCCGAAGGCCAGTGAGTCCGCGTCCGCCGAGGACCAGGCCGCCGCCGCCAAGCTCCAGGAGCAGTTCGCCTCGCTCGACTGCTCCAGCAAGGCGTCCCGCTCCAAGGCCGCCCAGGGCAGCAAGGCCGGCGACACCGTCGTGGCGTGCAGCCAGGAGGGCGACGCCAAGTACGTGCTCGGCCCGGCCGAGGTCTCCGGCACCGAGGTCGACAGCGCCAAGGCCGCCTTCGACCAGCAGCGCGGCATGTGGATCGTCCAGATGGAGTTCACCGGCAAGGGCTCCAAGCAGTTCCAGGCGATCACCAAGAAGCTCTCCGCGCAGCAGGAGCCGCAGAACCAGTTCGCCATCGCCCTGGACGGCGAGGTCGTCTCCGCCCCCCGCGTCAGCGAGCAGCTGAGCGGCAGCGCCGAGATCTCCGGCAGCTTCAACCAGGAGTCCGCCGAGGCCCTGGCCAACCAGCTCTCCTACGGCGCGCTCCCGCTCTCCTTCAAGGAGCAGAGCGTCACCACCGTCACCGCCGCGCTCGGCGGCGAGCAGCTGAAGGCCGGTCTCATCGCCGGCGCCATCGGCCTCGCCCTCGTCGTCATCTACCTGGTGGCCTACTACCGCGGTCTGGCGTTCATCGCCCTGCTCAGCCTCCTGGTCTCCGGCATCCTCAGCTACACGATCATGTCGCTGCTCGGCCCGGCCATCGGCTTCGCGCTGAACCTGCCGGCCGTCTGCGGTGCCATCGTGGCCATCGGTATCACCGCCGACTCGTTCATCGTGTACTTCGAACGCGTACGGGACGAGATCCGCGAGGGCCGTACGCTGCGCCCCGCCGTGGAACGCGGCTGGCCGCGCGCCCGGCGCACCATCCTGGTCTCCGACTTCGTGTCGTTCCTGGCCGCCGCCGTGCTCTTCGTGGTCACCGTCGGCAAGGTCCAGGGCTTCGCGTTCACGCTGGGCCTCACCACCCTGCTCGACGTCGTCGTGGTGTTCCTCTTCACCAAGCCGCTCCTGACGCTCATGGCCCGCAAGAAGTTCTTCGCCAGCGGCCACCCGTGGTCCGGTCTGGACCCGAAGCGCCTCGGCGCCAAGCCGCCGCTGCGCCGCTCCCGCCGTGTCAACGCCCCCACCGAACCGAAGGAGGCGTGAGATGTCGCGACTCGGGAATCTCGGCGCCCGTCTCTACCGAGGCGAGGTCGGCTACGACTTCATCGGCAAGCGCAAGATCTGGTACGGCGTCTCCGTCCTGATCACCATCACGGCCATCCTCGGGCTGGTGGTCAGCGGCCTGAACATGGGCATCGAGTTCAAGGGCGGTGCCGTCTTCACCACCCCGAAGACGAGCGTGTCCGTCGCCGAGGCGGAGGACCTGGCGTCCGATGCCTCGGGCCACCAGGCCATCGTCCAGAAGCTCGGCAACGGCGGTCTGCGCGTCCAGATCACCGAGGTCGACACCGCGAAGTCCGACCAGATCCAGGACAAGCTCGCCAAGGACCTCGGCGTCCCGCGCGAGAAGATCGCCGCCGACCTCGTCGGTCCCAGCTGGGGCGAGCAGATCGCCAACAAGGCGTGGACCGGCCTCGGCGTCTTCATGATCCTGGTCGTGATCTACCTGGCCATCGCCTTCGAGTGGCGGATGGCCGTGGCGGCCCTCGTCGCCCTGATCCACGACATCACCATCACGGTCGGTGTCTACGCCCTGGTCGGCTTCGAGGTCACCCCGGGCACCGTGATCGGTCTGCTGACCATCCTCGGTTACTCCCTCTACGACACGGTCGTCGTCTTCGACAGCCTCAAGGAGGGTACGAAGGGGATCACCAAGCAGACCCGGTGGACGTACAGCGATGTCGCCAACCGCTCCATCAACAGCACCCTGGTCCGCTCGATCAACACCACCGTCGTCGCGCTGCTGCCGGTCGCCGGTCTGCTGTTCATCGGCGGCGGCGTCCTCGGCGCCGGCATGCTGAACGACATCTCGCTCGCCCTCTTCGTCGGCCTCGCGGCCGGCGCGTACTCCTCGATCTTCATCGCCACCCCGCTGGTCGCCGACCTCAAGGAACGCGAGCCGCAGATGAAGGCCCTGAAGAAGCGGGTCCTCGCCAAGCGCGCGGCCGCCGCCGCCAAGGGTGAGACCGAGGAGGACGACCGAGGCGAGGGCGACTACGAGGACGCCGCCCCCGCCGGTGCCGTCGTCGGACAGCGCCAGCAGCCGAGGGGCCACGGCCGGACCCCGGGGAAGCGCTGATGACCAGCACCACCGAGAGCACCAGGGAGCTGCTGCTCAGCCGCATCCGTGACGTGGCGGACTACCCCAAGCCGGGCGTGATGTTCAAGGACATCACCCCGCTGCTCGCGGACCCGGTCGCCTTCACGGCCCTCACCGACGCCCTCGCGGAGCTGTGCCTGCGGCACGGCGCCACGAAGATCGTCGGCCTGGAGGCCCGCGGCTTCATCCTGGCCGCGCCCGTCGCGGTCCGGGCCGGCCTCGGCTTCGTACCGGTCCGCAAGGCCGGGAAGCTGCCGGGGGCCACGCTCAGCCAGGCGTACGAGCTGGAGTACGGCACCGCCGAGATCGAGATCCACGCGGAGGACCTGTCCGCCGACGACCGGATCATGGTCATCGACGACGTGCTCGCCACCGGCGGCACCGCCGACGCGTCCCTGGAGCTCATCCGCCGGGCCGGCGCCCAGGTCGCCGGGGTCGCCGTCCTCATGGAGCTCGGCTTCCTGGCCGGCCGGGCCCGCCTGGCCGACAGCCTGCGCGGAGCCCCGCTGGAGGCCCTGATCACGGTCTGAGGACCTGCCGCACGAACGCCGACGGGCACCCGGGAACACCCCGGGTGCCCGTCGGCGTTCGTGCGGGCTCTCACGGTCCCCGGGGGAGGACCGGCCGCCGGGTCGTTACGATGGCCCTTCCGGGAGTGTCCGGATCCGCACGAGGAGCGCTCTTGCCAGACGAGGCCCAGCCAGTCGCCGCCCCGCAGCCCGACAAGCCCGGGGGCGCCGCCGCCACGCCCGCGAAGCAGCCGCCCGCGGAGAAGCCCAAGCCGCCGGCGCCCCAGCCCGGCACGGGCCCGGCGCCCGCCGAGGCCAACGGCCCCGCGCCCGCTTCCCCCGCCCAGCCGGCCGCACCCGCCCCGACCGCGCCCAAGCCCCCCGCGAAGCCCGCCGCCGGGTCCACCTCGCCCACCGGCCCGGCCTCCCGCTCCGGCGGCTCCTCCAACCGAGTCCGGGCCCGCCTCGCCCGGCTCGGCGTCCAGCGCTCCAGCCCGTACAACCCGGTCCTCGAACCGCTGCTGCGGATCGTCCGCGGCAACGACGCCAAGACCGAGACCGCCACGCTGCGCCAGATCGAACGGGCCTACCAGGTCGCCGAGCGCTGGCACCGCGGCCAGAAGCGCAAGAGCGGCGACCCGTACATCACGCACCCGCTCGCCGTCACCACGATCCTCGCCGAGCTGGGCATGGACCCGGCAACGCTGATGGCCGGGCTGCTGCACGACACGGTCGAGGACACCGAATACGGCCTGGACACCCTGCGCCGCGACTTCGGCGACCAGGTCGCCCTGCTCGTGGACGGCGTCACCAAGCTGGACAAGGTCAAATTCGGCGAGGCCGCCCAGGCCGAGACCGTGCGCAAGATGGTCGTCGCCATGGCCAAGGACCCGCGCGTCCTGGTCATCAAGCTCGCCGACCGGCTGCACAACATGCGCACCATGCGGTATCTCAAGCGGGAGAAGCAGGAGAAGAAGGCCCGCGAGACGCTGGAGATCTACGCCCCGCTCGCCCACCGCCTGGGCATGAACACCATCAAGTGGGAGCTGGAGGACCTCGCCTTCGCGATCCTCTACCCCAAGATGTACGACGAGATCGTGCGGCTGGTCGCCGAGCGCGCGCCCAAGCGCGACGAATACCTCGCCGTCGTCACCGACGAGGTCCAGGCCGACCTGCGCGCCGCCCGTATCAAGGCCACCGTCACCGGACGGCCCAAGCACTACTACAGCGTCTACCAGAAGATGATCGTGCGGGGCCGCGACTTCGCCGAGATCTACGACCTGGTGGGCATCCGCGTCCTCGTGGACACCGTCCGCGACTGCTACGCGGCGCTCGGCACCGTACACGCGCGATGGAATCCGGTCCCCGGCCGGTTCAAGGACTACATCGCGATGCCCAAGTTCAACATGTACCAGTCACTGCACACCACGGTGATCGGTCCCAGCGGCAAGCCCGTCGAGCTCCAGATCCGTACGTTCGACATGCACCGCCGCGCCGAGTACGGCATCGCCGCGCACTGGAAGTACAAGCAGGAGGCCGTCGCGGGCGCCTCCAAGGTCCGCACCGACGTCCCCAAGAACACCGGGCGCGGCCAGGACACCGTCAACGACATGGCGTGGCTCCGCCAGCTCCTGGACTGGCAGAAGGAGACCGAGGACCCCAGCGAGTTCCTGGAGTCCCTGCGCTTCGACCTCTCGCGCAACGAGGTCTTCGTCTTCACGCCCAAGGGCGACGTCATAGCGCTGCCGGCCGGGGCCACCCCCGTCGACTTCGCGTACGCCGTCCACACGGAGGTCGGCCACCGCACGATAGGAGCACGGGTCAACGGCCGGCTGGTGCCGCTGGAGTCCACGCTCGACAACGGCGACCTGGTCGAGGTCTTCACCTCCAAGGCGGCCGGTGCCGGGCCCTCCCGCGACTGGCTGGGCTTCGTCAAGTCGCCCCGGGCCCGCAACAAAATCCGCGCCTGGTTCTCCAAGGAGCGCCGCGACGAGGCGATCGAGCAGGGCAAGGACGCCATCGCGCGGGCCATGCGCAAGCAGAACCTGCCGATCCAGCGCATCCTGACCGGCGACTCGCTGGTCACCCTGGCCCACGAGATGCGCTACCCCGACATCTCGTCCCTGTACGCCGCGATCGGCGAGGGCCATGTCGCCGCCGCGGGCGTCGTGCAGAAGCTGGTCCAGGCCCTCGGCGGCGAGGACGCGGCCAACGAGGACCTGGAGGAGAGCACCCCGCCCTCCCGCAGCCGCACCAAGCGCCGCTCCAACGCCGACCCCGGGGTCGTCGTCAAGGGCGTGGACGACGTCTGGGTCAAGCTCGCCCGCTGCTGTACGCCCGTGCCCGGCGACCCCATCATCGGCTTCGTCACCCGGGGCAGCGGCGTCTCCGTGCACCGCGCGGACTGCGTGAACGTCGACTCGCTCTCCCAGCAGCCGGAACGGATTCTGGAAGTCGAGTGGGCGCCCACCCAGTCCTCGGTGTTCCTGGTCGCCATCCAGGTCGAGGCGCTGGACCGCTCCCGGCTCCTGTCGGACGTCACCCGGGTCCTCTCGGACCAGCACGTGAACATCCTGTCCGCCGCCGTCCAGACGTCCCGGGACCGGGTGGCCACCTCGCGCTTCACCTTCGAGATGGGCGACCCGAAGCACCTCGGCCACGTCCTGAAGGCGGTACGGGGCGTGGAGGGCGTCTACGACGTCTACCGGGTGACCTCGGCCCGCCGGCCGTAGCCGGGCGTTTCCGGACGTACGTGAGAGGGCCCTTCCGCGTGGTGCGGAAGGGCCCCTCTTCTTGTAGTACGGACCTTCTTGTAGTACGGAAGCCGGATCAGCCGCCGAACTCCTCCAGGCCCTTGAGCGCCTGGTCGAGCAGGGCCTGCCGGCCCTCCAGCTCACGGGCCAGCTTGTCCGCGCGGGCGTTGTTGCCCGAGGCACGGGCCGCGTCGATCTGGCCGCGCAGCTTGTCCACGGCCGCCTGGAGCTGACCGGTCAGACCCGCGGCGCGGGCCCGCGCCTCCGGGTTCGTCCGGCGCCACTCGGCCTCCTCGGCCTCCTGGAGCGCCCGCTCCACGGCCTGCATCCGCCCCTCGACCTTCGGACGGGCGTCACGCGGTACGTGGCCGATGGCCTCCCAGCGCTCGTTGACGCCCCGGAACGCGGCCCGGGCCGCCTTCAGGTCCGTCACCGGCACCAGCTTCTCGGCCTCGTCGGCGAGCTCCTCCTTCAGCTTGAGGTTCTCGCCCTGCTCCGCGTCGCGCTCCGCGAAGACCTCGCCACGGGCGGCGAAGAAGACGTCCTGCGCACCGCGGAAACGGTTCCACAGCTCGTCCTCGGCCTCGCGCTGGGCACGGCCCGCCGCCTTCCACTGGGTCATCAGGTCGCGGTAGCGGGCGGCCGTGGCCCCCCAGTCCGTGGACCCGGAGAGCGCCTCGGCCTCCGTGACCAGCTTCTCCTTGACCTTGCGGGCCTCCTCGCGCTGGGCGTCCAGCGAGGCGAAGTGGGCCTTGCGGCGCTTGGAGAACGCCGAGCGGGCGTGCGAGAAGCGGTGCCACAGCTCGTCGTCGGACTTGCGGTCGAGCCTGGGCAGGCCCTTCCACGTGTCCACGAGGGCGCGCAGCCGCTCGCCCGCGGAGCGCCACTGCTCGCTCTGCGCCAGCTCCTCGGCCTCGGCGACCAGGGCCTCCTTGGCGTGCTTCGCCTCGTCGGCCTGCTTCGCCTTCTGGGCCTTGCGCTCCTCGCGCCGCGAATCGACCGTCGCGACGAGCGCGTCCAGCCGCTTGCGCAGCGCGTCCAGGTCGCCGACGGCATGGTGCTCGTCGACCTGGGTGCGCAGGTGCTCGATGGCGGCCGTCGCGTCCTTCGCGGACAGATCGGTGGTCTTCACCCGCCGTTCGAGGAGGCCGATCTCGACCACAATGCCCTCGTACTTGCGCTCGAAGTAGGCCAGGGCCTCCGCCGGTGAACCGGCCTGCCACGATCCGACGACCTGCTCGCCATCGGCTGTACGCACGTACACGGTGCCCGTCTCATCGACACGGCCCCACGGGTCGCTGCTCACAGCGCCTCCTCCACCTGATGCCCGCGAGGGGATCACCCCCCTGGCATCGTCCACAGTTTCCTGGGGCGGGCACCGCCCGCCCTGCACGACGCCAATCTAGGCGACGGGCCGCCCGGCTGTCCGCACTCAGCACGGCTGGATTTATTCGCAGCCCGGCGGGCCCGCCACCGGAATCACACCTTGTCGACGGTCAGCTTCGAGATGTTCACGGCCTTCTTCGGCGCCCCGTCGGGGCCGCCGCCGTCCACTCCGGCCTTGCCGATGGCCTCGACGGCCTTCAGCGACTTCGCGTCCATCGTGCCGAACGGCGTGTACGTGGGCGGCAGCTTGCTGTCCTTGTAGACCAGGAAGAACTGGCTGCCGCCGGTGTGCTCCTGGCCGGTGTTGGCCATCGCCACCGTGCCCGCCGGGTACGTCACCGAGCCGTCCGCGCCCGCCTTGCCCAGCGCGGTCAGATTCTCGTCGGGGATGGTGTAGCCCGGACCGCCGGTGCCGTCGCCCTTGGGGTCGCCGCACTGGAGGACGTAGATGTTCTCCGTGGTCAGCCGGTGGCACTTGGTGCCGTCGAAGAACTTCTTGTCGGCCAGCGACTTGAAGGAGTTCGTCGTGTGCGGGGTCTTCGACGCGTCCATGGTGAACGCGATGTCGCCCTGGCTCGTCGTGAGCGACATCGTGTACTCGGCCTTCTTGTCGATCTTCATCGCCGGCTCGGGCTTCGCCTCCTCCGTGGGGGAGGGCGACGCCTCGGCGGACGGGCTCTGGCTCGCCGCCGCGTCCGTCTTGTCCTTGTCGTCGTTCCCGCTGGTGGCGAGGTACGTCGCGCCGCCGATGACCGCCACCACGGCGACCGCCGAGGTGATGGCGAGCGTCAGCCGCCTCGTACGCCGCCGGGCCTCCTCCCGGCGCTGCTGCTGCCGCTCGTACTTCTCCCGGGCGAGCTGCCGCCGCCGCTGATCGCTGGTGACCACCGGGTGTCTCCTTGTACGTCGTGTGTTCGGGCCTGGGTCGCCCCGTACGGTATATGGGTTAGCTGTGGAATGAGGAGCGCCGGTAGGCTCTGAACTGCTGTGACCTCGCGGTCGCTCTTCCGCGCAGGACTACCGATTAAGGACGATCGTGCTGATTGCCGGTTTCCCCGCCGGGGCCTGGGGGACCAACTGTTACCTGGTCGCCCCCGCCGCGGGTGAGGAGTGCGTGATCATCGACCCGGGCCACCGGGCCGCCGCCGGAGTCGAGGAGACGCTGAAGAAGCATCGGCTCAAGCCCGTCGCCGTCGTCCTCACCCACGGCCACATCGACCACGTCGCCTCGGTCGTCCCGGTCTGCGGCGCGCACGACGTCCCCGCCTGGATCCACCCCGAGGACCGCTACATGATGAGCGACCCGGAGAAGGCGCTCGGCCGCGCCATCGGGATGCCGCTCATGGGCGAGCTGACGGTGGGGGAGCCGGACGACGTCCAGGAGCTGACCGACGGCGCCCGGCTGAGCCTCGCGGGCATGGAGTTCGGCGTCGCGCACGCGCCCGGCCATACCAAGGGGTCGGTGACGTTCAGGATGCCCGAGAACCCGGAGATCCCCCCGGTCCTCTTCTCGGGCGACCTGCTCTTCGCCGGCTCCGTCGGACGCACCGACCTGCCCGGCGGCGACCACGCCGAGCTCCTTGAGTCGCTGGCCCGTGTGTGCCTGCCGCTCGACGACTCGACCGTGGTGCTGTCCGGCCACGGCCCCCAGACGACCATCGGCCGCGAGCGCGCCACCAACCCGTTTCTGACCGGGCTGACCGGTGCGGACGCGCCCCGACGAGGAATGTGACGAGAGCGACATCGTGAGCACCTTCAAGGCCCCCAAGGGCACGTACGACCTGACCCCGCCGGACTCCGCGAAGTACCTGGCGGTGCGCGAGGCGATCGCCGCCCCGCTGAAGAACTCCGGCTACGGCTACATCGAGACCCCCGGCTTCGAGGACGTGGCCCTCTTCTCGCGCGGCGTCGGCGAGTCCACCGACATCGTGACCAAGGAGATGTACACCCTCACCACCAAGGGCGGTTCCCAGCTCGCCCTGCGCCCCGAGGGCACCGCGTCGGTGCTCCGCGCGGCGCTGGAGGCCAACCTCCACAAGCTGGGCAACCTGCCGGTCAAGCTCTGGTACTCCGGCTCGTACTACCGCTACGAGCGCCCGCAGAAGGGCCGCTACCGCCACTTCTCGCAGGTCGGCGCGGAGGCCATCGGCGCCGAGGACCCGGCGCTCGACGCCGAGCTGATCATCCTCGCCGACCAGGCGTACCGCGCGTTGGGCCTGCGCGAGTTCCGCATCCTGCTGAACTCGCTGGGCGACAAGGAGTGCCGCCCCGTCTACCGGGACGCGCTCCAGGGCTTCCTGCGCGAGCTGGACCTGGACGAGGAGACCCGCCGGCGCATCGAGATCAACCCGCTGCGCGTCCTGGACGACAAGCGCCCCGAGGTCCAGAAGCAGCTGACCGGCGCCCCGGTGCTGCGCGACTTCCTCTGCGACGCGTGCAAGGCGTACCACGAGCAGGTCCGCGACCTGCTCAACGAGGCCGGGGTGATCTACGAGGACGACGAGAAGCTGGTCCGCGGCCTCGACTACTACACCCGCACCACCTTCGAGTTCGTCCACGACGGTCTGGGCTCGCAGTCCGCGGTGGGCGGCGGCGGCCGCTACGACGGGCTCTCCGAGATGATCGGCGGCCCGGCGCTCCCGTCGGTCGGCTGGGCGCTCGGCGTGGACCGCACGGTCCTCGCGCTGGAGGCCGAGGGCATCGAGCTGGACCTGCCCTCCGCCACCAGCGTCTTCGCGGTCCCGCTCGGCGAGGAGGCGCGCCGGGTCCTGTTCGGCGTCGTCACCCGGCTGCGCCGGGAGGGCGTGGCGGCGGACTTCGCGTTCGGCGGCCGGGGGCTGAAGGGCGCGATGAAGAGCGCCAACCGCTCGGGCGCCCGGTTCACGATCGTGGCCGGCGAGCGCGACCTGGCCGAGGGCCACGTCCAGCTCAAGGACATGGAGTCCGGCGAGCAGACACCGGTCCCCGTCTCCGACGTGGCCGAGACGGTCCGCGCGCGCCTCGCCTGAGACGTGCTGGAGGGGGCGGGCCGCGTGCCCGCCCCCTCCAGCGTCAACGTGGTGGGTGTGGATTCATCCCGCACGGTGATTCCGTCCATACGGGATGTGACGGCCGGGGAGGCGTGAGCGGGACGCGATCCGCCTCGTCGCGGCGGCGGGGCCCGGGATCCGCTGCGGGACGGGCCCGCTCGGGTGCGTACGTCTTTATGTGCATCGAACGGAACTGCGGCCGTGCCGTGCGGCACAATGACCCTGCCCCAGCAGGCTACTCAGTGACGGAAACGGCGATATGACGACTGCAGCGGTTGACCATCCCTCCTCCGACCAGGACGAGAGGGGCGGGAAGCGGACCATCGGCGGCAGCCGCGCGCTGGCCATCCTGCTCATGATCACGGGTGCCGCCGGAACGCTCGCCGCATGGGTCATCACGCTCGACAAGCTCAAGATGATGGAGGACCCCTCCTTCATCCCCGGGTGCAGCCTCAACCCCGTGGTCGCCTGCGGCAACATCATGAAGAGCGAGCAGGCGTCCGCCTTCGGCTTCCCCAACCCCTGGCTCGGCATGGTCACCTACCCGGTGATCATCGCCATCGGCCTGGCCATCCTCGCCGGAGCCCGCTTCCGTCCCTGGTACTGGCTCGGTATGAACGCGGGCACGCTGTTCGGCGTCGGCTTCTGCACCTGGCTCCAGTACCAGTCGCTGTACAACATCAACTCGCTGTGCCTGTGGTGCTGCCTGGCCTGGGTCGCCACCATCCTCATGTTCTGCTACGTCACCACGCACAACATCCGGCACCGGATCATCCCCGCGCCCTCCTGGCTGCGCAACGGCCTCACCGAATTCCACTGGGTGCCCCCGGTGCTCTGGGTCGGCATCATCGGCATGCTGATCCTGACCCGCTGGTGGGACTTCTGGACCAGCTGACCCCCCGTACCGCCGGGCCGGACCACCGGCCCGGCGGCGTTGTCAGTGGGGTGACATAGGCTTCGAGACGTGGAGCCCGACCTCTTTACCGCCGCTGCCGAAGACCGCCAGGAGAAGGATCCGTCCAGCAGCCCGCTGGCCGTCCGGATGCGTCCTCGCACCCTGGACGAGGTCGTTGGCCAGCAGCATCTGCTCAAGCCGGGCTCGCCCCTGCGCCGCCTGGTCGGTGAGAGCGGCGGCGGACCGGCCGGCCCCTCGTCGGTCATCCTTTGGGGCCCGCCCGGGACCGGCAAGACCACCCTCGCGTACGTGGTCAGCAAGGCGACGAACAAGCGCTTCGTGGAGCTCTCCGCGATCACCGCCGGCGTCAAGGAAGTCCGCGCCGTGATCGAGGGCGCCCGCCGCGCCACCGGGGGCTACGGCAAGGAGACCGTCCTCTTCCTGGACGAGATCCACCGCTTCTCCAAGGCCCAGCAGGACTCCCTGCTCCCCGCCGTCGAGAACCGCTGGGTCACCCTGATCGCCGCGACCACGGAGAACCCGTACTTCTCCGTCATCTCCCCGCTCCTCTCCCGCTCGCTGCTGCTCACACTGGAGCCGCTGACCGACGACGACCTGCGCGGCCTGCTGCGCCGCGCCCTCACCGACGAGCGCGGGCTCGGCGGAGCGGTGGGCCTGTCGGAGGACGCCGAGGAGCATCTGCTGCGCATCGCCGGCGGCGACGCCCGACGCGCGCTGACCGCCCTGGAGGCCGCCGCCGGGGCCGCGCTGTCCAAGCGGGAGGAGGAGATCACGCTCCTCACCCTGGAGGAGACCGTCGACCGGGCGGCCGTGAAGTACGACCGGGACGGCGACCAGCACTACGACGTGGCCAGCGCCCTGATCAAGTCGATCCGGGGCTCCGACGTCGACGCGGCCCTGCATTATCTGGCCCGCATGATCGAGGCGGGGGAGGACCCGCGGTTCATCGCCCGGCGGCTGATGATCTCGGCCAGTGAGGACATCGGCCTCGCCGACCCCACGGCACTGCCCACCGCGGTCGCGGCCGCCCAGGCGGTGGCCCTGATCGGCTTCCCCGAAGCGGCGCTCACCCTCAGCCACGCCACCATCGCCCTGGCCCTCGCCCCCAAGTCCAACGCGGCGACGCTGGCGATCTCCGCCGCCCGCGAGGACATCCGCAAGGGGCTGGCCGGCCCGGTTCCGGCCCATCTGCGCGACGGCCACTACAAGGGCGCGGCCAAGCTGGGCCACGCCCAGGGCTACGTCTACCCGCACGACGTGCCCGGTGCCATCGCCGCCCAGCAGTACGCCCCGGACGCGGTGAGCGACAAGCAGTACTACCGCCCCACCCGCTACGGTGCCGAGGCGCGGTACGCGGACGTGGTGGACCGGGTCAGGGAGCGGCTGGGCCGGACGGCCGGCGAGGACGACGGGACGGGCACGGCCTGAGTCCGTGCCCGGCGGGCGTCCGGGGCGCGCGCCCCTCCCTCAGTGACCGGCGGCCGCGAAGAGCGTGTGCATGGCGTGGCTGAGCTCCACCACGTCCCGCACCGGCTCGGGGAACTCGAAGCGGGCGTCGAAGCAGCCGCCCTCCCGCTCGCAGAAGCGCACCCGCAGCCCGAACCGGTCCAGCACCAGCGGCACCACGGCCGGCCGGTGGTCGGGGCAGGAGCACACGGCCCGCTCGCCGAGCAGCTCGCACAGCGACGCCAGCTCCTCCGTGTGCGACGAGTAGAGGTGCTGGAGCAGCTCGGCCTCGTGCAGGGCGAGCGGATCGGGCGCGGCGTCGCGGAAGCTCTCGGCCTCGACGTCCTCCACCCCCCACAGGTCGTCGATGTGCGCCTCGTCCGTCTCCAGGCGCAGCATCATCCGGCCGGCGCCCGCCATCCCGGGCACGGCGGTCAGCCAGCCGCTGACCCGGGCCCGGCCCCGGATACGGTGGGGCACCGAGACCGGAGCGACGTCCGTGATCTCCAGCACGGCCGGCAGCTCGTCGTCCTGGGCGTGCGTCGCGGCCCGTACGGCCGGGGAGTCCGCGGGGAATTCCAGGAACAGATCGCCGTCCGGTCCCACGCCCCGGGACAGCGGCATGAGCTGGTCCGAGCCCGCGGTTTCGAGCCCGGGAACGAGCAGTACCGCGGAGCAGGTACTCTGTACGAGAGTTCGTGTGCGCTCGGCTGCTGACGGCATCCGTGTGATTTCAAGCCCGCTGGGACGCGGCTGACCACGATCTGATCGGTCCTCCGTCATCTCGACGCCATCAGGCGCGTCGATGCTGTCTGTGCTGTCCGTGACGTGTGTGGTGTTCCCAGGGCGAGACATGCGATCTCCTTGAGTAAGGTGAGCCTAACCTAACCTACAACGGAGGTCTGGAGAACGTGCCTAATCAGTCGCGTCCCAAGGTCAAGAAGAGCCGCGCGCTCGGCATCGCGCTGACGCCGAAGGCGGTCAAGTACTTCGAGGCCCGCCCCTACCCGCCGGGCGAGCACGGCCGCGGCCGCAAGCAGAACTCGGACTACAAGGTCCGTCTGCTGGAGAAGCAGCGTCTGCGCGCGCAGTACGACATCAGCGAGCGCCAGATGGCGCGTGCCTACGACCGCGCCAAGAAGGCCGAGGGCAAGACGGGCGAGGCGCTGGTCGTCGAGCTGGAGCGCCGTCTCGACGCGCTGGTCCTGCGTTCGGGCATCGCCCGGACCATCTACCAGGCCCGTCAGATGGTCGTCCACGGCCACATCGAGGTCAACGGCGGCAAGGTCGACAAGCCGTCGTTCCGCGTCCGCCCGGACGACATCGTGATGGTCCGCGAGCGCAGCCGCGAGAAGCACCCCTTCCAGGTGGCCCGCGAGGGTGGTTACGCCACGGACGGCGAGACCCCCCGCTACCTCCAGGTGAACCTGAAGGCCCTGGCCTTCCGCCTTGACCGGGACCCGAACCGCAAGGAAATCCCCGTGATCTGCGACGAGCAGCTCGTCGTCGAGTACTACGCCCGCTGATCCAGGCGTAGCCGCTCTTCACCGGCGCTCTGGCCCGCCCCTTCCCGGTCCCCGGGGAGGCGGCGGGCTTTCGCGTTCTCCCGCGTCAGCAGCGCCCGGGCGACCGCCGCGTCCGCCGCCAGCTCACCGCCCGCGCCGAGCGCCGCCGCGTACCGCGCCCCGCCCAGCTCCCGCAGCGCCAGCTCCTCGCAGCGGGCCCTCGGCGCCCCGTAGTACGCCGAGCCGAACAGCGGCAGTCCCACCGACGGCCAGATCCGGTCGGCGGCCCCCTGGAGCAGCGCCGCCTCGGCCGCGTCCCCCTCGGTGACCGTGACCAGGGCCAGCAGTTCGAGGGCGAGGACCGTGCCGAGCAGATCGTGGAAGCCGTGGCTGATGGCCAGCGATTCGAGGAGCAGCCCCCGGGCCCGTTCCGGGCCGCCCCGCTCCAGGGCGGCGTAGGCCAGGACGTACAGCGCGTAGCTCAGGGTCCACCGCTCGCCGTGGTCCTCGCAGATGTCCCGGACCTCCTCGCAGATTGCGACGGCCCGCTCCGCGTCCCCCAGGAAGCCGGTGGCCATGGCCAGTTCGACCTGGGCCATCAGGACGTTGCTGTTCAGCTCGCCCAGCTCCCGGTAGCGGACGAGCGCGTCGTCCAGGAGATCCCGGGCGCGCTCCATGTCGTCGGTGACCAGGGCCAGGCACCCGGTGCGGTGCACGGCGTACGCGGCCGCGGTGGCGTCACCCGTGGCCTCGGCCTCCTCCCGGCACTCCGTCAGTGCGGAGATCGCCCCCACCGGGTCCCCCTGGAGGACGGCCACGTATCCCAGTACCCACAGGGCCTTCAGCCTGGAGGAGTCGTACGGGGTCTCCTCCTCCAGCACGTGCTCCAGCCAGTGCCGGCCCTCCGAGAGGCGCCCGCAGCCGACCCACAGGAACCACAGCGTGCCCGCCAGATACTGCGCCAGATGCGCCTCCTGCGGGCTCTCCAGCGAGCACTCCATCGCCCGGCGCAGGTTCGGCAGCTCGCTCTCGGCCCGGGCCGCCACCTCCGCCTGCCGGGGGCTGAACCAGTCCAGCTCGCACCAGGTCGCGAGCCCCAGGAACCAGTCGCGGTGCCGCCGGCGCAGCCGGTCGGTGTCCCCGGTTGCGGCCAGCCACTCGGCCCCGTACTCGCGCACGGTGTCCAGCATCCGGTAGCGGGTGCCGGCGGGGGAGTCCTCGCGCAGCACCACGGACTGGGCCAGCAGCCCGGACAGTACGTCCAGCACCGAGTCGGCGGGCAGGTCCGGCCCGCTGCAGATGTACTCGACGGCCTCCAGGTCGAACTGCCCGGCGAAGACCGAGAGCCGGGCCCACAGCAGCCGCTGCGGCGGCGCGCACAGCTCATGGCTCCAGCCGATGGCCGTCCGCAGCGTCTGGTGCCGCTCCAGCGCGCCCCGGCTGCCCCCGGTCAGCAGCCGGAAGCGGTCGTCGAGGCGTTGCAGCACCTGCTCGGTCGACAGGGCCCGCAGCCGCCCCGCCGCCAGCTCCAGAGCCAGCGGAATCCCGTCGAGCCGGCGGCACAGCTCCCGGGCGTGGGCACGGCCGCGCTCGGTCAGCCGGAAGTCGGGGCGCACTCCGGCGGCCCGCTCGGCGAACAGCCGGAGCGCGTCCTCGTCGGTCATGGTCGCGAGCGGGTGGACGGCCTCGCCCGCCAGCTCCAGCGGCAGCCGGCCGGCCGCGAGGACCCGCAGCCGCGGGGCGCGGCGCAGCAGCTCCCGTACCAGCGTGGCGCAGTCGTCCACCAGGTGTTCGAAGCCGTCGATCACCAGCAGAAGGCCGCGCTCCGCGCAGTGCTCCACGATCGCCGTACGGGGCGGCCGGACGGTGTGGTCGGTGAGCCCCAGCGCCTCGGCCACGGCGTGTTCCAGCAGCCCGGCGTCATGGACGGAGGACAGCTCCACCAGCCACACCCCGTCGCAGTACCGTTTCTCCAACAGTGCCGCGGCTCTGGTGACCAGGCGGGTCTTGCCGACCCCGCCCACCCCGGTCACGGTGACGAGCCGGGATTCTTCCAGCGAGCGGGCGAGCGCGGCCAGCTCGGTCTCCCGGCCCACGAAGTCGTTCAGCTCGGCGGGCAGATTGCCCGGGTGCGGATTCTGAGGGCGTCGCATGAGACACGCAGAGTACTGGCTTGAAAGCGCTCCGTACAATCTCGTCTCGCTCATCCCCGCCGCACGCCCGGGCAATGCGGTGCGGGGCGTGAGCCCCGGCGCGATAGGCTCGGGGGAAGGTGACGGGCCGCCACGACGGCCCTCGCCGCGGAGCAAGAGAAACAAGACAGAGACAGACGACAAGCCAGAGAGCGCGGGTGCACTGTGTCCGGTGGTGAGGTGGCCGGGATCCTGGTGGCCGTCTTCTGGGCGATCCTGGTTTCGTTCCTCGCCGTCGTGCTGGTGAGGCTCGCCCAGACGCTCAGGGCGACCACCCGACTCGTGGCGGACGTGACCGAACAGGCCGTCCCCCTGCTCGCGGACGCCTCCGCGACCGTACGCTCCGCGCAGACCCAGCTGGACAAGGTCGACGCCATCGCGACGGACGTGCAGGAAGTCACCTCCAACGCCTCGGCGCTGTCCACCACCGTCGCCTCCGCCTTCGGCGGGCCGCTGGTCAAGGTCGCCGCGTTCGGCTACGGGGTACGGCAGGCCATCGGCCGCCGGTCCGCCCCCGAACCGGAGGCGCGGTCCCGGCGCTCGGTGATCGTCGGCCGGACCGTCCCGTCCGCGCGCGGCAGGAAGCGCGGCGGCCGAAATTCCCGCGGATCTAAGGACTGACGCAGCGATGTTCCGCCGTACGTTCTGGTTCACCGCCGGCGCAGCCGCCGGGGTATGGGCCACCACCAAGGTCAACCGGAAGATCAAGCAGCTGACCCCCGAAAGCCTCGCGGCGCAGGCCGCCGACAAGGCGATCGTGGCCGGTCACAAGCTCAAGGACTTCGCGCTGGACGTCCGCGAGGGCATGGTCAGGCGCGAGGCCGAACTCGGCGAGGCGCTGGGCCTCGAAGCGGCGGACCCCCGCGAACTGCCGCCGGCGGGCCGCCCGGCCGTCGAGGCCGCCACCGCGGACCCGCACCGGGCCCCCGCCGCCTACCGCAAGCTCCCCTACCACTCGTACAACCGGAATGAGGACCACTGATGGAGTCGGCAGAAATTCGCCGCCGCTGGCTGAGCTTCTACGAGGAGCGCGGTCACACCGTTGTCCCTTCGGCGTCGCTCATCGCGGACGACCCGACTCTGCTGCTGGTCCCCGCCGGCATGGTGCCCTTCAAGCCCTACTTCCTCGGTGAGGTCAAGCCGCCCGCCCCGCGCGTCACCAGCGTGCAGAAGTGCGTGCGCACGCCGGACATCGAGGAGGTCGGCAAGACCACCCGGCACGGCACCTTCTTCCAGATGTGCGGCAACTTCTCGTTCGGCGACTACTTCAAGGAAGGCGCCATCGAGTACGCCTGGGAGCTGCTGACCGGCTCCGTGGCGGACGGCGGCTTCGGGCTCGACCCCGAGCGCCTGTGGATCACCGTCTACCTGGACGACGACGAGGCCGAGGCCATCTGGCGCGACAGGATCGGCGTCCCCGCCGAGCGCATCCAGCGCCTGGGCAAGAAGGACAACTTCTGGTCCATGGGCGTCCCCGGCCCCTGCGGCCCGTGCTCCGAGATCAACTACGACCGCGGTCCGGAGTTCGGCGTCGAGGGCGGCCCGGCCGTCAACGACGAGCGGTACGTGGAGATCTGGAACCTGGTCTTCATGCAGTACGAGCGCGGCGCCGGCGAGGGCAAGGACGACTTCCCGATCCTCGGCGACCTGCCCTCCAAGAACATCGACACCGGTCTCGGCCTCGAACGCCTCGCGATGATCCTGCAAGGCGTGCGGAACATGTACGAGACCGACACCCTGCGCGTCGTCATGGACCGCGCCACCGAGCTGACCGGGGTGCGGTACGGCGCGGCCGAGGGCACCGACGTCTCGCTGCGCGTGGTCGCCGACCACATCCGCACCTCCGTCATGCTCATCGGCGACGGCGTCACCCCCGGCAACGAGGGCCGCGGCTATGTGCTGCGCCGCATCATGCGCCGCGCTATCCGCAACATGCGCCTGATGGGCGCCACCGGCTCCGTCGTCCGCGAGCTGGTCGATGTCGTGGTCGACACGATGGGGCAGCAGTACCCCGAGCTGATCACCGACCGCAAGCGCATCGAGACCGTCGCGCTCGCGGAGGAGGCCGCCTTCCTCAAGGCCCTCAAGGGCGGCACCAACATCCTGGAGACCGCCGTCACCGAGACCAGGGCCGCCGGCGGCACGGTCCTCGCCGGCGACAAGGCGTTCCTGCTCCACGACACCTGGGGCTTCCCGATCGACCTCACCCTGGAGATGGCCGCCGAGCAGGGGCTCTCCGTGGACGAGGACGGGTTCCGCCGCCTCATGCAGGAGCAGCGCGCCAAGGCCAAGGCCGACGCCAAGGCCAAGAAGACCGGTCACGCCGACCTCTCCGCCTACCGCGAGGTCGCCGACAACTCCGGCGTCACCGAGTTCACCGGCTACACCATGACCGAGGGTGAGTCGACCGTCGTCGGCCTCCTCGTGGACGGTGTCCCCTCGCCCGCCGCCACCGAGGGCGACGAGGTCGAGATCGTCCTCGACCGCACCCCGTTCTACGCCGAGGGCGGCGGCCAGCTCGCCGACCAGGGCCGTATCCGGCTCGACAGCGGCGCCGTCATCGTCGTCCGCGACGTCCAGCAGCCGGTCCCGGGCGTCTCCGTGCACAAGGGCTCCGTCCAGGTCGGCGAGGTCACGGTCGGCGCGTCCGCGTACGCCGCCATCGACTCCACCCGCCGCCGCGCCATCGCCCGCGCCCACAGCGCCACGCACCTCACTCACCAGGCGCTGCGCGACGCGCTCGGTCCGACGGCCGCCCAGGCCGGTTCGGAGAACTCCCCGGGCCGCTTCCGCTTCGACTTCGGTTCGCCCGCCGCCGTTCCCGGCACGGTCCTCACCGACGTCGAGCAGAAGATCAACGAGGTCCTGGCCCGCGAGCTCGACGTGCAGGCCGAGGTCATGTCGATCGACGAGGCGAAGAAGCAGGGCGCCATCGCGGAGTTCGGCGAGAAGTACGGCGAGCGCGTCCGCGTCGTCACCATCGGGGACTTCTCCAAGGAGCTCTGCGGCGGTACGCACGTCCACAACACCGCCCAGCTCGGCCTGGTCAAGCTGCTCGGCGAGTCCTCCATCGGGTCCGGCGTGCGCCGCATCGAGGCCCTGGTCGGCGTCGACGCGTACAACTTCCTGGCCCGGGAGCACACGGTCGTCGCCCAGCTCCAGGAGCTGGTCAAGGGCCGTCCCGAGGAGCTGCCCGAGAAGATCGCGGGCATGCTCGGCAAGCTGAAGGACGCCGAGAAGGAGATCGAGAAGTTCCGCGCGGAGAAGGTCCTCGCGGCCGCCGCCGGGCTCGTGGACTCCGCGAAGGACGTCCGGGGCATCGCCCTGGTCACCGGCCAGGTGCCGGACGGCACCTCCGCCGACGACCTGCGCAAGCTCGTCCTCGACGTGCGCGGCCGCATCCAGGGCGGCCGCCCGGCCGTCGTCGCGCTGTTCACGACGGCCAACGGGCGCCCGCTGACCGTCATCGCGACCAACGAGGCGGCCCGCGAGCGCGGCCTCAAGGCCGGCGACCTCGTCCGTACCGCCGCCAAGACCCTCGGTGGCGGGGGCGGCGGCAAGCCGGACGTCGCCCAGGGCGGCGGCCAGAACCCGGCGGCGATCGGTGACGCCGTCGCCGCCGTCGAACGCCTCGTCACCGAGACGGCGTGACGCCGGGCATGACGCAGATGCGCCGCGGTCGCCGGCTGGCGATCGACGTCGGTGACGCCCGGATCGGGGTCGCCTCGTGCGACCCCGACGGGATCCTCGCGACGCCGGTGGAGACCGTGCCGGGACGCGATGTCCCGGCCGCCCACCGGCGGCTGGGACAGATCGTCGCGGAGTACGAACCGATCGAGGTCGTCGTCGGGCTGCCGCGCTCCCTGGGTGGCGGCGAGGGCCCGGCCGCCGCCAAGGTCCGCGCCTTCGCCGATGTGCTCGCCCGAGCGGTCGCACCCATTCCGGTGCGCCTGCTTGACGAGAGGATGACCACAGTGACGGCGAGCCAGGGGCTGCGCGCCTCGGGCGTGAAGTCCAAAAAGGGCCGTTCCGTGATCGACCAGGCTGCCGCTGTGGTGATCCTCCAGAACGCTCTGGAGTCGGAGCGTTCTTCGGGCAATCCACCGGGCGAGGCCGTCGAAGTAGTGGTCTGATCGCAATACGGTAACGTTCCGCGCGATGCGGCGGTGTTCGAATAAACACCGCACAGCAAAGAGACGGAACATCGTCTCGCGGCTCAAGGGGATCGATGACTGAGTATGGCCGGGGCCCCGGCTCCGAACCGTGGCATCCCGAGGACCCCTTGTACGGGGACCAGGGGTGGGGCGGCCAGCAGCCTGCCCACGGCCAGGCCCAGTACGACGGCCAGAGCCAGTACGACGGCACGAACCAGTACGGCGCCCAGCAGCAGTACCCGCAGGGCCAGTACGACCCGTACCAGCAGCAGCCGCACGACCCGTACGCGCAGCAGCAGGACCCGTACGGGCAGCAGTACCAGCAGCAGGACCCGTACGCCCAGCAGCAGTACCAGCAGCAGGCGTACGGGGACCAGCACCCGCAGGACCCGTACGGGCAGCAGCCCCAGCCCCAGCAGCCGCAGCCCGGCTACGACACCGGCTGGGACACGGGCCGGCAGGCGGTGCCGCCGTACGAGGGCCAGCCCGTAACCACGTACGGCTACGGCGAGACGAACGACTACTACGGCACCCCTGAGGCGTACCCGCCCCCGCAGCCCCCCGGCCGCCGCGAGACCGCTCCCGCCGAGGTGCCCGAGGCGGCCCCGGACTGGGACCCGGAGGAGCCGCCGGAGGAGACCCACCCCTTCTTCACGGGCGTGGACGAGAAGGACGACCGCAAGAAACCCCGGGACGACGACTACGACGAGGACGACGACCGCGACGGGGGCGGGGACGGCGAGCGCCGGGGCAAGGGCAAGAAGAAGAGCCGCAGCGGCTGCGCGTGCCTGGTCCTCTCCCTCGTCCTGGTCGCCGGCGTCGGCGGCGCGGGCTACTTCGGCTACTCCTTCTACCAGGACCGCTTCGGCCCCGCCCCGGACTACTCGGGCAGCGGCTCGGGTTCGGTCGAGGTGGAGATCCCGAAGGGCGCGTACGGCTACGACATCGGCAACATCCTGAAGAAGGCCGGCGTCGTGAAGAGCGTCGACGCCTTCGTCTCGGCCCAGAACAAGAACCCGAAGGGCAAGGGGATCCAGGCGGGGGTCTACCTCCTGCACTCGGAGATGTCGGCTTCCGAGGCCGTGAAGATGATGGTGGACCCGAAGAGCCAGAATCTTCTGATCATCCCGGAGGGCACGCCGAACCGGCTGGTGTACGCCTCGATCGACACGAAGCTGGGCGTCGCCAAGGGGACGACCGCAAAGGTGGCCAAGAAGGAGTCGGCCGGCCTCGGCCTGCCGGACTGGGCGAAGAACCACGAGGGCGTCCTGGACCCTCTGGAGGGCTTCCTCTACCCGGCCGCGTACCCGGTCACGAAGGGGATGAAGCCGGAGGCCGTCCTCAAGGCGATGGTCTCCCGCGCCAACGAGGAGTACAAGAAGTCGGATCTGGCGGCCAACGCCAAGAAGCTGAAACTCAAGAGCCCCTGGCAGCTGATCACCGTCGCCAGCCTCGTCCAGGCCGAGGGCAAGTACAAGCACGACTTCGACAAGGTCTCGCGGGTCGTCTACAACCGGCTCAAGCCCAACAACGTCGAGACCAACGGGCTGCTCGACTTCGACTCCACGGTGAATTACGCCAAGAAGCAGAGCACGCTGGATACCGGTGCCGTCTCGGACCTCCGGAACTTCAAGCACCCGTACAACACGTACTACATCCACGGCCTGCCGCCGGGTCCCATCAACAACCCCGGCGACGCGGCCCTCCAGTCCGCCATAAAGCCCACCCCCGGCCCCTGGTACTACTTCGTCTCGGTGACCGAGGACAAGACGCTTTTCGCCGTGACCAATGAGGAGCACGAGCGGAACCGCGCGAAGTACAAGAAGGAGCAGTCGGGTCAGTGAGCACCCAGCACCGCGCCGCCGTCCTCGGCTCGCCCATCGCCCACTCGCTCTCCCCGGTCCTGCACCGGGCCGCGTACGCCGAACTCGGCCTCGACGACTGGTCGTACGGCCGGTTCGAGGTCGACGAACAGGCGTTGCCCGGGTTCATCGAGGAGCTGGACGGGAGCTGGGCCGGGCTCTCGCTCACCATGCCGCTCAAGCGCGCGGTGATCCCGCTGCTCGACGGGATCACCGACACCGCCGCCTCCGTCGAGGCCGTGAACACCGTGGTCCTCGGCGAGGACGGCCGCCGCACCGGCGACAACACCGACATCCCCGGCATGGTCGCCGCCCTGCGCGAACGCGGCGTCGAGAAGGTGGAGTCCGCCGCGATCCTCGGCGCGGGCGCCACCGCCTCCTCCGCCCTGGCCGCCCTCTCCGGCATCTGCGCCGGACCCGTCACCGCGTACGTCCGCAGCGCGGCCCGCGCCGACGAAATG
Organism: Streptomyces sp. NBC_00726; assembly: GCF_045161735.1. Classification (NCBI taxonomy): domain Bacteria; kingdom Bacillati; phylum Actinomycetota; class Actinomycetes; order Kitasatosporales; family Streptomycetaceae; genus Streptomyces; species Streptomyces sp. NBC_00726. Next base: position 761,788 of record NZ_CP108983.1, on the reverse strand, counting down.
CGCGGCTGGGGCGAACGGCTCGGCGTCGACATCCGCATCGCCGACTGGGCCGAGGCAGACCGGGCACTGACCGAGCCCCTCGTCATCGCCACCACCCCCGCCGGCGCGGCCGACGCCCTGGCCGGGGCAGTGCCGGAGCGGCCCGGCACCCTCTTCGACGTGCTGTACGAGCCGTGGCCGACCCGGCTCGCCTCCGCCTGGGCGGACCACGGCGGCGCAGTCGTCGGAGGTCTCGACCTCCTCGTGCACCAGGCGGTCCTCCAGGTCGAGCAGATGACGGGCCGCTCGCCCGCCCCGCTCGCAGCCATGCGCAAGGCCGGGGAAGAGGCGCTGGCCGCCCGCTGACGCCCGCCCGGCCCCGGCCGCGCCGTCCGTCTGCTGGACCGGCGGCGGGGCCGGAGCCCCGTCCGTGGGAGGATCGGGGACGGCGGGCCAGGGCCGCGCACCCGGTCGCGCCGCTGGATTTCAGGCGCGAGCATGAGGAGCACCGTTGAGCAGGTTGCGCTGGCTGACCGCGGGGGAGTCGCACGGCCCCGCACTGGTGGCGACGCTGGAGGGCCTTCCCGCCGGCGTCCCGGTCACCACGGAGATGGTGGCGGACGCGCTCGCCCGGCGACGGCTCGGTTACGGCCGCGGTGCGCGGATGAAGTTCGAGCAGGACGAGGTCACCTTCCTCGGCGGTGTCCGGCACGGCCTCACCATGGGCTCCCCGGTCGCCGTGATGGTCGGCAACACCGAGTGGCCCAAGTGGGAGCAGGTCATGTCGGCCGACCCGGTCGACCCCCAGGTGCTGGCCGAGCAGGCCCGTAACGCCCCGCTGACCCGGCCCCGCCCCGGCCACGCCGACCTCGCCGGCATGCAGAAGTACGGTTTCGACGAGGCCCGCCCGGTCCTGGAGCGCGCCAGCGCCCGGGAGACCGCGGCCCGGGTCGCCCTCGGCGCCGTCGCCCGGTCCTACCTCAAGGAGACCGCGGGCATCGAGATCGTCAGCCATGTCGTGGAGCTGGCCGCCGCCAAGGCGCCGTACGGGGTCTACCCGGTCCCCTCCGACGTGGAGCGGCTCGACGCCGACCCGGTGCGCTGCCTCGACGCCGACACGAGCAAGGCGATGGTCGCCGAGATCGACCAGGCCCACAAGGACGGTGACACCCTCGGCGGTGTGGTCGAGGTGCTGGCGTACGGCGTGCCCGTCGGACTCGGCTCGCACGTGCACTGGGACCGCCGGCTCGACGCCCGCCTCGCCGGCGCGCTCATGGGCATCCAGGCCATCAAGGGCGTCGAGGTCGGCGACGGCTTCGACCTCGCCCGGGTGCCCGGGTCCAAGGCGCACGACGAGATCCTGGTGACCGAGGACGGCATCAAGCGCGCCTCCGGCCGGGCCGGCGGCACCGAGGGCGGCCTCACCACCGGCGAGCTGCTGCGTGTCCGCGCCGCGATGAAGCCGATCGCCACCGTGCCGCGCGCCCTGGCCACCGTCGACGTGGTGACCGGTGAGCCCGCCAAGGCCCACCACCAGCGCTCCGATGTCTGCGCCGTCCCGGCCGCCGGTATCGTCGCCGAGGCGATGGTCGCCCTGGTCCTGGCCGATGCCGTCGCGGAGAAGTTCGGCGGCGACAGTGTCACCGAGACCCGTCGCAACGTGACGTCGTACCTCGACCACCTCCAGATCCGGTGACCGGTCCCCTGGTCGTCCTGGTCGGCCCCATGGGCGTCGGCAAGTCCACGGTCGGCGAACTGCTCGCCGGCCGGCTGGGCACCGGCTACCGGGACACCGACGCGGACGTCGTCGCGACGGCCGGCAAGCCCATCGCGGAGATCTTCTACGACGAGGGCGAGGACCACTTCCGCGCGCTGGAGCGGGACGCCGTCCGCGCCGCCGTCGCCGAGCACACCGGTGTCCTCTCGCTCGGCGGCGGGGCCGTCCTGGACGAGTCGACCCGCGCGCTGCTCGCCGGCCACCCGGTCGTCTACCTCTCGATGGACGTGGACGAGGCGGTCAAGCGGGTCGGGCTCAACACCGCCCGCCCGCTGCTCGCGGTCAACCCGCGCCGGCAGTGGCGCGAGCTGATGGAGGCCCGCCGGCACCTCTACACCGAGGTCGCCCGCACGGTCGTCGCCACCGACGAGCGCACACCCGAAGAGGTCGCCCAGGCGGTCCTCGACGCACTGGAGCTGCCGGACGGGGCCCCGTCCGGCCGGGAGAACACACCATGACCCAGCAGGCACCCATCCGCGTCCGCATCGCCGGCAGCGCGGGCACCGACGCGTACGAGGTACTGATCGGCCGGCAGCTCCTCGGCGAGCTGCCCGGGCTCATCGGCGACCGGGCCAAGCGCGTCGCGGTCCTCCACCCCGAGGCGCTCGCCGAGACCGGCGAGGCGGTCCGCCAGGACCTCGCCGGCCAGGGCTACGAGGCCATCGCGATCCAGCTGCCCAACGCCGAGGAGGCCAAGACCGTCGAGGTCGCCGCCTACTGCTGGAAGGCGCTCGGCCAGACCGGCTTCACCCGCACCGACGTCATCGTCGGCGTCGGTGGCGGCGCCACCACCGACGTGGCGGGCTTCGTCGCCGCGTCCTGGCTGCGCGGGGTGCGCTGGATCGCCGTGCCGACGACCGTGCTCGGCATGGTCGACGCGGCCGTCGGCGGCAAGACCGGCATCAACACCGCCGAGGGCAAGAACCTCGTCGGCGCCTTCCACCCGCCGGCCGGGGTCCTCTGCGACCTGGCCGCCCTGGACTCGCTGCCCGTCCACGACTACGTATCGGGCATGGCCGAGATCATCAAGGCCGGCTTCATCGCCGACCCGGCGATCCTCGACCTGATCGAACAGGACCCGCAGGCCGCCCGTACGCCCGAAGGACCGCACACCGCCGAGCTCATCGAGCGCTCGATCCGGGTCAAGGCCGACGTCGTCTCCAGCGACCTCAAGGAGTCCGGTCTCCGCGAGATCCTGAACTACGGCCACACCCTGGGCCACGCGATCGAGAAGAACGAGCGCTACAAGTGGCGGCACGGCGCCGCCGTCTCCGTCGGCATGGTCTTCGCCGCCGAACTCGGCCGGCTGGCCGGCCGCCTGGACGACGCCACCGCCGACCGGCACCGCGCGATCCTGGAGTCCGTCGGGCTGCCGCTCACCTACCGGGGCGACCAGTGGCCCAAGCTCCTTGAGAACATGAAGGTCGACAAGAAGTCGCGCGGGGACCTGCTGCGCTTCGTCGTCCTGGACGGCCTCGGCAAGCCCGCCGTCCTGGAGGGCCCCGACCCGGCCGTCCTGCTCGCCGCCTACGGGGAGGTCTCGGCATGACCCGCCGGGTCCTCGTGCTCAACGGCCCCAACCTCGGCCGGCTCGGCTCCCGCGAGCCCGACGTCTACGGCTCCACGTCGTACGCCGGGCTCGTGGAGGCGTGCCGCACCCTCGGCAAGGAGCTCGGCCTCGACGCCGACGTGCGCGAGACCAACGACGAGGGCGAGCTGATCCGCTGGCTCCACGAGGCCGCCGACGGATCGATTCCGGTCGTGATCAACCCGGGTGCCTTCACGCACTACTCGTACGGGATGCGGGACGCGGCCGCCCAGCGCACCGCCCCGCTGATCGAGGTCCACATCTCGAACCCGTACGCACGGGAGGAATTCCGCCACACCTCGGTGATCGCCCCGGTCGCCACCGGCACCGTGGCCGGATTCGGCATCGGCTCCTACCGTCTCGCCCTGCGCGCCCTGGCGGACGAACTCACCGACTGAACAGGCGCGTTTCCAGGCACTGGGCACCTCAGTCCCTCCCCGGCCGTTGTCCGTGTGGCGGCCGGGGAAGGTACGGTTGCCGTTGCACCAGCGCCAGTTGCCTGTACGAGACGGAGTTGCACCGGATGCAGCACGCAGTGGGGGCCCCGCTGCCTCCGCCCCAGGGTCCCGGAAACGGCCCCGTCGGCCGGCCGCACCCGGCCCAGCACCCCGGCCCGCCGCACCAGCCCCCGGCCGGTCCGCCCGCCGGGCACCCGGGGCCGCCGCCCGCGGGCCCGCCCGCGCCGCAGGGCCACGGCTGGAGCGGACCGGCGCCGCAGCAGGCCCCGGCCCCGGTCGCCCGCGAGACCACCGGGCACATCCAGCTGCCGCCCGGCAGACCCGTCCCGCTGCCCGCGCCGCCCGCCGGGCCCGGCACGGGCAACGCCACCCTCGCGGTGCTTCTCATCGGCCCGGCGGGCGCCGGCAAGACCACCGTGGCCCGGCTCTGGGCTGCCCGCCGCCGGGTGCCCACCGCCCATGTCAGCCTGGACGACGTCCGGGAGTGGGTCTGCTCCGGCTTCGCGGACCCGCAGGCCGGGTGGAACGACCAGTCGGAGGCCCAGTACCGGCTGGCCCGCCGCACCTGCGGCTTCGCCGCCCGCAACTTCCTGGCCAACGGGATCTCCTGCATCCTGGACGACGCCGTCTTCCCGGACCGGCCGGTCGTCGGCCTCGGCGGCTGGAAGCGGCACGTCGGCCCCGGGCTCCTGCCCGTCGTGCTGCTGCCCGGCCTGGAGATCGTCCTGGAGCGCAACGCGCAGCGCAGCGGCAACCGCCGCCTCTCCGACGAGGAGGTCGCCCGCATCCACGGCCGGATGGCCGGCTGGTACGGCTCCGGGCTGCCGATCATCGACAACTCGACGTACGACGTGGAGACCACCGCCCGGGTCCTCGACGACATACTCGCCCGGTCCCTGGCCAGCCCCCCGGCCTGGTAGGACCGAGGCCCGCCCCCCGGTCGGATGCGCCCGCCGGGCGGGCCCGGCGCCGCGCTCGTACGCTCGACGCATGTCAGAGGTGTACGCCGTCCGACGCGGGCTGCTCCGCGACCGGTGCGCCGCAGTCGGATCCGCGGCCGCCCTGGTCTCCCGCCCCGCCAACGTCCGCTACCTGGCCGGGGGAGCGCCCCCGGGTGCCGTGCTGCTGCTCGGCCCCGGCGAGGACGTCCTGCTCTGCCCCCGCCCGCCGACCGGTGATCCGGCCGACGGGCGCACCGACGAGTACGTGCGGGTCGACCTGCTGCCGGTGGCGGGCGGGGACCCGGTGGTCGCCGCCGCCGACCTGGCCGCGGCGGCCGGTGCGGAGTCGCTGGCCGTCGAGGAGCACGATCTGACGGTCGCCCGGCACCGGGCCATGGCCTCGGTCGCCCCGAAGCTGCGGCTGGCCGATCTGGGCGCGACGGTCGAGCAGCTGCGCATCGTCAAGGACGAGGAGGAGATCGGCTGTCTGCGGATCGCGGCCGAGATCACCGACCAGGCCCTGGGCGAACTCCTCGAATCGATCCTCGTCGGCCGCACCGAACGCCACCTGGCGCTGGAGCTGGAGCGCCGGCTGGTCGACCACGGCGCCGACGGCCCCGCCTTCGCGACCTCCGTGGCCACCGGTCCCAACTCCGGCCGGGGCCGCCACCGGCCCTCGGACCGGCGGGTCGAGGAGGGAGATTTCCTCTCGGTCTGCCTGGGCGCCAACTACCGCGGCTACCGCTGCGAGGTCGGCCGGACCTTCGTCATCGGAACGGCTCCCGCCGACTGGCAGATCGAGCTGTACGAGCTGGTTTTCGCCGCTCAGCGGGCCGGCCGCGAGGCCCTGCTGCCCGGCGCCGAGTACCGCGACGTGGACCGGGCCGCCCGCCATCTCCTGGACTCCGCGGGCCACGGTGAGGGCCTGGCGCCCTCCACGGGCCACGGGGTGGGGCTCGAAATCGATGAGGACCCGCAGCTGGCACCCGCCGCCATGGGTAAACTGGACGCTTGTGTGCCGGTCACCGTCGAACCGGGGGTCCACCTCCCGGGCCGGGGCGGGGTCCGGATCGATGACACGCTCGTCGTGCGCCCCGAGGCGGACGGCGGACCCGAGCTACTCACCATTACGACCAAGGAGCTGCTCGCGCTCTAGCGCGCGTCCCTCGGTCGTTCCACCAGCTTCAGCCCAGGAGATTCCGCAACCGTGGCTTCCACGAACGACCTCAAGAACGGCATGGTGCTCAAGCTCGACGGGGGCCAGCTCTGGTCCGTAGTCGAGTTCCAGCACGTCAAGCCCGGCAAGGGCCCGGCCTTCGTGCGTACCAAGCTCAAGAACGTGCTCTCCGGCAAGGTCGTGGACAAGACCTTCAACGCAGGCATCAAGGTCGAGACGGCCACCGTCGACCGGCGCGACATGCAGTTCTCGTACATGGACGGCGACTACTTCGTCTTCATGGACATGGACACGTACGACCAGCTGATGGTCGACCGCAAGGCCGTCGGCGACACCGCCAACTTCCTGATCGAGGGCTTCACCGCCTCCGTCGCCCAGCACGACGGCGAGGTGCTGTACGTCGAGCTGCCGGCCGCCGTCGAGCTGAAGATCCAGCACACGGACCCGGGCGTCCAGGGCGACCGCTCCACCGGCGGCACCAAGCCGGCCACCCTGGAGACCGGTTACGAGATCGGCGTCCCGCTGTTCATCACCACGGGTGAGACGATCAAGGTCGACACCCGCTCCGGCGAGTACATCAGCCGGGTGAACAAGTAGTCGTGGCTGCTCGTAACACGGCGCGCAAGCGCGCCTTCCAGATCCTCTTCGAGGCCGACCAGCGCGACGAGTCCGTGCTGACGGTCCTCGCGGACTGGGTGCGGCACTCGCGGTCCGACACCCGCCAGCCGCCGGTCACCGAATACACGATGGAGCTCGTGGAGGGGTACGCGCAGTACGCGGACCGCATCGACGACCTCATCGTCACCTACGCCGTGGACTGGGAGCTCGACCGCATGCCGGTCGCCGACCGGAACATCCTGCGGCTCGGTGCGTACGAGCTGATCTGGGTCGACGCGACCCCGGACGCGGTGGTCATCGACGAGGCGGTGCAGATCGCCAAGGAGTTCTCCACCGACGACTCCCCATCCTTCGTGAACGGCCTGCTGGCCCGTTTCAAGGACCTCAAGCCGAACCTCCGCCGGGAGCAGTGACCCGGCGGCGTTCCGCCGCCGAAGGGCCCATGGCTGAAGCCGTGGGCCCTTCGGCATGCCCGCGCGCGTCCTTCGCGCGTACGGGTACGAGAAAAGCCGGGCCGGCGGGGCACCCGTGCGGGGCCCCGCCGAACCCGGCGGCACGTTTCTCCGGGGGCTGCTCAGCCCTCGTCGTGGGCGACGGCGCGGCGCGCGTCCGCGTCGAGCACGCCCCAGCTGATCAGCTGCTCGGTCAGCACCGAAGGCGACTGGTCGTAGATCACGGCCAGCGTGCGCAGGTCGTCCTGGCGGATCGACAGCACCTTGCCGTTGTAGTCGCCGCGCTGGCTCTGGATCGTCGCCGCGTAGCGCTGGAGGGGGCCGGCCTTCTCCGGCGGCACGTGCGCCAGGCGCTCCAGCTGGAGGACCAGCTTCGGCGGCGGCTCGGCGGCGCCGCCGGGCGTCGTGCCCGGCAGGAGCTCCTGGACCGGAACGCCGTAGAAGTCCGCCAGCTCGGCAAGGCGCTGCACGGTCACGGCACGGTCGCCGCGCTCGTACGAACCGACCACGACGGCCTTCCAGCGGCCCTGGGACTTCTCCTCCACACCGTGGAGAGAGAGGCCCTGCTGGGTGCGGATGGCACGGAGCTTGGCCCCGAGCTGTTTTGCGTATTCGCTGGACATAAGGCTCCCCGGACGCTGGAACGTACGCGGCTGGGCCGCGTGGCTGGTAACTCACTGTGAGGTTACGCAGCGTTACTTGGCCGCGTCAAGCTGAGATGGTCCGTACCGGCTTTTCCCGGGGGTGCGGGAGAGCCCCGGTACGGGCCCTGGTAACGTGGATGACGCAATTTCGACGTCCTTTAAGGTCCGTCCCGTGAGGCGGAGAAGGAGGTCCGTTTCTTATGGACACACAGTACGACGCCACCGGCAATGCGGCACGCCCCGTTCTGGAGGCCCCCGACATCGCCCGGGTCCTGACCCGCATCGCCCACGAGATCGTCGAGCGCGCCAAGGGCGCCGACGACGTGGTGCTCCTCGGCATCCCGACCCGTGGGGTCTTCCTCGCCGGCCGGCTCGCCGCCAAGCTCGAAGAGATCACCGGCCGCACGATCCCGGTCGGCTCCCTCGACATCACCATGTACCGCGACGACCTGAGGCTGCGCCCCGCGCGCGCCCTGGCCCGCACCGAGATCCCCGGCGAGGGCATCGAGGGCCGGCTGGTCGTCCTCGTGGACGACGTCCTCTTCTCCGGCCGCACGATCCGCGCCGCCCTCGACGCGCTCGGCGACATCGGCCGGCCCCGTGCGGTGCAGCTCGCGGTCCTCGTGGACCGCGGCCACCGCGAACTGCCGATCCGCGCCGACTACGTCGGCAAGAACCTCCCCACGTCGCTGCGGGAGACGGTCAAGGTCCAGCTCGCCGAGGAGGACGGCCGCGACGCCGTGCTGCTCGGTGTCGAGCAGGCCGCCCCCGCGGTCGAGCGTTAGCTTTCCGTTCGTACGGCCGCCCGCCGTGCGGCGGCTTCCGCGCGCCCGCATGCCTGAAACCTCCAGCAACCCGGAGAACACCCAGATGAAGCGCCACCTCATCTCGGCCGCCGACCTCACCCGCGACGACGCCGTCCTGATCCTCGACACCGCCGAGGAGATGGCCAGGGTCGCGGACCGGCCGATCAAGAAGCTCCCGACCCTGCGCGGCCGGACCGTCGTCAACCTCTTCTTCGAGGACTCGACGCGTACCCGCATCTCCTTCGAGGCGGCCGCCAAGCGGCTGTCCGCCGACGTCATCAACTTCTCCGCCAAGGGCTCGTCCGTCTCCAAGGGCGAATCCCTCAAGGACACCGCCCTGACCCTGGAGGCGATGGGCGCCGACGCCGTCGTCATCCGCCACGGCGCCTCCGGAGCCCCGTACCGGCTGGCCACCTCCGGCTGGATCGACGGCGCCGTCGTCAACGCGGGCGACGGCACCCATGAGCACCCCACCCAGGCCCTCCTGGACGCCTTCACGATGCGCCGCAGGCTCGTCGGCGCCGACACCGGACTCGGCAAGGACCTCGACGGCCGCCGGATCACCATCGTCGGCGACATCCTGCACAGCCGGGTCGCCCGCTCCAACGTGCACCTGCTGAACACGCTCGGCGCCCATGTCACCCTCGTCGCCCCGCCCACCCTGGTCCCGGTCGGCGTCGAGCAGTGGCCCTGCGACGTCAGCTACAGCCTGGACGACGTGCTGCACCGGTCCGACGCTGTGATGATGCTCCGTGTGCAGCGCGAGCGGATGAACGCCGCCTACTTCCCGACCGAGCGCGAGTACTCGCGCCGCTACGGCCTGGACGCGGAGCGGATGGCGCGCATGCCCGAGCACGCCGTCGTCATGCACCCCGGGCCCATGGTCCGCGGCATGGAGATCACCGCCGAGGTCGCCGACTCCGACCGCTGCACGGTCGTGGAGCAGGTCGCCAACGGCGTCTCCATCCGGATGGCCGTGCTCTACCTGCTGCTCGGCGGCTACGAGTCCGCCCACCCGTCGCCCGCCGCCACCCTTGATCGAAGCGCTACGCGCACCCCTTCCGCCGCCCGTACCGAGGAGAACAAGTAACCATGAGCAAGATCCTTATCCGCGGTGCGAAGGTGCTCGGCGGCGACCCGCAGGACGTCCTCATCGACGGCGAGACCATCGCCGCCGTCGGCACCGGCCTCGACGCCGGCGACGCCACCGTGATCGAGGCGGCCGGACAGGTCCTGCTGCCCGGCCTGGTCGACCTCCACACCCATCTGCGCGAGCCCGGCCGCGAGGACTCCGAGACCGTCCTCACCGGCACCAAGGCCGCCGCGGCCGGCGGCTTCACCGCCGTCCACGCCATGGCCAACACCTTCCCGGTCGCCGACACCGCCGGTGTGGTCGAGCAGGTCTGGCGCCTCGGCAAGGAGTCCGGCTACTGCGACGTCCAGCCCGTCGGCGCCGTCACCGTCGGCCTGGAGGGCAAGCAGCTCGCCGAGCTCGGCGCCATGCACGACTCCGCCGCCGGTGTGAAGGTCTTCTCCGACGACGGCAAGTGCGTGGACGACGCGGTCATCATGCGCCGCGCCCTGGAGTACGTGAAGGCGTTCGACGGCGTCGTCGCCCAGCACGCCCAGGAGCCCCGCCTCACCGAGGGCGCCCAGATGAACGAGGGCGTCGTCTCGGCCGAACTGGGCCTCGGCGGCTGGCCCGCCGTCGCCGAGGAGTCGATCATCGCCCGCGACGTCCTGCTCGCCGCGCACGTCGGCTCCCGGGTCCACATCTGCCACCTGTCGACCGCGGGCTCCGTGGAAATCGTGCGCTGGGCCAAGTCCAAGGGCTGGAACGTCACCGCCGAGGTCACCCCGCACCACCTCCTCCTCACCGACGAGCTCGTCCGGAGCTACAACCCGGTCTACAAGGTGAACCCGCCGCTGCGCACCGAGGCCGATGTGCTGGCGCTGCGCGAGGCGCTGGCCGACGGCACCATCGACTGCGTCGCCACCGACCACGCCCCGCACCCGCACGAGGACAAGGACTGCGAGTGGGCCGCGGCCGCCATGGGCATGGTGGGCCTGGAGACCGCGCTCTCCGTCGTCCAGCAGACGATGGTCGAGACCGGGCTGCTCGACTGGGCCGGCGTCGCCGACCGCATGTCGGCCCGCCCCGCGGCCATCGGGCGGCTCGAAGGACACGGCCGTCCCGTCTCGGCGGGTGAGCCCGCCAACCTCACGCTGGTCGATCCGGCATACCGTGGTGAGGTGGACCCCGCGGGCTTCGCCTCCCGCAGCCGCAACACCCCGTACGAGGGGCGCGAGCTGCCGGGCCGAGTGACCCACACCTTCCTGCGGGGCCGTGCCACGGTCGTCGACGGGAAGCTCGCGTGACAACACAGACCCTGTACCAACTCGCCGCCGAGCAGAAGTCGGCGGAAGTGACCGACTGGTCCGCACGGATCAGCTGGGTGATCGGACTCGTCGTCCTCGTCGTGTTCGTCTACTGGCTGATGCGCCAGGGCTGGAAGTGGCGCGGAAACCTCCAGTCCGACCTGCCCGCCCCGGCCACCGCGCCGGCGGGCTTCGCGGACGGCGAGAAGCTGCTCACCCTCTCCGGCCGCTACCACGCGTCGACCACGGCCGGGCAGTGGCTCGACCGGATCGTCGCGCACGGCCTCGGCACCCGCAGCCGCGTCGAGCTCACCCTCACCACCGAGGGCCTCGACGTCGTACGGCCCGGCGCCGCGGACTTCTTCGTCCCGGCCGCCGACCTGCGCGGCGCCCGCACCGAGAAGGCACTGGCGGGCAAGGTCCTGCCCGAGGGCGGACTCCTCGTCATCACCTGGGCGCTCGGCGACCGGCTGATCGACTCCGGATTCCGCTCCGACCACTCGGCCGAACACCCCGCCTGGGTCGACGCCGTCAACCACCTCACCAGCACTACGGAAGGCATCGCGCGATGACGACCTCCACCCGGGGAGCCCAGGTTCCCGCCGTACTCGTCCTGGAGGACGGCCGCAGCTTCCGCGGCCGCGCCTACGGGGCTGTGGGGGAGACCTTCGGCGAGGCGGTCTTCTCCACCGGCATGACCGGCTACCAGGAGACGCTGACCGACCCCTCGTACCACCGTCAGGTCGTCGTGATGACCGCCCCGCACGTCGGCAACACCGGCGTCAACGACGAGGACCCCGAGTCCCAGCAGATCTGGGTCTCCGGCTACGTCGTCCGCGACCCCGCCCGCACCCCCTCCAACTGGCGCTCCCGCCGCACCCTGGACGAGGAGCTGGCGAACCAGGGCGTCGTCGGCATCAGCGGCGTCGACACCCGCGCCCTCACCCGCCACCTGCGCGAGCGCGGCGCCATGCGCGTCGGCATCTTCTCCGGCGACGCGGTCACCGACGAGGCGGCGATGCTGGCCCGCGTCCAGGAGGCCCCCGAGATGAAGGGCGCCGACCTGTCCGCCGAGGTCGCCACCAAGGAGGCGTACGTCGTCCCCGCGATCGGCACCAAGAAGTTCACGGTCGCCGCGGTCGACCTCGGCATCAAGGGCATGACCCCGCACCGGATGGCCGAGCGCGGCATCGAGGTCCATGTGCTGCCCGCCACCGCCACCCTGGAGGAGGTCTACGCGGTCGCCCCGGACGGCGTCTTCTTCTCCAACGGCCCCGGCGACCCGTCCACCGCCGACCACCCGGTCGCGCTGATGCGGGGCGTCCTGGAACGGAAGACCCCGCTCTTCGGCATCTGCTTCGGCAACCAGATCCTGGGCCGCGCGCTCGGCTTCGGCACGTACAAGCTGAAGTACGGCCACCGCGGCATCAACCAGCCCGTGCAGGACCGCTCGACCGGCAAGGTCGAGGTCACCGCGCACAACCACGGCTTCGCCGTCGACGCCCCCCTCGACCAGGTCTCCGACACCGCCTATGGGCGTGCCGAGGTCTCCCACGTATGCCTGAACGACCAGGTGGTCGAGGGCCTTCAGCTGCTCGACCGGCCGGCCTTCAGCGTCCAGTACCACCCCGAGGCGGCCGCCGGCCCGCACGACGCCGCGTACCTCTTCGACCGCTTCGTTTCCCTGATGGAGGGCCAGCGTGCCTAAGCGCTCCGATATCCAGTCCGTCCTGGTCATCGGCTCCGGCCCGATCGTCATCGGGCAGGCCGCCGAATTCGACTACTCCGGCACCCAGGCGTGCCGCGTGCTCAAGGCCGAGGGCCTGCGCGTCATCCTGGTGAACTCCAACCCGGCGACGATCATGACCGACCCGGAGATCGCCGACGCCACGTACGTCGAGCCGATCACCCCCGAGTTCGTCGAGAAGATCATCGCCAAGGAGCGCCCCGACGCGCTGCTCCCGACCCTCGGCGGCCAGACCGCGCTGAACACCGCGATCTCCATGCACGAGAACGGTGTCCTGGAGAAGTACGGCGTCGAGCTGATCGGCGCCAACGTCGAGGCCATCAACAAGGGCGAGGACCGCGACCTCTTCAAGGGCGTCGTGGAGGCCGTCAAGGAGAAGATCGGCTACGGCGAGTCCGCCCGCTCGGTCATCTGCCACTCCATGGACGACATCCTCGCCGGCGTCGACACGCTCGGCGGCTACCCCGTCGTCGTCCGCCCCTCCTTCACCATGGGCGGCGCCGGCTCCGGCTTCGCCCACGACGAGGAGGAGCTGCGCCGCATCGCCGGCCAGGGCCTCACGCTCTCGCCGACCACCGAGGTGCTGCTCGAAGAGTCCATCCTCGGCTGGAAGGAGTACGAGCTGGAGCTGATGCGCGACCGCAACGACAACGTCGTGGTCGTCTGCTCCATCGAGAACTTCGACCCGATGGGCGTCCACACCGGCGACTCGATCACCGTCGCCCCGGCGATGACCCTCACCGACCGCGAGTACCAGCGGCTGCGCGACATCGGCATCGCGATCATCCGCGAGGTCGGCGTCGACACCGGCGGCTGCAACATCCAGTTCGCGATCGACCCCACCGACGGCCGCGTCATCGTCATCGAGATGAACCCGCGCGTCTCCCGCTCCTCGGCGCTCGCCTCCAAGGCCACCGGCTTCCCGATCGCCAAGATCGCCGCCAAGCTGGCCGTCGGCTACACGCTGGACGAGATCCCCAACGACATCACCGAGAAGACCCCGGCCTCCTTCGAGCCGACCCTCGACTACGTCGTCGTGAAGGCCCCTCGGTTCGCCTTCGAGAAGTTCCCCTCCGCCGACTCCACCCTCACCACCACCATGAAGTCGGTGGGCGAGGCCATGGCGATCGGCCGGAACTTCACCGAGGCCCTTCAGAAGGCCCTGCGCTCGCTGGAGAAGAAGGGCTCGCAGTTCACCTTCACCGGCGACCCGGGCGACAAGGCCGAGCTGCTGGCCGAGGCGGTCCGCCCGACCGACGGCCGGATCAACGCCGTCATGCAGGCGATCCGGGCCGGCGCCACGCAGGAGGAGGTCTTCGACGCCACGAAGATCGACCCCTGGTTCGTGGACCAGCTCTTCCTGATCAAGGAGATCGCCGACGAGCTGGCCGCCGCCGACAAGCTCGGCCCCGAGCTGCTGGCCGAGGCCAAGCGGCACGGCTTCTCGGACGTCCAGATCGCCGAGATCCGCGATCTGCGCGAGGACGTCGTCCGCGAGGTCCGCCACGCGCTCGGCATCCGCCCGGTCTACAAGACGGTCGACACCTGCGCCGCCGAGTTCGCCGCGAAGACCCCGTACTTCTACTCCTCCTACGACGAGGAGACCGAGGTCGCGTCCCGCACCAAGCCCGCGGTGATCATCCTGGGCTCCGGCCCCAACCGCATCGGCCAGGGCATCGAGTTCGACTACTCCTGCGTCCACGCCTCCTTCGCGCTCAGCGACGCCGGCTACGAGACCGTGATGGTCAACTGCAACCCGGAGACGGTCTCCACCGACTACGACACCTCCGACCGCCTGTACTTCGAGCCGCTGACGCTCGAGGACGTGCTGGAGATCGTGCACGCCGAGTCCCTGGCGGGCCCGATCGCGGGCGTCGTCGTCCAGCTCGGCGGCCAGACCCCGCTGGGCCTGTCGCAGGCGCTCAAGGACAACGGCGTGCCCGTCGTCGGCACCTCCCCGGAGGCGATCCACGCTGCCGAGGACCGCGGCGCCTTCGGCCGCGTCCTGGCCGAGGCCGGCCTGCCCGCCCCCAAGCACGGCACCGCCACTACCTTCGCCGAGGCCAAGGAGATCGCCGACGAGATCGGCTACCCCGTCCTCGTACGCCCGTCGTACGTGCTCGGCGGGCGCGGCATGGAGATCGTGTACGACGAGGCCCGGCTCTCCGCGTACATCTCCGAGTCCACCGAGATCAGCCCCACCCGGCCGGTCCTGGTCGACCGCTTCCTGGACGACGCCATCGAGATCGACGTCGACGCCCTCTACGACGGCACCGAGCTCTACCTCGGCGGCGTCATGGAGCACATCGAGGAGGCCGGCATCCACTCCGGCGACTCCGCCTGCGCGCTGCCCCCGATCACCCTCGGCGGCCACGACGTCAAGCGGCTGCGCGCCTCCACGGAGGCCATCGCCAAGGGCGTCGGCGTCCGTGGTCTGATCAACATCCAGTTCGCGCTGTCCGGCGACATCCTCTACGTCCTGGAGGCCAACCCGCGCGCCTCCCGGACCGTGCCCTTCACCTCGAAGGCGACCGCGGTCCCGCTCGCCAAGGCCGCCGCCCGGATCTCGCTGGGCGCGACCGTCGCCGAGCTGCGCGAGGAGGGCCTGCTGCCGAAGACCGGCGACGGCGGCACGCTGCCGCTGGACGCGCCGATCTCCGTCAAGGAGGCCGTCATGCCGTGGTCGCGCTTCCGCGACATCCACGGCCGCGGCGTCGACACCATCCTCGGCCCGGAGATGCGCTCCACCGGCGAGGTCATGGGCATCGACTCGGTCTTCGGCACCGCGTACGCCAAGTCGCAGGCCGGCGCCTACGGGCCGCTGCCCACCAAGGGCCGCGCCTTCATCTCGGTCGCCAACCGCGACAAGCGCTCGATGATCTTCCCGGCCCGTGAGCTGGTTGCCCACGGCTTCGAGCTGCTGGCCACCTCCGGCACCGCCGAGGTCCTGAAGCGCAACGGCATCAACGCCACGGTCGTGCGCAAGCAGTCCGAGGGCGCCGGTCCGAACGGCGAGCCGACCATCGTCCAGCTGATCCATGACGGCGGTGTCGACCTCATCGTCAACACCCCGTATGGGACCGGCGGCCGGCTCGACGGCTACGAGATCCGCACCGCGGCCGTCTCCCGTTCGGTGCCCTGCCTGACCACGGTCCAGGCACTCGCCGCGGCCGTCCAGGGCATCGACGCCCTCAACAACGGGGACGTCGGCGTCCGTTCCCTCCAGGAACACGCGGAACATCTCACCGCGGCCCGCGACTAGGAAGCCCACAAGGGGGACACCGGAAACGGTGTCCCCCTCTTCATGAGGACACCGATGTACAAGTTCTTCTTCCAGCTGGTCTTCAAACGCATGGACCCGGAGCAGGCCCACTACCTGGCCTTCCGCTGGATCCGCCTGGCCGCCCGCGTCCCCGTGCTGCGCACCTTCCTGGCCGCCGCCCTCGCCCCCCGGTACAAGGAGCTGCGCACCGAGGCCCTGGGCCTGCGGATGCACGGCCCCTTCGGGCTCGCCGCCGGGTTCGACAAGAACGCCGTCGCGATCGACGGCATGGCGATGCTCGGCTTCGACCACGTCGAGATCGGCACCGTCACCGGCGAGCCGCAGCCCGGCAACCCCAAGCAGCGGCTGTTCCGCCTGGTCGCGGACCGCGCGCTGATCAACCGCATGGGCTTCAACAACGAGGGCTCGGCCGCCGTCGCCGAGCGCCTGGCCGCCCGCACCCCGGTCTTCCGCACCACCCTCGGCGTCAACATCGGCAAGACCAAGGTGGTCCCCGAGGCCGACGCCGCCGCCGACTACGTGAAGTCCACCGAGCGCCTGGCCGCCCACGCCGACTACCTCGTCGTCAACGTCTCCTCGCCCAACACCCCCGGCCTGCGCAACCTCCAGGCCACCGAGTCGCTGCGCCCGCTGCTCACCGCCGTGCGCGAGGCGGCCGACCGCACCGTCACCCACCGCCGCGTCCCGCTGCTCGTCAAGATCGCCCCGGACCTCGCGGACGAGGACGTGGACGCGGTCGCCGACCTGGCCGTCGAGCTGGGCCTGGACGGCATCATCGCCACCAACACCACCATCGCCCGCGAGAGCCTGGGCCTGAAGTCCCCGGCGGCCCTGGTGAAGGAGACCGGCGGTCTGTCCGGCGCCCCCCTCAAGGAACGCTCCCTGGAGGTCCTGAGCCGCCTCTACCGGCGCGTGGGGGACCGGATCACCCTGGTGGGCGTCGGCGGCGTCGAGAACGCCGAGGACGCCTGGCAGCGCATCCTGGCCGGCGCCACCCTCGTCCAGGGCTACAGCGCCTTCATCTACGAGGGCCCGTTCTACGCCCGCGCGATCCACAAGGGCCTGGCCGCGCGCCTGGCCGCCTCCCCGTACGCCACGCTCGCCGACGCCGTCGGCGCGGAAACCCGGAAGGCCGCGAAATGACCCTGGAACCCTTCGGCGCCCGGCTGCGCCACGCCATGGACACCCGTGGCCCGCTCTGCGTCGGCATCGACCCGCACGCCTCCCTGCTCAGCGCCTGGGGGCTCCCCGACGACGTGGCGGGCCTGGAGCGCTTCACCCGTACGGTCGTCGAGGCACTGGCCGACCGGGTCGCGGTGCTCAAGCCGCAGTCCGCGTTCTTCGAGCGGTTCGGCTCACGCGGTGTCGCCGTTTTGGAGAAGGCCGTCGAGGAGGCGCGCGCGGCCGGCGCCCTGGTCCTGATGGACGCCAAGCGCGGCGACATCGGCTCCACCATGGCCGCCTACGCGGCGACCTACCTGGACAAGGACTCGCCGCTGTTCTCGGACGCGGTCACGGTCTCGCCGTACCTCGGCTTCGGCTCGCTGCGGCCGGCGCTCGACGCGGCGGCGGTCTCCGGCGCCGGCGTCTTCGTCCTCGCGCTGACCTCCAACCCGGAGGGCGCCGAGGTGCAGCGCGCCACCGCCGCCGACGGCCGTCCGCTGGCGCAGCTGATGCTCGACCACATGGCCGCCGAGAACGCGGGCGCCGCCCCGCTCGGCTCGGTCGGCGCGGTCGTCGGCGCCACGCTCGGCGACGCGGGCGTGGACCTCGCCATCAACGGGCCGCTGCTCGCCCCGGGCATCGGCGCGCAGGGGGCGACCCCGGCCGATCTGCCGGGCGTTTTCGGCGACGCGGTCCGCAATGTGGTGCCCAGCGTCAGCCGGGGCGTGCTGCGCCACGGCCCGGACGTGGCGGGGCTGCGCGGGGCCGCCGAACGGTTCGCCGACGAGGTCCGCGCGGCCGTCTCGGACCGCTGACCCTGCCACGTTCACCGTGTGTTGACGGAATCCTGACGAAAAAACTCGGTGGTTATGCCTGAAAAGTCCTGGTCGGCAGAGGCTGACCAGGACTTTTCGTCTGTTCTCGCTGACTCCGGCGGCCTTGGCCGCTAGTCTCCGTCGAGAGCCGACGCGCACGGGGTGTTCGCGGCTCAGCAGGTGAGGGGCGATTCCGCCGCCTCACCGGTCCGTATCCGACAGATCGACATCCGAGGTGACGTAGGCGTGGCTCTTCCGCCCCTTACCCCTGAACAGCGCGCAGCCGCGCTCGAAAAGGCCGCCGCGGCTCGCCGGGAGCGGGCCGAGGTCAAGAATCGACTCAAGCACTCCGGCGCCTCCCTCCACGAGGTCATCAAGTCGGGCCAGGAGAACGACGTCATCGGCAAGATGAAGGTCTCCGCCCTGCTGGAGTCCCTGCCCGGCGTGGGCAAGGTCCGTGCCAAGCAGATCATGGAGCGGCTCGGCATCTCCGAGAGCCGTCGTGTGCGGGGTCTTGGCTCCAACCAGATCGCATCCCTGGAGCGCGAGTTCGGCGGCACCGCCGCCTGACGTTCTCAGGCACCCCTGAGAACCTGGATAATCGCTCCATGGCTGCAACATCCCGGGGGACGTCCCCCGTACCCCCGGACGCACGTCCGCGGCTGACCGTGCTCTCCGGCCCCTCGGGGGTCGGCAAGAGCACGGTCGTCGCGCATATGCGCAAGGTCCACCCCGAGGTGTGGCTCTCGGTGTCGGCGACGACCCGCAAGCCCCGCCCCGGCGAACGCAACGGCGTCCACTACTTCTTCGTGGACGACGAGGAGTTCGACAAGCTGATCGCCAACGGTGAGCTGCTGGAGTGGGCCGAGTTCGCCGGCAACCGCTACGGCACGCCGCGCCGCGCCGTGCAGGAGCGGCTGGAGGCGGGGGAGCCGGTGCTCCTGGAGATCGACCTCCAGGGTGCCCGGCTGGTCCGCCAGTCGATGGCCGAGGCCCAGCTCGTCTTCCTCGCCCCGCCGAGCTGGGAGGAGCTGGTCCGCCGGCTCACCGGCCGGGGGACCGAGGCGCCCGAGGTGATCGAACGCCGGCTCGGCGCCGCCAAGGTGGAACTGGCCGCCGAAGCGGAGTTCGACACGACGCTCGTCAACACCTCCGTCGAGGACGTGGCACGTGAGCTGCTAGCCTTGATGCTGGAGGCTTCCGGCCACCGCGCCGCCGGCGAGTGAAACACCGGCAGCGGGGCCCGGCACCCAAGCCCCTGACTGTCAAAGAATTCTTTGATCTTCATCCCCTTCGGAAGGCAGAGCGTGTCCTCTTCCATCACCACGCCCGAGGGCATCATCAACCCGCCGATTGATGAGCTCCTCGAAGCAACCGACTCGAAGTACAGCCTCGTGATCTACGCCGCCAAGCGCGCGCGCCAGATCAACGCGTACTACTCGCAGCTCGGTGAGGGCCTCCTTGAGTACGTCGGTCCGCTCGTCGACACCCACGTGCACGAGAAGCCGCTCTCGATCGCGCTCCGCGAGATCAACGCGGGCCTGCTCACGTCCGAGGCCATCGAGGGCCCCGCGCAGTAAGCGGCGACGACGCACCTTCACCCGGGGCCCGGCGGACATCCGCCGGGCCCCAGGTGTGTGTCCGGGCCGACCGTCCGGTGCGGGTACCCGTGAGGCAGCATGGAGGCGTACGCAACCGAGTGCGGGGAGACGCAGTGGACAAGCCGAAGGTCGTTCTGGGGGTCAGCGGCGGCATCGCCGCGTACAAGGCGTGCGAGCTGCTGCGCCGGCTGACCGAGTCCGGCCACGACGTACAGGTCGTCCCCACCGCGTCCGCCCTCCACTTCGTCGGCGCCGCCACCTGGTCGGCGCTCTCCGGCCACCCCGTCTCCACCGAGGTCTGGAACGACGTCCACGAGGTGCCGCACGTCCGGATCGGGCAGCACGCCGACCTCGTCGTCGTCGCCCCCGCCACCGCCGACATGCTGGCCAAGGCCGCCCACGGCCTCGCCGACGACCTGCTCACCAACACCCTGCTCACCGCCCGCTGTCCGGTCGTCTTCGCCCCGGCCATGCACACCGAGATGTGGGAGCACCCCGCCACCCGGGAGAACGTGGCGACGCTGCGACGCCGGGGCGCCGTCGTCATCGAGCCCGCCGTCGGCCGCCTCACCGGCGTCGACACCGGCAAGGGCCGGCTGCCCGACCCGAGCGAGATCCACGAGGTCTGCCGCCGGGTCCTCGCCCGGGGCACGGCCGCCCCCGACCTCGCCGGCCGGCACGTGGTGATCAGCGCCGGCGGTACGAGGGAACCCCTCGACCCGGTCCGCTACCTCGGCAACCGCTCCTCCGGCAAGCAGGGCTACGCGCTGGCCCGCACCGCCGTCGCGCGCGGCGCCCGGGTCACCCTGGTCGAGGCCAACACCGGGCTGCCCGACCCGTCCGGCGCCGACGTCGTCCGCGCCGGCACCGCGACCCAGCTGCGCGAGGCCGTGCTGAAGGCGGCCCGGGACGCCGACGTCGTGGTCATGGCGGCCGCCGTCGCCGACTTCCGGCCCGCCGAGTACGCCACCGGCAAGATCAAGAAGAAGGACGGCCAGGAGCCCGCCCCGGTCGTACTCGTCCGCAACCCGGACATCCTCGCCGAGGTCTCCGCCGAGCGCGCCGCGCCCGGGCAGATCGTCGTCGGCTTCGCCGCCGAGACCGACGACGTCCTGGCCAACGGCCGCCAGAAGCTCCGCCGCAAGGGCTGCGACCTGCTGGTGGTCAACGAGGTCGGGGAGCGCAAGACCTTCGGCTCCGAGGAGAACGAGGCCGTGGTGCTCGCCGCCGACGGCACCGAGACCCCCGTCCCGTACGGGCCCAAGGAGGCCCTGGCCGACACGGTGTGGGACCTCGTCGCGGCGCGCCTGGGATGAATTTCGGATGACACGCCGGGGCCGGCGGCATCCCCGCGACCCGGTCCCGGACCTTGCGGCAGCGGGCTTCCGGGGTCTTCCGGCCGTGGTGCGACACATCACAGGAAGGCCAAAGGGCGAGACATGTTGTCCACCGGGCGGAGCCGACCGATAAACTGCTCCCTGGACCATGCCGGGCGCAGCTCCCGGACGGTCCGGCCAATGATCAGCCAGCAGCCGCTGCAACCCCAGGGAGCGATGTGTCCCGCCGTCTCTTCACCTCGGAGTCCGTGACCGAGGGTCACCCCGACAAGATCGCCGACCAGATCAGCGACACCATTCTCGACGCGCTCCTGCGCGAGGACCCGTCCTCGCGCGTCGCCGTCGAGACCCTGATCACCACCGGTCTGGTGCACGTCGCGGGTGAGGTCACGACCAAGGCGTACGCCGACATTCCGACGCTGGTCCGCAACAAGGTCCTGGAGATCGGCTACGACTCCTCCAAGAAGGGCTTCGACGGCGCCTCCTGCGGCGTCTCGGTGTCCATCGGCGCCCAGTCCCCGGACATCGCCCAGGGCGTCGACACCGCGTACGAGAAGCGGGTCGAGGGCGATGAGGACGAGCTCGACAAGCAGGGCGCGGGCGACCAGGGCCTGATGTTCGGCTACGCCTGCGACGAGACCCCCGAGCTCATGCCGCTGCCGATCTTCCTCGCGCACCGGCTCTCCCGCCGGCTGTCCGAGGTCCGTAAGAACGGGACCATCCCGTACCTGCGCCCCGACGGCAAGACCCAGGTCACCATCGAGTACGACGGCGACAAGGCCGTCCGGCTCGACACCGTCGTCGTCTCCTCGCAGCACGCCAGCGACATCGACCTCGACTCGCTGCTCGCGCCCGACATCCGCGAGTTCGTGGTCGAGCACGTGCTGAACCAGCTCATCGAGGACGGCATCAAGCTCGACACCGAGGGCTACCGCCTGCTGGTCAACCCGACCGGGCGCTTCGAGATCGGCGGCCCGATGGGCGACGCCGGCCTCACCGGCCGCAAGATCATCATCGACACCTACGGCGGCATGGCCCGCCACGGCGGCGGCGCCTTCTCCGGCAAGGACCCGTCGAAGGTGGACCGCTCGGCCGCCTACGCCATGCGCTGGGTCGCCAAGAACGTCGTCGCCGCCGGCCTCGCCGCCCGCTGCGAGGTCCAGGTCGCCTACGCGATCGGCAAGGCCGAGCCGGTGGGCCTCTTCGTGGAGACCTTCGGCACCGCCGCGATCGAGACCGAGAAGATCGAGCACGCCATCGGCGAGGTCTTCGACCTCCGCCCGGCCGCGATCATCCGCGACCTCGACCTGCTGCGCCCGATCTACGCCCAGACCGCCGCGTACGGCCACTTCGGCCGCGAACTGCCCGACTTCACCTGGGAGCGCACCGACCGCGTCGACGCGCTGCGCGCCGCCGCCGGTCTGTAAGCACCGCCCAGGCGGTCTTCCGCCGGAGCCCGGACGCCGTCACGGTGTCCGGGCTCCGGCGTTTCCTGCCGGGGGTTGCGTCGAGGGGTTACGGGGACGGCGGCGCCGTTGTCCGAGGCGTCTGGTAGGGATGGAGCTGTGAGCAGCGAGAACGAGCGGTCCGACGAGCCGGGGGCGCCGGAGCAGCTGGCGCTGATCCGGGAGGCGGTCCGCCGGGCGGACGTGCCGCGCGCCAAGCCGCGCACCTGGCGCGGTGCCGCCCTCGCCAAGGAGCTGCCCGTCGCCCGCGTCCTCGTCAACAAGGGCGCGCTCCAGCTCGA
This sequence comes from Streptomyces sp. NBC_00726, assembly GCF_045161735.1. Classification (NCBI taxonomy): domain Bacteria; kingdom Bacillati; phylum Actinomycetota; class Actinomycetes; order Kitasatosporales; family Streptomycetaceae; genus Streptomyces; species Streptomyces sp. NBC_00726. The sequence goes on along the minus strand of NZ_CP108983.1, from coordinate 739,275 downwards.
CCAGTACTTCGACTACGCCGTCCCCGAGGAGCTGGACGCCGACGCACAGCCCGGGGTGCGCGTCCGGGTCCGCTTCGGCGCCGGGGGCCGCCAGGTGCGCGGCGGCCGGCGCGAGGGCGGCGGGCTCGTGGACGGCTTCCTCATCGAGCGGCTGGCCGAGTCCGACTACACCGGGGCGCTCGCCGCGCTCGCCTCCGTCGTCTCGCCCGAGCCGGTCCTCGGCCCCGGCCTCCTCTCCCTCGCCCGCGCCGTCGCCGACCGGTACGCGGGCAGCCTCGCGGACGTCCTCCAGCTCGCCGTCCCCCCGCGCAACGCGCAGGCCGAGGCCAAGCCGTCGCCCGCGCCCCTGCCCGCCCCTCCGCCGCCCGCCCCCGGGAGCTGGGAGCGGTACGCGCAGGGGCCCGCGTTCCTCGCCGCGCTGGCCGGCGGCGGCGCACCCCGGGCCGTGTGGACCGCGCTGCCCGGACCGCACTGGCCCGCCGAGATCGCCACCGCCGTCGCCGCGGCCCTGTCCGCCGGGCGCGGCGCGCTCGTCGTCGTCCCCGACGGGCGGACCGCCGCCCGGGTCGACGCCGCGCTCACCGCCCTGCTCGGCGAGGGGCGGCACGCGCTGCTCACCGCCGGCTCCGGGCCCGGGAAGCGGTACCGGGAATGGCTCGCCGTGCGGCGCGGCGCCGTCCGGGCGGTGGTGGGGACCAGGGCGGCGATGTTCGCGCCCGTCGCCGGCCTCGGACTCGTCGTCGTCTGGGACGACGGGGACTCCAGCCACAGCGACGACCGCGCCCCCTTCCCGCATGTCCGCGAGGTCCTGGAGCTGCGGGCCACGCACGGCCGGTGCGCCTTTCTGCTCGGCGCCGTCAGCTGCACGGTGGAGGCCGCGCAGCTCGTGGAGAGCGGGTGGGCGCTGCCGCTGCGCGCCGACCGGGACCAGGTACGGGCGGCGGCGCCCGTCATCCGCACCGTGGGCGACGGCGAGCTGGCGCGGGACGGGGCCGCCCGGGCCGCCCGGCTGCCCAGCCTCGCCTGGCAGACCGTCCGGGACGGGCTGCGGACCGGTCCGGTGCTGGTCCAGGTGCCCCGGCGGGGTTACGCCCCCCGGCTCGCCTGCGAGCGCTGCCGGGAGCCGGCCCGGTGCCGGCAGTGCGCGGGGCCGCTGGAGGCGCCGGACCAGCGGGACCTGAACTGCGCGTGGTGCGGGCGGGCCGAGACGTCCTGGCACTGCGTGGCCTGCGGGGGGCGGCGGTTGCGCGCCCAGATCGTGGGAGCCCGGCGCACGGCGGAGGAGCTGGGCCGGGCGTTCCCGGCGGTGCCGGTGCGGACGTCCGGGCGCGACCATGTCCTCGACTCGGTGCCGGACCAGCCCGCGCTGGTCGTCAGCACGCCGGGCGCCGAGCCGGTCGCCGAGGGCGGGTACGCGGCGGCGCTCCTGCTCGACGGCTGGGCGATGGTCGGCCGGCCGGATCTGCGGGCCGGTGAGGAGGCGCTGCGCCGGTGGACGGCCGCCGCCGCGCTGGTCCGGGGGCGGCCGGAGGGCGGCACGGTGGTGGTCGTCGCCGAGCCGACGTTGCGGCCCGTGCAGGCGCTGGTCCGCTGGGACCCGGTCGGGCACGCCCGGCGGGAGCTGGCGGAGCGGGCCGAGCTGGGCTTTCCGCCGGTGTCCCGGATGGCGTCGGTGACGGGGGAGCCGGAGGCGCTGGCCGCGTTCTTCGCGGGGGCGCGGCTGCCCGGGGACGCGGAGGTGCTGGGGCCCGTGCCGGTGCCGGCCGCGGGGCCGGGGCGGGCCCGGCGGGCGTTCGAGGCGCCGGCGGGGGAGGTCTGGGAGCGGGCGCTGGTGCGGGTGCCGCCCGGGAGCGGGGCGGCGCTGGCGGCGGCGTTGCGCGCTGCGCGCGTGGCGCGGGGTGGGGCGGCGGTGCGGGTGCGGGTGGATCCGGTGGACATCGGCTGAGGTCGTTGTCCTCGGGCGCCGGACGGGCTGGATTCCGCGGGTGGGCCGCCCCCTCGCGTGTGCGCGGGGGCGGCCCGGCTCACCCCCGGGTCAGCCGTTGCGGGGGCTCGGGAAAGGGTTGGGGCGGTCTGTGGGGGGTTGGGGGGCCCGGGCGGCGGGGACCGTGGGGGCGCGTTGGGGGATGACCTCCGTGGACTCGGGGGCCGTGGGCTGCGGGGTCGTGCGCCGTGATCCGTAACGGCGGTGTACGGCCTGCTTGGTGACCCCGAGCGCGGAGCCCACCGCGTCCCAGGAGAAGCCCAGCGAGCGGTCGAAGTCCACGGCCGCCGTGACCAGCGTCTCGACGCTGTCCCGCAGTTCCTGGGCCAGTCTGACCGTCGGGGCCGGGGCCCTGCCGTAGACGACGAAGCCCGCGGACGGGCCGGTGCGGCGCGGACGGTAGACGTTGCCCAGCTGTGCGGTGAGCGTGCGCAGTGCGTCCACCTGCCGCCGGACCCGCTCGATGTCCCGCACCAGGAGATGCAGGCTGGCCCGCGCTTGGGCGTCGTGGGTTGCGTGGTCGGCCATGAAGAAGCCTCTCGAACCGGCGTTGAAAGGGATCGGGCCGCACCAGGGCGGCTCGCTTCGGTCAATCTCTCTTGACCAACGCCGCACCGGGGGATCTGGTCACGCTCGGGGGGCGTATGCGCACCTGCGAGGGGCGCGCGACTGTGCGTACGCCCCCCGGTCCGCCGCCCCATAGACTTGTGCGTTGCTCGTCACCGTAACGTTTCGGCCTGAGAGTCCGGCCTGAGAGGCAGTCAGCCACCCATGAAGCTCGTCTTCGCAGGCACCCCCGAGGTAGCCGTTCCCGCACTCGACGCCCTGATCGCCTCCGGCCGGCACGAGGTGGCCGCCGTCGTGACCCGGCCCGACGCGCCCGCGGGGCGTGGCCGGCGGCTGGTGGCCAGCCCGGTCGCCGAGCGCGCAGAGGAGGCCGGGATCGAGGTGCTGAAGCCCGCCAGGCCCCGGGACGAGGACTTCCTCGCGCGGCTGCGGGAGATCGCGCCGGACTGCTGCCCGGTCGTCGCGTACGGCGCACTGCTGCCCAAGGCGGCGCTGGCCATCCCGGCGAGGGGCTGGGTCAACCTGCACTTCTCGCTGCTGCCCGCCTGGCGCGGCGCGGCCCCCGTGCAGCACGCCGTGATGTCCGGCGACGAGGTCACCGGCGCCTCCACCTTCCTGATCGAGGAGGGCCTGGACTCCGGGCCGGTCTACGGCGTCCTGACCGAGGAGGTCCGCCCCACCGACACCAGCGGCGATCTGCTGACCCGGCTGGCCTTCGCCGGGTCCGGGCTGCTCGCCGCCACCATGGACGGCATCGAGGACGGCACCCTGCACGCCGTCCCGCAGCCCGCCGACGGGGTCACCCTCGCGCCGAAGATCACCGTCGAGGACGCCCAGGTCCAGTGGTCCGCGCCCGCCCTCCGCGTCGACCGCGTCATCCGCGCCTGCACCCCGGCCCCGGGCGCCTGGACGCTGTTCCGGGGCGAGCGCCTGAAGCTCGTCCAGGCCACCCCCGCCGTGGACCGGTCCGAGCTGGCGCCCGGTGAGCTGTCGGCCGGCAAGAACAACGTGTTCGTCGGCACCGGGTCGCACGCGGTCGAGCTGCTGTGGGTGCAGCCGCAGGGCAAGAAGCCGATGCGCGCCGCCGACTGGGCGCGCGGAGTGCGCATCGCCGCGGGCGAGCTGGTCGGGAGCTGATCCCCGGGACCGCCCCGGGGCGGGGGCGCGGGGACCGGTCGCCCCGGGACGGGGACGTAGGCTGGGAGGGTTCGTCCTCTCACCTTCAGCGGAGCACCTTTCACGTGAACGACCAGCCGCGTCGCCGTCCCGCCAAGCCGCACCGCCGTCCCCAGAAGGACCCGGTCCGCTTCCTCGCCTTCGAGGTCCTGCGGGCCGTCGACGAGCGCGACGCGTACGCGAATCTCGTCCTGCCCCCGCTGCTGAAGAAGGCCCGGGCCAAGGGCGGCTTCGACCACCGCGACGCCGCCCTGGCCACCGAGCTGGTCTACGGGACGCTGCGCCGCCAGGGGACGTACGACGCGATCGTCGCCGCTTGCATCGACCGGCCGCTGCGCGAGGTCGACCCACCGGTCCTGGACGTGCTGAACATGGGCGTGCACCAGCTCCTCGGCACCCGTATCCCGACGCACGCGGCGGTCTCCGCGAGCGTGGAGCTGGCCCGGGTGGTGCTGGGGGAGGGGCGCGCCAAGTTCGTCAACGCCGTTCTGCGCAAGGTGTCCGCCGACGACCTCGACGGCTGGATCGCGAAGGTGGCCCCCTCCTACGAGGACGACGCGGAGGACCACCTCGCGGTCGTCCACTCGCACCCGCGCTGGGTCGTCTCCGCGCTCTGGGACGCGCTCGGCGGCGGCCGGGCCGGGATCGAGGACCTGCTCGACGCGGACAACGAGCGCCCCGAGGTCACCCTCGTCGCCCGCCCCGGCCGCTCCACCACGGACGAGCTCACCGGGGAGCTGGGCGCGGACAACGCGCTGCCCGGGCGCTGGTCGCCGTACGCCGTGCGGATGGCCGAGGGCGGCGAGCCCGGCGCCCTGACCGCCGTGCGCGAGGGCCGGGCCGGGGTCCAGGACGAGGGCAGCCAGCTCGTCGCCGCCGCCCTGGCGGCCGCCCCGCTGGAGGGCCCCGACGCCCGCTGGCTGGACGGCTGCGCGGGCCCCGGCGGCAAGGCCGCCCTGCTCGCCGCTCTCGCCGCCGGCCGCGGCGCCGCCCTGCTGGCCGCCGAGAAGCAGCCGCACCGCGCCCGCCTGGTGGAACGCGCGCTGGCCGGCAACCCCGGCCCGTATCAGGTGATCACCGCCGACGGCACCCGCCCGCCGTGGCGCCCCGGCGGCTTCGACCGGGTCCTGATGGACGTGCCGTGCTCCGGGCTCGGCGCGCTCCGCCGCCGCCCCGAGGCCCGCTGGCGCCGCCGACCGGAGGACCTGGAGGGCTTCGCGCCGCTCCAGCGCGGGCTGCTGCGCGAGGCGCTGAAGGCCGTCCGCGTCGGCGGTGTCGTCGGGTACGCGACCTGCTCGCCGCACCTCGCGGAGACCCGGGTCGTCGTGGAGGACGTGCTCAAGGGACGCGGCGGGGCGCCCGTCGAGGCGGAGTGGATCGACGCCCGTCCGCTGCTGCCGGGCGTGCCCGCGCTGGGCGACGGACCCGACGTCCAGCTCTGGCCCCATCTGCACGGCACCGACGCGATGTATCTGGCGCTGCTCCGCCGTACCGCCTGACCGCACGCCCCTCACCGGGGTGAAACGCCGGGAATGTGCGAACCGTAATGATCCCGTGAGCCTTTGGAGCGCACTGAGGCCGGGAAGTGACGCAGAACATGGCAGGCTTGGCCCATGGCCCAGATCAACCCGAGTATTCTCTCCGCCGATTTCGCGCGCCTCGCCAATGAGGCGAAGGCCGTCGAAGGTGCCGACTGGCTCCATGTCGATGTCATGGACAACCACTTCGTGCCCAATCTGACCCTCGGCGTTCCGATCGTGGAATCGCTCAGCAGGGCCACGGACACGCCGCTGGACTGCCATCTGATGATCGAGGACGCGGACCGCTGGGCCCCGCAGTACGTCGAGGCGGGGGCCGGGTCGGTCACCTTCCACGCCGAGGCCGCCGCCGCCCCCGTGCGGCTGGCCCGGGAGATCCGTGCCAAGGGCGCCCGCGCCTCCATGGCGCTCAAGCCGGCGACGCCCATCGAACCGTACGAGGACCTGCTCCCCGAGCTCGACATGCTGCTGATCATGACCGTGGAGCCGGGCTTCGGCGGCCAGGCGTTCCTGGACATCATGCTGCCGAAGATCCGCCGCACCCGTGAGCTGATCTCCAAGCACGGGCTCGATCTGTGGCTCCAGGTCGACGGCGGTGTCTCCGAGTCCACCATCGAGCGGTGCGCCGAGGCCGGCGCCGATGTCTTCGTCGCCGGTTCGGCGGTGTACGGGGCGGGCGACCCCGCCGCCGCGGTGCGGGCGCTGCGCGCCAAGGCCGACGGGGCCATCGGCGCGGCCGGCTGGGCCTGCGCGCACTGAGTCCGGGGCGGCCGGGGCGGGCGGGCGTCGCCCCGGCCAAAGGCAGATGAACGGGGTCCGACGGGCCCCGGCAAGGATCGCCGGATCTGACAGGATGAACGGCGTATCAAGAGCGTGAACAGCAGTGAGGAGAACGCGGTGTCTGCAATGTCGGCGGGCCGGTCCGCCCTGCGGATGGGGCCCGCGGAGCTGGTGCAGGCGGCGGCCATGGCCCGCCGCTTCTACCTTGAGGGCAAGTCCAAGATCCAGATCGCCGAGGAGTTCGGCGTCAGCCGCTTCAAGGTCGCCCGGGTCCTGGAGACCGCCCTGGAACGCGATCTGGTACGCATCGAGATCCGGGTCCCCGCCGAGCTGGACGCCGAGCGCTCCGACGCGCTCCGGGCCCGCTACGGGCTGCGGCACGCGGTCGTCGTGGAGTCCCCGGCGGAGGAGCAGGACGACGCGGCGGACCCGGAGAACCTGGGCGAGGTCGCGGCCGACCTGCTCGGCGAACTGGTGACCGAGGGCGATGTGCTCGGGCTCGCCTGGGGCCGCTCCACCATCCACATGGCCGCTGCCCTCGACCGGCTGCCCCCGTGCACGGTCGTGCAGCTCACCGGGGTGTACGACGCGGGCACCGCCGAGCGCGGTTCGGTGGAGGCCGTGCGGCGCGCCGCCCAGGTCTCCGGGGGCGAGGCGCACCCGATCTACGCGCCGATGCTGCTGCCCGACCCGGCGACGGCCGCCGCGCTGCGCCACCAGACGGGGATCGCCCGCGCCTTCGAGTACTTCGACAAGGTGACGGTCGCGGCCGTCTCCATCGGTTCCTGGGAGCCGGGCATCTCGACCGTGCACGACATGCTCTCCGACGAGGAGCGCCGGCACTACGCCTCGCTCGGCGTCGCCGCCGAGATGTCGGCCCACCTCTTCGACGCGGAGGGCCGCCGGGTCGGCCGGGACCTCGGCGAGCGGTGCATCACCGTCGAGGCGGACCGGCTGCGCCGGATTCCCGAGGTGGTGGCCATCGCGGGCGGGCAGCGCAAGGCCGCCGCGATCGGTGCGGTGCTGCGGTCCGGCCTGGTCACCAGCCTGGTCACGGACACGGCCGCCGCGGACTACCTCCTCACCGAGTCGGCCGCGCCGCGCCGGCCGGCCCTGGACCGCGCGGACCCGGACGGCGACTGAGACGTACGGGCGTACGGCCTCACGGTCGTATGGGAGAGGGGCGAGCGGTCCGTGACCGCTCGCCCCTCTCCCATACCGCCGGTGCTCAGTCCTGGCAGACGCCCAGGACCGTGGACTCCAGATACTGCTCCGGCTGCTCGTACTGGCTGACGTCGGCCGGGTTGTAGCGGGGCGTCTGCCGGGACCAGTCGAGATTGCCGCGCATCCAGCTGCGCATACCGTCGAGATACGGCTCCAGCATCGGCGTCAGCTGCGGATACGCCTCCAGCAGCTCGGTCTCCGCCGTCAGGAAGCGCTCCGTCTCGACCGCGATCTCCGCGCAGACGTGCTCCAGCGCCTCCTGCTTTCCGTAGCCGCGGTGGTGGCGGACCAGGTGGACGAGGTTGTGGATCTCGCCGAGCACCTGTTCCTTCTCGTACGAATACACGTCATTGGCCCAGCAGACGTGGTTGCAGGACGCTTCGAGCGCGGTGATGAACCGGGGGTCGTTGTGGATCGAGGACGGCGCCTCGATGCCCGCGACGATCTCTATCAGGTCCATGCAGACGATGATCGCGCCGGTGTGGCGGCGCTTCTCTATGTACAGCTCCTCCGACGGCACCACGCCCGCCGCCCGGTTCCCGGCCTCCCAGGTGGTGGCGGTGGTGAGGTACTTCTTCAGGTGCCAGGCGAACCTGCGCCGCCAGTGCACCGCCGCGGTCGGCGTCGTACGTTGCCACAGGTCGATGAGGGCCACCACGGCGGCGGGCAGCTCCTCGTGCTCCAGGACCCCGGTGCGGGTGCCCTCGACCACGGCCAGCATCAGGGCGACGACGTCCCGCACCCGCTCCGGGCTCCGGCCGAGATGGCCGTCGTCCAGCTGGTCGTCCACCAGGAAGAGCCAGACGAACCAGTCCGCGACCAGGTCCAGATTCTCACTGTCGGCAGTCGGGTAGACCATGCCGACGAACGCGCCGAAGTCCGCCTGCTCGAAGCGCTCCCTGGCCGAATCCCGGTGCACCAGACCGGTGTTGCGGGTCCAGGTGTCCAGATGCTCCCGTACGTGGGTGACATGCGGGTTCGTCCGCTGGGGGAACGGGCAGTAGATGTCCGGCAGTTCGTTCTCCACGGGCGGGTCGTGATCCTCTCCGGTCGTACGGGTGACGGAAGTTGAGCATGATCCGTCCGTTCCTCCGGGGCGTTGTGGTGACCCGCGGGACCTGCGGGTTTGAAGCTACCTGACCCCCTGTCACCAGGTCCAGGGCAGATGGTCGGGAATGGTTGAAAGCTGTTCGGGTAAGGTCTGGGGGCAAGGCAGGTGGCACTTGCCCGGGACTCCCGCAGCGGTTCCTTCGTAGGAACATACGAGCGTGGGAGTCATTTGCTGTGTCTTCGTGGAAGCGACCTGCGCCATTTCGTATGAAAAAATGAGTGTTATGCGTTTTCTTGAGCCCGGCACCGGTCGCTATACAGAGTCCCCCTCGGTTCCGTACGACCTCACGTACGACGACGTCTTCATGGTCCCGGGCCGGTCGGCGGTCGGATCGCGCCAGGGCGTCGACCTGTCCTCGCCCGACGGCAGCGGCACCACCATCCCCCTCGTCGTCGCGAACATGACCGCGATCGCGGGCCGCCGGATGGCCGAGACCATCGCCCGCCGCGGCGGCCTCGTCGTCATCCCGCAGGACATCCCGATCGAGGTCGTCACCGAGGTCATCGCCTGGGTGAAGACGCGCCACCTGGTGCTCGACACGCCCATCGAGCTGTCGCCCGGCCAGACCGTCGCCGACGCGCTGTCCCTGCTGCACAAGCGTGCGCACGGCGCCGGGGTCGTCGTGGACGCCGACCGCCGGCCCATCGGCGTGGTCACCGACCACGACCTGTCCGGCGTGGACCGCTTCACCCAGCTCTCCGAGGTCATGTCCAAGGACCTGGTCGTCCTGGACGCGGACATCGACCCGCGCGACGCCTTCAACAAGCTGGACGGCGCCAACCGCAAGCTCGCCCCCGCCGTCGACGCGGACGGCCGCCTCGTCGGCATCCTCACCCGCAAGGGCGCCCTGCGCGCCACGCTCTACACCCCGGCCACCGACGCGGCCGGCAAGCTGCGGATCGCCGCCGCCGTCGGCATCAACGGCGACGTGGCCGGCAAGGCGAAGCAGCTGCTCGACGCCGGTGTGGACACCCTCGTCGTGGACACCGCGCACGGTCACCAAGAGTCCATGATCAGCGCGGTGCGCGCGGTCCGGGCGCTGGACCCGCAGGTGCCGATCGTGGCGGGCAACATCGTCGCCGCCGAGGGCGTGCGCGACCTCATCGAGGCCGGCGCGGACATCATCAAGGTCGGCGTCGGACCCGGCGCCATGTGCACCACCCGCATGATGACCGGCGTGGGCCGCCCCCAGTTCTCGGCCGTGCTGGAGTGCGCCGCCGAGGCGAAGAAGTACGGCAAGCACGTCTGGGCCGACGGCGGGGTCCGCCACCCGCGCGACGTCGCCATGGCGCTCGCCGCCGGTGCGTCCAACGTGATGATCGGCTCCTGGTTCGCCGGGACCTACGAGTCCCCGGGCGACCTCCAGCAGAGCGCCGACGGCCGCTTCTACAAGGAGTCCTTCGGCATGGCGTCCGCGCGCGCCGTGAAGAACCGGACCTCCGACGAGTCCTCGTACGACCGCGCCCGCAAGGCGCTCTTCGAGGAGGGCATCTCCACCTCGCGGATGTTCCTGGACCCGGCGCGCCCGGGCGTCGAGGACCTGATCGACTCGATCATCGCGGGCGTCCGCTCCTCCTGCACGTACGCGGGCGCGGCCTCCCTCGCGGAGTTCGCCGAGAAGGCCGTCGTCGGGGTGCAGAGCGCCGCCGGTTACGCGGAGGGCAAGCCGCTGCACGCCAGCTGGAGCTGACCCGTGGTCTACTGCCGGGGGACGGCACGCGCCGTCCCCCGGCACAGTCATGCCCGGCTCCGTCCGTGCCCCGTAGAGAAGTGACCCGTACGACGTGCGACTGAACGACCTCGACGAACGCATCGTCCACGCCCTGGCCGAGGACGCCCGCCGCTCCTACGCCGACATCGGCTCGATCATCGGCCTGTCCGCGCCCGCCGTGAAACGCCGCGTCGACCGGCTGCGCGCCGAGGGGGCGATCACCGGGTTCACCGTGCGGGTGGACCCGGCGGCGCTCGGCTGGGAGACCGAGGGGTACATCGAGATCTATTGCAGCCGCAACACGTCCCCGGAGTCCATCAAGCAGGGGCTCGCCCGCTATCCCGAGGTCGCCTCGGCGTCCACGGTGACCGGAGACGCGGACGCCCTGGTCCAGGTCTTCGCGGCGGACATGCGGCACTTCGAGCAGGTGCTTGAACGGATCGCGGGGGAGCCGTACGTCGAACGGACGAAGTCCGTGCTGGTCCTTTCACCGCTGCTGCGGCGGTATGCGCCGGGGTCCCCGGGGTAGCCGTCGCCCGTGGGGCGGGCCGGGTCCCGCGCAACGAATCTTCGCGCCCCGCGCGAACCGCGCAACGGATCGGCCATGGGTGCGCAACGGTCGCGTCTTGTTCGGGCCGAAGCGTGGAACGTACCGTTTTCCACGTCCCCGCCCCGCCCGCATCGTCCGAGGTCAGCCATGCCGCCGTTGCGCACCGCCCTGCTCCAGAGCTCCGGGCGTCCCGGCTCGGTCGCCGGGTCCGTCGAGCTGCTGGCGGACGCCGCGCGCCGCGCCGCCGCCACCGGCGCCCGGCTCCTGGTCTGCCCCGAGCTGTATCTGACCGGGTACGCCATCGGTGACGACGTCCCCCGGCTTGCCGAGGCCGCCGACGGGCCCGCCGCCCGCGCCGTCGCCGAGATCGCCGTACGGCACGGGATCGCCGTCCACTACGGCTACCCGGAGCGCGAGGGCGACACCCTGTACAACTCCGCGCAGCTCATCGGCCCCGACGGCACCACCCTCGCCAACTACCGCAAGACCCACCTCTTCGGGGACTTCGAGCAGCGCTGGTTCACCCCCGGCGGGCAGCCCGTGGTCCAGGCCGACCTGGACGGCATCCGGATCGGCATGCTGACCTGCTACGACGTCGAGTTTCCGGAGAACGTACGGGCGCACGCCCTGGCCGGCACCGATCTCCTGCTGGTCCCGACCGCGCTGATGCACCCCTTCTCGTTCGTCGCCGAATCCCTCGTCCCGGTCCGCGCCTTCGAGAGCCAGCTGTACATCGCGTACGTCAACCGCACCGGCCCGGAAGGCGCGTTCGACTTCACCGGGCTGAGCTGCCTGGCCGGTCCGGACGGCACGGTCCGTGCCCGGGCGGGGCGCGGCGAGGAGCTGGTCACCGCCGACGTCGACCCCGCCCTGCTCGCGGAGTCCCGGGCCGCCAACCCGTATCTCCGCGACCGCCGCCCCGGCCTGTACGGCTCCCTCGTCTGAGCCCGCCCGCCCCCTTCACGTCTTCGCCCGTCCCGCAAGGAGCCCGTACGCCATGACCGCCGTGCCCCCCGCCGTCCAGCACACCGAGGAAGCGGCCCCGCCGATCACGATGTTCGGGCCGGACTTCCCGTACGCGTACGACGACTTCCTCGCCCACCCGGCGGGCCTCGGCCAGATACCGGCGACCGAGCACGGCACCGAGGTGGCCGTCATCGGCGGCGGGCTCTCCGGCGTCATCACCGCGTACGAACTGATGAAGATGGGCCTCAAGCCGGTCGTCTACGAGGCCGACCGCATCGGCGGACGGCTGCGCACCGTCGAGTTCGAGGGCTGCGCCACCGACGGCGAACCGCTCACCGCCGAGATGGGCGCGATGCGCTTCCCGCCCTCCTCGACCGCCCTCCAGCACTACATCGACCTCGTCGGCCTGGAGACGAAGGCGTTCCCCAACCCGCTCTGCCCGGCCACCCCTTCGACCGTGGTCGACCTCAAGGGCGAGTCGCACTACGCCACGACCATCGACGAACTCCCGCAGGTCTACCGGGATGTGATGGACGCCTGGAACCGCTGCCTGGAGGAGGGCGCCGACTTCTCCGGCATGAACCGGGCGATGCGCGAGCGCGATGTGCCCCGGATCAGGGAGATCTGGTCCCGGCTGGTCGAGAAGCTGGACAACCAGACCTTCTACGGCTTCCTCTGCGACTCCGACGCCTTCAAGTCCTTCCGGCACCGCGAGATCTTCGGCCAGGTCGGCTTCGGCACCGGCGGCTGGGACACCGACTTCCCCAACTCCATCCTGGAGATCCTGCGCGTCGTCTACACCGAGGCGGACGACCACCACCGCTCCATCGTCGGCGGCAGCCAGCAGCTCCCGCTGCGCCTGTGGGAACGCGAGCCGCGGAAGGTCACGCACTGGCCGCTCGGCACCTCGCTGTCCTCGCTGCACGGCGGCGAGCCGCGCGGGGCCGTGACCCGGCTCAACCGCACGGCCGGCAACCGGATCACCGTCACCGACGCCTCCGGCGACATCCGCACCTTCCGGGCCGCCGTCTTCACCGGGCAGTCCTGGCTGCTGCTCTCCAAGATCGCCTGCGACGACGCGCTGTTCCCGATCGACCACTGGACGGCGATGGAGCGCACCCACTACATGGAGTCGTCCAAGCTGTTCGTGCCCGTGGACCGGCCGTTCTGGCTGGACAAGGACGAGGTCACCGGGCGCGACACGATGTCGATGACGCTGACCGACCGGATGACCCGGGGCACGTATCTGCTGGACGACGGGCCGGACCGGCCGGCCAGCATCTGCCTCTCGTACACCTGGTGCGACGACAGCCTGAAGTGGCTGCCGCTCTCGGCGACCGAGCGCATGGACGTCATGCTGAAGTCGCTCGGCGAGATCTACCCGAACGTCGACATCCGCAGCCACATCACCGGCAACCCGGTCACCGTCTCCTGGGAGAACGAGCCCTGGTTCATGGGCGCGTTCAAGGCCAACCTGCCCGGCCACTACCGCTACCAGCGGCGGCTGTTCACCCACTTCATGCAGGACCGGCTGCCCGCCGACAAGCGGGGCCTGTTCCTCGCCGGTGACGACATCTCCTGGACCGCCGGCTGGGCCGAGGGGGCCGTGCAGACCGCGCTGAACGCCGTGTGGGGCGTGATGACCCACTTCGGCGGCGCGACCGACGCGACCAACCCCGGACCCGGCGACCGGTTCGACGAGCTGGCACCGGTCGAACTCCCGGAGGACTGAGCCCCGCCGGGGCCCCGACGGGAGTCCGTGGTCAGGAGTCCGTGACCGGCACCGTGGCGATGCGCAGGCGGGTGCGGACGAACTCCAGCGTCTCCTCGCGCTCCTCGGGGGAGGGGGCGACGATCAGGGCATGGCCCACCCGCGCGGAGGACGAGCGCAACGGCGGTACCACGTCGCCGACGCCCCGGGTGAGGGCGATCCGCCGGACGAAGGGGTGCTCCGCGACCTCCGGGAGCCCGTCGATCCCGGTGATCCGGCCCGGCGGGCAGTCCGGGAAGTGCACGGCCGCGAACCGCTCCGGGCCGGAGCGGACCAGGTCGTCCAGGGGAAGACCGAGCGCCAGCCGTACGACACCCTCGTACAGGTCGAAGCCGTAGGTCAGGCCGATCGCCTCCGCGATGTGGTCGCCGGGGGTCCGTACGGCCACCTCCATCAGGACCGGCCCGTCCGCGCTCATCCGGAACTCCAGATGGACGAGCCCGGTCCGCATGCCGATGGTGTCGAGCACCAGCCGGGTGAAGTCCCGGACCTGCCGCGCCGCCTCCGGGTCCTCGAAACGGTGACCGCAGCGGTGGGTCAGCTCCACGAAGTAGGGCGCCTCCGTGGTCTCCTTCGCGGTGACGTTCTCGAAGAGCACCGAGCCGTCCCCGACCAGCGCCTCCCAGCTGAACTCGGGGCCGGACACCGCCCGTTCGACCAGCAGTTTGCCCTCGTTGCGGCGCTCGACCGCGGAGTCCAGCTCCACGGGGGTGGACACCTGCTCGACGCCGACGCTGCCGCCGAAGGTGAGCGGCTTGACCACCACGGGCAGCCGCTCGGCCATCCACTCGCGGGCGTCGGCGAGCGAGGGCACCAGCCGGAATTCGGGCTGCGCCACGCCACGGGCCGCGCAGCTCATCCGCTGGAGCCCCTTGTTCCGGGAGATGGTCGCGGCGTGCAGCGAGGGGCCGGGCAGGCGCAGGCGGTCCTGGACCAGGGCGGCCGCCGTGACATGTGCTTCCGCGAAGGCGACCACGCCGTCCAGCGGGCCCTTCCCGGACGCCTCCAGGGCACCGAGCAACCAGGTCTCGTCCAGTGCGTTGCCGACCTCGTAGAAGTCCGCCCCGGTGCCGGCCGGCAGACCGGGGAAGCCCGCCCGGCTCTCCACCGCCCGGACGGTGCAGCCGATCCGCAGTGCGGCGTCGAGATAGGGACGGCCCATCTGGCCCACGCCCACCAGCAGCAGTTCCGACACGTTCACTTCCTTCTGTCGCGCCCGGGGTCCTGACCGCCCATCGGGCGTCCGGGCCCGATGAACCGTGCGAGGGTGAAGATTCCGGACTGCGGGGCGACAGTCAAGGCCGCTTTATTACCGGCGAGTTGACGTGTGCGGGCCGGAGTGGGCTGGTCAGGGCGGGTGCGGGGGGCGTGTCGGGGAAGGTATCGACCTCCGGAGCGCGTGAGTGGTAGCGTCCGTGGACGGGCGGCCAACTCAGTTGATTTCAAAGCGTGTTACGAGTGTTTGCCGGGTGTCGTTGCCGTCACCCGGCCGGGGTTTCGTGGAAGTTCCCATTCCGAGGGAGAGCTCTGTGCTACAGCCCGGCCGGCACCACCGTCACTGAGAAACCGCCGAATTCAGATCCCCTCCGGGCGCCTCTTCGCCCGGCCACCGCAGTCGCGCAATGCCCGAATTCATCTCGGACCACGGGCGTATCCGCCATGCCCGTGCCCCGAGGCCATCCCCTGGGAGGTGCAGTGAGTTCCGCGTTCCATCCTTCGATCGACCTCTTCGACGAGACCCTGCGAGAGGGCTCGGAGCGAGCTCCGGTTTCGGCGTCGCTGGAACAGAAGTGCGAGATGGCGAGGGCCATCGCGCGCACCGGTCTCCGGACCCTGGTCGTCGGCATGTTCCCGGACGTGCCGCACAACGTCGCCCTGCTGGGCGCGCTGCTGGACGAGCAGGAGAAGGGCGCGATCCCGGAGTCGGTGCGCTTCGTGGTCATCTCCCACCTGGGCAACCGGATGACGCAGACCCTGAAGTCCCTGGAGGGCCTGGACCGCGACCTGTCCCGGGTCTGGGTGCTGGCCATCCACTCGGTGTCGGACGAGCAGATCCGGCACCTCTACCCGACCATCCGGGAGAAGGACGGCGACGCCTTCGACCAGGAGAAGTGGCAGTCCCTCACCGACGGCGAACGCCGGGCCGGCAATCTCGTCTGGTACGCCGACCAGCTCGCCGCGCTGGAGAAGGTGAACGGCCTGGGCGGCTTCATCGCCGGCCTCCTGGACGCCTTCCGCGCCGACCCGCTGCACGTGGGCGACGCGGTGGACGTCGTCAAGCGCCGTGGCATCAGCCAGATACGCCTGGTGGACACCGCGGGCACCTGCCTGCCGCAGCAGGCGCAGACGTTCATCGGCGACCTCGTCGGACGCTTCCCCGGCATCGACTTCTTCGGCCACTTCCACGACGACTTCGGCCAGGCCACCGCCAACGCCGTGGTGGGCCTGAGCGCCGGGCTGCGCGGCGCGGACGTGTCGGTCGGCGGGTTCGCCAACCGGGCGGGGCACCCCGCGATGGCCGAGGTCGTCATGGCGCTGCGGCATCTGCACCACATCGAGCTGCCCGGCTTCGACTTCGAAGGTCTGTACGAGCTCAGCCGGCTCATCGAGCGCACCTACGGTCTGGTCGAGAACCCCGCCGCCCCGCTCACCGGCGTCGTCACGTACGCGGTGCAGAGCGGCATCCGCACCGAGCTGCTGAACAAGTCCCCCCGCATCTTCGACGACGTCGACCCGGCCGAGGTCGGCTCGCGGGAGATCCGCATGTTCGGCGTCCGCAGCGGACAGGACGGCCTGCTGCGCATCCTGCGCGAACACCGGGAGGCGCTGGCCGGCACCGGGGTGGACATCACCGAGGAGGGCGCGGCCCGGCTGTACGACAAGCTCGTCGCGGAGTGGGAGGAGCGCAGCGAACGCGCCGGCGCCGAACTCCTCGAAGCCATCGCCGGCTACCGCGAGGCCCTGTTCAAGGCCGTGTTCACCGAAGAGGCCGTCATCGACTGGGTCCGCGGCGTCCACGCGAAGCCGTAGCGGCCCGCCGCCCCGCCGCCCCGTCACCGCAACCGCCGAACCCCACCCCCCCGCACCCGTGAGGACGACATGACCTTTCTCGATCAGCTCCGTGACCTCGCCCCCGGCGAACTGGCCGCCCGACTCGACGAGTTCACCGAGTCCGCCACCGGTGACCCCGGAGCCGGCGGCTACCTCGACGCACAGCGCGCCCTCTACCTCCTCTCGGTCGCGCGGTGGCAGCCGTCCTGGGAGTCGATAGTCCCCGCCGCCGACCACACCGACGTCGTCCTGGCGGCGCTGCGCCTGAGCCGCGCCTGGCACCGGGCCGACACCGACCGGGTCCTCGGCGGGATGGAGCTGCCCGGCATCCCCGAGTTCGGCGACTGGCTGGACGACCGATGTCGCGCGCACGCCTCCGGGCCTCAGCACCAGCTGTTCGACTTCCTGGAGAACCGCGCCACCGAGGCGCAGCTGCGCGAGTTCGTGTTCCAGGAGACCCCGTTCGACATCCACTTCGGTGACCTGGTCGCCGCGCTGATCCCCGGCGTCTACGGGGCTGCGAAGCTTGAGCTCTCCCACAACTTCTGGGACGAGATGGGCAACGGCGACCTCAAGCGGACGCACCGACAGCTCCGGCTGAACATGATGAGCGAGGTCGGCATCGACGCCGGCGCCCATATCGACGGCCTCGACACGTTCTGGGTGGAGGAGCTGGAGCTGGCCAACATGTACCTCGGCTCCAGCACCGACCGTACGCTCATGGCCCAGGCACTCGGCATGCTGCTGGCGACCGAGCATGTCGTACCCGGCCGGATCGACCGCCAGATCAAGGGCTGGCTGCGCGTCGGCTACGGCCTCGACCAGCTGGAATACCTCACCGAGCACGTCACCGTCGACGTGGCGCACGCGGCCGGCTGGCTGAACGAGGTCGTCCAGCCCGTCCTGGCCGCACACCCGGAATGCCTTCCGGACATCGTCGCGGGCGTCGAGCGGCGCCTCGCCGGATCGCTGCGCGTGTGCGATGTCGCGCTGCGGAAGCTCTCGTCGGCCGCCTGAGCCCTCGACAGTGGACAACTTCGACCTCGCCGTGATCGGCTTCGGGATTCGCGGTCTCGGGCTGATCACGGCGAACCCAGAGCTGCGCGCCCACCGGGTGCTCATCGCGGACGCGGGAACCAGACTCGGCGCCGGCGCGTTCGCCCGCATCCTGTCGGAGTCCAACTCGCACGGTTCGGACTTCTTCAACTGGGTGGACCCCGACGGCCCGTACGGCCCGATCCGCGCCCTGGCCCCGGTACGGGAGCTGCGTGCCCGCACCGACTGCTTCGACCTCCAGCTGCTCGCGCGGGCGCTGGGCGAAGCGGCGGAGTTCGTACGCGCCACGGCGCCGCCGCACTGGTCGGTCGTGCGCGAGGCGGTGGCCGCGGTCGAGCTGGCGGACGGGGGCCCGCTCCTCCGGTTCGGCGGCGGCCGGACGGCGCGGGCCAGGAAGGCCGTCCTCGCCTGCGGGGTCCGGGAGCGGCAGGCGCTGGCGCGGGAAGCCGTGCTCTCGTCCACGCTGCTGGCCGTCCCCGACGAGGCGCGCGCCCAGGAGGTCTTCCCCGGGGCCCGCCGTTTCACCATCGTCGGCACGGCGCACAGCGCGTTCTCGGCGCTGGCCAAGCTCACCGCCCTCGGCGTGGACGCGCGGGCCGTCACGATGACGGGGCGTTCCCCCGTACGCCTGCACTACCCGAGCTACGACGCCTACCGCAGCGCGGAGCATCCGGCCGGCGAGGCGGTCCCCGACCCTGTGCGGGACGTCTGCCCGCGGACCGGGCAGGTCTTCCGGTACCACGGGCTGCGGAACCGGTCCCGCGCCCTCTTCGGCGAGGTCGCGCGGGGCCGGCTCCCGGTCCGGCTGGTGATCGACCGGGGCGGCCGGGTGACGCGGCGCGAGGCCGACGCCGCCGACGTCGTCATCCAGGCCACCGGCTACGTCAGCGACCTTCCCGGGATCGTGCGGGCCGGGGAGCCGGTCGCGACGCGGCCGGTGGCGCTGTGCGACAGCGACGGGGTGCTGCTCGACGCGGACGGCCTGCGCGTCCCCGGCATCCACCTCATGGGGTGCGACCCCTACCCGTACAAGAGCCGTTTCACCGATCCAACCGTCCAATACGCCGACCGGGGCGCCGCCGTACTGGCCGCCCTGGAGGCCGGAAGGCATGCAAACCTGTGACGACGTACTTTGTACTGGCCGGAGTCTCGGCACCGGCCCTGAAGTTCATCGACCGGCTGACCGAGCGCGGTCTGACCGTCATCGCCCTGATCAACCGGGCCAACCGCTCCCTGCTCGACGCGGAGACCTACGCGACGATCGAGAAGAAGAGCGCCGCCGTCGTGACGGAGGACCTGGACGCCCCCGGCTACGCCCGCCGCGTCACCGAGCTGACGGCCGACGGCGAGCTGCGCGGCATCGCGCCGACCCTGCACATCATGGCGCTCCTCGCGGCCGAGCTGGCCGACCACTTCGGGCTGCCCGGACCGCGCCCCGAAGCGATCGGCACCGCGCTGGACAAGGCGAGCGTGCGCCGCATCCTGGCGGACGCCGGGCTGAACACGGTCGGGTTCCTGGAGGTGACCGAAGGCAGGCTGCCCGAGGAGGAGGCGGCGCGGCTGTCGTACCCCGCCGTCGTCAAGCCGACGAACGGGTTCGCGAAGATCGGTGCCGCCCTCGTGGGCAGCCGGGCCGAGCTGGACGAACGCACCGGCGCCTTCCTGGCCGAACAGGTCGGCCGGCACGCGGACACCGGGATGAAGTCCCTGGTCGGAACGGCCCTGGTCATCGAGGAGTTCATCGAGGGCCCGCTGTTCAGCGTCGAGTGCGCGGCGGACGGCGACGGGGTGGTGGGCCTGCTGGCCGTACGCCGCAAGACCAATGCGCGCAGCCCGCTCCTGGAGCTCGGATCGAGCGTGCCCGGGACGCAGGACGCACAGCTCTCCGCCCAGCTCACCTCGTACGCCGAGGACGTGGTGAACGCCCTGGGCCTGCGCAACTGCCTGTGCCACGTCGAGATCATCGCGAGCGCGGACGGACCCTGCCTCGTGGAGATCAACCCGCGGGTCTCCGGCGGTGCCATCCCCGACCTGGTCGCGAACGCGACGGGCATCGACCTGTGGGCGCTGCTGGCCGACGTCGCGCTCGGCGGTGCCGTCGCGAAGCCGCCGGCCGATGCGGAGGTGACGGCGATGAGCCATTCGTTCCTGGCGGCGGAGGCCGCCTTCACCGCGCCCGCCGGGCTCTCCGGCGACTGGTTCGAACAGGCCGTGCCGGACCTGCACTCCGGCCACTGCACGGTGGTCCCCGGCCAGCACGTCGGCGCGATGGACGGCAACTACGCCGCGTTCGGCGTGGTGCGTTTCGCCGACCGGAGCGTGGCGGACGCGGAGGCCCGCTGCGACGCGGCCGTCACCGCGCTCGCCGCCCTGCTCGGGGCTCCGCTGTGGCTTCCCGGCACCGCGGCTCAGGAGCGCGCCCGGTGACCGCGGGCGACGACACCTGGACCGAGGTCGGCACCACGGAGGGCTGGGCGGACGCCGACGGCAGGCTGGCCGCGACCTCACCGCTCGGGCCCGTCCTGGTCTGGGGCACGGCGGCCGAACCCAAGGGCGCGATCATCGCCGTGTGCCCGCACAAGCTGGCCCCGCTCGCCGCGGAGGACGTGTGCGCCGGCGAGGTGGCCTGCCGGCGCCACGGGGTCCGCTACGACCTGGCCACCGGCGAACACGTCGACCTGGGCCGGCTCTCCTACCCGCCCCGGGGCCTGATGACCCTGGAGATGCGGACCCGGGACGGACGCATCGAGGTACGCCGCCCCACGGACCCCGCGTCCGCCCCCACCTCCGCGCCCGCGACGACGTCCGGAGTCAGCTGTGATCGTTGATCAATGGGAATCCGTGGCGGACGCGGAATGGCGCGCGGCCTACTGCCGAAAGCCCGTCGACGTCTACCGCCACCTGATGCCGGACGCCGCGGCAGTCCCGGCCCGGCCGGTCGTCTTCACGGAGCAGGGCCGGCAGGAGCTGACCCGCGTCGCGCTCGACATCCGCGAGGCCGTCCGCACCTTCGTCATGGACCGCTGGACCACCGCCGGACAGCTGGCGGCCGCCCTCGGCACCGATGTCGGCGACCTGCCGCTCACCGACCCGGACGAGCCGATCACCGCCGCCGCGTTCGAGGTGCTGCGCCCCGACGTCATCCTGGAGCGGGGCACGGCCCGGCTGCTGGAGCTGAACGTCGACGGGTCGGTCGGCGGGACACGCCAGGTCGACCAGCTCGGCGCCGAATTCAGCGCGGCCGCCGCCCGGTCGGGCGTCGTGCTGCGCGAGGACCCCGGCAATGTGCCGGCGCGGTTCGCCCTCATCGGCGACGGCCTCAAGGCGTCCGGCGCGGCCGGCCGGCACATCGTCTTCCCGCACTTCCCCGAGGGCATCGTGCCGCACATGCGGCCCTGGGAGGGCTTCGCGTCCTGGACCGAGGCCATGAGCCCGCAGGCCGAGGAGCTGGGCCTCAGCTGCGCCCCCTTCCCGCTGTCCGGCCTCACGCTCGGCGACACCGGCCGGCTCCTCGCGGGCGGCCGCGAAGTGGACGCCGTGGTCCGGCTGTTCACGACGGCGGACCAGCCGGCCGGCCCGGGCCTGGAGGCGCTGAAGACGGCGGTCCTCGGACGCCGGGTCCTGCTGCACACCAGCGAGATCGGTGAGCTGGTGAGCAACAAGCGGTTGCTGGCCTGGATGTGGGACGCCGTGCGGAAGGACGACCCGTCCTGGGGCGAGGTGGTCAGACGGCATGTCCCCGAGTCGGTCGACCTCGATCCGGCGGCCGGTGACGCCGCCGCCCTGCTCGCCCGGGCCTGCGGCGAGCAGGACTCCTGGGTGCTCAAGCCGGCCGGCGGCTACGGCGGCCAGGGCGTGGTCGTCGGCGCCGACACCGACCCCGGCACCTGGCGGCGGGCCCTCGACGCCTGCCTCGTACCGGACGGCGGGCAGAGCGCCGTCCTGCAGCGCCGGGTGACCGACGACGGTCTGACGATGACGTTCACGGACGGGTCGTCGCGGCCGGTGACCCTGCGGGTGCCCGTGGTGTACGGACCGTTCGTGTTCGGGCAGAACGCCGGCGGGGTGCTGGTGCGCCATGGCAGCGAGCCCGGGCCGGGGGTCGTCAACATCCAGCGCGGCGCGTGCTGGAACACCGTCCTGACGGTGGGCTGAGCCGTGCGCATGAGCCGTCTGTTCCGCCTGCTGCAACTCGCCGTCGGCACCGCCGACCTCTCCGACGGCATGTTCCGGGTGCTGATACCCATCCTCGGCCTGGCCATCGACCGCAGCGCGCTCGCCATCACCCTGGTCAGCCTCGCGGTACGCCTGCCCGGCGTGATCATCGCGGTTCCGACCGGCTATCTGCTCGACCGCACCGGACGGCAGCCGCTGTTCTCGCTCGGATCGTCGGTGATCCGGATGGTCTGCACGGCCGGGCTGTGCGCCATGATGGCGGCCGGCCTGGAGTCGATCCCCGCCCTGTGCGCGCTGGCGTTCGTGGCGATCGCCGCCTCGAACGTCAACGATCTCGCGGTCCAGTCGAGCCTGCCCGAGTACGTCACGAAGGACCAGCTCCCGGCCGCGAACTCATGGATCTACTCCGCGCAGATCCTCCTCGTCCAGATGGTCGGTCCTGGCGCGATCGGCGTCATGCTGGGCCGGGCGAGTTCGGCGGTCGCCCTCGGCATCATCGCGGCGTTCTTCGCACTGGCGGCGGCGGTGTTCGCCTCGCTGGTCCTGGCCTCGACCGGACGCACCGCCGAGCGCAAACAGTCCACCCGGCCGGGGTTCCTCTACGGCTTCCGCTATCTCGCGGCACATCCGGCCCTGCTCGGCCTGGCGCTGCTCGCCGCCCTGAACAACCTCAGCTACGCGATGATCTTCACCTTCCTGCCCGCCTGGGTGATCGATCCGGGGCCGATCGGTGCGTCGCCGAGCACCTACGGGTGGGTGGTGGCCGGGATGGCGGTCGGCAGCCTGGCCGGCGGGTACTTCGGCTCACGGCTGCGTACGGTGCTGACCAACGGCCGTGTCACCCGGTGGAGCTTCACGTTCATCGCCATCGGCTTCGCGGCCGTGCTGCCGGCCCGGCTGCCGGTGCTCGTCGTGGGCCTCGCCGTGTACGGCTTCACCATCATGATCTGGAACGTGCGGATCGTGTCGTTCCGTCAGGCGGCCATCCCACAGGGCGAGTTCGGCCGGGTGAACGCGGCCTTCCGCTGGTTTTCCATGGGCGCGCCCGCGCTCGGCGCGCTGATCGCCGGCTCGCTCAGTCCGCTGATCGACATGCGCGGGGTCTTCGTCACCGCCGTCGCCATGCCGGCGCTCGCGGCCGTCGTCACCGCCGCCCGCCCGATCACCCTGGACACCGAGCCGGAGCCGGCGGCCCAGGGCGCCTGACGGCGGGCCGCCCCGGTCAGGAGGCGGCGGCCGGGGGCTCCTCGTCGTACGCCGACGTGCCCGAGTCGAGCAGCGGCTCCTGCGTCTTCAGGTGCGCCGGGGCGAAGGCGCGCAGCACGTGGTAGCCGGTGATCACGACGATGGTGCCGAGCGCGATCCCGCTCAGCTCGAAGTTGTCCGTGATCTTCAGGCTGACCCCGCCGACGCCGATGATGATGCCCGCGGCGGCCGGCACCAGGTTCAGCGGATTGCGTAGGTCCACCTTGGCGTTCAGCCAGATCTGGGCGCCGAGCAGGCCGATCATGCCGTACAGGATGACCGTGATGCCGCCGAGCACCCCGCCCGGGATCGCCGCCACGACCGCGCCGAACTTGGGGCACAGGCCGAAGAGCAGGGCGAAGCAGGCGGCGGCCCAGTAGGCGGCGGTGGAGTACACCCGGGTCGCGGCCATCACGCCGATGTTCTCGGAGTACGTGGTGTTCGGCGGGCCGCCCACCGCCGTCGACAGCATCGAGGCGGCGCCGTCCGCCGCGATGGCCGTGCCCAGCTTGCCGTCCAGCGAGCGGCCGGTCATCTCGCCGACCGCCTTCACATGCCCGGCGTTCTCCGCGATCAGGGCGATGACGACGGGCAGGGCGACCAGGACCGCCGACCACTCGAAGCTCGGCGCGTGGAAGGACGGCAGCCCGATCCAGTCGGCCTTCCCGACGCCGGACAGGTCCAGCCGCCAGTGGTCCACCGGCTCGGCGCCCCCGGCGGGGGAGTGGATCCTGCCGAAGACCAGGTCGAGCAGCCAGGACAGGACGTAACCGAAGACCAGCCCCAGGAAGATCGCGATCCGCGAGAAGAAGCCGCGCAGGCACACCACGGCCAGACCGGTGAACAGCATCACCAGAAGCGCCGTCCACTGGTCCTGCGGCCAGTACGTCGACGCGGTCACCGGCGCCAGGTTGAACCCGATGAGCATGACCACCGCGCCCGTCACCACCGGCGGCATCGCCGCGTGAATGATCCGCGCCCCGAACCGCTGCACCGCGAGACCGGCCAGGAACAGCACCACGCCGACCACGAAGACCGCGCCGGTGACCACCGCGCTGTCGCCGCCGCTCGCCCGGATCGTCGCGGCCACCCCGACGAACGAGAGCGAACAGCCCAGATAGCTCGGCACCTGGCCGCGCGTGGCCAGCAGGAAGATGGCCGTCGCGACACCCGACATCATGATCGCCAGGTTCGGGTCGAGGCCCATCAGGACCGGCGACACGAACGAGGCGCCGAACATGGCGACCACGTGCTGCGCGCCGAGCCCGAAGGTGCGGGGCCAGGAGAGCCGCTCGTCGGGGCGGACCACCGCTCCCGGTGCGGGTGTCTTCCCGTCGCCGTGCAAGGTCCAGCGCACGCCGAGGCCCATGGTCGCTCCCTGTGTGTAGGCGCATGAGCCCGTGTGCACGGCGCTCGTCGCGGAAAAGATCAGCGCCATGGTAGTGCTGCCCGGCCCGCGCGCCCCGACCGGACCCACCCCTTCCGGTTCGCCGGTGTCGCGGCGCCCCGGGGAGCGGTCAGGCGCCGGACTCCGCCGCGGCGTCCCGTACCGCCGCCCCCCGGGACCCCGGCTTGCGGTCACCGGCCCGCAGCACCCCCGCCCCCAGGACCAGGCCGAACGCCAGCACCGACACCAGGCCGAACGACACCACCAGCGAGGTCGCCTCGGCCAGTGAGCCGATCGCCGACGGGGCGATCAGACCCGAGGTGTACGTGATCGTCGCGACGCCCGCGATGGCCTGGGCCGGCTTGGGCCCGCTGCGCCCGGCCGCCGCGAAGGCGAGCGGGACCACCACGGCGATGCCGAGCCCCATCAGCCCGAACCCGCACATGGCGAGGGCCGCATGCGGGGCGGTGACCACCAGCACCCCGCCGACCGTGGCCAGGACGCCCCCGGCCCGTACGGTGCGCACCGCGCCGAAGCGGTCGACCACCCGGTCCCCGGCGATCCGGGCGACCGCCATCGTCAGCGCGAACGCGGTGGTGGCCACCGCCGCGAGACCGGCCGAGCTGTCCAGCGTGTCGCGCAGATAGACCGCCGACCAGTCGAGGCTGGCCCCCTCGGCGAAGACCGCGCAGAAGCCCACCGCACCGATGATCAGGGCCGACCTGGGCGGCAGCGCGAAGCGCGGCGGCGGCTCCTCGTCCGGCTCGCTGCGCAGGTCGAACACCCACTGACAGGCGATCAGGCCGAGCAGGGTCAGCACCACGGAGGCCATCACGTGGTGCAGCCGGGCGTCCGCGCCCGCGTGGGCGGCCACCGTGCCCGCCGCCGAGCCCAGCAGGGCACCCACGCTCCACATGCCGTGCAGCCCGGACATGATCGACTTGTCGAGCCGGTTCTCCACCTCGACCCCGAGCGCGTTCATCGCCACATCGGACACGCCGGCCGCAGCCCCGTACACGAACAGCGCCGCGCACAGGGTGAGCAGGTTGGGGGCCAGGGCGGGCAGGATCAGCGCCAGCGTCCACAGGGACAGCAGCCCGCGCAGGGCGGTCCGCGCGCCGAAGCGGTGGCTCACCGCGCCGGCCAGCGGCATCGCGACCGAGGCGCCGATCGCGGGGAAGGCCAGCGCGAGCCCCAGCTGTCCCGCGCTCACGCCCGCATGGTCCTGGATCCAGGGCACCCGGGTGGCGAAACTGCCGGTCACCGCCCCGTGCACGGTGAAGACCGCGGCGATGGCATACCTGGCCCGCCGCACCTCCTGGATGCCGAAGACCGTAGCCGTGGATGTGGTTGTCATACCGCCGTGCCCTCCCCTGAAGTCCTGTGCCACGATGCGGGCGATAAACTATCAGGAACCCTGCCTGATAAATAGACCGTCCGTACGTCCCCGGTTCGGCGGTGATCTGGAAGGATTCCGGCATGCCCGCATCACCGAGCACCGCCCGGGCCATCAACGACCGGCTCGCCCTGCGGCTCCTCCAGCAGGACGGCCCTCTGACGGCCACCCAGTTGAAGACCCTGACCGGGCTCTCCCGGCCCACCGTCGCCGACCTGGTCGACCGCCTCCAGGACGCGGGTCTGATCCACGTCGTCGGCGAGACCGGGGCCGACCGCCGGGGGCCCAACGCCCGGCTCTACGGCATCGTCGCGGACCGCGCGCTGCTGGCCGGGCTCGACGTGCGCACCGACAGCGTCGCCGTCGTGGTCGCCGATCTGCTGGGCGCGACGCTGGCCGAGGCGACGCTGCCGGTCGGCGAGATGGCGGAGGACGCCGTGGAGCGGGCCGTCGCCCTGCTCGCGGCCACCGTCCGCAGCGCGGGGAGCGCGCCCCTGCACAGCGTCGGCATCGGCGCGCCCGGGCTCATCGACCCGGTCACGGGCGAGCTGCGGGACAGCAGCGGGCTGCCGTCCTGGCACCGCAGCCTGGTCCGGGCGCTCCAGGAGCGGCTGCCGGCGGCGGTGCTGGTCGAGAACGAGACGAACCTCGCGGCCGTCGCCGAGCACCGGGCCGGCGCGGCCCGCGACCAGGACACGTTCGTCCTGCTCTGGCTCGGCCACGGGGTGGGCGCGGCGGTCATGCTCGACGGGAAGGTGCGCCGGGGGGCCTCGGGCGGCGCGGGCGAACTCGGCTTCCTGCCGGTCCCCGGCACGGTCGGCACGCCCTCGGCCGTCAACTGCGACGGGGGCTTCCACTCACTGGCCGGCTCGGCGCCGCTCTGCGAGCTGGCCGCGCGGTACGGGATCGCGGTCACGCAGCAGGGCCAGGAGCCCGGTGCGGCGGCGGCCGTCCGGGCGGCGCTCGCGGGGGAGGGCGACGGCGAGGGCTTCCTCGGCGCCCTGGCCGACCGGATCGCGCTGGGCGCCGCGGCGGTGGCCTCGGTCCTCGACCCGGGGCTCGTCCTGCTCTCCGGGGAGGTGGGCCATGCGGGGGGCGGCGCGCTGGCCGCCCTTGTCGAGGAGCGGCTGGCCGCGATGTCCCCGCTGCGCACCGGGGTGCGGGCGGGGCTGCTGGGCGGCACGGCGGTCCGCCGGGGGGCGTTGCTCGCGGCGCGGGACGCGGCGCAGGATGTGCTGTTCGCCCCACAGGGGAGCCCGTCCGGCGTCTGACGGGGAACCGGCCGGCCCGCCCGGGGCCGGGGTTCCGTCCTCAAACGCCGGACGGGCTCTAAAAGGCAGGGCTCAGCAGGTGCCCAGGTCCTGCCAGACGCCCCACTCACCGGTGGAGCCGGGCTGCTCGCCCTTCGTCCACCACTTCGCCTTCCACTGGTGGCCGTCCTGGCTCACCGTCGTACCGGCGCCGTATTCCGCGCTCGCGTTCCACGCGTCGGCGGTGCAGGTGCCGCCCGACGGGTCGGGGCTCGGTTCGGTGGAGCCGGACGGGTCGGGCGTCGGGGTCGAGCCGGTGCCCGGCTCGACCACCGTCGTGCCCCGGGCCAGGTCCGCCGCCAGCGCGTAGGACTTGCCGTCGAAGGTCACCGTCCAGTTGGACGGGGTGGACGTCGGCAGGTAGTACACGAAGTCGACCTGGACCGACGCGCCGGGTGCCAGGCTCTGCCAGGACGGCAGCTTCAGCGAGACCCGGTTGTAGTCGCCCTTCAGCCCGCCGACGTTGTTCGCGGCGGTGTGGTCACTGCGCACGATCGTGGTGCCGAAGCCCGACTGGTCCTTGGCGTTGGCGGGCGCCGAGGTGGAGTAGTCGAACTGGAACTCCGTACCGCCGGGCAGCGTCGCCTGCGTGTTGTTGGTGATCGTCAGCTTGGGGCTGATCGGGTAGTTGGAGTCGCCCAGCGGGAACTGGCCGAACGACACGTCGATGTCCAGCGCCTGGGTCGGCAGGTCGATCGTGGAGCGCTTCGCCCCGTACGGCGCGGCCGTCTTGAACGTGTCGTACATGGTCGAGGTGAGCGTGGAGCCGGGCTCGTACTGCCCCTTGTCCGCGTTCCAGCCGTAGTCCCCGGCCAGCTCCCAGATCATCGTGCCGCCGATGCCCTTGTCGGCCACGTAGTCCGCCTTGGCCTGCACGGACTGCTCGTCCTCGGTGGAGAGGAAGACCTTCTTCTCGGCGTTCCACAGCCACGGCGCGACCAGCGTCGAGTCGTAGTTGCGGACGTAGGTGCCGGTCAGCTTGGTGTCCGCGGGGAACCCGTAGTCCGTGACGTAGTCGCCGACGATGCCCTTCTCCAGGTTCTTGGCGTGCCACATCGGGTTGGACCCGGCGGGCGCCTCGTCGCCGTTGGCGTCCAGGTCGTGCCAGAGGTTGTCGATGCCGACGGCACCGTCACCGCACTTGGTCAGCCCCGCACCGGCCGGGCAGTCGGTCGAAGCCGCCTTGCCCCACAGGCCGTTGGTGCCGCCCTGCACGTTCTTGAAGCCACGGGTGTAGTACGGCAGGCCGATGTTGATACGGCCGGACGGCATCGAACCGCGGAAGTAGTGGTAGGCCCAGTCCGTGTTGAGGTAGCCGGTGCCGCCGTACTGCGAGGTCGAGTAGACGCTCGCCTGGGCGAGCTCCGCGTCCTTGCCGTCGTCGAAGAGCGCGGCGTTGGGGCCGACGTACTCGTTCCAGGCGCCGTGCAGGTCGTACGACATGATGTTGACGTAGTCCAGGTACTTCTGGACCTGGAACGTCTCCATGCCGCGCAGCAGATAGCCCGACGAGGGGGCGGCGACGCTGAGCAGGTAGTGGTGGCCGTCCTCGGCGGACGCCCGGTCCAGCTTCTCGCGCAGGGTCTTCATCAGCGCGGCGTAGCCCTTGACCAGACCGCCGCGCCGGGCGTTGGACAGCGTCCAGTCCAGCGGGTTGCCCGCGTCCTTCATGGTCGTCGGGTACTCGTAGTCGATGTCGACGCCGTTGAAGCCGTACTTCCGGATGAAGTCGACCGCCGAGTCGGCGAAGGTGTCGATGCCGGCCTGGTTGACCGAGCCGTCGGCGTTGGTGGCCATCGAGTAGAAGCCGCCCGAGTCGACCCGCTCGCCGTCGTCGCCGAAGTAGCCGCCGGTCTCGGCCCAGCCGCCGACGGAGACCATCGTCTTCACGTTCGGGTACTGCTTCTTGAACTTGGTGAGCAGGTTGAAATGGCCCTTGTAGGGGAGGTCCGGGTCCATCTCGGCGCCCGCGACGCCCGGCCAGGTCATCCCGGTGGAGGCGTTTTCCGGCCCATCCGCGCCCACGGAGAGCTTGTTGGCCCCGTCGACGTGCGCGAAGGCGTAGTTGAGGTGGGTGACCTTGTCCCAGGGGATGTCGGAGGCCAGGTAGGCGGGCTTGCCGTCCTTGCCGGTCCGCCAGTTGGTGAAGTAGCCGATGACGCGCCGGGGATGGTCGGCGCCCATCTTCTCGCGGCCCTCGGAGTCGTACACGGAGCAGTAGGGGACGGAGACGCCCGGCGTCTCGTAGAGCCCGTCGGGGCGACAGGACTCCTGGTCGGCGGCTTGCGACGGGGTCGCGGCGAGCGAGCCGATCAGCAGCGCGGCGATGCCTGCGCCGGCGGCGAGGAGCGAGGCTCTCGCACGGGTGGGGGACAGCACGTTCGGTTCCTCCTGGGGAGGTCGGCAGAACACAACTGAACAAGCGGGGGGTGGGTCGTGCCTGGTCCCGGGCGTGCGCACACCGCGGAACCGCTCCTCGGAGGTGACGCAGAGATTAAGAGGACTAGACCAGTGCGTCAATAGGTCTGGACCATTCACGGCAATTCCGGGTGTATTCCTGTACGGATGTCCGAAAGTGTTCTTGTCACGTGCTGTCTGTGAGCCACTCCACAGCGTTCACCCGGTTGGCCCCCGCCGGGTCGTGGCACACTGATCGGGTACCAGCAGCAGCGCACTCCGGGGTCGGTGTAATTCCGAACCGGCGGTTACAGTCCGCGACCCGTCCGCATCCAGCGGCCGGTTGACCAGGTGAAATTCCTGGACCGACGGTTAAAGTCCGGATGGGAGGCAGTGCGCGGCGGGCCGTTTCGCGGGTACGCCGCCGTCGGCGGAGGTTCCGGATCACCGGATTCCTCCATGGTTTCCGGCATCAGGCGTCCCTGTCGTGCGTTCCGCTTCATCTGTCGTCAACGACAGGCCCCGGAGTCCGTGCCCGAAGAGGCAGGAGGACCCGGTGGACACCGCAGCCGACACGACCGCCATGCGCCGAGCCGTCACGCTCGCCGCCCGCGGCCTCGGCTCCACCAGCCCCAACCCGGTCGTGGGATGCGTCGTCCTCGACGCCGCGGGCCAGACCGCGGGCGAGGGCTTCCACCAGCGCGCCGGCGGCCCGCACGCCGAGATCCACGCCCTGCGCGCGGCCGGCGACGGGGCCCGGGGCGGCACCGCCTACGTCACCCTCGAACCCTGCAACCACACCGGCCGCACCGGCCCCTGCGCCCAGGCGCTCATCGAGGCCGGCATCGCCCGTGTCGTGTACGCGGTCGGCGACCCCACCCCGCAGGCCACCGGCGGTGCCGAAACGCTCCGCGCCGCCGGCGTCCGCGCCGAGGCGGGCCTCCTCGCCGACGAGGCCGAGGCGGGCAACACCGCCTGGCTCACCTCCGTCCGCCGCGGCCGCCCGCACGTCACCTGGAAGTACGCGGCGAGCCTGGACGGCCGGGTCGCCGCCGCCGACGGCAGCAGCCGCTGGATCAGCTCCGCCGAGTCCCGCGCCGACGTGCACCGGCTGCGCGCCGAGGCCGACGCGGTCCTCGTCGGCTCCGGCACCGCCCGCGCCGACGACCCCCAGCTCGGGGTGCGCGGCGTCGACGGCGCGGTCCAGCCCCTGCGCGTCGTCATGGACACCCGCGCCACCGCCGTACGGCCCGGAGCCCGGGTCCTCGACACCACCGCGCCCACCCTGGTCGCGGTCGCCGAGGACGCGGACACCGGCCACCTGCCCGGCGAGGCGGTCCTGCGCCTGCCCCGCGCGGCCGGCCGGCCCGGGCTCGACCCGGCCGCCCTGCTCGCCGCCCTCCACGGGCGCGGCGTCCGCTCCGTACTCCTCGAAGGCGGCCCGGTCCTGGCCGGCTCCTTCGTCGCCGCGGGACTGGTCGACAAGGTCGTCGGCTATCTCGCCCCCGTCCTCATCGGCGCGGGCCCCGCCGCCCTCGCCGACGCCGGAATCTCCACGCTGACCGAGGCGTTGCGCCTCGACGTGACGGAGACCGTCCGCATCGGCCCCGATCTGCGCGTCACCGCCGTCCCCGGCCCTGCCCGGAAGGAGAACTGAATGTTCACCGGAATCGTCGAAGAACTGGGCGAGGTCACCGCCGTCGAGCAACTGGACGACGCCTCCCGCTTCCGCCTGCGCGGACCCGTCGTCACCGAGGGCGCCAAGCACGGGGACTCCATCGCCGTGAACGGCGTCTGCCTGACCGTCGTGGACCTCGGCGAGCACGAGTTCACCGCCGATGTGATGGCCGAGACGCTGAACCGCTCCAGCCTCGGCGCCCTGACGACCGGCTCCCGCGTCAACCTCGAACGCCCGATGGCGCTCGGCGGCCGGCTCGGCGGCCACATCGTCCAGGGCCACGTCGACGGCACCGGCCGCATCCTGGAGCGCCGGCCCTCCGAGAACTGGGAGATCGTCAAGATCTCGCTCCCGGCCGCCCTCACCCGGTACGTGGTCGAGAAGGGCTCGATCACCGTCGACGGCGTCAGCCTGACCGTGGTGGACGCCGCACCCGACTACTTCACCATCAGCCTCATCCCCACCACCCTGGCGCTGACTACCCTCGGCATCAAGGGGCCCGGCGACCCGGTCAACCTCGAAGTCGACGTCATCGCGAAGTACGTCGAGCGGCTGCTCGGCCACGAGGCGCCGGAGACCGGGGAGGACGCGAAGTGAGCGCCCTGCACTGGCTGAACTCCGAGGCGTTCACCGTCCTCGACCAGCACATCATCTGGTCCGACATGATCGGCAACACCGTCGGCCTGATCGCCCTCGCGCTCGGCTGGCTGCGCTCGATCTGGACCTGGCCCGCCCAGCTCCTGTCCGGCGTCGTGCTGGTCGCCGCCAACGTCTCCGTCCAGCAGGCGGGCAGCGTCGGCAAGCAGGTCATCGTCATCGCGGTCGCCGTCTGGGGCTGGCAGCAGTGGACCCGGGGCCGGCAGCAGGCGCAGGACGGCTCGATCGCGGTCCGGTTCGCCACCTGGCGCGAACGCGGCCTCCTGGCCGGCGGGGCGGCCCTCGGCACCCTCGCGGTCGGCGGCCTCTTCACCGCCTTCCCCTCGCTCTCCTGGAGCCCCTGGGCGGACGCCTACATCTTCGCGGGCACGCTGGTCGCGATGCTCGCCCAGGCGCGCGGCATGGTCGAGTTCTGGTTCGCCTGGCTCCTGGTCGACCTCGTCGGCGTCCCGCTGAACTTCCACAGCGGGCTCGCCTTCTCCGGTCTCATCTACGTCGTCTACGGCGCCCTCGTCCTGTGGGGCATGCGCGACTGGTGGCTGCGTACGCGGACACCCGCTCTGGAAGGAGCCACGGCATGACTGCCCAGCCCACCTGGTTGCACCGGGAGCACGAAGCGCCCGTCGAGGACCTGGCCCTCGACCCCGTCGAGCAGGCCATCCGCGACATCGCGGCCGGCCGGCCCGTCGTGGTCGTGGACGACGAGGACCGCGAGAACGAGGGCGACCTCGTCATCGCCGCCGAGAAGGCCACGCCCGAGATCGTCGCGTTCATGATGAGCGAGTGCCGCGGACTGATCTGCGCGCCCATGGAGAGCGACGAGCTGGAACGGCTCGAACTGCCCCAGATGGTGGACCACAACACCGAGTCGATGCAGACCGCCTTCACCGTCTCCGTCGACGCCACGGCCGCCCACGGCGTCTCCACCGGCATCTCCGCCGCCGACCGCGCCACCACGCTCCGGCTGCTCGCCGACGGTGTGGCCGGCCCCGGCGACTTCGTGCGCCCCGGCCATGTCTTCCCGCTGCGCGCCCGCTCCGGCGGGGTCCTCGTGCGCAACGGCCACACCGAGGCCGCCGTCGACCTCGCCCGGCTCGCCGGACTCCGGCCCGCCGGGGCCATCGTCGAGATCGCCGGCGAGGACGGCGTCATGCTGCGGCTGCCCCAGCTGGTGCCGTTCGCCCGCAAGCACGGCCTCACGATCATCTCCATCGAGGACCTGATCGCGTACCGCCGCAGCAACGAGCCCACCGTCCGCCGCGAGGCCGAGGTCCGGCTCCCCACCCGCTTCGGCGCCTTCACCGCGTACGGCTACCGCTCCACCGTGGACGGCGTGGAACACGTCGCGCTGGTGCACGGCGACATCGGGGACGGCGACATCGAGGACGGCGACGACGTCCTGGTCCGGGTCCACTCCGAGTGCCTGACCGGCGACATCTTCGCTTCCGAGCGCTGCGACTGCGGCCCCCAGCTGCACGCCTCCATGGAGCGGATCACGGACGAGGGACGCGGTGTCGTCGTCTACCTCCGGGGCCACGAGGGCCGGGGCATCGGCCTGCTCTCCAAGCTGCGCGCGTACGAGCTCCAGGAGCGCGGCGTCGACACGCTCGACGCCAACCTGGAACTCGGCCTGCCCGCCGACGCCCGGGACTACGCGGCGGGCGCGCAGATCCTCGCGGACCTCGGCGTACGCAGCCTGCGCCTGCTGACCAACAACCCGGATAAGACCGCCGCGCTCACCCGGCACGGCCTGACCGTCACCGGGCGCGAGCCGATGCCCGTCCAGGCCGGTGAGCACAATCTGCGGTACCTGCGCACCAAGCGCGACCGCATGGGACACGACCTGCCCTGGCTCGACGCGGTCCCCGCGTCCGCCTGCGGCAACCAGTAGCACAACCCCGTACAGCGAACCCAGGAGAGACATGAGCGGCAAGGGCGCACCCGAACTGTCCGTACGCAACTGCGGTGACCTGCGTGTGGCGGTCGTCGCCGCGCAGTGGCACGAGAAGGTCATGGACGGCCTGGTCGACGGCGCCCTGCGTGCCCTGCACGAGCTGGGCATCGACGAGCCGACCCTGCTGCGGGTCCCGGGCAGCTTCGAGCTCCCCGTCGTCGCGAAGGTGCTGGCCGGGCGCGGGTACGACGCGATCGTCGCCCTCGGCGTGATCATCCGCGGCGGCACCCCGCACTTCGAGTACGTGTCCCACGGCGTCACCAACGGCCTGACCCAGGTCGCCGTCGACACCGGCGTCCCGGTCGGCTTCGGCGTACTCACGTGCGACAACGAGGAGCAGGCGCTCGACCGGGCCGGTCTCGAAGGGTCCAACGAGGACAAGGGGCACGAAGCGGTCACCGCCGCGGTCGCCACCGCCGCCACACTGCGCTCGGTCAGCGAACCCTGGCGCTGAGTGCGGGCGCGGCACCCCGTATTCTGAGCACATCATGGCGAACAAAACCTTCGAAGAGCTCTTCGCCGAGCTACAGCTCAAGGCCGCCAACGGCGACCCCTCCACCTCCCGCACCGCCGAACTGGTGGAGAAGGGGGTCCATGCCATCGGCAAGAAGGTCGTGGAGGAGGCCGCCGAAGTCTGGATGGCCGCCGAGCACGAGAGCAAGGACGCCGCCGCCGAGGAGATCTCGCAGCTGCTGTACCACGTCCAGGTGATGATGGTCGCGCGCGGGATCTCCCTGGACGACGTCTACGCCCACCTCTGAGCCAGGCCCCGCACCCTCCCGTACGTCATCCCGCCACCCCTTTCGCAAAGGAAACCCGACCTCATGCTGCGCATCGCCGTCCCCAACAAGGGTGCTATCTCCGGGCCTGCGATGGCGATGCTCCATGAGGCGGGCTACAAGCAGCGCAAGGAGTCGAAGGAACTCGTCCTGGTGGACCCCGCCAACGAGGTCGAGTTCTTCTACCTGCGCCCCCGCGACATCGCGATCTACGTCAGCTCGGGCCGCCTCGACATCGGCATCACCGGCCGCGACCTGCTGCTGGACTCCGGTGCCGAGGCCGAGGAGATCCTCCAGCTCGGCTTCGCCCGCTCCACCTTCCGCTACGCCACCAAGCCGGGCACCGTCACGGACCCCGCGGACTTCGGCGGCCTCACGATCGCCACCTCCTACGAGGGCATCGTCGCCAAGCACCTCGCCGAGTCCGGTGTCGACGCCTCCGTCGTCCACCTCGACGGCGCCGTCGAGACCGCCATCGAACTCGGCGTCGCCCAGGTCATCGCGGACGTCGTCGAGACCGGCACCAGCCTGCGCAACGCCGGCCTCGAAGTCATCGGCGAACCCATCATGACCTCCGAGGCCGTCGTCATCAGGCGCACCGGCGCCCCCGCCGACGAGCCCAAGGTCCAGCAGTTCCTGCGCCGCCTCCAGGGCGTCCTGGTGGCCCGCAGCTACGTGATGATGGACTACGACTGCCGTGTCGAGCACCTGGAGCGCGCCGTCGCCCTCACCCCGGGCCTGGAGTCGCCGACCATCTCCCCGCTGCACCACGAGGGCTGGGTCGCCGTCCGCTCCATGGTCGCCGCCGCCGAGGCACAGCGGATCATGGACGACCTGTACGACCTCGGCGCCCGCGCCATCCTCACCACCGCGATCCACGCCTGCCGGCTCTGACGGCGGGACGGAAGAAGAGCACGATGTCCGCGCCCACACCCCCGCCCGGCCGGCCGGCCCTGCCGGTCACCTTCCGGCCGACCCGCACCCGGGTGGTCCTGCTGACCGTCGGCGCGGTGATGTTCGCCGTCATCACCGTCGTCGCCTTCACCCTCGAACAGCTCAGCGGGGGCGAGCGGGTCAGCTTCGTCTTCACCGCGCTGCTCTTCTTCGGCGTCCTGGCGCTGCTCAGCCGCCCCAAGATCGTCGCGGACGAGGAGGGTGTGACGGTGGTCAACCTCACGCGCAGCCGCCGGCTCTCCTGGGCCGAGATCGTCCGCGTCAACCTGCGGGTGGGCGATCCGTGGGTCTTCCTCGACCTCAGCGACGGCACCAGCATGCCCGCCCTCGGCATCCAGCCCGGCATCGCCAGACAGCGCGCCATCCAGGACGCCCGCGCCCTGCGTGCCCTCGCCGAGAGCCGGGGCACGGGCGCGGACGAGAGCTGAGCCCCCTGCCCCGTACCGCCTCTCGTTGATTACTCTGGAGGGCGGTGGCGCCCCGTGCGCGCCCCGCCCCGCCCGAAGGCCCACGCGGCCGGCGGGGATTTTCCTGCGACCCGAGGAGTGACTCCCTCCAGCAATGGACGGATCGTCCGGTAGTACCTGCGCCGCCCCCTCCGTGGAGGCGGCGGCATGACAACCCCCCTCTTGCTGCTCAGCGCGGCATTCCTTCTCATCCTCGCCAACGGCTTCTTCGTGGCGGCCGAATTCGGTCTCGTCACCGTGGAACGCGCGGACGCCGAACGCGCCGCCGCCGAGGGCGACCGGCGGGCCCGCACCGTCACCGACGCCCTGCGCGAACTGTCCTTCCAGCTGTCCGGCACCCAGCTCGGCATCACCATCACCTCGCTGGTGGTCGGCATGCTCGCCGAACCGGCGCTCGCCCAGCTGCTGGACGGACCCCTCGCCCTGACCGGGCTGCCCGCCGGCGCCGTGCCCACCGTCAGCGTGGTGACCGGCATGCTGCTCGCCGCCGCCGTCCAGATGGTCATCGGCGAACTCGTCCCGAAGAACTGGGCGGTCTCCCGCCCGCTGACCGTCGCCCGGTTCGTCGCCGGACCGCAGGCCCGCTTCACCCGTCTCTTCCGGCCGGTCATCGGCGCCCTGAACACCGCGGCCAACCGGCTCGTACGCCTCCTCGGCGTCGAGCCCACCGAGGAGCTGGCCTCCGCCCGCACCCCGGGCGAGCTGGTCTCCCTCGCCCGGCACTCCGCCGAGGCGGGCACCCTCGAACAGGACACCGCCGACCTCTTCGTACGGACCCTGTCGCTCGCCGGGCTCACCGCCCAGCACGTCATGACCCCGCGCGTGAAGGTCAGCGCCCTCCAGACCTCCGCCACCGCGGAGGACGTCCTCAACCTCACCCGCGCCACCGGCCTGTCCCGCTTCCCCGTCTACCGGGAACGCATCGACGAGGTCGTCGGCATGATCCACCTCAAGGACGCCCTGGCCGTCCCGGCCCCCGACCGGCTGCGCACCACGGCCGGCCGGATCGCCGTGCCGCCGCTCCTGGTGCCCGAGACGCTGCCCGTCGAACAGCTCCTCCAGCGGCTCCGCAAGGAGCAGCCGATCGCCGTCGTGGTCGACGAGTACGGCGGCACCGCCGGGGTCGTCACCCTGGAGGACATCATCGAGGAGCTGGTCGGCGAGGTCCGCGACGAGCACGACGCGGAGGGCGCCGACCGCCCCGAGCTGGCCCCCGCCCCGCCCGAGGACGGCCGCCCCGCCTGGGACGCCGAGGGCAGCTGCCGGGTCCTCACCCTGCGCCGCATAGGACTCGACGTGCCGGACGGCCCGTACGAGACGGTCGCCGGGCTCGTCGCCGATCTGCTGGGCCGCATTCCCGCCCCCGGCGACCGGGCCGAACTCCCCGGCTGGCGGATCGCGGTCCGCCAGGTCGGCCACTACCGGGCCGAGAAGGTCCGCTTCGTCCGGGCGGCGGCCGCCGCCGGTGCGGACGCCTCGGAGCCGGCGGTCCTGGAGGCGGCGCGATGAGCCTCGTCCAGCTGGTCTTCGCCGGGCTCCTGGTCCTCGCGAACGGCTTCTTCGTCGGCGCGGAGTTCTCGCTCGTCTCCGTGCGCCGCAGCCAGATCGACCCCCTCGCCGCCGCCGGTTCCGGCCGCGCCCGCCAGGTGTTGTACGGCCTGGAGAACCTGCCGCAGATGATGGCGGCGGCCCAGTTCGGCATCACCGTCTGCTCCCTGACCCTCGGAGCCGTCGCCGAACCCACCGTCGCCCACCTCCTGGAGCCGGTGTTCACCGCCGTGCACCTGCCGGAGGGGCTGATCCACCCGCTCGGTTACGTCCTCGCGCTCGTCCTCGTCGTCTTCCTCCACCTCGTCATCGGCGAGATGGTCCCGAAGAACCTGGCGATGGCCGCGCCCGAGAGGACCGCGCTCTGGCTGAGCCCCGGCCTCGTCGGCTTCGCCCGGCTCTGCCGCCCGGTCACCGCCGCGCTCGGCGCCTGCGCCCGGCTGGTGCTCCGCCTCTTCGGCGTCGAACCGAAGGACGAGGTGGAGGCCGTCTTCACCAGCGAGCAGCTCAACCGCCTGGTGGAGGACTCCGGGCAGGCCGGCCTCATCGAGCCCGAGGCGCGGGAACGCCTGGAGGACGCCCTGGAGCTGGGCAGCCGCCCCGTCACCGACGTCCTGCTGCGCCGGGCGTCCCTGGTCACGGTGGACCCCTCGGTCACCCCGCGCCGCATCGAGGAGCTGACCGTCCGCACGGGCTTCTCGCGCTTCCCGGTCTGCGCCGAGGGCGGCGGCCCCTTCATGGGCTATCTGCACGTCAAGGACGTCCTCGACCTGGAGGACGGGGAGCGCGCGGTGCCGCAGCAGCTGTGGCGCCCGATGGCCACCGTACGGGCCGAACTCCCGCTGGACGACGCCCTCACCGTGATGCGCCGCGCCGCCACGCACCTCGCCCAGGTCGCGGACGCCTCCGGCCGGGTGCTCGGCCTGGTCGCGATGGAGGACGTCCTGGAGACGCTGGTCGGCGAGGTACGCGACCCGGCGCACCGGGTGGCGGAGCCGCGCCGCACGGAGGAGCGGACGACGGACCCGGACGGGGCGACGGCCCTGGTGGGCTGAGCCGTACGCGGGAGCCGGCCACCGGAACGCCCCGGTGGCCGGCCGCACGGCTCACAGGCCCGGCGGCTCCTGCTGCCCCCGGCCGCCCACCGGCCCGCGCCCCGAAAGGACCTCGCCGTACGCCTGCATCAGGTCGGGCAGCCGCAGCGTGGCCAGGTCGTCCCGGGTGGGCAGCGTCGTACAGCCGGAGAGCCGCAGGTCGCGGTAGGCGCAGCTCTTCTCGTACAGCGTCCGCAGGAAGCGGCCGTTGCCCAGCTCGTCCAGCCAGCCCTGGTCCACCACATGGCCGCTGATCGAGCGCAGCTCGTCCAGCGACTCCTCGTCCCAGACGTCGCCGTTCTCAGCGGCCAGCACCTCACCGATCGCGGTGAGTTCGAGCGGCCGGTAGCTGGGGAAGTCCACCCGGGTGGTGAAGCGCGAGGACAGCCCGGGGTTGGTGGACAGCAGCCGGTCCATGCCCTCCGGATAGCCGGCCAGGATCACGACCAGATGGTCCCGGTTGTCCTCCGCCCGCTTGAGCAGCACCTGAAGCGCCTCGTCGCCGTACGCGTCGCCCTTGCTGTACCCGGTGTTGGACAGGCTGTACGCCTCGTCCACGAACAGCACCCCGCCCAGCGCCGAATCGATCAGCTCGTTCGCCTTCACGGCGGTCTGGCCCAGGAACTCACCGACCAGGTCCGCCCGTTGCGCCTCCACGAGGTGGTCCCCGCCGAGCAGGCCCAGCGCGTAGAAGACCCGGCCCAGGATGCGGGCCACGGTCGTCTTGCCGGTGCCGGAGGGGCCGGAGAACACGAAGTGCCGCTTGGGCGGCTGTACGGGCAGCCCCTGGCCCGCCCGGAGGCGCGCCATGTTGAGCTGCGCCGAGAGGGCCTTGACCTGGCGTTTCACCGGTTCCAGGCCGACCATCCGCTCCAGCTCGGCCAGCGCCTCGGCCAGCAGCGCCGGGTCGCTGGGCCCGGCCGGGAACGGCTGCGGCGCCGGGGCCTTCGCGCGCGCCCCGCCGGGCAGCGGGGCGCCCCCGGCACCGGGCATGTCCTGCGGTTCGCCGCCGGGCGGCAGCTCCCGCCCGTCCGCCTGGCCGTCGCCCGGCGCCGGGGCGCCCTCCGCGTAGAACGCGTCCGCCTCCGCGCCGGTCAGGGACACGGACGCGAGGCCGGGCATGTCCTCGGGGCCGTCGAGTCCGTCGTAGTCCGCGATGGCCGCGAGGCGCGCGGAGGTGTCCATGAAGGCCGGGTCGATGCGGTGCACGGCGCGGTAGAGGGGGAGGGCGGCGGCGCTGCGGCCGGTGCCCTCGTGGGCGCGGGCGAGCCAGTAGCGCAGCTCCTTGCGCTGCGGCTGCTCGCTGCGGCACCGCATCAGGGCCGTCGCCAGCATCGGCTCCGCCTGCCCGTACATCTCCAGGCGCACCCGGGCCATCCCGCCGAACAGCCCCGCCTCGATGCCGAGCAGCGGGTCGTCGATCAGCTGCTCGGTGTGGCGTACGAGCTGATCCCAGTCCTTGACCAGGTAGGAGCGGCAGGCGTGCAGGAAACGGACCTGGGCGTCGGTCTCCACGGGCGGCAGCGCGGCAAGGGCCCGGTCCAGCTCGGCGACATGGCGGCCGTCCAGCCAGTGCGAGGCGTGCGCGAGCAGCAGGTCGCGCGGGCTCTCCAGGACCGGCTGCACCCACCAGCCCAGCCAGTACCAGGAGTTGAGCGTGCGCCGGTAGCGGGTGCGCTGTTCGCCGAAGCGGTCGCGGTGGCGGTGCATGTGCAGCAGCGCCGACGCGGTGTCGACGCGCAGCGCGTGCAGCCCGAGCCAGGCGTCCGCCATGCCGGGGTCCTGGCCCACGGCCGCCCGGAACTCCTCCTCGGCCTGCGGATACGCGCCCATCGTGTAGGCGTCCACGCCCCGCAGCCAGGCGAGGTCGGCCGGGGCCTGCGCGCCCTGCGTACCGAAGTCCATCAGGTCCCCCACAAACGTGCCCCCAGGATGTCCCGCCGCTCGAAAGCGCGCCGAATCACTGTGCCGTGGACGGGAATTGACCGCACCGAGAGGCATCGTACCTGTGCGGTGCGTATCCGACGAAGGGTGCCGCAGGCCGAAGAGGCGCCGTGACCCAGGGTGAGAAAGAGGGCACCGGAACGGCGCCGGGAGCACAGGACGAAGCCCCCGGTCACGGGGGAACAACCGGGGGCTTCGCGTCTGTGGGGGCTCCGAAAAGCCGCACATTGAGAACGTAAGACCTGTACCGCCCCCGGGTCAAGCGGAGTTGAGGTACTTCCGAGCGGTTTTCCGGCGACCCGAGAGGGCGGCGCGAGCCGGTCACACCGGGTGACGGAACGGTTCAGCGCCGCTGCCGCAAGGGTCCCTCCAGCCACGTGTACCCCTCGGGCGACTGCTGCACCAGAGCATCCGCCCAGGGGCGCGACGGGTCCGCCGCGAAGTGCGCGGTCTCGGCCGCCGTCCAGCCGTCCCAGAAGGAGCGCAGCGCCGGCCCGTCGCGCCGCCGGCCGCGCGCCCAGGACGCGTCGGCGGGCAGGTCCATCCACAACAGCCGCGCGAGCAGCGGCCGCAGGGCGCGCCGGCCCGCGCCGACACCCTCGATCAGGACGACCGGCGCGGGCTCCAGGGTCCTGACCGGCCCGAAGGCCCGTGCCGTCCAGTCGTACGGCGCGTAGCGCGCGGGTTCGCCGCGCGACAGCGGCCCCGTCACCTGCTCGCGCAGCCGGCCGGTCCAGGCGAACAGCTCCTCGTGCGTGGCCAGATCGTCCAGATGCAGCACGGGAGCCCCGCCGAGCGCCGCCGCGAGCCGCCCGGCGAAGGTGCTCTTGCCCGACCCCGCGTGCCCGTCCACGGCCACCAGCCGCACCGGCCCGCAGGACGGCGGGAGGGCGGAGAGCCGCGCGGCGCGGAGCGCGAGATCGTTCATGCGCCCAGCGTACGAGCCGGGGCGCGCGGTAGCCCGTTCGGTCCAGCCGCAGGTCACGCCAGTGGTAGAGACCAATATTGGTCGATCGGCGCGGGTCGAATCGCTGGCCGAACCGGGACGCGACCCGCGATAGTTGGCCCACTGTCGTGCACCGCAGCCCCATTCCTCAGACGACGACCGGGGGTCTCGCCCATGCCCAGTCCCACCTCACGCCGCACCGTGCTCGCCGCCGCCGTCGTGGCGGCCGCCGGTGCCGGAACGCTGTCGTCCGCCGCCGCGGCCGCGGCCGCTCCGCGCCGCGCCCGGCCCGCGCCGCCCTCGGTGGACCACCACGCCTGGACCACGTACACCGACTGGCGCTGCGGCGACCGCGCCGGGACCCGCGCGGTCGCCGGCCGCCGGGCCGGTCTGGTCATCGCCCACCCGCTGGGCCGTACGGACTACACCGACCCGCACACCGGCACCACCGCCGCCTGGGAGTACGCGACCTGGACCTCGCCCGTCCACCGCTCCCGTGTCCCCGCGACCGAGGTGATCGCCTCCTGGAACGCAAAGACCCCGGCCGGCACCTGGATCCAGGTCGAGCTGTGCGGCCGCTACTCGGACGGCACCGAGACCCCGTGGTACGTGATGGGCCGCTGGGCCGCCGGTGACGCGGACATCCGCCGCACCTCGGTGGACGGCCAGAGCGACGGCAAGAGCTCCATCTGGACGGACACCTTCTCGGTGGACGACGCGGCGAGCGGCCTGCGCCTGCTCACCTACCGCCTCCGGCTGACCCTGTACCGCACCCCGGGCACCCGCCGCACCCCGACCGTGTGGCGGGTGGGCGCGATGGCCTCGGACATCCCGGACCGCTTCACGGTGCCCGCGAGCACCCCGGGCCTGGTCCGCGAGCTGCCGGTGCCGCGCTACTCGCAGAACGTCCACGTCGGCCAGTACCCGGAGTACGACAACGGCGGCGAGGCGTGGTGCAGCCCCACTTCCTCGCAGATGATCGTCGAGTACTGGGGCCGCAGGCCCTCCGCCGCCGACCTGGCCTGGGTGGAGCCCGGCATACAGGACCCCTCGGTCTGCCACGCCGCCCGCTTCACGTACGACAACCAGTACGAGGGCTGCGGCAACTGGCCGTTCAACGCCGCCTACGCGGCCACGTACCACGACATGAGCGCCGCCGTGACCCGGCTCGGCTCCCTCGACGACGTGGAGACCCTGGTCCGCGCGGGCATCCCCGTCATCACCTCCCAGTCCTTCCTCAAGGAGGAGCTGACCGGCGCGGGCTACGGCACCTCGGGCCACCTGATGACGGTCATCGGCTTCACCGCCGAGGGCGACGTCATCGCCAACGACCCCGCGTCCCCGGACGACGACGCGGTCCGCCACGTCTACAAGCGCCACGAGTGGGAGACCATCTGGCTGCGCACCAAGCGGTACGACGCGAACGGCGACGTCAAGAGCGGGACCGGCGGGGTCTGTTACGTCTACTGGCCCGCGCACCCGGCCCCGGCGCAGCGGTGGGCGCTGCGGTCGTTCGGGCTGATCTGAGCCCGGTGCTCCGGGAAGGGGACCCATGCGTGCCGTGACCGTCCGGCCCTCGGCCGGCCAGAGCCTTGAGGTCAGCGAGGTCCCCGATCCGGTGCCGGGTGCGGGGGAGCTCCTGGTCGACGGGATCTCCGTGGGCGTCTGCGGCACGGACCGGGAGATCGTGGCCGGCGGACTCGGGCGGGCGCCGCGCGGCGAGGACCGGCTGATCATCGGCCATGAGTCGCTGGGCCGGGTGCGGCAGGCGCCCGCGGGGAGCGGTTTCGCCGCCGGGGACCTGGTCGTGGGCGTCGTGCGGCGCCCCGATCCGGAACCGTGCGGCGCCTGCGCCCGGGGCGAGTTCGACATGTGCCGCAACGGGCGCTACACGGAGCGCGGGATCAGGGAACGGCACGGGTACGCCAGCCGGTTCTGGACCGTCGAGAGCGATTACGCGGTCCGGCTCGACCCGTCCCTGGAGCGCGTCGGCGTCCTGCTGGAGCCGGCCACCGTGCTCGCCAAGGCGTGGGAGCAGGTCGAACGGATCGGCGCGCGCTCCTGGTTCGCGCCGGAGCGGGTCCTGGTCACCGGCG
This sequence comes from Streptomyces sp. NBC_00726, assembly GCF_045161735.1. Lineage (NCBI taxonomy): Bacteria > Bacillati > Actinomycetota > Actinomycetes > Kitasatosporales > Streptomycetaceae > Streptomyces > Streptomyces sp. NBC_00726. The sequence continues at coordinate 695,762 of NZ_CP108983.1, read as the reverse complement.
CCGGGCCGATCGGCCTGCTCGCCGCGCTGCTGGGCCGGCAACGCGGGCTCGACGTCCATGTCCTGGACCGGGTGACCTCGGGGCCGAAGCCCGGTCTGGTGGCCGGGCTGGGCGCCACGTACCACAGCGGCTCCATCGATGACGTGGCCGCCGCCCTCCGGCCCGACGTGGTGATCGAGGCGACGGGCGCCGGGGACGTGGTCCTGGGCGCGATGCGGGGGACCGCGAGCTACGGGATCGTCTGCCTGATCGGTGTGGCGCCCGAGGCCCGGCGGCTGCCGGTGGCGGTGGGCGCGCTCAACAACGAGCTGGTGCGGGGCAACGTCGCCGTGGTGGGCTCGGTCAACGCCAATCCGCGCCACTACCGCGCGGGCGCCGAAGCCCTCCGCCGCGCCGAGCCGGCCTGGCTGGAGCGGATGATCACCCGGCGGGTGCCGCTGCGGGACGCCGCCGACGCGTTCACCGCGCGGGACGGGGACATCAAGGTCGTCATCGACCTGGACTGACGCCCCGGGTGCCGTGCGCCGTGCCCGCCGTCAGCCGACGCCGTAGGCCGCCGCGACACCCGCGATCACCAGGTCGAGCGCTTCCCCGTAATGCCGCTCGTAGTCCGCGAAGATCTCCGCACCCGCCGCGGCGGTCAGCGGGTAGGCGGCCAGCATCCGCGCCCGCTCGGCCACGTCGAAGCCCTCCCGGCGCAGGCCCGGCAGGGGCTCGACGCCCTGCTGCTCGATGACGAAGCCGAGCGTGAACATGTACGTCGTCGTCGCCGCCCGCACCGCCTGGGCCAGGGTGAACCCGGCGGCGGTGAGCAGCCGCAGGCTCTCCTCCATATGCTCGGCGTGCACCGCGCCCGTGAAGCGCGAGCCGCTGAACACCCGGGCGCCGTCCCGGTAGCCGAGCAGCGACGTGCGCAGCGCGTGGTTGGTCTTCCGCAGCCGCTCCCGCCAGGTGTCGGCCGGGTCGAGCGGGGTGCCGGCGAGCATGCGGCGGTACATCTCCGTCGCCATCTCGTCCAGCAGCGCCTGCTTGTCCTTGAAGTGCCAGTACAGGGCGGGTGCCTTGACGTCCAGCTCCTTCGCGATGGCGCGCAGGGTCAGCCCGTCCAGGCCCACCTCGTTCAGCAGGCTCAACGCCGTGTCCGCGACCCGTCGGCGGTCGAGGGGGGCGCGTCGTTCGGTACTCACGCTTGACAGCTTAACGCCGTTAAGGGCACCCTCGGAACCACCGAGCACTTAACAACGTTAAGGAGAAGAGTCATGGACGCGGATGTAGTGATCGTCGGCGCGGGCCCCACCGGTCTCGCCCTCGGAGCGGACCTGGCCCGGCGCGGGGTGCACGCGCTCGTCCTGGAACGCGCGGACGAGCTGTTCCCCGGCTCCCGGGGCAAGGGCCTCCAGCCCCGCACCATGGAGGTCTTCGACGACCTCGGGGTCATCGACGCGATCCACGCGGCGGGCGGCACCTACCCGGTCGGCATGGTCTGGCGCGACGGCGAGCGGGTCGGCGAGCACCACCTGTTCGACCCGGTCGAGCCGACCGAGGACTCGCCGTACAACACGCCGTGGATGGTGCCGCAGTGGCGCACCCAGGAGATCCTGGCCGCGCGGCTGGCGGAGCTGGGCGGCGCGGTCGCCTTCGGCCGGGAGGCCGTCGGCCTCACGCAGGACGCGGAGGGCGTCACCGCACTGCTCTCCGACGGCGGTGCGGTGCGCGGCCGCTATCTGGTCGCCGCGGACGGGGGCCGGTCGGCGGTGCGCCGCGCGCTGGGCATCGGGATGACCGGAGAGACCGTCGACCCGAACCCGATGCTGGTCGCGGACGTCCGGATCACCGGCCTGGACCGCGACAACTGGCACATCTTCCCGCCCCGCGAAGGCGACGACGACCTCCTCGCGATCTGGCCGCTGGCCGGCACGGAGGACTTCCAGGTGACCGCCCGGTTCGCGGAGGGCACCGAGGCCGACCTCACCCCGGACGGCATCCGCGCGCTCGTCGCCGCGCGCTCGCACCTCCCCGCCGAGGCCGTGACCGAGGTGCGCTGGGCCTCGGACTTCCGCCCCCGCGCCGCCCTGGCCGACCGCTTCCGGCAGGACCGGGTCTTCCTCGCCGGGGACGCCGCGCATGTGCACTCCCCGGCGGGCGGCCAGGGCCTGAACACCAGCGTCCAGGACGCCTACAACCTGGGCTGGAAGCTCGGCGCGGTCCTGACGGGCGGCGCCCCGGCCGCGCTCCTGGACAGCTACGAGGAGGAGCGGCGCCCGGTCGCCGCCCAGATGCTCGACCTGTCCACCGGCGTCCACCGCGGCGAGGTCCGCCGCGGCGACGCCACCCGCCAGCTGGGCCTCGGCTACCGCGATTCGCCGCTCACCGAGGAGACCCGCGACGCGGTCCCGGACGGCGCGCTCCACGCCGGCGACCGCGCCCCCGACGCGACCGTGGACGGCATACGGCTCTTCGACGCCTTCCGGGGACCGCACTGGACGCTCCTCGCGCTCGGCACCGAAGCACCCGGCGCCCCGGGCGGCCCCGTCGCCCGCGTGGTGAGCGGGAGCGCGCCCGGCGCGTACGGCACCGGCCTCTTCCTCGTACGCCCGGACGGCTACATCGGCTGGACCGGCACCACACCGGACGGCCTCGCCGCCTACCTGCGCCGGTTCGGCACGTCCGGCTGAGCGGGTGCCCGGCTTCGCGCCGACCGCACGGTGTGCGCTCCGGCATCGCCCCCGCCCCCGCCCCTGCCGGCCGACCGAACGAGATGCCATGACCGCGACTGCCGCCTCCCTCACCGCCGCCCGCCGCCCGCCGCCGCGCCCGCACCGGCGGCCCCGACGACGGCCCCGAGCTGCTGGAGCACGTCAGGGGCGGGGAGTCCGAAAGGCTCCCCGCCCCTGACGTCCACCGCGCTACCGGGTCAGTCGATCGCCTTGATCAGTTCGCCGTCGGTGGTGTCACCGCTCAGCTCCCAGAAGAAGGTGCCGCCCAGGCCCTGCTGGTTCTTGTACGCCATCTTGGTGCCGATGGTCGCCGGCGTGTCGTAGCTCCACCAGTCGTTGCCGCAGTGCGCGTACGCCGTGCCCGCGACGGTGCCCGTGGCGGGGCAGGTGTTCTTGAGGACCTTGTAGTCCTCGATGCCCGCCTCGTACGTGCCCGCGGCCGCGCCGGTCGCCGTTCCGCCCGGCTCGTCCTGCGTGACGCCGGTCCAGCCACGCCCGTAGAAGCCGATGCCGAGCAGCAGCTTCGAGGCCGGGACACCCTGCGCCTTCAGTTTCTCGATGGCCGCCTCGCTGTTGAAGCCGTCCTGCGGGATGCCCTCGTAGGAGGTCAGCGGGGAGTGCGGGGCGGTCGGCCCCTTCGCGTCCCAGGCGCCGAAGAAGTCGTACGTCATCGGGTTGTACCAGTCGACGTACTGCGCCGCGCCGCCGTAGTCGACGGCGTCCAGCTTGCCGCCGTCGGAGCCGTCCGCGCTGATCGCCGAAGTGACCAGGCTGTCGCCGCCGAACTTCGTACGCAGCGCCGACAGCAGGTTGCCATAGGCTTCCCGGCCGCTGGTGTCACAGCTCAGACCGCAGGCGTTCGGGTACTCCCAGTCGATGTCGATGCCGTCGAAGACATCGGCCCACCGGGGGTCCTCGACCAGGTTGTAGCAGGACTCGGCGAACGCGGCCGGGTTCTGCGCGGCCTCACCGAAGCCGCCGGACCAGGTCCAGCCGCCGAACGACCAGAGCACCTTCAGATCCGGGTGCAGCTTCTTCAGCTTGCGCAGCTGGTTGAAGTTGCCCCGCAGCTCCTGGTCCCAGGTGTCCGCGACGCCGTCGACGGACTGGTCGGCGGTGTACGCCTTCTCGTAGTCCGCGTACGAGTCGCCGATGGTGCACTTGCCGCCCTGGACGTTGCCGAAGGCGTAGTTGATGTGCGTGAGCTTGTCGGCCGAGCCCGAGGTCTCGATGTTCTTGACGTGGTAATTACGGTCGTAGACACCCCATTCGGTGAAGTATCCGACCACCTTGTCACCGGCCGCTGTGGGGGCGGCGGGTGCTGTTTCCGGTGCGGCGGCCCGGGGCGCGGCGGGGGCCGCGCCGGCGGAGCCGGTGCCGGCGACGCCGAGCAGGGCTGCGCCCAGAGCGGCGGTACACGCGGCAGCGGCGAGGGCCCGCAGACGGGCTCCCGGGCGATGCGGTCCGGTCATGGTTGCTCCTCGTGGGGGAGGGGGCGTGCCAGTGGACTACCGGCTTCCGGCGCTCAAATTTGGCATGAACGCGGAAAGCCGGTTCGCCGGGAACGGTAGATGGACTAGACCAGTTGGTCAATGGTTCGGACCAATATCGATGATCTCCGGGTGTCCGGAGCCGGGTTCCGGACACCCGGTCATCCGTATGTTCGGTCAACCGGTGACGGATGCCATCCGATCGGGCATACTCGACCCGCCACAGCCGCCTGCCTGCGCCTCTCGTAATCCGGGAGGGCAACATCGGCTGGGCAGCAGTGATTTCGGGCATCGCCCGGAGATCCCCCCGGCGGCGCCGCACACACCCCGCGCGCGCGACCGCCGCAACGCCCGACAGGGAGGAGAGCGCCGTCATGTCCGACCGTGCCCCGCAGTGGGTCGAACGCCGTCTGCCCACCGAGGAAGCCAGCCAGCTGATCGACCTCGTACGGGACATCGCCCAGCGGGAGATCGTCCCGGGGGCGGCCGAGGAGGAGGAAGCGGGCCGCTTCCCCCGCGAGGTCTTCACCCTGCTCTCCGAGTCCGGCCTGCTCGGCCTGCCCTACGACTCCGAACACGGCGGCGGCGACCAGCCGTACGAGGTCTACCTCCAGGTCCTCGAAGAGCTCAGCGCCGCCCGGCTCACCGTCGGCCTCGGCGTCAGCGTCCACTCCCTCGCCTGCCACGGACTCGCCGGCTACGGCACCAAGGAGCAGCGCGCCGAACACCTTCCGTCGATGCTCTCCGGCGGCCTGCTCGGCGCCTACTGCCTCTCCGAACCGGCCTCCGGCTCCGACGCCGCCTCGCTGCGCACCAAGGCCGTGCGGGACGGCGACGACTGGGTGATCACCGGTACCAAGGCATGGATCACGCACGGCGGCATCGCCGACTTCTGCACCGTGCTGGCCCGCACCGGCGCCGAGGGCGCCCGGGGCATCACCGCCTTCCTCGTCCCCGGTGACGCCGCCGGGCTGAGCGCGGCCGTCCCCGAGAAGAAGATGGGCATGAAGGGCTCGCCCACCGCTCAGCTCCACTTCGACGGTGTCCGCATCCCCGACGCCCGCCGGATCGGCGAGGAGGGCCAGGGCTTCGCGATCGCCCTGTCCGCCCTCGACTCCGGCCGCCTCGGCATCGCCGCCTGCGCCATCGGCGTCGCCCAGGCCGCACTGAACGAGGCCCTCGGCTACGCCACCGGCCGCAAGCAGTTCGGCCGCCCCATCGCGGACTTCCAGGGCCTGCGCTTCATGCTCGCCGACATGGCGACCCGCATCGAGGCCGGCCGCGCGCTCTATCTGGAGGCCGCCCGGCTGAGGGACGCCGGCCGCCCCTTCTCGCGCCAGGCAGCCATGGCCAAGCTCTTCTGCACGGACGCCGCGATGCAGGTGACCACCGACGCCGTCCAGGTGCTCGGCGGCTACGGCTACACGCAGGACTTCCCCGTCGAACGCCTCATGCGCGAGGCCAAGGTGCTCCAGATCGTGGAGGGCACCAACCAGATTCAGCGGATGGTCATCGCCCGCCACCTCGCGGGCCCTGAGTCCCGCTGACCCGCAGCGGCCGTTCGGACCACACGGGCGTCGTCATGATCCGGTTCCAGTCCTGGTCATGACGGCCCGGCAGGGTCCGGCCGGTGCTCTCCCAGTGCCGCAACAGCGCCCGGTAGATCGGCGGATCGCTCGACTGGGGCACCGCGCGCGGCGCCGACCGGGGCGGTTCGGACCGGGAGGCCGGTACGGAACCGGACTGCGGAACCGATTCTTCGGGAGGGGGAGCGGCGAGACGGCGGCGCCCGGGGCCGGCCGTGGAATGCAGCGGGGTCATACCGGGGCAACGCCATGGGACGCGGCGGGGTCACTGGCTGTTCGATTCGGGCGAATGTTCACCCGGTTCTCCCCGGCCGCCGGGTTGCTCCCGCACCCCGGCCGCGCGTTCGGAAGGGGCGGCTCAGGCGGCCGCGCGCCGGAGCGGGTGGTCCACCCGGATCGGACGGGAAGCGGCACCGCCGGCGTGCGAGAAGGGCTGCGTCCGCCAGTCGAGCCCCTGCGGGAGCGTCAGCAGCAGCGCCGTCTCCTGCTCCTGCGCCCCGTCCGCCTCGGTGGGCCGGTCACCGGCTACACGCCCCGTACCGGGGCACACGGTGAGCACGAACGGGTTCCACGGGGACGGGCACAGCGCGTGCTCCGGCAGCACGTCCTCGTCCGCCAGGAGCGCGATGGGCTGCGCGCAGTCCGGGCAGACGACCCGGTACATCTCGAAGGTGTCGTACGCGTCGGGAGCGGAGTCCTCGAACGGATCAACGGGCTCCGGTTCGGTACGTCCGGTGAGCTTCAGGTGTGCCATGGGAAATCCCCCCTCGGATGGGCCGGCAGGACACTGTGGCCCCGGCCACAGCAAGCACTTCCCGCCACCGATCGGCCGTAACCGTTCCGTGTCCCACTACTGCCGCGTAAACCTGTGGCGTTGGTCACATGCCCGGCGCAGGTGCCGTCCCAAGGGCTGGGCAGCTGTGCCGGGAACGACTCATGGCCATAGATTGATCCATATGGAGGAGCTGGACCGTCACATCGTGGAGTTGCTCGTCAAGGACGGGCGGATGAGCTACACCGACCTGGGCAAGGCCACCGGCCTGTCCACCTCGGCGGTTCATCAGCGCGTCCGCAGGCTGGAGCAGCGCGGGGTGATCCGGGGCTACGCCGCGGTCGTCGACCCCGAGGCGGTCGGCCTGCCCCTGACCGCGTTCATCTCGGTCAAGCCCTTCGACCCGAGCGCCCCGGACGACATCGCCGAACGGCTCGCCGGCATCCCGGAGCTGGAGGCGTGCCACAGCGTCGCCGGCGACGAGAACTACATCCTCAAGGTCCGCGTGGCGACCCCGCTGGAGCTGGAGAACCTGCTCACCCGCATCCGCTCGCTGGCGGGCGTCTCCACCCGCACCACGGTCGTCCTGTCCACCCCGTACGAGGCGCGCCCGCCGCAGATCTGAGGGGGTCGCGCACGGGTGCGGTGCCGGTAAGCGGGAGACTGGTGCTCATGACCGAGAGCACCGCCCCCCAGAGCGACCACCGCACCGTGCTGCTGCGCGGTGGAGACGTCCACAGCCCCGCCGACCCCTTCGCCACCGCCATGGTGGTCGAACGGGGCCATGTCGCCTGGGTGGGCTCCGAAGGCGCCGCCGACGCCTTCGCGAGCGGCGTCGACGAGGTGATCGACCTCGACGGGGCCCTGGTCACCCCCGCGTTCACCGACGCCCACGTCCACACCACGTCGACCGGCCTGGCCCTCACCGGACTCGACCTCTCCGGCACCCGCACCCTCGGCGACGCCCTCGCCCGGGTCCGCGCCCACATCACCGCCCACCCCGCGGACCGGGCCGTCCTCGGCCACGGCTGGGACGCCACCCGCTGGCCGGAGCGGCGCCCGCCCTCCCGCGCCGAGCTGGACGAGGCGGCGGCCGGCCGGCCGGTCTACCTGCCCCGGGTCGACGTGCACTCCGCGGCCGTCAGCACCGCCCTGCTCGACCTGGTCCCCGGCGTCACCACGATGCCCGGATACCACCCCGAGGGCCCGCTGACCGCCGCCGCCCACCATGCCGTGCGCGCGGCCGCCCACGACGCCGTCGCGCCCGCCCAGCGCGCCGAAGCCCAGCGCGCCGCACTGCGCCACGCCGCCTCCCTGGGCATCGGCTCGCTCCACGAGTGCGGCGGCCCCGGCATCTCCGACGAGGACGACTTCACCGGGCTGCTGAAGGTGGCCGCCGAGCGGCCCGGCCCCCGGGTCTTCGGCTACTGGGCCCAGGAGGTGGCCGACGAGAAGGACGCCCGGCGCATCCGCGAGCTCGGCGCCGTCGGCGCGGCCGGCGACCTCTTCGTGGACGGCTCCCTCGGCTCGCACACCGCCTGCCTGCACGAGCCGTACGCCGACGCCCCGCACACCGGCACCGCCCACCTGGACGCCGGCCGGATCGCCGCCCATGTCGCCGCCTGCACCGAGGCCGGGCTCCAGGCCGGCTTCCACGCCATCGGGGACGCGGCGCTCTCGTCGGTCGTCCAGGGCGTCAGGGCCGCTGCCGAGAAGGTCGGCCTCGCCCGGGTGCGGGCCGCCCGGCACCGCGTCGAACACGCCGAGATGCTCACCCCCGAGACCGTCGCCGCCTTCGCGGAGCTGGGCCTCACCGCCTCCGTCCAGCCCGCCTTCGACGCCGCGTGGGGTGGCGAGGAGGGCATGTACGCCCAGCGCCTCGGCGCCGGACGGGCCGCCGCCCTCAACCCGTACGCGGCGCTGCTGCGGGCCGGTGTGCCGCTCGCCTTCGGCTCGGACAGCCCGGTGACCCCGCTGGACCCGTGGGGGACCGTACGGGCCGCCGCCTTCCACCGGACGCTGGAACACCGCGTCTCGGTCCGGGCCGCCTTCACCGCGCACACCCGGGGCGGCTGGCGGGCCCTGGGGCGGGACGACGCGGGGACCCTGGTGCCCGGCGCCCCGGCCGACTACGCGGTCTGGCGCACCGACGAGCTGGTGGTCCAGGCACCGGACGACCGGGTGGCGCGCTGGTCGACCGATCCCCGGTCCGGGACGCCGGGGCTGCCCGACCTCGGCCCCGGCGCCGACCTGCCGGTCTGCCTGCGCACCGTGGTCCTCGGACAAACTGTCTACGTAAGGCCGAACGAGTGACGTGCGGACATTCCGGTCCGCCGATCGAAGGCGGCTTCGCTCTTCCGCGACCTGGGGATCTTCGGGACTGACCAGGCAATTTCGGTAATCGATGCAGGTCAGGCAAGTATTGACAGAATGCGGCCATCGGCCGGTAGGTTCGGCCGAGTCCACCACAGGACGTCCGACCGGTGAAACCTCCACGCAGTCGTCGAACGCCGCTGGGTCACGGGGTGGTGTGCCGCACCGGCGCACCGCCACTGACAGCCAGGTTCAGCGCCCGCGCCTCGGGGGCGAGGGAAGGTTTCAGCCGGACGGAGGGTGCGACCCGGGTGGGGCCCGGACGTTCAGTAGACAACGGCTCTAGGTCGACCCGCAGCCAGCGGGTCCCAGGTCGGCCCGAAGGACACCGGGCCCCGATCCGCACTTCTGTCCCCGATTCCGCTCTTCTGTCCGCCGCGGCTCCCGCGCCACCCCGACCGGGTCGGCGTCCGGCCCCGCCGCGCTCGATATGGTGTGTACCTGTGTACGGACGTGAGGGGCAGTAAGTGAACGACGGCGGTCAGCGGCAATTCGGCCCGCTCGGCAGTGTCTTGGTGATCATCCCGACCTACAACGAGGCCGAGAACATCAAGCCGATCGTGAGCCGGGTGCGCGCCGCCGTGCCGGAGGCCCACATCCTCGTCGCCGACGACAACAGCCCCGACGGGACCGGCAAGCTGGCCGACGAGCTGGCCGCGGACGACGACCACGTCCACGTCCTGCACCGCAAGGGCAAGGAGGGGCTCGGCGCGGCCTACCTCGCCGGCTTCCGCTGGGGCATGGACCACGACTACGGCGTCCTGGTCGAGATGGACGCCGACGGCTCCCACCAGCCCGAGGAGCTGCCCCGGCTGCTCACCGCGCTCAAGGGCGCGGACCTGGTCCTCGGCTCCCGCTGGGTGCCCGGCGGCCGGGTGGTGAACTGGCCCAAGTCCCGCGAGTTCATCTCACGCGGCGGCAGCACGTACTCCCGGCTGATGCTGGGCCTGCGGACCCGGGACGTCACCGGCGGCTACCGGGCCTTCCGCACCGAGACCCTGAAGGGCATCGGCCTGGACGCGGTCGCCTCGCAGGGCTACTGCTTCCAGGTCGACCTGGCCCGCCGCGCGATCGAGGCCGGCTTCCATGTGGTGGAGGTGCCGATCACCTTCGTGGACCGCGAGGCCGGCGACTCCAAGATGAGCAAGGACATCCTGGTCGAGGCGCTGTGGCGGGTGACCGCCTGGGGCGTCACCAGCCGGACGAACAAGGTCCTCGGCCGCCGTACCCCCTGAGTCCGCCCGTCACCCCCTTACGGCGTACGGACGCGTGGCCAGGCACACTGGGGGCATGACGACCGGCACACCGCCCCCGACCGCCCGCAGGCGCTCGCGCGCCCGGACCTTCGTACCTCTCGCCGTCGCCGCCTGGGCGGTGCTGGAGATCTGGCTGCTGATCCTGGTGGCCGACATCGCGGGCGGGCTGACCGTCGTGATCCTGCTGGCCGCCGGGATCGTGCTCGGCGCCGCGGTGATCAAGGGCGCGGGCCGCCGGGCCTTCCGCAATCTCACCGAGACGCTTCAGCGGATGCCCGGGCAGCCGGGCGCGGACGGCTCCTCGCCCGCCGACCCCGAGAGCGGCCGGGGCAACGGCTTCCTGATGCTCGGCGGGCTGCTGATCATGATCCCCGGCCCGCTCTCGGACGTGGCCGGGCTGCTGCTCCTGATCCCGCCGGTGCGCACGGCCCTCAGCCGTTACGCGGAGCGCTCGCTGGACCGCCGTATGCGGACGGCCGCCCCCGGCGGCTTCTCGGACGCCTTCCAGCAGGCCCGCATCCACCGCCCGGACGGCAAGGTGGTCCAGGGCGAGGTCATCCGCGACGAACCGCCCCGCGACCACCCGGGCCCGGACGACGAGCCCCGTCCGCCGCTCACACCGTGACAAAACCGCGGGGCCCCGACACAGAACGTGTCGGGGCCCCGCGGTTTTGCTCGGTCAAGCAGACTTCCTGCTGTCCCGAGGATGCACAGCAATATTCATCGCCCCGGAGCGCAGGACGGCCAGCCGCTCGGCCAGCACCTCCTCCAGCTCCTCGCGCGTGCGCCGCTCCATGAGCATGTCCCAGTGCGTACGCGCGGGCTTGCCCTTCTTCTCCTCGGGGCCATCCCCGTCCACCAGGAGTGCCTGGGCGCCACACGCCTTGCACTCCCACTCCGGCGGAATTTCCGCCTCTACCGAGAACGGCATCTCGAATCGATGTCCGTTCTGGCATGCGTACTCCACCGCCTGGCGCGGGGCCAGATCGATGCCGCGGTCCGTCTCGTAGCTGGTAACCACGAGTCGCGTGCCGCGGAGAGCTCGCTCACTCATGAATCGTGCCTCCCGGGCTGGTCGCCCACAGGACAGGTGTCGCTGTCGTCGTCAATCGGTCAACGTCCGGTCGGTGGCAAAGATTCCCGTTGCCGGTCATGCGTCGCCCGTCGAACCGCTGATTTTCAGGTTTCCCAGGGTTCAAGTACCCGCCCATACCCGGTTTGTCACCTTTGACGGAAGTTGTCACCCAACGGTTCGCGAAGTTCCACTCGCCGTAACGGTCACCCGGGGCAGGCCAAAGGCGTACACTACCGGCCTTTTACTTCAACGTCTAAATCCGCTCCGGTACGGGGTTTCCCGCCGCCGCCACCGCCTCCCTCAGCGGGACCCGCGCGAGCAGCACCGAACCCACCACGAAGAAGACCACCAGCGAGATGATCGCGTCCCGGTAGCTGCCGGTCAGCTGGTAGGCCAGACCGAAGACCAGGGGCCCCAGCCAGCTCAGACCGCGGTCGCTCATCTCGTACGCCGAGAAGTACTCGGCCTCCTTGCCGCGCGGCACCAGATGCGAGAACAGCGAGCGCGACAGCGCCTGGCTGCCGCCCAGCACCAGGCCGATCGCCGCCGCCAGCACATAGAAGAAGACGGGCGACCCGGCCGGCAGGAAGTACCCGGCGACCAGGATCAGCGTCCACACCACCAGCGAACCCAGGATCGTGCGCTTCGCGCCGTACACCCGGGCCATCCGGCCCATCGCCAGCGCCCCCGCCACCGCGAGCACCTGCACCAGCAGCACCGCCGTGATCAGCGTCGACTGGCCCAGCTCCAGCTCCTCGGAGCCGTACACCGAAGCCTGCGAGATCACGGTCTGCACGCCGTCGTTGTAGACCAGGTAGGCGAGCAGGAAGGACAGCGTCAGCGGGTGGCGCCGCATGTCCGCCAGCGTGGCCCTCAGCTGCCGCCACCCCGAGCCCGCCGCCGCGCCCCGGCCGCCCGGCGCCACCCGGCGGTCGCGCAGCCGGCGCAGCGGGATGACGGTGAAGACACCCCACCAGAGCCCCGCCGACGCCAGGCAGATCCGCACCGCCTCGGACTCGGAGAGGCCGAAGGAGTCGTGACCCGAATACAGGATCAGATTCAGTACGAGGACGAGCGCCCCGGAGGTGTAGCCGAAGGCCCACCCCCGCGAGGAGACGTCGTCGCGCTCCCCGGGCTCCGCGATCTGCGGCAGGTAGGAGTTGTAGACCATCATCGCCACCGCCGTCGCGGCGTTCGCCACGATGAGCAGGAAGGCGCCGAGCAGATAGCGGTCCCCGGCCAGGAAGAACATGGCGGTCGTCGCCGCGGCCCCGGTGTACGCCGTCGCCGCGAGCAGCGGCTTCTTGCGGCCCGTACGGTCGGCGGCCGCGCCCACCACGGGCATCAGGACGATCGCCAGGACGAGCGAGGCCGACACCGCGTACGCGAACAGCGACCCGGCGCGCACCGGGATGCCGAGCGGGTGCACGAAGCCGTCCGGGTCCGCGGCGGCCTTGGCGACCGAGGTCAGATACGGGCCGAGGAAGACCGTGACGACGCTCGTGGAGTAGACGGAGCACGCGAAGTCGTAGAAGTACCAGCCGCGCTGTTCCCTGCGCCGCGCGGCCGGGCCGTCCGGGCCTGCCGCGCCGTCGGCCGGCCCGGCGGTGTCTGCGGTCTCGGCCGTCATGGCGCCCCCCTGGAATCTCCCCGTGAAGACACCGGCCGGGCGGCGGCGGGTCAGGCCCAGGCCCCCCGCTCGCTCAGCACCGTGCGCAGCGTCTCGATGTGATCGGTCATGATGCCATCCACCCCCAGGTCCAGGAGAGCGGCCATCCGCTCCGGTTCGTTCACCGTCCACACATGCACCTGGAGCCCGCGCGCATGGGCCTCGCGCACGAAGCGGCGGTCGACCACCCGGACGCCGTTCTGGCGCTCCGGCACCTGCGCGCACACCGCTCCGGCGCGCAGCGCGGCCGGGATGCCGTACGAGCGCAGCCGCAGGCCGAGCACCCCGCGCACGCCGTACGAGGTGGCCAGGCGCGGTCCGCCCAGCCGGTGCGCCCTGGCCACCCGGGCCTCGGAGAACGAGCCGACACACACCCGGTCCCAGGCGTCCGCCGCCCGGATCAGCTCCAGGAGCGGCAGCAGGGCGGCCTCCGCCTTCACGTCCACGTTCCACCGGGCCTCGGGGAAGGTCTCCAGCAGCTCCTCGAACAGCGGCAGCGGCTCGCGCCCGGCGACCCGGGCCCGGCCTATCTCGCTCCACGGCAGCTCCGCCAGGCGGCCCCGGGCGTCCGTCACCCGGTCCAGCGTGGCGTCGTGGAAGGCGACGAGCCGGCCGTCCGCCGACGCGTGCACATCGGTCTCGAAGTAGCGGTACCCGGCGTCGGCGGCCCGGCGGAAGGCGGCGGCCGTGTTCTCGATACCGTCCGCCGCCCCGCCCCGGTGGGCGAAGGCGAGCGGAGCGGGGTGGTCCAGATAGGGGTGGCGTTCGGAGGTCACCGCCGCAGTATGGACCGCCGGGCCGCGGGCGTCCCGGCCGAGGGGGCGCTTCCCCCGGGGATCGCGAAGACCCGCAGGAAGAGCTGGGCGAGCGGGCCGATGGCCAGGGCGTACAGCACCGTGCCGGCGCCGAGGGAGCCGCCGAGCAGGAATCCGGTGACCACGACGGCGATCTCGATCGCGGTGCGCACCAGCCGGATCGACCGGCCGGTCCGCTGATGCAGCCCGGTCATCAGGCCGTCCCGGGGGCCGGGGCCGAAGCGGGCGCTGATGTACAGCCCCGTCGCCGCGCCGTTCAGCACGATCCCCGCCGCCATCACCCCGGCCCGCGCCACCGGGCCGTGCACCTCGGGGACCAGGGCGAGCGTGCCGTCCATCGCGAGGCCCACGGCGAACACATTGGACACCGTGCCCAGGCCCGGCCGCTGCCGCAGCGGAATCCACAGCAGCAGCACGATCGCCCCGATGATGATCGAGACCACCCCGATGCTGATCCCGGTGCGCTCGGCGAGGCCCTGGTGCAGCACGCCCCACGGCTCCAGGCCGAGACCGGCGACGACCAGAAGGGCCGAGCTCGCCCCGTACAGCGCGAGCCCCGCGTACAGCTGCACCAGCCGACGGGTGAGGTGCGCCCCCTGCGGGACGAGGGTGTTGGACAAGAGGTGCCCCCTGGTTGGTGGTGTTGGACCGCTCCGTGTCACTCTGTGGCAGGGGATTGGCCGCCAACCATGGCCAATCCGAGGAAGGTGGACTGATTCTCATGGCTCAGTGGACTTCGGCGGTCGGCGCGGCCCAGCTGGCCCGGCAGCTCCAGGCCCAGCAGCAGCGGCCGGCCGCACCCGGCAGCCGCCGCCCGCCCACCTACCGTGCCCTCGCCGACGGCATCCGGCTGCTCGTCCTGGAGGGCCGGGTCGCGGTCGCCGCCCGGCTCCCCGCCGAACGCGAACTCGCCCTCGCCCTCGCCGTCAGCCGCACCACGGTCGCCGCCGCCTACGAGGCGCTGCGGGCCGAGGGCTTCCTGGAGTCCCGGCGCGGCGCGGGCAGCTGGACGGCGGTCCCGGCGGGCAATCCGCTGCCCGCCCGCGGCCTGGAACCCCTGCCGCCCGAGGCCCTGGGCGCCATGATCGACCTGGGCTGCGCCTCGCTGCCGGCCCCCGAGCCCTGGCTGACCCGGGCCGTCCAGGGCGCCCTGGAGGAGCTGCCCCCGTACGCCCACACCCACGGCGACTACCCCGCCGGGCTGCCCGCCCTGCGTCAGATGATCGCCGACCGCTACACCGCCGACGGCATCCCGACCATGCCCGAGCAGATCATGGTCACCACCGGCGCGATGGGCGCCATCGACGCCATCTGCCACCTCTTCGCCGGCCGCGGCGAACGCATCGCGGTGGAGTCCCCGAGCTACGCCAACATCCTCCAGCTGATGCGCGAGGCGGGCGCCCGGCTGGTGCCGGTGGCCATGGAGGAGGGGCTCGGCGGCTGGGACCTGAACCGGTGGCGCCAGGTCCTGCGGGACGCCGCGCCCCGGCTCGGCTACGTCGTCGCGGACTTCCACAACCCGACCGGGGCGCTGGCCGACGAGGAGCGCCGCCGCGCGCTGGTGGACGCCGCCCGCTCGGCCGGCACGGTGCTCGTCGTGGACGAGACGATGCGGGAGCTGCGTCTGGGCGAGGACGTGGAGATGCCGCGCCCGGTCTGCGCGTTCGACCCGGCGGGCAGCACGGTCCTGACCGTGGGCTCGGCCAGCAAGGCGTTCTGGGCGGGCATGCGGATCGGCTGGGTACGGGCCGCGCCCGATGTGATCCGCAGCCTGGTCGCCGCCCGCGCCTACGCCGACATGGGCACCCCCGTCCTCGAACAGCTCGCGCTGAACTGGCTGATGCGCACCGGCGGCTGGCAGGAGGCCGTGCGGCTGCGCCGGGAACAGGCCCGGGAGAACCGCGACGCGCTCGTCACCGCCGTGCGCCGGGAACTGCCGGACTGGGAGTTCTCCGTGCCCGACGGCGGGCTCACGCTCTGGGTGCGCACCGGCGGCCTCTCCGGCTCCCGGCTCGCGGTGGCCGGCGAGGGGGTCGGGGTGCGGGTGCCGTCCGGGCCCCGGTTCGGGGTCGACGGCGCCTTCGAGGGCTACGTACGGCTGCCGTTCACGGTCGGCGGCCCGGTCGCGGACGAGGCGGCCCAGCGCCTCGCCCAGGCGGCCCGGCTGGTCGGCGCGGGCGGCGGGGCGGGTGTGGAGGCACCGCGTACGTTCGTGGCGTGAACGACGGAGGAGGGCCCGGTAAGCCGCCGGGCCCTCCTCCGTCGTCGTCATGCGTTCAGTCGCCGACGGCGACGGCCTCCAGCGCGGCCGGCGCCTCCACGGCCTCGGCCGGCGCCGGTTCCGGCGCCCCCGCCTCGACCGCCGTGCGCCGCTCCGGCAGCAGGCTGAGCACCGCCGCGCGCTGCGCCTCGCTCGTGGCGTCGTCGTACGGGTCGGGCGTGGCCGGGACCTGGATGCGCAGCACCGGACCGGTGCCGAAGCGGGCGTAGCCGCGGCCGGCCGGGGCGTCCGGCGGCGGGGTGGTGTGCGGTCCGGTGCCGAGCACCGACGTGACCTGTCCGGCGGTGCACTCGCCGAGCACCACCCGGGCCCTGGTGTGCGTCCGGACGGTCTCGCCGAGGCCGTCGAGCTGGTCGAACGCCTCGGCGACGACCACGACGACGTTGGCGGCCCGGCCGTGCCGCAGCGGGATCTGGAGCAGTTCCCGCACGTCGGGCGCCCCGTCGCCGGCCGGCCGGGCGAGCGTGCTCGGCCGGTCCAGCAGAATCCAGAGCGGCCGTGTCAGGTCCTCGGGGACCGGGTCCCCGGCCTGCCGGGCGCGGTTCGCCTCGATCAGCCGGCGTTCCGTCTCGTTGGCTGCCCACTCCAGCGTGGAGAGCGCGCCGGCGGGCCCGCACTCGACGGCCAGGACGCCCTCGCGCCCGGTGAAGCAGGCGTACTCGCCGGTGCCGCTGCCCTCCACGATGAGGATGTCGCCCTGCTGGAGCGCCTGGAGGGCGATGGACCGCAGCAGGCTGGTGGTGCCGCTGCCGGGCTGCCCGGCGACGAGCAGGTGCGGTTCGGTGGAGCGGGGGCCGGTGCGCCAGACGACGCCGGGCGCGTCCCGGGTACCGGTGCCGTCGCTCACCGGGAGGGTGCGTTGCACGGCGTCCTCGTCCGTGAAGCCGAGGACGGTTTCGCCGGGGGCGGTGACGAAGCGCTGGGCGGTGAGCGAGGTCGGCAGGGCGTCCAGGACGCTCATCACGAGCCGGTTGCCCTCCTCGTCCCAGCTGAAGCGGTATTCCCGGCCGCGGCCCGACTTGGCGTGCAGCAGCTGTTCGATCCGGGCCCGGGACTCGGGCTCGCTGTCGGTGAAGTACGCGGGATACGCGACCTGGAGGCGCGAGACGCGGCCGTCGCCGTCGAACGCGTAACCGCTGAAGACCTGCTCCCAGTCGCCGCCGTGGCTGAACAGCGGGCCGGGGTCGTCGGCCGTCGAGAAGTACGGCACGAGGGCTTCGTACAGGGAGCGCAGCCGGGCGGTCTCCGCCTCGTCGGGGCCGGTCCTGACGGGGGTGCGGTCGCGCCCCTTCCATGCGGCTGCGCCCATCACCGTGACGAGGGCCAGTACCGGCCCGTACGGGATGAGCGCGACCACGAGTACGCAGGCCGCGACGAGGAACAGCGTGGGGCCACGCCGGTCCTTGGGCGTCGCGGCCCACTTCTGCCGTCCTGCGCCGGCCAGCAGCCGCAGACCGCGCGTGAGCGTGATCAGCGGATGGAGCACATCGGTGGCGCTGTCGGCGGCCGTGCGCGCGAACTCTCGACTGCGAGTGATCGAAGCGCTGCCGCTGCTCAGAATGCGGGGGAGTGGTCGCCTGGCCACGTCTGTCTCCTGAAGGGGTCGGTGCGGAAGCGGGGGGTCAGAAGTTGATCCCGCCCAGGAGTCCGGCCAGGCTCGCTCCGCCCGCGGTGATGCTCGGTGCGATGGCGGTCCCGGCCAGGTAGAAGCCGAACAGGGCGGTGACGAGGGCGTGCGAAGCCTTGAGGCCGTCCTTCCTGAAGAACAGGAAGACGATGATGCCGAGGATGACGACGCCGGACATGGAAAGGATCATGAGTGTTTCTCCTGGTTGGAGGGAACGGTCACCATGAGTCCTTCCAGGCTCACCCCAAGTATCAGTAGGATAAAAGGCGCAACCGGGTGAAAAGGGTGATTATCCACTCGATCGGCGGAGGGGAAGCCCGGGCCTGATCATGTACCCGCCCGGGCAGTACCCTGTCGGTTCACTCGCACGGCCCCCGCCGTGCACGTCCCGGCCGCCGACGGCGGCCCGAACGGTCAAGGAAGGCGGTACCCCGATGAGCGACGCCCCCGATCCCGAGGTCGTGGAGCTGGCCTCCAAGGTGTTCGACCTGGCACGCGCCGGCGACGCCGACGCCCTCGCCGCCTACGTGGACGCCGGAGTGCCCGCCAACCTCACCAACGACCGGGGCGACTCGCTGCTGATGCTCGCCGCCTACCACGGGCACGCCCCCGCGGTCACCGCCCTCGCCGCCCGCGGCGCCGACCCGGGCCGGGCCAACGACCGGGGCCAGACCCCCCTCGCCGGAGCCGTCTTCAAGGGCGAGGAAGCGGTGATCCGCGCCCTCCTCGACGCGGGCGCCGATCCGGCCGCCGGAACCCCCTCCGCGGTCGACACCGCGCGCATGTTCGGCAAGGACGACCTGCTGGAACTCTTCGGCGCCCGCTGACCGGGTACGCCGTAAATGTGGTCGCGGTGGCGAAATGGCATGGGTCATCATGACGTCGCGGGCCCGGTCCGGGCCACCCGACGAGAGGCAGAGGAAGATGCTCTACACCAGGCGGAAGACGGCGGTCGGCGAATCATGTTGCTGCGGGGCCTAGAGCCTGCCCCAGTGCTCGTCCCGGAGCACGTGGATCTGCACAGTCCCGGTTGTGTCGACAGCTTGATGTGAGGCTTTCCCCATGTTCGATCCGTTCATAGCGCCGAGCGGCACCCTGCTCGGCCTGCTCCAGAGAGGTCGCGGCGACGGCACGCTCCACGCGCTCGCCGCACCGCGCCCCGAGGCCCTGGCGGCTCTCCACCACTGCGTCCTGAGCGACCCGCGCCACGACTGGCAGGTGGAGAACCGCTCCCTGTACTACGCGCGGCTCCACCTCGACCTCGACGGCGGTGTCGAGGAGATCGAGCGGCACCTGACCGACCCCGAGGACCACCTCGACACCGACGACGCGCGGACCGGCCTCGCCCTGTCCGTCCTCGGCCACCTCGCCTCCTACGGGCGCGGCGACGCCCTCGCCCTGCTGCGGCGCTACGCCGCGACCGGCTCCAACTGGGCCTGGGCCCTGGACGAACTGGCCCTGCGCGACGACGACGCCGGACTCCGCTCCCTCGCCGAGCCCGTGCTCGCCCGCTTCCCCGACGACCCCGAGGGCCGCGCCGAGCTGGCCGCGACCGTGCGGGACGCCTACGAGCCCCGCCCCTGGCGCCTCTGGGCCGACGACCCGCGCCAGGCCGTCGGCGCCCGCGTCCGGGCCGCGTCCGAGCAGGGGTCCTTCGACCGCTGGCAGCGCCAGATGCGCCCCGGCGGCCCCCGGCCCGGCTGGAGCGTCCAGGCGGTCTTCGACTGGGCCCAGCAGGGTCTGGACCGCGGCAGCCCGCTGCACGTGCCCGCCGCCCGCTGCCTCGCCGCCGTCGCGGGCCCCGATGACCGGTCCGGCATCGTCGCCGCCGCCCGCAGTGGACCCGACGCCGCCCGCTGCGCCGCCCTCCACTACCTGGCCGCCGAGGTCCGCGACCCCGCCGTGCTCGACCTCATCGAGACCGCCGCCGCCGAACCCCGGGGCGCCGTCGCCGACGCCGCCGTCGCCGCCTTCGAGCGCATGTGCGGCGAGGACGCCGTGGAGCGCGCCCGCCGCTGGGCCCGCAGGCCCGACGCGCTCGGAGCGTCCGCCGCCGGCGTGCTGGCCGGCCGCGGCGGCCCGCAGGACGCCCCGGCGGTGCTCGGCGCGCTGCGCGACGCCGTACGCGGCGACGGCCCCGACGCACCACGGCTGTGGGCGCTCGTGGACGGCGCCGGCCGCCTCGGCATCGCCTGCGCCGCACCCGTACTGCGCCACATCTACCGGGAGACGTCCTCCTCGCAGCTGCGCGGCCGGACCGCCCGGGCCCTCGCCGCCACCGACCCGTCCTTCGCCACCGGGTTCGCCGTCGAATGCCTGTGGGACTGCGAGGAGACGACCCGCGAGGTCGCCGCCCGGCATGCCGAGACCGGCGACCTGCGCGTCGCCGAGCGGCTGCGCCGCCTGGCCGCCGACCCCGCTGAGGAGGCCGAGGTCCAGTCGGCGGTACGCAGCAGGATCGGCCCGGACGCCCCGGCGGTCTGACCGGCGCAAACACCCCGTAACACCCCAGGAGCGCAGCGCGTCGGGGGCGCGCCGCTCCCTGCCTGTTCCGCGATCACCGGACGGCGGGCCAGTATGGGGGCATGACCGGGCGCTGGGAGTTCTGGATCGACCGTGGCGGCACCTTCACCGACGTGGTGGGGAGGCGCCCCGACGGAGAGCTCGTCACCCGCAAACTCCTCTCCCACGACCCGGACCGCTACCGCGACGCCGCCGTCGCCGGCATCCGGCTGATGCTCGGCCTCGGACCCGGTGAGCCGGTCCCCGCCGACCGCGTCGCCGCCGTGAAGATGGGCACCACCGTCGCCACCAACGCCCTGCTGGAACGGCGCGGCGAACCGACCGTCCTGGTCATCACCGAAGGCTTCCGGGACGCCCTGCGCATCGCGTACCAGAACCGCCCCCGCCTCTTCGACCGCCGCATCCTGCTCCCGGAAGCCGTGTACGACCGGGTCGTCGAAGTCCCCGAGCGCATCGACGCCCAGGGCCGCACCGTCACCCCGCTCGACCGCGAGGCCGTCGCCGCCCGGCTGCGCGAGGCCCGCGCCGACGGGCTGAGCAGCGCGGCCGTCGTCCTGATGCACGGCTACCGGCACCCCGCCCACGAGCAGGCGGTCGCCGCCGAGGCCAGGGCCGCCGGCTTCACCCAGATCAGCTGCTCGCACGAGGTCAGCCCGCTGATCAAGCTCGTCCCGCGCGGCGACACCACCGTCGTGGACGCCTACCTCTCACCGATCCTGCGCCGGTACGTCGACTCGGTCGCCGCCGAACTCCCCGGCATCCGGCTCATGTTCATGCAGTCCAACGGCGGCCTGCGCGAGGCCGCCCACTTCCGCGGCAAGGACGCGGTGCTCTCCGGACCGGCCGGCGGCGTCGTCGGCATGGTCCGCACCTCCGCCCGGGCCGGCCACGACCGGGTCATCGGCTTCGACATGGGCGGCACCTCCACCGACGTCTCGCACTACGCGGGCGAGTTCGAACGCGAACTGGGCACGGAGGTTGCCGGCGCCCGGATGCGCGTCCCCATGATGAACATCCACACCGTCGCGGCCGGCGGCGGCTCCGTCCTCCACTTCGACGGCCGGCGCTACCGGGTCGGCCCCGACTCCGCAGGCGCGGTCCCCGGCCCCGCCTGCTACCGCCGGGGCGGGCCGCTGACCGTCACCGACGCCCAGGTCATGCTGGGCCGCATCCGCCCCGCCCACTTCCCCGCCGTCTTCGGGCCGGACGGCGACCAGCCCCTGGACGCGGACCTCGTGCGCGAACGCTTCGAGGAGCTGGCCGAGGAGGTCGCCCGGGCCACCGGCACCAAGCGGACGGCGGCCGAGACCGCGGCCGGCTTCCTGGAGATCGCGGTCCTCGCCATGGCCAACGCCGTCAAGAAGATCTCCGTACAGCGCGGCCACGACATCACCCGCTACGCCCTCACCGGCTTCGGCGGCGCCGGCGGCCAGGCCGTCTGCGCCGTCGCCGACGCCCTCGGCATCGACACCGTCCTCGTCCCGCCGCTGGCCGGGGTGCTGTCCGCGTACGGCATCGGGCTCGCCGACGCCACCGCCATGCGCGAGCAGTCCTTCGAGGCCGCCCTGGACGCGGACTCCGAGAGCCGGGTGCGCGCGCTGTGCGACGAGCTCGCCGCCCGTACGAGCGCCGACCTGCGCGCCGACGGCGTGCCCGCCGACGCCATCAGCACCCGCGCCCGGGTCCTGCTGCGCTACGAGGGCACCGACGCGAGCCTGCCCGTCGCCCTGGACACGGCCGCCGCCATGACCGACGCCTTCACCCGCGAGCACCGTGCCCGCTACGGCTTCACGGCCGACCGGCGGCTCGTCGTGGAGACGGTCTCCGTCGAGGCCACCGGGACCGCCGGCGGCCACGCCGAGCTCCGGCCGGCCGCACGCGACGAGGGCGCCCCCACCACACCCCGCCCCCACGACACCGCCCGCATGTTCGCGGAGGGCCACTGGCGGGAGGCCCCGCTGCACCGCCGGGACGACCTCAGGGCCACCGACGTCGTTACCGGCCCCGCCGTCATCGCGGAGGCCGACGCCACCACCGTCGTGGACCCCGGCTGGCAGGCCGAACTCGCCGCCACCGGCCACCTCGTCCTCACCCGCGCCCGCCCGCGCCCCGCCCGGCAGGCCGTCGGCACCCAGGTCGACCCGGTGATGCTGGAGGTCTTCAACAACCTCTTCATGTCCATCGCCGAGCAGATGGGCGTGACCCTGGAGAACACCGCCCGCTCCGTCAACATCAAGGAACGCCTCGACTTCTCCTGCGCCCTGTTCGACGCCGAAGGCAACCTGATCGCCAACGCGCCCCACATCCCCGTCCACCTCGGCTCCATGGGCGAGTCGATCAAGGAAGTGCTCCGGCGCAACGCGGACACCCTGCGCCCCGGCGACGTCTACGCCATCAACGACCCGTACCACGGCGGCACCCACCTCCCCGACGTCACCGTCGTGACGCCCGTGTTCGACACCACCGGCGACGGGCCCGTGCTGCGCTTCCTGGTGGCCTCGCGCGGCCACCACGCCGAGATCGGCGGCATCACCCCCGGCTCCATGCCCGCCTTCAGCCGGACCGTGGACGAGGAGGGCGTCCTCTTCGACAACTGGCTCCTGGTCCGCGACGGCACCTTCCGCGAGGACGCCACCCGCGACCACCTCACCACCGCCCCGTACCCCTCCCGCGATCCCGCCACCAACCTCGCCGACCTGCGCGCCCAGATCGCCGCCAACGAGAAGGGCATCGCCGAACTGCGCGCCGTGACCGACCAGTTCGGCGCCGAGGTGGTGGACGCCTACATGGGCCATGTGCAGGACAACGCCGAGGAGTCGGTGCGCCGCATCGTCGCCGGGCTCGACGACGGCCACTACCGGTACGAGACGGACAACGGCGCCGTCATCGAGGTGACCGTCACCGTCGACCGCGAGGCCCGCGCCGCCGTCATCGACTTCACTGGTACGTCCCCGCAGCAGCCGGGCAACCTCAACGCCCCGAAATCCGTGGTCACGGCCGCCGTGCTGTACGTCTTCCGCACCCTGGTCGCCGACGACATCCCGCTCAACAGCGGCTGCCTGAACCCGCTGGAGATCCGCGTCCCGGAGGGCTCCATGCTGGCGCCCGTCCCACCCGCCGCCACCGTCGCCGGCAACGTCGAGACCTCGCAGGCGGTGACCGGCGCGCTGTACGCGGCCCTCGGCGTCCAGGCCGAGGGCTCCGGCACCATGAACAACCTGACCTTCGGCAACGACCGCGTCCAGTACTACGAGACCGTCGCCAGCGGCTCCGGCGCCGGCGAGGACTTCGACGGCACCGACGCCGTCCAGACCCATATGACCAACTCCCGGCTCACCGACCCCGAGATCCTGGAATGGCGCTACCCGGTCCTGCTGGAGAGCTTCCAGGTGCGCGAGGGCAGTGGGGGAGCGGGCCGCCACCGGGGCGGCTGCGGCGTCGAGCGCCGCATCCGCTTCCTCGAACCGGTCACCCTCGCCCTGCTCACCGGACACCGCCGGGTGCCCCCGTACGGCATGGCGGGCGGCGGACCCGGCGCCCTCGGCAGCCAGCACATCGAACGCGCCGACGGCGGCCGCACCGAGCTGGCCGCCTGCGACAGCGCGGACGCCGGCCCGGACGACGTACTGGTGCTGCGTACCCCCGGGGGCGGGGGTTACGGGGAGCGGGACGGGGAACGCGCGGGGGCCTGACCGGTCCGCCGGGAGCGGCCCTTCTGCGCCGTTTCGACCGTTGTCGGTGCGAGGACCTAATCTGTGCACCGTGACTTCGCCTGCCTACACGGACAACGCTGCGCCCCAGCTCAGCGCGGGGCCGCGGCCCGCACCGGGCCCGGCCGCCGACGAGGGGCTGTCCCGGCGGCTGCGCGCGCTCGCCTGCACCGCGCCGCTGCACGACCTGGATGTGCGCAAGGCGAACCTCGCCGGTGAGTACAGCGGCTACGCGATGGCCGAGGTCGCCCTCGCCGCGATCGACCACGTCACGCTCAACATGGACTTCGACACCGGCGCGGACCACGACCAGATAGTGACCAGGCTCCTCCCGCGTGTCGCCGCCCAGGCCCCCGCCCGCCCCGCCGCCGAGCACGAACGGGTCGCCCGCTGGGTCCTGGAGAACCTGATCAACGTCGGCAGCGTCGACCGAGGCTTCCGCGCGGTCTACGGCACCTTCGGGCCCGACGGCGTCTACGTCCGCCGGGACTACGACTTCAAGCTCATCGAAGAGGTCCCCGGGCACGGCGGCAGCGTCTACCTCAGGGCCACCGACGAGGCGGTCAACGTCCTGGTCGGCGCCCTCGACACCGATGTCACCAGCGCCCAGATCGCCGCCGAGGTCAAGCTGGAGGTCCTGATCAGCCGGGGCCGCCTCGCCGACGCCCAGCTCGCCGCCGAACAGGCCCGCTACCGGACCGTGCAGTACGCGGAGACCCTGCGCAAGACGCTCGACGCCACCCGGCGCAACGTCCGCGCGGTCGACTGGCTCAACGCCGTGCCCGACATGATCGCCGAGGCCCTGGACCATGTCGCCGACCGCTACCGCCACGAGAACGCGATCCTGACCAACATCCGCAAGGCCCGCGACGAGGCCGAGGACCCCGAGCACAAGCGCCGTGCCGCCGAGCTGGTCGACATCGTCAAGGACTGCATCCGCCGCCACACCCAGCTCCAGTCCCGGCTGCTGGAGGCCGGACCGCTGTTCCGCGCCGAGCAGGACCGCCAGGCGTTCGCCGCCCCCGCCGCCCGCACCGGACTCGACCTCTACGGGCAGCTCCTCGCCCCGCTGCTGCCGCTCCCGGTCGAGCGGGCGAGCCGCGCCACCGACGCCTTCTTCGCCCACGGCACGGGCCTGCGCACCCCGGTCTCCGTCCGGGTCGGAGACCTGGTCGACCTGCTCCTCAGCCCGCCCCCGGCCCGCGAACACCTCGGCGCGGAGATGCCCGAGCCGGACCTGATCGCCACCCCGGACGACAGCCGCTTCAGCGAGGAGCAGCTGGCCGCCGCGATGGAGCTGCTCGACCTGGAGCACGACGCGCCGCGCCGGCTCTCCGGCCTCCTGGCCGACGCCCGCCGCCGCGACCCGGACCTGCCCTACCTGGTCGCCCTGCTCGCGGTGCACGCCGCGAGCCCCCCGGTCGGCACCGCCTACCGCCAGGGCGAGCGCCGCCTGCTGTTCTCCGTGGACGACGGCACCCCGCTGGACGACGAGGAGTTCGGCGGCGCCGACCTGATCGTCGGCACGGCCCTGCTCGACGCCGCCGGCATGGCCGCCGACCGTACGGAGGCGCCATGACGGCCCCCGGCCCCCGTACCGCCTTCCGCAATACATTCCGCACCGAGGAGCCAGTGTCGTGAGCGACCACCGCGCAGAGCACGCCGACGCGTGGCACGAGCACGCCGACCGGCCCGCCCCCGGCTACGAACCCGACCGCCCGGCGCCCGCACCCGCCGCCGTCACCCCGGCGGACGCGGCCGACGCCGCCCGGCTCGTCGCCTTCGGCCTCCAGCCCAAGCTGCTCCCCGCCCGCGACGCGGAATACGCCGAACTGCTGCGCCGCTACCGGGACGACCCCGCCTTCGCCCGGCTCGCCGACGCCGTCGCCACCGGCCTCGGCCTCATCGTCCTGGAGGTCTCGCCCCGGGCCGGCATGGCCGTCACGGCGGGCGAGGACTCCGTCTTCGCCGTCCGCATGGGCGACTACGCGCGCCGCGCCTCCTCGGACAGCGCCGACCGCTTCCTGCACGGCCTCGCCCACCTCGTCGTCGCCGCGATGGCCTTCCCGCGCCCCGAGGACCTGGCCGACGACGCCTACATCGGCCGGATCACGGTCAACGGCGTGGATGCCTTCGTACGCCAGGCGTGCGACCGCCTGGAACAGCGCGCCGAGGAACAGGGCGACAACACCGACCCGGCCAGCGACGCCCCGGGCCTGGAAGCCGGCTGGCGGGTCTACGCCCGGCGCAGCGCCACCGGCGCCACCAAGGACGCCCGCCGGCTCGCCGGCTCCACCACCGGCATCATCGGCAAGGCCGTCGCCTTCCTCACCGACTCCGGCTTCCTCCAGCGCACCGGTGACGACGCCGGAGGCACGTACCGCACCACCGCCCGCTACCAGCTCCAGGTCCGCGACATGGCCGGCACCGCCGCCATGGCCGAACTCCTCGATCTGGGCGTCGTCCCCGTCACCGACGGAAGCGCCACGCTGCTGCCGCCCCCGGACCCCGACGACCTGGAACTGGTGGCCGACGCGGGCCTGCCGTTCCACGGCTGACCGCCGCCCGTCACCGACGCCCTCCCCCCGCTCCCAGAACGACGAGAGTCCGCCGCCATGTACGAGCTGTCCCGGGTCCGCCTCTACTCCATCGGACCGGCCGGCGCACGCTACGCCGACACCGTGCTCGACCTGCGCGGAGTCGGCGAGCCCGTGCCCCGCCCGGCCCCGGCGCAGGCGGAGTTCTTCGAGGACGAGCCGGTCGGCCCGCCGCGCCGGCCCGCCCCCGCGGGCGTCCTCTTCCTGGAGAACGGCGGCGGCAAGTCCGTCCTGCTGAAGCTGATCTTCTCGGTGATGCTCCCCGGCCACCGCAACACCCTCGGCGGCGCCAGCTCCGGCGTGCTCCGCAAGTTCCTGCTCGCCGACGACTGCGGCCATGTCGCCCTGGAATGGCAGCACACCCTGACCGGCGAGTGCGTGGTCGTCGGCAAGGTCAGCGAGTGGCGCGGCCGCCAGGTCTCCAACGACCCCCGGAAGTTCGCCGAGGCGTGGTACTCGTTCCGGCCCGGCCCCGGACTCGGGCTCGACTCGCTGCCCGTCGCCGAGTCCACTGCCGTCGGCCGCCCCGCCGAAGGCGTCTCCGGCGCCCGCGGCCGCCGCCGCACCATGAAGGGCTTCCGCGACGCGCTCACCGAGGCCGGGAAGTTCTACCAGCACCTCGACGTGCACTGGGAGGAGATCCACGACCGCTGGAACGAACACCTCGGCGACCTGGGCCTCGACCCCGAACTCTTCCGCTACCAGCGCGAGATGAACGCCGACGAGGGCGAGGCGGCCGGCCTCTTCGCGGTCAAGAAGGACTCCGACTTCACCGACCTGCTGCTGCGCGCCGTCACCGACACCCGCGACACGGACGGCCTCGCCGACCTCGTCAGCGGCTTCGGCAACAAACTCGGCCGCCGCGCCGAGCTCACCGCCGAACGCGACTTCACCGCAGGCTCCGCCGACCTCCTCGGCCGCATCGTCGAGGCCGCCGGCACCCGCGCCCGCGCCCGCGACATCCACGCCGGATCCGAGCGCCGCACCCGCACCCTCGCCCGCCGCCTCTCCGCCCGCGCCGGCGAGGAGCGCGGCCGGGCCGCCGAGCTCGCCCAGCAGGTCACCGCCGCCGCCCACACCGTCACCGGCGCCGAGAACACCCGCGGGCGCAGCGCCCTGATCGCCGCCGAACTCGCCTACCGGCACGCCTCGCTGGCGCTCACCGCCGCCGAGAAGAGCGCCGCCGCCCAGCGCCGCGAACTGGGCGACGCACGCACCCTGCACGCCGCCTGGCAGGCCGCCGAAGCCGTCCTGCGCCACCGCGCCGCCGGCGACCGCTCCGCCCGCGTCGCCGCCGCGATCCGGGAGGCCGAGCGCGACGCCGCTCCCGCCCTCGCCGCCCGCGCGGGCGCCGCCGCCGACCTCGTACGGGCCCTGCACACCGCCGCCGAGGCGGGCGAGAGCCGGGCCAACGAGGAGGAGGAGCGCTCCGACACCCTCCAGAGCGCCGGCGAGGCCGCCCACCGCGACGCCACCACCGCCGCCACCGAGGCCCAGCGCGCCCGCAGCGAGGCCGGCCATCTGCGCCAGCGCCTGGCCGAGGTCGAGCAGGAGACCGCCGAAGCCGTCCGGGCCGGCTGGCTGGACGACACCGCGCCGCACGCCGACCCGGCCAGGGCCGCCCTCGCCGCCAACGACGCCGAACAGGCCGCCGTGGCCGCCTGGGACACCGCCCGCGAGGCCGCCGGAGCCGCCGCCGACCGGGCCCGCCGGGCCACCGCCGACGAGTCCCGCGCCGAACTGGCCGCCGCCCGCGCCGCCGACGCCGCCCGCGCCGCCGAGCAGGCGTACGAGGCGGAGCTGAGGGCCGCCGACTCCCTCGCCGCCGAACCCCGCCTCGCCGAACTCCTCGGCCTGCCCGGCGCCGTCCCCCGCCCCCGGCAGGCCGCCGCCGGGACCGGCCGGACCGCTGACGCCCAGCACGGGCACGACGAGGGGCAGGCCCCCGCACCGGCCACCCCGGACGGAGCCGAACCCGCCCCGCACAGCGCGCCCGCCGCCACCGCAGCCCTTCCCGGGCCCGCCGGACAGGCACTCACCGCCGACGAGTTCGACCGCGCCGCCGACGAGCTGCGCGACCTGCTCGACCAGAGCGTCACCACCGCCGAACGGCGCCTGTTCGAACTGCGCACCGCGGCCGCCGACGACGCCCGCATCCTGGGCGCGCTCGGCGACGGCGGCCTCCTCCCGCCCAGCCCCGACGTCCTGGCCACCGTGGAATACCTCGGCGAACAGGGCATCCCCGCCCTCCCCGGCTGGCGCTACCTCGCCCAGGCCGTCGACCCCGCCGACCACGCCGCCGTCCTCGCCGCCCGGCCCGAGCTCGTGGACGGCGTCGTCATCACCGACCCCGGCGCGCACGCCCGCGCCCGCGACGTCCTCGGCGCCGCCGCCCTGCTGCCCCGGTCCGCCGTCGCCGTCGGCACCGCCGCCGCCCTCCTCGCCCCCGTGCCCGGCCCCGGCACCGGCGCGCCCGGCACCGGCGAAGGCGTCTTCCTCGTACCGCCGAACCCGGCCATGCACGACGAGCACGCCGCCGACGAGGAGCGCCAGGCGCTGCGCAGCCGGGCCGCCGCCCGCGACGAGGACATCCGGGTGCTCGCCGCCCGCCTCGGCGCCGACCGCGCCCTCGCCGCCCGCATCGGTTCCTGGCGCGCCGACTGCCCGCCCGGCATGCTCGCCGAGCTCGCCGAAGCCGCCGGCACCGCCCGCACCGCCGCCGGGACCGCCGAGGCCGTCCTCGCCGAGGCCCGCACGGTCCGCGCCGAGGCCGACGAGGCCGCCGCCGACACCGCCCGGGTCCGCGAGGAGCGCCAGGAGGCCGCCCAGCGCGCCCGCCGGGCCGCCGACGCGCTCGCCGGACTCGCCTTCCGGCTGCGCGAACGGGCCGGCTGGCAGGCCAAGCTGCGCGAGCTGACCGACGAGGCCGCGGAGAGCGAGGCCCGCGCCACCGTCTTCCTGGAGCGCGCCCGGGCCGCCGACGAGGACCGCCGCGCCGCCCAGCGCGCCGCCGACGACGCCCGCCGCACCGCCCGCGCCCTGCGCGCCGAACGCGCCGAGATCGCCGGCGCCCCCGAACACCTCCCCGACCTCGGCGAGGACGCCCCGCGCCAGGCCCTGCCCGCCCTGCGCGAGGCGTACCGGGCGGCGTCGCAGCTGTACGAGAAGGTGGGCGTCGGCGCCGACCTGCGCGCCGAGCAGGCCCGAGCCGAGAGCGACGAGAGCGCCGCCCTCGCCGAGCTGGACCGCCTCACCAACAAGGTCCGCACCCGGGCCGCCCAGCTTCTGGAGGGCACCGACGGCGCGGACGGCCCGTCCCGGCAGGCCGCCGCCGCCCGCGCCGAATCCCTCGTCCAGCTCCTGGAGACCCGGGCCTCCGCCGCCAGCGAGCAGCTGGGCCGGCTGCGCGGCGAGGCCGAACGCCTGGCGCCCGCCGACGGCGAGAGCCTGCACACCGAGCTGCCCGACGACCGGGTGCCCGCCGACGCCGAACAGGCCCAGGCCCTCCTGCGGACCGCCACCGCCGAGCTGGCCGCCGCCACCGCCGCGCTGGACACCGCCCGGGCCGCCCACGCCGAGCTGCTGCACGCCCACCGCGCGGCCGAGGACGCGGCGGGCGGCTTCGACGAGACCGCCGCCCTGCTCCGCGACCTGCTCAGGGACCACGGCGCCGAGGACGACCCCGAGGAGCCCGAGCCGTATCCGGGCAGCCTGGAGGAGGCCCGGCAGTCCGCCGCCGAGGCCCGCCGCTCGCTGCGCGGCTGCGCCGCCGACCTCTCCGCCGCCGAAGCGGCCGTCCGGGAGGCGAGCGACGTCCTCGTACGGCACGCCAACTCCACCCGCTACGAGCAGGTCCGCACCCCGGCCCGGCAGCAGATCCGCGAACTGCCCGCCGCCGCGCTCCCCGAGCACGCCGAGAAGTGGGCCGCCGCCTTCGCGCCCCGGCTCCGCGTCCTCACCGACGAGCTGGCCCAGCTGGAGCGCAACCGCGACTCCATCGTGGACCGGCTGCGCGGCCTGGTGGAGTCCGCGCTCACCACGCTGCGCTCCGCCCAGCGGCTCTCCCGGCTCCCCGAGGGCCTGGGGGAGTGGTCCGGGCAGGAATTCCTCCGTATCCGCTTCGAGGAGCCCGACCAGGCCACCCTCACCGAACGGCTCGGCGAGGTCGTGGACGAGGCGACGCGCGCGGCCCTCCGGAAGAACTCCGACCTGCGCCGCGACGGCATGTCGCTGCTCCTGCGCGGGGTCCGGGCGGCCCTGGAACCCAAGGGCGTCGCCGTCGAGATCCTGAAGCCGGACGCCGTGCTGCGCGCCGAGCGGGTGCCGGTCGGGCAGATGGGCGACGTCTTCTCCGGCGGCCAGCTGCTCACCGCCGCCATCGCCCTGTACTGCACGATGGCCGCCCTGCGCAGCAACGACCGGGGGCGCGACCGCGCGGAGCACCGGCACGCGGGCACGCTGTTCCTGGACAACCCGATCGGCCGGGCCAACGCCACCTATCTGCTGGAGCTCCAGCGCGCGGTGGCCGACGCGCTCGGCGTACAGCTGCTGTACACCACCGGCCTGTTCGACACGACGGCGCTGGCGGAATTCCCGCTCGTCATCCGGCTGCGCAACGACGCGGACCTGCGCGCCGGGCTGAAGTACATCAGCGTCGAGGAGCACCTGCGCCCCGGGCTGCCGCAGCAGGACCCCGGCAGCGAGACGGTGCACGGGGAGATCACCGCGACCCGCATGTTCAAGCGCGGCGCCCCGGCGCCCCGGACCCCGGACGCCTCCGAGACGATCGAGGAGACCCGGACCCCGTAGACCCTGTCGTCAAGGACCGGCGGCCGGGCGCGGTCAGGCCCGCGACAGCGGTCAGGCCCGCGACAGGCGGTCCGTGCCCCGGTGGCCTGTCCGCGCCGCGTCCCGCCGCGCGGCGCGGGCCTCCCGCCGGGCCCTGCGCCGCTCCCGGCGCAGCCGCCGGGCCGAGCTGCTGGGCTCGGAGACCACGCCGTTGCGCTGATTCCACAC
Source organism: Streptomyces sp. NBC_00726 (assembly GCF_045161735.1). NCBI lineage: Bacteria > Bacillati > Actinomycetota > Actinomycetes > Kitasatosporales > Streptomycetaceae > Streptomyces > Streptomyces sp. NBC_00726. The sequence goes on along the minus strand of NZ_CP108983.1, from coordinate 664,255 downwards.
CTGGCGGGTGACCCAGACGTCCAGCACCGCCCAGGTCGCGACCACCGTGCTCGCCACCCCGCTCAGCACCATGGGGAAGGAGAGCCAGGACCCGGCCAGCGCGGTCAGGAACGCCACCATCGCTAGGATCATCGTCACCGACAGGACGAGCACCGCCCGCACCGCCGCCGTCCGCACCGGATCGGGCATGCGCCTGCGCGTCGCCGGCTCCTCCACCCACAGGGGCGGCCGCCCCGGCTCGCGCACATCCCCCGCAGGCTCCACCGCGCCCTCACGCTCCTGTGTGTCCAAGGCCGTTCACTCCCACCACTGTCCGACTTCAGGGTTGCTGCCCGGCATACACCCTTTCTACGCCGACGGTCCGTCCCGTCCGCCCGAGCGTGCCCCGTTGGTCCCCCTGCCCCCGTACAGACAGACGAGTGGTCAGCGGTGAAGATTCCTCCCAGGCGTCACGAAACGAAGAATTCCAGCCAACCGGGACGTGACGGAACCTGCCATGCCCCGGGGGCTCTTCTGTCGCTTTCGTGAATTTCATCTCCCGGAATACCGGGACAAGCCATGGTCAACTCCCGGTAAGGCGGCCGAAAATCGTCCGGACACGCCTTCGAGTTGTCTGTGTGTCGGTAGTAGGCTCGCGCCGTTTGTTGACGAAACCCGTCCCCGGTCCCGCGGGGATGACCTGGGGGAGGCCATGCGCTTTCGCGGAAAGTCCATCCGCAGGAAGATCGTGGCGTTGCTCGTGGTGCCCCTCGTATCGCTCACCGCCCTCTGGGGATTCGCCACCTATCTCACCGGGCGCGAGGCCGGGAAACTGCTCGGCGCGAGCACCGTCGTGGAGAAGGTCGGCCACCCCCTGGAGGACACCGTCCGGGTCATCCAGAGCGAACGCCGCCAGACCCTGGTGTTCCTCGCCGACCCGCGCGCATCCGACGCCCTGCCCGTACTGCGCCGCCAACGCGCCGCCACCGACCGGGTCGTGGCCGAGGTCCGCGCGAGCGCCGGGCGGAAGGACATCCGCGACGCGCTCGGGGCGACCGCGGAATCGCAGCTCGGCTCGATACTCGGCGCCGTCGAAGGACTCGACGCCCTGCGTGAATCCGTTGACGAACGCACCATCGGCCGGCTCAAGGCGATGGCCTACTACAACCGCCTGATCGACCCCTGCTACCGATTCCTGACCGGCCTGCACACCATGGAGAACGTCTCCATGGACCGGCAGGTCCGCGCACTGACCGGACTGTCCCGCGCCCGCGAAATGCTCTCCCGGGAAGACGCCCTGGTCGCCTCCGGACTCCTGGCCGGCCGCCTCACCGCCCCCGAACTCCGCCAGATATCCGACCTCGTCGCCCAGCGCGGCCTGCTCTACGAGACCAACCTCGACCTCCTCCCCGCCTCCGAACGCCGCCGCGTCCAGGAATACTGGCAGGGCCCGGACAGCGAACCGCTGCGCTCCGCCGAGGACGGGATCATCTCGCGGGGCCCCACCACCAGCCCGCGCACCGCCGACGCCGCCCGCTGGCAGGAGGTCGCCCCGGCCGCCCTGCAACGGCTGGCCAACGACTCGACGGAGATGAACAACCGCTTCAAGGACCGCGGCAAGCCCGCCGGCTACGGCATCCTGATCAAGGCGGGCATCGCCGGCGTCCTCGGCTTCCTCGCCCTCGTCGTCTCCGTCTTCGTCTCCGTACGCATCGGCCGCGAGCTCGTCCGCGACCTCACCCGGCTCCGCAAGGACGCCCATGAGGTCGCCGGCGTCCGGCTGCCGAGCGTGATGCGCCGCCTCGCCTCCGGCGAACAGGTCGACGTGGAGACCGAGTCCCCGCACCTCCAGTACGAACGCGACGAGATCGGCCAGGTCGGCCAGGCACTCAACACCCTGCAACGCGCCGCCGTCGAGGCCGCCGTCAAACAGGCCGACATGCGCCGCGGCGTCTCCGAGGTCTTCGTCAACCTGGCCCGCCGCAACCAGGTCCTGCTGCACCGCCAGCTCACGCTCCTGGACACCATGGAGCGCCGCACCGAGAACACCGACGAACTCGCCGATCTCTTCCGCCTCGACCACCTCACCACCCGCATGCGCCGGCACGCCGAGGGCCTGGTGATCCTCTCCGGCGCCGCCCCCTCCCGGCAGTGGCGCAAGCCCATCCAGCTGATGGACGTGGTCCGGGCCGCCGTCGCCGAGGTCGAGGACTACGAACGCATCGAGGTCCGCCGGCTGCCCCGGATCGGCGTCGGCGGCCCGGCCGTCGCCGACCTCACCCACCTGATCGCCGAACTCCTGGAGAACGCCACGGTGTTCTCGCCCCCGCACACCGCGGTCCAGGTGCACGGCGAGCGCGTCGCCAACGGTTTCACCCTGGAGATCCACGACCGGGGCCTCGGCATGCCCCCCGATGTCCTGCTCGACGCCAACCTCCGGCTCGCCGAGACCCCCGAGTTCGAGCTGTCCGACACCGACCGCCTCGGCCTCTTCGTGGTCAGCCGGCTCGCCCAGCGGCAGAACGTCCGGGTCTCCCTCCAGACCTCCCCGTACGGCGGCACCACCGCCGTCGTGTTCATCCCGGCCGCCCTCCTCACCGACGCCCCCGAATCGCACGGCACCGGCTTCCGCCTCGACCGCCGGGCCGAGAAGGCCATCGCCGGCGGCACACCGGACGGCGACCCCCGGCGCCTCGCGGCCGACGACCCGGTGCCGGGCCGGCCGGCCGGCCTCTCGCCGGTCCCCACCGGCCTGGTCGACCCGGCCCTGCTCAACGGCCCCGTCGAGCTGGAGGGCGACGAACCGCTGGACTTCACCCGCGACCCGGTCCTCGAAGCGGTGGCCGGCCCCGGGCTCGACTCCGTGCTCGACGGGGTCGCCGACCTGGAGGACACCGAGAGCGAACGCGGCGGCATCTTCCGCGCCCGCGCCCTGCGCCGCGACGGCGAGCGCGAGCAGCACCAGCAGGCCCCCGACGACGGGGTACGCGCCCTGCACCCCGAGGGCACCCGGCCGCTGCCCCGCCGGCGCCGCCCGCCGACCCTGGTCACCGACCGGGGCCGCCGCGTCGACGGGGGAGACCGCACGGGGGGCCGCGCGGGCGACCGCGTGGGAGGCCGTGCCCACCCCGCCTCCGAGGACCGTGAGCCCGCCCGCCCGGTGGACCGCCGTCCCACCGTGCCCGCACCCCGTACGCCCGAACCCGCCCCCGACACCGTCGGCGGCCTTCCCCGCCGCGTCCGGCAGGCCAGCCTCGCCCCGCAGCTGCGCGAGGGGCCTGACGCCCGCCCGGCGGGGCCCGGTCCGGTGGAGAGCGCCGAGGACATCGAGCGGGACGCCGACGAGGTACGCAGCCGTATGGCTTCGCTCCAGCGTGGCTGGCAGCGCGGCCGCAAGGAGAACGCCGAGGACCCGACGGGCCCCGGCGACACCGCACCAGGAACCACACCGGGAGGGGACGGTCCATGACCGCACCGAACGCCGCCGAAGCCGACACCGCACGCGAGGGGTCCGGCGAACTCAACTGGCTCCTCGACGAACTCGTCGCGCGCGTCGCCAGCATCCGCAAGGCGCTGGTGCTCTCCAGCGACGGGCTGCCCACCGGCGGGTCGAAGGACCTGACGCGGGAGGACAGCGAGCATCTGGCCGCCGTCGCCTCCGGCTTCCACAGCCTGGCCAAGGGCGTCGGCCGCCACTTCGACGCGGGCAGGGTCCGCCAGACCGTCGTGGAGCTGGACGAGGCGTTCCTCTTCGTCACGGCGGCCGGCGACGGCAGCTGCCTCGCCGTACTGGCCGAATCCGAGTCGGACGTGGGGCAGGTGGCGTACGAGATGACGCTCATGGTCAAGCGCGTGGGCAGCCACCTGGCCAGCGCGCCCCGGACGGCCGGTCAGCCCTCCGGGGGGTGAGCGGACGCCATGAGCGCCGCATCGCCCGGCTCCCCGGAGACCCCGGAAAGGCCGCGGACCCCGCGCTGGTACGACGACGACGCGGGGCCCGTCGTCCGCCCCTACGCGATGACCCGCGGGCGCACCAGCAGTGCGTCCCGCCACCGCCTCGACCTGATCGCGATCGTTGTGCCCGAACCCGCGGCCGACGACCCGGACAGCGACCAGCTGCTCACCCCGGAACACGTCGAGATCCTCGGACTCTGCGGTGAGCTGCCCCAGTCGATCGCCGAGCTCGCCTCGTCCCTGGACCTGCCCGTGGGCGTGGTACGGGTCCTGGTCGGCGATCTCGTGGACGACGAGCTGGTACACGTGACCCGTCCCGTTCCGCCGGCCGAACTGCCGGACGTGAACATTCTCCGTGAGGTGATCAATGGCCTTCGGGCGCTCTAGCCGCAGCAGGCGGCCCGTGGAGCCCGTCACCCTCAAGATCCTGGTGGCGGGCGGCTTCGGCGTGGGCAAGACGACGCTGGTGGGCGCGGTCAGCGAGATCAGGCCGCTGCGCACGGAGGAACGGCTGACCGAGGCGGGCCGTCCGGTGGACGATCTGGACGGCGTCGAGGGGAAGACCACGACGACCGTGGCCATGGACTTCGGGCGGATCACGCTCCGCGAGGACCTGGTGCTGTACCTCTTCGGCACGCCGGGGCAGGACCGGTTCTGGTTCCTCTGGGACGAGCTGGCGCAGGGCGCACTGGGAGCGGTCGTGCTCGCGGACACCCGGCGCCTGGCCGACTGCTTTGCGGCCGTCGACTACTTCGAGCGCCGCGAGATCCCGTTCGCCGTCGCCGTCAACTGCTTCGAGGGCGCGGACCTGTTCCCGGAGGCGACGGTACGGGCCGCGCTCGACCTGGACCCGCAGGTGCCGCTTCTGATGTGCGACGCGCGGGACCGGGCCTCGGCCCGGGACGTGCTGGTGGCCGTGGTCGAACACGCCCTGGCCCGCGCGGACCGCCCGCGCGAGCCCGTCACCACCTAGCGGCCGTTCTCCGCCAGCCACTTCCCGGCGGTCTGCGCCAGCTCGTGGTCGCGCCCGGCCAGCATCATCCGGATCATCTGCGCGTCACCGCGCAGCGACCAGGCCGGGTGGCCGAAGGTGGCCGGGTTGTTCTTCTCGATCAGGAAGTGCGCGGGCCAGGCCGTGCCGTAGCCGATGAGCGGCAGCGCGGCCAGATACCGCTTCCGGCCGCGCGCCAGCCCGTACACGCTGAGGGCGAGCCCGGTCAGCGTGCCGGTGAGATGCACCCAGCGGGTCGCGGCCCGCGAGTGCATGGCGACGTAGTACGGCCAGAACTCTTCGTACGAATCGAACGTCTGCGGTGACATACGGGAACCGTAATCCCTGATCCGGCAACCGGAAACGGCTGTGCCGCGTCCGAAAGGGAGAACGGGCGGCCGGAACCCACGGGGGTGGTCCCGGGCGCCCGTTCCCGCGCGGCGGGCTCAGTGCCCGGAGACCGAGCTGCGGGCCACCGGGAAGTCGAAATAGGTGTCGGGGAACGTCTCGGGCTGGAAGGTGTAGTGCCACCATTCCTCGGCCAGATTCACGAAACCGGCCTCGGTGAGCGTCTTCTTCAGGAACTGCCGGTTGGCGCGCCGCACCCCCTGGATCCGGGGATCATCGGTGTGCGAGAGCGTGTCGAAGCAGTCGAAACCGGTGCCCATGTCCACCGAGTTGTCGGGGAAACGGTCCGCCCGCGGCGCGTAGCACGGCACCAGCTTCTCGCCCGGCCGGTACGGCCTGGCCGGCGCGGCAGGAAGCCGTACGAGCGTCAGGTCCACGGTGCTGCCCCGGCTGCGCCCCGACTTCTCCGCGATGTAACCGTCCGCGAAGAGCCGGGACTTGTCGACCCGGGGATAGAACTCCCCCTTCATCGTCTCGTCGTCCAGGTCCTTCGCCCACCGCACGAAGTGGTCGACGGCCCGCTGCGGGCGGTAACAGTCGTACACCTTCAGCGAATAGCCCTGCCGCAGCAGCCGGAGCTGCGCGCGGTGCAGGGCCTCGGCGGCCGGCCGGGTCAGGATGCAGAGCGGCTGCCGGTAGCCGTCCACGGGCTCGCCCATGAAGTCGTGCGCGGTCGGATAGCGCATCTCCTGGATGATCGTGGGGTCCACCGAACGCAGCGAGACGAACTCCCGGGGCGCCTTCGGCTCGGGCCTCGCCTGCGCCACCGGCGCGGTGACGGTCACGGCGAGCAGGGCGGCGGCGGTGGCCGCCAGGGCACGGAAAGCGGTCGCTATGGCTGTCATGAGCACATCCTCCACGGTCCGGGGCCGCCGGAAAGGGCGATCCGGTACAGTCCGCGCGTGTCCGCCACCGGTCCCACGCCCGGTCACCACGAGAGCCGCCCCCACGAGGAAACGGAGCAGCCCGTGACGTACTCCCACTGCCCCGCCTGCGGAGCCGCGTACACCGGCCTCCCGGCCCCCGACGCCTGGCCCCGCACCTGCGCCGCCTGCGGCGAGACCGCCTACCGCAACCCGCTCCCGGTCGCCGTCGCCCTGCTCCCCGTCACCGACGACGACACCACCGGCCTCGTCGTCATCACCCGCACCATCGAACCCGCACGCGGCGGCCTCGCCCTGCCCGGCGGCTTCATCGACCACGCCGAGGACTGGCAGCGCGCCGTCGTACGCGAACTGCGCGAGGAGACCCGCATCGAGGCACGCCCCGAGGACGTCCGCCTCGCCGACGCCCTCAGCTCACCCGCCGGACACCTGCTCCTCTTCGGACTCCTCCCCGAACGGCCCGCCGCCGCGCTCCCGCCGTCCGCCCCCACCGACGAGACAGCCGGCCACACCCTGCTCACCGCCCCCGCCCCGCTCGCCTTCCCCCTCCACACCGAGGCCGTCCGCCGCTGGTTCGCCGGCCGCTACCGCTGAGCCCCCGCGCCCCGCACCCGCACCGGGCGGTCCACCGACCCGCCCTCCCGCTCCACCACGACCCGCCCGCCCGCCAGCCGGGAGGTGTACCGCTCGACCTCCACCGGCTCCCAGCCGTCACCCGCGTTCCGGACCACCGTCCCGCCACCCGGGCGCCCCGCCACCGGCGCCCACACCTCCAGCTCCAGGCCGCCGTCCGCACCCCGCACCGGAATCACCGCCCCCGCCCGGGCCAGCACCGGCACCCGGGACAGCGGCGCCTCCACCACCACCCGCCCCGGCCCCTCGTACACCGCCCCGCTCACCGTGTCGTACCAGCGCCCCGGCGGCAGCGGCACCGACCGGCGCACCACCCCCGGCTCCAGCACCGGCGCCACCAGCAGGGCGTCACCCAGCAGGAACGCGTCCTCGCAGTCCCGCAGCCCCCGGTCCCCGGGCGCCGACCACCACAACGGGCGCACGTACGGCGCACCCGTCAGCGCCGCCAGCCGCGCCAGCGTCACCCAGTACGGCCGCAACCGCTCCCGCTCCACCAGCACCTCCCGCGCCCCGGCCAGCACCTCCGGCCCGAACTCCCACGGCTCCCGGCGCCCCGCGTCGATCGCCGCGTGCGTACGGAACAGCGGCAGATACGCGCCCAGCTGGAACCACCGCAGATACAGCTCCGGCGACGGCGACCCGTCGAACCCGCCCACATCCGGACCCGAATACGGCACCCCGCACAGCCCGAGCCCCAGAACCAGCGCCAACGAAGCCCGCAGCCCCGGCCAACCCGTCGCCACATCACCGGACCAGGTGCCCCCGTACCGCTGCATCCCCGCCCAGCCCGAACGCGAGAACAGGAACGGCCGCTCCCCGGGACGCAGCCGGGCCAGCCCCTCGTACCCGGCCCGCGCCATCGCCAGCCCGTACACGTTGTGCGCCTCCCGGTGGTCACCGCCGCGCCCCTCCAGCGCGTGCCGTGCCGAACGCGGCAACGACGGATCACCGAACGCCGCGAAGGACACCGGCTCGTTCATGTCGTGCCACACCCCGGAGAACCCCTGCGCCAGCCGCTCCGCGTACAGCCCGCCCCACCACTCCCGTACCCCCGGATCCGTGAAGTCCGGATACACACACGCACCCGGCCACACCTCCCCGCGCACCTCCCGCCCCCGGGCATCCCGCACAAAAGCCCCCGAAGCCCCCACCGCCCGGCCGGAGTCGTACACCGCGTTCCCCCCGACCGCGGCGACCGCCGGGTCCACGATCGACACCAGCCGCACCCCGGCATCCCGCAACTCCCCGGCGAGCCCCGGCAGATCCGGGAACCGCCCGCGGTCCACGGTGAACACCCGGTGCGCGTCGTAGTGGTCGATGTCCAGATGCAGCACCGACAACGGCAGCCCCCGCCCCCGGTACCCCGCCACCACCCGCCGGACCTCCCGCTCCGACCCGAACCCCCACCGGGCGTGCTGCGGCCCCAGCGCCCAGGACGGCGGCACCGCGGCCGCCCCCGTCAGCGCCGACCACCCCGCCAGCACCCGGGCCGGCGTACCCGCCACCGCCCAGCAGCGCAGCGGCCCGCCGTCCACCCGCACCTCCGAAGCACCCGGCCGGTCGTGCCCGGACCCCGCACCCTCCCTCCCCTCCCGCAACGACACCCGCCCCGACCAGGAGTTGTCGTAGAACACCAGGTGCGTCCCCGCGTCCGCCACCACCAGCTGCACCGGCATCGTCAGATACAGCGGATCGTCCCCCGGCCCGAACCGCCCGCCCGGGTCCGTGTTCCACAGCGCGTACGACCCGTCCCGCAGCCGGGGCCCCGCAGCCCGCCCGCCAAGACCGAAGAACCGCGCGTCCGCCGCCACCTCCGAACGCTGCACCCACCGCGCCTCCCCGCCCGCCACCGGCTCCCACCAGCGCGGCGGCAGCTCCCGGCGCAGCACCACCCCGCCCGGCGTCCGCAGCTCCACCGCCCCCAGCCGCGACACCGCGACCGTCAGCCGCTCCGCCACCACCTGCCAGCCGCCGTCCGTACCCGGCTCCAGCACCGCCCGCGGATCAGCGGCCGGCGCCTCCCCGGCCACCCCGTACGACGGCCCCGGCTCCGCCCCGTCCCACCCCCAGAACACCGCCCCGCCCACCGCCACCCGAATCCGCAGCTCCGAACGGGCGAACCGCACCACACCGCCCCCGGGCCCCGGCTCCGCCCCCGTCACCGGACCCGGCACCCGCGCCCGCTCCGCCCCACGCCCCGGCAGCGCCCGCGCGTCCGCACGCGCCCGGCGCCACGCCGAGCGCACCGTGCGCAGCCCCCGCTTCGAACCCACCAGCTTCACCGAGCGCACCAGGTCACGACCGTTCATGCCGCTCACCCTGCCACCCGCCCGGCCGAGAACAAGCGCCGTTCAACTTCCGTTCACCCCGCACCGGACGTGGCGGGAGCACATACCGGGACACGGAACCATGTACGGGCAACCCTGGTGCGAAGGACGATCACATGGCATCGTCCGTGACGTCGCCTCACGCGCACACCCCGCACGTGCGCGCGACCTGCGCACACACCGCGTACCCGCTACAGCCAGGGAGCCGCCCCCATGACCTCAGCAGCCGACGAAGCCCCCCTGTGGCAGCCCGGCCCCGACCGCATCGCGGCCGCCGCCGTCACCCGGTTCCAGAGCTGGGCCGCCGAACACCACGGCGCCCCCGCCGAGGGCGGCTACGCCAGTCTGCACCGCTGGTCCGTCGACGAGCTCGACACCTTCTGGAAAGCCGTCGCCGAATGGTTCGACGTGCGCTTCTCCACCCCGTACGAGCAGATCATCGGCGACCGCTCGATGCCCGGCGCCGGCTGGTTCCCCGGCGCCACCCTCAACTACGCCGAACACGCGCTGCGCGCCGCCGAGGACCCCCAGCGCGCCGACGCACCCGCCCTGCTCCATGTGGACGAGAGCCACACCCAGGTCCCGACCTCCTGGTCCGGGCTCCGCCGCCAGGTCGGCTCGCTCGCCGCCGAACTCCGCGCACTCGGCGTCACCCCCGGCGACCGCGTCAGCGGCTACCTGCCGAACATCCCGCAGGCCGTCGTCGCCTTCCTCGCCACCGCCGCGGTCGGCGGCGTCTGGACCTCCTGCGCCCCCGACTTCGGCGCCCGCAGCGTCCTCGACCGCTTCCAGCAGGTCGAACCCGTCGTCCTGTTCACCGTCGACGGCTACCGCTACGGCGGCAAGGAACACCACCGCACCGACACCGTCGCCGAACTCCGCCGCGAACTGCCCACCCTGCGCGCCGTCGTGCACATCCCGCTGCTGGGCACCGAGGCCCCCGAGGGCGCCCTCGACTGGGCCGGCCTCACCGCCGCCGACACCGAACCGGTCTTCGAACAGGTCCCCTTCGACCACCCGCTCTGGGTCCTCTACTCCTCGGGCACCACCGGCCTGCCCAAGGCCATCGTCCAGTCCCAGGGCGGCATCCTGCTCGAACACTTCAAGCAGATCGGCCTGCACTGCGACCTCGGCCCCGAGGACCGCTTCTTCTGGTACACCTCCACCGGCTGGATGATGTGGAACTTCCTCGTCTCCGGCCTCCTCACCGGCACCACCCTCGTGCTGTACGACGGAAGCCCGGGCCACCCGGACATCAGCGCCCAGTGGCGCGTCGCCGAACAGACCGGCGCCACCCTCTTCGGCACCTCCGCCGCCTACGTCATGGCCTGCCGCAAGGCCGGCATCCACCCGGGACGCGACCTCGACCTCTCCCGCGTCCAGTGCGTCGCCACCACCGGCTCCCCGCTCCCGCCGGACGGCTTCCGCTGGCTCCACGACGAGGTCGCCGACGACCTCTGGATCGCCTCCGTCAGCGGCGGCACCGACGTGTGCAGCTGCTTCGCCGGCGCGGTGCCCACCCTCCCCGTCCACATCGGCGAACTCCAGGCCGCCTGCCTCGGCACCGACCTCCAGTCCTGGGACCCGGCGGGCGAACCGCTGACCGGCGAGGTCGGCGAACTCGTCGTCACCCAGCCCATGCCCTCCATGCCGGTCCGCTTCTGGAACGACCCGGACGGCAGCCGCTACCACGACAGCTACTTCGACGTGTACCCCGGAGTCTGGCGCCACGGCGACTGGATCACGATCACCGACCGCGGCTCCGTCGTCATCCACGGCCGCTCCGACTCCACCCTCAACCGGCAGGGCGTCCGCATGGGCTCCGCCGACATCTACGAGGCCGTCGAACGCCTCCCCGAGATCCGTGAATCCCTCGTCATCGGCCTGGAGGAACCGGACGGCGGCTACTGGATGCCGCTCTTCGTCCACCTCGCCGAGGGCGCCACCCTGGACGACACCCTCCGCGACAGCATCAAGCGCACCATCCGCGAGAACCTCTCACCCCGCCACGTCCCCGACGAGGTCATCGAGGTCCCCGGCATCCCGCACACCCTCACCGGCAAACGCATCGAGGTTCCGGTCAAGCGCCTGCTCCAGGGAACGGCCCTGGAAAAGGCCGTCAACCCCGGCTCGATCGACAACCTGGAACTCCTCCACTTCTACGAGAAGCTGGCCCGCGAACGCCGCTGACCGACCCATTGTCAGTCCCCATGGTTACGCTGAGTGAGCAATGATCGACAGCGCACTGGGGGACATCATGGCGCAGACAAGGAACAAGCGGACCACCGTCCACGGACGGACCGCGACCACCACCATGCGACGCACGCTGCGCCGCGAAGCACCCACCACCATCGGCCTGCTGACCGATGAGGAGGACTTCGCGGCGATGCGCCGCTTCCGCACCTTCACCTTCGACGACCACGGCGTCTACCTGAAACAGGTCGAGGCCCTGCTCAAGGCCCTCACCGCACAGGGCGTGCACACGACGGTCGCCCTCTTCGACCCCCTGGAGTACGTGCACTACTGCGCGGAGGCCGGCATCGCCCCCGACACCCCGGCCGGCCGCAGCCGCTTCACCGCGGAGATCGCCGCCTGCGGAGCCACCGTCACCTACGAGGGACAGCCCCTGGACGCCCTGATCCAGGTCCTCGTCGGCCGGGCCGTCCGCCGGGCCACCTGGGAGTACGCCACCATGCTCCTGGCCGGCCTCGGCGACTGCGCGGACTGCGGCCGCGACATCGGTCAAGCCGCCTTCGACCGCGCCTCCCACCTCCTGGAACGCACCCTGGAGGCGGCCGGCCCCGGCACCCACCACCTGGTGTGCAGCACCCCCACGGAGAACGACCAGCTGCTCGCCGCCCTGCACACCGACCGCCCCACCGCCGGGTCGGTCCTGCTCGACACCTCGGAGGGCGCCGAGTTCGTGAGCGTCCTCGCCGTCGCCATCGCCCTGGAGAGTCACGGCGGAGTCGTCCTGCGTACGAGCAAACCCGGCGCCCCGGACCGCGTGCACGGCTGGCGGCTGAGCCGGGGCACCATGGACCCGCTCACCGCCGGCGAGGTCTTCAGTGCCTACTGCACCGACGCGGACACGGGCGAGCCCGTCGCCCCCGAGTCCGGTGTGGAATATTGCGCGGGCTTCGACATCGGCGCCGACGAACCGGAGGAGCACCGCTGACACGACGAAGGGGCTTCCCGCCGTTCCCGGCGGAAAGCCCCTTCACCTCGCGTCGTACGGTCCCGGACTACTCGCCCGACAGCACCGCCTGCGCCGCCCGGCGCGCATCCTCGGCGGAGTCCGCCGCACGCGCGGCCGAAGCCGCCCGCTCGCACTGCGCCAGCGTGTACTTGGCCAGCGTGGCGCGGACGTAGGGAATGGACGCCGCACCCATCGACAGCGACGTCACACCCAGACCCGTCAGCACACAGGCGAGCAGCGGATCGGAGGCCGCCTCACCACAGACACCACAGCTCTTGCCCTCGGTCTTCGCGGCCTCGGCGGACAGCGCGACCAGATCCAGCAGCGCCGGCTGCCACGGGTCCTGGAGCCGGGAGACGGCCCCCACCTGGCGGTCGGCCGCGAAGGTGTACTGCGCCAGGTCGTTGGTGCCCAGCGACAGGAACTCCACCTCCTGGAGCACCGAGCGCGCCCGCAGCGCGGCGGACGGGATCTCGACCATCGCGCCGAACTTCGCGTTCAGCCCGGCCTCGCGGCAGGCGTCGGCGAAAGCCTTGGCGTCCGCGCGGTCGGCCACCATGGGCGCCATGACCTCAAGGTGGACGGGCAGCCCCTCGGCAGCCTTCGACAGCGCGGTCAGCTGGGTACGCAGCACGTCCGGGTGGTCCAGCAGGCTCCGCAGCCCGCGCACGCCCAGCGCCGGGTTCGGCTCGTCCGCCGGGGTCAGGAAGTCGAGCGGCTTGTCCGCGCCCGCGTCCAGCACACGCACCACGACACGGCCCTCGGGGAAGGCTTCGAGCACCGCGCGGTAGGCGGCGATCTGCTTCTCCTCGGACGGCGCCTGCTTGCTGTCGTCCAGGAACAGGAACTCGGTACGGAACAGCCCGACGCCCTCCGCACCCGCCTCCACGGCCGCCGGCACGTCGGCGGGACCGCCGACATTGGCGAGCAGCGGCACCTTGTGACCGTCCGACGTGGCACCGGGGCCCGTCGCGGCGGACAGCGCGGCCTTGCGCGCGGCGGCGGCGCTCTCCAGCTCCGCCCGCTTCGCGTCGCTCGGGTCCACGAAGATCTCGCCGGTGCTGCCGTCCACGGCGATGAGCGTGCCCTCGGCCAGCTCACCGGCCCCGGGCAGGGCCACCACGGCGGGGACACCGAGCGCCCGGGCCAGGATGGCGCTGTGGCTGGTCGGCCCGCCCTCCTCGGTGACGAAGCCGAGGACCAGCGCGGGGTCCAGCAGCGCCGTGTCGGCGGGGGCGAGGTCCCGGGCGATCAGAACGTAGGGCTCGTCGCTGTCCGGCACACCGGGCATCGGCACACCGAGCAGCCGCGCCACGATGCGGTTGCGGACGTCGTCGAGGTCGGCGACCCGGCCCGCCAGATATTCGCCGGCACCCGCCAGCAGCGCCCGGTACGAGGCGAATGCGTCGTACACGCCGCGCTCGGCGGTGCTCCCGACGGCGATGCGGCGTTCCACATCGGCCATGAGCTCGGGGTCCTGGGCCATCATGGCCTGGGCCTCCAGCACATGCTGGGCCTCGCCACCGGCCAGGTTGCCGCGCGCGATGAGGTCGGCGGCCACGGCCTCCACTGCCTGCCGGGCCCGCCCCTGCTCACGCTCCGCCTCCTCGGCCGGGATCTGCTTGGCCGGCGGTTCGAGCACCGCGGTGCCCATGTGCCGTACCTCGCCGATCGCCACACCGTGGCTCACGCCTACGCCTCGCAGCGTTGTCTCCATTTCACCCGTCTCCGGTCGTGCGGTGGCCGTTGCCTCCGCGGTGGTGGATATCCAGTCGGCTGTCACTGCGCCGATCGCGTTACTGCCAGCCGAACAGCGCGTCGCCGGCCGCGACATCGCCGGACTCCACGAGACCGGAGAGTGCCTCGGCCGTCGCTTCCAGCGCGACGATCGGGCACACCGGGGACTTGCCGGCCTTCTCGACGGCGGAGGGGTCCCACCGGACGACGGCCTGACCGCGGGTGACGGTGTCGCCCTTGCTCACGAGCAGCTCGAAGCCCTCGCCGTTGAGCTGGACCGTGTCGATACCCAGGTGCGTGAGCACACCGTGCCCCTCGCTGTCGACCACCACGAAGGCGTGCGGGTGGAGGGAGACGATGACTCCGTCGACGGGGGAGACTGCCTCGGAGGGCTCACGGACGGGGTCGATGGCGGTACCGGGACCGACCATCGCGCCGGCGAAGACGGGGTCGGGTACGGCAGCGAGCCCAACGGCACGTCCGGCAAGAGGGGACGTCACAGTGGTCATGGGGGCCTCCCAGTGGAGCTTTCGAAGGTGCCGCCGCGGCTGGACAGGAGGACGGCGTACTGCTCAGCAGCGTAAGTCATAAGAAGTCCCGGTTCCGCCCGAGTCCTGACGGTTCGGGGACCTAGGGGCGCACCGGAAACGATTTGCCTCGACTCCCGGCTGCCTGTACTGTCGTACTCCTGCCTGGCCCCAACGCGACTTTGAGTCGGGGGTCGGCAGCGGCTATTGAGCCCAAACCCTAACCCGAAATCGGGCACCCGCATGTCTGCGGGGGGCCGGTCAGGGGGACCGGAAAGGTTTGATAGTGTCTGAGCCGCCGGAAAGGGAAACGCGAAAGCGAAGAACTGGAAAGCGAAAATCGTTTGACCCGCTTCGGCCGGGAATCGGACACGAAAGAGTCTGATAGAGTCGGAAACGCAAGAACGAAGGGAAGCGCCCGGAGGAAAGCCCGAGAGGGTGAGTACAAAGGAAGCGTCCGTTCCTTGAGAACTCAACAGCGTGCCAAAAGTCAACGCCAGATATGTTGATACCCCGGCCTGCTTCGGCAGGTTGGAGGTTCCTTTGAAAGCCCTACACGGCCCTTCGGGTCCGGGTAGGCAAAACACAGCGAGGACGCAGTGGACAACAGGTCATATTCCGACCTTTTTGTTCCGCTCTCGTGATGTGTTACCCGATTACGGGAAAACATTCACGGAGAGTTTGATCCTGGCTCAGGACGAACGCTGGCGGCGTGCTTAACACATGCAAGTCGAACGATGAAGCCCTTCGGGGTGGATTAGTGGCGAACGGGTGAGTAACACGTGGGCAATCTGCCCTTCACTCTGGGACAAGCCCTGGAAACGGGGTCTAATACCGGATAATACTTTCTCCCTCCTGGGAGAAGGTTGAAAGCTCCGGCGGTGAAGGATGAGCCCGCGGCCTATCAGCTAGTTGGTGGGGTAATGGCCTACCAAGGCGACGACGGGTAGCCGGCCTGAGAGGGCGACCGGCCACACTGGGACTGAGACACGGCCCAGACTCCTACGGGAGGCAGCAGTGGGGAATATTGCACAATGGGCGAAAGCCTGATGCAGCGACGCCGCGTGAGGGATGACGGCCTTCGGGTTGTAAACCTCTTTCAGCAGGGAAGAAGCGAAAGTGACGGTACCTGCAGAAGAAGCGCCGGCTAACTACGTGCCAGCAGCCGCGGTAATACGTAGGGCGCAAGCGTTGTCCGGAATTATTGGGCGTAAAGAGCTCGTAGGCGGCTTGTCACGTCGGTTGTGAAAGCCCGGGGCTTAACCCCGGGTCTGCAGTCGATACGGGCAGGCTAGAGTGTGGTAGGGGAGATCGGAATTCCTGGTGTAGCGGTGAAATGCGCAGATATCAGGAGGAACACCGGTGGCGAAGGCGGATCTCTGGGCCATTACTGACGCTGAGGAGCGAAAGCGTGGGGAGCGAACAGGATTAGATACCCTGGTAGTCCACGCCGTAAACGTTGGGAACTAGGTGTTGGCGACATTCCACGTCGTCGGTGCCGCAGCTAACGCATTAAGTTCCCCGCCTGGGGAGTACGGCCGCAAGGCTAAAACTCAAAGGAATTGACGGGGGCCCGCACAAGCAGCGGAGCATGTGGCTTAATTCGACGCAACGCGAAGAACCTTACCAAGGCTTGACATACACCGGAAAGCATCAGAGATGGTGCCCCCCTTGTGGTCGGTGTACAGGTGGTGCATGGCTGTCGTCAGCTCGTGTCGTGAGATGTTGGGTTAAGTCCCGCAACGAGCGCAACCCTTGTTCTGTGTTGCCAGCATGCCCTTCGGGGTGATGGGGACTCACAGGAGACTGCCGGGGTCAACTCGGAGGAAGGTGGGGACGACGTCAAGTCATCATGCCCTTTATGTCTTGGGCTGCACACGTGCTACAATGGCCGATACAATGAGCTGCGATGCCGTGAGGCGGAGCGAATCTCAAAAAGCCGGTCTCAGTTCGGATTGGGGTCTGCAACTCGACCCCATGAAGTCGGAGTTGCTAGTAATCGCAGATCAGCATTGCTGCGGTGAATACGTTCCCGGGCCTTGTACACACCGCCCGTCACGTCACGAAAGTCGGTAACACCCGAAGCCGGTGGCCCAACCCCTTGTGGGAGGGAGCTGTCGAAGGTGGGACTGGCGATTGGGACGAAGTCGTAACAAGGTAGCCGTACCGGAAGGTGCGGCTGGATCACCTCCTTTCTAAGGAGCACTTCTTACCAAGCTTTGCTTGGTCAGAGGCCAGAACACCGGCGAGTGTCCGGTGCTGGTAGCTCATGGGTGGAACGTTGACTACTCGGCACGGCACATGAGTGTTCACCAGTACTGCTCTTCGGGGCGTGGAACGTGGAGGCGAATGGGTCGGGTCGGGCACGCTGTTGGGTATCTGAAGGTACGGCCGTGATGGTCGTCCTTCGGTTGCTGGCCCCAGTGAACTCGCCCGGTTTCGGGTGGGGTGGTGGGTGGCTGGTCGTTGTTTGAGAACTGCACAGTGGACGCGAGCATCTGTGGCCAAGTTTTTAAGGGCGCACGGTGGATGCCTTGGCACCAGGAACCGATGAAGGACGTGGGAGGCCACGATAGGCCCCGGGGAGCTGTCAACCGAGCTTTGATCCGGGGGTGTCCGAATGGGGAAACCCGGCAGTCGTCATGGGCTGTCACCCGCTGCTGAACACATAGGCAGTGTGGAGGGAACGAGGGGAAGTGAAACATCTCAGTACCCTCAGGAAGAGAAAACAACCGTGATTCCGGGAGTAGTGGCGAGCGAAACTGGATGAGGCCAAACCGTATGCGTGTGATACCCGGCAGGGGTTGCGTATGCGGGGTTGTGGGATCTCTCTTTCATGGTCTGCCGGCCGTGAGACGAGTCAGAAACCGTTGATGTAGGCGAAGGACATGCGAAAGGTCCGGCGTAGAGGGTAAGACCCCCGTAGCTGAAACATTGACGGCTCGTTTGAGAGACACCCAAGTAGCACGGGGCCCGAGAAATCCCGTGTGAATCTGGCGGGACCACCCGTTAAGCCTAAATATTCCCTGGTGACCGATAGCGGATAGTACCGTGAGGGAATGGTGAAAAGTACCGCGGGAGCGGAGTGAAATAGTACCTGAAACCGTGTGCCTACAAGCCGTGGGAGCGTCGCATGCAAGCTTGCTTGCATGTCGTGACTGCGTGCCTTTTGAAGAATGAGCCTGCGAGTTAGCGGTGTGTAGCGAGGTTAACCCGTGTGGGGAAGCCGTAGCGAAAGCGAGTCCGAATAGGGCGTTTGAGTTGCACGCTCTAGACCCGAAGCGGAGTGATCTAGCCATGGGCAGGTTGAAGCGGAGGTAAGACTTCGTGGAGGACCGAACCCACCAGGGTTGAAAACCTGGGGGATGACCTGTGGTTAGGGGTGAAAGGCCAATCAAACTCCGTGATAGCTGGTTCTCCCCGAAATGCATTTAGGTGCAGCGTCGTGTGTTTCTTGCCGGAGGTAGAGCACTGGATAGGCGATGGGCCCTACCGGGTTACTGACCTTAGCCAAACTCCGAATGCCGGTAAGTGAGAGCGCGGCAGTGAGACTGTGGGGGATAAGCTCCATGGTCGAGAGGGAAACAGCCCAGAGCATCGACTAAGGCCCCTAAGCGTACGCTAAGTGGGAAAGGATGTGGAGTCGCAGAGACAACCAGGAGGTTGGCTTAGAAGCAGCCACCCTTGAAAGAGTGCGTAATAGCTCACTGGTCAAGTGATTCCGCGCCGACAATGTAGCGGGGCTCAAGCGTACCGCCGAAGTCGTGTCATTCATACACATAGGGTTAACGCCTGTATGGATGGGTAGGGGAGCGTCGTGTGCCGGGTGAAGCAGCACTGGAAGGTAGTTGTGGACGGTTCACGAGTGAGAATGCAGGCATGAGTAGCGATACACACGTGAGAAACGTGTGCGCCGATTGACTAAGGGTTCCTGGGTCAAGCTGATCTGCCCAGGGTAAGTCGGGACCTAAGGCGAGGCCGACAGGCGTAGTCGATGGACAACCGGTTGATATTCCGGTACCCGCTTTGAAACGCCCAGTACTGAGCCCATTAATGCTAAGTCCGTGAAGCCGGCCTGATCTCTTCGGAGTTGAGGGTAGTGGTGGAGCCGATGAACCAAGGTGGTAGTAGGTAAGCGATGGGGTGACGCAGGAAGGTAGTCCAGCCCGGGCGGTGGTTGTCCCGGGGTAAGGGTGTAGGCCGTGTGGTAGGCAAATCCGTCACACGTTAAGGCTGAGACCTGATGCCGAGCCGATTGTGGTGAAGTGGATGATCCTATGCTGTCGAGAAAAGCCTCTAGCGAGTTTCATGGCGGCCCGTACCCTAAACCGACTCAGGTGGTCAGGTAGAGAATACCGAGGCGTTCGGGTGAACTATGGTTAAGGAACTCGGCAAAATGCCCCCGTAACTTCGGGAGAAGGGGGCCATCTTTGGTGATCCGATTTACTCGGTGAGCTGGGGGTGGCCGCAGAGACCAGCGAGAAGCGACTGTTTACTAAAAACACAGGTCCGTGCGAAGCCGTAAGGCGATGTATACGGACTGACGCCTGCCCGGTGCTGGAACGTTAAGGGGACCGGTTAGCTGCTCTTCGGGGTGGCGAAGCTGAGAACTTAAGCGCCAGTAAACGGCGGTGGTAACTATAACCATCCTAAGGTAGCGAAATTCCTTGTCGGGTAAGTTCCGACCTGCACGAATGGCGTAACGACTTCTCGACTGTCTCAACCATAGGCCCGGTGAAATTGCACTACGAGTAAAGATGCTCGTTTCGCGCAGCAGGACGGAAAGACCCCGGGACCTTTACTATAGTTTGATATTGGTGTTCGGTTCGGCTTGTGTAGGATAGGTGGGAGACTTTGAAGCGGCCACGCCAGTGGTTGTGGAGTCGTCGTTGAAATACCACTCTGGTCGTGCTGGATGTCTAACCTGGGTCCGTGATCCGGATCAGGGACAGTGTCTGATGGGTAGTTTAACTGGGGCGGTTGCCTCCTAAAGGGTAACGGAGGCGCCCAAAGGTTCCCTCAGCCTGGTTGGCAATCAGGTGTTGAGTGTAAGTGCACAAGGGAGCTTGACTGTGAGACCGACGGGTCGAGCAGGGACGAAAGTCGGGACTAGTGATCCGGCAGTGGCTTGTGGAAGCGCTGTCGCTCAACGGATAAAAGGTACCCCGGGGATAACAGGCTGATCTTCCCCAAGAGTCCATATCGACGGGATGGTTTGGCACCTCGATGTCGGCTCGTCGCATCCTGGGGCTGGAGTCGGTCCCAAGGGTTGGGCTGTTCGCCCATTAAAGCGGTACGCGAGCTGGGTTTAGAACGTCGTGAGACAGTTCGGTCCCTATCCGCTGTGCGCGTAGGAATATTGAGAAGGGCTGTCCCTAGTACGAGAGGACCGGGACGGACGAACCTCTGGTGTGCCAGTTGTTCTGCCAAGGGCATGGCTGGTTGGCTACGTTCGGAAAGGATAACCGCTGAAAGCATCTAAGCGGGAAGCCTGCTTCGAGATGAGTATTCCCACCCTCTTGAGGGGTTAAGGCTCCCAGTAGACGACTGGGTTGATAGGCCAGATGTGGAAGCCTGGTAACGGGTGGAGCTGACTGGTACTAATAGGCCGAGGGCTTGTCCTCAGTTGCTCGCGTCCACTGTGTTTGTTCTGAAATAACGAACGGCTGTGTTGTTGTCCGGTGTTGGTTAATTTCATAGTGTTTCGGTGGTCATTGCGTTAGGGAAACGCCCGGTTACATTCCGAACCCGGAAGCTAAGCCTTTCAGCGCCGATGGTACTGCAGGGGGGACCCTGTGGGAGAGTAGGACGCCGCCGAACTCCTTTTAGGAAGAGCCCCGTGCCCTTGTGGCACGGGGCTTTTTCGTGTTTCCGGGGGTGCCCGGTACCCCTCTGCACCCGCCGGCCCGGGCTGAGGGTAGGGTCAGGGGGCATCATTGGCACGTTCTTGACACAGGAGGCCCCCGGGTGGAGGTCCAGGAGACCCGCGTTCAGACGGACCGGGTACTCACCATCCCCAACATCCTCAGCATGTTGCGCCTGGTCGGCGTACCGGTCTTCCTGTGGCTGATTCTCCGCCCCGAGTTCGGCGGGCCCCAGAGTGACGGCTGGGCTTTGCTGGTCCTGATGTTCAGCGGGGTCAGTGACTACCTCGACGGCAAGCTCGCACGCCGATGGAACCAGATCAGCAGCCTCGGACGGCTTCTCGACCCCGCCGCCGACCGGCTCTACATTCTTTCCACCCTCGTCGGACTCACCTGGCGCGAGATCCTGCCGCTCTGGCTCACCATCGCTCTGCTCGCCCGCGAGCTCATGCTCCTCGTGATGGTGGGAATCCTGCGCCGGCACGGCTATCCGCCGCCTCAGGTGAACTTCCTGGGCAAGGCCGCCACGTTCAACCTCATGTACGCATTCCCCTTGTTGCTGCTCAGCGACGGGCATGGTTGGCTGGCAGAGGTGGCCACCGTTTTCGGATGGGCGTTCGCAGGGTGGGGTACAACCCTCTATTGGTGGGCAGGAATCTTGTACGTGGTTCAGGTCCGCCGCCTGGTCAAGGCGGATGCAGTAGCCGATTGAGCTCGCTGATGTGGTGCCGTGCAACGTCGCCGGCCCTCAGCTGATGACACAGAAGCTGCCCTGACGGGTGAAGTCGGCTCGACCGTCGTCTCTTCAAGGAGGACGTTTCCGACATGAAGGCCGTCGTGATGGCTGGCGGCGAAGGCACTCGTCTTCGTCCCATGACCTCGAGCATGCCCAAACCGCTCCTGCCTGTGGCCAACCGGCCGATCATGGAGCATGTGCTCCGGCTGCTGAAACGGCACGGGCTCAATGAGACGGTCGTGACCGTCCAGTTCCTCGCCTCCCTGGTCAAGAA
Organism: Streptomyces sp. NBC_00726; assembly: GCF_045161735.1. NCBI lineage: Bacteria > Bacillati > Actinomycetota > Actinomycetes > Kitasatosporales > Streptomycetaceae > Streptomyces > Streptomyces sp. NBC_00726. Next base: position 642,742 of record NZ_CP108983.1, on the reverse strand, counting down.
TTACTTCGGGGACGGCGAAGAGCTCGGCATGGAGCTGAGCTATGCCAACGAGGAGAAGCCGCTCGGCACCGCCGGCAGCGTGAAGAACGCCGAAGAGGCGCTGAAGGACGACACCTTCCTCGTCATTTCCGGTGACGCGCTCACCGACTTCGACCTCACGGACCTCATTGCCTTCCACAAGGAGAAGGGCGGCCTGGTCACCGTTTGCCTCACCCGTGTTCCCAATCCCCTGGAATTCGGGATCACGATCGTGGACGAGCAGGGCCAGGTCGAACGCTTCCTGGAAAAGCCGACCTGGGGCCAGGTCTTCTCGGACACCGTGAACACGGGCATTTACGTCATGGAGCCCGAGGTCTTCAACTACGTCGAGGCCGATGCCTCCGTGGACTGGTCCGGGGATGTCTTCCCGCAGCTCATGAAGGAAGGAAAGCCCATCTACGGCTATGTCGCCGAGGGCTACTGGGAGGACGTGGGCACCCACGAGAGCTATGTGAAGGCCCAGGCCGATGTGCTGGAGCGCAAGGTCGACGTCGAGATCGACGGCTTCGAGATCTCGCCCGGAGTCTGGGTGGCCGAAGGCGCCGACGTGCACCCCGACGCCGTGCTGCGCGGTCCGCTCTACATCGGGGACTACGCCAAGGTCGAAGCCGGCGTGGAGATCCGCGAGCACACGGTCATCGGCTCGAACGTCGTCGTCAAGAGCGGCGCCTTCCTGCACAAGGCCGTGGTCCACGACAACGTGTACGTCGGCGACCACAGCAACCTGCGCGGCTGCGTCGTCGGCAAGAACACCGACATCATGCGCGCCTCCCGGATCGAGGACGGCGCCGTCATCGGCGACGAATGCCTCGTCGGCGAGGAATCCATCATCCAGGGGAACGTCCGCGTCTACCCCTTCAAAACCATCGAGGCCGGCGCCTTCGTCAACACCTCGGTGATCTGGGAGTCCCGCGGTCAGGCCCATCTCTTCGGGGCGCGCGGCGTCTCCGGAATCCTGAACGTCGAGATCACCCCCGAGCTGGCCGTCAGGCTCGCCGGGGCCTACGCGACGACGCTCAAGAAGGGCTCCACCGTCACCACCGCCCGGGACCACTCCCGAGGCGCCCGAGCGCTCAAACGGGCCGTGATCTCCGCGCTCCAGGCCAGCGCCATCGACGTACGGGACCTGGAAAATGTACCGCTGCCCGTCGCGCGTCAGCAGACCGCGCGCGGCAGTGCCGGCGGGATCATGATCCGTACGTCGCAGGGTGTGCCCGACTCCGTCGACATCATGTTCTTCGACGAACGCGGAGCGGACCTCTCCCAGGCACGGCAGCGGAAACTGGACCGCGTCTACGCCAGGCAGGAGTACCGGCGGGCCTTCCCCGGCGAGATCGGCGACATCTACTTCCCGTCCAGCGTCTTCGACTCGTACACCGGCTCCCTGCTGCGCAACGTCGACACCACCGGGATCGCCGACGCCCAGCTGAAGGTCGTGGTCGACGCCTCCAACGGCAGCGCGGGGCTCGTGCTGCCGAGCCTCCTTGGGCGGCTGGGCGTGGACGCGCTCACCATCAACCCCGGCCTGGACGAATCCCGGCCGACCGAGACGGCCGAAGCCCGGCGCAAGGGTCTCGTGCGCCTCGGCGAGATCGTCTCCTCGGCACGGGCGGCCTTCGGCGTGCGCTTCGACCCCGTCGGCGAGCGGCTGTCCCTGGTCGACGAACGCGGCCGGATCGTGGAGGACGACCGGGCACTGCTCGTCATGCTCGACCTCGTCGCCGCCGAGCGGCGCAGCGGGCGGGTGGCGCTCCCGGTCACCACGACGCGGGTCGCCGAGCAGGTCGCCGCGTACCACGGCACGCAGGTCGAGTGGACGACCACGTCGCCGGACGACCTGACCCGGGTGGGGCGTGAGGAAGGCACCATCTTCGGAGGAGACGGGCGCGGCGGCTTCATCGTTCCCGAATTCGCCAGTGTCTTCGACGGCACGGCCGCATTCGTGCGGCTCATCGGGCTCGTCGCCAGGACCCAGCTCACGCTGAGCCAGATCGACGCCCGCATCCCGCGCGCCCACGTCCTGCGCCGCGACCTGGCGACACCGTGGGCCGTGAAGGGCCTCGTCATGCGCCGGGTCGTGGAGGCGGCCGGTGACCGGGACGTCGACACGACGGACGGCGTACGGGTCGTGGAGGCGGACGGGCGCTGGGTCATGGTGCTGCCGGACCCGGCGGAAGCCGTCACTCACCTGTGGGCGGAGGGGCCCGACGACGCCTCCGCCGAGGCACTGCTCGACGAGTGGGCGGCGGTCGTGGACAGCGCGGGCGACTGAGACGGGGCTGCGGGGACGGGCGGACGCACCGCCCGTCCCCGCAGCCGTCCTTCCACCGGTGGGGCCATTCGGCGTAAGCCGCCGCGACATGCGACGATGTGCGGCATGTCGCAGCAGCCCCCCGGTCGGAGCACGGCCCCGCCGCCCAAGCGCCCCGACGCGTCCATGCTGCTGCTGACCAACGTGATGGAGCACAGCCTGGACGACGGCTACGCCGAAGCGGCGGCGCGGCGGGCGGCCGAGGGACGCGCGGGCATGCCCCGTACGCTCAAGGCCAAACTCGGGCTCGCCGCCTGCCTGGTGCTCGCCGCCCTGGTGGTCACGCTCGGCGCCGCCCAGGCGCGGGTGACCGCGCCGGTCCTGGCCAAGGAGAAGCAGGAGCTGATCGACCGCATCGACGCCGAGACGGCGGCCGCCGACACCCTGGAATCCCAGGTGGAGGAAGTCCGCGACGACGTCAGCAGCCGGCAGCGCAAGGCCCTCCAGGAACACGGGGGAGACCAGGCCGAGCTGGTGGCGCTACTCTCCGGGGCCACGCCCGTGCACGGGCCGGGGCTCAAGGTCGTCGTGGACGACGCCGAGGACGCCGACCAGGGCGGCGGCGGACCCCGCGAGACCAGTGGCTTCTCCGACACCGGACGGGTCAGGGACCGGGACATGCAGCGCGTCGTGAACGGGCTGTGGGAGTCCGGCGCGGAGGCCATCGCCATCAACGGACAGCGGCTGACGGCCCTGTCGGCGATCCGGGCCGCGGGCGACGCCATACTGGTCGACAACAAACCGCTCGTGCCCCCGTACTCGGTGCTCGCGGTGGGGGACGGCAAGAAGCTGGGTGCGGCCTTCCGGGACAGTGCCGACGGCCAGTACCTCCAGGCGCTGAAGGACACTTTCGACATCCGGACCAGCATCTCCGTCCAGCAGAAACTGAGCCTTCCGGCCGCGCCGAGCCTGATCGTACGGACAGCAGAGCCATACAAGGCCGCAGACACAGGGAAGGGCACATCGTGATCGCCGTACTGGGCCTCGTCGTGGGAGTCGTGGTCGGACTGTTGGTCCGGCCCGAAGTTCCGGCGGTGGTCGAGCCCTATCTCCCCATCGCCGTCGTCGCCGCGCTCGACGCGGTGTTCGGCGGGCTGAGGGCCATGCTCGACGGCATCTTCGTCGACAAGGTCTTCGTGGTCTCGTTCCTCTCGAACGTGGTCGTGGCGGCCCTCATCGTCTTCCTGGGCGACAAACTGGGCGTCGGCGCCCAGCTCTCCACGGGTGTGGTGGTCGTGCTCGGCATCCGGATCTTCTCCAACGCCGCGGCGATCCGCCGGCACGTCTTCCGGGCCTGATGCCGATGAGCAACGACGACTTCAACGAGAACCCCGACGACGGCGGGGAGGCCCGGGCCGACGCCCCGCAGGAGCTCACCGGGCGCCGCCGGCTGATCGCCGGTCTCTGGCCGCCCCGGGTGACCCGCGCCCAACTCATCGTCGCCGTCCTGCTGTTCGGCCTCGGCCTCGGGCTCGCCATCCAGGTGCGGTCCAACAGTGACGGCAACGCCCTGCGCGGCGCGCGCCAGGAGGACCTGGTGCGCATCCTGGACGAGGTGGACGACCGCACGCAGCGGCTGGAGGACGAGAAGCAGCGCCTCGACGCCCAGCGCACGGAGCTGGAGAACAGCTCCGACCAGGCCGAGGAGGCCCGGAAGCAGACGGTCGAGAAGGAGCGGCAACTCGGCGTGCTCGCCGGGACCGTGGCGGCCCACGGCCCCGGGATCACCATGACGGTCAACGACCCCGCCGGCGCCGTACGGCCCGACATGCTGCTCGACGCCCTCCAGGAGCTCAGAGCGGCTGGCGCCGAGGCCGTCGAGGTCAACGGCATCCGTGTGGTGGCCAATACGTACTTCTCCGGTGACGCGGGCGCCGTCAAGGTCGACGGGCGCAAGATCACCGCTCCGTACGTCTTCAAGGTCATCGGCAAGCCGCAGGATCTGGAACCGGCGCTCAACATCCCCGGGGGTGTGGTGCAGACGCTGGAGAAGGAGCAGGCCACCGTGCATGTGCTGCGGGCCGACGACATTGTCGTGGACGCCTTGCGACCGGCGGAGCGGCCTGACTACGCTCGGTCGTCGGGCCAGTGATTCCCGGGCGCCCGGGCGTCGGGGAACACGAGCGGACGGTTGCGGGGGGTCGCCGCATCGTAATCGTGGCGCGTGGTGGAAACTGTCGAGTGGATACGGACGTTGTGAAGATGTCCGGGTCGGCAGGTGTGTTCATTCAGGGTTTGTCCTGCCCCACGGGCGGGTCTGTTTCGGTCAAGGGGAATCGCCCGTGAAGTTGTTTGGGAAGTTGTTCGGCAAGAGCGCCCGCGATGAGGACGCACGTCATCGCGCGCCGCGCCATGGTCAGCCCGACGAGCAGGGCGCGGAGCGCCCGCTCTTCCGTGACCAGGTGACAGGCCAGGGGGGTGACCACCCGGGCGGTCCCGGCGCGTCGTCCGTTGACCCTGCCGGTCCCGGCCGCATAGGTTTCGGAGCCCCGAGCCAGGAGGCTTCGTCCATGCCGGTGTGTACGAGGTGCGGCCACCGCAACGCCGAGGCCAGCCGTTTCTGCTCCAACTGCGGTGCGCCGCTGCGGGGCGGGGTCCCGGAGCGCGCCTCGGAGACGACGTCGACCATCTCGATCTCGGGCCTTGAGGCGTACGAGGCGGAGGCCACCGGCCAGACCGCCGTGCCGTCGCTGTCGCCCGAGGCGCAGGCCGCCGTCGACGCCCTGCCGCTCGGCTCGGCGCTCCTGGTGGTGCGCCGCGGCCCGAACAGCGGCAGCCGCTTCCTGCTGGACGGCGAGCTGACCACGGCCGGCCGTCACCCGCAGAGCGACATCTTCCTGGACGACGTGACGGTCTCCCGCCGTCATGTGGAGTTCCGCCGGGGCGCCGACGGCAGCTTCACGGTCGGGGACGTCGGCAGCCTCAACGGCACCTATGTCAACCGTGAGCGGATCGACTCCGTCGCCCTGTCCAACGGGGACGAAGTGCAGATCGGCAAGTACCGGCTGGTCTTCTACGCGAGCCAGCGGGGCATCTGACCCGCCCCCGGACACCGTCCGGGGGGAACCCCAGGAAGGTCCATGCTGAGAACACCGAGCGGCGGTGCCCGACACGGCACCGCCGCCGACGGCCGGCCGATGAGCATCGGCACCGTGCTCCTCCAGTTGCGGGAGGAGTTCCCCGAGGTCACCATCTCCAAGATCCGCTTCCTGGAGGCCGAGGGGCTGGTCGAACCGCAGCGGACCCCTTCCGGCTACCGGAAGTTCGTCGCCGCGGACGTCGAGCGGCTCGCCCAGGTGCTCCGGATGCAGCGGGACCACTATCTGCCGCTGAAGGTCATCCGCGAACATCTGGACGCCCTCGCCCGCGGCGAGCAGGTGGCCCTGCCGTCCCCCGACGGGGAGCCCCGGCAGGCGGACGGTGAGCCGGCCGGACTGCCGGGCCGGGCCACGGCCGCCCGCATCGGCCGCGCCGAGCTCCTGGTCGCCGCCGAGGTCACCGAGAGCGACCTGGACGACTGGGAGTCGTACGGCCTGGTCGTCCCCGCGGCGGACGGCGGGTACGACGCCGACATGGTGACCGTCGCCAGGCTTGTGGCGGAACTGGGGCGATTCGGTCTGGAACCTCGTCACCTCAGGGCCGTACGGGCCGCCGCGGACCGGGAGGCCGGGCTCATCGAGCAGATGGTCGCGCCGCTGCGCCGGCACCGGAATCCGCAGACCAGAGCGCATGCGGAAGCGACCGCGAAGGAGCTGGCGGAGCTGTCCGTACGGCTGCACTCCGCGCTCGTACAGACCGCTCTCCAGGTACGGCTGCGCTGAAGGCGGACCAGCCCGACTACCCAAACCTGCCGAGCACGTCCTAGGGTTGCTGTGTGAACGAGCTCGACGTTGTGGGTGTCCGGGTGGAAATGCCCTCCAACCAGCCGATCGTGCTCCTGCGTGAAGTGGGAGGCGACCGGTACCTCCCCATTTGGATCGGTCCTGGCGAGGCGACCGCGATCGCCTTCGCCCAGCAGGGCATGGCTCCGGCCAGGCCGCTGACCCATGATCTCTTCAAGGATGTGCTTGAGGCCGTCGGCCAGGAGCTCACCGAGGTCCGGATCACGGACCTCCGCGAAGGGGTTTTCTACGCGGAGCTGGTCTTCGCCGGCGGTGTCGAGGTGAGCGCGCGGCCCTCCGACGCCATAGCCCTCGCCCTGCGCACCGGCACGCCGATCTACGGCAGTGACGGGGTGCTGGACGACGCGGGGATCGCGATCCCCGACGAGCAGGAGGACGAGGTGGAGAAGTTCCGCGAGTTCCTCGACCAGATCTCTCCGGAGGACTTCGGGACGAACAACAGCCAGTGACGTCTTCGGCGTCGGCCACCGGCACAACCGGTGAGCCATTCCCCGTCAACGGTCACGCGAAACCACCCTCAGGGTGATTATCACTCGGCGTGCCGAGTGTGGCGATCGTTGACGCACCCCGGGTGACTGCCTACCTTCGAGTGGGCAGGTCAAGGACGGAGGTCGGCGTGAGAAGCAGCGGCGACGGTACGGCAGCGGATGCGCCGTATCCGCAGCAGGGGAGTACGGCCGGCCGGACCATCAGGCAGTCGGCGGCGCCGGCCGCGGTGGCGGGGGACGGCGTGACATCGGCCGACGACATCGGTTACCGCGGGCCCACGGCCTGCGCGGCGGCCGGGATCACGTACCGGCAACTGGACTACTGGGCGCGCACCGGCCTCGTGGAGCCGAGCGTCCGTCCGGCGTACGGATCGGGCACCCAGCGGCTCTACAGCTTCCGGGACGTCGTCCTGCTGAAGATCGTGAAGCGCTTCCTCGACACCGGTGTGGCGCTCCAGAACATCCGCACCACTGTCCAGCATCTGCGGGCCCGCGGCTTCCAGGACCTGGAGCGGATGACGCTGATGAGCGACGGGGCCACGGTCTACGAGTGCTCCTCGCCCGCCGAGGTGGTCGATCTGCTCCAGGGCGGCCAGGGCGTCTTCGGCATCGCCGTCGGAGTCGTCTGGCGGGATGTGGACGCCGCCCTGTCGCAGCTGCACGGGGAGCGGGTGGACACCGGCGAGACACTGATCGGGCACAACCCGGCCGACGAGCTCGCGCGGCGCCGCAACCGGGCCGTCTGAGCCCCCGCGAGCGTGCCCGGGACGGGAATCGCGGGGCCCGGGGCCGCAATGACGCGGCGATTGTCAGTGCCGTAGGGCAGCATCGGCTGGTGTGAGAGCCGCGCCCACCATCCTGCATCTGGACATGGATGCCTTCTACGCCTCCGCGGAGCAGGCGGCGAAGCCCAGCCTGCGCGGCAAACCGGTCGTGGTGGGCGGGCTCGGGCCGCGCGGGGTCGTTGCGACCGCCTCGTACGAGGCACGGCGCTTCGGGGTGCACTCGGCGATGCCGATGGCCCAGGCCAGGCGGCTCGCGCCGAACGCCGCCTATCTGGTCCCGCGGTTCACGCTGTACCGCTCGGTGAGCGACCAGGTCATGGAACTGCTGGGCCGGCTCTCGCCGCTGGTGGAACCGCTCAGCCTGGACGAGGCGTTCGTGGACCTCGAAGCGGGCGGCACCGCCGACGACACCGCCTCCGCCCTCGCGATCGGCCGGGAACTGCGCGAGGCCATCCAGGCGGTCACCGGACTGAGTGGCTCCGTCGGGCTCGCCGGCTCCAAGATGCTCGCCAAGATCGCGTCCGAGGAGGCCAAGCCCGACGGGATGCGCCTGATCGAGCCCGGCACCGAGCGGGCGCACCTCGCGCCCATGCCGGTGCGCACCCTGCCCGGCGTCGGCCCCGCCACGGCGGACCATCTGCGCCGCGCCGGCATGACGACGGTCAACGACCTCGCCGAGGCGGGCGAGGCGGAGCTGGTGCGGCTGCTGGGCAAGGCGCACGGCACCGCGCTGCACCGGATGGCCTCCGGCCACGACGACCGGCCCGTGGTCGCGGAGCGCGACGCGAAGTCCGTCTCCGTCGAGGACACCTTCGAGGTGGACCTGCACGACCGGGTCCGGGTGCGCACCGAGGTGGAGCGGCTGGCCGACCGGTGCGTGCAGCGGCTGAGGGGCGCGGGGCGCTCGGGGCGCACGGTGGTGCTCAAGGTGCGCCGGTACGACTTCTCCACGCTGACCCGCTCCGAGACGCTGCGCGGCCCCACGGACGACCCCGCGGTCGTCCGGGAGGCCGCCGCCCGGCTCCTGGAGGCCGTGGACACCACGGGCGGGGTGCGGCTGCTGGGCGTCGGCGTCACGGGGCTCGCCGACTACACCCAGGAGGACCTGTTCGCGCAGGCCGCCGGGGAGCGGGCGGCGGCCCGGGCGCCTGCGGACGACGAAGGGGCGCGGCCGCCGGAGGACGCCGGTGCCCGCGCGGGGACGGCGGACGACGGGCCCGAGCCGGAGGAGTCCGCCGAGCAGCTCGCGGCGCGGCGCTGGCCGGCCGGGCACGACGTGCACCACGAGGTCCATGGACACGGGTGGGTGCAGGGGAGCGGGGTGGGGCGGGTGACCGTGCGGTTCGAGGAGCCGGGGGCGACGGCACCCGGCCGGGTGCGTACGTTCCGCGTGGACGACCCCGCGCTGCGGGCCGCCGACCCGCTGCCGCTCGTCCCGGACCCGCCGGACTACTCCTCCTGGCCCGCCAGCCGGCCGAAGTCGCGGTCCGGAGCCGGGGCGCCGGGGGCGGCGTCGAGGCCGTAGTGCCGGTAGAGCTGGAGCTCCTGCTCGGGCGAGAGATGGCGGCCCACGCCGAAGTCGGGCGCGTCCTTGATCAGCGCCCGGTCGAAGGGGATGCGCAGGGTGTCGTCCACGAACTCGCTGGGTTCCAGCGGCACGAAGGCGTCACGGCTGAAGAGCCCTGTGCGCACGGCCGCCCATTCGGGGACCCCGGTCGCGTCATCGAGATACACCTCGTCCACGGTCCCGATCTTGGTGCCCTTGCGGTCGAAAGCCTTGCGGCCGATCAGGCTGCGCGGGTCGATGTCGGTCTGCACGGTCCCTCCCACACGGGTCGCGGCTGGTCCACAGGGACTACAGAAATGCAGTTCCGTGGTCTTGGCCACTCGAGAATTTCCGTCGGGTACCCCGCTGGTAGGCTGGTGATGGCTGCTGACCCCGTGCGGGAGAGTCGTCCGGAGCCCATCCGGAGGACGCCGAAGGAGCAAATCCTCCCCGGAATCTCTCAGGCCCCCGTACCGCACGGACGAGGTCACTCTGGAAAGCAGGGCGGGTTGCGCGCGGCCGATGGGCCGTACGGAGCCTCTCCCTCACCGACGGTGAAAGCCGGCGCCCGTGTGGTGCCGGTGAAGCTCTCAGGTTGAGATGACAGAGGGGGAGGCCGTCAGGGCACCCGGCGCCGCGGTGCCCTTCGCAGGTCGTGACAGACCAGGAGGCCTCCACCATGACCCCCCGTCGCACCCCGCTCACGCAGCTGGAACAGGGCATTCCGTTCGAGCAGCGCCACATCGGCCCCGACGCCGAGGCGCAGGCGAAGATGCTTGCCCAGGTCGGTTACGGCTCGCTGGACGAGCTGACCGCGGCCGCCGTGCCCGACGTGATCAAGAGCGCCGAGGCGCTGGCCCTGCCGGAGGCCCGGACCGAGGCCGAGGTGCTGGCCGAGCTCCGCCGGCTCGCCGACCGCAACCAGGTCCTCGCCCCGATGATCGGGCTCGGCTACTACGGCACGTTCACCCCGCCGGTGATCCTGCGCAACGTCATGGAGAACCCCGCCTGGTACACGGCGTACACGCCCTATCAGCCCGAGATCTCGCAAGGCCGGCTCGAAGCCCTCCTGAACTTCCAGACGATGGTCGCCGAGCTCACCGGCCTGCCCACCTCCGGCGCCTCGCTGCTGGACGAGGGCACCGCCGCCGCCGAGGCCATGGCGCTCGCCCGGCGCGTCGGCAAGGTCAAGAACGGCGTCTTCCTGGTCGATGCCGACACCCTGCCGCAGACCGTCGCCGTCATCGAGACCCGCGCCGAGCCGACCGGCGTCGAGGTCGTCGTCGCCGACCTCACCGACGGCATCCCGGCCGAGTTCGCCGAGCGCGGCGTCTTCGGCGTGCTCCTCCAGTACCCCGGCGCCTCCGGGGCCGTCCGGGACCTCAAGCCCGTGATCGACCGGGCGCACGAGCTGGGCGCGATCGTCACCGTCGCCGCCGACCTGCTGGCCCTCACGCTGCTCACCTCGCCCGGCGAGCTGGGCGCCGACATCGCCGTCGGCACCACGCAGCGCTTCGGCGTCCCGATGGGCTTCGGCGGCCCGCACGCCGGCTACATGGCGGTCCGCGACAAGTTCGCCCGCAGCCTCCCCGGCCGCCTGGTCGGCGTCTCCGTGGACGCCGACGGCAACAAGGCGTACCGCCTGGCCCTCCAGACCCGCGAGCAGCACATCCGCCGCGAGAAGGCCACCAGCAACATCTGCACCGCCCAGGTGCTGCTCGCCGTCATGGCCGGCATGTACGCCGTCTACCACGGCCCCGAGGGCCTGCGCACGATCGCCCGGCGCACCCACCGCTACGCCGCGATCCTCGCCGAGGGCCTGCGCGCCGCCGGGATCGACGTGGTGACCGGCGCCCACTTCGACACGCTCACCGTCCGCGTCCCCGGCCGGGCGGGCGAGGTCGTCGCCGACGCCCGGGAGCGCGGGGTCAACCTGCGCCTGGTCGACGCCGACACCGTCTCGCTGGCCTGCGACGAGACGACGACCCGTACCCAGGTCGCCGCCGTCTGGGCCGCCTTCGGTGCCGACGGGGACGTCGAGGCGCTGGACGCCACCACCGAGGACGCGCTGCCCGGGGCGCTGCTGCGCACCGACACGATCCTCACCCACCCGGTCTTCCACCAGCACCGGTCCGAGACCGCGATGCTGCGCTATCTGCGCAAGCTCGCCGACCGCGACTACGCGCTGGACCGCGGCATGATCCCGCTCGGCTCCTGCACGATGAAGCTGAACGCGACCGCCGAGATGGAGTCCATCACCTGGCCCGAGTTCGGTGCGCTGCACCCGTTCGCGCCCGCCGAGCAGGCGCAGGGCTTCCTGACGCTGATCCGCGAGCTGGAGGAGCGGCTGGCCGAGGTCACCGGATATGACGCGGTGTCCATCCAGCCGAACGCCGGGTCGCAGGGCGAGTTCGCGGGGCTGCTGGCCGTCCGCGCGTACCACCGCGCCAACGGCGACGAGAACCGGACCGTGTGTCTGATCCCGTCCTCCGCGCACGGCACCAACGCCGCGAGCGCCGTGATGGCCGGCATGAAGGTGGTCGTCGTCAAGACCGCCGACGACGGCGAGGTCGACATCGAGGACCTGCGCGCCAAGATCGCGCAGTACCGCGACGAGCTGGCCGTGCTCATGATCACCTACCCGTCGACGCACGGCGTCTTCGAGGAGCACGTCGCCGACATCTGCGCCGAGGTGCACGACGCCGGCGGCCAGGTCTACGTCGACGGCGCCAACCTCAACGCGCTGGTGGGCCTCGCCAAGCCCGGCCGGTTCGGCGGCGACGTCTCGCACCTCAACCTGCACAAGACCTTCTGCATCCCGCACGGCGGCGGCGGCCCCGGCGTCGGCCCGGTCGGGGTGCGCGCGCACCTGGCTCCGTACCTGCCCAACCACCCGCTCCAGCCCGCGGCGGGCCCGGAGACGGGCGTCGGTCCGATCTCGGCGGCCCCGTGGGGCTCCGCCGGCATCCTGCCGATCTCGTGGGCGTATGTACGCCTGATGGGCGGCGAGGGTCTGAAGCGTGCGACGCAGGTCGCCGTACTCGCGGCCAACTACATCGCCAAGCGGCTGGAACCGCACTACCCGATCCTGTACAACGGTCCGGCCGGGCTGGTGGCGCACGAGTGCATCGTGGACCTGCGACCGATCTCCAAGGCGACCGGTGTCAGCATCGACGACGTCGCCAAGCGGCTCATCGACTACGGCTTCCACTCGCCGACCATGTCGTTCCCGGTCGCCGGGACGCTGATGATCGAGCCGACCGAGAGCGAGGACCTCGCGGAGCTGGACCGTTTCTGCGACACGATGATCGCGATCCGCGCCGAGATCGAGAAGGTCGCGTCAGGGGAGTGGAGCGGCGACGACAACCCGCTCGCCAACGCCCCGCACACCGCCGCCGCGCTCGGCGGGGAGTGGGAGCACGCGTACAGCCGCGAGGTCGCGGTCTTCCCGGCCGGTGTCTCGGCCGCCGACAAGTACTGGCCGCCGGTGCGCCGGATCGACGGTGCGTTCGGTGACCGTAACCTCGTCTGCTCGTGCCCGCCGCTGGACGAGTACGACAACTGACGCGGACATGCGTCGGGGCCGGTGCGGAGATTTTTCTCCGGGCCGGCCCCTTCTTCTTTCCGTACGGGCCGCTCAGGCGGCCTTGACCACCCGGTTCGCGGCCAGGGGCCGGTGCGGGGCGATGATCTGCCCGTCCGGAAGCAGCTCACCGGTGTCCTCGAAGAGCAGGACGCCGTTGCACAGCAGGCTCCAGCCCTGCTCCGGGTGGTGGGCCACCTGGCGGGCGGCCTCCCGGTCGGCTGAGTCGGCTGTCGGGCAGGGTGGCTGATGCTGGCACATGGATGGGTTCTTTCGCTGCGTCGAGTTGAGTGACCTGCGCTGTGAAGAGGTGTTCACGACCGCCCCCGTATCGATCGGTCGCATCCCAGTGTTGCCCCACGGGCGACAATCCGCAGGGATTTCGCCGCAGCGCTTCCACTCCTCACATGACGCGTCACCCGCCCGGAGGGCTCAACTCAACTGCACTGTCCCTTCGGGTGGTTCGGGGTGGCCGGATGGGACTAGTCCGGATGGGCGGCCGCCGGCCTCAGGCCGGGGCGGGGGAGCCCAGCAGCGGGCCGGGGCCTCGCGTGATGCGGGTGGTGATGACCGGCAGCAGGTCGGCGGCCCGGTGCGGCCGGTGGGCGGCGAAGCCGGGCGGCGCCGGGGACAGCGGCACGAGCATGTCGTCCGGGTCCGGTGCGCCGCAGGAGGCGTCCGCCGCGGGGTCGCCGTGCAGCCACAGGGCCAGCATGTACAGGTCGGGGATGGACAGCAGCCTCGGCTGGTAGGGGCCGGTCATCCCGTCCGCCTGGCGCAGCGCCAGCTCCGTCGAGGCGATGTACGGGCCCTCGAAGAAGTGCGAGAAGGCCCAGCCGTCCGCGGTGAGCATGGTGTCCGCCGCCGCGACCGCCCGCTCCGAGCTGCGGATCTGGAAGCGCCAGGCGGCGAGCCGGGTGGCGGGTGCGAGGCCGCCCGGGGCGACGCCCAGCACATGGACGGGCAGCGGGTGTTCGGGGCTCAGAGGTCCCGGTGCGGACCGCAGGGCGGGCGTGCGGGCCTCGCGGACCGCGGGTGAACCGAGCGCCGCGAGGACGCTGCGCAGTGCGGGCGCGGGGGCCGGGGGAACATGCAGCGGCATAGTGGGTCGCCTCTCACTTCGGAGACACGGTGGTGCGCGGGCGGGTGCGGACGGCGTTGTCGGCGTGCGGGGCCAGAGGAGGCCGGTGACTGAGCCGGTGCGTCAACTCTCTGCCTCGTCCGCGGAGTTTATACGACACGTGTTCACGCGGTGATTCCACTAGCCGCCACGGCTATTGCCGGCAAGGCGGTATCCGGACTTTATTATGCGGAGATCATGCTGTTTCGGCGCGAGCGGCGCAGCCGCCGCCTCGGGTTTTTCCCGCACCGCGGTCGGCCGAAACCCATCGGCGCTTTACGGACCCGCCGTACGGGGAAACGGTCCGGTGCGTCATGCCGAGTGAATGTGCCCGGGGCCCCGACGCTCAGATTAGCGTGTGTGCGCCGTCCGCGGGGCGTTACGGATCACGTCCTGCGGGCATTATCGATCGTGATGCGGGCGGCCCGGGCCGCGTGCCGGCCACTTGAGGAGGACCATTCGATGGGGAAGAAGGTCGTCGCGGGCGCCTTTGACCTGTCCGACCGGCAGAGGTACCGGAGGAAGCTGCACCAGTGCGTGGCGGCACTGTCCGGGCTCCTGGCCGAGCGCCGGTTCGACCGGCCGCGCAACCTCATGGGCATGGAGATCGAACTGAATCTCACGGGCGCCGACGCCATGCCGAAGATGTTGAATGGGCAGGTACTGGAGCGCATCGCGAGTCACGATTTCCAGACGGAACTGGGGATGTTCAATCTTGAGGTGAACATAGTCCCCCATCATCTGTCGGGGCGCGTTCTGGATCAGTTGGCCGAAGAGCTGCGGACCGGGCTCGGATATGCCGACCGGAAGGCCGGTGAAGTCGATGCCGGGATCATGATGATCGGAATCCTGCCGACGCTCGGCCATGACGACATGGTCCGGTCCAATCTCTCCGACGTCGACCGCTACGCCCTCCTCAACGATCAAATGGTGGCAGCGCGCGGCGAGAGTTTCTCGCTCGATATCGAAGGCGTCGAGCGGTTGGTCGCCACCGCCGGATCGATCACCCCGGAGGCGGCCTGCACCTCGCTGCAACTGCATCTCCAGGTCACTCCGGAACGCTTCGCCGACGTGTGGAACGCGGCGCAGGCCGTCGCCGCCGTCCAGGTCGCCCTGGGGGCCAACTCGCCGTTCCTCTTCGGCCGGGAGGTGTGGCGCGAGTCGAGGCCGCCGCTGTTCGAGCAGGCCACGGACACCCGGCCGCCCGAGCTGCGCAACCAGGGCGTGCGGCCCAGGACCTGGTTCGGGGAGAAGTGGATCGGCTCGGTCGAGGAGCTCTTCGAGGAGAACCTGAGGTACTTCCCGCCGCTGCTGCCCATCTGCGACGAGGAGGAGCCCCTGCGCGTCCTCGCCGACGGCGGGGTGCCCCAGCTGAAGGAACTGGTCCTGCACAACGGCACGGTCTACCGCTGGAACCGCCCGGTGTACGGGATCGCCGACGGCGTCCCGCACCTGCGCGTCGAGAACCGGGTGCTGCCCGCGGGCCCGACCGTCGCCGACGTCATCGCCAACACCGCGCTCTACTACGGCCTGGTCCGGGCGCTCGCGGAGGAGTCGCGTCCGGTGTGGACCCGGATGCCGTTCTCCGCCGCGGCGGAGAACTTCGAGACCGCGTGCCGCCACGGCATCGAGGCCGAGCTGCTGTGGCCCAGGCCCGGCCGCTCCGGCGGGCTGACCCGGGTGCCGGTGACCAAGCTGGTGCGCGACGAGCTGCTGCCGCTCGCCGCCGCCGGGCTCGACGGCTGGAACATCGAGCCGGCGGACCGGGACCACTACCTCGGCATCATCGAGGAACGCTGCAAGCGGCGGACGAACGGGGCGTCCTGGCAGGCGGACACCTACCACCGGGCGCGCGAGGCGGGCCTCGGCCGGGGCGCCGCGCTCGCCGCGATGACCCGGCGCTACGGCGAGCTGATGCAGGGCGGCGACCCCGTGCACACCTGGCCGGCGGGCATCCCGGCACCGTGACGGGCGGGTCCGGTCCGGGCCCCGGACCGGCCCTCCGCTACTCGCCGGCCGCGCGGGCGCCCTGGCCCGCCGTCATCACCGCCTGGAGGATCACCGCCTGGATCTCGGCCGGGTCGGACACCTGGTAGCCGCCGCCCCCGGTGACCTTGGCGATCTCGTCCAGCTCCGCGCGGTCCGCCTCGGGCCCGACGGCGATGGCCAGCAGCGGGACCGGGCGCGTCGGGTCGGCGATGGACTTCAGCTCGTCCACCAGGGCGGAGCGCGAGATGGACCGCTCGTCCTGGTTCGAGCCGTCCGTGAGGATCACCACCGCGTTGAACTTGCCCTTCACATACGTGCGCTGCGCCTCCTTGTACGCGGCCAGCGCGGTGTCGTACAGACCGGTGGCGCCGTCCGGCACCGGTTGCAGCGCGGCGAACGCGGCGGCGAGCTTCTCCCGGTGAGTGCCGCCGCCCTTCGCGGGGTCGCCGAGCCTGGCGGTCGGCACCAGCCGGCGGTAGTCCTTGCCGCCGTCGAGCGTGGTCGCGAACTCCCAGAGCCCGATCTCGTCGTTCGGGGTGAACTGGTCGAGCGCCTGGATCAGCGAATCCTTGGTGACGTCCATCCGGGACTGGCCGCGGCCCGGCACCACCGCGGCCATGGAGCCGGAGGCGTCGACCACGGTAGTGAGCCGGGCGCTCTGCACGGTGACCGTCCACATGCCGAGCGTCTCCTGAAGCGCCTCGTCCGTCGGGGCGGGCGGCTGCGTCGCGTCGTACGGCTGGGGCGACCGGCCGCCCGCCGCCGCGACCAGCTTCTCGTCCGCCGTGCCGTACGTGGTCCGGAAGCCGTGCTCCCGGAGGGTGCTCAGCGAGCTCTCCTCGGAGAGCAGGATCATGAACCGCAGCGCGGCCCGGCTCTCGTCCGTGGACTGGTGGCGCGCGTCCACCATCGTGAGCGGGTAGTTGAGCAGCGGGGTGCCGTCCTCGGGATAGAACAGGTCCAGCTTGCCGTCGGCAGCCGACTCGGCGTTGTGGGCGAAGGCGGCCTGTTCGGAGAGGAGCACCGCCTGATTGCGGGCCGGGTTGCCCTCCTCGGCGCCCGAGCCGTCCTGCGGCAGGGTCGCCACGACCTGGGTGTCCCCGTCGGACATCCGCTGCGCGAGCAGCTTCGCGGTGGCCGCGACCCGGGTGTCGCTGTCGCCGCCCTGCTTCCCGGCGGAGGCGCCGATGCTGTTGAGGGCCAGCAGGCCGGTCGCCGAGCGCGCGGGGTCGGCGGAGCCGAGGCGTACCCGGTCGGACTCCATGGCCGCGCCCGTCAACTCCGCCCAGGTGTACGACTTCTTCGGCCAGCCGAGGCGCTTGGCGGCCGCGGGGACCGCGGCGAGGACGACCGGTGAGGTGGCGACCGAGCCGCCGGGGGTGATGGAGGTGCCGTCGCCGGCGCCCTTGGCCCGGGTCAGCCACAGGTCCGAGTCGGGGAGCCACATCTGATAGTCGGGGCTGGTGCCGCTCGCGAGCGCGTCCGCCACCTTGTACGAGTCGCGGGCCACCACGTTCACGTCGACGCAGCGCCCGTCCGAGCGCACCTCGTCCGTACGCGCCCGGTCGGCGATGGCACGTACGGCGGGGGCGATGTCCGGGGAGGCCATCATCGACAGATGGACGGCGCTCTCCTCGCACGGCTTCGAGAACGAGAGCAGGCCGCCCTGCGCCGCGACCGCCGCTCCCCCCGCCACGGCGAGAACGAGCACGGTGGCGATGGCCACGGTCCGGCGGCGGCGCGGTGGACGGTCCCCGCCTCCGGCCGCCGCGCGGTCATCGGGCAAGCTGTGACGTCCCATGTCGGTGGTGCCCCTCCTTGAGGATGTACAAGGAAAAGGGGGACCACACCATCGGCAATGGCGCTCGTCCCCCGGCCAGTCGCGCATGATCTTCGTACCTGCATTCGAGACCCTAGCGGGGCGGCGAGGCACGTGGGACGCGAATGCACAACTGAGGGCAGGTGTACAGGTGGAGGCGGGGCACGTGGCTGATTCTTATCCCCAGGAGGCCGTGTCACAACGGATTCTCCGGTCCGAGACGGTGCTGGTACTGGCGCTCTCGCTGGGGGCGAGCGGCGTATCCGCCCTTATCAGCTTTATCGGATCGCTGACGAAACCAGGGGGTTTGAAGGATCAGGCGGCGACCCTCAACAGCTCGGCCGCCCCCGGCCGCCCTTGGCTGGATCTCGCCTGGCAGCTCTTCGGCATCACGTCCGCGCTGGTGCCGGTCGCGCTCGTCGCGCATCTGCTCATCCGGGAACGGACCGGGCTGTGGGCCCTCGGCTTCGACCGCACCCAGCAGGGCCTGGACGCGGCACGGGGCGCGGTCGTCGCGGCGGGCATCGGCAGCGCCGGACTGGCCTTCTATCTGGCGGCCAGGGCCACCGGCTTCAACCTCACCGTCGTGCCCGAGTCGCTGCCCGACGTGTGGTGGAAGTTCCCCGTGCTCATCCTGTCGGCCCTCCAGAACGCCGTACTGGAGGAGGTGATCGTCGTCGGCTATCTGCTGCGCCGGCTGGGGCAGCTGGGCTGGACGCCGATGGCGGCGCTGCTGGCGAGCTCGGTGCTGCGCGGCTCGTACCACCTCTACCAGGGCATCGGCGGCTTCATCGGCAACATGGTGATGGGCGTCGTCTTCGTACTGCTCTACCGGCGCTGGCAGCGGGTGGGCCCGCTCATCGCGGCACACGCGCTCCTGGACATCGGCGCGTTCGTCGGTTACGCGCTGCTCGCCGGCAAGGTGGGGTGGCTGCCCACGCCGTGAGGCCCGGGGGGCTTCGCGGACGCTCCTTACGGGCCGACGCGCAGGTCGCCGTCCAGCACCGTGACCGCGCGGCCGGTCAGCAGGGTGCGTGCGCCGCGCAGCGAGGTCCGTACGAGACCCGAGCGCGCGGACGCCTGGAGCCCGGTCAGCTCGTCGCGGCCGAGCCGGGCCGACCAGAACGGGGCCAGGGCGGTGTGCGCGCTCCCGGTCACCGGGTCCTCGTCGATGCCCACGGCCGGGAAGAAACCGCGCGAGACGTAGTCGTACGCACGCCTCGGCGCCGCGGCGGCCGTGGCGATGACGCCGCGCCGCGAGAGGGCGGCCAGCGCCGCGAAGTCCGGGGCCAGCCCCCGTACCGCCGTCTCGTCCTCCAGCTCCACCAGCAGATCCCCGACGCGCGCACCCGTGTCGTGTACGGACAGCGGCTCCGCCCCCAGGGCCGCCGCGAGGCCGTCCGGCGCGGGCTCGGGGGTCAGCGGGGCGGTCGGGAAGTCGAGCGTGAGCGAACCGTCCGGGTGCGCGGTCGACGTCAGTGTGCCGCACCGGGCGGCGAAGCGGACCGTGCCCGTGGCGGCGCCCGTGGTGTGCAGGACGTGGGCCGCGGCGAGGGTGGCGTGGCCGCACATGTCCACCTCGGTGACCGGCGTGAACCACCGCAGCGCCCAGTCGGCGTCGCCGCCCGGCGGCAGCGGATGGGCGAACGCGGTCTCGGAGAGATTCAGCTCGGCGGCGACCCGCTGGAGGAAGGCGTCCTCGGGAAAGCCCTCGGGGCCGAAGAGCAGGACGCCTGCCGGGTTGCCGGAGAACGGGCGGTCGGTGAACGCGTCCACGGTGCGAATCCTCATGCGCCGACCGTAGGTCTCCGTCCCGGCCCGGGACCAAGGCCAATCGCGGACCGGTGGCCCCGGAACCGCGCCGGGCTTGACCTTGTCACGGTGACAACCGCTTCACTCGGCCGCGAGGAGGTGGTCCCGATGACCACGGCGAACGAGGACCCGGCCGTCACGCGTGCGCTGCGCGGGCTGGCACACACGGACGCGTCGGTGCGGCTGCGGACCGCGCTGGCGGTCGGATCGGCGCCGGACGCGCGGCTGGTCGACCGGCTCGTGGAGCGGTGTGCGGCCGAGCCGGACTTCTCCGTACGGGAAATGCTGACCTGGGCGCTCACCCGGCACCCTCGGGACCTGACGGTGCCCCGGCTCGTCGGCGAGCTCCGCTCGGAGCGCCCGCGGGCCCGCAGCCAGGCCCTGCACACGCTGTCCAAGACCGGGGACCGGCGGGCCTGGCCGGCGATCACCCCGGCCCTGCTCACCGACCCAGACGACGAGGTGGCGCGCGCCGCCTGGCGGACCGCGGTCGTCCTGGTGCCGGAGGACGAGGCGCCGGCGCTCGCCGCGGTGCTGGCCGGGCAGCTCGGGCGCGGCGGCCGTGAAACGCGGCTGAGCCTCAGCCGGGCGCTGATCGCCCTCGGCGCGGCGGCCGGTCCGGCGCTGTATGCCGCCGCCGCGCACCCCGAACCCCGGGTCCGCGAGCACACCCTTGCCACGGAGGAGCTGCGGCGCGACCCGGACGCCGGGTTCGACTTCGCGATCGAGGAGGCGAAGCGGAGGGTGGCCCTCGGGGCTTACGGTGATCCGAACGGAAGGCCCTAGGTGTTGATCGGTGAGGTGGCGCGGCGGTCCGGGGTCAGCGCGCGCATGCTCCGGCATTACGAGTCGCTGGGGCTGGTGCGGCCCACGGGGCGCAACGACGTCGGCTACCGGGAGTACTCCGGCGAGGACGTCCGGCGCATCTTCCACATCGAGAGCCTGCGGTCCCTCGGCCTCTCGCTGCGCGAGGTGGGGCGTGCCCTGGACGATCCCGGCTTCAGCCCGGCCGGGCTCGTGGACGACCTGGTCCGGCGGACCCGGGAGCGGATCGCGAGCGAGACGGAGCTGCTGAACCGGCTGAGCCGGATCGGCGCCGCCGAACCCGGGGACTGGGAGGGCGTCCTGCGCACCGTCGCCCTCCTCCAGGCCCTGGGCTCGGCCAGCCCGGGCACCCGGCAGCGGGCGGCGCTGTCCTCGGCGGGCGAGGCGCCCGTGCCGGTGGAGGCCCTGGCCGAGGCGGTGCTGAGCGAGCCGGACCCGAGCGTGGCCGGTGCGCTGCGGTGGGCCCTGGCGCGGGCGGGCGGCGGGCTCACCCTTCTCGCGGAGGGCCTGGACTCGCCCGACGCGGCGGTACGCGCCCGTGCGGTGCGGGCGGTCGCCGGGATTCCGGGCGAGGCCGCGAGCGCGCTGCTGCGGGACGCCCTCGGCCATCCCGATGCCGCGGTACGCCAGCACGCCGCGCCCGCGCTCGGTGCGCGCGGGGTGGCCGAGGCGGTCCCGACGCTCATCGGCATGGTCGCGGATGCGGTGCGGGACGTGGACGCGGCCGACGCGCTGGGGGTGCTGGCCGCGGATCCGGAGACCGCCGAGCGGATCGCCTCCGCGCTCGTCGGCCGCCTCGCCGACCCCGCCCTCGACGCGCCCGCCCGCCGCCGCCTCACCCAGGCCCTGGCGGACATCCCGGGCCCGACGGCGACCCGGGCGCTCGGGGAGCTGACGGAGGACGGGGACCGGGGAGTGGCGGTCACGGCGGTGTATCTGCTGGGGCTGCGGGGGGAGGGGTGAGCCCGGCGGTGTCCGGCAGGGTTGTCAGGTGATCGGTTCCGATATATCGTTGAGGCATCGCGACAGTACAGCGATAGGTGGAAGATCAACGTAATCAGAGGAGTACGTCATGCGTTCACATGGATTCGAGCATGGACATGCACATGGTCGCGGGCGTGGCCCGTACGGGCCCGAGGGGCGACGTGGTGCCGAGGGGCAGCGGGCGGCGTTCGGGCCGTTCGGGCCGCCGTTCGGCGGTGGGCCGTTCGGGGGCGGACGGGGCCGGGGCGGCGGCCGGGGGAGGGCGCGGCGTGGTGACGTGCGCGCTTCGATCCTGGCGTTGCTCAAGGACCGGCCGATGCACGGGTACGAGATGATCCAGGAGATCGGCGAGCGCAGCGGTGGGGCCTGGCGGCCCAGTCCCGGCTCGGTGTACCCGACGCTTCAGCTGCTGGAGGACGAGGGGCTGATCACCAGCGCGAGCGAGGGCGGCAAGAAGCTGTTCACGCTCACCGAGACCGGCCGCACCGAGGCCGAGACCGGTCCCGAGGCGCCCTGGGAAGAGGCCGGGCGCGGGGTTGACTGGGAGAGCATGAACGAGGTCCGGCAGGCCGGGTTCGGTCTGATGGAGGCGTTCGGCCAGGTCTGGAAGACCGGCTCGGCCGACCAGCGCGACAAGGCGGTCGCCGTCATCAACGAGGCCCGCAAGAAGCTGTATCTCATTCTCGCCGACGAGCACTGAGCCCCGCCGTGGGCCGGTGTGCGGGAGGAGCCCGGCGGCCTGGGCCGCCGGGCTCCTCGTCGTTCACGTGTCCGTCGTGATGGGCCAGATCCGTGCCGCGTCGAAGCGGTCGGACGCGCGGGGGTGCGGTCCGTCGTCGTGGCAGTGGAACGCGCACCAGAACAGATCCGCAGGCAGGGCGTCCAGGGGTGCGTGGACCCGGTAGACGTACTCGCGCCCGTCGAGCGCCGGCAGGGACACCAGCCAGCTCACCCCGGTCCCCTCCCGCCGCGCCGCGAACAACCGCTCCGCCCTGTGGGACGTGTACGAACGGGGGCTCGGTTGCCCCGTCCGCCGAGCCGGTACGAGTCAGGTGTCACCGGGGTGACGCTCCTGACCGCAGCTGTCATGATGTGCCGATGCACGCGTCTCAGGGGAGAAGCGCCGGCCTGGGACTCGCCCTCGCCTCGGCCTTCGCATTCGGTGGTTCCGGAGTGGCGGCCAAGCCGCTGATCGAAGCGGGGCTCGACCCGCTCCACGTCGTCTGGCTACGGGTGGCGGGCGCCGCGCTCGTCATGCTCCCGGTGGCCTGGCGCCACCGGGCGCTGGTGCGCAGCCGGCCCGTGCTCCTGCTCGGCTTCGGGCTGCTCGCCGTCGCGGGCGTGCAAGCCTGCTACTTCGCAGCCATCTCCCGTATCCCGGTGGGCGTCGCGCTCCTGGTGGAATACCTCGCCCCGGCGCTCGTCCTCGGCTGGGTGCGCTTCGTGCAGCGGCGCCCGGTCACCCGGGCGGCGGCCCTCGGGGTCGTCCTCGCGGCCGGCGGACTCGCCTGTGTGGTCGAGGTCTGGGCCGGGCTCGGCTTCGACGTGGTCGGCCTGGCTCTCGCGCTGGGTGCGGCCTGCTGCCAGGTCGGCTACTTCGTCCTCTCCGACCAGGGCGGCGGCGCCGAACCTCCGCACCCGGTCGGCGTCATCGCGTACGGACTGCTGATCGGCGCCCTCGTGCTCACAGTGATCGCTCGCCCCTGGGGCATGGACTGGTCGGTGCTCGGCGGCGGCACGGTGATGGACGGCACCGCGGTGCCCGCCTGGCTGCTGCTCATCTGGATCGTGCTGCTGGCGACCGTCATCGCGTACGTCACCGGGGTGATCTCCGTACGCCTGCTCTCACCGGCCGTCGCGGGCGTCGTCGCCTGCCTGGAAGCGGTCATCGCGACCGTCCTCGCCTGGGTCCTCCTGGGCGAACACCTGGCCGCGCCGCAGCTCATCGGCGGCGCGCTCGTCCTGGCCGGCGCGTTCATCGCGCAGTCGTCCACGCCCCGGCCGCCGTCCGGGCCGGTGGCCTCGGGGGCGGGAGCGCCGGTCGTCGCGGACCGCGCCGGCGCGCGGCTCTAGGGCAGGTACGCCGGTACGGCGATCGACGGGTCGAGGCCGTTCGCCGGGACGGGGGTGCCGTAGGCCGGGGCGACGGGGACGACGCCGGACCAGTGCGGCAGGGCGAGGTCCCGGGGGTCGTCGTTCGGGCCGCCCGTGCGGATCTTGGCGGAGACCTCCCGAAGATCCAGCCGGACGACGGCGGTGGCGGCCAGCTCCTTGGCGTCGGCGGGTCGCGAGTCCTCGGAGCGCCCCGGCACCACCTGGTCCACGATCGCGTCCAGGGCGATGCGCCGCTCCTCCGGGTCGGTCACGGTGTACGCGGTGCCGTGGACGACCACCGAGCGGTAGTTGAGCGAGTGGTGGAAGGCCGAACGGGCCAGCACCAGGCCGTCGACATGGGTCACCGTCAGGCACACGGGCAGCCCCTCGTCACCGCCCCCGGCCGCCCGCAGCGGCCGCGAGCCGGTCGAGCCGTGCACGTACAGCCGCTCGCCGACCCGGCCGAACAGCGTCGGCAGCACGACCGGCGCGCCGTCGCGGATGAAGCCGAGGTGGCAGAGGCAGGCGCCGTCGAGTATCGAGTGGACCGTCTCCCGGTCGTACGCGGCGCGGTCCCGCGACCGGGTGGGAACGGTCCGGTCCGTCGGCTCGTAGCCGGATGAGCTGTCCGGGGACGTGGTCTGCTGGGAAGCGGTCTCCGGCATTGCCTTCTCCATTGCGCTAGTGCATACTGTTGTTTGTGCTAGGAGAGTATCGGATCAGTGGGCGGCGCGCACAGGAAATCGCCGCCAGCGTCGAGCGAGGGGTCGGTTCGGGCGAGCTGCCGCCCGGACATGTGCTGCCCCCCATGCGGGAGCTGGCGGCTCAATTGGAGGTGAATCCGAACACCGTCGCGGCGGCCTACCGCACCCTGCGTGAGCGTGGGGTGATCGAGACCGCCGGGCGCCGGGGCAGTCGGATCAGGCCGCGCCCCGCGAGCACCGCGCGCGGTTCGATGCGGGTCGAGGCGCCGCCCGGGGTGCGGGATCTGGGCGACGGCAGCCCCGATCCGGCGCTGCTGCCGCGTCTGGGTGAGGCGTTCGCATCGGTCGCCGAGGCGTATGACCGCGCGCCCGGGCTGTACGGGCAGGCGGCCGTGGACCCGGAGTTCGCCGCGCTCGCGCGCGCCGCGATGGACGCGGACGGGGTGCCGGCCGGACCGGTGGCCGCCGCCTCCGGCTCGCTGGACGCGATCGAACGGGTGCTCGCCGCGCACCTCAGACCCGGTGACCGGGTCGCGGTCGAGGACCCCGGCTGGGGCGGGCTCCTGGACCTGGTGCCCGCGCTCGGCATGCGGCCCGTGCCGATGGAGCTGGACGACGAAGGGCCGTTGCCGGACGCGCTCGAAGCGGCGCTCCAGGCGGGCGCGCGGGCCGTCGTGATCACGGACCGGGCGCAGAATCCGACCGGGGCCACGGTCTCCGGGGGCCGGGCGGCGCGGCTGCGGGCGGTCCTCGCCCGGCATCCGGACGTCCTGCTCATCGAGGACGACCACGGCCACGCCATCGTGGACGAGCCGCTGTATCCGCTGGCCGGGTCCACGGGCCGGTGGGTGCTCGTCCGCTCGGTGGCCAAGGCGTACGGGCCGGACCTGCGGGTCGCGGTGCTGACCGGGGACGCGGTCACGGTCGACCGGGTGGCCGGCCGCCAGCGGCTCGGGCCCGGCTGGGTCAGCCGGCTGCTGCAACGGACCGTGGTGCATCTGTGGAGCACCGGCGCCGTGGACCCGCGCGAGGTGGCCCGCTCCTACGCCCGCCGCCGGGACGCCCTCGTCCTGGCCCTGGCGGAGCGCGGTGTGCCGGCGCACGGCCGCACCGGGATGAACGTGTGGGTGCCGGTGAGCGACGAGACGGGCGCGGTGGCCCGGCTGTTGCAGGCGGGCTGGGCGGTGGCGCCCGGGGCCCGGTTCCGTATCGCCGCACCCCAGGCCGTCCGCATCACCGTCTCCCCGCTCGCCGACGCCGACATCGAGCCGCTGGCCGACGCGGTGGCGCGGGCGGCGGGACCGGCGAGACCGAT
Organism: Streptomyces sp. NBC_00726; assembly: GCF_045161735.1. Taxonomy (NCBI): domain Bacteria; kingdom Bacillati; phylum Actinomycetota; class Actinomycetes; order Kitasatosporales; family Streptomycetaceae; genus Streptomyces; species Streptomyces sp. NBC_00726. Next base: position 617,426 of record NZ_CP108983.1, on the reverse strand, counting down.
GAGTTATGGGTGAGGCGGCGGGGGCGCGGGTGAGGTGCGGTTACGGGTAGCGGCCCGGTCTCCTCAGGCGCGGCGTCTGTTCTGGGTGAGCGCGGCCCCGGCCAGGACGACGAGTGCGCCGACGGGGGTGTTCCAGCTCAGCCGTTCGCCGAGCACGGCCACGCCGGCCGCCGTGGCGATGACCGGGATGAAGTAGGTGACCATCTGCGCGGTCGTCGGCCCGACCTCGTTGACCAGGCCGTACTGGAGCAGCACCGCAAGGCCCGTGCCCAGCGCCCCGAGCGCGACGACGGCCAGGGTGGGCACGATCGGGAAGTTACCGGGGACGGAGGTGAACAGTGGGGTGACGACCGCGAGTTGCACGGTGCCCAGGAAGAGCTGGCTGCCGGTGAGTGCGAGGGTCGACGCGCCGCTGCCGGCCAGCGTCCGGCGCACGTAGATCCAGCCGACCGGGTAGCTCAGCGAGGCCAGGAGAGCCATGGCGGTGCCGCTGAAGTCCAGCCCGGAGAAGCCCTGCCAGGCGCCGAGCACCGTCAGCACGCCGAGGAAGCCGAGGCCGAGACCGGCGACGCGGCGGCGGGTCGGCCGGTCTTCCGAAAGGGCGACGAGCGACAGGGCCATGCCCCAGAGCGGCGAGGTCGCGTTGCAGATGCCCGCCAGCGTGGACGGGATGGACAGCTCGGCGTACGCGAACAGGGAGAACGGGAGGGCGTTGAGGAAGAACGCCGCCACCGCCAGATGGCCCCAGGTCCGGGCGGAGCGCGGCAGCCGTTCCCGCTTCACCGCCATGACCACCGCGAGGACCGCCGTGCCCGCGATCAGCCGGCCCAGGGTCACCTGGAACGGGGCGTACGCGTCGGTCCCCACCTTGATCAGGAGGAAGCTGAAGCCCCAGATCAGCGAGAGCGCCGCGAACCGCAGCCGCCAGTCCAGGGCCGGCCGCCGGGCGGGGGCGGGGGCGGGGATGGGGGCGGAGGTGGTGGCGGCCGGTGCCACGGGCGGCGGTGCGGCCGGGGTCGGGCATGGCTCGGGGGTGGCTCTCGGGGCGGTCGGGGCGCTCATGATGACAACGATCGCCGCCTCCACCTCGTAGCACAAGTGAGATTTCGTATGCCGCTTCACGTAGCATCGCTTACATGTTGAATCTGGAGCGCCTGCGCACCCTGGACGCCCTGGCCAGGCTCGGTTCGGTCAGCGGCGCCGCCGAAGGGCTGCACGTCACGACGTCCGCCGTCTCGCAGCAGATGGCGAAGCTGGAGCGGGAGGTCGGCCAGCAGCTCCTCGCCAGGAACGGGCGCGGGGTGCGGCTCACCGACGCGGGCCGGCTGCTCGCCGACCACGCGGCCCGCATCCTCTCGCAGGTCGAGCTGGCCCAGTCCGACATCGAGGCCCAGCGCGGCGAGGTCGTGGGGGAGATCCGGCTCGGCGCGTTTCCCACGGCCGCGCGCGGCCTCTTCCCCGCCACGCTGCTCGCGCTGCGCGCCGACCACCCCGAACTGCGGGTGCGCACCCTGGAACTGGAGCCGGAGGACGGCATCCGGGCGGTGCTCCGGGGTGACATCGATCTCGCGGTCGTCCTGGACTGGAGCAACAAGCGGCTCCCGGTGCCCGGCGGGCTGACCCGGGCGGAGCTGCTGGACGACGCCCCGGACATCGCCATGCCGGCGGACCACCCGCTCGCCGGCCGGTCCGAAGTGGACCTGGAGGACTTCGCGGACGACGACTGGGTGTCCTGGCCGGAGGGCGAATTCTGCTACGACTGGCTGATGTTCACGCTCCGCTCCAAGGGCATCGAACCGCGCATCGCCCACCTCGCGGGCGAGCACCACACGCAACTCGCGCTGATCGCCGCCGGGATGGGCGTGTGCGTGGCGCCCCGGCTGGGGCGGGGGCCGGTGCCCGACGGGGTGCGGCTGGTGCCGGTGCGCCAGCGGATGCGCCGCCATGTCCACGCGGTGTGGCGGACGGACGCGGACCGGCGGCCCTCGGTCCGCGCGGCGGTCGCGGCACTGCGCGCGGTGGGGCGGGAGCTGGACGACCCCATGGGGGATACGCCCCGGCGCTGACCAGGCCGCCGCCCCCGCCCCGTACAGCCGTCAGGCCCCCAACGACCTCCGCAGGAAGTCCCGTTCCAGCCGCAGCAGCCCGCTCGCCGTGCGGTCCCGGCCCACCAGGTGGCCAGCACCGGACAGGGGCAGCACCGTGTGCGGGCGGCCCGCGGCGAGCAGGGCGGCGGAGAGGCGCAGTGTGTGGGCCACGGTGACGTTGTCGTCGCCGAGTCCGTGCACCAGCATCAGCGGCCGGGTCAGCGACGCGGCCTCGTCCAGCAGCGAATTGCGGTCGTAGTTGTCCGGCAGCACGTCCGGGTGGCCCAGGAAGCGCTCCTCCCAGTGGGTGTCGTAGAGCCGCCGGTCCGCCGGGGCCGCGCCCGCCACCGCCGCGTGGAAGACCTCCGGGTGCCGGAGCACCGCCGCTGCCGCCAGATACCCGCTGAACGACCAGCCGCGCATCGCGACCCGGGTCAGGTCCAGCTCGGGGCGGCCGGCGGCCACCGCGTGCAGGGCGTCGATCTGGTCCTCAAGGACGGCCGTCAGCCGGTCGCCGTGCACCGACTTCTCCCATGCCTCGCCGCGCCCCGGCGTCCCCCGCCCGTCCGTGACGAGGACCGCGAACCCCTGCTCCGCGAACCACTGGGCGACCGCCGTCCACCACGTCCGCACCTTCAGCACGACCTGCATGCCGTGACCGGCGTACGGGCTCAGCAGCACCGGCAGCGGTCCGTCGCCCGGCGCGTGCCAGGACGGCAGATAGAGGCGGCTGCGCAGCTCCCGCGCGCCGGGGCTCAGGGCGAGGGGACGCGGGATGACGAGCGGTTCCTCGGCCAGGACCGCGATCCGGCCCGCCTCAGCGCCGTCGCGCAGCACGGTCACCGTATGGCCGTCCGGCGTCCGGCTGTCGAGGACCACCACCGGGCCGCCGGCCGCGGCGGTGTGCACACCGGGCGCGCCGGACACCCGGACCGGGCCGCCCCCGGCCGCCGCGTCGTACGACCAGACATGGACCTCCGTGGGCTCGTCGCCGCCCGTGAAGTACACCCGCCCGTCCACCGCCCCGAGCACCTCGCGCACCTCCAGGCCCGGGGGCGTCGGAGCGCCGCCGATGTTCAGGCCCTGGGTGTCGCCGCCGGGCTGCGCGGGTACGACGAGCGCCCCGGACGGCAGGCGCAGCGGGGTGCCCGGGCGCAGCGCCACCCAGGCCGGGTCATGGGCGCGGTGCACGGTCGCCGTGTCCCCGGTCGCCTCGTCCACCGCCAGGACGTGCACGGAGCGCTGGTCCCGGGTCTGTACGGAGACCAGGGGACCCCGGCCGTCCCAGCCCGCCGTCACCACGTACTCGAACGCCGGGTCCGTCCAGACGGCTTCGGGGTGCCCGTCACCCGCCGCTCCGGGAAGCCGGACGGCGGTGCGCTCGCCGGAGAGCCGCACGAGGTGCAGCGAGACCTTCGCGTTCGGGGTCCCGGCGGCCGGGTACGCCAGCTCGCGGGGCGGGCGCTCGGGGTGCGCGGGGTCGGTGAGAAAGCGGCGGCGGACGCCGGAGGTGTCGGTGCGGGCGACCAGGAGGGCGTCGCCGCGCGGGGACCACCAGTAGCCGCGCGTACGGCCGATGGACTCCTGCGACACGTAGTCGGACAGGCCGTACGTGATGTGCTCCCCGTCCGGTCCGGCGAGCGCGCGGTCGCCGGTGCCGTCCGCGCGTACCGTACGCAGCGCGCCGCCGGAGACGTACGCGATCAGCGAGCCGTCCGGGGACGGGCGGGGGTCCACGGCGGGGCCGGCCGTCGGCAGGCGGCGGGGCGCGGAGCCGTCGACGGGGACGAGCCAGAGGGCGCCCGCGAGGGCGAAGACCGCCAGGCGCCCCGAGGCGTCGGTGGCGTACGAGACGACCCCGGACGAGGTCTCGCGGGCGCGTTCGCGCCGGGCCCGCTCCGCCGGCGGGACCTCGCCCGGGTCCTCGTCCGCGAAGTCCGGTCCGAGCGGGTCGGCGAGCAGCCGCTCCGCGCCGTTCTCGTACAGCCAGAGCCGGCTCACCGGGTCGGTGCCGGAGGTGCCCCGGACGAACAGGACGCGCTCGCCGTCCGGGGAGACGGTGAACTGCCGGGGCACACCCAGTGAGAAGCGCCGGGTGCGGGCGAACTGGTCGGGGAACGGGTCGGCGGAAGAGCGGGAGGGGTCTGTCATCTCGACACCATGACAGGTGGTGCGACGCGCGGGCCGTCCGGGGCCCGAGGGGGCCCGGACGGCCGCGCATCAGCGCGTGGCCCCCCGCCTCCCGCCGGATCAGCCGGCCGCCCGGCGCAGTACGGCGACCGGCCGGTCGGTCCGGTCGACCAGGAACCGGAAGGTGGCGTCCGGTCCTCTGCGTACGGTCGTCTCGACCAGTCCGCGTACTGCGGGCGGGAGTTCGGACTCCACGCCGGCCGCGTCGAGCAGCCGGGGGAGCAGCCGTGCCAGGCCGGTGGTGCCGAGCCGGGTGGAGACGTACGCGGCGGAGCCCTTGCCGGTCGTGCGCCGGGTGACGGCGGGGCGTCCGGTGTGCACGCCGGTGCGGTACGCGGCCAGCACTTCGGTCTCCGGGGCGGTGACCGTGATCCGGTCGGTCCACAGGGTGCCCGTCGTCCCGTCGTCCAGCTCCGCCGTCTCGCCGGGGAGCAGCGGGCCGAATTCCTCGATGCGGAGGCCGAGCAGGTCGCGCAGGGCGCCCGGGTAGCCGCCGAGCCACACATGGTCGTTCTCGTCCACGACGCCGGAGAAGTACGTGGTGATGAGATGCCCGCCCTGTTCCGCGTAGTGCGCGAGCGCCTTGCCCAGGTCGGCCGGGACCAGGTGGAGGACGGGCGCGACCAGCATCCGGTGGCGGTGCGGGTCGGCGCGGATTCCGGCGTCCAGAAGGGCGGTGTACCGGTCGACCGCCTCCTGCCGGTAGTCCAGCAGGGCGCTGGGGTGGGAGTCCTGCTCGGCGGCCCACCACGACTCCCAGTCGTACAGGATGCCTACCGGGGCCGGTTCGCGGACGCTGCCGGCCACCGGGGCCAGCTTCCGCAGGGTGCCGCCCAGCTCGCACACCGACTGGAACAGTTCGCTGTCCGCGCCGGCGTGCGGGACCATCGCGGAGTGGTACTTCTCGGCTGACCGGAAGGACGGCTGTGCCCGCCGGTTCGGGTGAACCGGCGGGCACAGCCAGGCCAGGAGCGGGTCGTCAGGCGCCCGCCCTCCGCTTGTTCCACACGTCGAAGCCGACCGCCGCGAGCAGCACCAGGCCCTTGATGACCTGCTGCCAGTCGGTGCCGACCCCCACCAGATTCATCCCGTTGTTCAGCACACCGAGGACCAGGCCGCCGATGATCGCCCCCAGCACGGTGCCCACCCCGCCGCTCATCGACGCACCACCGATGAACGCGGCGGCGATGGCCTCCAGTTCGAAGTTCACCCCCGCCTTCGGCGAGGCCGCGTTGAAGCGCGCCGCGAAGACCAGACCGGCCAGCGCGGCCAGCATCCCCATGTTGAGGAAGACCGCGAAGGTCACCTTCCGGTCCTTGACCCCGGACAGCTTCGCGGCGGGCAGGTTGCCGCCGATCGCGTACACATGGCGGCCGATCACCGCGTTCCGCATGACGTAACCGAAGCCCACCAGCAGCACGGCCAGGATCAGCAGCACCACCGGCGCGCCCTTGTAGCTCGCCAGCAGCAGGGTCGTGACCAGCACGGCGGCGACCAGCGCCGTCACCTTCAGGACGAAAAGGCCCGCCGGCAGGGTCTCCAGCGTGAACTCGCGCTGCCGCCGCCGGTCCCGCAGCTCCTGGAACACCAGGTATGCCGCAAGACCGAGACCCAGCAGCAGCGTGATGTTGTGGTAGTTCGTCTCCGGGCCCGCCTCGGGCAGGAAGCCGTTGGCGACGCGTTGCATGCCCTCCGGGAACGGGCCGAGCGTCTGGCCCTTGAGGAAGATCTCCGTCAGCCCCCGGAACAGCAGCATGCCCGCGAGCGTCACGATGAACGACGGGATGCCGACGTACGCGATGAAGAAGCCCTGGAGCGCCCCCGCGACGGCCCCCAGCAGCAGGGTGAGCACCACCGCGACCGGCCAGGCCACGTGGTGCTCCACCATGAGCACCGCCCCGACGCCGCCGACCAGCGCCATCAGGGAGCCCACCGACAGATCGATGTGCCCCGAGATGATGACGATCATCATGCCGATGGCCAGGATCAGGATGTAGCTGTTCTGGAGCACCAGATTGGAGACGTTGCGCGGCAGCAGCAGGTCGCCGCCCGTCCACACCTGGAACAGGAGCACGATCAGACCGAGCGCGAAGAGCATGCCGTACTGGCGCATGTTCCGCCGTACACCGTCCAGGAGCAGCCGGACGACCGGGATGCCCGCCGGTGGTGAACCGCCCTGGCCCGAGGGCGGGGTGGCCTTCGTGGGGGTGCTGATGTCGGTGCTCATGACTGGTGTCCTTCGGGTGGTACGGGGGTGGTGTCCTGGGTCATGTGCCGCATCAGCACTTCCTGGGTGGCGTCCGCGCGGGCGACCTCACCGGTCAGCCGGCCGGCGGCCATGGTGTACACGCGGTCGCACATGCCGAGCAGTTCGGGCAGCTCGGAGGAGATGAGGAGGACCGCCTTGCCCTCGGCGGCGAGCCGGTCGATCACGGTGTAGATCTCGAACTTGGCGCCCACGTCCACACCGCGCGTGGGCTCGTCCAGGACGAGGACGTCCGGGCCGGTGAGGATCCACTTGCTGAGGACGACCTTCTGCTGGTTGCCGCCGGAGAGCCGGCCCACCGGTTCGAGGACGTCCGGCGTCTTGATGTTCATGCTCCGCCGGAACCGCTCGGCCACCTTGCGCTCCTCGTGGCCGTCCACCACCCCGCGCCGGGCCAGGGTGCCCAGCGAGGCGAGCGAGATGTTGCGGCCCACCGAGTCCCCGAGGTCGAGACCGTAGTGCTTGCGGTCCTCGGTGACGTACGCGATGCCGTGGGCGACCGCCTCGGGCACCGTACGGGTGCGCACCTCGCGGCCGTCCCTGAGGACGGAGCCCCGTTCGTAATGCCCGTACGAGCGCCCGAAGACGCTCATCGCCAGCTCGGTCCTGCCCGCGCCCATGAGCCCGGCGATGCCCACGATCTCGCCGCGCCGGACCTGGAGCGAGACCCCGTCGACCACCTTGCGGCCGCGGTCCAGCGGATGGCGCACCGTCCAGTCCCGGACCTCCAGGGCCGGGCGGGCGTCGGTCTCGCCGGTGTACGGGGTGCGGTCGGGGAAGCGGCTGTCGAGGTCCCGGCCCACCATGCCCCGGATGATGCGTTCCTCGGTGGTGGCCGGGTCGTTGACGTCCAGGGTCTCGATGGACCGCCCGTCGCGCAGGATGGTGACCGAGTCGGCGATCCGGGCGATCTCGTTCAGCTTGTGCGAGATGATGATCGAGGTGATGCCCTGGTCCTTCAGCTCCCGCATCAGCCGCAGCAGCTTCGCGCTGTCCTCGTCGTTGAGTGCGGCGGTGGGCTCGTCCAGGATCAGCAGCCGGACGTCCTTCGCCAGCGCCTTCGCGATCTCCACCAACTGCTGCTTGCCGACACCGATGTCGGCGACCCGGGTCTCCGGATGGTCGTCCAGACCGACCCGTTTGAGCAGCGCGGACGCCCGGCGCAGCGACTCGCGCCAGTCGATGATCCCGCGCCGGGCCGGCTCGTTGCCCAGGAAGACGTTCTCGGCGATCGACAGATGCGGGACGAGCGCGAGTTCCTGGTGGATGATGACGATCCCGCGCTGCTCGCTGGCCCGGATGTCCTTGAAGCGGCACGGCTCGCCGTCGAAGCGGATCTCGCCCTCGTACGAGCCGTGCGGGTGGACGCCGGAGAGCACCTTCATGAGCGTCGACTTGCCGGCGCCGTTCTCCCCGCACAGGGCGTGCACCTCGCCGCGCCGCACGGACAGGGTCACCTCGGAGAGCGCCCGGACTCCGGGGAACGTCTTGACGATGGAGCGCATTTCGAGGACCGGCGCGGGGGATTCGGGCGCGGCGGTCACCCCAGCTCCCCGGCGTCGATGTAGCCGGAGTCGACCAGGACCTTCCGGTAGTTCGACTTGTCGACGCTGACCGGGTCGAGCAGGAAGGCGGGCACGACCTTCTTGCCGTTGTCGTACGTCGTCTCGTCGTTGACCTCGGGCTCCTTGCCGTTGAGGACCGCGGTCACCATGTCCGCCGCGACCTGCGCCAGGGCGCGGGTGTCCTTGTACACGGTCTGGGTCTGCCCGCCCGCGATGATCGACTTCACCGAGGCGACCTCCGCGTCCTGACCGGTGACGACCGGGAGCGGCTTGGTCTTGCTCCCGTAGTCGTCGGACTTCAGGGCGGACAGGATGCCGATGGAGATGCCGTCGTACGGGGAGAGCACCGCGTCGACGTGTGCGGTGGAGTACGCGGAGGTGAGCAGGTCGTCCATGCGCTTCTGCGCGGTGCCGCCGTCCCAGCGCAGCGTGGTGACCTGGTTGAGCCGGGTCTGCTTGGAGCGCACGACCAGCTGCTTCTTGTCGAAGTAGGGCTTCAGCACCTTCATGGCGCCGTCGAAGAAGTACTTGGTGTTGTTGTCGTCGTTGGACCCGGCGAACAGCTCGATGTTGAACGGCCCCTTCTTCGCGCCGCTCTTCAGCCCCAGCTTGTCCACGATGTACGTGGCCTGGAGCTCGCCGACCTTCTCGTTGTCGAAGGAGGCGTAGTAGTCGACGTGCGGGGAGCCCAGGATGAGCCGGTCGTACGAGATCACGGGGATGTCGGCGTCCGCGGCCTGCTGGAGGACGTTGGACAGGGCCTCGCCGTTGATGGCGGCCACGACCAGCGCGTCCACGCCCTGCGTGATCATGTTCTCGATCTGGGCGACCTGCTGGTCCGGGTCGTCCTCCCCGTACTGGAGGGTGGTCGCGAATCCGGCCTTCTTCAGGCTCGCGGTCATGTTCTTGCCATCGGCGATCCACCTCTCGGAGGACTTGGTGGGCATGGCGATGCCGATGGTGAGGTCCTTCTTGTCCTTCTCCTCCTGGCTGCCTCCCGCACTGTTCTGTCCGCAGGCGGTGAGGAGCAGGGCGCAGCCGGTGGTCACCGCCACGAGGGCGGACGCGGCTCGGAAGTTCTTCATGGGCATTACCTGACAATCCCGTCGTGGCGGCGGCCTTGGTGGAGCTCGATTGTTAGCGCTCGCATCGGCGCCTCGCAAGGGGCCTCGACGTCTTTTCTTGCGCCGCCGCGCGGCCGTAACCGGAGGAAAGGGAAGTAATCGTGGCGCATCCCGCAGGTTCAACCCGTTGACCGCGCTACGCGCGGAGCCGGGTGCCGTCGCCGGACCGGTCCGGAACGACAAAAGTGCACGCAACTCTTGCCCCAAGGGATTGTGAACGCTAACAATCATCGGGGGCCGTTGCCGCCCCGCCCACCCCTGACGAGAGAGACCGCATCGTGACGCCACACGCCTCCGCCGGCCCCGCCGAACGTCACCATCCCGACGCCTGCACGGTCGGGGTGGACTTCGGCACCCTGTCCGGGCGCGCCGTGGTGGTCAGGGTCCGCGACGGCGCCGAACTCGGCTCGGCGGTCCACGACTACCGCCACGCCGTCATCGAGGACCGCCTCCCGCGCACCGGCGTACCGCTGCCCCCCGACTGGGCGTTGCAGCACCCCGAGGACTGGCGCGACGTGCTGCGCACCGCGGTCCCGGCGGCGGTCGCGGCCGCCGGGACCGACCCCGCCCGCGTCATCGGCATCGCCACCGACTTCACCGCCTGCACGGTCCTGCCCGCCACCGCGGAGGGCATCCCGCTCGCCCTGCTCCCCGACTGGTCCGACCGCCCGCACGCCTGGCCGAAGCTCTGGAAGCACCACGCCGCGCAGGAGCAGGCCGACCGCATCAACGCCCTCGCACACGCCCGGGGCGAGAAGTGGATCAGCCGGTACGGGGGCCGGATCTCCTCCGAGTGGCAGTTCGCCAAGGCCCTCCAGGTGCTGGAGGAGGACCCCGAGGTCTACGCCGCCTGCGCCCGCTGGATCGAGGCGGCCGACTGGATCGTCTGGCAGCTCACCGGCGCCGAATCACGTAACACCTGCACCGCCGGCTACAAGGGCATCCACCAGGACGGGGTCTACCCCTCGCCCGGTTTCCTCGGCGGGCTGCACCCGGACTTCGCGGACTTCCCCGCCACCCGCCTGGACCACCCGCTCGCACCCCTGGGCTCCCGCGTCGGCGGGCTCAGCGGCCGCGCCGCCGCCTGGACCGGGCTGCCCGAGGGCATCGCCGTCGCCGCGGGCAACGTCGACGCGCATGTGGCGGCCCCCGCCGCCGGAGCTGTCGAGAACGGGCGGCTGCTCGCCATCATGGGCACCTCCACCTGCCACGTGCTCAACGGCGCCACCCTCGCCGACGTCCCCGGCATCTGCGGAGTGGTCGAGGGCGGCATCGTGGCCGGCGCCTACGGCTACGAGGCCGGGCAGAGCGCGGTCGGCGACATCTTCGCCTGGTGGCTCCGGCAGGGCGTACCGGACGACTACCGCACCGAGGCCAGGGACGCGGGCGAGGACCTGCACCAGCTCCTGACCCGCAAGGCCGCCGGGCAGCCGGTCGGGGCGCACGGCCTGGTCGCCCTGGACTGGATGAACGGCAACCGCTCCACCCTGGTCGACCACCACCTCTCCGGGGTCGTCGCGGGGCTCACCCTCGACACCCGCCCCGAGGACGTCTATCTCGCCCTCCTCGAATCCACCGCGTACGGCACCCGGGTGATCGTGGAGGCGTTCGAGGCCGGCGGGATTCCGGTCGAGGAGTTCATCGTCACCGGCGGCCTGAGGAAGAACGCCCTCCTCATGCGGATCTACGCCGACGTCCTGCGGCGCCCCGTCTCCCTCGGCACCTCCGAGCAGGGGCCCGCCCTCGGCTCCGCCATCCACGCCGCCGTCGCCGCGGGCGCCCACCCGGACGTCCGGACCGCCGCCGCCGCGATGGGCGGCGTCCAGCGGCACGCGTACACCCCGGACCCCGCCCGGGCGGACGCCTACGACGCGCTGTTCCGCGAATACCGCGCCCTGCACGACCACTTCGGCACCGGCGCCGACCTCCTCCTGCACCGCCTGCGCCGCATCCGCAACGCCGCGCGCACCACGACCGCCGGCTGACCGGCAAGGACCCTTTTCTTCCAGCACAACGAGGAGCACACCCGATATGACGCTCGCCCAGCCCGACCGCGAGATCTGGTTTCTCACCGGCAGCCAGGCCCTCTACGGCGAAGAGACCCTGGCCCAGGTCGCCGACCAGTCACGGGTCATCCGCGACACCCTCGCGGACCAGCCGCAGATGACGGTGCGCGTGGTCTGGAAGCCCGTCCTCACCGACGCGGCCGCCATCCGCCGGGTCTGTCTCGACGCGAACGCCGACGACCGGTGCATCGGCCTCATCGCCTGGATGCACACCTTCTCCCCGGCCAAGATGTGGATCGCCGGCCTCGACGCGCTCAGCAAACCACTGCTCCACCTGCACACCCAGGCCAACCGGCAACTGCCCTGGTCCACCATCGACATGGACTTCATGAATCTGAACCAGGCCGCCCACGGCGACCGCGAGTTCGGCTTCGTGCAGACCCGCCTCGGCGTCCCCCGCAAGACCGTCGCCGGCCATGTCACCACCCCCGAGGTGGTCGACCGCATCGCCGGCTGGGCGCGCGCCGCCGTCGGCCGCGCCGAACTCGCGGGGCTCAGACTCGCCCGGTTCGGCGACAACATGCGCGACGTCGCCGTCACCGAGGGCGACAAGGTGGAGGCCCAGCTGAGGTTCGGCGTCTCGGTCAACACCTACGGCGTCAACGACCTGGTCACCGCCGTCGACGCCGCCGACGAGGACACCGTCACCGCGCTCGTCGAGGAGTACCGGGACCTCTACACCCTCGCCCCCGAGCTGCGGCCGGGCGGCGAGCGCCACGACTCGCTGCGCTACGCCGCCCGCATCGAGGCCGGACTGCGCGCCTTCCTCACCGAGGGCGGCTTCCACGCCTTCACCACCAACTTCGAGGACCTCGGCGGCCTGCGCCAGCTGCCCGGGCTCGCCGTCCAGCGCCTGATGGCCGACGGCTACGGCTTCGGCGGCGAGGGCGACTGGAAGACCTCCGTCCTGCTGCGCACCCTCAAGGCCATGGCGCACGGGCTGCCCGGCGGCACGTCGTTCATGGAGGACTACACCTACGACCTCACACCCGGCCAGGAGCTGATCCTGGGCGCCCACATGCTGGAGGTCTGCCCCTCGCTCACCACGGCGACCCCCAGCTGCGAGATCCACCCGCTCTCCATCGGCGGCCGGGAGGACCCGGTCCGGCTGGTCTTCGACGCGGCCCCCGGGCCCGCCGTGGTCGTCGGGCTCGCGGACATGGGCGACCGCTTCCGGCTCGTCGCCAACCACATCGATGTCGTCACCCCGCCCGAGCCGCTGCCGAAGCTGCCGGTCGCCCGCGCCGTGTGGCGGCCCAGCCCCGATCTGCGTACCTCCACCGAGGCATGGCTGACCGCCGGAGCACCGCACCACACCGTCCTCACCACCGCGCTCGGCGGCGAGGAGCTGGAAGACCTCGCCGAGATGCTGCGCACCGAACTCGCCGTCATCCACCGGGACACCACCATCCGGCGCTTCACCCGAGAACTGCGCTGGAACCAGGCGTACCACCGGCTGGCACAGAGCCTGTGACCGCCGCCGACACCTCCACCAGGACGGAGCCCACCGTGGCCGGGACCGTATCGAACGAGCTGCGCCGAGAAGTGCTCGAAGCCAACCTCCGCATCCCCCGCGCCGGGCTCGCCACCCTCACCTGGGGCAATGTGAGCGGCGTCGACCGGGAGGCCGGCGTCTTCGTCATCAAACCGTCCGGGGTCTCCTACGAGGCGCTGGGCGCCGACGACCTCGTCGTCGTCTCGCTGGCCGACGGCAGCGTCGTGGAGGGCCGGCTGCGCCCGTCCACCGACACCGAGACGCACCGCAGCCTCTATCTGGCCTTCCCCTCGATCGGCGGGGTGACCCACACCCACTCCACCCACGCGGTCGCCTTCGCCCAGGCCGGGCGCCCGATCCCGGTGCTCGGCACCACCCACGCCGACACCTTCAACGGGCCCGTCCCGGTCACCGCCGCGCTCACGCCCGAACAGTGCGCCAAGGACTACGAGTACAACACCGGCCAGGTCATCGTGGACCTCCTGGCGCGCGACGACACCCGGGCCGGGGAGGTGCCCGGCGCCCTGGTCGCCCATCACGGCCCGTTCACCTGGGGCGCCGACGCCACCAAGTCCCTGGAGCACGCCATCATCTGCGAGGCGGTCGCGGAGATGGCCCTGCACACCATCGCCCTGGGCACGGTGGCACCCCCGCAACACCTGCTGGACCGCCACTTCACCCGCAAACACGGCCCGGACGCGTACTACGGCAACCGTTCCTAGCCAGTGTGCATGAGTGAGTCCTGGACCCACTGATGTGTTCTGGGCGCATCCCGAACGGTTTTGGATGCGCTTGCCCGTGCGCATCGCTCTGGTGCGCACGGGGCGGTGCCGTCCGACGCCGGATCGGGCGTCCGAGGGCGCGTCGCCCGATCGCGATAAACGGCTCACCACCCCGGGGCCGCGTGAGCCTTCAGCGCCCGGCGGGCGTCCGCACGCTCTCCCGGCGGACGAGCTCCGGGGTGATGACGGGCTGCGCGCCCTGCGTCTCGGCACCGTTGATCAGCCCGAGCAGCAGGTCCAGCGTCGTGGTCGCGACCGCGCCGAAGTCCTGGCGCACCGTGGTCAGCGGCGGCGAGTAGAACGCCGACTCGGGCACATCGTCGAACCCGACGATGCTCACCTGGTCCGGGACCGAACGCCCTCGCTCGGTCATGGCGCGCAGGGCGCCCAGGGCCTGATGGTCGTTGGCCGCGAACACCGCGGTGACCTCCGGCATCCGGGCCAGCATCTGCCCCGCCCGGTATCCGGAGGCGGCGGACCAGTCGCCCGTGCTGACCGGGGGCACCTCCGCCCCGGCCTCCTGGAGCGCCCGGCGCCACCCGCGGATGCGGCCCGCCGCGTCGAACCAGTCCGGCGGGCCCGAGATGTGCCACACCGTCTCGTGTCCCGCCTCCAGCAGGTGCTTCGTGGCCTCGTAGGCGCCCTGCTCCTGGTCGACGGCCACCATCGGCGCGCCGCGCTCCGGGTCGCCGTCGATGGTGACCAGGGGGACCTCGGCGGGCACCCCGGCCAGCGCGGCGTCGGCCGAGGCGGTGGGCGCGATGACCACGATCCCGGCCACGCGCTCGTCGCGGTGGCGCTCGACGGCGGCGGTGATGGAGGACTGCCCCAGCTCGGGCACCCGGTGCACGCTGACCGCGAAGCCCTGGCGGGCGGCGGCGATCTCGAACGCGGCGAGGAGCGAGGAGGGTCCGTACAGCGTGGAGTTCTGCGCGATCACACCGATGAGCTGGGAGCGGCCCGTCACCAGGGCGCGCGCCGCGCGGTTGGGCCGGTAGCCCAGCTCCTTCACCGCCGCGAGCACCCTCAGCCGGGTCTGCTCGCGGACGTTGGGGTGGCTGTTGAGTACCCGGGACACCGTCTGATGCGACACGCCCGCGAGCCGTGCGACATCGGTCATCGCCGGTTCCCGCACCACTGGGCTCGTCACCGTGGCGTCCTCCACACCCATCTCCTCCTGACGGTGACCGCCCCGCCCCGGCTGTCCGCCGGTGGCCGCGGGTGATCCGCATTGAACGTTCAATCTACGCCCGGCCAAGGTACGGCCCCCTCGCGGCGGGCTCCCGCCGCCCCCGCCGAGACCGGTCCCGGTCGGGCCCGCGGACTCATAGTGAGCGCTAACAGTCTTGTTCGCAACGAGTCCGACGCAATGCCGAATTGTGGTTCCCTCAGGGGTTGACGCGGTAAATGTTAGCGCTCACTGTTGACGCCCGTGACCCCCGATCGAAACGGGTCGGCGGCAGGGACGCACGGTTCACGATGGAGGGCGACGCTGTGTTCAAGAGAATTGCCATGGCCGGCTGCGTGCTGGCACTGGCCGCACTGACGGCCTGCGGGAGCGGCGACGGCGGCGGCTCCAAGGGCTCCGGCGGCGACAAGCTGGTGATGGGCTTCGCCCAGGTGGGCGCCGAGAGCGGCTGGCGTACCGCCAACACCAAGTCGGTACGGGAGTCGGCGAAGAGCGCCGGCATCGAGCTGAAGTTCTCCGACGCTCAGCAGAAGCAGGAGAACCAGATCAAGGCCATCCGCTCCTACATCCAGCAGAAGGTCGACGTGATCGCCTTCAGCCCGGTTGTGGAGACGGGCTGGGACGCGGTCCTGCTGGAGGCCAAGCGCGCGAACATCCCGGTGATCCTGACCGACCGGGCCGTCGACTCCGAGGACACCTCGCTGTACAAGACCTTCCTCGGCTCCGACTTCGTGGAGGAGGGCCGCAAGGCCGGCAAGTGGCTCACCGAGAACGCGGACGGCCCGGTCAACGTGGCGGAGATCCAGGGCACCACGGGCGCCGCACCCGCCATCGACCGGCAGAAGGGCTTCAAGGAGGCCATCGCCGGGAAACCCGGCATCAAGATCGTGGCCTCGCAGAGCGGTGACTTCACCCGGGCGGGCGGCAAGCAGGTCATGGAGGCGCTGCTGAAGTCGCACCCGGACATCAACGTCGTGTACTCCCACAACGACGACATGGGCCTCGGCGCCATCGAGGCGATCAAGGCGGCCGGCAAGAAGCCCGGCACCGACATCAGGATCATCACCGTGGACGCGGTCAAGGCCGGGATGCAGGCCCTCGCGGACGGCGAGATCAACTACATCGTGGAGTGCAACCCACTCCTCGGCGACCAGCTGATGGACCTGGCGAGGAAGGTCGTCAAGGGCGAGAAGGTCCCGGAGCGCGTGGTCACCGAGGAGACCGCCTTCACCTCGGAGCAGGCGGCCGAGGTCCTCAAGGACCGGAAGTACTGACAGGCGCCGCGGCCCCGCCACCGGCACGGGTGGCGGGGCCGCTCCCCCCTTGACGAAAGCACGGGTCATGACCGATTCCCCAGCGGCCGGCGCCAGCCCGGTCGTCGACATGCGCGGTATCACCGTCGAGTTCGCCGGCGTCAAGGCGCTCGCGGGCGTCGACTTCCGCCTGTTCCCCGGTGAGGTGCACGCACTCATGGGTGAGAACGGGGCGGGCAAGTCCACCCTGATCAAGGCCCTCACCGGGGTCCACCGGCCGGTGGCCGGCACCATCCGGCTGCACGGCGAGCCGGTCGAGTTCACCACCCCCGGCCAGGCGCAGGACGCCGGGATCAGCACCGTCTACCAGGAGGTCAACCTCTGCCCCAATCTGTCGGTGGCCGAGAACATTCTGCTCGGCCACGAACCGCGCAGACTGGGCGCCATCGACGGCCGGGCCATGCGGGCCCGTGCCACCGGACTCCTGGCCCGGATCGGTCTGACCATCGACCCCGGCTCCGTACTGAGCAGCCATTCCATCGCCGTACAGCAGCTGGTGGCCATCGCCCGCGCGCTGGTGGTGGACGCCAGGGTGCTGGTCCTGGACGAGCCGACCTCCAGTCTCGACAGCGACGAGGTCGAGGAGCTGTTCCGCATCGTCCGCGTACTGCGGGACGAGGGCGTCGCGATCCTGTTCGTCTCGCACTTCCTGGACCAGGTCTACGAGCTGTCGGACCGGATGACCGTGCTGCGCAACGGCACGCTGGTGGGGGAGTACCTGCCGAAGGACCTCGACCGCATGGCGCTGGTGTCGGCGATGCTCGGCCGTGAGCTCGGTGTGCTGTCCGAGGTCGAGCGCCGCTCGGAGGCACGGGCCCCGGGCAGCGCCCCGGTCCTGGCCGCCCGCGGCCTCGGCCGGGCCGGTGCGGTCGAGCCGTTCGACCTGGACATCCACGAGGGCGAGGTCGTCGGCCTCGCCGGGCTGCTGGGGTCCGGCCGGACCGAACTCGCGCGGCTGCTGTGCGGCGCCGACCGCGCCGACAAGGGCACTCTCTCGGTCGGCGGCGAGCCGGTCCGGGCCCGGGGCCCGCGCTCCCTCATCGCCAAGGGGGTCGCCTTCTGCTCCGAGGACCGCAAGGCCGAGGGCGTCGTCGCCGATCTGAGCGTGCGCGACAACCTGATCCTCGCCACCCAGGCGGCCCGGGGCTGGGCGCGGCCGGTGCCCCGGCGCACCGCCGAGGCGATGGTCGCCGAGTACATCGAGCGGCTGGACATCCGGCCGGCCGACCCCGAGGCGGTGATGGGCAATCTGTCGGGCGGCAACCAGCAGAAGGTGCTGCTGGCCCGGTGGCTGGTGACCCGGCCCCGGCTCCTCATCCTGGACGAGCCCACCCGGGGCATCGACGTCGGCGCCAAGGCGCAGATTCAGAAGGTGGTCGCGGAACTCGCGGCCGAGGGCATGGCGGTGCTGTTCATCTCCGCCGAACTGGAGGAGGTGGTACGGGTGTCCGACCGGGTCGTGGTCCTGCGGGACCGGCACAAGGTGGCCGAGCTGTCCGGCGGTGACGTCTCAGTGGACGCCGTCATGTCGGCCATCGCGGCCGGCGCCCACACGGCTGCGGCGGTGGCCTCGTGATCCGCGGACGTCTGCTCTGGCCGCTCGCCGCCCTGGCCGGCCTGCTCCTGCTCAATGTCGTCTTCACCCATTCCTTCCTCGAACTGCGCATCCAGGACGGCCACTTGTACGGCAGCCTGGTGGACATCCTCCGCAACGGCGCCCCGACCATGCTCATCGCCGTGGGCATGACCCTGGTCATCGCCACCCGGGGCATCGACCTCTCCGTGGGCGCGGTCGCCGCGATCGCCGGCGCGATCGGCTGCACCTGGATCGCCGACGGAGGGGACATGCCGACCGCCCTCCTCCTCGCCCTGGCCGTGTGCGTGCTGCTCGGCCTGTGGAACGGCTTCCTGGTCTCCGTCCTCGGCATCCAGCCGATCATCGCGACCCTCGTCCTGATGACGGCCGGCCGCGGCGGCGCGATGCTGCTCACGGAGGGCCAGATCGTCACCGTCGAAAGCTCCGCGTACCGGCAGATCGGCGCGGGCTTCCTCGTCCTGCCGATCGCGATCCTGATCAGCCTCGCGGTCCTCGGCGGCGTCGCCCTGCTGACCCGGCGCACCGCGCTCGGCATGCTGATCGAAGCGGTGGGCGCCAACCCCGAGGCCAGCAAGCTCGCCGGGGTCCGCTCGCGAACGATCACCTGGACCGTGTACGTCTTCGCCGCGTTCTGCGCCGGTGTGGCCGGGCTGATGATCAGCTCAAACGTCAGCGCCGCCGACGCCAACAACGCCGGTCTGTGGATCGAGATGGACGCCATCCTCGCGGTCGTCATCGGCGGCACCTCGCTCGCCGGCGGCCGCTACTCCCTGGGCGGCACCCTCGTCGGAGCGCTCGTCATCCAGACGCTGACGACGACCGTCTACTCCATCGGTGTGCCCACCAACGTCACCCTGCTGTTCAAGGCGGTCGTGGTGATCACCGTATGCCTGCTCCAGTCCCCGCGCACGGCGCGGATCATCGGCGGCCGGCGCAAGCCGCCCGCCACCGCACCCCGATCCCGGAAGGTGGCCGCCTGATGAGCACTTCCGCCCTCGCGTCCGTACGACCGCGCCTGCCCCAGCGCTTCCTGCCCGTCGTCGCCACCGTCGTGGTGTTCGCGGTGACCTTCGGCATCGGCTCGGTGCGCTACCAGGACTTCGCCTCCGGCCAGGTCGTCGCGAACCTCTTCATCGACAACGCCTTCCTCATCGTGCTGGCCGTCGGCATGACCTTCGTCATCCTCACCGGCGGCATCGACCTCTCCGTGGGTGCCGTCGCCGCGCTGTCCACCATGATCGCCGCGGCCACCCTCCGGGCGGGCTGGCCGGTGCTGCTCTCCGTCCTCGCCGTCCTGGTCTCCGGGACCGTCCTCGGCCTGCTGATGGGCCTGGTCATCCACTACTTCGACGTGCAGCCGTTCATCGTCACGCTGGCGGGGATGTTCCTGGCCCGGGGTCTGTGCTTCCTGATCAGCGTCGAGTCGGTGTCCATCACCGACACGTCCTTCCGCGACTTCGCCACCGGTACGGTCGTGCTCCCCGGCGATGTCACGGTCACCTACAGCGTGTTCGTCGCACTGGCCGTGGTCGCGGCGGCGGTGTACGTCCTCCACCTCACCCGCTTCGGCCGCACGGTGTACGCGGTCGGCGGCAGCGAGACCTCGGCGCGGCTGATGGGCCTGCCCACCACACGGGCCAAGGTCGGCGTCTACGCGGTGAGCGGCTTCTGCTCCGCCCTGGGCGGCCTGCTGTTCGCGCTGTACATGCTCTCCGGCTACGGGCTGCACGCGGTCGGCATGGAGCTGGACGCCATCGCCGCCGTGGTCATCGGCGGCACCCTGCTGGCCGGCGGGGCCGGCTATGTCGCCGGTTCCACGGCGGGCGTCCTGGTCCTCGGCACCGTACAGGCGCTGATCTCCTTCGAGGGCACCCTCAGCTCCTGGTGGACCAAGATCGTCATCGGTGTCCTCCTGCTGGCCTTCATCGTCCTCCAGCGCCTCATCGTGCGACAGCCCCGATAACCGGCCCGACAACGAGTCGAGGAGCGCACACCATGAGCCCGGACTCTTCGCCGAGAAGCGGCGGTTGATGCTCGACCACGCCCGCGGCTACGACGTGAACCGGCCGCTCCAGGTCTTCTCTTCACCGGCTGCACCCGGCTGTACGACGCCACCGGCCAGGACCGCTACCTTCTACTACGAGCGCGCTCGAGAAGGCGCTGACCACGGCGCGGAACGCCCCACGTACATGCACTGAGGGCGCCACGGACACACAGGCCGGAGGGGACACACGGGCCGGAGAGGCAATCAACGAATTGCAATAATCTGCAATTACATACATCCTTAGGCGCTGTGCGGGCGGGCGACCGTCCGCACAGCCCTGGCGTGCGCGGGCCACCGGGGGATCAGGCCCGAGGAGGGGACGTGCTCGTTCCGCTGTATCCCGCTCTCCTCGGCGCGGCCCGCCGGGTGCGCGCCGTCCTGCCCGCCCGCGCCGACTTCCGGCTGATGGCCCGGAATCCGCGCAGGGATCTGCTCGCCGGGCTGACCGTGGCGATCGTCGCCCTTCCGCTCGCCCTGGGCTTCGGGGTGTCCTCGGGACTCGGCGCGGAAGCCGGACTGGCCACGGCGGTGGTCGCCGGAGCCATGGCCGCCGTGTTCGGGGGCTCCAACCTCCAGGTGTCCGGGCCCACCGGCGCGATGACCGTGGTCCTGGTGCCGATCGTGGCGCGGTACGGGCCCGGCGGCGTCCTGACCGTCGGACTGATGGCCGGCGTCCTGCTGATCGCGCTGGCGCTGCTCCGGGCCGGGCGCTACATGCGCTATGTGCCGGCCCCGGTGGTCGAGGGTTTCACGCTCGGGATCGCCTGTGTGATCGGCCTGCAACAGGTGCCCAACGCCCTCGGCGTCCCCGCCCCCGAAGGGGAGAAGGTGCTCCTGGTGGCCTGGCGGGCCGTGGAGTCGTTCGCCGGGGCGCCGGACTGGACCGCGGCCGGGCTCTCCCTGGGCGTCGCCGCGCTGATGCTGGCGGGTGCCCGGTGGCGGCCCGCGATCCCGTTCTCGATCGTCGCGGTCGTCGCCGCCACCCTGGTCGCACAGCTCGGCCACCTGGGCGCGGCCCCCATCGGCGAACTGCCGGCCGGGCTCCCCGCGCCCTCCCTCGCCTTCCTGGACCCGTCGTCCCTCGGCGCGCTGATCGCCCCGGCCGTGGCGGTCGCCGCACTGGCCGCGCTGGAGTCCCTGCTGTCGGCGACGGTGGCCGACGGCATGACGGTGGGTCAGCGGCACGACCCCGACAAGGAACTGTTCGGCCAGGGCGTGGCCAACCTGGCCGCCCCGCTCTTCGGCGGCGTCCCGGCGACGGCCGCCATCGCCCGTACCGCGGTCAACGTCCGCACCGGGGCCTCCTCGCGGCTCGCCGCCCTCAGCCATGCCGCCGTCCTCGCGGTCATCGTGTTCGCCGCGTCCCCGCTGGTGTCGAAGATCCCCCTCGCCGCGCTCGCGGGCGTCCTGCTCGCGACCGCGGTCCGCATGGTCGAGGTCGGCGCGCTGCGCGCCATGGCCCGGGCCACCCGCTCCGACGCCGTCGTCCTGGTGCTGACCGCGACGGCGACCCTGGTGCTCGACCTCGTGTACGCGGTGATCATCGGGCTCCTCGTCGCGGGCGCCCTCGCCCTGCGCGCCGTCGCGCTCCAGGCCGGTCTTGAGCGGGTCGACCTCCGCGCGGACCTGCCTGGCGAGCACGGCGACGAGGAGCACGCGCTGCTCGCCGAGCACATCGTCGCGTACCGGATCGACGGACCGCTGTTCTTCGCGGCCGCCCACCGCTTCCTCCTCGAACTCTCCGAGGTGTCGGACGTCCGGGTCGTCATCCTGCGCATGTCGCGCGTGACGACGATGGACGCGACCGGCGCCCTTGTGCTGAAGGACGCGGTGGAGAAGCTGAACCGGCGCGGCATCGTCGTCATGGCCTCCGGCATCCGCCCCGGCCAGCGCCAGGCCCTGCGGTCCGTGGGGGCCCTCGACCTCCTCAGCCACGAGGGCCGCGCCTACGCGACCACCCCGGAGGCGATCGCCGGGGCGCGCCACCATCTTGTACGGGCCGGGCTGCTGCCGGCCGCGGACCACCCCGGGAAGGCGCTGCGATGACGGGCGTACCACCGCAGGCGATGCCCTTCCGGCACGTCCTCACCCTGCCCGCGATGGGTTCGGCGGTGCGGGTGGCCCGGGAGACGGCCGAAGAGGTGCTGGTCGAGTGCGGGGTCGGCCTGCGCCACCCGAGCACCGGGAGGGTCCTGCTGATCCTCTCGGAGCTCGTCACCAACGCGGTCCGGCACGCCGCCGCGCTGACCCCCGCGATCACGGTGACCTACGCGCACGGACCCGGCGTCTTCGCGTTCGGCGTCCACGACCGGCACCCGTACCGGCCCCCGCTCGCCGGTGAGGCCGTCGCGCCCGGCAGCGGACTCGCCACGGTGGTCGAGACGACGGCGGAACTCGGCGGCACCGCGGTCACACGCGGCGACGCGGACGCGGGAGGCAAGTGCATCTGGATCACCCTTCCGCTGTGAAGGGCCCCGGGACCGGTGTCCCGGCAGGCGGCCGAGATCTCCGGAAGTTGCAGGAATCTGCAATTGTGGAGGTCGAACACTGTGCAGAACCGGGGCGGAGACGCCGCCCGGCACGAGAAGCGTGGGGTGGACGAGGTGCGCGGTACGGGCGCGACGGGCAACGCGGGCGAACCCGGCGGTACGCAGGCACCCCTCTACCAGCTCAAGGCGGAGTTCTTCAAAACCCTCGGCCACCCGACCCGCATCCGCGTTCTGGAGCTGCTGAGCGAGCGCGAGCACGCGGTCGCGGAAATGCTCGCCGAGGTGGGCATCGAGGCGGCCAGCCTGTCCCAGCAGCTCGCCGTGCTCCGCAAGGCCAATCTCGTCCTCACCCGCCGCGAGGGCTCCAACGTGTACTACCGGCTGGCCAGCCCCGACCTCGCCGAACTTCTGCGTGTCGCCCGGGGCATCCTCTCCGGCGTCCTCCAGGGCCAGGCCCAGCTGCTGGCCGACCTGCACGCCACCCGCCCCCGGTGACCACCGCCGCGAGGCCGCTACTTCTGGGCGTGCTGACCCACGTAGAAGAGCACCCACACGAAGCCCGCGAACAGGTGGGTGCCGAAGATGTAGAAGAAGGCCCGCAGCGCGACGCCCTTCTCCAGCCAGCGCTCGTGCTCGTCCGCCGCCGATTTCTCCGTCATGGGCCGCCCGTCTCCGCTCCACCCGCTGCCACATATGCGAATCTAGCCAATTGCATAATATTGCAAGTATAGCGACCGACGGCGGCGCCGCGACGTCGAGTCCGGTCCACCCCCGTCTCACCCCTGCTCGGGGCCCGGCCGGTCGGCGTCGCCCGGACGGCGGTGCAGTGGCTGTTCGGGCGTGGGCCGCCGCTCCGGCGGGGAGATCGGGAGGGTGACGGGCTCCTCACCGTTCACGTGCGCCTCCGTGCCGTGGTGGTGGATCGTCAGGGGATCGCCGATCAGCAGCGAGTACGTCGCCTTGCCGGGCCCGATCTCCACCTGGAGGCACCGGCCGCGGAACTGGAGCCGGAAGGCCAGGCGGCTGAACTTCTCGGGCAGCCGGGGCGCGAAGCGCAGGCTGTCGCCGTCCCGGCGGGTGCCGCCGAATCCGGCGACCAGCGCCATCCACGTACCGGCCAGCGAGGCGATGTGCAGTCCGTCGCGGGTGTTGTGCTCCAGGTCGGCCAGGTCCATCAGCGCGGCCTCGGCGGTGTAGTCGTAGGCCAGCCGCAGATGCCCGGTCCGGGCGGCGACGACGGCCTGGCAGCACGCCGACAGGGACGAGTCCCGTACGGTCAGCGGCTCGTAGTAGGCGAAGTTCGCGGCCAGTTGCTCGTCGTCGCAGTGGGCGTCGAACCAGGTGCCGCAGGTGTACATGGCGAGCACGAGGTCGGACTGCTTGATCACCTGCTTGCGGTAGATGTCGAAGTAGGGGAAGTGCAGCATCAGCGGGTACTGGTCGGCGCGGGTGTTCGCGAAGTCCCAGCGCTGGTGGTGGGTGAAGCCGGCGTGCTGCTCGTGGACGCCGATCTCCTCGTTGTAGGGGATGTGCACCGCCTCGGCGGCGTCCCTCCAGGCGGCGCTCTCCTCCTCGTTCACACCCAGCCGGGCCGCCTCCTCCGGGTGGCGTTCGCACACGTCGGCCGCGGCGAGGAGATTGGAGCGGGCCATGAGGTTGGTGTACGTGTTGTCGTCCACGACGGCGCTGTACTCGTCCGGTCCCGTGACGCCGTCGATGTGGAACACGCCGTGCGGGTCGTGATGGCCCAGCGAGCGCCACAACCGCGCCGTTTCCACCAGGAGCTCCAGGGCGGTCTCGCGTTCGAAGTCGGTGTCGCCGGTCACCGCCGCGTGGCGCACCGCGGCGTGCGCGATGTCGGCGGCCACGTGGAAGGCGGCGGTGCCGGCCGGCCAGTACGCGGAGCCCTCCGAGCCGTCGATGGTCCGCCACGGGAACGCGGCACCGCGCAGTCCGAGCTGGGTGGCCCGGTCCCGGGCGGCGGGCAGGGTGGCCTGGCGCCAGCGCAGCGCCTCGGCGACCGCCTTGGGCTCGGTGTAGGAGAGGAGGGGCAGCACGAACATCTCGGTGTCCCAGAAGGCGTGGCCGTCGTACCCGGAACCGGTCAGCCCCTTCGCCGGGATCGCCCGCTGTTCCGCGCGGGCACCGGCCTGGAGCACATGGAAGAGGGCGAAGCGGACGGCCTGCTGGATCTCCTCGTCGCCGTGCACCTCGACGTCGGCACGGGCCCAGAAGTCGTCGAGGTAGGCCCGCTGCTGGGCCACCAGTTCGTCCCAGCCGCCATGCGCGGCGGCAGCCAGCGCGGCCTCGACCTGATCGCTCATCGCGGGCCGGGAACGGGCCCCCGACCAGCCGTGGGCGACGGTCTTCTGCACCCGCAGCCGCTGTCCCGGGTCCAGGACGGAGGTGATGGTCAGGCGGGCGACATCCGGGTTGCTCTCGCTGCTGGTGGTGATCTCCCCGGGCGCTTCCACGACATGGTCGGCGGCCACGGCGACCCTGAGGCCGCTGCGCCGGGTGCGGTGGACCAGACGCAGCCGCGACCCGGCGGCCTGGTCCTCCTCCGGCTCCAGCGGGGACTGCAACGCCTTGGCCGTCCGGGGGTCGCCGTCGGACGAGGGCAGGCTCTCGTTGGTGACCAGCTCCGACTGGATGACCACCCTGGTCCGGCTGTCGACGGGCTCCACCTCGTACTGCACGGCGGCGATGGCGCGCTGGGTGAGGGAGACGAGGCGGGTGGAACGCACCCGGACGGTCGTACCGGCTGGGGAGGTCCACTCGCAGCTCCGCTCCAGCACCCCGCGCTTGAAGTCCAGGGTGCGCTCGTGTTTGCGGAGCCGCCCGTAACGCAGGTCGAAGGGTTCGTCGTCGACGAGCAGCCGCAGCAGCTTGCCGTTGGTGACGTTGATGACGGTCTGGCCCGACTCGGGGTAGCCGTAGCCCGCCTCGGCGTAGGGCAGCGGGTGCAGTTCGTACACCCCGTTGAGGTAGCTGCCGGGCAGGCCGTGCGGTTCGCCCTCGTCGAGGTTGCCGCGCCAGCCGACATGCCCGTTGGACAGGGCGAAGACGGATTCGCTCTGCGCCAGGAGACCGAGGTCGAGAGCCGTCTCGCGTACGCGCCAGGGCTCCACGGTGTACGTACGGTTGGTGATCACGCGCAGCCTCCGAGTTCGGCGAGGTCCTTGACGACGCGGTCGGCGCCGTGGGCGTACAGCGCGTCGGTCTGCCCGACGCGGTCGACGCCGACGACGAAGCCGAAGTGCCCGGACCTGCCCGCGTCCATGCCGGCCAGCGCGTCCTCGAAGACGGCGGCCCGGGACGGCTCGACGCCGAGGTCCCGGGCGGCGGCCAGGAAGGTGTCGGGGTGCGGTTTGCCCGGCAGTTTCCGTTCCCGGGCCACCACGCCGTCGATCCGTACGTCGAACAGCCGCTCGGCCGCGATGGAGTGCAGCACGTCGCGGGTGTTGGCGCTGGAGGAGACGATCGCGGTGGCGAGCCCGGCGGCACGGACCGCGTCGATGTAGCGCAGCGTGCCCTCGTACGGCTCCACCCCGTCGGTACGGATCTTCTCCAGGAGGAGCTCGTTCTTGCGGTTGCCGACCCCGTTCACACTCCGTGTGTCCGGTGGATCGTCGGGGGCGCCCTCGGGCAGTTCGATGCCGCGGGAGGCGAGGAAGGAGCGGACGCCGTCGGCCCGGGGGCGGCCGTCGACGTACTCGTCGTAGTCGGAATCGGAGAAGGGGCGGAAGTCCGCTCCGTCACGCTCGCGCAGGAACGCGTCGAAGGTCGCCTTCCAGGCGGCGGCGTGCACCACCGCCGTCCTGGTGACCACCCCGTCGAGATCGAACAGACATGCCTGGATGTCTTCCGGAAGTCCGAGCTGTGTCGTCATGCCCCCACAGTTCCCCGCCGGGGCGGGTCCGATCGGATGACACGCTGTAGGGGGGAGGAGCCGCCCTTTTCGGTACACCCACCCCTCGATCACCCTCGGTTACTATGCTCTCTTCAGCCACGGAGGAGCCGTCCGTGGATTGCGAGGTTGAAGAGATGGGTGGCCTGGGAAAGTGTTGCAAGAGGTTGTAGCGACCCGCTATGTCACGCCCCTGCGTGAAGGTGGCTCGCTCCCCGGGATCGTCGAGGCCGACGACCTCGGCACGTACGTCACGAAGTTCACCGGAGCCGGGCAGGGCCGCAAGACCCTCGTCGCGGAGGTGATCTGCGGGCAGCTCGGGCGGCGGCTCGGGCTGCGCGTGCCCGAGCTCGTGCGGATCCAGCTCGACCCGGTCATCGGGCTCGCCGAGCCCGATCAGGAGGTGCAGGAGCTGCTGAAGGCCAGCGGCGGTCTGAACCTCGGGATGGACTTCCTGCCCGGCTCGCTCGGCTTCGACGCGCTCGCCTACGAGGTCGACCCGCGCGAGGCCGGGCGCGTCGTCTGGTTCGACGCGCTGATCAACAACGTCGACCGGTCCTGGCGCAACCCCAACATGCTCGTCTGGCACGGCGACCTCTGGCTCATCGACCACGGCGCCACCATGATCTGGCACCACAACTGGCCCGGCGCCCCGGCGTCCGCCGCCAAGCCGTACAACGCCTCCGACCACGCCCTCGCCCCCTTCGGTCCCGACCTCGCGTCGGCCGCCGCCGAGCTCGCCCCGCTGGTGACGCCCGAGCTGCTCGCCGAGGCCGCCGCCGACGTCCCCGACGAGTGGCTGGTGGACGAGCCGGGCTTCGGCTCGACGGACGAGCTGCGGCAGGCGTACGTGGACACGCTGGCCGCCCGCGCGGCCACCATCCACGAGCGCATCGTCCTGGACGCGCCCACCCCCGACAGGCCGTCCCAGGCCCCGGGCTGGATTACCGAACGGCTCGCCCCGCGCGGCCACGCCGTGGACGGCGAGAAGGGCGGCCGGGCATGAGCGGGCGCGATGTCTTCGAGTACGCGCTGCTGCGCGTCGTCCCCCGCGTCCAGCGCGGGGAGTGCTTCAACGCCGGGGTGGTCGTCTACTGCCGCGCCAAGGGCTTCGTGGCCGCCCGCACCGAGCTGGACGAGATCAAGCTGAAGGCGCTCGACCCCGGCGCCGATGTGACCGGGGTCCGGGCCGCGCTGCACGCCGTAGAAGGCGTCTGCCGGGGCGGTACGGACGCGGGCCAGGCCGCCGGCGACGACGCGGGCAGGCGCTTCCGCTGGCTGATCGCGCCACGCTCCACCGTCGTACAGCCCGGGCCCGTGCACAGCGGCCTCACCACCGATCCCGAGGCCGAGGTGGAGCGGCTGCTCGACCTGCTGGTGCGGTGATCCCCGCCGGGGTGTGACATGCGCCGCTGCGCCCGTGGCCCGTTGACACCGGGTGCCAGGGCTTCTAGCGTCTCGTCTGCTGAAGGTACTAAGCGGTTGCTCAGTCATCGGGCGGTTTCTCTCCGGAGCCCCCGACGTCCGCTGAGCCGCTATCCAAGGGCGAGGAGAGCCAAGCATGTCGACCAGCGAGCAGCGCGTAGCCATCGTGACGGGAGCGGCCCGGGGCATCGGTGCCGCCACCGCGGTACGTCTGGCGGCCGAGGGGCGCGCCGTCGCCGTACTCGACCTCGACGAGGCGGCCTGCAAGGACACCGTCGAGAAGATCACCGCTGCCGGGGGCAAGGCCCTCGCCGTCGGCTGCGACGTGTCGGACGGCGCCCAGGTGGAGGCCGCCGTCGCGCGGGTCGCCGCCGAGCTCGGCGCCCCCACGATCCTCGTCAACAACGCGGGCGTGCTCCGCGACAACCTCCTCTTCAAGATGAGCGAGTCCGACTGGGACACCGTGATGAACGTGCACCTCAAGGGCGCGTTCCTGATGGCCAAGGCCGTCCAGAAGTACATGGTGGACGCCAAGTTCGGCCGTATCGTGTCGCTGTCCTCCTCCTCGGCGCTCGGCAACCGCGGCCAGGCCAACTACGCGGCGGTCAAGGCGGGCCTCCAGGGCTTCACCAAGACCCTCGCCAAGGAGCTCGGCAAGTTCGGCATCACCGCCAACGCCGTCGCGCCCGGCTTCATCGTCACCGAGATGACCGCGCAGACCGCGGCCCGCGTCGGCATGGGCTTCGAGGAGTTCCAGGCGGCCGCCGCCACCCAGATCCCGGTCCAGCGCGTCGGCGTCCCCGACGACATCGCCAACGCCATCGCCTTCTTCGCGGGCGACGCCGCCGGCTTCGTCTCCGGCCAGGTCATGTACGTGGCCGGCGGACCGCTCAACTGACCCGAAGGGCTGCGGACATCATGACTGTGCAGGACAGCGGCAAGGTCGCACTGATCACCGGTGCGAGCCGGGGCATCGGCTACGGCATCGCGCAGGCGCTCGTGGCGCGTGGCGACCGGGTGTGCATCACCGGGCGCAACGAGGACGCCCTGAAGGAGGCCGTCGAGACGCTCGGCGCCGACCGGGCCATCGGCGTCGCCGGCAAGGCGCACGACGAGGCGCACCAGGCGGTGGCCGTCGCGCGCACCATGGAGGCGTTCGGCAGGGTCGACTTCCTGGTCAACAACGCCGGCACCAACCCGGTCTTCGGGTCGATCGCTGAGCTCGACCTGAACGTCGCCCGCAAGGTCTTCGAGACCAACGTGGTCTCGGCGCTCGGCTTCGCCCAGCAGACCTGGAAGGCATGGCAGAAGGAGAACGGCGGGGCGATCGTCAACATCGCCTCGGTCGCCGGTGTCTCCGCCTCGCCCTTCATCGGCGCGTACGGGATGAGCAAGGCGGCCATGGTCAACCTGACCCTCCAGCTGGCGCACGAGTTCGCGCCGGTGGTCCGGGTCAACACGATCGCCCCGGCGGTCGTCAAGACCCGGTTCGCCCAGGCGCTGTACGAGGGCCGCGAGGAGGAGGCGGCCGCCGCCTACCCGCTCGGCAGGCTCGGCGTGCCGGAGGACATCGGGGGCGCGGCAGCCTTCCTCACCTCCGACCAGTCCGCCTGGATCACGGGTCAGACCCTGGTGGTCGACGGCGGCATTTTCCTTAATGCCGGAGTCGGCTGATCCGGCCTGCGCCGATATGGCCCGATTGCCTCAAGTGCCCCGCCGGGCCTGCGGATTGACCCGGTGGGGCGCTGCGGTATCGTCTGCCGACCCATGGCTGATCGAGGAGCGTGCACGTGTTCTACCGGGCCAGTCTGCAAGCCGCTGCAGCCCTTGCGTCCCTGTCCTTGCTGGCCGGCTGCGGGCTGTTGCCCGGCGGCGGCTCGGACGTGGACCAGAAGCTCGCCGTCGGGACGACCAGTGAGCCTTCGACCCTGGACCCGGCGGCGGCGTGGGACGGCTCCTGGGAGCTGATGCGGAACGTGTTCCAGACCCTGGTGAGCTTCCCCACCGGCAGTACGAAGCCCGAGCCGGACGCGGCCGAGGAGTGCAGGTTCACCGACCGCACCAGCACCGCCTACCGCTGCACGCTCCGCAAGGGGCTGAGGTTCTCCAACGGCGACAAGCTGGACGCGGCGGCTGTGAAGTACTCGATCGACCGGATCTCGGAGATCGCCGTCAAGGGCGGCCCGGTCGGCATGCTCGGCTCCCTCGACCGGGTCGAGACCAAGGGCGACGACGTCGTCATCTTCAACCTGAAGAAGCCCGACGCCACCTTCCCGTTCGTGCTGGCCACCCCCGCCATGTCCCTGGTCGCGCCGAGCGCGTACTCGAAGCACAAGATCCGCGACGACGGCAAGGTCACCGGCTCCGGCCCCTACCTGCTGGACTCCTACAAGCAGGGCGACCGCTCGGAACTGGTGAAGAACCCCGACTACAAGGGCTTCGCCGACCGCAAGAACGACGCCGTGACCATCCGGTACTTCAAGGACTCCGGCGCCATGGTGAAGGCGCTCCGGAAGAACGAGATCGACGCCACCTACCGCGGCCTGTCCGCCGAGGACGTCGTCAGCATCCAGGACAGCAGCGTCAACGGCGAGGGCGACCTCCAGATCGTGGAGTCCACCGGCGCCGACATCCGCTTCCTGGTCTTCAACCCGGACGACCCCGCCGCCGGGAAGCCGGCCGTCCGGCGGGCGATCGCCCAGCTGGTCGACCGGGACGCGCTCGTCGCCAAGGTCTACCGGGGCACGGCCGAACCGCTCTACTCGATGGTCCCGAAGGGCATCGCCGCGCACACCACCACCTTCTTCGACACCTTCGGCAACCCCAGCAAGGACAAGGCCCGCCAGATCCTGGCCGACGCGCACATCACCACGCCCGTCCCGATGACCTTCTGGTACACCACCGACCGCTACGGCTCCTCGACCGCGCCCGAGTTCGATGAGCTCAAGCGCCAGCTGGAGTCGTCCGGGCTCTTCCGCATCACCCTGAAGCACCGGCCGTGGAAGACCTTCCAGGAGGGCTTCACCAAGGGCGAGTACCCGGTGTTCGGCCGAGGCTGGTTCCCGGACTTCCCGGACCCGGACAACTTCATCGCCCCCTTCGTGGGCAAGAACAGCGTCACGGGCATGCCGTACACGCAGGACGAGATCACCAAGCAGCTGCTGCCCCAGTCCCGCAAGCAGAGCGACCGCGGCGCGGTCGGCAGGGAGTTCGAGCGGGCCCAGAAGATCCTGGTGGAGGACGTGCGGCTGCTGCCGCTGTGGCAGGGCAAGCTGTACGTGGCGGCAGGCGAGGACATCGGCGGCGGCGAGCGCGCCCTGGACCCGCAGACCGTCATGCAGATGTGGGAGCTGTACCGCAAGGCCAGCTGGTAGCACCGCGCGCGGGCGGGCCCCGGTGGCCCGCCCGGGCCGCGTTGTCAGTGGCGCCCGGTAGGTTCTGGGAGCAAGAACGGATTGCTTACCGGAGGTTGTTCACGTGACCGACACCGACCTGCTGCCCGAGTCCTGGCGCGGCGTCCTCGGCGAAGAGCTGCAGAAGCCGTATTACAAGGAGCTCACCGAGTTCGTCGAGGAGCAGCGCTCCGCCGGACCGGTCTACCCGCCCCGGGATCAGGTGTTCGCGGCCCTGGAAGCGACCCCGTACGACCAGGTGAAGGTCCTCGTCCTCGGCCAGGACCCGTACCACGGCGAGGGCCAGGGCCACGGCCTGTGCTTCTCGGTGCGGCCCGGCGTGAAGACCCCGCCCTCGCTGCGCAACATCTACAAGGAGATGAAGGAGGAGCTGGGCCTGCCCGTCCCGGACAACGGCTATCTGATGCCGTGGGCCGAGCAGGGCGTCCTGCTGCTCAACGCCGTGCTCACCGTCCGCGCCGGCGAGGCCAACTCGCACAAGGGCAAGGGCTGGGAGAAGGTCACCGACGCCGTCATCCGGGCCGTCGCCGCCCGCCCCGACCCGGCGGTCTTCGTCCTCTGGGGCAATTACGCGCAGAAGAAGCTCCCCCTGATCGACACCGAGCGCCATGTGGTGGTGAAGGGCGCCCACCCCTCGCCGCTGTCGGCGAAGAAGTTCTTCGGCTCCCGTCCGTTCACCCGGATAAACGAGGCCATCGCCCAGCAGGGCCACCAGCCCATCGACTGGCGCATCCCCGACCTGGGCTGAGCCCTCCCCGAGCCTCCACGCGTCCGCCCGTCCCGGCGGCTAGCGTCGGAAGCCGGACCGCCGGGTCCGGGCGGACGGGCGCGAGGAGGCCGTGGTGACGGAGCAGCGGGAGGCGTCGGAGGACGTCTTCATGACCAGGATCGGCCAGGCGGTCATGCTGCTGCACGGGGGCGACCGGGAGGAGGCCCGCAACCGCTTCGCCGCGCTCTGGTCCGAGATCGGCGACGAGGGCGACGCCCTGCACCGGTGCACCCTGGCGCACTACATGGCCGATACGCAGGACGACCCGGCCGACGAACTGGCCTGGGACCTGCGCGCACTGACCGCCGCCCGCGCCCTGGCCGACGAAGCGGCGGCCGAGGACCGGGACGCGCCGGCGATGCGCGCCTTCTACCCGTCGCTGCACCTCAACCTCGCCGCGGACTATCTGAAGCTCCAGCGCCCGGGCGCCGCCCGGGACCACCTGGACCGGGCCCGGGCGGCTTCGGCCGTGCTGGCCGACGACGCCACGGACGACGGATACGGGGGCGGCGTCCGGGCGGCGATCGGCCGGCTGGAACGGCGGCTGCGCGAGTGGTGACAGGCGGCTCCGGAGCGCCGCCGCCTCACCGCCCGTAGGCGCGGTCACAGATCCGGGACTGCGGGCTGCCCGCCGGCCAGTGGCCGTACCCCCTGCCCAGATCGCACACCCCGGACCCGCCGCCGGGCGCCGGCAGGACGGGCGCGGGAGGGGGCGGGGCGATCCGGCGCGGCAGCGGCAGGTCCGGGGCGGGCGCGGGCCGCCGCGGCAGCGCGAGGCGCGGTGCACCGAGGGGCGCGGCCGTCCGCCCCGGCGACGGCGCGTGCGCGGCGGACGGCGAGGCCGCGCGGGACGGCTTCGCCTTCGGTACGGCCTCCAGCGTGTCGTGGACCGGCGGCCCGGCGGTCTGCGGGGCCAGGTCGTGGGCCGGCCGGCTGACCCCGGGGCGCGGCGGGGCGACCGGATGCGGCTGGACGGACACGCACCCGGACAGGGCCGCGACCGCGAGGCAGACCAGGAGCTCGACGGCGGTTCTCGTTCGTTGCACGTGATCAACTCTGCGGGGCCGGTGACCGGTCCACGCCCCCGTCGCCCCCGATCCGCCCGCACGAGTGACACCGGTCAGCGCGCCGTGCCCCGCCGGCCGCCGGGATCGCCGGCCGGCGGCCCCAGGGCGCCACGTATGCTGCCGGGACGACGAAGGAGGCGCCCGGCACACGGCGCTGACCAGCGAGAGGAACACCCTGTGAAGGTCGGCTGCATCGGGCTCGGGGACATCGCACGGAAGGCGTACCTGCCGGTGCTCGGCAGCCTGCCGGGCATCGAACTCCACCTCCAGACCCGCACCCCGGCCACCCTGGCTGAGGTCGCCGCCGCCCACCGCATCCCGGCGGACCGGTGCCACCGGGACCTGGACGCGCTGCTCGCCCAGGGGCTCGACGCCGCGTTCGTGCACGCCGCGACCGCCGCCCACCCCGAGATCGTGAGCCGGCTGCTCGACGCGGGCGTCGCCACGTACGTCGACAAGCCGCTCGCGTACACGCTGGAGGAGTCCACCCGCCTGGTCGAGCTCGCCGAGGCGCGCGGGACCGGCCTCGCCGTCGGCTTCAACCGCCGGCTGGCCCCGGGCTACGCCCAGTGCGCGGAGCACCCGCGTGAGCTGATCCTCTTGCAGAAGAACCGGGTCGGGCTCCCCGAGGAGCCCCGCACCATGGTCTACGACGACTTCATCCACGTCGTGGACACCCTGCGCTTCCTGGCCCCGGGACCCGTCGAGCGCACCGTGGTGAGCGGCCGCCTCGTGGACGGCCTGCTGCACCACGTGGTCCTCCAGCTCTCCGGTGACGGCTTCACCGCGATCGGCGCGATGAACCGGCTCAGCGGCTCGGCCGAGGAGCGGCTGGAGGTCTCCGGCCAGGACTCCAAGCGCGAGGTCCTCAACCTCGCGGAGGTCATCGACCACAAGGGCCAGCCGAGCCTGCGCCGGCGCGGCGACTGGGTCCCGGTGGCCCGCCAGCGCGGCATCGAGCAGGCCGTCCTGGCCTTCCTGGACGCCGTCCGCGAGGGCCACCCCCTGAGCGCCCGCGACGCCCTGGCAACCCACGACCTGTGCGAACGCGTCCTCAGGGAGCTGGACGCGGCCTAGGCCCCGCCGCCTTCACCGGTCGCGTACGGCCCCGGCCGCG
Source organism: Streptomyces sp. NBC_00726 (assembly GCF_045161735.1). NCBI lineage: Bacteria > Bacillati > Actinomycetota > Actinomycetes > Kitasatosporales > Streptomycetaceae > Streptomyces > Streptomyces sp. NBC_00726. The sequence goes on along the minus strand of NZ_CP108983.1, from coordinate 583,518 downwards.
CAGCGCTCGTACGCCCTCGAACGCGCAGTACACGGCCAGCACCCCCAGCGCCCCGTACAACGCCCAGTCGCCGAGCCGTACGTACAGCGTCGCGCCCCGGGCCAGCGGCACCCCGTAGACCGCGGTGCCGCTGGTCTCCGTGCCGAGGCGGGGGCCGACCGGCTCGCCCTCGGGGCCGTACACCGCGCTCACGCCCGTGAGGGTGGCGTGCACCATCGGGCGGCCGCTCTCCGCCGCCCGCAGCGCGCCCAGCGAGGCGTGCTGGGCCGGGGCCCAGCCGTGCTGGAAGGACGAGGTGGACGACTGGGCGATCAGCAGCCCCGCCCCGTCCCGGACCAGACGCCGACTCATGTCCGGGAACGCGGACTCGAAGCAGACCAGCGGGCCTAGGCGCAGTCCGTCCGCGCCGGGCACCCGCATCGTGACCGGGCCCGTGCCGCGCAGCCGGTCCTCGCCCGCCGCCCGGCCCATCGAGGTCGCCCAGCCGAGCGCCGACCGGGCCGGGATGTACTCGCCGAACGGCACCAGCCGCATCTTGTCGTACCGGTCCCCGGTGAGCCCGTCCGGCCCGACCAGCACGGCGCTCTTGAAGATCCCGGTGCGCCCCGCCGCATCGGTCTGCCGGGCGTCCACATTGACCAGGACGTCCGCGCCCACCGCCCGCGACAGCGCCGCCAGCCGGGCCGCGATGTCCGGCCGCCGGACCGGATCGACACCGACGCTGCTCTCGCCCCACACCACCAGGTCGACGCCCTTGCCGGCGAGCGGCCGCGTCAGCTCCTCGCCGAGGGCGAACCTGCGCTGAATGCTCCCCGGACCCTTCACGATCCCCGGCTGCACGACGGCCACCCGGGCCGTACCCGTCCGCTCGGGCTGCGGCGCCCACATCCAGGCCGCACCGGCCACCAGCGCCCCCACCAGGAGTGACACGACGGCGACGGCCCGGGCGGCGGAGTGCACCAGCAGCACGGTCACCGCCGTGTTCACCGCCACCACCAGCAGGCTCACCAGCCACACCCCGCCCACCGAGGCCAGCCGGAGCGCCGGTTCCACCTGCCACTGGCTCGCCCCCAGCAGCCCCCACGGGCCGCCCAGCGCCTCCCACGACCGCACCAGCTCGATCATCAGCCAGCCGCACGGCACCACGACCACCGCCGCGACCGCCGCCCACCCGCTCAGCGGCCCCCGCAGCAGCCGGTGCGCCAGCAGCCCCCACGGCGCCCACAGCAGACCGAGCAGCGCCGCGAGGAGCACGATGAACACATGCAGGCTCGGCATCAGCCAGTGGTGCACGGCGATCATGTAACCCGTGCCGCCCAGCCACGCGTCGCGCGCCGCCCCGCGCCCCGTCCCGGCGGACCGGATCAGCAACAGCAGCGGCACCAGGCAGACATAGCCGAACCACCACAGCGAGGGGGCGGGGAAGGCCAGGGCCGGCAGCGCACCGGCCACCAGCGCCGCGGCCACCCGCCCCGGAGTCCGGCCCAGCACCCGTGCGCCCCGCTCGCGCCACCCGGCCCACGACCCCATGTCCGCCTCCTCGCCCCGCCCGCCGACAGGTCCGTCCGCCATCCGGTCCCGGTCCTCCGCCCAGTGTGCGGCAGCGGACGCGGCCCGGCTCTCAGCAGGGGACGACGGCCACCGGGCCCATCGCGTGTGTGAGGGTCGTGTGCGCCACCGGCGAAAGCCCGAGGCCCAGCGACTCACCGCCCCGCCGCCGCCCGACGACGGTCAGCGAGGCCGTCGCGGACGCGGTGACCAGCGTGCGTGTCGCGGAACCGTTGACCGGCTCCTTCATGACCTCGACCTGCGGAAACCGGGCCCGCCGGCCGGCGGTCAGCTCGGCCAGCGACCGCTCGGCCGCGTCCGCCGCCGCGTCCCGGTCGAAGACCGGCCCGCCCGACAGCATCGACGAGAACATCGTCCAGCCGTGCACGATCCGCAGCCGGGCGCCCGGGTGCGCCGCCGCCGTCGCGAAGGCGAAGTCCAGCACCCCTTCGCTGCTCTCGTCGGCGGCCACCCCGGCGACGATGTCCGGGAAAACCCCGCCCGCGCCCGCACCGGCCGGCTCCTCGTCGTCCCGGCCGCCGTGCACGATCACCACGGGACACTTCGCCATGGACGCCGTCGCCAGGCTGTTGGACCCCAGCATCAGGGACCGGAAGCCGCCGAGCCCCCGCGAGCCGAGCACCAGCAGCGAGGCGTCCCGGCTCAGCGAGACCAGCGCCGCCGACGGGAAGTCGAGCGGTGCGAGCGTCGTGGGCCGCAGCCCCGGAGCGACCCGCGCCACCCGGCGCACGGCCGACGCCAGCAGCTCGCCCGCCTCCCGCTCCTGCGCCTCCTGGTCGGTGCGCCGGGCCAGCTGCCGCACATGCACGATGAGCAGGGGCCAGCCCCGTACGACCGCCTCACGGGCCGCCCAGTCCAGCGCGTCGAAGCCGTGCGAGGAGCCGTCGACCGCCGCGATCACGGGAAGCTCGGTGCCGCTCATGGGTTCCTCTCCGCCGTCCGGATCTGCTTCGTACGCTACGGCGGCACGGGCGCCGGTGCCGAGGCGGAGGCCGCCGTCCGGGCCCCGGCCCGGCGTCACCCCGCTCGTCGTTTGTCCCTCTGGGCCGGTCCGGCTGCGCCTATGCTCGCGGTATGGAGCAGAGCGAAGTGGTGAAGCGTGTGGTCGGCATCCTCACCGAGGCGGGGGAGATGCGCCGGCTGCTGGAGGAGAACCCGGACCGCGACGACGCCGACACCGACTCGACCGTGGTGACCGCCCTACTCAACGAGACCATGCCCCGGATCGCCATCCCGGAGGACGCCACGGTCGAGGACGTGGTGGTGGTCGTCGGACGCGAGGTCGGGGGAGCGGTCGAACAGCTCGTCGGGGCGTTCACCCTGGCGTTCGCCATGCTGGCCCAGATCCACGACTCCGGGCAGACGGACGTCACCTCGGCGGACGTGCTCCAGGATCTCGCGCTGCGCGCCGAGCAGTTCGGCGCCGAGGGCCCCGACGACACGGAGATCTGACGCGGTGCGCCGCCCCCGGTCACGGCCGTCGTCCGCCCAGCCACGCAGCCTGCTCGGGCTCGGCGCCCTGGCTGCGACCGAGATGTACTGGAGACTTGCATAGCGATGCCCCTCCCGCTTCGGTGGGAGGGGCATCGCTGTTTGCCTACGGTGTCAGGACACGTTCCCGCGGATGCTGTCGCCGATCAGCCCGTCCGTGTAGGTCACGTATTTGGCGTCGAACTTGCCCTTGCCGGTGATGGTTCCCGTGACGTTCTCGCCAGGGGCGAGCTTCACCGTGTCGAGCTGGTCTTCGTCCATCCCCAGTTCGGCGGTGTGCTTGCGGCCGTCGGTGTCGGTGATCGTCACGTACAGCGGGTTGACGTCGATCTCGTCCGTGCCGTTGTTCGTGATGGTGACCTGGACGCTGGTGTAGTTGTCGTTCTGAGCGAGGACGCTCTTCTTGAAGGCGACCTTCTTCGCCGCGACGGTCACGGGCTCCTTCTTCGCCGGCTCTTCCTTCGTCGGTTCCTCAGGCTTCTTGCTCTCAGCGGGAGCGCTGGCGGCCGGCTCCTTGGCGGGCGGCGAGTCCTTCTTGCCTTCGTCGCCGCTCGTTGCGATGGCGGCGATGATGCCGATCAGGACGAAGAGCACGATGATGCCCAGGCACCCAAACCCGATGATCTTGCCCGTGTTCTTCTTCGGCGCCGGCGGCTGGGAGCCCCATCCCGGCTGTGTTGGCTGCTGGCCCCAGCCAGGCTGCTGATTCGACATGTGCCCCCCAAAGGTGGTTCGTGGAGGCACGACCGTAACGACGCCGGACGCGGTAGGGGAGGTAGACGTTCCGGTGGTGACGGAGTTGTGACCAAATAGTGGGGAACTAGCGGGGAGGGTTCTCCAGCTCTCGCGCCAGGATCCACGTCTCCTCGCCTCGCCTGCACGTCACCCGGACGCGGATCGGGAGATGCGTGTAGCGGTCCTGCCACTGCTCGGCCGCCATACCTGTCATCCAGTGACCGGGGCGGGTGCGTTCGACAGCGAAGGGGCGACCCCGACCCATTTCCAGTGGCACCGCCCCGGTCCGTCGCCCATTTTCGTCAGCCCCGTCGATACCGGGAGCGAAACGAAACGGGCCCCAGACGTAGGCGTCTGCGTCCGCTTGGGTGTACTCCGGCGTCGGATTGAGGACCCTGTGGTCCATGTCGTCGTTCACCATCTCCAACTGCACCGAGGTCAGGTCGCCAAGACTGTCCGGGCCGGCCAGGTGAGCTGTGATGCTGCCGCGAGTACCGAACTGCCCGGTGAACGACAGCCTGATGTCAGGCGTGCGGTCTTCGTGCCAGCGCTCGCGTTCGATGCGTGCGACGGTGTTGGCTGTTCCGTTGGCGCGGTGGGCGGCGAACCAGGCGCCAGCGGCGGCAACCGCGCTTAGGCCGGCTGTGCCGAAGGTGGCGATGTCGCCCCAGGGGATGCTCATGCGCCGGGACTCTAGCGGTGGCCACTGACAGGCGGCCCAGCGACTGCAGGCGATCCGCACGGAAGCAAGGGTCACGTTCAGCTATGTGCTGGCAGGATCGTTCTCCCCGGCTCCGCTCTGCCTGAGTTGCCGCCCCATCTCCTCGCGCCTCCTTGTCACTTCCTCGCGTCGCCGCTCCTGAGCTTGGCGGATGGCAAGGCTGTTTGCGGCCTTGTAGTTGTCTCCGAAGGTTTTGAGTAGGGACCTCACCTTCTCAATTTCGTCCTCCAGCTTCTTGGATGGGCGCTCCTGAATGACGTTGGCCCCGAGAACGTTCAGGTCGACGAGGTACCGGGTCGTCTCCATGGGGCCGTATGGCCCCGTCGCGGCGACGGCGAACTCAAAGACCATCGGAAGCCCTGACCCCCACCGGCCGTTGGTGTCGAAGAAGTAGACGAGGCGTCTGCCCGGGGGATGACCGGGATAGTTCTGGCGAGGGCCTCGCGCAGCTCCGCGCCCACGTCTGCCCCCTGCGAGGACTCAAGTTCAGGGGTCACGCTGATACGCACGTTCCGCGCCACAGTCGGGCCCACGTTCTCAACCACGACGACAAAGACGAACGACCAGGGCTCGCGTGGTTGCACGTCCACGATGACGTAGGGTTCATTGGCTTCTCGGTGTACGCGTTCCGCGAGATCCAGCTGTTTGTCCGCCGAGGTTCGGGCGATGCGGGCCTGCCACGCACTGATGACTGCCGCAATGACGGCCACGAGGACCGCACCAGCGGCGATCCAGTCGCTGGCGTCGAGGGATCTCAGATAGGTCATGGCCGGACGCTAACTGTCCAGTCTGACATTCTGTCTTGTAGCAGACCCCCCACGTAGGGTCGGCCCTGTGATTGAGACCATCGTCTTCGACGTCGGCGAGACCCTAGTCCGTGACGACCGCTACTGGGTCTCATGGGCGGACTGGCTCAACGTACCCACGCACACGCTCAGCGCCCTCGTCGGAGCCGTCGTCGTCCAGGGCCGGGACAATGCGGACGCCGTCCGACTAGTCCGGCCGGGCATCGACCTCGCTGCCGAGTACGCGGCCCGGGAAGCCGCCGGCCGCGGTGAGCACTTGGACGAGCAGGACCTGTACCCCGACGTTCGCCCCGCCCTGGCCGCGCTGCGCGAGCAGGGCGTCCGCGTGATCGTGGCCGGCAACCAGACGGAGAAGGCGGGCGAGATGCTGCGCGCCCTCGAACTGCCCGCAGACCTCGTGGTCGTGTCCGCTGAGTGGGGCGTCGCGAAACCGGCCCCGGAGTTCTTCTCCCGCGTCCTCGACGTCTCCGGCGCCGCACCGGGGTCAACGCTGTACGTCGGGGACCACCCCGCCAACGACATCTACCCGGCGAAGGCTGCTGGGCTCCGAACCGCGCATCTTCGCCGCGGTCCGTGGGGGTACTGGTGGGCCGACGGCCCCAAGGTGCGGGCTGCCGCGGACTGGTCGATCGACTCACTGACCGAACTAGCCGAACTGGTGCGAACGGGCAGGTAAGTTCGGAGTGTGCCAGCCAATTCGCCGGGCCTGGTAGGCAGACGCATCGCCTACTACCGCAACGTCGCCCGCCCTCGCCTCACCCAGGAGCAACTCGCCGCCCGGGCCGGGGTCGCCCTTGGAACCATCCGCAAGATCGAACGTGGGGAACGCGGCGTCACCGACAGCACCCTCGACGCCATCGCCTCCGCGCTCGGCGTCGACCCGTCCCGCCTGGTCGCCGACCGTGAGCACGTCTCCACCCGAATCCGGGACGCCCTCCCCGCCCTGTCCGCGGCAATCGCCACCTACGACATGCCCGACGACGGCCCCATTCGCCCGCTGCCTGAGCTGCATGCCTCGGTCGCGCAGGCAACTGCGTGGCGGCTGTCCGCTCAGTACCTCCAGATCGCCCGCAGGATCCCCGACCTGCTGGCTGAGCTCGCCCGCGCTTCCGCTTCGGCGCCGCCGGCGAACGCCCCGCAGATCGCTGAGCTCCTTGTCACCGCGTACCGGGCCGCCGACGCCGTCGCATACAAGCATGGGGCCCGCGACCTGTCCGCCAGGCTCATCGAACTGATGCGGTGGGCCGCCCCTAGCGCACAGGACCCGCTGCTCGCGGCCATGGTCGGCTACGTCCGAACGGAGACCTTCTTCGCCGCCCGCGCCCACTCGGCTGGGCTTCGTGCCCTTGAGCAGGCCATCGACGCCTGCCCGTCGCCCGTCGACGCTGAGGCCGTAGCGGCCTGCGGGGCCCTGCACATGCGGGCCGCGGTCATCGCTGGGCGTGCCGGGCAAGGGGAGGCTGCCGAGGCGCATCTCACCGAGGCTCGCGGGCTGGGGGACCGGGTGCGCGAAGGGGTGTACCAGGGCACGGCGTTCGGACCTGACTCGGTCCGTATCCACGAGGTGTCCGTCGCTGTCAGCCTCGGCGACGCCCACGTCCAGCGGGCGTTCGACGTGGCCCGTGAGTGGACGCCCCCGGCTTACCTGCCGGCTGAGCGAAGGTCTGGGTTCTGGATCGAGCTCGCCCGCGCCCAGCTGTGGGGCGGCCTGGTCGATGACGCCTTCGAGTCCCTGAAGGTCGCTCGCCGCATTGCCCCGCAGCACACCCGCGAGCACCCGTGGGTTCGAGGAGACGTGGCTACCTTGCGCCGTCTGAAGCGGGCCGATGCGGAGTCCCTGACGAGCTTCGCTGAGTGGTGCCACGCCGACTAGCTACCCCTTGCTGGGGTACTTGTGCCTGTTGTTGGAGGTCATGATCCCCCTGTCAGCCGGAAACGTGCAGATAGGACAGGGTATGAGTGCACCGAGCTCCGCACCGGCCGGCGTCGACCAGTTGAGCTTCGCCCGATTACACGGTGAGGTGTGCTGGCACTGCGGTGCAGTCACCGTGTCGCTCATCCCGGCAGGGCAAGTAATCATCGATGCCGGTCCCGCATGGACGGTCGCCGCCTGCCCAGCCCACGAGGGGAGGCCGCTGTGACGACTAGAGAGCTTCCCCCGGTCGCCGAACTCACCGAGCAGCAGCAGCGCGGATGGCACTGCATCTGGTGCCAGGAACGGCTCCGCTTCGGCGACGACATCAACCTCGGCGAGCAACGCGCCAGGCCGGCTAGTGGTGCCGCTTACAGCTGGTTCCCGCGGGCCTGCGCCGACGGCGCAGCCTGCGCCAAGCGAGAGGCGGGGGAGCAGTGACGGTACGTGCAGTGATCCGCCACGCGGACTGGACGATCGGCCCCGACCGAACCCCTGGCGCGAGCGGGCCGATCTACGAGATGAAGTGCACGACGTGCGGCGAGGCGTCGGATGCGGGCGAGGAGCGCACCCCGCCGGAGGACTGGGCGCTCCGCCACACCGGGCGGAACACCGACCATCGTGGGTTTCGCGCCATCATCACGGCGTTCGTCCGCGTCGAGCCGGCACCGGGCAACCCGCTTTACCTGAAGGAGGATTGAGGGGAACGGTGCCATCCGCCGCTCTGGCCAGGGCTCATACAGAGGGGGAGGGTCTTTGCCGTCACCAAATATTGCCGTGATGCAACCTTGTTGCAACCCTGGCGTTTTGGCTGAAAGTGAGCAAAGCTCGAAGCCGCTCCTGACTCCCGGGTCAGGAAAGTTGCAAACGGATGGTCCAGTGATCCATCGGCAAGATCAGATCGGCAGTTTCCACGGGGGTGCTATGCACATCCAGGCGAGTGCGCATCACGCGGTAGGCCACCGTGTCCATGAGAAGCCCAAGGGCGTGCGCCTGCTCCTCGGGGAGCCTTACCACCCCAAGCTCGGCAACGAACGAGGCATGCGGCCGAGCATGCGGCCGGCGGCGACCCTTCCACCAGGACAGCACCAGCATCGCCGACCTCCCACCGGGTTCCAGACACTTGATAGTGCTGTGCTGCAGGGCCACGCCGGCTTCGATGCCGAGGCGCGATGCGATTTCCTCCGTGGCCAGCTGCGGGCGAGTGCTTGTGGTCTCGAGGCCGTAGGGCCACTCGGCGTCGACGTTCGTCAGGGTGCGCATGGCTGGAGGATGCGCCACGGTGACGTGCTTGCGTTCTCCTCCGTCAAGAGGTCGCGCCTTTCGGAGGAGAACATAGGCCAGGCGGGCGGTAGTCGTAAGGCGCCGAGTGCCGGGGAGGCCCCTCTCCTGCCGCGAACCCCTTCAGCGGTCGGAGAGGGGTTCGTCCCTCGCGGGGAAACCGCTCAAACTCCATCGAATGGGTAACTGCGATCTTGTAGCTGAGGCAGGGCCCGTTCGATGTGCAAGATAGCCGGTGCGAGGCCACATTCCACCCCTCCAGGTGGTGGCCCTGCCCCGGCGCTTCGCGTTCCTGGGCGTCGACTGGGAGATGATCAGCTCCAGCGGCCTCGAAACACCCGTTAAAGCCTCTAGAAATCTCCACTAGGAAGTTAGAGAAACGCCCCTGTTTCGATGCCGGTCAGCCCGCCGATTCCCCGGCGTGGGGATTCAACGCGCCCGCCCCCACCAGCGCAAACAGCAGCACGCCCAGGACGATCCGGTAGATCACGAACGGCATGAAGCTCTTCGTCGTGATGAACTTCATGAACCACGCGATGACCGCGTACCCCACCCCGAACGCGATGACCGTCGCGAAGAGCGTCGGGCCCCAGGAGACATGCCCCTCGCCCGCGTCCTTCAGTTCGAAGACACCCGAGGCGAGCACCGCCGGGACCGCCAGCAGGAACGAGTAACGAGCCGCCGCCTCCCGGGTGTAGCCCATCAGCAGACCGCCGCTGATCGTGGCGCCGGACCGCGAGACACCGGGCACGAGGGCCATCGCCTGGCAGACGCCGTAGATCAGGCCGTCCTTGACGCCCAGTTCGCGCAGGGTCTTGCGCTGCTTGCCGGCCCGGTGCCGGCCGCCCGACTCGTCGCGCGCGGCCAGCCGGTCCGCGACGCCGAGCACGATGCCCATCACGATCAGGGTGGTGGCGATCAGCCGCAGATCGCGGAACGGGCCCTCGATCTGGTCCTGGAACGCCAGGCCCAGCACACCGATCGGGATGGAGCCGACGATGACCAGCCAGCCCATCTTGGCGTCGTGGTCACCGCGCATCGAACGGTCCGTCAGCGACCTGAACCACGCCGAGACGATCCGCGCGATGTCCTTGCGGAAGTAGATGAGGACCGCGGCCTCCGTGCCGATCTGGGTGATCGCGGTGAAGGCCGCGCCCGGGTCCTGCCAGTCGGCGAACGCCGCGGTGAGCCGCAGGTGCGCGCTGGAGGAGATCGGCAGGAACTCGGTCAGTCCCTGGACGAGGCCGAGGACGAACGATTCGAACCAGCTCATGGGGCTTGGGCCATCCCGGGGTACTCGTGCACCGGCCGCCGGCGTCGCGCGCAGGCGTCGTGCGGTGTGCGGTCGTACGAGGAAAGGGCCCGGCCGGGCCCTGTCTCGTCTGTCGGTCGCGGGCAGCGTATCGCCCCCGGGTGAACACCCGGCGACACCCCCCGCGCACCCCGCCCCGTCGTGCCCGGGGCGCGATCCGAACGAAAGGCCCTACCCGCCCAGCCGGTGCCGGCGCCGCCAGGCGATCACCGCCGCACCCGCCCCCGTCAGCACGATGAAGCCCATCGCCGCCAGGAACGCGGGCGAGGTCGGCGACGACGCCTCGCTGCCCGCCACCACATAGGCGGCGGTGTTCGGGATCGAGCCCAGGCCCGTCGCCACCAGGAACGGCGGACAGCCCATGCGCGAGACGGCCGCGCAGTAGTTGGCGGCGGCGAACGGCACCCCGGGGAACAGCCGCAGCGCCAGCATCGAGCGGAAGCCGTGCCGGCTCAGCTGCCCGTCCGCCGCCCGCAGCCAGCGCCCCCGCACCAGGGTGCGCAGCGCGTCCTGGCCCAGCACCCGGCCGAGCATGAACGACACCCCCGCGCCCAGCACCGTGCCGCCGATCGCCGCCGCGAGCCCCGCCTGCGCCCCGAACAGGGCGCCCGCCGCGAGGTTCAGCAGCGGACGCGGCACGAACGCCACAGTGCAGACGCCGTACGCGAGCCCGAAGAGCACCACCGCCGTGGCACCGCCGCTCAGCTCCCCGAGCCGGCCCGAGGCCAGCAGCCGCTGCGGATCGAGCAGCAGCATGGCCGTCGCGGCCGCCACCAGCACGGCGACGAGCAGCGAGAGCCGGGACCACGGCGACAGCAGCACCCGCGTGCAGCGCACGGCGAGGCCGGGGGAGGGCCGGGTGGCGGGGACGGCGTCGAGCATTCGGGGAGACTAACCGACAAACGTGTGTGATCGCCGTAATGCGCCCCCGCCGGACCACGCCCGCCCGCACCCAATCCCCGTACCGCCCGCCGTAATTCGCTCGACGGCCGGGCGGCCCCTCGGAGATGATCGGCGCATGTCCCGGTACGCCTTCCCCGCAGCGCCGTCCGCAGTCGCGGACGCGCCGAAGGCTGCCGTGTGCACCCTCGCAGCAGGTGGCGCCGCAGCGGTCGCCGCTGCCGCAGCGCCCCTCGGCGGCGCCCGAAGCTGACCCTCCCCCGGCCGTCCGGCGGACCCCGCGAGGGGAGGGTCGGCCGGCCCCGGGGTCCTCATGTCACGCTTCGCATCCCAAGGAATGAACCCATGCCCAAGACGGCATACGTGCGTACCAAGCCGCACCTCAACATCGGCACCATGGGCCACGTCGACCACGGCAAGACGACCCTGACCGCCGCCATCACCAAGGTGCTCAGCGATCGCGGCACCGGCACCTTCGTCCCCTTCGACCGCATCGACCGCGCGCCCGAGGAGGCGCAGCGCGGCATCACCATCAACATCGCGCACGTCGAGTACGAGACCGGCACCCGGCACTACGCGCACATCGACATGCCCGGCCACGCCGACTACATCAAGAACATGGTCACCGGGGCCGCCCAGCTCGACGGGGCGATCCTCGTCGTCTCCGCGGTCGACGGGATCATGCCGCAGACCGCCGAGCACGTCCTGCTCGCCCGTCAGGTGGGCGTCGACCACATCGTGGTCGCGCTCAACAAGGCGGACGCGGGTGACCCCGAACTGACCGACCTCGTGGAGCTGGAGGTCCGCGAGCTGCTGTCCGCGCACGGCTACGGCGGCGACACGGTGCCCGTCGTACGGGTGTCGGGGCTGCGGGCACTGGAGGGCGACCCGCGCTGGACGGCGGCCGTGGAGGCGCTGCTCGACGCCGTCGACACCTATGTGCCGATGCCGGTGCGCTACACCGACGCGCCGTTCCTGCTGCCGGTGGAGAACGTCCTGACCATCACCGGGCGGGGCACGGTCGTCACCGGCGCCGTGGAGCGCGGCACGGTCCGCGTCGGCGACCGGGTGTCGGTGCTCGGCCCGGACACCGAGACGGTCGTCACCGGCCTGGAGACCTTCGGCAAGCCGATGGAGTCCGCCGAGGCCGGCGACAACGTCGCGCTGCTCCTGCGCGGCGTCGAGCGCGACCGGGTGCGCCGCGGCCATGTCGTCGCGGCGCCGGGCAGCGTCACCCCGAGCCGGCGCTTCACCGCGCGGGTGTACGTCCTGTCGGGGCGCGAGGGCGGCCGCACCACCCCGGTCACCACCGGATACCGGCCGCAGTTCTACATCCGCACGGCCGACGTGGCCGGCGACGTGGACCTCGGCGAGGCGGCGGTCGCGCGCCCCGGCGACACGGTCACCATGGCCGTCGAGCTGGGCCGGGACGTCCCGCTGGAGCCGGGCCTCGGCTTCGCGATCCGCGAGGGCGGCCGCACGGTCGGCGCGGGCACCGTCACGGAGCTGCTCTGAGCCGTACGGGCCCCGGGCCCGCCTCCCCGCCCCCGGGGAGGCGGGCCGTCCACCGGAAGCCCGGTCCGGCCCGTCCGCCGGCAGCCCGCACAATGGGGGAGTGAACGAGTCGATACCCGTCATCCGGGACGTGGACCACGGCACCGCACGCCTCCTCCCGGACGTGGACCGGGAACGGGCCTGGCTGCTCACGGTCGACGGCGCCCCGCAGTCCTACGTCGACCTCGACGCGCCCGAGCACCTGGAGTTCGAGTACGCCCGCCGGCTCGGCCATGTCGTGGACTGCGCGGCGGACCCGGGCGAGCCATTGGACGTCCTGCACCTGGGCGGCGGCGGCCTCACCCTGCCCCGCTATGTCGCGGCCACCCGGCCCGGCTCCCGGCAGGAGGTGGCGGACGCCGACCGCGGGCTCGTCGGCCTCGTCGCGGAGCATCTGCCGCTGCCCGCGGACTGCGGCATCACCGTGCACGCGGCGGACGCCCGCGCCCGGCTTGAGGAGACCGCTCCCGGCTCGGTGGACCTGCTGATCGCGGACGTCTTCGGCGGCTCCCGGGTCCCCGCCCACCTCACCTCGGTGCCGTACGCCAGGGCGGCGGCGCGGGCGCTGCGCCCGGACGGGATCTACGCCGCGAACCTGGCCGACGGGCCGCCGTTCGGCTTCCTGCGCTCGCAGCTGGCCACCTTCGCCGCGGTCTTCGACGAGCTGGCGCTGATCGCGGAGCCGGGCGTGCTGCGCGGCCGCCGCTTCGGCAACGTCGTCCTGGTCGCCTCCCGCGCCCCGTTCGACGTACCGGCGCTGGCCCGCAGGTGCGCGGCGGACGCGTTCGCGGCGCGGGTGGAGCACGGCGCGTCGCTGGCCGCGTTCGTCAACGGGGCGCGGCCGGTCGGGGACGCGGACGCGGTGGCGTCACCCGAGCCGCCCGACGGCGCCTTCAGCATCGGCTGAGGCGGGCGGGGCGGCTGCCACCTCGACCGTTTCGGTGCGCCGGGTCAGATTGCGTACGTCCGGAACCAGCAGCACCAGACCCGTGACGAGCACGATCAGGCCCGCGCACCCCCACAGTGCCTGGGAGCGCCCCACCAGCGACTCGACCGGTCCGGCGAGGGCGGTGGCGACCGGCACCATGGCCACCGAGCCGAACCAGTCGTAGGCCGAGAGGCGCGACAGCTTCTCCTCAGGGATCTCCTGGTGCATGGCCGTCATCCAGGAGACGCCGAACACCTCGATCGCCGTACCGGTGACGAACATCACCAGACAGAGCCAGTACGCCGACAGCGGCACCGCCAGCCCGGCGGACGGCAGGGCCAGCGGGAAGACGCAGAGCGTTCCGGCCAGCAGCAGCCGGCGCGGCTTCCACCGCATCATCAGCAGCGCCCCGGCCAGATTGCCGACGCCGAACGCGGCGAGCGCGAAGCCCCAGGGCCGGGCGCCGCCGAGCGAGTCGCGGGCGACCAGCGGACCGTAGACCGCCTCGGCCGCTCCGACGGCGGCGACCACCACGGAGAACTGGGCGACGATGGCCCACAGCCACGGACGGCCGATGAACTCCCGCCAGCCGTCCCGCAGGTCCGCGAGCAGCCCGCCCCCGGGCTCACGGGCCGGGATGTGGCTGACGTCGAGGAAGGCGCGCAGGGCCCCGGCGACCGCGAAGGCGGCCGCGTCCACGGCGAGTACCCAGCCGGGGTCCATGGCCGCGATCATGGCGCCGCCGAGGGCCGCGCCGCCGATCGCGGCGCCCTGCGTGGACATCCGGAACAGCGCGAAGGCGCGGCTCGCCTGCTCGCCGCTGACGCTCGACATCAGCATGCCCTCGGCCGCCGGCCCGAAGAACGCCTGCCCGGTGCCGCAGAGCGCGGTGAGCAGCATCATCTGCCACAGCTTCGGGTCGCCGGCCAGGACCAGCAGGGCGAAGAGTGCCTGCGAGACGCAGTTGAGGGTGTTGGCCGCGACCATCACCCGGTGGCGCGGTATCCGGTCGGCGACCGCCCCGCCGATGAGCAGGAACAGCACCAGCGGCACGGTCTTGGCGGCGGCGACGAGCCCCACGTCACCGGCGTCGCCGCCCGACTGGAGAACCGCGAACGCCGCCGCGATCAGCGCGCCGTGGGTGCCCAGGGCGGTGATGATCGAGGCGGCGGTCAGCAGCCGGTAGTTGCGGCCCGCCGGGACGGGCCGGGTGGTGCGGGGGGCGGGGGCGGCTGCGTCGGTCACTCAGGGACTATCGCGGCCGCCGCCCGGTTGTGCAAATAAGTTCCCGGACCGGGGTCAGGAGTCGCCCTCGGGGTCGACGACCGGCACCAGACGCACGGTGCTGAGGATCTTCTCGATCGTCGTGTTCGGCAGCTCGTCGTCCACGCCCGCGGCGGCGTACAGCACCCACGAGGCGAACTCGCCCTTGCTGTTCTTGAACGTGAAGGCGTACGACTTGCCGTCGCTGCTGCACTTGGAGCGCTTGGTGACATTGGGCGCGCTCGCGGTGACCAGGCTCCCGGACAGCCCCGACTTGGTGGTGTACTGCTTGGCCTTGCTGATCTTGATGCTCTTCTTCGGCATGTGCTGCGCGAACGCGGCCCACACCCAGGTGCCCGCCTCGTTACGGGCGTTCACATCGGCGTCCGTGGCGCCCTGCGCGCCCTTGGTGCCGGTGCCGGCCAGGCTGTACTTGTCCTTGGTGCCGTCCTTGTCGGCGTCGTCGGTGCACCACTCCTGCTTGAGGTCGGCAGGCCCGGTGAACCCGATGAGCGGCATGCCGTCGTTCTTCTTCTCGTCCTCGAAGAAGGACAGCACGCCGGGCGCGGACACCTCCCAGTCGCCGGGCACGTCGAACTGGGTGCCCCACTTGGGGTTCGTCACGACCTTCCAGCCCGCGATCTGCGGCTTGGCGTCCTCGCCGCCGCGCGGGTTGGCCTCCGGCGAGGAGGAAGAGGAAGGGGAGCCGGACGGCTTGGCGGGCGCGGACGACTTCTTGTCGTCGGCGACGTTCTTGCCGTCCTTGTCGTCGTCCTTGTTCAGCACGATGACACCGGTGACCGCGGCGGCCACCACGACCGCGGTCGCGGCGACGATGGCGACGATCGTCGTCTTCTTCTTGTCGTTGCCCGGCTGCGGGGCGCCGGGCACCGCGTACTGCGGAACGGTCGGCTGCTGGTACGGGTTGGGCTGTCCGTAGCCCCCCTGCCCGCCCTGCTGCGGATAGCCGTAACCGGGCTGCTGGCCCGGCTGCTGGCCCTGCTGCTGATGTCCCGGCTGCTGATAGGGATTCGGCTGCTGGTACCCCGGCTGCTGGTACGGGTTCTGGTTCTGGTCCTGCGGGTTCTGCTCGCCCCCGGGCGGCTGCTGTCCTGGCCACATGGCGAGTAACGATAGAGGGGCCCCGCCCCGCGTGCTACGTCCGCCCCCGTGTGCGAACGGTGAAGGCGCGGCGGCGGCCCGCCCGGAGCGGGTCCGGAGAGGCATGGCCAAAGGTGTCTACCCATGAGTAACATCCCGTCCATGAGCGCTGAACAGATGACCGCGGGCGAGATGCTCGCCGCGACGGTTCCCATGGTCCGGACCCTCAACCTCGAATTCCTGGAGTCCACCGCCGAGCGCGCGGTGGTCCGCATGCCGGATCAGGCCGACTACCACAACCACGTCGGCGGACCGCACGCCGGAGCGATGTTCACGCTGGCCGAGTCGGCGAGCGGCGCCATCGTCATCGCCGCCTTCGGTGACCAGCTCTCCCGGGCCGTGCCGCTCGCGGTCAGCGCCGAGATCGGCTACCGGAAGCTGGCCATGGGGGAGGTCACCGCGACCGCCGTCCTCGGCCGCCCCGCCGCCGAGGTCGTCGCCGAACTCGACGCGGGCGAGCGTCCCGAATTCCCGGTCACCGTGGAGATCAAGCGCGGCGACGGCGCCGTGACCGGTGAGATGACCGTGATCTGGACGCTGCGCCCGAACTCCTGACCCGCAGCCCCGCATCCGCAGGAAGCCGTAACTCCGCATCCGTACCGGAAGGGCCGCCCCGCACCGGCGGCCCTTCTCGCTGTCCGCCTCCGTGAAGCTGAGGGTAGGCTTCCCGCGGTGCGCCGATGAGTGTCCGGCGGGCGACAGGACATCACTACGGAGGAACCGGCGTTGCACATCCAGGAGTGGCTGGAGAACGTCCCCGCGATCAGCGTCTACATCCTGGTGGCCGCCGTCATCGGGCTGGAGAGCCTGGGCATTCCGCTGCCCGGCGAGATCGTCCTGATCAGCGCCGCGCTGCTGGCCGCGAGCCACGACGGGATCAACCCCTGGATTCTCGGCGCCTGCGCCACCGCCGGAGCCGTGATCGGGGACTCCATCGGTTACGCGATCGGCCGCAAGGGCGGCCGGCCGCTGCTGGCCTGGCTCGGCGGGAAGTTCCCCAAGCACTTCGGCGAGAGCCAGATCGGCATGGCCGAGCGCTCCTTCCAGAAGTGGGGCATGTGGGCCGTGTTCTTCGGCCGCTTCGTCGCCCTGCTGCGCATCTTCGCCGGTCCGCTGGCCGGGGTGCTGCACATGCCGTACTGGAAGTTCCTCATCGCCAACGTGCTCGGCGGGATCGCCTGGGCGGGCGGCACCACGGCCGTCATCTACTCGGTGGGCGTCGTCGCCGAGGCATGGCTCAAGCGGTTCTCCTACCTGGGCCTGGCCATCGCGGTCCTGATCGGCCTCGCCTCCATGCTGGTCCTCAAGAACCGCGCCAAGAAGGCCGCCGCCGCGCACTCCGCCGCGGCCGCCGAGGCGGAGCCGGGGAACGTGCCGGTCACCGACTGAGCGGGCCTCAGCCCTCGCAGGCCGCGCGGTGGGCCTTGGCCAGCTCCACGTAACCCACCGCGTTGAAGCGGACGCCCGCCAGCTCCTCCTCGGTCAGCTCCCGCTTCACCTTCGCCGGGACGCCCGCGACCAGCGACCCCGGCGGCACGCGCATGCCCTGCGGTACGAGCGCCTGCGCCGCGACCAGCGAGCCCGCGCCGATGTGCGCGCCGTTGAGGACGGTGGCCCCCATGCCGATGAGGACGTCGTCCTCGATGGTGCAGCCGTGCAGGACCGCGTTGTGCCCGACCGAGACCCGCTCGCCGACCGTCACCGTGAAGCCGGGGTCGACGTGGACGCTGCAATTGTCCTGGATGTTGGAGTCCGCGCCGATCACGATGGGCCCGCAGTCCGCGCGCAGTACCGCCTGATACCAGAGGCTGGAGCCCGCGGCCATGGTGATGTCGCCGATCGCCACCGACGTCGGGGCGGTGAACGCCTCCGCGTCGATGACGGGCTCCTTGCCGCCGATGCCCATGATCATCGCCTGCTCGGCCATCGCCCGTTCCTCCGTGCTCCAGTGACGTCGGTCGCCGGCGGGGAAACCGTATGCGACGCGACGGCGCGGCCCGCTGCTGGGGTGAAGATCACAGGCCGGTCCCGCCACCCGCCTGGTGGGCACGGCTTACGGTGAGCGCGTGCCGAAGAACCGGAATCCGCTCGCCCCCCTGACCGCCTGGCGGCGGCGCGCCCTGTCCGGCGCCGTCCACCGCTGCTGGCGCTGGGCGCGCGAGGCGGGCGCGGTCACCGCCGAGCACCCCGGCGGGCTGCGGTTCGGCCGGATCGGCGAGGGCACCCGGCTGGCGTTCCCGCAGGGCACGGTCTTCGGGGAGCCGTGGATCCGGCTCGGTAACCACTGCGTCATCGGCGAACAGGTCACGCTCACCGCGGGCCTGATGCCCGGCCTGGACCTCGGGCCCGACCCCATCCTCACCCTGGGCGACGGGGTCGTACTGGGCCGGGGCAGCCATGTCGTCGCCGACACGACGGTGACCATCGGCCCGGACACGTACTGCGGTCCGTACGTCTACATCACCTCGACCAACCACAGCTACGACGACCCGCACCAGCCGGTCGGCAAGCAGTGGCCCCGGATGGAGCCCGTCTCCATCGGTCCGGGCTGCTGGATCGGCACCGGCGCGGTGATCCTGCCCGGCGCCCGCCTCGGCCGCAACGTCGTGGTGGCCGCCGGCGCGGTGGTCCGCGGCGAGGTGCCCGACCGGGCGGTGGTGGCCGGAGCGCCCGCCCGTGTCGTACGCGGCTGGGACCCGGAGAAGGGCTGGCAGCCGCCCCTGCGGACACCGGCCCCGGTCCCGATTCCCGAGGGCGTCACCCCGGAACAACTCCTCGCCGTGGCCCGGCTCGAAGAGGGCTGAAGGCTCTACCCCGTCGCGAGCAGCACCGTGCCGACCAGGGCCAGCCCCGCGCCCGCCGCCTGCACGCCCCGCAGCCGCTCCTTCAGGAACCCGCGCGCGGCCAGGGCCGTCACCACCGGGTACAGCGAGGCCAGCACGGCCGCGACGGTGACCGGGCCGTGCTGGGCGGCCGTGGCGTAGGTGCCGTTGGCCGCGACGTCCGCCAGGCCGACGAACGCCAGCGCCGGCAGCGCCGCCCGGACCGCCGCCGCGCCCCCGTCCTCGGGCAGCGCCCGGCCGCCGCGCCGCACGGAGACGTACAGCGCACCGCCGCCCACCGCCACATTGGTGACGCGCTGCACGAACAGGGCGAGGAACAGCCCGGTCACCGTGGTCGACGCATGGGCGATCAGCGACATCACGCCTCCGAAGCCGAAGGCCGCCACCAGGGTCAGCAGGACCGCCCGCCGCTGCACCGGCGCCCCGCGCAGCTGCGGGCCGCCCGCCAGCACGACACCCACGACGGCCACCGCGACCCCGGCGCCCTGGAGGAGGCCCGGGCGCTCCCCGGCGATCAGCCCGACGCCCACCGGCACGGCCACGCCGAGCGAGCCGAGCGGGGAGACCACGCCCATCGGGCCGAGCGCGAGCGCCTGGTAGAAGCAGAGCATCGCCACCGGTCCGACGACGCCGGCCGCGACCGCGAACCAGAGCCTGGGCCCCGCCTCGCTCCAGCCGCCGGTGGCCGTCACGATCACGCCCAGCACCGCTGCCGTGATGATCTGCGAGACCACGACCACGGTCAGCGCGGGCGTACGCCGGGTCAGCAGGCCGCCCCCGAAGTCGGCCAGCCCCCACAGCAGGCTGGCGGCCAGGGCGAACAACGCGGTCATGGGGGCCTCGCAGTACAGTGCGGTGAACGAGTGGGTACACCGCACCGTAGTGCAGGATGCTGGACCATGTCATACAGAATATTGGACGGAATGTGACTGACCTCGATCAGCTGACCCAGTCCCTCGCGCGCAATCTCAAGCGCTGGCGGGGTGAACGCGGCTTCACCCTGGACCAGTTGGCCGCACGCGCCGGGGTCAGCCGCGGCATGATCATCCAGATCGAGCAGGCCCGCACCAATCCGAGCGTCGGCACCACCGTCAAACTGGCCGACGCGCTCGGCATCAGCATCACCACCCTCCTCGACTACGAACAGGGCTCCCCGGTGCGCCTGGTCCCCGCCGACCAGACCGTCCGCCTCTGGTCCACCGACGCGGGCAGCTCGACCACGCTCCTGGTCGGCACGGACGCCCGGGGCCCGCTCGAACTCTGTTCCTGGCGGCTGATGCCCGGTGACGGCAGCCGCTCCGACCCGCACCCCGAGGGCACGGTCGAACTCCTCCACGTCACCGCCGGAACGCTCACGCTCGTCGTCGCCGACACCCCCTACGAGATGAGCGCCGGCACCTCAGCCATCTTCGAGGCGCACCACCCGCACGCCTACCGCAACGAGGGCACCGAACCGGTCGAACTCACCATGACCGTCAGCGTTCCGCCCGTCGGATGAGACGGCGCACACCCCCGCCTGCGGCGCTGTTAGCGTGACGCGCATGCGCGCACCCATCGGCTCCTTCGAGAACGCCGGCCCCGCCGTCGACCGTCAGGACCTGCTCACCGCCCCGGTGGCCGAGGCGATGCGCACCGGCTGGGGCGGCATCGACCCCGACCAGGTCCTGCACGTCGACACCGACCCGGAGATCGCCGACACGGCGGCCTTCGTCGCCCACCACGGGGCCGACCTGCTCGACCACTCGGCGAACTGCGTCGTCCTCTCCGGCAAACGCGGCGCCGACGTCACCCTCGCCGCCTGCCTGGCCGCTGCTGATCGACTCCGCCGTCGTGGACGAGGAGTGGGTTCTCATCGGCAGCGGCTCGCGCCGGGGCAAGCTGATCGTGACCGGCAAGGCGCTGGGCGCCCTGCCGGGCGCGGTGACCCTGGAAGGCTTGGGCGTGCGCTTCCCCGAAGCGTCCTCCTAGCCGAGCCTCGGGATCTCGATCGCGGGGCAGCGGTCCATCACCATGTCCAGGCCGGCCGCCCGGGTACGTGCGTACGCTTGCTCGTCCACCACGCCGAGCTGGAACCAGACGGCCCGGGCCCCCTTGGCGACCGCCTCGTCGGCCACCGCGCCCGCCAGGTCGCTGTTGACGAAGACGTCGACCACGTCCACCGGGAACGGGATGTCCGCCAGTGAGGCGTACCCCTCCTCGCCGTGCACCCGCTCGGCCTTCGGATGCACCGGGACCACACGCTTGCCGAAGCGCTGAAGCACCTCGGCGACCCCGTGGGCGGCCCGCGAACGGTTGTTGGACAGGCCCACCACCGCCCAGGTGTCGCCGCTGTCTTCCAGAATCCTGCGGATCGTCTCCGTGTCTGCGTACATGCACCGCACAACCGGCGGCCCGCCCCGGCCATTCCCGCAGGTGCGCATAGGGTGGCGGGATGCAGGAGGAGTACCGGACCGTCGCCCGCGCGGGCGTGCACGAGAGCGAGATCAACCGGTCCCGCTTCATCTGCGCGCTCGCCCCCGCGGCCACCGAGGAGGAGGCGCAGGAGTTCATCGCCCGCGTCCGCAGGGAGCACCCGACCGCCACGCACAACTGCTACGCGTACGTGATCGGCGCCGACGCCTCCGTACAGAAGGCGAGCGACGACGGCGAGCCCGGCGGCACCGCCGGAGTCCCCATGCTCCAGATGCTCACCCGCCGCGAGGTCTGCTACGCCGTCGCCGTCGTCACCCGCTACTACGGCGGTGTGAAGCTCGGCGCCGGCGGGCTGATCAGGGCGTACGGGGGAGTGGTCGGCGAGGCCCTGGACGCGGTCGGCACCCGCACCCGCCGCCGTTTCCGGCTCGCCACCGTCACCGTCGGGCACCAGCGGGCGGGCAGGCTGGAGAACGAACTGCGCGCCACCGGACGGACCGTGCGCGAGGTGCGTTACGCGGCCGACGTGACCATCGACATCGCGCTGCCGGACGCCGACGTCGAGGCGTTCCGCCGCTGGCTGGCCGACGCGACGGCGGGCGAGGCGTCGGTGGAACTGGGCGGCGAGGCGTACGACGACGCGTGACGCGGCCGGGGCCGGGAGGGACTTCCCGGACGCGGCCGCGGCGTCCCGGCGGGATGGGACACTGGGGGACGTGAGGGCACAGGGGCGGAGGATGCGCATGCGGACCGGAGCCGGGTCTTGAGGATTTTGCACACATCGGACTGGCACCTCGGCCGGTCCTTCCACCGGGTCCCCCTGCTCGACGCCCAGGCCGCTTATCTCGACCACCTGGTCGCCACCGTCGCCGAGCACGACGTCGACGTCGTCGTGGTGGCGGGTGACGTGTACGACAGGGCGGTGCCCCCGCTCAGCGCGGTGGAGCTCTTCGACGACGCCCTGCACCGGCTCGCCGCCGCCGGGGTGCCCACGGTCATGATCTCCGGCAACCACGACTCCGCCCGCCGCCTCGGCGTCGGCGCCGGGCTCATCGGCCGGGCCGGCATCCACCTGCGCACCGACCCCGCGCACTGCGGCACGCCCGTCGTCATCCCCGACGCGCACGGCGACGTGGCGTTCTACGGGCTGCCGTACCTGGAACCCGCCCTGGTCAGGGACGTCTTCAAGGCCGAGCGCGCCGGGCACGAGGCGGTGCTGACCGCCGCCATGGACCGCGTCCGCGCCGACCTCGCCGCACGCCCCGACGCCACCCGCTCCGTCGTCCTCGCCCACGCCTTCGTCGCCGGCGGCGAGCCCAGCGACAGCGAGCGCGACATCACCGTGGGCGGGGTCGCCGCGGTCCCGGCCGGGGTCTTCGACGGCGTCGACTACGCGGCCCTCGGCCACCTCCACGGCTGCCAGGCCGTCACCGACCGGGTCCGGTACTCCGGCTCCCCGCTCGCCTACTCGTTCTCCGAGGCCACCCACCGCAAGACCATGTGGCTCATCGACCTGGACGCCGCCGGGGCGGTCACCGGCGAACGGATCGACTGTCCGGTGCCCCGCCGCCTCGCCCGGCTGCGCGGCCGCATCGACGACCTTCTGGACGATCCCGCGCTCGACCGCCACGAGGACGCCTGGGTGGAGGCCACGCTCACCGACCCGGTCCGCCCCGCCGACCCGATGGCCCGCCTCACCGAGCGCTTCCCGCACACCCTCGCCCTCGTCTTCGAACCGGACCGGGCACCCGACGACCCGGACCTCTCCTACGCCCGCCGGCTGCGCGGCCGCGACGACCAGACCATCGCGGAGGACTTCGTGGCCCATGTGCGCGGCGGCTGGGGGACCGACGAGCAGGAGCGGGCGGTGCTGCGGGGCGCCTTCGACCACGTCCGGGTGGACGACGGCGTACGCGAGGTGAACCGGTGAGGCTCCACACCCTCCGCGTCACCGCGTTCGGCCCCTTCGGCGCCACCCAGGAGATCGACTTCGACGCGCTCTCCGCCGCCGGCCTCTTCCTGCTCCACGGGCCGACCGGGGCCGGCAAGACCTCCGTCCTGGACGCCGTCTGCTACGCCCTTTACGGGGCGGTGCCCGGCGCCCGGCAGAGCCCCGGCACCTCGCTGCGCAGCGACCACGCCCCGGCGGACCTGCCGACCGAGGTCCTGCTCGACCTCACCGTCGGCGGGCGCCGCCTGGAGATCACCCGGCGCCCGGCCCAGCCCCGCCCCAGGAAGCGGGGCGGCGGCCACACCACGGAGAAGGCGCAGAGCCGGCTGCGCGCGTACGACCCCGAGGACGGCTGGCGGGCGCTCAGCCGGTCGCACCAGGAGATCGGGGAGGAGATCACCCAGCTCGTCGGCATGAGCCGCGAGCAGTTCTGCCAGGTGGTCCTGCTGCCCCAGGGCGACTTCGCCCGCTTCCTGCGCGCCGACGCCGAGGCGCGCGGCAGGCTCCTCGGACGGCTCTTCGACACCCGCCGCTTCGCGGCCGTCGAAGACCGCCTCGCCGAGCTGCGCCGGGTGGCCGAGGCGCAGGTCAAGGCCGGTGACGACCAGATCCTCGCGCTCGCCCAGCGCATCGCCCAGGCCGCCGGGCCCGCCGCCCGCGAATACCCGCTGCCGGACCTCCGGCCCGGCGACCCCGGCCTCGCGGACGCGGTCCTCGGCTGGGCCGCGACCGCCCGCAGCGGCGCCGCCGAACGCCATGACATCGCCGCGTCCGTCCTGGCCACGGCGGAACGCCGGCAGGCCGCCGCCCGCATCGCCCTGGACGCCGAACGCGAACTCGCCGCGCTCCAGCAGCGGTACGCCGAGACCCGGCACCGCGCCGACGCCGTGGAGACCGGCCGCACCGCCCACGAGGAGGCGCGCGACCGCCTCGCCCGCGCCCGCAAGGCGGACCTCGTCGCCCCGGCCCTCGAACTGCGCGAGGCGGCCGAGCGGGCCCACCGGCGGGCGCGCGAGGAGCGGGACCGCGCCCTGGCCCGGTTGCCCGAGACCCTGGCCGAGGCGGGCGCCGAACAGCTGGCCGCCCTGGAGCACCGGCTCCGCGAGGACCTGGGCGGCCTCGAATCGGCCCGGCGCGCGGAGCAGCGGGCCGCCGGGATCGCCGAGGAGCGCGCCGCCCTGGACCGGCAGGCCCGGGCCGACGAGGAACTGGTCCGCGACGCCGACGACTGGCTCGCCGGCTGGGAGACCACCCGGCAGCACCTCCAGGCCCGCCTGGACGCCGCCCTCGAAGCCGCCACCCGCACCGAACTCCTGGCCCGCCGCCTCGACCCGGCCCGCCGCCGCCTGGACGCGGCCCGCCGCCGCGACGGGCTGGCCGCCGAGGCGAGGACCGCCGATCAGCAGCTCGCGGCCGCCCGCGATCAGGCCCTCGCCGCCCATGAACTCTGGCTCGACCTGCGCGAACGCCGCCTGCGCGGCATCGCGGCCGAACTCGCCGCCCAGCTGGCCGACGGCACCCCCTGCACGGTCTGCGGCGCGACGGCCCACCCGTCCCCGGCCCGCCCGGGCGACGGGCACGTCGACCGCGCGGCGGAGGAAGCCGCCGAACGCGCCCACCGCGAGGCGGAACGGACCCGCGCCACGGCAGAACAGTCCCTGGCACTGCTGCGCGAACGCCACGCGACGGCGCGCGCGGAAGCGGCGGGGTCCGCCGCGACCGACGCGGAGACACCTCCGGGCGCAGGCGCCCCGGAGGCCGCAACCGCCGGCGGCCCGGCCACCTCCGCCGCCTCCGCTCCGGCCGCCGACGCGGCGTCGGCCCCCGGCCAGGGCGCCCGCACCGGACCGGGCGGCTCCGGGTGGCCCGTGGGCGCGGTGGACGACGGTGTCCCCACCGTCGCCGCACTCCGTGCGCTCGTGGACGGGCTCGCCGTCGAGCACGACGAGGCGTACCGGCTTGCCGCCGGGGCACATTCCGCGCGGGAGGCGTTGGCGGGGGCCGAGCGGGAGCAGCGGCGGCGGGCCGAGGAGCGGCAGGGGGCCGGGCAGCGGGGGGCCGCGCGGACCTCGCGGCGTGAGTCGCTGGACCGGGAGCAGGCGGACATCGACGCGGTGCTGGAGCGGGCGCGCGGCGGGCACCCGAGCGTCGCCGAGCACGCCGCCGTGCTTCAGCGGCGGGTCGCCCTGCTCGCCGGGGCGGGCGCGGCGGTGCGCGAGGAGGAGAGCGCGGCGGCCCGGCTGAAGGACGCCGACGACCGGCTCGCGGACGCCGCGTTCCGGGCCGGGTTCGACACGCCGGAGGCCGCCGCCGCGACGCTGCTGGACGAAGCGGCGCAGCGTACGCTCCAGCACCGCGTCGACGCCTGGCAGGCCGAGGCCGCGGCCGTCGCCGACCGGCTCGCCGAGACCGCCGCCCGGGACGCCGCGAACCGCCCGCCCGCCGCCCCGGAAGCCGCCCGGGAGCGCTTCGACCGGGCCGAGCGCGCGCTGCGCGAGGCAGCCGCCGGGCTCGGCGCCGCGCGGGAGCGCCGTACCGAACTCGCCAGGCTCTCCCGCCGCGTGGCGGACGAGGTGCGCGGCCTCGGTCCGGTGCGCGAGGAGCATGAACGCGTCGCCCGGCTCGCCGGGCTCACCGCCGGCACCTCGGCGGACAACGCGCGCAAGATGCGCCTGGAGTCGTATGTGCTCGCGGCCCGGCTCGAACAGGTCGCGGCCGCGGCCACCGCCCGGTTGCAGCGGATGTCCTCGGGCCGCTACCAGCTCGTCCACTCCGACGCCCGCACCGGCGGCCGCCGGGCGGGGCTCGGCCTGCACGTCATCGACGCCTGGACCGGCCGCGAGCGCGACACCGCCACGCTCTCCGGCGGCGAGACGTTCTTCGCCTCGCTCGCCCTGGCGCTCGGCCTCGCCGACGTCGTGACCGACGAGGCCGGAGGCGTACGGCTCGACACCCTGTTCATCGACGAGGGGTTCGGCAGCCTGGACGACCAGACGCTGGACGAAGTGCTCGACGTACTGGACTCGTTGCGCGAACGGGACCGCAGCGTCGGCATCGTCAGCCATGTCGCGGACCTGCGCCGTCGCATCCCCGCCCAGCTGGAGGTGGTGAAGGAGCGGCACGGGTCGGCCGTGCGGCTCCGGTCCGGGGCGGACGGGCTCAGCGACTGATCGGGCGCCCCGGCAGCGGCGAGGAGTAGACGACGCTGGTGGTGACGGAGCCGAGCGCGCCGATCTTCCCGGACACGGTTTCCAGATGGCTCATCGAGCGGGCCGTCACCTTGAGCACGAAGCAGTCGTCACCGGTGACGTGATGCGCCTCCACGATCTCCGGCGTGGTCGCCAACAGGTCGTGGAACGGCTTGTAGTTGCCGTTCGGATACCGCAGCCGTACGAAGGCGAGGATCGGCAGCCCGAGCCGTTCCGGATCGACCACGGCCGCGTAACCGCTGATGATCCCGGCCTCCTCAAGGCGCCGGACCCGCTCGGTCACGGCGCTCGGCGACATGGCCACCGCCCGCGCCAGCTCCGCGAACGAGGCGCGGCCCTCGCGTTGCAGCACATCCAGAATGCGCCAGTCGGTGGCGTCCGGGGAATAGTCGCTCATCCGGACAGACAACCGTGGAATCCCCGGCAGATCAAACCAGCTGCCGGGAATCCCGCCTTCCGGACCGGGGTCGCCGCTCATAGATTTTCAGGCATGACTCCCCAGCCCGTCGCCCCAGGTCCTGTCCGGGCCGCCCACCCCGTCCTGAGCGTCCCGCCCGCCGAACCGGCCGGCGCGGTCGCCTACTTCGGCGCCTCGCTCGCCTTCCACGCCGACGTATCGGACGTCGCCACCGCCCTGGCAGCCGGCGGCGACCCCGGCTTCGTGCTGCTCGACTCCCGGTCCGCCGAGTCCTGGGACCAGGGGCACATCCCGGGCGCCCTGCACCTGCCGACGGCGCTCATCGCCGAGCAGGCGCCCCGGCTCCTCGACCCGGCCGTGCCGGTCGTCACGTACTGCTGGGGCCCCGGCTGCAACGGCGCCACCCGCGCCGCCCTCGCCCTGGCCCGCCTCGGCTACCGGGTGAAGGAGATGCTCGGCGGCTTCGAGTACTGGGCGCGGGAGGGATTCCCGTACGAGACCTGGGAGGGCGAAGGGAAGCGCGCGGCCGACCCGCTGACCGCACCGGCCGGGACGGACGACTGCGGCCGCACCCGGTCAGAGCTTCGACAGCTCGTCCACCAGGTCGTCCAGGCCCAGCGGACCCTGGGACAGGGCCGCCATGTGCCACGCCTTGAGGTCGAAGGCGTCACCGTGCGCCGCCCGGGCGTTCTCCCGGCCCAGCAGCCAGGCGCGCTCGCCCAGCTTGTAGCCGATGGCCTGGCCCGGCATCGAGAGATAGCGGGTCAGCTCGCTCTCCACGAAGTCGGCGGGCCGCCCGCTGTGGTTGCCGAAGAACTCCTGCGCCAGCTCCGGCGTCCACCGCTCGCCCGGGTGGAACGGCGAGTCGGCCGGGATCGTCAGGCCCACGTGCATGCCGATGTCCACGATCACCCGGCAGGCGCGCATCATCTGCGCGTCCAGATAACCGAGCCGGCGCTCCGCGTCGGGCAGGAAGCCCAGCTCGTCCATCAGCCGCTCCGCGTACAGCGCCCAGCCCTCGGCGTTGGCGCTGACGATGCCGATCGACGCCTGGTAGCGCGACAGGCTGTCCGCCACATGCACCCACTGGGCGAGCTGGAGATGGTGGCCGGGAACGCCCTCGTGGTACCAGGTGGACACCAGGTCGTACACCGGGAAGCGGGTCTCGCCCATGGTCGGCAGCCAGGTGCGGCCGGGCCGCGAGAAGTCCTCGGAGGGGCCCGTGTAGTACGGGGCGGCGGCGCCGCCGGGCGGGGCGATCCGCGACTCCACCCGGCGCACCCGCTCGGCCAGCTCGAAGTGCGTCCCGTCCAGCGCGTCGATGGCCTCGTCCATCAGGCTCTGGAGCCACGTCCGGACCTCGTCCACGCCCTCGATGTGCTTGCCGTGCACATCGAGATGGGCCAGCGCCTCCCAGGGGCCCGCGCCCGGCAGCACCTTCTCCGCCTCGGTCTTCATCTCGGCGAGCAGCCGGTGGTATTCGGACCAGCCGTACGCGTACGCCTCGTCCAGGTCCAGGTCGGTGCCGTTGAAGTAGCGCGACCAGCGGGCGTAGCGCTCACGGCCCACCGTGTCGGGCTCGCCCTCGATCCCGGGGGCGTACACCTCGCGCATCCAGCGGCGCAGCCCGTCCAGCGCGCCGGCGGCCTGCGCGGCGGCCTCGTCCAGCTCCGTGCGCAGGCTGTCCGGGCCGGCGGCCGCGAAGTCCTGGAAGAAACCCTTCGCCCCGTCCCCGACCCACTCGTCGAGCTGGCCGATGAACGTGGCGGTGGCGCGCGGACCGCCGTACAGCTTGCGCTCCAGACCGAGCGCCAGGGACTCCTGGTAGCCGCCGAGCGCCGCCGGGACGGCCCGCAGCCGCTCCACCACGGCCGCCCAGTCCTCATCGGTCTCGGTCGGCGTCACCGTGAACACCTCACGGATCGAGTGCGCCGGGGAGTGCAGATTGGAAACGGCCCGCAGCGCCTCGTCCGCCTCGTGGACGGCGAGTTCGGCCGTCAGCCGCTCCCGCAGCAGCCGGCCGCAGCGGCGCTCGGCGTCATCGGCGGCCCCGGGCAGCTGCTCCGCGCGGTCCAGCCGGGCGAGCGTGTCCCGGGCCAGCGCGGCCAGCTGCTCCTGGCCGGCGGGGGAGAAGTCGGGAAGGCGGCGCGAGCTTGCCGCGACACCGAGATAGGTGCCGGAGATCGGGTCGAGTTCGATGAAGGCGTCGACGTAGGCGTCGGCGATCTGGCGCGGCAGCGCGCTGCTGGAAGAGTCTGACATGTGGACATCCTCGTACGGAGAGGGCCCCCGCGTCACCATCAATCGGCAGGACGGACCTGACCGGGGACCGGTCCCGCCGCCCCCGGCACCGGCGGAAGCAGCGGCCCGCACTCCCACTGCTGGAAGATCAGCCGCGTCTCCACCCGGGCCACTTCGCGCCGCGAGGTGAACTCGTCCAGCACCAGCCGTTGCAGATCCGCCGTGTCCGCCACGGCCACATGCACCAGATAGTCGTCGGGGCCGGTCAGATGGAACAGGGCCCGGGACTCCGGCAGCGACCTGATCCGCTCCACGAACGGCCCGATCAGCTCCCGCCGGTGCGGCCGCACCTGTACGGAGAGCAGCGCCTCCAGACCCCGGCCCAGTCTGGCCGGATCCAGCCGCAGCTGGTGCCCGAGGATGACCCCGGTGCGGCGCAGCCGGGCCACCCGGTCCAGACATGTCGAGGGAGCCACACCGACCTCGGCGGCCAGCTCCCGGTACGTGGTCCGGGCGTCGTTCTGCAACAGCCGCAGAATGTGCAGATCCACCGTGTCGAGAGCGACGGAATCAGTCATCCGTCGAACGTAGCACGGCCGTCAGGCCACTCCTTCCGGGGAGCGTTCAGAGTGCGCGCATGGACAACGAATCCGTGCTGCCGCCCTCGACCACCCCGTCCCGGGCACTCGCCACCGAAGCCGTGCACGCCGGACGCGACGACCTCGCGGCCCTCGGCCTGCACGCCGCACCGATCGACCTGTCGACCACCTACCCCTCGTACGACTCCCGCGCCGAGGCCGAACGGATCGACGCCTTCGCCACCACCGGGGCCCGCCCGGACGGCCCGCCGGTCTACGCACGGCTCGACAACCCCACCACCGGCCGCTTCGAAACGGCGCTGGCCCGGCTCGAAGGGACCGCGAGCGCGGTGGCGTTCGCCAGCGGCATGGCCGCGCTGACCGCCGTCCTGCTGGCCCGCGCGAGCGTCGGCCTGCGCCATGTGGTGGCGGTGCGGCCGCTGTACGGATGCAGCGACCACCTGCTGGGCGCCGGGCTGCTGGGCACCGAGGTGACCTGGACGGACCCGGCGGGCATCGCGGAGGCGATCCGGCCCGACACGGGCCTGGTGATCGTGGAGAGTCCGGCCAACCCGACCCTGGCCGAGGTGGACATCCGGGCCGTCGCCCACTCCTGCGGCTCGGTGCCGCTCCTGGTCGACAACACCTTCGCGACACCCGTCCTCCAGCGCCCCGTCGAACTGGGGGCCCGGATCGTGCTGCACAGCGCGACGAAGTACCTGGGCGGGCACGGCGATGTGATGGGCGGAGTCGTCGCGTGCGACGAGGAGTTCGCCGCCGTGCTGCGACAGGTCCGCTTCGCCACCGGCGGGGTCCTGCACCCGATGGCCGGCTATCTGCTGCTGCGCGGCCTGTCCACCCTGCCGGTGCGGGTCCGGGCCGCCTCCGCGAGCGCCGCCGAACTCGCCCGCCGGCTCTCCGCCGACCCCCGGGTGGCCCGGGTGCACTACCCGGAGATCGGCGGCGCCATGGTCTCGTTCGAGGTGTACGGGGACCCGCACCGGGTGATCGCGGGGGTACGGCTGATCACCCCCGCCGTCAGCCTCGGCAGCGTCGACACCCTCATCCAGCACCCGGCCTCCATCAGCCACCGCATCGTGGACGAGGGGGACCGGCACGCCTCCGGCGTCGGCGACCGGCTGCTGCGCATGTCGGTGGGCCTGGAGGACGTCGAGGACCTGTGGGCCGACCTGTGCCGGGCGCTGGACGGCGGGGAGCCCGTACGCGAAGGGGTCAGCGCTCGGCCTGCTCGTGCGGCGGCAGCTGCGGCAGGGGGCGCGCCGGGGTCGCCGCGAGGCGCGCGGTGATCACCAGGGTGCCTTCCTCGATCTGGTAGTCGAGCGGCAGCGAGAGCGCGCGCATGGCGGCGACCATGCCGGTGTTGGACGCCTGGGTGACGGCGTAGACGTTCTCGCAGCCGGCCTCGCCGGCCAGCGCCACCAGGCGGGCCAGCAGCTCGGAGCCGATGCCGCGCCGCTGCCAGCCGTCCTCGACCAGGAGGGCCACCTCGGTCTCGTCGCCGTCCCAGAGCAGATGGCCGAGGGCTACCATCCGACCGGAGGCCGTCTGCACGGCGAGGGTCCGGCCGAAGCGCGGGCTCAGCAGGTGGCCCAGATAACGGTCGGCGTCCCGGACCGGGCCGTGGTAGCGCCGCCGCAGGGTCTGCTCGGAGCACCGCCCGTGCATCGCCACGGCCGCTTCGAGGTCGGCCCGGTCCGCCCGGCGCACGGTGATCGCGTTGCCCTCGGGCAGCGTGAGCACCTGCTCGCCGCGCGGGACCCGGGGGCCGAGCCGGGCGTCGAGCTCCACCAGGGCGCGGGCCCGCGCGAACTCCGTGGGCGTGAACGGCAGATGGGGCCGCTCCACGGTGATGACCCCGCCCGACGGGTCGCGCAGCCGCATCACGGTCTCCTCCAGCACCCCTTCGACCGGGGCGGTCTCGCCGGTGGCGCGCCCGGTGACCGGGACGGCGGGCAGCGAGCGGATCGTGCACCGGCCGAGCAGCTGCCGCAGGGCGAGCGGGAGTTCGGCCGCGTCGAGCGCGGTACGGGTGGCGAGGCCGAGCACCCGGGTCGGGGCGTCCACCAGATCGTGGGCGTCGGCCCGCTCCGTCCAGGTGGAACCGCCCCCGGCGGCGGCCACCGCACGGGACAGCTCCCGGGCCGGCAGCGACGCGGGCACCCTCAGCAGGAACTCGTCCACGGTGCCCCGCGCCAGCGGGTGCGTCTGGAGCGTGAGGATGTCGATACGGTGCCGGGCCAGCACGGTGCACAGCGCGGCCAGGCTCCCCGGCACATCCCGCACGGTGGTCCGCATCCGCCACAGCACGGTTTCGCCGGGGGCGTCGGAGGTGGCGGGGGCGTCGGAGTCGTCGGCGGCGGGCGCGGCGGTATCGGTGGCCGGTGCGGGAGGAGGGGCGTGGCTGTGGCGCCGGGCCCACCAGGTGTGGAACGCGGCCGTCGCGGTCAGCGCCACGGCCGAGGCCACGAGCAGATACGGGCCGTCCGGCTGATGCCCGATCAGGTTGGCGATCGCGTCGGCGACCGCCACCGCCGTGAACAGCGCGGCGAGTTCGATCACGTCCCGCCGCCAGTGGTGGGGGCGGCGGGCACTCTTCGCGGATGTCATATCAGTCATGAATCCACTGTGACCGTACCGTGTTGCCTGATCACGAACGCTTTGTGACCGATGGGTTAAAGGGTGATCGGCCTTTCTGCCATCGGTTTCGAAGGCGTTGGAGGTGTGTTTCGAAGGGCGCCCCGGGCGCGGGCGCCGGGCTCAGCCGGTCGCCGCCCGGCAGGCGGTCTCCAGGCGTATCGCCTGCCGCACCAGCCGGCTCGTCCCGCCGCGCGCGGCAGTCTCCGCGAGCCCCGGGACCGCCCCGCTCTTCGGCGGGCCGCTGCGCTCCGCGCACTCCGCCGCCACGGTGAGCAGATCGCTCAGCCCCCGGGGCGCCTTCTCCCGGGCCAGCAGCGTGGGCAGCACCGGTGCCAGGAAGGACAGGACCGTCCCGTACGCCCCGGTGTCCGCCGCCGTCCGTGCCGCGTCCGCCAGCCGGTTCGGCTTGACCGACTCCCGCTGGACCAGCGTGACCAGCTCGCCGCCGAGCAGCCCCCCGTCCAGCCGGCCCCGGGCCGCCAGCACCAGCAGGGCGTCCACCGCCGCCAGCCGGTCCTCCGGGTCCCGGGCGCCGAGCCCGTAGGCCAGGGCGAGATGGACCGCCCCGGCGGCGGGCCCGCCGGTCTCGGCGAGCGCGGGCAGCAGCCAGGCGGTGCCCCGCCGCTCCTCCACGCACGACGCGACGGTGGGCAGCAGCCACGCCGCGAGGGTCTCGCCGTCCTCGGGGAGGACGGCGGTCCAGTGCGGCGACTCCACGACCCAGTGGTGGCAGCGGTGGCTGAGCGGCGTGTGCGGGTCGCCGAGCCAGTGGAAGGAGCGGGGGAACTTCTGCTGGACGAGGCGGTTCCCGTCGGTCGACAACAGCACCCGGCGCACCGTCGTCACCGTCTGCCGCAGCCAGTCCCGGGCGACCGGCACATCCGTCTCCACATGCCGGGGCAGCACGGTGGCCACCGGCTGCTCCGCCCGGAGCCACGCCGCCAGCCGGTCGCCCTCCCCGGTGCCGAGCGCGGCGGCCTGCCCCGCGGCCTCCTCCTCGCCGGTGCGCCGCACCCGCAGCAGGGCCTGCGCGAAGTCCACGGCCCCGGCTCTGACGCCCAGTGCCCGGTATCCGCGCAGCCGCTCGACCAGCTCCGCCGCGTCGATGGCCCCCGTGTGCCAGGTCGGCGTGGCCAGCAGATAGGGCAGCCTGCCCGTCTGTATCGCGTGGGCCGCCTCCCACAGGCGGGCGTACAGGACGGTGTCGAGGGCGGCGTGGGAGCACGCGGCCGGGACCGTGCCACGGACCTGTCCGGCGCGGACGGCGCGCCGCGAGATCCGCCCGAGCAGCGCGGCCGCGACGATGTGCAGGCCGTCGCGGTTGAGGAGCATCCGCCGGTCGGCGTCGTCCCGGGCGACCCTGGTCCACCACTGCCCGGTGAGCGCGGACTCCAGAGCCGCGATCAGCTCCTCCCGGCCGGTGCGGGCATGCCGGACCAGCCCGTCCAGTGCCCGTTCGAACGCGGTGACGTCCTCCTGGTCGCGCTGGAGCAGGGCGGCCGTCACCTCCTCGGCGAGCTCGGCCACGGAGGCGGCCGGCGGGCCGAGCGGGCGCGGGGCCGGAGGCGGCGGCAGGATCTCCTCGTAGCCGGCGATCCCCGGCGCGTCCTCCAGCAGCTCCCCGAACACCGCGCGCGCCGCCGCCCGGTGCACCGGCGCCAGCAGCGACGCCGCCCGGGCGGCCTCCTCGCGGGCCTCCGGCGGTACGGCGGGCAGCGCGCGGGCGGCCAGCTTGAGCGCACGCTCCTGCGCGTCGGTGTCCGGATGCCCGAAGGCGTCCGCGATCACCGGCAGCAGCTCCCCGGCCGCCGAAGGGTCCCGGCGCAGCACCTTCCCCAGGTGGATCAACTGGGCGCGCACCAGCTTCTTCTCGGTGCGGAAGAGCACCGCGCCGGACACCTCGGCCAGCTGCCGGACCGACAGCGCGCCCTGCCCGTCGAGCCGGGCCAGCACCTCCTGGGCGTGGCCGGCCACGGGCGAAGGCCCGTCGGCCGCCATCGCCATCCAGTCGGCGACCCGCGCCGCCTCCTCCTCGGAGGTGGGATCGAGTCCCCGTACGACGAGCAGGCAGAAGCGGAGATCGATCGGCTTCCCGCCGCGCAGCAGCCGCGCGGTACAGCTGTCGAGCAGGGCCGCGCGGTCGAGCAGGCCCTCCGCCGCCAGGGCGGTCAGCGCGGCCGGCCAGAACGCGTCGGGGGAGTGGCCGTCGACCCAGGCCACCGCCGGAGGCAGCTCCGGCATCGCCAGGAGATGCGGCACCAGGACGTCGAGCCGGGCGTCCGCCCGCAACACGTCGGCCAGGGGCTTCTCCGGCTTGTCCTGCCATCGCGACCTGTTGACCCGATCCGTCCACGCCCGGGCCATGCCGTCCGAGACGGGCAGCGGACAGCCCGCCCGCCGGGCCAGCTCCTCGACCAGCCGGAACTCCGCGTCGGACTCCACGGCGCGGGCGGCCAGCCGGCGGGCGAGATCGGCCAGCCAGTCCGGCTCGCGGTCGCCCAGCACCTCAAGGACCCATGGGTACGGCGAGTGCGCCCAGTCCCGCAGATCCCGGGCGCCCAGCCACGCCGCGCAGCCCGCCGCCCCGGTGTGGCAGCCCGCACCGGCCACCAGGATCGCCTTGCGGACCCGGGTGCGCTCGCCCCAGCGCCAGCCCCTGGCCTCCTTGCGCAGGGCCTTCAGCTCTTCGAGGGCGGCCTTGCGCCCGCCCCGGTCGAGCCGGGCCAGCAGGGGCCGGATGTCGTCCACGCGGCCCTCGCGGACCGCGTCCAGCAGTGTGGTCACCGGGCACCCCCGGCGACCGCCGCGCCACGGCGGACCAGCCGGACCGCGAGGGCGTGCTTGCACGGGCCCCGGCGGCCCCGGTAGTCCGCCCACCACTGACAGGTGCAGCTCAGCGCCCCCGACTGCTCACGGACCTGGTAGCTCCGGTCGCCCGAGCGCACCGCCGCCAGCTCGCCGTCCAGGACCACCGCCCCCTCCCGGGCCAGCTGCCGCGCCGCGACCAGCCGGGGGTTGTGGCGCTCGGCCCGGTCCACGTCGTACGGCAGCTCGCGGTGGAAGTACGCGGCGTCCGCGAGGTCGTAGCCCACCCGGCCGGCCGTGCCCAGCCGGACCAGCGCCGCCCGGACCCGCTCCACCGGCAGGCCCGCCTGCTCCGCCAGCCGGTCCGGCTCGATCCGGGGCTCCCACGCCAGCAGCACCGACACCAGCTCCGCGTCGGCCGCGGCGTCGTCCGTGGCCAGCGCCTCCAGGACCCCGCCCTCGCCGGAGAAGCCGCGCGAGGCGTCCGGCGACAGCGTCAGCGTGAGCCGCATTCCGGGCAGCACGACCTCCCAGGCGCTCGCGGCGGCCACGCCGTCGGCCACCGGCCCGTACACGCGGAGCGCCGACGCGTACCGCAGGACCCGCTGGAGGGCGGTCAGCCGCTGGGGGCCGGGAAGACAGACGGCACCGGGCACCGGCCGGGTCGTGGGCCGCAGCGTCCGCCCGGCCGGCACCACCCACCGCGCGCCGCGCGCGGCCGCCCCCGAGGACGTGGGCAGCGACCTCAGGAACCGTACGGCGTCCGCCGCCGGGAGCTCCGCCCGCAGATCGAAGGCGGCGGAAGCCACCTGCGCCTCCGCGAAGCCCCGCAGCCAGCGGTCCGGCAGCGGCACCTTCTTCTCCACGACGGCGCCGGCCGTCGTGGTCACCGCCAGCTCCTGCGGGCCCACCCGCAGATGCAGCGGCTCGTCACCGCCCAGCCGCGAAAGCGCCTCCCGCAGCGGATGGTTCACGTCCACATTGGTGGTGCCGTGACCCGTCTCCACCCCCTCCAGGCCCTCGCTGAGCACGTCGAGCCGCGCGTACACCCCGCAGCAGCCGGAGAACGACTCGAAGCGCAGCCGGTCGCCGTTGCCCGTCACCACCGGGTCCAGGGACGACAGCAGGGTCCGCTGGTAGTAGCGCGCGGCGGCGACGTCCGCGACGGCGAGCAGCCCCCGCGCCGCTATCTGCGGCGAGGCCAGGAACCCCGAGAAGAACCGGGGGTGCGCCTCGGCGCCCCGCGGTGTGGAACCGCCGGCCGTCTCCAGGCCGAGCGACCGCCCGGCCTGCGAGGAGGCCAGGGCGGAGGGACGTGAGTAGGCCAGCGCCTGCAACGTTCGGGTCATGGAAAAAACCGTAGAACCCACCACTGACAATCGGTCATCACCACAGGTCAACAGGGCTATTGGAGCAGACCGGCCAGTGCCCGCACCCCGCGCACGATGTCGGCCGGTGCCAGATGGGCGTACCCGAGGACGAGGCGTACGCAGTCGTCCTCCGGCCGCTCCGTCCCGTACTCGCGCAGCAGCCGCACAGCCACCCCGGCAGCCGCCGCGCGCTCCGCGAACTCCTCCTCCGGACCCCGGAGCCCGGGAAGCCGTGCGATGGCGTGCAGCCCCGCCGCGACCCCGCTCACCTCCGTGCCCGGGATGTGCTCGGCCAGGGCCCGGGTGAGCACGTCCCGGCGCTCCCGGTACGCCCGCTGACAGCGCCTCAGCTGACGGTCGTAGCCCCCGCCGGTCACGAAGTCGGCCAGCACCGCCTGATCCAGGGACGGGTTGCCGAGGTCCATCATCCGCTTCCGCTCCACGAGCTCGGCGGTCATCGAAGCGGGCGCGATCAGCCAGCCAAGACGCAGCCCGGGAGCCAGCGACTTGCTGACCGAACCGGTGTACGCGACACGTTCCGGATCGAGGCCCTGGAGGGCACCGACCGGGGCGCGGTCGTACCGGAAGTCACCGTCGTAGTCGTCCTCGACCAGCAGCCCGTCCGTCTCCCGCGCCCACTCCAGGAGCCGGCTGCGACGGGCCGCGGAGTACGCCACTCCGGTCGGGAACTGGTGGGCCGGAGTCGTCACGACGGCCCGCACCCCGGAACGTTTCAGCGACCCCACGGCCAGCCCCTCCGCATCCAGCGGAACCATGGCGGTCGCCACCCCGGCCGAGGCGAAGAGCGCCGTGTGCTCCGGGCTCCCCGGGTCCTCCACACCGACCGTGCGCACCCCGCGCCCGTGCAGGACGAACCCCAGCAGCGTCGTCGCCTGCGCGACCCCGGAACACACCAGCAGCCGTTCCGGATCGGCCACCACCCCGCGCCGCCGCGTCAGCAGCGCGGCCAGGGCCACGCGCAGCTCCGGCAGACCGCGCGGATCCGGATAGCCGAGCGCCCCGTGCGGCAGCCGCCCGAGCACCGAGCGATGGGCGGCGGCCCAGGCACTGCGCGGGAAGAGGGACAGATCGGGCGTCCCGGGCCGGAAGTCCACCCGCACCCCGAGGGCGCGCGGCGCCAGATCCCGCGCACCGCCCGCCGCCGCCCGCGCCGACCCGCTCACCCACGTCCCCGCACCGCGCCCGCTGCGCAGATAGCTCTCCGCCGTCAGCTGCTCGTACGCCTCGGTCACCAGACCGCGTGAAACGCCCAGATCGGCGGCCAGCTCCCGGCTGGACGGCAGTCGTGTCCCCGGCGCCAGACGGCCGGAGCGGACCGCCTCGCGCAGCGCCGACTGGAGCGCCCGGCCGCGGCCACGCGCCGGGGCCGACGCCACCGGAAGCAGCAACTCCCAGGCCGCCGAGACGGATGCACGGTCCGGACCGGTGTTGCCGGAAGGCGGATTGGTCCCCGAAGCTGTCATGGAAGTGGACCTTAAACCGGACCACCGCGCTCCCTAGCGTCGGTCCCATGAACACGACCTCACTGCGAGGGGCCCTGCCGGCCACCGTCGCCTGCGTCCTCGTCGGCGCCTCCTTCAC
This sequence comes from Streptomyces sp. NBC_00726, assembly GCF_045161735.1. Lineage (NCBI taxonomy): Bacteria > Bacillati > Actinomycetota > Actinomycetes > Kitasatosporales > Streptomycetaceae > Streptomyces > Streptomyces sp. NBC_00726. The sequence goes on along the minus strand of NZ_CP108983.1, from coordinate 545,798 downwards.
CGCCAACAGCGTCCTCGGCGACTACCCCTACGCGGGCGGCCAGGCGCTTCGCTACGGCCTCGCGGCACTGCTCCTGCTGCCCCTGATCCACCGCCCCGGCGAACGCCGCCCCGCCGCCACCCTCCGCCTGCTCACCGGGCGCCAGTGGGGGCGGCTCGCCCTGCTCGCCGCCGTCGGCATGGTCGGCTTCAACCTCGCCGTCCTGGCCGCCGAGCGCTCCGCGGAACCCGCTGTTCCGGGCGTCTTCGTCGGCTGCGCCCCGATCCTCGTCGCCGTCCTCGTACCGCTGCTGGAAGGGCGCAGGCCCGCACGGCCCGTGCTGTACGCGGCGGGGCTGGTCGTCGCCGGGGCGTTCACGGTCCAGGGCTGGGGGCGCACCGACCTGAGCGGCATCCTGTGCTCCGTCGGCGCGCTGGCCGGCGAGGTCGGCTTCGCCGTGATCGCGGTGCCGGTGCTGCGCCCGCTGGGCCCGAAACTGCTGTCCGCGACCGTGTGCGCGATCGCGGCGGCCGAGTCGACGGTCCTGGGCCTGGTGCTGGACGGCGGCGGCTTTCTGCGGGTGCCGACCGGGGCCGAGGCGCTGGCGCTGATCTGGCAGGCGGCCGTCGTGACGGTCATCGGCTTCGTCTGCTGGTACATGGGCATGCAGCGCATCGGCGCCGAGCGCGCCACCCTCTTCTCCGGCCTGATCCCCGTCTCGGCCGCGCTCACCGCCCCGCTCGTCGGCACCGGTTCGTACGGCCTCGCCCAGGCGGCCGGGTCCTGCCTCGTCGGCCTCGGCGTGGCGATCGGCTCGGGGGTGCTGGGGCGGCGCGGCGCGACCGTCCCGCAGGTGGAAGCTCCCGCTCGGAAGGCGGCCGTCGGGCCGCGTGCGGGGCGCCGGTCCGCGAACGTCCTGTGAACGCTGCGCGGCTCGCCGTCCATTCACAGGATCTCCGGCGCAGGATTGGTCTTGACCAAGGGGTTGCGCCGTCCTATGGTCTCAACGTTAAGACAGGAACCTTTAATAAATAACGTCGCGGAATAAGCCGCTGGGCGATTGCGGAGGACAGGGTGGGGACCACGCAGCTGGAAACGGTGCAGGAGCCGAAGTACTGGCACCTCAAGACCGTGCTCAGTGAGGCACTCGACTCGGACTTTGCGGTGGGGGAGATCCTTCCCAACGAGCGCGAGCTCGCCGCCCGGTTCGGCGTCGCCCGGGCCACGCTCCGGCAGGCCCTGGAGCAGCTCGAACTCGAAGGCAGGCTGCACCGCCGCCGGGGCGTCGGGACCACGGTCGCCCCGCCCCGCGTCGGCGTGGCCGTCTCCACCGCCCGCAACGACTGGACGGACGGCGGGGCCGACACCGCCTGGCAGCCGGTGGACTGCGAGAGCGCCCCCGCCCCGGCCGCCGTCGCCGCCACGCTGAACGCCGGCGCCGAGGAGCCCGTGCACATCGTGCGCCGTATCCGCACGAGCCACGGCCAGGTGGTCGCCGCCGAGCTGCTCTACGTGCCGTCCTCCTCGGTGCCGGAGCTGTCCGGGATAGACGCCCCGTCCGGCGCGGCCCGCGCCCGCAACGTCGTCCGCGAACTGCACCGGCTCGGCCTCGACGGCCAGGACCGCTCCGTCGAGCTGGGCTCCGCCCGCGCCGACGACGCCAAGGAGCTGGACCGGCTCCCCGGCGCCCCCGTCCTCGTCGTCACCACCCGCTACCTCGCCGCGGGCGGTACGGCGGCGGTCTCGGTCGCCACGTACCGGGCCGACACCTGCCGGCTCACCTTCGGCGATTCGGGCGACCTGGAGATCAGCCACCCGGCCGAGGAGCGCCAGGCGTCCTGACGCGCGGCGCGTCGAGCGTCGAGCATCCGGCACCCCACGGCCCGTCGCGTTCAGCGGCGGGCCGTCACCGTTCCCTCGACCGCGAACAGCTGCTCCTCCACATGGTCGAGCGCGAGCCGCAGCGCACCGGTCGCCACCGCCGCCTCCCCGAGGAGCGACAGGCACACCCGGGGCGGGCGCAGGCAGTAGCGGGCCAGCTCGCTCCGCAGCGGGTCCAGCACCCCGTCCAGACCGGCGGCCCAGCCCCCGACCACCACCAGCTCGGGGTCGAGCGCCAGCACCAGCGCCGCCACATCGTGCACCAGGCGCTGAATGAACCGCTCCACGGCGGCCTGCGCCTGCGCGTCCCCGTGCCGCGCCTTCGCGAACACCGCAGCCACCGCGTGCTCGTCCAGCGGGTCCAGCGGGGTGTCCGTCGTGGACAGCAGATGCTCCGGTGTCACGTCCCGGCCGAGCAGATGCAGTGCGCCGATCTCCCCGGCCGCGCCGCCGAACCCGCGGTGCAGCCGCCCGCCGATCAGCGAACCGGCGCCCGGGCTCAGCCCCGCCAGCACGAACACGATGTCGTCGGACTCCGTCGCCGCGCCCTTCCAGTGCTCCGCCACGGCGGCGGCGTTGGCGTCGTTCTCCACGAGGACCGGGCAGCGGAAGGAGCGCCGCAGCCGTTCGCCCAGGGGCAGGCCCGTCCAGTCCGGCAGCGCGGTGCCCAGCCGCACGGTCCCGTCGGCCTCCACGATGCCCGGGCTGCCCACGCCGACCGCGCGCAGGCTGCTGCGGGCCACTCCGGTGCGGCGCAGGACCTCGGCGACCACGGCCCGTACCCGGTCCAGGCGGTCGTCGGCACCGGCGGTCTCCGACACCTCGCGGGAGCCGGCGCCGATGATCCGGCCGTCCAGCCCCGACAGCAGGGCTGAGACGCGGTGCGGGCCGATCTCGATGCCCAGCAGGTGCCCGGCCTCGGCGCGGAAGCGGAAGCGGCGGGCCGGACGGCCCTGACGGCGGGTTTCGGCCCCTTCCGGAGCGCACTCCACGACCAGGCCCGCCTCGAAGAGCCCTTCCACGACGCCCTCGACCGTCGGACGGGACAGGCCCGTGATCCGGGTCAGGTCCGTCAGGGTCGAGGAGGACGCGCCCCTGAGGGCATGGAGTACCACCGCGGAATTGATCCGCCGCAGCAGCGAGGGATCCCCGCCGGTCAGCCGGCCCACGGTGTGTCCTCCCAGCTCGTGCGCATGTCAGGCGGATCGTACTCGCTGCTCAGGGGGTAGGCGACCGAGGGATGCGAAGCCGTTAGGAAGGCGTTCGGCACACCGGGCGCGGCTGCCGCGGACCCGGGTGCGAGGACTGGTGCCATCTTCTGCGGGGTACCGCCCAGTTGGTGCCGGGGCGGTACCGACCGGGGGCGCGGCGCCCGGAACGAGGTGGCTGAAATCATCTCAAAGTGCGGAGCGGAGTCCCGATTGTCAGTGGGGGAAGGTTTACTGACGGACGCTCGCCGGTGAGGAGAAGGGCGTGGTCGTCACGGAGCCCGACCCGCCCTGACCTGAGCCCTCCACCGCCGCGCGCAGCCGGGCGTACTCCTCGGCCATCGTGGCGGCCGTCCAGTGTGCGTTGAGGCCGCTGGGGTTGGGCAGTGCCCAGACGCGGGCCCCGCCGACCGTCCGTTCCTGCGGCCCGATCCCGGCCCGGCGCTCGCCGAACGCCGTGCGGTAGGCCGTGATGCCCACGACGGCCAGCCAGCGCGGCCGCAGCCGCTCGACCTTGGCGGTGAGGATGCGCCCGCCCTCCCGGTATTCCTCGGCGGACAGCTCGTCGGCGCGGGCGGTGGCCCTGGCGACGACGTTGGTGATGCCGAGCCCGTGGTCGAGCAGTTCCGCCTGCTCGGCGGGGGCCAGCCGGCGCGGGGTGAAGCCCGACAGATGGAGCACCGGCCAGAAGCGGTTGCCGGGGAAGGCGAAGTGGTGCCCCGTCGCCGCCGTCGTCAGGCTCGGGTTGATCCCGCAGAACAGGACACGCAGGCCGCCCGCGACCACGTCGGGAACGACGCGGTCGCGGGCGGCCCGGAGCTCTTCGGGCGTCATCTGCGGGAGGCGGTGGCCGGCGCCGTCAGAGGATGGAGCCGGGTGTGTAGCCGGCGGCCTCGGGGTGCTGCTTGGTGATCTCCTCGATCCGTGCGACGAGCGCGGTGACCTGGTCGCCGGCCGCGCCGGTGAAGGACAGCTTGTCCGCCATCAGCTCGTCCAGCCGGGCACGGTCCAGCGGGATGCGCTCGTCGGCGGCGAGCTTGTCCAGCAGCTCGTTGCGCTCGGTGCCCTGCTCGCGCATGGCCAGGGCGGAGGCGACGGCGTTCTCCTTGATCGCCTCGTGGGCGACCTCGCGGCCGACGCCCGCGCGCACCGCACCCATCAGGACCTTGGTGGTGGCGAGGAACGGCAGGTAGCGGTCCAGCTCGCGGGCCACGACGGCAGGGAACGCGCCGAACTCGTCCAGCACCGTAAGGAACGTCTCGACCAGCCCGTCGAACGCGAAGAACGCGTCCGGCAGCGCCACCCGGCGTACCACCGAGCAGGAGACGTCGCCCTCGTTCCACTGGTCGCCCGCCAGCTCGCCGGTCATCGACGCGTAGCCGCGCAGGATGACCATCAGGCCGTTGACGCGCTCGCAGGAGCGGGTGTTCATCTTGTGCGGCATCGCGGACGAGCCGACCTGGCCGGGCTTGAAGCCCTCGGTGACCAGCTCGTGGCCGGCCATCAGCCGGATGGTCTTCGCCACCGAGGAGGGCGCCGCCGCCAGCTGCACGAGCGCGGTCACCACGTCGTAGTCGAGCGAGCGGGGGTAGACCTGGCCGACCGAGGTGAAGGCGTGCGCGAAGCCGAGGTGCGCGGCGATGCGCTCTTCGAGCTCGGCGAGCTTCCCGGCGTCGCCGCCGAGCAGGTCCAGCATGTCCTGCGCGGTGCCGACCGGGCCCTTGATGCCGCGCAGCGGGTAGCGGCCGAGCAGGTCGTCGAGGCGGCCGTACGCCACCAGCAGCTCGTCGGCCGCGGTCGCGAAGCGCTTGCCGAGGGTGGTGGCCTGCGCGGCCACGTTGTGGGAGCGCCCGGCGACGACCAGCTCGCGGTATTCGGCGGCCAGCTTGCCCAGGCGGGCCAGGACGGCGACGGTGCGGTCGCGCATCAGCTCCAGGGAGAGCCGGACCTGAAGCTGCTCGACGTTCTCGGTGAGGTCGCGCGAGGTCATGCCCTTGTGGACGTGCTCATGGCCGGCGAGGGCGTTGAACTCCTCGATCCGGGCCTTCACATCGTGCCGGGTGACCTTCTCGCGCTCGGCGATCGAGGCCAGGTCGACCTGGTCGAGGACGCGCTCGTAATCGGCGAGAGCGGCGTCGGGCACCTCGATCCCGAGGTCCTTCTGGGCACGCAGCACCGCCAGCCACAGCCGGCGTTCCAGCTTCACCTTCTGCTCGGGGGACCAGAGGACGGCCAGCTCCGTGGAGGCGTAGCGGCCGGCCAGGACATTGGGGATGCGAGGCTTCGCAGACACAGCAGTCACGTGTACGGATTCTACTGGCGGTTTGTGCAGCTCAGCGCCGCGGTCCGGTTTGTGCGTTGCTACGAACCGGAGGCGTCCCGCGCCCCCCGCTCACCGGACTCCACCTGACGCCACGTCGCCACCGGGGCCGCCCGGCCGTCCGCCTCCGGGGTCACCCAGAAGGCCCGCCCCAGCTCGGCGTCGAACTGCGCCCCGGCCCGCCCGTCGCCCGACGAGCGCCCCGTGAGCCGCCGGCCGATCCAGGGCAGCAGGTGCTGCCGGGCGAACCGCACGTCCGCCACCCGCCGGGCGCCCCAGCGCGCCGGGGCCGAGGCGGGCAGCGGGGTCCGCCAGTCGCTCTCCGGCGGCAGCCCCAGCTTCTGCCAGACCGCCTCGGCCACCCGGCGGTGCCCCTCGGCCGTCAGATGCAGCCGGTCCACGTCCCACATGCGCGGGTCGCCCAGCGCCGGAGCGCCGTACAGGTCGACCACCAGCGCGCCGTGCCGCGCTGCCAGCTCGTCCACCAGCGCGAACAGCTCCTCCATGCGCGGCCGGAACCGGTCGAGCACGGGCCCGTCGCGGCCGGGGCTGCGCATCAGCACCAGCTGCCCGCACGACGGAGCGAGCCGCTCGACCGCCTCCTCAAGGCGCCCGCGCACCATGCCCATGTCGCACTTGGGGCGCAGGGTGTCGTTGAGGCCGCCGACCAGCGTCACCACGTCCGCCCGCATGGCCGCCGCCGCGTCCACCTGCTCGTCCACGATCTGCGCGATGAGCTTCCCGCGTACCGCGAGATTCGCGTACCGGAAGCCCGGCGTGCGGGCGGCGAGCCGGGAGGCGAGCACATCGGCCCAGCCCCGGTACGAACCGTCGGGCAGCAGGTCCGACATGCCCTCGGTGAACGAGTCGCCGACCGCGACCAGACTGGTGTATGAGGCATTGATCTCCATGGCGAAGCGATCGTATCGCGGTGCCGTTCAGCGGCTCTGCGGCCGCCCCACCAGCTCCCGGAGCACGTCCTCCATCGTCACCATGCCCGCCAGTCTGTCGTCCTCGTCCAGGACCGCCGCCAGGTGCGTACGGCTGCGCCGCAGCGCCGTCAGCGCGTCGTCCAGCGGGGTCGCCGCCCGGACCCGGGCGATCGGCCGCATCGAGGACACCGGGAACGGCATGTCGCGCGGGGTGACGTCCAGAGCGTCCTTCACATGGAGATACCCGAGGATGCGCTGCTCCGCGTCCATCACCGGGAAGCGCGAGAAGCCCGTCTCGTACGACAGCCGCTCCAGCTCCTCCGGCGTCGCCCCGACCCGGATGTACATCACCCGGTCGACCGGCAGCACCACGTCCCGTACCGGCCGGCGGCCCAGCTCCAGCGCGTGGCGCAGCCGCTCGGCCGCCCGGTCGTCCACAAGCCCGGCGTCACCGGCGTCCTTCACCAGGCGCGCCAGTTCGTCGTTCGAGAACGTCGCCGCGACCTCGTCCTTCGTCTCCACCCGCAACAGCTTCAGCAGGGCGTTGGCGAAGGCGTTGATCGCGAAGATCACCGGGCGCAGCGCCCGGGCCAGCGTCACCAGCGGCGGACCGAGCAGCAGCGCGGACCGCACCGGCTCGGCCAGCGCGATGTTCTTCGGGACCATCTCGCCCAGCAGCATGTGCAGATACGTCGCCACCGTCAGCGCGATCACGAACGAGGCCGGGTGGACCAGGCCGTGCGGCACGCCCACCGCGTCGAAGACGGGCTCCAGCAGATGCGCGATCGCGGGCTCGGCGACGATACCGAGCACCAGGGTGCACAGCGTGATGCCCAGCTGCGCCGCCGCGAGCAGCGCCGAGACGTGTTCGAGGCCCCAGATGACGCTGCGCGCCCGCCGGTTCCCCTGCTCGGCCTGCGGCTCGATCTGGCTGCGGCGCACCGAGATGAGCGCGAACTCCGCGCCGACGAAGAAGGCGTTCACGACCAGCGTCAGCAGACCGATGAAAAGCTGTACGGCGGTCATCGCTCGTCCTCCGACGGCAGGTGGGCACCGGTCAGCGGTGCGTGCAGCAGGGCCCGGGCGGCACGGCGCCCGGAGGCGTCCACCACGTCGAGCCGCCAGCCGGCCAGCTCGATCGAGTCGCCCACGGCCGGGATGCGGCCGATCTCCGTGGCGATCAGGCCCGCCAGGGTCTCGTACGGGCCGTCCGGCACCCGCAGCCCGATCGTCGCCAGCTGGTCCGTGCGGGCGGCGCCGTCCGCCGACCACAGGACGCGCCCGTCGGCGTCCTCACCGGCCGGGGCCAGGTCCGGCGTCTCGTGCGGGTCGTGCTCGTCGCGGACCTCGCCGACGACCTCCTCCACGATGTCCTCCAGCGTCACGACGCCCGCCGTGCCGCCGTACTCGTCGATCACGACCGCCATGGCGAGCTTGCCGGACAGCCGGTCGAGCAGCCGGTCCACGGTCAGCGTCTCGGGGACGAGGACCGGCTCGCGCAGCATCTCGGAGACCCGCTTGCGGGGCCGTTCCCCGGCCGGGACCGCCAGCACGTCCTTGATGTGGGCGACGCCGACGACGGTGTCGAGGCTGCCCCGGTAGACGGGGAAGCGGGAGAGGCCGGTGGCCCGGGTCGCGTTGGCGACGTCCTCGGCGGTCGCGCTGACCTCCAGGGCGGTGACCTGCACGCGCGGGGTCATCACGTTCTCCGCGGTGAGCTCCGGGAGGCTGAGGGTGCGGACGAACAGCTCGGCGGTGTCCGCCTCCAGCGCGCCCGCCTTGGCGGAGTGCCGGGCCAGCGCCACCAGCTCCTGCGGGCTGCGCGCGGTGGCCAGCTCCTCGGCCGGTTCGAGCCCGAAGCGGCGCACGATCCGGTTGGCGGTGTTGTTGAGGTGGCTGATGAAGGGCCGGAAGACGGCCGTGAAGGCGCGCTGCGGGGTGGCGACCGCCTTGGCCACCGCGAGCGGCGAGGAGATGGCCCAGTTCTTCGGGACCAGTTCACCGACGACCATCAGGAACACCGTGGACAGGGCCGTGCCGATGACGAGTGCCACGGACGAGGCCACTCCGGCCGGCAGCCCGACGGCCTCCACCGGACCCCGGATCATCTTGGCGATCGACGGCTCGGAGAGCATGCCGACCACCAGATTGGTGACCGTGATGCCGAGCTGCGCCCCGGACAGCTGGAAGGTGAGGCTGCGCACCGCCTTCATGGCGCTCGCGGCGCCGCGCTCGCCCCGCTCGACGGCCCGCTCCAGCTGACCGCGCTCCACCGTGGTCAGGGAGAACTCCGCCGCGACGAAGGCGCCGCAGGCGAGCGAGAGCAGGACCGCAACGAGCAGCAGAAGCACTTCGGTCATCGGTTCACCTCCGTCCCATGATCGGACAGGGACCGGCGGACCGCGCGATGTCGGTGGCTTCTGATACTGGGAGGCTCGCCCATGGGCGGACGCTCACACCTTTCGTCGGAAGGGGCAGGACTGCCTCCCCATAGTAAAGGATCGGCAAAGTCGCGAGGTGGCTGGTCACCTGCCCCCTGCGCCCGGCCCCAGCGGCTTCACCCACCGCCGCCAGTGGTTCTCGCGGTGGTAGCCGGCCGCCTGCCAAGTGTGGTGGGCGCGCTCGTTCTCCTCCAGGACCATGGCGTCCACCCGCCGCCCGCCGAGCTCCGCGAAGCGCTGCTCCGCCGCCTCCAGCAGCGCGGTCGCGACGCCCTGCCGGCGGTGGTCCGGGTGGACGGCCAGCCGGTAGGCCGAGCACCGCCAGCCGTCGAAGCCCGCGATCACGGTCCCCACGAGCACACCGTCCCGCTCCGTGAGGAGCAGCGCCCCCGGGTCGCGGTCGATGAGCCGGGCCACCCCGTCGTGGTCGTCGCTGATGCTGGTGCCCTCCGCCGCCGTCCGCCAGAACCGCAGCACGGCGTCGATGTCCGAAGGGGCGGCCGGGCGTATCGAGAGATCACTCATGGCGCGAGCCAATCAGAGGTGCGCGCGGCAGGGCGAGTGCTTTCCCCGCCGGTACGGGGACGGCTCAGCCCAGTCGCGCGGGCAGCGACTCGACGCCGTACACGATCGACAGCTTGCGGAAGGCCAGGTCCTGCGGCGGTACGGCGAGCCGCATCGCGGGAAAGCGCCGGACCAGGGCCGGGAAGGCGGAGCGCAGTTCCATCCGGGCGAGCTCCGCGCCGATGCAGCGGTGGATGCCGTACCCGAAGGCGAGGTGGCCGGCCGGAGTGACCCGGTCCACATCGAACCGCCCGTCGTCCGCGACGTACGCCGGATCGCGGTTGGCGCCGCTCAGCGAGCAGAGCACCATGTCACCGCGCGGGATCACCACCCCCGCGATCTCGATGTCCTCACGGGCGAACCGGGGGAAGGCCATCTGCACGGCCGACAGATAGCGCAGCACCTCCTCCACGAAGGGCGCCGCCACGGCGTCGTCCGCACGCAGCCGGTCCGCCACCTCGGGGTTGCGCAGCAGTACGAGGGAGCCGAGCGCGATCGTGCTGGCGGTCGTCTCGAAGCCCCCGGTCAGCACCCCGTCCGCCAGGCCCGCCAGTTCCTCGTCGTCCACGCTGTCCCCGTGCTCCCGCACGATCATCCCGAGCAGGCCGTCGCCGGGCGCGCGCCGCTGGTCCCGGACGACGCCCCGGAAGTAGTCGAGCGACTCGGACATGGCGCCGAACGGCGCGGTGGCCCCCTGGAACAGGTCGAAGCGGTCCATGGCCAGCTTCTGGAAGTCGTCGCGGTCCTCGTAGGGCACCCCGAGCAGTTCGCAGATGGTCAGCGACGGCACCGGCAGCGCGAACGCGTGCACCAGATCGACCGGCCCCGGCGCGGCCGCCATCGCGTCCAGCCGCTCCGCGACGATCGCGTCGATCCTGGGCGTCAGCCGGCGCAGCCGGCGCATCGTGAACTCCGGGGTCAGGATGCGGCGCAGCCGCGTGTGCACCGGCGGATCGCTGAACCCCAGGCCGCCGGGGCTGTGCTCGGCGGCTATGCCCGCGTTGCCCGCCAGATGGGCGAAGTCCGTGCTGAAGCCCTCGGCGGAGCCGAGCACGGCCTTCGACTCCTCGTAGCCGGTGACCACCCAGGCGTCCATCCCGAACGGCAGCGCCACTCTGGAGACGGGCGCGACCGCCCGGGTCTCGGCGAGCCGCCGCACCGGGTCGAGCCCGTCCCTGCGCAGCGGCATCAGGAGCTGTTCCGGGAGCAGTTTCATCGTGGTCGAGCCGAATCCGTGCTTCTGGATCCTGGCCAGGTAGCCGCGCCCGAGCCGGGCCGTGATGCGGGAACGGAACGTCGTCGTACTCAATGTCACTCCATGAGTCGTCGCGAGAACTGGTCGGTTGGCGCGCCTGCGGCGCCAGGACGTGGCCGACCGCGGTGACTTCGGCTACCTCAGCCCTGAGCAGGAATTATGACCAGGTGTTCGACCTATGAGGGGCCGGGGTGCGGAATCCGTCCGGATACGACGGTGAACGGGCGCGCGGGCGGCCCCGGAAGGCCCCCGGCCCGCCGGTGCCGCCCGCGCGTCTCAGTCCAGCGGCCGGTCGCCGCCCAGCGGTGCGGCCAGCCAACCCGCCGCCCGCGCCCGGAACTCCGCCGGGGCGAGCGCGCCGGCGCCCGCCGGGACGACGCCCAGCAGCGGAGCGCCGGCGGCCACCGGGAGGTCCGCCACATTGCAGCGCTCCGCCAGACCGGGCGCGGCAGGCATGCTGCCGATGACCACCCCCGGGCAGCCCAGCCCCCGTGCTCGCAGCGCCTCCGCCGTCAGGGCCGTGGAGTTCAGCGTGCCCAGCCCGGCCGGGGCGACCACCAGGACCGGGGCCGCGAGCAGCCGGGCCGCGTCCGCCAGCGTCGCGCCCTCGTCGTCGAACCGCACGAGCAGCCCGCCGGCGCCCTCGACCAGGACCAGGTCGTGGTCGGCGGCCAGCTTCTCGGCGGCCTCGGCGACCTCGTACGGGCGCACCGGGGCCATCCCGGCCCGGCGGGCGGCCGTCGCGGGCGCCAGCGGCTCGGGGAAGCGGGCGAGTTCGACCGCCGTGACGTGGGCGCCCGCCAGTCGAGCCACCTCGGCCGCATCACCGGGTTCGCCCGGCGCCAGGCCGGTCTGGGCGGGCTTGAGGACGGCGACGCGGCGGTGCGCGGCGGCCGCCGCCACGGCCGCGGTCACGATCGTCTTGCCGATCTCCGTACCGGTACCGGTCACCACCAGCACGCTCATGGCTCAGCCCTCCCGCGCCGCAGCGCACACCGCGCGGCAGATCCGTGCCACGTCGTCGTCACCGGTCACATACGGCGGCATGGTGTAGACGAGGTCCCGGAACGGCCGCAGCCACACCCCCTCGCGCACCGCGGCCGCGGTCGCCGCCGCCATGTCCACCTCGTGGTCCAGCTGGACGACCCCGATGGCGCCGAGCACCCGCACCTCGCGCACCCCGGGCAGCTCCCGGGCCGCCGCCAGGCCCTCGTTGAGCCCGGCCTCGATCCGCTTGACCTCCTGCTGCCAGTCCTGGCCGAGCAGCAGGTCGATGGAGGCGCAGGCCACCGACGCGGCCAGCGGGTTGCCCATGAACGTCGGGCCGTGGGCGAGCACCGGCACCTCGCCGCGCGAGATGCCGTCGGCCACCTCGCTCGTGCACAGCGTCGCCGCCATCGTCAGATAGCCGCCGGTCAGAGCCTTGCCCACGCACATCACATCGGGGGAGACCCCCGCGTGCCCGGCCGCGAACAGCTTCCCCGTACGCCCGAAGCCCGTCGCGATCTCGTCGAACACGAGCAGCACGCCGTACGCGTCGCACGCCTCGCGCAGCACGCGCAGATAGCCGGGGGAGTGGAAGCGCATGCCGCTCGCCCCCTGGACCACCGGCTCGACGATCACGGCCGCCAGCTCGTCCGCGTGGCGCCCGATCAGCTCGCGCAGGTGCGCCGCGTACGCCGGATCGGGCTCGGAGCCGTAACCGGCGGGCGGCTCGTCGGCGAAGACCTGGCGGGGCAGGGCGCCGGACCACAGCTCGTGCATCCCGCCCTCGGGGTCGCACACCGACATCGGCTGCCAGGTGTCGCCGTGGTAGCCGCCGCGCCAGGTCAGCAGCCGCTTCTTGGCCGGCCGCCCGGCCGACCGCCAGTACTGGAGGCACATCTTCACGGCGACCTCGACCGACACGGAGCCCGAGTCGGCGAGGAAGACATGGCGCAGCGGCTCCGGGGTGATCTCCACCAGCCGGGCCGCCAGCCGGACGGCGGGCTCGTGCGTGAGCCCGCCGAACATCACATGGCTCATCCGGTCCAGCTGGCCGCGCGCCGCCTCGTTCAGCACGGGGTGGTTGTAGCCGTGCACGGCCGACCACCAGGACGACATCCCGTCGACCAATTCGTGCTGTCCGTGGGCGGGTTCGGCGAGCCGCAGCCGGACCCCGGACGCGGACTCCACGACCAGCGGTTCCTGCCGGCCCGGCATGGGGCCGTACGGATGCCAGACGTGCGCCCGGTCCAGGTCCCGGAGTACGGCGGGGGAGAGCGGCTCAGGCATTGGGAGCGAGGTCCGTGCCCGCGCCACGGCGGCGGACCGCCACCAGATCCGTCCGGGCCGCCCCGGGCACCTGCGTTTCCGGCGCCTTCGCGGCGGGTACGGGCTCCGCCGCCGTTCCGGCGTCCGCTTCCGCCTCCGCACCCCCGCCGCACGGCCCGCAGCCGCCGCCCGCGTGCGAGCCGCAGCCCTCCGGCTCCGTGGCACAACTGCCCGCATGCGAGCCGCAGCCGCCCGCCGCCGCGTCCGCGCGGTGCCGGGGGAGCGTCGTCGTACCCGCGCCCTCCACCTCGAAACCGGCGTCCGCGATCATGTCCAGATCCGCCTGCCCGGCCTGGCCCTCACTGGTCAGATAGTCGCCCAGGAAGATGGAGTTCACCAGATGCAGGGCGAGCGGCTGCATCGAGCGCAGATGGACCTCGCGCCCGCCCGCGAGCCGCACCTCCACATCCGGGCAGACGAACCGCACCATCGCCAGGATGCGCAGACACCGCTGCGGCGTCAGGTTCCACTCCTTGGCGAGCGGGGTCCCCTCGAACGGGATCAGGAAGTTGACCGGCACCGAGTCCGGGTCCAGCTCGCGCAGCGCGAAGACCACGTCGACCAGATCGGCGTCGCTCTCGCCCATGCCCGCGATCAGCCCGGAGCACGCGGAGAGCCCGGCGGCCTGCGCCTGGTGCACCGTGTCGACACGGTCGGCGTAGGTGTGGGTGGTCGTGATCTCCCCGTACGTCCCCTCGGACGTGTTGAGGTTGTGGTTGTACGCGTCGGCGCCCGCCGAACGCAGCCGGTCGGCCTGGCCCTCGGAGAGCAGACCGAGGCAGGCGCACACCTCGACGCCCTCGTTCTGGTCCTTGATGGCCTCGATGGTCTGCGAGACCCGGTCGACGTCCCGGTCCGTCGGGCCCCGGCCGCTGGCCACCAGGCAGACGCGCTTGGCGCCGCCGGCCACCCCGGCCGCCGCCGCCTTCGACGCCTCGTCCGGCTTCAGCCAGGTGTACTTGAGGATCTCCGCCTTGGAACCGAGCCGCTGCGAACAGTACGAGCAGTCCTCGGGGCAGAGCCCGGACTTCAGATTGACCAGATAGTTCAGTTTCACCCGCCGCCCGAACCACTGCCGGCGCACCTTGCCGGCCGCGGCCACCACGTCGAGCAGTTCGTCGTCCGGGGTCGCCAGTACGGCGAGCGCTTCTTCACGGGTCGGCAGCTCGCGCCGCAGCCCCTTGTCCACCAGCGTGTTCAGGAGGTCCATGGCGATGATCCTGACGCACCGCACCGCCCGGAGCCAAGGAGGAACCGGACAACAGAGCTCACACGGGGTGTGTGTATTGCCACACCGTGTCTCGGCGCGGGCCCGGTTAGGGTCTGTGAGCTGCCTACAAAAGGGACCGCCCATGCCCGCCACCCCGTTCGACTGGATCGAAGCCGAGGCGCGCCGGCGCGCGGACGCGGGCCTGGTCCGCCGGCTGCGGCCCCGCGAGGCCGACGCGGAGCTCCTGGACCTCGCGAGCAACGACTACCTGGGCCTCACCCGGCACCCGGAGGTGACCGCCGCGGCGGCGGACGCGGCGCGCCGCTGGGGCGGCGGGGCGACCGGCTCCCGCCTGGTCACCGGCTCGACCGCGCTCCACGCCGAGCTGGAAGACGAACTCGCCGCGTTCTGCGGCTTCGAGGCCGCGCTGGTCCTCTCCTCCGGTTACGCCGCCAACCTCGCGGCCCTCACCGCGCTCACCGGACGCGGCGCGCTGATCGCGTCGGACGCGGGCAACCACGCCTCCATCGTGGACGGCTGCCGGCTCTCCCGGGCCGAGACCGCCGTCGTCCCGCACGCCGACCCGGAGGCCGTCCGCAAGACGCTGCGCGGGCACGCGGGCCGGAAGCTGGCCGTCACCGACTCGGTGTTCTCCGTGGACGGCGACGCCGCGCCGCTGGCCGCACTGGCCGCCGTCTGCCGGGCGGAGGGCGCCGCGCTCCTGGTGGACGACGCGCACGGACTCGGGGTGCTCGGCGCGGGCGGACGGGGCGCGCTCGACGCGGCGGGGCTCGCGGGCGACCCGGGCGTGGTCGCCACGCTCACCCTGTCCAAGTCCCTGGGCAGCCAGGGCGGGGCGGTCCTCGGGCCGGCCCGGGTCATCGACCACCTGGTCAACACCGCCCGGACGTTCATCTTCGACACCGGACTCGCCCCGGCCGCCGCCGGCGCCGCCCTCGGCGGACTGCGGCTGCTGCGCCGCGAACCGGGGCGCGCGCTCAGGGCGCGTACGGTCGCGACCGCGCTGTACGAGGGGCTGACGGCGGCCGGTCTGACCGCGGTACGGCCCGACGCGGCGGTCGTCTCGGTCCGGGCGCCCTCGGCCGACGCCGCCGTGCGCTGGGCCGCCGACTGCCGGACGGCCGGGATGGCGGTGGGCTGCTTCCGGCCGCCGTCCGTGCCCGACGGCATCTCGCGGCTCCGGCTGACCGCCCGCGCGGACCTGACGGATGACCGGATCGCGCGGGCGGTGGAGACGGTGCGGCGGACCGCACCGTCGAGCTGAGGCGGTGGTCCGCCTCAGCGTTTCAGGCCGGAGACGAAGGACGTCCAGGCCGTCGGGGAGAACTCCAGGGGCGTGCGGCCCACGTCCTTCGAGTCGCGGACGGCCAGCGGCCGCCCGGTTCCGGACGGCGCGGTCTCCACGCAGTTGTTCATTCCCGTGCTGTAGCTGCTGCGTCGCCAGCGCGACGCGTTCCGGGTGAGGTGATCGGACATGACGCTTCCTCCGGGCGGTGGGGGGTCACCGGTCGCCGCGGTCGATCGCGGCGATCAGGTCCAGCGTGTGCTCCGGCGACAGCGCGTGCGTCTGAAGGGTCTCGAAGGCCGTGCTGTACGCCGCAAGGTCTTCTTTCCGTTCCAGATAGAGGCTACTCGTCAAGTGGTCAAGAACGACCACGTCAAGGTCGGAAGCGGTCGGAAAGGAGAAGATAACGAAAGGGCTTGTCAGGCTGACATAGCCGCCGACCGAGAACGGAAGTAACTGGAGTCGCACATGGGGAAGTCGTGCCACCCGGGCGAGATGGCGCAGCTGCTCCCGCATCACCCGCCGGCCGCCGACCTCCCGGCGCAGCACCGCCTCGTCCAGGACCGCGCTCAGCCGCAGCGGCGGATCGCTCCGCAGCACCCCCTGCCGGGTCAGCCGCACCTCCACCAGCGAGTCCAGCTGACCGGACGGCAGCCCGTCCAACGAGGCCCGGGTCACCGCGCGGGCGTAGTCGGCCGTCTGCAACAGGCCCGGCACCACCGTGGTCTCCAGCGTGCGGGCGGTGCGCGCCTGCGACTCCAGACTGATGAAGTCACGGTACTGGGGCGGGATGAGCCCCCGGTAGGCGTGCCACCAGCCGGCGCCGCCCCCGCCCGCCGAACCGGCGAGCGCGCCCAGGACCTCGCGGAGCTTCGGATCGTCCATGCGGTACGCGTCGAGGAGCCGGTTCACATCCTCCGGCCGCACCCCGCTGACACCTGTCTCGATCCGGCTCACCTTCGACTGGTGCCAGCCGAGGAGCGCCGCCGCCTCCCGGCTCGTGAGACCTGACGCGTGACGCAGGCTCCGCAGCTCCTCTCCCAGCTTGCGGCGCCGTACCGCAGGGCCGTGCTGCATCCGATGGCTCCCTCCGCTGTCCGACGAGCAGACAGTGTGACGCCGGAGGGGGTCCGCGTGGGGAGAGTTCACCGGATTGAGCGACAGATATATGCATATCTTGGCGGATCGTCGCCCCGGAGGGCACCATCGGTGGCACTCTGGCGCGAAGCACAACCGGTCCCGCTCGCTGGGCCGGTATCGGGTGGGAAAGGGACGGCTCGCCATGGCAGACCATCAGGAAGCACGTGTCACCCTGCCGAGCGAGCCGGTCTCGGTCTCCGCGGCCCGCGGGTTCGTCGCCCGGGTACTGACGGAGTGGGGCCTGCCCGAGGACGCGGAGATGGCCGACACCGTCCGCCTCATCCTCTCGGAGTTGGCCACCAACGCCGTCCTGCACACCTTCGGGCAGTCACCCACCTTCACCGTCGAGCTGCGCCTTGAGCGGGACGAGGAACTGCGCCTCGGCGTGACGGACAGCCACCCCCGCCGGCCCCAGCGGCTGCCCGCCGCCGTCCAGCAGGACAACGGACGCGGCATGGTCATCATCCGCTCGCTGGCCAAGGAGTACGGTGGCCGGCTGGCCGTCACCCCCACCGCCGACGGCGGCAAGACCGTCTGGGTGGCCCTCCCGTGGCAGGTCCCCGTCCAGCCCTGAGGCGCCTCAGGCGACCCGGCCGTAGTAGACGCTCCGGGTCCAGATCTTCTCCAGGCGCACCACGGCCCCGGTCTTCGGCGAGTGCCAGATCTTCCCGCTGCCGGCGTAGATGCCCACGTGGTAGACACCGCGCCCCGAATGGAAGAAGACCAGGTCACCCCGTTGGCGCTTGGACGCCGACACGTGCCTGGTCCTGTTGTACTGCTGCTGGGCGGTACGGGGGAGTTTCCTGCCGGCCTTCTTGAACGAGTAGAGCGTCAGCCCGGAACAGTCGAAGCTGCCGGGGCCGGTGGCGCCCCAGCGGTAGGGCGCCCCCTTCTTCGACGCGGCGACCTTCAGGGCCTTCATCGCATGGCCGGCCGCCTGCGCCTCGGGCGCGGCTCCTGGGACGCACAGCGTGCCGCCGACGGCGGCGAGAGTCATGACCGAGGCCGTGGTGGCCCGGGCGAGCAGAGACGGGACATGTACCTGCGCAGTCATGCGCAACCCTTCGTCAGCCGCCTGTGAAGGATGACCTGTCGGGTTCGGGCTGGCGAAGTTGCCCGGCCGCGCGCGGCGGCTTCACCCCGAGGGACGGCCGGAGATCCGGCGGTCCCGTAGTGCTCGGGTCCTCCACTCCTGCCGATCCACTCCTGTCGACCAGTCATCCGGGCGGCGGCAGGACTCGGCGTCCGCCCGGACCGCCCCGCCGCGGTGGCGGGGGCTTGTCGTCCCAGGGATCTTGACGCACCTCGGGCCGGATTTCCGCGCCGGAACAGCCATCGGTGAAGACCGTCACGGATGGCCCGTTCAGGTGGACGGAAACCCGGACGGCGGTCCGCCGGCCGCCCGTCGCCACGGCCGTACCAGCGGTGTCGCGAAGGAACGCGCCCCACGCGCATCAGGAAAAGGCAAATCGGACCGTCGCTCGCGCGAGGGAACACCTACGCCGAACGAGCGAGGAAATCCCGCGCGCCCGCCGGGCGTGTCGGTGACCTGCCGGGGTGTCAGTCCGGCGGGACGGGCGGCAGGGCGACCCGGGCCGCCCGCCGCTCGCCGTCCAGCTCCCGCAGCGCGCGGGTCAACGTGCTGCTGTGGATACGGGTTTCGCCGCGCCGGTGCATCAGTGCGAGCGCGTCCCGTAAGGCCGCCGCGTGCGAGGCGAGGGCCTGGGCGGCGCGCAGGGCTGTGTAGGTGTCGTCCCCGTGCGCCGGGTTGATCCGGCCCACCTGGTCGACCACCCGCAGATAGCCGTCGATGAACGCGGACTCGGCCCGGGTCAGGGCGGGCAGCGGCGGGAAGTCCGGTGGCTGCATCCCCGGTTCACCACCCGGAGCGCGGCGGCACCGGGACCCGGTTCCGCACGATGTGGTCGACCAGCCCGTACGCCAGGGCGCCCTCCGCGTCGAGGGCGAGGTCGCGCTCGGTGTCCTCGGTGACCTGTTCGACGGAGCGCCCGGTGTGCCGGGCCAGCATGCCGGTCATCGTCTCGCGCATCCGGGCCAGTTCCCGCGCCTCGATCTCCAGGTCGGACGGCTGCCCCTGAAGCGGCTCGTCCAGCGCGGGCTGGCCGACGACCACCTTGGCGCCGGGCAGCATGTGCCGCCGGCCCGGGGCACCCGCGGCAAGCAACACGGCCGCGCCGGCGCCCGCCCGGCCCAGGCAGTAGGTCTCCACCTCGCAGCTGAGGAAGTTCATCGTGTCGTACAGGGCCGTCATCGCGCCGAACGAGCCGCCCGGCGAGTTGATGTACAGCGAGACGGGCCGGTCCGGCGCGTCGTGCTCCAGATACATCAGCTGGGCCACCAGATCGTTGGCGGCCGTCTCGTCCAGAGCCGTGCCGAGGAAGACGACGCGCTCCGCGAGCAGCTTGGAGTACGGGTCGAGGGTCCGGGACCCCTGCGAGGTGCGCTCGGTGAACTCGGGCAGAACGTGGCGGGCGACGGGACGGTACACGGCTGTGCCTCTCCTCCGGTCGCGCGGGCACAGCGGGGTGCCCGCGCGCGCTTCCGTAAAAAATGTACAGGATGTACAGAAGGTTATGATGGGAGCATGGCCTACGAGATTCCGGTGACGCAAGCCCGGGCTGAACTCGCCGAACTGATCAACCGCGTCGTCTACGGCGGCGAGCGCGTCGTCGTCACGCGGCACGGCAAGCCGATTGTCGCCCTCGTATCGGCCGCTGACCTCGAACGACTTGAGAAGGAGGAGGCGGTGGAGCAGGAGCACGTGATCAGCTCGGTCTCCTCGATCGGCTCCACCCCGTCCGCTCCCGGCGAACGGCAGCGCTTCGGCATCGCGGCGGAGCACCGCGGCCACCACGGCCGGGACGACTGACCCCCGTACACGGCGAAGCGCCCCCGTCCGGCCGGACGGGGGCGCACTCCTGAGCATGGTCAGCCGGCCAGTGCGGGCTCCCGCGCCGAGGTCGGCGCCATGGTGTCCGCGGCCGTCCGGCGACGCCCGCCGACGAGCACCGCGCCCAGCCCCAGCACCGCCCACACGCCGAGTGTCAGGGCGGGGGCGGCCGCCGCCGCGCCGTCGAAGAACGCCACCGAGCGCAGCGCGGAACCGCCTGCCCCGGGTGGCAGCAGCCGGCCGATCGCGGCGATCGGGCGGGGGAGCAGTTCGGGGGCGCTGGTCACGCCCGAGAAGGGGTTGCCCAGTAGCACCATGAGCAGGGCGCCGATGCCGATGCCCGGGGTCCCGATCAGGGCGGCGAAGCCCGCGACCGGTGCGCCGATGGCGAGCACGGTCAGGGCGATGGTTCCGGCCTCGCTCCACCAGTCGCCGGTGAGGGCGCCGAGCCAGCTGTCCGTCACCGCGGTGGCCAGGAGCCCCACCGCGACGGCCACGCCGAGCAGCGCGAGCGAGGCCCGCGCCCCGCGCAGCCTCAGCACGGTCACGGCCGCACCGGCGGCGACCCCCGCGATGGCCAGCGGCAGGATGCTGGAGCCGAGTACGGCGCCCCGGGGGTCGGCGGCGGGCGCGGCCACCACGTCGGTGACCGGTACGGCCGTGCCGGCCGGTGCTCCGGCGGTCACCGCCTCGCGCAGCAGCTGGGCGACCACCGTGCTGCCCGCGCTCGCGGTCAGCAGCTCGGGACCCTTGGCGGTCACGACGACCGCGCCGTAGACGGTCCGGTCCTCGATCGCGTCCCGGGCCGCGGCCTCGGAGTCGTAGCGGTGCACGTCGAAGGCCCCGTCGCGCTCCTCGAACCGCTGCTGGAGCTGGTCGGCGGCCGGCGCGGTACCGGCGATCCCGACCGGCAGGTCGCGCGGCGCGGTCCGGGCGGCGGGCCAGGCGAAGGCCCACAGGGCGAGGGTCACCACCAGCGGAACCAGCAGGACCACCACGCCCAGGCGGCGGTTCGGGGTGAGGGACATGGGCCATGCCTCGATTCAAAGAGAATGATTGTTCGTTTTATATGGCTCCGACACTGTCGCCCCGCTCTCGTTTCCTTGTCAAGAATGAATGTTCGTTTTAAGTTGGGCGCATGGCCCGTGTATCCCAGGAGCATCTGGACGCCCGCCGTCGGCAGATTCTCGACGGCGCCGCGCGCTGCTTCGCCCGCGACGGCTTCCACGGCACCTCGATGCAGGACGTGCTGAAGGAGGTCGGCCTGTCGGCGGGGGCGGTCTACCGCTACTTCAGTGGCAAGGAGGACCTGATCGCGGCCATCGCGACCGAGGCCGTGACCGGGGTGCGCCGCGCCTTCGAGGGCGCGGCCCGGGACACCCCCGTCCCCACCCCGGACATCCTGATCGGCCGGGTCTCGCGGAGCCTGTTCGCGGACGGCCTCGAATCGGGGCGGGGGCTCGAACCCCGGGCATACGCGGGGCTGATCATCCAGGTGTGGTCGGAGACCCTGCGCAGCGAGCGGCTGGCGGCCACCCTCGCCGAGGCGTTCGACGGGCTGCGCGGGGCCTGGACCGACCTGGTCGGGCTGTACCGCGAGGCGGGCGTGCTCCGGGCGGACGTGCCGGACGAACACGTCGCCCGGGCCCTCATCGCGACCGCCCAGGGGTTCATCGCCCAGCTCGCCATGTTCGGCGACACCGGCCCGGAGATCCTGGAGAACGGGCTGCGCGGGCTGATGTCGATGGACGTGACGCGGACGGGCTGACGGGCCCGCGCCCCCGTGCCCGCCGCGCGGCGCCGCGGCCTCACATCTGCGCGCCGAAGTCCTGCGTCCAGACGATGCCGCCGGGGCTGTCCTGGATGCCCACGCCCAGTTCCTTGAACGAGCAGTTGAGTATGTTCGCCCGGTGGCCCGGGCTGTTCATCCAGGAGCTCATCACGTCCGCCGGCGTCCGCTGGCCCTTCGCGATGTTCTCCCCGTACGTGCTCCAGCGGTAGCCGGCCGAGGTGATCCGCTCGCCGGGGCCCGAGCCGTCCTGCGAGGTGTGGGAGAAGTAGTCGTGCGCGGCCATGTCCTCGGAGTGCCGCTGCGCGGCGGTCGCCAGCTCGTCGTTGCCGGTCACCGGTGAGCAGCCCTCCTTCGCGCGCTCGGTGTTCACCAGGGCGAGGACCTGCTCCGCGTCCGAGGGCGGGCTCGGCGCGGGCTCGGCCGGGGCCGGGCGGGGCGCGGAGGGGGACTTCGTGGCCGGGGGGCGCTTGGTCGCGGGAGTCGTCTTCTTCGGCTTCGCCCGGTCCTTCTTCTTCGTGGCGCTCGGGCTCGGGCTCCCGGCGGAGTGCGAGGGTGAGGCGGACGGGGGCGCGGAGGCGGACTCCCCGGCCGAGGCGGTCGCGGTGACGGAGCCGTCGGTGTCGGGGGCGGTCGCGACGGAGACCTCGTCGCCGCCGTCGTCATCGGTCGACAGATGGACGGCGGCGCCCCCGGCCCCCAGCACGCCCACCGCGAGGACGGACGCCACCATGGCGTTGCGCCGGCGGCGGCGCGTCTGGGTGGTCCGCCGCAATGCCGCCCGGCCCGGCCGCGCGGGGGCGCCGAGGGGCGAGCCGATGGGCGCGTCGATGGGCGTGCCGGCCGCGGCCTCGGTCAGCCGGGGGGCCCGGCCCGCCCCGGCCACCGCGAGCGGGACCAGCGCGAGGCCCACCAGCAGGCCCTCGGCAGGCACCAGGCCCGAGCCGAAGCCCGAGCAGACCGTGCAGCCGCGCGCGTGCCGTGCGATGCGCTTGCGCCACAGCGACGAGGGCGCCCCGCCCCAGCCGGTCAGGATGTCGTCCAGCAGGATGCACCGGGGCTGCGCGGCCAGCGCGCCCACCACCACCCGGGCGGTGTCCAGCTGCGCCTTCATCCGCTGTACGCGTACGGCGGTGTGCTCGGGCGACAGATTGATCGCGGCGGCCACCTCGGCCCGGGTCAGCTCACCCGCGGCCTCCAGCCACCACAGCGACAGCAGCGCCCGGTCGTCCTCGTCCACCCATCGGGTCGCCTCGGCGACCTGGCGGCGCTGCCCGGACAGGCCGAGCCGCAGGATCGTCACGTCCACGAAGTCCGCCGCCGGATCGACCCGGTCCTGGCCGGTGGCCAGCGGCTCCACCGGGATCGCGGCGGACTGCCGGTCGCGCCAGTGCCCGCGTATCTCGTTCATCGCGATGGCCACCAGCCAGGAGCGGAAGCTCTCCGGACTCCGCAGGCCGGGCAGGGCGCGCAGCATGCGCAGGACCGTCTCCTGCACGACGTCGTCCACGTCCGCGTGGCCGTTCAGCGCGCGTCCGACGATGTTGTAGAGCAGCGGAAGACAGGACGCGACGAGTTGGTCCTTGGCGTCGGCGTCACCGGCCCGTGCCGCCTTGATCAACGCCCGTTCGCGGTCCTGGCCCATGCTGTGCTCACTCTTCCGGAGTCCTGTTCTGGCTTCACGCACACCTGGGAGATGCGGCCCGGCCGGAGACCATAACAAAAACCCGTCGCTCACTTGTACGTAAAGATGCCCGGCCTCGCGCACGCGGAGAAGTCCGGCCCCACCACACACGTGGCGGGGCCGGACGGGATTCACCGGGTCATCCGGTCACTGATCAGGGCGCGGTGCCCCAGGAGAGCGCACCGGCCGTGTACACGCCGACCTTCGAAGCGTCGGCGAACGAGGTGCCCGTGCCGTGGCTGTAGTCGTCCGCCTCGTTGAAGTTGGACCAGTCGCTCTTGTTCAGCCGCAGCTGCATCTCACCGGTGGAGGCGCCGGCCGCGAGGCTGCCGCTGCCGAAGGAGACCTCCAGGTAGTGGCTGGCCCCGGCCGCCGAACCGTCCGACTTCACCGACAGGCTCAGGTTCCCGCAGCCGATGACCGCGTAGTCGCACGCGGTACCGAAGGTGGAGGAGCCGGACTCGGGGGTGAACCAGTAGCGCAGCTTCACCGTGGACAGGTCCACCGCCGTGCTGCCGGTGTTCACCAGCTGGAGACCGAACCGGATCTGGTTGTCGGTCGCGGAGCTGTCGTTGTTCTTGTACTGGACCTTCAGCGCGCCCGTTCCGGTGCCGCCCCCGGCGGAGGTGGTGACGGAGAGGGCCGAGGAGGCCGCCGAGACGTTACCGGCCGCGTCCTTCGCCTTCACGGTGTAGCTGTAGGCCGTCGAGGCCGACAGACCCGAGTCGGTGTACGAGGTGCCGGTGGCCGAGCCCACCTTGGTGCCGTCCCGGTACACGTCGTAGCCGGTCACCGCGGTGTCGTCGCTCGACGCCGACCAGGACAGCGAGACGCTGCCGCTGGTCTTCGCGGTGGACGTCAGACCCGTCGGCGCGGTCGGCGCCTGGGTGTCGTCGTCGCCGTCGTCGCCACCGCCGGGGTTCTCGCCGCTGCCGTCGATCGGCGGGTAGGCGTTGCGTACCAGCTCCTGGAACTGCGCGGAGAACCAGTGACCCGCGACCGGGGAGTTCGGCAGCGCGCCCGTCATGCTGTTGCCGTTGCGCCCGTTGCCCTCATAGGTCGGGTCGCACATCCGGTCGAAGCCCTTGCCCTCGTCGTTGTCCTCGGGCTGGCTGCTGCCGTCCGACTCCCCCGGGGGCTTCGCCCACACGTAGGCGTCGATCCCGGCCTCGGGAGCGGTGGTGGGACGCTCACCGATACCGGCACCGCTCTGGTTGCACCAGTTGCCGGCGTGGATGCGCCGGTCCACACGGCCACCGTTGACGTAGTCGTCCACGCTGGTCAGCGGGCCCGCCGAGGTGGGCCGGTCGGCGCCGCCCCAGCCGTTGCGGGCGGTGTCGATCAGCATGCCGATGTCGGAGTTGAAGCCCTGGCCCACCAGCTGGGTGCGGAGCGCCTGGGCGAACGACAGCTCATCGACGTAGTAGTTCCAGTCGACCCACTTGGACTGGCGCACGGTGGTGCCGTTGACCGAGTCGGTGACCTTGAAGTTCGGCTCCTTGAGGGCCGAGTAGTTGGCCGTGTTCACGATGAAGCCGGAGACGTCGTCCACGGTTGCGCCCTCGGAGGTCGCGGCCTTCTTGAACTCGACGCCCGCCGGGACCATGTTGCTGTCCCAGCCCAGCCAGCCGTGGTGCGCCGCGTCCACGTAGTTGTAGACGTTCGGGATGGCACCCAGGGTGTGCAGGGCGTAGCCGACACCCTTCTCGTAGTTGCCGTTCGCCTTCATCGTCGCGCAGGCGTCGGTCGAACCGGCCGTGCCGCCCGCGTTGGTGACGAGGTTGGGCAGCGAGTCCGGCTCGATGATGGTGACGATCCGCAGGTCCGCGTACGCCGGGTCGGCGAGGATCTCGGAGATCGGGTCGATGTATTCGCTCTTGTACCGGTCGAGCTCCGTGGGGCCGAGCTCACCGTTGGAGGCCAGCGCCGCACAGTCGCGCCCCGGCAGGTCGTAGATGACCACCTGGAAGAGGTTCGCGCCCTGGTCGAGGGCGGTGTCCAGGTGCTCGCGCAGGCTCATCGCCCCGGGGGTGCCGCCGATGGCCGCGATGCGGTCCATCCAGACGAAGGCCGGAGTGTCGGCGATGGCCGCGCCGCCCGGCTCGGCCGCCGCCTTGGCGGACCAGTCCGGGTTCACATATGCCTTGGCGCCCACGTAGGGGTTGTCGACCCGGGCCGCCGCCGCGTCGGCGGTGGTGGGGATCGCCACCGCCAGCGCCGCGCCCATGGCCAGGGCGGAGGCTGCGGCCAGCCTCCGGCGCAGACCTTGCTTGATGGTGCCTCTGGTACTCATTGCGGCTCCGTGCTCCTCTCGTACGCCTGCGGAAACTCCCCGCAGACGGGTTCATGGGGGGTGCTGCCCGATGGCGGGTTCAGCGGGGTGAGTGTTCGGCCCGCCATCGGGAGTGGTGGGTGACCGGCGGTGCGGCCGGTCAGGGTGCGGTGCCCGAGGACAGGGCGCCGTTGACGTACACCCCGACCTTCGAGGTGTCGGTGAAGGCCGTGTTGGCGGCCCGGCTGTAGTCGTCCGTCTCGTCGAAGTCCGACCAGTCGGACTTGTTGAACCGGAGCTGGATCTCTCCGGTGGCGGCCCCGGGGGCGAGGGTGCCCCCGGTGAAGCCGACCTCCAGGTAGTGGCTCGCACCGACGGCGGTGCCGGCCTGCCGCACCGTGTGCGTCACGTTTCCGCAGCCGATGACCGCGTAGTCGCACGCGGTGCCGAAGCCGGCGGCGCCGGACTCGGGGGTGAACCAGTAGCGCAGCTTCACCGTGGACAGGTCCACCGCCGTGCTGCCGGTGTTGACCAGCTGGAGGCCGGGCCGGATCTGGTTGTCGGTCGCGGACGAGTCGTTGTTCTTGTACTGCGCCTTGAGGGCGCCGGTCTTGCCGCCCCCGCCCGGATCGCCGTCGCCGTCGTCGCCGCCGCCGTCACCACCGTCGTCGCCGCCGTCGGCCCCGGCGCTCGCCTCGAAGGAGAAGTCCTTCATGCCGAGCCCCTGACCGCCCTGCCAGATCTCGAACCCGGCCTCGGCGTCGATCAGATAGTGCGCCGGATCGATCTGTCCCCGGCCGACCCCGTCGTCGATCAGACTCTTCACGTCGAAGCCGGTCAGCTCGGTCGCGCCGCCCTGGAGGACGTACGAGATCACCTTCCAGCCCGACGCGCCGGGACCGGTCCACACGTCCCAGGTCCGGCCGTCGAGCTGGACCGTCGCCGTGCGGGAACCGATGGGCTGGACGCCGCCCCGGTGGTTCATCCAGATCATCAGCTCGGTGCCGTCCGGCTGGTCGTCGGTGACCGGCGCCGAGTTGAACCAGACGTCCATCGAGACGTTGTACGCGCCGGAGCCGACCTGTGTGGTCGACCAGTCGGTGCGTACGCTGCCCAGCTCGTCCACGCGCAGCGGCAGCCCGCTGTCCGACGTGCACGCACCCCAGTGGCAGCCCTTGTAACTGGAGGGGTACGTGGCCGGGGCGCCGTTCGTCGGCAGGTTGAACGAGGACGTGGTGACGGACCAGGCGCCGGTGTCCGGGTCGACGCCGACACACTGCTCGGTGTCGGAGTTCCACTCGTTCTGCTGGTAGAGGTATTCCCCGCCGCGCAGTTCGGTGGTGCCCCAGGGCGTGCAGTCGGTGACCGGCGACGCCGAGGCCGAGGAGGCGCCGGTCAGCATCGACGCCGCGGCCAGGACCAGGGCGGCGGCCGCCCCGGCCAGTGCCGGCAGCGGTCGGCCCGTCACGGCTCGACACCCCAGGCGAGGGTGCCGGCGACATACGCGCCGACCTTCGAGGAGTCCGCGTAGGCGGTGTTGGTGGCCCGGCTGTAGTCGTCCGCCTCGTTGAAGTTCGACCAGTCGCTCTTGTTGAGCCGCAGCTGGATCTCCCCGGTGGAGGCGCCCGCGGCCAGCGTGCCCGCGCCGCCGGTGAACCCGACCTCCAGGTAGCGGTCGGCTCCGGTCTTCGGGCCGGCGACGGCGACCACCGTGTGCGTGATGGTGGACGAGCCGAGCGCCGCGTAGTCGCAGTAGGTCCCGAAGGTGCTCGGTCCGCCGTCCGCGGTGAACCAGTACCGGACCTTCACCGTCGACAGGTCGACGGGCGCGCTGCCCGTGTTCACCACTTGCAGGCCCATCCGGATCTGGTTGTCCGTCGCGGAGGAGTCGGTGCTCTTGTACTGCACCTTCACCGCGCCGGTGCCGGTCGAGCCGCCGGTCTTCGTCTTGGCGAGGACCGCGTCCGACAGCGCCGAGGTGTTGCCGCCCGCGTCCCGCGCCGCCACCGCGTAGGTGTACTCGGTGTTGGCGGCGAGCCCGGAGTCGGTGAACGTCAGCCCGGTCGCGTTGCCCGCCAGCACACCGTTGCGGTACACGTCGTAGCCGGTCACCGCGGTGTTGTCGGTGGACGCGGACCAGGAGAGCGAGACGCTGTCCTTGGTGGTCCCGGTCACGGTGAGGCCGCCCGGCGCGGTCGGCGGCTCGGTGTCGCCGCCCGGCTCACCGCCGCCGCCCTCCACCAGCAGCTCCGCGTAGATCGCGAAGGCCAGGGCGAGCGCGGCCTGCGCCCAGAAGCGGTGGTACGTGAAGACGGGCGCGTCCCCGCCGTCCAGGTACGCCTGCACCTTCGGCCAGTCCGGGTCGTCCTTGTACCAGCTGCGGATGGAGATGAAGGTCGAACCGGGCTGGACCGGGTCGCCGTTGGGCATGGTGCCCGACCAGCCGGACGGGATGTACACCTCGTCGTCGAACCGGTTGTAGTCCAGCCGGGTCTCCGGCACCGAGATGCCCTTGTCCGTGGTGTTCAGCGCCATCGCGTCCAGCAGGGCCTTGGCGAGCGCCGCCGCGTCCTCGTCGCCCGACTTGGCGGCGTAGTAGGTGAGCGTCTTGACGTACGCGGCGCCCACGCCGACGTCGTTGGCGTAGTCCACCACCGTCACGTGCAGGCCCGCGTTGTCACCGGGCGAGGAGGCGTTCCAGGTGTCGGGCTCCCCGGTCCAGTTGAGGGTCGACGGGAAGCGGAAGCTGCCGTCGGAGCCGATGGTCGTCTCGCTCGACGCCCAGGCGACCCACTTCGACAGCACGGCCTCGGCGGCCGCGTTGCCGGTCACGTAGTAGTAGGCGGCGACGCGCTCCATGCCCCACGCCTGGAAGCCGAACCAGTTGTTGCTCGCCGGGTCGTGGTACACCGGCTGCCAGTCGTACGCCATCCCGTAGAAGGTGGGCGTGCCGGCCGGGGGCGTGCTGTAACTGCCCTCCCAGCTGTTGGTGCAGCCGCCGGCGAGGGCGCCCTCGCTGGACTGGAGCCAGGTCAGGAACTCCAGCTGCCGGGTCAGGCTCTTGGACCAGTCCGCCCTGGCCGTCGCGGACTTGGGGGTGAGCGAGGGCACGTTGGACAGCGCCCAGGCGGCCAGCGGGTTCTGGTAGCCCTGGTGGGAGGCGCCGTCACCGATGCGCCAGGCCCAGCCGCCGCCGCTGCCCGCGGCGGCCCCGCCCCAGGCGTAGTACCAGGACAGCAGGTAGTGCTGGGAGTCGCGGCCGGAGGCGGCCGGGCAGGAGTTGGGGTCGGTGCAGTCGCCGACGCGCTTGAAGTACTTGTCGAACATGGCATAGCGGAGGTAGTCGCCCATCTTGGCGGCCTTCGCCACCGAGTCCGCGACCTGGCTCTCCTTGCCCTGCTCCGAGGCCCAGCGGTACGCCCAGTAGGCAGCCTGCACCGCGCGGGCGTCGGCGTCCGGCGCGTTGGTGTACTTCCACTGCTTGGCGTAGCTGGAGTCCCCGACGAACAGGTCGAGATACCCGTTGGGACCGCCGTACTCGAAGAGGTCGGTGGTCGGCTGCGGGACGGTCTCCCACACCGATTCCTGCGCACCGCGCTGGTAGGTGTTGATGAAGGAGGCGCCGGCCCCCGGCCCGGACTCGCCGCCGGTGCCCGGCTTGTTGCCGTAGCCGTAGACGTTGTCCAGGTCCATCAGCCAGTGCATGCCGTAGACGTCCATCGTCCCGTAGGACGAGGCGAGTTCGGCCGACAGCGGGTCGGTGCCCACCGGCACCGTGCCGTCCAGCGCGGAGGGGTAGCCGCTCGGCAGCGGGTGCTCGGGGGCGTAGGTGGCGGGCGCCGAGGGGTTGTACGAGTCGCTGGTGGACTGGTCGGCGTGCTGCGGGATGATCGTCTTCTCCGCCACCGCCCAGGCCGCGTTGAACGGCGCCCAGTCACCGGTCACCCTGCCGTACGCCGCCTCCAGCCACATCCAGAAGCTGACGGCCTCCGACGTCGTCTGGTGGCCGTGGTCCGGAGCCTCGACCATCAGGGTCTCGACCGAGTGGTACGGGAGACCGTCCGGGCTGAAGTAGCCGTTCGCGGCGTCCTTGAGCTTGCCGTACTGGGTCAGGAACGCCTGCGTGTACGGGTCGTCGCCGGCGGCGGCCGCGCGGGCCGCCCCGGTGGCGGCCGGTGCGGAGGCGGGCCGGGCGATCGCGGTGCCCTGGGCCAGACCGACGGCCAGCACGCTGCCGCCGAGGGCGCTGCTGAACGTTCTACGTGATATCGACACAAATCCTCCAGTGGCGGGTGTCGTCGAGGGGGAGGGGAGGAGGGGAAGGGGACGGGGTGCGGCGGAACGCGGGGGAGGGGTTACGGGGGTGCGCAAAGGTGTACGCGAGGGGAACGGGGGCCTGAGCGGGGCCCCCGGGATCAGGGCTCGATGCCCCAGACGAGTTCGCCGCCGACGTAGACGGTGACCTTCGAGGCATCCGCGTACGAGGCGCCGGTGCCGTGGCTGTAGTCGTCGGACTCGTCGAAGTCCGACCAGTCCGTCTTGCTCAGGCGCAGCTGCATTTCGCCGGTCGACGCGCCCGCGGCGAGGGTGCCGCTCGCGAAGCCGACTTCCAGGTAGTGGTCGGCACCGGCCTTCGGGGTGCTCGCGGCCACCACCCGGTGCGTGATGGTGGAGCAGCCGATCGGGGACCAGTCGCACCAACTGCCGTACGTGGTCGCGCCGTTGTCGCCGGAGAACCAGTAGCGCACGGTCACCGAGGGGAGGTTGACCGGGGCGCTGCCGGTGTTCACGAGTTGGAGGCCGGGCTTGATCTGGTTGTCGCCGGCCGAGGTGTCGTTGGCGCGGTACTGGGCCTTCAGCGTGCCGGGCGTACCACCGTCGCCGCCGTCGTCACCCCCGTCGTCCCCGCCCCCGTCGCTCTCGTCGCCCAGGGCAGTGCGCACGGCGGCGTAGGCGGGCTTCGGGGCCAGGTCGTCGTCGTACAGATTGGCCGCGCCCTCGCCCGGGAAGGTGTTCGGCACCCAGGAATACTTGTCCGTGTAGTCCCAGACCGTGATGCCGACGCAGCGCTCCACGGCGAGGCAGGCGTCGACCACCTGCGCGTAGTACGAGGACTGGGTGGCGAGCTTGGTGGCGTCCGCCGGAAGCTGCATGCGCACGTCAAGCTCGGTGACGGCGACGTCCAGGCCCAGATCGGCGAACCGCTGCATGTTCGCCTGCATCTGGTACGGGAAGCCGTACTGGATGGCCAGGTGGGCCTGCATCCCGACCCCGTCGAGCGGCACGCCCTCGGCGAGCAGGTCGCTCACCAGGTCGTACATCGCGTCGCTCTTCGCGCCCTTGCCCTCGACGTTGTAGTCGTTGATGTAGAGCCTGGCGTCCGGGTCGGCGGCGTGCGCCGCGCGCAGGGCCTTGGCGATGTAGTCCTTGCCCATCGCGTTGTAGAACGGGCTGGTCCGGAAGGTGCCGTCCTCGTTGAACGGCTCGTTCACCACGTCCCACGCGGCCACCTCGCCGCGGTAGTGGGTGGCCTCCGCGGTGATGTGGTCGGTCATGGCCGTCTCCACCTCGGTGGCGGGCAGCGAGCCCACCCAGCCGGGCAGCTGGCTGTGCCAGACCAGGGTGTGGCCGCGCACGGTCTGGCCGTGCTCCTCGGCGAAGCCGGTGATCACATCGCCCTTGGTGAAGTCGAACTGGCCGCGGGCGGGCTCGGTGGTGTCCCACTTCATGGAGTTGCCGGGCGTGATCTGCCCGAACTCGGAGCCGAGTTTCGCCGCGTAGGCCGCGTCGGGGAGCTCGGGGTTGTCGGTGGCGGAGCCGAAGTACTTGCCCTGGGCCGCGGCGAGGTCGTGCAGTGTGTCCTGCGACGCGGCCGACGCCGGCCCGCCCGCCAGGCCGGTGGCCAGGGCGAGTGCGCCGACCACGAGGGCCGGCAGCCCCGGGGAGCGGCGGGGCCTACAACGCTTCACCAAGCTCATGACAAACGCCTTCCTCTGCCGGGTGATGCCCTTGCGGCTCAACGGCGTTGGGGGAGAAGGGGAGGGGGTGGAGTGTGCAAGTCTTGATTGTGGGAGCGCTCCCAAGGTGGCGTGGCGACAGGCACCTGTCAAGAGTTAAAGCGCAACTGCCTTACGGGCGTGTGAACGGGGACACACGTCGAACGGACCCTTCGTGCAACGGAGTTGACGCCCGGGTAACCACCCGTGACTGGTCCGGGCCGGGCGCCTCGCCGCGCTCGTGGAGACGTTCGCAATCGCATGCGCGCGGCCGCGCGAGCGGCCGGATTCCTCCGTGCGGCGGCGCCCGGCCGGTGACTCGGGGTGAGGTATGCCTCCGCTGCGGTGACAGGGTCCACGGCGCCTGGGGCGGCGGTGAACCACCAGGGCAACGGCGTGCCCGGCGTGAGTGAGTGGCGCCTCCACGAGGTGCGCACCGCCCCCTGCGGCAACGCCGCCTGTGCGTCGAAACCGACGGGGAGTGACGGGGGAGGCGACTGCCGCCCGGAGTGTTTGCGGCGTTCGCATCGCGCACCCGGGCCGGTAGGTGTACGCCGCAACGGCAGGTGTGCCCCGGTGTCGCCGGGCCGACCGCGCGGGCGGGATGGAACCGGTTGCGGCCGGTCACCGTATGCACCGGTTCACCTCCGCGCAACGAAGCCGGAACCGCCCGCCCGGACAACCGGGAACACCGCATGGGAGCGCTCCACCACCCGGCCCTGGCCGCCGGTGCAGTTGCCGGACATGACGGACGACTGGCGGCAGGACCGCCCCGGCGACCCGGCCCCGTAACGGACGAAGGGCGGCCGTCGGCCGCCCACTCATGTCTCCCGCGTAGCCGCCATCCCGATCGTGATCAGGCCCAGGATCACCCAGCCGAACCAGAGCCAGCCGTTGCTCCCCAGGGCGACCGTGTAGGCGGTCACCGCCACCAGGGCGCCGGCGGTGAGCATTCCCATCGTCTTGGTGGATCCGGACATGCGCGCACCCTCCTCGTCGGCCGCGCGGCCGTCAGGACCATCGTCACCCGAAAGGAGGGTCTGCCGCTACTGTCCGCGCGCCTGCAACGACGCGAGATACGCGTTGTACGCCTGGAGCTCCTGGTCCCCGTCGCGGTCCGCGGCCCGGTCCGAGCGCTTCGCCGTCCGCTGTTCCGAGCGGTACCACTGGAACACCAGCGCCACCAGGACCACCACCGAGGGGATCTCGCTGAAGGCCCACGCGATGCCGCCCGCCGCGCTCTGGTCGGACAGCGCCTCGATGCCGAGCGAGGACGGCGGGTTCTTGTAGACCTCCACCATCGGCGTGGAGGCCATCATGAGAGCAATCCCGAAGAACGCGTGGAACGGCATCCCGGCGAACAGCTCCAGCATCCGCATCACATAGCCGGGGCGGTGCGGTCCCGGATCGACGCCCATGATCGGCCAGAAGAAGAACAGGCCGACCGCCAGGAAGTGCACCATCATCACGAGGTGCCCGGTCGTGGAGCCCATCAGATGGTCGAAGAGCGGTGTGAAGTACAGGCCGTACAGGCTGGCGATGAACAGCGGGATCGTGAACGCCGGATGCGTGACGATCTTCATGTACCGGCTGTGCAACAGCATCAGCAGCAGCTCACGCGGCCCCTTCGTGCCACGCGGCGCGACCGGCAGCGCGCGCAGTGCGAGCGTCACCGGTGCGCCGAGGAGCAGCAGGATGGGCGACAGCATGCTGATCACCATGTGCTGCACCATGTGCACGCTGAACATGACCATGCCGTAGTCGTTGAGCCGGGTGCACATCACCAGCGCGATCGTCAGCACACCGGCCACGAACACGACCGTGCGCCCCACCGGCCACTCGTCCCCGCGCCGCCGCAGCCGCAGCACCCCGTACCCGTACAGCAGCACCGCGAGCACGCAGCCGATCAGGAAGAACGGGTCCGCGGAGAAATGGAGCCCGCGTCCCAGAGTGAACGGCGGCAGGTCCATGTTCATGCCGTGCCCGCTGTGATCCATCTGTTCACTCCCGATGGGAACGCCGGGACGTCCCCGTTTCGTGCTGGTTGTCCCGACTAGACTAGAACCGCCCCCGGCCGAGGATGCGGCCGGGGGCGGTCTCGTGTCGGGTGTCGGCTCAGAGCACGCACTCCGCCTCGGCGTACCGGGCGGCCGGAACCGTCTTCAGGGTCTCCACCGCGTGCGCGAGGGGCACCAGCGTGATGTCCGTGCCGCGCAGCGCCGTCATCATGCCGAACTCGCCCCGGTGCGCCGCCTCCACCGCGTGCCAGCCGAACCGGGTTGCGAGGACGCGGTCGTACGCGGTCGGCGTGCCGCCCCGCTGGACGTGGCCCAGGATCACCGGGCGGGCCTCCTTGCCGAGGCGCTGCTCCAGCTCGACGGAGAGCTGGGTCGCCACGCCCGTGAAGCGTTCGTGGCCGTAGACGTCCTTGGCGCCCGCATGGAAGTCCATGGTGCCCTCGCGCGGCTTCGCGCCCTCCGCGACGACGACGATCGCGAACTTCTTGCCGGCCGAGAAGCGCCGGCCCACGACCTCGGTCAGCTCGTCGATGTCGAACGGGCGCTCCGGGACGACGACGGCGTGCGCACCGGCCGCCATGCCGGAGTGCAGGGCGATCCAGCCGGTGTGGCGGCCCATGACCTCGACGATCATGACGCGCTGGTGCGACTCGGCGGTGGTCTTCAGCCGGTCCAGCGCCTCGGTCGCGACACCGACGGCGGTGTCGAAGCCGAAGGTGACGTCGGTCGACGCGATGTCGTTGTCGATGGTCTTCGGCACACCGACGATCGGCAGCCCCGCCTCGGAGAGCAGGTTCGCCGCCTTCAGGGTGCCCTCGCCGCCGATCGGGATGATCGCGTCGAGCCCGAGATCCTTGACATGGCCCCGGGCCGTCTCGACGCCCCCGCGCAGATGCGCCGGCTGGACCCGGGAGGAGCCGAGGATCGTACCGCCACGGGCGAGGATGCCGCCCACGGCGTCCAGGTCGAGCTTGCGGTAGTCGCACTCCAGGAGGCCCCGCCACCCGTCGTGGAAGCCGATGACCTCGTCGCCGTGGTCGACCACAGCGCGGTGGACGACGGACCGGATGACGGCATTGAGGCCGGGGCAGTCGCCGCCGGAGGTGAGCACACCAATTCGCATTGCCCGGGAAACCTTTGCAACGTGGGCCGACGACCGGACCACGTCGTCCGGTTGGATCCCCGCCACCCTACCGGCGCGGAGTGGCGGGACCGAACCGGGCGTCCGCCTGCTGGACGCTGCTCATCCGAGCCCCGCACCACTCATCGGACCACCGGTAAAACGCCTGGTCAGGCGGGCTGTGTCGCAGCCGCGATGCGCTCCGCGCGCAGCGCCTCGTACCACCGGTCGTCGGTCGGCGGGAGCGCGTTCACATCGAGGGCCAGCTTCAGCAGCAGGTCCGCGATCATGGGGTTCCGCGCCATCACCGGACCGTGCATGTACGTGCCGAAGACGGTGTCGTTGTACGCGCCCTCGGTGCCGTCCCCCGTGCCGTTGCCCCGGCCGAACCGCACCCGGGCGAACGGCCGCGCCGCCGGCCCGAGATGCGTGACGCCCTGGTGGTTCTCGAACCCGGTCAGCGGCGGAAGCCCCAGCTGCGGATCGATGTCCGCCAGCACGTCGCCGACGCACCGCGCGCCCTCGCCGCGCGTCGACACCACGTCCAGCAGACCGAGACCCTGCTCGCGCTCCCCGAGGTCGTTGATGAACTCGTGGCCGAGGATCTGGTAGCCGGCGCAGACCGAGAAGATGATCGCGCCGTTGGCCGCCGCCCGGCTGAGCCCGCCGTCGCGGCGCAGCCGCTCCGCCGCGAGCCGCTGCGGCCGGTCCTCGCCGCCGCCGATCAGATAGATGTCGCCCGACGTGGGCACCGGCTGGTCGCTGCGCACGTCGACGCGCGCCACGTCCAGGCCGCGCTGCCGGGCCCGGCGCTCGACCACGAGGGCGTTGCCCTGGTCGCCGTAGGTGCTCAGCAGGTCCGGGTACACCCACACCAGCCGCAGGCTGTTGTTGCTCATGCTTCGTCCTCTCCGGAGGGGCCCGGGGCCGGGGTCAGTTGCCGACACGGCGGCGCAGGTCCTGGAAGGCGGTGTAGTTGGCGATGACCTCGATGCGCCCGGGCGGAGCCTGCTGGACGGCCTCGTCCAGGTTCTCGCAGACCCGGAAGTCGAGCCCGGCCACTTCGAGGCGGACCGCGAGGTCCAGCTTGCGGTCGCCGAGCACGAAGATCGGGTGGCCCGCGAGCTGGGTGTAGTCGACGTCCCACAGCCACGAGGTGTCCGTGCCGTCCGCGCCGCGCGCGTTCACGGAGAGGATCACCGGGGTCGGCGGCGGGTCGATCAGCGAGAACGTCTCCAGCCAGCCCGCCGGGTTCTTCGCCAGCAGCAGCCGCAGCTCACGGCCGAGGAAGTTCACCACGTCGTAGCGGCCGGCGATGGCCTGCACCTGGTACATGCGCTCCAGGGCCACCTGCGGCGGCACCCCGAAGACCGCGGCGACGGCCGCCGAGCTGGTGGCGTTGGCCTTGTTGGCGCGGCCGGGGAGCTGGAGGTGGATCGGCCACGCCGAACCGTGCGGGTCGAGTACGTAGTCGCCGTGCAGCACCCAGCTCGGCGGCGGCCGCCGGAAACCGCACTCGCCGCAGAACCAGTCGTCGCCGGGGCGCTGCATGACCCCGCCGCAGGACGGGCAGGACCAGGCGTCGTCCTTCCACGCCTGGCCGGCCGCGACCCACACCACGTTGGGGGAGGAGGAGGCCGCCCAGACGATCAGCGGGTCGTCGGCGTTGGCGACGATCACGGCCTTGGAGCCGGAAAGACCCTCGCGCCACTTCTCGGCCAGCATCCGCGTCTCCGCGGCCCGGTCCAGCTGGTCGCGCGAGAGGTTGAGGAGCGCGATCACCTTGGGCGTCGTGTCCCGGGCCACCCCGGCGAGGTACTTCTCATCGACCTCGATCACGCCGTACTGCGCGTCGGACCCGCCGGCCAGCGCCGACGTGATGCCCGCGGGCATGTTGGCGCCGAGCGCGTTCGATACGACCGGGCCCGCGGCGCGCAGCGCCTCGGCGATCAGCCGGGTGGTGGTCGTCTTGCCGTTCGTCGCCGAGACGAGGATCACGTCCAGATGCTGCGCCAGCCGCCCGAGCAGGTCGGGGTCGAGCTTGAGCGCCACCCGGCCGCCGATCACCGATCCGCTGCCCCGCCCGGCCGCCCGCGACACCGCCGCAGCGGCCTTGCCCGCCGTCACGGCCAGCTTGGCCCGCGGCGACAACGGCTCCGTGTTGCCTGCCATCGTCCTAGATCCTCCTTGCATCGGTCCGCCGCCCAGCCTATCGATGTCCGGCACTATGACCGTACGGCGGCACCGTCCGGCACGTGGACTTCCCGTGGACTTCCCGTGGAATGGAGGACGCGTGAGCGGGCCGTCGCGTTCTCCGGGGGCCGCCGGCGACGGAATCCGGGTGCACGGGCGGCCGGGGGCGCGTTACCTTCGGCGTATGGACGTCAACGGCATCACCACCACCGCGACCGCGCGAGCGACCAGCTCGCCGGTTGCCGCCGTCTGACTTTCCCCTCCCCCGGCGACCGGAAACGGTCCGTCGGTGGTCGCCGTGGTGATTCCTCCCCGGCCGGGTGACCGAACGGCCCGTTCTCCGGCGCCTCCCCGCCACCCGCGAAGGAGCCGTCCCCATGGACACCGAACAGCTCGCCCGTACCTTCCTGGAATACTTCGAGGAGCGCGGCCACCGCCGCATCACCGGCTCGACCCTGCTGCCGCCGCCCGGCGACCCGGTGCTCTTCACCACCTCGGGGATGCATCCCCTCACCCCGTATCTGGAGGGCCGTCCGCATCCGCTGGGCAGCCGGCTGGTCAACCGGCAGCGCTGTCTGCGCACCACTGACCTGGACGAGGTCGGCGACGCCACTCATCTCACCGTCTTCGAGATGCTCGGCAGCTGGTCGCTGGGCGACTACGAGGGCCCGCGCAGCCTGGAGTGGGGATACGGGCTGCTCACCGAGGGCCTGGGCATCGACCCCGGCCGGCTGTACGCCACGGTGTACGCCGGGGACGAGCACACCGGGCGCGACACCGCCTCGCTGCGCAGCTGGCAGGAGCTCGGTGTGCCCGTGGAGCAGACCGTCGAGGACAACTGGTGGTCCAACGGGCCGGCCGGGCCGTGCGGCCCGGACTCGGAGGTCTTCCTGTGGAGCGGCGAGGGGCCGCCCGTGTCCACGCCCACCGGGGACGACCGCTGGGTGGAGGTGTGGAACCACGTCACGATGAGCCACCGCAGGCTGGACGACGGCTCGCTGGTGCCGCTGCCGCAGCGCAATGTCGACACCGGGCTCGGTCTGGAGCGGCTGGCCTCGCTGCTCCAGGGCAGACCCTCGGTGTTCGAGTGCGATGTCTTCGACCCCTGGCGCCGGCTCGTACCGGCCCTTTGGCCGCTGGACGAGGCTTCGTTGCGGCTGGTCTGCGATCATCTGCGCTCCGCCGTCGTCGTCATCGGCGACGGGGTCCGCCCGGCCGCCACCGGACGCGGTTACGTGCTGCGCCGCCTGCTGCGACGCGCCCTGACCGTGCTCCGGCAGGGCGACCCCTCGCGCACGCTCGGCGATCTGCCGCCCGAGCTGGTCCGGCACACCCTGGACCACTTCCGGCAGGACGTGGACCCCGGCGAGGTGCCGCGGGTGCTGGCCGACGAGGAGCGCCGGTTCGTCCGGCTCCTGGAGCGCGGCCGGCGGGTGCTGGCCCGGCCCCGGTTCCGGGGGACGCTGACGGAGGAGGACCTGCACTACCTCCACGACACCCACGGGCTGCCGCGCGACCTGGTGACGAGCTTGCGGGAGGAGTGAGACGACAGCGGTGCCGGGGGCCGCCCGCCCCCGGCACCGCCGGCCGCGGTTACGGAGTGACCACGGTCCCGCCGAAGGAGACGACCAGGCGGCCGTCGGAGGCGAACGACCAGTCCAGGGCCCCGTCGTACGCGGAGCAACGCGAGCCGTTCGAGCCGGTCCAGAACTGGTTGGAGCCGTCCGCGTCGCCGACGGTCTTGTCGTTGGAGCCGTCACCGCTGCGGCAGGAGGTGTTGCCCCGGAACACCGAAGTGCCCTTGTCGAAGGAGAAGTTGCGCTCCTCGTTGTCGATGCCCACATTGTCGGACACGGTCATCGAGCCGGGGTTGCTGTTGTACGTGAAGCCGTGGTGGCCGTTGTGGTAGGCGATGTTCCGCCGCACGATGTGGTCGACCTCGATCTTGTCACCGCCCAGCTTGAAGCCGTTGCGGTCGCCGTTCTTGTTCACGGTCCCGTCGGACAGGGTGCCGTTGTCGTAGCTCAGGGAGTCCTCGATGGTCACGGGGCCGATGGGGCCGGTCGCCGTCTTGGTGTAGAGGTCCCAGCCGTCATCGATGTTGTTGTGCGAGACGGTGTAGCGGAAGACGTTGCCCGGGCCCGCGGTGAGCTTGGCGGCGAACCCGTCCGCGTCCTCGCCGTCGGAGTCCGCGTTGTCGTGGGACTCGGAGCTGAGGACGAGGTTGTTCGCGGGCCACTCGTCGTCGGGGGTGTCGGAGGAGATCCGGGAGATCTGGAGCCCCGAGTCGTGGTTGAAGCGGGTCACGACGTGCTCGATGACGTTGTCGCTGCCGCCGACGAAGATGCCGTTGTCGCCGGCGTACTCGACGGTGAGACCGTCGATGTGCCAGTAGTCGCCGTTCACCGCGAGCCCGCGGTTGGCGGAGTTCTCGCTCATCTCCGAGAAGTTCAGCACCGGTTGCTCGCCCGGGTAGGCGGCCATGGTGGTGCGGGCACCCGATGTGCCGTCGTTGCCCGGCGGGATGGTGACGGTCTGCCCGTAGTGGTACGTGCCGCCGCGCAGGTAGATCGTGCCGCCGGAGTTCACCCGGCTGACCGCCGAGGCGAGTGTGGTGGGGTCCGACGCGGTACCGGCGGCGTCGGCGGTACCGCCCGGCGCCACGTAGAGCGCGGCGGCTTTGGGGGAAGCGTTTTCTTGGCCAGGGGCGGCCTGTGCGGCGGTGCCCAGGACGGCGAGCGAACCGGCCAGCAGGCCGGCACATGCGAGGACGGGCTTGAGCTGCATCTTCGACTCCAGGTGGGGGGAGTGCACCGGACGGACTGCCGCCCGGTGTGGTGCAAGCGCTTTCCGTCGACCGTAGAGTGACGCCATGGGCACGTCAATGGTCAGGCATATGTTCCGTGATCGGATATGTGAACGCCATTTATGTGAGCGCCGCCAAGGGGTTGACGCGGCCCCGGGTGTCCCGTCCGGCGTCCCGGCGCCACCCCGTGGAACGTACGATGACCGCCATGCGCAACCGCCCGATCCCCGGCAGCTCCGGAATCGTCCGCACCATGAGCCTGCTCGGCGATCCCGTCCTGCACGCGCCGTGCGAACCGGTCACGGAGTTCGGCCCCTCGCTCGCCCGGCTGGTCGAGGACATGTTCGCCACGATGTACGAGGCGCGGGGCGTCGGGCTCGCCGCCAACCAGATCGGTGTGCCGTCACAGGTGTTCGTCTTCGACTGCCCCGACGACGAGGACGTGCGCCACCTCGGCCATGTGGTGAACCCGGTCCTGGTGGAGGCGGACGGGATCACGGTGCGCGGCTCCGAGGGCTGCCTCTCGCTCCCCGGGCTTGAGGCCGGCACCCCGCGCTTCGACCATGCGGTGGTCGAGGGCGTCACGATGACCGGCGAGCCGGTCCGCGTCGCCGGCACCGGATTCTTCGCCCGCTGCCTCCAGCACGAGTGCGACCACCTGGAGGGCCGGGTCTACACCGACCGGCTGACCGGGCTGCGCCGGGCCCGGGTGCTGCGTGCGGCCCGCCGGGCGCCGTGGGCGCGTAACGGCTGACCGGCCGGCGGTCCGTCAGAAGCCGGGCCCGTCCGCGCGGTCGCCCGCCTCGGCCAGTCTGCCCCAGAGCAGATCGGCCAGGCTGCGGACCAACTGCTCGCGCGAGCAAGGGCGTTCGCCGAGCCACCAGTCGCCGGCCGCGTGCATCATGCCGACGATGCCGTGCCCCCAGATCCGGGCCATCGCCTCGCTGTCCGGGCCGAGGTCCACCCGCTCCGCGATCACCATCGCCAGCTCCTCGCCGAGCCGGCGCAGCAGCGGTGCGGAGTGCCGGCCCACGTCGAAGCCCTGCTCGGGGGAAGGGGTCGCGTCGTCGGACGGGTGCATCAGGAAGCGGTACACCTGCGGGCGGGCCTCGATCGCCGCGAGGTAGGTGTCGAGCGTCGACTCGACCCGGGCACGCCGCTCGGCCGGGGCGTCGAGCGCGGCACGCAGGGCGCTCAGAAGGGCGTCGGTGTGCCGTTTGGCGAGGGCCCGGTAGAGCCCGCCCTTGTCGCCGAAATGCCGGTAGAGGATCGGCTTCGTGATGCCCGCCTCCGCCGCGATGGCGTTCATCGAGGCCCCGGGGCCGTCCCTGAGCACCACGCGGTCGGCGGCGTCGAGCAGCTCTCGGCGGCGGCGCTCGGCCGTGGTCCGCTGGCGCTCGGCCTGTCGTGTGGTCTCCATGTCGTCTCTCCCACCCCTGGCCGTGCCTGTCCGTCGTGCCTGCGCAACGTAACACCCTGTCCGGCGGGGTGCGGATGGCGTCTCACGCGGTTGACACAGGCTACTTGCCAGTAACAGACTGTTGTTACCGCAAGTAACAAGGCGTTTCGACGGCAGCACGTGGAGGGGAACATGGCCGAGTTCACGCTTGAGCTCAACGATGACCAGAAGCAGGTCCGTGACTGGCTCCACGGCTTCGCCGCGGACGTGATCCGTCCGGCCGCCTCGGAGTGGGACGAGCGTGAGGAGACGCCCTGGCCCGTCATCCAGGAGGCGGCCAAGGTCGGGATCTACTCCCTCGACTTCTACGCCCAGCAGTTCTTCGATCCTACGGGGCTCGGCATCCCGATGGCCATGGAGGAGCTGTTCTGGGGCGACGCCGGCATCGCCCTGTCGATCGTCGGTACGGGCCTGGCGGCCGTCGGTGTCCTCGCCAACGGCACCGAGGAGCAGATCGGCACCTGGATCCCGCAGATGTACGGGGACGCCGACGACGTGAAGGTCGCGGCCTTCTGCTCCTCCGAGCCCGACGCCGGTTCCGACGTCGCCTCGATGCGCACCCGCGCGGTCTACGACCAGGCCAAGGACGAGTGGGTGCTCAACGGCACCAAGACCTGGGCGACCAACGGCGGCATCGCCAACGTCCACGTGGTGGTCGCGGTCGTCGACCCCGAGCTCGGCTCCAAGGGGCACGCCTCCTTCATCGTGCCGCCGGACACCCCCGGCCTCTCCCAGGGCCAGAAGTTCAAGAAGCACGGCATCCGCGCCTCGCACACCGCCGAGGTCGTCCTGGAGGACGTGCGGGTCCCGGGCCACTGCCTGCTCGGCGGCAAGGAGAAGCTGGACCAGCGCCTCGCCCGCGCCCGCGAGCGCGCCGCCACCGGTGGCGAGCGCGTGAAGAACGCCGCGATGGCCACCTTCGAGGCGTCCCGCCCGGCCGTCGGCGCGATGGCGGTCGGCACCGCCCGGGCCGCGTACGAAGTGGCGCTCGACTACGCGAAGACGCGCACCCAGTTCGGCCGCCCGATCATCGACAACCAGGGCGTCGCCTTCCAGCTCGCCGACATGCGGACCCAGATCGACGCGGCCCGGCTGCTGGTCTGGCGCGCCTCCTGGATGGCCACCGCCGGCAAGCCGTTCGAGTCGGCCGAGGGCTCCATGTCCAAGCTGTACGCGAGCGAGACGGCCAAGAAGGTCACCGCCCAGGCCATCCAGATCCTCGGCGGCAACGGCTTCACGCGGGAGTACCCGGTGGAGCGCATGCACCGGGACGCCGCGATCTACACGATCTTCGAGGGCACCAGCGAGATCCAGCGTCTGGTCATCGCCCGCACCCTGTCGGGCATGCCCATCCGCTGACCGCGGCGCGACGTCCGCAATACGACCACGGCCCCCGTACCCGGTACACACCGGGGAACGGGGGCCGTGGTCATGGGGCGCTCATGATGGTGTGCACCTGCCATGTACCTGTAGATTCCCGGTGGAGACCGTGACCGGGTGATGGAGGGAGCAGGCATGGCGAGATCCGGTGCGGGACGGATCGTGGTGACCGCGGCGATGGCCTTCGGGCTCGTGGTCACCGTGCAGACGACGGCACACGCCGCGCCACGGACCGTCGACGCGGTCTTCGGCGGCTACGGGGAGTGGAACGCGGACCCGTACGGCTCCGCCCCCGGCGACTCCATTCGCGCCTGCGACACCACCGCGGACGGCTGGAGCGTCGAGGTGAAGCTGGACATCGGCCGGGACGGCACCTGGGACCGCACGGCCACCACCCGCGGCCACACCTCGCCGTACTGCACATCGTGGAAGACCGGCAACATCAAGGAGGGCACCCCCGTCCTCATCCAGGTGGCGAACGTGGGCGGCAGTGCCACCTACCCCAAGGGCTCCGTACTGCTCAGCCACGCCTAGACCCGATACCAGTGGCTCAAGGCTTGCTGCTGGTGGCGTGGCGTTCAGGAGGTGTCTGGATGCCACACCCTGGACAGGTCGAGGTCCTTCGCTCCCGCTCACCCGAGGGAGTCGAGCGCCAGGCCACCGCCCAGGCGGCCCTTTCTCCCTGACCGCCTGGCCACAGCCCTCGCCGAGGGCCTGCGCGAGACAGCCCGGCGTCCCGGTGTCGGACCGGCTCGGCATTGAGCTAGAAGCTCGCCCCGCACCGGCGGGGATCTACTGCCGGGCCGAGGCGCGGGCGTGCGGAGCTTTCGCTTTGTGAAACGCCATACTTCGTCTCGCGCGTAACTGCTGCCGTCGGCCTGCCCCGGCAGGCCGAATCTCGTAGTGCTTCCGCGGCGCCGGGCATCGCGACCCGCAGACCCGTCGGAGGGCACGCTCCCGAGCACGGCTCAAATTCATCGGCGCATGGGCAAACACCCTTTGGGTGTGATCACCGTATCGAGCGAATGCCGGCGGATTCCCTTGGTCCGGTGAGTGAAAGGGCCCTTAGCGTGCCTGTGGACCTGGAGGGGATCTCTTCTCCTTATCAGCGCCCTTCCTCGCGTGTTTGTCCATACGAACGGTCGCGTCCGCTGATGCACGTCCTCGCCACATCGATAAGGAGCTTGCCCGATGACTGTCGACTCGAACTCGGAAGCACGGCTGGAAGTGCCCCGGCAGTCCAGTCTGGGGACGGCCGCCGCCCGCAACCT
Organism: Streptomyces sp. NBC_00726; assembly: GCF_045161735.1. Taxonomy (NCBI): domain Bacteria; kingdom Bacillati; phylum Actinomycetota; class Actinomycetes; order Kitasatosporales; family Streptomycetaceae; genus Streptomyces; species Streptomyces sp. NBC_00726. Next base: position 502,350 of record NZ_CP108983.1, on the reverse strand, counting down.
CGCCAGCACGACGAAGTCCGCCCCGCAGATGCAGGAGATCACCTCCCGGTGGCTGCTGCGAATGCTTCCCTGGGTCGAGACCAAGGGCGGTGCCTACCGGGTCAACCGGCGGCTGTCCTTCACGGTGGGCGACGGACGGGTGGAGTTCGTCCAGGAAGGGGCCACGGTCCGGGTCATCCCCCAGGAGCTTGGCGAACTGGCCCTGTTGCGGGACTTCGACGACGTCGAGGTGCTGGCCGCCATCGCTGACCGGTGCGTACAGCGTGACTTCCGGGCAGGGGAGACACTGGTCGAGCAGGGCGAGGCCGCGGACCGGCTCCACCTGGTCGCGCACGGCCGAATCGGTCAGACCTCCGTCGGCAACTACGGCGACGAAGTCACCCTGGACGTCCTGGCGGACGGAGACCACTTCGGGGAGCACGTCCTGCAGGACGACGACGCCCGGTGGACGCAGACCGCCACCGCCGAGACCGCCGGGACGGTGCTCACCCTGTCCCGAGGCGACTTCGCGGGCATCGTGTCGGCCTCGCCAGAGCTCCGGGCCCACCTCGCTGAGTTCACCGCACGCTCGCGGCAGCGGCAGAACCACCGAGGTGAAGCCGAGATCGCGATGTCGGCCGGCCACGTCGGCGAGCAAGAACTGCCCGGAGCATTCGCCGACTACGAGCTGAAGCCGCGCGAGTACGAGCTCTCGGTCGCCCAGACCATTCTCCGGGTCCACACCAGGGTCGCCGACCTCTACAACGGTCCGATGAACCAGACCGAGGAACAGCTCAGGCTCACCATCGAGGCGCTGCGCGAGCGCCAGGAGCACGAACTGATCAACAACCGGGAGTTCGGTCTCCTCCACAACGCCGACTTCAAGCAGCGGATCCAGCCGCACTCCGGCCGGCCGACCCCGGACGACCTGGACGAGCTGCTCTGCCGCCGCCGGGGCACCAAGTTCTTCCTCGCGCACCCCCGGACCATCGCGGCGATGGGGCGGGAGTTCAACGCGCGCGGCCTCTACCCGGACCACACCGACCTCGGCGGCCAGCAGGTCCCCGCCTGGCGCGGTGTGCCGATCCTGCCCTGCGGCAAGATCCCCATCACTCCGGAGAAGACCAGTTCTATCCTCGCCATGCGTACCGGTGAGGAGAACCAGGGCGTCATCGGCCTGCGGCAGACCGGCCTGCCGGACGAGTACGAACCGGGCCTCTCGGTCCGCTTCATGGGCATCGACGAGAAGGCAATCATCTCCTACCTCGTCAGCACCTACTACTCCGCCGCCATCCTCGTGCCCGACGCGGTCGGCGTGCTGGAGAACGTACAGATCGCCCACTGGCCCAGGTAATGGTCGCGGCGCAACACCGTGAACCGGACCGTGTGCCGGACGCCGTCGAACACCCCACCTCACCAAGGAGTCACGCATGCCCGTGCCCGAGCTGCCGCCTCCGTGGCCGAGCACGCCGGAAGCCGTCATCCGCTTCGGGGCGACCGTAATCGGCCCGGTCGCGGCTCGCGCCCAGGAGACCGGCGCCGCCGTCGGCACATCGCCCGGCGCGCACACACCGCCGCCCCTGCCGGCCCACCTCCCCTTCGGCCCGTCACCGACCTCTCTGCCGCCGACCGCCCCACCGGCCACCGGGGCAATCGGGGCAACCGGGCCGAGCCTGCAACTGGAGCGACTGCTGCGCGGGCCACATGGCCTGGGCACGGCCGGTCTGCGGCTGACTCCCCGCGAGGAACCTCCAGCACGGGTGGCCGCGGAGAACGGCCGGCCCATCCCGGGCCTCTACCAACACCCGATCCCCGAGCCCGACCCGGACCGCGTCGACGAGGTCAGCCGCAGGATCAAGGCATGGGCACTGGACGAGGTCTCCCTGTATCCCGAGGAATGGGAAGAGCAGTTCGACGGCTTCTCCGTGGGCCGCTACATGGTCGGGTGCCACCCGGACGCACCCACCGTCGACCACCTGATGCTCGCCACCCGCCTCATGGTCGCCGAAAACGCCGTGGACGACTGCTACTGCGAGGACCACGGCGGATCACCCATCGGCCTCGGCGAACGGCTTCTGCTCGCGCACACCGCACTCGACCCCCTGTACACCGCGCGGGAGTACCAGCCGGAATGGGCGGCCTCCCTCCACGCGGACGCCCCTCGGCGCGCCTACCGCTCCGCCATGGACTACTTCGTCCGCGCCGCCGGGCCCTCCCAGGCCGACCGGCTCCGCCACGACATGGCGCGACTGCATCTGGGGTACCTCGCCGAAGCGGCCTGGGCCCAGCAGGATCACGTTCCGGAAGTCTGGGAGTACCTGGCGATGCGCCAGTTCAACAACTTCCGGCCCTGTCCCACCATCACCGACACCGTCGGCGGCTACGAACTCCCGGCCGACCTGCACGCCCAGGCCGATCTGCAGAAGGTCATCGCCCTGGCCTCCAACGCCACGACGATCGTGAACGACCTCTACTCGTACACCAAGGAACTCGACGCCCCGGGACGGCATCTGAACCTGCCCGTCGTGATCGCCGAACGCGAAGGCGTGTCCGACAAGGACGCCTACCTCAAGTCGGTCGAAATCCACAACGAGCTGATGCACGAATTCGAGACCGAGGCCGCGGCGCTGGCCGCCGCCTGTCCCGTCCCGAGCGTGGGGCGCTTCCTGCGGGGCGTCGCCGCCTGGGTCGACGGCAACCACCACTGGCATCAGTCCAACACCTACCGCTACAGCCTGCCCGACTTCTGGTAAGAGAAAAGGAACCATCTGTGACCAGCACCGAATTCGCCACCGCCCCCTCCGCACTGCGCATTCCCGGCCCGGCGACTCCCTACCAGGGAGACATCGCCCGCTACTGGGACGGCGAGGCCCGACCCGTGAACCTGCGCCTCGGCGATGTCGACGGCCTCTACCACCACCACTACGGCATCGGTGAGGTCGACTCCGCCGCACTCGGTGGCCCGGAGGACAAGGAGAGCGAGAGCAAGCTGATCGCCGAACTCCACCGGCTGGAGTCAGCACAGGCCGATGTCCTCCTGGGGCACCTCGGTAACATCGGCCGCGACGACACCCTCGTGGACGCGGGCTGCGGCCGTGGCGGCACGATGGTGATGGCGCACCAGCGCTTCGGCTGTTCGGTGGAAGGCGTGACCCTGTCCGCCAAGCAGGCCGACTTCGCCAACGGACGCGCCGCGGAGCTGGGCATCGACAACCACGTCCGCGCCACCGTCTGCAACATGCTTTCCACACCCTTCGAGACCGGCTCCGCCGCGGCCTCGTGGAACAACGAGTCGAGCATGTACGTGGACCTGGGCGACCTCTTCGCCGAGCACGCCCGCGTCCTGCAGGTCGGCGGCCGCTACGTGACCATCACCGGCTGCTGGAACCCCCGCTATGGCCAGCCGTCGAAGTGGGTCTCGCAGATCAACGCGCACTTCGAGTGCAACATCCACTCGCGCCGAGAGTACCTGCGCGCCATGGCCGACAACCGCCTCGTGCCGCAGGCCGTGATCGACCTTACCCCTGAGACCCTGCCCTACTGGGAACTGCGGGCCACATCCTCACTGGTCACGGGGATCGAGGATGCGTTCATCAATTCCTACCAGGACGGATCCTTCCAGTACGTCCTCATCGCGGCCGACCGCGTCTGACGGTGCCCTGCCCATGGCCGGTCGGCCCCGGGACCCATGAAGGTCCCGGGGCCGACAGCCGCTGCCGGGGTCAGGCGCCGTACACCTGGAGCTGCGCGATCTGGCCCGCGGGCCAGCCCGTGTTGGCGGTGAAGACGAGCCGCAGATGGCGGGTGGTCGTGGAGGCGGGGAGGGCCAGAGTGGCGGTGTTCCCGGTGAGCGGGTCGAAGGAGCAGTCCGTGCTGCCGCGCAGCACGGAGAAGGAGACGCCGTCGGTGCTGCCCTGGACGGTGACGGTCTGCGTGCGCGCGCCCCAGCTGGTGGACGGCGGCAGGGCGAGAACGACGCGACCGACGCCCGTGGTGGCGCCCAGGTCGACCTGGAGCCACTGCGGGAAGGCGTGGTTGGCGCTCTCCCAGTACGTGCCCGGATCGCCGTCCACGGCGTTGCTCGCGCCGTACGTCTGGGTGTGACTGCTCTCCGAGACCGGCCGGCGCAGCGCCAGGTCGCCGGTGGGGGTGACGCCGCCGGCCGCAGTGGTGACGGTGACCCGGGCCGAGGCCGCGGACACGGAGCCCGCGGAGTCGAGCGCCTGGACGTCGAAGGTGTACGAGGTCGAGGGGGAGAGGCCGCTCACCGTGTACGTGGTGGTGTTCCCCGGAGCGGTGCCCACGGGGGTGGCCGTGTCACCGGTGATCCGGCGCACGCGGTACCCCGTCACACCGGAGTCGTCCGTCGAGGCGGTCCAGGCCAGCGCGACGGTGGTGTCGGTGACGGTGGTGGCGTGCGGATTGCCGGGGGCGGTCGGCGGCTGGTTGCCGTTGCCGCCGACGAGCGGTGGGGTGGGCCGGGTGGCGGTGACGGGGAGCCGGCCCTTGAGCATGCGGCCGCCGTCGCCGGTCAGCCGGAGGTAGTAGTCGGACGAGCAGGCGGTGCCGTCCTCGTCGAGCGCGAGGAAGCCCGACCCGGTGGGCACCCAGTCCCGGGACTCCGCGGTCTTGGCGATCTGGTTGCCCTCGTTGTACTCGTCGAACATGGAGATGTAGACGCTGGGCACCCCTGCCCGGCCCATGTTGTAGAACTGCCGCCACATGAAGTCGCCGTGGGCACGCTGGCGTTCGGTGACCCCGCCGGGCAGGACGCACGGCTGGTAGTCGATGCCGTGCGCGGTGCACTCGGCGAGGTCGGGCACGGTGGCGGCGTTGTAGAAGTTGTCGGCGTCACCGGCGTTGCCGATCCGGCCGACCAGCCACGGCGAGAGCATGTCGAAGGCGTGGTAGACGTCGCTGAAGCCCGGCCGGGAGTCCCGGTCGCCCGTCCGCCACCAGGTCGGAACCCCGCCGATGACGTAGCAGCCCTGGTCCTTGAACCAGTTCAGCACGTCCAGACAGGCTTCCGGGGTGAACGGCCGCTGGGCGTCGTTGAAGCCGAACCCCCATATGCACACCACCGGTTTGCCGTTCTGCCGGGCGTAGGCGGAGGAATCGGTGTGCGCACGCATCTTGGCGGTCCAGTCGGCCTTGATGCCCGTCTGCATGGATGTCCAGTCGGACACGTCGTACATGATGTAGAACTTGACGCCCTCGGCCTCCGCCGCGGCGCGTACCTTGCTCGCCATCGCGTCGCGCGTCGGCCCTTCGCCGCCGGTGGGGTTGAACCGCTGGAGGGCCGCGGCGTCGATGCCGTACTGCTTCATCCACCGGAAGTGGGTGTCGACGGTGGACTGGTCGTAGGACGAGAACAGCGAGGCCGGCTGCCCGTTGCCGAGGTTGCCGAAGGCGGTCCGGTACGTGGCCGGGTACTCACGGACATCCGGCCAGGCGACGATGGCGTGGTTGGACGGGGAGGGGGTCTCTCCCCAGTTCCGCGCCCAGTGCCACCAGCCGTCGATCGGGGCGCCGTCGCCCTTGCAGGCGAACCAGCCCTGATACCCCACGGTCACCTTGCCGACCACGTCGCCCGGGCCGCCGGCCGCGGGCGCCGCGTGGGCGAGCGTGGCCTCCCCGCCCGCGACGACTCCTGTCAGCCCCGCCGCCGTCGCCGCTTGCAGGAACGTGCGCCGCGTGAATCCCACCGAGAGCTCCTTCGATCAGTTCTCCACTGCGGCGCCCCGTGGGGCCGCGAACGGACCACCGGCAGCGCTGCAACTTTACGCGGGGAACTGTATTGACGTGAACACACAGCCGCAAGAGGTCGTCAGGAGGGTGAAAAAACAGAGCTTTCGTGGGTGCGGGCTGGTCATGCCGCTCGATGATCCTCCGGCTCAGCCGGCCGGGCCGGGCTCCGGGCGGGTGGCGACCCCGAGGAGGAGGTTGTCCACCAGGGCGGTGACGAAGGCCGCGGTGACCGGTTCATCGGGTATCAGGAGCCGGTGGTACACGGCTCCCCAGAGCTGGTCCACCATGACCTGCACGTCGACGTCGGGGCGGATCTGAGCCTGTGCCTGGGCCTGCCGCAGCCGCTCGCCCGCGAGCCTGCGGCGTTGGGCGGAGTACAGGTCCCGGTAGGAGGCGGCCAGTTGCGCATCGGTCTGGGAGGCGCCGATGAGCTCGGTGAGGACGCGCCCGCCGGGTGTCCGGGTCATCACCTCGGCGAAGGCATGCAGCTGCGTGAGCAGATCCGCTCGGATGTCCCCTGTGTCGGGGAAGGCGAGAGTGTCCTCGACGGCATGGAAATAGCCGTCGAGTGCGAGCGCGCCGATGGACGGCCACCACTTGTACAGAGTGGTCTTGCTGGCGCCCGACGCCTTCGCGATCCGTTCGAAGGTGAGGCGACTCGTCCCCTCCGTCAGGAGCAGTTCGCCGACGGCGTGCAGGACCTCCGCCCGCACCTCCTCTGCGGGTCGCCGTCCACGGCCTCTGCTCGCCGGGGTTTTCGCGGCCTCTGACACGGGATGCTCCTGATCGGGGTGAGGGGTTGGTGGCGCTGCGGTCCGTGCCGGAGGCGTGCGGGCCGAGGCCCGTACGCCATCCGTGCAAGGTCAGTGTCCGCCGCTCAGCAGGTCAGCGAGGCCGATTCGCTCCAGGAACGTGGCACGGACGCGGTCGGCGGTGTCCGAGACCTCCTCCGACCCGTCGTCCGCGGGGTCGACGTGTACGCGGAAGGGCCGGTCGCCCTCCGGCAGGGCGACGATGCGCGCGATCTCGTCGGAGACCATGGACGCGTTCGCGTTCTCGGGGGCGAGGGCCGCCAGCTTCTCCGCGACCTGATCCATGAGCCCGGGGTACTTCGTTGCGTACTCGGCCTCGACGGAGGTGTCCGCGGGGCGGCCGGAGTGGGCGAAGTGGTTGGTGCCGCTGGTGAACGATCCGGGTACGACGATCGTGGTCTCGATGCCCCAGCGGGCCAGCTCGGCCGCGTAGGACACGGCGAGGGAGTCCATGGCGGCCTTGGCCGCGAAGTAGGGGGCGAGGTACGGGGGAGTACCGCCCTTGACGCTGCTGCTGGACACCCAGAGCACGAGTCCCCGGCCCCGGCGGCGCATGCCGGGCAGCGCGGCGCGGTTGACGCGCTGGGTGGAGAGGACGTTGACGTCGTACAGCTCCGCGAGCTGTTCCGGGGTGAATGCCTCGGAGGGGCCGGTGGCCATGTGGCCGGCGTTGTGGATGAGCACGTCGATCCGGCCGGACTCGGCCTCGACCTGGGCGACGGCCGCGTAGACGGAGTCCTGCGCGTTCACGTCGAGCTCGATGGCGCGCAGATCGACGCCGTACTCGCGGGCGTAGTCGGCCGCGGCCTGGACCTGCGGCGCGTTGCGGCTCGTGGTGTTGCGCATGCCCGCGTACACGGTGTGGCCGGCGTCTGCCAGGGCCCGGGCGGTGAGGGCGCCGAAGCCACTGGAGGCGCCCGTGATGACGACGATGTTGCCAGTGGAGGGCATGGGGACCTTTCAGAGGGTGTGGCCGAGCCCGGTCAGGCGAGGCCGCCGTTGGTGTAGATGACCTGGCCGTTGACCCAGCGGGCGGGGCCGGCGAGGAAGGCGACGGTCTCGGCGATGTCCTCCGGCTTGCCGAGGCGCTCCAGCGGGGCCGCCTTGGCGAGCTTGTCGATGGTCTCCTCGTCCTTGCCCTGGAGGAAGAGCGGGGTGGCGGTGGGGCCGGGGGCCACGGCGTTGACCGTGATGTCGCGGCCGCGGAGTTCCCTGGCGAGGACGAGGGTCATGGCCTCCACGGCGGCCTTGCTGGCGACGTAGGCGCCGTACTGGGGGAACTGCGTGCGGACCACGGACGTGGAGAAGTTGATGATCGCGCCGCCCGGGCGCAGGCTGCGCGCGGCCTGCCGGCTGACGACGAACGTGCCGCGGATGTTGGTGCGGTGCATGCGGTCCAGGTCGTCGAGGTCGAAGGTCGCGACCGGGCCGAGGACCATGATGCCGGCCGTGTTCACCACGACGTCGATGCCGCCGAACGCGGAATCCACGGTCTCGAAGGCGGTACGCATCGCGTTCTCGTCGGCGATGTCGCCGCCCACGGAGATCGCACGGCCGCCGGCCGCGGTGATGGCTGCGACGGTCTCCTCCGCCCTGGCCCGGTTGCCGGAGTAGTGGACGGCGACCGAGACGCCGTCCTTGGCCAGCCTTTCCGCCGTGGCGCGGCCGATGCCGCCGGAGCCGCCGGTGACGAGAGCGACGCGGCCGGGCGTGGATGTGTTCATGGGATCTCCTCGTCGGTCGATGGCGCCTTATGAACGCAAGTCCATATAACCATGAAATGAACGTCGCGTCCATTTATGAGGAGTGCCGGTTATGAGGAGTGCCGGCCCGGGCGTATGCCCGGGCCGGCATCAAGGGCACACTCGGACCGCGAACCCGGAGGGGCCACCGCAGGACTGCCCGTCGCCCGCTGCGAACGGAAGAGGATCAGCCCGGCAGCTGCGCCTCGATCGCGGCGACCAGCTCGGGCGCGTCCGGCTCGGTGCGGGGGCGGATGCGGGCCACCGGCTCGCCCGCCGGCGAGATCAGGAACTTCTCGAAGTTCCACTGGATGTCCCCTGCCTCGCCCTCCGCGTCCGCGAACCGGGTCAGCTCCACGTACAGCGGGTGCCGGTTCGCACCGTTCACCTCGGTCTTCTCCAGCAGCGGGAAACTCACCCCGTACGTGGTCGAGCAGAAGGTCTCGATCTCCTCGGCGGTCCCCGGCTCCTGGCCGCCGAACTGGTTGCACGGCACACCCAGCACGGTGAGGCCCCGGTCCTTGTACTCCTTCTGGAGCCGTTCCAGACCCGCGTACTGCGGCGTCAGCCCGCACTTGGATGCCACGTTCACCAGCAGCACCGCCCGGCCGCGGTAGTCGCCCAGCGACGTCGGCTCGCCGGTGAGGGTGCGCAGCGGAATGTCGTACAGCGTCATGGATGTCTCCTCGTCCGTGTCTTCCCGGCCCATTCTCACCCCAGGGGTACGTCCGTCACGCGGCCGACCGCCTTGTAGTAGAAGGTCGTCGGCTTCAGGACCCCGTCCGGCCCGGCCGCGTAGTCCGGAACGGAACCGCACTCCGTCCAGCCCGCCGCCCGGTACAGCCGCTCCGCCTGGCTGCCGCTCTCGGTGTCCAGGACCAGCAGCGTGACGCCGTCCTCGGCCGCCGTGCCCTCGGCCGCGGCCAGCAGCTCACGGCCGAGCCCGCGCCCGCGCGCCGAGGGGCGGACCATCAGCTTGGTCACCTCCGCGCGGTGGCGGGCGTTGGGCAGCGGAGCCCGGACCAGGCCGATGGTGCCCGCGATGCGTTCCCCGTCCCGGGCGATCCACACCTGGAGCCCGGCCGCCTCCACGGACGCGGCCCGGGCGCGCCACCACTCGGCGGCGGCGCCCCGGTCCAGGGGCGCGAGGAAGCCGACGGACGAGCCGTTCTCGACGGTCTCCACCAGCAGGGCGGCCAGCTCGTCGGCATAGGTGACCAGCTCGGGGCCGGACACCGGGACGATCTCGGTCATGGGGCAGGTCCTTCCACGAACGCCGGGCCGCATCCCCGCGCGGACCGGCTGCGACGTGATCCTAAGCGGGCGGTGCGCCGGCCGCGGCCGCCCGGTCCGCGCCCGCCGCCCGCCGTTCTGCCGGACACGCGCACCCGTGCCACGCTGGAAGCGGAACGCCCGGTTCGGATCCGGTCCGTGTCGGGCGACCGTGCGAGCAAAGGAGGCCCGAGATGGCCGGCACCGGCAGCGCACCGGCGGCTCCACAAGGCACCGGCGGATCACACCACCCCTTCAGAACGGGCTGGACCGCGTTCGCCGCGGTCCTGATGATCTTCGGCGGGATCATGGCGGTCTTCCAGGGGATCTCCGCCATCGCCAAGGACGACGTCTTCGTCACCACACGCAACTATGTCTTCCAGTTCAACCTGACCGGCTGGGGCTGGATCCACCTCATCCTCGGCATCGTCATCGTGCTCGCGGGCTGCGCCCTGTTCACCGGAGCCCTCTGGGCCCGCGTCGTCGGCGTGATCCTCGCCGGACTCGGAGCACTCGCCAACTTCGCCTGGCTGCCGCACTATCCGCTGTGGTCCCTCGTGCTCATCGCCATCGACGTCTTCATCATCTGGGCACTCTGCACGGACGGGACCGGCCGCGCGAAGACGTGAGCGCGCCTCACGCCTCCGTCAGCAGTACGAGCGTGTCGCCCGGCACCGGCTCCGGGCGCACGCCGTCCGTGACCGGCACCAGCCGGCCCTCCGGACGCACCACGAAGAGCACCTGCTCCCCGGCCGCCGGCGGGCCGTCCGCCGCCCGCGTCACCACCCGCGCCCCGGCCGCGTGGCGCCGGACGATCTCGGGCTGGGTGAGGCCCGCGTCGAACAGCGACTCGCCCCCGGCGTACGGAGCCACCACACCCTCGCTCGCCGCGGACGGCGCCAGGCGGTGCACCGTCCCCTCGACGCTCTCCCGGAGCGTCAGCGAGGCCAGCGCGTTGAAGTCGTCCTCACCGGTGAGCAGCAGCACATCGGTGATCCCTTCGAGCACCGCGCCGAACCCCTCCGCCGAGGCCATCAGCTCGCCCGGCGCCAGTTCGAGCCCGGCCGCCTCGATCCGCGCCCGCTCCTCGGCCGCGCCCGCCCACATCAGCACGTCGAGCCCCGCCGCACCCAGGGCGCGCGCCAGATCGACCGCCCAGGGCGCCCCGCCCACCAGCAGCGGCCTGGACCGGGCCGGGCGCAGCACCCTGAGCCGCCGGGCCACCGGAAACGCCGTCAGGCCGTAGAGCATGACGGTCGCCACGATCACCACGAAGGTGGCGGGCAGGATGCGCTCGGCACCGGCGATGTGGTGCGCGGCGAGTTCGGCCGAGAACGTGGAGGCGGTGGCCGCGGCGACGATGCCCCGGGGCGCCATCCAGCCGATGAACCACCGCTCCCGCCCGGGTACGTCGGTGCCCGCCGCCGCGAGATGCGCGATCAGCGGCCGGGTCACCAGGACCAGGAGCGCGGTCAGTGCCAGCGCCGGCAGCACCACATGCCGCAGCGACTCCGGGGTGACCGTCGCCGAGATGGAGACGAACAGCAGCCCGATGATCAGGGAGACCAGCGTCTCGAAGAACGGCCGGCGCGTGGGCAGCTCCAGTCCCGGCAGGTTCGCCAGGGCCATCCCCATCACCACGGCGGAGATCAGCCCCGTGTCGTCGCGCAGTGCGTCGCAGGCGGCCGCCACCCCGATCACGGCCGCCAGCTGCACCGAGGTCGCCAGCTCCTCGCTCAGCCGCACCCGCCCCAGCACCAGCCACAGCACCCCCGCACCGGCCGCGCCCGCCCCCAGGCCCAGCGCCGCACTGGCCAGGAAGTGCCCGAAACCGGCGCCGAACCCGGGCCGGCTGCCCGCCAGGACCCCATGGAAGACCAGCGCCCCCAGAATCCCGCCGACCGGATCGATCAGCGAACCCTCCCAGACCAGAATCCGCTGCAACCGCTCGGTGGGCCGTACGAAGGCGAGCAGCGGCCCCACCACCGTCGGCCCGGACACCACGAGGATCGCCGCCAGCATGACCGCCGCCTGCGCCGACATGTCCAGCACCGGTACGGCGAACAGCGCGGCGGACACCATCGTCAGCAGCGCCCCCAGCCACAGCAGCCGGATCACCACCCGCCGGTTGTGCCCCTTCAGCCGCCTCAGATCCAGCCCCAGGCCGGCGTCGTACAGGATCACCGCCACCGCCAGCGACACCAGCGGCGAGAAGGCGCTCCCGAGCAGCCGCTGCGGATCGACGTCGTCGGTGAGCGCCCCGGCGGTGAACCCGGCCGGCAGCAGCACGAGCAGCGCCGGCACCCGCAACCTGCTCGCCAGCAACTGCGCGCCGACCGCGAGCACCACGATCAGCCCGAGCCCCGTGTACACCTGATCCGCCGACATCCGCCGCCTCCTCCGGCGCCCCCGCACGGCAGCGCGCGAGACCACCTTCCGCGCCCCCGCACACGGCGACCACGAGGGCTCGCGCTGGGGCGGCGTACTCAACGGCCGGTATCGCCCGGAAGGGCTAGGGCGTGTCCGCCTGTCGCTGAGCCGTTACGCGGACGGCGCGTCGCCCAGCCGCCGGAACAGGCCCTCCTGGACCACCGACACCAGCAGATTCCCCGCCCGGTCGTAGATCCGGCCGCGTGCCAGGCCCCGGCCGCCCGTCGCGACCGGCGACTCCTGGTCGTACAGGAACCACTCGTCCGCCCGGAACGGCCGGTGGAACCACATCGCGTGGTCCAGCGACGCCATGTCGAAGCCGCGCGGCCCCCACAGCGGCTCCACCGGGATACGGACCGCGTCCAGCAACGTCATGTCGCTCGCGTACGTCAACGCGCAGGTGTGCACCAGCGGGTCGTCGCCCAGCGGGCCCACCGCGCGCATCCACACCGCGCTGCGCGGGTCCGCGTCCTCGACCTCCTCGCGTGTCCAGCGCAGCCGGTCCACGTAACGGATGTCGAACGGCTGGCGCCGCGCCATCCGTTCCAGGGCCTCCGGCAGAGCGCCCAGGTGCTCGCGCACCTCCTCGGCGACCGTCGGCAGCTCCTCCGGGTCCGGCACCACCCGGGCCGGCGGCAGCTGGTGCTCGAAGCCGGCCTCCTCCGGGCGGTGGAACGACGCCGTCAGGTTGAAGATCGTCCGGCCCTGCTGGACGGCCGTCACCCGGCGGGTGGTGAACGACCTGCCGTCCCGGACGCGCTCCACGTCGTACACGATCGGCACCCCGGGCCGCCCCGGCCGCAGGAAGTACGCGTGCAGCGAGTGCACCGGCCGGTCCCCGTCCGTGGTGCGGCCCGCCGCCACCAGCGCCTGCCCCGCGACCTGGCCGCCGAAGACCCGCTGAAGGGACTCGTCCGGGCTCCGGCCCCGGAAGATGTTGACCTCGATCCGCTCCAGGTCGAGCAGGTCGACCAGGCGCTCGGCGGGGTTCGTCATGCCGTTCTTCTCCGCTCTCACAACTGGCCCACGGACGTGACCCGCACGACCGCCCGGCCCTCCTCGTCCGACGCGGCGAGATCGACCTCCGCGCTGATGCCCCAGTCGTGGTCGCCGTTCGGATCGGCGAACGTCTGACGGACCCGCCACACCCCGTGCGCCGCGTCCTCCTCGATCCTCAGCAGCTTCGGACCGCGCGCGTCCGGACCGGTGCCCAGCTCCTCGTACTCGTCCCAGTACGCGTCCATCGCCTCGCCCCACGCGTCCTCGTCCCAGCCCGCGGCCGCGTCCAGCTCGCCCAGATCACGGACCCGGTCCAGCGCGGCCAGCTCCACCCGGCGGAACATCGCGTTGCGCACCAGCACCCGGAACGCGCGGGCGTTCGCCGTGACCGGCTTGACCTCGTCCGCCCGCTCCTGCGCCTGCTCGGCGGTCTCCACCTCGGGGTTGGCCAGCTGCTCCCACTCGTCCAGCAGACTGGAGTCGACCTGCCGGACCATCTCGCCCAGCCAGGCGATCAGATCCTCCAGGTCCTCGGACTTCAGATCGTCCGGAATGGTGTGCTCCAGCGCCTTGTACGCACTCGCCAGATACCGCAGCACGATGCCCTCGGTCCGCGCCAGCTCGTAGTTCGACGTGAACTCCGTGAACGTCATGGCCCGTTCGTACATGTCACGGATCACCGACTTCGGCGACACCGGATGGTCGCCCACCCACGGGTGGCTGCGCCGGTAGACGTCGTACGCGTGCCACAGCAGCTCGCTCAGCGGCTTCGGGTACGTCACCTCCTGGAGCAGCTCCATCCGCTCCTCGTACTCGATGCCGTCGGCCTTCATCTGCCCGACCGCCTCACCGCGCGCCTTGTTCTGCTGCGCGGCCAGGATCTGACGCGGATCGTCCAGCGTCGATTCCACCACCGAGACCATGTCCAGGGCGTACGAAGGCGACTCCTGGTCCAGCAGGTCGAACGCGGCCAGCGCGAACGTGGACAGCGGCTGGTTCAGCGCGAAGTCCTGCTGGAGGTCGACGGTCAGCCGCACGATGCGGCCCTCCGCGTCCGGCACGTCCAGCTGCTCCACCACACCGCCGTCCAGCAGCGAACGGTAGATCGCGATGGCCCGGCGGATGTGCCGCAGCTGCGCCCGGCGCGGCTCGTGGTTGTCCTCCAGCAGATGCCGCATCGCCTCGAAGGCGTTGCCCGGCCGCGCGATCACCGAGAGCAGCATCGTGTGCGTCACCCGGAAACGCGAGGTCAGCGGCTCCGGATCGGACTGGATCAGCTTGTCGAAGGTGGTCTCCGACCAGGCCACGAAGCCCTCGGGGGCCTTCTTGCGGACGACCTTCCGCTTCTTCTTCGGGTCGTCACCCGCCTTCTTGACCGCCTTCTCGTTCTCGATGACGTGCTCCGGGGCCTGGGCCACGACGAACCCCGCCGTGTCGAAGCCCGCCCGCCCGGCCCGGCCGGCGATCTGGTGGAACTCCCGCGCCCGCAGCGTCCGCACCCGGGTGCCGTCGTACTTGGTGAGCGCGGTGAACAGCACCGTGCGGATCGGTACGTTGACGCCGACGCCCAGCGTGTCCGTACCGCAGATCACCTTCAGCAGACCCGCCTGCGCCAGCTTCTCCACCAGCCTGCGGTACTTGGGCAGCATGCCCGCGTGGTGCACCCCGATCCCGTGGCGCACGTACCGCGAGAGGTTCTGGCCGAACTTGGTGGTGAAGCGGAAGTTGCCGATGAGATCGGCGATCTTCTCCTTCTCCTCCTTGGTGCACATGTTGATGCTCATCAGCGACTGCGCCCGCTCCACCGCCGCCGCCTGCGTGAAGTGCACGATGTACACCGGCGACTGCCGGGTCTCCAGCAGCTCCGTCAGCGTCTCGGTGATCGGCGTCAGCCGGTACTCGTAACTCAGCGGGACCGGACGGGTCGCCGAACGGACCACGGAGGTCGGGCGGCCGGTGCGCCGCGTCAGGTCCTCCTCGAACATCCGGACGTCGCCGAGCGTCGCCGACATCAGGACGAACTGCGCCTGCGGCAGCTCCAGGATCGGGATCTGCCACGCCCAGCCCCGGTCCTGCTCCGCGTAGAAGTGGAACTCGTCCATCACGACCTGGCCGATGTCCGCGTACTTCCCGTCCCGCAGCGCGATCGAGGCCAGCACCTCGGCGGTGCAGCAGATCACCGGGGCGTCGGCGTTGACCGAGGCGTCCCCGGTGAGCATGCCGACGTTCTCCGTGCCGAACAGCTTGCACAGGTCGAAGAACTTCTCCGAGACCAGCGCCTTGATCGGCGCGGTGTAGAAGGTGACCTTGTCCTGGGCCAGCGCCGTGAAGTGCGCACCCGCCGCGACCAGGCTCTTCCCGGACCCGGTCGGCGTCGAGAGGATCACGTTGGCCCCCGACACCACCTCGATCAGCGCCTCCTCCTGAGCCGGGTAGAGGGTGATCCCCTGCGTCTCGGTCCAGGACGAGAAAGCCTCGAAGAGAGCGTCGGGATCGTCGGTCGGTGGCAGCTGATCGATAAGGGTCACGCCCCCATCTTGCCTGTCTTCCACCCCGATGAGGGAACCGGACGACGGCCCGAAGATCACGGACGATACGCTTCCCTCTCAACTCGGCCACACCGCAACGGCGGTGGCCGGAATCCCGCGCCCGGCCACCGCCCGGCGCACTCGGCGACACCTACGGGGGCTCGGCAGTCATGATGGGACCGGCACACTCTCTGTCGGGGGCGGCGGCCTGGCTGGGGGTGGGCGCCGCGGCGGCGGCCGCCGGCCACACCATGCCGTGGCCCGTCCTCGCCGTCGGGGCGCTGATCAGCGCGGGCGCCGCGCTCGCCCCCGACCTCGACCACAAGTCCGCGACCATCTCGCGCGCCTTCGGGCCCCTCTCACGCGGGGTGTGCGAGATCGTCGACAAGCTCTCGCACGCCGTCTACAAGGCCACCAAGCTGCGCGGCGACTCCAACCGCAACGGCGGCCACCGCACCCTCACCCACACCTGGGCCTGGGCCGTCCTGATCGGCGCGGGCGCCTCCGCCGTCGCGTACACCGGCGGGCGCTGGGGCGTCCTCGCGATCCTCTTCGTCCACCTGGTCCTCGCCGTCGAAGGACTGCTGTGGCGGGCCGCCCGCGTCTCCAGCGACGTCCTGGTGTGGCTGCTCGGCGCGACCAGCGCCTGGATTCTGGCCGGTGTCCTCGACAAGCCGGGCAATGGCGCCGACTGGCTGTTCACGGACCCCGGTCAGGAATACCTCTGGCTCGGCCTGCCGATCGTGCTCGGCGCCCTCGTCCACGACATCGGCGACGCGCTGACCGTCTCGGGCTGCCCGATCCTGTGGCCGATCCCGCTGGGCCGCAAGCGCTGGTACCCGATCGGCCCGCCCAAGGCCATGCGCTTCAAGGCCGGCAGCTGGGTGGAGATCAAGGTGCTGATGCCGGTCTTCATGATCCTCGGAGGCGTGGGCGCGGCGGCGGCGATGAACGTCATCTGAGCCGTCCGGGGGCCGAGTCCGGGCACCGGATCCGGGGGCCGGCGCACCGGCCCCCGGACGCCATGTCGGCCCCCGGGCCATGTCACCCGTGCCAGGAGCGCCAGAGCGCCGCATACGCCCCATCCGCCGCCACCAGCTCGTCATGGCTGCCCAGCTCCGTGATCCGGCCCTCCTCGACCACGGCGATCACGTCCGCGTCGTGCGCGGTGTGCAGCCGGTGCGCGATCGCCACCACCGTGCGGCCCTCCAGCACCCGGGCGAGCGACCGCTCCAGGTTGCGGGCCGCCCGGGGATCGAGCAGCGACGTCGCCTCGTCCAGGACCAGCGTGTGCGGATCGGCCAGCACCAGCCGGGCGAGCGCGATCTGCTGGGCCTGCGCCGGGGTGATCACCAGACCCCCCGAACCGACCTCCGCGTCGAGCCCCTGGTCCAGCGCCCGCGCCCAGCCGTCGGCGTCGACCGCGGCGAGCGACGCCCACAGCTCCGCGTCCTCGGCGTCCGTACGGGCCAGCCGCAGGTTGTCCCGCAGCGAGCCGACGAACACATGGTGCTCCTGGTTGACCAGCGCCACGTGCGACCGCACCCGCTCCGTCGCCATCCGCGACAGCTCGGCCCCGCCCAGGGTGATGTCACCGGTCCGGGGCGCGTAGATTCCAGCCAGCAGCCGCCCCAGCGTCGACTTGCCCGCCCCCGACGGGCCGACCAGCGCCAGCCGTGTACCCGGCGCGACGTCCAGCGACACCCGGTGCAGCACATCGACCCCGTCCACGTACCCGAAGCGCACCTCGTCGGCCCGCACGTCCCGGCCGTCCGGGGCGACCGCGGTGTCGCCGGCGTCCGGCTCGATCTCCCGGACGCCCACCAGCCGCGCCAGCGACACCTGCGCCACCTGCAACTCGTCGTACCAGCGCAGGATCAGACCGATCGGGTCCACCATCATCTGCGCGAGCAGCGCCCCCGTGGTGAGCTGACCGACGCTCATCCACCCCTCGATGACGAACCAGCCGCCCAGCAGCAGGACCGCGCCGAGGATCGTCGCGTACGTCATGTTGACGACCGGGAACAGCACCGTCCGCAGGAACAGCGTGTACCGCTCCCACGCCGTCCACTGCTTGACGCGAAGGTCCGACAGCGCGACCCGGCGCGCCCCCAGCCGGTGCACCTCCACGGTCCGCCCCGCGTCCACGGTCTCCGCCAGGGCCGCGGCGACCGCCGCGTAACCGGCGGCCTCCGAGCGGTACGCCGCCGGGGCCCGGCGGAAGTACCAGCGGCAGCCGATGAGCAGCACGGGAAGCGCCACGACCACCGCGAGGGCCAGCGGGGGAGCGGTGACGGTGAGGGCGGCGACCAGCAGGCCCACCCACACCACGCCGATCGTCAGCTGCGGGACGGCCTCGCGCATGGCGTTGGCCAGCCGGTCGATGTCCGTGGTGATCCGGGACAGCAGATCACCCGTACCGGCCCGCTCCAGCACCCCCGGAGGCAGCCGCACCGAGCGGACGAGGAAGTCCTCGCGGAGGTCGGCGAGCATCTCCTCGCCCAGCATGGCGCTGCGCAGCCGCATCATCCGGGTGGCCACCGTCTGCACCACGAGCGCGCACGCGAACACCGCGGCGGTGCGCTCCAGATGCAGGTCGCGGACCCCGCCGGACAGGTCCTCCACGAGCCCGCCCAGCAGATACGGGCCCACGATGGAGGAGATCACCGCGAACGTGTTGAGCAGGGTCACCACGAGGAACGGCCTGCGGTGGCGCCGCATCAGCTCCAGGACATAGGCCCGTACGGTCGCGGGCCGGCCGACCGGCAGGGTGGTGGCGCTCTCGGGGGCCGCCGGGTCGTAGGCGGGGGGTACGTGGGCCGGTGGGGCGACGCCGGTCATTGCTGCCTGTCCTTTCATGCCCGTTCCTCTACTTCCTGGTGCGCGGCTTCCGGCTCGCGGGTGACTACGGCGCGGTAGCGGTCCTCGGTCCGCATCAGCTCGCGGTGCGTGCCGACCGCCACCACCGTGCCGCCGTGCACCAGCGCCACCCGGTCGGCCAGGTCCAGGAGCAGGGGCGACGAGGAGAACACGACGGTCGTACGGTCCGTACGCAGCGCCTTGACGCCCGCCGCGACACGGGCCTCGGTGTGCGAGTCGACCGCCGATGTGGGCTCGTCCAGGACGAGCGTGTCCGGGTCGGTGAGCAGCGACCGGGCCAGGGCGAGCCGCTGGCGCTGGCCGCCGGACAGGGACCGGCCGCGTTCGGTGATCCGGGTGTCCAGCGGCTCGCGGTCCGGCTCGGGGGACGCCTGCGCCAGCGCGGCCAGCACGTCGTCGCACTGCGCGGCGGACAGCGCGGCCGCGGCCGCCACCTGCCCGGACGACGGCACGTCCAGCAGTTCGCGCAGGGTGCCCGAGAGCAGCACCGGGTCCTTGTCCTGGACGAGCACGGCGGTCCGTGCCGCGTCCGGTTCCAGCTCGTCCAGCGGCACCCCGCCCAGCAGGACGGAGGGCGGTTCGGGGGCGTCGGTGTCCGGTGCCTCGGGCTGGGCGTGGCCGCCGAGCCGTTCCGCCAGCCGGCCCGCCTCGTCGGGGTCGCCGCAGACGACCGCGGTGAACCGGCCCTGCGGGGCCAGCAGCCCGGTGAGCGGGTCGTACAGGTCGCCGGACGGGACGGTGCCGACGGTGGCCGGGCGGGTGTTCCGGCTCAGCGACAGCACACGTACGGCGCGCTGCGCGGAGGGGCGGGAGAAGGAGTACGCCATGGCGATCTCCTCGAAGTGCCGCAGCGGGAACAGGGTCAGGGTCGCCGCGCTGTACACCGTCACCAGCTGGCCCACCTCGATCCTGCCGTCCCGGGCCAGCGAGGCCCCGTACACCACCAGGGCGAGCAGCAGGAGGCCGGGCAGCAGGACCTGGACCGCCGAGATCAGCGACCACATCCGGGCGCTGTGCACGGCGGCCTCGCGGACCTCCTGCGAGGCGCGCCGGTAGCGGTCCAGGAACAGCTCCTCGCCGCCGATGCCGCGCAGCACGCGCAGCCCGGCCACGGTGTCCGAGGCGAGTTCGGTGGCCCGGCCGCCCTTCTCGCGCTGCACATCCGCCCGCCGGGTGGCGCGCGGCAGCAACGGCAGGACGGACAGGGCCAGGAACGGCATGGCGATGGCCACCAGCACGCCCAGCGACGGGAGGTAGAGGGCGAGTCCCACGCTGATGACGACGAGGACCGTGGCGGCGGCCAGGAAGCGTGAGAGCGCTTCCACGAACCAGCCGATCTTTTCGACGTCACCGGTTGATACGGCCACCACTTCGCCCGCCGCGACCCGGCGCGTCAGCAGCGAGCCCAGCTCGGCGGTCTTACGGGACAGCAGCTGCTGGATGCGGGCGGCGGCGGTGATCCAGTTGGTGACGGCGGACCGGTGGAGCATCGCGTCGCCCACCGCGGTCAGCACGCCCAGCAGCGCGGTCAGCGCACCGGCCAGCGCGAGCCTGCCGCCGGACCGGTCCACGACCGCCTGGACGGCGAGCCCCACGGTCAGCGGGTATCCCGCGATCGAGCACTGGTGCACCAGCCCCCAGAACAAGGACTTGAGCTGTCCGCGGATCTGATTGCGGCCGAGCCACAGCAGAAGGCGGGGGCCTGAACGGACGTCGGGATCGCCGGGGTCCGAGTACGGAAGATCGCGAATGTGCATGACATCCCAAGGGATCGGAAGAAACCGGGCCCGCGATGCGCCGCGGAAGCGCGTCGGGGCAGCGCCGAGTCGCCTGCGGGATGCGCAGACGGGGAACCGGACCGCGCAAGCCTCGCCTGTCACCGGGATCGCGGCAAACGGTTTTATGGGGTGCGGGTAAAGATTCGGCACGCTTTCGCCGGGGCCGCCCGGGGTGGACAACGGCGTACATCGCCAGGTGCGAGCATGGACGGATGCGTATAGCCGGTGCGGTTCGGATGGTGGCCTCGGCGGCCGCCTGTGGTGTCCTGCTCACGACCCTGACGTCCTGCGGTGACGGAGGGGACTCGAAGAAGGGCGCCGCCACCGAGCGGCCGGCCGCCGGGAAGAGCAGCACGAAGGCGCCCGTCAAGGATCTGAAGCGCATCCCCGATGTGGGTGACCGGCTCCAGTCGCAGATCCCGGCCGAATCCCGCCAGGTCGTCGCCGTCTACGGCCAGGGCAAGGACTCGGCGGACTCCACCGTCGTGCTCTACACCAAGTCCGGCTCCACCTGGGACAAGGCCGCCTCCTGGAAGGGCCACAACGGCAAGAAGGGCTGGACGCCCGACCACCACGAGAACGACAACCGCAGCCCCGTCGGCGTCTACACCCTCAGCGACGCGGCCGGTGTCCTGCCCGACCCGGGCGCCCGCCTCCCGTACACGCAGACCGCCTCGATCCAGGCCCCGCACTACTGGGCCAAGTCGCACTGGCACGACTTCGACTACGTCATCGCCATCGACTACAACCGGGTCAAGGGCACCCCGCCCAACGACCCGACGCGCCCGCAGGGCCAGACCAAGGGCGGCAGCATCTGGCTGCACATGGACCACGGCAGCGGCACCTCGGCATGCGTGAGCGTGTCCAAGGAGGCCATGGAGCAGCTGCTGCGCACCCTGGACCCCAAGCAGCACCCGGTCATCGTCATGGGCGACCGGGCCGGCCTCCGCGCCTGACGCGCACCGCTCAGGCGGGACCCGGGCGGGTCGCCCACTCCAGCTCCATCAGGGCGGAGTGGTACGAGCGGCCCGTCGCCCGGTCCATGCCGATCTCGCACATCCGGTTGGCCGAGAGATACGCCTCGTAATCCCGGGACCGCACCGCGGTGGCCTCCTTGGCGGTCGCGGACGCCGTCAGCTCCTGGTGCAGCATCCCGCGGTCGCCCGCGAAACCGCAGCACGCGGCGTCGTCGGGGACCACGGCCTCGTCCGCGCAGGCGTCGGCGACCGCGCGGAGCCGGTCCACATCGTCCAGATGCTCCATGGAACAGGTCGGGTGCAGCACGGCCGAACGGGCCTTCCGCAGCACCGTCAGCTCCGGCAGCAGCTCGTCCGCCGCCCAGACCAGGGAGTCGACCACGGTCAGCTCGCGGTGCAGCGCCCGGTTGTCCTCGGTGAGATACGGGACCACCTCATGGGCGATGCCCAGCGTGCACGAGGAGGCGTCGACCACCAGCGGCAGCTTTCCCCCGGCCGTCCAGCCCCAGGCCGCTTCCACGATCCGGTTGGCCATCACGGCGTTGCCGGAGTCGTAGCCCTTGGAGTGCCAGATGGTGGCGCAGCAGGTGCCGTTGACGTCGTCCGGGATCCAGACGGGTTTTCCCGCCCGGGCCGACACGGCGACCATGGCCTGCGGCAGCGACGGGCCGCGATGGCTGTCCGGGCTGCCGAAGATGCGGTTGACACAGGCCGGGTAGTAGACGGCGCTCGCCCCGGTCCTGGAGGTGCGCGGCAGCTTGCGGGATGCGGCGCCGGGGATCTCCGGAAGCCACTCGGGGACCAGATCGGGGCTGACCGCCCGGCGGGCGAGCCGGGTGACGCCTTGCAGCAGCCGGTCGTCGATCCGGCTCGCCGCGGCGACCGCGAGCCGCGCCGCCGTCTCCGCCGTACGGAAGTGGCGGGCGGCGAGCGCGGCGATTCGCTCCTCGCGCGGGGAGTGCCGCTGGTGGCGGAAGTTCTTCATCATGGCGCCCGTGTCGATGCCGACGGGGCAGGCCAGCTTGCAGGTGGAGTCGCCGGCGCAGGTGTCCACGGCGTCGTAGCCGTAGGCGTCGACCAGGCCCGTCTCGACGGGCGAACCGTCGGGCTGGCGCATCATCTCGCGGCGCAGCACGATCCGCTGGCGTGGTGAGGTCGTCAGGTCGTGGCTGGGGCAGGTCGGTTCGCAGAAGCCGCACTCGATGCAGGGGTCGGCGATGGCCTCGACCTTCGGGATGGTCTTCAGCCCGCGCAGATGGGCCTTCGGGTCGCGGTCGAGGACGATCCGCGGCGCCAGCACCCCGTCGGGGTCGATGACCTGCTTCGTACGCCACATCAGTTCGGTGGCCCGCGGGCCCCATTCCAGTTCGAGGAAGGGGGCGATGTTGCGGCCCGTCGCGTGCTCCGCCTTGAGTGATCCGTCGAACCGCTCGACCGTCAGCTTGCAGAAGTCCGCCATGAAGGCGGCGTACCGGTCGACGTCGGACGGCCGGGCCGCGTCGAACGCCAGCAGGAAGTGCAGGTTGCCGTGGGCGGCGTGACCGGCGACGGCGGCGTCGAAGCCGTGCTCGGCCTGGAGCGCGAGCAGCGCCTCGCAGGCGTCGGCCAGCCGCGACGGCGGGACCGCGAAGTCCTCGGTGATCAGTGTCGTACCCGAGGGGCGGGAGCCGCCGACCGCGGTGACGAACGCCTTGCGGGCCTTCCAGTAGCCGGAGATGGTGCGGGCGTCCCGGGTGAACTCGTTGGTCACCGAGGTGACGGGCCGGACCAGCTCAAGGCCGCGCACCACATCGGCCGCAGCCCGCTCGTAAGCCTCTTGGCCCGGCTCGTCCGGGGCCCGGAACTCCACCAGCAGCGCGGTGGTCTCCTTCGGCAGCCCGGCCCAGTCGGCGGGGACCCCCCGCACGCTGACCGAGGCGCGCAGGGTGTTGCCGTCCATCAGCTCGACCGCGATGGCCCCCGCCTCGTTGAACAGCGGGACGGCGGCGGCCGCTGCGGTCAGCGAGGGGAAGAACAGCAGCGCCGTGGAGATCCGGCGGTCCAGCGGCAGGGTGTCGAAGACGACCTCGGAGATGAAGCCGAACGTCCCCTCGGAGCCGACCATGAGGCCGCGCAGGATCTGCACCGGGGTCGAGCCGTCCAGGAACGCGTCCAGCCGGTAGCCGTTGGTGTTCTTGATCTCGTACTTGGCGCGGATACGGGCGGTGAGCGCCGGGTCCGCCCCGATCTCCGCCTTCAGCGCCAGCAGCCCTTCGCACAGGCGCGGCTCGGCCCGGGCCAGATCCTCGTCGGCCGCCGGGTCGGCGGTGTCCACGACGGTGCCGCTCGGCAGCACGAAGGTGAGCGAGGAGACGGTCCGGTACGAATTGCGGGTGGTGCCCGCGGTCATCCCCGAGGCGTTGTTGGCGACGACCCCGCCGATCGTGCACGCGATGGCGCTGGCCGGGTCCGGGCCCAGCAGCCTGCCGTACCGGGCGAGGGCGGCGTTGGCCCGGACGACCGTCGTGCCCGGGCGGATACGGGCGCGGGCGCCGTCGTCCAGGACCTCGACGCCCGCCCAGTTCCGCCGGACGTCGACCAGGATGTCCTCGCCCTGGGCCTGGCCGTTGAGGCTGGTGCCGGCGGCACGGAAGACCACGTTGCGGCCCTTGCCGTGCGCGTACGACAGGATCGCCGAGATGTCGTCCAGGTCCTCCGGGACGACGACCACCTGGGGCACGAAGCGGTACGGGCTGGCGTCCGAGGCGTACTTCACCAGGTCGGAGACCTTCCAGAGCACCTTTTCCGCGCCGAGCAGCGCGGTCAGCTCGGTGCGCAGCGTCTCCGGGGTGCCCTGCGCCCGCGCGTCGGGGACACGGTCGTGGAAGGGCGGGCGCACCGCCGTGGGGCGCAGCGTGTCGGGGTCCGGCTCCAGCAGCGGCATGGTGGTTCTCCTCGGCGGTTCGTCGGTCCGGCGGCTCGGTTCCGCGCCCCGTGAACGGTCAGCAGCGACGCTCCGGCATTCCGTTGACCAGGGCGGTCAGCAGGCCGCCGAGCACCTCGCGCTGGTCGGCGGTCAATGGAGCCAGGATCTCCTCTGCGGCCGCCCGGCGCGCGTCGCGCAGCGAGCGGAGTGTGGCGACGCCCTGGTCCGTGATCTCGATCCGGACCACCCTACGGCTGTCCGGATCGGGGACCCGGCGCACCCTGCCGCTCGCCTCCAGGGCGTCGACCAGCGTGGTCACGGCACGGGGGACCACGTCGAGGCGCTGCGCGAGATCCGCCATCCGGGGCGGTCCGTCGTAATGGGCGACGGTGCGCAGCAGCCGGAACTGCGCCGGTGTGATGCCGATCGGCTCCAGCTGGCGGCCCTGGATGCGCTGAAGCCTGCGCGTCAGCCGCAGCAGCTGTTCGGCGAGCATGCCGTCGGGGTCGGGGGAGTCCATGGGAAGAACGATATCAGGACCTGGTTCATTGTGAGTAGGGGTAACAATGAGCTATGCTCTCATTCGGCTCGACTGTCACGGTCGCGAATCCCCGCGCCCGGGCGGCCCCGCCCGTCTCATTGCCGCACGCCCGACGAAGGAGCTCATGAAACCCGACGAACCCACGTGGACACCCCCGCCCAAGGACGCCGCGCAGCCGCCCGCCGAGCTGCGCCGCATCCTCCGCCTCTTCCGCCCGTACCGCGGCCGCCTCGCGGTGGTCGGCCTGCTCGTCGGCGCCTCGTCGCTGGTGTCGGTCGCCTCGCCGTTCCTGCTGCGCGAGATCCTGGACACCGCCCTCCCGCAGGGCCGGACCGGGCTGCTCACGCTGCTTGCCCTCGGCATGATCCTCACCGCCGTGATGAACAGCGTCTTCGGCGTGCTTCAGACCCTCATCTCCACCACCGTCGGCCAGCGCGTCATGCACGATCTGCGCACCGCCGTCTACACCCAGCTCCAGCGGATGCCGCTCGCCTTCTTCACCCGGACCCGCACGGGTGAGGTCCAGTCCCGGATCGCCAACGACATCGGGGGCATGCAGGCCACCGTCACCTCGACGGCGACCTCCCTCGTCTCCAACCTCACCGCGGTCATCGCCACCGTCGTCGCCATGCTCGCGCTCGACTGGCGGCTCACCGTCGTCTCGCTGCTCCTGCTGCCCGTCTTCGTCTGGATCAGCCGCCGGGTCGGCCGCGAGCGCAAGAAGATCACCACCCAGCGCCAGAAGCAGATGGCCGCCATGGCCGCCACCGTCACCGAGTCGCTGTCCGTCAGCGGCATCCTGCTCGGCCGCACGATGGGCCGCTCCGACTCGCTGACCCGAGGCTTCGCCGAGGAGTCCGAGCGGCTGGTCGACCTCGAAGTGCGCGCCAGCATGGCCGGACGGTGGCGGATGTCCACCATCGGCATCGTCATGGCCGCCATGCCGGCCGTCATCTACTGGGCCGCAGGCATGGCCCTCCAGTCCGGCGGGCCCGCCGTCTCGATCGGCACCCTGGTCGCCTTCGTCTCGCTCCAGCAGGGCCTGTTCCGCCCCGCAGTGAGCCTGCTCTCCACCGGGGTGCAGATGCAGACGTCCCTCGCGCTCTTCCAGCGGATCTTCGAATACCTCGACCTCACCGTGGACATCACGGAGCCGGAGAACCCGGTGCGCCTGGAGAAGGTGCGCGGCGAGGTCCGCTTCGAGAACGTCGACTTCAGCTACGACGAGAAGAGCGGCCCGACCCTCAGCGGCGTCGATGTCACCGTGCCCGCCGGAGCCGCACTGGCCGTCGTCGGCCCCACGGGGTCCGGCAAGTCCACCCTCAGCTACCTGGTGCCCCGGCTGTACGACGTGACCGGCGGCCGCGTCACCCTCGACGGGGTCGATGTGCGGGACCTCGACTTCGACACCCTCGCCCGTGCGGTCGGCGTCGTCTCGCAGGAGACGTACCTCTTCCACGCCTCGGTCGCCGAGAACCTGCGCTTCGCGAAGCCGGACGCCACCGACGAGGAGATCGAGGCGGCCGCCCGCGCCGCGCAGATCCACGACCACATCGCCTCGCTCCCCGACGGCTACGACACCCTTGTGGGGGAGCGCGGCTACCGCTTCTCCGGCGGTGAGAAGCAGCGCCTCGCCATCGCGCGGACCATCCTGCGCGACCCGCCGGTGCTGATCCTGGACGAGGCGACCAGCGCGCTCGATACCCGTACCGAATTCGCCGTGCAGGAGGCCATCGACGCACTCTCCGCCGGACGCACCACGATCACCATCGCCCACCGGCTCTCCACCGTCCGCGACGCCGACCAGATCGTCGTCCTCGACGGCGGCCGAACGGCGGAGCGCGGCACCCACGAAGAACTGCTCCGGCTCGACGGACGGTACGCGGCCCTGGTCCGCCGGGACACGGAGATGGCCCCGGTGGCGGGCTGACCGGGAGGCGTGCCGCCGGGCATGGCGTCCCCGGGCCCGGGACCGGAGCGGGTTAGCGTGCCCGCATGGCGCACGAGCCCCCGGATTTTCCGCCCCCGGTCACCCCGCCCCGCCGTCGCCGCCCGCGCCTGACCAGGCGAGGCCGCCTGACGCTGTTCACCGGTGCCCTGCTCGTCCTCGCCGCGGCAGCGGCGGTCCTCGTCCCGCTGCTCACCCGGGAGACGAAGACCGAGGAGACGGCCCGCACACTGGTCATCCCCGAGGGTCGCCGGGCCACCCAGGTCTATGAGGCCGTCGACCAGGCGCTCGGCGTACCCGCCGGCACGACCGCCTCGGCCGCGCCGACGGCGGACCTGCCGCTCCCCGCCGCGGCGAAGGGGAACCCCGAGGGCTATCTGTACCCGGCGACGTACCCGGTCACCTCCGCGACCACCCCGAAGAGCCTGCTGCGCTATATGACCGACACGGCGGACCGGCACTTCGGTGCCGACCACATCACGGCGGGCGCCCGCCGCAACGACGTGACCGTGTACCAGACGGTGACCATCGCCAGCATCGTCCAGGCCGAGGCGGACACCGAGACGGACATGGGCAAGGTCGCCCGCGTCATCCATAACCGCCTGGACCGGGGCATGCCGCTCCAGATGGACTCCACCCTCAACTACGCGTTGAACCGCAGCACCCTGGACACCACCACGGGCGACACCAGGCTCGACAGCCCCTACAACAGCTACGCCCACAAGGGCCTCCCGCCCACGCCCATCGGCAACCCGGGCGAACAGGCGACGACCGCCGCGATCACCCCCACCCCGGGCCCCTGGCTGTACTTCGTGACGGTGGCCCCGGGCGACACCCGCTTCACGGACGACTACGCGGAACAGCAGCGGAACGTGGCGGAGTTCAACCGGAAGCGGGGCGGGGGGTGAGGGGGCGGGCGCCCTTCAGGCGAAGGCCGGCACCTCTACGGGCTCCGCAGGTCCCGCGGGCTCCGCAGACGCCCCCGGCATCGCCCGCACCCCGTCCCGCAGCAGCGCCGTGATCTCCCGCACGGCGGCGCGCCCCGCGCGATTCGCACCGATCGTGCTGGCGGAGGGACCGTAGCCGACGAGGTGGACGCGCGGGTCGCGTACGGCCCTGGTCCCCTCGACCCGGATGCCGCCGCCGCGCTCCCGCAGCCGCAGCGGGGCGAGATGGTCGATGGCCGCGCGGAAGCCGGTGGCCCAGAGGATGACGTCGGCCTCGACGCGGCGGCCGTCGTCCCAGGCGACACCGGTGGGCGTGATCCGGTCGAACATGGGGAGCCGGTCCAGCACCCCGGACTCGCGGGCGCGCCGGACGGCGTCGTTGACGGGCAGCCCGGTCACGCTCACCACGCTCTGCGGCGGCAGCCCGCGCCGCACCCGCTCCTCCACCATGGCGACGGCGGCCCGCCCCTGGTCAGCCCCGAAGGGCCCTTCCCGGAAGACCGGCGGCCGGCGCGTCACCCAGTGCGTCTCCGCCGCCACCTCGGCGATCTCCATCAGATGCTGCGTACCGGAGGCACCCCCGCCCACGACGACCACCCGCTGTCCGGCGAACTCGGCCGGGCCCGGATAGCCCGCCGTGTGCAGCTGCCGCCCCCGGAACGTCTCCTGCCCCGGGTAGCGCGGCCAGAAGGGCCGGTCCCAGGTCCCGGTCGCGTTGATCAGCGCGCGCGTCGCGTACGCACCCTCGGAGGTCTCGACCAGCAGCCGGCCGCCGTCGCCCTCGCGCACGGCGGAGACGTCGACCGGCCGGTGCACGCGCAGCCCGAAGGCGCGCTCGTACCGGTCGAAGTAGTCCCCGATGACCTCGGACGAGGGCCGCTCCTCGTCCGCACCGGTCAGCTCCATCCCCGGCAGCGCGTGCATGCCGTGCACCTTGCCGTACGTCAGCGAAGGCCACCGGAACTGCCAGGCGCCGCCCGGTTCCGGTGCGTGGTCGAGGACCACGAAGTCGCGGTCCGGCTCCAGACCGCTCCGCCGCAAGTGATAGGCGGCGGACAGCCCCGCCTGCCCGGCGCCTATCACCACGACGTCCACCGACCGCATCACCAAATCGTTCACGCTTCTACCAACTACGACGGCCCCACGGAACTTCCCGCGCGCCGGTCGCTCAACGATTCCGGCCCGGCGCCACGGCAGGATGGGACCCATGCCTGCTGCCTTCACCACCACGGTCCTGCGCCTCACGACCGGCTCCACGGAGACCGTCACCGACCTGACGGCGGACTGCGAACAGTTCCTCGCCCGGTCGGCCTCCGGCCGCGACGGCCTGCTCAACCTCTTCGTCCCGCACGCCACCGCCGGCATCGCAGTCCTGGAGACCGGCGCCGGCAGCGACGACGACCTCCTCTCCGCCCTCCACACCCTGCTCCCGGCCGACGACCGCTGGCAACACCGCCACGGCCACCCCGGCCACGGCCGCGACCACGTGGTCCCGGCCCTGGTCCCCCCGCACGCCACCCTGCCGGTCATCGCGGGCCGCCTGGAACTGGGCACGTGGCAGTCGGTGTGCCTGGTCGACACGAATGTCGACAACGCGGAGCGGCAGGTGCGGTTGAGCTTCCTGGGCTGACCGGGATCAGTGGTGGAAGAGCCGCAGACCGGTGTGCGCGAGTGCGATGCCGTGCTCGCGGCATGCCGTCTCGACGTCGTCGGACCGGATGGAGCCGCCCGGCTCGGCGATGGCGGTGACGCCGTGCCGCCGCGCGTGGTCGACGTTGTCGCGGAAGGGCAGGGCGCCGTCGGAGACGAAGGACACCCCGGACAGGGTGTCCAGCCAGCGCGCGCGCTCCTCCGCGGCCAGAGGGGTCGCCGGTGTGCGGAGCACCTGGGCCAGCCTGCCTTCCTCGTCCGGTGTCAGATCGCCCTCGACGAACCGGACCTGCCAGTTGATCCGGTCCTGGCGGCGCACGCCGGGAGCGAAGTCCAGCGCCCTGACGGCCGGGTGGCGACGCAGCCACCAGGTGTCCGCCTTCGCGCCTGCCAGCCTGGTGCAGTCCACCCGGGACTGCTGGCCGGCGCCGATGCCCAGGGTCATCCCGTCCCGCAGATAGCAGACCGAGTTTGACTGGGTGTAGCGCAGCACCGCGAGGCCCAGGAGCAGGTCGTCGGCCACCTTGGGGGTGATCTCCCCGTACCGGGGCGTGAACAGGTCCCGGGTGAGCGGGGTCAGGTCGCGGTCCTGGGTCAGGCGGAGCCCGGACACCTCGCGGGTCTCCCGCTGTGGCGGTACGGCGGCGCCGTCGGCCTCCAGGACCAGGAAGCGGCCGTTCTTCTTCCCGCGCAGCTTCCCGACCGTGCCGGGCGCGTAGCCGGGCGCGATGACGCCGTCGCAGATCACCCGGCCCAGCAGCTCGGCCAGTTCGTCGTCGACGGGGTGGGAGACGGCGGCGAAGTCTCCGTACGAGGACTTGGGGTCGGCGTCACGGGCGCGGAGGTAGGCGCCCGTGAGCGCGCCGACCGGCGCGTCGCCCAGCTGGTACAGCTCTCTGACGGCCTCGTCCAGCGGACCGCTCACGGCGGCGCCCGCCGGTGAGACGTGCTTGAACGAGGCCGCGGCCGGCCTGCCCAGAGCCGTGCTCGCCTCACTGACGAGCCGCCAGGAGTTCAGCGCGTCCAGCAGGTTGATGTAGGACGGCTCGCCGTTCAGGAGCCGTACGGGCCACTGCCCGGGCCGGGTCGGTGCCACCTCGGCGAGACGCTGCTGCGGATTGATCCCATAGCGAAGCTCCACGTCATGACTCCCTCGTAAGGACATCGTTGACGGGAACACCCAGGCGGACGGCGTTCACATGTGCACTGCACGGCGGCCGTTTCCCGGTGGTTGTCCACCTTCGCCAGTCGCGGCCGTCCGCAAAGGTACCGGGGAGGCACGAGTCGATCAATGGGACGACAGCCGGTGAGACGGGTGGGACGTGTCTCCGTCGCGGTGGCTCACGTAAGCATGTCTTGGACGCTGTGTTCATATCTGGACTGTGCGTCTAACCTGAGGCGTACGCCAGACGACGCGAAGCCGGGAGCACTCATGATCGATGGACAGCCTTCAGGTGGCGCGGGCCCCGTCCTCGTCGACCGGTCCGGCGGGCGCTACCCCCTGGGTGATCCGCGCTGGCGGGGCGATGACGGGGGTCCCCTTGCTGTCAGTGCGCTGCCGGGGCTGCGGCCGGAGCAGATCGATGGCGCCGAGCGGTCGCTCTGGCGTTATCGGGCCGCTCTTCCCGTTCCGGCCGGGCGCCGGGTGAGTCTGGGGGAGGGCTGTACGCCGATGATCCCGGTCGACTGGGGCGGGCGGCGGGTTCACTTCAAGCTGGAGTGGTTCAATCCGACGTCCAGTTTCAAGGACCGGGGCGTATCGGTGATGGTCTCGCACCTCGTGGCGCACGGGGCCGACCGTGTGCTGGAGGACAGCTCGGGGAACGGGGGTTCCGCGGTGGCCGCCTACGCCGCCGCTGCCGGGATCCGTGCGAAGATCATCGTCCCCGCCGCGACCTCGGCGGCCAAGATCCTCCAGGCCCGGGCGTACGGGGCCGAGATCGAGCTCGTGGCGGGCAGCCGGGACGAGGTCGCGGAGGAGGCGGTCCGGCAGTCGGAGCGGATTCCGTACGCCAGCCACAACTGGCACCCCATGTTCATCCAGGGCACCAAGACCGTCGCGTACGAGATGTGGGAGTCCCTGGGCTTCACCGCACCCGACAACGTGGTCCTCGTGGCCGGGGCCGGCAGCAATGTCATCGGGTGCGACCTCGCGTTCGGCGAACTGCTCGACGCCGGGCAGATCGGCCGGCGACCGCGGCTCTTCGTCGGGCAGCCCGAGCACTGGGCGACCATCGCCGACACGTTCAACGGCATCGACCCGGGCTCGCGCGGCGCGCGGGTGCCGACGATCGCCGAGGGCGCGTCCATCGCCCGCCCGGTCCGGCTGCCCGAGGCGGTGGAGGCCGTCCGGCGCTCCGGCGGAGCCGCGTACGCCGTACCCGAGGCGGAGATCCACGCCGCCGTCCGCGCCCTGAGCGCCCGCGGCCTGTACGCCGAGCCGACCAGCAGCGTCGCCGCGGCGACCCTCGACCACTTCATCGCGTCCGGTGAGATCGCCCCGGACGAGACGACCGTCGTCGTGCTCACCGGCGCGGGGCTCAAGTCCGCCGAGAGGATGGCCGCGGTCTTCGGCGGCCACGACGACGCCCGGGAAACGGGCGGCACACGATGACCGACCCCACCAGCCCCACCGGCCCCACTGGCGATCCGGACGACGAGCACCTCGTACGCGAAGCCGAGCGCATCGCCGTCGCCGTCGGGCGCATGTTCCCCGGCCTGTGCGAGGTCGTCCTGCACGATCTGCGGAGGCCCGACCACGCCATCCGCGTGATCGAGAACAACCTGTCCGGACGGCAGGCCGGCGACCCCGCCACCGAACTGGGCCTGCGCCGCATCGCGGACCCCGACTACCCCGGTGTCGTCCAGAACTACGGCAACCGGTTCCCGGACGGGCGCCCCGCGAAGAGCACATCGATCGGCATCAGGAACGCGCGGGGGCACTATGTCGCGGCCCTCTGCCTCAACCTGGACGTCAGCACGCTCTCGCCGCTCGCCCTCACCCTGGCCAACCTCGTCGCCACCGACGTCCGGCATCAGGGCGAGACCCTGGAGACACCGCGCGACCGCGGCGGCCGCGAACTCCGGGCGGCCATCGACGCGTTCGCGGCGGAACGCTCCAGCACACCGCGCGGCCTCAACCGCGAGCAGAAGCGCGAGCTGGTCCGGCGGCTGCATCGCGACGGGTTCTTCGAGACCCGCGGCTCCGCCCGGCTCATCGCCGGCCAGTTGGGCGTTTCGCGGGCGACCGTCTACAACTACACGAAGTAGCCGTGCCGACAGACGAGGGGTCCACGATGAGCGAACCGGCCAAGCCCGAGGTCCAGGTGCCGGCGGGCGCCGCGCCCACCGAGCTGACGACCCGGGACCTGGTGGTGGGGGAGGGGCCGGAGGCGCTGCCCGGCCGGGTGGTGCAGATCCACTACGTCGGCGTCGCGTTCGCGTCCGGAAGGGAGTTCGACTCCTCCTGGGGGCAGGACCGGCCGTTCAAGTTCGCCGTAGGCGGCGGCAAGGCCATCAAGGGCCTGGACCGGGGCCTGCGGGGCATGAGGGCCGGCGGCCGGCGCGAGATCATCGTCCCCCCGCGCCTCGGCTACGGCAAGCAGTCACCCTCCGCCTTCATCCCGCCGCACTCGACCCTGGTCTTCGTCGTGGACCTGCTTACGGTGGTGGGCCCGGGCGGCTCGACGGGACCGGCCTGACCCCGGCGCGCCGGCTACCGGCCGCCCCGCCGCCGGCGTGCGCGCTCGAACTCGGCGTGGTCCGCGATCCACGTACCCAGCCCGTCGAGCGCGCCGCAGCCGCCCCGGACGAAGGCGCTCACCAGGCTCCGGTACCCGCTGATCCCGTCGACCAGGCCGTACTCGACCCGGTACTCCGGATCGGCCCCGCCCCCGCCCGCGCGCACGGTCGTGATCCGGGCGACGGAGTCCGCGTAGAAGTGGACCTGGACCCCCTCGCCCCGCTCCTCGTCCTCGATGGTGAAGACCTCGTTGTCCGATGCGACACGCTCCTCGACGAACTCCCAGAACTCGACGGCGGCGGTACGGGGGCTGCCCGGGCGCCACGTCTTCTCGGCGCCCTTGTCGTCGGTGAACGACAGAACCGCGTGGCCGCCCGCGGCTTCCTCGTAAGCCTCCAGGGGCGTGCTCCTGGCGCGGTCGACTGCCTCCGAGCACATCAGGAAGCTCACGGTGCGCACCGCTTCGTCGGCGAGTTCCGGGTGTGCCCGGCGTACGGCCGCCTCGACCGTCGCCGCCATCCGCTCCCAGCCCCGCTTTTCCGTGCCGCGCCTGCCCCGTCGCGGATCGCGGTCGATCCGCAGACCGTCGCACGCGTGTTCCGCCGTGGCGATCACCCGCATGACCCCGGGCAGCAGCGCGGCGTCGACGGCGCCGGGCAGCCGCCTCGGGATCGTCGCGCCGTGCACGTACTGCCCCGTGTATTTCAGCACCGCCGCGTCGAGCGCACCGAGTACGGTGCCGCGCTCGGCGCGACGGCGCTGTGCCTGGTACTCCTGGGCCCGTTTCGTGTCGGACGCCTCCGTCGCGGTGCGCACCGCCGCACAGACCTGGCCCCGTTCGAGCAGGTCGATGCCGGCCCCGTGGGCGATGAGGCGGCCCTTGTCCCAGGGGATGCGCCGGAAGTACGCGTCGACGTCGGCGGGCGCGGCGAGCAGGACCGGGTCCAGGAGGGCGACGGCGGCGCCCTCATCGAGCGGGCCCCGCGTCCCGGCGGCATCGCACAGCGGCAGGACCGCACTCCACAGCAGCAGGTGCCGGCCCAGATCCGCCCGGAGCACCGCGAGATGCTCCTCCCCGACCGGGAACGTGAACGTCCGGGGCTCATGATTGGCATCCGCCCCGGCCCCGAGCGTCAGCTTCAGCATCCCGCCCTCGCGGACCACGCTCGGAATCCAGCCACTCCCACGCGTGAAAACGACCTCGCTCATGCCCTCAGTCTTCCCCACGGTCCGGGCCCTGGGCGAAGGCACCCCCGCCGTCCAGCAGGAAGGGAGGAACTCGGCGACCAGCCGGGCCACGCCCGCGACCGACAGGTCCGCGCCGGGGCGCATCGGCCGGCGGTGTCCCCCCAGCGGCAGCGTCGGCACCACACAGCGGAAATCGGCCAGGCCGGTCGGCCCCACCGGGAACACCGGGTCAGGTCCGGGCGGTTGCATGACCGGGGGCGGCGTCGGCCGCGCCCCGTACCGCATGCTCGTTTCCGCTGGAGGATTGTGTGATGACGGACCGGCCGCTGACCCTGATGGCAGTGCACGCCCACCCCGACGACGAGGCCACCGGGACCGGGGGTGTGCTCGCCCGCTACGCGGCGGAAGGCATCCGCACGGTGCTGGTGACCTGTACCGACGGCGGTTGCGGTGACGGACCGGGAGGCGTGAAGCCGGGCGATCCCGGGCACGACCCGGCGGCCGTCGCCGTGATGCGACGCCGGGAGCTGGAGGCCAGTTGCGAGGTCCTGAAGATCAGTGACCTGGAAACGCTCGACTACGCCGACTCCGGGATGATGGGGTGGCCGGCCAACGACGCGCCCGGGGCGTTCTGGGGGACGCCCGTGGAGGAGGGCGCCGCCCGGCTCGCGGAACTGATGCTCCACTACCGGCCCGATGTGGTCGTCACCTATGACGAGAACGGCTTCTACGGCCACCCGGACCACATCCAGGCCAACCGCATCACGATGGCCGCGCTGGAGATGACCGGGCTCACGCCGAAGGTCTACTGGACGACGGCACCGCGCTCGATGATGCAGCGCTTTGGGGAGATGATGCGCGAGTTCGGCGAGGACCTGCCGGAGCCCGACCCGGAGGAGGCCGCCGCCATGGCGGAGATCGGCCTGCCCGACGACGAGATCACCACCTGGGTCGACACCACCGCGTTCAGCGGGCAGAAGTTCGACTCGCTGGCCGCGCACGCCAGCCAGGGCGAGAACATCTTCTTCCTCAAGATGGGCAAGGAGCGGTTCGGCGAGCTGATGGGCGTGGAACCCTTCGTGCGCGTCAGGGACACCACCGACGCCCCCGTCCCGGAGAACGACCTCTTCGCCGGACTGCGCTGACCGCCGGGGCGTACCCAGGTCGTGGCCCGGCCACCGGTTACGGCCGGCGCAGCGCCAGGAGCGTCGCGTCGTCCGTGCAGTGCGGGCCGTCCAGGCGGGCCACGAGGCGTTCGACGTAGTCCTGGAGCCCGGTGTGGCCCGGGCCCGGGGCGGACTCGCGGAAGCAGGTCTCGGCCGCGCCGAGGAAGCGGAGGGTGTCCTGGTCGGGGTCGGCCGGGCGGCGTTCGGTCAGCCCGTCCGAGTACATCAGGACGATGTCGCCGGTCTCCAGCTTCGTCTCGGTGGCGTTGTACGCGGCCCCCGGCAGCACGCCCAGCGTGAGCCCGGGCCCTCCGGCGGGGGCCGGCAGCTGGGCGGCGCGGCCGTCCCGCAGCAGCACCGGGCGCGGATGTCCGGCGCAGGTCCAGCGGAGCAGGGTGCGCTCGGGGTGGTAGCGGGCGATGATCGCGGTGGCGGTGGACTCCCGGGCGTCCGCGCAGGCCACCTCGTTGAGCCATTGGGTCAGCCGCTCCACGGACTCCGAGGTGTACGCGAGCCCCGCGAGCGCGTAACGGAGTTTGGCCATCAGGGTGACCGCCTCCAGGCCGTGGCCCCGGGCATCGCCCAGCGCGAGCAGCAGCCGCCCGTCGGGCAGCCCGCGGGCCTTGTACCAGTCGCCGCCGACCCCGGCCCCGGGCGCGTCGGGGCGGTAGACGGCCGCCGCCTCCAGGCCGTAGGTGTCCAGCTCGTCCTGGAAGTGCGGCAGCACCGCGGCACGCAGGACCTCGGCGATCTCCGCCACCGCCTCGGCCCGCTCGTGCTCGCGGCGCGCGTCGTGCTCGGCCCGCCGGGCCGCCTCCCGTCTGCGCCGGTCCGTGGTGACGTCGGTCAGGACCGCCCGCAGGGCCCACACCAGGCCGCCGGGCGCGATGCGCACGGGCTCGGCGACCATGCGGAAGATGCGCTCGCTGCCACGGAAGCGCAGCTCGCACCGGGTGACGCGCTTGCGCAGCAGGACGTCGTACAGCGCCTGGTACAGGGTGGTCAGGCAGTCCGGTGTGGTGGCGTCCGCCAGGTCGGACAGGCTGGGCACCGGGACGTTCTCCGCCAGGCCCAGCACCTGGCGGAATCCCCGGGACGGCTGGATGCCGTCGTCGGCGAGATTCCACTCCGCCCAGCATGTGCGCACCAGCTGCTGGGCCGCCGCGGCCATGCTGAGCCGGCCGCCCGGTTCCCAGGTGAGCAGGAAGTGGTCGCCGCAGGGCGCGATCCGGACCTCCGCGCTGACCCGCACCGGCCCGGTGCGCGTGTTCAGCAGCCATTCCACCGTGTCGCTCTGCTGCGGCGCACCCCTGCGGTGCGCGTCGGCCAGCATGCGCGGGATCGCCGTGGCGGCCAGCGAGGGGACCCGTTCGAACAGCGACACCGGCCCGGTCCACGGGGGCAGGGCCCCGCCGGGGAACCGGGTGGCCGCGTGGGCGCGGGCCGTGGCGTTGCGGGCGAGGAGGACGACGTCCCGGATCTCGCCGTCCTCGCCGAACACCGGGGTCAGCAGCAGGGCCGCCACCGGGAGGGCGTAGAGCACCTCCTGACCGGAGGGCGGGGGAGCGGCGACGGCCTCCGGGGCCCGGGGCACGGTGTCGGGCGCGGGGGCACCGTACCGCTCGGCGTACCGGGTGACGCGCCGCCGCTGGGCGTCCAGCAGCGCCCGGATCGCCTGGAGTTCCAGCCATGCGCGTGTGCTGCCCGCAGGAGGGGGTTCGTCCATGGGCATGTCGGGCCTCTCACTGCGGGCGTACGGGCGGCGCCGGAACAGCATCGGGGCGGGGGACCGGGGGCGCCACTCGGTGTACGCCGGGTGGCGCCCCCGGTCCGCGACGGCCCGCGGTCTCAGGCGCTCGTCGCCTCCAGATAGGCGCGCCAGCCGCCGTGCTCCGTGATGTCGGTGCCGCCCGCCGCCGCGTGCGGGTCGCACTGGAAGCCGAGGACCCAGCTGCCGTCATCGAGTTCGACCCGGCCCAGCGACAGGGGCGCCGGCAGCGCCGCGAGGAAGCGCCCGAGGGCGCCGGGCGCCAGAATCCAGCGCTCGCCCGGGATCGCCGCACCGGCCTCCGGCTCCACGCGGACGAGGCCCGGCTCGGGCGGGGTCGTCGCGAGCGCCGTGAGCCGGTAGGCCGCGGCGGTGGTCACCTCACCGGCGTACCGTGCCCCGGAATCGGTGAGCTGGTGGTTGAGCGGCTGCCCGGTCAGGTGGGCGCCGAACACGGCGAGGGCGACGCCCCCGTCCGGCAGGGGGTGCGGTGCCTGTTCCCCGGTGAGCAGGGCGGCGATGTCGATGGCCGGCTGGTCCTCGAAGGCGCGGGTGATGACACTGACGCCGAACGGGCTGCCGTCGGCCTCCCCGGCCGGGACCGCGACCGCCGCCATGTCCAGGAGGTTCACGAAGTTGGTGTACGTGCCCATCCGGGAGCTGATCCCCACCGGATCGGCCTGCACCTGGGCGATGTCCGGGTGCCCGGTGGTCGTCGGCAGCAGCAGCGCGTCGTACTCCGCGAGAAGGTTGTTGTACACGAACATCCGGTAGCGTTCCACCCGTTCCTGGTCGGCGGCCAGCGCATGGGCGGGCGCCTTGGCGGCGGCGCGGATGATCCTGGCGACCGTGCGGTCCACCGCCGCCCCCGGGTGGTCCACGATGAACTCGCCGACGGACGCGTAGCGTTCGGCGACCAGCGCCCCTTCGTAGAGCAGCCGGGCCGCCGTCAGCAGCGGTGAAACGTCCACCACGGTGGTCGTGGCGCCGGCGGCCTCCAGCTGCTTGACGGCCGCCGCGAACGCGGCGCGCCCCTCGGGCGACAGCGGGAGGAGGTCCTGGTCCCGGGGAACCGCGACCCGGGGCCGGGCCGGGGCGGCGAGCCGGACGTCGTCGGGCCAGGCCCGGCCGCGCGGGTCGCCCCTGTCCGGTCCCGCCATGACGCCCACGGCCGTCTGGGCCTCGGTCAGGGTGCGGGCGAACACCGTGACCGCGTCGTAGGGGCGGACGGCGGGCAGCACTCCGGTGGTGGGCACCAGCCCCAGCGTGGGCTTGATCCCGACGATGTCGTTGAGGGCGGCGGGGACGCGGCCGGAGCCCGCCGTGTCGGTGCCGAGCGCGATGTCCACGATGCCGAGGGCCACGGCGACCGCCGAACCGGAACTGGATCC
Organism: Streptomyces sp. NBC_00726; assembly: GCF_045161735.1. Taxonomy (NCBI): domain Bacteria; kingdom Bacillati; phylum Actinomycetota; class Actinomycetes; order Kitasatosporales; family Streptomycetaceae; genus Streptomyces; species Streptomyces sp. NBC_00726. The sequence goes on along the minus strand of NZ_CP108983.1, from coordinate 463,959 downwards.
GCCGGAGATCTTCTCGGGGCGCAGGGCGTTGCGCACGGCACCGTACGGGCTCCGCGTCCCGACCAGGCCGGTGGCGAACTGGTCCAGATTGGTCTTGCCCAGCAGGAGCGCACCCGCGTCCAGCAGCCGCCGCACGGCCGTCGCGGAGGAGTCCGGGTAGTACGTGAAGTCGGGGCAGCCGCCCGTCGTGGGCAGGTCCGCCACGTCGATGTTGTCCTTCACCGCGAACACGACGCCCGCCAGGGGAAGTTGCTCCCCGGCGGCCAGCCGGGCGTCCAGGGCGGCGGCCTCCGCCAGGACTTCCTCCTCCTCGCGCAGGAGGATCCACACCTCCGGCCGGTCGGTCTCGGCGATGCGGTGGTAGGCGGCGGTGACGCGGGCGGCACAGCTCTGGGTCACGCTGCTTCCTCTCGTGCGACGACGGCCGGCGGGGTGCCGGCGTCGATCTGCTGTCCGGGGGTGACGAGGACGTCGGTGACGACGCCGTGCGCGGGGGCGCGCACCACGACCTCCATCTTCATCGCTTCCAGGACCAGAAGTGGTTGTTCCGGCTCAACTCGGGTGCCGGGCACCGCCTCCACCTTCCGTACGGTGGAGCTCAGTGGGGCCTCGGCCAGGCCCGATCCGGGCGGCAGGGTGAGCGGGACGGCGCCTCCGGCGGCCGGCTCCGGCTCGGCGCGCGGGGCGGGCGCAGACCGCCCCGCACCGGGACCGTCCGGCCGATGAGCTGGTAGCCGCCGGGGCTCTCCATCCCGTAGACGCACAGGTACGAGCCCCCGATGCCTACGCCGGCCAGGCCGTTGATCCGGCGGATGAACTCGATGTCGGACGGATTCCACGGCGCGTCCCCGCGCACCGGGGTCCGCGAGACGCGGAAGCGTACGGCGAGCCGGGTTGGGGGCGAGGGGGTCAGCCGGTGGCGCAGGAGACCGTCGGCCAGGTCCAGTTGCCGTTGGACTGGATGGTGACGCCGAAGTTGTTGCCGTTGCCGTTGGGCCTCGCGGTCAGCACCTGGGCGCTGGGGTAACCGGCGCTGATGTTCCAGGTGGAGAGGACCCTCGCAGGAGACGGCAGGTTCATCGTCACGGTCCAGTCGCTGGAGCCCGACACCGCGACGTTGAGGTTGTAGCGGTCGCCCCAGCTCTGGCCCGCGGACAGGGTCGCCGTGCAGCCGCCGGTGTTCCCGCCGCCTCCGCTGCTGCCGTCGGGGGCGACGGCGCGCCCGGTCTGCGGCGAGATCATGCCGGAGCACAGGCCCCGGGAGGCGAGCGACTGGGCGATGCGCGGGATGGCGGCCAGGGTGTTGGCGGGCCACTCGTGCATCAGGATGACCTGGCCGTCGGAGAGGCGCGACACGGCCTGGACGATCGCGTCGGTGCTCGCCCCGTTCCAGTCCTGCGAGTCGACGTCCCAGATCACCTCCGTGAGCCCGTACTCGGCCTCGACGGCCTTGAGCGTGGCGTTGGTCTCCCCGTACGGCGGCCGGAACAGCTTCGGGGTGCCGCCGCCCGCGGCCGCGATGGCCTGCTGGGTGCGGGAGAGCTCCGATTCGATCTGCGCCCGGCTCTGCTGGGTGAGGTGGGGGTGGGTGTAGCTGTGGTTGCCGACCCACATGCCCGCGTCGACCTGGGCCTTCACCTGCGCCGGATACGAGGCGGCGAACTGGCCCTCGTTGAACATGGTGGCCCGCAGGCCGTTCTGCCTGAGGGCGTTGAGCAGGGCGGGGGTGTGGTCGTTGGACGGGCCGTCGTCGAACGTCAGGCCCACATAACCGGTGCAGGCGGCGGCCTGGGCCGGGGCGGCGGCCGTGGCGGCCGTGGTGGTCAGACCCACGGAACTCGCCGCGGCGAGCACGAGCCCCGCCGCCAGGGCGGCCGGACGGCGGTGAAATCGAAGACGCATCGGAAGGTCCTCCAGGTGAGGGGGAGTTCCGGCCGCACGGGCGGCACGGCCGGGCCTGAGCACGGAGTTTTTGGTGCCCTCGGATGACTGTCAATAGTTTCGGCAAGAGTTTCGAAAGCGTCGGACCGGTGAAGTGGCGAACCTGGACGGTAACGACGCACGTCAGCGGGTGCGAGGTGTCTTGCGCCGGGATGTCACGGAGAGGGTCGGGGCTGAGGTTGAGGAACCGCAGGGGATCATACGTCGAAACTTTCGGCCCCTCGTAACTCTCCGCCCGCCATCGTATTGACAGTGCGCCGTCAACTCGCTGTCATACATGGGAGCGCTCCCATACACTTCCCCACGCCCCGAGGAGGCGCACATGACCATCCACCCCCGCCGCTTACCGCGCAGACCCTGGACGGCGGCCGGCTCCGTCGTGGCGCTGGCCCTCTCGCTGTTCGTCGCCATGCCCGCCGGGGGGCCGGCCGCCGCGGCGGAGTCCGCGTCCGGGTGCGAGGTCGACTACACGGCCAACGAGTGGACCGGCGGATTCACCGCCGACGTGCATGTCACCAACGAGGGCCCGGCGCTCAGCGACTGGCGGCTGACCTGGACGTACGAAGGGGACCAGCAGGTCACCTCCGGCTGGAACGCCACCGTCACACAGACCGGCCACACCGTGACCGCCGTCAGCACGGCCTGGAACGGCGCGGTGGCCGAGGGCGGCACCGTCTCCTTCGGTGTGCAGGGGACCTCGCGGTCGGGCGGCCCCGCACCCACCGGCTTCGCCCTCAACGGAGTCTCCTGCGGCGGCGACGTCACCACGCCCCCGACCACGCCGCCGCCCACGACACCACCGCCCACCACACCGCCCTCCGCCGACTGCGGTGACGCGGTCGTCTGCGACGACTTCGAGGACCAGGCCGGTCCGGCCCCCGCCGGGAACTGGCGGTTCACCGCCCCCGACTGCCAGGGCACCGGGACGGCCGCCGTGGACACCGGGACCGCGCACAGCGGCACCCGGTCGCTGCGGCTGGACGGGAAGGCGGGGTACTGCAACCACGCCTTCGTGGCCTCCACCGCGGACCTGTCGGCGGTGGGTCCCGTGATGTACGTACGCATGTGGGTGCGGCACACCACGGCGCTCCCGGCGGCGCACGTCGCCTTCGTGTCGATGCCCGACAGCTCCCAGGGCGGCAAGGCGCTGCGGATCGGCGGGCAGAACGGGGCGCTCCAGTGGAACCGGGAGACCGACGACGCGACGCTCCCGGCGCAGAGCCCGGCCGGGGTGGGGCTGAGCAGGCCCCTGCCCACGGACAGCTGGCAGTGCCTGCGGTTCGCGGTCGACACCTCGGCCCCGGGGCTCGACACCTGGCTGGGCGACGAGCAGGTGCCCGGTCTGCACGCCGACGGCGTTCCCACGCCCGACGTGGACGACCAGTGGCTCTCGCGGACCACCCCGCCCCGGCCCACCGCCCTGCGGCTGGGCTGGGAGAGCTACGGGGTCGGCGACGACACCCTGTGGTTCGACGACGTGGCCGTGGGCTCCGCGCCGATCGGCTGCTGACGTGCGAAGGCGTACCGGCCGCGGTGGCCGGTACGCCGTTCACCCCAGGTGGTCGCCGAGTGCGCCGATCGCGGCGGCGGCCTCCAGGACGTGCGGGACGGCCCGGTCGGCGAGTTCGGGGTCGGAGGTGACCACGTTGATCGCGGCCCGGACCGGCCAGCCCGGCAGCGGGGCCGCGATGCCGTGGGCGCCGATGTTGACCTCGCTGTGGGTGATGACGTAACCGGTCTCGCGGATCGCCTGGACGCGGGCCGGCTCGGTGGTGCGCGGCGGGCCGGAGGCCAGCGCGGCCAGGCCGCCGGAGCCGTGGTCCAGGGGGTCGCGGCTGCCCTTGCGGTACCAGAACAGGGGCCCGTCCGTAGGCGGTTCGGCCACCACCGTGGTGACGGCCGCGGTGCCCACGGCCTCGACCAGGCTCGCGGTGGCGTCCAGACGGCGGGCGAGGCGGTGCAGGACGGGCTCGGCGACGGTCCGCAGGCTGGGGCCGGTGCCGCCGAGCAGCCCGGTCACGGCCGGGCCCACGGTGTAGCGGCCGCCGTCGTCGCGCGCGGCGAAGCCCGTCCGGTGCAGCGAGACGAGCAGGCGGTGCGCGATGGAGCGGTGGAACCCCGTCGCGGCCGACACCTGACTTGTCGTCAGGCCGTCGGGGTGGCGGCTCAGTTCGACCAGGAGGGCGAGTCCGCGCTCCAGGGTCTGCGAGCCGCCGCCCTCGGAGTCGTTCGGCGGGGTCATTCCACCTCTTCGGGGATCGGCCGGATGGTGGGGAGGATCCTGCCACGGACCTCGCCCAGGCCGATGCGCCCCCGCGCGCCCGGCGCCGAGTAGCGCAGCACGACCTCGTCGCCGTCCTGGAGGAACGTGCGTTCCTCGCCGCCCGCCGTCCAGGTCTCCCGGCCGCCCCAGGACAGTTCGAGGAACGAGCCGCGCTGGTGCTTCTCCGGACCCGAGATGGTGCCCGACGCGTAGAAGTCGCCGACCCGCAGCGAGGCGCCGTTGACCGTGAGGTGGGCCAGCATCTGCGCGGGTGACCAGTACATGGACGCGTACGGCGGGCGCGCCACCACCGTGCCGTTGACCTCGACCTCCACATCGATGTCGTAGCCCGACGGGCCCTCTTCGCGCAGATACGGCAGCACGGCCGGTTCCTGGCCGGGCAGTTCGGTGCGGGCGTGCTCCAGCGCGGCGAGCGGGGTGACCCAGGCGCTGATGCTGGTGGCGAAGGACTTGCCGAGGTTGGGGCCCAGCGGGACGTACTCCCACGCCTGGATGTCGCGCGAGGACCAGTCGTTGACGCCGGTCACGCCGAACACGGTCTCGGTGAACTCGGAGGTCGCGACGCGCTGCCCGAGCGGGACGGTGCGGCCGACGACGAAGCCCAGTTCCGCCTCGATGTCCAGGCGCAGCGACGGGCCGAAGGCGGGCGCCGGGTCGGCAGGGGCCTTGCGCTGTCCGGCGGGGCGGTGCACGGGGGTGCCCGAAACGATGATGGAGCCCGCCCGGCCGTGGTAGGCGACCGGCAGATGGCGCCAGTTGGGCAGCAGGGCGTCCCCGTCGGGCCGGAAGATCCGCCCGACGTTCGTGGCGTGGTCCACGGACGCGTAGTAGTCGACGTAGTCCCCGACCTCGAACGGCAGACGCAGCGTGACATCGGCCAGCGGCACCAGGCGGACGCGGTCGCGGTAGGCGGTGTCGGTGAGCAGCCCGGTCGCCCAGGCCCGGACCTCCGCCCACACCGGCGCACCCGCCGCCATCAGCGGGTTGAGCGCGGGTGCGTCGAGCAGCGGCGCCCATTCGGGGCGCAGACCGGTGGCGGCGGCGCCCAGGTCCAGGACGTGGTCGCCGATGCGGACGCCGACGCGCGGGGCGCCGTCCGTGGTCGAGAAGACGGCGTACGGGAGGTTGTCGACGTCGTACGCGCTGCCGGCCGCGGCCTCGGCCCAGGTGACGGGGTGGGTGGTCATGCGTGGGGCCCTTCGGTGACGGGTGGTCGGGTGGAGTCAGGCGGCGGGGCCGAGCAGGCCGAGCGCGGTCAGGTCTTCCAGCGGTTCGAGCACGCTGCACGACCCGTACGAGACGAACGCCTCCCGCGCGGCGGCGGCCTCGGCGGCCGGGAGCGCGGCCACGGCCCGGGCCAGCGCCTCCGGGTCGCGCTCCGCGAGGGCCGCGCGGACACCGGACAGGGGTGCTCCGGCGCGGGCCCGGGCCGTCGCCAGGAGCACATTGAGATAGCCGTGGTGCTCGAAACCGGTGGCGGCCGCGGTGTGCCGGACCGCGTGGTGCAGCCCGGCCGTGCACTTGAAGGCGGCTCCGGCGGCGACGGCCCCGTGGATCCACGCCGCCACCTCCTCCTCGGCCGGGAACGCCGCCGCCTCGGTCCCGCCGGTGCGGAACTTCAGCCGGAAGCCGTGGCGTACCACCAGGGCGAGAGCCTGCTCCCAGGTCCGCGTACCGGGACGGGGCACCTCCACGTACACCGTGCCGGGGAAGCCGAGTGCGGCCGGCTCCCCGATCTGGGGGCCGAGCGGCCGGGCGGGGTCCGGCTTGAACTCGATGGCCGCCGGCACGAGCCGGTCGCTCGCCGCGAAGGCGGCCAGGACCGCGGGGAGCGCGGCCGGCCCGGCCACCACGCTCACCCGCAGGCCGCCGGGGAAGAGGCGGGGCTCGGCGAGTCCGGCCAGTTCGGTGAGCCGGTCGGCGCCGATCACGAAGGGGCCGACGAGCTCGGCGTGACCGGACGCGAGATGCCCGGCGTGCTCGGTCACGGCGCGCGGCAGCGGAGCCAGGCCCGGCGGGAAGACCGCGGCGTCGTCCACGAGATGACGGAAGGCGAGAGGGAAGGACACGCGCGACACCCTAGCCGAGAGACCCGTAATACGGACGGAGCGTGTTCTGATATCGGTCATACGATTCACGGAGGCCCGGCGGGAGCTTCAAAAGTGGGCAATGGTCTAGGCCAACACGTTGACGTGAATGCGTCACCCTCCGATTCTTGGCGGCACCTTCTCCCGACAGGAGCCCCCATGAGACGTCTTCGCGCTCTGCTCTCCGGCGTGGCCACCGCCGCCCTGGCCACCGCAGGACTCGCGGCCTTCGCCGCACAGCAGGCATCGGGTGCGTCCGCCGACGCCACCGCGCTCTCCGACCGGTGGTACGCCGCCGCGCCCTATCTGATGCCGCACGACAACAATCCGCCGGACGCGGGCGCCATCATGGACGCCTCCGGCCTCAAGGCGTTCCAGCTCGCCTTCATCCTGGCCCCCAACGGCGGCGGATGCAGCCCCACCTGGGACGGTACGTCGCCGGTCTCCTCGGACACCGCGGTCGCCTCCGTCATCAGCGCGATCCGCGCCAAGGGCGGCGACGTGTCGGTGTCCATCGGCGGCTACGGCGGCACGAAACTCGGCCAGACCTGCTCCGACGCGGCCTCCACCGCCGCCGCGTACCAGCAGGTCATCACCAAGTACCAGCTGAAGGCCATCGACTTCGACCTGGAGGAACCGGAGTACGAGAACACGGCCGCCATCGCCCGCGAGATCGGCGCCGCCAAGATCCTCCAGCAGAACAACCCCGGCCTCTACGTCTCCGTCACCACGGCGGGGACCGCCGACGGCACCGGCTGGTTCGGCAAGCAGATGCTCAACGAGGCCAAGGCGCAGGGCTTCACGCCGAACAACTTCTCCATCATGCCGTTCGACGGCGGCTTCAACGGGGCGGCCGCCCAGACCAGCGCCCTGACGAACTTCAACTCGATCCTGCGCACCACCTTCGGCTGGGACGAGGCCACCGCGTACGCCCACGAGGGCTTCTCCGGCATGAACGGCCGCAGCGACACCGGCGAGTACTTCACCCAGGCCGACTTCCAGACCGTCCTGGACTTCGCCACCGGCCACCACATGGACCGCTTCACCTTCTGGTCCCTCAACCGCGACCGCCAGTGCACCCCGCCCGACAACAACGGCAAGACCTCCGGCACATGCAGCAGCGTGACGCAGTCGGACTGGGACTTCGCGAAGTTCTCGGTGAAGTTCGCGGGCGTCACCCCGCCCACCACCACCCCGCCGACCACGCCGCCCCCGACCGGCAGCTGCACCGCCGCCGCGTGGAGCGCCGGCGCCGTCTACACCGGCGGCGACACCGTCTCGTACGGGGGACACACCTGGCAGGCCAAGTGGTGGACCCAGAACGAGACGCCCGGCTCCACCGGTGAATGGGGCGTCTGGCAGGATCTCGGCGCCTGCTGACCCCGCCGGCCCCGAGGCCCGCCCCGGTCCCGGCCGGGGCGGGCCCGTACCACGTACCCGCGCGCACCTGTCACCCGCGTTGCTCCGACCCACCACCCTGCGGCTAGTTTGTGTCCAGCACAGACGGGGTCCGTGACGGCAGAGGCGCACGGGGACGAGAGGTCGGGAAGAGTGTCGCTGCGCGCAGGCGATCCAGCCGAGATCGGCGGTTATCCGCTGGAGGCGCGGCTCGGCTCAGGGGGCATGGGCACCGTCTTCCTGGCCCGTACGAGCTCCGGCCGGCCGGTCGCGGTCAAGCTGATCCACCAGCAGTTCGCGGGCGACAGCGAATTCCGCATCCGCTTCCGCCAGGAGGTCGCTGCCGCCCGCCGGGTCAGCGGCGCCTTCACCGCCGCCGTGGTCGACGCCGCGCCCGAGGCCGAACAGCCCTGGATGGCGACCACCTACATCGAGGGCCCCACCCTCGCCGAGCGCATCGCCGCCGAGGGCCCGCTGAACGGGGCCGGACTGCGCAATCTGGCCATCGGGCTCGCCGAGGCGCTGCGCGACATCCACCGTGTCGGGGTCGTCCACCGCGACCTGAAGCCGTCGAACGTCGTGCTGTCCCCGGAAGGACCGCGCGTCATCGACTTCGGCATCTCGCGCGCCGCCGACCAGCAGACCCTGACGATGACCGGACGCGTCATCGGCACCCCGCCCTTCATGTCGCCGGAACAGCTCCAGGCACCGCGCGGCGTCGGACCCCGCTCCGACGTCTTCTCGCTGGCCACCCTCCTGGTGTACGCGGCCACCGGCCACGGCCCCTTCGACGCGGACAGCCCCTACCTCACGGCCTACCAGGTGGTGCACGAGGAGCCCTCACTGGACGCCGTGCCGGAGGCGCTGCGCACCGTCGTGGAACCGTGCCTCGTCAAGGAGCCCGAGGGCCGGCCCTCCGCCGACGAGCTGCTGGAGCTGCTACGGGACCTGCCCGCCGACCTCGGCGGCGCGGCGGCGGCCGGGCGCGCCGCCGGCCGCACCCGGGACGTGGCCACCCAGCACCACCTGGCCACCCGCGACACCGCGGCGCCGGGCGCGCCCGCCCCCGCACCCGCCCCGGAGGAGACCGGCGCCCCCGGCGGACGCGGGCTGCGCGGCCGCTGGCGGCCCGTGCTCGCGGCGGCGGTCGCCGTGGCCGCGATCGGCGGGGGAGTGGCCGCCCTCCAGGCAGGCCGCCACGGCGACGAGCCGGACGACGGCAAGGGCCGCACGGTCGCCGCGCCCGCCGGCACCCTGCCCGACGGCTTCACGCCCTGGCGGGTGACCGTGCCCGGCGGGCAGGAGGACATCCCCGACGAGCTGCGGTGCGTCGCGCGCGGCGAGGCGGCGTTCTGCGGCGGCGGCGGAGTCGTCGCCACCCGGATCGACATCCGGGACGGCTCCCGCGCCTGGACGGTCGAGAGCCCCGGCGTCCCCGTCCAGGGCCTGCACCTGGTGGGCGCCACCGACGACACCGTGATCGGCTACCGGTTCGCCGCCCAGGACGACCCCGAGGCGCGGGGCGACGAGGTGGTGGCCGTCGACGCCGACAGCGGCGAGGAGCTGTGGTCCACGGTCTCCGGCGCCCAGTCCACGGCCGTCACGGGCCGGACCCGGGACGCCGTCGTGACCGGCTCCACCGTGATCACCGTCAACGCCTCGGACGACGCCTTCGAGGCCCGGGACGCGCACAGCGGCGAGCTGATCTGGAAGGCGCCCTTCCCCGGCGGCTCCCGGTGCGCCCCCGTCCCGGCGGGCGACACGCTGCTCGCCATGTGCGCGACGGACGCGGAGATCCAGGGCCAGACGGTGCGCCGTCCGGTCGTCCACACCCTGGACCCGGCCGAGGGCGGCTGGGGCCGGGCCATCGCGCTGGACGGGCCCGGCGTCCCCGTGGGCGCCGCCGGCGGCCGGCTCGTCCTGCTCCGGGAGCACACCGAGGGCACGGCGCTCACCGGCTACGACGCGGTGACCCGGGTCGACCCGGTCTCCGGCAAGGTGACGAACACCCCGCTGGACACCACGTACGAGGGCACGCCCGGCATGGCGGGCTCCACCGTCTACCTGAGCGGGCAGACCGGCCGCGTCACCGCGTTCGACCCCGCCACCGGCCGCAAGAAGTGGTCCCGGCAGACCAGCGTGGAGGGCGCGTCGGGCCCCGTGGCCGGCGACGGCGCCCTGCTCTTCAGCTCCGCCACCGGCCGGGTGGTCGCCCTCTCCCCGTCCGACGGCACGGTGCTGTGGGCGACGGACCCGAGGGCCGACGGCCTGACCGGCGAGGTGGGCGCGAGCCCGCGCGTGACCGTCGCCGGGCGCGCGGTGATCGTGACGGCCGCCCGGAACACCGTTTTCGCCTTCGACGCCGGCCGGCCGCCGAAGTCCGGCTGACCAGGGCCGCGTCTACAGTGGCCCCCATGAACCGCTGGACCGAACTGACCGGAGACTCCTCGGGCGAGGACTACGCCGCCCGCTTCGCGGCCCTGGCCCGCAGCGGCAAGGACATGCACGGCGAGGCGCGGTTCTGCGCCGCCCTGGTGCCCGCCGGGGCGCGGGTGCTGGACGCCGGCTGCGGCACCGGTCGGGTCGCGATCCGGCTCGCGGAGCTCGGGTACGACTGCACCGGGGTGGACGTCGACGCCTCGATGCTGGCCGTCGCGCGCGAGCAGGCGCCCGGGCTGCCCTGGCACCGGGCGGACCTGGCCGAGCTCACCGCCGGACCGGAGTTCGACCTCGTCGTCGCCGCGGGCAACGTGATGGCGCTGGTCACCCCCGGCACCGAGGCCACCGTCGTCGCCTGCCTCGCCGGAGCCCTGCGCCCGGGCGGCCTGCTGGTCGCCGGCTTCGGCCTGGACGCGGCCCACCTCCCCGTACCGCCCGTCCTCACACTCGCCGAGTACGACGCCCACTGCGCGGCCGCAGGGCTCACCCCGGTCGATCGCTTCGCCACCTGGGACGCGGCCCCGTACGACGGCGGCGGCTACGCGGTGAGCGTGCACCGGCGGGACGAGGGCCAGGACTAGCCGGACAGCAGCCTGTCATCTGATCGTACGAGCACCCCATCCCCCTGGTCCGGACCATTGTTCCGCAGGGGGCAATACGCGGCGGCAGCTGATCCATCCCATCGCGTGTTCGTATTGACTTGGACTAGGTCCATCGTAGGATCGGTTCCGGCCGAAGCCAGGGCAGGACGTCCTCCGGGCGAGACCGGTCAGGCCAGTCCCCGCATTCTCAGAGCACCGAGATCCGCCGTCCGGAAGGAATTCCATGACTGAGAACCACGACGCGATCGTCACCGACCCCAAGTCGGAGGAGGCCGGCGGCTGCCCCGTCGCGCACGGTCGCGCGCCGCACCCCACCCAGGGCGGCGGCAACCGCCAGTGGTGGCCGGAGCGGCTCAACGTGCGGATTCTCACCAAGAACCCCGCCGTGGCCAACCCGCTCGGCGAGGACTTCGACTACGCCGCGGCCTTCAGCGCCCTGGATCTGCCCGCCGTCAAGCGGGACATCGCCGAGGTGCTGACGACCTCGCAGGACTGGTGGCCCGCCGACTTCGGCAACTACGGCCCCTTCATGGTCCGGATGGCCTGGCACAGCGCCGGCACCTACCGCATCAGCGACGGCCGCGGCGGCGCCGGCTCCGGCCAGCAGCGCTTCGCCCCGCTCAACAGCTGGCCGGACAACGCGAGCCTCGACAAGGCGCGGCGCCTGCTCTGGCCGGTCAAGAAGAAGTACGGCAAGAACCTCTCCTGGGCCGACCTGCTCGTCCTCACCGGGAACGTCGCCCTGGAGACCATGGGCTTCACGACCTTCGGCTTCGGCGGTGGCCGGGTGGACGCCTGGGAGCCCGACGAGGACGTGTACTGGGGCCCCGAGACCACCTGGCTCGGCGACGAGCGCTACACCGGCGACCGCGAGCTGGAGAACCCGCTCGGCGCCGTGCAGATGGGCCTCATCTACGTCAACCCGGAGGGCCCCAACGGCAACCCGGACCCGATCGCCGCGGCCCGCGACATCCGCGAGACGTTCCGCCGCATGGCGATGAACGACGAGGAGACCGTCGCCCTGATCGCCGGCGGCCACACCTTCGGCAAGACCCACGGAGCCGGTCCCGCGGACGCCGTCGGACCCGACCCCGAGGCGGCCCCGATGGAGCGCCAGGGCCTCGGCTGGGAGAGCTCGTACGGCACCGGCAAGGGCGGCGACACCATCACCAGCGGCCTCGAAGGCATCTGGACGGACACCCCCACCACCTGGGACAACAGCTTCTTCGACATCCTCTTCGGCTACGAGTGGGAGCTGTTCAAGAGCCCCGCGGGCGCCCACCAGTGGCGGCCGAAGGACGGCGGCGGCGCGGGCACCGTGCCCGACGCGCACGACCCGTCGAAGAGCCACGCCCCGACCATGCTCACCACCGACCTCTCGCTGCGCTTCGACCCGGCGTACGAGCAGATCTCGCGGCGCTTCCACGAGGACCCGCAGGTGTTCGCCGACGCCTTCGCCCGCGCCTGGTTCAAGCTGACCCACCGCGACATGGGCCCCGTCGTCCGCTACCTCGGCCCCGAGGTCCCGCAGGAAACGCTGGTCTGGCAGGACCCGCTGCCGGCGCGCACGTACGACCTGATCGACGCCGCCGACGTCGCGGCGCTCAAGGAGAAGGTCCTCGCCTCCGGCCTGTCCGTCTCCGAGCTGGTCTCCACCGCCTGGGCCTCCGCCTCCTCCTTCCGGGGCAGCGACAAGCGCGGCGGAGCCAACGGCGCGCGCATCCGCCTCGAACCGCAGAACGGCTGGGAGGTCAACGACCCGGACCGGCTCGCCGGTGTCCTGCGCACCCTCCGGTCCGTCCAGGAGTCCTTCAACGCCGAGCGGCAGGGCGGCAAGCAGGTCTCGCTGGCCGACCTGATCGTCCTCGCGGGCGCCGCCGCGGTCGAGAAGGCGGCCAAGGACGCCGGTACGGACATCGAGGTCCCCTTCACCCCGGGCCGGGTCGACGCCTCGCAGGACCAGACCGACGTCGAGTCCTTCGTGGAGCTGGAGCCCGTCGCCGACGGCTTCCGCAACTACCTCGGCAAGGGCAGCCGGCTCCCCGCCGAATACCTGCTGCTCGACCGGGCGAACCTGCTCAACCTGAGCGCGCCCGAGATGACGGTCCTCGTCGGCGGTCTGCGCGTCCTGGGCGCCAACCACCAGCAGACCGCGCACGGTGTGCTCACCGACGCGCCCGGCACGCTGACCAACGACTTCTTCGTCAACCTGCTCGACATGGGCACGACGTGGAAGTCCACGGCCGACGACCAGAGCGCCTTCGAGGGCCGTGACGCCGTCACCGGTGCGGTCCGCTGGACCGGCACCCGCGCCGACCTGGTCTTCGGCTCCAACTCCGAACTGCGCGCCGTCGCCGAGGTCTACGCGAGCGACGACGCCAAGGAGAAGTTCGTCCGCGACTTCGTCGCCGCCTGGGACAAGGTCATGAACCTGGACCGGTTCGACCTCGTCTGATCCGACGACACCGAAAGGGCCGGTCCCCCGCGCGGGGGACCGGCCCTTTCCGTTGCCCGGATTCCGTCAGGCGGCGGCCACCGCGAAGACGTGGATGATCCCGCCGTCCGTGGTGGCCGGCAGCGTCATGGACGCCAGCCGCTTCCCGGCCTGGAGCGAGATCGGCGCGGTGGCGAAGACCTCGGTGCCCACCGGGTCCTTTCCGCCGCCCCGCACATCGCGGTACTCGGTGTGCACCGCCACGGTGTTCCCGTACGACGGCTGCTGCGAGCCGCCGCCCAGCGTCCAGTCGCTGAAGCCGATCCCGGCCTGCTGCGTGGTGCCGTCGGTGTACGTGAGTGTCACCGTGCCCGATGCCTTGCCCTCGGCGGCGCTCCCGAGGAACGCCAGCTTCGTGTCACCCTCGCCGGAGGCGGCGTTCAGCATCTGGGGGCCCGCACCGACGACCTCGATGTTGTCCGGGTCACCGGCCTCCACCTCCGGCCAGCCGAAGTCGAAGCCGCCCGAGGAGACCGTGCCGCCCGGCTCCGCACCGGCCGCCGCCAGCGCCTCGGCCGAATAACTCCAGCCCTCACCGTCGAAGTCGGCCCGCGGATTCTCGTCATCCGCTGAGGTCTTCGGCAGCTCCGTGCCCGCCGCCGACGTCAGCGTCACCGGGGCGGGGCGTCGGCCGGTGCGCTGCCCCAGGTGGTGTCGGGCGTCGTGCCCAGGGTGAAGTCCAGCCGCCCGCCGTGCTCCACCAGCGAGTCACCGACCCACGGCTTCGTGGATGTACGGCCGTTGACCTTCAGCCCGTGGATGTACGTGTGGTCGGCCGAGGCGGCCGGCGCCGCGCCGAGAAGACGTACCAGGACGACATGGTCCCCGCGTCGTCGTTGCCCGGAATTCCGCCGGGACCATCGGTCCACAGCTGGTCCAGCTCCGCCCGGCGTACGGAAGAACGCGTCCAGCCGCTCCGTGGCGCGCTCGTTCCCGCCCATCGCACCGGCGAGACCGGCCACGTCCGCGTAGACCATCCAGGTGTACCGGGCGCTGGAGCCCTCCACGAACCCGGCGCCGGTGCCCGGTGTGAAGGTGCCCGCCCAGCTGCCGTCGGACTTCCGGTCGCGGATGTACCCGCCGTGCTCGGTGGCGTTGGCGTCGAAGACGTTCGTCCAGTTGCCCGACCGGTCCAGGAACTTCTTGGCGTCGCCCTTGCTGCCCAGCCGCCGGGACAGCTCCGACAGACCGTAGTCGGCCGCCGCGTCCTCCAGCGTCTCGGCCGCCCCGCCCCAGCAGTGGCAGTTGTCCGCCGGTACGTAACCCAGCTCCAGGTACTTGTCGAGCGCGGGTCGCCGGCCCACGCACTCGACGTTGGTTGAGCAGCGCCATCAGCTGCACCTGCGCCCGGTACTGGTCCCAGCCGGAGAAGGTCCCGTACTGGGCCTTCTGCCCCTTGGCCAGCCGGTGCGGCTCGCGGTCGGCGCCGATCTCGACGGCCTTCAGCGCCTTGTTCCAGTTCGCGGCGGCCTGCCGCTCCGTCCGGCCGGGCTGCCCTCGCACAACAGCCCGGCCCGCGCCCCCGGTTGCCCCGGATCGTCAGCGCAGGGACGCCGGAAGCGCCTCCCGGTGCAGGATGCCCAGCCGCTGCGTGGCCCGGGTCAGCGCCACGTACAGGTCACTCGTGCCGAACCGGCCCGGCTCCACCACCAGGACGTGGTCGAATTCGAGGCCCTTGGCCTGCCGGGGCCCCAGCAGCACCACCGTGCGGGTCAGATCCGGCTCGCCGCCGGGCACGATCCCGGCCAGGGGTGCCGCGATCTCCTCGTGCAGCTCGCGCGGCGCGATCACCGCGAGGCGCCCCTCGCCGGGCGTCAGCTCCTCGACCGCCCGCGCCACCGCGCCCGCCAGATCTGCCCCGGTCTCCCGCACCCACGGCACCTCGCCCGTGGAGCGCACCGAGCCCGGCGGCTCGAACGACGGGTCCTCGGCCCGCAGCACCTTCGCCGCGACCTCCATCACCTCGGCGGGCGTACGGTAGTTGACCGCCAGCCGCACATGCTCGTACCGGTCGCCGACATACGGCTTCAGGATGTCCTGCCAGGAGCCGACGCCCGCCTCCTCCGAGGTCTGCGCCGGGTCGCCCACCAGTGTCATCGACCGGGTCGGCGACCGCCGCATCAGCAGCCGCCACGCCATCGGCGACAGCTCCTGCGCCTCGTCCACGATGATGTGTCCGAACGCCCACGTCCGGTCGGCGGCGGCCCGCTCGGCCGCGGAGCGGTGGTCGGCCTCCTCCTGGCGCTCCGCCATCCGCTCCGCGTCGATGATGTCGTGCGCGGCCAGCAACTCCGACTCCTCGTCCTCGAACTCGAAGGACTCCGAGCCCCGGGACAGCGCCAGGACACCCTGGGCGTACGCGATCCGCTCCTGGCGCTCCGCCTCGGCCGCCGCCCGCTCGGCGCTGTCGTCGATGCCGAGGAGTTCCGCGGCCTCGTCCAGCAGCGGCACGTCGGCCGGGGTCCACGCGTCCTCGCCGGGCACCCGCCGGATGGCCTCCGCGTCCGCGTCCGGCAGATGGACCGGCTCGGCCAGATAGCCGGCGAGGAAGTCTTGCGGGGTGAGCTCCGGCCACAGCTCCTCGATCGCGGCGTGCACCTCCTGGCTGACCGCGACCGCCTTGCCCAGCTGGGCGATGTCGTCCGGGCCCAGGAAGTTCGGCCCGCCGTACGGGTCGGCGCCGATGCGCTCGGTGAGCTGGGCGGTCAGCGCGTCGATGATCCGGAACGCGAAGTGCGGCCGGGCGAGGTTGTGCGGCAGCCGGGTGTCCCGGGCCGCCTGCCGGGCCTCGTAGGCGATCTCCCAGTCCAGGACCAGGTCGCCGTCGTCGTGCGGGACGATCAGCGGGGCGCCCGGCTCGGGCAGCAGCTGCCGGTCCCGCACCGCGAGCTCCAGCGCCTCGGCCATGGCCGCGCCACCCTTCACGGCCGCCGCCCGGGGCGTGTCCGTACCCCGGGCGTGGACGCCGGGGAACAGCTCGGCCTGGGTGGCGAGCAGGACGCCGGTCTCACCGAGCGAGGGCAGCACCTCGCCGATATAGCTGAGGAAGGCCGGGTTCGGGCCCACGATGAGGACCGCCCGCTTGGCCAGCAGCTCGCGCTGCTCGTACAGCAGGAACGCCGCCCGGTGCAGGGCGACGGCCGTCTTGCCGGTGCCGGGCCCGCCCTCGACCACCAGGACGCCCCGGTGCGGCGCGCGGATGATGCGGTCCTGCTCGGCCTGGATGGTCCGCACGATGTCCGCCATGCGTCCGGTCCGCGCCGAGTTCACCGCGGCGAGCAGGACCGTGTCGCCGCTCGGGTCCTCGAAACCGGTGCGCTCCCGGTCCCCGACGTCCAGGATCTCGTCGTGCAGCTCGGTGACCGTGCGGCCCTCGGCCGTGAGGTGGCGGCGCCTGCGCAGACCCATCGGGGTGTGATTCGTCGCGAGATAGAAGGGGCGGGCGACCGGGGCGCGCCAGTCGATCAGCAAAGGCGTGAGTTCGGTGTCGTCCTCGCGGATTCCGATACGGCCGATATGGTGCGCGACACCGTCCGTGAGATCGATACGGCCGAAACAGAGCGAGCCGTCCACCGCGTTCAGTGCGGCGAGCAGACCGGAGCGCTCGGCGACCAGGACATCGCGTTCGAGCCGGGCCTGCCGGCCGGTGCCGACCGGCGTCAGGGCGTCCTGGACCTGCTCGGCGGCGTCACCGCGCAGCACGTCGACACGGTGGTGGAGCCGGTCGATGTATTCCTGTTCCTTCTGCAATTCGGCAGTTTCCCGAGTTGACAAAACAGCTCCCTGACGGATATGGTGATTCTTGTTGGCCCCCGGTGAGGGGCCTTTTCTGTGGGCGCACAGAACCACTCAATATACCTGGGAAAATCCCTGGTCCGCAATTTTGGGCCGGGTTTTCTTTTTGCCCGGAAGCCCCCTTGCCCCGGAAGCCCCTGGGCCGCGCCTAGGCCAGGACCTCGCGCAGCCGCGCCGCGTACGCCCGGGGATGGGTGGTGTTGCCGTTGTGCCCGCCGGGGAACGCGGCGACCTCCCGTCCCACCAGGCCGGCCAGCCGCTGTGCGCACTGCCCGACGAAGACGTCCGGTGCGGTGGTGGCACCGCCGGCCGGCACGATCCGCACCGGGGACCTCCGCAGCGCCTCCCGGTCGAGTTCGGCCGCGATGACGGCCGTGAAGTCGTGCGCGATGAAGAACCCGAAGTTGGCGGCCCGGCCCGGGGTCAGGGGCATGGGCGTCAGGTCCGGCTCGGTCTCCTGGCGGGCCGGGTCGATGCCGAGCACCCGGGCGATCTCCGGGAGGGCGGCCCGCAGCCCGCTTTCCCGGTGCACCTCCTGGAGATGGGCGAGCTCCGCCGCGTGCCCGGCGCGCGGCCCGGCGGGCAGGAGGGAGGGGGAGACGGGGTCGTGCGCCACGAGGGTCCGCAGCTGCCCGGGGTGGGCCACCGCGAGGTGGAGCCCGATCGCGGCGCCCATGCTGCATCCGAGCATCAGGGCGGGCTCGTCGGTGAGTTCGGCCAGCAGCCGGTGCACGTCGTCGGCGTGCTGCTCCATGGTTACGCCCCGCGCCGGACCGGCGAGGGTGCTGCGGGACAGGCCCCGGCGGTCGTACGTCACCACGGTGTACCGGTCGGCGAGGCGGTCCACCAGGTCGGTGCTCCGGCCGGCGTCCCCCTCACCGCTCTGCGCGATGAGCAGCAGGGGGCCGGTGCCCCGGACCTCGTAGTACAGGGTGGCGCCGTCGGTGGCGAGGAACATCGGGTCTCCCGGGCGGTGAGGTGTCCGGCGCGGAGGGCGCCGGCGGGTGCCCCCACCGTAGTACATCTCTTTAGATGCATCAATAGAGATGCATTGATAGAGATGTATCGCGTGGTGATGGGTTGCCGTAGAGTCGCGGCTCATGAGCGCATCGATCACCCCCGTTCAGCTCTTCCTGCTCGGCCGGACCCTGATGAAGGTCGGCGAGGAGGCGCTGCCGGAGCCGGTGGCCCCGGCCGGAGCCACGCAGCGCGGCGGCACCCGGGCGGCCCTGGTCGTGCTGAGCGACGTCCTGGGCCACCAGGGCACCTCCGTGAGCGAGATCGCCGCCCGTACCGGTCTGCCGCAGAGTCAGGTGTCGGGCGCCGTGGCCCGGCTGAAGGAGACCGGGTCGTTCGTGTCCGCGCCCGATCCGGCGGACGGCAGACGGCAGTTGATCCGTACCGCCGCCGAGGCGTCGGAGCGGGTGACCGAGGTGCGGGCCGCCCGGATCGACGGCGCGCTCGCCGCCGCACTGGGCACGGCGGACCCGGAGACGCTGCGCGCGGTCGGCGAGGCGCTGGACGTGCTCGCCCGGCACCTCACGCCGGAGGCCGCGGGGCGCCTCCGGCCGTGAGGGTGCGGGGCCTCAGATCTCCTTCAGCAGCGCGTCCGTCGTCGTCACGACCGCGCAGCGGCCCGCCGCCCAGCGCAGCGCCATGTCGTGCTCCTCGCGCGAGAAGTCCGCGACCGCGTCGGCCACCACGAACGCCTGGATGTCGCGCATCCACGCGTCGGCGGCGCTCATCAGCACACCGATGTGCGCGTACACCCCGGTGATCACCAGCTGGTCGCGGCCGCCGTCCCGGATGAGCGATTCCAGCTCGGTGCGGACGAACGCGCTGTACTTCCACTTGGTGAGCACCGTGTCACCCGGCGCGGGCGCCACCTCGTCCGGCGAGGCCAGCGCCGCCGGGTCGTCCGCCATCCCCGGCCCCCAGAAGTCCAGCTGGAGACCGCGCTCCTCGGCGCTCTGGCCGCCGCGCTGCGCCGAGTGCACCACCGGGATTCCGGCGCGCCGGGCGGCCCCGATCACCCGGGCGGTGTTCGCGAGCATGCCGGTCAGCGGCTCCTCGCCGGGGCGGTACGCGCTCAGGAAG
This sequence comes from Streptomyces sp. NBC_00726, assembly GCF_045161735.1. Lineage (NCBI taxonomy): Bacteria > Bacillati > Actinomycetota > Actinomycetes > Kitasatosporales > Streptomycetaceae > Streptomyces > Streptomyces sp. NBC_00726. The sequence continues at coordinate 444,822 of NZ_CP108983.1, read as the reverse complement.
TGGTTCTGGAGGTCGTGCACGAGCAGTACGGCGCGCGCCGGGTCGACGGTCCAGCCGACCCGGTTCGCCGGGAGTTCGCCCGGGCTCGGCAGGGGATAGGGGGCGATGGCGGGAAGTGCCATGAGGGAAGCCTTTCGGTGCCGCGCGGGGCGGACTCAGTTCTGTGCGGGGGGAGTTGACGCGGAGACGGGGGCCGCGTCGGTGCGCAGGCCCTTCTTGCTGACCTTGCCGATCCCGGTCTGCGGGAAGGCGTCCACGAATTCCACGAGATCGGGCACCTTGTACGCGGCGATCCCGCGTTCGCGTACATGCCGCTTGACGGCGAGCGCGCCCGGCGGTTCGGCGCCCTCGCGCAGAATCACGTACGCCAGGGTGCGTTCACCGAGATACGGGTCGGCCACACCGACCACCGACACGTCGTGCACCGAGGGGTGGGCGAGGATGATGTTCTCGATCTCCTCCGGTGCGACCTTCTCGCCGCCCCGGTTGATCTGGTCCTTCGCCCGCCCCTCCACCACGAGATGGCCGCTCGGGACGCGGCGCACGATGTCGCCCGTGCGGTAGAACCCGTCCTCGGTGAACGCGGTCCTGTTGTGCTCGGGCGCGCGCCAGTAACCCCGGATCGTGTACGGGCCCCGGGTCAGCAGATGCCCGAACTCCCCGTCGGGGACGTCCTGTCCGGCGTCGTCCACGATGCGGATCTCGTCGTCCTCGGAGATCGGCCGGCCCTGGGTGGAGACGACGGTCTCGTGGTCGTCGTCCAGCCGGGTGTAGTTGACGAGGCCCTCGGCCATGCCGAAGACCTGCATCAGCCGGCAGCCGAGCGCCGGTTCGAGGCGCCGGGCGGCCGTCTCGCTGTATTTGGCGCCGCCGACGAGGATCAGTTCGAGGCTCGACAGGTCCTGCTCCGCCGAAGCGGCCGCGTCCGTCCACACCAGGGCAAGCGGCGGCACCATGCCGGTCATGGTGACGCGCTCCCGCTCGATGACCGGGAACGCGGTGGCCGGGTCGGGGCGCGGGCACAGGACGACGGTGCCGCCCGCGTACAGCGTGCCGAGCCAGCCGGGCGAGCTCATCGGGAAGTTGTGCGCGGCGGGCAGGATCACGAGGAAGCGGGTGTCCGCGTCGACCCCGCAGATCTCGTTGGAGCCGCGCAGCGAGTAGATGTAGTCGTCGTGCGTACGGGGGATGAGCTTGGGCACCCCCGTGGTGCCGCCGGACAGCTGGAGGAAGGCGAGGTCGTGCGGCTCGGGCCCGTCCTCGGGCTCCCCGGCCGCGTCACACGGCACATCGGACAGGGCGGTGTGCTCGCCCGGGTCGCCGACGACGAACACGTGCTTCAGGGTGGGCGCCTGCTCCCGTACGGCGGTGGCCAGCGCGCGGTGGTCGAATCCGGCGTGCCGGTCCGGGATGACATAGGCGACGGCCTCGGCGAAGGAGCAGAAGTAGCCGATCTCCGTCTCGCGGTGGGCGGGCAGCGCGTACACGGGGAGTGCGCCGATCCGGAAGAGGGCGAAGACGACCTCGGCGAACTCGGCGATGTTGGGCAGCTGGACGACGACCCGGTCGCCCTTGGCTATCCCGCGCGCCCGGAAGCCGGCCGCCAGCCGGGCCGCGCGCTCGTCCAGCTCCCGGTACGTCCAGGCGCGGCGCTCGGGCGCGGGGTCGATCAGCGCGACGCGGTCGCCGTGGGCCTCGGCCCGTTCGCGCAGCATGCTTGTGAAGGTCTCGCCGCGCCAGTGCCCGGCCGCGCGGTAGCGGGCGGCGAACTCTGCGGGCCAGGTGGGGGCGTCTTCGTACGGTGAGGCAGTCATCGTTCCAGGTCTCCAGGGGGAGGGCCGTGTTTCGGGGGCGCCGGGCGGACGGGTCAGGCGCGCAGGGTGGCGCCGCCGTCGACGTACAGGTCGTGCAGGGTGATGTGGCGGGCCCGGTCGGACACCAGGAAGGCGACCGCCTCGGCGATGTCGGACGGCTCGGCGATCCGGCCCAGCGGGATGCCCGTGCGGTAGCTCGCCAGGTCCCCGGCTATGACGCGCCGCGCGGCGGGCCCGTCGTCGTGCGCCTCACCGGCCGGCCACATCCCGCGCTGCATGTCGGTGAGCGTGGAGCCGGGCGAGACGGTGTTGCAGCGGACGCCCCGGGGGGCCAGTTCCAGGCCGAGGCACTTGGTGAACATGACGGAGGCGGCCTTGGACGCGGCGTACGCCGCCATGGTCGTACGGGGGATGCCGGCGGCGTTGGACGCGACGGTGACGATGCTGCCCGCGCCCCGGTCCGCCATCCGGCGCGCGACGGACCGCGAGACGTGGAACACCCCGTCGGTGTTGACCGCGAACGTGGCCCGCCAGTCCTCGTCGGTCAGCTCGGTGACGGGCGAACAGCGCAGTATCCCGGCGACGTTGACCGCGATGTCGAGGGCACCCAGGGTGTCCTCCGCTTCGGCGACCAGGGCCTCGACGGCCGCCGCGTCCGTGACGTCCAGCGCCCGGGCCACGACGCCCTCCCCGTACTCCCGGGCGAGCGCGTCGACGCCCTCCGGGGCCGCGTCGGTCGCCAGGACCCGGCAGCCGCGCGCGACGAGGGCCCGCACGACCGCCTCGCCTATGCCGCGTCCGGCTCCCGTCACGAGGGCCAGCCGGCCGGTGAGTTCCTCGTCGGCGGGGGCGACGGGACGAGCGGACGAAGGGGCGGAACGCGGCGCCATGGTTCTGGGGTCTCCCTAGGACGGTGAACAGAGGGCGGCAACACTTAGGTAAGCCTAACCATAGAGTGATCACGCGATCGAGGGGGCCGGAACCGGCGATCCGGGCCGCTCGCAAGCCGCCCGATGTCCCTTTTGTGCCTATATAGGGAAAAGGTCAATTACGGGTGATCGGGGCTGTTTTGGTGCTGTCATACACATCCAAAACGGACGAATATTGCCATTCCGTTCTCAGTGGGCAGCGTCACGTCGGCCGTTTCTGACGCGTAATCCGATCTCCCGGTTCCCAGTCGTGCCAAGAAATTTGACTTCCCCCGGAACGGGCGATCATGAACATTTCCTTTGATTGATCTTGCAAAACAATTGTGATCAGCAATTCCGGGCTTGTTCCGGCCGTCGTTTCTCGCTTACGGTCCCGTCATCAATCCGGATGGAACGCCGAATCCTGCCGCCGTCCGGGAACCCGACCACTCACGTACGGCAGGAGCGGGGGACCCAGGTTTGCCGCCGGTCCGGAATCCGGAGCGGCTAGGGGTGAAGTCGCCATGTGCGACCGGACATCTCCAGTCCGAACCCGACAGCTCACCTCGCAGGCGACGGAGAGGAAATACCCCATGCCCATCACGGGTAAGCACCGTCGTGCCAAGTCTGCGTCCCTGACCCGCGGTTTCATCGCCGTCAGCGCGGGCGGAGCCGTTCTCGCGCTCCCCCTGATCACGGCCGGATCGGCCTCCGCCGCCCCCGCCAAGACCGTCGTCGCCGAAAAGGCCGCGGCCCCGACTTCCGTCGCCGGCAAGGAAATTGCCGTGCGCAAGGCCGCGCACACCACCTATTCCGTGGTGTCCGGCGATTCGCTTTACAAGATCGCCCAGGGGTATTCCCTCAGCGGTGGCTGGGAGCGGCTGTACAAGGACAACCGCGGTGCCGTCGGCAGCAACCCCGACCTCATTCACCCGGGCCTGAAGCTCACCATCGGCGCCAAGTCCGAGGCCGCCGCCCCGAAGCCCGCGAAGAAGAGCGCATTCAAGGCGGAGTCCGCCGAGAAGAACGGCGACACCGCCCCCCGGACCGAGAGCGCCGACCGCGCCGACCGTTCCGAGCGCACCGCCGTCCCGGTCGCCGAGAAGACCGCCGCCGCGCCCGCCGAGGCCCAGACGGTCGCGTACACCGACGACCTCGACGGCTGGATCAAGGAATCGCTGGCCGTCATGGCCGAGCACGGCATCCCCGGCAGCTACGACGGCATCTACCGCAACATCATGCGCGAGTCGTCCGGCAACCCGTTCGCGATCAACAACTGGGACATCAACGCCGTCAACGGCACCCCCTCCAAGGGCCTGCTCCAGGTGATCCAGCCCACCTTCGACGCCTACCACGTGGCCGGTACGTCGACGGACATCTACGACCCGGTCGCCAACATCACGGCCGCGTGCAACTACGCCGCCGCCACGTACGGCTCGATGGACAACGTCTTCGGCGCGTACTGATCCGGACCGGCGGCCCCGTGCTCGGGGCAGGGCCGTGAGAAGGGGCGGAAGAAGCGGATGCGCTTCTTCCGCCCCTTTGGCGTGTGCACGCGAAGGGGTCCGCCCCGGAATGCGTCGGGCGGACCGGGCGTGGATGCTGGAACGGTCAGCGTCTCAAGGAGGTCAGTCATGGGCATGCTCGACAAGATCAAGGACATGATCAAGGGGCATCCGGACCAGGCCCGCCAGGGAGTCGAGAAGGGCGGCGACTTCGTCGACAAGAAGACCGGCGGCAAGTACGAGAGCCAGGTCGACTCGGCTCAGCAGAAGATGAACGACCAGCTCGGCGACCGCCGCCAGTCGGACGAGGGCGGCCGGTAGGCGCTTGCACGGACCGTGGGAGCGGTGGACACCACAGGCCGTGGTGTCCACCGCTCCCATGCCTCCGGGCCCGGCCCGGTGCGGCTCCGACATGCCGCACCGGCCGCCCGGGAGCATCCTGGCTGTGTGACCTGGCACGGCGCGGCCGGGCGGCTGTCGTTCGGTCCGAGCGACCGCCCGCCCCGAGGACCGGAGGACAGCCGGGCGCCGGACGATCTGTCCCTGGTGCTCGCCCAGTCCGTCGTGAACGCGATCGAGTCGGTCGGCGGCCGGGCCGGCGGGGTCTACCTCCCCTCGCACACCCCCGGCCTGCTCCGGCTCGCCGTCCTCGCCGGGCTCCCCGGCCCCCTGTTCCGCCCCTGGTGGCGGATGCACGTGAACCGGCCGTTCCCGGTCGCCGAGGCGTTCCGCACCGGCAGCCCGGTGTATCTCTCCGACGCCGAGGACGCCATGCGGCGCTTCCCGCAGCTGATGGCCGGACTGCCGTTCCCCTTCGGCTCCCTGTACGTGCCGGTGCTGCGACGCCGCGAACCGGTCGGCGTCCTCGTCGTCCTGCGCGGCGCGACGGGCGACGAGCCGGTGCCCGCCGCCGACCGGGAACGCCTCCAGCGCATCGCCGACGGCCTGGGCACCGAACTGGCCGGCCTCGCGGACGCCGGCATCCGGCCCGAGTGGGAGGGCGAGCCGCTTCCCGTACAGCTGCCCGCCAGGACCTCGCCGCCCGTGCGCATCGGCCGCTTCGACTGGAACCTCGCCACCGGCGCCGTCGACGCGGACGACGAGCTCGCCGCGATCCTCGGCACCCGGGCCGGCCGCTTCCCCGGCACCATCGAGGCCCTGGCCGCCCGGCTCGCCCCCGAGGACGTCTACGGCCTCTGGGCGCTGGCCCGGCAGGCGGCGGGCTCCGGCGGCCCCGTCGTCCGCCGGATGCGGCTGCGCGGCCCGGACGGGCGCTCCCACCTGCTGGAGGTGTCCGGGCGCCGGAGGGACGACGAGGGGCCCGGCGGGCACCTGGCCGGCTTCCTGGTGGACCTGGGCATCGGCCCGGTCGTCGCCGAGGCCGCGGACCGGCTGCCGCGCGGCATCTTCTCGCTCGACCGCTTCGGCCGGATCACCTACGTCAACCCGCTCGCCGAGGACATGCTCGGCCGGCCCCGGGCCGCCCTGGTCGGCCGGGTGTTCTGGGAGGCGCTGCCCTGGTTCGCGAACCCGGCGTACGAGGACCACTACCGGGCCGCGATGATCTCCGACGCCCCGGTCCACTTCCTCGCCCGCCGCGACCCGCCCCCCTGGCTCTCGGTCTCCCTGTACCCCGGGCACGACGGCCTGACCGCGGTCCTCACGCCCTCCGAGACACCCGCCTACACCCCGGACTCCGTCGTCTCGCCCGGACTGGGGCTCGGCTCACCCGCCGACCGGTCCGCCGCCCTCTACCGGCCGGTCGCCCTCGCCATCGCGCTCACCGAGGCCGTCACCGCCCGGCAGGTCTCCCGCGTGGTCACCGAGGAGCTGCTGCCCGCCTTCGGCGGCCGGCAGCTGGCGATCTACCTGCTCAAGGAGGGCCACCTCTACCTGGAGTGGGAGACCGGCTTCCCACAGGGCTTCCTCGACCGGTTCGACGCGGTCGGCCTGGACGCCCGCATCCCCGGCGTGGAAACGCTCACCACCGGGCGCCCCATCTTCTTCGAGTCGATGCAGCGCCTGGCCGCCGCCTACCCGGGCATCCCCATGGACGCCGACGTCGGCGCCCGCGCCTTCCTCCCGCTCATCGCCTCCGGGCGGCGCGTCGGCTCCTGCATCCTCGGCTTCGACCAGCCGCGCGGCTTCAGCCCGGAGGAGCGTACGGTCCTGACCGCCCTGGCCGGCCTCATCGCGCAGGCGCTCCAGCGGGCCCAGCGCTACGACACCGAGGCCGCCCTGGCCCGCGGCCTCCAGGACGCCCTGCTGCCGCACCGGCTGCCCGCCGTCCGCGGCATCGACACCCAGGGCCGCTACCTCGCCGGCACCCAGGGCATGGACGTCGGCGGCGACTGGTACGACGTGATCGAGACCCACGGCCGCCTCGCCCTCGTCATCGGGGACGTACAGGGGCACGGCGTGGCCGCCGCCGCGACCATGGGCCAGGTCCGCAGCGCCGTACGGGCCTTCGCACTCAGTGGCCACGACCCCCAGGAGGTCATGAGCGGCACCAACCGGCTGCTCATCGACCTGGACACCGGCCAGTTCGCGAGCTGCTGCTACGTCGTCACCGACCCGGCCACCGGCCGGACGCACGCCGTGCGCGCCGGGCACCCGCAGCCCGTCCTGCGCCGGCCCGACGGCACCGCCGAGGTCATGGACATCCCCGGCGGCATCGTCCTGGGCATCGACGCCGAGGCCGGCTACCCCGTCACCGAACTGCACCTCGACCCGGGCGCCACACTCGCCCTGTACACCGACGGCCTGGTCGAGCAGGCGGGCACCGACATCGACGTCGGGGTCGAGCGGCTGCGCTCCACCCTCGCCGGCCTGGACGCCGCCCCGCTCGCCGACACGGCCGACCACGTCATCCGCCGGGCCCGCCAGGCCGCGGACCGGCCCGACGACATCGCCCTGCTCCTCGCGGCCCGGTGGGCCGGGGACGGCCTCTGACCCGACGGGCTTCCGGCGGGGTCAGCGGCCGGGCCGGTCCTGCCCCGGCGCGGCGGACAGGGACACGGCCAGCTCGGCGACGGCCGGCAGATGGTCGTTCAGGAAGAAGTGCCCGCCCGTCAGGACCCGCATCGCGAACGGCCCCGTGGTCGTCTCGCGCCACGGGCCCACGTCCTCCGGCGGCACCTCCGGGTCACCGTCCCCGGTGAGGGCGACGACCGGGCACGACAGCAGACCGCCGCCCGGCACATACCCCGCGACGGCCGCGTAGTCGGCGCGCAACGCCGGCAGGATCACGTCGAGCAGTTCCGGATGGGCCAGCACGGCCGGGTCCGTACCGCCGAGCTCCCGGACCCGGGCGAGCAGCGCCTCGTCCGTCTCCGGCCGGCCCGACCTCCGGCACGAGGGCGCCCGCCGGCCGGACACGATCAGCGCCGCCGCCTCCCGCCCCGGCACACCGGACAGCCGGAGCGCCACCTCATGGGCGAGCGAGGCGCCCATGCTGTGCCCGAGCAGGACGCGCGGCCCCGCCGGAGCCGGGCCCGTCGAAAGCGCCTCGGCGATCAGGTCGGCCAGCCGGTGCAGGTCGTCGAGGGGTTCCTCGCGGTAGCGGTCCTGCCGGCCCGGGTACTGCACGGCGCGGACGTCCAGCGCGTGCCCCACGGCTTCGGACAGCGGGCGCCAGAACCCCGCCGCGCCGCCCGCGTGCGGGAAGCACACCAGCTCGGCCCGGGCGTCCGTGGGGTGGTAGCGGCGCAGCCAGGTCTCCGGGCGCGCACCCGCTCCCCGGCCGGCCTCTTCGGTCTCTTGCTTGTGCATGGATCGCCTTCGGTTCTCACATCGGGGCGGACACGTTCGGGATCAGCGTCGCCGGGCGCCCGGCGTGGGCACCAGCCGGACCGCCGTGTTCAGGACATGGTCGATCGCGTCGCGCGAAGGGTGCTCCGTGAGGTTGGTGAGCAGCCGGGCCAGGGTGTTGAGCAGCGCCGGCGAGCCCATCACGTACCGGTTCAGTACCGGCTGGAAGCCCGACCGGCTGAAGACCAGACCGGCCGCCGTGTTGCCGAGCCGGTAGTAGCGGCCCCAGCGCCGGTTCATCTCGGCCGGGTAGTGGCGCAGGGCCCGTTCCCGCCTCGGCCCCGGCGGCAGCGCCAGCGCGAGCGCCGTCGTCTCCGCGGCGACCTCGCCCGCCTCCATCGCCTGCCCGATGCCCTCCCCGTTCCACGGGCTCACCATGCCCCCGGAGTCCCCGACGAGCAGGAGCCCCCGGGTGTACAGCGGGTGGCGGTTGAAGCCCAGCGGCAGGGCGGCGCTGCGCACGGGCCCCTCCGCGTTCTCCTCCCGCAGCCCCCATTCCTCGGGCGTACGGGCGAGCCACCGGTCCAGCGTGGCCCGCAGGTCCGCGCTGCCGTGCCGGCGGTGGGGGAGCGTGCCCAGCCCGACGTTGACCCGGCCGTCGCCCATCGGGAAGATCCAGCCGTACCCCGGCAGATAAGCGTCGCTCCTCGGGAAGCGCAGGTCCGCCCACAGCTCCAGGAAGTCCTCCCGCGAGCGCTCCGGGCTGCGGTAGTAGCGCCGGGCGGCGGTGGCGATCTGCCGTTTGGCGTCCCGCTCAAGACCCATGGCCAGCGCGATCCGGGCCGAGGCGCCGTCGGCGGCGATCACGATTGGAGCCCGGTACACCGCCGTGTCCCCGCCGGACACCGCCGACACCCCGGTGATCCGCCCGGCCCGGTCCGTCACCGGCTCCCTGACCTTCACCCCGGTCCGCAGCCTGGCACCGGCCGCGACGGCGTGCCGGGCCAGGATGTCGTCGAAGTCGTGGCGGCTGCGGGTGAGCCCGAAGTCCGGAAAGCCGCCCAGCGCCGGCCAGTCGATCTCCACCTGCCGGGGACCGGCCACCCAGCGCATCCCCCGCGACCGGGTCCAGCCCGGGGCCTGGATGTCGACGCCCATGCGGATCAGCTGGTGCACCGCGCGCGGGGTCAGCCCGTCCCCGCACACCTTCTCGCGGGGGAACCGGGACTTCTCCAGGAGCAGCACATCGACCCCGGCCCGAGCGAGGTGGTAGGCGGCGGACGAACCGGCCGGGCCCGCGCCGACCACGATGACCTGCGCCTCCTCGGCCGCGCCGGAAGCGGTCTCCTCGTCCGACGGCGACTGCTCTGCACGCGTCTCCCGCATGGGGCTCCTCTGCTCGCTCGGCACCGCCGCCGGGACGACGGCCCTGTACACCGACATCCTGCCGGTTTCCGGGGCCCCCGGGGCGGGTGATCGAAAAAGGGCTGCCCGGCCCCGGGCCGTTCACACCCGGAGCGCCCCGCCGCTCAGCCCGGCGGCCTGCGCCCCGCGTCGGCGAGCAGCCTTTCGATGCGGTCGAAGCGCTCGTGCAGCAGCCGCTCCGTCTCGTCCCGCATCTCGCGCGCGGCATGCCCGGCCGCGGCGGCCGGCCGGTGCCGGCGGCGCTGCTCGTGCCCGACGAACCAGGTCGCGAGCGCCGCCGTGACCATCCCGTACGTCGTGATGCCGACGCCCATCACGACGGCGGCCACGACCCGCCCCCACAGCGTCACCGGGAAGAGATCCCCGTAACCGACGGTCGTCGCGGTCTCCACCGACCACCACAGTGCCCGCGGATAGGACGTGATCGTGGCGTCCGGCGCGTGCCGCTCGGCCAGGACCACCAGGCCGGAGCCGGCCAGCATCGTCACGGCGAGCAGCACCGTCGCCCAGCCCGCCGCCTTCAGATGGAGCGAGCGGTTCTCCCGGCCGAGCAGCAGCTCGACCGCCTTGGTCAGGAATACAGGCACCATTTCCGGATCATCGGGCCCGGGCGGCGGCCCCGGCGTCCGGGCACGCGCCCGCCGCCCGCGCGTCACCCGATCGCGCCCGGCCCGGCCCGCCGGGGAACGCGGACCGGTCCCGCACACCGATCGCGCCGCGACGATCCGTGTTAAACCTGGATATGTGGGTGGCACAGGTCGATTCCGGGCGATATTTCACCGCTCCGCCCGGCGTCCGCAGCGACACGAGGGCGGCCGCCCGGGCGGCGACGCATTCGCGCCCTCCGAGCCGCCGCACCGGCGGAGCTTTCCGGGACGCGGGCTGCTCTCGCTGTTCAGCGTCCGTACCGTCGCCGGACAGTTCTTCGTCCTCATGCTCGGCATCGTCGTCCTGCTCGACGCCGCCGCCGTCGTCGCCCTCGTCGTGCAGGGCCGGCGCGACAGCATGAGCGCGGCACGGGCCCAGTCGCTGAGCGTCGCACAGACCTTCGCGCACGCCCCGGGCGTGGCGGCGGCGCTCGACAGCAAGGACCCCACGGCCGTCCTCCAGCCACGCGCCGAGGCCATCCGGCAGAGCACCGGCGTCGAGTACGTCGTCGTGGCCGGCGCCGACGGCATCCGCTACACCCACCGCGACCTCTCCCTCATCGGCAAGAAGATCCCCGGCCCCTACAAGGAGGCCCTCGAAGGCAAGGCCGTCACCCGCACCGTCACGTCGAGCCGGGGCAGATCGGTCGCCTCCGCGGTGCCCGTCGAGCGCAGGGACGGTTCGGTGGCCGGGCTGGTGGCGGTCGGCATCAGGGTCGAGGCCGTCAACCGGCTCGCCTATCCGAGCATTCCGCTGACCATCGGCGCCGGGATCACCGCCCTCGTCCTCACCACGGCCGGCGCAGCCCTGGTCAGCCGCCGGCTCCGCCGCCAGACGCGCGGCCTCGGCCCGGCCGAGATGACCCGGATGTACGAACACCACGACGCCGTCCTGCACGCCGTGCGCGAAGGCGTCCTCATCATCGGCGCCGACCACCGGCTGCTGCTCGCCAACGACGAGGCCCGGCGGCTGCTCAACCTCCCCGCGGACGCCGAGGGCCGCGCGGTGACCGACCTCGGACTCACGTCCGGCACCGCGGAGCTGCTGGCCTCCGGGCAGGTCGCCACGGACGAGCTGCGGCCCGCCGGGGACCGGCTGCTCGCCGTCAACCTCCGCCCCACCGAGGAACGCGGCGGCCAGCCCGGCATGGTCGCCACCCTCCGCGACACCACCGAACTGCGGGCCCTCACCGGCCGCGCGGAGACCGTACGCGAACGGCTGACGCTCCTCTACCGGGCCGGCGCCGTCATCGGGACCACCCTCGACGTCACCACCACCGCCCAGGAACTCGCCGACGTCGCCGTCCCCGGATTCGCCGACTGCGTCACCGTCGACCTGGCCGACGCCGTCCTGCGCGGCGCGGAGCCGAGACCGCCCGCCGGCGACACCCTGGACCTCCGCCGCACCGCCGTCCGGGCCGCCGCCGAGGACCACCCGCTCCTCCCGGCCGGCCGGGTCATCGGCTACCACCCGACCACCGCCGGGGGCCTCGGCACCGGCGTCGGGCACACCTGGATCGTCTCCGACCTGGCCACTTCCCGGCAGTGGCGCGAGTCCGAGCCGGAACAGGCCGACCGCGTCCTGGAGCACGGCTTCCACTCCCTGCTCTCCGTCCCGCTGCGGGCCCGCGGCGTCATCCTGGGCATCGCCAACTTCTGGCGCGCGCAGAACGAGGACCCCTTCGACCTGGACGACCTCTCCTTCGCCGAGGAACTGGTGGCCCGCGCCGCGGTCAGCGTCGACAACGCCCGCCGCTACACCCGCGAGCACGAGATGGCCGTCACCCTTCAGCGCAGCCTCCTCCCGCGCGGGCTGCCCGAGCAGAACGCCCTGGACGTCGCCCACCGCTACCTCCCGGCGCAGGCGGGCGTGGGCGGCGACTGGTTCGACGTCATCCCGCTCTCCGGCGCCCGGGTCGCCCTCGTCGTCGGCGACGTCGTCGGGCACGGACTGCACGCGGCGGCCACCATGGGCCGGCTGCGCACGACGGTCCTCAACTTCTCCACGCTCGACCTGGCGCCCGACGAACTCCTCGGTCACCTGGACGAACTGGTGGTCAGGATGGACCAGGACGAGGAGTCGGGCGGCCGTGCGATCACCGGCGCCACCTGCCTGTACGCGATCTACGACGCGGTGTCCGGCCGCTGCACGATCGCCCGGGCCGGCCACCCCGGACCCGCCCTTGTGCTGCCCGACGGCACGGTCAGCTTCCCGGAGATCCCCGCCGGACTGCCCCTCGGCATCGGTGGGATGCCCTTCGAGATGACCGAGCTGGACGTCCCCGAGGGCAGCCGCCTCGTCCTCTACACGGACGGACTGGTGGAGCGCCGCGGCCGGGACATCGACGACGGCCTGGAGCTGCTGCGCCGCTCGCTCGCCGACCGCGACCGCACCCCCGAGGAGACCTGCGACGACGTGCTGGAGGCCATGCTGCCCAGCCGCCCCGGCGACGACGTGGCCCTGTTGGTCGCCCGGACCCGCACCCTGGACCCGTCCCGGCGCGTTCAGTGGGATGTGCCCCCGGACCCGGCCGCGGTCGCCGGAATCCGTAAACAGGCCATGCGCTGGCTCGCCGACCGGGGCCTGGACGAGGAGGGGTTCGTCACCGAGCTCATCCTGAGCGAACTCGTCACCAACGCCATCCGCTACGGCTCCGAGCCCATCACGGTCCGGCTGCTCTACGACCGGGCCCTGACCTGCGAGGTGTCGGACTGCAGCAGCACCTCCCCGCACCTGCGCTACGCCACCACGACGGACGAGGGCGGCCGGGGCCTCTTCCTCGTCGCCCAGTTCGCGGAGCGCTGGGGGGCCAGATACACCGACCGGGGCAAGGTCATCTGGTCCGAACAGACACTCGGCGGCCCGCCGCCGTCCGGCCTGTTCTAGACGAAGCCGGACGAAGCCGACGGACGCGGGGCCCGGCAGTCTGCCGGGCCCCGCGCCGTATCACCTCAGATGCCGGATGTCCTGTGCGTCCCCGTCAGGGGTAGGACACCACCTGCGACGGCACGGTCGAGGTCCCGGAGGTCGGTGCACCTGTGTCGTTGATGACGTGGTTGTACTGGCCCTGGCCGCCGAGTGAGACGACGATCAGGTCGTGGAATTTCACGCCCGTCTTGACCGGGGCTTCGAAGCCGTGGTCCTGGCGGATGCTCGGGTCGACGTTGAAGTAGCAGTAGCTGCCGAGTCCCCAGCCTTCGTGGGTGTTGACCGAGTCGTCCACCTTGTAGGCGGCGTAGCCCTTGATGTTGCCGTTCTGCACGGCGGCCTGGTTGGGGGCGTCGTATGCCTTCTCGTTCTGGAAGAAGATGGTCTTGCCGTTCTCGCCGGACCAGCGGACGTCGTACTTGTTGAAGTGTTCGACGAAGAGTCCGGTGGCCAGGACGTTGTCGCCGTTGACCTGGAGGCCGTAGTCGGAGCGGTTGGTGTCCCAGCCGATGCCCTCGCCGTGGTCGGCGCGCCACAGCCAGGTGTGGTCGATGATCGTGTCGTTGCTGTTGATCACCATGCCCGTGGTCGCTTTGCCGGCGCCCGCGCCGCCGACCCGGACGAACACGTCCTGGACGCTGGTCGGGTTGGCGGAGTGGTTCGCGGAGGCGCCGTCGGGGCCGACCTGCACGAGGACCTGGGAGTTCTGCGGACCGGCGTCGATGAGGAGGCCGGCCAGCTTCACGCCGTCCACGTCGCCGACCTTGAGGGCGGTGACTCCGTTGTCCGGGATGATCGTCGCCAGGCCGAGGCCCAGCACGACGGTGTCGGCGCGGTCGATGTTGATCGTCTGGTTCACGTGGTAGATGCCGGGTGTGAACAGCAGGTGCAGGCCCTGCTGGACGGCCGCGTTGATCGTCTCCGCGCTCGCGCCCGGCTTGACGACGTAGAACTGGCTCAGCGGGATGGAGTCGCCCTGCGGGGTGCCGTTCCAGGAGACACCGCGCGCGTTGGTGCGCTTGGCGGGGACGAACACCTTGTAGTCGTTGCCGTCCAGGTAGAGGAACGGCTTCTCCCGGGAGACGGGGGTGTTTTCGAGTGTGGTGTAGGGCGGTTCGGGGAAGCTCTGCGCCGGTGCGCCCTCGACGCCGGAGAACGTCATGTTCCAGACGCCGTTGCCCCAGCTGCCGATGGAGCTGTCACGGGTGTACCACTGCTGCTGCGAGTACGGGCCGACCTGCCCGTCGATCTTGCTGTCGGCGATGTACCCGCCGCTCGCCCAGCCGTAGCCGTTCGGGGCGAGGTTGAGCCCGCCCTTGACGTGCATCCGCCGGAACGGCGCGGCCTGCGACACGGCCCAGCGGTCGGTGCCGCTCACCGGGTTCAGCGCCAGGTTCTCCGCCGAACGCCAGAAGTTCTGCGTGGCGTTCCCGTTGAACCAGCCCGCGTCCACGGTGACATCACCGTTGAACGTGGTGTCGTCGGGCTTGAGGCCGAGACCGGCGATCGAGGTGTAGAAGCCGATCTGCGCGTTGATGTTGTCGTACGTGCCCGGCTTGAACAGCAGCGCGTAGCGGCCGTCACCGAACTGCGCCGACTCCTGCTTCTCGAAGACCTCGTCGACCTTGGCCTGAATGCCCGGCGTCGACGGATCGAACACCAGGACGTTCGGCCCGAGATCGCCACCGCCCGGGATCTGCGGGCCGCCGTCGTCGCCGCCGGTGGTGCCGAACACCTGGAACTCCCACAGCGAGTAGCCGTATCCGGTGGCGCGGGCGGTACCGGTCAGCCGCACGTAGCGGGCGGTGCCCGAGACGTTCAGCGTCTCGTCGCCGCCGGGGCCCGTGGTGGTCGAGTAGGCGGTGCTCCACGTGTTGTCGTCCGTGGAGAACTCGATCTTGTAGCTCTTGGCGTAGGCGGCCTCCCACTTCAGCGCGATCTGGCTGACCGAGGCGGCAGTGCCCAGGTCGACCTCGATCCACTGCGGGTCGGAGAACGCGCTCGACCAGCGGGTGCCGTTGTCGCCGTCGACGGCGGCGGTGGCCGGGGTGCCGGCGCTCTCCTGGCTGGATGTGGTCACCGTCTTGCCCTGCGAGAGCAGGGAAGGAGCCGCGCTGGCCGAGGTGGAGGGCACGAAGGCGAGAAGCGAGACGACGAGACCGGCGACGGCGGCCAGTACGCCGGTGCGTCTTCTTCCGGTCGAAGGTGCGGGTCTGTGGAGCGAGGGGGGTCCATACATGGGGGCTTGTCTCCTGAGTCGCGGAACGGGTGCACGACACGAAGCCGGAGAGCGCTCTCTCCGGCCGATGGGGATACTTCACCCTGGCTCGCGATGCGTCAATAGGTGTGCAACAACAGCTTGTTCCGGTGGTGTTGAGAACAACAGTTGACGACAGAAAGCTCACGAGTGTCCGTGTTGCGGCCATCTTGACAGCGCCCGGTCCCACAAAACTGACGCAGCGTCGGTTCAGTTGATGACGGGGTGTGTACGAGGAGTGAATGAGGTGCCGCTGATCGTTGCCACCGCAATCACCGGGCGCGCACCGAGGGCACCCGGGCCGCCGCGCCGCGAACGCCCGTGCCTGTTACCGGACATGTTGTTCCCGCCCCGGGGACAGCGGGCCCTGCCCCTCGCTATCCTCCGGGACATGAGCCGTGAGCGAGGCGCGAGAAGCACCGCTGACCAGGCACGACGAGGCCCGGAGTGACCGAGACGACGGGCCCCGCACCCGCGGACGCCCGGAGTGCCGAGGCATGGCGGGCGTTCGGCGCCCGGCTGCGGCTGTGGCGCAGGCGGACCGGTCTCACTCAGGCCCAGGTGGCCGCCCGGGTCGGCTACGACCACACCGCCATCAGCAAACTCGAACACGGCAGCCGCCGCACCCCGCTCCCGCTGGCCCGCCGCCTGGACCAGCTGCTGGGAGCCGGCGGGGACCTCGTCGCCGCCTGCGAGGAGGCCGAGGAGCGGGAGCGCGCGGCGGCGCGGCCCGTCGCCCCGGGACCGCTGCCCGACCCGGTCCGGCAGGGCCCGCTGCCCGGCGAGCCCGCCGGCGGCGCACTTCCGGCGATGCTCCCGCCGGGGACCGTCCTGCCCGGGCGGCTGCCGGCGTACGGCCTGGTCTGCCCGCTGCACGGCCGCGACGGCTGCACGGTCCCGGCGCTCGCCGACGTCGTCGCCCTGCACGCGCGGTTCTGCGCCCTCGGGCCCGACACCGCGGGCCGCCCCGCCCTGGACACCGATACGGTGCACGCCCTGACCGCGCTGCTCGCCGTCTGCCTGCGCGCCGACGAGGAGCGCGCCTGGCCCGGGGCGACCGCCGTGGTCGAACGCACCCTGCACGCGATGCTCCGCTGGATGGCGCTCCCGGCCGCCCCGTACCAGCGCCAGCTCGCCCCGCTGGCCGCCGAGTACGCGCAGTCGGCCGGCTGCCTCAGGCTCCTGTGGGGGCGCAACGGCACGGCGATGGCCTGGCTCGACCGGTCCCTGGTGTGGGCGGCCATGTCCGGCCATGTCGGCGTCCGGGTCGCGGCGCTCAGCGACATGAGCACCCTGGCCCGCCTGGAGGGTGACGGCCCCTCGGCCCTCGCGTACGGCGAGGCCATCCGCCCGGCCGCGGCGGGCCGTCACTGGGCGGAGGCGATGAGCGATCTGTACCAGGCGCGCGGTCACGCGGTGCGCGGCGACGCCGGCCGCACCCTGCACCACATCGCCCGGGCCTGGGCGCAGATGGACCTGGCCGACGAGCGGGACGAGGCGGAGGCGCCCTGGCTCTCCGTCGCCTCGGTGCGCCTGCGGGTGGAGTCCGGCGCGGCGGGCGCGCTGCGCGACCTGGCCGTCGCGACGGGGGAGCGCCGCTACGCGCTGCGCGCCCTGGACGCGGCCGGCAGCGCGATCCGGCTGCTGCCGCCGGGCCTGCACTCGGCCCGCAGGCTGTTCCTGGCCCGCACGGCGGACGCGTACGTCTGCGCGGGCGAACCGGCCGCCGCGTCGGCGGTGGCCGGCCCGGTCCTGGACAGCACCGAGGTGCACCCCGCGACCCTGCTCGGCCAGGAGCTGCGCGGCCTCTACGGACGACTGGCCGGCCGCGCCGAAGGGCGTACGGAGACCGAGGACTTCGTCCGCAGACTGGCCGCCGTCGTCCGCTGAGGGCGGACGACGGCAGGGGCGGGGCGTGTGAACCACGCCCCGCCCCCGTACATCTGCCCGGTGGGATCAGCTCACATCGAGGGCCACATCGTCCACGACGAAGCTGGTCTGGAGATAGGCGTCCTCCTTACTGGTGAAGCCCAGCGTCACCGTCTGCCCGGCCGCCGACGAGACGTCGAAGGTCTTCAGCACATAGCCGTTGGTGGCGTCGAGATTCGAGTACGTCGCCAGGGTCCGCGACCCCAGCTTCACGGTGAACGTGTCGTACGCGCTCCCGTACGGCGACTCGGCGGTGTCGGTCCGCAGATAGAACGACAGCCGGTACGTCGAGCAGCCGGCCGGAACCGTCAGCGACTGGGTGGCGGTGTCGCTGTGGGTGCTGCCCCAGCCGCCGAGCCACGCCTGGTACGAGCCGCTGTGCGCGGGCTTCTCGGAGGTCCGGTTGTTGATGACGCCGCTCGTCGTCGTCCAGGGCGAAGTCCCGTTCTCGAACCCGCCGTTGGCCACCACCTGCCGGGGCTGGCAGTTCCCGCCGTCCCCGATCACCAGCGAGTACGTGGTGGTGTGGGCGGCCGTGCCGGTGCCGGTCACCGTGAGCGTGTACGTACCCGTCGCGGCCTGGGCGCTCGCGGAGACCGTCATCGTGGCCGAGGAACCGGACTGCACGGAGGTGGGCGAGAAGGAGACGGTGACGCCGCTCGGCGCACCGGACGCCGTCAGCCGCACGCTCTGCGCCGAGCCGCTGGTGGTGGCCGTGGACACGGTCGCGGTGACCGAGTCGCCGGGCTGGACGCTGCCCGAGACCGGGTTCACCGAGACCGAGAAGTCGTCGGCGGGCGCGGTGGAGCCGACCGCCGTCTTCCACAGCGTGTACGCGACCCCGTCGGCGCTGCGGTCGAGCGCGGTGGCGTTGATGTTGGAGGTGGTGTCGCAGGACTGGTGGTAGCAGGGGTCGTACGAACGGCCCGCCGTGCCACCCCACTTGGCGGCCTGCGCCGAGGTCTTGGTGTCACTGGCGCCGGTGGCGTAGCCGGAGGTGGCGATCCCGCCTCGCTGGAAGGAGTAGTCGTCGGAGCGGCCCTGGCCCTCGACGTTCTCCTCCGGGGCGAGCCCGAGGGAGGCCCAGTACTCCTTCATCGGGGCCGAGGCCGCCGAGTTGAGGTTGTTGATGAAGTAGCCGCCGTTGACCGAGGCGACCATGTCGAAGTTGTAGTACGCGGTGATGGCGTTGCGCTGGGCCGAACTCAGCTGGCTGACGTAGTAGTTGGAGCCCTGGAGGCCCTGCTCCTCGCCGTTCCACCAGGCGAACCGGACGTGCTTGGTCATGGTGGGGTTCTGCTGGGCGAGGGCGAGCGCGTTCTCCAGCAGGGTCGCCGAGCCGGAGCCGTTGTCGTTGATGCCGGGCCCGGCGGAGACGCTGTCCAGGTGGGCGCCGAACATCACGGTGCTGTCGGCCGGGCCGCCCGGCCAGTCCGCGATGAGGTTCTTGCCGGTGTAGGTGCAGGTGGCGCAGGTCTGCTCGGTGACGGTGTAGCCGGCCGCCTGGAGCTTGCCCTTCACATAGGCGAGCGAGGCGTTGTAGCCGCTGCTGCCGGCCCGCCGGTTGCCGCCGTTCTGCGAGGCGATGGTCTGGAACTGCGTGAGGTGGGCCTGCACGTTGGCGACGCTGATGTCGGGTGCGGTGCCGCCGGGGTTGCCGCCGCCGTCGTTGACGGTCAGCGTGTACTGGGCGGTGTGCTCCTGGGTGCCCGCGCCCTTCACGGTGAAGGTGTACGAGCCGGGGGCCGCGGCCGACGTGGTCGACACGGTCATCGTGGACGTGGCGCCGGACTGCACCGAGGACGGGCTGAAGGAGACGCTCACCCCGCCGGGCAGGCCGCTCGCGGACAGGTTCACCGTCTGGGCGCTGCCGGAGGAGATCGTCGTACGGACGGTGGACGTCACCGAGCTGCCGGGCTTCACCGAGCCGGAGGCCGGGTCCAGGGACAGCGAGAAGTCGTTGTTGCCGCTCGGCGAGCAGGTCGGGTCACCGCTCTGGGCGGGCACGCTGACCGCGTCCCACGCCGCCTTGGCGCGGTTGTAGAGCGTGCAGGTGGTGTCGAGGTTCTTGGCCGCGGTGAGGGTGGCCGTGCGGTAGCGCTTGTACGTCATGCCGCTGGTCTTCAGGAGCATGCCGCCGTAGAACACCTTGCCGGCGCTCTGGATGCCCACACCGGTCACCGAGGAGTTGTTGCAGGTGGGGCTGGAGGGCTTGCCGCCCCCGGGGTTCGAGCCCTCGGCGAGCAGATAGAACCAGTGGTTGAGGGGCCCGGCCGCCGCGTGCTCCTCGGTGTTGGGTATGGAGGAGCTGTAGCAGCTCGGGTCGCCGATCTGGCCGGGGTTGTACATGATCCGGATCGGCCCCTGGCCGACGAGGTTGATCTTCTCGCCGACGGTGTAGTCCGGATCGTCGTACGGGGCCGGCTCATTGGCGTACGCCTCGGTCAGCGCGCCCATGATGTCGCCGGTGGCCTCGCCGAGCCCGGACTCGTGGTTGGCGCCGCCCGGGGTGTACTGGTCGATGCCGTGGCCGAACTCGTGGCCCACGACGTCCATGGCGCCGATCCACTGGTTGGCCTGGTTGTGGCCGATGGAGACCGTGGAGCCGTCCCAGTACGCGTTGACGTCGTTGAGCCCGACCCGCACCGGCCAGCTGCGGCCGTTGCCGTCGTGGCCGTTGCGGCCGAGCCAGTCGCGGAGCATGTCCCACTCGTGCTGGGCCGCCCACATCACGTCGACGCAGCCGGTCTCCTTGCTGGACGCGCTGCCGGTGCCCCAGGAGTCGGTGGATTTGGTGAACACGCCGCCGGTGCTGTAGTCGGCGCAGCTCAGCCCGGGGCGGTTCGGGTCGCGGAGCGAATAGCCGCTGCCGGACGAGGTGGTGTCGATGCTGAGCGGATTGGGCCCGTTCCACTGGCTGTTGCCGGTGCCGGCCCGGACGTCGTCGTAGCTGTCGATGACCGCGCCGGTGCCCGCGTCCACGAACACGTGCAGCCGGCTGGGCGCCTTCGCGGTCCGGCCCGTGAGCACGGTCTCCCAGGCCAGCCGGGAGCGCTTGTCGGTGGCCCGTACGACGAGCCGGTGGCTCTCGACCTTGTCCACCGTGCGCAGCTGCTTGCGCGAGGTGGTCTCGGCCGCCTTCGCGGAGACGGTCGCGGTGGTGGGCACGTTGATGCGCCGCGAGACCGCCGACTGCGAACCTCGCACCCTGCCCTTGGAGTCGGTCACCACGACCGCGTCCCCGCCGACCACGGGCAGCCCGCGGTAGGTGCGCTCGTACGCGACGGAGTAGAGGCCGTTGATCCACGGGGTGACCATCCGGCGCTCGTAGCGCTCCTCCGGCCCCTTGGCCAGGGTGTCGAGCCCGCTGGCCGCGGCCTTGTCGGCGGCCGAGACGGCGGTGGTGAGTGCCTTGGGGGCGGGCGGCGGGGTGGGGTCCGCCGAGGCGGACGGGCCGCTGACGGCGACCAGCATTCCGGCGAGGACGGCCAGGGTCGTCCCGGCCGTCATCGGTCTGCGTTTCATCGAGGCTCCTCATGGGGTCCGTGATCGAGCGACCGAACACTCACATGTGGTCATGACCCCGTCAACGAACTACGGGCGCCCGCGAGGGAGTTGGCAAGTCTCGTCAAGTCGGGCAGGACACCGGGGCGGACGTAGCATGATTCCCATGGAACAGCGCGAACTGGGCAGGACCGGACGCAGTGTGTCGGTCGTCGGGCAGGGCACCTGGCAACTCGGCGGGGACTGGGGCGAGGTCCGCGAGGAGGACGCCTTCGGGGTGCTCGACGCGGCCGTCGAGGCGGGGGTGACCTTCTTCGACACGGCGGACGTCTACGGGGACGGCCGCAGCGAACAGCTCATCGGCCGCTATCTGAAGGAGCGGCCCGACGCCGGGGTCTTCGTCGCGACGAAGATGGGCCGCCGCGCCGACCAGGTGCCGGAGAACTACACCCTGGACAGCTTCCGCGCCTGGAACGACCGTTCCCGCGCCAACCTGGGCGTCGACACCCTCGACCTCGTACAGCTGCACTGTCCGCCCACCGCCGTCTACTCCTCCGACGAGGTGTACGACGCGCTGGACACGCTCGTCTCCGAGCGGCGGATCGCGGCCTACGCGGTCAGCGTCGAGACGTGCGCCGAGGCGCTGACGGCCATCGCCCGGCCGGGTGTGGCGAGCGTCCAGATCATCCTCAACCCGTTCCGCCTGAAGCCGCTGGACGAGGTGCTGCCGGCGGCGCGGGAGGCCGGGGTCGGCATCATCGCCAGGGTGCCGCTGGCCTCCGGGCTGCTGTCCGGCAAGTACACCGCGGACACCGTCTTCGCGCCCGGCGACCACCGCACGTACAACCGGCACGGTGAGGCGTTCGACCAGGGCGAGACCTTCTCGGGCGTCGACTACGCGACCGGTGTGGCGGCCGCCGCCGAGTTCGCCGCGCTCGCCCCCGAGGGCGCCACCCCGGCGCAGACGGCGCTGCGCTGGATCATCCAGCAGCCGGGCGTCACCAGCGTCATCCCCGGCGCGCGCTCGACGGAGCAGGCCCGGGCCAACGCGGCCGCCGCCGCGCTCGCCCCGCTCCCGCAGAGCACGCTGGACGCGGTGCGCGACCTCTACGACCGCCGGTTCCGCGCGACGGTCCACGGCCGCTGGTAGTCACCGCCCGGAGAACAGGCTCATCCCCAGGAACACGGCGGCCAGAAAGGCGATCGCACCCGCGATGGCACTGGCCACCCGGGGCCGGCGCCGGATCGCCTCACCGGCGGTCCGCCGCCGGCCCTTCGCGGTCCTGGCCGCCGCACGCCGCCCGTGTCCCTGCTGCCCCTGCGCGGGGCCGGGCGCCGGCGTGTGCCCTGCCGGGGCCTGCGGGAGCCGGTACGTGGTCGGCGCACCGGGGTCCGCTCCGGGCGGCGTGGCGGGAGCGGGGGGTACGGCGGGGAAGGGCGCGGGGGCGGGTGCCGGGTGGTGCTGCGGCAGCGGTTCCGGGCGGCCCCGCCAGGCGTCGCCGTGGAACCAGTCGGCGACCTGCTGGGCGGTGGGCCGGTCCTCCGGCTGCTTGGCGAGCAGGCTGAGCAGATACGTGTCGAAGGCGGCGGGGACGTCCACGCCGCGCCGGCGCAGCGGCACCGGCGGCGTGTCCACGTGCTGGTACAGGGTGGCCGTCGCGGTGTCCGAACGGAACGGCGGCTCACCGAGCAGCAGTTGGTAGACGACACAGCCGAGCGAGTACATGTCGGACGCGGCGTCGGCGGTGCGGCCGAGCGCCCGTTCCGGGGCGAGGTAGAGGCTCGTCCCGACGATGTGGCCCGTCGTCGTCAGCGCGGCGGACGGGTCGTCCACGAACTGCGCGATGCCGAAGTCCCCGATCTTGACGGTGCCTTCGCCGTCCAGCATGAGGTTCCCGGGCTTGATGTCGCGGTGGACGATGCCCTGCCGGTGCGCGGCGGCCAGTCCGGCGGCGGCCTGTCCCGCGATACGGGCGGCCTGTTCGGGGCCCAGCCGTTCCTGGGCCAGCAGCAGATCCGCCAGGCTCCGGCCCTCGACCAGCTCCATCACGAGGAAGAGCCGGTTCTCCCAGGCCCCGAAGTCGAAGACGGCCACCATATGGGGGTGGCTCAGGCGGGCCGCGGTCTGGGCCTCCAGGCGGAACCGGGCGGTGGCCGACTCGTCGGCGTGTTCCCCGAGGAGCAGCTTCACGGCGACGGCGCGGCCGAGGACTTCGTCGGTGGCCCGCCAGACCTCACCCATTCCGCCCCGGCCGATGGCGGATATCAGCCGGTACCGACCAGCAACCAGCACCTGTGCACACCAATCTCGATGGCTCGGGCCGAGGGCCTGGCCGAGGACCGTTTCGACTGCCGCGGCGACGGCCTCGCCGGGGCGAGAGCGGGGTGGGGGAGCGCGGCAAGATCAGGATATCCGCCGCGCGGAGCCCGTACGACCGGCCCTCCTCAACGGGCGGCGCCGCCCAGCGATTCGACCAGCGGAAGCAGCCGGTGCGGCACACGTTCGCGCAACGCGACCTCGGTCCGGGTCCTGACCACGCCGGGCAGCCGGATGAGCCGCTGGATGACGTCCTCCAGATGCCCGTTGTCCCGGGCGACCACCCGGGTCAGCAGGTCGCCGCCGCCCGTGGTCGAGAACGCCTCGATGATCTCGGGCACCGCGGCGAGCGCGTCGCCGACCTCGTCCAGATGGCCCTGGGTGACCTCCAGGTGCACGAAGGCGAGGACGGGGTGGCCGAGTGCGGCGGGCGAGAGGAAGGGGCCGCTGCCGGTGATCACACCGTCGCGCTCCAGCCGGTCGATGCGCGCCTGGAGGGTGCCCCGGGCGATGGACAGGATGCGTGCGTACTCGCGCACGCTCGTCTGCGGCTGCTCGATGAGCAGCCGCAGGATACGGGTGTCGAGCGCGTCCACCGCCATGCTTCGCCGGCCTCTTTCGGTGCGTCCTCCGGGGGCCAGCGACTGTATCAACGGCCTCCGTGCGCGGCGGGCCGCGCGTCGCCGTCGCGGCCGGATGTGCCCCGCGCACGGGCGGGTGGCGCGGGGCACGGACCGGGCGGTCAGAACTGCACGTCGGAGCAGGCGTAGAACGCGTTACCGGTGTCGGCGATCGTCCACACGCCGAGAATCAGGTGCTTGCCGGACTTCTGCGGCAGTACGCCGGAGTGGCTGACCGTCGAGCCGGGCAGCCGTCCGCCGAAGGGCACCGTGAGGAACGGCTGCGTCTCCAGGTCGGCCCGGGTGAGCGGCTTGGTGGGGTCGTAGCCGTCCTTGGTGATGTAGTAGCGGAAGTCGGTCGTGGCGTGCCGCGCCTCGATCCGCCAGTTGAACGTGTAGTTCTGGCCCGCGGTGACGTTGGTGGCGGGCCAGGTGCCGCCGCGCGGGTCGTCCAGCTCGGAGAAGCGGCCGATGCCGCCCGAGCAGATGTGGCCGTCGGCCGGGCCGCGGGTGGGGAAGCCCTTGGGACCCTCGACGCTCGGCGGCTCCCACTGGATCTGCCCGCAGTGCTTGACGGTGCCGATGCCGCAGAGCTGCTGCCGGCTGATCGGCGAGTCGGTGTAGCCGTGGCTCTGGGCGGGCGCCGAGGTGGCCAGCAGGCCGGCGCCGGCGATCGCCAGCCCGGCCAGTAATGAAGTGATCTTCCTGCGCATACGTGCTCCTGGAGATGTGGGGTGGTGTCCGGAGAGTGCTGCGGTCTAGACCAAGGGTGAGCGTAGCGATGGCAATTTGACATGTCTAGACCAAGGAAAGGGGTCTCGTTGGGGGCCTTCCCGCCGATGCTGGTCCGTTGGTCGCCAGCTGGTAGCCCGGAAATGCTTTCAACCGGACCAATGGCCTAGTGAATCGAGTTCAATTTGAGCCAACCGCCCTTCAGGTGGTCTGATGTATCCGTCGATGGCGCTGCGGACCTCCGCGGCGCCTTTTTCATGCCTGAACTCGTGCCTGCATGCCTGAACTCGTGCCTGGACGTGACCGGGCCTGTGACCGAAACGGAGAGCCGGTGGACCGGAGTGGGGGAGCCGCAGTGCTGAGGAAAGCGTTCGTCGCCCGGGACCCCGGCCGGATGCGGCTGCGTTTCGCGTGCCGCGCGGTGCTCGGCATCGGGCTCGCCGTCGTGGTGTGCGGGCTCGTCGGCCACTCGCTGGTGGCGGCCATCACCGGCGGCCTGGCCGCGCTGCTCGCCCTGTTCACCGTGACCGACCCCACGGTCCGGGGCCAGGCGGTCACCACCGCGCTGCTGCCCGCCGTCGGCTTCCCGGTCCTCGCGCTCGCCGCCCTGCTCCACGACCACCCGCTCGCCCGCGACACCGCGTTCCTCGCGGTCATGGGGGCGGGGGTTTACGCCAGGCGGTGGGGGCCGCGCGGGCACTCCCTCGGCGTCTTCGCCTTCATGGCCTTCTTCATCACGCAGTTCCTCCACACCCTGCCCGGGCAGCTCCCCGAGCTGTACTCCGCCGTCGCCCTCTCCCTGCTCGCCGCGTCGGCCGTCCGCTTCGGCCTCTGGTGCTACGAACGCCGGCTGCCCGCCCCCGCCGTGCCCGCCCCGCCCGCCGGCACCGGCCTGGCCAGGGTCACCACCCGCCAGGCCGTCCAGGCCGTCACCGGCGGAGCCGTCGCGCTCATGGCCGGGCAGCTGATGTCCGACCAGCGCTGGTACTGGGCCGTCGGCGCCACCTGGTGGGTCTTCGTGAACACCGCCTCGCGCGGCGAGACCCTGGTACGCGGCTTCCGCCGGATCCTCGGCACCCTCATCGGCATCCCGGTCGGCCTCGCCGTCGTCGTCCCGCTGCACGGGGCGCCCGTGCCGACCGCCCTCGTCGTCGCCGTCGGGGCGTTCGGGATCTTCTACACCGCCTCGGTGTCGTACACCTGGATGATGCTCTCGGTGACGGTCATGGCCGGTGCGCTCTACGGTTCGCTGGGCGTGCTCGACCCCGGGCTGCTCGCCCTGCGGCTCGGCGAGACCGCCGTCGGCGCGCTCGGCGCGATGCTCGCCGTGCTGTGCGTCCTGCCCGTCACCACGCACGCCACGACCGACGCCTGGATCCAGCGCGCCCTGCGCTGCGTGCACGCCTGCACCGAGGAGGCCGCCGCCCGCCTCTCCGGCTCCGCCACCGCCGACCCGGCCCCGCGCATCGCCGAGCTGGAAGCGCTCCTCGGCCGCGTCCGCCTCTCGCTCGCCCCGCTCGTCCACCCGCTGAGCCCGCTCCGCGCCCGCCGCGCCCGGGCCGGACACGTGCTGGCCCTCCTCGACGAGTGCGCCCGCGAGGTGCGGGGCCTCGCCTCGGTGGCCGCCGACCCGGAGGCGTCCCACGACGCCCGGCTCGCCGCGGCCTGCTGGCGCGTCGAGAACGCGGTCGAGGCCCTGACCGGCCGTACCGTCGTCGCCTCCGCCGTCCCGGCGCACCCGGCCGCCACCGAACCCGCCCTCGCCCACCTGCACAGCCTGGAACGCGCCCTCACCGAACTCGCCGCACCGCTGCACAGCCCGCCGGGCGCACCCCTGGTCGCGGCCTGACCCCCGCGGCCGGCCCGATCCGGCACCCTTGGTCCAGACCGCGCCGCCGCACTGCTACCGTCGCCGCAAAAGATCACGACGGCACGTCCGCCGCGCACAGCCGGGGCGGGGAGGAGCAGCGGTGGACAGCAGCAACGGAGCGGTACGGGCATTCATCGGGTCGTTCACCTCGGCGGGCGGGCGGGGCGTCACCGTCGCCGCCGTGGACGCGGAGACCGGCGCGCTCACGGTCCTGGGGGCCACGGACGCCGTCCCCGACCCCTCCTACCTGGCCCTCGGCCCCGGCGGCACGGTCCTCTACGCGGTCAGCGAGACCGAGCCGGGCGGGGCGGCGGCTCTCGACGTCCGCACCGACGAACCCCGTCCGCTCGGCGAGGTCCGGGCGGTGGACGGCGACGGCCCCACCCACCTCGCCCTCGCCGCCGGCCACCTGGTCACCGCGAACTACGGCTCGGGCAGCGTCAGCGTGCTGCCGGTCGCCGGGGACGGCGCCCTCGGCCCGGTCGCCGCGGTCCTCGCGCACGAGGGCGGCGGACCGGTCGCGGACCGCCAGGAGGGCCCGCACGCCCACCAGGTCCTGCCCGACCCCTCCGGGGCCTGGGTGCTCAGCGTCGACCTCGGCACCGACTCGGTCCGGGTCTGCGCGGTCGACCCGGCCACCGGCGAGCTGCGCACGCACGGCGAGACGGCCCTGCGCCCCGGCACCGGCCCCCGCCACCTGGCGTTCCACCCCTCCGGCCGCCACGCCTATGTGCTCAACGAGCTGGAGCCCACCCTCACCGTGTGCCGCTGGGACGCCGCCACAGGCGTCCTGGAACCGGTCGGCGAGGTCCCCGTGCTGCCCGAGGGCGTGACCGTCGAGAGCTACGCCTCCGAGGTCGTCGTCGCCCACGACGGCCGGTTCCTGTGGGCGGCCAACCGGGGTCACGACAGCATCTCCGTCCTCGCGCTCGACGCGGCCGGCGAGCACCCGTCCCTGGTCACGACCGTGGACTGCGGCGGGCACTGGCCCCGCGACCTCGCGCTGGACCCGGCCGGCCGCCGGCTGTACGCGGCCAATGAGCGCAGCGGGAACATCGCCTGGTTCACCGTGGACCCGGAGACCGGTGTCCCGGCCCACGGGGGCACCCTGGACGCCCCGGCGGCGTCCTGCGTGGTCTTCGGCTAGAACCCCGGCGGAAAGCCCGAGGCCCCGGTGCCGGACTGCCGTCCGGGCCGGGGCCCACACCTGCCGGAAGGGTCAGGGCCTTTCCTTTGGGTCAGGCTGGGCTCGCGGGGCGTGGCACGCACTCCCCCAAGCTCTCGGCTTCGCTCGACCAGGGAGGGACCCCCTCCCGCGTTGTCGTCGGTTGCCAACGCTCCGCGTTGACGCCCTCCTCCGCCTTGCAGCCGCACGCACCACGCCCCGCTCCCTGATCCAGCCTGACCCAAAGGAAAGGCCCTAGCGGGCCTGCGCCCCCTGGGCCACCTGGGGAGCGATCCCGAGGGCCGAGGTGTACATCGAGAGGACCAGCTTGCCGATCGCCGGGTACGCGCCCAGCGGCTCGGCGCTCGCGCAGCCGGCCTCCTTCGCCGCGGCGTCCAGCAGCCCCTCCGCCACCTCGGGGCCCACCAGATACGGGGCCACGGCCAGCTGGAGCGAGCCGGAGCCCTTCAGCTGGTCCGCGATCGCGGCGACCGAACCCTCCACGTCGAGCGCGGCGGCCATCACCGGCACCGCGAGCCGGGCCGCGAGCAGCATGCCCGTGATCCCCGCCGCCTGCACGGCCTCCTCGCCGCCCACCGTGGCGAGCACGATGCCGTCGGCGGCCGTCGCCACCGTGAAGAGCCTGGCCCGGTCCGCGCGGGCCAGCCCGGCCTCCGACAGCCGGACGTGCAGCGCCTCGGCCAGCAGCGGGTGCGGGCCGAGCACATCGGTCAGCTCCGCCGGGGCCTCGCTGTCGGCGATCGCCTGACGTATCCGCTGCACCAGCGCGCTGTCCGGACCCGCGAGCAGCGGGACCACCACGGCGGCCGGGCCCTCGGGCTCGGCGACCTCACGGCCCACGGCCAGCGCCTGCTCGTAGCGCGCGGTGCGCTCGGCGGCGGAATGTGCGATCACGGAGGCCAGCGCCGGGAACTCGGCGTCGTCCCCGTCCACGTAACCGATCAGGGCGTTCAGACCGGGCAGCTCGGAACGGGCGATGCTGATGACCTCTTCGGCCAGACCGCGGCTCGAAGCGGAGGGGGTGCCGGGGACGGCGAGAACGAGCGCGGCAGCGCCCTCGGGTGCGGCCACGGGCTCCGGGCGGCGGTGCCGTCCGGACTGGCGAGGTCGCGGCATTCGTACAGGCAGGCCGGAAGCGGGCCCAGTGGGGGTGCTCATGGCGCCGCATGCTACTGGTTTCGGACGGCTCCCTGCTCGGGGAGGGTCCGGTCGAGCGGCCTCTGTCCGCTTTTATCCGATCAGCGGCTTACCGGGCGACTGCCCTGATCTGTCGTCAGCGTGCGCGCGCCCGTCGCCCTGCACGCGGGGCCCGGGCGCCGGAACACGGAGCAGCGTCGGATGGTGCGGCAGCCGCAGCCCCCCGGTGTCCAGGGCCTGGGCGATGCGCAGCGCACCGATCAGGGGATCACCCGAACCGGGGACCGCCCGTGCCCCGGGCAGCAGCCGCCCCAACTCCTCGCGCAGTGGTACGAGCAACGGCTCGCCCATCCGGAACAGCCCGCCCGTCAGCGCGACTTCGCAGGCGTCCTCGTCCGCCTTCGCCTCCGGGCACACCGCCGCGGCCGCCTCCGCGATATGCGCGGCCGCTCCCCGCAGGATGCCCGCCGCGACCGGGTCGTCGTCCGCGCACGCGGCCACCTCCGGCGCGAACGAGGCCAGCAGCGCGGGCCGGTCGGCGCGCGGGTAGAGCAGACCGGGCAGCTCCCGCGGCGGCCCGAACACCGCTTCCAGGCGGGCCAGCAGCGCGGACGAACCGCCGCGCCGCCCGTCGTACGCGCGCATCGCGGCGTCGAGCCCGGCCCGCCCGATCCAGGCGCCGCCTCCGCTGTCGCCCAGCAGGTGCCCCCAGCCGTCCGCCCGCCGCCATGTCGTCAGGTCCGTGCCGAGCGCGATCAGCCCGGTGCCGGCGGCCACCACCGCGCCGGGCCGCTGCCCGACCGCCCCGGCATACCCGGTCACCGCGTCCGCCGCGAGCGCGATCCGGCGCACCCCCAGCGCGTCCGCCAGGGCGCCCGGCAGTTCGGCGCGCAACGCGTCGCCCAGCGTGGCCATCCCCGCGGCGCCGACCGCCGCGGCGGTGATCCGCCCGCCGGGTCCGTGCGCGTCGAGCAGGCCGCGTACAGCGGGCAGCACCTGGTCCAGGAGGTGGCCGGCGTCGATGCCGCGCGGTCCGGTGCGCACCGGACCGCCGCACGCGACGCTCGCCAACGGCGCTTCCGCGTCGGCCGTGCCGAGCGCCACCCGGAGCCCCGAGCCGCCCGAATCCACCCCGAGTACATACGTGCCCGGCTGTCCGTCTGACGTCATGGACCGGCTCCCGGGGGCGAAGAGGTGAGGGACGGGCAGCACCCTATCCCCGGGGCACCGCGTTGCGCCGGTAGGGTGATCTTCCGTGACAGCGCGACCGTTGAAAGAAGTAGTCGAGCCCGGCTGGGCCGACGCCCTGGCCCCCGTGGCGGGCCGCATCGCCGAGATGGGCGATTTCCTGCGTGCGGAGGTCGCGGCCGGCCGCACCTACCTCCCCTCCGGGGCGAACGTGCTGCGCGCGTTCCAGCAGCCCTTCGATGACGTACGGGTCCTGATCGTCGGTCAGGACCCCTACCCCACACCGGGGATGGCGATCGGCCTGAGCTTCGCGGTCTCCCCGGACGTGCGCAGGCTGCCCGGCAGCCTGGAGAACATCTACCGTGAGCTCAACGCCGACCTCGGGCTGCCCCGGCCGTCGAACGGCGACCTGACCCCGTGGACCCGCCAGGGCGTGCTGCTGCTGAACAGGGCGCTGACCACCGCGCCCCGCTCGCCCGGCGCGCACCGCGGCAAGGGCTGGGAAGAGGTCACCGAACAGGCCATCCGCGCCCTGGCCGCCCGGGGCAAGCCGCTGGTGTCCGTGCTCTGGGGCCGCGACGCCCGCAATCTGCGGCCGCTGCTCGGCGACCTGCCGGCCATCGAGTCCGCGCACCCGTCCCCGATGTCCGCGGACCGCGGCTTCTTCGGGTCCCGGCCGTTCAGCCGGGTCAACGAACTGCTCGCCGCCCAGGGCGCCCAGCCCGTCGACTGGCGGCTCCCGTAGAAGGCACGTCTCACATCTCGACCGCCGCCGCCCGCACGCACAGCACGTCCGGCAGATGCGAGGCCAGCTGCTCCCAGCTGTCCCCGTCGTCCGCGCTCGCGTACAACTCGCCGTTGCGGTTGCCGAAGTAGACCCCGGCCGGGTCCGCGTCGTCGGTGCAGAGCGCGTCGCGCAGCACCGTGCCGTAGTGGGCGCTCTCCGGCAGGCCCGCCGACAGGGGCTCCCAGTGGGCGCCCGCGTCGGTCGTCCGGAAGACCCGGCAGCGGTGCTCGGCGGGCACCCGGTCGGCGTCGGCGTTGATGGGGAAGACGTACGCCGTGTCCGCGCGGTGCGGGTGGGCGGCCACGGCGAAGCCGAAGTCCGAGGGCAGGCCCGCGCCGATGTCCGTCCAGGTGCTCCCGGCGTTGTCGCTGCGGAAGACGCCCCAGTGGTTCTGGAGATAGAGGCGGTCCGGATCGGCCGCGTCCCGGCTGACCTTGTGCACGCACTGGCCGAACTCCGGGTCCGGGTCGGGCAGGAAGACGGCCGAGACCCCCTTGTTGGCCGGGGCCCAGCTCGCCCCGCCGTCGGCGGTCCGGAACACCCCGGCGGTGGAGACCGCGACCGTCACGGCGCGGGCGTCCCGCTCATCGGTCAGGATCGTGTGCAGCCCCTCACCGCCCCCGCCGGGCACCCACCGCGAACGCGTCGGATGCTCCCACAGCGGGCGCACCAGCTCGAACGACTCGCCGGCGTCCCCGGACCGGAAGAGCGCGGCCGGCTCCGTGCCCGCGTAGACGACGCCCGGCGCCTCGGGCCCCGCCGGCTGCAACTGCCACACCCGCTCCAGCGAGGTCCCGGTGAACTCCGGGAACTTCACCGCCGGGCTCTTCGGCTCGACCCAGCTCGCGCCCAGGTCGTCGGAGTGGAAGACGGACGGGCCCCAGTGGGCGCTGTCCCCGCCGACCAGCAGCCGGGTCCGGCCGCCCCGGGTGTCGATGGCGGTCGAATAGATCGCCTGGGCGTTGAAATGCGGCCCCTCGAACTCCCACGCACCGCCGCGCCTGCGGCCGATGAAGAGCCCCTTGCGGGTGCCCACGGTGAGCAGTACATCGGTCATGACCGAACCTCCCGAAACGCCGTTGTGCCGGATATCGGCCAGTCTGCACCCCGGCACTGACAGCGGCCCGGACCACGCCCCGGGGTGTCCCGGGCGGACCGCGTCTCAGCGACAGGGCGGGGCCGTACTGCTGCGGACCACCAGATTCGTCGCCAGGTCCACCCGGGTCGTCGCGGGCTGCCGGCCCCGGCCCAGGTCCAGGACCAGCCGGGCCGCCGTCTCGGCCATCTCGATCAGCGGCTGGCGCACCGTGGTCAGCGGCGGCCCGATCCACCGGGTGAGCGGCAGGTCGTCGAAGCCCACGACGCTCAGGTCCTCCGGGATGCGCAGACCGAGTTCGCGCGCCGCCTCGTACACACCGAGTGCCTGGAGGTCGTTGCCGGCGAAGACGGCGGTCGGCCGGTCCGCCGAGCGCAGCAGCTCCATCCCGGCCGCGTACCCCGCCTCGTGCGAGAACTCGGCCTCGCGGATCAGTGACGGGTCGATCGGGATGCCCGCCGTCTCCAGGGCGGCCCGGTAGCCGTCCACCCGGGCCCGGCTGCACATCATCCGGGTCGGGCCGCCGACCACGCCGATCCTGCGGTGGCCGAGGCCGGTGAGATGGCGGGTCGCGGCGAGACCGCCCTGCCAGTTCGTCGTGCCGACCGACGGGATGTCGTCGCCCGGGTCGCCGGCCGGGTCCACCACCGCGTACGGGATGCTGCGGCTGGTGAGCTGCGCGCGCTGGGCGGCGGTGAGGTCGGACAGCACCAGGATGACCCCGACCGGGCGGCGGGCCAGCACCCCGTCGACCCAGGTCTGCCCGGGGCTGAGGCGGCCGGCGCTCTCCGAGAGGACCAGGCTCAGCCCCTCCTCGCGCGCGACGTTCTCCACCCCGCGTACGACCTCCATCGCCCAGGCGCTGTCCAGCTCGTGGAAGACCAGGTCGATGAGTTGCGACTGCGTGGTCGAACCGCGTCTGCGGCGGTAGCCGTGCTGGAGCAGCAGCTCCTCGACCTTGGTGCGCGTACCGGGCGCGACATCGGCGCGCCCGTTCAGCACCTTCGAAACTGTCGGAGCCGAGACTCCGGCCGCTCGGGCGATTTCCGCCAGCGTGGCAGTGCCGTCCGACGGCACTGCGGCAGGCGCATTCTCCTGATGTGACTGGACGTTTGCGGGGCTCATACAGCGAATCGTAACCGCCCGGCGGCCGAACGGACGCGGGAGCCCGGACGAAAAATTCGCGGCCCGCGACCTCTTGACTGGCCGGAAACCCAACCGTACGGTTCCGGCAACATTCGCAAGCAACTCCGAAAGATTCGACAGAGGTGCGGTCATGCGGTCGGGAATTTTCACTCAGGGCAAGCGTGCGGCGAGATGGACCGCGGCCGGTGCGGCCATGGTCATGGCGGGGGTCCTGGCGGGCTGCGGATCGGACGGCGACAGCGGCGGTGGCGGCGCCACGCTGACCGCGTACGTCTACGGCGACGACGCCGTGAAGGTGCAGCAGGCCGCGGTCAAGGAGTTCAACAAGACCTCCGACGTGAAGGTCAAGCTCGTCTCCGTCCCCGGCATCGACTACGTGAACAAGCTCCGCAGCGCCATGGGCTCCCCGAGCGCCCCCGACATCTTCTTCAACTGGGGCGGCGGCTCCATCAAGCCGTACGTCGACGCGAACCAGCTGGTCGACCTCACCTCGACGTTCAAGGACGACGCCACCCTGAAGGACGGCTTCCTGCCGTCGATCGTCACCGCCGGCAGCCTCGACGGGAAGGTCTACGGCGTCCCGATGCGCGGTATGCAGCCCGTGATGCTCTTCTACAACAAGACCCTCTTCGCCGAGAACAACGTCCAGGTCCCCAAGACCTGGGAGGGCCTCCAGCAGGCCATCAAGACCTTCAAGGGCAAGGGCATCACCCCGTTCGCCCTCGGCGGCTCCGACAAGTGGCCCGAGCTGATGTGGATGGAGTACCTGCTCGACCGGATCGGCGGCCCCGACGTCTTCCGCAAGATCCAGAACGGTGACAGCTCCGCCTGGGGCGACCCGGCCGTCCTGAAGACCGCCCAGACCGTGAAGCAGCTGGTGGACGACGGCGCCTTCGGCAAGAACTTCAACTCCGTCGACTACGGCAACGGCGGCGCGCCCACCCTGCTCAACAAGGGCAAGGCGGCCATGCACCTGATGGGCTCCTGGGAATACTCCACACAGCTCGGCAAGGCGCCCGACTTCGCCAAGAAGGACCTCGGCTGGACGAACTTCCCGACCGTCGCGGGCGGCGTCGGCGACCCGGCCGACGTGGTCGGCAACCCCACCAACTACTGGTCCGTGAACGCCCGCACCAAGCACAAGGACGCGGCCATAGCCTTCCTGAAGACCATGGCGTCCAAGTCGTACGCGCAGGCCCTCGTGGACAACGGCGACGTGCCCACCACGTCCAACGCCGCCGACATGCTCAGCGGCTCGCCGAACCCGAAGTTCGCCACCGACCAGTACGAGATGGTCCAGAAGGCCCCCGACTTCACCCTGTCCTGGGACCAGGCGCTCGAATCCCAGACCGCCACCCCGCTGCTCACCGAGATCAGCAAGCTGTTCGCCGGCAAGTCCACGCCCGAGCAGTTCGTCGCCGCGATGAAGGCCGTCAAGTAACGATGTCCCACGTCTCCTCGTCACCGAAGGTGCGCGGAGGACGGAAGGCGGCCGCCGGAAACGTCGGCCGCCCCCCGGTCGCCTGGGCGCTGCCCGGCATCCTCTTCTTCGCCCTCTTCGCGATCGTCCCGCTGGCGATCGCCGTGTACCTCTCCTTCTGCCACTGGGACGGGCTGAACTCCCCGACCCCCGTCGGCGCGGCCAACTGGACCCGGCTCTTCAAGGACCCGGAGTTCCGTCAGGCCGCCTGGCTCAGCCTGCTCCTGACCACCGTCAGCTGGGCCTTCCAGACCCCGGTGGCCCTGCTCCTCGGCGTCTGGGCGGCCGGCCGGCAGCGCAGCCGCGCCGTGCTCTCCGCGGTCTTCTTCATCCCGTTGCTGCTGTCCACCACGGCCATCGCGATGCTGTTCCACGCACTCCTCGACCCCAACTTCGGCGTCATCAAGGAGATCGGGCCCTGGTTCGGCATCGACCCGAACATCATGGGCTCGTCCACCGGCGCCCTGCTCACCGTGGCGTTCGTCGGCG
Source organism: Streptomyces sp. NBC_00726 (assembly GCF_045161735.1). Classification (NCBI taxonomy): domain Bacteria; kingdom Bacillati; phylum Actinomycetota; class Actinomycetes; order Kitasatosporales; family Streptomycetaceae; genus Streptomyces; species Streptomyces sp. NBC_00726. The sequence continues at coordinate 410,106 of NZ_CP108983.1, read as the reverse complement.
GCTGGCAGTTCATGCCCTTCCACACCCTGATCTACCAGGGCGGCACCCGGCAGATCCCGCAGGTCCTCTACCAGGCCGCCGAGATCGACGGCGCCGGCATGTTCCGGCAGTTCTTCCACATCACCCTGCCGCAGCTCCGCAACACCATCACGACCTCCTCGGTCCTGATGATCGTCGGCTCGCTGACCTACTTCGACACCGTGCTCATCATGACCAAGGGCGGCCCGGGCACGGACACCACCATCCTGCCGTACCTGATGTACCGCACCGGTTTCCAGACCTACGACCTCGGGTACGCCGCCGCCATCGCGACCGCCCTCGTCGTCGTGGCCACCGCGATCTCGCTGATCCTCGTCCGCTTCAGCGGCTTCGGGAACATGCGCTCCACCCGGGAAGGTATGTGACGCGATGTCGACCGACACCCGCCCCGCGACGCGCCCCGCACAGCCCCTGACCCGCACCCGCCCGGCCACCGCGCGGCGCCGCCGCAGCTGGGGCAACCCGCTGGCCGGCCTCGGCTCGCTGGTCTGGCTCGTGCTCGTGATCGTCCCGCTGTACACGCTGGTCTCGTCCTCGCTGATGCACCAGGACGAGGCGCTGAACGGTGACCCGCTGGCCGTCCCGACGCACCCCACGCTCGACAACTACCGCACGGTGCTGGACAGCGGCTTCTCCACGATGCTCTCCAACACGGCGATCGTCGCCGTGGCCACCACGGCGATCGTGCTGCTCCTCTCCATCCCCGTCGCGTACGTCGCGGTACGCACCCGCAGCAGGCTCTCCGGACTCGCCTTCCGCACCTTCCTGCTCGGCGTCGCCATCCCCGCCCAGGCCGTGATCGTGCCGCTCTACCTGCTCATCAGCAAGATGGGCCTGTACGACAGCCTGCCGGCGATCATCCTGCCGACCGCGGCGTTCGCGATGCCCGTGGCGGTGCTGATCCTCAGCGGCACCATGCGCGACGTCTCCGAGGAGATGTACGAGGCCATGGCGCTCGACGGCGCCTCGCCGCTGCGGATGCTGTGGCAGCTGGCGATCCCGATGTCCAAGGCGGGCATCAGCACGGTCGCGATCTACACCGCGCTCCAGGCGTGGAACGGCTTCCTGTTCCCGCTGATCCTGACCCAGTCGGAGGAGAACCGGGTGCTGACCCTCGGTCTCTTCAACTTCATGTCCCAGTTCGGGGTGAACATCCCGGCCGTGCTGGCCGCGATCGTGCTCTCCGTCGTACCGATCTTCGCCGTGTACCTCGTGGCACGGAAGGCACTGGTCAACGGACTGATGGGGGTGGGCGGCAAGTAGCGCACCCATGCCGCCGCGTACCACCGCACTCTTGAGAGGAATCCCCGCCGCCATGGCAAACCCCCCTGTTCCGCATGCCCGCAGGACCGAAGCGGCCACCGCCGTCGACGGCCCCTGGCAGGACCCCGCGCTCGCCCCCGAGGAGCGTGTGGCCGACCTCGTCTCCCGGATGACCCTCCAGGAGAAGACCGCCCAGCTGTACGGAATCTGGGTGGGCGCCGACGCCGACGGGGACGGGGTCGCCCCGCACCAGAACGAGATGGTCGACACCATCGACTGGGACGCGCTGATCCCGCGCGGCCTCGGCCAGCTGACCCGCCCCTTCGGCACCGCCCCCGTCGACCCGGCCGTCGGCGCGATCGCGCTCGCCCGCGCCCAGCAGGCCATCGCGGGCGCCGGCCGCTTCGGCATCCCGGCCCTCGCCCACGAGGAGTGCCTGGCCGGCTTCACCGCCTGGGGCGCCACCGCCTACCCCGTCCCGCTCTCCTGGGGCGCCGCCTGGAATCCGGACCTGGTCACCGAGATGGCCCACCGGATCGGCAGCGACATGCGGTCCGTGGGCATCCACCAGGGCCTCGCCCCGGTCCTGGACGTCGTGCGCGACCTGCGCTGGGGCCGCGTCGAGGAGACCATCGGCGAGGACCCCTATCTCGTCGCCACCATCGGCACCGCGTACGTGAAGGGCCTGGAGTCCGCCGGCATCGTCGCCACCCTCAAGCACTTCGCCGGGTACGCGGCATCGGCCGGCGCCCGCAACCTCTCACCGGTCCGGGCCGGGGCCAGGGAGCTCGCCGACGTCATCCTGCCGCCCTTCGAGATGGCCCTCACCGACGGCGGCGCCCGCTCCGTCATGCAGTCGTACGCGGAGATCGACGGCGTCCCCTCGGCGGCCGACCCGGCCCTGCTCACCGGGCTGCTCCGCGACACCTGGGGCTTCGAGGGCACCGTCGTCGCCGACTACTTCGCCATCGGCTTCCTGGAGACCCTGCACAAGGTCGCCGAGGGCCGCGCGGACGCCGCCCGGCTCGCCCTCAACGCCGGCATCGACGTGGAACTGCCCACCGTCCGCAGCTACGGCGACGAACTCGCCGCCGCCGTCCTGGCCGGTACGGTCCCCGAGGCCCTGGTCGACCGCGCGCTGCACCGGGTCCTCCTCCAGAAGTGCGAACTCGGGCTGCTCGACCCCGACTGGACCCCGCTCCCCGCGCTGCTGCGCGACACCGACCCGGAGCGGGCCCGCGAGACCGTCGACCTGGACCCGCCGCGCAACCGCGCCCTCGCCCGCGAACTCGCCGAACAGGCCGTGGTCCTGCTCGCCAACTCGCGGGGGGCGCTGCCGCTCGCCGGGACCGGGCGGATCGCGGTGATCGGCCCCCGCGCCGACGACGCCCTCGCCATGCTCGGCTGCTACTCCTTCCCCAGCCATGTCGGCGTCCTGCACCCCGAGACCGCCATGGGCATCGACATCCCCACCGTGCTCGACGCGGTGCGCGGCGAGTTCCCCGCCGCCACGGTCACCGGCGCCCCCGGCTGCGAGGTCGACACCACCGACACCTCGGGCATCGCGGAAGCGGTGGACCTGGCCCGGGACGCGGACGTGTGCGTCGCCGTGCTCGGCGACCGGGCCGGGCTCTTCGGGCGCGGCACCTCCGGCGAGGGCTGCGACGCCGACGACCTCTCGCTGCCCGGTGTCCAGGGCGAACTGCTCGACGCGCTGCTGGACAGCGGAACCCCGGTCGTCCTGGTCCTGCTGACCGGCCGCCCGTACGCGCTCGGCCGCTGGGCGGACCGCACCGCCGCCGTGGTCCAGGCGTTCTTCCCCGGTGAGGAGGGCGGCCCGGCCCTGGCCTCGGTGCTCTCCGGCCGGGTCGGCCCGTCCGGCCGGCTGCCGGTCTCCGTCCCGCGCCACCCGGGCGGCCAGCCCTGGACCTACCTCCAGCCGCCCCTGGGGCTCGCCAACGGGGTCAGCAACCTGGACCCGACACCGCTGTACCCCTTCGGCCACGGCCTCACGTACACCTCCTTCGCCTGGCAGCCCGGCGCCCCCGCCCCGGCGGAGATCCCCACCGACGGCTCCGCCGACATCGAGCTGACCGTCCGCAACACCGGGGACCGGGCGGGCGCGGAGGTCGTGCAGCTCTACGTCCACGACCCGGTCGCCCAGACGACCCGGCCCGACAACCGGCTCATCGGCTACGCCCGGGTCCCGCTCGACGCGGGCCAGGAGGCGCGGGTGCGCTTCCGGTTCCACGCCGACCTGGTGTCCTTCACCGGCATCGGCGGGCGGCGCGTCGTGGAGCCGGGCGCGCTGGAACTGCGGCTCGCGGCGTCCAGCGGTGCCGAGGACATCCGGCACACGGTGCACCTGCGCCTCACCGGTCCCGAGCGCACCCTCGACCACCGGCGCCGGCTGGTGTGCGACGCGGTGGTCGAACCCGTGCCGGCGGCCGCCCCCGTACGGGGCTGACCGGCTCCGCACCACCGGGCGGGGGCAGCGCGCCCCCGCCCGGTCCACAGCACCACGAAACTTTCGAAACACCCACACCCGCGCAGGCCCCCGGTCACCGGGAACCCGGCCGTGCGCCTCTCGAAGGGTTTCTGTCATGCGCAAGCCAATCAAGGCCGTGCTGATCGGCGCCGCCGCCGCGGCCCTGCTCGCCCCCTGCACCATCAACGCCTTCGCCCACTCCGACCACGGCGGCGGAAAGGGGAACACCCGGGCCGCCACGCTCGGCGCGCTCGGCAAGCGGTCCGGTGTGCGCATCGGCACCGCCGTCGACATGACGGCCCTGGCGGACGACGCGCCCTACCGCGCGAAGGCCGCGAGCGAGTTCAGCTCGGTCACCCCGGAGAACGTCATGAAGTGGGAGTCCGTCGAGCCCACACGCGGTGAGTACGACTGGGCGGCCGCCGACAAGCTGGTCGACTTCGCCCGCGCCAACGGCCAGCTGGTGCGCGGCCACACCCTGCTCTGGCACAACCAGCTGCCCGCCTGGCTCACCACCGGCGACTTCACCGCGGACGAGCTGCGCGCCCTCCTGCGTAAGCACATCACCGACGAGGCCCGCCACTTCAAGGGCCGCATCTGGCAGTGGGACGTCGTCAACGAGGCGTTCAACGACGACGGCACCCTGCGCGACTCCCTCTGGCTCCGGGAGCTGGGCCCCGGCTACATCGCGGACGCCTTCCGCTGGGCCCACGCGGCCGACCCCAAGGCCGAGCTGTTCATCAACGACTACAACATCGAGGGCGTCAACGCGAAGAGCACCGCCCTCTACGACCTGGTCGTCGAGCTGCGCCGGCAGCACGTACCCATCGACGGCGTCGGCATCCAGGGCCACCTGTCGGTCCAGTACAACGCCCCCCACGACATCGCCGAGAACATGAAGCGGTTCGACGCCCTCGGCCTGGAGACCGCGATCACCGAGGCCGACGTCCGCATCCCGATGCCCTCGGACAGCACCAAGCAGGAAGCACAGGCCGAGGGCTACGACGTACTGCTGCGCGGCTGCCTGCTCACCCGCAAGTGCACCGACTTCACGGTCTGGGGCTTCACCGACAAGTACTCCTGGGTGCCCGACACCTTCGAGGGCGAGGGCGCGGCCAACCTCTACGACGAGAACTACCGGGCCAAGCCCGCCTACAGCGCCCTGCGCGACGACCTGCTGCTCGCCGCCGGCCGCGACTGAGCACCGAGAAGGAGCGCAGCATGGACAGCGACACCCCCGACACCTTCCGGCACACCAGCCGCAGATCGGTCCTGGGCCTCGGCCTCGGGCTCACCGCACTCACCGCCACCCCGCTCGGCTCCCTCGTCGGACTGACCGGCGAGGCGTCCGCCACCGGACATGGCCCCGCGCCCCGGCCCACCGACCCCGGCGCGTACATCTCGTTCACCGCACAGCGCGGCAGCTTCCCGCTGGTCAGGCACGGACGGGCGACACCGGTGCTGGTCAGCGACCGCGACTGGCCGGGCGTCGTCAGGGTCGCCGGCGACCTCCGCGACGACATCGAACGCGTCACCGGAGTCCGCCCCGCCCTCTCGCACGGGGCGGTGCCCAAGGCCGCCCGCGAGATCACCATCGTCGGCACCGTGGGCCGCAGCCCCCTGATCGACCGGCTGATCGCCGACGGACGGCTCGACGTCTCCTCGGTCCGGGGCACGTGGGAGACCAGCCTCCAGAGCGTCGTCGACCATCCGCTGCCCGGCGTCGACCGGGCCTTCGTCATCGCCGGCAGCGACCAGCGCGGGACGATCTTCGGCGCGTACGACGTCTCGCGCGGCATCGGCGTCTCGCCCTGGTACTGGTGGGACGACGTCACCCCCGTACACCGCGACGAGATCCACGTACGGCCCGGACGCCACACCCAGGGCACCCCGGCCGTGAAGTACCGCGGCTTCTTCATCAACGACGAGAACCCGGCACTCGGCACCTGGGCCCCCGCCCACTTCGGCCCCGGCAAGGCGCCCGGCTTCGAGGGCGGCTTCAACGCCGACTTCTACGCCCGCGTCTTCGAGGTCATGCTCCGGCTCAAGGCCAACTACCTGTGGCCGGCCGTCTGGGGCCGCGCCTTCGCGGAGGACGACCCGCTCAACCACGCCACAGCCAAGGCGTACGGCGTCGTCATGGGCACCTCGCACGAGGCACCCATGATGCGCGGTATCGAGGAGTGGAACCGGCACGCCGTCGCCGCCGTACGCGACGGCGACGGGAACATCACCACCCCCGGCCACGACCCCTACGGCGGCACCGGCGAGTGGTCCTTCCGCCGCAACGCCGAAGCGCTCAAGGCGTACTGGGCGGACGGCATCCGCCGGATGAAGGACGAGGACTTCGAGGGCGTCGTCACCCTCGGCATGCGCGGCAACGGCGACGTCAGCCTCCCGGACGGCGACGGCATCGAGCTGATGACCGAGATCATCGCCACCCAGCGGCAGATCCTCGCCGAGGTCTCCGGCCGGGACGTCACCACGATCCCGCAGGTCTGGACCCTCTACAAGGAGGTCCAGCACTACTGGGACCGGGGTCTGCGCGTCCCCGACGACGTCACCGTGGTCCTCACCGACGACAACTGGGCCAACCTCCGCAAGCTCCCCGACCCCGCCGAGGCCCCCCGGGACGGCGGCTACGGGCTCTACTACCACTTCGACTACGTCGGCGTCGGCCGCAACTACAAGTGGGTCGACACCGCCTCGCTGCCCAACATGTGGGACCAGCTCCACCAGTGCGACGCCTACGGCAACCACGGACTGTGGGTCACCAACGTCGGCGACCTCAAGGGCAACGAACTGCCCACGCAGTTCTTCCTGGAGTACGCCTGGAACCCGGACCGCTGGACCCTGGACCGGCTGCCCGAGTGGGAGGAGACGTACGCCCGGCAGAACTTCGGCGAGAAGCAGGCCACCGAGATCGCCGCCGTCCTGCGCGCGTACGCCCGGCTCCAGGCCCGCCGCAAGCCCGAGCTGCTCAACCGCCGGATCACCCTGGACCCCGCCAAGGACCCCGCGACCGACAGCTCGGCCGTGGTCTACGACGACCAGGCGTCCCCCTTCGGCCTCGTCCACTACCGCGAGCTGGAGCGCGTCACCGAGGAATGGCGGCTGCTCGGCGAGCGCGCCGCGCGGATCGGGCGCCGGCTGCCCGCCTCCGCGCAGGACGCCTGGTACGAACTCGTCGGCTACGAGGTCGCGGCCACCGCCAACCTGTACGCGCTGCGCGAGGCGGAGTTCACCAATATCCATTACGCGGCCCAGGGCCGGGCCCTCACCAACGAGCTGGCGGCCACCGCCGAGGCGCGGCTCGCCGACGACTTCGCCCTGGCCGACCGCTTCAACACGAAGATCGCGGGCGGCAAGTGGCAGGGCTTCCAGACCCAGCCGCACATCGACTACGGCGACGTCGAACGCTACGGGCCCAACGCCCCCTGGCAGCAGCCCGAGATCGACAACGTGGCCATCAAGGACGTGCTCTTCCCGGCCGTCCGGCGCATCGACCTGCCCGCACGGGCCGCGATGGGCGTCGCCGTGGACGGTTCCACGTCGTGGTGGCCACACGAGACCGCACCCGCCGTGCTGCCGGTCTTCAGCCCGTACCAGACCCGGCCCGCCCAGTACATCGAGGTGTTCAACCGGGGCCGCGCCCCCTTCGACTACCGGGTGCGGACCGGGGCGTCCTGGCTGACCGCCGACCGGGTGCGCGGCCGCGTCACCACGCAGGACCGGATCACCCTGCGCGTCGACTGGGACCGGGCGCCCAGGGGCGTCACCCGCGTCCCGGTCACCATCAGCGGACCCGACGGGGCGCGGGTGACCGTCACGGCGGTGACCGACCGCCCGGCGCTCTCCCGGTCCCGGCTCGGCGGCTTCGTCGAGGCCGGGGGATACGTGTCCATCGCGGCGGACCACCACCACCGGGCGGTCGGCGGCCGGGGCGTCACCTGGCGGCGCATCCCGGACATCGGCCGCACCGGGGCCGGCATGGAGCCCTTCCCGGTCACCGCCGGACGCCAGACTCCCGGCGGCCGGAGCCCGCGCCTGGAGTACCGGGTCAGCCTGTTCACGACCGGGCCGGTCACCGTGTACGCGTACCTCTCGCCCCGTAACAACGCGCTGCCGACCGACGGGCTGACCTACGCGGTCTCCTTCGACGGCGCCACCCCGCAACGGGTGAACGTCACGGAGGCGACGGGGGCCGACGACGGGACCATGAACGCCCAGTGGGCCCGGCACACCTCCGACAACGTCAACATCACCGGCACGGTCCACCGCATCACCGGACCCGGGGTACATGTGCTGAAATTCTGGATGGTCGACCCGACAGTGGTCCTCCAGAACCTGGTGATCGACACCGGCGGCCTCGAACCCAGCTACCTGGGCCCGCCGGAAAGCCTCCGGCTGGACTGAGCCCGGCGGCACGGAACGTACACGGGAAGGTGCGCGGCGATGACGGACGAACACGGGAACGGCGGAATCCTGGAGATCGCCCCCGCCGGGGCGGAGGTCGGGATCACCGTCGCCACCCCGTCCGGCGAGCACACCTTCCTGTGCACCCCGGCCCGGGCCCGGGAACTGGCGGCCGCTCTCGGCTTCGCGGCGGACGAGGCCGAGAGCGGACCGGCCCACCACATCGCCGTCCGGGCGGACGAACTGCACCGGGGCGATGTACGTGACGGTGACCGCCCCATGACCGTGGACGCCGTCCGCGTCGAGGGCGGCACCGCCCATGTCACCTGGAAGTCCGGCGCCGGCCGCAGCTGGAACCAGATGTACGACGCCGACGCCTCCATCCCGCTCCGGCGCCGGGTGCATCCTGGAAGGGAGACCTTCCGGAGGTGAACGCCATGACCCGAACCGCTGTCGGATGGCACATCGAGCTCGAATTCGAGGAGGACACCCACCGCACCCGCGCGGCCGCCCTGGTGCGGCTCTCCGACGGACAGGAGGTGCGCGCCCACGGCTACGCCAGCCGCCACCCCTCCGACGCCGAGCAGCCCCGGGTGGGCGAGGAGATCGCCGGAGCCCGCGCGCTCAACGAACTGGCGATGAAGCTCCTGACCAAGGCGCACGACGAGATAGACGACGCGGCCGGCCGCAGCTCGTACCCGCTGAAACCCCGTTGAACCCGCTGACCCGGACCCCGTTGAACCCACTGATCCGGACCCCGCGAAGCCGCGGGGTCCTTGTACGAGAGTGGTCGTAATTTGACGGGCGTCGTACTACGGGATGTATCGTACTAGCGATCCTTCCGTACCCGGCGAAACGGAGTCCGTCGTGAGTGCCCTCTTCGAGCCCTGCACCCTCAGGTCGCTTGTGGTGCCCAACCGGGTGTGGATGGCGCCCATGTGCCAGTACAGCGCCGCGGTGGAGGGGCCGGAGACGGGGGTGCCGAACGACTGGCACTTCGCCCATCTCGCCGCCCGCGCCACCGGCGGCACCGGCCTGATCCTCACCGAGGCGACCGCCGTCAGCCCCGAGGGCCGCATCAGCCCGGCCGACCTCGGCATCTGGAACGACACCCAGGCCGAGGCGTTCCGCCGGATCACCGAGTTCGTCAAGGCGCACGGCTCCGTGATCGGCATCCAGCTCGCGCACGCCGGGCGCAAGGCGTCGACCGCCGCGCCCTGGACCGGCGGCGGCCCCGTCGGCCCCGAGGCGCACGGCTGGACCCCGGTCGGCCCCAGCCCGCTGCCCTTCGACAAGGGGTACCCGGTCCCGCACGAGCTGACCACCGACGAGATCGCGGGCGTCGTGGACGACTTCCGCCGGGCCGCCCGCCGCGCCGTCGACGCGGGCTTCCAGGTGGTCGAGGTGCACGGTGCGCACGGCTACCTCATCGGCGAGTTCCTGTCCCCGCACACCAACCACCGCACCGACGCGTACGGCGGCAGCTTCGAGAACCGCGTCCGCCTCGCCCTTGAGGTGGTCGACGCCGTCCGCGAGGTGTGGCCCGAGGAGCTGCCGGTGTTCTTCCGCGTCTCCGCGACGGACTGGCTCACCGAGAATCCCGAGGACGAGCGCGAGGGCTGGACGGCCGACGAGACCGTGCGGCTTGCGGCGCTCCTGCGGGACCACGGGGTGGACCTGCTCGACGTCTCCACCGGCGGCAACGCGCCCCGCGCCCGGATCGCCACCGGCCCCGGCTATCAGGTGCCCTTCGCCGAGCGCGTGAAGCGGGAGACCTCGCTGCCCGTGGCGGCCGTCGGCCTCATCACGGACCCGCAGCATGCCGAGAAGATCCTCGGCGAGGGCCGCGCGGACGCCGTGCTCCTCGGGCGCGAACTGCTGCGCAACCCCTCCTGGGCCCGGGACGCCGCCCGCGCGCTGAACGGCACGGTGCACGCCCCGGCCCCGTACGGCTACGCCATCTGAACCACCCCCGGGGCGTCCCCTTTCGCCCCCGGCCGCCCCCTTCGCACCCAAGGTGTGCGAAGGGGGCGGTCTGCGTGGACCCGCCGCACGGCTCGTACCGACCACATTTTCTATCGTTGAAAAATCCTCGCGCACGAGTGTTGTTTTGCGTTTGGTGCTGTGGCTCAATGTTCGATTGTGTGCTGTGCCTCACAGGTTCGAGGCACTTCAGCTCTCTCGACAGGACGACGCCTTGAGACCACAAACGCCCCACCCCCGCGCTCTGTTCAGGACAGCGGCCTGCGCCGCCGCGCTGCTCATACCCCTCGGTGCCACACTCGTCCCGGCCGCCGCGGCCGCTCCCGCGAGCGCCGCCTCGACCACCTTCAGGGCCGGCGACCCGGCCACCACCGTCCACGGGCTGAAGGGCGAGTACTTCAGCATGTCCGCGCCCGGCGCGCGGGACTTCGACAAGCTCGGCGGGGTCGCCCTCGAACCGAACATCAACTTCCCCGGGCTCACGGGCACGTTCGAGTCGGCCACCGGCCGGACGGAGAACACCACCGCCCGCTGGACCGGCTTCCTCACCGCTCCCGAGGACGGCGACTACACCTTCGCCGCCAGCGGCGACAACGGCTTCCGGCTGTTCATCGACGGCAAGGCCGTCATCGACCACTGGGAGCCCGACTGGGACAACGAGCAGACCAGCGCGCCGGTATCGCTCAAGGCCGGCGAGCCGCACGAGTTCAGGCTGGAGATGTTCCAGGACACCGGCGGCGCCAACATGTTCCTGCGCTGGTCCAGCGCCGATCTGGACCGGCAGTTCGTCCCGGAGTCCGCCTTCACCCCGCCCGCCGACTTCGAGGTCTACCCGGTCGGGCTGAGCGTCGCGGCCAACGGCACCGAGCTGCACGCGGTCTTCGACGACAAGGTCAGCGACTACGCGGACCTGAAGAACCACCTCACCATCGAGGCCGACACCACCCCGATGCCGGTCAAGTCCGTCACCCGGGCCCGCGGCGGCAAGGAACTCGTCGTCAAGCTGGACGCCGCCGTCCTCAAGGACCAGCGCGTCAGGATCGCGTACGACGGCAAGGGCGGCCTGAAGGCGGGCGGCGAGACCGTCCCCGACATCAACCGCACCGCCACCAACGGCTCCGCGCACCGCCTCACCACCAAGTGGGGCGACAAGGTCGACCGCAACCACCCGCTGCCCGAGTACCCCCGGCCGCAGCAGGTGCGCGACAAGTGGCAGAACCTCAACGGCCAGTGGGAGTTCGCCGGGGCCGAGGCGGGCGAGAAGCCGGTCTTCGGCAAGAAGCTCGGTGAGCGCATCACCGTGCCGTACCCGGTCGAGTCGCAGCTCTCCGGCCTGGAGCGCCACGAAGACCACATGTTCTACCGCAAGCTCGTCACCGTCCCGAAGAACTGGGCCGTCAAGGGTGACAAGCACGGCAAGAACCACGGCAAGAACAAGGGCAGGAACAACCGGCTGAAGCTCAACTTCGGCGCCGTCGACTACCAGGCCACCGTCTGGGTCAACGGCAAGCAGGTCGCCGAGCACACCGGCGGCTACACCGCCTTCAGCGCCGACATCACCGACGCGATCAAGGGCAGCGGCCCGCAGGAGATCGTCGTCGCGGTCACCGACACCACCGGCCCCGACCAGCCCACCGGCAAGCAGTCGGCCAACCCGGGCGGCATCTTCTACACCGCCTCGTCCGGCATCTGGCAGACCGTCTGGATGGAGCCCGTCGCCCCGGCGGCCGTCGACTCGCTGACGACCACCCCGGACATCGACAAGGGCCGCCTCGCCCTGAAGGTCAACTCCGAGGACGCCTCGAAGTCCGCCCGGATCACCGCCGTCGCCCGCGACAAGAGGGGCAAGGTCGTCGGCCGGGTCACCGGACCCGCCAACAGCGACCTGAGCCTGCCCGTCGCCAAGCAGCACCTGTGGACCCCGGACGACCCGTATCTGTACGACCTGGAGGTCACCCTCAAGGACGGCCGGTACAAGGACACCGTCGACAGCTACTTCGGCATGCGCTCCATCGGCATCGCCGACGTCGGCGGCTACCGGAAGATCGTCCTCAACGGGAAGCCGTTCTTCTCGCTCGCCCAGCTCGACCAGGGCTTCTACCCGGACGGCCTGAACACCGCGCCCAGCGACGACGCGCTGGTCTTCGACCTCAAGGCGCAGAAGGACCTCGGCTTCAACTCCGTGCGCAAGCACATCAAGGTCGAGCCCGCCCGCTGGTACTACCACGCCGACCAGCTCGGTCTGCTGGTGTGGCAGGACTTCGTCTCCGGCAACCTCACCAACGACAAGGGCCACCAGGCATTCGTCGACCAGGGCGCCGAGATGATGACCCAGCTGCACAACTACCCCTCGATCGGTGCCTGGATCGTCTTCAACGAAGGCTGGGGCGAGTGGGACCGTACCGAGACCGGCAGGATCACCGAGCAGGTCCAGGCCGCCGACCCCTCCCGCATCGTCAACGCCCACAGCGGTGTCAACTGCTGCAACTCCAAGGGTGACTCGGGCAAGGGCGACATCATCGACCACCACGACTACAACAACACCGACCCGGCCTTCCCGGACGCCGACCGCGCCGCGATGGACGGCGAGCACGGCGGCTTCACCCTGCGGATGCCCGGTCACATGTGGCCCGGCGCCCCGACCGTGATCTACAGCGGTGTCGCCGACAAGGCCGCGCTGACCGCCAAGTACGTCGAGAACACCCGCAAGTACTACCTGGAGGCGGCCGGCGCCGAACTCTCCGGCTCCATCTACACCCAGGTGACCGACCTGGAGAACGAGCTCAACGGCCTCTGGACGTACGACCGCCGCGAGATCAAGGTCGACGCCGCCCAGGTCCGTGAGATCAACCGCGAGGTCATCGCCGCCGGCGCCGCCGCGGGCACCCGCACCCCCGTCAAGGGCGGCGGCTCCTGGTCGCTGGACGAGAACAAGGGCACCAAGGCCGCCGACAGCGGCCCGAACCACAAGGACCTCACCCTCTCCGAGGGCACGTCCTGGACCACCGGCGTGCACGGCTCGGCGCTGAAGTTCGACGGCGAGGGCCAGTACGCGGAGACCGACGGCCCGGTGGTCGACACCACCGGCGACTACACCGTCTCCGCCTGGGCCTCCCTGGACGCCCTCCCGGGCAACTACGCCACTGTCGTCAGCCAGGACGGCCGGCGCCAGGAGAACCCGTTCTACCTCCAGTACGGTCAGGGCGCGTTCGCCTTCTCCACCCCCGGCGCCCACCGGGCCCGGGCGGAACTGACCCCGGAGCTCGGCCGCTGGTACCACCTGGTCGGTGTGCGCAGCGGTGACGAGATCAAGCTGTACGTGGACGGCGAGCTCGCCTCCACCGCCCCGGCCGGACCGGCCGACGTCAGCAGCGGCGCCCTGTCCGTGGGCCGCGCCAAGTGGTCGGGCGACAACACCGACTTCTGGAACGGCTCCGTGGACCAGGTCCAGGTGTACGACAAGGCGCTCACCGACCAGGAGGTGACCGCGCTGTACGCCGGCGGGAAGGCGTAACCCCTCCTCGCTCCAGGACCGCTCCCGGCGGTGCGCGGCACGAGCCCGCACCGCCGGGAGCTTCCGGCTGCCGGGGGTCAGGTCAGGGTGCCCAGGGCGCCTCCACCGCCCAGGTGGTGTCCTCGGTGAAGGTGGCCGGGTTGTCCCAGTCGTGCCCGCCGCCCGGGGTGGCCAGCCATACCTCCGACCTGATGTGCCGCAGATAGCTGCCCGGCAGGTTCGCGCTGGTCAGCCGCACACCGCCGGTGCCGGCGACCGCGCACCACGTGGCGTCGGACCGGTACAGCGCGGAACCGTCGTTCGCCTCGCGGCGGACCCGGAAGTCCCGGTGGCGCAGATACTCGCCCGGGTAGTTGCGCGACTCGAACGAGTAGCAGTTGCCGTTCGCCAGGCCCGGCACGACCTTCCAGGTGGCGTCGTTCTTCAGCAGCGCGCCACTGTTGCCGTCGACCACCTCGGTGAAGGCCAGCGAGTCCTGGTGTCGCAGGTACTTGTCGGTGTAGCCGGGCGTGGTGACCCGCAGGGACTTGTAGCCCCCGGTGGGCAGGGTCACCGGCGGGGCCGGGTTCTTCGAGGCGTTGATCAGGGCCTGGTTCGCCGCCCGCACCCGCGCCGTGTCCACCTTGACGACCTGGCGGTCGTAGGTGAGGAGCCCGTTGGCCTCGTTCTCCACATCGGTGATCTCGGTGTAGACCGAGGCGGAGAGCCCCGCCGGGAGCTGGCCGATCCGGATGCCGTCGATGAGCCCCACGAACCGGTCGTTCAGCGCGGCGATGCCCGGCTGGTCCTCGTAACTGAAGCCGCCGCCGGGGAACCACTCGTGCCCCGGGACCTTGTAGCCGAGGCCGCCGAACTCGCCGAGGACGGCCGCCCGGGTCGCGGTCGGCGCGGTGTTGCCGGGGCCGACGTAGATGTGGTTGTCGACCACGTCACCGTTGCCGCCGTCCACCGAGCCGCAGCAGTTGACCCCGCTCATGTTGTCGACCAGCCGGGTCGGGTCGTACGCCTTGACCTCGTTCGCGATCCTGGCCTGGTCGTACTGCCCCCAGCCCTCGTTCTGGTCGACCCACATGACCAGCGACGGCGAGCTGCGGTGCTGGTCGATGATCGCGTGGAACTCGGCCTCCCACTGGGTGCGGGCCGCCGCACTCGGGGACTTGCCGGTGTCCATGGCCGGCATGTCCTGCCAGACCAGGAGCCCCAGCTTGTCCGCCCAGTAGAACCAGCGCTGTGGTTCGACCTTGATGTGCTTGCGGACCATGTTGAACCCGAGGTCCTTGTGGGCCTGGAGGTCCGACTTCAGCGCGGCGTCGGTCGGCGCGGTGTAGATGCCGTCCGGCCAGTAGCCCTGGTCCAGGGTGCCCGTCTGGAAGACGAACCTGCCGTTCAGGACCGGCCGCAGCACGTTGTCGACCTTCGCGATCGCGATCGAGCGCATCCCGGTGTAGCTGCCGACCGAGTCCGTCACAGCCGAACCGTCGAGCAGCTCCGCCTTGACGTCGTACAGGAACGGATCGTCCGGGGTCCACAGATGCGTGTTCGGCACCGGTACGGAGACCGTCGAGCCGACCGTACCGGTGGCCGAGCCGACCACGGTGCCGCCGCTGGACACGGTGACCCTGGCGGTACGCCCGGACGCCGAGTCGGCCTGCACCTTCACCCGCAGGGTGCCGTCGCCCAGGTCCGGCGTCATGTCCAGCCGGGTGATGTGCGCGGCGGCGACCGGTTCCAGCCACACCGTCTGCCAGATGCCGGAGGCGGCGGTGTAGAAGATCCCGCCCCCGCTGTGCGGCTGCACATCATTGATGCGCTGCTTGCCGACCGCCTGGCCGCCGGTCTGCGTCGGGTCGTAGACGGACACCACGACCGTGTTCGTACCGCCGTTCAGCTGCGGCGTGATGTCGTACGAGAACGAGTCGTAGCCGCCCTTGTGCGCACCCACCTGGGTGCCGTTGACCCAGACCGTGGTCTGCCAGTCGGACGCGCCGAAGTTGAGCACGGTCCGGCGGCCGTTCCAGTCGGACGGGACGGTGAAGGCGCGCTTGTACCAGAGCTTGTCGTTCTCGGTGATCCGGCGCTGGATGCCCGACAGCGCGGACTCGGCGACGAACGGCACCCGGATCCGGTCCGGCCACGACGAAGGCTGCCCGGCGTCCCGGCCGGTGACCGCGAAGTCCCAGATGCCGTTGAGGTTGGCCCAGTCGGGCCGGGTCAGCTGCGGGCGCGGATATTCCGGCAGCGGCTTGTCGACCGGGACCTGATCGGTCCAGGGCGTCGTCATCGGCGGGGTCTTGGGCGACCAGGAAGCGGCGCCGGCGGGCGAGGCGCCGGCCCCGACGAGGCCGGAGGACACCAGCGCCAGCAGGCCGGTCGTCGCGATCGCCCGTCTCCACCACGGCCTTCGGCCGGGTACTCGTAAACGGCTCACAGGTTCGTCTCCTTGATTCGGTGCGGCCCCCGGGGACGGGAGCGGTACAGGGGGAGGGCGCGGAGCGCCGGGCAGTCAGACGAGCTGCCAGAGGTGGTCGTCGGTGCCGTTGTCGTCGAACTGGACGACGTGCGCGCTGTCGTCCAGGGACATGCTGTCGACGCCGAGGACCTTGCCGGAGTGATGGTTGCGGATGCGGTACCAGCGGTCCGCGAGCCACGGTTCCGCGCCCGGTTCCGCGCCCGGGAACGAGGTGATCCGCGGCCGGGCCGCCCCCATCGGGACGAGGGTCACCTCCTCCACCGGCTCGGTGCTGTGGGCCGGCGAGTCCTGGAGCGGGGCCACCACGTGCTCGTCGTCGGCCGTCCACTCCGGGATACGGCGCGCGCTGTGGTGGCGCAGGGACGCGGCGGGCTTCTCCGCGTCCAGGACGAGCCCGTAGTTCCAGGGACCGGTCGCGTGGACCGCGTACTCGGGAAACCGGTCGCTGCCGCCGATGCGCTGCGGGAAGCGCAGGGTGACCCGGTCCCCGTCGGACCAGGTGCGGTCGACGCGGGTGAAGGCGGGGCCTGCGGGGGCGTCGACGCGCCGCCCGTTCACCGCGATCCCGGGGGCGTCGCACCAGGCCGGGACGCGCAGCACCAGCGGGAAGGCGAGCCGCTTCGGGGCCTTCAGGGTGAGGGTGACCGCGTCCGTGAAGGGGTAGTCCGTCTCCTCGGTGAAGTAGGGCCGGCCCATGCCGTAGTTGTGTGGGCAGCAGCGGTACTGGTCGACGCCCGGCAGGAACGCCTGCATGGCGAACCCGTTCTGGAACTGGCGCTCCGACTTGGGCACGTTGTCCAGGTCCACGCTGTTGGCGCTCGTGATGTAGTGGACCGCCCTGCCCGAGGGGTCGAGCGAGGCGGGCAGCGAGTTGAACGCCAGCTCCTCGCAGCGGTCGGCCCACAGCGGGTCGCCGTGCCCGGGCCGCGCGTTCTCGTCCCCGGCGAACCCGCCGCCGGGGAACTGCCCGTACAGGTCCATGGCCTTGCCGTACGTCCCGTACGTGTCCCGGGTGTCCTGCGCCGAGCCGCTGCGCAGCGCGTACTGGGCGGGCTCGCGGAAGCCCTGGGCGATGTTCACGTTGTGCGGGTCGACCAGGTTGTCGCCCCAGTCGGCACCGTACGTGTGGATCTTGTCGGCGAGGTCGAGCAGGAAGACGTCGCCGGTCCGGTTGTACAGCCAGAAGACGCTGTCCAGGCCGTCGCCCCGGCGCAGCGCGATCCAGCTGGTGTTGAAGGCGCCGGGGCCCTGGGCGTTCATGTACCGGAAGAACCGGCTCAGGAAGGGGATGATCCGGGCGTCCCCGGTGTACTCCTGCCAGGAGCGCAGGGCCTGCACCAGCGGCAGGAACGGCCAGAAGTCCGGGCCGCCGTTCAGCGAGATGCGCAGTGCCCCCGGGCCGAAGAAGCCGTCGGACTGCTGGGTGGCCAGGATCGCGTCGAACCAGCGGCGCACCGCCGCGAGCGCCTTCGCGTCGCCGGTGACGATCGCCAGGTCGGTGTGGCCGCGCAGCCAGTACGGGACCTCCTCCCAGCCGCCGAGTTCGGGGCGGACCCAGCCGGTGGCCGAGAAGTCGAGGAAGTGCGAGAACTCCTCGTACCGGCCGCACAACCCGTCCAGCTGGAGCTTCAGCTGGACGGCGAGCCAGCCGCGTGCGGTGACCCGGCCGGGCGGCAGCCGCAGGAAGGCGGTGGGGTGCAGGGGCGCGGCGTTGGGGGAGTAGTGGCCGCCGCGCGTGGGCCGCACCCGGTGCTCGGCTGCGGTCGCGGTGGCCGGCCAGCGGCCGGCCGCCGTGGTGGCGGCGACGGTGGCGAGCGCGGCGGTCATGAGCTGTCTGCGGTTCAGGGGCATGGGGGAGGGCTCCTGCTCTGCCGGACACGCAACTCCGGCATGGGAATGCGCATGACAAGCGAGAGTGTCGCCACGGCCCGGCCGCACGGACCGGCCGTGCGCATGGCGAAGGGCGCCTTCGCGATCCGTGCAGAGGGCGCGGCACTTTTCTGCAACGTTGGAAAATGGCGTTCCGGCGGTATGACAGCACGCCGTCGGGCGGCTGTCCAGAGGGGCGGCGGCAATGTCCGGGTCCGGGCTCCGGAGCCGGACGAAGTGGCCGCGACACATTTTGGAAACGCATCGACAGCGCTCTTGCCGCCCGTGCCGCACCGCCTATATAACGTTGTAAACCGAGCCGCCGAGAGGCCGCGCAGGCTCTCACGACCGCAGTTTGTGCAGCTAGGGGCCGTCTCCTAGCGGGGCCGTGAGTGCAGTGACATCAGCCGCCGTGCCGCGGCCGATGCATCGTCCAGCCATGACCGACCGCACGCCCCGGCGTGCCGTCATCCCGCCAAGGAGCTCCCGCGCATGATGATCCAGCGTCGATCCCGTACCCTCGCCGTGGCCTGCGTCCTCGCCGCCACCGCCACGCTGGCCGTTTCCGGCTGCTCCAAGTCGGAGGGCTCGGACGACAACGCGAGCAGCGACGGCAGCCAGGCAGCGCAGGCGGCCGAGACCCCCGAGTCCTCGTCCGGCTCCGGCTGCTCGTTGCAGAGCTACGGCGCGCCGAAGCTCGACCTGAAGAACGCGGTGGTCGGCTTCTCCCAGTCGGAGAAGGAGGCCAACCCCTTCCGTATCGCCGAGACCCAGTCCATCAAGGACGAGGCGAAGAAGATCGGCGTCAAGAAGCTGCTCACCACCAACGCCCAGTCGCAGCTGTCCAAGCAGATCAGCGACATCCAGGACATGCTTGCCCAGGGCGCCCAGTTCCTCATCGTCGCCCCGCTGAACTCGGACGGCCTGGAGCCGGCCCTCAAGGCCGCCGCCGCCAAGAAGGTCCCGGTCCTCACCGTCGACCGCAAGCTCAACGCCACCGCCTGCAAGGACTACGTGGCCTTCCTGGGCTCCGACTTCGTGGAGCAGGGCAAGCGCGCCGCCGACGCCATGATCAAGTCGACCGGCGGCAAGGGCAAGGTCGCCATCCTCCTCGGCTCGTCGGGCAACAACGTCACCACCGACCGCACCAAGGGCTTCGTGGACCAGCTCAAGGCCGAGGCCCCCGACATGGAGATCGTCGCCCAGCAGACCGGTGAGTTCGCCCGCGACAAGGGCCAGCAGGTCACCGAGCAGCTGATCCAGTCCAAGCCCGGCATCACCGCCATCTACGCGGAGAACGACGAGATGGGCCTCGGCGCCGTCACCGCAGTGAAGGCCGCCGGCAAGAAGCCCGGCAAGGACATCAAGATCGTCTCCGTCGACGGCACCCGCAACGCCGTCCAGGCCATCGTCAACGGCGAGTACAACGCCGTCATCGAGTCCAACCCGCGCTTCGGCCCGCTGGCCTTCGCGACCGCCCAGAAGTTCTACGGCGGCGAGGAGATCCCCGAGAACGTCATCATCAGCGACCGCTCGTACGACGAGTCCAACGCCAAGTCCACGGTCGGCAACGCTTTCTGATCCCGGCCGGCCCCATCGCCCGTACCGGCTCCGTCGGTTCACCGCCGCCGTGGCGCTTCCCCGCCACGGCGGCCACCGGGCCCCATCCTTGGAAGAGCGGAAGGCCAAGACCAGCCATGGCACCACCCGAAGCAGTACCGCAGCCGCCGGAGCCGGCCGCCGACCCGAAGGAGAGCAGCGCGACCGGAACGGCCCTCGCGGACGAGCCCGGCGCGGCCCCCGCCGTCCTGGAAGCGCGCTCGGTCAGCAAGCGGTTCCCGGGCGTCGTCGCCCTCGACGGCGTCTCCTTCTCCCTGCGCGCCGGCGAGACCCACGCCCTGGTAGGGGAGAACGGAGCCGGCAAGTCCACCCTCATCAAGGTGCTGACCGGCGTCTACCGCCCCGACGAGGGCGAACTGCGGCTGGCCGGCGAGCAGGTCGTCTTCGCCCGGCCGTTCGAGGCGCAGGAGGCCGGGATCTCCACGATCTACCAGGAGGTGAACCTCGTCCCGCTGATGAGCGTGGCGCGCAACATCTTCCTCGGCCGCGAACCCAAGAACCGCTTCGGCCTGATCGACTTCCCCCGGATGTACCGCGAGACGAGCGAACTGCTCGACGGCTTCGGCGTCCGCGTCGACCCGAAGCGCCCCCTGCACACCCTGGGCATCGGCACCCAGCAGATGGTCGCCATGGCCCGCGCGGTCTCCGTGAACGCCCAGGTCGTCATCATGGACGAACCCACCTCCTCGCTGGAGCCCCGCGAGGTCGAGACCCTCTTCCGGGTCATCGAGGACCTGCGCGGACGCGGCATCGCCGTCCTCTACGTCAGCCACCGCATGGACGAGCTGTACCGGATCTGCGACCGGGTCACCGTCCTGCGCGACGGCAAGCACATCCACACCGGCGACCTCGCCGGCCTCGACCGGATGCGGCTCGTCTCGATGATGCTCGGCCGCGACATGGCCGAGGTGCGCCGCGAAGGACTCACCAGCTTCGGCTCCGAGGGCCACGAGGCCGCCCGCACCCCCGTCCTCACCGCCACCGGCCTCTCCCGCGACCACCAGCTGCACGACATCTCCCTCGACCTGTACGCGGGTGAGGTCATGGGTCTCGGCGGACTCCTCGGCTCCGGGCGCAGCGAGACCGCGAAGGCCATCGCCGGAGCGCTCTCCCTGGACTCCGGCGAGGTGAGCATCGCCGGCCGCACCCTGCGCCGCCTCACCTCGGCCGGTGCCATCCGGGCCGGCATCAGCCTGCTGCCCGAGGACCGCAAGGCCGAGGGCATCGTGCCCGGCCTCTCGGTCCGCGAGAACATCGTGCTGGCCGCGATGCCCAGGCTCTCCCGCGCCGGCATCGTCTCCCGCGCCAAGCAGGACCGCATTGTCGACATCTTCATGAAACGACTGCGGATCAAGGCGGCGAGCCCCGAGCAGAAGGTCGGCGAGCTCTCCGGCGGCAACCAGCAGAAGGTGCTGCTGGCCCGCTGGCTCTGCCTGGAACCCAAGGTCCTGCTCCTGGACGAACCCACCCGGGGCATCGACGTCGGTGCCAAGGCCGAGGTCCAGAGCCTCATCGACGACCTCGCCCGGGAGGGCCTGGCCGTCCTGCTCATCTCCTCCGACATCGAGGAACTGATCGAGGGCGCCGACCGGATCGTCGTCCTGCGCGGCGGAGCGGTCGCGGGCGAACTGGCGGGCGACGAGGTGGCGGAGAGTCATCTGCTCGAAGTGCTCGCCGACCACTCACCGGCTGCCGCGGACAAGGCGCCGGCCGCCAAGGAGGACCCCCGATGACCCAGGCCGCAGTCACCACCCCGGCAGCCCGGCCGTTCGCCCGGCTGCGCGACCCCGCCTGGTACCAGGAGTACGGCGTCTACCTCGCCGTCGCGGTCGTCCTCGTCTTCAACGCCCTGTTCACCGAGCACTTCATGACGGTGGACAACCTGCGCACCCAGCTCGTCCAGGTCGCCCCGATCGTCATCGTCGCCCTCGGCATGGCGCTCGTCATCGGCACCGAGGGCGTCGACCTCTCCGTAGGCTCGACCATGGCCGTGGCCGCCGCGCTGCTGCCGCTCTACCTCGGCTACGGACTGGTCCCCGCACTCGTCATGGCGCTGCTCGCCGGCGCCCTCGTCGGAGCGGTCAACGGCACCCTGGTCTCCCTCGTCGGGCTTCAGCCGATCGTCGCCACACTCGCCCTGTTTGTCGGCGGCCGGGGCCTCGCCCTGGTCATGGCGGACAGCCGGCTCAAGCAGATCGTCAACCCGGACCTGCTGTCCCTGGGCACCGGCTCCTTCCTCGGCATCCCGCTGGTCGTCCTGATCGCCGGAATCCTCGCCGTCGCCGTCGCCTTCCTCGTCACCCGGACCACCTTCGGCCGCCAGGTCGTCGCCATCGGCGGCAACCGCTCCGCGGCCGCCCTGGCCGGACTGCCCGTGCGGCGGGTGCTCATCGGGGTGTACGTGCTCTGCGGGGTGCTCGCCGCCCTCGCCGGAGTCCTGGCCACCGCCCGGCTCACCGCCAGTGACCCGTCCTCGCTCGGCACCCTCATGGAACTCTCCGCCATCACGGCGGTCGTGGTGGGCGGCACCCCGCTCAACGGCGGCTCCATCCGGGTCCTCGGCACCGTCGCCGGCGCCCTGCTGATGCAGCTGCTGCGGGCCACCCTCATCAAGCACGACCTGCCCGACTCCACCGCACAGATCGCCCAGGCGGCCATCATCATCGCCGCCGTCTACGTCGCCCGGGAGCGTCGGTCCCGATGAACGAAACCTCACCCGCCCCGGCGGCCCCCGCCCAGGCCCCGCGCAAGACGCCCGCCGCCTCCACACCGGCGCCCGGTGCCGGACCATCGCGCGGGACCGGCCGGCTGATCGCCGGACTCCTGCAACGCCAGGGCGTCCTGGTCGTCCTCCTGACCGTCGTGATCGTCGCGTCCTGCATCTACCCGACGACGTTCTCCACCCTGGACAACGCCCGCGGAGTGACCGTCCAGGCATCGTTCCTGGCCGTCGTCGCGCTCGGGATGACCATGGTCATCATCACCGGCGGCATCGACCTCTCCGTCGGGTCCGTCTTCGCCCTGGGCGGGGTGCTCGCCGCCTGGGCCTCGCAATGGGGCATCCTGCCCGCCCTGCTGGTCCCGCTCGTGGTGTGCGGCGCGATCGGCCTGCTCAACGGCTTCCTCGTGGCCCGGGCCGGAATGGCCCCGTTCATCGTCACGCTCGCCACCCTTCTCGGGGCGCGCGGGCTGCTCCTCGCGATCACGGACGAGGGCGCCACCACCTATCTGGTGCCCAAGGACTCGGCCTTCGCGGAACTCGGCCAGGGCGCGATCCGGGGCTTCGGCTACCCGGTCTTCATCGCCCTCGCGCTGTTCGGCCTCGGCGGACTCCTCCTCCAGCGCACCTCGTTCGGGCAGTCGATCTTCGCCGTCGGCGGCAGCAGTGACGCCGCCACTCTGATGGGCCTGCCCGTCGCCCGTACGAAGATGCTCGTCTACACGCTCAGCGGACTGCTGGCCGGGCTGGCCGGTGCGCTCAACGCCGCCCGGCTCTCCTCCGGTGTCACCATCATCGGCGTGGGCATGGAGCTCGACGCGATCTCCGCCGTCGTCATCGGCGGCACCCTCCTCATCGGCGGCGCCGGCTCCATCAGCGGCACGCTCTGGGGCGTCCTGCTCCTCCAGGTCATCCAGAACCTGATCAACCAGATCGGCTCGCTGAACTCCTCGTACCAGTCGGTCGTCAGCGGCGGCTTCCTTATCGTTGTCGTCGTGGCGCAGCGCTATCTGGCGCGCAGCCGCAGAACCACCTGAACCGGTGCCGGGGCCCCACAGCCCCGGCACCGGTCGAGCCGTTCGAGCCGAACCGGCGGGAGCCGGGCCACCGCGCGTCACCGCGCGACAAGTCGATTCAGGGAGTGCCGTGGGCGTCAGCCTCAAGGACGTTGCACAACGGGCGGGCGTGTCCATCAAGACCGTGTCGAACGTGGTGAACAACTATCAGCACGTCACACCGAAGATGCGCGCCAAGGTGCAGCAGGCCATCGACGAGCTCGGCTACCGGCCGAACCTCACCGCCCGTCATCTGCGCAAGGGCCGCACCGGGATCATCGCGCTCGCCGTCCCCGAGTTCGGCAACCCGTACTTCGCGGAGCTGGCCGGTGCGGTGGTCGACGCCGCCGCCCGGCACGACTACACCGTGCTGGTCGACCACACCGGCGGACTGCGCGAGAAGGAACTCCTCGTCAGCCAGGGATTCCGGTCCCACGTCATCGACGGGCTCATCCTCAGCCCGATCCACCTGGAGACCGAGGACCTGATGGCGCGCACCGAGACCGCGCCCCTGGTCCTGCTCGGCGAGCGCGAGTACGAGGCCCCGTACGACCACATCGCCATCGACAACGTCGCCGCGGCGCGCGAGGCGGTACGCCACCTCATCGGGCTCGGCCACCGCCGGATCGCCTTCCTCGGCTCCCGTACCGGCCGCGAACGCCAGCCCGCCCACCTCCGGCTGCGCGGCTGGCGCGAGGAGCTGGCCGCCGCCGGCATCGAGCCCGACGAGGCGCTGGTCGTCGTCACCGACGGCTACGGCCGCGAGGACGGCGCCGCCGCCATGGCCGCGCTCCTCGACCGCGGCGAGCGGCCCGACGCCGTCTTCGCGTACAACGACCTCATCGCCATCGGCGCCATGCGCACCCTGACCGCACGCGGTCTGCGTATCCCCGAGGACGTCGCCGTCGTCGGCTTCGACGACATCGAGGAGAGCCTCTACGGCGCGACCACGCTCACCACCGTGGCGCCCGACAAGGAGGCCATTGCCCGGCTCGCCGTCGACAGCCTGGTCGAGCGCCTGTCCGGCGAGCCGGTGGCGGAGCCCAGGCGGCCCCGGCCCGGCTACCGGCTCGTCGTCCGCGAATCCACCGTTCCCCGGCCTTCCGACCGCCCCAAGGACCATTGATGCCTCGCCCCACCGCGCACAGCAAACCGTTCGGCGCCCACGGACCCGCGGACGTCGAGGTCTGGACCCTCGACCCCGGCACCGGAGTCCGGGCCGAGATCCTCACCTACGGCGGCATCCTGCACCGGCTCACCGTGCCCGACACCGCGGGCACCCCGGCCTCCGTCGTCCGCTCGCTGCCCGCCCTCGACCACTACACGGGCAAGAACCCGTTCTTCGGCGCCCTCGTCGGCCGTTACGCCAACCGCATCGCACACGGCAGATTCACCCTCGACGGCGCGGCGCACCAAGTCCCCGCCACCGACCGGGGCCACGCCCTGCACGGCGGGCCCGACGGCTTCCACACCCGGATCTGGCGGGCCGAGGCCACCACCACGGACGAGGCGGCCGTCCTGCGGCTCACGCTGCACAGCCCGGACGGCGACATGGGCTTCCCCGGCGCGCTGGACGTCACCGTGACGTACACCCTCGACACGGCCGGCACCCTCGCGCTCGACTACGCGGCCACCACCGACCGCGCCACCGTCGTCAACCTCACCAACCACGCGTACTTCGACCTCACCGCCCGGGGCGACATCCTCGGCCACACCCTCCAGGTGGACGCCGGGCACTACCTCCCCGTGGACGAGGAGGGCATCCCCGAGGGCCCCGCCGCGCCCGTCGCCGGCACCCCGTTCGACCTGACCGGGCCGCGGACCCTCGCGGACCGGATCGCCCTGCCGCACGAACAGCTGCGCCGGGCGGGCGGGTTCGACCACTGCTGGGTCCTCGGCGGCACGGCCGCACCGGCCGCGCCCCGCCGCGCCGCCCGCCTCACGGCCCCGGACGGCGGCCGCGTCATGGAGGTGTGGACGACCGAACCGGGCATCCAGGTCTACACCGCCAACCAGCTGGACGGCACCCTCGCCGACCCCGACGGCGGCCACCACGAGCGCCACAGCGCCGTCTGCCTGGAGACCCAGCACCTCCCCGACTCGCCCAACCGCCCGGACCAGCCGGACACCGTCCTGCGCCCCGGCGAACACTTCCGCAGCCGCACCGAATACCGCTTCCCGCACCTGGCGGTGTGAGGGCTCCCGGCCGCCCCGGCCGAGGACGGCTCCCATGCTCTATGGCGAATTACGATGAGCCTCGTAGTATGGGAGCCCCGGACGGAGCGACGACAAGGAGAGCGGCCGTGGCCCCCGCCAGCACCACCGCCCCGGCAGCGGGCGCGCGCACCCTGCCCCACCCCGCCCGCGCGGAGATCCGGCTCGAAGCGGTCCTGCACGCCCTCGCGGACCCGGTGCGGCTGTGTGTCGTACGCGAACTGGCCGCCGCCGAGGACGAGCTGAGCTGCTCCTGCTTCGACCTGCCGGTCACCAAGTCCACCACCACGCACCACTTCCGGGTGCTGCGCGAGAGCGGCATCGTCCGGCAGACCTACCGGGGCACCGCCAAGATGAACGGGCTGCGCCGGGACGACCTCGACGCGCTGTTCCCCGGGCTGCTCGACCGCGTTCTCGAAGCGGCGGCCCGCCAGGCGGTGCGCCTCGGCGCGAGCTGAGCGGTCCGCCCCGTCACCGTACGACCCGGACCTCTCGCGGGCCGTGATACTTCATTGACCGATCAGCCGTGACGGGACATGCTGTACCCCCGCCACGAACCGGTTCCGGCGACGCAGGGGATCGCCGGAGCCGGGACGTCTCAGAACGCCGGCCGCTCGCTGCCCCCGGTCGCGGCGGCCCACTCGACCAGCAGACGCTGGTACTGCTCCTCGTCCTCCGGGGACAGGTGACCGCCCGAACGCCGCCACAGGTCGCGAATGTCTTCATTCACCACTGCTGCCGGGCGTACGGAATCGGGCGGGCACGGAGTCGGGGACATGTTCTCCAGGCTAAGGCCACGATGTGACAATCCGACCCATTGCGCGTCAGGGACATCTCTCACATGTGTCTCAGGCAACCTTCTCGGTCAGTCCGAGCTCCCGCAGTCCGTCGGGCCGTTCGTCCACCGGCAGGTGGCGTACGAAACGCACCTCGCAGCCCAGCACCGCGGCCCCGCCGTCGGCGTGCCGGTCATCGCCCACCATCACCACATTCGCCGGATCCTGTCCGAGAAGTGTGCACGCCGTGTGGAAGAGGTGTGCGTCCGGCTTCTGGACGCCGTGCTCGTACGAGAGGACGTACGCGTCCACGTAGCGGTCCAGGCCGTGCGCGCGGAAGACGGGGCGCAGGTCCCAGCCGATGTTGCTGACGACCCCGATCCGGACCCCGGCCGCGCGCAGCCCCTCCAGCACCTCCGCCGCGTCCGGGTAGGGGTGCCAGGCGGCCGGGCTCCGATGGCGTTCGTACAGCGCGTCGTACAGACCGGGGTCGGGCAGGGCGACCTGGCGGGCCAGACCGGTGTACACCGCGCGGTGCAGCTCCGCGTTCTCGTCGCGGTGCGCCCAGCCGGCCGCCAGCTCCTCGGGCATCCGCTTCGGGTTGGCCCCGCCCGGCAGCGCGCCGAACGCCTCCAGCTCCGTCGCGTACCGCTCGAAGGCGGCCTCGTCCACGCGCACCCCCCGCTCGGCGAGGGTCGCGGCGAGCCAGGAACGGACCGGCTCGATCCGGAACAGCGTCCCGGAGAAGTCGAAGAGGGCACCCTTGATCGGCATGGCACCGATCCTCGCCGAACCGGCGGGCCCCGGGCAAGGGCGCCTGTCCGGCACCCCCGGCGTCCCGCCTGGTCAGCGCCCCCGGCGCGCCGGGGAAGCGGCGCTCCAGCGGTCGAAGCCCCGGATCGCGAAGGCGGCCAGGGCGGCCCCGAGGAGCCACCCGCCCAGCACGTCGGACGGCCAGTGCACACCCAGATACAGCCGGGTGAGCCCGACCCCGAGCACCGAGACCGCCGCCGCGCCCACCGCCGCCCGCCACGCCCCGCGCCCCGCACCGGCCCGGTGCAGCAGCCACAGCAGCAGCCCGCAGCTCACGGTCGCCGTCATCGCGTGCCCCGAGGGGTAGGCCGCGTAGTGCGCGGAATCCACCGGGTCCGGCCACTGCGGCCGGTCCCGTCCGACGACCGCCTTGACACCCTGCTGGATGAGCGCCGAGAGCAGCGTCGTGGCCGCCACCCAGACTGCGAGCGGCCGGACCCCGCGCCACCACAGCCCCACCACCGCGACGGCGATCAGGGCACGGAAGGTCCAGGGGTCCCACAGCCAGTCCGTCAGCAGCCGGTTGACGTGGACGAGGCCGGGCTCGGTCACCGCCCGCCGGTGCAGCGCTTCCGCGATCCGCTCGTCCAGCTCCACGAGCGGCCGCCACCGGGCGACGACCAGAGCCGTCACCGCGCCGCCGAGCACCGCGCAGACCGTGCCCGCCCGCGAGAGCCGCGAGACGGAGCGGACCCGGCCGTTGGGGGAGAGCAGCGGAATGTGCATGGCCCGATCCTCGCCGACGGGCGCCCCCTCCGGCCATCTCAGCGCGCCCGAAGAGCGCGTCCGCTGCTTCGGGGCGACGAGCCCCGGCACGTCGTGCTTCAGGGCACCGAGCCCCGGGACGACTTCTATTTCAGCGCGCTGAGCCCCGGCACGAACGCCACCAGCAGCGGGACCACGGGCACCAGGGCGGCCGCCGCGGTCAGCCGCAGCCGCCGTCCGGCCGTGAGCCTGCCCGCCGGGGCCAGCAGCCGGTTCACCCGCAGCGGCAGCTCCGCGTCCGCGGCCGAGGACGGGCCGAACACGCCCCGGTCCTCGTTCAGTTCGACCAGGGCCAGGGCGATCGTCAGCCGGCCGAAGCGCTTTGACGCCACATCGTCGGCCGCCAGCTCGACCAGCCGGTGCATCTCGTTGCGGAAGGCCGCGAACACCGGCACCTGCGGGAAACCGGTGGCCAGCGCCTCCGAGCAGTTGAGCAGCCAGTCGTGCCGGGCCTGCGCGTGGCCCTGCTCATGGGCCAGCACCGCATCGAGCTGCCGGCCCTTCAGGCGCCCCAGCGCGGCCGTGGTGATGACGAGTTGGGGCGCCGACCCCGGCAGCCACCAGGCATCGGGCCGCTCGCCCTCCAGCACCACAAGACGCCCGGACCCCGGCTCCTCGCCCGGCATCAGCGGGGCGCGCACCAGGAGTTCCGTCCGCCGCCGCCTGCGCCGCAGATGCGCCCGGTGGATCTCCCGGGCCAGCATGGCGGCCGTCCACACCCCACCGAGGGCCAGCAGCACCGCCATCACGGCCGACCACGCGCCGTGGCCCGCGAGCGCGTAGGCGTCGACGACGGCGTGCGGCGCGGGCGCGAAGACATGGCCCCGTACCGCCTGCCAGGCGGCGGCCGCGCTGAACGTCATGGAGAGGGCGAACGAGAGCAGCACCGCTGCCACCACGCACTGCCAGACCCACAGCGCCACCACCGGCTCGCGCTCGGGCCACTCGGCCCGCGCCATCAGGCGCGGGGTCACGACGGCGGCCACCGCACCGAGCAGCAGCAGCGCTAGGGAGACCCACATGGCGCCAGCCTATGAGGGCCGCGCCACACACGGATACGGCTCCGCGCGCCAAGTGACGCACACCACGAAACGCGGCCCGTTCCGTCTCACAGGGTGAGCAGCATCGCGAACATGGCTATGCCCATGGTCAGCCGGCACGCCAGCGCCAGCTCGGGGCGCGCGCCCCAGCCCCCGGCCGGGGACCCGCCGCCGGTGGCCGCCGCGGCCACCGGCACCAGCCGGGCGCCCGAGCGCAGCACGTACACCGCGTAGTAGACGAGGAGCAGCCCCGTGAGCACGGGTATGCCGCCCGCCCCGGCCATGCTGTGCGCACCCATCGCGTGCGAGGCGTGGCCGCCGCCGTGCCCGCCCGCCCCGGCCCGGGCCATCACCACCGCCATGTAGACCATCGCGGACGAGCCGACCAGATGGTGCAGATGGTGTCCGCTGAGCCGCGAGAACCACAGCGCCCGCACCGCCGCACCCCCGAAGAACACCGCGTACACGCTCCATCCCCACGCGGGCGGGGCGACGGCGGCCGCCGGGACCGCCATCGCGGCCATGCCGAAGCCCATCAGCGCCTCGGCCCGCGCGGCTCTGCGCTCCTCGGCGCTCCCCGTACGGGTGCGCAGCAGGCAGTACGAGCCCGTCACCGCGCACAACGCCATCAGCAGCCATCCGGACATCGCCGGTCCGTGCACAGCGGCCCTCCCCCCGGGCGAACGACATCACCGTCGACCAGTAGATGCCCGGGGCCGGACACCCGTACGCGGCGCACGGAGGTGCGGCCGGAAGTCCGCACGCTGGAAGTGCTTCCGGGGCACGCCCCCACGCGCCCTGTGCGCCCCCGGGCGCCCCGCCCGCAGCCCGGGCACCGCCCGCGGAGTTACGCTGCTCCGGCACCGCCCCCGCACAGAAGCCGGAGACCCCCGCCATGGACACCGCCCCGCCCCGGGACACGGGAGAGCTGACGTTCCGCGACGCCACCGAAGCGGACGTCCCCGCGCTCGTCGAGCTGATCGAGTCGGCGTACCGGGGCGACAGCAGCCGGGCCGGCTGGACCACCGAGGCGGACATCCTCCAGGGACAGCGCACCGACCCGCAGGGCGTGCGCGCGGTGGTCGAGAGCCCGGGCAGCCGGCTGCTCGTGGTGGAACGCGACGGCGCACCCGTCGCCTGCTGTCAGCTGGAGCACCGCGGCGAGGCCGCGTACTTCGGGATGTTCGCGGTCCGCCCCGCGCTCCAGGGTGCCGGTCTCGGCAAGGTGATCATCGCCGAGGCCGAGCGCACGGTCCGGGAGAGCTGGGGCGTGCGGGAGATGCACATGACCGTGATCTCCGTCCGCGACGAGCTCATCGCCTGGTACGAGCGCCGCGGCTACCGCCGCACGGGCAAGCTGTCCCCGTTCCCGTACGGCGACGAGCGCTTCGGCATCCCCCAGCGCGACGACCTGGCCTTCGAACTGCTGGTCAAGGAGCTGGCCGGCTGACCCCTACGCGGGGGCGCCGCCCCCGCGCTGGATGTCGGGGTGGTCGGTGGTCACACCGTCGAGCCCAAGCCCCTCGGCCAGCCGCAGCTGCTTCCGGGTGTTGACCGTCCAGCCGAAGACCGTCAGCCCCTCGGCGTGGGCCTTCTCGACCAGCTCCAGCGTGATGCGCCGGATGTTCAGGATGAGCCGGGTCGCGCCCACCGCCTTCGCGCGGTCCAGCAGGTCCCCGCCCCAGCGGCCGGCCACCAGCGCCGTCCGCACGCCCGGGACCAGCTGCGCGATCTCGGCGATCGCCTCGTCGTGGAACGAGATCACCTCGACCCGCTCCACCAGATCCCGCTCGTGCATGACCCGGGCCAGGGTGCGGGCCGCGGCCACGTCCTTGATCTCCGCCTGGAGCGGGGACCGCACGGCGTCCAGGACCTCCTCGAAGACCGGCACCCGCTCGCCCAGGCCCGCGTCGAGCGCGCGCAGCTCGGCGAGCGTCTTCTCCGCGATCGGGCCTTCGCCGTCGGTCGTACGGTCCACTTCCGCGTCGTGCATGACGGCCAGCGCGCCGTCCTTGCTCAGATGCAGGTCCAGCTCGATGAGGTCGACGCCCTCCTTCTCGGCGCGGACGAACGAGCGCAGCGTGTTCTCCGGCTCGAATCCCGGCGCTCCGCGATGACCGATCGTGAGAAGAGACAAGGCCCGCTCGCTTCCGTCGACGCTCTGTTCCCCCGGCAGCCTAGTGGCCTCGGAACGCCGTACGGGGAAGGGGCGGGCCCGACTGTGCGAGGCCCCCGCGAAACCCCCGAAGAAGCCGCCGCAGCGGCGTATCACAGGAAAAACAGCGGTGACCATGGGGGTCAGCAGGATAATTTCCACAATCCCACTTGTCCCGGGGACTCGCACGCGGATACGGTGGACAGACGCGAGGTTCTCCCGTGGAGGAAGTGTGATGACGGAAATTCTTGTGCACGATGCCGCGTCCGGCGACATAGCTGCCGCCCCACGGGTGATCGAGCACCCGGCCTGGCCCGTGCTCAAGAGCGCCGTGGAGGAGATCCGCCCCTGGCAGTCCAAGGACGGTTCCATCGACTTCGACGCCGAGGGCGCGCCCACCCCGGCGCTCGCCGGGGCCGCCGTCGAGCGGGTCATCGGCGCCGTCGAGGAGCTGTCCCCGCTGCTGCCGCACGACGCCGCGTACCACCGCGCCCTCGTGAAGGACCTGCGCGACTGGGCGGGCGGCGGATTCGGCGTCCCCGACTTCCTGGACTCCCTGCTGGCCTTCCAGCCGGCCAAGGGGCGCGCCGACGGCCTCCAGCACCTGGTCGTCTTCGCCATGTACACCCAGAACGGCAACCCCGACCGCAATCTCGAAGCGGTCGTGCTGCGGATGGTCTGGCCCGACTGGCTCGCCGAGCTGGAGGCCCGCCGCTACGACAACCCGATGTTCTGCGGCATCACCTTCGAGGACTTCACCTCCGGCTACGACACCAACTCCGCGGTGCTCTTCCCGGAGACCATCGCCGTCCGCGAGGCCCCCGAGCGCTTCAGCTGGGGCGGCATCTTCTGCGACCGCGAGGCCGCCCGCTTCCGCCGCGTCACCGAGGCGGCCGTCGACCTCCTCGGCGTCGAGCTGCCCGACGACATCCGCGCGATGATCGGCGACCAGCGGCGCTGCGAGCAGGCGTTCGTGCTCTGGGACATGGTCCACGACCGCACCCACAGCCACGGCGACCTGCCGTTCGACCCCTTCATGATCAAGCAGCGCCAGCCGTTCTGGATGTACGGCCTGGAGGAGCTGCGCTGCGACCTCACCGCCTTCAAGGAGGCCGTGAAACTGGAGGCCGAGGGCAACCCGCACGGCCGCGACGTGCAGTACGCCGTGCTCTTCGACCGGATGTTCCGCTTCCCGGTCACCGGCGAGCGCGTCCGCAACTACGACGGCCTCGGCGGCCAGCTGCTCTTCGCGTACCTCCACAAGCACGACGTGGTCCGCTGGACCGACAACACGCTCCGGATCGACTGGGAGCGCGCCCCGCGGGTCACCAACCAGCTCTGCGCCGAGATCGAGAAGCTGTACCGGGACGGCATCGACCGCCCCAAGCTCGTCCACTGGTTCGCCGCGTACGACCTCGTCTCCGGCTACCTCGCCCCGCACCCCGGCTCCCGCTGGGCCAAGGGCCCCGACGCCCTGGACCTCTCCCAGCCGCCGCGGAAACTCGTGGACGACGTGCTTCCGGACGAGTTTCCCCTGAGCATGTTCTATGAGGCCCTCTCCAAGAAGCTGAAGAGCGTGATCGCCTCGGCCAAGGGCATCACCGGCTCGGACACGGGGAAGGCTGCCGCGTGAGCACAGGTCCCAAGGAGGCGGAGGCCATGAACGGAACAAGCACGGGCGACGCGGACGGCGCGCTCGAAGGCGCCGTGATCGCCGTCGCCGGAGCCGCCGGCCCGGCCGGCCGGGCCACGCTGCTGCGGCTCGCCGAGGCGGGCGCGGTCGTCGTCGCCTCGGACTCCCACCCCGCCCGGCTCGCCGAAGCCGTCGACGCGGCGCGCTACGCCCACGGCGGCGCCACCGTCACCGGCGACACCGTCGACCTGCTCGACCTCGCCGCCACCCGGGAATGGGCGGCCAAGACCGAGAAGGAGTTCGGCCGCGTCGACGGCGTCGTCCACCTCGTCGGCGGCTGGCGAGGCAGCGCGACCTTCGGCGAGACCGACCCCGCCGACTGGACGCTGCTGGAGAAGCTGCTGATCCGCACGGTGCAGAACACCTCGCTCGCCTTCCACGACGGCCTGCTGCGCAGCGACCGGGGACGCTTCCTGCTGACCAGCGCCGCGGGCGCGAGCAAGCCCACCGCGGGCAACGCCGCCTACTCCGCCGCCAAGGCCGCCGCCGAGGCATGGACCCTCGCCCTCGCCGACTCCTTCCGCAAGGCGGGGGGCGAGGACGGCCCCCGCAGCGCGGCTGCGATCCTGGTCGTGAAGGCACTGGTGCACGACGCGATGCGCGCCGAGCGCCCGAATGCGAAGTTCGCGGGCTTCACCGACGTCAGGGAACTGGCCGATGCCATCGCCGGCGCCTGGGACCGGCCCGCCCCTGAAGTGAACGGAAAGCGCCTGTGGCTGACCCCGCAACCGTAAGGACCGACGCGCGTCGCCATCACGACCCGCAGGTCCGCGGTTTCGCCAGTGACAACTACGCGGGGACGCACCCCGAGATCCTCGCGGCCCTCGCCCTCGCCAACGGCGGCCACCAGGTCTCCTACGGCGAGGACGACTACACGGGCCATCTTCAGCGCGTCATGCACAGCCACTTCGGCCCCACCGCCGAGACGTTCCCGGTCTTCAACGGGACCGGCGCCAACGTGGTGGCGCTCCAGGCCATGACCGACCGCTGGGGCGCGGTCATCTGCGCCGAGTCCGCACACATCAACGTGGACGAGGGCGGGGCGCCCGAGCGGGTCGGCGGCCTCAAGCTGCTCACCGTCCCCACCGAGGACGGCAAGCTCACCCCGGAGCTCATCGACCGGCAGGCGTACGGCTGGGACGACGAGCACCGCGCCATGCCGCAGGTCGTCT
Source organism: Streptomyces sp. NBC_00726 (assembly GCF_045161735.1). Lineage (NCBI taxonomy): Bacteria > Bacillati > Actinomycetota > Actinomycetes > Kitasatosporales > Streptomycetaceae > Streptomyces > Streptomyces sp. NBC_00726. The sequence goes on along the minus strand of NZ_CP108983.1, from coordinate 376,042 downwards.
CGATCACCCAGAACACCGAGCTGGGCACCGTCTACACCCCCGACGAGATCCGCGCCATCTGCGAACACGCCCACGGGCACGGCATGACGGTGCACCTCGACGGCGCCCGCATAGCCAACGCGTCGGCGTCCCTGGACGTGCCCATGCGTACGTTCACCAACACGGTCGGCGTCGACGTGCTCTCCTTCGGCGGCACGAAGAACGGGGCCATCTTCGGCGAGGCCGTCGTCGTCCTGAACCCCGACGCGGTCCGCGCCATGAAGCACCTGCGCAAGCTGTCCATGCAGCTCGCGTCCAAGATGCGCTTCGTCTCCGTACAGCTGGAGGCGCTGCTCGCGGGCGACCTGTGGCTGCGCAACGCCCGGCACGCCAACGCGATGGCCCAGCGGCTCGCCGAGGGCGTGCGCGGGATCGACGGCGTACAGATTCTCTACCCGGTCCAGGCCAACGCCGTCTTCGCCCGGCTGCCGCACGCGGTGACCGAACGGCTCCAGAAGCGCTTCCGCTTCTACTTCTGGGACGAGCAGGCCGGGGACGTGCGCTGGATGTGCGCCTTCGACACCACGGAGGAGGACGTCGACGCGTTCCTCCTCGCGATCAAGGAGGAAATGGCCGCCGCCTAGGGCGGACCGGCCGTTGCCGGGGTGCGGATGCGTCCGTACCCCGGCGTGACGTCTCAGCCGCGCTCGCGGACCTCGGCCGGCGTCGGAGCCGTACCGCCCAGGTGCGCGGGCACCCACCAGGTGTCACTCGCGTCCTTCGGCCGGACCGGATAGGCCCGCTGCGCCGCTTCCAGCAGCTCCTGCACCCGCTCGCGCAGCCGCCGCGTGATGGCGCCCGCGTACTGGTCGGTGGGGGCCTCCACGGGCTCGCCGACGCGGATGGTGACCGGGATGTGGTTGCGCTTGAAGCTGCGCGGCCGGCCCTTGGTCCACAGCCGCTGCGTGCCCCACAGCGCCATCGGGATCAGCGGCACCCCGGCCTCCTGCGCCAGGCGCGCGGCACCGGACTTGAAGCTCTTGAGCGTGAACGACTCCGAGATCGTCGCCTCCGGGAACACCCCGACGATCTCACCGGACCGCAGCGATTCCAGCGCGTGCGCGTACGCGTCCTCGCCCTGCTTGCGGTCGACGGGAATGTGCTTCATGCCGCGCATCAGCGGCCCGGAGACCTTGTGCCGGAATACCGATTCCTTGGCCATGAAACGCACCAGCCGCTTCTGCGGAAGCGCGGCGAGGCCACTGAAGATGAAGTCCAGATAACTGATGTGGTTGCTGACCAGAACAGCGCCACCGGTCTTCGGGATGTGCTCCGAACCCTGAGTGTCGATCTTCAGGTCGAGCGCCTTGAAAAACGTGCGAGCGGCGCCGATGACCGGCCGATAGACGAGTTCTGCCATCTGGGGAAGACCCTTTCTTCAGCGCCCGCGGAGGTTCTCCCGGCGGAAGTTACGCAGCCGTAGGTTTTCGGCATTGGGGCGATCGTGCCCCATACGGCGACGTGGTGGCCAGTCCCGGCGGCGCCGGGGCGCGAGATTCTCGTCACGTGGGGCGCCCGGGAATGCCCGCGGCGTCACGGACGCTGATCCCTTGCGTAAAGCTCTGACAGGAGGCCGAAGGTGGACGGGCAGGCAGGCGCCGAGAGGCTGGACGCGGCACGACTCGGCGCGGAACTGGGGGAGCGGGCCACCCGCGTCCAGTTCTCCACCGCCTTCTGCCAGCCCTGCCGGGCCACCCGGCGCACCCTCGCGGAGGTGGCCGGAATGGTCGAGGGGGTCGCCCATGTGGAGATCGACGCGGAGGCGCGTCTCGCGCTCGTAGCGACCTCGGCATCAGCCGGACCCCGACCGTCCTGGTCCTCGACGCCGACGGCCGGATCGTCCGCCGTGCCGAGGGGCAGCCCCGCACCGTCGACGTCGTCGCCGCGCTCGGCCGGGCGATATGACGGACCGTGATGCTTCTCCCACCTGATGGGACGCCCTTGACTGCACCGGCCGCCCATCGTCAGTCTGACGTTATGCCGTCAGATCCGCTTCTCCATGGCCGGGCGTACATCGACCTCGCCCGCACCGCCGGCGCGTGCTGTCCGGGTGCCTGAGCACCCACGACCCCGCACATCCGACGCGCACAAGGACATCTCCATGACGGCATCACCCGGGCTCGGCGAGACGCGCACGGCCTCCCCGGAACTCCTGCGCTCCGTGTTCCGCCGGCATGCCGCCGGAGTCGCCGTGATCACCGCCGCCGGGGAACGCCCGGCCGGCTTCACCGCCACCTCGCTCAACTCCGTGGCCGCCGAGCCGCCCCTCGTCTCCTTCGGCGTCGGCACCGCGTCCTCCAGCTGGCCGGTGCTGGCCGAGGCCGAGCACGTGGGCGTGCACATACTCGGCGAACACCAGCGGGAACTGGCCGCCACCTTCGCGAGGAGCGGCGCCGACCGGTTCGGTCCTTCCACCTTTTGGCGCAGCGGCCCGGAGGGTGTTCCGCTGCTGGACGACGTGCTCGCGTGGCTGGTCTGCCGCGTCGTGGCCCGGGTCCCGGCGGGCGACCACCACATCGTGATCGCGCAGGTGATCGAGGGCGACCCGGCCGGCGAGGGCCGGCCGCTCGTCTATCACCAGGGCCGGTTCACGGCTCTGCGCGACTGACCGGAGGCCCGGGGGTTCCCGGGCGGATCGCGTAGGGCAGATCACAGTGCGGAGCGCTTGCCCATGGGGCATACGCTGGGTGTACTGGCGAGTAATATGAAGGTCGGAGCGTCGGTCGCCCCGACCGGAAAACGCCCCATCAGGCGCCTATGCTGCGTGCAACAAGGCAGCCCGGAAATGACGATGCAGTAGGAGAGCCCGGCGTGAGCTTGAGGATCGTTGTCTGTGTGAAGTATGTGCCCGATGCGACGGGTGACCGGCGTTTTGCCGATGATCTGACGTTGGATCGTGAGGATGTCGACGGTCTGTTGTCGGAGCTGGACGAGTATGCGGTCGAGCAGGCGTTGCAGATCGCGGAGGCGGCTGGTGATGCGGAGGTCACTGTGTTGACGGTGGGTCCGGAGGATGCCAAGGACGCGTTGCGCAAGGCGTTGTCGATGGGTGCGGACAAGGCGGTTCACGTCGAGGACGACGGTCTGCACGGTACGGACGTGCTGGGTACGTCGTTGGTGCTGGCGAAGGCGGTGGAGGAGACCGGGTACGACCTGGTGGTCTCGGGGATGGCGTCGACGGACGGGGCGATGGGTGTGGTTCCGGCGCTGCTCGCGGAGCGGCTGGGGGTGCCGCAGGTGACGTTGCTGTCGCAGGTGTCGGTCGAGGGTGGTGTGGTGCGGGGGCGTCGTGACGGGGACAGTGCGTCGGAGGAGCTGGAGGCGTCGTTGCCGGCGGTGGTGTCGGTGACCGACCAGTCGGGTGAGGCGCGTTATCCGTCGTTCAAGGGGATCATGGCGGCGAAGAAGAAGCCGGTGAAGTCCCTGGATCTGGATGATCTGGGGGTTGACGCGGACGAGGTGGGTCTGGCGGGTGCGTGGAGTGCGGTGGATTCCGCGGCGGAGCGTCCGGCCCGTACCGCGGGGACGGTCGTGAAGGACGAGGGCGAGGGCGGCAGGCAGCTGGCCGAGTTCCTGGCCGGCCAGAAGTTCATCTGATCCCGGCGTTCCCCCATCACCCCCGCCTACTTCGTACACGCAGGAGATTGAAGTTCCATGGCTGAAGTTCTCGTCTATGTCGACCACCTGGACGGTGCCGTCCGCAAGCCCACCCTGGAGCTGCTGACGCTCGCCCGCCGTATCGGTGACCCGGTTGCCGTCGCGTTGGGTGCCGGTGCCGCGGACACCGCCGCCGTGCTCGCCGAGCACGGTGCGGTGCGCGTGCTGACCGCCGACGCCGCCGAGTTCGGTGATTACCTTGTCGTGCCGAAGGTGGATGCGCTCCAGGCCGCCTTCGCGGTGGTGTCCCCGGCGGCGGTGCTGGTGTCCTCGTCGGCGGAGGGCAAGGAGATCGCGGCGCGTCTCGCGGTGCGTATCGGGTCGGGCATCATCACGGACGCGGTCGACCTGGAGGCCGGTGACCAGGGTCCGGTGGCGACGCAGTCGGCGTTCGCCGCGTCGTTCACCACGAAGTCCCGGATCACGCACGGTACCCCGGTCATCACGGTGAAGCCGAACTCGGCTCCGGTCGAGGCGGTTGCCGGTGCGGGTGCGGTGGAGGAGCTGGCGGTCTCCTTCTCGGCGCAGGCCACGGGTACGAAGGTGCTGTCGCGTACGCCGCGTGAGTCGACGGGCCGTCCGGAGCTGACGGAGGCCGCGATCGTGGTCTCCGGTGGCCGTGGTGTCAACGGCGCGGAGAACTTCGCGGTCATCGAGGCCCTGGCGGACTCGCTGGGTGCCGCGGTGGGCGCCTCGCGTGCGGCGGTGGACGCGGGCTGGTACCCGCACACCAACCAGGTCGGCCAGACCGGCAAGTCCGTCTCCCCGCAGCTGTACATCGCCAACGGGATCTCCGGCGCGATCCAGCACCGGGCCGGCATGCAGACCTCGAAGACCATCGTCGCGGTCAACAAGGACGCCGAAGCCCCGATCTTCGACCTCGTGGACTACGGCGTCGTCGGCGACCTCTTCGACGTCGTCCCCCAGCTCACCGAGGAGATCAACACCCGCAAGGGCTGATCGCCGCACGGTTCGGTACGAGCAACGGCCCGGGGCCGCACGGTGAACGCACCGTGCGGCCCCGTGGCGTTCCCGGTCACCGTTGACTCGGATGCGAGCGCCTTATAACTTCACTATACGGATTGTTGTTTCCGGGAAGCGGAAACAGCCGGAGCGTGGAGGGTGCGGACGATGGGTCAGCAGGAGAAGGTGGCGACGAGCCTCGCCGGTGCGGTCAGCGACGGGATCAGCGCGTCCCTCGCACCGGTGGACGCCGAACTCGCCCGCCGCTACCCGGGCGACCCCGGCACCCGCCAGCCCGTGCACACGGTCTACGTACCGGGCGACACCTTCACGGCCGGCACCCTGCGCGCCTGGGGCGACGAGGCGCTGAAGGCGCTGGACGAGCATGCCCCGGACGCATCGGCCCTCGCCGGTGTCCTCGGCATCCCGGACGAGCTGGCCGGGCCCGTCCACGACCGGGTCCGCGCCAAGCTGGAGCGCGAGCCGGTCGAAGACCTCAGGATCGACTTCGAGGACGGCTACGGGCCCCGGTCCGACGCCGAGGAGGACGAGGCCGCCGCCCGCGCGGCCCGGCTCGTCTCGGCGGCTTACGCCGACGGCACGGCCGCCCCCTACATGGGCATCCGGATGAAGTGCATGGAAGCCGCCGTCCGCGACCGGGGCATCCGCACCACGGACGTCTTCCTGACCGGGCTCATGGCGGCGGGCGGGCTCCCCGACGGGCTCGTCCTCACCCTGCCGAAGGTGACGTACCCCGAGCAGGTCACCGCCTTCGTCCAGCTCCTCGAAGCCTTCGAGCGGGCGCACGGGCTGCCCGAGGGGCGGATCGGCTTCGAGATCCAGATCGAGACCAGCCAGTCCATCCTGGCCGCCGACGGCACCGCCGCCGTGGCCCGCATGATCGACGCGGCGCGGGGCCGGGCCACCGGGCTGCACTACGGCACGTTCGACTACAGCGCCTGCGTCGGCGTCAGCGCCGCGTACCAGGCGAGCGACCACCCGGCCGCCGACCACGCCAAGGCCGTCATGCAGGTCGCCGCCGCGGGCACCGGCGTCCGCGTCTCCGACGGCTCCACCAACGTCCTGCCCGTCGGGCCCACCCCGCAGGTCCACGAGGCGTGGCGGCTGCACTACGGCCTCACCCGGCGCGCCCTGGCCCGCGCCTACTACCAGGGCTGGGACATGCACCCGGGCCACCTGCCGACCCGTTACGCGGCCGTCTACACCTTCTACCGCGAGGGCCTGGAGCAGGCCGCCGCCCGGCTCGCCGCGTACGTCTCCAAGGCCGGCGGCGACGTGATGGACGAACCGGCCACCGCCAAGGCGCTCAGCGGCTATCTGCTGCGCGGCATCGACTGCGGCGCCCTGGACACCGACGAGGTGGCGAAGCTGACCGGGCTCACCCGAGCCGACCTCGACGCCTTCGCCTCGCCCCGGCGCGGCACCCTCACGGTCACCGCGCCCTAGGGTTCGGTCAGGCCGGGGGGATCTCCCCCGAGCCGCGGGCGATCAGCCGGGTCGGGAGCTCCACGCGCGCCGGCGGGTGACCGGACCCGTCCAGGCGCCGGAACAGGTGCTCGGCGGCGGTGCGGCCCACCGTCGCCGCGTCCTGGGAGATGACGGTGATACCGAGCAGGTCCGCCAGCTCGATGTCGTCGAAGCCGACCAGGGCGACCGGCCGCTCCCGGTCCGCGAGGACCCGCACCACCGTCACCGTCACCCGGTTGTTGCCGGAGAACAGCGCCGTCACCGGCTCCGGACCCGCGAGCATCGCCTCGGCGGCGGCGCGCACCCGGCCGGGGTCCGTGGAGCCCAGTGAGACCCAGGAGTCCGCCACGGTTATCCCGGCCTCCGCCATCGCCGCGTGGTAGCCGCGCAGGCGCTCGGTCGCGGTGTGGATACGCGGCTGGTCGCCGATGAAGCCGATACGGCGGTGACCGTGCGCGATCAGATGGGCGACGCCCTCGCGAGCCCCGCCGAAGCTGTCCGAGAGCACCATGTCCGCCTGGATCTGCCCGGCCGGGCGGTCCACGAAGACCGTCGCGACGCCGGCCTTGATCTCCGGCTCCAGATAGCGGTGGTCGTCGGCGGCCGGGATCACGATCAGCCCGTCGACCCGGCGCGCGCACAGGGCCAGGACCAGCTCCTGCTCGCGCTCCGGGTCCTCGGCGCTGGAACCGTTGATGAGCAGCGCGCCGTGCGCCCGGGCCACCTCCTCGACCGCGCGGCTCAGCGGCCCGTAGAAGGGGTCCGCCAGATCCTCCAGGACCAGGCCGATGGAGGCGGTCCGGCCCTTGCGGAGCACCCGTGCGCTGTCGTTGCGGCGGAAGCCCAGCGCCTCGATGGCCTCCTGCACTCGGCGCTCGGTGTCCGGGGTGACCCCCGGCTCGCTGTTGACCACGCGCGAGACCGTCTTCAGGCCCACCCCGGCCCGGGCGGCCACATCCTTCATGGTCGGCCGGTTGCCGTAACGGGGCTCGGGATGACGGGCGGTCTCGGCCACGGTGCGCTGTCCTGTCGTAGGTCGGGCGGTCCCGGCGGGCCACGGCGGCCGCCGTGGGAGCTCCCGGAGGGTGTGGCGTCGAGCATAGGCCCTGGACAACGTTGTCAAGGGAATGGAGACTGGGCAGACTGTGCACCTGAGCCGCAGGTCCCGCCCACACCACCCGGAGCCACACCGATGCAGACCCACCTCGTCGCCGCCCTGGACATCGGGGGCACCAAGATCGCCGGCGCGTTGGTGGACCGGGACGGCGGGCTCGTGGCGCGCGCCCAGCGGCCGACGCCCGCGCGGGAGAGCGGCGAACGCGTCATGGCGGCGGTCGGCGGCGTCCTGGCCGATCTGGCAGCGTCCCCGTACTGGGGCGACGCGACGGCCGTCGGCATCGGCAGCGCGGGCCCGGTGGACGCGGCCTCGGGGACGGTCAGCCCGGTCAACGTGCCCGGCTGGCGGGGCTTCCCCCTGGTCGAGCGGGTCGCCGACGCCACCGGCGGCCTTCCGGTCACGCTGGTCGGCGACGGCGTCGCGATCACGGCCGCGGAACACTGGCTCGGCGCGGCGCGCGGCCATGACAACGCGCTGTGCATGGTCGTCTCGACCGGCGTCGGCGGCGGGCTCGTCCTCGGCGGCGCCCTGCACCCCGGCCCCAGCGGGAACGCCGGCCACATCGGCCACATCAGCGTGGACCTCGACGGCGACCTCTGCCCGTGCGGGGCACGCGGCTGCGTCGAGCGCATCGCGAGCGGCCCCAACATCGCGCGCCGCGCGCTGGACGCCGGCTGGCGGCCCGGCCCGGGCGGCGACGCCACCGCGGTCGGCGTCGCGGCCGCCGCGCGGGCCGGCGACCCGGTCGCCCTGGCCTCCTTCGAACGCGCCGGGCAGGCCCTCGCGGCGGGGATCGCCGCGACGGCGACCCTGGTCGAGATCGACATCGCGGTGATCGGCGGCGGGGTGGCCGGTGCCGGCGAGCTGCTGTTCGCGCCGCTGCGCTCGGCCCTGCGCCGGTACGCCACGCTCTCCTTCGTCCAGCATCTGACGGTGGTGCCCGCGGTCATGGGCAACGACGCGGGCCTGGTCGGTGCGGCGGCGGCCGCGCTGATCGCCGCCCGGCCGCTCGCGGACCCGCTCAGCAGGTGACCGACGCCCGGCCGACCGTACGCCGGGACGAGCGCATACGCGCGGGCGAGCGAATGCGTGTGAGCGTGTTGAAGTCTGTTGGAAGAGGGTCGGTCCGGTCGGTCGCGTCTCGTCAAAACCCTTGACGGTGCCCCGTGTTGGGGGGTGAGATCCAAGCGCACGTTCGGTTGTGTTCGGTTGCCTTCCGGAGGACGGGGTCATGGCACACTCGTACAACAGATCGGATCTGCCCGGCAGTGTCGTGGGACACCGGATGTCCCGGCGGAGCCTGCTGCGCGGCGCGGCGCTCGGTGCCGGCGCGGTCACGCTGCCCGCCCTGCTCACCGCCTGCGGCGGCGGACCCGGCGGGGACGGCAAGACCATCACCCTGGGATCGAATGCGTCCGACCCCGTTCCCAAGAAGGCGTTCTCCGACGCGTTCGACGCGTACGCCGCGCAGTCGGACGGCAGGAAGGTGAAGGTCAACACCGTCGACCACAACACCTTCCAGGAGAACATCAACCGCTATCTGCAGGGCAAGCCCGACGACGTCTTCATGTGGTTCGCCGGGTACCGCATGCAGTTCTTCGCGAAGAAGGGCCTGCTGTACGACATCAGCGACAACTGGCAGCACTACACGGGATTCTCCGACGCCCTGAAGGACCAGTCCAGCGGCGAGGACGGCAAGCAGTACCTCACCCCGTACTACTACTATCCATGGGCCGTCTTCCACCGGAAGAGCCTGTTCGCCGAGCGCGGCTATCAGGTGCCCGGAACGCTCGACGAGTACGTGGCGCTCGCCAGGCAGATGAAGAAGGACAAGCTGGACCCCATCGCGTTCTGCGACAAGGACGGCTGGCCGGCCATGGGCACCTTCGACTACATCAACATGCGCACCAACGGATACGAATTCCACAAGAGCCTCATGGCCGGTGAGGAAGCCTGGACGGACAAGCGCGTCCGGGACGTCTTCGACACCTGGCGGCGCCTCCTTCCGTACTGCCAGCCCGGAGCCAACGGCCGTACCTGGCAGGAGGCCGCCACCAGCCTCCAGAAGCGTGACGCGGGCATGACCGTCCTCGGCCTGCCGCACCCCGGCGCGCAGTTCCCCAAGGACGAGCAGGGCGACCTGGACTTCTTCCCGTTCCCCGAGATCAGCCCCGAGCACGGCCGGGACGCCGTGGAGGCGCCCATCGACGGGTTCCTGCTGGCCAAGAAGTCCAAGAACCTGAAGAACGGGAAGACGCTGGAGAGCGCCAAGGACCTGGTGAAGTGGCTGGCCACCGGCAAGGCGGAGGACATCTACCTCAAGAGCGACCCCAACAACATCGCGGTCAGCGAGGAGGCGGACACCTCCGGATACTCCGCGATCCAGAAGAAGGCCGTCGAACTCGTCTCGGGCGCCAAGCAGATCTCCCAGTTCCTGGACCGGGACACCCGGCCGGACTTCGCGTCCACGGTCATGATCCCCGCGATCCAGAAGTTCATCAGCAGCCCCGACGACGTGGACGGCCTGGTCAACGACATCGAACGGCAGAAGAAGACCATCTTCGCCTCGGACTGAACCGGGAGTACGCACCGTGCCGTTCATCTCGGGGCGGCGCACCGGACGACGGGGCACGCGGCGGTACACCCGCCGCGACCTCGTCGTGCTCGGTGTGCTGCTCGGCCTGCCCGTCCTGCTCGACCTCGCCATCGTCTGGGGCCCGACCCTGGCCTCCGTCGCCCTCTCGTTCACCAGCTGGGACGGGATCGGCGACATCGAGTGGGTCGGCACCCGCAATTACGCGAACCTCTTCACGAACTACCCGCAGTTCTGGCCCGCCGCCCGGCACAACCTGCTCTGGCTCGCCTTCCTCGGCCTCGTCGCCACCCCGTTCGGGCTGCTGCTGGCCGTACTGATCGACCGGGGCGTGCGGTTCAGCCGTTTCTACCAGTCCACGCTGTACATGCCCGTCGTGCTCTCGCTCGCGGTGGTCGGCTTCATCGCCCAGCTCGTGTTCTCGCGCGACCAGGGCGCGCTCAACGCGGTCATCGGCGACACGGAGACCCCGACGGACTGGCTCGGCGATCCGGACCTCAACATCTGGATGATCCTGCTGGCCGCAGCCTGGCGGCACACCGGCTATGTGATGATCCTCTACCTCGCCGGGCTCAAGGCCGTCGACCAGTCCCTCAAGGAGGCGGCGGCGATCGACGGGGCGAGCGAGGCGCAGACCTTCTTCCGCGTCGTCTTCCCGACCCTGCGGCCGGTCAACGTCATCGTCGGCGTCATCACCGTCATCGAGTCGCTGCGCGCCTTCGACATCGTGTACGCGGTCAACCACGGGCGCAACGGCCTCGAACTGCTCTCCGTGCTCGTCACCGACAACATCATCGGCGAGGCCAGCCGGATCGGCTTCGGCTCCGCGATCGCCGTCGTCCTGCTGACCGTCTCCCTCGGATTCGTGGTGACGTACCTGGTCCAGGAGCTCCGAGGGGAGAAAGACCGATGACCACCACGCGGGCCACCCCCGTACGCCCCGCCTCCGCAGCCCCCGTCGCGGCCCGCCGCCGGCTCCGCCCCGGCCGGCTCGGGGTGCACGCCTTCCTGATGACGGTCTCGCTGGCCTTCCTCGCCCCGCTGCTGCTCGCGGTCTACGCCTCGCTGCGGCCGTACGACGAGACCTCCGAGTACGGCTACTTCTCGCTGCCGCGCCATCTCTCGCTGGACTACTACCGGCAGGCGTTCACCGACTCCGGCATGACGAAATACTTCGTCAACACCTTGATCATCGCGGTGCCGGGCGTCCTGATCACCCTGTTCCTCGCCTCGTTCGTCGCCTTCGCGCTCGCCCGGCTGAAAATACGCGGCGGACTGGTCCTGCTGATGCTCTTCACGGCGGGCAACCTGCTCCCGCAGCAGGTGATCGTCACCCCGCTGTACGTCGTCTTCAACCGGATTCCGCTGCCGTACTGGATGTCCGACTCGATGACGATGTTCGACTCCTACTGGGCCGTCGTCCTGGTGCAGATCGGCTTCCAGATCGGCTTCTGCGTATTCGTCCTGGCCAACTTCATGCGCACCCTCCCGCCGGAGATCCTGGAGGCGGCGGTGGTGGACGGGGCCGGGGTGTGGACGCGGTTCTGGCGGATCACCCTGCCGCTGTGCCGCCCGGCGCTCGCCGCGCTCGGCACGCTCCAGTTCACCTGGATGTACAACGACTTCCTGTGGGCGCTGGTCTTCATCTCCGACGGCGACAAACTGCCCATCACCTCCGCGCTGAACAACCTGCGCGGGCAGTTCTTCACCGACTACAACCTGCTCGCCGCCGGTTCGGTGATCGTCGCGCTGCCGACGCTCATCGTCTTCCTGCTGCTGCAACGGCACTTCATCGCCGGACTCACGCTGGGGTCCGGCAAGGGGTGACGGGGTGCCCGTGGGGAACGGCCGGGCACCCCGTCACCACGTCCTACTCGCAGGCCACGCCGTCTCCGTCGCGGTCGAGATGCCGGCCGTACCCCGGGTCGCCCCGGCGGATCGGGTCCGCACCGGCCGCGCGGACGGCGGTGCAGTTCGCGTAGTACGCCGAGCCGCCGCCCGAGGTCCCGCCGCCCGGGCTCCCGCCACTCGAACCGGAGTCGTCCGAGGTGCCGGCGGGGGCCTCCGGCGCGACGGTGACCTTGACGGTCTTCGTCTTCGTGACCGTCGGCACCGCCGTGGGGCTCGCGGTGACCGTCTCGGTCACGGCGGGCTCCGGCGCGGGCGTGACCGACACCGTGGCGGTGACGGCCGGCGCCGGCGAGGACTTCGCCGCGGCCTCGGTCCTGTCCGCCCCCGAATCCCCGCCGGCGGCGCCCATGCCCAGGCCGATGAGGAAGAGCACGCCCGCCGCCGGGATGACGATGCGTTTCCTCGCCCAGCGGGGCGCGCCGCCCCCGGCGCCGCCCGGACCCTGCGGGCCGAACGGGGAGGGCTGCGGCGGCGGCCCCCAAGGCGGTGGCTGCGGCGACGGATTGTGCGACATGGGACCCCCCAAGGTTGCGTGGAGGGACGACCGTAACCAGGGCGCCGAATGCCTGGGAGGGCAATCCTCCGTAAGTGATGGAGTTGTGACCATTACGTGGAGCGGGAGGTCCGCCGCGGTCCGCGCGGGCCTGCCGTTGTCAGTGGCGGGTGCGATCCTGCATGCATGGACGAGATCATGCGACGGCGGGTGTACGGCGCCGACCACGAGGACCCCGACCCGGGCCCCCGGCCGGGCCGCGCGTACCGGGAACTGGTCGGCGGACCGCTCGACGGACTGCTCCTGGACGTGACGGGGTGGACGGCGGTGGCCCTCGCGGACGGCTCCGCCCTGGTCACCGAGATCGGTGCCTACGGCCCGGGCGGCCGCGCCGAGTACGGGCCGCGCCCGGACGAGCCGGACAAGTGGGACTGGCGGGGCGATACGCCGTAGTAAGGGGAGGGCCCGCCGCCCCCTCCGTGCAACGCGTCGCCCCGGTCGGGTTTTCGCGGCAGGGTGTTGCGGGCAAGCCACAGGGGGCTGCTACGGAAGAGGGGGAACCGTGATCGTCTGGATCAACGGTGCGTTCGGCGCCGGAAAGACCAGCGCCGCGCGTGAACTGATCGATCTGATCCCGAACAGCACCTTGTACGACCCGGAACTCACCGGGATGGGGCTCAGAAGCCTGCTGCCCCAGAAGAAACTGGCCGAGGTGACCGACTTCCAGGACCTGCCGATCTGGCGGCGCCTGGTGGTGGACACCGCCGCCGCGCTCCTCGCCGAGCTGGGCGGGGTCCTCGTGGTGCCGATGACGCTCCTGCGGCAGGAGTACCGCGACGAGATATTCGGCGGCCTCGCCGCCCGGCGCATACCGGTGCGTCATGTACTGCTCTCACCTGAGGAAACGATCCTGCGCGAGCGCATCGCGCACCGGGCCGAGCTCCCCGGTGACGCGGCGGACGTGGACCCGACCGGCCGCTGGGCGTACGACCGCATCGAACCGTACCGGTCGGCCCTCGGCTGGATCACCGGGGACGCCCACACCATCGACAACGGCGCGCTCACCCCGCGCGAGACGGCGGAGCGCATCGCGGAGGCCGTACGCACCGACGCCGCCCCCGCCTGCGAGATCGTCCAGACCCCCGACCCGACCGCGGAGACCGTCGCCTCCGGGGTGCTCCTCTTCGACGAACACGACCGGTTCCTGCTCGTCGACCCCACGTACAAACCCGGCTGGGAGTTCCCCGGCGGCGTCGTGGAGGCGGGCGAGGCCCCGGCACAGGCCGGCATCCGGGAGGTCGCCGAGGAGATCGGCATCCACCTCGACCGGGTGCCCAAACTGCTCGTCATCGACTGGGAGGCACCCGATCCGCCCGGGTACGGCGGTCTGCGCCTCCTCTTCGACGGCGGGCTGCTGCCCCGGGCGGACGCGGAACGGCTCCTCCTCCCCGGCTCCGAGCTGCGCGGCTGGCGGTTCGTCACCGAGGCGGAGGCGGCCACCCTGCTCCCGCCCACCCGCTACGAACGGCTGTGCTGGGCGCTCCGGGCCAGGGAACGCTCAGCCGTGCTCAATCTGGAGGCCGGCGTCCCCGTCGGCTGAGGCCCGCAGGACCGCGGCGGCGTCCTCGGTGAGGGGATCGCCGTGACCGAAGCAGACCGTGGCCGGTTCCAGCGCGGCCAGCCGCCGGAACGAGGCCGCGGCCTGCTCCCGGTCGATGTTGAAGACGCCCAGCATCACCCGCCCCACCCCGGCCACGCAGTCGCCGGTGAACAGCACGCCGTGCCGGGGCAGATGCACTCCGATGGACCCGGGCGTGTGCCCGGGGGAGTGGACCACCCGCGCCCCGCCCCCGAACGGCAGCACCACCCCGTCGGACAGCTCGGTGTCGACCCGGGTCGGGGGAGCCGGCGGAACGGTCAGCGCATGCTCGTACAGCGGGCGCTCCCAGTCCAGGAGGTCCGGCTCCCCGACCTCCTCCTCGCCCCGGATCACCGGCGCGTCCAGCCGGTGCGCCAGAATCTCGGCACCGTGCCGGGCGGCCAGCTCCCGGGCGGCACCGTAGTGGTCCCGGTGGCCGTGGGTGACGACGATCCGGGCGAGGCCGGCGGGGTCGTGACCGAGGCCGCGCACCGCCTCCTCGATGGCGGGCGCGGCGTGCACGTCGCCCGCGTCGATCAGGGTCAGCTCCGTCCCGTCGCGCCAGAGATACGCCTGGCCGACCGGGAAACGGAACATGTGCAACCGCGGAAGCACCTCTACGAGATCCATGCGGCGAACCTAGGCGGCCGCGGCCGGCCGTCGCATGGATCTACGCTCTCGGCGAGCTTCGCTCAACGCGTAGCCCCGGACCCGACGAGGCTCAGACCGCCTTCGACGCCGCGTAGTTGCGCAGGAAAAGCGCCTCGGCCACCGACATCCGCTCCAGCTCCTCGGGCGACACGCTCTCGTTCACCGCGTGGATCTGCGCCTCCGGCTCGCTGAGCCCGATCAGCAGGATCTCCGCCTCCGGGTACAGCCCGGCCAGCGTGTTGCACAGCGGGATCGAGCCGCCCATGCCGGAGGACTGCATCTCCTGGCCCGGGTACGCGACCCGCATCGCGTCGGCCATCGCGGTGTACGCGGGGCTCGCGATGTCCGCGCGGAACGGCTGGCCCTGGCCGATCTGCTCGACCGAGACCCGCGCACCCCACGGGGCGCGCCCGAGCAGGTGCGCGGTGAGCAGCTTCGTCGCCTCGTCCGCGTCGTGCCCCGGCGGCACCCGCAGGCTGATCTGGGCCCGGGCGCTCGCCTGCACGGAGGGCGTCGCGCCGACCACGGGCGGGCAGTCGATGCCGATCACGGTGACGGCGGGCCGCCCCCAGATCCGGTCGGCGACCGTGCCGGTGCCGATGAGCCCGACCCCGTCGAGGACCTTGGCGTCCGCGCGGAACTCCTCCTCCGGGTACTGAAGTCCGTCCCACTTCTCGTCCGCGGTCAGCCCGTCGACCGTGGTCGAGCCGTCCTCGGCGCGCAGCGAGGCGAGCAGCTGGATCATCGCGGCGAGCGCGTCGGGCGCGGCCCCGCCGAACTGGCCGGAGTGGAGGTTGCCCTCCAGCGTGTCCAGCTGGACCCGCAGCATCGTCATGCCGCGCAGCGTCGAGGTCACGGTCGGCAGCCCCGCCCGGAAGTTGCCGGTGTCGCCGATGACTATGGTGTCGGCCGCCAGCAGCCCGGGGTGCGCCTCCGCGTACCGCTCCAGACCGCCGGTGCCCTGCTCCTCCGAACCCTCCACGATCACCTTGACCGAGACCGGGACCCCGCCGTCCGCCTTCAGGGCGCGCAGCGCGAGCAGGTGCATGATGAAGCCGCCCTTGCAGTCGGCCGTGCCCCGGCCGAACCAGCGCCCGTCACGCTCCGTCAGCTCGAACGGCGGGGAGATCCAGGCGGCCTCGTCCAGCGGCGGCTGCACGTCGTAGTGCGCGTAGAGCAGCACGGTCGGGGCGCCCTCGGGCCCGGGCAGGAAGCCGTAGACGGACCGGCTGCCGTCCGGGGTGTCGAGCAGGGCCACGTCCTGGAGGCCCTCGGCGCGCAGCGCGGCGGCGACCCACTCGGCGGCGCCCTCGCACTCGCTCTTCGGATAGACCGCGGGGTCCGCCACCGACTGGAAGGCCACCAGCTCGGTCAGCTCCGCCTTGGCGCGGGGCATCAGCGAGGCGATGGTCTCGGGAATCGGGTGGCCGGTCATGGGGCACGCTCCTGGTAGGTGCGACGTTATGTGTACGTTTCCGGCTACTCGCCCGCCTGGAGTGTGGCGTCGCGGGTACGTCGGAGGCTCGGCCGATCCTCCCACAGCGGATCTCGGCCACAACGCGCCGTTAGGATGCCGTGAGCAGCTTGGGCCACTGGTCGGATCGGGAGCATAAGCACATCGTGAGCAGCGAGAACGCAGACGCCGGACATGAGCACGAAGAGTCGTCCGTGTGGGACGTCGTCGTAGTCGGCGCCGGACCGGCGGGAGCCTCCGCGGCATACGCGGCGGCGGTCGCCGGCCGCAAGGTACTGCTCCTGGAGAAGGCGGAGCTGCCCCGTTACAAGACGTGCGGCGGCGGCATCATCGGATTTTCGCGCGACGCGCTGCCGCCCGGATTCGAACTGCCCCTGAAGGACCGCATCCACGCGGTCACCTTCTCGCTCAACGGCAGGCTGGCGCGCACCCGCCGCTCCAAGCGGATGCTCTTCGGCCTCATCAACCGCCCCGAGTTCGACGCGGGGCTGGTCGAGCAGGCGCAGAAGGCCGGTGCCGAACTGCGCACCGGGGCGACCGTCTCGCGGGTGGAGCAGCACGGTGCCGCGGTGCCCGACCGGCGCACGGTCGCGGTCGTGCTGGCCGGCGGCGAGACCGTCCTGGCCCGCGCGGTGGTCGGCGCGGACGGCAGTGCCGGGCGGATAGGAGCCCATGTCGGGGTCAAGCTCGACCAGGTCGACCTCGGCCTGGAGGCGGAGATCCCGGTGCCGCCCACCGTGGCGGAGGACTGGGCGGGCCGGGTCCTCATCGACTGGGGCCCGATGCCCGGCAGTTACGGCTGGGTGTTCCCCAAGGGCGACACCCTGACGGTCGGCGTGATCTCCGCGCGCGGCGACGGCGCCGGCACCAAGCGGTATCTGGAGGACTTCGTCGCGCGGCTCGGCCTGGCCGGCTTCGAGCCGAAGATCTCCTCCGGCCACCTCACGCGCTGCCGCAGCGAGGACTCCCCGCTCTCGCGCGGCCGGGTGCTGGTGTGCGGTGACGCGGCCGGCCTGCTGGAGCCGTGGACCCGCGAGGGCATTTCCTTCGCGCTGCGCTCGGGCCGGCTCGCCGGTGAGTGGGCGGTGCGCGTCGCGGAGGCCCACGACGCGGTGGACGCCCGCCGCCAGGCGCTCAACTACGCCTTCGCCATCAAGGCGGGACTCGGCGTCGAGATGAGCGTGGGCCGGCGCATGCTGAAGCTGTTCGAGCGGCGCCCGGGCCTGCTGCACGCCGTCCTGACGGGCTTCCGCCCGGCGTGGAACGCGTTCGCGGGCATCACGCGCGGCACGACCTCGCTGGCCGAGCTGGTCCGTTCGCACCCGCTGGCGCAGCGGGCGCTCTCGGCGATGGACCGCTGAGGCCGTTCCCGGGGTTCGTCGGGCCCGTTTCCGGGGTCCGGTTCCACGAGGGCTGACGCGCCGTCCGGTGCGTCAGCCCCGCTCGCCGATCCGGAACACCGGGTGGTCCGGGCAGGCCGCCAGGATCTCGGCGTCCGTGGACTTCGCCGTGACGCCCTGGAAGTACTGGTTGACCTCCCAGCCCCACCGCTCCAGATAGGCGCGGATGACGGCCGCCTTGTACGCGTCGTCGGCGATCTCCACGGCCGAGAAGGGCCGCGTCCTGCGCCCGCGCCGCAGCTCGCCACCGCCCGCCGCCCGCATGTTGCGCACCCACTGCGAGTGCCCGCGCGCGGAGACCAGGTAGCGCACGCCCTCGTAGGTGTGCGGGTTGACCGGGACGCGCTGCATCTTGCCGCTCTTGCGGCCCCGCACCGACAGCTCCTGCGAGCCGAGCAGGCTGATCCCGTGCCGTGCGAGCCAGCCGACCAGGCTGTTGAAGCGGACGTTGAGCGGGCTGCCCTGAAGGTAGTACGGCTGCGTCTGCGACATGGTGTGACCCCCGCGGTGGAGAGAATATTTCCGAGAGCAGTGCTCTCGCTTGAGATCAGTGTGCACGGAAGCGGCGCTCAAAAGCAAGAGCACTGCTCTCGTTATTGGTCGCTGCTCTGCACGCATGGCAGACTGAGCCCCATGAGCACCATCCGGGGAGCCAGGGAACGGGCCCGTATCGAGGTCACCGCCGCCATCAAGGACGAGGCGAGGAAACAGCTCGCCGCCGAGGGCGCCGCGAAGCTGTCGCTGCGTGCCGTCGCGCGCGAGCTGGGCATGGTCTCCTCGGCCCTCTACCGCTACTTCCCCAGCCGGGACGACCTGCTGACCGCGCTCATCGTCGACGCCTACGACGCGGTCGGCGAGGCCGCCGAGCGCGCCCATCGCGCCGCCGCCGCGGCACCCGCCGCCCCCGTCACCGGTCTCGCCCGCTGGGTCGCGGTCGCCTGCGCCGTACGCGACTGGGCGCTGGCCCATCCGCACGAGTACGCGCTCATCTACGGCTCGCCCGTGCCCGGCTATTCGGCGCCGCAGGACACCGTGGGCCCCGCCGCACGGGTCGGCATGGTGCTCATCGCCATCGTGGAGGAGGCCCGCCGCGACGAGGGCCTGGCGCTTCCGCCCCTCCCGGACGAGCTGCGCCCGGAGGCCGAACGGCTCGCCGCCGATGTGGCCCCCGGGCTGGCTCCGGCGGTGGCCGCCCCGCTGGTCGCGGCCTGGTCCCAGCTGTTCGGGCTGATCTCCTTCGAGGTGTTCGGCCAGTTCAACCGGGTGGTGGAGGCGCGCGAGATCTTCTTCCGGCAGGCCGTCACGGAACTGGCCCGCACCGTGGGCCTCCTGGGCCGGCGCGGCTGAGCCCGGCTACCGGGTCACGACCAGGTGATCGAGGAGTTGTCGCGCCACAGCCGGGCCGGCTCCTCGTCGCCCGTCACCGTGAGGGCCGTGAGCGGGAGGCGGTTCCACAGGGCGAGGTAGAGCGCCCGGGCCGGGCCGCTCAGCTCGCAGTCCACGGTGGACGACGGGTCCGGCGCCTCCTCGCGCACCGCCACCGGCGGCTCGGCGGACAGTCGTACGGTCCACACGGCGTCCGTGTCCGTCGCCCGGATCCGCAGCGTGCGCGGGGCCTCGGTGCGCACCCGGCTCTTCGGGCGGGAGTGCATCCCCCGCAGCAGTTCGTCGATGCCGTCCAGCGCATGGGCGGGCGCGACGGGGGAGAGCTCGCCGCCCCGCGCGGACTCGGCGTCCACCCGGTGGATCGTCGTCTCATGGGCCTGGCGGCGGGCCCAGAAGGCGAGCGGCGAGGGCGCGGGCAGGAACGACCAGCACGCCACGTCCTGCGGCGCGTTCTCCAGCGTCTCCACCAGGCGCCGGTGTCCCTCGCGGAAGTGTGCCACCAACTCCGGTCCGTCCAGCTCCGGTTCACCGCCGTCCGGGACGTACGAGGTGTGGCCCTCGCGGACGAAGGCGGCGGCCCAGGCGTGCACCATCGCGGTGTGCCGGAGCAGGTCACGCACCCGCCAGCCGGGGCAGGTCGGTACGGGGGTCCCGGAGCCCGCCTCGCCGGCCGCGTCCGCCAGCAGGCGCCCCTCGGCGGCCAGGACCGCAATGTGTTCCGTGATCTTCATGGACGGATTGTGCCAGCCGGGCGGGCCCCGGAGGGCGGCCCGGTCAGGCTTCCCGGTCAGGCTTCCCGGGCCCGGACCGTACGGCTCCGGGGAGCGCCGCCGCGTACCAGCCGGACGAACCAGCCCAGCGCCAGCGACTGCACCAGCACGGACACCGTCAGCGCCAGGTACATGAACCAGGCCGGGCCGAAGGACTCCGCCCCCGCCAGCGAGCCGCCGAGCAGGAACAGGAACACGGTCGGCGCCGCCAGCAGGAACAGCCAGACACCGGCGAACGAGGCGTCCTCGTGCGAGACCAGCAGGGTGTCCACGGTGACGAACACGGCGGCCGCGGCGACCGCGCCCAGATAGACCAGGGACGCGGCGTTCCCGAAGGTGAGCCGTGCGAGCGCGCGGACCGTCCGCTGGTCGATGGCCGGCTTGTTCATGGCGGGATCCCCCTTGGATGGCTGTTCCTCCATCGTGCGTGCGGGGAATCGTTCCTGCCTGAGTACCGCTACTCATTCGGTCAGGTGTGGGCCGCCTTGCGGGCCCCGTAGCCCAGGGCCGCCGCCGCACCCGCCAGCACCGCCACCGTGGTCAGGGCCACCGGCAGCGAGAACCAGTCGGCCAGGAAACCGATCGCGGGCGGCCCGAGCAGCATCCCGCCGTAACCGAGCGTCGAGGCCGCCGCGACCCCGCCGGGTCCGGCCAGCTCGCCGGCCCGGCCGACCGCCACCGGGAAGATGTTGGCGAGGCCGATCCCGGTGACCGCGAAGCCGAGCAGGGCCAGCCAGGCGGTCGGGGCGAGCGAGCCCAGGAGCATCCCGGCGGCCGCCGTGGCCCCGCCCGCCACCAGAGTGCGGGTCTGCCCGAGGCGTTCGAGGAGGGCGGTGCCGCTGAGCCGGCCCGCCGTCATGGCCAGGGCGAACAGCGAGTATCCGGCGGCGGCGATCCCGGGCCGGGCGTGCAGGTCCTGTTCCAGGTGCAGGGCGCCCCAGTCGGCCAGCGCGCCTTCCCCGTACGCGGTGCAGAGCGCGATCAGGCCGAACAGCAGCACCACCTTGCGCGCCCGCCCGGACAGCCGCTGCCCGGACCGGCCGGCGGGCGCGGTGTCCGCCCGCTCCGGGACCACGGGCGCCGGGTGCCGCAGCAGGACCGGGCCGGCGAGCGCGGTGACGAGCAGTCCGATTCCGGTCAGGAGGGAGAGGTGCACGGCGGGCGAGAGGCCGGCCGCGACGAGCCCGCCGAGCCCCGCGCCGAGCATCCCGCCGAGGCTGAACGCGGCGTGGAAGCTGGGCATCACGGGCCGGCGCAGGGCGGCGACCAGATCCACCGCCGCGCTGTTCATCGCCACGTTCATCCCGCCGTACGCGGCACCGAAGACCAGCAGCACGAGCCCCAGCGAGAGGGCCGAGTGCGTCTGCGCGGGCAGCGCGATGCTGAGCGAGAGGAGAACACCGCAGGCCACGGTCACCGCGTGGCTGCCGAAGCGGCGGCAGAGCCGGCCGGTCAGCGTCATGGTGATCACGGCACCGGCGGAGACGCCGAGGAGCGCGAGGCCGAGGGTGGCGGCCGAGGCACCGGTCTGGTGCTTGATGGCCGGGATACGGACCACCCAGCCGGCGAAGAGGAAGCCGTCGAGGGCGAAGAACACGGTCAGCGCGGTACGGAGACGGGCCGAGGCGAGCGCGGCGGTGTTGCCGCCGATGTCCCCCGGGAGTGCCGTCCGCAGTTTGTTTAGTTGCGGCACAAACTCAGCATAGGGGTGGCCCGGCGGCCGGTGCAAGACGGATGTCCCGCCCGGCCCGAAGCGCTAGGGCGTGTCCGCAAAGTCCCGTCTGGCCCGCGACGCCTGGCACGCACTCTCGCCGCACCGGCCGACATCCCAAGTACATCCAGTACGAGGGATGTCGGCCACCACGGCGTCAGGGGCACCTCCGGATCATGGGAGACTCGCCCCCATGAACGGCAAGGCGACCACCACCCGGACGAAGTTGGAGAGGGGCCGCAGCGCGCTCGGACCCGCCCTGGAACTGGTCCACACCGGACGCGCGCCCACGCGCGCCGTCCTCACCTCCGAGCTGGGGGTCACCCGCGCCACGGCCGGCGCGGTCGCCGCCGAGCTGGAGGCCCTCGGCCTCATCCGGGTCGACTCCAGCCCCGGTTCGGCGGCGGGCTCGCAGGGCCGGCCCTCGCACCGGCTGGCCGTACGGGAATCCGGCCCGGTCGCCGTCGCCGCCCAGGTGCACGCGGACGGCTTCCGCGCCGCGCTCGTCGGGCTCGGCGGCCGGCTCGTCGCGACCGCACCCGGCTGCGTCACCATCACCGCCGACCCGGCCCAGGTCATCGGAGAGGTCGTGGACCACTGCGCACGGCTGCTCCGGGACAGCGGACTGCGGTGCGTCGGCGCCGGGCTCGCCGTGCCGTCGGCGGTCGCAGAGCCGGAGGGCACCGCCCTCAACCCGCTCCACATCGCCTGGCCCGCCGGCGCCCCGGTCCGTGAGATCTTCGCCACCTGTGTACGCGAAGCGGGCATCGGGGGACCGGCGTTCACCGGCAACGACGTCAACCTCGCCGCGCTCGCCGAACACCGGCACGGCGCCGGGCGCGAGGCCCAGCACCTGCTGTGCGTCGCCACCGGACACCGGGGCGTCGGCGGCGCGCTCGTCCTCGACGGCCGCCTGCACACCGGGAGTTCGGGCCTCGCCCTGGAGGTCGGCCACCTCACCGTCAACCCCGAGGGCCGCCCCTGCCACTGCGGCGGGCGCGGCTGCCTGGACGTCGAGACCGACCCGCTCGCCTTCCTCACCGCCGCCGGGCGCGCCCCGGGCCCCGAGGAGTCGCTGCTCAAGCAGTCCGGGGACCTGCTGCGCAACGAGTACGGGGACCCGGCCGTGCGTACCGCCGCCGAGGAGCTGATCGACCGGCTCGGCCTGGGGCTCGCCGGTCTCGTCAACATCCTCAATCCGGACCGCATCGTCCTCGGCGGACTGCACCGCGCCCTGCTCGACGCCGACCCCGAGCGGCTGCGGGCGGTGGTGACCGACCGCAGCCTGTGGGGCCGCAGCGGAAGCGTCCCGATCCTGCCGTGCACCCTCGACCACAACAGCCTGGTCGGTGCGGCGGAACTGGCCTGGCAGCCGGTCCTGGACGACCCGCTGGGGGCGCTGGCCTGAGGGCTCCCGGCGCGGTCAGGCGCCCGGGGGCCCGTCCGGCGAGGGCCCGCCCCGCGCGGACCCGCTCTCCACCGGCGCCTCGAACGCGAACGCCCGTGCCGGGTTCGCCACCAGCACCGTCTCCATCGCCTCGGCCCCCAGTACCTCCTCAAGCCGGGGCCGCAGCCGGCGCAGCAGGTACGGCATGCCGGGGGTCTCCGGGACCGTCGTGTCACCGCCCAGCATCAACTGCCCGGTGAACCCCGCCCCGGCCAGCTCCGCCAGCTCCTCCGGAAGCCGCCAGTCCGTCGCGTGGTTGGCCCGCGACGGCCCGTCGAACGCCAGGAAGGCGCCTGCCCGAGCCGCCTCCCGCTGCACCGCCCCGTCCGGGGAGCGGCCGAGGTGGCCGAGGACCACCCGGTGCGGCGGCACGCCCAACTCCCCGCACAGCAGCTCCAGGACGTCGAGCGCGGCCGTGCCCAGCTCCAGGTGGACGGCGATCGGCGCACCCGTGCGGTGATGCGCCCCGGCCGCCGCGGTCATGGTGAGCCGGGCGTGCGCGTCGAGTGTGTGGAAGGCGCCGGCCACCTTGATCAGGCCCGCCCGCACCCCGGTGTCGCCGATGCCCTCGGTCACCTCGGCGACGAACAGCGCGGCGAGGTCGTCCCTGATCCGGTCCAGCAGTTCCGGCGGGTAGTGCGCCGCCTGGTGCAGCCCCGTCGCGGCGACCACATGCGTGCCCGTCGCCCGGGACAGCGCGGCCAGCGCACCGGCCTCGCGTCCCATGCCGTGCGGGGTCCACTGCACCACGGCCCGGCCGCCCAGCGCGTGGAAGGCGCGCAGCCGGGCGGCCGCCGGTTCCGGGTCGTCCAGCTCCTGGCCGGGCAGCACCGGGCTGCGTAGGAAGAGGTGGTCGTGTGCGTCGCAGACCCCCAGCTCCCCGGGGGCGATGTCCCCGAGGACGGTACGGACGGCGGCTACCACTGGCGACCCCGCGTGATCCGGTCCTGCTCGGGGCGGCTGAGGTGGAGCACCTGGTAGCGCTCGCCGGGCGCGGCCGGGGTCCCGTGGTCCCAGAGCGTGAAGTGCAGGAGCTCCCAGTGCCGCGGATCGGCCGCCAGCGCCGAGGCGACGGCGCCCGGTGTCTTCGCGAGCCGGCGGTTCTCCTCCAGCGCCGCTTCCACCGCGTCCGCGGGGGAGACCGACGACGGTACGGACGAGCGGTGGCGGGTCGCCGTCCGGGGGAGTGCGGACGACGCGGGCCCCTCCTCGTAAGCGAGCCCGGCCCAGTGCTGCACCACGGGGCGGCCGAAGTCCTGGACTATGCCCTGGAATCCGGGGCCCCAGAGGAAGGAGTTCATGCCCTCGGGCCGGGTCCACAGATAGAACGGCGCGTACTGGTTGACCGGGGAGTCCTCGCCCCGCTCCCGCATCAGATACGCCTTGAGCCCGAGCCCCGGGAAGTCGTCCAGGAGATGACCCCGGGTCGCCACCCGGTGGCGGATGACGCCCATGTCGTAATCGGCGGGCAGGGTGATCTCGTACTGCATGGCATGCATCGAAGGGCTCCTCAGGACGCCGGGTAGCCGGCGACGTGTGCGTCGGTGTGCCAGTGGATGGTGCTGCCGTCCTCGGCGGCCTCGACCACGGCGAGGTGGGTCATGAACGTGCGCGGTGACGCCCCGTGCCAGTGCCATTCGTCCGGCTCGATCCATACGGTGTCGCCGGCCCGGATCGTCTCGACCGGGCCGCCCCTGCGCTGCACCAGGCCCTCGCCCTCGGTGACGTGCAGGACCTGGCCGTGCGGGTGGGTGTGCCACGAGGTGTGGCCGCCCGGCGCGAAGTGCACGCTGAACATCCGCAGCCGGGAGGGCGGTCCGGGGGTGGCGATCACATCGAGCCACACCGTGCCGTTGAAGTGTGCGGAGGGACCCGGCTCGGTGCCGGGGCGGTTCCTGGTGATGCGCATGTGCGGCTGCTCCTGAAGCGGTCGACGGGTCAGGCGGGCGGGGCGAGCAGGCTGAGCAGTCCACGTACGCCCGCGTCGAAGGCGTCCGCCGAACCCGAGGCGCGGGCCAGCACATAGCCGCCCTGCACCGTCGCGACGATCGAGGCGGCGATGTCGTCGGGCACCACGCCGGGGGCGAACTCGCCCCGGTCGACGCCCTCGCGGACGATGCCGGCGAGCCTGTCGCGCAGCCAGCCGATGGTTTCGTCCACCGGCTCCCGCAGCTCGTCGCTCGCGATGATGTCCGGGTCCATGGTCAGCCGCCCCACCGGGCAGCCGCGCAGCACATCGCGCTCGCGCAGCAGATAGGCCGAGATCCGCTCGTACGCCGACCCGGGCGCGCCGAGCACCAGGTCCGCGGCGTCCCGCAGCTCGTCGGCCGTGCGGCGGATGGCGGTGAGGGCCAGATCCGGTTTGCCGGTGAAGTGGTGGTACATGCTGCCCTGGCCCACCCGGGCGTGCTGCTGGATGGCCTTGGGGCTCATGCCCACGTAACCGCGCTCCCACAGGAGCTCCCGGGTGGCTTCGATCAGACGGTCCGGAGTGCTCATGCGGACAGTGTACATACTAGTAGGTACAGAAACGGGGCCGCCGCGCATACGTGAACGGGGCACCCCGCCAAGGGGATGCCCCGCTCCTGTCGTGCCGGCCCCGGTCAGCCCACCACGGCCGACCGCGACGCCGAAGGCGGTGAGCCCTCCAGATGCTTCAGCACGCTCAGGTCGAACGGCCCGTCGGTCGTCGCTCCGTACACCATGCGCGACGGCGGGGCGGGCGGTGCCGGAGCGTGAAGCGTGAACCACACGACCTTCCCCGCGCCGCCCCGGGGGCGCACCCCCCAGCTCTCGCTGACCGCGGCGATCAGTGCGAGCCCGCGCCCCGACGTACTGGAGTCGTCGGCCTCGCGCACGGTCGGCAGCCGTGGATCGTGGTCGTGGACGGACACCGTGAGCCGTTCGAGCAGCAACTCGATCTCGACGGTGCATGACTTGTCCGGCTGCGCGTGCCGGTGGACGTTGGTGAGGAGCTCGGTGACGCCCAGCGCTGTCTGGTCGATCAGAGAATCGAGATGCCAGTAGCGCAGTTGCGCCGAGATGATTCTGCGGACCTGACCGATCCGCGACGGCAGGGCCTGGAGCTCCACCGTGCAGTGCCTGCTTGGCTCGCTGATCACGGCTGCGACTCCCCGAAATAGGTCCGGAAGAAGACGAAGGAACGGATTCAGCACATGGCTCGCTGCTGAGTCCGGGCCGGCGGCCTCGATCGAAGTGTCACCGCCGGTACACCATGAGTGACGTGACTCCAATGTCGCTCAGGGCATACGGCTCCGCAACTCGCGGTGTCCCGCGCCCCACCCGCCTCAGGAGCGGCGCCCGCCCGCGCTGTACAGCGCCTCCAGGAACCGGTGTGAAGGCGCCGTGTCACCGGGTTTGCCGTCCGGCCGCCGCATCGTCAGCCGGTACCGCGTCCCGTTGACCCGCGCCACCGTGGCGTCCGCCCCCGCGAACCACGGTCTGCCCGCGCTCACCGTGCCCACCGGCGCGCTGTCGATCTCCCGCCCGTAACTCGTCAGGAGCGCCACCCGCCCGTCCTTCACGGTCACCTGTCCCGCCCTGGTGACCGAGCGCGCCCACCGGTCGATGCGCACACCGGTCGCACTGAACTCCGTCACACCCGTCGCGCCGAACTCCGTTTCCGACATGGCCCCTTCGCCCCCTTCATCATGCCTCTGAGACGAAGTGTGCCCATCCCGGGGCGTGTGCACCAGAGCGGGACGGTACGTAAACGGCGCATTCGGGCCGTGCGGGGGCACGGTGGCCCGGCCGCGACACCAAGGCACTGCTATGGACCATCAAAGTCAACGTTTGTGCAGGTGGGGGGCATATCGTGGGCCCCGCCGAGACCGGTCGTACGAGGAGACGCGCGCAGATGGACAGCACCGAGCACGGGCACGGCGGCGCAGCCGCGCCGACCGTCGATATCGACCGCTCCGACCCGGCCTACCGAGCCTGGCTCAAGGAGGCCGTCCGCAAGGTCCAGGCCGACGCCAACCGCTCTGCCGACACCCATCTGCTGCTCTTCCCGCTGCCGGAGAGCTGGGGCATCGACCTCTACCTCAAGGACGAGTCGACCCACCCCACCGGCAGCCTGAAACACCGGCTCGCGCGTTCGCTCTTCCTCTACGGGCTCTGCAACGGCTGGATCAGGCCGGGCAAACCGGTCATCGAGGCGTCCAGCGGCTCGACCGCCGTCTCGGAGGCGTACTTCGCCAAACTGATCGGTGTTCCGTTCATCGCCGTGATGCCCCGCACCACCAGCCCGGAGAAGTGCCGGCTCATCGAATTCCACGGCGGGCGCTGCCACTTCGTGGACGACTCGCGCCGGATGTACGAGGAATCGGCGCGGCTCGCCACCGAGACCGGCGGCCACTACATGGACCAGTTCACCTACGCCGAGCGGGCCACCGACTGGCGGGGCAACAACAACATCGCGGAGTCGGTCTACCAGCAACTGCGGCTCGAACGCTATCCCGAGCCCACCTGGATCGTCGCCACCGCCGGCACCGGCGGCACCTCCGCGACCATCGCGCGCTACGTGCACTACATGCAGCACGACACCCGGATCTGCGTGCCCGACCCGGAGAACTCCTGCTTCTTCGACGGCTGGACCCACCACGACCCGCACGCCACCAGCGACTGCGGCTCCCGCATCGAGGGCATCGGCCGGCCCCGGATGGAGCCCAGCTTCGTCCCCGGCGCCATCGACCGCATGATGAAGGTCCCGGACGCGGCGAGCGTCGCCGCCGTGCGCGCCCTGGAACGCGCCATCGGGCGCAAGGCGGGCGGCTCCACCGGAACCGGCCTGTGGAGCGCCTTCAAACTGATCGCCGAGATGGTCGCCCGGGGCGAGCGGGGCAGCGTCGTCACCCTGATCTGCGACCCAGGCGACCGCTACCTCGACAAGTACTACTCCGACACCTGGCTGACCGCGCAGGGCCTCGACATCACCCCGTACACCCGGACCATCGACCGGTTCCTGGCCACCGGCGACTGGCCGGAGGCGTGACACCTCAGCCGTAGCGGCCTGCCGGGAGGTCCAGCATGGCGTCGAGCACCCGCCCGAACACCCGCTTCCCGGCCCCGGCCAGCACCGGGTCCGCCCAGCGCGGCAGCAACCGTACGCTCAGCTCCTCGACCCACACCACATGGGAGCCCGCCCGGTTCGGATACACATCGATCGACGCGCGGCCCCGCACCACCCGGCCGCGCTTCTCCAGCCGGCACATCCCCGCCCGGCTCCCGGCCGGCGGCGACCAGCGGACCACTTCCATCGGATCGTCGAACGCCAGCGGACCCACCCCGGTGCGCGCCACGAACACCGTCCCGACCCGGGTCGGCAGCCCCGTCGGCACCGTGATCACGGTCAACGGCACCTGCGCGGCATGCCGCTCCCAGTCCGTCACCCGGCGCCAGGACTCGGCTGCGGGCAAGGAGGTGAAACGCTCGATCCGGAACACGGCCACACCGAGATCCTAGGGCGTGTCCGCAAAGTCCCGTCGTACGCCCGAAGGGCGTGGCCCGCGGCGTCTGGTGCGTGCTCTCGGCGTGCCGGCCGCAATCCCTCGTACTGGATGTACTTGGGATTTCGGCCGGTGCGGCGAGAGTGCGTGCCAGGCGTCGCGGGCCAGACGGGACTTTGCGGACACGCCCTAGGGCGTGGAGGCCCTGCCGCGAGAGGAGCGGAATGCTCAGCTCTCGGCCGGACCGGCGTCGCCCGCCACCAGCAGCCCCGGCAGATGCTCCTCGATCCGAGCCCGGGCTTCCGCCGGCAGCCCCGCGTCCGTGACGAACGTGCTCACCTCGTCCAGCGAGGCGAACGAGCTGAGACCGACCGTGCCCCACTTGGTGTGGTCGGCGACCACCACCACCCGGCGCGCCGACCGCACGAACCGGCGGTTGGTCTCCGCCTCCGCCAGATTCGGCGTGGACAGCCCCGCCTCCACCGAGATCCCGTGGACCCCGAGGAACAGCACATCGAAGTGCAGCGCCGCGATCGCCCGGTCCGCGACCGGGCCGACCAGCGAATCGGAGGGCGTACGCACCCCGCCGGTGAGGACGACCGTCGCCGCACCCGGCCGGCCGCCCGGAGCGCCGGGCCGCTGCGCCGCGTGGAACACGTCCGCGACCCGCACCGAATTCGTCACGACCGTCAGGTCCGGCACCTCCAGCAGATGCTGGGCCAGCGCATACGTCGTGGTGCCCCCGGACAGGGCGATCGCACTGCCGGGCACCGCCATCGCGGCGGCGGCCCGGGCGATGTCCTCCTTGGCGGTCAGCTCCAGCGTCGACTTCGCCTCGAAACCGGGCTCGTGCGTGCTCGCCTCGACCACCGGCACGGCACCGCCGTGCACCTTCTCGATCACGCCCTGCCGGGCCAGCGCGTCCAGATCCCGGCGGACGGTCATGTCCGAGACGTTCAGCTTCCGGGTCAGCTCGTTGACCCGCACCCCGCCGCGCCGGCGCACCTCGTCAAGGATCAGCGCGCGCCGCTGCTCCGCGAGCAGGTTCTGATTCTCGCTCAACGCCGGGCCTCGCCCTTCCCTCTGGCCGTACCGGAGTCCGTATCGACGGAGTCATCCTGCCACGCCCGGTGTCGCGGACCCCCGCCCGGGGGAGATTCGTCAGTAACGGTGACCGGCCATCAGCCGCCTTCCCCCCTGCGAGAGCGAGACGCACGTGCCCCCTCCCACCCCTGCCCCGCGCAGCCACGGCCCCGCGCTGGAATTACTGGTCCACGGGGTGGGCGGGACCACCCCCCAGGACATGCTGAGCGACCCGCGCACGGTCCGGGTCACCGGCGACGCCACCGCCGCCATCTACCGGCGCTCCGCCGACGTCGACGCCGAACAGCACCCCGAGCGGTACCGCGAGAAACCCATCGCCGAGGCGTACTGCTGGTCCAACCTCACCTCCGGCAACGGCTCCCGCGCGCTGTGGCTGCTGCTGCTCCCCTTCATGGTGATCAACCTCGCCCACTGGATGCGCCCCACCGCCCGGCGCCGCCCCCGCGCGATCCGGCTGTACGGCGTCCTCGTGCGGCTGATCGCGCTCAGCCTCACCGTGCTGCTGACCGCCGCCGCCTGCGAGGTCGCCCTCGACCTCACCGCCTGGCAGTGCGCGGGCGTCGCCGCGTGCTCCGACAAGCGCACCTGGCTCGGCTTCCTCTCCGCCGAGCAGGGCGGCTGGTGGTCCCAGCCCGGCCGCCGCCTGGCCCTGGCCGCACTGGTCCCGGCCGCGCTGGTCGGACTGCTCTGGTTCCTGTCCAACCGCACCTGGAGCGCCTACGAGTCCCAGCGCCCGCTGACCGAGGCGGTCCCGGACGACGACGGGGACGGCCGCGCCCCCGCCGCCGAACCCGTCCGCCCCGCGCCCGGGCAGGCCCTGGGACGGCCCGGATTCTGGTACGGGCGCCGCCTCGTCGCCCGGCTGCGCGCCGCCCACACCGCGGCCGGCTTCCTCACCGTCGCCGCCGCCGTCACCGAGGCCGCTGCCCGCCACGACCGCGCCGGCACCGGACCGGTCGCCCCGCTCCTGGGCCGGCTCATCGAAGCGGCCCTCGCCCTCGGGCTCCTCGTCGTGCTCTGGGTGGTCTGCCGCCGGGGCCGCAGCGAACGGCGCCTCGACAACCGGCTCGACCGGGCCGTCATCACCTGGCTGCCCGGCGCCACGCTGGCCCTCCTCGTCCTCGCCGCCGTCCACGCCGCCTGGTCGCGCCCCGGCTGGACCTCCTCCGGAAGGCTCCCCGGCGACACCACGCTGTTCCGGGCGGTCAGCGTCGCCGAGGGCATCCTGGTGGTCCTCCTCGCGGCGATCTCCCTCTCTCTGTACCGGCGCTGCCCGGAGCCGCGCACCGTCCTGCGCGGCCTCGGCGGACCGGTCGTCGCGATGCTCGCGTGCGCCCTCGGCGGCGTGATGACCGGCGGCGTCGCCCAGCGCGTCGCCGACTGGCTCGACGGACCCGGCAGCCCCGGCATGGGGCGTAGCGCGCTGATAGCGGGACCCCCGGTGCTGCTCAGCTGGCAGGCTTCGGTCATCCCCGTCCTCCTCGCGCTGCTCCTGGTCCCGGGCGCCGTCCTCGGCCTGCGGACCTGGCTGGCGGCCCGGCGGCTGGAACCCGTGGTCGACGCGGAGTACGGCGAACGCTTCCCCGATCCGTCGCGGACCAAGCGGATCGCCCGCATCCGGGCCACGGCCGCGCTCACCGACTCGGCGCCCCGCATGGTGGGGATCGTCTCCGGCGCCACCCTGTTCCTGGGCGCGGGGGCGGTCGCCGGGTCCTGGGCCACCGGCGAGGTCCCCGGACTCGCGCTCGACGACAGCGGCCCGTTCCTCGAATCGGTGGCCGAGGCGGCGCAGTCCACCGGCTCCTGGCTGATCGGCTTCGGCTTCCTCGTCTTCGTCGCCTGCGGCAGGCGCGCCTACCGGGACGCGTCCGCCCGGCGCACGATCGGCATCCTCTGGGACGTCGGTACGTTCTGGCCGCGCGCCGCCCACCCCTTCGCCCCGCCCTGCTACGCGGAGCGCGCCGTGCCCGACCTGACCTCCCGGATGTCCGGCTGGACCGGCCGCACCCGGGGCCGGCTCGTCATCTCCGGCCACTCCCAGGGCAGCGTCCTCGCGGCCTCCGCGGTCTGGCAGCTGCCCGCCCGCACCCGCTCCCGGGTCGCCCTGCTCACCTATGGATCGCCGATCGAACGGCTCTACGCCCGCTGGTTCCCGGCCTACTTCGGGGCCGGGCAGCTGCACGGGCTGCACCGCTCCGTGCACTGTTGGCGCAATCTGTGGCGGGCCACCGACCCCATCGGCGGCGCGATCCGGCTCGGTGAGGAATCCGGTCCCGAGGTCGACCGGGGCCCGCTCAAGGACCCGCTGTTCTACGGACGGACGCCCGAACACCCGCTGCCCGAGCCGGTGCTCGGCCACTCCGACTACCAGGCCGACCCCGTCTTCGCGGAGGAGCGCGCCGCCCTCCTGGAACGGCTCGACCCCGTCCTGCCCCAGCAGGCGGAGCCCGTCGGCGAGGACGTCAGGGCAGTTCCGGGAGGTCCTCCGGATACAGCAGGGTGAGGTCGTCCGTGCTCGGATCGGCGAGCTGGGCGACCCGGCCGGCGTGCCGCTCGACCATCGACTCGAAGGTCTGGCGAGCGGTGCGCCCATTGCCGAAGGCGGGCCCCTTGGGCAGCTCCGTGAAGTATTTCAGCAGCGCCTCACCGGTGCCCGACGCCAGGCTGTACTCGTGCTCCCGCGACTGCTGCTCCACGATCCGCAGCAGCTCGGCCGGCTCGTAGTCGCTGAAGGTGATGGTCCGCGAGAACCGGGACGCGACCCCGGGGTTGACGGTCAGGAACCGCTCCATCTCCTGCGTGTACCCGGCGACGATGACCACCACCGCGTCCCGGTGGTCCTCCATCAGCTTCACCAGCGTGTCGATCGCCTCCCGGCCGAAGTCCCGCCCGGAGTCCTCGGGCGACAGCGCGTACGCCTCGTCCACGAACAGCACCCCGCCGCGCGCCCGGTCGAACGCCTCCTGCGTACGGATCGCGGTCGAGCCGATGTGCTCACCGACCAGGTCGACCCGGGACACCTCGACCAGATGACCCCGTTCCAGCACCCCGAGCGCGGCCAGGATCTCCCCGTACAGCCGGGCCACCGTCGTCTTGCCGGTGCCCGGGGAGCCGGTGAAGACGAGATGGCGGCGGACCGAAGCGGCCTTGAGGCCCGCCGCCCGGCGCCTGCGCCCCACCTCGATCATGTCCGTGAGCGCCCGCACCTCCCGCTTGACGCTGTCCAGGCCGACCAGCGCGTCGAGCTCGCCCAGCACCTCCCCGGAGGTGCGCGCGGGCTCGGCGGGCGGCTCCGGCTCCACGGGGCGCGGCGCGGGGACCGAACCGAGCAGCCCGGGCGAGGTCTGGGTGGCCGTCAGGACCGGGGCCGGCGGGGGAGTGGCGGTGCGCAGCCCGCTCTCGTCGCTCGTGCAGTCCTCCACGACCGGCCCGCTTCCCGTACCGCTCCCGGCGCCGGTGCCCTCCGGGAACTCGTAACCGCCGCGCGCGCACCGCTCGGTGCGGCACCGGGTGAGCGTCGTCCGGCAGCCCTCCATCACATGGAAGCCGTAGCCCTCGCTGCCCGTGACCCGGCAGCCGTTGAACGTCCCCCGGCCCTCGGCGGACACATAGAACCCGGCCTCGGCGGGCGAGGTCACCGTGCACCGCTCGATCACCGGGTCGGCGCCCTTGGTGACGATCACGCCCGTCTGCGCGGCGTCGACGGTGCAGTTGTTCAGCGTGCCCCCGCTGCCGTGGTCCCGGAACCAGGCGCCGGTCGACGCCTCCCGGATGCGGCAGTCGTCCAGCTGCGCGGTCGCCCCGTCGCTGACCGAGACCGCGGTGTTGCGGACCTGGGAGAGATCGCTGTCCACCACATCGGCCCGGGAGCCCCGGTCCAGGACGAACAGGGCGTCCGGCACGTCGTGGACCCGGCAGGAATCCAGTATCACCGTCGCCCCGTCGCTGACCCAGACCGCCGGGTAGTCGCCCGTGCTGTCGTGGATCTCGCACTGGTTGGCGTCCACCCGGGTGCCCGGGTCCCACACCGAGAGCCCGTTGCGGCCGAAGCGGCGCACCGTCGAACGGGTCAGCGTCAGCACCGCCCGCGAACGCAGATCCACCGCGTTCTCCGGGATGTCGTGGATGTCGCAGTCGGCGAGGGTGAGCACCGCGTCGGTGTCCAGCGTGACACCGTCCGCCGAGGTGCGGTGCACCGTGCAGTCGGTGAGATGGGCGGAGGCACGGGCGGTCACCTGGATTCCGGCGCCCTTGATCTCGTACACCTCGCAGCCCAGTGCCTCCAGGCCGCTGCCCTCGCCGGTGACCGACAGGCCCGCGCCCGACGCGTGGTGCACCCGGCAGCGTTCGAGCCGGGGATGCCCGCCGTCGCGCACGGCGACCCCGGACTGCCCGGCCGAGACGATCTCGCACTCCTCGAACACCCCGCCCGCGCCGTCGAGCACGGCGATGCCGACGCCGGCCGGATTGTCGACGGTGCACCGGCGCACGGTGGGCCGGGCCGCGCCGCGCACCTCGACACCGGCCGCCGAGCGGGTCACGATCCGTACGTCCGCTATCTCCGGTGCGCCGTCCTCGACCAGCACCGCCGGGGCTGCCGAGTCCTGCCCCTCCACATGGAGGTCCTGGACGACGGCGGAGGCGCGCAGCGTCAGCGGCACCCCGTCGGCGGGGGCGATGCGCACGGAGCCGACGGAGCCCTCGGGGCCGCGCAGCGTGACCGCGCGGGCGATGACCAGGTTCTCCCGGTAGGTGCCGGGCGCGACGGTGAGCACATCACCGTCCGCCGCCGCTTCGAGCGCCGCGGTGAGGGAGGCGTATTCGCCCGTGCGGCGCCGCCACCGCGATGTGCCGGTGTGCGTCACCTGGACCGTGCCCTGTGCCATGGCGCTGTCGTGCCCCCGCCTCGTGCGTGTGTGATGCCCGGGTCACCGGCCTCGCGGCAGCGACCAGCCGGGGTCCGCCTGCCGGAGAGCGACGGGCGGGCCGGTCCACCGTAGCGCGCGCGGACGCCGGGAGTTGACCCGATGCGCAGGTCCCGCCGCCTGCCCGGACCGTACCCCCGGACACGCCCTAGCTGCCGGTGCCCGTCCTGCCCCAGTCCGGGCCGACCGCCGCCCAGGCCCGGTCCAGCCGGTCGTACCGCCGCCGGGTCATGCGGCGGAGGATCAGGCGCCGGACGCACTCGATCAGCAGGGCGGACAGCATCGCGGCTCCGAAGCCGGCGAGCGCGGCATGCGTGTGCGCCGTCGGCAGGTCCATCGGCCGGAGCGCCGGGGCCCCTTCGCGGTCGGTCCAGATCCGGACCCGGGCCCCCGGCGAGGCGTTGCGCGAGGCGGTCGTCACCGTCGCCGTGCGGGCCGCGCCGGCCGGGGTGTGCCACCGGGCCACCACCTCGGTCCGCCGCATGGAGCCGCCGGATATCTCGGGATCGGACACATGACGGGCGCCGGCCACCCGCCGCACCACGACGGCCGTGGTGAGATGACGGTCCGCCCGCTGGGCGCGAACCGCCGCCTGGAGCGCCCCGTCCGTCCGGGCCCCGCAGATCCAGCCGACCGCCGGGACCGCCAGCACCAGCATCAGGAACGCGGCCAGGGCCAGCCACGCCTCGCGCCGGTCCGTCGCCCGGCGCAGCGGATTGCGGCGCCAACGCCAGACGCCCGCCATCGCTCGCAAGTCCCCGCACCCCCTTCCGCACCGGTCCCCGCCCGGTGCGGTGCCGTCCACGCGCCGGGGCCGCGCGGAACGGGCGGCCCACCGTGCTCAACGCACGGCCCGCCCGAGCCGGTCACGCGGAACGGCGCACGGACCCGTGTTGCCGGGCACCCCGCCCCGGGCCGTGCGCCGCCTGATCCGAAGGGTCTAGTAGCCCCGGCCGCCCTGGTAGGGCCGGCCGTACGGGTCCTCGTACGGGGACTGGGCCGGGGCGGGACGGGCCGCGGCGGGGCGCATCGACTCGTAGCCCGAGGCCGGCGCCGGGCGCTGCTGCTGCGGCGGGGGCGCCTGGTACATGCCGCGGCCGCCGGCGGGCTGCTGCGGGATGTACGGCGCCGGCGCGTGCTGGAGCTGCGCGTGCTGCATCGGTGTGTAGCCCTGCTGCTGCGCCGGCGGCTGGGGATAGCCGTAGGACTGCTGGGGCTGGGACGGGGCCGCGGGAAGCGCCGGCAGGGCCGACGGGAGCGCCGGCAGATAGCTGCTGCCGGTGTCGTAGGCGGCGGGCACTCGGATCGGTGCGATCTGAGGGGTGCCCCGCTCCGCGACGAGAGAGTCGTAGATCGGGGTGTCGGCAAACGACGGCGCGGCGTAGTAGCCGCCACCGTAGGTGGAGCGGGGGGAGGTCATGACACCTAAGTTAAGCCCACGATGTGCTGATTGGGGAGTCCCAATTTTGTGGTCATCGGATTTACTTTCTCCTTACCTGCCTGACCTGCCGAAACATCGTTGTCATCCCGGGGTCCGTATCGGGGGGAATCCCCCCTTGTTTCACTGCCGATCTTGCACGGTTCGCGCACCTCGCCGATTTCCCGGGCGCAATTCCGGGGAGTGCCCCACCGGGCGGCAATGGGACGCGGAGAGGGCCGGGGCTCGGCCCCGAGCCTTACCGGCTGTCGACCGATCACGGCAACACATCGATCCGGGAAGGCACTTACGGTGGATGATCCGGCGAAAGCCACGTACACGCCGTCCGTTGACGCCAGGATGACGCCATGAAGAAACACGGTGTGCGCCCCGCCGCCCGGCCGGTGCTGGTGAGGATTCCGGTGGAGCCCGTCGAGGCCGCGATCGAGGCCGACGCCTTCGACGCGGCGTCGCGCAACAAACTTGCCGTCCGAGGTCCGCTGTTCGGAGTGGCCGCACAGTCCGAGGCCGACGGACAGCGGTGGAGGGTGATCACCTCCATCACGAACGGCTGCCCCCAGCAGGCCCGGGACGAGTTGCAGTCCAAGCTGTGGTTCCGGGCCAAGGACGAGACGGACACCGAGGCGGAGCGGCGGGCCCTGCTCGGCGCGGTCGCCCGGCTGGAGACCGGGAAGCCGTCCGAGGTCAGCGTCCGCGGCACGCGCTACCGTGTGGTGCGCGCCGAGGAGTACGCGGGCCTGGCCCCCGACGGAGGCATCGAGCTGCCGCGCCCCACCGACCCCGAGCCCGCCCTGCCCGAGTGGGACCGCACCACCGAGAGCGCCCTGGTCGACAACGGGCTGGTGCTGGACCCGGACGCGCCCGTGACGCCCCTCCAGGCGGCGGAGATGCTGACGATGCGCCCCTTCGCGTACAAGGGCGGCCGCTACCCCGCCAACGTCCTGCGCGACTCCGTGCGCGCCGTGGACACCCATCCCGACATCCTGCTCCTGCCGACCTGCTTCCTCGTCGTGGAACGGACCGGCCACGAGCGGTGGGGCGTCGGCGGCGGTCTGCACGCCACCCCGCAGGACGCCCGGCGCGCTCTCGACTTCTCGCTGACCTGGTTCAGGCCCCGGCAGGCGGGCGCCATCGAGGTCACCGCCGGGCCGGACGTGACCGCGCGCAGCGTCGTCGCCGAGGGCACCCACCCCGACCTCGCCGAGATGAAGATCCTGGCCGACGCGGCCGACCGGCTGCGCGCGGGCCGGCTCAACGAGGTCGAGGCGGGTGACACCGTCTGCCGGATCGCCCGCTCACGGCGCCTGCTGCGCTGGGGGCCCGACGGCCCGGAGAGCCAACGCCCGTCCGACGTCACCATGATGGAGCCGATGGCCATGCACCCCCGCCTGGACGCGTACGGCGTCGTCCACAACGGCGAGGAGGGCACCCGGCCGGAGGACACCGACGCCTGATCCGGCGAAGAGGCGGGCGGGCGTCGCGGCCACGGGTCCGGGCGCCCGTACCCGTACCTCGGTGGGTCCCGCGGCGGGACCGGCAGTAGGTTGACCCGGAAAGGTCTCGGAAGCGGACTCGTGATGGGGGCGAGCATGACCATGCAAAAGGGAACCAATGTCCCAGTGGCGGCGCAGGCCGTGCGTGTCGAAACGGGGTGGCACACCGCCCCGGGGACACCCGATGTGGACGCCTCCGCGCTTCTCCTCCTCGCCACGGGCAAGGTGCGCAACGACGGCGACTTCGTCTTCTACAACCAGCCGGCTCACTCCTCCGGCGCGGTGCGCCATGAGGGCAAGCGCAACGCCGGCGGCGCCGCGACCGACACCCTCGCGGTCGACCTCGCACGAGTGGAGCCCGCCATCGACCGCGTGGTGCTGGCCGCCTCGGCCGACGGCGGCACGTTCGGCCGGGTGAGCGGACTGTACGTACGCGTCCTGGACGCCGCGAACGGTGCCGAACTGGCCCGCTTCGACAGCTCCGACGCCACCGTGGAGACGGCCTTCATCCTCGGCGAGCTCTACCGGCGTCAGGGCGCCTGGAAGTTCCGGGCGGTCGGCCAGGGCTACGGCTCCGGGCTCGAAGGGCTCGCCACGGACTTCGGGATCTCCGTGGACGAACCCCAGCAGCCGGCTCCCCGGCCCCAGGCCCCCCGGGTCACCGCCACTCCGCCGCCTCCGCGGTACCCGCAGCCGCAGCAGCCGACGCTCGCGGCGCCGATGCCCTCCCCGATGGCCCCGCCGGTCCCCCCGGCCCCGCCGGCACCGCCCGTCACCCAGCCCGTACGGCTGACCAAGGTGACGCTCACCAAGGAGGCGCCGTCCGTCTCCCTCACCAAGCAGGGCGGTACCTCCGGCGCCATGCGCGTCAACCTCAACTGGGAGGTGCGCAAGCAGTTCAAGGGCTGGGGCAGCAAGCTGGGCCGCGCCGTGGCGAACCACTCGGACCTCGACCTCGACCTCTGCGCCCTGTACGAGCTGACCGACGGCCGCAAGGGAGTCGTCCAGGCCCTGGGGAACGCCTTCGGCGCGCTCCACCAGCCGCCGTTCATGCAGCTCGACGGCGACGACCGCACCGGCGCCGTCGCCACCGGTGAGAACCTGACGATCAATCTCGACCACAAGGCGCAGCTCCGCCGGGTCCTGATCTTCGTCACCATCTACGAGGGCGCCCGCAGCTTCGCCGACCTGCACGCCACCGTCACCCTCCAGCCGCAGCACGGCGCGCCGATCGACTTCTCGCTGGACGAGTGCACGGTCCCGTCGACCGTCTGCGCCCTCGCGCTCATCACCAACACGGGGAACGACCTCACCGTGCAGCGTGAGGCCCGCTATCTGGTGCCGCAGCGCGGGGTCAGCCCGCAGCGCACCATAGACCACGCCTACGGCTGGGGCATGAACTGGACCCCGGGCCGCAAGTGACCCGGTCCGGGCGGTGCTGAGTCACTGATCCGGTGCGGCCTCGGGGCGGGCGTACGTACGCCCCTTCCAGGCCGCACCGCGCCCCCGGTAGTGCTGCACCGCCGAGTCGACGGTCATCAGCAGATACAGCAGCGCGGTGCACGGCAGCAGCGGGGCCAGCCACAGCGACTGCCGGTAGTAGCCCAGCATCGGCATGTACGTCCCCGCCATGACCGCCCAGGCGACGCCCCCGGCCCACGCCGCGACCGCACTCCCGCCGAGCACCCCGGCGACCAGCGCCACCGGCGGCGCGAGATAGACCAGCGCCAGCCCGAGCACCGTGCCGAGCAGCACCAGCGGATTGTGCCGCAGCTGCGCGTACGCGCTCCGCGAGACCATCCGCCACAGATCGGCCAGGCGCGGATACGGCCGCACACTGTCCACCCGGTCCGCGAGCCCCAGCCAGATCCGGCCTCCCGAGCGCCGCACCGCCCGGGCCAGCGACACGTCGTCGATCACCGCCTGCCGGATCGAGTCCGGCACCCCCGCCCGCACCGCCGCGTCCGTCCGCAGCAGCACACAGCCGCCCGCCGCCGCGGCCGTCCGCCCCCGCTTCCGGTTGATCCACCGGAACGGATAGAGCTGCGAGAAGAAGTAGACGAAGGCCGGCACGACCAGCCGCTCCCAGACACTCGCCACCCGCAGCCGCGCCATCTGCGAGACCAGATCGAAGTCGCCCGTCTCCGCCGCCGCCACCAGCTCCCGCAGGCTGTCCGGCTCATGCGCGATATCGGCGTCCGTCAGCAGCAGATACTCCGGCTCCCGGGCCCGGGCCAGCGCGATCCCATGGCGTACGGCCCAGAGCTTGCCCGTCCAGCCCGGCTCGGGCTCGCCCGGCGACACCACGGTCACCGGCGGGCCCCCGTACCGCACGGACAGGGCGCGGGCGACATCGCCCGTGCCGTCCTTGCTGGAGTCGTCCACGAGGAAGATCTCGGCGCTCCCCGGATAGTCCTGCGCCAGCAGCGACGGCAGGCTCACCGGCAGCATCGCGGCCTCGTCGCGCGCCGGCACGACCACGGCGACCGAGGGCCAGCGCTCCGGGGCCGCCCGGCTCGGCAGCCGCTGATCGGTGCGCCAGAAGAACCCCTGGCCCAGCAGCAGCCACCCCCATGCGACAAGCGAACCCACGGCGATCCAGGCAACGGCGCTCATTGGCGGAAGTCTGCACCACTCAGCGGGGACCGCAAGGGCGGTCGACTATGGTGACCGGGTGAAGATCGCGCTCATGGACTCCGGAATCGGACTGCTCGCCGCCGCCGCCGCAGTACGCCGGCTGAGGCCGGACGCCGATCTGGTCCTCTCGTCCGACCCGGACAACATGCCCTGGGGCCGCGCCCCCGAGGGGGTGCGGGCCCGCGCGCTCGCGGTGGCCCGGGCCGCCGCCGCGCACCGGCCCGACGCGCTGATCGTCGCCTGCAACACAGCCTCCGTGCACGCGCTGGAACTGCTGCGGGCCGAGCTCGAACCGGGCCTGCCCGTCATCGGCACCGTCCCCGCCGTCAAGCCCGCCGCGGCGGCCGGCGGCTCCGTCGCGATCTGGGCGACCCCGGCCACCACCGGCAGCCCGTACCAGCGCGGACTGATCGGCGCGTTCGCCGGGACCGCCGCCGTCACCGAGGTGCCCTGCCCCGGCCTCGCCGACGCCGTGCAGTACGCGGACGAGGACGCCATCGGGAAGGCGATCGGCGCCGCCGCCGCGCTCACCCCGCCCGACGTCCGGGCCGTGGTCCTCGGCTGCACCCACTACGAGCTCGTCGCCGAGCGCATCCGCGAGGCCGTCGGCGGCCCGGCCGGGCGTCACATCGTCCTGCACGGGTCGGCCCGGGCCGTCGCCGCCCAGGCGCTGCGCCGGATCGGTGCCGAACCCGCTCCGTCGGCCGAACCCTCCTCGTCCATCGCGGTCATCCTCAGCGGACGCGTCTCGGAGCTGCCGCCGGCCGCCCTGGCCTACCCGGAAGGGCGCGGACTGGCCGCCGTCGGCTCCGTCCGCTGACCTCCCGACGGCCCGGCCGGAGCCTCCGGAGCCCTTCCCGGACGTCCGTTCTTCAGTACGCTGCTCGGCATGAGGGAGCACCCCGGAGAACCGAAGCGCACCGGAACCGGCAGCCACTCGCAGGTCTGGGTCGGCCGGGCCACCAACCGCACCCAGTGGGTCCTCGCGGCCCTGGGCGCCGCCTGTCTGGCCCTGGGCATCCAGCTCGCCGTCAGCTCCGACTGGGCCTCCGGCATCGCCCCGCTGCTGATGTCGGTGATCGGCTGTGTGGCCGCCGGTCTGCTCATGCTGTTCGGCACCCTCGCCTTCGTGAACGTCGCCGTCCGCGTCGACGGCGACGCCCTGGAGGTCCGCTGCGGCCACATGGGCCTCCCGCGCCGCCGCATCCTGCTCACCCATGTGGTGGCCGCCGACTTCGCGCCCCAGGTGAACCCCCGGCAGTGGGGCGGCTGGGGCTACCGATGGCGCCCCGAGAAGGGCACGGCCGTGGTGGTGCGCCGGGGCGAGGGCCTGGTACTGCGGCTCGGCGACGGACGCACGTTCACCATCACGGTGGACGACGCCGAGGCGGGCGTACGGTTCATCCGGGCCCGGCTGCACCTGCCGTCCTCGGGCTTCCCGGCCGGGGCCTGACCCCGCCCTCGTCCCCCTCGCCGGCCTCCGCCCCGTCCGGCCCGCCGGGCTCGCCCGCGCCGATCGGCCGCCGGGCCGACGCCAGCCCGGCCAGCAGCCCCGCGCCCGCCGTCACCGGGGTGAAGCTCAGCGCGTTGCCCACGCTCGCCAGCACGGCCAGTGCCGTGAGCGTGGCCCCCGCCGCCAGGACCACCGCCGTGGACCGGGGAGAGCGCCACAGCGCGTACAGCAGCCAGCCGAACGCGGCGCCCAGCAGCACCACCCCCACGACCCCCTGCTCGGCGGCCTGCTGCCACGGCGCCGAGTGCGGTTTCCCGTCCGAACCGAGGCTCTGCTGTGCGGTCGGGCTCAGTTCGGCGAACCGGCCGGGCCCGGTCCCGAGCACCGGATGCTCCTCCGCCAGCCGGGCCGCGTCCTGCCACAGCTCGACCCGGTTCCGGGTGAGCTGACCCTCCAGCGAGACCGTGAGCCCCTCGGGCAGCACCTCCTCGGCCATGGCCCACGAGGTGCCGACGACCAGCCCGGCCACCAGTGCGAGACCGCCGAGCCCGAGCAGTCGGCGCCGCGTCCGGGCGGCGGCCAGCGCACACACCAGCACCCCGAGCGCCGCCGCGAACCCGGCCACCGAGCCCAGCGCGAACGAGGCGCCCGCGGTGCCCAGCGCCAGCAGCCGCAATACCGTACGCGACCCGCGCCGCCCGGTCCCGGCCGCCGCGCAGCAGGCCGCCCCGGCGGCGAGGACCAGCAGCGCGGCGGCGCCCCCGGTCTGCCCCGGCGCCTGGTCCGCGGTGGCCGTCGCACCGGGCATGCCGTGCCGCCAGACGAGGGCCAGGAGCAGGGCCGCCAGCGCGGCGCCCGCGGCGGTCCCCACCGGCAGCAGC
The DNA here is from genome assembly GCF_045161735.1 of Streptomyces sp. NBC_00726. Taxonomy (NCBI): domain Bacteria; kingdom Bacillati; phylum Actinomycetota; class Actinomycetes; order Kitasatosporales; family Streptomycetaceae; genus Streptomyces; species Streptomyces sp. NBC_00726. The sequence continues at coordinate 333,904 of NZ_CP108983.1, read as the reverse complement.
GTGCCGCAGATGCGCCCGCAGGCGAAGCCCGCCGCGACGGCGAGCAGAGCGAGCAGCACCCCTTCCGGCCGGGTCTCCCGCCCCGCCGCGCTGATCAGCGACCAGACCGCGCAAGCGGCGAGGATCAGCGCGCCGACGGCGTCGGAGGTGTTCCCCCGCTCGGGCCCCCGCCCCACTGATTCAGCCATCACGTCCGTCCCCCGGCCTGTGACCGTCCCGTACGCGAGGGCCGGAGCCGGCCCGTCGGCGGGGGACTGGCGCACAGGTTAACGGCCCCATCCGCTCGATGGGCGGAAGATACGGAGAAATGATGCGGTGGCCGGGATTCCGCCATCGGGACAGGGCTCCCGCGTGGCCCGGCCGTCACCGTAGACTCCGCCGGGTGAGCACCACCATCGCCCAGGTCGGCGAACCGCAGAGCCCCGCCCCCGCCTCTCGCACCGGCGGGCTGCCGAAGCGCCTCGTGCGGCCCGGGGCCGCCGTCCTCTCCGGCGCGATGCTGTACCTCAGCTTCCCGCCCCGTCCCCTGTGGTGGCTGGTTCTGCCCGGCTTCGCCCTGCTCGGCTGGGTGCTGTTCGAGCGCCGGGCCCGCGCCGCCTTCGGACTCGGGCTGCTCGCCGGGCTCGGCTTCATGCTGCCGCTGCTGCACTGGACCGGCGAGGAGGTCGGCCCGGTGCCGTGGCTGGCCCTCGCCGCCGCCGAGGCGCTGTTCGTCGCGGTCGGCTGCATCGGCATCTCCGCCGTCTCCCGGCTCCCCGGCGGACCGCTGTGGGCGGCCGCGGTCTGGACACTGGACGAGGCGGTCCGCGCCCGGGTGCCGTTCGGCGGCTTCCCCTGGGGCAAGATCGCCTTCGGCCAGGCGGACAGCGTCTTCCTGCCGCTCGCCGCGCTCGGCGGCACCCCGCTGCTCTCCTTCGCCGTGGTGCTCTGCGGCTTCGGCCTCTTCGAGGCGGTGCGCCGCTTCACCCACTACCGCTCCGCCGGTGAGCTCCGCCGGGGAGCGGCCGCCGTGGCCGCCGCGGCCGTCCTCGTCCCCGTGGCGGCGGCCTTCGCGTCACTGCCGCTCGTGGACGACTCCGCCGAGGACGGCACCGCGACCGTCGCCGCGATCCAGGGCAACGTCCCCCGCCTCGGCCTCGACTTCAACGCCCAGCGCCGCGCGGTCCTGGACAACCACGCCAAGCGTACGGAGCAGCTGGCCCGGGACGTGAAGGCCGGCAAGGTCCCGCAGCCGGACTTCGTCCTGTGGCCGGAGAACTCCTCCGACCTCGACCCGTACCGCAACGCGGACGCGCGGATCGTCATCGACGACGCCGTGAAGGCGATCGGAGTCCCGACCGTCGTCGGCACGGTGGTCGAAACCGATGCGGGCGCCCTGCGCAACACCCTCATCCAGTGGGACCCGGACAAGGGCCCCCTGGCCACGTACGACAAGCGGCGCATCCAGCCGTTCGGCGAGTACATCCCGATGCGCTCCTTCGCGCGTCTGTTCAGCTCGGACGTCGACCGGGTGAGGCAGGACTTCAGCCCCGGCAAGAAGGTCGGCGTCTTCGACCTCGCGGGCACCTACACCGGTCTTGTCACCTGCTACGAGGCCGCGTTCGACGGAGCCGTACGCGACACGGTCGAGCACGGCGCCCAGCTGATCGCCGTCCCCAGCAACAACGCCACCTTCGGCCGCAGCGAGATGACCTACCAGCAGCTCGCGATGTCCCGGGTGCGCGCCGTCGAGCACAGCCGGGCCGTCGTCGTCCCCGTCACCAGCGGGGTCAGCGCCATCATCCGCCCGGACGGCACGGTGGCCGAGAAGACGAAGATGTTCACCCCGGACGCCCTGGTGGACGAGGTGCCGCTGCGCTCCTCGCTCACCCCCGCGACCCGGATGGGACCGCTGCCCGAGGGCATTCTGGTCCTGCTCGCGCTCGGCGCGCTCGGCTGGGCGGGCGCCCGGGCGGTGCGCGCACGACGGGCCGGCTGAACGAATGGCGTGCCGCGTAGGGTCGGCATATGGCCATTCCTGACTTCATCCGCGAGATCCGTGCCACCGCCGGGCAGCAGCTGCTTCTGCTGCCCGGTGTCACCGCCGTCGTCTTCGACGACGAGGGCAGAGTGCTCCTCGGCCGGCGCGCCGACACCGGCGAGTGGTCCGTGATCGGCGGCATCTCCGAGCCGGGCGAACAGCCCGCGACGACGGCGGAGCGCGAGGTGTACGAGGAGACGGCCGTGCGCTGCGTGGCGGAGCGGGTCGTCCTCACCCAGGCGCTGCCGCCCGTCCAGTACGAGAACGGCGACCGCTGCCAGTTCCTCGACGTCACCTTCCGCTGCCGCGCCACCGGCGGTACCGCCCGGGTCAACGACGACGAGTCGCTGGACGTGGGCTGGTTCCCGGTGGACGCGCTGCCCGACCTGGCCGAGTTCGCGCTGCTGCGGATCAAGCAGGCGCTGACCGACGGGCCCACCTGGTTCGAGGCCACCGCGCCGCAGGAGTAGGCACGACGAGGGAGCCGGGCGGACGGCCCGGCTCCCTCGCGTTTCCCGGACCCCGGATCAGACGGTGCGCGCGGCGTCCCGGGGCGCCTCGGCCTCCGGCCCCGACGCGGACCCGGCCTCCGGTCCGACCTCGGCGAGGTCCCGGTGCCGGGTCTCCTTCGCGCAGAGCAGGGCCAGCACCGTGAGGAGCGCGGCGGCTATCACGTACAGGGCGATGGGCGTCGAGCTGTCGTAGTCGGCGAGCAGGGCCGTGGCGATGAGCGGTGCGGGCGCGCCCGCCGCGACGGACGAGAACTGCGCGCCGATCGACGCGCCCGAGTAGCGCATCCGGGTCGCGAACAGCTCCGAGAAGAACGCCGCCTGCGGCGCGTACATCGCCCCGTGGAAGAACAGCCCGACCGTGACGGCCAGCAGCAGGTTCCCGAAGCTCCGGGTGTCGATCAGCGCGAAGAACGGGAACATCCACAGGCCCACGCCGACCGCGCCCACCAGATAGACGGGCTTGCGCCCCACCCGGTCGGAGAGCGCGCCCCACAGCGGGATCACGGCGAAGTGGAAGGCCGACGCGATGAGCACGGCGTTGAGCGCCGTCTGCTTGCTCAGGTCCGCCGCGGTCGTCGCGTAGACGAGGATGAACGCGGTGATCACGTAGTAGCTGATGTTCTCCGCCATCCGCGCGCCCATGGCGACCAGCACATCGCGCCAGTGGTGCCGCAGCACCGCCACGACCGGCATCTTCTCGGCGGCCCCCGAAGCGGCCTTCCGCTCGTCGGCGCGGGCCAGGGCCTCCTTGAACAGAGGCGATTCATCGACAGAGAGACGAATCCACAGACCGATGATCACGAGCACCCCGGACAGCAGGAACGGAATGCGCCACCCCCACGACTCGAACGCCGCGTCCGAGGTCAGCGCGGTGAGCGCGGACAGCACCCCGGTCGCCAGCAACTGACCGGCCGGCGCCCCGGTCTGCGGCCACGACGCCCAGAACCCGCGCCGCTCCGCGTCCCCGTGCTCCGACACCAGCAGCACGGCCCCGCCCCACTCACCGCCGAGCGCGAACCCCTGCACCAGCCGGAGCAGGGTGAGCAGCACGGGCGCGGCCACGCCGACGGTCGCATGCGTCGGCAGCAGCCCGATCGCGAAGGTCGCCCCGCCCATCATCAACAGGCTCAGCACCAGCAGCTTCTTGCGCCCGAGCCGGTCCCCGTAATGCCCGAACACCATCGCCCCGATGGGCCGTGCCGCGAAGCCGACCGCGTACGTCAGGAAGGACAGCAGCGTGCCGACGAGCGGTTCGGAGTCCGGAAAGAACAGCTTGTTGAAGACCAGCGCGGCCGCCGACCCGTACAGGAAGAAGTCGTACCACTCGATGGTCGTGCCGATGAGACTGGCGGCGACGATGCGCCGCAGGTGCGAGGGCGGTGGAGGAGCGGACACTGCGTCGGCCATGGGTACCACTTCCGGACGGTCGGGGGACGGGAACGTGTCGCCACACCGTAGGAAGGGGCAGGTCAGGGGCGTATGTGGCGGGACACCACAGTTCTTGGCGGGGGTGTGCGCGGGGGCACCATGTCTCAGAACCCCGCCGGCGAAGGGCTGTTCACCAGGTGCTCGTCGGCCGGGTGTGGTGTGCCCGCGCCGTGTATGAAGACCGAGGTGACGGCGGCGGCTGCCGGTTCCACGCCCAGTTTGGCGTGCAGGGCCTGGCTCAGGGCGCCCTGGAGAAGTGCGCTGTAGAGGTCGAGGAGGGTGTCGGGGCCGAGGTCCGTACGCCAGGTGCCGTCGGCCGAGCCGCGGATGAACAGGGCGGTGAGGGGTGCCATGAGCTGGCGGGCGGTCTCGTCGGGGACAGCGGGCTTGCCGTGTATGTGCATCAGGGCCTGGTACTTGGCGGCCTGGCCCATCGCGATCCGGCTCACCCGCGCCACGCCCTCGGGCACGGCGACGTGGTCCAGGCCGGCGTCCGCCAGTTTGCCGATGAGTTCGGCGCACGCTTCCTGGGACAGGGCGTCCAGCAGGGTCTCGCGGCTGGGGAAGTGGCGGTACAGAGTGGTGCGGCCCACGCCTGCGGCCGCCGCGACCTCCGCCATGCTGATGCTCTCGCCGCGCCGGGCGAGGAGCATCGCCGCGGCGTCGAGGATCGCGACCGCAGCGCGATCACGCAGGTGCACGTTTCTTGTCATCAATCAAAACGATACTGGCCCACCGGCGCTGGTACATTCATGTTCCACAACGGATCGCATGAATCCCGCCCGGTGAGTCGTCCGTCGTGGACCGTGCCCCGGTGGAGCGCGCCGTTGCCACCAGCCGGAGGCCGCGGGGGGTGGACAGATCGAGCGGGGCCCCGGGCGGCCCCGCAGTTTCTCCGAAAGGTGAGTCATGACCACGTCGCAAAAAATCGAGTCGAGCCCTCCCGGGGGAGGGGGCGCCTCTGGCGACAAGCTGGACAGCAAGGTCCTCCTCGTAGCCGGCGTGGTCGTGCTCGGCGGGATCATGTCGATCCTGGACATCACCGTGGTCTCCGTCGGACTGCAGACGTTCCAGAAGGAGTTCCAGGCGACCTCGGCCCAGGTCGCCTGGACGATGACCGGCTACACGCTGGCCCTGGCGAGCGTCATCCCGCTCACCGGCTGGGCCGCCGACAGGTTCGGGACAAAACGTCTCTATCTGCTCGCGGTCGCGTTGTTCGCGGCCGGATCGGCGCTGTGCGCCGCGGCCAACTCCCTGGAGATGCTGGTCGCGTTCCGCGTGATCCAGGGCCTGGGCGGCGGCATGCTGATGCCGCTCGGCATGACGATCCTGACGCGTGCGGCCGGCCCCGAGCGGGTCGGCCGGGTGATGGCCGTGCTCGGCATTCCCATGCTCCTCGGCCCCATCTTCGGCCCCATTCTGGGCGGTTGGCTGATCGACATCGCCTCCTGGCACTGGATCTTCCTGATCAACCTGCCGATCGGTGCGATCGCGCTCGTGTACGCGGTGGTGGTGCTGCCCAAGGACAACGTGGAGCCGTCCGAGACGTTCGACTGGGTGGGCGTGCTGCTGCTCTCGCCCGGCCTCGCGTCCTTCCTGTACGGCGTCTCCTCCATCCCGGAGACCGGCACCGTCTGGGCCGCCAAGGTGCTCATACCCGCGATCATCGGTCTGGCACTCGTCGCCGCGTTCGTACCGTGGGCGCTGCGGCCCGCCAACATCCACCCGCTCATCGATCTGCGGCTCTTCCAGAACCGTGACCTGAGCGTCTCCGTGATCGCCATGTCGCTGTTCGCCATGGCGTTCTTCGGCGCCAGCCTGCTGTTCCCGCTCTACTTCCAGCAGGTGCGCGGGGAGTCGGCGCTCGACTCGGGCGTGCTGCTCGCCCCGCAGGGCATCGGCGCGATGATCACCATGCCGATCGCCGGCATGCTCGCCGACCGCATCGGCCCCGGCAAGATCGTGATCACCGGCATCGTGGTCATCACCGCCGGCATGGGCATGTTCACGCAGCTCACCGCCGACACGTCCTACGCGTACATCATCACCGCGCTCTTCATCATGGGCCTCGGCATGGGCGCCTCCATGATGCCGATCATGGCGTCGGCCCTGGCCACGCTGCGGGAGCACACGGTCGCCCGTGGCTCGACCCTGATGAACATCGTCCAGCAGGTCGCCGCCTCGATCGGCACCGCCCTGTTCTCGGTGCTTCTCACCAACGGCCTGAAGGACATCACCGCGAGGACGCCGGACGGCATCAAGGACCAGATGGGCGACGCGTTCGCCTCGGTCTTCCTGGTGGCGGCCGTCCTCATCGCGGTCTGCCTCGTCCCCGCCCTGCTGCTGCCCCGCAGGAAGATCAAGGCGGCGGACCCGACCGCGATGGTCGGCCACTGAGCACACGGCACTGCCCGGCGGACGCCGCCGGGCCGGAACGGCCTCGCGCCGCCTCCGGCCCGGCGGCGTTCTCGTGTGCACCGGACAACACCCTTCAGGGCGCTTCGTCGCGTACGGCGGTCGTCGCCAGCGTCACGTACTGCATGGTGAAGCCGCCGCCGAGCGCGTCGATGGCCTCGCCCACCGCCGTCAGGATCTCCGTCAGCCGCTCGGGGCCCAGCCGGGTGAGGCCGCCCGTAGTCGGGAGCAGGTTGAGCCACTGGTCCCGGGTGTAGGGGCGCTCCCAGTCGAACCGCCACTGCTCCGGTTCGTGGAAGTGCCCGGTCGCGCGGATCTGTTCGGCGGTCTGCGCATACCCCGCCCGGTACGCGTCCAGCGGGCGCCGGGCCGGTCCGCCGCTGAACGGTGAGTCCGGCGCCACCCGGCGGAAGGCCGCCGCGAACGGCTCCGCCACCTCGGCGGGCGGCTCGAAGACATGCCCGAAGACCGCCAGGCGCCCGCCCGGCCGCAGTACCCGGGCCGCCTTCGCGGCGCCCACCGCAGGGTCCACCCAGTGCCACGACTGGGCGGCGGTCACCGCGTCGAACAGCCGGTCCGCCGGGTCCCACGCCTCGAAGGTCGCCACCTCGACCCCGACGCCGTGCGCGCGTGCCAGGTCCGCCATGCGGACATCCGGTTCGACCCCGAGCACCGCGCAGCCGGCCGCCCGGAACTGGCGGGCCGCGATTCCGGTACCGCAGCCGACGTCGAGCAGGCCGGGCCCGGGGCTCCCGGCGACGATCCGGGCCACCAGAGCGTCGGGGTAGGCGGGGCGGGCCTCGTCGTAGCGCCGTGCGTCCGTGCCGAAGGACTCGGCGGTCCGCCGGGCGTGATGGGGCTGGGGACCGGGCTGCTCGCGCGATAGAGTGGGCATGCGTTCACTTTAGTGGGCAAGCGCCCACACGCCAAGGTGTGGCAGGGACGTGGACGACGTGAGGAGTGGGTACGTGCCGACCGGAGTGCACCTTCGCGACGCCCGGCAGCAGCTGTTCGACGCCGCCGAACGCGTTCTGCTGCGGGACGGCGCGGGCGGGCTGACCAGCAGGGCCGTCACCGACGAGGCGGGCTGCGCCAAGGGCGTCCTGCACCGGCACTTCGCCGACTTCGACGCCTTCCTCGCCGAGCTGGTGCTCGACCGGGCCGCCGGACTCGACGCGCGGGCGCGGACGCTGGGCGGGAGTGCCGGCACCGGGACCGTGGCCGGCAATCTCACCGACGCGCTGACCGGCCTCTTCGGGCCGGTGCCGGTGGCGATCATCCCCCTGATCACCTTCCGGGACGAGCTGCGGGCCCGCCTGCGCGAGGCGACGCCCGGGGGCGGCATCGCGGTGCTCGCCCAGATCACGACCGCCGTCTCCGGCTACCTCACCGAGGAACGCGCGCTGGGCCGGGTGTCTGCCGGTGCCGACATCGACTCGCTCACCCTCTCCCTGGTCGGGGGCGGGCACCTGCTCTTCGCGGACCGCGACCCCGGGCCGCCGGACGCGGCGGCGGTCGGCAAGCTGGTGACCTCGGTGCTCGCGGACGTCGTACGGCGCTGAGGCGCGGGCGTTCGGTGCGGGACGCCGGAACTCCGGCCGGCGTCATCACCGCGCCCTGGCCCGCGAAGCCGCGGCCGAAGCCGGGCCGGGGCCCGCCGGATCGCCTCCGGTTCGGTGGCCACCGGCCGGGCCCGACCGCGTAACGCGGTGGCTCAGAGTTCGGCGCCCACCGCGCTCAGGAAGGTGCGGAACTTCGCGGCCGTTTCGGCGGTCTCCGCCTCGGGTTCGGACGCCGCGACGACGCCCGCGCCGGCGTAGAGGCGCAGCGTGCGTTCCTCCGCCTCGGCGCAGCGGATGGTGACGACCCATTCCCCGTCGCCGCTCTCGTCGCCCCAGCCGACCATGCCCGTGAAGTAGCCCCGGTCGAACGGCTCGGTCTCCTTCAGCACCTGGCGGGCCGTCGCCGTCGGCGTACCGCACACCGCCGGGGTCGGGTGCAGGGCGCAGGCCAGGGTGAGCGCGGAGGTGTCCGGGTCGCCGAGCGTGCCCGTGACCGTGGTGGACAGGTGCCACATGGTGGCGGTGCGGATCAGCGTCGGCCGGGGCGGCACGGTCATCGCCGAGCAGTACGGGGCGAGCGCCTGGTGCACGGCGTCCACGACGACGGCGTGCTCGTGGAGGTCCTTCGCGGACTCCAGGAGCGCGGCCGCCCGGCGGACGTCCTCGGCGAGATCGTCGCTGCGCGGGGCGGAGCCGGCGAGCGGGTTGGCGACCAGCCGGCGGCCCTGGCGGGAGACCAGGAGTTCGGGGCTGGCGCCGATCAGGGTGCGGCCGGGGCCGGTGGGGAGCGCGAAGGTGTAGCCGGACGGGTCGCGGCGGGCCAGGCGCTGGAGCATGGCGGGCACGTCCAGCGGCGCGGGCGAGGTGAGTTCGAGGGTGCGCGCGAGGACGACCTTGCTGAACTCGCCGCGCCACATCCGCTCCACGGCCGAGGCCACGCCCTTCGCGTACACCTCCGGCTCCGGGACCGGCCGGATTTTCCAGCCGGGGGAGTCCACCCCCGGCGACGGCAGGGCGATGAGGGGGTCGGAGGTGAGCGGCGGCGCGGTGCGCAGCACGGTGGGCACGCTCAGGGCGGCCGGCTCCGTGTGGTCGAACGGGATCGCGCCCATCACCACCGGTGCTTGCTGTCCGGCGTCGGCGGCCGCCGCCAGGGTGTCCGCCACGCGCCGGTCCACCGGCTGCGCGCCGTGCGGCACTTGGAGCGCGGCGCCCCGGGCCAGCAGGGTGCGCCTGGGGGTGGCGAGGAAGCGGGCGCCGGGCGCGTAGGCGTCCAGCAGAGAGGTGGCCGCCCCGGTGGCCGGATGGGCCGTGGGTATGGGCGTGGCGACTCGGGATGCCGTCGACACGGGGACTCCGTTCTCGATGGCCCCGTGGGCGGGGCCAGGGATGAGGATGCGCTGAGGAGCTGCGCCGGGTTCGGCGCGGCGGCACGCCTGCGGCGGGTCTTCACCCGGAGCAGCACCTACGGTAGGTTAGGTGAGGGTAACCTAAGTTTAGGTGTTCGCGCAGGAGGGCGGCGCGGGTCGGGTCATGGATCCGCCGCCTGAACTGCGTTTCTCGGTAGCTCGGTTGATGAGGTGGGGGCTTGTGTCGCGGATGTCGATGTTAGGTTAGCCTTGCCTCGGCCTGAGGGGGGACTGTGGCCGATTCCATCCATCTGCGCCGCGGGCCGCCGTGCCCGCCGGCGGGCCGCGCCGTGCCCTGACGCCTGTCCGGTGGATCAGGGCCGGACAGGCCCCGGCGCGCCCCGTGAACGGCCCCGCCCCGGGCGCGTGTTCACGCGTGCGCCGGCGCGCCCGCCCCCGTAAGCACCGTCACTCCCGCTCCGACCCGCCGTCGGCGCTCACCCACTGAGGAGAATCCGATGAGTCAGACCTTGTCGCCCGACCGTGTCAGGGCCGACATCGCCGAACTGCTGGGCTGCGAGCCCGGTGAGATCGCGCCCGACGAGAACCTGGTCGACCTCGGTCTGGACTCGATGCGGATCATGACCCTGGTGGAGCGCTGGCGCGCGGCGGGGGCGACCACGCTGGAGTTCCCCGACCTCTTCGAGCTGCCCGAACTCGGCCACTGGCAGACGCTGCTGGCGGGTGAGTCCGCATGACCCGCACCGACCACCGCGAACGCCATCTGGACCGGATCGCCGAGGTGCGCGCCGGGCTGCACGCCGAGAAGGTCGGCTACCCGATCGGCATCCGCGAGGCCGAGGTCGTCCGTACGGTCAACGTCGGCGCGGGTCTCCTGCGCGTGACGCTGGGCGGACCCGGCACCGAGGGGTTCGAGGCCCACTCGCCCGACGAGCACGTCAAGCTGATCTTCCGGGAGGCTGACGGCACCCTGCGTCTCCCGGAGCGCAACGGCGCGATGCTGCGCTGGCCGAGGCCCCTGCCCACCTCCCGCGAGTACACCGTGCGGCGCTACGACTCGCTCACGGGTGAACTCGACATCGACATCGCCGTCCACGAGGGCGGGCTCGCCTCCGACTGGGCCGGCAAGGCGCAGCCCGGCGACACCATCCACATCGCCGGGCCGCCCGGCGGGCTCATCGTCCCGCACAGCTACGACCGCTATCTGCTCGTCGGCGACCTCACCGCGCTGCCCGCCGTCGCGCGGTGGCTGGAGGAGCTGCCGAGGACCGCCAGGGGCTGGGCGTTCGTCGAAGTCGCCGACGCCACCGAGGAGATCGAGCTCGCCGCGCCCGAGGGCGTCGAGGTGCGCTGGCTGCACCGCGACGGCGCGCCCGCCGGCTCCGGTGACGCGCTGACCCGGGCCGCGATGTCCGTCACCGTGCCCGAGGGTGAGCGGGCGTACGTTTGGGTGGCCGGTGAGGCCGGGCAGATCAAACCGCTGCGCCGCTGGGTCCGGGACGAACTGCGCCTGGACAAGGCCGACTACGACATCACCGGCTACTGGAAGCGCGGCGTCGCGGACTTCGACGAGGACCACGAGCACGGCCACGACCACAGCCGTGGTCACGACCACGACCACTGATCCATCGCAGGAACGGGTGGCGCACAACCCGCGAGTTGTCCCCCCGAAAGGCCATCAAGTAAGGTGAGCCTTACCTAAGTAGCAAGGAGCTCGGAAATGTCCATACGCAGATCGTCCGGTCTGGTCGGCGCCCTCGCGCTGGCCCTCGTGCTGACCGGATGCGGGTCGTCCTCGGACGGCGGGTCGGACTCCGCCTCGGAGAAGACCAAGACCCGGGTGTTCACCGCGGACAACGGCAAGATCACGATCCCGGCGAACCCGAAGCGTGTGGTGGCCACCGGCTATGCCGTGCCCGCGCTGATCGAGGCCGACGCACCGCTGGTCGGTATCTCGTCGTGGAAGCGCGGCGAGCCGATGATGAACAAGGACGACCTCGCCACGTACAAGAAGCTCAAGAAGATCGCCGGCGAGCAGGCGTCCGAGACCAACTACGAGGCCATCGCCGAGGCCGAGCCCGACCTGATCGTCATCGGTGTCCCCGCGCCCGTGCTCGGCGACATCGACATGAAGCGGCTGAAGTCGATCGCCCCCGTCGTCGCGATCGGCCCGAGCCTGCCGTCCGCCTGGCGCGACCTCTCCCGCAAGCAGGCCGACGCGGCCGGTGCGGTCAAGCAGTTCGACGCCCGGAAGAAGACGTACGACGCCAAGGCCGCCGAGCTGGCCGCCAAGTACAAGGACGTCCTGCCGAAGCTGAAGCTCGGTCATGTCGGCGCCTACGGCGACGCCGCCAAGGGCACCTTCCAGCGCGAGTTCAACGGCTCCTGGGGCACCAACATCGCCGAGGACCTGGGCGCCACCTACTACGGCAAGGTCAAGAAGGCCGGTCCGGGGTCCGCGGCCGTCAGCGAGTACCCCTCCATCGAGGAACTGCCCGCCGCCTTCCACGAGGCCGACGTTCTGACGTACTCGGTCAACGCCGACGGCAGCGTCCCGCCCTCCGTCAAGTACGTCCTGGACTCCAAGCTCTGGAAGAACCTGCCCGCCGTCAAGGCCGGCAAGGCGTTCCCGTACCGCTACACCGAGGCCGCCACCTACGGTGAGGCCCTGTTGACCCTGGACGCGATCGACGAGTCGCTCGCTCCGCTGCTGAAGCGGTGACCGTCGCGGGCCGCGCGTCCGAGACGGCGGAAAAGAACCGGCGGGCCGTCCCGCAGACCGCCCTGCTCGTCGGCGGACTGATCCTGCTGGCCGTTCTCGCCGTACTCAGCATGGGCGTCGGGGCCCGCCACGTAGCCCCCGGCGAAGTCGTGCGCGCACTCTTCGACTACCAGGGCACCGACGACCACGTCGTCGTACGCGACGTGCGGGCACCGCGTGCGCTGCTCGCCGTCGCCGTCGGGGCCGCGCTCGCCGTGGCGGGCGCGCTCATCCAGACGCTCGCCCGCAACCCGCTCGCCGAGCCCGGCATCCTCGGGGTCACGGCGGGCGCCGGGTTCGCCGTCACCCTCGGGTCGGCGGCGGGCCTGGCCAGCGGCCAGGCCGGCGAACTCGGCTTCGCCATCGCGGGTTCGGTGGCCGCGGCGCTCCTGGTCGCCGCGGTCGGCCGCACCTCACCGCTGCGCCTGGTGCTCACCGGCGTGGCGGTGACCGCGGTGCTCAACGGCGTCGCCCTCGGGCTGCGCCTCATGCTCCCCGACACCTTCGACCTCTACCGGTTCTGGTCGGTGGGCACCCTCGCCGGGCGCGAACAGGCGTCCCTGTCCTGGCCGTTGACCGCCATCGCGGTCTCCCTCGCCGGTGCGCTGCTGCTCAGCAGGGCGCTCAACGCCCTGACGCTCGGCGAGAACGTGGCGCAGACCCTGGGCGCCAACGTCGGCCGGGTCCGCGTCACCACCCTCGTCCTCATCACCGTGCTCAGCGGCGCGGCGACGGCGGTGGCCGGGCCCATCCTGTTCGTCGGGCTGATCGTGCCGCACCTGGTGCGCAAACCGGCCGCCGGATCGGTGCCCTGGCTCATCGCCTACACCATGGTCCTCGGCCCCGTCCTGCTCCTCGCCGCCGACATGGCCGCGCGGGTCCTGTTGCCCACCGGCGAGGTGCCGGTGGCCATCGTGACCGCCTTCCTCGGCGGCCCCATGCTGATCTGGGCGGTCCGCCGCTACGGGGCGGGGTCCCTGTGAACGTGCTGAAATTCCACTTCGAACGGCGTACGGCGATACTCGTCGCCGTACTGGCCGCCCTGATGCTGGGGCTCGGCCTGCTCGGGCTCTGCTACGGGGCGCAATGGGCGCCGCCCGGCAAGGTGTTCGCCGTCCTCACCGGCTCCGAGCACTCCGTGGTGATCCGGGACTGGCGGCTGCCGCGGGTGCTGGCCGGCCTGGTCTTCGGCGCCGCGCTCGGCGTCGCCGGCGCCCTCTTCCAGAACCTCACCCGCAACCCCATGGGCAGCCCCGACGTCATCGGTCTCGACGCCGGCGCCTATACCGGCGCCCTGGTCGCCCTCACCGTGCTGTCCGGCACCTCCGCACAGCTCGCCGTCGGCTCCGTGATCGGCGGACTCGTCGTCGCGGCCGCCATCTACCTGCTGTCGCTCGAAACCGGCTTCTCCGGCCTCCGGCTGGTCGTCATCGGTATCGCCATCAACGCGATGGTCACCGCGATCAACTCGTGGATCGTGCTCCGCGCCGACCTGGAGGTGGCGATCGCCGCCGTCGGCTGGAGCGCCGGCTCGCTCAACGGCGTGGGCTGGGAAGACCTCGGCATCCCGTTCACCGTGATCGGCGTCCTGCTGGCCGTCATGACCACCCGGGCCCACGCCATGCACCAGGCGGCGCTCGGCGACCCGATCGCCGTCACGACCGGAGTCGGACTCGACCGGCTGCGGCTGCTGATGATCCTGGTCGGCGTCGGCTGCACCGCCACGGTGACCGCCGTGGCCGGGCCCATCGCCTTCATCGCGCTGGCCGCGCCGCAGATCGGCCGCCGGCTCGCGGGCGCCGCCGGCATCCCGCTGCTCCCGGCCGCGCTCACCGGGGCGGTCCTGCTCCAGGGCGCGGACCTGCTGGCACAGGTGCTGCTGGCCCCGGTGGCGCTGCCCGTGGGCGTCGTGAGCACCGCGATCGGCGGTTGCTATCTGATCTGGCTGCTGACCAAGGAGGTGAGGCGCGCGTGACCGCACGCCTGACGGCGCGGGAGATCACCCTGCGCTACGGAGAACGCGTCGTGTCCACACGGCTCACCCTCGACATACCCGACGGCGCGTTCACCGCCATCGTCGGCCCCAACGCCTGCGGCAAATCAACCCTGTTGAGCGCGCTCGTACGGCTGCTCAAACCGCACTCCGGACAGGTGGAGTTCGACGGCCGCGAGGTCGGCGCGTTCGGCACCAAGGCGCTGGCCAAGCAGCTCGGCTTCCTGCCGCAGGACCCCACGGCGCCCGAGGACATCAAGGTCCGCCAGCTCGTCGCCCGGGGCCGCTTCCCGCACCAGTCGATGCTGGCCCTGTGGTCGGACGGCGACCAGGCGGCCGTCGACGGGGCGATGGCCGCCGCCGGCGTCGCGGACCTGGCGGACCGGCCCGTGCAGGAACTCTCCGGCGGGCAGCGGCAACGCGTCTGGATGGCGATGGTGCTCGCCCAGGAGACGCCCTACATGCTGCTGGACGAACCCACCTCGTTCCTCGACATCACCCACCAGTACCAACTGCTCGGCCTGCTCGCCAAGCTGCGCAACGAGGGCCGCACCGTCGTCGCGGTCCTGCACGACATCAACCAGGCATGCCGGTTCGCCGATCACCTGGTGGCCATGAAGGCCGGCGAGGTGGTCGCCGAGGGCGACCCCGGGGACATCGTGGACGCCACGCTGATCAAGGACGTGTTCGACCTGCCCAGCGTCGTCGTCCCGGACCCCGTGACCGGCACTCCGATGGTCGTACCCACACTGCAAGGAGAGTAAGTTGACCACCGCGAGCGTGTCCCCGGACGGCCTCCTTCCCCTGACCGGCGCCCAACTCGGCATCTGGAACGCCCAGCGCATCGAACCCGACTCGCCGTACTACGTGGTCGGCGACGTGATCGAGATATCCGGCGAAGGACCCGTCGACACGGACGCGCTCGCGCAGGCCGTCCGGGCCACCACCGAGGAGGCCGAGAGCCTGCGGCTCCGGGTGTACGAGACGCCCGAGGGCCCCCGCCAGGAGGTCGGCGCCGGCCCCGTCGCCCTGCCGCCGCTCGTCGACGTCAGTGCCGAGGCCGACCCGGCCGCCGCCGCCCAGGCGCTGGTCGACGCCGAACGCGCCCGGCTCGCCGAGGCATGCCGGGGCATGACGGACCGCCCGCTGTACTCCCGTACCGTCATCAGGCTCTCCGACCGCGAGGTCTGGTACACCCAGCTCGGTCACCACCTCGTCTTCGACGGCTACACCGCCGCCCAGCTCGCCCGCCGCACCGCCGCCCACTACACCGCCCTGGTCCGCGGCACCGAACCGCCCCGCTCGACCTTCGGCGCGTTCGCGGCGCTCGTCGCCGATGACACCGCCTACCGGGCGAGCGACCGGGCCGCCGAGGACCGCGCCTACTGGGTCGAGCGGTTCACGCCGCTGCCCGACGTCGAGCCCCACGACGGGCCCGGCACCGACGGCGCGCCCGCTCGCACGCTCACCGCACGGGCCGAACTGAGCGCCGGTGAGACCGCCGCCCTGCGCGCCTTCGCGGACGCGGAGGGCGTCGCCTGGGGCGAGGCCCTGATCGCCTGCTACGCCGCCTTCCTGCACCGCATGCTCGGCCGCACCGACGTCGTCTTCGCCCTGCCCCTGATGTGCCGGACCGGCTCCGTCGCGCTGCGCACCCCCGCCATGGCGGTCAACGTGCTGCCGATGCGGGTCACCGTGCGCGGCGCCGACCGGCTCGGCGACCTCAGCCGGCGCGTCGCCACCGCCATGCGCGAGATGCGCGACCACCAGCGCTACCGGGGCGAGGACCTGCCCCGCGACCTCGGCGTGCCCGGCGCCGGCGCGCTGCTGCACGGACGCGGCATCAACCTCAAGGCGTTCGACCTCACCCTCGACTTCGCCGGCGCTGCCGGCATCATGCGCAACGTCGCGGGCGGACCGCCCGAGGACATGGGCCTCAGCGTCCTGCCCACCCGTGACGGCGGGCTCCTGCTCGGCTTCGAGGTGGACGCCCGCGCCAAGGACCAGGCCGCCGTCGACAGCCTGATGACCGGGCTGCGCGCCCTGCTCACCGGCCTCATCGAGGGCCGGCCCGTCGCCCGCGTCGCGCTCACTGGCGACCCCGGCGCCCAGCTCGCCGAGTGGAGCCCGCCCGCCCTGCCCGGCACCCCCCTCGACGTGCCCGCCGCCTTCGACGCGATGGCCGCCGCCGGACCCGGGAACACCGCCCTGGTCTGCGGCGGCGAACGGCTGACCGCCGCCGGACTCGCCGACCGGGTGCACCGGGTGGCCCGCGCCCTGCGCGCCCGGGGCGTCGGCGCCGAGGACGTCGTCGCGCTCGCCCTGCCCCGCTCGGCCGACGCCGTCGTCGCCCTGCTCGCCGTGCTCGACGCGGGCGCCGCCTTCCAGCCGCTGGACGCCGCGCACCCCGCCGAACGGCTGCGCGAACTCATCGCCGACACCGGCCCCGTCCTCGTCCTCACCGACGGCACCGTCGAAGGACTGCCCTGGAAGACCCTCCTGGACGAGGCCGCCGGCCTGTCCGGCGCCCCGCTGACCCCCGCCGAACTCTCCCGGCCCCGCCACCCCGGGCACCTGGCCTACGTCATCCACACCTCGGGATCGACCGGCCGCCCCAAGGGTGTGCTCGGCCGCGCCGGCGGGCTCGCCGCACTGCTGCACCACCAGCGGTCCACGGTCGTCGCGGAGGCCGAACGGGCCACCGGCCGCCGGCTGCGCGCCGCGCACACCTACTCCTTCGCCTTCGACTCCGCCTTCGAACATCTCATCTGGCTGCTCTGCGGGCACGAACTCCATGTGTACGACGCCGAGACGGCCCGCGACGCGGACGCCCTGCTCGCCTCGTACGCCCGCGACGTCATCGACGTCATCGACACCACGCCCTCGATGGCCGCCCCGCTCATCGACGCCGGCCTGCTCGACCTGCCCCCGGCGCTGCTGCTCCTCGGCGGCGAGGCGACCCCGCCCGCCCTGTGGCGCCGCGTCGCCGCCTCCGGGATCACCGCGCGCAACATGTACGGGCCGACCGAGGCCACCGTGGACGCCACCACCGCCCGCATCGACGGCGGCGACCCGGTCATCGGCCACCCGCTCGCCGGCACCCGGGTCTACGTCCTGGACAACGCCCTCCAGCCCGTCCCGCCCGGCACGGCCGGCGAACTCTACCTGGCCGGACCGCACCTGGCCCGGGGCTACCTCGGCCGCCCCGGCGCCACCGCCGAACGCTTCGTCGCCGACCCCTTCGGCGCCCCCGGCGACCGCATGTACCGCACCGGCGACCGGGCCCGCTGGGTGCCCGGCCGCGGCCTGGAGTACGGCGGCCGGGGCGACGGACAGGTCAAGATCCGCGGCCACCGGGTGGAGACCGGCGAGGTCGAGGAGGCCCTTGCCGCCCTGCCCGGCGTCACCGCGGCCGCCGCCCGGGTCCTCTCCTCCCGGCTCGTCGGCTACATCGTGTCCGCGTCCGTCACCGGCGACGAGGCACGCGCCCGGCTCGCCGAGCGGCTGCCCGAACACATGGTGCCCGCCGCCGTCGTGGTCCTCGGCTCCCTGCCCGTCACGCCCAACGGCAAGCTCGACCGCGCCGCGCTGCCCGCGCCCGCCCTGCCCGGCGGCGGCCGGGAACCGGGCACCGAACGCGAACGGCTGCTGTGCACCGTCCTCGCCGACGCGCTCGACGTCGAACGGGTCGGCGTGGACGACGACTTCTTCGCCCTCGGCGGCGACAGCATCACCGCGATCACCGTCAGCAGCAGGCTGCGCGCCCTCGGCCTCGGGCTGCGCCCCAAGGACCTGCTGGCCCGCCGCACCTTCGCCGCGCTCGCCGCCTCCGCCGAACTGCTCGACGGCGCGGCCGGCCCGGCGGACGAGCCGGTCGGCCCGGTGCCCGCCCCGCCCATCGTGCGCGCCCTGCTCGACCCGCACCCGGACATCGACACGGTCGCCGGATACGCCCAGTGGACCGCCCTGCACGTCGACGCGCTCACCCCGGACCGGCTGACCCGGGGCGTGCAGGCGCTCATCGACCACCACGACGCGCTGCGGCTGCGGGTGGCCGGCGAGCCGGAGATCCTGCCCCGGGGCACGGTCCGCGCAGCCGTCGAAGAGGTCACGGCCGAGGAGGCCACCGGCGACGACGTGACCGCCCTGGCCCGACAGCTCGCCGGACAGCTCGACCCGCGCACCGGCGACCTGGTGCGCGCCGCCCTGGTCCGCACGGGGGACGGCACGGCGGACCGCCTCGTCCTCGTCGTGCACCACCTCGCCATGGACGGCGTGTCCTGGCGCGTCCTCCTGCCCGACCTGCACACCGCCTGCGCCGGCGGCGCCCTCGAACCCGCCGGCACCTCCTGGCGCCGTCACGCCCAGGTCCTCGCCGAACAGGGCAGGACCGGCGCCCGGCGCGGTGAACTCGCCCACTGGCGTACGGCACTGGGCTCCGCGTCCCGGCTCGGCGCCCGCCCCCTGGACCCCGCACGCGACACCGTGGCCACCGCCCACCGCACCGTCACGACCGCCTCGCCCGAGGCCACCGAGGCCCTGCTCACCACACTGCCCGCCGCCTACCGGGCCGGCGTGGACGAGATCCTGCTCGCCGCCCTCGTCCTCGCCCTGCGCGGCTGGGGCCTGCGCGACGACGCCGTCACCGTGACCATGGAGGGCCACGGGCGCGAACACCTCGACCTGGCCCGCACGGTGGGCTGGTTCACCAGCGAGTACCCGGTCCGGGTGCCCGCCCACGACGACGTCCGGGCCACGCTGCGCGCCGCCAAGGAGGCCCGCCGTGCCGTCCCCGACAACGGCATCGGCTACGGGGTGCTGCGCCATCTCGACCCGGAGGCGGGCCCGGAGCTGGGCGCGACACCGCCGCCGGACGTGCTGCTCAACTACCTCGGCCGGTTCGCCCCGCTGACCGCCGACGGCTGGCGGCTCCCCGAGCACGACGCGTTCTCGGTGACCGAGCCCGAGGCCAAGGCCCTCGAACAGGTGCTGGCCCTCAACTGCTTCGTGCACGAGGGCGACACCCCCCGGCTCGCCGTCGAGTGGACCGCCGCGAGCGCGGTCGTGGGCCCCGAGGCCGTGGCCGCCCTCCAGGACTGCTGGGCCGCCGCGCTCGACGCGCTGGCCGCGCACGCCCTGCACACCACGGGCGGGCTCACCCCCTCCGACCTGCCGCTGGTGGCCCTCGGCCAGGAGGCGATCGACGCCCTGGAGAGCACCGGCCGGGTCAGCGACGTGCTGCCCGCCACCCCGCTCCAGCTCGGTCTGTCCTTCCACACCCTGGTCCGCGACGCCACGGACACCGACGTCTACGTCGTCCAGGCCGTCACCACCCTGTCCGGGGAGCTGGACCCGGACCGGATGGCCCGCGCCGCCCATGAGCTGCTGCGCCGCCACCCCGCGCTCCGCGTCCACCTGGGCACCGTCGGGGACGACGTGGTGCAGGTCATCCCGGCCGACGTCGCGCTGGACTGGCGGCAGGACGACGACTTCGCCGAAGCGGCACGCGCCGAGCTGGCGCGCCCCTTCGACCCGGCGCGGCCGCCGCTCATCCGCTTCCTGCTCTCCCGGGTGGGCCCCGCCGAGCACAAGCTGGTGATCACCAACCACCACGCCCTGCTCGACGGCTGGTCGATGCCCATCGTCGGCCGCACTCTCCTCGCGATCTACGCGGAACTCGGCGGCGGCCCCGCCGCGCCCGTCTCCCCGCCCCTGTCCGAGTACTTCCACTGGCTGGCGGGCCGGGACCGGGAGGCGTCCGTCGCCGCCTGGCGGGAAGCCCTCGCGGGCGTGGACGACGCGACCCGGCTGGCCCCCGCCGGCACCGGGAACGCGGTGGAGCGGCCCGGCCGGGAGACCGTCGAGCTGGGCCGCGAGTTCAGCGACCGGCTGCGCGCCTTCGCCCGCGAGCGGGGCATCACCCTGACCACCGTCCTCCAGACGGCGTGGGGCCTGCTCCTCGGCAGGCTCACCGGCCGCCGCGACGTCGTGTTCGGCTGCCCGGTCTCCGGCCGGCCCGCCGAGGTCGACGGCGTCGAATCGATGATCGGCCAGCTCGGCACCACCGTCCCGGTCCGCGTCCGCTACACCCCGGACCGCACGACGACGGACCTCATGACCCAGGTGCACGCGGAGAGCGTCGCCCTCGCCGAGCACCACCACGTCGGACTGCCCGGCATCCAGCGGGCCGTGGGCATCGGCGAACTCTTCGACACCATGCTCGTCATGGAGAACTTCCCGCTCTCCAGCCGCACCCGCACCCCCCTCGCCCCCGGGCTCGACCTCACCGGTGTCGACATCACGGACGCCACGCACTACGCCCTCACCGTCATCGTGATCCCGGGCGACGAGATCACCGTCGGCCTCGGCTACCAGCCCGGCGCCTTCGACCGGGACACCGTGCGCGACTACGGCCGCTGGCTGCGCAACCTGCTCCACGAGATCGCCGAGGACCCGGACCGGGCCGCCGTCGCGCTGCCCGCCCTCGACGCCGCCGAGCGCGCCCGCATGCTGCGCACCGGCACCGAGATCGTCGCCGCGAAGGAACGCGGCCACTGGCTGGACGAGTTCGCCGGCTGGGTCCGGCGCAAGCCCGCCGGCGAGGCGCTGGTCTGCCGCGACCGCAGCCTCTCGTACGAGGAACTGGACCGGCGGGCCAACCGCCTCGCGCACGCGCTCATCGCGCGCGGCGTCCGGCCCCAGGACCCCGTCGCGGTGCTCATCGGCCGGGACGTCGAGATGACCGTCGCCCTGTTCGGCGTCGCCAAGGCCGGTGCGGTGTACGTGCCGATGGACGCGGCCTACCCGCGCGAACGGCTCGCGTACATGTTCGACGACATCCTGCCGGCGGCCGTCGTGACGACCGGCGCCGAACTGCCCGTCGACCGCGAGATCCCCGTCCTGCGCCTGGACGACCCGGCCACCCTCGCCTCCGTACCGGACACCGATCCGGCCGTGGCCCGCGCCCAACTCACCGACGACGCGCTCGCGTACGTCATCTACACCTCGGGCACCACCGGCCGCCCCAAGGGCGTCGGCGTCACCCACCGGGGCGTGCCCGATCTGATCGCCCTCCAGGAAGAGGTCGTCGGGGTCACCGAGCACGACCGCTATCTGCACTTCGCGTCGACCAGCTTCGACGTGGCCTTCTGGCAGACCATGGTGCCGCTGCTGTCCGGCGGTACGTCCGTCATCGCGCCCGAGGAGGTGCGGGTACCCGGCGACGAACTCCTCGACTACATCACGGAGCACCGGGTCACCGGCGTCAACCTGCTGCCGTCGTTCCTCGCCGCGATGCCCGACGACCGCACCGTCGACCCCGAGGTGTTCTTCGTCGTCGGCGCCGAACGGCTCGACCCGGAGCTGGCCCACCGCTGGGGCCGGGGCCGCCGGGCGCTGTTCAACGCCTACGGGCCCACCGAGGTCACCATCAACTCCACCACCTGGCACTACGACCCGGACGACGCCGGACCGCTGCCCATCGGCCGCCCCGACCCGAACGTCCGCGCCTATGTGCTCGACGGCGGACTCCAGCCGGTCGGCGTCGGCGTCACCGGCGAGCTGTATCTCGGCGGCCCGAGCGTGGCCCGCGGCTACCTCGGCCGGCCGGGACTGACCTCCGGCGCGTTCGTCGCCGACCCGTACGGGCCGCCCGGCACCCGCATGTACCGCACCGGCGACCTGGTGCGCTGGCGCCACGACGGGCAGCTGGTCTTCCTCGGCCGCGCCGACCACCAGATCAAGGTGCGCGGCTTCCGCGTCGAACTCGGCGAGATCGAGACCGCGCTCACCGGGCACCCCGACGTCCGCGCCAGCGCCGTCGTCATGCGCGAGGGCCGGCTCGTCGGCTACGTCATCCCGACCGACGACGCCGACCTGGACACCGCCGGGGTGCGCGCGTACCTCGCCGAGCGGCTGCCCGACCACATGGTGCCGACCGCGCTCGTGCCGCTCGACCGCCTCCCGCTGAGCCCCAGCGGCAAGCTCGACGCCTCGGCCCTGCCCGCCCCCGCCACCGTGTCCGCCGCCCGGCGCGAACCGGCCACCGAGGCGGAAGCGCTGCTGCTCGCCGTGTTCCGGGACGTCCTCGGCCGCGACGACATCGGCCCCGACGACAACTTCTTCGACGTCGGCGGCGACAGCATCGTCTCCCTCCAGCTGGTCTCCCGGGTCCGCCGCCAGGGCCTCGGACTCAGCCCGAAGGACGTGTTCGACGGCGAGACCGTCGCCGGCATCGCCGCCCGGGCCCGCGCCCTGGACGTCGAGGCCGCCCCGGCCGTGGGCGACGCCCCGCTGACCCCGGTCATGCGCGACCTGCTGCACCGCGCGGGGAAGGCCGCAGACGGCTTCTGCCAGTGGGTGGAGGTCTGCGTCCCGGCCGGCGGCGACGAGAAGAGCTGGCAGGCCGTGCTGGACGCCCTCCTCGCCCGCCACGACGTGCTGCGCGCCCGCCTCGGCGACGACGTCCTGCACATCCCGCCGGCCGGCGAACTCACCGGCGCCGACGTCCTGACCCGGGTCCCGGCCGATGGCGACCCGCGCGCCGCCGCCGACGCCGCGACCGCCACCGCACGCGCGGCCATGGACCCGCGCACCGGACCGATGCTGCGCGCGGTCTGGGTGGACGCCGGGCCCGACCGCCCCGGCCGGCTCGTCCTGATCGCCCACCACCTGGTGGCCGACGGCGTCTCCTGGCGCATCCTCCTGGACGACCTCCGGCACGCCCACGACGGCGGAGAGCTGACCCCGCACGGGCAGTCCTTCCTCGGCTGGGCCCGCACCCTGCGCGAGGCCGACCGGCGCGCCGAACTCCCGCACTGGCGGCGGATGACGGCGACCACGCCCCTCACCCGGCCGCTCGACCCCGCCCGGGACACCGTGGCGACCGCCGCGCACCACGAGATCCGGCTCGACGCGGACACCACCCGCGCCCTGGTCACCACCCTGCCCGCCGCCCACCGCACCACCCCGGACGCCGTCCTCCTGACCGCGCTCGCCCAGGCGGTACGCGACTGGCGCGGCACCCCGGAACTGCTGGTCGCGCTGGAGAGCCACGGCCGGCCGCGCGAGGTCGACCTCTCCCAGACCGTCGGCTGGTTCACCGCGATCCACCCCGTCCGGCTCGACGCCGAAGATGATGTGCGGGCGGTCCGGGACCGGCTGCGCGCCCAGGGCGACGGCCTCGGCCACGGCATCCTCACCACGGCGGGGCTGCTCGACCCGGTCCGCCCGGAGCTGGCCTGGAACTACCTCGGCCAGTACCCCGGCGCCCCGGAGACCGAGACGCCCTGGCAGCCCGCCCCGGACACCGACCCGCTCGGCTCCGACGGCTCAGGGCCGATGCCCCTCCCGTACAGCCTGATGGTCAACGCGCTGGTGCGCGACGACGCGCTCGGGGTGCGGATCACCTGGCCCCGGGCGCTGTTCACCGGCGCCGAGATCGAGGAGCTGGCGGACCACCTGAGGGCCGCGCTGCTGCGGGTCGCCGCTGCGCCGGAGACCGTCGCGCTCGGGGACCGGCCGGCCGCCGCCGTACAGCCGCTCAGCCCGTTGCAGGAGGTGATGCTGCGGCACTCGCGGACCGAGCGCCCCGATCCGTACACCGTGCAGTCGGTGTTCTCGCTCGCGGGTCCGCTCGACACCGGGGCGCTGCGCGGCGCCGGTGACGACCTGCTGGCCCGGCACCCCAACCTGGGCGCGGTGTTCCCCGCCTCGCTCGCCGTCATCCCGGAAGCGCCCCGGCCGGAGTTCCGGGTCACCGACGCACCGGCCGACGAGGTGCTGGCCGCCGACCTCGCCGAACCCTTCGACCTGGCGCGCGGCCCGCTCTACCGGATCACCGTGATCCGGCTCGGACCGGAGCGCGCCGACCTCGTCCTGACCAGCCATCACGCCCTGTCCGACGGCTGGTCCGCGCCGCGCATCCTGGGCGAGCTGTTCGCCCTGTACACCGCGCGCACCGAGAACCGCGCGCACGGACTGCCCGACCCCGTCCCGTTCGCGGACTACCTCGACTGGTGCGCCGAGCACGAGCCGGACCTGGACGCCTGGGCGGCCGAGCTGGACGGGCTGCCCGAGGGCGACTACCTGGGCGGCGACGGGAGCGGCCCGGCCTGGCAGGAGCCCGAGGTCATCACGTTCGACGCGGCGCTCGTGGCCGGGCTCACCCGGCTCGCCGCACGGCGCGGGCTGACCCCGAACACCCTGGTGCAGGGCGCCTGGTCGGTCCTGCTGGCCCGGCGCTCCGGGCGGCGGGACGTCTGCTTCGGCGCCATGGTGTCGAGCCGGCCGCCGGCCCTGGAGGGCGTGGAGGAGATCATCGGCCTGCTCGCCAACACCGTGCCGGTACGGGCCAGGCTCACCGGCACCCTGGCCGCCGCGCTCACCGGTCTCCAGGCCCGCCAGCGCGACCTGGTCGAGCACCACCACGTGGCCCTGTCCGACCTGGAACGGCGCACGGGCCGGCGCAGGCTCTTCGACAGCATGGTCGTCTTCGAGAACTACCCGGTCGACCCGGACCGGCTGCGCGAACCCGCGCCCGGGCTCACCGTGCTCTCCACGCGCTTCCGGGAGTCCACCCACCACCCCGCCACACTGACCGTCATGCCCGACGGCGACGGCTGGACCGGAGTGCTCGCCCACCGGGCCGGCACGGACACCGACGGGCTGGCCGGCCAACTGACGGACCTGCTGCGGAACATGGAGCGGCACCTGGACGCGGATGTGCGCACCCTTCTGGAGGACCGATGACCGAGGCGTCCGCCCCGCCCGCCGAACGCGTGGACCGGGAGCTGCTGCGGATCGCGTTCATCCTGGTCCTCGGCACGTTCATGGCGACGCTCGACGCGACCATCGTCAGCGTCGGACTCGACCGGCTCACCGAGGAGTTCGACGCCTCCGTCGCCGAGATCCAGTGGGTGTCCAGCGCCTATCTGCTCGCCGTCGTCGCCGCCGTCCCCGCGTCCGGCTGGCTGGCCGGGCGGTTCGGCGGCCGGCGGGTCTGGCTCGCGGCCATCGGCGTGTTCCTGATCGGCTCGGTGCTCTGCGCCTCGGCCTGGTCGGCGACCAGCCTCATCGTGTTCCGCGTGATCCAGGGCCTCGGCGGCGGCCTGCTCCCCGCGACCGGGCAGGCGCTGCTGGCCCGGATCGCGGGCCCCGGGCGTACCGGCAAGGTGATCAGTGTGGTCGCCGTGGTCCCGCTGCTCTCCCCGGTGTTCGGGCCGCTCGCCGGGGGCTCCGTGCTCGCGGTCGCGCCATGGCCCTGGCTGTTCCTGGTCAACCTGCCGATCGGCGCGGCGGCGGTCCTGCTGGCCCGCCGCTACGTGCCCGTGGTGCCCCCGGCCCCGCAGCGGACCGCGTTCGACCTGCGCGGGGCGCTGCTGCTCTCACCGGGCCTCGCGGTGCTGGTGTACGGGCTGACCGAGGTCGCCCACGACCGCGCCGTCCCGGCCACGATCGGCGTGGTGGCCGGGGTGGCCATGCTGGCCGCGTTCACCGTGCACGGGCTGCGCACCCGGGGTACGCCGCTGGTGGACCCCCGGCTGTTCGCCCGGCCGCCCTTCGGGGCCGCCGCCCTGGCGCTGGTGGTGCTCGGGGCCTCGGTGTTCGGCACGACGTTCCTGCTGCCGCTGTACTTCCAGTCGGGGCGGGGGATGACCGCCTGGGAGGCCGGGCTGCTGCTGGCCCCCCAGGGGCTGGGCGCGGCCGCCGGTTCGGTGCTCGTCAACCGGACCATCAGCAAGGTCGCGCCGAGGACCCTGGTGGTGGCCGGCATCGTGCTGATCGTCGCCGGGACCGCCCCGTTCACCCTGCTGGGGCACGGGGTGCCGGACGCGGTGGTCGCCTCGGCGCTGGTGGTGCGGGGCTTCGGGATGTCGATGGTCGGCGCGCCCGTGATGAACATCGTCTACAGCCGGATCGAGCCGGACCAGCTGCCCCGGGCGGCCGGAGCGCTCAACCTCCTGAACACCGTGGGCGGTTCGGTCGGTACGGCGGCGGTGGCCGTCATCCTGGAGAACCGGCTCGCCGCCACGGGCGCGGACATCCCCGCGGCCTTCGGCGACACCTTCTGGTGGGTGCTCGGCTTCTGCCTGTTCGCCGCGGCGGCGGCGACGCGGCTGCCCCGTACCCAGCCCCGCAAGGGCTGACCGGCAGGACATATGGGTGTGCCCCCGGCCGCGCGGCCGGGGGCACACCCATATGTCCTGCCGGGGGGTCAGGGGCGGCTGGTCAGATAGCCGCCCATGGCGGTGAAGTACTCCGTCGCGGGCAGCTCGCGGCCGTCCTCGGTGCGGACCCGGGTGATGGCCAGGCCGTGGTTGCGGCCGGTGCGGGCGTCGGCGCCGGCGACGATGACCACGCCCTCGCCCTCGCGGTAGAAGATCCGGCCGGGCGTCCCGCCGTAACGCCCCTCGGAGACCACACTGGCCAGGACCTCGATCCGCTTGCCCCGGTGGAAGGTGAAGGCGCTGGGGTACGGGGCCGACTGGGCGCGCACCAGACGCTCCAGGTCCTCGGCCGGCCAGTTCCAGTCGATCCGGATGTCCTCCTCGGCGCGCTTGTGGAAGAAGGTGGCCTGCGAGCGGTCCTGCGGGGTGAACTCCGTCTGCCCGTCCGCGATCAGGGCCAGCGCCTTGGTGGTGACGGGGGCGATCAGGTCGACGGTCTTGTGGAAGAGGTCGGTGGTGGTGTCCCTCGGGCCGACCGGGACGGACTCCTGCCGGACGATGTCGCCGGCGTCCAGCTCGTCGTTCATCATGTGCGCGGTGACGCCCACCTCGCTCTCGCCGTTGATGAGGGCCCAGATGAGCGGCGAGAAGCCCGCGTACTTCGGCAGCAGCGAGTCGTGGACGTTCAGGGTGCCCCGGCGGGGGAGCGCGAAGATGCGCGGCGGGATCCACGTACGCCAGTTGTTGGCCACGATGACATCGGGCTCGGCGGCCTTCAGGGCCTCGTACAGCTCGTCGTCGTCCGGGCGGTTGCGGATCAGGACCGGGACGCCGTGCTCCTCGGCGAGATCGGCGACGGAGTCGCTCCAGATCTTCTCGTAGGCGTGCTCGCTCCTGGGGTGGGTGACGACCAGCACCACGTCGTGCTCGGAGTCCAGGAGGGCTTGCAGGGTGCGGTGCCCCCAGGTCTGGTAACCGAACATGACGACCCGCATGGGGTTCCTCCTTGACGTGGAAACAGAACAACCTGGCTAGTAAAGCAAGGCTTACCTTATCTTGCAACGGAGGCGTGGAGTGCCCCAGTTGAGGGGGTCCTGTGCCGGGGGTGTCCGAATCGCGCCTGTCGACAAGCGTTGACGAATTAGCTTAGGCTCACCTAAGTTCATCGGGCCGCTGTTTCGGCGTGCCCGTCCAACGCCCGTTCCCCACATCCGACAGGCGGCTTCCCCGCACGATGGGAGTGACATGTCACAGGCTCGTCCTGGCGACGCAGCACCGGTCCACGACCTCATTGGTATCGGCTTCGGCCCGTCCAATGTGGCCATGGCGATCGCGATCAGCGAGCACAACGCGCGCTCCGGGACGCGGGAAGCGGTGACCGCCCAGTTCTTCGAGCAGCAACCGGCCTTCGGCTGGCACCGGGGCATGCTCATCGACGACGCCACCATGCAGGTCTCGTTCCTCAAGGACCTGGTGACACTCCGCAATCCGGCCAGTGAGTTCAGCTTCCTCTGCTACCTCAAGAGCAAGGGACGCCTGATCGACTTCATCAACCACAAGAACCTGTTCCCGCTGCGGGTCGAGTTCCACGACTACTTCGAGTGGGCCGCCGCCCAGGTGGACGACCTCGTCTCCTACGACCACGAGGTCGTCGGAGTGACCCAGGTGGTCGAGGACGGGGTCGTGGAGTATCTGGACGTCACCGTCCGGTCGGGGGAGGGGCTCACCGTCCACCGCGCCCGCAACCTCGTCATCGGCACCGGGCTGCGCCCCCGCGTCCCGGAGGGTGTGGAGCGCGGCGACCGCGTCTGGCACAACTCCGAACTCCTCGCCCGGGTCGGAGAACTGGACGGCACCTCGCCCTCCCGCTTCGTCGTCGTGGGCGCCGGGCAGAGCGCCGCCGAGAACGTCGCCTATCTGCACCGCCGGTTCCCCGAGGCCGAGATATGCGCGGTCTTCTCCCGCTACGGCTACAGCCCGGCCGACGACAGCAGCTTCGCCAACAAGATCTTCGACCCGGAGGCGGTGGACGAGTTCTACGCGGCGCCGGAGAACGTCAAGCGCCGGCTGATGGACTACCACGGCAACACCAACTACTCCGTGGTCGACATCGATCTGATCGACGACCTGTACCGGCAGATGTACCAGGAGAAGGTGCTCGGCACCGAGCGGCTGCGCTTCCTCAACGTGTCGCGGCTCACCGCGGCCGAGGAGACCCCGGACACGGTGCGCGCCACCGTGACCTCCCTCGTCACCGGCGAGGAGACCGTGCTCGACGCCGACGTCGTGGTGTTCGCCACCGGCTACAGCCCGGCCGACCCGCTGGGCCTTCTGGGCGAGGCCGCCGAACACTGCCTGCGCGACGAGGAGGGCCGGGTCAGCGTCGAGCGCGACTACCGCATCGCCACCGACGCCGCGCTGAACTGCGGGATCTACCTCCAGGGCGGTACGGAGCACACCCACGGCATCACCTCGGCCCTGCTGTCCAACACCGCGATCAGGGTCGGCGAGATCCTGGACTCGCTGCTGGACCGGAGCGTCAAGGACGCCCCCGACGCCGCCCGTCCGGTCGCAGGGGACGGCACCCGCTAGAAGGCCCGACCGCCGTCCGGGCCCGGTGGGCCGGAGAGATAACGTACGCGGACATGAGCACAACTGTGGAACGTCCCGTCATCAGGGGCGTTACGGTGATCCGTCGCCGACGGGTCACCGGGCTGGCCGCCCTCGCGGTGGCCGTTCTGGCCGTGGCCGCGCTCTCCCTGGCCGTCGGGGCGCGCGCGCTGACACCCGCCGAGGTGTGGCACGGCCTGTTCGCGGCCCCGGAGTCCGATCAGCGGCTCTCCGAGATCCGGCTCATCGTGCAGACCGTGCGCGTGCCCCGCACGGTGCTCGGCATCGTGGCGGGTCTGGCGCTCGGGGTCGGCGGCGCGCTGATCCAGGGGTACACGCGCAACCCGATCGCCGACACCGGGCTGGTGGGTGTCAACGCCGGCGCCTCGTTCGCCGTGGTGTCGGTGATCGCCGTGTTCGGGCTCACCGACCCGCTCCAGTACGTCTGGTTCGGGTTCCTCGGATCGGCGGTCGCCGGCGTCGTCGTGTTCGGCCTGGCCAGCATCGGCAGGGGCGCGGGCAATCCGCTGACCCTGGCGCTGGCCGGGCAGGGCGTCACGGTGTTCCTCGCGGCGATGACCACGGCCGTCGCCCTGTCCGACGTGAAGTCCCTGAACGTGCTGCGGTTCTGGAACGCGGGCTCGATGACGGGCGTCGGCTTCGACGTCATCCGGCCGGTCACCGCGTGCGTCGCGGTCGGGCTGGTCCTGGCCGCGGTCATGCTGCCCTCCCTGAATCTGCTCAACCTCGGTGACGACGTGGCGCGCGGACTGGGTGTCAACATCGCGCTGAGCCGGACCATCGGCATCGCCGCGATCACCCTGCTGGCCGGCGCCGCCACCGCGGCCTGCGGCCCCATCGCGTTCCTCGGGCTCATGGTGGCCCACGTCGCCCGGTATCTGACCGGGCCCGACTACCGCTGGCTGGTGCCGTACGCGGGTCTGCTCGGCGCGGTCGTGCTGCTGGTGTGCGACATCGTCGGGCGCCTGGTGGTCCGGCCGGGGGAGCTGGACGCCGGGGTCGTCGTCTCACTGCTCGGCGCGCCGTTCTTCGCGGTCCTGGTGTGGCGTGGAAAGTTCAGGAGCGCATGAACGGCACGGAGTCGAAGGCATCGGTCACGGCGGGCGTCCGCGCCGGCGGCGTCTCGTTCGTCTGGCGGCCCTGGCTCGTCCTGGTCACCCTGCTGCTGGCGGCGGCCACCTTCCTGGTGTTCTGCCTGTCCATCGGCGTCGGCGACTTCCCGATCGGCCTGTCGCGGGTGATCGCCACGGTCCTCGGGGGCGGCGAGCAGGTCGACCGTTTCGTCATCATGGATCTGCGGATGCCGCGCGCCCTGGCCGGCGTCGTCGTCGGCGTCGCGCTCGGGGTGTCCGGCGCGATCACCCAGTCCGTCGCGCGCAATCCGCTGGCCAGCCCCGACGTCCTCGGTATCACCGGGGGCGCGAGCGCGGTCGCGGTGTTCCTGGTGACGGTGTCCGGCGGGGCCGCCACGGCGGTCACGCACACCGTGGGCCTGTCGGCGGCGGCGCTCCTGGGCGGTCTCGGCACGGGGCTGCTGGTGTACTTCCTGGCCTGGCGGCGCGGGATCGACGGCTTCCGGCTCATCCTCATCGGCATCTCGGTGAGCGCGGCGATGGAGGCGGTCACGACCTGGCTCCTCACGTCGGCCGACATCCGGGACGTGGCCCGGGCCCAGGCATGGCTGGTCGGGTCCCTGGACAACCGGTCGTGGGGCGAGGTCCGGACGGCGCTCTGGTGCACCCTCGCCCTGCTGGCGGTGGTGGTCTGCCTCGCCTTCCAGTTCAAGCCGCTGCACCTCGGGGACGAGGTCGCCGCGGGGCTCGGCGTCCGGTTCAACCGGGTGCGGGCCGTCATGCTGCTGTGCGCGGTCCTGCTGGCCGCGGCCGCGGTGAGCGCGGCGGGCCCCGTGCCCTTCGTCGCGCTCGTCGCACCGCAGGTGGCGATGCGTCTGGCGCGGCATCCGACGCCGCCGATGGCCGCCTCGGGGCTGGTCGGCGCGCTGCTGCTGACCGGGGCCGACCTGATCGCGCGGACGGCCCTGCCCGTCGGTCTGCCGGTCGGTGTGGTCACCGCCGCGATCGGCGGCCCCTTCCTGGTGTATCTGCTGGTCCGGGCGAACCTCAGGTAAATGACAGACGAGTCGGACAACCCGAGCAGAGGGGGGCCAGTGGCCGCGCATCTCACCACCACGGAAACCGAGGCGCCGGGCGGTGGCGCCGCACGGCTCGCCGCCCGGGACATCAGGGTCGGCTACGGCGGCCGCACCGTCATCGACGGCCTCGACGTCGAGATCCCGACCGGCGTGGTCACCACCATCATCGGCCCCAACGGCTGCGGCAAGTCGACGCTGCTGCGCACCCTGACCCGGCTGCTGAAACCGGCCGGCGGCGCCGTCGTGCTGGACGGCGAGGACATCGCCTCGCTCCGGACCAGGGACGTGGCGAAGAAACTCGGCCTGCTGCCCCAGGCGCCCGTCGCGCCCGAGGGGCTGACGGTCTCGGACCTGGTCGCCCGGGGGCGCCACCCGCACCAGAGCTGGCTGCGGCAGTGGTCGTCGGACGACGCCGACATCGTACGGCGGGCGCTCGCGCTGACCGGGGTCGCCGACCTCGCGGACTGGCCCGTGGACTCGCTGTCGGGCGGTCAGCGCCAGCGGGTGTGGATATCGATGACCCTTGCTCAGGGCACCGATCTGCTGCTGCTGGACGAACCGACCACCTATCTGGACCTGGCCCACGCGATCGACGTGCTCGACCTGGTGGACGACCTGCACGAGTCCGGGTGCACGGTGGTGATGGTCCTGCACGACCTCAATCTGGCCACCCGTTACAGCGACAACCTCGTGGTGATGCGGGACGGTTCGGTGCTGGCGCAGGGCCACCCGCGCGATGTGATCACCGCCGGGCTGCTGGAGGAGGCGTTCGGGCTGCGGGCCATGGTGATCGAGGACCCGGTCGGCGACCGGCCGCTCATCGTGCCCATCGGCCGTACCCACGTACGCCTGA
Organism: Streptomyces sp. NBC_00726; assembly: GCF_045161735.1. Classification (NCBI taxonomy): domain Bacteria; kingdom Bacillati; phylum Actinomycetota; class Actinomycetes; order Kitasatosporales; family Streptomycetaceae; genus Streptomyces; species Streptomyces sp. NBC_00726. Next base: position 302,040 of record NZ_CP108983.1, on the reverse strand, counting down.
AGTAGTTTCGGAATCAAGGAAGTCCCCAAGTAAGGCTAGGCTTGCCTCACCAGCCGGGATAAGGTTTGGCTGCCCTCATGAAGGGCCCAAGTGACCGTGTGAAAGCAAGGGATTCGGATGCTCCTCGACAGAACCACGCCCACCCGGCCGCGACGGCGGCTCGCGGCGGTCGTCACCGCGGCGGCCCTCGGCGTCGGCCTCCTCGCGGGCTGCGGCTCCGACTCCGAGGACAAGGCGGCCGACAAGGCCCCCGCCGCCTCGGCCGACGGCGTCTTCCCTGTCACCGTGGAGCACGCCTTCGGGTCCACGGAGATCACCAAGGCCCCGAAGCGGGTGGTATCCGTCGGCTACACGGACGACCAGGACATCCTGGCGTTCGGCATCAAGCCGGTCGGCATGGTCGACCAGTACCCGAACCCCGAGGGCAAGACCCCCGACATCAACACCCAGTGGCCCTGGACCAAGGACAAGTGGGGGGACACCCGCCCCGAGGTCATCATGAAGAACGGTGACTCCGGCCCCAACTACGAGAAGATCGCGGGCCTGCGCCCCGACCTGATCGTCGCCGTCTACTCCGAGATCGACCAGGCCGCCTACGACAAGCTGTCGAAGATCGCCCCCACGGTCGCCCGCACCAAGGGCGAGAAGGAGCCCTTCAGCGCCCCGTGGCAGGACAACGCGCTGCACATCGCCAAGGCCCTCGGCAAGGAGGAGGAGGGCAAGGAGATGGTGGCCGGCATCCAGGAGCAGCTGGACGCCGCCAAGAAGGCGCACCCCGAGTTCGCCGAGCAGACCGCCGTCGCGCTGTCCTGGTACGACAACTCGGTGGCGCCGTTCACCACCACCGACGTGCGCGGCCGGCTGCTGACCGGCATCGGCTACCAGGGTGACACCGAGATCGACAAGATCGCCGGCGGCAAGTTCTACACCAAGCTCTCCCCGGAACGCATGGACCTCGTCGACGTCGACCGCGTCTTCGTCATCAACGACAAGGCCGACACGGACGCCCTGAAGAAGTCCGAACTCTTCAGCAACCTGAAGGCGTTCAAGGAGGGCCGGGTGTCCTACCTCCTCGACAGCGAGGGCCCGGCGGTCGGCGCCGCCATCTCGCAGGGCACGCTGCTGTCCATGCCGTACGCGGTGGACGAACTCGTGAAGACGGCGGCCGCCGGGTGACGTCCCAGTGAGTACGACCGGCATCCGTGCCGCCTCCCCGTCGGCCCTGCGTACGGCGACGGGGGGCGAGGCCACCCGCTGGCTCGCCGCCCACTGCCGCGCGGTGCCGTGGCTGACCGCGGCGACCCTCCTCACGACCGTGGCGGGGGCGGCCCTCCAGGTGCTCCCCGTGCTGCTGCTCGGCCAGGTGGTCGACGGGGTCGTGGACGGCGGGTCGCGCACGGTGCTGGTCCGGGTCGGCGCACTCATGGTGGCCGCCGCGCTGCTCGGCGCGGCGGCCACCGCGGCATCGACGTATCTGATCGGACGGCTCGGCGCCGACCTGCTCGCCACGCTGCGGGAAGGTGCCGTCCGCGCGGTCCTCGGCATGCCGAGCGCCCGGCTGGAACAGGTCGGCCGCGGCGATGTGCTCTCCCGGGTCGGCGACGACGTCGCCGTGCTCTCCCGGGGCATCCGGAGCGCGATCCCCACCGTGTTCTCGGCGGGGGTGCTCGTCGCCATCGCCACCGTCGGCATGTTCGGCCTGGACTGGCGGCTCGGGCTCGCGGGCGCCGGTGCGCTGCCCGCGTACGCGCTGGCCCTGCGCTGGTATCTGCCGCGCTCCGCCCCGCTCTACCGCAAGCAGCGCGCGGCCCAGGCCGACCGTGCCCAGGCGTTGATCAGCGGCCTCAACGGGATCGGCACGGTCCGGGCGTACCGCCTGGAGGGCGCGTTCCGCGAGAAGGTCACCACCGAGTCCTGGCGGGTACGCGATCTGGGCGTCGAGGTGTTCCGGTTCTTCGGCCGGTTCGTCGGCCGGGAGAACCGCGCCGAGTTCATCGGGCTCGTCCTCATCCTGCTGGTCGGGTACGCCCTGCTGGAGGGCGACGCGGCCACCCTCGGCGAGGTCGCGGCCGCCCCGCTGATGTTCCACCGGCTGTTCACCCCGCTCGGCGCGATCATGTTCACCTTCGACGAGGCGCAGAAGTCGGGCGCCAGTCTCACCCGTCTGGTCGGGGTCCTGGGGGAGGACGCCGAGGAGCGACTGGTGGGCGACCCCGGGGTGACGCCCGCTCAGGACGTGCCGTACCAGGTGGCGGTGGAGGGCCTGACCTATCGCTACCCGGGCTCCGGTGAACCGGTCCTGCGCGACGTGAGCCTGACCATTCCGGCCGGCGGCTCCCTCGCCCTGGTGGGCGCGACCGGCGCCGGCAAGTCGACCCTGGCCGCGCTGATCGCCGGCATCGGCACCCCGGAGTCGGGGTCGGTGCGCATCGGGACGACCGATCTGGCGGACGTGGACGAGGCGGGCGCGCGGGCCCTGGTGAGCATCCTGACCCAGGAGACCCATGTGTTCTCCGGCCCCCTCGCCGACGATCTGCGGCTGTCGGCGCCCGGCGCGAGCGAGGCCGGACTGCTGGACGCCCTGCGGACGGTGGGCGCCGCCGACTGGGTGGCGGCGCTTCCCGAAGGGCTGCGCACCGCGGTCGGCGAGGGCGGCGAGCGGCTGGACGTCACCAAGGTGGCCCAGATCGCCCTGGCCCGCCTGGTGCTGGCCCGCTCGCCCGTCGTGGTGCTGGACGAGTCCACCGCCGAGGCGGGCAGCGAGGGCGCCGCGGAGCTGGAACGCGCCGTGCTGGCCGCCTGCGCGGGACGCACGACGCTGTTCGTGGCGCACCGGCTGACCCAGGCGATGGCGGCGGACCGCATCGCCGTGCTGGACGCCGGGCGGGTGGTGGAACAGGGCTCCCACCAGGAGCTGGTCGCCCTCGGCGGCCGCTACGCACGTCTGTGGCGAGCGTGGCGGGAAGGAAGTTAGGCCATGCGCCGAAGGAAAGTAAGGACACACTTAGTTAGGTTAGGCTCGGCTAATTATCTCGGAGAGAAGCGGAGTCCTCGATGTCGGAACCGAGCGGTCACCACATACGGCTTTCTCCCCGGGGACTGGCCGAGCTGCGCCGGCGGACCGGCGACCGCGACGACCGGACCCTGACCGAAGCGTGCGCCATCGGCCTGGCGTACTGGGCGAACGGCCGGAGCCCGGAGGGCATCGACCTGACACCCGCCACCCTCTTCGCCGATGTGCTCGCCTGGGCCGACAACGGCGGCACGGCTCCGGCCGGCTGGGCGACCGGCACGGACGGTCGCACCATCGGCCTCCCCGAGGGTGTGGCGCGCGAGGACGCGCAGCTCGCCCTGGACGACCTCGCCGAATTCCCCGACCGGCCGCTCGGCACCATCGCCCCCGCCGGGCCCGCCACCCGCATCGCGGAGCTGGCCCGCTGGAACGACACCGGCGCGGACCGGGACCGCCCCACGGTCGTGGAGCTGTTCCGCGAGCAGGCGCGCCTGCGGCCGGACGCCGTCGCGATCGTGGACGAGCACCGCACCCTGACGTACCGCCAGACGGCGCGGCTCAGCGCCCAGCTGGCCCACCACCTCATCGGGCGCGGCCTCACCGCCGAGCAGGTCGTCGGGATATCGCTGGGCCGCTCCGCCGAGCTGGTCATCGGCCTGCTCGGGGTCCTCCAGGCCGGGTGCGCCTTCGTCCCGTTCGACCCGCTGTGGCCCGCCGCCCGGCGTGCCGTCGTCGCGGCGGACGCTCACATCGCGCTCCAGCTCAACGGCTCGGGCGAGCAGACCCCGGGCGAACCGGAGACCGTGGGCGTCGACCTCGACGACTGGGCCTTCGCCGCCCACCCCGTCGAACCGCCCGCCGTGGCCGTCACGGGCGAATCCCTCGCCTATGTGATCTTCACCTCCGGCTCGACCGGCCGGCCCAAGGGCGCGATGATCCGCCACGAGGCCATCAGCGAACGCCTGCTGTGGCAGTCCCGCGAGATCCTGGACTTCGGCCACGAGGACGCCTCGCTGTTCAAGGCGCCGCTCGCCTTCGACATCTCCGTCAACGAGATCTTCCTGCCGCTGGTCACCGGCGCCCGGCTGGTGGTCCTCCGGCCGGGCGGCGAACGCGACCCGAACCACCTGCTGGACGTCATCGCCGGGCACCGGGTCACCTTCACCTACCTGGTCTCCTCCATGCTCGACGTCCTGCTGGAGATGACCGGCGACTCCGGCCGGCTCGACACCCTGCGCCATGTGTGGTGCGGCGGCGAGCTGCTGACCCCCGAGCTGTACGAGCGGTTCCGCGCCCGCCTCGGCATCCCGCTGTACCACGGCTACGGCCCCGCCGAGACGACGATCGGCGTCTCACTCGTCGTCTACCGGGGCGAGGCCGAGCGGCTGTCCACCTCCATCGGCACCGCCAACCCCAACACCCAGCTCTATGTGCTGGACGACGAGCTGCGCCCGGTCCCCGTCGGCGTCGGCGGCGAACTCTACGCGGGCGGACTCCTGCTGGGCCGCGGCTACGCCAACGCCCCCGGACTCACCGCCGCCCGCTTCGTGGCGAACCCCTTCGCCGGGGACGGTTCCCGGCTCTACCGCACCGGAGACCTCGCCCGGTTCGCCCCGGACGGCTCGCTGGACTTCCTCGGCCGCGCCGACAACCAGATCAAGATCCGCGGCATGCGGCTGGAGATCGAGGACGTGGAGGCCGGTCTCGCCGAGCACCCCCGCGTCCGGCACACCTGCGTCGTCGCCCGGAAGAACACCGTGGGCGGCACCTATCTCGTGGCGTACGTGATTCCCGCCGCCGGACACGAGGAGCTGACCCCGGAGGACGTACGGGCCTGGGCCGAGGCGCACCTCGTGGAGTACATGGTGCCCGCCCACACCGTCGTGCTCGACGCCTTCCCGCTCACCCCGAACGGCAAGACCGACCGGGCCGCACTGCCCGAACCGGTGCTCACCAGCGGCCCGGTCACCGCGCCCGCCACCGACGACGAGCGCACCGTGTGCGCGGCGGTGGCCGAGGTGCTGCGGCTGGACGCGGTCGGCACCGACCAGGACTTCTTCCGCCTCGGCGGCGACAGCATCCTGGCGATCTCCCTGCTGAGCGCGCTGCGCAGGGCCGGTCTCCATGTCACCGCGCGCCAGATCTTCACCCACGGCGTCATCGGCGAACTCGCGGCGGTGGCGGGCCGCGAGGACATCGCCACCGCCCGGGACGACGACGAGCCGACCGGACCCGTCGCCGGCACGCCCATCGTGCGGTGGCTCGGCGAGACCACCGACGCGATCGACGGATTCGTGCAGTCCGTGGTGGTGAACACCCCGGCGGACCTGACCGCCGGAGCCCTGGACGACGTCCTCACCGCCCTCGTCCGCCGGCACGACATGCTGCGCGCCCGGCTGATACGCGGTGAGCGGTGGAGCTTCCACATACCCGGGGCGGACGGAGCCGTCGCCGGCTGGGAGGAGAGCGGCGAACCGCTCGACGCCTGCGTCGCCCGCGCCACCGCCGGACTCGATCCGGACCACGGCGTCATGCTGCGCGCCGTCTGGCGCCGCACCGCCCGCCAACTCGTCCTGGCCGCCCACCATGTGGTGGTCGACGGCGTCTCCTGGCGCGTCCTCACCGAGGACCTGGCCACCGCCTGGCAGCAGTCCGTCGCGGGCGCCCCGGTCGAACTGGCCCGCGAGGGCACCTCGTTCCGCCGCTGGGCCGAACTCCTCGGCCGCACCGGCTTCGACGACGACCGCACCCCCTGCACCCGTCCCCTGCCCGGCCCGGACGCGCCGCTGGGCCGCCGCCCCCTGTCCGAGGACGACACGGTCGCCCGGGAGCGGCAGCGGACCTTCACACTCGGCCCCGCCACCACCTCCGCCCTGCTGGGCGAGATCCCCGCCAGGTTCCACGCGGGTGTCAACGACGTCCTGCTCACCGGGCTCGCCGTCGCCCTCGCCCGATGGCGGCGCGACCTCGGCCAGGACCAGACCTTCGCGCACATCGAACTCGAAGGCCACGGCCGCGAGGGCCGGGCGGTCGCGGACACCGCCGGCTTCGAGCCCGACCTGTCGCGGACCGTGGGCTGGTTCACCACCCTCTTCCCCGTGACCGTGGACCCCGGCCCGGCGGACGACCTCGCCGCCGCCCTCAAAGCGGTGAAGGAAGACCTCGCCCTCGTACCGCACAACGGCCTGTCCTACGGCGCCCTGCGCCATCTGCACGGCGCCCTCGAACCGTCGCCCGCGCCCCAGGTGCTCTTCAACTACCTGGGCCGGTTCGACGCGGGCACCGGCGGGGACTGGCAGCTCGCCGGCACCACCGGGCAGCTGGGCGAGAAGCGCGACCCGCGGATGCGGCTGCCGCGCGCCCTGGAGTTCAACGCCATCGCCGAACCCGGCGCGAGCGGCGCCCACGGCCTCGCCACCACCGTCTCCTGGCCCGAGGGCCTGTTCACCGACGAGGACATCGACACCCTCGGCGGCTACTTCCAGGACGCCCTGACCGCCCTGGCCGCGCTCGACGGCGGCGGGCACTCGCCCAGCGACTTCGCGCCCGTCCCGCTCACCCAGGCCGACGTCGACGCGCTCGACGGACCCGCCCTGCGCGACATCCTGCCGCTGACCCCGCTCCAGGAGGGCCTGTACTTCCACTCGGTCTACGACGACGACTCGGCCGGCAGCTACGTCGAACAGCAACTCCTCACCCTGGACGGCGAGGTGGACCCCGGACGCCTCGCGGCGGCCGCCACCCGGCTGCTCACCCTGTACCCGAACCTGGCCGCACGCTTCACGGCCCTCGCGGACGGCCGGGTCGTCTCCGTCCTGGAGAGCGGCACCGAGGCCCCCTTCACCGTCCTGGACCGGCCCGGCATCACCGACGAGGAGATCCGCGACCTCGCCGAGCGGGACCGCCGCGCCGGATTCGACCTGGCCACCGGACCCCTCATGCGGTACACGCTGGTCCGGGGCGGGCCCGGCCGTACGGTGCTCGTGCAGACCGTGCACCACATCGTCGCCGACGGCTGGTCCGTGCCGCCGATGCTCCGCGCGCTGCTCGCCGAGTACCACCGCCCCGGCGCGGCCTACCGGGCGGGCGGCTTCGCCGACTACGTACGCCGGCTGGCCGGCCGTGACGACGAGGAGAGCGACCGGGCCTGGGGCGAGCGGCTGGCCGGACTGCCGGGCCCCTCCCTGGTCGCCGAGGGGCACACCCCGTCCGGCACATTCGCCGACACCGCCGTGGAGCCCGCCCACGACATCGACACCGCCGCCCGCGAGGCCGGGGTGCCGCTCAGCGTGGCCGTGCACAGTGCCTGGGCGGTGACGCTGGGCGGGCTGCTGCACCGCGAGGACGTGGTGTTCGGCTCCACCGTCTCGGGGCGTGACGCCGATGTGCCCGGCATCGCGGACATGGTGGGCCTCCTCATCAACACCATTCCGGTACGCGCCCGTTGGACCGCGTCCACCACCGCGGGGGACCTGCTCGCCTCCGTACGCGATCACCAGAGCGCGGTCCTGGCACACCAGCACGTCTCCCTGGCGCGGATCGGCCGCCTCGCGGGTGCCGCCGCCCGCTTCGACACCCTGGTGGTGTTCGACGTCGCCACCGATGTGACCGCGCTGCGCAGCCCCGGTGACGAGCTGGTCGTCTCCGGCATCGTCAACGAGGGCGCCCCGCACTACCCGCTCACCCTGGTGGTGGAGCGCACCCCCGACGGCCGCCCCCGCTTCAACCTGATCTACGACACCGCCCTCCTCCGGGAACCGGGTGCCCGGCGCATCCTGGACACCTTCACCCGCACCCTCACCGGCCTCCTCACCCGGCCCGGCACCCCGGTCGGTGAGCCGGCGGCCGAGGACGCCGCGCCCCTCGCGCCGCTCACGCCCACCACCCTGGACGCCCTGTTCGACGCCGCCGCCCGGCGCGACCCGGCCGCCACCGCCGTCACCCGGTGCGGCCTCGACGGCACCACCGAATCCCTGACATACGGCGAACTCGCCGCCGCCAAGGACCGGCTGGCCGCGACCCTGCGCGCCGCCGGGGTCCGGCCGGGGCTGCGCGTCGCCGTCGCCGTACCGCGCTCCCTGGAACAGGTCACCGCGCTCATCGCCATCGTCTCGGCGGGCGGCGCCTACGTACCGCTCGACCTGGCGTACCCCGACGAGCGGCTGGAGTACATCCTCGGCGACGCCGCCCCGCAGGCCGTCCTGGCCGGCCCGGACGAGCGCGAGCGCTTCACCGGACTCCTGGAGCGGGCGGGCGTCCCCGCCCGGGTGCTCGTCCTCGGCGACGAACCGGCCGGGACCGGTGAGGACCCGGCGGCCCCGACGGGCCCCGCCCCGCACGACCCCGCCTACGTCATCTACACCTCGGGATCGACCGGCCGCCCCAAGGGCGTCGTCGTCCCGCACCTCAGCGTGGCCGCGCTGCTCGCCCACACCCGCGCCGACATGGGATTCGGCCCCGACGACGTGTGGGTGCAGTTCCACTCGTACTCCTTCGACTTCGCCGTCTGGGAGCTGTGGGGCGCGCTGGCGCACGGCGGCGAGCTGCTGGTCCCGGACTACGGGCTGACCCGCTCCCCGGTCGACTTCCACCGCCTGGTCCGCGAACGCGGGGTCACCGTCCTCAACCAGACCCCCTCGGCCTTCTACCAGTTCATCGAGGCCGACCGGTACGCCGGGGAACGCGCCACCGCCCTGCGCCGGATCATCTTCGGCGGCGAGGCGCTGGACCCCGTACGGCTGCGCGGCTGGGTGGAGCGGTACGGCACCGGCTCGCCCGAGCTGGTCAACATGTACGGCATCACCGAGACCACCGTCCACGTCACCCACCGGGTCCTCACCGACGCGGACTTCGACGCCGGCGCCAGCCCGATCGGCGGCCCGGTCCCCGGCCTGACGACCCATCTGCTGGACGACCGGCTCCGCCCGGTGCCGCCCGGCAGGGTCGGTGCGATCTACGTGGCCGGCGACCAGGTCTCCCTCGGCTACCTGGGCCGCCCCGGCCTCACCGCCGGGCGCTTCGTCGCCGACCCGTTCGCGGGCGACGGCTCCCGGATGTACCACACGGGCGACCTGGCCCGCCGCACGCTCGACGGCGAGCTGGAGTTCGCCGGGCGCGCCGACGACCAGGTGCAGCTCAAGGGCTTCCGGATCGAGCTGGGCGAGGTCGAGGCGGCGGTCCGCGAACTGGACGGCGTGGTCGACGTCGCCGTCACCCCCTCGGCCGACGGTGACCAGCTGATCGCGCACGTCGTGGGCCGGGTCCCTGGCGACCTCGGCGCCCTGCTCGCGGCGAAGCTGCCCGTGCACATGGTGCCCGGCCGGGTGCTGACGGCCGACGCGCTGCCGCTCACGGTCAACGGCAAGCTCGACCGCAAGGCGCTGACCGCCCGGGCCGCCACGCGGGCGGACACGGCCCCCGCCCCGGCGGACGGCTCCGCGCTCGCCGCGCTGACCGCGATCTTCGCGGAGGTACTGCCCGGCGCCGCCGTCGACGAGGACACCGATTTCTTCATGGCGGGCGGCGACAGCATCGTCGCGATCACCGTCATCAACCGGGCCCGGGCGCACGGCCTCGCCATCGCGCCCCGCGACGTGTTCCTGCGCAAGACCCCGCGCGCCCTCGCCGAGGAGCTGCGCTCGCGCGCCCCGCGGACCGCCGCGCCCGAGCACAGGCGCCGCGACGACGGGCCCTTCGCCCCGACACCCGTCATGCTGCGCAGGCGCGAACTCGACGGCCCGCTCGACGGATTCGCCCAGGCCCGCACGATGGTCACGGCCGAGGGGGTCACCCCGGCCGCCGTCGAGCGCGCCGCGAACGCCGTCGTGGCCGCCCACCCGGCCCTGCGGATGAGCCTGGACACCAGGCACGGCGTCTGGACCCCGCGCATCGAGCCCGCCCGCGAAGTCCCCCTCGTCCACGCGGACTTCGGTGACCCCACGCTCGCCGCCCGGGCGGCCGCCGCCCGGCTGAACCCGGAGACCGGCGAGGTCGTCGCGTTCACCTGGCTGGCCGCCACCCGGACCCTGGTCGTCACCGCGCACCACCTCGCCGTCGACACCGTGTCCTGGCTGATCGTCCTGGACGACCTGGCCACCGCCCTGCGCGGCGAGGCCCTGCCGCCCGCGACCACCTCCTACGCCGAATACGCCGACGCGCTCACCGCCCGGGCCGCGCACACCACCGAGGAGCTGGGCGACTGGCTCACAGCGCTTGACGCCCCCGCCGCGCTGCCCGGCGACGGGGAGCTGCGCGAGACGACCGTGGTCCTCGGCCCCGAGGCCAGCGACCGGGTCACCCGCACCGCGCCCGCCGCCCTGGGCATCGGCCTCACCGAACTGCTCTGCGGCGCCCTGCGCACCGCCCTGACCCGCGTCCAGCCCGAGCCCACCGACCTCGCGGTCGACCTGGAACGCCACGGCCGGGTCCCCGCCCTGGACCACCACGACTACACCCGTACCGTCGGCTGGTTCACCTCCATCGCACCCGTACGCCTCACCCCGCACACCGACCCCGTCGCCGCCGCCCGGGAGGTCGTGGCGCGCCAGCCCGACGAGCAGGGGCACGCCGCCTACGGCCGGCTCCGGTACCTCAACCCGCAGACCGCGCCGCTGCTCACCGCCCGTCCGCAGGTGCTCTTCAACTACCTCGGCCGGGGCGGCGAGTCCGACGTCCCGCGCATCACCGGCGGCGAGGGCGACAGCCCGTACGCCGTCGAGGTCAACGCCTGGACCGACGCCGCCACCGGCAGCCTGCACGCCGAGTTCCTGCTCGCCGAAGGCGTCCCCGACGCGCTCACCGGCCACTGGCGCGCGGCCCTGGAACGCCTCGCGGACACCGCCGCGACCGCCGAGCGCACCGCACCGGTCACCCCGCTCCAGCGCGGCCTGTACTTCCAGGCCCAGCTGACCGGCGCGACCGGGCACTACGTCGCCCAGAGCCACTTCACCTTCGACCGGCGCCTCGACACCGGAGCCCTGGCCGACGCGATGGCGTACGTCATCGCCCGGCACCCGGTGGCCGGCGCCGGCTTCACCACCGACGACGACGGCAACCCGGTCCAGATCCTGAGGGCCGGGACCCGCGTCGCCGTCCGCACGGTCGACGTCGCGTCCGAGGCGGAGTCCGACGCCCTGCGCGCCCGCGACCGCGACACCGGGTTCGACCCCGGGGAACCGCCGCTGATCCGGCTCACCGTGCACCGCCTGCCGGACGGTCGCGACGGGCTGCTGCTCAGCTACCACCTGCTGCTGTGGGACGGCTGGTCCCGGGAGATCCTGCTGCGGGACCTCTTCGACGCCTACGCCACCCTCGTCGCGGGCGAACCCCTCACCGACGCCACACCCCGTACACCCGGCTTCGAGGACCACGCCCGCGCGCTCGCCGCCAAGGACCCCGCCGCGTCGGAGCGCTTCTGGGCCGGGCACCTGACCGGCCTCACCGGCCCGACGCTGCTCGCCGGGGCGCAGCCGCCCCGCACAAACGAGCTGCCGCGGGCGCTCCAGCACACCCTGTCCGCCGAACTCTCCGAGCGGCTGCGCGGGGCGGCCAAGGCGCACGGGGTCACCCTCAACACCGTGCTCACCGGCGCCTTCGGACTGCTGCTGGGCGCGCACACCGGGCGCGGTGACGCGGTGTTCGGCGTGACCGTCTCCGGGCGCGAGGGCGAGGGCCTGGCCGGCATCGTCGGCGTCCTGCTCAACACCGTGCCCATGTGGACCCGGGCCCGGCCCGGCGACACCGTCGGGGAGTACCTGGCGGGTGTGCAGGCCGCCCGGGTCGAGGCCATGGAGCACGAGCACCTGGGACTCGGCGAGATCCAGCGCGCCAGCGGCCACGACACCCTGTTCGACAACCTCTTCGTCCTCCAGAACTTCCTGGACCTGGACGCCCTGGCCGGGATCAACGCCCGGCACGGCATCACCTCGGTGCGGGCCGACGACTCCACGCACTACCCGTACACCTGGGTCGTCACCCCCGGCGACCGGCTCACCGTCAAGCTGGAGCACCGCGACGACGACCTCGCCGCCGCCCGCCGCCTCCTGGACGGCTACGTACGCCTGCTTGAGGACCTGGCCCGGGCCACCGGCCCGCTCGGCACCCTGCCGGGACCGGGGCAGGCACCCGAACCCGCCGTGCGCAGGGACGTCGGCACGGACACCGTCGTGGACCGCTTCGACCGGGCGGCCGACCGCCACCCGGACCGCGTCGCACTCGTCGCCGGCGGAGCGGCCATGACCTTCGGGCAGCTCCGGGACCGCAGCCGCGAGGTGGCCGGGGCGCTCGCCGCACGGGGCATCGGACCGGAGCGGGCGGTGGGTATCGCCGTGCCGCGCTCCCTGGACTCGATCGTGGCGCTGTTCGCCGTGCTGCGCACCGGTGCCGCGTACGTCCCGCTGGAACTCGACCACCCCGACGAGCGGATCGCGGCGATCGTCGCCGACGCCCGGCCCGAAGTGACCCTCACCGTGAGCGCCGTCGCACCCCGCCTCACCGGCGAACTGATCGAGCTGGACCGCCCGTTGCCCGCCGCCGAGCCGTACACCACCTTCGCGCCCGGCGACCCGGACCGGCTGCGGCACCCCGCGTACACGATCTACACCTCCGGCTCCACCGGCCGGCCCAAGGGAGTGGTCACCGAGTACGCGGGGCTCACCAACATGCTGATCAACCATCAGCGCCGGATCTTCGAACCCGTCCTCGCCGAGCACGGCCATCGCACCTTCCGGATCGCGCACACCGTGTCGTTCGCCTTCGACATGTCGTGGGAGGAGCTGCTCTGGCTCGCCGACGGGCACGAGGTGCACATCTGCGACGAGGAACTGCGCCGCGACGCGCCCCGGCTCGTCACGTACTGCCTCGACCACGGCATCGACGTCATCAACGTGACCCCGACCTACGCACAGCAACTGGTCGCCGAGGGCCTGCTCGACAACCCGGAGCGGCGGCCCGCTCTGGTGCTGCTCGGCGGCGAGGCCGTCACCCCGGGCCTCTGGCAGCGGCTCGCCGACACCGGGGGCACGGCCGGCTACAACCTCTACGGGCCCACCGAGTACACCATCAACACCCTCGGCGTCGGCACCTTCGAGTGCCAGGACCCGGTGGTGGGCGTGGCCATCGACAACACCGAGGTGTACGTCCTGGACCCGTGGCTGCGACCGCTGCCCGACGGCGTCCCGGGCGAGCTGTACGTCTCCGGCATCGGCATCGCGCGCGGCTACCTCGGGCAGCCCGCCCAGACCTCCCACCGCTTCGTCGCCTGCCCGTTCGGGGCGCCCGGCGAGCGCATGTACCGCACCGGCGACCTGGTGGTCCGGCGGCCCGACGGCAACCTCGCCTACCTCGGCCGCACCGACCAGCAGATCAAGGTCCGCGGCCACCGCGTCGAACCCGGCGAGGTGGAGGCCGCCTTCGCCGCGCACCCGGCGGTACGCTTTGCCGCGGCCGTCGCCCAGCCGGACCCCCAGGTGGACGGGGCCCACCGGCTCGCCGCCTACCTCGTCCTCGACCACGGCGATCTCGCCGCCGTCGCCGCCGAAGTGGGCGCCGCGCTCCCGGACTTCCTGCGCCCGTCCCACTACGCCGAGGTGGACCGCATCCCGCTCACCGTGAACGGCAAGGCCGACACCAAGGCGCTCCCCGAACCCAAACCGCTCGGCGTCCTCGCCGGGGCGGGGGAGCGCGCCCCGGAGACCGGCACCGAGATCACGGTGTGCGAGTTCTTCGCCGAAGCACTCGACCTGGACGACGACGAGGTGAGCGCGGTCAGCGACTTCGTCTCGCTCGGCGGACACTCCATGCTGGCGGTCCGGCTGACCGGGCTGCTCCGGCGGGAGTACGGTCCAGTGATCACCATCCGCGACCTGCTCACCCTGCGAACCCCCGAAGCGATTGCCGGCCACCTCGATGAACACTCCTGACACCGCCCGGCCCCGCCAGGGCGCCGCCATCCTGCGCACCGCTCTGCGGCGCAACATCGGCGCCATGGCCTGGGGCACCGTCCTGATGGGCCTCTACCAGGCCGGGGAGACCGCCTTCCCGATCGCGCTCGGCCTGATCGTCGAACACACGCTGCAACACCGCAGCGCCGGCGCGCTCGGCCTGTCGATCGGCGCGCTGGCCGTGATCATCACGACCGTCTCACTGTCCTGGCGGTTCGGGATGCGCATCCTCCAGAAGGCCAACACGACCGAGGCGCACCGGTGGCGGGTCCGGGTCGCGGCCTGCGGACTCCAGCCGGTCGCCCGGGACATGGACCTGAAGTCCGGCGAGGTGCTGACCATCGCCACCGAGGACGCCGACCAGACCGCGGACATCATCGAGGTGGTGCCGCTGCTGATCAGCTCGGTGGTCGCGGTCCTGGTCGCCGCCGCCGCCCTCGGGCTCGCCGACCTGCGGCTCGGGCTGCTCGTGATCGTCGGCACGGTGGCGATCCTGTCCGTGCTGAGCGTGATGTCCCGCCGGATCGGCGCCAGTACGCAGGAGCAGCAGGCCCGGGTCGCGCGCGCCGGAGCCAAGGTCGCCGACCTGATCACCGGTCTGCGCCCGCTGCACGGCTTCGGCGGCAACCACGCCGCCTTCGGCTCCTACCGCCGGGTCAGCACCGAGGCCAAGGAGCAGTCGATCACCGTCGCCCGGGTCAACGGGGTGTACGCGGGCACCGCACTGGCCCTCAACGCGGCCCTCGCCACCGCCGTCACCCTCACGGCCGGATACCTGGCCTTCGCCGGGCACATCAACATCGGGGAACTCGTCATGGCGGTGGGCCTGGCGCAGTTCATCATGGAACCGCTCAAGCTGTTCTCGGAGATGCCCAAGTACGTGATGATGGCCCGCGCCTCGGCCGAGCGCATGGCGCTGGTGCTCGTCGCGCCCCCGGTCACCACACCGGGGACCGGGAGCCCGGCGCCGGGCGGGACGCTGGAGATCGAGGGCCTGCGCCACGGGGTGCTGCGCGGCGTCGGATTCGAGGTGGCCGCCGGGGAGTTCGTGGCCGTCGCCGCCTACCAGCCGCGCGCCGCCGCCGACTTCGCGGCCGTCCTCGCGCTGTCCGTGCCCCCGGAGGAGTACGGGGGAGTGGTACGGGTCGGCGGGCGGGCGCTCGCGGACCTGTCGGCCGAGGCGGTCCGGGAACACCTGCTGGTGAACCCGTACGACGGGGAGATCTTCGCGGGCACCCTCCGGACGAACATCGACCCCTCGGGCACCAGCGCGCTGCTCCCCGAGGCCGTCGAGGCGTCCATGCTGACCGATGTGGTCGCCCTCCACCGCGAGGGCCTGGACTACGCCATCCGCGACCGGGGCGCCAACCTCTCAGGCGGCCAGCGCCAGCGGCTCTCGCTGGCCCGCGCGCTGGCCGCCGACGCGGAGATCCTGGTGCTCCACAACCCGACCACGGCCGTCGACGCGGTGACCGAACAGCTCATCGCCCGCAACATCGCGAAGCTGCGCCGGGGCCGGACCACCGTGGTCATCACCAGCAGCCCGGCCGTCCTGGACGCCGCCGACCGGGTCCTCGTCCTGGACGACGGCCTCATCACCGCCGAGGACACCCACCGCAACCTGCTCTCCACGGACGAGGCGTACTGCCTGGCCGTCGCGCGGTGACCCGGCGCCGGAGCATGGGTGACCCGGCGACGGCTCAGCCGAGCGCCCAGGCGACGTCCCGGAGCATCGCGTGCCGCCACCCCGCGCGGTCGTGATCCGAGGGCGACCGCGACACCCGTACGGCCGCCCCGGCCCGCTCGGTCAGGGCCTCGACCGCCGTGCAGTGGGCGAGCATCCGCGTCTCGTGCTCCCCGACGTCGAACGCGATACGCAGGCCGGACAGGTCCGGCCGCTTCCGGAGCAGGTCCGCGAGGGCGCCGCCGGGCGGCCCGTCCAGCAGATCCGTGCGGCTCGCGCAGTCGGGCGCCCACCAGAACGACCCCGACTGGCAGGCGACCCGCGACACCAGCTCCGGGAACTCCACGGCGGCGTACAGCGCGCCGAGCCCGCCCAGGCTCTGCCCCGCGACCACCAGCGTGCCCGGGTCGGCGGGCACCCCGGACTCCGCGACCAGCGGCAGCAGTTCGTCCCGGACCGCCTCCCACAGCTCCGGCCGGCACGCGAACTCGCCCACCCGGTCCTTGGCGGGCAGGAACACCAGGGTGACCGGCGGCAGCGCCCCGTCCGCCACGGCCGCCTCGAACGCGGTCATGGCCGGGTGCAGATACAGCCAGTCGTCCCCGTCGAGCAGCAGCACCACGGGCCCGCCCCCCGCCACCGGGTGCACGCGCACCGTGCGGCGCCCGCCGAGCCGCGCGGACGCCCAGCGCAGCCGGGTCCGGGGCACCGGCAGGACGTCGTCCGCTCCGACGAGCGGCCAGTACGGCTGCGCCGGGGCGTCCGGCGTGGCCGCGATCGAGCGGTCGCCACCGGCGGCGGACGGATTGAACGGGTCCGCGTGCGCCCCCTCGTCCGTGAGGAACCGGTAGGTGACCCGCAGCCGCGCGGGCATATCCACCTTCGCGTACCAGCAGTCCGTGCCGCCCCACCGGCGCAGCGGCAGCGGCTCCCGCGTCCAGCTCTCGAAGACCAGGTCGGCCGGGCCGCCGCGCCGGAGGAAGAGGGTCGTCCAGCCGCCGCCCCCACCGGGCCGCGACACGGGCGTCCGGGCCGCCGCCCAGAACGCCTCGGTGCCCGGTTCGCCGGGCAGCCCGAAATCGGCGAAGGGGCTGCCGGTGGCGGCCGGGAGCTGATCCGTGCGATCACCGGAGGGCATGAGGGGTCTCCTTGTGCGGGGGGAACGGAAAAGGCTAAGCTCACGAATTGTTAGGCGAGCCTAACCTAAGCTTGTTTTTCCTTGATGAGGAGGCACTGCCCGCATGAGCACCAACCCGTTCGACGACCCCGAAGGCCGTTTCCTGGTCCTGGTGAACGACGAGGGCCAGCACTCCCTGTGGCCGTCGTTCGCCGAGGTGCCCGGCGGGTGGACGGTCGCCTTCGAGGAGAACACGCGCGACGCGTGCCTGGAGTACGTCGAGGCCAACTGGACCGATCTGCGGCCCCGTTCGCTCGCCGCGTCGATGGACGCCTGACGTCCGTGACCACGGCCGCGCCGCGCCCCGTGCCCCTGCCTGCCCCGCCCCGCCCGCGGGCGCCGCGCGTCCGGACCGCCGGGTCCGGCGACGCCGCCGGACTCGCGGAGCTGTCCCGGCCGTTCGCCCGCTCGGGCGCCCTGCGCGAACGGCCCGACTCCCTCTACGCGGCCCGCGCCGCCGAATTCCTGGTGGCCGTCGGGCCCGACGGCGGGATCGAGGGCTGTGTGGGCCTGCGGGTGTACGAGGGGGAGGGGGCCCACACGGGCGTCCTGTACAACTTCTGCGTGGCGGAGCACCGGCAGGGGCGCGGGGCCGGGGGCGCCCTGCTGCGGACCGCGCTGGCCCTGGGGCGCACCCAGGGGCTCGGCGGCCTTTTCACCGCGACCACCGGGGACGGCCGGCTGTTCCGCCGGTACGGCTTCGCACCCGTGGCGGCCCGTCAGGCGCCGCGTGCCTGGGCCGGATCCCTGGACCCCCGGCGCAACGCGCTGATCCTCGCCCGCACCCTGTGAACCGGGCGCCGGGCCGCACGTGAGCCCGGCCCGGCGCCCCCTACGCGTCAGACCGGGCTCACCGCGTGGTCCTCGTCCGGCACCACCGTGGTTCCCGCGCCGTCCCCGCCGAGGACGCTCCGCAGCACCGCGTGCGGCACCCGGCCGTCCAGCACGTCCGCCCGGCCGACCCCGCCCCGTACCGCCCGCAGGCAGCCCTCCATCTTCGGCAGCATCCCGCTCGCCAGGCCCGGCAGCAGCCCGTCCAGGGCGTCCGCCGTCAGGCGCCCGATCACCTCGGTGCTCGCCGGCCAGTCCGCGTACAGCCCCGCCACATCCGTCAGGACCACCAGTCGCCGCGCACCGAGCGCCACGGCCAGGGCGGACGCGGCGAGATCCGCGTTCACGTTGTACACCTGGCCGTCCGCGCCCCGGGCCACCGGCGAGACCACCGGTATGTGACCCTGCGTCAGGAGGGCGCGCACCATGGACGGGTTCACCTCCACGACGTCACCGACCTGGCCGATGTCCACCGGTGTGCCGTCCACCCAGGCGGGCCGGCGCACGGCCGTCATGGTGTGCGCGTCCTCGCCGGTCATGCCCACGGCGTACGGTCCATGGCTGTTGATGTGGCCCACCAGTTCGCGCTGGACGCGGCCGGACAGCGCCATGCGGACCACTTCCATGGTCTCCGCCGTGGTCACCCGCAGACCCGCCTCGAAGCGGCTCTCCAGCCCGAGGCGGTCGAGCATGGCGCTGATCTGCGGGCCGCCGCCGTGCACGACGACCGGGCGCAGCCCCGTGCGCCGCAGCTCCACGACGTCCTGGGCGAAGGTCTGTTGCAGCTGTGCGTCGACCATGGCGTTGCCGCCGAACTTGATGACGACGACCGGTCCCGAATCCTCTTCCATTTAGCTTAGCCTAACCTTAATTGGCTCGGTGGTGGTCAAGAAGAGGCCCGCCGGCGGAGGAAGCTCCCCTCCGCCGGCGGGCGGCCCCGCGCGTCGTCAGCCGATCTCGATGAGGAGGTCGCCCGCCTCCACCTGCTGGACCCGGCCGATGGCCAGACGGCGCACCACACCGGCCGACTGGGCGGTGATCGACGCCTCCATCTTCATCGCCTCGATCGTCGCGACCGTCTGACCGGCCGACACCGACGCGCCCTCCGCCACCTGGAGCGTCACCACCCCGGCGAACGGCGCCGCCACATGGCCCGCGTTCGACCGGTCCGCCTTCTCCGCCGCCTTCACCTCGGTCGCCACGGACCTGTCCCGCACCGACACCGGCCGCAACTGCCCGTTGAGCGTGGCCAGTACGCTCCGGAAGCCGCGCTCGTCCGCCTCCGAGATGGCCTCCAGCTCGAACAGCAGGGTGACCCCGGGCTCCAGCTCGACCGGGTGCTCCGTCTCCGGCTCCAGCCCGTACAGGAAGTCCGGCGTCGGCAGCACCGAGGTGTCGCCGTACGCCTCCCGGTGCGCGGTGAACTCCTTCGTCGGGCCGGGGAACAGCAGCCGGTTCAGCGTCGCGCGCGGCGAATCGCGCAGCGCCTCGCGGTCCTCGTCCGACAGCCGCGGGGTCTGCGCCTTGTCCGGCCGGCCCTTCAGCGCCCGGGTGCGGAACGGCTCGGGCCAGCCGCCGGGCGGGTCGCCCAGCTCACCGCGCAGGAACCCGATCACCGAGTCCGGTACGTCGAACTTGCCCGGGTCCGACTCGAAGTCCGCGGCACTCACGCCCGCGCCCACCAGATGCAGCGCCAGGTCACCGACCACCTTCGAGGACGGGGTCACCTTCACCAGCCGGCCCAGCATCCGGTCGGCCGCCGCGTAGCAGTCCTCGATCAGCTCGAAGCGGTCGCCGAGGCCCAGCGCGATGGCCTGCTGCCGCAGGTTGGACAGCTGACCGCCCGGGATCTCGTGGTGGTAGATCCGGCCCGTCGGCGAGGCCAGCCCCGACTCGAACGGGGCGTACACCTTGCGGGTCGCCTCCCAGTACGGTTCCAGATCGCCGACCGCCTGGAGCGACAGGCCCGTCGCGCGCTCGGTGTGGTCCGTGGCCGCCACCAGCGCCGACAGCGGCGGCTGGCTGGTCGTCCCGGCCATCGAGGCGACGGCCGCGTCCACCGCGTCCACCCCGGCGTCGATCGCGGCGATCAGCGTGCCCAGCTGGCCGCCCGCCGTGTCATGGGTGTGCAGATGCACCGGCAGGTCGAACCGCTCGCGCAACGCCGTGACCAGGGTGCGCGCGGCCGGCGGACGCAGCAGCCCCGCCATGTCCTTGATGGCCAGCACATGGGCGCCCGCCGTCACGATCTCCTCGGCCAGCCGCAGGTAGTAGTCCAGCGTGTACAGCGTCTCGCCCGGGTCCGACAGGTCGGCGGTGTAGCACAGCGCCACCTCCGCCAGCGAGGTCCCCGTGGCACGTACCGCGTCGATCGCCGGACGCATCTGCGACACGTCGTTGAGGGCGTCGAAGATCCGGAAGATGTCCATCCCGGCCGAGGCCGCCTCCGAGACGAACGCCTCGGTGACCTCCGTCGGATACGGCGTGTAGCCCACCGTGTTGCGGCCGCGCAGCAGCATCTGCGTACAGATGTTGGGCACCGCCGCACGCAGCTTGACCAGCCGCTCCCACGGGTCCTCCGCCAGGAACCGCAGCGCCACGTCGTAGGTCGCGCCGCCCCAGCACTCCAGGCTCAGCAACTGCGGCACGGTGTGCGCCACCTGCGGCGCGACCGCCAGCAGGTCCCGGGTGCGCACCCGGGTCGCCAGCAGCGACTGATGCGCGTCGCGGAACGTGGTGTCGGTGACCGCGACCGCCGACCGCGCCCGCAGCTCGGCGGCGAACCGCTCCGGACCCAGCTTCGCCAGGCGCTGCCGCGAACCGGGCGGCGGTGTGCCCGGCGGCAGCGCGGGCAGCTTGTCCGCCGGGTCGATCACCGAAGGCCGGGGCCCGTAAGGCCGGTTGACGGTGGTCTCCGCCAGATAGCTGAGCATCCGGCTGCCCCGGTCGGCCGACGGGCGGGCCCGGATCAGCTCCGGGTGCTCGTCGATGAACGAGGTGGTGACGCGCCCCGCCCGGAACTCCGGGTGGTCGAGGACCGCGCCCAGGAACGGCAGGTTGGTCGCCACCCCGCGGATGCGGAACTCGGCGATCGCCCGGCGTGCCCGGCGGGCCGCGTTGGCGAAGTCGTGGCCGTGGCACGTGAGCTTGACCAGCATCGAGTCGAAGTGCGCCGACACCTCCGCACCCGTGTGCACGGTCCCGCCGTCGAGCCGCACACCCGGACCGCCGGGGGAGCGGTACGCGGAGATGGTGCCGGTGTCCGGACGGAAGCCGTTGACCGGGTCCTCCGTCGTGATCCGGCACTGCATCGCGGTGCCGGTCAGCGCGATGGAGTCCTGCGAAAGCCGCAGCTCGGGCAGGGTCATGCCGGCCGCGATGCGCAGCTGCGCGATCACCAGGTCGCGGCCGGTGACCTGCTCCGTCACCGTGTGCTCGACCTGGATGCGCGGGTTCATCTCGATGAAGACGTGGTTGCCGCGCTCGTCCACCAGGAATTCGACGGTGCCCGCGTTCACGTACCCGATGTGCCGGGCGAAGGAGACCGCGTCGGCGCAGATCCGCGCCCGCAGCTCCGGGTCCAGATTCGGGGCCGGCGCGATCTCGACCACCTTCTGGTGGCGGCGCTGGAGCGAGCAGTCCCGCTCGTAGAGGTGCACCACATTGCCCTCGGCGTCGGCCAGGATCTGCACCTCGATATGGCGGGGGTTGATCACCGCCTGCTCCAGGAACACCGTCGCGTCGCCGAACGCGGACCGCGCCTCGCGCATCGCCGCGTCGATCGCCTCGCGCAGCTCACCCGCCTCGGCCACCCGCCGCATGCCGCGCCCGCCGCCCCCGGCGACCGCCTTCACGAACACCGGGAAGCCGATCTCCTCCGAGGCCGCGACCAGGGCGTCCACGTCCTCGGACGGCTCCGACGACTTCAGCACCGGCACCCCGGCCGCCCGGGCAGCGGCCACCGCACGCGACTTGTTGCCCGTCAGGTTCAGCACCGACGCCGGGGGCCCGACGAAGGTGATGCCGGCCTCCGCGCACGCCGCCGCCAGGTCCGGATTCTCCGACAGGAAGCCGTAACCGGGGTAGATCGCGTCCGCCCCCGCCTTCCGGGCCGCCCTCACCACCTCGTCCACCGACAGATACGCCCGCACCGGATGCCCCGGCTCACCGATCCGGTACGCCTCGTCCGCCTTGGCCCGGTGCAGTGAGTTGCGGTCCTCGTGCGGATACACGGCCACCGTGGAGATGCCCAGCTCGAAGGCCGCGCGGAACGCGCGGATCGCGATCTCCCCGCGGTTGGCGACCAATACCTTGTCGAACATCGGACTCCCCAGTCGTGACGGCGGTGGCGAGGTGCTCCGTGACCCGCCGGGTACGGAGCGTTCGTCACCGTACCGGAGACCTGCCCCGAGATCGCGAGCGCAAAAGATGGCTTGCGTCACGCCCCAAAACGTCCCCCGGACGCACCCCCGCCACCGCGATCTTTTGCCGGTTCTTGGCAGCGGGGCCATGCTGGTGGGCATGGCCGACCATGCCGGCCCCGAACCCGTCGCCACCGTCCGGCGCGCCCTCCGCCTGCTGGAGGCCGCGGGCGCCCACGGGGGCGAGGCCACCGCGCAGCAGCTGGCCCGGGAGGCGGGGCTTCCCCCGGCCACCGTGCACGAACTGCTGCCCATGCTCATCGGCGACGGCTACCTCAGGGAGCTGGAGGACCACACCTACGTCCTCGCCGACGACGCCCCGGGCGGCGGCCCCCGTACCCAGCCGGTGCCCGCCCGGGTACGGCCCGCCCTCACCGCTCTGCGCAACGACCTGGGGGCCGCCGCCTATCTGACGCTCTACGTGGACGGCGAGGTCCGGGTCATGGAGATCGTGGACAGCGCGCGCACCCCGCGGGTGGACCTGTGGGTGGGGCTGGACGAGGCCGGACACGCCACGGCGCTCGGCAAGAGCGTGCTGCGGGAGCTCGACGACGAGGCGCGGGACGACTACTTCTCCCGGCACGACCTGACCGGGCTCACCCCCCGGACCATCACCCACCGCGACGAGCTGGTCCAGCAGCTCGACGGCTCGCCCGCGCCGGTGGTCATGGACCGCGAGGAGTACGTACGCGGCACGACCTGCGTCGCCGTCCCGGTCTACAGCGGCGAGCAGATCGGTTCCCTCGGCATCTCCTTCCGGTCCGACCGGATGTACCGCACCTCCCGGGTCCGCGCGGAACTCCTCTCGGCCGCCGTCAGCGTGTCCCGCAGGCTCACGCTGCCCGGCTGAGCGGAGGGCCTAGTCGAGCCGGGTCAGGTCCGGCCGCAGCCGCTGCCACACCGGATGCCGCAGCCGCCCCGCCGCCGTCCACTGCGACGCGCTGACCTCCGCCACCAGCCTCGGCTCCACCCAGTGCGCCCCGGCCACATCGACCGGCCCGGTGAACGGGGACCCCGGACGCGCGATCACCCTCAGGCAGTCCCGCAGCTCGCCCAGCTCCCGGTCCGACATCCCCGACCCCACGGACCCCGCGTACCGCAGTCCCGCCGGCTCGTCCAGCCCGACCAGCACCGCCCCGGGCACACCGGTGGGCGCGCCGTTGCGCTGGGTCCAGCCGCCGATGACCACGTCCAGCGTCTCGACCCGCTTGGTCTTGCGCCAGTCGGGTGAACGGAGACCCGGTGTGTACGGAGAGGACAGCCGCTTGGCGACCACCCCCTCCAGGCCCCCGCGCACCACGGTGTCCCACGCCTTCGCGCCCTGGCCGCGCACATAGGACGGCACCGACCAGTGCGGTCCCGCGGACAGCAGCCCGGACAGGATCGCGCGCCGCTCCTCGTAACCCAGCGCCGACAGCCTCCGGCCGTCCAGGTACAGCACGTCGAAGACCACCAGGTGCGCGGGGACGTCCAGCGCCAGTCGGGCGGCGCGGCGCGCGTTCAGGATGCCCATCCGGCGCTGGAGCAGCCCGAAGTCGGACCGCCCCGCCGCGTCCAGGGCCACGATCTCGCCGTCCAGGACCACACCGCGGCCGCGCAGCACGTCACCGAGCGCGTGCAGCTCCGGATAGGTCGGGGTCACGTCGTTGCGCGCCCGTGAGGTCAGCCGCAGGGTGCCGTCACCCGGTGTCGCGACGACACACCGGGCACCGTCCCACTTGGCCTCGAAGGCCCACTCCGTGTCCGGTACGGGGAGCGGGCCGGGCACGGCCAGCATCGGTGCGATCCACGGGGGTGCCCCGGAGGCGTCGGCGGGGATGGGGGCCATAGCCTCCATGATCGAACGGCGGACGGCTCCCCGCAGTCCGAGGGCCTAGGCCGCCCAGGCGGACACCGTCAGCGTGTGGGCCAGGACCTGCCACAGCGCCCAGGCGCCCGCACGGCTCGCCGCGCCGCACAGCACCTGCCTGGCGCAGTCCGTCTCCCGGTCCTGCCACGCCGCGACGTCCAGGTAGTGGAAGCCGAGGGAGCGGGTGAACGTGAACCGGATGTGCAGGCCCTTTCCCAGGTCGTGGCCGGGGAGCGTGGCGATCTGGAGGTGGTCCCCGGCGGCGGACTCCACGCGCACCGGATTGCCGCCCAGCAGATCGCAGCGGTCGCCCGTACGGACGCGGCCCGGGCAGCTCCCGCTCACCGGGAACAGCCGGAAGTTGTCGGTGAGCTGCCGGCGTACGGCCTCCGGCGTCGTGAACGGGTGTACGCCGAGCCCGTAGCCGTACCAGTACAGCAGGCGCCTGCCGTCGAGGCAGCGCTCGCGGTCCTGGTCGCACGCGGCCGCGCGCCCGGTCCCGGGCTCCGCGCGGGCCGCCGGGGCGGCGAGCGCCAGGGCCAGGCACGGGGCCACCGCGAGCGCCAGGACGCGCCGGGCGGCCCGGCGCTCACGGCGCACCGCTCAGCCCGGGGACTCGTCCGGCACCGGATGCTCCGGGTGCACCCCGGCGTTACGGGCGGAGCGGCGTCCCGACCCGGACTCGTCGGGGTCGGGCAGTTCGTCGTCGGCGTCCCGCCCGGCGCGCGGCGGAGCCTGTACGTCCATCGGGTCCTCGCCCTCCTGGACCTGCTGGTCGGGCATGTCCGCGGGCACCGGAGGGGGACTCGGGGACGCGCCCTCGTGGACGGGGCCCTCTGGTCTGCGGTCGTTCATGGACTCATTGTGGGCCGGGGAGGACCGCACGGCATGTCCGCCCGCTCAGCGCCGCCGGGCCAGCAGGAACATCTGCGGTTCGGGCACGGCCGCCGGGAGGGCGGGCACGAACATCGTGCTCTCCCGGGACAGGACGGTGAACCCGGCGTCCTCCACCAGCGCCGCGAACGCGTCCTCGCCGAAGCTGGTCACCTCGACCGGCTGGCCCATGAACGTGCCGCTCACCCCCTCCACGTCGAACGGCACCGTCGCCACTGCCAGATGGCCCCCCGGCCGCAGCGCCCGCGCGATCAGGCGCAGCACCTCGCCCTGGTCCTCCCGCGACATCTGCAACAGCGCGAAGTACAGGCACACCCCGTCGAAGGAGCCGTCCGCCAGCGGAAGCGTGCGGATGTCGGCGCAGCGGAACTCCGCCCCCGGCACCTGGCGGGCGGCGATGTCCACCATCACCGGCGAGATATCGACCCCCAGCACCTCGTGCCCGGCGTCCACCAGGGTCTGCGCCGTCGGCCGGCCCGTCCCGCTGCCCACGTCCAGCACCCGCGCGTGCGGCGGGAGCACCCCGAGAAGCCGCTCCAGCGAGGCGCGGTGCGTGGCCGAAGCGGCGAACGCCGCCTCGTAATCGGTGCCGAGAGCGTCGAACACGGCTGCGGCGGTGCGACCTCGTCCCGCTGACATGGCAGGCCCCTTCCTGTCCTGTTCCGGTGCACCACCACTTCTACTGCAACGGGCGCGGCCCCGTCGCGAAACCGCCGGAACCGGTGTGCCGGGCGTGGTCGGACGCCGCCTAGGCCCTGTCGTCAAATTCCCGTCTGCCGGGCGGCGCCATGCACGCACTCTCGCCGCACCGGCCCCAGACCCCAGTACGTCCAGTACAGGGGTCTGGGGCCGGCACACCGAGAAGTGGGGTCTCCCCTGTTCGAGCGGAGCCGAGAACTTGGGGATGCACCTGACGCCGCCCGGCCCGCCCTCCGGGCGGACGACGGGAATTTGACGACAGGACCTAGCGCCCGCCCGCCACCCGCAGCACCGTCCCCGTCGCGTACGAGGCGTCCGGCGAGAGCAGCCAGGCGACGGCGCCCGCGATCTCCTCCGGTTCGCCGGGGCGGCCGAGCGGGGTGCCGGGGCCCAGCTTGTCGGGGCGGGCCGGGTCCGCGTGGAAGCCGGTGCGGATGACACCGGGGGCGACCGCGTTGACGCGGATGCCGGACGGGCCGACCTCCTTGGACAGGCCGACGGTCATCGTGTCGACGGCCCCCTTGGCGGCGGCGTAGTGCACGTACTCGCCGGGGCTGCCGATCGTGGCGGCGGCCGAGGACACATTGACGATCGCCCCGCCGCCCGAGGCCGTCATGTCCCGCACCGCGCGGCGCGCGCAGAGCAGATAGCCGAGGACGTTGACCTCCAGGGCGCGCCGCATGCCCGCCGCGTCCGCGTCGGCCAGGGGGCCGACCGGGCCGCTCATGCCCGCGTTGTTGACCAGGCCGGTGACCGGGCCCAGCTCGGCGGCGGCGGTGTCGAAGAGGCGGTCCACGTCCGTCTCGTCCGCCGTGTCCACCCGGACCGTCACACAGCGCCGGCCCGTTCCCCGTACCGCATCGGCGACCTGCTCCGCCGCCTCGGCGTCCGAGCGGTAGGCCAGCGCGATGTCATGGCCCTCGGCCGCCAGACGTACGCAGACCGCCGCACCGATGCCCCGGCTGCCTCCGGTGACCACCGTGACCGGTCGGCTGTTCATGGCAGGCCCCACTTTCCTCGCACACGCTTGCGGAGTCATCGTAGGCGCGGGTGATCAACCACCCCGGAGGGGGCCGGAACGCGGCAGTGGACTGTCACCCACTCATGGAAGAGTGACAGTCCACCGGTCCGGGCGCCCCGCGTCACACGGGCAGGCCGTCCTGCCGCTCGCTCTGCTCCTGGAGCTTGCGGGCCTTCTCCTGGAGCCGGCGGCGCTGCTCCGGGTCGCCGGTGCGCTCCGCGGCCTCGGTCAGGTGCCGCGCCTTCTCACGCATCTGCTGGGCTCGGTTCACCTCTCGTGCAACGCTCATCGTCACTCCTCGGGGACGGTAGGGGAGAGCGGGCCCCTTCAGGGAAGCAGCGCCCCGTCACCGATGCACGCCGAAGCATCACATACCGTGAAGGGTGCAGGTGAGGGGCTGGGGGACGGAAACGGTCCCGCGCGCTGGCATGATCGAGGGTATGAACGAGCGCATGATCGCCGCGTGTGACGGGGCGTCGAAGGGTAATCCGGGGCGGGCCGCCTGGGCCTATGTGGTGGCCGACGCGGAGGGCCGTCCCCAGCGGTGGGAGGCGGGGCCGCTCGGCACCGCCACCAACAACGTCGCCGAGCTGACCGCCCTCCAGGAGCTGCTGGAGTCCGTGGACCCCGCCGTGGCGCTCGAAGTCCGGATGGACTCGCAGTACGCGATGAACGCGGTCACCAAATGGCTGCCCGGCTGGAAGCGCAACGGCTGGAAGACCTCGGCCGGCAAGCCCATCGCCAACCGCGAGCTGGTCACCCGCATCGACGAGCTCCTGACCGGGCGCGCCGTGAGCTTCGTCTACGTGCCCGCCCACCAGGTGGACGGCGACCCGCTCAACGCGCTCGCCGACCAGGCCGCCAGCGAGGCCGCCGTCTCCCAGACCGCCGCCGGCACCGCGCACGGCTCGGCCACCCCCGTCCCGGCGCCCTCCCGCGCCACCGAGGGCCGCCGGACCGGCGCCACGGCGAAGAAGGCCGCGCCGCGGAAGACGGGCGGCGGGGCCACCATCCGGGCCAAGTTCGCCGGCCGCTGCCACTG
The DNA here is from genome assembly GCF_045161735.1 of Streptomyces sp. NBC_00726. Classification (NCBI taxonomy): domain Bacteria; kingdom Bacillati; phylum Actinomycetota; class Actinomycetes; order Kitasatosporales; family Streptomycetaceae; genus Streptomyces; species Streptomyces sp. NBC_00726. The sequence goes on along the minus strand of NZ_CP108983.1, from coordinate 274,469 downwards.
CGGACGGCCGTACGCGGCCAAGGACATGATCGCGAAGAACGACCACGGCTGGGGCCACCCGGAGTGCCGCACCGCCTCCGCCTGAGTTCCGCTGTTTCCGGCCAACTGCCCCCGTACGCCCACCGGATGGGGTGATCCGCCCGCACCGGCGGACACCCCCGTGCCATGATGCGGCTCCGGCGGGGCGCGGGGAGCGCCGCCGGTGACGGCACCGGGACGCTGGGGGACGGATGGACACCACGACGACGGTGCTCGGCCGGCTGCGCGGGGCGCAGAAGACCGCCAAGGGGGTCTCGCTCTACTCGCGGTACGTGAACCGTCCGGCCGGCCGGGTCCTGGCCGCCGCCGCATACCGGCTCGGGCTGACGCCCAATCAGGTCACCCTGGTCAGCGCGGCGTTCACCTTCGGCGCCCTCGCCTGTGTGGCGCTGGTGCGGCCGGGCGCCTGGCCGGCCGTCCTGGTGTATCTGGGGCTCGCCGTGGGGTTCGCGCTCGACTCGGCCGACGGGCAGCTGGCCCGGCTGACCGGGCGCGGCGGGCCCGACGGCGAGTGGCTGGACCATGTGGTCGACTGCGCCAAGATGATCCTGGTCCACGCTGCCGTACTGATCGCCTTCCACCGCTGGTTCGCCCTGCCCGGCGACGGCTGGCTGCTGCTGCCGCTCGGCTTCCTGTTCGTCGCCGTGCTGACCTTCTGCGCGGGGCTGCTGCGCGAACAGCTCGGCAAGGCGGCGGCGCGCGGCGCGCCCGGGCCCGCCGCGCCGCCGTCCCGGCTGCGGGCCGTGGCGCTGCTGCCCGCCGACTACGGGGTGTTCTGCCTGGTCTTCCTGCTGCTCGGCGACGCGACCGCGTTCCGCGTGGGTTACGCCGTACTCGCCGCTGTGCACGCGCTGTTCCTCGTGCTGTTCCTGGGCAAGTGGTTCAGGGAGCTGAAAGCGCTCCGGGCGCGTTGACGAGTGTGTCCAGCGCCCGGCGTAACTGGGTGCTGGAGGTGTGCACGGTGTACGGGAAGTAGACGACCTCCACGCCCACCTCGGCGAAGTCGCGTTCGAGCTTTCTGCCCTTGTCCGTGTCCCGCCAGTCGTCCCCCTTGAAGATGACGTCGAACCTGACCTGCTGCCAGGTTTCCACCTTCTCCGGCACGGTCTCCACGAAGGCGGCGTCCACGTACCGCACGCTCCGCACGATTTCCAGCCGTTCCGGGAGCGGGATCACCGGCCGGTGTCCCTTGGCGAGCGTGGCCATCTCGTCGGAGACGACCCCCGCCACCAGGTAGTCGCACTGGCTGCGCGCATGGCGAAGGATGTTGAGGTGTCCCACGTGGAACAGGTCGTAAACCCCCGGCGCGTAACCGACCCTGTGCACCATCCGTTCTCTCCCCCCACGGTGAACGCGGCGTCCGCGATAGTCCAACGACCTTACTGTGAAGACCACTTGCTTATGTCATGAACGGATAAGCTCGCTTTTGGGGCTGTTCCTCGGCGGGTGCGGCCGATGGGTACGGCAGATAGGACACCGGTGGCTCCGGGGGGAAGGTGATCGCCCGATGGCGGACGAAGAGCACCGCAGACCGTTCGCGCAGCGCCGCCTGCTGGTGGTCTCCACGAACTACGCGCCGGAGCTGACCGGCATCGGCCCGTACGCCGCCCAGCTCGCCGAGCACTGGGCCGCGTCCGGCGCCGACACCCACGTCCTCACCGGCATGCCGCACTACCCGGCCTGGCGGACCGCCCCGGCCTACCGGGGAGTGTGGCGCACCGAGGAGCGGCGCGCCGGTGTCACCGTGCACCGCAGGCGCCACTACGTGCCGGCCCGGCAGAGCGCGTTACGCAGAGCCGCCTTCGAGGGCAGCGTGCTGGCGCACGGGCTCCTCGCCCCGCCCGGCGTCCGCCCCGACGCGGTGGCCGCCCAGATCCCCAGCCTCGCCGGCGGGGTCATCGGCGCCCGCCTCGCCCGCCGCCACCGGGTGCCGTACCTGCCCGTCGTCCAGGACCTGATGGGCGCCGCCGCGACCCAGAGCGGCATTCGGGGCGGCGGCGGGGCGGCGGCCCTCGCGTCGAAGGCGGAACGGTTCGCCCTGCGCGCCGCGACGCTCGTCGGCGTCATCCACGAGAGCTTCGTGCCCCGGGTCACCGCCTACGGGGTGGACCCGGACCGCATCCGCGTCGTGCCCAACTGGAGCCACGTGCAGGCCCCTTCGGCCGACCGTGCCGCGACCAGGGCCCGGCTCGGCTGGGGCGAGGGCACCCCGGTCGTCCTGCACTCCGGCAACATGGGACTCAAACAGGGCCTGGAGGTCCTGGTCGACGCGGCCCGGCTCGCCCCCGAGATCCGGGTCGTCCTGATGGGCGACGGCAACCAGCGCGAATCCCTGCGCGCCCGCGCCGCCGGGCTGCCCAACCTCGACTTCCTGCCCCCGGCCGGCGCGGCCGAGTTCACCGACGTCCTGGCCGCCGCCGACGTCCTCGCCGTCACCCAGCGCGCCTCGGTGCTCGACATGAGCGTGCCCTCGAAGCTCACCTCGTACTTCGTGTCCGGGCGGCCCGTCGTCGCCTCCGTGGCCGAGGAGGGCGGCACCGCCGAGGAGATGCGGCGCTCCGGGGCCGGGCTCCTCGTCGCGCCCGAGGACCCGGCCGCCGTGCTCGGAGCCGTACGCAAACTGGTCGAGTCACCCGCCGAGGCGGAAGCGCTCGGCGCCCACGGGCCGCGCTATGTGGCCGGACATCTGGGCCGGGAGGCGGCACTGGCCCGCTTCGACGCCCTGCTCACCGAGGCCCTGCGGGACGGCCGGGAAGGCCCACGCCGATGACCGAACCGAACCACGCCCCGGACGAGCAGGACGAACCCGCCCTGCTCCGGGACCAGTTCCGCCAGCTGCTGCGCTACCGGACCCTCCTCGTCACCGGGGTGCTCCTCGGCCTCCTCGGCAGCGGCTGGCTCGCCCTCAGCGGCGGGGACACCTACGCGGCCACCGGCGAGGTGTCCGTACGGTCCGCCACCTCCGACCCCTTCGCCGCCGGGGCCTCCGCCGACAAGGGCATCAACATCGGCTCCGAACGCCAGACCGCCGTCAGCGACGCGGTGGGCACCATCGCGGCCGGCACCCTCGCCAAACAGGGCGACACCGTCGAGGTCGGCGCCCTGCTCGCCGGGCTCCAGGTCACCAACCCGCCCAACACCCTCGTCCTCAGATTCGCCTACACCGGCCGCACCCCCGAGCGGGCCAGGGCCCGGGCCGAAGCCCTCGCCGAGGCATACCTGGAGATACGCCGGGAGCGCACCGAGGACAGCATCGACAACATGATCGACGGCTACCGCGCCCAGCTCAAACCCCTCACCGAGCAGCGCGACCGGCTCGCCGAGCAGGAGACCGGCACCGGCGACGACGTCTCCAGCGCCCGCGCCAACCTCATCGTCGCCATCTCCGCGCTCAACCAGAAGATCTCCGAGCTCCGCGCCCTGGATACCACACCCGGCTACCTCAACAAGAAGCCCGTCGCCCCGCGGCACCCCACCGGGGCGGGCCTGCCGCTCCTCCTCGGACTCGGCGGCGTCGTCGGCCTCGCCCTCGGGCTGCTGCTGTCCTGGGTGCGCCTCGTCTTCGACCCGGCCGTCCGCTCCACCCGGGAACTCGTCCGCTCCCTGGGCGCCCCGCTGCTCGGCACCCTGCCCGGGGAGCGCGGCCCCCTGCTCGCGATCGGCCGCCCCGGCAGCCGGCTCGCCGAGGAATACCGGGCGGTCGCCTTCCGGCTCGCCTACGACCCGTCCTTCGCCGAACGCCGCCGCCTCCTGGTCACCGCGCCCCGGGGCGACAACGACATGGCGCGGGCCGCCGCCGCCAACCTGGCCGCCGCCTTCGCCGAGATGGGCCGCGACGTCCTGTTGGTCGAGGCCGACCTGAGGACCCCGTCGCTGGCCGGCGCCCTCGGCGCCGCCCGCCCGGGCCGCAACTCCCGCTGGGCGACGGGCGGCCAGGACCGCGGCTGGCCGTTCGGCGGCCGGGCCGACGTCGACGTGCCGGGGTCGGGCGCCTTCACCCTGGTCGCGGGCCGCCGCACCGACAATGTGCCGCGCGCCCTGACCTCCGCCCCCGTCAGCCGCCTCATCGCCGAGGGCGGCAGACCCGGCGCGGTCGTCATCGTGCTCGCCCCGCCCGTCCTGGCGTACGCGGACGCCGTCGCCCTCGTGGACCGCGTCGAAGGCGTCGTCATCGTCTGCCGGCCCCGCGAGGTGCACCGCAGCGACCTCGAACGCATCCGCGAGATCATCGGCGCGGCGGGCGGCTCGGTCCTCGGCACCCTGCTCCACCCCGGCTCCGGCCGGCTGGACCGGAGGGCCCGCGGGAAGTCCGGCGGCAACGGCCGGGCGCCGGGACAGCGCCCCACCGGACAGGGGCCCGCCGCCCCGGGCGGCCGGTACGGCGACCCCGAAGTGACCGGCCGCACCGGCGACCCCGCCGACACCCTGGGCCTGCGCACCCTGGACGGCGGTCACGGACGCGACGGTTACAACAGCGCCGCCGGACACCGATGAGAGCCCGGACCGCGATCGTCTGCTCGGTCGCGGACCAGGGGGTGGCCGCCCTCACCAACATCCTGGTGCTGGTGGCCGCCGCCCGGCTCTCCACCGTGTCCGGCTTCGCCCGCTTCTCCGCCGTCTACCTCGTCTTCACCGTCCTGCTCGGCGTCTCCGGCGCCTTCACGGGGCAGCCCCTGGTGCTGCGCGGGGGCGGCGGCGAGGACACCCGGGGCGCCTGCCGGTCCGCCGTCTGCTTCACCCTGCTCGCCGCCACCGCCCTCGGCGGTCCGCTCGCCGCCGTCTGCGCCCTGCTGCCCGGCTCCACGGCACGGGCCCTGCTGACGCTGGGCCTGGTGCTGCCGCTGGTGCTGGGGCAGGACATCGCCCGTTACGCCTTCGCCACACTGCACGCCCAGCAGTCGGCCCTGACCGCCGACACCCTCCGGCTGGTCTGCGTCATCGGCGCCCTGTCCGTACAGCCGCACGGGGCGCCGGCCGCCCGGCTGATCGCCGTCTGGGGCCTCTCGGCGCTCCCCGCGCTGCTGTTCTCGGCGGCCGCCCTGCACCGCAGGACCGCGGGGGCCCCGGTAGCGCTGCGGCCGATGCTCGCGAAAGGGCACCTCGGCCGGAGGTTCGTGGTCGAGTTCGGCGTGGGCAACGCCACCTCCCAGCTCTCCGTGCTCGGGCTCGGCGCCGTCGGCAACCCCCTCGTCGTGGGCGCCCTGCGCGGCGCCACCACGCTCTTCGGCCCGCTCAACGTGCTGTTCACCTCCGCCACCGGCTTCGGCCCCCCGCTCCTCGGACGGCTCGCCACCGACCGGCTCCGGGTGCGCGCGACCGCCGCGCTGGCCGCCGTCCTGGCCCTGACGGCCGCCGCCTGGGCCACCGTCCTCGCCCTGCTGCCCGGCTCGGTGGGCCGCCGTCTGCTCGGCGCGACCTGGCCCACGGCGGCGGCGCTCCTCCCGGCCACCGGCAGCCAGTACGCGGCGATGGCCGCCGGCACCTGCGGACTGCTGGCGCTCCGGCTCCTCGACCCGCGCAGCACGCTCCCGGTCCAGGTGGTGTTCTCGCTCGCCGCGGTCGCCTTCCTCGCCACGGGTTACGCGCTCGGCGGGGTGACCGGGGCCGCCTGGGGCCTGTGCCTGGGCTCCGGCTGCAAGGCCGTCGCGACCTGGACCCGGGTGGCCCGGCTGACCCGGGCGGGCGCGCGGGCCCCGGCACCGGTCAGCGCGGACGCCGCCCGGACCTGAAGCTGGTGACCAGCGCCAGACACAGGGCCGCGATGGCCAACTTCCCCGCCGCCTGCAACAACGGGCCGCGCAACAGGATGAACGTGTACCCGGCGATCAGCGGCGCCGCGATGGCGAGCACACTGCCCGGACCCGGCCCGTCCCGCGAGACCGCCCGCGCATAACGCCGGTCGGTGCGCGCGGCCCCGTACCCCGTCAGCGCGAGACCGCCGGCCAGGCCCACCACCCCGAAGTCGACCCACAGCTCCGCCCACAGCGGCGCGGACAGGTTGGTCATGTCCATCCCCATCCACTCCCCGACGCGCACCCCGGTGTCCTCCGGCTTCCCGCTCCACACCGCCCTCGGCACGAAGAACAACGCGGACCCCGCCAACTGCCGCCCATAGGTGTGCCCCTGGGTGCCGGCCCAGGTGACGGTGTTGGCGAACATCACCGTCTGGTCGTAGTCCTTGGTGGCCAGCGGCTCGAACACCGACGACGACTCGACCGGCCGGTACCCCTCGTCGTCGTACCGGAACCGGTCCGCGTACGGGAACAGCACCAGCGCCCCGACCACCCCGAGCGCCAGCACCGACCGGTACATCGCCGCACTGCGCGGGAACGCCGTGAACAGCAGCGAGACCAGCACCGTCAGGAACCAGTAACGGGCGTTGGAGACGGGGTTGTTCACGACCAGGTTGACGGCCGCCAGACCGCACCAGACCAGCACGGCCGACGGCGTGCGCCGGGCCCGGCGCGAGGTCACCAGCCCGCGCGTGCAGAACAGCAGCGCCAGCAGCGCCGGGACCGTGCCGAAGCCCTTCAGAAAGGCCGAGCCCACATGGGACCCGGCCGACGCCACCCCGCTCGCGGCGACCGAGGCGCTGATCTCCTGCCTGCTGGAGAAGAACACCCCGGGCCCGCCCAGCCGCAGCACGTAATACCCGCTCGCCGCGAACGCCACCAGCACCAGCAGCCGCAGCCGCACCGGGTGCGCGGTGGCGCCGTGCCCGTCCCCGCGCGCGGTACGGCGGCGGCGCAACGGCCGCCGCGACGCCAGCAGCGCCCCCAGGTCGAAGGCCGCACACCCCACGAGCACCAGCGCGACGGCGGTCACCAGATCGGCGCGCGGCCCGACCGCGGGCGTCGGCGTCCGGCCGATCACCAGCTGCGCGAACGGCGCCACCCCCATCGCGATGTACACGAACATCCAGAACACGCCCTGGAGGAGCCGCCGCCGCGTCGACAGGATCATCGTCGCGAGCCGCGCCCCCGCGTAACAGGTCAGGACAAGCTGCAACCAGTACGCGGTGTCCCGCACCCCGGTCCCGGGCTGGGCGGCGACCAGCGCGGGCAGGAAGCACACCAGGCCGAGGACGATCGGCACGGCCAGCGCCCGCGACAGCATCGCCCAGGACAGCGGACGGGCGGGCGCGGAGGACGCTCCCTCGTGCACCGATGCCATCAACTCCCCGTCCCCGAAGCGTGGTTGCGAGGCTCCACATTAACGAATCGCCACACCTGAGTAGATGTGCCGACTAGTCTGGCCGGGGCGCCGGACGAGGGTGAGGGGACCCGGGTGAAGATCCTGCACATCGTCACGCTGCACACCCCGGACCACGCCTTCGGCGGTCCGACCCGGGTGGCCCTGAACCTCTCCAAGGCCCAGCGTGCCGAGGGCGACGACGCACGGATCATGGCGCTCGGCGACGGCTTCGACGGGCCCCTGCCGCGCCAGGTGGAGGGCGTCCCCGTCCACCTCTTCCGAGCCCGCCACCCGCTGCCGGTGTTCGAGGTCAGCGGGATCACCTCCGCCGCCCTGCTGCGCACCGCCCACCGCATGATGCGCGGCGCCGACCTCGTCCACGTCCACCTGATGCGCGACCTGGTCACCCTGCCCGCCGCCCTCCTCGCCCTGGCCTCCGGCACCCCCCTGGTCGTCCAGACCCACGGCATGGTCGACCCCACCGAGAACCGCGTCGCACAGCTCACCGACCTCCTGGGCGTCCGCCGGGTGCTGCGCGGCGCCGACGCGGTGCTCCACCTCACCGAGGCCGAGCGCGTCGACGTCGACGCGGTCGCCGCGCCCGTCCCGCTCACCCGGACCGTGCGCCTGGTCAACGGGGTGCGCCCGCAGCCGTTCAAACCGGCCCGCCCGCCCGGCCGCCCGCCGACCGTGCTGTTCCTCGCCCGCATCCAGGAGCGCAAGCGCCCCGAGGACTTCGTCGCCGCGATGCCCGCTGTCCTGGCCGCGCACCCCGACGCCCGCTTCGTCCTCGCCGGACCGGACACCGGGGCCCTGCCCGGCACCCTCGCACTGGCGCGCCGGCTCGGCGTCACGGACTCGCTGGACCACGTGGGGCCACTCGGCCACGAGGAGGTGCTGGCGGCCGGCCGGGATGCCGATGTGTATGTCCTCCCGTCCATCGAGGAGCCCCTGGGCGTCTCGGTCCTGGAGGCGATGTCCGTCGGGACCCCGGCCGTCATCACCCGCACCTGCGGACTCGGGCCAGATGTGGCGCGGGCCGGGGCGGGCCGGGTCATCGACAGCCGGGCCGGGGAGGACGCGGCCAACGCGGACAAGGTCGCGCGGGCGGTCCTGGAGCTGCTTGAGCCGGACGCCAACGCCGTTGCCGGGAAGGCCGCCTGGGAGCTGGTCAACGAGCACTTCACCATCGAGGCCGTCACCCGCACCCTCCGGCGGACCTACCAGGACGTGGTCCGCCGGAGGAGCGAAGGCGTCAGGAAGCAGACGTATCCCGCGACTTGAGGGCGATCTGCCAGCGGTAGAAGCTCATCGCCAGGGCGAAGTCGAACCCGGCGCGCCCGTCGAGGAACCCCCGCCGGTAGACGTACATATAGGCGAAGGACATCAGCGGCTTGAACGGCGCCCTGTGGAACAGCTGCCCCTGCCGTGACTTGGCGCGGCGCACCTGCTCCTTCACCTCTGGATGGTGGTTGAGCCACGCCTCCCAGTCCGAGTAGCGGTTGTGCCGCTCGAACCAGGCGGTCACCGGGTCCCGGTCCTGGTGCTCGATCGGATGGCGCAGCGCCGCCGTGCTCTGCGCGACCGGCTGGTAGTGCCCCTCCACCTCGCCGATGCCGGGCGCGTCCAGATCGCCGACCTCCGGGTAGTGGCAGCGGGTCCGGTCGGTCAGCGAGCGTTTGCGGATGGTGTAGCCGTGCCGCAGCCGCTTCCCGGAGAACCAGTAGCCGAGCGGGATGTCGTACGCGGCGGGCTTCGGCGCGTCCGGACGGGCGAAGATCCCCCGAAGCTCGGCCAGCAGCCCGGGGCTCAGCCGCTCGTCCCCGTCGAGCAGCAGAATCCAGTCCAGATCCGTGCGCACCCGGTCCAGGCACCACTGCTTCTTCCGCGGATGCCCGCCGTCCCAGGTGTACAGGACGACCTCGGCACCGCACTCGGCGGCGATCTTCGCCGTGTCGTCGGAGCTGTGCGAGTCCACGACGACCACCGCCTCGAAATGGTCGATCACCGACCGCACCGCCTCCGCGATGTTCAGCCCCTCGTTCTTCGTGGGGATCGCCACGGCTATCGGCAGCTTCGTCATCCGTCGTCCCCTTCGGGCAGCCAGGCCCAGCAGCCTGTGGAGGTGAAGGCGAGCGCCGCCTCCGGAATCGTGATCGTGGTCCGCTTCCCGCCCTGCGAGGAGCCCGAGAGCAGCACCTTCCCGCCCGGGCCCGTCACCTCCCAGGTGCAGTCCGGGGTGGGGGAGACGTCCCGGTAGCGGCCGGGCCGCAGCCCCACGCCCCGGTGCACCCCGTCCGCGTATCCGTGCGAGGCCCGCTCCACCAGGTCCTTGTGGCCGGGGCACAGATGGGCGACGGCGGGCTCCGCGCCGGTGATCTCGCCCGTCACGAGGGCGCCCACCGCGGTGTCCCGGTCCGCCTTGACCAGGTAGTCGAGCCGGTCGCAGGTCTCCTGCCCGGTCTGGAGCACCGCGGCCGGGTCCATGCCCACGGGCACCCGGTCGGTCAGGTACTCCTTCTGCTTCTCGGTGAACGTGCCGGTGGCGGGCGTCAGCCGGTCGGTGGGGATCCTGGGCGGCTCGCTGCTCCGGGTGGCCTCCGGGCCGGCGGGCGCGGAGGGGCCGGCCTCCGCTCCGGCCGCGGGCACGGACGGCGCCGCGCTGCTCGAAACCGCGGGGCCCGCCACTTCGCCGCTCCCGCCCCCGGCATCCGGGGACGCGCCGCAGGCGGCCAGCGCCGCCGTCGCGAACACGACGGCGGCGCCGGCCAGGAGGGCGTTCCTCATGCGCTGTTCCTCAGCGCGTAGTGGGCGCTGACCTGGGCGGCGGTCAGCACCTTCGGATACACGGCGGTCTCGTCGATCTGGCCGGCGAAGTAGTTGCTCGTCGGCCGGTTCGGCCAGGTCGCGAGGTTGTCCCCGCCCACCCGCCAGTACCCGGTGTAGTTCTGGCTCAGGGTGTACCGCGCGTCCGAGGCACGCAGCTGCCCGTCCACGTACAGGGCCATACCGCCGGAGCCCTGGGTGGCGACGACATGGTGCCAGGCACCGTCGTTGTAGGCCCCGGTCGTGCTGACGGTCTGGCCGCCGTTGTGGGAGGTGCCGAAGGTCAGCCGCCCGTTGTTCAGCATGTACACATGCTTGTCGTACTTGCCGCTCAGCTCCATGGTGTTGCTGCCGAAGCCGATGATCTTCCCTCCCCGGGTCGTCGTGGTCTTGATCCAGGTCTCCACGGAGAACGTCGTCGGCTGGGGCCGGCCGCGATTGCTGTACGCGTACTGGGTGGACCCGTTGAACCCGATGGCGGTCGACGGCCCGGCCACGGCCGCCGGGGTCTGCCGGTACGAGGGCGCGTTGCGCAGGAAGCCGTTGTCCAGCCCCGGGCCGGTGTCGGCGGCGAACGTCGACGTGCCCTCGTCGTAGCGCCAGTACAGGGTCGCCCCGTCGGCGAGCACCTTCGCCGGATAGCTCGCCGCCTTGGACGCCACGGTCGCGCTCACCGCGGGCGACTTCGCGCTGGTGTTGGTGCCGTCGCTCGCGCTGATCCGGTACGTGTGGGTCTCACCGGGCGCCACATCGGTGTCCGTCCACCGCAGCTGCGGACGGTCCCAGAACACGGAGTACCCGGTCGTCGTGTGGACCGGGGTGGCCGCCCCGTCCTTGTAGATCCGGTACGTGAGCACCCCGTCGTCGGTGTCGAAACTGGTCTGCCAGTTCACGTCCACCTTGTCCGGGGCGACCGTGGAGACGCTGACGTTGGGCACCCAGGGCGCTCCCGTGTCCGGGCCGTCGGCGAAGCGGGTGAGCCCCTGCTGAGCCTTGCTGTTGACCGTGGTGAACTCGCCGCCCACCCACAGGTAGTGGTGGCCGCCCTTGTCGGTCTGCGCCATCACGCGCGGGCCGACCGGCTCACCGATCCCGTCGTTGGTGTCCGGGAACCACGGCAGCAGCTTCGGGTCGTCCACCGACTGGGCCAGCAGATGCTTGCGCGGCTGGTCGGGGAACTCGCCCATGGACGCGCAGTCGTGCGCGTGACTCCCGCTGTAGAGCACCCCGTTGTGTACCAGCAGCGCCTGCGTGGCACCCAGACAGGTATCGCGCCACACCTGGTCGAACGTGGTGAGGTCGAGGGCGATCCGGCCGTCGAACACCCCGCCCCCGGTGCCCTCGTTGGCGGTGTAGAACTGCTTGGCGTCGCTGGTGAGGTCCTGCACCGTGGAGGTGTTCGGGATGAAGCCCGGGTAGCTCCTGGTCAGCGCCCCGGTGGTGGCGTTCACCACGGCCAGCGCGTGCGAGCCGGTGCCGTTCACGGTGAAGAAGTCACCGCCGAGCACCACGTGCTGCCCGTCCGGTGTGACCTCCACCGCCCGGCCCACCTCGTCCGCGTCCGCCGTCCACGGCTTCAGCGCCGCACCGGTGGTGACAGCGGCGAAGAAGCGGCGGGCCTGCCCCGCCACACTCTTGAAGTCGCCGCCGAGGTACACCGTGTCGTCGGTGACCGCGAGCGCCCGCACGGTGGCGGACACGGCGACCTTGAAGTTCTGGCGCGGGGTGCAGGTGGCGGTGTCGATGGCCGCGATGTTGCTGACGCCCACCCCGTTCACCGCCCCGAACCGGCCGCCCGCGTACAGGGTTTCACCGTCCGGGGACAGGGCCAGCGCGCGCACCGTCGCGGTCCCCGAGGAGAGCGTGAACGACAGCGAGCAGCCGGTGGGCGCCCCGGTCGCGGTGTCGAACGCGGCGAAGTTCACCGCGGGCTGCTCCGAGGTCCCGGCGGCCGCGCCCGGCGGCCGTACGGTGGAGAAGGTGCCGCCCGCGTAGACCACACCGTCGTCGGACGCGGCCATCGACCAGACGATGCCGTTGGTCTGCCAGGTGGACAGGTTGTCCGCGGTGATCGAGACGGGCGCGGTGAGGGCGGCGGCCGGGGGAGTGCCCGAGGCGGCTGCGGTCAGGGCGCCCGCGAACAGGCCGAGCGCCGCGAACGCGGCCCGCGTCCGGCCGCGTCGGCGCCCCGTGGTTCGGTTCATCATTCAGCTCCGAAGGTGAGAACGGGCTGCGGCCCGCTGGCCGCGGTCGAGGAGGCGGAGCCGGGGCCCCGCCCGAACCGGCGCGTACGGCCCCGGTGGGGGTGCGCCGGAGTTCTGGGGCGTTCCCTATCTGTCCACGCGCACGGCGGCCCCCGCGAGTTCGTCGGAGAGCCGGCGCACATCGGCGTCGACCATGATCCGGGCCAGCTCCCGGGCGCGTACGGCCGGTTTCCAGCCCAGCAGCTGTCCGGCCTTCGAGGCGTCCCCGATCAGCGCGTCGACCTCGCTGGGCCGCTCGTACTTCGCGTCGTGGCGGACGTAATCGCGCCAGTCCAGGCCGGCGTGGTCGAAGGCGTACTCCAGGAACTGCCGGACGCTGACCCCCTCCCCGGTGGCCACCACATAGTCGTCCGGGGTGTCGCACTGGAGCATGCGCCACATCGCGTCCACGTACTCGGGGGCGTAACCCCAGTCGCGCACCGCGTCCAGGTTGCCCAGATGCAGCCGGGACTGGAGCCCCGCCTTGATCCGGGCCACCCCACGGGTGATCTTCCGGGTCACGAAGGTCTCCCCGCGCCGGGGCGACTCATGGTTGAACAGGATGCCGTTCACCGCGAACATCCCGTACGCCTCGCGGTAGTTGACCGTCGCCCAGTACGAGTACACCTTGGCGACGCTGTACGGGCTGCGCGGGTGGAACGGCGTCCGCTCGTTCTGCGGCGGCGGGCTCGCGCCGAACATCTCCGAGGAGGACGCCTGGTAGATCCGGGTGTCGATGCCACTGGCCCGTACTGCCTCAAGCAGCCGGATCGTGCCCAGACCGGTCACATCACCCGTGTACAGCGGCGCGTCGAAGGAAACCCGCACATGCGACTGCGCGCCCAGGTTGTACACCTCGTCGGGCCGGATGTCCCGCAACAGGTTCACCAGCGCGACCCCGTCGGCCAGATCCGCGTGATGCAGCACGAAGGACCGGTCCTCCTGCTCCGGCCCCTGGTAGATGTGGTCGATCCGCTCCGTGTTGAAACTGGACGAGCGGCGGATCAGGCCGTGGACCGTGTACCCCTTCCGGAGCAGCAGCTCCGACAGATACGAACCGTCCTGTCCGGTCACCCCGGTGATGAGCGCGGTCTTCGCCACGTTTCCCCCTTCTGCGGTCGCCCGCAAAGCAGTTGGTCATGGAATATCTGGATATGAGGTATCCAGTGCAAAACATCCCCGTTTCGCCCGGCTGCTGGCACAATCCGAGAACATGACGACTGATCTCCCCGGCCCTCCCCGGGAACGAGCCCCCTCTCTGCTACGCCCCGGCGCCCGGGTGTTCGTCGCCGGTCACCGGGGCCTGGTCGGCTCGGCGGTGGTCCGCCGCCTCACCGCCGACGGCCACGAGGTGATCACCCGCGGCCGCGACCGCCTCGATCTCCGGGACGCCGACCGCACCGCCGCCTTCCTGCGCGGCATACGCCCGGACGCCGTGGTGCTGGCCGCCGCCCGGGTCGGCGGGATCATGGCCAACAGCACGTACCCCGTGCAGTTCATCGAGGACAACCTGCGCATCCAGCTGAGCGTCATCGCGGGCGCGCACGCGGCGGGCACCGGACGGCTGCTCTTCCTCGGCTCGTCCTGCATCTACCCGAAGCACGCCCCGCAGCCGATCCCCGAGAGCGCCCTGCTCACCGGGCCACTGGAACCCACCAACGAGGCGTACGCGCTGGCGAAGATCGCCGGCATCGTGCAGACGCAGTCCTACCGACGCCAGTACGGCGCCTCCTACATCAGCGCCATGCCGACCAATCTCTACGGCCCCGGCGACAGCTTCGACCTGGAGACCTCCCACGTCCTGCCCGCCCTGATCCGCCGCTTCCACGAGGCCCGCGAGTCCGGCGCACCGGCCCTCACGCTCTGGGGGTCCGGAAACCCCCGGCGCGAGTTCCTGCACGTGGACGACCTCGCCGCCGCCTGCGTACTCCTGCTGGAGCGCTACGACGACGACGCCCCGGTCAACATCGGCTGCGGCGACGACCTCGCCATCCGCGAACTCGCCTCGATGATCGGTGAGGTGACGGGCTATCAGGGCGAAATCCGCTGGGACACCGGCAAACCCGACGGAACCCCGCGCAAACTCCTCGACGTCTCCCGGCTGGCCTCCCTCGGCTTCGCACCGCGCATCCCGCTGAAGGAGGGCATCGCGGATACGTACGCCTGGTGGCTCCGGCAGCGGGCCGCGTAGCCGGTCCCTCTTCCCGGTGCTCATCCGCCCCCGCCCTCAGTAGGCCCCGCGGCCGTCGGTGACGGCACGCAGCGTCCGGGCCATGAGCCCCATGTCCGTGGCCACCGACCAGTTGTCGACGTACCAGAGGTCCAGCGACACCGCCTCCTGCCACGAGAGGTCCGACCGGCCGCTCACCTGCCACAGACCCGTCAGCCCCGGCTTCACCGCGAGCCGCCGCAACTCCCGCTCGTCGTACCGGGACACCTCCTCCGGCAGCGGCGGCCGCGGACCGACCAGGGACATGTCACCCTTGAGTACGTTGATGAGCTGGGGCAGTTCGTCCAGCGAGGAGCGGCGCAGCAGCCGGCCGAGCCGGGTCACCCGGGGGTCCCGGCGCATCTTGAACATCGGGCCGTCGTGGTCGTTGGCCTCGGCGAGCCGCGCCTTGTGCCGCTCGGCGTCCACCACCATCGAGCGGAACTTCCACATGACGAACGGGCGGTTGTGCTGCCCCTGGCGGACCTGCCGGTGGAAGACCGGGCCCGCCGAGGTGAGCCGGACCGCCACCGCGATCAACAGCAGCAGCGGGGCCAGGGCGACCAGCCCGCAGGCGGCACCCGCCCGGTCCACCACCGCCTTCAGTACCGGCTGAAGCCCCCGGCGCAGCGGCGGCGCGATGTGCAGCAGGGTGAGCCCGGCCGCCGACGAGGGCCGGACGCGGTCCGCCGCGGTCTCCGAGAGGTGCGAGAGCACCGACACGTCGAGATTGCCGTCGTGCAGGCCCCAGGTCAGCCGCCGCAGCCGCTCCTCGGCCAGCCCCGGCCCCGGGACCACCAGCGCCAGGTCCGCCTCGTGCGCGAAGGCCGCGCCCAGCACCGTCGACGCGTCGTCCCCCGCGGGCGCCGGAGCCAGCCGCCCCGGCACCGGGACCTCGCAGCTCAGCGCCGCCGCGCCCACCGGCAGCGCGGCCACCACGCGATAGCCGTGGTCCTCCCGCGAGGTGAGCAGCCGTGTCGCCCGGTCCACCCCCGCGGCCTCGCCGACCACCAGCACCCGGCGTGCCGTCCGGAGCCTCCCGGACCGGGCCAGCCGGCGCGCCCAGGAGACGGCCGCCCCCGCCAGGAGGCCGGGGATCAGGGCGACGACGGCCGCCGCCGGGTCGATCGGTGCGTCGAGGAGGGTCCACAGCACCGCCAGCACACCGATGAGCAGCAGCCAGTCCCCGGGCGTGGTCAGCGCCCCGGGCGGGCGGCCCGGCACACGTAACGCGTACCGGCCGCGAACGGCCCGGACCCCGCACCACACCAGGGTGGCCGCGAGCGCCCCGGCCAGGGCCCCGGGCTGCCCGTCGGCGCGGAGCACGAGCCAGGCCGGTAACCCCAGTCCGGCGGCTTCGGCGCACACCACCAGGGGCAGCGGGCCGGGGTGCGCGCCGGGCGACCGGGCGCCGCGTTCGCGCGATAAGTGCGGGAGCTGTCGCGGCCGGCCGGTGTCCCGGCCGTGCGGCAGTCGTGAAGAGGTCCGTGGGCGTGGCGTTCCCGCCGGTCCCACGGGCCTCGGTATATCGGATTCGGGTAGCCCGACATGCCCCATGAACCCCCCAGTCACCTGTTGGTGTGTGACATGCGCCAAACGGTCGGTGTGCGGATATGTGCGTTGGTCTGCCAACTACCGTACGTGCTCGCGCGGTTGCGCGGGTGGTATTCGGGTTGCTCGGCTCCGGCGGCGACCGGGCGGTCTGGGAGAATGCGGTGCCGGGAGCACGTGCCCGGCCATGAGTGGAAGAGGGACGCACGGTGACCCCCGCGGAGAAGAACTGGGCCGGCAACATCACCTTCGGCGCGCAGCGGCTGTGTGTGCCGCGATCCGTCCGTGAACTGCGCGAGACGGTCGCCGCATCCGACGCGGTCCGCCCCCTGGGCACCCGGCACTCCTTCAACACCGTCGCGGACACCACCGGCGACCAGGTGTCGCTCGCCGGCCTCCCGCGCGTCGTGGACATCGACGTCCCGGGCCGGACCGTCACACTGACCGCCGGACTCCGCTTCGGCGAGTTCGCCGCCGAACTGCACGCGCACGGTCTCGCCCTGGCCAACCTGGGCTCGCTCCCGCACATCTCCGTCGCCGGCGCCGTCGCGACCGGCACCCACGGCTCGGGCGTGGACAACCGCTCCCTGGCGGGCGCCGTGCGCGCCCTGACCCTGGTGACCGCCGACGGCGGGACGCGCACCCTGCGGCGCGGCGACGAGGACTTCGCGGGCGCGGTCGTCTCCCTCGGCGCCCTCGGCGTGGTGACCTCGCTGGAACTCGGCCTCGTGCCCGCCTTCGAGGTGCGCCAGTGGGTGTACGAGGAGCTGCCCGAGGCGACGCTGACCGCGCGCTTCGACGAGGTGATGTCCGCCGCCTACAGCGTCAGCGTCTTCACGGACTGGCGCCCCGGCCCGGTCGGCCAGGTCTGGCTGAAGCAGCGGGTGGGCGACGAGGGCACCCGGGCCGCGATGCCCGCCGCATGGCTGGGCGCCCGGCTCGCCGACGGCCCCCGGCACCCGGTCCCCGGGGTGCCCGCCGGGAACTGCACCGCGCAGCAGGGCGTGCCCGGCCCCTGGCACGAGCGGCTGCCGCACTTCCGGATGGCGTTCACCCCGAGCAACGGCGACGAGCTCCAGTCGGAGTACTTCGTGGCCCGCGCGGACGCCGTCGCCGCCTACGAGGCCCTGGCCCGGCTGCGGGACCGGATCGCCCCGGTGCTCCAGATCTCCGAGCTGCGCACCGTCGCCGCCGACGACCTGTGGCTGAGCCCCGCCCACGGCCGGGACTCGGTGGCCTTCCACTTCACCTGGGTCCCGGACGCGGCGGCCGTCGCACCGGTGGCCGCCGCGATCGAGGAGGCGCTGGCCCCGTTCGGCGCCCGCCCGCACTGGGGCAAGGTCTTCTCCACGGACCCCGGGGTGCTGCGCACGCTGTACCCGCGCTACCCGGACTTCGAGGCGCTGATGCGCCGCCACGACCCGGCGGGCACCTTCCGCAACGCGTTCCTGGACCGGCACTTCCGCCGCTGATCCGGGGGCTCAGCGGCCGCCGCGTTCGTGCTCGGCCCGGGACGGCCAGGCGGCGGCCGAGTGGCCCGGGGCGAGCTGGTCGACCACCTCGGCCAGCTCCTCGCAGGCGTGCTCGATGCGGTGCCGGACGTTCTGCTGCTCGGTGACGATGGCGGCCAGCAGGAGCGAGGTGAGGGCGACGGCCCCGTTCAGCACCGTGAGGTTGATCATCACCTCCACCAGGGAGTGTCCGGCGAACGACCCGTCCCGGTCCGTCCCCGCCACGATCGCCAGGACGGACACCAGCAGGGCGCACGGCGCGCTGCCCGCGAGCCGGAAGCGCAGGGCGGCCCAGATGACGATCGGGAACACCAGATAGAGCATCGACAGCGAGCTGCGGGTGGCGATCAGCGTCCCGGCGACCGCGACCGCCAGCAGCGCCACGGCCTCCGCCCAGCGGTCCGTGAGCCGGGGCGGCCGCAGCCGGTCGAGCACCAGCACGACCGGCGTGACCACCAGGACCCCCATGGCGTCACCGGCCCACCACGCCGCCCAGACGGACCAGAAGTTCTCGGCGGGCAGCTTGCCGTCCACCACGAGCATCGCCGTCCCGGCGGTCGCGCTGATCGTCATGGCGGCCATCGCCCCGAGGAACACCAGGACGACGCCGTCGCGCAGCCGGTCCAGCTCCCGGCGGAAACCGGTCCGCCGCAGCAGCGCGTACGCGCACAGCGGTGCGAGCGTGTTGCCCGCCGCGACCACGAGCGTGGACGGCGTCACCGTACCGCCCAGCATGCCGACGACGGCCAGCGAGCCGACGGCGATCCCGGGCCACACGCGTAACCCGAAATACAGCAGGCAGCCCAGCGCGATCCCGGTCGGCGGCCACAGCGGCGTCACCACCGCGCCGTGCACGGCCACCTCCCGCAGCAGGCCCAGGCGGGCCGCCCCGTAGTAGGCGGCGGCGACGCCCACGACACGCAGCACCGCCAGCAGGTACCGGCGGTTCCGCTCGCTGTGGATCACGCCTCTCATCAGACACCGGCCCCGGGGCGGACGGCGGTCTGACACGCACGGGCGGCCGGGTCCGCCTCACCCTCACCCTCAGCCTCACCTTCACCCTCAGCCCGAGGCGGGGCACCCGTGGCGCAGGACGAGCACCGCCGCGTCGTCCCGGTGCCCGGTCCGCTCGGCGGAGCCCATGACCGCGTCGGCCAGCGCGTCCGCGTCCCCGGTCACCCGGGCGCGTACGAGCCGCACCACCTCGTCCAGCCCCTCGTCCAGGGAGTACGAAGGACCCTCGACCACCCCGTCGGTCAGCAGCACGAACGCCCCCTCGCCGTCGAGCGAGCGCGTGGTGACCGGGTACTCCTCGCCCGACTGCACCCCGAGCGGCAGCCCGCCCTCGTCCTCCGTGGTGCCGGCCCGGCCGTCCGCGGTGGCCCAGACGGCGGCCACATGACCGGCCCGGGCACTGCGCAGCTCCCGGGTGGCCGGGTCGAGACGTACGAAGGTGCAGGTGGCGAGCAGCCCGGTGTCGGCGGCGAGCAACAGGTCGTTGGTACGGCTCATGACCTCACCCGGGTCATCCGCCGTGAGCGCGAGGGCGCGCATCGCGATCCTGATCCGGCCCATGAAGGCGGCGGCCTCCACATCGTGCCCCTGGGCGTCCCCGATGGCGAACGCCAGCGCCCCGTCGGGCAGCTCGAAGCCGTCGTACCAGTCGCCGCCGATGTCCAGACCGCTGCGCGCGGGGGCGTACCGGGCGGCGGTCCGCAGACCCGGCGGCGAGGGCAGACCGGGCGGCAGCATCTCCCGCTGAAGCGCCTCGGCCAGCTCCACCCGGGCCTGGTGCAGCTCCACCTCGCGGCGGGCCCGGGAGGTGAGGTCGTGGAGGGTGGTGAGCAGTTCGTCGGAGCTGGCCGACCGGGAAGGACGACGCCGGTTCATGGGTCGCTCCGCGGGACGGGGGTTGGCGGGCCGGGCCCCTGCATCCTATTTCGGCGGGGGTCCGGGCGCAGGCCGGGCGGGCGGCGGCGGCCGGTCGGGTGGATGCTGGAGGTGGACCCGTGCGTCGGCCCGCGCCCGCCGGCCGGTGCGGGCCGGGAGGTATGCGATGAACCGCACGCTGGAATGGACGGTGCGCGTCGAGCTCTCCGAGGAGGGCGGGACGACCAAGGCGGAAGCGGTGCTGGACACCGGCACCGCGAGGCTCACCGGCCAGGGGATCGCCCGGCTGAGCCCCCAGGACCCCGAAGTCCCCACGATCGGCGACGAGGTCGCGGCGAGCCGGGCGATGCACGATGTCGCCGGGCAGCTGATGAGCGTGGCCGACCGCGCCATCGGCGAAGCCGGCGCCGGACGGCCGGACGGCCCGGTACCACCGCCGTACGCCTGGTCGGACGCCACGGCCTGAGCACCTGCCGCCCGGTCGGACGCCATGGCCTGAGCGACCGGGCGGCAAGCGACCGGGCGGCAGGAGTCCGGGGTGTCGGCGGCCCGTCAGGAGTCCTCGGCCCGGATTTCCTGCTCCGTCCACAGCGCCTTGCCGTTCGTGCTGTAGCGGGTGCCCCAGTGGCTGGCGAGCTGCGACACGATGAACAGGCCGCGTCCGCCCTCGTCCACCGTCCGCGCATGCCGCAGATGCGGGGCCACCGGGCTGGTGTCGTGCACCTCGACGGTCAGCGAGCGGTCCAGCAGCAGCCGCAGTTGCAGCGGCGGCGTCCCGTAGCGGACCGCGTTCGTGATCAGCTCGCTGACGATCAGCTCGGTCGCCTCGATGGTGTCCTCGTCGAGCTCCCAGCCCTCCAGCCGGTCCCGGACCAGGGTGCGGGCGACCGCCGGCGTGGTCCGGTCGTGGGCCAGCTCCCAGGTCGCCACCCGGTCCGGCGGCACCACGCCCGTCCGGGCGAGCAGCAGCGCGGCCCCGTCCGGATCGGCCTCGGCCGGCAGGTTGTAGACGATCGCGTCGCACAGGTCCCGCAGCCGGCGCTCCGGAAAGGCCAGGGCCTCCCGCACCCGCTCCACCGACCGCTCCTCCGGCAGCAGCGAACCGGTGAGGAACGCCAGCACGCTGCCCTCCTCCAGCCGCACCGAACCCGTCGCGAAGGGCGCGCTGTCCGCCGAGAACAGCGCGGGCCCCTCCGGCACGTCCAGCACCAGCGGACGCCCGTCCGGGCCGACGGCCACCGGCGCGGGATGTCCGGCCCGGGCCACCGTGCACACCTGTGTGAACGGGTCGTAGACCGCGTACAGGCAGCTCGCGGTCAGCGGCTGGCGGTGCAGCGAGTCCCCGGGCGGCAGCGACCGCCGCTCCTCGACCAGCCGGTCCGCCGTGTCGTTGAGCCGGGCCAGCACCTCGTCGGGCTCCAGGTCGAGCCCGGCCAGCGCGTGGATGACGGTGCGCAGCTGCCCCATCGTGATGGCCGTCTGCAACCCGTGCCCGGCGACATTGCCGATGATGAGGGCCGTCCGGGCGCCGGAGAGCCCGATCGTGTCGAACCAGCAGCCGCTGTTGCGCCCCGGCAGCAGCACGTGTGCGGTCTCGATCGCGATCCGGTCGCCCTCGTGCTGGGGGAGCAGCCGGCGCTGGACGGTCGAGGCGATGACGTGTTCGCGGGCGAAGCGCAGCGCGTTCTCGATGCTCAGCGCCGCGTGCGCGGCGGCGTTCAGCGCGAGGGCGAGATCCCGTTCGTTGTACGGATCGCCCCGGTGCCGGAACAGGCTGACCAGGCCGAGGACGGAGCCGTGCAGCTTCAGCGGCGCCACGATCATCGAGTGCGCCCCGGTCGCCTCGATCATCCGCCGGGTCGCCGGGTCGGCGTCCAGCCAGGGCGTGTCCGGGCCCAGCTGCACCAGCCGGGGCCGCAGATCCGTGACGGCGAGGGCGAACGGGGTCGCCTCCGGCAGCCGGCGCAGCTCGCCGACCAGACTGTCCGGCGCCGTCCCCGTGCCCCGTACCGCCGCACGCCGCAGCGGGACGTCCCGGCCCAGTGGGCCCAGCGGCGGGTCGGCCCCGCGCAGTACCTCGTCCACCACCTCGACCACGGCCAGATCGGCGAACGGCGGCACCAGCGCCGACACCAGCCCCTCGCAGGTCGCCGCCACATCGAGGGAGTGACCCGCCCCCCGGCGCACCGCGGCCAGCACATCGGCCCGGACGTGCGCCTTCTCCCGCTCGTCGACGTCGACCACGGCCGCCAGCAGCCCGAGCGGGCGGCCGCCCGGGGCGTCCAGCCGGTGCAGGGTGACGTTCAGGCTGCGGTCGGGGCCGGGGGCCCGGGCGACGCGCCCGCGCACCGCGTGGTTGGCCACCGGCGCGCCCGTCTTCAGGACCTGGCGCAGGATGCGTTCCGCCTGGTCCGGGTCGTCCAGCCGGTAGGCGTCGGTGAAGTGCAGGCCGAGGATCTCCGCCGGGTCCACCGCCTCGGTCAGGGCGTTGACGCGGACCACCCGGAGATCCAGGTCCAGGACGTGCAGACCGACCGCGGACTGGCTGAACAGTGTGTCGAGCAGCGCCCCCGCCATCTCGTCGCCCCGGTCCGCACCAGGGGCCGTGGCACCGGTGTCCGACACGTCGCACCCCCAACGGGCTCCGCCGCCCCTGGCGATCGGCAGCTCTCCGGACAGCCTGCGCGCCCCCGCGCCGCACCCGCCACCGCGCGGAGCCGAACGGGTGAGCCCGTACGGGATTCCCCGGGGCGGCAACCTTTCCGCGCCCGGCGGCCACTGAGGAGTACCCCACCCACCCCCACACGGGAAGGCACGTACCGTGGCTCTCGCGCATGCCCGCACCCTCCGCAGACGCCGTACCACCCGGACCCGCACCCTGCTCGGCGCCGTCACCGCCGGAATCCTCGCCGCCGCCGGACTGGCCGTCACCGGCCATACCTCGCACGCCGCGACCGCACGCCAGGTGGAGGCGCTGGACCGGGGCGTCGTCAGTGTGCACACCGGCTCCGGCAACCTCATCAGCTGGCGCTGGCTCGCCACCGACCCCGACTCCGTCGCCTTCAACGTCTACCGCGCCGGTACGAAGGTCAACTCCTCGCCCGTCACCGGCTCCACCAACTACTTCCACACCGGCGCCCCGAACTCCGCCGACTACACCGTGCGCGCGGTGGTCGACGGCGTCGAACAGGGCGACTCCGTGCACGCGGTGCAGTTCCGGGCCGGCTACAAGGACGTGCCCATCAGCCCGCCCCCGGGCGGCACCACCCCGGACGGCGTCGCCTACACCTACGAGGCCAACGACGCCTCCGTCGGCGACCTCGACGGCGACGGCGCGCTCGACTTCGTACTGAAGTGGCAGCCCACCAACGCCAAGGACAACTCCCAGTCCGGCTACACCGGCAACACCGTCGTGGACGGCATCAGGCTCGACGGCACCCGGCTGTGGCGGATCGACCTGGGCCGCAACATCCGCTCCGGCGCGCACTACACCCAGTTCCAGGTGTACGACTACGACGGCGACGGCCGGGCCGAGGTGGCGATGAAGACCGCCGACGGCAGCACCGACGGCCGGGGCACCGTGATCGGCAGTGCGTCGGCCGACCACCGCAACTCCGCCGGCTACGTCCTGTCGGGCCCCGAATACCTCACCATGTTCAACGGCCTGACCGGCGCCGCCATGGGCACCGTCGACTACGTCCCCGCGCGAGGCACCGTCTCCTCCTGGGGCGACAACTACGGCAACCGCGTCGACCGCTTCCTCGCCGGCACCGCCTACCTGGACGGCGGCAGGCCCTCGCTGATCATGGCGCGCGGCTACTACACACGTACGGTGATCGCCGCCTGGGACTGGCGCGGCGGGGCCTTCACCCGGCGCTGGACCTTCGACACCAACAGCTCCACCAACACCGGCCGGGGCTACGACGGCCAGGGCAACCACCAGCTGTCGGTGGCCGATGTCGACGGCGACGGCAGGGACGAGATCGTCTACGGCGCCATGGCCGTGGACGACGACGGCCGCTCCCTGTGGACGACGAGGAACGGCCACGGCGACGCCATGCACGTCGGCGACCTGGACCCGGCGCGCCCGGGCCTGGAGGAGTTCAAGGTGGACGAGGACGGCTCGAAGCCCTCGTCCTGGATGGCCGACGCGAAGACGGGGCAGATCATCTGGTCGACGCCCGCCGGCGGCGACAACGGACGCGGTGTCAGCGACGACATCTGGGCGGGCAGTCCGGGCGCCGAGTCCTGGTCGTCCGCCGCCTCCGGGCTGCGCGACCCGCACGGCACGGTGGTCGCGAGCCGTAAGCCCTCCAGCACCAACTTCCTGGCCTGGTGGGACGGGGACACCACCCGGGAACTGCTGGACGGTACCCACATCGACAAGTACGGCACCTCCGGCGACACCCGCCTGCTGACCGGCGCCTCGGTCCACTCCAACAACGGCACCAAGGCCACCCCGGTCATCTCCGGCGACCTCCTCGGCGACTGGCGCGAGGAGGTGGTCTGGGCGACCACCAACAACACCGCGCTACGGATCTACTCCACGCCGTACGAGACCACCACCAGGATCACCACCCTGCTCCACGACACCACCTACCGCACCGCACTGGCCTGGCAGAACACCGCGTACAACCAGCCCCCGCACCCCGGCTTCTTCCTCGGCGACGGCATGGCGACCGCCCCGAGGCCCATGGTGTGGACGCCGTGAGCTGAGGCCCGTCCTCCCGGTACCGGTACCGGGAGGACGGGCGCCCCGCCGGGTCAGGCTTCCAGCGCCGCCGAGACCACGGCCTTGGCCTCTTCCTGGACCCGCGTCAGGTGTTCGGCGCCCCGGAACGACTCCGCGTAGATCTTGTACACGTCCTCCGTGCCGGAGGGCCGGGCCGCGAACCAGGCGTTCTCCGTGGTCACCTTGATCCCGCCGATCGCGGCCCCGTTGCCCGGTGCCGTGGTCAGCACGGCGGTCACCGGCTCACCGGCGAGGGTGTCCGCGGCGACCTGATCGGGGGAGAGGCGGGCCAGCACCGCCTTCTGCTCGCGGTCGGCGGGGGCGTCGATCCGCGCGTAGGCGGGCTCGCCGAAGCGGGCGGTCAGCGCGGCGTAGTGCTGGGACGGGGACTCGCCGGTGACCGCCTGGATCTCGGAGGCCAGCAGGGCGAGCAGGATGCCGTCCTTGTCGGTCGTCCACACCGAGCCGTCCCGGCGCAGGAACGACGCCCCGGCCGACTCCTCGCCGCCGAAGCCCAGCGAACCGTCGGACAGCCCGTCCACGAACCACTTGAAGCCCACCGGCACCTCGACCAGCTCCCGGCCGAGGCCGGCGGCGACCCGGTCGATCATCCCGGACGACACCAGCGTCTTGCCGACGCCCACCCCGGCCGGCCAGTTCTCCCGGTGCGCGTACAGGTAGTTGATGGCCACGGCGAGGTAGTGGTTCGGGTTCATCAGCCCGGCGTCCGGGGTGACGATGCCGTGCCGGTCGGCGTCGGCGTCGTTGCCGGTGGCGATCTGGTAGCGGTCGCGCCGGCCGATCAGCGAGGCCATCGCGTGCGGCGACGAGCAGTCCATCCGGATCTTCCCGTCCCAGTCCAGCGTCATGAACCGCCAGGTGGGATCGGTCAGCGGGTTGACCACGGTCAGGTCCAGCCGGTGCTGCTCGGCGATCCGCCCCCAGTACGCGACCGAAGCCCCGCCCAGCGGGTCGGCGCCGATCCGGACGCCCGCCGCGCGCACCGCGTCCAGGTCCAGGACGGAGGGCAGATCCGCCACGTACGTACCGAGGAAGTCGTATCTGCCGGTCGTGGCGGCGGCGAGCGCCCGGGCGTACGGCACCCGGCGGACCTCCTTGAGGCCGCCCGTGATGATCTCGTTGGCCCGGTCCTGGATCCAGCCGGTCGCGTCCGACCCCGCCGGACCGCCGTTCGGCGGGTTGTACTTGAACCCGCCGTCGCCCGGCGGATTGTGCGACGGGGTGACCACGACCCCGTCCGCGAGGCCGGAGGCGCGGCCGCGGTTGTACGTGAGGATGGCGTGCGAGACCGCGGGCGTCGGGGTGTACCCGTCCTCGGAGTCGATCAGCACGCGCACGTCGTTGGCGGCGAACACCTCAAGGGCGGTGACCCGGGCCGGCTCCGACAGGGCGTGGGTGTCAGCGCCCAGGAACAGCGGCCCGTCGGTGCCCTGCCGGGCCCGGTACTCGCTGATGGCCTGGCTGGTCGCCGCGATGTGGTCCTCGTTGAACGCGGTGGCCGTCGAGGAACCGCGGTGCCCGGAGGTGCCGAACGCCACCCGCTGGCCGGGCTCGGCCGGATCGGGGTGCAGCGCGTAGTACGCCGTCACCAGCCGTGCCACATCGGTCAGATCCTCGGGGCGCGCCTGCTGTCCGGCTCGTGCGTGCGGCATCTGCCACTCCTCCGTATCGGTCGGTCGGTGCGATGTGCCCGTGCCGTCATTTTCGCCGGTCATCGCCCTCGCCGGGCGCCCGCCCCGCCGCTCGTACGGCCACCGCCGCCGCGTACCCGGCGGGGGCGGCGACATCGGTGACGGCCCAGCCCGGCGGGCCGACCGGGCGCGGGCCGGTGCCGACGTGCTCGCGGTGCAGACCGCCCGCGAGGCCGGTGCCCTCACCCTTGAGGTACGCCTCCTTGCGGGTCCACACCCGGGCGAAGGCGGCGGGCCGGTCCTCCGGCGGCAGCGCGGCCAGCTCGGCCGCCTCGGCCGGGTGCAGCTGCCCGGAGATCTCCGCCACCACCCGCGCCGCCGGGACCCGCTCCACGTCCACCCCGACCGGGGCGCCCGCGAACGCCAGCAGCGCGACGCCCCGGGTGTGGGAGAGCGAGAAGTGCGTGCCGCCCCCCGTCGCGGGCCGGCCGTGCGGGCCGTCGCAGGCGGGGCAGCGCTCCCGGGTCAGTCGTACGGCCTCCGGGGCGACGCCCTGGCGGGCGCCGAGCAGCAGGCGCAGGGCCAGATGGGCGGCGGTGTAGCACGCCCGGTCCGCGGGGAAGGCCAGCCGCTCCGCCCGGGCGAGCTCCGATGCGTCGAGGATCTTCGGCGCCAGCAGCCGGGCGGCCTCGGCCGCGGGCTCCGTGTCCACCAGCCACAGGGAGGGGGCGCCGGCGCTCCAGGAGGGCGCGGGACCCCGGTAGCCGTCCTCGGTCAGCGTGAACACATGGGGCTGATACACCGTTACGTCGTTTCCTCGGCGGGGACGGGGCGCCTCGGGCGGGCACCGGCTGAGCAGGGGCCCTCTTATCCTATGGAGATCCGGAACGCGTCCGACGTATGTTCGATCACCGTGCGCCCCGCGCCCGGGGCGGCGGCCACCCGGAACAGGAGATCGCGTATGCCGTTGGACAGCCGCCCCGCCGTGCTCCGGGAGGCCCGGGCGGACGACGCCGGGCCCCTCACCCGGCTCTTCCTCGCCTCCCGCGCCGCCGCCCTGCCGTATCTGGCGCGGGTGCACAGCGACGAGGCGACGCTGGCCTGGCTGACCCATGTGGTGCTGCCCGGCACCGATGTCCGGGTGGCCGAGATCCGCGAGGGCGGAGAGGCGCGGATCGCCGGCTTCTCCTCGCGGGACGGCTCCGAGCTGGAACAGCTCTATCTCGACCCCGGGCTGCGCCGCCGGGGCATCGGCTCGCTCCTGCTGGCGGCGGCCAAGGAGGCCGGCCCCGAAGGGCTCACCCTGTACACCTTCCAGCGCAACACCGCGGCCCGGTCCTTCTACGAGCGTCACGGGTTCACCGCGGTCGCCTTCGACGACGGCGGCCGCAACGAGGAGAACGAGCCGGACGTCCGGTACCGGTGGGTGCCCGGCGGGTGAACCGCCCCGGCTGAGAGACGGAAGGAACGAGGGCGGGGTCCGTGGCCGGCGGACCCCGCCCTTCGTCGTATCCGGGCACCGGCGGCGAACACCCCCCGAGCTGGCACCTTTCATCGGCTTGCGTATTTACGCAAATTCCTTGCGGGCTCTGCGGCGGCCGGCCGCCTGGGTCGGCCTGCTAGCAAATGCCTAGCTTGTCAGGTCAGTTGGACCGTACGGACGGCAGTCGAAGGGCTGTCGACTTCTGCCGGAGTGGTGGACTCCGCGTCAATTCTCTGCAACTCTCTGACCGCAAAACGCAAAAGGTCATCCCGGCGGTGCAGAAATTCATGTACCGGCGGGGTCGCAGACTGAGCCGCGCCTCGGCCGCCCTGCGCCGAGGCAGCAGATCGGGGACAGATGAGAACGCGACGCTGGAGATGGCGGATTCTTTCCGCGACCGTCTCCACCAGCCTGATGATGGTCGCCTGGCCGGCGCTGAACGCCTCGGCCGCCGGCGGCCCGAACATCGCCGCCGGCCACCGCGCCGCCGCGAGCAGCGGGAAGTCCGCCGGGAACATAGCCGACGGACAGCAGTCCACCTACTGGGAGGGGTCGGGCAAGTCCCTGCCCCAGTGGGTGCAGAGCGACCTGGGCAAGGTCACCCGCATCGACCAGGTCACCCTGAAGCTCCCGGCCGACTGGTCGGCCCGCCGCCAGACGCTCTCCCTCCAGGGCAGCGTCGACGGCACCAGCTTCTCCACGCTGAAGACCTCGGCCTCCTACTCCTTCGCACCGGGCAGCTCCAACAAGGTCACCATCAGCTTCCCGGCCACCCGGACCCGCTTCGTCCGGGCCGACATCACCGCGAACACCGCGTCCGCCAACGGCCAGCTCGCCGAACTTGAGGTCCGGGCGGCGGCGGAGTCCTCCGTGAACCTCGCCACCGGGCGCCCGCTCACGGCGAGCAGCAACACCCAGACGTACATCGCGGCCAACGCCAACGACGGCAACCGGGCCAGCTACTGGGAGAGCCGCAACAACGAGTTCCCGCAGTGGCTCCAGGCCGACCTGGGCTCCTCGGTGCGCGTCGACCGCGTGGTGCTGCGGCTGCCCGACGGCTGGGAGACCCGCAGCCAGACGCTGAAGATCCAGGGCAGCGCCAACGGCTCCGATTTCACGGACCTGACCCAGTCGAAGGCGTACACCTTCAGCCCCGGCTCCGAGACGGCGACGATCACCTTCGACGCCGCCACCACCCGCTATGTCCGGGTCCTGGTCACCGCCAACAGCGTCCAGCCCGGCGCCCAGGTCTCCGAGCTGGAGATCTACGGCCCCGAGACCGGCGACACCCAGGCGCCGACCGCCCCGACGCAGCTGGCGTACACCGAACCGGCCACCGGGCAGATCAAGCTGACCTGGAAGGCGTCGACGGACGACACCGCCGTCACCGGGTACGACGTCTACGCCGACAACACCCTGCTGACCAGCGTCGCCGGTGACGTCACCACGTACACCGACACCCGGCCGGCCGGCTCCACCGTCTCGTACTACGTACGGGCCAAGGACGCGGCGGGCAACGTCTCGGGCAACAGCAACACCGTCACCCGCAAGGGCGACTCCGGTGACACCCAGGCGCCCACCGCACCGGCGGACCTGAGCTTCACCGAACCCACCTCCGGCCGGATCAAGCTGGCCTGGACGGCGTCCAGCGACAACAAGGGCGTCATCGGGTACGACATCTACGCCAACAACGTGCTGCGCAAGACCGTGGCCGGCGATGTCAC
Source organism: Streptomyces sp. NBC_00726 (assembly GCF_045161735.1). Lineage (NCBI taxonomy): Bacteria > Bacillati > Actinomycetota > Actinomycetes > Kitasatosporales > Streptomycetaceae > Streptomyces > Streptomyces sp. NBC_00726. The sequence goes on along the minus strand of NZ_CP108983.1, from coordinate 245,415 downwards.
CACCTACACCGACACCCAGTCCGCCGGCACCACCGTCTCGTACTTCGTGCGGGCCAAGGACGCGGCGGGCAACGTCTCCGGCGACAGCAACACCGTCACCCGCAACGGCTCCACCGGCGCGGCGTCCAACCTCGCCGTCGGCAAGCCCATCACCGCCTCCTCCACGGTGCACACCTTCGTCGCGGAGAACGCCAACGACAACCAGCTCTCCACCTACTGGGAGGGCGCCGGCGGCAGCTACCCCAACACCCTCACGGTGAAGCTGGGCGCCAACGCCGACACCCAGAGCGTCGTCGTGAAGCTCAACCCGGACAGCAGCTGGGGGGCCAGGACCCAGAACATCCAGGTCCTCGGCCGCGAGCAGAGCGCCTCGTCCTTCACCGGCCTGGTCGCCGCCAAGGACTACGCGTTCAGCCCGGGCAGCGCCAACACGGTGACCATCCCGGTCGACGCCCGGGTCGCCGACGTCCAGCTGAAGTTCACCTCCAACACCGGCGCGCCCGCCGGGCAGGTCGCGGAGTTCCAGGTGCTGGGCGCCCCGGCCCCCAACCCGAACCTCCAGGTCAGCGGCGTCACCGCGAGCCCGGCCGCGCCCGTCGAGTCGGACCCGGTCACGCTCACCGCGACGGTGCGCAACACCGGCGCCGTCGCCGCCCCGGCCGGCAAGCTCGAATTCCGGCTCGGTGACACCAAGGTCGCCACCGCGAACGTGGGCGCGCTCGCCGCAGGGGCCTCCACGGAGGTCAGCGCCGGCATCGGGGCGCGCGACGCGGGCACGTACACGCTGAGCGCGGTCGTCGACCCGGACAACCAGATCATCGAGCAGAACGAGACCGACAACACCTACACCAGCGCCTCCGGCCTGGTCGTCAAGCCGGTCGACAGCTCCGACCTGGTGCCCGCGGTCACCACCTCGCCGTCCGCCCCGGCCGAGGGCGACAAGGTCACCTTCTCCGTCGCCATCCGGAACCAGGGCACCATCGCCTCGGCCCCGGGCGGTCACGACGTCAGCGTGACCCTGCTGGACTCCAAGGGCGCCACGGTGAAGACCCTCACCGGCAGCTACGACGGCTCGATCGCCGCGGGCGCCACCGGCGCCCCGGTGAACCTGGGCTCCTGGACGGCGGCCAACGGCTCGTACACCATGAAGACCGTGGTCGCGGACGACGCCGAGGAACTGCCGGTCAAGCGCGAGAACAACACCGTCAGCGGCTCCTTCTTCGTCGGGCGCGGCGCCAACATGCCGTACGACACCTATGAGGCGGAGGACGGCGTCACCGGCGGCGGCGCGAAGGTCGTCGGGCCGAACAGGACCGTCGGCGACGTCGCGGGCGAGGCGTCGGGCCGTAAGGCGGTCACGCTGAACGACACCGGCAACTACGTCGAATTCACCACCCGCGCCGACACCAACACCCTGGTGACCCGCTACTCCATCCCGGACGCGGCGGGCGGCGGAGGCATCGACTCCAAGCTCAACATCTACGTGGACGGCACCTTCCTCAAGGCGATCGACCTCACCTCGAAGTACGCCTGGCTGTACGGCGCCGAAACGGGCCCCGGCAACTCCCCGGGCGCCGGATCACCCCGGCACATCTACGACGAGGCCAATGTGATGCTGGGGAAGACCGTCCCGGCGGGCAGCAGGATCAGGCTCCAGAAGGACGCGGCGAACACCAGCACCTACGCGATCGACTTCATCGGCCTGGAGCAGGCCACCCAGATCGCCAACCCGGACCCGGCCGCCTACGCCGTTCCGGCCGGCTTCACCCATCAGGACGTCCAGAACGCCCTGGACAAGGTGCGCATGGACACCACGGGCAAGCTGGTGGGCGTCTACCTGCCCGCGGGCGACTACCAGACCGCCGGCAAGTTCCAGGTGTACGGCAAGGCCGTCAAGGTGATCGGTGCGGGGCCCTGGTACACCAGGTTCCACGCGCCCTCCACGCAGGAGAACACCGACATCGGCTTCCGGGCCGAGGCCAGCGCCAACGGCTCGACGTTCGCGAACTTCGCGTACTTCGGGAACTACACCTCGCGCATCGACGGACCGGGCAAGGTGTTCGACTTCTCCAACGTGTCGGACATCGTCATCGACAACATCTGGAACGAGCACACGGTGTGCCTCTACTGGGGCGCCAACACCGACAACATCACCATCAAGAACTCCCGTATCCGCGACACCTTCGCCGACGGCATCAACATGACCAACGGCTCGACGGACAACCACGTCGTCAACAACGAGTCGCGGGCCACCGGTGACGACAGCTTCGCGCTGTTCTCGGCGATCGACTCCGGCGGCGCGGACATGAAGAACAACGTCTACGAGAACCTCACCTCGCTCCTGACCTGGCGCGCGGCCGGTGTGGCCGTCTACGGCGGCTACGACAACACCTTCCGGAACATCCGCATCGCGGACACCCTGGTGTACTCGGGGATCACCGTCAGCTCGCTCGACTTCGGCTACCCGATGAACGGCTTCGGGACCGGCCCGACGACGGTCGAGAACGTCTCCGTGGTCCGCTCCGGCGGCCATTTCTGGGGCTCGCAGACCTTCCCCGGCATCTGGCTGTTCTCCGCCTCCAAGGTCTTCCAGGGCATCCGGATCAACCACGTCGACATCGTCGACCCGACGTACAGCGGCATCATGTTCCAGACGAACTACGTGGGAGGCCAGCCGCAGTTCCCCATCAAGGACACCATCCTGACCGACATCTCCATCTCCGGCGCCCACAAGAGCGGGGACGCCTTCGACGCCAAGTCCGGCTTCGGACTGTGGGCCAACGAGATGCCCGAGGCCGGCCAGGGACCCGCCGTCGGTGAGGTCACCTTCAACGGGCTCAGGCTCAGCGACAACGCCAAGGACGTGCAGAACACGACGTCCACCATGAAGATCAACATCAACCCGTAGCAACCACCGCACACAGGGGCGCCGTCCGGTCCGCCGGGCGGCGCCCCGTGCTGCGCTCACGCCGTTTTCCGCATGCGGCGTACTCGCGACTGTCAAACTTTTACGAAAACTGCGCGAGATATTGCGTTCACATGTCGACGCTGGTTGAGTGTGCCTCGCCCCGGCAGTCAGTCGGCCGAGGGCCATCCACGCTCATGCCCGAAGGGGACCATCGATGAGAAGTGCTGGGTTGCGCCGCACACGCCGTATCAGCCGTGCCTCCGCGGTTGCTCTTGTCACCGCACTTGCCCTGACCTCGCTCGCGTCCTGCGGCACGAGCAGCAGCAAGGACGACGACACGAGCAGTTCGTCCAAGGGTTCGTCCGACCCCTCGGCTCCACTGGACCCGAACACCAAGGTGACGATCTCCATCGACTGCATGCCGCCGGCCGCCAAGGCCGCGGAGCTGCGGGAGTGGAAGGAGGACATCAAGACGTTCAACGAGAAGTACCCGAACGTCACGATCAACGGCAAGTCCACCCCGGGCCAGTGCAACGAGCCGCCCCGCTTCACCGCCATGCTGAAGGGCAAGTCGCAGCCCGACGTCTTCTACGCCTACTTCAGCGACCTCCAGCAGGTCCTGGACAACGACGGCGCCGAGGACATCTCCGCGTACGTCAACGACAAGACCGTGCCCGCGCTGAAGGACATCCAGCCGCAGGTGGTCGACGTGGCCCGCAAGGACGGCAAGCTCTACGGCCTGCCGACCAGCAACTACACCATGGGCCTGATGATCAACCGGAAGCTGTTCAAGCAGGCCGGTCTCGACCCGAACACCCCGCCCGCCACCTGGGACGAGGTGCGCGCCGCCGCCAAGAAGATCGCGGGCCTCGGCAAGGGCATCTCCGGCTACGGCGAGTACAGTGCCGGCAACAACGGCGGCTGGCACTTCGCCGCGACGCAGTTCGGCCTCGGCGGGGACGTCGTCGACGCCTCCGGCAAGAAGGCCGCCTTCAACAACGAGACCGGCAGGCAGGTCCTCCAGCAGCTGCACGACATGCGCTGGGAGGACGACAGCATGGGCAAGACCCAGCTGCTCAAGTGGGGCGACCTCCAGAAGCAGATCGCCAGCGACAAGCTGGGCATGTTCCTCGCCGCCCCCGACGACATCGCGTACATGGTGCAGCAGCTCGGCGCCGAGTACGAGACCTTCGGCCTCGGCCCCATCCCCGGCGGCAAGGGCACGCTCTTCGGCGGCAACAACTACCTGATCAAGAAGGGTAGTTCGCCCGACCAGATCAAGGCCGCCATCGCCTGGCTCAACTTCAAGAACCTCACCCCCGGCAAGGGGCAGTTCGACTGGGCCCGCACCAAGGCCGACAAGCTCCCCGTGGGCCTGCCGCAGCCGAACTTCTTCCTCGGTGAGAGCAAGACCACGGACGACGCCGCACGCGCCCAGAACGCGACGATGCCCGTCGAGAACTTCAAGGCGTTCATGGACAATCCCGTCCCCGGCAAGGCCGAGCCGCCGAAGGCCCAGGAGATCTACAAGATCCTCGACAACGCCATGTCCGGTGTTCTGACCAACAAGAACGCCGACATCGACAAGCTGCTCTCCACCGCCGAGCAGCAGGTCAACCAGGTTCTGGCGAACCAGTAACGGACGTGCGGGGCCGGGTCACGCGGACCCGGCCCCGCATCCGGACCCCGTCCGCTACGCGCTCGTCGTACACCGGCACCGAGGAGACACCATGTCGGCCCCAACCCTGTCCCCCCGCAAGGCGACCCGGCCTCGCCCAGGACACCGAAGCTCCGCCCGCCCGGACTCCGCCCGCGAGGAGTTCCTGCGCGCCCTGCGTCGCAACATCTCGGCGCACGGCTTCCTGATCGGAGCGGTGCTCTGCTTCTCGCTCTTCTCCTGGTATCCGATGGTCCGGGAATTCATCCTGGCCTTCCAGAAGAACGAGGGCGGCACCACCACCTGGGCCGGCTGGTCCAACCTCACGTACGTCTTCAACGACCCGGCCTTCTGGCAGGCATGGCGCAACACCCTGCTGTTCACGGTGCTCGCCCTGCTGCTCGGCTTCGTCGTCCCGTTCGCCGTCGCCGTCGTGCTCAACGAGTTCCGGCACGGCCAGGGCTATCTGCGGCTGCTCGTCTACCTCCCCGTGATGCTGCCGCCGGTCGCCTCCGTACTGCTCTTCAAGTACTTCTACGACCCCGGCTACGGGCTCTTCAACCGCATCCTGGCCATCTTCCACCTGCCCGAACAGCAGTGGCTCCAGGACACCAGCACCTCGATGCTCTCCGTCGTCATCGCGGCGACCTGGATGAACATGGGCGGCGCCACCCTCATCTACCTCGCCGCGCTCCAGGGCATCCCCGGCGAGCTGTACGAGGCGGCCGAGCTCGACGGCGCCGGGCTGCTGCGCAAGATCTGGCACGTCACCATCCCGCAGACCCGCCTCATCCTCTCGCTCCTGCTGCTCATGCAGATCATCGCGACGATGCAGGTCTTCACCGAGCCCTTCCTGCTCACCAACGGCGCCGGACCCGAGGGCTCCACCACCACCGTCGTCTACCTCATCTACCAGTACGCCTTCAACTTCAACAACTACGGCAGCGCGGCGGCACTCGGCCTCGTCCTGCTCGTCGTCCTCGCGGGATTCTCCGCGGTGTACGTACGACTGAGCCGCAACAGCGAAGACTAGGACGGGAGCCGGCACCATGGCATCGAACACGCTTGTCTCCCGGCGCGGGAGCACCTCACGCAAGTCCGCACGGCGCAGGGCCGAGGGCGGCGCCGAACGCGCCCGCCAGCGCACCCTGATCTCGCCGGCCCAGCTCGGCAGGCCGCGCGGCCGGGCCGTCTACTGGATCGTCTTCGGCCTGGTGATGGTCCTGTTCACGGCCGTCTTCCTCGGCCCGCTGTACTGGATGGTCACCGGCGGTCTGAAGACCACCCAGGAAGTGGTGCAGAGCCCGCCCACGGCCTTCCCCAGCTCCATCCACACCGAGAACTACAGCCAGGCATGGACGGTCATGGACCTGTCCAGGCTGCTGTTCAACACCCTGTACTACGCCTTCGGCGCACTCGCCTTCCAGCTGATCTTCGACGTGGCCGCCGCCTACTCGCTGTCCAAGCTGCGGCCGATCTTCGGCAAGGTCATCCTCGGCATGATGCTGGCCACCCTGATGATCCCGGCCACCGTCCTCGTCGTCCCGCAGTACCTCACGGTCCTGGACGTGCCCCTGTTCCAGCGCAACCTGGTCAACTCGCCCTGGGCGATCTGGCTGCCGTCGGTCACCAACGCCTTCAACATCTTCCTGCTGAAGCGGTTCTTCGACTCCATCCCCGGTGAACTCCTGGATGCCGCGGCCATGGACGGCGCCTCACCCCTGCGCACCCTGCGCTCGATCATCCTGCCCATCTCCCGGCCGATCCTCGGGGTCGTCTCCATCTTCGCCGTCGTCGGCGTGTGGAAGGACTTCCTCTGGCCGATGCTCACGCTGCCCGACCCGAACAAGCAGACCCTCAACGTGGGCATCTACTCACTGGCCAGCGGCGTCCCCGAGAACGTCCTGATCGCCGCGCTCACCATCGCGTCGATCCCGACGCTGCTGATCTTCCTGCTCTTCCAGCGCAACATCATGAGCGGCCTCACCGCGGGCGGCCTCAAGGGCTGACGCCCGCTCCCCGCACCGCTCTCCCCTCAGCGCTCCGCCGCCGGCTCACCCATCCTGCCCCGCTTACCGGGCCGGCGGCGGAGTCCCACCCTGCCCGAAAGGAACGTCAGTGGCAGCCAACCGTCCGTCCGAGGCCACCGCACAGTGGTGGCGCGACGCCGCCATCTACCAGATCTACGTACGCAGCTTCGCCGACGGCGACGGCGACGGCACCGGCGATCTGGCAGGGGTACGGGCCAGGCTGCCCTACCTCGTGGAGCTGGGCGTGGACGCCCTCTGGTTCACCCCCTGGTACCTCTCGCCGCTGGCCGACGGCGGCTACGACGTAGCCGACTACCGTACGATCGACCCCGCGTTCGGCACCCTCGCCGAGGCCGAGAAACTCATCGCCGAGGCCGCCGAGCTGGGCATCCGCACCATCGTGGATATCGTGCCCAACCACGTCTCCGACCAGCACGCCTGGTTCCGCGCCGCCCTCGAAGCCGGCTCCGGCAGCCCCGAACGCGACCTCTTCCACTTCCGCAAGGGCCGCGGCGCGAACGGCGAGATCCCGCCCAACGACTGGGTCTCCGAATTCGGCGGCACCCCCTGGACCAGGCTGGACGACGGCGAGTGGTATCTCCACCTCTTCGCCACCCAGCAGCCCGACCTCAACTGGGCCCACCCGGCCGTCCGCCGCGAGCACGAGGACGTCCTGCGCTTCTGGTTCGAACGCGGCGTCGCCGGCGTACGCATCGACTCCGCCGCCCTGCTCGCCAAGGACCCGGCGCTCCCCGACTTCGTCATCGGCAGCGACCCGCACCCCTTCGTCGACCGCGACGAGCTCCACGGCATCTACCGCTCCTGGCGTGCCATCGCCGACGAGTACGGCGGGGTCTTCGTCGGCGAGGTCTGGCTCCCCGACACCGAGCGCTTCGCCCGCTACCTGCGCCCCGACGAGCTGCACACCGCCTTCAACTTCAACTTCCTGGCCTGCCCGTGGGAGCCGGCGAAGCTGCGGGCCGCCATCGACGACACGCTCTCCGAGCACGCCTCGGTCGGCGCCCCCGCCACCTGGGTGCTCTGCAACCACGACGTCACCCGGACCGTCACCCGCTACGGCCGCGAGGAGACCGGGTTCGACTTCGCCGTCAAGACCTTCGGCACCCCCACCGACCTCGCCCTCGGCACCCGCCGGGCCCGCGCCGCCGCCCTCCTCTCGCTGGCCCTGCCCGGCGCCGCCTACCTCTACCAGGGCGAGGAACTGGGCCTGCCCGAGGCCGACATCCCGCTCGACCGCATTCAGGACCCGATGCACTTCCGCAAGAACGGCGCCGACCCGGGCCGGGACGGCTGCCGGGTGCCCATGCCCTGGGCGGCGGGCGAACCCTACGCCGGATTCGGGGCCACCACGGAGCCCTGGCTCCCGCAGCCGGAGGGCTGGTCCGGCTACGCCGCCGACATCCAGAACGGCGACCCGGACTCCATGCTCAACCTCTACCGCGAGGCCCTGCGGCTGCGGCGCTCCGAAGCGGGCTTCGGCACCGAGGGGGAGCCCGGCATCCAGCGGCTGACCTGGCTCGACGCCGCGCCCGGGGTGCTCGCCTTCGCCCGGACCGGTGGACTGCTGTGCGTCGTCAACCTGGCCGCCGAGGCCGCTCAGCTGCCCCCGCACAGCGCGGTGCTGCTCACCAGCGGACCCCTGGACGAGGCGGGCCGCCTCCCGCAGGACACGGCGGTGTGGCTGCGCGCCTGACGATGCCACGACCGGCCGGGCCGGCCGCACGGGCCGGGACGCGTGGGAGCGCGTCCAGGCCCGTGCGGCACGTTCGCGGGCGGGCCGGGGCTGCGGCACAGTGGGCATATGGACGCTCCGAACGATCTGAATGCCCTCGCCGCCGAGCACCTGGCCGCCGCCCGCGACGCCCCGCACGGCCGCAGCGCCCACCTCCTGCTCCACCAGGACCCGCTGCGGCAGACCGTCATCGCGCTCACCTCGGGCTCCGCGCTGGACGAGCACAACGCCCCGCCCGCCGCCTCGCTCCTGGTCCTGCGCGGCTCCGTCCGGCTCACCGCCGCCTCCGGCGACGTCGAACTGACCCCCGGACGGCTGCACCCGATCCCGCAGGAGCGGCACGGGCTGCTCGCCCTGGAGGACGCGGTCGTCCTCCTCACCGCCGTCAACCCCTGAATCCCCTTGTGGGAGCGCTCTCCCAGTCGGCAGGATGGGCCGGTGACCTCGCATCCCGGCCTCCGGCCCTACCGCCCCGAAGACAGCGCCGCGCTCTCCGACATCTGCATACGCACCGCCGACGGCGGCCGCGACGCCCGGGACATCTACCCGGACCACGAGCTGGTCCCGGCCGTCTTCGCCATGCCCTACGCCGAGCTGGAACCCGACCTCGCCTTCGTCCTGGACGACGGCACGGGCCGCGCGGTCGGCTACATCCTGGGCACCGCCGACACGCCCCGCTTCGTGAAGGAGTACCGCGCGAGCTGGCTGCCCCGGGTCGCGGACCGCCACCCGTTGCCCGAGGGCCCGCCGCGGAGCCCCGCCGACGAGATGACCGCCCTCCTGCACGACCCGGAGCGCATGGTCCTGCCCGAACTCGCCGCCCACCCCGCCCACCTGCACATCGACCTGCTGCCCGACTGGCAGCGCAAGGGGTACGGGAAGGAGCTGATGCACACCTTCCTCGCGGCCCTGAACGCCAAGGGGGTCGAGGGCGTTCATCTGTGCATGCTCACCTCCAACACCCCGGCCAGGGCCTTCTACGACCGGCTCGGCTTCACCGAGATCCACGTCCCCGGCCCCGGCCCCGTCAGCTACCTCGTACGCGGCACGGGGGCGGACCGGTAGGACCCGTCGCCCCGCCGGAGGGTGCGGCCCGCTCCCGCTGGGCAGGTACTGGTCGACCGCCGTCGCCGGGCGGCGGCTTCCGGCTGGGAGGCGTGTGACGTGAACGAGCGGACCGTGTGGCAATTCACCGACGACCGGGGGCAGTTGTCGGCAACCGGCGAACGCCCACAACGGGTGCTCGCCTACATCCAGGCCGGTGCGACCCTGTGGGACCACGGGATACGCCCCGCCGGGCTCTTCGGCTCCGGCCACGACGACCCGGCCGCACCCGATCCCGCGAAGACCGGATCGCTTCCACTCGACGGGCTCGCGTACGCCGGTGCCGGGACCACCCTGGATGCGGACGCCTTACTGCGCTGCGCCCCGGACCTCGTGGTCGCCGTCAGCTACGGCGGCGGCCAGGTCTACGGCCTCGGTCCGGAGACCGCCAAACGTCTGGAGGCCCACGTCCCGGTCGTCGTCATCGACGTCGGCCAGGCGCACACCCTCGGCCGGATCGGCGACCGGTTCGCGGAGCTGGCCCGCTCGCTCGGCGCCGGCGAACCGGCGTCGGCGGCCCGCGAACTGGACGCCGCCCGGGACCGCCTGCGCGCCCTCACCACCGGCCCGGACAGAGCGAGGGTCCTCGCCCTGTCCCCGGCGGACCAGGACCAGGCGTATCTGGCCCGCCCCCGCATGTGGCCCGAACTCCGGGTCCTCGCGGACCTCGGCGTCGGCCTGATCGAACCCGCCGAAGGACCCGGCGCCAACTGGTCCACGGCCGGCTGGACCGAGGCCGCCGCCCTGCGCCCCGACGTCGTCCTCGCCGACATCCGGGTCAACGCGACCCCGCTCGCCGAGCTGCGCGACAACGCCGAGTGGGCGGTCGTCGCCGATACCGCCCGTGTGGTCCCCTGGAACCCGGAACCGGTGTGCAGCGCCCATGCCCACGCCCGGTTCCTGGAGCTGGTGGCCGACGCGCTGACCACGTAACGCTCCCGCCCGACCGGGGCCGTACGGTGGGCCGGACGTTCCGTCAGCCCTCCGTCGCACCCCGGGAGACCCCGCACTCATGCCCGACCGCCCCGACTTCCTGGTCATCGGCGAATGCGTCGCCGACATCGTCCGCGTCCCGGACGCCCCCGACCGGGTGCACGCCGGGGGCAGCCCGGCCAACCTGGCGTACGGCCTGGCCAGGCTCGGCCACGACGCGGCGCTGCTCACCCAGCTGGGGCGGGACGACAACGGACGGCTGATCCGCGCGCATCTCACCGGGGCGGGCGTCGAGGTGCTGACGGACGGGGCCCCCGGCCGCACCCCGTCGGCCGTCGTCACCCTGGACGGCGAGGGCCGTGCCGCGTACGCGTTCGACATCGCCTGGACGCTCGGCCGGGTCGCGCTCGACCGGCAGCCCCGGCACGTCCACACCGGGTCGATCGCGGCGGTGACCGAACCCGGGGCGGCCACCGTGCTCGCCGCCGTCGAGTCGCTGCGGACGGCCGCCACCGTCAGCTACGACCCCAATGTGCGGCCCGCGCTGATGGGCGACCACGCCACCGCCGTGCGCCGGGTCGAGCGGTGCGTGGGCCTCAGCGACGTCGTCAAGGCCAGCGACGAGGACCTGGGCTGGCTGTACCCCGGGCAGGACCCGGCCGAGGCAGCCCGGCGCTGGCTGGCGTCCGGCCCGGCCCTCGTCCTCGTCACCCGGGGCGGCGACGGCGCCACGGCGGTCCTGCCCGGCGGCCGGGTGGACACCGGCGCGCTGCCCGCCGAGGTCGTGGACACGGTGGGCGCGGGGGACGCCTTCATGTCCGGCACCCTGCACGCGCTCGCCGCCCACGGCCTGCTCGGCGCGTCCGGCCGGAAGCGGCTGCGCTCCCCGGAGCGGGACGTGGTGAGCGACGTACTGCGCCACGCGGCGGCCTCGGCGGCGGTGACGGTCGCCCGGGCCGGCGCGAACCCGCCGGACGAGGCGGAGCTGCGCGGGGCGCTGGGGCCGGCGCAGGGCTGACATCCGGCCCCGCCCGCACCCTCGACGGCCCCCGGCGCGTTTCCCTTCCGAAGACCGACTTCCGAAGACCGACGACGCAGGGGAGGGCCGGGGCATGGCGTGGGACACGGGGACGGCGACCGTGGTGACGGGGCTGGGGGTGGTCACCCCCGCGGGCGACGACGAGCGCGCCTTCTGGGCCGGGCTGTGCGCGGGGCGCTCCATGGCCCGCCGCTGCGGGGAACTGGCCGGGCTGCCCGCCGACTTCGCCTGCCGGGCCGACCGGACCGATCTGGACCGGGCCGTCGGGGGCCGGGCCGGCTGGCGGATGGCGCGGTTCGCGAAGATGGCCCTGGTCGCCGCCCGCCGGGCCGTCGCCGACGCCGGGCTCCGCCCGGACCGCTGGGACGGCGGCCGGGTGGGCGTCGTGCTCGGCGTCGGCGTCGGCGGGGTCGCCGCCCTCGTGGACAACGTCCGCCGGTTCGACGGCGGCGGCGCACAGGCCGTCTCGCCGCTCCTCGCGCCGATGATGATGCCCAACGCGGCGGCCGGCGAGATCGCCATCGACCTCGGCGCCCACGGCCCCAGCCTGGCCCCGGCCACCGCCTGCGCCTCGGGCGCCACCGCCCTCGCCACCGCGCACGACCTGCTGGCCACCGGCCGGTGCGACCTCGTCGTCGCGGGCGGCGCGGAGTCCGTCCTGACGCCCCTGGTGGCCGCGGCCTTCGCCCAGCTGGGCGCGCTGTCCACGCGCACCGGCGACCCGGCCGCCGCCTCCCGCCCCTTCGCACCCGACCGCGACGGCTTCGTCCTCGGCGAGGGCGCCGGCGTGCTCGTCCTGGAGCGGGGCGCGCACGCGGCGGCCCGGGGCGCCCGGGTCCGGGCCGTGCTCGCCGGGACCGGGGCCGCCACGGACGCCCACCACCCCACCGCGCCCGACCCCGGCGGCCACGGCGCCCGGCGCGCCGTCGAGGCCGCCCTGGACGCGGCGGGCTGGGCCGCCCACGAGGTCGGCCACATCAACGCGCACGGCACCTCCACACCGCTGAACGACGCGATGGAGGCCGAGCTGATCGCCGGCCTCTTCCCGCACCGGCCCCCGGTCACCGCTCCGAAGGGCGTCCTCGGGCACACGCTCGCCGCCGCCGGCGCGATCGAGGCCGCCGCCACCGTGCTCACCCTCGAACACGGGCTCGTTCCGCCGGTCGCCAATCTGGACGCCCCGCCCGCCGGCTGGGACATCGACTGCGTCACCAAGGAGCCGCGCCGGCTGCGCGTCGAGCGGGCCGTCAGCCACTCGTTCGGCTTCGGCGGGCACAATGTCGCCCTCTGCTTCGAACGGGTTCGCCCCTCCGGCCGGTGAACATCTGCACGAGCGCGGTGTCCTGACCGTACGCCGGTCGTTCAGCCTTGTATGACCACCACGCTCACCGGCGCCGATCCCCTCGCACGCCCGCTCACCTCCGTACTCCTCGGCGCCGACGCCCGCCGAGAGCACGGCTTCTGGCGGCGGCTCGTCGCCACCGAACCGTTCCGGCTGCCCCCGGGGCCGGCGGCCGGCGGCACCCCGGACGAACGGCTCGCCCGCGCGTACGCACGACTGCGCGCCCTCAACGACTCCCTGGACAGCGCCGCCCGCCCGGCCTCCGACTTCCGGGCGCTGGCGGCCCTGCACGAGTGGCTGGCCCCGGTCGACCCGGCGCTCGCCACCATCGCGGGCATCCACTACAACCTGTTCCTCGGCAGCCTCCTGGACCACATCGCCGACAGCCCCCGCGACCTGTCGGACTTCCTGGCCCTGCGGCGTACCGGAACCTTCCTGTGTACGGAGGTGGCGCACGGCAACGACGCGGCGGCCGTCGAGACGACCGCCTCCTACGACCCCGTACGCGACGGATTCGTGCTGCACACCCCGCACTGCGGGGCACAGAAGTTCATGCCCAACACCGGGCGGCCCGGCGGCCCCAAGTCGGGGCTCGTCGCCGCGCGGCTGCTGGCCGGCGGGGCCGACCGGGGGGTGTTCCTGCTGCTTGTGCCGCTCACCGACGCCACCGGGCCGCTGCCCGGTGTACGGGTGCGCAGGCTGCCCGCCCGGATGGGCAGCCCCGTCGACCACAGCCTGACCTCGTTCGACCGGGTCTTCGTGGGACGCGAGGCGCTGCTGACGGGCCCGCAGGGGTGGATCGACGGCGACGGGGAGTTCCGCAGTGCCATCGAGGGCCGCAGGCGCCGCTTCCTCGCCTCCATCGCCCGGGTCGTCACGGGCAGGATCTCCATGAGCGCCAGCGCCGTCGGCTCGGCGCGCGCCACACTCGCCGTCGCGGTGCGGTACGGCGGTCACCGCCACGTCTCCGCCGGACGCGGGGCGCGGCTGCCGGTGCTCGCGTACCGCACCCATCACGGGCCGCTCGCCGAAGCCATGGCCACGGTCTTCGCCATGAGCCTGCTGCACCGCCGCGTCCTGGACCGCTGGGAGGCGGCGCGGACGGGGCCGGAGGCCGGGCGGGAGGCGGCCGAGCGGCTGGTGGACATCGCCAAGGGCTGGATCACCTGGCAGGCCAGGGCCGTGATCGTGGAGTCCCGGGAACGCTGCGGCGCCCAGGGCCTCCTGGAGAACAACGGGATGGCCGCGCTCGTCACCGGCGTCGAGGGCGCGATCACCGCCGAGGGCGACAACCTCGCCGTCCACGCCCGGGCCGCCGCCGCCCTGCTCGCCGACCGCCCCCCGTGCGAACCGCCCGTCCCGGCCGGCGGCGGCCTCACCGACCTCCGGTTCCTGGTCGGGCTCCTGGGCCGAGCCGAGGAGCTGTGGTTCGCGCGCGCCGGGGCCCGGGCCGCCCGGACGGCGCCCGGCGATCCGCTGGGCCGGTGGAACGCGGCGGCGGGCCCCGCGCTGCGCGGCGTCGAGGCGCACGCCTGCCGGCAGGCGGCCGAGGCGTACGCGGAGGCGGTCGAGGCGCTGCCCGCCGGGGCGGACCGGGACCGGCTCGGCGAGCTCGCCCGGCTGTTCGCCCTGGGCCGGGTCGCGCGCGACAGCGGGGACCTGCTGGCGGCCGGGCATCTGAGCACCGGTCAGGCGGAGGCGCTGACGGACCACACCGAACGGCTCATCGAGGCGGTGGCCCCGCACCTCCCGCAGCTCGCCGACTCCTTCGCCTTCCCCGACGAGCTGCTCGCCGACTGGCCGATCGCGGGCGCCGGCTACGCCGAGGCGTACGACGATCCGGACGCCCACTGGCACCCGGAGGCGGGCCGGTGAGGGGCGGCCGCGCGCGCCGCGCGGTGCGGGCCGTGCAGGGGCTCGGGGCGGGGGCCGTGCTCCTCGCCTACTGGACGGCCGTCGCCTTGTTCGCGCGGTGGTGCGGGGCGCCCCGGACGGGCGTTGGCGAATCGGTTCGCCGCAAGGCGTAACCGGATCGACGCTGCTCAGTTGTTCCGGCGTCGGGGCCGTGCGCGCCGGCGCCGGACACCCCACCGGACACCCCGCCGGCCGGACACCGGATGGACCTGAGGAAAGGAAGACCATGAGCCTGATCCACCCCCACATCACCGACGTACTCAGCCGTACCTTCGAGGTGCCCGTGGCCGAGATCCTTCCGGACTCCACGATGGACAGCCTGGACATGGACTCCCTCGCGGCCGCCGAGTTCGCCGTCGTCCTGCGCGAGACCACCGGGGCCGAGCTGGACACCGGCACCCTCACCCGGGGGACCACCCTCGCCGAGCTCACGGCGCACCTCCACGCGTCGGCCGCCGCCCGATGAGGACACCGGCCGTCGCCGTCACCGGGCTCGGCATGATCACCCCGGTCGGCAACGACACCGAGTCGACCTGGGACGGGGTGTGCGCCGCGGTGAGCCCGGCCCGCACCGTCCCCGCGCTCGCCGGGTGCGCGATCGACTTCGCCTGCGTGGTCGACGGCATCGACCTGGACGCCGAGATCGGCCGCCGTACGGCCTTCCGGATGGGCCGGTACGTCAAGTTCGCGGTCCTGGCCGCCCGGGAGGCCGTGGCCGACGCCGGGCTCGACCCGGCCGGCTGGGACGGCAGCCGGGTCGCGGTCGTCGTCGGCACCAGCAGCGGGGGATCCGCCCACCTCACCGACCAGGCGCTGGTGCTGGAGCGCAGGGGCCCCGAGGCGACCTCGCCGGCCGGGGTCCTGCTGACCATCCCCAACATGCCCGCCGCCGAGATCGCCATCGAGATGCGGGCCACCGGCCCCAGCATGGCCCCCTGCACGGCCTGTTCGTCCGGCGTCACCGCGCTGTCCGTCGCCCGCGACCTGCTGGCCACCGGGCAGTGCGACGTGGCCATCGCGGGGGCGACCGAGTCGACGGTCTTCCCGATCGCCATGACCGGCTTCGCCCGGTCCGGGGCCGCCGCCCTCGCGGACGGCGACCTGTCCCGGCTCAGCCGGCCGTTCGCCGCCGACCGGGCCGGACTCGTCATGGGCGAGGGCGCCGCGGTCATGGTGCTGGAACGCGCCGCCGACGCGGAGGCCAGGGGCGCCGAACCCAGGGCCCTGCTGGCCGGCACCGGCGCCACCACGGACGCCCACCACCCCACCAGCCCGCACCCCGACGGGCGGATCGCCCGGGCCGCCGTCGAGGCCGCCCTGCGCGACGCGGGCTGGCGGGCCGACGAGGTGGAGCACGTCAACGCGCACGGCACGGCGACCGTACGCAACGACGCCGCCGAGGCCGCGCTGATCAGCCGGGTGTACCCGCACCGGCCACCCGTCACCGCCCCCAAGGGCGTGCTCGGGCACTGCATGGGCGCGGCCGGGGCGATCGAGGCGGGGCTGACGATCCTCACCCTCCAGCGCGGGGTCGTCCCGCCGGTCGCCAACCTGGACGCGCCCGCGCCCGGGTTCGACATCGACTGCGTCACCAAGGTGCCGCTGGTACGGCCGGTCCGCCGGGCCGTCAGCCACTCCTTCGGCTTCGGCGGGCACAACGCGGTGGTGGCCCTGCAACGCCCATGAGCCCCTGGGGGGCGGCTCTGAGCTGCGCGGATGCCCGTGGTAGCGTCCCCGGAGCCAGTCGAACTCCATGTAGGGGTCAGGGAATCCGGTGCGAATCCGGAACTGACGCGCAGCGGTGAGGGGGACGGGCGGGGCCACGGCCACTGGGAGACCCGGCGTCTCCCGGGAAGGCGTCCCGTCCGAGCGAACCCGAGTCCGAAGACCTGCTGGCGACCGCCGCCCGGGACCGGGCGGCGGACCGCACAGCGGGCCCCGCGCATGGGCCCAGAGACGCCGAGGTACCCCGTGCCGCCGATATCCGGCCCCGCCCGTTCCGCCGCCCTGCTCACCGCCGCGCTCCTGCTGCTGACGGCCTGCGGGGGATCGCCCTCCGAAAAGGCCGCCGCGTCCGGCAAGGAGGACGGCTATCCGGTCACGCTCAAGAACTGCGGGCGCACCGTCACCGTGAGCGCCGCGCCCCGCCGCGCGGTCTCCGTCGACCAGGGCACCACGGAGATCCTGCTCTCACTCGGCCTCCAGGACCGCATCGCGGCCACCGCCACCTGGACCGACCCGGTGATGAAGGGCCTGGAGAAGGCCAACGCGGGTGTGAAGCGGATCGCCGACAACCGGCCCTCCTCCGAGAAGGTCCTCGACCAGGAGCCCGACTTCGTCGCCGCCGACTTCGAATCGACCCTCGCCAAGGGCGGCGTCGCCCCGCGCGAGCAGTTCGAGAAGCTGGGCGTCCCCACCTATGTCGCGCCCGCCGACTGCACCGCCAAGGACAACACCAAGGACGGCGACGGCGTCCGCACCGGCGCCCTCACCATGGACAGCGTCTACGCCGAAGTGACCGACCTGGCCCGTGTGTTCGGCGTGCCCGGGCGCGGCGAGAAGCTGGTCGCCGAGCTCCGCACCCGTATCCGCGAGGCCACCGACGGCATCGACGGCTCGGGCACCTCCGTCATGTACTGGTTCGCCAACTCCGAGTCGCCCTACCTGGCGGGCTGCTGCGGGGCGCCGGGCATCATCACCCGGGAACTGGACCTGAAGAACGTCTTCGACGACACGCACGACGAATGGCCCCAGATCAACTGGGAGACCGTCGCCGACCGCAACCCGGACGTGCTGGTCATCGGCGACCTCACCCGCAAGTCGCAGACCGCCGAGAGCGCCGCCGGGAAGATCGCCTTCCTGGAGTCCAACCCCGTCACGAAGAAGATGGACGCCGTACGCCACAAGCGTTACGTCCTGCTCAGCGGCCAGGCCATGAACCCGACCATCCGCACGGTCGAGGGCGTCGAGCTGGTGGCGGCCGGGCTGCGCGACTTCGGGCTCGCGGGGTGACGGCCACCGACCGGCCCACCGCCCCGCACGAAAAGGCCCTGCACGAAAAGGCCCCGCACAACAAGGCCCCGCGCGAAAGGGCCCCCGAAACCGCGCGCGGCCTGCGCGACGGCCTCCTGTGGACCGGCGGCCTCCTGCTGCTCGCCCTCTCCGTCGCGGTCGCCGTCACCATCGGACCGGCCCGGATCTCCGTCGTGGACGTCTGGTCCGCCGTCGCCGCCCACCTCGGCGTCGGCGAGGCCCGGCTCAGCCCGATCCGCGACGGCATCATCTGGAACCTGCGCATGCCGCGCACCCTGCTCGCCGCCGTCTGCGGGGCCGGGCTCGCGGTCTGCGGGACCGTCATGCAGTCCCTGCTGCGCAATCCGCTGGCCGACCCGTTCGTCCTCGGCGTCTCCTCGGGCGCGTCCACCGGCGCGGTCCTGGTCGTCGTGCTCGGTGTCGGCGGGGGAGCGGTGACGCTGCCGGCCGGGGCGTTCATCGGGGCGCTCTGCTCCTTCGCCCTGGTGATGCTGCTCAGCCACACCCTCGGCGGCTCCACCGACCGGGTCGTGCTCTCCGGGGTCGCCGCCATGCAGCTGTTCTCGGCGCTGACCTCGTTCGTCGTCATGACGGCCGCCGACGCCGAACAGACCCGTGGCGTGCTGTTCTGGCTGCTCGGCTCGCTCGGCGGGGTCGGCTGGACCGATGTCTGGGTCTGCTCCGCCGTCCTCGCCGTCAGCCTGCTCGTCTGCCTGGGCCATGCCCGTACGCTCGACGCCTTCGCCTTCGGGCAGGACGCGGCCGCCGCCCTCGGCGTGAACGTCACCCGCGTCCGTACCGTCCTGCTCTGCACGACCGCACTGCTGACCGCCGCGCTCGTCAGCTCGGCCGGGGCCATCGGCTTCGTCGGCCTGGTCCTGCCGCACGCCGCCCGCGCCCTCACCGGCTCGGGCCACCGCAGACTGCTGCCGGTCACCGCGCTCGCCGGGGCCGTCTTCCTCGTCTGGGTCGACACCCTCGCCCGGACCGTTCTCGACCCCCAGGAGGTCCCGGTGGGCGTCGTCACCGCCCTCATCGGCGTGCCCGCCTTCGTCGCCGTCCTCTACCGCACCAGGCGGCCCGCATGACCGGGAACGGTACGGCGGCCGAGGGCCTGCGCGCCGCCCGCGTCGGCCGGGAAGCCGGCGGCCGCCTCCTCCTGGACGGCGTGACCCTCGCCCCGGAACCCGGCACCACCGTGGGCCTGATCGGCCCCAACGGCTCCGGCAAGTCCACGCTGCTGCGCATCCTCGCCGGCGTCCTCGCCCCGCACACGGGCGTCGTCACCCTGGATGGCGAAGCGCTGCCCGCCGTGGGCCGGCGCGCGGTGGCCCGGCGGGTCGCGGTCGTGGACCAGCACGCCGTCACCCAGGACGAGCTGAGTGTCCTGGACGTCGTACGCCTCGGCCGCATCCCGCACCGTCGCGCCTGGGCCGCCCCCACGGGCGAGGACGCGGCGGCGGTGGACGAGGCGCTGGCACGCACCGGGCTCACCGGCCGGCGCGACCAGTCCTGGCACACGCTGTCCGGCGGGGAGCGCCAGCGCGTCCAGATCGCCCGCGCGCTCGCCCAGCGGCCCCGCGAACTCCTGCTGGACGAACCGACCAACCACCTGGACATCCAGCACCAGCTGGAACTGCTCTCGCTGGTCGCCTCGCTCCCGCTGACCGCCGTCGTCGCCCTGCACGACCTCAATCTGGCCGCCATGTTCTGCGACCGGATCGTGGTGCTGAGCGGCGGCCGGGCGGTCGCGGGCGGGACACCCGCGCAGGTCATCACCGAGGAGCTGATCGAGGAGGTCTACCGGGTGCGGTCCGTCGTCACCCCGGACGGCCCGCAGGGGCGGCCCTCGGTGCGCTTCCTGCCCTGACGGGCCCCGGGCACACGAGAGGGCGGGCCCGGCCGGGGCCCGCCCTTCGCCTGCGGTGCGGTGCGGCAGTCATGCCGGCGGGGGTCAGCGGTGGCGTCCTCGTCCCATGTCGCCGCCGGTGTCCTTGCCGCCCATCTCCTTGCCGCCCTTGGTGGTGCCGTCCGCGTAGTCGATCTGCTCCTTGCGCAGCTCGGCGGAGACCTCCTTCTGCTCCGTCACCCTCTGGGTTTCCATCCGGACGCGCTCGACCGGGACGGTCTCCTTGCGCATCGTGGCGCGTTCCGCGTGCAGGGTGACCTCCACGTCCTGCTCCGTGAGGTCGCCCGCGCGCGCCGTCCTGTCGCCCGGCTGCAACGGCTCACGGACCACCCGTACCTCCTCGTGCGAGACCGGCACGCTGCGCGTGACGTTCTCGGTGACGACGTACTTGTGCAGGCGGGCCCTGCCGCTCTCGTACTCCTCGGTGCCGATGTGCAGCTGCTCCTCGGAGCGGATCATCTCCTCCTTGCCGCCCAGGTCGGCCCCGGACCGGGTGCCCGCGCCGGCGCCGGCCAGCGGACGTCCCGCGCCCGTGCCCGCCGCCTCGGTGTCCCGGTGCCTGCCGGTGCCGGCCGTCTGCGTGCGGTCCGTGCCGGAGGTGCCGGCCGCGCCCATGGCCCCGGCCCCTGCTCCGGCCCCGGCCGCCGCGCCGGTGCCGGCCGCGCCCATGGTGCCGGTGCCCGTGGTGGTCGGTGCGCCGGTCCCGGAACCGTCGCCCAGATTGCCCCGGGTGTTCCTGGTCAGGCCGTAGTGCCGGTACAGCTCCTCCTCCTCGGACACGGAAAGATGCGCGTCCGCGTCCACCCGGGGGGCTTCCTTGACCTGGTCCTTGCCGTGCGAGATGTGCAGGTCGGAGCCCACTCGACGGGCTCCGGCGAGAGGCACGAAACTCTCCTTCATGCCGAACAGGCCGGTCTTCACCGTGATCCAGTCCGGGCGGCCGGTGTTGTCGTCGACATACACGCGGCCCACGTTGCCGATCTTCTCGCCCTCGGTGTCGTACACCGTCAGGCCGTCGAGCTCTCCGGAATCCGTGAAACCGTCAGCGGCTCCCATATCCGAATCCTCCTCGCCCGGGCGCGTCCTGTGGGTGGGTCCAGCAGAGAAGGCGCGTCCGGATTCCATCGCGCCTCACCCGGATGGACGCTGCAACCGCCCGGCCACCGGGCGCGGCGCGCGGTATCCGCCCCGGACCGTCGCAGCCCCCGTCTCACGCGGCTGTGCGGCTCTTGCACCCGTTACGCCATCCGAGTGAACGGGCCGGGGGATGCGCCGGAACCGGCACATATGATCAACGGGTCCACACCGATCGCGTCCCGTCGCGCCACCCCGGGGGTACCCCATCCGTTCCGTACGCAGCCGGCTGCCCGCCCAGCGCGGCGCACTGCACGCCCGGCGCGAGGACGGCGCGGAGCTGCACCACCTCGTGTGGCGGCTGGGCCCCGGCTGGCGGGTGTGCAGCAGCGCGGTGCTGGGCGGCGGCATCGGCCCGCGCGAGTGGATCCTCAACGCGCAGGTCCCCGGCGGCTACCCCCGCATGGACCCGGACCGCCACCTCGCCGAGATCGCCGCCGCCGCCCGCCTCACCGGCCCCGGCGCCGGACTGATGACCGCCGCCGACGTCACCGCGTACACCACCGCCGACGACGAGCATGTGCACGCCACCGCCACCTGCGGTCTGGGCGTACGCGGCTGGGCCGCCGCACCGGCCGAGGGCACCGGCGGACCGCCGAGCCCCGGCACCGTCAACATCGTGGTGACCTTCCCGATACCCCTGTCCGACGCCGCCCTGGTCAACGCCGTCGCCACCGCCACGGAGGCCAAGGTCCAGGCGCTCCTGGACGCCGGACTCGACTGCTCCGGCACCCCCACGGACGCCGTCTGCCTCGCCGCGCCCGAACCCGGGCCGGAGACCGGCGCCGCCGAACCGTTCGCGGGCCCGCGCTCCCGCTGGGGCGCCCGGCTCGCCCGAGCCGTACACGCCGCCGTGCTGGAAGGCGCGCTGCGGCACCCCTGAGAAGCCGAATCCGCCGCGCACCCCTCCCCGGAGCGCGGCCGACGAAGGGAACCCCCATGTCTTCAGCAGCCCCCCACACCCCCCGGCAGCCGGTCGTCGCCGTGCTCGGCACCGGGATCATGGGCGCGGCCATGGCCCGCAGCCTGCTCCGTGCCGGTCTGGAGGTCCGGGCCTGGAACCGCACGCAGGCCAAGGCCGCCCCGCTCGCCGCCGACGGCGCCACCGTCACCGGCACGGCGGCCGAGGCCGTGCGCGGCGCCCAGGTCGTGCTCACCGCGCTCCCCGACACGACCGCCGTCACCGCCGCGCTCACCGCCGCATCCGAGGGGCTGCACCGGGGCCAGGTGCTCGTCCAGACCTCCACGGTCGGCCCGGACGGCGCCGTCGAGCTGGCCCGGCGCGCCGCCGACCTCGGCCTGGTCCACCTGGACGCCCCGGTCGTCGGCACCCGGCAGCCCGCCGAGCAGGGCGCGCTGACCGTCCTCGTCTCCGGCCCGGAGGCCGCCCGCGAGGTGGTCGCACCGGTGCTGGACGCGATCGGCCGGCGCACGGTGTGGGCCGGTGCGGAGCCGGGCACGGCGTCCCGGCTGAAGCTCGTGGTCAACGCCTGGGTCGTCAACACGGTCGGCGGCGTCGCGGAGTGCCTGAACCTCGCCGAAGGGCTCGGCGTCGACCCGCGTACGTTCCTCGGCCTGGTCAAGGGCGGCCCGCTCGACTCCGGCTACCTCCAGGCGAAGTCCGCCGCCGTGCTGGACGGCGACCTGACGCCCAGCTTCGCCCTGTCCACCGCCCTCAAGGACACCCGTCTCATCCTCGACGCGGCCGCCCGGGCCGGTGTCCGGCTGGACCTGACCACCGCGTCGGCCGCCCGCTTCGAGCGCGCCGAGGCCGCCGGACACGGCGGGGAGGACATGGTCGCCACCTACTACGCGGGCCGGGCGCCCGGGCGGGACGGCGACTGACCGGACCGGGGCGCCCGGCCCCGTGACGGCGCGCGACCGCCCCACCGGTACGGGGGAGCCCGGTGGGACGGCCGCACTCAGCGTGCCACAGGACGGGCCGCCGCAGGGGCGGACCGGCGCGTACCGGGCCGTGATTGAGTTGAAATCGACGGTACGGGAATACCCGCGCGCCACGCGTCCTTGCCGCAGCTGTGGCGCCCGTCAGCGGGGCGCCGGCGCACGGAACAGGGGAGAAGGAGCTCATGCCGAAGGCGTATGTGTTCACCCGCAACGGCGGACCGGAGGCGGAGGTCCTCACCGATCCGGAACGGCCGAAACCCGGCCCCGGCGAACTGCTCGTGGCCGCCCACAAGCCGGCCGCCCTGTCCTTCACCGGCGTCGCCACCCCCTACGACGGACTGCGCCGGCCCGGCCCAGGCCGTGTCCGGAAAGTCCCGTCCGGCCCGCGACGCCTGGCACGCACTCCCGCCGCACCGGCCGAAATCCCGAGTACGTCCAGTACGAGGGATTGCGGCCGGCACGCCGAGAACTCGGGGATCCGCCTGACGCCGCCCGGGCCGCCCTCCGGGCGGACGACGCGAATGGCCGGACAGGCCCTGGGCGGAGCACCCGTCCGGCGGGCCCGTACCGCCGCCGTCCTCGACGAGGTGGCCCGGCTCACCGTCGACGGCGTCCTGCGCACCCACGTGACCCGGACCGTGCCCCTCGGCCGGGCGGCCGAGGGGCTGCGCGCGGTGGAGGACGGCCACGCTCTGGGCAAGACCGTGATCGAGGTGACCGCGTGAAGACGCGCCCGGACCCCGGCCACCCGCTGGACGACCCGGT
Source organism: Streptomyces sp. NBC_00726 (assembly GCF_045161735.1). Classification (NCBI taxonomy): domain Bacteria; kingdom Bacillati; phylum Actinomycetota; class Actinomycetes; order Kitasatosporales; family Streptomycetaceae; genus Streptomyces; species Streptomyces sp. NBC_00726. The sequence goes on along the minus strand of NZ_CP108983.1, from coordinate 221,989 downwards.
GGGCACCGCGCTGCGCGGCCCGCACGCCCACCTCGCCGAACGCCGGGGCCGCGTGCTGCGCTACCCCTCCGAGGTCGCCTCCTGGGTCGCCCTCCCGCCGGACCCCGGGCCCGCCGACTGGGCCGACGCGGCGGCGCTCACCGGGCCGGGCGGAGCCGTCACCATCACCGCGTTCCGGGAGCCCCCGCCCGCCGGCTGGGAGATCACCTTCCACGCCCCCGGCGTCCAGCTGGTGGACGCGGGCGTGGCCGCGGCGCCCCTCCCCGGAGCGGTCCGGCTGGGCCCCGCCGACGTACCGGACATGCTCGACCTGGTCGCCCGCACCCGGCCGGGCCCCTTCGAGCCCCGGACCATCGAGCTCGGCAGCTACCTCGGGGTGCGCCGGGACGGGGTGCTCGTCGCCATGGCCGGGGAGCGCATGCGCCCGCCGGGCTGGAGCGAGATAAGCGCCGTCTGCACCGATGAGTCGGTACGCGGCCAGGGGCTCGGCGGCGGACTCGTGCGCGCCGTCGCCCACGAGATCCGGCAGCGCGGCGAGACCCCGTTCCTGCACGCGGCCGCCGCCAACACCGGAGCCGTCCGGCTCTACGAGTCGCTGGGCTTCGAGCTCCGCCGGCAGGTCGAATTCCTGGCCGCGCTCGTCCCGGCCGGAGTGCCCGGGCCGGGACGTCCCGCCGCCACCGCGGCGCGCTGAGCGGAGCGCTGCACGGGACCTTCGTCCGGGCCTCCGGGGCCGTAAGCCTCGTGTGCGCCGCCCTCCGACCGGGTCGAATGGAGATACGCGCCGGCACCCGGCCGGCAGATCCCGGAAGGAGAGGACCTTGACGATCGGACTCCTGAGCCGGCTCGCGCCCCACGTGACGCTTCCCGGCACCGACCTCGGAGAGGACGCCGTGCGCGCCCGCAGGGTCGGTAACGGGGTGCTGTTCGGCGCGCTGGCCCTGCTGACCGCCGCGATCGTCTGCCTGGACGTGCTGTCGGGCCAGGATCTGCGTCTGGTGCCCCTGCTGGTGGTGGTACCGGCGTTCGTCTCGGTCTTCGGCACGATCGCCCAGACCACCGGTGTCGCCGCCTTCGTCATGGCGGTGGCCGTCGCCTCGCGCCTGGCGGCCGGGGGGAGCTACTGGGACATCGGGAGCAGTGTCGTCTTCACCGCCCTGGCGTGTCTCCTCGGCATCGGCGCCTGCGTCCTGCGCATCCGGCACGCCACCGAGGTCGCCAGGCTCCGCTCCGCCGCCGTCGCCCTCCAGCGCCAGATCCTGCGCCCGCTGCCCATTCCCACCGACCAGATCACCGCCCACGGCTCGTACACGCCGATCGAGGAGGACCATCTCGTCGGCGGGGACATCTACGAGGTCGTGCAGTCGCCCTACGGAACCCGGGTGATCATCGGAGACGTCCAGGGCAAGGGGCTCCCCGCCATCGGCGTGGGCTTCGCCGTCCTCGGCGCGTTCCGCGAGGCGGCCATCCGCGAACCCTCCCTCATCGGCGTCGTGGACCGGCTGGAGGACGCCGTCGCCCGGCAGAACGCCTTCGCCGCCCAGACCGGTGACGCGGAACGCTTCGTCACCGCGCTCGTCCTCGGCTTCGACGGCGACGGCCGCGCGCAGGCCGTCAACTGCGGCCACCTGCCGCCCCGCCTGGTGCACGACGGGGTCGCCGCCACCGTGCCGCTGCGCCGGACGTCGGTACCGTTGGGTCTGGCGGAACTCAGCGACGAGGGCCGCTCCGCGGAACGGCTCGACTTCCCGTCCGGCGCGACGCTCCTGATGTTCACCGACGGGGTGACCGAGGCCCGTGACGCCGAGGGCCGCTTCTATCCGCTCGACGCCCGGCTGAGCCGCTGGGCCCGCCGGGGCCCCCGGGAACTGCTCGACGCGCTCGGACACGACCTGGAGGAGTTCTCCGGCGGGGTGCGGCGCGACGACATCGCCGTACTGGCCCTGAGCCGGGTCACCGGGCCGGTCCCCGCCCAGGCCCCGTCCGAGCCGACGGTGCGCGAGGCGATGCGGCCCGCGGCGGCGCTCAGCGGGCGGTAGTCCCCGCCTGTCACAGGCGCTGCTCACACCCACTTCATGTCCCGGCGAGACTTCTGTCGCGTCGGGACATTTTCGGGTGTACGGTGAAAGACATGCAAGCGGAGCAGAAGATTCCGGAGAGGCGGGGCCGCAAGGCCCGCCGGACCCGGGACGCGCTGGCCGGAGCCGCGTTCGAGCTGGTGCTCGACCGGGGGCTCAGGGAGGTCACGGTCGAGGAGATCGCGGAACGCGCCGACCTGGACCGCCGTACCTTCAGCCGGTACTTCGCGAGCAAGGAGGACGCCGTCCTGGACTCGGTCCGGGGCGACGGCGACCGCATCAACGAGGCCCTGCGTGCCCGCCCGGCCGATGAGCCCCCGCTCACCGCCTACCACCGGGCCGTTCAGGACTGGCTCGCGGACCCCGGGGTCCCGGCCTGGCACCGCCGCCCGCGCATCTACGAGCTGCTGGTCCTCGCCGAGCGCGAACCGACCCTCTACGCGGCCTTCCACCACATCCGGGTGGACGCCCAGGCGGACTCGGTCGTCATCGTCGCGGACCGGCTCGGCACCGACCCCCTCAGCGACCTGCGGCCCGCCGTCACGGTCGCCGCCGGAGCCGGTGCCCTGCTCGCCGCCCAGGCCGCCTGGGTCCGCGGGAACCGCCCCGACGAGCTGCCCCGGCTCGTGGACCGGGCCTTCGCCGCCCTGGCCGGCGAACTGCTCACCGGCCCCGCGCCGCACAGCACCACCAGCACCACGGAAGGAAACGGCACACCATGAGCACCACCACCCCCACCGACCAGGAGTTCGCCGGCCGTACCGCCCTCGTCACCGGCGGGGCCTCCGGCATCGGCCTGGCCCTCGTCCACCGGCTCGCCGGCGCGGGCGCCGCGGTCGTCGTCGCCGACTACGACGAGGCGAGCGCCCGCGAGGCCGCCGCCGCCCTGGAGAGCGCCGGCGGCCGGGCCGCCGCCGTGGCCATGGACGTCACCGACCCCGCGTCCGTCGAGGCGGGCGTACGGTTCGCCGTCGACACCTTCGGCGCCCTGCACCTCGCCGTGAACAACGCGGGCATCGGCGGCCCCAGCAACCCGACCGGTGAGTACGCCGTCGCGGACTGGGACCGGGTCGTCGCGACCAACCTCAGCGGCGTCTTCTACTCGATGCGCTACGAACTGCCCGCCATCGTCGCCGCGGGCGGCGGCGCGATCGTCAACATGTCCTCGATCCTGGGCACCAACGGCTTCGCCGGTTCTCCGGCCTACGTCGCCGCCAAGCACGGCGTCGTCGGCCTCACCAAGACCGCCGCCCTCGAATACGCCGCCCAGAACGTCCGGATCAACGCGGTGGGCCCCGGCTTCATCGACACCCCGCTGCTGCGGAACACGGAGGGCCCGGCCCGCGACCACCTGATCTCGCTGCACCCGGCGGGCCGTCTCGGCACGGCCGAGGAGGTCGCGGAGCTCACCGCGTTCCTGCTCTCCGACCGCGCCTCGTTCATCCACGGCAGCTACCACCTGGTGGACGGCGGCTACTCCGCCTCCTGAGCGGGGCTCCGGGGGAGCGGGGGGTTTCGGGGGTCAGCACACAAGCCACAGAGGTCGAGGAGGACCCCATGAAGGCAGTTCAGTACCGCGAGATCGGCGCCGCACCCGAGGTCGTCACCGTGCCCGACCCGGAGCCGGGCCCCGGGCAGGTGCTGCTGAAGGTCACGGCGGCGGGCGTCTGCCACTCCGACATCGCCGTGATGAGCTGGACCGCGGACCAGTTCCCGTATCCGCTGCCGCTCACCCTCGGACACGAGGGCGTCGGCACGATCGCCGCGCTCGGCGACGGCGTCACCGGCCTGGAGACCGGCCAGTCCGTCGCCGTCTACGGCCCCTGGGGCTGCGGCACCTGCGTCAAGTGCGCCGAGGGCAAGGAGAACTACTGCCTGCGCGCCGCCGAGCTCGGCATCAACCCGCCCGGCCTCGGCTCGCCCGGAGCCATGGCCGAGTACATGATCGTGGACGACCCGCGCCACCTCGTGCCCCTCGGCGGCCTCGACCCGGTCCGGACCGTGCCGCTCACCGACGCCGGCCTCACCCCGTACCACGCCATCAAGCGCTCCCTGCCGAAGCTGGTGCCCGGGGCCACCGCCGTCGTCATCGGCACCGGCGGCCTCGGCCACGTGGCGATCCAGCTGCTGCGCGCCCTCACGGCCGTCCGGGTCATCGCCCTGGACGTCACCGAGGACAAGCTCGCCCTCGCCCGTACCGTCGGGGCGCACGAGACCGTGCTGTCCGACGAGCACGCGGCCGCCCGCATCCGCGAACTGACGGGCGGCACCGGCGCCCAGGTCGTCCTGGACTTCGTCGGGGCCCCGCCCACCGTCGCCACCGCCGGCGCGGCGGCCGCCATCGACTCCGACGTGACCATCGTCGGGATCGGCGGCGGAGCGCTGCCCGTGGGCTTCGGCGCCCTCCCGTTCAACACGACGGTCACCGCCCCGTACTGGGGATCGCGCTCCGAACTGGCCGAGGTGCTGGACCTGGCCCGCACCGGCGCGGTGGACGTGCACGTCGAGACGTACCCGCTGGACGAGGCACCGCTCGCCTACGAGCGCCTGCACGCCGGCAGGATCAACGGCCGGGCGGTCATCCTCCCGCAGAGCTGACCGGCCCCGTGCCGGGGAGGGCGGGCGCCGGCCTCAGGCCCCGCCCTCCGCCAGACGCTCGCGCAGCCGGTCCACGAAGACCCGCTGCCCCTTCACCAGCCGCTCCGCCGCCTCCTCGGGAGTGCACCAGGCGAACCGGTCCAGCTCCGGGAACTCCCGCAGCGTCCCCGACCTCCGGGGCCACTCCATCGAGAACGTGCCGGGCACCGCCGTCGCCGGGTCCGCATCGCCCTCCAGCGCCCACACGGTCACCGTCTTCCCGCCGGCCTGACGCACCTCGCCCAGCGCGACCCACGCACCGTCCGGCGCCGGATGCCCGAACTCCTCCGCGAACTCCCGCCGCGCCGCCGCCCCCGGCTCCTCGCCGGGGCCGTACTCGCCCTTCGGCACCGACCAGGCGGCCTCCTCGCGCCCCGCCCAGAACGGGCCGCCCATATGGCCGATGAGCACTTCGAGACCGCGCCCGGCACCGGTACGGAACAGCAGGAGCCCCGCGCTGCGGCGGGTCGTCTTCCCGGTCATACCGTCCAGTGTGCGCGGCGGGGCTACGCTGGCGGCGACCGGCGCGCCCCGCGCCCCTCCCGCAGGAACAGGTGACCGGACTTGCTGTACATCGCGCTGCTCCGAGGGCTCAACGTGCCGGGCCGCTCCGTGAAGATGGAACGGCTGCGCGGACTGTTCACGGAGCTGGGTCTCGGCTCCGTGCGCAGCTACATCCAGAGCGGCAACGTCTTCTTCGAGTCCGACGAGACCGACCGGGCCGCGCTCGCCGCCCGGATCGGCGGCCACCTCGCCGGGGCGCTCGGCTTCGACGTCGCGGTGTGCCTGCGTACGGTCCCCGAGCTGGAGGCGCTGATCGCGCTCGACCCGTTCCAGGACGTCACGGTCACCGACGACATCCGCTGCTGCGTCGTGTTCACGACCGAGCGCATCCCGTCGGAGCTGGAACTGCCGATGCTCTCCCCGAAGAAGGACATGGAGATCATCGGCCACACGGACTACGACGCCTTCGTCGTCTGGCACCTGATCAACGGCAAGGCACCGGCCGCCAAGGGCTTCCAGGAAGGCGTCCTGGGCCATGACGCCACCACTCGCTTCTTCCACACCGTCGCCAAGATCCTGGCAGCGGCCCGGAAGGGCATGGACTGACCGGTCAGGCCCGGTCGATGTGCACGCTGGTCGACTTCACCCGGGCGGTGGCCTGCACCCCGACCTCCAGGCCCAGCTCCTCCACGGCCTCCCGTGTCAGCAGGGACACCAGCCGGTGCGGCCCCGCCTGGATCTCGACCTGCGCGGCCACATCGCCCAGCTTCACCGCGGTGACGATGCCCGCGAACGCGTTGCGCGCGGAGGTGTACGAGACCTCCTCGTCGCCCGCCCCGTTCTGCGCGACCTCGACGGAGAACGCCGCCAGGTCGCGGCCGTCGATGAGACGGCGGCCGCCCTCGTCGCGGTGGGTCGCGACGCGCCCCGCGTCGGCCCAGCGCCGGGCGGTGTCGGGGCTGACCCCCAGAAGCCGGGCCGCCTGCCCGATCGTGTACGACTGCATGCGCCGTACCCTAACCGCCCCGCGACCGCGCGGACGCGCCACGGCCGGGTGGACCAGCCGGGATGAGGAATCCGGGCGCCCGTCCTAGGGTGCGAACCATGGCAGACAGCGACGGGCACGACGCGCCCGATCCGCGACGGTGGCAGGCGCTCACGGTGTGCCTGGTCGCCGGGTTCATGACCCTCCTGGACGTCTCGATCGTCAACGTCGCGCTCCCCGCCATCAAGGAAGGGCTGCACACCCCGGAGTCCGACCTGCAATGGGTCCTGTCCGGTTACGCCCTGGCCTTCGGCCTGTTCCTCATCCCGGCCGGGCGGCTCGGCGACGCCCGCGGCCGGCGCGCCGTGTTCATGGCGGGGCTCACGCTCTTCACCCTGTCCTCCGCGGCCTGCGGCGCCGCCCAGTCCAGCCTGTGGCTGGTGGTCGCCCGGCTGGTCCAGGGACTGGCCGGCGGCATGGTCTCGCCGCAGATCTCCGCCCTCATCCAGCAGATGTTCCAGGGCCGGGAACGCGGCCGCGCCTTCGGCATGTTCGGCACGGTGGTCGGCATCTCCACCGCCGTCGGCCCGCTGCTCGGCGGCCTGCTGATCCAGGCGGCCGGAGCGGAGGAGGGCTGGCGCTGGGTGTTCTACGTCAACCTCCCGCTGGGCCTCGTCTGCCTCCTGCTGGCCCACCGCCTGCTGCCCGACACCCCGTCCGCGGGCCCGGTCCGGCTGCGCGACCTCGACCCGCTCGGCGTGCTGCTGCTCGGCACGGGCGTGCTGGCCCTGCTGCTGCCCTTCGTCCAGTCCCGGCAGTGGCCCGGTGACGGGAAGTGGCTGCTGCTGATCCTGGCCGTGGCGCTGCTCGCCGCGTTCGTCGGCTGGGAGTCCCGGTGCGGCCGGCGCGGCACCCAGCCGGTCGTCGACCTCCGGCTCTTCAAGGTGCGCTCGTACTGGCTCGGCTGTCTGCTCATCCTGCTCTACTTCGCCGGATTCACCTCGATCTTCTTCATCACCACCCTCTATCTCCAGAGCGGTCTGCACTACACCGCCCTCCAGGCCGGTCTGGCGATCACCCCCTTCGCCCTGGGCTCCGCCGTCGCCGCCAGTCCCGGCGGCCGGCTCGTCGGCCGCTTCGGCCGCCCCCTCGTCGTCGTCGGCCTGGCCGCCGTGGCCATCGGGCTCGGCGCCACCGCGCTCGCCGTCCACCTGGTGCCCGGCAGGGGCGCCGGCTGGGCGATGGCCGCCCCGCTGCTCTTCGCGGGGCTCGGCAGCGGCCTGGTCATCGCACCCAACCAGACCCTGACCCTGTCCGAAGTGCCGGTCGCCACCGCGGGCAGCGCAGGCGGCACCCTCCAGACCGGGCAGCGCGTCGGCTCCGCCATCGGGATCGCCGCCGTCGGCGCGGTGTTCTTCGCCCAGGTCGCCGGGGACGGTTGGTCCGACGCGTACGACCACGGGCTCATCGTCTCCGTCGCCTTCGTCGGCGGCGCTCTGCTCGTCGCGGTCGCCGACGTGGGCGGCGGCCGGCGGGGCAGACGACGCACCCGGCACTCCCCACCCGCAGCCGCCTCCTGAGGAGAACGCGATGAACGACTCCGCCGGCACCGACGGCAACAGCTCGTACGGACACAAACCCTTCAAGCGCTCCCGCAGCCACTTCGCGGACCGCATCACCGCCGACGGCCGCGACGGGTGGCCCGTCGAAGCGGGCCGCTACCGGCTCGTCGTCAGCCGGGCCTGCCCCTGGGCCGGCCGCGCCCTGGTCTCACGCCGGCTGCTCGGCCTGGAGGACGCGCTCTCGCTCGGCATCACCGACCCGCTCCAGGACGACCGCAGCTGGCGCTTCACGCTCGACCCGGACGGCCGCGACCCGGTGCTCGGCATCCGCTACCTCAGCGAGGCGTACGACGCCCGCGAGCGCGACTACCCGGGCGGCGTCAGCGTCCCGGCGATCGTGGACGTGCCCAGCGGCAGGCTGGTCACCAACGACTACCAGCAGATCACCCTGGACCTCGCCACCGAGTGGACCGCCCTGCACCGGCCCGGCGCCCCCGACCTCTACCCCGAGCCGCTGCGCCCGGAGATCGACGAGGTCATGGACGGCATCTACCAGGACGTCAACAACGGGGTGTACCGCGCCGGGTTCGCGGACGGCCAGGACACCTACGAGGAGGCGTACGAAGCCCTCTTCCGCCGCCTGGAGCAGACGTCGGACCGGCTCGCGGACCGGCGCTACCTCGTCGGCGACACGATCACCGAGGCCGACATCCGGTTCTTCACCACCCTGGTCCGCTTCGACCCCGTCTACCACGGCCACTTCAAGTGCAACCGCCGGAAACTCTCCGAGGACCCGGTGCTGTGGGCGTACGCCAGGGACCTCTACCAGACCCCCGGATTCGGGGACACGGTCGACTTCCACCACATCAAGCAGCACTACTACCGGGTGCACACCGGCATCAACCCCACCGGCATCGTGCCCGCGGGCCCCGACCTCTCCGGCTGGCTGACCCCGCACCACCGCGAACAGCTCGGCGGCCGCCCCTTCGGCGACGGCACCCCGCCCGGCCCCGTACCGCCCGGCGAGGAGGTTCCGTCCGAAGGCCGCCCGTAGCGCTGTTCCGGCCGGTGTGGGGCAGGGCCCTGTCGAGCCCGCGCCGCTCACGAGATATCTTGATGTCAAGCAATGTTGCAGACGTGGAGCGGAGCACAGGGTGACTGACTCGACCATCATCTATACACACACCGACGAGGCCCCGGCCCTGGCGACGTATTCGTTCCTGCCCGTGATCGAGGCGTACGCCTCCAAGGCCGGTGTCACCGTCGAGAGCCGGGACATCTCCCTGGCGGGCCGGATCATCGCCGGCTTCCCCGAGCGCCTTCGCGAGGACCAGCGCATCGACGACGCGCTCGCCGAGCTCGGCGAGCTGGCCACCACGCCGGGCGCCAACATCATCAAGCTGCCGAACATCTCGGCCTCGATCCCGCAGCTGAAGGCCGCGATCGCCGAGCTCCAGGCCCAGGGCTACGCCCTCCCGGACTACCCGGACGACCCGAAGACCGACGAGGACAAGGACGTCCGCGCCCGTTACGACAAGGTCAAGGGCAGCGCCGTCAACCCGGTCCTGCGCGAGGGCAACTCCGACCGCCGCGCCCCCGCGTCGGTCAAGAACTACGCCAAGACCCACCCGCACCGGATGGGCGCCTGGACCGCCGACTCGAAGACCAACGTCGCCACCATGGGCGTGGACGACTTCCGGTCCACCGAGAAGTCCGCGGTCATCGCCGAGCCCGGCACCCTGCGCATCGAGCTCGCCGACGACGACGGCACCACCACCGTCCTGCGCGAGTCCGTCCCGGTCCTCGCGGGCGAGGTCGTGGACGCGTCCGTCATGCGCGTCGCCGCCCTGCGCGAGTTCATCACCGCCCAGATCGCCCGCGCCAAGGCCGAGGGCGTCCTGTTCTCCGTGCACCTCAAGGCCACGATGATGAAGGTCTCCGACCCGATCATCTTCGGCCATGTCGTACGCGCCTTCTTCCCGAAGACCTTCGCCGAGTACGGTGACGCGCTCGCCGCGGCCGGCCTGACCCCGAACGACGGTCTGGGCGGCATCCTCAAGGGCCTGGAGGCCCTGCCCGAGGGCGCGAAGATCAAGGAGTCCTTCGAGGCCGAGCTGGCCGAGGGCCCCGCCCTCGCCATGGTCGACTCCGACAAGGGCATCACCAACCTGCACGTCCCCAGCGACGTCATCGTGGACGCCTCCATGCCCGCCATGATCCGCACCTCCGGCCACATGTGGGGCCCGGACGGCAACGAGGCCGACACCATCGCCGTCCTGCCGGACAGCAGCTACGCCGGTGTCTACCAGGTCGTCATCGACGACTGCCGCGCCCACGGCGCCTTCGACCCGGCCACGATGGGCTCCGTGCCCAACGTCGGCCTCATGGCGCAGAAGGCCGAGGAGTACGGCAGCCACGACAAGACCTTCGAGATCCCCGCCACCGGCACCGTCCGCGTCGTGGACGCCGCCGGCAACGCCGTGCTGGAGCAGGCCGTCGGCGCCGGCGACATCTTCCGCATGTGCCAGACCAAGGACCTGCCGATCCAGGACTGGGTCAAGCTCGCCGTCACCCGCGCCCGCGCGACCGGCAACCCGGCCGTCTTCTGGCTCGACGCGGACCGCGCGCACGACGCGCAGCTCATCGAGAAGGTCAAGGCGTACCTCGCCGAGCACGACACCGAGGGCCTCCAGATCGAAATCATGACCCCGGAGCAGGCCACCGCCTTCTCCCTGGAGCGCATCCGCCGCGGCGAGGACACCATCTCCGTCACCGGCAACGTGCTCCGCGACTACCTGACGGACCTCTTCCCCATCCTGGAGCTCGGCACCAGCGCGAAGATGCTCTCCGTCGTCCCGCTGATGAACGGCGGCGGCCTCTTCGAGACGGGCGCCGGCGGCTCCGCGCCCAAGCACGTGCAGCAGCTCGTCAAGGAGGACTACCTGCGCTGGGACAGCCTGGGCGAGTTCCTGGCCCTCGCCGTCAGCTTCGAGCACCTCGCGCAGACCACGGGCAACGCCCGCGCCCAGGTCCTCGCCGACACGCTGGACCGGGCCACGGCCACGTTCCTCAACGAGGACAAGTCGCCGTCCCGTCGCCTCGGCGGCATCGACAACCGCGGCAGCCACTTCTACCTGTCCCTGTACTGGGCCCAGGAGCTGGCGCAGCAGACCGCCGACGCCGAGCTGGCCGCCGCGTTCGCCCCGCTCGCCAAGACGCTGTCCGAGCAGGAGCGGACGATCGTGGACGAGCTGATCGCGGTCCAGGGCAAGCCGGCCGACATCGGCGGCTACTACCAGCCCGACCCGGCCAGGGCCGCGGCCGTCATGCGCCCGTCCGCGACGTTCAACCAGGCGATCGCGAGCCTCGCCTGACCGAAGGTCACCCGACGCCCCGGCCGGCTCCCGCCGCGCCGGGGCGTCGGCGTTGCGTAACCCCCCTGACGGGTGAATGTCGCGGCCCGGCGGGTGCCGGGCCGCGCGACGGGCCCGCTTCGCTGCTTTGCTGCATCCGGTAACACGCATGCACAAGCGAAGGAGCGGCCCCGTGACGACGACGGGCACACCAGGTACGGCCGAGGACGAGGAGGCGTACTCCAACGAGCTGCCGGTGCGCAGCCGGGAACCCGGCAACGTCGTCGTCAGGTGGGCGACCACCACCGATCACAAGACGATCGGCAGCCTCTACCTGGTCACCTCGTTCGCGTTCTTCCTCGGCGGCGGGCTGCTCGCCCTGTTCATGCGGGCCGAGCTGGCCCGGCCGGGCATGCAGATCATGTCGAACGAACAGTTCAACCAGGCGTTCACGATGCACGGCACGATCATGCTGCTGATGTTCGCGACGCCGCTGTTCGCCGGATTCACGAACTGGATCATGCCGCTCCAGATCGGCGCACCCGATGTGGCGTTCCCGCGGCTGAACATGTTCGCGTACTGGCTGTACCTCTTCGGCTCGCTCATCGCGGTGGCCGGCTTCCTCACCCCGAACGGCGCCGCGGACTTCGGCTGGTTCGCCTACTCGCCGCTGACCGATGTGGTCCGCTCGCCCGGGATCGGCGGCGACCTGTGGATCATGGGCCTGGCCTTCTCCGGCTTCGGCACGATCCTCGGTTCGGTCAACTTCGTCACCACGATCATCTGCATGCGCGCGCCCGGCATGACGATGTTCCGCATGCCGATCTTCGTCTGGAACGTCCTGCTGACCGCCGTGCTGGTGCTGCTGGCGTTCCCGGTGCTCGCCGGCGCCCTCCTGGCGCTGGAGGCGGACCGAAAGTTCGGCGCCCATGTCTTCGACGCGTCCAACGGCGGCGCGCTGCTCTGGCAGCACCTCTTCTGGTTCTTCGGCCATCCCGAGGTGTACATCATCGCCCTGCCGTTCTTCGGCATCGTCTCCGAGATCATCCCGGTCTTCAGCCGCAAGCCGATCTTCGGCTACATCGGCCTGGTGGCCGCGACGACCGCCATCGCCGGGCTCTCGATCACGGTGTGGGCGCACCACATGTACGTCACCGGCGGGGTGCTGCTGCCGTTCTTCTCGTTCATGACGTTCCTCATCGCGGTGCCGACCGGGGTGAAGTTCTTCAACTGGATCGGCACGATGTGGAAGGGCTCGCTGTCGTTCGAGACCCCGATGCTCTGGTCGGTCGGCTTCCTCGTCACATTCCTCTTCGGCGGACTGACCGGGGTGATCCTGGCGTCCCCGCCGCTCGACTTCCACGTCTCCGACTCGTACTTCGTGGTCGCGCACTTCCATTACGTCGTGTTCGGCACCGTGGTCTTCGCGATGTTCGCCGGGTTCCACTTCTGGTGGCCGAAGTTCACCGGCAAGATGCTGGACGAGCGGCTCGGCAAGATGACCTTCTGGATGCTGTTCGCCGGCTTCCACGGCACGTTCCTGGTGCAGCACTGGCTGGGCGCGGAGGGCATGCCCCGCCGGTACGCGGACTACCTCGCGTCGGACGGCTTCACCGCGCTGAACACCATCTCGACCATCTCCTCGTTCCTGCTCGGCCTGTCGATGCTGCCCTTCATGTACAACGTCTGGAAGACCGCCAAGTACGGCAAGCAGGTCACGGCCGACGACCCGTGGGGCTTCGGCCGTTCGCTGGAGTGGGCGACCTCCTGCCCGCCGCCCCGGCACAACTTCGTCACCCTGCCCCGTATCCGCTCCGAATCCCCGGCCTTCGACCTCCACCACCCCGCCGTGCGCGAACTGGAGGAGGCCGCCACCCGGCCGCACACCTCCGTGACGGTGGCGCCGGGGGACAAGCACGAGTGAGCGGCGAGGAGAGGCGGGCGCCGGCCGATCCGGACGCCGAGAGCGCCCGGGGACTGGCCCAGCTGGAGGGCTACCTGCTGTGGAACGCCGAGGTCGAGCGCGCCCACGGGCTCGCCCGGCGCTTCACCGACCAGCTGCCCTGGCTCACCACCGCCCAGCGCGAGGACGTGGAGCGGGTCTACACCGCCGAGCGGACCGCCGAATCCCGGGCGGTGCTGGCGCGCATCTCCGCCCGCGCTCTGCAACTGCGCGGCGAGTACACCGAGCGCTACCGCAGGCTGCGGGCCCGCTGTGTCGCCGCCGCCGTGGTCTGCGCGGGCGCGGCGGGCGGCGCCTGCGGGCTGGTCACCTACCTGGCCAGGTGATCCGGCCCGGTCGTCCGTTCTGCCTTCCCAGCAGGCGCACTCGCCTCCCGGTCGTGAAGATGAGAGGTGACGGGCGCGTGTGACGGGGCAGGCGAACGGACGACCGTGCAGACCCCCCAGAAGGGACGATCACTGTGGCACGACCCAGGATTCTCGTAGTCGGAGCCGGTTTCGCCGGGGTCGAGTGCGTACGCCGTCTGGAGCGGGGGCTGCGGCCGGGGGAAGCGGACATCGCGCTCGTCGCCCCGTTCTCGTACCAGCTCTACCTGCCCCTGCTGCCCCAGGTGGCGTCCGGGGTGCTGACCCCGCAGTCCGTCGCGCTCTCGCTGCGCCGCAGCAGCCGCCACCGCACCCGGATCATTCCCGGCGGGGCCATCGGCGTGGACCCCGCGGCGAAGGTGTGCGTGGTCCGCAAGATCACCGACGAGATCGTCGACGAACGGTACGACCATCTCGTCCTCAGCCCCGGCAGCGTCACCCGGACCTTCGACATCCCCGGGCTCCTCGACCACGCCCGCGGCATGAAGACACTGGCCGAGGCCGCCTACGTACGCGACCACGTCATCGCTCAGCTCGACCTCGCGGACGCCAGCGACGACGAGGAGGAGCGGGCCTCCCGGCTCCAGTTCGTCGTGGTCGGCGGCGGGTACGCCGGCACCGAGACCGCGGCCTGCCTCCAGCGGCTCACCACCAGCGCGCTGCGGCACTACCCCCGCCTCGACCCGAAGCTCGTCAAGTGGCATCTGATCGACATCGCCCCGAAGCTCATGCCCGAGCTGGGCGACAAGCTGGGCGCCAGCGCCCTGAAGGTGCTGCGCGACCGGGGCATCGAGGTGTCGCTCGGGGTGTCCGTCGCCGAGGCCGGGCCCGACACCGTGACGTTCACCGACGGCCGGGTGCTGCCCTGCCGGACGCTGATCTGGACCGCCGGGGTCGCCGCCAGCCCGCTGGTCGGCACCTTCGACGCGGAGACCGTGAAGGGCCGGCTCGCCGTCACGCCCGAGATGGTGCTGCCCGGTCACGACGGCATCTTCGCGCTCGGCGACGTGGCCGCCGTGCCCGACCTGGCCAAGGGCGGTGGCGCGGTCTGCCCGCCCACCGCGCAGCACGCGCAGCGCCAGGGCCGCAGGCTCGCCGACAACCTCCTCGCGAAACTGCGCGGCCGGCCGCTTCAGCCGTACGTCCACAAGGACCTCGGGCTCGTCGTGGACCTCGGCGGCAAGGACGCCGTGTCCAAGCCGCTCGGCATCGAGATGCACGGCATCAGCGCCCAGGCCGTGGCGCGCGGCTACCACTGGTCGGCGCTGCGCACCCATGTGGCCAAGGCCCGCGTCATGGCGGACTGGCTGATCAACGCCGCCGCCGGGGACGACTTCGTGCGCACCGGCTTCCAGATGCGCAAGCCGGCGACGCTGCGGGACTTTGAATACACCGACAGCTATCTGACCCCGGAACAGGTCCGGAAGCACACCGCCGCCCTGCACACCCGGATGTGACCGGGCGCGGCGGGCGGCGGCCGCTCAGACCGCCGGCCCCGGCCCCCGGAACGCGGCCAGGATCTCCTCGGCGGCCAGCGTCGCCGGGAGCGTCCCCTCCCGCACCCGGCGCTCCAGGTCCGGCGCCACCGCCCGCACCCCGGGGTGGCCGCGCAGGCTGTCCAGGAGCTCGTCGCGCACCATCGTCCAGGCCCAGTCCACCTGCTGCTCGCTGCGCTTGGCGGCGAGCCGGCCGGTCGACTCCAGGAGCGCCCGGTGCTGTTCCAGCCGCTCCCACAGCGTGTCGAGACCGGTCGACTCGCGGGCGCTGCACGTCAGGACCGGCGGGGTCCACGCCGCGTCCGCCGGGTGCATCAGCCGCAGCGCGCCCGCCAGTTCACGGGCGGCGGCCCGCGCGTCGCGCTCGTGCGGGCCGTCCGCCTTGTTGACGGCGATGGCGTCCGCGAGTTCCAGGACGCCCTTCTTGATGCCCTGCAACTGGTCACCGGTGCGCGCCAGGGTCAGCAGCAGGAACGTGTCGACCATGTTGGCGACCGCGGTCTCCGACTGGCCGACCCCGACGGTCTCCACCAGCACCACGTCGTAGCCCGCCGCCTCCATCACCACGATGGACTCGCGGGTCGCCTTCGCCACTCCGCCCAGCGTGCCGGCGGTGGGGGAGGGGCGCACGAAGGCGTCCGGGTCCACCGCGAGCCGTTCCATCCGGGTCTTGTCGCCCAGGATGGAACCGCCCGTCCGGCTGGACGAGGGGTCGACCGCCAGCACCGCGACCCGGTGCCCGAGCCCGGTGAGCAGGGTGCCGAGCGCGTCGATGAACGTCGACTTGCCGACCCCGGGCACCCCGCTGATGCCGACGCGCCGGGCGTGGCCCGAGTGCGGCAGCAGCCGGCGCAGCAGCTCCTGCGCCAGTGCCCGGTGGTCGGGGCGGGTGGACTCGACCAGGGTGATGGCGCGCGCGATGTGCGCGCGCTTCCCGTCGAGCACGCCCTTCACATAACTGTCGAGATCGATCCTCGGGGCCATCGCTCAGCGGCTCACAGCTCGTGGCCGAGCGCGGACCCGAGCCGCGTCACCAGGTCGTGGGCCGCCTCCGGGATCACCGTCCCGGGCGGGAACACGGCCGCGGCGCCCGCCTCCAGGAGCGCGTCCACGTCCTGCGGCGGAATCACCCCGCCCACCACGATCATGATGTCCTTGCGCCCCTCGGCGGCCAGCTCCTCGCGGAGCGCCGGGACGAGCGTGAGGTGGCCGGCGGCCAGCGACGAGACGCCCACGATGTGCACGTCCGCCTCGACCGCCTGCCGGGCGACCTCGCCCGGCGTCTGGAACAGCGGGCCGACGTCCACGTCGAAGCCCAGGTCGGCGAAGGCGGTCGCGATGACCTTCTGGCCGCGGTCGTGCCCGTCCTGGCCCATCTTGGCGACCAGGATGCGCGGACGCCGGCCCTCGGCCTCCTCGAACGCGTCGACCAGTGCGCGGGTGCGGTCCACGGACGGCGACTCCCCTGCCTCGTTGCGGTACACACCGGAGATCGTACGGATCTGGCCCGCGTGCCGGCCGTAGACCTTCTCCAGGGCGTCCGAGATCTCGCCCACGGTCGCCATCGCACGGGCCGCGTCCACGGCCAGGGCCAGCAGATTGCCGTCCAGGCCGGGGCCCGGGTCGCGTTCGGCGGCCGCGGTCAGCGCGCGCAGGGCGGCCTGGCACGCCTGCTCGTCGCGCTCCTCGCGCAGCCGGCGCAGCTTCTCGATCTGCTGGGCGCGCACGGAGGAGTTGTCGACCTTGAGCACGTCGATCTGCTCGTCGGTCTCGACCCGGTACTTGTTGACCCCGATCACCGGCTGGCGGCCGGAGTCGATACGGGCCTGGGTGCGGGCGGCGGCCTCCTCGATGCGGAGCTTCGGGATGCCCGCGTCGATGGCCTTGGCCATGCCGCCGGCGGCCTCGACCTCCTCGATGTGCTGCCAGGCCCGCCGCGCCAGGTCGTACGTCAGCTTCTCCACGTACGCGCTGCCGCCCCACGGGTCGATGACGCGCCCGGTGCCGGACTCCTGCTGGAGGAGCAGCTGGGTGTTGCGGGCGATGCGCGCGGAGAAGTCGGTGGGCAGGGCCAGCGCCTCGTCCAGGGCGTTGGTGTGCAGCGACTGGGTGTGCCCCTGGGTCGCGGCCATCGCCTCCACGCAGGTGCGCGTGACGTTGTTGAACACGTCCTGCGCGGTCAGCGACCAGCCGGAGGTCTGCGAGTGGGTGCGCAGCGACAGCGACTTGGCGTTCTTCGGCTCGAACTGCTGTACGAGCTTGGCCCAGAGGAGCCGGGCTGCGCGCAGCTTCGCGATCTCCATGAAGAAGTTCATGCCGATCGCCCAGAAGAATGACAGCCGGGGCGCGAACGCGTCGACGTCCAGCCCCGCGTCCCGCCCGGCGCGCAGGTACTCCACCCCGTCCGCCAGGGTGTACGCCAGCTCCAGATCGGCCGTCGCCCCGGCCTCCTGGATGTGGTAGCCGGAGATGGAGATCGAGTTGTAGCGCGGCATCTTCCGCGAGGTGAACGAGAAGATGTCGGAGATGATCCGCATCGACGGCTTCGGCGGATAGATGTACGTGTTGCGGACCATGAACTCCTTCAGAATGTCGTTCTGAATGGTCCCGGCCAGCTTTTCCGGCGGTACGCCCTGCTCCTCGGCGGCCACGATGTACAGCGCGAGGACCGGCAGCACCGCGCCGTTCATCGTCATCGACACCGACATCCGGTCCAGCGGGATGCCGTCGAAGAGCTGACGCATGTCGTAGATCGAGTCGATCGCCACACCGGCCATGCCGACGTCGCCCGTCACCCGGGGGTGGTCGCTGTCGTAACCGCGGTGCGTCGGCAGGTCGAAGGCGACCGACAGACCCTTCTGCCCGGCCGCCAGGTTGCGCCGGTAGAAGGCGTTGGACTCCTCGGCGGTGGAGAAACCCGCGTACTGCCGGATCGTCCAGGGCTGGTTGACGTACATCGTCGGGTACGGGCCGCGCAGATACGGCGCGATCCCCGGGTATGTGCCGAGGAAGTCCAGGCCCTCCAGGTCGCGCCCGGTGTACAGCGGCTTGACCGCGATGCCCTCCGGGGTCTCCCACAGCAGATCGCCCGCCGAGCTGCCGGAGGACTCCTTGACCGCGGCGCGCCACTGGTCCTCGGTGACCTCGGGGGAGCCGTCCGGCCCGAGCCCGATGTCGGAGAAGTCGGGGATACGCATTACGCCACACCCATCCGGTCGAGAAGGGAAGAGAGCACGGCCACCGCGTCGCAGCCGGCGAAGACGTACTCGTCCACACCGTCGTACGCGCCCGGCCGCCCCGCCAGATACACGCGCCGCGCGCCCGCCGCGACCAGCGCCGCGGCGACCTCCGCCGCCTGTTCGGCGTAGAGCGCGTCGCTGGAGCACAGGCACGCCACGTCCGCCCCCGAGGCGGCGAACGCCTCCGCCACCGACGACGCGTCCACCCGCACCGGCTCGTGCACCGGCTCGACGCCGCCCGCCTGGAACAGGTTCGCGGCGAAGGAGACCCGCGCGGTGTGGACCGCCGCCGGGCCCAGCGCGGCGATGAACACGCGCGGCCGGCTCCCGGTCGCCGCGAGACGGGCGTCCGAGCGGGCCCGCAGCGCCTCGAACGCCTCGTCGCGCCGGACGACCGGAAGGCCGCCGCGCTTCGGGGCCGCCGGGAACGGCTCGCGCTCCACCGGGCGCTCGGCCAGCAGCGGGAATTCGCTCACCCCGGTCACCGGCTCCTTGCGCCGCGCCAGGTCCTTGCCGCGCGCCGCCCAGGTCGCCGCGATCCGCTCCGCGACCAGCCCCGAGCCCAGGGCGGCGGCCTGGCCGCCCGCCCGCTCGATCTCCTGGAAGAACGCCCAGGCGGCCTCCGCGAGTTCGCCGGTCAGCCGCTCCACGTACCAGGAACCGCCCGCCGGGTCGATGACCCGGGCCAGGTGCGACTCCTCAAGCAGGATCGTGGAGGTGTTACGCGCGATGCGCCGGGCGAACGCGTCGGGCAGGCCCAGCGCGTGATCGAACGGCAGCACGGTCACCGCGTCCGCCCCGCCGACGCCCGCGCCGAGGCTCGCCAGGGTGGTCCGCAGCATGTTCACCCACGGATCGCGCCGCGTCATCATGACCGGCGACGTCACCGCGTGCTGCCGCTGCGCCCCGGCGCCGGGAGCCCCGCAGACCTCGGCGACCCGCGCCCACAGCCGGCGCGCCGCCCGCAGCTTGGCGATCGTCAGGAACTGGTCGGCGGTCGCCGCGTACCGGAACTCCAGCTGCCCGCACGCCGCTTCGACATCGAGCCCGGCCCCGGTCAGCGCCCGCAGATAGGCGACGCCGGTGGCCAGCGAGGCGCCCAGCTCCTCGGCCGCCGAACCGCCCGCCTCGTGATACGGCATCGCGTCCACGACGACCGCGCGCAGCCCCGGGTACTCCTCGGCGCAGCGCCGCGCCCAGCGGACGGCCTCCGTCAGGTCCGGCTCGGTGCCCTCGCGCGCGGCCCGCCCCAGCGGATCGGCGCCGAGACTGCCCCGCACCTCCGCGGCCGGGACACCGCGCTCCGCGTGCAGCCGCAGCAACTCGGCGGCCGCCGCGTCCAGTTCCGCGCCCGCGTCCAGGACGATCGGCGCCAGGTCCAGCAGGACGCCGTCGAGGGCCCAGTCCAGGCCGGGGACCGGCACGCCGTCGCTGCCCCCGACGGCCAGCCACAGCGAGGTGACGCCGTTCTCCAGGTCCGCGAGCACGGCCTCGTTGAGCCGGGCGGGGTCGGTGAACGCGTGCCGCTGACGTACGCCCCAGCCGCCCGCCGTACACCCTTCGGGCTTGCTGCCGCGGGTGAACGGGGCGAAGCCCGGGAGACCGGCATCGGGCGCGTCGTCGCGCGAGGTGTAGAGGGGCCGGGTGATGAGCCCGTCCTCCACCGTGGTGGACAGTGCTTCCTCGGCGGCCGGTCCCGACACGTCCTTGCCCGATTTGCGCAGCACGCCTTCGACAAGGCTCTGCCACTGCTCATGGGCGGGGTCGGGGAATCCGGCGGCCAGCGGAAGCCCGTCAGCAGGCTGGACCGTCATGGCCCAGATGCTAGGGCAGCTCCCGGGGGAGGAGCAGTGCGTCGGCCTGT
Organism: Streptomyces sp. NBC_00726; assembly: GCF_045161735.1. Lineage (NCBI taxonomy): Bacteria > Bacillati > Actinomycetota > Actinomycetes > Kitasatosporales > Streptomycetaceae > Streptomyces > Streptomyces sp. NBC_00726. Next base: position 201,943 of record NZ_CP108983.1, on the reverse strand, counting down.
GACCTTGCCCTCCCCCAGCGCACTTGATCCTTTACGTACGGTCGCGTAGCCGTGAGTCTCGGTTACGTGGGGTTTTGTCGCGGTGCGGTAGGTAATGCCCGAAGTTATGCTGCTGCCAATCCATTCATGCGGAGAGGACGCACCCGTGACCGTGGGACCCGTGGAATACCTCGTCGTCGCGTTTCCCGGCAGCCGGTTCACCGGCGCCATCGCGCCCGCGCTGGCCGACGCGGTCGCCTCGAAGGCGGTGCGCATCCTGGACCTGACGTTCGTGCAGCGATCCGAGGACGGCACGGTCCAGGCCGTCGAGCTGGACGATCTCGACCCCGACGACCTGGTCTCCTTCGAGCCGGTCGACGGCGAGGTGAGCGGCATGCTGAGCAGCGAGGACATCCGGCTGCTCGGCGAGCGCGTGCCGCCGGGGAGCTCCGCCGCGTTGATCGTGTGGGAGGACCTGTGGGCCGCCCCGCTGGCCGAGGCCGTCCGCGCCTCGGGCGGCCAGGTCATCGCCCACGAACGGATTCCCGCCGAGGTCGCGGAAGCCGCCGCGTCCGCCGCCGGCCACACCGGCTGACGCCCGCACCGGAAGGGGAACACGCCATGCCGATCTTCCGAGGACCCGGAATGAACCGCCGCGGACCCGGCCTCATCGGGGCCGCCGCGCGCACCGCCGTCGTCGCCGGCACCGCTTCCGCCGTCAGCGGGCGGGTCCAGCAGCGCCAGCAGGCCAGGTTCGCCGAACAGGAGGCCGCCCGGCAGGAACCGGCGCCGGCCGCCCCGCAGCCTGCCGCCGCGCCCGGCGAGGACCTGATCGGGCAGCTGGAACGGCTCGCCGCGCTGAAGCGGCAGGGCATCCTGACCGAGGCCGAATTCGAGGCCCAGAAGGCGCGATTGCTGGCCGGGTGAGTGCGGGGTTACGGGGCGCCTGCCCCGTAACCCCGCTTCCGCCTGCCCGCAGGACGGCGGCGCGTGGCCGTTCGATGATCTCCGGCGTTTTACTTTGTCGATGTGACGACATCATGCGACTTTTGATCCGGCCAGGCCGAAATCATTTCGGATGCGCGCCGGGAAAAGGGGAAATCCATCGTGCAAACCGTCAGGGCCGTCCCGACCTTCTCCGCCCTCAATCTGCGCGATCTCGGCGGCATCACACTGGGCCCGGGCCGGCAGGTCCGGCCGGGCGCGGTGCTGCGCTCCGGCCGGCTCGGCGGCCTCGACCCGGTGGACGCGGCGGCCGTCGCCGCGCTCGGCATCCGTACGGTCGTCGACCTGCGGACCGCCGACGAGCGGGGCTCGGCCCCCGACTCCCTGCCGCCCGGGGCCAGGCTCTTCGTCGCCGATGTGCTGGGCGACCACCCCGGCGTGACCCCCGCCCGGTTCCGCGCGCTGCTCGCCGACCCCGTCGAGGCCGAACGGCTGCTGGGCGACGGCAAGGCGGAGGAGGCGGTCGCGCGGTCGTACCGGCAGCTGGTGCTCTCACCGGGGGCCGCGGCCGCGTACCGCGCCTTCATCGACACGGCCGCCGACCCCGCCGCGCGCCCGGTGCTCTTCCACTGCGCCACCGGCAAGGACCGGGCCGGCTGGGGAGCCGCCCTGCTCCTCCTGATCCTCGGCGCCTCGCGCGATGCCGTGCGGCAGGAGTTCCTTGCCGTGAACCCGGTGCTGCGGGTCGTCGGACGGCCTTACGTGCAGGGCTTCCTGGACGCCGGCGGCGACCCGGCGATCGCCTCGGCGATCATCGAGGTCCGGCCCCGCTACCTCGAAACGGCCCTGGCCGCGATGGACGAGCGCTGGGGCGGTCTGGACGGCTATGTACGCGACTGCCTGCGCGTGCCCGGCCCGACGCTGCGCCGGCTGCGCGGCGAACTGGTCGTCTACACCGGCCAGTAGCTCGCCGCCGGCCCCGAACGCCCCGTCGGTAGGGTGGAGGGCGCCGCAACAGGCGTACTCCGAGAGGGGATCACGGTGACCGAGCGCAAACCCGCGGGTGTCAGTTTCGAATCATGGGTGGACCAGCAGATCCGGGAGTCCGAACGGAAGGGCGACGTCTCCGGGCTGCCCGGGTTCGGGAAGCCGATCGAGGCGCTGAGCGCTCCGTACGACGAGGCGTGGTGGATCAAGTCGAAGATGCAGCGCGAAGGCGTGTCGGTGCTCCCGCCGGCCCTGGCGCTGCGCAAGGAGGCCGAGGACGTCGTCGCCGGGCTGCCGGAGATCCGGACCGAGGCGGAGGTCCGCCGGGTGCTGGACGAGGTGAACGACAAGATCCGCGCGGCCGTCCGCAGGCCGCCGCCGGGCCCGCTGCTCAACCTGCGCCCGTTCGACGTGGACGCCCTGGTGGCGGAGTGGCGCACCGGCCGCGCCGCCTCCTGAAGGGCCCGGGGCCGTCCCCCGCGGGGGATGCGTAATACTCGCCCCATGAGATCAAGCGTTACGCCGACGGGCCGCCGGGCATCCGGCGGCCCGGTCCGCGTCCGGCGGGCGACCGCGCGCGACGCCAGGCGGCTCACCCGGCTGGTCCGGTCCTCGCGCGCCTACGAGGGCCCCTACGCGCCGATGGTCGCCGGATACCGGGTGGGTCCCGACTACATCGAGGCCCATGAGGTCTTCGTGGCCGTGCAGGAGGCGACGGACCGGGTGCTCGGCTTCTACGCGCTCGTCCTGGACCCGCCCGAGCTGGACCTGCTCTTCGTCGCGGACGACGCCCAGGGCACCGGCACCGGGCGGCTGCTCATCGGCCACCTGCGGGCGGAGGCGGAGGCGCGGGGGCTGCCCGGCGTCCGGGTCGTCTCGCATCCGCCGGCGGAGGGCTTCTACCTGACCATGGGCGCCGAACGGACCGGCACCGTGCGCGCCGCACCGCCGGCGGTGCTGTGGGACCGGCCCGAACTGCTCCTGCCGGTCGCCTGAGCCGGGCCGCTCAGGCGACCGACGCCCGGTGGACGTCCGTGACGGTGAAGAGCCCGCCGTCCGGGTCCAGCAGCGTCGCCTCCCGGCCCTCGGGGTGCGACACCTCCTCCACCAGGGAGCCCCCGCGCCCGCGGGCCCGCTCCACGGCTTGGGCCACGTCGTCCACCGGGAAGTTGACCTGCCAGTGCGGGCGGACCAGCGGATCGGGGGCGGCCTCGACCGCGCCGGAGCTGATCCGGGCCAGCTGACGGCCCCCGCACTGGACGATCACCTCGTCCTTCGCGTACGACACCTCGCAGGCCCCCGGCTGCCCGCTCGCCCAGTCCAGCACCTCGCCGTAGAAGATCGCGGCGTCGAAGGCGCTCCGGGTGCGCAGCCGCAGCCAGGCGTGCGCGTGGCCGTCCGGGGCGGGCGGGGACGTGGCCGGCGCGGTCCGCTCCCAGATGCCGAACCCGGCCCCGTCCCGGTCGGCGGCCAGCGCGCCGCGCCCCTTGCCGAGCGTCAGCGGCCCCACCGCCACCGTGCCGCTGCGCTCCCGGATGCGGGCGGCGGCCACATCGGCGTCCCGCACGGCGAAGTAGGGCGTCCAGGCGACCGCGACCCGGAAGGCGGTGGCCACGGCCCCGATGCCGGCGACCGGCACATCGCCGCGGCGGGCCACCGAGAAGTCGTCGCCGAGCCGGCCCGGGCGGAAGCTCCAGCCCAGCACCGGGCCGTAGAACTTCTGGGCGGACTCCAGATCGCGGGTCATCAGATTGACCCAGCAGGGCGCGGCGGACCCGGTCAGGGCCGCACGCGCGGGCGCCGTACCGGAGGTGCTTGGGGTCATGGTGCCACTGCCTTCATGGGGGGTGCGGCAGATGTGCCGACGGGCTTCGGGACCGTCACCAAGCCTCGCCGGGGACGGCCGCTCCCGCAAACGCGACGCCGCCGCCCGCCTCCGCGCCCCCTGGGCGGGGCCGCTCAGTCGCGCTTGTCGTCGTCCTCGTGGCGGATCGGCTCGTTGCCGTGCTCACCCAGCTCGTACGGGGACAGGCCCCGGCCGTCCGCCGGGAAGCGGTCGTCGCCGTGGATGTCCGGTTTCTCCTCGTGGCTGCGGTGCTCGGGGCCGACCGGCTGCTCGTCCGGCCGGGGCGGGGGCAGCTCCTGGTCGTGCCGTCGCTTGCCCAGCAGGAAAGCACCGATCAGCATGATCACCAGGAGCACGCCGATCACGCCCATCACGACGCCCGTCGCGCCGCGTCCGTCCGCGAGGGTGACCGCCAGGGAATTCAGGGCTCCATCCGAAACGTCCATGCTTGCCGGATACCCCGGGACACAGCCGCCACTCGGTACGGCGATCGAATTCATGTTTTAAGTGGATATAGGTGCCGAAAATGTTTCACGGGTGTGAGCCCCGGCAACGCCGGGCACGCGGGGGAGTCCGGGCCGCTCCTGTCGCCGCCGGTCGCGCACGGGGTCAGCCTGGTAGTGACGGCAATGCCCCTTCGGAAGGAGCCGCGGTGAACAGCGCACAGGACAAGCGACAGGCCACGGAGGACCATCACGACCAGGAGGTTTCGGTCGTCCTCAGCGAGTGCCCGGAGGAGGACGCGCGCACCGTCTTCGACGTGCTGAGGGCCGCCTTCACCACCGACCGCGCCTCCGTCGACGTGCCCCACGAGACCGCGGGCAGGCGGCCCACGGCGTGGGCCGCGACCGTCGACGTGTCCGAGGCCCGGGTGGTCTCCGGGTCCGTGGCCCTCGGCGTCCCCGTCACGCTCGATGTGCAGGGCGGCTACCACGCGGTGGACCGGCTCAGGGGCGGGCTGGCCGACGCCTTCGCCGTACACGTGGTGGGCACGGTGTCGGGGGACCAGGAGGAGGAAGTGCGGCTGCGTCTGGAGAACAAGCCGGGGAGCAAGTAGGCCGAACGCCCCGTGCGGGGCCCGTGAGCGACCCGAGTCACCGTCCACATCTGGTAGAAATCGGACAAAGTGACTTCGTGGAAAGGTGCCGCGCGTGGACCCGGCCAGTTCCTGGGAGGACGGCGCCGCCGCATCGCCGGCACCCGGCGACCTCCCCTCCGCCACTCTGACCCTGCACATCAACGGCACCGAGCGCACCGTCACCCTCGACCACCGCACCACCCTGCTGGACGCCCTGCGCCACCACCTGGACCTCACCGGGGCGAAGAAAGGCTGCGACCACGGCCAGTGCGGCGCCTGCACCGTCCTCGTGGACGGCCGCCGCGCCAACAGCTGCCTGCTGCTGGCCGTCGCCCACGACGGCGCGCGCGTCACCACGGTCGAGGGCCTGGCGGACGGCGACCGGCTGCACCCCCTCCAGGAGGCGTTCCTGGACCGCGACGCCCTCCAGTGCGGTTACTGCACACCCGGCCAGCTCTGCTCCGCCGCCGGCGTCCTCGCCGAGGCCGCCCAGGGCCACCCCTCGCACGTCACCCCGCACGACGCACCCGTCGCCGCCCCCGCCCGGCTCGGCCCGGCGGAGATCCGGGAGCGGATGAGCGGCAACCTCTGCCGGTGCGGCGCCTACCCGCGCATCGTCGAGGCCGTCGAGGACGTGGCGTCGTGAAACCCTTCGCCTATCTGCGCGCCGAGACCGTCACCGACGCGGTGCGCGCCTGCGCCGCCCACCCGGGCGCCAAGTTCCTCGGCGGCGGCACCAACCTGGTCGACCTGATGAAGCTCGGTGTGGAGACCCCCGGCATGCTGGTCGACGTCAGCCGGCTGCCGCTGGACCGGATCACGGACACCGCCGACGGGGGCCTGCGCATCGGCGCCACCGTGCGCAACAGCGACCTGGCCGCCCACCCCGCCGTACGCACCCGCTACCCCGCCCTGTCACAGGCCCTGCTGGCCGGCGCCTCCGGGCAGCTCCGCAACATCGCCACCACCGGCGGCAACCTCCTCCAGCGCACCCGCTGCCCCTACTTCCAGGACACGTCCAAGCCCTGCAACAAGCGCGAACCCGGCACCGGCTGCCCCGCCCGCGAGGGCGCCCACCGCGACCTCGCCGTCATCGGGCACTCCGAGGAGTGCGTCGCCACCCACCCCTCCGACATGGCCGTCGCCCTCGCCGCACTCGACGCGGACGTCGTGCTGCACGGGCCGGAGGGCGAACGGACCGTCCCGGTCACCGGCTTCCACCGGCTGCCCGGCGACAACCCCGACGCCGACACGGTCGTCCGACCCGGCGAACTCGTCACCGACGTGCTGCTGCCACCCCTGGCCGACGGCACGGTCTGCCTCTACCGCAAGGCCCGCGACCGCGCCTCGTACGCCTTCGCGCTGGCTTCCGTCGCCGCCGTCCTGCGGGTGCGCGACGGGCGCGTCGAGCACGCGGCGCTCGCGTTCGGCGGGCTCGCCCACCGCCCCTGGCGGGCCCGCGCAGCCGAGGAGATCCTGCGCGGCGCACCCGCCACCGACGCGGCCTTCCTCCGCGCCGCCGACGCCGAGCTGGCCGGGGCCCGCCCGCTGCGCGACAACGCGTTCAAGGTCCGCCTCGCCCGGCATCTGGCCGTCGACGCCCTCGCCGAACTCACCGCCCGCACCTGAAGAGCCGAGGACCGTCATGAGCCACGCCCGCCAGCCGCTCGGCGCACCCGCCGTCCGCCGCGAGGGCCGCGCCAAGGTGACCGGCGCCGCGCGCTACGCCGCCGAACGCGGCCTGCCCGGCTGCCTGTACGCCTGGCCGGTGCCCGCCACCGTGCCGGCCGGCCGGGTCACCGCCGTCCGCACCGTCGACGCCCTAGCCCACCCCGGCGTCCACAGCGTCCTCACCCACGACAACGCGCCGCGCCTGGCCGAACCGGACGACCCGATCCTCGCCGTCCTCCAGGACGACCGGGTGCCCCACCGCGGCTGGCCCGTCGCGCTCGTCGTCGCCGACAGCCTCGCGAGCGCCCGGGCCGGCGCCGCCGCCCTGCACATCACCTACGAGACGGCCCCGCACGACGTCGTGCTCACCGAGGACCACGCGGGCCTCTACACCCCGGAACAGGCCAACGGCGGCTACCCGGCCGTGCGCGAACGCGGCGACTTCGACCGGGCCTTCGAGGCGTCGCCGGTACGCGTGGACGCCACGTACACCCTGGAGGCGCTGCACAACCACCCCATGGAGCCGCACGCCTCGACCGCCCACTGGTCGCCGGACGGGCACCTCACCGTGTACGACTCCAGCCAGGGCGCCACCAAGGTGCGCGACAGCCTCGCCGCCGCCTTCGGCATCGGGACCGGCCGGGTCACCGCCGTCTCCGAGCACGTCGGCGGCGGCTTCGGCTCCAAGGGCACCCCGCGCCCGCAGTCGGTGCTCGCGGCGATGGCCGCCCTGCACACCGGCCACCCCGTCGAACTCGCCCTGCCCAGGCGGCAGCTGCCCGCGCTCGCCGGACACCGGGCGCCCACCGTGCAGCGCGTCAGGCTCGGCGCGTCCGCCGACGGCACCCTCACCTCGGTCGCCCAGGAGATCATCACCCACACCTCCCGGATCAAGGAGTTCGTGGAGCAGGCCGCCGTCCCCGCCCGCGTCATGTACGGCTCACCGCACAGCCGCACCACGCACCGGGTCGCCGCCCTCGACGTGCCCAGCCCGTCGTGGATGCGCGCCCCGGGCGAGGCCCCCGGCATGTACGCCCTCGAATCCGCCATGGACGAACTCGCGGCGGAAACCGGCGTCGACCCCGTCGAACTGCGGCTGCGCAACGACCCGGCCGACGAACCCGACTCCGGCAAGCCCTTCAGCAGCCGGGGCCTGGCCGCCTGTCTGCGCGAGGGTGCCGCACGCTTCGGCTGGCAGGACCGCGACCCCGCCCCCGGCGTCCGCCGCGAGGGCGCCCTGCTGCTCGGCACGGGCGTCGCCTCGGCCACGTACCCCGTCTACGTCGGCGCCGCCCACGCCACCGCGCACGCGGCCCCCGGCGGCACCTACCGGATCGCCGTCGACGCCACGGACATCGGCACCGGCGCCCGTACCGTCCTCGCGCAGATCGCCGCCGAGGCGCTGGGCGCACCGCTGGACGACGTGGCCGTCGACATCGGCGACAGCGACCTGCCCGACGCCCCGGTGGCCGGCGGCTCCTCCGGTACCGCCTCCTGGGGCTGGGCCGTGCACAAGGCCGCCGCCGGGCTCGCGGCGGAGCTCGCCGCACGCGGCGGACCGCCGCCCGCCGGAGGGGTGACCGTCACCGCCGACACCACCGCGGAGACCGCCGGGACATCCCCGTACGCCCGGCACGCCTTCGGGGCGCACTTCGCCGAGGTCGCCGTCGACACCCGCACCGGCGAGGTCCGGGTGCGCCGGATGCTCGGCGTCTTCGCGGCCGGCCGCATCCTCAACCCCCGCACCGCGCGCTCCCAGTTCATCGGCGGCATGACCATGGGCATCGGGATGGCGCTCACCGAGGGCTCCGCCATGGACCCGGTCCACGGCGACTTCACCGCGTGCGACCTCGCCTCCTACCACGTCCCGGTATGCGCCGATGTGACCGCCGTCGACGCGCACTGGATCGAGGAGGACGACCCCCACCTCAACCCCATGGGCAGCAAGGGCATCGGCGAGATCGGCATCGTCGGCGCCGCCGCGGCGGTGGGGAACGCCTTCCGGCACGCGACCGGAGTCCGGCTGCGCACCCTGCCCCTCACACCCGACCGGGTGCTCACCCATCTGGCCTGACGCGAAAGCGCCGGTCACCCCGGGTACGCGGCCCGATATGTTGCGCGACCGGCCCAGCGGGGTCACCCTGTGGAGTGACCCAGAAGAGACATCTGCTCACTCTTCGTATTCGGGGGTCGTTGGTTCAACGAGGCGAAGTCGTGGGCCTCGATGTGAGGAGCCTCGACGATGACCGTTCCACTCGACCGGCACTATCTGGTCGAACTCCAGGTTTCCGCAGAGCGTGTGGACCAGCTGCGACGCATAGTCGCGGCCCACCTGCGCCACTGGAGTCTCGAACTCCACGTACGGCCCGTGTGCCGTGCCGTGGAGGAGCTGCTGACCAATGTCCACCGGCATGTCGGTGACGACAGCCGCTGCGTCGTCGAACTCCGGTGGTCCGGACGGCACCTCACGGTCTCCGTCGCCGACAACGGCTCCGAGATGCCGCGGCTGCTCCACGAGGGCGGCGGGCTGAGCCGGGTCATGGCCCTCAGCGACAGCTGGGGCACCTGCCGGACCGCCGAAGGCAAGGTCGTCTGGTTCACCCGGTACGCCCAGGAGCCGCAGCACATCGAGCTGGTGCCGCTGCCGCCGCTGCCCGGCGTCCGCGAGTTCCGCCGTCCGCCGGCCGCGGTCGCGGAGATCCCCGAGCCGGTCCCGGCCGGTATCGAGGAAACCGTCCCCGACACCGCCCCGGCGCTCGTCTGAGGCATACGGCCCCGCCCCCGCACCGGTACGCGGTGGCGGGGGCCGCGTCGTGTCACGGCCCGCGTTGCGGGCGGGCCCGCCGCGCGGCACGGTCGGAGTACCGAGGCAAGGAGGCCACAGCCATGCCCATCGCGACGGTCAATCCCGCGAACGGCGAGACGCTCAGGACGTTCGACGCGCTGAACGACGACGAGATCGAGAGGCGGATCGCCGCGGCCCACGCCGCCTTCCGCGATTACCGCACCACCACGTTCGCCGAACGGGCCCGGCTGCTCAACCGGGCCGCCGACCTCCTGGACGAGGACCGGCAGGACATCGCGCGCACCATGACCCTGGAGATGGGCAAGCCCGTCACGGCCGCCCGCGCCGAGGCCGCGAAGTGCGCCAAGGCGATGCGCTGGTACGCCGCCCGCGCCGGGGAACTGCTCGCCGACGAGCACCCCGCCGCCGCCGATGTGCGGGACGCCGGCGCGGTGCGCGCGTACGTCCGCTACCGGCCGCTCGGCCCGGTCCTCGCCGTGATGCCGTGGAACTTCCCGCTCTGGCAGGTCGTGCGCTTCGCCGCCCCCGCCCTGATGGCCGGCAACACGGGCCTGCTGAAGCACGCGTCGAACGTGCCGCAGACCGCGCTGTACCTCGGCGACCTCTTCCACCGCGCCGGCTTCCCGGCCGGCTGCTTCCAGACCCTGCTGGTCGGCTCCGGCGCCGTCGAGGGCATCCTGCGCGACCCCCGGGTGGTCGCCGCCACCCTCACCGGCAGCGAACCGGCCGGCCGCTCCGTCGCCGCCGTCGCCGGTGACGAGGTCAAGCACACCGTCCTCGAACTCGGCGGCAGCGACCCCTATCTGGTCCTGCCCTCGGCGGACGTCGCCAAGGCCGCCCGTACCGCCGTCACCGCCCGCACCCAGAACAACGGCCAGTCGTGCATCGCCGCCAAGCGGTTCATCGTGCACACCCAGGTGTACGAGGAGTTCGCCGAGCGCTTCACCGTCGGCATGCGCCGGCTGACCGTGGGCGACCCGCTGGAGGAGTCCACCGACATCGGGCCGATCGCCATGGAGCAGGGCCGCACGGACCTCGCCGGACTGGTGGACGACGCGGTGCACCGGGGCGCCGAGACGCTGTGCGGCGGCGGACGCCCCGAGGGCCTGGCCGGCGGACTGGAGAACGGCTGGTTCTACGCGCCCACCGTCCTCGCCGGCATCACCCCCGAGATGCGCATCCACCGCGAGGAGACCTTCGGCCCGGTCGCCACGCTCTACCGCGTGGACAGCCTCGACCAGGCCGTCGAGCTGGCCAACGACACCTCCTTCGGGCTCAGTTCCAACGTCTGGACCCGCGACGCCGACGAGGCCGACCGCTGCGTCCGCGACCTCCAGGCCGGCGGCGTCTTCTTCAACGGCATGACCGCCTCCCACCCCGCGCTGCCCTTCGGCGGGGTGAAGCGCTCGGGCTACGGGCGCGAACTCGCCGGGCACGGCATCCGCGAGTTCTGCAACGCCACCACCGTCTGGTACGGCTCCGAGCCCCGGTGACCGTGCACACGGCACACCCCCTCAAGTCGTACGGAGAAGGCCCGGACGGGAATCCCCCGTCCGGGCCTCGGCGCGTACCGCGCGGCTCAGAAGCGCAGTTCGGCCGCGATCCGGCCGTGCCCCTTCAGCGAGTCGTCCGCGACGAAGAACACCTCCGCGCCGCTGTCCAGCGCCGCCTCCACCAGCTCGTCCACGATGTCCTCGCGGACGCTCGTGTCGGCCGGGTCCACCACGTCGTCGGTCACCGGCTTCAGGTGCTCCTCGGCGACCCGTACCGTCTGCTGGTAGTGCTCCTCCACGGCCACCAGACCGGCGCGGCCCTCGCGCACCGCGGCCCACACCTCGTCCAGACCGCCGGCGAACGCCTTGCGGCCGCGCGCCGCGTCGAGCCGCCCCTCGATCTCCTTGGCGAAGTGCTCGCGCCGGGCGTCCAGGGCCGGGCGCAGCTCGGTGAGCAGGTCGCGGGGCGCGTTGTCGGCGGGGGCGCCCTTGGTGACCCGGCCGACCGCGTCCTTCGCGCACTCGCTGACCTCGTCGAACAGCGCCAGCGCCGGCGCGATGCCCACCAGGTACAGCGGGCGGGGGTCGGCGGCCAGGACGGCGCGCAGCTTCTCGTCCACCGTGCGCAGGAAGTTCCGGGTGTCCTCGCTGGCGAAGTTGCTCGCCGTGTCCCCGATCCGCTCCATGCGCTGCGGGTTGGACTCCTCGCGCGGGGCGGCCAGCGGGAAGCCGCCGGCGTGGGCCTCCTGAGCGGACTCGGCGGTGCCGCTGAACAGGGCGGCGTGGTCGGCGGCCACGGTCAGCGCCCAGAAGGGGCGGGCCTGTGCCTTCGCGGCGACCAGGTTGCGGGTGAGGTAGCTGTCGCTCAGCACCACCCGTTCGGGTGCGGTACGCGGCAGCCGCCAGATCTGGTATTCGTCGGCGGTGGCCAGGAGCACGAGTGCGTCCAGGGCCCGGCGCTGGTCGAGTTCACCAGCCGCCCGGTCGAGCTGCCGCTTGATCGCGGCGCACGCCTCCCGGCCGGCCCGCGGATCGGCCTCCAGCCGGTTGTGGGCCTCCGACAGCAGGTTGCGCAGCCGTACGGCGTCCTGGGTGTTGTCCGGGGCGCGACGGTGGGTCGGCATGGTCAGGGACAGGGCCGGATAGGGCCTGGTCCGGCGGAGCTCCTGGAGCAGGCCGGCGGTCAGGGCGTCCGTGTCCATCAGTTCCCTCCCGGGGAATGGCGCGCACTGCGTGCGGGGCGGGTGATTCAACGAGTCAATTCATACCTTTTGATCCTAATATGGGCGAGTTGGTCATCCCGGGTGCGGGAAGCGCTGCTTCACCGTGCCCGCTTCAGTGGACGGAGCGTTTGTGAACCGGACCGGCCCCGTGCGGCGCCCTTTCCGAGGCCGCGTCATCCGCGCCCTGACCCCCGCCGCGCTCGTCGCGCTGCTCGCCGCCGGGGCGGCCGCCTGCGGCGACTCCGACACCTCTTCGGCGGGCACGGCCAGCAGCACCCGTACGATCTCCGCCGAACCGACGGCGAGCCCGAGCCCGACCCGTGGCGAGCGCACCCAGGACGAGTTCGCCGCCTCCGTCTCCGCCGACGCCGAGCGCAACCGGCAGAAGGCCGTGGCGACCCTCAAGAGTGTCGACGGCAAGGGCAACGCGGTGGACGACGTCTCCGTCAGCGGCATCGCGGTCCAGTCCGGGGAGCGGTTCCGCAGCGCCCTGGTGCGGGTGACCAACCGCAGCGGCGAGGAGGCGTTCTTCGCCGTGCGCGTCGAGTTCGTGGACGCGTCGGGCAAGGTGCTGGACTCCGTGGTGCTCGGCTTCCCGGACGCGCCGACCGACAAGACCGTCAGCGAGCACGCCAACAGCCGCAAGGCCGCCGGCGTCAAGTCGTTCCCCCGGATCGCCCAGGCGGAGCGGAGCTGACGGCCGGCGGCCTCGCGGTCGCTCAGCGCGGGTCCGTCACCAGATGGCCTCCACCCACTCGGGGTGGTCCACGAACGGGTTCCGGTTGTGCTGGTAGTCCTCGTATATGACGTCGTTGCGCCGCTTCTCGAAGGCGTCCGGCGGGTCCTGCTCGCTCCATGCCTTGAGTACGGAGAGCCGGCCGATGTGCGGTGAGGAGCCGTTGGACACGCTGTCGTTGGGTTCCAGATCGGGGAACGCGTCGTCGCCCTCGTAGCGCACGGCCATGTAGAGGATCATCCGCGCCACGTCGCCCTTGACGGCGTCGCGCGGTTCGAAGGAGTCGGAGTCCGTGTAGTTGCCCGGCGCGTTGTTCAGTTCCGTACCGCCGTCGTCGAAGTCCTTGTTGCCGCGCGTGGAGTTGACCTGGACGTCGGACGGGCGCAGATGGTGGATGTCGGTGCCGGGGCCGGTGGCCGTGCCGAAGCCGCCGTGCGACTTGGCCCAGACGTGCTCGCGGTTCCACTGGCCGACGCTGCCGCCGTTGTTGCTCTTCGGCTCGGAGCGCCCGGTGTACAGCTCGATGATGTTCGAGGAGTCGGCCGGGTCCTCGTCGGTGTCCTTCAGGGCGTCCCAGACCTGGCTGTAGGTGAGCTTGCTCTGGTCGCTGATGATCGTGTGCAGGGCGCTCTTCAGCGCGGTGCCGGTCTTGCCGGCCGCGTCCTGGTAGTACGTGTCGTCCAGCACGGAGAGCGCGGAGGCGGCGGTGGGCGGGGGTGTCGGGACGGGTGCGGCGGCGGCCGTGCCGCTGAACACCACGAGCGCGGCGAGCGCGGCGGGCAGTGCGTGCCGCGCGGGAAGGTGACGACGGGACATGTGGGGTGTCCTCTCCGGGAATACGCGCACCGCGGCGTCGTCACGGGGTGGGGGACGGCTCCGCGGTGGTCGTGTCCGCTATGTGTACGCGGGAGCCTTCCATGCGGACCGTCACGATGTGTGAACGTTGCGTATCTATCATGTGCAGGTCAAGTGAGGGCCGGGAGCCGGTCCGGGACCCCGCCCCGGTCTCGGATGCGGGAGTGCCGGGGGAGGGCGAGAATGACGGGAGGGACAAGGAGGCGGCATGAGCGACGAGTCCGAATCCGTATCCAGTACCCGGGGCCCGACTCCGGACGACCTCTTGCACACCGGCGCCACCGACAACCCGTCCGCCGAGGATCTGGTGCTCGCGTCCGGGCGGGACCTGACCCCGGCGAACCTTGAGTGGGCGGAGCGCACCCTGGCCAGAGAGGGCCGGGCGGCCATGGACAAGCGACTGCCGTAGCCGGCGGCGGGTGCGGCGGCCACGGCAGTCGCACCCGCCGCGGGTACGGGCGCGGGGCGCCGCTCGGTTAGCCTGAACGCACAATGAACCGTTTGACGACGTCAGAGGCCGGTTACGACCTCGCCCGCTTCCCCGAGGACCCCCGCGACCCGTTCCGTGCCTGGGACGCGGCCGACGCCTATCTGCTCCAGCATCTGGCGGAGGCGGTCGACGTCTCGGGGAACGTCGTCGTGATCGGCGACCGCTGGGGCGCCCTGAGCACGGTCCTGGCCGCGCACCACCCCGTACAGATCAGCGACTCCCATCTCGGGCAGCGGGCCACCGCCGCGAACCTGGAGCGCAACGGGCTGCCCGCCGGTGCGGTGCGCCTGCTGTCGCCGCGCGACACCCCGCCGGACCGCGTCGACGTCCTCCTCGTACGCGTACCGAAGAGCCTCGCGCTCCTGGAGGACCAGCTGCACCGGATCGCGCCCGCCGTGCACGCCGGCACGGTCGTCGTCGGCACCGGAATGGTCAAGGAGATCCACACCTCCACGCTGAGCCTGTTCGAGCGCGTCATCGGCCCGACCCGGACCTCCCTCGCCGTCCGCAAGGCCCGGCTCATCCACTGCACCCCGGACCCCGCCCTGCCCCGCACCCCCAGCCCCTGGCCGCTGCGTTACGCGCTGCCCCCGGATGCCGGGGCGGCCGCCGGGCGCACCGTCACCAATCACGCCGGGATCTTCTGCGCCGACCGGCTCGACATCGGCACCCGCTTCTTCCTCAAGCACCTGCCGGACCGCGCCGGCCCGGACCGCGTCGTGGACCTCGGCTGCGGCAACGGCGTCCTCGGCCTCGCCGCGGCCCTCGCCAACCCCGACGCCACCCTCACCTTCGTGGACGAGTCGTACCAGGCCGTGGCATCGGCCGAGGCGACCTTCCGCGACAACACCGGGCCGGACGCCCGGGCACGCTTCGTCGTCGGGGACGGACTGGCCGGCGCCGAGCCCGGCAGCGCGGACCTGGTCCTCAACAACCCGCCGTTCCACTCCCACCAGGCCACCACCGACGCGACCGCCCGGACCATGTTCCACGGGGCCCGGCGCGCACTGCGCCCGGGCGGCGAACTCTGGGTCGTCGCCAACCGGCATCTGGGCCACCACACCACCCTGCGCCGGATCTTCGGCAACTGCGCAACGGTGGCGGGCGACCCGAAGTTCGTCGTACTGCGCGCGGTCAGGCGCTGAGCGCCGCCCACCCGGGCAGCGGCTCACGGGCCGTGTGCCAGGCCGGCGGGAGGGCGGCGACGCCGGTACGGGCGGCGATCACGCCGCCCGCGATGGCGCAGGTGGTGTCGATGTCACCGCGCCCCGCGACCGTGCACCACAGTCCTTCCGCCAGATCGTCCAGGTGGCCCGCCGCACACCACAGCGCGAAGGGCACGGTGTCCGGCCCGGACATCCGGTAGCCGGAGCCCAGTACCTCCGCCGCGTGACGGACCGAGGTGTGGGCGGGCATCCGGGACGCGATCCGGATGCCCGAGCGCACCTCGCTGTCGGACAGCCGCGCGGCGACCTCCTGGAGGAACGCGGCCCGTCCGGGCGCCGGACCGCCCCGGCCGCGCACGGCCAGTGCCGCGGCGACGGCGACCGCCACCGCCCCGGCGGCCGCCTCCGGATGGTGGTGCGACACCGCGCTCTGGCGGGCCGCCTGCTCCATGGCGGTGTCCAGATCGCCGGCGTGCCAGGCGCCGAGCGGGGCGACGCGCATCGCGGCCCCGTTGCCCCAGGAGCCCATGCCGTCGAACTGTGCGGCCACCAGCTCCTGCCAGGGCTCGCCCGCACCGATCCGGCGCAGCACATCGTGCATCGAGGCGCCGTAGCCGCGGTGCGTGTCGGCGGCGTACTCCTCGGCCAGGCTGCGGGCGAACCGGTCCTGGTCCACGACGCCTTCGCCCTCGGCGAGTTCACGGACCAGGACCAGCGCCTGCGCGGTGTCGTCGCTCCACCGCCACACGGACTCCTCGGGCGGCGTCCGCGTCTCCAGGGGCCCGGGGCCCTCGCGGCGCAGGATGCCGAACCAGCGGTCGCCGAAGGCGTCACCGAAGGCGAGCCCGGCCAGGGAGTCGAGTGCGGGACGAGGTGCGTCGATCATCGTCGCAGTATGACAAACGGGGTGCTCCGCCCGCCCCGGTTATTCCGCCGCCCCGCGCCGCGCGGCGGCCGCCGCCACGGCCGCGCCCGCGGAGAGCAGTGCGCACAGCAGCCACACCATGACGTACCCGGACTCGCTCGCCGCCTCCTGGGTATCGGCGACGGTGCTCCCGGTCTCGGACGCCGGGGTCGCCAGGACGACCGCGATGACCGCTCCGGCGACCGCCCCGCCCAGGGTCTTGACGTTGTTGTACAGGGCCGTGGTGATCCCCGTACGGGAGGGGGCGCCGGCCTCCGCGATCACCGTGGGCAGCGCGCCGAGCGCCACGCCGATCCCGGCACCGGCGAGCACCTTGGCCGCCACCAGCTGCCAGATCGCCGTGTGGAACGCGGCGGTGGCCAGGAAGCTCACGCCGATCAGGGCGAACGAGGCGATCAGCGCGGGGCGGTAGCCCAGGCGCCCCGCGATGCGGGCGGTCAGCGAGGAGCAGACGACCGCGGCGACCCCGGCGGGCAGGGCGATCAGTGAGATGGCGAGCGCGGAGAGCCCGAAGCCGTAGCCGGTGCGCTCCGGGTCCGCCGCGAGGAACGTCGCGTCCGGGGCCAGGCTGCCGAAGTAGACGACGCCGAACGCCGCCGCGCACAGGAAGTACGGGGCGACACTGCGGTCCGCCAGTGCCCGCAGGTCCACCAGCGGATCAGGCACCCGCAGCTCGCGCACCGCCCACACCGCGCCCGTCAGCAGGGCGAGCGGCACCGGGACCAGCACCGCGCCGGAGAGCAGCGGGCCGGTCTTCGCCGCGGAGATCCCCGCGAGCAGCAGAAGCACCGCCAGGCTCAGCAGGCCCACGCCCGGCCAGTCCAGCCGGGCACCCGGCGTCCGGGTGGACTCCGGGATCGCCAGGAACGAGACCGGGACACAGAGCAGCGCCAGCACGGCCGGAAGGAGCAGGGTGATCCGGACATCGCCGGTCGCCTTGTGCGCCAGGCCCATCACCACCCCGCCGAGCAGGGTGCCGAGGGTGAGCGCGCCGACCAGCCGCGCGATGGCACCGCGGGCACGTTCGACGGAGAGCCGGTCGCGTACGAGAGCGATCTCCAGCGGCAGCAGCGCGGCGAGCGGGCCCAGCAGCACCCGGCCGGCCAGCAGCACGGGCAGCGAAGAGGCGAAGGCCACGAGCAGCGACCCGACGGCGACGCACACCAGCGAGACCCGCAGCATCCGGCGGTGCCCGTACACATCGCCGAGCCGGCCGAACGCGGGCACGGACACGGCGGCGGCGAGCAGCTGTGCGGCGACCACCCAGTTGAGATCCGCGTCCGCGATCCCCAGCTCGGTGCCGATGTCCGGTAGCAGCGGGACGATCCCGCCCTGAAGGAACCCGCTGGTCAGCTCGAAGAGGACGAGGAGCCCGACGACCGCGCCGACGGACGCGGTGCCGGTGCGGGCGGCGGCCCCGGCCGCCTCCGTCGTGCTCATGACGGCTGCTCCGCGCGGTCGCCGGCCGCCTGGAGACGCCGCGCCGCGAGCCCGGCCAGGAGGGCGGCCGCGTCCGTCACCGCCCGGTCGTCGTAGACCGCCTGCGCGGAGTGGTTCATGGGAGCGGCCGAGGCGTCCCGGCCGGGCGGACACGCGCCGAGGCCCACGTACGCGCCCGGCACCTCGTGCAGCACATACGAGAAGTCCTCCGAGCCGGCGATCGGGCGCGGCGCCTCGAAGACCTGCCCGGCGCCGAGCACTTCGCGCGCGGTGCGCAGCGCGAACGCGGCCTCGGCGGCGTCGTTGACGGTGACCGGATAGCCGTCGCGGTACTCGGTCCCGGCGGTCAGGCCGTGCGCGCCGGCGATCCCCCGCACGGTCCGTTCCAGGGCGGCCCGGACCCGGGCCCGGGTCTCCTCGGAGAACGTCCTGATGGTGGCGGTGAACTCGGCGGCCTGGGGAATGACGTTCCCGGCCGACCCCGCGTGCAGCGAGCCCACGGTGATCACGGCCGGGTCGAAGATGTCGACGGTGCGCGTGACCAGGGTCTGGAGCGCGGTGACCATCTCGCAGACGGCCGGGACCGGGTCCTTCGCCAGATGCGGCGACGACCCGTGGCCGCCGGCGCCCACCACCCGGACGGTGACCTCGTCGGAGGCGGCGAGCATCGGGCCCGGCCGGACGGCCGCGGTGCCGGCGGGCAGCACCGCGGAGGTGACGTGCAGCGCGTACGCGGCGACGACCCGGGTCCCGGCCGCGTCCAGCACCCCCTCCTCGATCATCAGCGGGGCGCCGCCCATGCCTTCCTCGCCCGGCTGGAACATGAACACCACGTCACCCGCCAGCTCCTCGCGCCGCGCGGCCAGCAGCATGGCCGCCCCGACCAGCCCGGCGGTGTGCACGTCGTGGCCGCAGGCGTGCATCCGCCCGGGCACCTCGGAGGCGTACGGCACACCGCTGTCCTCCTGGACGGGCAGCGCGTCCATGTCACCGCGCAGCAGCACGGCGGGGCCGGGGCGGCCGCCGCGCAGGACGGCGGTCACCGAGGTGAGCCGGCTGCCGGTCGTGATCTCCAGGGGCAGCCCGGACAGGGCGTCCAGGACGGCCCGCTGGGTGCGGGGGAGGTCGAGACCGAGCTCGGGCCGCCGGTGCAGGGCGTGGCGCAGCTGGACCAGGGAGTCTTCGAAGGCGAGGGCGTCAGTGCGTACGAACATGCCTGGTATGGTGCCGATCCGGCCGTTCAGGGCGCTTCTGATGCCAGCATTCTCCGGAAAGCGCAGATCGTTTGCCGAAATACGCCGGCCGGTCCGACGTCACAACCACCCGGAGGGCGGCCCCGTGCTGGACGAACTCGATCTGCTCCTCGTCACCGCGCTCCAGATCGCGCCGCGCGCGGACTGGCGGACCATCGGGGACGTGCTCGACATCGACGCCTCGACGGTCGCCCGGCGCTGGGCCCGGCTCACCCAGGCCGGGCACGCCTGGATCGGCGTGCATCCCTCGGTCGCGGCGAGCGGCCCGCACACCTGGACGCTGGTCGCGTTCATCGAGGTGGACTGCGTCCCCGGGCGGCTGCACGAGGTGGCCGGCCGGATCGCGGACGACCCGCATGTGTTCAATCTGGAGCACGTCAGCGGCAGCCGGGATCTCGTGATCACCGCCGTCTTCACGGACCACGCCCAGCTCGCCCGTTACGTCGGCTTCCGCCTCGGCGCCCTCGACGGCGTCGCGGCCTCCCGCACCCAGGTCGCCACCACCCTGCACACCGAGGGCAGCCGCTGGCGGCTCGACCGCCTCACCGAGGAGCAGCGCCGCAAGCTCGCCCCGCCCGCCCCGCACCGGCAGCCCGCGTACGCCGTTCCGGAACGCGATCTCGAACTGGTCCGGGTCCTCGGCGAGGACCCGCGCCGGCCCGTCGCCCACATCGCAGAACGCACCGGGCTCAGCCCGACGACCGTCCGCCGCAGGCTCGATCGCCTGGACGCCGACCGGGCGCTCGCCTACCGGTGCGAGGTGGCGCGGTCGCTCTCCGGCTGGCCGGTCTCCGTCTCGTACTGGGCGGCGGTGCCGCAGAGCCGGGCGCCCCAGCTCGCGAAGAGCATCAGCCAGATCCGCGAGATCCGGCTCTGCGCCTCGCTGACCGGCCCGCACAACCTGCTCCTGGCCGCCTGGCTGCGCTCGGTGGACGACATCGGCGCCTTCGAGTCCCGGCTGACCGCCCGCCACCCCGAGCTGACGGTGGCCGACCGGGCGCTCACCCTCTGGCCGATGAAGCTCGCCGGCCACCTCCTCGACCCGCAGGGCCGCCATCTGCGGGCCGTCCCCCTGGCCAGCTGGGAGGGCACCCGGTCCGACACCGCGGAGGCGGCCCTGCTGGACCGCCTCCGGACACCGCCGGCCGCCCGCTAGGGCGTGTCGCCACATTCGCGCCGTCCGCCCTCACCGGCGTCCCGGACCCGAAGGCGACCGCCGGCGACCTCCTCACCCCGTTCAACGCGAGCACCGCCGACGACGCGGTGCGGGCCGTGCGGGAACAGCACCGCGACGGCGCCGACTTCGTCAAGGCGGGCATGACGACCCGCGAGACGCCGCACGCGGCTGCGGGAGGGCTCCTGGTGGTCCCGCGCCGACCTCGATACCGTGCTGGCACGCGTCGCCGCCGCGCCCGGCGCCCGCTGACGTCCGCACCGGCCGGAGCGCCCCGAGGGGGAGGGACACGCACATGACGGAAGCCGACCCCGGGCTCTTCGGACCCGCATCGGTCACCTGGCAGCTGCACGGCGACCCGATGATGTGGATCGCCGGGGTGCGGGCCCTCTACCTCCAGGCGCTCCACCCCCTCGCCGTGCGCGGCGTGACGCAGAACTCCGACTTCCGCGAGGACGCCTGGGGCCGGCTCATGCGCACCGCCGGCTTCGTCGGCACCATCACCTACGGCACCACCGAGGCCGCCGAGAAGGCGGGCGCCCGGGTCCGGAAGATCCACGCCCGCCTGAAGGTCACCGACCCGGCGACCGGGACCATCCACGGCGTGGACGAGCCCGAGCTGCTGCTCTGGGTGCACTGCGCCGAAGCCGACTCCTATCTCCAGGTCCTGCGCCGCTCCGGCTACCCGCTCACCGCCCGGCAGGCCGACCAGTACCTCGCCGAGCACCGGCACAGCGCCCGGCTCGTCGGCCTCGACCCCGAGGACGTGCCCCCGACGACCGCCCAGATGGCCGACTACTTCGCCCGCATACGGCCCCGGCTCGCCCGGACCCCGGAGGCGCTGGACGTCGACAGCTTCCTGCGCCGCCCGCCCGTGCCCCCGCTCCTCGTCCCCGTACGGGCCCTGCTGTGGCGGCGCGTCGCCACCCTCGCGTACCAGTCGCTGCCGCCGTTCGCCCACGAGCTGTACGGGCGGAAGGCGCCGCCGCCCGCCGCCGTGGACCGCCGGCTGCGCGCCGCCGGGATGCTGTTGCGAGCGGTCCCCGCACGGCTGCGCTGGCGGCTTCCGCCCGGTCACATCATGAACGCGATGGCGCGGCTCGGACCCGGCAGCCGCCCCACCCCGTACACACTGAAGAGGCAGGCAGCCATACTGGACGCACCTGGGAGGGTGCGGCGACAGCGGGCTGAACGACGGGGGCGGCAACAGGGATGGCGGAAACCAGGCTGATCCAGAGCCGGTACCGGCTGCTCGACCTGATCGGTCGCGGCGGCATGGGCGAGGTGTGGCGCGCCCGCGACGAGGCGCTCGGCCGTCAGGTCGCCGTCAAATGCCTCAAGCCGGTGAGCGCCCAGCACGACGAGGACTACACCCGCATCGTCCGCGAACGCTTCCGCCGCGAGGCCCGGGTCGCCGCCGCCCTCCAGCACCGGGGCGTCACCGTCGTCCACGACTTCGGCGAGTACGAGGGCGTGCTCTACCTCGTGATGGAGCTGCTGGACGGCCGCAACCTCAGCCAGCTCCTGGAGGACAACGAACAGCACCCGCTGCCCGTGGACGACATCGTGGACATCGCCGAACAGGTCGCGGACGCCCTCGGCTACACCCACCAGCAGGGCATCGTCCACCGCGACCTCAAGCCCGCCAACATCATGCGGCTGTCCGACGGCACGGTGAAGATCTGCGACTTCGGGATCGCCCGGCCGGGCCACGGCATCCCGGTCAGCTCCCGGCTCACCGGCGTCGGCATCGCCATGGGCACTCCGCACTACATGTCGCCGGAGCAGATCAGCGGCGGCCAGGTCGACCACCGCAGCGACCTCTACTCGCTGGGCTGTGTGCTGTACGAGATCGCCACCGGGGCCCCGCCCTTCGACCTGGGGGACTCCTGGGGCATCCTCGTCGGCCACCGCGACACCACGCCCGAGCCGCTGCGCTCCCACCGCGCCGAACTCCCCGGGTTCTTCGACCGGGTCGTCCTCGACCTGCTCGCCAAGACCCCCGAGGAACGCCCGGCCGACGCCCACGACCTGCGCCGCCGCATCGCCGTCGGCCGCACCGGCGAGCAGCCCTTCCTGGGCCCGGCCGGCGAGGCCCCGCCCGCCCCCGTCACCCTCGCCGGCCCGCCGCCCGCCCCCGCCGCGCCGCTGCCCGCCTGGGCGCACACGATGACCGGCGGCCACAAGGCGACGGGCGCGGTGACCCCGCTGGCACCGCCCGACCACTCGGCGGGCCTCACCCTCGCCTGGACCACCGGAACCGCCCCGCCGGGCCCCCAGGTCCCGAACCCCGGCCCCACCCGCAGGGAGCGGGCGGAGAACGCGCTGCGCGAGTTCGGCCGCATCGCCGATGACCGCGCCCGCGCCCTCGGCCCCGAGCACGGCGAAACGCTCGCCGCCCGGCAGCAGATGGCGTACGCGCTCGGCCGCCTCGGCCGGCACACCGAGGCCCACGAACTGCACACCGCGGTGCTCGCGTCGCGGGAGCGCACGATGGGCCCCGACCACCCCGACACCCTGCGCTGCCGCCACAACCTGGCCTTCAGCCTCAGCCGGCTGGGCCGCCTGGACGACGCGTACCGCATGGCCCACGACGTGGCCGCCGCCCGCGCCCGGGTGCTGGGGGCCGACCACCCGGACACCCTGGTCACGCTTTACGAGGTCGGCTACACGCTGGGCCGGCTCGGCCGCTGGACGGAGGCCCTGCACACCTACCGCCAGGTCGCCGAGGCACGGACCCGGCTGCTCGGCCCCGCCCACCCGGACACCCTCGCCACCCGCTACGAGGTCGGCATCAGCCTGGGCCGCCTCGGCCGCAGCGCCGACGCCCTGGAGCTGTACCGCGCGCTCGTCGCCGACCGCACCCGGGTCAACGGCCCCACCGACCCGGAGACCCTGCGCGCCCGCCACGGACTGGGCGTCAACCTCGGCCGGCTGGCCCGCTGGGACGAGGCCCTGGCCGAGGCGCAGGCGGTGTCCGGCACCCGGGAACACGTCCTGGGCCCCGACCACCCCGACACCCTCGTCAGCCGCCGCGAGGTCGCCGTCGCCCTCGGCTGGCTCGGGCGCTGGACGGACGCGCTCGCCGTGTACCGGCAGGTCGCCGACGCCCGGACCCGGCTGCTCGGCCCCGCCCACCCGGACACGCTCGCCGGCCGTGACGACGAGGCGCACTGCCTCGAACAGCTGGGCCGCGCCCGCGAGGCCGCCGACCTCTACCGCGAGGTGGCGGCGCTCCGGCAACGCGGCCACGCGCCGGCCTGACGGACGCCCCGCAGACCGGAGCGGGGCGGGCGGCCGGGCCCGCCCGCCCCGCGATTCGGGGGCCGGTCAGTCGGCCGAGGCGGCCCAGCCCTCCGCCTCGATCCGCCGGGCGTCCGACGGCCGGCTCTCGTCGAAGACCGTACGACCGCCGTCCTCGACCCTGATGGCGTCCACATACACGCCCCGGCCCACGTACAGCTGATCCGTGGTGTAGCGCCACCTGAGCAGCACCCCGGCGCCGCGCACCCCGGCGAGCCCGGCGTCCAGTCGGTGCCAGACCCGGCCCGACCAGCCGGAGACCGCGCCGTCCGGGTGTGCCTCGGGCCGGGGCCGCCCGCCCTGCCCGGTCGGCGTGGTGGTGAACGGCACCGGCTGCCAGCTGGCACCGGCGTCCGTCGAAGCCTCCAGATACAGGAAGTCCGACGCCGGCTCGGTGTCCCACCACAGCGCACAGCTCAGCCGGGCCCGCGAGGAGGCCAGCGACAGCGCGGGAAGCGCCAGGGTGGCCGTGGACGCGCTCGCCATCCCGGAGAACCAGGCGGTACGGCCCCGGGCCGGGCGGACCGCGACCGCCCGGGCCATCTGGTTGGCGGTGGCCACCCGCGGCGCGCTGCCGGACCGCCAGTTGCGCACCGGGTGCACCGAGTTGCCCAGCACGATCAGGAACGAGTCCGTGGACGGGTCCAGGACCAGGCTGGTCCCGGTGAAGCCGGTGTGCCCGGCCGTCCGGGGCGTGGCCATGGCGCCCATGTACCAGTGCTGGTAGAGCTCGAAGCCCAGACCGTGTTCATCGCCGGGGAACGCCGTGTTGAAGTCGGTGAACAGCAGGTCGACCGAGTCCGCCGAGAGGATGCGGGCCCGCCCGTAGACCCCGCCGTTGAGCAGGGTGCGCGCCAGGACCGCCAGGTCCCAGGCACAGGAGAACACCCCGGCGTGCCCGGCGACCCCGTCCAGGCTGAACGCGTTCTCGTCGTGCACCTCGCCCCAGACCAGGCCGCGGTCGAGCCCGGACCAGGGGAGCCGGGCGTCCTCGGTCGCGGCGATCTTCGGCTTCCAGGAGGCGGGCGGGTTGTAGCGGGTGCGCCGCATCCCGAGCGGGGCGGTGATCCGCTCGCGCAGCAGGACGTCCAGGGTCCGTCCGGTCAGCTTCTCCAGGACGAGCTGGAGCGAGATCAGGTTCAGGTCGGAGTAGAGGTAGACGGTGCCCGGCGGGTTGGCCGGGACCTCCTTCCACAGCAGCTCCAGCTTCCCTTCCCGGGTCGGCGCGCTGTAGAGCGGGATCCAGGCGGTGAAACCCGAGGTGTGGGTGAGCAGCTGACGGATCGTGATGTCCTGCTTGCCGCCGCCCGCGAACTCCGGCAGATAGGAGGCGACCGTCGCCTCCAGCTCCAGCGTGCCGCGCTCGATCTGCTGCACCGCCAGGATCGAGGTGAACAGCTTGGAGACCGACGCCAGGTCGAAGACCGTGTCCTCGGCCATCGCGATCTGCTGGTCCTCGGGGAACTCCACACCGGTGTCGGTCGTCTCGTCGTACGCCGAGTAGCGCACCGCCCTGCCGATCGGGTGGTGCAGGGCCACCGTCCCGCCCCGGCCCGCGAGCAGCACCGCGCCCGCGTACCACGGGTGCTTCGGCGAGGCGCCGAGATAGCGCTCCGCCTCGGTGACCAGCTGGTCCAGCGGTTCCCGCAACAGCCCGGCCCGGGCGGCCGATCCGCGCCGCAGCGTCGGCTTCGCGCCCCTGCCCGCGTGCATCTGTGACGACCCCGTCCCCGGCTCCGTGGCGGACGCCGCGCCCGCGAACGGGATCGGCGCCAGGGCGAGTGCCCCGCCCAGGGCCAGCATCCCACCACCGAGCCTCCGCCGGCTGATCTCCCCGGCCGCCCTGTCCTCCGTCATGCACAACCCCTTCTCGCTGCCTGAAAGTAACTTTCTAAATCTCTTCCGAGCATGAAACTTCCTGCCGAGCAGAGAGTACTGTCAGGCCCCGCCGTGCCGTAGGGGTGCGAACGGTAAAGAATCTGATGTCGCGTCAGCCTCTTGACCGGGGCGCCCCGGCCGCACAGGATCACGCCATGAACGGTGTACGCAGCAGCACAGTCGACGGCGTCCTGACCCGCAGCGCACGGCGCACCCCCGCACGCACCGCCCTGCGGTACGCCGACCGGGCCTGGACCTACCGCGAGCTGGACGAGGCCGTCTCCACCGCGGCCGCCGCCCTCACCGAGGGCCACGCGCTGCGCCCGGGCGACCGGGTCGCCGCCTACGCCCACAACTCGGACGCGTATCTGATCGCCTTCCTCGCCTGCGCCCGGGCCGGGCTCGTCCACGTGCCCGTCAACCAGAACCTCACCGGCGACGACCTGGCGTACATCCTGCGCCAGTCCGCCGCCTCCCTGGTCCTCACCGACCCGGCCCTCGCGGACCGTGTCCCCGAGGGCTTCGCCGTACGGGCACTGCGCGACGACGAGGGGGCGCTGCTGGCGGAGCTGGGCACCCCGCGCCCGTTCACGCCCGTACGCGAACCGGCCGCCGACGACCTGGTCCAGCTGCTGTACACCTCCGGGACCACCGCGCTCCCCAAGGGCGCGATGATGACGCACGGAGCCCTCGTCCACGAGTACGTCAGCGCGATCACCGCGCTCGACCTGCGCGCCGGTGACCGGCCCGTCCACGCGCTGCCGCTCTACCACTCGGCGCAGATGCACGTGTTCCTGCTGCCCTACCTCGCGGTGGGCGCCGAGAACACGGTCCTGGACGCACCGGACCCGGCCCGGATCTTCGACCTGGTCGAATCGGGGCGGGCCGACAGCCTCTTCGCCCCGCCCACCGTCTGGATCGGCCTCGCCAACCATCCGGACTTCGCCACCCGCGACCTCGGCGGCCTGCGCAAGGCGTACTACGGGGCGTCGGTCATGCCCGTCCCCGTGCTGGAACGCCTCCGCGACCGGCTGCCCGGGCTGGCCTTCTACAACTGCTTCGGGCAGAGCGAGATCGGCCCGCTGGCCACCGTGCTCGGCCCCGACGAGCACGAGGGCCGGATGGACTCCTGCGGCCGGCCCGTCCTCTTCGTGGAGGCCCGCGTCGTGGACGAGCACGGCAAGGAGGTCCCCGACGGCACCGCGGGCGAAGTGGTCTACCGCTCACCCCAGCTGTGCACCGGCTACTGGGACAAGCCGGAGGAGAGCGCGGAGGCGTTCCGCGACGGCTGGTTCCACTCCGGCGACCTCGCGGTCCGGGACGCGGACGGCTACTTCACGGTGGTCGACCGGGTGAAGGACGTCATCAACTCCGGTGGCGTCCTCGTCGCATCCCGGCAGGTCGAGGACGCCCTCTACACCCACCCCGCCGTCGCCGAGACCGCCGTCGTCGGGCTGCCCGACGAGCGCTGGATCGAGGCTGTCACCGCCGTCGTCGTCCTGAAGGGCGAGGCCACCGAGGACGAGCTGATCGCGCACGCCCGCGAACGGCTCGCCCACTTCAAGGCGCCCAAGCGGGTCGTCCTCACCGACGCCCTCCCGCGCAACGCCAGCGGCAAGATCCTCAAGCGGGACCTGCGCGACCGCCTCGCCTGACGGCCGCCCGGCCGGGTATCACCGGACGCGGCCCACCCCCGTGTAGATGGTGTCGGTGGCGTCCTGGGGCTCCGGCGGGGGCGTTCCGTTGTACCACCGCGGCGCGGGCACCAGGCCCGGGTCGACCATGTCGAGCCCGTCGAAGAAGCGGGCCACCTCCGCACGGTCGCGGGGTTGCAGCGTGATGCCGCTCGACCGGTAGCGGTCGAGCGCCTCCTGGTCGACGACGAGGAAGTCCACCGTGAAGTGGGAGAGTGCCAGGCAGCTGCCCGGGGGCAGCGCGTCCACCAGGGTGCGCGTGATGCCGTACGGGTCGTCACCGGCGGCCATGAAGTGCATCAGGGCGATCATCGACAGCGCCACCGGCCGGTCGAAGTCCAGCACCGTACGGGCATGGGCGAGGATCTTCTCCGGCTCGCGCACATCGGCTTCGAGATAGTCGGTGGCGCCCTCCGGGGCGCTGACGAGCAGCGCCTCCGCGTGCCGCAGGACGATCGGATCGTTGTCCGTGTAGACGATCCGGGCCGCCGGGTTCACCTCCTGGACGATCTGGTGGAGGTTCGGCCGGGTCGGGATGCCGGTCCCGATGTCCAGGAACTGGTCGATGCCCGCCCGCGCCGCCCAGCCGGCCGACCGGTGCATGAAGGCCCGGTTCTGCGCGACCCCCACCTTCGCCAGCTCCGGCATCTGCTCGCCGAGCTCCTGGTCGACCGGGTAGTGGTCCTTGCCGCCGAGGAGGTAGTCGTAGACACGGGCCGGGTGCGGCCTGCTGGTGTCGACCGGTGTGCCGGCCGGGCCTGCCGTCATGGTGTGCTCCCCAATCCCTCGGCGGGAGAACACGAGCCCCCCTGCGGACGACGGTCACTCCAGTCCATCCTGCCACAGCAACCCCACTGGCCTGCGCGGAAGTTACGGCCGCTCGTCCACGATCCGCCGGAACTTCCCCACCGACCGCTCCAGCGTCTCCGGGTCCACGATCTCGACGCCCACCGACACCCCGATCCCGTCCTTGACCGCCGCCGCGACCGACACGGCGGCCGCCGCCCGCTGTTCCGGTGTCGCCCCGGTCCTGGCCTCCGCCCGCACGGTCAGCACATCCAGCCGGCCCTCCCGGGTCAGCCGCAGCTGGAAGTGCGGCGACACCCCCGGGGTGCGGAGCACGATCTCCTCGATCTGCGTCGGGAAGAGGTTCACCCCGCGCAGGATCACCAGGTCGTCGCTGCGCCCGGTGACCTTCTCCATCCGCCGGAACACCCGGGCCGTGCCCGGCAGCAGCCGCGTCAGGTCACGCGTCCGGTAGCGGACGACCGGCATGGCCTCCTTGGTCAGCGAGGTGAACACCAGCTCGCCCCGCTCCCCTTCGGGCAGCACCTCGCCGGTGAGCGGGTCGACCACCTCCGGATAGAAGTGGTCCTCCCAGATGTGCAGCCCGTCCTTCGTCTCCACGCACTCCTGGGCCACCCCCGGGCCCATCACCTCGGACAGGCCGTAGATGTCGACCGCGTCGATCGCGAACCGCTCCTCGATCTCCCGCCGCATCTCCTCCGTCCACGGCTCCGCCCCGAAGATCCCGGCCTTCAGCGAGGTCGTACGCGGATCGACGCCCTGCCGCTCGAACTCGTCCAGGATCGTCAGCATGTACGAGGGCGTCACCATGATGAGGTCGGGCCGGAAGTCCTGGATCAGCTGGACCTGGCGGGCCGTCATGCCGCCGGACGCCGGAATCACCGTGCAGCCCAGCCGCTCCGCCC
Source organism: Streptomyces sp. NBC_00726 (assembly GCF_045161735.1). NCBI lineage: Bacteria > Bacillati > Actinomycetota > Actinomycetes > Kitasatosporales > Streptomycetaceae > Streptomyces > Streptomyces sp. NBC_00726. The sequence continues at coordinate 173,289 of NZ_CP108983.1, read as the reverse complement.
CGTAATGCGCCCCGAGGCCACCGGTGAACAGCCCGTAGCCGTACGCCACATGGATCTTGTGCCCCGGCCGGCCGCCCGCCGCCCTGATGGACCGGGCGACCACATCGGCCCAGGTCTCCAGGTCCTTCCCGGTGTAGCCGACGACGGTCGGGCGGCCCGTCGTGCCGCTGGAGGCGTGCACCCGGCGCACCTGGTCCTCGGGGACCGCGAACATCCCGAACGGGTAGTTGTCCCGCAGATCCGCCTTGGTGGTGAAGGGGAAGCGGGCCAGGTCCGCGAGCGAGCGGCAGTCCTCCGGTTTCAGCCCCGCCCGGTCGAACGCGGCCCGGTAGTGCGCCACGTTCCCGTAGGCGTGACGCAACGTGGCCCGCAGCCGTTCCAGCTGGAGCGCCGCCAGCTCGTCGCGGCTCATCCGTTCCGCCGTGTCCAGCAGAGCCGTCACGCGGGCCTCCCTCGTTCCGTACACCTGGTGCGGACGACCGATCATTCGGTCGTTTCCCTCCGGAGCAGTAATTCAGGATCTTGCACCGCCTGGCAAGAGGCGTGACGCACATCGCCCTCCGACCCGGCTACGCCCGTACCGAACACGGCTGCGTCACCCGGACGGCCCTGTTTGGATGGAGGCATGCCGACCTTCCACACGCACGACGGAACCGAGCTCGCCTATCACCTCGTGGGGGAGGGGGCACCGCTGATCTGCCTGCCCGGCGGTGCCATGCGGGCGAGCGCCTGCCTCGGCACCCTCGGCGGGCTCGCGGAGCGCCGGCAGCTGGTCCTCCTCGATCTCCGCGGCACCGGAGACTCCGCCGTCCCCGACGACCCCGCCACCTACCGCTGCGACCGGCAGACCGAGGACGTCGAGGCCCTGCGCGCCCATCTCGGCCTCGAACGCGTCGACCTCCTCGCCCACTCCGCGGCCGGCGAACTCGCCGCGCTCTACGCCGCCCGCCATCCGCACCGGCTGCGCAACCTGGTCCTGGTCACCCCCACCACCCGGGCCGCCGGCCTCCCCGTCTCCGTGCGCGAATCCCGCGAGGCGGCCGCCCTGCGCGCGTCGGAACCGTGGTACGAGGACGCGCTCGCCGCCCTGGAAGAGATCTGGGCGGGCCGGTTCACCGACGAACTCCGCGCCAGGGCAAGGCCGTTCTCGTACGCCCGCTGGGACGCCGCCGCCCAGGCGCACGGCGCGGCCTCGCCCGCGCAGATCAACGCCGAGGCCGCCGCCCGGTACGCCGGCGAAGGCGCCTTCGACCCCGCCGCGACGGTCCCCGTCCTGCGCACACTGGAGGCGCCGGTCCTCGTGCTGGCCGGCGAGTACGACACCATCCTGACGCCCGACCGGGCCGCCGGACTGGCCGCGCTCTTCCCGCACGCGGAGTTCGCCGTGCAGCGCGGCGCCGCGCACTTCCCGTGGATCGATGACCCGGGCGCGTTCGCCCGTACCGTCGAGGCGTTCCTCGATCCGGAGGTGCACAGCGTCCGGGCCGGCGGGACACGGCTCGCGTACCGGGTGTGGGGCGACCCGGCCGCGCCGCCGGTCGTCCTGGCCCACGGCCGCTGCGGCCACAGCGGCGACTGGGCGCACATCGCCGCCCGGCTGGCCGCCACCCACCGGGTGTACGCCTTCGACTTCCGGGGCCACGGGCTCAGCGACTGGCCGGGACGCTACAGCTTCGAGCTGTTCCGCGACGACCTGCACGGTTTCCTTGAGGCCCGCAACCTCGCCGGCGCCACCGTCGTCGGACACTCCATGGGCGGGGCCGCCGCCTTTCTGCTCGCCGAGCGGCACCCCGGGCTGATCGGCCGCCTCGTCATCGAGGAGGCGCCCCCGCTCATCCCGCTCGACCCGCCCCGCCCCGTGCCCCGACGCCCCGAGGAGAAGCTGGACTTCGACTGGCCGCTCGTTCCCGCCACCGACGCCCAGCTCAACGACCCCGACCCGGCCGGCCGCGAACTCCTCGGCGAGATCACCGCCCCCACCCTCGTCATCGGCGGCGGCCCCAGGAGCCGGATCGCCCAGGAGGACCTGGCCCGGACGGCCCGTGCCATCCCCGGCGCCGAGTTCGTCACCATCGACGCGGGCCATCTCGTACACACCGAACGACCGGAGGAATTCCTCACCGCCCTCCGGTCGTTCGGCATCTGATCACCCGGCTGACATCACCTCAGTCGCGGTGCAGAAGCGCCACCAGGACATCGTGCAGCGTCGCCTCGGCGTCCTCGGAGCCCGACTCCGTACGCCAGGCGACGAAGCCGTCCGGGCGCACCAGGACCGCGCCGTCCCGGCCCGTCCCGTGCGCCTCGGCCCAGTCCGCCCCGTCCTCCGGCTCCAGCTCGGCGCCCGCACCGATACCGAACGCGTCGAGCCGCACCCCCAGCCGGCCGGCCACCCGGGCCGCGGCCCGCCGCCACACCGGGTCCGCCCCGTCCGTCAGCAGCACGAACGAGCGCTCGTACAGATCCAGGGTCGAGATCCGCTCACCGGCCCGGCGCACCCAGAGATGGGGTGCCCGGCTGCCCGGCTCGCCCGTCAGCCGCATCCCCTCCGGGACCACCGGCGCGTCCGGCGCCACACCCAGCACCGCGCCCGCCGTGTACCGGTAGCCCAGCGCCACGTTCAGCATCCCGCCCCGCTTCCCGCCGCCCACCGAGGGCGGGGGAGCGTAGCCGGGGTGGCTGTGCTCCTCGGACCGCGCCGACGCGCGCTCACTCGTCGCCCGGGCCACCGGCAGCCGCTCCTGCCCGTACGTCTCCAGCAGCCCCCGGCCCGCCTCGCCCCGCAGCACCGCCGCCAGCTTCCACGCCAGGTTGTGCGCGTCCTGGATGCCCGTGTTCGAGCCGAAGGCCCCGGTCGGCGACATCTCGTGCGCCGAGTCACCGGCCAGGAACACCCGCCCCCGCGCATACCGCTCGGCCACCCGCTCCGCCGCGTGCCACGGCGCCTTGCCGGTGATCTCCACATCGATGTCCGGCGCGCCGACGGCGGTACGGATGTGGCGGGCGCACCGCTCGTCCGTGAAATCCTCCAGCGTCTCGCCCCGCTCCGGCTGCCACGGGGCGTGGAACACCCACTCGCTCTCGTTGTCCACCGGCAGCAGCGCGCCCTCCGCCTCCGGGTTCGTCAGATAGCACACGATGAAGCGCCGCTCGCCCAGCACCTCCGCCAGCCCGCGCGACCGGAAGGTCACGCTCACGTTGTGGAACAGGTCGCCGGTCCCCGACCGGCCGATGCGCAGCTGCTCGCGGACCGGGCTGCGCGGCCCGTCCGCCGCGATCAGATAGTCCGCCCGCACCGTCGTGTGCTCACCGGTCTCCCGGTTCTTCAGGGTCGCCGTCACCCCCGAGGCATCCGGGTCGAACGACATCATCTCCGTGGAGAAGCGCAGGTCACCGCCCTGCTCCCGGGCCCGCTCCAACAGGACCGGCTCCAGGTCGTTCTGGCTGCACAGGCACCAGCCCGTCGGGCTGAACCGGGCCAGCGCCCCGCCCGGGTCGATCTCCTTGAACAGCCACTCCTGGTCCTCGCCGGTCAGCGAGCCCGCCTGGAGGATGCCGTGGTTGTCCGCCAGCACCGAAGCGGCCGCCCGGATCTCCCGCTCGACACCCGCACGGCGGAACACCTCCATCGTGCGGACGTTGTTGCCGCGGCCGCGCGGATGCGTCGACGTGGCGGCGTGCTTCTCGACCAGCAGGTGCTCGACGCCGAGCCGGCCGAGGAAAAGGGACGCGGACAGACCCACCAGCGAACCGCCCACGATGAGGACCGGTACATGCAGGTCGACGTTCTCGTTCATCAGTTGCTCCCGCTCCGACGCCGTACAGATGCTCTGTCCATGCCCGGGCCAAAGCCGCGTCGGAGCCCTTCGGACACCTGCTCACCTGAACGGTTCATAAATCTCGCGTCGGGCGGACCAGCGTTTCACGATCGGTCACGGAGACGGCCGGGTCTCCCCGCGTTTCCGCCCCCCACCGTCGAAGGAGTTCGCCAGATGACCACCACCCTCTCGGAACGGATCTCACAGTCCGCCTTCGACGGATCCCGGCTGCGCGTCGTGCTGCTGCTGGACCTGCACGACGGCGCCCAGAAGCAGTTCCTGGAGGCGTACGAGCACATGCGCAACCAGGTCGCGTCCATCCCCGGTCACATCAGCGACCAGCTGTGCCAGTCCATCGAGAACCCCTCGCAGTGGCTGATCACCAGCGAGTGGGAGAGCGCCCCGCCCTTCCTCGCCTGGGTGAACAGCGAGGAGCACGTCGCCACCGTGCAGCCCCTGCACAGCTGCGTACGCGACACCAGGTCGCTGCGGTTCAGCGTGCTGCGTGAGACCGGCAAGGGCTTCGAGGCCGTCCCCGACCCGGTCAAGGGCAGCCTCCAGACCTCCCCGCGCCTCGGGGACGGCGTCGTGCGCCACGCGCTCACCTTCACCGTGAAGCCCGGCACCGAGGACATCGTCGCGAAGCACCTCGCCGACTACGAGTCCCCCCGCTCCCGCGTCGACGACCACACCCGGCTGCGCCGCACCTCGCTCTTCATGCACGGCAACCGCGTCGTGCGCGCCGTCGAGGTCGAGGGCGACCTGATGGCCGCGCTGCGGCACGTCTCCCGCCAGCCCGAGATCCGCGCCGTCGAGGAGGCCATCAACCCCTACCTCGAACAGGACCGGGACCTCGCCGACCCCGACTCCGCCCGGATGTTCTTCACCCGCGCGGCCCTGCCCACCGTGCACCACGTCTCGGCCGGCCGCCACGCCCCCGAGAGCCTGCGCCGGCACGCCGTGTTCTACCAGGCCAAGGAGGGCTGCGGGATGGCCCTGGCCCGCCTCCTGGCCGGCCACGACGAGGAGGCCGCCGACGACACCGGCAGCCCCGTCGACAGCAGCACCATCTTTCAGCGCGACGACGTCGTCGTACGCCTCCTGGAAGCGCACGGCCCGCTCGACGCGCAGCCCGCCCAGGCCCTCGGCATCCACGGCCCCGGCAAGGCGGCCCGCCTGGCCCGCCTCCTCGACGGCGGGGCGACCACCGTCCCCGCCACCGACGAGGACGCCGTGCGCTTCCTCGCCCGCTCCGAGATGCGGCTGATCACCGACCGGCGCGCCACGGAGTCCTGACCCGCGCTCCGGCACCCGGGCCCTCGCCCGACCCGTCACCCCACGCGCCCCGCGCCCAGGAGGAGAAGCAGAGATGACCACCCACCGGCCACGCATCGTGGACCTCAGTGAGACTCAGCCCAACACCAGGCGCGGAGGGGACCTGCGCGCCATGCTCACCCCCACCGCGGTGGGCGCCACCAGCGGCTTCATGGGCCTCGCCCTCGTCGACCCCGGCGACCGCATCGGCGAGCACTACCACCCGTACTCCGAGGAGTTCGTGTACGTCGTGCAGGGGCACCTGGAGGTCGACCTGGACGGGGAGACGCACACCATGCGCCCCGACCAGGGCCTGCTGATCCCCCCGCACGTCCGCCACCGCTTCCGCAACGTCGGCGACACCGAGGCCCGCATGGTCTTCCACCTCGGCCCGCTCGCCCCCCGCCCCGAACTCGGCCACGTCGACACCGAGGTGACCGAGACCGCCGAGCGGGGTGCCCCGCCAGAACGAACCGAGGCGGCCTCATGACCCGGCGCGTGGCGGTCACCGGAGTCGGCGTCGTCGCCCCGGGCGGCATCGGGGCCCCGGCCTTCTGGGACCTGCTCTCCAACGGCCGCACCGCGACCCGGGGCATCACCCTCTTCGACCCGGCGGGCTTCCGCTCCCGGATCGCCGCCGAGTGCGACTTCGACCCGGCCGCCCACGGCCTGGACGACGAGGACACCGCACGCGCGGACCGCTATGTGCAGTTCGCCATGGTCGCCGCCCGCGAGGCGCTGGCCGACGCCGGTCTGGACCCGGAGCACACCGACCCCTGGCGGATGGGCGTCTCCCTCGGCACCGCGGTCGGCGGCACCACCCGCCTGGAGCACGACTACGTCGCCGTCAGCGAGAAGGGCGCGCGCTGGGACGTCGACCACCGGCGGGCCGGCGCCCACCTGGAACGCGCCTTCTCGCCCAGCTCGCTGGCCTCCGCCGTCGCCGAACAGGTCGGCGCCCACGGCCCCGTGCAGACCGTCTCCACCGGCTGCACCTCCGGCCTGGACGCCATCGGCTACGCCTTCCACTCCATCGAGGAGGGCCGGGTCGACGTCTGCATAGCCGGGGCGTCGGACTCGCCGATCACCCCGATCACCGTAGCCTGCTTCGACGCGATCAAGGCGACCTCGCCCAACAACGACGACGCGGAACACGCCTCCCGCCCCTTCGACGCACGCCGCGACGGCTTCGTCATGGGCGAGGGCGGAGCCGTACTCGTCCTGGAGGAACTGGAACACGCCCGGGCCCGCGGGGCGACGGTGTACTGCGAGATCGCCGGCTACGCCACCTTCGGCAACGCGTACCACATGACCGGGCTCACCCCCGAGGGCCTGGAAATGGCCGAGGCCATCGACCGGGCGCTCGGCCACGGCCGGATCTCCCCACAGGACATCGACTACGTCAACGCGCACGGCTCGGGCACCAAGCAGAACGACCGGCACGAGACCGCCGCCGTCAAACGGGCCCTCGGCGCCCACGCCCGCCAGGTGCCGATGAGCTCCATCAAGTCGATGGTGGGCCACTCCCTCGGCGCGATCGGGGCGATAGAGATCGCCGCCTGTGTGCTGGCCCTGGTCAACCAGACGGTGCCGCCGACGGCCAACTACGAGTCCCCGGACCCGGAGTGCGACCTCGACTACGTGCCGCGCACCGCCCGCCCCCTGAAGCTGCGCAGCGTCCTCTCGGTCGGCAGCGGCTTCGGCGGCTTCCAGTCCGCGGTGGCCCTGACCCGAGGGAGGACATGATGAGCAGCCCAAAGGCCCGGCGCACCGTTGTCACCGGCATCGGCGTCGTCGCCCCCAACGGCACCGGCACCGAAGCCTTCTGGAAACGCACCCAGGAGGGCATGAGCGTCCTGGACCGGGTCACCCGCGAAGGCTGCGAGGACCTGCCGCTGCACGTCGCCGGCGAGGTCCGCGGCTTCGACCCGGTCGCGCTCGTCGAGGAGCGCTATCTCGTCCAGACCGACCGGTTCACGCACTTCGCGATGGCCGCCGCCGACATGGCCCTGGACGACGCCCGGCTCGGCCGCGCCGACTACCAGGACCGGCCGTTCGGCGTCGGCGTGGTCACCGCGGCCGGCTCCGGCGGCGGCGAGTTCGGCCAGCGCGAACTACAGCGGCTGTGGGGCCAGGGCTCCACCTATGTCGGCCCCTACCAGTCGATCGCCTGGTTCTACGCGGCCAGCACCGGCCAGATCTCCATCCGCGGCGGCTTCAAGGGCCCCTGCGCGGTGGTGGCCAGCGACGAGGCGGGCGGCCTCGACGCGCTCGCGCACGCCGACCGCTCCGTGCGGCGCGGCACCGACGCGGTCGTGGTCGGCGCCGCGGAGGCCCCGCTGGCGCCGTACTCCGTGGTCTGCCAGCTCGGCTACCGCGACCTCAGCGCCGTCGAGGAGCCGACGCGCGCCTACCGCCCCTTCACCTCGGACGCCTGCGGCTTCGTGCCCGCCGAGGGCGGCGCGATGTTCGTGGTCGAGGAGGAGGAGTCGGCCCGCGAGCGCGGTGCCCGGGTTCGGGCGGAGATCGCGGGCCACGCCGCCACCTTCACCACGGCCGCCCACTGGGAGGAGTCCCGCGAGGGCCTCGCCCACGCCATCGCGGGCGCGCTGCGGGAGGCCGGCTGCGCCCCCGACGAGGTCGACGTCGTCTTCGCGGACGCGCTCGGCTCGCCGGCCGCCGACCGGGCCGAGGCGCTGGCGCTGGCCGACGCGCTCGGCCCGCACAGCCGGCGCGTCCCGGTGACCGCCCCCAAGACCGGCATCGGCCGGGCCTACTGCGGGGGACCGGTGCTGGACGCGGCGGCGGCCGTCCTGGCCATGGAGAACGGCCTCGTCCCGCCCACGCCCAACGTCTTCGAGGTCTGCCACGACCTCGACGTCGTCACCGAGCGGGCCCGCCCCGCCGAACTGCGCACCGCGCTCGTGCTCAGCCGCGGCCTCATGGGCTCCAACGCGGCCCTGGTGCTCCGGCGCCCCGCCTGACCCCGTCCACCCCCGCGCGTCCACCCCTCGTGAGAAGGAGCAGTCCCTCATGACCGAACGACTGACGTACGCAGAACTCGCCGCCCTCATGAAGAAGGGCGCCGGCCTCTCCGTCGACCCCAAGGAGATGGAGAACCGCTCCGACGCCGCCTTCGACGAGTACGGCCTCGACTCCCTCGGCCTGCTCGGCATCGTCGGCGTACTGGAGAACCGGCACGGGCAGCCGCTGCCGGCCGACGCGGACCGGTGCAAGACGCCCCGCGAGTTCCTCGACCTCGTCAACAACAGCCTCATGACAGGAGCCTGACGTGTCCGGACACACCGAGAACGAGATCGTCATCGCCGCCCCCCTGGACCTCGTCTGGGACATGACGAACGACCTGGAGAACTGGCCGCAGCTGTTCAGTGAGTACGCGGCCGTCGAGGTCCTGGAACGGGACGGCGAGCGCACCACCTTCCGCCTGACCATGCACCCCGACGAGAACGGCAAGGTGTGGAGCTGGGTCTCCGAGCGCACCACCGACCGGCCGGGCCGCAACGTCCGGGCCCGCCGCGTCGAACCCGGACCGTTCCAGCACATGGACATCCGGTGGGAGTACGCGGAAGTCCCCGGCGGCACCCGCATGCGCTGGCAGCAGGACTTCGCGATGCGCCCCGACGCGCCGGTGGACGACGCCTGGATGACCGACAACATCAACCGGAACTCCAAGGTCCAGATGGCGCTGATCCGGGACAGGATCGAGCAGCGCGACCGCGAGCGCCGCTCCGCCGCCGTCCCGGCCAACTGACCGGCAGAGAGGCACCACCCATGCACCACGCACTGATCGTCGCCCGGATGGCGCCGGGATCCGCCCCGGACATCGCGGAACTGTTCGCCGCGTCCGACAACAGCGAACTGCCGCATCTGGTCGGCGTCACCCGCCGCAAGCTCTTCCAGTTCGGCGACGTCTACCTGCACATGATCGAGTCCGAGCGCCCGCCCGGCCCCGAGATCGCCAAGGTGACCGAGCACCCGGAGTTCCGGGCCATCAGCGAACGGCTCACCGCCTTCGTCAGCCCGTACGACCCCGAGACCTGGCGCGGGCCCAAGGACGCGATGGCCCAGGAGTTCTACCGCTGGGAGCGCGGCGCCACCGCGTGAGCGACGCCGACCGCCCCGGTCCCCCCTCTTCGGCGGGGACCGGGGCGGTTTCGCGTACGCCCGGGGGTCAGCCGGGCACCACGCACTCGAAGGCGTGCAGATACGGATTGACCGGCCGGACGCCGTCGATCCGCAGCCCCGCCCCGGACAGCCGGTCCACCAGGCTCTGCCGGGTGTGCTTGGCGCCGCCCACGTTCAGGAGCAGCAGCAGGTCCATGGCGGTCGTGAACCGCATCGACGGGGTGTCGTCCACCAGGTTCTCGATGACGACGACCCGGGCACCGGGGCGGGCCGCCCGGACGACGGCGGCGAGCGCCCGGCGGGTGGACTCGTCGTCCCACTCCAGGATGTTCTTGATGATGTACAGGTCGGCGGTGACCGGGATGCCCTCCCGGCAGTCCCCGGCCACGATGGCCGCCCGCCCGGCCAGCGCACCGCCGTCCCGCAGCCGCTCGTCGGCCCGGGCGATCACCCCCGGCAGGTCCATCAGGGTGCCGCTCACCGACGGGTGCTTCTCCAGCAGGCTCGCCAGCACATGCCCCTGGCCGCCGCCGATGTCGGCCACCGACGACACACCGGTGAGGTCGAGCAGGGCGGCGACGTCCAGCGCCGACTGCACGCTGGAGGTGGTCATCGCCGCGTTGAACACCTGCGCCGACTCGTGGGCGTCCTGGTGGAGGTAGTCGAAGAACTCCTTCCCGAACACGTCCTCGAAGACATGGCCGCCCGAGCGCACCGCGTCATCGAGCCGGGGCCACACCTCCCAGGTCCAGGGCTCGGTGCACCACAGCGAGATCGCCCGCAGACTGTCCGGGGCGTCCTCCCGCAGCAGCCGGGACATGTCGGTGTGCGCGAAGGTGCCGTCGGCGTTCTCCGTGAAGACGCCGTAGCAGGCCAGCGCCCGCAGCAGCCGCCGCAGCGGCCCGGGCTCGGCCCCCACCGCCTCGGCGAGCCGCTCCGGGGTCTCCGGGGCGTCGCCGAGCGCGTCGGGGACACCCAGCCGGGCGACGGCGCGCACGGCGGCGGAGCGGGCCGCGCCGAACACGAGCTCGCGCAGCCGCATCGCCGGCTGCGGGGTGGGAAAGGGCTGGACGGGAGTGGTGCCGGGGGTGGTGCTCACGGTGGTCATGCCGTCTCGCTTCTCCTCGTGCGGGGGGTCACCGGTCAGCACATCCCGGCCGGTGCGGAGGTCGTGCAGACATTGCCGGTGAACCGGTTGCCCGTGCCGGTGTCCCGGTTCGCCAGGTCCGCGGGCTGATTGCCGAGGACGACGTTGCCGCTGACGGTGTTGTCGGTGTTCTTCGCGCCCACGAAGCTCTTGAACAGCACGACACCGCCCGACAGCGGGGTCGCGCCCACGTTGTCGCGGATCTCGTTGTTCCGTACCTCGGTGGACTCGGCGCCGGTCAGCACGATCCCGGAACCCTGGATCGCGGGCAGCCGGTCGGTGGCGGCGCAGAACTTGTTGTTACCGGTGATCCGGTTGGAGCGGACCGACATGGCACCGGCCTGCGGAGTGCCCTCGTCGCCCACGACGAACACCCCGCTGCAGTTCGCGGTGAAGGTGTTGCCGCGCACCGACAGGTTGCGCACCCGCCGCGCGGTGAACCCGATCCGGTTGCCGGTCAGGGTGTTGCCCCGGACCAGGGTGCCGCCGGTGTCGGTGGCACCACCCTCCTCGTCGACGCTGTTGGCGACGAAGATGCCCGCGTCCCCGTTGGAGCGGGCAGTGCTGTCCCGGAGGTCGGAGCGGGTGGACCGCTGCTGCGCGATGCCCCAGACACCGTTGGCGTCGGCGGTCACCGAGCGGACGGACAGCCGGTCCGTCCAGGACGCCCACAGGCCGCTGCGGGCGAACCCGGTGACGCGCAGGGACCTGACGGTCACCCCGTCCACGGTGCCGCCCGCCGTCCCCAGGACGCAGATCCCGTTGCCCGCACCCGCGCAGTCGTCACCGGCGGCGGCGCGGCCGGCCCCGGGCATGATGACCGTGTCGTCCCCGGAGCCGCGCAGGGTCAGGTCCGGCGTGCTGATCCGGACGCTCTCGCGGTAGGTCCCGGGCCGGACGACGATGGTGTCCCCGGGCCGTGCGGCGTCCACCGCCGCCTGGATGGACTGACCCGGTGACACCACGCGCGCACCGGCCGCGGCGGCCGGTACGGACGGCACCGCCGCGGCCAGTCCGGCGGCCGAGGCGGCTGCGATGCTCACGAGGCGTGTGATGTGTCGTTTCCTCATGAGCCGAAGCTATGGGCGATCCCGGCTCGGTGCCACGCACGGTGACCGGTTGGACGCGGGACGTGCCCGAATGGCTCACGCCCGCACCCCGTCGGTAGCGTGGTCGCCGTGACAGCCGAAAGCGATCTCCGCGTCCTGCTGAGCGGCCTGAGCCCCGAGCCCCGCCCCGGCCGGTACGTCTACGCCACCGTGCCCGGCGCCACTCCGCCCGCCGGCGTCGCGCCCGTCGTCACGGTCCGCGAGAGCGAAGGGCTCACCCTGGTCCTCCCCGAGGCCGAGGCCGCGGTGGCCGGGCTGACGTACACCTATGTCGCCGGCTGGATCACCCTGCGGGTCCACTCGGCACTGGACGCGGTCGGGCTGACCGCCGCGGTGTCGCTCGCGCTCACCGACGCGGGGATCAGCTGCAACGTGGTGGCGGGGTTTCACCACGACCACCTCTTCGTGCCGTACGAGCGGCTGGACGACGCCGTCGACGTGCTGGAACGGCTGGCCGCGGAGTCCCGCACCGGGTGAGAGGTGTGCCCGCGGGGGAGGTGTGAGGTGTACGGAGGCGTGCCCCCGGGCCTGGGCATATGCCGGTCCGGGCCCGGCTCGGCGGGGTGAGCTGGGACACGTAACATATGTGCATGTCCTTCCTCCGCCGCCGCAGCGCCGCCACACCCGCGGGCCCCGACTTCGACGTCCTGGCCATGGACCCCGGTGACTGGCCCGGCAACCTCGGCGCCGGTCTGCTCCCCGCACCCGACGGCAGCTGCCAGGGTGTGTTCCTCCGGTACGACCTGTTCGGCGGGCGCGGCCCCGCGATGATCATCGGCAACCTGCCGGAGGGCTCGCCCGCGCGCGAGACCGAGGAGGGGCAGGTCCCGTTCGAGGTGGCCCAGTTGCTGCTGGCGCTGGAGAACGACGAGCCGGTCGAGGTCACCGGCACCGAGGACATGCCGGTCATGCAGGGCGACAACCTCATGATCGTGCGCCGGGTGAAGCTCTCCGAGAGCCGTATCTCCTGTGTGCAGTTCGACCGCAGCGACGGTGTGCTCGTCACCATCGCCAGCTGGGACCGGCCCATCACCGACGATCTGTACGCCCTCCTCAAGCCGCTGCCCGCCGAACTCTTCCAGCAGGGCTGAGCACACACCAGGTCACCGGGCCGCACCGCCCGGTGACCTGGTGTGCCGCCCGGGGCTACACCTTCACCTCCGGCAGCCGACCGAACAGCGCCGTCACCTGCGCCGCCGAAGTACCCAGCCCCGTGGGGCCGTTGAGGTGCCACGGGGCGGCGCCCCGCCGAAGATCCTCCTCGCGATAGCGCCGGCAGCCCCGGTGCCAGATCAGGATGCCCGCGAGCCAGTGCTTCAGCTCCCGCACATAGCCCGCAAGGGTCTCCCGCGCCTCCGCGTCCAGGCCGAAGTCGTCGTACAGCACCGGAAGTTCGTTTTCCGCGACATGCAGGAACTGCCGCAGCCGCGACTTCATCAGGTCGTAGAGGATCGCCATCCCCGTCGGGTAGTCCACCCCGAAGAAGTTCTGCACCACCAGGACCCCGTTGTGCACCTCCCCCTCGTACTCGATCTCCTTCTGGTACGAGAACAGGTCGTTGAGCAGCGCCGCGTAGTCGGCGGCCGCGTTCTCCAGGGAGCGCAGCGGGCCGCTCTCGTAGATCTCGCGCGGCACCTTCCGGCCGTGCCCGATCCGGCACAGGCTCATCGTCAGATCCGAGCCGAACGTCATGCGCCGCATCTCGACGTAGTCCACCGGATCGGGAATCCGGTGCTGCGCCTGGTTCGCCAGCTCCCACAGCCAGCTCGCCGTCATGTCCTCCACGGACTTGCGGAAGGCGCGCCGCCCGGCGTCGTCCATCGGCCCCGCCGTACGCTCCCAGAGGTCGCCGAGCCCCCGTTCCAGCGCGTTGACCGGCTCCGGCACCGGACTCCCGTCCAGCGGCATGAACAGCGACAGCCGCTCATTGGCCAGCCGGGCGCCCGCCAGATCGCGGGTCCGGCCGTGCACCACCGGGAACCAGTCGTCGCCGTACGTCCCCCACGCCAGCCACCCCGAGGACAGGTCGAGCCCGTCCGGCGTCGCGTCCGGGTGGATACCGGCGGCGCAGAGCGGCAGGTCGATCGCCCGCAACCGCTGCTCGTCCCAGATGTGTGAACCCGGCACCCCCGGCTGCGGCCCCAGGATGCCCATCCGGTCGGCCCAGACCACCATCCGCTCCCGGGCACCCTCCAGATGCGGGCTCAGCGTCGTGTCGAAGGGCAGGTCGAAGTCGGGCAGCAACGACGGGCCCACGTGCTGGAAGAGCACATGGCTGTGGCTGCGCAGCCTGGCCGACTCGGAGCGCCGGGTGAACCGGACCGACGCGGCGGACATCCCGAAGCCCGGCTCGGCCTCACCCGCCCCGCCGTCGTTCATGTAGCGGCTGGAGCGCATGTGCCACTCATGGCCGCCCGACTGCCAGTCCTGCAACCCCTTCACATAGGCCCCGACCGCGGCCGTCTGCGCCGCGTCCAGGCCCTTGGCCGCGCAGAGCGGGCCCACCTCGGTCAGCGCCGTGTTCTCGAACTGCTGGAGCCTGGACGTCAGCAGGTCGTTCACCGCCTCGGCCGCCTCCTGCGTCGAGCAGCCGAGGAACCGCTCCAGGACCAGCACCCCATTGCTGTTCTCGCCCTCGTCCTCCACCTCGCGCTGGTACGAGAAGAGGTCGTTGCGCAGATGAACCCCGTCCGAGAACGCGTCGCTCAGCACCCGCAGCGCCCGTTCACCGGCCACCGCCTCCGGCACCTCGGCCCCGGCCGCGTACTCCACGAGACCGGCCGACCAGGGCGCACCGCCCACCTTGCGGCGCATCTCGATGTACTCGACGGGGTTCGCGATGCGGCCCTCGTTGATGTTGGCGAGCTCCCACAGCGACTCGTTGAGGAGGTTGCGCGTCGACTCCGCGAACCGCACCCGCCACGCGTCCGACATCGCGGGCACCGTACGCGCCCACAGATCCGCGAGCCCCGCCTCCACCGGGTTCTCCGGCTCCGGCACCGGCGCCCCGCGCTCCATCGGCATGAACGCGGGCAGCCGGTCCAGATACCGCTTCCCGCCCTCCCGGTCCGGGGTCCGCTTGAACAGCTCCAGGAAGTGGTCGTCGAAGAAGAAGACCCACACATACCAGTCGGTGACCAGCGACAGCGCCTCCGCCGAGCAGTCGGGGTGGGTGTACGCGCACAGCAGCGCGTAGTCGTGCGCGTCGAGGTCCTTCTCCTCCCAGATACCGGACCCCTCCAGCATCCCCATGGCCCGCGCCCACGTCTTGGTGTGCTGCCGGGCCTCCTCCACATGGGGGTTGAGACGCGCCGGATACGGAACATAGAAATCCGGCAGGGTGAACGGCTGAGCCATGTGCGTCCGGCCTTTCCGAGAGCCATCGCGTGAGTTCCACGCGCATCGGTCCTGTCGGCGCCAGCACTACCCTTGGTCCGTTCGGGGCACGCACAGCCGCGATTAGTCACACCGCAGAGCGCCCGTTCGAGGGACACCCGTGCCGGTCCGTACGCGTAAAACCCTGGTAACGGGCCGTCGCCACACCCCCGCCGATTCCCGCCCTTCGCAGGTCACATGCTCTGTCAGTGGTCTGGTCCAGTGGCTCAACGCGCGGCGTTCCCAGCACTCTTGACGCCACTTCACCTCAGGTCACAGAGTGTGCGCGCACACCCGCCACGGCTCCACCCGGCTCTACGAAGGGTTGTCATGACGTCCAAGCAGCGGACCAGGCTCGCACTCGCCTTCACCACCGCCGGGGCGCTGAGCCTCGCGCTGCTCGGCCCGGCCGCCCCGGCCGGCGCCGGCGGGGTCCGGCCCGAGTGCCCGCGCTCTCTCGCCTGCGACTGGGTCCCGGCCGCCTACCAGCAGACCGGCGACCCGGCCGACAAGGAGACGTACGGCAACTACGACACCGCCGACCGGCCGCACACCAACAAGATCAAGTTCATCGTGCTGCACGACACCGAGGAGGACTTCGACACCACGCTGAAGATCTTCCAGAACCCGCTGAAGCAGACCTCGGCCCACTACGTCGTACGCTCCGCCGACGGCCATGTCACCCAGATGGTCAGGAACAAGGACGTCGCCTGGCAGGCCGGCAACTGGTACGTCAACAGCCACTCCATCGGCATCGAACAGGAAGGCGTCGCCGTCGACGGCGCCCAGTGGTACACCCCCGAGATGTACCGCTCCACCGCCGCGCTGGTGCGCTACCTCGCCGCCGAGTACGACATCCCGCTCGACCGCCAGCACATCATCGGCCACGACGGCGTCCCGCCCACCAGCGCCGCCGGCACCAAGGGCATGCACTGGGACCCGGGCACCTACTGGGACTGGAACCACTTCATGACGCTCCTCGGCAGGCCCACCCTGCCGACCGCCCGCCCCGGCAGCCAACTGGTCACCGTCAGCCCGGACTTCAAGAAGAACAAGCAGGCGTTCCGGGACTGCGAGAAGAACGTCGACCTGCCTGTCCAGGGTTCCAGCGCCGTCCCGCTGCACACCGCGCCCTCCGATGACGCACCCCTCTTCTCCGACCCCGGCATCCACACCGACGGCTCACCCGGCACCAACTGCGCGTCCGACTGGGGCAGCAAGATCAGCGCCACCCAGCAGGCCGTCGTCGCCGGCCGCGCCCCCGGCTGGACGGCCATCTGGTGGTACGGCGAGAAGGCGTGGTTCCGCACCCCCGCCCACACCCGCACCACCGTCCCCACCTCCGGCTACGTCGTCCGTCCGAAGGCCGGCAAGGCGGAGGTGCCGGTGTACGGGGTCGCCTACCCGGAGAAGTCGGAGTACCCGGCGGATTTCGCGGACCAGCGGGTCGGCACACCGCTCCAGTACACGATCAAGGCCGGCCAGTCCTACCCCGGCGGCGGCGAGGCGCCCACCGGCTTCTTCTACGCACCGACGATCGACGCCTCCCTCCCGCTGGACCACACGTACTTCAAGGGCGGGGAGAAGTATGTGACGGTACAGATCGGCCACCGCGTCGCCTTCGTCAAGGCGTCCGACGTGGACATCGTCCGCGCCCGCTGAGCCCTGCCGCGGGCGCCCGCACACGACAGCGCGCCGCGGGCCCGGTGTGTCGGCACCGGACCCGCGGCGCGCCCCATGGGGCCGGCCGGTCAGCGGGTGCCGACCGCCGCCCGTACGGCGTTGCGGGCCATCGCGCAGTCGTCGTGCAGCCGGCGCAGCAGCAGCCGCTGCTCCTCGCCCGGGGCGAGCGCACCCGCCCGGTCCTGCACGGCCCGGGCGGGCCCGGCCTCCCGCATGGCCCGCTGCACGGCCGTCTCGTACCGGCGGATCTCCCGCGTGAGTACGAGCATCAGGTTGACCAGGAACGCGTCACGCGCCGCCGGACCGGCCACCTGCGCCAGCTTGCTGATCTCGCGCCGCGCCACCGGGGCGTCACCCAGCACCGTCCACAGCGTCGCCAGGTCGTACCCGGGCAGATACCAGCCCGCGTGTTCCCAGTCCACCAGCACCGGACCCGTGGGCGACAGCAGGATGTTGGACAGCAGCGCGTCCCCGTGGCAGAACTGCCCCGTCGCGCCGCGCCCGCCGGAGTGGGCGATCCCGTGCAGCAGCTTCTGAAGGTCGCCCAGGTCCCGGTCGGTGAACAGGCCCAGCTCGTGGTAGCGGGCGATCCGCGCCGCGTAGTCCAGCGGCGCCTCGAACAGGCCCGCCGGCGGACGCCAGGCGTTCACCCGGGCCACCGCCCCCAGCACGGCGCGCAGGTCGGCGCGGGGCGGCGCCTCGGCGGGGTGGCGGGTCAGGGCGGCCACCCGGCCCGGCATCCGCTCGATGACCAGCGTGCAGTTCTCCGGGTCCGCGGCGATGAGCCGGGGCACCCGGACCGGCGGGCGGTGCCGGACGAACGCCCGGTATGCCGCTATTTCGTGCCGGAACCGCTCCGACCACGCGGGGGAGTGGTCCAGTAAACACTTCGCCACCGCCGTCGCCCGCCCCGTGGAGCCGACCAGCAGCACCGAACGCCCGCTGCGCCGCAGCACCTGCACCGGATTGAACTCCGGGCAGATCCGGTGCACGGACGCGATGACCATCCTCAGCTGGGCGCCCTGGGGGCCCGACAGGTCCAGCCGTCCGCCGAGCGAGGGGGCGCCGGGGCCGCCCGGCCGCCGGGGCCGCCCGATGCCGGGGGCCGGGACGGTGGCGCGCGGGTCGAGATACGGTCCGCCGCCCGCCTGGAGCGGACGCAGCGGCCGGGGCGGGGCGGACACGGAGGACGATGCTGTGTACATGGGCGTTACAGATCCCTTCGTGCGCCGACAAGTTGCGTGCGCCGCCCCGGCCGGCGGCCGTTCGGCACCCTGGGGAGTACCTAGGGCTGCCGGGCGGGGTTGCGCTTTCCTACCTGACACCGGGGCACGGGTGTCTCTCGACATAGCGCACCCTGGCGAAACCCTGGCGAATAGTCACAGGGCATCTGACGCGGGGTTACTGTCAACACAGCCGAGAACCTGGGGGCTTGACGTGACCGGAGAACCCAACACCCGCCTGTCGGACCTGTTCGGCCTTGCCGGCTGGTCCAAGGGCGAACTCGCGAGAATGGTGAACCGGAAGGCGGCGGCCATGGGCCATCCGCAACTGGCCACCGACACCTCGCGCGTGAGGCGCTGGATCGACATGGGGGAGTCCCCCCGCGATCCCGTGCCGAAGGTGCTGGCGGCTCTGTTCACCGAGCGGCTCGGTCGTGTCGTGACCATCGAGGACCTCGGGTTCGGCCGGCGCGGGCGTGCGGGAAAGCGGCGAGAGGCCGGGACGCAGGACAATCCCGAGCAACTTCCGTGGGCGCCCGAACGGACGGCAGCGGTCCTCACCGAATTCACGGGAATGGACCTCATGCTCAACCGACGCGGCTTGATGAGCGCGGGCGCCGTGCTCACCGCCGGCTCCGCCATCGCCGGCCCCATGTACGACTGGCTGCACACCGACCCCGCACTGGCGGCGGAGGCCCCGCGCGCCGGTCACACCCCGCACGCGGATCAGGCCGGCTTCGACCTGTACGAGGCCGCCCCCATCGGCTCCGAGGAGATCGAGGCGCTGGAGCGCTCCGTCGAGGTGTTCCGCGCCTGGGACGCGTCGCGGGGCGGCGGCCTCCAGCGCAAGGCCGTGGTGGGCCAGCTCAACGAGGTGGGCGGCATGCTCGCCTACCACCACCCCGCCCACCTCCAGAAGCGGTTGTGGGGCGTCGCGGCCAACCTCGCCGTCCTGGCGGGGTGGATGTCGCACGACGTCGGCCTCGAACCCACCGCGCAGAAGTACTTCGTCATCGCCGCGCACGCGGCACGCGAGGGCGGCGACCGCCCGCGCGCCGGCGAGGCCCTGTCCCGCGCGGCCCGCCAGATGGTCCACCTGGGCCGTCCCGACGACGCGCTGGACCTGATGAAGCTCGCCAAGTCCGGCTCCGGCGACGAAGTCCTGCCGCGCACCCGGGCGATGCTCTGCACCATCGAGGCGTGGGCGCAGGCATCCATGGGCCGGGGCCAGGCCATGCGGCGCACCCTGGGCCTGGCCGAGGAGCTCTTCGTCTCGGACAAGACCGATGTGCCGCCGCCGAGCTGGATGCAGATGTTCGACGAGGCCGACATGCACGGCATGCAGGCCCTGGCCTTCCGGACGCTCGCCGAACACGACCCCTCGGCGGCGATCGTCGCCCAGCGGCACGCGAAGCAGGCCCTGGAGCTGCGGGTCAACGGCCGTGAGCGGTCGAAGATCTTCGACTACATCTCGCTCGCCTCGGCGTGCTTCATCGGCGACGACCCGGAACAGGCCGACCGCTACGCCCGGCTCGCCCTGGTCACGATGGGGGAGACCTCCTCCCACCGGACCTGGGACCGGCTGCGCGAGATGTACCGGCTGACCGGGCAGTTCGCCGGGTACGCGAAGATCGAGGACCTGCGCGAGGAGATCCAGCTCGCGGTACCGCCGAGCCAGCGCAAGAAGCCGGGGAGCGCCGCGATCTGAGCAGCCCCGGGACGCGATGAACGCCGGGCTCCGCCGAAGGGGTCCTTCGCTTCCTTACGCCCCGACGCGGGCGATCAGCACGCACGCGTCGTCCAGCCGCTCGGCCGTGCCGAACGCCTCGACGACGATTCGTACGCACTCCTGCGCCGAGCCGGCCCCGGCGAAGCGCGGGGCAAGCCCCAGCAGCGTCTCCGTGCCCGGGCGCGCACCACCGTGCCCGGCGGCGTCGTCGCGGGCCAGTCCGTCGGTGTGCAGCACCAGCACGTCGCCGGGCAGCAGGTGCGCGTCGGCCTGCTCATAGGCGGCCCCGGAGGCCGCTCCGAGCAGCACTCCGTCCGGCAGCGGCAGCGGGCGTCCGGTGCCGTCGCGGAAGAGCAGGGGCGCGGGGTGTCCGGCCTGCGCCCAGTCCAGGGTGCGGGTCGCCGGGTCGAACCTGCCGCACACGGCGCTGCCCAGCGCCGGCTGAATGGAGGTCTCCAGCAACTGATCGAGGTGCCCGAGAAGGGCGCCGGGCTCGATGCCGGCCGTCGCCATGCCGCGTACCGCGCCCATCACCACCGCCAGGGCGGAGGTGGCCCGGACGCCGTGGCCGGTGAGATCGCCGACGGTGAGCATCGTCCTGCCGTCGGGCAGCTCCATGGCGTCGTACCAGCCGCCGCCGACCAGGGCGCTCGTCTCGGACGGCAGGTAGTGCGCGGCGATGTCCAGGGCGCCGGGGTCGTGGTCGGGGAGCCGGAGGGAGGTCTGCCACGGCGGCAGGACCGGTTCCGCCGGTTCCGCCGGTTCCGCCGGGGCCCGGTGGCCGGTGCGGGGCTGTTCGCGGCGCAGCGAGTCATGGGTGCGGCGCACCACCTGCTGGCTGCGCCGCAGCGCGCTGACGTCGCGCAGGACGGCCCACATGGAGGCGGTGCGGCCGTCCGTGTCGAGCACGGGCTCGCCCATCATGTGCAGGGTCCGGACGCGCCCGTCGGTGTGCCGGATGCGGAACTCGCCGTCTATCGGCTTGCCGTCCACCAGGCAGTCCGTGACGAGCGCGGTGAGTAACGGCTGGTCCTCGGGGAGCAGCCGGGAGGGCAGGGCGTCCAGCGAGAGCCCGCCCGCCTCCGGGGCCCGGCCGAAGATCCGGAACAGCTCGTCGGACCAGCTGACCTCGTCGGTGAGCAGATTCCACTCGGCGCTGCCGACCCGGCCGATCAGGGAGCCGGCGGGCTCGTCGGCGGTATCCGCGGGCTGTTCGGCGGGCAGGCCGTCCCGGAGCTGTCCGAGATGGGTGCCGAGGTCGTCCAGGTGGTGCACCGCCAGCTCGCACAGCGCCCGCTGCCACCGGGTGTGCGGGTCGTCCTCGTCCACGACGCGCACGGCGTCGCGCCGCACCGCGTCCACGTCGCCGCGCAGCCGGCGCGTGCGGTGGATCAACGCGTCGACGGCCTCGCGCTCGGGCGGTTGTGGCGCGGAGCGGTCCGCGGAGAGGGGGGACGGCATGTCGTACTCCGATACAGGGCGGTACAACCAGTGACGAAGGGTGGACCGCATACGACTTTCGCACAGCCGGAAGAGGCCCGTAAGTGGTTTGGCAACACTCGATGCGTTCTTGCATCCGGCATATGCCAGCGGCTGACTGTAGCCCATTGTTCTTCGAACAGCCTTTCTGTTTACGGCGGTTGGTGCAAGTCGCGAGGCGAGCGGCGGGCGCGAGCGCACGGGAGCGCCGATCGTCGGGGCCGCCCGCGGCTCCGTGCGCTGGATCACAGTCCGGGTTCGGGATTGCGGGGAACGGACCGTGGTGGTTTATCGTTCACCTATATGTGGATGACGCGATGAGCGCCCACACTCAAGCCGCCCCGGCTGGATTCCCCCGATCCGGCCGGGGCTTCCCCTTTCCCACCGCCTCCACCAGCAGCGCCGCCACCGCCAGTGCCACGGCCACCAGCGCACCGCCCGCCGGCCACAGCCGTACGGTCAGCGCCGCGAGCGCGGCGCCGGCCACCACGGCGGCCAGCCGCCCGGCCGCCCAGCCGTCGTCGCCCCGCCGCGCCCCCACCGCGAGGCGGCCGACGAGCGAGGTCAGCGTGCCGGTGAAGTAGTTCGTGGGCGTCGCCCGGACCCGGCCCTGGACGCCCATCGCGAGTCCCATGAGCACCAGCAGGCCCAGCCGGTCCGCGTCCGACGTGACCGGCCGGGCCGCCCACAGCCCCGCCCCGGCCGCGAGCAGCACCACCTCGGCCAGCAGCATCAACGGCACCCGCCGCCACATCCGCTCACCGGCCAGCGCGGCACCGGCCACCCCGCAGCCGTACGAGACCAGCGCGGTGACCACCCGCAGCGCGACGCCCTCCTCGTCCGACCCGGCGGCCGAGGCGCCCAGCAGCACCAGGTTTCCGGTCATCACGCCGGCGAAGACCTGGCCGACACAGATGAAGACGAACGCGTCCGCCGCCCCGGACGCCGCCGACAGCAGCAACAGCGCGACGCGCTCCCGGCCCCTCACTCCAGACCACGCGCCCGGCGGAACCGGGTCAGGCCCTCGGCCAGCCGCACCACGGGCTCCGGGTAGTCCAGGCGCTCCCGCTCCTCGGCCGGGAGTCTCCACGGCTCGTGGACGGCGGACCCGGACACCGGGGACAGCTCCGGCACCCAGCGGCGGACGTACGCGCCGTCCCGGTCGAGGCGCTTGCCCTGCACGACGGGGTTGAGCACCCGGTTGGGGCGGCTGTCGGTGCCCGTGCCCGCCATCCACTGCCAGTTCATCTGGTTGTTGGGGATGTCGCCGTCCACCAGGAGGTCCAGGAAGTGGCGTGCCCCGACGCGCCAGTCCACGTACAGCGTCTTGGTGAGGAAGGAGGCGGTGAGCAGCCGGCCCCGGTTGTGCATCCAGCCCTCGTGGCGCAGCTGGCGCATCGCGGCGTCGACCATCGGATAGCCGGTGCGCCCCTGCCGCCATGCCTCGACCTCGTCGGCCGCGTCCGCCTCGGACCTCCACCGGTCGTGCTTGTCGCGGTAGTTCTCGTACGAGGAGGCGGGCCGGGCCGCGAGGACCTGGTAGTGGAACTCCCGCCAGCACAGCTGCCGTACGAACGCCTCGGCGCCCGCGCCGCCCGCGTCCCGGCACCGGTGCACCAGCTCGACGGGGGACAGGGTGCCGAAGTGCAGATGCGGCGAGAGCCGCGAGGTGCCGTCGGCCGCCAGGTCGTCGTGCCGGTCCTCGTACAAGGCGAGGCCCCGCCGCCGCCAGGCCGCGAACGCCTTGCGCCCCGCCTCCTCGCCGCCCGCCGCGAGCCCTTCCGACACACCGGGGACGCCGCCGCGCGAAGGCAGCTGCTCGGAGCGCACCCCCTCCGGCACCCGGACCGTGCGCGGCGCGCCGAACACCTCGCGCGGCCGCTCCCGCGCCCAGCGGCGGAAGTACGGGGTGAACACGGCGAAGTGGTCCGAGGAGGCGGGCGTCACCGCGCCGGGCGCCACCGCCGTGACCACCCCGTCGTGGACGCGCAGCCGGCGCCCGTCCGCCTCCAGCGCCGCGCGCAGCCGCTCTTCCCGGCGCCGGGCGTACGCGCTGACGCCGGCCGCCAGGTGCACCTCATCGGCCCCGGTCTCCGAGGCGACCGCGCACACCTCCCCGGCCACCTCCCCGGACCGGACGACCAGCCGACCGCCCCGGTGGCGCAGCCCGGCGTCCAGGTCGCGCAGACAGTCCGCGAGGAACGCGCGCCAGTTCGGGGCGTCGAAACCCGCCGCCCCGATCGCGCCGTCCCGGACGAACAGAGGCACGATCTCGTCGGCCGAGGCGAGCGCGGCGCGCAGCGGCGGATGGTCGTGCAGACGGAGGTCGGCGGTGAACAGGACGACCGCGACGGACATGGCGCAACTCCAGATGAGGCGGGGACAGCCATGCTGCCGTCACCCCGCCGCCCCGGACCGCACCGCTCAGGGCGACACCGCGGGTACCGCCCGTCCGGGTGACGTCCGGTTCTCCGCCGCCCGCGCGATGTTGCGCGCCATCCCGCCGAACACCAGGGCGTGGAACGGCGAGACACCCCACCAGTACGCGTGCCCGAGCAGCCCGCGCGGATGGAACAGGGCCCGCTGCCGGTAGCGCGACCGGCCCTCCCCGGCCCGCTCCACGTACATCTCCAGCCAGGCCGGGCCCGGCAGCCGCATCTCCGCCCGCAGCCGCAGCAGGCGCCCCGGCTCGATCTCCTCGACCCGCCAGAAGTCCAGCGAGTCGCCCGCCCGCAGCCGGTCCGTGTCGCGCCGCCCGCGCCGCAGGCCGACGCCGCCCACCAGCCGGTCCAGCCGGCCGCGCACCGCCCAGGCCGGCGGGAACGAATACCAGCCGTGCTCTCCGCCGATGCCCTCCACCACCCGCCACAGGGCCTCCGCCGACGCGTTCACCTCGCGCTCCCGCACATCCGTGTACAGGCTGCCGCCCGCCCAGTCGGGGTCCGTGGGCAGCGGGTCGCTGGGCACGCCCGGCACCGAGGCGGAGGACCACCGGGTGGTGACCCGGGCCTCCCGGACGCGTTGCAGCGCCAGGCGCAGCGCCGTGTCGAAGGCGAACGGCTGCCCCGCGCCGTCGGGGACGTACCCCGTGATGTCGTGCTCCCCGCACACCACCTCGTACCGCAGGGACTCGGCGAGCGGCCGGGCGATCGACGCGGGCACGGGTGTGATGAGCCCGACCCAGTGGCTGGAAAGGCCCGGGGACAGCATCGGCACGGGCAGGATCAGCCGGTGCGGCAGCTCCGCCACCTCCGCGTAACGCTGCATCATGTCCCGGTACGTGAGGACGTCGGGACCGCCGATGTCGAAGGTGCGGTTCACGTCCCGGGGCATGCGGGCGCTGCCCACCAGATAGCGCAGCACATCGCGGACGGCGATCGGCTGGATGCGCGTCGACACCCAGCTCGGGGTCACCATCACCGGCAGCCGCTCGGTGAGATAGCGCAGCATCTCGAAGGACGCGGAGCCCGAGCCGATGATGACGGCGGCGCGCAGCGCGGTCGTCGGCACGCCGGAGTCCAGCAGGATGCGCCCGACCTCGGCCCGGGAGCGCAGATGCGGCGACAGCTCCCGCTCGGACACGCCTTCGGGGGTGAGGCCGCCCAGATAGACGATGCGGCCGACCCCGGCGGCCCGCGCCCGCTCCGCGAAGGCCGTGGCGGCCCGCCGGTCGGTCTCCTCGAAACCGGCCCCGGTCGTCAGCGCGTGCACCAGGTAGTACGCGACGTCGATGCCGTCCATCGCCGGGGTGAGCGTGGCCGGGTCCGTGACATCGCCGCGCACCGTCTCCACCTCGCCGGCCCAGGGGTGGTCGCGCAGCTTCTCCGGGGTGCGGGCCAGACACCGCACCCGGTGGCCGGCCGCCAGCAGCTCCGGGACCAGCCGGCCGCCGATATAGCCGCTGGCGCCGGTGACCAGGCAGTTCAGGGGTGTGCCGGCGTGGCCGTCCGCCATGAGACCTCCGCATCGGTTCGGATGCGCCGGGCCGTGCGGGACCGGCCCGTCGCGACCAGTCTGACGCCGGGCGGCCCGCCCCGCACGGCGCGCGGGGTGTGGTCCGGCGCTCGCGGGGCATCCGTCGCGCATGGACGCAGCGGCGGCAGGACCCCGGCCCCGTAAGCGCTGACCTGCGGCGGTACGGCTACCCGATCGGCCCGCGGCCGATTGCGGACCGGGTCCGGCGGGCCGACGGTGGAAGGCCACGCCGGAGAGGAGCGACATGAGCGACGCCCAGTGGAGCCCGGGGCCACGCGCCGGGGACGCCGACGAGTTCCGGCCCGTGCTGGACGTCGTGGAACCCGTCCGCCAACGGCGGCTCACCGTGTTCTTCCGGCTGCTCCTGCTGATCCCGCACTTCATCGTGCTGTTCTTCCTGGAGATCGGCGCCTTCTTCACCGTGATCTTCGGCTGGTTCGCCGCCCTGGCGCTCGCCCGGCTGCCCGGGCCCGTCTACCGCTTCCTCGCCCAGGTCCTGGCCTACCGGACCCGGGTCGGCGCGAGCGCCATGCTCCTCGTCGACCGCTATCCGCCCTTCACCCTGTACCAGCCGCCGGAGCACCCCGTCCGCATCGACGTCCGCCCGACGCGGCTGAATCGGATCGCCGTCTTCTTCCGGCTGATCCTGGTCATCCCCGCCGCGATCGTGCAGGGCCTCGCCACGTCCGGCTGGTCCGCCCTGGCCGTCCTGTGGTGGCTCATCACGCTGATCCTGGGGCGCATGCCCCGCCCGCTGTTCGAGGCCACGGCGGCCACCCTGCGCTACGAGACGCGGGTGTCCGCCTACTTCGCCCTGCTCAGCCCCGCCTACCCCAAGGGACTCTTCGGCGACGACGACCTCTCCGTACCGCGGGGGCAGCCCCGGTCCGCCACCCGGCCGCTGGTCATGAGCACCGCGGGCAAGGCCCTGGTGGTCCTCTTCCTGGTCCTCGGGCTCGTCGGCGGTGCCACCACGTCCGTGACCCGCTCCGCATCGGACGGCGACGGCTACAGCATGCACGCGTAAAACGGCTCGTACGAAAAGCTGTTCGGGGTGCATGATCGCCCGATGACCTGGACCGCACCCGCAGCCACCCGTACGCCGGGCTCGCTCGTCGCCGCCGAACGGGAGATGCTCACCGGCTTCCTCGGCTGGTTCCGCTCGACCCTCCTCCAGAAGTGCGCCGGACTCACCGGTGAACAGCTCGCCGAACGGACGGTCGAACCGTCGAACCTGTCCCTGCTGGGGCTCGTACGCCATATGGCCAAGGTCGAACGCACCTGGTTCCGGCAGCGGTTCGCCGGGGAGGACCTGGAGCCCCTGTACGACCCGGCCAGGGGCAAGGACGCGGACTTCGAGGACCTGGACCCCGCCACGGCCGCCGAGGACTACGCCCGGCTGGTCGAGCAGTGCCGGCTCGCCGACGAGATCGTCGCCGGAGCCTCGCTGGACGACACCTTCACCCACGACGGCGAGGTGTACTCGCTGCGCCTCGTGCACATCCACATGATCGCGGAGTACGCGCGCCACATCGGCCACGCCGACCTGGTGCGCGAGCGGCTGGACGGGGTCACCGGGGCCTGACCGCGACACGACGGCCGGGGCTGATTAGCCCGTGGCGGCAGGCGTTGAAGCCATGATGAGATGCCGCGGCCGGCGAGGAGCCACGGCCGGACAGACCGACGACGGGACAGAACGCATGCCTCTCCAGGGCGAGTACGAGCCGAGCCCCTCCCAGTGGGTTCGCGACCAGGTCGAGCAGTACGAGAGCTCGGGCGGCACGGAAGGGACGACGATGCGCGGCCTGCCCGTCATCGTCCTGACGACCGTGGGCGCCAAGAGCGGAAAGATCCGCAAGACGCCCCTGATGCGCGTCGAGCACGACGGCCGGTACGCGGTCGTCGCCTCCCAGGGCGGCGCCCCGACCCACCCCGTCTGGTACCACAACCTCAAGGCCGACCCGCGCGCCGAGCTCCAGGACGGCCCGGTCCGCCGCGATATGACGGCACGTGAGGTCACCGGCGCGGAGAAGGACCAGTGGTGGGAGCGCGCGGTCGACGCGTTCCCCGACTACGCCGACTACCAGAAGAAGACGGACCGGCAGATCCCCGTCTTCGTGCTGGAGCCGGTGGACGGGGCCCACTGAGGCACCTCGGGATAGTGTCCAGCTCGGCCCCCAGGGGGTGGGGCCGAGCGGAAGGATGCGAAACCAGATGACGACAGACAACTCCGACCTCGTCGCCTTCGTCAGGGCGCGCCTGGACGAGGAGGAAGACCTCGCCAGGGCGGCCGGCGGCGAGGCATGGCGGTGCCCGGCCGGGACACCCGGCGAGATCCACGACCGGGGCGGCGCGATCGCCTTCACCCTGCGCACCCACGGCCACGCCTACGACCGGCACATCGTCCGCCAGGACCCGGCCCGTACGCTCCAGCGCATCGAGACCCACCGGGTCCTCCTGGACGAGTACGCCGAGGTGGCCGCGCTCGACGTGGACCGCCCGCAGCGCGACTTCGCCTCCGGCCGGGCCTTCGGCCTGGGCTTCGTGGTCCGGCAGCTGGCCGCCGAGAACGCCGGCCACCCCGACTACCTGGTGAAGTGGCTGCCCCGGTTCACCCAGTAGCGGACCGGCCCGCCGGCTCAGAGCGCGTTCGTCCCGTGGTCGCCCTTGGTGGTCACCTGGTCGCTCCGCTCCTGGAGCCGGCGGGCCTTGTCCTGGAGGCGCCGGCGCTCCCGCGGGTCCGATGTGCGCTCGGCGGTCTCCCGCATCTCCTCGGCCTTCGCCCGGATGCGCTCGGCCCGGCCGCCGGTCTCGTCCGCAACGCTCATGATCACTCCAGGTTCTCGGTGGAGAGCCGTCCCTCCCAGCGAACCAGCGCACCCGGGTGCCCGCATCCCGGACGCCGGACCCGGCCGCACCGGTGTCCGAATGTGACAGGGAACCGTCATTGCGGCCATCCGCGCGGTTGGCCAGGATGGAGTCATGCCCACCGCACACCGCGTCGTCATCGCGGTCTTCCCCGGCGTCGACCTCCTCGACGTCTCCGGCCCCGCCGAGGTCTTCGCCCTGGCCAACCGGGTGTCCGAGGGCCACGACCGCTACCGGGTCCGGCTGGCCGGGCCCGGGGCGGGCGAGGTCAGGACCTCGGCGGGGGTGCGGCTGCTGACCGACCTCACCTTCGGCGAGGTGGGCCGGGAGGTCGACACCCTGCTGGTGCCCGGCGCGGTCGACATGACCGACGACGGGCCCGTCGCCCGGGTCGACACGGACATCGTGACCTGGGTACGGGAGACCGCCCCGCACGCCCGCCGGGTGGCGTCCGTGTGCGTCGGCGCGCATCTGCTGGCCGCCGCCGGACTCCTGGACGGCAGGACGGCGACCACGCACTGGTCGACCGCCGCCCAGCTCGCCGCCGCGCACCCGGAGGTCACGGTCGACGCGGACCCGATCTTCGTACGCGCCGATCGGGGCCGGGTGTGGACCGGCGCCGGGATCAGCGCCTGCCTGGACCTCGCGCTCGCCCTGGTGGCCGAGGACCTGGGCGAGGACACCGCGCTCGCCGTGGCACGCCAGCTGGTGATGTACCTCAAGCGGCAGGGCGGGCAGAGCCAGTTCTCCGTGCCGCTGAGCAGACCGGCCGCCTCCCGGCGTGAGATCGACGCGCTGCGGCTGTGGATCGCGGACCACCTGGACCAGGACCTGTCCGCACCGGTGCTCGCGGCACGCATGTGCCTGAGCGAACGCCATTTCGCCCGGGTCTTCAAACAGGAGACCGGGGTCTCCCCGGCCGCCTATGTGGAGTCCGCCCGGGTCGAGGCGGCCCGCCGGCTCCTGGAGACCACCGACGACCCGCTGGACCGGGTGGCGGCCGCCGCCGGCCTCGGGTCGGCGGAGACCCTGCACCGCGTGTTCCGGCGGCAGATCGCCACCACACCGGCCGCCTACCGCCGCCGCTTCCGCACCCACGCGGCCTGACGGCTCCGCCCCCACACCTCTTACCTGGCACGGCGTACGGCTTCGCCGTGCCCGGAAGCCTGCCCACGACAACCTGCCCACCACCCCGAGAAAGGCACCACCATGACCACGAACCAGCCCTCCGCGACCCTCCGTGAGGTCTCCGGCCTGGACGCCCGGCTGCCCCGGCTGAGCGAGTCCGTGCTGATCCTCATCGACGTCCAGAACACCTACCGCACCGGCGTCATGGCCCTGGAGGGCGCCGAGGAGGCCGTCGCGGCCTGCGCCCGCCTCCTGGACCGGGCCAGGGCCGCCGGCACGCCGGTGGTCCATGTCATCCACGACGGCGGCGAGGGCTCCCCGTACGACATCCGCGAGCACATCGGCGCCCTCAGTGACGAGGTGGCGCCCCGGGAGGGCGAGGCTGTGGTCGTGAAGCAGTTCCCGAACTCCTTCCACCGCACGGAGCTGGCGAAGACCCTCACCGCCCTGGGCGCGGAGCCCGGCAGCGGCAAGGACCTGGTGCTCGCCGGGTTCATGGCCCATATGTGCGTCACGCACACCGCGCAGGGCGCGTTCAACCTGGGCTACCGGCCCGCCGTCGTCGCCGAGGCCACGGCGACCCGCAGCCTGCCCGCGCCCGACGGCACGGTGGTCCCGGCCGGCACGCTCAAGACCGCCGCGCTCACCGCCGTCGGCGACCTGTTCGCGCCGGTCGCCCCGACGGTGGACGACCTGCCCGCCTGACGGCGGGCCCCGGCGGGGACGTCAGCGCTCGACCGACGTGGTCGTGAAGCGGTCGCCGCAGACGCGGATCTGCGGGTCCCGCAGGGTCAGCGCCTCCTTGGAGCCCGGCGGGTACACCCGCAGGTAGTCGCCCCGCTTCCAGCAGCCGCCGTCCGCGATGCCCTGGTTCAGGGTGTGCAGCACGACGTGCGCCGTCCCGCCGGCGGCCAGCACCGTCGCCCCGTGCGAGGCGCCGTCGCGCTCGGCCGGGGCGCCGATGACGGCGCCGTCACGCTGGATCAGGGACACCCCGGGGAAGCCGTTCAGGGTGCAGGAGTGCCCGGACTTGTTCACGAACATGAGCTCGTAGTAGACCTGCCCGGCGC
Source organism: Streptomyces sp. NBC_00726 (assembly GCF_045161735.1). Classification (NCBI taxonomy): domain Bacteria; kingdom Bacillati; phylum Actinomycetota; class Actinomycetes; order Kitasatosporales; family Streptomycetaceae; genus Streptomyces; species Streptomyces sp. NBC_00726. The sequence goes on along the minus strand of NZ_CP108983.1, from coordinate 143,228 downwards.
CCCCGTCGCCCTGCTTCACGCTCATGCCCAGCCCCTCGGCCGTGCACCGGGCGGGACCTGCGGCGTCGGACCCGGACGACGCGCCGGAGTCGCTGGGCGCGGCGGGGGAGGACGGCGTGGTCGCCGGGGGCGAGGAGGCCGGGCCGGACGGCTGCGGCGAGGTCTGCGCGGGGCCCGTCGTCCCGGCGTGGGCCGCGGGCGAGGGCGAGGCCGATGCGGAGCCGTCGTCGTTGCAGCCCGCCGCGACGAGGGCGAACGACATCATCGCGACGGGCACGAGGAGGCGGCGGCGGAGCGTACGGCTGGTGGTGCGAGAAAGTGTGCCCATAACGGGCGCCTGCTCGATTTTCCGTCATCCCAATCTGATGAGCCGGCAAAAAATCCCGTGGACCGGTGGGCCGGTTGGGCCGGTGGGCCGCCCCGAAGAGTGCCGTGCACCGCCCCGGTCACTCCGGCTCCGGCCGGACCACTCGCAGCCCCGCCGTCTCCGCCGCCCCCGCCAGCACCTCGCGGAGCATCGCCGGGGTGAGCCGGCCGGTGAACACATTGCGCCGGCTGACGTGGTAGCAGCCGAACACCGTCAGCGGGCCGCCCGCCCCGTCGGCCGGTTCCAGCACCGTACGGGCGCCGTGGCCGAACACCGGCCGGGGCCGGGGCACCCGCCACCCGGCCCGTTCCAGGGCGGCCAGGGCCGCCTGCCAGCCGAAGCCGCCGAGCACGACGGCCGACCGCACCGTGGGCCGCAGCAGCCGGAGCTCCCGCGCCAGCCACGGCCGGCAGGTGTCCCGCTCACCCGGCGTGGGGCGGTTGGCGGGCGGCGCGCAGTGCACGGGGGACGTCACCCGGACCCCGTACAGTTCCAGCCCGTCGGCCGGGTCCGTCACCGTGGACCGGGAGGCCAGCCCCAGCTCGTACAGCGTGGCGTACAGCAGATCGCCGGCCTGGTCGCCGGTGAACATCCTGCCCGTCCGGTTCGCGCCGTGCGCGGCGGGCGCCAGGCCCGTGACGGCCAGGGCGGCGTCGGAGGGCCCGAAGCCGGGTACGGGGCGCGCCCAGTACTCCCAGTCGCGGAACGCGGGGCGTTTGATACGGGCGGTCTCCTCGCGCCACTCCACGAGGCGGGGACAGGCACGGCACATGACCAGTCGCCCGTCGAGCTCCGCCAGCGTACGGGAGCGGGCGGCGGCCCGTACGGGGTAGTCATCGGCGGTACACATGATCGACCCGCTTCCGTCTTCCGGATTCCCGCCCGGTGGCGTGCTCACCGAAAGGAGCGTACCCAGGGCTGGAGAGGAACACGGCCGGGGAAACGGCCCGCGCACGACGGGAAACGAAGGGAAGCCGGGCCATGCACCGCATCTGCACGGTCGGCCACTCGACCAGGGAGTTCTGCGAACTGGTGGAACTGCTGCGCCGCAACGACGTCACCCTGCTGGCCGACGTGCGCTCGTACCCCTCGTCCCGGAAGGTTCCGCAGTGGAACCGGCGGAACATCGCCGACTCGCTGCCGCCCGGCATCGGCTACCGGTGGCTCCCGAAGCTGGGCGGCCGCCGGCACACCCCGAAGGGCGTCCCGACCGCGAACGGCGCCTGGCGGGTCAAGGCATTCCGTGACTACGCCGATTACATGGCGACGGACGCCTTCCGGGAAGGGCTGGACGAACTCCTGGAACTCGCCGAGGACACCCGGCCGGCGATCATGTGCAGCGAGGCCGTGCCGTGGCGCTGCCACCGCAGACTCATCACCGACGCGCTGATCGTCGCGGGCGCGGAGGTCGTGGACATCCTGTCGCCCACCTCGACGCGGCCCGCGGTCCTGAACGAGGACGCGCGGGTCCGCGACGGCCGGCTGACCTACCCGCCCCACGACTGAGGCGCCGGCCCGGACCCGCCGTGCCCGGGCCAGGTCCGCAGCTTCTCCGGGTTGCGTACCGCCCAGATGCGGTGCACACGGTCCCCGGCGACGCCGAACGCGGCCACGGTGACGATGACCCCGGAGTGCTGGGCGACCAGGCCGGGCCGTCCGTTCACCGTCCGTTCCAGCAGCAGGAGTTCGGGCACCTTGTCCGCGAAGTGGACCAGGTACTGGGCGACCCGCTCGGCGCCCTCGACCGGGCGCAGGGCCGCCCCGGCCAGCCCGCCGCCATCGGTGATCATCGCCGCCTCCGGGTCGAGCAGGCCGATGAGCGCCTTGATGTCCTTGGCCTCCCAGGCGTCCTTGAACTCCCGCACCAGGACCGCCTGTCCGGCCGCCGGGACCGCCTCGGCGCGGGCGTCCCGGAGGCGGCGGCGGGCCGACGCGGCGAGCTGCCGGCAGGCCGGGGCGCTCCGGCCGACGATGTCCGCCACCTCCGCGAAGGGGTACCGGAACACGTCGTGCAGGACGAACGTCACTCGCTCGGCCGGGGTCATGGACTCCAGCACCACCAGGAAGGCCATGCTCACGGACTCGTCCAGGGTGACCCGGTCCGCCGGGTCCGCCCGGTCGCCGCGGCCCCCGTCGGCGCGCCCGCCGGCCCACTCGGAGCGGTCGGGCAACGGCTCCGGTATCCACTCACCGACGTAACGCTCCCGCCTGACCCGCGCCGAGCCCAGCACATCGAGGCAGACCCGGCTGGCCACCGTCGTCAGCCACGCCCCGGGCGTCGCGATGGCGCCCCGCTGCTCCGGTGACATCGCGTACCACCGGGCGTACGTCTCCTGTACGGCGTCCTCCGCCTCGGCGACCGAACCGAGCATCCGGTAGGCGAGGTTCATCAGCTGCCGCCGCTCACCGATGACGGCGCTCAGCTCCGGCTCGGAAGGTGTGCTCATGTACGTGACCGCCCCTGGTTGTCGTCGTGCGTTTCCGCTGCCGACGGTCCGACGGAACAGCCCGCCGGAATGTGAGGCGGCCGGCCAACCTTATTCCTGGAACACCCCCTTGGTGTGTGGAACGCATGGCTCCGGGTAGTCGCAGCTTCGCGCACGCGTAAGCAGCCGCCGTCCGACGGAAGGGAATGACCGCCATGCCGACATCCGTAGCCGCGCAGATGCCGGGGGCCGTGACCGGGGCAAGGCCAAGGAGGAGCTGGCCACTCCGCTCGGCCGGGAGGCCACCGTCGCCGAACTCGCGGAACGCCTCGGCATCGGCGAGGAGGACGTCATCGAGGGCCTGGTCGCCTCCAACGGCTACACCGCGCACTCGCTGGACGTGCCCCTCGACGGGGCGGAGTCCGACAGCCCCAGCGGGGTGAGCCGCACTCACGCGGACATCACCGGCGAGTGCGACCCGGGGATCGAACTGGTCGAGAATCTGCACGCCCTGGCGCCCCTGCTGGAGACGCTGGATGAACGGGAGCGCGCCATCGTCCGGATGCGCTTCGGCGAGGAGATGACGCAGTCCCGGATAGGTGAACGCCTCGGTCTCTCCCAGATGCACGTTTCACGGCTGATCGCCCGCATACTGGGCCGGCTCCGCGAAGGCATCCTCACCGAGGACTGAGAACCCGTCCACCGGGTCCGCCGGGGGCCGTCACCGGACGCGCGATGACGACTCGTCCTCGTCCTCGTCGTCGTCCGAACCCGGCACATGGACGTCGGCGACGTTGATGTTGATCTCGACCACTTCGAGACCCGTCATCGTCTCGACCGCGTCCGTGACGTTCGTACGGAGACTGCGCGCGGTGTCCGCGATGGGGACGCCGTACTCCACGACGATGTCGACGTCGATGGCGGTCTGCTTCTCGCCGACCTCCACCTTGACGCCCCGCCCCGGATCGCTGGAGCGGGAGACCTTGTCCTTGACGGCGCCGAGCGCGCGCGACGGGCCCTTGCCGACGTTGTGGACCCCGTCGGTCTCCCGTACCGCGATACCGGCGATGGCCGACACCACGCCGTCCGCGATGGTCGTGGTCCCTCGGGTGCCGCCCGCCGCACCGTCGTTCAGCTTGGTGCCGCTGCTTTCGTTGGTCGCCATGAGTGCCTCACACGGAAAGAGCTGGGTGGGGTGAGGGGCTGCCCGGCGGAAGCCGTTCCGCCCCTCGATCCACTCTCCTCCGGCTCCCGCGCCCCCGCCATTCGGGTGATCGCCACATGTGACGAAGAGCCCCGGCGGCGTGCCGCGCCCAAGGAGTAGACAGTGTCTACTCGCGCCTGGTAGACACTGTCCATGGATCAAGTGAGCCAACCGAACTCCCTGCGGGAGCGCCTGATCGACGCGGGTGTCGACCTCGTCATGACCGAGGGCTCCGCGTCGCTCGGCCTGCGCGAGATCGCCCGCCGCGCCGGCGTCTCCCACGGCGCCCCGCGCCGCTACTTCCCGACCCATCACGCCCTGCTCTCCGCCATCGCCCGGCGCGGCTTCACCGAACTCGCCGCCCGGTTCACGGCGGCGGCCGAGGGGGCCGGGACACCGCGCGAGCAGCTGCGGGGCCTCGCCGACGCCTTCCTGGACTACGCGGGGGAGTGCGGCGGCATGTTCGAGCTGATGTTCCGCCACGACCTGCTCGACAGCGAGGCCCACGCGGACGACGCGGAAGCGGACGCACCCGCTCCGCCGCGCCTGCGCGAGTCGACCCTGCCGCTGTTCGCGCGGCTCGTCGAACTCGTCGCCCAGGACCGCGCCCACCACACGGAGAACGGCACCGGACCCTTGTACGACTCCGCCCCGCCACCTGCCCTGACCGCGGCCGCCCTGTGGACCAATCTGCACGGCATCGCCGTGCTCCGGGCGAGCGGCAGCCTCCAACTCGCCTTTCCCGGCCCGGGCGAGGCACCCGACCCGCTCGTCACGGCGCTGCTCGACGCCCACCTCGGCCGGGTGGCCGCGTGACCCTCACCGCCGTACGGCCCCGCGCCGCGCTCCTCGCCTCCGTGGCGGGCGCGATGATCGTCGCCCTGGACGGCACCGTGCTGCTCGTCGCCCAGCCGGACCTGCGCAGCGACCTCGGGGCGACCGTCACCGAGGTCCAGTGGACGAGCACCGCCTACCTCCTCGCGGTCGCCGCCCTCCTCGTGATCGCCGGCCGGCTCGGGGACCGGTACGGGCACCGGCGGCTGCTGTGCGTCGGTGTCCTCGGCTTCGGCGCCGCGTCGGCCGGCATCGCCCTCGCCGACGGCATCGGCCCCGTGATCGCCCTGCGCGCCGCACAAGGCGTGTTCGGCGCGCTTCTGCAACCGGCGACGCTCGCCCTGCTCCGGCTCGTCCACCCCGCCGACCGGCTCGGCCGCGCCGTCGCCCTCCGGACCAGCGCGATCGGGGTGGCCGCGGCGGCCGGTCCGGTGCTCGGCGGACTCCTCGTCACGCACTGGGGCTGGCGCGCCGTCTTCCTGGTCAACATCCCGGCCGCCCTGGCCATCGCCGCGCTCACCCTCGCCGTGCGGACCCCGGACCTGCCGCCCGCCGCGCACCGGCGGTTCGACCTCACCGCCGGCGTCCTTCTGGCCGCCGCGCTCGCCGCCCTCGTCCACACCCTGGCCGGCGTCCCCGACGCGGGATGGACCGGCACCCGGACCGGGCTCGGGCTGCTGCTGAGCGTGTTCCTCGGGGCGGCGCTCGTCGCGTACGAACACCGCAGCGCCCAGCCGGTCGTGCCGCCGGCGGTGACGCGCTCGGTGCCCGTGATGGCGTCCATGGCGCTGCTCCTCACCACCTCCGGCGGCTTGTTCGGCGCGCTGTTCGTCGTCACGTTCCTCCTTCAGCAGGGGCTCGGCCTCGATCCGCTCACCACCGGGCTGCGCTGCCTGCCGCTGACCCTGCTGATGATCGCCGGGGCGCCCGCGGCCTCGGCCGCGCTCGGCCGGTTCGGGCCGCGCCGCACCGCGATCGCCGGCCAGCTGTGCGTCGTCCTCGCCGTCCTCGGCCTCTCCCGGCCGGGCTCCGCGTGGGAGACCGGCCTCGTCCTCGCGGTGCTGGGCGCGGGCTTCACCGCCGTCATGGTCACCGCCACCGGGACCGTCGTCGGGGACGCCCCGCCCGGATACGCCGGAGTGGTCGGCGGCCTCAAACAGACCGCCATGAACGTGGGCCCCGCCCTCGGGATCGCCGTGGCCGCCGGACTGATGCCGCTCACCCCGTCGGGCGTCACCGACCCGGGGAACCAGGCCCTCCCCGTAACGGATTTCGCCCCGGGCCAGGCGCTGCTCGCGGTGGCGGTGCTCGCCGCGCTGGGCCTGATACCGGCGTCGCGGCTGCCCCGGCGCCGACGTCTCGCCCGAACGCCCGCCCGCGTCGTGGGGTGCGGCGACCGCCAGTAGGCTGCCGGAGGATCACGACCCGTGGACGAGGAGCAGACCGATGGACCTCCGCCTGAGGACGATCAGCCGGGACGAGCACCTGGCGTACATCGGCGGTCTGCCGTCCGCGAGCCACATGCAGGTCCCGTCCTGGGGCGAGGTGAAGCCCGACTGGCGGGCGGAGAGCCTGGGCTGGTTCGACGGCTCGGGCAGGATCACCGGCACCGCCCTGGTCCTGTACCGGCCGCTGCCGAAGATCAATCGCCACCTCGCCTACCTCCCCGAGGGCCCCGTCATCGACTGGTACGACGACGACCCCGGCCGGTGGCTGAACCCGCTTCTGGACCACCTCAAGGGGCGGGGCGCGTTCAGCGTGAGGATGGGCCCGCCCGTCGTCGCCCGCCGCTGGGACGCGGCCACCGTGAAGGAGGCCATCGCCGACCCCGGGGTGCACCGCCTCGGCGAGGTCGCGCCCACCGAACAGGACCCCCGCGCCCTCGTACTGACGGACCGTCTGCGGGCCATGGGCTGGCAGCGCTCCGGGGGTGACGGCGAGGACGGATTCGCCGCCGGCCAGCCGCGTTACGTCTTCCAGCTCCCCCTCGCCGGCCGCTCGCCCGACGACCTCCTGGCCGGGTTCAACCAGCTGTGGCGGCGCAACGTCAAGAAGGCGGAGAAGGCCGGCGTCAAGATCGTCCAGGGCGACTACGCCGACCTGTACACCTTCTACGCGCTCTACACCGAGACCGCCGAACGCGACCGGTTCATCCCCCGCCCCCTGGCGTACTTCCAGCGCATGTGGAAGGCGCTCACCGCCGAACACCCCGACCGGATGCGGCTCTACCTCGCCGCGCACGACGGCGAGGTGCTGGCCGCCGCCACCATGCTCACCGTCGGCGGACACGTCTGGTACTCGTACGGTGCGTCCACCAGCCGCCGGCGCGAGGTCCAGCCCAACAACGCCATCCAGTGGCAGATGATCCGCGACGCCCACGCGATGGGCGCGCACGTCTACGACTTCCGGGGCACCACCGACACCCTGGACGAGTCCAGCCATCTGCTCGGGCTGCTCCGCTTCAAGGCCGGCACCGGCGGGCAGGCCGCCGAATACGTCGGCGAGTGGGACTACCCGCTCAACAGGGTCCTGCACAAGGCGTTCAGCCTGTACATGGCCCGGCGGTAGCGCGTCACCCCGGAACCGCTCGCCGGGGTCGCCGGTGCCCGGGGTGTCGGCGGTCATGACGCACACCACGGCCGGAAGGTGCTCTGCGTCATACGGGGGCCGGCCAGGGGCGCAGTACGCTGCACGGCGATCCAGGACCCGAGGGGACGCCCCGATGCCCGCAGACCTTGCCCCGCTCATCGCCGCCACCACCCAGTGGCTGACGCGCGCGTTCCCGGCCGGCGGGGGCCCGCTCACCGCCGCCCTGGCCGAGGCGCAGGCCCGCCAGGCCGTCACGGTCGCCACCTGGCTCCGCTACCCGACCGGCCTGGACGCCGCCCTCGTGGTCCTGACCGGCCCCGGCGGATCAGCCCGCCTGGACGAGGTCACCGGCGGCCACGGCCGGGCGGCGGCCGGTCCGGCGGACCTGGCCTGGCGCAGCTGGGTGGACGAGGTCGTCGCCAGCTGGGCCGCGCATCTGCTCACCGCGCCCGACGCGGCGAAGGAGGCGGTGAAGGCGCTCGACGAGACCGAGCACGGGGTGACCGGCCCCGCCGAGTTCCGCCGCCTGACCGCGCCCAGCGCGCACGACCTGGCCGCCACCGCGCTGCTGCGCCACCCCGACCTGCTGGAGCCGATAGCCCGCCTCCACCACGCGGACCTGCTCGACCGGCTGCGCCTCGGCCCGGCCCGGGCCCGCTGAGAGCGGGGGAGGCCGGGGCGCTGAGGGTGCCGGGGGGTTTCAGCCCTTGCCGCGGCCGCTCAGCAGATCGCGGGTCCGGTCGACCAGACCGGCGCCGGGGCCCAGGATCTTGTCGCCGGGCGGGGTGTCGGGCATGGCGGGGTGCGGATGTGCCGGGGCGGTCTGCTTCGCCGCGCGCACCTTCTCGCCCAGCCGGTCCAGGATCTCCGGGGAGACGGCCGCCGCCAGCAGCGGGAAGAGCCGGTTCTCCTCGTCGCGCACATGCTTGGTCACCTCAAGCCTGAGCTGCGCCACCAGGTGGTCGAACCGCGGGTCGTCCGCGGGCAGCCCCTCCAGCTCCTTGAGGTGCTGCTCCACCCTCGCGTGGTCCTCCAGCTCCTCGTCGGCCATGTCGTCGCCGTCGTCCACATACCGCCGGACCACCGGGTAGAGGTGCGTCTCCTCCGCCACGGAGTGCCGGACCAGCTCGACCGTCAGCTCGTCGGCGAGCTTCCTGCGCTGCTCGTCGCCGACCGGCTGAGCCTCGATCCTCGCGAACAGTTCGTCTGTCTCGCGGTGGTCCGTGGTGAGCTCCGCGATCACGTTCCCGCCGTGTCCCATGAGTGCAACCCTCTCCGCTTGTGTGGTGCGAGCCCGAAGTCAGCTCACCGTTCCACAGCGGTACCCCCGAACCTCACCAACACACGGAGCCGCGCCCCACTCCGGTCAGGCTGGCGTAACGGCCCGGGCGGGCTCGTCCTCAGGGACGCGCCGGCGGCGCGGCGACGCCGGAAGCCGTGCCGAGCGGCCACGCCTCGATGTCGCGGTAGCGGATCGGCCCGGGGCCGTTCCCCGCGTTGCTGCCGACCAGATGCAGGCGCTCGGCGGGCCACGGGCGGCCCCGGAACTCCGTGAGTAGCGCGGCGATCTCGCCGGCCGACGTGTGGTCGCCCCGGCGCACCCGGGCGAGGGTCAGATGGGGGCGCAGCGGCCGGTCCTCCAGGGCGATCCCGCAGTCGCGGACCACGGCCCGTACGCTGTCGGCGAGCCGGTGCAGTCCGTCGAGGTTGCCGGCGATCCCGCTCCACGCCACCCGCTCGTCGAACGTGCCGCCGCCGTGCAGCGCCAGCCGGGGCGCGGGGCGGGCCGCGGCGAGGGCGGCGAGCGGGGGACGCAGCAGCGGGACGGTGTCCACCGGGAGCGCGCCCAGGAACGCCAGGGTGATGTGCCAGTCCTCCACCCGGTTCCACCGCACCTGCGGATGCGTCGCGTAGGCGGGGCGCAGCTCCCGGGCCAGCTCGTCCTTCGCCGGGTCGGGCGGAGCGAGGGCGATGAACACGCGCACGGTCGCGGGCGGGGTCTCTTCGGTCACCCGGCATTCGTATCGCATGCGGGGCCGGCCGCCCCCGCCGGGTGGCCGCCCGCACCACGGTCCGCATATTACGCAGAGTGAGGGGAATGGCCATTGATTTCAAAAGGGGCGCGCACCCGGCGCACGGGAGCGCGATGTGTTCGGCGCGTGCCCGTGGATGAGGGGGTGTACGCCGGCGCTTATCCGAATGTGCGCGGGTCGTATTTAGTAAAATGCGAACAATCGGGACACCGGGTGGCTGAAAATTTCCGGGGGAGCGGGCTTGGCATATGTCTCCGGCCGGCCTTCCCGTACGGCGCGGTCGTAGGGGCTGATAAGTAATGGGCCGAATTCGACTCTTGGGCTGTCGGTGGTCCTCTATGGTGATTGGCGTGAACGGGCGAAGCCGGATGACCGGCCGGCCATCGGCGTCGCGCCGGTATCCCGAGGCGTAACGTATCTCCGGCCCATGCGGCTGGACTTGCGCGGTGGGGGCGGGGTGATCCGGTGGCGGGGGAGCGGTGAATCCGTGCGGCGGGCCCGCATATATCTGAAGAACATGCGGTGGCATGTGGGAAAACAAGTGGGGGGACAGTCGTGACCAATCCTTTCGATGACGAGTCGGGCCGGTTCGTGACGCTGGTGAACGCCGAGGGGCAGTATTCGCTGTGGCCGGCGCACATCGAGGTTCCGAGCGGCTGGGACGTCGGCGGTCCGGAGGGTTCGCGACAGGAGTGTCTCGACGCCATCGAGGCCGCGTGGACGGACATGCGGCCCGCCGGCCTGGTCCGGGCGATGGAGGCCGACGCCGGGTAGCGCGGCGCGCGGGCCTGTGAGCGGCCCCGGCCCGCAGTCCGCACGCGATCCATTCGATCGGCGCCGTTTTCATCCGGGCAAAATCGATCAGTCATGAATAGCGATCGATCATGCTTCGGTGAGAAATGTTCATGCCGCTGTCATGCGGCTTTATTTCCTCATTGATGGACTGCGTCGATGGACTGCGCGTCGGCCTGTCCTCGGTAAGCGAAGAAAACCGAGCCCGCTCCCGGTTTTCGGATCGGGAAGCCGGTCCCGTGGTGCCCGATGCCAGGGGCCGGTGACGTTCTCCCCGCTTTTCACCCGCCCGTTGTCGGCCATGGACGCCGCACCGGCACGACCGGCTTCGTCCTGCCCTCTTCGTCCCCCCGAAAGCTCTCCCCGAAGGTGTGTCCCGGCATGCGCGAAAACGGCTCTGTCTCCCCGGAATCTGCTCCCGAAGAGTTCTTCGGGACGACCGCAGCCCAGCAGGGCGTCTGGTACGGGCAACTCCTCGACCCCGGCAGCCCGAAATACAACGTCGGCGAATGCTTCGAGATCCGGGGCGACCTGGACGAGGCGCTATTCGCCGCCGCCGTCGACCGGGCCTGCGAGCTGTGCGACAGCCTCAACCTCGAATTCGTCACGGAGGGCGACACCCTCCTCCAGCGCGTCGTCCGCGAACCCGGCGCCCGCCGGCTCCGGATCGTGGACGTGTCCGGGGCCGCCGACCCCGCCGCCGAGGTCGAGCGCTATCTGGCGACGGACATGGCCACGCCCGACAGCCTGCGCCGCCCCCGCCACCACATGGCCCTGCTCCGCGCCGGCGACCGGCTGTCCTACTGGTACGTCCGCTTCCACCACATAGCCGTCGACGGCCTCGGCGGCGCCGTCTTCACCCGCGTCGTGGCCGACCTCTACGGACGCGCGGTACGGGGCGAAGACCTCGCGGAGATCACGCCGCCCGCCGCGCCGCTGCGCGAACTCGTCGCCGACGAGACGGCCTACCGGGAATCCGGCCGCCACGACGCCGACCGCGCCTACTGGACCGCCAGGTTCGCGGACCCGGCCACCGAAGCCACCGGGGACGACGACGCACACAGCGGCCGGACGCTCATCCGCCGCCGCACCGACCTCCCCGCAGCAGCGGCCGACACACCGGCGGCCGACGCACCGGCGGCCGACGCACCGGCAGGCAACCCGCCGACGGCCGCCGCACCCACCGGACCCGGCCCATCCGGCCTGCGGCTGCACAACGGCGAGTCCCTGTCCGCCGAAGTCTTCGCGGACCTGCGCCGGCTCGCCGCCGCCCACCGCACCACGTGGAGCGCCGTCCTGGTCGCCGCCGTCGCCGCGTACACCGCCCGGGTCACCGGCACCCGCGAGGTCACCGTGGGCCTCGCCTCCAACGGCCGGCACGGCGGGCTGCGGCACATCGTCGGCATGACCGCGAACATCCTGCCGCTGCGCCTGACGCCCACCGGCAGCATGACCGTCGGCGAGCTGGTCCGCGAGGCCGCGGCCGAGATGCGCGGCGCCCTGCGGCACCGCCGCTTCTCGCGCGAACAGCTCGCCCGCGAACTGAACACGGGCGACGACCCGGTCCGCCTCACCGGCATCGTCGTCAACATCATGGGCTACGACTACGACCGGGACTTCGCCGGAATCCCCGCGCCCTCCCGGGTGCTGTCGGTCGGCCCGGTGGACGACGTGTCCCTCTTCGTCTCCGAACGGGCCGAGGGCAAGGGGCCGTTGATCGGGTTCGACGCCCGCCCCGACCTCTACCGCCCCGAGGACGTCCGGCTGCACGAGCAGGCCGTCGTGTCCTTCGTCTCCGCCCTGGCCGCCGCCGACCCCGGCCTGCCCCTGCGCGACCTGCCGCTCGTGGACGAGGCCACCGCCCCCGCCCTGCGCGCCCAGGGGCTCGGCACCGAACTCCCCGAGCGGGCCGTCGCACGGACCCTGCCGGAGGCGTTCCGCGACCAGGCGCGCCGCACCCCGGACGCCCCGGCCGTCGTGGACGGGACGCACACCCTCACGTACCGGCAACTCGAACAGGCGGCCGATGCTCTGGCGGGTGCGCTGACCGGCCGGGGCGTCGGCGCCGAGGACGGCGTCGGGGTGCTCCTGGGGCGCTCGGCCGCCGTGCCGGCCGCCACCCTCGCGACCGTCGCCGCGGGCGCCGCCTACGTCCCGATGGACGCGGCCTGGCCCGCCGAACGGCTCGGCCGCGTCGCCGATTCGGCCCGCGTCCGCGCCCTGATCGCCGACGAGCGGACCGCCCGCGAACCCTGGGTCCGCGAGGCCGCCGCCCGACTGCCGCTCCTCGTCGTGGACGCGCGCGGCCGGGTGCTCGACGGTGCGCCGGAACGGCCCGGACCGCTGCCCGGGATCAGCAGACCCGACCGGCTCGCGTACGTCATGTTCACCTCCGGCTCCACCGGGCTGCCCAAGGGCGTCGGCGTCACTCACACCGACGTGCTGGCCCTCGCCGCCGACAGCGCCTGGACCGGAGGGGTGTCCGACGCGGTCCTCATGCACTCCGCGTACGTCTTCGACGCCTCCACCTTCGAGCTCTGGGTGCCGCTCCTCAACGGCGGCCGGGTGGTCGTCGCCCCCGGCGGCGTCCTGGAGGCGCGCACCGTCCGCGAGACGGCGGAACGGCACGGCGTCACCGCGCTGTTCCTCACGACCGCCCTGTTCAACGCGATGGCCGAGGCGGACCCCGCCGTCTTCGCCGGACTGCGCCTGGTCGCCGCCGGCGGTGAGGCCGCGACCCCCGGCCTCATGCAACGCGTCGCCGCCGCCTCGCCCCGCACCCGCGTCCTGCACGTGTACGGCCCCACCGAGACCACCACCTTCGCCACCCGGCACCCCGTCACCGCCGGCACCCCCGGCGTGCCGCCCATCGGCCGCCCGCTGGACGGGATGGGCCTGTACGTCCTCGACGGCGGCCTGGACCTGGTGCCGCCCGGTGTGGTGGGGGAGCTGTACGTGAGCGGGCACGGCGTCGCCCGCGGCTACCGGGGCCGCCCCGCGCTCACCGCCGCCCGCTTCGTCGCCGACCCGTACGGTCCGCCCGGCAGCCGGATGTACCGCACCGGCGACCTCGTGCGCTGGACCGCCGCCGGAGACATCGAGTACGCCGGGCGCGCCGACGGCCAGGTCAAGCTGCGCGGCTACCGCATCGAACCGGCCGAGACCGAACACGCCCTGCTCACCGACCCCGACGTGCGCGGTGCCTGCGTCCTCGTCCGCGAGGACACCCCCGGCGACCCCCGGCTCGTCGCCTACGTCGTGCCCGCCCCCGGAGCCCGTGCCGACACCGCCGCGCTGGCCCGCCGCGTCGGGCGCACGCTCCCCGCGTACATGGTGCCGTCCGCCTTCGTCGTCCTCGACGCCCTCCCCCTCAACCCCAACGGCAAGGTCGACCGCCGCGCCCTGCCCGCGCCCCGGACCGCCACCGGCAGCGGCCGGGCGCCGCGCACCGCGTACGAGGAGGTGCTCGCCGGGCTGTTCGCGGACGTGCTGGGCGTGAGCGCGGTCGGGGTGGACGACAGCTTCTTCGCGCTGGGCGGCCACTCGCTGCTCGCCACCCGGCTCACCGGCCGGGTCAGGGCCGCCCTCGGCGTCGAACTCGCCCTCGCCACCCTCTTCGACCACCCCACGGTCGCCGCCCTGGCCGCCGCCCTGGACACCGCGGGCGCCACCCGCCCCGCCCTCGTACCGCAGACCCGGCCCGAGGTGCTGCCGCTGTCCTTCGCACAGCAGCGCCTCTGGTTCCTCAACCGGTCCGAGGCGCCCGGTGACAGCTACAACGTCCCGCTCGTCCTGGAACTCGACGGACCCCTCGACGCCGGGGCGCTGCGCGGCGCCCTGGCCGATGTGGCCGTCCGGCACGAGAGCCTGCGCACCGTGTTCGCCGAGCACGACGGCGTCCCCTGCCAGCGGATCACCGACCCGGACGCCGCCGCGACGCTCGTCCCGCTCACCGTCGAACAACCCCCGGCGGTCGGGGACGCGGACGGCTGGGAGGCGGAAACGGTACGCCGTCTGAGCACCGCACCCTTCGACCTGAGCCGGGACCCCGCCGTCCGCGCCCATCTGCTCCGGCACGGGCCCGCCCGGCACGTCCTGGTCCTCGTCCTGCACCACATCGTCGCCGACGGCTGGTCCCTCGCCCCGCTCTGCCGCGACCTCTCCGCCGCCTACCTGGCCAGGACCGAGGGCACGGGCACCCCGGACTGGGCGCCGTTGCGCGTGCAGTACGCCGACTACACCCTCTGGCAGCACCGGCTGCTCGGCGACGACGGCGATCCGGACAGCCTCGCCGCCCGGCAGACCGCCTTCTGGCGGGAGACGCTGCGCGGCGCCCCCGGACTGCTCGGCCTGCCCCTCGACCGGCCGCGCCCCGCCGTGCCCAGCCACCGGGGCGCCTCCGTCCCCTTCGACCTGCCCGCCCCGGCGCACGCCGCGCTCGTCCGGCTCGCCCGCACCGCCGGGTGCACGCCGTTCATGGTGCTCCAGGCAGCCCTCGCCGTGACGCTCGGCGCCCACGGCGCGGGCAGCGACATCCCGCTGGGCACCGCGGTGGCCGGGCGCACCGACGAGGTCCTGGACGAGCTGGTCGGTTTCTTCGTCAACACCGTCGTCCTGCGCACCGACCTCTCCGGCGACCCCGCGTTCCGCGAACTCCTCGACCGGGTCAAGCGGTCCGACATCGCCGCCTTCGGCCACAGCGACCTGCCCTTCGAACGGATCGTGGAGGCCGTCAACCCGGAACGGTCCGGCGACCACCACCCCCTGTTCCAGACGATGCTGGTCCTCCAGAACCAGGACCGGGCCGAACCGGAACTGCCCGGCATCACCGTCCGCGACCGCTCCCGGCACCACGGCGGCAGCAAGTTCGACCTCACCTTCTCGCTGACCGAGACCACCGAGACCACCGGCGGCCCGGAGGCCGAGGAGGCCGCCGGTGGCATCGGCGGCTACCTGGAGTACGCCACCGACCTCTTCGACGCCACCACCGCCCGCGCCCTCTGCGCCCGCTTCGCCCGCGTCCTCACCCTGGCCGTCACCGACCCCGGCCGCCCCATCGGCGACCTGGACCCCCTGACCCCGGCCGAGCGGGACGCCCTCCTCGCCCGGGGACACGGCGCACCCCGGCCCCTGCCGGTGCGCACCGCCCCCGAAGCGGTCCGGGAACAGGCCCTGCGTACGCCGGAAGCCGTCGCCGTCCGCGACGCGCACACCCACCTCACCTACGCCGAACTCGACGCCCGGGCCGACGCCCTCGCCCACACACTGCGCGAGCGAGGCGCGGGCCCGGAGACCAGGGTCGCCATCGCCGCGCCGCCCTCCGTGCACACCGTCGTCGCCATGCTGGCCGTGCTGCGGTCCGGCGCCGCGTACCTGCCGGTCGACCCCGGCTACCCGCAGGCCCGCATCCGCCACATGCTGGACGACGTGCGCCCCGTCCTGGTCCTCACCAACGGCGGCGTACCCACCGGCGACATCCCGCGACTCGCCCTCGACGCCCCGCGCCGGCCCGCCGCTCCGCTCCCGCACACACCACACCCGGCGGACCCCGCGTACGTCATCCACACCTCCGGGTCCACCGGCCGCCCCAAGGGTGTGGTCGTCACCCATGGCGCCCTGGCCAACCACATGGCCTGGATGGCGGAACATCTGACGGTCACCCGGAAGGACCGGGTCCTCGCGAGGACGTCCACCAGCTTCGACGCCTCCGTGTGGGAGGTGTGGCTTCCCCTGATGTACGGCGCCGAGGTGTGCGTACTGCCGTCCGGAGCCAACACGGAGCCGGACGCGCTGGTCTCCTGGATGAGCCGATTCGGTGTCACCGTCGCCCAGTTCGTCCCCTCGCACCTCGCGCTCGTCCTGTCCGAGGCGGCCGGCGCCGCACCCCTGCCCGGTCTGCGCGCCGTCCTCTGCGGCGGGGAGCCCCTGCCGCGCGCCCTCGCCGAGGAGACGGCCGCGCTGTGGCGTACCGAGGTGCACAACCTGTACGGCCCGACCGAGGCCACCATCGACGCCACCGCCCACCGGGTCCCCGCCACCCCGGACACCCCGTACGAGACGGTGCCGATCGGCCGGCCCGTCGACACCATGCGCGCCTACGTCCTGGACCACCGGCTGCGGCCCGTCCCGCCCGGTGTCACCGGGGAGCTCTACCTCTCCGGCCCCAACCTCGCCCGCGGCTACCTGAACCGGCCCGCGCTGACCGCCGCCCGGTTCGTCGCCGACCCCTTCAACGGCACCGGCGCCCGCATGTACCGCACCGGCGACCTGGCCCGGTGGAACGCGGCCGGGCTCCTCGACTACGTGTCCCGCGCCGACGACCAGGTTAAGCTGCGCGGCTTCCGCATCGAACCCGGCGAGATCGAGGCCGCCCTGCTCGCCCGCCCCGGGGTCACCGCCGCCTGCGCGGTGATCCGGGAGGACGCGCCGGGGGACCGCCGGCTCGTCGCCTACGCCGTCACCACGGACGAGGGCCCGCGCCCGGCCGCCCTGCGCGACGCCCTCGCGGAGGCGCTGCCGCACTACATGGTGCCCGCCGCCGTCGTCGTCCTGGACGAACTGCCGCTCCTGCCCAACGGCAAGACGGACCGGCGCGCCCTGCCCCGCCCCGACGCGCAGGCCGCGCCCACCGCCGAGGGCCCCGGCGCGCCCGGCCCCCGCGAGGACCTGCTCGCCGGGATCTTCGCCGAGGTGCTGGGCCGCCCCGGCGTCGGCCGGCACGACGGCTTCTTCGACCTGGGCGGGCACTCGCTCCTCGCGATGCGCGTCGTCAGCCGGGTCCGCACGGTCCTCGGCGCCGACCTCGCCGTACGCACCCTGTTCGAGCACCCGACCGTCGCCGGGCTCGCCCGGGCCCTGGACACCCGGGGGCGGTCCCGCCCGCCGGTCCGCCCCGTGGCCGAGCGGCCCGACCCGCTGCCCCTGTCGTACGCACAGCAGCGGCTCTGGTTCCTGAACCGGCTCGACGGGCCCAGCTCCTCGTACCACATCCCACTGGTGCTCGACATCGACGGGCCGCTGGACACCGACGCGCTGCGCGCCGCCCTGCTGGACGTTGTGGAGCGGCACGAGGCGCTGCGCACGGTCTTCCCCGAACGGGACGGCGTACCGCACCAGTTGGTGCTGCCCGCCGAGGCCGTCGCGCCCCGGCTGCCCGTGGAGAGCACACCACCGGCCTGGCTGGAGGCGGCCGTCACGGAGGCCGTGGGGGAGCCGTTCGACGTGGCCGCCGATCCGCCGCTGCGGGCCAGGCTGCTGCGCACCGCGCCCGGCCACCACGTCCTGGTGCTGGTCCTGCACCACATCGCGGGCGACGGCTGGTCCCTCGCCCCGCTCGCCCGCCAGCTGGGCGACGCCTACCGGGCCCGCCTCGCCGGGCGGGAGCCCGAGACCGGAAACGGAATCCAGTACGCGGACTACACCCTGTGGCAGCACACCGTCCTCGGCGACCCGGACACCCCCGGCAGTCTCCTGCGCGAGCAGCTGGACCACTGGCACACCGCGCTCGCCGGCCTGCCCGGGCTCATCGACCTGCCGCTCGACCGCCCGCGCCCGGTCACCACCGACCCCTCGGGCGCCGTGCACGCCTTCGACGTACCACCCGCGCTGCACGCCGAACTCCTGCGCGTGGCCAGGGAGTCGGGCACCACGCTGTTCATGGTGCTCCAGGCGGCCGTCGCCACCCTGCTGCACCGGCACGGCGCGGGCGACGACATCCCGCTCGGCACACCCGTCGCCGGCCGCACCGACGAGGCGCTGGAGGACCTGGTCGGGTTCTTCGTCAACACCCTCGTCCTGCGCACCGATCTGTCCGGCGCCCCCACCTTCGGTGAACTCCTCGGGCGTGTGCGGGACTTCGACCTCGCCGCGTACGCCCACCAGGACGTGCCGTTCGAGCGGCTGGTCGAGAGCGTCAACCCCGTGCGGGCCCGCAACCACCACCCCCTGTTCCAGACCATGCTGGTCCTCCAGAACCAGGACGCCGTACGTCCCGGACTGCCGGGGCTCGACGTCGAGGACCGGCTCGTCCACAACGGCCTGAGCAAATTCGACCTCACCTTCGCCTTCGGCGAGGAGCGGGCCGGGGGCGGACTCACCGCCGGGATCGAATACGCCACCGCCCTCTTCGACCGCGCCACCGCCGAAGCCCTGTCGGCGCGCCTGCTGCGGCTGCTGGAACAGGTCGCGGCCGACCCCGCCCGGCCCCTCGCGGACTACGACCTGCTGACACCGGACGAGCGGACCCGCACCGCGCACTGGGGCACCGGCCGCGAACTGCCCGCCCCCGCACCGGACACCACCCTGCCCGCGCTCTTCGCCGCGCAGGCCCGCCGCACCCCGGACGCCGTGGCCGTGACCGGGGACGGCGCCACCCTCACGTACACCGCACTCGACACCCTCTCGGCGGACCTGGCCGGCGCCCTCGCCGCACTCGGCGCGGGCCCGGAGACCGGCGTCGGCGTGCTGCTCTCCCGGTCACCGGCCGTCGTCTCCGCATCCCTCGGCGCGGTGCGGGCCGCCGCCGCGTACGTCCCGATGGACGCGCGCTGGCCCCGGGAACGGCTCGACCAGGTCGCCGAAGTCGCGGATGTGCGGGTCCTCGTCGTGGACGAACCGGCCGCCGCGTCCGCCTGGGTGACCGGGGCCGCCCACCGCATCCCGGTCCTCGTCGTGGACCGGACCGGCCGCGTCCTGCGCGGCGCGCCCCCGGCACCCGGCAGGCCGGTCCCCGTACCGGGCCCGGACACGCTCGCGTACGTCATGTTCACCTCCGGCTCGACCGGGCTGCCCAAGGGCGTCGGCGTCAGCCACGCCGACGTGGCGGCGCTGGCCGAGGACTCCGCCTGGCACGGCGGCGCGGCCGACGCCGTCCTCATGCACTCCGCGTACGTCTTCGACGCGTCCACCTTCGAGATGTGGGCGCCCCTCCTGCGCGGCGGCACGGTCGTCGTCGCACCCGAAGGCGTCCTGGAGGCCCGGACGCTGCGCGACGCCGTACGCGAACAGGGCGTCACCGCCGTCTTCCTGACGACCGCTCTGCTCAACGTCATCGCGGACACCGACCCCGGCGCCTTCGCCGGACTCCGGCTCGTCTGCGCGGGCGGCGAACTCGCCTCGCCCGACGCCATGCAACGCGTCGCGGGCGCCGCGTCCGGCGTCCGCGTCCTGCATGTGTACGGCCCCACCGAGACCACCACCTTCGCCACCCGCTACGACGTCGCCGCCGATCTGCCGGCGGGCCCGCCGCCCATCGGCCGGCCCCTGGACGGCATACGGCTGTACGTGCTCGACGGCTCGCTCGGCTCCGTCCCGGCCGGTGTCACGGGCGAGCTGTATCTCGCCGGGCGCGGCGTCGCCCGGGGCTACACCGGGCTGCCCGCCCTCACCGCCACCCGGTTCGTCGCCGACCCCTTCGACCCGGACGGCGGGCGCATGTACCGCACCGGCGACCTCGTGAAGTGGACCCCGGACGGGCAGATCGCCTACGTCACCCGCGCCGACAGCCAGGTCAAGCTGCGCGGCTACCGCATCGAACCCGGCGAGATCGAATCCGTCCTCGCCTGCTGCCAGGGGGTCGCCGACTCCTTCACCGTCGTACGCGAGGACATCCCCGGAGACCGGCGGCTCGTCGCGTACGTGGTGCCCGCCGGAGCCGTCCGCCCCGACCCCGCCGACCTGGCCGAAGCCGTCGCCCGGTCCCTGCCCGCCTACATGGTGCCCGCCGCGTTCGTCCTGGTGGACGCCCTGCCGCTGACCGTCAACGGCAAGGTGGACCGGCGCGCCCTGCCCGCGCCCGAACAGCACGCCGCGCCGCGCGGGCGCGCCGCCCGCACCGCGCGCGAGGAGATCGTCTGCGGGCTCGTCGCCGACGTCCTCGGCCTCCCGGCCGTGGGCGCCGACGACGACTTCTTCGCCCTGGGCGGCCACTCCCTGCTCGCCACCCGGCTCGTCGCCCGCATCCGGACCGCGCTTGCCGTCGAGCTCCAGGTCAAGGCGGTCTTCGAGCACCCCACGCCCGCCGCGCTCGCCGCCGCCCTCGACGAGGCCGGGACCGCCGCCCCGCCGCTGACCCGCGCACCGCACCGGCCGGACCCGCTGCCGCTGTCCTTCGCGCAGCAGCGGCTGTGGTTCCTCAACCGGTTCGAGGACCCCGGCCCCACCTACAACGTGCCGCTGGTGCTGCGCCTGGACGGGCCGCTCGACGCCCCGGCGCTGGAACGCGCCCTGATGGACGTCGTGGACCGGCACGAGAGCCTGCGCACCGTCTTCCCCGAGACCGGCGGCGTGCCGCGCCAGCTCGTCCTGGGCACCGGCCACGCCGACCTGGACCTGACCCCCCGGCAGATCCACCCGGACGACCTGGACGAGACACTGGCCGCCGAGGTGGCGCACGCCTTCGACGTCACCGCGGACCTGCCCGTACGGGCCAGGCTGCTCGGCCTCGGCGCCGAGTCCCATGTGTTCGTCCTGCTCGTCCACCACATCGCGGGCGACGGCTGGTCGCTCGCCCCGCTCGCCCGCGACCTCGGCGACGCCTACCGCCGCCACCGGGGCCCCGGCGAGGCGCCCGGACGGCCGGAACTCCGCGTCCAGTACGCCGACTACACCCTCTGGCAGCGCACCCTCCTCGGCGACGAGAACGACCCCGGCAGCCGGGCCGCCCGGCAGCTGGACTTCTGGCGCACCGCCCTGGCCGGCAGCCCCGGACTGCTCGCCCTGCCCCTGGACCGGCCGCGCCCCGCCGCCCTCACCCACCGGGGCGACGCCTTCGCGTTCCCCGTGGACGCCGGCACCCACCGGGCGCTCGCCGAGCTGGCCCGCGCCCGGGGATGCAGCCTGTTCATGGTGCTCCAGGCGGCCCTGGCCGTCCTGCTCTCCCGGCACGGGGCCGGCGAGGACATCCCCCTCGGTACCGCCGTCGCCGGACGCACCGACGAGGCCCTGGACGATCTGGTGGGCTTCTTCGTCAACACCCTCGTCCTGCGCACCGACCTGACCGGCGACCCCACCTTCGGCGAAGTGCTCGACCGGGTGCGGGCGTTCGACCTGGCCGCCTACGCCCACCAGGACCTGCCGTTCGAACGGCTGGTGGACGCCCTCGCCCCGGCCCGGGCACAGGACCACCACCCGCTTTTCCAGGCCATGGTCGTCCTCCAGAACCAGGCGGACACCACGCTCGGCCTGGACGGTCTCACCGTCACCGAGCAGCCCGTGCGGACCGGGATCAGCAAGTTCGACCTCACCTTCACCTTCACGGAGACCCGCGACCCCACGGGCCGGCCCACCGGGCTCGACGGCAACCTGGAGTTCGCCACCGACCTCTTCGACCTCGCCACCGCACACGCCCTGGCCGCCCGCCTGACCCGGCTGCTCGCCTCGCTCGCCGCCGACCCCGACGGACGCGTCCGCACCGCTGCCTTCCTGGACCCGGCCGAGCGCGCGGCGCTGGACCGGGCCGCCCCCGGGCCCGTCCGCCCGGTCCACGCCCGGACCGCCCCCGAGGCGTTCCGCGCCCAGGCCGCCCGGACCCCCGGCCGGATCGCGGTCCGGGCCGGTTCCCAGCAGCTCACCTTCGCCGAGCTGGACGCCCGCTCCGACGACCTGGCCCACCACCTCCACGACCGGGGCGTCGGCCGCGGCGACCTCGTCGCGCTCGCCGCCGAAGGCACCGCCGACCGGGTCGTCGCCATGCTGGCCGTCGCCAAGGCCGGGGCCGCCTGCCTGCCCGTCGACCTGGACTACCCCGAGGCCCGCGTCACCCACATGCTGGACGACGCCCGCCCGGCCCTGTTCCTGGTCCACGACGCGGCGCGGGCCGCCCGGTTCGCGGCCGTGCCCCGCCTCGCGCTCGGCGACCGGTCCGCCTGGCCGGCCGGACGCGGAGCCCCACCGGCCGCCGCGGCACCGGGCCCGGACGACGCCGCGTACGTCATCTACACCTCCGGCTCCACCGGCCGGCCCAAGGGCGTCGTCGTCACCCATGGGGCGCTCACCAACCACATGGCCTGGATGGCCGGCCACCTCGCCCTCACCGACGACGACCGCGTCCTCGCCCGCACCTCGCCCAGCTTCGACGCCTCGGTGTGGGAGACCTGGCTTCCTCTGCTGCACGGCGGCGCCACCTGCCCCGTACCGGCCGCGCTCAACCATGACCCGGCCGGGCTGCTGGCCCGGATGCGCGACGAGGGCGTCACCCTCGCCCAGTTCGTGCCCTCCCACCTCGCACTCCTGCTCACCGAGACCGGGCCCGACGCGGCACCCCCGGCGCTGCGGGCCGTCGCCTGCGGCGGCGAGCCCCTGACCCGCGCCCTGGCGGCCCGGGCCGGCCGGGCCTGGGCGGCCGAGATACACAACCTCTACGGCCCGACCGAGACCACCATCGACGCCACCGCCCACCACGTCACCGCCGGGGGAGAAGAGGGCGGCGTCCCGCTCGGCCGCCCCGTCGACAACACCCGCGCCTACGTCCTGGACACCGCGCTCCAGCCCGTACCGCCCGGAGTCACCGGCGAACTCCACCTCGCCGGCGACGGTCTCGCCCGCGGCTACCTCCACCGCCCCGGGCTCACCGCCACCCGCTTCGTCGCCGACCCCTTCGGCCCGGCCGGCAGCCGCATGTACCGCACCGGCGACCTGGTCCGGCGCGACGCCGACGGACTCCTGCACTACGTCTCCCGCGCCGACGACCAGGTCAAGCTCAACGGCTTCCGCGTCGAGCCCGGCGAGATCGAGGCCGCCCTCACCGCCGTCGACGGCATCACCGCCGCCTGCGCCCTCGTCCGCGAGGACCGGCCCGGCGAACGCCGCCTGGTCGCGTACACCGTGGGCGCCCGCCCCACCGACGGCGCCCTGCGCACCCGGCTCACCACCGAACTGCCGCCGTACATGGTGCCCGCCGCCTTCGTGGCCCTGGACGCGCTGCCGCTCCTGCCCAACGGCAAGACGGACCGCGCGGCCCTCCCCGCACCGGAGCGCCCGGACACCGCCCGGCCGGGCCGGGCGCCGCGCACCGCGCCCGAACGCGTCCTGTGCGAGGCGTTCGCCGCCGTACTGCGCGCCCCCGCCGTCCGTACCGACGACGACTTCTTCGCGCTCGGCGGCGACAGCATCCTCTCCATCCAGCTCGTCAGCCGCGTCCGGGAAGCCGGACTGGCCGTCACCCCCCGGGACGTCTTCGTCCACCGCACCCCCGAGGCCATCGCGGCCGTCGCCGCACCGCTGGACGCCGCCACCCGCGAACCGGACGGCCACGGCACCGGCACCATGGCACCGACCCCCATCGCCGCCTGGTTCCTCGAACGCCCCGGCACCACCGACGGCTACAACCAGTCCGGAGTGCTGAGCACCCCCGCCGGGGCCGCCGAGGACACCCTCGTCGCCGCGCTCCAGCTCCTCGCCGACCACCACGACATGCTCCGCCTGCGCGTCACCCGCACCGCCGGGGGCGACCCCGCACTCGAAGCGCTGCCGCCCGGCGCCGTCACGGCCCGGCACCGCTTCACCCGTATCGACATCGCCGGACTCGACGCCGACGCCACCCGGGCCGCGCTCACCGAAGCGGGCGAACGGGCCCGCAGCCGCCTGCGGCCCACCGCCGGAGCCGTCTTCGAAGCCGTCTGGGGCGACGCCGGACCCGGGGCGCGCGGCCGGCTGCTCCTCGTCGTGCACCACCTGTCCGTCGACGCGGTCTCCTGGCGCATCCTCGCCGACGACCTCGCCCACGCCTGGCAGGTGGTCACCGGCACGGCAGCCGCGCTGCCCGCCACCACCACCTCGTACCGGCGCTGGTCCCGGCTCCTCACCGAACAGGCCCACACCCCGGCCCGCACCGGCGAACTGCCCCTGTGGGAGGAAACGCTGAGGACCCCCGACCCCCAGCTCGGATACCGGCCGCTCGACCCCTTCCTGGACACCGCCGACGGCACCCGCACCCTCACCACCCAGCTGCCCGCCACCTGGACGAAACCCCTCCTCACCACCGTCCCCGGCGCCTTCCACGCCGGAGTCGACGACATCCTGGTCACCGCGCTCGCCCTCGCCGTCGGCACCTGGCGGGGCCGCCCGGAGACCGCCGTCCTGCTCGACCTGGAGAGCCACGGCCGGGAACAGCTCACCGACCACACCGACCTGTCCCGCACGGTCGGCTGGTTCACCAGCCTCTACCCCGTCCGGGTCGATCCCGGCCCGCCGGACGTCCGCGACCCGGCACGCTTCGGCGCCTCGCTCGTTGAACGTGCAGTGAAGCGCGTCAAGGAACAGCTGCGCGCCGTCCCCGACCACGGTGTCGGCCACGGCATGCTGCGCCATCTCAACCCCGTCACCGGCCCCCGCCTGGCCGCCCCCGCACCTCAGATCGGCTTCAACTACCTGGGACGGTACGCGGCCCCAGGCCGGACGGCGGCCGGCGACTGGGACGTCCTGCTCGACGCCGGCGGGCCCCGCGGCCAGGACCCCGACATGCCCGTGCACCACGTCATCGACATCAACGCGCACACCGAGGACCTGCCGGAAGGCCCCCGCCTGGTGGCCCGCTGGACCTGGCCCAGCGACCTGCTGAAGGAGGAGGACGTGGGCGCACTCGCCGACGCGTTCCACCGCGCCCTGCGCGCCGTCGCGGAACACGCCGAACAGCCCGGAGCAGGCGGCTACACACCGTCCGACCTTCCCCTGGTCTCGCTCAACCAGGCCCAGATCGACCGACTTCAGAACAAGTGGGGTGGACGCAAGTGAACGGGTTCCAACTGGAGGACGTACTCCCGCTGACCCCGCTGCAGGCCGGGATGTACTTCCACGCCCTGTACGACTCGCACGCCGTGGACGTCTACACCGCGCAGTTCGTCTTCGACCTCGAAGGCCCCGTCGACGTCGCGACGCTGCGCGCAGCCGTCGCCGGACTGCTCCGCCGCCACGCCAACCTGCGCGTCGGCTTCCTCCACGAGGACCTGGACGAACCCGTGCAGGCGGTCGCCGCCGAGGTCCCCGTACCCCTGGAGGAACTGGACCTGACCGGCGCCGACGAGGTGCCCGACCGGCTCACCGCCTTCCTCGCCGCCGACCGCACCCGCCGCTTCGACCTGGCCACCCCGCCCCTGATCCGGTTCACCCTGGTACGGATCGGGCCGGACCGGCACCGCCTGGTCATGACGAGCCATCACATCCTGTTCGACGGCTGGTCCCTGCCCCTGCTCGTACGGGAGCTCTTCGAGCTGTACGCGGCGGGCGGCGACGACAGCGCACTGCCGCGCGTCACCCCCTACCGCGCCTACCTCGTCTGGCTCTCCCAGCAGGACCGCGCCGCCGCCCTCGACACCTGGTCCGCCGCCCTCGCCGGCATCGAGGCGCCGACCCTCCTCGCGGAACGGGACGGCCCCGACGGCGCCGCCGAACTCCCCGAGACGCTCGTCCTCGACCTGGAAGCGGCCGTGACGTCCCGGCTGCGCGAGACGGCCCGCGCCCACCGCCTCACCCTCAACACCCTGGTCCAGGGCGCCTGGGGCCTGCTGCTCGGCCACCTCACCGGGCGGTCCGACGTGGTGTTCGGCACCACCGTGTCCGGGCGCCCGCCGGAGCTGCCCGGCGTCGAGTCCATGGTCGGCCTGTTCATCAACACCGTGCCCGTACGCACCGGCGCGGCGCCCGGCGAGACCCTGGCCGAGTACCTGACCCGGCTCCAGGCCGAACAGGGCCGGCTCCTCGACAGCCAGCACGTGGGCCTCAGCGACATCCGGGGCGTCACCGGCCTGGACGAACTCTTCGACACCCTCGTCGTGTTCGAGAACTACCCGATGGACGCCGAGGCCCTGCACACCGCCCAGCGCGGACTGCCCGGCCTTGCCGTCACCGGCTTCAGCGGAACCGACGCCGCCCACTACCCGCTCACCCTCACCGTCGCCCCCGGCGACACCCTGAGGATCACCTTCGGCTACCGGGCCGCCGTGCTCGACCGCCAGGAGGTGGCCGAGACCGTCTCACGCATGCGGCAGCTGCTGACCGCCATGGCCCAGGACCTCGGCCGGCGCGCCGACACCGCGCC
Organism: Streptomyces sp. NBC_00726; assembly: GCF_045161735.1. Taxonomy (NCBI): domain Bacteria; kingdom Bacillati; phylum Actinomycetota; class Actinomycetes; order Kitasatosporales; family Streptomycetaceae; genus Streptomyces; species Streptomyces sp. NBC_00726. The sequence continues at coordinate 116,950 of NZ_CP108983.1, read as the reverse complement.
CTTCCTCCTCGACGGCGAACGCGAGGAACTGATCGCCCGGGGCACCGGCGCCGCACTCCCCGACGGCACCACCGCCCTCAGCGTCCCGGAGACCGTCGCAGCCCGCGCCGCCCGCCACCCGGACGCGGTGGCCGTCTCCGGAGCCGGCGAGCAGCTGACGTACGCACAGCTCACCGGCCTCGCCGACCGGCTCGCCGCCGCCCTGACCGGGCTCGGCACCGGGCCCGAGGACGGCGTCGGCATCCTCGTCGCCCGCTCCGCCGCCACCGTCACCGCCTCGCTGGCCACCCTGCGCGCGGGCGGCGCCTATGTGCCGCTCGACCCCCGCTGGCCCACCGAACGCCTCAACCGGGTCACCGACGTCGTCCCCCTGCGCGTCCTCGTCGTGGACGAGACGACCGCCGACCTGCCGTGGGTCCGCCAACTCGGCCCGGACACCGCCCTGCTGACCGTCGACCGGGCCGGCCGCGTCCTCACCGGCGGCCCCGCCACCCCCGGCCCGCTCCCCGCCGCACCGGGCGGCGACCGGCTCGCGTACGTCATGTTCACCTCCGGGTCCACCGGACTCCCCAAGGGCGTCGGCGTCAGCCACGGCGACATCGCCGCGCTGGCCGCCCACCACGGCTGGGACGAGGCCGCCGACGCCGTCCTGCTGCACTCCGCGTACGTCTTCGACGCCGCGACCTTCGAGCTCTGGGCCCCGCTGCTGCGCGGCGGCCGTGTCGTCGTCGCCCCGGACGGCCCGCTCCAGCCCGACATCCTGCGGGACCTGGTGACCCGGCACGGTGTCACGGCCGCCTTCCTCACGACCGCCCTCTTCAACGTGCTGGCCGAGACCGACCTCGGCTCCCTCGGCCTGCTCCGCCTGGTCGCCGCCGGCGGCGAGGCGGCCGCGCCCGGGGTCATGCAGCGCATCGCCGCCGCCCACCCCGGCACGACCGTCCTGCACGTGTACGGCCCCACCGAGACCACCACCTTCGCCACCGGCCACCACGTCGGCCCCGACCACACCCCCGGCGGCGCCCCGCCCATCGGCCACCCGCTCGACGGCATGCGCGCCTACGTCCTGGACGCCGCCCTGAGCCCCGTGCCACCCGGTGCCGAGGGCGAGCTGTACCTCGCGGGCCCCGGCGTCGCCCGCGGCTACCTCGGCCGGGCCGCCCTCACCGCGACCCGCTTCACCGCCGACCCCTTCACGGCCGACGGCACCCGCATGTACCGCACCGGCGACCTGGTGCGCCAGGACGCCGACGGCACCGTGATCTACGTCGCCCGGGCCGACCAGCAGATCAAGCTGCGCGGCCACCGCATCGAACCCGCCGAGATCGAAACGGTCCTGCGCGACCACCCCGCGGTACGCGCCGCCTGCGTCCTCGTACGCGAGGACCTGCCCGGCGACCGCACCCTCACCGCCTACGTCGTCCTCGCGCCCGGCGAGACACCGGACCCCGGACTGCTCGCCGCCCACGTCGGCCGGCTGCTGCCCGCCTACATGGTCCCGGCCGTCATCCAGCCCCTGGACGTCCTGCCGCTGACCCCCAACGGCAAGATCGACCGCAACGCCCTGCCCGCGCCCACCGTGCCGCGCACGGCGGCCGGCCGGGCCCCGCGCAGCGCCATGGAGGAGATCCTGGCCGGGCTGTTCGCCGATGTGCTCGGCGTGGACCGGGTCGGCACCGACGACAGCTTCTTCGCGCTGGGCGGCCACTCGCTGCTCGCCACCCGCCTCGTCGGCCGCATCCGCACCGCCCTGCACACCGAGACCGACATCCGCACCCTGTTCGAGCACCCCACCGTCGCCGCGCTCGCCACCGTCCTGGAAGGCGCGGAGGGCGGCACCCGCCCCCCGCTGGTCCCGCAGCCGCGCCCCGCCGAACTCCCGCTCTCGTACGCCCAGCAGCGGCTGTGGTTCCTGCACCGGCTCGACGGGCCCTCCGCCACGTACAACATCCCGCTCGCCGTACGCATCGACGGACCGCTCGACCCCGATGCCCTGTGCACCGCCGTCGCCGACGTCATCGCCCGGCACACCGCCCTGCGCACCGTCTTCCCCGAGGGCGAGAACGGGCCGTGCCAGCAGATCACCGCACCCGGCGACGTCGTCATCCCGTTCGCCATGGAGAGCGCCGAGGAGGCCAAGCTGCGCCACCGCGTTGCCGCCGCCACCGCCGAGGCCATCGACATCGAACGCAGCCTGCCGCTGCGCGCGACCCTGCTCCGCCTGGCCCCCGACGCCCACGTCCTGGTGCTCGTCGTCCACCACATCGCCGCCGACGGCACCTCACTGCCGCCCCTCGCCCACGACCTGGGCCTCGCCTACCGCGCCCGCGCCCGGGGCGAGGAACCCAACTGGGCTCCGCTGCCCGTCGACTACGCGGACCACACCCTCTGGCAGCGCGACCTGCTCGGCGACGAGAAGGACCCCGACAGCCTCGTCCGCCGGCAGCTCTCCCACTGGCGGCACGCGCTGGACGGGCTGCCCGAGGCGATCGAACTCCCCTGGGACCGGCCGCGCCCCGCCACCTCCCGGCACACCGGCGCCACCCTCGGCTTCTCCGTCGACCGCGCCACCACCCGCCATGTCACGGAGCTGGCCCGCTCCTGCGGTTCCAGCGCCTTCATGGTCCTCCAGGCCGCCCTGGCGACCGTCCTGTCCCGGCACGGCGGCGGCGAGGACATCCCCCTGGGCACCGCCGTCGCCGGACGCACCGACGAGGCGGCCAACGGTCTCGTCGGCTTCTTCGTCAACACCCTCGTCCTGCGCACCGACCTCTCCGGCGACCCCACGTTCCGTGAACTCCTCGCCCGGGTCCGGGAATTCGACCTCGCCGCCTACGCCCACCAGGACGTCCCCTTCGAGCGGCTGGTCGAACTCCTCAACCCCGCACGCGCCCAGAGCCACCACCCGTTGTTCCAGACCATGCTGGTCCTCCAGAACCAGGCGGCCGCCGCCATCGACCTGCCCGGCCTCACCGTCACCGGGGTGCCCGCCGAGGCGGAGGTCAGCAAATTCGACCTGTCGTTCGCGCTCACCGAGACCTACGACGACACCGGCGCCCTCGACGGGATGCGGGGCACCGTCGACTACGCCACCGAACTCTTCGACGCGCCCACCGTCCAGGGCCTCACCGACCGGCTCGTCCGGCTGCTGGCCGCCGTCACCGCCGACCCGGACCGCCCCCTGCACGCATACGACCTGCTCACCCCCGACGAGCACCACCGCCTCACCGCCCTCGGCACCGGGCCCGCCGACGACCTGCCCGCGACCACGGTCCCCGCGCTCTTCGACGAGTGGGCCCGGCGCACCCCCGACGCCCCGGCCGTCCGCGACGCGCACACCACCCTCACCTACGGCGAACTCGACGCCCGCGCCAACACGTTGGCCGGCCATATCACCGCGCTCGGGGTGGGCCCGGAGGACCGGGTGGCCGTCGCGCTGCCCCGGACGTCCGAACTCGTCGTGGCCCTGCTCGCCGTCCTCAAGGCGGGCGCCGCCTATCTGCCGCTGGACCCGGACTACCCGGCCCAGCGCCTGGCGTACATGCTGGACGACGCACACCCCCGCCTGCTCCTCACCACCCCGGAACTCCACCGCCGCCTGCCCGAACACCCGGTGCCGCACCTGTACACCGACGGCCTCGGCGCGAGCGGCGCGGCCCCCGCGCCCGGCCGCGTCGACCCGGCCAACCCGGCGTACGTCATCTACACCTCGGGCTCCACCGGCCGCCCCAAGGGCGTCGTCGTCACACACCGGGGCGTGCGCGCCATGGCCAGGACCCAGAGCGAACGGCTGCGCGTCGGACCGGGCAGCCGGGTGCTGCACATGGCGTCCGTCAGCTTCGACGCCGCGTTCTGGGAGCTGTGCATGGGGCTGCTCACCGGCGCCTGCCTGGAGATCGACACCCGCGACGCCCTGCTGCCGGGACCGGCCCTCGCCGGACTGGTCCGCGACCGGGGCGTCAGCCACCTCACCATCCCGCCCGCCGCCCTCGCCGTGATGCCCCCGGACTCGCTGCCCACCGGCCTCACCATGGCCCTCGCCGGAGAGGCGTGCCCGCCCGCCCTCGTCCACGCCTGGGCCGAGGACCGCTTCCTCGTCAACGCCTACGGCCCGACGGAGACCACCGTCTGCGCCACCATGAGCGCCTTCCAGCACGCGGAAGGCCCCCTCGCCCCCGACCGCACCGTCCCCATCGGCACTCCCGTCGACGGCACCCGCATCCATGTCCTGGACGACCGGCTGGCGCCCGTGCCGCCCGGTGTCACCGGCGAGCTGTACGTTGCCGGGGAGGGCGTCGCACGCGGCTACCACGGCCGGGCCGCGCTCACCGCGACCCGCTTCGTCGCCGACCCCTTCGACCGCGCGGGCGGCCGGATGTACCGCACCGGGGACCTGGTGCGGTGGACGCCCGACGGCCGCCTGCTCTACGTCTCCCGGGTGGACGACCAGGTCAAGCTGCGCGGCTTCCGTATCGAACTCGGCGAGATCGAGGCCGCGCTCGCCTCGCACCCCGGAGTCTCCGCAGCCTGCGTCACCGTCCGCGAGGACCGCCCCGGCGACCGGCGCCTCGTCGCCTACACCGTCGCCGCCACCGGCGAGGCCGCCCCCGGCTGGGCCGAGCTGCGCGCCCACCTCGCCGCCACCCTGCCCGAACACATGGTCCCCGCCGCCCACGTCCGGCTCGACACCCTCCCCGTGACGCCCAACGGCAAGACCGACCGGCGTGCGCTGCCCGCTCCGGAGAGCCCGGCGGCGGCCGGCGGGCGGGCCCCGCGCACCGCCCGTGAACGCGCCCTGTGCGAGGTGTTCGCGCAGACCCTCGGCGTGCCCGAGGTCGGCGTCACCGACGACTTCTTCGCGCTCGGCGGCCACTCCCTGCTCGCCGTCACCCTGGCCCGCCGGATCGGGGAGCGCTGCGGGGTACGGCCCTCCCTGCGCGCCCTGTTCGCGACGCCCACCGTCGAGGGCGTCGACCGGCTGCTCGGCCGGGCGCCGGGGGAGGAGGAGCAGGAGGCGGCGGCCCCGGACTTCGCCGCCGAGGTGCGGCTCGCGTCCGACATCACGGCCGGGCGCCGGGACCCGGGGGAGCGCCGGGGCTCCGGGGAGCGCCGTCCCGCGCGCCCGTCCGCGCGGCCTCTGCTCACGGGCGCCTCCGGCTTCCTCGGCGCATTCCTGCTGCGCGACCTGATCGAGGCCACGGACGCCCCGGTCGACTGCCTGGTACGGGCCGCGAGCCCGGACAGCGCGGCCCAGCGGATCCGGGCCAACCTGGAGCACTACGGCCTGTGGCAGGCCCGGTACGCGGACCTGATCCACCCCGTCCCCGGCGACCTCGCGACCCCCGGCCTCGGCCTCGATCCCGGCGAACGGACCGCCCTCGCCCGGCGCCTGGGGCCGGTGCTGCACAACGGGGCACGCGTCAACTTCGCCGCCCCGTACGGTGATCTGCGCGCGCCCAACGTGGGCGGCACCGAGGAACTGCTGAGGCTCCTCGCGGACTCCGGCTCGCCCGGCCTGCACTATGTCTCGACCACCGGTGTGTACGCCCCGTCGCGCGGGACGGACCCCGCACCGCTCACCGAGTCGTCCCCGGCCGGTCCGGCGGACGGTCTGCCCGACGGGTATGCGCAGAGCAAGTGGGTCGCCGAGCAACTGGTGGGCCTCGCCCGCGAGCGGGGCCTCCCGGTGACCGTCCACCGCCCGGGCCGTATCAGCGGCGACACCGCCACAGGGGCCTGCCAGGACCGGGACCTGCTCTGGCAGCTCATCAAGGGCTGCCTCCAGGCCGGTGCGGTGCCCGGTCTGGCGCACGGCACGACGGACTGGGTGCCGGTGGACTACGTCAGCGCCGCCGTGGTCGCCCTCAGCACCGCCGAACGGCCCGGGGCGCCGGCGTACCACTACACCAACCCGGACGCGCCGGGCCTGGACCGCGTCTTCGAGGCGGCGGCCCGCCTCGGGTACGGGCTGCGCCCCGTGACCCCCGAGGAGTGGCGGGACTGCGTGGCCGAACACCCGGACAACGCGGCGCAGTTGTTCCTGGGCGACGACGGCGGGACCGGCGAGGACGAGGCGGACCACCGCCGCTTCGACTCCGGCCGCACGGCCCGGGCGGCCGCCGAGGCGGGGGTGCGCCAAGCCCCTCTCACCGACGAGGTTCTGACGCGCTATCTGACGTACTTCCAGGTCACGGGCTTCCTTCCGGCCCCCGGAACGCTCCCGGAGGCGTAAAAGATCGCCAACCGTCAGGTCCCCGGCAATTCGCATACAACCATCCGTGCTCCCCGGAGGTCCCATCAAGTGGGAGCAAAACACTCCTGGAGCTACAAGGGGGAAATATGCGAAACATCCGTACTCTCGCCACCGCCGGGGCCCTGACCACCCTCATGGTGGGCGCGACGGCCGCCTTCGGCCCGATCGCGTCGGCCGCGCCCAACACCACCCCGCAGAAGGTCTGCGGCAGCGCGTACAAGACCGTCAACTCCGCCGCCGTGGGCTCCCTCGGCACGGTCTACCTGACGTACAACGCGTCGAACGGCAAGAACTGTGTCGTGACCATCCGGTCCACGCCCGGCGCCGCGAAGAACATGACGGCGTACATCTACGTCCCCGTCACCGACGCCTCGGCGTCGGACTCCGGGAACTTCACCTCGTACGCCGGTCCGGCCTACGTCTACGGCAAGGGCCACTGCGTCAGCTGGGGCGGCCAGATCGCCAACGTGTACGTCGGTGTGGAGAACTCCAACTGCGCCTCGCTCAAGGAGCAGCGGACCCTCGAAATCCGCTGACCCGCACGGCGCAACGGCCCGCCCCCGGCTCCCACCGGGGGCGGGCCGTTGCGTGCTCACCCGACCCGCAGGGCGTCCTTGTGTCTTTCTACGCCGGCGGGCTGAGCTTGCGGAAGTACGTCCAGCTGGTCTCGTTCGGCTCGTTCCACCGCTCCGGGGCGTGCGCGAACTCCGGGTGCCGGTCGGCGATGTAGGCGCGGGTGCGACCGGGCACCTCCGCGTACGAGCCGAGCTTCCGGCCCCGGCAGTGGAACGTCAGCCCGCCCGGAGCCTGGCCCCGGGCCATCCACGGCAGCCACGGGGACATCCGCGTCCACGACATGGTGGCGGGCACCCCCGGCGCCGGACCGGCCAGGTCCGCCCGGTCGGCGAAGAACTGGAAGAGCTCCAGCGCCCGGTAGGTGTCCCCGGACGAGTGCACGGGATACTCCGCGACAGGCAGCGGCGACGGATAGGTCAGCGGGATCTCCAGGCTGAAACACACCTGGCCGCCCAGCTCCGTCATGGGCACCGGGAAGGGCCGCCACTTCTGGTTGGCCGGGTCGTTCCAGACATGCACCACCGGCAGGTCCCGCCAGGTCTCCAGGATCTCCCGGGTCTGCGGATCGAGGTAGAACGCGGCCTCGCGGGTGAGCAGCTGGAAGGCGTCCGGCCCGGCCTCGGTGTCGTGGACGAGGCGGGCCACATTGACCCCCTCGAAGCCGAAAAGACGCTCGTAGGGCTGGTCGGGCGCCCATGCGTACACATCGCCCGACCACCAGTACGTGACCTCCTCCCCGTCGAGGGAGGCCCGGGTGCGGGCGAGGAGGTGAAGCAGCTCAGCGGGTGTGGTCATACGCAGCACTCTGCGCGAGCGCCGCGTCCGCCGGGGGCGGAACACCGCGTCCCGAACCCGAACGGCTGAAAACCACCGCCCCGCCCCGGCCGGGACCTGTCAGCTCAGGCCCGGCCGCGCCGGCGGCGCACCGCGGTGAAGCCCAGGGCGCCCGCCCCGGCCGCGACGAGACCCGCCGCGCCCACCGCCGCGGCGGAGAGGCCGCCGCTCCCGGTCTCGGCCAGCTGCGCGTTCATGCCGGACGACGTGGAGGCGGAGCCGGTGCCCGTCGCGGTGGGGGAGGGCGACGCGCTCGCGGTGACGGAGGGGGAGGGGGACGGGGTGCCGGTGGCGGCCGCCGCCTTCACTTCCACCGTGGCCCTGTCGCCGCAGCTCATCGTGCCCCGGAAGGTGCCCGGCCCCTCGTTGACGATCGCGCACGGGTTCAAGACGGTCTTCCCGGCCGGCGCGTCCTTGAGGTAGGTCACCCGGACCCGGGTGGACGTGCTGCCGTGTGCCTTGAGGGACACGTCCGGGCCGATGACGTTGAAGCCGTACACATCCGGTTCGGCGGATTCGATGATCGGCTCCAGCGTGGTCCACTTCCCCGAGCGCAGTACCTGGACGGTGGCGTGACGGTTCGTCATGAGCACATCGCTCACGTTCTCGTACGCGGACGGCGTCGGGTTGTCGACCGTGGCCTCGAAGGTGATCCCCGGCCCGCCGGCGACCGCGGTGGCCGGTACCCCCGACAGGTGGGTGCCCAGCCCGTCGACCGCCACATTGTCCACATCGGTGTCGTTCGCCGCGCCCGAGGCACCGTAGGAGATCATCGTCGTCAGCTTCAGACGGTCGGTGCCGCCGTTGCTGTCCCCGTTGTGCGGGGTGCCCATGGGCAGGCCGAGCCGCAGCTGGACGGTCCGGGACTCTCCGGCGGCCAGCGGAAACCGCTCGGGCAGCTCACCGCCGTACACGGTGTCGTCGATGACCTCCAGCGGCACGGACTTCCAGGCCGTCCCGGCGAGCCGGTACTCCAGGCTCAAGGCGTTCTGCGGCAGGCCGCCACCGCCGTCGATGCGGTAGATGAGGCGCGCCGCCGAGGTGTCGTTCGTGCCGGTGTTGGACGCCGTGGTGGTGAAGGCGACCGGCAGACCGCCGAGGCCGATCGCCGTGGGCGCCTCGGTCGACACGGTCAGCGCGGGCAGGCCGGTGCCGGCCAGGGCGGCCGGGGCCAGGGCGGCTCCGGTCAGGGTCAGCAGCAGGCCGGCCGCCGAGGCGACGGCGGACGAACGCAGGCTGCGCGCAACGGTGTTCAAGGTGTTCCCCCGTGGTGTGTAGGGGCGGCGCGGCCGGTTGCCGCTCCCGCCGGCGACGGGTGGATCAGCCCGTCGTCTCACCCAGTTGGACAGGCCACCCCGGCCCCTGGTTGTGACCCCGCGTGTCATGGTTCTGTGACAGCGCGGGCGGGCTCGCTCACCCCTGCAACCCGTAGAAACGCATGGCCGAATTCGGGGTGAAGCCGATCCGGGGATACACCGGGGCACCCGCCGCCGTCGCGTGCAGGGTGGCGCGGGTCAGCCCGGTGGCGCGGGCCCCCTCGTACAGTGCCTTGCGCGTCACCGCCTCCCCGTACCCCCGGCGCTCCCACGCCGGATCGGTGGCGACCAGTACGACGAAGAGCCGCCCCGCCGCCTCCACCGTCGCGGCACACGTCACCGGCACACCCTGCCGCAGCCCCAGATAGGCGTGCACCCCGCTCTTCCACAGCGCGGACCCCGCAAGGCCGTCGCGGCCCGCGTCCAGCGGGAAGCCGTATGCGCGCGAGTTCAGATCCGCGTACGCCAACAGGTGGGCGTCCTCGCTCACGCGTACGAACTCCAGCTCGGGGTGGGCCGGTTCGGGCAGCGGGAACAGGTCGCCCGCCATGCCCGTGCCGGGGAAGGCGTACGCGAGACCGGCGCGCTCGGCCGCGGTGTCCAGCGAGGCGCGCGCCTCCGCGTCGAGCAGCCCTTCGAAGACCCAGAGGAAGCCGGGCCGGCTCTTCGCCCGCATGATGTCCGCCGCCTCGCCCATGCGCCGGGCGGCGAGCGCCGCGTCCGCGCCGACCTCGGTCAGGGTGACGCAGTTCCAGAACGCGAAGCCGCAGTCGGCCCAGCGCACGGCGATCCCGGGCAGATCCCGTACATCCGCGCCGGCGTCCCGGTCGAGCACCATGGTCCGCCAGCCGACGGTGAGTTGTTCCATCGACTCGACCGATTCCGCGAGATCCGCCACCACGACTCCTGAGGGTTTCGAAACGACCGGCTTGACCTGGAGCGCACTTCAACGCCGAGCATGACGGACATGAACGCGAACGCGAACACGAACCGCGCCGACGTGCGCGCCACCCACATGAACGAGTCGAACCCCCGGATCGTTCTGGGCACCATGGGTTTCGGCACCCAGGTCGACCCCGACACGTCCTTCGCCGTTCTCGACGCCTTCGTCGCTGGCGGCGGCGACTGGCTCGACACTGCCAACTGCTACTCCTTCTGGGCCGATCCCAGCGGCGTCGGCGGCGCCGCCGAGCGCGTCATAGGCGCCTGGCTGGCGGCCCGCCCCGGTGCCCGCGACGCGGTCCGGATCGCGACCAAGGTCCGGCAGAACCCGCTCGTCCCGCACTCCTGGCCGCAGAGCGCCGAAGGTCTCTCCGCCCGTGCCGTCCACGCGGGCATGGCGGAGAGCCTGGAACGCCTCGGCGTCGACCATGTCGACCTGCTCTGGGCACACGCCGAGGACCGCGCCGTCCCGCTGGCGGAGACCGTCGGGGCCTTCGGTGAACTGGTCACCAAGGGCGTGGTGTCGCGGGTCGGCGCGGCCAACCACACCGCCTGGCGCGTCGAGCGCGCCCGGTCCCTGGCCCGCGAGCGGGGCGCGGAGCCGTGGACCGCGCTGCAACTGCGCCACTCCCTCGTCCAGCCCCGCCCGCTCACCCCCGTCGCGGAGGGCGGCCACCGCCACCTCACCCCGGAGGACCTGGACCTCGCCCAGGCGGAAGGGCTGGACGTGTGGGCGTACAGCTCCCTGCTCTGGGGCGCCTACACCCGCCCGGACAAGCTGTTCCCCGACACGTACGACCACCCCGGCACCACCAGGGTGCTCGCGGTCCTGCACGAGGTGGCCGGTGAGGTCTCCGCGACGAAGAACCAGGTCGTCCTGGCCTGGCTGCTGCACCAGGGCATCGCCCCGATCGTCGGCGTCAGCCGCGTACAGCATGTCGAGGAGGCCCTGGCCGCCCGGGACGTCCGGCTCGACGAGGACCACCTGGCCCGCTTCGAGGCGGCACGCTAGCCGGGGCGTTCCGCACGGACGCGGGGCCGGCCGCCGGGTGCGCCGGATCCGCAGGAATCCCGCGAGATCGTCCATGCGTCCAGCACGCCCACCCCGAGTACTTCGGCGACTACGAGATCCCGTCCCTGCACCTCAAGGAGAGCCTGGAACCGGCGGGAAGGGTGGGCTTCGGGCTGCATGTGGGGGCTGACGCCCCCGGGGAGCGCGGGTGAGCGGCTGAGCCCGGCCGTCTGGACGCGGCAGGCGCTCCTCAGCGTCGACGGCCGGTTCTACCTGTTCGACATCGGCGACGGCTGCACCGGGGACGGCCCCAGCTTCAAGGGCGCCTATGTGCGCGGCCTCGGCACCCTCGGCCGCGCGCTCGCGGACCGCCCGTACGCCGCACCCCTCACCCGCTGGGCCGACAGCGCCCACGACCGCGACCGCAACGTCCTCGGCCCGTACGGCCCGTACTGGAACGGCGGCGGAACCACCGACTACGGCTGCCGGCAGAGCGCGCTCGACCTCCTCAACGCCGCCACGGGCCGACCCGGCCGCCCGTGGCCGTGCGGCAGAGTAGGGGCATGCCGACCTACGCGACCATGCCGTACCACCTGGAGACCGAGCGGCTGATCCTGCGCCCCTGGGCCGAATCCGACGCCCCCGCGTTCAGCGAACTGCTCTCCGAACGCGGCGAGAGGACCTACACGGCCGACCGCGCCCGGCAGGCCATCGGCGGCCTGCTCGCGGGCACGCGGTACAGCGGCATCGCGCTCCTGCCCATCCAGCGCCGCGACGACGGCGACTTCATCGGATACTGCGGCCTGACCACCGGCCGCTCCACCCTGGAGGAGCCCGAGATCGCCTACGAGCTCTGCCGGCGTGCGCACAACCGGGGTTACGCCACCGAGGCCGCCCGCGCCGTGCTCGGTGCCGCCGCCGCGACCGGGCGGCGGCGGCTCTGGTCGACCGTGGCCCCATGGAACGCGCCCTCGCTCCGGGTCCTGGCGAAGCTCGAATTCGTACGGGACCACCTCTCCATGGAGGACAACGGCGAAGTCGTCTGGCTCACCCGCGAGTTGCCGTAAGTGCTACATCCGGCGCCGGTACGCGAACACCCACCGGTTCCCCTCCAGCGCGTCGTTCCGCACCGGCAGCGGGCCGCGCCCGTGGCGGCGGGTGAACTCGAAGGGGGTGTGCGTCGACGCGGACCAGCCCCGCGCGGACAGCCGGCCCGCCGAGTCGGGGCGCGGCCCCAGGTCGAAGAGGCCGAGCAGGTCGATGCCGGTCCGCTCCCGCGTCGCCGTGTAGATCGCGCTGTCCCGGTACACCAGCAGGTCCGCCTCCAGCTTCGCCTCGAAGGCCAGGGCGCTGCCCTCGGTGGCCAGCAGGTCCACGGTGTCCACGAGATACGTCTCGGCGGGCCCCGGAAGATAGAACAGCAGCCCCTCCGCCAGCCAGATGCTCGGCGCCGCCGGATCGAAGCCCGAAGCGGTCAGCGCGGCGACCCAGTCGTCGCGCAGATCGACCGGAACGAGTACCCGGTTCACCTTCGGCGCGGCCGGCAGCTCCGTCAGCACCTGGTGCTTGAAGGCCAGCACGCCCGCCCGGTCGACCTCGAAGAACACACAGTCCGCCGGCCAGTCCAGCCGGAACGCCCGGGTGTCCAGCCCGGCGCCCAGCAGCACCACCTGCCGGACGCCGGTGAGCACCGACCGTACGACGAAATCGTCCAGGACCCGGGTCCGCAGCCCGAAGTAACGGGCGAACCGGCCCCACAACGCGTCCGCGTCCCCGTCGGGCACCTCCTCGATGCGCACGGGCCACTCGGCGCAGGCCGGCGCGGCCCGCACGAAGTGCTCGGCGTAGACGTCGCGGGCCAGGCTGTCGGGACGGTGGGTCTCGATCGCGCGGGCGGCGGCGACCAGCAGAGCGGTCAGCCCCACACCCCCGGCCACGCCCTCCGCCGCCAGGTCCTGGGATGTCGTACCGCATGCCTCGTTCATCGGCTTCTTCCCTCCGGGATCAGGACGGGTTTGACCACCCGGCCCGCTTCGCAGTCGCGTTCGGCCTCGTTGACGTCGGCCAGGGGATAGGTACGGATCAGCTGGTCGAAGGGGAACCGCCCGGCCCGCCACAGCTCCGCCAGTACGGGGATCAGCAGCCCCGGCACCGCGTCCCCCTCGCAGATGTGGCGCACGCTCCGGCCCCGGTCCAGGGTGCCCGGCTCCAGCGGCAGGGCGCCGTGCAGCCGCGCCACCAGGCCCAGCGTCCCGGTCGGGCGCAGCGCCCGGAGCGCGTCGTTGATCAGGGCGGGCGACGCCGTCGTGTCCAGCGCGTACCGGGCGCCGCCGTCCGTCAGCCGGCGGACGCGCTCCGGCAGCCCGGGCGCGTCGGCGGACAGCGGGACGGCCCCGAAACGCTCGGCGAGCTCCAGCCGCCCCGGCAGCCGGTCCACGGCCACGACCGGCACACCGGCCGCCCCCGCGGCCATGACCGCGGCCAGACCCACCGCCCCGGCACCGAGGACCACCAGCGGGTCGGCAGGACCGGCGCGGAAGGTGTTCAGCACCGCCCCGGCCCCGGTGAGGAATCCGCAGCCGAGCGGCCCGAGCAGTTCGACGGGCAGCGCGGGGTCGACGCGGACGGCGTTGCGGGCGGACACGAGCGCGTAATCGGCGAACGAGGACTGGCCGAACCAGCGGGGCGCCAGCGCCTTCCCGTCCGCGTCGCCGAGCCGGGGCGGCTCCTGCGCACGTCCGCCGAAGAGGTTGAGCGCGGCGAAGGAGTCGCAGTACGCGGGGGCCGCACCCCGGCAGTTCCGGCAGTGCCCGCAGGAGTCGAAGCTCAGCACCACACGGTCCCCGACGCCCGTCTCCGTACCGGGCCCGCCGCCCGACGCCACGACGACCCCGGCCCCCTCGTGGCCGAGGACCGCCGGGAGCGGGCTGCGGCCGGCGGACCGGCGCACCGCGAGGTCCGTCCGGCACATCCCGGCGCCCGCGATCTCCACCAGCAGCTCACCGGCGGCGGGTCCGGTGTGCAGGACGACGTCCTCGACCGCGAACGGCTCCTCGTACCCACGCAGCACCGCCGCCCGGAATCTCCTGGTCATGGACCCTCCGGGCGGTGGACGACGAACGGCCGCAGATTTCCGTACAGCCCCCACGGCCCGCCCGCCACGCCGACCCCGCTGTCCTTGATCCCGGCGAACGGCTGGGCGAGCGACAGCTCCGCGTGATGGTTGATCCAGGCCGTCCCGCATTCCAGCCGGTCCGCCACCGCCTCCGCCCGGTCGGGATCGGTGCCCCAGACGGAGCCGCCAAGACCGAAGCCCGTGCCGTTGGCCGCGTCGACCGCCTCGTCGACGCTCCCGTACGGCAGCACCGGCAGGACCGGCCCGAACTGCTCCTCCGTCACCACCGCGCTGTCCGGCGGCACATCGGTGAGGATCGTCGGGGCGAAGAAATGGCCGGGCCCCTCCAGTCGGTGCCCGCCGGCCGCGGCCCGGGCGCCTTCGGCCAGGGCCCGTCCGGTGAGCTCCGCCACCCGGGCCAGCTGCGGGGCGTTGTTGACCGGACCGATGCGGGTCTCCGGGTCGAGGCCGCCGCCCACCGCGACGGACTTCGCCCGCCGGGCCAGCGCCTCGACCACCTCCGCGTGCAGCCGGGCGGGGGCGTACACCCGCTTCACGGCCATGCAGACCTGCCCGCAGTTGCGGAACGCTGCCCAGAACAGCCGGTCCGCGATCCCCTCCACATCGACGTCGTCCAGCAGGACGGCCGCGTCGTTCCCGCCCAGTTCCAGGGTGACCCGGGTGAGGGAGGCCGCCGCCCCCTCGGCGACCGCCCGCCCGGTGGGCACCGAACCGGTGAACGTGACATGCCGGATGCCCGGATGCGACGCCAGCCGGGCCCCGAGCGGTTCGCGCCCGGTGACCACGGTCAGCACGTCCTCGGGCAGGGCGGTCGCCAGAACGGACCCCAGCAGCCGGGTGGCGAGCGGGGTGTACGGGGACGGTTTGAGGACCATGGTGTTGCCCGCCGCCAGCGCGGGCGCGAACTTCGCCGCCGCCAGTTGCAGCGGGAAGTTCCACGGCACGATCGCCGCGACCGGCCCGACGGGCCGCCAGCGGACCTCGCTGCGCACGGGCCGCCCGTCACCGATTCGCCGCGTCCTGGGGGCCAGGTCCGCGAAGTACCGCAGCCGGGCCGCCGTGCGGGCGACCTCGGCGTGCGACTCGGCCAGCGGCTTGCCCTGCTCCCGGGTCAGCAGCCGCGCCAGCTCGTCACCGGCCGCCTCCACGGCACCGGCCGCGCCGAGCAGCGCGTGAGTCCGGGCGGCGGCGTCGGCCCGCCAGCCGGGCCAGGCCCGGTGCGCCCGGCCGATCACCGCGTCCAGCTCGTCCGGCCGCATGTCGGGAGCCTCGCCGCAGGTCTCCCCGGTGGCCGGGTCGGTCACGGAGATCCCGCGCCCCGCCTCTTCGAAGGTCCGCATCCCGGCGGTCAGCCCCTGAGGGTGGCGCCGGCCGCGAACTCCCGGGCGTGCCGGTCCATCTCCGCCCGGAACGCGGCCACCAGATGCGGCTGAATCCTTCCCGCGTCGCGGTCGCCGCCCTCGCAGACCGCCCCGCGCACCCCCACGATGTCCGTGCCGATACGGGTCAGCGTGGCGAGGTCCGTCTGTTTCACGCTGCCCGCGAGGGCCGCGAGCAGCCCGGAGGCATGGGCGAGACCGACGAACTCGGCGCAGACGTCCGGCGGGACGTGGTCGAACAGCCGCGAGCCGTCCTTGATCGCCGTGTCGAGCATGGCCGCGTCGGCGCCGGACCGGGCCGCGATGTCGGGCAGCGCGAGCGGGTTGACGCAGCCGACGCGGTGGGCGTCGGCATAGCCCGAGGCGACGACCAGCGCCTCGGGACGGTGGTCCTTCACCGCCCGCACGACCGCCCGCATCACCTCGATCCCCTGCTCGGGCGTGGTGCACCCGTGGAGCCCGACCTTGATGTACGTGGCACCCGAGACGACGGCCCCCAGCGCCGCCTGGGCCACCGTGCCGGGCTTGTACGGAACGTCTCCCACCGTCGCGGACACCGGCGTGCCGGCCGGGACCGTCTCCCGGATCTCCCTGATGACCCAGGGGAAGTTGGCGCCGAGCGACCCCTCGTCGGGCTTCTTCACATCGACGATGTCCAGATACTCCGCCGCCTTCGCGCAGTCGACGGCTTCCTCGACGCTGTCCGGAGAGATGAGAAGCAACACCATGGGCTCCTTCCGCCGCAGGGGTGCGGATCACCAGGTTGACCTGCGGTGTGCTCATCATTTCTGTCGCCCGAGGGCCCCGGTAGGGCGTGCGGGGACCCCCGGGAGCACGGCGGCCCCCGCGCACAGCGCCGCATGCCCCGGCGCGTGGAGGCACATGGGATCATGAGGGGATGAGCGGAGACCTGGAAGTGAGCGCGCTGGCGGTCAACATCACGATCCCGGCGGAGCTCCGCTGGACCGACACCCGGCGCGGGACGGAATTCCGGCTCACCACCCTCAACATCCGGCTCCTCCCCGACGGCCACCTCGCCGCGAAGGCGTACGGGCGCCCGGTGGAGGGCGGCCGGGGCGCTTACGTCTCGTTCCCGGTGCCCGACCGGCCCGGACTGGCGGCCCTGGTCGCCGAAGCGGCGAGCCGCGCCGGCACGATGTGGGCCGCCCACCGCGGCCTCGGCTGAGCCCTGCCGCGTACGCGAGGTGCCCCCGCGAGCTGACCGCTCGCGGGGGCACACGGACGGGGGTGCTCAGTTCTCCAGGGAGAACGTCTGCGCCGCCGATCCGTCGCACGGCTGCTGCGAGAGGTGCGCCCCATTGGCGGTGGACCCGCCGTCCACGGCCAGGCACTTGCCGCTGTTGCGGGCGACGAAGCGGTAGCGCCCGGACGCGCCGGAGGGCTCCGCCCGCCACTGCTGGTTGGTGCCGCCCACGTACGACCACAGGTGCACCTGGGTGCCCGGTGCGGTCGCGCCGGGGCCGCCGTCGACGTCCCACACCTTGCTGTTGTGCCGGTTGACGACCTGGTAGGTGCCGTCACCGGCGGACCGGAACTGCCAGCTCTGGTTGGCGCCGGTGGTGCAGCTCCACTGCTGGAGCGCGGTCCCGTCGGCGGTGCCCCAGTCGGCGGCGTCCAGGCAGGCGCCGCTGCCGGCGTTCTTCACCCGGTACCAGGCGGACTGGTCGATGGAACCCGGCTCCGTGGTGCCGCCGTCGGTGCCGTTCCACACGAAGGTGGCGACCGCGCCCGCGGGCAGCGTGTAGACCAGCGACCTGCCGTCGTCGGTCAGCGAGAACTTCCGCGCGCTGCCGGCCGAGTTGACGACGTACGCGGCACGGGTGCCGTCCGGGTTCTGGAAGGCGACGTTCTCCACCCCGCCGTTGCCCTGGCTGGTCGAGCCGATGCGGGTGGCGCCGGGCTTGACGAACTTGGCGAGCTGACCCAGCACGTAGTACTCGGCGTTGCGCGTCACATCGCCGTTCGCGATCTCCACGACACCGTTGCAGCGGTCCGAGCAACCGCCCTGGTGCGGGCCGCCGTTCTGGTCCAGGGCCAGGTTCCAGTCGATGACCGTCTCGCCGCCGTTGCGCATGTTCTGCACGACGAGGTTCTCGGCGTGCCACTTCAGGGTGTCGGCGAACGTGGCGGACCGGTCGGCGCTCTCCGTACCGGAGCACTCGGTGAAGAACACCCGCTTCCCGGCGTTGACGACCTGCTGCTGGGCGGAGGGGGCGCCGCCGTAGCAGTGGAACGCGGCGCCGATCACCCGGCTCATGCCCGGGGTCCCGTTGAACACCTCCAACGGGTAGTTCGGGTGGTCCCAGTTGTGGTCGAAGGCCAGCAGGTTCGTCGGCAGGTCCGCAGCCGTCAGCGTACGGTCGAGCACCTTGAAGAAGTCCGCCTGCTGGGACGACGTCATGGTCATCGACGGGTAACTCGCCGCGAACTCCGGCTCGTTCTGCACGGTCAGGTCGGTCAGCGTGATGCCCTGCTGCCCGTACGCCTTGATCGCCTTGACCAGGTAGTCGGCGTACGCTTGGTAGCTGTCCGTCTTGAGGCTGCCGCCGTTCAGCGCGTTGTTGGTCTTCATCCAGGCGGGCGGCGACCAGGGCGTGCCCATGAAGCGGATGGCCGGGTTGACCGAGGTGGCCCGCTTCAGGACCGGGATGATCTCGGCCTTGTCCCGGTCGATGGAGAAGGAGCCGGGCGTGTCCTCGTACGTGTAGAGGCTGTTGTCGGCGTTGAAGTCGCTGCTGCCGAGCGGCTGGCGCAGATAGCTGAGCCCGATGCCGTCGCCGGCCGACGAGAACAGCGAGGCCATCAGCGCGTTCCGCTTGTCCTGCGGCAGGCCCTGGATGAGGTGGGCCGAGGCCCCGGTGACCGAGGCGCCCGCCCCGGTGAACTTCTGGCCCCTGCTGCTGGCGTCGACGCGGATGTCGACGCCCTGCGGCGAGCCCGTGAAGGCGACGGAGCCCTCGGCGGACAGCCTCTTCGCGCCGTCGGGGGTGGTGACCCATACCTGAGCCGTCGGGTCGGCGGCCTGCGCGGCCGTACCGCTGCCGGCCAGGCCGACGGCCGCGACGGCCATCGCCAGCGCCGCGCCTGCGGCGCGCGCCCGTGGGCGCGGGGGAGTGTCGTGGGACATGTGCGGCTCTCCTTCGGTCATGCCTGGGGGAGGACATGGCGCGTCCCTCGGGCACCGCGGCGGGGCGCGGCTCCGTGGACGACGGCGATATGAAAGCACACCCACTAAGTGGTTAGTAAGTAGTCGTACGCGCATTGGTGCGGGCGGTTCTTGAGCGCCCGCCGCCCCCAGGTCAGCGGCCCGGACGCCCCCGTTGACCCCCGTTCCGGCCGGTCTAAGCTGTGCCGGTGAGCAACCAGTCAGCAGGCAGGTCCGGCCGGTCGGCCAAGCCCCGCACGCCCAGGAGCCCGGAAGCCCAGCAGCGGCAGCGGGACATCCTGCGCATCGCGATGGACACGTTCGCCGCCCGTGGCTACAACAACGCCTCGCTCGCCGAGATCGCCGACCGGGTCGGCCTCACCCAGGCCGGTGTCCTGCACTACTTCCGGTCCAAGGCGCTCCTGCTCACCAGCGTCCTCGAACTCCGCGACCAGTCGGACATCCAGCAGCTGGGCCCGGACCGCCCGCAGGGGCTGGCGTTCCTGCGCCATCTGGTCGACACGGCGATCCGCAACGCCGAACGCGAGGGCATCGTGCGCCTGTACGCCGTCCTGTCGGCGGAGTCCGTCACCGACGACCACCCGGCGCAGGAGTACTTCCGGGACCGCTACGACGGCCTGCGGGGTCTCGTCGCCGACGCCCTCCGCGAGGCGTGCGGCCTCCCCGACGACGGGACGGACAAGGTCGAGCACGCGGCCAACGCCGTCATCGCCGTGATGGACGGCCTCCAGGTCCAGTGGCTGCTGGCCCCCGGCGCCGTGGACATGGCCGCCTCTACGGACCTGGTGGTCAACGCCCTGCTCAGCACGCTGGCCCCGGACCGCTTCGGCACGGACGGCTGACCGGCGCCACTCCTGCGTTCCGGTGATCTTCCGGCGGCGGGCGATCCGTTCCGGGCCCCGGCGCCGTTAGCCGTCGGGGTGCGAGCGCGCACCGCGCAGGAGACGAGCAAGGGTGTGAGGCACGGGATGACCCGTATGGACCGCAGAAGCATGCTGCAACTGACCTCGGCGGCGACGATCACCGGGGGACTGGTGGCCGGCGCGGCCGGAACCGCCCACGCGACACGGAGGGCCGGCCGGCAGCTCACCCTGCACGGCAGGCGCGCCGGTGCGAATATTCCGGACATCCTGACCGTCGGCGTCCCGTACTACGTGCGCTACGACCTGACGGACGCCGAGGGCCGCGCCGTGGGCACCGAGAACGCGCACTGCCTGCCCGTCACCGTGGGAACCGACGGCGCCTTCGTCATGGCGACGCTGGTCCTGGCCCTCGCCGACGGCATGATCACCGCCTCCACCGCCTTCCAGCGCCCGCTCCCCGCCGTGACCGAGCTGCCCGTCGGCTCACGCCGCTGGACACACGAGTTCGCTGTCACCGGGGGCACCGGCGACTACGACGGCGCGGAGGGCATGGTCACCGTCGAACACCTCACCCGAGACGAGGACACCCTCACCGTCACCCTGACGGACGGCACCGAGTAACCGCCCGCACGGGACCGGGGCCTGCCACCCGGGCAGGCCCTCACCCGGCCGGCCGCCGTGCCGACGACCGGTGCCGTCCCGGAACGTGAAGTGCGGGCTCATGGACCGCATCGTGCCCGGCGGTGCCCGTCAGGCTTCGCGTACCGTCGCCAGCACCTCGTCCCGGACCCGGGCCATCAACTCCTCCGTGGCCGCCTCCACGTTGAGCCGCAGCAGCGGTTCCGTGTTGGACGGGCGGAGGTTGAACCACCAGTCCGCGGCGCTGACGGTGAGCCCGTCCAGGGTGTCCGCCATGACGCCGGGGCGGGACTCCCAGCCCGCGCGGACCGCCGCCGTGCGGGCGGCCTGGTCGGTGACCGTGGAGTTGATCTCGCCCGACGCGGCGTACCGCTCGAAGCGGCCGGTCAGCGCGGACAGCGGGCCGGCCCGGCCGCCGAGCGCGGCGAGGACGTGGAGCGCGGCCAGCATGCCCGTATCCGCGTTCCAGAAGTCGCGGAAGTAGTAGTGCGCGGAGTGCTCACCGCCGAACACCGCCCCGGTACGGGCCATTTCGGCCTTGATGAACGAGTGGCCGACCCGGGTACGGACCGGGGTGCCGCCCGCCGCACGGATCACCTCGGGCACCGCGCGCGAGGTGATGAGGTTGTGGATGACGGTCGCGCCCGGGTGCCGCGCCAGCTCGCGCGAGGCGACCAGGGCCGTGATCGCCGACGGGGAGACCGGGTCGCCGCGCTCGTCCACGACGAAGCAGCGGTCCGCGTCACCGTCGAAGGCCAGCCCGAGATCGGCGCCCTCGGCGCGCACCCGCGCCCGGAGGTCCACGATGTTGGCCGGTTCCAGCGGATTGGCCTCGTGGTTCGGGAAGGTGCCGTCCAGCTCGAAGTACATCTCCACCACCGTCAGCGGCAGCCCCGCGAGCACCGTCGGGACCGTGTGGCCGCCCATGCCGTTGCCCGCGTCCACCACCACCTTCAGCGGGCGGATCGCGGACAGGTCCACCAGGGAGCGCAGATACGCGGCGTACCCGGCCAGCGTGTCCCGCCCGGTGACGGCACCCGCGCGGGCGGCCGGGGCCGGCGCCCCCTCGTCCGTCCACCGCTCCACGAGCGACCGGATCTCCGCGAGACCGGTGTCCTGACCGACCGGCTCCGCACCGGCCCGGCACAGCTTGATGCCGTTGTAGCGGGCCGGGTTGTGCGAGGCGGTGAACATCGCACCGGCGAGACCCAGCGAGCCCGACGCGTAGTACAGCTGGTCCGTCGAGCACAGCCCGATCTCCGTGACGTCGGCACCCCGCGCCGTGGCGCCCCGCGCGAACGCCCGGGCAAGCCCGGGGGAGGAGGGCCGCATGTCATGCCCCGTCACGATCGCGCCCGCACCGGTGACCCGGACGAACGCCGCCCCGAACAGCTCCGCCGTCGCCTCGTCCCACTGGTCCGGCACCACACCGCGTACGTCGTACGCCTTCACGAGCCCCGACAGGTCGGTGCGGGGCGTCGGGTCAGTCACGGGCGTCGTCATCGGTGTCTCCATGAGCGGAACGGGCGGTACGGGAAGAGGGCGGGGTGAGGAACCACACGGCGGTGTCGGGCGGCAGCACGTCCCCGTCGAGCGGTCCACTGCTGAGCAGCGGGCGCCCGGGCGTACGTACGGGCTCGGCGCCCAGATTGACGGCGCACGCCAACGCGCCGCGCCGGAAGGCCAGGACGGGCGCGCCCGGCTCCGAGAGCCAGACGGGCGGCGCCGCCGGATCCGGGGCCGGATGAGCGCGGCGCAGCCGCAGCGCCGCCCGGTACAGGGCGAGCGTCGAGCCGGGGTCCGACTCCTGCGCGGCCACGGTGTGACCGGCCCAGTCATCGGGCTGCGGCAGCCAGGTGGCCCCGGCATCCGCCGTGCTGAAGCCGTACGGGGCCTGCGCGCCGGACCACGGCAGCGGCACCCGCGCCCCGTCGCGCCCGCGCTCGGTGCGGCCGGACCGCTCCCAGAGCGGGTCGAGGATGCGGTCGACGGGCACCTCGGCCTGGGGGAGGCCCAGCTCCTCGCCCTGGTAGAGGTACGCGGAGCCCGGCAGCGCCAGCATCAGCAGCGCGGCGGCGCGGGCCCGCGCGCGCGAGCCGTACCGGGTGACCGGCCGCACCGCGTCATGGCTGGAGAGCAGCCAGGTGACGGCCGCGCCCGGCACCCCGAACGAGCCGTCGATGACGCGGCGCAGCTCCGCCGGGTCCCACGCCGCCTCCAGGAAGGCGAAGTTGAACGCCTGGTGCATCTCGTCGGGCCGGATGTAGCGGCCCAGCCGCACCGGGTCGAAGACGGCCGACTCCGCGACCATCACCCGGTCGCGCGGCGCCACCGCGCCCGGGGGCGCCGGACGGGTGTCGAGGAGCGCCCGCCACTCGCGGTACAGCGGGTGCAGCTCCTCCTGGTCGTAGTACGGCATCAGATGGTTGCGCAGCGGGTCGGTGTGCTGTCCGGGCCCCGCGTCCGGCAGGCCCTCCGCCTTGAACAGGGCGTGCGCCACATCCACCCGGAAGCCGTCCACACCCCGGTCGAGCCAGTACCGCAGGACGTCCATGAAGGCGTCGCGCACCTCCGGGTCGCGCCAGTTCAGATCGGGCTGCTCGGGGGCGTGCAGATGGCAGTACCACGCGCCGTCCGCGACCCGCGTCCAGGCGGGTCCGCCGAACGCCGACTGCCAGTCGTTCGGCGGCAGTTCACCCGCCGCGCCCCGGCCCGCCCGGAACAGGTACCTCTCCCGCTCCGCCGATCCCGGGCCCGCCGCGAGCGCGTCCAGGAACCACGGGTGGCGGTCCGACGTGTGGTTCGGGACGAGGTCCACGATGAGCTTGAGGCCCAGCTCATGGGCGCGGGCGGTCAGCCGCCCGGCGTCCGCGTCCGTCCCCAGGTCCGGGGCGACACCCGTGTGGTCGGAGATGTCGTAGCCGCCGTCGGCCAGCGGGGACGGGTAGAACGGGGTGCACCACACCGCGTCCGCGCCCAGGTCCCGGATGTGCTCCAGGCGCGCGGTCAGGCCCGCCAAGTCGCCCGTCCCGTCCCCGTCCGAGTCGGCGAAGGCCCGGGGATACACCTCGTAGCAGACCATGTCCTGCCACCAGCTCATGCGGGGACTCCTGCGAACAGGGCCCGGCCGGGGGACAGCACATGCTGCTCGGCGCCCGTCGTGGCGGCGACCGTGGCCGCCTCGGCGACCGCGACCGCCGCGAACCCGCTGACCGGCCCGGCCACCGGGGACGCTCCCGTACGGGCCGCCCGCACCAGGTCGGCCATCGCGGCGCGCACGCTCTGCGCGTACACATACGGCTTGCGCGGCTCGCCGCCGAGGTCCAGGACCGCGGTCACCCGGTGCGGCACGGTCCGCTGCTCGCCCCGGCCCCGGGCCGGCGCGGCGGACCCGGCGTTCCGCGCCACGCGCACGGCGATCCGCTCACCGCCGCCGGGCCGGAACCCCTCGACGGCCAGCAGGTCGTCCCGCAGCCCCGGCAGCTCCTCCCAGGCACGGGCACCCTCCTCGTCCACCCAGGCCGTGACCTCCGCGTGTACGGGGATCCAGCCGCTGATCCGGGTCTCCGCGAACCCGTGGTCCAGGCGCATCAGCTGCCGCTCGGCGCGATGGGCGTGCGTGAAGGAGTGCAGGTGCGAGGCGAGCACGCCCCCGGGGTGCACCACATCCGCGCTGACCATGTCGACCGGGCCGCCGGGGCGGCGGACCGCGGTGGCCCGCACGCTCAGCGGATCGGTGCCGAGGAGGGCCCGGGCGGCGTCGAAGAAGTGGACGCCGTGCTCGATGAAGACGCCGCCGCTGTGCGCCGGGTCCCAGAACCAGTGGCCGGGGCCCAGGTCCTCGTCGGACGCGTCGTTCTCGAACAGGAACCGGCGCGGCGGCGCGAGCAGCCCCCGCCCGGTCAGCCGCTCCACCGCCCGCAGCAGCGGGTTGTAGCGCAGCACATGGTCCACGACCAGGGCGCGCCCGGCGAGCCGCGCCTCGTGGGCGACCGCCGAGGCGTCCTCGGTCGTGGTGGCGAGCGGCTTCTCGCAGAAGACGTGGCGCCCCGCGCGCAGCGCGGCCGTGGCCATCGCGGCATGGGTGGCCGGCGGGGTGGCGATCAGCACGGCCGCCACGTCGTCCCGCTGAAGGAGCTCGTCCAGCGAACCCAGCGCCGGGACGCCGTGCCGCTCACCGAGCAGCCGGGCCCGCTCCCGCGAGGGGTCGGCGACCGCCGCGAGCCGCAGGCCGGGCAGCCCGGCGATCGCGTCCAGGACGAACTCCGCGAACCCGCCGCAGCCGGCCAGGCCGATACCCAGGGCGCCGTCCGTCATGCCGTGCGCTCCAGCAGGGCCACGCCGATGTGCGCGTCGGCCATGCCGTAGAACACGTACAGCTCGCCGTCGATCTCCTCGATCGCCGTGGGGAAGACGACGTTCGGGACGGTGCCCGAGCGCTCCTCCTCGGTCTCCGGCGCCATCAGCGGCTGGTCCGAGCGGGCGAGGACATGGGACGGGTCGGCCGGGTCGAGGATCATCGCGCCGGCCGCGTACGACACGTCCTGGTTCTGCGCCCACGGGTCCTCGATGGAGCCCGACACACCGTGGTGGATGAGCAGCCAGCCCTCGGGCACCCGGATCGGGGCGGGGCCGCCGCCGATCTTCAGGGACTCCCACGGGAACGCGGACAGCGCCAGCAGGCGGTGGTCGCGCGGCCGGGTCAGCGCGGTGATGTCGGCCTCGACCTCGGCGGCCGGGACATAGCTGATCCAGATGCCGGGCCGCTCGTCGGTGACCCCGGCGGGCAGGTGGACGCCCTCACCCGGGCGGAACCAGCCCAGGTCCCACATCGGGCGGTGCAGCATCGCGTACGCCATCTCGCCGTCCGGGCCCGGGACCGGCTCGGGGAAGTGGACGACGTCCTTGTTCGGGAAGAGGTTGAGATCGGTGTCCAGGTCCGGCTGGTAGCCGAACTGGATCGGGCCGAGGCGTGTCCAGTCGGTGAGGTTCCCGGACACGGCGAGCGCCGGCTTCGGGCCGAGCGGGCCGTAGGCCACGTAGCTCATGACGTGCTTGCCGAGCGACGGGATCCAGGTGATCCGCGGGTCCTCGACCCCGGCGTTGTTCTTGCCGCGCTCCCAGCCCTCGTCGGGGGCCAGGACGGTGCCGCGGCGCTCGACGCCGTTCGGCACGCCCGCCCCGTCGAAGGTCACCTCGGCGAGGCCGACGCGGGAGACGTTGCCCTCGGCGACCAGGCGCGGCAGCAGGTGCAGGGTGCCGTCCGGGGTGCGGCCGGAGGCGGGGTTCAGGACACCCTCGACCTCGTTCGCCTCACCGGCCAGCGGGGACATGACCACACCCTTGCGCACCATGCGGTAGGGGATGCGGGTGGCGGTGGTGGTGTTGCTCATGGCGATTAGCCCTTTACTCCGGAATCGATGTCGGTAGAGGTGAAGTGGCGCTGGAACAGGAGGAACAGGACCACCGCGGGGAGGGCCAGCACACAGGCGCCGGCCAGCAGGGCACCGGCCGGGTTGGCCACCGTGCCCTGGAGGTTGGAGAGGAAGCTCGCGAGCGAGACGGCCAGCGGCTGCATGTCCGCGTTCTTGGTGACGAGGAACGGCCACAGGAACTCGTTCCACGGACCGATGAACGTCAGCAGCAGCGCGGTCAGCACGGCCGGTCGGGCCATCGGCAGCGCGATCCGCCACAGGATGCGCAGCTCGCTCGCGCCGTCGATGCGGGCCGCCTCGAAGAGCGACTGCGGCATCTGCGCGAAGAACTGGCGGAACAGGAACACGGCCGTCGAGTTGATCGCGAACGGCAGGATCATGCCCAGGTAGTTGTCGCCGAGCCCGTAGTCGCGGACGACGAGCACGTACAGCGGCAGCGTCAGCAGCTGGAACGGGATCATCTGCACGAGCAGCAGGGCCGCGAAGACCGCCCCCTTGCCCCGGAAGCGCAGCTGCGCCAGCGCGTACCCGGCGAGCACCCCGAACACCAGCGTGCAGATCAGCACCCCGATGGTCATGATCCCCGAGTTGAGCAGGGACCGGCCCAGCGAGATCGCGCTGTTGACCGCCGCGTAGTTGTCACCGGTCAGCCCGGACGGGACCGCCGCCGACAGGTCACCGACCGTCTGCCCGCGCAGCGAGCCGACGATCATGTAGTAGAAGGGGAACAGGAAGGCGACGGCGCCGAGCGACAGCAGCACGTAGCGGACGGTGCTGCCGGCGGGGAACCGGCGGGTGGGCCTCGGTGCGGTGGCGCTCATGTCAGTCGCCCCTCTCGGTGAGCTTGCGGGCGGCGATCGACACGACCATCACGAAGGCGACGAGCACGACGCCCAGAGCGGCCGCGAAGTCGGGATGCCCCTGCTCGATGCCCTTCTGGTACATCAGCAGGACGGGCGAGGTCGACGCGTGGTCGGGGCCACCGCCGCCGGTCAGCAGATACGGCTCGCTGAACAGGTTGGCGCCGGTGATGATCGCGTAGATCACGACGAGCGTCGTGGCCGGCCGCACACCCGGCACGGTCACCGAGAAGAACTGCCGCACCTTGCCCGCACCGTCCATGGCGGACGCCTCGTACAGCTCCTTGCCGACGTTCTGCAACGACGCCAGATACAGCATCACGAAGAAGCCGAGCTGCTTCCAGGTCACGAACACGGCGATCATCGGCATCGCCAGATGCGAGTTGACCAGCCACGACGGATCCGGGGCGTGCGAGCCGAGCAGATGGTTGACGAAACCGTCCGAGCCGAACAGGAACTGCCATACGGCGACCAGGGCCACGCTCGCCGTCACATACGGCACGTAGAACGCGGCGCGGAAGAACGCCCGCCCCCGGATCTTCGCGTTCAGCGCCGCCGCCAGCACCAGCGAGAGGCCCACCGTCAGCGGCACGTTGATGACGAGGAAGATCAGGATGTTGAGGAACGCCTGCCCGACCACCGGGTCCGTGAAGACGTCCCGGTAGTTCGACAGACCCACCCACGGCGAGTCGATGTCCGTGCCCGGCGCGGTGAAGTAGAAGCGGTGGAAGGAGATCCACACCGTGTAGACCAGCGGGACCGCGAAGACCACCACGACGAACAGCACATACGGCGACACGAACAGCGCGCCGGCCCGCGACAGGCCACGCCGTGCCCTGCCGCGCGGGACGGCCCCACTCGTGCGTACGGCGCCGGGCGCCGCGTCCAGGTTCACGCTCATGACGGGTCCCCGTACTCGTTCAGCAGGCCGGTGATCTCGGACGACGCCTTGCGCAGCCCCGCGTCCGTGGACTCGCGGCCGAACACGACCGACTTCGTCCACTCGTCGCGGAAGGTCTGCCAGATGTCGATCGAGCCCGGCACGTTCGGCACCTCGACCACGCGCTCCGCCTGGTCGGCGAACGCCTTGTACATCGGGTTCTCCGCGAAGTAGCCGGGATACTTCGCCGTCAGGTTCTCGCGCATCGGCATCTGGCCGGTGGCCTCCAGGAACTTCCCGTCCTGCGCTGCGGAGCTCGCGAACTTCAGCACGTCCCAGGCGGTGGCCCGGTTCTCGCAGGCGCTGAACATCGCAACGGACTTCTCGTCGCTGAACGAGTGCTTCCCGCTCCCGCCGTCGGCGGTCGGCACCGGCGCCACACCGATGTCCACACTGTCCTTGTACGCGGCCACCGCCCACGGGCCCACGGTCGCCATGGCGGCCTTGCCGTCGTTGAGGGAGTCGCCCGGATACTGCTCCTGGGGCGCCAGCTTCTCCGCGTACAGCGTGCGCCAGAACGCCGCGACCTGCCGGCCCGCCGCCGAGTCGAACTGCGGTGTGCCGTTCTCGATCAGCTGCTTTCCGCCGCTCTGCGCGGCGAACGCCGGATAGAAGTCGTACCAGGGCTGGAAGAAGTCACTGCTCGGCGAGGGCCATATCGCGGCCTTCGCGGCACCACTGTGCACGAGCGTCCGGGAGGTTTCGAGGAATTCCTTGTACGTGGCCAGCTTCGGGTGCTCGGGATCGAGACCGGCCTTCGCGAACAGCTTCTTGTTGTAGAGGATCATCACCGGGTTGCTCTTCCACGGCAGCTGGTAGAACTTGCCGTCGGCGGAGCGGTACTGGTCGGTGAGGGAGCCGCCGCGACCGGCGATGTACTTTTCACCGTCCGGGAAGTCACTGAGGGGGACGAGGCCGTTCTGCTTCTGGAAGGTCGGCACCGCCGCCGGCGAGGTGTTGAAGGCGAGACAGGCCGTCGTCCCCGCGATGATCGAGGCGCTGATGGCCTCCTCGGAGGTCTTGCCGGCCGGGATCTGCTGCGCGGTGACGTGCTGGTCGGGATGAGCCTTGTTCCACGCCGCGACCATCGCCCTGCCCCACTGCACCTCCTGCGCGTTGTTGGAAAGCCAGACCGTGATCGGGCCGCGCGCCGTGGCGGCGGTCGCCGGATCGGGAGCCGACCGGCCGCAGGCCGTCGCCGTGCCCGCGAGAGCGAGCACGAGCAGCGCGTACGCCGTTCTCCTCAGCATGAATTGATCTCCGAACTGTTCACGCGCGGCCTCGTCGCCGCACGGAATTCCCGGCCGGCGCGAGCACGACCGGTCGATTGCCCCCGTTACGTCACCGGCGGGGCGCCGGTCCCATCGACGCACGGGGCACGAACCGCGCCGGAGGCAGCCGCACATGGTCGGCGGCTCCCTCGGCGACGACCGCGTCGAGCGCACGGGCCGCCGCCTCGCCCCAGCCCCGGGCGTCCGCCCGTGCGGAGGCGAGCGGCGGGAAGCTGTACCGCGTCAGGGGCGCGTCGTCGTAGCCGACCAGCGACAACTGTTCGGGCACCCGGACACCCAGCTCCTGGGCGACCGAGAGCCCGGCCATCGCGGCGAGGTCGTTGCCGTAGACGATCGCGGTCGGCGGCTCGGCCGAGGCCAGCAGCCGCCGGGTCGCCTGCGCGCCGCCCTCGGGCGTGAACCCGCCGGGCAGCACGGGCCCTTCGGGCAGGCCGAGCGCGCGCAGGGTCTGCTCCCACGCGGTCCGGCGCCGGTGGGCGTGCAGCAGCTCCTGCGGCCCCTCGACATGGGCGATCCGCCGGTGGCCCAGCTCCGCGAGATGGCGGACGGCGGCCGTGTACGCCGGCTCGTCGTCCAGGCTCACCGCCGTCAGGCCGTCGCCCCACTCGGGCTGGCCGACCACGACGGCCGGCAGCCCCAGCTCCCGCAGCAGCGCGGGACGCGGATCGTCGCGGCGCAGGTCGGTGAGGAGGACCCCGTCCACCTGCTGCTCCGACGCGAGGCGCCGGTAGACGCCCTGTTCGTTCTCCGGGGCGGTGATGTGGATCATCAGCCCGTCGCCGCGCTGCCCGATCACCGCCTCGACCCCGGCGATGAACGCCGGGAAGAAGGGGTCGGCCCCGACCTGCTCCGCCTCGCGGGCTAGGACGAGCCCGAAGGCGCCGGCCTTGCCGAGCGAGAGGGCCCGGGCCTGACGGCTGGGGGTCCAGCCGAGCTCCCGGCTCGCCGCGAGGATGCGCAGCTTCGTTTCCTCGGCGACACCGGGCCGGTCGTTCAGGGCGAAGGAGACCGTGGCGCGTGAGACACCGGCCCGCCGGGCGACATCCGCGATGGTGGGCTTGCGTGCCATGGGCCTGGACTTCCTTGCCGGCGGCCGAAGACGGGCGCCTTCAAACCGGTTTGACTGCTCGAACGAGGACAACCAAACCGGTTTGGGTGAAGGGCGTCAAGAGGCCGGAGCCTGTGATGCCCGTCACCGGGGAGGGGTGGGGGCGGCCGGCCGCCCGGCCCGTGAGGTGCCCGCCTGCGTGGCACCGGCCGCCCGCCCGGCGTGCGGGTCGTCCGCCTGTGCGGGGATGCGGGCGCGGGCCCGGGCGAGCAGGCCCGCCGGATCGGGCTCCGCCTGGAGCGAGGCGAGGGCCAGCCGCCACCACTGCTCAAGCCGCTCCGGCCGGCCCCACCTGTCCGGCATCTCGTCGGTCAGGGTGCAGTGCCCGAAGAACCCGCACACCAGCGCCACGGCCGCCGCCGACGGCTCGACCCCGGCCGCGAGTTCGCCCCGCGTCCTGGCCTGGGCGAGGAGCCGGGCGCAGGCCAACGTCCAGGCGCCGAACGGCGTCGGCACGGGCGCCCCGATGGTGCGGCGCTCCGCCCACAGCCGCGCGCCGGCCCGCGCCACGACGTCCTCGCCGAGGGACCGGGCGACGCGGAAGCTGAGCGCGACCAGCTTCTCCAGCGGGGGGACACCCGGTGCGGCGTAGGCGGCGGCGAGCTGCGGCCAGCTGGCGAACTGCTCGCGGACCACGGCGAGCGCGAGCTTTTCCTTGCTGGAGTAATGAAAGTAGATCGCGCCGCTGGTCTTTCCCGAGTGATCACTTATGTCATTGACACTCGTGCCCGCATATCCCCGTTCTACGAATAGATGTGCCGCCGATTCCAGCAGCACTTTGCGGGTTGCGCGCGCCCTGTCCTGCACTTGTTCCACCTTCGCTCATACGTACTAGCGTCGCGACGCGAAAGGCTGCCCCTTTGTAAGGGGGCCGGTCGCATCGCGCGACGATCCTATTATTCATCGCCCGGTCCGCGCGGTCGGCCGATACTTCTTCATGTATTCCGGTGCACTCGAATTGGTGATTGCGGAATTCGGAACCGCCGAAATAACGTAATGGTCATGATGTTTCGGACGGGCTGACCCACGGGGCCGCGAGTCCGTCGCGGCGCCCAGCGGAATCGACCTGGCCGCCGCGCTCATGGAGCGGCACCCGCGTCCGATTCCTCCCTTCCACAGGTGTGCCATCCGGCACATGTCTGCGCCCTCGTACCTCACCGGCCGGCGCAGCCCTCCGAGAACGGCGGTTACATGACAGCTCATCGCATCCTTTCCTGGTCCCCGTCCGCCCTCGTCTTCGACTGTGACGGCACCCTGATGGACACGGAGAGGCACTGGCAGGAGGCCCGCACCCTCACCTTCCGGCTGTTCGGGCTCACCCCGCCCGCCGGGTTCGCCGACCGGGCGAAGGGCGTGCACTACACCGAGTGCGGTGCCCTGATGGCCCGTGAGACCGGAAAACCGGACCTGGCGGGCGACTTCGCCGACACCCTCCTGAGCACCTTCACGGCGCTGGTCGAGGAGGACCCGGTCACCATGCCCGGCGCCGCCTCGCTGGTCCGGCTGGCCGCCCGCCACCGCCCTCTCGCGGTGGCCAGCAACTGCCCCCGGGCCACGGTGGAGTCGTGCCTCGGCCGGGCCGGGCTCCTCGGCTGCTTCCAGCATGTGGTGGTCGCCGGCGAGGAGGTACGGCCCAAGCCCGAGCCGGACGTCTACCGGGCGGCCGCCCGCCTCTGCGGCGTACCGCCCGAGGAGGCCCTGGCCGTGGAGGACTCGCTGACCGGCATGGAGTCGGCGCGCCGGGCGGGCCTGCGGGTGATCGGCATCGGGACGCGCCCGCCGGACCCGGACGGCGAGCGGGCCGACCTGTGGGTGACGAGCCTGACCGACCCCGGACTGCTCAGCTGGGCCCGCAGCCGCCTCGGCCCCTGAGCGGCGGCCGGGTCTCAGTCACCGGCGAGGTGGGGCGCCAGCGTTCGCACCGGGCCCGCCGCGGACGCGAAGAACAGCGCCATGCCCACGGCCCCCGGGTCCGGGACGCCGGTGGCGCGTTCGCCCAGGTAGCTGGCCCGGCCCATGCGCGCCGCCCGGGACGCCGTCTCCCGCACCCCCCGCCACGCCTCGTCCGCCGCGGCGGCCAGGGCCTCGGCGGGGGGCGCGTCCCCGGCCGCCCGCAGGGCGTCGGCGGCCGGGGCCAGCGCGTCGACCAGCGTCTTGTCGCCGGGCGCGGCGTCCCCGACGCGGCGGATCGCGGCCAGACCCTCGGCGGCGCCCTCGGCGAGCGCGCCCGTCGTCAGCCCCGGTCCGGAGCCGGCGGCCCGGCCCATCGCCTGGAACAGCAGGCCGAACAGCGGGCCGCTCGTCCCGCCGACCTCGTCCAGGAAGGCGGTGGCCAGGGCGCCGAGGTGGTCGCCGGGGCCGGCCGACGCCGCCGACTGGTCGAGCAGCGGAGCGGCGGCTTCGATTCCGGCGGCGAGATTGGCGCCGAAGTCGCCGTCGCCCGCCTGCTGGTCCAGCTCCGTCAACTCGGCCTCCGTGGCGTGCACCGAGTCCGCGAAGCGCCCCACCCACTCGCGGGTGCGCGTGCCGTCCAGAGCGTCGTTCGTCATGGGCCCTCCTCGTACGTTCGTCCCGCAGGGGGCTTGACCGGTCACCACCGCAGTGCCGGGGTGTGCACGGGTGCGTCGTAGAACTCCAGGGCGGCGGGGCCGGCGACCATGAGCGTGAGGGAGAACCCCCGCATGTCCAGCGCCGTCACGTACTCGCCCACCAGATGGCGCGCGAGCCGCACCCCTCGGGCGTCGAGCACCCGTCCCAACTCGCCGAACACCGCGTACAGTTCGAGCGAGGTGACGGACCCGAGCCCGTTGACGAGAGCGACGACGGACTCCTCCGGCCCGGGCCGCAACGCGTCCAGCAGCGCCCCCGTCATCTCCTCCACCAGCGCGCTCACGGGGCCCTGTTCGCGGGTACGGGCGGCGCGCTCCCCGTGAATCCCGACGCCGTA
Organism: Streptomyces sp. NBC_00726; assembly: GCF_045161735.1. NCBI lineage: Bacteria > Bacillati > Actinomycetota > Actinomycetes > Kitasatosporales > Streptomycetaceae > Streptomyces > Streptomyces sp. NBC_00726. The sequence continues at coordinate 84,231 of NZ_CP108983.1, read as the reverse complement.
CTCCAGCTCACCGGGCGGCAGTTCGAACGCGGGCTCACCGGTGGCCGGCGCGTGGTGCGCGGCCGAGGCGACGGCGAGCGTACGGCACCGGCCCGCGAGGCCCGTACCCAGCTCCACCAGCTCATCGAGCCCCATCCCCGTGTCGGCGGCGGCGCCCAGGACCTTCTCCAGCAGCACCGTGGCGCCCGTGCCGCGCCGTCCGGCGGCGATGTCCGCCGAGTCGGTGGCCAGGTCGTCGTCCACGAGGACCCGCGCACAGGCGATCCCCGCGTCGGCGAGGCGCTCGGCCGCGATGCCGAAGTTGATCCGGTCGCCGGTGTAGTTCTTCACGAGGTGCAGCACGCCGTCCGGCCCCGCCACCGCGCGTGAGGCCCGGAAGATCTGCCGGTTGTGCGGCGAGGCGAACACCCTTCCCGGGCAGGCCGCATCGAGCATGCCCGCACCGACGAACCCCGCGTGCAGCGGCTCGTGCCCGGACCCGCCCCCCGACAACAGCCCCACCCGCCGCCCGGGCGCGGGGTGCCGGGCGGTGACGAACCCGTCCGCCGCGTCGTACCGCACCAGATCCGCGTGCGCACGGGCGAAGCCGGCCAACGCGTCGGACACCAGTTCACCGGCGCCGTTCTCGAAGTACCTGACCATGAGCCGCACCCATCCCGTCCCTGTCGGTTAGGCCGTACGAGCCGACCCGGACGATAATCCCATAGTGCGGGTAACGGTCCGCGTGCGGCAACTCGCACAGCGTGCGGGTGTCCCGGTCCGGCGGGCGCCGGGAGCCGGCTCGCCGTGGCGCGTGCCGTGCGGCTGCGGGAGCGGGGTGGGCCGGCCCACCGGTCCGTCCGGGGGCAGCCCAGGCCCGCGATCCAGGCGTCGGCCGTGATGACCTCGCTCTGGTCCGGGAACATCTTCCCGGTGAGCACCCGGTGAACCTCCGGGTCGCGGTCCATCACGAGCAGGGCGGGGCGGGTCATGGGCTTTCCTCATCGTTCTCGGAGCTCGCGCCGATCCGGCGCAGCGAGCGGTCGGCGACGGTCGCCGCCAGGAACAGGACGCCGGCGGCGAGCATGAACCAGGCCAGCTGGTGCAGACCCGGGGTGTCGGCGCGCTGCCCGAAGAACGCACCGTTGGCGGCCGACGCGGTGATGGCGCCGAGGTACCCGAAGGTGCGCAGCAGCCCGGCGGACGAGCCGATGCGGTCGGCGTCGGCCTGGTGGTAGACCGCGTTCTGAAGGGCGAGGCCGTTCAGCCCCTGCGGCACACCCAGGACGACCACGACGGCCAGCAGCATCCACACAGGGCTGTCGCCGTGCAGGAGCAGCAGCATCGCGCACGCCGCGATCTGCCCGGCCGCGCCGACCAGGAGCTTCCCGCGCACCGCCTGACGCCGGCCGGTGAGGGCGGAGACGGCGATCCCCGTCGCGAACAACGGGAGTTGGACCAGCCCCGCCTGTGAGGCGGACAGCCCGCGCCCCTGCTCGGTCCACTGGGTGAATCCGTACAGGAACGCGTAGGTGACGACGTAACAGAGCAGGGCGCGCCCGTACGTGGCAACCAGCGGCAGATTCCCGCCGAGCACGCGTACGTCGATGAACGGTTCCCCGGCGCGCAGCTCGCGCCAGGTGAATCCGGCCCCGGCCGCGACGGTGAGCACCAGCAGATACCAGTCGCCGCCGCCGATGTCCATCAGGAACAGCAGCAGGCACGACAGGGCCGCGGCGAACAGTCCCATCCCCGGCAGGTCCAGGCTCCGCACCCAGGAGCGGCCGTCCGCGCGGGCCGTCCCGGGAAGCGCCGGGATGCGGCGCGCCCCGAGGTACAGGCCGAGAAGCGCCAGCGGGATGTTGACGGCGAGGGTGGCGCGCCAGCCGCCGATGCCGACGAGCAGTCCACCGACGCTCGGGCCGACGACGGCGATGGTCTGCGTGGTGATCGCGAGCGCGGTCAGCACCCCGGCCGGGCTCTTCTCGCCGGTGCGCCGGGCCTCGCTGCGGATCAGATGCATGGCGGCCGGATATCCGGAGCAGGTGCCGAATCCGAGCAGCACCCGCGCGGCGACGAGCACGCCGAGGCTGGGCGCCAGCATGCCGACGACCCCGGCGATCCCGGTCAGCGCGGCCCCGGCGAGGAACAGCCGCCGGGGCCCGAACAGGTCGATGAGCCGGCCCATCACCGGCTGGCCTATCGCGGTCGCCAGATACAGGGCGGAGATCAGCCACGCCGTCTGGGCGGGCGGGGCACCGAAGGCGGCCCCGATGGGGACCAGCGAGACCGAGATGATGGAGGAGTTGACCGGGTTGAGGGCGGCCCCCGTCATCATCGGGGCGAGCAGCCGCCGGTCGAAGCCGTGCGCCGAACCCTTGTCCCGCGCGGGGCGCCACCGTTTCAGGGCGCGCGTCATTCCCGTACTCACGACCTGACGATCCGCTCCAGGACGGCCATCGCCGCCAGAAGGCCACGCCGCTCCTGCTCCGTGCAGTGCTCCTCCAGGGCCCGGGCGAGCCAGCCCTCCCCGGCGCGCCGGCGGTCCTCCAGGAAGGTGCGCCCGCTGTCGGTCACGTACACCAGCTGCCGGCGGCCGTCCTCCGGGTCCGGGCGGCGGCCGACCAGGCCACGTTCGGCCAGGGCGCCGACGGTGCTCGTCACCGACTGGTGCCGTACGCCCTCGGCGGCGGCCAGATCGACCACCGACGCCTCGCCGTCCTTGTCGAGCCGGCTGAGGACGGAGGTCTGGGAAGGCGTGAGCTCCTCGCGGTCGTACGTCTCCCGCAGGCGCCGCCGCAGCCGGCTGTGCACCACGCGGATCTCGTGCGCCGCGCGTGCGGCCGTCTCGGAGACGGTCTGCTCGGTCTCGTTCATACGTACAGCCTAAGGTGCGCAGTCTGAGCTGCGCAATTATGTCTGCGTGACCGATGGCGCAGATTCGCCCTTGCACGTAACTCCGTAATTACGTAATCTCGATGTGTGGACCTGGAGGAGCGTGTCACCGAGCTCGAACGACGCCTGGCCGAGCTGGTGCAGGCGGCCCCCGCCGCGTCCGCGCCCGCCGTGGCGGAGGCCGACTTCTGGGCGCTCGACGCGCTGAAGGCGCGGCACCCGGTGACGGAGGAGGCGGACGGCGCCGTGCTGTTCACCGGCGCGGTGCGCGTACCGACCGGGCATCGCTACGAATGGCAGTACGGGCTGCCGACCGAGACGGTGCTGGACGACGACTGGTCAAAGGCCGCCGCGTCGTTCGCCGCGCTCGGCAACCCGGTACGGCTGACGCTGCTGCGCGAGGTCCTGGGCGGCCTGCGCACCGCGGCCGAGCTGGCCGCGCTCGACGGGGTCGGGACGACCGGCCAGGTCTACCACCATCTGCGCCAGCTGACGGGCGCCGGCTGGCTGCACTCCCCGGAGCGCGGCCGCTACGAGATACCGGCCGGGCGAGTCGTGCCGCTCCTCGTGGTGCTCACCGCCGCACGCCCGGCGACCTGACCGACCGCGTACGCAGATTTACGTTCAAGGGGGAAAACATGTCCGTGGACCGACGGAAGATCGCCGCGAAGGCCCAGTACGCGCTGTGGGTGATCTTCTTCGCCCAGATCGTCTACGACTTCTTCGCGGAACTGCCGTACAACTACTGGCTGAGCTGGCTCCCGATGCTCGGAGCGATGGGAATCGGCCTGGTGGCGGCCCGCTCCGCCCGCCACCGGATCGCGACCCGCTCCCCGGCGGCCGTCGCGGTGGCGCCCCCGGTGACCGGTCGCTGGTCCGCGGTCAACAGCCCCGCCGACAAGGTCCCGAGCCACGGGACGCACAGCCTGGCGCAGAGCTACGCCATCGACATCGTGGCCGAGCCGGCGGACGGACCCGCCCGCCCCACCCCCGTCTGGTTCTGGCCCGTCGCCCGGGCCAACCGGGCCTACCCCGCCTTCGGCGCGCCCTTGTACGCGGTCGCCCGCGCGACCGTCGTGCACGCGGAGGACGGCCAGCGCGACCACCTGAGCCGCAGCTCGCTCGCCGGGATCCTGTACTTCTGGCTGGTCGAAGGGGTGGGCAGGACCATAGGCGGCAGCCGCCGCGTCGTGGGCAACCACATAGTCCTCGACCTCGGCGACGGAACGCACGCCATGTACGCACACGTCCAGCGAGGCTCCCTCCGCGTCCGCCCGGGCGACGAGGTCGAGCCCGGCCGGCTGCTGGCCCAATGCGGTAACTCCGGCAACTCGACCGAACCCCATGTGCACTTCCAGCTGATGGACGGACCGGACCCGGAGACGGCACACGGAATCCCGTTCACCTGGCAGGGAGTCGGCGTACCGGCGGGCGGCGAGAAGTTCACCGTGGACGCGGACGCCTCCACTCGGGCACGGCCTCAGGACGCCTGACCCGCACCACCGACATCCGGCCCAACGCCCTCGCCGGCGTTGCCCCTGCTCCCTGTCCGAGGGAGCCCGGCACGGCGAGGTCTGGATGGTCGCCGACGTCGGAGCGTTTCCCGCGCCCGGTGACCAGGCGTGGGGCTTCGAGGACTGGGTGCGGCACTGGCACGCGGGCGACGACTCGTGGGGTTGGCCCCCGGCGGTTACCACCGGTGCGGGCGGCGGGTGGCGGTGAGGAGTGCTGCTACCACCGTGACCATGGCCAGGGCGATGGCGAAGTGGGCTGCCCAGGCGCCTGCCGGGGTGGGGCCGCCCCAGGCATTGGCGGTGTCCTCGCCCTTCGTCGCCAGGGGGTACAGCAGGCCGCGGGTGAGCAGGAGGGTCACCGAGGGGGCGGCCAGCGCGAAGGCGAGGGCGTTTGCCGGGAAGCCGCGCAGGGCCCGGCCGGCGACGGTCCCGAAGCGGTCCGGCCCGGGTGGAAGAGGCGTGGCCGACGGGGACGCGGCCGGGCTGCCGAGGGACGCGAGGCGCCGCTGAAGCCGGCCGGCGGCGGACGCGTTGCCGGTCAGGGCCAGCACCAGCGCGAGGACCGTGGCGGGCAGCGCCAGCAGCGCATGGACCAGGAGCAGGACCGCCCGCCGCGGCAGCGGACGGCGGGGCGCGGGGAGGGTGTCGGGTGCGAGCGTCATGGGGAGCCCCTTCTCGGGTTCGGTGCGATGACCGGACGATAGGGGTACGGCCGGGCCGACGGCGTCATACCGGGGAGCCAATCCGGCCGTCAGACCCCGGTAGCACGGCCGGTCGCACCGGTGGTGGCCCGAAACCGGTTGAGCGTGCGCCGCCGGCGCGGAAGGGTATGCGGTCATGGAGTACTTCTGCTACCACCGTGACCGGCCGGGCTCCCTCGCTCTGCGTGAAGAGTTGCTGGAGGAGCACTGGTCCTACATGGACCGGTACGCGAAGGAGCTGATCGCCCGGGGCCCGACCTTCGCCGCCGATGGTGAGACACCCACCGGAAGCGTGCACATCGTCGACCTCCCCGATGCGGCCACCGCCCGGGCGTTCGCCTTCGATGAGCCCAACTACCAGGCGGGTGCCTATCGGGACGTGCTGATTCGGCGTTGGCGCAACATGCTGGGCCGCACCATGTGGGACTTTCCCGGAGGTTCGGAAGGCGGCAACCGCTACCTGGTGATCGGCTTCGGCGAAGGCCCCGCAGCCGACCCCGGCCCGCCGGCCGCCCAGGACGACCTCATCGCGTACGGACCGCTGCTGTCCGACGACGGCGGGACATGGCTCGGCACGGCCTGCCTGCTCAGGGCCGCGAGCCCGGACGAGGCACGCGCCATCCTCACAGCGGACCGGTACGCGGACATCGAGGTCCATGACTGGGAGTTCGGCGGACGCCGGTGAACGCGGGAGCGCCCGGCCGCGTACGAGGCCGGGCGTTCCCCCGGCAGCTGAGCCCGGGACCGACGGGCTCCGCTGCCGGGGTGCGCATCAGGCCGGTTCCTCCACGGGGTGTTCCTCGACGCTGTGCGAGTCGGTGAGGCTCAGTGCGCCGCCGGCCGCGATCAGCCCGACGACTACGGCGAGCAGCGCGTAGGTGATCCGTTCGCCGTGGAAGAAGGACGCGACGAGGTCGCCGCTCCAGACCCCGGCGGGGAGCGACGTGGTGACCAGCGCGGCGATCAGCGTGCCGACCACCGCGGTGCCGACGCTGGAGCCGACCTCCTGGGCGGTGTCGTTCAGGGCGGCGGCGATCGACGTGCGGTTGCTGGGCATCGCGTCCACCAGGGCCACCGCGCAGATCGTCATCACGGTGCGCAGCCCCACGGTCATGAGCACCATGCACACCGCGATGACGGCGTACCCGTGCTCGACGCCCCAGGCGAGACCGGCCAGCGACCCCGCCAGACAGGCCGCGCCCACCAGGCAGGCGATGCGGTGGCCGAACCGGCGGGCGAGCCACTCGGACAGCGGAGTGGCCATGAGCATCGTCACGATGATGGGCAGGTTCGCCAGACCGGCCCGGACCGGGCTCCACCCGTACGCGTACTGGAAGTGCAGGATCAGGCCGAACATCACACTGGCCATCGCGATCGACGTCCCGATCTGCGCGAGCGCGGCCCCCCGCACCGTGCCGTTCGAGAAGACCCGCAGATCCAGCATGGGCGCCGCGCTGCGCCGCTCGTGCCGCACGAAGGCGACCGCGGCCGCGACCGCGCCCACGACCGACGCCAGGGTGACCCCGGAGAGCCAGCCGTGCTCCACCCCGCTGGTCAGCGAGTAGCAGGCGAGCCCGATCGTGGCGACGCTCAGCAGCGCGCCCGGCACGTCGAGCCTGTCCTTGGTCAGGTCCTCGGGGCGGTCGGCCGGGACACCGAGCCGGACGCCGACGCACGCGATCAGCGCGATCGGGGCGTTGACGAGCAGCAGCCACTCCCACCGGAAGTGCGCCAGCGCCGTACCGCCGAGCAGCGGGCCGAGGACGAAGCCGGACATGCCCACGATGATCATGACGGTCATCGCGCGCATCCGCAGGGCCTTGTCATCGAACAGGCGGAAGACCAGCGAGTTCGTGATCGGAGCCATCGCGGCGGCGGCCACGCCGAGTGCGGCGCGCAGCGCGATCAGCTCGCCCGCCGTGGACACGAGCGCGACGCACAGGCTGAGCGCCCCGAACACGGTGAGCCCGATGAGCAGCACCCGGCGGCGGCCGAGCCGGTCCGCCATCGACCCGGCGGTCAGCAGCAGACCGCCGAACGTCAGCGAGTACGCACCGGTGACCCACTGCAACGCGGTCGTGCCGCTGCCCAGGTCGCGGCCGATCGTGGGCAGGGCGATCGACAGCAGGGTGTTGTCGACCATCTCGACGAAGAAGGCCAGGCACAGGGCGGCCAGGGGTATCCACGCCGCACGCAGCGAGGGATAGGAGCGGGACCCGTTTCCGGGTGGGGCGGTAGTCATGGCGCGGTCCTTTCGATCGAACATCGTTCGGCTATCGAACGCCGTACGATGAGCTACGATAGAACAGCGTTCGATAGGATGCAAAGAGCGATGCGAAGAGCGAGAGGACCAAGCCATGGCACAGCAGCGGCGCCGGGCCGACGGGGGACGCCGCCGGGCCTCGCACTCGATGGAGTCCGTGCTCACCGAGGCGGTGGCCCTGCTGGACGAGGCCGGCGCGCCCGCGCTGACGTTCCGCGCGCTCGCGCAGCGCCTGGGCGGCGGCGTCGCCAGCATCTACTGGTATGTCGCGAGCAAGGACGAACTGCTCGACCGCGCCACCGACCATGTGATGGGCACGGTGCTCGCCGAGATCGAGAGGCTTCCGGAGGGCGACGACCCCATCGACGACCTCCGCGCGATGGCCGTGACGCTGTTCGACGCGGTCGCGGAGCGGCCCTGGCTCGGCGCGTACTTCATGCGCAACACGGATGTGCAGAGCAATTCCCTGCGCGTGTACGAACAGCTGGGCCGGCAGACGCTCCGCCTGAAGCTCGACGCGCGTCAGCGGTTCCACGCCGTATCCGCGGTCGTCGGGGTCGTGGTCGGCTCCGCCGTCGACATGGGGCAGGAGCCGCCGGAGGAGATCCTCGACGGCGCCGTGAACCGCGAGGAATACCTCGGCCGGTTCGCCCTCGCCTGGCGGGGGCTCGACCCGGAGGACTACCCCTTCGTCCACGAGATCGTGGACGAGTTCGACGGCCACGACGACGTGGACCAGTTCCGCTCCGCGCTGGACCTGACCCTGGCAGGGCTGCGCCTCCAGGCCGGAGCGTGAGCCCCGGCGGCTCAGTGCCCCTTACGGCGCTCCGCGTCGAACCGGCGCAGCACCCGCACCACGCGCCACACCCCGGCCGCCGCTCCGAGCAACGCACCTCCGGTCAGGGTGCGGTCACGTGCCGGGCCGGTGACGTCGAACACCAGGGTGGCGGCGAAGAGCAACGCGAAGACGGCCGCCCCCAGCGCGGCGGCCGTCACCAGGGCGAAGGCGATCTCCACCGTCATCGCGTCCTTCTCCCACCGTGACTCGCGCCCCATGTCCATGGCGCAAGTCTCACACCGCGGTCAACCCCGGCAGGGGCTGACCGCGGGGGAGTGCGGGCCCTCAGCCCGCCGCCTTCCGGACGAGCGCGGTGATCTGCTCCTCGACGGCGGCGGTCAGTTCGGTCAGGGCGTACGCGGCCGGCCACATCACGCCGTCGTCCAGCGCGGCCTGGTCGCTGAAGCCGAGCGTCGCGTACCTCGACTTGAACTTCTCCGCGCACTGGAAGTGGCAGACGACCTTGCCGTCCCTGGCGTACGCCGGCATGCCGTACCAGAGCTTCGGCGCCAGCTCCGGAGCGGTCTCCCGGACGATCTTGTGGATGCGCTCGGCGAGGACCCGGTCGGCGTCCCGCATCTCGGCGATCTTCGCGAGGACGTCCTGCTCGGCCGCCGCCTCCTTCTCCGCCCGGGACGCGCCGCGCCGGGACGCCGCCTTCTTCTCCTCGCGCGCGTGCTCCTTCATCGCGGCCCGCTCCTCGGCGGTGAATCCGCTGTAGTTCTCGGAGGACTTCGACGTCGGCATGGCAGGGGTTTCCTTTCGTACGGGGAAGCTACGGGAAAGTGACGCGGATGAGCGGGTGTGCGGGTCAGGCACGGCCGGCGGACTCGGCGGGCTCCCAGGCGAAGCCGTCCGGGTCGGTGAAGGCGCCGGAGGCGCCGCCGAGGACGATGCGGTGCGGGCCGGCCGCGCTGTCCGGGACGCCGAGGTCCTTGGCGAGGGCGCGCCGCTTGTACAGCGCCAGCTTGACGGCGGAGGAGTCGCCGGGCAGGAACTCGGCGTACTTCCCGCCGAAGCTCTTGCCCACGGCCAGCCCCCGGTCCACGTAGAACTGCTTGGTGGCCTTCACGTTCTGCACGCCGATCAGCAGGATGAACTCGTCGATCTCGCGGGTGGCGGGGCCGGTGTCCTTCTTGGACGAGGTCGCGATCTTCCAGATCGTGCCGTCCGGGGCCTGGACGACGCCGCTGTACCCCCACAGCGACTTGGCGGCCGGCTTCAGCACGGTGGCCCCGGCGCCGACCGCGGCGGCCACGAAGCCGTCGACGGTGGCCGGTCCGGACACGGTGAGCGCCAGGGTGAAGCCGCGGAACCCGGTGTCCTGGGCCTCGCGGGCCCTCAGCCGGATGCGCGTGTCCACACCGAAGGCGGCGTAGAAGCGGCGGGCCTCCTCGACGTCGGCCACCTCAAGGGTGACGGAGGAGAGCCGGCCGGCGGGCTTGGTGTCAGTGGTGGTGTCCATGAACTTCACGTTAGGGGCCGGGCCGGTGCCGGGGCTTCTTGATTCCTGACCGCTCTCGCGACCCGCTGCGCGAGGCAGGCCGGCAGCCCCTCGATCCCGGGTGCCACGGCCGCGCCGGCGGTCTTCGCCCCGCCCTCCGTCAGGCTGCGGAAGCGCTCCGGCGTCAGACCGACCAGCTCCGTGAAGCGGGCGGCGAATATTCCCGGCGTCGCGCAGCCGACCGCCGCGCACACGGCGTCGACGCCGAGCTCGCCCCGTAGCAGCAGCGTCGCGCGGTCCACGCGACGGGCCGTCAGATAGGCGTACGGGGAATGCCCGTAGACGGTCCGGAACCGCCGGCTGAGGCAGCCGGGGGCCATGCCGGCACCGCGCGCGAGCGCCACCACGTCCAGCGGCGCGGCATAGGTCCGGTCGATCAGATCGCGGACGCGGCGCAGCCGCACCACGTCGGCCGGGAGCTTCCCCGGGGTGTTTTGTACGGGTGAGATGTCCATGTCCAACAGGCTAGGGACGCCCCGGCGACCCCCGCTTCTCGATTCCTGACGACCCCGACGGGACGCTCCACAGACGGCTCGCCGCTTCCGGGTGGCGCGGGCGCGGGACTTGTTCCGGCTGCCGCACACCTGGAACACCCGCACCGCCGTGACGTTTAGCTCAGCTCAACCTCGCCTTACACATCGGCCGTTGATCCGGAACACCGCCGGATGTCAGCGTGAAGGCATCCCTCTTCCCCTCGATCGCAAGGAGTGGCGTATGCCCGTACGTGAACAGGTGAGCTTCGTCGGTGACATGGGCAAACTCGCCGGTCACCTCCACCTGCCCGACGCCGATGAGACGACCCCGCCGCCGCCCGCCGTCCTGATCGCCGGAACCTGGACGTCCGTCAAGGAACAGATGGCCGACCGCTACGCACGGGAGCTGGCCGGACGCGGCTACGCGGCGCTGTCGTTCGACTTCACCGGATACGGCGAGTCCGACGGCGCGCCACGCGACTGCGAGTCGCCCGCGCAGAAGGTCCGCGACCTGCGCGCGGCGGCCGACTTCGTCCTGGCCCATCCCGCCGTGAACGGTGAGGCCCTGGGAGCGCTGGGGGTGTGCGCGGGCGCGATGTACGCCGGAGCCTTCGCCGCCGAGGACCCCCGCGTACGCTCGCTCGCCCTCGTCGCACCCTGGCTGCACGACCGCCGGATCTGCGAGGAGAACTACGGAGGCCCCGAGGGCATCGAGGTGAAGAAAGCGGCAGCGGCCGAGGCCGCCGGCCGGTACGCGGAGACCGGGGAGGTCACCTACGTGCCCGTGGTCAGCGGCAGCGACCCGGACGCCGCCATGCCCTTCGACATCGACTTCTACCTGAACCCCGAACGCGGCGGGATACCCCAGTGGCCCAATCGGTACGCCGTCATGGCCTGGACCGAATGGCTCGACCACGACGCCGTCGCCCTCGCCCCGCGCATCACGGCACCGACGCTGCTCGTGCACAGCGAGGACGCCGCGATCCCGGACGGGGCCCGGCGCTTCCACGCCGGTCTGGCCGGGCCCTCGGAATTCGTGTGGACGGAGGGTGTCCAGTTCGACTTCTACGACCAGCCACCCCAGGTCCGCCTGGCCGCCGATGCGGCCGCCGAGCACTTCGCCCGCACGCTGTGAACACCGCCGCCCACACAGACAGGTCGTCCGCCATGCCCGAATCCGCCCACACCCTCGCCTCCCGGTACGCCGTTGCCGAGACCTGCACCCGCATGGCGGTGCACGCCGACCGCCGGGAGTGGGAGCAGCTGCGCACGCTCTTCGCCGACAAGGTCGTGCTCGACTACACCAGCCTCAACGGGGGAGAGCCGGTCCACCTGACACCGCGGGAGATCACCGACGCCTGGCGCGGCACGCTCTCCGGCTACGACGCGACCCAGCACCTGATCGCCAACCAGCTCGTCACCGTCGAGGGCGACCGTGCCGTCTGCACCGCCTCCTTCCAGGCCACCCACCGCCTGGCCGCGGCCCACGGCGCGTCCCTGTGGACGCTCGGCGGCGACTACCGCTGGGAGCTGGCCCGCAACGGCGGCCGGTGGCTGATCGACACGGTGGTCATGACCGCGACCTGGGGTGACGGCAACCAGGCGCTGCCCCTACGAACGGCGGGCTGATGGCCGCCGGACTCGACTCCGCCACCGGAGCACCGGCCACCGAACGGCGCGGCTCACCCGCCGTACTGGGCGCCGCCCTGCTGGGCTTCTTCCTCATCTCCCTGGACGCACTGATCGTCACGGTCGCCCTGCCCGACATCGGCCGCGGCCTCGGCGTCGGCATGTCCGGACTCCAGTGGGTGGTCGACGGCTACACACTGATGTTCGCCGCCCTGATGCTGTCCGCCGGAGCCCTCTCCGACCGCATCGGCGCGAAGCGGGCCTTCGGAGGTGGCCTGGTCCTCTTCGCGGCGGCCTCGGCCGCCTGCGGGCTCGCGCCCGGCCTCCCGGTCCTCGTCACGGCCCGGCTGGTCCAGGGTGCGGCGGCCGCGGTGATGATGCCGGCCTCGCTGGCACTGGTCCGGCAGGGCTTCCCCGATCAGGCCGAGCGGGCGCGTGCGATCGCGGTCTGGACCGTCGGCGGCGCCGTCGCCGTCGCGGCCGGGCCGGTGGTCGGCGGGGCGCTGACCGCGTCGGCCGGCTGGCGGTGGATCTTCTACGTCAATCTCCCCGCGGCCCTGGCGGCGCTGGCCCTCCTGGCCCGGGTCCCCGCCTCCCGCCGCCTGCCCGCGCGGCTGGACGTACCGGGGCAGGTGACGGCGGTCCTGGCGATGGGCGGACTGACGTACGGCGTGATCGAGGGCGGCGCCGAGGGCTTCGGCCGCCCGGCGGTCCTCGCCTCCCTGACGGTGGCCGCCGTCGCGGCCGCCGGCTTCCTCGTCGCGCAGGCGCGGGGCGCCCACCCGATGCTGCCGATGGCGCTGTTCCGTACCCGGGTGATGACGGTGTCCCTGGTGGTCGGCTTCATGCTCAACGCCGCCTACTACGGAGGCGTGTTCGACTTCAGCCTCTACCTCCAGCAGGAGCGCGGGCAGACGGCGCTGCACGCGGGCCTGATGTTCATCCCGATGACGGCCCTGGTCGCGCTGGTGAACCTGGCATCCGCCCGGCTGGCTGCCCGGTACGGGCCGCGCGTCCCGATGACGGTGGGGCAGCTCGTCGGCGCAGGCGGGCTGCTGAGCCTGCTCGTCGTCGGCCCGCACACCGGGGTGTGGGTGGTGGCGACGCTGATGGTGCCGGTCGGCCTCGGCGGTGCGCTGGCGGTGCCGGCCCTGACCGCGATGCTCCTGGACGCGGTGCCCGCCGACCGCGCGGGCACCGCCGGCGCCGTGCTCAACACGGCGCGCCAGGTGGGCGGGGCGATCGCGGTCGCCGTCTTCGGGGCGCTGCTGGCCGGCGCGGACTCGTTCCTCGCCGGGATGCGCTGGAGCGTGCTGCTCGCGGCCGCCGGGCTGCTAGCGACCGCCGCCGCAACCCTGACACTGCCCAGGGCCGGAGGTGTCGGTGCCCCCGCAGCCGCATGAGGGGCGGCCAGCCGGCGCGGCGAGCTCCACGACGGTCCGGATGAAGGCCGACAGGCCCGGCGGCCGGTCACCGGTGCGCCACATCAGCGCGTAGTCGACGGGCTCCGCGTCATCGAACGGCACGTAGGCGACATCGGGCCGGACGTGGTACCTGCCGGCGGCGACGGCCGCCACGGTGGCCCCCTTCCCGGCCCCGACCAGCGCCAGGACGCCCTGCCAGCCGCCCGCCGCCGGACCGTGCTCGATCGGCAGGCCGCCCGGTGTGCGGGCGGGGAAGAACCACTCGCTGAACGCCTTCGACACCCCCGCGGCCGTCACCAGCGGCAGCTCGGCCAGGGCCTCCAGCGACACCGTGGCCCGCCGTGCCAGCGGATGGCCCGCGGGGACGACCAGTGCACGGCGTTCGGAGAACACCACCGGGCCGACGACGACGTCGGCCTCCTCCACGGGCGGCTCGGCGATCACCAGATCGACCTGCTCGTTCCGCAGCGCGGCTATGGCGGCGTTGTACGTCACGTCCAGCAGCTCGACCGTGCAGTCCGGGTGGCGCGTGGTGAAGGCGTCACCGGCCTTGACGAGGAGTTCCCCGCTCCACGGTGCGGTGAAGCCGACCCGCAACGCGCCACGTATACCGGCGTACGCCGCCGTCGCGTCGGCGAAGGCACGCTGGATCTGCCGGTAGGCGGGCAGCAGGTCCTCCCGGAGCCGACGGCCGACCGGGGTGAGGGCGACGCGGCGGCTGGTCCGTTCGAACAGCGGGCCGCCGACGCGCCGTTCCAGCGCCTTGACCGTCTGGCTGACCCGCCCGGGCGACACGTGCAACCGTTCCGCGGTCCGCGCGAAGTGCAGTTCGTCCGCCAGCGTCAGGAACGTCTCGATCTCGTACCGCTCCACCGAGCCCCCCGACCAGTCCGGCACCGACGCGACGCGTATGCGCCGTGCCCGGTCATCGTAGTTTCGCGCCGGAGGCGCCCTCGCACGTGGCGATGTCCTGCGGCTGTCCCGGGTGACGGTGCGTTTCGAGGAGCACGGCGACGCCGGCTACGACATGAATCCGCCGTCACGGAGCTCGCGCTGTGGACGACGACGCGGACGGCCGCCCGGCTCGCGGGACACCCCCATGCCGAGGTCCGCCGCGCCGTGGCGGCCAACGAGGCGACGCCACCGGCCGTACCGGCGGCGCTGCTCACGGGCGAGGGCCTGCCTCCCGCGCAACGCTGCCTGGTCTGCGACCGCGAGGAGACACCCTTCACCCACGATCCCCACTGCCCGCGGCCGGACTGCGATCTGCCGCCGGGAGCCGCCTGCGACGGCTCCCACGAATCCACCGTCCACGCGACGCGGCAACTCGCACTCCGCAACCCGGCCACACCCGTCGAAGCCGTCACCGGCTTCGCGGACCACCCGTCACTGCTCCTGCGCCGGGCGCTCGCCGCCCGCCCCGGCCTGCCGCCCGACAGCTGCGCCCGGCTCGCCGTGGACACCAATCCCGGTGTACGAGGGGACCTCGCCGAGAACCCGGCGGCGGCCGCCAACCCTTCGCCGGCACGGACCGCGATGCCGCAACTGGTCGCCTTGTAGGGTGCGGCGTCATGACTCCCGACGCACCCCGAACCGCGCGACGACCGGACCCGGCGAGATGGCAAGAGCTCGTCAGCCGTCACGCGTGGGCGGACGCCGACGAGCCGATCGCGTTCACGTTCTCCGTCATAGCCGGAAAGACGGAGGACGAGGTCGTACGAGCCTTCGGCGGCGACCCCGGGGCGTCACGCCCGATGACCTTCGACGAGGCAGCGGCCGAGCAGGCGTCCCACCTGTACGAGGACCACCACCTGCTCGGCGTGGTGACCGCCGGGCGGCACGTCGTCGCCATCGAATCGGGCTACTACGGCTGCATCCCGGAGATCGCCCGCCGGGCCTCGGCGGACGGGGGAGAGTTCTTCAGCGTTTATGCGGACGTCAACGCCCGCTATGAGGTGATGCACGCCCTGGACGGCAGCGTGGACGGCATGTTCGACCCCTCCCTGCTTGAGGACGCGGCCTGGATGGACCCGAAACCGGACGTCCCCGCATGGGCGGAAGGCATCGGCTTCCACGCCGAGACCCTGTGCGCGGAGTCCATGGCACTCATGGAGCACACCATGGGGGCAGCCGTCGACCCCGCCTTGATGACCACCCCTCTCCGCACCGTGCTCCTCACCCCGGTCTCCGATCTCTTCGGGCCGTCGGAAGCGGCCTGGCTGCCCTGAGAGGGCTGCGGCGCCCGGGCTACGCCTTCTCCACCACCGCCGACGGCTGCCAGCTGTACCCGGGGACGACGAGGCGGCCGCCCGTGAGGGGATCCGGGATGATCACGGACGACAGCCCGAAGACCTCCTGGACCATCTCCGTGGTGACCACCTCGTCCGGCGCCCCCTGCGCCACGATGCGCCCGTCCTTCATCGCGACGAGGTGATCGGCGTAGCGGATGGCCTGGTTCAGGTCGTGCAGCACGGCGACGACGGTGCGGCCGCGCTCCAGGTTGAGGCGGCGCACCAGGTCCAGGACCTCCACCTGATGGGCGACATCCAGATATGTCGTGGGCTCGTCCAGCAGCAGGAGTTCGGTGTCCTGAGCCAGGGCCATCGCGATCCACACGCGCTGGCGCTGACCGCCGGAGAGTTCGTCCACCGGACGGTCGGCGAGGGCCGCCGTGTTCGTACGTTCCAGGGCCTCGCCCACGGCGTGCTCGTCGGCCTCCGACCACTGCTGCCACCACTTCTGGTGCGGCTGGCGGCCCCGCGCCACGAGGTCGGCGACGGTGATGCCGTCGGGCGGGGTGGGGGACTGCGGGAGCACGCCGACGGTCCGGGCGATCTCCTTGGCGGGAAGGCCGGCCAGCTCGGCGCCGTCCAGCAGTACGGCACCGCGCCGCGGCTTGAGGAGGCGGCCGAGCGCCCGCAGGAGCGTGGACTTCCCGCAGGCGTTGGGCCCGACGACGATGGTCACCTTGGCGTCGGGTATCTCCAGGTCCAGGCCCTCGACGACGGTGCGGTCCTCATAGGCGAGGGTCAGGTCGTGCGCCGAGAGGCGGCTGGCGTGCGGACGGCTCATGACGAGATGCCTCCGGATCGGCTACGGGTACGGACGATGAGCCACATCAGGTACGGCGCGCCCACCACGGCGGTGAGGACACCGGTCGGCAGCTCGACCGGGGAGAACAGGCGGCGGGCCAGCAGGTCGGCGACCACGACGATCAGCGCCCCGGTCAACGCCGACGACAGCAGCGGCGTCTGCGCCGTGCGGGTCAGGCGGCGCGCGATCTGCGGGGCGAGCAGCGCCACGAAGTCGACCGGCCCCACCGCACCGGTGGCCACCGACGCCAGGACGACCCCGAGCACGGTCAGCCCGAGCCGGACCCGGCCGAGGCGTATGCCGAGCGCGGTCGCGGTGTCGTCGTCGAACGACGCGCCGCGCTGGGCCCGCGCCGCCCACAGGGCCGCCGGCAGCCCGATGAGCAGGACCAGCGCGAGCGGCCCGGCCTCCTCGTAACCCCGGCTGTTGAGCGAGCCGGTGAGCCAGACCTTGGCCTGCTGGGCCACCAGATAATCGCCCTTGGTCAGCAGCAGCTGGGTCAGCGAGCCGAGCGCGACCGACACACCGATGCCGACCAGCACGAACCGGGAGGAGTGCAGCCCGCCCCGCCACGCGAACACGTACACGAGCAGGGCCGCCGCCAGGCCGCCGGCCACGGAGACATAGGGCAGCGCGTCGGCGGCGACAGCATTGAAACTCAGCGCCGCCACCGTGGCCGCACCCGCCCCGTGCGTGACGCCGATGACGTCGGGGCTGGCCAGCGGGTTGCGGGCGACGGTCTGCACCAGCGCCCCCGCGACACCGAACGCCACCCCCGCGAGGAGCCCCACGACCAGCCGCGGCAACCGCAGCGTGCCCACGACGAGTTCGTCGGGACTGGGCCGGCCGAGCAGGACGCGTACGACCTCGGACGGCGCCACGAACGACTCGCCGACGCACAGATACGCCACCACCGCACACGCCAGCAGCACCGCGAGCGCCACGGCGACCACGGCCGCCCGGCGGTGTACGAGGAAACTCGCCCGCCCGCGCCGCAGCACGGCATGCCCGCCGGGGCGCGGACGGCGAACGGCGGCTTCGACGCTGCTCACGCGGCCACCACCTTCCGGCGCCGGACCAGCGCGACCAGGAACGGCACACCGATCAGGGCGGTCATGACCGCCACCGGCACCTCCGAAGGCGGAAAGAGCACGCGTCCGAGCACGTCGGAGCCGAGGATCATCACCGGACCCAGCAGGGCCGCCAGCGGCAGCACCCAGCGGTGTGCCGTGCCCACCAGCGCGCGGGCGATGTGCGGAACGGCCAGACCGGTGAAGGCGATCGGACCCACCGACGCCACGGCCGCCCCGGTGAGCACGAGCGCACCGAGCGCACCGAGGGCCCGCAGCCGTCCGACGTTGTTGCCGAGATTCCGTGCGGCGTCGTCGCCCAGCGCGAGCGCGTCCAGACCCCGGGCGATCATCGCGACCAGGATCGTCCCGGCCAGGACGAACGGCCACACCTGGCCGATCACTTCACCGTCGCGCCCACCGAGAGAGCCGACCTGCCAGAACCGGAACTCGTCCAGGGCACGCGCGTTCGTGGTGGCGACCCCGGACACCAGCGAGGCGAGGAACGCGTTCATCGCGGCCCCCGCCAGGGCGAGTTTGACCGGTGAGGCTCCGCCGCGCCCGCCGCTGGCGACCGCGTACACCCCCACGCCGGCCAGCGCCGCTCCGGCGAACGCGAACCACACATAGCCGTTCAGCGAGTGCACCCCGAAGAACGCGATGGCGGTCACCACGCCGACCGAAGCGCCCTGGCTGACGCCGAGGATGCCCGGTTCAGCGATGGGGTTGCGGGTGATGCCCTGCATGACCGTTCCCGCGAGAGCGAGCGCGGCGCCCGCGAGCACGCCGACCACCGTCCGGGGCACTCGCAGCGCGCGTACCACCTGGGCGTCGTCGCTGCCGCCGTCGTGGAACAGCGCCGACAGCGCGTCCCCCGGCGAGATCTGGCGGCTGCCGACCATGAGGCTCAGCAGGACGGCGACCAGCAGCATCGCCGCCCCGGCCAGCAGCCGGCCCGTTCGCCGGCGGGTGAGGTTGGGTGGCGACATGCGCCGGGCTCACTCTCTCTTCTCGGTCCGCGGCCCTCAGGCCGTCAGGTACTTCTCAAGGTCGTCGAGCACCGCGTCGGCGGCGGTGACACCGAGGCCCAGATACCAGGTCTCGTCCGGCACGTCGAAGGCGTGGCCGTCCTTGACCGCCTTCAGGTTCTTCCAGAGCGGGTTGGCCTGCGCCTTGCTCTTGTCGGTCGCCTTGGCATCGCCGTACACGCCCGTGAAGATGAAGTCGGCGTCGGCCTGGTCGATGTTCTCGGCGCTCACCTCGGCCGCCAGATCCGCGATGTCCTGGTTCTTGGGGCGCGGGATGCCGACGTCCTTGAGGATGGTGCCGATGAAGGAGTCGTTGGCGTAGAGCCGGATCAGACCGTCGGGCAGGTAGCGGACCATCGACACGGTCGGCTTGTCCGCCCCCAGTTTGTCCCCGAGGGCCTTCGTCTTTTTCTCGTACGCGGCGAGGTTCGCCTCGGCCTGCGCAGTCTTGTCCAGCGCGGCGGCGTTGAGGAGGTAGTTCTCCTTCCAGGTGAAGCCGGGCCGGATGGAGAAGACCGTCGGCGCGATCTTCGACAGCTCGTCGTAGGAGTTGGCGGCGCGCAGCTGGCTGCCCAGGATCAGATCGGGCTTGAGCGCGGCGATCGCCTCCAGGTTGAGGCTGTTGATCGTGCCGATGTTCTTCGGCGTGCCCGCGTCCTTCTTGAGATACGAGGGCAGCTCCGGCGACCCCTCGGTCGGCGCGAGACCGACCGGCTTCACACCGAGCGACACGACGTTGTCGAGCTCACCGACGTCGAGCACGACGACACGCTCGGGCTGTGCCTTGATCTCGGTGCTGCCCATGGCGTGCTTGACCGTACGGGGCCACTCACCGGGCTTCGCGTCCGTGCCGAGCGCCGCGGTCTTCGCTGCCGCGTCGCCGAAGTCCTTGCCGCCCTTGGCGACCGACTTCGAGTCCTTGGACCGGGAGGACGAGCCGCCGTCCTTCCCGGAGGAGTCGGCGCCGCACGCGGCCAGGGACAGCGCGGCAGCGACGGCGAGGGCGACTGCGGCTGTACCACGGCGCCGATATGACATGAACGTGCTCCTCATTTAGTTCACCATTAAATAATTAGGCGAGGCTCACCTTATGTCAACGTTATCCATGGGATGTACACGGGGTACGGCGTTTGCGCTCAACGGTGGGCAGAGGCGCGGGTCACGCCCCGCACACCGCCGCGAACCGTTCCGTGAAGACGGACCACGCGGCCGCGGTCGCCTCCTCGTCGGCCACCGCCCGCGCGTGCAGCCGGTCCCGGTCGACGCCCTGGGCGGCCAGCCGGTCCCGGTCCCACGTGGCGATGTTCCGGGCCTCCGCCTCGGGGTGGAACTGCACGCCCCAGGCCCGGTTGCCCACCCGGAACGCCTGGTACGGGCAGCTGTCGCTGGAGGCGAGCCAGACCGCCCCCGCCGGCAGCCGGGTGATCGCGTCGATGTGCCGCTCGATCGCGGGCACCGTCTCACCCAGCCCCGCGAACAGCGGATCGTCCACCGCCTCGGGCCGCAACCGGATGGCCGTGCTGCCGTACTCCGGCTCCCCGTGCGCGGCGCGCACCGTCCCGCCCGCCACCTGGGCGAGCAGCTGCCCGCCCAGGCAGATCCCCAGCATCGGTGTGCCGTCCGTCAGCGCCTGCCCCACCAGCCGGCGGGTCGCGGCGAGCCAGGGCGCGCGTTCGTCGTCGTCCGGGAGGAAGCCGCCGCCGAGCACGACGAGCGGGCGGCCGCCGAGCGCGGAGGGCAGCGCCTCACCGGCGTACGGACGCAGCACCCGCAGTCCGAGCCCCGCCGTGCTCAACCAGTCACCAACTCGCCCGGGACCTCCACGCGCGGTGTTCTGCACGACCAGCACGGACACAGGGCATCCACCTCCTTGTACGGTCAGGCTGCCCGGAGCGCCCAGGGCGGGATCAGGGCACCGGAATGCGGATGACCGGATGGAACGGGCGCTTGACGTACCCGCTGCGGACATTGCGGCACGTCGGCGCCTCGCACATGAAGAACTCGTCCACCTTCGCGCGCCCCGTCTCACCCCTCAGCCAGGACTTCTCCTCGTCCGTGAGAGGCCGGTGCATCTCGTCGGAATCGCACGTATAGCAGAACAAGGTCTGAGGCTTCATGTGATCTCCCAGAAGTTCCGGATGAGCCGGTCATCGACAGTAGAGAGGGCCGGGGCCGCTCCGGAAGCCCCCATTCGGCTCAGTTCCCTTGCGCGGCGCCGCCGTTGACAGGGCGTCATGTCCCTCCTCATCATGGGAGCGCTCCCATGCGTCTGTCCCACCCCATCCGTGCCGCCGAGATCCCAGGAGATCCCCCATGGCGTCAACGCACAGACCCCCGCAAGGCCCCCGCCACCTCGCACGCGCCGCCGCCGTCCTGACCGCCTCGCTCGCCGTGCTGGCCTCGCTCACCGGCGCGGCCCCCGCCGCACCGCAGTCCGCCGACACGGCGGACGTCGCCGTGCGGGTGAACGCCCAGGCGGCGCTGGGCACGCTGACCGGAGCCGCCCGCGGGGTCAACACCGCCATCTGGGACGCGCACATGAACGACCCCGAGGTGGCGGACCTGATGACGGCGGCCGACGTCGGGGTGATGCGCTACCCGGGAGGTTCGTACGCGGACATCTACCACTGGGAGACGCACACGGCACCCGGCGGCTACGTCGCCCCGGGCACCGGCTTCGACGCCTTCATGGGCACCGTCCGCGACGCCGGCGCGCAGCCGGTCCTCATCGCCAACTACGGCTCCGGCACCCCGGAGGAGGCGGCCGGCTGGGTCAGGTACGCGAACGTCACCAAGAAGTACGGCGCGAAGTACTGGGAGATCGGCAACGAGATCTACGGCAACGGCCACTACGGCAGCGGCTGGGAGAACGACGAACACGCGGACAAGAGCCCGCAGGAGTACGCGCGCGAGGTGCGCGCCTACGCGGCCGCGATGAAGGCCGTCGACCCCACGGTCAGGATCGGCGCGGTCCTCACCAGCCCGGGGGAGTGGCCGGACGGAGTCGTCGGCGACGGCGACTCCGGCGACTGGAACCACACCGTGCTCCCGGCGGTGGCCGACGTCATCGACTTCGTCAGCGTCCACTGGTACGCGGGCGGCTCGGACACCACCGCCGACGCGGCCCTGTCGAAGCTGGCCAAACTGCCCGGCGAACTCCGGGAGGTGCGCAGCCAGATCGACCGGGTCGCGGGCGCGCACGCACCCGACATCGGGATCGCGCTCACCGAGATCAACACCAACACCGGCGGCGCCCGGCTCACCGCCCGCCCCAACGGCCTGTTCGCCGCCGACGCGTTCATGACGGCGCTGGAGAACGGCGTGTTCAACGTCGACTGGTGGAACACCCACAACGGCGCAGGCGAGATCACCACCGTCGACGGGGAGACCGACTACGGCGACATGGGCATGCTGTCCAGCGGCGCCTGCACCGGCGACATCTGCGAACCGGCGCCGAACACCCCCTTCGCCCCGTACTACGGGATGAAGATGACCGCCGAACTGGGCACCGCGGGCGACACGATGGTCGCCGCCGAGTCCTCCGCGCAGGACGTCTCGGCGCACGCCGTGCTCCGCGACGACGGACGGCTGAGCGTCATGCTCGTCAACAAGGACCCGGACACCGCACGGACCGTCGCCCTCGACTACGACGGCTTCACCCCGTCCGCCACCGCGCCGGCGGTCAGCCGTTACGCGCGCGGCGACAGCGACATCACCGAGGTCACCGACGGCGACGCGTCCGCGGACCGGGTCACCGTGCCCCCGTACGCCCTGCTCACCGTGACCCTCGAACCGAAGGCCGGGACCGGGCCCGCCGCCTCGGCCGCGAGCACCCCGGGCACCCCGCGCCTCGGCACGGTCACCGACACCACCGCGCGCCTCACCTGGGACGGTGCGACGGGCGCGACCCGCTATCTGGTCCAGGAGCGCGACGGCGCCCACACCCACCTGGTCGGCGAGACCACCGGCACCTTCGTCACCCTGCGGAACCTGCCCCCGGGCAGCACCCACACGGTCAACGTCCTGGCCGCCGACGCGGCGGGCCGGCTCTCCGGGCCGTCCTCGCCCCTGACCTTCACCACCGGCACCCCGGCGGACGCGGTCTGCTCGGTGACATACCACCGGGACTCCAGCTGGGGCAACGGCTTCGTGACCACCGTGACCGTGCGGAATCTGGCGGGCACGCCGATCACGGGCTGGACGGTGGACTGGGACTGGCCGGCCACGGGCCAGTCGGTGGACTCCGGCTGGAACGCCGAGTTCCACCAGACCGGCTCCCATGTGCGGGTCACCGCACCGGACGACGCGGGCCCGCTGGCCCCGGACGGCGGCTCGACCGCCTCCTTCGGGTTCGTCGGCGCCAACGACGGCCCCAACCCCGACCCGACCGTCTTCCGCCTGAACGGCGCGGTCTGCTCGGGCGGCTGACACCCGCGTACGGGGAGCCCCGGTCCACCCGCGGACAGGGGCTCCCCGTGTCACCCGGTCCGCACTCGCGTGGCTCCTCGCATCGGCCCGGGGAACGTGGTCCGCTGGACCGAATGACCGCCCGGGCGAGGAGCAGCATGACCGACGAGCACCGCCGCCCCACGGACGCCGTCGTCGTCGGAGCCGGGCTGGCCCGCGCGCTGGACCTCTGCCGCCCGGGACTGAAGGTGGCCCTCCTGGAGGCGTCCGACTCGGTGGGCGGCCGGATGCGCACGGACCGACGGGACGGATTCCTGCTCGACCGCGGCTTCCAGGTGTTCAACACCTCGTATCCGCAGGTGAAGCGGCGCCTCGACCTGCGGAGTCTGCGGCTGCGCCCGTTCACCGCGGGCATCGTCGCGCGCACCCGGACGGGCCCCGTCCGCCTCGCCGACCCGACGTGGGAACAGGGCGCGGCGGGCGCCCCGCTGCCGGGCCGGGTCCTCTCCACCCGCGATCTGGGCGTCCTCCCCCGGCCGCTGAGCCGCACCACCCGCATCGGCCCCGGCCGTTACGTGTGCGGCGACCACCGGGCCACCGGCTCCGTCCAGGGCGCCCTCGCCTCGGGCACCCGGGCCGCCCGGGAGGTGGCGGCGGACCTGGCGCGCCGGACATGAGCCGCTGCGATGTCGCCGTGGTCGGGGGCGGCGCGGCCGGGCTCAGCCTCGCGCACCGGCTGACGGAGACCGGCGCCGCCACCGTGACGGTCATCGAACCGCCGGACGGCCCGCTGCGCCCGGCGGAACGGACCTGGTGCTACTGGCACGTGGAGGCGGACGGCCTCGACGCGGCCGTCAGCGCGTCCTGGTCCGTGCTGCGCGTGCACGGCGCCGACGGCCGCCCCGTCACCGTCGAACCGGCCCCCTTCACCTACCGCATGGTGCGCTCCGCCGACTTCGAACGCCTGGTCCACGACCGCCTGGCCCGGGCGGACGGCGGGCACGTGCTGCGGGCCACGGCGGACGCGGTGCGCCCGGTGCCCGGCGGCGCCGAGGTCCGCTGCACGCTGCCGGACGGCTCCACGGCCGGCGTGCGCGCCCGCCGGGTGTTCGACTCCCGGCCGCTGCCCGCCCTGCCGCCCGCCCGCACCCGGCTGCTCCAGCACTTCCGGGGCTGGTTCGTCCGCACCGCCACCGGCCGGTTCGACCCCGGGATCGCCGACCTGATGGACTTCCGCGTCCCCCAGCCCGCCCACGGACTCGCCTTCGGCTACGTGCTGCCGCTGGCCCCGGACCGGGCGCTCGTGGAGTACACCGAGTTCTCCCGCCGCCCGCTGACCACTCAGGCGTACGAGGCGGCGCTCGGCCACTACTGCCGCGACGTCCTCCGGCTCGGCCCGCTCACGGTGGAGCGCACGGAGCAGGGGGCGATCCCGATGACGGACGCCCGGTTCCCGCACCGGGCCGGGCCCGCCGTGTTCCGGATCGGCACCGCGGGCGGCGCCACCCGCCCCGCCACCGGCTACACCTTCGCCGCCGTGCAACGTCAGGCCCGCGCCATCGCCGCCGCCGTGCGTGACGGCCGGGGCGCCGTCCCCGCCCCGCACGGCCGGCGGGCGCTCGCCATGGACGCCATCGTGCTCCGCGCGCTGGACACCGGCCGCATCGACGGCCCGGACTTCTTCACCGGCCTGTTCCGCCGCGTCCCGGCCGAGCGCCTGCTGAGGTTCCTCGACGGCACGGCCTCGCTCCGGGAGGAGTGGGGCATCGGCCTGCGCACCCCCGTCCGCCCGATGCTCGCCACCGCCGCCGAACTGCCCTTCCTCCCACGCCGGCCCCGGTCCACCGCCGGAGACGGGGCCACGACCCCGGAGCACGCCCCGTGAACGCCCGACCCCCCGCCGCCCGACGAGGGCGCGACCGCAAGGCCGAAGTCCTGCTGCCCGCACCCGGTGCGGACCGCTTCCGGCGAGGTGACGAACCGTCCGTCGCCGTTGTCGGAGGCGGCATCGCCGGGCTCTCCGCGGCGACCCTGCTGGCCGAGCGCGGGGCACGGGTGACCCTGTACGAGAAGGACGACGCGCTCGGCGGCCGCCTCTCCGGACACCGGACCGTGCTGGCCGACGGCTCACGGGTGACGATGACCCGCGGGTTCCACGCGTTCTTCCGCCAGTACTACAACCTGCGCGGCCTGCTCCGGCGTACCGACCCCGCCCTCGACCGCCTCGTCCCGCTGCCCGACTACCCGCTGCGGCACAGCGGCGGCCTGACCGACAGCTTCGCCCGGGTCCCGAGGACGCCGCCGCTCAGCGCGCTCGGCTTCGTCGCGCTCAGCCCCACCTTCGGCCTGCGGGACCTCGCGGCCATGGACGCCCGGGCGGCGCTCCCGCTTCTCGACGTCCGCGTGCCCGAGGTGTACGAGCGCTTCGACGGAGTCGGCGCGACCGCGTTCCTGGAGAGCGTGGGCTTCCCGGAGGCCGCCCACCATCTGGCGTTCGAGGTGTTCTCGCGGAGCTTCTTCGCCGACCCGCGCCGGCTGTCCGCCGCCGAACTGCTGCTGATGTTCCACATCTACTTCCTCGGCTCGTCCGAGGGCCTGCTCTTCGACGTACCGGCCGAACCCTTCCCGCAGGCCCTCTGGGAACCTCTCGCCGGGTACGTCGAGGGCCTCGGCGCGGACCTCCGGACCGGCACGCCCGTGCACCGGATCACCCCGCGTGACGGCGGCGGGGCCCACGTACACACCGGAACCGGCATCCACCACCACGACGCCGTGGTGCTCGCCCTCGACACCGACGGGCTGCGGCACACCGTCGCCGCGTCACCCGGCCTCGGCACCGCACGCTGGCGCGACGGCATCGCCGCCCTGCGCACCGCACCGCCCTTCCTCGTCTCCCGGCTCTGGCTCGACCGCCCCGTCCGCGCGGACCGGCCCGGCTTCCTCGGCACCAGCGGCTACGACGGGCTCGACAACATCAGCACCCTGGAACGGTACGAGGGCGAGGCCGCCCGCTGGGCCGCGCGCACCGGGGGCTCCGTCGTGGAACTGCACGCGTACGCCGTCGACCCCGGCGCCGAACACAAGGAGGTCCAGGAACGGCTCATCGACCGGCTGCACCGCGTGTACCCGGAGACGCGCGACGCCCGCGTGGTCGACTCCCGGCACGAATGGCGCTCCGACTGCCCGCTCTTCGAGATGGGCACACACCCCCTGCGCCCCACCGTGCGCACCCCGCACCCCTGGCTGGCCCTCGCCGGGGACGCGATCCGCTGCGACCTGCCCGTCGCCCTCATGGAACGCGCCGCCACCACCGGCTTCCTCGCGGCGAACGCCCTGCTCGCCGACCGGGGCGTCCGGGGCCAGGTGCTGTGGACGGTGCCCCGCAGAGGCCGCTCCCGCGCACTCCGGGCACTCGCCGCCGCAGGGCGTGCCTGAAACGGCGTCAGCCCGGGAAGCGCCCGGTGCTGCGCAACGCCCAGCGCCGCTCCGCGTACGCCAGGTCGTCCACCCACAACCGCCCGGCGGTACGGCGCATCAGCGGCCGCAGCACCGGGGCGACGGCCCGGGCCAGCGCGAAGCCCGGCCGGTCCGAGGCGGCGACCGTCGCCTCGACGACGGCGGTGCGGGGGCGCCCGTGACCGGGGAGGGTCAGGGGCGTCGCGTGCGTCTCCACGACGGAGGACGCGCCCTCGCCGTCCGCGATGCGCATGACGACGGTACGCGGCCCCGGCGCCGTGAACTCGGCCCGCACCGGGACCACCAGGCGCCCGGCCACCCGGAAGGACACATCGACCACGAAGACGTCGTCCTCGTCACCCCGAGGTTCACGTACCACCGACAGATCGATGAACGAGTACGGGTGGAACCACGCACCGTGCCACGGGTCGAGCCGGTTGGCCACCACATCCTGCGGTTCACACCGCCCGACCGCCGTGAACACCGCGTCCAACGCCCCGCCGAGCGCGGGCCGTTCGGGCACCGGGGGCCGTTCGGCGGGCTCCTCGCCGCCCACCTCGTCAAGGCGTACCCACACGAGTACGCCGTCGTCGTACACCGGGAAGGGCCGCCAGCCCGCGAACGGGGCACCGTCCAGGGCGAGTCCGTGCCAGTGGCACACCAGCGTGCCGCACACCACCCGGCTGTCCCGCAGCGGTGCGCCCAGGTGCGGGCAGACACCCGGCCCGGCGCGCAGCGCACCGTCTTCCGTACGCCACAGCACGACCTCCGTGCCGCCGACCGTCCGGCCGTACGGGCGGTCACCGACCCGGACTTCGCGCGAGGCGCCCACCACGTACCAGTTCCCGGACGGGCGTGCCGTGGCCCGCTCCAGCGCCTCGGCGATGAGCGCGGGGCGCGCCTCGCGCCAGGTGGGCCTCTGCGCCGCCCAGCCGGGGCCGGAGCCCCGCAGCCGCAGCGGCGGTGACCACCGCCTCCCGTTCCGCCGGCTCACCGCACCGGCACCTTCCGCCCGGTCTCCGGGCCGTCCGCCACCGCCCGGCCGCGTGTCCGCCACCGGGCCCCGGCCACGCGCAGCACCCCGGCGGCGGCCGTGGCGGCGCGGCGTCGCCGGGAGACGACCGCACGGCGGTGCAGGACGCGGTAGTCCTGCTCGGCGACCGCGTCGAGGATGCCGCCGTACAGGGTGAACGCCGCGCGGATACAGGGGCGTACCCGTGGATCGAGCATGCCGATGCCCGGCTCCGCCGTCCGGTACACCCCGCGCGTCAGCTCCGTCGCGGCCACCAGCGCGGCCCGGATGCGCGCGTCCCCGCGCCCGGTGCGCCGGCTCCACTCCAGCAGCGCCCGGTCCACCCCGTGGGCGGACAGCAGATCGCCGGGCAGGTAGACGCGGCCCCGGTCGAGATCCTCGCCCACGTCCCGTACGAAGTTGGTGAGCTGGAACGCCACCCCCAGCGCGGCCGCGTGCGGCTCGGCCTCCTGGCGGGGCACGACCGTGCCGAGCACCGGCAGCATCTGGAGGCCGATCACGGCGGCCGAACCGTGCACATAGGTCTGCAAGTCGGCGTAGGTGGGGTAGTGGGTGACGGTCAGGTCGGCCCGTATCGAGGCCAGGAAGTCGGCGAACAGGCCGTGGCCGATGCCGTACCGGGCGGCGGTGTCGGCGACCGCCCGGACCACCGGTTCGTCGCCGGTGCCGGTCCTCAGCCCGTGCGCCAGATCGCGTTCGAGGCACAGCAGCAGCCGGTCGCGCTCGGTGGGCGTCCGGTGCCGGTCCAGGTCGTCCACGATGTCGTCGGCCCAGCGCGCGAAGCCGTACAGGGCGTGCACGGCGGACCGCCGCTCGGGCGGCAGCAGCCGGGTGGCCAGGAAGTAGGTGCGCCCGTGGCGGGCGTTGAGCGCCCGGCACCGCGCGTACGCGGTGCGCAGCCCGGGATCGGTGATGCCGGCCGCGTCCAGTTCACGCCGGGTCATCGGCACCTGCCCGGACCGGGGAAGAGGCGGCGGTGCGCACCCGGCGGGGGCGGAGTCCGGTGGCGCCGGTAATCCGGGCGGCGGCCAGCTTGCCGCTGATGAGCACGGTCGGCACGCCGACGCCCGGGGTGGTGCCGCACCCGGCCAGGACAGCGTTCTCCACGCCCCGCACGAGGTTGCGCGGCCGGAAGGGGCCGGTCTGGGCGAAGGTGTGGGACAGCGAGAACGGGCTGCCGGCGGCGTGGCCCCGGGCCGTCCAGTCGAGCGGGGTCACCAGAAGCTCCTCCTCGACGCTGTCCGCGAAGCCGTCCAGGCCCCGGCGTTCGAGTTCGCGGACCAGCGTGTCGCGGTAGCGCGGGCCGAGCTCCGCCCACGCGGTGGCCGGGGGACCGGTCGTGGTGTTGGGGCAGGGGGCGAGCACGTAGTGCAGATGGCGGCCCGGGGGCGCCAGCGAAGGGTCGTGCGCCGTGGGGCGCGTGATCAGCAGCGAGGGGTCGCTCATCAGCGCGCCCGTACGGGTCAGCTCCTCGAACGTCCGCTCCCAGGCGGCGCCGAACGAGAGGGTGTGGTGCGCGAGCCGCGGCCAGGTGCGGTCGGTGCCGGCGTGCAGGACCACGGCGGACGGCGCGTGGCGCGGCCGGACCGGGCGCCGGGGGCGGTGCCCCAGCAGCTCGTACGCGGTGGGCAGTTCGCAGCTCAGCACCACCGCGTCGCAGGCGATGCGCTCACCGGAGGCCAGGCGCACGGCCCGTACCCGCCCCGCCGAACGCTCCAGCGTGCTCACCTCGGCCGCCCACCGCAGATCGGCGCCCGCGTCCGCCGCCGCGTCGGCCATGGCCCGGGGGAGCGCGTGCATCCCGCCCTTCGGGAACCAGACGCCGGCCACGGTGTCCATGTAGGCGATCACGGCGTACGCCGCGAGCGCCTTGGCCGGGGCCACACCGGCGTACAGCGACTGGAACGAGAAGACCCGCCGCAGCCGTTCGTCGGAGAGGAAGCGGCCGATCCGGGCATCGAGGCGGCCGAACCCGCCCAGCGCCGCGAGCCGGGCCAGATCCGGGTGCAGCAGAGCGAACGGAGAGTCGAAGTTCGTGTCGATGAAGCGGCTCATCTGCGCCCGGTACAGCCGCTCCAGCCACCGCCGCAGCTCGCGGTAGCCCGTCGCCTCCACCGGACCGGCGAACCGCCGGACCTCGGCCTCCATCGCCTCGCCTCCGGTGTGCACGTCCAGCGAGGACCCGTCCGCGAAGCAGGCCCGGTACGCCGGATGCAGGGCCGTCAGCTCGACGCGGCGGTACAGGCTGTCGCCCACGGCGGCGAACGCCTCGTCCGCCAGATGCGGCATCGTCAGGACCGTGGGGCCGGTGTCGATCTCGAAGCCGCCCAGCCGCATCCGCCCCGCCCGGCCACCGGGACCCGCGTCCCGTTCGACCACCGTGACCCGGCGGCCCGCCCCCAGCAGATGCAGGGCACAGGCCAGCCCGGACAACCCCGCACCCACCACGACGACATGGCCCGTGGGCCCCGGCACGCCCTTCACCCGGCCCCCTTTCCGCTCGCCCGGAACGCGCGCATCGGGCGATCTCACCCCGGCCGTCGCGGAATACGGGGAGCGGGACGGCGTGTCGCTCCGCGATTCCTCCGGTCGGCGTACGCCCTGCACGCGCCCCGGCAGGCCGTAGTGTCCCGCCACCTGGTCGACACCGACGAGGGCATCACCCTCATCGACGCCGGACCGCCCGGCCACGGCGCGCATCGCGTCCTCGCCGCAGACGGTCAGGCGGACGGTCAGGTGACGGGGACGCCCGGGTTGACGAGCCCGGCGCCGCCGATGACCCGGTTGTCCGCGGTCACCGTGGCCGGGCAGTCCGACGCGGAGTAGTTGGTGACGTCGATGGCGAAGCGGGTGGGGCCGGTGGCGCCGGTCAGGTCGGCGGTGTTGTCGCGGAAGACCGTGCCGCAGCCCCAGCCCGGGGCCTGGGTGTGGGTCTGGAAGCCGTCGTTGGTGGTGCCGGTGCCCCGGTTGTTCTCGACCGTGTAGCCGTTGCCCTTGATGTCGGCCCACGAGTCGTCGTAGTTGGCCCCGGTGAGGCCGTCGCCGTCGAAGGTGTTCCCGGAGATCAGGCCGCCCGTGGTGCCTTCCTTGATGTCGATGTTCTCGCCGCCGACGCGGGGGCCGATGACGTTGTCGAGGATGCGGACGTGGTCGCTGGCGTCCGTGAGGGTGTTCGCCGTGCCCACGTACACCCCCTCGCCCATGCCGTTGCCCGACAGACCCGTGTCGTGGATGGCCGAGTTCCGGACCACTCCGTAGCTGCTCGACGTCCGGAAGTGGATGCCCTCCATGGTCGTGTGGTGGATCTCCACCGAGTCGGCCGTGACATGGTCGGACGAGTCGATCATGATGCCCTTCTGGCCACCGGTGACGGTGATGCCCCGGATCACCCAGTACGGCGCGCTCGTGAGCTGGATGCCGTTCCCGCCGCCCGAGGGGGTGGTGAAGACCGCGGCCCGTGAACCGGTCAGGGTGATCGGGGCGCTCGCGGTGCCACCCCGGGTGATTTTGAAGTTGCCCGAGTAGGAGCCGTCCGCCAGCTCGATCGTCTGCCCCGGTACGGCGGCCGCGAGCGCGGTCTTGAGCTCCTTGCCGTTCGTCACCCGCACCACCGCCGCGTCGTCGGTCCCGGGCGCGGCCGAGGCGGTACCCGGCGTGGCGAGCAGACCGGCGCCGGCGAGCGCGGCGGCGACCGCGGCGCGCCCCACGGCTCGCCCGGACCGGCCGGAAACGGAAGGGGTACGGAGCATGGCGGGACCTCACCGTCCTGGCAGGAGCACGACAAATCGTGGGGTGCTCCAGATTGGACTGGACCAACGAAGCCGTCAAGGGGGCCGGGCCGCGAGGTCAGTCCCCGGCGGCACCGCCGTACCCGATCGCGATCATCGCCGCGTCGTCGTCCAGCCGCCCGCCGACGTACCCCAGCAGATCGTCGCGGAAGCGGTCGATGAAGGAGTCGGGGTCGCCCTCGGCCCAGCCGGTGACCCGGTCCGCGAGCGGATAGAAGGCGCGGGAGGCGTCACGGGCCTCGGTGACACCGTCCGTGTACAGCAGCAGAAGGTCGCCGGGCACGAAGCGGAAGCTGTCGATGTGATAGCTCGGGTGCGACAGACCGCCCAGCCCCAGCGGGGGAGCGGGCGAGGCGGCGTCCATCGTCAGCGGCCGCCCGTCGCGCAGCACGACCGGTGGCGGATGCCCGCAGGACACCATGTGCACGCGGTCGTGCCGGTCGGGGATGTCCAGCACCGTGGCGGTGATGAACGATTCCCCGGGGCCGTTCCCGTCCGACTCCGGCAGCCCCCGGGACACGCTCTCGTCCAGATGGGCGACCAGCTCGTCCAGGCTCGCCCGGTGCCGGGCCGCGGCGTGGAACGCGCCGAGCAGCAGTGCCGCGTCACTGACCGCGCTCACCCCCTTGCCCCGTACATCACCGATGATCAGCCGCGTCCCCGTACCGGTGCGCGCCGCCGCGTACAGGTCACCGCCGATCTGCGCCTCCGCCTCCGCCGCGAGATAGAGCGAGGCCGCGCGCAACGGCCCGAGGCGCCGGGGCAGCGGGGGCAGGACCACCCGCTGGACCGCCTCGGAGACGTACCGCACCTGCTCCAGCTCCCGGGCCCGCCGCTCCCGCAGCACGCAGAAGACCACCAGGCACACCCCGACCAGGGCAAGGGCGAGGATCTGCGCCTGGTGGTTGGCCGAGAGCAGTTCGTCCGGATCGCGCAGCACCCCGATCACCGTCTGCGCGATCACCGCCAGCGCGGCCACGAACCCGACCGCCCGGGGCCCGCCGATCGAGGGAGTGATCGCGGGCGCCGCCACGAGCAGCGGGCCCAGATGGATGTCGGGCGGTGCGAGGACGTCCACCAGGGAGACCGCGATGATCCAGCCGACGGGGACAGCGAGCAGTGCCCGGCCCGCTCGCAGCGACCGGCGGCGTCTTTCGGCGTGCCGCGCCATGACTCCTCTCTACACCGCACCCGCCCGGCCCGCACGGGCGGGACGTTCCGGACACGGCTGAGGGGCTGTGCCCGTGGCGCATCGGACACAGCCCCTCGGTCAGGTGGCTCAGGAGAAGACGACGGACCTCAGCAGCAGGCGGTCCGATGCG
Source organism: Streptomyces sp. NBC_00726 (assembly GCF_045161735.1). Taxonomy (NCBI): domain Bacteria; kingdom Bacillati; phylum Actinomycetota; class Actinomycetes; order Kitasatosporales; family Streptomycetaceae; genus Streptomyces; species Streptomyces sp. NBC_00726. The sequence goes on along the minus strand of NZ_CP108983.1, from coordinate 51,814 downwards.
CCCTTGCCGGGCGGCAGCACGTAGTAGGTGCCGCCCTCGCAGCCGGCCTCCAGGAAGACGATGGCGGTCGCGTCCGTGAGGTTCTTCGGTGCCCGGGAGGGAGCCCCGGGCACCGACGCGGGAGCGTCCAGATCGACGCACCGGCCGCTCTCGGGATTGTTGAGGAAGCCGACGGCCTCGTACCCGTCCGCGGTGGTGTAGGAGTAGCGGAACTGGCCGGTCGCGGCCGACGCCGAGCCGGGTACGGCCACGAGAAGCACGGCCGCGCCGGCCGCCGCGCCGACAGCCTGGGTGAGAGAGCGAAGAGACACCGGGGATCGTCCTCTTTCTTGTTGTCCTTCGGGTCGTTGCCAGGAATGCCCACGCCGCCGGGGAGCCAACACGGCTTCCCCCGATCGGGGAACGTCGAATCGATTCTCCAAGGGCGAATGGCCTATACGGCCCCGGGAGACACCCGGCCCCGCCGCGTGACGGGCCGGCGCGTAGTGCGAGCGTAGGGCCATGACCACTGACGCACCGGCAGCCGAACGGGTCACCCGGGCCTGGGCCCAGATCCTGGAATGGCTTGCCGCATACACCCCGCCGTCGTACGCGGCCCTCCGGCCCGGCGCATCCGACGACGAACTGGCCCGGCTGGAAGCGCTCTTGGGCGCGGAGGTCCCGGAGGAGCTGAAGGCGTTGTGGCGGCTGTCCGCCGGTGAGGACGGGGTGAACGGCTCGGGCCTCATGCTGGGCGCCTGGACCCTGATGCCGCTCGACGCCGTGGCCGAGGTCCACCGGCGGCAGACGGAGACCGAGGACGAGCTCGGCGAGGAGGGCCCGGCGTTCTGGGAGTCCTCGTGGATTCCGTTCTGCTCCCACGGCTCCGACGACACCGGCTACGGCCTCTACCTCGACGGCCGGACCGGGGCGGTACACCGCTGGACCAGGTACGGGGACCGCGACCGGGAGTACGCGTCGCTGGCCGCCTACCTCGAACTCATGGCGATCAGCCTGGAAGCGCCCTTGACGGCGGCGGGCCCGGAGAAGCCCGGCATGCTGCACGGCACCCTCGTCTGGGGACCCCCCGACGGCGAGCACAGCGGTGCGTGGGTGCGCCACCTCGGCCAGGCCGCGCCCCGCCACCCCGCGAAGACCCTCGGCGCGATCCGGGAGGCCCTGCCCCACGACGAGCGCGACGCGTTCGACGGCCGGCGCGACGTCCTCGACCTGGCCGACCCGGAGGCCGTCGCCGCCTTCCTGGACCACTGGTGGGGGCGCGCGGTGCGGGCCCAGGAGGAGCTGGAGGACGACATCGCCGCCGCGCTGCGCGGCAACATCCTGGCCCAGCCGGGCAGCAGGCTGGCGCCGGAGCACGAGGCCGCGTTGCCGACCGCGATACGCCACCGGCCCCCGTCCTTCGCCGACATCAGGACCGCTCTGCGCCACGAGAGCGTCCGCGCACGGTTCGACCAGGACCGCCTGAACGCGATCCCGCCGCATTTCCCGGCACTGCTGCTGCGCTGGTGGGACATCGCCCGCCTGATGGCCGACCCCCGCGGCGACCGGGCCGTCCGCGCGGTCGTGGCCGGCCGCCACGACGCCGGGAAGCGCCGGCGGTCCTCATGAGCGGTCGAGTGCCGCCCTCATACCGCGCACAACCCGGGAGAGGCCGAACACGCCGTCCCCGCCACTGCCCCGGCCAGGAGGACATGGTCACCGACATCGCGCTCGACCTGAGCGGGCGGACGCCTCCGGCCTGATGTCCCGGCCGGCATCGGGACGCACCTCTGGCCAGTTACGCCCTCACGCCACGACTCCTGTGGCCGATACATTCACCCGGACCCGACCCGTACACCTGAGGGGGAACACGTCACGATGCGAGCCATACGTTTACGCTCCGGCAGCCGCACCGCCGGTGTGCTCATCGCGGTGACCGCCGCGGCGACGGCCCTGGCGGTCACCGCGACCGGCCCCGCCGCGGCCGCACCTGCCGCCGCCGCACCCGCCGATGCGACCTCGCCCCAGCCCGGTGACGCCTGTACGACGGCGGACCTCGGCACCCGCCACCCGTACATCAAGACCACCGAAGTGTCCCCGGCGATCACCCACTTCAAGGGCTGGTTCGTCACCGAGGGCACCACCGGCGAACAATCCGTCACCACCACCACGGCGACCACCATCACGGTCTCCGTCGGCCTCGACGACAAGATCGAGGCGAGCTTCGCCGCCGACGCCCTCAGCAAGGCCGGGGTGAGCGTGGGCCTGAGCGTGAAGATGGAGTCCTCCACCACGAGCACCGAGTCGAACGCGGTGACCTGGAACTTCAACCAGCCCGGCTACTACGGTGTCTACAAGGGCACCAAGAAGGTCACCGGCACCTACGGAAGCCTCAACTGCAACCGGGCCCAGCAGTCCGACGGCAGCTGGGCGCTGCGGTGGGCCGAGGGCCCCGGCAGCGGCGCCTTCACCACGTACACCACCCTCGAAGAGGGCGCCGTGCGCTGCCAGGACCAGGTCCCCGCGGGAAGCATCATGGCCAAGGCGCGGAGCCTCCTCGACTGCGGCTCGCCCGCCGCGAAGGCCGCGCACCCGGCGGGCGCGGTCGCACCGACGGCGAAGCGGCACCAGGACCGGCCCGCGGCTCCCGCCGAACGGCCCACAGCCGCCGCGCAGGCCGCCGCTCTGGACTGCCAGTCCGCCGTATACAAGATCGAAGTACCCGGAAAGCCGCTGTCCTGGGGCGCGCCGCTCCTCGCGGACGACGGTGTCCGGCTGCGGCCCTCCTCCATCTTCAGCGCCCATCTGGACAACTGGCGCCTGTGCAACGTGACGGAGAGCGACGGAGTTCTCGAAGCGACCCTGTGGAACTGGGGCAACGGCGGCTGCGCGACCATCGCCGAACCGGACGCCGCCACCGAACGCGCGATCCTGACGACGGCCTCCTGCGCGGAGGACGACCTCCAGCGGTTCTACATCTACCGCGATGTGCCCGGCAGCTCCGCGATCGGCGTGCAGAACAAGTACACCGGCTCCATGATGGGCCACGACCGCTACGCGGACGGCGAGTTCATCCGCCAGTTCTCCAGCGGCAGGCAGGACGGAAGCGGTACGTACGACCTGACCGGAGTCTGAACCCCCCGGCCAGCTCGGGGTCCGTCCGCTCACCTGATCCGGCCCGAGTGGTCGTGCCTATCCGCGCGCGGCGAGGAAGGCGAACATCCCCGCCGCGCCCCCGGCCAGGAGGAGTTGCAGGACGCCGGGCACCCAGTAGCGGCGAAAGAGGAGGAGCCCGCCGCTCGTGACCGCGGTGCCCAGGAGGATCCACGCCGCACGTCGCGCCTCCGCAGGGGCGGCCGGAGCGTTGACGGGGTCGTCGTACGCGTCCGCCCACCCCGTCATTCCGTAGCGGAACAGCAGCCAGCCGGTCAGGACCACGTCCACGAGGAGCCATACGCATCCGGCCGCGGCCTGAAAGCCCTTTGACGGCTCGCCGTACCGCATACGCACCACTTCCCCTCCCACCGCACCCCTCGGGGCCCCGGTCCAGCGTGCCCGTACACCTGCACACCGCACATGAGTACGGCTACTCAGGACCGCCGTCCGGCGAGTGGGCCTCGACGCGCCTTTTGAGGAAGGGGGGCTCCTTCCGGCCGGTTCTCCGCGCTGTCGCCGGACCGCCGGCCCGGGGCGACGGCCCGACCGCGTGGAAGTACACCGATGGCCACCGTTGCCGCGAGTGCGAAGACGGCGGCGGCGACGGACAGGCCCAGGGCGTAGCCCTCGTTGAGCGCGGCGGGGCCGGTGTCCGGGCCGGTGCGGTGCGCGGCCACGGTGGCCAGCGCGGCCAGGCCGATGCAGCCGCCGAGCTGGCGTGAGCTGTTCATCAGGCCGGACGCCATGCCCGCCTCGTGCGGCGCGACACCCGTGGTCGCGGCGGCGGCGACCGGGGCCAGCACCAGCCCGGCTCCGACGCCGGTGACGAGGGACGGGCCGAGCACGTCCGCCAGGAAACCGCCTCCGGGGCTGATGAACGCGAACCAGGCCAGCCCCGCCGCGGCCAGCAGCGCGCCGGGCACCAGAGCCACCCGGGGGGTACGGGACGAGGTCAGACGGGTGGCGACGACGGTCCCCGCGACCAGGCCCAGCGAGAAGGGCAGGAACGCGGCACCGGTCGCCGCGGCCCCCATCCCGAGGACCTGCTGCATGTACAGGGACACGAAGTAGAACGCGGCGAACTGCCCGGCCGCCGCCAGGAACACCAGTACGTTCGCGCCGGACACCCAGCGGCTGCGCAGCAGACCGAGCCGCAGCAGCGGCGCGGCCACCCTCGCCTCGGCGAAGACGAAGGCACCCAGCAGCAGCGCGGCGGCCGCGAGGGTCGCCCAGGTGGCCGGGGCGGCCCAGCCCAGCGTGTCGGTGCGGACGACCCCCAGCACCAGCAGCCCGATGCCACCCGTCGCCAGCACGGCGCCCAGCGTGTCCAGCCGCTCGCCCCGGGCGGCCGGGGCATCGGCCGGGACGCCCGCAGGGACGAGCGCGAGAGCCGCCGCGACGATGGGCAGGTTGATCAGCATGATCCAGCGCCAGCCCGCGTACTCGGTCAGCAGCCCGCCGGCCAGCACGCCCAGCGCACCGCCCGCGGCGGTCACCGCGCTCCACACCCCCAGCGCCCGCACCCGCTGCGGGCCTTCGGCGAAGGTGGTGGTGAGCATCGCCAGCGCGGCCGGTGCGGCCGCGGCGGCACCCAGGCCCTGACCGGCGCGCGCGGCGATCAACTGCCAGGGTGCCTGCGCCAGTCCGCCGGCCAGCGAGCACACGCCGAAGACGGTCAGCCCCAGTACGAACATCCGGCGCCGGCCGTACAGATCGGCGGCGCGGCCCCCCAGCAGCAGGAACCCGCCGAAGGTGAGCGCGTACACGTGCACGACCCATGACAGGTCGAGCGGCGCGAATCCCAGCGCCGAGCGGATCGCGGGTAAGGCGACATTGACCACGGACATGTCCAGGGCGACGACGAACTGGGCGACGACGGCTGCCGCCAGCACCAGGCCGGGCCGCCCGTGAGAGTTTCTATACATGTAAGAAAATGTAGCGGCAGGGTTCGCCGTTGTCGATGGCTGAGGAATGATGGGGTGCATGCCGCAGCCATCCGCATCACGCAGAACCCCGGGCCGGCCTCCCCGTATCTCGCGCGAGGCGATCATCGGGACGGCCCGCAGGATCGTGGAGGAGGAGGGCGTGCACCGGCTGACCATGCGGCGGCTGGCCACGGAGGTCGGCAGCACGCCCATGGCGCTCTACCACCACGTCCGGGACAAGGAGGAACTGCTCGTCCTGCTCCTCGACGACTACGCCGCCCGCGCCCTGCACCGCCCGGAACTGCCCGCCGACCCTCGCGAACGGGTCGTCGCGGCCGCCACCGCCATCCACGAGGCGCTGGCCGCCTGCCCCTGGATCGTGGAGGTGCTGACCGCAGACGACCTGATGTCGAAGAGCGCGCTGTGGTTCGTGGAACAGATCGTCAGCGGCCTGGTCGAGGGCGGCCTTCCGCTCGACCGGGCCGTGCACGGCTACCGCGCGATCTGGTACTACACCGCCGGGGAGATCGTGGTGCGCGGGACGGCGGCCCGACGGCGTGCGGAGGACGACCGCGCGACGTACCGCGAGGAAGTCTTCTCCGGTCTCGACCCGGACGAACTGCCCCGCCTCGCGCAGGCCGCGGACAGCTGGGCCCCGCTGACGGCCGAGGACACCTACCGGGACGGCCTCAAGGCCCTGGTGGAGGGGCTGTTGGCCGGGCGCTGAAGCCGTACCCGCGAGCCGCCCTCAACGTACAGGCGCCGCATCCGGCTGCCGAAGTTCCGGATCCCCGCCCCCGCAGAGGCCCGCCGCACCCGCGCAGGGCTCCGCACCGCGCGGCCCCGCGGAGACGGACAGCGGGACCCCGCTGGCCCGCAGCACTTCGCGTACGTCCAGGATCAGCGAGAACACCTCGTGATTACGATCCTCGCCCTGCTCGTCCCAGGCCCGCTGCTCCGCCTGCACCGCCATGCGGTCCTGCGCGAAGATGCGCTCGGTGAACCGCCTGATCAGGGGCGCGGCCACGGTGAGCACGGCGGGCACGCGGGGCTTTTTGATCATGAGCAGCCCGTAGACATGGCAGGCGCGCTGGTCGGCGCCCACGGGCACGTACGCCGCCCAGAGGCTGAACACCGGCTCGTCAGCGCCCTCAGGCACCAGGTCGAGCGTCTGGTACGGGTACTCCGTGCGAATGGTCATCACATCGCGCGAACCGCCCGCGATGCCCTCGCCCGCCAGCACACTCGCGCCGGCGTTCCGCTTGCCGCCGGCGTGGGTGAACAGATACCTGGCCTCCACCGACCGGGCGTCGCCGCACTGACCGATGAGCTCGGGACGGAGCCGGCCGACGACCCCCTGGTGCAGGAACTGGTGGTTCATGTCCAGCAGGTTCTCGTGCATGAACGAGTAGTGGCAGCGCACGATCCGCGAGTACGTCAGCGTCTTGTACTGCGACGAACTGAACGCGGGCAACTCCGGCAGCGCGGTCGTCTGTGCCTTGTCCGGGTCCCCGGGGAAGACGAACACCAGCCCGTACGCCTCGCGCACGGGATAACCGCGCACACCCCGGGGCGGCCTGCGGTCCTCCTTCGTCAGATACGGAATCTGCGAGATCCGCCCGTCCCCGCGATAGGCCCACGCGTGATACCGGCACCGCAGCACATCCCCCTCCACTACACCCATGCTCAACGGAACCTGCCGATGCGCACACCGGTCCTCAAGCGCGTGAACGGCCCCGCTCTTCCCCCGGTACAGCGCCAGCCGCTCACCCGCGAACACGGCCGCGACCACCTTCCCGACGCGCACGTCCCGGGTCAGCGCCACCGGATACCAGTAGTCCGGATCAGCACCGACCCGCCGCAGATCCACCGCTCCGGAGAGCTCGGCCCGCACCACGCCCGCGTCGGTCTCCTTCATGCCTCTCCCTCACAGATGGGACACACCGCCCACCTCATGATGGCCGCGCCGGCCCCGGCTGCCCCGTCAAGCGCGTCCGGACCAGTGACGGGGACGGCGTCGATCCCCCCGGCCGGGGGAGGAGCACTTCACCCACGGTCCGACGCCGCCCCGGCCTCCGGAGTGTCGCCATCGGCCGCACAACGAGGAGCCTCCGCACGACCAGTGCCGCGCTGCCGTCGCCGGCTCCATGATCGCGCCGAAGGCGATAGCGTGCGCCCATGACATGGCGGGGACCGACATATCGGATGGTGGGCGGGGAGAGGATCGACGGGGCCTGGTGCCACATCTGGCGGCGTGACCGGATGGGCGGTGGGTATTACGTCGACGACCTGGTCGTCTTCGCGGACGGAAGGATCACCTGCGGAGAGCACACGGACCTGGCCGGCCTCGCGGAGAAGCTGGCGGCGGGCCGTTGGGCGGTGACCGACCCGGGGACTCCGCCGCTGCCCGCCCCGCCGTCGAAGTGGGAGGCCCGCTACAGCGAACCGCTGACACCGGAGGGCTTCCTTCTGGACGTCGCCGACCGCATCGAAGCACTCAGCGGGCGGCCGACTGCCGGGCAGCGCTGCCGGGATGCGATCGAGCGGTACGAGCAGCAGCCGACCGAGCCGAACCGGGAACTGCTCCGCGCGGCCTACCTGGCGGTTCCCGCGCACCTCCGGGTCTACGTCCTCGGCGACATGGACCGCCAGGACCGCCCCTTGCGGATCCTGCTCACGGACATCGGCGAAGCAGTCGACGGCGACGGCCCGGTGGTCACGGCGGAGATGCGTCAGGGCATCCTGGACTACTTCGCCCGTACGTACAAGGCTGCCCAGGACCAGCGGGAACGGCAGGCCGTCCAGTACGCCGACGACCCCGCCGAACGCGGCCGGCCGGCCCTCGTCTCCCGCCAAACCGTCTACCCGGGGGGATGGCCGGACGAGCCGGGGCTGTTCATGCTCCGCAACGACTACCCCGCGTCCGTCGAGTTCGCGGGCGACACCTACGCCTCCGTACAGCACGGGTACTGGGCCCTGTCGGCGGCCGACGCCTCCGACGGAAGCAGGATCCGGGACGCGGCCTCCGGCAGGGAGGCGCACGAGCTGGGCGGGCGGGCAGCGCGCCGGAGCGACTGGCCCGACATCCGGCTCGCGGTCATGGCCGGACTCCTTCGCGCGAAGTTCACCCAGCACCCCGGACCCGCCCAGGTCCTCCTCGCCACCGGGGACGCCACGATCAGCTACACCGGCTTCGAGGACTCACCCTTCTGGAGAGACGTCCCCGACGACCGGGGCCGGAACTGGATGGGCCGGCTGCTGGAGCTGACCCGCTCCGAACTGCTCGCCCAGCGGCTGCCCCGGACCTGATCCGCCCCGCGTCGGGATTCTGGCTCCAGCCGGGTGGGGCGTCGCCGGTGCGCGAGGCGAGGGCCTCTTGTGCTGTACCGCCCACGTGTAGTGGGGTGGCCGCCATGAAGATGCGAAGCATGGCGGCCCTGACCGCGATCCTGGTAGCGGCCCCGTTAATGGCGGTGACGCCAGGACCGCAGGCGGCCGCCCAGTCCCGCCCCGGCGGCTCGGCGCGATCCGCCGAATCCACGCTGGTCGGCGGCATCGACCTCGACACGGTCACCATCCCCGAGCTCCAGGCCCGCATGGCCCGCGGATCGCTGTCCTCGGTCCGGCTGACCCTCGCCTACCTGCGGCGGATCAAGGCCGTCGACCCGAGGATCAACGCGGTCCTGCACACCAGCCCCACCGCCCTGGCCCAGGCGGCGGCCAGTGACATCAGGCACCGGCTCGGCCGGACACGCGGTCCGCTCGACGGCATCCCCGTCCTGCTCAAGGACAACGTGAACACCCGTGACATGCCGACGACCGCCGGCTCCCTCGCCCTCGCCGGGAAACCGCCGGCGACCGACGCGGAGCTGGTCGCGAAGCTGCGGGCGGGCGGCGCGGTGATACTCGGCAAGGCCAATCTGTCCGAGTGGGCCAACTTCCGCGCGGCCGCGCCGACATCGGGCTGGTCGGCGGTGGGCGGCCAGACCCACAACCCGTACGTCCTGGACCGCAACCCCTGCGGCTCGTCCGCCGGATCGGCCGCCGCGCTCGCCGCGTCGCTGGCACAGGTGGCGATCGGCACCGAGACGGACGGCTCCATCGTCTGCCCCGCCGGGATGAACGCCGTCGTCGGCCTCAAGCCGAGCCTCGGCGTGGTCAGCCAGTCTGGCGTCGTCCCGATCACCGCCGAACAGGACACCGCCGGCCCCATGGCCCGGAACGTGATCGACACCGCGCTCACCCTGTCGGTCCTCAGCGGCGACGACCCCGGCCTCGGTCTCGGGGAAGCGGCCGCCCGCCCCGACGCACTGCGCGGCAAGCGGATCGGCCTGTGGCGGCTGCCGGTGCTCGGCACCGAGGTGGACGCCCTCATGACGCGCACCGCCGAGCGGCTGCGGGCGGCCGGTGCCGAGATCGTGGAGGTGGACCTCCCGTACCAGGACCGCCTGGGCGAACTCGAATTCCCGGCCCTGCTCAGTGAGTTCCACCGGGACATCGACGCATACCTCGCGACCAGGAACGGGCCGCGCGACCTGGCCGAGCTCATCGAGTTCAACCGGGACCACCCGGAGGAGCAGACCTGCTTCGCCGGACAGGAGCTCTTCGAGCAGGCCCTCGTCGCACCGCCCACCACCGACCCCGAATACCTGGCGATGCGCGCCGAGTTGGCGGACCTGTCCCGCCGCTCCATCGACGAGGTCATGACCGAGCACCACCTGGACGCGATCGCCTCCCCGGCGAACCCGCCCGCATGGACCACCGACTGCGCCCGGGGCGACAACGACGTGATCCCGTCGTCAACCCCCGCCGCCGTCGCTGGCTACCCCTCGCTGTCGGTGCCCGCCGGCTTCGTGGGCGAACTGCCGGTCGGGCTGCTCCTCATGGCCGGCGACCACCAGGACGCCGAACTGCTGTCCCTGGGCGCGGCGGTGGAACACCGGCTGGACGGCCGGCGCGCGCCCCGGTACCTGCCGACGCTGCCGACCGACTGAACGGAGCGGTGCGGTGCGGTGCGCGCGGGGCGGGACGAGCCTGAGTACGTTGATGCGTTCGGGTGGGCAGCGAGGCTCATGAGGCGCCCGGCGGCAGCGGGAGACCATCGCCTCATGAGCACTCGGACTCAAGCCAAGCTCCCCGTCGCGTGGCCGCCCGCCCCGTCGGCCTCCGCCGCACGGCCCGGAGTTGCCCTGGCCACCGCCCCGCTGGGCGCACTCGCCTTCACACCGCCGGTGCGCCGCATGGCACCGGACCGGCGCCGGCTGACCGGTCAGCGGATGGGACGGACCCGGTAACTCACCGCCTGGTACGGGAAGTCCGCCGTGTGCAGGCTGCCCAGGGCGAAGCTCAGGTCGCCGTCGGCTCCGGGGGCGCCGGTACGGCAGTCGGCGTTGAAGAACACGTCGACGTCCACGGCCGCGTAGTTGAGCGCGGAGGCCGCGGGCGCGGCCAGGTTGTGGCACTCACCGCTGGTGAGGTCCACGGACGTGGCCGTGCCCGTCTGGTGCGCTCCGGCGTAGAAGACGACGCCCGGAGACTGTGCGACGGCGGGCTGGGCGAGGCCCCCGCCGACCGCGAGGACCGCTCCACAGACGGCGGCAGCGGCGCCGGTGTACCTGCGGTGGTTACGGCTCATCGTGTGTGCCACCTTTACGTTAGACGGGGTTCGGGCAGGCACTCGATTATTGCGCCTTCAACCAGATACGGAAGATCCCTTTCCAGCCATCGCGTCTGCGAAGCACCAGGGCCGGCGCAGGGCATGGGCGGGGTCGGCACACGTACGCGCGGTGGATTTTTGAGCGTGCGAAAAAAGGCATCTGCACCACTTAACGGTGAACATCTCCGCTATGTCCCTTGAGACAGGGCCCAGTTGGAAAGGCTGGCCGTGCACCTCAAAGAGGCGCACGGCCAACCCGAGGAGAAGACCTTGAAGCGTGTCTCGATCCGCCGTTCCGCCGGACTGATCGCCGCGACCGCGGCCCTGATCGCCGGTCCCACCCTGTCCGCCCACGCCATGACCCCCGCCCCGAGCGCACAGCAGACCTACGCCGCGCAGACGCGGGCCGCCGGCCTCACCGACGCGCAGGCCGGGAAGCTTCAGCAACAGGTCGACGCGGTGCGCGCCCAGGAGCCCCGGGCCCGCCAGACCTCCGCGAACACCCTCGACATCCCCGGCGGAACCGTCACGCTCCCCGCCCCCGGACAGTCCGAAACCCGCAGCCTGGCATCGCCCGCAACGGCCCTGGCCTGCGGCAACGGGCACCTGTGCATCACGGACGGGCGCGGGGTCAACTACGACTACTACCGCTGTGGTTACTACGACTTCAACGGCATCGGAGACGGCACCTTCAACAACAACCAGACCTCGGGCACCCGCGCCCGCTTCTACAACAGTGACGGCAGCGAACGCTGGTCCCACGTCGCCAAGGGCACCGGTACCGCCTCCTGGACCCCGGTCTTCCACATCCGCCCCTGCTGAGCCCCACACCTTCCCCCGCCCCGAAAGCCGGGGCGGGGCGTCCGTCGCGTGCGGACGTGGCGGTCGATAACCGGTGACCATGACCGTGTCGGAGTCGTTGGCGACGGATTCGGTGACGGGCTGGGGGTGAACGGCCCCGGGGATGGATCGACCCCGGTCGAGGACGGTGGGGGCGATCGGCAGGCCGCCCTTCAGGAGCACGGGACCGGCGCCGTCGGCCGGGCCCCGTCCGGAGCGACACCACGGCCGCCGGGAACCACCACCAACCGGTCTGCGGAGGCGTCGTACGCAATAGCGTCGCCCGGCTCCTGGAAGTGCACGCCCAGGTGTGCACCGGCCCGATACGCGTCCAGCCCGGCCCGGCAGTACGCGACCATCGGCTCCGGCAGTTCGTCCAGCGGGAACCAGCCCATCGCGTCGCACTTGTCCGGCTCCATGACGCACGGCGTGCCGCTCCACCGGCGCACCTCGAAGAACACCCCGATCCTCGCCCGGCCGACCGGTGGCCGGTGGTGCACCGTGACGGCCGCGCGCACGTCCGCCGGGTCCACGGCGAGACCGGTCTCCTCCAGCGTCTCGCGCACGAGCGCGTCGACCACGGTCTCGGCCTCCACATGGCCGGACGGCGCGTGCCACAGGCCGCTCGCGTACACGTCACCGGCTCGCCGGGACAGCAGCACCTCCGGCCCCCGGCCTCCGTCGCGCACGGCCAGCAGATGCGCGTCCACCGGCGCGTCGGCGCGGGTCAACGCGTCCACCCCAGCTCCGTGTAGACGCGTCCGGCCAGGATGCCCTCGATCGCGGCGCGGGTGTAGGGGACCAGCGGCTCGGGCAGATCCTTGGCGTTCCACCACTGCCAGGCGACGCATTTGTCCGGCTCCCTCAGCTCGGGCGTGCCCTCCCAGCGCCGAGCGCGGAAGAACAGGCCGATCCTGGGCCTGTCGCCCGGCCGGTCGACCATGTGCACGGTGTGGACGAGTTCGACATCGGCCGGGTCGACCACCAGCCCCGCCTCCTCGTACGCCTCCCTGACCAGGCAGGCCGTCGCGGACTCCGCCTCGCAGTGGCCCGCGAGCACATGCCAGACGTTGCCCGCGTACGCCGAATCGGGGTGCCGCAGGCCCAGCAGGACCTGCCCGTCCCGCTCCAGGTAGAGGTGGACGCCGACGACGTTCAGGACCGTCTCCGATGCCCGGCCGGCGGGCGCGTCGTGCTCGGCGGCGTGCCGTTCCAGGAGCGCCCGGGTCGAATCCGGCATCGTCATGTACGGGAACTTCTCGGGCCCCACCCAGGCGACCATCACGCCCTCGGTGAGCGGCAGACGGGCCGGGTCACCGTTCCAGCGGCCGGTGAACACCTGGACCGGCACCCGGGTCCCGTCCGTGCCGGTGACGTACTCGACCGCGTACGGCACCAGACCGGCAACCGTCAGACCGGCCTCCTCGCGCAACTCGCGGCGGACCGTGTCGAGCAGTGTGCGGTCCTGCGGCTCCCAGCCGCCACCGAGCAGCGACCAGCACCCCGGCTCCCAGATCCACGGCTTGTTGGCGTCCCGGAGGTGCAGCAGATACCGGCCGTGGCCGTCGTGGATGACCGCCGAGGCGTTCACCGGCTCGGGCCGCCCGTCCAGGCCCGCCCGAAGAAGCTTCGTACGCAGGGTCGATGACCCGACCTCCGCCAGGGGCAGCCACTGCGCGCCGGACACCTCCTCTTCCCGAAGGGTGATCGCCGGCGGCTCGTCGTCGGCCAGGTAGAACACGTAACGGAAGTCGTAGTGCCGGTGGGCCCGTTCGCCCTTCGCGGGGCGCGCGTCGATGTCGTGCACGTCGATGTCGACGGGGGAGCCGAGCCACTGCCGGGTCAGGCACACGGCGCCCGGAGCGATACCGGTCTCCTCCGAGAGCTCGCGCAACGCGGCGACGAGCAGGCCGCGGTCACCGGGCTCGGTGTGGCCGCCGGGCGTGAGCACCAGCCCGCCGGAGGCCCGGTGCCGGATGTGCAGGACCCGGCACCGGCGGTCGATGACGACAGCGCTGCACGTGACATGGGCGGGGAGCGTCGCACGGCCGGCCGGATCGGCGGCGCCGTCCAGGAGCGACAGCAGCCCGGCGAGGGATTCCCGCTCGTGCGGATGGCGCGCCAGGTACGCCTCGGTGGTGGCGCGGATGTGGTCGCGGGTGAGCGGCATGTCGTCTCCTCGGGACGGCGGAAGGGGTACGGGCGGGTGGGGGCGGCTCACGTGGGGGCCTCGTGCTTGTCGTCGTCCGGTTCGGACGTGATCTGGTAGGACAGCAACTGCCGGAAGAGCCCGGGCCGTTCGGCCAGCTCGGCGTACGTGCCCTCCTGGACGACGCGGCCCGCGTCGAGCACGACGATGCGGTCGGCGACGGCCACGTTCGCGATGCGGTGCGTCACCAGGAGCACCGCCCGGTCCCGGGCCAGGGACCGCAGCCGCTGAAAGATGCGGAACTCGGCACGCGGGTCCAGGTTGGCCGTCGGCTCGTCCAGCACCAGCAGCCCGGCCGGGCGGAAGAACGCCCTGGCCAGGGCGATGCGCTGCCACTGGCCGCCGCTGAGCTCCTCACCGTTGAGCCACTCGCGGGCCAGGAGGGTGTCCAGCCCCGCACCCAGCTTGTCGACCACCTCGTCGGCGTCGGCAGCCTCGCACGCCTCACGGACCGCCGCGTCGCCGCGCGCGGTGGGCTGCCCCTGGGTGACGTTCTCGCGCACGGTCAGCGGCCAGTGCGCGTAATCCTGTGGTACGAGGGCGACTTGACGCCACAGCGCCTGCGGGTCGGCCTCCGCGGTGGGGACGCCGTCCCACAGCACCTGCCCGTCCGTGGGCAGGTAGAGGCCGCTGACCAGCTTCGACAGCGTCGACTTCCCGGAGCCGTTGAAGCCCACCAGCGCGGTCACCTCGCCCCGGCGCAGGGTGAGGGACACCTCGGACAGGGCATCGTGCTCCTTGCCCGCGTAGCGGTGGGTGACCGACTTGACCTCGATCGTCTCCGGCGACGCGGGGCGGTGCGGACCCCGGCGCATCCGGAAGCCGCCCGCCTTGTCGAGGAAGCCGGTCCAGTCGTCCATGTACAGCCCCGTCCGCACGGCGCGGGCGCCGACCGCCACCAGACCGCGGACCGCCATGCCGACCGTCTGGAGCGCGAAGACGGCCGTACCGGCGTGGCCGACGCTGATCCGGCCGTTCGCGAGCAGCCACACGACCGCCGCCCACACCACCGCCGACCCCAGTCCCCCGCACACCGCGCCCACCAGAGACATCCGCGCGCCCTGGTCGGCCGCGGCCCGGTCCTCGCGGTTGATCCGGGCGACGGTGTGCCGGTACCGGCCGGACAGGAAGCCGGCCATGGTCCCGGCGCGGATCTGGTCGGCGGCGTCCTTGGTGTAGATGTGCCAGCGCAGCACGGACAGCATCCGGTTGTCGCCGTTGCTGCGGAGATTGGCCAGATAGCGGACGCGCGCCGCGCTGACCTGGGCCACGGCCTGCGGCAGGCTGGCGGCGACGAGGAGCGGGAGCAGCACCCAGTGCACACCGGCGAGCACGACGGCCCCGGCGAGGAACGCGGCGGCCGAGGCGATCAGATCCTGCCCCTCGTTGATCAGGTCGCCGGTGACCTGGGCGCCGCGGTCGGCGGCCTCGCGGTCACGGTTGAAGTCGGGGTCGTCGTACGCGCACAACTCGACCTCGGCGCAGCCGGTGAGCAGCATCTGCTCGGCCTCGCGGGACATCAGCGGACCCAGCCTGGAGGAGAGCCAGTTGACGGTGATCCCGAGGAGCGCGCGCACCCCGGCCGCCCCGGCGAGCAGGGCGACGGACGGCCATGCGTCGAGGAGCCGGTGGTAGACGTCCCCGTCGCGCAACAGGGCCGTCAGGGTGCCCGCGATGGCGACCAGGCCCAGGGCCTGCATCACCCCGGTGACCAGCTGGCACAGCAGCAGGCCGACGGTCGCGCGCCGGTCGACCCGCCAGGCCAGGGCCAGCGAGCGGCGCACCAGCTGCGGCAGCCGGCGGGCCATGTCGCGCATCCGGATCGACCTGCCGGCCGCCTCGCGGCTGCCGGTGAGATCGACGTAACGCATCTGCGGCTCGGGCGCGGGCGCCGGGGAGGCGGTGCGCGGTCCCGGAACGCCGGCGTTCGATTTTGGGAGGCTGTTGGGAGGGGGAGGGGTGGGGTGCATGGCGTTCCTCCGTCTGGGCGTCGATGTGGCACTGATGCTCTAAAAACGCGGTGGATCAGGTCCCGTAACGGCCTTGGCGGAGGGCATTTTGTGAACGCAAGTTCCAATCGAAGGGTCAGGCCGTGGGGGCTCTGGGGAGTCGCCGCTGAAACTCGTTCGATCAGGGCGGGTCACCCCTGCGGGGGATTGCGGCCCCGCGCGGCCGCCCGGTCCACACCCGTAAGGTCGCCGTATGACCACATTCCTTACCGGAAGAGCGTTTCGACACGCTCCGAGCCGATGTGGTACGCGATCACGAGAAGCTGCGCCGGACGTACGAACTCAACGAATGGACGAAGAAGCTGATCGCCTGCTCGTCACTGGTCCTGGTCGCCGGCGCGGACCCGGAAGGGCGCTGCGACGTCTCCTCGCGCGGCGGGCCCGCCGGGTTCGTGACCGTCCTGGACTCGCGGACGGTGGCGATTCCAAACGCGAGGTGAACGGCCGGGCGTGGGCATCGAGGAGGTCTACCCGCACTGCCCCAAGTCCCTTCTGCGCAGCGGGGCCTGGAAGCCGGAGCAACGGCCGTCGGCGGGCGGCCGGCCGACCTCGGCCGAGGTGACGCTCGCCCAGCCGCGCATGCCGGAACTCACGATCGCCGACATCGAGCAGGCGGAAGCGGATTCCCTGAAGTGCCGGTACGAGTGACGGGCCGGGCCCGACCAGCCGTTCGTGCGCCGTGGGGCGCATGGCGCGGGCGACGCGGCTTCGGCCAGCTCACAGGCGGTGCACAGCCGTCGCGCGGCTGTGCCGTCTCTGGGACGAGTCTGTGTCATTCCTGGCCCAGGGTGAGTAGGGCGTCGCGGCGCGCCTCATTGACGCACTGTCGTCGCCGTGTTGCCCGGAACACTCTCTGGCTGTCGTACAGCGCAGCCCTTACCGCAAGTTAGGTCAAAATGATACGCAAGGGACGCATCGTCTTCGCAGTCGCTCTTACCACCCTGGGCCTCGGGCTCACGGCCTGCAACGACGACGAGGACTCGGCAGCGGTGCAGGAATCGCCCTCGGCCTCCGCCCCGGTCTCGCCCGCCCCGAGCAGCGAGAGCCCGTCGGCGGACCCCAGCGACGACGCGGGCTCCAAGCCCAGCGGTGACGTCGCCGCACCGGGCACCAAGTTCAAGGTCGGTGACCGGGCGGTCGTGCCGTTCAAGTACGGGACGTCAAAGGAGGGCACGGTCGCCATCACGGTCACGGCGATCGAGAAGGGCACCGAGGCCGACATGGCCCCCTTCGGCGACAAGGCGAAGGGCATGACGCCCTACTACATCCGCATGAAGGTGGAGAACGTCGGCGGCACGGACCTCTCCTACTCGTCGCTGAGGCTGCGCGGCAAGCTGGCGGGCGGCGCTCCCACGGGCGTCATCCTGATCGGCGACCTCCCGGGCAAGTGCGACAGCGAGACGGCACCCCGCGACTTCACCACGAAGGGCGCCTCGTACGAGACCTGCTCGCTCAGCGCCACGAAGACCGACCCGATCGCGGTCGCGTCGTTCGAGGAGGGTGACGCGTACAGCGACAGCCCGGTCCTCTGGACCAGCTGACCACCCGCTCCCGCGACAGCGTCCGGCCTGCGACCCGCACGCCGGGCGCTGTCAGTGCCGGTTGGCATCATGGCGGTCATGAGTCACAACATCGCATACTCCACAGCGGACAAGGCGCACGTTCTCGCCTTTCTGGGCGCCGGCGACGATCTGGACGCGGACCAACGACGTCGCCTCGACGGGATGCGGAAGGCGGCGCAGGTCCACCAGGACGACCTCGACGACCAAGACGTCGACTGGGGCCTTTCCGTCGTCGACGCCCTCGACCACCTCATCGCCGGCCGCATGGACTCGGACGCCGAGTACGCGGGCAGCGCCTACATCAGTGCGTTGCAGCACATCATCGACCACAACGCGTCCGACTCGATGCAGCTGGCCACCTACTCGAAGCCCGCCACCTTCTTCGGCCTGGTCGACGACCGGATGCGACGCCTCGGCGTCCCCGCCGACCTGTTGCCCCACGGCTTCCTCTACGGCGGGCTGCCCGCAGACTTTCCGTTGATACCGCACGCGGTCGACGGCTACCCCGCCATCGGCCATCTGCCGCTCGCCAAGGCCAAGCCCGCCGCCGAGGCGTATCGCGCGATCCTGGAAGACCTGCCTGCCGACTTCCGGTACGACGTGCAGGAGCTGACCGAAAAGCTTGAGTTCGAACACGACGAGTGGGAGTCCGCCACCAGGAACGTCGACTGGTACACCCAGGACACCCTCTTCTTCAAGCTCACCTGATCGACGGCCTTCCGGGGCGGCGGCATTCCGGTGGGGCGGCTGCTGCGCGCGTGAGGCTCCCGGGCAGCAGCCGCCCCGGGCGAGGAACGCGGCCTCCCAGTTATTGACATGTTCAGTGAAAGCCGTACCGTTGGGAGCGCTCCCACGACAGCTTTGCCACTGGAAGGAGTTCCCCCCACATGCGCAACAGGAATCCGTTAGCCGGGCGTTCGAGGCCGTACCTCCGCCGCCCCCTCCAGTCACTCGTCATGCTGTTCGCCGTCGTCATCGGCACGCTGGCCTGGTCGGCCCCCGCCCAGGCCCACGGCACGATCGTCGACCCCGCGAGCCGCGCGTACAAGTGCTGGGAGACGTGGGGCAGCAACCACACGGACCCGGCCATGCAGACGCAGGACCCCATGTGCTGGCAGGCGTGGCAGGCCAACAGCGACACCATGTGGAACTGGATGAGCGCTCTACGGGACGGCCTCGGCGGCCAGTTCGAGGCGAAGACCCCCGACGGGACGCTGTGCAGCAACAACCTGTCCCGGAACGCCGGCCTGGACGAGCCCGGGGCCTGGAAGACCACCACGGTCGGCGACAACTTCTCGGTGCACCTGCACGACCAGGCGTCCCACGGCGCCGACTACCTCAAGGTCTATGTGAGCAAGCAGGGCTTCGACCCCACGACCCAGACCCTGGGCTGGGGCAACCTCGACTTCATCACGCAGAGCGGCTCGTACGCGCCGGCGCAGGACATCACGTTCCCCGTCCAGACCTCCGGCTACAGCGGGCACCACGTCATGTTCGTGATCTGGCAGGCATCGCACCTGGACCAGGCGTACATGTGGTGCAGCGACGTGAACTTCGGCTGAGCCGGGGAACACCGCACCGGGCCCCGCCGGGCAGGGGACGCCCTGCCCGGCGGGGCCTCCCGCTCAGTACACCGTGTCCCGCTGGTCCGGAACGACGCTGCCGTCCCCGCGCCGCACCGGGGCCCGCGTGCCGTCGGGCTCGGTGTAGGCGGCGGTCGAGCAGGGATAGGCCGTGGTCCGGCGGGGCAGCGGCTCGATGAACATGGGGTTCACGACCCAGCGGCCGTCGGCGTTGTCGTAGGCACGGCACATCAACTCGTTCTTGTTGCGGTTGAGCACCAGGTGCGCGCCCGTGGCATCGCCGACGAACGTCACGTCGGTGTCGGCGTCACCGCCGCCGAGCGCGATCCGCCGGTGGGGGGCCTGCCGGTGCCAGGCGGCCCGGCCCTTGATCCCGTAGATCTCCTGGTTGATCCAGCAACGCTTGCCGTCGATGTACGGGATGGCCTCGCCCTTGGTGACACCCACGCCGCCGCAGCCCTCGTTGCTCGTCGTGATGCGGCCCCTGCGGTCGAGCACGGACCGGATGGCGACGGTGTGCGCACGGTCGATCCCGATGCCGCGCGACCACACCTCGGTGACCGGCTCGGAGCCCGCCGAGACGATCCACACGTCGAATCCGGCCTTCTGGAGCGTCCGGACGAGGTCGCGCTGTTGTTCGTAATAGCGCACATAGGCGGGCAGGACGTGGGTGCCGACGACGCGGGTCGCGCCGACCGGCGCGGCAAGCGCCTCCGCGCGGGCGGCCTCGGTGTACGCACGCAGTTCGGGGACGGTGTGCCCGGCGAACAGCTGTGGCACCCATGCGTACTGCGGCACCGTACGCCGGTGGTTCCACTTCCCCGCGAAGGCGGCCTCGCCGCTCATCGTCGTGCCGTCCTCACGGATCTGGAGGATCTCGTCGGCGCAACGGGCGTTGGTGGAGGTGGGAAGGGGCGCCCCCACCTTCACCTCCGTTCCGCAGGCATCGGTGAGCGCCTTGTCCGCAGTGCCGGTCAGCCATTTGCTGGTGTCCTTCCAGCTGGCGGGCCGGAGGATCTTGTCATGTCGCAGGGACCAGCTGATGGTGGCATCGGTGACGTCGTTCTTGGTGATGGTGTTGTCCCAGTCGAACGCCGCGACCGGTCGCGGCCCACCTCTGCCACGGCAGGTGCCGCGCTCATCGATCACGCGCTGGAGCTGGGCCCGGTTGCCGCCGTACCAGGGAAGATCGTCGGAAAGCTGCGGGCAGCGGGCCGCCGGCGCAGCCGCCCCGCGACCGGCCGGTGCGGCGGCCACGGGGCCGGTTGCGGTGACGACCGCGAGTGCGGCCGTCACAGCTGAGGTCCATGCGAGAACAAGACGGGTACGCATGCGAGTGGACGGTACATCAGTCTTTCGGCGATGTGCAGAGGGCACGCGCCTCACCGTCACCCCTCCGCCCGGCCCGGTCAGGTACCCACCGTCCGCGCCCCCAGCACCGGCAGCAGCCGCAGCTTCTCGTCGTCCGCCGAACCCGGCGTGGCGGTGTACACCAGCAGAGTCTGGTTCTGCTCCGGGTCCAGCAGGACCTGGCACTGAAGGGTGAGGACGCCCAGCTCGGGATGACGTACCAGCTTGGGGTCCACCCGCGGTACGTCGATCTCATGGGCGCTCCACAGGCCCGCGAACTCCTCGCTGCGTTCCAGCAGGAGGTCGCGCAGATGCTCGGCGCGGCCGCCCGCACCCTGCCGCGAGTACGCGGCGCGCAGCCCGGAGGTGAAGAAGCGGCTGTGCAGCGGGTGGTCCTCCTCCGGATACAGCAGCCGGGCGGCCGGATCGGTGAACCAGCGGTAGGTGAGGCTGCGTTCGGGCCCGGTGAACCGCGTCTGGTCGCCGAGGAGCGCGGTCGCCGCCGGCGTCTGGGCCAGGGTCTCCGCCACATCGCTGATGACCTGCGCCGGGGTGTCGTCCAGCCGCCCGAGGATGCGCATCAGGCCGGGCGTGATGTGGTCGGAGCGCAGGTTGCCGGGGCGGGAGGGGGTGTTGTGCCCGGCGATACGGAACAGGTGGTCGCGCTCGGCGAGCGAGAGGCGCAGACCACGGGCGATGGCGGCGAGCATCGGCTCCGACGGCTGCGGCCCGCGCTGCTGCTCCAGCCGGCCGTAGTAGTCGGTCGACATGCCGCTCAGCGCCGCCGCCTCCTCCCGGCGCAGCCCCCGGGTGCGCCGCCGCGGCCCGCGGGGCAGCCCCACGTCCTCCGGTTGCAGGGCTTCGCGTCGGGTGCGGAGGAAGTCCGCGAGTTGTGCTCGGTCCACGGTCCCAGTCTCCCTCGTGGCCCCGGTGCCTGACATCCGGGGCGCGGTGATGAAGGTGTACGGGCCCGGCCGGGCCGGGTCCCTCAGAGCAGCATGCCGCCCGACGCCTCGATGCGCTGCCCGGTGACCCAGGAAGTGCCCTCGGCCAGCAGCGCGGCAGCGGCGGCACCGATGTCGTCGGGCTCGCCGGGGCGGCCCATCGCGGTGACACCGTTCAGCATGGTGCGCATGCCCTCGTCGTCGCGGACCCCGCCGCCGCCGAAGTCGGTACCGGTGGCACCCGGCGCCAGGGCGTTGACCGCGATACCGCGCGGCCCCAGCTCCTTGGCGAGGTACCGGGTGAGGATCTCCACCGCACCCTTGGCCGCGGCATATGCGGCGGTCGGCGCGGCGATGAAGCGGGTCAGGCCGGTGGAGACGTTGAGAATGCGGCCGCCGTCCTCGATCAGCGGCAGCAGGGACTGGGTGAGGAAGAAGACGCCCTTGACGTGGACGTCCATCAGCCCGTCGAACTGCTCTTCGGTGGTCTCCGCGAACGGCGCGTACACGCCGTGTCCGGCGTTGTTCACGAGGACGTCCAGGCGCTCGCGGCCCCACTCCCGGTCCAGGGCCTCACGCACCTGTGCGGTGAAGGCGGGGAACCCGGCGATGTCCCCGGTGTCCAGCCGCAGGGCGATGGCCGTGCGGCCCAGCTTCCGCGCCGCCGCCACGACGGCCTCGGCCTCGTCGGCGTGCGAGCGGTAGGTGAGGATCAGGTCGGTACCGGCCTCGGCGAGGTGCAGGGCGGTGCTGCGGCCGAGGCCGCGGTTGGCGCCGGTGATCAGGGCGATGCGGGTCATGGCGGGCTCCGTTCGGATCGTGGTGCGGGCGGACCGGTCGGTCCGCCCCGCCTGCTTTTCAACGATCGCGCGGCCCGGAAGCCGGATGAAGGCCGCGGTTGTCCAGGGATCGCGGATCCCCCCATAAGCTCGGGCGGGCGAAAGACCTCGCATGGGGGTGTGTGATCGACTTCGAGGAGCCGAAGGTGACCGGAACCGGTGTGCGGTGGCTTGCGGGGGCCCTGGTCACGGCCTGTCTGCTGCTCGCCGGCCCTAGCGCCTCGAACAACGTCTACACGGCCCAGCTGCTGCCGGCCGGCGCGCCCGGGGAGGCCGTGCCGAACCGGGTCATGACCTGGAACATCTGCAACCCCTGCAAGGGAGGCGGGCGGAACGGCGGCAGAGCGGCGGAGATCGCCACGTACGCGCCTCAGGTCATCGGCCTGCAAGAAGCGTGCGTCGGCGATGTCGAGAGGATCCGGGACTATCTGCGGTACCGGTACGGGCTCGTCTACCACGTCGCGTACGGATCGGTGCTGCCGAGTTGGAGCCGATGCGGCGGACTGCCATGGAGCCCGGGAGGCTTTGGTCAGGCGATCCTCTCGGCCGCCCCGATGACGGACCGGGTGAACGTGGAATACCCCGACGGCGGTTCCGAGGACCGCGGGTACCTGGCCGTCACGACCCTCGTGGACGGCCTGCCCGCCCGGGTCTTCAACACTCACCTGGCCGAGCGGCGACAGGCACCGGTCCGCGCGAAGCAGACCCGCGTGCTGGCGAAGGCGGTCGCCCGGTACGACCGCACGGTCGTTCTCGGTGACTTCAACGCGGTGCCGGACGCACCCGAACTCACCGTGATGTGGGCCATGGCCCGGGACGCGGACCCCGAGTGCGGCCCCGCCGGGACGGGCACATGCACGCCGACCACGGATTGGCGCAGCAAGTTCGACTACATCTTCCTTCGTGGCTTTGCCGCGCCGGAGCAACGGGTGCACCTCACGGGATGGTCGGATCACGACCTCGTACAGGCCGATCTGACACGGACGTAACGAGCCATGCTCTTCGGCCTCGGCGCCCGCACAGTGGTACCTCCAGGAGATCGTGAAGTCCCCGGTCGAGGCAAGCCGGTCCGGGCCGCCGTAACGGGCCCCGAGTGTGGGCTGACCACCCCGGACATGCACACTGCTGGGCGTGTCCAGTTGCCACGGGGATGAGGATCAAAATGGGACTTCGCAGTTGGTTGGGCCGTCGCCGAGCGCACGCGCAGATCGACCGGATCGTGGACTCCGTGAACTCCGGTCAGGTGCTGATCGCTGACGGGACCGCGCGCGAAGCATCCGGAGCCGGCAAGGAGACCGTGGGTGTCGTTGAGGTCTGCGACAGCCACCTGCACTTCAAATCGAACGAGGACCTCAAGGCCAGGGCATGCGGCTGGTATATCGAGCGGTCCGAGATCGAAGGCGCCCGGGACGGGCACGAACCAGGCGAAGTGGTGATTACCTTCCGCACGGCAGAGCGCTTCCACGCCATCGTGGTGACACCGGTGATGCACCCGGACAAGTGGCGTTCCCTGGGCGCCGGATGAGCGACGGGGTTACGAACCCTCAGTGAACGCGACGGCGTGATCAACGGCCCACTGGCGAAACGTTCGCGGCGCCGTCCCGAGGATGTCGGCCACCGCAGTGGTGATGTACGGGGGCTGCCCGACCGCCGCGCTCCACGCGGCGAGCAGCATGTCGACGGCCGAGTCGGGCACCGTACCCTCGCACAGGCTTCGGAATTCGTCCGGCGTCATCTCCTCGAACGCGATCCGACGGCCCAGGGCGTCACCGATGGCATCCACCTGAGCAGCTTGGGTCAGCGGTTCGGGACCCGTAAGGACGTAATCGCCTCCGACGTATCCGCTCTGGCAGAGCGTCCGCGCCGCGACGGCCGCGATGTCGCGGTCGTCGACGGGTGCCGACTCCGCAGCGCCGTAAGGCCACCGGACGACCTGGCCGGCCCGGATCGCGGGCGCCCACCAGGCCAGCGAGTTCGACGCGAACATCCCCGGCCGGATGATTGTCGACTCGACTCCGGTGGCCGCGATCAGCCGCTCGATGCCGGCGTGCAGCGCTGCCATGGGATTGGGCTGCTGGAAGAAGGGGTGTGGCGTCTGATGAGGGGAGGAGAGGAAGACGACCCGCCGCACGCGGGCTGCCAACCGCTTGATGACTGCCTCCGCGGTCTGAGGCGGTGCGGTCCAGACAAGGAAGACGGCACCGGCGCCCTTCAATGCCGGGTCCAGTGACTCGGGCACAGCGAGGTCACCGGCGAATACCTCGACCTCCGCCGGCAACGCTGCCGCCTCCGGGCGCCGGGTGAGGGCACGGACGGGCACGCCCGCGCCGATGAGCTGGTCGATGAGGAGGCGGCCGACTCGGCCCGTCGCCCCGGTGACGAGCACTGGGTGAATGTCTCTCTGATTCATGCCACCCATAAAAACGTTACTCAGTTAAAAAAGCAACTCGGTTACTAATGTTACAGTGGTCAGATGAGCGAGTTGACGGGACTGCGGGCACGCAAGAAGGAGCGGACGCGCGACGCCATCGGAGACGCGGCCGTCAGGCTGTTCCTGGAGCGAGGCTTCGACCGCGTCTCGGTCAACGACATCGCCGCGGCGGCCGAGGTCTCCAAGCCGACTCTCTTCCGGTACTTCCCCACCAAGGAAGACCTGGTGCTGCACCGATTCGCGGACCACCAGGGCGAGGCCGCCCGCGTCGTACGTGACCGCAAGTCCGGCGTCAGGCCGGTGACGGCGCTGCACCAGCACTTCCGGGCCGGCCTCGACCGCTACGACCCCGTCACCGGCCTCAATGATCACCCCGAGGTGGTGGCGTTCCACCGGCTCGTATTCACCACGCCGAGCCTGGCAGGACGACTCACGCGGTACCGGCTTGAGGACGAGCAGGCACTGGCGGAAGCCCTCGGCGAAGGCATCCAGGCGCACCTACTGGCAGCCCAGGTACTCGCGATCCAACGCGTGCTCGCCCGGACCAACTGGCAGAAGATCGCTGACGGCCGCACCGCTCACGACGTCCACCCTGAAGCCGCAGCCGACGCCGACCAGGCATTCAGCCAACTGCTGTAGGACGGATGGCCCACATATCGAGGCTCGAAAAAGTTGCGATGCTGTGTACGGTGCGGAAGTGGTCGACACTGATGGCGCTCGGTTGGGCGCGGAGCTCCTGTCGGCACGAGTGCGAGGCCCGACAGCGCGAAGTACGCCGCCACGACGTCACCCGCCATGTCACCCGCTACGGCCGCCCCGACACCAGCACCGCCGCCGGCATCCGCCAGTACAACCTCGTCGTCGACGAAGACCTCGGCCGCCGCCGCGCCCGCGCCGCAGCACTGCTCACCATGGCCCTGCCCGGCGCCGTCTGCATCTACCAGGGCGAGGAACTCGGCCTGCCCGAGGGCGAGGACATCCCCGCCCACCGCCGCGACGACCCCATCCGCCACCGTACGAACGGAGAGGATCCCGGCCGTGACGGCTGCCGCGTCCCGCTGCCCTGGAACGGCACCACCGAGCCCTACGGCTTCAGCCCCGGCAGCGCGCTGCATCTCCCTGGCTCCCGCAGCCCGCAGCCTGGGCGCGGCTGACCGCTGCCGCTCAGGACGCCGACCCCCACTCCATGCTCACCCTCTACCACCAGGCCCTCGCCCGCCGCGCGGCCGAGCCCGCCCTGGGGG
Source organism: Streptomyces sp. NBC_00726 (assembly GCF_045161735.1). Classification (NCBI taxonomy): domain Bacteria; kingdom Bacillati; phylum Actinomycetota; class Actinomycetes; order Kitasatosporales; family Streptomycetaceae; genus Streptomyces; species Streptomyces sp. NBC_00726. The sequence goes on along the minus strand of NZ_CP108983.1, from coordinate 26,087 downwards.
ACGGGCCCATGCAGCCCGGTCGCGTCTGCGGTGCGGCGCGGAGGGCAGGTTTCGGCCGTTTTCCCCTGGTCCTGGCCCTGTGGTGTTTGAGCGGGACCCACAGCAATTTGGTCCAGACCATTGACCCGCCGTTTGGTCGCTCTCTAGCATTTGCAGCATCACGGCACCCTCCCGGGGCAGCTGTCCCTCCCTCCTTACGCGTCACCCGCACGGGCCGTGCATGCATGCGGTTTCAGCCAGACGGCCGGACCGCCACGACCCGGCCCCCAGGAGCGTCATGCCCGATTCCAGCCAGCGGCCCCACTCCGCGACGCCCGGAGCAGCCGGGCCGGAGGCCCAGGCCCCCGCAGCGGCCGTCCTCTCCGTCGGGCAGGAACGCCTCTGGTTCCTGGACCAGTTCGAGCCGGGGGACCCGGCGTACAACATTCCGCTCGTGCTCCGGTTTACCGGCGCTCTCTCGGCGGACGCCCTCGGCGCGGCGCTGGACGCGGTGGCGGGCCGGCACGAGGCGCTGCGCAGCCGCTTCCCCGCCGTCGACGGCCGTCCGTACGTCGTGGTGGACCCACCGGCCCCGGTTCCATGGGACAGCCATGATCTGCGGGGGTGCGCGGAGGCCGAGGCCGTCGCCAGGATCGGGGAGTTCACCAACCGGCCGTTCGACCTGGCGGAAGGGCCACTGCTGCGTGCCGCGCTGCTGCGCACCGGGGAGGACACGTACACCTTCTGTCTGGTCGTGCACCACATCGTCGCCGACGGCTGGTCGCTCGGCCTGCTGCGCTCCGAACTCGCCGCGCTCTACTCGGCGTTCCGCGCAGGCGACGGGGCCGCACTGGAGGATCCGCCCTCCTACCTTGCGCACGCCGCGGCGGAGCGCGCCTGGCTGGACGGCCCGGAGGCCGCCGCCGCCCTCGACCACTGGCGCCGGCTGCTCGACGGTGCCCAGCCCCTGGCGCTCCCCGCCGAGCGCCCCCGGCCTTCCGTTCCGACCAGCCGGGGCGCCTATCGCACCCAAGTCCTGCGCGGTCTGGTCGGGACGGTGGAGAGCTTCGCCCGCGCCCGCCGGCTCACCCCCTTCATGGTGATCGCCGCGGCCTACCAACTTCTCCTCCACCGCTGCACGGGCCAGGACGACTTCTGTGTGGGTGTGCCCACCGCCGCGCGCACGACGGTCGACAGCGAGCGGACCGTCGGCTACTTCTCCTCGACCCTGGTCCTGCGCGCCGACTTCTCCGGCACCCGTTCCTTCGACGGCCTGCTGCGGCAGATCCGGGGCGACTGGCTCCGTGCCCTGACGCACGGCCGCGTCCCGTTCGAACGGCTCACCGAGGAATTGCGGCAGGACCGGGACACCGGACGTACGCCCGTCTTCCAGACGCTGCTGACCGTGCACACCCAGAGCGGCGGCGACCTGGGCGAGCACCGCTTCGCGGACCTCCTCTGCGCCGAGGGGGACGGCGGCCACACCGCCGCCAAGTTCGAACTGAGCCTGGACGTCCGCCCGGACGGTGACGACCTGCACGCGGTCTTCGGCTACCGTACCGATCTCCTGGACGCGCCGGAGGTGGCCCGGTTCGCCGCCCGCTTCGAGATCCTGCTGCGCGCCGCCCTGGAGGCGCCCGACACGCCCGTGCACCTGCTGCCCCTGCTGGACGAGGGGGAGCCGGCGCTGCTGCGGGACGAGGCGGCGGGGCCCGCGCTGCCGGAGCACCCCCCGACAGTCCTCGCCGCGATCGACCGGATGGCCCGGGCCGCCGATGCCCCGGCCCTCGCCGGCCCCGGGGAATCCCTCACGCGCGGACAACTCGCCGACGCCTCCCGCGCCCTGGCCGCCCGGCTCCTGGCAGCCGGGGTCCGCCGCGGCGACCTCGTCGCGTTCTGTCTGCCCCGGGGGCCGCGGCCGGTCGTGGTGATGCTCGCCGCCTGGCGCGTCGGCGCGGGCTTCCTCGCGCTGGACCCGGAATACCCCGCCGGACGGCTCGACTTCATGCTCCGGGACAGCGGGGCGGCGGTCCTGCTGACCGCGGACGGCGCGCCCGTCCCGGGCCTCACCGCCGATGTCCCCGTCCTGTCCGCCGCCCCCGGCCACCCGTCCGGCCCGCCTCCCGCCCCCGAGGCCGGCCCGGCTCTCGGCCCCGGCACCGAGGCCGGCCCGGACGACCCCGCGTACGTCATCTACACCTCGGGCTCCACCGGCACGCCCAAGGGAGTCCTCGTCCCGCACCGCGCGCTCGCCGCCCGGGTCGCCTGGATGCGTCAGGGCTACGGCCTCGGCGAGAGCGACCGGGTCCTGCACAGCGCCTCGCTCTCCTTCGACACCAGCGCCGAAGAGATCTTCCCGGCCCTGGCGTCCGGCGCGGTCCTCGTCACCGCCCGCCCCGGAGCGGCCCTCGGCGACCAGCTGGCCGAGCCGTACGCGGCGGGGGTCACCGTCCTGGACCTGCCCACCCCCTACTGGCACCACCTCGTCGCCGACCTCGCAGAGACCCCGTGGCCGGACACGCTGCGCCTGGTCATCCTGGGCGCCGACCAGGCGCGCGCCGAAGCGGTCGCCGCGTGGCGGGCCCGGTTCGGCGGCACCGTGCGGCTGGTGAACTCCTACGGCCCGACGGAGACCACGGTCATCGCCACCACGGCCGAGCTCGGCGCGGCGGACGGGCTGCGCAGGCCGCCCATCGGCCGCCCGATCGGCGCGACCACCCTGGCCGTGCTGGACCGCCACGGCACGCCCGTCCCGCCCGGCACCCCCGGCGAACTGGTCATCGGCGGGCCCGGGGTCACCGACGGCTACCTGGGCCGCCCCGGGGCCACCGCCCGCGCCTTCGTGCCCGATCCAGACGGACCGCCGGGGGCCCGTTGCTACCGGACCGGCGACCGGGTCCGGCGCCGGGCCGACGGGCAGCTGGAATTCCTGGGCCGGCTCGACGGCCAGGTGAAGGTGCGCGGCTTCCGGGTCGAGCCCGGCGAGGTCGAGGCCGCGCTCACCGCCCTGCCCGGCGTGGCCGATGCCGTGGTCCACGCCCGCGGCGACCGGCTCGTCGCCCACGTCGTACCGGCCCCGGACGCGCCCGCGCCGGACCCGGCCCGGCTGCGCGCGGAACTGGCCGCCGTGCTGCCCCCGCATCTGGTCCCCGGCGCCTGGGCCGTGCTCGACCGCCTGCCGCTCACCCCCAACGGCAAGGTGGACCGGGCGGCCCTGCCGGACCCCGACGGCGCGTCCCTCGTAAGGGCCGCCTTCGTGGAGCCCAGGACCGAGGCGGAGGAACTGGTCGCCGATATCTGGCGCCAGGTGCTGGGCTCGGGGCCGGTCGGCGCGGACGACGACTTCTTCGACCTGGGCGGCCACTCCCTCCTCGCGACGCGGGTCATCGCCCGCCTCCGCGCCTCCGTCGACCTCGCCGTCCCCCTGCGCACCCTGTTCACCCACCGCACCTGCGCCGCCTTCGCCGAAGCCGTGGAGGCCGCTCTGGCCGCCGAGATCGACGCCCTGTCGGACACGGACGCCGAAGAACTGCTGGCCGCGCAGGACGCACTGGAAGGAAGCCGGCCCCGCTCATGAGCGCCGACACCGCCCACCCGGCGGAACCAGCCGCCGCCCGCCTCTCGGCCGCGAAGCGGGAACTGCTGCGCCGCCGCCTGTCGGCGCGCCCCGCCGCCCGGGCCACCATCCCGCGCCGGGACCCGGACACGCCCGTGCCGCTCTCGTTCGCACAGGAACGCCTTTGGTTCATGGAGCAGTTCGCCCCGGGCACCGCCGCGTACAACATCCCGGTGGTCCGGCGGCTGCGCGGCCCGCTGGACGCCGGCCTGCTGCGTGCCGCACTGGACGCGGCGGTCGCCCGGCACGAGACGCTGCGCTCGCGCTACCCGGCCACCGACGACGGCCGCCCGCTGCTCGTCATCGACCCGCCCGGCCCGGCGGCCCTCACCGAGGCCGTGGCCGGGTCACCGGCCGAGGCCGAACGCCTGGTGGACGAGGCGTCCGCCGTCCCCTTCGACCTGGAGCGGGGCCCGCTGCTGAGGGCCCTGCTGATCCGGCTGGCCGCCGACGACCACGTCCTGCTCCTGGTCGTCCACCACAGCGTCAGCGACGGCTGGTCCAGCGAGGTCCTGCTCGGCGAAGTGCTGCGCCACTACGCCGCCGGTGTCGCGGGCGAACCCGATCCGCTGCCCGAACTAGCCGTACAGTACGGGGACTTCGCGCTGTGGCAGCGCGAACAGCTGAGCGGTGAACGGCTCGCGGCCGAGGTCGCGCACTGGTCCGGCGAACTCGCCGGGACCGAACCGCTGGAGCTCGCCTTCTCCCGCCCCCGCCCGCCCCGCCAGACCTTCGAGGGCGCCGGGTACGCGTTCTTCGTCGACCGCGCCCTGCTCGACCGGCTCACGGCGCTCGGCCGGCTCCACGACGCGACCGTCCACATGGTGCTCCTGGCCGCCTTCCAGATCCTCCTCGCCCGCTTCAGCGGCCAGCGCGACTTCGCCGTCGGTTCCCCTGTCGCCGGACGCACCGAGCCGGAACTCGAAGATCTGGTCGGCATGTTCGTCAACGTCATCGCGCTGCCGGCCCGGCTGGAGGGCGATCCTTCATTCGCCGAGCTCCTGCGCCGCACCCGCGAAACCTGCCTGGACGCCTACGCGCACCAGGAACTGCCGTTCGCCCAGCTGGTCAGCGAGCTGAAGGTGGCACGCGACGTCTCGCGCCCGCCCGTCTTCCAGGCCGTGCTCGCCGTACAGAACTACGCCACCCAGCGCGATGCCGCGTCGGCGGGCGGCCTGACCGCCGAGCCCTTCGGCGTACGGGCCAGCGGCACCCGCTTCGATCTCGAACTCTTCCTCCAGGAGTGGCCCGACGGGCTGCACGGCTCCTTCAACTTCAACACCGACCTCTTCGACCCCGCCGACATCGGACGCCTCGCCGATCACCTCGGCAGGATCCTGCGCTCCGTGGCGGCCGCCCCCGAGACCCCGCTCTCCGGCCTCGCCGGGCCCACCCCGGAGGAGCGCGAGACCGAGACCGAGCGGTACAACGACACCGCTGTGGACCGTCCGCCCACCACCCTCACTGCCCTGGTGGCCGAGCAGATCGCCCGGACCCCCGACGCGGTCGCCGTCGCCGTCGAGGGCCGGACCGCCCTCACCTACCGGCAGCTCGACGAGCGGGCCGACCGGATCGCCGCCCGGCTGGCCGCCGAGGGCGTCGGTCCGGGCAGCCTCGTCGCCATCTGCTCGGAGCGCTCACCCGAACTCGTCGCCGGCCTGCTCGGCATCCTGCGCACGGGCGCGGCCTACGCCCCGCTGGAACCCGGCTACCCCGCCGAACGCCTCGCCTTCCTCCTCGCCGACAGCGGCGCGCCCGTCCTGCTCACGCAGCGCGGACTGCCCACCCCGCACGGCTGCACCGCGCAGATCATGCTGCTGGACGACCCCGAGGAACCGCCCCGCTCGCGCCGCGGACCGGCCGGACCCACCCCCGACGACCCCGCCTACCTCATCTACACCTCCGGCTCCACCGGCCGCCCGAAAGGCGTGCCCAACACCCACCGGGCCATCGCCAACCGCCTTCAGTGGATGCAGGACACCTACCGGCTGGGCCCCGACGACGCCGTCCTGCAGAAGACCCCCGTCGGCTTCGACGTATCGGTGTGGGAGTTCTTCTGGCCCCTGACCACCGGTGCGCGCATCGTCCTCGCCAAGCCCGGCGGACAGAAGGACGCCGGCTATCTGCTCGACCTCATCGCCACCGCCGGAGTCACCGTCGCGCACTTCGTGCCCGCCATGCTGACCGTCTTCCTCGCCGAGGACGGGGTCGAACGGTGCACGACGCTGCGCCGCGTGATCAGCAGCGGCGAGGCCCTGCCGCCCGACACGGCCCGCGAACTGACCGGCCGTCTGCCGCACTGCGCCCTCGCCAACCTGTACGGACCGACGGAGGCGGCGGTCGACGTCTCCTCGTGGGAGTGCGCCGGCCCCCTGGACACGGTGCCGATCGGACGGCCCATCGACAACACCCGGCTGTACGTGCTGGACGCCGCCCTGCGCCCAGTGCCGCCCGGGGCCCCCGGCGAACTGCACATCGGCGGCACCGCCGTGGCCATCGGCTACCACCGCAGGCCCGGCCAGACCGCGGCCCGGTTCGTCCCCGACCCGTACGGTCCGCCCGGCTCCCGCCTCTACCGCACCGGGGACCTGGCCCGCCGCCTCCCGGACGGCACCCTCCAGCACCTCGGCCGCGTCGACGCGCAGATCAAGCTGCGCGGGCTGCGGATCGAGCCCGGCGAGACCGAGGCCGCGCTGCGCGCCCAGCCCCACGTCGCCGACGCGGCGGTCGTCCTGCGCGAGGACCGGCCCGGCGACCAGCGCCTCGTCGGATACGTGGTGGCCGACGGCCCGGACGAGCCCGATCCGGCCCGGCTGCGTACGGCCCTCAAGCGAGTGCTCCCCGAACACCAGGTGCCCTCGGTGGTCGCCGTCGTTCCCGCCCTGCCGCTCACCCCCAACGGGAAGCTCGACCGCCGAGCCCTGCCCGCGCCGCAGCTGCGGCGGTCGTCCGGCGCGACCCGGCCCGCCACCGAGGTGGAACGCCTGCTGGCCGGGATCTGGGGCGAGGTGCTCGGGCTGACGGAGGTCGGCGCGGACGAGGACTTCTTCGACATCGGCGGCCACTCGCTCCTGGCCACCCAGGTCGTCGCGCGGGCCCGCGCCCGGCTGACCGAGGCGGGCGCCCGGCCCGTCAGCGTCATGGACCTCTTCACCCACCGCACCGTCCGCGACCTGGCCGCCGTCGCCTCCCGGGACGAGAGCGACGACTCCCCGAGGCCGCTGCTGCACCGGCTCACCCCGCCCGTGTCCGCCGCCCACCGCACCCGTACCTTCGTCTGCGTTCCGTACGGCGGCGGGAGCCCCGTCGTCTACCAGCCCGTCGCCGACGCACTGCCCGCCGACACCGAGCTGTGGGCGGTCGCCGTACCCGGCCACGACGTCGGTGTCACCGAGGAGTCCGTGCCGTTCGACGAACTCGCCGAGCGCATCGCGGCGGAGGTACGGGAGCGGACCGAGGGGCCCGTCGTGGTCTACGGGCACTGCGCGGTCGGCACGGCCCTGGCGATCTCCGTCTCCCGGCTGCTGGAAGCCGCCGGGCACCCGCTGGAGGCGGTCTACGCCGGAGCCCAGTTCCCCTTCGCCCGGCCACGCAGCCGGGTGCTCAACGCGCTGAGCCGCGTCGCCTCACTCGAACCGCTGCTCGGCGACCGGGTCTACGCGAACTGGCTCATCGGGCTCGGAGTGAACACCTCCGACCTCGACAAGGAGCAGGCGGCCTTCATCATCGGCAACATGCGCCGGGACACCCAGGCCGCCGAGGACTACTTCACCCGCGCCATCGCCGACGTGGCCGCCGGCGCGCCCCGGCTGCGCGCCCCGCTCATCTGCCTGATCGGCGACCAGGACCCGGCGGCCGACTTCTACCAGGAGCGCTACCGCGAGTGGCTGTTGCTGGCCGAGCGCTCCGCAGTCGCCGTGCTCGACCAGGGCGGTCACTTCTTCCTCAAGTACCGGGCCACCGAGGTCGCCGAGGCGGTGACCACCGTGCACCTCGCGGTGCGCGACGGCGTGACCGACGAACTGCCCGCCCGCGATCCGCAGCACTCGTGGTGGTTCCACGGGGACACCGGGCCGGTGACGGCGGCCGAGGAGTCCGGCACGGAAACCCCCGCCCAGGACGCGGAGTCCGACGCCGGGCCGGAACCCAGCATGCGACGGTTCCTCGCGGTCGCGAGCGGGCAGCTGGTCTCCATCACCGGTTCGGCGCTGACCGAGTTCGCGCTGCCGCTCTGGATCCTGCTGAACACCGGATCCCTCACCCGGTACGCGCTCTACGCGGTGATCGCCATGGTCCCCGGCATCCTCGTCGGCCCGCTGGCGGGCGCCCTCGTCGACCGGCTGGACCGGCGCACCGTACTCCTCGCGGGCGACCTCACCGCCTGCACCACCCAGGCCGGCCTCCTCGCCCTGCTCCTCACCGGGAACCTGCACTCCTGGGAGGTGTACGTCCTGCTGGGCGTGCTCTCCCTCGCCCTGACCTTCCAACGGCTCGCCTACGCCTCGGCGGTCCCGCAGCTGGTACCCAAGCAGTACCTCGGCCACGCCAACGGAATCGTCCAACTCGCCTTCGGCACAGCCCAGTTCGTCGTACCACTGGTGGCCGTCGCACTGATGGCCGCAATCGGTCTGGGCGGCATCCTCGTCATCGACGTGGCCAGCTACGTCCTGGCCATCGGCGTCCTGCTCGCGGTCAAGTTCCCCCGGACGCTGCCGTGGACCCGGCGCGAGTCCCTCGTCTCCGAGATCCGGCACGGCTTCGCCCATTCCTGGCGCAACCGGGGCTTCCGGGCGATGCTGCTGTGGTTCGCCGGGCTGAACCTCTTCCTCTCCCCGCTCTTCCTGCTCATCACCCCGCTGGTCCTCGCCTTCGACGACCTCCAGGGCGCGGCGCGGGTCGCGATGGCGGGCGGTGCGGGCGCGATCCTGGGCGGGGTCGTCATGGGGTTCTGGGGCGGCCCCCGGCGCCACCGGCTGCGCGGCATGCTCGGCCTCGCCGCACTGCTCGCCCTGGCCGGGGCCCTCACCGGGCTGCACGCCGGTCTCTGGGTGATCGCCGCCGGAGCGTTCGGCATGTCGTTCGCGCTCTCCCTCGTCAACGGCGTCTACTCCACGATCGTCCAGGTCAAGGTCCCGCAGCGCTTCCACGGCCGCGTCTTCGCCCTGAACACCCTCGTCGCCTGGTCCACCCTGCCGCTGGGCCACGGGATCATCGCCCCGCTCGGCTCCTCGGTGCTGGGGCCCCTGATGGAGCCCGGCGGGGCGCTCGCCCCCGTCTTCGGCCCCTTGATCGGCACCGGACCCGGGCGCGGCATCGCCCTGATGTACGTGCTGTTCGGGTGCGCCATGCTCGGCCTGGTCGCGCTCGGCCTGCGCCTTCCGGTGCTGGCGCGCTTCGACCGGGACGTGCCCGAGGCCGAGCCGGACGATCTGGTCGGTCTGCGCGAGCGTGCCCGTATCGCCGCCGCCCGCCGCGCGAAGGAGAGCCGGACATGACACCGACAGCGGCCACCACACTGCCCGCCCTGCTTGCCCACCGGGCCGCCGCCCACGGTGAGCGCACCGCCCTGGTCACCGGCCGCGAACGGCTCGACTTCGCGTCCTGGCACGCCCGGTCGGGGGCGTACGCCCGCGCGCTGCGCTCCGCCGGGGTGCGGCCCGGGGACCGCGTGGTGCTCCACCACGGCACGGCCCGGTGGACCGAATACGCCGTCGCCTTCCTCGCGGTGCTGCGGGCGGGCGGGGTGGCCGTCCCGCTGTCCGACCGGACGGCGCCCGCCACCACCGCCCATGTGCTCGCGGACACGCGGGCCCGCTTCCTGCTGCACGGGACGGGGGACATCCCGCCCGCGCTGCCGGAGGGCACCACCGTGCTGACGGAGGCCGACGCCGACGACCACCCCACCCGGTCCGACCTGCCCGAGCCCGCGCCCGGTGACCTCGCCCAGATCCTCTACACCTCCGGCACCACCGGCACCCCGAAGGCGGTCGGAGCCCGGCACGCCAACCTGGCGTACGGCTGCACCCTGGACGAGCGCAGGCGGCCGCTGCGTCACTCGTCCGCCTTCCTGCACGCCTTCCCGGTCGGCACGAACGCCGGGCAGACCATGCTGGTCAACGCGCTGAACGCGTACGCCACCTGTGTCACGGCCCCGCAGTTCACCCCGGCCCGCTTCCTGCGCCTGCTCTCGGAGCACGACATCGGCAGCGTGTTCCTCGTACCGGCCATGGCGATCGAACTGCTGGCGTCCGCCGCGCTCGCCGACGCGGGGTCGTCGGGTGCGCGCGACGCCGTGCGCCTGGTGGGTTCCACGGCCGCCGCCCTTCCTCAGCCGGTCGCGCTCGGACTCGTCCGGGCCTTCCCGAAGGCGCAGATCGTCAACTACTACACCTCCACCGAAGCCGCCCCCGCCCAGGTCACCCTGCTCTTCGACCCGGCCCGCCCGGACTCGCCCGGCCGCCCCGCCTCCCTGGCCGATCTGCGGGTGACGACACCCGGGGGAGAGCCGCTGCCCGCGGGGCGGCCGGGAGAGCTGTGGCTGCGATCGGCGGCGGCTCCGCGGGCGTACGTGGGTGAGGCGGACGACGAGGTCTTCCAGGGACGCTGGATACGCATGGGCGACCTGGGCCGCGTGGACGACGAGGGCTTCCTCCATCTGCTCGACCGGGAGCGGGACGTCGTCAAGTCGGGCGCCCACAAGGTTTCCACCCTCCAGGTCGAGAACGCCCTGCACGCCCATCCGCTGGTCCGGGACGCCGCCGCCCTCGGAGTGCCGCACCCGGTCCTGGGAAGCGTCGTCGCCGCCGTGGTCGTCGCCGACGACGGTCTGACCACCACCGCACTGCGGGCCTTCCTGCTCGACCTGCTGGCCGTCCACGAACTGCCGGCCACCGTGCTGTTCCACGACACCCTGCCGCGCAACGAGGCCGGCAAGGTCCTCAAACGCGAACTGCGCCGCATCCTCGCCCAAGACCACCCCGAGGCCATCCTGTGAACGCGACCCTCAGCCCCGCCCAGCACGGCGTCTGGCTCACCGAGCGCACCCTGGACACCGCTTCCGCCTATCACCTGACCCTGGCCGTGCGTCTCGACGGCCCGCTCGACACCAGCCGCCTGAACCGGGCCTGCGCCGCCGTCGCCGCCCAGCACCCGGCCCTCACCACGGTGTTCGCCGCGGACGGCACCCCCCGGCCCGGTCCCGGACCCGGGCACCCGCGCACGGTCGAGTGCACCGCCGGCACACTCGACGCTCTGCTCGCCCGGGAACGAGCCCTGCCCTTCGACCTCGCCCACGGCCCGCTGCACCGCTTCGTACTCCTGCGGCTGTCCCCGGTCCGGCACGTCCTGGTCCTGACCGCCCATCACCTCGTCTTCGACGGCGAGTCCAAGGACCGGCTGGTCGACGACCTGGCCACCGCCTACCGGGGCGGGCCACCGGCTCCGGCCGCCCCGCAACCGGCCGCCGCACCGTCCCCCGACGCCCTCGCGGACGCCGAAGCGTACTGGGCCACCCGCTGGCGCGATCCGGCCGCCCCCGCGCTCCCGGGGCTCACGGTCTCCCAGGTGGCCGGGACCGCTCCCGCGCCGGGTGAGGAGATCACGTGGAGCCTCGGCCCCGAGCGGGCCGCGCTGCTGGGCGCCACGGCCGAACGGCTCGGGCTCACCCGCTTCGAACTGCTCACCGCGTCCTGGCACGCCCTGCTCGCCCGCTACGGCGAGGCCGTTCCCGTCACGGCCATCGAGCTGTCGCTCCGTACGCCGGGCACGGCCACGGGAGTGGGGCTGGCCGTCAACGAGCTGCCCCTCTTCACCACCGCCGACCTCGACGCGCCCTTCGCGACCTGGTCCCGGACGGTGCGGGCCGAACTGCGCGCCCTGTACCGGCACCGGGCCGTCCCGCTCGGCCGTTCCGTACGCGGACTGACCCCGCGCACCGCGCTGACCCCGCTCTCCCTCAGCTACCGGCGGCGCCCGGAGCGACCGCGCCCCGACTTCGGTGCCGAGGTCCGCGCCCAGGTCCGCTGGCTCGGCTTCTGCGGCACCGCGCGCAACCTGGCGCACCTCCAGCTCGTCGACTCGGGTACGGAGGTGGAGGCGAGCCTCCAGTTCCGCGCGGCGGCGCTCACCGCCGGCGGCGCGCGACTGATCGCGGACCACTGGACGGCCCTCCTCGACGGCGTACTGGCCGGCCCCGACACCCCGGTCGGCGATCTGCCGCTGCTGACACCCGGTGAACGGTCCGCGCAACTGGCAGCGCCGAGTCCGCGGCCCGAACTCGCCCGGCGCACGGTGCCCTCGCTGTTCGCCGAGACGGTGGCCGCCCGCCCCGACGCGACCGCCGTCGTCTGCGGCGACGAGACCCTGACCTACCGGGAGCTGTCCGCCCTGGTCGCACACGCGGCCGCCGCGCTGGGCAGGCACGGCGCGGGCCCCGGCACCCTCGTCGGCATCGAGCTGCCGCGCGGGCGCGACCAGCTGGTGGTCCTCCTCGCCTCGCTGGTCCTCGGCTCCGTCCACCTGCCGCTCGACCCCGATCACCCGGCCGAGCGGCTGGCGTTCCTCAGGGCCGACTCCCGCCTCGCGCTGCGCGTCACCACACGCCCCGAGGGCCCCGGCGACCTCACCCCGGAGGCCCTGGCACCCGTCGGCCCGGACACCCCGGCGCTGCCCCCGGGCCCGACGCCCGCCCACCCCGCGTACGTGCTCTACACCTCCGGCTCGACCGGACGCCCCAAGGGTGTGGAGGTGCCGCACTCGGCGCTCGCCAACGTCCTGGGCGCGCTGTGCGACCACCTGGGCTCCGGCCCCGACGACCGCTGGCTCGGGCTCACCTCGCTGTCCTTCGACATCTCGGCGGTCGAACTGCTGCTGCCCCTCATCAGCGGCGGGCGCGTCGTCCTGGTGCCGGAAGGCGGCCACCGCGACGGGCCCGCGCTGCTCGGGCTCATCGATCGCCACCGGGTCACACACGTCCAGGCCACGCCCAGCGGGTGGCGGCTGCTGCTCGACGCGGGGCTCGGCGACGACGCGGCCGGCCTCACCGCACTGTCCGGCGGCGAGGCGCTGCCACCCGCGCTGGCCGCGGAGCTGGGCACCGTCAGCAAACGACTGGTGAACGTCTACGGCCCGACCGAGACCACCATCTGGTCCACCCTGGCGGAGCCCGCCGTGGGCGACGACGGCCAGGTCCTCATCGGCGAACCGCTCGCCAACACCCGCGCCTACGTGCTGGACGGCCGGCTGCGCCCGGTCCCGTACGGACTGCCCGGCGAGCTTTACCTCGGCGGCGCCGGTCTGGCGCACGGCTACCGGCACCGTCCGGGTCTGACGGCCACGCGTTTCGTCCCCGACCCGTACGGGCCTGCGGGCGCGCGCCTCTACCGCACCGGGGACCTCGTGCGGCGCCTGCCCGACGGCGGCCTCGTCTGCATCGGCCGCTCGGACAACCAGGTCAAGGTGCGCGGCCACCGGATCGAACTGGGCGAGATCGAGGCCCGGCTGGCCTCGCACCCCTCGGTCGCGCAGGCCGCCGCCGCGGTGCACGGTGCGGACGGCGAGCGCAGGCTGAGCGCCTATGTCGTCCCGGCCGGCCCGGCGCCCACGGCACAGGACCTGCACGCCCACCTCGCCGCCGCACTCCCCGCCGCCGCCGTCCCCGCCACGTACACGGTGCTGGAGGCGTTCCCGCTCACCCCCAACGGCAAGCTGGACCGGGCCGCGCTTCCGGAGCCGGTCCCGGCGCGCGGACCCGCGGCGGGCGGCGGCGCGGCAACCGGGTCCGACCCCACCACCGAAGCGGTGCTCGCGATCTGGCGCGAGGTCCTGGAGCTGGACGATCTCGGCTGCGACGAGGACCTGTTCGACCTCGGCGGCCACTCCCTGACCATCACGGCCATCGCCGCCCGCATCCACCGCACCCTGGGCGTGGACCTCCCGTTCGACGTCTTCTTCGACGCCCCCACCGTGCGCGGCATCGCCGCCGCCGTCACCGCACTGCGCAAGGAGTAGCACCATGACCGAACCCAGCCGCTACCTCGTGGCCGTCAACGACGAGGAGCAGCACGCCCTCTGGCCGGAGGGCGCCGAACTGCCCGCGGGCTGGCGGGCGGAGGGCTTCACCGGCACCGAGGAGGAATGCGTCGCGCACGTCGACCGGGTGTGGCCGGACATCCGCCCCCTGAGCCTGCGCCGCCGCCTGGCCGACGAGGCCGCCCGGTGACCGCGCCCGCCCCCACCCCGGAGAGTGTCGCCCGGCTCGTCGAACGGGCCACCGACGGCCGGCTCGCCGCCGCGGAACTCATGGACTCCACCGAACCCCTGGCCGCGCTCGGCGTCAGCTCGCTGTCCCTGCTGCGGCTCGCCGACAGCCTGGAGTCGGAGTACGGCGTCCTCATCGACCTCGGAGACCGGGCGCTGTACACCGAAGGTCTCGCGGGCCTGACCGCCCGGGTGCGGGCTCTGGCCACGGAGGGCACCGAGTGACGGCGGCGACGGCGCACGCCACCGAGTCCTTCGCCTTCGCGGGCGGCCGGAGTGGCGATGCCCCGCTGACCTGGGGCCAGCGCGCGATCTGGCACGCGATCGGGCGCACCCGGCCCAACGACCACTACTTCAACATCGGCCGCGTCCTGCCGCTCGCCGACCGGGGCGCGCCGGTGGACCTGCCCCGGCTGACGGACGCGCTCACGGCGCTCCTCGTCCGCCACGAAGCACTGCGCACCCGGATCGCGGACGAGGGCGGGGAGCCGCGCCAACGCCTGCACGGCGAAGGGCGGGCGGAGGTCCGTGTCGTCGAGGCGGACGATCCGCAGGAAGCCGCGACGGCCGCCGAGGCCCTGTTGTCGTCGCTGACCGCCCACCGCTTCGACTACGCGGGCGAGTGGCCCGTACGGTTCGGCGCCGTCCGGCACGCGGGGCGGATCACGCACGCCGTGCTGGCGCTGTGCCATCTGGCAGCCGACGGGCACGCCGCCGAGGTCCTGGTCCGCGATCTGCGGCTGCTCGCCCGCCGCGGGTCGGCCGGTCCGGTCTGCGCCGCGAACCCTCTCGACCTGGCGCGCCATCAGGCGTCCCCGGCCGGCCGCCGCGCGGGCCGGGCCGCGCTCGCGCACTGGGAGAGGGGGCTGCGGGCGGCGTCCCCGACGATGTTCCCCGCGCCGGTCGCCGAGCCGAGCACGCCCCGCTTCTGGACGGGCCGGCTGGTCTCCGCCGCGCTGCCCCGGGCCGTCGAGGCACTGGCCGCCGCGCACCGCGTCAGCGGCTCGACGGTGCTGCTGACCGCCTCGGCCGCCCTGGTCGCCGCCGGTCAGGGCCACCCGGTCGCAGCGGTCATGCCGATCGCGGGCAACCGCGCGGCCGAGGGCCACCGCACCCTGGTCAGCACACTGTCCCAGGACGCGTTGTTCATCCTGCGCATGGACGAGGCGGGCCCGGACGCCGACTTCACGGATCTGCTGGCGGGTGCCTGGCCGGCCGCGCTCGCCGGATACCGCGCCGCCTCCTACGACCCCGCCGACTTCGACGCCCTGCTGGACCGGATGTCCGCGGAGCGCGGCACCGAGGTCCATCCGTACTGCTGCTTCAACGACATGCGCCTGGTGGAGCGCCCGGCGGCGCCTCGGCCCGCGCCGTGCCCGGACGAGTCCGCCGCGCTCCGGCGCCGCGGTGTCCTGGACTTCCCCGCGACCCAGGACCGGGTGGCCTGCCGGTACTGCCTGCACGTGAGCGGGGACGACAGCGCGCTCACCGTCACCCTGACCGCCGACACCGCGTATCTGCCGCCGCACACCATCCATGCCCATCTGCGCGCCATCGAGGAGGTCGTCGTGACCGCGTCGGCCGGAAAACCGCCCCTTCTGACGGAGCTGCCCGCACTCCTCACGAAGACCGAGGAGGCCGCCCGGTGAGCGCCGAACAGGCCCCGAGACCCCTCGCCCGTGCCGGGACGACGTCCTGCGTGCAGGGCGGGTCCATGCGCTTCGCGGTGACCTCCGGCGAGGGCACCCCGCTCACCGGTCACGTCGTCGTCTCCGACGCCGTGACCGGGCGCCCGGTGGCCCGCGCGTCCGTGCACGGCACCGAGTGGACCCTCGACATCCCGCACGACTGGCCCAGTTCGCTGTACGTGGCCCGGTTCCACGACGCCCGTCCGCAGACGCCGGAGCCGGAGCGGGACGCCGAACACGAGGTGTGGTTCGTCGTGCGCGCGGCCCGGCCCGCGACCACCTCGTCCGTGCTCGTCTCCATCCCCTTCGCCACCTGGCGCGCCTACCACCGCGCGGGGCAGCCCGGCCGGAGCCTCTACTACGCCGAGGAACCGGGCCGCGCCGCCCGGGTGTCCTTCACCGACCCGGGAGGGGGCCCGCCGCCCGAGCGCTGGGAGGAGCCGTTGCTGCGCTGGCTGTCCGAGGCCGGCTATCCGGTCGAGTTCTGTTCCGGTCTCGATCTGGACGACGGCGGCGAACTCCTCGCCCCGTACCGGCTGTTGATCGTCAACGGGCACGACGAGTACTGGTCGGCCGGGATGCGCGACAGCGTCGAGACCTTCGCCCGCAAGGGCGGCAACCTGGCCTTCTTCGCCGGCAACACGGCTTGGTGGCAGATGCGCCTGGAGGACGGCGGCCGCACGATGGTCTGCCATCGCGACGCCGCGTCCGACCCCGTCCCCGACCCCCGCCTCACGACCGTCGAGTGGTCCAGCTCGCCCGTCGACCGTCCCGAGAACGTGATGACCGGCGTCAGCTTCCGCAACGGCGCCGGCTCCTGGGGCGCGGGCATGGGCCTCATCGGCCGCGAGTCCTACACGGTCCGGTTCGCCGGCCACTGGGTCTTCGAAGGAACCGGCCTCCGCGACGGGGACACCTTCGCCCGGGGCGCCCTCGGGTACGAGACGGACGCCGCCGAACTCGACTGGTCGGCCGGGGTGCCCCGCGCCACGGGCCGGGACGGCACCCCGCGCTCGTTCGCCGTGCTCGCCACCGCCGACCTGCGGCACTGGCGTACGTACGGGCAGGGCGGCTGGGCCACCATGGGCGTCTTCCGGCTGGGCGCCGGTACGGTCTTCAACGCCGCCACCATCAACTGGGGCCGGGCGCTGGCCGATCCGGTGGTGGACCGGATCACCCGCAACGTGCTGGACCGTCTCGGCGGTACGGCTCCGCAGCCCGCCTGGCACGCCGTGGGGCACGCACCGGGGCTGCGGGCGCTCGCCGCCTGCGAAGGGCGGCTCTTCGCCGTCGCCGAGGACGGCGAGACCCTGCTCCACCGTGAGCCGTCCGACCAGAACCTGCCGTGGGCCGCCTGCCCTCCGGCCCCGGGGCCCGCACCGCGGATCCGGTGCCTGGCCGCCCCGCGCGAAGCATGCCACCCCATGCCGCTGGCCCTCCTGGCTGTGGACACCGACGACCGGCTGCTCGTACGCGACCCGGTGTCCGGGCCGGCGCCCTGGACCCCGGTGGGCGAGGTCCCCGCCGGCACGACGGCGCTGGCGATGTGCGACAACACGCTGTTCGCGGTGACCCCGCACGACGACACCCTGTACGGGCGGCCCGCGCCGCACCCGGACGCGCCGTGGACGGTGCTGGGCCCCGCGGGCGGGGCGGTCTCGCTGACCGTGCTCGACGCGCGCCTCTACGCCACCGGCCCGGACGGGCTGCTGACCCGCCCGCCGGCCGTCACCAAAACCCCCTTCGAACCGGCGGGCCCCTTCCCGGCCAGCAGGGCGCTCGCCTCGTACGCGGGACGACTGCTGGCAGCGACGCGGGACGGCCTCCTCGTCAGCCACGGACCTTCGCTCCGCTCATGACGCCGGACAGGGTCTAATGCGCGGCGCCCAGTTTCGCCCGCTGGTCCGGTGTGAGGCCGAGGTCCACCGCCACCAGGCGAGGACGACCTGGTTTCGGATCCGCGTGACGGAACCCCGGTCGCAGAGCTCGCAGGCTCGGGCTCAACGGCAGTCCTCGGCGCCCCACCCGACATGCCGCACGACGGCCGCTCCCGTCGTCGCCACCGCTGCCACCGCCCCGCGATCGGTCCACGTCTCGACGCTCAGTCGGCCGCCTCCCGCCTTGAACCGGGCCTCCGCCTGCACCCACAGGCGCAGCACTGCCGTGTCCGGGTCGTCGGCTGCTGCCGCCGCCCTCAAGGCGCTGTCCTGTTCGGGGAACCGTCGCGCGATGCGTGCAGGCGGAGGGGGCCTGCGGTGCGCCTGTTCGACGTCGATTCCCAGCGGGCCCGGGCCCACGACGGCCGCCACCAGCCCGTCGGCATGGCTGAGGCTGATCCCTGTTTCCGGGTGGGCCGGAAGGAAGGGGCGTCCGTGGCCGGTCCCGCCGCAGTCGGGGCACCACTGCCGGATCTCGACCTCCCGGCGCGAACAGCCGACGTATCGCGCCGTCAGGTGGCGCACCAGCAGGCGGGCCGCCATGACGTCGTCGCGGCGGGCCGGAATGCGGATGCGGTTCAGGCGCTCTCGCTCCCAAGGCTTCAGGAGCTCCTCGGTCAGGCCCTGCTGGGCCAGGACTTCGGTGGTGCGGGCGAGTGCTGCCCGGACCTGGCGCGCGGGAAGACGGGACGGCCCCGTCGCCGGTCCTGGAGCGACCGCGCTCACGCCGAGGAGGCGTCCGCGGCGCGGAGGAACCGTTCCTGAATCCGGTTGAGGGTACGGAAGTCGTCGATGGTGGCACTCTGGAGGTCGATGTCTTCGCCCGTGATCGACTCCAGCAGGTCGATGAACTCCAGGAAGTCCATGGAATCGATGAGCCGGGCTTCTATGAGGTCCTCGTCGGGGTCCACAACCCCCTCGATGTCGGGGTTCTTCTCGTGGATCCACTCGGTGACCAGGTCCATGCTTGACGTGTCCTTACGGGATGAGCAGGGTGGGGTTGCCCCGGGAGTCGGGGAGCCGGCCGGTCCGGGCCGGCCTCTTGTGGTGGGCGGTTTCCGCAGCGGGACTTCTCAGACGTCGGCCAGAACCGCGAGGGCCGCGTCCGCGCTTCCATGGGTGAGCACCATGGCATGCACCCAGCGCTCGACGCCGAACGCGACGCACGAGCTGTGGGCAGGGCCGGAGGTACCGGCTCGGATGCCGAGGCGTTCACCGAAGAAGTTGCGGTGCCGGTTGACCGAGGCGATGGCCGTTCCGTCGGGGGCGCTGTACTCGTGCTTGACGGGGTCAAGTGCCATGAGCTTCGCCCGCGACGCACCGCGGTCGTAGAACGGGTCGTCGGCTGTCGCGCGGGTGAGGACAAGACCGAGACGGCCGGCCAGTTGTTCCACGAACTCCCCGCCTCGCTCGAGGTGTTCGATCGCACCGTCCTTGGTGCCCAGGTAAATCACCTCACGCATGTGAAAGCCCCACAGGCGGCGCAGGCCGTCGTAATGGGTCTCGTTGCGGAAGCAGCGCCCGGTGCCGGACAGCCGGAGTCCACTGTCACCGACGTCCCGGCCCGTCAGTGCGAGCAGAAGGCTGTAGCAGGTGGCTGAGGGCAGGAAGTAGCCCGTCGTGTTCAAGGGCAGCCCGTCGGGGGTGCCTCCGTTCGCCAGCGCCTCGTACGCATCGGTCGACAGCCGGCCGACGGGTACGCCGAGATGCGGAAAGTTACGGAAGTAGTCGAGGCGCGCGAGCCCTTCGGCGGGGAGCAGGGGCGGGCCGAGCACCTCTTGCGCGGCAAGTCGCTCGGCTAGGCCCGACAGCAGGCGGTCGAGTCCGCGGAACAGCGCCGTGTGCGTGGGGTCGAGAACGGCAAGCCCCGGTCCCAGGCTGCTGAGCAAGGCTGCTGACGGGGTAATGGTCATGTGGTTCGCTCCCTGAAGGATCTGGCGGGCTCCAGGCCGTCTACCAGCCCGCACACCTACGAGCTTGCCGTCTGCGAGCACCCCGCAGGCATCGGCCGCGGTGAGCGCACCGCCCGCCGCCGCCCGGCCCAGGACTGGCGACACTAGAACGGCACGCCGCATATTGTCTAGACCAGAGAAACCCGTGTGTCGCTCCGTCAGGTTCAGGTTAATGCAGCCTACTTGACAGATTCTGAGGTCTAGACCATCGTGCGGGCTCAGCCTCTTCTCTCCACCCCGCCCCGTCGTCCCGCGAGCATCCGACGAGACGACACCCAAGGCCCGGCACTCCCCGCGGCCGCGGTTCCGCACGGCCAAAGGAGCAGCATGCGCACCGCCACACCGCGCTCCCGGACACCCCGACTCCACCGGGCCGCCACCGACCGGCCCTACTTCAGCGACGACGGGGAGTCCTACCTCGCCCGGACCACGCTGCGCGAGCTCAAGAAGTCGCGCCCCCTGCGTGTCCTGTCCGACGAGGACTTCGCCCACTGGCAGACGTACGGCTACGTCGTCGTCCGCGAAGCCGTATCCGCTGACGACGCACGTCGTTTGCTGGACTTCACCTGGGACTTCCAGGGGCTGGACCCGGCGCGTCCCGACACCTGGTTCCAGGACCGCCCCTGGCGCTCTCAGCTCGACCAACAGCTGCATATCTACGGATTTGTCGAGGCATACCACCACCAGCTGTTGTGGGACAACCGCCAGAACAACCGGGTCTACGACGCGTTCGTGGACGTGTGGGACGCCGAAGAACTGTGGGTCACCCTGGACCGGCTCAACCTCAACCCGCCCAACCGCGGTAACCGCGACCGAGCCCTCATCGACCCCACCGACCGCGGCTTCGACATCGAGCTGCACTGGGACATCGACACCACGCTCGGTGTTCCCCCCCAGCGCGTCCAGGGCATCATCGCGCTCAACGACACCTGTCCCGAGACCGGCGGCTTCCAGTGCTGCCCGCAGCTCTTCCGGCGCTTCGACGCCTGGCGCCCCCTCCAGCCCGAGGACCGCGATCCGCTGCGCCCCGAGATGGACCGCGCCGAGTTCCCTGTGGTGCGGCCCGACCTGCACCCCGGCGATCTGCTGATCTGGAACGGACTTCTCGCCCACGGCGTCGCCCGCAACGTTTCCGAGAGCGGTGTGCGCGCGGTGCAGTACCTGTCGATGATGCCCGCCCTGGAGGAGCACGAGCGGCTACGGACGTCTCGTGTCCGGTCATGGGAGCAGTTGCGCACCCCGCGCTGGAACCGCACCCTGGTCGGCGATCCGGTCCTGGCAGAGGCCAAGCGGTACCCCACAGCGGAGCTCAACGGCCTCGGCCGCCGTCTTCTCGGACTTTCCTCCTGGCATGACCGGTCCTCGTCCGAGGAGTCCGCGTGCGCCGCGTCTGCCTGAGCCTGCCCACCCACCGCCCGTGCTCGGGCACCCTGAGGGCGGTGGCAGCAGAAGCTGCCCACGGGGCAAGGGAGTTCGGAGCCGAGGTGCATCTGCTCGTCCTGGACTCCGCCGACCCCTCGGCCCGCGAGACCCATCGCGAGACTCTCGCGGCACTGCCGGAGAGCCCGGGTGTCGTCATCCACCACCTGGACGAGGCGGCGCAGCACACGTTTCTGGCGAAGACCGTCGCGCACTCGGGAGCCGACGATACGGACCGCCTGGTCGCTCTCCTGCTGCCGGAGGGCATCTCCTACGGTGCCTGCACCAACCGCGCGTTCCTCATCGCCGAGTCACTGGGCTGCGTTTCGGTCCACCGCAGGGACTCCGACAGCAGCTACCAGCAGTACGACGGCACACCGGTCCACCCCCTGGCGCACGAACTCGCGCATCTCGGTGAGCGGGCGGGCGTCGTACGCAACCGCGTCTTGACCAGCAGGCTCGATCCGGCCCAGGCGGACCGTCCGGTGGCCCTGGTGGGCGGATCCTTCATCGGACCGATGTCGGTGGACCTCGATGAGATACGTTCCGTTGATCCCGCCGTGTACGAGAAGATCGTCACGCTGTCCGTACCGGACGACGCGCCTCCGCTGTGGCGACCGCAGTTGGTGGCAAACGCGTTCCGCGGCGGGGGGAACACACCCTTCGCCGGCGACCGCACGACTCTCGGGCGTGTGTCTCCCGCGCATGTCGACATGTGCAACGTTGCTCTCAGCCGTGAGGTATATGAGCGGCTGCCGCTTCCGCCCGCCCGTGACACCATCGGCAGTGACTACTTCCTGCTGCACGCGGTGTACGGCGCCCGGCTCCCGGGCGTACTCCACAACCGGCACATCGTGAACCACCACACTCCGGAGCGCCGCACCGACGCCGGCTTCCTCGCCTACCAGGTGCGGCTGGCCAAGTTCTTCTTGGCCGTCCCCCGCCTGCACCGTGTCTACGCGGCCATGGCCGCCGCGGGCCCGGCCCTGCTCGACAGCACAGGCGCACCCCGCACCGAGGCTGTCACGGAGCTCGTACGGGCGAACGCGCACGGGGATCGCGCGGCGGACATCCGCCGGCTGGACACCCTCGACGCAGCTTTCCGATCGCTCAAGAGCCGGTGGACCGAGGCTGCGGACTTCCTCGCAGAGCGCCGGGCCGGCCTCCTCGCGGAGGCGCGGGCCGACATGGAGGAGTTCGTACAGCTCCTCGAAGCCTGGCCCGCGCTGACCAGATCCAGCAGGGAACAAGGACCGGTGATCAGCCGATGACCCCCCACTCGACCCTCGTGGGCGACAACCCGCCTACCACCGAACGCACTCTGACCGTTCGCTTCGGCGGAGGCACTGAGCGCCTGGGCCCGTTGGCGATGGGCCAGGCGAACATGGTGCGGTGCGTTCTTCGCGACGAGCCGGTCCAGATCAACATCCACGACGTCTGGCCGGTCCCGGCGGGCGTGACGGTGGACAGCGCGATCGATGCGCTGCGGGTGCTCGTGGAACGCCACGAGTCCCTTCGCACCACGTTTCCCGGCGCCGACTCGCTGACGGACCTCGGTTGTCAAGCGGTGGCCGCCGAAGGGGAGTTCGTCCTCATAGTCCGTGACCACGACATTTTGCCGCCTCAGCCCTCCGCATATGCGGAGGCGGTTGCCCGCGATGCACGTGTCGACCGGTTCCACCTCGACCGGGACTTTCCCCTGCGTATCACACTGCTCACCGTACGGGGTGTCCCCGCGTACGTCTGCCTGGTCGCGAACCATGCGGCCGCGGACGGTGGTGCGCTGACCATTCTGCGCGAGGAGTGGCTCACACTGGTCAGCGGTGGCGACCTGCCCGTCGTGAAGGCCCTGGCGCCGCTCGATCTCGCGCTCGACGAGCTGTCGCCCGCGGGTCGGCGCAAGTCCGTTGCGTCGCTGCGGTACTGGGAGCAGGTCATCCGCACCGGGCCGCAGGCCATGTTCGCGGAACCCCGCGTCAGACCCGGCGACCACCCTCAGGCGCAGCTCACCCTCCGCTCGCGACAGGCCGGCAGAGCGCTCGCCGCAGCTGCCTCGCGCACCGGCAGCCCGGCGCCGACCGTACTGCTGGCCGCCTGGTGCACCCTCGTCGGTCACCGGGCGGGGCAGAGCACCTGCGTCATCGCGGCCCCGACCTCCAACCGGCACCGCCCGGCCCTCGCCCGCGCGGTGACCGCCCTCTCCCAGGACGCGCTGCTCCGGCTCGACGTCTCGGGGCCGACGTTCGACACGGTGCTCCGCAGGGCCTGGGGGGCAGCCCTCGACGCATACCGGCACAGCAGGTTCGACTCGGTGCGGCTGTGGGACATGATCGAACGCACCACGCGCGACCGCGGCAGCCACTTCAGCCGTGACGTGGTGTTCAACGACGTCAGCAGCGTCCTCGGCACCCGGCTGGACGACCCGCCGACGCACGCGGAGGAACCCGACATGGAACTGGTCTGGGGGCCGGAACAGAAACTTCCCACTCGCATGCTGACCTTCGTCCATGCCATGGAGCCGGCGCTGCGACTGGCCCTGTGGGCCGACCCGCACTTGTTTGAGCGTCATGAGGCGGAGGAGTTCCTCGTGGGGCTCGTCCTGTTGCTGGAGGCTGTGGCGGTCGATGACGTACCGCTGAAATCCTTGACCGACGTCACCGGAGTACGGCCCGTACCGCGCGACGCGAACTGGCTTCACATCGACGGGTGCTGGGTCTCGCCGGAGGCAATTGCCGCAGTGCTTCGGGCCGTCGCGGACACAGTGCACGTGGCCGTGGAACCTGCGGGGCCGGAGGGCGTCCCCGGTTCGAAGGGCGAGATCATCGCCTTTGTCGCCTCGGGGGGCGACCCCATGCTCACGCCCGAACGCGTCCACGCCGCGCTGATGGATGCCCGGCCCGCCCGTCCGGAAGTCCTCGCTCCCCACTGGTACGTCATCGTCCCAACTCCGCCGTCCACTCCCGGTGACACTGACGCCTGGCGTCGCCTGCCGGTCCTCATTGAAGGGAACGGCCGGAACACGGCCGATGCCACATGACCACCGACGAGATGCCTGAAGCCCTCCCCTCGGCCCCACCGAGTCCGTGGCGGTCGGCGCCCTTCCGCCTGTTCTTCACCGCGCGCAGCGCCTCTCTCCTCGCAGACGGCATGCTCATGGTCTCGTTGACCTCCGCAGTCCTCGGCACGGGGTACGGGGCCTCAGGGGTTGGTTACGCGCTCGCCGCGTGGATGACTCCGATCGTGCTTCTCGTCCTTTTCGGCGGCGTGCTGGCCGACCGGTTCAGTCCACAGGTCATGATGGTCGCCGCGGACCTGGTGCGGATGGTCGCCATGGTCGCCATGGGGGCGCTGCTTGCTTT
The DNA here is from genome assembly GCF_045161735.1 of Streptomyces sp. NBC_00726. Lineage (NCBI taxonomy): Bacteria > Bacillati > Actinomycetota > Actinomycetes > Kitasatosporales > Streptomycetaceae > Streptomyces > Streptomyces sp. NBC_00726. The sequence goes on along the minus strand of NZ_CP108983.1, from coordinate 1,880 downwards.
CGCCGACACCCGGTTGTGGCAGATCATGGTGCTCATGGCGCTCAGCGGCGCCGCCACCGCTCTCTTCCAGCCGGGCCTGGCCAGCATCATTCCGCAGGTGGCCCAGGACATCCAGCGGGCCAACGCGTTGCTGCGTGTCTCCGAGGCCCTGAGCGCCCTGCTCGGTCCCGGCCTCGCCGGCCTGCTGGTCGCATACTGGGACGTGGCCGGGTCCTATACGGTGATTGCCGCCGCGTATGCGCTCAGCGCCCTCGGGCTGCTGCCCCTGCGCAGGCTCGCCACCCGCCGCACCGAGGGCGACGCCCCGATACTGCAACGTCTCGCCGCTGGCTGGCAGGAGTTCCGCTCACGGAACTGGTTGTGGAGCGTCATCGGCATCTGGGCGCTGTTCGGCCTGTTCGTCTTCGGTCCGGCGCTCCCCTTGGGCGCTTCCCTCATCACCGAGCAACATGGCGCCAACGGCTTCGGCTGGATCGCTTCCGCCGATGGCGCGGGGACAGTCATCGGCGGCCTCATCGGCATGCGCGTACGCCCCGGACGGCCCATCGTTGCCGGAGCACTCGCCATGCTGTGCTTCGCCCTCAACCCACTGGCCCCCGCGCTCGAATGGTCTTTCACCGCCACAGCGGCAGCACACGTCCTGGGTGGCGTCGGCTTCGCCTTCTGGGGAGTCATGTGGGCGACCAGCATCCAGACTCATATTCCACTCGCCGTACTCAGCAGGGTCTCCGCCTACGACGTCGCAGGCTCCATCATGGTCATTCCCCTGGGCCGTGCGCTGGCCGGCCCTGCAGCCGAAGCCTTCGGCGCAAACAGAGTCCTGGTCTTCTCCTCCGTTATGGCGCTTGTATGCCTCGGAGCGATGCTGTGCGTGCCCGCGGTACGACGGTTGGGTCCTGAGCCCGAGATCGTGGAGGCGACGACGGCCTCTGTCTGACAACACGCACGGGTAGCGCTGCACCTTGCCAATTTCCGTTAGCGCGAGGGAGCTGGCCGGACCCTGGGTGAGCAGGTTTTTGGTTGGGTGGTTCGCTGAATTTGCGCAGTTTCTGGGTGCGGCAGCTGTGTGACTTGGGGTGTTTGTAGCTTGGGGTGCGTTTGTGCGGGTTGGTTGAGTACTGTGCAGGTTCCGTGATCCCTGGTATATGGCGGTGGTTACGGGGTGGGGTTGGTGTCGGGTCAGGTGGTGGGGATGGGTTTTTCGTCGTTGTGCCAGTTGTGGCGGAGGGATGCCTGGTACCGGGTGTGGGGCAGGTCGGCGTGGTTGCTGACGATGACCTGGAAGCCGGGGGCGGGTTCGGTGACGACTTGGTGCATCAACTGGAGGAGGCGGCTGACTGTCTCGCGGTCTTCGTCCTGGGTAAGGTTTTTGGGCCAGCCTCGTGCTTTTGCCATGTTGGAGGGGTAGTAGGGTTTGGTCGACTGGTCGAGCATGGGGTAACCGGGCAGCTTTGCTGGCTGACGAACCTGCCTGTTGAACTGGGCTACAGCGGGGGAATACCGTTGGTCCAGTTCGGATCCATACCAAGAAATGAAGCATAGCCTTGGCTGGGACTCGAAGCCGGCAGGATTCGAACCTGCTCACTCCGTACAGCACAGCCGGCCGCCCGCGTAGCGGGTTCTTGCCCGGGAGCGAAGCGGACGGGCCGGGGTGGAGCGAAGCGGAACCCCTGACACACTGCCATAAAGCGGCCGTCTGTCAGGCGGCGCGGAGCGAGGTCCGTTCACTGCGTTCACGGAGCGAAGCGGAGGGAACGCCCGCGCTTCGCGCGGGCCGGGGAGCGAAGCGAGCCGGTGTCCCTAGCCCCTGGAGCGAAGCGGAAGGGGTGCGCCAAGCGGAGCGCGGCGCTTCGCTTGCTCATCGCGTAGCGATGAGGACC